>NZ_AP021900.1:0-4800000 GCF_018325865.1 Pseudomonas sp. St386
CGACTTTCGCCCCCACTTGTGCAACGACCTCAGACCCGGTTATCCACAGAGCTTATCCACCGACCGCTCGTCGTCTTTCTTGCAGTTAACGCATTGATAAATCATGGGCGATCAGCAAGCTGCATGTGGATAAGTGGGCGTCTGATCGCTACAATGGCCGCTTGTTTTTGCCTCACCGGCTTTCAACTTAGGGGATATCCGTGTCAGTGGAACTTTGGCAGCAGTGCGTGGAGCTTTTGCGCGATGAGCTGCCTGCCCAACAATTCAACACTTGGATCCGTCCACTACAGGTCGAAGCCGAAGGCGACGAGTTGCGTGTCTATGCACCGAACCGTTTCGTTCTCGACTGGGTCAACGAAAAGTACCTGGGCCGGGTCATGGAACTGCTCGACGAGCATGGCAATGGCATGGCGCCTGCGTTGTCCTTATTAATAGGCAGCAAGCGCAGCTCGGCACCGCGCGCCGCACCCAACGCGCCGCTGGCCGCCGCGGCGTCACAGGCCCAGCAGGCTGCAACGGCACCGGTTAACAACCATGCTGCCCCGGCACCCGCGCCCGCCCCGAGCAAACGCAACGCACAAAAGGTCGCCGAGGTCAGCGAAGAACCCTCCCGGGACAGCTTCGACCCGATGGCCGGTGCCAGCTCCCAGCAGGCGCCAGTGCGGGCCGAACAGCGCACCGTCCAGGTCGAAGGTGCGCTCAAGCACACCAGCTACCTGAACCGGACCTTTACCTTCGAGAATTTCGTCGAAGGTAAATCCAACCAACTGGCCCGCGCGGCAGCCTGGCAGGTCGCGGATAATCCCAAGCACGGCTACAACCCGCTGTTCCTTTATGGTGGCGTAGGCTTGGGTAAGACCCACTTGATGCACGCGGTGGGCAACCATCTATTAAAGAAGAACCCGAATGCCAAGGTCGTGTACCTGCATTCCGAGCGTTTCGTGGCCGACATGGTCAAGGCGCTGCAGCTGAACGCGATCAACGAGTTCAAGCGTTTCTACCGTTCGGTGGACGCCTTGCTGATCGACGATATTCAGTTCTTCGCCCGCAAGGAGCGTTCCCAGGAAGAGTTTTTCCACACCTTCAACGCGTTGCTTGAAGGCGGGCAGCAGGTCATTCTCACCAGTGACCGCTACCCGAAAGAAATCGAAGGCCTTGAAGAACGCCTCAAGTCGCGTTTCGGCTGGGGCTTGACGGTGGCCGTCGAGCCGCCCGAGCTGGAAACCCGGGTCGCGATCCTGATGAAGAAAGCCGACCAGGCCAAGGTCGAGCTGCCTCACGACGCCGCGTTCTTCATCGCTCAGCGTATTCGCTCCAACGTGCGTGAGCTCGAAGGTGCCCTCAAGCGGGTGATCGCTCACTCGCACTTCATGGGTCGCGACATTACCATCGAGTTGATTCGCGAATCCTTGAAGGATCTGTTGGCACTTCAGGACAAATTGGTTTCTGTGGATAACATTCAGCGAACCGTTGCGGAATACTACAAAATCAAGATTTCCGACCTGCTGTCCAAACGCCGTTCGCGTTCGGTAGCACGTCCGCGTCAGGTGGCGATGGCCCTGTCCAAGGAACTGACCAACCACAGCCTGCCGGAAATCGGCGATGTGTTTGGCGGACGCGACCACACCACCGTGCTGCACGCCTGCCGCAAGATCAACGAACTTAAGGAATCCGACGCGGACATCCGCGAGGACTACAAGAACCTGCTGCGTACACTGACCACTTGATGACCACCAGCGCAGCTTATTAAGGCAAGGGACTAGACCATGCATTTCACCATTCAACGCGAAGCCCTGTTGAAACCCCTGCAACTGGTCGCAGGCGTCGTCGAACGCCGCCAGACCTTGCCGGTACTTTCCAACGTGCTGCTGGTTGTCGAAGGCCAGCAACTGTCGCTGACCGGTACCGACCTGGAAGTCGAGCTGGTCGGTCGTGTGCAACTTGAAGAACCGGCCGATCCGGGTTCCATCACCGTGCCGGCGCGCAAGCTGATGGACATCTGCAAGAGCCTGCCCAACGACGCGCTGATCGACATCAAGGTCGATGAGCAGAAGCTCGTGGTCAAGGCCGGTCGCAGCCGTTTCACCTTGTCCACGCTGCCAGCCAACGATTTCCCGACTGTGGAAGAAGGCCCGGGTTCGCTGACCTGCAGCCTGGACCAGAGCAAATTGCGTCGCCTGATCGAACGCACCAGTTTCGCCATGGCCCAGCAGGACGTGCGTTATTACCTCAACGGCATGCTCCTGGAAGTGTCGGCTGGCGTCATCCGCGCCGTCGCCACCGACGGCCACCGCCTGGCCATGTGCTCGATGCAGGCCGATATTGGTCAGCCGGATCGCCACCAGGTGATCGTGCCGCGCAAAGGTATCCTAGAGTTGGCCCGCCTGCTGACCGAGCCGGACGGCAACGTCAGCATCGTGCTGGGCCAGCACCACATCCGCGCCACCACCGGCGAGTTCACCTTCACGTCGAAGCTGGTAGACGGCAAATTCCCTGACTACGAGCGCGTGCTGCCAAAAGGTGGCGACAAGCTGGTCCTGGGCGATCGCCAGGCGCTGCGCGAAGCTTTCAGCCGTACCGCGATTCTCTCCAACGAGAAGTACCGTGGCATCCGCCTGCAACTGGCCAATGGTCAGCTGAAGATCCAGGCGAACAACCCGGAGCAGGAAGAAGCGGAAGAAGAAGTAGGCGTTGAGTACAACGGCGGCTCCCTGGAAATCGGCTTCAACGTCAGCTACCTGCTCGACGTGCTTGGCGTGATGACCACCGAGCAAGTGCGTCTGATCCTGTCCGACTCCAACAGCAGTGCGCTGGTGCAAGAGTCCGATAACGACGATTCGGCTTACGTTGTCATGCCGATGCGTCTGTAATCATGCCCAGCAGAAGCTAGATGTCCTTAAGTCGCGTCTCGGTCACCGCGGTGCGCAATCTGCACCCGGTGACCTTCTCCCCCTCCCCCCGCATCAATATCCTTTACGGCGCCAACGGCAGCGGCAAAACCAGCGTCCTGGAAGCCGTGCACCTGCTCGGGCTTGCCCGTTCGTTTCGCAGCACCCGCCTATTACCAGTCATCCAGTACGATCAACTGGCATGCACCGTGTTCGGGCAGGTGGAACTGGCAGAAGGCGGCCATAGTGCCCTGGGGATATCGCGGGACCGGCAAGGCGAGTTCCAGATCCGCATCGATGGGCAGAACGCCCGTAGCGCGGCACAGCTGGCCGAGATCCTGCCATTGCAGTTGATCAACCCGGACAGCTTCCGTCTGTTGGAGGGGGCACCGAAGATTCGTCGGCAATTTCTCGATTGGGGCGTGTTCCACGTGGAACCGCGTTTCATGACGACTTGGCAACGCCTGCAGAAGGCGCTGCGCCAGCGAAACTCTTGGCTGCGACATGGTACACTTGACGCCGTTTCGCAAGCGGTTTGGGACAGGGAACTGTGCCAGGCCAGCGCTGAAATCGATGAATACCGCCGCGCTTACATCAAAGCCTTGAAACCGGTCTTCGAGCAGACCTTGAGCGAGCTGGTTGAGCTTGAGGGCCTGACGCTCAGCTATTACCGAGGCTGGGACAAGGACCGGGAACTGAGCACCGTGTTGGCTGGCTCGCTGCAGCGGGACCAGCAGATGGGCCATACCCAGGCCGGACCACAACGTGCTGACTTGCGTCTCAGATTGGGCGCACATAACGCCGCGGACATCTTGTCCCGGGGGCAGCAGAAGTTGGTGGTGTGTGCCTTGCGCATAGCCCAGGGGCATCTGGTCAGCCAGGCCCGCCGTGGTCAGTGTATTTATCTGGTGGATGACTTGCCGTCCGAGCTGGACGAAGCCCACCGCCGCGCGCTATGCCGCTTGCTGGAAGACTTACGCTGCCAGGTGTTCATCACCTGTGTAGACCACGAATTATTGAGGGAAGGCTGGCAGACGGAAACGCCAGTCGCTCTGTTCCACGTGGAACAGGGCCGTATCACCCAGACCCACGACCATCGGGAGTGAAGGCATTGAGCGAAGAAAATACGTACGACTCAACGAGCATTAAAGTGCTGAAAGGCCTGGATGCCGTACGCAAACGTCCCGGTATGTACATTGGTGACACCGACGATGGTAGCGGCCTGCACCACATGGTGTTCGAGGTGGTCGACAACTCCATCGACGAAGCCCTCGCCGGCCATTGCGACGACATCAGCATCATCATCCACCCGGATGAGTCCATCACCGTTCGCGACAACGGCCGTGGCATCCCGGTAGACGTGCATAAAGAGGAAGGCGTTTCCGCCGCCGAGGTCATCATGACCGTCCTCCACGCAGGCGGTAAGTTCGACGACAACTCCTACAAGGTATCCGGCGGTCTGCACGGCGTAGGTGTATCGGTAGTGAACGCGCTGTCCGAACAACTGGTCCTGACCGTTCGCCGCAGCGGCAAGATCTGGGAGCAGACCTACATCCACGGCGTGCCCCAGGCACCGATGGCGATCGTTGGCGACAGCGAAAGCACAGGCACCCAGATCCACTTCAAGGCTTCGAGCGAAACCTTCAAGAACATCCACTTCAGCTGGGACATCCTGGCCAAGCGGATTCGTGAACTGTCCTTCCTCAACTCCGGTGTCGGCATCGTCCTCAAGGACGAGCGCAGCGGCAAGGAAGAGCTGTTCAAGTACGAAGGCGGCCTGCGTGCGTTCGTTGAGTACCTGAACACCAACAAGACCCCGGTCAACCAGGTGTTCCATTTCAACGTCCAGCGTGAAGACGGCATCGGCGTGGAAATCGCCCTGCAGTGGAACGACAGCTTCAACGAGAACCTGTTGTGCTTCACCAACAACATCCCGCAGCGCGACGGCGGCACCCACCTGGTGGGCTTCCGTTCGGCGCTGACCCGCAACTTGAACAACTACATCGAACAGGAAGGCCTGGCGAAGAAGCATAAAGTCGCCACCACCGGTGACGATGCCCGTGAAGGCCTGACCGCGATTATCTCGGTGAAGGTGCCGGATCCGAAGTTCAGCTCCCAGACCAAGGACAAGCTGGTGTCTTCCGAAGTGAAGACCGCAGTTGAACAGGAGATGGGCAAGTACTTCTCCGACTTCCTGCTGGAAAACCCGAACGAAGCCAAGCTGGTGGTCGGCAAGATGATCGACGCCGCCCGTGCCCGTGAAGCGGCGCGCAAGGCCCGTGAGATGACCCGCCGCAAAGGCGCGCTGGACATCGCCGGCTTGCCGGGCAAACTGGCCGACTGCCAGGAAAAGGACCCTGCCCTGTCCGAGCTGTATCTGGTGGAAGGTGACTCTGCTGGCGGTTCCGCCAAGCAGGGTCGCAACCGCCGCACCCAGGCCATCCTGCCGCTCAAGGGCAAGATCCTGAACGTCGAGAAGGCGCGCTTCGACAAGATGATTTCCTCCCAGGAAGTCGGCACCTTGATCACGGCGTTGGGCTGCGGTATTGGCCGCGAAGAGTACAACATCGACAAGCTGCGCTATCACAACATCATCATCATGACCGATGCTGACGTCGACGGTTCGCACATCCGTACGCTGCTGCTGACATTCTTCTTCCGTCAGTTGCCGGAGTTGATCGAGCGCGGCTACATCTACATCGCCCAGCCGCCGCTGTACAAGGTCAAGAAAGGCAAGCAAGAGCAATACATCAAAGACGACGACGCCATGGAAGAGTACATGACGCAGTCGGCCCTGGAAGACGCGAGCCTGCACCTGAACGAAGATGCCCCAGGCATTTCCGGTGAAGCCCTTGAGCGCCTGGTGAATGACTTCCGCCTGGTGATGAAGACCCTCAAGCGTCTGTCGCGCCTGTACCCACAGGAACTGACCGAGCACTTCATCTACCTGCCAGCCGTGAGCCTGGAGCAACTGTCCGATCACGCAGCGATGCAGGATTGGCTGGCCCAGTACGAAGTGCGCTTGCGCACTGTCGAGAAATCCGGCCTGGTCTACAAAGCCAGCCTGCGTGAAGACCGTGAACGTAACGTCTGGCTGCCGGAGGTCGAACTGATCTCCCACGGCCTGTCGAACTACGTCACCTTCAACCGCGACTTCTTCGGCAGCAACGACTACAAGACCGTCGTATCCCTCGGCGCGCAACTGAGCACGCTGCTGGACGAAGGTGCGTACATCCAACGTGGTGAACGCAAGAAGGCCGTGACCGAGTTCAAGGAAGCCCTTGAGTGGCTGATGGCCGAAAGCACCAAGCGCCACACCATCCAGCGATACAAAGGTCTTGGCGAGATGAACCCGGATCAGCTGTGGGAAACCACCATGGATCCAGGCTCGCGCCGGATGCTGAAAGTCACCATCGAAGACGCCATTGGCGCGGACCAGATCTTCAACACCCTGATGGGTGATGCGGTCGAGCCTCGTCGTGACTTCATCGAGAGCAATGCGTTGGCGGTATCCAACCTGGATTTCTGATCCCTTCAGCAGCACCGCTCCAAAAAAGCCAACGCTTATGCGTTGGCTTTTTTTTACGTTTGAAAAACATGCACCGTTTTCAGGCCTGTGGGTAATAAGTGGTGTAACTCGGTAACACCTTGGCACAAAGCCTTCACGCTCAATAGGTTAGGAATTGATTGAGAGCCCCGGATAACGGGCCCTCAGATTTTCTGGCGTAGAACTTGCGTGTTAAATAAATTACACATCGTTTCTTTAAATTGACAGGGGAGCGGTGGGTACGAGGTGACACGAATAAATCCAATTCCAAGGGTAGTCTCAATGAGCGGTACGCAAACTTCCAATCATCTGGAGCAAGGGCTCAAACCCCGGCATGTGACGATGCTATCCATCGCTGGCGTCATCGGCGCTGGCCTTTTCGTTGGCTCCGGCCACGCTATCGCAGCGGCCGGTCCAGCCGTGCTGCTGGCTTACGCTGCCGCGGGTGCCCTGGTGGTACTGGTGATGCGGATGCTGGGTGAAATGGCGGTGGCATCGCCGGACACCGGTTCCTTCTCGACCTATGCTGACCGTGCGATTGGTCATTGGGCCGGTTTCACCATCGGCTGGCTCTACTGGTGGTTCTGGGTCCTGGTGATTCCGCTGGAGGCCAACGCCGCCGCGACGATCCTGCATGCCTGGTTTCCGAACGTGGCAATCTGGGCCTTCACCTTGGTCATCACCCTGCTGCTGACGGTCACCAACCTGTTCAGCGTGAAGAATTACGGGGAATTCGAATTCTGGTTCGCCCTGGTCAAGGTGGTGGCGATCATCGGCTTCATTGGCCTGGGTGTGATGGCGATCTTCGGCTTGCTGCCCACCAGCCAGGTCAGCGGTGTTTCGCACCTGTTCGACACCCAGGGCTTCCTGCCCAACGGTATGGGCGCGGTGTTGGGGGCAATCCTGACCACCATGTTTTCGTTCATGGGCACCGAGATCGTGACCATTGCGGCGGCCGAATCGAAGAACCCGGGCCAGCAGATTTCCAAGGCGACCAACTCGGTCATCTGGCGGATTGGCTTGTTCTATCTCGTCTCCATCTTCATCGTCGTCGCCCTGGTGCCGTGGAACGATCCGATCCTGGCCAGCGTCGGTTCCTACCAGACGGTGCTGGAGCGCATGGGCATCCCCAATGCCAAACTGATCGTCGATATCGTCGTCCTGGTGGCGGTCACGAGCTGCCTGAACTCGGCGCTGTATACGGCTTCGCGGATGATGTTCTCGTTGGGCAAGCGTGGTGATGCGCCGGCCGTTTCCCAGCGCACCAACAAGAGCGGTACGCCTTACTGGGCGGTGATGCTGTCGACCGGGGCGGCCTTCCTCGCCGTGTTCGCCAACTATGTGGCTCCGGCCGCCGTGTTCGAATTCCTGCTGGCCAGCTCCGGCGCCATTGCGTTGCTGGTGTATCTGGTCATCGCGATTTCGCAACTGCGCATGCGCAAACAACGCATGGCGCGTGGTGAAAAAGTCGCCTTCAGCATGTGGCTGTTCCCCGGCCTGACCTACGCGGTGATCGTCTTCATCGTGGGAGCCTTGACCATCATGCTGTTCCAGGAAGCCCACCGCGTGGAAATCCTCGCGACCGGTCTGCTCAGCGTACTGGTCGTCGCGTCCGGGTTGCTGGTGCAGCGCCGTCGGATCGCCAAGGCAGGAAAAGGGCTACAGATGGCCAGGTGAGCTGATCACCCTGGGTTCATCCGCTCCAACGAAAAAGGCCAACGTTCATGCGTTGGCCTTTTTTGCTAACTCGCGACAGACGCTTCGCTTCCCGCAGCCACACTCTCCAACCGATACCCATACCCATAAATAGTCAGCAATTGCCAACCCCGATCTGCCGTCAGGCCGAGCTTGTTGCGCAGGCGATAGATATGGGTGTCGAGCGGGCGGGACGAGGTCATTTCCTCGTGGGTCCAGAAGCGTTCGTAGAAATACTCCCGAGACAGCGGCCGGCCCAGGTTGGCGAACAGGCACCGGGCCAGGCGGTATTCCCGCTCGGTCAGGCTGATGGGAATGCCGGCGCGGGTGATGGTCAGCTCGGCGTCGTCGAACGCCAGGTCGTTGAACACCAGCACGTCGCTGGCGGGCGCGCGCTGCAGGTTGTGACGGCGCAGCACAGCGGTGACCCGGGCCTTGAGCTCGTTGGGCCGGAAGGGTTTGCTCACATAGTCGTCGGCGCCGGCGTTGAGGGCCTGGACGATGTCGTGCTCGCCGTCGCGGCTGGTCAGCATGATGGCGGCCGGTGGCGAATCCATGTGCTCGCGGGTCCAGCGCAGCAATGAAAGCCCGCTGATGTCGGGCAATTGCCAGTCGAGGATCAACAGGTCGAAGGTTTCCCGGCGCAGTTGCCGCAACAAGTCCTCGCCTCGCTCAAAGCTGTGCAGGGTCCAGCCTTGCTCGCCCCTGCCGGGGATTTGTTGCAGGGTCTGTTCTACCCGGCGCAGCTCGGCCGGTTCATCGTCCAGTATGGCGACACGCATGGAATGCGATTCCTTGATCTCGAGAGTAACGGACATCTTCAGGTGGCAATGAAACGCAGCCGAGGCTGATTTGTTGTCATTGACCTGTCGCTGGCTGCGACAATACCGGCTCGCGGCACAGAGGGAAAGGCAGCAGCGCGCCACCCATCGAGTCCCGTTATAGTCGTGGGCTTTGCAGGCCTGTGAAAAAATCCCCAGTTCTTGAGTTTGGCCAGGAGGCCTATGAGTAACCAACGTCGGCGTGAAAGTCGTGAGCCAACCCAGGTCCAGCGGTTGTTTCGTCAGTTGGTGCGGGAGTGGCTGTGGATAAGTCTGTTGCTGTTGCCGCTGACGGCCTTGCTGTCACTGAGCAGCCAATCGACGGGTAACCATCCAGGCGCTGTGTTGTTGTCGGTGTGTTTGGTGGCCTGTGTATTGGGCTTGTTGCTGTTGCGCCCGCGCCTGGCCCTGTGGACAACAGTGGGCGGCATGAGCCTGGCCCTGTTGATCAGTGCCATGCTGGGCGCGCGAGGCTGGTGGTGGTCGCCCATGGCAAGTGTGCTGGGCATCATGTTCGGCTACCTGATCTGGAATTGGCGGCGCCTGAGCGTGGTGCTGGCCTATTTCGGCTGGGAGCTGGCACGCCTGGACGCGGAGCCCAAGGTTTTCCCGGAACGTCGCCGCGCCTCCTACACCGGCAGCGACCGCTTGCAGGGTCAGATCATGGCCCTGGAACAAGCCATGAGTCGAACCCGCGACACCCGGCGTTTCATTGCCGATGGCCTGGAATACCTGCCGGTGGCGACCATGATCAGTGATCCTCAAGGCAAGCTGTTGCTTGGCAATCGCAAGGCGCGCGAGCTGTTCGGTCATGGCCTGGCGGGCGGCGACGTGCTGGAGCATCTCGGGCAATTGGGTTATCCAGGGTTGGAGCATGGGGCCCATCACCGGTTATCCACATTGCCCTTGGTGGAGTTTCGCGACATTCGCGAGCGCAGCTTGCGCCTGGAACGGGCGGCGTTGTTGCCGGTTGATGGCGACGCGCCGATTGGCTGGTTGTTGAGCCTCACGGACCTGAGCGCCGAACGTGAGGCTGAAGAACAGCGCAGCGTCATGCTGCGTTTTCTCTCCCACGACTTGCGCGCCCCGCACTCGGCGATCCTTGCATTGCTCGATGTGCAACGGCATCAGGTCGGTGGGGACAATCCGCTGTTCGACCAGATCGAGCGCCAGGTACGTCGCGCCCTGGACCTGACCGAGGGCTTCGTGCAATTGGCCAAGGCCGAATCCGAGGCGTATCAATTCCAGCCGACGCTGTTCGCCATGCTGGTGCTGGATGTACTCGACCAGGCGCTGCCCATCGCCCAGGCAAAACGCATCCAGTTGATTCATGAAATAGCGGATGAAGAGGCGATGGTGAGGGCGGATCAACCGTTGCTGACCCGTGCTCTGTTCAATCTGCTGGAAAATGCCATCAAGTACAGCGCGCCCGACGCCTGCATTTCGCTGCAGGTTTATTGCACCCCGGGCTGGTTGATCTGCAATGTCGCCGACCAGGGCAAAGGCATCAGCGCCGAAGAACTACCCGACCTGTTCAGTCAGTACCGACGGTTTTCCTCGGCTCACGGGGTCGATGGAATTGGCTTGGGGCTGTCGATGGTCAAGGCCGTGGTTGACCATCACGAGGGGAAAATCGAGTGCCGTAGCGTGGTGGGTAAAGGCACGACGTTTAGCCTGCGCTTTCCGTTATTGGCAGATTGAAAAGATCGCGGCCTTCGGCTGTAGGAGCTGCCGAAGGCCGCGATCTTTTGGTGCTATAAAAAACTTATGCACCTAACCGCGGGTTTTATGTGTTTAGGAAATATGTATTAAAAACATAGACCTACAGAATAAAAGCAACGGATTTCGAAAAAACGGTACACAGGTTATCCACAGATCTCAAACAGCGAGCTGGTCGGAGGTGGCCGGTGTTGTCGGGGTCGGAGGCAGCGAGCCCATTTCCCGTTGTGTCTGTTCATTCCAGGCTTGTACGCGGTCATTGAGCTCGGCGATGGCACGGGGCCCAGTGCCTTCGGCATACATCGGCGCGCCAATCACCACGGTGATGACGCCCGGTTTCCTGATCCAGCCAGCCTTGGGCCAGAATTTGCCGGCATTGTGTGCAATCGGCAGCACGGGAAGATCGGCGTTCACGGCCAATGCCGAACCGCTGCGGGAGAATTTGCCGACAGTTCCATAAGGAACACGGGTGCCCTCGGGGAAGATCAGCACCCAAACGTTATCTTTGAGCAGTTCGTCGCCCTTCTTCGCGACCTGCTTGAGGGCCGCCTTGGGGTTGTCGCGATCGATGGCGATCGGGCGCAGCATCGCCATGGCCCAGCCGAAGAACGGCACGAACAACAGTTCACGCTTGAGCACTTGGCTCAACGGTTCGAAATAGGCCGAGAGAAAGAACGTCTCCCAGGTGCTCTGGTGGTTGGATTGGATCACGCAGGGCCGGTCAGGCACGTTCTCGGCACCTTTGATTTCATAGCTGATGCCAAGAAACACCTTGCTCAACCACAGCGCGCAGCGGCACCAGTACACATTGATGAAACGGTAGCGCGCCTTGAACGGCAAGAAAGGCGCGATGAAAAAACTCAGGGAGCACCACAGCAAGGAACTGGTGCCCAACAGCAGGTAAAAGAGAAAGGCTCTGATGGCCTGCAATATCGACATAGCGGCATTTACCGTTGCGGGCAATGCCCGCCTGTTCAAGCGCTTCCCGAACAATCCTTGATCAGGTTGTCTTGGGAGCTCTAATTGTGGATAAGTTCAGCGGCAATCGCCGCCAAGTCGTCAAAAATCAAGGTGCCTACCGGTAGGGTCTTGCCCAGAGTCTTTTCGCCTTTCCCGGTCTTTACCAAAACTGGCTGACAATCGACGGCCTTGGCCGCCTCCAGGTCACCGAGGCTGTCGCCGACGAACCACACACCCGCCAGCGCCACGCCATAATGCGCGGCAATGGTTTTCAACATGCCCGGCTTGGGCTTGCGGCAATCGCAACCTTCGTCCGGCCCGTGGGGGCAATAGACGATCAGCCCGACTTCCCCGCCCTGCTCCGCCACCAATGCACGCAGGTGCTCGTGCATGGCTTCGAGCACGGCGAGGTCATAATAACCGCGGGCAATGCCCGACTGGTTGGTGGCAACCGCCACCGTCCAGCCGGCCTTGCTCAACTGCGCGATGGCTTCGATCGAACCGGGTAGCGGCAACCACTCCTCCACCGATTTGATGTAAGCGTCGGAGTCGTGATTGATCACCCCGTCCCGATCGAGAATCAGCAGTTTCAACAGCAGCTCCTCAACCCAGCACGGAAATATCGGCAATATTGAGGAACAGGCTGCGCAGGCGTGCCAGCAATGCATAACGATTCTTGCGAACGTCTTCGTTGTCCGCATTCACCATCACGGCTTCAAAGAACGCATCGACCGGCTCGCGCAGTGCCGCCAGGCGCGCCAGTGCCTCGGCATAATCGCGTTTTTCCATGAGCGGTTGCACCGACGCATACGCCTGTTGAATCGCCGAGTTGAGCGAAAACTCGGCGGCATTATCAAAGTAGCGTGCTTCAACGGCTTTGACGGAAGGCTCGGCCTTGCTCAGCAGGTTCGACACACGCTTGTTCACCGACGCCAGCGCTGCCGCTTCCGGTAATTTGCGGAACGCCTGCACCGCTTGTACGCGCTGGTCGAAGTCCAGGGCCGAACCTGGTTTCAGGGCTCGCACCGACAGGTAGGTCGCGACTTCGACACCTTCGTCTTCATAACGCGCACGCAGGCGGTCGAAGATAAATTCCAGCACCGCATCGGCCAGGCCGGCAGACTTGACCTTGCTGCCGAACGCGTTGACGGCGAACGCCACGGCGTCGTTCAGGTCCAGGTCCAACTGCTTGTCGATCAGGATCCGCAACACGCCCAGCGCCGCACGACGCAAGGCATAAGGGTCTTTGCTGCCGGTGGGCAGCATGCCGATACCGAAGATGCCGACCAGGGTGTCGAGCTTGTCGGCGATCGCCACGGCCGCACCGGTCAGGGTGGTCGGCAGCTCTGCGCCAGCACCGCGCGGCATGTACTGCTCGTTCAGTGCCAGGGCCACGTCTTGCGGCTCGCCATCGTTGAGGGCGTAGTAGTAACCGGCGACGCCTTGCATCTCCGGGAACTCACCGACCATCTCGGTGGACAGGTCGCACTTGGACAGGATGCCGGCACGGGCCGCGCGCTGGGCGTCACCGCCGATGCGTGGAGCGATGAACGCCGCCAGTTTCGACACGCGCTCGGCCTTGTCGTAGACGCTGCCGAGTTTTTCCTGGAACACCACGTTGCGCAGGCGCTCGTTGAAGCTTTCCAGGGGCTGCTTCTTGTCTTGCTTGAAGAAGAACTCGGCATCGGTCAGGCGCGGGCGAACGACTTTTTCGTTACCGGCGATGATCTGCTGCGGGTCCTTGCTTTCGATGTTGGCGACCGTGATGAAGCGCGGCAGCAACTTGCCTTCGGCGTCCAGCAGGCAGAAGTACTTCTGGTTGTCCTGCATGGTGGTGATCAAGGCTTCCTGCGGCACTTCAAGGAAACGTTCCTCGAACGAGCACACCAGCGGCACCGGCCATTCCACCAGCGCGGTCACTTCGTCCAGCAGGTTGGCCGGCACGATGGCGGTGCCTTCCTGCAGGGTGGCCAGCTCTTCGGTGCGCTTGCTGATCAACTCGCGGCGCTCGTTGGCGTCGGCCAGCACGTAGGCGGCACGCAGGTCGGCCAGGTAGTTGGCCGGCGAGGTGATGCGCACGCTCTGTGGATGATGGAAGCGGTGACCGCGGGAATCGCGACCGGCCTTCTGGGCCAGGATCGTGCAGTCGATGACCTGGTCACCGAGCAACATCACCAGCCATTGGGTCGGGCGCACGAACTCTTCCTTGCGCGCGGCCCAGCGCATGCGCTTGGGGATCGGCAAGTCATTGAGGGAATCTTCGACGATGGTCGGCAACAGGCTGGCGGTCGGCTTGCCCTTGATGCTTTGGCTATAGCGCAGCTTCGGGCCGCTCTGGTCGATTTCGCTCAGGTCCACGCCGCACTTCTTGGCGAAGCCCAGGGCAGCTTGGGTCGGGTTGCCGTCGGCATCGAACGCGGCCTGGCGTGGCGGGCCGTCGAGGTTGATGCTGCGGTCCGGCTGCTGGGTCGCCAGTGCGGTGATCAGCACGGCCAGGCGGCGCGGCGCGGCGTACACCTGTTTGGCTTCGTAGCCCAGGCCGGCGGCTTGCAGGCCTTTGTCGATACCGGCCAGGAACGCATCGGCCAGGGTGTTCAGGGCTTTGGGTGGCAGTTCTTCGGTGCCCAGTTCAACCAGAAAATCTTGAGCACTCATTGTGCAGCCTCCAGCTTAGCCAACACTTCATCACGCAGGTCCGGGGTCGCCATCGGGAAGCCCAGCTTGGCACGGGCCAGCAGGTAGGCTTGCGCAACGGAACGCGCCAGGGTGCGCACACGCAGGATGTATTGCTGGCGCGCGGTCACGGAAATCGCCCGGCGTGCATCCAGCAGGTTGAAGGTATGGGACGCCTTCAACACCATTTCATAGCTCGGCAACGGCAGCGGCTGGTCCAGCTCGATCAGGCGCTTGGCTTCGCTTTCATAGAAATCGAACAGTTCGAACAGCTTCTCGACGTTGGCGTGTTCGAAGTTGTAGGTCGACTGTTCCACTTCGTTCTGGTGGAACACGTCGCCGTAGGTCACTTTGCCGAACGGGCCGTCGGCCCACACCAGGTCGTAGACCGAATCCACGCCCTGCAGGTACATGGCCAAGCGTTCCAGACCGTAGGTGATTTCGCCGGTGACCGGGTAGCACTCGATGCCACCCGCCTGCTGGAAGTAGGTGAACTGGGTCACTTCCATGCCGTTGAGCCAGACTTCCCAGCCCAGGCCCCAGGCGCCCAGGGTTGGCGATTCCCAGTTGTCTTCGACGAAACGAATGTCATGCACCAGCGGGTCGAGGCCCACGTGCTTGAGCGAGCCCAGATACAGTTCCTGGAAGTTTTCCGGGTTCGGCTTCAGCACGACCTGGAACTGATAGTAGTGCTGCAGACGGTTCGGGTTTTCGCCGTAGCGGCCGTCAGTCGGGCGGCGGCTGGGCTGCACATAAGCGGCGTTCCAGGTTTCCGGGCCGATGGCACGCAGAAACGTGGCAGTGTGGAAAGTGCCGGCGCCTACTTCCATATCGTAGGGCTGAAGTACCACGCAACCTTGCTCGGCCCAGTATTGCTGGAGGGCGAGGATCAAGTCTTGGAAGGTACGCACGGCTGGCGTAGGCTGGCTCACGAAATTCACCTGTTTCTTGGGCTGCGATTTAAAGAGCGGGAGTATACCCGATTCGTTCGTGCGCACGCCCCCTGGAGCCTTATGCCACGCTGCTTTTGGTGTTCTGACGATCCGTTGTACATGGCTTATCACGATCAGGAGTGGGGCACGCCGCTGCGCGATGCGCAGGGTTTGTTCGAGTTGCTTTTGCTCGAAGGGTTCCAGGCCGGGTTGTCCTGGATCACCGTTTTGCGCAAACGCGAGCGTTACCGGGAGGTGCTGTACGGCTTCGATGTACAGCGGGTAGCGCAGATGAGCGACGCCGAAATCGATGAACTGATGCTCGACCCCGGCATCATCCGCAACCGCCTCAAGCTCAAGGCCGCCCGCCGCAACGCCCAGGCCTGGCTGGCGTTGGAAGACCCGGTGACGTTCCTCTGGTCGTTCGTGGGCGACAAACCCATCATCAACCATTTCAAGGACCGCACCGAAGTGCCGGCCATCACGCCCGAGGCGCTGGCGATGAGCAAAGGCCTGAAGAAAGCTGGATTTACTTTCGTCGGACCGACCATTTGTTATGCGCTGATGCAGGCCTCGGGCATGGTCATGGACCACACCCAGGATTGCGACCGCTACGCCGAGTTGGTAAACGGCGGTTAGAATAGCCGGCTCGCAACACGGCCCATACATTCAGGAGTGACCTGTGGATAAGTTGAAAGGCGCCTTGCTGGTCGGCGCTCTGCGGTTGTTTGCGCTGCTGCCCTGGCGGGCGGTGCAAGCGGTGGGCTCGGCCATTGGCTGGTTCATGTGGAAGCTGCCCAACCGCTCCCGCGACGTGGTGCGGATCAACCTCGCCAAGTGTTTTCCCGAGATGGACCCGGCCGAGCGCGAACGCCTCGTTGGCCAGAGCCTCAAGGACATCGGCAAATCCCTGACCGAAAGCGCCTGCGCCTGGATCTGGCCGGCCCAACGCTCCATCGACCTGGTGCGTGAAGTCGAAGGCCTGGAGGTGCTGAAAGAAGCGCTGGCCTCCGGCAAGGGCGTGGTCGGCATCACCAGCCATTTGGGCAACTGGGAAGTGCTCAACCACTTCTATTGCAGCCAGTGCAAACCGATCATTTTCTACCGTCCGCCCAAGCTCAAGGCGGTGGATGAATTGCTGCGCAAACAGCGCGTGCAACTGGGCAACAAAGTCGCAGCATCCACCAAGGAAGGCATCCTCAGCGTCATCAAGGAAGTGCGCAAGGGCGGCCAGGTGGGCATCCCTGCCGACCCGGAACCGGCCGAATCCGCCGGTATCTTCGTGCCCTTCTTCGCCACCCAGGCCCTGACCAGCAAGTTCGTACCGAACATGCTCGCCGGCGGCAAAGCGGTCGGCGTCTTCCTCCACGCCCTGCGCCTGCCGGACGGCTCCGGCTACAAAGTCATCCTCGAAGCCGCGCCGGAGGCCATGTACAGCACCGACACCGAAACGGCCTGCGCCGCCATGAGCCAAGTGGTGGAGCGCTACGTACGGGCCTACCCGAGCCAGTACATGTGGAGCATGAAACGCTTCAAGAAACGCCCGCCGGGCGAGGCGCGGTGGTACTGAAGGCCTGTTGCTTGGGTGTGGTGAATGCTTGATCGTAAACACCCAAGAACCCCTGTGGGAGCAGAGCTTGCTCGCGATGACGGTGGCACATTCAACATCGATGCAAGCAGACCCAACCGGGCTAACGTATTCCCCCAGGCAAACCCGACGGAGACCGAATGGATAACGCTCCCGGCAAACGCGTCATCGTCATCGGTGCGGGCATCGTAGGCGCATCCCTGGCCTACCATCTGGCGACCAAAGGCGCGAAAGTCACGGTGGTCGAGGCCGAAGGCATCGCGTCAGGCGTGACCGGCAGCTCATTCGCCTGGATCAACACCTCCCATGGCGAACCCGACCCCATTGCGCCATTGCGCGGTGCTGCCATCCAGGAATACCGCCGACTCGAAACGCAACTGCCCGGCCTGAAGATCCGCTGGACTGGCGCCCTATCTTACGGCCCGAGTTCAACAGCGTCGGCAAGCCGGATATCCCAATCACAGATCCGTGAACTTGAGCCAAACCTCAAGAATCCTCCTCAACAAGCTTCGTATGCGGCGGAAGAAGGAGCGCTGGACGCCGTAGCAGCAACCCATGCGCTGATCGCCGGCGCCCAGGCCAACGGCGCGAAAGTGCTCACTCAAACGCCGGTTCTCGGCTTTAAAACCCAGGGTTCCAGCGTGTGGGGCGTTGAAACCACCACGGGCGTCATTGAAGCCGATATCGTCGTATTGGCAGCCGGCACAGGCATCACGAAGCTGGCCGACCTGCTTGAAGTCTGCCTGCCCATCGACGCCTCCCCGGCAATTTTCATCCGCTACACCTCGCCACCCAACCTGGTACGCAGCCTCATCTCCAGCCCTGAAATGGAAGTGAGGCAAACCCCAGAGGGTGCGTTGCTGGCGGCCGAAGACTACCTGGACGACGCCTTGGAAAACCAACCGTCGGAGATCGCGCTGCGCACCGCCAACGCCATAAAAAGCGAGCTTCACGGCGTTGTCTCCCTGGATCTGCAATCGGCTCGTGTCGGATACAGACCAATGCCTGCCGATGACATCCCCATCATTGGTTATCTTCCGCAGGTTGGCGGTGTATACGTGTGCGTCATGCACCCCGGCGTAACCCTGGCCGCGATCGTGGGTCGTCTTGCCAGTGAAGAGATCGTCGGCGACAAGGCTTGCTCGGCCCTCAACCCCTGTCGTCCGGATCGATTTTTCCAAGCTTGGTGAGGGTTGAATGGCCTAAGTTCGCTTACTCCCAAATCAGCCAAGGAAGCGTCAAATTCCTGAAAGCGTTGACCAAAACCTTTCGTTCATTAGACTGGGCATCGTTGATGTACTTTAATTCGCGTTCAATTTGACTAACGTAAGTTCGGGGTATTCCCGCTATAGCTGCTAGCTCTTCTTGTGAAAGATTAATAGGTTTTGTTGACGACCCGACCTTGAATACAGGCCCGTCATACCCACCCCTCACCATAAAGCAGTCAGTAATTAAAGCGTCATAAACCCAATGAATAACTACTGCCAAGAGCAGTCTATTTCTGCGCTGTCTTGCTAGCCATAAGTCGAATACAGCCTTCATGAACTGAGCCTTATAGTGCGCGACGCAAAAACAATCTCGACCTTGAATTGATCCTGGATAGTTTAGATGTCGCTAAAAAGAGTTAAGGCTAAAGCGCTTCCAATCACTGAGGAGTTGTTGCAACTACTACGGGCCACGCAACACGCTCAGACCGTATGGAGCGTCACCGTCAATGATATTGACGCGTCATGTGATGAGGTATGGCTTGCTCGGATGTGGGAGGTCGAGGGCCTCGAAGCCCGATACAGAGCCTGCCAAGACCGGCTGTTTCTTTATCTAAAGCAAGTCATCCAGATCTGAATCTTCCGTTACACACTGTACGGTTTCCAGTGCTCGCAACATAGGTGCGGGTCCACCAGAATTGAACGATCGTGAACATTCGACTAAAGAACTAGACAGTTTTTTGGTGTTTGAAAACTACCCCTTAGTTTCGAAATAGACCACTCTTGAAACGCCGACAGGCTGGGCGCTGTATCCTTTCAGCCATGCTTTAGCCCAATAGCCCTGGATATCACTATATTTTCTACATTTGAGGACGAGTTGTGCTCCAGAGCACTTCGGTTGCCACTCTAAAAACTAAAGCATTCAGGTACATGGTCGACACTCAGGACGCCATTTCCAATCCATCTGAGTTACAAATGGAGTCTTTATGTTTGACTGGATCAGCAACATCCGTGTCAGCGCGAAATTAAGCTTGGGCTTCGGCCTGGTACTAGGGCTTGCGTTGTTACTCGCTTCCACGGGTTGGTACGCCATTGCGACGTTGACCGACCGCGGCGTTAAAATCGAAAAAATTGCTCAAATCAGCGATTACACCAAAGACCTGCGAATCAGTCGTTTACGTCTAGGTGCAAACCCTCAACCAGATGCCTATCAACCGCTGCAGAAAATTCTGGACAATCTGGCAGCCCATCTGCAAAGCATCAGGGACCAGTTCACTTCCCCGATTGACCAAGAGCTGATTCAACAACAGAACACATCCGTCAGAGAATACGGACAACTGCTGCTTGATCTGGCCAAACCCAATGCCGACCAAGTGTCCATCTATAAACGTATGGGGCAACTGGGTGATCTGTTGCTTGATACGACGCAAAAGCTCATTGACTCGCAAAATACCAAGCGCGATGCCGACGCCGCGTCTGCCAAGGTTCTGCTGAGTCTTGTCGCTGCCTTGACGTTGCTACTGGGTGCACTCGCAGCGTGGATCATTACCCAACAAATCGTTAACCCACTGCAGTACACGCTACAGGCCGTGAATCGTATTGCCAGGGGGGATTTGAGTGAGCCCGTGCAGGTCAATCGGCGTGATGAGTTGGGTCAGCTGCAATCAGGTCTTCAGCAGATGATGCTCAACCTTCATGAGCTGATCGAGGGCATTCGATCCGGCGTCATTCAGGTTGCCAGTGCCGCCGAACAGCTGTCGGCGGTCACCGAGCAAACCAATGCGGGCGTCAATAATCAAAAAAACGAAACGGATCATGTCGCCACCGCGATGAGCGAAATGACCGCAACGGTGCAAAACGTCGCTCGCAATGCTGAAGAGGCCTCAACTGCCGCGTCCGCCGCGGATCAGCAAGCCTATGAGGGAGAGCGAATCGTGAGCGAGGCCATTGCGCAGATCAAGCGCTTGGCCGAAGAGCTCAATCAGTCGGCTGATGCTGTACGCCATCTCCAGGAACAAAGCGAAAAAATCGGCGGGGTGCTCGATGTGATAAAGGCGGTGGCCCAGCAAACCAATCTGCTGGCGCTGAACGCGGCCATTGAAGCCGCACGCGCCGGCGAGGCTGGCCGTGGCTTTGCGGTGGTAGCAGACGAGGTGCGCAGTCTTGCCTTACGCACCCAGCGTTCCACTGAAGAAATTGAAAGTCTGGTGGCCGGTGTACAGAGTGGTACTCATGCCGTTGCCTCAGGCATGGAAAGCAGCCAGCTGTTGAGCGAAAGCAGCGTGGAATTTACCCATCGTGCGGTAAGCGCCTTGGAAAACATCACGAGTAAAGTATCGATCATTCAAGCCATGAATCAGCAAATCGCCACTGCAGCGGAGCAGCAAAGCGCAGTCGCCGAGGAAATCAACCGCAGTGTCATCAACGTTCGCGACATCTCTGAGCAGACGGCAAGCACTTGCGAGGAAACTGCTTCTTCAAGTACCGAACTCGCACGGCTGGGTCATGAACTGGAAAGGCTGGTAGGACGCTTTAAAGTGTAGACGTGGCAGAGATGGCGCCGTTTTGCACCCGCAATACCTCAGGTATCACGGGTACCGGCGCCAGCTGTGTTCCTTCTCTGCCCTCAACCCCTGCCGTCCGGATCGATTTTTCCAAGCTCGGTGAGAGAGAAATGGCCTAAGCTCGCTTACTCCCAAATCAGCCAAGGAAGCGACAATGGGCATTCAAGGTAAAGACCGTCAGATCGATAACATCGAGTTCAATGTCAGCGACATCGCCCGCAGCAAAGCCTTCTATGCAAGCGTGTTCGGCTGGAGTTTCGTCGACTACGGCCCGACCTATACCGAATTCAGCGACGGTCGCCTGACCGGTGGCTTCACGACTGGCGAACCTGTGCGCCCGGGCGGCCCGTTGATCATCTTGTATGCGGATGACCTTGAGGCTACCCAACTCAGGCTCAAGGCCACAGGAGCGACCATCAGCCGTGAAGTGTTCGCGTTCCCGGGGGCCGACGCTTCCACTTTATCGATCCGGATGGCTATGAACTGGCCGTGTGGTCGGCTTCCTGATGGTTGATTGATCACGAGGAGGCGCAAAGCCTCAATCGTGTCCATGATTAAGGGCCTGCGATATCGGCGACGTTGGGATGCACAGCCATCTCTAAATCCGTCGGACTACCGTCCAGTCAGAAATATCGCACTTCCTCTGGTTCATTAATCAAGGAGTCCCCCTCATGAACATCGACTTCACCGGCCGTCACGTGTTGGTCACTGGGTCCACCAGCGGTATTGGGTTTGCGACAGCCAAAGGCTTCCTGGAAGCCGGCGCCCAAGTGGTTATCAACGGTCGCAGCGCAAGCAGCGTGGAGGATGCGTTGCAGCGCTTGGGCGCCCTCGCTTCAAGGGCCGATGGCTTTGTTGGCGATCTGAGCAACGCGCCGGGCTGCCAGGCACTGATCGCCAAATACCCACGCTTCGATATCGTCATCAACAACCTGGGCATTTTCAAACTGGAAGACTTTTTCGAGACGCCGGACAGCGAATGGCTGCGCTTCTTTGAAACCAACGTGATGTCCGGCGTGCGTGTTTCCAGGGCCTACGCACCGGGCATGGTCGAGCGCGGTTGGGGGCGGATTGTGTTTGTCTCGTCGGAATCCGGCGTGAACATTCCCGCTGACATGATCCATTACGGCTTCACCAAAACCGCCCAACTCTCAATCGCTCGCGGCCTGGCCAAGCGCCTCGCCGGCACGGGCGTGACGGTGAACTCGGTGCTGCCGGGGCCGACGCTTTCCGAAGGCGTTGCC
Source organism: Pseudomonas sp. St386 (assembly GCF_018325865.1). NCBI lineage: Bacteria > Pseudomonadati > Pseudomonadota > Gammaproteobacteria > Pseudomonadales > Pseudomonadaceae > Pseudomonas > Pseudomonas sp. St386. The sequence goes on from NZ_AP021900.1 coordinate 21,837, forward strand.
CAGATGCTCCAGGCAGACGTCGAGCGCACCGGGGACAGCCTGGAAAAGGTCGCGGCAGATTTCGTCAACCAGCACCGCAGCACCTCGATCATCCAGCGCGCGGCGCGCGTCGAGGAAGTCGCCAACATGATCATCTACGCCAGCTCGGAACAGGCCTCGGCCACCACCGGAGCGGCGCTTCGTGTTGATGGTGGGGTGGTGGATAGTATCGTTTAGGATCCTGGGACACGTTGCAAAAAAACGCCGCTTCCTCATGAGAGATAAGCGGCGTTTTTTCTTTTGGAAGCAACATGGGGTGATTCGACCGGTTTTCGGAGCGGTGAAGGGATTGTTCAGCCCACTCTGTTTTCCATCAGGCGATCGGAGCCGCCTTCAGCCACGCGGTTTTCGATGAGTCGATCCGAGCCGCCTTCGGCTACGCGGTTTTCGATGAGTCGATCGGAGCCGCCTTCAGCTACGCGGTTTTCGATGAGTCGATCGGAGCCGCCTTCAGCCACACGGCTTTCGATCAGGCGATCCGAACCTCCCTCGGCGAACGTAGGTTGAACAGAAGAAGTCGCGAACGCATTGCCGAGCGACAGTGCCAGAAGCGAGCCAACAAGAGTTTTGCCGAGAGTGTTCATGTCCTGATCCTTTTTATTCGTAGATGAAGTGAGTTAGACGGTGACGTGCAAACGGACATCGACGTTGCCGCGTGTCGCGTTGGAGTACGGGCAAACCTGGTGAGCCGCATCGACCAGCGCTTGAGCATCGGCTTGATCCAGACCTGGCAAGTTGATGTGCAGGTCGATGTCCAGGCCGAAACCGCCAGGGATCTGGCCGATACCGACATGTGCCGTGATTGAAGCGTCAGCAGGAATGCTGCGTTTGCTTTGGCTGGCGACAAACTTCAATGCGCCAATGAAGCAGGCGGAGTAACCGGCAGCGAACAACTGCTCAGGGTTGGTGGCTTCACCACCGGCGCCGCCCAAGGCTTTTGGAGTAGCCAGTTTCACGTCGAGAATCTTGTCGCTGGAAACAGCACGGCCATCACGGCCACCGGTGGAGGTTGCGACTGCGGTGTAGAGAACGTTCATCGTGTTTCCTCTTTTGCTGATTGGTCTGATCAATGTTTTTGGTTCGCGCTAAATGTTTGCGCGCTAACCAGTTGCGATAAAGTTAACGGATGAATAATTAGCGCGCAAGATAAATTTTGAGAAAATTGCCAATTCAGAATTAACTAATTGATCTAAAAAGAAATTTATTTTTAGGCCCTGCAATATCGCCAGCCCGCGTGAGCCGCGAGGTGAGCCAAGGGGAAGGAGGTGCTAGGGGGGATCAGCAGGACCAGCGCAATTGCAGGCCTTCAAAGAGAGGGAAATTCATAAGCAGAATGTTGGGTTTCGATCGTCCCAACGCTCTGCGTGGGAACGCCGCCAGGGACGCTCCGCGTTCCGCTTTTGGAAAGTGACGCAGAGCGTCACGGGATGCATACCCACGCAGAGCGAGGGCACGATCAAACGCGGGATCAGGGAAAAGTAAAAAAACCGCCGAATTGGCGGTTTTTTTGGTTTCGCGCAGGGCAAAGCCAACCCGACTAAGCAACAGCCACTCGATTACGCCCCAACGCCTTCGCTCGATACAGGGCTTTATCCGCATCGTTCATCAAGCTGTGAAGATCCTTATTACAAGCCTCCGTCGATGCGACGCCAAGGCTGGCTGAGATATGGTGAACAGGCTCGATCGTCAAACCTGCAATCGTATCGATGAGCCGTTCTGCAATCTGGGTAGCAACCTCAATGGAAGTGTCCGGGAGCAGAATGGCGAACTCTTCGCCCCCGAGCCGACCGTGGATATCGGTTGCCCGAAACGACGAACTGATGACCGTCCCCATCTGGCGCAAAACCTGATCGCCGACCTGATGGCCGTAGGTGTCGTTGATGTGCTTGAAGTGATCCATGTCCAACATGACCGCGCACAACCCTTGCCGCTTGGCCTTGCACTCGTTGTAAAGCTGCTGGGCATGCTCGAAAAATGCCCGTCGACTCTTCAGGCCGGTCAGTTCATCGGTTTGTGCGGCGCGGGTTGAAATGCTGTTCGCCTGTTCCATTTCACGGGTGAGTCGAAAGGCGATTTCCAGTGCCTGAGACATTTTGTGCGTGGCGCGGGCCGCAAATGCCGTGAATACCAAAATCGAAAGGGCCATGCCGACTTGGATCGGGGACGGTTGAAACAGCAGCCAGATCGTGCACGGCAACAACACCACGCCGATGGAAACCAGTGTCATATCGCGATAGGCCGAGTAGCAGGACACCGCACTGACGGACATCCCGACCGTAAAAAGCATGACCAACGCCTGCGACAACAAATCGTCCGCCGGCATGAGCACAAACGCCCCACCGCCCCAGATGCTGGCTGACAGCACCAGCGTGACCCAGTATTTGCGTTCCCAATGTTGAGGCGTGCGCTGACTTTCGTCGCTGCGGAAATAGGCAACGAACATCGCGATACGCACCAGCGTCGATGCGGTCAGGATGGCCAGCCACCAAAAAATAGCGCTGTGCTCAAAACGATCCCAACACAGCCAGCTCAGCATGATGGCAGCCAGGTAACTACCCAAAACCGCAGAAACGGATTGGCGAAACAGTTGCTGCAATCGGTCAGTTCGAACCTGCTCGGCTATTACAAAATCCTGGCCATTGCGCAATCTTGGGCCATACATTTGAACCACCTGGTTATGACGCAACAAAAAAACGATTGTGGCACCCTGCCACCAATGCAAACAACTGAATTACTGTGAAGATGAGATTTAGCGAAACATCTCGCTGTCCCGCCCGCTGGGATCTTCGCCTCGCTGGCGTAACTCCCCGAGCCTGAAGAGTGTGTGGCCTGCACCAGGCATGAAAAAAGGGGCAAGGGCGAGTTGAGTCGTTGTTGGCGAATCGGGTGTTGAATAGCGTTGAGCCGCGATAGCGGGTGAACCCGCCAAAGAAAAACCCGACGTTTTACGTCGGGTTTTTCAGCGAGGGCAAGTTGTTTACGGCTTACTCGACTTGCGACAGCTTGGCGTCGTCGCAACCGGCGGCACGGCACTCGCGCTCGACAGCTTTGAGGATGACGATACGCGCCTCGGTCTTCTCGTTGGCACAGTCCAGGTAGAGCAGGCCATCGTTGGAACAGGCGCTGTCACGATTTTTGATCCACTGGATTTGAGCGGCTTTCACTTTTTTCTTTTGATCCGGGTTCAGCGCACTCATCGTCTTCTTGTATTGATCATTGATGTCCTGATCCGACTGAACCATTTTCAGCGATGCGCAATAGGTTCTGTCATAGGCGTTTCTAGGGTTATCGCAACTCATCGCAGATGCCGATGCTGATGCCATTGCCAGCAATGTCCCAACCAACAAAGACTTGATCACTTACTTCTCTCCCTGAATGCCCTCTATTGATTAGAGGTCGCGGCGGGGAATTTATCATGCGGGTTGTAGAACAATGAAGCAGATCCTAGGGTTCGTTCGGCCCGAACAGGGGGCAAATGCTGATAGGGGTTCGGGAGCAAGTGATCGCTGAAAGAGACTTCGTCGTTCCCACCGCTCTCGGGCCCCAATTTACGGGCCAAAACCAAGCCCTGTTTATTCCGCTGGTGTGATCCTTTCCATCAAGGTATCGCAGCCTGGTGAACACGTATCGCAAGCTGCTCCAAATCGCTGAGATCGGTTGAAGGTCTCCCGGCGACCTTGGCCGCCTCGTCCCAGCGGCGCAAACGCAGGCTGTCGGCAAACAGCGGGTCGGCCTCGAAAGCTTCGGCCTCAGGGGTCGTCATCGGTCCGCCCTGCCAGTGCAGCGTTTGCCGGCTGGCCTCACTCAACCCTGCCAGATAAGCCGGTTCGCGCCAGCTCAGGTAACGCTTGGCGTCAACATGCCGCGCCACCAGCCCCGCCAGGCGCTGGGAGAAGCCCAACCCCAACAGCCAGTTTGCGCCCACCCGCTCGTGGCCTCGACGGCCCAGGCCGGCCATTGAGTTTTCCGTCGTCAGCGGCGCACAGAAGTGCCCGACGTCGTGGCAGAAAGCGGCCAGCACCAACTCCTCGTCTGCCCCTTCGTCACGTGCCAGCTCGGCGGCCTGGACCATGTGTTCGAGCTGGCTGACCGCCTCGCCGATGTAGTCCGCCTGCGCCTGCTGGCGGCACAGGGCAAACAGTTCGGCCACCGCCTGCTCCGCGCTCATGCGACGCACGCCTGCGGCCATTCTTCTTCGCCGAGCAGCGCCGCCAGGCTGCGCTCGCCGAGGCCTAGGCCGACGCTCATGCCCAGGCCGGTGTGCATCAGTACGGCGCTGACACCTGCTCCGGCTTGCACCACGCTGAACGGGCCGGGCCCGCGCGAGCCGTATACGCCCTGCCAGCGTTCCAGCACCTGCAGCTTGCCGCCCAGGGTGTGCTCGGCCAGCGCCAGCATGAGGTCGTCCACGGCCTCGGCATTGAACGGCGAGGCGTCGCTGCCGTAGTCGTGGGAGTCGCCGATGATCAACTCGCCATGGGGCGTCGGGCTGACCAGCAGGTGGATGCCGTGGGTTTCCAGTTCCGGCTGCTCGCGGCGGATCTGCGCGCGAATAGCCTCGGCTTCCGGCAGATCGGCGAAAGCGCCGTAATGCACGCAGCTGAGTCCGGTGAGCACCGCGTGCTGCAGGTCCAGCGGCTGTTGCAGGCGGGCGCGCAGCATCTGCAAGCGACACACCGAAGGCTGGAGTGCGGCCAGCGGCTCGGCCAGCAAGGTCTGATAATCGTGTCCGGAGCAGACCACGATGTGCCTGGCGCTGAAACTTCCGGCGCTGGTCAGGGCGCTACCTGGTTCGACGTCACGCACCAGGGTGGAGAAGTGGAACTGCACGCCCAACCCGCGCAGGTAATCGACGATCTGCGGCAGCGCCTCACGGGAATACAGCTGCTGGTCGTCGAGGCCATGCAGGGCGGCGCGATGGTGGGCGAAACGTCCGCCGTACAGCCCATTCAGGGCGGCGCCGCGCAGTAGCTCGACGCGGTAGCCCTGCTCACGAGCGCGGCCCGCGCAGAAGGCTTCGAGCAAGGCTTCTTCGGCTTCGCTGCGTGCAAACAGCAGTGAGCCCTGTTGCTTGAGCTGCAGGCCTGCGGCCTGGCCCAGTTCGGCCCACAGGCCGCGGGACTGGCGGGCCAGGTCGAGCATCACGCCGGGTGCCTGGCCAGTGACCAGGGCCTGGCCGAAGTTGCGGATGGAGGCGCCGAGCGGCGTGTGGCTGCGCTCGAACACACGTACCTTGAGGCCGCGCTTGGCGCCGGCCCAGGCATGGGCGAGGCCGAGCATGCCGGCACCGACGATCAACAGATCGCAGTCGTGCTGACTCATGGGGAAACTCCTGGAACGAAAAAGGCGGCCGCCAACGCAGCCGGATGAATCAACGTGCAGCACCGATTGGCAGAACCCCTCTGGCAAGGCTGGCGGGCGAGCCGTACAGCAGACCCGCGTCACACCGCCAACAGGATTCTGCCGGCCACGTCACTGGGCGACAGGTTCGGACTTGCCGTCGTAGCGCTTGCGCCATTCGGCGAGGATCTTGTCGCGGTTTTCCGAGGCCCAGGCGAAGTCGTTCTTGATCAGGCGCTGCTCGTAGTCGGCGGGCAGTTCCTGGAAGCGCTCGGCGATGCCCGGCTGGGCCAGCACGGCGAAATTCGCCTTGTACAGGTCCATGGCCTCGCGGCTGGCGGAGAAGTCGGCGAGCTTCTTCGCCGCTTCCAGCTGCTCGGTGCCCTTGATGATGCCGGTGGCCTCGATCTCCCAACCCAGGCCTTCCTTCGGCAGGACGATGTCCAGCGGCGCACCCTTGCGCTTGAGTTGCACAGCCGGGTACTCGAAAGAAATGCCGATGGGAAACTCACCGGCGGCGGCCAGCTTGCACGGCTTGGAGCCGGAGTGGGTGTACTGGCCGATGTTCTGGTGCAGCTTGTCCATGTAGGCCCAGCCCTGGGGCTCGCCGAAGGTCTGCAACCAGGCGCTGACGTCGAGGTAGCCGGTGCCGGACGAAGCCGGGTTGGGCATGACGATCTTGCCCTTGTACACCGGGTTGGTCAGGTCTTCCCATTTGGTCGGCTTGGGCAGGCGCTGCTTCTCGGCCTCGATGGTGTTGAAGCAGATGGTCGCAGCCCACACGTCCATGCCGACCCAGGCCGGTGGGTTGGCGGTGTCGCGGTAGTTGGCGCCGATCTTGTCCAGGTTGGCCGGGGCGTAGGCTTCGAGCATGCCTTGTTGCTTGAGCACAGCCAGGCTCGAGCCAGCCAGGCCCCAGACAACGTCTGCCTGCGGACGATCCTTCTCGGCCAGCAGCTTGGCGGTGACAATACCGGTGGAGTCGCGTACCCACTTGATCTCGATATCCGGGTGCAGCTTTTCGAAGGCGCTCTTGTAGGCGGCCAGCTGTTCCACTTCGAGGGCGGTGTACACGGTCAGCTCGGTGTTGGCCTGGGCCTGCATGGCGCAAGCGGCGAGCAGGCCGGCGGCCAGAGCGGTGCGTTTGAACATGAAGAGCTCCTTGGTTGGCATTGCGTGGCGTTGGTTATTCGAATTCAGCTGGCTTGCGGACTCTCGCCCCGGGCCAGGCGAGCGTTGATCGCGTCGATCACCGGCGGCAGTTCGGCGAGGGTGTCGATCAGGTAATGCGGCCGGCTCGGCGCGAACAGCGCGTCGATGCGCGTGCGCTCGGCTTCGCGCTGCGCGGGCGTCAGGGCCTGGTACTGCGCCCAGTCAAGGCCCAGAAAGTTGCCGGAGAAGCGCAGCGCCACGGTCCACATGCCGGCGCTGCGGCCTTCGAGGATGCCCGGCTCGGTGTCGTCGACCTTGACGCAGGCAGCCACGTCGTCGAGGCCGAGGGCGATGACGTTGGCCAGCGCCTGGGCCGGGCTCGGCCGACCCTTGGGCACCTCGTCGGTGGCGACCACATGGTCCGGGCTATAGCCATTGGCGGCGGCCAGCTCGACCACCTTGTCCATCACCTGTTTGGGATAGCCGGAGCAGCTGCCGAGCTTGAGGCCGCGCTCGCGCAGCGCGGCGATACACGCCAGCGCGCCGGGGATCAGCGCCGAGTGCTCGCCGACCTTGGCGATCTGCAAGGGCATGAAGCGCTCATAAATTGCCGTCACATCTTCATCGCTCGGCAGACGGCCGAAGCGACGCTGGTAGCGCTCGGCAATCGCCGGCAGGTTGCACAGGGCGCGGATATGGTCCCATTTGCCCATGCCCATCGGCCCGCGCGCCTCCTCCAGGCTGATCTCGACGTCGAAACTGGCGAAGGCCTCGACGAAGATGCGGGTTGGCGCGAAGGAGCCGAAATCGACCACGGTACCAGCCCAGTCGAGAATGGCGGCGTGCAGGCGGTCGGGGTGTTGGTAGTGCATGGCAGTCTCCAGGGTAATCAATGGCCGGCGGCCGTGCGCCAGGCTTGGGCCCGACGCAGCACACCGCGTGAGGCCCCCGCCAGCAGCAGCGAAACCGCGGCCGAGGTGAGCAGAATCAGGGTGGACATGGCGGCGGCGCCGCCGACGTTGCCGGCGTCGTCCATGTTCAGCACGGCGATGGCGGCGAGCAGGCTGTCCGGGCTGTAGAGGAAGATCACCGCCGACACCGTGGTCATCGCCGAGACGAACAGGTAGCGCAGGATGTCGAGCAACGCCGGCAGGCAAATTGGCAGGGTGACGCGCAAAAAGTGGCGCAGCAGCGGCACCTTCAGCGACAGCGCCGCGGCCTCGAACTCGCCATCGAGCTGGCGCAGCGCGGCGCTGGCAGTCAACTGCGCGGTGGTCAAGAAGTGCGCGATGGTGCACGCCACCAGCAGGGTCAGGCTGCCGTACAGACCGTGCAGCGGATTGCCCGGCAAGTTGAAGAAAAACACGTAGCCCAGGCCCAGCACCAACCCCGGCACCGCCATCGGCACGAAGCTGAGCAGACGCAGGGCCTGGGTCAGCGGGCTCTGCCGGGTCTTCTCCAGCAGGTAGGCGCCGGTGAAGGTCAGCAGGCTGCCGAACACGGCCGTGCAGCCGGCCAGCAGCAGGCTGTTGCGGTACACCTGCCAGCCGCCGGGGAGTTCGGAAAAGGTGTAGTGGTGCAGCGACAGCGACAGGTCGTAGGGCCAGAACTTGACCAGCGACGAGTACATCGCCATGCCGAACACACCGAGCAGCGCCGCGCAGATCAGCAGCACCACGGCAAGGAAGGCCAGGTCGCGGCGGCGCGACGGTTGCGGCTGGTAAACCTGGGCGCGACCGCTCATTGCCTCGCGCTGACGCCGGCGTAGCCACAGGTCGACGGCGAAGCTCAACAGCGCCGGCAGCAGCAGGACCATGCCGATCAGCGCGCCGCGGCCGAACTGCTGTTGCCCAACCACTGCTTTGTAGGCCTCCAGCGCCAGCACCTGATAATCGCCGCCGACCACCACCGGCACGCCGAAATCGGTGATGCACAGGGTGAACACCAGGCAGAAGGCGGCGAATACGCCCTGTCGGCTGCCCGGCCAGGTGATGCTGCGAAATGCCCGCCACGGTGACGCGCCCATGCTCGAGGCGGCGTCGAACAGGCGCGCATCGGCCAGGGCCAGGGCTGAAAGCAGCACCATCAGCGCATGCGGGAAGGTGTAGATGACTTCGCCGATAACGATGCCCCAGAAGCCATAGATATTGTCCGTGAGCAGGTGCCGGAGCGCGCCCTGGTTGCCGAACAGGTAGATCAGCGCGATGCCCGGCAATATCGACGGCGCCAGCAGCGGCAGCAGGGAAATGCCGCGCCACAGGCCCTTGGCCGGCACGCAGGTACGCTGCAGCGCATAGGCGAAGGTGTAGGCCAGCGGCACGACGATGGCGGCCACGGTCAGCGAGACCGCCAGACTGTTGCCTAGCAGCCAGCGGAAGTTGGCACTGGTGAACAGTTCGGCCGCCGCCGTCAGCCCACCGCCCTGCCCGGGCTCGCTGGCAAAGCCGCGCCAAAGCATGGCCAGTAGCGGCAGCAGCACGGCGAGAACCAGCAGCACCAGCAGCAACCACTGGCCACCGTGGACGAATATCCGGTCGGCCAGGTCGGCAGGCAGGCGCCGCGCGCCGGCTTGGGGCTTGCTCAGCAATACCTGTTCCATCAGACGAACACTTGCAGGCTGCGCGGCGGCAGGGCCACCCAGATATGCGGGGCGCCCAGGCGCGGCATGGCGTCCGGCGCCAGCTCGGCAAGCAGGGCATGACCCGGCAGGGCGTCCAGCTCGAAACTCAGGCGGCAGCGATTGCCGAGGAAGGTGATCTCGCGCATCTGTGCGCTGAACAGGTTGTCTTCGTGCACCGGCGGGTTGACCACCACCGCCTCGGGCCGGCAGAACAGGCGACCGCGTTCGGCCGGCCGGACGCCGTGCAGACGCAGGCTCAGCTCGCCAACCCGGGCGTGCTCGCCGTTGCGCTCGTAGGGCAGCCAGTTGCCCTGGCCGACGAACTCGGCGACGAAGGGCGTGGCGGGCGCGCGATAGATCTCCTGGGGCGTGGCGTATTGCTCGACCCGACCGTGGTTGATCACTGCGATACGGTCGGCCATGAGCATGGCCTCGTCCTGGTTGTGGGTGACCATCACGGTGGTGATGCCCAGGCTCTTCTGCAACTGACGCAACTCGCCGCACAGGTGTTCGCGCACGCGAGCGTCGAGGGCCGACATCGGTTCGTCCAGCAGCAATAGCTTGGGTGCCGGCGCGAGGGCACGGGCCAGGGCTACGCGCTGTTGCTGGCCGCCGGAGAGCTGGCCGGGGTATTTCTGCTCGCTGCCCTTGAGGCCGACCAGCTCAAGCATCTCGGCGACCCGTGCACGGAGGCTCTCGCGGCTATTGCCGGCCAGGCCGTAACCGATATTTTGCGCCACCGTGAGATTGGGAAACAGCGCATAGGATTGGAACAGGATGCCGTAGTCGCGCGCCTGCGGTGGCAGCGTGGAGACATCACGCTTGCCGAAGAAAATATGGCCGCCGTCCTGGCGCTCCAGCCCGGCGATGCAGCGCAGCAGGGTGGTCTTGCCGCAGCCCGAGGGGCCGAGCAGGCACACCAGCTCGCCGGCAGAGACGTCCAGCGACACCCCGTCCAGCGCCTGAAAGGCGCCGAAGGCCTTGTGGATGTCGCGCAGTTGCAAGCTGACCGTAGCCATGGCGGAACCTCGTCGGTGGAATACGAGGTCCATCCTGGACACAGGGTGCTAAGGCTTTATGGCAGTTAGGCAAAAACTGCCGATAGTGGCATCGGTGGATTTATGTAGTGCTTTCATCCAAAAGGCGGGCGCGAGGCACCTTACGAGGTGCTCCCGGCCTCCCGCGCCAACGCAAGGAAAACTGCCGGCAGGCGCGCGCTGCGGCGCTCCTTCAGGCAGTAGAGGTATTCGGTAATCAGCGGCGCGCCTTCCAGTTCGATCACCCGCAACTCGGTACTGGTCGGCACTTCGTGGCGGGCGATGATGCTGATACCGATATTGCGCAGCACCGCTTCGCGGATCGATTCGCGGCTGCCGATCTCCAGTAACGAGCCGAGCGCCACGCCAGCGTCGCGCAGCAACTGCTCGGTAAGCACGCGAGTGGTCGAACCTTTCTCGCGCATCAGCAGGCAGTGCCCGGCCAGCGCCGCGAGCGGCACGCGCTCCCGCGCGGCCAGCGGGTGACTACGGTGTACGGCCAACACCAGTGGATCGTGGCCCAACAGCAGGCGAGTCAGTCGCGGGTCCTCGACCAACAGCGAGGAAGCGGCAAGGTCGACGCGGTAGTCTTCCAGCGCTTCGATCACCTGCTGCGAGTTGCCGATCTCCAGGGTCACCTCGCATTGCGGCAGTTGCTCGCGAAAGCGCCGCACCAGGTCGAGCATGTAGTAGGGCGCAGTGGCGCCGATGCGCAGGGCACCTTGTACCTGGCCGCAGTTGCGCAAGAAGAACTCAATGTCGGCCTCCTGTTGCAGCAACTGCTGCACCATGGGCAGCAGGCGTACGCCTTCATCGCTCAGGGTCAGACGCCGACCACCCCGGTAGAACAGCTCGACGCCGTACTGCCCTTCGAGGCTGCGGATCTGCGTGGTGACCGTGGGCTGGCTGAGGCCGAGCTTCTTCGCCGCCTGGGTGATGCTGCCCAGGCGGGCGACCATGTGGAAGGATTTCAGCTCGGCGAAGGACATTATGTATACGGCTCTCGGTACGGATCACCCTTGAAGGCGCGTGAGCATACGTTACAGCTTGGAAGTGACAGAACGTCAGTAAAGCATGACGGGCAGATCGACTTGCAGCGTTTTGTGATGCGTTACGACAACGTCAGGTTCCATAGCTAAAACCTGCCCTCTGGCTCCGAATTTCAAGGCAAAACGAAGCTTTGTTTATTCCGCAACAGCCACCCTTCCATCAAGCTACGAATCCTTGCGCCATTGCCTACAACTACGCCAGAATCCGCCCGCTTGTGCGCCTTGTCCCTGGGTTCTATCGTTTCCCTGCCACTGCCCATCAGTGGTCGGGTTTAGTAGCCCGAGGTATTTAGTAAGGTGCAAAGCTCTATCAGTCAGGTATTTCCATGCCTGTATTTGATGGCGGCTGTGCGCAGGGCGCCCTCGGGCGCGCCGGCTTGCTAAGTCCCCGGTCTACTAACCTGCGTACAGCTGCCACCCCTTGTTTAGTAGCTAGAGGGTTGCGGCGTCACCTATAGGACTTAGTACATGTTCAAACCTACACCGAATCCGCCAGAGGCGGACCAAGCTTCCCCGCGAACCAAATCCAAAGCCAAGAAACACGACGAAGCCACCAATCGTGCCTTGGATTACTACCTGCTACCAAAACCGGAAAAGTCCGAAGATACGTCCCAACCGGGTCAGCTCTTCACCGTCGCCAAAAACGCCGACAACGAATCCCTCCTCGCCAACCTCAGCGAAACCCTGGCGGCAGCCGACGCGATGGTCAGCAACCTGGCCTTCGACCTGGAAGGCCCGCGTCGTCACATCCTTCTCGGCATCCAACAATTGATCGAATTGAGTTCATTGCTGGCGAATCGGGTGTTGAATAACGTTGATCCGCGATAGCCCGTGATCTTGCGGGTCTTTCCGTGACGCCACACATTTCCGAGCATAAAAAAAACGGGCCTGCATTCCCACGCAGCCCCGTTTTTTCACCACCTGATCAGATCAGAACGCCGGCAAAACCGCACCTTTGTACTTCTCAAGAATGAAAGCCTTCACTTCCGGCGTATGCAGCGCCGCCACCAGCTTCTTCATCGCCTCGCTGTCCTTATCATCCTCGCGAGCCACCAGGATGTTCACATAAGGCGAGTCGTTACCTTCGATAACCAGCGCATCCTTGGAAGGATCAAGCTTGGCTTCCAACGCGTAGTTGGTATTGATCAACGCCAGATCCACCTGGGTCAGCACCCGCGGAATGGTCGCCGCTTCCAACTCACGGAATTTCAGATCCTTCGGATTCTCGGTGATGTCCTTGGTCGTCGACAGGATGTTGTTCGAATCCTTCAACTTGATCACCCCAGCCTTAGCCAGCAGCAACAGCGCACGACCGCCGTTGGTGGCGTCGTTCGGGATCACCACGTTGCCACCACCTGGCAATTCGGCGAGTGTCTTGTACTTACTGGAATACGCGCCCAGTGGTTCCAGGTGCACACCGGCCACGCTCACCAGGTGCGTGCCCTTGGCCTTATTGAACTCATCCAGGTAAGGCTGGTGTTGGAAGAAGTTGGCGTCCAGGCGTTTTTCGGCGACTTGTACGTTCGGCTGGATGTAGTCGGTGAAGACTTTGACCTTGAGGTCCACGCCTTCTTTGGCCAGGGCCGGTTTGACGAATTCGAGGATTTCCGCGTGGGGAACCGGGGTGGCCGCGACGGTCAGGGTGTCGGCGGCGTGGGCGGAAAACGCTGCGGCGGCAGCGAAGGCAACCAGTAGTTTTTTCATTCAGCTAACTCCTTGTGGGGCGCCTGCTCTTGGCGCCTGCCAGCGAATGGCCGGCTCATGGTTTATTGGCCGCGAGGCCTTATTTTCTAGAGAAATGCACAACCAGTTTGTCGCCCACGGTCTGCAGGACCTGCACCAGCACCAGCAGCAATACCACCGTGACTACCATCACATCGGTCTGGAAACGTTGGTAACCGAACCGGATTGCCAGGTCGCCCAAACCACCGGCGCCGACCACACCGGCCATGGCCGTGTAGGACACAAGCGTAATCGCTGTCACCGTAATCGCTGCAAAAATGCCTGGGCGGGCTTCCGGCAGCAAGGCGTTGACGATGATCTGTCGGGTGGTCGCGCCCATGGCCTGGGTCGCTTCGATGATGCCGCGGTCGACTTCGCGCAGGGCGGTTTCCACCAGGCGGGCGAAGAATGGTGTGGCGCCGACCACCAGCGGTGGGATCGCGCCGGCCACGCCCAGGGAGGTGCCGGTGATCAATACCGTGAACGGGATCATCACGATCAACAGGATGATGAACGGCAGCGAACGCAGGATGTTCACGATCAGCGACAGCAGCGCATAAACGCCACGGGCTTCGAGCAGCTGGCGCGGGCTGCACAGGAACAACAGCACCCCCAGCGGCAGGCCGAGCAGGACGGTGAACAGCAGCGAACCGAACAGCATCAGGAAGGTGTCGCCCGTCGCCAGCCAGATTTCCAGCCAGTCGATGTTGGAGAAGAACGAACTCAACAGTTCCATTAGCGCAGCACCTCCATGTGGACATCGGCCGCGGTGAAGCGGGCAAACGCCGCCTCCATGTCACCGCCGGTGATGGCGAGGGTCAGTTGCCCGTAGGGGGTGTCTTTGATGCGGTCGATACGACCGGCCAGGATGCTGTAGTCCACGCCGGTTTCCCGGGCGATGGTGCCGAGCAATGGCGCGTAGGTCGCTTCGCCCTGGAACGTCAGACGCACGATGCGCCCTGGGACGTGAGCGAAATCGTCGCGCTGTTCGCTTTCGTCGATCTGCTCGTCTTCCTGGACGAAACGCTTGGTTGTCGGGTGCTTGGGGTGCAGGAACACCTGGGCCACCGGGCCTTGCTCGACGATCACGCCGGCGTCCATCACGGCCACTTGATCGCAAACGCGGCGGATCACGTCCATTTCATGGGTGATCAGCACGATGGTCAGCTTCAGCTCGCGGTTGATTTCCGCCAGCAGTTGCAGCACCGAGGCAGTGGTCTGTGGGTCGAGGGCGCTGGTGGCCTCGTCGCACAGCAAAATCTTGGGTTTGGTCGCCAGGGCGCGGGCGATGCCAACGCGCTGCTTCTGGCCGCCGGACAGTTGCGCCGGGTATTTGCGAGCGTGGTCGGACAGGCCCACCCGCGCCAGCAACTCGGCAACGCGCTGGTCGATTGCGCTGCGGGACAATTCGCCCGCCAGCGTCAGTGGCAGCGCCACGTTGTCGGCCACGGTCTTGGACGCCAGCAGGTTGAAGTGCTGGAAGATCATCCCGACTTGCTGGCGGAAGCGGCGCAGGCCGCTGGCGTCCAGGGCGGTGACTTCTTCGCCGTCGACGATGATCTTGCCGCCCGTGGAATCTTCCAGGCGATTGATCAGGCGCAGCAAGGTGCTTTTTCCCGCACCGGAATGGCCAATCAGGCCGAAGACCTGACCGTTCTCAATCGTCAGACTGGTCGGATGCAGGGCGGGGATATCCCTACCGGCGACTCGGTAGGTTTTATGGACGTCTTGAAACTCGATCACGTAGCGAACCTTGTGGGGCGCGTTGGAAAAGGGTCAGCGGTTAGCCGGGCGCGCATTTTAGCCTGTCCGTATAGAGGTTCTTAGCATTTATTTGCGATCAGACCTGTCATTTGGCAATAACGCGATCAAAGGCCATAAAAAAGGAACACGGCCAAACGGCGTCGGTCACTCATTAAGCCACTCGAAATGCCGGGGTCATGCACCTGCGGTATCGAACTCAGATTCCTGGCCACGGCGAGGAACGCAAAGAGGAGTCATGCCTGATGAGTACCAAGAAGCCCACGGTCAACAAGAGCCAACTGGCCGGGACCGACACGCTGGATCGCGGTAACACCAACGCCAAGCTCGAGAGCCTGGAACAGTTTCGCTCCGACGCCACCGAACAGGCGTTGCGCACCAACCAGGGCGTGAAGATCGCCGATAACCAGAACACCCTGCGCGCCGGCCCCCGCGGCCCTTCGTTGCTGGAAGACTTCATCATGCGTGAAAAAATCACGCACTTTGACCATGAGCGTATCCCGGAGCGCATCGTCCACGCCCGTGGGACCGGCGCCCATGGTTATTTTCAGAGCTACGATGCGCATTCGGCATTGACCAAGGCCGGTTTCCTACAAGATCCGAGCAAGAAAACCCCGGTGTTCGTGCGTTTTTCCACTGTGCAAGGCCCACGCGGCTCCGGCGACACCGTGCGGGACGTGCGTGGTTTTGCGGTGAAGTTCTTCACCGACGAAGGCAACTTCGATCTGGTGGGCAACAACATGCCGGTGTTTTTCATTCAGGACGCGGTGAAATTTCCGGACTTTGTCCACGCGGTAAAACCCGAGCCCCATAACGAAATTCCTACAGGTGGCTCGGCCCACGACACGTTCTGGGATTTTGTCTCGCTGGTGCCGGAATCGGCTCACATGGTGATCTGGGCGATGTCTGACCGGGCCATTCCAAAAAGCCTACGTGCAATGCAGGGTTTTGGTGTGCACACCTTCCGCATGATCAACGCTGAAGGCAAAAGCAGCTTCGTCAAATTCCACTGGCGCCCTACCGTCGGCACCTGCTCGTTGGTATGGGACGAAGCCCAGAAGCTGGCGGGTAAAGATACGGACTACCACCGTCGCGATCTCTGGGAGTCGATCGAGATGGGCGACTACCCGGAATGGGAGTTCGGCGTGCAGATTGTCGCCGAGGAAGACGAGCACAAGTTTGACTTCGACCTGCTCGACCCGACCAAGATCATCCCTGAAGAACTCGTGCCCATCACCCCCCTGGGCAAGATGGTGCTGAACCGCAACCCGGACAATTTCTTCGCCGAAGTCGAGCAAGTTGCGTTCTGCCCAGGGCACATCGTGCCGGGCATCGACTTTTCCAATGACCCGTTGCTGCAAGGGCGGCTGTTTTCCTACACCGATACGCAGATCAGCCGACTCGGTGGGCCGAATTTTCATGAGCTGCCGATCAACCGGGCGATCACCCCGGTACACAACGGTCAGCGTGATGCGATGCACCGCACCACCATCGACAAGGGCCGTGCGTCCTACGAGCCGAACTCCATCGACGGCGGCTGGCCGAAGGAAACCCCGCCTGGACCGGAAGACGGCGGCTTCGAAAGTTATCCAGAGCGCATCGACGCCTACAAGATCCGCCAACGCAGCGATTCGTTCGGTGATCATTTCTCCCAGGCTCGGTTGTTCTACAAGAGCATGAGCCCTCATGAGCAGGAGCACATCATCGCTGCCTACAGCTTCGAGCTGGGCAAGGTGGAGCGTGAGTTCATCCGGGCGCGGCAGGTCAATGAGATCCTCGCCAATATCGACCTGGAACTGGCCGGGCGAGTGGCGAAAAACCTCGGGTTGCCGGCGCCCACCGCTGGCACCGTCGATGTACCAACGCCATCGCTGGAGCAGTCTCCGGCCTTGAGCCAGGCGAACCTGCTGTCCGGCGACATCAAAACGCGAAAAGTGGCGGTGTTGGTGGCTAACGGTGTCGACGGGGCGATCATCGATGCGCTCAAGAAGGCCCTGAAGGCCGAGGGCGCCCACGCCAAAGTGTTGGGGCCGACCTCCGCGCCGGTAACCACGGCCGATGGGAAAACGCTGGCGGTGGATGCGTCCATGGAAGGCTTGCCGTCGATTGCCTTTGACGCGGTGTTCGTGCCCGGTGGCGCGGAGTCGATCAAGGCCTTGAGTCGCGACGGCGTGGCTTTGCATTACGTGCTGGAGGCCTACAAGCATCTGAAGGCCATTGGGCTTCATAGTGAGGCCCGGCAGTTGTTGGTGGAGTTGAAGCTGGAGGTGGATGCGGGGTTGATCGAAGATGCGGATGCGAGCGGTTTTTCGCGGTTTTTCGCGGCGATTGCTCAGCATCGGGTTTGGGCGCGGGAGCCGAAGGCCAAGGCGGTTCCAGCCTAAAGAGATTTGTTGTCTGGTAGGGCGCTATCGCGAGCAAGCTCGCTCCCACATGGGGTGTTGTAATCGACACAAAACCCCTGTGGGAGCGAGCTTGCTCGCGATGCTTTTAGGGCTTACGCGGTGTCAGCACCATCTGCGCCGGCACACTGCGCAAAATCTGCTTCTGCAGCTTCAAATCAAACCCCGGGTCCAGTTTCTTGACCCGTTTGGTCAGCAACGTCGCCAGCCACGGATAATCATCGGTGCGCGGCGCCTGGATGCTGACGTCACACTGATAATTCACCACGTCGGCGGCGATGGCGTCCAGTTGTCGACGCATTTGCTGGATATCGGCGAGGTTGAGCGCAACCGTGGTGCTGGGTGCGCTCGGGTCGATCACTTTGGCGACCGGTTTGGCTTCGGCGGCCTTGAGGTCGGCCTCGGCTTTATCCAGGTCGGCCTTGCGGGCTTCGGCAATGGCGCTGTTGACCTCGCCGGTGAGCGCCGGGGCCTTGGGCATCAAGGCTCGGGCACGGCTCAGGGCGGTGGCAGCGGCGTTGACGTCGCCTTTTTGCAGATCGATCTGGCTGCGGCGCAAATACGCCTCGGCCAGTTGCCGCTGGTAGGGTTCCAGCGAGCGGTCTTCGGGCGATTGGGCTTGCAAGGCGGCCAACTGGTCTTCGGCGGTGGCCAGCTCATTGCTGGCAAGGCTTTGCTCGAGCTGCGCGATGGCCGGGCCCCGCGTATCGGGGGCCTGGGTGACCGGCGGTGTACTCTGGCAGGCGCCCAGCAGCAGGGAAAATGCGACAAGGAGCAGATAACGGGAGGCGAACGGCTTCATTCCTGCGACTCTCTATTTGCGCAAAAAGCGAGCAAGTCTACACCCCTCGACGAGGCAGGACAAAACTCAGCAGAAACAGCGCGGCGGCGCTGACCACGATCGATGGGCCGGCCGGGGTGTCCTTGAACCAGGAAAGTGCCAGGCCGCCACACACCGCGAGCATGCCCAGCAGGCTCGCGCCCAGGGCCATCTGCTCGGGTGAGCGAGCGTGACGCTGTGCCGCAGCCGCCGGAATGATCAGCAATGAAGTGATCAGCAACACCCCGACGATTTTCATCGCCACCGCGATGACCACTGCAATCAGCAGCATCAGCGCCAGGCGCAAGCCCAGCACGGGCAGGCCTTCGACCCGGGCCAGTTCCTCGTGCACGGTGACGGCCAGCAAGGGCCGCCAGAGCGCCACCAGCAACAGCAGCACCGCCGCGCTACCGCCGAGGATCCACGACAGGTCCGTCGGACTGATCGCCAACAGGTCGCCGAACAGATAGGCCATCAGGTCAATCCGCACATCATGCATGAAGCTTAGTACCACCAGCCCGAGGGATAGGGTGCTCGGCGCCAAAATACCCAGCAGCGTGTCGGACGCCAGCGGCTGGCGGTGTTGCAAGGTCACCAGCACCACTGCCAGCAACAGGCAGCCAACGGTCACCGCCACCGCCGGGCTGACGTCCAGCAGAAATCCCAAGGCCACGCCGAGCAACGCTGCGTGGGACAAGGTGTCGCCGAAATAGGCCATGCGCCGCCAGACCACGAACGAACCCAGGGGGCCGGCTACCAGGGCGAGTGCCAAGCCTGCGAGCAGGGCGTACAACAGAAAATCAGCCATGCTTGCAGCCATCTCCATGAACATGATTGGAAGCAGAAGGGGCGCTGACCACCGAACCATGCAGGTCATGGGCGTGGTCATGGTGATGGTGATAAATCGCCAGGCTTTGTGCGTTTTTTCCGAACAATTCGACGAAGGCCGGATCGCCACTGACCTGCTCGGGATGCCCGGAACAGCAGACATGGCGATTGAGGCAGACCACCTGATCGGTGGTGCTCATCACCAGGTGCAAATCGTGGGAGACCATCAGCACGCCGCAACCGTGGCGGTCGCGCAGGCGCGTGATCAGGCTGTACAGCTCGGCCTGCCCCGCCACATCGACCCCTTGCACCGGCTCGTCGAGCACCAGCAGCTCAGGCTCGCGCAGCAGGGCGCGAGCCAGCAATACGCGCTGCATCTCGCCACCGGAGACACTTTGCACCGGGCTGTCGATCACCTGTTCGGCGCCGACTTCTTTGAGCGCGGCCAAGGCGCGGGTGCGGTCCACGCCAGGCACCAGGCGCAGGAAGCGCAGCACCGACAGTGGCAGCGTCGGGTCTACGTGGAGTTTTTGCGGCATGTAGCCGACCCGCAGCTTCGGCTTGCGCCAGACGCTGCCGCTGTCGGGCTTGAGCAAACCCAGCACGGCGCGCACCAGGGTGGTCTTGCCGGCGCCGTTGGGTCCGATCAAGGTCACGATCTGCCCCGGCTCGACGCTCAGCTGGATGTTGTCCAGCACGCTCTGCCCGGCGAACGTCACGGCCACCTGTTCGAGGCGGATCAACGCATTGCTCATCAGGCCCCCTGGCAGCCGGAGCAGAGACCGACCACTTCGACGGTCTGGGTGTCGACCACGAAACCGACCTCTTTGGCGCTGGCGATGATGGCATCGCTGATGGACTTCTGTTCCAGCTCGATGGCGGCGTGGCATTCGCGGCAGATCAGGAACTGGCCTTGGTGGGCGTGCTCCGGATGGTTGCAACCGACGAAGGCGTTCAGTGACGAAATGCGATGCACCAGGCCGTTTTCCAAGAGGAAATCCAGTGCCCGGTAGACCGTTGGCGGCGCGGCGCGGCGGCCGTCCTGCTCGCTGAGCACCGCGAGGATGTCGTAGGCGCCCAGTGGTTTGTGGCTTTGCCAGACCAATTCCAGCACACGCCGACGCAGGGCGGTCAGGCGCACCCCTTGGCGCGCGCAGATGGCGTCGGCCTCGGACAGCGCGCTGTGCACGCAGTGGGAGTGATCGTGAGGGCGACTGGCAAGGGGTGTAATAGGCATGGGCAGCGACGAGTTTAGTGAGAGACGTTATTATGTTACCCGTTCTCGCCTCTACGAGTGGTCATCGTGTCCCGATTTTTTTCGCTCTTTGTCGTTTTTGTCGCAAGTTTTCTACTGATTGGCCCGGCCCAGGCCGACGTCAAGGTGCTCACCAGCGTCAAGCCGCTGCAACTGATTGCCGCCGCCGTGCAGGACGGCGTGGCCGTTCCAGAGGTGTTGCTGCCGCCAGGGGCTTCGCCGCATCACTATGCGTTGCGGCCATCGGATGTTCGCAAGGTGCAGTCGGTGGACCTGCTGTATTGGATCGGCCCCGATATGGAGGGCTTTCTGCCGCGCGTGTTGAACGGTCGCACGCAGCCCTCCGTCGCCATCCAGGATTTGCCGGGGCTCAAGTTGCGTCATTTCGCCCAGGACAGCGCGTCCCACGAAGATGATGACCATGACGCCGATGAACACGATCACGACCATCGCCCCGGCACGGTGGATGCCCACCTGTGGCTCTCGCCGTTCAATGCGCGGGTGATTGCTGCCAAGATGGCGGCTGACCTGAGCGCGGCGGATCCGGCCAACGCGGCCCGCTATCAGAGCAACCTCAAGGGCTTCAACCAGCGCCTCGATGCCTTGGACGCACGCCTCAAGGCGCGTCTGGCCGGGGTCGCGGGCAAGCCGTATTTCGTCTTCCACGAGGCGTTCGACTATTTCGAAGACAACTACGGCCTCAAGCACGCCGGGGTGTTCGCCGTGGCCGCCGAAGTCCAGCCCGGTGCCCAGCATGTGGCGGCAATGCGCACGCGCTTGCAGGCCGTGGGCAAGACCTGCGTCTTCAGCGAACCGCCCCTGCGCCCGCGCCTGGCCGAAACCCTGGTGGCCGGGTTGCCGGTGAAGCTGGCGGAGCTCGATGCACTGGGCGGCTATACCCCGGCGACGGCGCAGGGGTATGAGCAGTTGTTGGAGAAATTGGGGAATGATCTGGCGGGGTGTCTGGAGTCGTTGTAACCCTGTGGGAGCAAAGCTTGCTCGCGACATAGGCGACTCGATTTCTGAAAGACTTCATCGCCTTCATCGCGGGCAAGCCTTGCTCCCACAGGAACAGTCGCTTACTGCTGTGGGAGCAAGACTTGTTCGCGATGCTGTTTAAAGGGCGAAAGGCAACACCGTGTGAACCGTCTGCCGCTGCGCCAAGCGCTGCTGGAACTCCATCGGATCGTGAATCAACACATCCTGCCCGGCAAAGGATTCAGCGGCGATCAACCGCGACAGCCAGAACCGCACGCACGCCACGCGCAGCATGGTCGGCCACAGTTGCGCCTCAGCGGCGGTAAACGGTCGCAGCGCCGCATAGGCGCCCAGCAGCGCTCGCGCCCTGGGGCCATCGAGCATGCCGTCGTCGTCCGAGCACCAGTCATTCAAGGCAATGGCCACGTCATACAGCATCGGCCCGGAGCAGGCGTTGTAGAAGTCGATCAGCCCGGTCAGGTGCGTGCCTTCGAACATCGCATTGTCGCGGAACAGATCGGCATGGATGTTGGCGCGCGGCAGCGCCAGGATGCCGACCTTCTGCAGGGCGATTTCATCCAGCGCCGCCTCGAGCAGCCGACGCGGCTCGGCGTCGAGGTGCGAGAGCAGCTTGGCGCCCTCCTCCTGCATCCAGTCCAGGCCGCGATCGGTCTTGCGCTTGATCATGTTGTCGCGAGTCGCCAGGTGCAGATGCGCCAGCAACTCGCCGACCTGGGCGCAGTGCTGGGCGTTGGCCTGCTTGATGTGCTTGCCGGCCAGGCGCGGTTGCAGCAGTGCCGGCTTGCCCGCCAGTTCTCGCAGCGCGACGCCGTCGGTGGTGCGCAAGGCGTAGGGCACCGGCAGGTCGGCGTCATGCAACACGTCCAGCAGTTCGATGAAGAACGGCATTTCCTGCACCGGACCGCGCTCGACCAGGGTCAGGACGAATTCGCCCTGCTCCAGGCTGATAAAGAAATTGGTGTTTTCGCTGCCGGCGGCGATCCCCTGGAAATCAAGCAGGCGGCCAAGCCCATAAGGGGCGAGAAAGGTTTCCAGCTCGGGCCGAGCCAGGGGCGTGAACACAGACATGGTTAAAACTGCCAGTACGGGCGCCCTTCAGCGGGCGCCGGTTGAAGTGCAGAGCGGTACTACCACTCAAAGATTTTCCACGAAGGGATCAGCATATCCGGCTGGTCCGAGCGGATGAAGTTTGCATCAGTGCCATCGGCGCGTACCAGGAAATAAGGCTTGCCGTGCTTGGGCGTGACCTTGATCGCGTACAAAAATCCGTTTTGCCGATACTCCTGAATGGTTTTATCTCCTTCGGTCCGGATGGTGACGTCCGGGTCCGCCGAGGGGGCGTCATCCGCCGCCATGACGGCCAACGGGGTGATTGCAAACAAGCCAGCCAGTAACAGGCGATTTAGTGTACGCATGATAACCTTGTCCCTTTGTCGTCAACGGTCCCGCTATTCTAGCCCCGGACCCGCCGAAAAGGTTGATCCTGCTCATGAGCCAAGCCCCCCTCGTCCTGGTGGACGGTTCTTCTTATCTGTACCGCGCCTTTCACGCGCTGCCACCGCTGACCACGTCCAAAGGCCTGCCGACCGGTGCGGTCAAGGGCGTACTGAACATGCTCAAGAGCCTGCGCAAGCAGTATCCAGACAGTCCGTTCGCCGTGGTCTTCGACGCCAAGGGTGGGACTTTTCGCGATGCGCTGTACGCCGAATACAAGGCCAACCGCCCGAGCATGCCCGACGACATGCGCGTGCAGATCGAGCCGTTGCATGCCAGCGTCAAGGCCCTGGGCTTCCCGCTGCTATGCGTGGACAACGTCGAAGCCGATGACGTGATCGGCACCCTGGCCCGCAGCAGCGCGGCGGCCGACCGTCCGGTGGTGATCTCCACTGGCGACAAGGACATGGCGCAGTTGGTCGACGGGCACATTACCTTGGTCAATACCATGACCGGTAGCGCCCTGGACGTGGCTGGCGTGAAGGAGAAGTTTGGCGTCGCTCCCGAGCAGATCATCGATTACCTGGCGTTGATGGGCGATTCTTCCGACAACATCCCGGGCGTTCCGGGTATCGGACCGAAGACCGCTTCCGGCCTGCTGGTGGGCGTCAATGGCGGCCTGACCGAGCTGTATGCGCAACTGGACATCGTCGCCACCTTGCCGATCCGTGGCGCCAAGACCCTGGCCGCCAAGCTCGAAGAGCACAAGGAAATGGCGTTGCTTTCCTACGAGCTGGCGACCATCAAGACCGACGTACCGCTGGATGTCGGCCTCGACGACCTGCAAATGGGCACGCCCGATCACGAGAAACTCGCCGAGCTGTACACGCTGCTGGAATTCAAGAGCTGGTTCGAAGAGAACCAGCGGGACGCCAAGCGTGCCGGCCAGGAGATCGTCGAAGTTGCCGAAGAACAGCCCGGCGCTGCCGAGGCCAAGTACGAGGTCATCCTCGATCAGGCGCGCTTCGACGCGTGGCTGGCCAAACTGGACAAAGCGCCGCTGTTTGCCTTCGTCACCGAAACCAACGGCGGCGATGCCCAGCATTCGCAACTCGTCGGTTTGTCGTTCGCCGTGGCCCCTTTCGAGGCGGCTTACATCCCGCTGACCCACTCCTACATGGGCGTGCCGGAGCAACTGGACCGCGACACGGTGCTCAAGGCGCTCAAGCCGCTGCTGGAAAACCCGAACAAGCTCAAGGTCGGCCAGCACGCCAAGTTCGAAACCAACATCCTGGCCAACTGCGCCATCGGTGGCGACCAGAACAACGGCATCCTGGTCCAGGGCATCGCCTTCGACACCATGCTTGAATCCTACGTGCTGGACTCCACCGCGACCCGCCACGACATGGACAGCCTGGCGCTCAAGTACCTGGGCCAAAGCAAGACCGATTTCCAGGACATTGCGGGCAAAGGGGTCAAACAGCTGACTTTCGACCAGATCTCCCTGGAACTGGCCGGCCCTTACGCCGCCGAAGACGCCGACGTGACCTTCCGCCTGCATCAGGCTTTGCAGGAAAAGCTGGCCGCCACGCCAAGCCTGGGCACGGTGCTCAACGACATCGAAATGCCGCTGATGCCGGTCCTGGCGCGCATCGAGCGCCAGGGGGCTTTGGTCGATGCCAACCTGCTGGGTGTGCAGAGTGTCGAGTTGGGCGAGAAACTGGTGGCGCTGGAGCGTGAGGCGTTTGCCATCGCCGGCGAGGAATTCAACCTGGGCTCGCCGAAGCAATTGGGTGTGATCCTGTATGAAAAGCTCGGCTTGCCGGTGCTCAGCAAAACCGCCAAGGGCCAGGCGTCCACCGCCGAAGCGGTGCTCGCCGAGCTGGCAGAGCAGGATTACCCGCTGCCCAAGGTGCTGATGCAGTACCGCTCGCTGAGCAAGCTCAAGAGCACCTACACCGATCGCCTGCCGGAGCAGATCAACAGCCGCACGGGCCGCGTCCATACCAATTATCAACAGGCCGTCGCCGCGACCGGGCGCCTGTCGTCCATCGACCCGAACCTGCAGAACATTCCGATCCGCACGGCCGAAGGCCGACGCATCCGCCAGGCGTTCGTTGCGCCGAAAGGCTACAAGCTGCTGGCGGCGGACTACTCGCAGATCGAACTGCGGATCATGGCGCACCTGGCCAAGGACGAAGGCCTGCTTTATGCGTTTCGCCATAACCTGGATGTGCACCGGGCCACCGCTGCCGAGGTGTTCGGCGTTGAGCTGGAAGCCGTCACCCTGGACCAGCGCCGCAGCGCCAAGGCGATCAACTTCGGCTTGATCTACGGCATGAGCGCGTTCGGCCTGGCCAAGCAGATCGGCGTCGATCGCAAGCAGTCCCAGGCTTACATCGACCGCTACTTCGCCCGCTACCCGGGTGTGCTGGCGTACATGGAACGCACCCGCGCCCAGGCGGCCGAGCAAGGTTTTGTCGAAACCATTTTCGGTCGCCGGTTGTACCTGCCGGACATCAACGCGAAAAATCCGGCCCTGCGCAAAGGCGCCGAGCGCACGGCCATCAATGCGCCGATGCAGGGCACGGCGGCTGACATCATCAAGAAAGCCATGGTGGCTGTGGACCGCTGGCTGACAACGTCCGGGCTGGATGCGAAGGTCATCCTGCAGGTACACGACGAACTGGTGCTGGAAGTGCGTGAAGACCTGGTCGACCAGGTACGCGACGAAATCCGCCAGCACATGAGCGCCGCCGCCACGCTGGACGTGCCGCTGCTGGTGGAAGTGGGCGTGGGCAATAACTGGGACGAGGCGCACTGATTCCCTAGCACAGGGAATTGGTGTCGGCTGATAGGGCTGCGGGGAATGGACGATTGTCATCGCGAGCGAGCTCGCTCCCACGCGGGTTTTGTGTCGAGCCGGATATCGAGCTCAACACCCTGTGGGAGCGAGCTTGCTCGCGATGGCGTCAGCCCAGCCAACCCATGCCACACCGAGTCACCGAAAATCCAGGCACGGCTTCATTAGCTCTGAAGATTCCTACAGTTATTTCCAAAAATAATCTGAACTAAACCCGTGAATTGCCACTCAGAGATTTTGAAAGGCTGGTGAAGCCCTTCAATGCTCCTATGTTGTGTTAAGTGTTGGCAGATATCTGGACCCCGCCCTAGCGGTCCGGAACTTGGACCCCGAACTTCCCCCTCCCCATAAGAAGTCCGGGGTTTTTTTTGCCTGCGATTTGGCTTATTCGGCCTCTTCGCTGCCCTTGTCCGCCAATTCCATCCAGTCGGCCAGCACCGTGTAGGCTTCTTCCAGGCCCATGCGCTTGGGCGCCGAGAACAGCTGGATGGTGATCGCGTCGCCCCAGCCCTTGCGAATTTCCGACTGCACCTTGAGCAAGGTATTTTTGGCCGCGCCGTAGGTGAGCTTGTCGGCCTTGGTCAACAGGATGTGCATCGGCATGCCGCTGGCGACCGCCCAATCGAGCATCAACAGGTCGAAGTCGGTCATCGGATGGCGAATGTCCATCATCAGGATCAGGCCTTTCAAACTTTCGCGGCTGCCCAGGTAGGCTTCCAGGTGACGCTGCCAGTGTTGCTTGAGCGGGATCGGTACCTTGGCGTAGCCGTAGCCGGGCAGGTCGACCAAACGCCGTTCATCGTCTAGCTTGAAGAAGTTCAAGAGCTGCGTGCGACCGGGGGTTTTCGAGGTGCGTGCCAGGCTTGCGTGGGTCAAGGTGTTCAGCGCGCTGGATTTGCCGGCATTGGAACGCCCGGCAAAAGCCACTTCGAAGCCTTCGTCGTCTGGGCATTGATCGACTTTGGCGGCGCTGAGCATGAAGGTGGACTGTTGGCACAGGCCGAGGATGGGGTTCTTCAGTTGCATGGGATTTCCGATGTGGGCGGCGTCGGGAATGGACGCGGCAAGCTGTGTCGTTTCCGTTTCAGTGACGCCAGTATATAATGCCGCAGATTTTGTGTGCGCTTTGTCCCAGCGTAGGATGAAGTTCACGGGAGCGACCGACCGAAATTGCGCGTTAGAACGCAGCTCGTTCCCAACCCTGAAAAGGTCGTTTTATGACGAAATGGCTGCTAGCTGCCGGTGTCTTGATGCCGCTTTACAGCGCTCAGGCTACACAGGATCCGGAAGCTGTGTACAACCGTGTTTGTGGTGCCTGTCATTCCGGCCAACTCCCCATGGCGCCCCGCAAGGGCGATCAGGAAGCTTGGACGCCGAGGTTGGCGAAAGGTATGGAGACGCTGGTGCAACACGTGACCCAGGGTTTCAAGGCGATGCCGCCGCGTGGTTTGTGCATGGACTGCAGTGCCGAGGATTACCGAGCCATCATCCAGTGGATGAGCGAGTGAACCCGGTCCATAACTCTTTAACCCTTAGCCGTAGTTGGATTAGCTGATGAACAAACTGATCGTGAGTCTGCTGTTGACCTTGGGGATATCCGGCGTAGCCCACGCCGCTGGCGATGCCGCTGCCGGTCAGGCGAAGACGGCCGTATGCGGAGCCTGCCACGGCCCGGATGGCAATAGCATGGCGCCCAACTTTCCGAAACTGGCGGGCCAGGGCGAACGTTACCTTAACAAGCAACTGCACGACATCAAGTCCGGCAAGCGCACGGTGCTGGAAATGACCGGCCTGCTGACCAACCTGAGCGATGAGGACCTGGCTGATATCTCCGCCTACTTCGCCAGCCAGAAAGGCAGCGTTGGCGCCGCCGATCCCAAGCTCGTGGCCCGTGGTGAAGCGCTCTTTCGCGGTGGCAACCTGGACAAAGGGCTTCCAGCCTGCACCGGCTGCCACTCGCCTGACGGCAAAGGCAACGCTGCAGCCGGCTTCCCGCACTTGGGCGGCCAGCATGCCCAGTACGTAGGCAAGCAGCTGACCGACTTCCGCAAAGAAGACGGTGGCCGGACCAACGACGGCGATACCAAGCCGATGCAGAGCATTGCGAAAAAGCTGAGCGACGAAGATATCGCCGCGGTATCCAGCTACATCCAGGGCCTGCACTGAGGCCTTTGGCTGGCGTTGCGAGGGGCGTACATCCCTTGCAACGTTAACGCTCGATTAATCTGTCGATGCGAGCATCAAAAGGGTGGCTTTGGCCGCCCTTTTTTGTGGCCGCTGCCGTTACACTAGAGAACTTGAACCCGCCACGGTCTGTCTTAGAAACAGGTCCTGCGAGGCCCCCTCATTGTCCAGGAGTAAAGCATGCGTAATCTGATCATCAGCGCCGCGCTCGTCGCCGCCAGCCTGTTCGGCGTAACTGCCCAAGCCGCTGAAAAGCCCGCCGCACCCTATGTCGAATTGACCAACCCCGTTCCGGTGGCGGCACCTGGCAAGATCGAAGTCGTGGAGCTGTTCTGGTACGGCTGCCCGCATTGCTACGCTTTCGAGCCGGTCATCAACCCATGGGTCGAGAAGCTGCCGTCAGACGTTAACTTCGTACGCATTCCTGCCATGTTCGGCGGCCCATGGGACGCCCACGGCCAGATGTTCCTGACCCTCGAATCCATGGGCGTCGAGCACAAGGTTCACGCGGCGGTATTCAACGCGATCCAGAAAGAAGGCAAGAAGCTGGTCAAGAAAGAAGAGATGGCGGATTTCCTCGCCACCCAGGGTGTCGACAAGGACAAGTTCCTGGCGACCTTCGACTCCTTCGCCATCAAGGGCCAGATCAACAAGGCCAAGGAACTGGCGAAGAAATACGAAATCACTGGCGTACCGACCATGATCGTCAACGGCAAATACCGCTTTGACATCGGCTCCGCCGGTGGCGCAAATGAAGCGCTGCAGCTGGCCGACCAGCTGATCGCCAAAGAGCGAGCGGCCACCAAGGCTGCTGCCAACTAAGCGCGGCCCACGCCCATGGCCCGCTGGAGCACCGAACGCATCGTTGGCCTGCATGAGCCGCGGGTCAACGAGCATCATGTCATGTCCACGGGCTTGCCTGGCGACAGCCGCTTGCGGCTGCTCAGTTTCAATATCCAGGTGGGTATCAGCACCGAGCGCTACCGGCATTACCTGACTCGCGGCTGGCAACATTTGCTGCCGCACACCGGGCGTGCCGGTAACCTGCAGAAAATCGGCGACCTGCTCAAGGACTTCGACCTGGTGGCCCTGCAAGAGGCCGACGGCGGAAGCTTGCGCTCAGGCTACGTCAACCAGGTGGAACACCTGGCCCAATTGGGCGCCTTTCCCTACTGGTACCAGCAACTCAATCGCAACCTCGGACGTCTCGGCCAACACAGCAATGGTGTGTTGAGCCGCTTGCGCCCGTGGGCGATCGAAGACCATCCGCTGCCGGGCCCCAAGGGCCGCGGGGCGATCCTCGCGCGTTTCGGCGAAGGTCCCGAGGCGCTGGTCGTGGTCATGATGCACCTGGCGCTCGGAGCGCGTACCCGGACGATGCAACTGGCGTACATTCGCGAGCTGATCGGCGGCTACAAGCACCAGGTGCTGATGGGCGACATGAACACCCATGCCACCGATTTGCTGCAGACTTCGCCCCTGCGCGATCTCGGCCTGCTCGCCCCACAACTGGAAGCGACATTCCCCAGCTGGCGCCCCCAGCGCTGCCTGGACCATATCCTGTTGAGCCCGACCCTGACCCTCGAACGCGTCGAGGTGCTGGCCCAACCCATTTCCGATCACCTGCCGGTCGCGGTAGAAATTCGTTTGCCAGGTTCGCTCACGGCCGATGCATTCCCCGCGCTGAGTCCTGCCCCTCGCGGATCCGATGAATGAGCGACGACGCTGAACGCTGGAGAGAGAAGTACCTCAAGAGTATCGAACAGCAGGAAAAGCTTGAGCGCCGTTGGGAGGCTCGGCTCGACTTGCTGCGTCGTGGCCTGGTGCGCAGCACCCTGGCCGCCGAGGGCACTGACCGGGCTGTCGATCAATGCATGAAAGAGATGCGCGAGGTGGTGCGCACCAATGACATGGATGCCGGCCTCGCTGCCCTGCTGCCGCGCCTGGAGAAAGCCGTACTCGATTCCGAACAGCGCCGCGAAACCCGGGTCGAACAGACGAGCACCGCGTTGATCGCCCTGGTTGCCCAGTTGCAGAGCCTGCCGCTGCCCAAAGAAGTCAGCCGGTCGCTGAAGAAGTTTGCCAAGCAACTGGAGGATCGGGCCGGCCAGGCCCGGGAGATTCCGCTGTTGCTCAGCGAATTGAGCGGTTTGCAAGGCAAGGCACTCAGTGCCCTGGATGCCCCTGTCGAACCGAGTCGCCCCGGCCTGCTGCAACGGCTGTTTGGTGGCCAAGGCCATGAGGACGCGGCGCCACGGCCCCACGAGCCTGCCCAGGCCAGCGTGGCACCTGCGTCGGAAACTGCCCTGCCCGTAGCCGTGGCGCCGGCCATGGCCGCAGAATCCGTCGCACCAGCACCAGCACCAGCACCAGCACCAGCACCAGCACCAGCACCGCAGCCATCGGTGGCGGAGCAAGCGCCAGCGTTGGAGACGACGCCCGAACCGGTTGCCCTGACTGCGCCGCAGCTCGAGATCGCTCCAGCACCCGCTCCAACACCTGCAGCCGAAGTGGTTCAGCCCGCCATTGAACCGGACGACCAGGCGACCGAGCCCGCGCCGCCGCCGACGCCGGTCGCCGAAGAACGCCCGGTTGTGGCACCCGCACTCGAGAATCCCGACGAGCTGATGCCCGAGGAGCCTACCCAGGCCCTGCCCGCCCCCTCGTTGCCGCCTGCGGAGCTCGACGAGCCCCTGGAAGGCGTCGATGTGGCTGACGCCCAATACGCCCTGCCCGACTCGCCGGAGCCGTCCTACAGCTCGGTCGCCAAGCATATCGAAGACACGCTGTTGGGCCTCTTGGGCGACCTGACCTTGCCCGAGCGTCATCGACCACAAGCCGAAGCCATGTGTGAGCGTCTGCGCAATGGCTTGAACTGGTACGAATTGCTGCCGATCCTCGATGATCTGGCCGTGCTGATGCTGGCCATCACGGACACCGGCCAGCATGAATTCGAAGCGTACCTGCAGCGCCTCAACGATCGGCTCGAGTCATTCCAGAGCAGCCTGCAGGCCGCCAGTGAAGACCACGCCGAAAACCTGTCGGCCTCCAGGGAAATGGACACCCAGATTCGTGAACAGGTGGACGGCCTGCAAAGCAGCGTGAAGGAAGCCGATGACCTGGAAAGCCTCAAGCAGGTGCTCGAGAATCACCTCGAAGGCTTGCTCGGTACGATGGACCACCACCGCCAGCAACGTGATCAACGCGAGCAGGAGGTTTCGACCCGCCTGAAAAGCCTGGCCGATCGCGTTGCGCTGATGGAGCAGGATGCCCAGGTCGTGCGGGAGAATCTCGAGGAGCAGCGGCAAAAAGCCCTGATCGACCCGCTCACCGGGCTGCCCAACCGCGCCGCCTGGTCCGAGCGCCTGGAGCATGAAGTCGCCCAGTGGCAGCAACACGGCAACAGCTTGCTGCTGGCCATGCTCGATCTCGATCATTTCAAGCGCATCAATGACAACTATGGCCATCTGGCCGGTGACCGGGTGTTGAAACTCATCGCCTCGGTCCTGCGTAAACGCCTGCGTGGCGGCGATTTCATTGCGCGTTTTGGTGGCGAGGAGTTTGTTCTGCTGGTGCCCAACACTCCCCTGGTGGCCGGCGCCAAGCTGGCCGAGGCGCTGCGCCTGGCCATCGAAGCCTGTCCGTTTCATTTCAAGGGCGAGCCGGTGACGGTGACGGTATCCATTGGCCTGACCGCCTTCAAACCTGGCGAACATAGCGATTTGGTGCTTAAAAGAGCCGATCAGGCGCTTTATCGGGCAAAAAATTCCGGGCGCAACCATGTGGAATTGGGCTAAGGGCTAATTGTTCCAATTTGTTTAATATCGCCGCGCGCACCGGATCATCGCGAGGCAATACGTTACACTGTTGCATTACTCCCAGTGCGTATTGCCTTCCGCCATGAAATTTTTCTCGCTCATTGTTTCTTTATTTATCCTGGCCGGCTGCACCAGCGGCCCGCGGCTCGACACCAGTCACCCCTCCGTCAACCATGACAACCGCATCCAATTCGTGGTGGTGCATTACACCTCGGCTTCCCTGGAGCGCTCACTGGCCCTGCTGACCCATGGCGAAGTCAGTGCCCATTACCTGATCGGCGACGATAAAGGCGCGACCATCTACAAACTGGTGGATGAAGGCAGACGCGCCTGGCACGCCGGGGAAAGTGAGTGGGAAGGCCGGACCTGGCTCAATTCCAGCTCCATCGGCATCGAAATCGTCAATCCGGGTTTTGTCGACACACCCACCGGGCGCCTCTGGTATCCCTACAGCGAAGCCCAGGTCCAGGCCTTGATCGTATTGCTCAAGGACATCATCCAGCGCAACGGCATCAACCCGCGCAGCATCATCGGCCACAGCGACATCGCGCCTCTACGCAAGCTCGATCCGGGCCCGCTGTTCCCTTGGAAGCGCCTGGCGCAAGCTGGTTTAGGAGTCTGGCCAGACGAACAGGCCGTCGCCCGCCAGCAGGCCGTCTTCGCGCCACAGCTGCCGCCTGCCAGTTGGTTCCAGGCCGAGCTGGCCCGCCTGGGTTACCCAACGCCCCAGACCGGCGAGTGGGACGTGGCCACCCACCATGTGCTGGCCGCCTTCCAGATGCACTACCGACCGACCCGCTTCGATGGCATGCCGGATGCGCAAAGCGCGGCGATCCTGCAGGTGCTCAACCAGACAAAATAATGACGCCCGTCTGACGAATCGGGCCAAATCCAAATCAGAAGCTATAACTCATTGGTAACTTTCGGATTACCCATGATGACGGCTGCCCGCGAAACCCTCCACAGCTGGCTCCATCGCCCCGTTTTCCTGGCGATGGTGGCTACTGCCCTAAGTACCGTCCTGCTGCTGGCGGGGAGTCTGCTCGTGGTCGTGCAGCAGATCCAGCAGCGCGAAAGCGACCAGATGAATGCCCAGGGCGAGCGCTTTCTGCAGCGCCTGGAACAGCTTTTCGGGCAACTGCGTGAAAGCCTCGACGACCTGCAAAACCAGCCGTTGCGCGGATGCAACGACGACATGATCGCTACATTGCAACAGGTCAGCTTCAACTACCGTTTTGTCTACGAGGCGGTGTATATCGATGGCAGCGGCGTCTGCTCCAATCGTCCACGCCAGAGCGGCTTGTCAGTGACCCGCCCGCCCGACATCCGCGGGCCGACCTACAATTACTGGCTCAACACCACCACAGAGCCCGACGAAGACCGCGCCGCCTTGATGCTGGGCCGCGGCAACTTTCGGGTGGCCACGTCCCGCGGGCATTTGACCGATGTGGTCGATTTACCACCGGGCAGCAGCCTGCTGGTGGTCCTGGATAACGGTAAACGGGCCATTCCCGTGCTCGGGACGGACCAACACTGGCCGCCGGTCGAGCCTTGGCCACCGAAAAGCCACAATGCCTTGCAAGTGACGCAGAACCGGCTGATCTATCGGATGCCGACCGACAGCCCGGTCTATCAACTGGTGCTGATCGCCCCGCGCAAGGGTTTTCAGGTTCCGGCCAATGCCTGGTGGATGCTGCCCATCAGCCTGATGCTGGGCTTGGGGATTGGTTTCCAGGTGTTTCTGCTGGCGCGCCAGCGCCAGTCCATGGACGCTGAACTGCACGGGGCCATCCGGCGTGGTGAATTGCAGGTGCTTTACCAGCCGATTTTCGACCTGAGCAGCCGCAACTGTGTCGGGGCGGAGGCCTTGCTGCGCTGGCGACGACCGGACGGCACCCTGACCAGCCCGGACTTGTTTATCCCGATGGCCGAGAACACCGGGCAGATTCGCCAGATCACCGATTTCGTGCTGCAGCGGCTGTTCGATCAATTGGGCCAGGTGTTGCGGGCCAATCCGCAGCTGTATATCTCGGTGAATCTGGCGGCCTGCGATGTGATGGTGCCGCGTATTGGCGAAGTGATCGCCCGCCTGCTGGCGCTGCATCGCGTGTCGGCGCACCAGATTGCCTTCGAAGTGACCGAGCGTGGGCTGGTCGATGTGTTGGTCGCCCGGGATAACCTGCAATCGCTGCGCGACGTCGGGCACCAAGTGTTGATCGACGATTTCGGCACCGGTTATTGCAGCCTGGCCTACCTGCAAACCCTGCCGGTGGACTGCCTGAAAATCGACAAGGCCTTCATCGATGCCTTGGGCCACGATGCCGCCAGCAGCGGTGTGGCCCCGCACATCATTCGCATGGCCCATGCGCTGCAACTCAAGGTGATAGCCGAAGGCATCGAGCATGAAGCCCAGGCTTCCTATTTGAGCAGCGAAGGGGTGAGGTTCGGCCAGGGCTGGCTGTTCGCCCATGCCCTCAGCGCGGTTCAGCTCATTGAACTGATTACCCGTGGCCGGCGCCTGCGTGGCCGCCGTCTTGATGATGAAGCCTGAGTCTGCTCAGGCCATGAGCTCAGACTGCCAGCGCCATGTAGAACTGTGTGCCCTGCCCCGGCCTTGAATAAACGCCCATGCGCCCGCCGTGGAGCTGGACGATCTCCTTGCACAGCGCCAGGCCGAGGCCAGCACCACCCTTCTTGCGTCCGACCTGGACGAAAGGCTCGAAGATCCGTCCCTGCTGGCCGTAGGCAATGCCTTCACCGTTGTCTTCGACGCTGATGATCACCCGCTCGCCATGGCGCCGGGCCTGCAAGCGGATCTGGCCGTTTTCGGCGGTGTGGCGCATGGCGTTATCGATCAGGTTATCGAGCACGCGATCCAGTTGCGCTGCGTCGGCATGCAGGCGCGGGAGCGGGCCCTGGATCGCCACGAGCAGCTCGATACCCTTGGTTTGGGCCTGCTCGGCAAACCGCAGCCGGGCCGCTTCCAGTAGCTCGTCGATGGAACAAGGCGCCAGGGTCAGCTTCTGCAGGCCGTTCTGGTAGCGAGAGAAGTTCAGCAGGTCATTGATGAGCTGCATCAGCCGCTGCATTTCTTCGGTGACGGTGTTGAGCAGGTCGGCCTCGCGCGACTCCTCTGAAAAATGCAGGCGCTCCTGTAACAGGCCGAAGGCCATGTGCATGCCCGTCACGGGCGTGCGCAGCTCATGGGAAGCACGCAAGACGAACTCGCTGCGCACCCGTTCGAAGGCGCGTTGTTCGGTGACGTCATGCAGCACCATGACCGCGCCGAGAATGTGGCCCTGGGTATGGCTGACCGGGGTGAGGCTGTAGGTGAGCACCCGCGACTCGCCATCCACTTCGATGCTCAGATCTTCCGGCGCGCGCTCCAGGCTTCCACCGCGCAGGACCAGGTGCAATTCTTCATCCAGTTCAAGGCGTCCCAGCGCCTCGCCCAGCCCTTGGCCCAGGCGTTCCTCATCCCAGCCCAATTGACGCTGGGCTACCGGGTTGAGGTGCTCCAGCTGGCCTTGGCGGTCGATCATCAGCAAGCCGTCGTCGATGCTGTCGAGCACCGCTTGCAAACGTTGCTGGCCGGCGAGCAGCTCATCGACGTTGGTGGCCTGATGCTCACGCAAGGCCTCGGCCATGACCCCGAAGCGACGGGTCAGGAGATTCAACTCAGCGGCCGAGGAAACGGGTAGCGTGACCTCGAAATTACCTTGGCCGATGTCGTCCGCCGCTGCGGCCAGTGCCTCGATCGGCGCGCCGAAACGCCGGGCGATGCCATGGGCCGTGATAAACCCGATGATCAGCACCGCAAACCCCACCAACCCCAGCAGTCCGGAAATCCACATCGCGCGTTCACGGGCGCGATTCTGGGTTTCACTGATGTTGGTCAGGGCCTGGCGATAGCCCTCGATCAGTCCATTACGCAGCACGTTGAATTTTTCGGTGAGCTCCTTGATGTTCGTGAGCTGGTTCGGCTGCTGGCGAGACGCGGTGAAGGCGTCAAAAAAATCAATGTAGTCGGCCTTGGCCTTGCTGAAGCTGACTGCCGCATCGTCCAGCCCCTGTTCGTGGGCGATGCCCTCGTCGATCAGCGCCAGGTATTGCTGCTTGGAGGCCTCCAGCGCCGCCAGGTCGGGCTTGTCGTCGAGCATGATCATCAACTGATCGCCGAGGGTCTGGCGCAGCTTGAGGCCCAGGTCCAGCAGGATGAAGTTGTCGCGTACCGATTGTTCCTGGGTGTTGGCCATCTGCATCACGCTGACCAGGCCAAGCACCAATCCCAGCAAGGCCACGGTGATCAGGGCCGAGATGCTGAGAAACAGTCGTGTGCGCAGCTTCATCGCCAGTTTCATAAAGTCTCGCTCACAGGTTGTACTGCTTGCGTTTGCGGTACAGCGTGGAGGCATCGATACCCAGGGTCTTGGCCGCCTGGTCGAGGGTGTCGGCCGTGGCCAGCACCGCGCCGATGTGGGCTTTTTCCAATTCGTCGAGGCTCAGTGCGGCGCCGATGCGCGGCGCATTGTTGACCGGTTGCTCGGCCATGCCCAAATGACTGATTTCGACTTTTTCCTGCGGGCAGATGATGCTGGCGCGCTCGACCACGTTGCGCAGTTCCCGGATGTTGCCCGGCCAGCGATAGCCTAGCAGCGCTTCGCGCGCTTCGTCGCTGAAGCCCCGGGCCGGGCGCGCGTATTCCTTGACGAAGCGGGCCAGGAAGCGGTCGGCCAGGGTCAGGATGTCTTCGGCGCGCTCTCGCAATGGCGGCAGGTGTAGGGTGATGACGTTCAGGCGATATAGCAGGTCTTCGCGAAAACGTCCGTCGCGCACCATGTCTTCGAGGTTGAGGTTGGTCGCTGCGAGAATCCGCACGTCGGCACGACGGGTGACTGGGTCCCCTACCCGCTCATATTCCTTGTCCTGGATAAAACGCAATAACTTGGGTTGTAACGTCAGGGGAAAATCGCCGATCTCGTCGAGAAACAGCGTACCGCCGTCGGCCTGGTTGACCCGACCCAACGTACTCTCGCTGGCGCCTGTGAAAGCCCCACGGCTATGGCCGAACAATTCGCTTTCCATCAGTTCAGCGGTCAGTGACGGGCAATTGATGGTGACGCAGGACTTTTTCGCCCGCTTGCTCCAGCCATGGATCGCCCGGGCCAGCTCGCCTTTACCGGTGCCGGACTCGCCGAGGATCAGGATGTTGGCGTCGGTACTGGCGACCTGACGCGCGGTTTCCAGGACGACTTTCATCGCCGGGCTGTGAGAGTCGAGGCCGTCCTTGGGTTTGCGCACTTCCCCTTCAAGGGCTTCGAGCCTTGCCGACAGCTGGCGTACTTCCAATTGCTTGGCGGTCGCCAGGCGCAATTGATCGGGGCTGCAAGGCTTGACCAGATAGTCGGCCGCCCCGGCCTGGATCGCATCGACCGCGGTATCGACTGCCGAGTGGGCGGTGACGATGACCACGCGCATCCAGGGTGCCTGGATACGCATTTGTGCCAGGACATCCAGGCCGTTGTCCTCCCCCAGGCGCAGATCGAGGAAACACAGATCGAACACCTGGCGTTGCAGCAGTGCATCGGCCTGGGCGGCGCTGTTGGCGGTGGCGACGCTATAGCCTTCGTCTTCCAGGCAGTATCGGAACGTACGCAGGATGGCGGACTCGTCGTCTACCAGCAGAATGCGGCCTTGGTGCTCAGTGGCGGATTCCATTTTTCCTACGCTCCTTTAATGAATGATGTTGGTTAGTGTCAGAAAAATCGGGCAAGTTGCATGGTCGATTCTGAGGGGATATTACTCACCGAGAATGGCCCTGTGGACGTCTGACTCCTAAAAGACTGATTTGAGTTCCTTTTTTTATGATTCGTCCGGTTCGGACGGTTCGCATCGCTGATTCCGACGGCTGTGTCTGACAGGAAATTCCAAAACCACCTTACGCCTTTTCTCCGGTATTCGTGCAATACGCACGACTGCCGCTTGCGTCATCGTGCAGGATGCGCTCCCGGTACGTTGCATGCATTAATTAACTTATTGATTTTAAAGGTGTTTATCTAATAAAAAATCCTGGCACGGCGACTGCAATGCTCTGGTCAACGTGGCGTTAGTGCGCCTCAACCAGATCACCGCACTCGGGTGGGGAGGAATTCCAGGATGAATCGTCAAAGTGTCGCTCAATTTGGCCCCGCCCACTTTAAAAGTGCCGTCCAATTGCGCCTCTCTTCCCTGCATTTCCAGCAGGGCGTATGGGCTGCCCTGGCGCTGCTGGTTACCCTCGTAACGGGCCAGCAATGGTTGCTCTGGCATGAAAGCCAACAGCCCGAAGCACCGCAGGTGTCGATTCACCGTGCCCCTCAAACCCATTTCAGCGCCGTCAGCAGCCTTGAAGAAGCGTCCGCTTCAATGCGCATGATGGATGTCGACCAGGCTCAGCCATTGAACGCCATGCCGCGTGAAGAGCGCTGGGTGTTTTAACCCCGATGAACCGGTCGTCCATTGCGCCGGAACCATCACCGCAAGACCTTCACTAAATAGAAAAGCGTAAGGAGAATCACCATGTTGAGCTGGGCAATTACCTTCCTGATCATTGCCATCATCGCCGCCGTACTGGGCTTCGGTGGTATCGCAGGCACCGCCACGGGCATCGCCAAGATTCTCTTTGTTGTGTTCCTGGTGATGTTCATCGCTTCCTTCTTCTTTGGCCGTCGTGGCCGAGGCTGACCATGAGCGTTTCATTCAAAGGACTGGCCGCCGCCCTGTTGCTGGGCGGCAGTGCCATGGCAATGGCTGCCAATGACGGGCAGATGCGCGTCAACCAGTTGCTGGAGGCCGACCCGCAATACCGCGAGGCCTGGCAGCACGTCGTGAAAAAAGAAGAACGCCTGCCCGAATGGGTGATGAACCTGTCGGGCGATTCGGACCAGATGAATGCTGTCGAGGAAGATGGCGACAAGTATTTGGTGGGACCGCTGTGTGAAACCCAGGCAACGTGTCGCAGCAAGCGCCTGATCGTTGCCTTCAGTTTCGACAAGGACGAGGCCTATGCCATGTTGGTGGAAGTCCCAGCCGGGCTGCCGGCCGACAAGTCTCCGACGCGGCATGCCGACTACCGTTTCCTCGGCAAGCCCGATGAAGGTATGCAGAAACTGTTAATGGAACAACTCAAGAAAGATCCGAACTGGTACTGATTCTGAAAATGGGAAAAGCAGCCCTGCTTTTCTCTGCTGCACAGCCCGAGGAGGGCCAGTGCATGACCAGGGGGCTGGGACGTTCTGACTGATGAAAGTCGGAGTGACCTACGGGCACAAGGGGTGCCTGCGAAAGGGCCGGGTCAGGTAAAAGCTGCGACGCAAGTTCGCAAAGTCATCACGGCTTGGCGAACTTGCGTAGAGCTTCGTGACGCAAAGACGCGGGTCAGAGCGGTTGGTCGATTGGCCGCTGCAATGCGCTCCGCGATGCGGCATTTTGTCTCCTCCCGCCGATTTATCCCCCATTTGTTGACCGTATATCGGAGAATGCCGAGGCAATTTCTCCCATGGGCCGCGTCTCGATTCGCTGCCGTTTCATCGGTTCCCCACACTTGCGAGAGAAAGCCCAGCTACGCTGAAATGGCCGGTTCACGGCACTTATGCCTGCATAAATGTCGTATTCGAACCGCGTGAAAGGCGGGTTTCGTTTGAAAAATCTCATGCCGATTCGGCATAGGGTAGGCGTTTACGGCATTAGACGAGCCCCCCTTGCATCGCAATAGTTGCGCCTTTTTTCGCCTGCCAGTAAGCCGCTAACGCGCTCGGGGTGACCTTATACGGGGGTAGGGGCATGAATGTTTTTCGTCATCGACGATCCGTTCGCGCCACTGTCCGAGTCCAACTGAAGTAAGGGTAACAATATGAAGAAGGCACGACTAAGCCTCGCCTGGCAGATCCTCATCGGTCTGGTGCTCGGGATTGCATTGGGCGCGCTGCTCAACCATTTCAGTGCCGAGAAGGCCTGGTGGATCAGCAATGTGCTGCAACCGGCGGGCGATATCTTTATCCGTCTGATCAAGATGATCGTGATCCCGATCGTGATTTCCTCGCTGATCGTCGGCATTGCCGGGGTCGGTGATGCCAAGAAGCTCGGGCGCATCGGTCTCAAGACCATCCTTTACTTCGAAGTCGTCACCACCATCGCCATCGTCGTCGGCCTGCTGCTGGCCAACTTCTTCCAGCCGGGCAGCGGTATCGACATGAGCACCCTGGGCACTGTGGATATTTCC
Source organism: Pseudomonas sp. St386 (assembly GCF_018325865.1). NCBI lineage: Bacteria > Pseudomonadati > Pseudomonadota > Gammaproteobacteria > Pseudomonadales > Pseudomonadaceae > Pseudomonas > Pseudomonas sp. St386. The sequence goes on from NZ_AP021900.1 coordinate 61,420, forward strand.
AAGTACCAGGCCACGGCCGCGGAAGTCCAGCATGAGCATGCGTTCATCCAGACCATCCTCAACCTGATCCCGTCGAACATCTTCGCCGCCGTTGCGCGTGGCGAGATGCTGCCGATCATTTTCTTCTCCGTATTGTTCGGCCTGGGCCTGTCCAGCCTGCAATCGGACCTGCGCGATCCGCTGGTGAAAATGTTCCAGGGCGTGTCGGAAAGCATGTTCAAGGTCACCCACATGATCATGCAATACGCCCCGATCGGCGTGTTCGCCCTGATCGCGGTGACAGTCGCCAACTTCGGCTTCGCGTCGCTGCTGCCGCTGGCGAAACTGGTGATCCTGGTTTACGTCGCCATCGCCTTCTTCGCCTTCGTGGTGCTGGGCCTGATCGCCCGCCTGTTCGGCTTCTCGGTGCTCAAGCTGATGCGCATCTTCAAGGATGAGCTGGTGCTGGCCTATTCCACCGCCAGTTCCGAAACCGTGCTGCCGCGCGTGATCGAGAAGATGGAAGCCTACGGCGCGCCGAAAGCCATCTGCAGCTTCGTGGTGCCCACCGGTTATTCGTTCAACCTCGACGGTTCGACCCTGTACCAGAGCATCGCGGCGATTTTCATCGCCCAGTTGTACGGCATCGATCTGTCCATCAGCCAGCAATTGCTGTTGGTGTTGACCTTGATGGTCACCTCCAAAGGCATCGCCGGCGTGCCGGGCGTGTCGTTCGTGGTGCTGCTGGCGACCTTGGGCAGCGTGGGCATTCCGCTGGAAGGGCTGGCCTTCATCGCCGGTGTCGACCGCATCATGGACATGGCCCGTACCGCCCTGAACGTCATCGGCAACGCCCTGGCCGTGCTGGTCATCTCCCGCTGGGAAGGCATGTACGACGATGCCAAGGGCCAGCGCTACTGGAACTCCCTGCCGCACTGGCGCAGCAAAGAGCCGCTGCCGGCGGGGGAAACTTCCAGCCGTTGAGATCCATTGTGGGAGTTCGGGCCAGCAGCAAAGAGCCTGAACAACCCCGGCCATTGTGGGAGCCGAGCTTGCTCGCGATTGCGGTGTGTCTGCCAACATCAATGCTGACTGATCCGACGTCATCGCGAGCAAGCTCGGCTCCCACAGGAATTTTTGTCAGGCGCAAAGATTCTGAACAACCCCGGCTCCCACAGGGTCTTCCACAGGGTGTTCGTTGATCATCTGCGCAGTGCCAAGCAAACCCCGGAGAAATCCGGGGTTTGTCGTTTCTGCCAGCCCCGCTATCATTCGCGGCATCTTCCGGGGGATTTGACCGATGCTCAATGGCCTGTGGCTTGGCTTCTTTATCGTGGCTGCCGTGTCGGCGCTGGCGCAGTGGTTGATCGGCGGCAATGCCGGGATCTTCGCGGCCATGGTGGAAAGCATTTTCGCCATGGCCAAGCTGTCGGTGGAGGTGATGGTCCTGCTGTTCGGCACCCTGACCCTGTGGCTGGGCTTCCTGCGCATCGCTGAAAAAGCCGGCATCGTCGACTGGCTGGCCAAGGCCCTAGGGCCGCTGTTCCTGCGCTTGATGCCGGAAGTGCCTGCCGGCCACCCGGCGATCGGCCTGATCACCCTCAACTTCGCCGCCAACGGCCTGGGACTGGACAACGCGGCCACCCCCATCGGCCTCAAGGCCATGCGCGCCCTGCAAGACCTCAACCCCAGCCCGACCATCGCCAGCAATGCGCAGATTCTGTTCCTGGTGCTCAACGCCTCGTCGCTGACGCTGCTGCCGGTGACCATCTTCATGTACCGCGCGCAGCAAGGCGCGCCCGACCCGACCCTGGTGTTCCTGCCGATCCTGCTCGCCACCAGCGCCTCGACCCTGATGGGGCTGCTGTCGGTGGCGTTCATGCAGCGCCTGCGGTTGTGGGATCCGGTGGTGCTGGCTTATCTGATCCCGGGCGCGCTGGCGCTGGGCGGTTTCATGGCGCTGCTAGCGACGCTCTCGGCCACGGCGCTGGCGGGGTTGTCATCGATCCTGGGCAACCTGACGTTGTTCGGCTTGATCATTGTGTTCCTGGTGGTGGGTGCCCTGCGCAAGGTCAAGGTGTATGAAGCCTTCATCGAGGGCGCCAAGGAGGGCTTCGACGTCGCCAAGACGTTGCTGCCATACCTGGTAGCCATGCTTTGCGCCGTGGGCGTGCTGCGGGCTTCGGGAGCGCTTGATTTCGGCCTGGACGGCATCCGGCACCTGGTGCAGTGGGCCGGCTGGGACACGCGCTTCGTCGATGCCTTGCCGACCGCCATGGTCAAGCCGTTCTCCGGCAGCGCCGCCCGGGCGATGCTGATCGAGACCATGAAGACCTCTGGCGTGGACAGCTTCCCGGCCCTGGTGGCGGCGACCATCCAGGGCAGCACCGAGACCACGTTCTACGTGCTGGCGGTGTATTTCGGCGCCGTCGGCATCCAGCGGGCGCGCCATGCCGTGGGGTGCGCGCTGCTGGCGGAGTTGGCCGGGGTCGTGGCGGCGATTGGCGTTTGCTACTGGTTCTTCGGTTGACCTGAGTCGCCCGGCGGCCCCTAGGGTTGGGTCGGTGTTGCGAAACGCTGGCCTTGCTCCAATGTCCAGGCCACCACTTCGGCTGTCAGCCGGTCGCCGGCCCGACCAAAGCCGTCCACCACCGCTGGCACTTTCACATCGCTCAATGGCTGGCGCACTTCAAAACGGCGACTGGCCAGGATGCGCTGGTCGAAGCCGCGCACCAGCAGCGCGTCCAGGCGAATCACCACGCTGGCCGCAGTGCCCTGGTATTCGGTCTGGAACGCCTGCAATTGCCCGCCCAGCTCCAGGTCCGCTTGCAGGTTGCTGTCGGCGACGCTCAACAGCCTGACGCGTCCATCCTGGGCGAAGCCATCGAGCAGGCGGTTGCGCAACAACACCGGGGCCGGGTCGCTCCAACGCGAGGCGGAGTAACTGCTGAACAGATTGCCCTGGGGGATCACCGCGATTTTCGGGCTGTTGAGCACCTCGCTGGCCTGGGGGTTGGCCAGGCGCAGCGACCAGCTCACCGCCGCGCCCGCAGATGCCGGGGCCTGGGTGACGGGCAAGCGATACACATCCGAAGGTTCGGCCTTGGGCAAAATCGAACAACCGCCCACCAGGACGAATCCTGCCAGCAAGAGAAGAGGGCGGATAAACCGGTTGGACGGCTTCATGGCGTGAACTCCTTGTCCTTGTCATTGCCCAGCAAATAGCCGCTGGGGTTGGCATCCAGGCGCCGGGAGATCCCCCGCAGGGCGCTCAGGGTTTCGCGCAGTTCACGCACGGCTGGCGCCAGGGCATTGAGGCCCTGCATGCCGTTATTCAACGAGTCGCGGTTGTCGTTCAGCAGTTTGTCGAGGGTCGCGGTGCTGCGCGCCAGGGACTGCATGGCCTGGCCGGCGTTGCCGAACGCCTGTTTGCCCTGGTCGTTGAGCAAACCATTGGCGTTGCGCATCAACGCCGTGGTCTGTTCCAGCGTGGCGCTGGCCTGTTTGCCGATGGACGCCAGTTGCTGCATGGCCTGGCGAATATCGCCGCGCTGCTCGGCAATGACCCCCGTGGTTTGTTCCAAGTGTTCCAGCGTCTTGCCCAGGCTTTGGACGTTGTCCGAGGAAAACACCTCATTGGCGTTGTGCAGCAGCAGGTTGATGCTGGTCATCAAGTCATCGCTGTTGTTGAGCAGGCGGGCGATAGGCGAGGGTGCGGCGATGATCACCGGCGGTTCCCCATCGTGCCCCGTCAGCACCGGGCTCTGGGGCGTGCCGCCGCTGAGCTGGATAATCGAGGTGCCGGTGATGCCGGTCAGTGCCAGCTTGGCCTGGGTGTCTTGCTTGACCGGTGTTTCCCCGCTCAAGCGCACCCGCGCCAACACTCGACGCGGGTCGTTCGGGTCCAGGCGCAGGTTGACGACGTCGCCGACCTTGATCCCGCTGTACTCCACCGAGCTGCCCCGGGACAACCCGCTGACCGCCTCGTTGAACACCACTTCGTAATACTTGAATTCGCTGTCCACGTTGGACTTGGCCAGCCACAGACCAAACAACAGGGCGCCAGCCACCACAATGACGGTGAACAGGCCGATCAGCACATGATGGGCTCGGGTTTCCATGTCAAACCTCGTTGGATTGTGTAGCGGCCGATAACGCCGCGCGGCCGCGAGGGCCATGGAAGTATTCGTGAATCCAGGCGTCGTCGGTTTCCGACACCTTGTCGATGACATCGGCCACCAGTACTTTTTTCTGCGCCAGCACCGCCACCCGGTCGGTGATGGTGTAGAGGGTGTCCAGGTCGTGAGTGACCAGGAACACGCTCAGGCCCAGGGCATCGCGCAGTGTCAGGATCAACTGGTCGAACGCCGCCGCACCGATGGGATCGAGGCCGGCGGTGGGTTCGTCGAGAAACAGGATGTCCGGGTCCAGGGCCAGCGCACGGGCCAGGGCGGCGCGCTTGATCATGCCGCCGGACAGCGAGGCGGGGTATTTGTCGGCGGCCGTTAACGGCAGGCCGGCCAAGGCCAGCTTCACCGCCGCCAAGTGCTCGGCGTCGGCCCGGCTGAGCCCGGCGTGTTCGATCAGCGGCAGGGCGACGTTTTCTGTCACGGTCAATGACGAGAACAGCGCGCCTTTCTGGAACAACACGCCAAAGCGCCGTTCCACCCGCGAACGTTGTTCCGGGGGCAGGCTCGGCAAGTCTTCGCCGAACACCCGCACAGAACCCTCGCTGGGCCGGTTCAGGCCGATGATGCTGCGCAGCAGCACCGATTTGCCGCTGCCGGAGCCGCCGACCACGGCAAGGATCTCGCCCTTGTACACGTCCAGGTCGAGGTTTTCATGCACGCTCTGGCGGCCAAAGCGATTGCACAGGCCGCGCACTTGAATCACTGCCTCGGAGGGCGGTCGCAAGGGTTGGCTCACCAGTTCATCTCCATGAAAAACAGCGCGGCCACGGCATCGAGAACAATCACTACGAAAATCGACTGCACCACGCTGGACGTGGTGTGAGCCCCGACCGATTCGGCACTGCCACTGACCTTGAAACCTTCCAGGCAGCCCACGGCAGCGATCAGGAAGGCAAAGATCGGCGCCTTGACCATCCCCACCAGGAAATGCTGCACGCCAATGTCCGACTGCAACAGCGTCAGGAACATGGCCGGGGAAATGCCCAGCGACAAAGCGCAGACCACGCCGCCCCCGATAATGCCCGAGAGCATGGCCAGGAAGGTCAGCATCGGCAGCGCCACCAACAGCGCCAGCACCCGTGGAATCACCAGCAACTCGACCGGATCGAGGCCCAGGGTGCGGATCGCGTCGATTTCTTCGTTGGCCTTCATCGAGCCGATCTGCGCGGTGAACGCGCTGGCGGTGCGGCCCGCCATGAGAATCGCCGTCAGCAATACGCCGAATTCGCGCAGGAACGAGAACGCCACCAGGTCCACGGTAAAGATGCTGGCGCCGAAATCGGCCAATACCGTCGCGCCGAGAAACGCCACCACTGCGCCCACCAAAAACGTCAGCAGGGCGACGATGGGGGCGGCGTCCAGGCCGGTCTGTTCGATGTGAACGACCATCGGTGTCATGCGCCAGCGCCTGGGGCGAAGCAGGTTGCGGGCCAGGGTTTCCAGGATCAGGCCGACAAAACCCAGCAGTTGCAGAGTGTCTTGCCAGACTTTTTCCACCGCGCGGCCGATACGCGTCAGCAGCTGTGTCAGCACGCCGACCTGCGGCTCCTTCACCGGCACACAGAAGTCCGTCAGCGAGCAATAGACCGTCTGCAACAGCGCCCGCTCGGCGGCCGGCAAGCTGCAATCGGGGTGCTCGGTGGTCTTGCCCAGCCGTTCGGAGCCCAGCAGCTCCACCAGCAACGAAGCCCCGGCGGTGTCGAGGGCGCCGAGGCCGTTGAGGTCGATCAGGGTGTTCTCGTCGTATTGGCCGCGCAAGGATTCGCTCAAGCGCTTGAGCTGTGCGTAATGGGCCAGCGTCCAGTCGCCGCCGACCCAGAGCTGCGCCGGAGAGCGAGACGTGTCCAGCCGGGCAGTGCCAGTGTGGGATCCGGGGGTCATAAGCTCCATGCTCGTTCGACTTGAACAGCGCTACCTAATAGCACGACCGCCGTTATTTTGCCTCGGGTGCGTCAGCGCTCACGTTGAAACGCAGCACGCCGATCATCTGGCCATTTTCCGTCAGCACCCGCACTTGCCATTTACCCGTCGGGTCTTGCGGGAAGTTCTGCTTGTGGGTCCAGGCGCGATAGCCTTCCTTGCGCCCGCCGTGGATGTCCAGGGCGATGCGATCGACTTCTTTACCGTTGAACTGCCAGACGTGATAAATCCGCTCATCAAGCCCTCGCGGCGCGTTGATGGCCGTATAGGCGTACAGGCCGTTGCCACGGATCTGGGCCGCACTGACTTCCTTGAGGCTGGCGCCCGGCGTGCGGTCTTCCAGTTGGGTGCTGATCGCCACTTCGGTCATCCACAGCGTGGCCGGTGGCACCCAGGAGCGCAGCACCCAGCCGGCGGCACCAATCCCCAGGGTGATGCACAGGATCGCCAGGGCGTTGCGCACGGTGCGGATCGGGAAGATCGAGGCCAGGCTGGGAAACGACAGCAGCATGGCAATGCCCAGCGCCAGCTTGAAGCTCTGGTCGGTGGTCAGGTGCAGGATCACCGGCAGCGCGGTGAGCAGGGCGGCGAACAGCGTCAGCGTGTGCAACGCCAGGAACGCCCAGCGCCGGGGCGCCAGCCATTTGTAGTACAGCGGGTCGGTGATCGAAATCAGCGCCGCGATCGTCAGCAGGCCGGTGAAAATCAGCTGGCTGCTGTTCCAGGTGGTGGTGATGAAGAAAAACGGCAGGACGAAAAACAGGCTTTCCTGGTGAATCATCTGCGTGGCGTAGCGCAACAGCGGCTGGGGGATTTCCCGTTTGAAAATCCGCGCGAACAGCCGGGTCATGCTGTTCTCGACCATCAGCCAGAGCCAGCTCACCAGCATCATGATGGCGATCCAGGTCGCCAGGCCCTGCTGGCGGTCGACCAGCATGAAACTGCCGACTCCGGAGATGAAACCACCGAGCGCGATGACCCCTGGATAGCGCTTCATCAGTTCAAGGATGCGCTGGATGTAGAGAGTCAGGTTTTGCATTCGGTGGTTTCACAGTAAGTCGTAGGAAATATCCCTGACAGAGTATCGTCAGGACATCGATGTGACGAGTGCTCTTGTGGCAAGTGGGATTTGCTGTGGGAGCAAAGCTTGCTCGCGAAACAGGCGCCTCGGTTTCTGAAAGACCGCGTCGCGTCCATCGCGGGCAAGCCTTGCTCCCACACAGCAGACAGATGCCTTCGCCACAAATGTGTGCCGCCACGAAATCACTCTTCGTTCGGCCGGGCCCGCCGGCGCACCTGCCACACCACCAACCCAAGCAACAGCAACCCCAGCAGACCGCCCAGCCCCCAGACGAGCTCATCGTCACTGAGCAACGGCTTCTCGATGCGCAGGTAACCCGGGTCCTTGAGCAGTTCGCGCAGGGCCACGTTGGCCTGTTCCAGGCTCACTTCCTGCAGGCGCAGGGCCGGGTTGGCGAAGCGGCCGTCTTCATAATCGCCCAGGGCACCCCAGTAGTAATCGGCCAGTGCGCTGTTGCCTTGAACCGCCCAGGACTGATGGGCAATGGCCGCGCGCTTGATGCGCACGAAATCGGCGGGGTCCAGGCCATCCTTGAGCAATCTCTTGCGCAGTTCTTCCAGCGCCTGTTCGGCTTCGGGCAAGTCTTCGCGGGACAGGTCTGCGTTCAGGCTGAAGAAGCCAACGCCGCCGAACACCTCGCGCTCGGTCCACGGTCCGTAGGACAAGCCACTGGCCAGGCGCAATTGGCGATAGAGCGCCCAGTCCAGGTAATCCTTGAGCAGGTCGAAGGTTTCGTCATGCTGCTCATCCAGCACCGGCTCCGGGAACAGCCAATGAAGCTTGGCGCTGTTGCCGACCAGGCCATGGATCAGGTTGCGCTTGGTGACTGCCTTGTAGCGGATCTGTGGCAGCGCCTCGTGTGGGCTGGGCTCCACCGGCTCGAGTTCGCCAAAGGCGCGTTCCAGGTAGGCCGGCAACAGTCGGTCGAGGTCGCCAACCACGATCAGGGTCATGTTGTTCGGTGCATACCAGTCCTTGCGCACTTGTTCGAGGCGGGCGAGGGTATGGCGTTCTACCTCGGCCCGTTCCGCGCAGCGCAGGCCCAACTCAACCGCCAGCTGGTTGCTGGCCTTGTGGCCCAGGTCCTGATGATCGAGCCAGCGTTGCAGGTGGGTGTAGTGGCCACCATCCTCGCGTTCCACCACCCGCTTGGCCGCCTCCAGGGCTTTTTCATCGATACGGGTGCGGGTCAACAGCGCCAGCAACAGGTCCAGGACCTTGCGTTGATTGCGCGCCGGCGCCTCGATGACGAACGTGGTGTCGGCGTTGCTCGTGAAGGCATTCCACTCGCCACCCAAGGCCTGCATGCGCTCTTCCAGGCCACCTTCACCGCCCTCATCGACGCCACTGAACAGCAGGTGTTCGAGCAGATGCGGCAGTTCCTTGTTGGCGCAACTGAAGTCGTCCAGGCCCACGCCGACCACCAAGCGGATCGCCACATGCCCGCGCTCGCTGCCCGGCTTGAGTATCAACTGCATGCCGTTGGGCAACATATAGCCTTCGACCTGGAACCGGTCCAGGGCGACCGCGGGCAGTGAACCGAGCAAAAGAAAGGCGAGCAACAGACAACGCATAAGGGCTTCCTGGCGGCTGAGTGGAGGTCCATGGTGCCGGGCAGGCCGTCATCGGCGGATCGTCGCCCGGAGTCGGCTCGCTCCCCCTATCGAATCTATGCGGTGTTCATGACAACGGGAGCAGGCGGGCCAGCGAACGGTTTCAGGCCCGAGCCTTTGTACTGGCAGACATTGTTACTGACTGACCAACGCGCCAGTCGTTCACGGCGAATGGGTAATGTCGGAAATTTCATCTGCCGCCAGCGCACCGATCTCGGCGGTCTCCAGGACCACATAGGCACTGCCGCAAAACAGCGAATTGAGGCGCCTCATGTCGGCGATCAGCTCCAAGTGCAGGGAACTGGTCTCCAGGCTTTGCACGACCTTGCGCTGCAGGCGGCTGACATGGGCATGGGCCATGCGCCGTTCCTGCGCCCGAAAGCGACGTTTCTCACGCAGCAACTGCCGGGCGCTTTCCCGGTCGGCACTGAGGAATACCGACAGCCCCAGTCGCAGGTTGGCGATCAAGTGGCTGTGCAGGCCCGCCAACTCCTCCAGGCCTACCTCGGAAAACGACCGACGTTGCGAGGTCTTCTGCTGCTGGACCTTGCGCAACATGCGTTCGATGAGGTCGCTGGCCAGCTTGAGGTTGATCGCCAGCTCGATGATTTCCGCCCAGCGGCGGCTGTCCTGCTCACTGAGGTCCTCGCGGGGCATTTGTGCCATGTACAACTTGATTGCGCTGCACAACGCTTCGACGTCGTCATTCATGCGACGCACTTCCTGGGTCACCGCCGTCTGCGTACCCCGCAGCACGTCCAGCATGGCTTCGAGCATGCTTTCGATCAGATCGCCGATGCGCAAGGTTTCCCGGGCCGCGTTCGCCAGCGCCAGGCTCGGGGTGACGAGGGCGGTAGGGTCCAGATGTCGCGGCTTGGCCGTGCCGTTGGTGTCCGGACGTTCCGGTAGCAACCAGGCACAGAGCCGCGCCATGGGGCCGACGCTGGGCAGCAGCACCAGGCAACGCACGGTGTTGTAGAGCAGATGGAAACCAATCACCGTTTCCTGCGGGCTGAAATCCAGGCTGTCCAGCCAGCCCACCAGCGGGTCGAGCACTGGAATGATCAACAACAGCCCGATCAGCTTGTACAGCAGGCTGCCCAGCGCCACCTGGCGTCCGGCGGTGTTCTGCATGCTGGTGCTGAGGAACGCCAGTACGCCGCTGCCAATGTTGGCGCCGATCACCAGGCCGATGGCCACCGGCAGGCTGATCACCGCCGCGCCGGCCAGTGTTGCGGTCAACAGCACGGCGGCCAGGCTGGAATAGGAGATCATCGCGAACAGCGCGCCGACCAAGGCATCGAGCAGGATGTCGCCGGTCAGCGAGGCGAAGATCACTTTCACGCCCTGGGCATGGGTGATGGGCGCCGCGGCTTCGACGATCAATTGCAGGGCCAGGATGATCAGCCCCAGGCCGATGCCGACCCGACCCATTTGCCCGGCGCGGGTCTGTTTGCGCGACAGGAAAAAAATCACCCCGAGGAAAATCAGCAGCGGCGACAGCCACGACAGATCGAGGGTCAGCACCCGTGCCATCAGCGCGGTGCCGACATCGGCGCCGAGCATGGTCGCCAGGGCCGGGGTCAGCGCCATCAGGCCCTGGCCGACGAACGAGGTGACGAGCATGGCCGTGGCGTTGCTGCTCTGGACCATGGCCGTGACCATGATGCCGGCGACAAACGCCAGCCAGCGTCGGGACATGTTCTGGCCGATGACATGGCGCAGGTTCGAGCCATAGACCCGCAAGATGCCGGTACGCACGATGTGCGTGCCCCAGATCAGCAGGGCGACGGCGGAGAGCAAATTCAGCAGGGTCAGCATGAGGAGCCCCCTGTTAGCGTCCCAAAAGGACAAATTGACGATGCCACATTCTTCTTTCTTGTACTTAAGCTGTAGTTGGCGAACGGTTCGGGCGCCAGCATTGCACAGCTAAAGAATCGTTTGAAACAAAACCGTCATAAAAATACATTCCTCGAAAACACCCAAAACCCTTGTGGGAGCGAGCTTGCTCGCGATAGCGGCCTGACAGCCAAAGAAGATGTTGGATGTCATGGCCTCATCGCGAGCTCGCTCCCACAGGTTTTGCATCCGGCCACTTTTTTGCGGGCATGAAAAAGGGGCTCCAAGAGCCCCTTCATTCATTGCCCTATACCGTTACTGACCCGGCATATCCTTGCGCAGTTTCACCGGGTCCTGCTGCTTGCGCTTGCGTGCAATCGCAGTGCGCATCTTGATGTTGATGGCTTCCACCGCCAGGGAGAACGCCATGGCGAAGTAGACGTAGCCTTTTGGCACGTGCACGTCGAACGACTCGGCGATCAGCACGGTACCGACCACCAGCAGGAACGACAGCGCCAGCATCTTCAGCGACGGGTGCTTGTCGATGAACTCGCTGATGGTGGCCGAAGCCAGCATCATCACCAGCACGGCGACGATGATTGCCGCGACCATGACCGGTACATGGGAGACCATGCCGACGGCGGTAATGACCGAGTCCAGGGAGAACACGATGTCGATGATCGCGATCTGGATGATGGTGTAGATGAAGTTGCCGCCCTTGCCCGAAGGTTCGTCGCTGCTTTCATCTTCGCCTTCCAGTGCGTGGTACATCTCCTGGGAGCTTTTCCACAGCAGGAACAGGCCACCGAAGAACAGGATCAGGTCACGACCGGAGATGCCCTGGCCGAACACTTCGAACAAATCGGCGGTCAGGCGCATGACCCAGGTGATGGACAGCAGCAACAGGATCCGCGTGACCATGGCCAGCGCCAGGCCGAAGATCCGGGTGCGCGCCTGCATGTGCTTGGGCATGCGGCTGACCAGGATCGAAATCATGATGATGTTGTCGATGCCCAGGACAATTTCCAGGGCGGTCAGGGTAAAGAAGGCAACCCAGATTTCCGGGTTGGTCAGCCATTCCATGTGAGTTCCTTTGAGCGAGTGTTAGGCCGCGCCGCTGATGGCGGCGCAGCGGGCATTGCTTTTATAGAGTGCTGAACAGCGGAAAAATCCCCATCAGCAAGGCGGCGAACATTATGCACAGGCAAACCAGTACTGCCCACTTCAGGGTGAAGCGCTGGTGGTCGCCGAACTCGATCCCGGCCAAGGCTACCAGCAGGTAGGTCGACGGAACCAGCGGGCTTAACAGGTGGACGGGCTGGCCGACGATGGAGGCACGGGCCATTTCAACGGCGGTGATGCCGTAATGGCTGGCTGCCTCGGCGAGAACCGGCAACACCCCGTAATAAAATGCATCGTTCGACATGAAGAACGTGAACGGCATGCTCACCAGCGCGGTAATCACTGCCAGGTACGGGCCGAGGAAGTCCGGGATCACTGCCAGCAAGCTCTTGGACATGGCGTCGACCATGCCGGTGCCGGACAGGATACCGGTAAAGATACCGGCCGCGAAAATCAGCCCGACCACCGCCAACACGCTGCCAGCGTGGGCCGCAACGCGGTCTTTTTGCTGTTGCAGGCAAGGGTAGTTGACGATCATCGCGATACTGAAGGCCACCATGAACAGCACCGGCAGTGGCAACAGGCCGGCGATCAGGGTGCCCATCAGGCCCAGGGTCAACGCGCCGTTGAACCAGATCAGCTTCGGACGACGGGCGTCCGGGAACTGGGAAACGCTGATTTCGCTGTGGTCGATTTCATCGCCGACCAGATGCAATTCACCCAGGCGTGCGCGCTCACGCTTGCCGTACATGTAGGCAATCAGCAGGATCGCCACCACACCGGCGGCCATTGCCGGAATCATCGGCACGAAGATGTCGGACGGGTCCACGTGCAGGGCACTGGCGGCACGGGCCGTCGGGCCGCCCCACGGGGTCATGTTCATCACGCCGCCAGCGAGGATGATCAGGCCAGCCATGATGCGTGGGCTCATGCCGATGCGGCTGTAGAGCGGCAGCATCGCGGCCACGCAGATCATGTAAGTGGTCGCGCCGTCACCATCAAGGGAAACGACGAGCGCCAGAACGGCGGTACCGACCGAAACTTTCAACGGGTCGCCCTTGACCAGCTTGAGGATCTTGCGCACGGCCGGGTCGAACAGGCCGGAGTCGATCATCAGGGCAAAATACAGAATCGCGAACATCAGCATCACCCCGGTCGGGGCGAGCTTGGTGATGCCTTCGAGCATCATCGGGCCGATTTTCGGCGCAAAGCCACCGAACAGGGCGAACAGGATCGGGATGATGATCAAGGCGATCAGCGCGGACAGGCGCTTGGTCATGATCAGGAACATGAACGTGATGACCATGGCAAAGCCAAGGAAAGTCAGCATAGGAAATACTCCAGGCGTGGCGCGGCGGGCAAAGGCGAACCGGACAGGTCAGCGCAGGATGCAAGGCTCGGGACGGACGAATGGAGTGGGTGCAGCGGGACGGGTAGCAGCGGACATCAGAATCACCATTGTTGTTGTTAAAAGGGCCGAACGAGCCATGAAAACTCGCTTTGGCCGACCGGTCTTTTGCCGGTAGTGGGGGTGATCCTAATCGCGCTAGCTTTCAGCAAGCTTTCGTTGCAGACAATGGAGTTTTTTCTGTGGGGCAAAGCTTATCTGTGGGAGCAAAATTTATCTGTGGGGCAAAGCTCACCTGTGGGAGCAAAGCTTGCTCGCGATAAAGACGTCGCGGCTCTCAAGTGGGAGTGTGTCAACTACATCGCGAGCAAGCTTTGCTCCCACAGAAAATCGGTGCGCCACCGGTCAATCAAAACGCCGAAAGATCCAACGGCCGCACCGCCCCCATCCAGATCGCATGTTCGGTATGGTCGATCAGGTCATCGCCGGTCTCGGGGTGCAGGAAAATCACCAGGCCTTTGCGATTGAGCGCCAGCCATGGCAAGACCACGCCGATGTACTGCGGGTCGAACGCCAGCTGACAGCTCCAGTCCGGATGCGGGCCGACCGGGCGTTGGTGGACGCGGCCCATTTTCAGTGGAAACAATTGCGCCGCTTCCTCGCACAGGGCCCGCGCCTGGTCGAGGGTTTGGGCGTCGAAATACACGTGGGCGTGGTAGCCCTTGATCCGCTGCATCTGTCACTCCTTGAAAAGAGGCCGAACCCTCGCCGTTTGCCGCGGGTCAGAGCCTTTACACGCGGGATAAAGAGGAACACAGCCATGAAAAACGCCGAAACCCCGGTCATCAAAGTGGTGCTCTATGGTGCCATGAGCAGCCTCGGCAGTGCGTTGATGGCTGAAATGCTGCGGCGCCAGCACGAAGTCATCGCCATTCTCGACGATCTTACTGCCCTGGCTCCCCGCCCGGGCCTGCGGACCAAGACCGGTGATCTGTTCGATCCCGAGCGGGTCAAGCAAAGTGTTGCCGGTGCCAGCGCCGTGGTGTGTCTGCTGAACGCGCCGGGGCTGCCGATGAACAGCGAACAAGTGGAGCGCACATTGATTCCCGGCCCGGTGGAGCAAGTATTGGCCGTGGATGCACTGATCGCCGGCATGCAGGCGGTGAATATTCCCCGGCTGTTCCTGGTGGGCGACTTTGCGATGCTCGACGAGGAGCCGACGGACGACGATTTGCAGCGCCATGCCGCCGAAGAAGTGCTCGATGCCCTGAAGAACAGCACCTTGCAGTGGACCTTGATCAACGCACCCTATGCCGCACCTGGCCTGGGCATCGAACATTTCAGCCAGGTCAGCACCAGCCTCGAACCCGGCATGGCCGAATCCCTGGAGCGACTCAACCGGGTCGCGGTCGGCATCGCCGATGAGCTGCGCCTGAACCTGCACGTGGGCGAGCACGTCAGTTTTGTCGCCGCCATGTAGGAGCTGCCGAAGGCTCGGGCCGCGTTCGGACGATCTTTTCAAACAGCAATGGAAGGCAACGGTAGCCCCGTGAGCGATTCGGCACTGTTGACCTGTTCTTCCATCAGCCAATCGACGAATTGCCTGATCAACACACCTCGGCGTTTACGCTGGGGCAAGACCACGTAATACCCCAGCCGCGAGAGCACAGTTTCAGCGATCGGACGACACAGCAGCCCCTGAGCCAATAAGTTATCCACAAGGTGCCGCCAGCCGATGGCGACGCCCTGGCCGCCAATCGCGGCCTGGATGAGTAGCGTGTAGTTGTCGAAGCGCAACTGCCCTGGGGCCGGTGGTGACGTGATGCCCAGCTCGCGGAATACGCCGCTCCATTCGAACCAGCTGTTGCTGTTGCCCGCACGCAGGTGCAGCAAGGGAAACTCTGCCAAGGCCTGGGCGGACAAGGGCAGGGGACGATCCTTGAGCAGCAGCGGGCTGCACACCGGAAAAACTTCTTCGCTGAACAGCCAGCGACTTTCGCCTTGTTTGAAGCGACCGTCGCCGAACAATACGGCAACGTCGATATCGGTGCGCAGCATGTTGTGGTTGCGTTCGCTGGTCACCAGGCTGACGTCCACCTGCGGGTTGGCGGCGTGAAAGCGATGCAGGCGCGGCATCAGCCAGTAGGCGGCAAAGGCGAAGTCCGTGGCCACCTGCAACACCTCGTGCTGGTGTTGGGCGGTGATCGCGCTCAGCCCTGCATTGATGCTTTGCAAGCCGGCCTGTACTTGTTCGAACAGGATCGTCCCGGCCTCGGTCAGTTCGATGCCGCGGTAGATGCGGTCGAACAACCGCGTACCCAGTTGCTCTTCCAGGCGCTTGATCTGCTGGCTGATGGCCGGTTGCGTGGTGCCCAGCTCAATCGCCGCCGCGGTAAAGCTTTGTTGGCGCGCCGCGGCTTCAAAGGCGCGGAACAGTTCCAGGGACAGGTTACCCAGGGCGTCATACATAAGCTGTGCTTATCCTAGTCATTATCCTGCATGGGCTTTACCCCAAAACCCGGGGGCTACATGCTCAATCGCAGCAATGTCGCATAACTGCCTACTATGGAATGCCGCGAATACATGAAGCGCAAGAACATTCTTTTCATCATGGCCGATCAAATGGCCGCGCCAATGTTGCCGATCTACGGTCCTTCGCCGATCAAGTTGCCAAACCTGTCGCGCCTGGCCGCCGAGGGCGTGGTGTTCGATGCCGCCTATTGCAACAGCCCGCTGTGCGCACCGTCGCGTTTTACCCTGGTGAGCGGCCAGTTGCCGAGCAAGATCGGCGCCTACGACAACGCGGCGGATTTCCCTGCGGACGTGCCGACTTACGCCCACTACTTGCGCCGCCTCGGCTACCGCACGGCGCTGTCCGGCAAGATGCATTTTTGTGGGCCGGACCAACTGCACGGCTACGAAGAACGCCTGACCAGCGACATTTACCCGGCCGACTACGGCTGGTCGGTGAACTGGGACGAGCCGGACGTGCGGCCGAGCTGGTACCACAACATGTCGTCGGTGTTGCAGGCCGGGCCGTGCGTGCGCACCAACCAGCTGGATTTCGATGAAGAAGTGGTGTTCAAGGCACAGCAGTACCTGTTCGACCATATCCGCGAGGACGGCGACCAGCCGTTTTGCCTCACCGTATCGATGACGCACCCACACGACCCGTACACGATTCCCAAGGCGTTCTGGGATTTGTATGACGACAACGACATTCCTTTGCCGCAGACCCCGGCGCAAAAGGCGCTCGACCCACATTCCCAGCGGCTGCTGAAGGTCTATGACCTGTGGGACAAGCCACTGCCTGTGGATAAGATTCGGGATGCCCGCCGCGCCTATTTCGGCGCGTGCAGCTACATTGACAGCAATGTCGGCAAGCTGCTGCAGACCCTGGAAGACACTGGTCTACTGGACGACACGATCATCGTGTTCTCCGGCGATCACGGGGACATGCTCGGCGAAAAGGGCCTCTGGTACAAAATGCACTGGTTCGAAATGGCTGCCCGCGTACCGTTGCTGATCAGTGCGCCGGGGCAGTTCGCCAGCGGCCGGGTGAGCGCGGCCGTGTCCACCGCCGATTTGCTGCCAACCCTGGTGGAGCTGGCCGGCGGCACGCTGGAACCGGGCTTGCCGCTGGATGGCCGTTCGCTGGTGCCGCATCTGCAAGGGCAGGGCGGGCATGACGAAGTCTTCGGTGAATACATGGCCGAAGGCACCATCAGCCCGTTGATGATGATCCGTCGTGGCCCGTGGAAATTCATCTACAGCGAAGATGACCCGTGCCTGCTGTTCGACCTACGCAACGATCCCAAGGAACTGGAAAATCTCAGCCAATCCCCTGAGCATCAAGTCCTGTTCGCCGATTTTCTCGCCGAGGCGCGTGTCAAGTGGGACATCCCGGCTATTCATCAACAGGTGCTCGCCAGCCAGCGTCGCCGCCGTTTCGTCGCCCAGGCGCTGACCCTGGGCAAACTCAAGAGCTGGGATCACCAGCCGCTGGTGGACGCCAGCCAGCAGTACATGCGTAACCACATCGACCTCGACGATCTGGAGCGCAAGGCCCGTTATCCACAACCCTGCCAAAACCAATAACGTAAGGGGCAAGCCATGCAAAAGTTATCCACAGTACTGACCGCTGGGCTGTTGGCGTTGAGCAGTGTTTCGGCCTGGGCCGAGCAAAGCTGCGAAACGGTGAAGATGGCCGACCCGGGCTGGAGCGATATCGCCGCCACCAATGCCATCACCGGCTTCCTGCTGGACGGGATGGGCTACAAGGCCAAGGTCGATACCCTCGCGGTGCCGATTACCTTCGGTGGCCTCAAGGATGGCCAGGTGGATGTGTTTTTGGGTAACTGGATGCCGGCACAGCAGGGCTTTTATGACAAGTTCGTGGCCAATGGCGACGTCACGCAACTGGCCAAGAACCTGGACGGCACCGAATTCACCCTGGCGGTCCCGGACTACGTCTGGGATGCCGGTGTGCATAACTTTGCCGACCTGAACAAATTCGCCGACAAGTTCGACAAGAAGATCTACGGCATCGGCTCCGGCGCCCCGGCCAACCTCTCCCTGAAAGAAATCATCAAGACCAATGACTTCGGTATGGGCGAGTGGAAACTGGTGGAGTCCAGCGAGCAGGCGATGCTGGCGGAAGTCTCCCGGGCGGTGAAGAAACAGAAATTCGTGACCTTCCTCGGCTGGACCCCGCACCCGATGAACGTGCAACTGAAAATGCACTACCTCAAGGGCGGCGAGAAATACTTCGGCGACACGGGCAGTGTCTACACCCTGACCCGCAAAGGTTATGCACAGGCCTGCCCGAACGTGGGCAAGCTGCTGACCAACCTGAGCTTCACCCAGGACATGGAAAACAGCATCATGGCCGAGGTGGTGAACAACAAGGTCAGCAACGCCGATGCGGCCAAGGCCTGGATCAAGGCCAACCCGGCGGTCCTGGATAAATGGCTGGACGGTGTGAAGACGATGGATGGCAAGGATGCGCTGGCGGCGGTGAAGGCCAAGCTCTGACGGCGGAGCACTGTCGCAAGGGGATTATTGTGGGAGCAAGGCTTGCCCGCGATGAAGACAACTCGGTCTTTCAGAGACCGAGGTGCCTGTTTCGCGAGCAAGCTTTGCTCCCACATAAATCCCCTCGCCACAGGGAGAACAGTGCCTTGTCCTGATACCCTTGCTTGCAAACCCCATCCTTGAGGCCCCATGGCAATCCCCACGCGCCGTTCACTCTTTCCTTTCCTGAGCTGGCTGCCCCGGCAGACCCGCGCCAGTGTCGGCCGTGACCTGATCGTCGGCCTGAGCGGCGCGATTCTCGCGTTGCCGCAGTCCATTGCCTACGCCCTGATTGCCGGTTTGCCACCGGAGTACGGCTTGTATGCGGCGATCGTGCCGGTGCTCATCGCCTGCCTGTGGGGTTCGTCGTGGCACCTGATCTGCGGCCCCACGGCGGCGATTTCCATCGTCTTGTACGCCACCGTCAGTCCGCTGGCCGTCCCCGCCAGCCAGGACTACATCACCTTGATCCTGCTACTGACGGTGTTGGCGGGCATTTTTCAATGGTTGCTGGGACTGCTGCGTTTCGGTGCGCTGGTGAATTTCGTCTCGCATTCGGTGGTGCTGGGTTTCACCCTGGGCGCGGCGGTGGTGATTGCCCTGGGGCAGTTGCCGAACCTGCTGGGCCTCGACCTGCCGAACGAAGCCACGGCGTTGAGGGGGCTGCTGATGCTGGTCGACCACATCGGGGCTGTGGATAAGCCATCGCTGCTGCTGGGCTTGGGGACCCTGGTCCTGGGCGTGGTGCTCAAGCGCCTGCTGCCGCGTTGGCCGAGCCTGTTGATAACTTTAGTCATCAGCAGCCTGGTGGTCTGGTTGTGGCCGGCGATGTTCGCGCATGTGGCGCTGGTCAGTGCCTTTGCCGGGCGCCTGCCGCCGCTCACGCTGTTGCCGTTGGACCTGGAGCTGATCCTGCGCCTGCTGCCCGGGGCGGTTGCGGTGGGCATGCTCGGGCTGGTCACCAGCCTGTCCATCGCCCGCTCGCTGGCGGTACGTTCCGGGCAATTGCTCGATGCGAACCAGGAGGTGAGGGCGCAGGGGCTTTCCAACATCGTTGGCGGATTTTTCTCCGGATCATTGTCGGCCGGTTCCTTTACCCGTTCCGGCCTCAGCTATGACGCCGGGGCCTGCTCGCCCCTGGCCGGGGTGTTCTCGGCCTTGTGGGTGGCGTTGTTTGCGGTCGCCGGGGCGAACCTGATTGCGCACATTCCGATTCCGGCCATGGCCGGCAGCATTTTGTTGATCGCCTGGGGACTGGTGGACCACCGCGGTATCCGGGCGTTGTACCGCGTGAGCCGCGCCGAATTTGTGGTGATGAGCCTGACCTGCCTGGCCACGTTGCTGCTGGAGCTGCAAACCGCCATCTACGCCGGCGTACTGGCCTCGCTGTTCTTTTACCTCAAGCGCACTTCACAGCCGCGGGTGCAGCATTTTCGCGAAGGGGAGGCGGAGATCCTGCGGGTCGGCGGCTCGATCTTTTTCGGCGCCAGCCATTACCTGCAAGCGCGCCTGCAACGGTTGCAGGCGCAGCGGGTGGTAATCGATGCCCAGCAGATCAACTTCATCGATTATTCCGGGGTGGAAATGCTCCACCAGGAAGCCCGGCGCCTGCGCAGCCAGGGCCGTAGCCTGACCTTGCGCATGGCCCGGCCCCAGGTGGTGGAGGAGTTGTTGAAGCTGGAGGGGGCGCAGAAGTGCCCGATTCATTTCGAAGACTGAAAAGGTTCAGGCACACAAAATTTGGTGCAAGAGGACTTGTGGGAGCAAAGCTTGCTCGCGATGAATGCGACGCGGTCTTTTGGAAACCGAGGCGCCTGCTTCGCGAGCAAGCTTTGCTCCCACAGGAGCTTAAAGCGCCAGTTGGCGGCGCAGCTCGGCAAGTACTGGCGCGGTGTCCGGGCGTACCCCGCGCCACAGGTAGAACGCTTCACCTGCCTGTTCGGCGAGCATGCCCAGGCCATCCATCGCCACCGCCGCACCGTGTTCCTTGGCCCAACGGCAGAACGAGGTCGGTTCCTTGCCATACATCATGTCGTAGCAAACCGTCTTGCCGGGCTCGATCAAGCTGGCGGCAATCGGCGGTACATCCCCCGACAGGCTCGCGGAGGTGGCGTTGATGACCAGGTCCACCGGTTCTTGCAGCCAGTCGAACCCGCTGGCGGAAACCGGGCCCAGGTCGGCGAACAACTCGGCCAGCAATTCGGCCTTTTCCACCGTGCGATTGGCGATGATCACCGAGGCCGGCGCTTCGGCCAGCAACGGTTCCAGGGCACCGCGCACCGCGCCGCCGGCCCCGAGCAACAGGATGCGCTTGCCCTTGAGGCTGAAGCCGGCGTTGACGGTCAGGTCCCTGACCAGCCCGGCGCCGTCGGTGTTGTCACCCAGCAGGCGACCGTCGGCCAGTTTGCTCAACGTATTGACCGCCCCGGCCCGCTGGGCCCGCTCGGTCAGGCTGTCGGCCAGGCGGAAGGCGTCTTCCTTGAACGGCACCGTGACGTTTGCCCCACGCCCCTCGCGGAAAAATTCTCGGGCGCAACCGGCGAAATCCTCCAAGGGCGCCAGCAACGTGCTGTAGTCCAGGGTTTGCCCGGTCTGCTCGGCAAACAGGCGATGGATCAACGGCGACTTGCTGTGGCCGATCGGGTTACCCATTACAACGTAGCGGTCCATGGATAATCCTCGTTCAGGCCGTCGCCAGCCAATCGCGATCCTGCAGGAAGTACTCGGTCAGCCGCGCTTCTTCGCTGCCCGGTTCGGCTTTCCAGTCGTAGCCCCAGCGCACTTGCGGTGGCAGGGACATCAGGATCGATTCGGTACGTCCACCCGATTGCAGCCCGAACAGGGTGCCGCGGTCGTAGACCAGGTTGAATTCCACGTAGCGCCCACGACGGTATTCCTGGAATTCCCGCTGTTTGGCGGTGAACGCGTCGTGCTTGCGGCGGCGCACGATCGGCAGGTAGGCATCGATGTAGGCGTCGCCGATGGCGCGGATGAAGGCGAAGCAGGTGTCGAAATCCCACGCGTTCAGGTCGTCGAAAAACAGGCCACCGATGCCTCGGGGCTCGTTGCGATGCTTGAGGTGGAAATAGCTGTCGCACCAGGCTTTGTAGCGCGGGTACACCTCGGGGCCGAATGGCGCGCAGGCCTGCTCGGCGACACGGTGCCAATGGACGCAGTCTTCCTCGACGCCGTAGTAAGGCGTCAGGTCGAAGCCGCCACCAAACCACCAGACGGGTTCTTCGCCTTCCTTTTCGGCGATGAAGAAGCGCACGTTGGCGTGGGAGGTTGGCACGTGCGGGTTGTGCGGGTGGATCACCAGCGACACACCCAAGGCTTCGAAGCCGCGCCCGGCCAGTTCTGGCCGATGGGCGCTGGCTGAGGGTGGCAGGCCGCTGCCGAAGACGTGGGAAAAGTTGACGCCGCCCTTTTCGATCACCGTGCCGTTCTCGATCACCCGCGTGCGACCGCCACCACCGGCCGGCCGGGTCCAGGCATCTTCGACGAAGCGAGTGCCGCCGTCTTCGGTTTCCAGGGCGGTGCAGATACGGTCTTGCAGGTCGAGCAGGTAGGCTTTCACGGCCTCGGTGCGAGTGGACATGACATCACCTTGATCAGGGCTACGCTACGCGGCGTATGGCGGGCCGGTGGCAAATGGGCGCACAGGATACCACCGCACTTGCCCACACCACAGTTGACGACGGTCAAGCTTAGGAGTCCGATAGCAGGCTTGGTAAAAGTCCTGCGACAAGGAGAAAGTGAAGATGGCCAAACGTATCCAGTTCAGTTCCCACGGCGGTCCCGAAGTGCTCGAGTACGTCGATTACTCGCCTGTCGAGCCCGGCCCGCAGCAGGTGCGCGTCAGCAATAAGGCGATCGGCCTGAATTTCATCGACACCTACTACCGCAGCGGTCTTTATCCGCCACCGGCATTGCCATCGGGCCTGGGTGCCGAGGGCGCGGGCGTGGTCGAGGCGATCGGCTCGGACGTCAAGCGGTTCAAGGTCGGCGACCGAGTGGCGTACGGCAGCGGTCCGCTGGGGGCCTACAGCGATGTGCATGTGTTGCCCGAGGCCAACCTGGTTCATCTGCCCGAATCCATCAGTTTCGAACAGACGGCCGGCGTGATGCTCAAGGGCCTGACCGTGCAATATCTGCTGCGCCAGACCTATGAACTCAAGGGCGGCGAAACCATCCTGTTCCACGCCGCTGCCGGTGGTGTGGGCTCCCTGGCCTGCCAGTGGGCCAAGGCCTTGGGCGTGAAGCTGATCGGCACCGTCAGCTCGCCGGAAAAGGCCGCCATCGCCAAAGCCCACGGCGCGTGGGCAACCATCGATTACAGCAAGGAAAACGTCGCACAGCGGGTGCTGGAATTGACTGACGGCAAGAAGGTGCCCGTGGTGTACGACGGAGTTGGCAAGGACACTTGGTTGACCTCCCTGGACAGCGTCGCCCCCCGTGGCCTGGTGGTGAGCTTCGGCAATGCTTCAGGTGCGGTGGACGGTGTGAACCTGGGGATCCTCGCGGCCAAGGGCTCGCTCTACGTCACCCGCCCGACCCTGGCGACTTACGCCAACAACGCCGAAAACCTGCAGCGCATGGCCGACGAGCTGTTCGGGATGATCAGCAGGGGCAAGATCAAAGTGGATATCAACCAGCGTTATCCACTGGCGGAAGCGGCCAAGGCTCATACCGAGTTATCGGCGCGGCGCACGACGGGGTCGACCGTTCTCCTGCCTTGAATTACAGGGTGTTTGTGATGGCCTCATCGCGGGCAAGCCATGCTCCCACAGGGTATGTTCTGTGGAAGTAGGCCATGTTCCCACAGGCCATGCTCTGTGGAGGTAGATCTCCCACAGGCTATGTTCTGTGAAAGTAGGCCTCACTCCCACAGGTTTTACTCTGTGGGAGCAAGGCTTGCCCGCGATGAACGATGACGCGGTATCAGTCCGGGCGCACGACCTTGCCAGTAGCCAGGTCGCGAATCACGCTGGGGTTCTTGCGCCCGCCCAGGTTGCCGCCCAGCACCAGGTCGATCTGCCCGCGGAAATACTGCTCGACGCGAATCCGCGTGCGCGCCGCCGGGCGTCCTTGGGGGTTGGCCGAGGTGGACACCAGCGGCCCGACCAGCGAGCACAAGTCGCGCACGGTGGGATGATCGCTGACCCGCAGGGCGACGGTGTCGTGCACCCCGGTGATCCATTCCGGCAGCAGGTTCTGGTGCGGCACCAGCCAGGTATTGGGCCCCGGCCAGGTGCTGGCCATGCGGTCCATCCAGGTATCGGGGAAGTCTTCGAACAGGAAGTCGAACTGGTGGATGTTGTCAGCCACCAGGATCAGGCCTTTGTCGGGCAGCCGCGACTTGATCGCCAGCAGGCGTTCCACCGCCTCCTCGTTCCATGGGTCACAACCCAGGCCCCAGACCGCTTCGGTTGGATAGGCAATCACCGCCCCGGCACGAATTTCTCGCGCGGCTTGTTGCACACGCCAACTGTTGACCATGAAAGATTCTCCCGCAACGCAAATAAGGCTGTGGGCAGTTTACCGATCTTCCCCATAAAACCTAGCGCGCAAACCAGCGTCCGTTGTCGCAGGTGGCGCGTCCTTCCATCTCCAGTTCGGTCAACGCCGCCAGCACTTTGGGCAAGCCCCAGCCACTGGCGTCGGCCAGCGCCTCACTGCTCAGCGGCGCGGCATGCAGCAAGCGCAGCAGCGGATGGGTCACGGGCACGGGCTCCGAGGCCGGCGGCAACCGCTGCCAACCGCGCAGCGCTTCGAGGATATGCTCGACGGTTTCCACCAGCGCCGCACCGTCGCGGATCAGTTGATGGCAGCCTCGGGCCCCGGGGTGATGGATCGATCCAGGAATGGCGTACACCTCGCGACCCTGTTCCGCCGCCAGTCGCGCGGTGATCAGTGAGCCGCTGGCGACACTGGCCTCTACCACCAGCACGCCCAGGGACAAGCCGCTGATGATCCGGTTGCGCCGCGGAAAGTTGCTGGCGTGGGGCGGTGCGTCCAACGGGAACTCCGACAACACCGCGCTGCCCTGGGCAATCATCGCGTCCGCCAGCCGACGATTGCGCTGTGGATAAAAATTTTCCAGACCGGTGCCCAACACGCCGACGGTGCGCCCGCCAACATCCAGCGCCGCCTGATGGGCCGCCGCATCGATGCCCAGGGCCAGGCCGCTGGTGATGACAAAACCGGCCCCGGCCAGGCTTCGGGAAAACGCCGCCGCAGTGTCCATGCCGGGGCGTGATGCCCGCCGACTGCCGACCATCGCCAGCTGGGGTTTTTCCAGGATCGAGGTGTCGCCAGCGACGAACAGCAGCGGCGGCGCATCGCTGATCTGCGCCAGCAGCGCCGGGTAGTCGGGTTGGTCCCACATCAGTAAATGCTGGCCCGCACGCTCCAGCCAGGCCAATGCATGGGCGGCGCCGTCACGCACATCCGGGTTGCGCCGCGCCTCGGCACAGGCCAGCGGCAAGCCCAGCGCGCGCCAGGCGCTGGCCGGTGCACTGATGGCCTTGGAGGCCGAGCCGAAGGCCTCCATCAGCGTCATGAAACGTTTGGGTCCCAGCTCCGGCAAGCGGTGAAGGCGTAGCCGGGCCTCCAGTTCCGCAGGGGAAACCGGCGTAGATTCAGGTAATGACATGCGATCATCCTTGACCGTTATAAGCCCCGTACAAACGGGAACAAGCTGTGGATAACTCTGTTGGTAACTTGTGAGACCCGTTACGGATTACGGACCTTGTCGAGCACCGCCAACGAGCGCGATGCGTACAGCACCAGGCCATAGCTGAGCTTGTCGTAGGTGCGGAAAACCATCAGCAGGCCGGCGCGCTCATCGGGGATCTTCACCCGCTCGCCCGTAATGCGGTCGCGTACGGTTTCACCGGTCTTCATCACCGCCAGCACATTGCCTTCGGCCAGCCCGTCGCGCCGGCCCTTGTTCAGGGTGACCACGTCCAGCGCGCCGATCTGGGTCACGCCTCGCGGCACGTCCAGGATCAACCCGTGGATGTCCGATTTCGGCGCGCTGGGCATGAACGTCGAGTTGATCGAGCGCTCTTCGCCGCTGAACAAACGATCACCCAGGCGCACTTCCTGGGTGGTGCGTTGCAGGGCCAGGGTAGTGACATCGCCCTCGGTGGCGACCACCTCGCCGCCGCCGATGTCGTCGGCGTTGATGCCCAGGAATTCCTTGGTCTCGGGGTCGGTGTAGACCTTGCCCTGGCGAAAGATGCCGTACGCCGTCTGGTTCGCACCGAACGAGCCACGGGCAAAGACCCGATCCCCCATGCCACTGAGCACCCGTTCGGCATTGCCGGCGACGACGTAGGGGGCCTTGTTGAAATCCTCAGGCGTGTCGACGATGCGGTTGCTCAGCAGGAAGCTGTTGATGGCTTGCAGTGGAATGCTCGGGATGGCGTCGGCCACTGGCGAGCTGCGAATGCGCGGCGACAGCTTGATGGTGCCGCGCGAGGCGCCGCGATTGAGGGTCAGGCGCGGCTGGCCGTTGACGTAGACCAGCGACAGGGTGTCGCCCGGATAAATCAGGTTGGGGTTTTCGATCTGCGGGTTGGCCTGCCACAGCTCGGGCCATTTCCACGGCTCGCGCAGGTACTTGCCGGAAATGTCCCACAGCGTGTCCCCCGTCACCACCGTGTATTGCTGGGGAAAACCTTCCCGAAGTTGCACTTGCCCGTGCGCGATCCCGGCCGAGGCCAGGAGCAGCAGGGCGAGTAGTGATTTCCTCATGCGGTGAATCCCTTTATTATGTGCGTTCGCGTAAAACGCCAGAGCCCCCGTGGCTCGCTGCTTAAGGAGCTATTCTCCACAAGAGCAACGTTTTACAACGGTAGCCTGCATCCCAAGACACGCCAGGCCAGCCACCCGACTTTACCTCACACGTGCATTTATCAAGCTTATGGCCATTTTGAACATTCTCGAATTTCCGGACCCGCGCCTGCGCACTATCGCCAAACCAGTGGCCGTAGTGGACGACGAAGTGCGTCAGTTGGTCGATGACATGTTTGAAACAATGTATGAAGCGCCAGGCATCGGCCTCGCCGCGACCCAGGTCAACGTGCACAAGCGTATCGTCGTCATGGACCTCTCCGAAGACCGCAGCGAGCCGCGGGTGTTCATCAACCCCGAGTTCGAAACCCTGACCGACGAGATGGACCAGTACCAGGAAGGCTGCCTCTCGGTGCCGGGCTTCTACGAAAACGTCGACCGCCCACAGAAGGTCAAGATCAAGGCCCTGGACCGTGACGGCCAGCCATATGAACTGATCGCCGAAGGCTTGCTGGCCGTGTGCATCCAGCACGAGTGTGACCACCTCAACGGCAAGTTGTTCGTGGATTACCTGTCTACCCTCAAGCGTGACCGCATCAAGAAAAAACTGGAAAAACTTCATCGCCAGAATGCTTGATGCCCCCCTTCAAAGGCTTGCCGCGGCAAGCCTTTTTCTTTTTGCGACTGCTTTGTAATTGAGAGCTACCCATGACTGAGCCACTGCGCATCGTCTTTGCCGGCACTCCCGAATTTGCCGCCGAACACCTCAAGGCCCTGCTGGCCAGCCCCCACGAAATCGTCGCGGTCTACACCCAACCGGACCGGCCGGCCGGTCGCGGGCAAAAACTGATGCCCAGCCCGGTCAAGCAACTGGCCCTGGAGCACGGTATCGAGGTGTTGCAGCCGCCGACACTGCGCGATGCACAGGCCCAGGCCGAACTGGCGGCGCTCAAGCCAGACTTGATGGTGGTGGTCGCCTACGGCCTGATCCTGCCCCAAGTGGTGCTGGATATCCCGCGCCTGGGTTGCATCAACAGCCACGCCTCGCTGTTGCCGCGCTGGCGCGGTGCCGCGCCGATCCAGCGCGCCGTGGAAGCGGGCGATGCCGAGAGCGGCGTGACCGTGATGCGCATGGAAGCCGGCCTGGACACCGGGCCAATGCTGCTCAAGGTCAGCACGCCCATCAGCGCCGAAGACACCGGTGGCAGCCTGCACGACCGTCTCGCGCTCATTGGCCCGCCGGCCGTGGTCGAGGCGATTGCCGGCCTGGCCGCTGGCACCTTGGAAGGCGAAGTGCAGGATGACAGCCTCGCCACCTACGCGCACAAACTGAACAAGGACGAAGCCCGCATCGACTGGAGCTGCCCAGCCGTTGAGCTGGAGCGCCTGGTGCGGGCCTTCAATCCTTGGCCGATCTGCCACAGCACCTTGAACGGCGAAGCCCTGAAAGTGCTGGCGGCCAGTTACGCCGAAGGGAAGGGCGCACCGGGTGAAATCCTCAGCGCCAGCAAGGATGGCCTGGTCGTGGCCTGCGGCGAGCAGGCGTTGTGCCTGACGCGCTTGCAACTGCCCGGTGGCAAGGCACTGAATTTCAGCGACCTGTTCAACAGCCGCCGTGAGAAATTTGCCGTCGGCACTGTGCTCGGCCAAGCGACGGACGCCTCATGAACCCGCGTCTGGCCGCCGCCAAGGCACTTGCCGCCGTACTCAGTGGCAAAGCCTCCCTCAACAGTTCCCTGCCGACCCAACTGGACAAGGTCGAAGACCGTGATCGCGGTTTCACCCAGGACCTGGCGTTCGGCACCGCCCGTTGGCAGCCGCGGCTGTCGGCCCTCGCGGCGAAGCTGTTGCAGAAGCCGTTCAAGGCCGCCGATGCCGACGTCGAGGCGCTGCTGCTGGTGGGGCTCTATCAACTGCTCTACACCCGCGTCCCGGCCCACGCCGCCATCGGCGAAACCGTGGGCTGCGCCGACAAGCTGAAAAAGCCCTGGGTCAAGGCCCTGATCAATGCCGTGTTGCGCCGCGCCCAGCGGGAAAGCGAAACCCTGTTGGCCGAGCTGGAGCGCGACCCGGTGGTCCGCACCGCTCACCCGCGCTGGCTGCAAAAATCCCTGAAGGCGTTCTGGCCCGAGCAATGGGAAGCCATCTGTGCGGCCAACAATGCCCATCCACCGATGATCCTGCGGGTCAACCGTCGCCACCATACCCGCGATGCCTACCTGGCGTTGCTGGGCGAGGCGGGCATCCCGGCCGTTCCGTGCCAGTACAGCCGCGACGGCATCGTCCTGGAAACCCCGGGCGATGTGCGCGCACTGCCGGGCTTTGCCGAGGGCTGGATCAGCGTCCAGGACGAAGCCGCCCAACTGGCCGCTGACCTGCTGGAACTGGCGCCCGGTCAACGGGTGTTGGACGCTTGCTGCGCGCCGGGTGGCAAGACCTGTCACATCCTCGAGGCCGAGCCGAAGCTGGCCGGCGTGGTGGCGGTGGATCTGGAAGCCAAGCGCCTGGTGCGCGTGAAGGAAAACCTCGAACGCCTCGGCCTGGAGGCCGAGCTGATCGCCGCCGATGGCCGCGACACCGCGACCTGGTGGGACGGCAAGCCGTTCCAGCGCATCCTCCTCGACGCGCCATGCTCGGCCACCGGCGTGATCCGCCGCCATCCGGACATCAAGCTTACCCGCCAGCCGGACGACATTGCGGCGCTGGCCGTGTTGCAGGGCGAACTGCTCGATGCCCTGTGGCCGACCCTGGAAGTGGGTGGCATGCTGCTCTACGCCACCTGCTCGACCTTGCCGACCGAGAACACCGAAGTGATCGAAGCCTTCCTCGCCCGCACCCCAGGCGCCCGGGAGCTGGACATTGCCAGCCAGGCCGGCCTGAAGCAGCCTCACGGCCGGCAGTTGCTGGCCCAGGAAGGCGGTCACGACGGGTTCTACTACGCCAAGCTGATCAAGATCGCCGCCGCACGCGGTTAAGACCGATTCGATAGGAGTGACTGGATGAAAATCATCATCCTCGGCGCAGGACAAGTCGGCGGTTCGCTGGCGGAACATCTGGCCAGCGAGGCCAACGACATCACCGTGGTCGACACCGACGGCGAACGCCTGCGCAACCTCGGCGACCGTCTCGACATCCGCACCGTGCAAGGTCGCGGGTCGTTGCCGACGGTGCTGCGCCAGGCCGGCGCCGACGATGCCGACATGCTCGTGGCCGTGACCAACAGCGATGAAACCAACATGGTCGCCTGCCAGGTCGCCCACACGTTGTTCCACACCCCGACCAAGATCGCCCGGGTGCGCGAAGCGTCCTACCTGACCCGCGCCGACCTGTTCGACAACGAAGCGATCCCGGTGGATGTGCTGATCAGCCCCGAGCAGGTGGTGACCAACTACATCAAGCGCCTGATCGAGCACCCCGGCGCCTTGCAGGTGATCGACTTTGCCGAAGGCAAGGCGCAACTGGTGGCGGTCAAGGCCTACTACGGCGGGCCGCTGGTGGGCCAGCAACTGCGCCAGCTGCGCGAGCACATGCCGAATGTGGAAACCCGCGTTGCCGCGATTTTCCGCCGTGACCGGCCGATCCTGCCCCAGGGCGACACGGTGATCGAAGCCGACGACGAGGTGTTTTTCATCGCCGCCAAGGCGAACATTCGCGCGGTCATGAGCGAAATGCGCCGCCTGGACGAGAACTACAAGCGCATCGTCATCGCTGGCGGCGGGCAGATCGGCGAGCGCCTGGCCGAAGCCATCGAAAGCCGCTACCAGGTCAAGATCATCGAGATGAACCCGGCACGCTGCCGCTACCTCTCCGACACCCTCGACAGCACCGTGGTATTGCAGGGCAGTGCTTCGGACCGCGACCTGCTGCTGGAAGAAAACATCGCCGACGCCGACATCTTCCTGGCCCTGACCAACGACGACGAAGCCAACATCATGTCGTCGCTATTGGCCAAGCGCCTGGGGGCGAAGAAGGTCATGACCATCATCAACAACCCGGCCTACGTCGACCTGATCCAGGGTGGCGACATCGACATCGCCATCAGCCCGCAACTGGCAACCATCGGCACCTTGCTGGCCCACGTGCGCCGCGGTGACATCGTCAGCGTCCACTCCCTGCGCCGCGGCGCGGCCGAAGCCATCGAAGCCATTGCCCACGGCGACGCCAAATCCAGCAAAGTGATCGGCAAAGCCATCCGCGACATCGGCCTGCCGCCAGGCACCACCATCGGCGCGATCATCCGCGACGAAGAAGTGCTGATCGCCCACGACGACACCGTTATCCAGACCGGCGACCATGTGATCCTGTTCCTGGTGGACAAGAAACACATTCGCGATGTCGAGAAGCTGTTCCATGTGGGGTTGAGTTTCTTCTGACCACCACGGATCGTTCCCACGCTCTGCGTGGGAATGCCTCTACGGACGCTCTGCGTTCGGCTCTTGAGGGGACGCAGAGCGTCCCGGGCTGCATTCCCACGCAGAGCGTGGGAACGATCTTAGTCATGAGGAGTTTTTAAAATGCTCGACTCCCTGGAAAAAATGCTCGCCAAGGGTGTGGACAACGCCCTGCTACGCTTCGGCCTGGGCAAGGGCTACCTCGACCTAGGCGAATTCCCCCGAGCAGCCGAACACCTCCAACGCTGCGTCGAATTCGACCCCAAATACTCAGCCGCCTGGAAACTCCTAGGCAAGGCCCACCAAGGCCAAGGCGACGCCGCCGCAGCCCGCCAAGCCTGGGAACAAGGCCTTGAAGCCGCCCGAGCCCACGGCGACAAACAAGCCGAAAAAGAAATGACCGTGTTCCTCAAAAAACTGGATCGCCATCCCTGACTTCACACAAAACTGCTTTTGTGGCGAGGGAGCTTGCTCCCGCTTGAGTGCGAAGCACTCACAAAAAAGCCCACCCCGTTTCAATACCAGCCCGCCAAGCAGCCAACACACAAAACCCCTGTGGTGAGGGGATTTATCCCCGCTGGGCTGCGCAGCAGCCCCAAACTGCCAATGCGGTTTGTCTGATAGACAGGAAACTAACAGAGATTTTCTTCTTAATAGAGGCCACCGATTTTTACCAAATCTATGGAGTGGATAATGACGAGCGAAAATAGAGAATTGAGTCCGGATCTTCACTCGCAAATTAAGAAATTCAGTAGTGACGGAGATCTGCTGGCTGAGTCAGGCCGCTT
Organism: Pseudomonas sp. St386; assembly: GCF_018325865.1. Taxonomy (NCBI): domain Bacteria; kingdom Pseudomonadati; phylum Pseudomonadota; class Gammaproteobacteria; order Pseudomonadales; family Pseudomonadaceae; genus Pseudomonas; species Pseudomonas sp. St386. The sequence goes on from NZ_AP021900.1 coordinate 92,564, forward strand.
TGAGGAAGCAGTAGCCCAATATAACAAGGCGTGGGCATTAATCCCTTCCCCAAAAAATGATTGGGAGGCTGCAACCTGGATCCTGGCGGCTATCGCTGACGCTTGCTTCCTATCCGGATTTACGACCTCCGCTCGCGAAGCTTTGCAGTACGCAATGACTTGCCCTGGCGGGATTGGAAATCCTTTTTTGCACCTGCGTCTTGGACAGGTTTTGCTCGATGATGGTCAAGATGACCGTGCAGCAGATGAGCTGATGCGCGCATACATGGGAGCTGGCCCACAGATTTTCGCCGCGGAAGACGCCCGCTACTTGGCTTTTCTCAGGACACGTGCTGATCTTGACGCAGGGTGAAAAAGCGATGAAGCGGCTTCTCCGGTTGTTAGCCGTATTATGGGTACTATTCACGCCTCACATCTTTGCCAGTGACGCTGAAGGTGTACGCCTGTCAGACGAAGCTACAGACATCAATCACACCTTACGCAACGATGCAGTCATGAGTCGCTACGAAGGCAAACCATTTCTAAAACTATTGGATTTCTACGTTTTAAAATCCATCGGCAGGATTGAGCCAGAGCAATTGAACGCCTTGGCTCAACTGGAGCCCAAGCTACGCGAGACCTATGCCTCCCAAGGAACGTGGTTTGAAATAGTGGCTGAACAGATGGACCTTCCAGATGAGCTTCCCAGCCAAATCGACGCCGCGTGGGATTCCTATTCCAAACACATGCAGCAGAAGGGATTGGCTGCCGACCCAATAGAGTTCACTTACCGATTTGTAGATGCCAACCTGATCGCTAATTGAGATGTCCGCTTTTGCGGCTGGCCTTGATCATCCCACCAGCCGCCTCGGGTCGATTGCAGCCCTTCGTGATATGTAGCAATCGGACTGAAAAGGGGAGAGGGCTGTAAGCGTCCGGCGAAGTCATCTACCCGATCCCAGCTATAGCACGATGATGGACATCTGCTCACAATTGGCGTGCACCAGCGCTATCATAGGTGCATTGAAGCCCTCGGACGCTCAGGACAGATGCTTTATTTATATGTAGATGGCAGCGACAACGATGCAATCGAGGCAGAGCTTGTGGCTGCGTTCGATGGTCTCGTTTGCGAATGGTCTGAGCTGGGTGCGTTCCTCGTGAACCAGAAACACGAACGCGATGAGAGCCTATCTGAGAATGACTTACCCGATTGGTTTATTGGGTTGAACCTTCCCATTGAGAACTATGGTATCGAGCAGGTCAACCGCTTGATTCCTTTTGCGCAGAGGCTCGCTGTATCTACGGGACGGGAGTTCGTCCTAGGTGTTTCTAGCGCTCAGGGTATTAGTGAGGATATGGTTTTTCTTGATGCGCATTCTGGGGAGCAAGAACACTCCATCCTTGTAAGCCTACTGAGTGCAAGCGTCCGGTGAGGGCAGTGTTCAAAAATGATGCTGCGTAAAGGACTGAAAATAAATTCGTCTCCTCATTCAGTCCTATTGGTTGGGCCATAGTTATCTTTCGAAAACTCCTCACAAACGTTGCCAAGTTCGTCTGCGCTTAAGGAATTTGCCTTCGATTCTATCTTGGCGAACACGCGAGCGTAGGCTTCCGAAGCCCGTAACTTTTTGAGGAAATCTGCATCTGCATCCTGTAGGAAGTGGGCGGCCACCGCAGAGTATCGCTCCCGCATACCAGGATTCACCGAAGAGCACTTGGCCTCGAAAAAATCATAGGGTGCAATAAAGGAAGCCGATGCTTCGTCAATGCACCCATCACCGGTACATGCTGAAGTAGCACCGGCTAATGTGGCCCAAAGCATCGGTAAGCAAGCCAAAGTTTTCAAAGTGTTTTGCATAGGTCGATCTTTATTAGGGTTGAAGAAATGCAATTTCGTACCCGCCACTTTCCGCGGAGAAACCGGGGGACAGACCACGATTTGGGCTCACCTGTAATCGGACTGTTTCATAGTCGTGGTCTGTTCCCGTTTCCCCAAGACAACACCTCAACCCTTAGGTTGAATAGAACGTAAGCACGCTCTCATATATTGCTGTGTCTTGAGTTATCAGTAAGAGGCGACAGGCGCCAAGCAGAGCATGCACGGGTTGTAAATCTTCAATTTGTGCCCAGAACTTGTCGACCTTATGGCTCTCTCCGAACGGTTGAAATGCGATAGCGCTGCTGAATTTGGAGAGCCTCGCCCGATCAGGCAAGCGCTCAAAAACATACCACTCATCAAAGCCCGGCGTGGGCAACTGATCGATATCCATAATGATAGGACTGATCGCCAAGTCACCTACACGTTGCCACCCGCTAGCGATCTCAACGGCGCTAAGGCTATAGGGTCCGCTATCCGACGCAGCAATCGCAACATAACGCCCACGTACGAGCTGAGGAAGCTGGTGTATGAGGTCACCCAGGTTAACGTCGTATCCATCGTGCCAGTCGAGAGTGCGGTAGCCCGCGTGCGCCCCGGTATGCAGTTCGGTTGTCATATATTTCCTTTCAGGATCAGCGATGACAAAAAAGGGATTTATCTCCTGAAAATAAATCTGTCCCCCGACTGCTAGTAAAAATCGTAATAAAGCGCCCACTCCCCAGTTTCATTGTGCTTCCAGAACATCAGGCTCCCACTGTCGACCACGTTCAGATTGATCTTCGAGTCCGATGAGATCTGGAACACAAACTCGAAGCCTTCACCCGGATCAACACCCGACTGGCAGAACGAGGGGTAACCGCCGATCTTGTGTTCGTAGGTATGGGTGACCAAGTCGTAATAGCTCTGGATCTTGCCCGCGCGTTCCAGCGTGAGGATTGCTTGCTCAAGGTCTTCCGGGACACCACCGCCATCCCACAGTGGAAAGTCCTCCGGCACCGCTTGCGCCGTCAGTGGGAAGGGTTTGAGGAATGTGCCTGCCACCGACAGAGACTTGCGCACCAACACATCATCCGGCCCGTACTCGCGGATAACCCAATTATCCCCCATCGGCTCAAAGTGCTCGGGGAACGGGTTTGAAATGAACACCGTCAGCACACGAACCCCTGCTAGCAGAGGGCTATTGATGAGCAGGGCGGGCAGGTAAAACTGCGCATAGGGGAGCAACTGTTGCCCCGCCTGATTAGTGGGCACCTCTTCATCCGGTCGGAACAGGAAGACATTGCCCAGCCAGCTTTCTTCATCGGTGCCGACAGGACGAAAGCCGCCGGCAATGAGCTTCACGGCGGGGCGGGCCAGGCGTTGCTTGATTTCCTGGATTTCCATGGCGATGTAAACCTCCTTTTTACTACAGGTATTAAGGCCGCAGATTGGCAGTGTACGAGAGTGGATAGCAGCGCTTCTCTGCCCGAGCTAGGCCACATTAGCGTCACGGATAATAGGGTAGGCATCCTCCCACTCCACGAGCCAATGACTTTCCCGATGGCTCCTAGCGTACCTGAGCGTCATCGATACCGGCTCGGCCAGTGATAAGGAAACGATAGAGCCCGAGGGCAAGGCTGCAAAGCCGGCGGATTCTGGTGCAGTTGTAGGCAAAGGCGCGAGGATACGTAGCTTGGAGGTGCGGTGGTTAGGTCCTGGCTTGGCCCTCAGCAGGTGGAGAAGCAGGAGCAAGCATCCATTGCGAGCGCTATTGAAGGGGCAAATCTAAGGAAAATAAATCTGTCCCCTTATTCCATGTCCCCTTATTCCAAAACGTACCGAGCAACATCGACTGAAAAGGGGACTCACTCCGCCCCCGCTAGCCGGGCTGATTACCTATGCAATCAGGTAGGTCGGTGCCAATCGTGATCATTTCGACGGAAACGGTGGGGTGGCTGCCGAAGCCCCAAGAAACAGGTCCCCCATAATTCACCAGATCGTAGATCGCGCTTTCGCCAATCAGCTGGCCGTTGCGATTATCGTACAAGCGAAAAAAGGCCGGAATCTCCCAGCGAACAAACCACTGCTGCTGCTCTGGTTCATCCGGGGGCGACTGGGGGTGAAAGAGGCCGGGCAGTACCCAAAAAGGTTTGAACTCCTGAACTCGGTAGCAGCCGTTGGGGCTGATCCTGGCGGCGCCAACGGGCTTCGCCAGAGCCTTTTCCCACCACTGTGAAACGGCCCACAGCCCCCCGCAGAACACGAGTGCAATGAGGGCTAACGTTGGGAGCCGGGTTAGTTTTTTCATGTTCGCAGACCTATCGGTAACTCGCATATGAAGTTGTTCTTCCCACTCTTGAGCCCCTGGCACTGGGCTAACACTCAATGCGCGGTTTGACTGCCGGGATGGCAGTCACCTTACTCAAGGCAGATTTGAGACGTCGCGGGCAAGCTATTGAGGGACAGAAAAGGGAACGGGTTGCATCGATAGCAGAGCAGAAGGTCGTCCAAGAACCTCCCTTCGTCTCATAAATGGCAACCTGACTGAGCCGTGTCTATAGTTTTTGGCGCCAAATCTATCGGAGGCTTGGACATGAGCCAGAGCATTTCGCCCGCCGCTTCAACCGCGCAAAAAACAGGTATGGCCGCCACGACCTTATGGGGCTCGGACAAAATCGCAGGTATCGCGGTCGATCCGGACGGTGCTATCTGGCTTGGCGCTTATAGTCGCCTGGGGCTGGGAGGCGAAGAGGATTCAGGCTTCACCGGCAGCCTGGTCCGGTTCAATGCCAACGGTAGCCTGGACCGCACCTTCAGTGGCGACGGTAGATCCCTGCTCCCTGTGGCGCTCGATATCGAGGACGGCGGCAATGCCGCCGTGCAGCCGGAAGGGGGCTACCTGGTGGCGCGCTACGTGAACGTAGACAACGTCTGGGTGTCGGGCATCAGTCGTAACTTGGCCGACGGCAGCCTCGATACGAGTTTCGGGAACGGCGGCACCGTGACAGTGCCTTTCTATTGGAATGAAGATCTAGGCCAGCAAGCGTCGTTCTCCGTGCAACGCGACGGCAGCTTCTTCGCAAGCGCTGGGTATCCGTCCGGGGAGATCTATATTGCCCGCTTCGACGCAACGGGGGCCTTGGTCTCGTCCTTTGGAGAGGCTGGGATCCTGCACCTACCCGCGTCCGTTGGCATTCACCCCAGTAGCACGTTCGACGTTTCGCTGCAGGGAGACGGGAAGGTATTGGTCACGGGGCAAGATACCCTGACCCGCCTCAACCCGGACGGTACGCTGGATAGCAGCTTTGCGAACGGCGGCAGCCTGGCCCTGGATGTTCACGCAGACGCCCTCGTCATCCAGGATGACGGCAAAATCCTGCTGGCAGGCGCCTCGGGCGGCATGGCGAGCGTCATCCGACTCAACGCTGACGGCTCACTCGACACCGCTTTCGGCGATCAGGGTCGGGTCAGTTGGGGCTCGGAAAGCGCGCCTTTCGCAGTCGCCGACATGATCGTGCGGGCCGACGGCAAGCTATTGATTGGTGGAAGCCAAGGCACGAGCGCGGACGGCTATCTGGCCGCCTTGGTCCAGTTGAACCCCGACGGTCGCCTGGACCACAGCTTTGGCAATCCCGACGACGGCTATTACCACCTGGACGGTGGCCGCGATGCTGACTTCTTGCTCGGTACCGCCTCGTTCGACGATGCGATCCTTGGCGGGGCCGGTAACGATCTGCTCGACGGCCAGCAAGGTCGAGACCTGCTGACGGGCGGTGCCGGGGCCGATACCTTCCGTTACCAGTCAGTCACAGACAGCTATCGAACCGCCACCGCGGCCCATAGCGACCGAATCACTGACTTCGACCCCAGCACCGATACGCTCGACCTCGCCTCCCTGGGCTTCCTCGGGCTGGGCAACGGACACGACGGAACGCTGGCGATACGCGTCAATGAAAGCGGGACGCGGACCTACCTCAAAAGCTTCGAGGCCAACGCCGATGGGGAACGCTTCGAAGTGGTCTTCAACGGTAACTTGGGCCAAACGCTGAATGAAACCAACCTCCTGTTTCAGCAAGCCAGGTTGACGGGCACCGAGGGGGCTGATCGTTTACAAGGCAACGCTCGCGGCGAAATCATCGAAGGGTTCGCGGGCGATGATCGCCTTTATGGAGCGCTAGGGGATGATGTATTGGTTGGCGCAGAGGGCCGGGACCAATTGGTGGGGGGCGGTAACAACGATGTGTTCCGCTTCGACGGACTGAGCGACAGCTACCGCACCGCCACCGAAAACCACACTGATCGCCTGATTGACTATACCGTGGGTGAAGACACGATCGACTTGTCCGCCTTGGGCTTTACCCGACTGGGAAATGGTTACAACGGCACGTTGGACGTGATTTTCAATGAAGCCAAGGACCTGACTTACTTGAAGAGCTACGAAACCGACGCATCCGGGGCTCGATTCGAGTTGAGCTTGGTGGGGGACCATTCCGGTTACGGTAATTTGAACATCACCTTCGCCGAGCCTTCGGAAGAGGAGGCTATTCGGTTGGTCGGAGTGGCTGACGACGTCTGGGTGTAGAACGCAAACATGGTGATTCCTTGCTCTTAGCCATTTGATCGTTCCCACGCTCCGCGTGGGAATGCAGCTAGGGACGCTCTGCGTCCCCCAAGAGCCGAACGCAGAGCGTCCGTGGAGGCATTCCCACGCAGAGCGTGGGAACGATCTCAAGAAAGCCGAATGCCGCTTGGTCTGCAAACGCCCCCACTGCTAGGTTCACACGGCCCAACCGATCTCTTAGCCATACGAGTCAATCCTCCTTTCCAGTGGAAAGGGGCGGATCTAACATTAGGAAAAATTTCGACTCATATAGAATGATAGTCGTGTATAGCGAAAACTAATAAATTCAGCTAGTTATAGCTATCTTTCAGTAGGCTTTGATATTTTTTGAGGTCGACATGGATCCCAGAAAATAAATGGGCGTCCCCTTATTTAGTCCCTTATTCAAACGGTTGCCATACAGTTTCCGGCTCTGCGTTTCCACTGCTGATGCTTGTTAGCTCCCAAGTCCTGCCACTTTGAGTATCCATCAGAAATGTGAATCTAGCGGCCAGCCCTGAGGTAAGTAAAACAAACCGGGGGCCAGATGTGCCATCCACCTTAGGCAGCCCGATTACAGTCATAGAATCCCACGCACTTCCTCCAGAAGCCGTCTTTACCAGCTGTCCGATATTTCCAGTGTATCGATCCAGGCGGAAAGTCCATTTGGCTGCCAGCGGTGAATGAACTATTTCGAACCTTGCATTCTCTGGCGTGGTTGTCATTTGATGGACGCTCGGAGCGGCGTCTTGCGCGACAGCTAGAAGTGGTGCTTGCACTAGATAAAGGATGGACAGATAGCGAAGCGGTTTTGTCATAAAGTCCACCTTGGATTTTTAGACTACGTTCGGCAGTCTGAGCATAGACAGCCAAGACGTTCTTGCAACTATCGGCGAGGCTTCGACGGAGACAGCCATTGCGGCGACAACTAAAAACAATAAAACCTGATAGCGCATGCAGCTGGCGAAGCAGAATGTGAAACCCGCCTCAAACAGCTGTCGGTTATTGCCGACGGCTTCAAAGAACCAAAACCCGGCGCAGAACGCTGGGGGTTTTCATTGACAAACGTTTACCTACTGCCTCGGCTCCACATTATCCAACACCCGATTCGCCAACAACGAACTCAGCTCAATCAACTGCTGAATCCCCTGCGCCACATGACGTCTCGATCCCTCCAGATCAAACGCCAGGTCACTCACCATCGCATCAGCCGAAGCCAGCGTCTCACTGAGGTTGGCGAGCAAGCATTCGTTATCGAGGCCTTTCACGACGGTGTATAGCTGCCCCGGTTTGGGGTCGTCTTGGGATTTATCCGGTTTTGGTAGCAAGTAGTGATCGAGCACGCGTTTGGTGGTTTCGTCTTGCTGCTTGGCTTTGGATTTTGCGGATGTAGAGGTGGAATCTGCTTCTGGCGGATTCGGGGTAGTTTTGAACATTGACGTAATCTCTCAATTGGGCCGCAACCCTCTCGCTACTAAACGAAAGGGTGGCGGCTGTGCGCAAGTTAGTAGACCGGTGATTACGTCAAACCCGGCGCACCCGAGGGTGCCATGCGCACAGCCACCATCGAGAACAGGCAATGCCTGACTGATGAGACTCATACACCGAGACGTAAACCGGGCTACTAAACCCGACCACTGATGGGCAGTGGCAGGAAGACAATAGAACCCGGGGACAGGGCGCACAAGCGGGCGGATTCTGGCGTAGTTGTAGGCAAAGGCGCAAGGATGCGTAGCTTGATGGAGGATGTAGGTGGGGGCTGTAGGAGTTAGGTGTTTTGGCGATGCAGGCGGCTTGTTCCGATCTGGAACCGGGGCTTGCTCGCGGTCAATCACCGACCCACTTCCTGAACGCCTCGACGCCCAACCGGCCCACGAATGCCTGCCTGATGGCGCGAACCAGCTTCTATGCTTGTATACAGCGCCAACCCCCGCTGGGTTTTCCCACGTTTCGTTAGCGAGCCTCCAAGCCCTTGTGTATGCGCATTGTAGTGCTAGCCCTGGTCCTCACGCTGTTCGGCTGCGCTACCGCGTCGGACCCGCCGAGGGGCGAGGGTGGCGATTGGCGGTCCTTCTATGTGGTGAATCATGGCCTGCATACCGGGTTGGCAATTGCGAGCCCCGATCTGCTTCAGGTGCTTCCCGCACTGGCTGAGGAATTCAGCGACGGCGACTTCGTTGAGTTCGGCTGGGGTGACGAGGATTTTTACCGAGCCCCAGAGGCCACCTTGAGCCTGGCCCTGCGAGCCTTGTTCGGGTCGACGGCAACCGTGCTGCATGCGGTCAAGATTGACGGTGACCCCAGGCAGCGTTTCGCCGCAAGCGAGGTCATCAAGGTGCGGGTGACGGAGGACAGCTACCGACGACTACTCGCGTTCGTGGCCGGGACCTTCACCCGCTCAGCGACGGGCACCTTGGTGGTGCTCGGGCCTGGCCAGTATGGAGAGAGCCGGTTCTACCAGGCCGAGGGTAGTTACTCGCTGTTCTATACCTGCAATACCTGGGTCGCAGAGGCGCTGGCCGCGAGCAACTGCCCAATGTCGCCTGCTGCGGTGATTACGGCGGGGAACGTCATGTCGCAGTTACGCCGGGCGACAGCGGTCGGTGCATCCTGCCTGGCTATCCGCTAACCCATGTCTGACGGTGGGTGTGTATTCCAGTGATGCTGACATCCGGTTCCAGTGAATGTGACCCACTCAAAATCCTGTTTGTGAAATTGCACCCGCGTGACCTTCCGTATTCGTTTCCATCGACCAGCCAGTTGCATTGGTGCGGACCACCGTTTGCATCAGGAATTGACCAATATCCGCCGAAGAGGCGACCGGCAGAGAGCGGCCAAAAGCGTTCAGTCGGAGGATGAAATTTGGCTTGTACCAACCCACGATGTTGTATGTAATTCCACGCCAACTCAGTGCATAAAGTGGTTCGCAGGTATGGAAGTCAGTACCCTCACATTTCAAGAGTTGTTTCGTCCGGGAAGCGCCTCAAATGGCTGCACCATGGCCGAGCGATGCTCCTCCGACTTTCTGATAAACGAACGTTCGTTGCTCAACGCTATCGTTACAGCTGCTGGTGGACATTCCGACTTTATGGGGTGTTTCGTTAAGGGCTTCCTAGAGCAAAACAAACAATCTAGTTCTCGTCTGCTATTACGCGAGCCCGCTGAAACAGAAAGCGGTCGGATACTCCTTTACATCTGCCCTGAGTGCGGTGACATCGGGTGTGGCGCCTACGCAGCATCTGTTCGCCAAAACGATGACTGTTTCACGTGGGATTCCTTTGCTTACGAGAACGGCTATGAAGAGCCTCAAATCATTGAAGGAGTCGGCCCCTTCACATTTGAGAAGCATGCCTATGAGGCAGCTATCAATGATGCGGCTGCGTTCTAGAAGGTAATTCAACCTGCGCTGCTAAAGCAGGCCGATTGTGTCCGTCGACGGCTGAATCCACAGTCAATTTCGGACAGTCGTGATAGGCAAAAATCGACCCGGAGCTGCTCTTTGCGACAGGCAGAGATCGGCCAAAAGCGGACGAAGAACGCAGAGTGAAGTAACCTCATTTACTAGTGGTTTGCTCTGCTTCGGCATACGGCATTCCCCACATGGGCTTCCTTTGGTGGAGCTGCTGTTGAACCGTAAGAGCGCTGAGCTTGATTTTTTCTCAACGCTACCACAGAAGCAAAAGCGGGCGCCCGTAAGGCAGTGGAATACTTGGATCGGCAAGCGTGGCTTACCTTGCCTTCATTTACGGAGTGGAATACGGGCTCAAGAGGCTTAACGAGAAACAATAGAAATGTGCTCTGTTCTCGAAGACGTGGTTGCAGGGCCCGAGAACGTTTTCAAGAATGATCAAAGAAGATAATGTTTCGATTACGCTGCTCGTCAAGGCATATTGATGCGCACCTCTGGCAAAGCCGCTACAATGAATATTTCTTAACCTGAAGTTCCAGGGAGGCACATTGGCCGAGTCCGGAGGACCGACAACGCAGTCGGGAATTTATTACCAAAATAGTATCACCGCGCTCTACTTAGGGGCGTTGCTTGATACTCGACCGCCGGTCAATGGCCATTCAAGAGTTATTTCCGTACGAGTGGAAGCTCCCGAAAGTATTGACGACATCGTTGTAAACTACGCAAACGGATCAGTGCTTTACATTCAGGTGAAGGAGCAACTCGCTCTTCAAGGCGAAGCTTGGGTGAAATTTTGGAGCTCTGCTAAAAAACAGTCTGAGAAATGTCGTACTACTTTAGACCAGTTTCGGTTAGTACTTGGAACTTTTGGCGCGGCGCTGGAGAATCTTCGGGAGACGTTAGAGCGAGCGCAAGGAAAAGAAAACATTGGAGAATGGCGTAATGCTCTTAATCAAGAGCATAGTAAGATTGCAGATTTGATATTGAATGCGCTTTCTCTGCCTGATGATGATGCATTCTTCGTAATAAAGCGAACCCGCGCAGAATTTATGACGCTGAGCTCAGCTGAGACGTCAGGAGTAAGGGACTGGATGCCGCATGCCTCTGAAAAACCATCTGAACTGTACAGTCGATTGCGGGATTGCTGTGGTGGTGCAGCCAGAGTTCGTCATACTTTCCGGGCGAGCGAGTTGTCAGAAATATTGTTCAGGAAGTTCCATATCCGCGTCTTTGGCACTCATTCCGATGGGCTCGAGCGATATGGCGAAGCCATAGCCACACAGGTTGATCATATCGGTGTGCCTGGTACATCTATTTCGATGCACCAGGACGACTTGCTTGTTTGGCCTAATATTGTGTCCCTTGAAAAAACTGAACAGGCAAATTTCGATGATGAGGACCCATGGCGGGCTCACAGGGATAATGGCGATAAAGTAGATTTGCGTGATTTTCCGACACCCGAAATGAGATTGGTAATTCTCGAAAGCGGGGCAGGGCATGGTAAGTCAACACTTCTCCGCGCGACAGTTCGCCGTTTGGCAAAACATACTACATTTGTCCCTGCTTTCATCCATGCGGAGAAATTGCCTGACCACCCCACGATACAGGATTATCTAAACACCGACTATAATGCTCAGTATCAAGTCACTATGGATTGGACAGCCCTTTGCGAACAAGGGCGCGCCGTGATGTTCATAGATGGTGTTGATGAGCTCAATGACAGTTCAAGAGCTGCACTGGTCAACATGATCGGGCGTGCGGTGGCACGTTTTCCAGACATGCCAGTCTTAGTCGGAGCTCGCGACGCTTCAGTGACTTCTTTTCCTCCCCAATTCAAGTTGTTTCGCTTGCAGCGGCTTGATGATGATCAAATGATTCAGATGCTGCGAGCCTACTTTCGCGCACGAGGAGAATTCGACATACAAAGGAGCGTGAAACATGTGCAAGCCTATGAAGAGTTAGACCTGCTTTGCCGAACTCCACTGTTCCTTGCTATTTATGCGGCCACGCTGCCTAAAAATGGAGTTATTCCCACCAGTAGATCAGAAGTATTGGAACTTTACATTTTGCATGCACTATCCCCGGAAAGGCATAAAGGAGTTGGTAAGTCGACAATTGGAAAGTCACAATTGCGACGTGGAGCTGAAGCGATTGCGTTGCTATCTTTAGAGCGAAACGAGGCTGCCGTTCCTGAGTCAATAGCACGATTGTGCCTCAGCAAAGCGCTTGGCGACCCCGTCGGCGATGATTGTATTGATGCACTCGTCCAAAATGGACTGCTTGAGCGTCGAGGCGCGCGACTTGCCTTTAGCATTCCTACGATTCAAGAATACCTAGCGGGTTGTGTACTAGCATATGCTGGCAGACTCGATGCGGATGATTGGCTTGAAAATGTTTATCGACGCCCATGGGCTCAAGCGATTCAATTTGCCGTAGAAAAAATCGACAACGCGGATGCTTTACTGCGTCGGCAAATCGAACGAGATGATGATATTTTTTATACGTCATTGAGGCTGGCTGCGCGCTGTATTGTCAATGGTGCTTCGGTTAGCTCAGATCTCCGGGAAATGGTTGCTTCGAAGTTAGCACATGCCTTAACCAAAGGCGGACATCAAATCAGAATGCAAATCGGCAATTTAATCGCCGACGGTTTTTGTAAGCCCCTACACCCTGACATTCGAAGCGCGCTTGTCAAAAGTGGCAGTGACATCTACGAGCGAGCGAACATTCTTGTTCGAGTTTCCGAGAGTGAGCTTATGCTTGAGTGCTTAGAAGCCGTGCTAAAGGGTGAAGATATTAGGGAGTTGTGGGACTTAAATTGGTGTCGCGCAATAAAACTCGCAAAAAATGAATCTCTTGAGCTTTTGTTAAATAGAGCTCGAAAGGAAGTTACTAGTACTTTGCCTTCCGCTGTTATTGCTGAAGTGCTTTTCCAGTTGCGCGAAGAACCATCAATTAACTGGAAAGCGATAGTCGCGGATGAAACCCTCCCGCTTGTCGTGAGGTCTGTAGCAACGTTTTTCGTAATGGAATATTCCGATGGCTCACAGTCTAAATTAATAGAAGCCGCGTTCGGAGAGGCTGAGTACCGCAGTCTCTGGCAAAGTTTTAGTGAGGCCTACATGTCGACAAGCTGGTGGAAAGCTCATTTTTGCGGACTGTGTCGACTCGAAAAGACTGGCGGTCATGCTCATGCACTTTCTTACTTGAAAAGTAGTCGAGAGAAAGAAGTGACTTCGGAAGTAATTGGTTTACTATCTGAAGTTGCGAAAGACCCTTTGACCCATCCAGAGTACCGATATGATATTCAAGCCATACTTGGCTCACTTGGTCTGTTGGAATTTGCAGAGGCTGCTACTGACACGCTCGCCTCAGCAGATATAAATCAGATTCACTCTTGGATTCGTAAAGTCCCATATTTTTCTGATGCTGTTGTAAGGCGTGGCGTGGAGATTATTTTTTCCCGTGCATTGCAGTGCTCTGATATGGTTGGGATTGTTGAGGATTTGTATAGTTCGACGATGTATATTGCCGATAGCAAAATTAAAAATATTTATCTGGGGGGGCCGTTTACGAGCCGCAAATCACCTCGAGAGGTTGGCGGCTTAATTCTGTCGAAAACGGAAGAGCTTATAAAGGAAGTAGATACAGGTAGCGTGGAAGAAATAAAATTACTTTTAATTTGTGCAAAGTCAGGTTTGGATTGGTCAATAAATCAGCTAGCTTTATACATTGATACCTATCTGAGTCTTCATAACCAAATCAAAGTTGAAGATTGGAATGATTGGTTCGCTCAATGCATTATGACAGATGCGATAGATCTTGAGATAAATACACTTTGGTTGATATTAAGCAAAGGTACAAACTTGCCGATGCACGGCATTGTGGAAAGCATTATTGCCAAAGAAGGGTCTAATGTCTACAGCGCCCTGGCCGATTTTGTTAACAAAAATCCAAGGTCGTCGGCATGGCAGGCGGTATATTTCTATTTCGAAAGAAATGCCTCAAGAGAGGGGCTCAATATTCGCTTTCAGAATGGCATGCTTGAAATCACAAAAGTATCGTAATTAAGAAAGTAGCGTTGTATGTTGGTTGCCGTGACCGCTGCCATCAATTTTAAGTGGCGAGATGGATGCGGTACAAACGAGGGCCTAAGGCTGAACTAGCGCTCACTGTGCTGATGCGTCGTCCTCGCGGAACATCCGAACTAGGGCAAGTATGTACCGTTAGCGAACTACCGGCTCCGTCTGGAAGAAGCTCTTGCAGAGCGGCTGCTTTTGGCTGTTTGCAGCCTGTCGCTAGGAAGGACCGTGGTGGGATATGCGGGAAAAGAAATTTGAGAATATTTACATCTCATCCGTTCGCTATCCACGGATAGAAGAACCAAAACCCGACGCAAAACGTCGGGTTTTTTCATTGGAGAAAAAATACTACTGCCGCGGTTCCACGTTATCCAACACCCGATTCGCCAGCAACGAACTGAGCTCAATCAACTGCTGGATACCCTGCGCCACATGACGCCTCGATCCATCCAGATCAAACGCCAGGTCACTCACCATGGCATCAGCCGAGGCCAGGGTTTCGCTGAGGTTGGCGAGCAGGCATTCGTTATCGAGGCCTTTCACGACGGTGTATAGCTGGCCCGGTTTGGGGGCGTCTTGGGATTTATCTGGTTTCGGTAGCAAGTAGTGATCGAGCACCCGTTTGGTGGTTTCGTCTTGCTGCTTGGCTTTGGATTTTGCGGATGTAGAGGTGGAATCTGCCACTGGCGGATTCGGAGTTATTTTGTACATATGCTTCGGTTCCAGATGTGATGCCGACACCCCGAAGCTACTAAACAATGGGGTGGCAGCTGTACGCAGGTTAGTAGACCGGGGAACCGAAGAAGCCGGCGCGCCTGAGCGCCCTGCGTACAGCCACCATCAAGAACAGGGTAGGGCCCTGTTTGAGAAGCGCTTGTACAACTTCGATTACCTCGGGCTACTAAACCCGACCACTGATGGGCAGTGGCAGGAAAGACAATAGAACCCAGGGACAAGGCGCACAAGCGGGCGGATTCTGGCGTAGTTGTAGGCAAAGGCGCAAGGATGCGTAGCTTGATGAAGGTGTGTAGGCAGGTTCTGTAGGAGTGGGGTTTGCCGGCGATTTGGGTGACTTGTTTTGGTCTGGAACCGTGTCGATTTCATCGCGAGCAAGCTTTGCTCCCACAGGGGATCGGGGCTGTTGCAGAGACTGTGTTCGGCCACCACCCGGTGTGGGAGCGGGCTTGCTTGCGAAGAGGGTGGCATGTTCAACATTGATGCAAGCTGACCCGCCGCTTTCGCGAGCAAGCTTTGCTCCCACAGGGGATCGGGCTGTTGCAGAGGCTGTGTTCGGCCACCACCCGGTGTGGGAGCGGGCTTGCTCGCGAAGAGGGTGGCACATTCAATATTGATGCAAGCTGACCCGCCGCTTTCGCGAGCAAGCCCGCTCCCACAGTGGGTGGCGTTGGGCTGGATATTCGGCTCGACACTAACCCCTGTGGTGAGGGAGCTTGCTCCCGCTGGCCTGCGCAGCAGGCCCCTGGATTTCTTCAGGCAAACCGCATCGTCTGGTTTTGCGGCTGCTGCGCAGCCGAGCGGGAGTAAGCTCCCTCGACACGGGGGGGCTGGGCGGGTGTCATCGCGAGCAGGCTCGCTCCCACAGGGGAGTTGGGTTGGATGCAGTATTTGTGAGCACCCCAGGTTGGAGGTGGGGGTGGGCTTGCTCGCGGGGGTACATTCAGTCCTGATGCAAGCTGACCCGACGCTTTCGCGAGCAAGCCCGCTCCCACAGAGGGAGTGGGGGCAGGAGGTCTCTCGCCCTGAACGCAGGCACCGCGTTGTGCCATGTTGATCGCATTGGGCTTTTGGGGGGCTGCTGCGCAGCCCAGCGGGGATAAATCCCCTCGCCACAATGAGTTTCCCTACAACAATGAATCGGCACGGCTTAACTGAGCGGCATGCCCGCGGAAGTGCTATTTACGCTTGAGCATCTCCGGCAACTGCGCCACCAGTTTCTGGTTATTCAACGGCGCACGAATAAACCCACGCTGGGTACCGTCCGGGCCAATCACGGCGAGGTTGCCGCTGTGATCGACCGTGTAGTTGGGCTTGCTAGTGTCCGCCGGGATGAACGGAATGCTCACCGCATTGGCGAGTTTCTGCAGGTCTTCCACTGAGGCGGCGGTCAGCCCTATGAACTGCGGATCGAAGTAGCCCAGGTACTGCTTGAGTTGCTTGGGCGTGTCGCGGTTCGGGTCGACGCTGACCAGCACGATTTGCAACTTGGCCACAGCCTCGGGCGGCAGTTCGCTTTTGATCTGGCGCAGCTGGGCGAGGGTGGTCGGGCAGATGTCCGGGCAGAAGGTGTAGCCGAAGAACAGCAGGCTCCATTTGTCTTTCAACCCGTCCATCGCCACGGGCTGGCCGTCCTGGTCGGTCATTTTCACGTCCGGCAGGTTGCGGCTCTGGGGCAGCAGGATGATGCCGGCATCGATCAGCGCCGTCGGGTCGCCCTGGCCTTTGCCGGACAGCACCTTGTTGATGGTCAGGCCGAGGATCAGCGCGATCACGGCCACGAGAATGAAGACGGTTTTCTGGGTTCGAGTCATAGGCTCAACAGTAAGTAATGATCTACAAGCAGCGCGATAAACAGCAGGAACAAGTACCAGATAGAGTACTTGAAGGTGTTGATCGCCGCGTGCGGCCGACTGCCACGGTACAACACCACGGCCCATTGCAGAAACCTGGCACCCAGCACCAGCGCGCAAACCAGGTACAGCATCCCGCTCATGTGGATCACGAACGGCATCAGGCTCACCGCCAGCAGCACCAGGGTGTACAGCAGGATATGGATCTTGGTGTAGTGCTCGCCGTGGGTCACCGGCAGCATCGGGATGTCGGCCTTGGCGTATTCCTCCTTGCGGTGAATCGCCAGGGCCCAGAAGTGTGGCGGGGTCCAGGCGAAGATGATCAGCACCAGCAGCAGCGGTTCGGCGCTGACATGACCGGTGGCCGCGACCCAGCCCAGCAGCGGTGGTGCCGCGCCAGCCAGGCCGCCGATGACGATGTTCTGCGGCGTCGCCCGTTTCAGGAAACCGGTATAGACCACCGCATAACCGAGCAACGAGGCCAGAGTCAGCCAGGCTGTCAGCGGGTTGGTGAAGGCCAGCAGCAAGGCCTGGCCGATCACGGCCAGTGCCAGGGCAAAGGTCAGGGCGGCGGCGGGGGAGACTCGTCCCTCGGCCAATGGCCGTTTGTGGGTGCGGGCCATCACCGCGTCGATGCGTCGGTCCACCACATGGTTGACCGCCGCCGCGCCGCCGGCACACAGGGCGATGCCCAGGTTGCCGAACACCAGGACCGTCCACGGCACGCCGGCACGGGTGGCGAGGAACATGCCGACCAGCGAGGTGATCAGCATCAGCACCACCACTTTGGGCTTGGTCAGCTCCAGGTAATCGCGCCAGATCGCTTGGCTGTGGCGTTCACCGGTCAAGGTTGCCATGGCATCTCTCCTTTTATTGTTATGGGGCTGGCGCCGTGTTTAGGCGGGTTGAACCGCCAGCGCAGCGGGACTTGATGCTTGACCCGGACCAGGCTGGTACGGGCGTGATAGTTGACCAGCACCAGGGTCAGCAGCAGTGCGGCGCCCCCGGCGTTGTGGGCGACGGCCACCGGCAACGGCAGATGGAACAGCACGTTGCTGATGCCCAGGGTGATCTGCGCCGCCAGTGCGGCCAGCACCAGCCCGGCCAGCCGGGTCATGCCGACAGTCTTCAATTGCCAGGCCAGGCCCAGTAACACCACCGTCACCAGCAGCGCACCAATGCGGTGGGTCAGGTGGATGGCCGTGCGGGCGTCGCTGTCCAGTTGCCCGCCCAGGTAGTTCGGGCCGATGTGCTGGGTCAGGTGAAAGCCGTTGGCAAAATCGGCCGGTGGCAGCCATTGGCCGTGGCAGGTGGGGAAATCGATGCAGGCCATGGCGGCGTAATTGGAGCTGACCCAACCGCCGAGGGCGATCTGGCCGATCACCAGCAGCAGCCCGGCCGTGGCCCAATGTTGCAGGCGCTTGGGCACAGTCAGCGCCGGCAATACGCCGGACAAGCGCAAGGTGAGCAGGAACAGCAGGCTCAACGTCGCGAAGCCGCCGAGCAAATGCCCGGTCACCACCTGCGGCCACAGCTTCAGGGTCACGGTCCACATGCCGAACGCCGCCTGGGCGAACACCACGGCCAGCAGGAACAGCGGCAGTTTCAATGGCAGGCCGGGGTGACGGCGGTTCATCCAGGCCCGGGCGGCCAACAGGGTAATCAACAGCCCCAGGGTTCCGGCAAAGTAGCGATGGACCATCTCGTTCCAGCCTTTATGGGCCTCCACCGGGGTGTCGGGGAAATGCAGCTCGGCATGGGCCAGTTGGGCTTCGCTCTTGGGCACGCTGATGAAACCGTAGCAACCGGGCCAGTCCGGGCAGCCGAGGCCGGCGTGGGTGAGCCGGGTGTAGGCGCCCAGCAGGACGACGATCAGTGCCAGCAGCGTGGCAAACAGCGCGAGGCGAAATCCAGGTTTGGCCATGTCGATGCCCTCATCCGATGTTCGACAGTTTCAGCAGGTGGCGCAGGTCGTTGAGCAGGTCCTTGCCCTTGACCCGGGCGTCGTAGCGCAGCACCAGGTTGCTGTGGGGATCGATGATCCACAGTTGCGCACCGCCGGAGCCTTGGGCGCCTTTCTGGTAGGCCGGTAGGTCCAGTGGGTAGCGTTGCAACTGCGGGTATTCACGCTGCAGTTGCCCGTCATATTCAGCGTCCAGCGGTTGCGCGATAGCCAAGGCGTGGCTGGCGCGGGAGGCGTCGCGGCCGAGGCCGATCTGTACCTGCCGGGCGAGGTACACCAGTTGCCGGCAATCCACCGAGCATTCCTGCGGTGCGGTGACCAGGATCTGCCAGCGCTGTTCATCGGCCTGTACGCCAATCTCGGCGCGGGTCTGGCCGTTGCCGATCAGTTCACCGTGGTAGCTGCGGCTGTCGGGCACCCAGAACTGGAATTTGTACATGCCGGTGGCCAGGATCATTGGGCCGATCACCCCGAGCACGATCAGCAGCAATTGCAGGCGTCCCTTGCGACGGTTGGGCACCACGGGCGCCTCAGACGTGTTGGTTGGATTCATGGTGTTTCCCATGGTGTCTCCCTGCGTTGTGCCATCCGAGATAAAGGAACAGGCCGAACAGTGCCGTCGCCATGGCGAACCACTGCACGGCATAGCCGAGGTGTTTTTCCGGGCCCATGGCGACCACCGGCCAATCGGTCCGGTAGGCGCCGGGGCCGCTTTGTTGGCGTAATTCATAGGTGAAGCCGCTGCGACCCAGTTCGGCCCAGAGCTTGTCCGGTTCGATGGTGGTGACCAGTCGCGGCCACGGGGCGCCCGCTGGGTCGGCGTGAAGCTGGAAGGTCGCGCCCGGTGCCACGTAGACCCAGGCCTGGAGGCTCACCGGTTGTTCCGGCGTGTTGAAGACCGGCGGGGTGCGTCGGTCGGGCCAGGGCAACCAGCCGCGATTGACCAGCAGCCACAGCCCGGTGCGGTGGTCGAGGAACGGTTGCAGCAACTCGATGCCGACCTTGCCGTCGTGCTGGCGGTTATCCAGCAGGATGCTGTGCTCGGTGTCGAACTGGCCCTGCAGAGTTACGAGTCGAAAGGCCGGATCGCTGGTGTGCGCAAGCTCGGTGCTGTCCATCGGCGGCGCCACGCGGCGCTCGGCGTAATTTTCCATGAGCACACGCTTCTGTTCGCCGCGGCTCAATTGCCAGAACCCCAGGCACACCATCACCGGCACCAGCACGGCCACCACCAGCGACGGCACGATACCCGGCCGGAAGTGTTTCATGGCGCCGTCCGAAAGCCGTCGAACGGGATAGCTATACTCACGTGCATCGCGTCCCCCCGGAGTGTCCCTAATGCTAAAAGCAGCCATCGTCCTGATGCTGATTGCCACGGTTGTCAGCCTGTTCAGCGGCCTGTTTTTTCTGGTCAAGGACGACAGCAACTCCAATCGCCTGGTCATCGCCCTGGCGATTCGGGTCAGTCTGGCCGCCGTCACCGTCGGCTTGATCGCCTGGGGTTTTTTCAGCGGCCAGTTGGTATCCCACGCGCCCTGGTAGTCGTGCCTCAGAGCACGTAGACGAAGACGAACAAACCGATCCACACCACATCGACGAAGTGCCAGTACCAGCTCGCCGCCTCGAAGCCGAACTGGTGCTCGTTATCGAAGTGCCCGCGCATGATGCGCATCAGCATGACGAACAGGATGATCGTGCCGATGGTGACGTGGGCGCCGTGGAAACCGGTGAGCATGAAGAACGTCGCACCGTAGACGCCGGAGCCCAGGGTCAGGCCCAGTTCCTTGTAGGCGTGCATGTATTCTTCGGCCTGGAAGCCCAGGAAGGCGCAACCCAGCAGCACGGTGATCGCCAGCCAGATTTTCAGCGCACCGCGATGGCCTTTTTTCAAGGCGTGGTGGGCAATGGTGACGGTGACGCTGGAGCTGACCAGCAGGACGGTATTGAGCAGCGGCAAGCCCCAGGGGCTGATGACTTCCTTGGGCGCCGGAAAGAGTTTCGGGTCGGGGTTGTTCAGCAACGGCCAGGCGAACTCGAAGCTCGGCCAGAGCATGTGTGACAGCCCCTTGGTGCCCTCACCCGCCAGGCCTGGCGCCGAGATGTTGCGCACATAGAACAGCGCACCGAAGAACGCGATGAAGAACATCACTTCGGAAAAGATGAACCAGCTCATGCCCCAGCGGAACGAGCGATCGAGTTGTGCGCTGTACAGCCCGGCGCGGCTTTCCTTGACCACCGCGCCGAACCAGCCGAACAGCATGTAGGCCACCAGCAGGCCGCCAATGAAAAAGATCAGCGGGCCATGGGATTCCGGCCGCGCCGCCTTCAGGTCGTTGAACCAGGTCGCCAGGCCATACACCGTGACGAACATCCCGACCGTGGCGATGATCGGCCATTTGCTCTGGGCCGGAACGTAATAGTGTTCGTGAGTTGCCATTTATTGTTCTCCTTATCGGGCACGCTATCGGTCAGTGTTTAGAGCCACCGGTGGATGACGAGCGGTGATATCGAACAGCGTGTAGGACAGCGTCAGGTGCTTCACTTCCTTGGGCATGTCCCGGTCGACGATGAAGCGCATGGGCATTTCGATGCGTTCGCCGGGTTGCAGCACTTGCTGGGTAAAACAAAAACATTCGGTCTTGTGGAAATACGCCGCCGCAGTGCTGGGCGAGATACTCGGAACCGCCTGGGCGCTCATCGGCCGGTTGGTGGGGTTGTGGGCGACGAACACCATCTCGTTCACCGCCCCCGGCTTGACCACCAGTTGGTCGCCCTTGGGGTAGAAATCCCAGACCATGTCCACCGCGTTGGTCGACAGGAACTGCACCCGCACCTGCCGCGATTCATCGACGGTCTGCTCGCCTTCGTACTGCCCGCCGGTCTTGCCGTTGATGCCGAACGCCTTGCACATCACGTCGTAGATCGGCACCAGGGCAAACCCGAAGATGAACATGGCCACCACCACCAGCAGCAGGCGGGTGACCAGTTTCTTCATCGAAATCGAATCAGCCATGGTTTCCAGTCCTCACCGGGAACCCTGTGGGAGCGAGCTTGCTCGCGATAGCGACGACTCGGTGTGTCAGATACACCGCTATCGCGAGCAAGCTCGCTCCCACACAGGTCCCATGTGTCATCTATTTCACTTCCGGCGGCGTAGTGAAGGTGTGATACGGCGCCGGCGACGGCACGCTCCACTCCAACCCTTCGGCACCATCCCAAGGCTTGGCCGGTGCGGGCGGGCCGCCTCGGATGGTCTTGATCACGATGAACAGGAAGAAGATCTGCGTGGTGCCGAACATGAACGCGCCGATGGACGAGACCATGTTGAAGTCGGCGAACTGCAGGTTGTAGTCGGGAATCCGCCGGGGCATGCCCGCCAGGCCGACGAAGTGCATCGGGAAGAACGCCATGTTCATCCCGACGAACGACAGCCAGAAGTGCAGCTTGCCGAGGGTTTCGTCGTACATGTGGCCGGTCCATTTCGGCAGCCAGTAGTAGGCCGAGGCGAAGATCCCGAAGATCGCGCCGGGCACCAGCACATAGTGGAAGTGCGCGACCACGAAGTAGGTGTCCTGGTACTGGAAGTCCGCCGGGGCGATGGCCAGCATCAGCCCGGAGAAACCACCGATGGAAAACAGGATCACGAACGCCACGGCAAACAGCATCGGCGTTTCGAAGGTCAGCGAGCCTTGCCACATGGTGCTGGCCCAGTTGAACACCTTCACCCCGGTGGGCACGGCGATCAGCAGGGTGGCGTACATGAAGAACAGCTCGCCCACCAGCGGAATGCCGACCACGAACATGTGGTGCGCCCAGACGATGAACGACAGGAACGCAATGGCGGCCGTGGCATAGACCATCGAGGTGTAGCCGAACAACGGCTTGCGCGAGAAGGCCGGGATGATCGAGCTGACGGCACCGAAGGCCGGCAGGATCATGATGTACACCTCGGGGTGGCCGAAGAACCAGAACACGTGCTGGAACAGCACCGGGTCACCGCCACCGGCGGCACTGAAGAAGCTGGTGCCGAAGTGGATGTCCATCAGCATCATCGTCACGCAGCCGGCCAGCACTGGCATCACTGCGATCAGCAGGAACGCGGTGATCAGCCAGGTCCAGACGAACAGCGGCATCTTCATCAGGGTCATGCCAGGGGCGCGCAGGTTGAGGATGGTGGCGATCACGTTGATCGCGCCCATGATCGAGCTGATGCCCATCAGGTGGATGGCGAAGATGAAGAACGTCACGCTTTCCGGCGCATAAGTGGTGGACAGCGGCGCGTAGAAGGTCCAACCGAAGTTAGGCCCGCCACCGGCTGTGAACAACGTCGACACCAGCAGCAGGAACGCGGCCGGCAACAGCCAGAAGCTGAAGTTGTTCATGCGCGGCAGGGCCATGTCCGGCGCGCCGATCATCAGCGGGATCATCCAGTTGGCCAGGCCGACGAAGGCCGGCATCACCGCGCCGAAGACCATCACCAGGCCATGCATGGTGGTCATCTGGTTGAAGAACGCCGGCTCCACGATCTGCAGGCCGGGCTGGAACAGCTCGGCGCGGATCACCATGGCGAACGAGCCGCCCAACAGGAACATGGAGAACGCGAACCACAGGTACAGCGTGCCGATATCCTTGTGGTTGGTGGTCAGTACCCAGCGCATCAGGCCCTTGGCGGGGCCATGGGCGTGGTCGGCGCCGGCATGACCGTGGTCATCGATCACAGCACTCATGTCCTGTCTCCTTCGAACGAGTGGGCTGGGCGGCCCGGGGCGGTGAGCCCCGACCGGTTGCGGGAACGAACGTCAGGCCGGCTCATTTGCTTTCCGCCTGTTTGAGTTCCAGCACTTCTTTAGGCGTAACCATGTCGCCCTTGTTGTTGCCCCAGGCGTTGCGTTCATAGGTCACGACTGCGGCGATATCGACTTCCGACAACTGTTTGCCGAACGCGGCCATGGCTGTGCCGGGCTTGCCGTGGTAGACAATGCTCAGGTGATCAGCCTTGGGTCCGGTGGCGATTTTCGAGCCCTTGAGGGCCGGGAACATCGGCGGCAAGCCCTGGCCTTCGGCCTGGTGACAGGCCACGCAGGTGGTGTGGTAGATCTTGTCGCCACGTTCCTTGAGCTCGTCCAGGGTCCATTCCTTGCTGGTCAGCTCTTTAAGCTGCGCGGCTTCGGCCTTGCGTTCGCCCAGCCATTTCTCATAGTCGGGCTTGCTCTTGACCTCCACCACGATCGGCATGAAACCGTGGTCCTTGCCGCACAGCTCGGCGCACTGGCCACGGTACAGGCCGGGCTTGTCGACACGGGTCCACGCTTCGTTGACGAACCCTGGGATCGCATCGCGCTTGACCGCGAAGGCCGGCACCCACCAGGAGTGGATCACGTCGGCGGAGGTCACCAGAAAGCGCACCTTGGCATCGACCGGCAGCACCAGCGGCTTGTCGACCTCCAGCAGGTAGTGCTCGCCCTTGGCGCTCTGGTTATGGATCTGTTCGGCGGGGGTCGCCAGGTTGCTGAAGAACTCGACGTCCTGGCCCAGGTACTTGTAGTGCCACTTCCATTGATAGCCAGTGACCTGGATATCAATGTCCGACTCGCTGGAGTCGTACATCTTGATCAGGGTGGCGGTGGCGGGAATCGCCATCAGCACCAGGATCACGAAGGGCACGATGGTCCAGAGGATTTCGACGCGGGTGTTTTCGTGGAAATGCGCGGCATTCTGGCCGGTTGAACGGCGGTGCATGATCATCGACCAGAACATGGCGCCGAAGACGATGATGCCGATGACCACACAGATCCAGAAAATGGTCATGTGCAGGTCGAACACTGCGTTGCTGATCTGTGTCGCTCCAGGCGCCATATTCACAGTCCAGGCCGCTTGTGCCTGGCTGAAAATCGACCACAACAGGAGGCCCATCCATACGTGTGGATGTCGCGTCATTGCGGGTTCCCCTTATCGTTCTTGTTATCCCGTAGGCGTAAAGCCTGCGGCAAGGGATCGGCTATTCAGACTGCTTAATTGACTCGCCGCGCCTTGCTGCACATGCAATCGGGTGTCATCAGCTAACTCCATTCCAACCCGAGTATAGACAGCACCTGCAACCTCGCAACGCGATGGCGTAAATCGTTTGAAACAGACAGGGCTTGCGCTAGAGCCCGCGAATGGAGAAGGATGCGAACCTGAGTGATGGCAAATCGATATAACTGCGACGTAGCAAGGAAGAGACGGTTATGAAAAATAGGTCTTAGGAGTGTTTTTGCGCCAGCTAAGTTATGTCTTCCCTATTTCATTGCCTTTGTTTCCTGGAGTTGTCATGAACACCGCCGCATTGCGCGAGCAGATCCAAAAAGCCCAACAACACGAGGCCGAGACCGGCCAGTTGACCCGTCAGCTGGAGGCTCAGCTACCGCACCTGCACGCCGCCATTCAACTGCCGGACATCGACGCGAAGGGCGTGATGACCCGTTTTGTCAGCGCTTATATCGAGCAAGTGCCGGACCTGCTGGACGCCGCCAACGAGGTGGCTCGCGAAGCCGGTATCGAATCGCAGATAAAGCCGGTGCTGACTATCGCCGAACAGTTTTTCCTCCAGCCACCGAAGGTGATGGAAGGCCACGTTGGCCTGGACAGTTTGCTGGACGAGGCCTATCTGGCCCACCGGCTGGTGGAGGAGGTCAACGACCTGTACATCAAGCATTTCAGCCAACCGCTGATCCCGCTGGACATGACGGTCGCCAACCTGATCGCTCACCATTTGATCGGCGAACCGTTCGCCAACCAGCTGGACGAAGCCGTGCATCACGCCGTTGACGAAATGCTCGACGAAGACAGCTTTGCGCTGGAGTCGGTGGAGTCTTACCGGGAGAAACTCGGCAGCCCGGACACGGGCGCTGCCTGGAAGCGCTGGCCGTGCCTGTCGCGCCAGCTGGGTGTTGGGCTGGAGCTGGATCAGCCGGCGGCTTGATCCAGCAGCAAAACATGAACCCCTTGTGGGAGCGGGCTTGCTCGCGAAGGCGCAGTGTCAGGCAGCATTTAGCTAACTGATCCACCGCTTTCGCGAGCAAGCCCGCTCCCACATTGGATCTGTGCCGCTCATGAATCGTGTGTCCTACACCCAACCCCCAACCCCTGTGGGAGCGAGCTTGCTCGCGATGACATTACATCAGCCACATCACAGTTGACTGATACTCCGCTATCGCGAGCAAGCTCGCTCCCACATTGGGTCTGTGGTGTTCATGAATCCTGTGCCTTACACCCAGCCCCTTTGGGAGCGAGGTGTCAGGCGGAGGCTGCGCCAACCCCTACGGTGGTACGCAACCGCCCTTCCAACCGGCGCTTGAGCCCGCGGGATTCGATCAGCAGCTTCGAACCCTTGCTGGCATTCGCCCGGCCCCATTCTTCCAGTAGCTCCAGGCACGAGTGATCGATGTAGCTCAGGTTATTGAGCGGCACATGCACGGTCGCGCCTGTCGGTATGCTACCCAGCACCTGGGTCAGCGCCGGGACCTTGAGGAAGGTGGCTGCCCCGACCAGTCGCAGTTCCATCTCGCCTTCCTGGGGCAGGTCGATCAGGCTGATTTTCAGTCGCGAGGCTTTCCAGGCCAGTTTCGCCAGGGTCAGGCCGAAGCCGATCAGTACACCGGTCAGCAGGTCGGTGAAGATGATCGCCAGCGCCGTTGCGGCGTAGGTGAACATCGGCATCCGGCCATAGCGGCCCAGGCTGCGAAACGCCTTGAGGTCCACCAGTTTGAAACCGGTGTACACCAACACCCCCGCCAGGCTCGCCACCGGAATGCTTTGCAGCACGCTGGACAGCAACAGCACGAAGAGCAACAACCACAGGCCGTGGAAAATCGTCGACATCCGCGTGGTGGCCCCGGCCTGGACGTTGGCCGAGCTGCGCACGATCACCCCAGTCATCGGCAGGGCGCCGAGCAGGCCGCAGAGCATGTTGCCGATACCTTGCGCCGACAGTTCGCGGTCGAAGTCCGCACGATCACCGCTGTGCATGCGGTCCACGGCGGCCGCCGACAGCAGGGTTTCGGCGCTGGCGATGAAGGCCACGGCGAAGGCGGCGATCAGCAGCGTCGGGTCGGCCAGGTTCAGCAGGTCCGCCGGGCGCAGCCAATCAATGGCTTCGGCGAGGTTCTCCGGGACTTCCACGCGTTTGACCTGCAAGGCCAGCATCAGGCTGGCGATGGTCGCCAGGCCGACACCGAGCAAGGCGCCGGGAATGAAGCGCAGGCTGTGGGGACGAAACTTCTCCCACAGCCACATCACCGCAATCGTCGACAAACCAAGCAGGCCGGCCTGCCAGCCGAAGGACGGCAAGGCCTGGGCCACCGCCGCCGGGAACGCCGCCAGGTTATCCAGCCCTGACGGCTTGGGCGCCGCGTCGAGCATCACATGGACCTGGGACAACACGATCAGCACGCCGATACCCGCGAGCATCCCGTACACCACCGCAGGTGCGGTGACCCGGAACCAGCAGCCGAGACGAAAGCGCCCGGCCAACAATTGCAGCAGACCGGCCAGCAGCAGGATCGGCCCGAGCATGGCGACGCCATGCTGGCGCACCAATTCGAAGACCAACACCGCCAACCCGGCGGCCGGGCCACTGACTTGCAGCTTGGAACCTGCCAGGAAACCCACTACCAGGCCACCGATGATGCCGGTGATCAGGCCTTTGGCCGGTGGCAGGCCGGAGGCGATGGCAATGCCCATGCACAAGGGCAGCGCCACCAGGAACACCACCACCGAAGCCAATAGCTCCCGTGGCAGAACAGCTTTTAATTGAGCACGCATGGCGACTCTCCCGAAGTTTTCTTCAGGCATGGCGAGGCCCTACCGCGCAAATAGCGGTAAGGCTGAACCACACAAGGATGTTTAGGAGTGGTTAGAAGCGCGCTTTGGGCGTCGCCACCGGTATCGGATGGCTGCCATCGAGCGGCAGGAAACGTCCCTGGTCCGCGTCATAGGCTTTGATCTCGCTGGTCTCGATGTTGTACACCCAGCCATGGATGAACAACTGACCATTGGCCATGCGCGATGCGACCGAGGGGTGCGTTCGCAAATGCTGCAACTGCGCGATCACGTTCTCTTCGGTGAGGATCGACATGGTCTGTTTTTCGTCGCCGCACGGACAGTTGTCGTGGACCATGGTCTTGGCCACTTCGGCGTGGCGCAGCCAGGCCTTGACCGTGGGCATTTTTTCCAGGGTATCGGGGTTGAGCACCGCGCGCATGGCGCCACAATCGGAATGGCCGCAAACGATGATGTGCTGCACGCCGAGGGCCAGCACGGCGTATTCGATGGCGGTGGAGACGCCGCCGTTCATTTGCCCATAAGGTGGAACGACGTTGCCGACGTTACGGGTCACGAACAGGTCGCCGGGGGAGCTATGGGTGATCAACTCGGGCACGATGCGCGAATCGGCGCAGGTGATGAACATCGCCCGGGGTTTCTGGGCGGTGGCGAGTTTCTTGAAGAGCTCTTCCTGTTGCGGAAAGATCTCGTGATGGAAATGCAAAAAGCCGTCAACAATATGCTGCAGCGCTGCATCGGCGGTTTCCGCCTCGGGTTGGGCTGAAGCCGACGCAGCCAACGGCTGTTTATCCTTGTCACTCATGATTCATCCTCTTTGACGTTGACGCCAGTGGCTGGTTAAAAAACATCCAGGTCGAGGTGTTCGACCCGTCAGTCACTCGCTGAACAAGGTAGCGGCCGAAACTTAACTCAAACTGAAATCGAAGGCTCTAGGACAACGATTCCAGGGGTGGCAAAACACTGGCGCAGCTCATGTCCAGTAGCCGTTCCAAGGTCAACTTTAATCAAATCAAAGACATCTGTCGGCCCGGCGGACAGAAGGCATCGCAATCAAGATTGTATCCGTCGCGGCGCTCAAGCCCCAAGCGCTTGAGGGCCTTGGCGAAACGTTGGGCCAGCAGGTCGGCGAACGGGCCTTCTCCGCGCATCCGCGCACCGAAGCGGCTGTCATACAGTTCGCCGCCACGGCTCTGGCGGACCAGGCTCAGCACATGGGCGGCGCGTTGCGGGTAGTGCGCTTGCAACCACTCCTCGAACAGCGGCGCGACTTCCAGCGGCAGGCGCAGCATGACGTAGGCGGCATTCTGCGCGCCGGCGGCGTGGGCTTCGGTCAGCAGGCTCTCGATCTCGCTGTCGTTGATCATCGGGATCATCGGTGCACACAGCACTCCCACGGCAATGCCCGCCTCGCGCATGACCTTGATCGCCCGCAACCGCGCCTTGGGCGCCGCCGCGCGGGGTTCGAGAATACGCTTGAGCTCATCGTCCAGGGTGGTGAGGCTGATCATCACATGCACCAGGCGTTGTTGCGCCAGCTCGGTCAGCAGGTCCAGGTCGCGCAGGATCAGCGAACCCTTGGTGACGATGGTCACCGGATGCCGATAGCGCAGCAGCACCTCGAGAATCCGGCGGGTGATCCGTTGTTCACGCTCGATAGGCTGATAGGGATCGGTGTTGGACCCCAGCGCGATTGGCGCACATTGGTAGCCGCGCCGGGACAATTGCTCTTCCAGCACATCGGCGGCATTGGTCTTGGCGATCAGCTTCGTTTCGAAATCCAGCCCCGGCGACATGTCCCAATAGGCATGGCTGGGCCGCGCATAGCAGTAGATACAGCCGTGTTCGCAGCCTCGGTACGGGTTGATCGAGCGGTCGAAGGGAATATCGGACGAGGTGTTGCGGGTAATGATGGTCTTGGCCATTTCGATGCGCACTTCAGTGCCCTGGGTCGGCGGGACTTCCTGATACCAGCCGTCATCTTCGGCCACCGAGCGACTCGGGGCGAAGCGGTTGTGCGGGTTGGTCGCGGTGCCGCGGCCGCGAGGCGGAAGTGAAGCTGACATGGGAGCACTCCGAAAGGCTGTATGTGCATACAGTATTCGTTGCATTCGATTAAGACCAGTGCCATTCAGCAGCCCGAATACCCGATCATCGTTCACAACGCTTTGACGTTCTCCTCACAGGCTTTTAACCGCAGCGAGCCGAAACTGTCGATCTCGCATTCCTTCGTTTTCGGTCGTCCGTGCATGCTCAAGCTCTGTTCCCGTTCACTGCTCTGCCTGGCCTTGCTCATCGGGCTGGCCGAGATCCCCGCCCAAGCGGCCGATTCCCCTGATGCGAGGCCCGCTGAATGGGCGCAGCCGGTGGAAAAGGACTACAACCTCTACCAGATGTCACCGACGCTCTACCGCAGCTCCCTGCCGGATGGCGCAGCGCTGCCCTTGCTGACCAAACTCAGGATTGGCACGGTCATCACCTTCCTGCCGGAGTCGGACAAGCGTTGGCTGTCCACCCCCGGCATCGAGCAAGTGCAGTTGCCCTATCGCACCAATCATGTCGATGACAGCGACATCCTCAGGGCTTTGCGCGCCGTCCAGGCGGCCGAAGCCAAGGGGCCGGTGCTGATGCACTGCAAGCACGGCTCGGACCGCACCGGGCTGGTCGCCGCCATGTACCGGGTGGTGGTGCAGGGTTGGAGCAAAGAGGACGCCTTGAACGAAATGACCGAAGGGGGCTTCGGTGACAGTCATCACTTCAAGGACGGGGTGCGCTACATGATGCAGGCCGATGTCGACAAACTCCGTGTGGCGCTGGCGAATGGCGATTGCAGCACCAGCGTCTTTGCCCTTTGCTCCCTGGAAAGCTGGGTCAACTCAACCACGACGACGCGTCACCTCGACCCTCAGGTTGTGCTTCCCGAGCGATGATCGCTACGTGCCCAGAAACGCCGTGATCGACTCAGACAGCGGTCGCGAATCGCCCGGCCCGAAAATCGTCTCGCGCAACGCCTGCCCGGTTTCCCGGTTGAACAGCCCGTCGCGCTTGAATCTCTGGAACACGGTTTTCGCCAATTCCCTCGACCAGGCATAGGCATAGAGCCCGGCACCATAGCCGGTCACCATGTAGTCCAGGCCATTGGGCCAGCGTTCGGTTGCAGACACCGGCAAATGCCCGACCTGCGCGCTGACTTGGTCGAATACGTGTTGGGCGGTGCGTCCATCGCCGTGGCTGCGGTGCAATTCCATGTCGAACAGCGCATCGCGCAAGAACGAGGCGCTGTCCCAACTGGTCTGGGTATGGAGGTAGACCAGCAATTGATCGGCGAGGGTGTCCGGCAAGGGCGCCCCGGTTTGGTGATGTTTCGAGATACGCATCAGGCAGGGTTTGGCGAAGCACCATTGCTCGAACAACACCCCGGCGAATTCGGCCGTGTCCCGGGACAGTTCCGAGATGCCCGAAATTTCGCGGTATTCAGCCCGGGTCAAGACGTGATGCAAGCAATGGCCGAACTCATGAAAGAGGATGCGCAGCTGCCGATGATCCAGCAACACCGGGTTTGCGCCTGAGCCACGCGGCAACCAGCCATGCAAGACCGCGATGGGGAGCCGAGGCCGGCCTTCGGCGGTGATGCGGCGATTGCGCAGGGTGGTGGTATTGGGAAAACCGTCCTGGTTCGCCTCTGCAAACGGGTCGAAATAGAGGTAGCCCACGGTCTCGTCCCCCTCGCGGACTTCAAAAAGACGCACGTCCGGATGCCAGGTTGCGACGTCCTGGCGTTCAACGATGTTCACGCCGAACAGGTCCCTGGCGATCAGCAACAGCTGTGCAAAAGTCGACTCCAGTTCAAACCAGGCACTGGTGGCCTGCCCCGAAACCCCTGTCGTTTGCCGCCGAAGCTTTTCGGCCAGGTATTGATGATCCCAAGGCTGGAGACCGCTGAAGCCTTGCGTTGCGGCAAATTTTTCCAGTTGCTCGGTGTCCCGGGCAAATACGCTGCGCTGCTGGGCGAGTCGTTCCTGCAAGAACGACAGGACCTGTTCCGGCGACTCGGCCTGCTCCGGTTCGAGCGCCATTTGAGCGTAATTCGAATAGCCCAGTAACGTGGCGTGTTCATGGCGATCCCTGAGTAACTGCGCGAGGACTTCGCCGTTGTCGAACACGCCGGCATGGGGCCCCTGATCCGATGCGCGCGTGCTGAAGGCGACGTAGATTTGCTTGCGCAAAGCGTGATCGTCAGCGTAACGGGTGACCAGACGAAACGACTCCTCGTCGAGCATCAGCAACCAGCCCTTGCGTCCAGCCATACGCGCCTGGTCAGCCATGCGTTGTTTGAAGGACGATGGCAGGCCGCTCAACCGGGCCTCGTCGTCAAACGTTTGGCTCCAGGCTTTATTGGCCTCGTGCAAGTGTTCCAGGAACAAGTCACGGGCGCCTTGGATACGCAGTTGCAGGTCTTTCAAGTCGGCCTGTGCGGTGTGCGCCAAGCCGTTCTGGCGAAACTGCCGGAGGACCTTTGCCAGGGTTCTTTTTCTCGCTGGCGTGAAATGTCGGGCTATCGGGCTGTTTGCCAAGCGTTGATAAAGCTGGAACAGGTCGGGATGGTGTTTGAGTGACCGCTGGAAATCCTGTAGCCGTTCGCTGCAGTCCGACCAAGCCTGGATCCAGGCGTCACCTAACCTGTTCCAGCTCAGTCGCTCCAGCACATAGCCGAAGCTCTTCAAACGGGCGTGGATCTCGTCCATCGCCAGCACGAGGTCGTCCCAGGTGGGGAAGGGTGTCTGGGTCTTGATGATTTCGGCGACTTGAGCGCGGCTCTCGGCAAGAATCCGGTCAAGGGCCGGTGAAAAATGTTCGGCTTGGATCAGCGAAAAAGGGGGCAGGTCATGGGCCTGCAACAGCGGATTGGCATCGTCGGGCATGGCAGCCTTCCTCTCAGTCTGGACGTGATGAACAGTCTGCAAAGGAAGGTGTGGGTGCGGGCGGTATATATGTATCGCTTCCGGGCCGTGGGGCCCGGAAGGTGATATCGGATCATTCCGTCGGTTTTTTCTTCAACTTGGGGTTGGGGAAAAACTGCACCGCCTGAACCTTGGCGTCCGGCGCCTTGAGCGCCGAGGTATTGACCCGGGTGCCCAATTCCTTGGGCACCGACAGGCCTTGCTCGTTGAGTGTGTCGGAATAACCGCAGGCCACACATTCACGGTGCGGTACGCCGTCTTCGTTCCACATCATCAATTTGTCCGGCTCGCTGCAGGCCGGGCAGACCGCCCCGGCGATAAAGCGTCGCTTGGTAATCACAGGTCCCTCGCTCATGCTGCCGCGTCCTCGGTCAGGCCGCTGTGGCGCAAGAGTGCGTCAATCGACGGCTCACGGCCACGGAAGTCGACGAACAGCACCATCGGCTCCTGCGAGCCGCCACGGGCCAGGATCGCCTCACGGAAAGCACGCCCGGTGTCGGCGTTGAGCACGCCGTCCTCTTCGAACTTGGAGAACGCGTCGGCCGACAACACTTCCGCCCATTTGTAGCTGTAGTAGCCCGCCGCATACCCGCCGGCGAAGATGTGGGCGAAGCTGTTGGGGAAGCGGTTGTAGGCTGGGGGACGCATGACCGACACTTCGTCGCGCACGCCTTCGAGCACTTGCAGCACGCTGCGGCCATCGCCGTGGGTGGCGTGCAGCTCGAAGTCGAACAGCGAGAACTCCAACTGGCGGACCATCATCAGGCCGGACTGGAAGTTTTTCGCCGCGAGCATTTTCTCCAGCAGGTCCTGGGGCAGTGGCTCGCCGGTTTCGTAGTGGCCGGAAATCAGCGCCAGGCCTTCAGGCTCCCAGCACCAGTTTTCCATGAACTGGCTCGGCAGCTCCACGGCATCCCAGGCCACGCCGTTGATGCCGGACACGCCGGCATGTTCGACGCGGGTCAGCAGGTGGTGCAGGCCATGGCCGAATTCGTGGAACAGGGTGGTGACTTCATCGTGGGTCAGCAGCGCCGGCTTGCCGCTGTCGGCCGGGGTGAAGTTGCACACCAGGTTGGCGACCGGGCTTTGCAGGACGCCTTCGAAGGTGCGACGACGGTCGCGGGCGCCATCCATCCAGGCCCCACCACGCTTGTTGGCGCGGGCGTAGAGGTCGAAGAAGAAGCGGCCGACGTGCTGGCCGTTTTCCTTGATTTCGAACAGGCGCACGTCCGGGTGCCAGGTGTCGAAGCCTTTCAGTTCGGCGATCTCGATGCCGTAGAGGCGTTGCACGATGGCGAACAGGCCGCCCAGTACCTTGTCGATCGGGAAGTACGCACGCAGGGCTTCCTGGGCCACGCTGTAACGCTGCTGGCGCAGTTTTTCACCGTAGAAACCGCTGTCCCAGCTTTGCAGGTCGGGGCAGCCCTGTTCGGCGGCGAAGGCTTTGAGCTGTTCCAGGTCCAGGGCAGCGAACGGTTTGCTGCGCTTGGCCAGGTCCCGCAGGAAACTGAGCACCTGATCGCTGGATTCGGCCATCTTGGTCGCCAGGCTCAACTCGGCGAAGTTGGCGAAACCGAGCAATTGGGCCAGTTCCTGACGCAGGTCGAGGATCTGTTCCATCACCGGGCCGTTGTCGTTCTGGCCGGCATTCGGGCCCTGGTCGGAGGCGCGGGTGCAGTAGGCGGCGTAGACTTCTTCACGCAGGGCGCGGTCTTCGGCGTAGGTCATCACCGCGTAATAGCTGGGGAATTCCAGGTTGATCAGCCAGCCGTCCAGCTCCTTGGCCTGGGCGGCCGCGGCCATTTGCGCCTTGGCCGAGTCGGTCAGGCCGGCGAGGGCGGCCTCGTCGGTGACGTGCTTGGTCCAGGCCTGGGTCGCGTCCAGCAGTTGATTGGAGAAGCGGCTGCCCAGTTCGGACAGTTTGCTCTGCACTTCGGCGTAACGCTTCTGCTGCTCCGGTGGCAGGTCGATACCCGACAGGCGGAAGTCACGCAGGGAGTGTTCCAGGATGGTTTTCTGCGCCACGTCGAAACCGGCGGCTTCAGGGCTGCTCGCCAGGGCTTCGAAGGCCTGGAACAACTCGCGGTTCTGGCCCAGCTCGGTGGAGTAGGCACTCAGTGCCGGCAGGCAGGCCTCGTAGGCTTCGCGCAGTTCAGGGCTGTTGCGCACGGCGTTCAAATGACTGACCGGGCTCCAGGCGGCGCCCAGGCGATCATTGAGCTCGTCCATCGCCAATACCAGGCCGGCCCAGGTAGGCTGCTGGACTTGGGTCTTGAGGAGCTCGGCGATGGCGGCACGGTTGTCAGCCAGGATTTGCTCGATGGCCGGTTGCACGTGCTCGGCACGGATCGCCGAGAATGGCGGCAGGTCATAGGGCTGCAAAAGAGGGTTGTTCACGCTCACGGTCGACACCTTGGCTGGAAGAAACATGGGCCCATCTTAATTACAATCGACGTTCACCGCAGCTAGCAGCGCCTATCACCGGATAAGAGAGAGCCTATCGTGACCCTTCGCACGTACCAGAACCACAGCCCGCGGCTAGCCCGGGGCGCTTTTGTCGACAGCACCGCGGTGGTGATCGGCGACGTCGAAATCGGCGAAGACAGCTCCGTCTGGCCGCTGACGGTCATACGCGGCGACATGCACCGCATCCGTATCGGTGCGCGTACCAGCGTCCAGGATGGTTGCGTGCTGCACATCACCCACGCCGGTCCGTTCAATCCCGAGGGCTTCCCGTTGCTGATCGGCGACGACGTGACCATCGCCCACAAGGTCATGCTTCATGGCTGCTCCGTGGGCAGCCGGGTCCTGATCGGCATGGGCAGCATCGTCATGGACGGCGCGGTGGTCGAAGATGATGTGATCATCGGTGCCGGTAGCCTGGTACCGCCAGGCAAACGCCTGGAAAGCGGCTTTTTATATGTGGGCAGCCCTGTGAAGCAGGCCAGGCCGCTGACGGACAAGGAGCGCGCCTTCTTCACCTACAGCGCGGCGAACTACGTGAAGCTCAAGGACCTGCACCTGGC
Organism: Pseudomonas sp. St386; assembly: GCF_018325865.1. Classification (NCBI taxonomy): domain Bacteria; kingdom Pseudomonadati; phylum Pseudomonadota; class Gammaproteobacteria; order Pseudomonadales; family Pseudomonadaceae; genus Pseudomonas; species Pseudomonas sp. St386. The sequence goes on from NZ_AP021900.1 coordinate 127,850, forward strand.
CGAAGGCTACGACCAGCCCTGACGGGTTCGCCTGCCACCTCTATTCATCGTGGCGAGGGAGCTTGCTCCCGCTGGGCTGCGCAGCAGCCCCATGACTTCCAGGAACTGCAATGCATTACCAGACTGTACTCTTCGACCTCGACGGCACCCTCACCGACCCCCGCGAGGGCATCACCCGTTCGATCCAGTTCGCCTTGAGCAAACTGGGCATCGACGAACCCGACCTGACCCGCCTCGAGCATTTCATCGGCCCGCCGCTGCTACAGGCGTTCATGCAGTTTTACGACTTCGATGAAGCGAAGGCCTGGGAGGCGGTGAATTTCTATCGCGAACGCTTCAAGGTCACCGGCCTATACGAAAATCGCGTCTTCGACGGCGTGATGCCACTGCTGGAAACCTTGGGCAGCCAAGGGCGCCAGTTGTACATCGCCACTTCCAAACCCTGGGTCTTCGCCCGGGAAATCGCCCGCCACTTCGACTTCGCCCGGCACTTCAAGGTGATCTACGGCAGCGAACTGGACGGCACCCGCACCAACAAGGTCGAGTTGATTGCCCACCTGCTGGCCGAAGAAGGCCTCGACCCGACCAGCACCCTGATGATCGGCGATCGCAAGCACGACCTGATCGGCGCCCGCAGCAACGGCCTGGATGCAGCGGCGGTGGGGTATGGATTCGGCAGCCATGAAGAACTCAGCGCCGAGGGCCCGGCGTATCACTTCGAGACGGTGGATGCGTTGCATCAGGCGTTTTTGCGGGGTTAGTCATATTGCCATCGCGGGCAAGCCTTGCTCCCACAGGGCTGCGCCTTGAATGCTATGGGGGCAAGGCTTGCCCCGCCAAAAAGCAGCATCTGGAGTACCTGCGGGAGCAGGCCCCCCAAAAAGGCAGCATTTGGAATACCTGTGGAAGCAGGTTTTCTCCCCCAAAAGGCAGCATTTGGAATGCCTGTGGGAGCAGGTTTGCTCCCCCAAAAGGCAGCATCTGGAATGCCTGTGGAAGCAGGTTTGCTCCCCCAAAAGGCAGCATCTGGAATGCCTGTGGAAGCAGGTTTGCTCCCCCAAAAAGCAGCATTTGGAATACCTGTGGGAGCAAGGCTTGCCCGCGATGAGGCCATCATGGACGCAGCTTAAATCGAATCAGACCCATATCGCGTCCCACAATGGGTAGTCCCCAATTTTCTTAACTAAACCGGCTCGCAGCGGGTTTGCCACGACATATCGAGCGACTGTTTGCAGATCTTCCTCCTTGCGAATGGCTCGGTCATGAAATCCCTCCTGCCAAAGCGATCCTTCCCGCTGCGTCAATCGATTGAAGACAACCGTGGTCCGAGACTTTGTTCGCGCAATCAGCTTGGAGAGTTCTATACCCTGCAATTCGATCAGCCAGTGAAAATGGTCTGGCATCACCACCCAGGCCAACGAATGGGCAAATTGTTCTTCCTGAGCCTTTCGGAAGGCGTCAACCACCAAGCGTCCTGTCTCGAAGCGGCCAAAAAACGGCTCGCGGCCGCGCGTATTCACGGTCAGTAAATAGACTTGTCCAGACTGCGAATAACGTCCGAAACGCAACTGTTGGGAATGAGGCAGTGTTGTCACAAGTGATCCTCCTTGATCTGTCCTTTATTTCAAGGCTAGGACAGCAGAAGCGGATCCGACTTGGAATGTTAGAGCAGGATGTGTCTGGGCTGACGCCATCGCGGGCAAGCCTTGCTCCCACAGGGAATCAGGCCCTGAACTGGCTTGGCGCCACGCCGCTCCAGCGCACGAAGGCGTGGCGGAAGCTGGCGGTTTCGCTGAAGCCCAGTCGTTCGGCGATTCGATAGATCGGCAATTGGTCCTCGCAGAGCATCTGCTTGGCCCGTTCGAAGCGCAGTTCGTCCAGCAGTTCCTGGTAGCTGCAGCCCAGGTCCTTGAGGTGGCGGCGCAGGGTGCGCGCCGAGCAGTTCATCTGTTCGGCCAGGCCTTCCAGCCCGGGGGCGGCGTTCAGTTGGGCGTCGAGCAACTGGCGGATCCGCCCCAGCCAGGCCTGGCGTCCGGTGAACTCGGTATTCTGCCGGCGGCAACGTTCGGCCATGGCGTGATGGGTGATGGGGTCGGCCAGGGGCAAGGGTTGGTCGAGCCAGTGGCGCTCGAAGGCGAACGCGTTATCGACGCTGTCGAAGCGCACCGGGCAATCGAAGAGCGCGGCGTAGCGCGCCTGGTAATCGGGCGCCGGATGTTCGAAGCGTGCCGCACGCAAGGGTAGTGCATGACCAAGGAGGTCGTTACAGATGACCTTCAGCGAAACCATGCAGAACTCGGCATTGAACACCGCCAGGGCCGGGTTCTCCCGATAATCGCTGGCGCTGAACCAGATGTGCTGGCCGTCATCGTCCAGGTTCAGTTCGAAGAGTGTTCCCAATAGCGCCGGATAGCGCAGCGCCAGGCGCAAGGCGTCACCTAAGGTGGCACTGGTGAGCAGCGCATAGCCGAGCATGCCGTAGGACGAAACGTGCATGCGCAGGCCCAGCTCCAGGCCGATGTCGCGCTTGAGGGCCACGGCGTTGGCGCAGACCTGCATCTCCTGGTTGGTGGTGATGCGCGTATCGGCCCGGCTCAGGTCCGCCGCGCTGATGCCGCTGCCGGCCAGCAATGCCTCACTGGACAGCCCTTGGTTCTTGAAGGCGCTCAGTACCAGGGAGACGGCGTTGAGGGTGGTGAGGTGGGAATGAAGCATGTCCGTTTCCAGCCTGGGGAAGGCTGGAAACGGAGCAAGTTATATGCCGGATGAAAATCGAAGGTTCAACACAACCTCTAATGTGGGAGTAGACCTGTGGGAGCAAAGCTTGCTCGCGAAGAACGATGACGCGACCTTACAGTTGATCTGTGTCGCCTGCATCGCGAGCAAGCTTTGCTCCCACAGGTTTTGCAGCGTCTAAGCTCAGCTCAGCTCGCCACACAGGTCCAGCTCTACCAGCCGCCGAACCTCTTCCACTGGCAGCCCGGCGCCAATCAAGGCCTGCAACTTGCCGAACGCGGCTTCGCGGGTCATGCCGCCGCCGGACAGCACGCCAACGCCACGCAAGCGGCTGCCAGCTTCATACACGTCCAGCTCGACGCCACCTTCATGGCATTGGGTCACCGCCACGACGACCACGCCGCTGTCCCGCGCCCGCTCCAGGCTGGCGAGGAAGGCCGGGTTGTCGCTCGGCCCGGTGCCGCTGCCGTAGCATTCCAGCACCAGGCCCTGGACACCGCTGCCCAGCAGGCCATCGAGGACCTGCGCGCTGATGCCGGGAAACAGCGGCAACACTGCGATGTTTACCAGTTGCTTGGGTTGGTTGTAATTCAACTGCGCCGGCAGCGAGGAGGCTTTGACACCTCCGCCCTGGCGTTCCAGGCGCTTGAACGGGTGACGACCAAAGCTGCGCACTTTCGCGCAACGGGTTGGCGCCAGCAGCTCACCGTGGAAGTACAGGTGCACGCCCGGCGCCAGGCCCTGGCCAAGAGCGACCAGCGCGCCGCTGAGGTTTTCCCAGGCGTCGCTGTCGGTCACGCCGGCGGGCAGCATCGAGCCGGTGAAGCAGACCCGCGCATGCAGGCCCAGCAGCTGGAAGCTCATCGCTGCAGCGCTGTAGGCCAGGGTGTCGGTGCCGTGCAGGATCAGTACGCTGTCGCAGCCCTGCACATCCACGGCATCGACCACCGCTTCGCGCAGTTGCTGCCAGTAGGCCGGGGTCATGTTGGCGCTGTCGATCAGCGGCGACATTTCCCGGAAGCGCCATTGCGGGACGACGAGTTCGGGTTGGCTGTGCAGGTAATCACGCATACGCGCTTCGAAACCGGATGCCGGAGCCAGGCCGTGGGCGCTGGCCTGCATGCCGATGGTGCCGCCGGTGTAGAGCACCATGACGTGCTGGGCGGCAGGGTAGGTCGAGCCATTCATGGGGTTGTTCTCCGAGGACGAAAACGGCAGCTTGGGTTAGCTGCCACAACATAAGGCCGAGCATGACGCCGACCTTAGGCTGTGTCACGCCGGGCGCAGGGGATGCGCCCGGTTTTTTCCAAACAGCTTGTACCGATCAGCGTTGCGCTGCGGTCGCGCCAGCAACAGCGGTGTCAGGATTGGCAACCGACGCCGATGGGTTGGCAGGCCAAGCCTTGCGGTCCAGATCCAGGTCCGGGAACTTGCTGGAATCGAAGACAGGGGTCCTGATGCCGGCCGAACGTTGGTCATCGTAGTCACGCAGGATGCGCATGCCGACCTTGAACAGCAGGAACAGCGCGATCAGGTTCACGAACGCCAGCAGGGTCATGGTGATGTCGGCGAAGGCGAACACGGTGCTGAGGTTTTCGATGGCGCCCCAGAAAATCAGGACCAGGACCAGTGCACGGTAGGCGATCAGGGCCTTGCGGTTCTCACCCAGCATGAAGCGCAGGTTGTTCTCGCCCAGGTAGTAGTTGTAGAGGATCGAGGTGAACACAAACAAGGACAAGGCCACGGAGATGAATACCCGGCCCCAGTCACCCACGACGGCCGCCAGGGAGTTCTGGGTCAGGGCAATGCCGTCGCCTTCGAAGCCCGGGGTGTAGAAGCCCGACAGCAGGATCAGCAGCGCGGTGCAGGTGCAGATCACGAACGTGTCCAGGAACACGCTGAATGCCTGTACCACGCCTTGGGCTACCGGGTGCTCGACCGACGCGACAGCAGCGACGTTAGGCGCACTGCCCAGGCCGGCTTCGTTGGCGAACACGCCACGCTTGACGCCCATGACGATGGCGCTGCCGATCAGGCCGCCGAAGGCCTGGTCCAGACCAAAGGCGCTCTTGACGATGGTCGCCAGCATGCCCGGTACATGTTCGAACTGCAGCACGATCACGTAGATGGTCACGGCGATGTACGCCAGGGTCTTGACCGGTACCAGCAGGTCAGCCACCTTGGCGATGCGCTTGATCCCGCCGATGAACACCAGGCCCAGCAGCACCGCCAGGCCCAGGCCGGTGTAGGTGGTGTCGAAGCCGAAGGCGTTGTTCAGGGAGTGGGTGACGGCGTGGGCTTGCAGGCCGTTGAAGGCGAAGCCGAAGGTGACCAGCAACAGGACCGCCATGATCATGCCCAACCAGCGCTTCTGCAGGCCGTGCTGGATGTAGTAGGACGGGCCGCCACGGAACTGGCCTTCGGAGTCGCAGCGCTTGTAGAGCTGGCCGAGGGAGCACTCGAAGAAGCTGCTGGACATGCCGACCAACGCGGTCACCCACATCCAGAACACCGCACCAGGACCACCGAGGGTCACGGCGATGCCGACACCGGCGATGTTGCCCGCGCCGACACGACCGGCCAGGCTGAGCATCAAGGCCTGGAACGAGCTGAGCTGGCCAGCACTGCTCTTCAGGCTGTCACGGAACACCGCGAACATATGAAAGAAATGACGGAACTGGACGAAACGCGAGCGGATCGTGAAATAGCTCCCGAGCCCGACAATGAGCACGATCAGCACTTTCCCTGAGAGGAAGTCGTTGATGACTTCAAGCATGAGTATTCCTCGCTGTTTTTTGTTTAAGCAAATGCTGGCCATTTGGAAATATCGCGTTACATCGGTTGGTGCGCGGCCCAACAGGTGAGGCGATGTTTCGTCCCGGTCCATTTTCGCGGGTTGTTATTAGTTCGGTTTTCGCATGTTTAAGGGTCTCGCTGCAGACGACCACTCATGCGAAGAGGGGCGGCACTATACCTATCAGTGCGGTGCCCGTCTGCACAGTTGTGGTGCGTCCGACGAAACGAAACCTTTGAAACACCTGGCCTTTCGGTCAGGTTATTGTGGGGGCGAGCCTGCTCGCGTTGGCTGGCGACGCGGTTTACAACGGGCAGCGCGTCGTCGTTTATCGCGAGCAGGTTCCTTCCCACAGGTTCAGTCATCCTTTGCTGCTATCAATTAAAAAAAGGGCTTGGGGAAGATCCCCAAGCCCTCAAAAGGTGAGAGGTGTCTAGTCCCTCGACCTGGTGAGCGGTGTTCGTGTCGATCACGCTTTGAGCGGGACCAGACGCGGAGCAATCATGTTTTCCGGGCGCAGGATGTCGTCGAGCATGGCGTCGTCGAGCAAGCCTTCTTCGCGCACCAGTTCCAGCACGCCGCGGCCACTTTCCAGGGCAACACGGGCGATTCGGGTGGCGTTTTCATAGCCGATGTACGGGTTCAGGGCGGTGACCAGGCCGATCGAGTGCTCGACCAGTTCACGGCAGCGCGCTTCGTTGGCGGTGATGCCGACGATGCAGTGCTCGCGCAGCATGTCCATGGCCCGTTGCAGCAGGCGGATCGAGTCGAAGATCTTGAAGGCGATCAGCGGTTCCATCACGTTCAGTTGCAGTTGGCCGCCTTCGGCCGCGATGGTCAGGGCCAGGTCGTTGCCGATGATCTGGAATGCCACCTGGTTGACCGCTTCCGGGATCACCGGGTTGACCTTGCCGGGCATGATCGAGCTGCCTGGCTGGCGGGCTGGCAGATTGATTTCGTTGATGCCGGTGCGTGGGCCGCTGGACAGCAGGCGCAGGTCGTTGCAGATCTTCGACAGCTTGACCGCGGTGCGCTTGAGCATGCCGGAGAACAGCACAAAGGCGCCCATGTCGGAGGTGGCTTCGATCAGGTCGGCGGCCGGAACCAGCGGCTGGCCGCTGATGGTCGCCAGGCGCTGTACGGCCAGGGCCTGGTAGCGCGGGTCGGCGTTAATGCCGGTGCCGATGGCTGTGCCGCCCAGGTTCACTTCAGTGAGCAGTTCAGGCGCCAGGGTTTTCAGGCGCGCCAGGTCTTCGCTCAGGGTGGTGGCGAAGGCGCGGAATTCCTGGCCGAGGGTCATCGGCACGGCGTCTTGCAGCTGGGTGCGGCCCATTTTCAGGACGTGGCTGAATTCTTCACCTTTGGCCGCGAACGCCTGGATCAGGCTGTCGAGGCTGGCCAGCAACGCGTCGTGGCCCAGCAGCAGACCCAGGCGGATCGCGGTCGGGTAGGCGTCGTTGGTGGACTGCGCCATGTTCACGTCGTTGTTGGGGTGCAGGTACTGGTACTCGCCTTTCTGGTGGCCCATGGCCTCCAGCGCGATGTTGGCGATGACTTCGTTGGCATTCATGTTGGTCGACGTGCCAGCGCCGCCCTGGATCATGTCCACCACGAATTCTTCGTGGAAATCGCCGCGGATCAATCGTGCACAGGCTTCACTGATGGCTGCGTGCTTGGCTTCGCTGAGCTGGCCCAGTTCGCGGTTGGCGTCAGCGGCGGCCTGTTTGACCATTGCCAGACCGACCACCAGCTTAGGGTAATGCGAGATCGGGACGCCGGAGAGACGGAAGTTGTTTACCGCTCGTAGGGTCTGGATGCCGTAATACGCTTGCGCTGGTACTTCGAGTACGCCAAGCAGGTCTTTTTCTGTGCGGAATGATGCAGCGGAGGACATGATAGAAATCATCTCGATAAGGACCCGGTCTGAGCCGGAACGCTGCGAATCCTAGGCTCTCAAAAAAAATAGGGCCAATGCTGTTAAGCACTGGCCTATGCATATTCGGCATAATGTCGGTGTGACGTCGGCGGTGCGACGAACGTGTGACCTGTTTTGGTGCGTGTAAGGGAGGACGTGATGAATCTTGAAAGCAAATGGCTTGAGGACTTCAGTGCCCTGGCCGCGACCCGCAGTTTCTCCCAGGCGGCCGAGCGGCGCTTCGTGACGCAACCGGCCTTCAGCCGGCGAATCCGCAGCCTCGAGGCGGCGCTGGGGCTGACCCTGGTCAACCGTTCGCGTACGCCCGTCGAGCTGACGGCCGCGGGGCAGTTGTTCCTGGTGACGGCGCGCACGGTTGTCGAGCAACTGGGTGAAGTGTTGCGCCATTTGCATCACCTGGAGGGCGGGCAGGGCGAAGTCATACAAGTGGCCGCTGCCCACTCCCTGGCGCTGGGCTTCTTTCCGCGCTGGATCGCCCAGCTGCGCAACGACGGGATGAACATCGCCACGCGGCTGGTGGCGACCAACGTCGGCGATGCCGTCCACGCCTTGCGTGAAGGGGGCTGCGACCTGATGCTGGCCTTCTACGATCCGGACTCGGCCATGCAGATGGACCCGGAGATCTTCCCGTCGCTGCACTTGGGCCAGACCGAAATGCTGCCGGTGTGCGCGGCCGATGCCGATGGCAAGCCGCTGTTCGACCTTGAGGGCGAGGCCAGCGTGCCGCTGCTGGCCTACAGCGCCGGGGCGTTCCTCGGGCGTTCGGTCAACCAGTTGTTGCGCCAGCGGGCGCTGCGGTTCACCACGATCTACGAGACGGCCATGGCCGACAGCCTCAAGAGCATGGCCCTGGAAGGCCTGGGCATCGCCTGGGTGCCGCACCTGAGCGTACGCGCCGAACTGGCCCGGGGCGAACTGGTGATCTGCGGCGGCCCGCAATGGCACGTGCCGTTGGAGATCCGCCTGTACCGCTGCGCCCTGGTGCGCAAGGCCAATGTGCGGTTGTTGTGGCGCAAGCTTGAAGGTGGCGTGGCGCAGGGTGCCGCGGGATCTTGATAGCACTGCAAACCCTGTGGGAGCGTTGCCTCAAGACTGACTTTGAGGTCAATAAAACCGCCACTTCACCGCAAATGACAGATGGTCGGCGAAAGTGCGTTTAACGCACCATTTTCGGTATACTGCCCGGCCTTCGGTCGGCTTGCCCGGCCATAATTCGTACAACAAGCCACGCCGGTTTCCTGCGTGGCTTGTTGTTTTTTGACGCGCCTGCGGGCGCCCAGAGAGAAGAGGCACGACGATGAGTGCACTGGTTGGCGTGATCATGGGCTCCAAGTCCGATTGGTCCACCCTTAGCCACACCGCCGATATGCTGGAAAAGCTCGGCATCCCTTACGAGGTGAAAGTGGTCTCCGCCCACCGTACCCCGGACCTGCTGTTCCAGTACGCCGAAGAGGCCGAGGCGCGTGGCATCGAGGTGATCATCGCCGGTGCCGGTGGAGCCGCCCATTTGCCAGGCATGTGTGCGGCCAAGACCCACCTGCCGGTGCTGGGCGTGCCGGTCCAGTCTTCGATGCTCTCGGGCGTCGATTCGTTGCTGTCGATCGTGCAGATGCCAGCCGGCATCCCGGTCGCGACCCTGGCCATCGGCAAGGCCGGCGCGATCAACGCGGCCCTGCTGTCGGCGAGCATCCTGGGCGCCAAGCACCCACAATTTCATACCGTGCTGAAAAAATTCCGCGCTGAGCAGACAGACAGCGTCCTGGACAATCCAGACCCACGCATTGCCTGAGGTTGTTGACGAATGAAGATCGGTGTAATCGGTGGCGGCCAGTTGGGTCGCATGTTGGCCCTGGCAGGTACACCGCTGGGGATGAACTTCGCTTTCCTGGACCCTGCGCCGGACGCTTGTGCCGCGGCGTTGGGTGAACACCTGCGGGCCGACTACGGCGACCAGGATCACCTGCGCCAATTGGCCGATGAAGTCGACCTGGTGACCTTCGAATTCGAAAGCGTCCCGGCCGAAACCGTGGCCTTCCTGTCCCAGTTCGTTCCGGTCTACCCGAGCGCCGAAGCCTTGCGGATCGCCCGTGACCGCTGGTTCGAAAAGAACATGTTCAAGGACCTGGGCATCCCCACGCCGGCTTTTGCCGACATCCAGTCCCAGGCCGACCTCGACGCCGCCGTCGCTGCCATCGGCCTGCCCGCCGTGCTCAAGACCCGTACCCTGGGTTACGACGGCAAGGGCCAGAAAGTCCTGCGCAAGCCTGAAGACGTGGTCGGTACGTTCGCCGAACTCGGCAGCGTGGCCTGCCTGCTGGAAGGCTTCGTGCCGTTCACCGGCGAAGTCTCGCTGATCGCCGTGCGTGCCCGTGACGGTGAAATCCGTTTCTACCCGCTGGTGCACAACACTCACAAGGACGGCATCCTCAAGCTGTCCGTCGCCAGCACCGACCATCCGTTGCAGGCCCTGGCCGAGGACTATTCCAGCCGGGTGCTCAAGCAGCTCGATTATGTCGGTGTGATGGCGTTCGAGTTCTTTGAAGTGGACGGCGGCCTCAAGGCCAACGAAATCGCCCCTCGGGTACACAACTCCGGGCACTGGACCACCGAAGGCGCCGAGTGCAGCCAGTTCGAAAACCACCTGCGGGCGGTCGCTGGGTTGCCGCTGGGGTCGACCGCCAAGGTCGGTGAGAGCGCGATGCTCAACTTCATCGGCAAGGTGCCGGACAGCGAGAAAGTCCTCTCGATCGCTGACTGCCATTTGCATCACTATGGCAAGGCGTTCAAGGCCGGGCGCAAGGTCGGTCACGCCAACCTGCGCTGCGCGGACCGGGCGACTTTGGCGCAGCAGATCATCAAGGTCGAGACGCTGATCGCCGAGCAATAATCCGCAACATCGGTGGAACCATTCGTCGGCTAACCTCTCTCATGGCTAAGTGCCAAAGCCTGATCGGGCTTTGGCATCGCTATCCAATCAGAGGGCAATGCCATGGGAATCATCGGAACCATTTTTATCGGCTTGATCGTTGGCCTGCTGGCACGCTTCCTGAAACCGGGCGATGACAGCATGGGCTGGATCATGACCATCCTGCTCGGTATCGGCGGTTCGTTGGCAGCCACTTACGGCGGCCAGGCCCTGGGCATCTACCAGGCCGGCCAAGGTGCTGGTTTCATCGGGGCCCTGGTGGGCGCGGTGGTATTGCTGGTGATCTACGGCCTGATCAAAAGAAACTGATCCAAATGCGACAAAGCCCTCTCTGCCTGGCGCGCAGAGGGGGCTAGAATGCCCGGCGTTGCACTTCCTACCCATTGCCGAGCCCATTCATGCGCCGTCTAGTGTTGACCCTTCTTTTGCTGGGCAGTGGCCTGGCCCATGCTGCCGAGCTGCCGGAAACCGACTGGCTCGAACTGATGCCCAAGTCGGACCAGAAAGCCCTCGAGGCCATGCCCGAAATTGACCACAACTCCCCCGAAGCCAACGGCACCTTCACCGAAAAAGGTGGCCTGAAGCAAAGCAAAGGCTTGCCGGCGGTGATGTATTCGACCAAGACCGTGGCGGCGATGAACGACAAGCACATTCGCATCGGCGGTTACCCGGTGCCGCTGGAAACCGACGCCAAGGGCCGCAGTACGCTGTTTTTCCTGGTGCCATACCCCGGCGCCTGCATCCACGTCCCGCCACCGCCGCCTAATCAGTTGGTGCTGGTGCGTTATCCCAAGGGCCTGAAGCTGGACGACATCTATACACCGCTGTGGGTGACCGGCACGCTGAAGATCGAAAAGGTCGACAACGACCTGGCGAGTGCGGCGTATGCGCTGGAGGCGGAGAAGGTGCGGGTGGTGCAGGAGGCGGATTTGTAGGTCTGGTACGAGTCCACTGTGGGAGCGAGCAGGCTCGCTCCCACAGTGGGGTTTGTGGTGTGGCTTAGAGCGGCTTGCTGCCGATGCTCACACCCAGGGTATGGCTGGCCTGCGGCAACAGCGTCACCACATCGTCCATCACGTTCGCCGTCTCGATGCACAGCATGCGCTGCCAGCCGTCGTCGGCCATGTCGCTGAAGGCCTTGGCGCGTTCGGTCCAGGGGTTCCAGATCACCGCCGAGCGCGAGCCGCTGCTGGTCAGCTCGATCCGGCGTTCCCACTGCGGGTCAATGATGCTCAGCTTTGGCGGGGTGTCGAGGTAGATGCGGTCGGTCTCGCCAGCAAAGTGCAGATCGCCGGCCTGGGTGACGGTTTTCCAGTCGTCCAGGGTCTCGATGTAGCTCAAGCCATCGACCCCTTCGACCTGCACGTTGCGCACGTCGCTCACGGCAAAGTAGCTGTGCAGCGCCTGGCTGAGGCTGACGGTTTCGCGGCCACGGTTATGACTGGTGAGGCGGATATGCAGTTGCTCGTCCATCACGATGGCCAGCGTCAGGTCGACCTGGTGAGGCCAGCCTGAAAGGCCGTTCTCGGGGTAGGGCAGCACGAACTCCACCTTGAGGCTTTCGCCTTCGGCTTCGATGCCCTTCAACTCCCAATCCATCGTCCGCACCAGGCCGTGGGCGGTGGCTGGGTCGTTGCTCACGCGCATGGCCTGGACGCTGTCGGGGTTGAGCGTCAGGTTGCCGAACCACGGCCAGCACACCGGCACGCCCGCGCGGATGCTCTTGCCGGCCTTGAACGTGGCCTGGTCGTTGAGCCAGATCAGCGGCGGCTGGCCGTCCACTTGATAACTGAGGATATGCGCGCCTTGTTGGGCCACCAGCAACTCGGCCTGACCGTGGCGGATGCGCCAGGCGTTCAGTTCATCCAGTTTGACGGCTTCGACGTTGGGCGTAGGCATGTTGCAAATCTCGCTCGGGAACAGGGACTGCAATGGACCGCAAAACGGCCGCCGTGTTTAACGGGCGCGCGGCGGAACCGAGCGGGTGCGACCGCTGCCGTCGATGGCGACGAAGACAAACACCGCCTCGGTCACCTTGCGCCATTCACTGGATAGCGGGTCGTCGCTCCAGACTTCGACCATCATCTGGATCGAACTGCGGCCGATTTCCAGCGCCTGGGTGTAAAAGGAAAGCTGCGCCCCCACTGCCACCGGCACGAGGAACGCCATGCGATCGATCGCCACGGTGGCCACGCGCCCGCCCGCCACTTTGCTGGCCATGGCGGTGCCGGCCAGGTCCATCTGGGACACCAGCCAGCCGCCGAAAATATCGCCGAAGCCGTTGGTCTCGCGAGGGAGCGCGGTGATTTGCAGGGCCAGGTCGCCTTGCGGGATTGGATCTTCTTGTTCGAGCTCTATCATGCCGGGGGTGCCTCTGACCCGTAACGCTGTCTTGTACTTCAGGTGAATAGCCGTCTTTGTAAAAAACGATTCAGCCCGAACATACTGCGTTCGTCACGTTTTTCGTAAAGGCGTGCCAAAGGGAAACTCTGCGAAACCGGCTGGTTCTGGTACTACACCACCAACGACGTTTTCGCACAGCAACCCCTTACAGAGTACTGCAAGGTTGCGAGTATATCGGGCGATAGACGTCGAGACGACCACTCGGTTCTGATTTTGACTATCAAATACGCACCTCTATGTGCTTTTTCGAACAATTTGCTATCGTGCCGGACCTGCCCAGGCCCCAACCCGTGTTACCAGGGTTGCAGAACCGACTATAAGAGAAGCCCTTGCCATGACCACTGCGCCTTCGAGCACGGCGACGCCCGCACAACCCGCACGTCCATTGACCCGCAACGATTACAAGACCCTGTCGCTTTCTGCCTTGGGCGGTGCGCTGGAGTTCTACGATTTCATCATTTTCGTGTTCTTTGCCACCGTGGTCGGCAAATTGTTCTTTCCTGCCGAAATGCCCGAGTGGCTGCGCTTGATGCAGACGTTCGGCATTTTTGCCGCCGGTTACCTGGCCCGGCCGCTGGGCGGGATCGTCATGGCCCACTTCGGCGACCTGCTGGGGCGCAAGAAGATGTTCACCCTGAGCATTTTCATGATGGCCGTGCCGACCTTGATCATGGGCCTGCTGCCCACTTATGCACAGATCGGCATGTGGGCGCCGATCCTGCTGTTGCTGATGCGCGTGATCCAGGGCGCGGCCATCGGCGGGGAAGTGCCGGGTGCCTGGGTATTCGTTTCCGAACACGTTCCGGCGCGCCACATCGGCTATGCCTGCGGCACGCTGACTTGCGGCCTGACGGCGGGGATTTTGTTGGGTTCGCTGGTCGCTACGGCGATCAACAGCATCTATACACCGGTGGAGGTGGCCGATTACGCCTGGCGGATCCCGTTCCTGCTGGGTGGCGTGTTCGGGCTGTTTTCGGTGTATCTGCGCCGCTGGTTGCACGAAACTCCGGTGTTCGCCGAGCTGCAACTGCGCAAGGCCCTGGCCGAGGAAGTGCCGCTGCGGGCCGTGTTGCGTGATCATCGCGGCGCCATCGCCATTTCCATGCTGTTGACCTGGCTGCTGTCGGCCGGCGTCATTGTGGTCATCCTGATGACACCGACCGTGCTGCAGACGGTGTACCACTTCAGTCCGACCACCGCGTTGCAGGCCAACAGCCTGGCGATCGTGTTCCTGAGTCTAGGTTGCATCGGTGCGGGTGTGCTGGCCGACCGTTTTGGTGCTGGCCGGGTATTTGTCTTCGGTAGCGGTTTGCTGCTGATCACGTTCTGGACCTTCTACCACTGCCTGTTCGACCACCCCGAGTGGCTGTTTCCGCTGTATGCCTTGAGTGGCTTGCTGGTAGGTACCATCGGCGCGGTGCCTTATGTCATGGTCAATGCCTTCCCGGCCGTGGTGCGTTTCAGCGGCTTGTCGTTCTCCTACAACCTGGCCTACGCAATCTTCGGCGGGTTGACGCCGATGATCGTGACCCTGCTGTTGAAAGAGAGCTCGATGGGGCCGGCGTATTACGTGGCGGCCATCTGTGGGATCGGGATTGTGGTGGGCGGTTATCTCTGGAAGAAGGGGCGCTAGCCCGAATCTTTCACTGACTGTACTGGCCTCATCGCGAGCAAGCTCGCTCCCACAAGGGTTCTGCGTTCACCGCAAATCCCCTGTGGGAGCGAGCTTGCTCGCGATTGGGGCCGCATGAATCATCTTGTAAAACTCGATACTGGCCTTTCATCCAATTGTCATATTTCAGCCATAGAGTGTTCACACGGCTTACCGATACTTGGCCGACTTAACACACCCTATCTGCTAGGAGTAAGGCATGAAACTGAAGCGTTTGATGGCGGCAATGACGTTTGTCGCTGCTGGCGTTGCGACCGCCAGCGCGGTTGCCGCTGGTGTTGACCCGGCAATTCCGTCTTACACCAAGACCACTGGTGTATCGGGCAACCTGTCCAGCGTCGGCTCCGATACCCTGGCTAACCTGATGACCTTGTGGGCCGAGAACTACAAGAAAGAATACCCGAACGTAAACATCCAGATTCAGGCCGCCGGTTCCTCCACCGCGCCACCTGCGCTCACCGAAGGCACCTCCAACCTGGGCCCGATGAGCCGCAAGATGAAGGACAACGAGCTGCAGGCTTTCGAAACCAAATACGGTTACAAGCCTACCGCCATCCCGGTTGCCGTGGACGCCCTGGCGGTATTCGTGCACAAGGACAACCCGATCCAGCACCTGACCATGGAACAGGTCGATGCGATCTTCTCGTCGACTCGCCTGTGCGGCGCTAAAGCCGACGTGAAAACCTGGGGCGACCTGGGTGTGACCGGCGACCTGGCCAACAAGCCAGTGCAACTGTTCGGTCGTAACTCGGTATCCGGCACCTACGGCTACTTCAAGGAAGAAGCCCTGTGCAAAGGCGACTACAAGCCAAACGTCAATGAACAACCAGGCTCGGCTTCGGTCGTGCAGTCGATCAGCTCTTCGCTGAACGGCGTTGGTTACTCGGGCATCGGCTACAAGACCGCCAGCGTGAAGACCGTGGCCCTGGCCAAGAAAGGCAGCACTGAGTTCATCGAAGACAGCGAAGAAAACGCCCTGAACGGCAAGTACCCGCTGTCGCGCTTCCTCTACGTTTACGTCAACAAGGCACCGAACAAGCCTCTGGCCCCGCTGGAAGCCGAGTTCGTGAAGCTGGTCCTGTCCAAGCAAGGCCAGGAAGTTGTAGTCAAGGACGGTTACATCCCGCTGCCAGCCAAAGTCGCCGCCAAGGCACTGGCTGACCTGGGTCTGTCGGAAGGCGGCAGCGTCGCCAAGAAGTAATACCTGAGCCCGGGCCGAAGTCCGGACTCCTGTGGGAGCGGGCTTGCTCGCGAAGAGGTCAGTGCATTCAACAGGGATGTTGACTGACTTTGCGAGCAAGCTGTCCCACAACCCCAAATTCCTGTCCGCTGCCGGTTTCCTCGGCGGCGGATTTGTTGCGTCACTGCATTGTCATCTTTCTGTCATACAGGATCGCTAGGGTGTGCGCATGAATGATCTGGCCAATTCCACAATGACTACGACTTCCCCTCCCAAGCGCATTGACTTCAATACGCCTGAGCTGCAACGCAAGCGCCGCATTCGCGCGCTCAAGGATCGCCTGACCCGCTGGTACGTGCTGGTCGGCGGCCTCGCCGTCCTGGCCGCCATTACGTTGATCTTCTTCTTCCTGGCCTATGTGGTGCTGCCCCTGTTCCAGGGCGCGGACCTGACCGCCAAGGACTCGATCACCCCGGCCTGGATGCAAGATGCCGGCAAACCCCTGATGATCTCCATCGAAGAGCAGAACCAAGTCGCCATGCGGGTTTCCGACAAGGGCCAGGCGCTGTTTTTCGATATCACCAGTGGTGCCGAACTGCGCCGTATCGACCTGCCGATTCCGGCCGGTGCCAGCGTGACCGCCATTGGCGAAGACCAGCCTGGCAGCCCATTGGTGGTGATCGGTCTGTCCAACGGCCAGGCCCTGGTATTCCGTCACACCTATAAGGTCAGCTACCCGGACGGCAAGAAAACCATCTCGCCTGCCGTCGAATACCCTTATGGCGAGACGCCGATCGTGTTGAACGAGCAGGGCGCGGCCCTGGAGCATGTCAGCCTCAACGCCACCGATTCGACCCTGCTGCTGGCCGGTTCCAGCGGTGCCCAACTGCAAGTGCTGTCGATCACCAGCGAAGAAAACATGATGACCGGCGAGGTCACCAGCGAGCAGACCCGCATCGATCTGCCACAGATGACCGAGCCGGTGAAGAACATCTTCGTCGACCCGCGCCAGCAATGGCTGTATGTGGTCAACGGGCGCGCCCAGGCCGATGTGTTCAGCCTGCGGGACAAGAGCCTCAACGGTCGCTACAAACTGCTCGAGAACGCCGACGCCCAAGTCACCGCCGCCACCCAGCTGGTGGGCGGAATCTCGCTGATCATCGGCGACTCCAAGGGCGGCCTGGCGCAGTGGTTCATGGCCCGCGATCCGGACGGCGAGCTGCGCTTCAAACAGATTCGTACGTTCCAGATGGGCACCACGCCGATTGTTGAAATCACCGCCGAAGAGCGTCGCAAAGGCTTCGTAGCGCTGGACGCGGCCGGCAAGCTCGGCGTATTCCACAGCACCGCCCACCGCACCTTGTTGGTGGACCAGGTGGTCGACGGCCAAGGCCTGTTCGGCATGTCGCCACGGGCCAACCGCCTGATCGTGGAGCAGGGCGGCAAGCTGCAACCGCTGACGCTGGACAACCCGCACCCGGAAGTCTCGTGGAGCGCGTTGTGGAGCAAGGTCTGGTACGAAAACTACGACGAACCCAAGTACGTCTGGCAATCGACCGCCGCCAACACCGACTTCGAACCCAAGCTGAGCCTTTCGCCGCTGACCTTCGGCACCCTGAAAGCCGCGTTCTACGCGATGCTGCTGGCGGCGCCACTGGCGGTTGCCGCGGCGATCTATACCGCCTACTTCATGGCCCCGGGCATGCGCCGCAAGGTCAAGCCGGTGATCGAACTGATGGAAGCCATGCCGACGGTGATCCTCGGGTTCTTCGCCGGCCTGTTCCTGGCGCCGTACGTCGAAGGGCACCTGCCAGGTATTTTCAGCCTGCTGATGTTGGTGCCAATCGGCATCCTGGTCGCCGGTTTCGTCTTCAGCCGCCTGCCGGAATCCATTCGCCTGAGAGTGCCGGACGGCTGGGAAAGCGCCCTGCTGATCCCGGTGATCCTGTTCGTGGGCTGGCTCTCGCTGTACATGAGCCCGTACATGGAAGCCTGGTTCTTCGGCGGTGACATGCGCATGTGGATCTCCCATGACCTGGGCATCACCTACGACCAGCGCAACGCCCTGGTGGTCGGCCTGGCAATGGGCTTCGCGGTCATCCCGAACATCTACTCCATCGCCGAAGACGCCGTGTTCAGCGTGCCGCGCGGCCTGACCCTGGGCTCCCTGGCCCTTGGTGCGACGCCGTGGCAGACCATGACCCGCGTGGTCATCCTCACCGCCAGCCCCGGTATCTTCTCGGCGCTGATGATCGGCATGGGCCGTGCGGTGGGCGAGACCATGATCGTGCTGATGGCCACGGGTAACACGCCGGTCATGGAAATGAACCTGTTCGAAGGCCTGCGCACCCTGGCGGCCAACGTGGCGGTGGAGATGCCCGAGTCGGAAGTCGGCGGTAGCCATTACCGCGTGCTGTTCCTGTCGGCACTGGTGCTGCTGTTGTTCACCTTTGTCATGAACACCCTCGCCGAGCTGATCCGTCAGCGTCTGCGCAAGAAATATTCGTCGCTTTAAGAAAGGTAGAAGTCTGTGAAACAGAACTCCCTGAAAGGATGGTTCAAGAGCGGCGCCCCCGGCGTCTGGATCAGCGGTGGCGCGGTATCCATCGCGGTCATCATGACCATTGGCCTGCTGGCGGTGATCACTGTACGCGGCCTGGGTCACTTCTGGCCGGCGGACCTGGTCCACGCCAACTACAACGTGCCGGGCATGCCTGAGCACCTGGTGGTCGGCGAAGTCGTGCAGAAAGAAGAAGTGCCGCGCGAGCGCCTGAAAAGCGCCGGCCTGCCGGTGCCGGACGAAGGCCCCGAGTTCATGACCCGCGAACTGATCAAGGTGGGTAACCGGGACCTGAACGGTACTGACTTCACCTGGATCGTCGGCGAGTGGCTGACCAACCAGACCACGCCGCCGGAACTGATGGCGATCGAGCGCCGTGAGTGGGGCAACTTCTACGGCTACCTGGTCAACGTCAAGGAAGACGGCAAGGTCATCGCCGAAGGCGAGGCCGCCTGGCCGCAACTGCAGGCTCGCGTACAGCGGGTCAACCAGTTGGCCGCCGAGCTCAAGACCTTGGAAAAAGTCGACATCGGTGCAATCAACGCTGGCCTGGAGCGCATCCGCCTGCACGGTCGCAAGCTGGAGCTGGACGGCAAGCTCGATGCCGCCGCCCAAGCCGACCTGGAAAGTGAGCGCGCCGAACTCAATGCCCGTTACAAGGACATCGAAGCGCGCCTGTCCGACCTGCATGCACAATTCAACCGCGACAGCCTGACTGCCCGCGATGCCAACGGCAAGGAAGTGGAGATCGGCATCGGCAAGGTGGTACATGCCTATCAACCGAACGGCATGGGCACGTTTACCAAGCTCGGTTTCTATTTCAGCAAGGTCTGGGAATTCCTCAGCGACGACCCTCGTGAGGCCAACACCGAAGGCGGCATCTTCCCGGCGATTTTCGGCACCGTGATGATGACCCTGATCATGGCGATGATCGTGACGCCGTTCGGCGTACTGGCGGCGGTTTATTTGCGTGAATACGCCCGCCAGGGCCCGATGACCCGCCTGATCCGCATCGCGGTGAACAACCTGGCCGGCGTTCCAGCCATCGTCTACGGTGTGTTTGGCTTGGGCTTCTTCGTCTACGTGCTGGGTGGTTCGGTCGACCGGCTGTTCTTCCCCGAGGCCTTGCCGGCGCCGACCTTCGGCACCCCAGGCCTGCTCTGGGCATCCCTGACCCTGGCGCTGCTGGCGGTGCCGGTGGTGATCGTGGCCACCGAGGAAGGCCTGGCGCGGATCCCGCGTACCGTGCGCGAAGGCTCCCTGGCCCTCGGTGCGACCAAGGCCGAGACCCTGTGGAAAATCGTCCTGCCCATGGCGAGCCCGGCGATGATGACCGGGATGATTCTCGCCGTGGCCCGTGCCGCCGGTGAAGTGGCGCCGTTGATGCTGGTGGGCGTGGTGAAACTGGCGCCGTCGCTGCCGTTGGACGGCAACTACCCGTACCTGCACCTGGACCAGAAGATCATGCACCTGGGCTTCCATATCTATGACGTGGGCTTCCAGAGCCCGAACGTCGAAGCGGCACGACCGCTGGTGTACGCCACGGCGCTGTTGCTGGTGCTGGTGATCGCCACGCTCAACCTGTCGGCGGTGTGGATCCGTAACCACCTGCGCGAGAAGTACAAAGCACTGGATAGCTGATTACACATTGATTTTCTGTGGGAGCGAGCCTGCTCGCGATGGCGTCACCTCGGTTCAAAGCCAGACCGAGTCGCCTGAATCGCGAGCAGGCTCGCTCCCACACAGACACATACACAGATTGGCATGGCCGCTCAGTGGCCAACCGAACCGAATTTGTTAGCACAGGGAGCCTCCCATGCAACACGAAGCACATACACACGGCATCAACATGTCGGCCCTGGGCCGCGACAAGCAGAGCCTGGACCTGGCCCAGGAAACCGTCGCCATCGAAGTGCCCGGCCTGAGTCTGTTCTACGGCGACAAGCAGGCGCTGTATGACGTCAGCCTGAACATCCCGAAACAGCGCGTCACCGCGTTCATCGGCCCGTCGGGCTGCGGCAAGTCAACCTTGCTGCGTACCTTCAACCGCATGAACGACCTGGTGGACGGCTGCCGTGTCGAAGGGGAAATCAACCTCTACGGCAACAACATCTACCGCAAGGGCGAAGACGTGGCCGAGCTGCGTCGTCGTGTGGGCATGGTGTTCCAGAAGCCCAACCCGTTCCCGAAAACCATCTACGAGAACGTGGTCTACGGCTTGCGCATCCAGGGCATCAACAAGAAGCGCATCCTCGACGAAGCCGTGGAATGGGCGCTCAAGGGCGCGGCGTTGTGGGATGAGGTCAAGGACCGCCTGCATGATTCGGCCCTGGGCCTGTCTGGCGGTCAACAGCAACGCCTGGTGATCGCGCGCACCATCGCCGTGGAACCGGAAGTGCTGCTGCTCGACGAGCCTTGCTCGGCCCTGGATCCGATCTCGACGCTGAAAGTCGAAGAACTGATCTACGAGCTCAAGTCCAAGTTCACCATCGTCATCGTGACCCACAACATGCAACAGGCGGCGCGGGTTTCCGACTACACGGCGTTCATGTACATGGGCAAACTGGTGGAGTTCGGCGACACCGACACCCTGTTCACCAATCCGGCCAAGAAACAGACCGAAGACTACATCACCGGTCGTTACGGCTAGTCGAGGCTGCCGCATAGGCGCACTGCGCTATCAGGATCAACATTTAACTGCTTGAAGCTTGCAGCTTGAAGCTTGCAACTTTCGCGGAGCGAACAAGATGATTTCGAAGGAAGGCCTTACTCACCACATTTCCGCACAGTTCAACGCTGAGCTTGAGGAAGTGCGCAGTCACTTGCTGGCCATGGGCGGGCTGGTGGAAAAGCAGGTCAACGATGCGGTGACCGCGCTGATCGAGGCCGACTCCGGCCTGGCCCAGCAGGTACGCGAAATCGATGACCAGATCAACCAGATGGAGCGCAACATCGACGAGGAGTGCCTGCGTATCCTGGCCCGTCGTCAGCCGGCGGCTTCGGACCTGCGCCTGATCATCAGCATCTCCAAGTCGGTGATCGACCTTGAGCGGATCGGCGACGAAGCCACCAAGATCGCTCGTCGTGCCATTCAGTTGTGCGAAGAAGGCGAAGCGCCGCGCGGTTATGTCGAGGTTCGCCACATTGGCGACCAGGTGCGCAACATGGTTCGCGATGCCCTGGACGCCTTTGCCCGCTTCGACGCCGACCTGGCGTTGTCGGTGGCCCAGTACGACAAGATCATCGACCGCGAATACAAGACCGCCCTGCGCGAGCTGGCGACTTACATGATGGAAGACCCACGCTCCATCTCCCGAGTGTTGAGCATCATCTGGGTGCTGCGTTCTCTGGAGCGTATCGGCGATCATGCACGCAACATCTCGGAACTTGTCATCTACCTGGTGCGCGGCACCGATGTGCGGCATTTGGGGCTCAAGCGGATGAAGCAAGAAGTTGAGGGCACCCCGTCCGAAACCGCTAATGTTCCGGGCGAAACGGACGATAAGTAAGATTGCCAAGAAAAGCGCCCGGCCTTCTGGTCGGGCTTTTTTTTGAGTTTTTTTTAATCGAAAGCAGCACCCCGCGAACGAAAAGTCCCGGCGTGACTGAAGGTTTTTGGCAATGTGCCATCAGTAAAAGCGGTATGCTTGCCGGGATTTTTTAGAGGTGTATCTGGATGAGTAAGGTCAGTGTGTTGGTCGTGGACGATGCTTCGTTCATTCGTGACCTGGTGAAGAAGTGCCTGCGCAACTACTTCCCGGGCGTGCGCATCGAAGACGCGGTGAATGGCAAGAAAGCCCAAGCCCTGCTGGCTCGCGAAGCGTTCGACCTGGTGTTGTGCGATTGGGAAATGCCGGAAATGTCCGGCCTGGAATTGCTGACCTGGTGCCGCCAGCAGGACAACCTCAAGGGCATGCCGTTCGTGATGGTCACCAGCCGCGGCGACAAGGAAAACGTGGTCCAGGCGATCCAGGCCGGCGTTTCCGGCTACGTCAGCAAGCCGTTCACCAACGAGCAGCTACTGACCAAGGTCAAGCAGGCCCTGCACAAGGTCGGCAAGCTCGACACGCTGATGAACAGCGCCCCGACCAAGATGAACTCGGCGTTCGGCAATGATTCGCTCAGCGCCCTGACGGGCGGCAAGGCTCCGGTTGCTGCTGTTGCTTCGGCCCCTGCCGCGAATCCTTTTGCCAAGCCGGTCGCTGCTCCCGCCGCGGCTGTGGCTCCGGCCCGTGGCTTGCTCAACAGCCCTCCCGTCAAGGCACCGGTAGCCGCTGCTTCGGGGACCAACCGTGGCCAGGGCCAGTTGCGCCTGTCCAGCGGCACCCAGCAATGCGTGATCAAGGCTCTGAGCCTCAAGGAAGCATTGCTGGTGGTCAAGCGCACCGACACCCTGCCACAAGTGCTCGAAAGCGCCGTGCTGGACATGGAGCAGGGCGACAACGCTGAAACCGCTCGCCTCAACGGCTACCTGCACGCCATCGTCGCCCACGAGCAGACACCCGACAGCGAATGGTTGCAACTGACGTTCCGCTTCGTCGACAAAGACCCGCAGAAACTCGACTACATCTCCCGCCTGATCGCCCGCGGCACCGCCCAGAAGCACTTCGTACCAGGCGCCTGATTCGGCGGCGCCCTGAGTCCGCTATCGCGAGCAAGCTCGCTCCCACAGTGATTTGTGTAGGCCACAGTTTTGTGCCTAGGCAAATCTCCCTGTGGGAGCGAGCTTGCTCGCGATGGCGTCATCCCTCTCGGTAAAGCTCCTTAACATCCGCTTGCGGCCCATCCGCCGGTCTGAACTGTTATTTCCTACAGGTCAATTTTCCGGAAGGGACTTCTAGATTGTCATGGGCGCTCACTTTTCGTGAGTACGTGACAAACAGGAGCTGACGATGAACACGTTCATCACCCTGAAGCAAAGAAACCGGATTGCCGACGCATTGCGCCGGGACCAGGCGCCTCTGCTTCCGGCTTCGATCGATGAAGCCGTGGATGGGAAGATTTCATATGCCAACTTGGAGAAAGGGTTGACCATTCGTTTTCCCTTTGTCGAGGGAATGCGAGTAGGAGGCACATATCTCGTCGTGATCGAAGAATCACTGGAAGGGGATGCCCTATTCGGCAGCTCTGGAGCAGTCCGGGAGGAGAACCGGGACATCGTCGTGCCGGTGCCGGCTGACCGGGCGCTGGACTTAAAAGGGCAGGAAGTGCTCCTGTACTATTTTTATCTGGAATTCGAACCGTCGGATTCACCGCGCACACCGTTGTCGATCGAGGGGCAGATCTACAAGCCGATCGTGGATGAAGCCGTGGATGGCGTTATCCCCCAGTCAGTGCTGTCGCAAGGCGTAAACCTCAGAATCGGAGCGGCGTCGTCGCTCACGCCGGGCGCGCTCGTTTCTGTCTATTGGTGGGGGTCTAGCGCGGCTGCCTGTTTTGTCAAACACCTGACCATCGGCCCGGACCCGGTTGAAGATCTGGTCGTGCCGGTCGAGTCGACTTATCTGATGCCGATCAAATACGGCGACGTTAAGGTTATCTATACGGTGCAATCGACGACGGGTACCCGAACATCGCCTCTTCTTGAGCTTGGTGTCGCGGGTGATCTGGTTGTGCCTGAGGCGGTCTATCAAGTGGGAGGCGAGCAATGTTTCGGGGCCGAACTCCTGCCAATCGACGAAGGTGGCGGCATTCCAATGTTGCTCAAGACTCAAGGGATGGTCGCGGGGGATGTGGCGATACTGATTTTCGTCGGTGATCGACAGGACTCCGAGTTCGTGTTGCGGCATCTGGTGAAGACGTCCGACATCGAGGCGGGTCAAATAAGGTATGGAGTACCGGCTCCGTTACTATCATTAGGGGGCGGTGCCAGAGCTTGGAGTCTGCTCGATCGTCTGGCTGGCGGAGCGGTGGGCTCTCCAGACTTGCGCCTGCGTCTGCGCATTGACGCTTGATCTTCCGACGGCCTGTGCAGGAGTTTGCTCTCGTTGGGGCCATAAGATCCAACACCGATCGCTGATCCAATTTTGAAACATCCGTCGACTACGCTGGTCCATCCCAGCTGCTAGGCTGCTGTGCAGGCCTTCATTTTTCGACAGAACCCTTACCCATGCTCGCTCCCCTGCTGTTTGCCTGTGGTCTTGTCCTGGCCTCCACCTCGGCCGTGGCCATGACGATCTACAAATCCACCGATGCCAATGGCGTGGTGTCCTATAGCGACCGCCCCAGCAAGGGCGCGCAGGTGTTCGTGTTCCGCGACCGCATGGTCGAGCGCCTGGAGCGACAGGTATTCCTCGATATCAAGAAACAGAACGGCGCGGATGCGGTGTTCGTGCGCAACGACCTGTATGCGCCGGTGGAGATCGAGTTGAGTTTCGCCGGACTGCGTAATGTGAGCGGGGCACCGAGCCGGCCGATTCGGCGGGTGCTGCCGGCGCGCAGCAACCTGCGCCTGGCGCTGCTCACGGCCACGCAGCCGGGCAGGCCGTTGGTGTATACCCCAAGGTTCGAATACTCCCTGGGCGACCCCGCAGGCGCGGCACAGGCCTATCAGTACCCGTTGCCGTGGCGTGGCGGGCCGTTCCGGCTGAGTCAGGGTGCCAACGGCCAGTACAGTCATTACGGCCCGAAGAACCGTTACGCCATGGACATTGCCATGCCCGTCGGCACGCCGATCATCGCGGCGCGGGGCGGCGTGGTCATCAAGACCGAAAACGAGCAGACCGGCCGTGGGGACGACCCTTCGGGCA
The DNA here is from genome assembly GCF_018325865.1 of Pseudomonas sp. St386. Taxonomy (NCBI): domain Bacteria; kingdom Pseudomonadati; phylum Pseudomonadota; class Gammaproteobacteria; order Pseudomonadales; family Pseudomonadaceae; genus Pseudomonas; species Pseudomonas sp. St386. The sequence goes on from NZ_AP021900.1 coordinate 152,806, forward strand.
ACTTCGTGCGGGTGCTGCACGATGATGGGACCATGGGCGTCTACCTGCACTTGCAGAAAGGTTCGGTGAGCGTACGGGAAGGGCAGAGGGTCGGTGTGGGCACGCCGTTGGCGTTGTCGGGCAATACCGGCAACAGCTCCGGCCCGCACCTGCATTTCGTGGTGCAGCGCAATACCGGACTGGGGCTGGTGTCGATTCCCTACCAGTTCAATCAACCGGTGGGTGACTTGCCCAACTTTGCGTTGGGCAAGCAATAGCGCCGAGGCGTGACGCAGGTGCTTTTGTGGTGGAGGGATTTATCTGTGGGAGCAAGGCTTGCCCGCGACGAAGGCGATGCGGTTTTTCAGCGATCGAGTCGCCTGTATCGCGAGCAAGCTTTGCTCCCACGGCTTTGCCACAGGCTCGCCGGAAAGCGGGCTGACACTCAATCGAGCATCAACACCTTCGCCAGAATGATCTTCGGCCCTTTCATCTTCTTGATGATGATCCGCAGGCCTTCGACTTCCAGCACTTCTTCCTCTTCCGGTACGCGCTTGAGGGTTTCATAGACCAACCCGGCCAGGGTTTCGGCTTCGATGTGGTCCAGGTCGATCCCCAGCAGGCGCTCGACCTTGAACAGCGGCGTGTCGCCGCGTACCAGCAGCTTGCCCGGCTGGTAGGCCAGGATGCCGCGTTCGGCCTTGCGATGTTCGTCCTGGATGTCACCCACCAGCACTTCCAGCACGTCTTCCATGGTCAGGTAGCCGATGATATTGCCGTCGGCTTCCTCGACCAGGGCGAAGTGCGAGCCGCCCTTGCGGAACTGCTCCAGCAATTGCGACAGCGGCATGTGCCGCGACACGCGCTCCAGCGGCCGGGTCAGTTCGGCCAGGTTGAACGACTCGGGGATGTGATCCAGGGCCGCCAGTTCCAGCAGCAGGTCCTTGATGTGCAGCAGGCCGACGAACTCCTGGCGCTCGCTGTCATACACCGGATAGCGGCTGAACTTGTGGCGACGGAACATCGCCAGGATTTCCTTGAGCGGCGCATTGAACTCCAGCGTCACCAGGTCTTCCCGGGAGTTGGCCCAGTCCACCACTTCCAGCTCGCCCATTTCCACGGCCGATGCCAGCACGCGCATGCCTTGGTCGCTCGGGTCCTGGCCACGGCTGGAGTGCAGGATCAGCTTCAGTTCTTCGCGGCTGTAATGGTGTTCGTGATGCGGGCCGGGTTCGCCTTGGCCGGCGATGCGAAGAATGGCGTTGGCGCTGGCGTTGAGCAGGTAGATCGCCGGGTACATGGCCCAGTAGAACAGGTACAGCGGCACGGCGGTCCACAGCGACAGCAGCTCGGGTTTGCGAATGGCCCAGGATTTGGGCGCCAGTTCACCGACCACGATGTGCAGGTACGAAATGATGAAGAACGCGGTGAAGAACGATACGCCCTTGATCACTTCCGGCGCCTGCACGCCGACCGCGCCCAGCAACGGCTCGAGGATGTGGGCGAACGCCGGCTCGCCGACCCAGCCCAGGCCCAGGGAGGCCAGGGTGATACCCAACTGGCACGCCGACAGGTAAGCGTCGAGCTGGCTATGGACGGTGCGCAGGATGTGCCCGCGCCAGCCGTTCTGCTCGGCAATGGCCTCGACCCGGGTCGAGCGCAGCTTGACCATGGCGAATTCGGCCGCAACGAAAAAACCGTTGAGCAAAACCAGGATCAGAGCAAAAAGAATCATGCCGAATTCGGCGAAGAGTGTGACGAGGGACAAGCCAGGGGAAGGGTCCATGATGGAGTTTTGCGGGTTCCGTATAGTCGTAGGAATTGAAAATGAGCGCCTGAAAAGGCAGGCGCAAGTCAGTCAATGTAGCGGCTGACTCGGCGATTGCCTAGGGGGCGTGCTCAATCAGCGGGGCGGGCGAGGCGTGCGCGAACCACCTGGGCCGGGGCGAAATGGCAGGTAAAGGTGCTGCCATGGCCGGGTACGCTGCTGATTTCCATGCGGGCGCGATGGCGCAGCAGGACGTGTTTGACGATGGCCAGGCCCAGCCCGGTGCCGCCGGTATTGGAGTTGCGGCTGGAGTCGACACGGTAGAAACGTTCGGTCAGGCGCGGCAGGTGTTTGCTGTCGATGCCAATGCCCGAATCGCGCACGCTCAGGTGCGCACCTTGCTCATCGCCCCACCAGCGCACATGGATCCGGCCTTGCTCCGGCGTGTATTTGACCGCGTTGAACACCAGGTTGGAAAACGCACTGCGCAGTTCCGCCTCGCTGCCTTTGAGCTGCACGGCCGCGTCGGCTTCCAGGGTGATGGTCTGCTGCTTGGCACCGGACAGTTCCTGCGCGTCTTCGACAATGGTTTGCAGCAGGTCGTCGATGGGCACTGGCTGGTTGTCCGACGGGTAATCGGTGGCTTCCAGCTTCGCCAGCAGCAACAAGTCGTTGAGCAGGGTCTGCATGCGCCCGCTTTGCTGGTGCATCTGCTGCAAGGCCCGGCTCCAGCGCGGGTTCACCTCTTCGACGTTGTCGAGCAGGGTTTCCAGGTAGCCGCAGATCACCGTCAACGGCGTGCGCAGTTCATGGGAGACGTTGGCGATGAAGTCCTTGCGCATCTGTTCCAGCTGATGAATACGCGTGACGTCGCGCACCAGCATCAAGTGCTCATTGTTGCCATAGCGGGTGATGTACAGCTGGATGCGTAGCCGATCATTGGTGGGCGAAGGAATCTCCAGCGGCTCGGCGTAATTGGCCTGCTCGAAATATTCCTTGAAGCGCGGATGACGTACCAGGTTGGTCACCGGCTGGCCGCTGTCCTGTGGCGTCTTGAGGCCCAGCAGGGTCTCGGCGGCGCGGTTCCACCACTCCAGGTTGCCGTCGCTGTCGAGCATGATCACCGCGTCTTTCAGCGCGGCGGTGGACTCCTGGACCCGGTCGATCACCGCCTGCAGGCGCCCGCGAACGCGCTGGTCGCGCCGTTGCAGGTGGTAGATGCTGTCGAACACCTCACCCCACAGGCCATAGCCGTCGGGCGGTGCTTCGTCGGGTTGGTGCAGGCGCAGCCATTCATGCAGGCGCAGCAATTGCTTGAGTGTCCAGGCCAGGTAAAGCCCCAGGCCCGCGGCCAGGCTCCAACCGTAATAACCACTGATCAGGCCGATCAGCAAACAGCCGGTCACCAGCAACAACATGTGGCGAATCAGGGTGCCATGCCAGTTTTGGTTCACGTGACGCGCGTCCTTGTCAGCTTTGTCGGGCGGTAAGGGCTCGGATCAGGCCTTGGTCGAAAAACGATATCCGGTGCCGCGCACGGTTTGTACCAGATTTTCATAGGCATCGCCGAGGGCCTTGCGCAGGCGTCGGATGTGCACGTCAACGGTGCGCTCCTCGACATAGACGTTGCCGCCCCAGACCTGGTCCAGCAGTTGGCCGCGGGTGTAGGCGCGTTCCTGGTGAGTCATGAAGAATTGCAGCAGGCGGTATTCGGTCGGGCCCATTTCGGCGGGTTTGCCGTCGATGGTCACGCGGTGGCTGATCGGGTCGAGCAGCAAGCCACCGACTTCGATGGGGGCTTCGCCATCGGTCGGCCCGGCGCGTCGCAGCACGGCCTTGAGGCGCGCCACCAACTCCCGTGGGGAAAACGGCTTGGTGATGTAGTCGTCGGCGCCGACTTCCAGGCCCTGGATCTTGTTGTCCTCTTCGCCCTTGGCGGTGAGCATGATGATTGGAATATCACCGGTCAGCTCGTCGCGCTTGAGACGCCGTGCCAGTTCGATGCCAGACGTGCCGGGCAGCATCCAGTCCAGCAGGATCAGGTCGGGCTTGCGGTCGACGATGATGGCGTGGGCCTGTTGGGAGTTTTCTGCTTCCATGCAGTCATAGCCGGCCATCTCCAACGCAACGGCGATCATCTCGCGGATGGGCGCTTCGTCGTCGACGATCAGAATGCTCCTGCCAACCATGGGGTAATCCTCTTGTCATTTAACTGTCTTGCGCCGCATTAGATAACGGAATTATTGCAGTCGTGTGACAGTTATTTCGTCGTGCGGCGGTGAAAGGGATCCTGGACTAAGCTTTTCAGTCCGAATCCTGACAACTACAAAGGAAGGTTTCCATGAAACAAATGACTGTTTCTTTCAAAGCCCTGCTGATGGCTGCTGCCCTGACGTTGCCTGGATTGGCGATGGCAGCCGATCCTGCTATGGAGAAGGACGGCATGTTCACCGACCATAAGGGCATGACGCTTTACACCTTCGCCAAGGACTCGGCCGGCAAGTCGGCGTGCAATGACAAGTGTGCCGCCAATTGGCCACCGCTGATGGCTGAGGCGGGTGATAAATCCATGGGTGACTGGACCGTGATCAAGCGTGAAGATGGCTCAATGCAGTGGGCCTATCAGGGCATGCCGCTGTACACCTTCGTGATGGACAAGAAGGCTGGAGACATGACCGGCGACGGTAAAATGGATGGCGCCTGGAAAGTTGCCAAGGCCAAGTAATCGCTAAACCCGTGTGGGAGCGAGCCTGCTCGCGAAGGCGTCTGTCAGCCGACATCATCCTTGAATGACTTACCGCTTTCGCGAGCAGGCTCGCTCTCACAGGTTTGAGAATCACCTCAGAGCGTAATCCAGCACGATCCCCACAAAAATCGCCAACCCGGCCCAGTGGTTGTGCAGGAACGCCTTGAAGCAGCGCATCCGGTCCCGGTCACGGGTGTACCAGAACTCCCAGGCGAAGCACGCGGCAGCGGCCACCAGCCCCAGGTGGAACCAGCCGCCCAGTTGGAATTTCGCTCCGGCCAACAGCAGGCAGCCCAGGGCCAGGCCTTGCAACGACAGGATGATCACCCGGTCGGCATCGCCAAACAGGATCGCGGTGGACTTCACGCCGATGCGCAGGTCGTCGTCCCGGTCGGTCATCGCGTAATAGGTGTCGTAGCCCACCGTCCACAGCAGGTTGGCGATGTACAGCAACCAGGCGGCGGCCGGCAGATGACCGGTTTCGGCGGTGAACGCCATCGGCATGCCCCAGGAGAACGCCGCACCGAGCACCACTTGCGGGTAGTAGGTATAGCGCTTCATGAACGGGTAACTGAACGCCAGCGCCAGGCCCCCTAGGGAGAGCAGGATGGTCGGGGTGTTGGTGCAAAGCACCAGCAGGAAACTCACGCTCATCAGCACGGCGAAGAACACCAGTGCCTCTTTTGAACTGATCTTGCCGCTCACCAGTGGGCGCTGCTCGGTGCGCTTGACGTGACCGTCCACCTTGCGGTCGGCCCAGTCATTGATCACACAGCCGCCGGCGCGGGTCAGCACCACGCCGAGGACGAAAATCACCACGTTGGCGATGGACGGTGAGCCTTCACCGGCAATCCACAGCGCCCACAACGTCGGCCACAGCAGCAGGTAGATGCCGATGGGCTTGTCCATGCGGGTCAGTTGCACGAAGTCCCAGGCCCGCGGGTTCAGGCGGTTCAACGATTTGAGCAGTTGCACGTACATCAGCAATTCTCCGAATAGGCACGGGCGACGGTCCACAGGCGCGGCAGGAAAATTTCCGCCACCAGCACGCTCAACGCACCGCGATCGAAACGTGAGCGGCGACCCCACAGCCCGCTGGCGCGCACTTCTTCCGGCAACCCGGCGTCGGGGTAATGGCAAACTTCGATGGCTCGGCGCTGGAACGCCTGGTCGCAAAACAGTAACTCCCCCAGGGAACGGCTGCCCAGTTCGTCCATCTGCAAGCCGTCACCCTGCAAGGCGCTGCGCGCCGCCACGCTGCGGGCGAACACCCAAGGCTGGTCGTGGCCGCGCAGATACACCTCGCGAACCCAGCCCTCGCTGCCCTCGGCCAGGTCCAGGGCGGCGCATTCGTCGGCGCGCAATGGCTGCCAGCCTTCGAACAGCGGCGTCACGCTGAAATGGCCGTCCGACAGGCGCGTGAGGCGCCGGGTCAGGGAGCCTTCGTCGAACAGCCAGTCGAGGACACCCACATCGGGGCGGGGCGACAGCAGGGGCTGGGGCAGCCATTGGAGTGTTGGAAATATCGAATTTGTATGCGGCACAGAGGTCTTGAATGGCAGCAAATGAGGGCGCGAGCTTACCATGTCGGTCGGTGATTTTGACTGGCCCGGCCGGCTGCCCTGCTGATCGTGCTTGCATCTGTCGCAACCGATCAGTACAAAACGCCCTGAGCCGGAAAATACCGGCCAAGGCCTGACATCTTGAGGAAGTACTGGAATGAAGAAGTGGCAATGTATCGTCTGCGGCCTGATCTACAACGAAGCTGACGGCTGGCCTGACGATGGCATCGCGCCCGGCACTCGCTGGGAGGACGTACCGGCAGACTGGCTGTGCCCGGACTGCGGCGTCGGCAAAATGGATTTCGAAATGATCGAAATCAACTGATCGTTTCATCAAATGGAGAGCAACATGAGTGCACCTGTCGTTATCGTCGGTACTGGGCTGGCCGGTTACAACCTGGCCCGGGAGTTTCGCAAGCTCGATAGCGAAACCCCGCTGCTGCTGATCACCGCGGATGACGGTCGCTCGTACTCCAAACCTATGCTCTCCACAGGCTTTGGTAAAAACAAGGATGCCGACGGCCTGAGCATGGCCGAACCGGGGGCCATGGCCGAGCAACTCAAGGCCGAAGTTCGCACCCACACCCGTATCAGCGGCATCGATCCGGGCCACAAGCGGCTGTGGATCGGCGAAGAGGCGGTGAGCTACCGTGACCTGATTCTGGCCTGGGGCGCCGAAACCGTGCGCGTGCCGGTGCAGGGCGATGCGGCGGAGCTGATTTTTCCGATCAACGACCTGGAAGACTACGCACGCTTCAGGGCCGCGGCCGCTGGCAAGCGTCGGGTGTTGTTGCTTGGCGCCGGCCTGATTGGTTGCGAGTTTGCCAATGACTTGAGCCTGGGCGGCTACGAAGTGCAACTGGTGGCGCCGTGCGAGCAAGTGATGCCGACGCTGTTGCACCCGGCCGCTGCCGCAGCGGTCCAGGCCGGGTTGGAAAGCCTTGGCGCGCGTTTCCACCTGGGCCCGGTGCTCAACCGCTTGCAGAAGGTCGCCGACGGGCTGGAGGCGCACCTGTCCGACGGCCAGGTGATTGCCTGTGACCTGGTGGTCTCGGCCATCGGCCTGCGCCCACGCATCGATCTGGCAGCCGCGGCGGGCCTGGTGATCAACCGCGGCATCGTGGTCGACCGTCACCTGAAAACCTCACACGCCAACATCTACGCCCTGGGCGACTGCGCCGAGGTCGATGGCTTGAATCTGCTGTATGTCATGCCGCTGATGAGCTGCGCCCGGGCCCTGGCGCAGACCCTGGCCGGCAACCCGACGGCCGTCAGCTACGGCGCCATGCCGATTACGGTAAAAACCCCGGTGTGCCCACTGGTGGTATCGCCACCACCGCGAGGCAGCGAGGGCGTGTGGAGCGTCGAAGGGCAGGGCGCGGATATCAAGGCGCTGTGCCGCGACGCGCAAGGCAACCTGCTGGGCTACGCCCTGACAGGCACGGCGGTGATGGAGAAACTGGCTCTGAACAAGGAACTTCCACCCCTGCTGGCGTAAATACTGGTCGTTCTGTCGCAAAAACCCTACTTTTGGTCCCACAAAGGTCGCCCGGCCACTGGCGCCGTTTTCGGCAGCGTGCCATCCTCACTCCCGTCTGCCGCAGAGTAGAGCCTGCGGCGCCTTAGGGGCCGTTCCAAAGAGAACGGCACGGACATAACAACAAAAAAACCGTCAAAGGGGCTTCATTCATGCGTAAACCAGAACTCGCCGCCGCCATCGCGGAAAAAGCAGACCTCACCAAAGAACAAGCCAACCGCGTCCTCAACGCCGTCCTCGAAGAAATCACCGGCGCCCTGCACCGCAAGGACAGCGTCACCCTGGTGGGCTTCGGCACTTTCCTGCAACGCCACCGCGGCGCCCGCACTGGCAAGAACCCACAGACCGGTGAGCCGGTGAAGATCAAGGCCAGCAACACCGTTGCCTTCAAACCAGGCAAGTTCCTGAAAGACAGCGTCAACCCGTAATTGCTGCAAGTACCTCAGCCAGGGGGAAGAAAGCGGCAATCAAAAGGGCATACCGATGAATCGGTATGCCCTTTTTTGTGCTGGGCTGGCCATGGCGAGGCATCCAATGTGGGAACGAGCCTGCTCGCGATGATGTCCGCCTAATCCGCGGAAGTCTTCGGCGCTGCCAACGCTTTCAAGGCCGCCTTGCGCTCATTGATCGGCAATTTGCCGAGCTTTTCCACCGCCGCATAAAACCCGACCCAGTCCCCGCCCTCCCGTCTGAACAGCGCCGCAAACGCCGGCACCCACTGGTCATACAGCCCGAACGGCAGCAACCGCGCATTGTTCAGTGGGGCATAGACCCAGGCATCGTAGCGTTTGTCGCCGCTCCATTGAGTGTCGCGCAACTGCTCATAGTCGGTGCGCAGGCGTTCGAATGCCTGTGCCTTGCGTTGGCGCATCTGTTCGGTTGGCAGGGGTTGGGTGTAGAGCTTTTCCAGGCGCTGGCGGGTGTCGAGGATCAATTGGATGAATTGGTCGCGCTGGCGCACCTGTTTGCCGTTATCCGGCGCCAGCCCTCGACTGGCTCGCCATTGCCGGCTGCCTTCCTGCTCGACGAAGGTGGCGAAGGACTCATTGAATTCGGTGTCGTCCTTTACATAAAAGCGCTGGTGCGCCAGTTCATGGAAGATCAGCGTCGCCAGGCGTTCGTCGCCCCAATGCATCATCGAACTCAGGATCGGATCGTTGAACCAGCCCAGCGTCGAGTAGGCCTCTACACCACCGATCGACACGTCCATGCCCTGCAAGCGCTGCAATGCGGCCTCGCCACGGGCGGCTCCCTGGCTGTAGTAACCGCGATAAGCCACGCAACCGGCAATGGGGAAACAATGATTTTGCGGCGCCAGGGAAAACTCTGGCGTGGTGAAGACATTCCAGACTACGAACGGTCGGCCAATGTCTGCATACAGGCGATAGCTTTTATTGTTCGGCAAATGCAGATGATCACTGGCGAACGTCCGTGCCTCACGCGCCTGGGCCAGGTGCGCCTTCAGTTGGGCATCGCGAGCAGGGTCGGCAATGACCTGGTCGATAGGCTCCCGGGCCTGCAACAACCGCAGTTGCCCACCGACGAGCTGGCTGTAATAACCGGCGCTTGTGCAACCGTTCAGTAACAAAAGCAGGAGGCCTGGAAACAAAATCCGGAAAACACGGTCGAGTAACCGATGGCTTGAATGCGGCCTGATCAATTGGAATCACCCTGGGAAGTCTGCCCACAAGACTATCTCGCTTGCCTGGAGCTTCGCTATGCGCGTGTTGATGCTGACGAGCGGCCTGTTGCTGCTGACCGGTTGTGCCGGTTTGCCTGATCCTGATCCATCCCAAGCGTGGATCGACCTGGGAAACCAGCAGGACACCGCGCTGCAAGCGCTAAAGGTCGATGACAAGACGTCCATTGACCGGCGCTATTTCGAAGTGCAACCCGGCAGCCATGAACTGACGGTGCGTTATCAATTTGCCGTCGAGCCCGGCAACATCGGCCCGGATGCCGAGCCGCTGTGGCGTGATTGCCGGTTGAACGTGAAATTCAAGGACTTCAACGCGGGCCAACGTTACCAGTTGCAAGCCGGCAGCATCGGTTTCCGGCCATGGGCCAAGCTTTACGATCGGCAACGCAAGGTGGTGGGGCAAGGTACACCGGCGGGCTGCCAACAAACTTGATTGGCGCTATGCTCAATGCCTGATTGTCAGGAAACTCACCATGCGCTTACGTCTGCTGTTACTGGCCCTGGTCTCCATGAGCGGTTGTGCAACGAGCCCGCTGCCCCAGGTCGATTCGAACATGGCGTGGATCGATTTCGCTACCCCCATGCCGGGCGGCAAAATGCTGATGGCTGAGGGCCTGGATGGCCAGCGACTGCGAGACGGACGGTTCTTTCAGGTTTCGCCGGGCAGCCACGAACTGAAAGTGCGCTTCGACTTCGAGGTGTTTAGCGGCGGTGGGCTGGGTATGCAAGCCGAACCGCAGGAGCGGCTGTGCTACATGCTCGTGCGTTATGACCATTTCGAGGCCGGCCAGCGCTATCGATTGGAAGCTCGCAACCTGGCGTTCACGCCCAGCGCTCGGCTCTATGATGCCAAGCGTCAAATCGTGGCCGAAGAGCGACAAGTCAATTGCGTTCCGTAGGGCGTCCTAGCGGTCGTTCTTCTGGTAGATGATTTTCTTCGTGCCGTTTTCGCAAGTGCCCACCACCATGTTCTGGTCGTGGACTTCGTCGTTGGTGACGATTTCCAACGTGTAGGACGACACGTTATTGGCCTGGATCTTCGCTTCGATTTCCGCTTTCAGCTCTTCGCAGGATTTGGGGGCTGCAAGGGCTGAGGCAGCGAATGCGCAACCGATGACCACCAGGGCTGATCGTTTCATGTTCGAATTCCTCATGGCAGCGCGCACTGCCTGTGCGCTGAAACTGCAGGCTTCATTCGATCATAATTGCGCCAGGGTAAACAGCTCGACCGTATTCAAGAAATCGCAGCCTTCGGCAGCGCCTGCGAAGGCTGCGACCCTTTCATGCGTCAGTTCACCAGCGTCGCATCCAGGGTGATCTGGGCGTTCAGTACCTTGGAAACCGGGCACCCTTCCTTGGCCTTCTTGCTCAGTTCGTCGAATTGCGCCTGGCTGGCACCGGGGATTTTCGCCTTGAGTACCAGCTTGACTGCCGTGATCGCGAAACCGCCATCGACCTGGTCCAGGGTCACTTCAGCGTTGGTGTCGATGCTGTCGGCCTTGAGCCCGGCATCGCCGAGGATCATCGAAAAGGCCATGGAAAAGCAGCCGGCATGGGCTGCGCCGATCAATTCCTCTGGGTTGGTGCCCTTGCCGCCTTCAAAGCGCGCCTTGAAGCCATAGGGCGCTTCGCGCAGCACACCGGTTTCCGTGGAAATGGAGCCGATACCGGTTTTCAGGTCACCTTCCCAATGAGCCGATGCTTTCTTGATGATAGCCATGTCTGCCTCCTGAAGATCCGGCGCGAGAGACGCGCCTGGGTATTTTTTTAACTGTCTGGGTTGTGAGGATAGACCGCCCGGAAAAGTTCACCTTGTCGATTAGCCGACGAATTTAGTAGGAAAATTCTTCGCAGGGATTGAAACTCGGGTATATGCCCACATTGCATGGAACACACCTTTAGAAACGGCAGGCTTTTGCCCTCGGGAAAAGCCCGGAACGCCGTTGGAGATCCCGGCCCATGAAACAGCTGTCCGAAGTGAAATTCTCAACCCTCGATCTGGTGCCTGTCCGCGCCGATGGCAATGCCGCCCAGTCCTTGCGCAACTCGCTGGACCTGGCACAGCACGTGGAAAAATACGGTTATACCCGTTTCTGGGTAGCCGAACACCACAACATGGATGGTATCGCCAGCTCCGCGACTGCGGTGCTGCTGGGGTATCTGGCGGGGGGGACTTCGACCATTCGTGTCGGCTCCGGCGGCGTCATGTTGCCCAATCACGCGCCGTTGATCATCGCCGAACAGTTCGGCACGCTGGAAAGCCTCTACCCGGGTCGAATCGACCTGGGGTTGGGGCGTGCGCCCGGTTCCGACCAGATGACTGCCCGGGCGCTGCGTCGCGAGCGCTCCGGCAGCGCGGACGATTTCCCTGAAGACGTGGCCGAGCTGATGCGCTACCTCGGCCCGCGCACCCCGGACCAACGCATCATCGCCATGCCCGGCACCGGGACCAATGTGCCGGTATGGTTGCTGGGGTCGAGCCTGTTCAGTGCGCAATTGGCCGGTGAACGCGGTTTGCCCTACGCATTCGCCTCCCATTTCGCACCGCGTTACATGCACGAGGCAATTCGCATCTACCGCAACCACTTCAAGCCGTCGGCGGTGCTCGACAAGCCTTATGTGATGCTCGGCGTGCCGCTGGTAGCGGCGGATACGGATGAACGGGCCGATTACCTGGCGACGTCGGTATACCAGCGGATCCTGGCGCTGATGCGCGGCCAGAGCCTGGTGCAGCGTCCGCCGGTCGAAACCATGAACGGCCTCTGGTTGCCCCATGAGAAAGAAGCGGTTGGCGATTTCTTGGGGCTGGCCATGGTCGGCGGTCCGCAGAAGATTCGCGCCAAGCTCGAGGTGCTGATTGAGCAAACCCAGGCCGATGAGCTGATTTTCACCAGTGACCTGTATGAGCATGCCGATCGTTTGCACTCATACGAGTTGCTGGCGCAGGTCATGAAAGGCTGAATGACGCGCATAAAAAAGCCGACGCACTGCGTCGGCTTTGACGTTCGAAAAGAATCATTTTTTATAGACGATTTCTTTCGTGCCGCCCTCACAGGTGCCGACGACTTTTTGTCCGTCAGCCGCTGCGCCCTTATCGACGATTTCCAGCGAATAACCTGACACGCCCTTGCCATCCAGCTTCGCTGCGATTTCGCTTTTCAGCTCTTCGCAGGGCTTGCCGGCCGCAAACGCGCCACCGGCAAGGCTCAGCAAACCCAGGGCTACCATCAACTTTTTCATCGCTCGCACTCCATGGTCGGATCAAATAGGGCAGGTATTGGCAAAACAGAATGCGCATACCATAGCGCATCGCCATTCCCTATGGCACTCCGCCAGCGTGCAAGTTCATTGCTCCTCAGCTATTCACAATCCGGAACCCGACTTTGAGGGTGACCTGAAAGTGCGCGGCCCGGCCGTTTTCAATGTGTCCTCGGGTTTCCGTGACTTCGAACCACTCCAAGTGCTTGAGGCTTTTGCTGGCCTCGGCCAGGGCATTATTGATGGCGTCTTCAATGCTGGTGGGAGACGAACCGACCAGCTCGACTTTTTTGTAAGTGTGATGATCACTCATGAGGTTCTCCTTGGTTGTTTTTAACAGCCTAGCAGCGATTTTTCGTCATACGTGTGTCGCCGTTTACGCGCTGAAGTTCAGATTTACTGCACTTTCAGAAACGGCCGCAGTCCCAATTCACACACGCCACTCAACCACTGCAGGAGAGAGCCACCATGGCCAGCAATTCGTTACGCAAAGCCTCGTTGCAAAGCATGGAAGCGGAGATCGAGAGTCTGCTCAAGTCGTTGGAAAGCCTGAAGGACGACGCTTCGGACGAGTCGCGTAAGACCCTCAAGTCGCTCAAGGCCAATGCTGAGAACGCCCTGAAACATTCTCGCCATCTGCTCAGCGACGCGTATGAAGAGGTCAAGGTGAAAACCCGTGAAACCGGGATCGCCACACGCGACTACGCGCAGGAACATCCATGGACCACGGCCGGCGTCGCGGTCGGTGCGCTTGGTTTGCTGGCTGCTTACTTGCTGTGCAAACGCGGAGACTGAGTCGGTTGGCTCAGCTCATGCCTGAGCCACTGGGCCAATTGCCGAGCGCGTCCATCTGCGGCTCGCTTGGGTAGCCACAACGCCAGTCGCGCCGCCGTTTCATCGAAACCCCACGGCGCGACCAGGCGACCGGCACGCACGTCCTCGGCCACCAGCGGCTCGGGCGCGATCGCCACGCCAAGCCCCGCTACGGCGGCCTCCAGCAAATAATACAGATGCTCGAATCCTTGCCCGAATTTCAATGCCCGGGGATCAAGGTCGTTTTGCTGTGCCCAGGTCGGCCAGGCCTGTGGGCGGGAGGTGGTGTGCAGCAACGATTCGTCCAGCAATGCGCTGGTCGATGCGGCCTGCAAGCGGGCGAATCCGACGTAGTGCGGGCTCATCACGGGGCCGATCCGCTCGCTCACCAGTTCATACACCTGCATGTCGGCCGGCCAGGGTGGTTCGGCGAATACCAGCAAGGCGTCCAGTCCCGGTCGCCGGGGGTCCAGGTCGCCCTCGCCGGCGGACAGGTGCAGGCGCAAGTCAGGCAGGTCGGCATTGAGCCTGCCCAGGCGGGGAATAAACCAGCGTGCCAGCAAGCTTCCCGAGCAGCCCAGGACAAACGGGGCATCGGCCGTGCTTTGCGTCAGTTCCGCGCACACGCTGCGTAACCGCTCGAACGCGTCAGTGCTGGCATCGCGCAGACGCATGCCGGCATCTGTGAGTTTCAAGCCGCGTCCATCCTTGATGAACAGGCTGACACCTAAATGCTCTTCCAGCACCTTCAGCTGTCGACTTACAGCGCCATGGGTGACGTGCAGTTGTTCGGCCGCCTGGCTTACGCTGTTCAAGCGGGCGGTGGCCTCGAAGGCGCGCAAGGCGTTGAGGGGGGAAGGTCGTGGCTCATGTTATCTGTGAGTTTTTCTGACAGGTTGTGGCGATCTTATCGGTTTTCAGTGGCGGATGTCAGGGGTAGAGTGAGCCTCATTGTCTTTCAACGCATTTGCTTGGAGCGCCCGATGACCCAGCCTACGACCCCTTTCAACCTGCGCAGCGGTCCCGATGCCAACGGCCTGTTCGGTGCGTTCGGTGGCCGCTATGTGGCCGAAACCCTGATGCCGCTGATCCTTGATCTGGCCCGCGAATACGAAGTGGCGAAGGAAGATCCGGCGTTCCTCGAAGAGTTGGCCTACTTCCAGCGCGACTACGTCGGACGTCCGAGCCCGCTCTACTTCGCCGAGCGCCTGACCGAATACTGCGGCGGTGCCAAGATCTATCTCAAGCGTGAGGAGCTGAACCACACCGGCGCGCACAAGATCAACAACTGCATCGGCCAGATCCTGCTGGCGCGGCGCATGGGCAAGAAACGCATCATCGCCGAGACCGGCGCCGGCATGCACGGTGTGGCCACCGCCACGGTGGCCGCGCGTTTTGGCCTCGATTGTGTGATCTACATGGGCACCACCGACATCGAGCGCCAGCAGGCCAACGTGTTTCGCATGAAGCTGCTGGGCGCTGAAGTGATCCCGGTGGTCGCTGGCACCGGTACCCTGAAAGATGCAATGAACGAGGCCCTGCGCGACTGGGTCACCAACGTCGACAGCACGTTCTACCTGATCGGTACCGTGGCTGGCCCGCATCCGTATCCGGCGATGGTGCGTGACTTCCAGGCTGTGATCGGCAAGGAAACCCGCGAGCAGTTGCAAGCCCAGGAAGGTCGCCTGCCGGACAGCCTGGTGGCGTGCATCGGCGGTGGCTCCAACGCCATGGGCCTGTTCCACCCGTTCCTGGACGACAAGAGCGTCGAGATCATCGGCGTCGAAGCCGCCGGTTATGGCATCGAGACCGGTAAGCATGCGGCGAGCCTGAACGGCGGCGTCCCCGGTGTACTGCACGGCAACCGCACCTTCCTGTTGCAGGACGACGATGGTCAGATCATCGACGCCCATTCGATTTCCGCCGGTCTCGACTACCCCGGCATCGGTCCGGAACACGCCTGGTTGCACGACATTGGTCGCGTCCAGTACACCTCGGTGACCGACGCCGAAGCTCTGGAAGCCTTTCACAAATGCTGCCGACTGGAAGGGATCATTCCTGCATTGGAAAGCGCCCATGCCCTGGCGGAAGTGTTCAAACGCGCACCGAACCTGCCGAAGGATCACCTGATGGTGGTCAACCTGTCCGGCCGTGGCGACAAAGACATGCAAACCGTGATGCACCACATGGAACAGTCCCAGCAGGAGAAACACTGATGAGCCGCCTGCAAACCCGTTTTGCCGAACTCAAGGAACAGAACCGCGCCGCCCTGGTGACTTTCGTCACGGCTGGCGACCCGGACTACGACACCTCGCTGGCAATCCTCAAGGGCCTGCCAGCGGCCGGTGCCGATGTCATCGAGCTGGGCATGCCGTTCACCGACCCGATGGCCGACGGTCCGGCGATCCAGTTGGCGAACATTCGTGCCTTGGGCGCCCAGCAGAACCTGGCGAAAACCCTGCAGATGGTTCGTGAGTTCCGCAAAGACAACAGCGAGACGCCGTTGGTGCTGATGGGCTACTTCAACCCGATCCACCGTTATGGCGTGCAGCGTTTCATTGGCGAGGCGCTGGAATCTGGTGTGGATGGCCTGATCGTTGTGGACATGCCGCCCGAGCACAACAGCGAACTGTGCGAACCGGCCCAGGCAGCAGGCCTGGACTTCATCCGCCTGACCACGCCAACCACCGACGACGTGCGTTTGCCAACGGTGCTCAATGGTAGTTCCGGCTTTGTATATTACGTATCGGTGGCGGGTGTGACCGGTGCCGGTGCCGCGACGCTGGAGCATGTGGAAGAAGCCGTGGCGCGCTTGCGTCGCCACACCGATTTGCCGATCAGCATTGGTTTCGGTATCCGTACGCCGGAGCAGGCTGCGGCCATCGCACGATTGGCTGATGGTGTGGTGGTTGGCTCGGCGCTGATCGACCATATCGCCAATGCCGATACGTCGGAACAGGCAATCGATGGCGTGTTGAGCTTGTGTGCCGCCCTGGCCGATGGTGTGCGCAAGGCGCGTGTCAGCTGATTGTTGATCGTCCTGCAGCATGAAAAAAGGGGTTCAGAACTTGGTTCTGAACCCCTTTTTGTTATCGCTTCAAGCAGTGCACGTCAGGGCAATTCCAACCCGCCCCCGGCCTTGTGCAGTCTGCGCAAATGCTCGCCGATCGCTTTCACATTGGCCTCGCTGGCAGCAATTTCAGCGGCGCGACTCGGCTCAAGCAATGCCCGGACTTCCTTGTCCAGGTCACCTGTCAGCGTTTGAAGCTGTTTCTGGCGCAAGCTGCTTTCCGACTCCAAGCGTTGCCACTCGCTGGGTTGCGGCAAGCCATAGCCGCTGCTGCCCAGCAGTTCGGCCGGACGGCTCAGGAAGCCGCTGTTGGCGAGGATCTGCTGCAGCGTTGCATTAGCCCTTTCCATGCCGCCATTCTGCAATTCACGGGCTCCGAGATAACGCTGTTTGACTTCATCCTGGGCCAACAACAGTTGCCGACGATAACTGGCCTGTTCCAACAGCAACAGCGCCGCGCTGGTGCGCAGGTCGGCCTGTTCGAACCAGACGCGGCGTTCGGCGGCGTCCAGGGCCAGCCAGTCCTCCACCGTTTGTTGCTTGATCGGCAGATACTTCTTCAGCACATCGAACATCGCCTGGTATCGCTCGCGGAATGAGTCGAAGCGGTAGCCCAGGCGCAGGGCTTCCTTGGGATCATCCAGCACGCTGGTATCCGCCAGGCCCCGGCCCTTGAGGACTTCCAGCAAGCCGTTGGGCATGATGCTGTCCAGGCCCTTGAGCTGCTCGTTATTGCTGCCGCTGCGCAACAGCTTCAAGCTTTCCACGGCGCAGTTGTTGGACAGGAAGTAATAGTTGCCGTCGTAGCTCCAATGCATTTCGGCGGCGTGCTCGACCGTCTCCTCGATCTCGGTGCGCGACAGGTTCAGCGGCACCGACGCCAGGCTGCGCAGTTCGGTCTTGGTGTATTCATCGATCACCTGGGCCAACGGCAATACGAACAGGCGCGACGGGTATTTGCCGACCAGCCCGTCCCAACTCGATAGCTGCACATCGCCGACGAAGGCGCGGTACGACAGCACCAGGTGTTGGTCCAGATCCAGTCGGCAGTCCGGGCCACGTGGGCGACCTGGTGCGCAGATCACCAGCCGGAGCATGCTGTGGCCCCAGCGGCTCACCCAGTTCTGGTTGGCTTCGGCCAGCAGGTAATCAATGGCATAGACCCGCTCTGGATCGACCTTGCCCAGTGGTGTCTTGGCGAAGTCGTTGCCAGCATTGAGGAACGCGAACGATTTGGCGCAGGTGTCCTTGGCGGCGGGTGCCCAGCCGAAGTGTTCCTGGTAATAGCGATACAGGGCGGGACGTCGGCAGGCGTAGCTCGGGTCGAGGAGAAAGTACTCCATATTGACCGCGACGAACTCCTTGGGGCTGCTCGTTTCATAGAGGTCCGGGCTGCGGGCGACCTGGCGGTTGTGCTGTTCCCGCTCTCCGCGACGGCCGACGTATTGCGGCCAGCCGGCGAGGTCCAGCAAGCGCGGATCATCGCTGAGGGTGAAGCGGCGGTCGTTCTGGCCCCGGCATTCATCGGGAAGACCGATCAACCCGGCGCTGCTGTTGCGTCGAGTGCAACGCTGGATCAGCGCCCGCTCGGGATCTGGCCAGAGACGCGAGCGGTCATAAATGTGGGTCAGTTCGTGCAAAACGGTGGCGAGCATTTCCCGTCGTACGGTGCCATGGGGGCGACGGGTCTTTTGCGTCGCGGCGCTGCCGTCGACAAGGCTGTCGAGCAGGTTGCTATTGAGGTCCAGTTGCGACACCAGCGAGGCCTGGCCGTAGGCGTTGGCCGGCATCTGGTCGGTCCAGCCGACATCGATGCGTCGGTCCAGCCGCTCGATGAAGCGCGGCGGCAGCGCCTGCATGGCTTCATCGAGCAGCGCCTGGCTGGCCTGCTGTTGCGCCGGGCTCAGTCCTTCGACGTTGAGGTGCAGTCGCAGGCCGGCCTGGGCCATGCTGCCCGTGAGCAGCAAGACCCCGGCCGCCAGCCAGGCGGCGAACCGCCTCACAATGCGAGGATGGCTTCGGCGAGAACCTGGTCACTGGCGTCGCGGGCTTCCGGCACGCGGGTGCGCAAGGTGTCGAAGGCGGCCTCGAGATGAGCGCCACGAATTTCACCATTGCTGGCGACAAAACTGGCTGCATCGTCGTGGGCTTCGCGGACGATTTTCGAATCACGGATGGAGGTGGTGGTGTCGGAAGTGAAATCAATCGTGCGCTGGGAAGCGCGAACGATGATGTTACTGGTGGCTACCAGGGTATGTGCCTGGGCCACATCGGCCAACACCAGCAGGCCTAGGGCGGCAGCAATCAGCGGGCTACGCATGGAACGACTCCGGAGAAATAAGGATAACTATTGGACGAGAATTGCCTGTGCCAGTTCAAGGTCGCTGACGTGAAGTTTTGGCTGGGTCCGGCGCAGGTAATCCAAGGCCGATTCCAGCTGTGCACCTCGCAACTGCCCGTCGCTGGCAATGAAGGCCGCGGCGTCATCGTGAGCGGCGACGATCAGTTTATGGTCGAAGGGCGCGGAGGTCACCATGCTCGTGGCATAGACGCTGACCACCACTTGCTGGGTGGACACATCGAAGGCATGGGCCGGAACAGACCAGCAAAAAACTACGAAGAAAGACGCGATGAACAGATCTGAGTAAAAGCGCATGGGACTCGACGGTTGATGGCGAGCCTGAAGGCTAGCGCAAACCTGCGGGCCAGAGCCAGCGCTGAAACATCGGAACACCATTGGGTGCCCGATGTTTCATGTTGCATCAGATTACCAGGATGGCCTGGGCCAGCTGCGCATCGGTGGCGTTGAGCTGCGGTGCCTGCTGGCGGATGTAATCCAGGGCACTTTCCAGTTTCACACCACGGATGGCGCCTTCGCTGGCCACGAAGCTGGCGGCATCATCACGGGCGGCCTGAACGATCTTGTTGTCCCGCAGTGATGAGGTTGCATCGGAGGTCACGTCGGACGTGGCCTTGAGTGCGCCGACAATGGAGTCAGTGGTGACGATAAAGCTGCTGGCGTTGGAGTGGGCGGCTACGGCCAGCAGGGCAACTGCGCTGAGCAGGCGGAGACGGATCATGAGAAAACTCCTTGAAGGATGAGGATACCGGTGCGTGTAGCTGGAAGAGGAGACGCATGCTCGACTCGCTTCGCCACGTTCGCATCGATATTAGGACAGAACGCGTTGGGTGACAGCCTTTGCGACGGTCATCGGCAGCATGATGCCCGCATTGGGTGCTACGGCTCAAGATGAACTGTACTGGTATGTTGTTAAGATCTTGGAAACTGTTATATCTCTCCGGTCTTCCAAAAAACAGGGCCGGAAACGACAAGACCCGTCGCAGTTTCCCGCGACGGGTCTTGTTTGTTCAATTCGGTGCTGGCGGTGGACCCGGTGGGTCAGGGCCAGCGACGCTGAGTTAGCGCCAGAACGGCTTGCTCAGCTCTTCGTAACGTTGTGCTTCGCTGATACCGGCGTCAGCCAGCAGGCGCGAATCCAGACGAGCCAGTTGGTGGCGGCTGGCGATGCGGCGCTGCCACAACATCAGGTTAGCGATAACGCGAAGAGGCAGGGAAGCCTGGTTTTTTTCAGCTTTGTCTTCGAAAAACAGCTCGGAACTGAGTGTACGTTCCATGGTTGACATCCTTCCGCTTGTGGCGGGATTAGGTAGTGGTTTAACTGGTGCCCATGATCCTCTCGTTTGGCCAGTCTCTCTAGATACAGTTCACCTGTATTGTGAGAGACCAGTTAACTGTTAAAGAGCGGTGTACTGGTCAATATTGAGGCAACTGTACCTATCTGCACAGTAATGGTGCAATTTAGGTGGTTGACAGAAGTTTTGTGGGAAAAGACTGTAAGAAAACACCGGTACAGCAGTACAGTTTTTGTCGAGTCAGGCTCGGGTGACGGCCTTCAATCAAAACTGTATTTGCGATAGCGGTGATCCAGCTGTATCAGACGGCCAACATGCGCCCGGTCTCTTCGAGGTTGACGTGCCAACTCAGTGCATCGCGCAGGATGTGCGGGGTATGTCCACCCAGGGCGCAGGCTGCTTCGAAATAATCATTCAGAGCTTGGCGGTAGGACGGGTGCACGCAGTTGTCGATGACCACTCGTGCCCGCTCCCTTGGCGCCAGGCCGCGCAGGTCGGCCAGGCCGATCTCGGTCACCAGGATGTCGACATCGTGCTCGGTATGGTCCACATGGCTGACCATCGGCACGACACTGGAAATGGCACCGCCCTTGGCAATCGACTTGGTAACGAAAATCGCCAAGTGGGCGTTGCGGGCGAAATCCCCCGAACCGCCAATGCCATTCATCATCCGAGTGCCGCAGATATGGGTGGAGTTGACGTTGCCGTACAGGTCGAACTCCAGCGCGGTATTGATACCGATGATGCCCAGGCGGCGGACGACCTCGGGATGATTGGAGATCTCCTGTGGGCGCAGGACCAGTTTGTCCTTATACCTTTCCAGATTTCCGAATACATCGGCGTTGCGTCGGCTCGACAGGGTGATAGAGCTGCCGGAGGCGAAGCTCAGCTTGCCAGCGTCGATCAAGTCAAATGTCGAGTCCTGCAGGACCTCGGAATACATGGTCAGGTCTTCGAAGGGGGAATCGATCAGCCCGCACATCACGGCGTTGGCGATGTTGCCAATCCCGGCCTGCAACGGCCCGAGCTTGTTGGTCATGCGCCCAGCCGCAACTTCCTGCTTGAAGAAGTCGATCAGATGATCGGCGATGGCCTGGGTGTCGCTGTCCGGTGACGCGACGGTCGAAGGCGAGTCCCCTTGGTTGGTGATGACAATGGCGGCAATTTTTTCCGGCGGGATCGGGATAGCGGGGCTGCCAATACGGTCGTCGACTTTCACCAGGGGGATTGGGGTGCGGGTCGGGCGATAAGTCGGGATATAGATGTCGTGCAGCCCTTCCAGGTTCGGGTTGTGGGCCATGTTGATCTCGATGATCACTTGCCGGGCGAAGATGGCGAAACTGGCCGAGTTACCTACCGATGTGGTCGGTACGATATGCCCTTGCTCGGTGATGGCCACCGCTTCGATCACGGCAATGTCGGGCAGCTTGAGCTGGCCGTTGCGCAGTTGTTCAACGGTTTCCGAGAGATGCTGGTCGATGAACATCACCTCGCCTGCGTTGATCGCCTTGCGCAACGTGCTGTCGACCTGGAATGGCATACGCCGCGCCAGCACGCCGGCCTCGGTGAGTTCCTTGTCGAGATCGTTACCCAGGCTCGCACCCGTCATCAGGCTGATTTTCAGCGGAGTGACCTTGGCGCGCTCAGCCAGGGCGTGGGGCACTGCTTTCGCTTCTCCGGCGCGGGTAAAGCCGCTCATGCCGACGGTCATGCCGTCCTGAATCAACAAGGCTGCTTCGGCAGCGCTCATCACTTTATTCAATAACGAAGGCAAGCGGATGCGATCACGGTACATAGGTTGTTATCTCGGGCTGGAAAGCAAGATGCGCAGTCTAGTGAATTCGCGCGGTGCCCGACCCGCTACAAAGGTCGCATTTAAGGCCTCTATTACGGGTGTTTCAGGCAAAACATTATTACCGGATCGGTAACGTTCGGCCTTGATACAAATCAAAACGCCCCGACGAGTCGGGGCGTTGATGGCGAAGCCGTGAGTGTTATTCCACTGCTTTGACCATGTCTTCAATGACCTTCTTGGCGTCACCGAACACCATCATGGTCTTGTCGAGATAGAACAGCTCGTTGTCCAGGCCGGCATAGCCGCTGGCCATCGAGCGCTTGTTGACGATGATGGTCTTGGCCTTGAAGGCCTCGAGGATCGGCATGCCGGCAATCGGCGACTTCGGATCGTTCTTCGCCGCCGGGTTGACCACGTCGTTGGCGCCCAGTACCAGCACCACGTCGGCCTGGCCGAACTCGGAGTTGATGTCTTCCATCTCGAACACCTGGTCGTAAGGCACTTCGGCCTCGGCCAGCAGGACGTTCATGTGCCCGGGCATGCGACCGGCCACCGGGTGGATCGCGTATTTGACGGTCACGCCGTGGTGGGTCAGCTTCTCGGTCAGCTCTTTCAGCGCGTGCTGCGCTCGTGCCACCGCCAAGCCATAGCCCGGCACGATGATCACCGTGTCGGCGTTGGTCAGCAGGAAGGTCGCGTCGTCAGCCGAACCGGATTTCACCGGGCGGGCTTCTTTCGAACCGGCCGGGCCAGCAGCATCTGCTGTGTTGCCGAAACCGCCGAGCAACACGTTGAAGAACGAACGGTTCATCGCCTTGCACATGATGTACGAGAGGATCGCACCGCTCGAACCCACCAACGAACCGGCAATGATCAGCATCGAGTTATTCAGCGAGAAACCGATACCTGCTGCGGCCCAACCGGAATAACTGTTGAGCATCGAGACCACCACCGGCATGTCCGCGCCGCCGATCGGGATGATGATCAGCACGCCCAGGACAAACGCCAGGGCCAGCATCAAGGCGAACGCGCCGAGGTTACCGGTGAACATAAAGGTCAGGCCCAGGCCCAGCGTTGCCAGGCCCAGGATCAGGTTGAGCTTGTGCTGACCACCAAACTGTACCGGTGCGCCCTGGAACAGACGGAACTTGTACTTGCCCGAGAGCTTGCCGAACGCGATCACCGAACCGGAGAAGGTAATTGCACCAATGGCTGCGCCGAGGAACAGCTCCAGGCGGTTACCCGCCGGAATCGAATCACCCAGTTGCTTGACGATGCCCAGGGATTGCGGCTCGACGACCGCTGCGACAGCAATGAACACCGCCGCCAGGCCGATCATGCTGTGCATGAACGCCACCAGCTCCGGCATCTTGGTCATCTCGACGCGCTTGGCCATGATCGAGCCAGCGGTGCCGCCGATCAGCAGGCCGACGATGACGTAGCCGATGCCGGCTGTCGCTAGCTCAGCGCCCAGCTTATAGATGAGGCCCACAGTGGTAAGCACCGCCAGCGCCATGCCGAGCATGCCGAACAGGTTGCCTCGGCGTGACGTGGTGGGGTGCGACAGGCCTTTGAGGGCCTGGATGAAGCAGATCGACGCGATCAGGTAGAGCGTCGTTACCAGGTTCATGCTCATTACTTGGGCGCCTCTTCTTTTGCGGCTTTCGGGGCTTTTTTCTTGAACATCTCAAGCATGCGGCGCGTCACCAGGAAGCCACCGAATACGTTGACCGCGGCCAGGGCCACGGCGAGGGTGCCCATGGTCTTGCCCAGAGGCGTTACGGTCAGCGCGGCAGCGAGCATGGCGCCGACGATCACGATCGCCGAAATGGCGTTGGTTACCGCCATCAACGGCGTGTGCAGCGCGGGTGTTACGTTCCAGACCACGTGATAACCGACATAAATCGCCAGCACGAAGATGATCAGGTTGTAGATACCGGGGGAGATAAGCTCTTCCATTGTCTGAATCCCTGCTTAGGCGTTTTTGCGGATGACTTGGCCGTCGCGGCACATCAGGCACGCGGCAACGATGTCGTCTTCCAGGTTCACGTCGAACTGACCTTCCTTGGTGAAGACCAGCTTCAGGAAGTCCAGCAGGTTGCGGGCGTACAGCGCCGAAGCGTCAGCCGCGACTTCACCGGCCAGGTTGGTCGGACCGCAAATGGTCACGCCATTCTCGACAACCACCTGATCGGCCACGGTCAGCGGGCAGTTACCGCCCTGGGCTGCCGCGAGATCGATGACCACCGAGCCGGGTTTCATCTGCGCGACGGTTTCGGCGCTCAGCAGCGTCGGTGCCTTGCGGCCCGGAATCAATGCGGTGGTGATGACGATGTCCGCCTGCTTGGCGCGCTCGTGCACCGCTTGGGCCTGGCGCTGCATCCAGCTGGCCGGCATCGGCCGGGCGTAACCACCGACGCCGACGGCGCATTCACGTTCTTCGTCGGTTTCGTAAGGCACGTCGACGAACTTGGCGCCGAGGGATTCGATTTGTTCCTTGACCGCCGGACGCACATCCGAGGCTTCGATCACCGCGCCCAGACGCTTGGCCGTGGCAATCGCCTGCAACCCGGCCACGCCCGCGCCGAGAATCAGCACGCGCGCCGCTTTCACGGTGCCTGCGGCGGTCATCAGCATCGGCATGAAGCGCGGGTAGTGGTGGGCGGCCAACAGTACGGCTTTATAGCCGGCAATGTTCGCTTGAGACGACAGCACATCCAGGCTTTGGGCGCGGGAGGTACGTGGCGCGGCCTCAAGGGCGAAAGCGGTGATGCCGCATTCGGCCAGCTTGGCGATGGTTTCGTTGTTGAACGGATTGAGCATGCCCACCAGAACGGTGCCGCTCTTGATCAGCGTCAGTTCGCTGTCGCTGGGGGCAACCACCTTGAGAATCAGCTCGGCCCCGAATGCATCACTGGCACTGCCAATGGTTGCGCCCGCCGCCTCATAGGCACTGTCGATAACACTGGCCTTGATGCCGGCGCCGCTTTGAACAGTGACTTTATGGCCTTGGCCAATCAGCTTCTTGATGGTTTCCGGGGTAGCAGCAACCCGTGTTTCACCCGTTTGGGTTTCGAGGGGAACACCAATGTGCACGTCAAATCTCCTGCGTGATCTTATTGAGTAAACCCAGGCACTTCGGATGGTGCGGCTGGGGCGGCCGATCAGCACGATCCCGCCAAACCAGGCGGGGCGCGGCATTTTGCAGGCGAAAATTCAGCCCTTCAAGGGATTATGACGGGTGACGGAAAATTAACTACAAGTCACCCTGTGACCGAATGTCGCAATTATCGATCGGCATCCCTTGTAGGCCGTGCTTTCCAAGGATTCAGGTTCAAATTGACAACTTTTCCCATCGGCCAGGTGAATAGGCCCTGATGCGCTGCACAATATGGCTCAAAGCCATGTATTTAAACGCTTTGGAGACTACTGCACGGGCTTCATAACAGATTGACTGAATGCGACATAAACTTATATCTGTAGCGACCTTTGTTAGTTGACTACCTAAGTAAGTCTTAGGCTTTTCCTTTTTAATCAAGGAGATAGCTAGTGGCCTGCTTCACGAGCCAATCGCGAAAAGCTCGAAGAGAGGCGGATTCGACCTTTCGCTCTGGAATCATCAGGTAGTAGGCCTTGATGCTCGATAGCGCGCTACGGTTGGCCACGACCAGTCGTTTCTCTGCCAGCTCGCGCTGGATCAAGAAGGGTGGAATCAGCGCAATGCCCATGTCGTGCATGGCCGCTTGGGCAAGCATGGAGAATAGTTCATAACGCGGGCCTGTCAGGTCTCGTGCAATGTTCAGGTTCTGGGCATTGAACCACTGGCGCCATGCATACGGGCGAGTGGTCTGTTGGAGCAAGGGCAATTCGGCGATGGCCTCTGGTGTCAGGCTCGTCCGATCTCCCAGTAAGGTAGGGCTGCATACCGGCATCGGATTTTCGCCCATCAGTTTGTGGGATTCGGTACCGGACCAGTCCGCATCACCAAAATAGATGGCGGCGTCAAACTCTGTGTCCGCAAAGAGAAAGGGCCTTGTGCGGTTGGTCAGGTTGACGGTGACTTCCGGATGCTGCTGCTGGAAATCCTTGAGGCGTGGTAGCAGCCATTGAGTACCGAAGGTTGGAACCACGGCCAGTTCGATCACGTTCGCACCGGTGTGTCCCATCACTGAAAGAGCGTCGCGCTCGACGGCGTCCAGTTGGGTGGCGACTCGACGGCTGTAGGAAAGGCCGGCTTCGGTCAGTTTGACGCCTCGACGCGAGCGTCGGAAAAGCTCCACGCTGAGGAAGTCTTCCAGGCTGGCGATTTGTCGGCAGATCGCGCCCTGCGTAAGAGAAAGCTCGTGCGCAGCCTTGGTGAAGCTCTCATGACGTGCGGCAGCCTCGAAACTGATCAGGGCGGTGGTGCTGGGGATTTTACGGCGCATGTACGCAAGCCTCACTCAATATCGACATAAACGGGGTTTATGGCGTTTACGGAGTGAGAAATTAGCACAAGATAGTGCGCAATCCTCGTTTGCCCTTGTAGGAAAGCGCGCCTAGGATCAATCCACGATTTTCATTTAATTGGCGAGGACTCTTTCATGGCCGGTAAAGCGAGCTTCAACTGGATCGATCCATTGTTGCTGGATCAGCAGCTCACCGAAGAAGAACGCATGATCCGCGACACTGCTGAGCAGTTCGCCCAGCAGAAGCTCGCGCCGCGGGTGCTGGAAGCGTTTCGTCATGAGAAGACCGACCCGGCGATTTTCCGCGAGATGGGTGAGATCGGCCTGCTGGGGGCAACCATTCCTGAGCAGTACGGTGGCAGTGGGCTGAACTACGTCAGCTATGGCCTGATCGCTCGTGAAGTCGAGCGCGTCGATTCCGGTTATCGCTCGATGATGAGCGTGCAGTCCTCGCTGGTCATGGTGCCGATCAATGAATTCGGTACCGAGGCGCAAAAACAGAAGTATCTGCCGAAGCTGGCGTCTGGTGAATGGATCGGTTGCTTTGGGCTGACCGAGCCGAACCATGGTTCCGACCCGGGCGCGATGATTACCCGGGCGCGCAAAGTGGAGGGCGGCTACAGCCTGACGGGTAGCAAAATGTGGATCACCAACAGTCCGATCGCCGACGTCTTTGTCGTCTGGGGTAAGGACGACGCCGGCGATATCCGCGGCTTCGTGCTCGAGAAGGGCTGGAAGGGCCTGAGTGCGCCGGCCATTCACGGCAAGGTCGGGTTGCGCGCCTCGATCACTGGCGAAATCGTGATGGACAACGTATTCGTTCCAGAAGAGAACATCTTCCCGGATGTCCGTGGCCTGAAGGGCCCTTTTACTTGCCTGAACTCGGCGCGCTACGGCATCTCCTGGGGCGCCTTGGGGGCCGCTGAGTTCTGCTGGCATACCGCTCGCCAGTACACGCTGGACCGCCAACAGTTTGGGCGTCCGCTGGCTGCCAATCAGTTGATTCAGAAGAAGCTGGCCGACATGCAGACCGAAATCACGCTGGCCCTGCAGGGATGCCTACGTCTTGGACGTATGAAAGATGAGGGCACGGCGGCGGTCGAGATCACCTCGATCATGAAGCGCAACTCCTGCGGCAAATCCCTGGATATCGCTCGCATGGCGAGGGACATGCTGGGTGGCAACGGTATTTCCGATGAGTTTGGCGTCGCTCGTCATCTCGTGAACCTGGAAGTCGTAAACACCTACGAAGGCACCCACGATGTTCATGCGCTGATCCTGGGGCGTGCGCAAACCGGTATCCAGGCGTTCTATTAATAGGGGAACGTCCATGGGCGCGCTTTCGCATCTGCGGGTATTGGATTTATCGAGGGTCCTGGCCGGGCCGTGGGCCGGACAGATCCTGGCGGACCTGGGGGCTGATGTCATCAAGGTCGAGCGTCCCGGCAATGGTGACGACACCCGCGCCTGGGGGCCGCCTTTCCTGAAGGATGCCCGAGGCGAGAACACGACCGAGGCTGCTTATTATCTGTCGGCCAATCGCAACAAGCAGTCGGTGACCATCGATTTCACGCGTCCGGAGGGGCAGCGGCTGGTGCGAGAGCTGGCGGCCAAGTCCGACATCCTGATCGAAAACTTCAAGGTTGGCGGGCTGGCGGCTTATGGTCTGGACTATGAGTCGCTAAAGGCGATCAATCCGCAATTGATCTACTGCTCAATCACTGGGTTTGGCCAGACCGGCCCTTATGCCAAGCGTGCCGGGTATGACTTCATGATTCAGGGGCTGGGGGGCTTGATGAGCCTGACCGGTCGCCCTGAGGGCGATGAGGGTGCGGGGCCGGTGAAGGTGGGGGTCGCGCTGACGGATATTCTCACGGGGCTGTATTCGACTGCTGCTATTTTGGCGGCGCTGGCGCATCGTGATCATGCCGGCGGCGGGCAGCACATCGATATGGCCTTGCTGGATGTTCAAGTGGCTTGCCTGGCCAATCAGGCGATGAACTACCTGACCACGGGCAACGCGCCGAAACGGCTGGGCAATGCACATCCGAACATCGTGCCTTATCAGGATTTTCCTACGGCCGATGGCGATTTCATCCTTACGGTGGGTAACGACGGCCAGTTCCGAAAATTCGCTGAGGTTGCCGGTCAACCGCAGTGGGCTGATGACCCGCGTTTTGCCACAAACAAGCTGCGGGTGGCGAATCGGGCGGTGTTGATTCCGTTGATTCGTCAGGCGACGGTGTTCAAGACTACAGCCGAGTGGGTGGTTCAGTTGGAGCAGGCGGGTGTGCCGTGTGGGCCAATCAACGATCTTGCCCAGGTGTTTGCCGATCCTCAGGTGCAGGCACGTGGATTGGCGATGGAATTGCCTCACGTACTGGCTGGTAGCGTGCCTCAGGTGGCGAGTCCGATTCGACTCTCCGAGACGCCGGTGGAATATCGCAATGCGCCCCCTTTATTAGGGGAGCATACGCTGGAGGTCCTGCAGCGAGTGTTGGGGCTGGACCAAGCAGCGGTGACGGCGTTCAGAGAGGCGGGGGTTCTTTGAGTCTTCTCTTCTATATAGAGGGAGGTTCTTAAGGACAAAAGCAGCGGGTTTGCCCGTGTTGCGCAACTTATTGATAGAAAAGCGAAATTAAGGGTTGACGGCAGATTCTGGAAGTCTATAATTCGCCCCACTTCCGGCGCAGTCGAAACGGAAAACTCCTTGATATTCAATGAGTTAAGTAAGTTTCGAAGGTGTTGGGCTTCAGTTCATCGAGGCCCGGAAGGAGCAGGTAGAGCGGTGTTGTTTGGCTCTATCAGCGGTTCGATCTTCTCGGTCGAAAGCGGTGAAAAAGAGGTGTTGACAGCAGCGAGTAACGCTGTAGAATTCGCCTCCCGCTAACGAGAGATCGGAAGCGCAAGTGGTTGAAGTTGCAAAGGAAACTTTGAAAACTTCTGAAAATAACCGCTTGACAGATACACGGGGCGCTGTAGAATGCGCGCCTCGGTTGAGACGAAAGACTCAGCCAACCGCTCTTTAACAACTGAATCAAGCAATTCGTGTGGGTGCTTGTGGAGTCAGACTGCTAGTCAACAGATTATCAGCATCACAAGTTGCTCCGCGAGAAATCAAAGATGTAACCAACGATTGCTGAGCCAAGTTTAGGGTTTTCTCAAAACCCAAAGATGTTTGAACTGAAGAGTTTGATCATGGCTCAGATTGAACGCTGGCGGCAGGCCTAACACATGCAAGTCGAGCGGTAGAGGGGTGCTTGCACCTCTTGAGAGCGGCGGACGGGTGAGTAATGCCTAGGAATCTGCCTGGTAGTGGGGGATAACGCTCGGAAACGGACGCTAATACCGCATACGTCCTACGGGAGAAAGCAGGGGACCTTCGGGCCTTGCGCTATCAGATGAGCCTAGGTCGGATTAGCTAGTTGGTGGGGTAATGGCTCACCAAGGCGACGATCCGTAACTGGTCTGAGAGGATGATCAGTCACACTGGAACTGAGACACGGTCCAGACTCCTACGGGAGGCAGCAGTGGGGAATATTGGACAATGGGCGAAAGCCTGATCCAGCCATGCCGCGTGTGTGAAGAAGGTCTTCGGATTGTAAAGCACTTTAAGTTGGGAGGAAGGGCATTAACCTAATACGTTAGTGTTTTGACGTTACCGACAGAATAAGCACCGGCTAACTCTGTGCCAGCAGCCGCGGTAATACAGAGGGTGCAAGCGTTAATCGGAATTACTGGGCGTAAAGCGCGCGTAGGTGGTTCGTTAAGTTGGATGTGAAATCCCCGGGCTCAACCTGGGAACTGCATTCAAAACTGTCGAGCTAGAGTATGGTAGAGGGTGGTGGAATTTCCTGTGTAGCGGTGAAATGCGTAGATATAGGAAGGAACACCAGTGGCGAAGGCGACCACCTGGACTGATACTGACACTGAGGTGCGAAAGCGTGGGGAGCAAACAGGATTAGATACCCTGGTAGTCCACGCCGTAAACGATGTCAACTAGCCGTTGGGAGCCTTGAGCTCTTAGTGGCGCAGCTAACGCATTAAGTTGACCGCCTGGGGAGTACGGCCGCAAGGTTAAAACTCAAATGAATTGACGGGGGCCCGCACAAGCGGTGGAGCATGTGGTTTAATTCGAAGCAACGCGAAGAACCTTACCAGGCCTTGACATCCAATGAACTTTCCAGAGATGAATTGGTGCCTTCGGGAACATTGAGACAGGTGCTGCATGGCTGTCGTCAGCTCGTGTCGTGAGATGTTGGGTTAAGTCCCGTAACGAGCGCAACCCTTGTCCTTAGTTACCAGCACGTAATGGTGGGCACTCTAAGGAGACTGCCGGTGACAAACCGGAGGAAGGTGGGGATGACGTCAAGTCATCATGGCCCTTACGGCCTGGGCTACACACGTGCTACAATGGTCGGTACAGAGGGTTGCCAAGCCGCGAGGTGGAGCTAATCCCACAAAACCGATCGTAGTCCGGATCGCAGTCTGCAACTCGACTGCGTGAAGTCGGAATCGCTAGTAATCGCGAATCAGAATGTCGCGGTGAATACGTTCCCGGGCCTTGTACACACCGCCCGTCACACCATGGGAGTGGGTTGCACCAGAAGTAGCTAGTCTAACCTTCGGGAGGACGGTTACCACGGTGTGATTCATGACTGGGGTGAAGTCGTAACAAGGTAGCCGTAGGGGAACCTGCGGCTGGATCACCTCCTTAATCGACGACCGCAGCTGCTTCATGAGCTCCCACACGAATTGCTTGATTCATTGAAGAAGACGAAAGAAGCAGCCCGAAATTGGGTCTGTAGCTCAGTTGGTTAGAGCGCACCCCTGATAAGGGTGAGGTCGGCAGTTCGAATCTGCCCAGACCCACCAATTTTGTGTGGGAAACGCCTGTAGAAATACGGGGCCATAGCTCAGCTGGGAGAGCGCCTGCCTTGCACGCAGGAGGTCAGCGGTTCGATCCCGCTTGGCTCCACCACTACTGCTTCGATTGTATAAAGCTTAGAAATGAGCATTCCATCGGTTCGATGGTGAATGTTGATTTCTAGTCTTTGACTAGTTCGTTCTTTAAAAATTTGGGTATGTGATAGAAAGATAGACTGAACGTTACTTTCACTGGTAACGGATCAGGCTAAGGTAAAATTTGTGAGTTGCTCTCATGAGCAAGATCGAATTTTCGGCGAATGTCGTCTTCACAGTATAACCAGATTGCTTGGGGTTATATGGTCAAGTGAAGAAGCGCATACGGTGGATGCCTTGGCAGTCAGAGGCGATGAAAGACGTGGTAGCCTGCGAAAAGCTTCGGGGAGTCGGCAAACAGACTTTGATCCGGAGATGTCTGAATGGGGGAACCCAGCCATCATAAGATGGTTATCTTGTACTGAATACATAGGTGCAAGAGGCGAACCAGGGGAACTGAAACATCTAAGTACCCTGAGGAAAAGAAATCAACCGAGATTCCCTTAGTAGTGGCGAGCGAACGGGGACTAGCCCTTAAGCTTCTTTGATTTTAGCGGAACGCTCTGGAAAGTGCGGCCATAGTGGGTGATAGCCCTGTACGCGAAAGGATCTTAGAAGTGAAATCGAGTAGGACGGAGCACGAGAAACTTTGTCTGAATATGGGGGGACCATCCTCCAAGGCTAAATACTACTGACTGACCGATAGTGAACTAGTACCGTGAGGGAAAGGCGAAAAGAACCCCGGAGAGGGGAGTGAAATAGATCCTGAAACCGTATGCGTACAAGCAGTGGGAGCCCACTTTGTTGGGTGACTGCGTACCTTTTGTATAATGGGTCAGCGACTTATTTTCAGTGGCGAGCTTAACCGAATAGGGGAGGCGTAGCGAAAGCGAGTCTTAATAGGGCGTCTAGTCGCTGGGAATAGACCCGAAACCGGGCGATCTATCCATGGGCAGGTTGAAGGTTGGGTAACACTAACTGGAGGACCGAACCGACTACCGTTGAAAAGTTAGCGGATGACCTGTGGATCGGAGTGAAAGGCTAATCAAGCTCGGAGATAGCTGGTTCTCCTCGAAAGCTATTTAGGTAGCGCCTCATGTATCACTGTAGGGGGTAGAGCACTGTTTCGGCTAGGGGGTCATCCCGACTTACCAAACCGATGCAAACTCCGAATACCTACAAGTGCCGAGCATGGGAGACACACGGCGGGTGCTAACGTCCGTCGTGAAAAGGGAAACAACCCAGACCGTCAGCTAAGGTCCCAAAGTTATGGTTAAGTGGGAAACGATGTGGGAAGGCTTAGACAGCTAGGAGGTTGGCTTAGAAGCAGCCACCCTTTAAAGAAAGCGTAATAGCTCACTAGTCGAGTCGGCCTGCGCGGAAGATGTAACGGGGCTCAAACCATACACCGAAGCTACGGGTATCACGTAAGTGATGCGGTAGAGGAGCGTTCTGTAAGCCTGTGAAGGTGAGTTGAGAAGCTTGCTGGAGGTATCAGAAGTGCGAATGCTGACATGAGTAACGACAATGGGTGTGAAAAACACCCACGCCGAAAGACCAAGGTTTCCTGCGCAACGTTAATCGACGCAGGGTTAGTCGGTCCCTAAGGCGAGGCTGAAAAGCGTAGTCGATGGAAAACAGGTTAATATTCCTGTACTTCTGGTTATTGCGATGGAGGGACGGAGAAGGCTAGGCCAGCTTGGCGTTGGTTGTCCAAGTTTAAGGTGGTAGGCTGGAATCTTAGGTAAATCCGGGATTCTAAGGCCGAGAGCTGATGACGAGTTACCCTTTGGGTGACGAAGTGGTTGATGCCATGCTTCCAAGAAAAGCTTCTAAGCTTCAGGTAACCAGGAACCGTACCCCAAACCGACACAGGTGGTTGGGTAGAGAATACCAAGGCGCTTGAGAGAACTCGGGTGAAGGAACTAGGCAAAATGGCACCGTAACTTCGGGAGAAGGTGCGCCGGTGAGGGTGAAGCACTTGCTGCGTAAGCCCACGCCGGTCGAAGATACCAGGCCGCTGCGACTGTTTATTAAAAACACAGCACTCTGCAAACACGAAAGTGGACGTATAGGGTGTGACGCCTGCCCGGTGCCGGAAGGTTAATTGATGGGGTTAGCTAACGCGAAGCTCTTGATCGAAGCCCCGGTAAACGGCGGCCGTAACTATAACGGTCCTAAGGTAGCGAAATTCCTTGTCGGGTAAGTTCCGACCTGCACGAATGGCGTAACGATGGCGGCGCTGTCTCCACCCGAGACTCAGTGAAATTGAAATCGCTGTGAAGATGCAGTGTATCCGCGGCTAGACGGAAAGACCCCGTGAACCTTTACTATAGCTTTGCACTGGACTTTGAATTTGCTTGTGTAGGATAGGTGGGAGGCTTTGAAGCGTGGACGCCAGTTCGCGTGGAGCCATCCTTGAAATACCACCCTGGCAACTTTGAGGTTCTAACTCAGGTCCGTTATCCGGATCGAGGACAGTGTATGGTGGGTAGTTTGACTGGGGCGGTCTCCTCCTAAAGAGTAACGGAGGAGTACGAAGGTGCGCTCAGACCGGTCGGAAATCGGTCGTAGAGTATAAAGGCAAAAGCGCGCTTGACTGCGAGACAGACACGTCGAGCAGGTACGAAAGTAGGTCTTAGTGATCCGGTGGTTCTGTATGGAAGGGCCATCGCTCAACGGATAAAAGGTACTCCGGGGATAACAGGCTGATACCGCCCAAGAGTTCATATCGACGGCGGTGTTTGGCACCTCGATGTCGGCTCATCACATCCTGGGGCTGAAGCCGGTCCCAAGGGTATGGCTGTTCGCCATTTAAAGTGGTACGCGAGCTGGGTTTAGAACGTCGTGAGACAGTTCGGTCCCTATCTGCCGTGGACGTTTGAGATTTGAGAGGGGCTGCTCCTAGTACGAGAGGACCGGAGTGGACGAACCTCTGGTGTTCCGGTTGTCACGCCAGTGGCATTGCCGGGTAGCTATGTTCGGGAAAGATAACCGCTGAAAGCATCTAAGCGGGAAACTTGCCTCAAGATGAGATCTCACTGGGACCTTGAGTCCCCTGAAGGGCCGTCGAAGACTACGACGTTGATAGGCAGGGTGTGTAAGCGCTGTGAGGCGTTGAGCTAACCTGTACTAATTGCCCGTGAGGCTTGACCATATAACACCCAAGCAATTTGTATCCTCCGAGCTGAAAAGCGAACGAGACCAGATTGCGGTGTGTGAAGACGAAACGAACCGAAAGTTCGAATCTCACAAAACACCAAAGCTATCACATACCCAATTTGCTGAAGCGAGGCCGACTGGCCGCGACTCAGTACCCGAATTTCTTGACGACCATAGAGCATTGGAACCACCTGATCCCATCCCGAACTCAGCAGTGAAACGATGCATCGCCGATGGTAGTGTGGGGTTTCCCCATGTGAGAGTAGGTCATCGTCAAGATTAAATTCCGAAGCCCCTATCTGCTGATGCAGGTAGGGGTTTTGTTTTTAGTAGAAGTCATCGATTTTACCGACACGTTGTTGTTGAACGGGTTGGTCACAGAATTTCTTGACGACCATAGAGCATTGGAACCACCTGATCCCATCCCGAACTCAGCAGTGAAACGATGCATCGCCGATGGTAGTGTGGGGTTTCCCCATGTGAGAGTAGGTCATCGTCAAGATTGAATTCCCAGAACCCCTGTCTGCATCAGCAGCCAGGGGTTTTGTCGTTTTGGGCCGGTAATCGGATCAAGCCCCTGATGCCCCGGCAAACCCCCAATGCCGTTGCTATGCTGTGATAGTCGGGCTTTGGCGACCAAGGGCCCGCGACGTCACTGGTCATGGGGATTCCAATAATGAAAAACCCTTATGCTCCCGGCTTCTGGTGCGCCATTGCGGCTTTGATACTGCTTTCGGCCACTTATTTCTATGGCGTCATGCTCACTCACCAGATCGACAAAGCGCTGTTATTCCTCGATAGCGCCGCGGCGTTGATCGGCGTGATATCCATTGCAATCGTGGCCTGGGCATCGCTTCAGGGTCAGCGCATCAAGAAAAAACACCTCGAACAAGGCAAGACACTGGTGTTGATTTGGGACACCAAGGTTGCGCTGCGACGTGTCGAAACGGTGTTTGACCGTTATTTCTGGGGCAGTTATTGGCAGCCTGGCCGCACGTTCCAGGAAGTCATGGGGGAACTCACTGGTACCCCGCTGGAAAAGAGCCTGGAAGCCC
The DNA here is from genome assembly GCF_018325865.1 of Pseudomonas sp. St386. NCBI lineage: Bacteria > Pseudomonadati > Pseudomonadota > Gammaproteobacteria > Pseudomonadales > Pseudomonadaceae > Pseudomonas > Pseudomonas sp. St386. The sequence continues at coordinate 188,314 of NZ_AP021900.1, forward strand.
TGAAAACCCAATGCGCTGCCTTGGATAAGCAAGTCACCCAGGACGGCTGGCATTGGCTCAACAACGCCCGAGAGTTGTGTGACGTGGCTAATGCCATGGCCCGTGAACGCTATCAACTGGACTTCTGCGATTCACGCGCAGACTCATCATCGGGCGCGGCAGTGATCAATCGCGATTTCGAAGTGCTGGTGTACACCTGGACGGCCCGCCTCAAGACTTTCGACCATCAGCTCGACGAGATCGAAGTCCAATATTCGTAGACTACCTCGCAAGAAAACGTTTTTACCCCTTTAAACATTGGGCCCGCAGGGGTGCCTGATGGTAATCTCCCCTCCTCTTTTACGGCGTCGAGCCACACCCTTTGCGGGTCAGGGAAGACGACGGCTTTGTTCAACCATGGATATCGATCGGGTCACTCATGAATAAATCAGCAAGCATACTTCTGGGAATCGTTGTGGCTGTCGGTGCTGTCAGCGCGGGCGGCGCCTGGTACACCGGGACCAAACTCGAAGGCGTGTTGACGAACGCTATCGCCGATAGCAACAAGCAGATGCAGACAGCCTTGGCCGGGTCTAACAGCACGGCCACCCTGGAGCTGGTTTCCATGGACCGTGGAACGTTCAGCAGCACCGCCCACTACCGCCTCAAGGGCGAGGGCGAGATCTTCGGCGGCGAGCCGGTTGAGCTGCTCTTCGTCGACCAGATCGAACACGGCCCACTGCCATTTTCGCGCCTGATAACGCTCAAATGGCTGCCAGTCATGGCCACCAGTCACACTGCCCTTGAGCGCAATCCGCTGACTGACAAGTGGTTCGCCGCCACCAAGGACCAATCGCCGCTCAAAGGTGTGGTCAACCTGGGTTACGACCAATCCATCAATGGCACCTACGAGCTGCTGCCCGTGGATACCAAGCTGGATGAGCAATCCCAGCTCACCTTCTCCGGTCTTAAGATCGACCTGGCTGCCAGCGCCCAGGGACAGAAGGTCAAGGCCGACGGCTACATGGACAGCTTCAAGCTGACCACCGTTGCCGAAGACCAGACTCCGGTGCAGGTTGAGCTGAACGGCCTGACATTGGCCAGTAACCTGAGCAAAAGCTCCTACGGTTACTACATGGGTGACAACACCCTGCTGATGAGCAGCACCAAGGCCACTTTTGGTGAGCCGAAGTCGGTGCTGGGCTTGAAAAATTTCGAGATGAAGAACAGCAGCACCGAGAGCGGCACCAGCGCTTCGGGGCGCGCCGATTACAAGATCGGTGAGTTGTCGTTCAACGACAAGACCATTGGTTCGGCGCAGATGGCTGTCAGCCTGAAGAATCTGGACATCCCGGCCACCATGTCGCTGATGCAGATTTACCAGACCAAGCTGCAACCTTACGAAAAAGCTGCCGCCGAGGCCGCTGCAGCCGGTGAGCCGGCGCCAGAGCTGAGCCTGACCGAAGCTGAAGAAGCACAGGTTAAGGCCGACTTGGAGAAACTCCTGGCCGGCGCCCCGCAAGTGGCGTTGGAAAACCTGTCCTTCAATACTGCCAACGGTGAAAGCCGTGCCAGCCTGATCGTTGATCTGGCCAAGCCGCAGTCCATGGACCTGCCACCGGATGAGTTGGGCCGTCAGTTGCTCGCCCTGCTGGATTTCAACATCAAGGTTTCCAAGCCGATGCTGGTTGACCTGATGACCGTGCAGGCACAGATGGAAGGCCAGACCGATGCCAAGTTGATCGCCGATCAGGCCACTGCCACCAGCGATATGTTCAGCGCCATGGCGGTCGGTTCGGAACTGGCAACGCTTGAAGGCAACGATGTTGTCACCAAGCTGCACTACGCCAACAATCAGGTCGATTTCAACGGCCAGAAGATGACCGTTGAGCAATTCACGGCATTCGTGATGAGCAAGCTGGGTGGTGGCGTCGCCGTCCAGTAACGCGTTCGGCAACACCCCAAACCCGGCCCGTGCATGACGCATGGGCCGGGTTTTTTTACGCCTATCGATCAGCCCTGCGCCGAAATCTGTAGCGATTCTGAAGAATTGTGGCGTTCCTGAAGATGACCCGACTGAGAGTGCAAGACTAGGCCCATTAGAGCTTGGCTGGATTCCTTTGATCCGGCTTCCTGTTTGATGGGCAAGGGGGCACTGCGACCCGGCTGGCCATGTAAGGATGCTGACGAATGCCGCGTACTGTGGGTCCTTTTATTCAACGTGGTTTGCGCCCGTTGTTTCGCGTAGCGCTGTGCAGCCAACTGTGCTGGCCGATGCTGGCGTTTGCCGATACCGCCTATGACCAGATGGTGCTCGATGCCCGTGCAGGCCATTACACGCCTGCGCTGGCTGCGTTGCGCCAGGTGCCGGCTGGCCAGGCCAGCACTGCGCAGATCAGCGACCACCTGCAGATCGCCAGTTGGGCCGGCCTCGACGCCGAGGTGGTGACGGTCTATGAGACCCAGGGCCGCCATCGAGCGTTGCCTGTCCAGGCGCTGACCGCTGCGGCTCGAGCCTATCGAAACCTCAAGCGTTGGGATTCGGCGGCCGAGCTGTACCGCCAGGCCTTGGTGATCGATCCCCAGAACCCCGACCTGCAACTCGGCTTGGCCTTGACCCAGGCCGATAGCGGTCAGCCCGACGAAGCCGTCACCCGTGCCAAGGCCATGGTCGCCGCCAAACCGACAGATCCGATGCGTCGACTGGCACTGGGTTATGCCCTGACCCGCGCCAACAACCCCCACGAAGCGCTGTTCGAATACGACCAGGCCTTCACCCGCGCGGGCAACAGCCCAGAGATTGCACGCGAATACATCTACGCCCTGCAACGCGCTCGGCTGCCCGAGCCGGCGCTGCGTCTGGCGCGTCTGCAGCCGGGGTTGATCGACCGTGGCGTGCAGCGCCGCCTGGAGGGTGACGTGGCCGCCGAGCGGGTGCGCCTGGCGGACATGACCAGCCGCAGCGAACAGGAGCGCTTCGTCATTGCCGACCGCGCCCTGGCCGACTACGACAAGTTGCTCGCCACCTGGACCCCGGTGGCCGAGGCCCATGACGACGTACTCCGTTGGCGCATCGATCGCATGGGCGCCCTCAATGCCCGCGCCCGTCGGGCTGAAGTGATTGCCGAATACCAGAAGCTGATCGCCGAGGGTGTGAGCATTCCCACGTATGCCCTGCGTTGGGTGGCTTCTTCCTATCTGGAGCAGCGTGAGCCGGAAATCGCCGTCGAGCTGTACCGCCAGGTACTCGCGGCGCCGGATGCCGATCCTGCGGAGCGCTTTGAGGACAGCACCGCGCTCTACTATGCGTTGCTGGAAAGTGAAAAATCCGAAGAAGCCCGCGCACTGGCCGAAGACATGGCGAAAGCCCAGCGCCCGCGCATCGAACTCAAGGGCCTGCCGATCGGCAACCCCAACGATGAATGGATGGATGCCCAGCAACTCGCCGCCCAGGCTGGCACTTATGGCGCCGACCTGCCTTCTGCCGAAGCGCGCCTGGACACCCTGGTCAACCAAGGCCCCGGCAACACCGGCATGCGTCTGGCCCAGGCCGATCTGTACCAGGCCCGTGACTGGCCGCGTCGTTCGGAAAACCTGCTCAAGGAAGTCGAGGCCACGATCCCGCGCAACCGTGACCTGGAAATCGCCCAGGCCCGCGCAGCCATGGATTTGCAGGAATGGCGGCAGATGGATGCACTCACCGACGACGTGGTCGCCCGCTATCCGGAAAACGCCCATGTCAAACGCCTGCAACGCCAGCGCGACGTACACGACATGGCCGAACTACGCATCGAGGCCTACACCGGCAAGAGCTATGGCGGTGGCAACGGTGACGCCGGTGCCGTCACTGGCAGCCGGGATTTTGGTATCGAGACGCTGCTCTACAGTCCGCCCATCGATGAAGACTGGCGACTGTTCGGCGGTGCCGGCTACGCCACCGGTGATTTCGAGGAAGGCACCGGCCACCACCGCTGGCAGCGCCTGGGCGTGGAACGTCGCACCCGGGACATGACCTTGGAGGCCGAGGTCTCCAATCATTCCTATGGCTCCGGCGACAAGCAGGGCGCGCGCCTGGCCGTGGCCCGGGACATCGACGATCACTGGCAGTACGGCGGGAGCCTGGATTATCTCTCGGCCAATACCCCGTTGCGGGCGCTCAACAGCGGCATTCGCTCTAACGGCGGTAGCGGTTTCCTACGCTGGCGGGCCAATGAAAGCCGCGAGTGGCGACTGGCTGTCACCCCGTCCCATTTCAGCGATGGCAACAACCGCCTCGAAACCCAGCTGACCGGTCGCGAAGGCATCTACAGCACGCCGCGCGTGCAAGTGGAGCTGGGGCTGGAAGTGGGGGCCAGCCGCAACAGCGGTTCCAACGAAGTGCCTTATTTCAATCCGAAATCGGACTTCAGCGTCATGCCGACCGTGAGCGTCAATCACGTGTTGCACCGCCGCTACGAGACCACGTGGAGCCAGCAGTTCCAGGTCGGTGCCGGTACCTACAGCCAGCGCGATTACAGCACTGCCGCCGTGGGATTGCTCAGCTACGGCCAGCGTTTCATCTGGAACGACGTGCTGGAGGCCGGCGCCGCGCTGAGCTGGCTCAACCGCCCCTACGACGGCGATCGCGAAAGCGATCTGCGCCTGCTTGTCGACCTCACTTATCGCTTCTAGAAGAGTTTGAAGATGCCTGTCATTTCGCGATTCATCCTTCTGCTGGGGGTCTTGCTGATCAGCGCTTGTGCCCAGCAAGCCCCGGCGTTCACGCCGCCCTCGCAGCGCCCGCTGGCGGCCAATGACGCCCCGTGGCCGAAGAACCATGTGCTCGGCATCGCCTACCACGATGTCGATGACCGTGACCCGGACCAGGCGCTGGTGGCCGTGCGCACCGAACGCCTGATCGAACAATTGGCGTGGCTGCGGGAAAACAACTATCAGCCGGTCACGGTGGACCAGATCATCACCGCCCGCAACGGCGGGCCGGAGCTGCCGCCGCGCGCAGTGCTGCTGAGTTTCGACGACGGCTACGCAAGCTTCTACACCCGCGTCATGCCCATCCTGCGTGCCTATAACTGGCCGGCGATCCTCGCCCCGGTCGGCAGTTGGGTGGATACGCCGCTGAATCAAACGGTGGATTTCGCCGGGGTGCCGCGCAAGCGTTCCGAGTTCCTGACCTGGGAGCAGATTCGCGAGGTTTCCAAATCGGGCCTGGTGGAAATCGCTGCCCACACCGACGCCAACCACAAAGGCGTGCTCGCCAACCCGCAAGGCAACCAGCAACCTGCCGCGACCACCCGGCGCTACGACCCCGTCACCGGTCGTTATGAGACCGAGGCCGATTTCCAGGCTCGCCTGCGCAAGGACGTGGCGGCCATTTCCGAGAAAATTCGCAAGGTCACCGGCTACAGCCCGCGCGTCTGGGTCTGGCCTTACGGTGAAGCTGACGGCACGGCGTTGCAGGTGATTGGCAGCGAGGGCTATCAACTGGCCCTGACCCTGGAAGACGGTCTCGACAGCCTGGACAACCTGATGAGCGGCCCACGCTTCCTGGTGGCGTCCGATCCGGATGGTGCCCATTTCGCCGAAAGCATCGTGTCCGTGCAGACGATTGACCCGATGCGCGTAGTGCATGTCGACCTGGATTACGTCTACGACCCGGACCCGGTGCAGCAGGAAGCCAATGTCGGCCAACTGGTCCAGCGCATTTCCGACCTGGGCGCCAATACGGTATTCCTGCAAGCCTTCGCCGACCCGAAAGGCGACGGCCTCGTGCATTCGTTGTACTTCCCCAACCGTCACCTGCCGGTACGCGCCGACCTGTTCGACCGGGTTGCATGGCAGTTGCGCACCCGGGCCAACGCCAAGGTCTATGCCTGGATGCCGGTGCTCAGTTTTGCCCTGGACGCGAAGCTTTCGCGGGTACAGCGCTGGGATCCGGAAACCGGCAAGACTGGCGTTGCCCCGGACCAGTACGTGCGTTTGTCGCCGTTCGACCCGAACGTGCGCAAGGTCATCGGCGAGATCTACCAAGACCTGGCGCGGATGAGCTCGGTGGACGGCGTTTTGTACCATGACGACGCGGTGTTCTCCGACTTCGAGGATGCCAGCCCCGCAGCCCTGAAGGTCTATGCCGCCCACGGCCTGCCGACGTCCATCGCCGCCCTGCGGGCCGATCCTGCAGCGATGCAACGCTGGACCCGCTTCAAGAGCCGCTACCTGATCGACTTCACCCATGAGCTGACCGCCAAGGTCCGGGCGATTCGTGGCCCGCAGGTGCGCACCGCGCGCAATATCTTTGCCGAACCGATGCTCAATCCGGAAAGCGAAGCCTGGTTCGCCCAGAACCTCGACGACTTCCTCGGCGCCTATGACTGGACGGCGCCGATGGCCATGCCGCTGATGGAAAAGCAGACCCTCCAGCAATCCGGCCCCTGGCTCGAGCGCCTGGTGGACACCGTCAAGGCTCGCCCCGGCGCGCTCAAGCGCACGGTGTTCGAATTGCAGGCCCGGGACTGGCACAGCAAGCCGGTCAGCGACATCGACGGCGAACAACTGGCCGACTGGATGGGGCGCCTCAAGCGCAAAGGCGTGACCAGTTTCGGCTACTACCCGGACAACTTCATCGAAGACCAGCCCGCTGTGAAAACCGTGCGGCCGGCGCTCTCCAACAAGTGGAATCCTTGACATGCTCGACAGACTGCTCGCTCTGCTGGTGCTGGCGATCGTCCTTGGGGTGCCCCTGGGCCTGATCTTCCTGGTCACCGGGCAATTCCTGATGGACTTCGTGTTCTTTTACCCGCTGTTCATGTCCGGGCTGTGGATCGCCGGCGGCCTGTATTTCTGGCTGCACTGGGAGCGCCACTGGCCGTGGAAGGACGACACCTTGCCACCGCCCTTGGCCGGCGAGCCGCTGATCAGCATCCTGATTCCATGCTTCAACGAAGGCGACAACGTCGCCGACACCATTCACGCGGCGCTGGGCCAGCATTACCCGAACATCGAAGTCATCGCCATCAACGACGGCTCGAAGGACAACACAGCCCAGATGCTCGATCAGTTGGCGGCTGAAGACCCGCGCCTGCGCGTGTTGCACCTGGCAGAGAACCAGGGCAAGGCCGTGGCCCTGCGCATGGGCGCCATCGCGGCGCGCAGCGAATACCTGGTGTGCATCGACGGTGACGCGCTGCTGGCGCCGAACACCTGTGCCTACCTGGTGGCGCCTATGCTGGACAACGCCCGCCTCGGCGCGGTGACCGGCAACCCGCGAATCCGTACCCGCTCGACTCTGATAGGCCGGGTCCAGGTTGGCGAGTTCTCCTCGATCATCGGCCTGATCAAGCGCACCCAACGGGTGTTCGGGCGGATCTTCACCGTGTCCGGCGTGATCGTCGCGTTCCGGCGCACCGCCCTGCACCGGGTTGGCTACTGGAGCCCGGACATGATCACCGAAGACATCGACATCAGTTGGAAGCTGCAACTGGATCACTGGAGCATCTTCTACGAGCCGCGCGCGTTGTGCTGGATCCTCATGCCCGAAACCCTGCGCGGCCTGTGGCGGCAACGGCTGCGCTGGGCCCAGGGTGGCGCCGAGGTGTTGTTCAAGAACATCCGTGGCATCTGGCAATACCGCCACCGCTACCTGTGGCCGCTGTTGTTCGAATATTGCCTGTCCACCGGCTGGGCGTTCACGTTCCTACTGTCGGTGATTTTCTGGGGTGTCGGCAAATTCGTCGAAATGCCGGCGGCCATCGCGGTCGATCACCTCATGCCGCCAGCCTTCACCGGGTTGTTGCTGGCGGTGGTGTGCCTGCTGCAATTCGCGGTGAGCATCCTGATTGATCGGCGGTACGAAAAAGGCCTGTGGCACATCATGTTCTGGGTGGTCTGGTATCCGTTGGTGTTCTGGCTGATCAGCCTCTTCACCACCCTGGTGAGTTTTCCAAAAGTGCTGTTCGGGCAGCATCAGAAGCGTGCGCGCTGGATCAGTCCGGATCGCGGTATCAAACCGTTCGATGATCAGGAAGAGGAAGTGATCCGATGAAAATTATCAGGACCCGGCAACGGCCTTTTCTGGTGGTCATCGATGCGTTTTTCACCGTGCTGGCGTGGGTGGGGCTGTTGTACCTGCTGGTCAATGGGCTGTGGCCGCTGTTCGCGAGCCAGGCCGGTCCGCGCCCGGGTGGGTCTCTATTCGATACCCTGGGGACCTTGCAGGTCTATGGCTGGATCGCCTTGGTCAACGCGGTGCTGTTGATTACCTGGGCACGTTACCAACAGCGTAAAAGTCGCGGCTTCGCTCAGCGCCGGTCGCCGGCCCCGGTCGTGAATGACCAGGGCTTGAGCGCCAGTTTCAAGTTGACCGACGAACGCCTGGACACGCTGCGCCAGCCAGGCTCGAAGACTATTCACAACAACCAGGACGGCGACATCAGCCACGTCGTACCGCACTTCCACTTGCTCAGCCCCGACTTGCAGCCACCGCCCCTGGCGCCAATGGAGCGGCCACGGGTTATCCATTTGCCGGCGGATCAGTCCGTGCATTGATGCAAGCCGCGCCGGCGCTATCGCGAGCAAGCTCGCTCCCACAGAGGATTTGGGGCTAGGACGAAAAATCCCGGATCAGCCGCCATGCCTCGTCCACCGGCAATGGTTGTTTCATGCGCTGGGCCAACGCCGCCATGGCCCGGCCTTCATCACAGGCCACTGCGGCGGCAATGAGGCCGTCCTTGCCCAGCAGGGCAATAAAGGGCGGATGCTCGGGCGTGCCCTTGAATTCCACTTCGTCCCAGTGCTCGGCGTGGCCAAGATAGTCGTAGCGTTTGCCGAAGTGATAGGTCCAGAAAAACGGCACGTCCAGATAGTGCTCGTCGCCGCCGAGCATGTTCGCAGCGGCAATGCGCGCCTGTTGCTGGGCCAGGCGCCAATGCTCGATGCGCTGGGGCTGGCCGTTCAGAGGGAAGGTCGCGATATCGCCGACGGCCCATAAGCCATCAGTCACTCGCATGCCCGCGTCAACGGACAGTGACTGGTCCTGTTCCCTTGGCAATGCGGCGAAGGGCTCGGTGGCCGGGCGCACGCCGACGCCGATGATCACCAGGTCCGCGGCAACGCGCTGGCCGTTGTCCAGCACCACGGCTTCGACCTTGCCCGCCCCCTCGATCTGCGCCGCTTCGCTGTCGGAGCGGTACACCACACCATTGGCCCGGTGTCGGGCCAGGATGGCCTGGCCGACGCTCTCGCTCAATTGTGCGGCGAACGGCACCGGATGCCGGGCCAGGACCGTAACGTTCAGCTCGCGCTTGCGCAGGGACGAGGCGACCTCCATGGCGATGAAACTGTCGCCGATGATCACCGCCTGTTGCCTTGGCCGGACGGTGTCGAGAATCTGCCGGGCGTGGGCGATCGAACGCAGCACGAAGACTTGCGGCAAATCGATGCCGGGCAACGCTGGCATCTTGGGTACGCCGCCAGTGGCGATGAGCGCGGCGTCGTAGTCCAGGCTTCGGCCATCGGCGAGTTGGATGTGCCGAGCGTCGGGGTCCAAATGGGTGACCTCGCCGTGAAGCCTTTCGATGCGTTGCTGGGTGAAATAAGTTTCATCGCGCAGCGGCGACGTCTCGTTGACCGCCATGTCGCCGGCCAACACATACTTGCTCAGCACCGTACGGTCGTAGCCGGCTTCGGCTTCGCGGTCGATCATCAGGATTCGCCCGCCAAAACCTTTCTCGCGCAACGCCGCCGCGCAAGCCGTGCCGGCAGCACCGGCGCCGATGATGACAAACGTGCGCGCGTCATCGGCCGGCGGGACTTTATCGGTTGGCAGTGGTTGATCGTCGACCCAGACGTCACCCTCCCGTACCTCGACGTGATAGCGCGCCAGGCTGTCGAGGGCCGGCGGTTCGCACAGGGCGCCGTCCTCAGCCCGGAACGCGGCCTTGTGCCACGGGCAAATCAGCCTTCCGTGGCACACCGCGCCCTTGGCCAGTGGTGCGCCGGCATGCGGGCATTTGCCCTGGAAGGCGCGCACCTGATCGCCGGAGCGCAACAGCAGGATGGATGTGTCGTCGATTTTGACTTCGAGGCCGCGGTCTTCACGAACGTCGGCGAAACGGGCGACTTGATGCAGAGACATGGTCATTCTCCGGCAGGCGTTTCCCTTTGGAGTCGCAGGGCCGGAACGAGTTTCAGCATAATTGTCACTGCAACCTTGGCGAAGCTGCGGCTATAGTTCGCAGGCCGTCCATGGCCAGACACGCACAAGGTGCCCCGGTATGACCCGATTGAACTCTCTCTCCCCTTGGCTGGCGGCCGTCGCCCTGGTGCTGTGCGCACAAGGGGCTGTCCAGGCCGAGGAGCGTTTTACCCTCAGCATCCCCGGCGTGTCGGACGACCGCCTCTTCACGGCGGCAGCAGCCAGTGATGCCAACACCTGTGGTGGCAAGAACATTTCTCCAGCCTTGAGCTGGAACGCCGGCCCGCCCGGCACCCTCAGCTACGCCATCGTCATGTTGGACCCGGACGGCCAAAGGGGCCAAGGTGTCGACCACTGGATCCACTACGGCATCAAGGCCTCCACGCGGCAGATTCCGGCGGGTGCCGGCACCAAGTCCTCGTTGGAGGGCATGAGCGGTATCAACAGCAAGAACACTCACGGCTACATCGGTCCTTGCCCGCCTGTCGGCGACAGCGCTCACCACTACCTGATCCAGCTTTTCGCCCTGGACCTGCCGCCGGAAGCCCTGCCCGCCGACCTCACACGCGCCCAACTGATGGAAAAAATCAAAGGTCACGTCCTGCGCAACAGCAGCGTAGTGCGCCGCTACCACCGCTGACCCGAACAGCACAAACCCCTGTGGCGAGGGAGCTTGCTCCCACTGGGCTGCGACGCAGCCCCCCACAATGGCGCTGACGCTCCGACACAACATTGGCATCACGCGCCAAAAGCGAGCACTATCGAGTCCCTGTTCACTCATGCCGGAGGATGGCGATGACGCAGAAACCCGACGGCATCGCCCGCCTCCTGAACTGCCCCACCAAGGGCGACGAGATGCGCCGGGCCATCGCCCAGAGCCGCAAGGATTTCCTGCCTGCCGACGAGGCCGAAGACGCCGAGCCAGGCCAGCCACCGGTTGAACCGGTGATTAATGATCGCGACGACTGAGCCGTCGCCCTCTCTCAAACTTATCGTTCAAATCTGCCTATGACTGCCACCCCTGTTCTACCCGGTGACCGATTCAGCCGATCCGATTACAAGACCCTGGGCCTGGCCGCCTTGGGAGGCGCGCTGGAGATCTACGATTTCATCATCTTCGTCTTCTTCGCCCTGACCCTCAGCCAGTTGTTCTTTCCGCCGGAAATGCCCGATTGGCTGCGCTTGCTGCAAAGCTTCGGGATTTTCGCCACCGGCTACCTGGCCCGGCCCCTGGGCGGCATTCTCATGGCGCACTTCGCTGATCGCCTGGGGCGCAAGCGCGTGTTCAGCCTGAGCATCCTGATGATGGCCTTGCCGTGCCTGCTCATCGGCGTGATGCCGACCTACGCGCAAATCGGTTATTTCGCACCGTTGCTGTTGCTGGCGCTGCGTATCCTCCAGGGTGCGGCGGTGGGCGGCGAGGTGCCCAGCGCCTGGGTGTTCGTGGCTGAACATGCGCCGCTGCATCATCGCGGCTATGCCCTGGGTTTCCTCCAGGCCGGCCTGACCTTCGGCTACTTGCTGGGCGCCTTGACCGCAACAGCGCTGGCGCGGATCTACACACCGGCAGAGATTCTCGATTACGCCTGGCGCCTGCCGTTCCTGCTAGGGGGCGTTTTTGGCGTGATCGGCGTCTGGCTGCGTCGTTGGCTGAGCGAAACGCCGATCTTCATGGCCCTGCAAGCCAATCGCGAAGGTGCTGCGGAACTGCCGCTGCGCACGGTCCTGCGCGACCACCGCCAGGCGTTGCTGCCCGCCGCCATCCTGACCTGCGTGCTGACTTCTGCCGTGGTGGTGTTCGTGGTCATCACCCCGACCGTGATGCAGAAAAGCTTCGGCATGACCGCCAGCCACACCTTCGCCCTGAGCAGCCTGGGCATCGTGTTCCTGAACATCGGCTGCGTCCTGGCCGGCCTCATCGTCGACCGCATCGGCGCCTGGCGCACCGTCATGCTCTACAGCCTGCTGCTGCCTGTGGGCATTGCCGTGCTCTACGCCAGCCTGATCAGCGGCAGCGCCTGGCTGGGCCTGGCCTACGCCGTGGCCGGGCTGGGTTGCGGCGTGGTCGGTGCGGTGCCTTCGGTGATGGTCAGCCTGTTCCCACCGAAGATCCGCGTGTCCGGTATCTCGCTCACCTACAACATCGCCTATGCCCTGTGGGCCAGCATGACACCGCTGATGCTGATAGCACTGGTGCCGTGGAGCCCATGGGTGTGCGTGGCCTATTGCGGGGTGATGGGCGCGGTGGGCGTGGCTGCGGCGGCGTATTTTCCAGGGCGCCATGGGAAAGCTGCGCAACCGTCATTGGCCTGTGGATCCTGATCCGGCTGTTCAAAGACGCTCGCGCAAAAAATCCACAAAGGCCCGGGTGCGTGCCGAGCGGCGTCGATCGTGACTGAACACGGCGCTGACGGGAAGCGCCAGCGGCTGGTAATCGGCAAGCACGGTGCAGACGGTTCCCTGGCGAATATCGGCAGCGAACAACCACTGCGGTGACAGCGAAACGCCCAGCCCCGACAGCACCATTTCCCGGATTGCCTCGCTGCTGTTGCAGGTAACGTTGCCCTTGATCGTGACGCTGTGCTGTCGGCCATCCTGGTCGAACCGCCAGACGTCGTAGTGCTCCAGCAGCGTGAACGCCAAACAGTTATGGCCGGCCAGGTCAGCCGGTGCGAGGGGCGTGCCATGCTGTTGCAGATAGGCGGGGGAGGCGTACACCCGGCGCGGGCTGTCGCCGAGGGAAATCGCTACCAGCCCTTCGCTTTTTACCACGCCGATGCGAATGGCCAGGTCGATGTTCTCCTTCAACACATCCTCGTTCTGATCGCTTAGCCTCAAGTCGATCCGAAGCTGTGGGTGACGCGCGAGGAACTCGCCCACCAACGGCGCAATGCACAAGCGGCCGAAACTGACGGGCGCCGCCACGCGCAGAAGGCCGGCGATCTGTTCCTGGCCACTGGCGAAACTGAGCCGTGCCGCGTCCAGGCTGGCGAGTATGTCCTTGCTTTCGGCGTAGAAGCGCTGCCCCTGATCGGTCAGCGCGAGATGGCGGGTGCTGCGGGCAAACAGCGCCCCGCCCAGGTGTTGCTCCAACGCGCGGATCTGTTTGCTCACCGCCGGTTGGCCCAGGTTCAGTTCCCTGGCGACGGCCGAGAACGAGCCGCGCTCCACCACCCGCACGAACACCTGCATTGCGTCGAACAGATCCATCAGGATTTAGCCTCTGTCTGGAATAAATCCTATCCATTGTTGCTCACTTATCGGAATGCGTCTTCCCTCGCACTATGAACCTGCCCACTCATTGGAGGTTTACCGTCATGAACAACACCATGTCCGCCGCCGTTGCCGAAACCGCTCAGGCTGCGCTGATTGTCCGTTCCATCTCCCGGCCCATTCCCGGCAAAGGCCAGGTATTGATCAAGGTGCATGCCGCCGGAATCAACCCGCTGGACACCAAGATCGCGGCGGGAGGCGGTGCCCACGCACGCCAGCCGCTGCCCGCCGTATTGGGGATTGACCTGGCCGGGACGGTGGTTGAACGGGGAGAGGGCGTGAATGACTTTGCGCCTGGCGACGAGGTGTTCGGTATGGCCGGCGGGATCGGCGGGGCCCAAGGCGCGCTGGCCGAATACATCGCGGTCGATGCCCGCCTGATTGCGCCCAAGCCCCGCTCACTGAGCATGCGCGAAGCGGCCGCCTTGCCGCTGGCCTTCATCACGGCCTGGGAAGGCTTGGTCGATCGCGCCAACGTCCGGGCCGGGCAACAGGTGTTGATACATGGTGGGGCGGGCGGTGTCGGTCAAATGGCCGTGCAAATCGCCAAGGCCCGTGGCGCCGAGGTCTACGCCACGGGCTCGGCCAACAGCCTGGATTTCATCCGCGAACTGGGCGCGTCAGCCATCGACTACCGGACCCAGGACACCGACAGCTACGTGGGCCTGTACACCGATGGCGAAGGCTTCGACATCGTCTACGACACCGTGGGCGGCCCGACCCTGGATGCGTCCTTCAACGCGGTAAAGACCTACACCGGCCATGTGCTCAGTTGCCTCGGCTGGAGCCAACACAGCCTCGCGCCGTTGTCATTCCGCGGGGCGAGCTATTCCGGAGTTTTTACGTTGATGCCGCTGCTGACGGGCAAGGGGCGCGAGCATCATGGTCAGATCTTGCGGGAGGCCGCCGCTCTGGTTGAGTCAGGGCAGCTGCGGATCAAGCTGGATCAGCGCCGGTTTGGCCTGGAGCAAGTCAATGAGGCCTTTGCCCAGGTAGCCGAGGGGCGTGGGGCGGGGAAAACGGTAGTGGACATTGGGATCGAGTGAGACGGGACCGCACTTCGTCAGGGCCAAACAACTTGAGCGCGTGTTCAAACGCCGTAGAATGCAGCCGCCATTATGCCGCTACCTCTCAAGGACGAATTCAAACATGCGAGTTTTTACCCTGTTGCTGGCCCTCTGCCTTATGGCAGGTTGTGCTTCCAAGCCTGATTACTACATTTCCCCTGCGCCAGTGGCGATCCCCGAGACCGCCACCTATTGGATCGACACGTTCAACGTTGAAGTCGTCGGCAAAAACGAACGCTTCCTGCCCGACGAAAAAGTCCGTGACCAGTTACACACCGACCTGATCGTCCGCCTGCTCGACGGCAATCGTTATGCCTCCAGCAAGGAAACCGCTGACTATCTGCTGGACATCAACGCCGTCTATGCGCGCCGTATTCAAGACACCCAAGGTGGTTTCATGAACAAGATCGTCGCCGACGGTACGTACCTGGCCAGTGTCGATTTCAATTATCAGGTCAAGGTGAAGAAGGCCGGTGTCGAAGTGCTGCACTTTGCCCAGGCCCGCCAGGGGCTGATGCCGGGTGGGGCGATCGGGCAACTTGAGGTTCTGAAAGGCATGACGGGGGCGCTGACGAACAGAGGCAACTCCGATGTCGAAGACTATTACACCAGTCATTTGAGCGGATTCATCGCCGATGATCTGCGGGGCATTCCGTCCCGCTAACAATGCCTGCTGCAACGTGCTGGCGATTGCTCCAATCGCGGTAACGGCCTGGCCACTCTGGGGTGGCCGGCGCAGTCTTTTCAGCACATCAAAAAAATCTTTTGGTCGTTAACCCGAACCCCATGCGCCCTGCGTCTGACTCTGTGAACGGATCATTCATTCACGAGGTTCAGCCCATGTCCCGTCCACTTCCCTTTATGCGTCCTGCTGCCCAAGGCTTCGCCGTGACTTTGCTGGTGGCGTTGGCCGGTTGTGGGTTGTCTTCCCGGGAGGCTGCCAAGCCGTCCGAACCGGTAGCCGTGGTGCCCAGTGTTGTGCCGCAAGGCGAGATTGTCGAAATGCACCCGTCGGCGGTCAAACGCATGGCGATGAAGCCGACATTGATGCCCGCCCCGAGCGTGGCGAACGATGCCCTCGCCGGGGGGTACCGCACTGAGCCGCGCGAGCAGTACGAAAAACTGCCGGACAACCCCATCCATAGCGTCGCCGAAACGCCGGTCTCGACCTTCAGCGTGGATGTCGACACCGGCAGCTATGCCAATGTGCGACGTTTGCTCAATCAAGGCAGCCTGCCGCCCGAAGGTGCCGTGCGACTGGAGGAAATGGTCAATTATTTTCCGTATAGCTATGCCCTGCCCACCGACGGTTCACCCTTTGGTGTGACCACCGAGGTGGCACCATCGCCGTGGAACCCTCACACCCGCTTGTTGCGCATCGGCATCAAGGCCAGCGACCGTGCTGTGGCGGATCTGGCGCCGGCCAACCTGGTCTTCCTGGTGGATGTTTCCGGTTCCATGGACCGTCGCGAAGGCCTGCCGCTGGTCAAGAGCACGCTGAAATTGCTGGTGGACCAATTGCGCGATCAGGACCGGGTATCCCTGGTGGTCTATGCCGGCGAATCCCGGGTGGTGCTCAAGCCCACTTCGGGGCGCGACAAGGTGACAATCCGCAACGCCATCGACCAACTCGACGCCGGTGGTTCCACCGCAGGCGCCTCGGGTATCGAACTGGCCTACCAGATGGCTCGGGAGAGCTTTATCGACAAAGGCATCAACCGCATCCTGCTGGCCACCGATGGCGACTTCAACGTCGGCGTCAGTGATTTCGACAGCCTCAAGCAGATGGCGGTGGACCAGCGTAAAAGCGGCGTTTCCCTGACGACGCTGGGCTTCGGTGTGGATAACTACAATGAACACCTGATGGAGCAATTGGCCGATGCTGGTGACGGCAACTACGCCTACATCGACAACCTGCTCGAAGCGCGCAAAGTCCTGGTCGACCAACTCAGCTCCACCCTGGCGGTGGTGGCGCGGGACGTGAAATTGCAGGTGGAGTTCAACCCTGCCCAGGTCAGCGAATATCGCCTGCTCGGTTATGAGAACCGCGCGTTGAAGCGTGAGGATTTCAACAACGACAAGGTCGATGCGGGCGAGATCGGCGCCGGGCATACGGTGACGGCCTTGTATGAAATTGTCCCGAAAGGCCAACCGGGCTGGTTGGAGCCGCTGCGCTATGCCAGCACGCCCCAATCGGAGGGTAAATCAGGCGAATTGGCGATGTTGCGCGTACGCTACAAACCCGCTGAGGGCGGTAGCAGTCGATTGATCGAGCATCCGATTGCGGGCGTGCAGGACGAACACAAGGCCAGCGATGACCTGCGTTTCTCGGCTGCCGTGGCGGCCTTCGCCCAGCAGCTCAAGGGTGATGGGCGTTACACTGGGACGATGAGCTTGAAGGACACTGCGCAATTGGCGCGCTCGGCCCGTGGTGATGACCCGTTCGGGCTGCGTGCCGAGTTCGTGCAGTTGGTGGAACTGGCCCAGAGCCTCGAGCCCGCGGCCAAGCGCTGATCCCGAGCACAACGAGGACCAAAATGTGGGAGCTGGCTTGCCTGCGAAGGCGGCGTTTCAGGCACAGCAGTTTCGCCTGACACGCCGCCTTCGCGGGCAAGCCCTGCTCCCACAGAGTCCTCTGCAATCTGCAAGACCGTGTTCTACATCGAAAGGAGTTCGTCCCCCACATGCCCGCTGCGCTTGATTCTCCCAGCGACGAATCGCTGCTGGCCCGCTACCGCAATGGCGATGGGGCTTCTTTCGAAGTCCTCTACGCCCGCCATCGGCAAGGGCTCTACCGTTTCCTGGTGTCCTTGAGCAACAAGGCCGAACTGGCCGAAGAAGTGTTCCAAGACACTTGGCTCAGCCTGATTCGCAGCACCACCCAGCCACAAGGCCGGGCGAGTTTTCGCACCTGGCTGTTCCAGATTGCCCGCAACCGCTTGATCGACCACTGGCGCAAGCATGGTGTCCGCAACCCGTTGCACGACAGCTACGACGAGCAGCTTCACGTCCAACCCGACGACACCAGCAGCCCTGAGCGACAGTTGACCCTGAGTCGAGACCAGGCGCGTCTCGACGCTGCATTGCAGGCTTTGCCCGAAGATCAGCGGGAAGTCTTCCTGCTGCGCCTGCACGGCGACCTGGAGCTGCCACAGATTGCCGCCTTGACCGGCGCCCCGCTGGAAACGGTCAAGAGCCGCTTGCGTTACGCCCAGCAGAAATTGCATCGCCTGCTGGCCGAGGAGGTACCCGCATGATCGACCCCAAAAACACCCCGGCCCCCGACGATGAAGTGCTGATCGAGCATTTCCGCCAACACGCCAGCGCCGAGCCGCCGGCCTCCCTGGACGCCTTCATCCTGGCCGCTGCCCGCCGTGAAGCCCCGACGCCCGCGCCAAGCCTGTGGCAGCGCTGGCTACAGGCCTGCCAACGGCCGCGCTGGCAAATGGCATTCGCCACGGTTGCCGGCGTGGCGCTGATGATCGGCCTGGTACTGCGTTCGCCCGTGACCCACGACGAACTGTCCGCACCCGCCTCGATGGAGTTTTCCGCCGATCGGCAAGCGCCCGCCGTTGCCGCTGCACCGCCGCCGGCGATGCCCGCCCCTGCACCGATCATCCGCATGGCGCCCCAGGGCGAACTGGCCCGAGCCCCGGCAAGCCCTGACCAGACCCTTGCGGAAAAGTCGGCGGCGAAAATGAGCAAACCCGCGCCCGCTGCACTGCCATCGTTGGAGCAAGGCTTGCTGGAGATACTGCGCTTGCGCGAGGCGGGAGAGAGCAAGGCTGCTGATGAAAAGCTGCTGGCGCTGCATCAGCGCTTTCCCGAGGAGGACTTGCCGGCGCGGTTGGAGGCGTTGCGCAAGCGTTGAGTAAGATCAGCGCCCACAAAAAAGCCCCAGGCCTTGCGACCTGGGGCTTTTGATTCTGAAGATGGTGCACCAGGCGGGATTCGAACCCACGACCCCTGCCTTCGGAGGGCAGTACTCTATCCAGCTGAGCTACTGGTGCGACGCGGGCGCCATGATACTCATATGCATCGCGGGCGTCCATGCTGCTGATTTGCCGGTGTTTTCATGAGGCTGGGCGGGCATCGGCTACGCTGATCAGAAAAAACGGGCAAATTCGTTTTTTTCGTTCTTTTTTTCGAACAGCCTATTGTCCTTCACCCCTATCGGCCCTAGGATTCGTTTGAGATTTCAAACGCTCTTGTCTGGGTGCTGAACCGCACGTCTGTGCTTTTGTGCGTTATTTCTGTGCTTCAGCCCGGTGAATGATTTCCCTGACGGCAGCCCCCCGAGGCGCCTTTCTACAAATCTAATTCGCTCCGCGCGTGCGCGGTGCTGTTAAGGAAAGCCGACATGCAGCTTAAAGACACCCAGTTGTTCCGCCAACAAGCCTTTATCGATGGCGCTTGGGTCGATGCGGACAATGGTCAGACGATCAAGGTCACCAACCCGGCAACGGGCGAAGTGCTGGGCACTGTGCCGAAAATGGGCGCCGCCGAAACCCGCCGGGCGATTGAAGCCGCCGACAAGGCACTGCCGGCCTGGCGTGCACTGACCGCCAAGGAGCGCGCCAACAAGCTGCGCCGCTGGTACGAATTGCTGATCGAAAACCAGGACGACCTCGGTCGCCTGATGACCCTGGAACAAGGCAAGCCACTGGCCGAAGCCAAGGGCGAAATCGTCTACGCCGCCTCGTTCATCGAATGGTTCGCCGAAGAAGCCAAGCGCATCTACGGTGACGTGATTCCCGGCCACCAACCCGACAAACGCCTGATCGTGATCAAGCAGCCGATCGGCGTGACCGCAGCCATTACCCCGTGGAACTTCCCGGCCGCGATGATCACCCGCAAGGCCGGCCCGGCCCTGGCTGCCGGTTGCACCATGGTCATCAAGCCAGCTTCGCAAACCCCGTTCTCGGCCCTGGCCCTCGTGGAACTGGCGCACCGTGCCGGGATCCCGCAAGGCGTGCTGAGCGTGGTCACCGGTAGCGCCGGCGACATCGGTGGCGAGCTGACCAGCAACCCGATCGTGCGCAAGCTGTCGTTCACCGGTTCGACCGAGATCGGTCGCCAGTTGATGGCCGAATGTGCCAAGGACATCAAGAAAGTCTCCCTGGAACTGGGCGGCAACGCGCCGTTCATCGTGTTCGACGACGCGGACCTGGATAAGGCCGTCGAAGGCGCGATCATTTCCAAATACCGCAACAACGGCCAGACCTGCGTCTGCGCCAACCGCCTGTACATCCAGGATTCGGTGTACGACGCGTTTGCCGAAAAACTGAAAGTGGCGGTGGCCAAGCTCAAGATCGGCAACGGCCTGGACGATGGCACCACCACCGGTCCCTTGATCGACGGCAAAGCGGTCGCCAAGGTGCAGGAACACATCGCTGATGCCGTCAGCAAAGGCGCGACCGTGCTGTCGGGCGGCAAGGCAATGGAAGGCAACTTCTTCGAGCCGACCATCCTGACCAACGTGCCGAAGAACGCTGCAGTGGCGAAAGAAGAAACCTTCGGCCCGCTGGCACCGCTGTTCCGTTTCAAAGACGAAGCCGAAGTGATCGCGATGTCCAACGACACCGAGTTCGGCCTGGCCTCGTACTTCTATGCTCGCGACCTGGGCCGTGTGTTCCGTGTGGCCGAAGCCCTGGAATACGGCATGGTCGGCGTCAACACCGGGTTGATTTCCAACGAAGTCGCGCCATTCGGCGGCATCAAGGCTTCGGGCCTGGGCCGTGAAGGCTCCAAGTACGGCATCGAGGATTACCTGGAAATCAAATACCTCTGCCTGGGTATCTGATCTGCTTCAAGCGCAAAGGGCACGAGAGCGCTGTCCCTTTGCGCGTTTCACCCGTTCTGTTTCTTGTGGCCGGAACGCTGCGGCAGTCGATCATCGCATGCTGTCGCAGTTGCCTCCCCGCCATGTATTCCTTGAGCCACGCCGACCGATGAGCGGCGAATGAGGACTGTAATGAGCAAGACTAACGCTGACTTGATGGCCCGCCGTACCGCCGCTGTTCCACGCGGTGTTGGCCAGATTCACCCGATCTTTGCCGAATCGGCGAAGAACGCCACGGTAACCGACGTTGAAGGTCGTGAATTCATCGACTTCGCCGGCGGCATCGCCGTGCTGAACACCGGCCACGTACACCCGAAAATCATCGCCGCCGTGACCGAGCAGCTGAACAAGCTGACCCACACCTGCTTCCAGGTCCTGGCCTACGAGCCCTACGTGGAACTGTGCGAAAAAATCAACGCCAAGGTGCCGGGTGATTTCGCCAAGAAAACCCTGCTGGTGACCACCGGTTCGGAAGCGGTGGAAAACGCCGTGAAAATCGCCCGCGCCGCCACGGGCCGTGCCGGTGTGATCGCCTTCACCGGCGCTTACCACGGTCGCACCATGATGACCTTGGGCCTGACCGGTAAAGTCGTGCCGTACTCGGCCGGCATGGGTCTGATGCCCGGCGGCATCTTCCGCGCGCTTTACCCGAACGAACTGCACGGCGTGAGCATCGACGACTCCATCGCCAGCATCGAGCGTATCTTCAAGAACGACGCCGAGCCGCGTGACATCGCGGCAATCATCATCGAGCCGGTACAGGGCGAAGGTGGTTTCTACGTAGCACCCAAGGAATTCATGAAGCGCCTGCGCGCTTTGTGCGACCAGCACGGCATCCTGCTGATCGCTGACGAAGTGCAGACCGGTGCCGGCCGTACCGGCACCTTCTTCGCCATGGAGCAGATGGGCGTTGCCGCCGACCTGACCACCTTCGCCAAATCCATCGCTGGCGGCTTCCCGTTGGCCGGTGTGTGCGGCAAGGCCGAGTACATGGATGCAATCGCGCCGGGTGGCCTGGGTGGCACCTACGCCGGTAGCCCGATCGCCTGTGCGGCGGCGTTGGCGGTAATGGACGTGTTCGAAGAAGAACACCTGCTGGACCGCTGCAAGGCGGTGGGCGAGCGTCTGGTGACCGGCCTCAAGGCGATCCAGAAGAAGTACCCGGTCATCGGTGACGTGCGTGCCCTGGGCGCGATGATCGCCGTGGAGCTGTTCGAAAACGGCGACTCCCACAAGCCGAACGCGGCAGCGGTAGCCCAAATCGTGGCCAAGGCGCGCGACAAGGGCCTGATCCTGCTGTCCTGCGGCACCTACGGCAACGTACTGCGGGTGCTGGTGCCGCTGACCGCGCCGGACGAGCAACTGGACAAAGGCCTGGCGATCCTCGAAGAGTGCTTCTCCGAACTCTGAGTGACGGTTGTGCGCTGATCCACAAAAACCCGCCTTCTGGCGGGTTTTTTCATGTCCGCGAACCTGCCCGGTGGATTTTGAGCTGTCTGGAACGGCCACCAAGGTCTAAGGTGCAAGTATGGCAAGGGAGCATGCTGCATGACTGCTGTGGATTTACCCGCTGTACCGCGTGTGTTGATCGCCGAGGCCGATCCGGCGTCCCGTGAGCTGCTTGAGCAGGTGTTGTCGGGTGTGCGCTGCGATGCTCGGGTGGACACTTGTGGCGACGGCAAAGAGGCTTTGGATTTGCTGGCGAAACATCCCTACGACCTGGTGATCGCCGATTGGGAGCTGCCGGGGGTTGATGGCCTGGCGATTCTGCGTGGCCTTCGCCAGCAGCATCGCACCCCGCCGTTGCCGTTCATCCTGATGAGCCGACGCAACGACAGCGCCAGCGTGCGCGAGGTCTTGCCGCTGGCGCCGACCGCGTATCTGACCAAGCCCTTGAACCGGGAGAACCTGACCCAGCGTTTGCAGGGGTTGTTGGTGGGCGGTGAAGAAACCTCCAACGATGCGCCGGTTCCGGGGCCGGGGTTGACCCTGATAGCTTTTCTGGAGCGTCGGCGTGATCTGTCCGAAGGCGCGCCGCTGATGACCGATGTGCAGGTGGCAGTCAAGCGCTGCCTCAACCCCGCTGGCCTGGATCTGAAGCTGCTGGAAGAAGAGATTCGTACCGACCCGCAAATCACTGGGGTGCTGATTGCGGCGGCCAACAGCGCTGCCCAGCATCAGGGCGGCGGCCCGGTGCAGACCGTGGCCCAGGCGCTGCACCAGCTCGGCACTGGGCAAAGCATGAACCTGATTCTCGGCCTGACCCTCAAGCGCTGCGCCCGGCTCACCGTTCCCTGTCTGGCGGACTATGCCAAGCGCTACTGGGAATTGTCGCTGCACACCGCCGAGTACGCCCGGATCCTGGCGCGGCTACTGGATCTGGAACCGGAGCGTTGTTACTGCGCGGGGCTGTTACACCGCCTGGGCGACCTGGCGCTGTTGCGTTGCCTGGAGGAGTGGACCCAGGCGGGTGGCGAGTTGGATGAGTTGGAGGAAGTAGGGAGTTGCCTAGATCAATACGGCGCCGGTTTCGGCTCGGCGCTGCGCACTCGCTGGCGCCTGCCGCTGGAGCTGCGTGAGTTGATCGCGGCAGCCTATAACCTGGGTGGTGGGGTTTATTCCCGCGAGGCACTGGTGATGAACATGGCGGCGCAGATGGCCCACCTGACCGAGCATGAAGGACTTGAAGAGCTGGCCCGGGGGCGCACGGCACGGTTGCTGAAGATCGGCTTGCCGGAGTTGATGCGGTTGCGCCGCAAGTAGCACCACCACCTAACCCCCTGTGGGAGCGAGCTTTGTGGGAGCAAAGCTTGCTCGCGATGCAGGCAACTCGGGTTCAAGTGGACACCGAGGCGCTGTTATCGCGGGCAAGCCTTGCTCCCACAGGGGTTCAGTGGCGGGACAACTCACTCAAGCCGCGATGATGCGGTTCTTGCCCTGGCGCTTGGCTTCGTACATGGCCGCGTCGGCGCGGGCGAACAGGCTGTCGAGGCTCTGGTCGTCGGCCGTGATGCCGGTCAGGCCCTGGCTGACGGTAATACCGAAGCCCCGTTCCCCGCTGCGGAAGGCCAGGCGCTGGATCTCCCGTTGCAACCGCTCGGCCACTTGCAGCGCCATGTCCGGGGCGCAGCCGGGGAACACCGCGGCGAACTCTTCGCCGCCGATCCGCCCGAACAGGTCACCGCGCCGGAGCACGGACCGCCCGCTTTCGGCGATTCTCTGCAACACGGTATCGCCTTCCTGGTGGCCGTAGGTGTCGTTGATCACCTTGAAGTCATCGATGTCGAGCAACAGGAACGCCATGGGCATGCCTTGTAGCCGTGCCTGCTCGAATTCACGGTGGGCGCATTCGAAGAAATGCCGGCGATTGCTGCTTTGGGTCAGCACGTCGGTGGTCGCCAGGCGCTGGAGTTCGCTTTCCAGCAGCTTCTTTTCGGTGATGTCTTCGGCAATGCCCACCACAATCACCGGTTGCCCTGGCTCGGCCTTGCGGTTGATGAAGCATTTGTCGCTCAGCCAGCGGATCTGGCCGTTGCCGGCGATGATGCGGTATTCACGGTCTTCGACGGCGCCTTTGACCAATACTTCGGCCAGGCTGCGTTCGGCGTATTCCAGGTCGTCGGGGTAGATTGCGTCGCGCCATTCGTTGAAGTCAGCCAGGACCAGGCCGGCGGGGCGGCCGAAGATCCGCTCGTAGGCGGGGCTGACATACAGCACTTGGCGGGTTTCCCAGTTGAACGCCCACAGCACGGCATTGACGCTGACCAGCAACGAGCTGAACAGCTGCTCACGCTCGCTCAGGCGCGCCACTTCACCCTGGGCATGCATCAGCGCCATGAGCGTCTGGGCTGCCTCGGGCCAATGAGGTAGGGAGTAATCCTGTAGGTTCTTGTCGACCATCGGTACAAATCTCAAAGAGCATGCACTGCTGTTGGTTCGCACGCGCTTTCTCCAAAACCCGCCTGGATGGCGAAGTGCTCTTTGAGATAGGGGATTTGGGGCGAAGTTCCTTTTCAGGCGACGAAGGGCGGGGGATTTAGCCGGTCAGTTTATGGGGGCTGAACTTGTGGCCAGAGATTGCCCCCGCTGGGCCTGTAGGAGCTGTCGAGCGGAGCTAGGCTTCGATCTTTCCCCTGACGCTTGAATCTCAAGCGAAAGATCGAAAGATCGCAGCCTTCGGCAGCTCCTACAGGGCCGTGGCAGGCCGTAGCGAGTAGGTCTTGAGCTGGTCGGCGAAGTCCCGCAGGGACTGGATGCCGCTGGCCTCGGCCTCGTGGACCCATTCCTTGATGGCGGCGAGCATGTCGTGGCCGTTGCTGCTGGTCTTGACCCAGATCTGCTGCAAGGCCAGGCGTTTCTCGTAGATCACCTTCAGCGCCTGGCTGTGTTCGAGCATGTTCTGGATGCGCACGTGGTGACGGTCGTCCAGCAGGCTGGTTTCACGCGACAGCAGGCGTTTGGCCCGGTGGAACTGATGACGCACCGAGTGATCGACCTTTTCCAGTTCCTGCTTGACCAGCGGCGCGATGACCAGCCGGCGGTACTGCGCCATGATCTGGAAACGGTTGTTGAGAATCGCCATGGCCGTGTCCATGTCCAGGTGGCCCTTGCCTTCGACCCGGTGGGCGATCGGCGCAACCCGCTGGACCTTGGCCAGGCGCAGGAAACTGAACACCCGGATCCAGGCCCAGCCCAGGTCGAACTCCCATTTGCGTACCGACAGCTTGGCCGAGTTGGGGTAGGTGTGGTGGTTGTTGTGCAGTTCTTCGCCGCCGATCAGGATGCCCCAGGGCACCAGGTTGGTCGCCGCGTCGCGGCATTCGAAGTTGCGGTAGCCCACGGCATGGCCCAGGCCATTGACCACGCCGGCAGCCCACACGGGAATCCACATCATCTGGATGGCCCAGATGGTGATGCCGATGGTGCCGAACAGCAGCAGGTCGATAATGCCCATGATCGCCACGCCCAGCAGCGGGAAGCGGCTGTAGAGGTTGCGCTCGATCCAGTCGTCGGGGCAGTTCTTGCCGTAGATGCGCAGGGTTTCCGGATTTTCCGCCTCGGCGCGATACAGCTCGGCGCCTTTGCGCAGCACGGTGGACAAGCCTTTTATGACCGGGCTGTGGGGGTCGTCGACGGTTTCGCATTTGGCGTGGTGCTTGCGGTGGATGGCGGTCCACTCGCGGGTGTTCTGTGCCGTGGTCAGCCACAGCCAGAAACGGAAGAAATGTTTGAGACCCGCATTGAGCTCCAGGGAGCGGTGCGCCGAATAACGGTGCAGGTAGACCGTGACGGCAATGATCGTGACGTGGGTCATCAGCAGGGTGACTGCCACCAGTGACCAGGCCGACAAGCCAAGAAAACCTTCGTACCACATAGGCTGTAGGGCCCTCATAAAGATAGAAACAGCCGTTGCATTATCACCGGCCCTACAGATAAAACCAGTCGGCCTTTCAGATAAGAGTGGCTGGATGTTTCTTCCTCTATAATCCACCTCTTTGTAGGGACATGGATGGCCGAATGACTGTCTATCAACGCAGTGCCATGCGCGTAGCGCTGCTTTATCTTGTGCTGTCAGTCATCTGGCTGCAACTGACTGGTTATTTATCGACCAGTTTCTTCGATCAATTCGCCGACAGACAACGCTGGCTACTGATCAACGGCTATGCCTGGGCTCTGTTCAGCGCCGGGTTGGTCTTCCTGGCGCGGGCGCGGATCTCGCGATTTTTCGCCAAGGGCGAGCACGGCGCCGATCGAGAGCGCCTGCGCCAGGCTGCCGCCGTCTTCGATTGCACCCGCGAAGGGGTGTTGGTGACCGACCGCAACGGCCTGATCGTGCACGTGAACCGGGCCTTCATCGCGATCACCGGTTATGTGCGGGACGAAGTGCTGGGCCAGCGCCCCAGCCTGTTCAAGTCCGGTCGCCACGGGCCGGAGTTCTATCGCGACATGTTTGCTTCCCTGAACAGCCAGGGCGAATGGAGCGGCGAGATCTGGAATCGGCGTAAAAGCGGTGAGATCTACCCGCAATGGCAGACGATCCGCGTCATTCGCGACGACAGCGGCGAGGTCAGCCATTATGTCGCGGTGTTTTCCGACATCAGCGCCATCAAGGATTCCGAGCATGAACTGGCTTACCTTGCCCATCACGACCCGTTGACCGGCTTGCCCAACCGCCTGCTGTTTTCCGATCGCACCGAGCAGGCCCTGGCGTCAGCGCAATTGCACAAGCGTGGCTGTGCCCTGTTGCTGCTGGACCTGGATCACTTCAAGAACATCAATGACAGCCTGGGTCACAACGTGGGCGATGAATTGCTCAAAGGCGTGGCCGAGCGGTTTCGCGGGCTTTTTGCGCCAGGGGTGACCCTGGCCCGGCTCGGGGGCGACGAATTTGCGGTGCTGGTGGAAAACTGCTCGCAGCCAGGCCAGGCAGCGGCGTTGGCCCGGCGCATCCTCGATGCCTTGAAAGAGCCCCTGCGGTTCGATGACCACGCATTGTTCATCAATGCCAGCATCGGCATCAGCCTGTTTCCCGGCGATGCCCTGAGCGCCGGGCAACTGCTGCGCAATGCCGATTCGGCGTTGTTCAAGGCCAAGAACGCCGGACGCGACGGCTATGCCTTGTACACCGAAGAACTCACGGCCCACGCTCAGCAGCGGGTCGAGATTGCCTTCGAATTGCGGCGCGCGCTGCAGCAACAGGAGTTGCGCGTTCACTACCAGCCGGTCCACGAGCTGGCGACCAGTCGTCTGATCGGTGTCGAGGCGCTGGTGCGATGGGAGCATCCCACGCGGGGGCTGGTGTCGCCGGCCGAGTTCATTCCCATCGCTGAACGTACCGGCCTGATTGCCCAGGTCGATGCCTGGGTCATGGACCAGGCCTGCCGGCAGATGTGTCAGTGGCAGCAGGCCGGCGTGGCGCTGTCGTTTGTCGCCGTCAACGTATCGAGTCGGTTGTTTGCCCGTCGCGAGTTGTATGACCAAGTCGCCCAGGTGTTGCACGACACGGGCCTGGATCCGGGTTGCCTGGAACTGGAAGTGACGGAAAGCGCGGTGATGGAAGATCCGGAGGTGGCGCTGGAGCAGATGCATCGCCTGCGGGAGTTGGGCGTGCGCCTGGCCATCGACGATTTTGGCACGGGCTATTCGTCGCTGCTGCGGCTCAAGCGTTTGCCGGTGCAGAAGCTGAAGATCGATCAGGGTTTTGTCGCGGGGTTGCCGTGGGATGAGGATGATGCGGCGATCGTCCGGGTGATCATTGCCCTGGCCCACAGCATGGGTATGCAGGTGCACGCCGAGGGCATCGAGCAGCGTGAGCAGGCGGCTTTTTTGCTTGGCCAGGCTTGTGAGCTGGGGCAGGGTTACTGGTTTGGCCGGCCCGTGGCGGCGGCGCTGTTGGATTGGGATCGGGTGCCGGTTATTGCTTGATCGTCAGGGGTATTGATGTTGGTCGAGTGCATATCCGTTGCTGCGGTAACGGCGGCTTAGGGTTCCGCCCTGACGGCGGCTCACTTTTGAAAAGCGCAAAAGTAAGCAAAACGCTTTTGCCCCACCACTCGGCACCTCGCTTGGGCTCGGTGTGCCCTCACTCCGGCATTGCTCCGTGGGCCCACTCCACAATGCCTGCGTTCGGCCATCGTGGTTAACGGGGCGCCCGAGATCAACGTCCACCGCGAGGCGGCCTAGTAGCCGACCTGGCTCTGGGTGAGACCGCGTTTCCCCTGTGGGAGCGAGCTTGCTCGCGAAGGCGTCGGTTCAGCTTGCATCATTGTTGCCTGACACTGCGCTATCGCGAGCAAGCTCGCTCCCACAGTTGTTTTGGGTTGACTGTGGTATCCGCGACAACCCAATTCCCCTGTGGGAGCGAGCTTGCTCGCGATGGCGCCGGCTCAGCTTGCCTCTATGTAGGCGCTATCCCTTGGCGCTGTGTGCCGCCATCTCCTTGGTTTCCAGATGATCCAACGCCCGCTCGACCAACAACTGCACCCCATCGGCCATGCGGCTGATCGCCAGAGCGACGCAGCGGCGTGAGTCATCCACGTCGTCAGCCAGATCGGCGGCGATGGTGCTGATGGAGAGCAGGTCTTCGGAGGCGTTGGCGAGCAGGGTTTCGGTGTCGATGTGAGGGGCGACGATGAACAGCTTGGTGCTGTCGGGTTCAGGCGGTGAGGCGGGCTTGGGGTTGAGGTAGTAGTCGAGGGCGCGGGTGGCGGCGTCATCGAGCTTTTTTTCTTCCTGCGCTTGGACGCGGGATTTGTGGCCGTTTTGCGGCGGATTAGGTGATGGCTTGAACATAGTTGTACTCCGAAGTTTTCAGGAGCCAACACCGCTTCGCTTGCACAGTCGAGAGAGGTGGCAGCTATGCATAGGTGTGCAAGACCGGTCGGAGTACCCGGCAGACCCGAAGATCTCCCATACACAGCTGCCATAACGACTCGCGAGCATAAAAAAATGCCCGATGAATAGCCATCGACAATTGTGTCCTCCGCCGGACTTGCACGTCCGTGTCACCGTTTTTTGCGATGACGAACAGAGGTTATCCGCGCCATAGAGCGCTGCCTAGTTCATGAACAGCCCGGCGTTTTGAAGGAAATATCCGAGGGTTTGGCAGGGAAAAGCCCCCAATCACCCCTGCCGTAGGGCGTCGGCTACTTTATGTAATTTTGGTTATATAAAAATTCTTAAATAGTCTTTTTAAGAATATCCGCACTTATCTAGTATTGCTCCCACGCCGCAAGCAGTGCCGCCCACTGCCAGGCATTCATTCAAAGGAGCAGCAGCATGAGCGCATCTCTACGTAGCGTTGACGGCCAGGACGAAGCAACCATCTTGCGCGAGATCCAGAGCGCATTGCGCGATCTGCGTTTTGGGGCGGTGGAAATCACCGTGCACAACGCGCAGGTGGTTCAGATCGAACGCAAGGAAAAATTCCGGCTGCAGCAGCCGAGTCATAAGCCGTCTTGAAGAAAGACAAAAGATCGCAGCCTTCGGCGGTGCCTACGGGGGGCTGAGTGTAGGAGCTGCCGAAGGCTGCGATCTTTTTCTACAAGCCAAACGAATTTCCAGAAGCCATAAGAAAACCAGAATTCCAGGAGCTTTCACCATGTCGTCCATTCGTCGTTATGCCCTGGCCGCGCTGGCCAGTGCTGTTTTTGCAGGTTCCGCCGTCGCCAAGGATTACGAGCTGCTCAACGTGTCCTACGACCCGACGCGTGAGCTTTACCAGGATTACAACGCCGAATTCGCCAGTTTCTGGAAGAAAGCGCACCCGGACGACAGCGTGAAGATCCAGCAGTCCCACGGTGGTTCGGGCAAGCAAGGCCGGGCGGTGATCGATGGTCTGCGGGCCGACGTGGTGACTCTGGCCCTGGCTGGTGACATCGATGAAATCGCCAAGCTGGGCAAATCCCTGCCAGCGGACTGGCAAACACGCCTGCCGGAAGCCAGCACGCCCTACACGTCCACCATCGTGTTCCTGGTGCGCAAGGGCAACCCCAAGGGCATCAAGGATTGGGGCGACCTGATCAAGAACGACGTGTCGGTCATCACCCCGAACCCGAAGACCTCCGGCGGTGCGCGCTGGAACTTCCTCGCCGCCTGGGCCTATGGCCTGAAGGCCAACGGGGGTGACGAAGCCAAGGCCAAGGAATACGTGCAGGCACTGTTCAAGCACGTGCCGATCCTCGACACCGGTGCCCGTGGCTCGACCATTACCTTCGTCAACAACGGTCAGGGCGACGTATTGCTGGCCTGGGAAAACGAAGCCTTCCTGGCGTTGAAAGAGGACGGTGGTGCGGACAAGTTCGACATCGTCGTGCCGTCGCTGTCGATCCTCGCCGAACCGCCTGTGGCGGTGGTGGACAAGAACGCCGAGAAAAAGGGCAACCTGGAGATCGCCGAAGCCTACCTCAAGCACTTGTACAGCCCGGCCGGCCAGGAAATCGCCGCGAAAAATTTCTATCGTCCACGGGACAAGGATGTGGCCGCCAAGTACGCCCGGCAGTTCCCGAAACTGGACCTGGTGACCATCGACAAGGACTTCGGCGGCTGGAAAAGCGCCCAACCGAAATTCTTCAACGATGGTGGCGTGTTCGACCAGATCTATCAGGCGCAGTAAGCTGAAACAAAGCTAAATCCGGACACCGAATTTGTGGCGAGGGGATTTTGTGGGAGCAAGGCTTGCCCGCGATGGATGCGATGCGGTCCTTCAGAAACCGAGTCGCCTCTATCGCGGGCAAGCCTTGCTCCCACCCAGTCTTGCTTCCATGTTTAGTGTTTTTAACCAAGGACCTTTATGTCGCGTCGCATATCCCCCGTCATACCCGGCTTCGGGCTGACGCTGGGCTACACCCTGGTGTACCTCAGTCTGATTGTGCTCATACCCCTGGCGGCGATGTTCGTGCATGCCGCCCAGCTCACCTGGGAACAGTTCTGGGCGATCATTTCGGCGCCGCGTGTGCTGGCGGCCCTGAAACTCAGTTTCGGCACCGCGCTGTACGCCGCCATCATCAACGGCGTGATCGGTACGTTGCTGGCCTGGGTACTGGTGCGCTACACCTTCCCCGGTCGCAAGATCATCGACGCGATGATCGACCTGCCGTTCGCCCTGCCCACCGCCGTGGCCGGTATTGCCCTGACGGCGTTGTATGCGCCGACCGGCCTGGTCGGCCAGTTCGCCACTGACCTGGGCTTCAAGATCGCCTATACGCCGCTGGGCATCACCCTGGCGCTGACCTTCGTGACGTTGCCGTTCGTGGTGCGCACGGTGCAGCCGGTGCTGGCCGATATTCCCCGTGAAGTCGAAGAAGCCGCTGCCTGCCTCGGCGCCAAGCCATGGCAGGTGTTCCGCCACATCCTCGTGCCGGCGTTGTTGCCGGCCTGGTTGACCGGCTTCGCCCTGGCCTTTGCCCGTGGCGTGGGCGAGTACGGTTCGGTGATTTTCATCGCCGGCAACATGCCGATGAAAACCGAGATCCTGCCGCTGCTGATCATGGTCAAGCTCGACCAATACGACTACACCGGGGCCACCTCCATCGGCGTGCTGATGCTGGTGGTTTCCTTCGTCCTGTTGCTGCTGATCAACCTGCTGCAGCGGCGCATCGAAACCCCATAAGGAGGTGCGAACATGTCCCAATCGTCTATTTCCGCGGCCTCCACCAATGCCGCTCGCCGCGGCAGTGCAACGTCGCGGCGCGTGTTGATCGGCCTCGGCTGGCTGATTTTTGCGCTGTTTCTGCTGTTACCGCTGTTCATCGTGGTGTCCCAGGGCCTGAAGCTCGGGCTGGGGGCGTTCTTCACCGCGATCTTTGAACCCGACGCACTGTCGGCGTTGAAGCTCACGGTGGTTGCGGTGCTGATCTCGGTGCCGCTGAACCTGGTGTTCGGCGTCAGTGCCGCGTGGTGCGTGAGCAAATATTCATTCCGCGGCAAGAGCATGCTGGTGACGCTGATCGACCTGCCGTTCTCGGTGTCGCCAGTGATCGCGGGCCTGGTCTACGTGCTGATGTTTGGCGCCCAGGGCTTGTTCGGGCCGTGGCTGTCGGATCACGACATCCAGATCGTGTTTGCGCTGCCGGGCATCGTCCTGGCGACCATCTTCGTCACCGTACCGTTCGTGGCTCGTGAACTGATCCCGCTGATGCAGGAGCAGGGCACCCAGGAAGAGGAGGCTGCGCGCCTGCTCGGCGCCAATGGCTGGCAGATGTTCTGGCATGTCACCGTGCCGAACATCAAGTGGGGCCTGATCTATGGCGTAGTGTTGTGCACCGCCCGGGCCATGGGTGAGTTCGGCGCGGTGTCGGTGGTGTCCGGGCACATTCGCGGGGTGACCAACACCCTGCCGCTGCACGTCGAGATCCTCTACAACGAATACAACCACGTGGCCGCGTTCGCTGTGGCGAGCCTGTTGCTGATCCTGGCGCTCTTCATCCTGCTGCTCAAGCAGTGGAGCGAAAACCGAATCAACCGCCTGCGCGCCAGCGCCGCGGAGGAATAAGTCATGTCGATCGAAGTCCGTAACGTCAGCAAGAATTTCAACGCGTTCAGGGCCCTGGACGAGATCAGCCTGGATATCCAGAGCGGCGAGCTGGTGGCGCTGCTGGGCCCGTCGGGTTGCGGCAAGACTACTCTGCTGCGGATCATCGCCGGCCTCGAAACCCCGGACCAAGGCAGCATCGTGTTCCACGGCGAGGACGTGTCCGGCCACGACGTGCGTGATCGCAACGTCGGTTTCGTGTTCCAGCACTACGCCTTGTTCCGCCACATGACGGTGTTCGACAACGTTGCCTTCGGCCTGCGCATGAAGCCCAAGAACCAGCGCCCGAACGAAAGCCAGATCGCGACCAAGGTCCACGAGCTGTTGAACATGGTGCAGCTGGACTGGCTCGCCGACCGTTACCCGGAGCAGCTGTCCGGCGGCCAGCGCCAGCGTATCGCCCTGGCCCGCGCCCTGGCGGTGGAGCCCAAGGTGTTGCTGCTGGATGAACCGTTCGGCGCCCTCGACGCCAAGGTCCGCAAGGAACTGCGCCGCTGGCTGGCGCGGCTGCACGAGGACATCAACCTGACCTCGGTGTTCGTGACACACGACCAGGAAGAGGCCATGGAAGTCGCCGATCGGATCGTGGTGATGAACAAAGGCGTGATCGAGCAGATCGGCTCGCCCGGCGACGTCTACGAAAACCCGGCCAGCGATTTTGTGTATCACTTCCTCGGCGACTCGAACCGCCTGCACTTGGGTGAGGACCGGCATGTGCTGTTCCGCCCTCACGAAGTTTCGCTGTCGCGCTCGGAGCTGGAAGACCACCACGCCGCCGAAGTGCGCGACATCCGTCCGCTCGGCGCCACCACTCGGGTGACCCTGAAGGTGGAAGGCCAGAGCGAGCTGATCGAGGCGGAAGTGGTGAAGGATCACGACAGCCTGGTGGGCCTGGCGAAGGGCGAGACGCTGTTCTTCAAGCCGAAGGTCTGGCAGAAAGTCGCCAACCTCTAAAAGCAAAAGCATCGTCGGAACGCCGCCCGGAGCAAGCTCGCTCCCACAGGGGATTTGTGTGTGGCGCAGATCCATTGTGGGAGCGAGCCTGCTCGCGATGGCGTCCTCGACATTACCTCGATCTGAATCTGAATAACGACGTTTCTGTTTGCTTCAATCGGTTCTACTTCTGCACCTGTCCTTGAATCAAACCCTACCTAGACTCTGACTTGCCAGGAGGCAGTGAGAGTCCAATGACGGACCGGTGTTATCTCCTGGCGCCTGATGCCAAGGAGATGAGTATGAGAGTGGAAGTCAGTCGGCATGGCCCGCTTGGCTGTGCATTGTTAGGCGTCTTGCTGGCCCCGGCCGCCAGCGCCGCCCCCTCGTTGTCCCCCCAGATACCCTTCGATGTCACGGTGACCAAGCCCGTTTCACTGGTCAGCCTGCAAGCCAATTTCGATGAGCTGTCGTGGCAGACCTTCATCGCCCTGAGCTGGCCGGCGCTGGATAACGGCGACCCCAATACCGGCACCTCCATCGGCAAGCAGGATGGCGCCACCGTGTGGGAAAGCTGGAAAGAGAGCTACCAGATTTTCCGCGCCAAGGGCCAGGCCCCGCTGCCCTGGAATGCCCCGGCGACCCTGCCCGAAGCGTGCAAGTCGCTCAAGCCCGGTCGCCTGTTGCAGCAAATGGGCAAGGTGCCCGATGTGCTGGATGAATTTATCCAGCCCTTCGAGAGCGGCCCGCTGGTGGACCAGAACGGTACGTACACGCGCAACGAAATCGTGGTCAACCAATCGATGTTCAACGGCATCGTCGACAACGGCCTGTACAGCATTGAAGGACAGCAGGCGTTTTTCGCCGCGAAGCCGACCAATGCCGTGGCGTTCAGTTGTGGTTCCACCGAGACCAAGCAGGTCGGCGCGGTGATGGTGAAGGCGTCGTGGAAAGTGCTGGGTCCCAACGACAACCGACAGGACTTTCACACCGTCGATGCGCTGGTCTACACCCCGGGCAACAACGACCCGAGCCATGGACCGATTGTCGCGGAGTCGTGCGTGTCCGAGCCGGTCGGTTTGGTGGGGTTGCACATGGTCCATAAGACCGCCAGTGCGGCGCAATGGGTCTGGTCAACCTTTGAGCATGTGAAAAACGTGCCGGAAAAAACCACGCCCGTTGCCCAGCGGACGGGGCCTTATCTGTTCTACAACGCAGCCAGCACAAGCGACATCAACCAGCCGCCGCCACGGCCATGGAACCCGGCGGTCAAGGCGACGCCCTCGCAGATCGTGCGCGACGTGCCGCTCACCGAGGCCACCAAAAAACTGAACGCTACGTATCAAGGCCTGTTGCGTACGGTGAACCCGAAGAGCGTCTGGGCGAACTATCAACTGATCAGTACCCAGTGGCCGTCAGACCCGCCCAAGAACTGCCAGATATCGGCCGCCAACCCGCTGGGCAGCCCAGCGCCCTCGTTCCTGGCCAACGCCACGCTGGAGACCTACATCCAGGGCACCGTGCCCCAGGCGTCTTCCAGTTGCATGGCTTGCCATGGCAATGCGGCCACCCATGTCACCGAGTCGCCGCGTACCAGCTTCGCGGATTTCACCTATTTGCTCGAACGCGCACAGTCCACCAGTGGACAAGGAGCCAAGCAATGAGCAGCAATCTGGATAATTTCGTAGGCCTGTCATCAGCCCTTATTGGCATCTCGATGGATCGTTTGGCACCTCAGATCGACCCGGTCGGTTTGCCGCCGATCTTTCTCGATTATGTCACTGCGCGAGTTCCTTCCGACGTGCTCAACGCGCTCTTGACTCAATACGCCACCCTGGTGGCTGAGCACTTCCCGCCCGACCAGATCGCCCAGCAGATACTGAAGTTCAACATGCAACCGACGATTCCACGCACGGTACTCGCCGCGCGCTCGATCATGAAGCTGTGGTTGTTGGGCGTCTGGTATCAACCGTTCGATATGGCGCCCTTCAAGAAAGATGATTCAGCGGTGGTGTCCGATCAGGCCTACATCCACAGCTGGGCCTGGAAAATCGCCCAGGCTCACCCGATGGGCTACAGCGAATCGTTTTTTGGGTATTGGAACAGCGCGCCCTCCAGCCTTGAAGATTTGACCGGCGTATCCGCTAACGGACAGCAAGGAGCGTTGTCATGAGTACCGAACAAGCCGAAGTGGTGATCGTTGGCGCAGGCCTGGCCGGTAGCATCATTGCCTATCAGTTGAGCATGGCCGGGATTGATGTACTGGTACTCGAATCGGGGCCGGAGATACCGGTCAATCGTGCCCAGTATCTGGAGCGTTTCTATACCGCGACGCTGAAAACCCCTGAGTCCCCTTACCCACCAAGCACGACACTGGACCCACATCTCAAGGGGCCGGCCGAACTGAACGCTCCACGGGCGACCATTGCCGATCTGCTCAATGGCAACTGGAACAACCCGGCGGTCAGCTACTTGGTCCAGAAAGGCCCGATGCCCTTTACGAGCACTTACGAACGGGTGGGTGGCGGCACGACATGGCATTGGGTCGGAACCTGCCTGCGCATGGTGCCGAACGATTTTCGCCTGCGGTCCAAGTATGGCGTCGGGGTGGATTGGCCGATAGGTTATGACGATCTGCAAAGCGCCTATTGCCGGGCGGAAGCGGAAATCGGTGTGTCGGCCAACGTCGCCGACCAAGGTTATCTGGGCATGACCTTTCCCGAGGGTTATGCATTCCCGATGCGCAGCATTCCGTTGTCGCTGGTCGATGGCAGCTTTGTCACGGCTGTCACGGGACAGACGTTCGATAGCCTGCCGCTGGTAGTCAGCCCGACGCCGGCTGGGCGCAACTCCCAACCTTATGCCGGTCGCCGGGTATGCGCCGGCAATACCAACTGCACGCCGATCTGCCCGATCCAGGCCAAGTACGACGCCACTGTGACCATGAACAAAGCGTTGAATACTGGCAAGGTCCGCGTGCTTTATCGAACCGTGGCCAGCAAAGTAACCGTTGGCACTGACAGCAATATCAATGGCATCGAGTTCAAGCAATATCAGTTGGAAGATGGCCCCGTCACTGGAACCGGCGTGGCAATAGGACAACGTTATGTGATCGCCGCCCATGCGATCGAAACACCGAAACTGCTACTGCACTCCGGCGTGGCCAACAGCAGCGGGCAAGTGGGGCGCGGCCTGGCTGACCATCCCATTTATCTGGCGTGGGGGTTGATGCCCGAGGGCAAGGCGATTTTCCCCTACCGGGGACCGCTATCGACGGCCGGCATCGAAAGCCTGCGCGACGGTGCCTTTCGCAGCGATCGTGCGGCGTGGCGTATCGAGATTGGCAACGAAGGTTGGAACTGGCCGGCCGGTGATCCCTACACCACGGTCGCTGACTTTATCGATGGGAAGAACAATGGCGGCGCCAACCCGAGCAATAAATTGCTATCCGGAACGGCGTTGGTACAAAAGCTCAACGACGTCTTCACCCGCCAGTTCCGGATCGGTTTCCTGGTCGAGCAGGTCGAGGACGATCCCGACCACGCGCAATGCTACATCGTGCCCTCGACCCAATACACGGACCGGCTCGGCATCCCTCGGCCGGAAATCCACTACAACCTGTCCGAGTACACCATGAAGGGTTTCCAGCAGGCGAAAGTACTGGCGACACGCATCATCGAGGAGCTGCTCGGTGCCCAGGAGTTGACGGGCATCATCGGACCTGGATGTTTTACGTACGACAAGGTGCCCTACAGCTTCCAGGGCGCCGGCCACCTGATGGGGACTTATCGCATGGGCGATGACCCCACCAAGTCTGTGGTGGACAAGTACCAGCGCAGTTGGGACCACAAGAACCTGTTCCTGGTGGGCGATGGCGTGTTCCCCAGCACCGGCACCTCGAACCCGAGCCTGACGATTGCGGCGCTGTCGTTCCAGGCTGGGGATACGCTGGCCAATGACCTGCGGGCGGTGACGATGCAGGTCCAATCCAACGTCGCCTGGCAGGGCACTGGCGTGCAGGTCAACGGGTTGGTACCGCGACTGGTGCGCTATGTCAGTGGGCGATGGTGTGCCAGTCCGCAGGGTGGCAATGTCGATGGAAATGGCGGTTCGAGGCACATCGACTACAGCAGCTATGCCTTGCCCGGTGCCGCCGAAGGCGCCTTGATCGGTCGCGTGGGCAATGATGGCAAGCCGTTCCTGGTGGGTGACCTGGGGCAGGTTCCGGGCGACCAGCAAGGGGAACTGCAACTGTGCATCAACGATGACCTGACCGGGCAGCACGGGTCTGGCTTGAAAGATAACACCGGCGCGCTGACGATTCGGGTCGAGTTTGGTGCGCTGTAAGGCTTGAGCGGTAACGGTCCAACTCCTGTGGGAGCGAGCTTGTGGGAGCAAGGCTTGCCCGCGATGGCATCGCCTCGGTCTATCAGTTACACCGAGGTGTTTGCATCGCGGGCAAGCCTTGCTCCCACAGGTTCGTTCCCACAAGGGGGGAGGCGGGGTATTGCGGTGTTTTCAGGCGGCCGAGCGCTGGTTGCGCAACGCCACCGGCCCGACGCGCTCTTCGATGGCCTGCTTCAGTTCGCCGCGAAGCCCCAGCAGAAAACCCGCTTCCACTACCACAAACAGCGGCCCGACAATCAGCCCGGTGAGGTCGTCGACGAACGCCGGCTTGCGGCCTTCGTAATAGTGACCGACGAACTGGATCACCCAACCCACCACGAACATCCCCAGGCCACTGCCCAGCCACACCAGGGTGCTTTGCGCGGCGAGCACCTGGCCCAGCCATAGCGCCAGGCCCAGCAGCCCCGTCATCAACACCCCCAGGCGCAACTCCAGGCGCAGGTTGAACCAGGCACTGGCCACGGCCACCAGCAGCGCCGGCGACACGAGGACTGCGCCCACTGGCCAGCCGGGCCGTGACAGCAGCACGGCGACGGCGACGAAGATCAGCGGGATACCGATGAAATGGCTGGCGATGTTGCGCGGGTCGCGATGATAGGCGGCGTATTGACTGAGATGATCGACGAGGCTTTTCATTGTTGTTCCTCCTGAGGTGATGCCTGCATGATGCCCAGGTACCACAAGGCGTTCTGTCAGTTAGCCGACACTTGTCCCGGAGTTTCCATGAATTCGCATCCCTGGCACTCACACCTGATGGCCGGCCACTGGTACAGCCATCTGCCTGTTGAGTTACACAATAGTCTGCTGGGCATGGCGCGGGTGCGCCGCCTGCCGCCGGGGCATCGGTTGTTCCAGCGTGGCGACCCACCGTGCGGGCTGTATGCCGTGCTGGAGGGCGCGGTGCGCGTCGGTGCGGTGAACGAACAGGGCAAGGAGGCGTTGCTGAGCGTGGTAGAGGCGCCCCACTGGTTCGGTGAAATCTGCCTGTTCGATGGCCAGCCGCGCACTCATGATGCGGTGGTTGTCGGTCAATGTACGCTTCTGCACGTGCCCCAGGCGCCGTTGCTGGCATTCCTGCAAGAGCAGCCGATCCACTGGCGGCATCTTGCATTATTGATGAGCCACAAACTGCGCCTGACCTTCATCAACCTCGAACACCTGAGCCTGATGCCCGCCCCGGCCCGCGTGGCCCACCGCCTGCTGCTGATCGCCGAAGGCTACGGTGAAATCGAACCGGCCCGCCGGGTCCTGCAACTGCCCCAGGAACAACTGGCGCTGATGCTCGCGCTGTCACGCCAGACCACCAACCAGATCCTCAAGGACCTGCAGGCCCAGGGCATCCTGCACCTGGGTTACGGCGAGATCGAAATCCTCGACATCGAGCGGTTGCGGGCCCTGACCACGCCCTGAACCCGATCTGAACCTTTTGGGAGCGAGCTTGCTCGCGATTGGCGGCAGCCCAGGCACTGCAAATCCCTAGCGCAACCCTTCCCGAAACTGCCCTGGCGTCATCCCGGTCCAGCGCTTGAATGCGCGGCTGAAGCTGCTGGCATCGGCAAAACCCAACAGGTAGCTGACTTCGCTCAGCGAGCAATTCGGATCCCGCAGGTGCAGCAGCGCCAGATTCTCCCGGCACTCGTTGAGCAGGGCGTCGAAACGGCAGCCTTCGTCGGCCAGGTGCCGTTGCAGGCTGCGCAGGCTCAGGTGCATGGCTTGGGCGATGCGTTCGGCGCTGGGCTCGCCTTCGGGCAATTGGGCCTCGATGGCCGAACGTACCTTGCGCTCCCAGGTCAGCGGCTTGAGCTGGGCGAGGGTGCGTTCGAGCACGGTTTCGTTGTGTTCGGCCAGTTCCGGGTTGGCGTCGTCCAGATGGCTGTCGAAATCAGCGAGGTTGAACTCCAGGCAATCCTGCGCGGCGCCGAAATGCACCGGCGAGCGGAACACTTTGTGCCAGGGGCTGGGGTCCGCCGGTTCCGGGCGCCGCAGGTACACCGCCAGCGGTGCGTAATCACGGCCGAGGCGGTTGCGACAGGTGCGCACGTAAATCGCCGTGAACGCGTCGATGGCTTCAAAGGCTGGCACCGGTCGGCCCGGCGGCACCTCGAGGCTAAAGCGATAGCGGTCCTCTGCGCGGATCAGTTGGAGGGTCAGTGCATCGCTGACCACCGGGTGGTAGCGCACGATCCGTTCGAACACTTCCCGCAGGCTGCCGCTCGCCACCAAGGCATAACCCAGTGCGTGAAACGTGGTGGGGCTGACGAAGCGCGACACCCGCAGGCCGATGGCCGGGTCGCCGCTGGCCTGCACGGCCAATGCCCACAGGCGGGTAGTGGCCGAGAGCGGGTAACGGGCGTTCGGGTCGTCCATCCATTGCGGGTCGAGGCCGGCCTCGACGCACAAGGCGTGGCTGTCCAGGCCCAACGCATCGAGCTGTTTGCGCAGGGCGCGGGTCCAGCTGGCAAGGGAGGTGGGTTCAGTCATGACGATTGGCGCTTGCGGTCAACAGGTTGGCGTTTACGGCTACCACCCCGTGGGACTACGCCCGGCAGGATGAGCACATCTCTAACAGAGGATGTAAGCCATGCACGGCACTTGCGCAAGCCCCGAGCGATTGAATGCACAACAACGATCGGCCCATATTCGCCAGGTGGTCCTGGCCCGGGGCGAAGAATTGCGCCAGCGCTATCCGATCCTGCGCCACCAGGATGCGTTGGGCGCGGGCATCCTGGCGTTCGCCCTGGCCGGGATGATCGGTTCGGCGCTGCTCTACATCAACGGTCACCTGGCCGGGTGGGCGTGCCTGTTGCTCAACGCGTTTTTCGCGTCCCTGACCCACGAGCTGGAACACGACCTGATCCACAGCATGTATTTTCGCAAGCAGCGCCTGCCCCACAACTTGATGATGGGCCTGGTGTGGCTGGCGCGGCCGAGCACGATCAATCCGTGGATCCGTCGCCACCTGCACCTCAACCATCACAAGGTGTCCGGCAGCGAGGCCGACATGGAAGAGCGGGCCATCACCAACGGCGAGCCCTGGGGACTGGCGCGGTTGCTGATGGTCGGGGACAACGTGATGTCGGCCTTCATCCGCCTGCTGCGGGCCAAGACCTGGGCGCACAAGCGCAGCATTCTCAAGCGTACGCTGAAGGTGTATTTCCCGCTGGCGTTGCTGCACTGGGGCGCCTGGTATGTGTTTCTCGGTTTTCATGGGGCCAACGGCATCGCCAGTCTGCTGGGGACTTCAATTGATTGGTCGTCCACAACGCTGGCGGTTATGCACGTGATCGACATCGCCGCGGTGGTGATCATCGGCCCGAACGTGTTGCGCACCTTTTGCCTGCATTTCGTCAGCTCGAACATGCACTACTACGGCGACATCGAGCCGGGCAATGTCATCCAGCAGACCCAGGTGCTCAACCCCTGGTGGCTGTGGCCGTTGCAGGCGTTCTGCTTCAACTTCGGCAGCAGTCACGGCATTCATCATTTCGTGGTGAAGGAGCCGTTCTACATTCGTCAACTGACGGTGCCGGTGGCGCATGAGGTGATGCGCGAGATGGGTGTGCGGTTCAATGATTTTGGCACGTTTGAACGGGCGAACCGGTTTGTGCGGGAAGAGGGTGTGGTGCGGGAGGAAGGGGATACGGTTCGGGTCTGATCGTTCCCATGCTCTGCGTGGGAACGCATCCCGTGACGCTCCGCGTCACACTCCAGAAGCGGAACGCGGAGCGTCCCTGGCGACGTTCCCACGCGGGAGCGTGGGAACGATCGATCTGAGGAACAGGTTAGAACTGATAACTCACCGTCGCCGCCACATTGCGCTCTTCACCCATGTAGCAATAGCTCAGGCTGGCGCACGAAGCGACGTAGGTTTCGTTGGTCAGGTTGTTCGCGTTCAGGCGCACGTCCACGCCCTTCAAGCCGACCTTGCCCAGGTCATACCCCGCCGAGGCATCGAACAACGTGTAGGACGGCACCTTCATGGTGTTCTCCGCATCGGCCCAGCTGTAGCCGACATAGCGCACGCCGCCACCCAGGCGCAGGCCGTCGAGGGCGCCGCTGTCGAACTTGTAGTCAGCCCAGACCGAAGCCATGTGGCGCGGGGCCTGGGTCGGTGAGTTGCCCTTGTTTTCGATGATGTCGGTGGTGGTGCTCAAGGTGCTGATCATCGATTTCGAGTATTCGATGTCGGTGAAGGTGTAGCTGCCCAGCACTTTGAATTGTTCGGTCAGCTGCAGGTGCGCTTCCAGTTCCAGGCCCTGGGAGCGCACGGCCCCGACGGCGCGGTAGAAGTTTTCCTGGGGCAGTTTGGTCGCCAGGTTTTCCTGGTCGATGCGAAACAGCGAGGCGGTGTACAGGTCATCGGTGCCCGGCGGCTGATACTTCAGGCCCAGTTCCCATTGCTTGCCATCGGTCGGCGGCAGTGGGTTGCCGGCGCTGTCTGCGTAGGAGTTCGGATTGAACGACTCGGAGTAGCTGATGTACGGCGCCAGGCCGTTGTCGAACAGGTACAGCGCCCCGGCGCGGCCCGTGAGCTTGGTGCGTTTGTCGTTGATCTCGGTGCCTTCCGGGCGGCCAAATTCGGCGATGCGGTTTTCATCCGAGGTTCGGACCCAGTCCTGGCGCAGGCCGAGGGAGAAGCGCCATTTGTCCATTTCCACCAGGTCTTGCAGATACACGCCGGTCTGCTCCAGGCGCCGCAGGTAACTGGTGGGGCTGAAGTAGGTGATGGTCGAGTTGCCGTAGGTCGGGTCTAAGGCATTGATCGGCGCGAGGCTGCCGCTGGTCCAGTCGACCACGGTTTTGCGCCGCTGGTAGTCGACCCCCATCAGCACGGTGTGCTTGGTCGCGCCGGTAAAAAATTCGGCTTGCAGCATGTTGTCGACGATGAAGGAGTGGAGCTTTTCTTCGGCGCCGGTGTAGTAGCGGTTCAGCTCGTTGCTGGTGGGCGTGGTCCAGCCATAGGCGTAGACCTGATCGTTGGTGACTTGGGAGTCCAGGTAGCGGAAGTTCTGCCGGGCGGTGAAGACATCGTTGAAACGGTGCTCGAACTGGTAGCCGAACGACTGCTGGTCGCGTTCGTAACCGTCGACGCCAGGCTCGCCTTCGAAGAAGCTTTCGGAGATCCGCCGGCCGTTGCGCTGATGCAAGGTGCCGTCGGCCGGCATGCCACCGTGGTAGCCGCCGTCGGGGTCATGCTGCAGGTAGGCTTGCAGGGTCAGCGAGGTGTCCTCGCTGAAGTCGATGTTCACCGTGGGCGCGAGGGCGAAGCGTTTTTCCTTGTTGTGGTCGAACTGGGTGTCGGAGGTGTCCGCCAGGCCGATCAGGCGATAGGTGATGCGTTTGTCGTCATCCACGGGGCCAGTGAAGTCGAAGCCCATGCCGCGTTGGCCCTGGGTACCGACCGTGGCCTGGATCTGGTGATAGGCCTCGTACTGTGGCTTCTTGCTGGTGAGCGCTACCAGGCCGCCGGGCGAGCTGCGGCCGTAGAGCACCGAGGACGGACCCTTGAGAATGTCGACCCGCTCCAGGAAGTACGGATCGACCTGCATCGAGCTGTAGGTGCCGCTGTCGCCCATGGACTTGAGGCCGTCGAGGTAGATGTTATCCACCGAGCCGTCGTTGAAACCGCGCATCGCCACGTAGTCGTAGCGATGGGTCGCACCGTAGGGGTTGGTCAGCACGCCGGGGGTGTAGCGCATGGCCTGGGACACGGTTTGCGCGCCCTGGTCGTCCATTTGTTCGCGGGTGACCACGGACACGCTCTGGGAGGTTTCGCGCAGGGCGGTACTGGTCTTGGTGGCGACCTGGCTGTGGGTGGCGTTGTAGCCTTCCATGCTGCCCAGGGCGTTACCCAGGGCGAAGCCCTTGATGTCGGTGGTCGGCAGTTCCAGCGTGCTGCCAGCGGTCTGGGTTTGCAGCACGTAG
Organism: Pseudomonas sp. St386; assembly: GCF_018325865.1. Lineage (NCBI taxonomy): Bacteria > Pseudomonadati > Pseudomonadota > Gammaproteobacteria > Pseudomonadales > Pseudomonadaceae > Pseudomonas > Pseudomonas sp. St386. The sequence continues at coordinate 231,960 of NZ_AP021900.1, forward strand.
CTGCTGCCATCCTGGCTGACGGCAACCAGCCCCGAGCCGCTGAGCAGTTGGCTCAGGGCCTGGTCGGGCGAGTACTCGCCCTTGAGTCCCGGGGACTGGACGCCGCCGGTTTGCGCCGGCGTGCTTGCCAGGGTGATCCCGGCCTGGCGGGCGAACTGGTTCAGTACGTCGCTCAGTGGGCCGGGGGTGATGTTGTAGCCCTGACGGCTGGCGGTCACGCCGCTTTGTGCGGCGAGCGCGAGCATCGGCACGACGCTGACCCCAAGCGCAGTGGAGAACAGCGCTGCATGGATCGCCTGGCGCAACAGGCCCGGTTGCGCAGAGAAGCCGAAGGGGTTCTTGAGAAGCAAGCGCTCAGTCATTGTAGGTTCCGTTGGAGTCGCTGAAGGCAGATAAGGGGTGCTTACTGTCCTAGCCGGACGCCGGCCTGAAACCCGCCAAAAAAAATCAAGCCAGGCGCTGCACCGTGATCCACCAACGGGTTCGATAACGGACTTGCACGGGGAGCGTGCGTGGCAGGACGGCGAGCAATTTGTCGGTGTCCTCCAAACGAAAAACCCCCGACAAGCGCAGGTCGGCAATCGACGCCGCGCAGTTCAAATAGCCTGGGCGGTAGCGTCCTACTTCGTTGAGAAAGTCTGCCAGGCGCATGTTGCGCGTGACGATCAAGCCGTCGGCCCAGGCGCCTGCGTCCATGTCCAGCGGCGGCGCCAGGGTCGCCGTCGATGTGGTGACCAGGTAGCTTTGCCCGGCCTCGACCTGAATGGGTGTGCCATCGCTGTTTGGGTGCGAACGGATAACCACCCGGCCGCTGGTGACGCTCAAGCGTGTGCAGTCGCTGTCCTGGCGCACGACGAAGCGCCCTTCCAGGCCTTCGAACAGGCCATGGCGGCTTTGTACCCGCAGCGGGCGCCCCGGGTCGCGGCCACAGGTGACCATGATTTCGCCGCGGGCCAGGGTAATCAGGCGCTGCCGGGCGCTGAAATCCAGGTTGGCGGCGCTGTGGGTATTGAGCTCTAGCCGCGTGCCGTCCGGCAGCTGGAAGCCTCGGCGCTCACCGGTGGCGGTGGCGAAATCGGCATTCCACGGCTGCCAGCCCAGGTCCTTGCCCAGCCATGCCGCGCAGCCCACAAGTGCGACGCCCGACAACAACTTCAGGGCCTGGCGACGACTGAGGCGCTGGGCGCTGTTTTCCAGGGTATCCAGGGCGACATGAGCACCGGGCACGGCCCGCAGGTTGGAGGTCAATTCACTGTGCAGCGATTGCACCCGTTGCCAGGCCAGTTCGTGTTCCGGGTGGGCGGCGCGCCAGGTGTCGCACTGTTGGCGCAGGGTCGGGTGGGTGGTGTGATTGCGCAGGCGCAGCAGCCAGTTGATCGCCTGCCTGACCACCTGTTGCGACGGGCCGTTGCGTCGGCTCTGCAAGTGCTCCGCCGGCTCAGCTTTCATAGCGCAACACATAGCAGTGGTACAGCGCATCGGCGACGTAGCGTTCCACCGAGCGCAACGAAATGCCCATCTGTTCGGCAATCTGCTTGTACGTCAGGCCTTCGCACTGGGCCAACAGAAAGGCCCTGCGCACTTTTGGCTTGAGGCCTTCGAGCATCCTGGCGATGGCTTCGAGCAGTTCCAGAATCAGGGCCTGTGCTTCAGCACCAGGGGTTTCGGCTTCCGGCAGGTGAGCTATGGTTTCCAGGTAGGCGCGTTCGATTTCCGCTCGACGCCAATGGTCGATCACCAGGCCTTGGGCGATGGTGCGCAAAAAGGCGCGTGGGGCGCGAAGCTCCAGGCGTTCGCTACGCTGCAACAGGCGCATGAAGGTGTCTTGGGCCAGGTCCGCGGCATCGGCGGCGTTGCCCAGGCGGGTGCGCAGCCACGTATTGAGCCAGCCGTGATGACGGCTGTAGAGCGCCTGTACTGCAAACTCGGGAGATGACATGGACGCAACGGCCTGGATGTTACAAATGATAATAGGTCGCATTGTCATCAGCCGTCGGCGAATTTGCAACCACCGTTCGCTCGCCGTGTCCTCCCGTCGGCTATTTCTTCGCATCCCTAATTATTTGTACAGGTTTGCCGACAGACTTGTACGTGTGCACCAAAGTGGAGCGGATTGATAACCGCTCGCACTGTTACATGGAACGTTGCAAATCTGGAATGCACCCCCACTCCTTGCATAAGAAGCCTCATCAATGAATCTAAAGTTCAGCCACAAAATCCTTCTTGCCGCCTCTGGTGTGGTGGTCCTGGCTTTTGCCCTGTTCACGCTCTACAACGATTATTTGCAGCGCAACACCATCGGCAGCAGCCTTGAGTCGTCCATCGAGCAATCCGGCGACCTGACGGCCAGCAGCATCCAGAACTGGATGAGTGGCCGGATACTGGTACTGGAAAACCTGGCGCAAAACATCGCGCACCAGGGCGCTACTGCCGATCTGCCGGGGCTGGTCGATCAGCCGGCGCTGACCTCGAACTTCCAGTTCACTTATGTGGGCCAGGCCAACGGCGTCTTCACCCAGCGCCCGGACGCCAAAATGCCTGACGGCTACGACCCGCGTCAGCGCCCCTGGTACAAACAGGCGGTGACCGCCGATAAAACCATGCTGACCCCGCCTTACCTGGCGGCGGTGGGTGGCCTGGTGGTGACCGTTGCCCTGCCGGTGAAGCACAACGGCGAACTGCTCGGCGTGGTGGGCGGCGACCTGAGCCTGGAAACCCTGGTGAAAATCATCAACTCCGTGGACTTCGGTGGTATCGGCCATGCGTTCCTGGTCAGCGGCGACGGTCAGGTAATCGTCAGCCCGGATAAAGACCAGGTGATGAAGAACCTCAAGGACATCTACCCCGGTACCCCGGTGCGCATTGGCAAGGGTATCCAGGAGGTTGAGCTGAACGGGCAGGACCGTATCCTTTCGTTCACCCCGGTTACCGGCCTGCCGAACGCCGAGTGGTACATCGGCCTGTCGATCGACAAGGCCAAGGCCTACGCGCCGTTGAGCCAGTTCCGTACGTCTGCGCTGATTGCGATGTTTGTCGCGGTGGCGGCCATTGCGTTGCTGCTGAGCCTGTTGATCCAGGTGCTGATGCGTCCGTTGACCACCATGGGCCGTGCCATGCAGGACATCGCCCAGGGCGAAGGCGACCTGACCCGGCGCCTGGTGGTGCAGGGCAAGGATGAGTTCGCGGTGCTGGGTGGCTCGTTCAACCAGTTCGTGGAGCGGATTCACGCGTCGATCTCGGAAGTGTCTTCCGCCACTCGCCAGGTGCATGACCTGTCGCAGCGGGTGATGACCTCGTCCAACGCTTCGCTCGTCGGCTCGGATGAGCAGAGCGCTCGCACCAACAGCGTGGCTGCGGCCATCAACGAGTTGGGCGCCGCGACCCAGGAAATCGCCCGCAATGCCGCCGATGCCTCGCAACATGCCAGCGGTGCCAGCGAGCAGGCCGATGACGGTCGCCAGGTGGTGGAAAAAACCATCCAGGCCATGACCGAGCTATCGCAGAAAATCAGCCTTTCGTGCACCCAGATCGAAACCCTGAACGCCAGCACCGACAACATCGGCCACATCCTGGACGTGATCAAGGGCATCTCCCAGCAAACCAACCTGCTGGCCCTGAACGCGGCCATCGAAGCGGCCCGTGCCGGTGAAGCCGGGCGTGGTTTTGCGGTGGTGGCCGATGAAGTGCGCAACCTGGCGCATCGCACCCAGGAGTCGGCGGAAGAAATCCACAAGATGATTACCTCGCTTCAAATCGGCTCCCGTGAAGCGGTGACTACGATGAACGCCAGCCAGACGTCCAGCGAAGAAAGCGTGGAAGTGGCCAACCAGGCCGGCCTGCGACTGGTCAGCGTGACGCAGCGTATCGGTGAGATCGACGGCATGAACCAGTCGGTGGCTGCTGCGACCGAAGAGCAGACCGCTGTGGTTGAAACCCTCAACATGGACGTCAGCCACATCAACCTGCTGAACCAGCAAAGCGTGGCCAACCTCAATGAAACCCTGAAGGATTGCGATGCCTTGTCGCAACAGGCCAATCGACTGAAGCAACTGGTGGACAGCTTCAAGATCTGACCCAGTCGCAAGCCGACCCACCGCCATCGCGAGCAAGCTCGCTCCCACAGGGGACTGGCGGTGGGTCGGCATTTTGCATTCAACCCCGGAACCAAAACTGTGGGAGCGAGCCTGCTCGCGATGGCGGCCATCCAGTCAACATCGCCGACACAGACCCACCGCTTTCGCGAGCAAGCCCACACACATAGGTTTGGTGGTGGCCCTGAGTCTCAAGGCCACCCTGGAGCAGGTTATGCCTCGGGGAACATCCCCTGCACATTCCCCATCGCCTCATCGGCGAAGCCCTGGAGGAAATCCCGGAAGCCCGCCGGCGTGTGGGCGTCGGTGTGGTCGGCGATGATGGTCCAGGTGGCACGGCAGCGGTTGTCCGCCAGGGGTTCGACGCGCATGGCTGCCCACAGGTTGTCGATGCCCAGGGTGTTGTAGATCAGCGTCCAGGTCATGTGCATGGCCTGGTCGTCGCGGCTGTTGAGCTGTTCCACCACCAGGTTCTGCCCATCGCGGAAGAATTTCTTGCGCAGGGACCTCACACCCTCGCCGGTCATTTCGATGTGCTCCAGTGCCGGAATGAAATGGTTGAATCCGCCAAAATCACCCACCACGTCCCAGACGCGCGCCGCGTCGGCCGCGACCTCCACCGAGGTTTCGACCTGGCAGGCTTGGGGGTTTTTGATCAGGGTGTCGGGTTGAAATGCACTCATGGTCTTGCTCCTTGCTTTGGGTTGAGGGTGTTTCAGATGAAGTCGATGGCCTTGAGGTAATCGGCGCCGCGACGCAGCAGGGCCGGGGACTTTTCCGGGTAGCTGGCGCCCATCTGCCGCACGCCGGCGCGGGCGTTGTCGTGGCTGATCAGCGAGATATCGCCGATGTCTTCCTCGAAGCCGTTGAGGTAGAAACCCAATACGCCAAACAACGCGTTGTCGGCATCGACCCGAGCCAATTGCCGTTGCCACTCGGCAACGCTGACCAACGAAAATTCCCGGCCGCTGTCGCGAAACGAGGCGACGTAAGCGTCCCAGCTCAAAGGCTGCGGGTTGTGCAGGTTGAACACCGCTTGCGTCGGCTGGTAGCGGCTGGCGTGGAAGGCGATGAAGCGGGCCAGGAAATCCACCGGCATCAGGTCGAAATTGAGGGACAGCTCCGGCACCTGGCCGAGCTGGATCGAGCCTTTGAGCATCAGCATCAACCGATTTTTATGGGGCTGGCAGACCCCGGTCAGGCTGTTGAAACTGATGTTGCCGGGGCGGAACAGATTGACCGACACCCCGCGATCCCGGGCCCGTTGCAGGATCCGTTCGCCGACCCATTTGGACAGGTTGTAGCCGTTCTTGATGTAGATCGGCGGCGTCTTGGCGGCTGGCTGTTCCAGCACCTGGCCGTCGGCGTCCAGGGCACTGGAGGCGGAAAGCGTGGAGACGAAGTTGAAGATCTTCTTGCTGCGCCCTTCACACAGGCGCAGGCATTCGAAGATCGGCTCCACGTTGTCCCGCGCCAGGGACTCGTAGTCGAGCACATGGTTGACGTGGGCGGCGTTGTGCACCAGCGCGCCGAAGGTACGGTCGATGCGGGCGTAGACGTCGTCCGGCAAACCCAGTTGCGGTTGAGTAATGTCGGCGGCGTACACACTGACGCGGTCCAGGTCCAGGTGGGTCAGGTGATTGTCCTGAAGGGCTTGGGAGAAGCGCTCGGCCGCGCTTTGTTCCGCGCTCGCGCGCACCAGGCACGCGACTTCGGTGGCGCCCCAGGCCAGCAGTGCCTCGACGATGTGCACGCCGAGAAAACTGTTGGCGCCGGTCACCACCACCTTGTGCACATCGCCGCATTGGCTGATGGGCAATGGATCGAGGTTGAGCTCGGCCTCGGCATCGATGAAGGCCTGGGGGCTGAGGATCGATGCACTGTTTTGATCAGGATCGTCCAGCAACTTGGCCAAGGTCATCAGCGTCGGTGCTTCGATGAAGCGATTGATCGACAGGCTGCGGCCGAACGTCTGGCGGATGCTCAACAGCAGTCGCGACAGCAGGATCGAATGCCCACCGAGGTTGAAGAAACTTTCGTCGGTGGCGATGTCCTCGACCGGCAGTTCAAGCAGTTCGGCCCACAGTTGCTGCAGTTGTGTCTCGAGGGCGTTCTGCGGCTGCCGGCGTTGGCCGTCGACCTGCACCTGCACCGCCATGGCGAGCAAGGCCCGGCGATCGACCTTGCCGTTGCTGGTGTACGGCAGGCTCGGCAATTCGACGTAGGCGGCCGGGTGCATGTAGCTGGGCAAGCTGTTCTGCACATGCTCGCGTAACGCCTGGAGGGCGTCACCGGAGTGCTCGGGATGAACCAGGAACGCCAGGATCCGCCGCCGTTCATCGACCCCCACCGCCACTTGGCGAAACAACTGGCTATCGCGCAGGCAGTGCTCGATTTCCTCGGGCTCGACCCGAAAACCGCGGATCTTCACCTGGTTATCGCGCCGACCACACAGTTCGATGCCGTTGTCGGTCCACTGGCCGATATCACCCGTGCGATAGACCCGCAGCGTTTGCCCGGTGGGCAGCGTCAGGTCGAGGTAACGTGTCGCGGTCAGCGTCGGGTCGTTCAGATAACCCAGCCCGACGCCCGGGCCGGCGATGTACAGCTCGCCGGGAACACCCTGGGGAACCGGCTGCAACTGTTCGTCCAGGATCAGCACCCGGCCATTGGCGATGGGCACGCCGAGGTTGCGGTTGTTGTCGCCGACGCCGAACTGTCGTGTGGTCGCCAGCACCGTGGTTTCGGTCGGGCCGTAGATGTTGTGGAACTGGCATTGTGGCGCGAGCTGTTCGATCACGAACGGTTCGCAGACATCGCCACCGGTGATCAGGTGCGCCAGGCCCAACGGTGTATCAAGGGGCATGACGCTCAGCAGCGCAGGCGGCAGGAAGGCATGGCTGATGTGCTGCTGGTGAATCAACGCGACCAATTGCTGCGGATCGCGGCGCTGGTCTTCGCTGGGCACCACCAGCAGGGCGCCGTGGATGAAGGTCGGGAGGATATCCAGCAGCGACGCGTCGAAGTTGATGGTGGAAAACTGCAACGCCCGGCTGTCTCGTTGCAACCCGACGTAGTCGCCGTACCAGGCACAGAAGTGACTGAGGTTGCGGTGGCTGAGCAACACGCCCTTGGGCTGGCCGGTGGTGCCGGAGGTGTAGATCGCCACGGCTGGTTCGTCGCTGTCCACTGTGCGGCGGATCAACGAGGTCGGGATGCCGGGCTTGGGCGATGGCAGTTGCTGGACATTGAGCGTTGGCAACGACAGGTCGCCCAGATCGCTGTCGCCGTCGTGCAGCAGCAGGTCGGCCTGGGCATTTTCCAGGATGAAGCGCCGACGTTGCGCCGGGTGCTGCGGGTCCAGTGGCAGGTACACTGCCCCACAGCCCAGCACTGCCAGGATCGCCGCATACAGGTGCGCGGACTTGGGCAGGCAGACACCGATCACCTTGTGGGAGGAAGGCCTGTGGGAGGAAGGCCTGTGGGAGGAAGGCCTGTGGGAGGAAGGCTTGCCCCCGATGAACGATGACGCGGTTGGGTTGAGAACCTCGGTGTCCTCATCGCGGGCAAGCCTTGCTCCCACAGGTTCTCCAGCAGATCCTTTCTCATGTTCTGCTCGGTGCAGTATTTCCAGCATCGGTTGCTGCAACCTCAGCGCCAGGCGGCGCAAGGATTTGTAGTCGATGAGTTGTCCATCGACCCACAGGGCCGGTTGCGTCGCGTCGTCGAGCATGCGCTGTTCGATGCTGTGCATCACCGGCACATCGGCGGCGGCCAGCAGCCAGTGCACTGGCGGCCGATTGAGGCCGTGCTCGAACGCCAGCGGCTCCAGTGCATCGAGCCCGAGCAGAGGTTGGTCGACAGCGTCAGCGTGCACCGTCGGCCAGTGATCGAAGCAGGTGTCATCCCGGGATAACTGGCTGACCAGCCGTGCGCCGGTCTCGACCACGGTCGCCAGGGTACGCAACCGCAGGGACTGACCGCTGCCATCGCTTTGCGGCGCAATCACTTCCTGGCATAACAGCCGCTGCGCGCCGTCGCGGAATATCACCACCGGTTGCGGCAATACCTCGCCGGGTAGCGTGCGCAGCGCCACGCGGACCTGGAGGCATGAGAGGGCTTCAATGGCCCGCGGTGTCGTACCGTCGTCGATCAACAGGTCGACCGCGCCGTGGTTGGCCGGCGATTGCCGATCCACGATGCCATGGCCGTGCAGCTCCAGTTCCCGGGCCAGTTCGGCCATGGCCTGGCTGGTGCCAGACACTGCAATTTCGAGGCGTTTCATCGAAAGGTCCTCATGGAGTCAGATAATCAGCGAGGGCGTCGCGTACGCAGGGGGACGCGAGCATCGAGCTGCTGCGGAAAAAGCGCGTGATGTTGCCCACCAACGGGTGAAAACGATTGATGGGGTAGGCCAGCGCACTGGCCTCTTCACGCAGCGACTGGCGTACCGATTCGTCGACGGGCAGGTGGGCGATCAGCTCGAAGTCGAACGCTTGCTGCAGGTCGCTCGCCAGGTACTGGACGATGAAACCGGGCATCAAGCGCGCAATCGCCGCGCGGTCCTCTTCGGGCGCGGTGCGCCAGTAAATCTGCACCAGTCGCGTCCAGAAACCGGAGTGCCGGCCCTCGTCGAGCAAGTGATCGGCCATCAGCCCCTTGATCGAGGCCTTGACCGAGTCGTCCCGGGCGAAGGCCGCCACTTCGTTGGTGACGGTGTTCTCTGCGATGGCGATGCAGATCAGTTCCACGGCGCTGAGCAGATGTTCCGGCGCCTGGGCCAGGGTCGCCGGTATCGCGCGGCTGAGTTCGATCTGCCCCGGCAACGGGATCGGTTCGATGCCGGTCATATCGATGGTCTGCTGCATGAAGTCCATCGCCACCAGCGCGTGATAATCCTCATCCACCACCACGGTCATCGCGTCGTAGCGGCAGGCGAACGGGAATTCGATGCCGAAGCGGTTCTTGGCGATGCGGCGGGCGGTGTGGTCCACCAGTTCGGTCTCGAAAATCACCACGTCGTTGATGAACTTGTAGAGGCTCTGCACCAGCACAAAGTCGCGCAATTGCGGACAGTGGCTGAGGAAGGTCTGGCTGTGCACCAGCGGCTGGCGGCTCATGGGGAAGATCAGTTTGTCGTCGTCTTCGACCCGGCGCCGTGGCCGGGTACGGATCGTCGCGCGGCTTTCCCAGGCGTCGGCGAAAGATTGGTATTCGACAGCGTTCATGGCGTCACCTGTGCAACCGGCTGGGCCATGCTCTGGCGCAAGCCATCCCACAAGGCCGCGCGGCTGTGGACAGCGGCGAGCGCGGCGACCAGTACTTCGGTTTCGCGCTGCGGGTCGCCATCGATCAGCCGGGCCAACAACTTTTCTGCCGCCGGGCCATGGTCTTCGGAATCGACTTCGATGTGCCGCTGCAGGTAATAACGAAAGGTCGGCGCCTGATCCAGGCCAATGCCCCAAGCGTCGAGCATGCGCTGGAACATCTGCGGGATGACACTCTCGCGACCATGCACGAAGGCCGCTGCCACGCTGTGGGCCGGGGCGTGCAGGGCGGTGTGCAAGGTCTGGCGGACAAACCGTGCCGCCGCCGGTTCGACCTCGACGCTGTCCAGCGCAGTTTCGGGGCTGACGCCTTCCTGTTGCAGGGTGATGAATTGCTCGATCGCGCGGGTATCGGCACCGATTTCCCGCATGGCGTCCAGGTACAGTTCGAAGTGGCTGCAATAGCCTGCGCCGGGGCGGTCATCCGACTCTTCTCCCAGCACGATTTCATTGATCAGGCGTGCCGCGTGCGGGTCGGCCGGCGGCAGCCAGGGCAGGTGGACGCAGGTGAGCTCGCGTTGCAGCCGCTTGGTCAGCGACATGAAGTCCCAGACGGCAAAGACATGGCTTTCCATAAAGCGGCGTAACAGATCGATTGATGTAATCTCGGAAAAAACCGGGTGTTGGCCAAGTTCGTGTTTTTTTAGAGATAGTTGTTCTTTGGTTGGCTGCATCGGAACGTCCTCATCAATGATATTTTGTCCGGAAGGTTGCTCGTTATTTAATTAAGGCGAGCGGGTGCCTGAACCGGAATCCATGAATTGCCCAAGGGGCTTAAGTATTCTCTTTTAATCGTAATTTCGGCTTTGGATGCCAGTATTTGCTTGGCTTGTCGCAAGTCGAAAGGGTCGCCAGTAACGCGACGAATAAAAAACTAATACATGAAACAAGTAAGCGGCAAGTACTTTTTTAATTATTTAAAGTTAGTGTTTTATTGGGCGCGAAGAGGGCTGTTAAAACTTTTTATATAAGTTTTATTTGGGCGAAGAAGCTCCTTCCGATTTAGGGGTATCAGAATCGAATAGTTCGAGTGAATGCCTCACTCGGAGCACTTCAGGGATCGGGGAGTTAAGAAGTTTTATGTTATGGGCAGGACGTCGGTCGGACATCCGATCATCCCGCCGGTTGGACGACGCTCCTTGCGTATTGGCTTCGATTCGTCTGGCCTCAGCCAGGCGTTGACTTCTTCAGGTCTGTTTTGAATCGACAAGCGCAAGAGTGAGCCCAAATCGATGGCAGTGCCATTGAACTGATGGGACGACGAGTCGCGGCCACGGCCAAGCCGCGCCGCGCAGGCGACAAGTGAGTCGGAAGGATATGTAAGAAGTTTTTACGCCGGCTGGACCGTCGAGGTGGGATCAAAGATTCGACGACTGTTCCAGGTACCGGCGCATGGTGACCGAGGCTTTTTCCAGGTGTCGCTCCAGCAATACGACGGCGTTATCGATGTCCTTGGCACGCGCGGCGTCGAGCAGCGCGCGATGATCGTCCTGGCTCAACTTGCCCAGCCCCATGGATGACAGATGAAAACGCAGGAAGCGCTCTTCTTCATTGAGCTCGCGCTCGATCAGGTCCAGCAGCTTGCTGTTGGGTGCCTTGTGATAAAGCGACATGTGGAACAGCCGGTTGAGCTTGCCGATCTGGGCGTGATCGGTTTCCGTTTCCAGCTGTTCGATGTACTGGGCGGCCAGTGCCAGGTCGTTGTCATCTAGCAGTGGAATGGACAGGCGCAAGGCGAACGATTCCAGGACCGAGCGCAGGGCGTAGGTTTCTACCGCATTGTTGGTGATCAACGGCGCCACCACGGCGCCCTTGTGCTGAACCACATTGAGCAGTGACTGCGCTTCGAGCTGGCGCAATGCCTCGCGCACCGGCATGCGGCTCACGCCGAACAGGTCGGCCAGTTCCTGCTGGCGCAGGGCGGTGCCGCAAGGCAGGCGTCCATCGAGGATGGCCTCGCGCAGAGACTCTTCGATGATCGAGCGAGCCTGGTCAGCCGGGATGGGGCCGTTGACCTGGATAGTGCTGAGTGGTTTGGGCTTTTGTGTCACGACAACACCTGACTGATAGTAACGACAATTGGATCCAAGCCAACGTTAGTTACAGATTGCCAAGCCGTCAAAATCTCGCGGCCCCAGTTCCTGAACTAAAGTTTAGTCTGCTTGCGGTGATTGCAACCTGCCATTGTTTTTTACCCGGCCAGGCTTCACCATCCAACGAATTTCCAACGGCCCTTTTCGGACGTATTCCCTTGGCTGCACCTTTCCCTGTTCTCAGGTCCTTGCGCTGGCTGTGTTCGGCATTGTTGCTGGCCGGCCTGATGCTGGGTGGCTTGCAGGCTGACTGGGACTTTGCGCAGATCAGCCGACGGGCGCAAGCGTTATATGGTCCCTTGGGCGAAGGTCAGCAACGGATCGACGCATGGCAGCAACTGTTGGCGACCCAGAAACAGATCCCGGAACTGGAACAGCTCAAGGTGGTGAACCTGTTTTTCAACAAACAGGTGCGCTACGTGGAAGACATCGACCTGTGGCGCGAGGTCGACTACTGGGAGACCCCGATCCAGGCCCTGTGGAAGGGCGCCGGCGATTGTGAAGACTACGCCATCGCCAAGTATTTCAGCCTGCGCCATCTCGGGGTGTCCAGTGACAAGCTGCGCATCACCTACGTCAAGGCCTTGCGGCAGAACCGTGCGCACATGGTGCTCACCTATTACGCCACGCCCGAGGCGATGCCGCTGGTACTCGACAGCCTGATCGACGGCATCCTGCCGGCCAGCCAGCGAACCGACTTGCTCCCGGTCTACTCTTTCAATGCCGAAGGGCTGTGGCTGCCGGGCGCCAAGGGCAACAAGAAAGTGGGTGACACCAAGCGCCTGTCCCGGTGGCAGGATGTGTTGAAGAAAATGCAGGCCGAAGGTTTTCCGGTCGAGACGACTAACTAGGAGCGCGCGCTCAGATGTCCTTGTTCAAACAGCTGTTGATCGCTATCTGTCTGTTCCTGGTGGTTGCCTTCAGCGGCAGCTTCATGGTCAGCCTGGAGAGTTCGCGGGCCCAGTACGTCAATCAGTTGCGCTCCCACGCCCAGGACGCGGCCACGGCGCTGGCGTTGTCGCTGACGCCGAACATCGACGACCCGGCGATGGTGGAGCTGATGGTCAGCTCGATCTTCGACAGCGGCTACTACGCCAGCATCCGCGTGGTCGACGTGGCCACCGACAAGACCCTCGTCGAGCGCACCGGCACGCCGGACGCCGGCAGCGTGCCGCAATGGTTCGTCAAGCTGATCGGCCTGGAACCGGCCGGAGGCGATGCCATCGTCAGCCGCGGCTGGGAACAGGCGGCCCGGGTTGAAGTGGTCAGCCACCCGATGTTCGCCCTCGCCAAGCTGTGGCAGAGCGCGTTGGGCAGCCTGGGTTGGCTTTTGCTGTGCGGTGCCGTGAGCGCGGTGCTGGGGGCCTTGCTGCTGCGTCGTCAGCTCAAGCCGCTGGACTACATGGTGCACCAGTCCCATGCCATCGCCCGTCGCGAGTTCCTGAGCCTGCCAGAGCTGCCGCGCACGCCTGAACTGCGCCGCGTGGTGCAGGCGATGAACCAGATGGTCGAGAAGCTCAAGGCGCTGTTCCAGGAGCAGGCCGAGCGCAGCGAGAAACTGCGGGTCGAATCCTACCAGGACAACCTCACGGGCCTGGCCAACCGGCGCTACTTCGAAATGCAGCTCAATGCCCGGGTGAGCAACCCGGAGCAGGCCAGCTCCGGTTATCTGCTGTTGCTGCGGGTCAAGGACTTGGCCGGTTTGAACCAGCGGCTGGGCGGGCAGCGCACCGACCAGTTGCTCCAGGCCGTGGGTGAGCAATTGCTGCGTGAGTGCGCGCGGTATCCGGAAACCCACAATCTGGTCACACGTATTCGCGGTGGGGAGTTTGCGGTGCTGGCACCTGGGCTGGTGCGCGAGGAAGCGCTGCAACTGGCGCAGAACCTTGAGGCTGCGTTGGCGAGCCTACATGCGACCGGCGCGACGGATGTGGCGTCGGTGGCCTCCATCGGGCTGGCGCCGTTCGTCCATGGCGACTCGCCGCAAGCGGTGCTCCAGCTCGGCGACCAGGCCCTGGCCCAGGCCGAAAGCCAGGGCGAACCGGGTTGGGCCTGCCTGGATCACAGCGCGGTGGCCAGTGTCGGTGACGATCACCATGCCTGGCACACGTTGCTCGACCAGGCGTTGAATCATCAGCGTTTCGAACTGTACTTCCAGCCGGTGGTGGCCGCCCAGGACACCCAGGTGGTGCTGCATTACAAAGTGCTGTCGCGGCTGCTCGACGAGCATGGCCAGACCATCCCCGCCGGGCGGTTCCTGCCCTGGTTGGAGCGCTTCGGCTGGACTGCGCGCCTGGACCGTTTGATGCTTGAACAGGTGCTCAGGCAAATGGCCGGGCATGAACAGTCTCTGGCGTTGAACCTGTCTTCGGCGACCTTGGCCGATCCGCAGGCGCTGAACAAGATCTTTGAGATCCTGCGGGCGCATTCCAACCTTGGGTCGCGCCTGACCCTGGAGATTGGTGAAGAGCAATTGCCGGAGCAAGCGGTGCTGGAGCAGTTGACCCGGCGTCTGCGTGAGTTGGGCTTCTCCTTGAGCCTGCAGCGTTTTGGTGGGCGGTTCAGCATGATCGGTAACTTGTCGCGTTTGGGGTTGGCTTACTTGAAGATCGATGGCAGTTATATCCGCGCGATTGATCAGGAAAGTGACAAGCGACTGTTCATCGAGGCGATCCAGCGGGCTGCTCACAGTATTGACCTGCCGTTGATTGCTGAGCGGGTTGAGACGGAGGGGGAGTTGGCGGTGATTCGTGAGATGGGGTTGTTTGGGGTTCAGGGGCAATTGGTGGGTGAGCCTAAGCGTTGGGGGTGAGGCGGTCTTTTATCCTTCTGACTGAGTACATATCCGTTTCTGCGGTAACGGCTGCTTAGGGTTCCGCCCTTACGGCGGCTCACTTTTTTTCAAACGCCAAAAAAAGTAAGCAAAAAAGGCTTGCCCCACCACTCGGTGCCTCGCTTAGGCTCGGCATGCCCGAACGCAGGCATTGCTCCGTGGGCCCGCCGCGAGGCGGCCTGGTAGCCGACCTGGCTCTCCCGGTCGTACACCCGTCAGATCTGTTTGAGCAGGACCTGTGGGAGCAAAGCTTGCTCGCGAGGCGGCCTGACAGCCGACCTGGCTCTCCCGGTCGTACACCCGTCAGATCTGTTTGAGCAGGACTTGTGGGAGCAAAGCTTGCTCGCGAAGCGACGGCACATTCAGCATTGATGCAAGCAGACCCACCGCCATCGCGAGCAAGCTTTGCTCCCACAGGGACCGGCGGTGGACACTGATCTTATAAACGACCAAAAACCTATGTGCGAGCTTGCTCGCGATAGCGGTGGTTCAGTCACATGGATGCTGGGTTTGCCGGCCTCTTCGCGAGCAAGCCCGCTCCCACAGGGGAAACGCAGTCCCTCCAAGAACCAGGTCGGCTACCAGGCCGCCTCGTGGTGGACGTTGATCTCGGGCGCCCCATTAACCACGCTGGCCGAACGCAGGCATTGCGCAGTGGGCACCTCGGCATGGATGCCGAGGTAGCCGCCCTGGGCCATGGATGGCCCTTCGCGGCGGCCCACGGAGCAATGCCGGAGTGAGGGCACACCGAGCCTAAGCGAGGTGCCAAGTGGTAGGGCAGAAGCGCTTTGGTTACTTTCGACTGGGCCGGCTTCCGGGCTTCTCAAAAGTGAGCCGCCGTCAGGGCGGAACCCTAAGTGGCCGTTACCGCAGAAACGGATATACACCCCCTCTAAAAGTAAGGTCCTAGGAGATTTCCTTCGAGTTGTAGCGAACGTGGTGAACTTGTCCGGCGTCTGCCTCGTGGCTAGTCTGGGTTTGTCACTGAAAAAACGGTGACACGGACGTGCAAGTCCGAAATATCTGTTTAGGGCGAAACGGCCCATGCCATTCAGCGATCTCATTTGGACTCGCTGTGTAGCAAAGGCTCCTTACTAGTCGTTTAGGAGTTCTCCAATGACAACAGCGGAAACGAAAAACACCTCACGCAGCTCCACCACACTCGACGAAGCCGCCGAACGCGTCCTCGACTACTACCTCAATCCCAAACCCACCGATGAAGCCTCGGGAAAAAACCAAACTGCCCAGCTCTTCATGGTCTCCCCGGACATCGACACCGAAACCCTCCTGGCCAATGCCTCCGAAGACCTGCTGTCCATCAGCGCCATCGCCGCCGACCTGGCTGACGACGTCGACGGCTCGCGCCGCAGCGTGATCCTGGCGATCAGTCGAATGGCCGATGGGGTGCATCTGTTGGTGGAGGGGGCGATGGATCGGCTTGAAGTGCAAGCGTCGAATTGACAGACCTGCGGTGAATTGACGATTGTCATCGCGAGCAAGCTCGCTCCCACAAGGGATCTGTTGGCGAATGGAAAATAGCGCCCTGACACAGATCCACTGTGGGAGCGAGCTTGCTCGCGATGAGGGCAGCCCGACACCGATGAAACCAGGGCTAGATCAACCCCTTCTCATCATCATCGATCAACCGGCTCAACCCGCCCAAGGCTTCCCGGGCCTGGGTGCGGTCCATCAGCTTGGCCTGGGCCGCCGGTGGCAGGTCGGTGACGCGGATCACGCCTTTGCTGGTCAGCACCTGGATCAAGTCATCGAGTACCCGGATCATCTCCAGGTCGCTTTGCTTGAGCTGCTTGAGGCTGTTTTCCACCGCCTGGTTGGCGAACCAGTCCTGGATCTCGTGGTTGTCGGCCGGCAAGGTTTCGGTGGCCTCGGCGTAAGCGGTGGCTTCTACGCGCACCAGCAGGCCTTGTGCATCGCGTTGCACATAAAACATCGGGCATCCCTCATGTATGAAGCGGCATCATGCTGGGCAGCATAGGCCAACTGTGGGGGAGTATGGAGGGTGGAGACGAAATCGTCATCCTGGGAGCAGCCATGCACGACCGCCCTGTGAAGGGCGGTCGTGAGGGCCCGGTCAGCTGTTGTTGTGATCGACCTTGATGGTCGGGTCGCTGCCGGCGATCAACGAGTTCAGGTTCACGTTCGACCAGTTGTTGCCTTCGAGCTTGATCGTCACGTCCGGGGTCGCGGCGCCGCCGTTGGCCCCATTGAACTGACCGGAGGTGCTGACCTGCAGCGACGATACGCCATCGACCGTGCTGATTTTCAGGAAGTGGTCGATGGTGCTGCCGCTTTCGCCCTGCAACAGATCCCGCAGGTCGATCCGGTCGCCTTCGCTGGCCTTGAAATCCTTGATCACGTCGGTGCCAGTGTCGCCGGCCTTCCAGACAAAGGTATCGCCGCCCAGGCCGCCGATCAGGGTGTCATTGCCCTGGCCGCCGATCAGTGTGTCGTTACCCGTGCCACCGAGCAGGATGTCATTGCCCTTGCCACCGTCGAGCGTGTCGTTGCCGCCCTGGCCGAAAATGATGTCGTTGCCGGCGCCGCCCAGCAGGGTGTCATTGCCATCGTGGGCACCGGACACATCGAACGCGGTGTAGTGTTCGGTGATGTACTGGTGCACGTTGCTGGTGGTGACCTTGCTGACGTCCACGCCGTTCTGCTGGGCGACGAAAGCCTGGATGGCCTGGTAGCCCTCGCCGGCAACGCCGTTGAAGCTCACCAGGTCGCCGAACAGGATGTCGTTGCCGTTGCCGCCGTTGACCGTATCGGAGCCCGGCAAGGTCGCTTCGGTGTGGCCGATGATCGAGTTGGCCAGGTTGTTCGGGTCGATGTTGGTCTGCGGCGTCGAGTCCGAGTCGTAGGGCTTGAGGTCGTTCAGAGTCACGTCGTTGTTCAGGCCGATGGCCTCGACGGTGCTCAGGCCCTTGAGCAGCGTGAAGCTGTCGGTCGAGCCCGCTGCCGAATCGACATAGTTCCAGTAATCGCCATAACCGGTGCCGCCCTGGTTCGACAATTCAAAGGTGCCATTGCCCTCGGCATGCACGGTGCCGACATAACTGTCGTTCCAATTCTTTCCGCTTTTGGTCGACAGGTACATCTGGCCGTTTTCGTAGATGGTGTACTTGTGCGTGCTGTCGATCGTCTGGGTGTAGTACTTGCCGACGGTGTAGTTGGCTGCGCTCAGCACATCATCGAGCTTGACGTTGCCGTACAAGGTCGGGTTGGTCTGTTCGCCGGTCTGGTAGAAGGTCGGTTTGCCGTCGGTAATGAAATACGTCAGGTTTTTCGCGCCGGTATTGTTCAAGGCCTGGGTGCTGTTGAAGAAGTTCGCCGTGGTCTTGAACACGTCTTCGTAGTTGGTGCCGCCACCGGACACCATCGAGTCGAGCACGCCTTTGAGCAGGGTCAAGGCGTTCGGGTCGTTGAGGTTGACCGCGACGGTCTTGTTCACCTGGTTATCAAAGTCCGCCAGGAAGATATTCACCGTCCCGGCGTTACTGCCCATGCTTTGCTTGAGGGTGTTGAACACCGAGGTCAGCGAGGCCTTGGCCGCTGCGATGGACGAGTCGCTCATGCTGCCAGAGCTGTCGACCATGAAGGCGATGTTGTAGTTGACGCCCGGCACTACGGTCAGCCCGCCAATGTCGGCGACGACGATGTCGTTGCCGTCGGTGCCGGTGACGTTGTCACTGCCCGACGTGGCGGTGATGGCGTTGTAGGTCGCCGGGTACACGATGACTGGGATTTGCGCCGTGGTGGTCGCCGATCCTCCGAGGGCTTCGGTGGAGGTGGAGGTCACGGTCAGATTGAGCTGGCCGTTGTAATAGGTCGGTGGGGTCAGGGTCAGGCTGCCCAGGTTCCAGCCACTGACCGATGCTTCGCCGTTGCTGCCCACGGTCGCGAAGTGGCCCGCGCCGTCGCTCAGCACACTCCCTTCCGGCATGCCGCCAATCTTCACGCTCAGGCTTTCGGAGCCGTCGGTGTCGGTCAGGGCGGTGGTGATTTTCGACAGGTGCACGCTGGTGCCTTCGGCGCCTTCGTTGAGCTTGAAGCCGTCGTAGTAGCCTTCGCCGTTGGTGCCGTGCAGGTCGGAGACGGTCACGCCAGAATTCGCCAGGTCGGTCACGCCGGTATAGAGCGGCACGCCGGCACTGCTCAGGTCGACCGGTGTGCTGCCGTTGACCGACAGGTTCACGTCATAGCTGCCCGGGCCGGTCTGGTTGTGGTGGTAGATGTCCAGGGTGTAGTAGCCGCTGGTGGTCGGCGTGAACGAACCGTTCAACTGGCCGCCCGCCCCCCAAGTGGTGGCCGCGGCGGTTTTGCCGCCGATGGTCACCAGCAGGCTGTCGTCGCCGGTACCGCTGAAGGTGTAGGTCTTGCCGGCTTCGAGGAAGATCAGGCCCGAGGTTTTCGACGCGGTGCCCGGGTTGACGTTGCTGTCGGACTGCACGTTGGTCACGGTGCTGCTGCTGTTCGGCGTGCCGGCGGCATCGATCACCGACTTGAGCGTGCCGGACGGCGCGCCGCTGCCATCGGTGCCCAGGCCCGACAGGCCGGTCCAGACTTCCTTGATCAAACCGGTGGAGGTCACGTTGTTGCCGGCCACGTTGAGAGTCGGTGCGTCGGCGACTGGGGTGATGTCGATCTTCACGGTGCTGGTATTGCCCAGCGCCTGGCCGTCGGTTGGCTGGAACTTGACCTGTGCGTAGTCGGCCTGGTTGTTGCCCGTGCTGCTGCCAACATAACCATTGGCGCCGGATTCGTTGGCGTCCGGAGTGAAGCGCAGCTTGCCGGCGTCGATGTCAGCCTTGGTGAAGGTCTGGTTGTTGGCCACGTCTTTCCAGGTTGCACCGTCCAGATACTGCAACTTGCCATCGGCCGGCAGCTCGGTGATTTTCACACCCAGGCTGGTGGCGGAACTGTCCACGTCGCTGATGCCGAACGTCGACCAGCCGAGGACCAGTGAAGTGTCTTCGGTACCGGTCACCGCGCCGCCAGTGGCCACTGGCGCGTCGTTGACCCCGACCACGTTCACGGTGGTGGTGGCAGTGTTGGAGTAGCTCGTGCCGTCAGTCACTGTCACGGTGATGATGCGCGGTACGGTGCTCGGATCTTCGCTGTTGTTGATGAAGCTGATGTTCTTGATCTGCTGCATGTAGTCGGCCAGCGTCGCATTGCCCGTCAGCGTCAGGACGACCTTGCCGTCGGTGCTGTTGGCGTTGATGCTGATGCCGTTGACGCTGTTGCCCAGGTTCAGCGCATCGCCAGGCTGACGGTTGGTCAGCACGATGGTCGCGCCGGTCAGCATGGTGCTGTCCGGGTCAGTGATGCTCAGGTCGGTGTCGGCGATGGACACGCCCGGACCGGTGGTGCCTTCGGTGAAGGTCACCTGGTAATCGGCGCCGGTCTTGCCGCTGGAGTTGTTGGCGTCCAGGTCGAGTGCCGGTGGCGCATCGTTGTCGATGATCGAGGTACTGACGCTGCCATTGGTGCCGCTGACCGCCAGGTGCTCGAAGTTGCCACCGGTGGCCGAGTCGATCTTGACCACGAAGTTCTCGGTGCCTTCGGTGATCTTGTCGTCCAGCGTCGCCACGTTGAAGGTGGCGCTGGTAGCGTTGGCCGGGATCTTCACGGTGTAGACACCGGTGAAGTCCGTGCCATCGGCGGCGGTGCCGCTGTAGACGATCTTGAGCGTCACCTCTGTTTGCGCCGGGTTCGTCAGGCTGACGGTATAGGTGGCCGCCTGGCCTTCGGTGACCGACGTGCTGCCGGTGATGCTGACGGTGGTGTTGTCGATGGTGTCGGTGACATCGGTCACTGCTGGCGTGGTGCTCGGAACCAGGTTCTCGAAGTTACCACCAGTGGCTTTATCGATGCTGACTTCAACTTTGCCAGCGTCTTTGTAGACGTCGTCTTTTGGCGCATCGACAGTGACGGTGCCGGTGGTGGCGCCTGCTGCGATGTTGATGACGGCGCCGTTGCTCAAGGTGACGGTCACTGGTGAGCCGGCGGCGTTGGTCAGGGTGGCGGTGTAGACGATCGAGCCGCCTTCGGCTACTTCGGTAGACGCGGACAGACTCAGGCCAGTGGTGTCCTGAGTGTCTGTGACGGTGGTTTCGGCAGGCTTGCCGTCGATGTCCAGTTTTTCGTAGTTGCCGCCCTTGGCGTCGTCGATCTTCACGCTCAGGTTATCGCCGCCCGCGAGGGCGTCGTTTGGCGTGACGAAGTTCACGGTGCCGCTGCTGGCGCCAACCGGAATGGTGATGGTCTGGCCGTTCGACAGGGTGATAACCAACGGAGCGTCGGTCACGGGTGCGTTGACCGAGGCGGTGTAAACCACGGTCCCACCTTCGGCCACCGTCGAAGTCGCTGTGAGCGAAACGGTGCTGGTGTCGATGGTGTCGGTAACGTCGGTCACCGCTGGGGTGGTGCTCGGAACCAGGTTCTCGAAGTTACCGCCAGTGGCTTTATCGATGCTGACTTCGACTTTACCAGCGTCTTTGTAGACGTCGTCTTTTGGCGCATCGACGGTCACGGTGCCAGTGGTGGCGCCTGCGGCGATGTTAATGACGGCGCCGTTGCTCAAGGTGACTGTCACTGGTGAGCCAGCGGCGTTGGTCAATGTTGCGGTGTAAACGATGGAGCCGCCTTCGGCGACAGTGTCAGTTGCCGAGAGCGTCAGGCCAGTGGTGTCCTGTACATCGGTAACGGTGGTATTCGCCGGAGTGGCGTCGATGTCCAGTTTTTCGTAGTTGCCGCCCTTGGCGTCGTCGATCTTCACGCTCAGGTTATCGCCGCCCGCGAGGGCGTCGTTCGGCGTAACGAAGTTCACCGAAGCGGAGCTGGCGCCAACCGGAATGGTGATGGTCTGGCCGTTGCTCAACGTCACGACGAGCGGGGCATCAGTGACCGGTGCGTTGACCGACGCCGTGTAAACCACGGTCCCACCTTCCGCGACGGTGGACGTTGCGGTCAGGCTGACAGTCGAGGTGTCGATGGTGTCGGTGACATCAGTCACCGCAGGCGTGGTGCTCGGAACCAGGTTCTCGAAGTTACCGCCAGTGGCTTTATCGATGCTGACTTCAACTTTGCCAGCGTCTTTGTAGACGTCGTCTTTTGGCGCATCGACAGTGACGGTGCCGGTGGTGGCGCCTGCGGCGATGTTGATGACGACGCCGTTGCTCAAAGTCACAGTGACAGGCGAGCCAGCGGCGTTGGTCAGGGTGGCGGTGTAAACGATCGAGCCGCCTTCGGCGACGCTATCGGTTGCACTCAAGGTCAGGCCAGTGGTGTCCTGAGTGTCTGTGACGGTGGTTTCGGCAGGCTTGCCGTCGATGTCCAGTTTTTCGTAGTTGCCGCCCTTGGCGTCGTCGATCTTTACGCTCAGGTTATCGCCGCCCGCGAGGGCGTCGTTTGGCGTGACGAAGTTCACGGTGCCGCTGCTGGCGCCAACCGGAATGGTGATGGTCTGGCCGTTCGACAGGGTAATAACCAACGGAGCGTCGGTCACGGGTGCGTTAACCGAGGCGGTGTAAACGACAGTCCCACCTTCGGCCACAGTCGAAGTCGCAGTGAGCGAAACGGTGCTGGTGTCGATGGTGTCAGTGACATCGGTCACTGCTGGCGTGGTACTCGGAACCAGGTTCTCGAAGTTACCGCCAGTAGCCTTGTCGATGCTGACTTCAACTTTGCCAGCGTCTTTGTAGACGTCGTCTTTTGGTGCGTCGACGGTCACGGTGCCGGTGGTGGCGCCCGCAGCGATGTTGATGACGGCGCCGTTGCTCAGGGTCACAGTGACAGGTGAGCCAGCGGCGTTGGTCAGGGTGGCGGTGTAAACGATGGAGCCGCCTTCAGCAACGCTATCGGTTGCACTCAAGGTCAGGCCGGTAGTGTCCTGTACATCGGTAACGGTGGTGTCGGCAGGCTTGCCGTCGATGGCAAGGTTCTCGTAATTGCCACCCTTGGCGTCGTCGATTTTGACGCTCAGGTTATCGCCGCCCGCGAGGGCGTCGTTTGGCGTGACGAAGTTCACGGTGCCGCTGCTGGCGCCAACCGGAATGGTGATGGTCTGGCCGTTGCTCAACGTCACGACGAGCGGGGCATCAGTGACCGGTGCATTGACCGAGGCGGTGTACACCACGGTGCCGCCTTCCGCGACGGTGGACGTTGCGGTCAGGCTGACAGTCGAGGTGTCGATGGTATCGGTAACGTCAGTCACCGCAGGCGTGGTGCTCGGAACCAGGTTCTCGAAGTTACCGCCAGTAGCCTTGTCGATGCTGACTTCAACTTTACCAGCGTCTTTGTAGACGTCGTCTTTTGGCGCATCGACGGTCACGGTGCCGGTAGTGGCGCCCGCAGCGATGTTGATCACCGCGCCGTTGCTCAAGGTGACGGTCACTGGCGAGCCAGCGGCGTTGGTCAATGTTGCGGTGTAAACGATGGAACCGCCTTCGGTGACAGTGTCAGTTGCCGAGAGCGTCAGGCCAGTGGTGTCCTGTACATCGGTAACGGTGGTATTCGCCGGAGTGGCGTCGATGTCCAGTTTTTCGTAGTTGCCGCCCTTGGCGTCGTCGATCTTCACGCTCAGGTTATCGCCGCCTGCGAGGGCGTCGTTTGGTGTCACGAAGTTCACCGAAGCGGAGCTGGCACCGACCGGAATGGTGATGGTCTGGCCGTTGCTCAACGTCACGACGAGCGGGGCATCAGTGACCGGTGCATTGACCGAGGCGGTGTACACCACGGTGCCGCCTTCGGCGACGGTGGACGTTGCGGTCAGGCTGACAGTCGAGGTGTCGATGGTATCGGTAACGTCAGTCACCGCAGGCGTGGTGCTAGGAACCAGGTTCTCGAAGTTACCGCCAGTGGCTTTATCGATGCTGACTTCAACTTTGCCAGCGTCTTTGTAGACGTCGTCTTTTGGCGCATCGACGGTCACGGTGCCAGTGGTGGCGCCTGCAGCGATGTTGATGACGGCGCCGTTGCTCAAGGTGACGGTCACTGGCGAGCCAGCGGCGTTGGTCAATGTTGCGGTGTAAACGATGGAACCGCCTTCGGCGACAGTGTCAGTTGCCGAGAGCGTCAGGCCAGTGGTGTCCTGGGTGTCTGTGACGATGGTATCGGCAGGCTTGCCGTCGATGTCCAGTTTTTCGTAGTTGCCGCCCTTGGCGTCGTCGATCTTCACGCTCAGGTTATCGCCGCCCGCGAGGGCGTCGTTTGGCGTGACGAAGTTCACGGTGCCGCTGCTGGCGCCAACCGGAATGGTGATGGTCTGGCCGTTCGACAGGGTGATAACCAACGGAGCGTCGGTCACGGGTGCGTTGACCGAGGCGGTGTAAACCACGGTCCCACCTTCGGCCACCGTCGAAGTCGCTGTGAGCGAAACGGTGCTGGTGTCGATGGTGTCGGTAACGTCGGTCACCGCTGGGGTGGTGCTCGGAACCAGGTTCTCGAAGTTGCCGCCAGTGGCTTTATCGATGCTGACTTCGACTTTGCCAGCGTCTTTGTAGACGTCGTCTTTTGGTGCATCGACAGTGACGGTGCCGGTGGTGGCGCCTGCTGCGATGTTGATGACGGCGCCGTTGCTCAAGGTGACGGTCACTGGTGAGCCGGCGGCGTTGGTCAGGGTGGCGGTGTAGACGATCGAGCCGCCTTCGGCTACTTCGGTAGACGCGGACAGACTCAGGCCAGTGGTGTCCTGAGTGTCTGTGACGGTGGTTTCGGCAGGCTTGCCGTCGATGTCCAGTTTTTCGTAGTTGCCGCCCTTGGCGTCGTCGATCTTCACGCTCAGGTTATCGCCGCCCGCGAGGGCGTCGTTCGGCGTAACGAAGTTCACCGAAGCGGAGCTGGCGCCAACCGGAATGGTGATGGTCTGGCCGTTGCTCAACGTCACGACGAGCGGGGCATCAGTGACCGGTGCGTTGACCGACGCCGTGTAAACCACGGTCCCACCTTCCGCGACGGTGGACGTTGCGGTCAGGCTGACAGTCGAGGTGTCGATGGTGTCGGTGACATCAGTCACCGCAGGCGTGGTGCTCGGAACCAGGTTCTCGAAGTTACCGCCAGTGGCTTTATCGATGCTGACTTCAACTTTGCCAGCGTCTTTGTAGACGTCGTCTTTTGGCGCATCGACAGTGACGGTGCCGGTGGTGGCGCCTGCGGCGATGTTGATGACGACGCCGTTGCTCAAAGTCACAGTGACAGGCGAGCCAGCGGCGTTGGTCAGGGTGGCGGTGTAAACGATCGAGCCGCCTTCAGCAACGCTATCGGTTGCACTCAAGGTCAGGCCGGTAGTGTCCTGTACATCGGTAACGGTGGTGTCGGCAGGCTTGCCGTCGATGGCAAGGTTCTCGTAATTGCCACCCTTGGCGTCGTCGATTTTGACGCTCAGGTTATCGCCGCCCGCGAGGGCGTCGTTTGGTGTAACGAAGTTCACGGTGCCGCTGCTGGCGCCAACCGGAATGGTGATGGTCTGGCCGTTCGACAGGGTGATAACCAACGGAGCGTCGGTCACGGGTGCGTTAACCGAGGCGGTGTAAACGACAGTCCCACCTTCGGCCACAGTCGAAGTCGCAGTGAGCGAAACGGTGCTGGTGTCGATGGTGTCAGTGACATCGGTCACTGCTGGCGTGGTACTCGGAACCAGGTTCTCGAAGTTACCGCCAGTAGCCTTGTCGATGCTGACTTCAACTTTACCAGCGTCTTTGTAGACGTCGTCTTTTGGTGCATCGACAGTGACGGTGCCGGTGGTGGCGCCCGCAGCGATGTTGATCACGGCGCCGTTGCTCAGGGTCACAGTGACAGGTGAGCCAGCGGCGTTGGTCAGGGTGGCGGTGTAAACGATGGAGCCGCCTTCAGCAACGCTATCGGTTGCACTCAAGGTCAGGCCGGTAGTGTCCTGTACATCGGTAACGGTGGTGTCGGCAGGCTTGCCGTCGATGGCAAGGTTCTCGTAATTGCCACCCTTGGCGTCGTCGATTTTGACGCTCAGGTTATCGCCGCCTGCGAGGGCGTCGTTTGGTGTCACGAAGTTCACGGTGCCGCTGCTGGCGCCAACCGGAATGGTGATGGTCTGGCCGTTGCTCAACGTCACGACGAGCGGGGCATCAGTGACCGGTGCATTGACCGAGGCGGTGTACACCACGGTGCCGCCTTCCGCGACGGTGGACGTTGCGGTCAGGCTGACAGTCGAGGTGTCGATGGTATCGGTAACGTCAGTCACCGCAGGCGTGGTGCTCGGAACCAGGTTCTCGAAGTTACCACCAGTGGCTTTATCGATGCTGACTTCAACTTTGCCAGCGTCTTTGTAGACGTCGTCTTTTGGTGCGTCGACGGTCACGGTGCCAGTGGTGGCGCCCGCAGCGATGTTGATGACGGCGCCGTTGCTCAGGGTCACAGTGACAGGTGAGCCAGCGGCGTTGGTCAGGGTGGCGGTGTAAACGATGGAGCCGCCTTCAGCAACGCTATCGGTTGCACTCAAGGTCAGGCCGGTAGTGTCCTGTACATCGGTAACGGTGGTGTCGGCAGGCTTGCCGTCGATGGCAAGGTTCTCGTAATTGCCACCCTTGGCGTCGTCGATTTTGACGCTCAGGTTATCGCCGCCCGCGAGGGCGTCGTTTGGCGTGACGAAGTTCACGGTGCCGCTGCTGGCGCCAACCGGAATGGTGATGGTCTGGCCGTTGCTCAACGTCACGACGAGCGGGGCATCAGTGACCGGTGCATTGACCGAGGCGGTGTACACCACGGTGCCGCCTTCCGCGACGGTGGACGTTGCGGTCAGGCTGACAGTCGAGGTGTCGATGGTATCGGTAACGTCAGTCACCGCAGGCGTGGTGCTCGGAACCAGGTTCTCGAAGTTGCCGCCAGTGGCTTTATCGATGCTGACTTCAACTTTGCCAGCGTCTTTGTAGACGTCGTCTTTTGGCGCATCGACAGTGACGGTGCCGGTAGTGGCGCCCGCAGCGATGTTGATTACAGCGCCGTTGCTCAAGGTGACGGTCACTGGTGAGCCGGCGGCGTTGGTCAGGGTGGCGGTGTAAACGATGGAACCGCCTTCAGCTACTTCGGTAGACGCGGACAGGCTCAGGTCAGTGGTGTCCACCGAATCGGTAATCGTGGTGACCGCAGGCGCGGTGCTCGGCACCAGATTTTCGAAGTTGCCACCTGTCGCACCGGTAATGGTGGTGCTGACGGTGCTGCCGTTGTTGTAGACGTCATTAGCCGGCGTCTCGACGTTGACGGTGCCAGTGGTCTGGCCGGCGGCGATGGTGATGATCGAGCCATTGCTCAGGGTCACGGTTACGGGAGTCTGGGCCGGGTTGGTCAGCGTCGCGGTATAAACAATCGAACCGCCTTCGGTGATGGTGTCGCTGGCGGTCAGGGTCAGGCCAGTGCTGTCCACCGAATCGGTAATCGTGGTGACCGCAGGCGTCGTGCTCGGCACCAGATTTTCGAAGTTGCCGCCGGTTGCGCCGGTGATCGTAGTGCTGACCGTGCTGCCGTTGTTATAGACGTCATTAGCTGGCGTCTCGACGTTAACGGTGCCAGTGGTCTGGCCGGCGGCGATGGTGATGACCGAGCCGTTGCTCAAGGTCACCGTCACCGGGGTCTGGGCCGGGTTGGTCAGCGTCGCGGTGTAGGTAATCTGGCCGCCTTCGGTGATGGTGTTGCTGGCGGTCAGGGTCAGGCCGGTGGTGTCGGCCGAATCGGTAATCGTAGTAACCGCAGGCGTCGTGCTCGGCACCAGATTTTCGAAGTTGCCACCGGTCGCACCGGTAATGGTGGTGCTGACCGTGCTGCCGTTGTTGTAGACGTCATTAGCCGGCGTCTCGACGTTGACGGTCCCGGTAGTCTGGCCGGCGGCGATGGTGATGACCGAGCCGTTGCTCAGGGTCACGGTCACCGGAGTCTGGGCCGGGTTGGTCAGGGTGGCGGTGTAGGTAATCTGGCCGCCTTCGGTGATGGTGTTGCTGGCCGTCAGAGTCAGGCCAGTGGTATCCGCCGAATCGGTAATCGTGGTGACTGCAGGCGCCGTGCTCGGCACCAGGTTTTCGAAGTTGCCACCGGTCGCACCGGTAATGGTGGTGCTGACCGTGCTGCCGTTGTTATAGACGTCATTGGCTGGCGTCTCGACGTTGACGGTCCCGGTAGTCTGGCCAGCAGCGATGGTAATGACCGAGCCGTTGCTCAAGGTCACCGTCACCGGGGTCTGGGCCGGGTTGGTCAGGGTGGCGGTGTAAACAATCGAACCGCCTTCGGTGATGGTGTTGCTGGCGGTCAGGGTCAGGCCAGTGCTGTCCACCGAATCGGTAATTGTGGTGACCGCAGGCGTCGTGCTCGGCACCAGATTTTCGAAGTTGCCGCCGGTTGCGCCGGTGATCGTAGTGCTGACCGTGCTGCCGTTGTTATAGACGTCATTAGCTGGCGTCTCGACGTTAACGGTGCCAGTGGTCTGGCCGGCGGCGATGGTGATGACCGAGCCGTTGCTCAGGGTCACGGTCACCGGAGTCTGGGCCGGGTTGGTCAGGGTGGCGGTGTAGGTAATCTGGCCGCCTTCGGTGATGGTGTTGCTGGCCGTCAGAGTCAGGCCAGTGGTATCCGCCGAATCGGTAATCGTGGTGACTGCAGGCGCCGTGCTCGGCACCAGGTTTTCGAAGTTGCCACCTGTCGCACCGGTAATGGTGGTGCTGACGGTGCTGCCGTTGTTGTAGACGTCATTAGCCGGCGTCTCGACATTAACGGTGCCAGAGGTCTGGCCGGCGGCGATGGTGATGACCGAGCCGTTGCTCAAGGTCACCGTCACCGGGGTCTGGGCCGGGTTGGTCAGGGTAGCGGTGTAGGTAATCTGGCCGCCTTCGGTGATGGTGTTGCTGGCGGTCAGGGTCAGGCCAGTGGTGTCCACCGAATCGGTAATCGTAGTAACCGCAGGCGTCGTGCTCGGGACCAGGTTTTCGAAGTTACCGCCGGTTGCTCCGGTAATGGTGGTGCTGACCGTGCTGCCGTTGTTGTAGACGTCATTAGCCGGCGTCTCGACGTTGACGGTCCCGGTAGTCTGGCCGGCGGCGATGGTGATGACCGAGCCGTTGCTCAGGGTCACGGTCACCGGAGTTTGTGCCGGGTTGGTCAGGGTGGCGGTGTAGGTGATCTGGCCGCCTTCGGTGACGGTATTGCCCGCGCTCAGGGTGACGGTGGTGGTGTCGATGGTGTCGGTGATCTGGGTCACGGCCGGCGTGGTGGGCACGGTCACGGCAATGCCAGTGCCACCGGTGGTGCCAGTGACGGTCACGCTGATCTGGCTTGGGTCGTTGTAGACCGTGTCATTCGGCGCGAGTGGAACGTTGACGCTACCGGTCAGCTGACCCGCCGGGATCACGATGACCGCGCCGTTGGACAAGGTCACGGTCAAGGCGGTTTGCGGGGCCTGGGTCACGGTCGCGGTGTAGACCAGCACGCCGCCGGCTTCGGTCAGGGTCGGCGTGGCGCTCAGGGTCATCGTCGCATTGAGGACAGCGTTGGCGGTCGTATCCGTAGTATCGCCACCCAGGGTGTTGTTATCGGTGGCAGCCGCCGCAGCGAGACCTTCAGTTGGGAAACCGACAGTAGGGTCGACGCTACCAGCGGTGGCATCCAGCACCACAAAGCTGTGGCCGCCACCGGCGGCGCCGCCCGTACCTGCGGCAGTGGCGCCGGCGGCGGTGGCTTCCAGGGCGGTCGTCGGGTCGACACCCGCGGCGATGGCTTGTTGCAGCTCTTCTACCGACGGCGCGGCCTGGGCAGTGGCTTGTGCCAGGTCGGTGGAAGAGTCCGGGGCATTGGCGCTCCACTGGGTGTCGCGGCCCAGGTCCAGGGTGCGGCCATCGGCCAGATCCAATGTGACGGCGCCAGAAGGGCCAGTGTCCAACTGATCGCCCGTGTACAGGCGATCGCCTTCAATGAGTACGCGCCGGATGCCCTCTGGGGATACGACGAAAACCTGACCAACAATGCTTTTGACAACGGCAATAACACTGCTCATTGAAGACTCTCCGGGTGTCACGCTCAGTAGACTTCCATGGACCCGTCAGCTTGTAGGCTGCAGCGGTCTGGACGTACATGTTCACAAAGTAAGGTTATTTGACGCTTTTACATGTCAATATTTTGGCTGTGTTTTCTCAATTATTTTGTTTGTGCCAAACTATTGACCTTCTGCCGGCCATCCTAAACAATCGCCGAGGTAATGTCACATTGATATTTAAGCGGCGACCTGTTCTTTCAGTGCGTGTTCCAGCTCCTGTTTTGAACTTTCCGACATACGGTCATTCCGGTTGCCATCATCCGATGCAGCGCCACGTTTCGCTGTGATCCAAGACAAGTGTTTCAGGAAGAAATCCATCATGCGTCTGTACCTGTTCAAGGCTTTACCCTTTGCTCTCGCCGCCAGTTTCGTACAAGCACAAACCTTGCCGCAGGCCATGCAACAGGCGCTGGATGTCCATCCTGAAATCCAGGCTGGCGTGAACAGTCGCCTCGCGGCGGATTACCAACTCAAGGCGGCCAAGGGCGGCTACCTGCCTAGAGTGGACCTTGCAGCCGGATACGGCCGTGAAGGCACCGACAGCGTCACCACCCGGTCGGGCGGGACCAATCATTGGGAAACCCTGAACCGTAGCGAGTCGAGCCTGCGCCTGTCGCAAATGGTTTTTGACGGTTTTGCGACGTCCAGCGAAGTGGGGCGTCAGCAAGCCACCGTCAATGCCCGTGCCTACTCGTTGCTGGACGCGTCCGAGCGCACCGGGTTGACAGTGGCCCAGGTCTACCTGGACGTGCTGACCCGTCGCGAGTTCGTGCGCCTGGCCGAGGAAAACCTCAAGAGCCACGAGCGCATCTTCGACCAGATCAAGCTGCGTACTTCCCGCGGCGTGGGCAGCGGCGCCGACCTGGACCAGGCCGAAGCGCGCATGGCTCAGGCCCGCAACAACCTGATCACCGAACAAACCAACCTGGCCGATGCCGAGACCAACTACCTCAGCGCCGTTGGACAACTGCCCGATCAACTGGAACGTCCTGCTGATTTTCTGGCGTTGCTGCCGGCCAACCTGACCGAAGCCCGTGCCCAGATGCTGGAAAACAGCCCGGTGCTGCGTTCGGCCGAAGCCGACATCGCCGCTGCCGAGCAGCAGTACGAAGCAGCCAAGTCGAGCTTCTACCCACGCTTCGACGCCGAGCTGGGCCGCACTGCCGACAACGACCTGGACGGCCAGAACGGTCACAACAATGAATGGCAAGCCATGCTGCGCATGCGTTTCAACCTGTATGCCGGCGGCAGCAACAAGGCGGACCTGGAATCCAAGTCGTACCTGTCCAACCAGGCCCTGGACATTCGCAACAACGCGCTGCGCCAGTTGAACGAAGAGCTGGGCCTGGCCTGGAACGCCTTGAACAACGCCAATGCCCAGGTGCCGGTCGCCCAGCAATACGTGGATCGCAGCGCTAACGTGCGCACCGCCTACCAGAAGCAGTTCAGCCTCGGCGAGCGGACCCTGCTCGACTTGCTCGACAGCGAAAACGAGCTGTTCAGCGCTTCCCGTCGCCTGGCGGAAATCAAGAATGTGCAGCTGTTCACCCAGTACCGGATCAAGGCAACCATGGGCCAGCTGTTGAAAAGCCAGGGTGTGGTCGCGCCGTTGGCATCGGTTGTGCAGAACGACATGAAGCCCAAGGTCCAGTTGCCTGGGATGAATTGAGTCCTACCACCCGTTTTAATCAGTCAGAGTGCCGAGCGTGGAATCAGAAGTCAGTCCAGTCGAACTAGTTCATGACCCGCGCACGCTGCACGACGACCCGCTGCTGGACGGCTTGCTGGCGCTCTGCATGCTGCATCAGAAGCCGGCCAGCGCGGCGATGCTCACCACCGGCCTGCCGCTGCCCAAGCAGCGGCTGAGCGTCGAATTATTGTCGCGCGCGGCGGCCCGTGCCGGTCTGCAAGGTCGGGTGCTGCAACGCAAGCTTGAGCAGATCCCGACCATCGCCATGCCAGCGCTGTTGTTGCTCAAGGACGGCCGCAGTGCCGTGCTGCTGGGCTGGGTTGGCGACGACCAGGCGCGGTTGCTGCTCAGCGAAAGCGACGGCGGTGAGGTGACCATCAGCCGTGAACTGCTGGCCGATGACTACAGCGGCAAGGTGTTCTTCGCCCAGCCGCAGCATAAATTTGACGTTAACCACGGCACGCTGATCCCTCGGGCGCGTTCGTGGTTTCGCGACACCCTCAAACGGTCCCGCTGGCTGTACGCCGATGCCATCGCGGCGAGCCTGCTGATCAACATCATCGCCATGGCCGCGCCGCTGTTCGTGATGAACGTCTACGACCGCGTGGTGCCGAACCAGGCCGAATCGACTCTGTGGGTATTGGCCGTTGGTATCACCGGCGCCTATGTCTTCGACCTGATCCTCAAGATGCTGCGCAGCCTGTGCCTGGACCTGGCGGGCAAGAAAACCGACCTGATCATCTCGGCGACGCTGTTCGAGCGCATCGTCGGCATGTCCATGAAATACCGCCCGGCGCGGGTCGGCAGCTTTGCCCAGAACATCCATGAGTTCCAGAGCCTGCGGGACTTCCTTGCTTCGCTGACCCTCACCAGCCTGATCGACCTGCCGTTCACCCTGCTGATCTTCATGGTCATCGCGATTATCGGCGGGCACCTGGTGTGGATTCCGGTGCTGGCGTTCCCGATTGCCCTGCTGATCGGCTATGCGCTGCAGAAGCCTTTGGTGGCGACCATGGAGCGAACCATGGCCTTGGGCGCCGAGCGCCAATCCAGCCTGATCGAAACCCTGGCCGGCCTGGACGCGGTGAAGGTCAACAACGCCGAGAGCGAACGCCAATACCAGTGGGAACAGACCATCGGCACCCTCAGCCGCCTCGAACTGCGGGTGAAGATGCTGTCCGGCCTGGCAATGAACATCACCTTGCTGATCCAGCAACTGGCCGGGGTGGTCATGATCGTCTTCGGCGTTTACCTGATCATCGCCGGTAGCCTGAGCATGGGTGGGCTGGTTGCCTGCTACATGCTCAGCGGTCGCGCCCTCAGCCCGTTGGCTTCGCTGTCGGGCCTGCTGACCCGCTACCAACAGGCGCGGGTGACCATGACGTCCGTCGACCAGATGATGGAGCTGCCCCAAGAGCGCAATTTCGACGAGCGCCCCCTGAGCCGCAAGGTCCTGCAGGGTGCCGTCGAATGCCGTCAGTTGAATTTCACTTATCCGAACCAGCAGAACCCCGCGCTGAAGAACATCAACCTGGTGATCAAGCCGGGCGAGAAAATCGGCATCATCGGCCGCAGCGGCTCGGGCAAGAGTTCCCTGGCCAAGTTGCTGGTGGGGCTTTACCAACCCGACGACGGCGCCTTGCTGGTGGACGGCGTGGACATCCGCCAGATCGACGTCAGCGAGCTGCGCTACAACATTGGCTACGTGCCCCAGGACATCCAGCTGCTGGCCGGTACCCTGCGGGACAACCTGACCTCCGGCGCCCGTTACGTCGAAGATGAACTGGTGCTCCAGGCCGCTGAACTGGCGGGCGTGCATGAATTTGCCCGCCTGCATCCGCAAGGCTATGAACTGCAAGTCGGTGAGCGCGGACAGAACCTGTCCGGTGGTCAGCGCCAGAACGTCGCCCTGGCCCGCGCGCTGCTGCTCAACCCGCCGATCCTGTTGCTGGATGAACCCACCAGCGCCATGGACAACACCGGTGAAGAACGCTTGAAACAGCGCTTGGCTGCCGTGGTGGAAAACAAGACCGTGTTGCTGGTGACGCACCGTGCATCCTTGCTGTCGCTGGTGGACCGCCTGTTGGTGATCGACCGTGGACAGATCCTCGCCGACGGCCCGAAAGCCGCTGTCATGGAAGCGTTGAAGAAGGGGCAGATCAGTGTTGCTTAAATCCGGTTTCAAGGGCGCGGTGGGCCGTTATTTCAAAGGTTCCGACTCGCTGCACGGCCAACCGCTGCCCGAGGTCAACAAAGCCCTGATCGAGGACGCTCCGCGGGTGGTGCGTTTGACGATCTGGGGCATCATCGGCTTCTTTGTGTTCCTGATGCTGTGGGCCAACTTCGCCGAGATCGACGAAGTGACCAAGGGCGACGGCAAGGCGATCCCATCGTCCAAGATCCAGAAGATCCAGAACCTGGAAGGCGGCATCGTCGCCGAGCTGTTCGTAAAGGAAGGGCAGATCGTCGATGCCGGCGCGTCGTTGATTCGCCTGGACGACACCCGGTTTGTCTCCAACGTCGGCGAAACCGAGGCCGATCGCCTGTCCATGCTGTTGCGGGTCGAGCGCCTGAGTGCCGAGGTCGACGACCGGCCGCTCAACTTCCCGGCCGATGTGCTCAAGGCGGTGCCGGGCCAGGCCGCCAGCGAGGAGTCGCTGTACCTCAGCCGCCGCCAGCAGTTGCACGATGAAATCGGCGGCTTGCAGGAGCAGTTGATCCAGCGCCAGCAGGAACTGCGCGAATTCGTGTCCAAGCAGGCGCAGTACCGCTCCGGCCTGGCGCTGCAACGCCAGGAAATCAACATGTCCGAGCCGCTGGTGGCACAGGGCGCGGTGTCGCCAGTGGAAGTGCTGCGGCTCAAGCGCGCCGAGGTCGAGACCCGTGGGCAACTGGACGCCACGACGTTGGCGATCCCGCGTGCCGAATCGGCGATCAAGGAAGTACAGCGCAAGATCGACGAGACCCGTGGCAAGTTCCGCAGCGAAGCCTTGACGCAGCTCAACGAAGCTCGCACCGACCTGAACAAGGCCCAGGCCACTGGCAAAGCCCTGGAAGATCGGGTGAGCCGGACCCTGGTGACGTCGCCCGTGCGCGGCATCGTCAACAAGTTGCTGGTGAACACCATCGGCGGCGTGATCCAGCCCGGCAGCGACCTAGTGGAAATCGTGCCGCTGGACGACACCATCCTGGTGGAAGCGAAAATCCGTCCTCAGGACATCGCCTTCCTGCACCCCGGCCAGGACGCCACGGTGAAATTCACCGCGTACGACTACACCATCTACGGCGGGATGAAAGCCAAGCTGGAACAGATCGGCGCCGACACCATCACCGATGAAGACAAGAAAACCACCTACTACGTCATCAAGCTGCGCACCGAACGCAGCCACCTGGGCACCGATGAAAAACCGCTGCTGATCATTCCGGGCATGGTGGCGTCGGTGGACATCATCACCGGCAAGAAAACCGTGCTCAGCTACCTGCTCAAGCCCATCATCAAGGCCCGGTCCGAGGCGTTGCACGAGCGGTAGCGCCCTGGTTGATCGTTGGTTGATCGTTCCCACGCTCCGCGTGGGAATGCCTCCTGTGACGCTCCGCGTCACGCTTTTCGGAGCGCAGAGCATCCTTGGCTACATTCCCATGTGTGGGGGCAAAGCTTGCTCGCTAAACAGGCGCCTCGGATCGCGTTGTCTTCATCGCGGGCAAGCCTTGCTCCCACAGCGGTGCGGTGCAAAACTCCAGGTCATATCGTTATTCGTTAACGGTATTTAAATTACTGTTCTTATGCCTTTAAAGTCATCCCCCTGCGTACCTGCCGACCAATCGGCGCGCCGCACGACACAAACCAACACGGTAACGCCGTGAGTTTTGATCGATTGCGCGCCTGTTCAAGCGCGCTGTGCGTGGGAGTGATGTATGTCAGCCGTCTCTTATTCTCCAGATTCACCTATCGCGAACATTGCCCCGCAGTCGTTCGAAATCCGTCCGTTGCGCGATGCCGTAGGCGCCGAAATCGTCGGGCTGGACCTGTCCCGACCGGTCAACGACCAGGATTTCGCCCGCATCCACCGCGCACACCTGGACTATCACGTCGTGGTGTTCCGCGACCAACGCATCACCCCGGAACAACAGATCGCCTTCAGCCGCCGTTTTGGCGTGCTGCAGATCCATGTGCTCAAGCAGTTCCTGTTGGCCGGACATCCGGAAATCCTCATCGTCTCCAACATCATCGAAAACGGCCAATCCGTCGGTCTCGGCGATGCTGGCAAGTTCTGGCATTCGGACCTCTCCTATAAAGAACTGCCCAGCCTCGGCTCGATGCTCCACGCCCAGGAACTGCCGAGCGAAGGCGGCGACACGCTGTTCGCCGACATGCACAAAGCCTGGGACGCTCTGCCCGAAGCGCTGCGTAAAGCCGTGGAAGGCCGTTCGGCGGCGCACTCCTACACGGCGCGCTACAGCGAAACCAAATTCGAAGGCAACTGGCGCCCGACGCTCACGCCGGAGCAACTGGCCCAGGTCGCCGAAGTGGTGCATCCGATCGTACGCACCCACCCGGAAACCGGGCGCAAGGCGTTGTTCGTCAGCGAGGGGTTCACCACCCGCATCGTCGGTCTGCCGGAGGACGAAAGCGCAGCGCTGCTGGCCGAACTGTATGCCCACAGCGTGCTGCCGCAGAACATCTATCGCCATCAATGGCAGCCCCATGACCTGGTGTTCTGGGACAACCGCTCGCTGATCCACTTGGCCGCCGGTTGCCCGAGTCATCTGCGCCGCAAGCTGTATCGCACCACCATCCAGGGCGACGCCCCTTTCTGATCGGCTGCGCCTCGCGCAAAGAGCCCGGAGAATCTCCATGTCCAAACGCATTGCTTTTGCACCGCTGGCCGCCATCGGCCTGGGGTTCAGCTTGCTGGCCGGCAGCCTGGTCGCGCCGGCCAGCGCCCACGCCGAGGGCGAGATTCGTATCGCCGAGCAGTTCGGCATCGTTTACCTGTTGCTGAACGTGGTCCGCGATCAACAATTGATCGAAAAATACGGCAAACAGGAGGGCATCGAGATAAAGGTCGACTGGACCCAATTGTCGGGCGGCGCGGCGGTCAACGATGCGTTGCTGTCGGGCTCTATCGATATTGCCGGGGCCGGCGTCGGGCCGTTGCTGACGGTCTGGGACCGCACCCGCGGCAAACAGAACGTCAAGGCCGTGGCCTCCCTGGGCAACTTCCCTTATTACCTGTTGAGCAACAACCCGAACGTCAAGACCATCGCCGACTTCACCGAGCAGGACCGCATCGCGGTGCCGGCGGTGGGCGTTTCGGTGCAGTCGCGTTTGCTGCAATACGCCGCCGCGAAACAGTGGGGCGACAAGGACTTCAATCGCCTCGACAAGTACACCCTGGCGGTTCCGCATCCGGACGCCACGGCGGCGTTGATTGCCGGCGGCACCGAGTTGACCGGGCACTTTTCCAACCCGCCGTTCCAGGATCAGGCCCTGCAAAACCCCAACGTCCACGTGGTGCTCAACTCCTATGACGTGCTCGGGCCGAATTCGCCCACGGTGCTGTTCGCCACCGAGAAATTCCGCGATGAAAACCCGAAAACCTACAAGGCATTCGTCGAGGCGCTGACCGAAGCGGCCGAATTCGCTCAGAAGGACAAAGGCGCGGCGGCGGACACTTACCTGCGGGTAACCAAGGCCAAGATCGACCGGGCGACGTTGCTGAAGATCATCGACAACCCGCAGATCGAATTTACCGTCAGCCCGAAAAATACCTACCCGCTGGCCGAGTTCCTCTACCGCGTCGGCGCGATCAAGAACAAACCGGCGTCGTGGGAAGATTATTTCTTCCAGGACGCCAAACCGCTGCAGGGGAGCTGATTGTCATGAACGCGCTTTTGCAAGGCCACGCGGCCAGCAACCCCACTTCCACCGGCACCGCGTTGTTGTCCGTGGATAATGTCAGCCTTGAATACCGCACCCCGCAGCGGGTGGTGCGGGCCACTCACCAAGTGAGTTTCGAAGTCGATCCGGCGGACCGTTTCGTACTGCTCGGCCCATCGGGCTGCGGCAAGTCCACTTTGCTCAAGGCCATTGGCGGCTTCATCACGCCGTGCGAAGGCGAGATTCGTTTGCAAGGCCAGACTGTCAGCGCGCCGGGACCGGATCGGATCGTGGTGTTCCAGGAGTTCGATCAACTGCCGCCCTGGAAAACCGTGAAGCAGAACGTGATGTTCGCGTTGCTGGCATCCGGCACGCTTAAGCGTCGCGAGGCCGAGGAGCGGGCACTGCACTATCTCGACAAAGTCGGCCTGGCGGCGTTTGCCGATGCCTACCCACACACCTTGTCCGGTGGGATGAAGGCCCGCGTCGCGATTGCCCGAGCGCTGGCGATGCAACCGAAAATCCTGCTGATGGACGAGCCCTTCGCCGCCCTCGATGCCCTGACCCGACGCAAGATGCAGGAAGAGTTGCTGCTGCTTTGGGAAGAGGTGCGTTTCACCCTGCTTTTCGTCACTCACTCCATCGAAGAAGCGTTGGTGGTGGGCAATCGCATCCTGCTGCTGTCACCGCACCCAGGAAGGGTACGGGCGGAAATCCACAGCCATCAATACGATCTGCACAGCCTCGGCGGCGTGGGGTTCCAGCACACGGCGCGGCGGATTCATCGGTTGCTGTTCGATGAAAGCCAGTCGCCGGAAATCGAGCGTGAGCTGGATTTCACCGACATCCGCATCGCGTATTAAGGGGAGCGTTCCATGAGCCAGTTATCGCCTGCGCGCGAAGAGTACGAAGTCGATCTGCAACCCCTGACCCACGTGCCACTGGAGCGCGAGTTGCCCTTGGGCCAGCGCCTCTGGCAACAGGGTTGGTTGCGCAAAAGCCTGATCCTGTTGCTGCTGGCGCTGGTGTGGGAGGGCGTGGCCCGATACCAGAATAACGACCTGCTGCTGCCGAGCTTCTTGCAGACCGCCAGCGCGTTGTACGACGGTTTGCTCAGCGGCGAGCTGCTGAGCAAGGTGTGGATTTCCCTGGTGGTGCTGCTCAAGGGCTATCTGCTGGGGATCGTCCTGGCGTTTGGCTTGACCACGCTGGCCGTGTCGACCCAGTTCGGTCGCGACTTGCTCAGCACCCTGACGTCGATGTTCAATCCATTGCCGGCCATCGCCCTGTTGCCGCTGGCCCTCTTGTGGTTTGGCCTGGGGCAGAACAGCCTGATTTTCGTGCTGGTGCATTCGGTGCTGTGGGCACTGGCGTTGAACATGTATTCGGGGTTTCTCGGTGTGTCGGAAACGCTGCGCATGGCCGGGCGCAACTACGGGCTCAAGGGCCTGCGTTTTGTGCTGTTCATCCTGATTCCGGCGGCGCTGCCGTCGATCCTCGCCGGGCTGAAGATCGGCTGGGCCTTCGCCTGGCGTACCCTGATCGCCGCCGAACTGGTGTTCGGCGCCACCAGCGGCAAAGGAGGCCTGGGTTGGTACATCTTCCAGAACCGCAACGAGCTGTACACCGACAAGGTCTTTGCCGGGTTGGCGGTGGTGATTCTGATCGGGTTGCTGGTGGAGAATCTGGTGTTCGACAGTCTGGAGCGGGTGACGGTGAAGCGCTGGGGGATGCAGCGGTGATTCGGTAGTACACCTTTGTGGCGAGGGAGCTTGCTCCCGCTCGGCTGCGCAGCAGTCGCAAACCGGGCCATGCGGGTTGCCTGAAGGAATGCTGGGGGCCTGCTTCGCAGGCCAGCGGGAGCAAGCTCCCTCGCCACGGGTTATGGGTTGTCTGGGCTGACGCCATCGCGAGCAAGCTCGCTCCCACAGTGGGGTGGTGTTGTGTCTCGATATTGGGTTCGACACAAAACCCATGTGGGAGCGAGCTTGCTCGCGATGGCAATCTTCAGCTCACCACAGGCCTGTCAGCCCGCCGCTTGAACCTCAAGCCGATCCATCGCCCTTTCCACCAACAAATGCACCCCATCAGCCATCCGGCTGATCGCCAGGATGACGCTGCGGCGCGAACCGTCGACATCATCAGCCAGGTCGGCGGCGATGGCGCTGATGGACAGCAGATCTTCGGAGGCATTGGCCAACAGGATTTCGGTGTCGATATCAGGGGCGACCATGAAGAGTTGGGCGGTTTGGGTTTTGCCCGAGGCTTCATCGGTGGGTTTGGGATTGAGGTAGTAGTCGAGGACGCGCTCGGCGGCTTCGTCGAGTTTTTTGGTTTTTGAGGACTTGTCGGAGTTGCCAGGGCTTCCTGGCGGATTCGGAGTTACCTTGAACATGTTTTGGCTTCCTATTCAATCAGAGCCGCCCTAGCTCGCTTGCACGCGATATAAGGGTGGCAGCTATGTGAGGGTGTGCAAGACCGAGTAGGAACCACCAAAAAAACCTCGGCAGACCCGAAGGTCTCCCCACACACAGCCGCCATAAAACACGGGCACGAATGCTCATTGAATGGCTGGTGGCATTATTTGGCGTTCTTTTACCCGGACTTGCACGTCCGTGTCACCGTTTTTTCAGTGACAAACCCAGACTAGCGGTGAGCCCCGAGTCGGACAAGTTCACCAACATCGCCGCAACTTGAAGGAAATCTCCTAGGACCTTGCTGTATGCAA
Organism: Pseudomonas sp. St386; assembly: GCF_018325865.1. NCBI lineage: Bacteria > Pseudomonadati > Pseudomonadota > Gammaproteobacteria > Pseudomonadales > Pseudomonadaceae > Pseudomonas > Pseudomonas sp. St386. The sequence continues at coordinate 271,673 of NZ_AP021900.1, forward strand.
GCTGCACACCGCTCCGCTGGGCTGCACCCTGTAGGAACTGACGAGTGCAACGAGGCTGCGATCTTGGGACTCAAGTGTCTAGGGAAAGATCGCAGCCTCGTTGCACTCGACAGCTCCTACACAGCTCCTACGGTCCAGAGGGCGGTGTGACATTTCGCTAAATCCCCACGCCACAATTAGCCAAGTAAAGCCCTCTCCATTTCCTTTAGACTGGCCGCCCTCAAGCAAGCCTTCAGGACATGGAATGCCACCCCCTCACAGTCCCCTTCGCAAAGCCCTGGTCGTTTGGTTGTACGCGGCGGCCCTGATGCACCTGCTCGCCGGCGTCACGCTGACCTGGGCCGGTCATTCGGGCTTGCTCGACGGTTATCTGCAGACTATCGAACAGGCTTTCTGGGGCGCCGGCTCGGTGCCCGTCACGGCCCGCGCGCAACAAGTCTGGTGGCTGGCCTTGTTCGGCGCCACATTGCAGAGCTATGGGCTGTACATGCTCGCCCTCGTCCATATCGGCAATCGCCTGAAGAGCGCCATGCCGTGGGGCTGGCTGATCGCCGGCATCCTGCTCTGGGCGCCCCAGGACATGCTGATTTCCGCCCAGGCACGGGTCTGGTCTCACCTATGGTTCGACAGCCTGGCTCTGCTCGTTTTATTGCCGCCGCTGTTCTGGCTCTATCGCCACGACCGCCGCACCTCCCTGACTGACTACGCGTCGAGTGATTCAAACCATGCCTGACTTTTCACTGCTGGACTGGGCCATCACCCTGCTGATTGCCCAAGCGATCCTCGGTGCGCTGGATACCCTGTATCACCACGAACTCACCGTCGCCTTGCCCTATCGCCACAGTGCCCGGCTGGAGCTCTCCATCCACGCCCTGCGCTCGTGCTTCTACGGGATCCTGTTCCTGGGCATGGCGCACTTGGCCTTCGAGGGGACTTGGGCGATCGTCATTGCGTTGCTGTTCGCACTGGAGATCGGCCTGACGCTCTGGGATTTCGTGGTCGAGGACCGTAGCCGCAAGCTGCCCGCCATCGAGCGCATCATGCACACGGTGCTGGCGGTCAACGGCGGGGCCTTCTTCGCGCTGTACGGCGTGCAACTGGCGCAGTGGGCGAGTTTGCCCACCGGCCTGAGCGCGATCGACCTGGGCTGGCGCGGTTGGCTGCTGACCTTGTTCGCCATCGGGGTCACGGCCTCGGGGATTCGCGACGGCTTGGCGGCCTTGCGCATGCAGCGCGCGGGCAAACCCGCCAACCCGTTTGCCGGTGGCGCCTACAAGCGCGTGCTGGTCACGGGTGGCACCGGGTTTATCGGCGAGACGCTGGTCAATCAATTGCTCGACGCCGGGCACACAGTCAGCGTGCTGGCTCGCGATCCATTGAAAGCGGCCTATCTGTTTGATGGCCGCGCCCGTTGCCTGCGCTCCCTGGGCAAGCTGGGTCATGACGAAACCTTCGATGTGGTGATCAACCTGGCAGGCGCACCGGTGGCCGGGCCGCGCTGGAGCCCCGCGCGCCAGGCGCAACTCATCGCCAGCCGGGTCAATACCACCGAAGCCTTGATGACCTGGTTGAAAAACGCCCGGCACAAACCGGCGTTGTGGATACAGGCGTCGGCCGTCGGTTTTTATGGCGTGCGTGACGCCAGTGAAAGTCTCGATGAAAGCGCCACCCAGGGCGATGGCTTCATGGCTGAACTCTGTGTGCGTTGGGAAGCCTCAGCCCGGCCCGCCACCGAATTGGGTGTGCGGCAGGTGGTGATGCGCCTGGGCGTGGTGTTTGGTCCGGGCGGTGCGTTGTTGCCGTTGCTGATTCCATTTCGCCTGGGGTTTGGCGGGCGGATGGGTGATGGTCGGCAAATCATGAGTTGGGTGCATCGCGACGACGTGATCCAAGTGATCGCCCGGGCCTTCGATGACGAAAGCCTGAGCGGCACCTACAACCTGGTGGCGCCAGAAACGGTCAGTCAGGCGCTGTTCGCCGAAAGCGTCGGCAAGGTGCTCAAGCGCCCGGTGTGGTTCCACATTCCCGCCGCGCCGGTGCGTGCTTTGGCAGGCGAAATGGCTCAGTTGTTTTTCGACGGCCAACGTGTGCTGCCAAGTCGTCTCGTCGAGGCGGGCTATACGTTCCGTTACCCGACGCTTGACGCTGCCCTGCGCGACCTGGCCTGAGGAGCGCCCATGAGCAAGCCCCGGATGTACCTGCTGGCTGGCAACGGAAGCGCTGCCGATTGGTGGGACGATGCGTTGCCGCACTTTCAACACCATGACGTGGTGCCGCTGGAACTGCCCGGCTTCGGCAACAACCCTCAGGCTCCCTGCGAAGACTTGGCGGCCTACGCCCAGGCGTTGCTGGCGGCAACGGACAAGGGCAGCGCGATCATGGCGGTCGGGGTCAACGCCTTGCTGGTGCTGCACGCCTTGCAACGTCAGCCGGGGCATTTTTGTCGCAGTGTGTTGTTGGCGCCGGTGGGTGCGTTTTTGTGGCAGCGACGGCTGCCGGCGTTGATGTCGCCGCTGTCGATTCGCAAGACCATTCACTGGCTGCTGGCGAACAAACCGACGCTGTTTGCCCGCAAATTTTCCAGCCAGTCCTGGACGCCCGCGCAGTACCAGCGCATGGGCGCCGGCTATGCTCGCTGCCGCGCCTTTGTGCCGCACTGGGACTTGGTGCGTGCCGACACCGCCTTGCCATTGCTGGAGTGGATAACCGACCCGGTCGAACTGGTGTGGGGCGATCAGGACAAGGTGCTGGGCGTCGCGCAGGCGGCGGCCTGGTCGGCCATTCTCGCCCGTGCCGATCTGACCATCAGCCTGAAACCCGGCTGGGGGCATTACCCGTGGATCGATTCACCCGCTGAATTCGCGGCGTGGCTGGAATCCGGCGAACGTGGTTTCGTCGCGCATACCAAAGGCGGCCGCTTGCGTCTGGCGGCGTTGGCTGGGCAGCCGGTGCCTGCGGCGCTGTCGCTCAACGATTGTGATGATCCGCGTTTGCCAAACTTTCTGGAGAGCCAGCCGGACGCTCTCTGGGCAGTGCGTTCCTCCAGTTACGGGGAGGATCAGGCCGATGCGGCCAATGCCGGCTTGAGCACCACGTTCCTGCGCGAGCCGACGCACAACGTGCCGGCGCGCATTGCCGAGTTGAGTGCGGCAGGTGTCGAGGAAGTGGTGGTGCAGCGCTTCATCACGCCACGGCTGTCCGGGATCGCCTTCGTGCGTCACCTGTCCGTTGAATTGGAATGGGTCGAAGGGCATCTGGAATCGTTGGCCGATGGCAAGGTGAGCCCCGAGCGCGCGATCATTTCCCGCCTCGGCGCGTCGTGGAACAGCGACACCTTCAAGCCCGCCCATGGCCTGACTGCAGACCTGCTGTGGCGTTTTCTCCAAGGCGTGCTGCGGGTCTTCCACTACGTACCCGGCGATGTTGAATGGGCCTGGGACGGCACGCAACTCTGGCTGTTGCAGTACCGACCGATCAGCGACTATGGCTGGCGCCGCCACCTGACCGCCGCCAACATCGCCGAGATCCTGCCGCCGCAACCCAGCGTGTTGGTGGAGTACGCCCAGCGCCGCGCGGCGGCGAGCATTCCGGCGATCATGGCGCGTTGGGACTCGCGGGTGCTGCAAGACAACGAGCCTTTCACGGCGGTGTTTGGCGGCGCTTCGTATATCAACAATGATTTGTTTCTCGCCAGGCTGGCCGACTGGGGCATCAGCGCCAGCAGCTACGCCGGCGAGGTCGGCGGCGCGACTCCGCACCTGCCTTGGCGGCCGCTGCGCCTGCTGCGTTCGCTGCCGTTGTTCCTGCGCATGCAACGCGTTGCCCGCGGGCATTTGCTGACGCTGGAAAACGGCTTGCGACGTTTTGACCGAGAGCTGCAGGAACTGACCGGACAAGGCGCAGACGGCCAGCAACTGGCCGACTGGTTTACCCGTTTCTACGTGTTCGTGGTGCAAGGCAACCTGTGCATCGCCAGTGCCCTGGCCAGCAGTGGCGGCGACTGGCTGGGCCGGCCACCGACCGCCTACGACAATCTTGAACACAGTCCGCATCGGCTGCCCTGGGAAACCGATCCAGCGACGCCACGCCCGGCACCGACCGAACTGCCGTTGCAGACCTTCCCACAATGGCCCCTGACGATTCGCCTGGCCCATTCGACCGGTCTGCCAGGCTTGCGCGGTTACTACTTGCAGGTGCGCGAATGGTATCGCGACAACCTGATGCGGATTTTCTTTCGCTTGCATCACGCCATGCCGGCGGTGGACCGGGCGCATTGGTTCGCGCCGCACCCGGACATCCGCAGCCGCGACGGCAGCTTCTGGCAGGACGGGCGTGAAGGCACCGAGCAGGCGAGTGGGTTCTTGATCTACCCGGGTCAGGCCCAAGGCATTTTGGGTGAGGACATCCTGCTGGAAGACACCCTCGACCCTGGCCGCCACGCCCACTATCAAAGCTCCCGTGCCGTGATCGCGCGCATGGGCGGACGCTTGTCCCACGGCTCGACGTTGCTGCGTGAATTGCGCAAACCTTCGGCGGTATTGCCTCAGGTGGATGTGGGGTGGTTGGGGCGTGAGGTGGTGTATTGCGATGGGGTGTTGAGGTTGGTGGAGTAGGCAGCGCGATGTCTGCCAACCACATAACCTGTGGCGAGGGGATTTATCCCGTTAGGCTGCGTAGCAGCCTCGAAACCTGACGCCTCGGTACTTCAGGGAGATTGAATACATGCTTGGGACTGCTGCGCAGTCCAGCGGGGATAAATCCCCTCGCCACAGAGATTTCTCCTTGCTTCACGGTTACTCCCTTGACGCCCCCCACCGCTGTCGTAGACTCCGCCCATCCGTCAGGGAGTAACGGTCATGCGACGTTTAAGTAGTTGGGTTGTGGGATTGGCCTTTGTAGCGTGCGGTGTCCAGGCGCAAACGCCTGTAGCAGACGATCCATTGCTTGAGAGTAACGCCACGGCCAGTGCGTCTGGCAACGAGGCTCGAGGGGTGCTTCGGGCGCGGGATCAGGCGGTGCTGGCCAGCGAGTTGGCCGGGCGTATCGTCGAGTTGCCGTTCAGTGAGGGTGAGTCGTTCAAGAAGGGCGACACCCTGGCGCGTTTCGATTGCTCGGCCTATCAGGCCCAGCTCAATGCGGCCCAGGCGGCCAGCCGTGGTGCCAGTGAGGAACTGGCGCATAACCGGCAGTTGGCGGCGTTGAAGTCAGTCGGGCGGTTTGAAGTGTCGCGGGCCGAGGCCCGGCTCAACGAGACCCAGGCGCAGTCCCAGGTGTACCAGGTCCAGGTCAAGCGCTGCAGCGTGGTCGCACCCTTCGATGGTCAGGTGGTGGCACGCAAGGTCCAGCGTTATGAAAGCGTCGCGGCCGGCGCGCCGTTGCTGGATGTGGTCGACAACCGCACCCTGGAGATCCATTTGCTGGTGCCTTCACGCTGGATGGACAGGCTCAAGCCCGGTCAGCCCTTTACGTTTATCCCCGATGAAACCGGCAAGCCGTTGCAAGCGACGGTCAAGCGCCTGGGCGCGCGCATCGATGAGGGCAGCCAGACCCTGCTGCTGGTGGCGAACGTGCCGGATGCCAGCGGCCTGCTGTCGGGCATGAGCGGCACGGCGCGTTTCGCGGAGCCCAAGTGAACGCGCCGATATCGGGCAGCGCCGAGCAGGTGTTTGCCCGCTTCCTCGACCTGGAGCGTCATACGCGGGCCGCACGAACGCCGGCGCAATTGAGCTACAGCCTGGTCAACGACGGCCAGGCGCTGTTCGGGTTTCGCCACGCCGCGTTGTTGATCGCCGGCAAGGTCCAGGCGGTGACCGGCGTCAGCACCGTGGAGCCGAATGCGCCGTTCGTGGCGTTCGTCGAGCAGGCCGTGGCGCAGTTGTTCAAGCAGGGGGTGCTGAAGCAGGCCCGGGTGATTGCCGCCGATGGGGTAAGCGAATCCGTTCGGGAAGACTGGCGAAGCTTGTCGGCCGGACAAGTGTTCTGGCTGCCATTGATCGATCATCAGGCCCAGGTGTTCGGTGGTTTGTGGCTGGCCCGCGACCTGCCTTGGACCCCGCCTGAACAAGTACTGCTGTCGCAACTGGGCGACACCTACAGCCATGCGTGGCTGGCGCTGCAACCGCGCAAGCCGTGGCGCCTGCGCTGGACTCGCAAGCGCCAGGTCGCCCTGGTGGCGGTGTTGTTGCTGGGCTTGCTGATCCCTGTGCGCCAGTCCGTGTTGGCCCCGGCCGAAGTGGTGCCGCTGGGCGGGCAGGTGGTGGCGGCGCCGTTGGATGGGGTGATCGCCGAGTTCCAGGTCAAGCCTAACCAGGCCGTCAAGAACGGTGACCTGCTGCTGCGTTTCGAAAGCACCAGCCTCAAGGCCCAGGCCGATGTGGCCGAGCGTGCGTTGGGCGTGGCCGAGGCAGAACTCAAGGCCAATTCCCAGCGCTCGTTTGCCGACGCGGAATCGAGTTCGAAGATCGACCTGCTGGCCGCCCGAGTCGAACAGAAACGCGCCGAGCGCAACTACGCGCTTGAACTGCTCAAGCGCAGCGAAGTACGCGCCGAGCGCGACGGCATCGCGGTGTTCGCCGACGCCGAGCGCTGGCTCGGCAAGCCTGTGCAGACTGGCGAGCGGCTGATGGAGATCGCCGATCCGAACCAGGCCGAGTTGCGTATTGAATTGGCGGTGGGCGACGCGATTGCCCTGGAACCCGGTGCGCAAGTGGCGTTGTTTCTCGACAGCGACCCGTTGCAGCGGCACCTGGCCTGGCTCGAGCGCTCGGCGTATGAAGCGCAGCCTACCGCCGCCGGGCAACTGGCGTATCGGTTGGATGCGCGTTTCGATGCTCAAGCGCCGCGTATCGGCCTGCGAGGTACGGCGAAGGTCTTCGGCGACCGTGCTCCGCTGGCGTTGTACCTGTTGCGTAGACCACTGGCCGGCCTGCGCCAGAGCGTAGGCCTGTAGCATGGAGCTGCCGAGCCTGCGGCCGGACCTGCAACTGTCCCCGGCGGCGCCGGACCCGGACGGTTCGCCGCAGTGGACCTTGGCCGATCCGGTGCGCGGGCGCTATTTCAAGCTTGGCGCGGCGGCGATGCGCATGTTGCGACACTGGTCCCTGGGTGATCCGGAGCAGGTGCTGCAAGCCGCGAACCGCGAGCCAGGCCTGCCACTCAATAGTGAATCGCTGGAGCAGTTGCTGGGTTTCTTGCGCGGTCATGATCTGATCAGCGCGATGGACCCGCAACAGCGCGACAGCTATCTCTTCAAGACCGCCGCGCAGCGCCAGAGCCTGTGGCAGATCCTGCTGCATCAATACCTGTTTTTTCGCATTCCGCTGTGGCGCCCGGACGCTTTTCTCAATCGTGCCTGGCCCTGGTTGGCGCGGTTCGGCCCCGGGATCCTGCGCTATGGTCTGCCGCTGACCTTGGGTGCCGGCATTTTCCTGGTGTCGCGGGACTGGCAGCGATTCATCGCGACGTTTCCGCACCTGTTCAGCCTGGGCGGTGCGCTGGCGTTCGGGACGGCGTTGCTCTTCGCCAAGCTGTGCCACGAATTCGGCCATGCATTCATGGCCAAGCGTGCGGGCTGTCGTGTGCAAAGCATGGGCGTGGCATTCATGGTGCTGTTGCCGATGTTCTACACCGACGTCAGCGATGCCTGGCGGATCAATGACCGCCGCGCGCGGTTGCTGATCGGTGCCGGCGGGGTCCTGGCCGAGCTGGTGCTGGCGTGCATCGCGTTGCTGGCCTGGTCGCTGCTGCCCGACGGGCCGGCGCGCACCGCGGCGTTCATGCTGGCCAGCGCCACCTGGATCACCACGCTGGTCATCAACCTGAACCCCTTCATGCGCTTCGATGGGTATTTCCTGCTCAGTGATTTCTGGGCGGTGGATAACCTTCAGGGGCGTGCGTTCGCCCTGTGCCGCTGGCGCCTGCGTGAAGCCTTGTTCGGTTATGGCGCGGCGGCGCCGGAACCCTGGTCGCCGAAGATGCGGCGCCGTTTGCTGGTGTGGGGCTATGGCTCCTGGCTGTGGCGGGCGTTGTTGTTTTTCGGGATTGCCCTGGCGGTCTATCACCTGTTCTTCAAGGTGCTGGGCATTTTTCTGATGATGGTGGAATTGGTGTGGTTCATTTTTATGCCCATCGTGAATGAATGGCGGCAATGGTGGAGTCGCCGTGAGCAGGCCCACGGCGTTAGGGTGCTCCTGAGCAGCCTGGTGGTGCTGGCTTTGCTGTTGGTGCTGTTGCTGCCCTGGCGCAGCGCGGTGGAAGTGCCGGCCATGCTCGAGGCCGGGCGTGCCAGTGCCTTGCACGCGCCGGTGGCGGCCCGGGTCAAGCAGGTGAATGTGCGCGACGGCCAGACTGTGGCACAGGGCGATGTGTTGATTGAGCTGGAGTCGCCGGACATGGCGTCGCGCCTGACCATCGTGCGCCGGGAAATCGAGATCCAGCAGTTGCAGATGCGGCGTCAGGCCGGGCGCAGCGAAACCGCTGCCGATGCCGGCATCATCGAACAGCGATTGGCCGAAGCGGTGGCCGAATACCGGGGCCTGGTCGCCCAGCGTGAACGCCTGTTGCTGCGCGCTCCCCATGCCGGCCAAGTGCGCGACTTGTTGCCGCAACTGTCGGTAGGGCGCTGGTTGTCGCCCACGCAGGCGCTGGCGCGGGTGGTGCAGACCGATTCGCGGCTGCGCGGGTACTTGACCGAAGCCGAGCTTTGGCGGGTCGAGCCGGGGGCCACGGGACGGTTCATTGCGGACGATCCGATGCACACCTCCATCGCCGTGCAACTGAATGAAATCGATACCAACGGCGTGGCCTGGGTCGAACAGCAAGCGTTGACGTCTGATCATCACGGACCGATTGCGGTGCGCCGCGACTCGCAGCAACGGGCCGAGCCGGTGCAGGCGCAATACGGCGTGCGCCTGAGTGCGGTGGGCGATACCTCTGCCCCGGTGCAACCGCTGCGTGGGGTGGCGGTGTTGCAGGGCAAGGGCGAGTCGGTGTTGGGAGCGGCCTGGCGTCGGTTGGCGGCGTTGGGTGTCAGGGAAAGCGGGTTCTAAGGGGCGAGCATGGATTCAGTGGCAGCAGAGGGATTGGTGGTGCGTCCATCGCGGGTCAGCGATGGACCGTTCTTGCAGGGCCTGTACCAGGCGGCGCGACCGGACCTGCAGTGGATCGACGGTGAGCACGAGCAAGTGCAACAGGTGCTTGCCCAGCAGTTCCAGGTGCAGGAGCAAGGGTTGGGCGAGAACTTTCCCAATGCCATGCATTACGTCGTGGAAAAACTCGGCACCGCCATCGGCGCCTTGAGCACGGATTTCGGCCCCAATGAAATTCGCGTGCTGTACCTGGCCTTCATCCCCCAGGCGCGTGGGCAAGGTTATGGCCGGACGGTGCTGCAAGGGGTGCAGAAAGCCGCGCAACAGATCCGTTGCCCGGTGGCGACCGTGGTCTGGACCAGCAATCCCCATGCCCGCCGGCACTACCTGGCGCTGGGTTTCGAAGTACAAGAGCGCAGCCCGGCGGCGGAGCGGTTGGTCTGGTATCCGAAAGGCAACTGAGCAAGTCTTGCAGGCACTATAAATTCCTGTGGGAGCGGGCTGTGTGGGAGCAAGGCTTGCCCGCGATGAAAACGCCGCGGTCTCTTGAGGACCGCTGCGCCTGGATCGCGAGCAAGCTTTGCTCCCACACAGCCCGCTCCGACAATAGGTCTGTTTTGAACTCGGGTTTTGTGTGATCAGTTAAACGCGATGTAGAAATACCCCAGCGCCGGATCCCGTCCCATGGGTGGCATCCGTGACACGAATACCCCCTCGATCTTGCCCAGTTCCGGCACTTCCAGCTCGCAGAGGCCGTCCACGAACGCCGTACTTTCCAGGCTGTTGAGTTCCACACTGAAGGGCATGCGCTCGGTGTTCGGCAGCTTTGCCCGAGGTGTTTCTTCGAGGGTTTCGAAGCGCACCGGCAGGCGACTGCCGTCGGGCAGGGTCAGGCTGCCGGTCTGGCCCAGCAGCGGTTGGAAATGGCGGCTATGAACCTGTTGCAGCATGTCGAGACTCCAAAAGGCCGGAGGACCGTAGCCCTCCGGCGATTCATCAGTTACGGGACGGGAAGAGGCCATTCAGCGCGACGCTGAAGTTGATCGCCAGGAACGGGTTCATTATCTCCATTGGCAAACCGTTGCCTGTGGCGGAAATCGTGCCGTTAACGGTGGTGGTCACCCCCTGCAACGGCACCGGCGAGGCGCCTATCTTGTCGGAATAGATCGCCGCCGATCCCGGCCCGGTGCCTGAGGTGCCGATGAACGAGTTGGTGGCCGTTGGGGTATTCACCGGGTTGCTGGCCGGGTTGGCCAGTTGCAGGGTGGTCGAGGCACTGATGCCTGCGAGCGTGTGGGTGTGGTTGGGCAGGTTGTTGATCGTTGCTGTGACGTTTTCGGTACCGGAAACTTCGCCGATGACCCGCGGAGTCAGGCCCAGGCCGTTGCCTTGCCCCAAGGGCAGGCGGCCTTGCAAGTTGGGCAGCATGAAGTTGGTGGTGCCGTTGCCTCCGTAGTAGGTGCCGAGCAGGGAGAACAACGCCTGGTATTGGGAGATGCCGAGTGTCTGCCCGTTGCACAGCGCCCAGCCATTGGGCGCGAAGTTAAAGGCGAATGACTGGATAGTGCCCATAAATACTTCCATAGATTCCTCATCCCTTCAGATTGTTGGTATGGCGACGCGGGCAGGGTCTGGGGGAGGAGAGGTGCGATCAGTCCTACTCCTTAACCCCTGGCCTGGTCACGCACGCTGAGCGTAGACGCGGTTGTTTCATTCTGCTGGGTGAAAAGGGCATGAAAATACTTCGAGTTCGCTTAATCGATTCACGTATGCCGTGGGCCTGTACCGTCCATCTTTTTTACGGTTCAAGGTGTATTTGATGTCAAAGTACTACTAGTCGGCGATTATTTCCTCGGCTACGCTTGGCGATACAAAGGGACTACAAACAGGTGAAGGGATTGCCGCAGTTTCACTTTATCTCCGGTTTACCGCGCTCGGGCTCGACCCTGCTTTCTGCCATTTTGTTGCAGAACCCGCGCTTTCATGCCGGCATGACCAGTCCCGTCGGTTCGCTGTTCAGCAGCGTCCTGCAGCAATGCAGCGCCGGCAGCGAGTTCGGCTCGGTCATCGACACCGACCTGCGCCGCCGCCTGCTGCGCGGTCTCTTCGACTCCTACTACGCCGACAAATCCGACAAGCCTGTCATCTTCGATACGAACCGCCAGTGGTGCGCCCGCTTGCCTGCCTTGCAGGATCTGTTTCCCCAAGCCAAGACCATCGCCTGTGTGCGCAACGTCGCCTGGGTGCTCGACAGCCTGGAGCGGCTCTACCGCGCCAATCCGTTCGAAAACACCAAGCTGTTCAACGACGATGACGAGCGCAACACCGTCTACAGCCGCTGCGAAACCCTGGCCCAGCGCAACCGCCTGGTGGGGTTCGCCTGGACGGCGCTCAAAGAGGCCTATTACGGTGAGAACGCCGAGTCGCTGCTGATCGTTGATTACGATTTGTTGAGCCAGGCCCCGGAGCGGGTGATGCGCCTGGTGTACGACTTCATCGGCGAACCCTGGTTCGAGCACGATTTCAATCACTTGACCTACGACGCGCCGGCCTTCGACCAGGCCCTGGGCGTTGCCGGCCTGCACAAGGTCAAGCCCAAGGTCGCGTCGCAAGCCCGGCGGACCTTGCTGCCGCCGGATCTGTTTGAAAAGTATGCCGAGTTGTCGTTCTGGCGCGATGGGTCCGCAAGCGCCGCCAATGTCATTCGTATGAAAACCGACGCCGCGATCAGCTGATTGCGGTTTTTTTCATTTGCGTGTTCAAGAAGTTCGAGTCCAGGTGATCGTCATGTGGTGGAGTAAAGGCAAATCGCGGGTAACCGAGGGCGCACAGGCCCTGGCATCGCCAATGATCATGTCCCTGGAGCCGCGAATGCTATTCGACGGCGCGGTGGCGGCAACCGTGGCCGACGCTGCTCAACCGGATGCACATCCGACGGCCGATGCGGCCAAGACGCCCACGGCGGACCAGCCGGCCGACACCCATGCACCCCAGGGCCAGGTCGATGCCACCGAGGCTGCCGTGCCGGGCAAGTCTGTGGTGTTCGTCGATTCCCGGGTCAAGGATTCCGCCAGCCTGCTCGAAGGCGTGGCGCCTGGTACCCAGGTCGTGCAACTGGATGCCAGCAAGGACGGCTTGCAACAGATCGCCGATTACCTGGACACCCACCAGGGCATCAGCTCGGTGCAGATCATCGCCCACGGTAACGCTGGTGATTTGTGGCTGGGCAACAGCTACCTGTCGGCGGATAACGTCCAGGCCCGCAGCGAAGTGCTCGCGCAGATCGGCCAGGACATGAATGCCGGTGGCGATATCCTGATCTATGGCTGCTATACCGCCGAAGGCGAACGTGGCTTGAGCCTGGTCGATTCATTGGCGCAGTTGACCGGCCGCGATGTAGCGGCGTCCGACGACCGTACCGGCCTGGGCGGCGACTGGGACCTGGAAATCGCCACCGGCAACATCGAAAGCGCCAACGTGCTCTCGAACTCCGCCATGAGCGAGTACCAATGGGGCCTGGCCACCTGGACCGCCACCAATAACCTCAATTCGGGTATCGGTTCTTTGCGCGCAGCCCTGGGTTCGGCGCAGAACGGTGACATTGTCACGTTCAATACCAGCATGACCGTCGCGCTGACCCAAGTGCTGGTGGTCGATAGAAACGTCACCATCGATGGCGACCTCAACAACGACAACGTCGCCGATGTGACCCTGGATGGGCAATATCGCACCCAGATCATCAACGTGACGTCGGGTACCACCGCCACCCTCGATGGCCTGGTCATTACCCGGGGCATGGTGGCAGGCAACGGTGGTAACGGCGGCGACGATGCGCTGGTGTCCCAGGGCGGCGGCATCTACAACGCCGGCACCTTGACCCTGAGAAACGTCACGGTGACCGCGAACGCCGCTTCGGGCGGCGGCGGTGGCGGTGGTGTAACGCCGCAGTACGCCGGTGGCGGCGGTGGTGGCGGTGGCGCGATCACTGGCGGTACCGGTGGCAAGGGCGGCGACACGCTCAACTCCACGGGCTCCAACGGCACGGCCGGACAAGGGGGCGCGGGCGGCGGCTTCTTCAACATTGGCGGGCGTGGCGGTTCCACCACGGGTGGCGCGGGCGGTGCGGCTTATCCAGGCTACAGCACCGGTTCGGCCGGCGGCACGGCCACCAGCGGAGGCTTGTCCATCGGCGGTGGCGGCGGTGGCGATGGTTATGACGACATCGGCGGCGCTGGCGGCGGCGCGGTGGGGGGTATCTACAACGATACCGGCGCAACCCTGCGGATCATCGGCAACTCGGTCATCTCCAACAACGTCGGTGCCGGCGGTGGTGGTGGTGGCGGCGGGGCTGGCGGTAGCTATCTCCAGGCGGGTGGTGCGGGTGGTGTCGGTGTCGGCGCCATCTGGAACAAAGGCTCGATCCTGATCACGGCTGCCAACTTCGCGGCCCTGGCCGGTAACGTCGGTGGCAGCGGCGTGGGAGGGACAAGCGCTGGCAGCGCTGGCGTTTCGCCGGCGTCGGTGGCCAACGTCTACGGGGATGGCGGCACCATCAACACCAACTATGTGCCGGACGAGACGCCGCCCACCGCGACCGTCGTGGTGGCCAATACCAACCTGAACTCCGGTGGTACGTCGACGGTGACCATCACCTTTTCCGAAGCCGTTACCGGCCTTACCGCAGCGGACCTGACGGTGCAGAACGGCAGCGTCGGCACCTTGACCAGTGGCGACGGTGGCATCACCTGGACTGGTACGTTGACCGCGGCCAGCAACATCGCCGACACCACCAACATCATCACCCTGAACAATACCGGCGTCGCCGACCTGGCCGGCAATGCCGGGGTGGGCACCACCGACTCGAACAATTACATCGTCAATGACACCGTGGCACCCACGGCGTCCATCGTGGTGAGCGACACGGCCCTGAGGATTGGCGAGACCTCCACGGTCACCATCACCTTCTCCGAAGCCGTTTCCGGCTTTACCACGGCCGACATGACGGTGGCCAACGGTACGCTTAGCGGCCTGAGCAGCAGCGACGGTGGCATCACTTGGACGGCCACGCTGACGCCGGATGCGGCGATCACCGATACATCCAATCTCATTGTCCTGAACAATACGGGCGTGGCGGACCTCAATGGCAACGCCGGCGTGGGGACGACCAACTCCAACAACTACGCCATCGACACGCAACGCCCGACCGCCACCATCGTGGTGTCTGACACCGCGCTGCGCGTCGGTGAAACCTCCGTGGTGACCATCACGTTCAGCGAGGCGGTGAGTGGTTTTACTACCGCCGACCTGACGGTCGCCAATGGCACGGTCACCGGCCTGAGCAGCAGCGACGGTGGTATCACCTGGACCGGGACGCTCACACCAAGTGCCAGCGTCAGCGACACCACCAACCTGATCACCCTGGATAACACCGGCATTGCCGACCTGTCCGGGAACGCCGGCAGCGGGACCACCGACTCCAACAACTACGCCATCGACACCGCGCGCCCGACCGCCACCATCGTGGTGGCCGATACCGCGCTGAACATCGGCGAAACCTCGCTGGTGACGATCACCTTCAGCGAGGCGGTGACCGGTTTCGCCCTGGCTGACCTCACCGTTGCCAATGGCTCCTTGAGCGGCCTGAGCAGCAGCGACGGCGGCATCACCTGGACCGCGACGCTCACCCCGAGCGCCAGCACCACCGATGCCACCAACCTGATCATCCTGGCCAATACCGGTGTGGCGGACGCGGCGGGCAACACCGGCAGCGGCACCACCAGTTCCAACAACTATGCCGTCGACACCCAGCGTCCGACCGCGACTATCGTCGTGGCCGACAACGCCTTGAGCGTCGGCGAAACCTCGCTGGTGACCATCACCTTCAACGAAGCGGTGACAGGCTTTACCACCGCCGACCTGACGGTCGCCAACGGTACGATCACCGGCCTGAGCAGCGGCGACGGCGGCATCACCTGGACCGGCACGCTCACGCCAAGTGCCAGCGTCAGCGACACCACCAACCTGGTCACCCTGGATAACACCGGCATTACGGACTCAGCCGGCAACGCTGGCAGCGGGACCACCGATTCCAATAACTACGCCATCGACACCGTGCGTCCGACCGCCACCATCGTGGTCGCCGACACGGCCATCGCCGTTGGCGAAACATCGCTGGTGACGATCACCTTCAGCGAGCCCGTGACGGGTTTCACCCTGGCGGACCTGACCGTCGCCAACGGCAGCCTGAGCGGCCTGAGCACCAGCGACAACATCACTTACACCGCGACCTTCACGCCGAGCGCTGGCATCAGCGATACCACCAACCTGATCACGCTCAATAACACGGGCGTGGTGGACGGTGCAGGCAACGTCGGCAGCGGTACCACCGACTCCAACAACTACGTCGTCGACACGCTGCGCCCGACCGCCACCATCGTGGTTGCCGATACGGCGCTGAGCGTTGGCGAAACGTCGCTGGTCACCATCACCTTCTCCGAAGCGGTGACCGGTTTCGACAATTCGGACCTGAGCGTGGCCAACGGCACGTTGAGTGCCGTCAGCAGCAGTGATGGCGGCATCACCTGGACCGCCACCTTCACGCCAGCCCTCGGGGTCAGCGACACGTCCAACCTCATTGTCCTGAACAACACCGGCGTCAGCGATGCGGCGGGCAACACCGGTACCGGCACCACCAACTCCAACAACTACCAGGTCGACACCAACGTGCCGACGGCGACCATCGTGATTGCCGATACCACATTGAGCATCGGCGAGACGACGTTGGTCACCGTGACGTTCAACTCGGCGGTCAGCGGGTTCGACAACGCGGACTTGACCGTCAGCAACGGTACGCTCAGCACCATGAGCAGCACCGACGGCGGCGTCACCTGGACGGCCACGTTCACGCCGAGCGCGAGCATTTCCGACACCAGCAACGTGATCACCCTGGACAATACCGGCTTGATCAACGCTGCGGGCAACGCCGGCGTGGGCACCACCGACTCCAACAACTATGCTGTCGATACAGTGCGCCCAACCGCGACCATCGTCGTGGCCGACACCGCCATTGCCGCTGGCGAGACCTCGCTGGTGACCATCACCTTCAACGAGGCCGTGACGGCATTCACCAGTGCTGACCTGACGGTCGCCAACGGCGTGATCTCCGGGCTGAGCAGCAGCGATGGTGGCATCACCTGGACTGCGACCTTCACGCCGACCAGTGGCGTCACGGACACCAGCAACGTCATCTCGCTCAACAGCGGCAGCATCGTTGACCTGGCGGGCAACCTCAATGTCGGCGGCACCGACTCCAACAACTACGCGCTGGACACCGAACGTCCGACCGCAACGATCGTGCTGGCCGATGCCAACCTCAGTGTCGGCGAAACCTCGCTGGTGACCATCACCTTCAGCGAGGCGGTGACCGGTTTCACCAACGCTGACCTGAGCGTTGCCAACGGCACGCTGAGTGCCGTCAGCAGCAGCGATGGCGGCCTGACCTGGACTGCGACCTTCACGCCGACCCTCGGTGTGCGGGATACATCCAACCTGATCATCCTGGACAATACCGGCGTGAGTGACGCGGCGGGCAACACCGGAGCCGGCACGACCAACTCGACCAACTACGCGATCGACACGCAGGTGCCGACGGCGACCATCGTGGTGGCCGATACGTCCCTGAGCATCGGTGAAACCAGCCAGGTGACCATCACCTTCAACGAAGCGGTGAGCGGTTTCGACAACAGCGACCTGACCATCAGCAACGGCACGCTGAGCAACGTGTCGTCCTCCGACGGTGGCGTTACCTGGACGGCCACGTTCACACCGAGCGCGAGCATTTCCGATACCAGCAACCTGATCACCCTGGACAATACCGGTGTCGTCAACGTCTCAGGCAACGCTGGCGTCGGCACCACCGATTCGAACAACTACGCCGTCGACACCGTGCGCCCAACGGCGACCATCGTCGTCGCCGACACCGCCATTGCCGCCGGTGAGACCTCGCTGGTGACCATCACCTTCAACGAGGCCGTGACCGGTTTCACCGACGCCGACCTGAGCGTCGCCAACGGTACGCTCAGCGGGTTGAGCAGCAGTGACGGCGGCATCACCTGGACCGCGACTTTCACTCCGACCAGTGGCGTCACGGACACCAGCAACGTCATCACCCTTGCCAACAGCGGCGTCGCCGACCTGGCGGGCAACGCGGGCAGCGGCACCACTGATTCGAACAACTACAGCGTCGACAGCCAGCGCCCGTCCGCCACTATCGTGCTGAGCGATTCGGTGTTGAAACCGGGTGAAACCGCGCAGGTGACCATCACCTTCAGCGAGGCGGTGACCGGCTTCAGCAACGCTGACCTGAGCGTCGCCAACGGTACTCTGAGCGCCGTCAGCAGCAGCGATGGCGGCCTGACCTGGACCGCAACCTTCACGCCGACCCTGGGCGTGACCGACACCAGCAACCTGATCACCCTGGACAATACCGGCGTGAGCGACGCGGCCGGCAATACCGGGACCGGCACTACCGATTCGGCCAACTATGCAGTCGAGACGCAGGTGCCGACGGCCACGATCGTGGTGGCCGACAGTGCGCTGCGCATAGGAGAAACCTCGCAGGTCACCATTACGTTCTCGGAAGCGGTGAGCGGTTTCGACAACAGCGACCTGACCATCAGCAACGGTACGCTCAGCAATGTGTCGTCCACCGACGGCGGCGTCACCTGGACGGCCACGTTCACGCCGAGCGCCAGCATCACCGACACCAGCAACCTGATCAGCCTGGACACCAGCGGCGTGGTCAACGCCTCGGGCAACAGCGGTGTCGGTGTGGTGGACTCCAACAACTACGCAATCGACACGGTTCGCCCTGGCGCCACCATCACCGTGGGCGATACCACCCTGGGCATTGGCCAGAGCACCACCGTGACCATCAGCTTCACCGAGGCGGTGTCCGGTTTCGACTTGTCGGATCTCAGTGTCGCCAATGGCGTGTTGTCCAACCTTGCCAGCAGTGACGGTGGCCTGACCTGGACCGCGACCCTGACGCCGACTGTGGGCGTCAACGATGCCACCAACCTGATCCTGCTCGATGCCGGCAATGTGCAGGACCTGGCCGGTAACGCCGGCGTGGGCATCGCGATTTCCGCCAACTACGCACTCGACGCCACCCGGCCGACGGCAACCATCGTGGTCGCCGACCCGAATCTGACAGTGGGCGAGACGACCCAGGTGACCTTCACCTTCAGCGAAGCGGTGACGGATTTTGACCTGTCGGACCTCAGCGTCACCAACGGTGAACTGACCAACCTGACCACCAGCGATGGTGGCAAGACCTGGACCGCGACGTTCACACCGACGGTGAACCTCACCGACCCGAGCAATTTCATTGCCCTGGACACCAGCAACGTCAGCGACCAGACGGGCAACGCCGGGGCCAGCGTGGCGGTGTCCAACAACTATGCGATCGACACTGTGGTGCCCAACGATGTGAAGCCGCCGCCGGAGTTCCTGACCACCGATCCGGTCACGGTTATCCCGCCGTCCGAGGTGCCGTTGCAACCGATCGTCTTTACCCCGCCGACCGGCAACCTCGGTTCGCCGCTGGGCTTCCCGCCGCTGTTCGAGCAACGGGACGTGGGCGGTGGCCTGCGGCCGATCGGGGATATTTTCATCAACCATGGTGCGCTTGCGCCGAGCTATATCGCCCAGGTCTTCAGCACTGACGCCGCCGGCGACGGTAGCGGCCAGGGGTTCCTGGGCTTTGGTGGTGGTGATGGCGGGGTGTTCGGCACCAGCACGCTGTCGACCCTGTTCAACCAGGACTCCGGCTCCGAGGGCGAATCAATGGACGCCTTCGACAGCCAGTCGATGCAGGGCGGCGATGTTTCCCAAGGGCTGCGCGGGACGTTCGGGGCGCCGACCCTGGGTCAGCAACTGCAACACCTCAAGGACACTGAACAGCGTCAGGTCGACAGCCTGGCGAGCGCGTTACAACAGGTCGGCATCAGCCAAGTGCAGGCCTGAATTCTAAAAAAATATTGGGGCAGCCAGGGGCAATCCAGGGAATGAATAGAAGTCAGAAGTTATTCGGTATGAGTTTGCTGGCGTTGGTGGTGAGTGGTTGTGCGGTCACCAGCGATCCGATCGAGCGTAGCGTCAGCGAACAGCGCGCTCGAACCGACCTGCAGAATATGTACAAGGATCAGGAGCCGCTCAGCGGCCCGCTGACCCTGCACCAGGCCATGGCCCGGGCAGTGAAGTACAACCTCGAAGGCCGCTTGAAGATCATGGAGGAAGCCCTGGCCAAGCGTCAGTTGGACCTGGCCAGTTTCGACATGCTGCCGCGCATGGCCCTGGACGCCGGTTATGTGGGCCGCAACAACGTCAACGCCTCCAGCAGCCAGAGCGTGGAAACCGGCACCCAGTCCCTGGAGCCGTCGACCTCCCAGGACCGCGACCGCGAGGTGGCGGACCTGACCATGGTCTGGAACGTGCTCGATTTCGGCGTCAGCTACATCAGCGCCAAGCAGGCCGGGGACCAGCGCCTGATCGTGCAGGAGCGCCGGCGCAAGGTGATCAACACCATCGTCCAGGACGTGCGTTCAGCCTACTGGCGCGCCATGGCCGCCGAGCGCCTGCTCAAGCAGATCGACAGCCTGATGGCCCGGGTCGAGACGGCGCGGGACAATAGCCAGAGCATGAGCGAACAGCGCATTGGCGACCCGGTGCAGGCCCTGGGCTACCAGCGCTCGCTGATCCAGGCTACTCGCCAGCTCGAAGAGCAGCGTCGGGCGCTGTCCCTGGCCAAGACCGAACTGGCGACCCTGATCAACTTGCCCTTGGGCACCGAGCTGACCCTGGCGACCCAGGATGAATACGCCATCCCGGAACTCAAGGTCGACCTGGCCCGTCTCGAACAGGAAGCCCTGGCCAGCCGTCCGGAACTGCGCGAGCAGGATTACCAGACCCGCATCACCGCCGCCGAAACCCGCAAGGCCATGCTGCGCCTGCTGCCGGGGCTGGAGTTTTCCGCCGGCGGGCATTACGACAGCAACTCGTTCCTGGTGGAACAGGGCTGGGCCGACTATGGCGTGAAAGTCACCTGGAACCTGTTCAACGTGATTTCCGCCCCGGCGGCCATCGACGTGGCCAAGGCCGGTGAAGAAGTGGCGTCGGCGCGGCGCCAGGCGATGTCGATTGCCGTGTTGGCGCAGTTGTACGTGGCCAATGCCAACTATCGCGAAGCGCTGCGCCAGTTCAAGACCAGCCAGCAACTGGCGGACATCGACGGGCAGATTGTCGGTCAACTGCGCAACCGTCACGAGGCTGCCGGCATTGGCGAGCTGGATCTGATCCAGGGTGAACTGAACACCCTGCAGGCCGATCTGCGCCGGGACCTGGCCTACGCCGACCTGCGCAACGCTTATGGGCAGATCTTCGCCAGCGCCGGTCTGGACCCGCTGCCAAACGAAGTGCAATCGACCGCAGTCCAGTCGATTGCCTCGGCGCTGGCTAATCGTGAAGCAGCCTGGGCCCAAGGCGACATCACGGTGCCGACGACGGCCGCGGTGACTCAATAACCGGGCGCTGGCATGACGCGCCCGGCGTTTTCCCGGCTGCCGGTGGCGGTGAACCTGCCGTTGCTGTTGCAGGCACTGGCCGCCGTTGAAGACGAGCGCTGGCAGGGGCATTTCAACAGTGCCTATTACAGCGGCGACTGGAGCGGGGTGGCGCTGATCTCGGCGGCGGATGCCGTCACCGAGCTGTCGCCCGGGCGCGGTCAGCCCCTGCACCGCGCGCCTTGGTCAACGGATGGCCGTTGGCATGAGGCGTTGCGCGACTGGCCCCTGGAGATCGTCTCGGCCCGGCTGCTGCGGCTCGGGCCCGGCGGGTGCATCCACGAACATCGCGACTATGACCTGGACGGGCCGGACGCCGACCTGCGCCTGCACGTGCCGCTGCTCAGCTCGCCTGGCGTGGACTTCTTCCTGGATGGGCAAATCATTCCGATGACGGCGGGCGAGTGCTGGTTCCTCGACCTGGCGCGACCTCATCGAGTTGTGAATCGAAGCGCTCATTCGCGGGTTCACCTGGTGCTCGATTGTCGTCCTGGGCCTTGGCTGGCACAGCAGATTGCCGATGGGCTGCCCACCACACCCGCTGTGGGCGTCGGGCCAAGCGACTTTGTCCTTTTTCGGCAGCGTGTAGAAACGGATCCCCATCTCGCCCGAACCTTGCAGAACCTGCATGAGCCGGAAGCTTTCATTGACTCCGCGCTGGCGCTGGGGGCCGAACGAGGGCTTCATTTCACCCGGGAGGAGTTGCGGGCTGCGATGCGCACCGGTCGCCAGCAGTGGAGAGACCAATGGAAGACCTGAATCTGCATGGCTGGTTGCCGATCCGCGTATGGCAAGAGGCCGGGCAGTGGCGGGTCGATTGGTGCTGGTTCGGCGACGCGCGACTGTCGCAGCCATTCTTCGGCGACGCCGTGGAAGACGCCCTGCGCTTGCCCTTCAACCAGGCGTTCCGCCGCCAGACACCCTTGGACGTGTTCGGTCAGTGGCAACGACAAAGCCCGGGCCTGGCGCCCAGTGCGTTCATTTTCCATGCCTCCCGCTGCGGCTCGACCTTGATCAGCCAGATGCTTGCCCAATTGGACGATCACATCGTTATCTCGGAACCACCGCCCCTGGATACGTTGCTGCGCAGTGATCTGTCGCCTGCCGAGCAGTGCGTGGCGCTCAAGGGCTTGATGTCCGCCTATGGGCAGCGCCGCCGAGGCGTGGAGCAACGCCTGGTGGTCAAACTCGACGCCTGGAACATCGGTGAGCTGGCGCTGTTGCGTGAGTGTTTCCCCGACACGCCCTGGCTGTTCCTGTACCGCGACCCCTTGGAAATCGCCGTCTCCCACCTGCGGCGTCCCGGCATGCACATGGTGCCGGGGATGATCGGGGCGACGGTCCTGGACGATGGATTGCCGTTCGGCAGCCCGGAAGATTTCATCTCGCGTCGGGTGGGACGGTTGTTGGCGACGGGTTTGGAACACTGTCAGGTATTTGGCGCAATGGCGGTCAACTACACCGAACTGCCCGAGGCGATGACGGGCAGGCTAGCGGCGTTTTTCCGGCTCGATGATGAGCAATGCGGGCAAGTGTTCGCAGCGGTCGGGCAGCACGCCAAGCAGCCGGCGCAAGCGTTTGTAGGCGATAGCGAGGACAAGCGCCGGGAGGCTTCGGCGTTGTTGCGTGAGCGGGTCATGCGCTGGGCGCAGGGGCCCTATGAAGCTCTCGAAACATTGCGCTATGGCGAGGGGTTCTAGCGAAACGCCGCACTTCCCCATTGTGGGAGCAAAGCTTGCTCGCGAAACAGGCGCCTCGATTTCTGAAAGACCGCATCGCCGCCATCGCGGGCCAGCCTTGCTCCCACAGTGGGCAATGCATCAAGCCTTGTTGGGCGACAACTCCGCCATCCCCTTGAGCAATTCAATCGGCAAGGGGAAGACGATGGTGGAGCTTTTATCCCCGGCAATCGAGCCCAGCGTCTGCATGTAGCGCAACTGCATGGCGCCCGGCTGGCGGCCGAGCATTTCGGCGGCCTGCATGAGTTTTTCCGAGGCTTGAAGCTCGCCTTCGGCGTGGATCACCTTGGCCCGGCGTTCCCGCTCGGCCTCGGCTTGGCGGGCGATGGCGCGGATCATCGATTCGTTGAGGTCCACGTGCTTGATCTCGACGTTCGCCACCTTGATGCCCCAGGCGTCGGTCTGGGCGTCGAGCACTTGCTGGATGTCGCCGTTCAATTGCTCGCGCTCGGCCAGCAATTGGTCCAGGTCATGCTTGCCGAGGACCGCGCGCAAGGTGGTCTGGGCCAGTTGGCTGGTGGCCATGAGGAAGTTTTCGACCTGAATGATGGCTTTCTGCGGATCGAGCACGCGGAAATACAGCACCGCGTTGACCTTCACCGAGACGTTGTCGCGGGTGATCACGTCCTGGGGCGGCACGTCGAGGACAATGGTGCGCAGGTCGACGCGGATCATCTGCTGCACCACTGGAATCAGCAGGATCAACCCCGGCCCCTTGACCTGCCAGAACCGTCCGAGCTGGAACACCACTGCCCGTTCATATTCACGCAGGATCCGGAATGTCGAAGCCGCCAACGCGATCAACAGCAACAACAGCATCGTAAAACCGATTTGCATACCCATCTCAGACTCCTTGCGAATCAGCGGGGGCCACTTCCAGCAGCAAACCCTTGCGAGTGATGACACGCACCGCTTGCCCAGGCCGCAGCGGCGTCGCGCTTACCACCTGCCAGCGTTCGCCTTCCAACCGGACCCAGCCATGATGATGATTGCCGGCCTGCAACGCGGTCACCGTCGTGACACTGCCCAACAGCGCGGCATCGCCGCTGAAAGGTCGGCGCGGTCGTGTTTTCAACGCACGGACCAACAGGACGATCAGCAGCAAAGCACTGACCAGGCCCAGGCCGAGCATCAGCGGAACCGGGACTTCGGCGTTGGTCAGGATGACCGCGCCAATCACACACAGGACAATCCCGCCCAGCCCCGCGACGCCGTAATTGGGCAGGGCCGCCTCGAAGACCAGCAAGCCCACGCCAAAGGCGATCAGCCAGAAAGCCATCGGGTCGGTATATGGCAGCGCGAGGCCATCGGCGCCGAATGCAGGCCCGCTGATCGCCAGCAGCGCAACCGTCAACCAGTGAATGTTCACGGGATCCTCCGCAACGTGTATTCGTCGGGACGTTATCCAAAGTCTAGTCGAGTCGAGGGTTGATTGAATTTTGATCAGTCTGGCGGTCGGCGAGGGGCTAGACTGCGGAGAAACACCCCGCCATCTCCATTATGTTCAGGAGGCCCGTATGGAAACCCCAATTCACCCTCTTTCCTCATTATTCAAGCAACTTGGCTTGCCCGATGACGCTCAGGGCATTGATCAATTTATCACCAGCCATTCACCCCTCAAGCCTGGGCTGCACCTGGCCGATGCGTTTTTCTGGAGCGAGGGCCAGCGGCAAATGTTGCGCGACGAGATCCTCGAGGATGCGGACTGGGCGGAAGTGATCGACCAGTTGGATGTGTTGTTGCGCAAGGGGCGTAGCGAGTGAGATCGACGCATTACCTGTGGGAGCGAGCTTGCTCGCGATAGCGAACGGTCGGTCAGCATGGATGTACCAGACATACCGCTATCGTGAGCAAGCTCGCTCCCACAGGTTCGAGTTAATATTCTTTTCAGGTCTTAACAAATAGCTTCTTATTCCTTAAGTAATATAGCTCTCCTCCCTATACTCGTCCGGGAACAGACACGCAGGAGAGCACCCATGCGCAACGAATCGATTCGCTACCTGATTGTGCCGGGCTGGCAAGGATCGCCGGAAAATCATTGGCAAACCCACTGGCAGAACAGCTTGCCCAACAGCGCCCGGGTCGAGCAGGCCGACTGGGTCACGCCCCGGCGTGAAGACTGGGTCGCGGCGCTGGCCGAGGCCGTGGCCGCCGACAGCACGCCAGTGATCCTGATCGCCCATAGCCTGGGTTGCATCACGGTGGCTCATTGGGCCGCCACCGCGCCGGTGCAATTCCTGCGACAAGTCCGTGGGGCGTTGCTGGTGGCGCCGGCGGATGTCGAGCGGCCAGCCTGCGCTCCGGCGCTGCGCAACTTCGCGCCGATTCCCACTGATCTGTTGCCGTTCCCAAGTCAAGTGGTCAGCTCCGACAACGACGCCGCCGTGAGCGCCCCGCGTGCCCTGGAACTGGCGCGCAATTGGGGAGCCGAGGCCGGGATCCTGGCGGGGGCGGGGCATATCAACGTGAAGTCCGGCCACCAGCGCTGGGAGCAGGGTTTCGCTTATCTCTATCGTCTGCAAAACCGCATGGAGCATCACGCCCTGCGTCGCGCCTGAATTTTTAGCGCCCCCCGTCTCCCGGCGGTCTGGGGCGGGAGCCAGCCATGAGTTTGCATGAAACCTTCGGTCAGCCCTTGCTGACCTTTCCCGATGCGGAAAAAAGCCCCCTGAGCATTCGCGCCAAGGCGCTGGTGTTCGTCGACCCCCGTTCACGGCAGTTGCGCCAGGAATTGGAGCAACTGGCACCCCGTGCGATTTCGGTGCTGATACGCGGCGAAACCGGTAGCGGCAAGGAACTGCTGGCCCGGCATATCCATCGCGAAAGCGATCGCGGCGGATTGTTTGTGTCGGTCAACTGCGGCGCTATCAGCCCGACCTACGCCGACGCCGAACTGTTCGGTTATGCCGCCGGCAGCTACAGTGGCTCGGCCAGCAGCCGGGCCGGTTGGTTCGGCTCGGCCAACGGCGGCACCCTTTACCTGGACGAAATCGGCGATTTGCCACTGCCGATCCAGATCAAGTTGCTGGCGGCCCTGGAGAACCACGAAGTCACCCGTGTCGGCGCGCATCAGCCCAGTCCGGTGGATGTCCGCCTGGTTGCGGCCACCAGCATCGACCTGGCGCAAGCAGTGGCCGCCGGGAAATTCCATGAGCGGCTCTATCACTACCTGAGTGAAGGCCGGCTCGAATTGCCCGCCCTGCGTGAGAGAGTGGGCGATATCCTGTCATTGGCCGAGTATTTCCTGGGCATCTACAGCCAACGCCTGGGCCTGACAGTGCCGCTGATCAGCGAAGCGGCGCAACTCGCACTTGAACAGCACAGTTGGCCGGGCAATACCCGCGAACTGGAGAATGTCATTCATTTTGCGTTGTTGGTGAGCACTGGGGATTACATCTTGCCAGAACATCTTAACTTGCCAGCCCTGACGGAACCTTTGGCGGTGGTAAAGCAGATGGCTCTAACGTTAGTCAGGTCCGGCAATCATCAGCAACTGGAGCAGTTGAAAGAGTGGTTTGCTGAACTCTGATTTGTGCATGTGCCCGCCGATTTTATTTAGCCCCGACGGCTGTGCCGTCGGGGCGATTTGTTATGTGAGTATTAAAAGTATTGCCTTGATAATGTTATGTCAGTCGTTAAGTTATATATTTTAATATAAATAATATGTTTGATTTGTCCGCTTGATTTACGGAGGTTTTGTGGCCGTTAATTGAATGGCGCAAGCAGTTTTGACTTGCGAATTCATTAACTAAAGGTCGAGGTTTAAAATGCAGTTTGGAAATGATACGTCTGTCGTGGCAAATGCTCCTGCATGGTTCGAGTTGCAAGAGTTCAAGATTTTTTCAGTGTCGGGTGGTAACCGAGTATATAGGAATGGTCGTCAACAGCTGAAGGTCAGGGTAGTTGTCGCGGTGGCAGATGCGTTCCATAGGAGAGTTCCCCTGACCCAGTCCGAACTTGACTCCATCGTTTTGGTCGATGCATCGAGTGGGTTGCCTTTGTCCAAAAAAAACAGATACGGCCCGGAGGGTACCCATGTATGGGAGTACATGGAGTTCCAAGATAGTCGATTTCGCGAACTGCCTCACAACGGCCCTGTGCCTGGTTCGGTACCGCCGGGACCGTTCGTCTATGTAGTGGATTTTTATGTCAGCAGCACTTCGTATACACCCATTAGAGTGCGGCCGCGAATAACGCGGGCGGACGGCGAGATGTTCCAGTTTGATACGAAAACCGAACTGGCATCTCTTCAATTGTATTCGCTTCCTGTGGCGGTTTATCGGGCAGAACAGTATTCGCTCAATCGCACTTCGGCCCCCTACGCCTCCACCTCGCGTGACATTGAAAAGGTCGAGGTTTTTGTCTTGGAACTGATCATTGATCAGCAGCGAATTGAGTTCGTAACGGGCTTCAATATCGGCACTCATCCGCGGATAGGAAGCTCGGATCGCCGATACACAGGTTATTACCTGGTTGGCTATGGCAATGGCAGGTATATGCGAACAGGCGGGGCTCCGAGGTGGGAGCGACCTGATGCGTTGGGAGGGAGTCGCAGCGAAGAAGGGCAGGTTGCTTTGGTACTTGCCTACGGCAAACACGGGGGGATGTGTGGGTCCGAGACCCTGTATCCAACACGCTTATGGAATTTCAAGATATGTATGGGAATCCTCACCAACTGCGCTTGGAGCTAACCGATGATCCGCTTTTGGTCCGGATTCATCGATAAATAAAAAGACGTTTTCAAGGACGATCCCATGAGTAACTCAACCTCTCCTTCCGGGCAGTTAACTTCGGCTGCCTTCAAGTTTGATAGTTTTGTCCGTTCGGGTGTGGACCCCCGTACCGGTACCTACAGCTGCAGTGTGGCGCTGGACGCGGTGCCGGCTGAGGCAGCCGGCGGCCCGAAGGTCTCACTGACCCTTTCATACGATTGCTTCAATGATAGGAATCTGGGCCTCGGAACCGGCTGGTCTCTTCGTACCTGCAGTTACGATCAACGTCGACGTAAATTGACATTGACGAACGGAGAGACCTATCAGCTATTTATCAGCGGTGGCCAGGTAACTTTCCTTGATAAGAAGCTCGATAACCTACTCGTCACGATACAAGACAATGAAATGCTTATTAAGCACATCGATGGCAGGATTGAAATTCTTTCACGCCCCAGCGCGACCTATAACGAGTGGCTGCTGGAGCGCGAGTATTGGCCCGATGGCAAGGAAACGCTCTACCAGTATCATCTCCTGTCCGGAACGCGACAGTTGGCGACGGTCCATCATCAGCGTCGACGGGTCTTGCATATCGACTATGCCCTGAACAGCCCGGAGCCACCGTCAATTACCGTGTGGCCGGATATTCCCTCCAAGAGGCTTCAGTACCTGCTTGCGCTACGGCTTGGAGAGCTCCAGGGCATCAAGCTGGTTACCGCTGAAAATACCGAGTTGAATTGGAACTTTGGCTATTCCCCGATCAATGGCTTCTTGGTGATGAGCGAAGTTCATCAGCCAAACGGTGCCCAGGAAAGTCTCACGTACAAGAGTCAGGGGCATAGGCTACCCGACGGTGCACCAGTCCCCGACATGCCGTACGTCACCCAATCGGTCATGTTTCCCGGCGGAGACCAGCCGGCGATTATCAATACATACCAGTATTCGCCTAGAAACTTCCTTGGCAATGCCTCAGGTTTTCGCTGGTCCGCTGAGCGTGATGTGCTTTATAGCGTCAGTAGCGATTATCAATACTCCTGCACTCAGATTCAGTGGATCCTTGATAGAAACGGTCGACGCGAATACTCACGAATTATTCGTACCTACAACCGCTTCCATTCGATGATTTCACAAAGGACGATCTGCGGCAGCACGATGCAACTGCGGGAGATCCAATATCACGATGTGCCCGATAAGGCTTTCAGCAATCAGCCTCCACAGTTCCAGATGCAACGCGCCGTGCATGACAGCTTTTTTTTCAACACCAGCGCGACTGAGGATATGGGGCGCAGCAACGTCCGGACGGAGACCACCCGGACGTCTTATGACGTGCATGGAAACCTGTTGGAAAAAACCAGTCCATGCGGTGCCCGGGAGATTTATGAGTACTTCCCGGCACAAGGATGCGTGGATTGTCCACCCAGCCCCATAGGCGTGCCTTGTTTCCTCAAGCGCAAGTCGATACACCCTTCGCCTGATTTCGCCACCGCACCTACCACCGTCGTTCATTACACCTACAGCCAATCGCCCTCACTGCTTGCTGGGCGTCCCTGTGTTCGGCTCGCCAGTGAAACACTCTACGAAGAGGGCATCAGCGAGCCACGGGTGGACTGTCGGTTGAAATACATCAACAACGTTAGTGACGTCTTTCATGGGCGGTTGCAGAGCAAAGTTGAAACGGTAGGTGGCGTGCGGAGCGAATATCGTTACGCCTACCAACATGAAAACGATAACGTTCGCACCGACCAGACCTTTAGCGCCCAAGGACTGAGCCATCTACGACAGGACTGGCATGACGTATGCGGATGGTTGATCAAGAGCAGTGAGGCCGGTGGCTGCGTGGTCAGCATGGAATACGATTCGCTGGGGCAGTTGACCCGTGAAACGGTAATGCCCGACACCGGCCACTCTGCGTTGCGTGAGTTCATCTATCAGTCGGCGCCCGGCGGTCATGCCACCGTCACTGTCAAGGACGCCCGCGGCGGCCTGACAGTGACCCGCAGCGACGGACTGGGTCGCACCCTGAACGTCGAGAAACAGGACGTCGATATGCCCGGCGCGCCGATGCGGGTCGTTTATGAGGCCCGATACGACGGCCTCGGTCGCCTGCAGTCGGATAAACAAATCGATTGGTTCAACGGCGAGCCGAAAACGCTGGAAACGCTTTACGACTACGACCAGTGGGGGCATCAGAACCGTACCAATCGTCGTGGGCAAGTGATCGTTCATGATGAGATCGATCCTGTGGCACGCACTCGTACCCACTGGACGGATGGTGGCGGCAAGACCTGTACATTCCTTAACGCTCTGGAGAAACCAGCGCGCGTCGAACGTATGGATCTGTCAGGCGTTGTGCGGGAGGTCACTGTCTATGACTACGATGGCTTGGGACGGTGTATCAGGCAAATCGCTTCCGACGGTGCGGTTACCCGCTACACATACGATTTGGCTGGCCGTGTGCTGAGTACGACTCTACCGGACGGTACTGTCATCGAGAAAAAGTACGCGCTGCAAAGTCAGGCTGATCACCCCACGCAAATCAGCGCGAACGGCTATGTACTGGGAACTCGTGCCTACGATGGGTTGATGCGCATTACCGACAATCAATGCGGCGGTCGCAGCGAACGAATGAGCTATGCGGGTTCCAGCAGGAACGCTTCGCGCAAGCGCACTCCCGCCGGGAAAGAGCTGCGGTTCACACTTGATCCAATGCTCGATGATTGCATCACCAGCCGCTCCGGCAGCCAGGCATCCGTCGCCACGAAGCATCGGTTTGATCCGCACACCGGCTTGCTTCAGGAAGCGGCCAATTCGCTGGTGCAGCGGCGTATGGAATATGGTCCTTCAGGCCGGCTCAGCCGAGAATCCTGGGTCACTGCGCTTGACCGGTTCGATAGTGAGCAAACCTATTCATTGATGGGTAAGCCGATTGGCCATACCGACGTCAACGGCATGGCCCGCATCTGTCTTTATGATCAAACGGGACGCCTGTCGGGAGTCACACAAGGCCCAGTCAGCGCCTCCGCTCAAGAACGCATCACCGCCACCTATTCGTACGACGCCCAAGGGCTCGTCAAGTGCATCACCGTCACCGATCCTCGATCAGGCCTTTCGATGGTCACCGATCTGGTATACGACGAGTTTGGCCGCGAAATCCTTAGACGTTCCGCCTCCTCGGCCAATGACGTCGTCGAGGTCGCCCAGTCGTTCGGCCCGGGGGATAAGCTCAGCCGGCGTACGCTCAAGTCAAACGGGGTGCTGCGTGTCGAGACGTTTGCCTATGATTTGCGGGGCCGATTGACCCGTTACGCCTGTCAAGGCCCGCAGGCGCCCGTGGACGTACAGGGCAAAATCATCACGTCGCAGGATTACACCTATGACTATCTCGATAATATCCGGCGGGTCGTCACGCGTTTCGCGGGCGGCGAGAACACCGCCACGTACCGATATGACCTGGCTGACAAAACGCAACTGAGTGCTGTTACCCACAGTCATCGCGATTATGTGTCCGCCAATTCGACCTTCCGATATGACGACGACGGCAACTTGCTCAACGACTCATGGGGTCGCCAGCTGACCTACGATGAATTGGGCCGCCTGGAGCGCGTGAGTTCGGCTGACTCAAGGTCGACATTGGCGCGCTATCGGTACGATGCTTCGGACCGGCTTCATGCCGTTGAGTTGACGGGGCAGGAGCCGTATCGCCGGTTCTACCGAGAAGAGCAGTTATCCAGCGAGGTAACGGAAAAGGGCAGTCGCAGCATCGTTCGCGAAGAACGACAGTTGTTGGCGTTGTTGCAGGGGCAAGAGACAGCGTTATTCAGAACCGATGGCTGCGGCAATGTCCTGCAAGCACTTTCTGGCGGCGACAATCCCCATCACGCCTATTCGCCTTATGGCCAACGCCCGGGGGGAGACGGGTTGGGCAGCCTGTTCGGTTTCGGCGGCGAACCGCTGGATCCGGTCACTGGCTGCTACCTGCTTGGCAATGGCTATCGGGCCTACGATCCGGTACTGATGCGATTTCATAGGCCCGACAGTTGGAGTCCTTTTGATGGCGGTGGCCTGAACCCCTATGCCTATTGCCTCGCAGACCCGATCAATCTCAGCGATCCGACCGGTCATATTTCTACCTGGGGCTGGATCAAGATCGGCCTTACTGCTGCTTTCGCGATCGCCTCTGTTGCATTCACCATTGCGACACTTGGCGCATCCGCGCCATTGGTAGGGGTGTCGTTTTCGGCTGCGGCGGCCTTGACGCTGGAGGTGGTGGGAGGCGCGGTATCGATTGCGTCGGTGGTGTTGGAAGAGGCCGCGCCGGACGCCGTTGCCGCTCAAATCCTGAGCTACACCAGCCTTGCCTTGGGCGCCGTCTCCGGCGGGGCTGCGCTGGCCGGCAAATTGCTGGGAAGGGGGACATCGCTAGCCCTGCGCAAAACCGTTGATTCGCTCGGTGACGTGGTGACGCTGGGTCGCAGCAATGTGCGCGCGACACGTGCTGGCGGCTACTCCAAGGCCGCGAGCCCTTTGGTTCGGGAAGGCCAGCGCAACTTCATCGGCCTGCAAGACGATCTCGCCAACGTGCTGACGGCCAAGGATGTAGTCGGCTACGCCAATTACCCGGTTAAAGGCGTCACCTATACAATCGAGAGAGAAAAATACATTGAAAAGGCCAAAGGGTATCTTCGACAGGCGGACGAATGGTTCAGCAATCATGAGCGAGCTGAAGCCCCCGAAGATATTTACGGTGAAGTCAGGAAGCGAGGCTCGGACATCCGATTTGCATGACGAAGGTACCTCCGTATGTTTTTGTTATATGCAATATTGATATATGTCCGTCCATAAAAAATATTTTTAAGGCATAAAAAATATCGGTATCTTCCGCATCACGCCAGCGATAGCACTTAGCTGGCACTCCCTCGTTGGCCGTCGTCCATGACGACAGTGATATTCGATAAGGACACTGCATGAAAAAGGTTCTGTTGTTCACCGCATTGGCGGCAGCCCTGGCCTCGGGCCTGGCCCAGGCCGCGGAAAAACTGGTCGTGGCGGCCACGCCTGTACCCCACGCTGAAATCCTCGAGCTGATCAAGCCAGCCCTGGCCAAGGAAGGCGTGGACCTGGAAATCAAGGTCTTCACCGACTACGTCCAACCCAACGTGCAGGTGGATCAGAAGCGCCTGGACGCCAACTACTTCCAGACCCTGCCGTACCTGACGAACTTCAACGAAGGCAAAGGCACCCATCTGGTGACCGTGATCGGCGTTCACGTCGAACCGTTCGGCGGCTACTCGAAGAAGTACAAAAAGCTGGCTGATCTGCCAAATGGCGCGACCATCGCGTTGCCTAACGAAGGCAGCAACAGCGGCCGTGCGCTGATCCTGCTGCAGAAGGCAGGCCTGATCGAGTTGAAAGACCCGAAAAACGCGTTGGCGACCCCGAAAGACATCGCCAAGAACCCGCACAACTTCAAGTTCAAGGAACTGGAATCGGCCATGCTGCCGCGTGTGCTGGACCAGGTCGACCTGGACCTGATCAACACCAACTATGCCCTGGAAGCGGGTCTCAACCCGGCCAAGGACGCACTGGTGATCGAAGGTGCGGATTCGCCTTACGTCAACTTCCTGGTGGCCCGTCCGGACAACAAGGACAGCCCGGCCATCCAGAAACTGGCCAAGGCCCTGACCAGCCCTGAAGTGAAGGCGTTCATCGAGAAGAAATACAGCGGCGCGGTACTGCCGGCGTTCTGATTCGCGCGGTAAACCTTGTCACGGTTTCAAGCGCCGACGGCTGATACAGCGTCGGCGTGATCGTTCCCCTCAGGCCACCCCGCTCTTCAACGCCCTGCGCAACGCCACCAACAATTTCACTATTTCCTGCGGTTCCAGTCGCTGCGGCACTTTTACGTCAGCCATGTTCTCTTCCTTGTGATGGTTCGGCCGGGTGAAAAACAGTGCTCCCTTGGAGGGGTACTTAAAAATCCGTCTTTCGGCGAAAAGAAAAGTAGTCGTCTTTGTCCTTCGCGGCAAATTCGGGGTGTGGGAGCGAGCTTGCTCGCGATTCGGTTTATCAGGCGCTGGCTAGTCCGGCCAATGCCACGCCGGCTCATCCAACACCCGCTGCCCGACAATCCCGGTCTGCCCAAGCTCCTTTTCCAGCACGATGCAATTGCAACCCTCATCCTGCTCCAGGGCGGCGATCAGGCGCGTGGCGTGGGACACCACCCAGACCTGGCAATTGACTGAAGCCCGGATGATCAGCCGCGCCAAGGCCGGCAACAGATCGGGGTGCAGGCTGGTTTCCGGTTCGTTGAGCACCATCAGCGAGGGCGGTCGTGGTGTGAGCAGGGCGGCCACCAGCAACAGATAGCGCAGGGTCCCGTCCGACAGTTCGGCGGCGGACAACGGGCGCAGCAGGCCATGCTGTTGAAACGCGATAGCGAAACGTCCGCCTTGCAGTTTCTCGATGTGCAGGTGGGCTCCGGGGAACGCGTCTCCGATGGCGGCATGCAAGGCCTCGACGTCACCGATTTCAAGGATGGTCTGCAACGCGGCGGCCAGGTCGCGTCCGTCGTGGTGCAGCACCGGCGTGCGGGTGCCCAGTTGCGGTTGGCGCACCGGGGCGTCGGCATCGCTGCGAAAATGATCGTAGAAGCGCCAGCGACGAATGAACTCGCGCATCTGCAGGACCTCCGGCGAAGTACGCAGGCTGCCGACCTGGTCGAACAGGCTGTCGAAGGTCGGCGTGTGCTGGGCCAGCACATCCCAGGAGCGGCCTTCGCGGGCACGGATCATCGGCCCGTTGCGGTCCACCAGCAGACTGGCCGGCCGAAACACCGGGCCGGCCCAGATGCATTCGCGCTTGATTTCAGGGTCCAGTGAAAATGCTGAAAGACTGGGCTCCGGCAAGCCCAGGGCGATGCAATAGCTGAAGTCTTCCCCAGCGAAGCCCAGGCGCAGGCGCTTGGTGCCCTGGCGCACAATCGCCTGGACCGGCACTTCGCCGTTACGCATGCGCCGGCTGATTTCTTCCGGCCCGGCCCAGAAGGTCGAGTCCAGTCCGCCTTCGCGGGCCAGGGCGTTGACCACTCCGCCCTGGGCTGTCTCTGCCAACAGGCGCAGGGCGCGGTACAGATTGGACTTGCCGCTGCCGTTGGGACCGGTGATCAGGTTCAGCCGACCCAGGGGGATTACCAACTTGTTGATGGAGCGGTAATTGGCCACCGCCAGGGTCTTGAGCATGAGCAGACTCCTGCTGCAGGGGTCCATAGGAGACGATCA
The DNA here is from genome assembly GCF_018325865.1 of Pseudomonas sp. St386. Taxonomy (NCBI): domain Bacteria; kingdom Pseudomonadati; phylum Pseudomonadota; class Gammaproteobacteria; order Pseudomonadales; family Pseudomonadaceae; genus Pseudomonas; species Pseudomonas sp. St386. The sequence continues at coordinate 306,105 of NZ_AP021900.1, forward strand.
GTTTGCCTGATTTGTGCTCCTGTTGTATTCGTTGAACCCTGTTCTAAGCTCACAGTCGTATCGTCACTGGTACGTCCGTACAGCGCAAAGGAGTCTGCATGGCTGGTCCCCGAATCAAACTGATAGTTGGCCTGGGCCTCTGTGCGATGTTGGCCGGATGCGGTGATGACAAGCCTGTGGAAAAAGCCCTGCCACGGGTTTTTGTGCAGCAAGCCGTGCCCAGCGAATACGCCGCTTCTGTGACCCTGACCGGCGATGTCCAGGCGCGGGTGCAGGCTGACTTGTCGTTTCGCGTGGGTGGCAAGATCATCGAACGCAAGGTCGATGTCGGCGCCCGGGTCTCGGCCCGGCAAGTGCTGGCCCGGCTCGATCCTCGGGACCTGCAGACCAACGTCGACTCCGCCGAGGCCCAGGTGGCTGCAGAGCAGGCGCGGGTCAAGCAGAGTGCGGCGGCGTTCGTGCGCCAGCAGAAACTCTTGCCCAAGGGCTACACCAGCCAGAGCGAATACGACGCTGCCCAGGCTCAACTACGCAGTAGCCAGAGTGCGCTGACCGCTGCCCAGGCCCAACTGGCCAACGCCCGCGAGCAACTGAGCTACACCGCACTGATTGCCGAGGCACCGGGCATCATCACGGCGCGTCAGGCGGAAGTCGGCCAGGTGGTGCAGGCCACGGAGCCGATCTTCAGCCTGGCCCGGGATGGCGAACGCGACGCGGTGTTCAACATCTACGAATCGCTGTTGAGCGAACCGCCGTCGGACCCTGCAATCACCATCAGTTTGCTGGATAACCCCGCCATCAAGACCACCGGCACGGTGCGTGAGATCACCCCGGCGGTGTCTGCCCAGACCGGCACCGTGCAGGTCAAGGTCACCCTCGATGATTTACCCGAAGGCATGCACTTGGGCTCGGTGGTCAGTGCCACGGCCAAATCCGCCGGCAAGACCGCCTTCGAGCTGCCCTGGTCGGCCCTGACCAAGAACCTCAGTGACCCGGCCGTGTGGCTGGTGGATGGTGAGGGCAAGGCGCAGTTGCAGACGGTGACCGTCGGCCGTTACCTGACCGGCAAAGTCATCATCAGCGATGGCCTCAAGGGCGGTGAGAAAATCATCACCGCAGGCGGGCAATTGCTACACCCCGGCGTACGCGTCGAGATCGCTGAAAACACCTCTGAAAAAACCAGGCCGGGAGCCCAGCCATGAAGCGTTTATGGATGGTCTCGGCCGGCCTCTTGCTGGCTGCCTGCTCCAAGGAAGAAGCGCCACCCGAACCGGTGCGCCCGGTGTTGTCCATTGAAGTCAGGGCCCTCGACCAGCAGGCGCTTGGGCGGTTCGCCGGGAATATCCAGGCGCGCTACGAGAGCGACGTGGGTTTCCGCGTGCCAGGACGGATCGCCAGCCGCAATGTCGACGTCGGCGCGGAGGTGAAGAAGGGCGACCTGCTTGCCACGCTCGACCCTACCGACCAGCAGAACCAGTTGCGCGCCGCCCAGGGCGATCTGGCGCGGATCGAGGCGCAGTACATCAATGCCCAGGCCAATGCCCGCCGCCAGCAGCAATTGTTCGACCGTGGCGTCGGTGCCCAGGCGCAGTTGGATATCGCCCAGACCGATTTGAAAACCACAGGCGCTTCCCTTGAACAGGCCCGGGCTTCGGTGGAGCAGGCCCGCGACCAGCTCAACTACAGCGAACTGCACACCGACCACGACGCCGTCGTCACGGCCTGGAATGCCGAAGCCGGGCAGGTGGTCACCGCCGGCCAGCAAGTGGTGACCCTGGCCCGCCCGGACATCAAGGAGGCGGTGATCGACCTGCCGGCCGGTCTGGCCGAGCGCCTGCCCGCGGACGTGGTGTTCGAGGTCGCCGCGCAATTGGACCCGAGCATCCACACCACCGCCACCGTGCGCGAGATCGAACCCCAGGCCCAGAGCGCCACCCGCACCCGCCGCGCGCGCCTGACATTGGCCGATACGCCGCCAGGTTTTCGCCTGGGCACGGCCATCAGCGTGACCCTGAGCTCGACCATCGAACCGCGCATCGAGCTGCCACTCAGCGCGTTGCAAGAGATCGACGGCAAGGCGCGGATCTGGCTGGTCGACCCGCACAGCCAGACCGTCTCGCCCCGTGACGTGCGGATTCTCGAACGTTCGGCCAGCTCGGTGCTGGTGGCCAACGGCATCAAGGCCGGCGATCGCGTGGTCAGCGCCGGGGTGAACAGTCTCCAGCCGGGGCAGAAAGTGAAACTCGACGAGGAAGCACGATGAAAGGGCCTTTCAATCTGTCCGAATGGGCCCTGCGACATCAGTCGTTCGTCTGGTACCTGATGTTCGTGGCATTGTTGATGGGCGTGTTTTCGTACATGAACCTGGGGCGCGAAGAAGACCCATCGTTCACCATCAAGACCATGGTCATCCAGACCCGTTGGCCTGGCGCGACCCAGGAAGAAACCCTCAGGCAGGTCACCGATCGCATCGAGAAGAAACTCGAAGAGCTCGATTCCCTCGACTACGTCAAAAGCTACACCCGACCGGGGGAGTCGACGGTGTTCGTGTACCTGCTCGACACCACCGGGGCCAAGGATATCCCCGAGATCTGGTACCAGGTGCGCAAGAAGATCAACGACATTCGCGGCGATTTTCCTGACGGCCTGCAAGGGCCCGGGTTCAACGACGAGTTCGGCGATGTCTACGGTTCGGTGTACGCCTTCACTGGCGATGGCCTGTCGATGCGCCAGTTGCGCGACTACGTAGAACAGGTGCGCGCCGAGATCCATGACGTCCCGGGCCTGGGCAAGGTCGAGATGGTGGGCGAGCAGGACGAAGTGCTCTACCTGAACTTCTCCACGCGCAAACTTGCCGCCCTGGGGATCGATCAACGACAAGTCGTGCAAAGCCTGCAAACCCAGAACGCCGTGACCCCGGCCGGGGTCATCGATGCCGGACCCGAGCGGATTTCCGTGCGCACGTCCGGGCAGTTCCAATCCGAAAAAGACCTGGCCAACGTCAACCTGCGGCTCAATGACCGCTTCTATCGACTGGCCGACATCGCCGATATCAGCCGCGGTTACGTTGACCCTGCCACGCCGATGTTCCGTTTCAACGGCACGCCGGCCATCGGCCTCGCCATCGCAATGAAGAAGGGCGGCAACATCCAGGATTTCGGCAAGGCGTTGCATGCGCGCATGAGCGAGCTGACCGCTGACCTGCCGGTAGGCGTTGGCGTGCATACCGTGTCGGACCAGGCCGAAGTGGTGGAAGAGGCGGTCGGCGGCTTCACCAGTGCCTTGTTCGAGGCGGTGATCATCGTCCTGGTCGTCAGCTTCGTCAGCCTCGGCGTCCGGGCCGGACTGGTGGTGGCCTGCTCGATTCCGCTGGTGCTGGCGATGGTCTTCCTGTTCATGGAATACAGCGGCATCACCATGCAGCGGATTTCCCTCGGTGCGTTGATTATCGCCCTCGGCCTGCTGGTGGACGACGCGATGATCACCGTGGAAATGATGGTCACACGCCTGGAAAAAGGCGACAGCAAGGACCAGGCCGCGACGTTCGCCTATACCTCGACAGCGTTCCCGATGCTCACCGGGACCCTGGTGACCGTGGCCGGCTTCGTGCCCATCGGCCTGAACGCCAGTTCCGCTGGTGAGTACACATTTACCCTATTCGCAGTCATCGCCGTGGCGATGCTGGTGTCGTGGATCGTCGCGGTGTTGTTTGCCCCGGTGATCGGCGTGCACATCCTCAGCACCAATGTGAAACCCCACAGCGCCGAGCCGGGGCGGATCGGCCGGGCGTTCAACGGCGGCCTGCTGTGGGCGATGCGCAATCGCTGGTGGGCCATCGGCATTACCGTGCTGCTGTTCGTGCTGTCGGTGTTTTGCATGCGCTTCGTGCAGAACCAGTTCTTCCCGTCCTCGGACCGGCCGGAAATCCTGGTGGACCTCAACCTGCCGCAGAACGCCTCAATGGACGAGACCCGCCGGGCCGTCGATCGCCTGGAAGCGACCCTCAAGGGCGACCCGGATATCGAGCGCTGGAGCACCTACATCGGCGAAGGCGCGATTCGCTTTTACCTGCCGCTGGACCAGCAACTGCAGAACCCGTACTACGCGCAACTGGTGATTGTCAGCAAGGGCCTGGAGTCGCGCACGGCCCTCACCGAGCGCCTGCAAAAGCGTCTGCGCGAGGATTTCGTCGGGATTGGCAGCTACGTGCAGGCCCTGGAAATGGGGCCGCCGGTGGGCCGGCCGATCCAGTACCGGGTCAGTGGCAAGGACATCGACCAGGTGCGCAAGCATGCTATCGAACTGGCCACCGAGCTGGACAAGAACTCGCACATTGGCGAAATAATTTACGACTGGAACGAACCGGGCAAGGTGCTGCGCATCGACATCGCCCAGGACAAGGCGCGGCAGTTGGGCTTGTCTTCCGATGATGTGGCCAGGCTGATGAACAGCATCGTCAGCGGCTCGCCCGTGACCCAGGTCAACGACGATATTTACCTGATCGACGTGGTCGGCCGTGCCGAAGATGCCGAGCGTGGTTCGCCGGAAACCCTGCAGAACCTGCAAATCGTCACCCCGGGCGGCACCTCGATTCCGTTGCTGGCGTTCGCCACGGTGCGCTATGAACTGGAACAACCCTTGGTATGGCGTCGTGACCGCAAGCCGACCATCACCATCAAGGCCGCCGTGCGCGACGAGATCCAGCCCACCGACCTGGTCAAGCAATTGCAACCGGCCATCGACAAGTTCGCTGCCGGTCTGCCAGTGGGCTACAAGGTCGCCACGGGCGGTACGGTGGAAGAGAGCAGCAAGGCCCAAGGGCCGATCGCCAGTGTCGTGCCGTTGATGCTGTTCTTGATGGCGACCTTCCTGATGATCCAGCTACACAGCGTGCAGAAACTGTTCCTGGTGGCGAGCGTCGCGCCTCTCGGGTTGATCGGCGTGGTGCTGGCGCTGGTGCCGACGGGCACGCCCATGGGCTTCGTGGCGATCCTCGGGATCCTCGCGTTGATTGGCATCATCATCCGTAACTCGGTGATCCTGGTGACCCAGATCGATGAATACGAACGTGACGGCTACGAGCCCTGGGATGCCGTGGTGGAAGCCACCGAGCACCGACGCCGACCGATCCTGCTCACGGCGGCTGCGGCGAGCCTGGGGATGATCCCGATCGCCCGGGAAGTGTTCTGGGGGCCGATGGCCTACGCGATGATCGGCGGGATCATCATCGCGACGCTACTGACGCTGCTGTTCCTGCCGGCGCTGTATGTGGCCTGGTACAAGATCCGCGAGCCGAAGCGCGATTGAATTGGCGTTAACTCATGAGGGCTGCTGTGCAGCCCATCGCGAGCAAGCTTTGCTCCCACAGCAGATATGTGGTGATTCAAGTTCTGTCTTCACAAAGATCCAACTGTGGGAGCAAGCTTTGCTCCCACAGCAGATCCGTGGTGAATTCAGATTCTGTATTCGCAAAGATCTGTGGGAGCAAAGCTTGCTCGCGAGGCGTCATTTCAGCCCCCTGAGCGCTTCATTTGCGCAACAACCGCAACCCATTGAACACCACCAGCAAACTCACCCCCATGTCGGCGAACACCGCCATCCACATGGTGGCGAACCCGGCGAAGGTGAACCCGAGGAAGATCGCCTTGATCACCAACGCCAAGGCAATGTTCTGTTTCAGGATGCTTGAAGTCTGCCGCGACAGGCGAATGAAAGCCGGGATCTTGCGCAGATCATCGTCCATCAAGGCGACATCGGCGGTTTCGATGGCCGTGTCGGTGCCGGCCGCCGCCATGGCGAAACCGATTTCCGAACGGGCCAGGGCCGGGGCGTCGTTGATGCCGTCGCCGACCATGCCGACGCGGTGACCCTGGGCGTACAACGCTTCGATGGCTTGCAGCTTGTCTTCGGGCAGCAGGTCGCCCCGAGCCTGGTCCATGCCTACCTGCGCGGCAATCGCGTCGGCGGTGTGGGCGTTGTCGCCGGTGAGCATCAAGGTCTTGATGCCCAGGCCATGCAGTTGCCGGATGGCCTCGCGGCTGGAGTCCTTCACGGTGTCGGCCACGGCAAACAGCGCCAACGGGCCTGTAGCGTCGAGCAGCAGCACCACGGACTTGCCTTGTTTTTCCAGGGCGAAGAGTTTCTCTTCCAGTTCGGGCGAGCACAGGCCGAGGTCTTCCACGAGGCGGTGATTGCCCAGGTGATAAGTCTGCCCGCCGATGTCGCCGCGCACGCCGCGCCCGGCAAGCGCCTCGAAGTTATCCACAACCTGCTGTGTCAGTTGTTTATCCACAGCCGCGTTGGCAATCGCCCGGGAAACCGGGTGGTCGGAGCGGGCAGCGAGGCTGGCGGCCAGGGCCGGAGCGGTGGTTTCCACGCTCGGGTCCAGCGCCACATAGTCGGTTTGCACCGGCTTGCCGTGGGTGATCGTGCCGGTCTTGTCCAAGGCCAGGTAGTCGAGCTTGTAGCCGCCCTCCAGGTACACGCCGCCCTTGACCAGGATGCCTTTGCGCGCAGCGGCGGCGAGGCCGCTGACGATGGTCACGGGGGTGGAAATCACCAGTGCGCACGGGCAAGCGACCACCAGCAGCACCAGCGCCCGGTAGATCCAGTCGAACCACGCCGCGCCCATGAACAGCGGTGGGATGATGGCTACAGCCAGGGCCAGGACAAACACCGCCGGGGTGTAGATTTTCGAGAACTGGTCGACGAAGCGCTGGGTCGGCGCGCGGGAGCCCTGGGCCTGTTCCACGGCGTGGATGATTCGCGCCAGGGTGGAGTGATCGGCCGCCGCGGTCACGGTGTATTCCAATTCGCCGGCCTGGTTGATGGTGCCGGCAAACACCTTGTCGCCGATGGTTTTTTCCACCGGCAGGCTCTCGCCCGTGATCGGTGCCTGGTCAATGGTCGAACGACCGGCGACCACGTCGCCGTCCAGGCCAACCCTTTCGCCCGGGCGAACCCGTACCCGCGCACCGAGGGCGATGACTTTTACGTCTTGCGCCTGCCAGCTGCCATCGGCCTGTTGCACGGTGGCCTGTTCCGGGGCCATCTGCATCAGGCCACTGATGGCGTTGCGCGCCCGATCGAGGGATTTGGCTTCGATCAGCTCGGCCACGGTGAACAGGAACATCACCATCGCCGCTTCCGGCCATTGGCCGATCAACACGGCGCCGGTCACGGCGATGCTCATCAGCGCGTTGATGTTCAAGTTGCGGTTCTTCAGGGCGATCCAGCCCTTCTTGTAGGTACCCAGGCCGCCGCTGAGGATCGACACCAACGCCACCAGCGCGACCACCCAGTTTGGCGCGGCGCTGGTGAAGTGGATCAACTCGGCACCCAGGGCCGTCACGCCGGACAGCGCCAGCGGCCACCAGGGCTTGGCCGGGGCGGGCAAGTCAGGGGTGGCTTTCTCTTTGCCTGGCGTCATCGGCTCGGCCTGCATCCCTAAGGATTCGATGGCCTTGATGATGGGCGCGTCGCTAGGCAAATCATGGGTCACGCCCAGCACGCGGTTGATCAGGTTGAAGTCCAGTTGCTGCACGCCTTCGAGCTTGCCGAGCTTGTTCTGGATCAGCGTCTGTTCGGTGGGGCAGTCCATGGCTTCGATGCGGAAACTGCTCAGCCGCGCACCGTCCGTCGGCGTTTTGTCGAGGATGACCTGCGACGGGGCTGCTTTCGATGCGCAGCAGGAATGCCCGTGGTCATGGCCGTGGTCGGGTTTGTGGATGTGAAGGGAATCGCTCATCGGGTGACGTCCGTGAAAAGTGCCTGTTGCGCAGTAAAGACCCTGTAGCCACTATAGGGTCAAGCACCTATTTGGGAGGCCGCACCATGAAGATCGGAGAACTGGCGAAAATCACTGACTGCCAGGTCGAAACCATCCGTTACTACGAGCGCGAAGGCTTGCTGCCGGAACCGGCCCGCAGCGACGGTAATTACCGCGTCTACACCCAGGCCCATGCCGAGCGGCTGACGTTCATCCGCAACTGCCGCACCCTGGACATGACCCTGGAAGAAATCCGCAGCCTCCTGGCCCTGCGCGACAGCCCCCAGGACCAGTGCGAAAGCGTCAACGCGCTGATCGACGAACACATTCAACACGTCAAGGCCCGCATCGACGGCCTGCTGGCGTTGCAGACGCAACTGATCGACCTGCGCCATCGCTGCGGCGAAGGACCGGACCTGGATCAATGCGGGATCTTGCGGCGGTTGGAAGTCAGTGGAGCGGTGGCGCCGGAGGTGGAGCATTCGCATGTGGGGCGCAGCCACGGGCATTAAGCCCTTGCCGCTAATCCGAATACACAGAGGCCTATAGGCGAGCCTGTGGGAGCAAAGCTTGGTGCGATCCTGTGGGAGCAAAGCTTGCTCGCGATGAACGATAACGCGATCTTCTGACGGATCGAGGCGTTTCCATCGCGAGCAAGCTTTGCTCCCACAGGCCCGTCCACAGGGGTGATGGTGGGATTCTTTTAGACCGCCATCGGCGCGGTCATCGGCGCGTGGTGCTGGTAGCCTTCGAGGGAGAAGTCGCTCGGTTCCACCAACTCCAGCCACTCAGGCTGGTACACACCGGTCTTGGCGAATTCCGGCACACGCTCGGAAATCACCAGCTTGGGCATCGGGAACGGCTCGCGCGTGAGCTGTTCGTTAAGCATGTCCAAGTGGTTTTCGTAGACGTGGGCATCGCCGATGAAATAGGTGAACCAGCGCGGTGTGTAGCCGGTCAGGCGACCGATCAGGCTCAGCAGCGCGGCGCCTTCGGTGAGGTTGAACGGCGTGCCCAGGCCCAGGTCGTTGGAGCGGATATAGAGGGTCAGGGAGATTTCCCTGGTCTCGACATTCGGGTGGAACTGGTAGAGCAGGTGGCACGGCGGCAGGGCCATCTCATCGAGCTGGGCGCAGTTCCAGCCGTGGAACAGGATGCGCCGGCTGCCCGGGTCCTTGATGATGGTGTCGACACACTGGCGAACCTGGTCGATGGCCTTGTACAGCACCACGTAGGCCTGGCCGTTTTCTTCGCCTTCGGCGATCTGCCGGTAACCCTGGGCCAGGGTCTGCTCGATGGCCGCCGGGTTGCTCAGGGGGATCTGTTTGTAGGCCGGCCACTTGCGCCATTGCACGCCATAGATCTCGCCCAGGTCGTCTTCGCCCTGGCGGAACGGGTTGGCCAGCCACTGGGCGTTTTCGTTGGCGTTCTGGTCCCAGACCTTGCAGCCCAGGGCTCGGAATTCGGCGGCATTGTTTACGCCGCGCAGGAAGCCGCACATCTCGCCGATGGCCGATTTGAAGGCCATCTTGCGGGTGGTGATGGCTGGGAAGCCATCTTTCAAGTCATAGCGCAGCATGGCGCCGGGGAAGCTGATGGTGTTCACACCGGTGCGGTTGGCTTGCTTGGTGCCGTTCTTGATGACGTGGGCCACCAGATCGAGATATTGCTTCATGGGTTACCTGTGTCCTTGAACCCAGGGCCAGCGCCCCGGGGTTCGAATTTTAAACCTTGGCCGCCGCAGCCGGCGCACGATGATAAGCCAGCCAGATCAGCGCCAGGCCGCCGACGATCATCGGCAGGCACAGCACCTGGCCCATGGTCAGCCAGTTCCACGCCAGATAGCCGAGCTGGGCGTCCGGTACGCGGACGAATTCAACGATGAAACGGAAGATCCCGTAGAACAGCGCAAACATGCCCGACACCGCCATGGTTGGCCGTGGCTTGCGCGAGAACAGCCAGAGGATCAGGAACAGTGCCACGCCTTCGAGGGCGAACTGATACAGCTGCGACGGGTGGCGCGGCAGCTGCGCCGGATCGCTGAACGGCGGAAAGATCATCGCCCACGGCACGTCGGTCGGCTTGCCCCACAATTCGGCATTGATGAAGTTGCCGATGCGCCCGGCGCCCAGGCCGATCGGCACCATCGGCGCGACGAAGTCCATCAGCTCGAAAAACGATTTGTTGTTGCGCTTGCCGAACCACAACGCCGCCAGCATCACGCCGATGAACCCACCGTGGAACGACATGCCGCCCTTCCAGACCTCGAAGATCAGCGTCGGGTTGGCCAGGTACGCACTCAGGTCGTAGAACAGCACGTAACCCAGGCGCCCGCCGACGATCACGCCCATGGATAGCCAGAACACCAGGTCGGAGAGCTTTTCCTTGTTCCAGGTCGGGTCGAAACGGTTGAGCCTGCGCGACGCCAGCAACCAGGCGCCGCCGATGCCGACCAGGTACATCAGGCCGTACCAGTGGATTTTCAGCGGGCCGATGGCCAGGGCCACCGGATCGATCTGCGGGTAAGGCAGCATTGATATTCCTCGTAAACGTCAAAAATACCCGGGCGACGCTGCCACCTCGGGATTAAGCCAGGATTGCGTCAGAACAGGAAACTCAAGCCGACGCAGAATAGCAGGGCGGCGAACAGCCGCTTGAGCAAGCGCGGTGACAGGCGATGGGCCAGCCGCGCACCGAAGCGGGCGAAGACCATGCTGGTCAGGGCGATGCCCAGCAGCGCCGGCAAATACACAAAACCGAGACTATGGGCCGGCAGCAGCGGATCGTGCCAGCCCAGAATCATGAAACTTAAAGCACTGACCACGGCGATGGGCAGTCCGCAGGCCGATGAGGTTGCGACCGCCTGCTGCATCGGCACGCTGCGCCAGGTCAGGAACGGCACGGTCAGCGAACCGCCACCGATGCCGAAAATCGCCGAGGCCCAGCCGATCACCGTGCCGGCCAGGGTCAGTCCGGCCTTGCCCGGTACGCTGCGACTGGCGTTGGGCTTGAAGTCCAGGGCCAGTTGCACGGCAACGATCAGGGCGAACACGCCGATGATCTTTTGCAGGTGCGGGCCGGAAATCGCTTCGGCGGTGATCGCGCCGAATCCGGCACCGATCAGGATCCCGACGGTCATCCAGGCGAAAATCGGCCAGCGCACCGCGCCTTTGCGCTGGTGCTCACGCACGGCATTGACCGAGGTGAAGATGATTGATGCCAGCGAGGTGCCGACGGCCAGGTGCGTCAACACCTGCGGGTCGAAGCCCTGCAGGGTGAAACTGAACACCAGCACCGGGACGATGATGATCCCGCCCCCCACGCCGAACAACCCGGCCAGCACGCCGGCGCAGGCGCCGAGCAGCAGATAGAGCACAAATTCCACCAGCGTCTCCCCACCCATCCCCGAAATAAGAGCGGCATGGTAACGGATCCATGGTCCCTGGCTCCACTGAAGGCGATGGATGCATGATGGATGTGTGAGTAGAGTGGCTAATGATCGCTGTCCCTGTGGCGAGGGGATAAATCCCCTCGCCACAAAAGCGGTGTCGTTCAGCTTCATTTTTAAACAGGACAACCTGATGTGCCTGATCGTATTTGCCTGGCGACCCGGCCATGCCCGGCCGCTGATCGTGGCGGCCAACCGCGACGAGTTCTATGCCCGGCCGACCTTGCCCCTGGCCCAGTGGCCTGATGCGCCCCATGTGCATGCCGGGCGCGACCTGGAGGCCGGCGGCACCTGGCTCGGCATTGGCGCCGAGGGGCGCTTTGCAGCGCTGACCAACATTCGTGACCCGGGCCAGTTGCCGGCATTCAAGTCGCGTGGCGAACTGGTGGCGCGGTTTCTGACCGGAAATCTTTCGATTGCCGAGTATTTGAGCGAAATCGTGCCCCGCGCCAGCGAGTATGGTGGGTTCAACCTGCTGCTCGGCGATGGCGTCGAGCTCTGGCACCACAACGCCCGCGATACCCAGCCGCAGCGGTTGGGCGAGGGGCTCTATGGCTTGTCGAACGCTGGGCTGAACACACCCTGGCCCAAGTTGCTCAAGGCCCGCGCGGCGCTGGGCGAAGTGCTGGACGATCCGCGGCCTGAGGCACTGCTTACGCTGTTGAACGACCCGCAACCTGCTTCGGTGGCTGAGCTGCCTGATACGGGGGTGGGAGTGGCGACCGAGATGCTGCTATCGAGTGTGTTCATCGCCAGCCCGGCCTACGGGACGCGGGCCAGTACGGCGCTGATTGTCCATGCCGACGGGACGCGGCAGATGGTCGAGCGCAGTTTCGGGCCGCATGGGGGGCATTTGGGGGAGGTGGAAGTCAGGGTTTAGTTTTTGCTGTGTGATTGCCGGCCTCATCGCGAGCAAGCTCGCTCCCACAGTGGATCTTCAGTGAACACATATTTTGTGAACAACCGAGATCCCCTGTGGGAGCGAGCTTGCTCGCGATAGGGGTCAGAGGGTCTTGTTCGAAGCCGGATTGATCATCCGCGCCAACCCAAGGTTCTTCAGCGCCAGTTGCAAGGAGCTGTGGATTACTTGCGGGTTGTCGATGGTCATCACCTCCGCGAGCAATTCCTGGGCCTTGCTGAGGTTGATCTGGCGCAGCATCCACTTCACTTTCGGCAGGTTGGTGGCGTTCATCGACAAGCTGTCGAACCCCATCGCCATCAGCAGCACTGCCGCCGCCGGGTCGCCGGCCATTTCGCCGCAGATGCTCACCGGCTTGCCTTCGGCATGGGCATCACGCACCACGTTCTGCAAGGCTTGCAGCACCGCCGGGTGCAGGTAGTCGTACAGGTCCGCGACCCGCGGGTTGTTGCGGTCCACGGCCAGCAGATACTGGGTCAGGTCGTTGGAACCCACCGACAGGAAGTCCACCTGCCGCGCCAGTTCCTTGGTCTGGTACACCGCCGCCGGAATCTCGATCATCACGCCCACTGGCGGCATCGGTACATCGGTGCCTTCGTCGCGTACTTCGCCCCAGGCCCGGTGGATCAGGTGCAGGGCTTCTTCCAGTTCATGGGTGCCGGAGATCATCGGCAACAGGATGCGCAGGTTGTTCAGGCCTTCGCTGGCCTTGAGCATGGCGCGGGCCTGGACCAGGAAGATTTCCGGGTGGTCGAGCGTCACGCGAATACCGCGCCAGCCGAGGAACGGGTTGTCTTCCTTGATCGGGAAGTAGGACAGGGACTTGTCGCCGCCGATGTCCAGGCTGCGCATGGTCACCGGTTGCGGGTGGAACGCGGCCAGTTGTTCGCGGTAGATCGCCAGCTGTTCCTTTTCGCTGGGGAAGCGCTGGTTGATCATGAACGGCACTTCGGTGCGGTACAGGCCCACACCTTCGGCGCCACGTTTCTGCGCCCGGGCCACGTCGGCCAGCAGGCCGGTGTTGACCCACAGCGGCATGCGGTGGCCGTCGAGCGTCACGCACGGCAGGTCCCGCAGCGCATCCAGGCCCAGGGACAGTTGCTTTTCTTCCTCGACCACATCGGCAAACTGCTTGCGCAGCACGTCGCTGGGGTTGGTGTAGACCTCGCCGTGGTAGCCATCGACGATCATCTGGATGCCGTCGACCTTGGAGTACGGCAGGTCCACCAGGCCCATCACCGTCGGGATGCCCATGGCCCGGGCCAGGATTGCCACGTGGGAGTTGCCCGAACCCAATACCGAGACCAGCCCCGCCAGCTTGCCTTCGGGCACTTCGCCGAGCATGGCCGGGGTCAGCTCTTCGCTGACCAGGATGGTGTTGTCGGGGTAGACCAGGGTCTGCTGGCGCTCTTGCTGCAAGTAGGCCAGCAACCGGCGGCCAAGGTCCTTGACGTCCGAGGCCCGCTCGCGCAGATAGGCGTCGTCCATCAGTTCGAAACGGTTGACGTGGTCGGTCACCACCTGGCGCAGTGCGCCCTGGGCCCACTGGCCGGTCTTGATGATGGTGGTCACTTCGCTGCCCAGGGAGGCATCGTCGAGCATCATCAGGTAAACGTCGAACAGCGCGCGCTCTTCAGGGCGCAACTGCGTCGCCAGCTTGGCCGACAGGGCGCGCATGTCGGCGCGCACGCCTTCGATGGCGGTCTTGAACAAGCCCAATTCGGCGTCGATATCGGTGATGGTCTTGTCTGGCACCACGTCCAGGTCGGCGGGCGGCAACATGACCACCGCCGTGCCCACCGCCGCGCCCGGTGAACCCGGTACGCCGACGAACTTGGCTTCCTGGATGCCCTTGCCCTGTCGACCCAGGCCGCTGATCGAGCCGGTGGCCTCGGCGTGGGCGATAACCCCGGCCAGTTGCGCGCTCATGGTCACGAGGAAGGCTTCTTCACCCTCATCGAACTGGCGGCGTTCTTTTTGCTGGATGACCAACACGCCGACAACGCGGCGGTGGTGGATGATCGGTGCGCCGAGGAACGAGGCATAGCGCTCTTCGCCGGTTTCGGCAAAGTAGCGGTAGCGCGGGTGATCCGCAGCGTTTTCGAGGTTCAGGGGTTCTTCGCGTGTGCCGACCAGACCGACCAGGCCTTCATTGGGGGCCATGCTGACTTTGCCGATGGAGCGCTTGTTCAAGCCCTCGGTGGCCATCAGCACGAAACGATTGGTCTCGGGATCCAGCAGGTAGACCGAGCAGACCTGGCTGCCCATGGCCTCTTTGACACGCAATACAATAATCCCCAACGCCGCCTTGAGATCCTTGGCGGAGTTAACTTCCTGGACGATCTTGCGCAGCGTATTGAGCATGGCTCGGGGTCGAACTCCGTCGTCAGTCGCGCGTCAGCAGGCGCGGGGCAAGCTCTTTGAGAGCGCGTCGGTACACTTCGCGCTTGAATGTCACCACCTGGCCCAACGGATACCAATAGCTGACCCAGCGCCAGCCATCGAACTCCGGTTTACCGGTCAAATCCATCCGCACCCGCTGCTCGTTGGAGATCAGGCGCAGGAGAAACCATTTCTGCTTCTGGCCGATGCACAGCGGTTGGCTGTGCGTCCTGACCAGGCGTTGCGGCAAACGATAGCGCAACCAGCCTCGGGTGCAGGCGAGTATTTCGACATCTTCTCGCTCAAGCCCCACTTCTTCGTTCAACTCGCGGTACAAGGCCTCTTCCGGCGTCTCCTGGGGGTTGATCCCGCCCTGGGGAAACTGCCAGGCGTCTTGATTGATACGGCGAGCCCATAGCACCTGCCCTGCATCATTCGTAAGAATGATCCCCACATTGGGGCGGAAACCATCGGGGTCGATCACGGCAACAACCTCGCAAACGCATGTCGCCGCATTGTTCCACAAAGGTTGTGAAAGCAGCAACGAGCCCGCCTAGCTTATGTGCACTCTTGTGAAAAGTCCGTATTCTGGACGCCTTTCTTCAGATTTTTCAGCGAGTAACTGCAATGCGGCTGGCTTTATTCGACTTGGACAACACATTGCTGGGCGGCGACAGCGACCACGCGTGGGGCGATTACCTGTGCGAGCGCGGTTTCCTGGACGCTGTGACCTACAAGGCACGCAACGACGAGTTCTACCAGGATTACCTGGCCGGCAAGCTCGACAACGCCGAGTACCTGAATTTTTGCCTGGAAATTCTCGGTCGTACCGAAATGCACGTGCTGGCCCAGTGGCACCTGGACTACATGCGCGACTGCATCGAGCCGATCGTCTTGCCCCAGGCCATCGAATTGCTGGAAAAGCACCGTGACGCCGGCGACAAGCTGGTGATCATCACCGCCACCAACCGCTTTGTCACCGGGCCGATTGCCGAGCGCCTGGGCGTCGAAACCCTGATCGCCACCGAGTGCGAGATGATCGACGGGCGCTACAGCGGGCGCAGCACGGATGTCCCGTGCTTTCGCGAGGGCAAGGTGACCCGGCTGAACCGTTGGCTGGAAGAGACCGGGCATTCGCTCGACGGCAGCTATTTCTACAGCGACTCGATGAATGACCTGGCGCTGCTGGAGGTGGTGACGCATCCGGTGGCGGTGGATCCGGATCCGAATCTTCGGGTCGAGGCCCAGAAGCGGGGTTGGCCGGTGATTTCGTTGCGCAATTGACTGTGGGAGCAAGCCTTGCTCCCACAGACTGTGTTTTAAACCGGCTTGGCCCCCATCAACCCCGCAATGGCGATAAAGCAGACAACACTGAACAGCGCCAAGGCAAAGGTAAACTTCCCGCTACCTCCCGGCGTCTTGCGCAATTTGTTCAGTCGCACCACCAGCCAGAACCCCGCCAGCGCCGCCACGGTGTAGAGCACGCTGGAAGCCAGCAGCCAGGTCTGCCCCAGCGACCAGCCAACCTGATGCACCATCCACCAGCCCGTGAAGGGCAGGCTTGCCAGTGCCAGGATCATCACCAGCCAGATGAACAGCCGCGGACGTTGCAGCGTGCGCGCCGCCGCCGTGGCATCGCCGTTGCGGCGCGTGCGCCAGACCCAGATGGCCAGCCCCAGGGCGCCCGCCAGCAGCAGTACGGTGGCGATGACGTGAGCGATCTTCAGCGCAGTCAATGTTTCCATTGTTGGATTTTCCTCAAGTCTTGCTCACAGCCTAGCCCGGCTTTATCAACCCAGGAACAGTTGGTAGGCCGGGTTATCGCTTTCATCCCAGTACGGGTAGCCGATTTCTTCCAGGGCGGCCGGCACCAGGTGGCGCTCATCGTGCGGCACCTGCAGCCCGGCGACCACACGGCCATCCGCCGCGCCATGGTTGCGGTAGTGGAACATCGAGATGTTCCAGCGCCCGCCCAGCTTGTTGAGGAAGTTGAACAGCGCACCCGGGCGTTCCGGGAATTCGAAGCGCAGTACCACTTCGTCGATGACATGTGCCGCATGTCCGCCGACCATGTGGCGAATGTGCAACTTGGCCAGTTCATTGTCGGTCAGGTCCAGCACCGGGAAGCCTTGTTCGGTCAGGCTGGCGATCAGCGCGCTGCGCGGGTCGTTTTCCGGGTGGGTCTGCACGCCGACGAAGATGTGCGCTTCGCTGCCAGTGTTGTAGCGATAGTTGAATTCGGTGATCTGGCGCTTGCCGACAGCTTCGCAGAACGCCTTGAAGCTGCCCGGCTTCTCGGGGATGGTCACGGCGATGATCGCTTCGCGGCCTTCGCCCAGTTCGGCGCGTTCGGCAACGTGGCGCAAGCGATCGAAGTTGACGTTGGCACCGGAGTCGATGGCCACCAGGGTCTGGCCGCTGATGCCCCGTGACTCGACGTATTTCTTGATCCCGGCCACGCCCAGGGCGCCGGCAGGTTCGGTGATCGAGCGGGTATCGTCGTAGATATCCTTGATGGCCGCGCAGATTTCGTCGGTGCTGACGGTGATGACTTCGTCCACGTAGTGCTTGCAGATATCGAAGGTGTGCTGGCCGATCTGTGCCACGGCGACGCCGTCGGCGAACAGCCCCACGGTCGGCAGGACCACGCGCTCGCCAGCGGCCATCGCCGCTTGCAGGCAATTGGAGTCGTCCGGCTCGACGCCGATGATCTTGATGTCCGGGCGCAGGTATTTCACGTAGGCCGCGATCCCGGCAATCAGCCCGCCACCGCCCACCGGGACGAAGATCGCATCCAGGCGTCCCGGGTGCTGGCGCAGGATTTCCATCGCCACGGTGCCCTGCCCGGCGATGGTGTGGGGATCGTCATACGGGTGGATGTAGACGTAGCCTTTTTCGTCGACCAGTTTCAGCGAATAGGCCAGGGCTTCGGGGAACGAGTCACCGTGCAGCACCACCTTGCCGCCACGTGAGCGCACGCCTTCGACCTTGATTTCCGGGGTGGTCTTGGGCATCACGATGGTGGCCTTGACGCCCAGCACCTTGGCCGCCAGGGCCAGGCCCTGGGCGTGGTTGCCTGCCGAAGCCGTGACCACGCCGCGTGCGCGCTCTTCGTCGCTGAGCTGGGTCAGCTTGTTGTAGGCCCCGCGAATCTTGAACGAGAACACCGGCTGCAAGTCTTCGCGCTTGAGCAAAATGCTGTTGCCCAGCCGCTCGGAGAGCTGGCGAGCGGTCTGCAGCGGGGTTTCTACGGCAACGTCGTAAACGCGCGAGGTGAGGATCTTTTTGACGTACTGTTCAAGCATCGGAAAGCATCACTGAGCGGGTTGGGCAGGGCCAAGGAGTCTAACCCGGCTTTTAGCTGGGCGACCACACGAATCCCAAGGTTTTGTTGGGTTATACTCGCGGCCCTCTTTACTTCCTGCCCGCTTTCGGAGCCCGCATGACCCAGGATCAACTCAAACAGGCCGTGGCCCAGGCCGCCGTCGACCTCATCCTCCCGAAGCTGGATGACAAGAGCGTCGTCGGGGTTGGCACCGGCTCTACGGCCAATTGCTTCATCGACGCGCTGGCGCAACACAAGGGCGCGTTCGACGGCGCGGTCGCCAGCTCCGAAGCAACCGCCGCGCGCCTCAAGGGCCACGGGATCCCGGTGTACGAGCTCAACACCGTGAGCGACCTGGAGTTCTACATCGACGGCGCCGACGAAAGCGACGCGCACCTGAACCTGATCAAGGGCGGTGGCGCGGCCCTGACTCGCGAGAAGATCGTCGCGGCCGTGGCCAAGACCTTCATCTGCATCGCCGACGCCAGCAAACTGGTGCCGGTGCTTGGCGCGTTCCCATTGCCAGTGGAAGTCATCCCGATGGCCCGCAGTCATGTGGCCCGCGAACTGGTGAAGCTGGGCGGCGACCCGGTGTATCGCGAAGGCGTGCTGACCGATAACGGCAACATCATCCTCGACGTGCACAACCTGCAGATCACCAACCCGGTGGAACTGGAAAGCCAGATCAACGCCATCGTGGGCGTGGTCACCAACGGTTTGTTCGCTGCACGGCCTGCGGATGTGCTGCTGCTAGGGACCCCTGAAGGGGTGAAGACCCTGCGGGCTGAATAAACCGGGCGATCAGTTATTGGATTCAACACCGGACCCTGTGGGAGCAAGCTTGCTCGCGATGGCGGTATGTCAGTCGATACCTTCATGGCTGATACACCGCTATCGCGAGCAAGCTCGCTCCCACATTGGGTTTTTGTGGTCGTTCAGGGTAAGTGGATCAAGGTTGTGACTTCTTGAACACGTAGAACAGATTCGGCTCGCTCACCAGATACAGGTTGCCATCGTCGTCCATGGCGAGGCCTTCGGCCTGGGGCACGGTTTTTTGCAGGCCCTGGCGGCCCTTGCTCAACGACAGCGTGCTCAATGGCCGGCCGTCGATATCCAATTCGATAATCAACCGCGACTCCTCGGACAGCGCCAGCAAATGGCCGCTGCGTTCGTCGTATTGCAGGCTTGAGAGGTCGCGCACGAACAACCCGGCATCGCGCTTGGGGTTGTTGATCACATGGACTGCATAGGACTTTTCCGGATTGTGGTGAGGAAACCCATGCACTTCATAAATCAGCATCGGGTCGCGTTCCTTCGCTACGAACAGGCGTTTGCCTACCGAATCGTAGGCGAGTCCTTCGAACCCCTTGTTGCCGCTCATATGCACGCCCAGGGTCATCTGTTCGGCTTCGGCGGCGTCGAGGAATTGGGTGTCGTCTTCCAGGCGAATCTTTATCAGCCGCTGCTGGCGCTCGTCGGTGATGACGTAGATGTCTTCGCTGATGAATTCCACTGCCTCCGGATCGCCAAAGCCGATCAGCGCAATGCGCCGCAGGATCTTGCCATCGAGTGACAGCTCGATCAGCTCGGAATTCTGGTTGGTAACTGTAAACAAGCTCTTGCGTACCGGATCGAACGTCAGCGCCGAAACGTCATCGTTCAGGCCTTCGATTACCTGCGCCTCGACTGTGACCTGGTATTGGTCCAGTGCGATGGCTTGCTCGTTGATGGGTTTGAAGAGGATGTTGACGTTGAACCAGGCGCGTTCGAACAGGCGCAGGTGCTGGCCGGCGGCGATCAGGAAGATCAGCGCCAGCGTCAGCAGCATCAGGATCAAGGGTTTTGGGCGGGCGAGTCGACGCATGTCAGGGTGGGCTCGGATAAGAACAGGTGCGTGGAAATACCACGGCTGCCTGAACTGAAGCTTAATGGCTGTGTGCCACACCCTACAACGAAGGAAGATTTATCCCGCAGAGTTAGTGCTGTCAGCGCTGTTTTTCGAAACGATAGAACAGATTCGGCTCGCTGACCATGTACAGATTGCCGGCCTCATCGACGGTGACGCCTTCGGCACGAGGGATTGTGTCTTTCAAGCCGTTGAAGCCGCCCAGCAAGGTCATGAAGCTGACCTGCTCGCCTTTTTCGTCCAGTTCCAGCAACAGATGCGAGTCGGCCGAAAGCACCAGCATGTGCCCGGTGCGCGGATCGATCGCCAGTGCCGAGAGATTGCGCAGGTCCAGTTCATTGCTGACATGGATCTGCTTGTCGCCCTTGAGCGACTGGCTGCCATCGCTTTTCCAGGTGAACAGCGCTGGCGGGCGTTCCTCTCCGAGCACCAGTTGCTGGTTGCGCGGGTCCCAGACGATCGCTTCGAACCCTTTGTTCTGGTTCTTGGATGGGCCGAGATCATAGTGGGGGAAGTCGGCGTTGTTCAGTTCGCGGGTATCGGCACCAACGTGGACGATGGTCAGCGTGTGATTGCGTTCGTCGGTGATCGCCAGCAGGCCGTTTTCCATATAAGCCACGCCCTCGGGGTTGCTCCAACCCACCAAGGGCATCTTGCGCAGCACATCGCCTTGCAGGGTCAGTTCCACCAGGAACGGGTTTTTGCC
Organism: Pseudomonas sp. St386; assembly: GCF_018325865.1. Taxonomy (NCBI): domain Bacteria; kingdom Pseudomonadati; phylum Pseudomonadota; class Gammaproteobacteria; order Pseudomonadales; family Pseudomonadaceae; genus Pseudomonas; species Pseudomonas sp. St386. Next base: position 326,559 of record NZ_AP021900.1, read on the forward strand.
CATGACGGCGAACAGGGTCTTGGTCTGCGGGTTGTAAGTCACATCGGACGCCTCGTCCTTCTCCATGCCGGATAGTGGCTTGGCGTCGATCACGGCGCGGTAGTCTGGCAGCCAGATGCTCGCCTGGCGCTCGGCTGGGCTCTGGAAGCGTTCCGATAGCCAAAGCAGGCCGCGGTCGTCCCAATGCATCGCAAACGCCAGGCCATAGGCAGCGGCCACCGCCAGCAGCGACCAGGCATACCAGGGCAGGGCGAAGCGGGAGCGGCGGGCAGGTTTGGTGGCGGACAGTGCTTGGGGTTTGGCCATCGGGGAATGCGTTCCAGAAAATTCGGCTAGGGGAGTGGCTGGCTCAGATGCCGCATTCCCCGGAATTATCCGGATGGCATGTGAAAAAAACGGTAAATGGTGGGGTGGAACTCAACCCAGCCCTGTGGGAGCCGAGCTTGCTCGCGATAGCGGTGTATCAGCCAACATCAATGCTGGATGTGATGGCCTCATCGCGAGCAAGCTCGCTCCCACAGGGGGGCGCAGGTGTAGCCGTTAGCGAACGCTGCTTTCGAAGCGGCTCGCCCCCGGCAACTCCAGTACCAGCTCATCACCTGCATTCAACGGCCCGACGCCCGCCGGGGTGCCGGTGAGGATCACGTCGCCGGCCTGCAGCGAGAAGCAGCCGGCCATGTACTGGATCATCGGCACGATAGGGTTGAGCATCAGGCTGCTGTTGCCGTCCTGGCGCACTTCACCGTTGATGGTCAGGCGAACGGGGATGTCGGTCAGGTCGGCAAAGGTGCCGCTCGACACGAACGGTGCGAGCACCGCCGCGCCGTCGAAGGACTTGGCCACTTCCCACGGCAGGCCCTTGGCCTTGAGTTCGGCCTGCTTGTCCCGCAGGGTCAGGTCCAGGGCCGGGGCGAAGCCGGAGATCGCGTCCAGTACTTCTTCAACGCTGGGCTTGGTGGACAGCGGCTTGCCGATCAGCACGGCGATTTCCGCCTCGTAGTGCACCGAGCCACGGTCGGCAGGAATGCTGAAACCGCCTTCCAGCGGTACCACGCAACTGCCCGGCTTGATGAACAGCAAGGGTTCGGTGGGCACCGGGTTATCCAGTTCCTTTGCATGTTCGGCGTAGTTACGGCCAATGCACACCACTTTCCCTACCGGGAAATGAATACGTGTACCGTCGACATACTGGTGCTGATAGCTCATTACCGACTCCTGCTTCTGGGATTCATCAGGTGTTTTTAGGCGTCAAATCGCGAAAATCTTGCCCGGGTTCATGATGCCGTTCGGGTCGAATACCGCCTTCACCGCTTTCATGTACTCGATTTCCACAGGTGAACGACTATAGGTCAGGTAGTCGCGCTTGGTCATGCCCACGCCGTGTTCGGCGGAAATCGAGCCGTTGTACTTCTCGACGGTTTCAAAGACCCATTTGTTCACGGTCGCGCATTTGGCGAAGAACTCATCCTTGCTCAGGTTTTCCGGCTTGAGGATGTTCAAGTGCAAGTTGCCGTCGCCGATGTGGCCGAACCAGACAATTTCGAAGTCCGGGTAGTGTTCGCCGACGATCGCGTCGATTTCCCGCAAGAAACCCGGAACCTTGGAGACGGTTACCGAGATGTCGTTCTTGTACGGCGTCCAGTGGGAGATGGTTTCGGAGATGTATTCGCGCAGCTTCCACAGGTTCTGCAGCTGGGTTTCGCTCTGGCTCATCACGCCGTCCAGCACCCAGCCTTGCTCCACGCAATGCTCGAAGGTTTCCAGGGCGTGGTTGGCGACTTCTTCAGTGGTGGCTTCGAATTCCAGCAGGGCATAGAACGGGCACTCGGTTTCGAACGGTGCCGGCACGTCGCCGCGAGCGAGGACCTTGGCCAGGGCCTTGTCGGAGAAAAACTCGAAGGCGGTCAGGTCCAGCTTGCCCTGGAAGGCGTGCAGCACCGGCATGATCGAATCGAAGTCCGGTGTGCCGAGCACCATGGCGGTGAGGTTCTTCGGCGCACGGTCCAGGCGCATGGTGGCCTCGACCACGAAGCCCAGGGTGCCCTCGGCGCCGATGAACAGCTGCCGCAAGTCGTAGCCGGTGGCGTTCTTGATCAGGTCCTTGTTCAGCTCCAGCAGGTCACCCTTGCCGGTGACGACCTTCATGCCCGCCACCCAGTTGCGGGTCATGCCGTAGCGAATGACCTTGATCCCGCCGGCATTGGTGCCGATATTGCCGCCAATCTGGCTGGAACCGGCCGAAGCGAAGTCTACCGGGTAGTACAGGCCATGTTCTTCGGCCTTGTTCTGCAGTTGTTCGGTGACCACGCCAGGCTGGCAGACCGCGGTGCGGTCGGTGAGGTTCACGTCGAGCACCTGGTTCATGTAGTCGAACGACACGACCACTTCGCCGTTGGCGGCCACGGCTGCGGCGGAAAGCCCGGTACGTCCGCCCGATGGCACCAGCGCGATTTTGTGCGCGTTGGCCCAGCGCACGATGGCCTGGACCTGTTCGGTGGTCTTGGGGAAGACGATGGCCGAAGGTGCAGGGGCAAAATGCTTGGTCCAATCCTTGCCGTAAGCGTTCAGGGAGTCGGCATCGGTCAAGACCTTGCCAGGCTCAACCAGGGTCTTCAGCTCATCTATCACGGCAGGATTGGTCATCGACAGAACTCTCGAACAATTCATGGTCATCCTGAGAACGCTTCACGTCGCAGGAATGAGTGTTTAGCGGGGTGCATATGCTAGCATACCGACCCCGCAGCGTAGTGCCCAACGGCTGTTCTGCGGCGACGGCTGTCACGCCGGTCGGGCCAGCATGCGCTGTCCGATTCCCTGCCATTTTTCTCCGGGACACAGGTTTACGCAGATGAGCAAGACTTCTCTCGATAAGAGCAAGATCAAGTTCCTTCTTCTCGAAGGCGTCCACCAATCGGCTGTCGACGTCCTCAAGTCGGCGGGCTACACCAGCATCGAGTACATCACCAGTTCTCTGCCGGAAGCCCAGCTCAAGGAAAAGATCGCCGATGCTCACTTCATCGGCATTCGCTCCCGTACCCAATTGACCGAAGAGATCTTCGACCACGCCAAGAAACTGGTGGCGGTCGGCTGCTTCTGCATCGGCACCAACCAGGTTGACCTCAATGCGGCGCGCGAGCGCGGTATCGCGGTGTTCAACGCGCCGTACTCCAACACCCGTTCCGTTGCCGAACTGGTGCTGGCCGAAGCGATCCTGCTGCTGCGCGGCATCCCTGAGAAGAACGCTTCCTGCCACCGTGGTGGCTGGATCAAGAGCGCGGCCAACTCCTTCGAAATCCGCGGCAAGAAGCTGGGTATCGTTGGCTACGGCTCGATCGGCACCCAGTTGTCGGTATTGGCTGAAGGCCTTGGCATGCAGGTGTTCTTCTACGACACCGTGACCAAGCTGCCGCTGGGCAACGCTACCCAGGTCAACAATCTGCACGAGTTGCTGGGCATGTCCGACATCGTGACCCTGCACGTCCCGGAAACCGCTGCCACCCAGTGGATGATCGGCGAGAAGGAAATCCGTGCCATCAAGAAGGGCGGGATCCTGATCAACGCCGCGCGTGGCACCGTGGTCAAGCTCGACGCCCTGGCCGACGCGATCAAGGACAAGCACCTGATCGGCGCCGCCATCGACGTGTTCCCGGTGGAGCCACGCTCCAACGACGACATCTTCGAAAGCCCGCTGCGTGGCCTGGACAACGTGATCCTGACTCCGCACATCGGCGGTTCCACCGCTGAAGCCCAGGCCAACATCGGCCTGGAAGTGGCGGAAAAACTGGTCAAGTACAGCGACAACGGTACCTCGGTATCGTCCGTGAACTTCCCGGAAGTGGCTCTGCCGGCACACCCTGGCAAGCACCGTTTGCTGCACATCCACGAAAACATCCCGGGTGTGATGAGCGAGATCAACAAGGTCTTCGCCGAAAACGGCATCAACATTTCCGGTCAGTTCCTGCAGACCAACGAGAAAGTCGGCTACGTCGTGATCGACGTCGACGCCGAATACTCGGATCTGGCGCAAGAGAAGCTGCAGCACATCAACGGCACCATTCGTTGCCGCGTGTTGTTCTAAGCAGGCCTGGCTTGCAATTAAAAACGGGAGCCCCGAAAGGGCTCCCGTTTTTTATTGCCTGACACCGGGGGCAACATGAAACCCACAGGTGTTTGTGTTGCGTCAGCCGGTGCGTGTTATTTCACGTTGACAGTGATTTTCTCGGACACGATCGACGGATCGAACGGCATATGGCCGGTGTCGCCCAGGATCAATTGCAAGGTGTGCTTGCCCGGGGTCAGTTTGATGGTGGCCTGGGTTTGTGCCTTGCCGAAGTGCATGTGGTTGGCGTCGTTTGGAATCGGCGCGCCGGCGGCAGGCAGTTTGTCGACATCGATCAGCAAATGGTGGTGCCCGGTGTTTTTGGTCATATCGCCGGCCGGAGCCAGGGAGATATCCTTGACGCCGAACTTGACCGTGAATTCCTGGGCGACGGTGGCGCCGTCTGCCGGGGAAACGATGAACACTTCTGCACCTTTGGGCGCCGGGGTCGCGGCGGTTGCCAGCATCGAAGCGCCCAGTAACAGGCCGGTCAACGCGGCACGAGACATAAAGCTTTTCATTTTTTTCTCCAGTTTTTCCATGAAATCCGCCTGGCCATGACAACTTCATGACCAATCGTTGTCGAAGCCTGCAACAACCATAGCAAAGCGAGCCTGAAACGAGCGTCGCTTGTATAAATACAAAGGAGTGACCATGCGCTTTCTGCCTGGCCTGATTTGCCTGCTACCCCTTTTGAGTCCCCTGGCTCATGCCGAACTGATCGATGACATCAATGACCGTGGCGAACTGCGCATTGCCCTCGAGGCCAACACCGCGCCCTTCAACTTCAAGGAAGACGGCAAACTCACTGGTTTCGAAGTGGAACTGGGCGAAATGCTTGCCAGTGAGCTCGATGTACGCCCCGACTTCGTGGTCACCGATGCCGGCGACCTGATGAGCGGGGTGGAGAGCGGCAAGTACGACGTCGCCATCAACCACATAGCAATGACCCCGGAACTGGCGGAACGTTTCGACACCAGCGCCGTTTACAGCCATCCGGATGCACAACTGCTGGCGAGCAAGGATGAGACGCCACGCCCGTTGGTCATGGCGCAGTCATTCCAGCCAGAAAAAAAGAGCGAGCCGGCGCCGAGCCTGGTGATTCCGTTCCAGAAGGGCAACCCGGCGTTCAAGGCCAGCCTGGACAACGCCCTGGCGCGTATCAAGGATGACGGGCGGTTGGAGAAGTTGTCGCAGAAGTGGTTGGGTAAGCAGGAGTGAAGCCTTTCAGGCGATGAGGCCATGGCGCTTCATTGGCCAATACACCGCCATCGCGAGCAAGCTCGCGATGGCGTCTTCAAATGTTAAGCAGGTTTACGCCAGACACTCGCCAACCAAGGCTGTTGCTCCCGCGGCAGCCCAGCCGGTCGGTAGTAATGCTCCAGTTCCACGAAGCCTGCGTCGCCAAGCAACGTGCGCCAGGCCGCGAGGTCGTGGTAGGCGCCGAAGCGCTGGCCGTTCCAGCCCTCCTGGTTTTCGCCTCGCGGGTTTGAGCTGAACAGCGCGCCGCCGGGCTTGAGCGTGGCGTGCAGTTGCTTGAGCACTCGAGGCAGTTCCTGGACGGGCACATGAAACAGCACCGCGTTGGCGAAAATCCCGTCAAAGCGCTCGGCCGGCAGGTCGAGTTCCAGGAAGTCCTGTTGCCACACTTCACAGCCGCTGTCCTGGCGCGCCATCCGGGCAAACTTTTCTGAACCGTCGAGGCCGACCGCGACATGACCCATGGCCGTGAATGTGCGCAGGTCGCGCCCCGGGCCGCAGCCCAAATCCAGGATGTGCAGCGGTGCCTCGCCCTGGATATGGCGCAGCAAGGCGTCGATGTTCTGGCTGACATCGTGATCGCGGGTGCCTTCGCGAAAGCTTTCTGCCACGGCGTTGTAATGGCCCAGGGTCGTGGCGGTGATGGCGTGCAGGTCTTCGGTGGTGTGTTTCATGATTGGGGCTTGAGTGAGGAGCGTCAGGTGACTATACCGCAAGCCCGCTGGTCTGCCTGTGGGAGCAAGCTTTGCTCCCACAGGTCAACTGCTCCCCCCGGTCAGCGCTTGTTCAAGCCGCGTGCCAGGCGGTCGCCACCCAACTGGATCACTGCCACCAGCGCCACCAGCAACACGATCACCGTGAGCATGATCTGGCTGTCGAATCGCTGGTAGCCGTACCGGTAGGCGATGTCGCCCAGGCCGCCGGCACCGATCGCTCCGGCCATGGCCGAAGAGTTGATCATGGTCACCAAGGTGATGGTAAAACCGCCGACGATGCCCGGCAGCGCTTCGGGCAGCAATACATGCCAGACAATGTGCCAGCGTCGGCAACCCATGGCCTGGGCCGCTTCGATCAGACCATGGTCAACCTCCCGCAGGCTGACTTCGGCGATGCGGGCAAAGAACGGTGTGGCGGCGATGGTCAGCGGTACTACCGCTGCCCACACGCCATAGGTGGTACCGACGATCAGCCGGGTGAACGGGATCAACGCCACCATCAGAATCAGGAACGGTATCGAGCGGAACAGGTTCACGAACGCGCCCAGGGCTCGGTTCAAGACCGGCGCTTCATAGATCCCGCCCTTGCCGCTGGTCACCAGGATCACCGCCAGCGGGATGCCCGCCAACAACGCGATCAGCGACGACACGCCGACCATCAGGAACGTGTCGATGAAACCCTGCAACAGCCGATCAAACCACATAACCCAGCACCTCTACCCGTTGCGCCCAATTGCCCGCCCGTTGCCGCAGTTCCTCGGCGCCCCACGACGAACCGCTCACGGCCAGTAGCAATTGCCCCAGCCCGTGGCCCTGAATTCGCTCGATGCCGCCGTGCAGCAGTCGCACCCGTCCACCGAGGGCGCTGAACAAAGCGGCGAGATCCGGCTCTTCACGATCTATGCCGGTGAATTGCAGGCGCAGCACAATGGCGGCATCCGCCGATGCCGGCTGCGTCTGCAAGCGGTTTTGCAGTTCTTCCGGTATCGCGTGTTGCAACGGTGCCAGCAGTGTTCGACTGACCTCGTGTTGCGGGTTGCCAAACACTTCCCAGACCGGCCCCTGCTCGACGATCCGCCCTTGCTCAAGCACCACGACCCGGTCGCAGACTTCGCGAATCACCGCCATTTCATGGGTGATCAACACGATGGTCAGGCCCAACCGCTGGTTGATTTCGCGCAGCAGGCCGAGGATCGATTGTGTGGTCTCCGGGTCCAGGGCCGAGGTGGCTTCATCGCATAACAAAATCTGCGGGTCATGCACCAGCGCCCGGGCAATCCCCACCCGCTGTTTCTGCCCGCCCGAAAGTTGCGCCGGATAGGCCTTGTGCTTGCCTTGCAGGCCGACCAGTTCCAGCAGCTCGCGAACTTTGCGCTGGCGTTGCTCCTTGGGCACGCCGGCGACTTTCAGCGGCAGCTCAACGTTCTGCCACACGGTCTTGGCCGACATCAGGTTGAAGTGCTGGAAGATCATGCCGATGCGCCGACGCAGTTCCACCAGGCGGTCTTCATCGAACTCGCCGATGTCTATCTGATCGATCAACACCCGGCCACTGGTGGGTTGTTCGAGGCGGTTGATGGTGCGGATCAGCGACGACTTGCCGGCGCCGCTGCGGCCGATGATGCCGAACACCTCGCCGCGCTGGATCGCCAGGTCGATGCCTTGCAAGGCGGCCACCGGACCCTGGGCACCGTTATAGGTCTTGCCCAGGCCGATGAAGCGCACATGGGCACGGTTGAGCTCCGGATGCAGTTCGGTGTGTTCGGCGCTCTGGGGCGTGGGGGCTTCGTGTCGGAGTCGAGCGTTGACGGCGTTCATGTCAGCCTTCCCAACCGGCTTGGTAGAGCTTGCCGTGGGCCTTGTCCAGGGCGGCGCGCACGGCTGGCGAGTGTTGGTAGATGTCGACGAACTTGATCAGCCGTGGATCGTTTTTGCTCTTGGGCTGGATCACGAACTGAATCACGTATTCCTTGTGATCGAGGCCGTCGAACAGCAAGGCGGAGCTGGCGTCGAAGGTCTTGGCCAGGCGGATGTAGGCGGGATAACCCTGCACCAGGTCGGCGTCTTCATAAGCGCGCACCAACTGCACGGCTTCGACCTGCAGGATCTTGAGCTTCTTCGGGTTGGCGACGATGTCGTCTTCGGTGGCCTTGTAGCCGACGCCCGGCTTGAGGCTGATCAGTCCGGCCTTGGCCAACAGTTGCAGGCCGCGACCGCTGTTGATCGGGTCGTTGGCAATGGCGACGCTGGCACCTTCTGGCAGTTCGTCGAAGCTTTTGTATTTTTTCGAATAGAGGCCGACGTTGTTGATGATCCCCGGCGCAAAGGGCACCAGGTCGAACCCGGCTGCGGCCTTGGCATTTTCCAGGAACGGGATGTGCTGGAAGTAATTCACGTCGATATCGCCAGAGGCCAGGCTGACGTTGGGCGCGATCCAATCGCTGAACTCCACCAGCTCGACCTTCAAGCCTTGCTTGCCGGCTTCTTCGACGGCCGCTTCCAGGGGAATGGCGAACGCGGCGGTGGTGCCGATTTTCAACGGCGCATCGGCGGCAAACAGCGCCGAGCTGAACAGGCCGAGGGCCAGGGCCAGGGTTTTGACTGGCAGGGTCAGGAAGTGCTTGGTCATGTCAGTTATTCCAGTCATTTAGGAGGAGGTGCATATTTTTTGGCGAACAGAGCTATGTGGGAGCAAGGCTTGCCCGCGATGAAGTTGATGCGGTCTCTCAAAAAGCGAGGTGTCTGCATCGCGAGCAAGCTTTGCTCCCACAGTGCCTTGCTCCCACGTCAGTGCCGGTAAGTCGAACCGGTGTGTTGCTTGGGGAGATGGGCCTGTGCGTGAAACAGTTTTTCGCGCAGGGTGCCGTTGTCGTATTCGGTCTTGTATGAGCCGCGTCGCTGCAACTCGGGGACCACCAGATCGATGAAGTCCACGTAGCTTTGCGGCGTGACGATGCGGGTCAGGTTGAAGCCATCGAGGCCGGTTTCGGCGATCCAGGACTCCAACTCGTCGGCCACTTGTTCGGGCGAACCGACCACCGTGATGTAGCGACCGCCCAGGGCGTGTTGCTCGAGCAATTTGCGCCGGGTCCAGTCGTTGTTCTGCAAGGTCTTGGTGGCGGACTGGATGGCGTTGCTCTTGACGTACTGGATCGGTTCGTCCAGTTCGTACTGGGAAAAATCGATCCCCGTCGATGCGGAAAAATGCGCCACGCCAGCCTCGGCGCTGGCGTAGCTCAGGTACTCGGCATGCTTGGCCCAGGCGGCCGCTTCGGTCTCGCCGACGATCACGTTCAGGCCCATGAACACCTTGATGTCCCCGGGGTTGCGCCCGGCCTCTACGGCGCTGGCGCGGACCTTGTCCACCTGGGCCTTGGTCGCCGGTTTACTCTGGCCGCTGATGAACACGCACTCGGCATGCCGACCGGCGAACAGCAGGCCGCGCTCGGAACTGCCGGCCTGGAACAGCACCGGTGTGCGCTGGGGCGAGGGTTCGCACAGGTGATAGCCCTCGACCTGGTAGAACTCGCCCTGGTGCCGGACCTTGTGCACTTTTTCCGGCCGGGCATAGATCCGCTGCACGCGGTCATTGAGCACCGCGTCGTTTTCCCAACTGCCCTCCCACAGTTTGTAGAGCACTTGCAGGTATTCGTCGGCCTGGTCGTAGCGGCGGTCATGCTCGACTTGCGCGGTCAGGCCCATGGCCTTGGCGGCGCTGTCCAGGTAGCCGGTGACGATGTTCCAGCCGACTCGGCCGCGACTCAGGTGGTCGAGGGTGCTCATGCGTCGGGCGAACAGGTAGGGCGGTTCGTAGGTCAGGTTGGCGGTGAGACCGAAACCGAGGTTTTTCGTCACGGCGGCCATCGCGGACACCAGCAGCAACGGGTCGTTGACCGGCAGCTGGATCGACTCCTTGAGCGTGACGTCCACCGACTGTTGGTACACGTCATAGACCCCGACGATGTCGGCGATGAACAACCCGTCGAACAATCCGCGCTCGAGCAATTGCGCCAGGGCGGTCCAGTATTCGATCGTATTGAACTGGGTCGACGTGTCCTGGGGATGGGTCCACAGGCCGTGATTGATGTGCCCGATGCAGTTCATGTTGAACGCGTTGAGCAGGATCTTTTTCTTGCCGGCCGCCATCAGATGGTCCCCCGCAGCGGCGGTTTTTCATCGTTGAGGTAGAAGTTGCCCACCGCGTGGTATTTCCAGCGCACCGGGTCATGCAGGGTGTGCACCCGGGCGTTGCGCCAGTGGCGGTCGAGGCCATGTTCGGCCAGGGTCGCCTGGCTGCCGGCCAACTCGAACAGCGTGCTGCCGGCGGCCAGGGAAATCTCGGTGCTGATGGCGCGGGCCTCGGCCACGGCAATCGAGGCAGCGGCGACTGTGTCGGCCCGGGTGTCGGCCTGTGCTCGGTCGAGAAACTCACCAGCGCGCTCCAAGAGGGCTTCGGCGGCGTGCAGGCGGATGCTTAGTTGGCCGAAACTCTTGAGGGTGTGCGGGTCTTCTGTGGCGACGTCGCTGGTGGCGTCGATCCAGGGGCGGGTTTTATTGCGGACAAAATGCAGGGCGTCTTCGTAGGCGGCGCGGGCGATGCCGGTGTCGATGGCGGCGTGAAGAATCTGCGCCAGCGGCCCTACCGGTGTGGGGCGTTCGAAGGCGCTCTGGAAGGGCACGATGTCGGCGGCGGCGACATACACGTCTTCGAACACCACCGAACCACTGCCCGTGGTGCGCTGGCCAAAACCGCTCCAGTCGTCGATCACCGTCAGGCCTTGGCTGCTGCGAGGGACGAACGCCAGTTGTTGCACGCCGTTTTCGTCCACCACCGATGTGGGGATGCGCTGGGCGTAGATCGCGCCCGTGGCGTAGAACTTGCGACCGTTGATGCGATAGCCCTCGCCGTCGCGGCGCAGTTGGGTGATGCGGTCATGGGCAGTCTTGGTGCCAAGTTCGGCCAGGGCATTACCAAAGCGCTGGCCGGCGAGTACTTCGGCGTACAAGCGTTGTCTTTGCGCTTCAGTGCCGTTTACCCGCAGCACTTCCAGGGCATAGAAATGATTTTGCGGAATTTGCCCCAGCGAGCCGTCGGCCTGAGAAATCAGCGCGATGACTTTGGCCAGGGTGACGTTGGAAACACCGGCGCCGCCATAGGCCTTGGGCACGCTGATGCCCCACAGGCCCGAGCGGGAGAAAGCCTCCAGTTCCGGGTACGGCAGGCGGCGCTCGCGGTCGCGCAGGGCGCTGTCGCGCTTGAAGTCATCGGCCAGGTCGCTGGCCACGATCAGGGCTTGTTCATCGCTGGTGATCACCGCGACGTGTTGAGAAAACGTCATGTACTGCTCCAGAGGTCGGGTCGTCAGATCCAGGAATGGCGGGCCGGCAAGGTGCCGTTCAGGTGGTAGGCGCCTACCGCGTGATACTTCCAGCGCACCGGGTCGTGCAGGGTGTGGACCCGTGCGTTGCGCCAGTGGCGATCGAGGTTGAATTCGGCGAGGGTGGCGCGGCTGCCGGCCAGCTCGAAGAGTTTTTCGCTGGCTTGCAGGGCGATCTCGGTGGTGAGCACTTTGGCCTCGGCCACGGCAATCGAGGCGCGGGCGGCCGATTGCGCCGTGATGGGGGCGGCACTGACCTGATCCAGCACCTGTCCGGCCTTGCGCAGCAAGGCTTCGGCGGCGTGCAGTTCGATTTTCAGTTTGCCAATGTCGGCGATCACGTAGAGGTCGTCACTGGCTCGCTCGACCTTGGCGTCGACCCAGGGCCGGGCTCGTTCACGGACGAAGGCGATGGCGTCGTCAATGGCGCCACGGGCGATACCCGCATCGATGGCGGCCTGGATCAGTTGGGAAATCGCGCCTTGCACACCGGGTGTTTCGTTGATGCGCCAGTTATCCAGGACCAACTCGGTATCCACCCGCACATTGTTCAGCAGCACGGTGCCGCTGGCGGTGGTGCGCTGGCCGAACCCCGACCAGTCGTCGACGATCCGCAGGCCCGGGGTGCCGCGCCGCACGAACGCCAGCACCTGCCGGCCCTCGTCATTCAGCGCCTTGACCGCGACCCAATGGGCAAACAGCGCGCCGGTGGAATAGAACTTCTGGCCATTGATGACAAATCCGTCACCGTCGGCGGTGATCCGAGCCTTGAGCTCAAGGGTATTGCGAGTACCGCGTTCCGGCCCGGCGTTGCCGATGCGCCAACCTTCGAGCACGCTCTGCAAGAGGATTTTTTTCTGCCGTTCGGTGCCGGTGCCGAGAATCAGTTGGAGCACGCCGAACTGGTTTTGCGGGATCTGCCCGAGGGCGGGATCAGCGGCGGAGATGATCGCGAAGACGTCGGCCAGTGTGACGAACGAAACCTGCGGGCCGCCGTATGCCCGGGGGATGGCGATGCTGCCCAATCCGCTGCGGGTGAATAGCTCGATTTCTGCCCAGGGCAGTTTGCGTTGCTGGTCACGACGCGCGGCCTGCTGACGGGCGACCTGCGCCAGTTCATGGGCAGCTTTGATGGTCTCGGCATCGTTGCGCAACACCTGTGCGGGCAACAACAGCGGTGCGATGTCCAGGTCGCTCTGGACTTTTGCTTGCGCCAGATCCGACATTACAGCCACTCCGTGGCTGCTGGCAGTGCCCTGGCGTATTGCCCTGGGGTGATTGTGTTCCGTTCCATACCCACCTCACATCTCAAGAAACGCCGCGATGAATGCGGCGAGCAAAAATCAAGAATGTCCGGTGGTCCGGTTCATATACCCTAAGCGTGTATAAATTATTTTTGAACTAACTTTTAGGAATATGTATAGGTTGGATTTAGATGGGCGGCTGTACGCTCACTTGGGGCGAAGCGGCTTTTGTGGTGAGGGAGCTTGCTCCCGCTATGTGGGAGCAAGGCTTGCCCGCGATGGACGCGATGCGGTCTTGCAGAATCGAGGCGCCTGTTTCGCGAGCAAGCTTTGCTCCCACAGCCCAAGCGGGAGCAAGCTCCCTCGCCCACAAAAGCGTCCCTCGCAAAAGTGTCTCTCGTATCAAGGCCTTTTGCGGTGCGGTTCGGCCGCCATGAGGGCTTCTTTCGGCGGTTTTTTCAGGTACGGATTGGCGCAACCGATCTTCAATGTCCGTGGCGGTGCCCAGTGGGAGTTGTTGCCCACACGGTCGAGGATGCAGTAGGTCACTTCCAGGCGCAGGTCTTCTCCTGCCTCCAGGATGATCTGCGGCGGGACCCAGATATTGATTGGCTGGCCGACCTCGCTGGCGGTGACGGCAGGCAGGTCCATGCGCACATCGCCCCAGCGCAGGGTCACGGCATCGCCGGCGGCCATGTTCAGGTAGGGCTCGATGGTCAGCGGTACGCCGCGCTTGATCTGGTTGGGGTTCACCCCTTGGCGTCGGATAGTGCCGGGAATGCGCACTGGCGCCAGGCCCTGGTTTTCATCGCCGCTCAGGGCCGACGGCTGTCCGCCGGGGCAATCGAGCTTCGCATGTACCCGTTGCTTGGCGGATAGCGCCGGCCCACGCCCGACCTGCATCACCCGATAGTGAATGCGCGACGCTCCATCGACGATAAAACTCTCCGGGACCCGCAGGGTGACGCTGTCTTGCACATCGGCCTGCGACAACAGGCGCGAGCCGACGTAGCAGTTGTCCCAGAACAGTTCGATCAGGTCACCTGCGTCCATACCAGGGTAGGGCGCAATGGCAACCTCCAGGTGAGCGGCGTTGGCGATATTGATGCCGGTAGGGTGGGCATTGGCCAGGGTGGGGGCGGCCAGTTCAGGACTCTTCGACTTACATGTCATGGTGTTCTCCTTGATGCTTGAAAACGAAGTCCGTTTGATCAAAGGCGCTTGATAATCGCGACATATTTATTTGTGCAGTCATAGAGGCTGGCTACGTTTAGTCACTGCGCAGAACTAAAATAATGTGCGTCGCCTATTGCTCACTAGATAAGGTCTCAGTAGTTTCAGTGTCAATAGAGGAACTTGCTTAATAATTAATTGTGAAAGGCTTCAGAAATATCCTACGCGGCAAAGTTAATAATACGCGGCGCCGCCCGCCTTTTTCCTAGGCTTGCCAGTTTTCAAAAAAATGGATGCGCAAGGGCACTGGAGACTGAAGTGGAAAGACACTTGGGTGACGGGGAGTGTTACGAGAAGTTGTATATCCCGCACATGAAAACAGTGCGAGTTGTTTCTTTTGCAGCGGTCTCACTTCCTTCCCTGGAAGTGATAATGCTAAGAATAACTTACTGGGCGCCGTGCCCGGCGGAAAGGAACTTGCTGAGGAACTGTCGCGTGCGTTCTTCCTTGGGGGCTGCAAACAAGGCCTTGGCTTCGCCTTGTTCGACGATCACGCCTTTGTCGAAAAACACCACGCGGTTGGCCACGTCCCGGGCGAAGCCCATTTCGTGGGTCACGATGACCATGGTGCGTTTTTCTTCGGCCAAGCCGCGAATGGTTGCCAGCACCTCGCCCACCAGTTCCGGATCGAGGGCCGAAGTCGGTTCGTCAAACAGGATCACTGCCGGTTCCATCGCCAACGCCCGGGCAATCGCCACGCGCTGTTGCTGGCCGCCGGAAAGACGCCGTGGGTAGGCGTCCTCCTTGCCGGCCAAGCCGACCTTGGCCAAGAGCTTGCGCCCCAGGGCTTCGGCTTCGGCGCGAGGGATTTTCTTCACCACCTGCGGGCCTTCAGTGACATTTTCCAATGCGGTGCGATGGGGAAACAGGTTGAAGTTCTGGAACACGAAGCCCACCTGCTGGCGCAAACGGCGCACCAGGCCCTGTTGCTGGTTCAGCGGGCGACTGCCATCGATCTCGATGTCGCCGACCTTGATCCGGCCGCTGGTAGGCTCTTCGAGGAAGTTCAAGCAGCGCAGGAAGGTGGTCTTGCCCGAGCCGCTGGGGCCGATGATCGCAACCACTTCGCCTTCTTCGATCTTCAAGTCGATGCCGTTGAGCACCACCTGGCCCTTGAACTGCTTTGTCAGTTTTTCCACGACAATCATGGGTCAGGACTCCTGGTCATGCCGATTGACCCGGGCTTCCAGGACGTTCTGCAGGTGCGAGAGCACGCTGGCCAGAACCCAATAGATCAGCGCGGCGGCAAGGTACATGGTGAAGATTTCGAAGGTCCGCGCGGTGATCAACTGCGCCTGGCGGAACAGCTCCGGTACCTGGATAGTCGCCGCCAGCGCGGTGTCCTTGACCAGGGAAATGAAGCTGTTGCCCAACGGTGGCAGGGCCGTGCGTGCGGCTTGCGGCAGGATGGCTCGGCGCAGGGTCTGGGCGCGGGTCATGCCGATGCTTGCCGCCGCTTCCCACTGGCCGCGCTCGATGGAGCTGATGGCGGCCCGCAGGATTTCACACGCGTAGGCGGCCATGTTCAGCGAGAAACCGATCAGGGCCGCCGGTAGCGGATCCAGCTCGATGCCCAGTTGCGGCAATCCGTAATAGATCACGAATAGCTGCACCAGCAACGGCGTGCCGCGAAAGAACGACACGTAGATGCGGGCGATCCAGTTCACCAGTTTGAAGCGCGACAGGCGCATCAGCGCCAGGCCGAACCCCAGCAGCAAGCCGAAAAACATACCGCCCAGGCTGAGGAAGACCGTGTAATACGCGCCCTTGAGCAGGAAGGGCGCGGAGTCCAGTGCGAGTTGAAGAGCAGCTTCCATTATTGGGTAACGTCAGCGCTGAAGTATTTTTCCGAAAGCTTTTTCAGCGTACCGTCGGCGCGCAGTTTTTCGATGGCCTTGTTTACGGCTGCCAACAGCTCAGGCTCGCCTTTGCGCAGGGCAATACCGGACTCCTGGCGCGAAAAGGCTTCGCTGGTGACGGTGGTGTCCTTGGCTTTCTTGGCGTATTCCAGTGCGGCCAGGCGGTCGATCAGGATGGTGTCGATACGACCGACGCGCAGGTCCTGGAACTTGGTTGGGTCGTCATCGTAGGTTTTGACTTGGGCGCCCGGTACTTCTGCCTTGACCCACTGTTCGTAGTTGGTGCCCAGGCCCACGCCGACTTTTTTACCATCCAGGTCGGCGGCCTTCTTGATGTTCAGCTCGTCGGCTTTCTTGGTCAGTACCAGCGCTTGAATCCCGGAAACGGTGTACGGCTCGGAGAAATCGTACTTTTTCTTGCGTTCCTCGGAGATGGTCACCTGGTTGACCACTGCGTCCAGACGCTTGGACTCCAGGGCCGCGAGAATGCCGGCCCATGGGGTCGTCTGCAGCTTGACCTTCACCCCCAGTTCCTTGGCCAGGGCTTCGGAGAACTCCACTTCGAAGCCGGTCAGTTTGCCGCTGTCATCGACGAAACTGAACGGTGGATAAGTGCCTTCCAGGCCGATCTTGATTTCGCCGGCATCCTTGATTTTCTGCAGCTGCTCACCGGCAACTGCTTGCCCCAACAACCCGGCGCTCAATGCCAGGCCCAGCGAACCTACCAACAGGTTGCGACGTAATGCGGAAAAATTCATGACAAGCCCCTGTGTTTTCTTATGAAGAGGTTATTTTGGCTGAGATAAGGCGTAGCCGCGATCCGAAAAGATTGCCACATCCTGCCTTAAAGCAGCTTGGGCGTCTCGCGGCAAATGTGCCTGCGGCGAGACTATAGGATGGCTTTTATAGATTGGAAAATAATATTAAACAAAGCGCATATGTCTATTTGGAATGACTGCTTGTGGGAGCGAGCTTGCTCGCGATCACGGTGGATCAGCCGAAATTTATGCAGCTGACATACCGCTATCGCGAGCAAGCTCGCTCCCACAGAAGTCTCCACTAAGCCTGGAGCGCCGCGCTGTAGGCAAACAACGCCGGTGCGCCGCCGGTGTGCAGGAAGATGATCGGACCTTCGTCGAAACGGTCGCGACCCATGCCGTCGAGCAGGCCGGCCATGGCCTTGCCGGTGTAGACCGGATCGAGCAGCAGCCCTTCCTGGCTGGCCAGCAGCTTGACCGCCGCCAGTGTCCCGGCGTTGGGTTCGCCGTAGCGGGGGGCGAAATATTCGTCCCACAGGTTCACTTTGAACGCCTCCGGAAGGGCGACTTCGAGCAACGCTGCCGTGCGCTCGGTCAGGCCCTGGACCTTTGGAAACTGGTCCTCCTCGCTGCGCGAGACCGTGACGCCGATGACAGGCAGCGCCGGCAGGGCTTCGCTCAGCGCCAGCGCCAGGCCGCTGTGGGTGCCGGCACTGCCCGAGGCCAGTACCACGGCGGCGAATTCAATCCCGGTGTCCTTGATCTGCTCGGCCAGTTCCAGGCCGGCGCGCACATAACCCAGCGCGCCCAAGGCGTTCGAACCTCCAATCGGCACCAGGTAGGGTTTTTTCCCGTTGCTGCGCA
This sequence comes from Pseudomonas sp. St386, assembly GCF_018325865.1. Classification (NCBI taxonomy): domain Bacteria; kingdom Pseudomonadati; phylum Pseudomonadota; class Gammaproteobacteria; order Pseudomonadales; family Pseudomonadaceae; genus Pseudomonas; species Pseudomonas sp. St386. The sequence goes on from NZ_AP021900.1 coordinate 343,970, forward strand.
GGCGACCGGCCAGGGCCTGCAGCTGCTCATCGGCGTTGTCCAGGTTGTCCACCAACTCGACCTTGGCGTCGAACAATTCCAGCAGCAGCCGGTTGCCGTTACCCAGGTAATCGCTGTCTTCGGTGCCGATGGGGTTTTCCAGCAAGGCCACGCAGCCCAGGCCCAGCTTTGCGGCGAGGGCAGCGGTCTGGCGTACATGGTTGGACTGGATCGCCCCGGCGGTGATGAGGGTATCGGCGCCTTGGGCGATGGCATCGGCGGCCAGGTATTCGAGCTTGCGCAGTTTGTTGCCGCCCATGGCCAGGGGCGTCAGGTCGTCACGCTTGATATAGACGTCCCGGCCGAGCCAGGTGGAGAGGCGGTCGAGTTTTTCCAGTGGTGTCGGATGGCCGAGCAGGTCGAGACGGTTAAAGCGAGACAGCTGTTCTTTGATCATGGGTCCGTACTGGTTGTAGGCGATGTCTGGACTATAGGCACGCGGATATTCATGGGCAACCGGCATGTGGGAACGAGCTTGCTCGCGATGGCGGCCTGACATTCAACATCTTCATTGACTGCTACAGCGCTATCGCAAGCAAGCTCGCTCCCACAGGGGCTTGGCGCCAGTGAACGAATGCTCTACTGGCAACGTCATACCCTCTCGTAGGCTAGTGTAGGAAGCGTGCCGTCGAGCCCTGCGATTAGTCCTTAGCTAGCTATTTATGTTTAACTTGAACGTTCATTCAAGTTAAACCGTCGGTTTGCTGCCCGCTCACAACAGGAGGCTTGCCTTTGCCGAGTCCGTTTTCGACCACCCCGATTCTTTTTCCCGAGGTGCTTGTTTCATGAGTGCCTCGTCCCTTCCACCCAGCGGCCTGGTCCGCATGAACCCGCCGGTCTTTTACTTCGCCGCGACCTTTATCCTGCTGTTCGGCCTGGTGGTGATTGCCATGCCCGCGCAGGCCGGTGCCTGGTTGCTGGCCGCGCAGAACTGGGCGGCCAATACGGTAGGCTGGTACTACATGCTGGCGATGACGCTGTATCTGGTCTTCGTGGTGGTCACCGCCTTGTCCGGCTACGGCAAGATCAAGCTCGGTGCCGACCACGACGAGCCCGAATTCAGTTATCTGTCCTGGGCCGGCATGCTGTTCGCCGCCGGCATCAGCATCACGCTGTTTTTCTTCTGCGTGTCCGAGCCGCTGACTCACATGGTCCAGCCGCCCCAGGGCGAGGCCGGTACCGCCGAAGCTGCGCGCCAGGCCATGCAGATCCTGTTCTTGCACTGGGGGCTGCACGGTTGGGGCGTTTTCGCATTCGTCGGCATGGCCCTGGCGTACTTCGCCTACCGGCACAATTTGCCCCTGGCCCTGCGTTCGGCGTTGTACCCGCTGATCGGCAAGCGCATCAACGGCCCCATCGGCTACGCCGTGGACGGCTTCGGTATTATCGCCACGGTGTTCGGCCTCGGCGCCGACATGGGCTTTGGTGTGCTGCACCTCAATTCCGGGCTCGACTACCTGTTCGGCATCGCCCACACCCAGTGGATTCAGGTTGGCCTGATCGTGCTGATGATGGGCGCGGCGATCATTGTCGCGGTGGCCGGTGTCGACAAGGGCGTGCGGGTCATGTCCGACATCAACATGCTCCTGGCCTGCGCGTTGTTGCTGTTCGTGCTGTTCGCCGGACCCACCCAGCATTTGCTCAACACCTTGATCCAGAACATCGGCGATTACCTCGGCGCTCTGCCGATGAAGAGCTTCGACCTGTACGCCTACAACGAACCTAGCGACTGGCTGGGCGGCTGGACGGTGTTCTACTGGGCCTGGTGGATCGCGTGGTCGCCGTTCGTGGGGCTGTTCATCGCACGGATTTCCCGTGGCCGCACCATCCGCGAATTCGTGTTTGGCGTGCTGCTGATTCCCCTGGGTTTCACCCTGGCGTGGATGTCGATCTTCGGCAACAGCGCCATCGACCAAGTGCTGAACCACGGCATGAGTGCCCTGGGCATGTCCGCCTTGGAAAACCCATCGATGAGCCTTTACCTGCTGCTGGAAACCTACCCCTGGAGCAAGACCGTCATCGCGGTCACCGTGTTCATCAGTTTCGTGTTCTTCGTCACCTCCGCCGACTCAGGCACCGTGGTGCTGTCGACGTTGTCGGCCAAGGGCGGCAACCCCGACGAGGACGGGCCGAAATGGCTGCGGGTGTTCTGGGGCGCGATGACCGCCCTGGTGACTAGCGCGTTGCTGTTCTCCGGCAGCATCGATGCCTTGAAGTCAGCGGTGGTGCTGACGTCCTTGCCGTTCTCGTTGATTCTGCTGCTGATGATGTGGGGCCTGCACAAGGCGTTCTACCTGGAGTCGCAGAAGCAGATCGCGCAATTGCACTCCCTGGCGCCGGTGTCGGGTTCACGTCGGGGCACGGGCGGCTGGCGCCAGCGCTTGAGCCAGGCGGTGCATTTTCCGTCCCGTGATGAGGTGTACCGTTTCCTCGACACCACAGTGCGCCCGGCCATTGAAGAAGTGACCGCGGTGTTCGTCGAGAAGGGCCTGACAGTGGTGGCCCAGCCCGATCCGGCCAATGACAACGTCAGCCTGGAGATCGGTCACGGTGAGCAGCATCCGTTCATCTACCAGGTGCAGATGCGCGGCTACTTCACGCCGTCCTTCGCCCGCGGCGGCATGGGCTCCAAGGAACTCAACAACCGTCGTTACTACCGTGCCGAGGTGCACCTGAGCGAAGGCAGCCAGGATTACGACCTGGTGGGCTACACCAAGGAGCAAGTCATCAACGACATCCTCGACCAGTACGAGCGGCACCTGCAGTTCCTGCATTTGGTGCGCTGACTCATCTGCACCGACCTCATCGCGAGCAAGCTCGCTCCCACAAGGGAATCACTTGACCCCTGTGGGAGCGAGCTTGCTCGCGATGGCGGTTTAGCTGGCGATGCAGGAAAAAGCCTCAGACTAGTCCGCCATTGGCTCGCAGGATCTGCCCGTTCACCCAGCCAGCGGCCGGGCTCACCAGGAACGCGATGATGCTGGCAATGTCTTGCGGCTGGCCGAGGCGTTCCAGGGGCGGCATCTTGGCGTAGTGCTGCACCTGTTCCTCACTTTTGCCGTGCATGAACAGTTCGGTGGCGACTGGGCCGGGGGCCACGGCATTGACCGTGATCTGCCGACCGCGCAGTTCCTTGGCGAACACCTGGGTCAGGGATTCCACTGCGGCCTTGCTGGCGATGTACACCGAGTAGCCCGGCAGGTTCAGGCCCACGGTGCTGCTGGAAAAGTTCACGATCCGGCCACCGTCATTCAAACGGGTCGCGGCTTCGCGCAGGGTATTGAAGGTGCCACGGGTGTTGATGGCGAACGTCTGGTCGAACAACTCGTCGCTGTGCTGCGCCAGGGGCATCACCTGGAGGATGCCGGCGTTGTTGATCAATACATCGACCTTGCCCAGTTGCGCTTCGGTTTCATCGAACATCCTGCGGACATCGGCGGCAGAGGACACGTCTGCCTTCACCGCTATGGCTTGGTGGCCGGCCTGGCGCAGTTGCACCACCAACTTGGACGCCTCACTGGCGCTGTTGGCGTAGTTGATGACGACGGCGAAACCTTCGCTGGCCAGTTGCTTGGCGATTTCGGCCCCGATGCCGCGGGAAGCACCGGTGATGATGGCAACTTTGGACGTTTGAGTCGGCATGCTTGAGTCCTCTTGAAGTGGGTGAGGCCAGGTTCACATGTTTACTCTCGGCGATAAATGCCCGAAAGTTGCCTTGACTGTTCAACAATCACTAACAATAAAGGCACCGGATTCACATGGATCAAGTCAAAGCGATGAAGGTGTTCGTGCGCATCTATGAGCGAAGCAGTTTCACCCTGGCCGCTGAAGACTTGAACATGCCACGGGCCACGCTGACCCATACCCTCAATCAATTCGAAGCCTGGCTGGGCGTTCGTTTGTTGGAGCGCAGTACCCGCAAGGTGCGCCCGACCCTCGATGGCGAAGCCTATTACCCACGCTGCGTGCAATTGCTGGCGGAACTTGAAGAAGCCGAACTGGCGTTTCGCGGCGTGGCGCCCAAAGGCAAGTTGAGGGTGGACTTGCACGGCACCCAGGCACGGTATTTCGTGATTCCGGCGTTGCCACAATTCATGGCCCGCTATCCCGAAATAGAACTGTTCATCAGCGAGGCCGATCGTTTCGTCGATCTGATCGCCGAAGGCGTCGATTGCGTGCTGCGCTCCGGTGAGTTGGCGGACTCATCATTGATCGGCCGGCGTGTCGCCAATCTTCGGCAGATCACCTGCGCCAGCCCCGGTTACTTGCGCCAGTACGGCGAGCCGAAGTGCCTCGATGACTTGAAACATCACAAGGCGGTGAATTACGTCTCGCGGACCACCGCCAAACTGTATCCGTTTGAGTTCATGGTCGATGGCGAGCTCAAGGAGGTCCCGATCGGGGGCTCGCTGTCGGTGTCCGGCGCCGAAATCTATGCCGCCTCGGCCATCGCCGGCCTGGGCCTGATCCAATGCCCGCATTACCGGATGGAAGAGCCGATCCGGCAGGGCCTGATGCAGGAAGTCCTCACCGCCACCCCACCACCGTCCATGCCGGTGTCGGTGCTCTATCCGCACAACCGACTCATGTCGCCGCGGGTTCGTGTATTCGTGGATTGGGTGGCGGAGGTGTTTGCGCAGGCGCGTTAGTGTGGTCTCCGACTTCCTGGCACTGCAAACCCTGTGGGAGCGGGCTTGCTCGCGAATGCGTCGGCAAATTCAGAATTTGTGCTGACTGACACACCGCTTTCGCGAGCAAGCCCGCTCCCACACCTGATATGCGAACTTTCAGCCTGACCGATGCGTCTGTGAAGTGTTAGCTTCTGCCACCAGCGTCCGAACAGAGAGCCTTTCGATGACCTACACCGCTGCGCAAAACCGCTACGAGTCCATTCCCTACCGCCGCGTCGGTCGCAGCGGGCTGGTGCTGCCGGCGCTGTCGCTGGGGTTGTGGCACAACTTTGGCGACAGTACGCCCATCGATACCCAGCGCGCCTTGCTGCGTACGGCGTTTGACCTGGGCATCAACCACTTCGACCTGGCAAACAACTACGGCCCGCCCTACGGCAGCGCCGAGATCAATTTCGGCCGGTTGCTGCGCGAAGATTTCAAGCAGTACCGCGATGAGTTGATCATCTCCAGCAAGGCCGGTTGGGACATGTGGCCGGGCCCATACGGCCAGGGTGGTGGCTCGCGCAAATACGTGCTCGCCAGCCTCGACCAGAGCCTGCAACGCCTGGGGCTGGACTATGTGGATATCTTCTATTCCCACCGCTTCGACCCCGACACCCCACTGGAAGAAACCGCCAGCGCACTGGCCACTGCCGTTCAGCAGGGCAAGGCGTTGTACATCGGCATTTCCTCGTATTCCGGGGTGAAGACCCGGGAAATGGCGGCGCTGCTCAAAGAGTGGAAAGTCCCGCTGCTGATTCACCAGCCGGCCTACAACCTGCTCAACCGCTGGGTGGAGAAAGACCTGCTGGACGCCACCGACGAACTGGGTACCGGTGTGATCGCTTTCACGCCACTGGCCCAGGGCTTGTTGACCGACAAGTACCTCAAGGGTATTCCGGCCGATGCGCGGGTGAACCGTCCGGGCGGCGGCTCGTTGCAGGCTTCGCATCTGTCGGAGGAAAACATCGCCCATGTACGCGCCCTCAATGAGATCGCCCAGCGGCGCGGCCAGAGCCTGGCGCAAATGGCCCTGGCCTGGACCCTGCGCGATCCCCGCGTGACCAGCGCGCTGATCGGCGCCAGCCGGCCGGAGCAGATCATCGAGAACGTCGGGGCGTTGAAGAACCTGAGCTTCAGTGCTGAAGAACTGGCGCAGATCGATCGGTTTGCCCTGGAGGGCGGGATCAATCTTTGGGAGAAGCCCTCGTCGGCTGAGTAACGAATCGGCTGATCTGCAATGATCAGCTGAATACACAATCTTGTGGCGAGGGGATAAATCCCCTCGCCACAAGAGCAATTCAGACTCGGTGCCTCACCTGAAAAACGGCACATCCCCCAACACCGTCGCCCGGTGCATCACCCGGCGGGCGGGGCGGTAGTCATCCACGGCAAAGTGCTGGGTGACGCGGTTGTCCCAGAACGCCACATCGTTGACCTGCCAGCGCCAGCGCAGGGTGAACTCCGGGCGGGTGGCGTGGGCGAAGAGCAGTTTCAGGATCACCTCGCTTTCGGTTTCCGACAGCTCGTTGATCCGTGTCGTGAAGCCTTCATTGACGAACAGCGACCGTCGCCCGCTCACCGGATGAGTGCGGATCACCGGATGGGACAGCGGTGGGTTTTTCCGCCGTGCCTCTTCCCAGCGCGCCAGGTCTTCGGTGGTGTTGCCAAACCGTTCCAATGGAAAGGACCGGATGAAATCGTGGGTCGCTGTCAGGCCTTCCAGCAAGCGTTTCAAAGGGGCTGACAGAGCTTCGTAGGCCGCGATGCCGCTGGCCCACAACGTGTCGCCGCCAAACGCCGGCAGTAGCTTGGCGCTGAGCACCGCGCCCATGGCCGGCGTCGGGAGAAAGGTCACGTCGGTGTGCCACACGGCGTTGTCGCGAACATCGGTGACGGCGGTGTCGAGCACCAGTACTTCCGGCTGTTCCGGTATGTTGGGGTAGATCGGGTGAATGTGCAGGTCGCCAAAATGCGCGGCGAAACGCGCTTGTTGCTCCGGTTCGATTGGCTGGTCGCGAAAGAACAACACCTGATGTTCAAGCAAAGCCTGCTCGATGGCCTCGCGATGTTCCGGGCTCAGCGGCTGGCTGATATCGATCCCACTGATCTGCGCGCCGAGGGCTGTGCTCAAGGGAGTAATGGTCGGGCGGTTCATCGTCGAGTTCTCGGATTGGGCGCCGAATGGTCGGCGTAGTCATTGGGTATCAATGGGCCTGGCCGTGCCACGGCACCAGTTTGCGTTGCAGGGCGCGCAGGCCCATTTCCATGGCGAAGGCGATCAGTGCGATCACCAGGATCCCCAGTACCACCACGTCGGTGACCAGGAACTGCGCCGCTGACTGCACCATGAACCCCAGGCCGCTGGTGGCGGCGATCAGCTCGGCGGCCACCAGCGTCGACCAACCCACGCCCAGGCCAATGCGAATGCCGGTGAGGATGTCCGGCAAGGCACTGGGCACGATCACGTGGCGAATCAACTGGGCCCGCGTGGCGCCCAACGATTGCGCAGCGCGTAGCTTGGCCCGGTCGACAGTGCGCACACCGGTGGCGGTGGCGATGGCAATCGGGGCGAAAATCGCCAGGTAGATCAGCAGCACTTTCGACAACTCGCCGATGCCGCACCAGATCACGATCAACGGCAGGTACGCCAGCGGCGGAATCGGCCGGTAGAACTCGATCAACGGGTCGAGCACGCCGCGAGCGATGCGGTTGGCGCCAATGGCGATGCCCACCGGCACCGCCGTCAGCACCGCGAACAGCAGGCCCAGGCCGATGCGTTCAAGGCTGGCGGCCAGGTGCTGCCAGAGGGTCGAGTCCATGTAGCCGCTGGTTGCCAGCAGCCAACCTTTTTGCAGCACTGCAGACGGCGAGGGCAGGAACAGCGGTTCGATCAGGCCGCTCGCGGTGACGGCCCACCAGACCGCCAGCAGGGCGATCAGGGTCAAGCCGCTGATCCAGCGTGTACTCAGGCTGGGCCTTGAGTCGTTGGTCGCGCGCCTGCTCGTAGTTTCACTGACGACGGCTGGAATTTCGTAGCTGCTCATGCGCGCTCCTGTGGTCGAGTGGCGCTGCGTTGGGCGAACACCTTGGCGAGCACATGCTCGCGGGTTTCGATAAAGCGCGGGTCGGATTTGATCGACCGCGCCGATTCCCCGGCCCCGTAGCGTTGGCCGAAATCCAGGCTCAGGCGCTCGACGATCTGCCCCGGGTTAGGTGCCAACAGAATCAAGTCGGTGGCGAGGAACACGGCTTCTTCAATGTCATGGGTGATCAGGAACACCGGCTTGGCGGTGCGCTGCCAGACCTGCAGCAACAGTTCCTGCATCTGCTCGCGGGTGAAGGCGTCCAGCGCACCGAAAGGTTCGTCCATCAACAGCACGCGTGGGTCGGCCGCCAGCGCCCGGGCCAGGCCGACGCGTTGCTTCTGGCCGCCGGAAAGCTGCCAGACACGACGTTGCTCGAAACCGGCCAGGTCAACCAGGGCAAGCATTTCCCGGGCCCGGGCTTCGCGCTTTTGCTTGCCGACCCCAGCCAGTTCCAGGCCGAACCCAACGTTTGCCAGCACGTCCTGCCAAGGCAGCAGTGCATCGTCCTGGAACACCACGCCGCGCTCGGCGCTCGGACCCTTGACCGGCGTGCCGTCAAGGGTGATCTGCCCGGCGCTGGGCTCGACGAACCCGGCAATCAGGTTCAACAGCGATGTCTTGCCACTGCCGGACGGGCCGAGGGCAACCAGCAATTGCTGGGGCCCCAGGGTCAGGGAAATATCCGCCAGCACCGGTTCCGCCGCGCCGGGGTACTGTGCGCTGATGCGCTCCAGCTGTAGCAAGGCCATCGCGTGTCTCCCTTTTCCTGCTCAACGAGTGATGTATTTGGCGCTGACGTAAGGCGCGTAGTCCGGCAGCACGGCTTCGACCTTGCCTTGCTCCTTGAGGAACGCTGCGGTGTCGGTGATGGCTTGGGTGGTCGGTGCGCCGAGGCTCACGACCTGATCGGCCGCGAGGGGAAAGACATTGCCTTGCAGCAACAGCGGGATATCGCTGGCCTTGGCGCCGGAGAGCTTCACCAGTTTGTCGACGTTGGACGTATCGGCCAGCCAGGCTTGTGGGTCCTTGCGGTACTGGGCGTAGGCATCCAGGGTCACTTTGGCGAAGGCGGTGACAATTTCAGGATGCTTCTGGGCGAAGTCCTTGCGCACTATCCAGGCGTCGAAGGTCGGGGCGCCGAACTTGGCCAGTTCCGCGGAGGTGATCAGGACCTTGCCGTTTTCCTTGGCCACGCCCAGGGCCGGGTCCCAGACGTAGGTGGCGTCGATGTCGCCGCGCTTCCAGGCGGCAATGATGGCCGGTGGCGCCAGGTTGAGTACGGTGACTTTCGACGGGTCGATATTCCAGTGCTTCAACGCGGCGAGCAGGCTGTAGTGCCCGGTGGACACGAATGGCACGGCGATTTTCTTGCCGATCAGGTCTTGCGGGGAGTTGATGCCCGAACCGTCACGAACCACCAAGGCTTCGGCGGCGCCGATCTGGGTGGCGATGAGGAAGGTTTCCACCGGGACCTTGCGGGTGATGGCCGCGGTCAACGGGCTGGAACCGAGGTAGCCGATCTGCACGTCGCCCGAGGCGATGGCGGTGATGACATCGGCGCCGTTGTCGAACTTGCGCCAGTCGATCTTGGCCTGGGTGGCTTTTTCGTAGGCACCATCGGCCTGGGCGACTTTGGCCGGGTCGACGGTGGTCTGGTAAGCGACGGTCAGGTCGGCCGCCTGGGCAAAAAGACTCGTTGCAGCCAGGGAAGCGGCCGCGAGAAGGCGAAGGGGGAAACTCAAAGACATGGGAAAGCTCCTCAACAGGCCGCCGGATGTTCGGCGTTGGAGGAGACTAAATGATCTAAGAATTGGAAAATAAATAACTTTTTCGAATGAGCTTATTTTCGAAAAAATCTATTGAGAACGGCTTGAAACTTTTGTGGCGAGGGAGCTTGCTCCCGCTGGGCCTGTAGGTGCTGTCGAGCGAGGCGAGGCTGCGATCTTTCCCCAGACGCTTGAGTCCCAAGCGAAAGATCAAAAGATCGTCCGAACGCGGCCCGAGCCTTCGGCAGCTCCTACAGTGCAGTCCAGCGAAGCGTCCTCGTCAAAGAGGGATCAGTTACTGATCGCCAGGATGCTCGCCTGATACGAACCCACGAACACGTCGAAATCCCCCACCTCGTTCTGCTCCAGCTCAGTTTGCTGAACCAGGGATTCTCGGGCGGTTTCCTCGAATGCAGTCTGTTCCTGGGCGGGCAAAGGCTCGGCGCGGAAGAACTCGGCGTGGGCCTTGCTTTGGCGCAGGGAGAACTGGGCAAAGCTTTCCTGATGTTCGGCCATGGCGGCCAGCACCTGGGCGGAGGGCGTCAGGGACGGGTCGCGGACTTTCGCCAATTGCGCGTCCAGCGCCTGGCGGTGGGCATCGCCACCTTGACTCTGGTCGAGCAGCGAGGCCAACGGTGCGATTTTTTCCAGCAATTCGACGGCCCAGGCCTGCATGTCCACCGATTGACCCTGGCGCTGCAATTGCAGGCCAGGCTTGCGGCCTTCCTTGACCACGGTCAGGAAGTTGCTGGTGGCGTTGCCGCATTCGTTGTTTTCCAGCTGCGGGCTGTCATTGAGACCGCAATACAGCAGGAACGCATCGAGGAACCGCGACTCGGTGAGGTCGATACCCATCGGCAGGAACGGGTTGATGTCCAGGCAACGCACTTCGACGTACTGGATACCCCGGGCCATCAAGGCCTGGATCGGGCGCTCGCCGGTGTAGGTCACGCGTTTGGGGCGGATGTTGGAGTAGTACTCGTTTTCGATCTGCAGGATGTTGGTGTTGAGCTGCACCCACTCGCCGTTCTGGTGAGTGCCGACCTCGACGTACGGCGCATAAGGCGTCGCCACCGCTTTGCGCAGGCTGTCGGTGTAGCTGGCCAGGTCGTTGTAGCAAGGCGTGAGGCCGGCCTGGGCGTTGCTCTGGTAACCCAGGTCGCTCATGCGCAGGCTGGTGGCGTAGGGTAGGTACAGGGTGTCCGGGTCCAGTTGTTCCAACTGGTGCGGGCGACCGCGCAGGAAACCGGCGTCCAGGGCCGGCGAGGCACCGAACAGGTACATCAGCAACCAGCTGTAGCGGCGGAAATTGCGGATCAGCGCGATGTAGGCCGACGACTGGAAATCACGGTCGCTGGCCTCGACGCCTTCGGCCTGCCGGAGCAGGGGCCAGAGCTTTTCCGGCAGGGAAAAGTTGTAGTGGATCCCGGCAATGCATTGCATGGTCTTGCCGTAGCGCAGGGCCAGCCCCTTGCGATAGACGTACTTGAGCCGACCGATGTTCGAGGTGCCGTAATACGCGATCGGGATGTCCTCTTCCGCCGGCAGTGGGCACGGCATCGAAGGGCTCCACAGGTACTCGTCACCCAGTTTGCTGTAGGCAAACCGGTGGATCTTGTCGAGGCTGCGCAGGGTATCGGCCGGGTTGGCCAGGGCCGGCGTGATGAACTCCAGCAGCGACTCGGAATAGTCGGTAGTGATCTGTTCGTTGGTCAACGCCGAACCCAGGGCCTTGGGATGCGGGGTCTGCGCCAAGTGCCCATCGCCGGTGACGCGCAGGCATTCACGCTCGATGCCGTGCAGGCACTGTTCGAGCAGGGAGAGGTTGGCGCGCTCGCCGAGCAGGGCCAGGCGGCGGTTTAAAAGGTCGCTCAAGTTGAATTCCTTCACGCGTCAGTCGCCCCAATATGGGGGTGGGCAAGACGGTCTACAAGGGTGAAGTTAAAACTGGCGTTTTCGCCTGGTTTTCATGCTGCCAAAGACAATCATCACACCCCCTGTGGGAGCGAGCCTGCTCGCGATAGCGGTCTGTCAGTCAACTTTTATATTGACTGGTCCACCGCTATCGCGAGCAGGCTCGCTCCCACAAGGGGTTTCGGCGCGGCATTCATGGCGTCGAAATTAACTCAAATCGATGACAGGGAGCTATAGGACAGCGAACGTGCCTTGCGCTTTTGCGACCAGTTTGTCGCCTTGCATCACCTCGGCCTCGACCACCAGCGTGCGCCGACCGGGGTGGATGACCCGAGCGGTGCACAACACGTCGCCGTCGGACACTGCGCGAATGTAGTTGATCTTGCATTCGATGGTCGCGCTCTGCTGGTCAAAGCCATGGACACTGGAGCAGGCCAGTCCCATGGCGATGTCCACCAGGCTGAACAGCGCGCCGCCGTGCAGCTTGCCGCCGCGATTGCGCAGCGGCGGCTCAAGGCTCAGGGCGACTTGCGCCACCCCGTCCCCAAGGCTGTGCAGACGGCAGCCGAGCAGCTTGAAAAACGCGCTCTCCACCAACTCGGCTGGCACGTCCATCAGCGTTTCTTCAACTGCTTGGCGTTGGCGAACAACGAGGCCATGGCGTTGTTCGCCGGGGCCGCGGTGGCGGTTTCCTTGCGTGGCGCGGTGTTTTGCGACTGGCGTGGCGTCGAGCCGGGACGCGCACCACGGGCACCGTCGACTTTCTCGCCCGGTGTGTCGCTCATGCGCATCGACAGGCCGACGCGTTTGCGCGGGATGTCGACTTCCATGACCTTCACTTTCACCACATCACCGGCTTTCACCGCTTCGCGCGGGTCCTTGATGAACTTCTCGGACAAGGCCGAGATATGCACCAGACCGTCCTGGTGCACGCCGATGTCGACGAAGGCACCGAAGTTGGTGACGTTGGTCACCACGCCTTCGAGGATCATGCCCGGCTGCAGGTCCTTTAGGTCTTCGACGCCGTCCTGGAACTCGGCGGTCTTGAACTCGGGGCGCGGGTCGCGGCCCGGTTTCTCCAGTTCCTGGAGGATGTCGGTGACGGTGGGCAGGCCGAAGGTTTCGTCGGTGAATTTCTTCGGATCCAGGCGCTTGAGGAACCCGGCGTCACCGATCAGCGAACGGATGTCGCGGTCGGTCTGGGCGGCGATGCGTTGCACCAGCGGGTAGGCTTCAGGGTGGACGGCGGAGGAGTCCAGCGGGTTATCGCCGTTCATCACCCGCAGGAAGCCGGCGGCCTGTTCGAAGGTCTTTTCACCCAGGCGCGGGACTTTCTTCAACGCGGCGCGGGTCTTGAACGCGCCGTGTTCGTCACGGTGGGTGACGATGTTCTGCGCCAGGGTGGCGTTCAGGCCGGAGATACGTGCCAACAGCGCCACCGAAGCGGTGTTCACGTCAACGCCCACGGCGTTCACGCAATCCTCCACCACCGCGTCCAGGCCGCGCGCCAGTTTCAACTGGGAAACATCGTGCTGGTACTGGCCGACACCGATGGATTTCGGGTCGATCTTCACCAGTTCCGCCAGTGGATCCTGCAGGCGACGGGCGATGGACACCGCGCCTCGGATCGACACGTCCAGGTCCGGGAATTCCTTGGAGGCCAGTTCCGACGCCGAGTAAACCGAAGCGCCTGCCTCGGAAACCATGACCTTGGTCATCTTCATGGCTGGGTATTTCTTGATCAGCTCGGCAGCCAGCTTGTCGGTCTCGCGGCTGGCGGTGCCGTTGCCGATGGCGATCAGGTCCACCGAATGCTTGGCGCACAGGGCGGCGAGCACGGCGAGGGTCTGGTCCCACTTGTTGTGCGGCACGTGCGGGTAGACCGTGGCGTGGTCCAGCAGCTTGCCGGTGGAATCCACCACGGCCACCTTGCAACCGGTGCGCAGGCCCGGGTCCAGGCCCAGGGTGGCGCGTGGGCCGGCCGGTGCGGCCAGCAGCAGGTCATGCAGGTTGTGGGCGAATACGTTGATTGCCTCGGTCTCGGCGTTATCGCGCAACTCGCCCAGCAGGTCGGTTTCCAGGTGGGTGTAGAGCTTGACCTTCCAGGTCCAGCGCACCACCTCGGCCAGCCATTTGTCGGCGGCGCGATTCTGGTTCTGGATGCCGAACTGCTGGCCGATCATGCCTTCGCATGGGTGCATGGTGCCGGGCAATTCTTCACCGACTTTCAGTGCGGAGCTGAGGATGCCTTCGTTGCGACCACGGAAAATCGCCAGGGCGCGGTGGGACGGCATGCTCTTGAGCGGTTCGTCGTGTTCGAAGTAGTCGCGGAACTTCGCGCCTTCCTCTTCCTTGCCGGCGATCACCCGGGCGCTGAGGGTAGCTTCCTGCTTGAGATAGCTACGCAGTTTTTCCAGCAGGTTGGCGTCTTCGGCGAAACGCTCCATGAGGATGTACTTGGCGCCTTCCAGCGCCGCTTTTACATCCGCCACGCCTTTTTCGGCATCGACGAAGCGCGCGGCTTCGGCTTCCGGGGCCAGGGTCGGATCGTTGAACAGGCCGTCGGCCAGCTCGCCGAGGCCGGCTTCCAGGGCGATCTGGCCCTTGGTGCGGCGCTTTTGCTTGTAGGGCAGGTACAAGTCTTCGAGGCGGGTCTTGGTGTCGGCCAGCTTGATGTCGCGCTCAAGTTGCGGGGTCAGCTTGCCCTGCTCCTGGATGCTGGCCAGGATGCTGATGCGCCGTTCGTCGAGTTCTCGCAGGTAGCGCAGGCGTTCTTCCAGATGCCGCAATTGGGTGTCATCGAGGCTGCCGGTCACTTCTTTCCGGTAACGGGCGATGAAAGGCACCGTGGAGCCTTCATCGAGTAGCGCGACGGCCGCTTCGACCTGTTGTGGGCGTACACCGAGTTCCTCGGCGATGCGGCTGTTGATGCTGTCCATAAAACCACCTGACAAATTGTGAAATCAGGCTCGCCGCCGCAGAAGCAGGGCTCGGCGAGACTGGTTGAGCGGCCTGGCATGCGCCGCTGCCTGGGTCAAAAGGCTGCCTGTTGACCCGCGAAATTCAAAAAGTGCTGCCTGGCCAAGGGGAAAAAAATGGCACGCCGGGTCACGATCCGGCATTCCCTGGCACAAAAGGCCGCGCATTATAACCAGCGTTCCGTCCTGAGGGGGGGACATGGTCTGTAGGCTTGATACCCGGATTTGTGGTGATGGAGGAAAAATCTGCTAACAATGCACACGGTGCGTATAACGGCAGCTAGGCCATAATGCGCGCCGAGATCAAAGGAGCTTCCTATGAGCAGCACTGCACAAACTGCTGAAGGCGAAAAAATTCTTATTGTTGACGACGATCCGGGGCTGAGCAGCTTGCTGGAACGCTTTTTCGTCAGCAAGGGCTACCGCGCCCGCACCGTACCGAACACCGAGCAAATGGATCGACTGCTGGCCCGTGAAGTTTTCAACCTGGTGGTGCTCGACCTGATGCTGCCTGGTGAAGACGGCCTGACAGCCTGCCGCCGCCTGCGTGGCGCCAACAACCAGATCCCGATCATCATGCTCACCGCCAAGGGCGACGAGCTGAGCCGTATCAAGGGCCTGGAACTGGGCGCCGACGATTACCTGGCCAAGCCGTTCAACCCCGACGAACTGATGGCCCGCGTCAAGGCGGTGCTGCGTCGTCAGTCGGCGCCGGTACCTGGCGCGCCGGGTAGCGAAGATGAAAGCGTGACATTCGGCGACTATGAGCTGTCCCTGGCCACTCGCGAGCTCAAGCGCGGTGATGAGGTCCATATGCTCACCACCGGCGAGTTCGCGGTGCTCAAGGCCCTGGTGATGAACGCCCGCCAGCCGCTGACCCGGGACAAACTGATGAACCTGGCCCGTGGCCGTGAATGGGATGCGCTGGAGCGCTCCATCGACGTGCAGATTTCCCGTCTGCGCCGGATGATCGAACCCGATCCTTCCAAGCCGCGGTATATCCAGACCGTCTGGGGCGTGGGTTACGTGTTCGTGCCGGATGGCGCCGCCAGCAAGTGATCGGCGATTTGTAGGAGCGGGTGGCCTGGCCGGTTGAAATGTCTTCTTCCAGGCGACTCGCGGTCTGTCATTGTGCGAGCATCGCTCGCTCCTGCAAGTGTGTAGCGGTTATTCATGAAAACCCCCGTTTGGTTCCCCCAGAGTTTCTTCTCCCGCACCCTCTGGCTGGTGCTGATCGTCGTGCTCTTCTCCAAGGCACTGACGCTGGTGTACCTGCTGATGAACGAAGACGTTCTCGTGGATCGGCAGTACAGTCACGGCGTTGCCTTGACGCTGCGGGCCTATTGGGCGGCGGACGAAACCAACCGAGCGAAAATTGCCGAGGCGGCGACGCTGATCCGCGTTGTCGGTGCCGGCGTGCCGGAGGGCGAGCAGCACTGGCCCTACAGCGAGATCTATCAACGCCAGATGCAGGCCGAACTGGGTGCCGATACCGAGGTGCGATTACGCATGCACTCGCCGCCGGCGCTGTGGGTACGAGCCCCGAGCCTGGGGGATGGCTGGCTGAAAGTGCCGTTGTACCCGCATCCGCTGCGCGGCCAGAAAATCTGGAACGTGCTCGGCTGGTTCCTGGCCATCGGCCTGCTGTCGACGGCGTCGGCGTGGATCTTCGTCAGCCAGCTCAACCAACCGTTGAAACGCCTGGTCTACGCCGCCCGCCAACTGGGCCAGGGGCGCAGCGTGCGGCTGCCCATCAGCGATACACCCAGCGAGATGACCGAGGTCTACCGTGCCTTCAATCAGATGGCCGAGGATGTCGAACAGGCCGGGCGCGAGCGTGAGTTGATGCTCGCTGGTGTCTCCCATGACCTGCGCACGCCGCTGACCCGGCTGCGGTTGTCGCTGGAGTTGATGGGCGAGCACACCGATCTGACCGACGAGATGGTCCGCGACATCGAGGACATGGACGCGATTCTCGACCAGTTCCTGGCGTTCATTCGCGACGGTCGTGACGAGTCTGTGGAAGAGGTGGACCTAAGTGAATTGGTGCGGGAGGTGGCCGCGCCCTATAACCAGAACGATGAGAAAGTGCACCTGCGCCTGGAGCCGATCCAGCCGTTCCCGTTGCGCCGGGTGTCGATGAAGCGTTTGCTGAACAACCTGATTGGCAATGCACTGAACCATGCTGGCACCGGCGTCGAAGTCGCGGCCTATGTCTCCGGTGACACCAGCGCGCCTTACGTGGTGCTGAGCGTCATGGACCGTGGCGCCGGCATCGATCCTTCTGAGCTGGAAGCCATTTTCAACCCCTTCACTCGCGGTGATCGCGCCCGGGGCGGGAAGGGCACGGGGCTGGGCCTGGCCATCGTCAAGCGCATCGCTTCGATGCACGGCGGCAACGTCGAACTGCGAAATCGTGTCGGTGGCGGGCTGGAAGCTCGGGTGCGCTTGCCGTTGGGCTTGATGCTGCCTCGGGATGCGGTGTAGCGATCTCCCTCAAGCAAGACAGAGAACCTGTGGGAACAAGCTCAGCTCCCACAAAGGCTCACTTCCACAGGGTTTGTGTTGAGTCAGCCCTTGCCCTTGGTCCGGGTCATGTTCGGCCCGCCATTCTTTTCCAAATGCTCGATGATGATCCCGGCCACGTTCTTGCTCGTGGTGGTTTCGATCCCTTCCAGGCCTGGCGAGGAGTTGACTTCCATCACCAGCGGTCCGTGGTTGGAGCGCAGGATGTCCACGCCCGCCACGGCCAGGCCCATGACTTTCGCGGCCCGCAGGGCGGTCATGCGTTCTTCCGGGGTGATCTTTATCAGGCTGGCACTGCCGCCGCGATGCAGGTTGGAGCGGAACTCTCCGGGCTTGGCCTGGCGTTTCATCGAGGCAATCACCTTGTCGCCGACCACGAAGCAGCGAATGTCCGCGCCACCGGCTTCCTTGATGTACTCCTGGACCATGATGTTCTGCTTAAGGCCCATGAACGCCTCGATCACCGATTCCGCCGCCGTCGCGGTTTCACACAGGACCACGCCGATGCCCTGGGTGCCTTCCAGCACCTTGATCACCAGCGGTGCGCCGTTGACCATCGCAATCAGGTCGGGAATGTCGTCGGGGGAGTGGGCAAAACCGGTTACCGGCAGGCCGATCCCGCGCCGTGACAGCAACTGCAGCGAGCGCAGCTTGTCCCGGGAGCGGGCGATGGCCACCGACTCGTTGAGGGGAAACACCCCCATCATTTCGAACTGACGCAACACGGCGCAGCCATAGAACGTCACCGATGCGCCGATACGCGGGATCACCGCATCGAACCCTTCCAGCGGCTTGCCACGGTAATGGATCTGCGGCTTGTGGCTGGCGATGTTCATGTAGGCGCGCAGGGTATCGATCACCACCATTTCATGGCCTCGTTCGGTCCCGGCTTCAACCAGACGACGAGTGGAATACAGACGCGGATTACGCGACAGCACAGCGATCTTCATGCAACACCTGTGGCAGAGGTAGTGGACACCGGGAATGCCGGCTTGTCTTGAACGTATTTGATACCCGGATTGACCACCAGTTGGCCGTCGATCAAGGCTTTGGAGCCCAGTAACAGGCGGTATCGCATGGACTTGCGGCAAGCAAGGGTGAACTCGACCCGCCAGATCCGATCACCCAGTGCCAACGTGGTGCTGATCACGTAGCGGACCTGGGCGTGGCCGTTGGAGCTTTTTATTGTCTTGCGGGCCACCAGCGGGGCTTCGCAGCGGCGATGGCGCAATTGCACGACCGTACCGAGGTGCGCAGTGAAGCGCACCCACTTTTCGCCATCGCGCTCGAATGGCTCGATGTCGGTGGCATGCAGGCTGGAGGTGCTGGCGCCGGTGTCGATTTTTGCCCGCAGGCCCACGACTCCCAGATCCGGGAGCGCCACCCACTCGCGCAGACCGACAACGGTCAAATGGTCAAAAGTCTTCAATAAAAAAACCTGCGATCAGTACATCGGATCGTGGACTCCGCGAATCGCGGTATTCACGCAGAATAATCACAAAATGGCGACAGTTATCTACGCGCTTGTTTGTGCTTGTAACCGATTTCGAGCCAAGCCATGCATGTGGAGGCGATTTGACGGGCATTCTATCCGTCGGGCACGGATTCGTGCGCCCGACAAAAACGGTAGTACAGTTCCGGCTATTGGCAGAAAAGAGGAATGGCAGTGGCACAAAAAAAGGAAGAGGACGACAAGGTCCGTCTCGATAAATGGTTGTGGGCGGCGCGATTCTACAAGACGCGGGCGCTGGCCAAGACCGCCATCGAAAGCGGCAAGGTTCATCACCGCGGAGAACGTTGCAAGCCGGGCAAAGAGCCACGCGTTGGCGATGAATTTGTCATCCGCACCGGCTTCGATGAAAAGACCGTGGTGGTCGAAGCCTTGTCGATCGTGCGTCGCGGCGCGCCTGAAGCCCAGGCGCTGTATCGCGAAACCGAAGCCAGCATCGCCAAGCGCGAAACCGCCGCCGCGCAACGCAAGGCCGGCGCCCTGGGGGTCAGCACCGACGGCAAGCCGAGCAAGAAGCAGCGCCGGGACCTGTTCAAGTTTCATGGCAGCAATAGCGAATAAAGCGCCGGTCATTTCACCCGTGGCGAGGGAGCAAGCTCCCTCGCCACAATGTGTCAGCCTACACATTCAGATGAGGTGTCAGCACCTTCCCGTCAGGCAAGCCTAAGCCTTGCTTGGAACCCACCCTGAATGCCCATAAAATGCCTGCCATCATTTGTCATCACCTCAGATACCAGACCCTATGACTGATTTACCGGATACCGACTACACCCAACGTTTCATCTTCGATGACAGCGACGCCCGTGGCGAACTGGTGGCGTTGGAGCGTAGCTACGCCGAAGTCCTCGCCAAGCACGCCTATCCGGAGCCGGTCGCACAACTGCTCGGCGAGCTGATGGCGGCTGCGGCGTTGTTGGTGGGCACCTTGAAGTTCGATGGCTTGCTGATTCTCCAGGCGCGCTCCGAAGGTCCGGTGCCGCTGCTGATGATCGAGTGCTCCAGCGAACGTGAGATCCGTGGCCTGGCCCGTTATCACGCCGAGCAGATCGCGCCCGACGCGACCCTGGCTGACATGATGCCCGACGGCGTGCTGGCCCTGACGGTCGACCCTACCCATGGCAAGCGCTACCAGGGCATCGTCGATCTCGACGGCGCGACCCTGGCTGAATGCTTCACCAACTACTTCGTCATGTCCCAGCAGACCAATACCCGCTTCTGGCTCTACGCCGACGGGCGGCGTGCCCGCGGTTTGCTGCTTCAACAACTGCCTGCCGATCGCCTTCGCGACGCGGAAGAACGTGATGCCAGCTGGCAGCACATCAACGCTCTGGCCAGCACCTTGAGCGCCGATGAGCTGTTGAGCCTGGACAACGAAACCGTGCTGCATCGCCTCTATCACGAGGAGCAGGTACGCTTGTTCGATGGACAGCCGTTGCGCTTCCAGTGCAGTTGCTCTCGTGAACGTTCTGCCAATGCGCTGGTCAGTCTGGGTCTGGAAGATGCGCAGCAACTGGTGATCGAGCATGGCGGTGCCATCGAGATCGATTGCCAGTTTTGCAACGAGCGCTACCTGTTCGACGCGGCGGACATCGCGCAATTGTTCGCCGGTGCGGGTGTCGACACACCGTCAGATACTCGTCACTAAAACGATTCAGCGCAGGTAAATCTCCTGGCAAACGCCGGATTTACGCCGTACTGACGGGAGGGCCCTACTCTTTTTGGGGTTTTCTGGCATAATCCGGCCCACTTTTTTCGGGTAGTAGTGCGCGACTTCCTACTACAAAACGTTTGGAGCACTCGGCCACGGGCCGACGGGGAATCTCATGACGCAAGCCAATAACGCCGTGTACACCGATCTGAGTGTCGATGATCTGGTCAAAGAAGCCCTGAATCGCGGTGAAGGCGAGCTTGCCGATACTGGCGCGCTGGTTGTTCGTACCGGTCATCGTACCGGTCGCTCGCCAGTCGACCGTTTCATCGTGGAAGAGCCAACCACCCAGGACGCCATCGCCTGGGGCCCGATCAACCGCAAGTTCCCGGCCGACAAGTTCGATGCCCTGTGGAACCGCGTCGAAGCCTACCTGGGCGAGCGCGAGCGTTTCGTATCCCACGTGCATGTAGGCTCCGATCCTGCGCACTACCTGCCAGTCAAGATGACCACCGAGACCGCGTGGCACAACCTGTTTGGCCGTTGCCTGTTCATCAACCCCGAGCAATACAACGCCGGCGGCAAGGATGAATGGCAGATCATCAACGCGCCGAACTTCGTCTGCGAGCCTGAGCGCGACGGCACCAACTCCGACGGCACCGTGATCATCAACTTCGCGGCCAAGAAAGTGCTGATCGCCGGTATGCGCTACGCCGGTGAAATGAAGAAAGCCCTGTTCTCCGTGCAGAACTTCCTGCTGCCGGCCGTTGACGTGCTGCCGATGCACTGCGCCGCGAACATGGGCGAAGAGGGCGATGTGACCCTGTTCTTCGGTCTGTCGGGCACTGGCAAGACCACCCTGTCCGCTGACGAGAGCCGTTATCTGATCGGTGACGACGAGCACGGCTGGGGCGTGGGTGTGGTCTTCAACATCGAAGGCGGCTGCTACGCCAAGTGCATCGACCTGTCCGAGAAGAACGAGCCAGTTATCTGGAAAGCCATCCAGCACGGCGCCGTACTGGAAAACGTCGTCCTGGACCCGGTCACCAAGAAAGCCGACTACGCCGACGACAGCCTGACCCAGAACAGCCGCGCCGCCTACCCGCGTGAGCTGATCGAAAAACACGCACCGAAAAACCTCGGTGGCGAGCCAAACGCTGTGATCTTCCTGACCTGCGACCTGACCGGTGTACTGCCGCCTGTGTCGATCCTCAGCGAAGAACAAGCCGCCTACCACTTCCTGTCCGGCTACACCGCACTGGTGGGCTCGACTGAAATGGGTTCGGGCAGCGGCATCAAGTCGACCTTCTCCACCTGCTTCGGTGCCCCGTTCTTCCCGCGTCCGGCTGGTGAATACGCTGAGCTGCTGATCAAGCGCATCCGCGGTTTCGGCTCCAAGGTCTACCTGGTCAACACCGGCTGGACCGGCGGCGGTTACGGCGTCGGCAAGCGTTTCAACATCCCGACCACCCGTGCGGTGATCGCAGCGATCCAGAGCGGCGCGCTGATCGGTGCTGAAACCGAACACCTGGACATCATCAACCTGGACGTGCCGCTGGCTGTTCCAGGCGTCGAGACTGGCCTGTTGAACCCACGCAACACCTGGGTCGACAAAGCTGCCTACGACGAAGCGGCCAAGGCATTGGCCGGTCTGTTCACCGAGAACTTCAAGAAGTTCGACGTGAGCGACGCGATCAAGGCGGCGGGTCCGCAGTTGTAAGGCTTGGTTAGCGAATGAAAAAACCGCCCTTCATGGGCGGTTTTTTTATGGGCGACTATTTGAGGCGCCCCGATCAACTAGGCCTCTTCCACTTCCCGCGTATCCCATCGTTGCGCCTTGATCGCCTTATAGAGCATGCCGATGGTCAGTGGCGTCTTGTTCCCACGGCCCTTGGCCCTGCGCTTTTGAAACACATCAAATCCTTCAGGCTGAAAATAGCGGTAGGCGTCGTAGTCGATGAGCTCGATGGCGAACCGTTCTTCCAAGGCCTCCATCAGATGCCGGGCATCCGCGCCATCACAACCCAGGTCGAGATTGATCGCGGTGTCCAGGCGGATCGTCTTGCGTTCAGGCAGGCCGATCTCTTCGTGCAGCAGTTCCATGAGCTGGCGCATGGTGTGATCGTCGGGGAAGTCTGGGGCGAGGTACATGGCGAGGTTTCCGGGAGGTTGGCGTGCGTCCGTCTGGGGGGAAAGTTTAGGGTGAAATCGTTGCTCGTTGGAAAAGAAGAAAGATCTCACAGCAGTCTCGGAACCGTCTGCTGAGTATTTCCCTGGCCGCTCGGTAAGGTTCGCCACGCCCTTTCAATGGGGGTAACGGCGACCGAGCAGGGATGAAGCATGACGAAAGGAAAGACCGGTGTTCCGCAGGTCTGGGAGCATTACGGTGGCGATCGGGGCTACAGGATCCTGCGGGCCATGATCCCCAGCGAACTGGCAAAAAGAGATGCCGATCAACACACCTATGAGGCCATGCTCGCCAGGCAGACGGCGTACATGAGCGAGCGTCTGGCCCAGGTCCGCGAAGCATCACCTTCCGATGTGAAGGGCTGCGTATTTGCAAAGTCCTGCAAGCTGCCTGATTCAGTCATCGACTACCACAACCCGACCGGGTACATCCCGACTGAAGCCCTGAGGGAGTACGGCCAATTTACCTTGTTGGGCGGGCGTCAAGCTGACGAGTCAGGGCGCATTCAGCTTAAGAGTATCAGTGGGTCGTTACCGGCAAGCTTCGGCACGTTTGCCTTGGGTAGGACGATGCCGGTCTCCCTTGGTGCTGCTGCCGCGGTCAGCGCTCCTGTGGCGGCGGGTGTGCTGATCGGCCTGGTCGGATTGCTGATGCCCACGAACCTGGGTGACGGCTCGTTGTACACCGAAGAGCAACTGCGCTCCCTGGAGCAGGCTCGCACCCGGGTTCGGTTGCATGTCGAAACCCAGGTCGATGGAACACTCAAGGGATACGGCTACAACACCCAGACGCGACGTGACTGGGAAATGATTCCCGTGGTCACGTTCCAGGCTCGCGGCGAGCAGCAGGTGGCGGACTTTGGCGATGGGGTCGAATTGATCTGGACGCCGGCAGTCGATCCATCCGCCACGCTGGGCATCCCGACGCTGGAGGCCGCGCCACAGGCTCCGCACATATGGATTTTTCCGCCAACGCCTGCGGCGGACAGCATCATCGTCAACCCGATTTATCCGCCGCAGTACAAGGATTTCATTCTTGTGTTTCCGGCGGATTCTGGGGTTTCGCCGTTGTATATCGTGCTCAGCATTTCTGATCACAAATATCACCCGACCCCGAAAGGTGTAATTCCTGCTTTTCCTGATCTTGTTCGCGGTCGGTCAAAAACTCCCGTACAAGGAGGTGGAGGATTACGTCCACGTTGGCACGACCGGAAAGGCAATATTTATGAATGGGACCGGCAGCATAGCGCCCTTGAAAAGTACAACCCGCGTGGAAACCATTTGGGTGAGTTCAATCACATCACGGGCGAACAGACCAAAAAAGCGGATAAGACAAGGAAGGTAGAGCCATGAGTTTTGGGGTGTTGGGTTTTTATCCTGGTAAGGATGAGCTGGTATTTGAGCAGAGCATCAGCTTGTCGGTGGAGGACTTGAAGCCCGTGATGCAATGGGCAGGTAGTAATGATCATATTGGTGCGGACTTCAGGCTTTCAGCAAAGCAAGTGCTTGAAATCGAGCGGTTGGCATCATTGGTTCTTCCTCAAGGACTGGATCTTTATTTAACGTCTTATGACTGAACACCAAGCTCAAACTGTCAGCTATCAAACGTCTCCGCGCGTGCGTTGACTCCCGAGTCGATCAGCGTCACGGCCATTCAGGCTGTATCATCCCGTATCGATTCGACCCCGACCTTTTCTCGACTCACCGCGTTGTCCCGCTAGGCTTTGGGCATCGCAGCAGTCAAAGGAGCGACCGCGCATGCACAGCACCCTGGAACAGGTTTTCGGTTATCCACAGTTTCGTCCCGGTCAGGAGGCGGCCATCGGCGCCGTGCTGGCCGGTCGGTCGGCAGCGGCCATTTTCCCCACCGGCTCAGGCAAGTCCTTGTGTTATCAATTGCCGGCCCTGCTATTGCCTCATCTGACCCTGGTGGTCTCGCCACTGCTGGCGCTGATGCAGGACCAGTTGGCGTTCCTCAAGCGCCACGGCATCGCGGCGGCGAGTATCGATTCGGCCCAGGGGCGTGACGAAGCCAACGATGCCATGGCGCGGGCCCGTTCGGGTGAGTTGAAGATCCTGATGATTTCTGTGGAGCGCCTGAAGAACGAGCGCTTTCGCAACTTCTTGCAGCAGGTGCCGATCTCGTTGCTGGTGGTGGACGAGGCCCACTGTATTTCGGAATGGGGGCATAACTTTCGACCTGACTACCTCAAGCTTCCCGATTACCAGCGTGAGTTCAATATTCCTCAGGTATTGCTGCTGACGGCCACCGCGACACCCAAGGTCATCGCCGACATGCAGGCGAAATTCGCCATCGCCGCCGTGGATGTGGTGACAACCGGTTTCTACCGCTCGAACCTCAATCTGCTGGTCGAGCCCGTGCTGGGAGCCGACAAGCGCGCACGGCTGGTGCAGTGGCTGGGCGAACGTGCCGGGCAGCCGAGCATCGTCTACGTGACCTTGCAGCGAACCGCCGAGCAGATCGCCGAACACCTGGGCCGGCACGGGATTGAGGCCGAGGCCTATCACGCCGGTTTGCCCCATGAACAACGCGAAGATATCCAGCGGCGGTTCATGGGCGCGCAATCCAATTGCATCGTCGCGACCATCGCTTTTGGCATGGGCATCGACAAGAGTGACATTCGCAACGTCGTGCATTTCGACTTGCCCAAGTCCATCGAAAACTACAGCCAGGAGATCGGCCGCGCCGGTCGGGACGGGCAGCCTTCCGATTGCCTGGTGCTGGCCAACCGCGACAGTCTCAACGTGCTGGAAAACTTTGTGTATGGCGATACGCCGGAGCTTGCAGGCATTCGTTGCGTGCTCGATGAGCTGCAGGCCGCCGCTCCCGATGGGCAATGGGAGTTCTTGCTGGGACCCCTGGCGGACCAGAGCAACATCCGGCAGTTGCCACTCAAGACGTTGCTGGTCCAGTTGGAGCTACGTCGGCTGATCGCGCCGCGCTATGCCTATTTCGCGGAGTACCGCTTCAAGTTCCTGACTGAGCCACAACAATTGCTGGAGCGCTTCGAAGGCGAGCGAAGGGACTTCGTCTCGGCCATCATCCAGACCTCCAGTCGCGCCCGGGCCTGGGCCACGGTGAATTTCGACGGGATGTACCAGCAATATCACGCTGAGCGTAATCGCGTGGTCAAGGCGCTGGATTATTTCCAGGAAAAAGGCTGGATCGAGCTGGAAAGCAAACAGATGACCGAGGTGTACAGCGTGCTGGAAGGGGGCCTGGATACGCAGGTCTTGAGCTCCGAGCTACACGCCTATTTCACCCGGCACGAGCAAGGTGAAATCGCGCGGATCCACGCCATGCTCGAGTTGTTCGCCACCGACCGTTGCCTGGGTTATCGCCTGGCGCAGTATTTCGGCGATGACAATGCGCCACGCGAGTGCGGTCATTGCTCGGTGTGCCATGGGCATATCGCTCGCCTGCCGGAGCCGCCGGCGTTGCCGCCGCTTGTGGATAAAAACTTCGAGGCGCTGTGTAGCGACTTTATCCACAAGCATGAGCAGCACAGCGGCAGCGTGCCGTCTGCCGAGCGCCTCACCCGCTTCCTGTGCGGGATCGGCATGCCGCTGTTCACCCGATTGAAGGCGCGGAAAATCCGCGGATATGCCGCACTGGAGGCGTATCCATACGCTGAAGTTCGTCAGTGGGCCCAGGCGCACCTGTGAGCTGCATCCATCCGCTGAATGCCCTGCATCACACGAATAAATTTCAAAAATATTCGGTGGCTGACTAAGGTGAAGGCTGTCTTCGGATCGCCAACAAGAGAGCAAACATGAGCCAGACACCTTTCGATATTCAGCGTGCCGCGGTGGTCGGTGCAGGCACCATGGGCCGGGGCATCGTGATGTGCCTGGCCAACGCGGGCGTGGCGGTACAGTGGGTCGACAACAATCCGCAGATGCTCGAGCAGGCACTGGTGGCCGTGGCCGAGACCTATGCCCATGGCGTGCGTCAGGGCCGTATCGATCAGGGTGAGGCCGACGCGCGGATCGCCCGGGTGACACGGGCGGATGATTACGCGGCAATCCGCAATGTGGACCTGGTGATCGAAGCGGTTTACGAAAACCTCGAACTCAAACAGAAAATCTTTCGTGAACTGGACGGCCTGCTCAAGCCCGAGGCTATCCTGGCGAGCAACACCTCGGCGCTGGACATCGATGCCATCGCCGCTGTCACCCGCCGGCCCGCCCAGGTCCTGGGCCTGCATTTCTTCAGCCCGGCGCACATCATGAAGCTGCTGGAAATCGTTCGCGGCGCGCACACCTCCACAGCGGTGCTGGACGCGGCGTTAGTTCTGGGCAAGCGCATGGGCAAGGTCAGCGTTGTATCAGGCAATTGCCATGGATTCATTGGCAACCGAATGCTTCATCCTTATGTGCTGGAAGCGCGCAAGATGCTGCTGGAGGGGGCATTCCCCCATCAGGTGGATGCCGCGTTGCAAGGCTTTGGTTTCGCCATGGGACCGTTTCGTATGTACGACGTCGTTGGCATCGATCTGGAGTGGCGCGCCCGTGAGCTGGCGGGCAAGGGCCAGGATGCGCCCGAGGTGCAGGTGGACAACCGTTTGTGCGAACTGGGACGGTTCGGCCAGAAAAGCGGCAATGGGTACTATCACTACGAGCCGGGCAGTCGACAGGCCGAGCATGATGTCGAGGTCGATGCGCTGGTGCTACGGGTCAGTGAAGCGCTGGGTTTCCAGCGGCGCGAGATTGGCCCGGAGGAAATCCTCGAGCGGTGCTTGCTGGCGCTGGTCAACGAGGGGGCAAAGATCCTGCAGGAAGGCATTGCCGAGTCGGCCCATGACATCGACCTGGTCTACCTCAACGGCTATGGTTTCCCTGCCGACAAGGGCGGGCCGATGGCCTGGGCCGACGGGCAGGGGCTGGAGGATATCCACGCACGCCTGCTGGAGCTCGAAACGAAGCAGGGCGACCAGTGGAAGCCCGCGCGCCTGATCGGCGATCTGGCAGCGCAGGGCAAGGGCTTCGCGAAGGCCTGAGGCCGGGTCACGCCAAGGTCATTGAACAACCGTAAAGGACACCTGATGCCCCAGCGCAACGAATACCGACACTTGCAAACCATTACCACGCGCTGGCACGACAACGATGTGTACGGTCACGTCAATAACGTCACCTATTACAGTTTTTTCGATAGCGCAGTGAATACCTACCTGATCGAAGTGGGTGGCCTGGATATCCATGATGGAGAGGTGGTGGGGTTCGTGGTGAGTTCAGCCTGTGACTACTTTGCCTCGATCGCTTTTCCTGACCGGATTGAAATCGGCCTGCGGGTAGGGAAGTTGGGCAGCAGTTCGGTGCAGTACGAGCTGGCGGTGTTCAAGGTCGGCGAGGAGGAGGCCTGCGCGGCGGGACGTTTTGTTCACGTATTCGTGGACCGGGCGTCGAATCGGCCGGTGGCGATTCCGGACCGGCTACGTGGGGCTTTGGAATTGTTGGTGGTCTGAAACAAAAAATCGCAGCCTCCTGTCAGCTCTGGAAGCTGCTGGAGGCTGCGATCTTCAACGGCGGTTATCAGTCAGCCGTTAGTCGCGGTAGTAGCGATGATGTTTTTTGCGATGCCCGTAGGCATGGCCACGACCCGGGTGGCCATCGCGGTAGTAGCGGCGATCACCGCGGCGACCGTCATAACGACGATCATCGTCATCGTCCTTGCCCATGTAGTTACCCAGGGCGCCACCAGCGCCGCCGCCTGCAGCTGCACCGATCAGGCTGCCAGTGGTGCCGCCGACGCTACGGCCGACCACGTTACCGCCGGCTGCGCCCAGCGCGCCGCCGATCGCCGCTTCGCCGCGGCTGTGTTTGTCTGCGCCGACTGCACTGCCGCCCGCGCCACCCAGCGCCGCGCCGATAGTGGAGCCGGTGTTGCCGCCCAGGGACTGGCCGACGACCGAACCCAAAACCCCGCCCAATGCGCCGCCCACACCTGCTTCGGCAGTACCGCCGGCAGAAGCGATGCCACTGGCCAGGCTAAGGGACAACAAGAGAATGGAGGAGAACTTCATAGAGGAGCCTCAAAGGGATGACGGCGCGATCCTGAGGCTGGCTTCGCTTGGTTACAATAGAAATCCGACGAGTAACACGACTTGTGCACAATTCTCTAAGTTATTGTTTTTTGGTGGGAACTTAAGGCAAATTGGCCGGTCTTTAGCTACTTCGGACAGGCCGTTTTCTATGGAAAACGGCCTTTTTTGTGGGCGTTCGAAAAGTACGATCATGGGAGCAAAGCTTGCTCGCGACACAGGCGACTCTATTTCTGCAAGACCGCATCGCTTTCATCGCGGGCAAGCCTTGCTCCCACACAAACCTAAATCCTCGCCATAGATGTGTGTATCAGGCCGACTTGGCCAGGATCAGTCCATTCTCGCTCGCCGCTTCCAGGCGGATCGCGACGAACTTCGACGTTGGAGTGTGGCTGCCGTCGCCCGTGCTTTCCAGTGGCACCAGCGGGTTCACTTCAGGGTAATAGGCCGCAGCCTGCCCGGCAGGAATGTCGAATGCCAGCAGGGTAAAGCCCTTGACCCGCCGTTCGCGGCCGTCATCCCAGAGCGAGACGATGTCGGCTTTCTGCCCCGGCTTGAAGCCCAGGCGAATGATGTCCGCTTCGTTGACGAACAACACGTCACGCTGACCCTTCACACCGCGATAGCGGTCATCGAGGCCATAGATGGTGGTGTTGTACTGATCGTGGGAACGCATGGACTGCATGATCAGGTCGGGCAACTGGCCGGTGGCCCGGGTGCGTTCATGCACAAGGTCGGTCGGTAACCGGTTGGGCTTGAAGTTGGCGCGGCCCGACGGGGTGTTCCAGCGCCGCGCACCGGCGCTGTTGCCCAGGTAGAACCCACCAGGGTTCTTCAGCTTTTCGTTGAAGTCCTTGAAGCCGGGTACGGTGTCGGCGATCAGGTCGCGGATGCGACTGTAGTCGGCCACCAGCCAGTTCCAGTCCACCGGACGGCTACCCAGCGTGGCGGCCGCGATGCCGGCGATGA
This sequence comes from Pseudomonas sp. St386, assembly GCF_018325865.1. NCBI lineage: Bacteria > Pseudomonadati > Pseudomonadota > Gammaproteobacteria > Pseudomonadales > Pseudomonadaceae > Pseudomonas > Pseudomonas sp. St386. Next base: position 373,328 of record NZ_AP021900.1, read on the forward strand.
TCCACGGTTCGGAGCGCATCTGGTTCGACAGCGGCTGCAGCTGGCCCATGGAGGCATGCACCATGCTGAAGGAGTCTTCCACGGTCACCGCTTGCGCACCTTCGGTTTGCAGGTCGATGTCGGTGCGGCCCAGGCACGGCAGGATCAGCGCTTCCTTGCCGTGAGCCAGATGGCTGCGGTTGAGCTTGGTGCTGATCTGCACCGTCAGGTCGCAATTGGCCAAGGCCTGGAACGTTCGATGGCTGTCCGGCGTGGCTTGGGCGAAGTTGCCGCCCAGGGCGATGAACACCTTCGCCTGGCCGTCGGCCATTGCGTGGATCGCCTCGACCACGTTGTGGCCGTTTTCACGCGGTACCTTGAATTGGAAACGCCGCTCCAGCGAATCGAGGAACGCCACTGGCGGACGCTCGTTGATGCCCATGGTCCGGTCGCCCTGGACGTTGCTGTGGCCGCGTACCGGACACAGGCCTGCGCCTGGCCGGCCGATGTTGCCGCGCAGCATCATCACGTTGGCGATTTCCTGGATGGTCGCCACCGAATGACGGTGCTGGGTGATACCCATCGCCCAGCACATGATCACGTTCTCGCTCTTGGCGTACATGCGCGCCGCTTGCTCGATGTCGACCAGGGTCATGCCCGATTGCTCGACGATCTGTTCCCACGGCGTGTCGTCGACCGCCGCCAGGTAATCCAGCACGTTGGTGCTGTGCTCATTGAGGAACGCATGGTCGAACACTGCCGCAGCGCCGGTGTTCTGCGCTTCGCGCTCCCACTGCAGCAGGAACTTCGCCATGCCGCGCAAGATCGCCATGTCGCCACCCAGGGCCGGGCGGAAATAGGCGGTGTTGGTCGGCTTATTGCCGTTGGTGAGCATTTCGATCGGGTTCTGTGGATGCTGGAAACGCTCCAGGCCACGTTCCTTGAGCGGGTTGATGCAGACCACTTGGGCGCCGCGTTTCACCGCCTCGCGCAGTGGTTCGAGCATCCGCGGATGGTTGGTCCCGGGGTTCTGCCCCCAGACGAAAATCGCGTCGGCGTGTTCGAAATCGTCGAAGGTCACTGTGCCCTTGCCCACGCCAACGCTCTGGGACAGCGCTACGCCGCTGGCCTCGTGGCACATGTTCGAGCAGTCGGGGAAGTTGTTGGTGCCATAGGCGCGCACGAACAGTTGATACAAGTAGGCCGCTTCGTTGCTGGCTCGGCCCGAGGTGTAGAACTCGGCCTGGTTCGGGCTGGACAGCCCATGCAGGTGCTTGCCGATCAGGTCGAACGCCGCTTCCCAACTGATGGGTTTGTAGCGGTCGGTTTCGGCGTCGTAGCGCATTGGTTCGGTCAGGCGACCCTGGTACTCGAGCCAGTAGTCGCTCTGCTCCAGCAGCGAGCTCACGCTGTGCTTGGCGAAAAATGCGCCATCGACGCGGCGCTTGGTGGCTTCCCAGTTCACGGCTTTGGCGCCGTTCTCGCAGAACTTGACCACGCCGCTTTCCGGCGAGTCACCCCAGGCACAGCCTGGGCAGTCAAAACCGCCATTCTGGTTGGTCTTGAGCATCATGCGGATGTTTTTCAGTGCATTGTCGCTGGTCAACCAGGCCTGAGCGACGCTGATCAGCGCACCCCAGCCACCGGCCGGGCCCTTGTAGGGCTTGTAGCGCGGTACGGGTTTCTGGTCGGCTTGTTGATGATTGCTCACGCTTGTTTCTCCATCGCAGGGCTGTAGACCCGCGGCGCACTTTTTTGCGGCAGGTGGATGAGGTTGAGGTTGTGTTGGCGAGCCCACTGCACCGCAAGGCCGGTGGGCGACGACAGGCTGACCAGGGTCTGGATGCCGGCCCGCAGGACTTTCTGGATCAGTTCGAGGCTGCAACGGCTGGTGACGATCGCCATGCCGCCGGCCACCGGGATCTGCTGCCGGACCAACGCGCCGATCAGCTTGTCGAGGGCGTTGTGTCGGCCAATGTCTTCGCGACCCAGCAGCAATTCGCCCTGGGCGTTCATGAACAACGCGGCGTGGACTGCGCCGCAGTATTGGCCCAGGGGCTGAAACTGGCTGATACGGTCACGCAGGCCATCGAGCCATTGCGCCGGTGGTAGCGGTGCGCCGGGCAGCACCTTGAGGTTTGGCAATGCCTGTTCCACTGCTTCCACGCCGCACAAGCCGCAGCCACTGGTGCCCGTCAATTGCCGGCGTTGCTGCTTGAGGTTCCAGAAGGCGCGGTTGGCGATGGTCACCTCGGCATGGTGCGCAGCACCCGTGCCGCTCAGTTGCAGGTCATAGATGTCCGATGCGTCTTCAATGATGCCGCTGCCGAGGCTGAAGCCGACGATGAAGTCTTCAAGGTCGGTGGGGGTGACCAGCATGACCGCCTGGCTGATGCCGTTATAGGCAATCGCCAGCGCCACTTCCTCGGCCAGCGCGGTGCTGTCCGTTTGGGAGTGGTCCAGATTGCAGTAGCGATAGCTCTGGCTGGCGGCCGGCGCGGATGTTTCCATCGCGGGCGCTGGACTGACCGGAGGCTTGTCGTTCATAGGCATCACTGAAAGTAGGAATAGTGTTAAGACTAAATGCGGCAATCTGCCACGTCTAATCGCTATTACTGATCTCTCAATAGATGACGTCGATCAAGATGTTGTCGATGATTTCTGGTAGAGGGCAAAACAGGCCTCTGCCAAGGCCGAGCGTGGGGCGCCGCGCCGCATGATCAGGCCCAGTGGGACCAACGTTTGCGCGCTTTCGATGGGCTGGATGCGCAAATCTTCGGTCAGCACATTCAGGCCGCTGTCCAAGGGCATCACCGCGCAACACAGTCCACCGTGCACAGCTTGTAACAATTGATGCACCGCGTCGGTTTGCAACAGCGGTTGAGGCGTGAGGCCCCGGCTGTGGAAATTGTGGTCGATGGATTGGCGAAAGTGCATGCCGCTGGTGAGCATGCCCAGGGGCAGCTCTATCAGCGCTTCCCAGCTCAGCGGTTGTTCGCCAAAGAAGAAAAAGCGCTGGTCGTAGAGCAGACCCATGCGGGTGTGGCTGAAGGGCAGGGCTTCGAAGCGTTCGTTGTCCAGGCGTTCCAGGTAGGAAATACCCAGGTCGATACGGTTGTTCGCCAACTGTTCGAGGATGCGTTCGGAGCTCAGGGACGACAATTCGAAACGCAGGCTGGGGTGCTCGGCGTGCAAGCGCTGCATCATCGCCAGCGGGTCGAAGTCCGACAACGGCACCACACCCAGGCGCAGCGTACCCACCAGGTTGCCACGACAAGCCGCCGCTTCGGCCTGCAGCCCGTCATAGGCCGCCAGCACCGTGCGCGCCCAGGCCAGCACTCGTTCCCCCGGCGCGGTGAAACCTTCAAAACGCTGGCCGCGGTTGACCAGCGGCAGATCGAGTTCTTCTTCAAGGCTGCGCAGGCGCATCGACAGGGTCGGCTGGGTGATGTGGCAGCGTGCGGCGGCTTGGCCGAAGTGGCGGGTTTCGTCGAGCGCGATGAGAAATTTCAGCTGCTTGATGTCCATCTTCGCTCCAGGGCGCAGGAAGGTTCGGATTCTAGCGCTTGCGCGTGGTGGGGTCATTGGTCGGTTGGGAACCGGGTTCGTCTCGCCTGGTCTAGTCTTTGCGTCTGGACACTTAAATCAAGGAGCGTGTGCCATGAGTATTTTTAGCTTTGTGAAGGAAGCAGGTGAAAAACTGATCGACCTGCTGACCCCCGGCAATGCCAATGCCAGCGAACAACTGAAAGCGCATATTGAAAAGGTCGGCTTGGGTAATCCGAATGTCCAGGCGACCATCGACGGCGACAAAGTCATCGTCACCGGTGAAGTAGCGAGCCAGGAAGAAAAGGAAAAGATCCTGTTGGCGGTGGGCAATATCGCCGGTGTCGGCAGTGTCGACGACCAGATTACGGTGACTGGCCCGGTGGCACAGGCGGCGCGTTTCGTGACCGTGAAGAAGGGCGACACACTCAGTGCCATCTCCAAGGCCGAGTACGGCGACGCGAACAAGTACAACAAGATCTTCGAGGCCAACAAGCCGATGCTGTCGCACCCGGACAAGATTTATCCGGGGCAGGTGTTGCGTATCCCCGCGTAACCTTCAGGACTGTGGTGCCTTCATCGCGAGCAAGCTCGCTCCCACACTGGATCGGTGGCGAACAGGGATCCAACTGTGGGAGCGAGCCTGCTCGCGATGAATACGGCGCGGTTCAAAGCCCGGCAATCAAGTCCCGATAATCCCCCAACGCGTCAAACTCCCCCGTGTCCTTCGGTCCTTTGCGGCTATCCGGCTCGCTCACGGCCAGCAAGTGCGCCACGCCGAAGTCTCGGGCGCTGCGCAGCACCGGCAGGGTGTCGTCGATGAACAGGCTGCGGGCCGGGTTGAAATTCAAGTCGGCTTGCAGCGCATCCCAGAATTGCGGGTTTTCCTTGGGGAAGCCGTAGTCGTGGGAGCTGATCAAGCGGTCGAAGTAAGGGGCCAGTTCGATGCGTTCCAGCTTCAGGGACAATGAATCGCGGTGGGCGTTGGTGATCATCACCACGCGCTTGCCGGCCCGCTGGATCGCCGCCAGGAAGGTATCGGCGTCCGGCCGCAAGGCGATCAGGTGCGCGGTTTCCAACTTCAGTTCGCGTACCGGCAGTTTCAGCTCGGCGCTCCAGAAATCCAGGCAATACCATTGCAACTGACCGGCGTTGCGCTCGAACAGCGGCTGCAGCTCCATCTCGGCCATCGCCCGGCTCACGCCATGCAGTTCGGCGTAGCGCTGGGGCAGGTGTTCGAGCCAGAAGTGGTTGTCGTAATGCAGGTCCAGCAGGGTGCCGTCCATGTCCAGCAGAACCGTATCGATCTCATGCCAGGGCAGCAAAGCCATAAAACTTCTCCAGCGGTAATCGGATATCCGACACAAACAATCAGAATAGGCCGGGTATAGTAGCCCGCTATCGCCCAGGGAGCCGTTTATGCGCCAGAAACCCACCATACTCGATCGCCAGATCGTCGCTACCAGCCGCCTGTTTTGCGTGGAAGAACTGAAATTGCGGTTTTCCAACGGTGTGGAGCGCACCTATGAACGTCTGGCGAGCAAGGGCGCAGGTTATGGCGCGGTGATGATCGTGGCGATGCTCGACGCCGACCACGCGGTGTTGGTGGAAGAGTATTGCGGTGGCACCGACGCCTATGAACTGTCCCTGCCCAAGGGCTTGATCGAGCCCGGTGAAGATGTGCTGGCTGCGGCGGAACGGGAGCTCAAGGAAGAGGCCGGTTTCGGTGCGCGCCAGTTGGAACACCTGACCGAACTGTCGCTGTCCCCCGGCTACATGAGCCAGAAGATCCAGGTGGTGCTGGCGACCGATCTGTACGAAGAACGGCTGGAGGGTGACGAGCCCGAGCCGATGCGTGTGGACAAGGTCAACCTGCGTGAGCTGTCGGCCCTGGCACAGAACCCGCAGTTCACGGAGGGCCGGGCCTTGGCGGCGCTCTACCTGGCCCGTGACCTGCTGACCCAGCGTGGAGCGTTCCTGTCATGACTTTCCCTCATCCGTTGATGGCTCCTGTGGTCGAACTGGCGCTCCAGGCCGGTGAGGCGATCCTGCCGTTCTGGCGCGCCAATGTGCAAGTCAACCACAAGGCCGACGAGTCGCCGGTGACCGCCGCGGACATGGCCGCTCATGATGTGATCGTAGCCGGGCTGATGGCGCTGGCCCCGGATATTCCGATCCTCTCCGAAGAAGACGCCGATATTGCCCAAAGCGTGCGCGCCGGCTGGCATCGCTGGTGGCTGGTAGACCCGCTGGATGGCACCAAGGAATTCATTTCCGGCAGCGAGGAGTTCACCGTCAACATCGCGTTGGTGGAGCAGGGCCGTGTGGTGTTCGGCGTGGTGTCGATGCCCACCAATGGGCGTTTTTACGTCGGCGGCGCAGGGCTGGGGGCCTGGCGTGGCGACAAGGGAGGGCAGCCCTTGCCGATCGCGGTTCGTGACACCCTGGCGCCAGGTGAAGCCTTCACCGTGGTTGCCAGCCGCCGGCACACCAGCCCGGAGCAGGAACGCCTGCTGGATGGCTTGAGCGGGAGCCTGGGTGAGCTGCAACTGACCAGTATTGGCAGTTCGTTGAAGTTTTGCCTGGTGGCCGAAGGCGCGGCGGATTGTTATCCACGGCTGGCGCCGACCTCCCAATGGGACACCGCCGCCGCCCAGGGTGTATTGGAAGGTGCGGGTGGCGAGGTATTGGACTTGAGCGGCGAACCGTTCTGTTACCCACCGCGTGAGTCGCTGTTGAATACGTCATTCCTGGCGTTGCCAGCGAAAGCGGCGTGGCGTGGGAAGCTGCTGGAGCTTGCTCGCTCTTAAGCCTGGCTCGATCCTTCGTGGCAAGGGGGTTGAGGGAGCAAAGCTTGCTCGCGATACAGGCGCCTCGATCTCTGCAAGACCGCAGCGCATCCATCGCGGGCAAGCCTTGCTCCCACACAGAGATACCTCGCCACAGGGGGCGGCGGTGTTTTAGCGGTGCAACACGTACTGCCCCTCAAACTGCACCGCCACGTCCTCGCTGCCGGTATTCATCACCCGCGTCTGCAACGCCAGCCGCGCCCGTCCGTAACGTCGGTAGGTGGCCAGGAAGCGCTTCCAGACCTTTTCCTCGGGCGCTTCGCAGACGACGGTCGCATCGCGGGTCACTGGCAGCGGGTAGCTGATCTGCCCTTCCTGAATCACGATATGCCCGTCTTCGATGCCTTCCTCGCGCAGGGCCAGGTGCAGCCAGCCCCAGCCGCCGAGCACCGCGCCGCAATACAGGCTGCCACCGAACATGGTGCTCTTGTGGTTGACGTTGGCTGCAAGCGGCAAGGACAGGCGCAGTTGCCGGGCCTGCCAATCGAGCACCTTGAGGCCCATGTCCCGGGTCAAGGGGATGTCGTGGTGCAGGATCGATTCCAGGTAACGACTGTCGCGGTTCATTGCGGGGCCTTTTGCTTGAACGGGAAATGACGATAACTCAATCGGACTCATCGGCCGAACCATGGCTGCTGTCGCCGAAGTGCAGCCCATGTTTGCGTAACTTGTCGTGCAAGGTCTTGCGTGGAATGCCCAAGGCTTCGGCCAGGCTGCGCACCGAGCTGTGGGGGTGGGCCAGTTCGGCGGCGATCAGGGTTTTCTCGAAGTTTTCCACCTGCTCGCTCAAGCCGCCACTGACCACTTCCACCGGTGCGCCGGGGCTGCCGTCGGGCGCGCTGTTGTCCAGGGCCAGTTCCAGGCCCAGGGCAAAACGTTCGGCGGCGTTCTGCAGTTCCCGCACATTGCCCGGCCAACTGTGGCGCAGCAGCAGCGCCCGTTGTGCCGGTTGCAATTCATGGGGCGGCAGCCCGTGGCGAGCGCTGGCTTCATCGGCAAAATGCTGGAACAGCATCAGCGCATCCTCCCCCCGTTCACGCAATGGCGGTATGCGCAGCGGCGCGACGTTCAGGCGGTAATACAGGTCGGCGCGAAAACGCCCCTGGTCGGCGGCCTGGCGCAGGTCTTCCTTGGTCGCGGCTATGATGCGGATATCCAGCGGGATCTGTTGATTGCCCCCCAGCCGCTCCACCACGCGCTCCTGCAGCAGGCGCAGCAGCTTGACCTGGACATCCAGGCTCATGCTTTCAATTTCATCCAGGAACAGCGTACCGCCGTTGGCGAATTCGAATTTGCCGATGCGGCGCTTCTGCGCGCCGGTAAAAGCGCCGGGTTCGTGGCCGAACAGCTCGCTTTCCACCACCGACTCGGCCAGGGCCCCGGCGTTGATCGCCACGAAGGGGCCGTTGCGCCGGCCTGAAAGATCGTGCAATGCACGGGCGACCACTTCCTTGCCGGCACCGGTTTCACCGAGGATCAGCACGTCGGCGCGGGTGGCGGCCAGTGCACCGATCTGCTCGCGCAGGCGCAACATGGGTGTCGATTTGCCGACCAGGCGGGCGCTGAGTTCATGGCGATCGCTCAGGGCAAGGCGCAGGCTGCGGTTGTCCAGCACCAGTCGGCGCAGGGCCAGGGCCCGGCGTACGCTGTCGAGCAGGTGATCGCTGGCGAAAGGTTTTTCCAGGAAGTCATAGGCTCCGGCGCGCATCGCCTGCACCGCCAGTGGCACGTCGCCGTGGCCGGTGATCAGCAGTACCGGCAGCTCCGGGTCCTGGGCGTGGAGTTCGCCCAGCAGTTCGAGGCCATCCATGCCCGGCATGCGAATATCGCTGACCACCACGCCCGGCCAGTCACGGGGCAGTTGCGCGGCCACACCCTTGGCTTCGGCCAGGGGCAGGATTTTCAGGCCGGCCAGGTCGAGGGTCTGGCTCAGGGCCTGACGCAAATGGGGATCGTCGTCGATCAGCACCACCTCAATCCGGTTGTCGATGGTCATACACTTCGGTCCTCGGACGGTTGCAGGCTCACCCCGGGGGCGCCGGCTCGCAGTTTCAGGGTAATCAGGGCGCCGCCTTCCTTGTGGTTGGCGAACGACAGTTCGCCGCCAAAGGCGCGCATCAGGGTGTCGCAGATCGCCAGCCCCAGGCCGAGGCCCTGGGTGCGGGTCTTGGTGGTGTAGAAGGGTTCGCCGGCGCGGCCCAGGGCTTCCATGCAAAACCCGGGGCCGTTATCGCGGATGTACAGGTTGACGCCGGTTTCGGTGGCCTGGGCACTGAGCCAGAGTTTGCGCGGTGGGCCTTTCTCGGTGAGCGCATCGAGGGCGTTGGCCAGCAGGTTGCCGAGCACCTGGCGCAAGCGGGTTTCGCCGGCCTCGACCCATAGCGTGGCGGCCGGCAAGTCGCGGATCAGTTCCACTTCCATGCTGCGTCGGCGTTTGGCGAGCAGCGCCAGGGCGTCGTCCAGCGCCGGTTGCAGGGCGACGCTTTCCGGCGCATGTCGGTCGCGGCGGGCGAAGGCGCGCAGGTGGGCGATGATCGAGGCCATGCGCCCGGTCAGTTCGCTGATCAGCTTGAGGTTGCCCCGGGCGTCTTCGGTGCGTTGGTGGTCGAGCAAAATCTCGGCGTTTTCCGCGTAGCTGCGAATCGCTGCCAGCGGTTGGTTGAGTTCGTGGCTGATGCTCGCCGACATGGTGCCCAGGGCTGACAGCTTGCCGGCCTGCACCAGGTCATCCTGGGCGCGGACCAACTCCTGCTGAGCCTGTTCGCGCTCCAGCACTTCCTGCTTCAGCCGTCGGTTCAGTCCTTCCAGGTCGCTGGTGCGCTCGGCCACCCGGCCTTCCAATTCATGACGGGCCTTGGCTTCGAAGGCGATTCGATCCAGGTAATGACGCCGGCGTTGCATCATCAACCCGAGCAACAACATCAAGACCAGCAACGCCGCGCCACCGATGGCGACCACGGTGCGCACCGGACGATCAATCAGCGTGCGCGGGGCGAGAATGCTCACGCTCCAGCCGGTTTCCTCGATGGACTGGGTCTGGGGCAGCCAGGCGTTGGCGTCCAGGTTCAGCGGCTTGGGATCGCGGGTCGGATACGGTTGTACCGCGCTGATGGCCTCGCGCTCGGCGTCACTCAAGGGCCGGGTCGCGCGAAATCGCCACTCTTGTCGCGACGTGAGGATGACCACGCCGTTGTGGTCGGTCACCAGCAATTGTTCGGGAGTCTTGCCCCACAGGCTTTCGGTGTGGTCGAGGTCGACCTTGACCACCAGCACGCCGATGACTTTTTCGCGGTCGCGCACGGCGGCGGCAAAGAAATAACCACGTTTGGCCGATGTCGTGCCCAGGCCGAAGAAGCGGCCCAGGCGTCCGGCCATGGCTTCGATGAAGTACGGCCGGAAGGCGAAATTGCGTCCGACGAAACTGTCGTGTTTGTCCCAGTTCGACGCGGCCAGGGTCTTGCCGGAAGGGTCCATCAGGTACATGACTTCGGCGCCGGTCTGGGCGCTGATATTTTTCAGCAGCCGGTTGGCGTTGCCTTGAGTCACGCCATCGTCCGGCGCCGACAACGCGGAACGCAAGGCCGGCAGGTCGCCGAGAATCTGTGGCAGCACCTCATAACGGTGCAGCGTGCCCAGCAGGTTGGCGACGTAGAGGTCCAGGGTCTGGCGGTTCTGACCGGCCAACTCGCTGCGGTAATAACGTTCGGCCAGGTGCTCCAACGGCCACAGCAACGGCGCCAGGCACAGCGCGAGCAAGGCCAGGCTGCGCCAACGGGGTCTGCGGGGAAGGGTGGAATTCATGAGCCTCGGACGCCTGTGGTGACAGGCGTATTATGCCTAGTTGCCTTGCAAATACTATTTGTAAGGCAGTACTAGGTTTGTCCGGCAAGGCACTGCTGCAACGCACTTCGCCAGTCCGGTTGGCTCACCCCCCACTCCTTGAACAGGCGCGTGCAATCCAGGCGCGAGTTGAGTGGCCGCGGGGCTGGAGTCGGATAGGCGCTGGATTCAATGGGCTCCAGCAGCGCACACGGTTTGTGCCGATCGAGCAGGTTTTCGCCGATGGCCTGGGCGAAACCGAACCAGGACGTCTCGCCCCGGGCTGTCAGATGATAGGTGCCCCAGGCGCCGGGTTGGCCGGCCTGCCAGCGCTCGATCAGTTGCGCGGTGCTGTCGGCAATGGTGCCGGCCCAGGTCGGTGCGCCGACCTGGTCGGCGACCACCCGCAGCTGCGGTTTTTCCTGCAACAGGCGCTGCATGGTCAACAGGAAGTTGCGGCCCTCGGTGGAGTACACCCAGCTGGTGCGCAGAATCAGGTGCTGGCCGCCAGCCTGGCGGATGGCATTCTCGCCGGCCAGTTTGCTGCGTCCGTAGACACTCAGCGGGTTGGGCGTGTCGTCTTCGGTGTAGGGGGCCGGCTTGAGGCCATCGAAGACGTAGTCGGTGGAGTAATGAATCAGCGGGACGCCCAGCGCAACCGCTGCCTGGGCCAGGATGCCCGGTGCCGTGGCATTGATGGCGAACGCCCGCTCCGGTTCACTTTCGGCCTGGTCGACGGCCGTGTGGGCGGCGGCATTGATGATCAGGCCGGGCTTGAGGGCTTCGATGGGCGCGCGCAGGGAATCCGGTTGTGCCAGATCGAGCTGGTCGCTGCCCCATACGATCAACTCGCCCAGGCCGCTCAGGCGCGATTGGAGCGCCCGGGAAACCTGGCCATTCTGGCCGATGATCAGGATACGCAAGGGGGTACTCATGGGAACAGGTCTGCCTCGTGCAGGGCCTTGCCATTCTGATCCTTGGCCGAGAGGATCGGCGCGCCTTCGAACTCCCAATCGATGGCCAACTGCGGATCGTCCCAGCGAATGCAGCGCTCGGCCGAGGGTGCGTAGTAATCAGTGGTCTTGTAGAGGAAGTCCGCTGATTCGCTCAGTACGACGAAACCGTGGGCAAACCCTGGCGGGACCCACATTTGCCGATGGTTCTGCGCCGACAGGCGCACGCTGGCCCATTGGCCGAAGGTCGGCGAGCTGCGGCGGATGTCCACCGCGACATCCAGCACTTCCCCCGCCGTGACGCGCACGAGTTTTCCCTGGGCCTGTTCGATCTGGTAGTGCAGGCCCCGCAGCACGCCCCTGGTGGAGCGTGAATGATTGTCCTGGACGAACTGCAGGGTGCAGCCAGTCGCTTCGGCAAACGCCCGGGCATTGAAGCTTTCGTAGAAAAAACCCCGGTCGTCGCCAAAGACTTTCGGTTCGATGACCAGGACGTCTGGCAAGCGAGTGGCGATGACCTTCATCGTGTTTCTCCGGCGATATTGAACAAGTACTGGCCGTAGCCGGTCTTGCCAAAATACTGGGCACGCTCGAGGACGTGCTCGCGGCTGACCCAGCCTTGCTGGTAGGCAATTTCTTCCAGGCATGCCACTTTCAGGCCTTGGCGATGTTCGATGGTCTGCACGTATTGCGAGGCTTCCAGCAGGCTGTCGTGGGTGCCGGTGTCCAGCCAGGCGAAACCACGACCGAAGCGCTCGACGTGCAGGTCGCCGCGTTGCAGGTAGGCATTGTTGACGTCGGTGATTTCCAGTTCGCCGCGCTTGGACGGCTTGATGGCCTTGGCGATCTTGATCACGTCGTTATCGTAGAAATACAGGCCGGTCACCGCGTAGCTGGATTTGGGCGCGGTGGGTTTCTCTTCGATGGATATCGCCCGTCCTTCTGTATCGAAGTCGATCACGCCAAAACGCTCAGGGTCCTTGACCCAGTAGCCGAACACCGTCGCGCCACTCTGCCGGTTGACGGCGGTCTGCAATTGTTCGCCAAAATGCTGGCCGTGGAAAATGTTGTCGCCCAGGATCAGGCACACCGAGTCGCTGCCAATGAATTGCTCGCCGATCAGGAACGCTTGGGCCAGGCCATCGGGCGACGGCTGCTCGGCGTAGCTGAACTGCACGCCAAACTGTTGGCCGTCGCCCAGCAGATTGCGGTATTGCGGCAGGTCCTGCGGGGTGGAAATCACCAGGATGTCCTTGATGCCGGCGAGCATCAGCACCGAGATCGGGTAATAGATCATCGGCTTGTCATAAACCGGCAATAGCTGTTTGGAAACGCCGAGGGTAATCGGGTGCAAGCGTGTGCCGGAACCGCCGGCCAGAATAATGCCTTTCATTACGCAATCGTATCCTTGTTGTCGAGCGAGCCCAGGCGCTCGCCCTGATAGCTGCCGTCCTGGACACGTTGGCACCACAGCAGGTTTTCGAGGTACCACTGCACGGTCTTGCGCAGCCCGGTCTCGAAGGTTTCTTGAGGCGTCCAGCCCAGTTCCCGTTCGATCTTGCTGGCGTCGATGGCATAGCGCAGGTCGTGGCCGGGGCGATCCTGGACGAAGCTGATCAGGTCGGCATAGTGCTCGACCCCTTCGGGTTTGCGTGGCGCCAGTTCTTCGAGCAACGCGCAGATACTGCGCACCACGTCGATGTTTTTCTGCTCGTTGTGGCCGCCAATGTTGTAAGTCTCACCGACCGCGCCTTCTGTAACGACCTTGAGCAGTGCACGGGCATGGTCTTCGACGAACAGCCAGTCGCGCACTTGCTGGCCGTTGCCATAGACCGGCAATGGCTTACCGGCCAGTGCGTTGAGAATCACCAGTGGAATCAGCTTCTCGGGGAAGTGAAACGGCCCGTAGTTGTTCGAGCAGTTAGTCAACAGCACGGGCAAGCCATAGGTGCGTTGCCAGGCGCGGACCAGGTGGTCGGACGCCGCCTTGCTCGCCGAGTACGGTGAGCTTGGGGCGTAGGCGGTGGTTTCGGTGAACAGGTCATCCACACCGTGCAGGTCGCCATACACTTCGTCGGTGGAAATGTGGTGGAAGCGAAACGCGCGCTTCTGCGGCTCGGGCAGGGTCTGCCAATAGGCTCGAGTGGCTTCCAGCAGGCTGTAGGTGCCCACGATATTGGTCTGGATGAAGTCCGCCGGGCCATCAATGGAGCGGTCTACATGGGACTCGGCCGCCAGATGCATGATGGCGTCAGGCTTGAATCGCGCCAGCACTGCACTGACGGTTGATTGATCGACGATATCCGCTTGGACGAATTCGTAGCGACTGTCGTGATCGATGCTGCTCAGCGATTCGAGATTGCCAGCATAGGTCAGCTTGTCGAGGTTCAGGACCTGGTGCCCGGTATCAAGAATCAAGTGCCGTATGAGAGCCGAGCCGATGAAGCCGGCACCGCCAGTGATGAGAATGCGCATCCAGTAAGCCTTTTGGACCAGAGAGTAGAGCGATAAGAGCATAGCTTGTAGGCATGGCGGGGGCGGCGCAAGGGGGATATTGCTGCGTCGACAGGCGACCAGCGCAAGAATGAACCTGTGCGTTGGGATAAATCCTCTCACCGCAGGCCCAATACCAGGGTGCGTAAGTAAGAGGGGTTGCTTATCCCACGACTCAGTGGCGTGATAGTCATCCGATCAAAACCACCTCAGGGGTCGTTGTATGCCACTCACTACGTTGGTTCACCGTGCCAGTTTGCCAAGCCCACAGATCAGCGCCGAGCAGGCGTTGGTGCTGTTGCGCTTGAATTACGGACTCAGCGGTGACCTGCGACCCCTTGGCAGCAACCAGGACCTCAACTACCGCGTCGACAGCGAGCGCGGGCGCTTTGTGCTGAAAATTTGCCATGGCGACTACGCCGTCCAGGAGCTCCAGGCCCAACACGCTGCCCTCAAGCTGTTGGCCGGGCACGGCGCGGTGAAGGTGCCGCGGGTGATTACCGCCAGCAACGGCCAGGACCTGCTGACATTGGACGTCGACGGGCAAGCGGTCCATATGCGACTGCTTGAGTACATCGACGGCCAGTCCCTCACGCAGCTCAAGCACTTGCCGCCTGAGCTGGTGACCGGCCTGGGTCGCCTGTGCGCGGAAATGGACCTGGCCCTGGCGACATTCGACCACCCAGGCCTGGAGCGTACCCTGCAATGGGACGCGCGCCACGCCCCTGCCTTGGTCGATCACCTGTTGCCGGTCATCGACGACGATCAACGGCGACAGCTGATCGCCGAGGTTGCGCAACAGGCCGAGCGTCGTTTGCAGCCGCTCAAGGCCAGCCTGCCGGTGCAGGCGATCCATATGGACATCACCGATGACAACGTGGTCTGGCAGCGCGATGCCCAGCGCCAATGGCAATTGCAGGGCGTCATCGATTTCGGCGACCTGATCCGCACCTGGCGCATCACTGACTTGTCGGTGACGTGCGCGGCCCTGCTGCACCACGCCGACGGCGACCCGTTCTTCATCTTGCCGGCGATCAAGGCCTACCAGGCGGTCAACCCCTTGCAACGCGAAGAACTGTTGGCGCTGTGGCCACTGATCGTGGCGCGCGCCGCGGTATTGGTGCTCAGCGGTGAGCAGCAGGTTTCCATCGATCCGGACAACCAATACAGCCGTGACAACCTGGCCCATGAGTGGGAGATTTTCCGGGTCGCCCACTCGGTGCCCTTCGAGTTGATGGAAGCGGCGATTCTCAGCGCCGTCGGCCACAGCCTGCCGCCCATCGCCAGCGAAGGCTTTGCGCCGCTGTTGCCGACCCTGGTGGGGCGTGAGTTCGCGCTGATTGACCTGGGTGTACTGAGCCCGCATTTCGAGGCCGGCAATTGGGAGCAGCCGGGGATCGACCAACGCCTGCTGAGTGAGGCCGCGGGCGTTCATGGCCTGGCCGCCAGTCGCTATGGGCAGTACCGGTTATCCCGCACTCGGCCGGACAGCGCCGTCGAACCCGATACTTATCCACTGCACGTGGAGTTGAGCGTTCCTCGGGGGACGCCGCTCGAATCCCCGTTCGCTGGGGTCGTGCACAAGACGGCCGACGGCCTGTTGCAACTGGACAGCGCGCAGTTGAGCGTGCGGCTGTGGGGCGTGACGTCGCCGCTGCATTCCGGCGCGGCACTGGTCAAGGGGCAGGTGCTGGGCGAAGTGACGGGGCCGTTGCGGGTCCAGTTGTGTAGGGGCGCCCAGGTGAGTCCACCGCTGTTCTGCGCGCCCTCCAGGGCACTGGCCTGGCAGGCGCTGTGTCCTTCGCCAGCGGTGCTGCTGGGACTGGCTTGCGATGCCGAACCGGAGATCGATCCCGAGTTACTGCTGGCCCGTCGCGATGCGAGCTTTGCCCGTTCGCAGAAGCACTATTACGTCGATCCGCCGCGTATCGAGCGTGGCTGGCGCAATCACCTGATCGACATGCAGGGCCGCTCCTACCTGGACATGCTCAACAATGTCGCGGTGCTGGGCCACGGCCATCCACGCATGGCGGCAGTGGCTGCCCGGCAGTGGTCGCTGCTCAATACCAACTCGCGTTTCCACTATGCGGCGGTTGCCGAATTTTCCGAGCGCCTGCTGGCGCTGTCGCCGTCCAACATGGATCGGGTGTTCCTGGTCAATAGCGGCACCGAGGCCAACGACCTGGCGATCCGCCTGGCCTGGGCCTACAGCGGCGGGCGGGACATGCTCAGCGTATTGGAGGCCTATCACGGCTGGTCGGTGGCGGCCGATGCGGTCTCGACGTCCATCGCCGACAACCCCCAGGCCCTGAGCAGCCGCCCGGACTGGGTGCATCCGGTGACTGCCCCGAACACCTATCGCGGCGAATTCCGTGGCCCCCACACTGCGCCGGACTACGTGCGCAGCGTCGAACACAACCTGGCGAAAATCGCTGAAAACAAGCGCCAGCTCGCCGGTTTCATCTGCGAACCGGTATACGGCAACGCCGGTGGGATTGCGCTGCCGCCCGGTTACCTGAAGCAGGTCTATGCGATGGTGCGCGAGCGCGGTGGGGTCTGCATCGCCGACGAAGTACAGGTCGGTTACGGGCGCATGGGCGAGTTTTTCTGGGGCTTTGAAGAGCAAGGCGTGGTGCCGGACATCATCACCATGGCCAAGGGCATGGGCAACGGCCAGCCGCTGGGCGCGGTCATTACCCGCCGGGAGATCGCCGAGGCGCTGGAAGCCGAGGGGTATTTCTTTTCGTCGGCCGGAGGCAGTCCGGTCAGTTGCCAGATCGGCATGGCGGTGCTGGATGTCATGGAAGAAGAGAATCTCTGGGAAAACGCCCGGGTGGTGGGCGGGCACTTCAAGGCGCGGCTGGAGGCCTTGATCGACCGCTATCCATTGGTCGGCGCGGTGCATGGCTCCGGGTTCTACCTGGGCGTGGAACTGATCCGCGACCGCGACACGTTGGAGCCGGCCACTGAAGAAACCACGGCGCTGTGCAACCGTCTGCGAACGTTGGGGATTTTCATGCAGCCGACCGGCGATTACCTGAACATCCTCAAGATCAAGCCGCCGATGGTCACCACGCGCCAGAGCGTGGATTTCTTCGTCGATATGCTGGTGAAGGTCTTGGACGAGGGGCTGTAACTAATCTGGAACGCCAAGCTGTTCCCCTGTGGGATCGAGCTTGCTCGCGATGGACGGTGCCCAAGCCAATATTGATTTGGCTGACCCAACGCTATCGCGAGCAAGCTCGCTCCCACAGGGTTTTGCGGTTTTTTAAATCGATTTTTGTCGATGTTTGGCGCTATTTTTTGATGGGTGCTAGTTTTTCTGGCTTTATTAGTCGATATTTATCGTTTATAAAGTTGCCGCTGCCCATCGCCCAGGAGATGACCCATGACAACGTTGCACAGCACTCCCCGCGCGGATGGTTTCCACATGCCTGCCGAGTGGGCGACCCAGACCCAGGTCTGGATGATCTGGCCCGAGCGTCCGGACAACTGGCGCCTGGGCGGCAAGCCCGCGCAGGCCGCTCACGTAGCCGTCGCCAAGGCCATCGCCCGTTTTGAACCGGTGACCGTGGCGGTGTCTGCGGCCCAATATGAAAATGCCCGGGCGTGTCTCGACGTGCCGAATATCCGCCTGGTGGAAATGTCCAGCGACGACGCCTGGGTTCGCGACACAGGGCCGACGTTCATCATCAATGACAACGGCGCAGTGCGCGGTGTCGATTGGGATTTCAACGCCTGGGGCGGTTTCGACGGTGGCCTGTATGCGCCGTGGAACCGTGATGCGCAAGTGGCCGGCAAGATCCTCGAGATCGAGCGCAGCCCGCGTTATCGCACCGAAGGTTTTGTGCTCGAGGGCGGCTCGATCCACGTGGATGGTGAAGGCACCCTGATCACTACCGAAGAGTGCCTGCTCAACCGCAATCGCAACCCGCACTTGAGCCGCGAAGAGATCGAGGCGGTGCTCAGCGCGCAGTTGGCGGTGGACAAGATCATCTGGCTGCCGGACGGTCTGTTCAATGACGAAACCGATGGCCATGTGGATAACTTCTGCTGCTACGTGCGGCCGGGTGAAGTGCTGCTTGCCTGGACCGACGACCCGCAAGACCCGAACTACACCCGTTGCCACGCGGCGATGAACGTGCTGCAAAACAGCACTGACGCCAAGGGACGCCCATTCACAGTGCACAAAATGCCGATTCCGGGGCCGTTGTACGCCACCGAGGAAGAATGTGCCGGCGTCGATGCGGTGGAAGGTTCCCAGGAGCGCAACCCAACCGTGCGGCTGGCCGGTTCTTATGTGAATTTCCTGATCGTCAACGGCGGCATCATCGCCCCAAGTTTTGACGATCCGCTGGACGCACCGGCCAGGGATATCCTGCAGAACCTGTTCCCGCAGCACGAAGTGGTCATGGTGCCAGGACGTGAACTGTTACTGGGGGGCGGCAATATCCATTGCCTTACTCAACAGCAACCTGCACCGCGGGCAAAATGAGTGGCGATGTAACAGCTGGGTTTTATCGAACGCGTCGGCTCTAAGTCGGCGGTTTTGGATCCATCCTGGCAAGCCCGCGGCCCAATTGGGTCGTGGGTTTTTTTGTGTCTGTTTATAGCTGTCATGGATACGTTGGCATAGCTCTTGTATCAGTGTTCCGGCAGTTTCGGGGAGCGGAACTGCGTTGTTTTGTCATAAACCTTGGATAAATTGGCCGCTCATCAACCAGGAGAGGGCGCTGGAATGAATATGACAAGCGAGCGCACATGCCATCCCTTGGCCGTTAATGGTGAGTCGCTTCAAGCCTTGGCGCAGTGGTTGAAGTCCAACGGAACGCGTCAGATCAGAGAACCTGATCCGCGCCGGATGATCGTTGAACGTTACCCCGTTGGCTTGTTCAGCGAGGCAGAGCTGGAAGCGTTGTGGGATGTGATGCAAGGATAGAATTCGACGGATTGATAAAAAGCGCTGGCCGGGATGGCAGCGCTTTTTTTGTGTCCGCTGGCTTTCGAATTCACACAAATCCCTGTGGGAGCGAGCTTGCTCGCGATAGCGGTGGATCAACAACACTGCTGTTGACTGACACACTGCCATCGCGAGCAAGCTCGCTCCCACAAGGGGTGGTGTTCAAATTCAGTGGGAATTCGACCGATCCGCGAAATAGATTGAAAGCCATTCCAGCGTTTTTCCGCAGCCCTCCTGAGGCTACCCTGCTGTCATCGAATCCTGACGGCTAGCGGAGTTCCCATGACCACCCTTCACTACATCTACGACCCGCTGTGCGGCTGGTGCTACGGCGCCAAGCCGCTGGTGCAGGCCGCCCGAAGCGTATTGCCGGTGATTGCCCATGGCGGCGGCATGATGACCGGTGCCAATCGCCAGCAGGTCTCGCCACAATTGCGCAATTACGTGATGCCCCACGACCGGCGCATCGCCGAATATTCCGGACAGCCGTTTGGCGAGGCCTATTTCGAAGGTTTGCTGCGTGACCACAGCGCCGTGTTCGATTCGGCGCCGCCGACCGCCGCCATCCTCGCTGCCGAAGAGCTCGGCGGCCACGGCCTGGAATTGCTCGGGCGCCTGCAAACCGCGCACTACGTCGAAGGCCGGCGCATCGCTGACGAAGCCGTCCTGCTGGAGCTCGCTCAATCCATTGGCCTGCCGGCCCAGGCGTTCCTGGCGGCGTTGCGCGCGGTTGACGTGCAGGGGCATATCAAGGCCAGTCGTACCTTGCTGGCCCAGGTCGGCGGCCAGGGTTTCCCGACCTTTGCCCTGGAGCAGGACGGCCAGTTCACGCTGATCGACATCGGCCCTTGGCTCGGCAAACCCGAGGCATTCGCCCAATGGCTGACGCAAGTCTTGCCGGAGCAGGCCTCTACGCCATCGTCGGCCTGCGGTCTGGATGGTTGTTCGTTTTGATCGATTCTTAGATGTTTTTCGCCTAATTACAGACGATTCACGAAATTGACACACCGTTGAGGGCGAGACTAGGATTCGTCCTACGCCTGTGGCTAACAGCCATGACTCTTAAATAATAAAAAGGCCCGACACGATCATTCGTGGGCGGGCCTTTTCATTATTTTCAGGAGCAAGAGTCCGAAAAAGAGCGCAAAAGCGCCATTTCGGTTGCCCGCCGCAGTGCGTATCAACCCGTACAAGGAAAATAATCATGTTGAACAAGCGCATTAGTTTGATCGCACTGGGGATCTTGAGCACGACACACGCCATGGCCAACGACCAGGCTGAGTCCAAAGGGTTCGTTGAAGACAGCAGCTTGAAAGTGCTGTTGCGCAACGCTTATATCAACCGCGACTACAAAGATGGCAACGAAGACAAGGCCGAATGGGGCCAGGCGGCCATAGGTACCTTCTCGTCCGGTTTCACCCAGGGCACCGTGGGTGTCGGTGTGGATGCGTTCGGCCTGTACGCGCTGCGTCTGGACGGTGGTAAAGGCCGCAGCGGTGCGGGCGGCATCGACTTCTTCAAGCAAGGCGACAGCGGCAACGCGGCCGATGATCTGTCCAAGTTCGGCGCAGCGGTCAAGTTCCGGGTCTCCAACACCGTGCTGGCCTACGGCGACCAGATGCCGGCCCTGCCGGTGCTCAGCTATGACAACTCGCGCCTGCTGCCGGAAAGCTACACCGGTACGCTGATCACCTCCAAGGAGATCAAGGGCTTGGAACTCAATGCCGGCCGCTTCACCGCCGAATCGCGCAAGAGCGCCGAAGGCCGCGACAGCGGTGGCCTGAAGTCGATCAACGTCTTGGGCGGCAGCTATCAGTTCACCGAGCAGTTCAAGGCTTCGCTCTACGCTTCGGATGTCGAGGACGTATTGAAGAAGCAATACGTGAACGCCAACTATGTGTTCCCGCTGGCCAAGGATCAGTCCCTGACCCTGGATTTCAACGGCTATCGCACCAAGCTGGATAACAGCTACGTTCGTGAAAACAACGTCACCGGCGATGACAACAAGATCTGGAGCCTGGCTGCCACCTTCGCCACAGGCCCGCACAGCTTCACGCTCGCCCACCAGCGCAGCACCGGCGACAGCAACCTGGGTTATGCCTACGGCGGCTATCAGCGCGAGCAGAATCGGGTGGGTGATGGTGGTAACACGATCTACCTGGCCAACTCCTACTGGTCCGACTTCAACGCTGAAGACGAACGCAGCTGGCAGTTGGGCTATGGCCTGGACTTCACCACCTTCGGCGTGCCGGGCCTGACCTATAACGTCGCTTATGTGCGTGGCGACAACATCACCACCTCTACCAGCGAAGGCGGTACCGAGCGCGAGATCTTCAACCAGTTCAAGTACGTGGTCCAGAGCGGCCCGGCCAAGGACTTGAGTGTAAGGTTGCGCAGTTCCGTGCTGCGGGTGTCGCAGAAGTCCAGCGAGTACAACGTCAGCGGCAATGAGCTGCGGGTGTTCGTGGATTACCCGATCAACGTCTTCTGATGCCTGATCGCGTTGTAAGTGGATAAAACCGTGGCGAGGGGGCTTGCTCCCTCGCCATGCCTGAAGTGAATAGCGTTGCGGCCTCAAACTCGGGTGCTTTTGGCTTTTAACGCAAAAAATAACGCTGGAACCGCCTGTTTTCCCGAGCAAAAGTCGTACTAATGCAGCTTTATCCGCCGTTTCAAGCACCGCTTGAAATGCCTCAAATACTTTCTCATGGACGTAAATCCTGCACCTACTAGATTAGGCCGCTCAATGCAGCGGAGACCTATGAAAAATGATCGTTCTGAACAGGGAAGTGGGCGAAGCGCTAAGACGTGACAAATACGTCAACGTTCGCGGTGGGGACTTCAACCTCTACGGTCATTTCGGCGATTTTGTCCGGCTGACCAAAAGCTGGGAAAACATGGAGCCCGACAGTTACTACGGCCAGGCCGAGTCAGGCATGCGTTTTCGCCGCTACAGCGACTTCGAATACAACCCTACGACCCGTGAGCTCACGCAGCTTGAACACCGGGCCTACATTCAGTCCAAGGCCAACAACAGCTATGTCGGTGGACTGGAGCGACACTTCCAGGACTTCTCCAACGAAGTGATCAATTCGCCGGTGATGCGCAGCCTGATCGACACGGACTTCGAGGTTTACAAGAACGTCCTGCCACAGGAACTGCACGATGAAATCTGGCAGTGCCAGATCCATCAGATCCGCATCGAGATCAAGCCGGGCAAACAACTGGAAATCACCCCCGAAGGGATTCACTGCGACGGCTATCCGTTCAGCGGCGTGCACTTCTGGGGCCGTCAGAATGTGGCGGGTGCGGAAAGCCGCTTGTACAGCGCCCAGGAAGAACAGCTGGCGGCGACGACCTACGAGGACATCCTCGACACCACGTTCTTCCTTGATCGTGACATGCGCCATTACGTGACCCCGGCGCGCAACACCCATAGCCATGACATGGCGTACCGGCAGATCCTGGCCATCTCCTTCTCGCGGCCCGGGACCGCTTTCGACATTGTTCGCTGAACGGCTCGAACCCATGGACGACCCGGCGCAGCAGGTCCTGTTGCGCCGGACCATGGTCCGGGACGCCGAGCGACTGGAGCGGTTTTTTCGCGGTTTCGACGAAGTGTCGTTCTGCGAGTGGCAGGACGCGCGATTCTTGCGCGGTGTGTTATTGCAGGAAACCACCACCGCCTACCTGGCCATCGATGCGAGCGGTGAAGTGGTGGGCGCGGTGATCGGCGGCATGCTCGGTACCCGTGGCACCATCAATCACTTGGCGGTCAGCCCGCAGCATCGCACCAAAGGCCTGGGCCAGCGACTGGTCGAAGCCGCATCGGCTGACATGAAGCGGGTCGGCGTGCTGCGCATGTTCCTTTTCGTCGACGATGCTAATCTGGCCGGCAAGCGCTTCTGGGCGGCCCAGGGCTTCTGTGAGCCCCGGGGTGAAATCACCTTCGAGAGGGATTTATGAACAAGACTTCCAGCCAGCCGCTGGCGGTCGAACCACAAGCCTCGCGTACCTTTGCTGAAGCCAGTCCGGTGGTAGCGGGTTATTTCACGGTTTCGTTTGTGTTCGGTCTGATGGCGGTCAACGCCGGGTTGCCCTTGTGGTTGCCGGTGGCGATGTGCCTGTTCGTTTACGCGGGCGCTTCGCAATTCGCGGCGCTGGCGTTGATTTCCAGCGGCGCGTCGCTGACCACCATCGTGCTCACCACGTTCCTGATCAATGCCCGGCACATGCTGATGTCGGTCTACATGGCCAAGGCCCTGCGTGCGCTGGGGCTCAGCCGTTTAGAGCGCTGGTGCTACGCGGCGGGGCTGACGGATGAGTCGTTCGCGTTCCACAGCGTCAAGCTCGGCAGCGGGGCGCCGGTGAGCGTGCGCTATCTGGTCGGCTTCAACCTGTTCTGCCATACATCCTGGGTGCTCGGAGGCTTGCTGGGCGCCGTGTGTGCGCAGTACGCGGCGCACCTCATCAAATACCAGCTCGACTATGCCCTGACGGCGATGATGCTCTATGTGCTGGTTTCGTTGTGCAACACCCGCAACAAACTGATCGCAGCCCTGGCGGCTGTCGTCTGCATGGGCGGGCTGAGCCTGCTGGGCAACTCGCCGTTCAATGTCTTCATTGCCACGTTCGTTGGCTGCGGGGTGGGTGTATGCCTGACCAAACGTTCCTGATTCTGGTCGTGGTCCTGATGATGGCCGTGACCTTCCTGCCACGCGCCCTGCCGCTGCAGATCAATACCGAACACTGGCCGCCCTTCGTCGCCCGCGCCCTGGAATACCTGCCAGTGGCGATCGTCGCTGCCATCAGCCTGACTCCCTTGTTGATCAAGGATCAGCGGATACAACTCGACCGCCCTGAGTTTTATGCCGCGATTCCGACGCTGTTATGTGCGTATTTCAGCCGCAACCTGTTTCTCAGTGTGGCGGTGGGCACGGCGGCGTACATCGCGCTCGGTTCGTTCCTGTAGCGTCAGGTCCACCACATCGTGCAGCGCCTGGCCGGACAACTCCGGATTGTTCACCGCCAGGCGGACCTCAAGGAAGTCCTCGAAATCCGGGAAAATCGCCAGGCCGTTGCGCAGCGCGGCTTCCCGGGACACCAGCCCCAAGCCATCGA
This sequence comes from Pseudomonas sp. St386, assembly GCF_018325865.1. Taxonomy (NCBI): domain Bacteria; kingdom Pseudomonadati; phylum Pseudomonadota; class Gammaproteobacteria; order Pseudomonadales; family Pseudomonadaceae; genus Pseudomonas; species Pseudomonas sp. St386. The sequence goes on from NZ_AP021900.1 coordinate 397,048, forward strand.
GCTGAGTGATCAACGACAACGTCAGCGTCTCACTGCAGGAATACACCATGCGCTGGCTCGAGCCGTACTCGCCCAGGCCGGCGTCGAGAAAGCGCAGGAAACTGTGGGAATACGGACATTCTTCTGCCGGACGCACCTGAAACTTGTCACCGAGCAGGCCAAGGGAATCGTCTGCGTCGCCACAATGGGCGCCGACCACCCGCACCTGCACATCGGGCATGGTGATGCTGGTAAAACCGCCCTGTTGCTGGCCGATCAGGATCGCCAGGTCAAAATCTTCATTCCTGAGCTTGCTCAGGTTCTCCATCGACTCGGCGTAGCTGAATTCCAGCTGATACTGGGGGAACACAGCGATCAACCGGTCGATCATTCGCCGGTTGAACTCTGCCGGCAGGGTGGTATTGAGCGCCACTCTGAGCGTGCGCTGTCGCGGGGTCTTGAGCGCCGCGACTTTCTCCTCCAACTGCCGGGTGGCAACCAGCACCTGATCCATGAAGGGGGTCAGTTCCGAGCCTTGGCTCGTCAACGTCAGGCCCTTGTTCGAGCGCCGGAACAACCGGAAACCGAACTGTTCCTCGACCTTGTTCAACTGCGCCGCCAACGCCTGCACCGTGAGGCACGAATGCTCGGCCGCTGCCGACAACGAGCCGGTCTGCACGATACGCATGAGGTTGCGTAGGGTTCTGCTATCCATGAGGTAATGCCCTCTGCTTAAGTGGGCTCGCTATTGTTGTGCACCTGATCCGGGCCAGGCAGTGCATGCGGGCTATCATCATGCACCTTGCCACGGTTGTCGCGATTTTGTGCCGAAAAGCGCTGAGATGCGATGGTTGGAGCTTATGCGGGATTTGGGGATTTTGCCCAGTCGGTGCTGGCCGGGATCAGTTAGCAGGGTCATAGGTGGACTGTCTTGCGAGAAATCCTGCGTGAGTTTTACGCCCGACCCTGGTTACGTTTGTTGACTTGGGAAGTCATGCCGAATTGTTCAAATAGGGGATCTGTTGAGTCCACTTGCGAATAAAAACTTAAAAATAATCCACATCTGTACTATCCTTTAAGCACCACCCCGCGACAAAGGAGCCCAAACCCATGGCGACTTCCTCCATTACCCTCAACGCACAGCAACAATTGGATTCCCCGGATGCGGGTCGAGTCGCGTTGAAGTTTTTCTTCAACCTCATGGCGCTCTGGGGCTGCAGCGTCGAGCAGCAGCGAACATTGTTGGGCAAGGTGGGGAACACGACCTTCTACAAATACAAACAATTGCCGGAAAACGTGAAGCTGCCTCGCGATACGCTCGAGCGCATTTCCTACCTCATGGGTATTCACAAGGCGCTGAGTATTATCTTCAGCAACAGCCGGGACCGTGCTTATCAATGGGTCAGCAGCCCCAACACCGCGGCACCGTTCAACGGCCAGTCGGCGCTGTCCTACATGCTGACAGGGCGGGTGGTGGACATCGCCGATGTGCGGCGATACCTCGACGGAGTGCGCGGTTAATGGTGCCACCACTGGCGGACCCGCAATGGAAACGGGCCTATCGGATCGTCAACAGCAGCTTCCCGCCGATTTCGCTGTTTGAAGACGTACTCGACCCGGAAGACCTGCCCACGGCCTACGCTCTGGAAGCGTTGACCAACGATCGGCTGATGGAACAAGCCGGCGTGCTGTCCCGGGTACGCCCCGAAGACCGCATTTCCGGGCCAGGCTCCTCGCCGGTGATGGCGGCGTTTACCCACATCGGCAAAAGCAGCCGCTTCAGCGACGGCACCTTCGGTGTCTACTACGCGGCCAGCAGCCAGGAAGCCGCCATCGCCGAGACCTGCTATCACCAGGCGCGATTCCTTGGCGCGACCAACGAGCCGGACCTGGAGTTGACCATGCGCACCTACGTCAACAAGGTCGTCAAACCCCTGCACGACATCCGCCACGACTACCCCCACCTCCACAACCCGAACCCTACCGCCTACGGCCCGTCCCAAGTGTTTGCCCGGCAGCTGCGTGAAACCCTGTCCTGGGGGCTGCTGTACAACAGCGTCCGCCTGCCCGGCCACGAATGCGTGGCCGCGTTTCGCCCGCCGGCTGTTTCGATTCCGACGCAGGGCAAGCACATTCGGTACGTCTGGAGTGCCCAGAAGCGGGAGATTTCGTTTGTGTTTGAGGTGAGCGAGGTGTGAGTCAGGTTTCTACGGCGTTTTATGGCTGGGCAATAATTATTGCCCAGCCATAATTTTCAACAATTCGTGATTATTGAAATCAGAGGTTGCCACGCAGCCAACAGGAGCAAGCCTCGTCACAGAAGCGCAGTCGATTGATCAAATCTTGAACTGCTGCACCGAAGCCTGCATCGACCCCGCCGCATTGTTCAATTGATCCGCTGTTTGCGTCAGGGTGTGAATCGAGCGGGTGTTCTCGCGGGACTGCTCGGCAATCGACTCCACCCGCTGAGCCATCTCATCACTGGCCTTGGACTGCTCGGCAATGGTGTGGGAAATCTCCTCCACCACTTCGGCCGCATGCCGGGCACCGGTGCGGATTTCGCTGATGGACACCCCGGCCTGCTGGGCCAGGTTGACGCCTTCGTCCACACGGCTGACGCACGCCTGCATGTTCGCCACCGCGTCCCGGGCGCTGGACTGGATGCGCTCGATCATCGCGGTGATTTCCTGGGTGGACTGCGTGGTGCGCGCCGCCAGGTTGCGCACCTCGTCGGCCACCACCGCAAAACCACGCCCCGCCTCACCGGCACGGGCGGCTTCGATGGCGGCGTTGAGGGCCAGCAAATTGGTCTGCTCGGCGATGCTCTTGATCACCTGGATGATGGAATGAATGTCCTCGGACGATGCGTCCAGTGCCGTGATCTTGCTGGACGACTGGTTGACCACTTCAGCGATCCGGTTCATGCCCTCCACCACCCCGAGAATCACCTGGCCACCGCTGCTCGCCAAATGTTCGGACTGCGCGGAAATCGTCCGGGCGCTGTCGGCGTGCTGATGGATCTGGCTGATGTTCGCTATCATCTGCTCCATGCTTGCCGCCATGCTAGTCGCGCTCTGGGCCTGCTGATCGGCGCTGGACACAATCTGCCGCGCCGTATCGCCCAGGTGCCGGGACGTGCCGTGCAACTCATCGCTCTGACCGCGGATAGTGGCGATCATCTGCCGCAGATTGGTCTGCATCTGCTCGATCACACCTTGCAACTGACCCAGCTCATCCTTGCTCTGGGCCCCCATCGAGCGCTGCAAGTCCCCTTGGGAAATCGCCTGGGTATTGAGGATGATCTTGTTCAGCGGCGTAAGTACCGCCTTGAGCAGGCTCCACGACAACAGCGCCAGCGCCACACAAGTGGCCAACAAGGTAACGATCAGCCAGGTTTGCGAGGTTTGAATGCTGCTGTCCTGATGCTCGCGGGACGACTGCGCCTGGTTCTCGATCAGTTCGCTCACCGCCTCGTTGCGTTCCTCCAGCGCTGAAAACGCCTTGTCGAACTCTGCGCGCAACGCATGGCCATCCTGGGAACCACTCAGTGCCTTGCCGATTATTTGCTTGGCTTTGTCGATATAGGTTTCGACCTGTGGTTTGAGCTCGCCAATCGCCTTGGCGACATCCCCTGGCAACTTGGCCTCGGCGTTTTCGGCGATAACCTTGCGCATCCGCTGCGTATGCTCATCGAACGCCTCAAGCACCTCCTTCGCCCCCTGGGCATCGCCCGGCTTCACCAGCAGAGCGGCGAGCACATCGGCACGAATGGCGTCGTGCATCATGTCCGCCTCCATGTGCTTGCGCATGGCCGAAATACTGGTCTCGTTCTGCACCAGGGCCTCGGTCATGGAGTGATAACCCCACAACCCGATACCGCCGAGCAATAGCGCAAAAGAAAGACTGACCAACCCCGAGCCTATGACCTTGGTGCGGATTTTCATCGCTTACTGCTCCTGGAGCGGGGGGATTCTGGGAAAGTGTAGTCGAGCGCCAGCCGAGCCTTGGGACAGGCCAAGCTCTTATCTGAGGCTATCGGCGGGGGCATTGATTAGATGAATAGGCCGCAAATTGTTTGGGCCAGGGACAGGGTGAACCTGTGGCGAGGGAGCTTGCTCCCGCTGGGCTGCGAAGCAGTCCTTCTTTAATCCGCTCCTGCAGATAAAATCCAATGCTGCCCCGCTCGTGAGCAGCATTGCGTCAGCGGCTCTTAAGTAGGATTACTCCCCGGCGCCTCCAGCACCTTCACCACGTCATCGATGACGGCCTTACTCATATCCTGTAAATAACATGACGCCCAGGCATATCGATCTGTACTGCGAATCATCGCCGCGTCCTCGGCCAGGACCTTGGCGACGTGGAGCAGGTCGGAGGCGTGGGACAGAGCTTCGCCAATGGGTATGCCGCTGTTGACGCGGAATAGGGGGCGGTCGGAGTGGTAGCAGAAGGGGGTTAGGCCTGGGGTTTTGAGGTCTTGCGGATTTGGCATTGTCTGGCTCCTTGACTGTGAGAGCCGCAACCGTCCTTTCCTACGGGATTGGGTGGCGGCCATGCACGGGGTAGGAAAACCGGGAATCAAGGCACCCGGCACACCCGAAGGTGTCCCGCGCACAGCCGCCATAACGCATATCGCAGACACAAAAAAAGCGCCTGCAATAGTAAGCGAGGCGCAGCTGATGCGCCTTGATTTACTCGGGTTTCCTACGCCCGGTCGCTGAATTGGCAGCGACGGTCAGAGAGTAGCGGGCGATTGGGGAGGCTGCAATCGTGGCGCGATGCTGGCGGGTGGGTTTAGGTAATTTTATGGATGGGTAATAATTTTGCGTCGTTGTCGATATCGCCAGCGATCAACGCACACGAAGATAAGCGGTTGGAGGCGATTCCAATGGATGATGAATGCGAGCAAATTCAACGGGACTTCCTCGGTTCTATGCGTCAAATGACGGCCAAAAAACCTATGCAGTACGTGGCCGAGCGGGGCCAGTTGCCCTTCCAGTCAGTCCTGATGGCTGAGGACGATGAAGCCTTGGTCCTTAAAGTGACAGAACGGCTTACCGCTCCACAGAGAGTTAAAATTCTGCTAGATGACCTATAAGCTTTTATTCTAGAAAGTGAGAAAATTAATCCATTTTTTTGTCCCCTCTATAAATACTCTTATTCAGGACCTACCTCTGCAATTTTCGGTATGAGGTTCTTTTTCCCTGGCCGGAATTAAACTCATGGAAACTATGATCTAGTTTGGTGACGATACCCCAGTCGACAGTACAACCCATATTTGGTTGATGACGATCGGTAACTTGGCCTACTTCATACCTCGTCGATGACCTCAACGTCCGATGGTCATTGATCATCGGACATTGAGGTCATAGTGCCCGCTTATTTTCCTGCCAAGCGACGAAGAAAAAAAGTAGGGGAGCGGGACCAGGCTATGATTAATTTAGTCTCTGACTTATTTATTGCAGCCAGTAATCGTGGCCTGTTCGCGAATCCCCATTGTTACTTTCCCCGATTAACCCGCCCTTGGGCGGCTGGTCGCTACGGTTTTTTTGTGTTTCGACGCCGTTGGTTTGGCATGTGGTTTGGACGCTCTTGGAGGATGCCTCATGACCGACTCTGTAGGGGCTTCAACCGTCTTGCCTCCCGCATTGTGGTTTTGGTGCGTTGTCACCCTAACCATGCCCTTTGCGGAGTCGAGTACCAATTGGGAGGGTACTTCATCCTCGACAAAAGGATGAAGCTTAAGCCTGATCTTATGCGTTTGCGTAGCTTTAGTTTCACCTCCCAGCTCCGCAACGATCAGTTTTATTCCCGCCTTGCCAGAGATATCCAGCGCAAATGTAACTTCTAATTCAACATCGCCCATCTCAAAAAAAGGATCATCATTATCAACTGCAGCCCGAAGCTCGCTTTTAACCTCCTTAATGAAATCGACCAAGCTGATCTTCCCTTTCATCGTTCATACTCTCTTCGAAAAGGATGAGGATAGCCTAAGAATCAGCTGGCACGTTCATGAAAATCAATGTAGAACGGGGTCAGACCAGGATTTTCGTTATTTAATTGCAGTCGTGGTCTGCCCCCTATTGCCCTCACCAAATAACGCTGCAGTTTTTGCTAATTATGCTTTCGCAGAAACTAAGCATGCAGAAAAGATAGGGCGGTTACTATTTGGTTTGGTTGGGCTGGAAATTTTGCTAAGCGTTTTCAGGGATCTGTTTGTATGCCTCAAGCTCTACGCTTAAGTGTTCGGCTATTCCAGAACAAAGGCGAAGTATATCTTGGTTGAAATCTAGAAGTTCTGTTGGCGTAACTTGTTCCTCCCAGTTTTCTCCATGTGCGATTCGGTTGCGTTTTTTTAGCAATTCCTGAATTATTCCCACGTAACCGACGTCACGTCTTTGTTTTTTAGGGATCCATTTCCCATCTATTATTTCTAGTATTTTTTGTTGAAATACTAGATTTCCATCGACAGCTGACTCTATGAGCTTGTTTAGTTGTTGGCTTTGGCTGATGGTCGTGTATGTGCTTTCGAGTGAATAGTCTTTTGCGCTGAGCTTATCTATTATTTCGGATATGCCGATATTTTGAAATAAACTTTCCACCATGTCGACCGAGGGGTTTCCCTTTGTCTTTCCAATAGCGTCTTGTAAGAATGGATAATGCATATCCTGTACTATGCAACCCTTGAGGTGCAATAATTTAGGAAGGGTTTTTCCTCTGTTGTCACTAATGCTGTGTTGTATGACTGATAAAAGCAAATCATCCCCGGCTTTATTTATCGGGAGCTTTAGGTCATTAAGCTCGCCAATAAACTCCTCAATTAGCTTTTTCAAAAAGCCCTCAAAATAGCCGCAGAGAAGGACTAGTGCGGCTTTCGTCATTGTGTTTGCAGCGGCCCTTCTAGGTGAAGAGTCGCTTAACTCACCCAAAACCGTGCCTACTTCGCTGCCTTCTAGCATCTTATCTGCCAGTTTTGCGACAAGATCGTTTTCGCCGATCTTAGCCCGCAGCTCCGACAAGCAGTGGAATGTCATCCTGAATATTCCTTAGGCTTAAGCGAGCAAAAGCTTAGATAGTTCTTCTGTTCGGCGAATAGCTGTTGCTTTCTTAGCTGTGCCTTGAAAGAGAGTTCCCCAGTATCTATCATCAGAGAAGGAGGTAATAACTTTGGCTCGATCTAGTTTGTCGATTTTTCCTGCTTCGAAAATTTTTGAGAAAACTATCATTTGAGATTCGTAGATAGCACCATTAATAAGCGTATGAGCAAATCGATCATCTTTGCCTCTAACGACCGGACGGCGGAATGCCGTGCCAGCACCAAGAAGATTTTTTATATGTGTGACTGTATTTTCAAAAAGATTCTCTAAGTGCGATATGGCAGTGGAGTTGAGCGATCTGTTTTGCTCCATGTAGTTATTTAGGTATTCCGTGTAATTGCCCGGGTATTCGGCTCCTTCATGAAGGTCTCGGTAGGCAAAAAATCTCAATACTAATTCTTCAGCTTTCATGTTTCGCTGGTGTTGTTCGGGTAGTGCAATCATTTCAATGAAGTCAGGGTTTAGTGCAAGTCTTTTTATTAGGTCGTTAAAGTTTCCATGATAGATGGAGTTTCTTACCTCTTGCTCAGTTAGCGAAGAACTGCCGGTATTCAGTCTTTCGAAAACTTCAAACTTCAAGGCTTGATCGGACTCGTTTAGAACAACGATGCATCTGATAGGTCGCTTCGTAATTGCAGACTTATCAATTCTATTAAGATCTGTAAAGCGTTTGTCATTAAGATCTGGGCGGAGCTTTAATCCTGTTAGGGTTAGCTCTTGACCTGGGTCAGGTCGAATAAAGTTTAAAAGTGAAGTAAGTCTCTGTTGTCCATCGATTACACTGAATGTTCCGTCTGCCTCTTCGGCGAAATACACGACAGGTACTGGAATATTCATAATGATGGACTCAACAAAACGTGACGCTTTTTCAGCTGCCCAACGATATTGTCTTTGGTAGTCTGGATTAAGTATCAGTTCTTCTTCGATCACCATGTCGACGAGCTGTCTAACCGCGTAGTCATACTGCTGAATGAGTACTTTTCGCTCGGTTACAGGTGCATAGGGTTCATCGTCGACAACGTCTAAACCGGTATTTAACTCCAGGTCTACTTCAACTTCGCTCATTTCACATCTTCCTAAGGGGCGCAGGCTTGCGGTCCGTACAATCCAACCAAAATATCATCCAAACAAAAAAATGATAGTCAAAAAGCACTTACCCCCCCTCCCCGACGTAAAAAAGGGGACAAAAAAGGGGACAGATTTATTTCCTTGATAAGAAAATCAGGCGTCTGCACGCAGCGGTGCTAGCGTGGAACACAACATTCCCTAACCCAGTAATGCTTCACCCTCGAGCCAACGCCCCCGAAGGACACTCCGTAATGGACCTACACAACGAATTCGAAAACAGCAAATTCTTCCACCACACCCGTATCGATCGGCGCGCCGCCGATGCCTTGGTGGGTCTGGCCGCAGGAATTACGGCGGATGGTGTCGTGAACACCAGCGAAGCGGTTTTTCTAAAGCAATGGCTGGAAAACAATCTCACGCATCTGAACGACCCGGTGATCAATCTGCTTTATTCGCGTTTAGCGTCCATGCTTCAGGACGATGCTCTGGACCCGGACGAGTCTCTTGAGCTGCTTAACATCTTGCGTAGTTTTTCTGGAGTGGGCATTGAGAGATCGCAGGTCAGCGGAGCTGTTGCTGTTGCTCCGACAGACCTTCCGTTTAACTCCCCCGCCCCTGACTTGGTGTGGGATGGCCGGATGTTTGTATTTACAGGCGTCATGGCCTTTGGGCCACGCAAAGATTGCCAGGCATTGGTCGAGGAGCGTGGTGGTTTGATTGGTGGTGGTGTGAGTAAGAAGGTGCATTACCTGGTGGTCGGCAGCGTGGGTAATGAGCAGTGGCGCCACAGCACATACGGAGCGAAGATCATGAAGGCAGTGGAGCTGCGGGAGGCGGGGGCTTCGATTGCCATTGTGGGTGAGGATCACTGGCAAAAGATGCTGTTTGGTTGAGCTGGTCCAGGAAAGGGTGCCCGTTGTCTGGGCTGAAAGATTGTCGGTGGGTTTGATGGCCTCATCGCGAGCAAGCTCGCTCCCACAGGTTTTTCAGGAGGTGGAGGAAAAGTGGCCACCCCAGAAACAACAAAGCCCCCGCATTTCTGCGAGGGCTTCGTTTTGTATGGTGCCGGCACCAGGAGTCGAACCCGGGACCTACTGATTACAAGTCAGTTGCTCTACCAACTGAGCTATACCGGCGTGTGGGCGACGATTATAGCGATTGGGTGCGTTCTGTAAACCCCTGAATTCTGACTATTTTTGCACGACCCATGCTCAAGCGCGGCGCAGCAGGGCGCGCATTTTCTGCAAGGCTCGCCACGCACGACTGTTTTGCATGGCCTGGAGTTGGGCTTCGGCCTGTTCAGCCCGTTGCAGGGCGGCGCTGAGCTGTTGGTCTGCGTCGTCGATGGGGTGGCTGAATTTGTGGCCTTTGCAGAGTTGGAAACCGTCGAGGTTGCACGGGGGGATGTCGAAGGCGGGTTTGAGGGCCAGGTGTTCTTCGGCGAGGTAGTAGGTGTTGATGCCGTCGAACAGGATGGACTGGTAGCCGGCACCGGTCACCAGGGTTTCCCAGGTCTGGTCACGGGCCCATGGGGTTTCGATGAGGATGATCCAGGGGCGCCAGCGGCTGAAGTCCATGCCGCGCAGGACGGTTTCCTCGTGGCCTTCGACGTCGATTTTCAGGAAGTGGATGGGGCGGTCCTGGGCGTATTGCTCGCAGATGGAGGCCAGGGTGCGGGATTGGACGGTCTGGTTGCGCACGTCCATGCCAGCGTCGCGGTGTTGTTGGGCGACGCTGGCCTCTACTGTGGATAAGCCGGTGTCGGCGATGGTGTAGAAGGTCAGGCTGTCGGCGTTTTCGCCGGCCACGCATTGCAGGTTGATGTCGTGGGGGCGTTGTTGGCAGAGGGCGTCGTAGTAAGCCGGTACCGGTTCGATGTTGATGCCGCGCCAGCCACGATCGTAGAACGCTCGGGTGACCGAATCATCTGTCGGATGGTTGGCGCCGACGTCGAGGTAAAAGCCGTTTTCCACCGATTGAAGGGCGCGCCATAGGCGTATGTCTTCGAAATTCTGTGCGTAGGAAATGAACGTCACGGCCAGTCCTTGAGTGTGTCGGCATTGTGTCAATCACGATACGTTTGGCTGTTGTATAGCACGGGCGCGGTGGACGCAATTACTGGCGCGGGGCAGCACTGAATTCGGCGGTTATGTCGTTTTGCTTAGACGCTTATGCACAACGGGCAGGATGAGGCGGAAGGAACCTTGCGGTTTTGTGACCGCTTTCGCGTTTCGTCGCAAATCCCTGTTTTCATGGTTTTTTATCCATATGAACAAAAAATGACCAATGTTGAATCGGTCAGGAAATCGCGAATTTCTTGGATCCAGGTTTATTTCATCAACAGAGTTATCCACAGGGTGTTTCGTCTCAGCAACGCTCTGCCAGCAACATCAGATTGCGCGGCGTAAGCGGTGTTTCGCAGAAGGAGCCGAGGCGAACCTCGTAGCTTTTTTGACTGAGGAAAAGCGCCCGGTCCAGCACCAGCCAAAGCTCCAGCGGCCGCCGGAAAAGGCCTCGCAACAACTCCAGGTTGCGCACCTCGGCCAGGCGCTGATGGCCTGCGGCCTCCAAGGCGCCCCAATCAGGCGCGCCGACTGTGGATAAGTCTTTCAGGGCTGCCAGATCGGTGCAGTATTGGGCGAAGGATTTTTCCAGCCAGGCGCTGGGTAGTGAGGGGGTGGGCAGGTAGTCGTCGCACCCTCTGATTTGCCGTTGCAGCAGGTCGAAGCCCAGGCGCCGGGCCATGGACTGGTCCCGTTGTCTTCTGACGCGGGCGCCAGCGGTGACGGTTTCGGTCAGCGGCAGGCTGAGATCATCGAGCGACAGCTGTAGGACAGAGCCCTTGGCGGCGTCGGACAGTGCTTGATAACGCTCGGTGTTGATGCGGTTGTAACAGCACGGTGCGATAGCCAGTTGTGCACAACCAGCGGCGCTGGCCAGTTGCATCAAGCGCACATGCAGGTCGCCGCAGGCGTGCAGGGCCACAGGCGTGTGTCCGGGGTGGAGCGCCTGGGTTGCGTCCGCCGCCAGCACGTCTTGTTGCAGATGTGTGGCGGGCAGGCGATGGCGCAGGCTCAGTTGTTGGCCGCTGGCGACCAGTGCGGGGTCGTATTCCAGGCAGGTCAGTTGCTGCTCACCGTGCAGCAGGCGTCGACCGAGGTGGCCTTTGCCGGCGCACCAATCCAGCCAATGGGTCGGTTGGGTGGTGAAGTGCAGGCGGCTGGCGAAGGCTTCGATCTGCTGCCACTTGCGTCCGGGCACGTCGACGTTGAGGCGATGGCTTGGTGCCTCAAGCGTGCTGGCCGGCAATTCTGCGACAGCGCTCAATGCACGGGAGATAGCGGCCAATTCGGGGAATGGAGCTGGCGCGTGTTCCATCAACCACGGCTGATGATGGTCGTTTTCCGCGGCCTCCAGAGAACGCTGGCGTAGCCATTGGGACAATTCCGGGTGGGACGTTTCCCAAGGCAGTTGCAGATGGGTGAACGGACGCGGTTTCCACAGTGCCTGGTGCGCCGTGAGAAAAGTATCCAGCGCCGTGAAGCGGGCGAGTAGAGCCTCGCCCGTCAGCACGCCACTGTCAGCGCCCTTGGCAGGCATCGACGCGCAACCAGCGCTCCAGCTGCTTGAAGCCTTGCACCAGGACGAAGGACATCAACAGATAGAACATGCCGGCCGCGAAGAATATCTCCACCGGCATATAGGTCCGGGCAATGATGGTACGGGCCATGCCGGTGAGTTCCAGCAAGGTCACGGTACTCGCCAGGGCACTGGCCTTGAGCATCAGGATCACTTCGTTGCTGTAGGCCGGCAGGCCGATGCGCGCGGCGCGGGGCAGCATGATGTAGAGCAGCGCCTTGGGCCGCGACATGCCCAGGGCCCGCGCGGCTTCGATCTCGCCACGGGGGATGGCCTGGATCGCGCCGCGCAGGATCTCGGCGATGTAGGCGGCGGTGTGCAGGGTCATGGTGGCCGTGGCGCACCAGAACGGATCCCGCAGGTACGGCCACATTGCACTGCTGCGCACGGCATCGAACTGCGCCAGGCCGTAGTAGACCAAAAACAGTTGCACCAGCAGCGGCGTGCCACGGAAAAAGAAGATGTAGGCGTAGGGAAACGCCCGCACGTACCACAGGCGCGAAGAGCGGGCAATGCCCAGTGGAATCGCCAGCAGCAGGCCGGCGATCACGGCGATGGCCACCAGTTCCAGGGTCAGTGTCGCGCCCTGGGCCAGCTTCGGCAGCCACTTGATGATGACGTCCCAGTTCATTGGGTGCTCCTGGTAAATCCACGGGCGGCGCGTCGTTCCAGCAGATGCATGCCGATCATGGCGAGCACTGTCAGGCCCAGATACATGAATGCTGCGACCATATAGAAGGTGAACGGTTGTTTGGACACGGTCACGCCGATTTGCGCATGGCGCATGATCTCTTCCAGGCCGATCACCGAGACCAGCGCGGTGTCCTTCATCAGGATCATGAACAGGTTGCCCAGGCCTGGCAGGGCGATGCGCCACATCTGCGGCATGATCAACCGGGTGAAGATCCGCCACTTCGACAGGCCCAGGGCTACGCCGGCCTCACGGTGGCCCTTGGGGATCGCCAGGATCGCGCCGCGAAACACTTCCGTGGCGTAGGCGCCAAAGCACAGGCCCAGGGCAATGACCCCGGCGGCAAAGGCGTCGAGGGCGAGGTCCGGTTTGCCGAAATACTCACCCAGGGCACGCACCAGGTTGACGGTGCCGAAATAGATCAACAGCACCCAGAGTAATTCCGGGATGCCGCGAACCAGTGTCGAATAGGTGCCACCCAGCCATTGCAGCGGCTTGTACGGCGAGGTCTTGGCCAAGGCGCCGAGCAGGCCGAGCCCCAGCCCCAGGCAGAGGGCTGTGAGCGCCAGTTTGACGGTCATCAGCGCGCCGGCGGCGAGCGCCGGGCCGAATCCGTAGAGATCGATCATCATGGGTAAGAGTTCATATCGCGGCAGGCTTTGCTAAGGGCCGGCGTTGCCAGGGAACAGCGCCGGCCAGGCACGTCAGTATCAATAGATGCTGAACGGGAAGTACTTGTCGTTGATCTTTTTATAGGTGCCGTCGGCAATGATTTCCTTGAGGGCGGCGTTCAGCTTGTTGCGCAGCTCGTCGTTACCCTTGCGCACCGCAATGGCGATCTTGTCGCCTTCCACCACCGGGTCGCCCTTGAATTCGTAAGCACGGCCAGCTTCGGTTTTCAGCCAGTCGTAGTTCACGTATTTGTCCGCCAGGATCGCGTCGACGCGACCGGAGGTCAGGTCCAGGTAGGCGTTTTCCTGGGTGTCGTAGAGCTTGGCGGTGATATCGCTGCCCAGTTCGTCTTCCAGCCAGGTACCGGCGAGGGTAGAGCGCTGTGCCCCGATGACCTTGCCTTTGAGAGATTCTTTATCGACTTTGAAATCGACGTTTTTCGGTGCGATGAATTGCAATTTGTTGGAGTAGTACGGGTCGGTGAAGTCCACGGCTTGCTTGCGCTCGTCGTTGACCGACAGCGAAGAAATCAGGAAGTCGAACTTCTGGGCCAACAGGGCGGGAATGATGCCGTCCCAGTCGGAGGTGACCACTTCGCATTCGACTTTCATCTTGGCGCAAAGGGCATCGCCGATGTCTTTATCGAACCCCACGACCTGGCCGCTGGCGTCCTTGTTGTTGAACGGAGGATAGGCCGCTTCGATGCCCATCTTCAGTTTGTCGGCCGCCATGGCGCTGGCCGAAAAGACCAGGCTGGCCGCTGCGGCCAGGAGGAATTTCTTGTAGGTCTGCATGTGTACTGCTCCGTTAGCGGTTGCTGGACATGAATTGTTTGCAGCGCGCCGAAAGCGGGTTCTCGAAGACCTGCTGTGGCGATCCTTGCTCCTCGACCAGGCCTTGATGAAGGAACACGACTTCGCTGGAAACCTGACGGGCGAACCCCATTTCATGGGTGACCAGCAGCATGGTGCGTCCTTCTTCGGCCAGGGCGCGGATCACACTAAGTACTTCCTGGACCATTTCCGGGTCAAGGGCGGAGGTGGGTTCGTCGAACAGAATCACCTTGGGCTGCATCGCCAGTGTGCGGGCGATGGCGGCGCGTTGTTGCTGGCCGCCGGACAGTTCGGCCGGGTAGGCGTGGCGCTTGTCGGCGATACCGACCTTGGCCAGCAGGGCTTCGGCCACTTCGACGGCTTCGGCCTTGCTCTGGCCAAGCACCCGGCGCGGCGCTTCGATGATGTTATCGAGCACGCTCATGTGCGGCCAAAGGTTGAAGTTCTGGAAGACAAAACCGATCTCGCTGCGCATGCGGTTGATCTGTTTGCCGTCGGCGGCCACCAGTTCACCGTTCTTTGCGGCCTTGAGCTTGAGCTCTTCGCCGGCCACCAGGATCTGGCCCTGGTTGGGGTTTTCCAGCAGGTTGATGCAGCGCAGGAATGTGGATTTGCCGGACCCGGAGGATCCGAGGATCGAGATCACATCGCCGTCGCGGGCGGTCAGCGAGACGCCTTTGAGCACCTCCAGCTGTCCGTAGCGTTTGTGCAGGTTGCGGATTTCAAGCGCGGGCGTGGCCTGGGCCATGTGCGGTCCTCATGGTATGTGCTCCCTTGCTGTTGGCTGCCTTCCTTGGCGAGGCGGCCAAGCTAGCATGCGTCCGAATGGCCGCCAACAGCGCTACGGGCGGTAAACCGGTGATGTGCGGCAGGTTGTCGCATCGGCGCAGCAGACTGTCGCGCCATCAACAACCTAACGGCCGTTTGAACCTGGTTTACCGGTGAAAAGTCCGGGGAGTCGCGTAAAAAAAGGCGCGATGGTGCCAGCTTTGGGCGGGGGTTGGAAGGGTTAAACGGATGAGCGTTGCCGCGATCAAAAGTCTGTTGGGTTATTCGGGCGCGTCCCACAGTATTTTGAGAACCTCTCTGAAGCTGACCCATGCAATTTTGAAATCCGCCTGCACTTCAGGGCTATGAAGCCAATGCTTCGCTGCTTCCTGATCGATATCGTCAGCCCAACTTCGGTAAGCGATCAGGGTATTTTCGACCAGGTTTTGGACTGCCATGGCCTCGTTTTCGGCATTTTGACTGTCCAGAAGCTCGGGCTGTTCATCCGTCATCGCAATGAGTAATCCGAGCATCCTGACCATCATGTCGATGCGCCCCGTCTTTTCTTCGGCGTCTTGCATCTCATAAAACAGTGACAGGAAATCTCCGGGGCGTTCTTTGAATTCGTCTTGCAGGGCATCCAGGAAATACGGATCGTCGTATTCGGGAAGATCAAACGTGACAGCAGGCTTGGTACGGCTGACGCGTATTTGCTTGGCTTTTGCTTTTGCACGCTTGGCGCGTTTTTTGTTGCTTGTTCGCGGAGGCCATGGGTGTGGTCCCGTTATTTGTAGTGGAAGTTAGATATTGGCATCGAGCATGAACTCGATCCATTGGAATCAGTTAAAGGCATAGGGCAATGAAGGGGCATGTAAATGGTATATGCCGGTTGTGCGATGGGTTCGTCCTAGTCAATAGTCCCAATCGATCTAAACCTTAACCCGCTACGGTGCTCCAAAAAGAACTCATGTGAGTTGTTTCCAGAACCTGGAGTCCTCGCCATGAAGCTCATTCATTATCTTATATTACCTTTCATCGCCATCAGCATCCTGCTGTTCCCCATCGCCCTCAACGCCACCAACCTCGCGCCCATAGACAACGCAGGCGTGCAGGTCCAACCCATGCAGCAGAACGGCATCACTTATCTGTCGGGCGGTATCGGTGAGGACGAAGCCCGGGCCATTGGGCAGGCCCAGGGTTACAACCTGCACATGACATTCGCGGTCGGCCCGGAAAACAAATACATCCCGGATGTGGAGGTCGTCATCCAGAACGCGTCGGGGCAAACGCTGCTGACGCTGACTGAGGCCGGACCGCTGGTTTATGTGCAACTGCCGCCGGGCAAGTACAGCGTGGTGGCGACGCGCAAAGGTGAGGCGCGGCGCGACACTGCTGAGATAGGCAGCGGGGCCGCGCGCAACCTGGTGTTCCATTGGAACGGTGACGAATAACCGGCCGGCTTATTCGCTGGCGGGTTCTTCCATCGACTGGCGATACCGATCCAGCGCCTCGCTGAAGTCGTTGATGAACTCCGGTGTGCTGAGCCAGCGCTGGGCGGTCTCGCGGTCCATTTCATCGACCCACATGCGGTAGTCCACCAGCATGTCGGCGGCCAGGTTGGTCGCTGCCATGCTTTCGTTTTCGGCGTTTTTCAGGTCGAGCAGGCCTGGGCGTTCGATGATCATCTCGCTCAGGGACGCGAGCAGCGTGTCGAGCATTTCACTGCGGCTGATGGCCTCGGCTTCGCGCAGCTTGGCGAACAGTTCCAGCACGTAGACCGGTGGTTGGGCGGTGGCGTGGGCCGGGTCGCCATACATTGGGATCGATTTGCGCCCGGTCATGCGGATCTGCTTGGCTTTGTCTTTGGCGCGCTTGGCGCGTTTTTGCTGCTTGTTCAGTGAGGCCATTGGGCTTCGGTTTCCAATTCGTTAGGGGACGGTGCCTGGCTCAGTCGATTTTCGGCACGGTAAAGCGGAATTCGCTGCCCTGGCCTGGCTGGCTTTCGGCGTGCAGTTTACCGCCATGGGCCTGGACAATCCCCTTGGAAATGTACAACCCCAGCCCGGTGCCGTTCGGGTTGCCTTCCTTGGTCGTCCAGTAGCGCTCGAAAACATGAGGCAACTGCTCTGGCGCGATCCCTTCACCAGTGTCCCGAACGCTGAACACGATCTCATCGCCGACTGACATCGCACTGATGCCCACGGTGCCTTGTTGCGGTGTGAACTTGATGGCGTTGCCAATCAGGTTCGACAGCACTTGGAACAGCCGCTCGGGGTCGGCATTGATCCTCAGGTTGGGTTCGGCATGGAAGGAAATGTCGATGGCCTTGGCAGTGGCCAGCGGCGTCAGCAGCGAGCAGGCGTCTTCGAATATCTGGCTGACGTCCATCGGCTGGGGATTGATGGTGTAGCGTCCGGCATCGATGCGCGAGGTGTCGAGCAGGTCTTCCAGCAGCGCGTTCATGCGGCTGGTGGCCTGTTGCATGGTGTCGATGGCTGAAGAGATTCGCTTGGAACTGTGGGAGCCGTCGGAGCTGAAGGCCTTTCGCATCATGCCGCAGAGCATGGAAATGACCGTCATCGGGCTGCGCAGGTCATGGGACACCACGGCCACCAGTTCATCGCGGGCCTGCACGGCCTGGCGCTCCTTGCGCACCTGTCGGGCCAGATCGTTTTCCAGGGCCGAGCGCCGCAGGTCGTTGGCGGCGAACAGATCGCCATGGGTCCATTTGGTGCTGATGCCGGCCATTTCGACTTTCCAGATCTCGAAAGACGTCCGGGGCCGCAGGCGCAGGCCGGTCTCGCTGTTTTCCAGGTCCAGGGGTTTTTGCGGGTCGCCGCTCCATTGGAGGGTTTGTTTCACCTCGGGACGGAACCACAGCACGCCGTTTTCCACTGGCTTGGGCAGGTGGATCGCCAGCACGCCGCTCGCCACGTCCTGATAAGCCTGGGCAGGCGCGAAGTCGCTGCTCAGGTTGTGGTGGGATAACACCGGTTTGCCGGTTTCCAGGATCCATTTGTGCAGCTCGCGGATCTGTTCCGGTTCCGGGCACTGGCCGTGGCGGTGCAGCTTGTTGTCTTCGAAAATCGCCACGCCGCTGGCGCCGGTCAGGTCCATGAGCCGTTGTGGCTCATGGGACAGGCCATCGAAGACGTTTTCGCTGGACTCAGCCATGACGGTGGCGAGGACCTGGAGGTCTTCCAGCTTGGCGTCCCGTTGCCGGTTCAGTTCCAGGGCCTGCATGGCGCTGATCTGCAACGACAGCACCTGGCCGATGGTCTGGCAGGCCATGCGCATCTCATGGGGGACCAGCAGCGGCTGGCGATTGCCGCAACTGATCAACCCCCACAGGCGTTCGCCTTCCATCAGCGAGATGCTCATGGAGGACAGCACGCCCATGTTTTTCATGTATTGGCGGTGGATCGGCGAGACGCTGCGCAGCGTGGCAAAACTCAGGTCCAGGGGCGCCTGGGCGTCGGGCCGCAGTTCCGGGACCAGCGGCACCGGCGCGTAGTCGGCGTTGGGGATGATCCGCAGCCAGTTGGTGCGATACAGCTCGCGGGCCTGTTCGGGAATATCCGAGGCCGGGAAAAACAGGCCCTTGTAGAGCTCCATCGACGGCGCGCTGGCCTCGGCGATCACCTGGCCGTGGCCTTCTTCCTCGAAGCGGTAGATCAGTACCCGGTCGTAACCGGTCATGGCCTGGATTTCCCGCACGCTGATTTCGTACAGGGCCTGGAGGGTTTTCGCACTTTGCAGGCGTTGCAGCATGCGGCCCAGGTTGGCCTCGCCGCTGACGCCTTCAGGGCGATAGTCGCTCAGGTGTTGCTCCAGTTCGACGATCAGGGCGCCCTGATGGCGATGCACCAAGGCGTCAAAGCGCTGCTGGTTCACGACAATGGCCACGGGCACGTTGTCGCTTTCCGGGGCGGCGCGACAGGCGACCAGGATCGCCTCGGCCTGTTCCAGCCCCAACAGTGCGTCCAGCGTCTGGCCCAACAGCCTGTGGGGATCCTGACCCATCAATTGCAAGGCGTTGGCGCTGACCTGACGGATCACGAAATCGGGTTCGGACAGCATCAACAGCACGCCATGAGGCTGGATGGCCCCGGGGAAGCGAATCGGTTCATCTGCGCAATTGGCCAGCAGCTCTTCGAAGGCTTCCTGGTTTTCCGGGGTCATAACAGTACCTTTTGGCTGTCCAGCCAGTGTTCGAAATGAGTGAACGTCGCCTTGGCGGCGCTTGTGACTTCGAGCGTCTGGGTCTCGCCAAGGTTCCTGTCGTCCAGGTACTGAAGGAAATCCTTCCAGCGTCGGCCGGTGAGTTCGCCATACACATTGAGAAAGGCAGCACCGCTGCAAGCATCGAGACCGAGCTGCTCGGCCACCCTGCGCCGCAGGATCTGCCCGCCGAGAGTCGCACCTTCCAACACATAGGAAACGCCGAGGGCGGCGGCCCGGGAGTCGATGCGCGGCAGCGCCTGGCAGGTGGGCAATGCCTCGATAGCGGTTTCATCCAGGCCCAGTGCCGTGAGGTCGGCCCGCAATACCGGAAGTTTGATGCGCAGGGACTGGTCCAACCCGGCCGGAATCAGTGCCAGCACATGTAGCCGTTGTTCCAGCGGTTGATAAAAACCGTAGTAGGCCGCCATCAGGCGTCGGTACAGATCCAGGTCCAACTGTGGCGAGAAAAATGGCAGGCGTTTTTCCAGGGCGACGTGCAGTTCAGCGGTTTCGGTCCGCAATGCCTGGATCAGAGAAGGGTGGGGCGCGGCCGGTGACATGCAGGATGAAGCTCGTTGACTGAAGCATTGCTGGAAAAAAAGCGCGCCAATCTTACATGGGTTTTTTGAGTGTGCGCTCATCAGGTTGGCCTTCACTTCTTCAAGTCGCGGTACCCGATTGCCGCCCCTCTTCAAGTCGCGCCTGTTCGCGATCCAGCTCGTACAAAGCACTTGAGCAGGTAGTTGTAGAAGACCAGGTCGATGTAGAAGTCTTTGCTTTCGGTGCTGATGCGCTGTTGGCGGGCGACAAAGGCGAAGCCTTTTCCCAGTTCCAGAAGGAAGCCTTGTAGCTGGTCGATCAGGGCTTGTTCGAGGTCGGTTTCCAGCGGCATGCCGGTATTGGGCAATCCTAGGAACTCAAGGACCACGGGATCCCTGACGATGTCCCTGGGACCGAAATCCAGCTTCTCAAGATTGGCGGCCGCTTCCTGCTCTACCGCAGGCCGGTCATGGCTTGCCAGGAGACGTTCGTAATAGAACGTGCCGATCTGTCGTTCCAAGGCGCGGGTGGACCAGTTTTGAGTGACGGCTTCGTTCATGTACCAACGGCGTGCATTCGCATTTTCGACGCGTGGCAGCGTTCGATAGTGAGTCCAGCTCAATTCGTGACGCAGTGCGTCACAGATTGGAAACGCCTGATAAAAGAGGCGCATGTAGCGCAAATTTGAGAGGAAAAATAGCTGATTGACGCAGGACGGGTATGACGCCGTCCCATGTTGGTTGACCTTGGCTTGTAGGAACTATTCCCGCAGCCTGTCAGCCACCGCGAACCCCTTCGCCACAAAGCGCTTGGCGGGTGACAGTCAGACCTTGCCTTGCGCCAGTGCCTGGGATGCAGCCACATAATCGGCCTGGAATTGCTTGCTTTCCACCCAATCCAGCGCGGTCTGTTCATCCACACCGGTGGTCAAGCGGCGGTATTCGATCAATGCGGTAAAGATGAAGTCGGTCGCTTCTTCCTCACCTTCCTGCTCCAGCACCAGCTCCAGCAGTGGATGCCCCAGGAAGGCGATGCACATGGCCTGCTGGCTGATCTTTTCGGCAGCGCCCATGAGTTGGAACATCTCCGTCAGGTCCACGGTTTCCAGATCGATGCGCTCGTCGTTCGGGTCGAGGAAATCGTTCGGCGCAGCAGCACGCTTGGTACGGTTCTGCTTGGCTTTCGCCTTGGCGCGCTGGCTGCGCTTCTGCTGTTTGTTCGCCGATGACATAGTCGGATTCCTGATGGATAAGGCTATCTATCCTACAGCTTCAGCGGGAGTGCTTCGAATCTCAATCCACTACGAAGAGCGTAGCCCCCGATGAAGTGGAGGATCGATGGGGCTCGGCCTGGTCGGCTACCTGGTAGCTCATGCCGGGCTTGAGCAAAAATTGCCGGCCATCTTCAAGTTCAGTATTGAGCTCGCCCTTGAGGCAAAACAGGATGTGGCCCTTGGTGCACCAATGGTCGGCCAGGTACCCCGGCGTATATTCCACCATCCGCACGCGAATGTTCCCGAACTGTTGGGTGCGCCAATAAGCGATTCCGGTGATGCCTGTGTGCTCGGTGGGTTCGATGGTTGACCAATCGGTGGTGCCAAAGGGGATGCCGGTGATGTCCATGTCGACTCGCTTGCTGGAGGGGAGCGGACGAATGTAGCCGAGTCGATAAGGCGGAGGAAGAAAATCCCGGACAATAAAAAACCCCGATCAATTTCTTGATCGGGGTTTTCGGTATTTGGTGCCCAGAGACGGAATCGAACCGCCGACACGGGGATTTTCAATCCCCTGCTCTACCGACTGAGCTATCTGGGCAACGGGGCGCATTAAACGGGTTTTTCAGGGGGGCGTCAAGCAAGTTTTCAAAAAATATTTAACTATTACCGTCGCTTACGATCCGCCCCCGTACTGAACAGCTTATTCGGACGGCGGTACGTAGCCTTCGGCCTTGGCGTAATCTTCGCCGGAAAAGTACTTGTCCATCTCGCCCTGAAGGTATTTGCGATCTTCAGCGTTCATCATGTTCAGGCGTTTTTCATTGATCAGCAGGGTCTGGTGTTTCTGCCAGTCGGCCCAGGCCTTGGCCGAGACGTGGTCGTAGATGTCCTGGCCCTTGGCGCCCGGGAAGGGTGCACGTTCCAGGCCTTCCAGTTCTTCTTTGTACTTGCGGCACATGATGGTGCGGGTCATTGCAACTCTCCTGCGTTCATTACGGCAGCCGCGCGTTCGAGCAAGGTTTTGACCGGGGCGGCAAGGCCCAGGCGCGGCGGGGTGGCGAGGTTATACCAGAGCCAGTCGGCCTCGGCCACGTGATGGCCGGTTTCCCGGACCCGGACCAGCCAGGGTTCGATCGCCAACTGGAAGTGGCTGAAGGTGTGCACCAGGCTTGGCATTTCCTGTTGGCTGCCCAACTCCAGCGAGTGTTGCAGGGCCAGATGCTGCAGGTCGTCGAGGTCGTCAAGTTCCGGCAGGCTCCACAGACCGCCCCACAGCCCCGTGGAAGGGCGACGGTAAAGCAGGATCGCGCCTTCGTGGTTTGCCAGCATCGGCATCAAGGTGCGCTTCTTGGGCACTTCCTTGCGAGGCTTGGGAATCGGGTAGCGGGTTTCCAGGCCCAGCATGTGGGCCTCGCAGCCTTGCTTCAGCGGGCAGAGCAGGCAACTGGGCTTGCTACGGGTACAGAGCGTGGCGCCCAGGTCCATCATCGCCTGGGTGTAGGCGTTGACGCGGTCCTGTGGCGTGAAGCGCTCGGCGGTGGCCCACAGCTGTTTCGCAACCTTGGGTTCGCCTGGGTAGCCTTCCTGGGCGGTGAAGCGCGCCAGTACCCGCTTGACGTTGCCATCGAGAATCGGCGCCCGCAGGCCCATGCTGATGCTGGCAATGGCACCGGCGGTGGACAGGCCGATCCCCGGCAACTCGGTGAGTTTTTCCACGTCCCGGGGAAATTCGCCGCCGTACTGCTCGACGACGATTTTCGCGGTTTTCTGCAAGTTGCGCGCACGGGTGTAATAGCCCAGCCCGGTCCACAGGTGCAGCACTTCGTCCTCCGGCGCGGCGGCCAGGGCTTGAACGGTGGGCAGCGAGGCCATGAACCGGTCGAAGTAGTTGAGCACGGTACTGACCTGGGTCTGTTGCAACATGATTTCCGAGACCCACACCCGATAGGGCGAGATGGCTTGTTGCCAGGGCAAATCGTGGCGCCCGTGGCGGTCGAACCAGTCCAGTACGGCGGTGGAAAACTGCTCGGCTCTCATCGCTTGAACAGCCCCTTGAGTGCATCTTTGAGTTCGGGGCTGACCTTGTCGCCCAGCTTCTCATCAATCTTGTCGCCGAGACGGTCACCGGCCAGTTTCGCCGCGACCTTGCCCAGCCCGTCGTTGTCCAGGCGGCAGGCCTTGGCGCCCAGTTCCAGCGGGCCGCGGCAGCGCAATGGCCATTCGACGTCGACGTAGCGTTCATTGACCTGGCAGGCCGGGTCGGGCATGTCGCTCTTGTCGCCTTCGACGATGACGCCGACGCGATAGTCCATGCCCAGTACCCGCAGGTCGATGTCGCCGTTGCCGTTGACGGTCATGCCGGGGATGCGGACTTTCAGGTCCGGGTTGTTGGCAACGCCATTGTTGAAGGTGAGATTGCCGTTGAGTTGCTGGAACGGCGTGTCCTTGCCCCGGGGTTCGCCGCTGAGGGTCTTGCGATTGAGGGTGGCGATGCCTTTGCACAATTGCTGTTCGAGGTTGGCATTGAGCAGCACGCCATCGTTGATGACGAACCCGGCGGTGCCGTTGAGGCTGTCGATCAGGGCTTTCTGGCTATTGCCGCTGGCGGTGATCGCGCTGTTGACGGTGACCAGGCCTTTGACCGGCGGATTCTTGCCTTGGCTTTCGATGATCTTCTCGGCAGGGACCCGGTTGATGCGCGTTTGCAGGCTCAGTTGCGGCGTAGGCTGGCGCACGTCCAGGGTGCCCTTGGTTTCGAAGTTACCGCTGTACAGGTCGCCTCGCAGGTTCTCCAGGGTCAGCAGGCCGCCCCGGCCGGTGGCCTTGAGCGCAGCGTTCTGGATCGGCAGTTTATCGAGAGTCAGTTGCCCGAAGGTCAGGTCGGCATCGAGGTCCAGCTTGCTCAGGCGTTCCACTGGAAACAGTCGATCGTTACTCCAGGCGCCCTGGGTCGGGGCGCTTGGCAGCGGTGTACTGCCGGCACCGACCATGGCGCTGGCTTCGGTGTTGCTGACTTCGGCCTCACGGGCCGCCTTGGAACTGTCGGCTTCGGCGGACTTTGGCGCCAGGTAACGGTCGACGTTGAACGTGTCGGCCTTGAGCTGCGCACGCAGGGACTGCTTGGCAAAGTCCTCCACGGCAATACGACCGCTGAAGTTGCTGTCGTCCACTTTCATGTTGATGTCGTTGAACTCGACACTGGTTGGCGTACCGGCAATGCGGCTGGACAGCTCTACTTTGCTCAGGCTGCCTTCGGCCATGGCTGGGAGTTTCTGGCCAACGCTGTCGACGAACTTCGCCAAGTCGAACTGGGCGATGGACACGCCGCCATTCAACTGCGGAGTCTTGTCGAGGTCGTTGACCTTCAGTTCACCCAGGGCGCGCAGTTGATTGAGCGACAGTTTGATGCCGGTCCATTCGGCGACGTTTGCGGCTTTGTCCAGGAACAGTTGGCCTTGGGCGGCGAAGTTCAGGGTCTTGCCCTGCAAGGGGTCGCCAGTGGCTTCGCCGGACAGTTTCAGGTCTTCGAACTTGTAGCGCTTCAAGGCACGTTCGAAGCGCAGTTCACCCGTCACTTCGGTGCGTACGCGTACGGCCGGCTGGTTGCTGGACAGGAATGCGGTCAGGGTGACCGGAATGTTGGTGGAGTCATGGACCGGGCCGGTGCTCAGTTGAATGCTCTCGGCCGTGAACAGCTTGCCGGTCTGCTCGTCGGTGTATTCGACCCGGGCGTTGTTCACGGTCAGGCTGTCGATATCCAGTCGGGTCGGCTGGGCAGGTTTTTCTGCCGGGGTGCTGACAGGTGGGGTCGGTTGTTCAGCCGGCACGGGTGCCGGCGCGTTCGCCGTCGACGCAGAGGCCGGCACCTTGCCGATGTCTTCCCAGTTGCCGTGCCCGCTCTTGTCACGGTTGAGCCGCAGGTTCAGGCCTTCGACCCGCACATCGCTCATTTGTACTTCCCGGCGCAGCAGCGGTATTACCCGGACCGAAAGGCCGAGCATCTGCAGGTCGGCGAAAGGCTGGGTCGGACTGGCCAAGGTAGCGACGCTGGCGTCGTGCAACTCAAGGCCCAGCCACGGAAACAGGCTCCAGCCGATGTCGCCATTGAGGGTCAGCTCGATGTGGGCCTTGTCGCGGGCTATCTGGCGGATCTCTTCTTTGTAGTCGTTGGGATCGAACAGGTGGGTCAGGGCAAAGCCCAGGGCCACGATGATCAGCAACAGCCCGAGAAGTACCAGACCCAGGATTTTGCCGAACGCTTTCATGGGCGAATCCTTGTAGGTTGAGTTCAAAATTTAGCCGGGAGTATAACGCTGTGGGTTGGTGGTGGTGCGTTAGGACCGCAAATCCACTGTGGGAGCGAGCTTGCTCGCGATAACGGTGTGACAATCAATGAAGGTGTTGCGTGTGCGACCGCCATCGCGAGCAAGCTCGCCCCACAGTGGTTTCTAATCCTGGACCAGCATCAGTCCCAGCTTGGCCGCCAGCGCCTGGGCTTGCAGATGCCCGGCTGGGGCCAACAAGTGCAGCTCGGCACCGTTTAGCGCGGCCATTCGCCGGGCTTCGCTCACCAGCCGTTCAGCCACGCCACGGCGACGGGTAACGTTTCGTACGCACAGGTGGGACAAGCGCCAGGCGTTCTGGTGCCGTTGCAGGCGTGCTGCACCAAGCAGTCGGTCATTGAAGCGTGCCGCGATCAGCGAGCCTTCCTCGAGGCATTGCGCGATCAATTGCTTGGCATCGCTAAACGGTTCGAACAGCCAGGCCGGGGCATCCCGGTAGATTTTCTGCAGGTCCTGCTGGTCTTGGCAGGTGGCTTCGTTCAGGTGCTCGACGACGATGGGCATACGGATTCCTGAAAAATAAACGGTTCACGGCCTACAGAAAGTCAGTAATGGCGCGATAAGACAGATGAAACGAAAAAGGTGATATCACTTTGACTCTTCTGTAACGATCAAATGGTAACCTTTGCCTGTTCGCCCGTCTTTCTGCGGCGTAATGTCGCACTAATATGGAGCCTTACCAGAAAATACAGTCATGCCTGCGTGCAATGAAGGCTGACGGTGATGCGTGACTGGCGAACCATTCTAATAACTGGGGGATACACAAATGAGCACGAGCATCACGGCCGGCGGCGTCGCCGACCAGCCTGCGTTCCTCTCCAAGGAGCGCATCATCGCCAAGCCCGGTTTCAACCGGTGGCTGGTTCCACCGGCCGCACTGGCCATTCATCTCTGCATCGGCATGGCCTACGGCTTCTCGGTGTTCTGGCTGCCACTGTCCAAAGCCTTGGGTGTCACCAAGCCTGTGGCCTGTGCACCGGATATGAGCTTCATCTCGCAAGTCTTTTCGTCCCAATGTGACTGGCCGATCTCGATGCTCGGTTGGATCTACACCCTGTTCTTCATCTTCCTGGGTTGCTCGGCAGCCATCTGGGGCGGCTGGCTGGAACACGCCGGGCCACGCAAGGCCGGCGTTGTATCGGCATTGTGCTGGTGCGGTGGCCTGCTGATTTCCGCGCTGGGTATCTATACCCACCAGATCTGGCTGATGTGGGTCGGTTCCGGGGTGATCGGTGGTATCGGCCTGGGCCTGGGCTACATCTCCCCGGTGTCGACCCTGATCAAGTGGTTCCCGGACAAGCGTGGCATGGCCACCGGCATGGCGATCATGGGCTTCGGCGGCGGTGCGATGGTCGGTGCTCCGCTGGCTGCGGCGCTGATGAGCCATTTCGCTTCGCCAACCGGCGTGGGCGTATGGCAGAGCTTCCTGGTCATGGCCGCGATCTACTTCGTGTTCATGATCGGTGGCGCCTTGTCGTACCGCGTTCCGCCAACCGGCTGGAAGCCTGAAGGCTGGACCCCGGCACCGAAGAAAGCCGCGAACGCGATGATCACCCATCGCCACGTTCATGTGAACGTTGCCTGGAAAACCCCGCAGTTCCGTCTGGTATGGCTGGTGCTGTGCCTGAACGTATCCGCCGGTATCGGCATTCTCGGCATGGCTTCGCCACTGTTGCAGGAAGTGTTCGGCGGCAAGTTGCTCGGCAATGACCTGCCTTTCGGTCAGTTGGACGCCGTGCAACTGGGCCAGATCGCGGCCATCGCCGCTGGTTTCACCGGTCTGCTGAGCCTGTTCAACATCGGCGGCCGGTTCTTCTGGGCATCCTTCTCGGATTACCTGGGTCGTAAAAACACCTATTTCGTGTTCTTCGCCCTGGGCTTTGCCCTGTACGCGCTGATCCCGAACCTGGGTCACCTGGGCAGCGTCGCGCTGTTCGTGGCGGCGTTCTGCATCATCCTGTCGATGTACGGCGGCGGTTTCGCCACTGTGCCGGCCTACCTGGCGGACCTGTTCGGTACGCAAATGGTCGGCGCGATCCACGGTCGTCTGCTGACTGCCTGGGCAGCGGCGGGCGTGCTGGGTCCGGTACTGGTGAACTACCTGCGTGAATATCAACTGAGCATCGGCGTTGAACGTGCCGCGGCCTATGACATCACCTTGTACATCCTCGCCGGCCTGCTGGTGCTGGGCTTCCTGTGCAACCTGCTGGTCCGTCCGGTCGCCGACAAGTACTTCATGACCGACGCCGAACTGGCCGCCGAACAGGCGCTGGGCCATGACAAAGGCGCCGACAGCACCACTTCGCTGGAGTGGAAAGCTGCGCCGGGCACCAAGCCCCTGGCGATCGCCGCCTGGCTGGTGGTGGGCATTCCATTGGCGTGGGGTGTGTGGGTGACCCTGCAGAAGACGGCGGTGTTGTTCCACTAAGACCGTTGCCCTGACCATCAGGTGAGGGCAAACCTTGTGGGAGCGAGCTTGCTCGCGATGAGGGTGTGTCAGTCGACATCATGGTCGGCTGACCCACCGCTATCGCGAGCAAGCTCGCTCCCACATTTGTTTTATGTGTGGTGAAAGCTTGTATGGACATGTCTATCGCCGACAACCCGTCAGGGATATCACCTCCCGTGTTTCTGTTTGCCGCTCGCGCCCCTATAATGGCTGCCTTTTTCGCCCAATGATTTTGCGGAGCTGGTGATGGCCGAACGTAAGGCGTCTGTCGAGCGCGACACTCTGGAAACCCAGATCAAAGCCTCGATCAACCTGGATGGCACCGGAAAGGCCCGGTTTGATATCGGCGTGCCTTTTCTTGAGCACATGCTGGACCAGATCGCCCGTCACGGGCTGATCGACCTGGACATCGTCAGCAAGGGCGACCTGCATATCGACGACCACCACACGGTGGAAGATGTCGGTATCACCTTGGGCCAGGCCTTTACCAAAGCCATCGGCGACAAGAAGGGCATCCGTCGCTACGGCCATGCCTACGTGCCGCTTGATGAAGCGCTGTCGCGCGTGGTCATCGACTTCTCCGGCCGTCCGGGCCTGCAGATGCATGTGCCGTACACCCGTGCCACCGTCGGCGGCTTCGACGTTGACCTGTTCCAGGAATTTTTCCAGGGCTTCGTCAACCACGCCAACGTGACCCTGCACATCGACAACCTGCGCGGGCACAACACCCACCACCAGATCGAAACCGTGTTCAAGGCTTTCGGCCGCGCGCTGCGCATGGCCGTCGAGCTCGATGACCGCATGGCCGGCCAGATGCCTTCCACCAAGGGCGTCCTGTAATGCAGACGGTCGCGGTTATCGACTACGGCATGGGCAACCTGCACTCGGTGGCCAAGGCCCTCGAGCACGTGGGTGCCGGCAAGGTGCTGATCACCAGCGATGCCGACGTGATTCGCGAAGCCGACCGGGTGGTGTTTCCCGGCGTCGGTGCGATTCGTGATTGCATGGCCGAGATTCGTCGCCTGGGCTTCGACAAGCTGGTGCACGAAGTCAGCCAGGACCGTCCGTTCCTGGGCATCTGCGTGGGCATGCAAGCCTTGCTCGAGCACAGCGAAGAGAACGACGGCGTCGATTGCATTGCCATGTTTCCAGGCCAGGTGAAGTTTTTCGGCAAGGGCCTGCATGAAGACGGCGAGCACCTGAAAGTCCCGCACATGGGCTGGAACGAAGTGAAGCAGACGGTGGATCACCCGCTGTGGCACAACATCCCGGACCTGGCGCGCTTCTACTTCGTGCACAGCTACTACATCGCCGCCGGTAATGCGCGGCAGGTAGTGGGCAGCGGTCACTATGGCGTCGATTTCGCCGCGGCCCTGGCCGATGGCTCGCGCTTCGCCGTGCAGTTCCACCCCGAGAAGAGCCATACCCATGGCCTGCAACTGTTGCAGAACTTCGCAGCGTGGGACGGGCGCTGGTAATGGCCCGCAAGAAACCGCCGATCCTCACCCTCACGTCCGAGCAGGAGAGTGAAGCGAACCGCAAGATCCAGCGGTTCATGGAGGACCGTTTCGAGCTGGACCTGGGCTCGTTCGAAGCGGCGGAAATTCTTGACCTGTTTACCCGCGAAATTGCTCCGCATTATTACAATAGGGCGATTTTCGATGTGCAGACGCACCTTAAAGAAAGGTTCGAAAGCATTGAAAGCGACTTGTGGGCGCTCGAGAAAAACTGATTTTCGAGCCAAGCTGAATATTCGTATTTGAAGGTTTGCCAGATGCTGATTATCCCCGCTATCGATCTCAAGGACGGCGCTTGCGTACGTCTGCGTCAGGGCCGCATGGAAGACTCCACGGTGTTTTCCGATGACCCGGTGAGCATGGCCGCCAAGTGGGTGGAGGGCGGCTGCCGTCGCCTGCATCTGGTCGACCTGAACGGCGCCTTCGAAGGACAACCGGTCAATGGCGAAGTGGTCACGGCCATTGCCAAGCGCTACCCGAACCTGCCGATCCAGATCGGCGGCGGCATTCGTTCGCTGGAAACCATCGAGCACTACGTCAAGGCTGGCGTGAGCTACGTGATCATCGGCACCAAAGCCGTGAAGGAGCCCGAGTTCGTTGCCGAAGCCTGCCGCGCTTTCCCGGGCAAGGTCATCGTTGGCCTGGACGCAAAAGACGGTTTCGTCGCCACTGACGGTTGGGCTGAAGTCAGCACCGTACAGGTGATCGACCTGGCCAAGCGTTTCGAAGCCGACGGTGTGTCTGCCATCGTCTACACCGACATCGCCAAAGACGGCATGATGCAGGGCTGCAACGTTCCATTCACCGCCGCCCTGGCCGCCGCGACGAAGATCCCGGTCATCGCTTCCGGTGGCATCCATAACCTGGGTGACATCAAGGCACTGCTCGACGCCAAGGCGCCGGGCATCATCGGTGCGATCACCGGTCGCGCGATCTACGAAGGCACCCTGGACGTCGCCGAGGCCCAGGCCTTCTGCGATACCTATAAAGGCTGAGGACTCACCATGGCGCTGGCCAAACGCATCATCCCTTGCCTGGACGTGGACAACGGCCGGGTGGTCAAGGGCGTCAAGTTCGAGAACATCCGTGATGCCGGCGACCCGGTGGAAATCGCCCGTCGCTACGACGAACAGGGTGCGGACGAGATCACCTTCCTCGACATCACGGCCAGCGTCGATGGCCGTGATACCACGCTCCATACCGTCGAGCGCATGGCCAGCCAGGTATTCATCCCGCTGACCGTGGGCGGTGGCGTGCGCACCGTGCAGGACATCCGCAACCTGCTCAATGCCGGTGCCGACAAGGTGTCGATCAACACTGCGGCGGTGTTCAACCCGGAATTCGTCGGTGAAGCGGCCCAGCACTTCGGTTCGCAGTGCATCGTCGTGGCCATCGACGCGAAGAAGGTCTCCGGCCCGGGCGAAACCCCGCGCTGGGAAATCTTCACCCACGGCGGCCGCAAACCCACGGGCCTCGATGCCGTGGAGTGGGCGAAGAAGATGGAAGGCCTGGGTGCCGGTGAAATCCTGCTGACCAGCATGGACCAGGACGGCATGAAAAACGGCTTCGACCTCGGTGTCACCCGCGCCATCAGCGATGCCCTGGGCATCCCGGTGATCGCTTCCGGCGGCGTCGGCAACCTGCAACACCTGGCCGACGGCATCCTGGAAGGCCATGCCAGCGCGGTGCTGGCGGCGAGCATTTTCCACTTTGGCGAATACACCGTGCCGGAAGCCAAGGCCTACATGGCGCATCGCGGTATCTGCATTCGCTGATCGCTGGACACCATGGCGGGCCCAAGGCACTCTTGGGCACACCATGGATTGCGGTAGCCAGACATGCTCAAACGCCTCGTTCTTGCCTTTGCCGGTGTCACGCTGCTGCTCGCAGGCACCGTCCGCGCCGCTGATACATCGCTGGTGTTGCTGACGGAAAATTTCCCACCGTACAACATGGCCAAGAACGGCAAGAACTTCGCTCAGGACGAGAACATCCATGGCATTGCCGTGGACATCGTCCGCGAAGTCTTCAAGCGTGCCGATATTTCCTACAGCCTGACACTGCGTTTCCCCTGGGAGCGGATCTACAAACTCGCCTTGGAAAACCCTGGCTACGGTGTTTTTGTCATGGCGCGGTTGCCGGAGCGTGAAAAGCTTTTCAAATGGGTTGGCCCCATCGGTCCGGATGATTGGATCATGCTCGCCAAGGCCGACAGCAAGATCGCCCTAGGTTCGCTGGAGCAGGCGCGCCAATACAAGGTCGGGGCCTACAAGGGCGACGCGATTGCCGAGACATTGGCCAAGCAAGGGCTGAACCCGATTGTCGTGTTGCGCGATCAGGACAACGCCAAAAAACTGGTCAACGGCCAGATCGATCTGTGGGCCACCGGCGATCCTGCCGGGCGTTACCTGGCGCGTCAGGAGGGGGTGACCGATCTCAAGACCGTGCTGCGCTTCAACAGTGCCGAGTTGTACCTGGCCTTGAACAAGGACGTGCCTGACGACGTGGTTGCCCGGCTTCAAAAGGCCCTGGATGAATTGCGCAAGGAAGGTGAAGTGGACGCGATCATGGCGCGGTATCTCTGAAGGTTGCGCCAGCCGGGTCGGCGCTACCGATAAACCCCATCCTTCCCATGCCCGACCATCGCCCGATTGCTGCGCAGGCTGATCATCGACTTGATGTCGATCCATTCGACGCCCTGTGCCTTGAGCTTGGGTAGCTCGCGTTCGAGCACGGCCAGGGTCTGTGGGTAGGGGTGGCCGATCATTACGGCCGAGCCTTGCCGGCGGGCCAGGTCGATAGCGGTCTGGAGCTGGCGGGCGATGGCCGCTTCGGTGCGCTCGTCGTCCAGGAACACGTCCCGCGACACGCTGGCGAGGCCGATCTTCTGCGCCTCGGCGGCGGCGACGGTCTGGGCGCTGGTGCGGCTGTCGACGAAAAATTTGTGTCGCTGCTGCAAGTTCGCCATCAGCCAGGCCATGGCCTGGGGTTGGGCGGTCATGCGGCTGCCCATGTGGTTGTTGATCCCGCTGGTATAAGGCACGGCAGCGAACGCGGCGTCGAGGCGCTTGCCCAGTTCTTCGATGGGCAGCTCCGGATGCCAGGCGAACGGCCCGGTGGCCGGGTCCATGGGCATGTGCAGCATGACCAGTTTGCCGGCACGATGGGCTTCGCGGGCGAATTCGGCGGCGTGGGGCGTGTCAGGCATGATCGCGGTGGTGACCGGGCCGGGGAGGGCCAGTACCCGGCGATCCCGGGGCAGGTTTTGCCCCAGGTCGTCGATGATCAGGCTCAGGTAGGCCTTGTGCGGTGGAGCGGGTGAAGCGGCGGGCGCAGCAAAGGCAGTGCCCGCCAGGCAGCACAACAGGCCGAGGATGAAGCGCCGGCCCATCTCAGCGGCCGGAAGTGATGTTCAACCCTTTGAGCAGGCTCAGGGCCTGGGCCAACTGGTAGTCGTCATCCTGTGGCATTGGCTTGGCCTTGCCACCGGAACCGGTCGGTTTGTCGGCGCCACCGTTGCCATTGCCCAGGTGACCTTGCAGGTCGGCTTCCTTGAAGTATTCGCCGTCCTGTTCGTTGGTGATCTTGGCCTTGCGCACCTCGATGTCCGGGACGATGCCCTGGGCCTGGATGGAGCGACCGTTGGGCGTGAAGTACAGCGCGGTGGTGATCTTCAGGGCGCGGTCGTTGTTCAGTGGCAATACGGTTTGCACCGAGCCTTTGCCGAAACTGGTGGTGCCCATGACCACGCCACGCTTCTGGTCCTGCAGGGCGCCGGCGACGATTTCCGATGCCGAGGCGCTGCCACCGTTGATCAGCACCACCAATGGCACGGCTTCGCTCAGGTCGTTGCCGGTGGCCGAGAAGCGCAGCTCGGAATTGGCGATGCGGCCCTTGGTGTAGACGATCAGGCCCTTGGTGATGAAGTGATCCACCACTTCCACCGCCGATTGCAGCACGCCGCCGGGGTTGTTGCGCAGGTCCAGGACCAGGCCGTTGAGCTTCTTGCCGTTGTCCTTGCGCATCTTGGCCAGGGCCTTGGCGACTTCTTCGCCGGTCTTGACCTGGAATTGGGTGATGCGGATGTAACCGTAGCCCGACTCCAGCAGCTGGCTCTTCACACTCTTGACCTGGATGACCGCCCGCGTGAGGGTCACGTCGAACGGCGTGCCACCGTCGCGCACCAGGGTCAGGGTGATCTTCTGGCCGATCTTGCCGCGCATCTTGTCCACGGCTTCGGTCATGCTCTGGCCGCGCGTCGGCTGGCCGTTGATCTTGACGATGAAGTCACCGGCCTGGATGCCGGCCTTGGAAGCAGGCGTGTCGTCGATCGGCGAAACCACTTTGACGAAACCGTCTTCGCTGCCGACCTCGATGCCCAGGCCGCCGAATTCGCCGCTGGTGCTTTCCTGCAGCTCGGCAAAATCCTCCGGCCCCAGGTAGGCCGAATGCGGATCAAGGTTGCTGAGCATGCCTTTGATGGCGTTCTCCAGCAGTACTTTGTCGTCCACCGGTTCGACATAGGCGGCCTTGATCCGGTCCATGACCTCGGCAAAGGTGCGCAGTTCGTCCAGCGGCAGCGGGGCCTTGGTGGTCGCGGCTGTGGCGGCGGGTGCCGACGGGGCCGGTTCGGCGGCGAAAGCCAGGGGCGCACCGATCACCAGGGCGATCGTCAGGGCCAGCGAGGTAAGGCGGGACAAATGCAGCATGTCGAACGAACTCCTTAATAGGATGGGCGCGCTTATCCTTGCGCACGACACCATTGGGCCGGGTCACTGGGGCGACCCTGCTGACGAATAGCGAAATACAGTGCTGGCGTATCCTGCCCGCCACTGTTGCCGACCGTGGAGATGGACTCACCGGCCTTGACCACATCCCCCGCGGACTTGAGCAGCGTCTGGTTGTGGCCGTACAGGCTCAAATAACCGTTGCCGTGATCCAGGATCACCAGCAGGCCGGCGCCGCGCAGCCAGTCGGCGAAGACCACGCGCCCGCCATGCACGGCATGCACCTGGCTGCCGGCGGAGGCGCTGATCATCACGCCGTCCCACTTGGTGCGGGTGTCGTCGCCGCGGGTTTCACCGAAGCGCGCAAGCAGTCGACCATTGACCGGCCATGGAAGTTTGCCCCGCGCCGACGCAAAAGCGCCGCCGAAGGTTTCGCCATCACTGGAAACCAGCGCGCCGGGGCTTGATTTCACCGGCTTGCGCGGCGCGTCGCCGGCATCTGCGTCGGCCTGGGCTTCACGCAAACGCTTTTTTTCGGCTTCCTGCTGGGCGATCAGCGCTTTCTGGCGCGCTTCTTCTGCCTCTCGGGCCTGGCGGGCCAGGGTTTCTTCGATGGTTTTCAACACATTGGCCAGTTCGGCCTGGTCCTGCTCGCGGGCCTTGAGCTTGCTGTCGCGAGCCTTCACGTCGTCATTGAGCTTGGCCAGGGCCACCTGGCGTTCCTTGCGAACCTTCTCGAGTTCTTCGCGCTGGGTGTCGAGGCTGCTTTTCTGCACCAGCAACTGGGCTTGCTGCAGTTCGATGTCTTTTTCGACATTGGCCAGTTGGCGCAGGGTTTCGTTGAAGTTCTTGAGCTGTTCCAGGCGGGCCTGGCTCAGGTAATCGTAATAAGTCAGGGTGCGGGCGAATTTCTCGGGATTCTGCTGGTTGAGCAGCAGCTTGAGGTATTCCTGGCGACCGTTCTGGTAGGCGGCCCGGGCCTGGATGGCGATCAGCTTTTGCTGTTCAGTGCGCGCGCTCTGGAGTTTTTTTTTCTCTCCATCGAGTCGTTGCAGCTCGGATTCGCTTTTCTTCAGCTCTTTTTGCAGGGCGTCGACCTGTTTCTCCAGATTGCCCATCTCGGTCTCGGTGCCGCGCAGGTCTTTCTGCACGCTGGATTTCTCTTCCTGCAACTTGCCCAGCAGTTTTTTCAGCTCGGCAATGTCCTGGCGCGTGGCTTCCAACTGTTGTTGGGTTTGCGCGCGCTCGTCGGCAAAGGCCGGTTGGAGCAAGCAGGTCAGAGCGAGGGCTATCAGGACGCGAAGCATAGAGGCGGGCGACACCAGGGAAAGGGACGGCCTAGTATGCCCGCCCCACGCTGCAAAAAAAACGCCCATTTGGGGCTGTGTGATAACTGGAGCGGTGCAGGGCACTTATTTCCCGCCAAACCCCTGTGGGAGCAAAGCCTGCTCGCGATGACGTCAGCACATCCAACGAAAATGTAGATTGTCAGATTGCTATCGCGAGCAAGCTTTGCTCCCACAGGGTTTGCGGTGATTGATGGATCAATCAGACCAGGATCGACGTCCCGGTCATCTCCGCCGGCTTCTCCATGCCCAGCAACATCAGCATGGTCGGTGCCACGTCAGCCAGCACGCCACCGTCACGGACCTTGAAGTTGCGCTTGCCGACATAGATGAACGGCACCGGCTCGGTAGTGTGGGCGGTGTGGGCCTGGCCGGTGGATTCGTCGGACATCTGCTCGACGTTGCCGTGGTCGGCCGTGATCAGTGCTTCGCCGCCGACCTTTTCCAGGGCCTCGACGATGCGGCCAACGCAGGTGTCCAGGCATTCCACGGCCTCGACCGCCGCCTCGAACACGCCGCTGTGGCCCACCATGTCACCGTTGGCGTAGTTGACCACGATCACGTCGTAACGCTGGTTTTCAATGGCCTCGACGATGCGGTCGGTCACTTCCGGCGCGCTCATCTCCGGTTGCAGGTCGTAGGTGGCGACTTTGGGCGAGGGGATCAGGATGCGTTCTTCGCCCGGGAAGGGTTCTTCACGGCCGCCGGAGAAAAAGAACGTCACGTGGGCGTACTTTTCGGTCTCGGCGATGCGCAGTTGGGTCTTGCCATTCTTCGCCAGGTAGTCGCCCAGCACGTTTTCCAGGCTGCCGGCGGCGAAGGCCGATGGCGCGGGGATGCTGGCGGCGTATTGGGTCAGCATCACGAAGCCGGCCAGTTTCGGCTGGCGAGCGCGTTCGAATTCCTTGAAGTCGTCTTCGACAAACACGCGGGTCAGTTCGCGAGCGCGGTCGGCGCGGAAGTTCATGAACACCACGGCATCGCCGTCCTCGACCTTGACCGGTTCGCCGATGGTGGTGGCCTTGACGAATTCGTCGCTTTCACCACGCTCGTAGGCGGCTTGCAGGCCTTCCTGGGCGGTGGCGGCATTGAATTCGGCGCTGCCGTCGACGATCAGGTTGTAGGCCTGGGACACGCGGTCCCAGCGGTTGTCACGGTCCATGGCGTAATAGCGGCCGATGAGGCTGGCGATGCGCCCCTTGCCGAGTGCCTGGAATGCTGCGTCCAGGAGTTCGATCGACGACGTGGCACTTTTCGGTGGCGTGTCGCGGCCATCGAGGAACGCGTGCAGGTAGATCTGCTCGGCGCCGCGCTTGAAGGCCAGTTCGGCCATGGCGATCAGGTGGTCCTGGTGGCTGTGCACGCCACCGTCGGACAGCAGGCCCATGAAGTGCACGGCCTTGCCGGCGGCCACGGCTTTATCCACGGCGGCGCAGATGGTCGGGTTTTCGAAGAACTCACCGTCGCGGATCGATTTGGTCACGCGGGTGAAGTCCTGATACACCACGCGGCCTGCGCCGAGGTTCATGTGGCCGACTTCGGAGTTGCCCATCTGCCCGTCCGGCAGGCCGACGTCCATGCCGCTGCCGGAGATCAGGCCGTTGGGCACGGTGGCCCACAAACGGTCCAGCACAGGCTTGTTGGCCGAATACACGGCGTTGGATTCGTGGCTTTCACTGTGACCGAAGCCGTCGAGAATCATCAGGACCAAAGGTTTAGGCGTGGTAGTCATGGAATCCACTCGTGGCGGGTTAAAAGAAGACGATGGAAAAGGGACGGGCAGTTTAAAGGTAAGTTCCGACGGCGTCACCGCCGGGCGGGGTTTGGCCGGCCTTGTGTGCTGTGTATACTGGCCGACATTTTAACGCCCTGGAACCTCCTTCGATGGTTGCTCACCTGATTGAATTTGCCACTAACCACTACATTCTCGTCGGTATCTTCGTCGTACTGCTGGCGTTGCTGGTAGCCCATACGATGCAGGGTGGCGGTCGCAGCCTCAGTACCGCCGAGCTGACGGCGCTGGTCAACAAGGATGCCGGCGTGGTGGTGGACATCCGCCCGAGCAAGGATTACGCCGCCGGCCACATTGTCGGGGCGGTGAATATTCCCCAGGACAAACTGATCGCCCGCATCGGCGAGCTGGAAAAACACAAGGCCAAGACACTGATCCTGGTAGATGCCCAAGGCCAGCACGCCGGCACCCACGCCCGCGAGCTGATGAAATCCGGTTTCACCGCCGCCAAGCTGTCCGGCGGTGTTGCGAGCTGGAAAGCCGACAATCTGCCCCTGGTGAAGTGAAATGTCCCACGTCGTTGTCTATTCCAGCGATTACTGCCCCTATTGTTCCCGAGCCAAGTTCCTGCTCCAGAACAAAGGCGTGGCCTTCGAAGAGATCAAGGTCGACGGCAAGCCGCAACTGCGCGCCCAAATGGCCCAGAAGGCCGGGCGCACGTCCGTGCCGCAGATCTGGATCGGCAGCACCCACGTGGGCGGTTGCGATGATCTGTTCGCCCTGGAGCGCGCCGGTAAGCTCGACGCACTGCTCAAGGCCTGAATTTCCCACTGACAAGAACCTGAAAGTAAGAAGGATCTGCGATGACTGACCAACAGAACACAGCTGCCAGCGAAGACGAAGCCGCACCGCAATTCTCCTTGCAGCGCATTTATGTACGTGACCTGTCCTTCGAAGCCCCGAAAAGCCCGGCGATCTTTCGCCAGCAGTGGGAGCCGAGCGTAGGCCTGGACCTGAACACTCGCCAGAAAGCCCTGGAAGATGACTTCCATGAAGTGGTGTTGACCCTGTCGGTTACTGTGAAAAACGGTGACGAAGTGGCGTTCATCGCCGAAGTGCAACAGGCCGGGATCTTCCTGATCAGGAACCTGGATGCCGCTTCGATGAGCCACACCCTCGGTGCGTTCTGCCCGAACATCCTGTTCCCTTACGCCCGCGAAACCCTGGACAGCCTGGTGACCCGCGGTTCGTTCCCGGCCCTGATGCTGGCCCCGGTGAACTTCGATGCCCTGTATGCGCAAGAACTGCAGCGCATGCAGCAAGAAGGCGGCGCGACCGTTCAGTAAGCGGCGTCGCTTCTGTTCGCAAGGCACAAAACTTGTGGGAGCGAGCCCTGTGGGAGCCGAGCTTGCTCGCGATGAACGATGACGCGGTTTTGCAGTTGAACCGTGTCGACCTCATCGCGAGCAAGCTCGGCTCCCACAGGCTCGCTCCCACAGGTGTTTCTGGCTGACAGGCAGGGCTCAGGCGAAGCCGTTCTGCCGCCACGCCTCATAAACCGCCACCGCCACGGTATTGGACAGGTTCAGGCTGCGGCAGCCTTCGCGCATCGGCAGGCGCAGGCGCTGGTCGGCGGGCAGGGCGTCCAGCACCTCGGCCGGCAGGCCACGGCTTTCCGGGCCGAACAGGAACGCATCACCGGCGACGAAGCTGGCGTCATGGAACGGCCGCGAACCCTTGGTGGTAAAGGCGAACAGGCGCGGATGCCCGAGGCTTTCCAGACAGCTGGCAAGGTCGGCGTGACGCTGCAAGGTGGCATACTCGTGATAGTCGAGACCGGCACGGCGCAGGCGCTTGTCGTCCATGTCGAAGCCCAGCGGTTCGATCAAATGCAGGTGGCAGCCGCTGTTGGCGCACAACCTGATGACATTGCCGGTATTCGGCGGAATTTCCGGTTGAAAAAGGATGACGTGAAACATGCACGGCTCCGCAGATGAAGATGAGCGGCATTCTACGCTGCAAACCGACCGACGTTCGAAGCTAATGCCTCGGGTGATGGGCTCGTTGGCGATCTTCGGCATGATGGTCGGATTGATGATCGGACGCCTGACCACGCCCGAACCGAGCGTGCTGCAGCAGGTCGAGGTGATTGACGGTGGGGTGGTGGCCTGGTTCAACACCGAACCCAAGCTGCACGGGGAAGTCATCGACGGCTCGGTGGCGCTGTTGTTCGAAGCGCAAGGGCGATCGCAGAACGGCCAGTTAAAGCTCAACGGCAAGGACGTGAACTGGCGGGTGCGGTTGAGTGACAAGGGGTTGTTGCTGACGCTGGTGGCGGCGCGTCCGTTGCGCGGGGCGTGGACCTCCAGCGAGGTCGATGACCGCTGGCGGCTGGAGGTCCGTCTCCAGGAGCAATAAAAGAGGGAATCCCCGGCCTGCCTGTACCAAGGTCCCCAAAACGGGAGGGCTTACCGCGAAGGTCCAGCCCTGGTGTAAAGAAGGGAAACCTTGACCTGCCTGTATCAAGGCCCCCAAAACAGTGGGCTCGATGAGCCCGGTATAAAAGAGGGGAATCCCCGGCCTGCCTGTACCAAGGTCCCCGAAACTGGGTAGTGATTGAGTTATTGCAGGGGGCGTGCCAGTTTTGAATGGCTTGTCACAAAAACACTGCTGGCGATGCTGAAAGCCCCGTATTCCGGGGCTTTTGTTTTTGTTTGTGCGGTTTTTTTCGAACTGGATCGATTGGTTTTGGCTCGTTGTGCATGCGCAATTGCGGTTCGCAGTGCATTGATGCGGTGCACACAGTCCTTTAAAAAGCATCGTCGGATCGCCGCCCGGAGCAAGCTCGCTCCCACAGGGGATCTGCGGTGAACACAAATTTTGTGCCTGATGCAGAACCATTGTGGGAGCGAGCTTGCTCGCGATTGGCCTTCAAGATCAGCGAAGGGTTAAAGGCCGATCAGCCCTCATCCCCGTCATCATCATCCCCACCGTCGACCTTCATCCCCAATTCCTTGATCTTGCGGGTCAAGGTATTACGGCCCCAACCCAGCAGCACCGCGGCGTCGCGACGGCGGCCGGCGGTGTGCTTGAGGGCGGTTTCGATCATGATTCGCTCGAAACTCGGCACCGCGCTGTCCAGCAGGCTCGACTGGCCACGGGACAGGGCCTGGTCGGCCCACTGGCGCAGGGCTTGCTCCCAGTTGGTCACCGGAGCCGAATCCTGCGGCAGGCTCAACAGCTCTGGCGGCAGGTCGCTGATGTGCACTTCGCGACCCGAAGCCATTACCGTGATCCAGCGGCAGGTGTTCTCCAGCTGACGCACGTTGCCCGGCCACGGCAGGTTCTTGAGGTATTCCTCGGTTTCGCTCTTGAGCAGCTTGGGCTCGACCGCCAGTTCCTGGGCCGCGCGGCTGAGGAAGTGCCTGGCCAGGGTCGGGATGTCTTCGCGACGGTCCGCCAGGCGCGGGATATGAATGCGGATCACGTTCAGGCGGTGGAACAAGTCCTCACGGAATTTGCCGGCGTGAACCAGGGTTTCCAGGTTCTGGTGGGTCGCGGCGATGATGCGCACGTCCACCTTGACCGGCGTATGCCCGCCCACCCGATAGAACTCGCCATCGGCCAGTACGCGCAGCAAGCGCGTCTGGGTGTCCGCCGGCATGTCGCCGATTTCATCGAGGAACAACGTGCCGCCGTCGGCTTGCTCGAAGCGCCCGCGCCGCAGGTTGGCCGCGCCGGTGAACGCACCTTTTTCGTGGCCGAACAGCTCGGACTCCATCAGGTCCTTGGGAATCGCAGCCATGTTCAGCGCGATGAACGGCGATGCCGCCCGTGGACTGTGACGGTGCAGGGCGTGGGCCACCAATTCTTTGCCGGTGCCCGACTCGCCGTTGATCAGCACGGTGATGTTGGAGTGGCTCAGGCGCCCGATGGCGCGAAACACTTCCTGCATCGCCGGCGCTTCACCGATGATTTCCGGGGTGCGGGCCAGGGCTGGCACCTCTTCCATGCCCTGTTGTTCCTGGGCATGTTGATTGGCGCGCTTGACCAGCGACACGGCTTCATCGACGTCGAATGGCTTGGGCAGGTATTCGAAAGCGCCGCCCTGGTAGGACGCCACGGCGCTGTCCAGGTCGGAATGGGCGGTCATGATGATCACCGGCAGCCGTGGATGCTGTTCGCGAATCCGCGCCAGCAGGTCCAGGCCGCTGGCGCCAGGCATGCGGATGTCGGAGATGATGACGTCCGGTTGCTGACGCGCCAGGCGACTCATTACTCCATCGGCGCTGTCGAAGCTCTGGGTGGTCATGCCTTCCTGTTGCAAGGCTTTTTCCAGGACCCAACGGATAGAACGGTCGTCATCGACGATCCACACGGTTTCACTACGGCTCATGTCGATGTGGCTCCTTGTTCCAGTGGCAGGAAGATCGAGAAGGTGGTGTGGCCGGGGTGGCTTTCACACTCGATCAAGCCCTGATGCTGACTGATGATGTTCTGGGTAATGGCCAGGCCCAGCCCGGTACCGTCCGGACGGCCGCTGACCATGGGAAAAAAGATGGTTTCCTGCAGCTCGGCAGGGATGCCCGGGCCGTTGTCGATGATTTCGATCTTGGTCACCAGGCGATGGCGCACATGGCCGATGGTGAACTGGCGCATGGCGCGGGTACGCAGGCTGATGCGCCCCAGGCGTAGCTCGTTCTGGCTGCTGATGGCTTGCATCGCGTTGCGCACAATGTTCAGCACGGCCTGGATCATCTGCTCGCGGTCGATCAAGACATCGGGAATGCTCGGGTCATAGTCGCGCACCAACGTGATGCAGCCTTGGCTTTCGGCTTCCACCAGGCTGCTGACGCGCTCCAGCACCTCATGGACGTTGCACATCGCCAGCGATGGCAGCTTGTTCGAGCCGAGCATGCGGTCCACCAGGTTCCGCAGGCGGTCGGCTTCTTCAATGATGACGTTGGTGTAGTCCTTGAGGTTTTCTTCCGGCAGTTCGCGGGCGAGCAACTGCGCCGCGCCACGAATCCCGCCGAGGGGGTTCTTGATCTCGTGGGCCAGGCCGCGCACCAGCATCTTGCTGGTTTCCTGCTTGGACAATTGCGCTTCTTCCTTGGTGATACGCAGCAAGCGATCACGCGGGTGGACTTCCAGCAACAGCAGGGTGGCGCCGTTGTTCAGGATTGGCGTAACCGCGTAGTCCACGGTCAGGGTCTGGCCGGTCAGCGCGGTCAGCATCGCTTCGCGCTTGGTGAACGGATGGGCCTGTTCCACCGCCTGGCGCAAGGAGTTGAGTGCTTCGGCGGACTCGGTGAACAACTCGCTGATGAACTGTCCGTGGCTGCGCTGGCCACTGACGGCCAGGAGCATCTCGGCCGCCGGGTTCATGTACTCGAGGCGCAGTTCGGCGTCGAGCAGGATGGTCGCGGTGGTGAGGTTGTCGAGCAGCAAGCGGTGTAGTGCGTCGCTAATGGTCATCAGGACCTCTTTTGGAGCGTAGCAACTTGGGACCGGTCCCAAATTGCGCGCGCGATTAATGCGCTGTTACGAGGAAAATGCAAAAACCAAACCAAGGCTCCGAAAAGAAGCGTTTAGAGCCTCAAAAGGGTGTTTTTCGCCCAGTTGCGTGGCGTTCTGCCAGCTTTTTCGGGTACTTTCGAACCAAAATGGGTTTGGAAACTGAGTAGCGTGCAATGGTTTGCACCAATATAGTGCGCCAACCTGAACGGCATCAGAAGAACGGCAGGATGCTGCTTTTTTCTTCTTCAGGCTTTTCGGCGAGGGGGCACTCGGGGCGTTGACCGTAATCGGTCGCGGCGCAGGGTTTGATGCGGCGCTTTTGCGCCAGGGACATGCGTTGCATATGGAAGGGCTGGTTGGCGGTGCGTTCGACGATGCGGTCCTGCTCATCGAGGATTTCTACCGCCAGTTGATGGGTGCCTCGATCGATGTTGCTCAAGGCAAACACCGGGCTCGGCCCCGGCGCGCCTGTTGGCTGGCCGTCGAGCAACAGGCGATAGCGGTGGCCTTTTTTCAGGCCGGGTTCGCTGGTGACGCTGACGATCAGTTCGCCTGCGGTGCTGCGTATCGTCGCGTCCGGCTCAGGTATCAACAGCCGGAGCATTTCGTAATGAAACAGGGGCTCGGGCCGGGCTTCGGGCATGGGCGCCGAGGTTGTGCCCGGGGGCGGCGTCGGCATCCGGTTGCCGGGTGGCAGTTGGACTTTCTTCGCATTGCCGGGGCGCGGCTGATCGGTGAAGACGCGATTACCCTGGGCATCGATGTAGGTGTAGACCTGCGCCACCCCAGGCAGCGCCGCCAGCGCCAGGCTAAGCGCGAGCAGCCAGCGGATCATGGCTGGTGCACCCGCTGCACGGTGAACGTGACGGTCTTGCTTTGTTGCACGAGGGTGTCCCCGTCGATGACTTGAACCGCCAGGCTGTGCTCGCCCCGATCGATGTTCACCAATTGCAGGCGTGGCACGTTGGACGGCTGGCCGTAGGGTTGGCCGTCCAGCAATAGCTGGAACAGATGCGGGCTCTGCAGGCGCGGTTGCGCTCGGACGCCAACGGTGAAGGTGCCATTGTTGGCGCGCAGGGCCTCGTCGGTGGGGATGTCCGTCAGTACCAATGTTTCGTAGGCATTGCGCGGCTCGTCGCTGTTGGCGGGGGCTGGCGGTGTGTTCGGGCTGGCTGGGGATTGGCGTTCGATACTGTTGAGCGGCGGCAACTCCACCGTCTGGGCTGGTACGCCTTGGGGCGGCTGGTTGCTGTAGGCGGTGTTGCCGTCGGCGTCGGTGTACTTGTAGATCTGCGCGGCGGCGGGCAGTGCCAACAACAACAGGATGATTGGAAAACCACGACCCATGGAAAATCGACCGAAAACTAAAAGTGATGGGTTGCAGCATAGGTCAGGGAGGGTGATTGACCCAAGTTGTTGCACATAACCCCTGTGGGAGCGAGCTTGCTCGCGAAGGGGCCGGCTCAGCCAACATCTCAGTGACTGACATACCGCTATCGCGAGCAAGCTCGCTCCCACAAGGGGAGGTGGGGTGCCTCAGGATTTTGTGGAGATACACAGCTCTCCGGTCGCTCGGATCAGGGCGAGGCGGTGCACCGGGTGCTGCTTGTTGTGGTGGGTGGCTCGGGCCAGCCATTGCGGGCACTGCGGGTCGGTGCGGTAGGGGGCGAAATCGGCCAGTTGTTGCAGCAGGCGTTTTTGCAGTCGATCGAGTTGCGGGCGGATCTGTCCCACCAGGTCCGGGCGTGGGAGGTCCGGGGCCTTGCCTTCCAGGGCCCAGTCGGACAGGTTGATGTACTGCACCATTTTGTTGGCTTCTATCTGGGCGGCGAAAAACGCTTCCACGGTTTCGCCACTCAGCTTGTAGGCCGGTGCCTGGGCAACGGCGGCAGCAATGACTTCACGCTCGCGCTGACGGTCTTCTACCGGTTTATGGCTGTCCCATTTGCTCAACGCCACTTGATCGCCAAGGGCCAGGCGTTCGCCAATGGCGTTAAGCAACGGGGCAAGGGCCTCAGGGGCGGGAGCCGAGGCGGCTTCGGCGGTGGAGGCCAGCAGTGCGGCAGACAGGGCAAGGCAGAGCTTGAAGCGCAAAGTCATGGGCAATCTCGTCTTCTATGGGGGAGCGACGAGGCATCATGCACGTAACCTGCGCCCATAAAAAAGGCCTCCCGAAGGAGGCCTCTCTTTATTCACGCCGTGCGTGGCGGCGTTTA
Organism: Pseudomonas sp. St386; assembly: GCF_018325865.1. Classification (NCBI taxonomy): domain Bacteria; kingdom Pseudomonadati; phylum Pseudomonadota; class Gammaproteobacteria; order Pseudomonadales; family Pseudomonadaceae; genus Pseudomonas; species Pseudomonas sp. St386. The sequence continues at coordinate 441,622 of NZ_AP021900.1, forward strand.
CTGGATCAGCAGCTGTAGTACAGCTCGTATTCCAGTGGGTGTACAAAGGTGCGAACCTTGATTTCTTCTTCGCTTTTCAGTGCGATGTAAGCGTCGATGAAGTCATCGCTGAATACGCCGCCCTTGGTCAGGAAGGCACGGCCCTTGTCCAGCTCTTCCAGGGCTTCTTTCAGGCTGCCACACACCTGTGGGATTTCCTTGGCCTCTTCAGGCGGCAGGTCATACAGGTTTTTGTCAGCGGCATCGCCAGGGTGGATCTTGTTCTGGATACCGTCCAGACCGGCCATCATCAGTGCAGCGAAGGCCAGGTACGGGTTGGCAGCCGGATCCGGGAAGCGTGCTTCGATACGGCGGGCTTTAGGGCTGTTCACGTAAGGAATACGGATCGAGGCGGAACGGTTGCGAGCCGAGTAGGCCAGCATGACCGGGGCTTCGAAGCCTGGTACCAGACGCTTGTAGGAGTTGGTCGACGGGTTGGTGAAGCCGTTCAGGGCCTTACCGTGCTTGATGATACCGCCGATGAAGTACAGGGCGGTGTCCGACAGGCCGGCATAGCCTTCGCCTGCGAAGGTGTTCTTGCCGTCTTTGGAGATCGACATGTGAACGTGCATGCCCGAACCGTTGTCGCCGTACAGTGGCTTCGGCATGAAGGTCGCGGTGCGACCGTAGGCGTCGGCAACGTTGTGTACGCAGTACTTCAGGGTCTGGACTTCGTCAGCCTTCTTGACCAGCGTGTTGAACTTCACGCCGATTTCGTTCTGGCCGGCAGTTGCCACTTCGTGGTGGTGAACTTCGACGGTCTGGCCCATCTCTTCCAGTGCGTTGCACATGGAGGTACGGATCTCGTGGTCGTGGTCGAACGGTGGAACCGGGAAGTAGCCGCCCTTGATGCCTGGACGGTGGCCTTTGTTGCCGCCTTCCACGTCCTGGTCGGACATCCACGAACCTTGTTCGGAGAAGATCTTGAACATGGAGCCGGAGATATCGGACTTGAATTTGACCGAGTCGAAGATGAAGAACTCAGGCTCAGGACCGAAGAAAGCGGTATCACCGATACCGGTGGACTTCAGGTATTCCTCGGCGCGGTGGGCGATGGCGCGTGGGTCGCGGTCATAGCCTTGCATGGTCGAAGGTTCGATGATGTCGCAGACCAGGATCAGGGTCGGCTCTTCGGTGAACGGGTCCAGGACGGCAGTTTCGTCGTCCGGCATCAGGATCATGTCGGAGGCTTCGATGCCTTTCCAGCCGGAGATGGAGGAACCGTCGAACATTTTCCCGATTTCAAAGAATTCGTCGTCCAGCGCATCACGGGCCGGCATGGTCACGTGATGTTGAGTACCTTTGGTGTCAGTGAAGCGCAGATCAATCCACTTGACGTCATGATCTTTGATGAGTTGAACCGACTTCGACATATGTCCTCCGGGTGGCTTCGGGCGGGTAGTGGAGTGCCCTTAGATATGGGTGATGCCGGCGCGAATACTCTGCCATGGCAACCTGCCTCACAAGGGAGCAAATTGCATGCCAGTGCCCCAGCATGGGTTTTTTGCACCAAATCCACGCTTTTAAAGGCGTAAATCAAAGATTGTCAGACAATAACGCACTGCAATGTGGCGTCGCCAATCGATAATGACCTGTTTTGGTGCATGCAAAACCATCTGCACATAAACTGGTTAAACCTTGAGCAATTTCCGCTATAATCCGCGCCCCCCTTTTTCGGCTGGCCGTTCGCGCGCTGTTTTCATGAAACTAATCGTAAAAGTCTTCCCCGAGATCACCATCAAGAGCCGCCCGGTACGGATGCGTTTCATCCGCCAGTTGGCCAAGAACATCCGTGCCGTGCTCCGAGACCTGGACCCGGCCGTGGTGGTGAATGGCGTGTGGGACAACCTCGAGCTGGAAACCCGTGTCAGCGAACCCAAGGTCCTGAAGGAAATGACCGAGCGCCTGAGCTGCATGCCGGGCATCGCGCATTTCCTGCAAGTCGATGAATACCCGCTGGGGGATTTCGATGACATCCTCGCCAAGTGCATGCTCCATTATGGTGATGCCCTGGCCGGCAAGATTTTTTCGGTGCGCTGCAAGCGTGCCGGCAAGCACCCGTTCAGTTCGATGGATGTGGAGAAGTATGTCGGCAGCCAGTTGCGTCGACAGTGCGGCGCGGCCGGTATTTCGCTGAAAGACCCGCAGATCGAAGTGCGCATCGAAATTCGCGACCAGCGGCTGTTCGTGATCCACAGCCAGCACAACAGCATCGGCGGTTATCCGCTGGGTTCGCTGGAGCAGACCCTGGTGCTGATGTCCGGCGGTTTCGACTCCACGGTGGCCGCTTACCAGATCATGCGTCGCGGCTTGATGAGCCATTTCTGCTTCTTCAACCTCGGCGGGCGTGCCCATGAACTGGGCGTGATGGAAGTGGCGCACTTCATCTGGAAGAAGTACGGCAGCTCCCAACGCGTGTTATTTGTGAGTGTGCCGTTCGAAGAAGTCCTGGGCGAGATTCTCGGCAAAGTCGATAACAGTCATATGGGCGTCATTTTGAAGCGTATGATGTTGCGCGCCGCTTCACGAATTGCCGACCGCCTGCAAATCGATGCGCTGGTGACCGGCGAGGCGATCTCCCAGGTGTCGAGCCAGACGCTGCCGAACCTGTCGGTGATCGACTGCGTGACCGAGAAACTGGTCTTGCGGCCGCTGATTGCCAGCCACAAGCAGGACATCATCGACCAGGCCAATGAAATCGGCACCGCCGAGTTTGCCCGGCACATGCCGGAATACTGCGGCGTCATCTCGGTCAATCCGAAGACGGCGGCCAAGCGCGGGCGGGTGGAACACGAAGAGAAAGAATTCGACATGGCGGTGCTCGAGCGTGCGCTCGAAAACGCCAGGCTGGTGCCAATCGATCGAGTCATCGATGAGTTGGGCCAGGACATTCAGATTGAAGAAGTCGGCGAAGCGCTGGCCGGTCAGATCATCATCGACATCCGTCACCCGGACGACGCTGAAGACGACCCGCTGAGTATCGCCGGCATCGAGGTAAAAACGATGCCGTTCTATGCCGTGAACGCGCGTTTCAAGGAACTGGACCCTACTCGCCAGTACCTGCTGTATTGCGACAAAGGCGTGATGAGTCGCCTGCATGCCCACCATTTGCTCAGTGAGGGGCATGCCAATGTGCGCGTTTATCGACCGAGCTAAGTGCCCGGGGCTGTTTGCCTGTGGCCTGCGTCACCGGCCCCCCGACGCCGCCGACAGGCTGTAACGGCCTTGTCGGACTCAACGTAAATCGCTGCCACGACCTGTCAGCACACCGAATCCTCTGATCGAGATACACAAGTGATCGAAAATCTACGCAACATCGCCATCATTGCTCACGTTGACCATGGTAAGACCACCCTGGTAGACAAACTCTTGCGTCAATCCGGCACTCTGGAGCGCAACGAGCTCAACGACGAGCGCGTGATGGACTCCAACGACCAGGAAAAAGAGCGCGGTATTACCATCCTGGCGAAAAACACCGCCATCAACTGGAATGGCTACCACATCAACATCGTGGACACCCCGGGCCACGCCGACTTCGGTGGTGAAGTAGAGCGCGTGATGTCGATGGTTGACTCCGTGCTGCTGCTGGTTGATGCCCAGGACGGCCCTATGCCGCAAACCCGCTTCGTGACCAAGAAGGCTTTCGAAGCCGGCCTGCGTCCGATCGTGGTCATCAACAAGGTTGACCGTCCAGGCGCGCGTCCGGACTGGGTTCTGGACCAGATCTTCGACCTGTTCGACAACCTGGGTGCCACCGAAGAACAGCTGGACTTCAAAGTCGTCTACGCCTCGGCCCTGAACGGCATTGCCGGTCTGGACCACACCGCCATGGCTGAAGACATGACCCCGCTGTACCAGTCGATCGTCGACGACGTACCAGCGCCGAAAGTCGACCGTGACGGCCCGTTCCAGATGCAGATCTCGGCACTGGACTACAACAGCTTCCTGGGTGTTATCGGTGTTGGCCGTATCGCCCGTGGTCGCATCAAGCCGAACACCCCGGTGGTTGCCATCGACGCCGACGGCAAGAAGCGCAACGGTCGTATCCTCAAGCTGATGGGTCACCACGGCCTGCACCGCATCGACGTTGAAGAAGCAGCTGCCGGCGACATCGTCTGCATCAGCGGCTTCGAGCAACTGTTCATCTCCGACACCCTGTGCGACCCACTGAACGTCGAAGCGATGAAGCCGTTGACCGTCGACGAGCCAACCGTTTCCATGACCTTCCAGGTCAACGACTCGCCATTCTGCGGTAAAGAAGGCAAGTTCGTGACCAGCCGTAACATCAAGGAGCGCCTGGACAAAGAGCTGCTCTACAACGTTGCCCTGCGCGTTGAAGAAGGCGACTCGGCCGACAAGTTCAAGGTCTCCGGCCGTGGTGAGCTGCACCTCTCGGTGCTGATCGAAACCATGCGTCGCGAAGGCTTCGAAATGGGTGTGGGCCGTCCTGAAGTGATCATCCGCATGGTTGATGGCGTCAAGCACGAACCGTACGAAAACGTGACCATCGACCTGCCGGAAGAATCCCAGGGCGCGATCATGGAGCAAATGGGCCTGCGTAAGGGCGACCTGACCAACATGGTTCCGGATGGCAAGGGCCGTGTACGCCTTGAGTACAACATCCCGGCTCGTGGCCTGATCGGTTTCCGTAACGAGTTCCTGACCCTGACCTCCGGTGGCGGCATCCTGACTTCGATCTTCGATCGTTACGACGTGATGAAGTCCGGCGACATGTCCGGCCGTCAGAACGGTGTCCTGGTATCGGTTGCGACCGGCAAGGCACTGACCTACTCGCTGGAAACCCTGCAAGCGCGCGGCAAGCTGTTCGTCGAGCACGGCCAGGATATCTACGAAGGTCAAATCGTTGGCTTGAACAGCCGCGACAACGACCTGGGCGTGAACCCAACCAAAGGCAAGAAGCTCGACAACATGCGTGCTTCGGGCAAGGACGAAACCATCGCCCTGGTTCCGCCGGTCAAGTTCACCCTGGAGCAAGCGCTGGAGTTCGTGCAGGAAGACGAACTGTGTGAAGTGACGCCTAAGTCGATTCGCCTGCGTAAGAAAATCCTTGGCGAAAGCGAGCGTACCCGCGCTGCCAAGAAAAGCGGCAACTGAGTTTCGACTTAGTTAGCAGCTAAAAAAACGCCCCCGGTCGTGAGATCGGGGGCGTTTTTTTATGCCTGGGGTTTGTGTGTCGCTTGTCAGGGCCCTATCGCGAGCAAGCTCGCTCCCACAGTGGATCTTCAGTGGATACAGACCTCGTGTGGGAGCGAGCTTGCTCGCGATAACGGTGGTTCAGACACAGCTGAACCATCAGTCGATCAGAATTTGTCCAACGTCCGTGGATTACGCTCGCGCTCCACTTCCTTGGGCTTGTAGGCGCAATACCCCGGCCGTGGTCCAACCCGCGGATGGTTGCGGCAGGTGTCCGGGCGTTTCTCGTAAATGGTGCACAACCGGCTCTTGCGGTCCAGATAAAGGCAATCGTTGTTGCTCATGCGCTGGAGCGTGAAGATTTCCGACTTCTGGTTGTAGCGCTCGACGATCCCTTCCTTTTGCAGGCGCTTGGCGATGTTCTTCGGCGGGTCGCCCAGTTCGAACTCATCGACGATGCCGATGCGGATCAGGTCCTTGATCTTGACCTCCACCGGCAGCGTGCAGCAGCTCGACACACAGGAACCGCACATCGGGGCGGAGTACTTGGCCCAGGTATCGAGTCGGTCGATCTCCGCGGCGGCGATCAGGTTGGGCTTCATCATCACGGTTTACCAGCATGCATCAGGGCGCGCGATCATACCGGGACTGGTGAAATTTTGAACGACCATCCGCCAGTTTTTTTTCATCCCGGCCAAACCCGCCCGGATCGGCACGGCCCCTGCATTCATTCGACCATCCGGCAATTCCATGGCGACGATTCTCCGACACTCGGGGAAATCCACCGAACCAAGAGCCTGTACCGTCTGTCAGACCGTCTAGGCTCAGACAATTCCATGCTCGTTCGAGGTCTTATCAATGACTCAAGAACCACTTGTTCGCGAAGCTGAAGTTGCCGCATTTCGCGACGCCGTGTTGACCAAACTCACTTATGCCGTTGGCAAGGACCCGGATCATGCGTTTGATCACGACTGGTTCGAAGCTATCGCCCTCGCCGCCCGCGACCACATGGTCGATCACTGGATGGACCACACGCGACAGATCTACCGCAAGGGCCAGAAGCGCGTCTATTACCTCTCCCTGGAATTCCTCATCGGTCGCTTGCTCTACGACAGCCTGAGCAACCTCGGCCTGCTGGACACGGCGCGCGAGGCGCTGACCGAACTGGGCGTGGATCTGGAGCGCATTCGTCTGCTCGAGCCGGATGCAGCATTGGGCAACGGCGGTCTTGGCCGCTTGGCCGCGTGTTTCATGGAAAGCATGTCGACCCTGGGCATCGCCGGCCATGGCTATGGCATCCGTTATGAACACGGCCTGTTCCGCCAGGCGATTGTCGATGGCTGGCAGCAGGAGCAGACCGAGCACTGGCTGGACTTCGGCAATCCGTGGGAGTTCGAGCGGCCGGAAGTGGTCTACCCGATCGGCTTTGGCGGCAGCGTCGAGACCGTCACCGATGAGGCGGGTAAAACCCGGCAAGTCTGGTCCCCGGCCGAAACCGTGCGGGCGATTGCCTATGACACGCCGGTGGTAGGCTGGCGCGGTGCCAGCGTCAATACCCTGCGCCTGTGGCGCGCCCGAGCCGTGGAAGACCTTCACCTGGAACGCTTCAATGCCGGCGACCACTTGGGTGCGGTAGCGGAAGTGGCCCGGGCCGAAAGTATTTCCCGCGTGCTGTACCCGGCCGACAGCACCGAGGCTGGCCAGGAACTGCGCCTGCGCCAGGAATACTTCTTCGTGGCCGCCTCGCTCCAAGACCTGCTGCGCCGTCATCGCAACATGCACACCTCGGTGCTGACCCTGGGCGACCATGCGGCGATCCAGCTCAACGACACTCACCCGTCCATTGCCGTGGCCGAGCTGATGCGGCAACTGGTGGACGTTTACGACGTGGCTTGGGACGCGGCCTGGCAGATCACCCAGGACACGCTGTCCTACACCAACCACACGCTGCTGCCCGAAGCCCTGGAAACCTGGCCGGTGGGGCTGATGGAGCGCATGTTGCCCCGGCACATGCAGATCATTTATCTGATCAATGCCCAGCACATCGATTCGCTACGGGCCAAGGGCGTGCACGATTTCGATGTGCTGCGCTCGGTTTCGCTGATCGAAGAGGACAACGGCCGCCGGGTGCGCATGGGTAACCTGGCGTTCCTCGGTTCCCATAGCGTCAACGGCGTGTCCGGGTTGCATACCCAACTGATGCGCAGCACGGTGTTTTCCGAGCTGCACAAGCTCTATCCGGATCGGATCAACAACAAGACCAACGGCATCACCTTCCGCCGCTGGTTGTTCCAGGCCAACTCCGAATTGACCTCGATGATGGTCGATGCCCTCGGCCCAAGCGTGCTCGACAACCCCGAGGAGCGCTTGATCGAACTGGAACCGTTTGCCGACAAGCCGGCGTTTCGCAAGCAGTTCGCCGAGCAGCGCCTGCACAGCAAGAAGGCTCTTGCTTACTTGATCCACGAGCGGCTGGGGATTGCCGTGAACCCGGCGGCGATGTTCGACGTGCAGGTCAAGCGAATCCACGAGTACAAGCGCCAGTTGCTCAACCTGATGCACACCGTGGCGCTGTACCAGGCGATCCGCGCCGAGCCGGAAGTGGACTGGGTGCCGCGGGTGAAGATCTTCGCCGGCAAGGCCGCCGCCAGTTATCACCAGGCCAAGCTCATCATCAAGCTGACCAACGACATCGCCCGGGTGGTGAACAACGACCCGACCGTACGTGGCTTGCTCAAAGTGGTGTTCCTGCCCAACTACAACGTCAGCCTGGCCGAAAGCATCATTCCGGCGGCGGACCTGTCGGAGCAGATCTCCACGGCCGGTTTCGAGGCGTCGGGCACCAGCAACATGAAGTTCGGCCTCAACGGCGCGCTGACCATCGGTACCATGGACGGCGCCAACGTGGAGATGCATGAGCGCGTCGGCGGTGAGCACATGTTCATCTTCGGCCTGACCGCCGAGCAGGTGGAGGCCCGCAAGCAAAACGGTGAGTTCAGCGCCGCGCCGGACATCGCCGCGTCCCATCGGCTCAATGATGTGCTGCAGGCGATTCGTGGCGGGGTGTTCTCGCCGGATGATCCGATGCGCTACGCCGGGCTCGTGGACTCGTTGGTGGACTACGACCGCTTCCTGGTCTGCGCCGACTTCGACTCGTACTGGAACGCCCAGGCCAAGGTCGAAGAGCGTTGGCACGACTCCAAGCAATGGTGGCGTTCGGCGGTGCTCAACACCGCGCGCATGGGCTGGTTCTCTTCGGACCGGACCATCCGCGAATACGCGACCGACATCTGGAAAGCCCTGGAGTAGCATTTGCTGTAAGAAATGTGAGCGAAGCCCAACGGCGGTTGGGCTTCGTCGATATACTAGGCGCCAGTTTCGCCGGGCTGTGTGGCCGGGCTCAGCACTGGAAGTGCCAACAATCCAATGTGGGAGCGAGCTGTGTGGGAGCAAGGCTTGCCCGCGATGAAAACGCCGCGGTCTCTTGAGGACCGCAGCGCCTGGATCGCGAGCAAGCTTTGCTCCCACACAGCTCGCTCCCACAGGGTTTGGGGGTTTCCACTAGACTGAGTCAAGCACCGCATCACCCCGGTTACGCCCGCAACGGGCCGCTTAGGGATATCGACCATGCAATGGATCTTGACGCTGTTGGGCCTGGCACTCGGCTGGGTGGTGGACGAGTCGTTTGCCGATGCGCTGATAGGCGCGCTGGTGGGGCTTGGCATCGCCCAGGCGTTTCGATTGGGGCGCCTGGGTAGCCAGGCGGCCAAGCAACAGATCTTGTTGCAAGAGGCCCAGCAGAGCTTGCTCACGTTGGAAGCCCGTCTGACGGTTCTCGAACGCGGCAAGGTGGCCGAATCGAGTGATTCGGCGCCAGCGCCCGAGGTTGTCGTGCCCCAGGCTGCGAAGCCCGAGACGCGCACCGAGCCAGAGCTTGTCTGGGAATTGCCGCCAGACCTCGAACCCGTTCCCGCGATGGCCACCCAGGCCAGCCAACCGTTGCCCGATGACGTTTGGAAACCCGCGCCAACCACTTCCAGTCGGCGTGCCGAGCGCGACTTCGCGCCGCTGCCCCTGGAGCCGATGCCCTTGGAACCGAGGGTTTCGAAACCCGCGGCCCCCCGTGGCCCGAATCTGTTCGACCGCGCCGTGATTGGCGCGCGCAACTGGCTGTTCGGCGGCAACACGGTGCTGCGGGTCGGCGTGGTGCTGTTGTTTCTCGGCCTGGCGTTTTTGCTGCGCTATGCCACCGAAGGCATGGTGGTGCCGATCGAGTTGCGTTACGCCGGCGTCGCGGCCAGCGCGTTGGGCCTGTTGGGCCTGGGCTGGTGGTTGCGCCAACGCAACAGCAACTATGCGCTTATGCTCCAGGGCACCGGGATCGCGGTGCTGTACCTGACAGTGTTCGCGGCCATGCGCCTGCATCCGTTGCTCGACTCCAAGGCGGCCCTGGGCTTGCTGGTCGCGGTGACGGTGTTCTCGGCAATCCTGGCGATTACCCAGAACGCCTTGGGCCTGGCCGCGGCTGCGGCGCTGGGCGGGTTTGCCGCGCCGATCCTGACCTCCACCGGCAGTGGCAATCACGTCGCGCTGTTCAGCTATTTCATCCTGCTCAACGCCGGCATCCTCGCGATTGCCTGGTTCAAGGCCTGGCGCCTGCTCAACCTGATCGGCTTTGTCGGCACCTTCGGCATCGGTTTCGCCTGGGGCATGCGCTCCTACACACCGGAACTGCTCTGGAGCACCGAACCGTTCCTGATCCTGTTCTTCCTCATCTACCTGGCGATTGGCTTGCTGTTCACCCGGCGCAAGTTGCTGGAAATGAGCGATGCTCCCGAAGACGCCAGCCGCGATGCGCTGTTGCACTGGTCGGCGCGCAAGGGCGATTACGTGGACGGCACCATGCTGTTCGGCCCGCCGCTGGTGGGCTTCGGCTTGCAGTTCGCGTTGGTGCAGCATTTTGAGTTCGCCGCTGCGTTCAGCGCCCTGGCCCTGGGCATGATCTACATGGGCCTGGCGCGGGTATTGATGGGCGGTCGCGCCCTGTTGCTGGCGGAAACCTGCCTTGCCCTGGGGGTGATTTTTGCCAGCCTGGCGATCCCCTTGGGGCTCGACGCCCGCTGGACCGCAGCGGCGTGGGCCGTGGAAGGCGCGGGGATCTTCTGGCTGGGCCTGCGCCAGCAGCGCCCATTCGCCCGGGCTTTCGCCTTGTTGCTGCAATTGGGCTCGGCACTGGCGTTCGTCAGCGAATTGCGTATCGGCGACGGCAGCCTGCTCGATGGTTCAGCGCTGGGCGCGTTGATGCTCGGCGGCGCCTTGCTGTTCACCTTCTACCAACTGCACAAGGCTGAACCTGAACACAGCGCCAATTGGGAGCGCCGAGGCCTGCCGGTGCTGGCTGTGCTGGGGTTGAGTTTCCTCTATCTGCTGGCACCGCTGTTCTTCTTCACCCACGGCACCGCCATTGCCTGGGCCCTGGCTGGATTGGCAACGCTGTTTGTTGGCCTGCGCCTGCAGTCGCGCAGCTTCCTGTTCAGCGCATTTGGGGTGCAATTGCTTGGCGGCGCGCTGTTCCTGCTGCGCTTGCAAGGCGCCGAGGGGGATTCGGCGGTGGTGTTCAGCGCGGGCTGGAGCGGCTTGCTCAGCGCCTCGCTGATCGGCCTGGCGTTGATTGGCGGCATGTTGCTGGCGGCACGTGACGACATGGTGCGCAACGATGTCCGGTTGCTGCGCGGCTTGTCGGTGGTGTTGCTGGCGGGGCTGGTGCTGATCAACCTTGCGGTGCTGTTCGTCCTGCCGTGGCAAACGGCGAGCGGTGTGTGGGCGGCCAGCGGCTTGTTGATCATCTGGCTGAGCCTGTACCTGAAACAGCGCGTGAGTTTTGTCTTCGGCCTGCTGCTGCAACTGCTGGGCGGTGCGGCATTCCTGACGGCGGGGCCGGCGCTGTTGGGGCCGCTCAACGCCGAGGATCTGCGACCGCTGGCCCACAGCGGCTTCTGGACGCCGCTGGTGCTGGGGCTCGCAGCCCTGGTGGGCGCATGGCGCCTGCAACGGGCGCACGCGGCGCGGGAACTCGAGGTCTTGAGCTTGCAGCGCCTGTCCGAGCTGCTGCTGATCTGGGGCGCCGGTTGGTGGGCGCTGGCGTGGGTCAGCGAAGTATTGCGCTTTGCCCCGGCAAACCTGCAGGGCAGTTGGCTGCTGCTGGTTGCGGTGATCAGCGTGGCGGTGTGGACAGTCTTGGCGCAGCGCTTGAAATGGCCGGCGCTGGGGCTGCTGTGTACTTTGTTGATTCCGGCGGCGGGCTGCGTGCTGGTGGCAACGGGGCACAGCCACTATCACCCGGCCGCGAATTTCGGCTGGCTGGCCTGGCTGGCGGTATTTGCCGTGCATTTCCTTTCTCTCAAGCGCCTGGCGCCGATGCTGCCGGCCCCGGCGAGCAGTACGGCCCATGTGCTCGGTTGCTGGTTGCTGATGGCGGTGTTGATGCTGGAGTTGCGTTACGGCCTGCTGTTGCTGTCCGAGCAGTACAACGCCTGGCGCTGGCTGGCCTGGGCGATCCTGCCAGGCCTTTACCTGGTGCTGATGGCCACGCCGCGTGCCTTGCCGTGGCCGGTATCGGCCCAACCGCGCGAGTACCGTGTCTACGCGGCGGCGCCGATGGCGTTGTTGATGCTCGGTTGGTTCTGGCTGACCAACACCTTCAGCGATGGCAACTCAGAGCCGCTGCCTTATGTGCCGTTGCTCAATCCCTTGGAGCTGGGCCTGCTGTTCGCCTTGTTCGGTATCTATGTGTGGGCCCGCAATGCCGTGGAGCAATCGACGAACCGTTGGAATCGCGTCGGGCACATCGCTCAGTTGATCGCCGGTGTGTCGCTGTTCGCGTTCTTCACCGCCCTGGTGATGCGCAGTGCCCACCAGTGGATGGGGGTGCCATACGAGCTGGACGCGCTGCTCGAGTCGATGTTCGTGCAGGCCGGGTTGTCCATTGTCTGGACCCTGATCGCCCTGGGGCTGATGATCGGTGGGCATTTGCGCCACCGTCGTGAAGTGTGGCTGATCGGCGCGGCGTTGATCGCGGTGGTCGTGGCCAAGCTGTTTTTTGTCGAATTGAGTAACCGTGGCGGTCTGGCGCGGATTGTTTCGTTTATCGGTGTAGGCGTGTTGCTGCTGGTAGTGGGCTATTTTGCGCCGCTGCCGCCCAAGCGCCCGGAGACGGTCGTGCAGGATGAGCCGCCTATGCCTGTCAGTGAGGGAGTGTCGTCTTGAGTCGCAAGTTGAGTCGGATCGGGCTGGGCGTGGTGGGGTTATGGGCGGCATTGTCGGCCGTGGCCCAGGAGCAACCGACGGATTTTGCCCATCAGGTGCCAATGGCCTTGAGCGGCGAGGGGCCGTGGTATCGCCTCCCGTTGCCTCTGGACGTGCAGTTGCAGGCGCGACAGACCGACCTGAGCGATCTGCGGGTCTTCAACGCGGCCGGCCAGGCCCAGGCCTACGCCCTGGTGCGCGAGTCGGCCCAGAGCCGGGAAAACCGCACCCTCACCGACGTGAAGTGGTTCCCGCTGTACAACGCCGCCGATGACAATGAGCGCGCGCCCAGTGTGCGGGTGCAATCGAATGCCAACGGCACCTTGGTGGAAGTCCAACCCTCCAGCCGGCTCGAAGCTGGGGAGGAGGAGCTGCGTGGCTGGTTGCTGGATGCCAGCGCGATCAAGGCACCGCTGCAGCAGTTGGTCCTCGACTGGACCAGTGAACGCGACGGTTTCCAGCGGTTTACCATCGAAGCCAGTGACGACTTGCAACACTGGCAGTCGTGGGGCGAAGGCCAGGTGGCGCGCTTGACCTTTGCCGATGAGCGAGTCGAGCAGCATGAAGTGAGCTTGCCGGGGCAATCGGCGCGTTACTTGCGGCTGTTGTGGGATTCGCCGTCCTCCGCGCCGATCCTGACCTCGGCCCAGTTGCAAAGCGCCAGCCGCGAAAGCTTGCCGTTGCCACTGGCCTGGTCGCAGCCATTGGCCGGCAGCACCGTGAAGGCTGGTGAATACACCTGGCAGTTGCCCATGGGGCTGAACATCGAGCAGGTGCAGGTCGAGCTGAGCCAGGCCAACAGCTTGGCGCCGGTGACCTTGGCCGGTCGCCGTGAAAGCAGCCATCCGTGGCAGCCGCTGGGCAGTGGTTTGCTCTATCGCCTGACCCAGAACGGCCAGGATGTGTTGCAAAACCAATTGCAACTGTCCGGCCAGACCGTACAGCAATTGAAATTGACCGTGGACGAGCGTGGCGGCGGTCTGGGCAGCGAAGCCCCGGCCCTGCGCTTTGCCGTGCGTCCGACCCAGGTGGTGTTCCTGGCGCGTGGCGAAGGACCTTACAGCCTGGCCCTGGGCAGCGCGACAGTGAAAGCGGCCAGCTTGCCCTTGACCACGCTGGTGCCCGATTACAAACCGTCGCGCCTGGCAACGCTGGGTACGGCGACCGTGAACGGCGCGGCCACGTCGACCCCGGCTGCGGCCTCGGCAACCACGCCTGCGACGGTCGAGACCAACTGGAAGAAAATCGGCTTGTGGGCGGTGCTGCTGCTCAGCGTGCTGTTCCTCGCGGCGATGGCGTTCAGCCTGCTGCGCAAGCCGCCGGTCAAGAGTTGAGGTGATTCATCGCGAGCAAGCTCGCTCCCACAATAGGCCACGTTCGTCGCAGCAACTCGGTCAACTGTGGGAGCGAGCTTGCTCGCGATAGCGTTCTCTCAACCAACAGAAATACCCAAGCGAACCGCTACCCCGTGAACTCAATCCTCCATTCCCCGTCTCATAGGAGGAATTAAGTCCCGACTCGCGCTAAACTGCGCTGGTTTTTCCGCCCCCTATTCTTCGGAGCCGTCCATGTCCCGCGTTACCTTGAGTCGCTATTTGATTGAGCAGACCCGCAGCAACAACACCCCTGCCGATCTGCGCTTTTTGATCGAAGTGGTGGCGCGTGCATGCAAGGAAATCAGCCACGCCGTCTCCAAAGGCGCGCTGGGTGGTGTCCTGGGCAGCATGGGCACCGAAAACGTGCAGGGCGAAGTGCAGAAGAAGCTCGACGTGCTGTCCAACGAAATCCTGCTTGAAGCCAACGAATGGGGCGGTCACCTGGCCGGCATGGCGTCCGAGGAAATGGACAATGCCTACCAGATCCCGGGCAAATACCCCAAGGGTGCCTACCTGCTGGTATTCGACCCACTGGACGGTTCGTCGAACATCGACATTAACGCACCGGTTGGCACCATCTTCTCGGTACTGCGTTGCCCGAACGAATACCTGAGCCAGAACGAAGCCTTGAATGAAAAGGCCTTCCTGCAGCCAGGCACCGAGCAGGTCGCAGCCGGTTATGCCATCTACGGCCCTCAGACCATGCTGGTGCTGACCCTGGGCGACGGCGTCAAGGGCTTTACCCTGGACCGCGAGATGGGCAGCTTCGTATTGACCCACGAAGACATCACCATTCCTGAAACCACCCAGGAATTCGCCATCAACATGTCCAACCAGCGTCACTGGGAAGCTCCGGTAAAACGCTACGTCGAAGAGTTGCTGGCGGGCGAAGAAGGTCCGCTGAAGAAGAACTACAACATGCGCTGGGTCGCCGCGATGGTTGCCGATGTGCACCGTATCCTGACCCGTGGCGGTCTGTTCATGTACCCGCGCGACAGCCGTGAGCCGTCCAAGCCGGGCAAACTGCGTCTGATGTACGAAGCCAACCCGATGTCGTTCCTGGTGGAACAGGCGGGCGGCGCTTCCACCGACGGCCATCAGCGTATCCTCGATATCAAGCCCGACGGCCTGCACCAGCGCGTGGCGGTGTTCCTCGGCTCGAAGGAAGAAGTGGCGCGCGCCACGGCCTACCACAAGGAGTAAATCATGGCCGAGCCCTGGCAGCCGTTGCTCGATTGGTGGTTTGGTTCAGCCAAGACACCGGACGAGATATCGGCTGACAGAGGCAAGCTGTGGTTCGGCAAACGCCATGATCGCCAGGCCAACGAGCGCTTTGGCGATCAGGTCGAGCTGGCACTGGCCGGCGGATTGACCGACTGGGCGCAACGCCCGGAAGGTTGGCTGGCCCTGGTGCTGCTACTCGACCAACTCCCGCGAATGATCTTTCGCGACACCCCCAAGGCCTTCTCCGGCGACCTGCGTGCCCAAGCGCTGGTAGCCCAGGGCATGGCTGCGGGTTTCGACCGGCAACTCAAACCGATCCAACGCGTATTCATCTACCTCGTGCTCGAACACTGCGAAAACCTCGCGGTGCAGAACGAGGCCGTGTCGCGGTTTATCGATCTGGTGCGAGAACAACCGGAGGCGCAACGGGCGGTGTTCGAAGACAACCTGGATTATGCCGAACGGCATCAGAAGATCATTGCCCGGTTTGGGCGCTTTCCCCATCGCAATGCGGTGTTGGGGCGCGAGTCTACGGCTGAGGAAGTGGAATTCTTGAACAGGCCTGGGTCCAGGTTCTGATTTTGCTGTGAGGCTGATACCGTCTTCGCGAGCAGGCTCGTTCCCACACTGGATTTTCGTTGAGCGCAAAATGTGCGTCCGCTGAAGTTCTAATGTGGGAGCGAGCCTGCTCGCGAAGAGGCCGCAAAAGCACTAGATCCGGAAACTACCCACCAACTGCTTCAACCGCGCCGCCTGCTGCTCCAGGTCGGCACAGGCCCGCAAGGTGGCTTGCAGGTTTTCCACGCCTTCCTGGTTCAGGGTGTTGATCTCGGTGATGTCGACGTTGATCGACTCCACCACGGCGGTCTGTTCTTCGGTGGCGGTGGCCACGGACTGGTTCATGCCGTCGATTTCACCAATACGCTGGGTCACGCTGCCCAGGCGTTCGCCGGCCTGGTTGGCGATGCCGACGCTGCTTTCGCTCTGGCGCTGGCTGTCGGTCATGGTCAGTACCGCTTCCCGGGCGCCAACTTGCAGTTCTTCGATCATCTTCTGCACTTGCTGCGCCGAATCCTGGGTGCGGTGGGCCAGGTTGCGCACTTCATCGGCCACCACCGCGAAGCCGCGCCCGGCTTCACCGGCACGGGCCGCTTCGATGGCGGCGTTAAGGGCGAGCAGGTTGGTCTGCTGGGAAATGCTGGTGATCACCTCAAGAATCTGGCCGATGTTCACCGTGTTGCTGTTCAAGGTTTCGATGTTGCCGCACGAATCGCTGATCTTGGCCGACAACTGTTGCATGGCCGCGATGGTTTTATCCACCACTTGTTGGCCATCTTCAGCCAGGCTGCGCGCATCGCTGGAATGTTGCGAGGCGAGGGCGGCGTTCTGGGCGATTTCCTGGGCGGCGGCACCGAGCTGATTGATGGCCGCGGCCACGCTGCTGGTGCGCGAAGCCTGCTGGTCGGAATTGAACATCGACGAGTTGGACGCGCTGACCACGCGCAGGGCGACTTCGTTGACCTGGCCGGTGGCCGAGGCCACTTCACGGATCGAGGTATGAATGCGTTCGACAAAGCGGTTGAACGAAGTCCCCAGCGCGCCGAATTCGTCGTGGCCGTGGATGACCAGGCGCCGGGTCAGGTCGCCTTCGCCTTCGGCGATGTCGTGCATGGCGCGGCCCATGGTCAGCAGCGGCTGCATCAGCACGCGGATCAACATGCCGAGCAGGGCGATGATGAATACCACGGCAATGACCATGGCGATCAGCGCCGACGTACGGAACTCACTGAGCATCGCCAGCGCGGTGTCCTTGTCGAGCACCAGCGCCACGTACCAGTCGGCTCCCGGCACGCCGTTGACGTGGGTGAAGGAGATGAATTGGGTCTTGCCGTCGAGGTCGACTTCTTTCACGCCCGGGCTGATTTGAGGCGCGCCGTTAGGGTAGGCCTCGGCCAGGGTCTTGAGCACGCGCTTGCTGTCGGGGTGGATCAGGATCTTGCCGTCGGCACTGACGATGAACGCGTGGCCGTGGCCGCCGAAGTTCAGCGAGTTGATGATGGCGCTGACGCTGGACAGGTCGATGTCCGCACCGGCCACGCCGATCATCTGGTTCTGGTGCTGCACCGGGGTGGCGACGGTAATCACCAGCTTGCCCGACGAGGCGGCGATGTAGGGTTCGGTGACGATGGTTTGCTGTGCGCTGTTGGCGGCCTTGTACCAGCCACGGGCACGCGGGTCGTAATCGGCGGCGCGATTGCCGGCCGGTACCGAGAACATCACGCCGTCGGTGCCACCAAAATAACTGAGCTGGAAATTGCTGGTGTAGGCCGGCAGGCCTACGGCGCGCTTGAGGCTGTCGGCACTGCTGCCGTCCACGGCAATCTGCTGGGCCAGCGATTGCAGCAACTGGATGCGGCCGTCGACCCACGTCTGGATGTTGCGGCTGGTCAGGCTGCCGAGTTCCTGCATGGAGGTTTCGGTGCTGGCATTCAAGCTCTGGCGTTGACGATAGTCGTTGAACAGGATGAAACAGGCGAATGCAACGGCCACCACGAGGGCGGCAGCCAGCAGGATTTTATGGCTGAATTTCATGTTTCTGGTCATTAATAACACTACCGCGGAGGGACGGGTCAGGACGGGCTGTCAATTTGCCATAACGCATTGGTTTGCGCTGTTTCTTTTTATCGGCGTGCCAGACCGCCCCATCAGCGGTAGCGGTTCAATTCCGACGAAATGCACGACGCTGTCACAAAGTGAGTGTTTCACCGATGAAACACCTGCCCAGACCCAATAAATACCGGGGTGTAGGGGAACCAGATAGGGGTTTTCTCTTCTAAGCTTCTGGTTGGCACCTGCCACCCCCCTTCCGTTCCAGGAGTTACACCATGTCGCTGCGATCTATCGCCTTGTTGTTTGTGTGTGTCGTATTGACTGCATGCAGCAAGGTCAACCAGGAAAACTACTCGAAGCTGTCGGCTGGCATGCCCAAGTCCGAAGTCGAAACGTTACTGGGGAAACCGACCGATTGTTCAGGCGCGCTCGGCATGTCCAGCTGCACCTGGGGCGACCAGAAAAGCTTTATCAGCGTGCAGTACGCCGGTGACAAAGTGTTGATGTTTTCCGGCCAAGGCCTGAAGTAAACCGAGGCCAGAGGCCTGCGGGAGAAAAATAATGATGCGGTTAGTTTTTGTGCTTTTGGCTGGCCTGATTTTGGCTGGCTGTGCCACTTCTGGCGAAGATCCGCTGGCACCCAAGACGGTCAACAGCGTCAATCTCAAGCGCTACCAAGGGACCTGGTATGAGTTGGCCCGCCTGCCCATGTATTTCCAGCGCAATTGTGCGCAATCGGAAGCTCACTACACCCTCAAGCCAGACGGCAGCGTGGGAGTGCTCAATCGCTGCCTGACCTCGGACTGGCAGTGGGAAGAAGCCAGGGGCACCGCCACGCCACAGGTGCCGGGCAAGACCGACAAGCTCTGGGTCGAGTTCGACAACTGGTTTTCGCGGATCGTGCCGGGCGTGGCGAAAGGGCAATACTGGGTGTTGTACGTCAGCGATGACTACAAGACCGCCATCGTCGGCGACCCAAGCCGTCGCTACATGTGGCTGCTGTCCCGTACACCGACCGTCAATAGCGTCGTGCGCGAGGAGCTGCTGAGCAAGGCACGCCAGCAGGGCTACGACACCACGCGCCTGATCTGGCGCGCGTCGGATCGACAGATGGCCAAGACCTCGAACTGACTGTCACCCGAAAACCGAAGTGGGAGCGAGCTTGCTCGCGATAGCGGACTTTCAGTCAACATGTATGTTGAAGGTAAAGGCCCTATCGCGAGCAAGCTCGCTCCCACAGGGTTGATTGGGTCAGCCCAGCAGTTCGCGCAATACCTGGGTAAACGCCCGGGCGCTTTGCTCTTCGCCGGCATGCCGCCCATCGCGCACCACCCACCGACCGCCGACCATCACATCGCGCACCTGGCGATCGCCGCCGGCAAACAGCCAGCGATTGAGGATGCCGTCGCCCTGGGCCGTGGCCAGGTACGGGTCGCTGCCATCGAGCACCAGCCAGTCGGCGCGCTTGCCGATTTCGAGGGCACCGATCGGTTGTCCCAGGGCCTGGGCACCGCCTTCCAGCGCCGCATCGAACAAGGTGCGACCGACCATCGGCTGATCCGCCCGATACAAGCGGTTGCGCCGTTGATCCCGCAGGCGCTGGCCATATTCCAGCCAGCGCAATTCTTCGACCACGCTCAGCGATACATGGCTGTCAGAGCCGATCCCCAGGCGCCCGCCCTGGGCGAGGAAATCCACGGCCGGGAAAATCCCGTCCCCCAGGTTGGCTTCGGTGGTCAGGCACAGGCCGGCAATCGCCCGGCTCCTGGCCATGAGGCTGACTTCCTGGGCGTTGGCGTGGGTGGCGTGGACCAGGCACCAGCGCTGGTCGACTTCGGTGTTTTCGTACAGCCATTGCAGCGGACGGGCGCCGCTCCAGCTCAGGCAATCGTCGACTTCCTTCTGCTGTTCGGCAATGTGAATGTGCACCGGGCACTCGCGGTCACTGGCGGCCAGCACATCCTGGATCTGCCCGGGCGTCACGGCACGCAGCGAGTGGAAGCACAGACCCAGCGCCTGGGACGGCTGCCCGGCCAGGACCGGCTGCAAGCGCGACTGAAGCTTCAAGTAGTTTTCGGTGCTGTTGATGAACCGGCGCTGCCCGTCATTGGGCGCCTGGCCGCCAAAACCGGAGTGGCTGTAGAGCACCGGCAGCAGCGTCAGGCCGATGCCGGCGGCGCTGGCGGCGTGGCTGATGCGCAGGGCCAGCTCCGCCGGGTCGGCGTAGGGCGTGCCATCGATGTCGTGGTGCACATAGTGGAATTCGGCGACCGAGGTGTAGCCGGCCTTGAGCATTTCGATGTACAGCTGGCGGGCAATGATGCCGAGTTGGTCGGGACTGATTTTTCCGACGAGGCGGTACATCAAGTCGCGCCAGGTCCAGAAACTGTCGTTGGGATTGCCTGCCACTTCCGCCAGCCCGGCCATGGCCCGTTGGAAGGCATGGGAGTGCAGGTTCGGCATACCCGGCAACAGCGGACCGCCCAGCCGTTCGGCGCCGTCTGCGTGGGAACCGGCCTGGATATGGGTCAGGACGCCTTCGGCATCGACCTCAAGACGTACATCATGGGCCCATCCACTAGGCAGCAGCGCGCGTTCGGCAAAGAAGGCGGACATGGTTCAACCTCATTGTGCGTAATTTGTATATACATATACAGACGTTTGCCTGGCCGGTAAACTCCGGCAAGCTAGCAACCTTATCCGCAGAACAGGGAACCGCCGTGCCGACTCCGCCTGCCAAACAGCCGCTGGCCGCAAACATGGGTGACAGTCCGGCACCCCTGTACGCCCGCGTCAAACAGATGATCACCCAGCAGATCGACAGTGGAAACTGGCCGCCGCATTACCGCGTGCCGTCGGAAAGCGAACTGGTCAGCCAACTGGGCTTCAGTCGCATGACCATCAACCGTGCGCTGCGGGAAATGACCGCCGACGGCCTGTTGGTGCGCATGCAGGGTGTCGGCACCTTCGTGGCCGAGCCCAAGAGCCAGTCCGCGTTGTTCGAAGTGCATAACATCGCCGACGAAATCGCCTCCCGTGGCCATCGCCACACTTGCAAGGTCATTACCCTGGAAGAAGAGGCGGCCGGTTCCGAGCGGGCCCTGGCCCTGGATATGCGCGAAGGCCAGAAAGTGTTCCATTCGCTGATCGTGCATTTCGAGAATGACATCCCCGTGCAAATCGAGGACCGTTTCGTCAACGCGCTGGTGGCGCCGGACTACCTCAAGCAGGACTTCACCGTGCAAACGCCCTACGCCTATCTGAACCAGGTCGCGCCGCTGACCGAGGGCGAGCATGTGGTCGAGGCGATCCTGGCCGAGCCGAGTGAATGCAAGTTGTTGCAGATCGAAAGGGGCGAGCCGTGCCTGTTGATTCGCCGCCGCACCTGGTCCGGGCGCCAGCCGGTGACCGCCGCCCGTTTGATTCATCCGGGGTCCCGCCACAGTCTGGAAGGGCGCTTTCATAAATGAGCCATTTGAAGGTTTTACGCGCGGCAGACTACCCACGCATGCCGTGGAAAAACGGTGGCGGCAGCACCGAAGAAATCACTCGCGATGCCGGCACCGGCCTGGAAGGTTTCGGCTGGCGCCTGTCGATTGCCGACATTGGTGAGTCGGGCGGCTTCTCCACCTTCGCCGGTTACGAGCGGGTCATCAGTGTCTTGCAGGGGAGCGGCATGACACTGAACGTCGATGGCCAAGTCACGCGGGCTTTGCATCCGCTGGACCCTTTTACGTTCAGCGGCGAGAGCCATGTGTTCTGCACACTGCTGGGCGGACCGATTCGTGATTTCAACCTGATCTACGCACCGCAGCGTTACCGCGCGCGGTTGCAGTGGTTGGGCGGCCAGCAGCGGTTTTTCAGTGACGCGCAAACGGTACTGGTGTTCAGTGCCGCCCCGGGACTGGCTATCAAGGTCGGTGAGTCCGCCGTTGATTTGGGCCTCTACGACTGTTTGCAACTGAGCAGTAACACCGGGTTGGTGGATGTCTCCACTCACGGTCAATGCTGCGTGATTGAGCTGACGGCCCGCTAATTTCAGCTTCTTGAGTACCCTGTGGGAGCAAGCCTTGCTCCCACAGATAAACACCCTCGCCACAAGGTGCCTGCCTGCTGTTTCTTCTGCGCACCAACTTGTTACCGAATGCCCCAGCGTGGCGCAACACCACGCTTCTGTGACCCTCCGATTTCCCCCTCGAAAACTCTCTTGAAAAATTTCATGCCGCTCAGCAGCCCTTAAATCACAAGGCTTTCAGCCAATTCCCCAGCCGTTTCTGAATATCGCCTCCAACAAGTTGGCCGCTTGATTGCATATGCTTGTACATACAAGTAAAGACGTATGCGTATGAGTCGCCGATATTCAACGCAACGTTCGCTAAATCGCTGCCCACTGCCCGGGCTGGTCTGGATTGATCGCTGAGGAGTTTTTGCTGTGACCGACGCTACCCGCAAACCCGAAAAATACCGTGACGTTGAAATCCGTGCCCCTCGCGGTAACACGCTGACCGCCAAGAGCTGGCTGACTGAAGCACCGCTGCGCATGTTGATGAACAACCTCGACCCGGAAGTGGCCGAGAACCCCAAGGAACTGGTGGTCTACGGTGGCATTGGCCGCGCGGCGCGCAACTGGGAGTGCTACGACAAGATCGTCGAAAGCCTGACCAACCTGAACGACGACGAAACCCTGCTGGTGCAATCCGGCAAGCCGGTGGGCGTGTTCAAGACCCACAGCAACGCTCCTCGCGTGCTGATCGCCAACTCCAACCTGGTGCCGCACTGGGCCAGTTGGGAGCACTTCAACGAACTCGACGCCAAGGGCCTGGCCATGTACGGCCAGATGACCGCCGGCAGCTGGATCTACATTGGCAGCCAGGGCATCGTGCAAGGCACTTATGAAACCTTCGTCGAGGCCGGTCGCCAGCACTACGACTCCAACCTCAAGGGTCGCTGGGTCCTGACCGCCGGCCTGGGCGGCATGGGCGGTGCGCAGCCCTTGGCCGCTACCCTGGCCGGTGCGTGCTCGCTGAACATCGAATGCCAGCAGGTGAGCATCGATTTCCGCCTGAAAACCCGCTACGTCGACGAGCAAGCCAAGGACCTCGACGACGCCCTGGCGCGCATCGAGAAATACACTGCCGAAGGCAAGGCGATTTCCATCGCGCTGTGTGGGAACGCTGCCGAGATCCTGCCGGAAATGGTCCGTCGTGGTGTGCGCCCAGACATGGTCACCGACCAGACCAGCGCCCACGACCCACTCAACGGCTACCTGCCGGCCGGTTGGACCTGGGACGAATATCGTGCCCGCGCCAAGACCGAACCCGCCGCCGTGGTGAAGGCCGCCAAGCAATCGATGGCCGTCCACGTCAAAGCCATGCTGGCCTTCCAGAAAATGGGCGTGCCGACCTTCGACTACGGCAACAACATCCGCCAGATGGCCCAGGAAGAGGGCGTCGAAAATGCCTTCGACTTCCCTGGTTTCGTCCCGGCCTATATCCGTCCGCTGTTCTGCCGCGGTATCGGCCCGTTCCGCTGGGCTGCGCTGTCCGGTGATCCGCAGGACATCTACAAGACCGACGCCAAGGTCAAGGAACTGATCCCTGACGACGCCCACCTGCACAACTGGCTGGACATGGCCCGCGAGCGCATCAGCTTCCAGGGCTTGCCGGCACGTATCTGCTGGGTTGGCCTGGGCCAACGCGCCAAGCTGGGCCTGGCGTTCAACGAGATGGTGCGCAGCGGCGAATTGTCGGCCCCGATCGTGATCGGCCGCGACCACCTGGACTCTGGTTCCGTGGCCAGCCCCAACCGTGAAACCGAATCCATGCAGGACGGTTCCGATGCGGTTTCCGACTGGCCGTTGCTCAACGCCTTGCTCAACACCGCGAGCGGCGCGACCTGGGTTTCGCTGCACCACGGTGGCGGCGTCGGCATGGGCTTCTCGCAGCACTCGGGCATGGTGATCGTCTGCGACGGTACCGACGAAGCGGCCGAGCGCATTGCCCGCGTGCTGCACAACGATCCGGCCACGGGCGTGATGCGTCATGCCGATGCCGGTTACCAGATCGCGATCGATTGCGCCAAGGAACAGGGGCTGAACCTGCCGATGATTACCGGCAAATAAACCCGGGCCCCCCTGTGGGAGCGAGCTTGCTCGCGATAGCGGTGGATCAGTACCGGTTCCGTCTACTGACACGCCCTCATCGCGAGCAAGCTCGCTCCCACAGGAGTGCGGCGCAATTGAATTGCAGAACAATCCACAGAGGTTGAACCATGGCTGTCACCAGCACACGTGCAAGCAGCAAGCCGTTGATCGAGAAACGTTCGATCGACTACATCCCGGAAACGGAGAGACACGGCCGATTGTTGAGCCAGTTCACCCTCTGGATGGGGGCCAACCTGCAAATCACGGCAATTGTCACCGGCGCATTGGCGGTGGTGCTTGGCGGTGATGTGTTCTGGTCGTTGATCGGTTTGCTGATCGGCCAACTGCTCGGCGGTGGCGTCATGGCGTTGCATGCCGCGCAAGGGCCCAAGCTTGGCCTGCCGCAGATGATCTCCAGCCGGGTGCAGTTTGGTGTGTATGGCGCGGCCATCCCGATCGTGCTGGTGTGCCTGATGTACCTGGGTTTCACCGCAACGGGAACCGTGCTTTCCGGCCAGGCGCTGGGCCAGTTGTTTGGTGTCAGCGACAGTGTCGGCATCCTCATTTTCGCCAGCGTCATCGTACTGGTCACGGTGCTCGGTTATCGGGTGATTCACTTCATTGGCCGTGTCGCCAGCATCCTTGGTGTGATCGCCTTTGTTTACCTGTTCTCTCGTCTGATGAGCCAGACGGACGTTGGCGCACTCTTGCAAATCCGTCATTTCAGCTGGAGCAGTTTCCTGCTTGCGGTGTCGCTCGCGGCATCCTGGCAGATCGCCTTCGGCCCCTACGTGGCGGACTATTCGCGTTACCTGCCGAGCAAGACTTCTTCGGTGAAAACCTTTTTTGCCGCGGGCGCCGGTTCAGTCATCGGCGCACAGGTGGCGATGATCCTCGGCGTGTTTGCCGCGGCCTCGGCCAATGGGCAATTCGCCGGTCACGAAGTGGCCTACATCGTGGGCCTGGGGGGCACCGGTGCCACCGCCGCGCTGCTGTATTTCAGCATCGCGTTCGGCAAGGTCACCATCTCCACGCTGAACTCCTACGGCAGCTTCATGTGCATCGCGACCATCATCAGCGGTTTTCGTGGTCACCTGAACGTAACGCGCTTGCAGCGTCTGGTCTTCGTGCTGGTCATCGTCGGCGCTGCGACGCTGATCGCGCTGCTCGGCCAGCACTCGTTCCTCGGCGCGTTCAAGTCCTTCATCCTGTTCTTGCTGGCGTTCTTTACGCCTTGGAGCGCGATCAATCTGGTGGACTACTACTGCATCACCCGCGAGCGCTATGACGTGCCGGCACTGGCCGACCCGAACGGTCGCTACGGTCGTTGGAACGCCCTCGGCATCAGCGTCTATGTCTTCGGCGTACTGGTTCAACTGCCGTTTATCGCCACCAAGTTCTATACCGGTCCGCTGGTGGCAGCCATGGGCGGTGTGGATATTTCCTGGATCATCGGTCTGGTGGTTCCGGCGGCGCTGTATTACGTCGTCGCCAAGAAGTGGCACAGCGCTGTACCCGATCAATTGATCCTGCCAATCGAGCAGGACACGGTTGACGCACAACCGAGCAGGGCGGGCCGCATTCAAGCGGTCTGATGGGACGTTGACAGGGCTGGATGCCTCTTGACTGCCGTAAGCCAATCCAACTGATTAGGAGCGTCACATAATGAAGTCGAACAAGACCCTGCTGACCACATTGCTTTCCATGGGCCTGCTGGCCAGCGCTGGCGCCACACAAGCGGCGGGTTGGTGCGAGTCGGGTAAACCGGTGAAGTTCGCCGGCCTGAACTGGGAAAGCGCCATGTTGCTGACCGACGTCCTGCAAGTGGTGCTGGAAAAAGGCTACGACTGCAAGACCGACAGCCTGCCAGGCAACTCCATCACCATGGAGAACGCCCTGAGCAGCAACGACATCCAGGTGTTTGCCGAAGAGTGGGTCGGCCGCAGTGAAGTCTGGAACAAGGCCGAGAAGGCTGGCAAGGTAGTCGGCGTCGGTGCCCCGGTCGTGGGTGCCATCGAAGGCTGGTACGTGCCGCGCTACGTGGTGGAAGGCGACGCCAAGCGCAAGCTCGAAGCCAAGGCACCAGGCCTGAAGAACATCGCTGACCTGGGCCAGTACGCCGCCGTGTTCAAGGACCCGGAAGAACCGTCCAAGGGCCGCTTCTATAACTGCCCGGCCGGCTGGACCTGCGAGCTGGACAACAGCGAAATGCTGAAAAGCTATGGCTTGGAAAAAACCTACACCAACTTCCGTCCAGGTACCGGCCCAGCGCTGGATGCGGCAGTGCTGTCGAGCTACAAGCGCGGCGAGCCGATCCTGTTCTACTACTGGTCGCCAACGCCGCTGATGGGCCAGGTGGACCTGGTGAAACTGGAAGAAAAACCGGGCGTGGATAAAAGCGTGAGCATCAAGGTCGGCCTGTCCAAGACCTTCCACGACGAGGCACCTGAATTGGTGACGGTGCTGGAAAAGGTCAACCTACCGATCGATATCCTGAACCAGAACCTCGGGCGCATGGCCAAGGAACGAATCGAGTCGCCGAAACTGGCGAAGATCTTCCTGAAGGAACATCCTGAAGTCTGGCACGCCTGGGTAAGCGAAGACGCTGCCAAGAAAATCGACGCGGCTCTGTAGGTCGAATACTTCCCGGCCAACCGTGGGGCTGGCCGGGACGTTCACCGCATCCACTTGATCGAGAGTCTCTTATGTTTCCCGAAAGCTTTACCTTCTCCATTGCCGATTGGGTCAACGGTTGGGTCGACTCCCTGGTGACCAATTATGGCGATGTGTTCCGGCACATCTCCGACACCCTGCTGTGGGCCATCGTCAATCTCGAAGGCCTGCTGCGCATGGCGCCCTGGTGGCTGATGCTGGCTATCGTCGGTGGCATCGCCTGGCACGCCACCCGCAAGGTCGTCGCCACGGCGGTGATCGTCGGCCTGCTGTTTCTGGTGGGCGCGGTGGGCCTGTGGGACAAGCTGATGCAGACCCTCGCGCTGATGCTGGTGGCGACGCTGATCTCGGTGTTGATCGGCATTCCGCTGGGCATTCTCTCGGCGCGCAGCAATCGCCTGCGTTCGGTACTGATGCCGTTGCTGGACATCATGCAGACCATGCCGAGCTTCGTGTACCTGATTCCGGTGTTGATGCTGTTCGGCCTGGGCAAGGTTCCGGCGATTTTCGCCACGGTGATCTACGCCGCGCCGCCACTGATTCGCCTGACTGACCTTGGCATCCGCCAGGTGGACGGCGAAGTGATGGAAGCCATCAACGCCTTCGGCGCCAACCGCTGGCAACAGCTGTTCGGCGTGCAACTGCCCCTGGCCCTGCCGAGCATCATGGCCGGGATCAACCAGACCACCATGATGGCCCTGTCGATGGTGGTCATCGCCTCGATGATCGGCGCCCGTGGCCTGGGTGAAGACGTGCTGGTGGGCATCCAGACCCTCAACGTCGGACGCGGCCTGGAAGCCGGGCTGGCGATCGTGATTCTCGCCGTGGTCATCGACCGCATTACCCAGGCCTATGGTCGTCCTCGGCACGAGGTGAGCAAATGAGCAACGCAGCCATCAGCAAGATCGAAGTCAAGAATGTCTTCAAGATTTTCGGCAATCGCTCCAAGGAGGCCCTGGAGCTGATCCGCCAGAACAAGACCAAGGACCAGGTGCTGGCCGAAACCGGCTGCGTGGTCGGCGTTAACGACTTGTCGCTGAGCATCGGCACCGGTGAGATTTTCGTGATCATGGGCCTGTCCGGTTCCGGCAAGTCCACGTTGGTGCGCCATTTCAACCGGCTGATCGACCCTACCAGCGGCGCGATCCTGGTGGACGGCGAAGACATCCTGCAACTGGACATGGACGCCTTGCGCGAATTTCGCCGACACAAGATCAGCATGGTGTTCCAGAGCTTCGGCCTGCTGCCCCACAAGAGCGTGCTGGACAACGTCGCCTATGGCTTGAAAGTGCGCGGCGAGAGCAAGCAGGTGTGCGCCGAGCGGGCGTTGCACTGGATCGATACCGTGGGCCTGAAGGGCTACGAGAACAAATACCCGCACCAGCTCTCTGGTGGCATGCGCCAGCGCGTCGGCCTGGCCCGGGCCTTGGCGGCGGACACCGACATCATCCTGATGGACGAAGCCTTCAGCGCCCTCGACCCACTGATCCGCGCGGAGATGCAGGACCAGTTGCTGGAACTGCAAAAGACCCTGCACAAGACCATCGTGTTCATCACCCACGACCTCGACGAGGCCGTGCGCATTGGCAACCGCATTGCGATCCTCAAGGACGGCAAGCTGATCCAGGTCGGCACGCCTCGGGAGATCCTGCACTCGCCGGCGGATGAGTATGTCGATCGGTTTGTGCAACGGCGGGCGGCGGTGGTGTAAGACCGGACTCCGTTGTGGAGAGGGGATTTACCTGTGGGAGCAAAGCTTGCTCGCGATGCAGACGCCTCGGTTCCAAAGAGACCGCGTTGTTTTTATCGCGGGCAAGCCTTGCTCCCACAGATAAATCCCCACGCCACAAATGTTATTGGCAACTTTAATGTGCATGAGGCTTTAAATGTCCCAGGCTGAAAAAATCGTAATCACAGGCGCCCCGTTGCGTTGGCAGGATGTCGTCGCCGTCGCCCGCTTTGGCGCTGTGCTCGAGCTATCGACTGAGACCTGGGCGCGGATCGACAATGCCCAGGCCATCGTCCAGCGTATCGTCGCAAGCGGCGAGCGCGCCTATGGCGTCAATACCGGCCTGGGGGCCTTGTGCAATGTTTCGCTCAAGGACGAACAACTCAGCCAACTGTCGCGCAACACCTTGCTCAGCCATGCCTGTGGCGTTGGTGCGCCGCTTTCTGATGAGCAGACCCGGGCGATTATCTGCGCCGCTATCCTCAACTACAGCCAAGGCAAGTCCGGCATCCATCGCCGGGTAGTCGAAGCGCTGCTGGCGCTGCTCAATCGCGGCATCACACCGCAAGTGCCGTCCCAGGGTTCGGTGGGTTACCTGACCCACATGGCCCACATCGGCATCGCGTTGCTGGGCGTCGGCCAGGTCAGCTATCGCGGGCAGATAATCCCGGCGCAACAGGCCCTGGCCGCAGAGGGTTTGCAACCGGTGCAACTGGGGGCCAAGGACGGTCTGTGCCTGGTCAACGGCACGCCGTGCATGACCGGTCTGAGCTGCCTGGCCCTGGCCGATGCGACGCGGTTGGTGCAATGGGCCGACGTGATCGGCGCCATGAGTTTCGAGGCCCAGCGCGGGCAGATTGCCGCGTTCGATGCCGACGTCATCGCCCTCAAGCCACACCCGGGCATGCAGCAGGTCGGGAGCAATTTGCGAGCACTGCTCGACGGCAGCGAAGTCATCGCCGCGAGCCTGGGCATTCGCACCCAGGACGCCTTGAGCATCCGCTCGATTCCCCAGGTGCACGGCGCGGCTCGCGACCAGTTGGCCCACGCCCGGCAACAGATCGAAACCGAACTCAACGCGGTGACCGATAATCCACTGCTGCTGGGTACGCCGGAGAGCTTCCGGGTCATGTCCCAGGCCAATCCCCACGGCCAGTCGGTGGCGCTGGCGGCAGATCTGCTGGCGATTGCCATGGCTGAGATCGGCTCCATCGCCGAGCGTCGCCTCGACCGCTTGATCAACCCCCACGTCAGCGGCCTGCCGGCCTTCCTGGTGGCCAACCCCGGGGTGAACTCGGGGATGATGATCGTGCAATACGTCGCCGCGTCGCTGTGCGCGGAAAACAAGCAACTGGCGCAACCGGCGGTGCTCGACAATTTCGTCACCTCCGGGTTGCAGGAAGACCATCTGAGCATGGGCACCAACGCGGCCCTGAAGCTGCACCGGGCGCTGGAAAACTGCACGCAGATCCTCGCCATCGAATACCTGCTGGCGGCCCAGGCCTTTGAGTTTCTCAAGGCCCAGCGTTTCGGCGCCGGCACCGACATTGCCTGGAAACTGCTGCGCGAACGCGTCCCGGCCTATGACCAGGACCGCTGGCTGGCGCCGGACATCGCCAGTGCCGCCGGCCTGCTCAAAGACCCGAATGTGTTGCACAGCGTATTACCGAATTTGAATTGATCAAAAAAGCGCCAGCGTGCCAAGGCACCTCTTGCCCACAAGGCATCGCCCAAAAAGCGAAGGTGACGGATAACGGAACATTCCGGAGCGACTGGCGGGTGAAAACAAAACTCTCAAAAGGAGCATTACATGACTGCCTTAAACCTGATTCCCGGCCAATTGAGCCTGGCTCAATTGCGTGACATCTATCAGCAACCCGTGACCTTGAGTCTCGACGCCAGCGCGTCGGCGCAGATCGAAGCCAGTGTTGCCTGCGTTGAGCAGATTCTTGCCGAGAACCGCACCGCCTACGGCATCAACACCGGTTTCGGCCTGCTGGCCTCGACCCGTGTCGCCAGCGAAGACCTGGAAAACCTGCAGCGCTCCCTGGTGCTGTCCCATGCCGCCGGGGTGGGCGAGCCAATAAGCGATGCGCTGGTGCGGCTGGTCATGGTGCTCAAGGTCAACAGCCTGAGCCGGGGTTTTTCCGGCATCCGTCGGCAGGTGATCGATGCGCTGATTGCGCTGATCAATGCCGAGGTCTACCCGCACATTCCGCTCAAGGGTTCGGTCGGTGCGTCCGGTGACCTGGCGCCACTGGCCCACATGTCCCTGGTGCTGCTGGGCGAAGGCAAGGCCCGCTACAAGGGCGAATGGCTGCCGGCCGTCGAGGCGCTGAAAGTGGCTGGCCTCGCGCCGCTGACCCTGGCCGCCAAGGAAGGCCTGGCGCTGCTCAACGGCACCCAGGTCTCCACCGCGTTTGCCTTGCGTGGCCTGTTCGAAGGCGAAGACCTGTTTGCCGGTGCCCTGGCCCTGGGCGGCCTCACGGTGGAAGCGGTGCTCGGCTCGCGTTCGCCATTCGATGCACGCATCCATGCCGCCCGTGGCCAGAAAGGCCAGATCGACGCCGCCGCTGCCTACCGCGATCTGCTGGGCGAGCGCAGCGAAGTTTCCGATTCGCACCAGAACTGCGATAAGGTCCAGGACCCGTACTCCCTGCGCTGCCAACCGCAGGTGATGGGCGCCTGCCTGACCCAGTTCCGCCAGGCCGCCGAGGTGCTGGTGATCGAGGCCAACGCGGTGTCGGATAACCCGCTGGTGTTCGCCGCCGAGGGCGACGTGATTTCCGGCGGCAACTTCCACGCCGAACCGGTGGCGATGGCGGCCGACAACATGGCCTTGGCGATTGCCGAGATTGGCTCCCTGAGCGAGCGACGCATTTCGTTGATGATGGACAAGCACATGTCGCAACTGCCGCCGTTCCTCGTCGCCAATGGCGGAGTGAACTCCGGCTTCATGATCGCCCAGGTCACCGCTGCGGCCCTGGCCAGTGAAAACAAGGCGCTGTCCCATCCCCATTCGGTGGACAGCCTGCCGACGTCGGCGAACCAGGAAGACCACGTTTCCATGGCCCCGGCTGCCGGCAAGCGTCTGTGGGAAATGGCCGAGAACACCCGTGGGATCCTCGCGGTGGAATGGCTCGCGGCTTGCCAGGGGCTGGACCTGCGCGGCGGCTTGAAGACCTCCGCGAAGCTGGAGCGGGCCCGTGGCCTGCTGCGTGCACAAGTGCCGTTTTATGAGAAGGACCGCTTCTTTGCGCCGGACATCAATGCGGCCAGTGAATTGCTGGCGAGTCGGTGCCTGAACGAATTGGTCACGGCGCAGTTGTTGCCGAGCCTGTAAGGGCCTCATCGCGAGCGAGCTCGCTCCCACACTTATTTGGGGTACACCCTGACCCTTGTGGGAGCGAGCTTGCTCGCGATTCGATTATGAATGCGACGAGGAAACCGGGATGAAAACCCTCTGGCAAAACTGCCACGCCGCCACCATGGCCCAGGGCGTCTACTCGATCATCGAAGACGCCGCCATCGTTACCCTGGGCGAGCACATCCAATGGATCGGCCCGCGTGCCGAATTGCCGACGGGTGACTACCCGGCGGTCAACGACCTCAAGGGCGCCTGGGTCACGCCGGGGCTGATCGACTGTCACACCCACACGGTATTTGGCGGCAACCGTAGCGGTGAGTTCGAGCAGCGCCTGCAAGGCGTCAGCTATGCCGAGATCGCCGCCGCCGGTGGCGGCATCGCCAGCACGGTGCGCGCCACCCGCGCCGCCAGTGAAGACGAACTGTTCGCCAGCGCCGCCAAACGCCTGGGAAGCCTGATGCGCGACGGCGTGACCACGGTGGAAATCAAATCCGGCTACGGCCTGGACCTGGCCAGCGAGCGCAAGATCCTGCGGGTCATCCGCCGCCTCGGCGCCGAGTTGCCGGTCAGCGTGCGCAGCACCTGCCTGGCGGCCCACGCCTTGCCACCGGAATACAAGGATCGCGCCGACGACTACATCGAGCACATCTGCACCGAGATGCTTCCGGCCCTGGCGGCCGAAGGACTGGTGGATGCGGTGGATGCCTTTTGCGAATACCTGGCGTTTTCCCCGGCGCAGGTCGAGCGGGTGTTTATCACCGCGCAACAACTGGGGCTGCCAGTGAAGCTGCACGCCGAGCAGTTGTCGTCGCTGCACGGTTCAAGCCTGGCGGCGCGTTACCAGGCGCTGTCGGCCGATCACCTGGAATTCATGACCGAGGACGATGCCAAAGCCATGGCCGAATCCGGCACCGTGGCAGTGCTGTTGCCGGGCGCGTTTTATTTCCTGCGCGAAACCCAATTGCCGCCCATGGAAGCCCTGCGCAAGCACGGTGTGAAAATCGCCGTGGCCAGCGACCTCAACCCCGGCACCTCGCCGGCGTTGTCGTTGCGCCTGATGTTGAACATGGCCTGCACCTGTTTCCGGATGACCCCGGAAGAGGCCCTGGCGGGGGCGACGATTCATGCGGCCCAGGCCTTGGGCATGGTGCAAACCCACGGTTCGCTGGAAGCCGGCAAGGTCGCGGATTTTGTCGCCTGGCACATCGACCGCCCGGCCGACCTGGCGTACTGGCTCGGTGGCGATCTGGAAAAACGCGTCGTGCGCCACGGCGTGGAAATCGATTGAGGAGAATGGTTGTGGAGAAGGTCCTGAATTTCAAGCAAGGGCGCGTGCCGCTGTTGATCAGCATGCCTCACGCCGGCCTGCGCCTGACCCCGGCGGTACAGGCCGGGTTGATCCCCGAGGCCCAGAGCCTGCCAGACACCGACTGGCACATCCCAAGGCTCTACGAGTTCGCCGCCGAACTGGGCGCCAGCACCCTGGCCGCGGAGTACTCGCGGTTCGTCGTCGACCTGAACCGCCCCTCCGATGACAAGCCGATGTACGTCGGCGCCACCACCGGTTTGTACCCGGCGACGCTGTTCGATGGCGTGCCGCTGTTTCGCGAAGGGCTGGAACCGTCGGCCGAGGAGCGGGCGATGTATCTGCAACAGGTCTGGATGCCTTACCACCAGGCGCTGCAGCAGGAACTGGCGCGGCTCAAGGCCGAGTTTGGCTATGCCTTGCTGTTCGATGCCCATTCGATCCGTTCGGTGATCCCGCACCTGTTCGACGGCAAGCTGCCGGACTTCAACCTCGGCACGTTCAACGGTGCCAGTTGCGACCCGACCCCGGCCAGCCAGCTCGAAGCCATCTGCGCCCGTCACGGTCAGTTCACTCACGTGCTCAACGGGCGGTTCAAGGGCGGACACATCACCCGGCACTACGGCAACCCGGCCGAAGACATCCACGCGGTGCAACTGGAACTGTGCCAGAGCACCTATATGGAAGAGTTCGAACCGTTCAACTATCGCGCTGATTTGGCGGCGCCGACTCAGGTGGTGCTCAGGGAATTGCTGGAAGGCTTCCTGGCGTGGGGACGGCAGGCTTACAAGAAATAAAGATCTAGCCATGACTTCTGTGGCGAGGGGACTTATCTGTGGGAGCAAAGCTTGCTCGCGATACAGGCGCCGCTGTTTCAGAGAGACCGCGTTGTTTTCATCGCGGGCAAGCCTTGCTCCCACAGTCTCCCTCGCCACAAGTTTATGTACTCTGGTTCCTTGGAATGGGAACTGTCGCCATTGTGCAAAACCGAGTCGCCACAGTTCATCTTCAGCCCCTCGGCGCTGCGTAATGTTTTGGGCACGGTGCAGCAAGACACCGACCTACAATAATCCGCTGCCGCACGAGACCTTCCCGATGAAAAGACTGTTCAAACGCTGTCTGTCGATCCTCTGCGGTACCACCCTCTTGAGCGTCGGGGCGATGGCCGCCGAGCCGGCGTCGTGCCAGACCGTGCGCATGGGCGTGGTCAACTGGACTGACGTGATCGCCACCAGCGGCATGGCCGATGTGTTGCTCACCGGGCTGGGCTACGACAGCAAGCAGACCAGCGCCGTGCAGCAGATCATCTTCGCCGGCATCCGCGATAAGCGTCTCGATATTTTCCTGGGCTACTGGAAGCCGGCGATGGACAAGAACATCGCGCCGTTCCTGGCGGCCAACCAAGTGAAGGTATTGGACAAGCCGAGCCTGGCCGACGCCCAGGCCACCCTGGCTGTTCCAGATTACGTGGCGGCGGCGGGGCTCAAGACCTTCGCCGACATTGCCCGGTTCAAGGATCAACTGGGCGGCAAGATCTACGGGATCGAGCCGGGCAGCGGTGCCAACACCACCATCAAGACCCTGATTGAAACCAACCACTTCGGCCTGAAGGACTTCAAGCTGATCGAATCCGGCGAGGCGGGCATGCTGGCCGCGGTGCAACGGGCGGTGAATCGCAAGGAGTTCGTGGTCTTCGTCGGCTGGACCCCACACCCGATGAACATCAACATGAACATCACCTACCTGACCGGCAGCGAGGATGTCTATGGCCCGAACGAAGGCGCCGCGACCGTCTCCACCGTCACCGCGCCGGACTATGCCCAGCGCTGCCCGAACGTGAACCGCTTGCTGGAAAACCTCACTTTCACCGCCGCCCAGGAAAGCCAGTTGATGGTGCCGATCATGGAGCGCAAGACGCCCCAGGACGTCGCCCGGCAATGGTTGCGCGATCATCCCGAGGATTTGCAGAAGTGGCTGGCCGGAGTCACCAGCTTCGACGGCAAGGATGGCGTGGCGGCGGTGCAGGCCAGTCTCAAGAATTGACCTGCCTGGCTGTGGCGGGGTGATTTATCTGTGGTGGCTCCCACATTTCAATAGGTGGTGTTCTTCATGGCCTCATATCCACTCTCAGAACAGATGTCAGCCTTCATCGACAGAACCCTGAGCTTCACCAGCCCGGACGACAGCCTCGCCAGTTCGCGCCAGGGCTACAGCCAAATGTGCCGGGCGTTCACCCCGGCATGCCCGCCAACACTGGCCATCGAGGATTTCGAGTTGGCCGGTGTGGCTGCGCGCGCCTATCACCCACGGGGCGCCGCGCCACCCACCGGCTGGCCGTGCATCCTTTATCTGCACGGCGGTGGTTGGGTGGTGGGGGACCTGGACTCCCATGACTTCATCTGCATGGAGCTGGCGGCTGCCCTTGGTGCGCTGGTGGTGGCGGTGGATTATCGGCTGGCCCCAGAGCATCCGTTTCCAGCCGGGTTGGACGATTGCCTCGCCGTGTGGCGTCATCTGGCAGCCGCGCCCTTTGCCATCGACCCGCGTCGCCGGCTGGTGGTCGGAGACAGTGCCGGCGGCAATCTCGCCGCTGCGTTATGCCTGGCCTTGCGTGATGCCGGGCAAGCGCTGCCCCGGGCCCAGGTGCTGATCTATCCGGCGCTCGGTGGCCTGGCAACGCTACCCTCGCGCCGCGAATGTGCCGACGCGCCGCTGTTGAGCAGCAGCGATCTGGACAGTTATCACACCCTCTACCTGAACGGCGCCCAACCGTCCCTCCTCGCCATGCCGTTGCTCGCCGATCATCTGGACGGTCTTCCACCAGCGCTGATTGTCGTTGCGCAATGGGACCCGCTGCGCGACGACGGTGTCCTTTATAGCGAGCGGCTGAACGCCGCAGGGGTAGCCTCTGTGTTGTACATGGGCGAAGGGTTGGTCCACGGCTGCCTGCGCGGTCGGGGGCAGGTGCCGGAGGTCGATCGGCTGTATCGCACGCTGCTGGCGTACCTGGCTGACATGCTTTGACTGCGCAGGGGACATGCTCATTAAGGTAATTCGGGTTTATGATGCCGGACGGCAGACTAAATAGACGTCCCTACAGGGATGACTCGACCCCTTACGGAGCGCGCAATGCAGACTTTGTACCCGCAGATCAAACCCCATGCCCGGCACGATCTGGCTGTCGATGACACCCACACGCTCTATGTCGATGAAAGCGGTTCCCCGGAAGGCCTGCCGGTGGTGTTCATTCACGGCGGCCCGGGTGCTGGCTGCGATGCACAGAGCCGCCGCTACTTCGATCCGAACCTGTACCGCATCGTCACTTTCGACCAGCGCGGCTGCGGTCGGTCCACCCCCCATGCGAGCCTTGAGAACAACACCACCTGGGATCTGGTCGAAGACCTGGAGCGCATCCGCAAGCACCTGGGTATCGAGAAGTGGGTGCTGTTTGGCGGTTCCTGGGGCTCGACCCTGGCCCTGGCCTACGCCCAGACTCATCCAGAGCGGGTACACGGCTTGATCCTGCGTGGGATCTTTCTCTGCCGCCCGCAGGAAATCGAATGGTTCTACCAGGCCGGCGCCAGTCGCCTGTTCCCCGACTATTGGCAGGACTACATCGCACCGATCCCGTTGGACGAGCGCGACGACCTGCTCAGCGCTTTCCACAAGCGCCTGACCGGCAACGATCAGATCGCCCAGATGCACGCGGCCAAGGCCTGGTCCACCTGGGAAGGTCGCACCGCAACCCTGCGTCCGAACCCACTGGTGGTCGATCGCTTCTCCGAGCCGCAGCGGGCGCTGTCGATCGCCCGGATCGAATGCCACTACTTCACCAACAACGCTTTCCTCGAACCCAACCAGTTGATTCGCGACATGGGCAAGATCGCCCATTTGCCGGGCGTCATCGTGCATGGCCGCTACGACGTCATCTGCCCGCTGGACAATGCCTGGGAGCTGCATCAGAACTGGCCCAACAGCGAACTGCAGGTGATTCGCGACGCTGGTCACGCCGCTTCGGAGCCGGGGATCACCGACGCACTGGTTCGCGCCGCTGCGCAAATGGCCCGGCGCCTGCTCGACCTGCCGCCTGAAGAAGCATGAAGGGGCTGTTGCAACGAGTTCGCTGCGCGCGGGTCGAAGTATCAGGCGAGATCATTGGCGCCGTGGATCAGGGCTTGCTGGTGTTGGTGGCTGTCGAGCCCGGGGATACCCGGGCCAGCGCCGACAAACTCCTGCATAAGCTGCTTAACTATCGAGTGTTCAGCGACGCCGACGGCAAGATGAACCTGTCCCTGGCGGATGTCGGTGGTGGGTTGCTGCTGGTGTCGCAGTTCACCTTGGCGGCCGACACCAAAAGTGGTTTGCGCCCGAGTTTTTCGACAGCCGCACCTCCGGCCCTGGGAGAAGAGTTGTTCAACTATTTGCTCACCCAGGCGAAACAGGTGCATGGCACTGTGGCATCAGGTAGATTCGGCGCCGACATGCAAGTGCATTTGGTCAATGATGGCCCGGTAACCTTCCTGTTACAGGTCTGAAAGCGTTTGAAACATCTTTTCGGGCCTGTTTCGAGGCAAAACTGGGAGTTTTCTCGATAAATACTTTGCTACCCCTGATGCGTTGTCACGCGGGCTACTAGATAATCGCGCGCTACGGGGGATCAGCGTTCGCTGGTCCATTTGACTTAGGTAGAGACTTGTCCTGGACCGTTTGGGGAATCATTTTGTCCCATCGGAGTCGGAACAATGCTCGCCAACTTGGCAGAGTGGTCCGCAGGAACGGTTTTTCAGTGCCGTTACCGTGCAGATACTTTATCTGGCCGTTGGTTTTTTGATCAGTTTTCGGCGAGGGTTGCTCGTGATTGTTAGTCCCTGTAATGCACCAAAAATGACTGCCAAACGGTTGAGAAGCGCCCTGGTAACGGGCTCGGCTCTGTTGTGCCTGTTCGGCGCGGGCCAACTGTGGGCATTCAGCCTGGATGATGTATCGGCGAAGGCTCAAGAACTGGCCGGGCAAAAATACGAAGCCCCGCGCAGTAATCTGCCGAACGAATTCCGCGAAATGAAATTCGCTGACTATCAAAAAATCCGTTTCCGCACCGAAAAAGCCGAATGGGCCGACCAGAAGACACCGTTCAGGCTGTCCTTCTATCACCAGGGTATGCATTTCGACACACCGGTGAAGATCAACGAAATCACCGCGACCACCGTCGAAGAGATCAAGTACGACCCGTCGCGCTTTGATTTCGACGATGTGAAATTCGATCCCAAGGCCACTGAACAGCTGGGTTACGCGGGTTTTCGCGTGTTGTACCCGATCAACAAGGCTGACAAGCAGGACGAGATCATGACCATGCTGGGCGCGAGTTATTTCCGCGTCATTGGCAAGGGCCAGACCTACGGTTTGTCCGCCCGCGGCATGGCCATCGACACCGCGTTGCCATCGGGTGAAGAATTCCCGCGCTTTCGCGAGTTCTGGATCCAACGTCCGAAGCCGACCGACAAGCACCTGGTGATCTTCGCCCTGCTGGATTCGCCACGCGCCACTGGCGCTTATCGCCTGACCTTGCGTCCGGGCACCGACACCGTGGTCGACGTGAAGTCGCGCATGTTCCTGCGTGACCGCGTGACCAAGCTGGGTGTGGCTCCATTGACCAGCATGTACCTGTTCGGCGCCAACCAACCGTCCAAAGTGCTGAACTACCGTCGCGAACTGCACGACTCCAGTGGCCTGTCGATCCATGCCGGTAACGGCGAGTGGATCTGGCGTCCGCTGAACAACCCGAAACACCTGGCCGTGAGCAACTTCTCGGTAGAGAACCCGCGTGGTTTCGGCCTGTTGCAACGTGGGCGCGACTTTAGCCATTACGAAGACCTGGACGACCGCTACGACAAGCGTCCAAGTGCCTGGATCGAACCGAAAGGCGATTGGGGCAAGGGCTCCGTGGACCTGGTAGAAATTCCGACCGCCGACGAAACCAACGACAATATCGTTGCCTTCTGGAGCCCGGAAAAACTGCCTGAGCCAGGCCAGCCGCTGGACTTCAGCTATCGCCTGCACTGGACCCTCGACGAAGCCAGCCTGCACTCGCCGGACAGCGCCTGGGTCCAGCAGACCCTGCGTTCCACCGGTGACGTGAAACAGTCCAACCTGATCCGTCAGCCGGACGGCAGCGTGGCCTACCTGGTGGATTTCGAAGGTCCGTCCCTGCAAGCCCTGCCGGAAGACGCCGATGTGCGTAGCCAGGTAAGCGTCGGCGAAAACGGCGAGATCGTCGAGAATAGCGTGCGCTACAACCCTGAAACCAAGGGCTGGCGCTTGACCCTGCGGTTGAAGATCAAGGATTCGAAACAGGCCACCGAAATGCGTGCGGCGCTGGTCCGTCCATTGACGCCTGTCGAAGCCCCGGCCACCGCGCACTCCGTGACCACGACCCTGGCCAAGGCCGACAAAGTCGCCCGCCAGCAGACCGAAAAAGAGCTCGCGAACGAAAAAGCGAAAGACGAAGCCAAGGCCGTCAAGGCGGCAGACGCCGCTGTTGAACCGACCCCAACCCAGCAGGAACCGGAACCGACTGAACAAGTCTTGACCGAGACCTGGAGCTATCAGTTGCCAGCCGATGAGTAATACTTCAGTACAGCCAGAGACGCTCAGCGAGTACCTGGCCCATTTGCCCATGACCGACGAGCAGCGCGCCGAACTGGCGGGCTGCAAGTCCTTCAGCGAATTGCACGAACGCCTGTCGTCTTCGACCTTCGACGAGCCCGCCGAGGCGGCGCAAGCCTCGGTGGGCCGCCGGCTGACCCTGAGCACCGCCGAAGAGCTCGAAGACGCCGAGATGCTGGGGCTCGACACCAGCGGTCGGGTGTGCCTGAAAGCCACGCCGCCGATTCGTCGGACCAAGGTCGTACCGGAGCCATGGCGCACCAATATCCTGGTGCGTGGCTGGCGGCGCCTGACCGGTCGTACCAACCCGCCGAAGCCGCCCAAGGATGAGCGCGTGCTGCCGCATGCACGCTGGCGTACCGTGGGCTCGACCCGTCGCTACATCCTGCTGATATTGATGCTCGGCCAGACCATCGTCGCTGGCTGGTACATGAAAGGCATCATGCCGTACCAGGGCTGGTCGTTCGTGGACCTGGAAGAAGTCCTGCACCAACCGCTGTTGCAGACCGCCACGCAAGTGCTGCCGTATGCGCTGCAAACCAGCATCCTGATTCTGTTCGGGATCCTGTTCTGCTGGGTCTCGGCAGGCTTCTGGACAGCGTTGATGGGCTTTCTCGAATTGCTCACCGGTCACGACAAGTACCGCATTTCCGGTGCCAGCGCCGGCAACGAGCCAATTCCCAAGGACGCCCGCACAGCGCTGGTGATGCCGATCTGCAACGAAGACGTGCCACGGGTATTCGCCGGTTTGCGCGCAACCTTCGAGTCGGTGGCCGCCACCGGTGACCTGGATCGTTTCGACTTCTTCGTGCTCAGCGACAGTAACGAAACCGATATCTGCGTGGCCGAACAACAGGCCTGGCTCGACGTCTGCCGTGAAGCCGGTGGTTTCGGCAAGATCTTCTATCGCCGCCGCCGCCGTCGCGTGAAGCGCAAGAGCGGCAACCTCGACGACTTCTGCCGTCGTTGGGGCAGCGACTACAAGTACATGGTCGTGCTCGACGCCGACAGCGTCATGAGCGGTACGTGCCTGACCAGCCTGGTGCGCCTGATGGAAGCCACGCCGGACGCCGGCATCATCCAGACCGCGCCACGGGCCTCGGGCATGGACACGCTGTATGCGCGCATGCAGCAGTTCGCCACCCGGGTATACGGTCCGCTGTTCACCGCCGGCCTGCACTTCTGGCAGTTGGGTGAATCCCACTACTGGGGCCACAACGCGATCATTCGCATGAAACCGTTCATCGAGCACTGCGCCCTGGCGCCGCTGCCCGGTAAAGGCGCGTTCGCCGGTGCCATCCTGTCCCACGACTTCGTCGAAGCTGCGCTGATGCGCCGTGCCGGCTGGGGCGTGTGGATTGCCTATGACTTGCCGGGCAGCTACGAAGAGCTGCCGCCGAACCTGCTGGACGAACTCAAGCGTGACCGTCGCTGGTGCCACGGTAACCTGATGAACTTCCGGCTGTTCCTGGTCAAGGGCATGCACCCGGTGCACCGTGCGGTGTTCCTGACCGGCGTGATGTCCTACCTGTCGGCGCCACTGTGGTTCTTCTTCCTGGTGCTCTCCACGGCGCTGCTGGCGGTGAACACGTTGATGGAGCCGCAGTACTTCCTCGAGCCGCGCCAGCTCTATCCGTTGTGGCCACAATGGCACCCGGAAAAGGCCATCGCCCTGTTCTCCACCACCATCGTGCTGCTGTTCCTGCCCAAGCTGCTGAGTATCGTGCTGATCTGGGCCAAGGGTGCGAAGGAGTTCGGTGGCAAGTTCAAGGTGACGCTGTCGATGCTCCTGGAGATGTTGTTCTCCATGCTGCTGGCGCCAGTGCGGATGATTTTCCACACCCGTTTCGTGCTCGCCGCATTCCTGGGCTGGGCTGCAACCTGGAACTCGCCACAACGTGACGACGACTCCACGCCGTGGAGCGAAGCGGTCAAGCGCCACGGTCCGCAAACCTTGCTGGGCTTCTTCTGGGCCTTGCTGGTGATCTGGCTGAACCCGAGCTTCCTGTGGTGGCTGGTGCCGATTGTCGGTTCGCTGATGCTGTCGATTCCGGTATCGGTGATTTCCAGCCGCGTGGGCCTGGGCTTGAAGTCCCGTGATGAAAGCCTGTTCCTGATCCCTGAGGAATACGCACCGCCACAGGAACTGCTGTCGACGGATCAGTACACCCATGAAAACCGTTGGCATGCGCTCAAAGACGGTTTCATCCGGGCGGTGGTCGATCCGCAACAGAACGCCTTGGCGTATGCGTTGGCAACCTCGCGTCACGGCAAGGCCGAGCCGATCGAATGGCTGCGGGTCGAACGTGTTCGTCACGCCTTGAAGGCCGGCCCTGCCGGTCTCAGCAACGCCGAGCGACTGGCTCTGCTGAGCGACCCGGTGGCCCTGTCCCGCCTGCATGAGCAGGTCTGGAGCGAGGGTCATCCCGAGTGGCTGGCGGCGTGGCGCGAATCGATCAACGCTGATCCTCATGCACCGTTGTTACCGCTTCAGCCGTTGAGCGCACAGCCTCAAGTGGCCTGATACTGATACGCAAAAGCCCCGCTTCTGAAAGGAAGCGGGGCTTTTTGTTGGGCGCTATTTCAGTAATTGAGCGCTATCCGTGGCGAGGTCAGGACTGTGTATTGACGTTGTCCAGTACCCGATTCGCCAACAAACCACTCAGCTCGATCAGTTGTTGAATACCAAGGGCAATATGGCGTCGCGAGCCTTTCAGGTCGAATGCAAGGTCGCTGACCATGGCATTGGCTGAGGCCAGGTTTTCGCTGAGGTTGGCCAACAGGCTTTCGGTGTCGATGCCGTCGACGACGGTGAAGAGCTGGCCCGGCGGCTGTTTATCTTCGGGGTTGGGTTGTTTGGGCTTCAGGTAGTAATCGAGCGCGCGGTCGGTGGCTTCCTGGAGTTTCTTGGGGTCGGTTTCTGGTTCTGGTGGATTGGGTGTGACCTTGTGCATGGTTGACGCTCCTAGGGTAATGGAGCCGCCAGATATCGCTGCTAAACGAGAATGGGTGGCGACTGTACGCGGGTTAGCAGACCGGGACCCTAGAACCCGGCAGACCCGAAGGTCTCCCACGCACAACCGCCATGACATAGATGCGCAGGTGCTGAAGCCTGCTCACGCATGTGGAGAGCGTACGTCTAGGATTGTCCAGGCTGCTAAACCCGATCGCTGAACTG
Source organism: Pseudomonas sp. St386 (assembly GCF_018325865.1). Taxonomy (NCBI): domain Bacteria; kingdom Pseudomonadati; phylum Pseudomonadota; class Gammaproteobacteria; order Pseudomonadales; family Pseudomonadaceae; genus Pseudomonas; species Pseudomonas sp. St386. The sequence continues at coordinate 484,388 of NZ_AP021900.1, forward strand.
ACAGCGACCCGCAAACGTTAGAGCCCAGGGCCAAGGCGCACAAGCCGGCGGATTCTGGCGTAGTTGTAGGCAATGGCGCAAGGCTCCGTAGCCTTGGGATGACGGATTGTGGGGCTCAGGTATTTTTGTATGTATATCCGTTATTTAGGTAACGGCTGCTTACGGTTCCGCTCTTACAGCGGCTCACTTTTGAGAAGCGCAAAAGTAAGCAAAACGCTCATGCCCCACCACTCGGCACCTCGCCTAGGCTCGGTGTGCCCTCACTCCGGCATTGCTCCGTGGGCCCGCCGCGAAGGGCCATCCATGGCCCAGCGCGGCTATCCCGGCATCCATGCCGGGATGCCCACTCCACAATGCCTGCGTTCGGCCATCGTGGTTAACGGGGCACCCGAGATCAACGTCCACCGCGAGGCGGCCTAGTAGCCGACCTGGCTCTCCCGGTCGTACACCCATCAGATCTGTTTGAGCCGGACCTGTGGGAGCAAAGCTTGCTCGCGAGGCGGCCTTGCAGCCGGCCTATTTCTTCCGGTCGTACTCCGATCCCATTGTTGGAGCGAGCTTGCTCGCGAAGGCGGCAGCACATTCAGCATTGATGCAAGCAGACCACCGCCATCGCGAGCAAGCTCGGCTCCCACAGGGATCGGCGGTGGACACTGATCTTATAAACGACCAAAAACCTATGTGGGAGCGAGCTTGCTCGCGAAAGCGGCAGCACATTCAGCATGGATGCAAGCAGACCCACCACCATCGCGAGCAAGCTCGGCTCCCACAGGGATCGGCGTTGGACGCTGATTTTATAAACGACCAAAAACCTATGTGGGAGCGGGCTTGCTCGCGAAGGTGGCGGCACATTCAGCATTGATGCAAGCAGACCCACCGCTATCGCGAGCAAGCTTTGCTCCCACAGAGGGAACTGTGCCGAACATAAATTTCTTGCCCACTGAAGATCCAGTGTGGGAGCGGGCTTGCCCGCGAAGAGGCAGGCAGATCCAACATCAATACAAGCTGACCCACCGCTATCGCGAGCAAGCTTTGCTCCCACAGAGGGAACTGTGCCGAACACAAGTTTCTTGCCCACTGAAGATCCAGTGTGGGAGCGGGCTTGCCCGCGAAGAGGCCGGCACATCCAACATCCAGGCAAGCTGACCCGCCGCTTTCGCGAGCAAGCTTTGCTCCCCACAGGGATCGGCGGTGGACGCTGATTTTATAAACGACCAAAAACCTATGTGGGAGCGAGCTTGCTCGCGAAGGCGGTGGGGCAGTCAGTATTGATGTTGCCTGACAGACCGCTATCGCGAGCAAGCTTTGCTCCCACAGATCTAACGGGTGTACGACCGGGAGAGCCAGGTCGGCTGTTAGGCCGCCTCGTGGTGGACGTTGATCTCGGGTGCCCCGTTAACCACGATGGCCGAACGCAGGCATGCCGAGCCTAGGCGAGGCACCGCGTGGTGGGGCAAAAGCGCTTTGGTTACTTTCGACTGGGCCGGCTTCCGGGCTTTTCGAAAGTGACCCGCTGTAAGAGCGGAACCGTCAGCAGCCGTTACCTAAATAACGGATATACACACGACACCAATACCCAAATCAAACCCGGAACCGCCCCACCAACGTCTGCAAATGCACCCCCAACCGCGCCAATTCAGCGCTCGAAGCGGCAGTCTCTTCACTGGACGACGCCGTTTGCTCTGACACATCACGCACATTCAGCACGCTACGGTTGATCTCCTCCGCCACAGCACTCTGCTGCTCCGCCGCAGCGGCGATCTGCTGGTTCATCGCCTGGATCGCCGAGACGGTACGGGTGATGTTTTCCAACGACCCGCCGGCGCGACGGGTCAGCTCGACGCTGCTGTCAGTCAGGCTGCGGCTGTTGTCCAGGGTCGCCGCGACCTGTTCAGTACCCGATTGCAGGCCAAGGATCAGCTCTTCGATTTCTTCGGTGGACTTCTGGGTACGCTGGGCCAGGCTGCGGACTTCATCGGCGACTACCGCAAACCCACGCCCGGCTTCACCGGCCCGGGCTGCCTCGATGGCGGCGTTGAGGGCCAGCAGGTTGGTTTGCTGGGCGACGGACTTGATCACATCCAGCACACTGCCGATCTTGTCGCTTTCTCGCTTCAGCTCGCCCATGGCGGTGGTGGAATTACCCACTTCGAGTGCCAGGCGCTCGATCTGGGCAATCGCTTCGCCGACGACTTTATCGCCCTCGCGTGCCTGGGCATCGGCGGCGGCGGCCGCTTCGGAAGCCTCTTCGGCGTTGCTTGCCACTTCCTGCACCGTGGCGGTCATTTCGTGCATGGCGGTGGCGACCTGGTCGGTTTCCGCTTTCTGGCTGTTGACCCCGGCGCTGGTCTGCTCGGTGACGGACGAGAGCTGTTCGGCGGCGCTGGCGATCTGCGTGACGCCGTCGCTGATGCCACCGATCAATTGCCGTAGACCCACGGTCATGTTCTGCATGGCGCGCTGTAGCTGGCCCAGTTCGTCGCGGCGCTCGGAGGTGAGGTTGTGAGTCAGGTCACCTGCCGCCACACGTTCGGCGATCTTGAGGGTCTGGCCCAGAGGGCCGACGATCTGCCGGGTGATGACCAGGGCAGCGACGACACCGAACAGCAAAGCGAGCACGGCAGCCGCTACCAGGAAGGTCTTGGCCTCGGTTGCGTCACGGTCGCGCACGGCGGTCTGGGAGACGGTCAGTTTTTGGCTGGCATCGATCAATACGTCGCCTTGATCTGCCATGCGCTTGAGTGCCGCGGCGTTGTCGATCTGGGAGTCGCGGAACTGGCTGACCGCTGAGCGATAGACATTGATCGAGTCGCTGGCCTGTTGCAGGTTGGCTGCATGTTCTTCAGGCAATTGCTCTGGCAAACGTGCGAGAAGTTTGAGGGCATTGTCGACGGCCTCAAGGGCCGGTTGCTGGGCTTCGCTCTTGCCGCTGTAGGTGTAGCCGCGAACCTGATAGCGCGCTTGCTGGACCGCTTTGCTCAGGGTCACGATGCTGTTGAACTGGGCGACGCTGTCGCCTTGCAGCAACGACTTCTCTACTTCAGCGATGCGAGCCACGGCATTGTCTGCACTGGCACCGAGTTTGCTGCGGGCATCTTCTCGGCTGGCGGTGGCGCGGGTCATCTCGGCGAAGGCTTTTTTGTACTCGGCCACGGCGGCCAATTGTTTATCGATCAGGGCTACATCGGCCGGTTGCTCTATCAGTTGGCGGGCGGTCTTCAGCCCGGCGTCGAGCTTGCCAATCAGGTCGTTGACTTGCTGGGGGCCGTTCTCGCCCCGCGAGGTGTCGTAGTTCATGCGCGCCAGGCGCAAGTCCTTGGTCAAATCGTTCAGGCTGGCAATGAACCCCAGCTTGTCGCCACGGCTGATCACGTTACCCAGGCCGGTCCAGCCCGTGAAGGCGATTATCACGGTCAGGAACAGCACCAGGCCGAAGCCGAAACCGAGTTTGCGATTAACGCCTACATTACCTAGCCATCGGAACATGCTGTTACTCCCTGCAGCGCTGAGTTTATGTGCTGGGAGCTATATCGACCGGTTGGAAGGGATCTGTAGAGAATAGATCTCACAGTAGTGGCCACGTCGCGCCCAAGCGGGAGCAATCTCTGGCCACGGGTTTTATACCTGCCCTCTGGTTAGACCTTGAAGCGACCTACCAGCGTCTGCAAATGAACCCCCAACCGTGCCAGTTCGGCGCTGGAGGCGGCGGTTTCTTCGCTGGAGGAGGCGGTTTGTTCGGAGACATCGCGAACGTTCACGACGCTGCGGTTGATCTCTTCGGCCACGGCGCTCTGCTGCTCGGCCGCAGCGGCGATCTGTTGGTTCATCGACTGGATCGCCGAGACCGTACGGGTAATGTTTTCCAGCGAACCACCGGCACGGCGGGTCAGTTCGACGCTGCTGTCGGTCAGGCTACGGCTGTTGTCCAGGGTGGTCGCGACCTGTTCGGTGCCCGATTGCAGGCCCAGGATCAGCTCTTCGATTTCTTCGGTGGACTTCTGGGTGCGCTGGGCCAGGCTGCGTACCTCGTCGGCCACCACCGCAAAACCACGTCCGGCTTCACCGGCCCGGGCTGCCTCGATGGCGGCGTTGAGGGCCAGCAGGTTGGTTTGCTGGGCCACGGACTTGATCACGTCCAGCACGCTGCCGATCTTGTCGCTCTCGCGCTTGAGGTGGCCCATGGCTTCGGTGGAGTTGCCCACTTCCTTGGACAGGCGTTCGATCTGGGCGATGGCTTCGCCGACCACTTTTTCGCCTTCGCGAGCCTGCTGGTCAGCGGCAACTGCCGCTTCGGAGGCTTCCTCGGCATTGCGCGCCACTTCCTGCACGGTGGCGGTCATTTCGTGCATCGCAGTGGCGACCTGATCGGTTTCCACTTTCTGGCTGTTGACCCCGGCGCTGGTCTGCTCGGTGACGGCCGAGAGCTGTTCGGCGGCGCTGGCGATTTGCGTGACGCCGTCGCTGATACCCCCGATCAGTTGCCGCAGGCTGATCACCATTCGCTGCAGGCTGCCTTGCAGTTGACCCATGTCGTCGCGGCGGGTGACCACCAGGTTATGGCTCAAGTCGCCGGAGGCGACACGTTCGAGAGCTACCAGGGTCTGTTGCAGTGGACCGACGATCTGCCGGGTGATGATCCATGCAGCCAGCAGGCCAAATGCCAGTGCCAGGATGGTGACGATGATCAGCGTTTCTTTCGCTTGAGCCGTTTCCTGGTCGCGTTTCTCGATCTGCGAGGTGGTCAAATGATTGTTCAGTTCATGCAAACGGCTGTCCTGGTCGGCCATTTTCTTGAGGGCCGAAGCACTGGCGACCTGTGAGTCGCGGAACTGGCTGACGGCAGCGCGATAAGCCTTCATCGATTCAGAAGCTTGTTGCAGGTTGGCGGCGTGTTGTTCCGGCAGTTTGCCCGGCAGGCTTTCAAGGTTTTTCAAGACGTTTTCGATGGCATCCAGTGCCGGTTGCTCTGCATCGGCCTTGCCGCTGTAGGTGTAGCCGCGGACCTGGTAGCGCGCCTGCTGGATCAGTTTGCTCTGCTCAACCACAGCGTTGAATTGAGCAACGCTGTCACCTTGGCGCAAGGCATTTTCGACTTCTGTCACCTTGGCCACGGCGTTGTCGGCGTTGGCGCCAAGCTTGGAGCGGGCCGATTCGCGGTTCTGTGTCGCCTGGGTCAGGTCGGCAAAGGCGCGTTTGTACTCATCGAGGATAGCCAACTGCTGATTGAGCAACTCCTGGTCTGCCGGACGTACAAACCGTTTGAGGGCGGCTTGGATGCTGTCCTGAAGCTTGCCCAGGAACTCGCTGACGACTGCTGGTCCTTGTTCGCCGCGCCGCATCTCATACTCGAGACTGGAGATTCGCAAATCCTTGGCCAACTCATTGAGGCTGGCGATGGACGCCTGTTTATCCGCGCGGCTGATCACGCTGCTCAGGCTGTTCCAGCCCGCGAAGGTGCTCAGGAGGGTCATGAGCAGCACCAGGCCAAAACCGAAACCCAGTTTGCGATTGACACTTACGTTTCCCAGCTTTTCGGTTAGCCAACTGAACATGCTGATACTCCCTCGAACCTTTTATAGGTCTTATGAGGAGAGTATCGACCATGTGACGGGGATCTGTAGAAAATAGGGCGGGGGATATCCGTGGTGAGGACGCTTGCCCACGCCCGGCGGCGAAACCGTTGCCAGTCCGAACGCCGTTGACGGCCGATTCGCGCTCGAACGGGAGCAAGGCCCCTCGCTACGGGGCTGTGCTCGCCGCTTTTTCGGTGTTTAGACTTTGAAGCGTCCCACCAGTGTCTGCAAATGAACCCCCAACCGTGCCAGTTCGGCGCTGGAGGCGGCGGTTTCTTCGCTGGAGGAGGCGGTTTGTTCGGAGACATCGCGAACGTTCACGACGCTGCGGTTGATCTCTTCGGCCACGGCGCTCTGTTGCTCGGCGGCGGCGGCGATCTGTTGGTTCATCGACTGGATCGCCGAGACCGTGCGGGTGATGTTTTCCAGTGAGCCGCCGGCACGACGTGTCAGTTCGACGCTGCTGTCGGTCAGGTTGCGGCTGTTGTCCAGGGTGGTGGCGACCTGTTCGGTGCCCGATTGCAGGTTGCCGATCAGTGCTTCGATTTCTTCGGTGGACTTCTGGGTACGCTGGGCCAGGCCACGAACCTCGTCGGCCACCACTGCGAAACCACGCCCGGCTTCACCGGCACGGGCCGCCTCGATGGCCGCATTGAGGGCCAGCAGGTTGGTTTGCTGGGCGACGGACTTGATCACGTCCAGCACGCTGCCGATCTTGTCGCTCTCGCGCTTGAGATGACCCATGGCTTCGGTGGAATTGCCCATTTCCTTGGACAGGCGTTCGATTTGGGCGATGGCTTCACCCACCACTTTTTCGCCTTCGCGAGCCTGCTGGTCCGCGGCGACCGTCGCTTCGCAGGCCTCTTCGGCATTGCGCGCCACTTCCTGCACCGTAGCGGTCATTTCGTGCATGGCGGTGGCGACCTGGTCGGTTTCCACTTTCTGTTTGTTGACCCCGGCGCTGGTCTGCTCGGTGACGGCCGAGAGCTGTTCGGCGGCACTGGCGATTTGCGTGACACTGTCGCTGATGCCGCCGATCAATTGCCGCAGGCCCACGGTCATGCTCTGTATGGCGCGTTGCAGTTGGCCCAGTTCGTCGCGGCGCTCGGCGCTGAGGTTGTGGGTCAAGTCACCTGCCGCCACGCGTTCGGCGACCTTGAGCGTCTGCTCCAATGGTATGACGATCTGCCGGGTGATCGCCATGGCAGCGATCACGCCGAACAGCAAGGCCAACGCGGCGGCCGAGACCAGCAACGTGTTGGCTTTGGTCGCATCATGGTCGCGCACGACTGTCTGGGACAGCGTGAGGTCTCGACTGGCCCCGCGTAGCACAACCCCCAGGTCGGACATGCGTTTGATGGCGGCAGCGCTGGCGGTCTGGGCTTCACGGAACTGGTTGACCGCGGCACGATAGGTCTTGAACGACTCGCTGGCCTGTTGCAGGTTGGCGGCGTGTTCATCGGGCAGTCGGGCCGGCAGGCTGCCGAGGGCTTTCAACGCGTTATCGATGGCATCCAGGGCTGGCTGCTCGGCGTCGGTCTCAACGCTGTAGGTATAACCGCGAACCTGATAGCGGGCTTGCTGGATGGCCTTGCTCAGGCTGACCACACTGTCGAGTTGAGCAGCGTTGTCGCTTTGCCGTATGGCGGTTTCAACGCTGGTGACTCGGGCCACGGCGTTATCGGCACTGGCGCCCAGTTTGCTGCGCGCATCCTCACGACTGGCCATGGCTCGGACCAATTCGGCGAGGGCAACCTTGTAATCGGCGACAGCGGCCAGTTGTTTGTCGACGATCGCCACATCGGCTGGCTGTTCGATCGATTGACGGGCGGTCTGGAGCCCTGGCTCCAGTTTGCCGATCAGATCGTTGATTTCCCCCGAACCCTTTTCACCCCGGGTCGAGTAATAGTCCATGCGCGCGGAGCGCAGGTCCTTGGTCAGGTCGTTCAGGCTGGCGATGAGCCCGAGTGTGTCGCCGCGTGCAATCACATTGCCTAGGCCGGTCCATCCGGTGAAGGCAATCATCAAGGTTAAGAGCAGCACCAGACCGAAGCCGAAGCCGAGTTTGCGATTAACGCCTACGTTACCTAACCATTGGAACATGCTGATACTCCCTTGAAGGGCGGAACTGCTTTGTACAAAGCGCTATCGGCCCATAAAGGGGGAGCAGGAGAAATGAGTTAGATGCGTTTGGAATACGGTGGCAAACCAACGGGATCAGAACAGTCGTGCAAGCAGCGCGGTAACCGCGGTCTCGACCCGCAGGATCCGCTCGCCCAGTTGCACCGGTTGCAGGCCGGCCTTGGCCAACAGGTCGATCTCGTAGGGAATCCAGCCGCCTTCCGGGCCGATGGCCAGTGTCACCGGTTCTGTCAGCGCGCGAGGGCAGGGTGGGTAGTTGCCAGGGTGACCGACCAGGCCCAAGGTGCCGTCGGTCATGGCTGGCAGGCGGTCTTCGACGAAGGGCTTGAAGCGTTTTTCGATGATGATTTCCGGCAGCACGCTGTCCCGGGCTTGTTCCAGGCCCAGGATCAGTTGCTCGCGGATGGCCTCGGGTTCGAGAAACGGCGTCTGCCAAAAGCTCTTTTCCACGCGATAGCTGTTGACCAGCACCACGCGCGGCACGCCCATGGTGGCGACGGTCTGGAACACCCGCCGAAGCATTTTCGGACGTGGCAGGGCGAGCACCAGGGTCAGCGGCAACTTGGCCGGTGGAGGCTGGTCGAGGGTCACTTGCAGTTCGGCCTCGCGGGCTTCCAGGCGCAGCACCTGGGCGGTGCCCATCAGCCCCCCGATGCGCCCGACGCGCAGGCTGTCACCGACGGCACTGCGATGGACTTCCTGCATGTGGGTCAACCGGCGATCGCTCAGGACCACGCGGTCAGGCCCGATGAAGTCGGCCTCTTCGAGCAGCAGCAGGTTCACGCTTGGGTCGCTGGCGGCTGGTCGTTATGGTCATCGACCGGTTGTTCCTCGGGCTCTTCTTCCCGGCGCTTGCGCACCAGGCCACCGAACAGGATGCCGATCTCGAACAGTAGCCACATCGGCACCGCGAGCAGGGTCTGGGAGAAGATGTCCGGCGGGGTCAGGATCATGCCGACCACGAAGCAGCCGATGATCACGTAGGGGCGGATCTTCTTCAAATAGGCCACGTCGACCACGCCAATCCACACCAGCAGCACCACGGCCACGGGGATTTCGAACGCCACGCCGAAGGCGAAGAACAGCGTCATGACGAAATCCAGGTAGCTGCTGATGTCGGTCATCATTTCCACGCCCGCCGGGGTGGCGGCGGCGAAGAACTTGAAGATCAGCGGGAACACCAGGTAATAGGCGAAGGCCATGCCGGTGTAGAACAGCAGGATACTGGACACCAGCAGCGGCACGGCGATGCGCTTTTCATGCTTGTACAGACCCGGTGCGATGAAGCCCCAGATCTGGTGCAGGATCACCGGAATCGCCAGGAACAGCGAGACCATCATCGTCAGCTTCAGAGGCGTCAGGAACGGCGACGACACGTCGGTGGCGATCATTGTCGCGCCTACCGGCAGGTACTGGCGCAGTGGCGTGGAGACGAAGGTGTAGATCTGCTGGGTGAAGGAAAACAGCCCGGCGAAGATAATGAAAATCGCCGCGACGCAACGCAGCAGACGGGTGCGCAACTCGGTGAGGTGCGATACCAGCGGCATCGGCTGGTCGTTCTCTGGGATATCGCTCATGGGGCTCGCGGCGGCAAAGTAGGGTCGTTAGGCGCAGGGACAGCAGGGGGCGCTGTATCCATTACCGTCGGTGTCACTGGCGCCGGTTCAGTCACTGACCTCGCACCATCCACCGGCGCCTGGGGCGCAATCGTCGGTTCGGCCACGGGCTGAACCGGCGTCGGTTCCTGTTGGGTCGGCGTGAAGATTTTCCGCGCTTCCTGCTCCAGGGACAGAATATGTTCGTTGTGAAGTTGCCGACGGATGTCGTCGGCACCGATCTCACGTTCAACTTCCTGTTTGATCGCATTGAAGCTGCGCTTCAGGCGGCCGATCCACAGACCGGCGGTGCGCGCAGCACCCGGCAGGCGCTCGGGGCCCAGTACCAGAAGGGCGACGAGGCCGACGAGCAGCAGTTCAGTGAAGCTGATCCCAAACATTAGTCAGTGCTCACGAGTCTTTGCGGACGGGCTCTTCGACTTTCTGGGCCTGCACGTCGATGGTGTGCGGCGCATTCACAGGCTGGCTGGCCTGGGGGTGTACCGGTTGGGTCGGCTGCGCGGGTTGGCCAGGAGCCGCCGACGGGTCGCTCGGTTTTTCGTCATCGTTCATGGCCTTGCGAAAGCCCTTGATCGACTCACCGACATCGGTGCCGAGGTTTTTCAGTTTCTTGGTACCGAACACCAGCACCACGACGACCAGGATGACGATCCAGTGTTTCCAGTCAAAAATACCCATGGAGCTATTCCTCTCAAAAGTTGATCAGGCGGACGGGCGCGAGGCTTTCTCGACGTGCCCGGACAGACCGAAGCGACGGTCCAGTTCATCCAGTACGGCCTGCGGATGCTGCCCCAGTTGGGCCAGCATGACCAGGCTGTGGAACCACAGGTCGGCGGTCTCGTAGATCACGTCGCTGCAATCGCCACTGATGGCGGCGTCCTTGGCGGCGATGATGGTCTCGACCGACTCTTCGCCGACTTTCTCCAGAATCTTGTTCAAGCCCTTGTGGTACAGGCTGGCGACATAGGAGCTGTCGGCCGCGGCGCCCTTGCGCTCTTCCAGCACCTGGGCCAGGCGGGTCAGGGTGTCACTCATGGGTATGTCCTGAATAAATGGCATGCGGGTCCTTGAGCACCGGGTCGACGGTTTTCCAGTCGCCGTTCTCGAAGACGCGATAGAAGCAGCTTTGACGGCCGGTGTGGCAGGCAATCTCACCGACTTGCTCGACCATCAGGATGATGACGTCGCCGTCGCAGTCCAGGCGCATCTCATGCAGGTGCTGCACGTGCCCGGACTCTTCACCTTTGCGCCACAGCTTGCCACGGGAACGTGACCAATAGATGGCGCGGTTCTCGGCGGCGGTCAGGGCCAGCGCTTCGCGGTTCATCCAGGCCATCATCAATACGCGCCCGGTCTTGTGGTCCTGGGCGATGGCCGGCACCAGGCCGTCAGCGTCCCATTTGATCTCGTCCTGCCAGTTTTTCATCTTTGACTCCGACCATGGGCCGCGCACCTGACGTCGGCGGGCCCAGCGTTGAAACAGTGTGCCAGTGCGAACCGGTGCTGGCTATCGGCGAACGACCAGATACAGACCGACCAGCATCATGATACCGGCGGGCCAGTGACCCAGTTGGCTCAGCGGCCCGCCGGTCGCCAGCACTGCGCCGCCTCCCAGGTGAGCGGCACCCAGCAGGCGCAACAGCCAGTCGTCCTTGCGGCGGTGCCACGGGGGCGCCGGATCGTGGGCGTGGGGCTGGGACATGCGTTCGAGCAGGTCGCGGGTCATGTTGGCCAGGTGCGGGAGCTGCTCGAACTGGCTCTGCACGTTGCCCAGCAAGGTCTTGGGGCTGACGCGCTCGCGCATCCAGCGTTCGAGGAACGGCTGGGCGGTGTTCCACAGGTCGAGCTCCGGGTACAACTGGCGGCCGAGGCCTTCGATGTTCAACAGGGTTTTCTGCAGCAGCACCAGCTGTGGCTGGACTTCCATGTTGAAGCGCCGCGCGGTCTGGAACAGGCGCATCAGCACCTGGCCGAAGGAAATATCTTTTAACGGTTTTTCGAAGATCGGTTCGCACACGGTGCGGATCGCCGCTTCGAACTCGTTGAGCTTGGTCTCGGCCGGCACCCAGCCCGAATCGATGTGCAGTTGCGCGACGCGACGGTAGTCACGCTTGAAGAAGGCGAACAGGTTGCGGGCCAGATAGTCCTGGTCTTCTGGTGTCAGGCTACCGACGATGCCGCAGTCGATGGCGATGTACTGCGGGCTCCACGGCTGCACCGTGCTGACGAAGATGTTGCCCGGGTGCATGTCGGCATGGAAGAAGCTGTCGCGAAACACCTGGGTGAAGAAGATTTCCACGCCGCGTTCGGCGAGCATCTTCATGTCGGTACGCTGGTCGGCCAGGGTCGCCAGGTCGGTGACCTGGATGCCGTAGATGCGCTCCATCACCAATACTTTCGGCCGGCACCAGTCCCAATAGACTTGCGGCACATACAGCAGCGGTGAACCTTCGAAGTTGCGGCGCAGCTGGCTGGCGTTGGCGGCCTCGCGCAGCAGGTCGAGTTCGTCGTAGATGGTTTTCTCGTAGTCCTGGACCACGTCCACCGGGTGTAACAGGCGGGCATCGGCCGACAACCGCTCGGCGGCGCGGGCGAGGATGAACAGCCACGCCAGGTCCTGGGCAATGATCGGCTTGAGGCCCGGGCGGATGACCTTGACCACCACTTCTTCGCCGCTCTTGAGTTGTGCGGCGTGAACCTGGGCGACGGAGGCCGAGGCCAGGGGCTCGACGTCGAAGCGGCTGAAGACTTCGCTGATCTTCTTGCCCAGTTGTTCCTCGATCAGCGCCACCGACACCTTGGAATCGAACGGTGGCACGCGGTCTTGCAGGCGCATCAGTTCATCGGCGATGTCTTCGGGCAACAGGTCGCGACGGGTCGAAAGGATCTGCCCGAACTTGATGAAAATCGGCCCCAGGTCCTGCAAGGCCAGGCGCAAGCGCGCACCGCGACTCAGGTCCAGCGTTCGCCGGGGAAACCAGCGCCACGGCAGCACGAAGCGCAGGGCCAGGAGAAACCAGGGCAGCGGCAGGGCGAACAGCAGGTCATCGAGGCGGTAGCGGATCACGACGCGCTGGATGCGCAACAAACGGCGGACGGCAAGCAGCTTCATGCGTTATCGCTTGGTTTCAAGGGATCGGGAAAGGCGCTCGAAACGCGCCTCGAGACGTTCCAGGTCAAGTTTGATCTGGTCCAGTTCATTAAAACGGGCTTGTGCTTCGCGTTGGCCTACGAGGGTACGCGATTCTTCGGCCAGGTATTCACTCAGATTCTGCCCCAGGCTGGCGAACCCCTGCCGATACCAGCGGCTGCGGCTGCGCAAATGACCGCTGAGCAATTGGGTCGCCACCGGACCGATCCAGCGGGACACTTCGTATTCCCAGTCCAGCTCCAGGTCCTGCAGAATCGCCGCCAGTTCCAGCAGTACGCCGCTGTCGCCGTCGAGCTCCACGTCGGGGCTGTGCAGCACCGCGGTCTTGTCCTTGCCCAGCGCCAGGTTCAGCAAGCTCGACGCCGGGGCGCGCAGCGTGCAGTCGGCCTCGGCCTCCCAATGCGCGGCGAGCATCAGGCCTTCGTCGCTGGGCAGGATGAACAACCGCAGCGCCGGGCTGCGACAGTCGACGGCAATCACCTTGCCACTCAAGTGCGCCAGGCGCGCGAGCGCCGTGCTGTCCAGGCGCAGCACCCGGTTGAGGCCGAGTTCGACGCTGGCGAGCAGGCCGGTGAGCAGCATCAGGGTTTGATACCGCGGTGCAGGGCGACGATGCCTGCGGTCATGTTGTGGTAGGTCACGCGGTCGAAACCGGCCTCGACCATCATCGACTTCAGGGTTTCCTGGTTCGGGTGCATGCGGATCGATTCGGCCAGGTAGCGATAGCTTTCCGAGTCGTTGGTGATCAGCTTGCCCATCAGCGGCATGAAGGCGAACGAGTAGGCGTCATAGGCCTTGGACATCAGCGCGTTGGTCGGCTTGGAGAACTCCAGCACCAGCAGGCGGCCACCGGGCTTGAGCACCCGCAGCATCGAGCGCAGGGCATCTTCCTTGTGGGTGACGTTGCGCAGGCCGAAGGCGATGGTCACGCAGTCGAAATGGTTGTCGGGGAACGGCAGCTTTTCAGCGTCGGCCTGGACGAACTCGACGTTGCCGGCCACACCCAGGTCCAGCAGGCGGTCGCGACCGACCTTGAGCATGGATTCGTTGATGTCGGCCAGGACCACCTGGCCGGTCGGCCCGACGATGTGGGAAAACTTCTTCGTCAGGTCGCCCGTGCCGCCAGCGATGTCCAGCACGCGATTGCCGCTGCGCACGCCCGACAGTTCTATCGCGAAACGCTTCCACAGGCGGTGCATGCCGCCCGAGAGCAAGTCGTTCATCAAGTCATACTTGGCGGCTACGGAGTGGAAAACCTCAGCGACTTTTTCCGCTTTCTGGCTTTCCGGCACGTTCTTGAAGCCGAAGTGAGTGGTGGGTTCGGCATCGCTGCCTTTGCGCTGATCAGTCATATCGCGGTCACCAAAAAAGAATGCGGGACATTCTAATCCCGGTGGAGGGCTTTGTCTTGGCAAGGCTGAAGGTAAGATGGGCTACCGCCGGGACGTTTTGACGCAGCCAGGGTCTGAAACGTTCAGGCAAGTCCCGATAAAACAGGAGTCACCCGATGGCCCGTATAACTGTTGAGCGTGCCCATGGCCTGGGCAAGGAAGTGGCGCGAGAGAAAGCCGACAAGCTGGCGCAGAAGTTGTCCGACAGCTATGGCCTGGAGCCGCAGTGGGAGGGCGACACCCTGAAACTCAAGCGCTCCGGGGTAAAGGGCGAAGTGCATGTGGGCGACGACTCGATCCGCGTCGACGTGGAGCTGGGCATGTTGATGTCGGCCATGAGCGGCACGATCAAGACGGAAATCGAAAAGGCGTTGGATAAGGCGTTGGCTTGATTGATTGAAAGGGTGGGTGGAATGCATGACTCAAGTTCACCACCTGTCCACCTGTGGGAGCGAGCTTGCTCGCGATAGCGGCGAGTCATTCAACATCAATGTTGCTGGTCCACCGCAATCGCGAGCAAGCTCGCTCCCACATGGGAAGTCATCGCCCTCAGGTTTTGTGTCAGTTGTTAGGGTGCCCTTTCTAATTATTCTCACTACTTTGTGCCTGAGCCCGTCCATGTGCGGGCAGTTCCTCAAACCTTTTTTCGAGTGAGGTGCACCATGGCCAAAGTTATTCTGAAGAAAAAAACCGACGTTGAATCTTCCACGCTCAGCGACGTGAAAACGTACGCGCGCAAGATCTGGCTGGCGGGCCTGGGCGCCTACACGAAGGTCGGCCAGGAAGGCAGCGAGTACTTTCAGGAGTTGGTAAAGGCTGGCGAAGTTATTGAAACCAAAGGCAAAAAGAAAATTGCCGGAAAACTTGAAGCGGCCAACAGCGAATTGATTGAAGCCAAGAGCGACGTCAATACTTTCAAGGCCCGGGTTGAAGTACAACTCGATAAAGTCGAGAAGGTATTCGATGCCCGTGTTGCAAGTGCCTTGAATCGTATCGGCATTCCGTCTAAACATGACGTTGAGACACTCTCTGCTAAGCTCGATGAGCTGACAGCATTGCTCGAACGTGTCGCGCGTAAACATTAAGGAGAACGGGATGGCTGGCAAAAAAATCACAGAAAAAGAGGGCAGCTCGTGGGCCGGGAAGATTGAAAAGTATTCCCGCAAAATCTGGCTTGCTGGTTTAGGCGTGTACTCGAAGATCGACACTGACGGCAGCAAGCTCTTCGAGTCCCTGGTTAAGGACGGCGAAAAGGCCGAAAAACTCACCAAGACGGCAGTCGGCAAACAAGTCGATGCAGCCAAGGACTCTGCCGAGTCCGCCAAGTCGCGAATCGGCGGCGTGAAGGATCGTGCACTGGGCAAATGGGACGAACTGGAAGGGGCTTTCGACAAGCGCCTGAACAGTGCGATCTCGCGCCTGGGTGTGCCGAGCCGTAATGAAGTCAAGGCACTGCACAGCAAGGTCGACACCCTGACCAAGCAGATCGAAAAACTCACCGGCGCCAAGGTCGCACCGGTGGCGACCAAGACTGCAGCGGCCAAGCCGGCTGCTAAAACGGCGGCCAAGCCACTGGTCAAGGCTGCGGCGAAACCCGCTGCCAAACCTGCGGCGAAAGCAGCGGCCAAGCCCGCGGCTAAAACTGCTGCGGCCAAGCCTGCTGCCAAGGCGGCGGCCAAACCGGTAGCGGCCAAACCTGCGGCCAAAGCGGCAGCCAAGCCTGCGGCCAAACCTGCGGCTAAACCCGCGGCTAAAACGGCAGCTGCCAAACCGGCAGCGAAACCCGCCGCCAAGCCTGCGGCAAAAGCGGCGGCCAAACCTGCTGCGGCGAAAAAACCGGCCGTGAAAAAACCGGCCGCGCCGAAAGCCGCTGCACCGAAGGCGCCGACCGCAGCCGCCAAACCGGCGACCCCGACGAGCCCGGCGAACTCCGCCGCCGCTCCGACCCCGGTCGCCACGCCAACTCCAGCGCCGGCTCCATCGACGCCTACCACCCAGTCCTGATTCTGCGGGACATGCAAAAACGCCCGGCCTCTGAAGGTCGGGCGCTCGTTCCCACGCTCCCGCGTGGGAATGCCTCCGGGGACGCTCTGCGTTCCGCTGTTTGGGACGCGGAGCGTCCCGGGCTGCATCCCCACGCGGAGCGTGGGGACGAGCGTCACACTGGGTTACTCGTGTTCTTCCAGGTAGCGCAACGCCAGTTGCTCAGTCGCGACCTTGGTCGCGGGCGGCAGGTGTGGGGCGACCAGCATCATGATCTGGTAGACCACCAGCCGAACCTCGCCCTCGCGGTCCAGGATCCGCTGGTAGTCCAGGGAGAACAGCAAGGTCATGGTGATCTGCTCCACCAGTTGCCCCAGGGCCTGGGTATCGCTGACCAGCAATCCCTGGGCCTTGAGCTGTGCCAGCAGTGAGGCGAGGGTGCGCTTCAGGGCATTGAGCAACTGACGGATGCCCTTGGCCAGCTTCGGCAGGCGCCCAGCCAGGTTCGACAGGTCCTGGAACAGAAAGCGGTACTGCGCCAGGCGCTCGACGATCAAGTGCAGGAACAGCCAGTAGTCTTCCGGCGCCAACTGCACGTCCGCCGGAGGGTCCAGCAGCGGCGCCAGTTCGCCCTGGAATCGCTCGAACAGCCCGAGGATCAGCGGTTCCTTGCCATGAAAGTGGTAATAGAGGTTGCCCGGGCTGATGCCCATTTCGTTGGCAATTTCCATGGTGGAGACGTTCGGTTCGCCCTTTTCGTTGAACAATTGCAGGGCACATTCAAGGATGCGGTCGCGGGTTTTCATCCGGTCTTCTTAATGATCAAGTCATGCCACGGCCAATCGCCTGGCCGTGGGGTAAGGCCTTCAGCGCACGCGAACATAGGTGCCGGGAGCTGCGTCCAGAGGCGGGTAGTTCGCATTGCCCAAGGTCATCTGGGTTTCGTGCTGGGCGCCGGAACGCTCCTGGATCCAGCCCAGCCATGGGGTCCACCAACTGCCTTCGACGTGCTTGGCGTCGTAGTACCAGGCCCGTGGGTCGCTGCTCAATTTTGCGCTTTCGATGAAGTTGGCCTTGGGGTTGCCCGGCGGGTTGAGGATGCTCTGGACATGGCCGCTGTTGGAAAGCACGAAGCGTTTTTCGCCACCCAGCAACAGGGTCGAGCGATACACCGCGTCCCACGGCGTGATGTGGTCATTGATGCCGCCCACACTGAAGCTGTCCACCGTCACTTTCTGCAGGTCGATGGGCGTGCCGCACACTTCCAGGCCGCCGGGATGGGTCAGCGGGTTGTGCTTGAAGAAGTCCAGCAGGTCGCCGTGGTAAGCCGCCGGCAGGCGGGTGCAGTCGTTGTTCCAGTAGAGGATGTCGAAGGCCGGCGGCTCCTTGCCCAGCAGGTAGTTGTTGATGAAGTAAGTCCAGATCAGATCGTTGGGGCGCATCCAGGCGAACACCCGGGCCAGGTCGCGGCCATCGAGGATGCCTTTCTGATAGGAGCGGCGCTTGGCGGCTTCGAGGGTCTGCTCGTCGATGAACAGCGAGGCCTGGCTGTCGATCTGGCTGTCCAGCAGGCTCACCAGGTACGTGGCACTGGCGACCCGACGCAACTGGCGCTTGGCTTGCAGGTGGCCTTGCAGGGCGGCGATGGTCATGCCCCCGGCACAGGCACCCATCAGGTTGACCTCGCGGGCGCCGGTGATCGCCCGGCAGACGTTCATGGCTTCTTCCACGGCCTCGACATAGCTGGACAGGCCCCATTCTCGGTGGCGTACGTCGGGGTTGCGCCAACTGATGATGAAGACCTGCAAACCGTTTTTCAGGGCGTACTGGACGAAGCTGTTGGAAGGGCTCAGGTCGAAAATGTAGAACTTGTTGATCTGCGGCGGCACGATCAGCAACGGCTTGGCGTATTGCTTTTCACTCATGGACCGGTACTGGATCAGCTCGAGCAATTCGTTGCGAAACACCACCGCGCCGGGAGTGGTCGCCAGGGTCTTGCCGACTTCAAAGGCATGGGGGGTGACTTGTCGCGGCAACCCATCGTTGTGCAGCAGATCGTCCACCAGATGGCTGAGGCCTCGAACCAGGCTGGTGCCGCCGGAGTTGAACAGCTCCTTGACCGCCAGCGGGTTGAG
The DNA here is from genome assembly GCF_018325865.1 of Pseudomonas sp. St386. Lineage (NCBI taxonomy): Bacteria > Pseudomonadati > Pseudomonadota > Gammaproteobacteria > Pseudomonadales > Pseudomonadaceae > Pseudomonas > Pseudomonas sp. St386. The sequence goes on from NZ_AP021900.1 coordinate 502,379, forward strand.
CAAGGTGTTGGACGGTGAAACGGCGTCGTTGAGCAGGGCGAAGGCGAAGTGGGCGCGGGCGCGGTCATCCTGGCTCATGGTGCTTTCGTCGATCCAGCTCGTCACCTGCTTCTGCCAGCTCAGGTAGGCCTGCAGGCTGCGGCGGTAGAACGGATTGAGCTGCCAGGTGGGGTCGGCGAAACGCTGGTCGTTGGGGTTGGTGGGGTGCAGGGTCTCGCCCAGCAGCACTCGGCCCAGTTGACCGCCCAGCTTCAACGCGTGCCGGGCACTGTGCACCGGGTTGCGCAAGCCGTGTACGGCAACGCTGCGCAAGGTGGACAGCAGGTCCCTGCCACGCAGGCCGGTGACCGCACTTTGTGCGTTGATGAAGCTGGCAGGGGCGGGCATGGAACCCTTCGCCGGTTTGTCGCGCATGAGTCAACTCCTTCGTCATCAGGCTAAAAACAAACACACCGAACCAGACAACATAGTCGCTGTTTCGGGTCGCTGCGCGGTCCGGCGTCCTGCCAGGCGCTAATGGGCGGTTTCAGCCGCCCAGTGGTGAGGGGTGCGGATGCATCACCGCACGCTGACGTTCTTCCTCCAGGAATTTCATGATGATCGGCGCCACCGCCTCGGCCCGAGTGATCAGGAACAGATGGCCGTCATCAATGATGTGCAATTGGGCGTTGGGAATGCGCCAGGCCAGCATGCGCATGTTGATCAGCGGGATCAGCGGGTCGTCGTCGCCGGCCAGCACCAGGGTCGGCTGGTGGATCTTGTGCAGCCAGTGGATGCTGGTCCAGCCCAGCCCGGCGAACAGTTGCCAGTAATAACCGAGCTTGCCCGCCGAACGAACCTTGGCCGCATGGCTGGCCGCCAGGCTCGGGTCGCGACGGAACGAACCGCCGTAGATCAGCGGTGCGATACGCATCACATGGGACGGTTGAATGTAGCGCCGGGGGCTGGCCATCATCCACAGCACCTTTGGTTTGCCCGGCACCATCACCGCCCCGGCCGCCGTGGCCGCCAGCACCAGCTTCTTGCAGCGCTCGGGGTAGTCATAGGCAAACTGCTGGGCCAGGGCGCCCCCCCAGGACACGCCGATCACATTGACCTGCCCGTAGTCCAGGTAATCGAGCATTCGCGCGGTGAGTTTGGCCAGGCCAGGAAAGCGATACGGCCGGTTGGGCGTCGATGAACCGCCGACACCGGGTACGTCAAAGGCGATGACTTCCAGATCCGGGTCCAGGGCCTCGATGAACGGGAACACCAGCTCGAGGTTGGCGCCGATGCCGTTGAAAATCAGCAGCGGCGTTAAGTGAGGCTTGCCGGGACGTACCGCGGTGCGCAAGGTCTGGCCATCCAGATCGACGGTACGGAAGATGTACGGTTGCGGCATGCTTCAAGCCCTGTGGGTTGGGTCGCTGTCTTTCATTTTCCCCCTATCCCCTGTGGGAGCGAGCTTGCTCGCGATTGCGATGTGTCAGCACATACAGGTGTTGAATGTGCCGCCGTCATCGCGAGCAAGCTCGCTCCCACATGGGATCTGCTGTGAACATGAGTTTTATGTTCGCCAGCGCTGTGGGCCTTGCATTCAGTGTCGGCTGGCGGGATGTATTCGTGAGCAAGCCCACTCCCGCGCCAGACGAGTTGCATCCATTACCGCTCATGCACATAAGTGCCGGGCGCCGCTTCACCGGCCGGGTAGGCCTTGTTGCCCAGCACGGTCGGGGCTTTTTTCAGTTTGCCCGAGCGCTCGGCCTGCCAGGCCTGCCAATGCAACCACCAGGAGTCGGTGTGCTTGGTTGAATTCTCCTGCCAGTCCTCGGCCTTGGCCGGCATGTCATCACTGGTCATGTAGCGCGACTTGGGGTTGCCTGGTGGGTTGAGGATGCTCTGGATATGCCCGCTGCTCGACAGCACGAACTCCACCTTGCCGCCAAACAGCTGCGCCGACTTGTAGCAGGACTTCCATGGCGTGATGTGGTCGTTGGTGCCGGCCAGGGAGTAGATGTCGGCGGTGACCTGCTTGAGATCGATGGGCGTGCCGCACACTTCCAGTGCATTGGGACGGATCAGTGGATTGTTCTTGAACATTTCGATGAGGTCGCCGTGGAACGCCGCCGGCAGCCGCGTGGTGTCGTTGTTCCAGAACAGGATGTCGAACACGGGCGGCTCGTTGCCCAGCAGGTAATTGTTGACCCAGTAGTTCCAGATCAGGTCGTTGGGGCGCATCCAGGCGAACACCTTGGCCATGTCGCGACCTTCGAGTACACCGGCCTGGTAGGAGTGGCGCTTGGCCGCTTCCAGGGTCTGCTCGTCGACGAACAGCGCCACGTCGGTGTCCAGGGTGGTGTCGAGCACGCTGACCAGCAGGGTCAGCGCATTGACCTTTTTCTCGCCGAGGGCGGCGTAATGGCCCAGCAGCGCGGTGCAGGTGATGCCGCCCGAGCAGGCGCCGAGCATGTTTATGTCCTTGCTGCCGGTGATGGCCGTGACCACGTCCACCGCCTCCTTGAGCGCCTCGATGTAGGTCGACAGGCCCCACTCGCGCTGCTCCTTGGTGGGGTTGCGCCAACTGATGACGAAGGTCTGCACGTTGCTGCGCAGGCAGAAGCGCGCCAGGCTCTTGTCCGGGCTCAGGTCGAATACGTAGAACTTGTTGATTTGTGGCGGCACCACCAGCAGCGGTCGCTCGTGGACCTGCTCGGTGATGGGCCGGTAGTGGATCAGCTCCAGCACGTCGTTGCGAAACACCACGGCGCCTTCGGTCACGCCCAGGCTCTTGCCGACCTCGAACGCACCCATGTTGACCTGGCTCGGCATCCCGCCGTTGTGCACCAGGTCCTTGGCCAGGTGGGACAGGCCATCCAACAGGCTCTTGCCGCCGGTTTCGAAGAAGCGCTTGACTGCCGCGGGGTTGGCCGCCGAGTTGGTCGGGGCCATGGCTTCGGTCATCAGGTTGATCACGAAATGCCCGCGGCTGATGTCCGCGGGCGAGAGGTTGCTGTCATCGATCCAGGCGTGCAGCTCCTTGCGCCACGCCAGGTAGGTTTGCAGGTAACGTTTGTAGAGGGGGTTCTGGCTCCACGCCGGGTCAGCGAAGCGACGGTCGTCGCCGGCCGGTTGCAGTTCGGATTTGCCGAACAGGACATTCTTGAGTTCGACGCCGAAATGGGCGACGTGCTTGACGCTGTGCAGCGGTTGCTTGATGGCCTGGGTCAGCACCATGCGGGCAGAGGCCAGCAGATCTTTTCTGCGCAAGCCGACGACGGGATTCAACCCCAGGGTATTTTCCGAGGCTTGATACTTCAGGTCATCGTTGTTCTTGTTGCTCATCTACGACGCTCCATTGTCCTTCAGACGAGTACCCGGATCGTGTGCCGCAAGCCACACAGCCAATACCAGGTACGCTGCTCGGGTGACCGTTAATTCCGCATCGAGGGCCAATGAGGAAACGTATGCCAGGAACTTGTCGGTTCCTTTGCAGGGAACTTGCCAGCTCCATTGGTTACCCGAGTTTAATTTTTTTCGCAAGCAGGCCAGTCATTGACGTTGCCGCGCGGGCATTCAAGCAGATGAGTCTAGAAAATTCGCCCTAAAGCGCCAGCCCTTGAGCTAGAGCATCAGCTTGACGACGGACTCGTTCGGATCGCGGGTTTTTCCGGCGGCCTTGAGTTCGCCAAGATAATCGTTCCACAAGTCTTCCTGACGCACCGCGAGCTGGTAGAGATAGTCCCAGGTGAACAGCCCGCTGTCGTGGCCGTCGTCGAAGGTCAGTTTCAGTGCGTACTGGCCGGCCGGTTCGACCTTTGTCAGGGCAACGTTGAGCTTGCCATATTGCAGGATGGGTTTGCCGTGGCCCTGGACCTCGGCGGAAGGCGAGTGCACCCGCAGGAACTCGGCGGGCAGGTGATACTCCTCGTCCGGCGCGTATTTGAGCGTCAGGGTCTTGGAGGCTTTGTGCAGGTTGATGGCGGTGGGGAGTTTGGTCATGGCCTGTGATCCGTCTCGGAAGGACATCTTGATCTATAAAACGACACCGTCAAATGTGGGAGCGGGCTGTGTGGGAGCAAGGCTTGCCCGCGATGAAAACGCCGCGGTCTCTTGAGGACCGCAGCGCCTGGATCGCGAGCAAGCCTTGCTCCCACATAGCCCGCTCCCACAGGTCCGCGTTTTCCTGTAATTGTGGGTTACAGGATATACCGCGACAGGTCTTCGTTCTGCGCCAGCTCGCCCAGGTGACTGTTGACGTACTCGGCGTCGATGAGGATCGGCGCTTCGTTGTGGGCGCTGGCCAGGTCGCCGGCGCTGAACGAGACTTCCTCGAGCAAGCGTTCGAGCAGCGTGTGCAGGCGACGGGCACCGATGTTCTCGGTCTTCTCGTTGACCTGCCAGGCGATCTGGGCCAGACGCTTGATGCCTTCGGGGGTGAACTCGATGTTCAGGCCTTCGGTCTTGAGCAGCGCGCAATACTGTTCGGTCAGCGACGCGTGGGGCTCGCTGAGGATGCGCTCGAAGTCTTCCGGCGTCAGCGCCTTGAGCTCGACACGGATCGGCAGGCGACCCTGCAGCTCCGGCACCAGGTCGCTCGGCTTGCTCAGGTGGAACGCCCCGGAGGCGATGAACAGGATGTGGTCGGTCTTGACCATGCCCAGCTTGGTGTTGACCGTGCAGCCTTCGATCAGCGGCAGCAGGTCGCGTTGTACACCTTCGCGGGACACATCGGCGCCGCCGACATTGCCGCGCTTGGCGACCTTGTCGATTTCGTCGATGAACACGATGCCATGCTGCTCGACTGCCTCCAGCGCCTTGGCCTTCAACTCTTCTTCGTTGACCAGGCGACCGGCTTCCTCATCGCGCACCAGTTTCAGCGCTTCCTTGACCTTGAGCTTGCGGTTTTTCTTCTTGCCCTTGCCCATGTTGGCGAACAGGCTCTGCAGCTGGTTGGTCATCTCTTCCATGCCTGGCGGCGCGGAAATATCGACGCCGGCCATTTCGGCCACTTCGATCTCGATTTCCTTGTCGTCCAGCTGGCCTTCGCGCAGGCGCTTGCGGAACAGTTGACGGGTGTTGGAGTCCTGGGTCGCGGCGGCGTCGGCGTTGAAGCCCATGCGCGCCGGTGGCAGCAGGGCGTCGAGGATGCGCTCTTCGGCGGCGTCTTCGGCGCGATGGCGGACCTTGGTGATTTCCTGTTCGCGCAGCAGCTTGATGGCGGCATCGGCCAGGTCACGGATGATCGACTCGACGTCGCGGCCAACATAGCCGACTTCGGTGAACTTGGTGGCTTCGACCTTGATGAACGGCGCGTTGGCGAGTTTGGCCAGGCGACGGGCGATCTCGGTTTTACCGACACCGGTCGGGCCGATCATCAGGATGTTCTTGGGGGTCACTTCGACGCGCAGTTCTTCGGGCAGTTGCATCCGGCGCCAGCGGTTACGCAGGGCGATGGCGACGGCGCGCTTGGCATCGTCCTGGCCGATGATATGGCGGTTGAGTTCGTGGACGATTTCGCGGGGAGTCATGGACATAATAATGGATGGTCCTCAAGCAAGAATGGGCCGTGGCGTGGTTCGCCTGGACAGGCTTATTCCGCGAGGTCCTGCTCCTCAATGGTCTGGGTGTGGTTGGTGAAGACGCAGATGTCGCCGGCAATGCCCAGGGCTGTCTCGACGATCTCACGGGCCGACAGGTCGGTTTTTTTCAGCAGGGCGCTGGCCGCAGCCTGGGCGTAGGCTCCGCCGGAACCCATGGCGATCAGGCCATCCTCGGGCTCAACGACGTCGCCGTTGCCGGTGATAATCAGGGAGGCGTCCTTGTTGGCGACCGCGAGCATGGCTTCGAGGCGGCTCAGGGAGCGGTCGGTACGCCATTCCTTGGCCAGTTCCACGGCGGCACGGACCAGATGACCTTGGTGCTTCTCAAGCTGGCCTTCGAAACGTTCGAACAAGGTGAAGGCGTCGGCAGTGGCCCCGGCGAAACCGGCGATGACTTCGCCGTGATACAGGCGGCGGACTTTCTTCGCGTTGCCTTTCATCACGGTGTTGCCCAGTGAAACCTGGCCGTCGCCGCCCATGACGACTTTGCCATGACGGCGGACTGAAACGATGGTGGTCAAGGGAGAGTCTCCACGCAGCGGGGCGAAAATGCCCGGATGGAACTCATATGGGGGTGGCGCGGGGTTTTTCAACTGCGGGGGTGCAGAGGGGACGAGCGGCCCCCCGATGATCGTTCCCATGCTCCGCGTGGGAACGCCTCAAGGGACGCTCCGCGTCCAGTGACGCGGAGCGTCACGGGCTGCATTTCCACGCAGAGCATGGGAACGATCGGTGTGCCTAGCGGCTCTGGCGTTGTTGTAACAACAGATTGCTGAAACCGCTGCCAGCCAGTTGCTTCTGGGCCTTGGTCAGTTCCTCGCGGTTGCTGAACGGCCCGACCAGTACCCGGTACCAGGTTTCGTCCTTCACGGTGCCGGACTCCACCGACACGGACTGGCCCAGCAGAATGATCTGCGCCCGGACCTTGTCGGCGTCGGCTTCCTTGCGGAACGAACCGGCCTGCAGGAAGAACTTCGTCACCGGCGCGGCTTTCTGCACCGGAGGGGCCGGCGGTGGCGTGATGCCGGCCAGGGCCGCCTGGGCGCGAGCGGTGTCGATCTTCGCCGCTTCGGCCGGGGTCACCGGCGTGGTGGGCACTTGCGGCGTCGGCAGGGTTTTCTCCGGCACGGCATCGGGCGGCACGATGACTTCCGATTCCGGCAGCAAGGTGTAGAAGTCGTACTTCGGCTTCACCGGTTGCGTCGGGCTCGGCGGGGTCTTGTTGGCCTCGGCGATCCGCGTGGCTTTCTGCTGCTCTTGCCGGACGCGCTTGACGTCATCGCCCTGGCCCGGCTCCAGCTTCATCAGAAACACAATGAAAGCGCCGACGGTCAGGCCGATGGCCATCCACAACCAGCCCGGAATCGGTTTTTTGGCTGGAGGCTGGTAACGACTGGCGCCGCGTTTGGGTGCAGGTTTTTTCTTGGCGGCCAACTTACATGCGCTCCAGGGTTTCCAGGCCCAGCAGTTCCAGGCCTTGCTTGAGCGTACGCCCGGTCAGCGCGGCGAGGCGCAGGCGGCTCTGCATTTGCTCTGGGGTTTGCGCGTTGAGGATCGGGCAGTTCTCGTAGAAGCTGGAGAACAGGCCGGCGACATCGTACAGGTAGGCGCACAGGGTGTGCGGCGTGCCCTTGTCGGCGACGTTGTTCAACACTTCACCGAACTGCGCCAGCTTCGCCGCCAGCTCCTGTTCGTGAGGGGCCTCAAGCACAATCTGGCCGTCCACTTCATTGAAGCTCTTGCCGAGCTTGCGGAACACCCCCGCCACGCGGGTGTAGGCGTACAGCAGGTACGGCGCGGTGTTGCCTTCGAAGTTGAGCATCAGGTCGAAGTTGAAGCTGTAGTCGCTGGTGCGGTGCTTGGACAGGTCGGCGTATTTCACCGCGTCGATGCCCACGACCTTGGCGATCTTGCGCAGTTCGTCCTCGGCCAGCTCGGGGTTCTTGCCCTTGACCAGGGTGTAGGCGCGGTCCTGGGCTTCGGTCAGCAGGTCTATCAGCTTCACCGTGCCGCCATCGCGGGTCTTGAACGGGCGGCCGTCGGCGCCGTTCATGGTGCCGAAGCCCATGTGCTCCATCTCCATTGGACGGGTCACGAAACCGGCCAGGCGCGCGACTTCGAACACTTGCTGGAAGTGCAGGGCCTGGCGCTGGTCGACGAAGTACAGCACCCGATCGGCCTTGAGCACGCTGTTACGGTAGCGCACGGCTGCCAGGTCGGTGGTGGCGTAGAGGTAGCCACCGTCGGCCTTGACGATGATCACCGGCAGCGGCTCGCCATCGGCGGTCTTGAACTGGTCGAGGAACACGCACTGGGCGCCGTTGCTTTCCACCAGCATGCCCTTGGCCTTGAGGTCGTTGACCACGTTGATCAGGTCGTCGTTGTAGGCGCTTTCGCCCATCACGTCGGCCATGGTCAATTTGACGTTCAGCAACTCGTAGATTTTCTGGCAGTGGGACAGGGAGATGTCCTTGAACTTGCTCCACAGCGCCAGGCACTCGGCATCGCCGGCCTGCAGCTTGACCACCAGGCCCCGGGCACGGTCGGCGAACTCGGGCGACTCGTCGAAGCGTTGCTTGGCGGCGCGGTAGAAGTTCTCCAGGTCCGACAGTTCGTCGCTGGTAATGGGGTTTTCCTGCAGGTAGGCCATCAGCATGCCGAACTGGGTGCCCCAGTCGCCCACGTGGTTCTGGCGGATCACCGTGTCGCCGAGAAACTCCAGGACCCGGGCCACGCCGTCGCCGATGATGGTCGAGCGCAGGTGGCCGACGTGCATTTCCTTGGCCAGGTTGGGGGCCGAGAGGTCGACCACGGTGCGCTGCAACGGACCGGCCTTGCGTACGCCAATGCGCTCGTCAGCCAGGGCCGCGTCCAGGCGCGAAGCCAGGGCCTGTGTGTTCTGGAAGAAGTTGATGAACCCGGGGCCGGCAATGTCGGCCTTGCTGACGTTCTCGTCGGTCGGCAGGGCGGCGATGATTTTCTCCGCCAGGTCCCGGGGCTTCATGCCGGCCGGCTTGGCGAGCATCATCGCGATGTTGCTGGCGAAGTCGCCGTGGGTCTTGTCGCGGGTGTTTTCGACCTGAATCGCCGGCGACAGGCCTTCTGGCAGCACACCTTCAGTGACGAGTTGGGCGATGGCTTGCTGGATGAGCTGGCGAATGGTGTCTTTCATGGTCTTCTCTTTCAACCGCAGGCGCGGCGGCGCTTCGATGCGCTGGTGGAAAAACTGGGCATTATCCGTGGCGAAGACGGGCTTGCCAACTGTAGCGGGTCGGTTGGGGATGTGTGGTGACTATTCGAGCGTCATCGCGAGCAGGCTCGCTCCCACATTGGAATGCGATTCCCTGTGGGAGCGAGCCTGCTCGCGATGACGATGTCTGAATCAATACAAATCCACCGGATCCACATCCAGCGACCAGCGCACCGCCCGCCCGCTGGGCATCTGTTCCAGTACCAGCAGCCAGGCGCTCAGCAGTCGATGCAGCGGCGCCCGGGCATTGGCCTGCAATAAAAGCTGCGCGCGATAGCGCCCGGCCCGCCGTTCCATCGGCGCCGGCACCGGGCCCAAGAGTTCGATGCCGGTGAGGTTCTGCTCCGCCAGCAAGCGCTCTGCCTCGCTGCAGGCCTCATCGAGAAAGCCTTCGGCTTGCCCCGGCTTGTGGGCTTCGGCCCGCAACAGCGCCAGGTGGGCAAAAGGTGGGAGGCCGGCGCTGCGGCGTTCGCTCAAGGCCTGCTCGGCGAAGGCGAAATAACCTTGTTCGGTCAGTTGGATCAGCAACGGGTGATCGGCCAGGTGGGTCTGGATGATCACTTTACCCGGCTCCTCGGCCCGCCCGGCCCGGCCTGCGACCTGGACGATCAACTGCGCCATGCGCTCGCTGGCGCGGAAGTCACCGGAAAACAGTCCGCCATCGGCGTCGAGGATCGACACCAGCGTGACCCGTGGGAAGTGGTGTCCCTTGGCGAGCATCTGCGTGCCCACCAGGATGCACGGCTGGCCCTTCTGGATCGTGGCGAACAACTGGTTCATCGCGTCCTTGCGCGAAGTGCTGTCGCGATCCACCCGCAGTACCGGGTAATCGGGGAACAGGATGCCCAGCCGTTCTTCTGCGCGTTCGGTGCCGGCGCCGACCGGGCGCAAGTCCACTTTGCCGCACTGCGGGCAGTGCCTTGGCACGCGCTCGACGTGGCCACAATGGTGGCAACGCAGCTCGCCATGGCGTTGATGCACGGTCATCCGCGCATCGCAGCGTTCGCAGCCGGACATCCAGCCGCAGTCGTGGCACAACAGCGTCGGAGCGAAACCGCGGCGATTGAGGAACACCAGGACCTGTTGCCCTGCAGCCAGGGTCTGGCCGATGGCTTGCTGCATCGGTCCCGAAATACCGCTGTCCAGCGGGCGACTTTTCACGTCCAGGCGCAGGAAACGCGGTTGCTTGGCGCCGCCGGCCCGCTCATTGAGGCGCAGCAGGCCGTAGCGGCCGGTATAGGCGTTGTGCAGGCTTTCCAGCGATGGCGTGGCCGAGCCGAGGACGATCGGGATGTTTTCCTGGCGGGCGCGCACCAATGCCAGGTCGCGGGCGTGATAGCGCAGGCCTTCTTGCTGTTTATAAGAACCGTCGTGTTCTTCGTCGATGATGATAAGGCCAGGGTTCTTCATCGGAGTGAACAGGGCCGACCGGGTGCCGATGATGATGTCGGCCTCGCCGTCACGGGCGGCGAGCCAGGCTTCCAGGCGTTCGCGGTCGTTGACCGCCGAGTGCACCAGGGCGATCCGGGCGTTGAAGCGCTGTTCGAAGCGCGCCAGGGTTTGTGGGCCGAGGTTGATTTCCGGAATCAGTACCAGCGCCTGCTTGCCGGCCTCCAGGGTCTGGCGGATCAGTTGCAGGTAGACCTCGGTCTTGCCGCTGCCGGTGACACCTGCCAGCAGAAAGGCGTGATAACTGTCGAAACCTGCGCGAATCGCTTCGCAAGCGGCCCGCTGTTCGGCGTTGAGCGGCAGTTCCGGCTGGGCCAGCCAATGTTCATGGCGGGCGCCGGGGGCGTGCCTGCGCACTTCCACCTGAACCAGGTCCTTGGCCAGCAACAGGTCGAGGCTGTCCTTGCTGAGCATCAGTTTGCTCAACAATTGATGCGCCACGCCGTGGGGATGTTGGGCCAGGGTCGCCAAGGCCTCGCGCTGGCGCGGGGCGCGGGCGATGCGTGGATCGTCCAGCGAGGCGCCGGGCGCCACCGACCAGAACCGCTCCTGGCGCGCCTCGGCCGGTTCGCCCTGGCGCAGCAGCACCGGCAGCGCCCAACTCAGGGTGTCGCCGAGGCTGTGCTGGTAATACTGGGACGTCCACAGGCACAACTTGAACAGCGCGGCGGGCAGTGGTGGCGTGGCATCGAGCAGGGCCAGGGCTGGTTTGAGCTTGTCGACCGGGACCTCGCTGTGGTCGGTGACCTCCACCAGGATACCGATCATCTCCCGCCGGCCGAACGGCACCCGCAGGCGCATGCCCGGGTGCAACTGGGCGCGCAGGACCCCGGCCGGGGCGCGGTAGTCGAACAGGCGGCGCAGGGGCGAAGGCAGGGCGAGGCGCAGGATGGCGTCGGGCACGCGGGGGATCTCGATAGGCGGACAAATTCGCAAGGCTGAGCACGATTCAATGTGGGAGCGAGCTTGCTCGCGATGGCGGTGGTTCAGTGACGGTGATGTCGACTGTGCTGTCGCAATCGCGAGCAAGCTCGCTCCCACAGGGATTGTGCTTGAGGCCGGGAGCCTAGCAGACGGTTGGTACAAGTCATAGCTTGCGTGATTGATGTTGTCTGGTAGAATCCGCGGCCTAATTACGTGCGGTATTCAACAATAGTGTTGGGTGGCGGCACGCTAGCCTGAGGAAAACAGCATGAAAACCGATATCCATCCGGAATACCCAGTAATTGCCGTAACCTGCAGCTGCGGCAACAAGTTCGAAACGCGTTCGACCTACGGCAAAGCCCTGGCGATCGACGTTTGCAACGAATGCCACCCGTTCTACACCGGCAAGCAAAAGACTCTGGATACCGGCGGCCGTGTTCAGAAGTTCGCCGATCGTTTCGGTGCTTTCGGCAAAGTTACTCCAAAAGCCTGAGGCTGATCATTTTGGATGGTCGTCTCGACCGCTCCAGACTGATGAAAAAGGCGCCCCTTGTGGGCGCCTTTTTTGTGTCTGCGATTTGGCTCTGTGGCGCCCAGGCGTCCTGTCCTTCGCCGGGTAACCTGCCCCAGGTGGCGGTGCAACGGGTGGTGGATGGCGATACCTTGTACTTGGAGGATGGCCGGCGCATTCGGATGATTGGGCTCAATAGTCCGGAACTGGGCAAGCGAGGCCGCGCCGACGAACCATTCGTCGTGGCGGCGCGTCAGCGACTCGAGGCCTTGGTAGCCGCCAGCGATGGCCGAGTGGGCGTGTTGCCTGGCAAGGATGATCGGGATGATTACGGTCGCACGCTGGCCCATGTCTACAACGCCCAGGGCGAGAACCTCGAGGAGCGTTTGATTGCCGAGGGGCTGGGGTTTCTGGTGGCGGTCGCGCCGAACGTCGACCTGGTCAGTTGTCAGCAAGTGGCCGAACGTCATGCGCGGCAAGCTGGATCCGGTCTCTGGAAAAAATCGCCCGTCGTGCGAGCGGAGCAAATCAATGCGCCCGGTTTCGTGCTGATGAGCGCACGTGTCGAAAACGTGCAGCGCAATCGCGGTGGCATCTGGATTGAATTGCAGGGGTCGGTTGTCTTGCACATTGCACCTGGTGTGCAGAGGCGTTTCGACGCCTCGGCCCTGAAGCGGTTAAAGGGCCGAAAAATCGAGGCCCGTGGCTGGGTCGTCGACCGCGCCCGGCGTGGTGGCCACAAGGCCGGGCAGGCGCGATGGATGTTGCCGCTGACCGATCCAGCCATGCTGCAAACGGTCTTGTAAGAAAAAATTGTAGACATTTTATCAGTGGATTGTATGCATGTGGCCCTTGTGTTTCGCGGCTCTTGGCCCAAAGTCGTAGGGCAGGGCGCTTGACAGCAGTGACTGGTCAGTCTTGTGGGGACTTTGCGAGGCGCGTATCCTCGGCGGTCCGTCTGTCCAACACAGTAAAAAGCGGAATGCCCACATGTCTGATCTGAAAACTGCCGCTCTCGAATATCACGCTAATCCTCGTCCAGGGAAGCTGAGTGTCGAGCTCACCAAGGCCACCGCTACTGCTCGCGACTTGTCGCTGGCCTACAGCCCCGGCGTAGCCGAACCAGTCCGCGAAATCGCTCGCGACCCTGAACTGGCCTACAAATACACCGGTAAAGGCAACCTGGTTGCAGTCATTTCCGATGGCACCGCGATTCTCGGCCTGGGTAACCTCGGCCCATTGGCTTCCAAGCCAGTCATGGAAGGCAAGGGCGTGCTGTTCAAGCGCTTCGCCGGTATCGACGTATTCGACATCGAAGTCGATTCCGAGAGCCCGCAAGCCTTCATCGACACCGTCAAGCGCATCTCCATCACCTTTGGCGGCATCAACCTGGAAGACATCAAGGCACCAGAGTGCTTCGAGATCGAGCGCGCCCTGATCGAACAGTGCGACATTCCGGTATTCCACGATGACCAGCACGGCACCGCGATCGTCACCGCGGCCGGCATGATCAACGCCCTGGAAATCGCCGGCAAGACCCTGCCGGAAGCCAAGATCGTCTGCCTCGGCGCTGGCGCTGCGGCCATCTCCTGCATGAAGTTGCTGGTGAGCATGGGTGCCAAGATCGAAAACATCTTTATGGTCGACCGTACCGGCGTGATCCACTCCGGCCGTGACGACCTGAACCAGTACAAGGCCGTGTTTGCCCACACGACCGAGAAGCGCTCCCTGGCGGACGCGCTGGACGGTGCCGACGTGTTTGTTGGCCTGTCGGGTCCGAACCTGCTGAGCGCGGAAAACCTGCTGCGCATGGCGCCGAACCCAATCGTGTTCGCTTGCTCGAACCCGGATCCGGAAATCGCCCCGGAACTGGCTCACGCAACTCGTAACGACGTGATCATGGCCACCGGCCGTTCGGACTACCCGAACCAGGTCAACAACGTACTGGGCTTCCCGTTCATCTTCCGCGGTGCCCTGGACGTTCGCGCCAAGCGCATCAACGAAGAAATGAAAGTCGCGGCCGCCAACGCCCTGCGCGAACTGGCCAAGCTGCCGGTGCCTCAGGAAGTGTGCGACGCCTACGGCGGCATCAAGCTGGAATTCGGTCGTGAGTACATCATCCCGAAACCAATGGACGCCCGTCTGATCACCCTGATCTCCGACGCCGTGGCCAAGGCCGCCATCGAGACTGGCGTGGCCACCCTGCCGTATCCGAAGAACTACCCGCTCAAGAGCGTGGATGATGTGTTCAACGGCTAAGCCGTTGTAGCGCTTCAAAAAAAGCCCCGGCTCCTGTGAGTCGGGGCTTTTTTGTGCCAGCCGGTTTTGTGTGACCACTGCAGAATCCCTGTGGGAGCGAGCTTGTTCGCGATTACGGTCGGGCATTCAACATCGATGCAAGCTGAGCTGCCGCCATCGCGAGCAAGCTCTGCTCCCACAGGATGTTGCGGCCAAAAAAAGCCCCGCACTTCTTCCGAAGGCGGGGCTTTTGGGGTGGGGCCCGGTCAGAACAGATCGATCGGCGCCGCCTCGTCCGCCGGCAGCGGGCTACCCGGTGCGACGCCGTTGCCCAGCTCGTTGGCCGACGGTGGCGTGTCTTCGCTCTTGAACAGTTCGAAGTACGCACCCGGGGTGCCCGGTGTAGCGGCGCGGCCACTGACCGGGTCGACCCGCAGGCTGAGGATGCCTTCCGGTTCCGGCTGGGTGTGAGGCGGTTTGTCCTTGAGGGCGGCGCCCATGTAGCTCATCCAGATCGGCAACGCCACGGTGCCGCCGAACTCGCGGCGACCCAGGCTTTCGGGTTGGTCGAAACCGGTCCAGACGGTGGTCACGTAGTCGGCGTTGTAGCCGGAGAACCAGGCGTCCTTGGATTCGTTGGTGGTACCGGTCTTGCCCGCCAGGTCCGTGCGGCCCAGGGCCAGGGCGCGACGGCCGGTGCCGAGCTTGATCACGTCCTGCAGCATGCTGTTGAGGATGTAAGTGGTGCGGCCATCGACAATGCGTTCCGCGATGGCGGGCGCCTGGGGCAGGCCCGGGGCCGTGGTGGCTTCGCCCGGTGTCGCATTGACCGTAAACGTCTCAGTGGATGGTGCGGCGACGCCATCGCTGGCCTGCTCACCCGTGGGGACGCGTGGCGGGTTGGCGACGAACAGCGTCTCGCCGTTGCGGCTTTCGATCTTGTCGATGATGTACGGGGTGATCTTGTACCCGCCGTTGGCGAACGTACTCCAGCCGGTGGCGATCTCCATCGGCGTCAAGGTCGCGGTGCCCAGGGCCAGGGACAGGTTGCGCGGCAGGTCCTGCTTGTTGAAGCCGAACTTGCTGATGTAGTCGATGGTGCGGTCCACGCCCAATGCCTGCAGCAGGCGGATCGAGACCAGGTTGCGGGATTTGTACAGCGCCTCACGCAAGCGAATCGGGCCGAGGAACGTATTGGTGTCGTTCTTCGGTCGCCAGACCTTGTCCAGGTACTCATCGACGAACACGATCGGTGCGTCGTTCACCAGGCTGGCGGCGGTGTAGCCGTTATCCAGGGCGGCGCTGTAGACGAACGGCTTGAAGCTCGAGCCCGGTTGGCGCTTGGCCTGCAACGCGCGGTTGTAATTGCTTTGCTCGAAGGCGAAGCCACCCACCAACGAACGGATGGCACCGTCCTGCGGGTCGAGGGACACCAGGGCGCCCTGGGCGGCCGGGATCTGGCTGAACTTGAGAGTGTTGTCCGCCTGGCGCTGGACACGGACCAGGTCGCCGACCTGGGCAACGTCGGACGGTTGCCGTGGGTTGGCGCCCATGCTGTTGGTATTGAGGAACGGCCGGGCCCATTTCATGGTGTCCCAGGCCACATGTTCTTCCTGCTCGCCGTTACGGGTCAGCACCTTGATGCCGTCCTTGTCCGCCGACGTGACAATCGCCGGCTCCAGGCTGCTGATGGTGCGCTGCTTGGTCAGCTCCAGGGCCCAGGCTTCCTTGGTCTTGCCCGGCAGGCGTGATTCAGGGCCACGGTAGCCGTGGCGCTGGTCGTAGGTCATCAGGCCCTCGTGCAGCGCGGTGTTGGCCATTTCCTGCAAGTTGCTCGGCACCGTGGTGGTCACCCGGAAACCTTCGGTGTAAGCGTCGCTGCCATAGCGCCCGACCATCTCGGCACGGGCCATCTCGGCGATATACGGGGCGTTCACTTCCGGGGTCGGTACGTGATAGCTGGCGTTCAGCGGCTCATTGATCGCGGCGGTGTAGTCGGCCTCGCTGATCTTGCCGAGCTTGTACATGCGCCCCAGGATCCAGTCGCGACGCTCCTTGCTGCGCGCCGGGTTGGCCAGCGGGTTGAAGCGCGAGGGTGCCTTGGGCAGTCCGGCGATCATCGCCATCTGTGCCAGGCTCACGTCGCGGATCGACTTGCCGTAATACACCTGTGCCGCCGCCTCGATGCCGTAGGCGCGGTTGCCCAGGTAAATCTTGTTCACGTACAGCTCGAGGATTTCATCCTTGGTCAGCTGCCGCTCGATTTGCAGGGCCAGGAGGATCTCGGTGGTCTTGCGCGAGAAGCTGCGCTCGCTGGTCAGGAAGAAGTTCTTGGCCACCTGCATGGTGATGGTGCTGCCGCCGGACTGGATATGCCCGCTCTTGACCAGCTGGCTGGCGGCGCGCATCAGGCTGCCCGGGTCGACGCCGTAGTGATTGGCGAAGTTATCGTCTTCAGCACTTAGTAACGCATTGATGAAATTGGGGGGAATGTCGGCGAAACGGATCGGCGTGCGGCGCATTTCGCCAAATTCGGCGATCAACTTGTTGTCGCTGCTGTACACCCGCAAAGGAATCTGCAACTGAATACTTCTCAGCGCCTCCACGGACGGCAATCCCGGACTAAGGTAAAGAAAGGCACCGCTCAGGCCCAAGAGCAGTCCGCAGAAAACGGCGACGATGGACCATCCGAAAAATTTCAGCAGACGAATCAAGGCTTTTGGATATCCAGGCAAAGAATGAAAAAGGCGCCAGGTGCAGGGATGGACCCGTGCTTGCAACAAAGCGAAAAAAAACGCTGGGCATTATAAGCATTTTTTTTCGTCGGGAATGCCATCCGGACGTCCGTCGGACCGGTGTGATTGAACGCAATGCATATTAGAGAGTCCGTAACTCACGGATAGTCATAGGGAATTGGTAGTGCTACGACTCTTCAATAAAAAAGCCCATGCGCTTCTGGGGATCGACATCAGTTCGACGTCGGTGAAGCTGCTGGAGTTGAGCCGCCAGGGCGATCGATACCGCGTCGAGTCCTACGCGGTCGAACCGTTGCCAGCCAACGCTGTGGTCGAGAAGAACATCGCCGAGCTCGAAGGGGTGGGGCAGGCGTTGTCGCGCCTGTTGGCCAAGGCCAAGACGCCCTTGCGTAGCGTGGCGGTGGCGGTGGCGGGTTCAGCGGTGATCACCAAGACCATCGAGATGGACGCCGGCCTGTCCGACGATGACATGGAAAACCAGCTCAAGATCGAGGCCGATCAATACATCCCCTATCCCCTGGATGAGGTGGCCATCGATTTCGAAGTGATGGGTGTTTCGCCACGCAGTGCCGAGCGCGTCGAAGTGCTGCTGGCGGCGTGCCGCAAGGAAAACGTCGAGGTCCGCGAGGCCGCATTGGCGCTCGCCGGGCTGACGGCCCGGGTGGTCGATGTGGAGGCTTATGCGCTGGAGCGTGCTTTTGGCCTGCTCGCCACGCAACTGGCTGCCTCCCAGGAACGGCTGACTGTGGCGGTCGTCGATATCGGCGCCACCATGACCACCCTCAGCGTGCTGCACAACGGGCGCATCATCTATACCCGCGAACAATTGTTCGGCGGCCGCCAACTGACCGAGGAGATCCAGCGCCGCTATGGCCTGACACCCGAGCAGGCTGGCCAGGCAAAGAAGCAGGGTGGCCTGCCGGACGACTATCTCAGCGAAGTGCTGCAACCTTTTCGCGAGGCCCTGGTACAGCAGGTCTCGCGGTCCTTGCAGTTCTTCTTCGCCTCGGGCCAGTACAGTGCGGTGGACCACATTCTGCTGGCCGGGGGCACGGCTTCGGTCGCCGGCCTGGATCGGCTGATCGAGCAGCGCCTGGGCACGCCGACCCAGGTGGCCAACCCGTTTACCAACATGGCCCTGAGCAGCAAGGTCAATGCCGGCGCCCTGGCCGGTGATGCGCCGGCACTGATGATTGCCTGTGGGCTGGCCCTCAGGAGTTTTGACTGATGGCACGGATCAACCTGCTTCCCTGGCGCGAAGAGCTGCGTGAAGAACGGCGTAAACGCTTTTTGCTGGCCTTGGTGGGGGCGCTGATCGGCGCGGTCGGCGTGGTCCTGGTCGCGGTCCGCTACATTGACAGCGCCATCGACCGCCAGGTCGCTCGCAATAGCCATCTTTCCGAGCAGATCGCCGTGCTGGACGAGCGCATCAAGCAGATCAGCGAATTGAAGGCTCGTCGCCAGCAATTGTTGGAGCGCATGCGCATCATCCAGGACTTGCAAGGTAACCGGCCGGTCAGTGGGCGCATCTTCGACCAATTGGTGCGGACCTTGCCGGACGGGGTGTATTTCACCGAAGTGAAGATGGAAGACCGGACGCTCTCGATCAAGGGGGCCGCGGAATCGAACAACCGGGTCTCGGACCTGATGCGCAACCTGGACTCGTCGGACCTGTTCGACACGCCCAGCCTGACGGAGGTCAAGGCCACCACCGCTGGGCAGCTCGACCAGGCCAATGTCTTCCAGCTGACGGTTCGCCAGACTCGCCCGGCCGATGCGGAGGACGCCCAATGAAACCGGGGGAGTGGTTCGACGCACTGCGCAAGATCGATCTCAGTGACCTGGACACCAACAACATCGGTTCCTGGCCCGCGCCGATCAAATGGCTGGCGGGTGTCCTGCTGGTGGTCCTGGTGCTGGGGCTGGGCTATAACTTTGCCTTGAGTGACCTGGAGAACCAGTTGCAGCAGGTGCGCGAGGAAGAAAACACCCTCAAGGCGCAATTCGCGGGCAAGGCCCACATGGCCGCGAACCTGGAGCGCTACACCGAGCAGATGAAGCAGATGGAAACGTCTTTTGGTGTGCTGTTGCGGCAATTGCCCAGCGATACCGAAGTGCCGGGCCTGCTGGAGGACATTACTCGCACCGGCCTGGGCAGCGGCCTGGAGTTCGAGGAAATCAAGCTGCTGCCGGAGGTCACCCAGCCGTTCTACATCGAGTTGCCGATCCAGATCACCGTGACCGGCGGCTACCACGACCTGGCGACGTTCGTCAGTGGGGTGGCGGGGCTGCCGCGGATTGTCACGCTGCACGACTTCGAGATCGCACCGATGGAGCCCGAGGCCGGCGCGAAGCTGCGCATGAGCATCCAGGCCAAGACCTACCGGTACAACGAGCAGGAGGCGCAACCATGAGGCCGGTGTGTCGCATCTGCCTGCTGGCAGGCCTGGTCGCGCTGGCGGGCTGCGGTAACGACAACGGTTTCAGTGATTTGGACGCCTACATGAACGAAGTGCGCCTGCGGCCACCCGGCAAGATCGAGCCGACGCCGACGTTCAGACCCTACGAAACCTTTACCTACAGTGCCGCCAACCTGCGCAGCCCGTTTTCCCGGCAGGTCCGGGTGGACCAGGCCGAACGGCAGCGGGGCTCGCGCAACGTCCGGCCCGACCCGAACCGGG
This sequence comes from Pseudomonas sp. St386, assembly GCF_018325865.1. Lineage (NCBI taxonomy): Bacteria > Pseudomonadati > Pseudomonadota > Gammaproteobacteria > Pseudomonadales > Pseudomonadaceae > Pseudomonas > Pseudomonas sp. St386. Next base: position 521,767 of record NZ_AP021900.1, read on the forward strand.
TCAAACAGTATCTGGAAGGCTTCAACATCGAGCAGTTTGAAATGGTCGGTACGATCTCCAACGTCAGTGGCTCCTTCGCGCTCCTGCGGGGCGCGGGCGGGGTGCACCGGCTCAAGGTCGGTGACTATTTGGGACGCAACGACGGGCGGATCGTCAACATCAGTGCCACCCAGGTCGATGTGGTCGAAATCGTTCCCGATGGCGAGGGTGCCTGGCTGGAGCGACCACGGACCATTCCTTTGAAAGAGCATTCATAGTGGAACTCGAACAATGAACAGGTTTTTTTCAGCCCTCGGTATTTCGCTATGGATAGCGCTGTTGTCGCCGATGGTTCTCGGGGCCAGCCTGAAGACGTTGGATGTGGCGGCGTTGCCGGGGGACCGTGTCGAGTTGAAGCTCTCCTTCGACGGGCCGCCGCCGTCACCCCGGGGCTACACCACCGAACAACCGGCGCGGATTGCGCTGGACCTGCCGGGCGTGACCAATCAACTTTCCAGCAAGCGCCGCGACCTGGGCGGGGGCAATGCACGCAGCGCCACTGTGGTCGAGGCTGGGGATCGTACTCGGTTGATCATCGGCCTTACCCAGCTGGCGCCGTATGACACCCGGATCGAAGGTAACAACCTGTTCGTGGTGGTTGGCAAGGGCGCCGCCCCGAAGAGCACTGCCCCGAAGAGCTCCGCCCAGGCCCCGCGCCCGGCGGTTGCCAGCGCTGCGCCTGCGAGGGCCAGTGCGCCGGTGGGCAAGGCGATCCGTGGGGTGGACTTCCAGCGCGGGACCCAGGGCGAAGGCAACGTGGTGATCGACCTGTCTGATCCGTCCATTGCCCCGGACATCCAGGAGCGCGAAGGCAAGATCATCCTCAATTTCGCCAGGACCCAGTTGCCCGAGCCGCTGCGGGTGCGCCTGGACGTCAAGGACTTCGCCACCCCGGTGCAATTCGTCAATGCCAGCGCCGGCAGCGACCGGGCGACCATCAGCATCGAACCCAGCGGCACCTTCGACTACTCGACCTACCAGACCGACAACAAGCTCACCGTCAGCGTCCGGCCCATGACCGTCGACGACCTGCAAAAACGCAACGCCGACCGCGCGGCCTACAGTGGCGAGAAGCTCTCGCTCAACTTCCAGGACATCGAGGTGCGTTCGGTCCTGCAACTGATTGCCGATTTTACCAACCTGAACCTCGTGGCCAGCGACACGGTGCAGGGTGGCATCACCCTGCGGTTGCAGAATGTGCCCTGGGACCAGGCGCTCGACCTGGTGCTCAAGACCAAGGGGTTGGACAAGCGCAAGGTCGGCAACGTGCTGTTGGTGGCTCCGGCCGATGAAATTGCCGCTCGTGAGCGCCAGGAACTGGAGTCGCAGAAGCAGATTGCCGACCTGGCGCCGCTGCGGCGTGAGCTGTTGCAGGTCAACTATGCGAAGGCGACGGACATCGCCAAGCTGTTCCAGTCGGTGACCAGTGCCGAGGCCAAAGCCGATGAGCGCGGCACGATCACGGTCGATGAGCGGACCAACAACATCATTGCCTACCAGACCCAGGACCGTCTCGACGAACTGCGCCGGATCGTGGCGCAACTGGATATTCCGGTGCGCCAGGTGATGATCGAGGCGCGGATTGTCGAAGCCAACGTCGACTACGACAAAAGCCTGGGTGTGCGCTGGGGCGGTTCGGTTCAAAACAAGGGCAACTGGAGCTCCTCGGGGGTTACCACGGGCGATTCCACCACCGTTGGCACGCCGGGTAGCACCAGCACCAACCAGCCGTTCGTCGACCTGGGCGCCTCGGGCAATACCTCGGGCATCGGCATTGCCTTCATCACCGACAACGTATTGCTGGACCTTGAGCTGACGGCCATGGAGAAAACCGGCAACGGGGAGATCGTCTCCCAGCCCAAGGTGGTGACGTCCGACAAGGAGACGGCAAAGATCCTCAAGGGCACGGAAATTCCTTATCAGGAAGCCAGTTCCAGCGGCGCTACGTCGGTGTCGTTCAAGGAGGCTTCGCTGTCGCTGGAGGTGACCCCGCAGATCACTCCAGACAACCGGATCATCATGGAGGTCAAGGTCACCAAGGATGAGCCGGACTACCTGAACAAGGTGAATGATGTACCGCCGATCAAGAAAAACGAGGTCAATGCCAAGGTCCTGGTCAATGATGGCGAGACCATTGTGATTGGCGGGGTTTTCTCAAATACTCAGAGCAAGGTTGTAGATAAGGTGCCATTTCTTGGCGATGTGCCGTATCTTGGCCGCCTTTTCCGGCGTGATGTGGTTTCGGATAGCAAATCCGAGCTGCTGGTGTTCCTCACTCCGCGTATCATGAATAACCAGGCGATTGCTGTGAGTCGTTGATTCTGTGCGAAATTTGATTCTTGTTGGGCCGATGGGCGCTGGAAAAAGCACCATCGGCCGTTTGCTGGCCAAAGAGCTGCGCCTGCCGTTCAAAGATTCCGACAAGGAAATTGAATTGCGCACGGGTGCCAATATCCCATGGATTTTCGACAAGGAAGGCGAACCGGGCTTTCGTGACCGTGAGCAGGCGATGATCGCCGAGCTGTGCGCGTTCGATGGCGTGGTGCTCGCCACCGGTGGCGGCGCGGTGATGCGCGAAGCCAATCGTCGGGCGCTGCATGCCGGCGGACGAGTGGTCTATCTGCATGCTTCTGTCGAGCAGCAGGTGGGTCGCACCGCTCGGGATCGCAACCGCCCGTTGTTGCGCACCGCCGACCCGGCCAAGACCCTGCGCGACCTCCTGGAGCTGCGTGATCCGCTGTATCGGGAGATCGCCGACCTGGTGGTGGAAACCGACGAGCGGCCGCCGCGGATGGTGGTGCTGGACATTCTCGATCGCCTTCAGCAACTGCCTCCCCGTTAATGCGCCTGGCGAAATGCGCTATCCTCGACGTCCCGTCATGGCCCGCCTGGGGCGTGGCGGATGGCCATTAACTGGCGTCAGAACAAGCACCGTGGACTTTCGTTAATTGCAGGCAGGACGCCTGATTCCATCTTCACTGTGGGGACACATGCAGACACTTAAGGTCGACCTGGGCGAGCGCAGCTACCCGATTCATATTGGCGAAGGCTTGCTGGACCAGCCCGAACTGCTGGCGCCGCATATCGCCGGGCGGCAAGTGGCGATCATTTCCAATGAAACCGTCGCGCCCCTGTATCTGGAACGTCTGACCCGCAGCCTGTCGGCCTTCTCGGTCATTTCCGTGGTATTGCCCGACGGCGAAGCCTTCAAGAACTGGGAAACCCTGCAACTTATTTTCGATGGCCTGCTGACTGCGCGCCACGATCGCCGCACCACGGTGGTTGCCTTGGGTGGCGGTGTGATCGGCGACATGGCCGGTTTTGCAGCCGCCTGCTATCAGCGCGGCGTCGATTTCATCCAGATCCCCACCACGCTGCTGTCGCAGGTCGACTCGTCGGTGGGCGGCAAGACCGGGATCAACCATCCGCTGGGCAAGAACATGGTCGGTGCTTTCTATCAGCCCAACGTGGTGCTGATCGACACCGCCACCCTCAATACCTTGCCGGCCCGCGAACTGTCTGCGGGGCTGGCGGAAGTCATCAAGTACGGGCTGATCTGCGACGAGCCGTTCCTGGGCTGGCTCGAGGAGAACGTCGACCGCCTGCGGGCACTGGATCAAGTGGCCCTGACCTACGCCATCGAACGCTCCTGCGCCGCCAAGGCTGCCGTGGTGGGGGCCGATGAGCGTGAGTCGGGGGTGCGCGCCACCCTCAACTTGGGGCACACCTTCGGCCATGCCATCGAAACCCACATGGGCTATGGTGTCTGGCTGCACGGTGAAGCGGTTGCGGCCGGTACGGTCATGGCCCTGGAGATGTCTGCGCGCCTGGGCTGGATCAGCGAACAGGAGCGTGATCGCGGTATTCGTCTGTTCCAGCGCGCCGGGTTGCCGGTGGTTCCGCCCGAGGAAATGAGCGAGGCGGATTTTCTTGAACACATGGCAATCGACAAAAAAGTGATCGACGGTCGTCTGCGTCTGGTGCTGCTGCGCCACATGGGCGAAGCGGTGGTGACCGACGATTATCCGAAAGAAGTTCTACAGGCCACGCTGGGAGCGGACTACCGCGCCCTGGCTCAGCTTAAAGGTTAATAAGATCCGATGACTAGTTTGCATGCCGACGAGGCTTTCCTCGGCCATTTCCAATTGAGTCATGACCCTTTTGCACCGCGGGTCCCGGGCTTCAAGTTCTTCCCTGCTCAGCGCAAACCGGTACTGGGCCAGTTGCATCACCTGGCGCGCTACAGCCAGTTGCTGCTGGTGGTCACCGGTCCCCAGGGCAGCGGCAAGACCTTGCTGCGCCAGGCCCTGGTGGCCAGCACCAACAAGCAGTCCGTGCAAAGCGTGGTGGTATCGGCCCGTGGCGCCGGCGATGCAGCCGGTATATTGCGTCAGGTGGCCCAGGCGCTGAACGTCGCGCAGGCCGAAGTCGGTGCAATTCTCGATCAGATCGTGCAACTGGCGCTGACCGGGCAGGAAGTCTATCTGCTGGTGGACGATGCCGAGCAACTCGACGAGTCGGCCCTCGAGGCCCTGCTGGCCTTGGCGGCCGGTGCGCCGGAGGGTCGCCCTCATGTGTTCCTGTTCGGCGAGTCGTCGCTGATCGCTGATCTGGACCAATTGAATCTTGAGGAAGAGCGCTTCCACGTCATCGAGCTGGCGCCCTACACCGAGGAAGAAACGCGTGAATACCTGGCCCAGCGTCTTGAGGGTGCGGGCCGGGGTATCGAACTTTTTACCGCCGATCAGATCTCTGAGATTCACGAAAGCGCCGACGGTTGGCCTGGCAACATCAACCAGGTCGCCCGCGATGCTCTGATCGAAGTCATGATTGCCAGCCGCTCAGCGGTGAAGCGTCCAAGTATGGGGTTCAACATGCCGAAGAAACACGTATTGGCAATTTCCGCCGTCGTCGTGGTCGCGGTTGCCGCCGCCTGGCTGATGCCGGGTCGCACCAAGGCACCCACCACCGGTGCCCCTGCCAACGAACAGGCGCAACTGCCTCTCGGCCAGGGGACGCCGCAACCCAACGGTGGTGCGCCGGCAGTGGAATTCGCCGGCAACACTCAGCCGATGCCACTGCCGCTGGTCGGCCAGTCGCAACCGGTCATGCGCGGTCCGCTGGCTGAAGCGGCCGGTGGCATCACCGAAGGCGACGACGGCGCAGCGCCACCGGTCGACGACAGCAGCGACGTGCCGCCGACCGTGACCACCACCGCACCGCCTGTGGGCGTGCCCGCCGGTCCTGCCCCGATGCCTGCCCCGACGCCTGCCCCGGCCGCCAAGCCGACTCCGGCGCCCACCCAGGTGGCCACCGCCAAGCCTGCCCCGGTTCCAACGCCTGCCAAGCCGGCGGCGCCAGCACCCGCAGCCAAGCCTGCTGCTCCGGCCAAGGCCACGGGCGGTAGCTGGTACGCTGGCCAGGCACCGGGCAACTACGTAGTGCAGATCCTCGGCACCAGTTCCGAAGCCGCGGCACAGAACTTCGTCAAGGAGCAGGGCGGCGAGTACCGCTACTTCAAGAAAGTCCTCAATGGCAAGCCGCTGTATGTCATCACCTATGGCAGCTTTGCCAACCGTGATGCAGCCGTTTCCGCCATCAAGGCCTTGCCAGCGAAGGTTCAGGCTGGTAAACCTTGGCCTCGCACTGTCGCCAGCGTCCAACAGGAACTGGCAGCAACTCGCTGAAGATTCGGCGGCCTTACCCAGGCCGCCTCTCCCGGCAACCTCAAAATTTCCGCAGGGGCGGGCGACCTTTCAGGCCGCGCGCCTTGTGGTGTCTGCGTCACAGTAGTGTTTGAGTCGTAGCGGTCGAACCCAAAAAAGTTTTGACTAGCACAGCATATAGCTTTAAACCTTTCACAAATGCGACATGGATTTGCGACAGTTCGTCGTCAAATTTGTGAGCCTCTGTGTCGGTGTGTACAATGACCTCCCTTTTGCCCCCGCAAAGCTGGCGTACGTTCGGCGCGGCATGCAACTGGTTGAATTGAAAAGAAATTTGCCTCGATTAGAGGCAGCCTGGTGAGAAAGTGTCTATGAAAGCAGGTCTGTACCAACCAGATGAATTCAAGGATAACTGCGGTTTCGGCCTGATAGCTCATATGCAGGGCGAGCCCAGCCACACCCTTTTGCAAACGGCCATTGAGGCCCTGACCTGCATGACCCACCGTGGTGGGATCAACGCCGACGGCAAGACCGGCGACGGTTGTGGCTTGCTGATTCAAAAACCCGACGAGTTCCTGCGTGCCATTGCCCAGGAAACGTTTGGCGTGACCCTGCCCAAGCAGTACGCCGTGGGCATGGTGTTCTTCAACCAGGATCCGGTGAAGGCCCAAGCGGCTCGCGAGAACATGAATCGCGAGATCCTGGCCGCCGGCCTGCAACTGGTAGGCTGGCGCAAAGTGCCGATCGACACCAGTGTCCTCGGCCGTCTGGCGCTCGAGCGCCTGCCGCAGATCGAACAGGTGTTCATCGCCGGCGACGGCCTGAGCGACCAGGACATGTCGATCAAGCTGTTCAGTTCCCGTCGTCGTTCGTCCGTGGCCAATGCCGCCGACACCGATCACTACATCTGCAGCTTTTCCCACAAGACCATTATCTACAAAGGCCTGATGATGCCGGCGGACCTCACCGCCTTCTATCCGGACCTGAGCGACGAGCGCCTGAAAACCGCGATCTGCGTGTTCCACCAGCGCTTCTCCACCAACACCCTGCCGAAATGGCCGCTGGCCCAGCCATTCCGCTTCCTCGCCCACAACGGCGAGATCAACACCATCACCGGCAACCGCAACTGGGCCGTGGCCCGTCGCACCAAGTTCGCCAACGACCTGATGCCCGACCTTGAAGAACTCGGCCCGCTGGTCAACCGCGTGGGCTCGGACTCCTCGAGCATGGACAACATGCTGGAACTGATGGTGACCGGTGGTATCGACCTGTTCCGTGGCGTGCGCATGCTCGTGCCGCCAGCATGGCAGAACGTCGAGACCATGGACCCGGACCTGCGCGCGTTCTACGAATACAACTCCATGCACATGGAACCGTGGGATGGCCCGGCCGGTATCGTCATGACCGACGGTCGCTACGCCGTGTGCCTGCTGGACCGTAACGGCCTGCGTCCGGCGCGTTGGGTCACCACCACCAACGGGTTCATCACCCTGGCGTCGGAAATCGGCGTCTGGAACTATCAGCCTGAAGACGTCATCGCCAAGGGCCGCGTAGGCCCGGGCCAGATCTTTGCCGTGGACACCGAGACCGGCCAGATCCTCGACACCGACGCCATCGACAACCGCCTCAAGTCCCGTCATCCGTACAAACAATGGCTGCGCAAGAATGCCCTGCGCATCCAGGCGACCATGGAAGACAACGACCACGGCTCGGCTTTCTACGACGTCGACCAGCTCAAGCAGTACATGAAGATGTACCAGGTGACGTTCGAAGAGCGTGACCAGGTGCTGCGTCCGCTCGGCGAGCAGGGTTACGAAGCGGTCGGCTCCATGGGTGATGACACGCCGATGGCCGTGCTGTCGCAGCGCGTGCGTACGCCGTACGACTATTTCCGCCAGCAGTTCGCCCAGGTGACCAACCCACCGATCGACCCACTGCGCGAAGCGATCGTGATGTCCCTGGAAATCTGCCTCGGTGCCGAGCGCAACATTTTCCAGGAGTCGCCGGAACACGCCTCGCGGGTGATCCTCAGCTCGCCGGTCATTTCCCCGGCCAAGTGGCGCTCGTTGACCAACCTCGACCGCCCGGGTTTTGCGCGCCAGGTCATCGACCTGAACTATGACGAAAGCGTCGGCCTGGAAGCGGCGATCCGCAACGTTGCCGATCAGGCTGAAGAAGCCGCGCGCGCCGGTCGTACCCAGATCGTGCTGAGCGACCGTCACATCGCGCCGGGCAAGTTGCCGATCCATGCCTCGCTGGCCACCGGCGCGGTGCACCATCGCCTGACCGAAAAAGGCCTGCGCTGCGACTCCAACATCCTGGTGGAAACCGCCACCGCCCGCGATCCGCATCACTTCGCGGTGCTGATCGGTTTCGGTGCCTCGGCGGTGTATCCGTTCCTGGCCTATGAAGTGCTGGGCGACCTGATCCGTACCGGTGAAGTGCTGGGCGACCTCTACGAGGTGTTCAAGAACTACCGCAAGGGCATCACCAAGGGCCTGCTCAAGATCCTGTCGAAGATGGGTATCTCGACCATCGCCTCGTACCGTGGCGCGCAACTGTTCGAGGCCATCGGCCTGTCGGAAGAAGTCTGCGAGCTGAGCTTCCGTGGCGTGCCGAGCCGCATCAAAGGTGCGCGTTTCGTCGACATCGAAGCCGAACAGAAAGCCCTGGCGGCCGAAGCCTGGAGCCCGCGCAAGCCGATCCAGCAAGGCGGCCTGTTGAAGTTCGTCCATGGTGGCGAGTACCACGCCTATAACCCGGACGTGGTCAGCACCTTGCAAGCCGCCGTGCAGCAGGGCGACTACAGCAAGTTCAAGGAATACACCTCGCTGGTGGACAACCGTCCGGTGTCGATGATTCGCGACCTGCTCAAGGTCAAGACCCTCGACACGCCGCTGGACATCAGTGAAATAGAGCCGCTGGAATCGGTGCTCAAGCGCTTCGATTCGGCCGGTATTTCCCTGGGCGCCTTGTCCCCGGAAGCCCACGAAGCCCTGGCCGAAGCCATGAACCGCCTCGGTGCGCGTTCCAACTCCGGTGAAGGCGGCGAAGACCCGGCGCGCTACGGCACCATCAAGAGTTCGAAAATCAAGCAGGTGGCAACCGGCCGCTTCGGTGTGACGCCGGAATACCTGGTCAACGCTGAAGTGCTGCAGATCAAGGTTGCCCAGGGCGCCAAGCCCGGCGAAGGCGGCCAGTTGCCCGGCGGCAAGGTCAACGGCCTGATCGCCAAGCTGCGCTACGCGGTACCTGGCGTGACCCTGATCTCGCCACCGCCGCACCACGACATCTACTCGATCGAAGACTTGTCGCAACTGATCTTCGACCTCAAGCAGGTGAACCCGAAGGCGCTGGTCTCGGTGAAACTGGTGGCGGAAGCGGGCGTTGGCACCATCGCGGCCGGCGTGGCCAAGGCCTATGCCGACCTGATCACCATCTCCGGCTACGACGGCGGCACCGGCGCATCGCCGCTGACCTCGATCAAGTACGCTGGCGCGCCGTGGGAACTGGGCCTGGCTGAAACCCACCAGACCCTGCGCGGCAACGATTTGCGCGGCAAGGTCCGGGTGCAGACCGACGGTGGCCTGAAAACCGGCCTGGACGTGATCAAGGCCGCCATCCTCGGCGCCGAGAGCTTCGGCTTCGGTACCGCGCCGATGATCGCCCTGGGCTGCAAATACCTGCGCATCTGCCACCTGAACAACTGCGCCACCGGCGTGGCGACCCAGAACGACAAGCTGCGCAAGGACCACTACATCGGTACCGTCGACATGGTGGTGAACTTCTTCACCTACGTGGCCGAAGAGACCCGTGAGTGGTTGGCGAAGCTGGGCGTGCGCTCGCTTGAAGAGCTGATCGGCCGTACCGATCTGCTGGAAGTGATCGAAGGCCAGACCGCCAAGCAGCAACACCTGGACCTGACCCCGTTGTTGGGCAGCGATCTCATTCCGGCAGACAAGCCACAGTTCTGCCAGGTCGACCGCAACCCGCCGTTCGACAAGGGGGAGCTGGCCGAGAAGATGGTCGACATGGCCGCTGCGGCGATCAACGACCTGAGCGGTGCCGAGTTCGACCTGGACATCTGCAACTGCGACCGTTCCATCGGCGCACGGATCTCCGGCGAAATCGCGCGCAAGCACGGCAACCAGGGCATGGCCAAGGCGCCGGTCACCTTCCGCTTCAAAGGCACCGCAGGCCAGAGCTTCGGCGTCTGGAACGCCGGTGGCCTGAACATGTACCTGGAAGGCGATGCCAACGACTACGTGGGCAAGGGTATGACCGGTGGCAAGCTGGTCATCGTTCCGCCCAAGGGCAGCGTCTACAAGACCCAGGACAGTGCCATCATCGGCAACACCTGCCTCTACGGCGCCACGGGCGGCAAGCTGTTCGCCGCCGGCACCGCAGGCGAGCGTTTTGCCGTGCGTAACTCCGGGGCCCACACTGTGGTGGAAGGCACCGGCGATCACTGCTGCGAGTACATGACCGGTGGTTTTGTCTGCGTGCTGGGCAAGACCGGTTATAACTTCGGCTCTGGCATGACCGGCGGTTTCGCCTACGTGCTCGACCAGGACAACACCTTCGTTGACCGGGTCAACCACGAACTGGTGGAAATCCAGCGGATCAGCGGCGAGGCGATGGAAGCCTATCGCAGCCACCTGCAAAACGTGCTGAACGAGTACGTCGCGGAAACCGACAGCGAGTGGGGTCGTGAACTCGCCGAGAACCTCGATGACTACTTGCGCCGTTTCTGGCTGGTCAAGCCCAAGGCTGCCAACCTGAAATCGTTGCTTTCCAGCACTCGTGCCAACCCGCAGTGATATGCGCCTGAAGAGTTTGATGAGGTTTTAACAATGGCTGAACGTCTGAATAACGACTTCCAGTTCATCGATGTCGGGCGCAAGGATCCGAAGAAGAAACTGTTGCGTCAACGCAAGAAAGAGTTCGTGGAAATCTACGAACCTTTCAAACCCCAGCAGTCGGCCGACCAGGCCCACCGCTGCCTGGGCTGCGGTAACCCGTATTGCGAGTGGAAGTGCCCGGTGCACAACTTCATTCCCAACTGGCTGAAACTGGTGGCCGAGGGCAACATCCTCCAGGCCGCCGAGCTGTCCCACCAGACCAACACCCTGCCGGAAGTCTGCGGCCGGGTGTGCCCGCAGGATCGTCTGTGCGAAGGTGCGTGCACCCTCAACGACGGTTTTGGCGCGGTGACCATCGGTTCGGTGGAGAAGTACATCACCGACACCGCGTTTGCCATGGGCTGGCGTCCGGACATGTCCAAGGTCAAGCCGACCGGCAAGCGCGTGGCGATCATCGGTGCCGGCCCGGCGGGCCTGGGCTGTGCCGATGTGCTGGTGCGTGGTGGCGTGACCCCGGTGGTGTTCGACAAGAACCCGGAAATCGGCGGTCTGCTGACCTTTGGCATTCCCGAGTTCAAGCTGGAAAAGACTGTGCTGAGCAATCGTCGCGAAGTCTTCACCGGCATGGGCATCGAGTTCCGCCTGAACACCGAGGTGGGCAAGGACGTGACCATGGAGCAACTGCTCGAAGAATACGATGCGGTATTCATGGGCATGGGCACCTACACCTACATGAAGGGCGGCTTTGCCGGTGAGGACCTGCCAGGCGTCTACGACGCACTCGACTTCCTGATCGCCAACGTCAACCGCAACCTGGGCTTTGAAAAGTCGCCGGAAGATTTCGTCGACATGAAAGGCAAGAAGGTCGTGGTACTCGGCGGTGGCGACACGGCGATGGACTGCAACCGCACCTCGATTCGCCAGGGCGCCAAGTCGGTGACCTGTGCCTACCGTCGTGACGAAGCCAACATGCCCGGTTCGCGTAAAGAGGTGAAGAACGCCAAGGAAGAAGGCGTGAAGTTCCTCTACAACCGCCAACCGATCGCCATTGTCGGTGAAGACAAGGTCGAAGGGGTGAAGGTGGTCGAGACCCGTCTCGGCGAACCGGACGCCCGTGGCCGCCGCAGCCCCGAGCCGATTCCCGGTTCCGAAGAGATCATCCCGGCCGACGCCGTGGTCATCGCCTTCGGCTTCCGCCCAAGCCCGGCGCCGTGGTTCGAGCAGTTCAGCATCCAGACCGATAGCCAGGGCCGCGTCGTGGCCCCAGAGCAGGGCCAGTACAAGCACCAGACCAGCAACCCGAAGATCTTCGCCGGTGGCGACATGGTCCGGGGTTCCGACCTGGTGGTGACGGCGATCTTCGAAGGCCGCAATGCGGCGGAAGGGATCCTGGATTACCTGCAAGTCTGATCAAGCGACACCAAACCCTGTGGGCGAGCTTTGTGGGAGCAAAGCTTGCTCGCGATCCAGGCGCCTCGGTACTCAAGAGACCGCGGTGTCTTCATCGCGGGCAAGCCTTGCTCCCACAAAAAAAGCTCCCACAGTTGTTTTGTGGTGCTGCTGAACTTCATTGCACCGCGACAAATTGCCCCGATAGATAAAAGGCACGGCTCTTGCCGTGCCTTTTGCCTCGCGCTCTGAGAAAATGCCCGCACTTTTTTTCCGGATGCCGACATGACTGCCCTGAAGAACGACCGTTTCCTTCGCGCCCTGCTCAAGCAACCCGTAGACGTCACCCCGGTGTGGATGATGCGCCAGGCTGGTCGCTACCTGCCGGAGTACCGCGCCAGCCGCGCCAAGGCCGGTGACTTCATGAGCCTGTGCATGAACCCCCAGTTCGCCTGCGAAGTGACGATGCAGCCGCTGGATCGGTATCCGCAGCTGGACGCGGCCATCCTGTTCTCCGACATCCTGACTATTCCCGATGCCATGGGCCAAGGCCTGTACTTCGAGACCGGCGAAGGTCCGCGCTTCAAGAAAGTCATCAGCACCCTGGCCGACATCGAGGCCCTGCCGATCCCAGATCCGCAGAAAGACCTGGGCTACGTCATGGACGCAGTCAGCACCATTCGCCGTGAACTCAACGGTCGCGTGCCACTGATCGGCTTCTCCGGCAGCCCATGGACCCTGGCCACCTACATGGTCGAAGGCGGCTCGTCGAAGGACTTCCGCAAGACCAAGGCGATGCTCTACGACAACCCGCAGGCCATGCACCTGTTGCTGGACAAACTGGCCCAGTCGGTCACGTCCTACCTCAACGGCCAGATCCTGGCCGGTGCGCAAGCGGTACAGATCTTCGATACCTGGGGCGGCAACCTGTCGGCGGCGGCGTACCAGGAGTTCTCCCTGGCCTACATGCGCAAGATTGTCAGCGGCCTGATCCGCGAGCACGAGGGGCGCAAAGTCCCGGTGATCCTGTTCACCAAGAACGGCGGCCTGTGGCTGGAAAGCATCGCCGATGCCGGCGCCGACGCTCTGGGCCTGGATTGGACCTGCGACATTGGCAACGCTCGCGAGCGCGTCGGTCACAAGGTCGCTCTGCAAGGCAACATGGACCCGACCGTGCTCTACGCCAAGCCTGACGCCATTCGTGCTGAAGTCGGGCGTATCCTGGCCAGCTACGGCAGCGGCAGCGGCCACGTGTTCAACCTAGGCCATGGCATTACCCCGGAAGTCGACCCCGAACACGCCGGTGCCTTCCTGCGGGCGGTGCATGAGTTGTCGGCGCAATATCACGTCTGATTGCAACCCTGTCACCCAGCCTGTCCGGCCTCGTGTCGGACAGGCTTTTTATTGCCCGGTCGTTGATGTTTCCGGCGCCTGCGCCACCCAGCGGGAGCAAGCTCCCTCGCCACAAAGGGTCCACGCTGTCCCTGGTTGGGTCGTGAAGTCGTGATGGCTTAAACCTGCACATTTCCCGGCAGCAACGGTAATTTCGCCAGCTTCACCGCCACCCACAATGCGACCACCAGCAAGCCACCGATGAACAAGCCGACACCGTTCCACCCACCCAGGTGCCAGGCCACGCCGCCCGCCGTACCCGCAACGCTGGATCCGGCGTAATAGCTGAACAGATAAAGTGACGAAGCCTGGCCCTTGGCCTTGAGGGCGCGGCGGCCGATCCAACTGCTGGCGACCGAGTGGGCGCCGAAGAAACCGAAGGTGAACACCAGCATGCCCAGCACTACCAGCCACAGCGGGGTGGCCATGGTCAGCGTGAGGCCGGCCAGCATCAGTGCAATGGTCGCCCAGAGCATTTTGCGTCGGCCGAGCCTGTCCGCCAGTGCACCGACTTTTGCCGAGCTGTAGATGCCCGACAGGTACACCACCGACAGCAACCCGACAAAGGCCTGGTCCAAGTGATAAGGCTCGGCCAGCAGGCGGTAGCCGATGTAGTTGAACAGCGTCACGAACGCGCCCATCAATACGAAAGCTTCAAGAAACAGCAGCGGCAAGCCGGCGTCGCGAAAGTGCATGGTGAAGCCGTCCAGCAGGCTGCGCGGGTGCAGCGAACGAGGACGGAAGTTGCGTGACTCAGGCAGGATTCTCCAGAACACCGCTGCCGCGATCAGCGCCAGGCCGCCAATCACCAGCATCGCGGTGTGCCAGCTGACAAAGTCGATCAAGACCCCGGTGATCAGGCGTCCGCACATGCCGCCGATGGCGTTGCCGGCGATGTACAACCCCATCGCCAGGCCGATGTGCTTGGGATGGATTTCTTCGCTCAAATACGTCATCGCGACCGCTGCCAACCCGCTCAACGACAGCCCCACCAAGGCACGTAGCAGCAATACACCCTGCCAGGTCGGCATCATGGCGCTGGCAATCGTACACGCCGAGGCGGCGAACAGCGCCGCGACCATCACCGGCTTGCGCCCGATGCGGTCGGAAATCGGGCCGGTGATCAACAGGCCGATGGCGAGCAGGCCGGTCGCCACCGACAGGATCAGGCTGCTCTGCGCCGCGTTGATGGAAAATTCCTTGGACAACAGCGGCATCATCGGTTGCACGCAATACAGCAGGGCAAAGGTCGCAAAGCCACCGCTGAACAGCGCCAGCACCGTGCGCATGAACATCGGCGTGCCCTTCTCGATATAGATGTCCTTGAGTTCGGCGACGACATCATCCTGCACACGCGGCGGGATTTCATGGGTCAGTGGAGCGACAGCAGTTTTCACGGTGGACCTCGCAAGGGCACGTTCTGGCAGGCAATGAAAAAAGCATATAGCCGGCTAATGATTCTATCCAATATATTGTTCGACCTGTTTAAGACGTTATACGACCTATTGGATTGCCCATGGAATTGCGACACCTGCGTTACTTCATCGCCGTTGCCGAAGAACTGCATTTCGGCCGTGCCGCGCTGGCCCTGGGCATCTCCCAGCCGCCCTTGAGCCAGCAGATCCAGGCGCTGGAGCAGGAGATTGGCGCACGGTTGTTCGAGCGTACCAATCGTCGGGTCGAATTGAGCGAGGCCGGGCGGTTGTTCCTTGAAGAAGCGCGACGGGTATTGGTCCAGGTCGATAAAGCCGCTGACGTCGCCCGCCGCGCCCAACTGGGGGAGTTGGGCGAGCTGAAAATCGGCTTCACCTCCTCGGCGCCTTTCAACTCCACCATCCCCCAGGCGATTTTTTCATTCCGGCAACGCTTCCCGGCGGTGCACCTGAACCTGCGGGAAATGAGCAGTACCCAAGTGGCCGACGCACTGGTGGATGAAGAGATCGAGGTGGGCATCATGCGACCCTTGCCGTTGCCCGACTCCTTGGTGGAAATCGAACTCAGCCGCGAACCGCTGGTAGCCGTGCTCAGTGCCAAGCATCCCCTGGCCCAGGGCAATGAAGACGGCCTGTTCCTCTCGGCCTTGGCCCAGGAGCCGTTCGTGTTCTTCCCCCGCAGCTACGGCAGCGGCCTCTATGCCCAGCTCCTGAACCTGGCCCGCGACGCCGGCTTCAGCCCGCACTTCGCCCAGGAAGCCGGCGAAGCCATGACCATCATCGGCTTGGTGGCGGCGGGGCTGGGTGTCTCGGTATTGCCGGCGTCTTACCAGCGCATGCGTATCGATGGGGTGGTGTATCGACCGCTACTCGATCCGGCAGCGGTGTCGGCGGTGTGGCTGGTCCAGCGCAAGGACCAGCGTTCGCCGATGGCGAAGGCGTTTGTGGCGTTGTTGACAGGTAATACCGAGTAGCGGGTCAAGCGGAAAAACGCCTGTGGGAGCGAGCTTGATCGCGATGCAGATATTGGATGTGCCGACGCCATCGCGAGCAAGCTCGCTCCCACCCTTGATCGTCGGTGGTCGCAGAACCTTCAATCACCGCAAATCTCCTGTGGGAGCGAGCTTGCTCGCGTTAGCGGTGCATCAGCCACCAAAGATGTTGGACGTGCCTACGCCTTCTGGGCTCTCTATCTCAATCCCCCCAGACGGTCGCCGGTTTGTTTACGTGATAATTATAGAAACCCTGGAGTGTCCACGTATCGCCCTGGCGTTCGAACGCGGCGCGCCACAAGCCCCGGCCACCTCCTGGAACCAGTCGAGCCATGTCGTACCAGTAATACTGATTGATTTTCTTCGTCGTCACCCTGCCAGCACGAATGTCATCCATGATTTCTACTACTTTCGCCCTGGCTGTTTCAGGGAAGTTATCGTAGGACATTTGCGTGTCCGCCAGTGGGCTGGTATCGACCATGAACTTGTCGGCCGCAGGCGACGGAACCGCTGAAGTAGGTGGCGTGGTTGGAGGTCGGGTGCCGGTCACCCTGTTTGTCCGGGCCTGTGTCACGACCTCGATGTCGAACGCATCATAGCGGGATAAGTTTCGGGTGAATTTTGTAATCTCCTCTTCGGTAACAACCATCATCCTGCGTTGCGACTTGCCTTTGTTGGCGATGATGTAAGGGATTTCATGTTGCCTGATTTCTGTCAGTAGCCCGAGTCTGTTTCTGCGGCGCATTTCCGTACTGAAGGCATTGATGAATTTTCTTTTGTATTCGTCTTGGCGTTCGGCGGCGTTAACGTATCTTCTCCTGGCGGCCTCTACATCCGGGCCGCTCCCTGGGAATAGCGGTTCCAGCTCGGCGAGGAGTTTGGCTTGTGCGACTTCCAATATTTCGGTATGGGTATCTGCAATATTACGGACGGCGTCTCGCTTTTTTCCTCGTTCGGGGGTGATCGCTAGAAATACAGCCCCGGTGACGTTATCTGGCAATATGGTGATGGCCGTATTGAACTCACCTCGGTGATTGAACAGCTTTGGACCAAGTATTTCTATCTTGTCAAATATCAGTATTTGTTGGGCGGCTGTAAGGTTGAAGCCATCACCTCTTGATTCGATGACTTTGGTCGCAGTATCGACGTGCATCCATATGTTGATTTTATGCTTCATGTTTGCGTGGGGAATTACCTGCGTTTGATAGAGGGAGGTTATTTGTGCGCGATAAGAATCCAAGTCGCGCATGCCAACATCCTCCATGCTCTCATGGAGTATTCGTACAACCAGCTCATCAGGCATTGAATCAACAAGATTCTTTACGGTGTTGACCAATTCAACGGAGGGCCTGCGTTGGTCCGCCAAAGCACCTTCCAGCAATATGTTGCATCGCTTCTGTTGCAGGGTCTCTGGAGATCGACCGATCAGACTCTGTAAAGCCCCGCCACCCAGCAACCGCTGTCGTGCTTCAACCTGCCAACTGCCGTTTTTCCAGGTCACCGTCCGCTGGTTTGTACGGTTGTTAGGCGCGTAGATAATCCGTTCGCCTCCCTGAATCGCCGATTTGTAGAAGTACTTTCCTATGGTCAGGTAACCCTGCCCGCTGGTGTCCCTGTACCGATTGCGGCCTTCGGGGATCAACCCCTTGCTGTCAAAGCCCCTGAGGTGAAAAGCCTCCAACTCCGGATCCGGCATGCGGGGCAGGGAGGACAGCGCCGGGCGTGCCTGATGACGCCTTGCACGCGCCATGATCAGATCCTGCCCGGCTTCGGCGATGACCTCGCCCAGTCCGCTGATAAAATCACGTGTCCACTGGCTGAAGTGACCGTCTTCGACATCGATTGCCGCCACCGCCGTCCCTCCGGCCATCGTTGGCAGGATCGCACGTCCCAGTATTCCGCCCAGCCGGCCCGCAGGCGCCATCGACATCGCCCCGGTCAACAACATGACGCCGTTTCTGCGCCCCTCCCGCGCGGCTGCGCTGTCGCGTTCGGCGTTGGTCACCGTCAACATGTCCGCGGTTTTCATCGCGTGGGTTATTTGCGTTTCATACAGTGCTTGGAGCAAGTTCCCTCCAACCACGGGCGAGGAGATTTTCGTCGCAAAGTCGTTCTGTGCCCTGGTCCTCGCCCAGACGAAAGCCGACTGTGTGACTTTTCTTATCTTCTCCTCGAACGTCAGCTTTTCCGAGGCCGGCACCATGCTGGCAAGCTGTACGGCCTGCTCCAGCAGCGGCAGTTGCGAAATGAGCCAGCGGGTCATTTGTGGCGTGGCAGTGAGCGTCTGCGCCAAGGTGCTTTCCAACGTTCGACCGCTGGCCGCATCCACGTCCCTGAACACCTTGCCGTCCGGTGCTCCCGGCGTGTACAGCGTCAGCGACGGGCGGCTCGACACGGTTTTCACCCCAAACGCCAGTATCGACCTGAGCACGCTGTTGCCCCACTGCAGTTGACGGACCACCACGTCGTGCCCGTTGACCTTGGCGCGCCGATCCGGTGTCGGACTGTCCAACGCTGCCAGCACCAGGTTCAGTCCGATACTGTCCTTGTCGTGCCTCAGGTCGCCCGAGATATGGGCGGTCCACGCCTGGGCCCGTATCTGTTGCGCTTTCAGGGTCATCCATTGCGCTTGTGATTGGCGGGCGGCGAGTTGCACATCGGTCGCCAGCCGGGTGCCGATGTCTGCCCGCTCGATGGTCTCTATAATCTGCGCAAAGCTCAGCGGCCCGACGACGCTAGGCTGAGCGGCGTTGCGTTCGTCCTGGGTCAGGTTGGACATCGCCCACTCGGTCATGGAACGGCGGTCATCCATGACCCCCCTCACGCCACCTTGCGAAACCCCGGACCCGAACGGTGAGGCGCCCGTTGGTGCATGCGGGTCAGTCAGTTGTTTTCTGATACTCAGCGACACATCTTCAGGGTCGGCTGGCGGGTATTTCTCCCCGATGAAGCCGGCGAGCAGGCGACGGGTCCGCTCCCGAAGCGCCTGCGCGGTGGCCAGCGTCACCGGGTCCGCTGGGGGCGGTGTATCGACCAGGCTGCTGTGCAGGGCCTGCGCCGCCCGCCACCATGCCAGGCGGTCGTCACCGGTGATGTGGGGGAGGTCGTGCAGCCAGTCATTCAAGTTTTTCAGGTTCAGCCGCAGCTCGCGCTCGTCCATGGCGCCCGCCAGGTCCAGCTTATCGCCGATGTCCGCCGCGGCATCCAGCCTGCTCACCCAGGCGGCGATTTCCTCTTCCTCGGTCGGGCCGTTCAACAAGGTATTGCTCACGGCTGCTTTCTGCACCGCCCGCAAATCGCTGACCAAATGAACAAGGAAATTCCCTGCTATTGGTGCGGTGTCCAACCGGTCCTCAACGTTATCGTCCTCCATCAGGCTGGCCTTCAGTTCCGTCAGGCTGCCATGCACCTCCAGCGGATGACCCGGACGGTACAGCACGGCGTCCGCCGAATGATCGGTATGGTCGGGCCGTGTCAGCACGACGGCACCCGGCACCGGCAGGCTGAATCCCCAACCTTGGAGAGTGAGGCTCAGGTTGAAAACCCCGGGTCTGGTGGCCTGCGCCGCCAGATGGTCTGTCACTGCCTTGTGCATTGCCTGGCTCAGCGTTGTATCCAGCAAATGAAGATCCGCTTGTACCTGCAGTTGCGTGCCCAGTTCTTCCGCCAGCCAGTCACCGACGTTGCGGCCTCGGGTGAAATCGGCCGGTTTACTCCAGAAGTCGTCCAGGACCCGCGCCAGCAGCCGTTCATAAGACGCTGGCGTGGTGTTCAGCAGGCGTTTGATCTCCTCCTTTGCTTCACGACTGTTCAGGGCGCTGGGCACTTGGGTGATGTTGTCTTTCGTCACGACAACCTCGAGGTTGTCGATTTCGAGGAAAAACTCACGGGTATTCATCTGACCGGCAACGGCGCGCCAGAAAAGGGTCTCGAGGAAAACGATATCTTTCACTGTCCGCCGGGACATCGGCCCGTCGGGGACTCGTTTCGAAGGGGGATAGGCTCCTCTTGCAGCGTGCACACCGACAACGTTTCGACGGCCATGGTGCCCGCCAAGGCGGGGAAGGTTCTTTTGAACCAGTAGTCCAGATGCTGTCTCGTGGCCGTCGAGGGCCAGGGAACGGCACTGTTCAAGCGGATCATGTGCTGCTGCGAGGTCGTGAGCCGGCTTGTCAGTAGGGCGCTGGCGTCAGTGACGCTATCGGCCTGCGGAAGGTTGAAAGACGGTATGGGGGCGGTATCTTCCTGCATGTGCTCTTCCTGAGAGTTTTTCGGAAGGGCAACCTATTGAAGGCAGGCGACGATAGGGTGGTAGATAGATACCGCACATACAAAGGAAGGTGCTGTACGAGCGCCTGTGACAAAGCGAATTTGACTGATTGTTTATTGTGCAAGAAAGGTCAGGATAGCGTCGCGGGTAGCCTGCGGTTGTTCTTCCAATACCCAATGTCCGGTATTGACCAGTATTAATGAGTGCGGTTGCGTAGCAATGTGCAAGGCCTGCTCGGCCAAGGTTTTACCTCTCGAATTGTCGCCGCCGATGGTGAGCAGCGGAACCGTCAACTTATTCTGGGCAAAAGCCAGGTTGTCATTCACATCATGCTCTACCCAGGCCGAATAAAGCTTGAATGCCGCCTCCATGCGCCCAGGTCGGGAGTAGTCCTCCACCAGCGCCTGGCGCACCTCTTCACGTACCGTACCGTTGCCCGCGAAGACAAAATTATCAAAAAACATGTCCAGGTAGGTTTTCTCCTGCCTCTGGATCATGGACAGGGCCGTTTTACCAAAAAAGCGAAAGTGCCATTTACTTGCCACGCCCGCTTCAATATTTCCGTTGTAAGCGGTTTCCCATCCAGGGATGCCAGGAATGAATCCATCCATCAAGATGATATGTTTGGTTTCATCGGAGTAAAGCGCGCCGTAGGCATAGGCAATGATTAAACCCATGTCGTGACCAATAATATCGACCTGCTTGATGTTCAGGAGGGATACCAGTTGGTGTAGGTCATGCGCCATGCTTTTTTTGTCATAGCCACCTGTTGAAATATCAGTTTCGCCAGCACCGCGATAATCAGGAACGATCGGGGTAAAACCAGCACGCACCAATGGCCCCATCAACGTCTCCCAGCTGCGCCAACTTCCCGGAAACCCATGCACCAGCAAAACCGGGTGTTCGCCATTACCGCTCATAAGATAGTGAAGGCGAATGCCATTCACCTGCGCATGGGCGCGGGTAAATAGCACACCGTCCACAACAATGCCGCCTTGTTCCAAGGAGGGCGATGTGGCGTGGCGTTGAGAAGACACGGCTGTGACGCCTGACCAGGCGATCGTATTCATCAATTTTTTATCCATTTTTGAAACCGGGTTTAAACATCTGAAAATGGAAAGGCAATTTTTCAAGTGGTTAAAGCCTGATGGGATCCGGAACCCCACCGATACTGTCGAAGATGACAGTTCCGACAAACGGCAAAAACAGGATTGGACTGTCAGATTCCTCTTGGCTGTAGGAAAGTGCGCATTTTCTTTTCCGAAATTTCCTGTTCGCTCCTAATGCCGTGCTGCCGGGATTGCGACTTGCTAGCGCTGCAACGTCTTATTCATTGCTCCGAAATTCGTCCGGCTTAGCGTTCAGTCCAAAGGCCAACGGATAACGTCCCTTGAACAGGAGCCTTAGTAATGAATGAACTCTTGCTGTCCCCATACACCAACGAAGTCTCTGCTGAATACCTCCGCCATTTGGACGACTTGTACTTGGAGCAACGGCAACTCGACGGTTACAGCAAAGAAGTCGTGGCATGGATTAATCGACAAAAGGCGCACGTCCAGGCTCATCCTCCCATCGCTATTTACCGAGTGGCCACCGAGGGCAGCCAGACGCGTAACGGCGGAACGATCCAGCAAGTGTCATCGTCGTTGACGTTCACCCTGGATAATGGCTGGAAAGTACGAGCCGCGCAGAAAGGCGATCAGGTTGTGTATGCCGATGGCACCACGGCACGGATCATAACCGCCGCCGGGGAAGCCAACAGCAACATCGCACTGGTCGGCAGCCGCCTGAGCAATGGCGACGAGATCATCAATACACTTCAGAGACGTTTCCTGATCATCGTGCGTGAAGGTGTGCCGATGGCAGAGGATTTTTTGCCTGCTCTCAGGCTGGCGGATGTTCATCACCTGCACTCGAATGCGATGAAGGAGAACATCCAATGAACAGGGGTTACTTCATCGGCCAGGGTGACAAGACCACGTGCGGTGGGAAAGTGCTGGATGGCGATGGCAAGGTGAACATGTTTGGCCTGCAGCATGCCCGCGAAGGTGACCGCGTCTCTTGTGGAAAGGACGGGAACACCTATCAGATCAGGGGCGGTATCGGGCACATGGTCAGCCATGGCAGGCATATGGCCGGCACCCTGGATAGCCACAGTACCTGCCCCTGCAAAGCACGACTGATCCCCTCGGTATTCTGGGTCACCTACAAAAATGCAGACCCCGCACCGCAAGCCAGCCGAGTCGCTCAACTGGCTTGACGTCCCTGTGGGAGCTGCCGAAGGCTCGGGCCGCGTTCGGACGATCTTTTGATCTTTCGCTTGGGACTCAAGTGTCTGGGGAAAGATCGCAGCCTCGTTGCACTCGACAGCTCCTACACAGTTCCTATACCCCAGCGGGGACTTCAAAAGGTGCTTTTTTATTGCACCTTCGCCAAATCCCCTTTCAACGCAACACCCGCCATGATCGCGCCGGCGTGGCATTCGTAGGTGGTGGGGTCCTTGCGTTCGTTGCTCTTGTAGAAGCTGACGATGTTGGTGACGGCATTGGCGCCGGCGTTCTTGGCGGCTTGGTGCAGGCTGATCAGGGCCGATTGCAGGACCCATTCGCAGGCTACTTCATCGGATTTGTTGAAGGCGTTGGTTTTCTTGTTGGTCACCGCCCCTGGGCTGACCACGGTGACGTTGCCGGCCGGTTTGTTGCCGGCCAGGTAGAACTTCACGCTGCCGTCGATCTTGCCGGTGCGGATGGCTTCGGCGACGACTTTGTCGAACGGCAGGAACAGCGCGGTATCACGGGCCTGGCTGAGGCTTGGCAGGGTGCTGAGCAACAGGGCGGCGGTCACGGCGATTTTCTTCAACGACATCATGGTCTCCTTGACGAGGGGTAACAGGGTTTTGAATCCGATTCAGTGCCAGCGGCGGAAAATCAGCGAGGTGTTGACCCCACCAAAGGCGAAGTTGTTGTTCATCACGTATTCGTTGCTCATCGACCTGAACTCGTTACGCAGGTAATCGAGCTTGCCGCATTGGGGATCAACCTCATCGAGGTTGAAGGTGTGCACGTAGAGGTCGCGGTTCATCATTTCGATGCTGAACCAGGACTCCAGCGCGCCGCAGGCGCCCAGGGTGTGACCGAGGAAACTCTTCTGCGAGCTGATGGGCATGTGTTCGCCAAACAGGCTGCTGGTGGCCAGGGTTTCGGCGATGTCACCTTGTTCGGTGGCGGTGCCGTGGCCGTTGACGTAGCCGATGGCCGAGGGTTCGAGGCCGGCATCTTCCAGGGCCAGTTCCATGGCCCGGCGCATGGTGAGCAGTTCGGGGCGGGTGGCGTGCTGGCCGTCGGCGTTGCTGCCAAAGCCGACGATCTCGGCATGGATCCGCGCGCCGCGTGCCAACGCATGTTCCAGTTCTTCAAGCACGAGCATGCCGGCGCCTTCACCGATCACCAGGCCGTCGCGGTCCTTGTCGTAGGGGCGCGGGCTGGTTTGCGGTGCTTCGTTTTTCAGGCTGGTGGCGTAGAGCGCATCGAACACCATCGCTTCGGTCGGGCACAGCTCTTCGGCGCCACCGGCAAGCATCAACGGCAGGCGCCCGAATTTGATGGCCTCGTAGGCATAGCCGATGCCATGGCTGCCGCTGGTGCAGGCGCTGGAGGTGGGGATCAGGCGCCCGGTCAAGCCGAAGAAGATGCTGATGTTGGCCGCCGTGGTGTGGGGCATCATTCGCACGTAGGAGTTGGCGTTCAACCCTTCGGCCACGCTGTTGAGCAGCATGTTGCCAAAGGCCTTGATCTCGTCGGTGCTGCCGGTGGACGAACCGCAGGACACGCCCATGCGCCCGTCCTTGATCGACTCGTCGCCCAGCAGGCCGGCGTCGGCCAGGGCCTGTTCCGCCGACGCAACCGCCAGGCGCGAAACCCGGCCCATGCTGCGCAGTTGCTTGCGGGTCCAGTGGGCGGGGACCTGGAAGTCATCGATGGGCCCGGCCAGGCGGGTGTTAAGTTCGGTGAAACGGTCCCACTCATCCATGCGCCGGATGCCGCTGCGGTTGGCGGCGAAGTTGGCGGCGATGGTTTCCCAGTCGCTGCCTATGGAGGTGATACCGGCCATGCCGGTGACGACGACGCGCTTCATCAGCACAAGCCTCCGTTGACGGCCAGGACCTGCCGGGTGATGTAGCCGGCTTCGGCGGACATCAGGAAATTCACCGCACCCGCCACTTCTTCCGGGGTGCCCATGCGCTGGGCGGGGATCATTTTCATCAGTTCTTCCACGGGTACGTTTTCATCGAGCATGGCGGTGTCGATCAGGCCTGGCGCGACGCAATTGACGGTGATCTTGCGCTTGCCCAGCTCGATTGCCAACGCCTTGGCCGCGCCGATCAACCCGGCCTTCGAGGCGCTGTAGTTGACCTGGCCGCGATTGCCGATCAGCCCGGAAACCGAGGTGATGCAGACGATCCTCCCGGCGGCGCGACGACGGATCATCGGCATCATCACCGGATGCAGCACGTTATAGAAACCGTCGAGGTTGGTGCGCATCACCACATCCCAGTCGTCTTCGCTCAGGGCCGGGAAGGCACCATCGCGGGTCAGGCCGGCGTTGAGCACCACGCCGTAATAGGCGCCGTGGGTTTCGACATCGGCTTCGAGAATGGCCTTGCACGCGGCCCGGTCGGCCACGTCGAATTGCAGCACCCGGGCGTTGCGGCCCAGGGCCTGGATTTGCGCCTGGACCGTCTCGGCCTCGGCGCGGCCGCTGCGGCAGTGCAGCACGATGTCGTGCCCGGCCTGGGCCAGGCGCAGGGCGATGGCGCGGCCGATGCCACGGCTGGAGCCGGTGACCAGTACGGATTCAGTCATGACGGGTTTCCTGTTGCGGACGGTTCATGAAGGTAATGGGCGGCCTGGGGCGGACGGAATACGTTGAGCCGGGCCGAGGCATGGATGCCGGGGGCGTGGATGTGACATTCGAACACGCCCATGCCGTTGTCGTCTTCCAGGGAGCGCACGCCGTGGATGGTCAGCTCGACGCCGGCGGGAAAACACTCGACGTTGCATTCGAACTTGCGGGTGCCGAGCAAAAAGCCCAGGGCCACGGCATCACCCCGTTGGCGTGCATGGCAACCGGCAAACGCCGCGACGCTTTGAGCCATCAGCTCGATGCCGACCCAGGCCGGCAGCGCGCCGTCGTCGCGGTTGAACAAACCGCCGGGCTTGACGGTGGCGTGGGCATGGATCTGTTCGTCATCGAACGACAGGATCCGGTCGATGAGGATCATGTCGCCGGCATGGGGCAGCAGTTCGGCGAGCGGCCAGTCAATCATGGGGCGTCTCCGATAATCAGGCTGACGTTGTTGCCGCCGAATGCAAATGAATTGCTCATCAGGCGGCGCGGGGTGACCGGGTTCAGGTGGGTGCCGGCGGTGACCCAGTCCAGCGCCGGCAGGGCCGGATCGGCCTGGCCGTCCCAGACATGCGGCGGCAGGGCCAGGGCGGTGTTTTCTGCGCTCAGGGCCAACCAGCAGAATGCCGCTTCCAGTGCCCCGGCCGCGCCGAGAGTATGGCCGGTCATGGGCTTGGTGGACGAGCAGGGCACGCCCGCTGGAAACAGCCCGGCCACCGCCTGGCTTTCCATGGCGTCATTGTGTTGCGTGGCGGTGCCGTGCAGGTTCAGGTAGTCGATCTGGCTGGCCTCGAGGCCAGCGCAACGCAGGGCTTTTTCCATGGCCTGGCGGGCGCCGCGACCACTGGGTTCAGGTGCGGAAATATGGTGGGCATCGGAACTGGCACCGTCACCGAGCAAGGCAATCGGTGTCCCGTCACCTGGCGTCTTGCTCATGAGGAACAGCACGGCTGCTTCGCCAATGTTGATGCCGCTGCGGTTCACTGAAAACGGATTGCAGCGTTCGTTCGACACCGCTTCCAGTGCGGAAAAACCGTTGAGGGTCAGTTTGCACAGGCTGTCCACGCCACCACATAGCACGGCATCGCACAGGCCCAGGTCGAGCAGGCGCCGGGCGCTCATCAAGGCGCGGGCGCTGGAGGTGCAGGCCGTGGAAATCACGTAGGACGGACCGCTCAGGCCGAGCCAGTCGGAAAGAAAGTTGGCCGGCGCGCTGAGTTCCTGTTGCTGGTAGTCGTAGCCGTCGGGGAAGTGTTGCTCGCGCAGGTAATGGGCAATGCCCTGGCTGGCCTCATCGATCCCCGAAGTGCTGGTGCCCAACACGATGCCGATGCGGGCGCGACCGTAGGCCTGGATGGCCTGGTCGATCTCGGCGCGAATCTGCAGCCCGGCTTCCAGCAGCAGCTGATTGTTGCGGCTGCGGTGCGCCAACAGGGTTGGGGGGATGGGGGCGAGTTCACCCGGCACCGCGGCAACCGGTAATGCACGTTCGGCGACCCAGCCGTCCTTGATACGCACGCCCGAGCAGTCGCCGGCAAACAGGTTGCGCGCGACGGTGTGCTTGTCGCGGCCCAGGGCACAGATCACCCCGAGGGCATTCAAATAGGCGGTCATGGGGCGTTCTCGGTCAACGGTGTGATGCGGTAGCGGGGGCCTTGGGGCAGGCTCATTTCAAAATCCAGCGGCTGCGTGTAGCGCACCTGCCAGCGGGAATCGAGGGTCCGTTGCGACGCTTGTTGCCGGGCGGTCGGGTAGTTGCCCGGCAGTTCGGCTTCGGGGGTCAGGGCGAACAACAGCGCGGCGAACAACTCCCGGGCTTCGGCATTGGGCGGCAGCAGACCGTCGGCCTGCCACTGGCCAGCGACCAGGCGCTGGCGGGCCACGGGAATGCCCAGCGGGTCCATCATCGACCAACGGATGCCGGCGTCTTCGCGCTGGATCACCAGCAGCCAGTCCTGGCGTTGGCCGGCCAATGTCCGCTCGATGTGCAGTTGCATCGGCAAGGCCAGGGTTGGCGTGCGCTCGGGCAGCGGCGCATGGCTGGCGCAGGCACTGAGCAGCAACAGGCAGCCGACAAGCAGGGCACGAATCATCCGATGGCCCCTTCGACGGGCTTGCGAGCCACCACATTGACCAGGGTTTCCTCGCGCTCGCCGAACGGTTTGGCGCGGCGCAGGCCAAAACGCTCCAGCAAGCCGAAGTCCTTGGCGCGGCTCCACCACAGGTACGGGTAGGAGACGTTGCGGGCTTCGAACTGGAAGCCTTGCTCGCGGATCATCTCCAGGTACTGCGCGGCACTTTTCTGTACGTGCATGGGATGGCGGAACAGCCAGCGAATCACCCAGGTGTCGATGTAGGCTTCGGTGGATTCGGCGAACATCAAATAGCCGCCGGGCTTGAGTACGCGATAGAACTCGGCGAGGGCTTTCTCCTGCTCCACCAGGTGATGGAAGGTCTGGTGGCAGAACAACAGGTCGACGCTGGCATCGGGCACCGCCAAGGTCGCGCAGTCGCTGCCGATCAGTTCCACGGCCATGCCTTGGCGTGCGGCTTCCTCCCGGCTCAGGTCCAGGCTGTGAGGGTCGGCATCCACGCCGATCAGGCGCTGTGGCGCGAACACCTGGCGCAGGTACTGGAATGATTTGCCCTGACCGCAGCCAGCGTCGAGCAGCACCGGGTTGCTCGGCAGCGGGGTGCTGAACAGGCTGCGCAGGTCGTTGATCGCCACGCGCAACACATGGTGCTGCCAGGTGTGGCTGCGCAGGAACCAGAAGCCGAAACGGGTCTCTTCGACGTAGTTGTCGCTCAGGTAGCTCATGGTTGCTGACTCATGGCGCCGGGCTCGCGCAGATTTCCGAGAGCATGCGCAGGCGCCGCTTGGGTTCGCTGACAAACGGATTGCGCTGATCCCAGGCGTAGCCTGCCAGGATCGAGCTGATCATGCGGCGGATGTCGTCCGAACCTTCGGTGTAGAAAATCACGTCCTGGAAGGTACCGGCGTACCAGCCCTCGACATAGCAGCGGAAGGTGTCGACGCCGCGCTTGAGCGGCTCGGCGAACTCGCTTTGCCAATCCACGCTTTCACCTTGCAACTGCCGGTGGAGCACAGCGGCGGCCATGCTCGCCGAGCGCATGGCAATGGTCACGCCGGAGGAAAACACCGGGTCGAGGAATTCCGCAGCGTTGCCCAGCAGGGCGAAGCCTTGGCCGTGCAGGGTCTTGACGTTGGCCGAGTAGCCGCCGATGGTCCGCGCCGGGGTATCCCACACGGCGTTCTGCAGCACGCCGGCCAGGCTTGGGGTTTCATCGATGAAACTGCGCAGGCAGGCATCGAGGTCGTCGGTGCGGCCGGCGAAATGTTCCGCCGCCGCGACCACGCCCACCGAGCAGCGCCCGCCGCTGAACGGAATGGTCCAGAACCACACGTCGCGTTTGCTCGGGTGGGTGGTGATCAGGATCTTTTCTCGATCGAACGCCGGGGCGTCGATGCGATCTTCGATGTGCGTGAACACCGCCTGGCGCACCGGGAAATTCGACGGTGCTTCAAGGTCCAGCAGGCGCGGCAGGACACGGCCATAGCCGCTGGCATCGAGCACGAAGTCGGCCTCGACGCAGTACTCGCTGCCATCTTCGCGCTGCACGCCCAGTCGTGGCTTGGCGAGGCTGAAGTCGGCGCTGGTGATCGCTTGGCCGTAGCGGATCTCCACGCCTTGCAGGGCGGCCTGGTCGGCCAGCAACTTGTCGAAGTCGGCGCGTTGTACCTGGAAGGTCGTGGGTTTGCCATTGCTGAAGGTATCGCCGAAATCGAAGGCGCTGTAGCGCTCGCCCCAGGCAAATGCGGCGCCGTTCTTGCGCTGGAACCCGGCGGCATTCACCGCGTCGAGCATGCCGGCTTCTTCGACGAAATCCAGGCAATGGGACAACAGGCTCTCACCGATGGAGAACCGGGGGAAATGCTGGCGCTCGATGACCAGCACATCGTGGCCCTTGCGCTTGAGCAGCGAGGCTGCGATGGCGCCGGAAGGGCCTGCGCCGATGATGACGACCTGTCGACGTTCCATTTCAACTGTTGGCACTGGAGCTCCTGGCCGGGACGGCAATCGAGGGAATACGGTGGAAACCGGTCACGGCCGGCAGCAATGTGGCGATCAGTCCCATCAGCATCAGCGTGAAGTACAACGCGGGGCTGATGAGCTGTTGTTGCAAGAGCAGATTGAGGAAGACGATTTCACTCAAGCCGCGAATGTTCAGCAGGACACTTTCGCGCCAGCGACTGGCGCCGGCGAATGACGCGGCGGCCCAACCCAGGCCCAGCCAGTTGCCCAGCAGTTTGCTGGCAATGGGCAACAGCAGCAACGCCGTCAATTGCACCCAGTCGAGGCTGCTCATGGCGCTGTGCACGTCGATCTGCACAATGCCGAACGTGAGGATCAGCGGGATCGCCAGGTATGTCTGCAAGCCCTGCATCCAGGCGATATTGAGCGGCAGCCTCAAGGGCACTTTGAGCGCGGCCATGCACAGCAGATAACCAATGCCGACGATCAGTGCATTGAGCCGGTAGTGCTCGGCCACCACCAGCAGGGCAAAGAACACACCGCTGTACAACAATGGCTGGCGCAGGCCAACCAGGCGCAACAGCAACGGCACACAGGCGCCGGCCAACGGCAACAGCAGGCTGCCCAGGTGGAGGCTGCCCTGGGCCAGGCCGAACAGGCTCCAGCAGGCCAGGTCGATCAGGATCGCCGTTTGCACCAGTCGCCGGGTGGCGGCGGGTGGGTAGTCGATGTGACGCAGGTACAGGTACAGCACCGGGATCGCCGTGATCGCAAACAGCAGTCCCACCGCCAGGGAGCTGATCCAGGGCTGGGGCGGCAGCAGCCAGAACGCTGTCGCCAGACCGCAGGCGAATGGAACGACGAAGCTTGGCAGGGCGATTTTCACGCTCTGGCGGTCCAGGCGCAGGTCGATCACGTCGCTGAGGATGTGCCCCAGCAACAGCGCGAACGCGAGGCTGTAGAGGTTCTTCAGCCACACCGGCGATACCAGTTGTACGCCGCTGAGTTGCCAGCCCGGTTCGATCCAGAAATACATCAGCAGCGGCAGGCCGAAGGTCGCCAGCAACAACTGGCTGACAATCGGGATCAACCCGAAGCGAGCGCCCAGGCGTGTGGCGACTGCGAACAGCCCCAGGGCCATGAGCCAGAACAGCAGGGTCATCATTGGGCGGGCTCCGCGACCGTCGCCGCGTGGGCTTGATGTCCCGCCCACGGCGCCAACATGAAGCTGAAGGCCAGCCCCAGGCTCACCGCCAGGCCGAAGTTGCTCACCGCCGGTGTGCTGGACAGCGCCAGCAGGCCGAACGACAGCCAGGTGGTGACCGCCGCCAGGAACGTGCCCAGCAGGCTCACGGCGGCACCGCCGATCTGCTCGCGCATCAGGATCGCGTAGTCGACGCCGATGGCCGTCACCAGCAACAGGCCGAACAGGCTGAACAAGGTCAGTGGCTGTCCCAGCCAGCCGAGGCTCGCCAGGCTGCACAGTGCGGCCAGCAACGGCAATGCCACGATGCGCAAGGCGCCGCCGACACCAAACGGCCAGATCAGCACCAGCACAATCAGCACGCAGGAGGCCAGTTTCAACTCGGCGGCGCTGACCTGCGTGGCGGCGAAGACTCGGTTCAGGTCGCCCAGGCGATCCACCAGTTGTACGCCTGGCAGATCCACCGCCTGTACCCGCAGCAGCGTCGCATCGTTCAAACCTTGCAAGCTGACCACCGCCGCAACGCCTTGCGCTGTTGGTCCGAGCCAGAGTGTGCGATACGGCTCGGCCAACGGACCGACCAGCGCGGCGTCAATGTCGGTCACTGGCAGGGCCTGTAATTGCTCCAGCTCTGCTTGCAGCGCAGCGACCGGGACGCCCAGGTCCAGCAGCGGTTGCCAGAAGGCTGGCAAGCGGGCCAGGGCCTCACGCACTTTCTGCTGTTCGGCGGGCGGACTGACCAGTTGGTTCAGCGACAGGTAGCCCTGGAGCTTTTCCAGGCCGATCAACTGATCCAGCCGCTCGTTGAGGGCGGTCTGGCGCTCCAGCAGTTGGGATTGATCGTCGGCGCGGATCAGGAAGAACTGACTGGTGGGCTGGAAACCGGTGATGCGCGCGATGTCGCGGGCTTCGTCGGTAAGGTGCTGGGGCGTGCCGATCCACTGGCGGATGTCGTTTTTCGTGGTCAGGTGCCAGAGCCCACCCGCGCAGAACGTCAGCAACAACATCAGCAGGACCGGCGTGCGTACCCGTTTCAGCAGGGCTTCGCGGGCCTTGAGCAGGTATTGGCAGACCTGGAGCGGCCATTGGGCGGGGCGCAACTCTGCGCCCTTGAGCAGCGCCGGCAGCAGGCAGACGGCGCTCAGGTAGGCGCCCACCAGCCCGGCGGCGGAAAATATCGCGATCTGGGTCAGGGCCGGGAACGGTGTCCAGGCCAGGGCCAGGTAGCCGATGCAGGTGGTCACAAGGCTCAGGCTCAGCCCCGGCAGGGTCAGGCGCAAGGCCGGCCAGCTGCGCCAGGGCTTCAGGCTCCAGCTCTTGGACAGGTAGT
Organism: Pseudomonas sp. St386; assembly: GCF_018325865.1. Taxonomy (NCBI): domain Bacteria; kingdom Pseudomonadati; phylum Pseudomonadota; class Gammaproteobacteria; order Pseudomonadales; family Pseudomonadaceae; genus Pseudomonas; species Pseudomonas sp. St386. Next base: position 553,304 of record NZ_AP021900.1, read on the forward strand.
GCAGCGGGTAGTCCACGGCTACGCCAATCAGGCTGGAACCCAGGACCAGGGTCATGACATGCATGCGGCCAAACAAGGCCACGCAGGCCACCGCGCCAAACAGCACGCCCACCAGCACCGGCACGAACGCCAGCCATACGCGCAGGCGCCGGAAGGCCAGCAACAGCAGCAGCAAGATGCCGACGGTCGCGCCACCGCCGACCCAGGTGATTTCCCGGGACGCCTGTTGCTGGCCGCTGGCGGCGTACAGCAGGCCGCTGGCCGCCAGCAGTTGACCTTGGGCCTGGTTCGCCTGGTCGCGGCTGCGTTGCAGCAGCTCGGCCACTTGCAGCGGCAGGTTCATGTCGAAGGCGTTGCCCTGGGCGCGGGCCCGCAGCATCACCCAGCTTTTACCGTCGGCATCGGCGACCAACGCACCGCTGCCGATGTCGAACTTTATCGCGCCGCGCTGTGGCTGGCTGTTCTGGATGCGCCCGGTCAGGCCCAGCCAGTCGTCCTGGTTCGGCACCAGGCTGAAGCCGCTGAACGGATCGAACAGAGCCTGCACCCGTTGTTGGATGAACGCCTGGGGCTGCTCGATCAATTGCTCCCGGTCCGCCGCCGAGAGCATCGCCAGCCTCCCGTTGAGCAATTGCGCGCGCAGCGCCGGCAAGTCGGCCTGCAACGTCCATTGCACCTTGTCGAACAGACCGCTGGCCTGCCATTGCTCGCCGAGGGTTTGCGCCAGGGCGATGGCTTGCTGGCGATCGGTGTGACCGACCAGCACCAGCACTTCGCGGTTGAGCGGCTCCTGCATGCGTTGTTCGGCGATGAGCTCCAGGGCATCGGGCGACGTGCCCGGCACCAGCTCCATGAGATTGGCCGACAGCGGCGCGCCGTTACGCCATTGCCAACCGGCGAGCGCGAGCACTGCCAGCAGCAGGATCAGGAACAGCCGGGGCAGCATCCGTTCACTCGGCAAAATCATGTTGCTCCGCTTCGCTCAAGGGTTGTGTGCTGTTGCTGTCCTGCATGCGCAGCACGGTACTGTCGCCTTGGGTTTCCAGCAGTTCGATGCGCTGCACCAGTTCGCCGCCGTCGATGTTGATCTGGTTGAAAACCTGTTTGAGCAGCACCGACCGCGGGGTCAGGGTGAGCTTCCATTGTTGCGGCTCGCCCGACAGGCTCAGTTCGAAATCCCGTTGCAGGCCTGTGCTGTCTCCTTGCAATACCGCCAGGAACAAGCGGTTCTGCTCGGCGCCGGCGCTCTTGTTCGGCAGCATCTGCCAGGCGTTACCGTCTCGCCGGGCGATGCCCTGGGCGGTGATGCGGTAGTCCTGTTGCAGCGGGGTTTGCAGCAGCCACAGCAGCCCGTGGTTTTTCGCCAGCACGAAGCGTCCCTTGCTGGTGAGGGGCTGGGGCAGGGCGCGCAGGTGTTTTTCCTGGATGAACTGCCCGTGGATCACTTCCGGGCGGGCCAGTTGGTCGCTCAACTGTTGCAAGTCGAACGCCTGGGCCACGGGTGCCAGGCAGCACAGCAACAGCCAGGCTGACAGGCGCTTCATGGCAGTTTCCTTTCCACGGCTTCGACAAAGACCCGGGGCGAGGCCAGCAGCATTTCGCGACTGGCGAGGTCCACGGCCACTTGCACCGAACTGGCACGGGTCAAGCGGTCGCCGGTGGTTGCGTCGCTGATCAGGTAATTGATCTTCAGCCGGTTTTCCCACTCCACCAGGCTGGCGCGCACGGTCAGGGCCTGGCCGAACATGGCGCTGCGCACGTAGCGCAGTTGCAGGTCGATGATCGGCCATGCGTGGCCGGATTCGAGCATGTCGTTGTAGTTGTGGCCGATCAGGTCGAGCAAGGCGCAGCGGGCCACTTCCAGGTATTTGACGTAGTGGCCGTGCCAGACCACGTTCATCGAATCGACATCGAAAAATGGCACCACGATGTGCGTGTCGACGTGCAAGACACCTTGGTTACGCATGCAGCCTCCAGTGTTGGTTGGCGATGCGTTGCAGGCACAGGCGCAGTTCACCTTCCAAGGCGCGGTCCTCGATCACTGGCGGGAAATCCTCGGCCAGTTGCTCGTGCATGGCGGCCAGGGCCGGTGGCAGTGGGCGGGCGTCTTCGGCACGGCTGCGCAGCCACACGCCCTGGTTGGCGGCCAGCAAGGTGGCGGCGGCGACTTGTTCGGTCAGCTCCAGTACGCGGATGGCGTCGCGGGCGGCGATGGTGCCCATGCTCACCTTGTCCTGGTTGTGGCACTCGGTGGAACGCGAGAACACGCTGGCCGGCATGGTGTTTTTCAGGGCTTCGGCGGTCCAGGCACTGGTGCCGATCTGCACGGCCTTGAAGCCATGGTTGAGCATCGCCCGGTCGGCGCTGGCGCCGGACAGGTTGCTTGGCAGGCCATGGTTGTAGCGCTCGTCCACCAGCAGCGCGAGCTGGCGGTCCAGCAAGTCGGCGACGTTGGCCACCAGGTTCTTCAGGCTGTCCATGGCGAAGGCGATATGCCCACCGTAGAAATGCCCGCCGTGCAGCACGCGCTCGGCTTCGGCGTCGATGATCGGGTTGTCGTTGGCACTGTTGAGTTCGGTTTCGATGAACGCGCGCAGCCAGCCCAGGCTGTCGGCCAATACCCCAAGCACATGGGGCGCGCAGCGCAGGGAATAGCGGTCCTGCAGGCGATGCAGCGGCGCGGTTGGAGCGTCGATCGCCAGGTCCTTGCGCAGCCACGCGGCGACTTGCATCTGCCCCGGGTGCGGCTTGGCGGCGAACAGGCGTTCGTCGAAGTGTTCCGGGTTGCCTTGCAGGGCGACGACGTTCAGCGCGGTGATGCGCGTCGCCAGTTGCAGCAGGTAGTCGGCGCGGGCGAAGGCCAGGCAGGCCAGGCCGGTCATCACGGCGGTGCCGTTCATCAGCGCCAGGGCCTCCTTGGGCCGCAGCACCAGCGGGGTCCAGCCCAGTTCGCGGTGCACATCGGCGGCCAGGCGCCGTTCGCCACGGAACATCACTTCCCGCTCGCCCGACAGCGTTGCGGCAACGTAGGACAGCGGCGTCAGGTCACCGCTGGCGCCCACCGAGCCTTCTTCCGGAATCAGCGGCAGGATGTCGTGTTCGAGAAAGGCCTGCAGGCGTTCCAGCAGTTCCACCCGCACCCCCGACACGCCGTGGCACAGCGACTGCAGACGCGCCGCCAGCACCGCACGGGTGGCCTGGGCGTCGAGCAGCTTGCCCAGGCCGCAGCCGTGGAACGTGTACAGGTGACGCGGCAGGGCCTCGACGTGGTGCAACGGCACGGCCACCACGCAGGAGTCGCCGTAACCGGTGGTCACGCCGTAGATAACGCCTTCCTTGTCCAGCAAGGAATCGAGGAATTGCGCACCCTTGGCGATGCGCTGGCGGAACGCCGGGTCATCCTGCAACTGCGTCGGTGCCTGACGGTTGGCCAGGGCCAGCACATCTTCGATGCGCAAGGGGCGTTCGCCGAAGGTTACCGGCTCAAGAGTGGGCATCGTCATCGGTCTTCCAGAAAGGGTAAAAGTTGAACCACTGTTGGGGGCCTGGAGGCAGTATTGCGCCAGACGCTCGGCATAGCGGCCAGCCCAGTGGGCGATCACTTGCTCGCGGTCGTTGCGTTTCCACACCACGGCATCGGCGAAAGGTTCGAGGGTGACGCGATAGCGCCCCTCGTGCTTGAGGCACATCAGCAGGTTGACCGGGCATTTCAGCAGGCCGGCCAGTAGCCAGGGGCCCTGGGGAAAGGCGGCCGGGTGGCCCATGAAGTCCACGGTCACGCTGCGCCCGCCGTGCAGCGGTACGCGGTCGCCGGCAATTGCCAGCCACTCGCCGCGCTCCAGGCGTTCGCTCAACTGCAACATGATCACCGGGTCCAGCTCGCTGACCTGGATCAGCCGCAGATGCGTGGCACCGGCTTCGCCCAGCAAACGGTTGAACTGCTCGGCGTGCTTGGTGTGCACCAGCACGTTCATGGTCACTTTCTCGCCTAGCTCGGCCAGGGCCCGGCACATTTCCAGGTTGCCCAGGTGCGCGCCCACCAGCATTTGCCCGCGGGTGTCTCGCAAGTGATTGCGCAGCAGCGCCTTATCGACGATTTCGATCTGGTCGATGCTCAGCTTGCCGTTCCAGACGTCGAGCTTGTCCAGCAGGGAGTCGGCAAAGGCCATGAACTGCCCGAACACCCGCCAGCGGGTCGGGCGCAGCTCGGGACGTGCGCTCCAGTCGGCCAGGCGCTGCTGATATTGCCAGGCCGCCTGGCGCGCGCTGCGGCCGAAAATGAAGAAGTACAGGACGATGCCGTACAGCACCGGGGTCAGCAAGCGCCGGCCGAGCACCTTGGCGGCGACTGCGGTGAGTTTCATCAGCCAGAAACTGCCGCGCTCCTGGCGGTCGGCCCAATGTTGCTTGTCTTGCTGAAGGCTCATGCCCGCCACCGTCGCCAGAGAATCAGGGGAAAGCGCACGAGCATGCCGAAGAACAACCGGGTGTGCATGCTGGAAATCAGCACGTTGTCGTGGAACAGGCGAAAGTGCGAGACCCCGTCCTGGGGGTAGTGGACCCGCGTGTGCAGCCAGTGCATCGGCTGATTGCGCCAGGCCAGGCGCACGAGGATGTCCGAATCGAAATCCATGCGCTTGCCGATATTGGCCGAGTCGATCAGCGCCAGGGTCGGTGCCAGCGGATAGACCCGAAAGCCGCACATGGAGTCGCGGATTTGCAAGGACAGGCTGTTGATCCAGACCATCACGTGGGTCAGGTAGCGCGCGTACAGGCGACCTTTCGGCACGCTGGCGTCGTAGCGCGGATAACCACAGATCACCGCGTCCGGGTGGGCACGGGATTGTTCGATGAAGACTTTCACGTCGCCTAGATCGTGCTGCCCGTCGGCGTCCACCTGCAAGGCGTGGCTGAAACCCAGGCGCGAAGCCTCGCGCAGGCCGGTCATTACCGCGCCGCCCTTGCCCTGGTTGACCGCCAGCCTGACCAGATGAACCCGCTCGCCCTCGGCCAGCCGATCGAGCACGGCGGCACACGCCGGGCTGCTGGCGTCATCCACCAGCACGCAGGGCAGGCCGTTGGCGAGCAACGCCTGGACCACCGTCGAGATGGCGGTTTCATGGTTGTAGACCGGTATGACGGCGCAGGGGTTATGCATGCTCATCCCTTTCCCCCAGCACAATCCGCCCGCTGGAGCAGGCCGCCGTGTCATTGCGGTAGGCGAAGTACAGCTTGCCGCGCTCGCGGTCGAAGCGCAGGTGCAGTTGGATTTCATCGCCGGGGCGCACCAGTTGCTGGAATTTCAGCACTTCCATGCCGACAAACCGGGGCGGCAGGTCCAGCAATTGACGGCCCAGGCTCAAGGCCCAATCGACCTGCACCACGCCCGGCAGTACCGGCGCGGTGGGGAAGTGGCCGCTGAAGTACGCCAGGTCTGGCGGCACGACCAGTTGCAGGCTCCACTCACCGTCGGTTTCGACGTGTTCCAACACTTCGGGAACCTTGGGCCGTGGCGCCATCAGCAGCGCCTCGACTTCGGCCTGGGGCAGCTTGCCCTGGGGGTTGAGCGGCAACTGCCGCAACCAGCGCCAGCGCCGTGGCAGGGCGAGGGTTTCGCAATGTTCGCTCAGGTGCCGGCGCAGGCCTTCGGTAACGGCGCGCCGGCCCTGGTTGCGCAAGGCTCGCAGGCCGGCGTCGCTCAGCACCAGCAGTGCGCCGAGGGAGGCGCGGTTCTCCTGCACCACCCCCAGCCGCGCTTCGCTGACCCAGTCGTGGGCCACCAGCGCTTGTTCGAGCATCGGCAGGGAGATGCGTTTTTCTTCGAGCTTGACGATACGGTCCAGTCGCCCGAGCAACTCAAAGCGCCCATCTTCGGCGATTCGTGCCGCGTCGGCGGTGTGTTCCACATGCCCGGCCGGCAGATAGGGCGAGGCGATCAGCAAGGCGCCGTCGCTGTCCTGGCTCAGTTCGACGTCGGCAAAGGGTTGCCACAATCCGCTGCCCTGGCGCCAGGCGATGCCGCCGGTTTCCGAACTGCCGAAAATTTCCGTCGGCCATTGCCCCAGGCGCTGCTGCAAGCTTTGCGCTGCCTCGGGGGGCAAGGCGCCGCCAGAGGAGAACACCCGGCGCATGCAGCTCAAGGCCGGCCAATCGAGGTTGTCGCCCATGCGCTTGAGCAGTGCCGGGCTGGCGACCCAGGCGAAGGTCGGTTGCTCGCGGCTGGCGCGTTGCAGGTCTTCCGGGAAGGCCAATTGCCGACGCACGAACGCACGCCCGGCGCACAGCGGCCACAGCACCCGGAACAGCAACCCGTAGATGTGCTGGGTAGCAACGCTGCCGATCATGCAGGCCGGGCCCAGGTCGGCGCCCCACAGGTGTTCCAGGGCCTGGACCTCGTTGCTTAACTGGCGCAGGGTTTTCTCTATGCGCTTGGGTTCGCCGCTGGAGCCGGAGGTGCACAGGCTCAGCCAGCAGTGATCGAGGTCCAGTTCGGCGGCGTCCATCGGCGCCTGTTGCAAGTTGCCGGGATGTGTATCGCCGGGCTGGTCGGTCAGCCACAGGTCCACGTCCGCCGCCCAGCGCTGGCGTGTCTGCGCTTGCAGGTCGGCCGGAAGCAGGACTCGGACCCCGGCGCGCCAGGCACCGAGCAGGGCGACGGCGAGGTCGGCGGCATCTTCCAGGTGCACCGCCACATGCCGCACGCCCCGAGCTTGCAGGCCAGCCGCCAGGCGCAACGCCGCGTCCCGCAGTTGCGAGTGATTCAGCGCCGGATCGACCGCAACGGCGCGTTCCGGCTGAGCCTTGAGCAGCATCTGCTCAAGTGTTATCCAATTCATGGGCGGCCTCTTACCCGTTGTCGTATGAGCCATTCAATGGCAAACAGCAGCCCCATCAATCCGTAGGAAATCAGGCCGGTGTACAACATCCACCAGCTCAGCGGCGCCCAGAGGGTCAGGGCGGCGGCGAGCAAACCGTTACATAGGAAAAACACACTCCAGGCCACCGTGACCTGGCGCGTATACACCACCGCCTTGGCCGGCAGCTGCGGTTCGCGCAGGCGGGCCAGGCGTTCGATCATCGGCGGGCCGTATTTCAGGCTCAGCACGAACAGCCCGAACATGAACGCGCTGATCAGCACCGGGTACCAGCGCAGCAGGAGCGGGCTGTCGAACAGCGCGAGCAATATACAAAACACGATTGCCGTGGCCGCCATCCAGCGGCTGCCGGCCCCACCCTTGCCAAGCAACGCCCGGGCCAGCCACAGGCTACCCAGCAGCAGCCCGAACTGCCACGGGGCGAAGTGCTCCATGCCGAAATACACCGCAAAGGGGTAGAGCAGGCCCGCCAGCAGCAAGCCGAGGCCAATCAGCCGGGTCATGCGGCCGGTTGAACCAGTCGATAAACTGCCTCGACCACGTCATTGACGGTGCGCACCGACTTGAATTCTTCGGCGGCGATTTTCTTGCCGGTCTGGCGCTTGATGTGGTCGATCAGGTCGACCGCGTCGATGCTGTCGATTTCCAGGTCCTGGTACAGATTCGATTCCAGCGTCACACGCTCAGGGTCCAGCTCGAAAAGCTCGACCAGAGCATCGCGCAGGGTGTGGAAAATATCGTCACGAGTTTGCATGATCCGGTCTCAGGGGCGTTTTGCAGTGACGAAGGCCGCAAGGCTTGCCACATTGCTGAAATGGTTACGGGTGTCCTTGGCGTCGGCGTCTATCTTGATGCCGTACTTCTTCTGGATCGCCAGGCCTAGTTCCAGGGCATCCACAGAGTCCAGGCCCAAGCCTTCGCCGAACAGGGTCTGATGGTCGCCGATGTCGTCGACTTCAATGTCTTCCAGGCCGAGCGCTTCGATGATCAGCTGTTTGATGTCACGGTGCAGATCGCTCATCTTCGGCGAGCTCCTTGATGTAATAGTGATGCAGAAAATCGTTGAGCCTGCGCGAAGCCTGGGGTGGCGGGCCGAGCGCGGCGAACGCCTGTGGGTCTATATCGGCCCCGACGTGAAAACTGAAGTGCACGCGGCGCTGGGGGATGCGATACCAGGGTTCAGCCTTGGTCAGGGTCGTGGGGCAGACCTTGATCGTGACGGGTGTGAGGATTTTCGCACCCCGCAGGGCGATGGCCGCCGCCCCCCGATGAAAGGCCGGCACCTGGCCTGGCTGGGTGCGCGTCCCTTCGGGGAAGACGATCAGCGTCTGGCCCTCTTGCAGGGCGTCGCTGGCGGCATCGAGCATGTCCATGCTGCCGTCGTTGCTGATGTATTGGGTCGAATGCAACGGGCCCCGGGTAAAGGGGTTGTCCCAGAGGCTTTGCTTGACCACGCAGTTGGCGTCGCGCACCAGCCCGATCAGGAACACCACGTCGATCAGCGACGGGTGGTTGGCAATGATCATCTGCCCGGGGCGCCCGAGTCGTTCGGCGCCATCGATTTTGTAGGTGAGCACGCCGGTGCGGGCCATGAACCGGATAAAGAACCAGAACAACCGCCCAACCGTGCGGCGGGCCCTTTGGCGGTGGGCCTGGGCATCACCGGGCCACCAGGCCAGCAGCGGGAACACCAGCAAACGCAGGCACAGCCCGCCCAGCCCGAACAGGGCGAAGCTTGCAGCGGTCGCGATCAGGCGCCAGTAATAGGCGTCGCGATGTTTCCCGGTCACCGGTTGCGTTGCCAGGTCCATACACGATTCTTCCAGGCATGTTGGCAGGTGGTTTTGTCGTCCAGCAGCGTACGCAATAGATCCAGGGCATGGGGCCAGTCGCTGCCCGGCGATTGGCCGGCCTGCGCGCACAGGTCCAGTTGCCAGTCATCGCCCGGGGTCAGCAGCAGGCCCATGGCATAGGGAAACGGCACGTCATCGACCCACGGTGCATAGACTTGCGGAGGTTGTTCTTCGGTGATCACCAGCAGCACCGCAGGCGACCCTTCGTTCAACAGCGCGACGGCCTCCAGCACGCCGTGTTCCAGGCCATCGCCAGTGGCGGCCAGGGCGGTCATTTCGCTGGTTTCGCCGCGCATGATCGACCACAGGCCAATCACCGCGTTGTGCACCGACAGACTGAATTGGGTCGGCGACAAAGGCTGGTCGGCTGCCAGGTCCTTGAGAATCTCAAAAGTGCGCGGGGTTTCGCCGTGGCGGGAAATAAAGACCAACGGTAGGTCCGGCCGGCCCTCGGCCAGCGGCCAGCCAACACTGAAGGCCATCCGCGCCAGGCGGCTGAGGCGCCGGCGCTGCATGGCCGGCAGGAACGAAACGTCAGGGGCGGCATCGCTGGCCGGCAATACGACCGGCTGTCGGCTCCATGCCTGCCAATCGTCCACGCTTTCGAGCCCAGGGGCCCATGCGCGCCATTGGGCGATATTGAAATTGATCACAAAAATTCATCCCACCCCTGCGGGCTTTTATTGTCACGGTTCAGTGGCTTGACCCGCGTCCATCCCTGCATGGTCTTGAGACCCAAGTGGCGCGCATTATCCCGGTGCGACTGGCTTGTAGCAAATATTGGTTACATTTTGCCCAACGAAATGTACGAGTTGGTCCGCTCAAGGCCAGGCTTGGACCATTGTCGCGATCATCATGAGCCTGTCTGTCGGTTGTTTCTGTCACGGTCTGGACGAATTGACGCCTGAATCGTTGGAAAAGCCACTGTTGCTTGTAGTCCTTCTACGCAGAAGGTAGCTAAGCGGTGTCGCTGCCTACTACACTCGGGAATCTTTGATACACGGAGGTTTTGACATGCGGCGTGTGGTGTTCAATCAGAAAGGTGGCGTGGGCAAATCCAGTATCGCCTGCAATCTGGCGGCAGTGAGCGCCAGCGAAGGCTATCGCACGCTGTTGGTGGACCTGGATGCCCAGGCCAACTCCACTCAATACCTGACTGGTTTGACCGGCGATGACATTCCCATGGGCATTGCCGACTTCTTCAAGCAAACCCTGTCGTCCGGGCCGTTCTCGAAAAAGAACAAGGTGGATATCTACGAAACGCCGTTCGACAACCTGCACGTGATCACCGCCACGGCGGAGCTGACGGATCTGCAGCCCAAGCTTGAGGCCAAGCACAAGATCAACAAGCTGCGCAAACTGCTTGAAGAGCTGGAGGAAGATTACGACCGGATTTACCTGGACACCCCGCCCGCACTGAATTTCTATGCGGTTTCAGCATTGATCGCCGCCGATCGGGTACTGATCCCCTTCGACTGCGACAGCTTCTCCAGGCAGGCGCTGTATGGCCTGCTGGCGGAAATCGAAGAGCTCAAGGACGACCATAACGAAGGCCTGGAAGTCGAAGGCATCGTGGTCAACCAGTTCCAGGCCCGGGCCAGCCTGCCGCAGCAGATTCTCGACGAACTGATCGCCGAAGGGCTGCCGGTATTGCCGGTGTACCTGAGCAGTTCGGTGCGCATGCGCGAATCCCACCAGGCCAGCCTGCCGCTGATCCACCTCGACCCACGGCACAAGCTGACCTTGCAGTTCATGGAGCTGCATAGCCTGCTGGAAAGCGCCTGATCTGGCCTGTGTAAAACCAATGTGGGAGCAACTGTGTGGGAGCAAGGCTTGCCCGCGATGAAAACGCCGCGGTCTCTTGAGGACCGCAGCGCCTGGATCGCGAGCAAGCTTTGCTCCCACAAAGCCCGCTCCCGCATGAGCGATTTGATTCAAATCCCCTGGCTGCGCAACCAAGCCATCAACTGCGGCAACGGCAGCGCCCCACTCTGGCGCGCCACTTCCCGGCCGTTCTTGAACAGGATCAGGCTGGGAATCGAGCGGATTCCCAGCTGCGCCGATAATTGCTGGTTGGCCTCGCTGTCGAGCTTGGCCAAGCGGCATTTGCCCGACAGCTGCGTAGCGGCTTGTTCGAACACGGGCGCGAAGGACTTGCACGGCCCACACCAATCGGCCCATACATCCACCAGCAATGGCAGGTCGCCTTTGATCTGGCTGGCGTAGTCGCCTTGCTTGAGTTCGAACGGTTTGCTCAATAACACCTGGGCCTTGCAGCGCCCGCACTTGGGCTGGTCGCCCAGGCGTTCGGCGGGTATGCGATTGAGCCCGTTGCAATGGGGGCAGGGGATCAGCATCAGGTCAGTCTCCAGAAAATCATGGGTACAGATTGAACACTATATAGAAACCACCACAAAAACTTGTGGGAGCGAGCTCGCTCCCACAGGGGTAAATCGGTGTGGCTGTTATTTGGCGTTGGTCAGCGTGTTGTAGCTGGTCATCAGGTTGCGGTAGTCCGGGATGTGGTTGGAGAACAACGTCGCCAGCCCTTCCACGTCGTTGCGCCAGTCGCGGTGCAGTTCACAAGCCAGGCCGAACCAGGTCATCAACTGAGCGCCCGAGGACGACATGCGGTCCCAGGCCGATTGACGGGTCAGTTCGTTGAACGTGCCGGACGCATCGGTAACCACGAACACGTCGAAACCTTCGGCCAGGGCCGACAGTGCCGGGAAGGCCACGCAGACTTCAGTAACCACACCAGCGATGATCAGTTGCTTCTTGCCGGTGGCCTTGATGGCCTTGACGAAATCTTCGTTGTCCCAGGCGTTGATCTGGCCGGGGCGAGCGATGTACGGCGCGTCCGGGAACAGGCTCTTGAGCTCGGGCATCAACGGGCCGTTGGGGCCGGTTTCGAAGCTGGTGGTGAGGATGGTCGGCAGCTGGAAGTACTTCGCCAGATCGGCCAGGGCCAGCACGTTGTTCTTGAAACGGTCCGGGTCGATGTCGCGCACCAGGGACAGCAGGCCGGCTTGATGGTCCACCAGCAGGACGGCGGCGTTATCTTTGTCGAGACGGTTGTAGGAAGTGGTCATGGCGTAGTCCTCATTAAGTTTTGGTTGCCGAAGGTGTCGGCGTGGTTAAGGTTTTCAATGTCGGTGTAGCGATGTTCGGTGACTCATCCGGTCGAAGCGCCCCGGCTTCAACCCGTGTTGCGTTTCGAAGGGTGTAGATTAAAACTGGCACCTTTGATGCGCTAGACTGCAAAAATCCGCCTTAGCGTTCTATTTGGAGAACGATCATCGAAGACCTCAACACGCTTTACTACTTCACCCAGGTGGTCGAGCACCGTGGGTTCGCCGCTGCGGGCCGGGCGCTGGACATGCCAAAGTCCAAGCTCAGCCGGCGTATCGCCCAGTTGGAAGATCGGCTCGGGGTACGCTTGCTCCATCGCACCAGCCGCCACTGCACATTGACGGAGATCGGCCAGGCCTATTACCAGCGCTGCCTGGCGATGCGGGTCGAAGCCGAGAGTGCAGCGGAAGTGATCGAGCGCAATCGCTCCGAGCCCCAAGGGCTGGTGCGCATCAGTTGCCCGACGGCACTGCTCAACAGTTGGGTCGGGCCGATGCTGACCCGCTATATGCTCAAGTATCCGCGGGTGGAGTTGTTCATCGAGAGCACCAACCGCCGGGTGGACCTGATCCATGAAGGGTTCGATATCGCCTTGCGGGTACGCTTTCCGCCGCTGGAAAACACCGACATGGTCATGAAAGTGCTGAGCAACAGTACCCAGTGCCTGGTGGGCAGTCCGGCTTACCTGGAGCGCTTGTCTTCACCGGCTTCCCCGGCAGACCTCAACGGCTTGCCCAGCGTGCATTGGGGCGCGGCGCAGCGTGAATACCAGTGGGAATTGTTCGGCCCGGACGGCACCCGTGCGCTGATCCGCCATGAACCGCGCATGGTCACCGACGACCTGCTCGCCCTGCGTCACGCCGTGCTGGCCGGCATTGGCATTGCCCATCTGCCCACCGTGGTGGTCCGCGAAGACATAGCGGCCGGCCGGCTGGTGGAGCTGGTGCCGGGCTGGACACCCAAGTGCGGGATCGTCCATGCGATCTTTGCTTCACGACGCGGGTTGCTGCCGTCGGTGCGTACGCTGATTGATTTTCTGGCCGAGGAATTCAGTCAGAGTGATATGGCGTAGGGCAGACTCCCTTGAGTGAGCGTGCTTCTGTGGGAGCTGAGCTTGCTCGCGATGAACGATAACGCGGTCTTCCGGTAGGTCGAGGGTGCCTTCATCGCGAGCAAGCTCAGCTCCCACAGGCTGTTCACCGACCTTCCTTCCGGGGTTCGCCAAAGTTATCCAAGGCTGCCATTCATCAGGTGCGCCGCACTGAAAAGGTGTCACGGCCTCAAAAAGACACCACGTATCTGTTTGCAGACTCAGGAGGTCCCATGAGCCATCCTCAAGACCCAGCCACTCCCCAGGCAGTGGACAACCCCAACGACGACGGCTTCGTCCTCGGCACCGCCGGTCGCGACGAAGACCCCAACGCCGCCCCTTCTTATGCCATCGATCGTCGCCACGACCGGGACGAACTGACCCCTGAAGACGCCCGCGGCATGCCCGGCTATCCCGAGGAAAAGCCAGCGGCCAAACCCAAGGAGAAGGGGGGTGAAGAGGCAGAGCCGGGGATCGAGACGCCTGAGCAGGGGAACGATAAGGTTGGATGAGCAGGACTCATATCTGCTCACATTTCTTACCGAGGCCTAAAGCTTTTGGCGACTAGGCTGGAAACCAGCAAGAGCTAACCATTTGTCTAACTGGCGCTATCGCAATTTGCGATGCGCCAGATTTGTGTTTAACTTCCCCATAGCAAAATGCGATAAGGACGTTGCATGCATGTGATCACTGAGAAACGCATTTGGGAGGCCAAGGATAAATGGCCACATTCAGCGAATGCGTTGGATCAATGGTATCGGCTGATCAAGCGCAATAGTCCGGCTGATTTCGCGGCGATGAAATCCATATTTCCGGCAACCGATAAGGTCGGTCCGCTGCATGTGTTTGACATCGGTGGAAACAAGTTGCGGCTGATTGCGGTGATTCGATACCGAGCGCAGCGTCTGTATATCAAATGCGTGCTTGACCATCGGGAATACGACAGAGGCAAGTGGAAGGAGGAAAAGGGATGAGTGCACTGATCGAACAAGTCGCCGCCCATTGGGAGTTTGTGTCGCCCCTGCTGCGTAAGCCCAGGAGCGAAGAGGATTACGACCGGTTGGTTGCAGCGCTCGATGAATTGTTGGAGTTGGTTGGCGAAGAAGAAGCCCATCCGCTGATGAGCCTGGTGGACATCATCGGTGAATGGATCGAGGCCTGGGATCATCAACACCGGCCGATGCCCAAGGCCACTGGTGTTGAGGCGCTTCGTTATCTGATGCGCGAACACGGTTTGAGCCAGAGCGATTTGCCGGGCATAGGCGCCCAGTCGGTGGTATCGGAGATATTGAGCGGCAAGCGCCAGCTCAATTTAAGGCAGATCCGCTGGTTGGCGGAGCGCTTCGGCGTATCGGTTGAGACCTTTATTTGATGGCTTGGCGCGCTAACTGTGGCGAGGGAGTGGCCGCCGCGTCTTCGACGCTGCGCTGTCGCGCAGGGAACTAGAGCGACATCCACGAGGTATCTGTTTTTGATCGTTCCCACGCTCTGCGTGGGAATGCATCCCGTGACGCTCTGCGTCACACCCCAGAAGCGGAACGCGGAGCGTCCCTGGCGACATTCCCACGCAGGAGCGTGGGAACGATCAATATGTGTTTTCAGCCTTAAAAATCACATGGTTGCAATTTGTTCCATGAGAGCCTGCTCCCGCTCGGCTCTGTAGGAGCTGCCGAAGGCAGCGATCTTTTGATCTTTCGCTTGGGATTCAAGTGTCTGGGGAAAGATCGCAGCCTCGTTGCACTCGACAGCTCCTACAACGCTGCCCAGCGGGAGCAAGCTCCCTCGTCACAGGGTCATGTGTTTGGCGGCAAGGGTTACGACGAGCAACTGATCTCCAGATGCTTGCCCCACTCCGGCGGACGTTGCGCGTAGCTGTCCATGCCCGGTTGTTCCTCGAACGGCTTGCTCAGCACTGTGTGCAGGCGGCGGACTTCTTCGTAGTCGCCGGATTCGGCGGCGTCGATGGCTTTCTGCGCCAGGTAGTTGCGCAGCACATACAGCGGGTTCACCGCGTGCATCCGGGCGCGGCGCTGGTCTTGCTCGACAGCGCCGTCGCGGTTGACGCGGGCGATGTAAAGCTCGCCCCAGGCATCGAATCCCTTGAGGTCGACGAAGTCATCGCGCAGGGTGGCGATGGCTTGCTCGGGGGCTTGGTCGCCCAGCCGGCGGAAGAACAGGCTGTAGTCGACGCCGCTGTTCTGCATCAATTGCAGCAGGCGCTCCAGCAGTTTCTGGTCATCCTCCTCGGCGCGGGTCAGGCCGAGGCGGCGGCGCATCAGGTCCAGGTAGTGGGCCTGGTATAGCGGCAAGTACAGGCCAAGGGTCTCACGCAGGGCTTCGACGCTGATGAACGGCGTCAAGGCCTGGGCCAGGGCGCTGAGGTTCCACTGGCCGATGGGCACCTGGTTGCTGAACGAGTAGCGGCCCTGGTCATCGGAGTGGTTGCAGATGAAGTTGGCGTCGAAGTCGTCGAGGAAGGCGAACGGCCCGAAGTCGAAGGTGATGCCCAGGATCGACATGTTGTCGGTGTTCATCACGCCGTGGCAGAAACCGTAAGCCTGCCATTTGGCAATCAGCTCGGCGTTGCGCTCGACGATCTCGCGGAACATCGCCAGGTACGGCTCCGGTTGTTCACGGCACTCGGCAAAGTGCAGGTTCAACACGTGCTCGGCGAGGGCCGCATGCAGCTCGGGTTTCTTGGTGTAGTAGAAATATTCGAAATGCCCGAAGCGTACGTGGCTGGGTGCCAGGCGCAGCACCATGGCGGCGCGCTCCTGCTTTTCGCGCCACACCGGGGTGTCGGAGCCGATCACGCACAAGGCGCGGGTGGTGGGGATGCCCAGGGCGTGCAGGGCTTCGGAGGCGAGGAATTCGCGAATTGAGGAGCGCAACACCGCGCGCCCGTCGCCCATCCGTGAGAACGGCGTCTGGCCGGCGCCCTTGAGGTGCAGGTCCCAGTGTTCGCCGGCCTCGTTGTACACCTCGCCCAGCAGCAGCCCGCGGCCATCGCCCAGTTGCGGGTTGTAGTGACCGAACTGATGCCCCGAATACACCATCGCCCGGGGCTCGTTTTCGGCCCAGAGCTTGTGGCCGCCAAAGATCTCGGCAAACAGCGGTGCCTCGGCTTCCACCGGGTCCAGGTCCAGCAGCGCCATGGCGGCCGGGCTGGCGACGACCAGTCGCGGATTGTCGATGGGCTCGGGCAGCACGTGGGTCGATAAACCGTCGCCCAGGCGGGCGAAGCGGTTATCGAAGGTCAAGGTTTCCAGCGTTTTCATGGCCGTCTCCGGCGCGCCGCCCTCAGGCAGCGCGCATCAGTCGAGTGTGTCTTGCGGCGGCTCGGGCACCGGTTTGATGTTGGCTACGGTCGAGGGCACGGGCGTGAGGGTCTTCTTATCAGGCTCGGCGGGCACCAGTTTGTATTCCTGGCCTTGCAGATTCTTCAGATAGATTTCCATCTGCCGGAAGGAGATGTTGATGTGCTCCTTCTTGAACTCACGGTTGATGAACCGGTTGATCTCGTCCAATACCGGGTTGCGGTCGCCGAGGTCGCGCACGTGCATGCGCAGCTCATGGTCCAGGGTACTTTCACCGAAGTTGAGAAAGTACACGATCGGTTCCGGTTCCTTCAGCACACGTGGGTTCTCGCGGGCGGCCTTGAGCAGCAATTCGCGCACCCGGTCCAGGTCCGAACCGTAGTCCACGCCCAGTTTCAGGGTTACCCGGGTGACGGTGTCGGTCAGCGACCAGTTGATCAGTTGCCCGGTGATGAAGGTCTTGTTCGGGACGATGATGTCCTTGCGGTCGAAGTCGGTGATGGTGGTCGCCCGAATGCG
The DNA here is from genome assembly GCF_018325865.1 of Pseudomonas sp. St386. NCBI lineage: Bacteria > Pseudomonadati > Pseudomonadota > Gammaproteobacteria > Pseudomonadales > Pseudomonadaceae > Pseudomonas > Pseudomonas sp. St386. Next base: position 570,090 of record NZ_AP021900.1, read on the forward strand.
GATCTTGCTGACCGTGCCCGACAGGTTGCCGATGGTGATGGTATCGCCGATGCGCACCGGACGCTCGAACAGGATCATGATGCCGGAGATGAAGTTGGCGAAGATCTCCTGCATGCCGAAGCCCAGGCCCACCGACAGCGCGGCCACCAGCCATTGCAGTTTGTCCCAGCTCACGCCCAGGGTGGACAGGGTGGTGACGAAACCGACGCCGGCGATCACATAGGACAGCAGCGTGGTGGTGGCATAGGCACTGCCCTGGGCCAGGTTCAGTTTCGACAGCACGAACACTTCCAGCAGGCCCGGCAGGTTGCGCGCCAGGGCGAAGGTGATGCCGATGATGATCAGCGCCCCGAGCATGTCACCGATGCTGATGGGCACCATGCTCATGTTCGCGCCAGTGCCGCTGGTGTATTCGTAGAGGGTGATGTTGTCCAGGTACGAGAACACGCTGATCAGGTCCGACCAGACCCAGTACAGCGCGGCGATGAAACCGCCCAGCAGCGCCAGGCGAATCAGGCGCAGGGACTGCTCGTTGACCTTTTCGATGTCGAGGGTCGGTTCCTCGACCACCGCTTCGCCGTCGCCGGCCTCCTTGGCGGCCTGGCGCTTGGCCAGGGCACGCTGGTAGGCCAGGCGCCGCGCCGCGACCGACAGGCCGCGGACGAAGGTGGCCTCGATCACCAGCCAGAACATCAGCAGGTACAGGGTGTTGATCAACCGGTCGCTGAGCTTCAGCGCGGTGTAGTAGTAGCCGAAGCACACCGCCACGAACAGCGCGATCGGCAGGGCGGTGAACAGCACCCCGACCGCCTTGCGGAACAGCGAGGTGTTCTTGTGTGTAGGGCTGCTCAGCAGCAGGCGGCTGAGCAACCACGCCATCAACGCGTAGCAGGTCAGCACCACCGGCATGCCCAGCACGTCGTCGGCCAGGGCCGAGGGTTGCAGTTCGGCCACGGCCACCACGGCTACCAGCGCCAGCACCACCAGCCCGAGGCGGCGGATCCAGCCCTGGAGGAATTCGACCTGGGGTTTCTCCCAGCGGAAATGCAATTCGGCCACGCCGCCGGGGGCCAGTACTCGATAGGCCGTGTAGAACACCAGCCAGGCTTGGCCGATCTGCAGCAGCGCCGCGCCGAGGTTGGCGTTCTGGCCACGAGCGTCGATCTGCAGGGCGTAGCCGCACAGGGCCAGCGCCAACGCCAACGGCATCGCCAGGAGAATATTGATCAGGATCGCCTGGGGCGTGTGCCATTGGCTGTCGCGCTTGAAGTGGCCAACGTCCTGGTGAACCTTGTTCAGTCGGGCATAGAGACTCTTGCGCCGCCACAGCAACGCACCGATCAGCAGCGCCAGGGGCAGGAACAGCAACGGCCGTTGGGTCAGGCCATCGGCCAGCTCACTGAGGCTCGAAGCCCAGGGCAGTGAGTCGATCTGTTTCTCCAGGCGCAGCGGCACGCCGCGCATCCAGTCGAAATCCAATGGTTTGTTGCTGGGGATCCAGAACATCTGCTCTTCAAGGGTCTCGCGCAGGTTTTGCGCGGTGCTGAGCAGTTGTTTCTGGTTGAGCTGCAGGGTGATGGATTCGTTGAGCACTGCGCTCAATTCGCGGTTCAGGCGTTCCAGCAGGTCGACGCGGGTCAGAGCCAGTTCCAGCAAGGTCTTGCGCAGTTGCGGTGTGGCTTGCTCCGACGGCTGGGAGGCCAGCAGGCTGTCGACATAGGCGCTGGGATTGTTCAGCAGCTCGCGCTGTTGGCTGACTTCGAACTGGTACAGGCGGATGTCGGCGATCTGGTCGGCCAGGTTCTGGTCCAGCTTCAGGCGCGGCAGGGTCTGGCGTTGCTTGTAGAGGATCTTGGAGAGCAGCAGGCTGCCCTTGAGCACGCTGATCTGCTCGTCCAGGGCGGCGTCGGTCTGGGTGACGCTGTCCAACAGTTGCTTGGTCTGCAGGTTCTGCTGGGTGACCTCGTTGAGGCGGTCGGTGCTCTTGAGCAGGTAGTCGGAGAGCTTCAGGTTGGCCGCGCTTTCGGTTGCCAGCAGGCTGCTGCCGCCGGCCTTCTGGGCTTCGATGGATTGCTGGGTCACCGTTTCCTGGGACTGGGCCAGGCGCTTCTGGTTGATCAGGTTTTGCAGGTCCTGGATTTCCTGCTCCGTGCGGGCGATTTTTTCCATCAGCAAATCGTGCTGACCGTTGCCCAGGTCCTGCAGTTGGCTGTTGCCGGCCAGCTCCTGGCGGCGCAGCGGAATCAGCGCATTGAGCGCCGCCAGCTCGGCGTTGAGCTGGTCGCGCTGCTCGGCGCTCAGGGTTTTGCCAGCGTCTCGGCCGGCCTTGAGGATGGCGTTGATCTGCTGGATGCGGGTCTGGCTGTTGGAGATTTCCGCCTGGGCCCGCTCGGGGCGGGTCTGGGCGGTGATGATCAGACTGTTGGCGTCAGCCAGGGCTTTTTGCAGGTCACCCTGCTGGGTGGAGCGATCCGTGAGCATTTGCTCGAGCTGGGGAATTGGCAGGTTGGCGTAGCGTTGCGCCACCGGCACCACCGTGGTGCCCTTGAGCCGCGCCAGTTCGCGCTGGTTCTCGATGTTCTGCTTGGGCGCAGTGGCCAGTTGCTGTTTGAGCGCCTGCAGCTTCTGTTCGTAGTCGGCCTTGTTGCTGAGCTGGGTCAGCGTGTTCTGCAAGATCGCCTGCAGGGCTTTCTGCTCGGCTTCCGGCAGTTTGCGGTCGGCGATTTTGTCCAGGCTGGACTGCACTGAAGCGCTGGCGGGAAGGTCAGCGGCTTGCAGTGTGCAGACGGAGAGACTCAGGCCCAGCAGGGCGATGGCGAAAAAGGAGCGCAGGGTAGGCATAAAGACCGGTCGAGCAAGTGAGAGTGGGAGCAGTTTAGAGGAACAAGCCGGGACCCGGGCGACTTCCTTCGGGGAATCTGACGCCCACTTTGGCGATCTTGTTCCCGTCCATGACCGCGACGGTCCATAGGGTGTTGTTCCAATCCACCTGGTCGCCGACTACCGGCGCACCGCCGACTTTCTGGGCAATGAAGCGGCCCAGGGACATGTCGGGATCGATGCCGTCCAGCTTCAGTCCGTACAGCGCCGCAACCGCGGCCAGCTGGGCGTCTCCTTCGAGTACGAAGTCGCCGAAGAAACGCAGATCCAGGCCCCGTTGCGGCGCCTGGCTGAACAGTTTTCCCAGGGCCGGCAAGTCGTGTTCATGGCCGATAACACACAGTAAATCACCGACTTCCAGCACGGTACTACCCGACGGATGGAGCAATTGCTGGCCACGAAACAGGGCGGCGATGCGCGTGCCGTTCGGCATTTTCAGGTCCCGCAGGGGCGAGCCGATGCACCATTTTTCCGCGCCCAGGCGATAGATGAACAACTCCCACTCGCTGGTGACATGGACTTCCAGCGCCGCCCGGGAAATCGGCAGCGGCTCGGGCGGGACGGTCACGTGCAGCAACTTGGCGACCCACGGCAGGCTGGTGCCCTGCACCAACAGCGAGACCAGCACGATAAAGAACGCCAGGTTGAAATAGAGCTGGGCGTGGGGCAGGCCAGCCATCAACGGGAACACCGCCAGGATGATCGGCACCGCGCCGCGCAGGCCGACCCAGGAGATAAAAGCTTTTTCGCGACCGTGGAACGCCTTGAATGGCAGCAGGCCGACCACGACCGACAGCGGACGTGCAAACAGAATCATCCACAATGCCAGGCCCAGGGCGGGCAGGGCGATGGGCAGCAGGTCGTGGGGGGTGACCAGCAACCCCAGCACCAGGAACATGCCGATCTGTGCCAGCCAGGCCATGCCATCGAGCATATGCAGGATGCCGTGGCGACTGCGCACCGGGCGGTTGCCGATCACCAGGCCGCACAGATACACCGCCAGGAAGCCGCTGCCGTGCAGGGCGTTGGTCAAGGCGAATACCGCCAGGCCGCCGCTGATGACCAGGATCGGGTACAGGCCGTTGGCCAGGTTGATGCGATTGACCAGTTGCAGCATCAGCCAGCCGCCGCCCAGGCCAAGCACCGCGCCGATGCCAAACTCGCGCACCAGATGCCCCAGCAGGCTCCAATGCAGGCCGGTTTCGCCGCTGGCGAGCATACCGATCAGGGTAACGGTCAGGAACACCGCCATGGGGTCGTTGCTGCCGGACTCGATCTCGAGGGTGGCGCTGACCCGTTCGTTCAGGCCCTTGCCGCCCAGCAGCGAGAACACCGCCGCGGCATCGGTGGAACCGACGATGGCGCCGATCAGCAGCCCCTGGATCAGGTTCAGGTTGAACAGCCACGCCGCCGCCAGGCCGGTCAGCCCGGTGGTGATCAATACACCGACGGTGGCCAGCGACAACGCCGGCCACAGTGCGACGCGAAAGCTCGACACCCGCGTGCGCAAGCCACCGTCCAACAGGATGACGGCCAATGCGAGGTTGCCGACCAGGTAGGCCGTGGCGTAGTTATCGAAAAGAATACCGGCGCCGTCGACACCGGCCACCATGCCCACGGCCAGGATGATCACCAGGATCGGGATGCCCAGGCGAGACGAAAGAGAACTCACCAGAATGCTCGCACCTACCAGCAACGCGCCGATCAAGAACAGGCTGTTGATGGTCGTCGCAGTCAAAGGCGTTACTCCGGGAAAACTGAAGGGCGGGCACAGGCTGACCATGCAGTCTGCGTGCCAGCGATTCTAACCTGTTGAAATGTGATGCTGTCAAAAAAGGTTGGGAGGGAGGGGAGCTGATCGGTCCCACGCGGAGCGTGGGACCGATCATCAGGGGTTAAAGGCTGAACCGCCCAACCATGCTGTTCAGATCCACGGCCAGGCGCGACAGTTCGGCACTGGCGGCGCTGGTCTGGTTGGCGCCGGTGGCCGATTGCACCGACAGGTCGCGGATGTTCACCAGGTTGCGGTCCACTTCACGGGCCACCTGGGCCTGTTCTTCGGCGGCACTGGCGATCACCAGGTTGCGTTCGTTGATCTCGACGATGGCGGTGTTGATCGTGTCCAGGGACATGCCGGCACCGCGGGCGATGTTCAGCGTCGACTCCGCGCGTTCGGTGCTGTTGCGCATCGAATCCACAGCGTGTTCGGTGCCGCTCTGGATGCTGCCGATCATGCGCTCGATCTCGCTGGTCGACTGTTGGGTGCGGTGGGCCAGGGCGCGGACTTCGTCGGCGACCACGGCAAAACCACGACCAGCCTCACCGGCACGGGCGGCTTCGATGGCGGCGTTCAGCGCCAACAGGTTGGTCTGGTCGGCCAGGCCGCGGATCACGTCCAGCACCTTGCCGATGTCACGGGACTCATCGGCCAGGTTGCCGATCAAGGCGGCAGTGCTTTGCACATCGGCGCTCATGCGTTCGATGGCGCTGACGGTTTCCTGTACCAGGTCGCGACCATCGCCTGCGGAGGTGGTGGCGTTTTTCGAGGCTTCGGAGGTGCTCACCGCATTGCGCGCGACTTCTTCCACGGCGCTGGTCATTTCGTTGACCGCGGTGGCGGCCTGCTCGATTTCGTTGTTCTGCTGGGTCAGGCCACGAGCACTTTCGTCGGTGACGGCGTTGAGCTCTTCGGCCGCCGACGCAAGCTGTGTGGCCGACCCTGAGATCCGCTGCAAAGTGTCGCGCAGTTTTTCCTGCATGGTCGACATCGCCCGCAGCAGGCGACCGGCTTCGTCGCTGCCATCGACGACAATCGGGCGGGTCAGGTTGCCCTTGGCGATTTCCTCGGCGGCATCCAGCGCGTTGGCAATCGGCTTGGTGATGCTGTTGGTCAGCAGCCAGGCGAACAACAGGGTCAGGCCGGTGGCGATGACCAGCAGCGCGACGACCCAGTTGAAGGCCGTTGAATATTGCTGTGCCGCACCCTGATTGAAGGCCTCGGCTTGTTGGTTATTGATATCCAGCAGACGGTTGAGAGCCGCGTTGATGGCTTCGGAGTTGCTCAGCAGTTCGGTGTTGAGCAGGGCCCGCAGTTCATCGGTCTGATTGTTGCGCGACAGGGTTTTCATCCGCTCTTCGAGCTGACGGTATTGCCCCAGCAGTTGCACATATTGATCGTAGGCGGCCCGTTCGTCCGGGGCGCTGATGAGTTTCTCGTACGTGAGCTGGGCAGCGCGGATCTGCTGGTTGCGTTGATCGAGCAGATCGAAGGTTTTCTGCTGGGTGTCCGGCTCGCGATTGGTCAGCAAGCGATAGGACAGCACGCGCAGCCGCAGGGTGAGTTGGGTGAACTCGTTCAGTGCCTTGATGCTAGGCACGCTGTTCTGGGTGATGCTTTCGCCGGATGCGCGAATGGTGCTCATCTGGGTCAGGGCAAACACCCCGAGGGCCAGCATCAGGGCGCCGATCAGGGCAAACCCCAGAAACGCCCGCGGCGCGATGTTCATATTACGTAGGGACATGGAAAGTACCGGAAGTAGCCGCGTCCGTGCGGGGCTGTGACTGCTGTTACCTGACTTATCGGTCATACGACTAAAGTCTTGAGTGACATGCGTGCTTTTGTCACAGAGCAAAGGCTGCGGTGCGACGAAGGGTCGGAACCAGATTCCCCATTTGCAGTCTCTAAAACTCGCCGCAAAGCCCTGCTACCCCGTAAAGCGTGGTATTGGCAGTGACTTTTCTTTATCGTACGCGCCCCTTGAAAATGCCTGGAAATCAATATGTTGGAAACATCCCTCAGCCAGTTGGAGCAACTGGTCAATGACCTGGTGCAACAGAACCGTCACCTCACCGGCCTGAACGAAACCCTGGGCGCGGAGCTTGCCAAGGTCAAGGATGAAAACGAAAGCCTGCAACTGAGCCTGATGGAACAGGAAGAACTGCACGGCACCACCGCCGCCCGCATCCAGGCCCTGATCGAGCGCGCCAGCGCCGGGCCTGTCAGCGCATGAAGCACGGCGCCGATGGGGTGACAGTCATCTCGATCCTGGGAGAGGACTATTCAATCAAGGCGCCGGCCGGGCAGGAACAGGCCCTGCTGGACGCCGCTTCGATGCTCAAGGCCGCACTGGCCGACACGAAAAGGAAATACCCGACGCTGATCGGTGATCGCCTGTTGGTATTGGCGGCCATGAACTTGTGTTCGCAGCAGATGGAAATGCAGAAACAACATCAAGCGGAACTCGACCGTTACCAAGAGCAAGTCAGCGCCACGGTCGATGTGATTGCCAAGACGATCCAGCAGGCCTGAAACCGCCAGTTAGGGTTGACTGTGGGAGCGAGCTTGCTCGCGAAGGCGGTATGTCAGTTGCAATTGATTTGCCTGATCCACCGCCTTCGCGAGCAAGCCCGCTCCCACAGTGGATGGTGGTGAACGCAGATGTCGTGTTCACTTGGAACCCCCTGTGGGAGCGAGCCTGCTCGCGATGGGATTCAGCCCCGCTGCATGATCCGGCTCAGAACCACTCATCCCGCATCCCCAGGCACGTATCATCCCGCGCCTCAAGAATCGCCAGCTCATGATGACAACCCGGCACTTCCCAGGTCAGGAAGTAGCGCGCCGCTTGCAGCTTGCCTTTATAGAAGTCGCTGTCTGCGGTATCCCCCTTGGCCAGGCCTTCCTCGGCACGAATCGCCTGTTCCAGCCAGCGCCAGCCGATCACCATGTGCCCAAATACCTTCAGGTACAGCGCCGAGTTGGCGAGGCTGCTGTTGACCTTGCCCTGGGCCAGGTCCGTCAGCAGGCCCAGGGTGACCGTTTGCAGGCGCGCCACCAGCGCTTCCAGCGGCTGGCGCAACGGTGTCAGTGATGCGTGCGCCTGGGCGCGTTCAGTGGTGTTGGCCACCAGGCGGATCAATTGCTTGAGCCCGGCACCGCCGTTCTGCGCCAGTTTGCGCCCCAGCAGGTCCAGGGACTGGATGCCGTGGGTGCCTTCATGGATCGGGTTCAGGCGGTTGTCGCGGTAATACTGCTCCACCGGGTATTCGCGGGTGTAGCCGTGGCCCCCCAGAATCTGGATCGCCAGCTCGTTGGCCTTCAGGCAGAACTCCGAGGGCCAGGATTTGACGATCGGGGTCAGCAAATCCAGCAGCTCATGGGCGCGCCGACGCTCGGCTTCGCTTTCCAGGGTGGTGGTGTCGTCGAACAAGCGCGCGGCGTACAGGCCCAGGTCAAACGAGCCTTCAACGTAGGCCTTCTGGGTCAGCAGCATGCGGCGCACGTCGGCGTGCTGGATGATCGCCACGGGGGCGGTGGTCGGGTCCTTGCTGTCGGGCACCCGGCCCTGCGGGCGTTCGCGGGCGTATTCCAGGGAATACAGGTAGCCGGCGTAACCCAGCATCACCGCACCCATGCCGACGCCGATCCGCGCCTCGTTCATCATCTGGAACATGTAGCTCAGGCCGTGGTGCGGTTTGCCTACGAGGTAACCGACACATTCGCCGTTGTCGCCGAAGTTCAACGCGGTGGAGGTGGTGCCACGCCAGCCCATCTTGTGGAACAGCCCGGCCAGCAGCACGTCGTTACGCGGGCCGAGGCTGCCGTCGTCGTTGACCAGGAATTTGGGCACGATAAACAGCGAAATGCCCTTCACGCCCGGCGGCGCGTCCGGCAGTTTCGCCAGGACCATGTGCACGATGTTTTCCGACAACGGATGATCGCCGCCGGAAATGAAGATCTTGTTGCCCTTGAGTCGATAGGTGCCGTCGGATGCAGGCTCCGCGCGCGTACGAATATCCGACAGCGAAGAGCCTGCATGGGGCTCGGTCAGGGCCATGGTGCCGAAGAAACGGCCGTCGATCATCGGTTGCAGGAAGCGTTGCTTCTGCTCCTCGCTGCCGAAGCTTTCGATCAGGTTCGCCGCGCCCATGGTCAGGAACGGATAAGAGGTCGAGGCGGCGTTGGCCGATTGGAAATGCGCGAAGCAGGCCTGGGACAGCAACGTCGGCAGTTGCATGCCGCCCGCCTCGAAGCTGCGTGCTGCGTTGAGAAAACCCGCCTCGAGGAAGGCATCCACCGCCGGTTTTACCTCGGGAATCAGAATCGCCTCGCCGTTCTCGTAGCGCGGTTCGTTTTCATCGTTCTTGCGGTTGTGCGGCGCGAAAAATTTCTCGGCGATGCTGCGGGCCGTACCGATGGCGGCGTCGAAGGTTTCGCGATTGTGCTCGGCAAACCGCTCGCGCTGAGTCAGGCCCTCGGCATCGAGGACTTCATACAGCTCGAAAGCCAGATTGCGGGAACTGAGCAGCGTCTCGGACATGGCGGCTTACCTTTTTTTGGGGTGGGCCGAGTCTAGGCGTGGGAATGGAGGCTGAACAGGATGATTGATGACAGTGATGCAGAGGTGCGGGCGACACTAATCCCAATGTGGGAGTGGGCTTTGTGGGAGCAAGGCTTGCCCGCGATGAAAACGCCGCGGTCTCTTGAGGGCCGCAGCGCCTGGATCGCGAGCAAGCCTTGCTCCCACAAAGCTCGCTCCCACAGGGATTTCCTCCCACAGGGATTTCCTACTACCAGGCACCCATTGCAGGTGCCTGGTTTACAGCGGTTTAGCCGATAGTCATCAGGCTGGCATTACCACCCGCGGCGGCGGTGTTGACGCTCAACGCTCGCTCGATCACCAGGCGCTCCAGCGCCACGCTGGTTTCGCCCTGGGACAGGCCATGGACCCCGACGATGGCGCCGGCGCGCTTGGCAACCTGCTGGCAGACGCTGCGCAGTTGATCCGAATCGCCGTGGTGCAGGACCGCGTCGAACAGCACCTCGTCTTTGTTCCAGTCGGCAACCCGTTGGATGCGTGCCTGAATCTCCTTCGGCAAGCGTGCGAACAAAGCCTTGCTGGTGTCGGTTTCCGGCCACACGGCCGAGCCGCCCACGGCCAGTACGGCCGCCAGTTGTGTCAGCAGGTCGCCTTCCACGTCGGCCAGGCACAACACGTGCTCGCGCGGCAGGATGGCGTAGCTGTTGCGCTCGCCAGTCGGGCCGGTCAGGGTCCGGGTAATACCGCTCTGCGACTGGGCCGCGAACTGCACGCACAGGGCGCTCAGCTCGGCGAGCTTCTGGCTGTCGGCCCAGGCTTGCAGTGCGGTCAGCGGTTTGCTCATGGCGTCGCGTAAACGCAGGTCTGGCGCTGTCAGGGCGTCGCCACGGACGAAGGATTGCTGGATCGCATCGGTAGGACGTGTCGACAGCAGGCGGTACAGGTACAGCGGACCACCGGCCTTGGGACCGGTGCCCGACAGGCCTTCGCCGCCAAACGGCTGCACGCCGACCACAGCACCGACAATGTTGCGGTTCACGTAGACGTTGCCCGCATGCACATTGTCGATGACCTTGGCGATGGTCTCGTCGATGCGCGTGTGCACGCCCAGGGTCAGGCCGTAGCCGGAAGCGTTGATCTGGTTGATCAACTGATCCAGTTCCTTGCGCTTGTAGCGCACCACGTGCAACACCGGGCCGAAGATTTCGCGCTGCAGCTCGTCGAAGCTTTCCAGCTCGATCAGGGTTGGCATGACAAAGGTGCCGCGCTTGCACTCGTCGCTGTCGGCGATTGCCATCTGGTACACGGTGCGACCTTTGTCGCGCATGGCCTGGATGTGTTTCTCGATGCCGGCCTTGGCTTCGGCGTCGATCACTGGGCCGATGTCCACGGACAGACGCTCAGGGTTGCCGAGGCGCGATTCGGCCATGGCGCCCTTGAGCATTTCGATGACGCGGTCGGCGGAATCTTCCTGCAGGCACAGGACCCGCAGGGCCGAGCAACGCTGGCCGGCACTGTCGAAGGCTGACGACACCACGTCGATGACCACTTGTTCGGTCAGCGCCGAGGAGTCGACGATCATGGCGTTCTGGCCGCCGGTTTCGGCGATCAGCGGGATCGGACGGCCCTGGTTGTCCAGGCGACCGGCGATGTTGCGTTGCAGCAGGCGAGCGACTTCGGTGGAGCCGGTGAACATTACGCCTTTGACTCGCTCGTCACCCACCAGGCGGGCGCCGACGGTTTCGCCGCGACCCGGCAGCAGTTGCAGCACGCCTTCCGGAATGCCGGCTTCGAGCATCAGGCGCACAGCCTGGGCAGCCACCAATGGCGTCTGCTCGGCGGGCTTGGCCAAGACCGGGTTGCCGGCGGCCAGGGCAGCGGCGACCTGGCCGCTGAAAATCGCCAGCGGGAAGTTCCACGGGCTGATGCAGACCACCGGACCCAGTGGGCGGTGGGCATCGTTGGTGAAATCGTTGCGCGCCTGCACCGCGTAGTAGCGCAGGAAATCCACGGCTTCACGCACTTCGGCAATGGCGTTGGCGAAGGTCTTGCCAGCTTCGCGGGCCAGCAGGCCCATCAGCGGCTGGATCTCGCCTTCCATCAGGTCAGCGGCACGTTCGAGGATCGCGGCGCGCTCGGCTGGCGGCGTGGCTTGCCAGATCGGTGCGGCGTTGAGGGCGCACTGGATGGCGTTGTCGACGTCGGCGACCGTGGCTTCCTGCACATGGCCAACCACGTCGCGGTGATCGGACGGGTTCAGTACGGGGGCCGGGGTTTCTTCGCTGGCGGCACAGCCGAGCATCGGCACGGCTTTCCAATCGTTATGGGCAGTGGCAAGCAGGGCGCAGGACAGCGACGCCAAGCGATGTTCGTTGGCCAGGTCGATGCCGCTGGAGTTGGCGCGGTCGCTGCCATACAGGTCGCGCGGCAGTGGGATGCGCGGGTGCGGCAGGCCGAAACCGCCTTCCAGCGTCGCCATTTGCTCGATGCTGGCCACTGGATCGGCCACCAGCTCCTGAATCGAGATGGACTGGTCGGCGATACGGTTGACGAACGAAGTGTTCGCGCCGTTTTCCAGCAGGCGACGTACCAGGTACGCCAGCAGTGTTTCGTGAGTGCCGACCGGAGCGTACACACGGCACGGACGGTTCAGCTTGCCTTCGGAAACCTTGCCTACAACCTGTTCGTACAGTGGTTCACCCATGCCGTGCAGGCACTGGAATTCGTACTGGCCCGGATAATAGTTCTGACCGGCGATGTGGTAGATGGCTGCCAGGGTATGGGCGTTGTGCGTGGCGAACTGCGGGTAGATGACTTCCGGCACCGACAGCAACTTGCGGGCGCAAGCGATGTAGGACACGTCGGTGTACACCTTGCGGGTATAGACCGGATAGCCTTCCAGGCCTTCGACCTGGGCGCGCTTGATCTCGCTGTCCCAGTACGCGCCTTTTACCAGGCGAATCATCAACCGGTGGCGGCTACGGCGGGCCAGGTCGATGACGTAGTCGATCACGTATGGGCAACGCTTCTGGTAGGCCTGGATCACGAAACCGATGCCGTTCCAGCCGGTCAGTTGCGGCTCGAAGCACAGACGCTCCAGCAGATCCAGCGACAGCTCAAGGCGGTCGGCTTCTTCGGCGTCGATGTTCAGGCCGATGTCGTATTGCTTGGCCAGCAGGGTCAGCGACAGCAGGCGCGGGTACAGCTCGTCCATGACGCGCTCGTACTGGGCACGGCTGTAACGTGGGTGCAGGGCGGACAGCTTGATGGAAATGCCCGGGCCTTCATAAATCCCGCGACCATGGGACGCTTTGCCGATCGAATGGATGGCTTGTTCGTACGAGGCCAGGTACTTCTGCGCATCATGTTCGGTGAGTGCGGCTTCACCCAGCATGTCGTAGGAGTAGCGGAAGCCTTTGGCTTCGAACTTGCTCGCGTTGGCCAGGGCCTCGGCGATGGTTTCGCCGGTGACGAACTGCTCGCCCATCAGACGCATGGCCATGTCGACGCCCTTGCGGATCATCGGCTCGCCGCTCTTGCCGATGATACGGCTCAGGGAGGAGGTCAGGCCCGCTTCGTTATGGGTGGCGACCAGTTTGCCGGTCAGCAGCAGGCCCCAAGTGGCGGCGTTGACGAACAGCGACGGGCTGTTGCCCAAGTGTGGCTGCCAGTTGCCGGTGCTGATCTTGTCGCGGATCAGCGCGTCACGGGTGCCTTTGTCCGGGATGCGCAGCAGTGCCTCAGCCAGGCACATCAGTGCTACACCTTCCTGGGACGACAGGGAAAATTCCTGCAGCAAACCCTGAACGATACCGGCACGGCCGCCGGCACTTTTCTGATTACGCAGTTTTTCCGCAATCGAAGCAGCCAGCTTATTGGTGGCTTCGGCCATTTGCGCCGGCAGGCGGGCCTGCTCGATCAGCATCGGCACCACTTCGGGTTCCGGGCGACGGTAGGCGGCCGTGATGGAGGCGCGCAGGACCGATTGCGGCAGGATGCTCTCGGCAAATTCGAGGAAGCACTGGTGAGCATGGTCGACCTGTACATCGCCGGCATCATCGCTGTCGGTGCGAGGTGAACCGTTCAGCTCGGTCAGGGTTGCACCACCCTCGAGTTTTTCCAGGTAATTGAAAATTGCCTGCTTGATCAGCCAGTGCGGCGTGCGATCAATCGAGGTTGCGGCCGCCTTGAGGCGTTCGCGGGTCGGGTCATCGAGTTTGACCCCAAGGGTGGTGGTAGCCATATTTTTATCCTCATGTTTACCACGTATCGCGTGGCATCAGCTGGCGGCAAGATTAGCTGCGGGATGATTGAGGTGCAACCGGGTGCAACCCTTTTTTTCTCGAAATGACAGGCAGCTCATCCGGAAGCGAATGTTGCCCCGTAAATCCTGCACCGGCTTAGTGCTTTGGCTTCTAGCTGAGCGCTGGGAACTGCACTAAAAGGGAGCAAAAAACACAGATTTTGCGATAAAACCGATCAGGTGCAACTTATTCGAGCGAAACTGGTTGCACCTTATTTGATTTGTTGAATAGCATTCGCGGCCAAGGTGCAACCGGTTAAAAAACCGAGGGGCATCGGCTGATGGCTTTCCTGGGGAAACATCAGTCATAAATTCGCGGGACTGCAAATCGTCGCTACAACGTCTGTGTTGTCGACGCTTTAAACTGCCACCGCTACATAAAAACAAAGCCAGGGCGTAACTCATGAGTGTAAGTAATCCCACCTTGATCACTTTCGTGATCTACATCGCAGCCATGGTCCTGATCGGTCTGATGGCTTACCGCTCCACCAACAACCTTTCCGATTACATCCTGGGCGGTCGTAGCCTGGGCAGCGTCGTGACGGCACTGTCTGCCGGTGCTTCCGACATGAGCGGCTGGTTGTTGATGGGTTTGCCCGGTGCAATCTACATGTCCGGCCTGTCGGAAAGCTGGATCGCCATCGGCCTGATCGCCGGTGCCTACCTGAACTGGTTGTTCGTGGCTGGTCGCCTGCGGGTACAGACCGAGCACAACGGTGACGCACTGACGCTGCCGGACTACTTCTCCAGCCGTTTCGAAGACAAGAGCGGCGTGCTGCGGATCATCTCTGCGGTGGTGATCCTGGTGTTCTTCACCATCTACTGTGCTTCCGGCATCGTGGCCGGCGCCCGTCTGTTCGAAAGCACCTTCGGCATGTCCTATGAGACCGCGCTGTGGGCCGGTGCTGCAGCGACCATCGCCTACACCTTCGTCGGTGGTTTCCTGGCCGTGAGCTGGACCGACACCGTACAAGCCACCCTGATGATCTTTGCGTTGATCCTCACGCCGATCATTGTGCTGCTGGCTACCGGTGGTGTGGACACCACGTTCCTGGCCATTGAAGCAAAAGATCCTACTTCGTTCGATATGCTGAAAAACACCACCTTCATCGGCGTGATCTCGCTGATGGGCTGGGGCCTGGGTTACTTCGGCCAACCGCACATCCTGGCGCGCTTCATGGCGGCGGATTCGGTCAAGTCGATCGCCAATGCCCGGCGCATTTCCATGACCTGGATGATCCTCTGCCTGGGCGGCACCGTGGCTGTCGGCTTCTTCGGTATCGCTTACTTCTCGGCACACCCAGACGTGGCCGGTCCGGTGACCGAAAACCCTGAACGCGTGTTCATCGAGCTGGCGAAGATCCTGTTCAACCCATGGGTTGCCGGTGTGTTGCTGTCGGCGATCCTGGCGGCGGTCATGAGTACCCTGAGCTGCCAGTTGCTGGTGTGCTCCAGCGCCCTGACCGAAGACTTCTACAAGACTTTCCTGCGCAAGGGCGCTTCCCAGTTGGAACTCGTCTGGGTCGGCCGCGCCATGGTGCTGTTGGTGGCGTTGATCGCCATCGCCCTGGCCGCCAACCCGGAAAACCGTGTACTGGGCCTGGTGAGCTACGCCTGGGCCGGTTTCGGTGCCGCCTTCGGCCCGGTTGTCCTGATCTCCGTGATCTGGAAGAACATGACCCGCAATGGCGCGCTCGCCGGCATCCTGGTGGGTGCAATCACCGTGATTGTCTGGAAGCATTTCGCCTTGCTGGGGCTGTACGAAATCATCCCGGGCTTCATCTTCGCCAGCCTGGCCATCTACATTGTCAGCAAGATGGGCTCGCCTACCGCGGGTATGCTGCAGCGCTTCGACGCGGCGGAAAAAGATTTTCGCCTGAACCAGTAAGGCCTTCGGCGAGGCCTTGATGGCTCGCAGGGCGACTTGCATAAAAACGGCCCGTCTCCAATGGAGGCGGGCCGTTTTTTTCATGGGCTCAGTCCGGGTTGGCGTCAGGCTGGTTGAGAAAGATCAACACGCCCAGGATCGCCATATAGAACCTGAATGCAGCGTCCTGGCCATTCCAGATTTCTGATTGCCACATCAGGAACCACTCGCCACCGACGACCATGAAACCAAAGAACCAGACGAAGAAGCCCACCGTCAGACCGGCAACGGCCCAGCGCTTGGCGCGGGCGAAAACCGCGGCCTCGGCCTGGCGTGCCAGCCACAGCTCCAGTGCGCCGTAGCCCAGCAACCCTGCCGTCATCGCTTCGCCGAGAATAATCAGCCAATAGGCCCCGTGCCACATCCACGGTTGATCGATAGCCCGATACCGGGCGGCATTGTCGGGAAAGGTGGTATCCATACTCAGTACGTGATGGACGAAATTGAAGTTGGAGCTGTAGTCCGTGATGTTATTGAACACGGTCAGGAAGGCGAATGCGGCGAGCGCCAGGGCCATTGCGATCTTTGCGTAACGTGTCGTCATCTCGTGCGTCCTTTGCTTTTTTTGCGACCAGCGCACGTTATCACGGCTGTCACGGCGCCGAGATCCGTCGTGTTGCAAGAAACGGCTGATTCATTCGTGGGACGGTTGCGGTTGGCTACGATGCCACGAATGTCTATCGGAAAATGCATCGCATCTTGCCGCTTTTGGCTCATCGGCTGTAAGGCAAATCTGTTTTTCCTGACCTCCAATCCACTCCCCCTATCGCTCGTGCAGAATCGCCCGCTTCCATTTCGCAGAGGCACATCGGATGTTCCCGCCTGCCAACCAACCGCGTTTCACGCTGACGCTCGACAGCGGGCCGAATGAACTCAAGGTGCTCGAGTTCAAGGGTAAGGAAGCCATCAGCCAGCCCTATCGCTTTGATCTGGAACTGATCAGCGAGCGGTCTGACCTGGCGCTGGAAGAGCTCCTGCATCGCCAGGCATTTCTGGGGTTCGATGATTGGGGCAGTGGCGTACACGGTCAGGTCTATAGCGTGGCCCAGGGGGATTCGGGCAAACGCCTGACCCGTTATCAGATCAGCCTGGTGCCTCGCCTGGCCTACTTGCGCCATCGCATCAACCAGCGGATTTTCCAGCACCTGAGCGTGCCCGATATCGTCGCCCAGGTGTTGAAGGAGCACGGGATCCTGGCGGATGCCTGCCAGTTCACGCTTGGCGGGCAATACCCCGAGCGCGAGTATTGCGTGCAGTATGGCGAAAGCGACCTGGCCTTCATCGAGCGGATCTGCGCCGAAGTCGGCATCCATTATCACTTCAGGCATCGCCCTGACGGTCATCTGCTGGTGTTCGGTGACGACCAGACGGTGTTTCCGCGCCTGCCTGAGTCGACGCTATACCTGCCGGACAGCGGCATGGCCGTCGACGAGCCGGCCATCAAGCGCCTGGCGGTGCGGCTCCAGACCCGTACCACTGCCGTGACGTTGCGCGATTACGACTTCCGCAGGCCCGGTTTGTTACTGCAAACCCACCTCGACAATCGACAGCGCCCTGTGCTCGAGGACTATCACTATCCCGGCGGTTTCTGCGCCCGTGACGACGGCAAGCATCTGACCCGACGCGCCCTTGAGCGCCACGGCGCCGACCACTGCGTGGCAGAAGGCGGCAGCGATGAAAGCGCCTTCGTCAGCGGACACTTCATGCGGATCAAGGAACATCCGCGGGAACCGTGGAATGATCTCTGGCTCCTGACGCAGATCGACCATCATGGCCGCCAACCGCAGGTGCTGGAAGAAACGGCCGGCGCCGGCCCGGATGAATTCCAGGGCTACAAAAACACCTTTCTCGCCACGCCATGGGACGTGTTCTTTCGGCCACCCCTGCATCACGAAAAGCCCCGTGCCCATGGTTATCAGTCGGCGGTGGTGACCGGGCCGGTGGACAGCGAGATCCATTGCGATGAATTCGGACGGGTCAAGGTGCAACTGGTCTGGGATCGCGACGGTCAATGCGACGAGCATTCCAGTTGCTGGCTGCGCGTGGCCTCCGGTTGGGCTCACGATCGCTATGGCGCAGTGATGATCCCCCGGGTCGGGATGGAAGTCCTGGTGGGGTTCATCGATGGCGACGTGGACAAGCCGTTGGTCGTCGGGTGCCTGCCCAACGGCGCCAACCCGGTGCCGCTGGACCTGCCGGCGGACAAGACCCGCAGCGTGTTGCGCAGCCAGAGCAGCCCGGGCGGGGGAGGCTACAACGAATTGCGCATCGAGGATCGCAAGGGCGCCGAGGAGATCTACCTGCGGGCCCAGCGCAACTGGACCCAACATGTGCTGCATGACCAGCGGGTGCAGGTCGATCACGAGCGCAGCATCGTTGTCACCGGTACGGCACGGCACGAGCTCAAGGCCGATGAGCAGCGCCTTACCCACGGTCAACGCCGGGCAGAAGTGCGGCAGGACGATCATTTGCTGGTGAGCGGCGAGCGGCATATTCGTGTCACCAGCCAGGTCCTGAGTGCCAGCCAGCAGTTTCATGTCAGCGCCGGCCAGCAAGTGGTCTTGGACGGGGGCGCGAGCGTGACCCTTCAGGCCGGCGGCCATTGGATCAACATCGGCGCTGGCGGGATTTCCAGCAGTGTACCCATCGAGGTCGGTGGGGCGCCGATGGCGGTCATGAGCGCGGCGTCCGGCTCTCCAGGCGGCGCCGAGAAGCTGGTCGCTGCGACGGCACCTGCGCTTTCCCTTGCGCAGATTCTCAGTTTCCAAGGTTCGGCGCCGTTCTGCGAGGAGTGTGAGCGTTGCAGAAGCGGCGCCTGCGCAGCGCCGGTGGCCTTTCGCAAACCTGTCGATCTCCGGGGGCGTGCATGAACAGCGCTCAATCTCCTCGCGCCTGGCTTGAGGACCACCCCTTGCAGGCCTCCGAGCAGCTTTTCGCCATTTTCAGCAATGCCAGTAGCGCCGGGGCGTTGTCGGCCTGGAGGCGCTCGATGAACTCGACAGCCAGCCCGATCTGGGCCGATACACCGTACGCCGAGTGGGAAGCGGTCATGCCCTATGTAGGGCTGGTCAGCGCAGACAGTGAGTTGCTTGATTGGATCGCCGCCACCGACGCCCTCGATTGGGGCTGGCTGGCGGTTTCGTGTGTGAGCCAGGAAACCCTTGCGGAACACTTGCGAGGGCTCACACAGGTGCTGTTGCCCGATGGCAAGCCGGTCTTCCTGCGTTTTTGGGATGGGCGCTTCATGCGGCCTATCCTGCAATCGACGGCGGTGGAGGCCGGGCAACTCTTGCCGGTCATCAAGCGCTGCCTGATCAACGGGCAATCCCTTGAGGTCGTGGGAAATGCCCAGCGGCAGGCCCAGGCTTTTCCCTGGTGGCAAGTGCCCGTCGCGCTGTTGGACGCAATGGCCGAGGGCCCGACGGACTGTCTGCTGGACAACGTGCTCACTTGGCTGGGTGAAGAGCATCCGCATGTGTTCGAGCGGGTCGACGGCAGCGTCCTGCACTGCAAAGTTGCCCACTTTCTTGAGCGATCGGCGGCGGTTGAGGCGAAAATGGTGCCATTGCAGGCGTATTTGCTGCGAGAGCTGGGCTGATGGTGGCCTGTCCGCTGGGCTGCGAACCCCTGACGTCCGACGCGCTTCAAGGTAAACTCGTCGCCCTTCGCAGGAGCCGCCATGAATTATCGCCACGCCTTCCACGCCGGCAATCACGCCGATGTGTTCAAACACCTGACCTTGACCCGCCTCATCGCCTTGATGTCGCGCAAGGAGCAGCCCTTCGCCTACCTCGATACCCATGCGGGTATCGGGTTGTACGACTTGCAGGGTGACCAGGCCAACCGTACCGGTGAGTACCTGGAAGGCATTGCGCGGTTGTGGGGCGAGAGCGATCTGCCGCCGCTGACCGCCGATTACATGAAGGTGCTGCACGAGATGAACCCGGACGGGCAGTTGCGCTACTACCCGGGCTCGCCGGAGTTGGCGCGGCGCCTGACCCGTTCGCAGGACCGTGTGCTGCTCAATGAGAAACACCCTGAAGACGGCGTGTTGCTCAAGGACAACATGAAAGGCGACCGTCGCGTGGCGGTCCACCTGGGTGAGGGCTGGCATGTGCCGCGGGCGCTGCTGCCGGTGGCAGAGAAGCGTGCCCTGATGCTGATCGATCCGCCTTTCGAACAGCTGGACGAGATGCAGCGCTGCGCCGCCTCCCTCAAGGAGGCCATTGGCCGGATGCGCCAGACGGTGGCGGCGATCTGGTACCCGGTGAAGGACCAGCGGATGTTGCGCCGCTTCTACCAGGACCTGGCCGGCACGGGCGCGCCAAAGCTGTTGCGGGTGGAACTGTTGGTGCACCCATTGGCGACGCCCAACAGCCTGAACGGTTCCGGCCTGGCGATTGCCAACCCGCCGTGGGGGCTGGAGGAAGAGTTGCGTGAACTGCTGCCGTGGCTGTCGAAAAAGCTGGGGCAGACCCAGGGTGGGTGGCAGATGGATTGGTTGATCGCTGAGAGCTGATGCATCGATGGCGCCTGGAAAGGCGCCATCGCGAGCAAGCTCGCTCCCACATGGGTTGTGGGGTGTTCACAGAGCTGCAACTGACAAAAATCCCTGTGGGAGCTGAGCTTGCTCGCGATGGCATCGCCTTGGTCTATCGGATGCACCGAGGGTTTGCATCGCGGGCAAGCCTTGCTCCCACAAGCTCAGCTCCCACATGGGTTGTGGGGTGTTCACAGAGCTGCAACTGACAAAAATCCCTGTGGGAGCTGATCTTGCTCGCGATGGCATCGCCTTGGTCTATCGGATGCACCGAGGTGTTTGCATCGCGGGCAAGCCTTGCTCCCACAAGCTCAGCTCCCACATGGATTGTGGGGTGTTCACAGAGCTGCAACTGACAAAAATCCCTGTGGGAGCTGAGCTTGCTCGCGATGGCATCGCCTTGGTCTATCGGATGCACCGAGGTGTTTGCATCGCGGGCAAGCCTTGCTCCCACAAGCTCAGCTCCCACATGGGTTGTGGGGTATTCACAGAGCTGCAACTGACAAAAATCCCTGTGGGAGCTGAGCTTGCTCGCGATGGCATCGCCTTGGTCTATCAGATGCACCGAGGTGTTTGCATCGCGGGCAAGCCTTGCTCCCACAAGCTCAGCTCCCACATGGGTTGTGGGGTATTCACAGAGCTGCAACTGACAAAAATCCCTGTGGGAGCTGAGCTTGCTCGCGATGGCATCGCCTTGGTCTATCAGATGCACCGAGGTGTTTGCATCGCGGGCAAGCCTTGCTCCCACAAGCTCAGCTCCCACACTGGGTCTGGGGTGTAAAGGTCAGATCGGGCAGGTCACGCCCGTACCGCCAATCCCGCAATAGCCTTCAGGGTTTTTCGCCAGGTACTGCTGGTGGTAGGCCTCGGCGAAGTAAAACGTCGGTGCTTCTTCGATTTCGGTCGTGATGGTGCCTTTGCCTGCCTTGGTCAACTCGGCCTGGAATACTTGCTCGCTGTGTTTGGCCGCCGCCAGTTGAGCCGGGTTGGTGGCATAGATCACCGAACGGTACTGGGTGCCAATGTCATTCCCCTGGCGCATGCCCTGGGTCGGGTTGTGCAGTTCCCAGAACATTTTCAGAAGCTGCTCGTAGCTGACTTTTGCCGGTTCATAGACCACCAGTACCACTTCACTGTGGCCGGTCAGCCCCGAACAGACTTCTTCATACGTCGGGTTCGGCGTGAAGCCGCCGGCGTAACCCACCGCTGTACTGACCACGCCTTCGTGCTGCCAGAACTTGCGCTCTGCACCCCAGAAGCAGCCGAGGCCGAAGATCGCGAAATCCACGTCCATGGCAAACGGGCCCAGCAGCGGCGCGTCGTGGACGAAGTGTTTTTCCGGCACGGTCATTGGGGTTTCACGGCCAGGCAGGGCTTGTTCTTGAGTAGGGAGCACGTTTTTGTTCACCAGGATTTCCGAGCGCAAGACCATTTATCAGTCCTCTCAGTCAGATTGAGTTGAGCGAAATAGACCGTCAGTGTGCCCAATGCCGATTCGTTAAGAAAGCGACAACCGTGGCGAGGGGATAGACGTAGGGGGGGCTACGGCCGTCAGACGAGCGGCCCGCGGGGTAGCGCTTGAGCTTTTCGATCAGCTCGGCGCCGGGGATCGGCCGGTCGAACAGGTAGCCCTGGCCGACATCACAGCGGTGGCGTCGCAGAAACGCCAGTTGCTGGGCGGTTTCGATGCCTTCGGCCACGACCTTGAGTTTCAGGTTGTGGGCCATGGCGATCACCGCCGAGGTGATTTCCATGTCGTCCTGGTTGTCCGGGATTTCGTGGATGAAGCTGCGATCGATCTTGATGATGTCGATCGGGAATTTCTTCAGGTAACTGAGCGACGAATAACCGGTGCCGAAGTCGTCCATGGCCAGGGTCAACCCCAAGCGCTTGAGCTGGTCGAGCTGCAAGTGGGTGTCTTCGGTGGCTTCCAGCAACAGGCCTTCGGTCAGCTCCAGTTCCAGCAGCCGGGCCGGCAGTTGTTCTTCCTTGAGGATGCTGGCGATGGAGGCGACCAGGTCCGGGTCGGAAAACTGCTTGGGTGACAGATTGATCGCCACTTGCAGGTTACCCAGGCCGGCTGCGGTCAGCTGTTTGCTCATGCGGCAAGCCTGGCGGGCGATCCATTTGCCGATGGGAATGATCAGGCCGGTTTCTTCGGCCACGCTGATGAACTGGTCCGGGCGGATCATGCCCTTTTCCGGATGGTTCCAGCGCAGCAACGCCTCCATGCCCAGCAGGCGACCGCTGCGCAGGCACAACTTGGGCTGGTAGAACACGTCCAGTTCGTTCTGGGTCAAGGCGCGGCGCAGGTTGTTTTCCACGAACAGCTTGTAGCTGGCCTCGGCATTCAGTGCTTCGGTGAACACCTGGACCTGGTGCTTGCCGTTGGCCTTGGCCTTGTGCAGGGCGAGGCCGGCGTTGCGCATCAGGGTCTGCGGATCGCGGCCGTGCAGCGGCGCGCAGGCCAGGCCGACGGAGCCGGTCACGCTGATCAACTGGTTATCGACGAACATCGGCTTGTCGAGGGTCATCAGCAACTGACTGGCGATCTGCTGCCCGGCTTCCAGGCTCGTGTCGTCCAGCAGGACCGCGAATTCGTTACTGGCGAATCGCGCCAGGCTGCCGCTGGGGCTCAAGCTGTTGCGCAGGCGCCGGGCCAGGCTGATCAGCAGTTTGTCACCGGTCTGGTGGCCGAGGCTGTCGTTGATGCGCTTGAAGTTGTCGATGTCCACCAGCAGCAGGCTGATGGGCGAATCACTGTCCCGGGCGAAGCGTTCATCGAGGTTGCGAATGAACGCCGGACGGTTGCCCAGGTTGGTCAGGTTGTCGGTGTACGCCAGGCGCTCGATGCGCTGCTGGGCCAGCTTGGTCTGGGTAATGTCTTCGTAGATGCCGATGTAGTGGGTCAGCTCGCGGTTATCGCCGTAGACCTTGGAAATCGACAACTGGCCCCAGTAGGGCTCCAGGTTCTTGCGCCGACTCTTGAACTCACC
This sequence comes from Pseudomonas sp. St386, assembly GCF_018325865.1. Taxonomy (NCBI): domain Bacteria; kingdom Pseudomonadati; phylum Pseudomonadota; class Gammaproteobacteria; order Pseudomonadales; family Pseudomonadaceae; genus Pseudomonas; species Pseudomonas sp. St386. The sequence goes on from NZ_AP021900.1 coordinate 593,053, forward strand.
CTGCCAACTGTTGCTCTGGGCCAGCGCCGAGGGTGCGTCGAACAGCAGCTCGCTGAGATTCTCCAGGGCTGGCAGTTCGGAGAGGCGCTGGCCGTGGACTTCCTCGGTGGTGTACTGGGTGATCGCGGTGAAGCTCGGGTTGACGTACTCCACCACACCGTCGCAATTGACCAGCAGGAACGCGTTGGCGCTCTGTTCCACGGCGCGCTGGAACAAGTGCAGGGCGCTGGTGGCGGTGCGTCGGTTGTGGTTGTTGATGACCTGGGCGAACTGGTCCGCCAGCTCGCCGGCAAAAGCGATTTCATCCGACTGCCAGGCGCGGGTGACGCCCACTTGCTCCAGGCACAGCACGCCCACCACCTGGCCGTCGATACGCACGCTGGCGTCGAGAATGGCATTGACGTCACGGGCGCGCAGGCTCTCGGCCATTTCCCGGGTGCGCGGGTCGCGCATCGCATTGTGGGCGTCAATGGCGCGGCAGGTCTGCAGCGCCTCCATGTAGTCGGGAAAGTCGTTGGCATCGATCACCGCAGGCAGGAAATACGCCTGGGACGCGCGGTTGTAGGCGGAAATCGGTACCAGTTTGCCATCGTCCAGGTTCCAGAGGCTGGCGCAGTCGATCTGGTAAATGTCGCAGGCGCTGCGGGTGATGAGTTCGGCGGCTTCGAGCAGGGAGTTGTTGGCGCTGTAGCGCTGACGGGTCAGCAGCAGGATCAGGTCCTGTTGGGCGCGTACCCGGTCCAGGTGCTGGAGCTGCTCTTGCTGGGCGCGCTGGTTCAGTTCCAGGGCGATCTGCAGGCGTGAATTCTGGGTTTCCAGGTCCAGGGCCGGCATAGAGGGTTCGCCCTGCAACAAATTGTCCACCGCCAGCAGGTAGCCGCGCAACAGATGACGATTGTGTTGCTTATAGGCTTCACCCGTCTCCAGCACGTTCATCGGGCCCTTGGCGGTGTGGAGCGTGTAGCGAATCTGGTAATGCGCGGCCTGGGCCAATTGTTGCTGGATGGCGTCGTGCAACTGATAGCGTGCTTCGGGTTCCATCAAGCTGGCGTAGGGCGAACTGACCAGCGAGCACAGCTCTACCGCCGGCAGGCCGAAGTATCGCTCGCAGTTGGGATCGAGGAACAACAGCGCCCAGCTTGCTTCATTCAGCCGTTCGAAACGCAGCATACCGAGCCGCGAGGGCACCGGTAACTGCGTCACTACCTCGGCCGCCATACGGCTGGCGGCATCGGGTTGGCTTTTCATGGGGAAACTCGCTTCGAAAATGCTGATCGCGCCGGGCTGACGCCCTCGTTATTACGGATTGGCGCAAGGTTGCATCATTGCGGCACTGGCTGACAAGAGACATGAAGGCCAAGTGCTATAAACCTTTTATCGGCCGACGAGAGGATTTCTCCAGTCGCCGACCGATCAGAGGGCGTGGAAGATCATTGCAGTGGGATATCGACGGTCTGCAAAGGGTTGCCGTCCCGGTCGTGGAAGGTGACTTGAAGGCTCTGGGCCGTGACCTGCAGATGGGCGAAGTTGTCCTGGCTCACCACTTTGCTGGTCAGTTCATAGCGGTACTCACCGCTTTGGGTACGGGCCATGGGCCTGTGGAAAATAAAATCCGAGGCTTTCGCAAAAGGCAGCAATTTACTGTTGTAGAACGGCGAGGAAACCACGGTGTTGACCTCGAAATCAGGATCCTCGCTGTGACGCAGGCGGCTGGTCATGGAGCCGTGGACATCGCCCGAGACGAAAACCACGTTTTTGATCCGATGGCGACGTATGGTTTCCAGCAGGCGCAGGCGTTGTTCCGGGAAGGCCTGCCAGGCGTCACCGTCATCGTGCTTGCTGTCAGGGAAGAACATGACGCTGGTCACGACGAGTTTGACCCGGGCGGGGCTGTCGATGAGCCATTGGAGCAGGGACTGTTCCTGCTCCTCGTCGAGGATGCGCCGGTCATTCGCCGACAGGTTGCGTTGCGTCCGGCTGTCGGTGACGAACCATTGGATATCGCCGTGGGTGAAGGTGTACCAGTAGCGGGTTAACGACTTGTTCAATGTCCCGTCGCTCGACAGTTCGTGGGCGGGCCCATGGCTGGCCTGATAAAGCCCATAAGCGCCCATGGCATTGGCGTATAGAACATCGTCGTTAGCGGTTTTCCTGGCGGGCCAGTTGTCTTCGATCTCATGGTCGTCAAGGATCATGTAGGTCGGGACGCCAGACATCAGTTTCCGGATATGTGGCTGGCTAAATACCGATCGGTATCTGAAAAGGATGTTCTGATAGGTTTGGTCCGGTCCGATGACATTCAGGTCATCCAGATAAACCTGGTCGCCGGTCATCAATATCGCGCTGATCGGTGGGTCGGCCTGCGCCACGATGCGGTTGATGCCGGCAAAGGTGCGGTCCCCAAGCCCCGGTAGCAACGGGGTGCCGGCGGCGATTCGCAAGTAGCGGCAAGAGCCCACGATATAAGCGCGTGGTGCGTCGGTTTTGCTGGCCGGCGTGCGTAAGCAGTAGGTGTTCCCGGGCCATTGCAGCGGCAGTTCCTGGACGGTTTCCACGGTATGGGTCGGGCTCAAGGGGCTGAACCAGCCGGCCTGGTACTCGTAGGCGGTATCGGGTTGAAGGCCTTTCAACACGATGACATCGGACATGTCGCGGTAGGCCTTCAAATGGACAAAATGCCCTTTCGACCAGCGTGTATCGCCTTGGCGCCGGTGGCGAATACCGGCGAATACCCGGTTGTTGCCGCGATCGCCGCGCAGGAATATCCGCGCGTGGTCCGTTGTCGTGTGGCCGACGATGGGGCCAACGGTAGGTTTGAACATATTCGAATCCATTCGAAGTTTTAGTAGTGGGGGCAAGCATCAAGTTGCCTTGGCGGTCTTGATGCTAAAGCCCGGCGCGCCATAAATATCGATAGGGAAGGGGGCGCAGGTTGTGGGTAATGACTAACAGGGGGTGTAGTCATTTAAAACTTGCGGGGTAGGAAAATGCCGGGGTTGCCTGACAGACCGCCATCGCGAGCAGGCTCCCACAGGGGGAGAGATGCCAGTTTAAAGTGCTGTGCAGCGCCAAAAATCTATTGTGGGAGCGAGCCTGCTCGCGATGGGGCCGGCACAGCCAACATCCATGCACCTGGCCTGAATTCCAGGCAAAAAAAGCCCCGCCAAACGGACGGGGTTGAGGTACGAGCGTGGCGCTCGGAAAACAGTGCTCCGAATGGCCCTCCGCAAGGGAGGGCCGCTCGGTGTTACAGCAGGATGGTGCGGATGTCGCCCAGCAGGTCGCTCAGACGCTTGGTGAAGCGTGCAGCGGCGGCGCCGTTGATCACACGGTGATCGTAGGACAGCGACAGTGGCAGCATCAGCTTCGGCTGGAAGGCTTTACCGTCCCAGACCGGCTGGATGGTGGCCTTGGAAACACCCAGGATCGCCACTTCCGGCGCGTTGACGATCGGCGTGAAGCCGGTGCCGCCAATGTGGCCGAGACTGGAGATGGTGAAGCAGGCGCCTTGCATGTCGTCGGCGGTGAGCTTCTTGTTCCGGGCTTTTTCGGCCAGGGCAGCGGCTTCGGCAGCCAGTTGCAGCAGGCTCTTCTGGTCGACGTTGCGGATGACCGGTACCAGCAGGCCTTCCGGGGTGTCGACGGCAAAGCCGATGTGCACGTATTTCTTGCGGATCACAGCCTTGCCACTCGGGGCCAGGGAGGCGTTGAAGTCCGGCAGTTCCTTGAGCAGGTGCGCACAGGCCTTGAGCAGCAGCGGCAGCACGGTCAGCTTGACGCCGGCCTTTTCCGCCACGGCCTTCTGCGCAACGCGGAAAGCTTCCAGCTCGGTGATGTCGGCCTGGTCGAACTGAGTCACGTGCGGAATGTTCAGCCAGCTGCGATGCAGGCTCGACGCGCCGATCTGCATCAGGCGAGTCATGGCCACTTCTTCGGTTTCGCCGAAGCGGCTGAAATCCACCGCCGGGATCGGCGGAATGCCTGCGCCGCCAGCAGCGCCTTCGGCTGGTGCGTTCTTGGCCTTCTGCATCATGGCCTTGACGTAGGCTTGCACGTCTTCTTTCAGCACGCGACCGTGAGGGCCGCTTGGGCCGACGGCGGACAGCTCGACACCGAATTCACGGGCCAGCTGACGCACCGCAGGGCCGGCGTGCACCTTGGCACCGCTTGGCGCAGGCGCGGCGGCAACCGGAGCAGCCTCGGCCTCGGCCTTGGCGGCTGGCGCGGCAGCCGGAGCCGGAGCCGGAGCGGCTTCAGCTTTGGCGGCAGGCGCTGCGGCTTGGGCGGGCGCGGCAGGTGCGGCGGCACCGGCTACTTTCAGCTTGAGGATGAAATCGCCTGTGCCCACTTCATCTTCCAGCTTGACCGCGATGCTTTCCACCACGCCGGCAGCCGGCGATGGGATTTCCATGCTGGCCTTGTCGGATTCCAGGGTGATCAGCGACTGGTCGGCTTCGACGGTGTCGCCAACCTTGACCAGCACTTCGATGATCTTGGCCTTGCCCGACGAGCCGATGTCCGGGACATGAATGTCCTGGACCGTGGCAGCGGCAGGCGCAGCAGCTGGCGCGGGAGCCGCTTCGGCAGCCGGTGCGGCGGCAGGCTTTTCAGCCGCGGCCGGGGCAGCAGCAGGGGCGGGCGCTTCAGGCGCCGCAGCGGCGCCCTCGACTTCCAGCTCCAGCAGTTCGTCGCCTTCTTTCAGGCGGTCGCCCAGCTTCACTTTCAGGCTCTTGATGACACCGGCCTTCGGCGCAGGCACTTCCATGCTGGCCTTGTCCGATTCAAGCGTCAGGATGCTCTGGTCGGCTTCGATACGGTCGCCGACCTTCACAAACAGTTCAATTACTTCACCTTCACCGCTGCCGATGTCAGGTACGCGAATGAGTTCGCTCACGAAAATTCTCCTCAGCAGTCCAGTGGGTTGCGTTTTTCCGGATCGATGCCGAACTTGGCGATGGCTTCGGCCACCACTTTAGGTTCGATATCGCCACGGTCAGCCAGGGCTTCCAGGGCTGCCAACACAACGAACTTACGGTCGACTTCGAAGAAGTGACGCAGCTTCTTGCGGCTGTCGCTACGGCCGAAACCGTCGGTGCCCAGCACTTTGAATTCCTTGGAAGGAACCCACTGGCGGATCTGCTCGGCGAACAGCTTCATGTAGTCGGTGGACGCGATGACCGGACCTTTGCGGCCGTTCAGGCATTCTTCGACGTAGCTCAGCTTTGGCTTCTGGCCAGGGTGCAGGCGGTTGCTGCGCTCTACGGCCAGGCCGTCGCGACGCAGTTCGTTGAAGCTGGTGACGCTCCAGACGTCGGCGCCGACGTTGAACTCTTCACGCAGGATCTTCGCTGCCTCACGCACTTCGCGCAGGATGGTGCCCGAGCCCATCAGTTGGACGTGGTGCGCCGCTTCGCGGGTGTCTTCCTCGAGCAGGTACATGCCCTTGACGATGCCTGCCTCGACACCGGCCGGCATGGCTGGCTGCTGGTAGGACTCGTTCATCACGGTGATGTAGTAGAAGACGTCCTGTTGCTCTTCGGTCATCTTCTTCATGCCGTCCTGGATGATCACCGCCAGCTCGTAGCCGTAGGTCGGATCATAGGTGCGGCAGTTCGGGATGGTCCCGGCCAGCATGTGGCTGTGGCCGTCTTCGTGCTGCAGGCCTTCACCGTTGAGCGTGGTCCGGCCCGCGGTACCGCCGATCAGGAAGCCACGGGTACGGCTGTCGCCGGCCGCCCAGGCCAGGTCGCCGATACGCTGGAAGCCGAACATCGAGTAGAAGATGTAGAACGGCAGCATCGGCTGGTTGTGGCTGGAGTACGAAGTACCGGCGGCAATGAAGGAGCTCATGGCGCCCGCTTCGTTGATGCCTTCTTCGAGGATCTGGCCCTTCTTGTCTTCGCGGTAGAACATCACCTGGTCTTTATCGACTGGCTCGTAGAGCTGGCCGACGGACGAGTAGATGCCCAACTGACGGAACATGCCTTCCATACCGAAGGTACGGGCTTCGTCCGGGATGATCGGAACGATGCGCTGGCCAATTTCCTTGTCCTTGACCAGTTGCGCGAGGATCCGCACGAAGGCCATGGTGGTGGAGATTTCACGGTCGCCCGAGCCGTCCAGGATCGCCTTGAGGGTTTCCAGTGGCGGGGTCGGAACGCTGAAGCTCTTGGCGCGACGCTGCGGCACGAAACCGCCCAGTGCGGCACGGCGCTCGGCCAGGTAACGGGCTTCGGCGCTGCCTTCTTCGGGCTTGAAGAACGGCAGGTTTTCCAGCTCGCTGTCCTTGACCGGAATGTCGAAGCGGTCGCGGAACAGCTTCAGGCTGTCGACATCGACTTTCTTGGTGTTGTGCGCGGTGTTCTTCGCTTCGCCGGCGCCGGTGCCATAACCCTTGATGGTCTTGGCCAGGATGACGGTTGGCTGCTCTTTGTGGTTGACCGCCTGGTGGTACGCCGCGTAGACCTTGTACGGGTCGTGGCCGCCACGGTTGAGCTTCCAGATCTCGTCGTCGGACAAGTCGGCAACCATGGCCTTGAGTTCAGGCGAGTTGAAGAAGTGCTCGCGGACGAACGCGCCGTCCTTGGCCTTGTAGTTCTGGTATTCGCCGTCGATGACTTCGTCCATGCGGCGTTGCAGGATGCCGTCGACGTCCTTGGCCAGCAGTGGGTCCCAGAAGCGGCCCCAGATGACTTTGTTGACGTTCCATTGGGCGCCACGGAACACGCCTTCGAGTTCCTGGATGATCTTGGCGTTGCCGCGAACCGGGCCGTCGAGGCGCTGCAGGTTGCAGTTGATGACAAAGATCAGGTTGTCCAGTTTCTCGCGGCCGGCCAGGGAGATTGCGCCCAGGGATTCCGGCTCGTCGCACTCGCCGTCACCCATGAAGCACCAGACTTTCTGCTTGCCTGGCTGGATGAAGCCACGGGCTTCCAGGTACTTCATGAAGCGTGCCTGGTAGATCGCCTGGATCGGGCCCAGGCCCATGGAAACGGTCGGGAACTGCCAGAAGTCCGGCATCAGCCAAGGGTGCGGGTACGAAGACAGGCCGTTGCCGTCCACTTCCTGGCGGAAGTTGTTCATCTGGTCTTCGGAAATACGGCCTTCCATGAACGCACGGGCGTAGACGCCTGGCGATGCGTGCCCCTGGAAGTAGATCAGGTCGCCGCCGTGTTCGTCGGTCGGGGCCTGGAAAAAGTAGTTGAAGCCGATGTCATACAGCGTCGCGCTGGAGGCGAAGCTGGAGATGTGACCGCCCAGGTCAGAATCTTTCAGGTTGGTACGCATGACCATGGCCAACGCGTTCCAGCGTACCAGCGAGCGAATGCGGCGTTCCATGAACAGGTCGCCAGGCATGCGTGCTTCGTGGGTAACGGGGATCGTGTTGCGGTACGGCGTGGTGATGGCGTAGGGCAGTTGCGAACCGCTGCGGGTTGCGAGTTCGCCCATACGGGTCATCAGATAATGAGCACGGTCTTCGCCTTCTTTGTCGAGAACCGATTCCAGGGCGTCCAGCCATTCCTGGGTTTCGACGGGATCGAGGTCTTGCATGGCTTGCTCCAGGGCGGAAAGGCTACCAGAATCGGTTGCCTGAGTTTGCGACTGGCCTTGTGGGCAGACGATATAAATTCTTGGATTGCCGAAGGTTGTTTCGGCGGCGTGTAGTTTTACTACAAATCGTCGGCCGTTTCAGCCTTTCGAATGTATAGACGAGTAGTAAAACTACACATGAGCGGCTTATGGCCCCTCGTTTCGTTGTGAGAATAATCGTTACTGTTGGTCTTTAGCCAACTCGAACAGGTAAAAACTTGATGCCGGCTGCCAATAAAATCAGATTTTCAGCTATTTATCATCTTTGTTCGACAGTCGATCAGGTAGTGTCTTTCGAAAAAACACTACATCCAGCCTCCCCCGCGCCGATCAAGGATAGACCATGAGCCTGCCCTCGCTTGCCCCAATACTGGAAACGGTACCGGCCATTCTCCAGTCATTGGTCAACCGTGCCGAGCAGTCGTTCCGTGCGGTGGTCGCCTTGCTCGACGACGATCACGGGCTATCGGCCTGGACCCCGCAGCGCTGGGAGGCATTCAACCGTATTGCCGCTGCCAGCGACTTTGTCATCGAGCAGAGTCTCCGTGACCCGGTGATGCTGCTGGAGCTGGTGCGCAGCGGCGAACTGGACCGCAGCCTGGCGCCCGGAGAAATGTGCGCGCAGATCGGTGCCGCCGTGCAGGCCGCCGAGACTGAAGAAGAACTGGGCCGCGTCCTGCGCCGCCAGCGCACCCGCCAGCAGGTACGGATCATCTGGCGCGACCTGACCCGCCAGGCCGACCTGGTCCAGACCTGCCGCGACCTCTCGGACATGGCCGACACCTGCATCGACCAGGCGTATCAATGGTTGTACCGGCGCCTCAGCCAGCAATTCGGCGTACCCACCGGACGGCGCAGCGGCGAGCCGCAGCAGATGGTCATCCTGGGCATGGGCAAGCTGGGTGCCGTGGAGCTGAACCTGTCGTCGGACATCGACCTGATCTTCGCCTACCCCGAGGGCGGCGAAACCGTTGGCGTCAAGCGACCGCTGGATAACCAGGAGTTTTTCATCCGTGTCGGCCAGCGCCTGATCAAGGCCCTGGACCCGATGACCGTCGACGGTTTTGTGTTCCGCGTCGACATGCGCCTGCGCCCCTACGGCTCGGCCGGGGCGCTGGTGCTGAGCTTCAATGCCCTGGAGCAGTATTACCAGGACCAGGGCCGCGACTGGGAACGCTACGCCATGATCAAGGCGCGCGTGGTGGCGGGTGACCAGGTGGCGGGTGCGCAATTGCTCGACATGCTGCGCCCGTTCGTCTATCGCCGTTACCTGGATTTTTCCGCCATCGAAGCGCTGCGCACCATGAAACAACTGATCCAGCAGGAGGTGCGGCGCAAGGGCATGGCCGACAACATCAAGCTGGGCTCGGGCGGCATTCGTGAGGTGGAGTTCATTGCCCAGGCGTTCCAGTTGATCCACGGCGGTCGCGACCTGAGCTTGCAGCAGCGTCCGCTGCTCAAGGTGCTGGGGACTCTGGAAGGCCAGGGCTATCTGCCGGCCAAGGTGATCGACGAGCTGCGCCAGGGTTATGAATTCCTGCGTTATACCGAACATGCGATCCAGGCGATTGCCGACCGCCAGACCCAGATGTTGCCGGACAACCCGCAGGACCAGGCGCGCATTGCGTTCATGCTGGGTTTTGCCGACTGGTCGGCCTTTCACGAGCAATTGATGTACTGGCGCGGGCGTGTGGCCTGGCATTTCGGCCAGGTCATCGCCGACCCTGATGAAGAGGCGGGTGGCGAAAGCGAAGTGGTGGTGGGTGGCGAATGGTTGCCATTGTGGGAAGACAGCCAGGATGAAGAGGCGGCGTGTCGTCAGTTGGAAGAGGGCGGCTTCGTCGATGCACCCAAAGCCCTCAAGGCCTTGGCCGCCCTGCGCGGCAGCCCGCAACTGCGCGCCATGCAGCGCCTGGGGCGCGAGCGTCTGGACGCCTTCATCCCGCGTCTGCTGGCCCAGGCCGTGGAACATGCCGATCCGGACCTGGTGCTGGAGCGGGTGCTGCCTTTGGTGGAGGCGGTGGCCCGCCGTTCGGCCTACCTGGTGCTGTTGACGGAAAACCCCGGCGCCCTGCGTCGTTTGCTGACGTTGTGCGCGGCGAGCCCGTGGATTGCTGAACAAATCACCCGTTTCCCCTTGCTGCTCGATGAATTGCTCAATGAGGGCCGGCTGTTCAAGCCGCCCTTGGCACCGGAGTTGGCGGCGGAGTTGCGAGAGCGCCTGACGCGCATCCCCGAGGATGACCTTGAGCAACAAATGGAGGCGCTGCGGCATTTCAAGCTGGCGCACCGCCTGCGGGTGGCCGCCTCGGAAATCGCCGGCAGCCTGCCGCTGATGAAAGTCAGCGATTACCTGACCTGGCTGGCCGAGGCGATTCTCGAACAAGTGCTGGCCCTGGCCTGGCGCCAGACGGCCGCCAAGCACGGCGTGCCATTGCGCACCGATGGCAGCTTGTGCGATCCGGGCTTCATTATTGTCGGTTATGGGAAAGTCGGCGGCCTGGAATTGGGGCATGGTTCCGACCTGGACCTGGTGTTCATCCACGATGGCGATCCTCAGGCGGAAACCGACGGCCCGAAACCCATTGACGGTGCACAGTTCTTCACCCGGCTCGGCCAGCGGATCATTCACCTGCTGACTGCCCAGACCAACTCCGGGCAGCTGTATGAAGTGGATATGCGCCTGCGGCCATCCGGGGCGTCGGGGTTGCTGGTCAGTTCACTCGGGGCGTTTGCCCGTTACCAGGAGAACGAAGCCTGGACCTGGGAGCATCAGGCGTTGGTGCGGGCGCGGGTGTTGGTGGGCAGCCAGGACGTGGGCCAGGCGTTCGAGAAGGTCCGCGCCCTGGTGTTGGGACGCAAGCGTGACTTGCCGACCCTGCGTCAGGAGGTCAGCGAGATGCGTGCCAAGATGCGCGACAACCTTGGCAGCAAGGCCACCGCCGCCGGGACCGCGCCGAATGCCTTCGAGGCGACGGCGCCCTTCGACCTCAAGCAGGATGCCGGAGGTATCGTCGATATTGAATTTATGGTGCAATACGCGGCCCTGGCGTGGTCCGAGGAACACCCGTCGCTGGTGCGCTACACCGATAACATCCGCATTCTGGACGGGTTGCAGGAGGTCGGGCTGATGCCGGCCGAAGATGCCACGCTGTTGCGCGAAGCCTACAAAGCCTACCGCTCCGCCGCCCACCGCCAGGCCTTGCAGAAAGATGCCGGGGTGATCGCAGGCGACCAGTTCGTGGATGAGCGTCGGCAGGTACTGCGGATCTGGCGGGAGCTGGGGCTGAGCTGAAGATTTAAATGTGGGAGCGAGCTTGCTCGCGATGACGGAGTGTCAGGCGACATTGATGTTGAGTGTGCCGGCCTCATCGCGAGCAAGCTCGCTCCCACAGTGGATTTGCGGTGTTGCACCGTGCTGAAGACATATACAGACCCCTTGTGGAAGCGAGCTTGCTCGCGATAGCGGAGTGTCAGGCAACATTGATGCTGGATGTGCCGGCCTCTTCGCGAGCAAGCCCGCTTCCGCAGTAGATGGGTGGTGTGTTGTAGATTAGGGCAACAGGCAACGACCTAAGCCACAGTGATTCTCGAGGCGGGGAGGCGTAGGCCTCCCCGTATCGTTTTTGGAAAGCACATGAATATTCTGATCGTTGGGCCCAGCTGGGTCGGTGACATGGTGATGGCGCAGACACTGTTCCAGTGTCTGAAGCAGCGTCATCCGCAGTGCGAAATCGACGTCCTGGCCCCCGAGTGGAGCCGGCCGATCCTTGAGCGTATGCCCGAGGTACGCAAGGCCTTGAGCTTCCCGCTCGGCCACGGCGTGCTGGAGCTGGCGACCCGCCGGCGCATTGGCAAATCCCTGGCCGGTCAGTACGACCAGGCGATCCTGTTGCCCAATTCGTTGAAATCGGCACTGGTGCCGTTCTTCGCTGGCATCCCCAAGCGCACCGGCTGGCGTGGCGAGTTTCGCTACGGCCTGCTCAACGACGTGCGCACGCTGGACAAAGAACGTTATCCGCTGATGATCGAGCGCTTCATGGCCCTGGCCTACGAGCCTGGGACCGAGTTGCCCAAGCCGTATCCACGACCGAGCCTGCAGATCGACCCGGTCACCCGCGAAGCAGCGCTGGCCAAGTTCGGCCTGAGCCTGGACCGTCCGGTATTGGCCCTGTGTCCGGGCGCCGAGTTCGGTGAGTCCAAGCGCTGGCCGGCCGAGCATTACGCCCAGGTTGCCGAGGCGAAGATTCGCGAAGGCTGGCAGGTCTGGCTGTTCGGCTCGAAAAAAGATCACCCGGTGGGGGAAGACATCCGCTCGCGGCTGATCCCGGGCCTTCGGGAAGAGTCGGTAAACCTCAGCGGCGACACCTCCCTGGCCGAGGCCATCGACCTGCTGTCCTGCGCCGATTCGGTGGTCTCCAACGACTCCGGCCTGATGCACGTGGCCGCGGCCCTGAACCGCCCATTGGTGGCGGTCTACGGTTCCACCTCGCCGGGCTTCACGCCACCGCTGGCCGACAAGGTCGAAGTCGTGCGCCTGGGCATCGAGTGCAGTCCGTGCTTCGACCGCACCTGTCGCTTCGGTCATTACAATTGCTTGCGCCAGCTCATGCCGTCGTCGGTGAACGAGGCCCTGGAGCGTCTGCAGGGCACACCCGTGGAGGTTCGGTAACTTGCGGGTATTGCTGATCAAGACCTCTTCGCTGGGGGATGTGGTCCACACCTTGCCGGCGCTGACCGACGCGGCGCGGGCGATTCCTGGCATCAAGTTCGATTGGGTGGTGGAAGAAGGCTTCGCCGAAATCCCTACCTGGCACCCGGCCGTGGGCAAAGTCATTCCGGTAGCGATCCGTCGCTGGCGCAAGAACCTCTGGCAAACCATCAAGAGTGGCGAATGGCGACGCTTCAAGCAGAGCGTGCGCGCCGAAAAGTACGACCTGGTCATCGACGCCCAAGGCCTGCTGAAAAGTGCCTGGCTGACCCGTTACGTCAAGGCCCCGGTGGCCGGTCTGGATAAAAATTCGGCGCGTGAGCCCCTGGCGGCGCGCTTTTATTCCCGGCGCCTGGCGGTGGCTCGCGGTCAGCATGCGGTCGAGCGCGTACGGCAGCTATTTGCCCTGGCGCTGGGCTATGACTTGCCGCAGACGCTGGGTAGCTATGGCCTCAACGTCGACCGATTGGTGGAATTGCCACGCCCCTATCCCTACGTGGTGTTCCTGCACGGCACGACCTGGGAGTCCAAGCATTGGCCCGAGCTCTACTGGCGCCAGCTCACCGAACGCATGGGGCAGTTCGGCGTGGTGGTAAAACTGCCGTGGGGCAACCCCGCCGAGAAGGCCCGGGCCGAACGCATCGCCAACGGGTTGCGCAACGCCCTGGTGCTGCCGAAGCTGAACCTCGGCGGGATGGGCAAGGTGCTTGCCGGTGCCCAGGCCTGTGTGGCGGTGGACACCGGTCTCGGTCATCTGGCCGCGGCCCTGGACGTACCGACCATTTCGCTGCTCGGCCCGACCAATCCGGTGCTGACCGGCGCCTACGGCAAGGGCCAGATTCACCTTGCCAGTGATTTCCCTTGCGCGCCGTGCATGCAGAAACAATGCACTTACCCGCCGACCGCCGAAGATGCCCGGCGGTTTGACCTGAAACGCGAGCAGCCCCTGTGCTTCACGCGTCTGAACCCCGAGCGTGTTGCCAGCCACCTGAGCACGTTATTGGCTGAGGAGCCGCGCTGATGCAATTGGCTTTTGTCCTTTATAAGTACTTCCCCTTCGGTGGCCTGCAGCGTGACTTCATGCGCATCGCCCTGGAGTGCCAGCGACGCGGTCACCAGATCCGCGTCTACACGCTGATCTGGGAAGGCGACGTGCCGCCCGGCTTCGAAGTGCTGGTGGCGCCGGTCAAGGCGCTGTTCAATCATCGCCGCAACGAGAAGCTCAGCGCGTGGATGGAGGCCGACCTGGCCAAGCGCCCGGTGGACCGTTTGATCGGCTTCAACAAAATGCCCGGCCTGGACGTGTACTACGCCGCCGACGGCTGCTTCGAAGACAAGGCGCAGAACCTGCGCAATTCGCTGTACCGGCGCTGGGGCCGCTACCGGCATTTCGCCGAGTACGAGCGGGCAGTGTTCGCCAAGGACGCCAAGACCGACGTGCTGATGATTTCCGAAGTCCAGCAGCCACTGTTCATCAAGCACTACGGCACGCCGCTCGAGCGCTTTCACCTGCTGCCACCGGGCATCGCCCAGGACCGGCGGCGGCCCGCCGACGCCGACCAGATCCGTACGGCGTTCCGGGCCGAATTCGAGCTGGCCGATGACGACCTGCTGCTGGTGCAGATCGGTTCCGGGTTCAAGACCAAGGGCGTGGATCGCAGCCTCAAGGCCCTGGCGGCGCTGCCCGCTGAATTGAGAAAACGCACTCGGCTGTTTGTAATCGGCCAGGACGACCCCAAGGTATTCCAACTGCAGAGCGCCGCACTGGGGCTCGGTGACAACGTGCGGTTCCTCAAGGGCCGCAGTGACATCCCGCGTTTCCTGCTGGGCGCCGACCTGTTGATCCATCCGGCGTACAACGAGAACACCGGCACCGTACTGCTCGAAGCGCTGGTGGCCGGGTTGCCGGTGCTGGTCAGCGCAGTGTGTGGGTACGCCCATTACATCGCGGAGGCCGACAGTGGCCTGGTGCTGGACGAGCCGTTTGAACAAGCGCAACTCACCGAGTACCTGGGTCGCATGTTGAACGATGCCGATGCCCGGGCGGCCTGGAGCCGCAACGGTCTGGCCTTCGCCGAGACGGCCGACCTCTACAGCATGCCGCAGCACGCGGCCGATGTGATTTTGGCGGAGCACGCACAATGAAGTTGATGCTGGCCGAACCGTTCAAGAGCCTTTGGGCCGGGCGCGATGCGTTCGCCGAAGTCGAGGCGCTCAAGGGCGAGGTCTATCGCGAACTGGAAGCCCGGCGCACCTTGCGCACGGAGGTGGACGGTCGTGGATTTTTCGTGAAGATCCATCGCGGCATCGGTTGGGGCGAGATCTTCAAGAACCTGTTCACCGCCAAGCTGCCGGTACTCGGCGCAGGTCAGGAATGGAAAGCGATCCAGCGTTTGCAGGAAGTCGGCGTGCCGACCATGACCGCTGTTGCGTACGGCGAGAAGGGCAGCAACCCGGCAGACCAGCACTCGTTCATCGTCACTGAAGAGCTGGCGCCGACCGTCAGCCTCGAAGACTTCAGCATCGACTGGGTCAAGCAGCCGCCGCAACCGGCACTCAAGCGTGCCCTGATCGCCGAAGTGGCGCGCATGACCGGCATGATGCACCGCGCCGGGGTCAACCATCGTGACTGCTACATCTGCCACTTCCTGCTGCACACCGACAAGCCGGTGACACCTGCCGATTTCAAACTTTCGGTGATCGACCTGCACCGCGCCCAGACCCGTCCAGCCATTACCACTCGCTGGCGCAACAAGGACCTGGCGGCGCTGTATTTCTCGGCGCTGGACATCGGCTTGACCCGCCGCGACAAGCTGCGTTTCCTCAAGGGCTATTTCCAGCAGCCATTGCGCCGGATCCTCGCCGAAGAGGCGTCGTTGCTGGCCTGGCTCGAAGGCAAGGCCAACAAGCTGTATGCCCGCAAGCAGCGATACGGGGACGCGCTCTGATGTCAGGCTGGAAACTGGAACCGGCCTACGCCGATCTGGCGCAGGATTTCGGCAGCCTCGAGGCGGTGTTCGCGTTGCAAGGGGAGCGTTTGACCCGTGATCCGTTGTCGGAGGTGATCCGGGTGCAGCGCAATGGCGTGAATTACTACGTCAAGCGCTACGTCGGGGCCGGCAAAGGCTTGCGGCGTTACCTGGGCAAACCCCGGGTCAAGTCCGAATGGCAGAACCTCAAGCGCTTCGCCAAATGGGGCATTCCCACCGCCGAAGTCGTGGGCTGGGGCTTGGAGCGAAGCGGCGCGACCTATGCCCGTGGCGCGCTGATCACCCGCGAGCTGCCGCATACCGAAGACCTTTCGGCCCTGGCCGACCGTCGCGATCCAAGGCTGGCCGACCGGGCCTGGGTCGAAGGGGTGAGCCGGCAACTGGCCGGTTACACACGGACCATGCACGAGCAGCGCTTCACCCATAATGATCTGAAATGGCGCAACCTGCTGGTCGATGACCAGGCGAAGCTGTTCCTGATCGACTGCCCGAACGGCGACTTCTGGCGCGGCTTCTGGCTCAAGTACCGTATTACCAAGGATTTGGCATGCCTGGACAAGGTGGCCAAGTATCACTTGTCGGCCACGCAGCGCCTGCGGTTCTACCTGCAATACCGCCAGCGCGACCGGCTCGATGCGTGCGACAAGAAACGCATCCGTCACGTGGTGAGATTTTTCGAGGGGCGTGAATGACTGATTTTCTGGCCGCTGAAGACCAGGCGTTGTTGCAACGTCATGGCCTGGACAGCTTCGAGGCCTTGTGGACGCGGCAACTGGACGCGGTGGACGAACCCAACACCTCGGGTGACGGCTGGAGCAGTGTGTTCCGGTTGGACCTGGAGGGGCAGGGTTATTACCTCAAGCGCCAGAGCAATTACCTGACCCGGACCTTGTCCCACCCGTTTGGCGAGCCAAGCTTCTCCCGGGAGTTTCGCAACATCAGCCGCTATCGCCAGTTGGGTATTCCGGCCCTGCAAGCGGTGTTCTATGGTCAGCGCAAGGTGAACGGCGAGGTGCGGGCGGTCCTGCTGACCCGTGCCCTGGACGGCTGGGATGACCTGGATTCACTGGTGCAGCGTTGGTCGAGCCTGACGGCGGCGCAGCGCACCACCATCCTCAACGCCTGCGGTTTGCTGGCGCGGCGCCTGCACGGCATGCATCAGGTGCACGGTTGCTTCTATCCAAAACACATCTTCCTGCAAGCCACCGCCGACGGCTATCAGGCGCAATTGATCGACCTGGAAAAGACCCGGCCGCTATTGTTCGGCCTGCGTGATCGGGTCAAGGACCTGGAGCCTTTGCTGCGGCGCGCCTCTGTCTGGAGTGATGCCGATGTGCGCCAGTTGCTGTCCAGTTATCTGGACCAGCCGCTCGACAGTGGGCTGGTCGACCGCTGGATGACCCGTCTGAACGCTCGGCGCAGCCATAAGGAAGCCCGTTGATGCATCTGTCCGAATTGAAGAATGCCGGCCGCATCCCCAGCCTGCCCATGAGCCTGGAACTGGCCGATGCCGCCGGCCCGGCGAAGTTGCAACTGCTTTCGCTGTTACGGGTGTTGCCGGGGCAGCGTTACGTCGGCGCGGGCGTCTGGCGTGGCCGGCCGGTATTGGCCAAATTATTGGTGGGCAACAAGGCCGCCCGGCATTTCCAGCGGGAACTGCAAGGCGTTCGCCTGCTGGCAGAGCAGGGGCTGACCACGCCGTTGTTGCTGGCCGATGGACTGAAAGAGGGTGAAGGCGGCTGGTTGTTGTTCGAATTGCTCGAAGACGCCGAGAGCCTGGGGGATGCCTGGAAACAGGTCGAACACCTGCCATTGCTGGCCGACGAACAGACGGCGGTGCTGGCCGAAGCCCTGGGCGCTATCGCGCAATTGCACAGCAAAGGCCTGTGGCAGGAAGACTTGCACCTGGACAATCTGCTGCGTCACGACGGCAAGCTCTATTTGATCGACGGCGCCGGCATCCGCGCTGAAACCCCAGGGCAGCCGCTGTCGCGGCAGAAAGTATTGGAGAACCTTGGGGTGTTTTTCGCCCAGCTTCCCAAAGCCCTCCAGCCGTTCAATGAAGAGCTGTTGGTGCATTACCTGCTGGGCAACGCCGAACACGCGCTGCCCATGGAAGCGCTGCAAAAACAGATCGACAAAGTGCAAGCCTGGCGCCTGAAGGATTTCCTCGCGAAAGTCGGGCGCGAATGCAGCCTGTTCAGCGTGCAGCGCGGGGCCTTTGGCCTGCGGGCGATCCGCCGTGATGAAGAAGCGGCCATGATACCGGTGCTGGAGCAGGCCGATGCATTGCTCGACCAGGGCCACCTGTACAAGACCGGCGGCGCGGCCAGTGTTGGCAAAGTCGAGGCGAACGGTCGCACCTTGGTGATCAAGCGCTACAACATCAAGAACTTCGCCCATTGGCTCAAGCGCTTCTGGCGCCCGAGTCGCGCCTGGCATTCCTGGCGCGAAGGCCATCGCCTGGCCTTTCTCGGCATCGCTACGCCCAAGCCCCTGGCGCTGCTGGAAAAGCGTTTCCTGTGGCTGCGCCGCGGCGCTTACCTGGTCACCGAATACCTGGCGGGGCCGGACATCATCGAGCGCTTCGGCCCTTACGTGCAAAACGGTGACGCCCCCGAGGCGGAATTGCTGGCGCTGGATCGCTTGTTCGCCGACCTCATCCGTGAACGTATCAGCCACGGCGACTTCAAGGGCCACAACCTGTTCTGGCAGCACGACCGCTGGGCGCTGATCGACCTCGACTCGATGTGCCAACACCGCACCCACGCCAGCTTCGCCCAGGCCTACGCCCGGGATCGCGCGCGGTTCATGCGCAATTGGCCACAGGACAGTGCGCTGTATCGGGTGATTGATCAGCGGGTGCCCAAAACAGTCGATAGCGCCTCGTCCACCCTATGAACCACAAGTGAAGACCCAGCTGTTCACTTGAGGTCGCCGATGCATCCTCGCCACGGACTGCATAGACCTTCAGGTCGAGAAGCGGGGGCGGATTCAGGTGTGAAATGCACTGCCGCCTTCGCGAGCAAGCTCCCACACTGGGATTGGGTTCATCTGGGAGGACCAGGTCGGCTGACAGGCCGCCTCGCGAGCAAGCTTTGCTCCCACAGATCTGACAGGTGTACGACCAGGAGAGCCAGGTCGGCCGTTAGGCCGCCTCGCGGTGGACGTTGATCTCGGCGCCCCGTTAACCGCGATGGCCGAACGCGGGCATGCCGAGCCTAGGCGAGGCGCCGAGTGGTGGGGCAAAGCGCTTTTGGTTACTTTTGGCTGGTCCGGCTCCCGGCTCTTCCAAAAGTGACCCGCTGTAAGAGCGGAGCCGTAAGCAGCCGTTACCGAAGAAACGGATATACACCCCACCCCACCCCACCCCATTCCATCCAAAAAAAGACCGTCGCAAGGTACTTCAATGTATTTCAAAAAATGTAGGAGTCTTCTACTCCATGAAAATAAAAAATCTACAGTAAAAGAATAATACCCGTTCCCTGCGTCGCGCTGAGTCAATCTTTGGTAAGGACTGTTAGGTTCCCATTGAGCGTTTTTAACGTCATAGGCGGTAAGTTGCACCCACAAATTATAGTATCCCGCTTTAATTCTTACTGTTCCGTCCCCATGATCTTGCACTTCAAAACTAATCGCCGAGCTGCCGTCTGCGGCGCCTCGTGATGACATTACTCCCCCCCATCACCTGTTGTGGCTAATACAAGATCGCGTTCAATTGCATTGGTTTTCAAAGGGCTCGCCACTGTCAAAGTTGACAGTGGCGACAAGCAGTTGCTTGAGTTATACAGAGTTATTGATTATTCCGTTGGGCTCTGTTTTTTTGTGTGCCCAGCGCTAGCTGTCGGAATGGATCATATGGCCGTATAGGCTGTCTTTTATTTGTCTTTTGCGGATGTTCAGATACTGCATGGGGGCAGGCATCGCTCGTTGTCGAAAGTGTGTACAAGCGTTTACGTGCCCACAAAACACGACCGGTCGATGTGTTCAAGGTTAAAAATCTTTAGCGCCGTGAGCGTCAATGAGTGCCCGAGCGACAGTGCTCAACAAGCTCCCACTCACTGCTAGAGGTTTAAGGGCGCTTTTAAGCTATAATCCCGCCCTTTAGCTGCCCCGTGCCCCAGGTACGCGGCGCATCAATTTTTCGAGGCGCTTGTCGCCCGTATGCAGACATAAGAGGCTAGACCCCTGTGGCATTGACGATTCTTGGCCTGTCCGGCGCCCTTAGCCATGATCCTTCCGCAGCGCTGTACATTGACGGCAAGCTGATCGCGGCGGCCGAGGAAGAGCGCTTCGTACGCGATAAACATGCAAAGAACCGCATGCCTTACGAGTCGGCGAAGTTCTGCCTGGAGCAGGCCGGCATCAAGCCTTCCGACGTCGATGTGGTGGCGATCCCCTTCGCCCCGATCAGCCTGTTCGGCGAGGCGCGCTGGCACTACGCCAAGCGCTACTGGTATGCCCCGGACCGGGCCCTCGACGCGATCCTGATGGGCAACCGTCGCTACAAGCGCTATCGCCGCAAGATCGTCTGGTGCCTGGAGCAACTGGGCTTCGATCCGAAAAAGATCAAGATCGAGCCGGTCGAGCATCACCTGGCCCACGCCTCCAGCGCCTACCACTGCTCGGGCTTCCAGGAGAAAACCGCAATCCTGGGCATCGACGGCAAGGGCGAATACGCCACGACCTTCTTTGGTTATGGCGAAAACGGCAAGATCCACAAGATCAAGGAGTTCTTCGACCCGGACTCCCTGGGCGGCCTGTACGGCGCGATCACCGAGTTCCTGGGCTTTGAAATGCTCGATGGTGAGTTCAAGGTCATGGGCATGGCGCCCTACGGCGATGCCACCAAGTACGATTTCTCGCGCCTGGCCTCTTTTGAAAATGGCGAACTGGTGATCAACACCGACTACGCCAACGTGATCGGCCTGCGTCGCTATAAAGAGAAGGGCAAGGGCTTCTACTTCTCGCCGAAGCTGATCGAATGGCTCGGCCCGAAACGTGAAGGCGACATCGCCGATGAGCCGTACATTCACTACGCGGCGAGCATGCAAGCGCTGTTCGAGAAGCTCGCGCTGCAAATGATCGATCATTACCTGGGCGACGTGCTCAAGGAAACCGGCAAGCTGGCCTTCGCCGGCGGCTGTGCGTTGAACGTCAAGTTGAACCAGAAAATCATCGCCCGTGGCGACGTCAAGGAGCTGTTCGTGCAACCGGCTTCCGGCGACGCCGGTACTGCCGTGGGTGCGGCGGCTTATGTGTCCCACGCCCGTGGCGTGCCAGTAGAGAAGATGGAACACGTCTACCTCGGCCCGGCCTACAGCAACGAAGACGTGATCGCTGCGTGCGCCCGTCATCCGAGCAAGCCTGCGTGGCGCAAGATCGACAACACCCCTGAGCGCATCGCCAAGATCATGGTCGACGGCAACCCGGTGGCCTGGTTCCAGGGGCGCATGGAGTTTGGCCCGCGAGCCTTGGGCGGTCGTTCGATCATCGGTTGCCCAAGCGCCAGCGGCGTGGCGGATCGGATCAACGAACAGATCAAGTTCCGCGAACGCTGGAGGCCTTTCTGCCCGTCGATGCTCGACACCGTTGCGCCGCAGATGATCAAGGTCGACCACCCGGCGCCATTCATGACCTTCACCTTCGAAGTGGCCGAAGAATGGAAAACCCGCGTGCCGGAAGTCGTCCATGAAGACGGTACTTCCCGGGCCCAGGTGCTCAAGCGCGAATACAACCCGCGCTACTACGACATGATGAAGGCCCTGGAAGTGCTGACCGGCAACGGCGTGTCGCTGAACACCTCGCTCAACCGTCGTGGCGAACCGATGATCTGCTCGCCGACCGATGCGCTGAACATGTTCTTCGGTTCCGATCTGCAATACTTGATCATGGAAGACATCCTGGTGGTCAAAGACGGCGTGGACGCTTATGACACGCTCGGCTGAGCGACATGTGCTGCAGTTCTGCCACGGTTATGACGGGCCGTTCCTGGACTGCGCCCGTCAGTACGCCAGCCTGTTCGCGGGCACTGGCTATCGCGTGACCACGGTGTTTCTCACCGGGGCGGCGGACGCGCAAGTTGCCGCCGCTTGTGCCTCGGACGAGGTGCTGTTCATGGAGTACCGCTCCAGCGCCATTCGTGGCCTGAAGCTGGGCGCCATCAGCGACCTGCGCAAGATTGCCGCCTCGCGCAATTTCAGTTTCTGCATTGCCCATCGCTTCAAGCCGATCTACATCGCCCTGCTCGGCACTCGCCTGCCGGTGATCGGCGTTCATCATGCCTTCGGTGACTACAAGCGGCGTACCCGCCGGCTGTTCGCCCATGTTTTTCGTAAACGCCTGAGCCTGCTCGGGGTTTCCGATGCGGTGCGTGACGACATGCGCCGCTGCCTGCCGAAATGGCCGGCGGCCCGGATCCAGACTCTCTACAACCGCATCGACCTCGATGTCACGCAGGCCAGCCTGGTTTCTCGGGAGGAGGCGCGGCACACCCTGGGGCTGGACGCACATGCCTGGATTGTCGGCAATGTCGGCCGCCTGCACCCGGACAAGGACCAGGCCACCTTGTTGCGTGGTTTTGCTACGGCGTTGGCATATCTGCCGGCCAACAGCCAGTTGGCGATTCTCGGTGAGGGGCGTCGGGAGCCGGAGCTGCGGGCGTTGGCGCTGAAGCTAGGCATCGCCGACCGCGTGCTGTTGCTCGGCCAGGTGCCCGAGGCGCGTCGTTATTTCCGCGCGTTCGATGTGTTCGCCCTGAGTTCCGACCATGAGCCGTTTGGCATGGTGCTGCTCGAAGCCATGGCCGCCGGTGTACCGTTGCTGGCTACTGCTTGCGGTGGTGCCAAGGAAGTGGTCGAAGGCGTCGGCATCCTGTTTCCGCTCGGTGACGCCGAGCACATGGCTCAGGGGCTGCAACACCTGGCGGCCATGGACGATCTGCAGCGTCGCCAATGCGCCGAGCTGATGCTCGACCGCTTGCGCGAGCGCTTCTCTGATCGCGCCGTACGCGAGGCATTCTGGCGTTTGCCCCAAGTCAACGAACTGGCGCCGAGGGCCTGAATGTTCAATCGATTCCAAGGCTGGCGTGAGCGCGGCTGGACAGCCGTAGACGCGTCGATTTATGCCCAGGCCTGGCAGCGTTTTGGCGGCAGTGTGGCCACCCATCCCCTGGTGGTCGAGCGCCTGGCGGCCCTGGCCGGGATTCCCGTGCGTTATCTGGCGTTCGAGCAGAACGGTGAACTCAAGGCGGCCATACCGACCTGGGGCCGCGACCTGGCGTTGTCCAAGGACGTGCTCAAGCGCAGCGGCAAGAAGGGCTTGTTCGATCTGGGTAATGCCGAGCTGATCCTGCCGGCGGCGCCCGATGCGCAAGCACCGTTGCGTCATCGTGGACGTTACCTGTCGGCCCTCAACGAGGGGCGTTTCAGTGGCTTGAAGTTGCAGCAGGAACAATTGGCCATGGCCCGCACGCCGGAAGAGCTGTCCAAGAAGTTTCGCTACAACCAGCGCCGTGAGCTGCGCTTGCTGGAAGAGGCGGGCGGGGTGGTGCGGCCGGTCGACGAGTTTTCCAGTGCCGAGCTGGCTTCGATCTACTGCGACCTGTTCCTGCGTCGCTGGGGCTTTGCGGCCACCGGTGCCGAGCGCATGGGCGAGGTGATCGAGTTGCTGCGCGAATGGCTGATCGGTTCGGTGATCTTCCTCAACGATGCGCCGATTGCCATCCAATTGGTGTATCGCGTCGAAGCGCCCGAGTGGGTCAGCGTCGAGTACATCAACGGTGGTGTCGACCCACAGACTCGCGAATTCAGCCCCGGTAGCGTGTTGAGCTTCCTCAACACCCAGAGCGCCTGGGAACATGCCCGTGCCGCCGGCAAACCGTTACGTTTTTCGTTCGGTCGGGCGGACCGGGAGTACAAGGACCGTTGGTGCAACCCCGTGCCGGTGTTTACCGTATGAATCCACCGATCAGTCGCAAGCAACAGTTGCTCAAGCGCCACCGTCGCAACAAGCGCGTGGGGCTGCTGCTCGCCCTCATCGCACTGGTCTTGCTGGGGGTGGCAGTGGCCTGGTGGTTGCCCCTGGTGTTGGCGGTGCTGGGCTGGATCGCCCATGAGGCGTGGTTCGCCGATCATCTGTTCTATTCGCCCAGGGATGATTACCAGTACAGCTTCCCGCCGTTCACCCAGCAACCCAAGGTGCACCTCAATGCCGGGCGGCTGCGGCTGGACGAAGGCGTGATTCTGGACGATGGCGCGACGTTGATTCTCGCGTTGCGGGTCAAGAGCACCTGGCTGGGGCGCTTCATCGACCCGGTTGTCGAAATGTTGGGCGGTGAAAGGGACCTGCAAACTTTCGAGCGCGGGGTCAACGGCCTGCGCTATCTCAATCTCAGCGAGCAGGGCCCGGCGTTGTCCCGAGGTGAGCTGCGCCTGCGCGGGCGCCATTGCCGTTTGCTGGGCGAGCCGACGCTATGGTCCTTCACGTCGCCGCAAGTGCAGCGCCAGCGGGTGATGGTCATCGCTCCCCATGCCGACGATGCGGAGCTGGCCGCCTACGGCTTGTACAGCCAGGCTGACGAAGCCTGGATCGTCACGCTGACCGCCGGTGAAATCGAAGCCGAACATTATCGACAGATGGGCTTGGACCGCGTTGAAGCTGCGCGGCTCAAGGGCCGTTTGCGCGCCTGGGACAGCATTGCCGTACCGCGTTGGGCGGGAGTGCCTGAAGCGCACTGTGTGCAGTTGGGTTACTTCTGCCTGCAACTGGCCGCCATGCAAGCGGCGCCGAGCCAACCCCAAGGTTCTCGCGAGGCTGACCTGAGCGATACCCGGCTGTTCCGTCAGTTGAACCCGTTCCTCCTGCCCGGCGATGCCGACGGCGCGCCGACCTGGGACAACCTGTTGGCGGATCTGCGCGAACTGCTGCTCAAGGCGCGCCCGGAGGTCATTGTGTTGCCGCATCCGACCCTTGATCCGCACCCCGACCATCTCTGCGCCCATCATGCCGTCCTGCAAGCCCTCGAAGGCCTGGAATGGCAGCCGACCACGCTGTTGGGCTATGCCAATCACTTGCACGACAACGATCGTTGGCCCATGGGCAATACCGGAGAAGGCGTGGCATTGCCGCCGGTCTTCGATCCAGGTCAGTTGATGCAACCCCTGAGCTTGCCTTTGTCATTGGCAGCCCAGCGGGACAAGGCCATGGCCTTGGGAATGATGCATGACCTGCAACCGCCTGCGCCTTTGAAGCGCCGGTTGAGGCGGTGGATACAGTATGTCCTGACCCGTAGAGTGGGGTCTGTTTATGGCGAGAACGATTTTTTCCGCAAAGCGGTCAGGCGTCACGAGCTCCTCTGGCTGCTGACACCTGCGAAGCACAGGTAACACATAAATGACGCATAACCACCTCCAGCGTCCTTCGTCCTTGGTGAATGTGAGCTTGCTGTGATCAATCCATGCCCGCGTATTCTTTTTATCATTCCGTATTTCGGACGCTGGCCGTTCTGGATGCCATTGTTTCTCGAAAGTTGCCGGCGTAATGCTGATATTGATTGGCTGTTGTTCAGTGACTGCGGTGTTCCGGAAAATCTTCCACCGAACGTGACGGTCGAAAGCACCACGTTCGAGGCGTATTGCCAGCTGGTTTCCCGGCGATTGGAGATCGAATTCAGGCCGAAACAGCCCTACAAGCTGTGTGATATCAAGCCTGCCCTCGGGTACATTCATGTCGATCGTCTCGACGGCTATGACTTTTGGGCTTTTGGCGATATCGACCTGGTGTACGGTGATCTTCGGCAGTATTTCACCGCTGAACGCCTGGCCAGCCATGACGTGTTTTCCACCCATGAGCGACGTGTCGCTGGCCATTTGTGCTTGATACGCAACAGCGCCCGTGCGCGTGAAGTGTTCAAGCTGATCAAACACTGGAAAGAGCGTTTTACCGATGATCGGCACCACGCGTTGGACGAAGGGGCGTTCAGCCGTATTTTCCTGTGGCGCAAGAATTTTCCCGAGCCGCTGTTTACCCTGGTGGGTAAATTCAATCCATGGCGTCGACGCAGTGAGTTCACAGAAGCGTTCAGCACGCCGGGTGGTTGCATAAAGTGGCATGACGGTTCGGAGAATTTCCCCCTTCGCTGGTACTGGCGTAATGGTCGTCTGACGAATGATCGGGATGGGGACCGCCTTTTCCCTTATTTTCATTTCGTCTGCTGGAAGCGCAACGAGTGGTCGGCCCTGCCCGAGCCAGATCCTGCCGGGATACAACGGCTGGCGACATCGCCTGCCTGGATGATTGATGCGGCGGGTTTGCACCAAGGAGAATTATGAGTCAGCGGTTGAAGGTGCTGCAGCTGCAGCCGGATTACAACGTTAAGCAGCATGATTTCGCCGATCTTGCGGAACAGATCGTCAAGGCCCTGCCCAGTGAGCGCTACGAGGTGACAGCGGCTTTTTTGCGTGGTCGCCCGGGGCCTGGCGAAGCCGTCAGTCGGGCAGACCGTTCGGTTTATTTCGAGTTTTCCGACAAGGCGCTCAAGGGAATGCGCCTTCGAGCGATGTGGCAGTTGTACCAGTTCTGTCGCCGGGAAAAATTCGATGTTGTCGTGTGCAATCGTTTCAAGCCCGTCAACATGATGTTGCAGCTCAATCGATGGCTGAAAATCCCGCTGTGCATCGGCATTTCCCACGGGTTCGGGGAATATGACCGATTTTATCGTCGCCGCCAGACGCAGCGGCTGGTGGATCGCCACTGGCGGTTTGTAGGCGTGTCTCCGGCCGTCAAGCAGTATCTGCTGGACTGTCGTTGCGGTTTTACCGATTCCAATACCTACGCCATCACCAACGCCATTGATATCCAACAGGCTGAAGCCTTGCAGCACCCGCGAGAGCGCGCCCGTGAACTGTTGGGTATCAGCCCTTCGGTGAGGCTGATTGGTGCCTTGGGTCGGTTGGTTCCGGTCAAGGGGCACACATACCTGCTGCAAGCCTTTGCCGCGCTCAAGGACAAATACCCTACGGCCCAACTGGCGATCATTGGCGCCGGACGGGAAGAGTCCCGGCTGGCGGCGCAGATCGATCAGTTGGGGCTGAGGGATCGCGCCCACCTGTTGGGCTTCAAGGAGAACGCTCTGCAATACGTGAGGGCATTCGATATCTGGACCATGCCCTCCCTGGCCGAAGGCTTGGGCCTGGCGCTGCTGGAAGGCATGAGTGGACATCTGCCGGTGATCGCTTCGGACGTACCGGCCATGTTGCCATTGATTGAGGGGGCCGGAGGCCTGGCGGTAACGCCCGCCGATGTGCCGAGCCTGATAACGGCACTCGACACCTACCTGGGGCTTTCGGACTCCGAGCTCAAGGCCTGTGGCGAGCGAGCCTATCGATACCTTGTCGAGCAGCACGATATCGAAGTATTCCGTCGGCAATACCTTGAGCTGATCGAGACCGGCCTGAATGAAGCCAAAAAGGAGCAGTCATGAGTGCCGCGCAACCTGT
Organism: Pseudomonas sp. St386; assembly: GCF_018325865.1. Classification (NCBI taxonomy): domain Bacteria; kingdom Pseudomonadati; phylum Pseudomonadota; class Gammaproteobacteria; order Pseudomonadales; family Pseudomonadaceae; genus Pseudomonas; species Pseudomonas sp. St386. The sequence continues at coordinate 619,842 of NZ_AP021900.1, forward strand.
TGTAAGCGTGATCATCGCGTCTTATAACCATGGCCGATACATTGAGGAATGCATCCTCAGTGTCCTGGGGCAGACCTATCCGAACATAGAGCTGCTGGTCATCGATGATGGCTCCACTGATGACAGTGTCGAACGTATCCAGCGCTTGCAGGCGGTGCATGGCTTCGACTTTCGGGTCCAGCAGAACCAGGGGCTGACCAATACGCTTAACGAAGCAGTCGCCCGCTGCAGTGGCAGCTTGATTGTGCCGTTTGGTTCCGACGACATTATGCTGCCCGAGCGGATTGCCGTTCAGGTGGCCTACATGGACGGCAAGCCCGAGGTCGGTATCTGTGCGGGTAATATCGAACTGATCGATGCCGACGGGAATCTTTTTCCCGAGAGTCGTCAGAACCGCGAGGTACCCTTCCGGCGACTGGATTTCGAAGACATGTTCATGGAGCGCAAACCCTACCCGCCGGCACCGACCCTGATGATTCGTCGCGAGGCGCTGGAGAAGGTAGGTGGGTTCGATCCGCAGATTCGCCTGGAAGACCTGTTGATCGAGCTGAAAGTGACCCGGGCCGGTTATTTTATCGATGGCCTGAGCGTCTTGATGGCGCGCTATCGCAAGCACGCAACCAACTCCTACAAGAACCATCGGTTCATGACGGACAGTATTCTGCGCACCTATGCCTTGTTCAGCGATCATCCGCTTTATGACCAGGTACGCTATAAGTTTCTCAATTCCATGTTCCTGAAAACGTCCAACCGCGACCACACGTTCGCCCGTGAATTATTGGCGCAGATTCCCTTCAGGGCCTGGAATAAAAAAACCTGGCGGGGCTTGGGTCGGCTGTTTTTCTGCCCGCTGGAAAAACACTGAAGCCCGACCACCTTTGGCGGAAAAATCCAGGCCGCTACATTCGGTATCGAAGAGCGGCCTGCGCTAAAAGTCTGGGATTCGAGGGGGCATCATGCCCGGGCTGGGTTGCTTCCCGACAAAATACGCTTTTGCAGGTTATCGACGGCCGGTTTTGAGGCAACCTTGGCGTAACCGTCAAGCAGCGCCTCAAGATGTTGTTCGAAAAGCCAGCCGTAATCTTCCTTATAACGCTGCATGTGGCGCAGATTGCGCTGGCGAAGCGCGATCCTGAGGGACGACGGATAGAGATGCAGGTCGGCGACATCGATCAGGCCGAATTCACCGTTTTCCAGCACCAGCACATTGCCCAGATGCAGTGAGCGAAAGTAAACACCTCGCTCGTGCAGTTGCGCCATGAACTTACCAAAGCCTTCGACCAGGGCGTGGCGCTGCGCGGGCGTAGAAGTATCTTGCAGCGCCTGGCGCAAGGTTATCCCTGGGAGGGGAACGTAGTGCACCGCGCTGCTGCCGTCGTTCAGATGGTACACGTGGCGGATTGTCGGGCTCGGTATTCCCAGGTTTTGCAATTGTTGGCTGTGCACCGCAAAGCGCTCGGAATAAGGATTGAAGCCGCCCGAGGTGTACCAGCGGCGTGCGCGAAACAGCTTGAGAAAATCTCCCCCCTCCAGGCGCAGGACTTTTGGTCCCAGACCGTCGGATTCGATCACTTGGGCGCCTGAGGCAAGGCTGTCCAGGGCTTGCGGTGTCAGCCGTTGCACAGGCGTGACCAGCAAGCGCCTGGCGCGATAATTGATGCTCAAGGCGGCGATCAGGGCCAGGGGGATCCACAGCAGGAACCAATGCTCCTTCGGCCGGGAAAGAATGCCGCCACCTTCAGTCAGCCCCGCTGCCATGCCGTATACCAGCCAGGTGGAAGCGACCACCAACAAGGGCTGGACCCGATAACGCCAGCTGCTCAGCAAGCTCCAGGCCTGGAAAAAGATCCATGGAACAAAGCCAATAATCCCGACGTAGTACAGGACGCCGAGGGCAAAGTTATGAGGCTCCGCCAGCATGTAGCCGATGCCTGGATCCACCTCCAGGTCGGCGCCGTAGCCGTGACCGATCCAGGGATGCTCGGCTATCGCCTGCAAGATGATCTGCCAGATCTCGAAGCGGTACGAGTCCCCGCGGGCGAAGATCATCTCGTAAAACAATACGCCTGTGACGCCGCCGCCAATGATCAGGAGACTGAACAAGGCAAGCGAACGACGATTCCAGCAAAGGACGCCTATCCAGATGGCGGCGGCGCACAATGCGACCAAGGGGGTCCGTGAGCCGGTAGCGACGACTGCGGTGAACATGACCAGGGCCGCAGGGACAGTCAGCCAGAAAATATGGCGATTTTTCCAGAGCATGCTCAGGCTTAACCAGTAGACGCAGAAAAAGCCGTACAGGTGTGAGGCGAGCAGTGGATTGTCGAAGGCGCCGCCGCCAATCAGGCGCATTTCCGGCTGATATATCTGGGCAAACGCATATAAGTTGTAGAGCGTGGCGATCAGGGCGACCGTTGCCGCGCAAAACAGTAGAGGATGCAGCAGGTCGCTACGATAGCGCACCAACAGGTAACAGCCGACGAACAAGAACACGGTATGCAATGCGGTTTTGATCGGGCGTGCGATATTTTCGGCCTCGGGTGCCCACGACAGGCTGATCAGCGCCCAGCCCGCGAATATCAAGAGGGCGACGAAAACCGGCTCGCGGATCAGTTCCTTCAACGCGCTCGGCCTCAGGCACACGGCTATGAGGGCGGGGATGCTGAACAAACCGTAGAACAATTTATGGTGCTGGCTGCGCCCCGGCAGAAAGAACAAGGCGCACAGCAGCAGCAAGAAGCCAAGCGGAAGAATCCATTGGCAGATGAAGTCGAAAACTCTATTGGACGTGGCGAGGTGCTTGGATAACATGCTTAGGAATTCATTCCTGAAATCGGTTGGCCATTCAAGGTGATGGCTTTTTGGTGTTTTGCAGACGCGTAACAATAACAGCCTTAGCGGTTTGCCAGAACACCGAAGAAGCTGTGTTAAAGTCAGCCTCCTTTTTATCGATATTCGCGTGATATGGCCGACTCCAGTCTTCCCGCAAGCCCTTCGAGCTTGAAAATCTATTTCCGCCTGCTTGGCTACGTGAAGCCCTATATCGGCTTGTTCGGGCTGAGTATCATCGGGTTCCTGATTTTCGCTTCCACCCAGCCGATGCTCGGCTACATCCTCAAGTATTTCGTCGACGGCCTCTCCAATCCGAACGCGGTGCTGTTTCCGACGGTCCCTTACCTGCGTGACCTGCAGTTGCTACAGGCCGTGCCGCTGCTGATCATCGTCATTGCTGCCTGGCAGGGATTGGGTTCGTACCTGGGCAATTATTTCCTGGCCAGGGTTTCGCTAGGGTTGGTACATGACTTACGGGTGCAGTTGTTCAACAACCTGCTGACCCTGCCCAACCGCTATTTCGACAAACATAACTCGGGTCACCTGATTTCCCGTATCACGTTTAACGTGACCATGGTGACGGGGGCGGCAACGGATGCGATCAAGGTCGTTATCCGTGAAGGCATGACCGTGATCTTCCTGTTCGCGTCACTGTTGTTCATGAACTGGCGCCTGACCCTGGTGATGGTGGCGATCCTGCCATTGATCGCGCTCATGGTCCGTACCGCGAGCAAGAAATTCCGCAAGCAAAGCAAGAAAATCCAGGTTGCGATGGGCGACGTGACGCATGTCGCCTCCGAGACCATCCAGAGTTATCGCGTCGTGCGCAGTTTCGGTGGCGAGGTCTACGAGCAGAAACGCTTCCTCCAGGCCAGCCAGGGCAATACCGACAAGCAGTTGCGCATGACTCGTACCGGTGCGATCTACACGCCGGTGTTGCAACTGGTGATTTACAGCGCCATGGCGGTGCTGATGTTCCTCGTCTTGTATTTGCGTGGAGATGCTTCGGCGGGCGACATGGTGGCCTACATTACCTTGGCCGGTTTGCTGCCCAAGCCGATTCGCCAGCTGTCGGAAGTCAGTTCCACCATCCAGAAAGGCGTGGCGGGGGCCGAAAGCATCTTTGAGCAGTTGGATGTCAAGCCGGAAACCGATACCGGTACCATCGAGCGTGATGCTGTCAGCGGGCGGTTGGACGTGCGCCATCTGAGCTTCACCTACCCGGATACCGACCGGCAGGTACTGAACGACATCAGCTTCTCTGTCGAGCCTGGGCAGATGGTTGCATTGGTGGGGCGTTCGGGCAGCGGTAAATCGACCCTGGCTAATCTGATTCCGCGTTTCTACCACCATGACGAAGGCGAGATACTGCTCGATGGTGTTGAGATCGAACAGTACAAGCTATTGAATCTGCGCCGTCATATTGCCCAGGTGACCCAGCATGTAACGTTGTTCAGCGACACGGTGGCCAACAATATCGCTTATGGCGACCTGGCCGGTGCGCCGCGAGTCGATATCGAGAAAGCGGCTCAAGACGCCTATGCCATGGACTTCATCAGGCAGTTGCCTCAAGGCCTGGACACTCAGGTCGGGGAAAACGGCGTGTTGCTCTCCGGCGGCCAACGCCAGCGCCTGGCCATTGCCAGGGCCTTGTTGAAAAACGCCCCGCTGTTGATTCTGGACGAGGCGACTTCCGCACTGGACACCGAGTCCGAACGACACATCCAGGCTGCGCTGGACCAGGTGATGAAAGGCCGTACGACCCTGGTGATAGCCCACCGTCTTTCGACCATCGAAAAAGCCGATCTGATCCTGGTGATGGATCAGGGGCGCATTGTCGAGCGCGGGACCCATGGCGAACTCCTGGCGCAGAATGGTTATTACGCACGCCTGAATGCCATGGGGCTGGACGCTCCGGCCCAGGATATCGCCTGAATACAAGTGGAACCTGCGGGGCTGGGCCGGCTCAGCCCCCAAAGGCATTTGTAACAAGGTCGATACCCATATTGACCAATCCACCATAAATCTACGACTCGCGCTTGGTAAGGTTCTGGCCACAGGACTTTCCTGGACTCACCTCTGTCATCGAGGGGGCACCCTCTCGCGCGAGTACTTGAATGCTGCAACGTTATCTCTGGAAGCTACTGCCCAAGTCGCAGCGCTCCTTTCTATTGGGGCGCCTGTCGGTTGTCGACCGACAGGTCGTGAACAAATCGATGTCGGCCAATTGCCGTTTCCCCGAAGCTTTCGCCCAGCGCGGCTGCCTGTTCATCCATGTGCCCAAATGCGCCGGCAGCAGTATTTGCGTGGGGCTTTTCGATGGCTACAGCCCGGGTCACCTGCCGTTGTATTGGTACGAAGAGCAGTTCGCAAAGCAGTACGCCGCCAGTTTCAAGTTTGCCTTTGTTCGTGATCCGCTGGAACGTGCATATTCGGCCTATGCTTTCCTGCGTGGCAACACCTTGGGGCCGCGGGATCTTGCGGCCCAGAGACTGGTTGGCCAATACCGCGACTTCGATGATTTCGTCGCGCGTTGGCTGCATCCGGAGAACATCACCCGGCAAATGCATTTCGCTGCCCAGACGGACTTCCTTACCGACTCCCTCGGCCACCTGGCGATGGACTTCATCGGTTATCAGGAATACCTCGGTCGGGACTTTCAGCGAATATGCGAGCATCTGGGGCTGGCCGCGACGTTGCCTCATGTGAACCGCACCCGGCAGCGCGCTGCGGTGCCGGTAAGGGAAATCTGCTCGGTACGGACCCGTCGGCTGGTGCGGCGGGTGTACCAACGTGACTACGAGATGCTTGGTTATGAATGAAACGTCAAAGGTATCGATGCAACAGGTGCAGATTCGTCCTTGTGCGCAGGCGCTCACGCCCGAGGATCGGGCCGCCATCAAAGCCCAGCGCCCCCGCTGTATCTGGCTGACCGGGCTGTCGGGGGCGGGCAAGTCGACACTGGCCAATGCCCTGGAAGTCCAGCTCAACCAGATGGGCCTGCACACGGCCCTGCTCGATGGCGACAACCTGCGCCAGGGGTTGTGCCGGGGCCTGGGCATGGATGCCGAGGCCCGCAAGGAAAATATCCGTCGCATTGCCGAAGTGGCGCGCTTGATGATCGACGCCGGCCTGATCGTCATCGTTGCCGCCATCTCACCGTTTCGCGCTGACCGGGAAGCGGCCCGACAGCTGTTCCCCGAGGGCACCTTCGTGGAGGTTTATGTGAGTACCCCTTTCGGTGTCTGTGCCCAGCGTGACCCGAAGGGGCTGTACCGCGAAGCCCTTGCCGGGCGGATCAAGAACTTCACCGGGCTCGACAGTCCCTACGAGGCGCCGCTTGCGCCGGACTGTGAGATCAACACCAGCGAGGTGGATCTGGCCCAGGCTTGTGCGCGACTAACGGCGTTGCTGCAAATCTGATCGAGCACACATCCTGGCTTCGCGTTGCAGCCATGGACAAGCCTTCGTTCGCCCTGTGCTAATATCCCCGCCCTGTTCATTTTGTATGTGGGATGCTCCATGAAGTTGTCCATGCCGCGATTCGATCAAGCCCCTGTATTGGTGGTCGGCGATGTCATGCTCGACCGCTATTGGCATGGCGGTACCTCACGGATTTCCCCTGAGGCGCCGGTACCGGTAGTCAAGGTCGAACACATCGAGGATCGCCCCGGTGGTGCCGCCAACGTTGCCCTGAACATCGCCGCCCTCGGCGCGCCGGCTTCCCTGGTGGGCGTAACTGGCGACGACGAGGCTGCCGACAGCCTGACCAACAGTCTCAAGGGCGCCGGCGTGCGTGCGATATTCCAGCGCATCGCGCACCAGCCGACTATCGTCAAGCTGCGGGTCATGAGCCGTCACCAGCAACTGCTGCGCATCGACTTCGAAGAACCTTTCGCCACCGATCCCCTGGCCCTCGGTGCCGAGGTCGACAACCTGCTTGAAGGCATCAAGGTGCTGGTGTTGTCGGACTATGGCAAAGGCGCGTTGAAAAACCACCAGTCGCTGATCCAGGCCGCTCGTGCCCGTGGCATTCCGGTCCTGGCCGATCCCAAGGGCAAGGATTTCTCCATCTACCGTGGTGCCAGCCTGATCACGCCGAATCTCAGTGAATTCGAAACCATCGTTGGTGGTTGTGCCGATGAGCACGAACTGGTGAGCAAAGGCGCGCAACTGATGCAAGACCTCGACCTTGGCGCCTTGCTGGTAACCCGTGGCGAGCATGGCATGACCCTGTTGCGCCCCGATCACCCTGCGTTACACCTGCCGGCCCGTGCCCGTGAAGTGTTCGACGTGACGGGTGCTGGCGACACCGTGATTTCCACCTTGGCCGCGGCGATTGCTGCAGGCGAGGAATTGCCCCATGCGGTCGCCCTGGCGAACCTGGCGGCAGGCATTGTCGTCGGCAAGCTCGGCACGGCAGCTATCAGCGCCCCCGAGCTGCGTCGCGCCATCCAGCGCGAGGAAGGCTCCGAGCGAGGCGTGCTGGGCCTGGAGCAACTGCTGCTGGCCGTTGACGACGCCCGTGCCCACAACGAAAGAATCGTCTTCACCAACGGTTGCTTCGACATTCTGCACGCGGGCCACGTGACCTACCTCGAGCAGGCCAGGGCCCAAGGCGATCGCCTGATCGTCGCGGTCAATGACGATGCATCCGTGAGCCGTCTCAAAGGGCCAGGGCGTCCGATCAACAGCGTCGACCGGCGCATGGCGGTCCTGGCCGGCCTGGGTGCGGTGGACTGGGTAATCAGCTTCAGCGAGGGAACGCCGGAAAACCTGCTGCGCCAGGTCAAGCCGGATGTGCTGGTCAAGGGCGGTGACTACGGGATTGATCAGGTCGTGGGTGCGGACATCGTCACGGCCTACGGCGGTACAGTGAAGGTGTTGGGGCTGGTGGCAAATAGTTCGACGACGGCGATTGTCGAGAAGATTCGCAGCCGTTGAAGGGATCATTTTGTATTCCAGAGAAGGCCTTATATGGCAAGCGTTGCCTTTGCGGCCTGAGCTTGCTCATGGGGCCAGCTCGTTTCGTTTCGTGGTTAGTTAACTTATGAAAATCATGCTTCTGGTTATGGATGAACAGCGTGTGATCCTTGATCGATTGTATGCAGTCGTGCGAGAGAATTGCGACGACTGCACAATCTATCGCTTGAGTAAGCCGCAGCAAATGAAACTTGGCAAGTTCCTGGCCTCGGTCAATTATGAAGATTTCGATCGGGTGGTGATTTTTTCGCGGGTCAAGCGCCTGGCACCGCAATTGAGCGTATTGAAGTGTATTCCGGGGCTGATCTTCCTGGAGCACGACGCTTATCAGAACTACATGCCTGAAAGTAAATATCAGGGCGTCTACTCGCGTCTGTACCGTCGTTTGCCCAGTTGCCGCGCCTTGGTGTCAGGGGCTGTGGTGGCTCGCCGGATGCAAGCCGAGAACATCGATGCGGTGTTCGTCTCCAAAGGTTATGACGAACAGATGCTGCGCAATACCGACAGTGTCCGCGATATCCCCATTGGTTTTCTCGGCAGTCTCAAGAGCACTGAATATGCTCAACGCAAAGCGCTGCTTGAATCCCTGGTACAACGCACCGGCATGCTCGTGACACGCACCCAATCGGGGCGCGAGTATCTGGAGACACTCAACCGCATCAAGATCTTTGTCAGCGCCGACCTGGGAATGGGGGAGTTCATGATCAAAAACTTCGAGGCCATGGCCTGCGGTTGCGTGTTATTGGCCTGGAGTCAGGGCGAGGAAGATCGACTGCTGGGCTTTGAGGACATGGAAAACACCGTTTTCTATCGTTCCGAGGACGAGGCGGTGCAGAAGCTCGAGCTGCTGCAGCGTGATCCGGAACTGGCCGCGCGGATCGCCCGCAATGGCCAAGCCTTCGCCGAGAGCCGCTATTCTTTTGCGCGTGTCGGGCGGGCCCTGGCCGAGGAAATCCAGCGTGAAATGCGCCCCTGGCAAGCCCCTTCGGTATTCACTCGCGGATGGGTCAAGCTGCGTTATGGCATGAATGTGCCGGGGTAAACGACATGGCGGATCGTGTACCTCAAATCAATGATGAGATGGCGCTCGATAGATTGCCGGGCGGTCATCAATCGCTGGCGGAGGCGTTGCCCCAGGCGTTGAAGGACTGTTTGGGAAGAGCGTCACGGGTGGTGCTGGTGGCGAATAATCCAGCGATCACTGCGGCCGATTTCCAGGCGCTCGATATCGGCAGTGACGACGTGGTCGTGACCTTCAATACCTGCGTGAAGTCGGCACTGCTCAGCCCGCGCAGCGTTAATGTGTTCGTCCATGGCTTTAATGCCCCCGACGCTTATTTCTTCGGCCTGCCTTACAACGCCGAGGTCCAGCGATTGTTCGACCAGCCCGACGCACGCTGCTTCACAATGTTGGTGGGGTGCACCGGGGATATGTCGCCACTGCCGGGCGTGGCCTTGTTTTGGGAGCGCATTCCATTACCGCCTTTGTGGAACTATCCGGTCAACAGGGAGGGTGGCAAGCGCTATGTCGGTCCTTCGACGGGCTTCAATGCACTGGTGCTGTTCGATTGGTTGCGCGGCCATGCCGGTTATACCTACCAAATCATGACCCTGGGTTTTTCCAACGAGGCGGGAAAGTTCTGGAGCGGGCACGCTTGGGAATATGAGCGGCAATGGCTGCTCGAGGCCGATGTGAGTGTTGTGCCGTTGCAACGCTGCCGTTGGTGGCAAAGGTGGTTTCGTCGTCCTTGAGTCGCATTGGCAAGTTGAGCCATTTGATGCGATGCCGCCGGGCAATTCTTTTTTACGACAAGGGCAGGACGCGTGTTGAAAGTTGCGCTGGCTTTTTTTGGTATTCCGAGAAACTCGGAAATCTGTTTTCCCTCTATTCAAGAGAACGTCCTGGCACAGATTCCTGCCGGGAGCGAAGTACAGTGTTTTTATCATCTGTACAAAATCGATGAAATCCGCAATCCGCGCTCGGGGGAGCAAGGTGAACTGAAAGCGGACAACTATGCGCCGTTCAGCACCATGACCGGTCGCCTCGACTCTACCGAGGGAGTCCTGGAACGCTGGGACTTCGAGCGGGTCAAGTCCTTGGGCGATACCTGGGGAGATGAGCATGCTTCGCTCAGAAATCTGATCTACCAGCTCAATTCCCTGAATGCCGTTACGGCCATGATGGAACCGTTTGATCCGGATTTCGTCGTGTTTGTGCGCCCTGACAATTTCTACCACACAGCGCTTCCGGCATATGTGTTCGCTCATCCTGATGCACGCAGATTGAATGCCTACATCCCGGACTGGCAATGGTGGGGGGGCTTGAACGACCGTTTCGCTATTTGCGGGCGTGATGCCTACCGAGCCTATGGCAAGCGTATCGAACGTATTTTCGATTTTTGCGAGGCAACGGGTAGGCAACTGCATTCCGAGCGGCTGCTCAAATACGCATTGCAACAAGCACAGGTGAAGGTTTGCACCCTGCCGACCACGGCGTCACGGGTGCGAATCGATGGCGCCTTCGCCGAAGAGTCTTTCTCGCCCAAGCGTGGCATGGGTAAGCGCGAGAATCGCTATTTCCATCTGTTTGCACGGTGGCGAACCTATCTGGATAAGCGGCGTTCCAGTTGACGCTATTTGTGTAGCGTCCCGCGAACCATGCGCATCAGGCCCATGGCTTTCTTGTGCAAGGTGGTCAGGCCTTGGCGACGAGGCGTGTGCACTTCCAAGCCTTGTTTCACCAGCCAATCCTTCCAGCGGATGCGTTCGTCGCGGACCACCCAGCCCTCTTGGCTGGCGAAGCTTTCGGCCAGGTGCAGGCCTCGGGTGCTGGCCGCAATCAGTTGATCACGTTTAAGCGTATAGAGCTCACCAATCGGCTTGCCATCTTCAAGCGGCATCAGGTACAGATCGGGCCGTTTGCGATCCAGGCGCGCGACCAACTGGTCGCCTTCCAGACGCTCATCGACGTGAAACAGGCTCAGGGACTTGGCTTCCTTGGGCACATCCAGACGCAAGTCATAAATCAGTTGTAGCGATGCCGTCGGCAGGTGCACGTAGGCCCGTGGTCGCTCGATCAGTTGCAGGTTGGCGCTGCGCACCGGGCGGGCCGAGCCCGAGAGTGGCGTCAGCCGAAACGGCAAGGCTTCGCGGTAATGCAGGGCCGTGGCGTAGGGGGCCGGCAGCCAGGTGTCGTTGAAACGCCCTCCGAGCCAGCCTTCCGGGGTTTCCAGCAGGCATTCTTCGGCAATTTCGCTGATGGCGGTGAGCAGCGGCAGGTTTAGCTCGTGGGCCGGGACGTAGCCGGAAATCAGCTTGAGCACCACATCGCCGCGATCCTGCCGACGTTGGCGCACCAGTACCCAATAGTCGCGGTTCTGCCAATGCAGGGTCAGGCGCACGGAAACGCCCAGGTTTGCCAACTCCAGGGAAAAACGCTCGGTATCGGCCACGGCTACCGGGCGGCGGCGCTGCAAGGTCTGGGCGAAATTCAGCGGCATCCCGACGCTCTGGTAAGTCAGGCCTTCGGGTGTCGCTTCGACGAACAGGGGCAGGGTCTTGAAGTTGCTGGGATTCTTTCTGATGAGCGTACGCGGCATGTCGGCTCCTTCCTTAAGGCCGCGTAGGGCGGCGTCAGTTTTTACGCAGGACCTTGGCTACGGTCGCGACGTTATGGGCGAGGTGCAGCGGATTGATGGTGCCGACAATAGCACTGGCGACACCAGGATGCTCAAACAACAGTTCGAAGCTGGCGCGAACCGGGTCTACCCCGGGGCTCAGGCAGACGTGACCACTGGCCAGGGCTTTCTTCACCAGGATCGCTTTGCCGTGTTCGCTGGCGTATTCAATGACAGCCTTTTCGTTTCGTTCGTTCAGATTGTAGGTGACCATCGCACAATCGCCTTGCTCCAGGGCTTTCAAGCCACCGTCGACGGTCTTGCCGGAAAAACCGAAGCCGCCGATCTTGCCCTCGCGCTTGAGCGCCGCCAGGGTCGGGTAGACCTCGCTGTCGTTGAGGATCGCCAGGTCGTTGCCATCCGAATGTACCAGGACCAGGTCGATATAGTCGGTTTCCAGGCGCTTGAGGCTGCGTTCCACCGAAAATCGGGTATGGGTGGCACTGAAGTCGTGGCGCGATTGGCCGTCGCTGAATTCTTCGCCGACCTTGCTGACAATCACCCAGTCCTGGCGTTGGCCGCGCAGCAGCGGGCCGAGGCGCTCTTCGCTGCGGCCATAGGCCGGCGCGGTGTCGATCAGGTTAATACCCAGGTCGCGCGCCAGTCTGAGCAACATGCGCGCTTCGTCGTCATCGGGGATCCGAAAGCCGTTGGGGTATTTGACGCCTTGGTCGCGACCGAGCTTGACGGTGCCCAGGCCCAGGGGGGAGACCCGCGGGCCGTCATGGCCCAGGGGGCGATAGAGGTCATGCAGGGTCGGTTGGCTCATGGCAGCAGTTGCTCCCAGGCAGGGACGCCCATGGGCGGCTTCGGCAGGTCCGGCAGTGGGGCCGGGTGGCTTGGCTGGATACCATCGCGTTGCAGGGCATTGACCACCCGATCGGCGAAGTCCGGCGCCAGGGCCAATTTAGTCGGCCAGCCCACCAGCAGGCGATCCTGTTCGGCGAGGAAGGCGTTGTCCGGGCGGGTCAGGCCTGACTGCAACGGTTCGGCGCGGTCAACCCGCAGCGTGGCCCAGTGCGCGGTGCTCAGGTCAATCCAAGGCAACAATTGGCCGAGTTCTTTCTGGGCGGCGGCGATCTGCGCGGCAGGCTCGCGGGTCACGCCATCACCTTCGGCCAGATCGCCACCCACGTACCAGACCCATTGGCCATCGGCCGCCGGGTGGGTGGTCACGGTGACGCGCGGCTTCGGTCCGCCGCCCAGACAATGGGCGTAGAGGGGCTTGAGGCTGGGGCCCTTGACCAGGACCATGTGCAACGGTCGGCGCTGCATGGCTGGCTGGTCCAGGCCCAGGGCGCTGAGCAGGTCGGCGGTGCCGCCCCCGGCGCTGAGGACAATGCGCTGGGCACGAATCTCGCGGCCATCGACCTTGAGTCCGATCAGCTCGCCACCTTCGCGCAGCGGTTCGATGTGCTGCCCGGCCAGCAAGCTGTCGCCGGCCAGTTCCGCCAGGCGCGCGATCACGCTCGGCACGTCCACCACCAGCTCGGCCAGGCGATAGACCTTGCCCTTGAAGCGCTTGTCTTGCAGGGCCGGTGGCAACTGATCGCCCTTGACCTGATCGACCCGCCCGCGCACGGCCTTGCTGGCAAAGAAACTGGTGAGGTTGCCGGCCAGGGTGCCGGGGGACCAGAGGTAATGGGCATCGGACAGCATGCGCACGCCGGACAGGTCCAGCTCACCTTCACCTTTCAGGGCCTCACGCCAGCGACGCGGCATGTCGGCGATGGCTTCCGAGGCACCGGTCAGGGCGCCGTGCAGGGCGTACTTGGCGCCGCCATGGATGATGCCCTGGGATTTGACACTCTGCCCGCCGCCGAGGCTGGCGCTTTCCACCAGCACGGTCGAAAAACCCTGGCGACGCAGGCGTGCATTCAGCCAGAGGCCGGCGACGCCTGCGCCGACAATCAGAATGTCGGTGGAAATAACGGATGGCATGAGCGACCTCAATGTTCAAGACGAGGGCGCAGTATACAGACTCGATGCAGAGGGAATTTGTTGGCGATCAACCTGTGGGAGCAAAGCTTGCTCGCGATACAGGCAACTCGATTTCTTTAAGACCGCAGAGCCGTCATCGCGGGCAAGCCTTGCTCCCACACAAGCCTTGTTCCCATAGTTTCTGACTCTTGTTAGTGCCCGGCAGTCTTGGAAAAGAGTTGGATCACGACAACCCCGAGAACAATCAACGCCATCCCCAGCATCGCCGGCACGTCCAGTTTCTGCCCGTAGATGAACAGCGCCGCCACACTGACCATGACGATCCCCAGCCCGGCCCAGACCGCATAGGCCACGCCCACCGGTACGGTGCGCACCACCAGCGTCAGCATCCAGAATGCGGTGCCGTAGCCGACGATGACCAGCAGCAAAGGCAGAGGTGTGCTCAGGCCCTTGATCGCTTTCATTGAAACGGTGGCGATGACTTCGGCGCAGATGGCGATGGCCAGGTAGTAGTAGGCGTTCATGAGCGGTTCCTCTTCGACGGTTGCGTCTTTCGATGGGGCCATTCTAGAGGTGGGGCAGATGCGGTAAAGTCATTACCTATCTGTAATGGAGATAGGTTGAGCCATGAACGTACAGTGGAACCTGGAGCAATTGCGGCTATTTGTCGGGGTCGCCGAGAAACGTTCGTTTTCAGCCGTGGCCCGGGATCAGCGCAAGGCCCAATCGGCCATCAGCAGTGCGATTGCGTTGCTGGAGACGGATTTGGGCGTGAGCCTGTTCGAGCGCAGCAGCGGTCGTCAGCCCAGGCTCACCGACGCTGGCGAAGCCTTGCTTGAAGAGGCCAGGGAAGTGCTGCGTCAGTGCGAGCGTCTCAATGGCCGGGCCCTGGCCCTGATGCGCGGGCAGGAAGCGTCGCTGCGCCTGGCCCAGGACGAAGCCATGCCCTATCAGCCGGTCATCGACAGCCTGGCGGCCCTGGCCGAGCAATTCCCCACCCTCGAAGTGCAACTGGCCAGCGCCGCCCAAGGCGATGTGGCGCGCAAACTGGTGGAGCGCCGCGCCGACCTCGGCTTGCTGTTCTATCACGACCAGATCCCCGAGGCGCTGGAGCGCCGGGTGCTGGGCAGCGTCGAGATGGTGACGGTGTGCGGCAGGGGCCACCCACTGGCGAACCATGCTTATGTGACCTGCCGGGAAATGGCCCGGCATCGCCAGTTGTTGATGGCGACCCAGTCCAGTGTCTATCCCGGCAGTGAGCAGGCCAGCCCGCAGGTCTGGCGGGCCGACAGTTTCTATGTGCTGGCCGAATGGCTGAGGAGTGGCCTGGGCTGGGCCTGGTTGCCTCGGCATGTGGTGCAATACCCGGCGTACCTGGGCGACATGGTCGAACTCAGCAGCGAATGGACCCCGCCGGCCCTGGTGGTGGAACTGGTCTGGCGCCGCGACGAACCCCTGGGCCCGGCCGCGCGTTGGCTGGCGGAACGTTTTGCCGTGCAGTTGCAGGCGATTGGCTGAAAAACCGATAAACTCCGCCGCCATGAACAGAACTCTCTATAGCGCGTTGTTTTACCTGGGGCTGCCACTGGTAGCGATTCGGCTGTGGTTGCGGGCCCGCAAGGCGCCGGCTTATGCCCGGCGCATTGGCGAGCGGTTCTCCTGGGGGCTGCCGGTCATGGTGCCTGGGGGCATCTGGGTCCACGCGGTGTCGGTGGGCGAGAGCATCGCCGCCGCGCCAATGATCCGCGCCTTGCTGCAACGTTATCCACAGCTGCCGATCACGGTCACGTGCATGACGCCCACCGGTTCGGAGCGGATCCAGGCGTTGTTCGCCAACGAGCCGCGCATCCAGCATTGCTATTTGCCTTACGACTTGCCCTGCGCCGCCAAGCGTTTTCTCGACCGGGTCCGGCCGTCCCTGGCGGTGATCATGGAAACCGAGCTGTGGCCCAACCACATTCACCAATGCGCCAGGCGCGGCATTCCCGTGGCCCTGGCCAACGCGCGGTTGTCGGAGCGCTCGGCGCGGGGCTATGGGCGCTTTCCCAAGCTCACCCGGCCCATGCTCGCCGAGATGAGCCTGTTCGCCGTGCAGACCGAAGCCGAAGCCGAGCGTTTTCGCCAATTGGGCGCGCGGGCGGAAACCGTCGAAGTCACCGGTTCCATCAAGTTCGACCTGACCATCGACCCGCAACTGCTCGAAGACGCCAGCGCCTTGCGCCGCCAGTGGCAGGCAACCGAGCGCCCGGTGTGGATCGCCGCCAGTACCCATGAAGGCGAGGACGAAGTGGTGCTGGCCGCCCACCGTCGGTTGCTCGAGAGTTATCCCGATGCGTTGCTGATCCTGGTGCCGCGTCATCCCGAGCGCTTCGACGCAGTGCACCAACTGTGTGTAAGCGAAGGGTTGGCCACGGTGCGGCGCTCCAGCGGCCAGTCCGTGACCGCGCAGGCTTCGGTGTTGCTCGGTGACACCATGGGTGAATTGCTGTTTCTCTATGCGTTGGCCGACAGCGCGTTTGTCGGTGGCAGCCTGGTGCCCAACGGTGGGCACAACCTGCTCGAGCCGGCGGCGCTGGCGAAACCGGTGCTCAGCGGGCCGCACTTGTTCAACTTCCTCGAAATAGCCGCGCAACTGCACGCTGCCGGTGCGCTGGCGGAAGTGGACGATGCCGAAAGCCTGGCCCTGGCGGTACAGCGCCTGTTCGAACTGCCCCGCGATGCCCAGCGTATGGCCGAGGCGGGGTTGAAGGTGATGCGCAGCAACCAGGGCGCATTGCAGCGATTGCTGGAGGGGTTGGGGCGGTTGCTCGCCAGACAGTGATCATTCCCACGCAGAGCGCGGGAATGATCGGCACTTAATTACTGCGTCGGCCGTGAGCGCAATTGCGCCGCTGCCGCTTGCGCCAGGTCCGGCGGCAGGAAGTCGCGGTCCGGGTTGTAGTCGGGCTTGAGGTAGCGCGACAGGTCCTGCAGGTCCGCTGGGCTCAACGTTCCGGCCGCCTGCTTGAGACGCAGGTTGTCGAGGATGTAGTCGTAGCGGGCGTTGTTGTAGTTGCGCACCGAGGTGTACAGCTGACGCTGGGCGTCGAGCACATCAACGATGTTGCGGGTGCCCACCTGGTAGCCGATTTCCGTGGCTTCCACCGCGCTCTGGTTGGAGATGATCGACTGGCGCCGGGCCTGGACCTGTTCCACGTCGGTGTTTACCGCGCGGTGCAGGTTGCGGGTGTTTTCCACCACCTGCCGGCGCAGGCCTTCGCGTTGCTGCTCGGTCTGGGTGAGCTGCGAGTAGGACTCACGCACTTGGGAGCTGGTCAGTCCGCCGCTGTAGATCGGGATGCTCAGTTGCAGGCCGATGGTGCGTTGCTCGGCATCGCCGCCATAACGCTGGCCTGTGGGGTTCGGGTTGGTGAAACCGAGGCCGTCGTTGTCGCCTTTTTTGTACTGGGCTATCGCATCGAGGGTCGGCGCATGGCCAGCCTTGCGTTGGCGCAGGGTGTCCTCGGCGGCATCGACGGCGTAGTTGCTGGCCAGCAGGTTCAGGTTCTGCTTGGCCGCCGTGTCGACCCAGGCTTTGGCATCGTTCGGCGTCGGCGGCAGGATCGGCAGGGTGTGGACGATGCCCTGGAGCGAGTTGTACTGGCGGTTGGTCAGGGTGATCAAGGCTTCGAAGGCATCGTCGACCTGGCGCTGGGCGAGGATCCGGTTGGCCCGTGCTGTGTCGTAGCTGGCCTGGGATTGCAGCACGTCGGTCTTGTCCGACAGGCCTACGTCGAAGCGTTCGTTGGATTGGTCGAGCTGGCGCTTGAACGCGGCCTCCTCGGCCTTGGTCGAGGCCAGGTTGTCCTGGCTGCGCAGCACGTTGAAGTAGCTCTCGGCGCTTTGCAGGATCATGTTCTGTTCAGTGGCCGACAGTTGCAGCGACGCTTGTTCGTCGACGGACTTTGCCGCCTGGAGCTGGAACCAGCGGTCGGCGCGGAAAATCGGCTGGGACAGCGTCGCCTGGTAAACCGTGGAGCTGCGGGTGGCGGTCATCGCCGGCTGGTCAAGCTCGGTACGCGTGTTGTTCAGGTCGGCGCCGGCCGAAAGGTTGGGCAACAACCCGGCGCGAGCCTGGGGTACCACTTCCTTCTGGGCGCCATACTGGGCGCGGGCCGCGGCCAGGTCGGCGTTGTTGTCCACCGCTTCCTGATACACGCTCACCAGATCGGTTTTGGTGGTCAGGGGCGCTTCGGCAGCCCATGCCATTGCGTTGGACGCACAAGACACGGCAAGGGCCAGTGAAAGTTTGCGCAGCATGAGGCTATCCCTGCTTTATAAAATGAGAGTTCACGAATGAGAGTGCGCATATCGATGTGCGCGGCGTAGCGAGTGTAGTTGCGCCTGCGCGCGGCAACAATCCTGTATATGCGCCATTCATCACGCCTTTTGCCCTGGTGATGGCGTTCTCTCGTGGTTGTGTCTAGACTGGCCGGGTTCTTGTCGGGGTGCCTTGCTATGAGGCTGAGATCGAATAATTTCGGATCCCGTTGAACCTGATCAGGTTAGCGCCTGCGTAGGGAACAAGATTTCTCGTCACCCGGCGAGTCCTCTTGTGCTTCGTCCGGGATGTTGTTCGACCATCGACTTTCGATCTTCGAACATGCTCGAGCAGCAAGCACAGCGTCCGCACTTTCGTGCTGGGACGCGTCCATTCGTTACAGGTTCGCTCCGACAAAAATCCACTGCCTGGATGTGTGTCTGGAGAGCCCGTGATGACGACAAAATCAAAAAACGCGACCAACCTGAGTGAATCGGCCCAGGTCGATCAGCAATCGGTTCAGCCCTTTACCCGCTCGCAAAAAATCTATGTCCAGGGCAGCCGCCCGGATATCCGTGTGCCCATGCGCGAAATCAGCCTCGACGTGACCCCCACCGACTTCGGCGGCGAAATCAACGCGCCGGTCGTGGTGTACGACACCTCGGGCCCCTACACCGACCCGAACGTGATCATCGACGTGCGCAAAGGCCTGGCCGATGTGCGCTCTTCGTGGATCGAAGCCCGTGGCGACACCGAGCGCCTGGCGGGCCTGAGCTCCAGCTTCGGCCAGGAACGCCTGGCCGATCCCGAGCTGACCAAGCTGCGCTTCGCCCACGTGAACAACCCGCGTCGCGCCAAGCCGGGTGCCAACGTCAGCCAGATGCACTACGCGCGCAAAGGCATCATCACCGCCGAGATGGAATACGTCGCCATCCGCGAAAACATGAAGCTGGAAGTCGCCCGCGCCGCTGGCCTGCTGGACCAGCAACACGCCGGCCACAGCTTCGGCGCCAGCGTGCCGAAAGTCATTACCCCGGAATTCGTGCGTGACGAAATCGCCCGTGGTCGCGCGATCATCCCGGCCAACATCAACCACACCGAACTGGAACCGATGATCATCGGCCGTAACTTCCTGGTGAAGATCAACGGCAACATCGGCAACAGCGCGTTGGGTTCGTCCATCGAAGAAGAAGTGGCGAAGCTGACCTGGGGCATCCGTTGGGGTTCGGACACGGTCATGGACCTGTCCACCGGCAAGCACATCCATGAAACCCGCGAGTGGATCATCCGCAACTCGCCGGTACCGATCGGCACTGTGCCAATCTACCAGGCCCTGGAAAAAGTCGGCGGCGCGGCCGAAGACCTGACTTGGGAGCTGTTTCGCGACACGCTGATCGAACAGGCCGAGCAGGGCGTCGATTACTTCACCATCCACGCCGGCGTGTTGCTGCGCTATGTGCCGATGACCGCCAAGCGCGTCACCGGTATCGTCAGCCGTGGTGGTTCGATCATGGCCAAGTGGTGCCTGGCGCACCACAAAGAGAACTTCCTCTACACCCACTTCGAAGACATCTGCGAAATCATGAAGGCCTACGACGTCAGCTTCTCGCTGGGCGATGGCCTGCGTCCGGGCTCGATTGCCGACGCCAACGACGAAGCGCAGTTCGGTGAGCTGGAAACCCTCGGCGAGCTGACCAAGATCGCCTGGAAGCACGACGTGCAATGCATGATCGAAGGCCCCGGCCATGTGCCGATGCAACTGATCAAAGAGAACATGGACAAGCAGCTCGAGTGCTGCGACGAGGCGCCGTTCTACACCCTCGGCCCGCTGACCACCGACATTGCGCCGGGCTACGACCACATCACCTCCGGCATCGGTGCGGCGATGATCGGCTGGTTCGGTTGCGCGATGCTCTGCTACGTCACGCCGAAGGAACACCTCGGCTTGCCGAACAAGGATGACGTGAAGACCGGGATCATCACCTACAAGATCGCCGCCCACGCCGCCGACCTTGCCAAGGGCCACCCGGGCGCGCAGATCCGTGACAACGCCTTGAGCAAGGCGCGTTTCGAGTTCCGTTGGGAGGACCAGTTCAACCTCGGCCTGGACCCGGACACCGCCCGCTCGTACCACGACGAAACCCTGCCGAAGGACTCGGCCAAGGTCGCGCATTTCTGCTCGATGTGCGGGCCGAAGTTCTGCTCGATGAAAATCACCCAGGAAGTGCGCGAGTACGCGGCCAACCAACGCATCGAGGCTGTGGACGTGGACGTTGCCCAGGGCTTGGCGGAGCAGGCAGAGCGGTTCAAGAAGGAAGGTAGTCAGCTTTACAAGAAAGTCTGATTTGAGCTGATGGGGGCGGTGTTTTCACCGCCCCCATCGCGAGCAAGCTCGCGATAGCGGCCCCCAAAACAACAAATATCCCTCTGAGACAACAACCCTTGAACATCCAACCCAGCACCTACTCCCCAGACACCGCCGTGCCCCTGGACAAGCGCGTCTTCGGCGCCCGCGATCTGTTTTCCCTGTGGTTCTCCCTGGGCATCGGCCTGATGGTCTTGCAGGTCGGCGCCTTGCTCGCGCCGGGCCTGGGCTTGAGTGGTTCGTTGCTGGCGATTTTCCTCGGTACGCTGGTGGGCGTCCTGCTGCTGGCGGCCGTCGGCGTGATCGGCAGCGACACCGGCCTGTCGGCCATGGCCGCGCTCAAGCTCAGCCTTGGCGGCAAGGGCGCGAGCGTGCCGGCGGTGTTGAACCTGCTGCAGCTGATCGGCTGGGGCTCGTTCGAAATCATCGTCATGCGTGACGCCGCCAGCCTGCTCGGTGCCCGAGCCTTCAGCGAAGGCAGCCTGGGCTCCAACCCACTGCTGTGGACGCTGTTCTTCGGCGCCCTGGCGACCCTGCTCGCGGTCAGCGGGCCGTTGACGTTCGTGCGCAAGGTCCTGCGCAAGTGGGGCATCTGGCTGCTGCTGGCGGCGTGTATCTGGTTGACCTGGAATCTGTTTGCCAAGGCCGACCTGGCAGCGCTGTGGGCCCAGGCGGGCGACGGCTCGATGCCGTTGGCGGTGGGGTTTGATATCGCCATTGCGATGCCGCTGTCGTGGTTGCCGCTGATCGCCGACTACTCGCGTTTCGGCAAACGCGCCAAAAATGTGTTTGGCGGCACCGCGTTGGGGTTCTTCATCGGTAACTTCTGGCTGATGAGCCTGGGCGTGGCCTACACCCTGGCGTTCGCGCCAAGCGGTGAAGTCAATGCGCTGCTGCTGGCCCTGGCGGGCGCCGGGTTGGGCATTCCGTTGCTGCTGATTCTGCTGGATGAGTCGGAAAACGCCTTCGCCGACATTCACTCGGCGGCGGTCTCCAGTGGCATGTTGTCGGGGCTGAAGGTCGAGCACCTGGCCTTGGCGATCGGCGTACTCTGCACCTTGATCGCCTGCTTCGCGCCGTTGGCGCAATACCAGAACTTCCTGTTGCTGATCGGCTCGGTGTTCGCACCGCTGTTCGGCGTGGTGCTGGTGGACCACTTCATCCTGCGCAAACGCAGCAGCCAAGTGGTGTCAGCCGCGTTGCGCTGGCCGGCCCTGTTGGCCTGGTTGGGTGGGGTGAGCACTTATCACTTGCTGGCCAACTTCTATCCGGACATCGGCGCAACCCTGCCGTCGCTGATCCTGGCAGGGTTGCTGCAACTGTTGCTGGGCCGGGCTTTCAGCTACGGCCGGGGAACAGCTCGGGCTTGAGGATGCCATTGAGGCGTGGGTAAGCGATCTTCAATTCGATGTGGCCCAGGGCGTATGGCGCGATGGTGCTCACTTCGTACTTGAGGATCACCCCGCCGTAGGTCAGCGCCACGTGTGGGGTTTTCTGGAAGGACCACTGTTTCAGGAACTCGGGTTCCTGATCCAGCTTGGTGCTGATCAGCCAACTGTTGTGGGCGACCTGGGCGGCTTTCCAGAACGCTTCTTCCTGGCCCGGCAGGAGCATGTCCGACAGTGTCAGCACCTTGTGTTGCTGGCGCGAATAGTTGATGAAGCCACGGCCCGGCGTACCGTGGGCGCCGCCGGTGTCCAGGTAGCTGGACAATTCGATGATCACCAGGCCGTCATGTTGCTCACGTACCTTGGCCTGCAAATAGCTGCTGTTGCGGGGCGTGGCGTTGCGCAGGAACTGCTCGCGATAGGCGGCAAGCGTCGGCGCAACCGGGGCGTCCGGGGTGGTGCGGGTCATTTGCAGCAGGCGTTTTTCGACGATGCCGTCCAGGGCCGGCTCGGTGGGGAAGTGCAGGGTATCGATGTTCACCAACGGGCAGTCGGCACTGGCGCAACCTTGTTGCAGTTGTTCCGACGCATCGCGGGTGGTTTCCAGCGGTGCGCGGTAATTGGGTTGGAACAGGCTTTGGCAAGCGCCCAGGGTCAGGGCAATGGCGGCCACGGAGGCAGTTTTGAAAAGCGACATGGGCGTCCTTCATGGAACAGGGAAAGGCGAAAAGTTACCCGCTTCGACTGCCAGCAGGACAATCAGTTCGCCACTAAGCTCATTAGAGTTCTTTCACCTTCTGCCGTCCATCCCGATGAGTGGAAAGGGGCTGCATCAAAGGGTACGGGCGCGTTAGGATGGCGCGAAGCCGAGGTTGGAACCTCGTATTGATCCATTGCACACGAGGATTGTCATGACCGATTTCGCCAACGCCGCACCGAGCACCGTGGACATCGTCAAGCGCGAGAGCTGCTTCCAGGGTTTCTACAAACTCGACCGTGTGCACTTGCGTCACGAATTGTTTGCCGGTGGCATGAGCCGCGAAATCAGCCGTGAATTGTTCGTGCGCCATGACGCGGTGTGCGTGTTGCCCTACGACCCGCAGCGCGATGAAGTGGTGTTGATCGAGCAGTTTCGCGTCGGCGCCATGGACAAGATCGCCAACCCTTGGCTGGTGGAATTGGTGGCCGGCCTGATCGACAAGGACGAACAACCGGAAGAAGTTGCTCATCGTGAAGCGCAGGAGGAAGCTGGGCTTGCCTTCGCTGCGCTTTGGCCGATGACCAAGTATTTTCCATCCCCGGGCGGCAGCGATGAATTCGTCCATTTGTACCTGGGGCGTTGCGACAGCACGGGGGCGGGCGGGCTGCATGGCCTGGTGGAAGAGGCGGAAGATATCCGCGTCAAGGTCTGGTCTTTCGAAGATGCCCTGCAAGCTGTGCGCGACGGACAAATCTGCAATGCACCGAGCATCATCGCCCTGCAATGGCTGGCCTTGAACCGCGAGGAAGTGAGGGGGCTATGGTCCTGAACAAGCTGCGCGATCGCTATCGCGTCGATCTGGTGGGGTTGCAGGCCGCCTGCGAGGCCAACTACGCCCGCCTGATGCGCTTGTTGCCGGACATGCGCAACGATCCGGCGCCGCGGCGTATCGCCGTGACCCACGGCGACCAGATGCTGGGCGTGCTGGCTCTGGAAGTGTTGCAGACTTGCCCCTACACCACCACGCTGCAAGTGCGCCAGGAGCACAGCCTGCCCTGGCTGCCGGTGCCGCAGCTGGAGGTCCAGGTCTATCACGATGCGCGCATGGCCGAAGTCGTCAGCGCCGAACATGCACGACGCTTTCGCGGCATCTATCCTTACCCCAATGCGTCAATGCACCAGCCGGATGAAAAAGCCCAGTTGAACCTGTTCCTGGGCGAGTGGCTGAGTCATTGCCTGGCGCTGGGCCACGAGTTCGAAGTCGTTCGGTAGTTGTGAACCGGTTCCGGTTCGCGGGTTTCCCCTTTCGATCATCCCCCAGCATAATTGCGGCTTCATGCAACGGCGTGACTGCGCCTGGGAGAGAGCGATTTGCCGAGCGTATCCAGCTTGACCACTGCCGATGCGGCGTTGCTGGTCCAACTGTCTGACAGCCATTTGTTCGCCGAGGCCGATGCCTCGTTGCTGGGCATGAATACCCGTGACAGTTTGTGGGCGGTCATTGATTTGGTGCTCAAGCAGCAGCCGGACATTGACCTGATGCTCGCCACCGGGGATCTGTCCCAGGACGGCACGCTGGAGTCCTACGCGGCGTTTCGGCAATTGACTGCGCGAATCGATGCGCCGGCGCGGTGGATTCCCGGCAACCATGATGAGCCGCAGGTGATGCTTGAGGCGGCGGTCAAGAGCACGTTGCTCAATCCGGTGGTGGACATTGGCAACTGGCGGGTGACGATGCTGGATTCCGCCGTGCCTGGTTCGGTGCCGGGTTTTTTGGCCGAGGAGCAGTTGATTCTGTTGGCCAATGCCTTGAGCGAGGCGCCGGAGCGGCATCACTTGGTGTGCCTGCATCATCATCCTGTTTCGATTGGGTGTGCGTGGATGGAGCCGATTGGGTTGCGTAATCCTGAGGCGCTGTTTGCGGTGTTGGATCGGTTTCCTCAGGTGCGGGCGGTGTTGTGGGGGCATGTGCACCAGGAGGTTGACCGGATGCGCGAGGGGGTTCGTTTGTTGGCTTCGCCTTCGACCTGTATTCAGTTTGAGCCGGGGAGTGAGGATTTTGCGGTGGGCTCGCAGGCGCCGGGGTATCGGTGGTTGCGATTGTTGCCGGATGGGCGGTTGGAGACGGGGGTTGAGCGGGTGGTTGGGTTTGCGTTTACCCCTGACTATGGCTCCAACGGTTACTGAGGACGAGGCGGCCTGACAGCCGGCCCGTCTCTCCCGGTCGTACATCCTTCAGATCTGTTTGAGCAGGACCTGTGGGAGCAAAGCTTGCTCGCGAGGCGGCCTGATAGCCGACCTGATTCTCCGGTCATACCCCGATCCAATTGTGTGGGCTTGCTCGCGAAGACGGCGGTACATTCAGCATGGATGCAAGCAGACCCACCGCCATCGCGAGCAAGCTTTGCTCCCACAGGGATCGGCGGTGGACACTGATCTTATAAACAGCCAAAAACCTGTGTGGGAGCGAGCTTGCTCGCGATGGCGGCTGACAGCCGACCAGGGTTTGTGGGAATGGTCGGACATCCTTCCTGGTTCAAGCAGATTTTTCCGACGAGCTCTGGCGGTTGCTGGGTGGGAAGGGCTGTCGCTAACCTTTTCCCGTCGCTGAAAGTTCAGCGGCCGGGCCTGGAAACCCGAAAGTAGGAGGGCGTTATTTCAATCCTAGTGGAGCGCCAACATGTCTGAAGATAACTCTGGGCCAACAAAAAAAGATTCCATTTCTCCCGAAGCCAGCCAGATTCCCCCGATACTCGATGAAGCCGCCAAGCGCGCCATCGACCATTATCTTGACCCCAAACCTCAAGCCAAAAAGAAAAAGCCCTCAGGTCAACTGTTCACCGTCGTGGAAGGCGTCGACACCGAAAGCCTGCTGGCCAACCTCAGCGAAACCCTGGCCTCAGCCGATGCCATGGTCAGCGACCTTGCCTTCGACCTGAAAGGCTCGCGACGCCATGTTGCCCTTGGCATTCAGCAACTGATCGAGCTGGGCGCTTTATTGGCGAATCGGATGCTGGACAACGTCAATACACAATCCTGACCACACCGCGCGCAGAGGCGAGCAAGATCGCTCCCACAATTGGACCGGAGTACGACCGGGAGAACCAGGTCGGCTGTCAGGCCCCCTCGCGAGCAAGCTTTGCTCCCACAGATCTGACGGGTGTACAACCGGGAGAGCCAGGTCGGCTGTTAGGCCGCCTCGTGGTGGACGTTGATCTCGGCGCCCCGTTAACCACGCTGGCCGAGCGCAGGCATTGTGGAGTGGGCAACCCGGCATGGATGCCGGGTTAGCCGCGCTGGGCCATGGATGGCCCTTCGCGGCGGGCCCACGGAGCAAATGCCTTCGTTCAGGCACACCGAGCCTAGGCGAGGTGCCAAGTGGTGGGGCAAGCCTTTTTTGCTTACTTTTTTTGGCGTTTGAAAAAAAGTGAGCCGCCGTCAGGGCGGAACCCTAAGTGGCCGTTACCGCAGAAATGGATATGTACTCAGTTAAGCCGCCATCGCGAGCAAGCTTTGCTCCCACAGGTGCTGTGATCGACGATTCATGGGAGGCAACAACACGGTCAAATCCCCCCAATCACCGCAATCTCCCTGTAAACTCCGGCTTTTGCCCAACACCCAGGGAGTCGGCAATGTCGGGTTCGATCCTTTATATCCATGGCTTCAACAGCGCCCCGGCGTCGACCAAGGCCTGTCAATTGACCGAGGTGATGGCACGCCTGGGCCTGAGCGACCAGTTGCAGGTGCCCGCCTTGCATCACCACCCCCGCCAGGCCATCGGTCAGTTGGAGCAGGCGATTACAGAACTGGGGCGCCCGCTGCTGGTCGGCAGCTCGCTCGGCGGCTACTATGCGACTCACTTGGCCGAGCGCCACGGCCTCAAGGCCCTGTTGGTCAACCCTGCCGTCAGCCCGCATCGGATGTTCGACGGTTACCTGGGCACGCAGAAGAATTTGTACACAGATGAAACCTGGGAATTGACCCACGACCACGTCACGGCCCTGGCCGAACTGCAAGTGCCGGCGCCCCGGGATCCGCAGCGGTTTCAGGTATGGTTGCAAACCGGTGACGAAACGCTGGATTATCGCCACGCCCAACAGTATTACCGCGCCTGTGCCTTGCGCATCCAGGCCGGCGGCGACCACAGTTTCCAAGGGTTTGCCCAGCAGTTGCCGGCGCTGTTGAGTTTTGCCGGCATTGGCGCCGATTTGTACCAGGCGATCGACTTCACGTCGCTGTGAGCCCATCGCCCCTTTTTCATTGAACACTGACGACGAGACCCCATGGCCACTCCCAGCGCTAGCTCTTATAACGCAGACGCCATCGAAGTCCTCTCGGGCC
The DNA here is from genome assembly GCF_018325865.1 of Pseudomonas sp. St386. Taxonomy (NCBI): domain Bacteria; kingdom Pseudomonadati; phylum Pseudomonadota; class Gammaproteobacteria; order Pseudomonadales; family Pseudomonadaceae; genus Pseudomonas; species Pseudomonas sp. St386. The sequence goes on from NZ_AP021900.1 coordinate 646,369, forward strand.
TCGACCCGGTGCGCAAGCGCCCCGGCATGTACACCGACACCAGTCGGCCGAACCATCTCGCCCAGGAAGTCATCGACAACAGTGTCGACGAAGCCTTGGCCGGGCACGCTCGTTCGGTGCAGGTCATCCTGCACGCCGATCACTCGCTGGAAGTCAGCGATGATGGCCGCGGCATGCCGGTGGACATTCACCCCGAAGAGGGTGTGTCGGGCGTCGAGCTGATCCTCACCAAGCTCCACGCCGGCGGCAAGTTTTCCAACAAGAACTACCAGTTCTCCGGCGGTCTGCACGGGGTGGGTATTTCCGTGGTCAACGCCTTGTCGACCCAGGTGCGGGTGCGGGTCAAGCGTGACGGCAACGAATACCAGATGACCTTCGCCGACGGCTACAAGGCCACCGAGCTGGAAGTGGTCGGCACCGTCGGCAAACGCAACACCGGGACCAGCGTGTATTTCGCTCCGGACCCGAAGTATTTCGATTCGCCGAAGTTTTCCGTCAGCCGCCTCAAGCATGTGCTCAAGGCCAAGGCCGTGCTGTGCCCGGGGTTGCTGGTCAGTTTCGAGGACAAGGCCACTGGCGAGAAAGTCGAGTGGCATTACGAAGACGGCCTGCGTTCTTACCTGGTGGACGCGGTCAACGATTTCGAGCGCCTGCCCAACGAGCCGTTCTGCGGCAGCCTGGCTGGTAACAAGGAAGCCGTGGACTGGGCGCTGTTATGGCTGCCCGAAGGCGGCGAAAGCGTCCAGGAAAGCTACGTCAACCTGATCCCCACGGCCCAGGGCGGCACCCACGTCAACGGGTTGCGCCAGGGTTTGCTCGATGCCATGCGCGAGTTCTGCGAGTTCCGCAATCTGCTGCCCCGTGGCGTGAAGCTGGCGCCGGAAGACGTCTGGGAGCGCATCGCCTTCGTGCTGTCGATGAAGATGCAGGAACCGCAATTCTCCGGCCAGACCAAGGAGCGCCTGTCGTCCCGCGAAGCGGCGGCGTTTGTCTCCGGGGTGGTCAAGGATGCGTTCAGCCTGTGGCTCAACGCCAACCCGGAAACCGGCCTGGCCCTGGCAGAGTTGGCAATCAATAACGCCGGCCGCCGCCTCAAGGCCAGCAAGAAGGTCGAGCGCAAGCGCATCACCCAGGGCCCGGCATTGCCGGGCAAGCTCGCCGATTGCGCCGGGCAGGACCCGATGCGTTCCGAGCTGTTCCTGGTGGAAGGTGACTCCGCCGGCGGCTCGGCCAAGCAGGCGCGGGACAAGGAGTTCCAGGCGATCCTGCCGCTGCGAGGCAAGATCCTCAACACCTGGGAAGTGGACGGCAGCGAAGTGCTGGCCAGCCAGGAAGTGCATAACATCGCGGTGGCCATCGGTGTCGACCCGGGCGCCGCGGACATGAGCCAGCTGCGCTACGGCAAGATCTGCATCCTCGCCGACGCCGACTCCGACGGCCTGCACATCGCCACGTTGCTCTGCGCTTTGTTCGTCCAGCATTTCCGCCCGCTGGTGGACGCCGGCCACGTTTATGTGGCGATGCCGCCGCTGTACCGCATCGACCTGGGCAAGGAAATCTACTACGCCCTGGACGAGGCCGAGCGCGACGGCATTCTCGATCGCCTGGTGGCCGAGAAGAAACGCGGCAAGCCGCAGGTCACTCGATTCAAAGGCCTGGGCGAGATGAACCCGCCGCAACTGCGTGAAACCACCATGGATCCGAACACCCGCCGTCTGGTGCAGTTGACCCTGGATGATTTCGAAGCGACCTCGGAGATGATGGACATGCTACTGGCGAAGAAACGCGCCGGCGATCGCAAGTCCTGGCTCGAATCCAAAGGGGACCTGGCCGAGGTGCTGGCCTGATGCGCAACGGTTTCGCCCTGGCGTTGTTGCTGTGGGCGGGGGTTGTGGTCGCAGGGCCTGCACCGGAGCTGAAGTTGCTGTCCGAGCATGCCGTCGATGGCATGCGCGGCGGTAATCTGTCCGGGTTGGCGCTGTGTGGCAGCGAAATGTGGACGGTATCCGATCGCGACGATGATCGGATCTATCGCCTCGCGCCCTCCGAGTCTTCGCTCTGGCAGGCCGAGGTGGTTGAAATCGAGGTGCCGGCGGTTCCCGACAGCGGTTTGCCCTGGGGTTTGAAGTCCCGAACCTGGGCAGCGTCGTTCCTGCGCGGTGGCGAGCTGGATTTCGAAGGCATCAGTTGCGACAGCGCTGGCAATCGCTATGTGGTCAGCGAGTCCCAAGCCGCCGTGTTGCAGGTACCGCCTGCGGGGCCGGCGTCGTGGTTGAAAATTGCACCAACAATGATCCGCCAGGCCCGCGCCAGCGGCATGTTGTTGCATTTCAATGCGCTATTCGAAGGTTTGGCGGTCAACCCGGCCGGTGACCAACTGTGGTTGGCGGCCGAGCGTGAGCGTCGCGGGCTTTTGTTGATCAAGCGTCAGCAAACGGTGTGGGACTGCGATGGCAACTGTGTGTTGCTGAGTGAAGCGGGGCTGGAGATGCAGCCGGCGCAGTTCCCCAAGGCCAAGGCGGTTTCGCGGGATTTTGCTGATTTGTCATTGTTCAATGGCAAGCTGTTTACCCTGGAGCGCAACGCCTTTCAGATCTGCCGGCGTGACCCGCAGACCGCCCAAGTGGAGCGGTGCTGGTCGTTCGCCGCCGAGGCGTTGCAGGACGGTCGGCGTTATTCCCAGGATTATGGGCTGGCCGAAGCGCTGGTGGTGGACACCGAGGGCGCCTGGATCGGCCTGGACAACAACGACGGTGCTCGCGCCGACGGCGAAACGCGGCCGATCATCTGGCGCTTCGCCGCGCCGGACGGGGGCTGGGGCGCCTCGCCATGAGTCAGTCGCCGCCGGGCAGGCGTGCTGGCAGGGTGTTGATGATATTGGCCTGGTGCGCGGCGCTGTTCCTGGCAACGCGGTTTTTTGCCCAATGGGAGCAGCGCCAGCAAAACCCCAATGCCCAGGTGTATTCGCAAAGAGGCGAAGGGTTTATCGAGGTGAAGTTGGTCGGCAATAGACAGGGCCATTTCGTCGCCAGCGGCCAGATCAACGGTCAGCCGGTAGATTTCATGCTCGACACGGGCGCCACCGATGTGGCGATTCCGGTGGAGTTGGCCGAGCGCCTCAAGCTGGAAAAGGGTTTCGGCGTGACGTTGAGTACCGCCAACGGTTTGAGCGAGGGCTATCGCACCCGCATCGACCGGTTGCAATTGGGTGACATCGTGTTGCGCGATGTCCGTGCCCTGGTGGCGCCAGGCCTGGGTGGCACGCAAGTGCTGCTGGGCATGAGCGCCCTGAACAAACTTGAATTTACCCAGCGCGACGGCACCATGCTGCTGCGCCAGACAACGAACTGATGAGGCCCGCATGAGCGACATTCTTGCAGACAGCTTAGACGGCGTAGAACGCCGATCGCTGGCTGACTTCACCGAAAATGCCTACCTCAATTACTCCATGTACGTGATCATGGACCGTGCCTTGCCGCACATCGGCGATGGTTTGAAGCCGGTTCAGCGGCGGATCATCTATGCCATGAGTGAACTGGGGCTGGATGCGGATTCCAAGCACAAGAAATCGGCGCGTACCGTCGGTGACGTGCTCGGTAAGTTCCACCCCCACGGCGACTCGGCCTGCTATGAAGCCATGGTGCTGATGGCCCAGCCATTCAGCTATCGCTACACGCTGGTGGACGGGCAGGGTAACTGGGGGGCGCCGGACGATCCCAAGTCTTTCGCGGCCATGCGTTACACCGAGGCGCGGTTGTCGCGCTATTCCGAAGTGCTGCTCAGCGAGCTGGGCCAGGGCACCGCGGACTGGGGGCCGAACTTCGACGGCACCCTCGATGAACCCCTGGTTTTGCCAGCGCGTTTGCCGAATATTCTCCTCAATGGCACCACCGGCATTGCCGTGGGCATGGCCACCGACGTGCCGCCTCACAACCTGCGGGAAGTGGCCACGGCGTGCGTGCGTCTGCTGGACGAGCCCAAAGCCACGGTGGAACAACTCTGCGAGCACATCCAGGGCCCGGACTATCCGACCGAAGCGGAAATCATCACCCCGCGTGCCGACCTGCTGAAAATCTATGAGACCGGCCGTGGTTCGGTGCGCATGCGCGCCGTGTATCACGTTGAAGACGGCGACATCATTGTCACGGCGCTGCCGCACCAGGTTTCCGGGGCCAAGGTCTTGGAGCAAATTGCCGCGATGATGCAGGCAAAACCGTCGAAAGCACCGCAAGTGGCTGACTTGCGCGACGAATCCGACCACGAAAACCCGTGCCGCATCGTGATCATCCCGGTCAACAGCCGAGTCGACCACGACGCGCTGATGCAGCACCTGTTCGCCAGCACCGACCTGGAGTCCAGCTACCGGGTCAACATCAACATCATCGGCCTGGACGGCAAGCCGCAGTTGAAAAACCTGCGGGCATTGCTGGTGGAGTGGCTGGAGTTCCGGGTCAAGACCGTGCGTCGGCGCCTGCAATTCCGCCTGGACAAGGTCGAGCGTCGCCTGCACCTGTTGGACGGTTTGCTGATCGCCTACCTCAACCTGGATGAAGTGATCCACATCATCCGTACCGAGGAGCACCCCAAGGCCAGCCTGATCGCCCGTTTTGCCCTGAGTGAAATCCAGGCCGACTACATCCTCGACACCCGCCTGCGGCAGTTGGCGCGGTTGGAAGAGATGAAGCTGCGTGCCGAACAGGATGAACTCCTCAAGGAACAGGCCAAGCTGCAAGCCTTGCTGGGCAGCGAAGCCAAGCTCAAGAAACTGGTGCGCACCGAACTGCTCAAGGACGCCGAAACCTACGGCGACGACCGTCGCTCGCCAATCGTCGAGCGTGCCGAAGCCAAGGCGCTGAGCGAGCACGATCTGCTGCCGAACGAGAAAGTGACCGTCGTACTGTCAGAAAAAGGTTGGGTGCGTTCCGCCAAAGGTCATGATATTGACGCGACGGGGCTTTCCTACAAGGCCGGGGACGGCTTCAAGGCCTTGGCGGCCGGGCGTTCCAACCAGTTTGCGGTGTTCGTTGACTCCACCGGGCGCAGCTATTCGGTGCCGGCCCACACCCTGCCGTCGGCTCGTGGCCAGGGCGAACCGCTGACCGGTCGTTTGACGCCGCCGCCGGGTGCAACTTTTGAATGCGTGCTGATGCCTGATGATGATGGACTGTACGTAATTGCATCGGACGCGGGCTACGGGTTCGTGGTCAAGGGCGAGGATCTGCAAGCCAAGAACAAGGCGGGCAAGGCGTTGTTGAGCCTGCCGAACAACGCCAAGGTGATTGCGCCGCGGCCGGTGGCCGATCGGGAGAGCAACTGGCTGGCTTCGGTCACCACCGAAGGCCGGTTGCTGGTGTTCAAGATCAGCGATCTGCCACAGCTGGGTAAAGGCAAGGGCAACAAGATTATTGGGATTTCCGGCGAACGGGTTGCCAGTCGTGAGGAATATGTCACGGATATTGCAGTGTTGCCGGAAGGCGCCACGCTTGTGCTACAGGCAGGCAAGCGCACGCTTTCGTTAAAGGCGGACGATCTTGAGCATTACAAGGGTGAACGTGGTCGGCGGGGCAACAAGCTCCCAAGGGGGTTTCAGCGAGTCGATGCGCTGCTCGTCGAAAACCTCAATTAGGCGTACTAGAGGGCTCGGTCTGCGATTAAATGCCGCAGATCGATACTTTCGCGCTGGAGTCGGCGCGCATATTCACGGATGATAGGCCCTTTCAAGCGCCGGCGTGGCCGAGCGTTCTTCATAATGACCGAGTATTTTTTCACTGTGGTAAGCCTTGTGGCTGCCACCTGGACGGAACGATGACTGCTCTGCGCCTCCCTATTTTGTGGCTCGCCGGCCTGCTTGGCCTGGCGGGCTGCAGCATGAACCAGCCGGTGTCGCTGTACCAACTGGACAGCGGAACCCCGGCCCAGCCTGCGCAAAGCACAGGCATGGCTGTATTGCTGGGGCCGGTCCTGATCGCCGACTACCTGCAACGCGAAACCTTATTGCAACGCCAACCGGACGGCAGCCTGCAGGCCGCCACTGACGGTCGTTGGGCTGGCAGCCTGTCTTCCGACATCGATCAGTTGCTGCTGCGCCAGGTCGCCGGGCATCTGGACAGCCAGCGTGTAGTGCTGGCACCCGCGACCCAAGGCTTCACCCCGGATGTACAGGTGCTGCTGTCGATTACCCGCCTGGACTCGGGTAAAGCCCAGCCGGCAGTGCTCGATGCCCAATGGCGGTTGATCGACCGTCGTGGCAAGGTGCGTGAGAACCGCATCGTTCATCTGCAAGAGCAACATGCCGGCACCACGGCGGCACAGGTCCAGGCCCAGGGCGTGCTCCTGCAACGCCTGGCCGAACAGCTGTCCGTGTCGCTCAAGCCCCTGGCCAACCAGCCACCTGTCGCAGAAGTCCCACGCAAGGCCGCTCCCGCCCCGGCCAAGCCGGTAGAAAAGGATAAGGACAAGATCCCCATGGCCTTGCCGATTCGTACGGACATGGAAGTGTTCAGGTTCTGACGCCAGGACTGGATGCAAAACAAAGCCCGCGTTGAAGCGGGCTTTGTTGTTTCTGCCGGTTGGGTTTTCCGGTGCCTGTACCGGCCTCATCGCGAGCAAGCTCGCTCCCACAGGAGGATCCTGCAGCCACATATCCAATGTGGGAGCGAGCTTGCTCGCGATGGCGGCGCTAAAGGCAACAAAAAAGCCCGCAGACAATCACTCATCTGCGGGCTTCGTCATTTCAAGTCCTGAGGCTCAGGCCTGGCGCTCATGCATCCGCGCCAACTGCCGCTCCAGCATTGATGGATAAGGTTCCATCAAGCGTTCCACGCAGCACGCGCCTTCGGGGCTGGCGATGGGGCGGATGCGAGCGCGTTGGCGGATCAGGGCGTCGTCGTTGATCTTGCGCTCCACCAGCAGCAGGTTGCGGCTGTGTTGCGACAGTGCCAGGGCGTCCTGGGCGGTTTCGGTCAGCAGCAGGTCGATCTGGCTCAGGCCAAACAAGCCATCGCCCAGGGTCAGGCCCAATTGTAGTTGCAGGGTGATGCCGCTGTCGGCGACTTCGATCTGCAACTGGTGGCCCAAGGCGCGCAGCAACTCACCGCAGCAAATGGCGTTGGTCAGGTAGTCGTCACCGCTGTCTTCGGTGTGAAACAGCATTAGCGTGCTGCCATCGTTCAGGGTGTGCAGTTCGCCCTGATAGAGCGATGCGGCCTGGTCGAGGCAGTCGCGGTAGCGCTCGAGCAATTCCTTCAGGCGCGCCTGGGGCAGGCGGCGCAGTTGGTCCTGGGCGCCCAGTTGCACGGCCAGTACGGCACTGTGCTGGGGCAGGTTCGAGGCGACTGGCCTGGCGACCGGTTGAGGTGTTCCATCGACTGACTCGTCCCGCAGGTCGGCAAACGCGTCGTCGTCTTCATCGTCTTCAACCGTGCGTACCACGTGGCGTGGAGCCGGTTTGGAAGCAGGCATTGGCTGGCTTTCATCGAAGCCCGGGTCGCGCAGGTTACGCACTTCGAAGCCCGGCTCGGCATCGTCGTCGTCCACGTAGTCGATGTCTTCAGGTTCCGGCACGGGCTCAGGCTCCGGCGCGAAGCTGGCGTGCAGTTGCCGGGCCAGATCGCCGATTTCGTCCTGGCGCTGGGTGGCTGGCGTGTGTTCGTCGATGTCCCGCAGCCAGACGCGCAATTGCAACAGCGGCGTGGAGATGTGCCGCCCCAGGCGCAGGCTCAAGGCCAGTGCCAGTGCCAGCAGGATCGCGCTGAGGATACCCATGCTTTGCAGGCTGATGGTCATCGGTTGCTGGAACTGGTCCATGTCCAGGCTGATGCGCAGCTGCCCGGCGGTCACGTCCTGGAAGGTGATCTTGCTCTGGTACATGCCGCCGGACTCGCCCAGCAGGCCTGGCTTGGGACGCTGGCCGGCCTCGGCGAGGATGCGGTTGTCCACGCTGTAGATGGCGGCGTGGGCCACCAGTTTGTTCTTGGTCAGGTTGTTGAGCAGCACGTTGAGGCTGAGGATGTCGTTGGACACCAGCAGCTCGGTGGCGGACGTGGCGGTCTGGGTGGTCAGGCTTTCACCCAGGGCGTCGGCCTGCTCGTGCATCGCCTGCTTGAACTGCAAGCCCATCACGCAGGCGTAGATGACCAGGGCCAGGGCGACCAGGATCACGTTATGGCTGGCAATGCGCAATGCTATCGGCACACGACGGTGACGCAGTGCACGGAAGATCAGCAGGAAGAAGTTGTCGGTTTTGACTGGCGTGGGCCGGTTCACTGAGCTCGGCTCTTTGTCCGTGAAATTGACGCGCAGTATAGCGACAGCCCCATGACCGGCAAAGCACTGGCGGTGCCCGATGGTCACTGAATGTGGGTAGAATGCGGTTTTTTTCCACCTGCGGGGGTGCGCCTTGCGCGAAATCGTCCTGATAAACATCACTGGCAGCGACCGTCCGGGTCTGACTGCGGCCATTACCGGCGTTCTGGCCCAGGGTGGTGTGAACATTCTCGACATCGGTCAGGCGGTGATCCACGACACGTTGTCGTTCGGCATCCTGGTTGAAATCCCGGACGCCGAACAAGGCAAGTCGGTGCTCAAGGACATCCTGTTCACCGCCTACAAGCTCGACCAACAGGTGCGCTTCACCCCGGTGTCCGAGGACGATTACCGACATTGGGTGGCCGGCCAGGGCAAGAAGCGCCACATCGTTACCCTGTTGACCCGCAAGGTTACCGCCGAGCAGTTGCAGCGTGTCAGTTCGATCACCGCCAAATATGACCTGAACATCGACCATATCGACCGATTGTCCGGGCGCATGCCGCTGGACACCCCGGACGACAAGGGCAAGGGTTGCATCGAGTTTTCGGTGCGCGGCGAGCCGGCGGATCCCCAGGCGTTGCGTGCCGAGTTCCTCAGCGTGGCCCAGGAACTGAACGTCGACATCGCCTTCCAGGAAGATTCGCTGTTCCGCCGTAACCGCCGCCTGGCGGTGTTCGACATGGACTCGACGCTGATCGAAGCCGAAGTCATCGACGAACTGGCCAAGGCGGCCGGCGTGGGCGACAAGGTCTCGGCCATCACCGAGCGAGCCATGGCTGGCGAGTTGGATTTCCGGGCCAGCTTCAAGGAGCGCCTGGCGCTGCTCAAGGGGCTGGACGTCAGCGTGCTGGATTCCATTGGTGCTTCGCTGCGCCTGACCGAAGGCGCCGAGACGCTGTTCGCCGAACTCAAGCGCCTGGGCTACAAGACCGCCATCCTGTCCGGCGGCTTCACCTACTTCGCCAAGCAGCTGCAGGCCAAGCTCGGCATCGACTACGTGTTCGCCAACGAACTGGAAGTGGTGGATGGCAAGGTGACCGGCGTGGCCGTCGAGCCGATCGTCGATGCCCAGCGCAAGGCGGACCTGCTGCGTGAACTGGCTGAAAAAGAAGGCCTGCGCCTGGAACAGACCATCGCCGTGGGCGACGGTGCCAACGACTTGCCGATGCTGGCGATAGCGGGCCTGGGCGTGGCGTTCCGCGCCAAGCCGCTGGTCAAGCAGTCGGCCAGACAGGCGATTTCCACCCTGGGGCTGGATGGGGTGTTGTACCTGTTGGGCTTCAGGGATCGTGACGGGCAGCTCTGAGTCTGTCGCAATCTTTGTGGCGAGGAGATCTAGCTGTGGGAGCAAGGCTTGCCCGCGATAAACGATAACGCGGTCTATAAAAGAACCGCGGTGCCAGCATCGCGAGCAAGCTTTGCTCCCACAGAGAATTCTCTCTTCACAAAGGGTTACGCGTTGGCTGCCTACAGCGACTTCCACAACGAATCAAAATTCCCTTCTTGCTCGCCGCCATCCCCGTTGGCGGTTGAGTCTTCCGGGTGATAAGCAAACTGATTGAAACTGTGGGTGCTGGTGACCCGGCGGTCCAGGCCGGCGCGGCGTTCCTGGCCGTTGGTGTTGATCAACACCCGCTGGCCCTCCTGGAACGGCAGGCGCGGGGCGATCATGGTGGGGGGGAGATCAATGGCGCTGATCTCGGGGAGTAACAGCCCGCGCAGGTAGTGACCGTGCTCATTTTCTTCGCGGACCAGTTGCAGCCCACAAGGCTGGGCATGCGGTGCGACCAGCTCGATGCCCATTTGCATGGCGCCGTTGCGCACTTGTCGGATCCAGCGCACCACGGCAACGCTCCAGGCTTGGTCGCTGGTGTCCCGGATGCCGATCATTTCCCCGGCTTGCAGTTGTTCCGGCACTTCCTTGGGCCAGCCGAGGCAGTAGCCGCCGGGGCTGTGGTTGATGATTGGCAAGTCGTAGGTGGGGAAGTGATGCTGGTTGTCGGAGCTGGTGCCATCGTCATCGGCCGGGTTGACCGGGTACTCGATTTCTTCATAGGGCAGCAGGTCGCTGTCGCCGGCGGGGGCGGCGTCGAACGCTTGCTTCCAAGTGTCGCTTGTCTTGCTTGGCGAGGCTTCGAAGCGGGCCTTGCGGGTGCCGGGGCTTTTCAGTATCTCGGTGAAAGAGCGCTCGCCGCCGAGGTAGTAGTGCAGCGCGCTCATGCCCACGCACAGGGTCAGCGTGCCGTTGCCCTCGGTGCGCTGGAAGCTGCGTTCGGCCGCTTCGCCCCAGGCGGCTTGCAGGTGATGCAAGGTGTCGACGCTCATGCCGCCCGGTATTGGCAGGCTATGCTCGGCAGGTTGTTCCAGGTGCGTGGCGATTGCGCGCACCAGGGGTTGTGGATCGAAGCCCTGCAAGGTTGGCTGCTGTTCGGCGCGGAACTTGGAGCGGTAGCGTGGCCCGACATCCAGCTCCGGAGCGACCGCGAACAGGCTGGCAGCGCTGGAGGTGGGATCGAGCTTGACCCACTGGCTCCAGGATTCGAGCGCCTGGGTCAGCCACCCGATTTGGCTCTGGCGCAGTTGATTGCTGCGTGACGCTCCCAGCAACAAGGCAACGACATAGGTCTGTTCGGGGTTCAATTGATGAACCTGGCTCGCCAGTTCGTCACTCACGCTCAGGTGCTGCAACCGGTGCAGGCAGGCGATCCGATACAACTGATGTAAATCGAGCCACAGCCCTTCAGGCACTGGGCTGTACAACTGACTGGCGCGCAGCAGCGGGCCATTGAGGGCATGCATCGCCCGTTGCAGCGCGGTGCTCAGCAGGCGGGCCCGGTCCTTGGTGTATTTCGATGCCATACGCGCCACGATCTGTTTGTAGCCCATCGCCAGCTGGGTTTGCAGCGCCTGGCACAGGTTGACGATCTTGCGCGAGCGTTCATCCAGCACGATGGCCTGTTGCAGGAAGTGCCGCTCCAGGTGCTTGCAGACGTAATACACCTCGGGCCGCAGCAGCTCGAGCAGTTGCAGGCGATTGTCGCTGGGCGTGAGCAGTTGGTTGAGTTCGCCAAGGGCTTGGTACAAAAGGCGAGCTGTTTCGCCGATGTTGGCCTTGGGCAGGTTGGCGATCCAGCGCTTGAGGTCCCGTGGCGTGGCGTCGCAGAACGACAAGCGTGCTTGCGTCGGGGTCATGACGCGCAATAGCTGGAGAGGGCTGGTCTCATTCATGCCGTGTACGGGCTCCGGCGGGAAATAAACGTGATGTTTCCAACTCTAGCAGCTGACAGGCCGGCGTGTTGGCCTGAGTGTGCTGTGTGAGCAAAGCTTGCTCGCGATGCAGGCGCCGCAGTTTCTTTTGGACCGCGTCATCGTTCATCGCGGGCAAGCCTTGCTCCCACAGGTCTTGCTCCCACAACCCTGCTTCAAAGGACGGGCGTGAATCAGGCCTTTGGCAGTGCCAGGCCCTGGCCCATCTGCACTGGCGAACCGGCCACCAGGCCTTCGGCCCATTTCACCTGGTCCGGACCGAACAGCACGATGGCTGTCGAACCCAGCTTGAAGCGACCCAGTTCGGCGCCTTTTTCCAGATGAATCGGCGCGCGGGCGGCTTCGTCATAACGGAAGGTTTTCAGCTGGCGCTTGGGAGGTGTCACCAGTCCGGCCCAGACGGTTTCGATGGACGCTACGATCATCGCGCCCACCAGTACAACGGCCATCGGCCCGCGTTCGGTGTCGAAAATGCACGCCACGCGCTCGTTGCGGGCGAACAGCTCCGGAACGTTTTCGGCGGTGGTCTGGTTGACCGAGAAAATCCGTCCAGGGATGTAGACCATCTCCCGCAGGGTGCCGGCCAGTGGCATGTGCACGCGGTGATAGTCCTTGGGGGAGAGGTAGATGGTGGCGAAATCGCCGCCCATGAACGGCGCCGCGTTGGCCGCATCACCGCCCAGCAGCTCCAGCACGCTGAAGCTGTGGCCCTTGGCCTGGAACACCCGGCCATGCTCGATCGGGCCGAGCTGGCTGACGGCACCGTCGGCGGGGCTGAGGATCGCGCCCGGGGTATCGTCCAGCGGGCGTGCGCCGTCTTTCAGGGCGCGGGTGAAGAAGGCGTTGAAGTGCTCGTAGGCAGTCAGGTCTTCCACCAGTGCTTGGGACATGTCCACTTGGTAGCGCTTGGCAAACCATGCGGTGAAGGCGTTCTTGAACCAGCGCACGCGGCATTCGGCAATGCAGCCGGCCAACCGCGACAGCAGGTGGTGGGGCAGCAGGTATTGAGTGAGGATGAACAAACGGTTTTTCATTAACTGTCCTTAAGAACCTTCAAAGCTCGATGGGTGTGTCGGGGTGGTTGCCCCATTCACCCCAGGAACCGGCATAGCCTTTGACTCGTGGATAACCGAGCGCCTTGGCCACCAGGTAGGTGAAGCCGGAGCGGTGGTGAGTCTGGCAGTGGGTGATGATTTCTTTGTCAGGCGTGATGCCCAATTGTTCGAGGATTTGCGGCATGTCCTTGCGGATGCGCAGGTTGCGCGCTTGGTCCATGCCGGCAGTCCATTCGAAATTGACCGCGCCGGGAATGTGTCCGCCTCGGGCTGCGACGACTTTCTCTCCGGAATATTCCAGCGGGCCGCGAGCGTCCCAGATCGCCAGGTCGGCAGCACCGAGGCGGCTTTGCAGGTACTCGCGGGTGGCGGTGGGGGCTTCGTGCAGCGTCAGGCTGACCGGGCCTGCGACGGGCGCAGGCACTTCGACGGACACCGGCAGGCCTTCGTCCAGCCACGACAGCAAGCCGCCGTCGAGGTAGTGGTAGTTTGAATGGCCGATCACGTCCAGCAGCCAGATAAACCGCCCGGCCCAGCCGCCGCCTTCATCGTCATAGACCACGTAGACCGCATCGGGGTTGTGTCCGAGCTCGCCGAACAGGGCTTCGAGGTCGGCTTTGGCCGGCAGCAGGCCCGGCGCCGGCGGTTGACCGAGCTGGGTACGCTTGGGGTCGACGAAGCGTGCGCCAGGGATATGGCCGGTGCTGTAGCGGGCGGCGCTGGTCAGGTCCACCAGAATCAGTTCGCGGGCGTCGAGGCGCGGCAGCAGCTCGCTCGGCTCGATCACCAGCGGCAAGCCAGAGAAGTCAGGCATGTGAGGTCTCCAGGGGCGCAAAGGGAAAAGATTGTAGCAAGTTCAGCGGCCGCGGTTGGTAAAGGTATGCAGGGCTCGTTCGATGCATTGCACGGTTTTGCCGAAGGCTTGCACGGTCACGTCCGAGAACGGTCCGCCGCCCTGGTCCACCACCACCAGCATGATCACCCGGCCATTGCAGGTCAGCGAGCGCAGCAGCAGGTGCTCCCCGCGAAACAGGCTGCGCAGGCCCGGTGGCAGCAGCGCCGAAAACTGCGCGTTGTTGTCCGGGTTCAGGCGAACCTGGGCCTGCTGGGCCAGCAACCGCTGCACTATTTTGCTCTGGCTGATGGTAAAGCTCATGGCCGCGGCTTCTTTGGGCAGGCCGGCGGTCTGGTGTACGCGCACGCTGGTCTGGTTGCGGTCGGCCATCAGGATCATCACCCGGCGCATGCCGCAAGCCATCAACACGTCCCGTGCCGAGGTGGTCAGGTGCATGGCATTGCTGAAGGGGCTCGGTTCCACCAGCAGTGCGGAACATTGCTTGCGCCACTGGCTCAGGTCCTCGGCGCTGGGTGGGGGAGCAGGTAGCAAGCCGGGGTGGATGCGACGGCTGCCCCAGGGCCAGAGCAACGCCACGGCCGGATGCCAGAGGTCTGGCATGGCGTCATGACGGGCGCTGGTGACGGCTTGTTGGTGCAGCTGTTGCTGAACCTCATCCACCGGCATCTGCAGGTACAAACTGGTGAGGTATTGCCAGCGGGCACTGTGGGGGCCGTCCCAGGCCTGTTGCGCTGAGAGTGCCAGGCCGTTGGCCAGCAACACGGTGTTGGCCGGTTGATTGAGCCAGCGCCGCAGGGTTGGGTCGTCGTCCAGGCGATTCTGCTGGCGCAGCGGGTGCTCGCTGTCCCGGGCGATGCGCAGAACCTGCACCAGCTCGCGGCGTTCATTGAGCAGCAGGCGATAACCTTGCGTCACCCAGATCGGCAGGCGCCAGGTCTCTGCCAGCGCCAGGCAGATTTTCATCAGGCTGACGCCGAACAATTCGCGCTCTACCTTGCGCGCGGGCTCGCCTTTGTGGACGACCCGCAATTCCCACTCCCCCAGCAACCGCGGGTGAGTCAGGGCCAGTGGCCAGAGCGGCGAGAGAAACAACAGACTGCCCCAGTGAATGTCCTGCCACAGTCGCGCCAGGCGGCTGGCAAAAAAGCCATTGGCCTGTTGCGTGGCGTGTTGGCTGATCAATTGCAGCTGGCGCAAGGCGATGGGGATTTCGTGCCCTGGCAACGACGGCAGACGAGCGAGCAGTTCCTCGGTACGTTTGAGACCGAGGCGGTTGATGGCCACTTCGAGATTTTCCGCAGGTTCCGCAAGGCTGCCATGGGTGTGATGGTTGGCCTCGCGGATAACGCTCAGGGCCAGCGCGGGGCTGTCCTGCATCAGTTCGGCGATGTCACGCAACGAGCGGCGGCTGTCGGCAATGGCCTTGCAGACCAGGTCATGGCTGGCCTGGGGCACCGGCAGGTGCACGCCATCGAGCAGCTTCACCCAGCCTTCGAGGGTGGTCGGTCGTGGCGTTGGAACCTTCGTTTCGTTAGTCATGGCTGGACGTGATCATCGTATGAATTCTCTACGCCCGGAACGGGGCAAATTGGCTTTTCGCCAGAACAGCCTATAGTCTGGCGCAGTTTTGCCGATAAGTAGAAGAAGAGATTTTTCAGCTTCCGAATATGACCTTGAACCCGACTTAAATAAGTACTTTCTATCTATGGCTAAAATTATCGGCATCATCGTCGTGTTCGCGAGCGTGCTCGGCGGATACGTGCTTTCCCATGGCAAGATTGCCGCCCTGATCCAACCTTTCGAGGTGATGATCATCGGTGGCGCGGCCCTCGGTGCGTTCCTGCAGGCCAACCCCGGCTACATGACGATGCACGTGCTCAAGAAATCCCTGGGCATGTTCAGTTCGCGTTTCAGCCACACCTTCTACCTCGAAGTGCTGGGCCTGATCTACGAGATCCTCAACAAAAGCCGCCGTGAAGGCATGATGGCGATCGAAGGCGATATCGAAGACGCTGCCGCCAGCCCGATTTTCGCCAAGTACCCTGCGGTACTCAAGGACGCTCGCATGACGGCGTTCATCTGTGATTACCTGCGCATCATGTCGTCCGGTAACATGGCGCCCCATGAACTCGAAGGCCTCTTCGACATGGAGTTGTACAGCCTCAAGGAAGACCTGGAGCATCCATCCCACGCGGTCACCGGTATCGCCGACGCCATGCCTGGCTTCGGTATCGTCGCGGCGGTATTGGGTATCGTGGTGACCATGGCGTCCCTGGGCGACGGCGACCAGAAGTCCATCGGCTTGCACGTTGGTGCGGCACTGGTGGGTACCTTCTTCGGTATTTTGGCCGCATACGGTTTCTTCGGCCCGCTGGCCCACTCCCTGGCCCACGACGCCAAGGAAGAACTCAACGTCTACGAAGCCATCAAGGCTTCCCTGGTGGCCTCGGCCTCCGGCATGCCGCCATCGCTGGCGGTGGAGTTCGGTCGCAAGGTCCTGTACCCGGCGCACCGTCCAAGCTTCGCCGAGCTGGAACAAGCGGTTCGCGGTCGTTAGTGCTTTGCTTTGCAAATACGTTCCTTTTTTGGCGAGTGGCTGTTGCTGCCAGACAAGGCGCCGCGACGAGTCATAGCCCGCTATGGCGAGGAGCGGCAACGCCGTATGGCAGCAACAGGCACCGTCAAAATGGAACAGTATTTGTGAAGCAGAGCACCTAGGTCATGGAAAATAACCAGCCGATTATAATCAAGCGCGTCAAGCGCATCGCCGCGGGGCATCACGGGGGCGCCTGGAAAATCGCCTTCGCCGACTTCGCGACGGCGATGATGGCGTTCTTCCTGGTGCTGTGGCTGCTGTCCACGGCAACCCCGGAACAGAAGATCGCCATCGCCGGTTACTTCAAGGACCCGGTCGGTTTTACTGAAAGCGGCACGCCGTACATCATCGACCTGGGCGGATCACCGACCCTGGCACCGGATACGACCCTCAACCCCGAAGTCAAATCCCAGCCCCAGCCCGACAAGGTGACGACGGACACCGAGCAGGTCGAAGGCATGGCCGAGCAGATCGAGCGCGAACGCCTGGAATTGTTGCTGCAGGAATTGCAGAACAAGGTCGAAGAGAACCCGCAACTGCAGAAATTCAAGGACCAGATCCTGTTCGAGATCACGCCGAACGGCTTGCGCATCCAGATCATGGACGCCGAGAACCGGCCGATGTTCGACTCGGGTAGTGCGCGCCTGAAACCTTATTTTGAAGACATCCTGCTGGCCATGGCCGACACCATCAAGGCGGTGCCGAACAAGATCAGCATCAGCGGTCATACCGATGCCAAGCCCTACGTCGGCAAAGGTGATTTCGGCAACTGGGAGCTGTCCGCCAACCGTGCCAACGCGGCACGTCGCGCCCTGGTGGCTGGCAGTTATCCGGACGAGCAGGTGGCGCGGGTGGTGGGTTACGCATCCTCGGCGTTGTTCGACCGCAAGGACCCGTTCAACCCGGTCAACCGGCGTATCGATATCGTGGTGTTGACCAAGAAGGCCCAGCAAGCCATCGAAGGTTCGCAAACCGACGACCCTGCACCGGATCCGGCCCAGGGCCAGGGCGCGCCGGGTGAAGTGCCGGCCACGCCTGGGGCTGCGGTTGATCCGAACGCCTTGCCAGCGGATCAGCAACCCGTGCCGGCCCATGAGCTGCGCGAACGCCTGAACCTGTTCGACGCGGCGCCCAAGCCGGCCGAGCCGCCGGCACAGTGATCTGACTGGCGATAGCAAACCTGTGGCGAGGGGATTTATCCCCGCTGGGTTGCGCAGCAGCCCCTCTTTTCATCTGATACTCGAGATGGAATACAAAGGGGGGCGCTTCGCGCCCCAGCGGGGATAAATCCCCTCGCCACAATTGTGTCCGGCTCACATCCGGGTCAGTAACTGCTTTCCGGCAAGCTGGCGATGATCGAGCGGTAGCTGTTCATCCGCTGCTGATGCACGCGACCTTCTTCCAGCGCCTTGAGCAGGGCACACCCGGGCTCGCGGTCGTGCTTGCAGTCGCGGAAGCGGCAGGTGCCGATCAGCTCATTGAACTCGATGAACCCGGCTTCCACATCGGCCCGGCTGACGTGGCCCAGGCCGAACTCGCGGATGCCCGGTGAGTCGATCAATTCACCGCCGCCGGGGAAGTGGAACAGCCGCGCGGTGGTGGTGGTGTGGGTGCCCTGGCCGGACAGTTCGGACAACGGCCCGACGCGCGTCTCGACGTCCGGCAGCAGGCTGTTGACCAGCGATGACTTGCCGACGCCGGACTGGCCGACGAACACACTGATGTGCCCGTCCAGTTGCTGTTGCAATTGCTCCATGCCGTTGCCGTGGTGGGCCGAGACTTCCAGTACCGGGTAACCCAGATCCCGATAGACCGACAGCAGGGCGTTCAGCGCCGGGGCGTTGTGCTCGTCGATCAGGTCGAATTTGTTGAGCAGCAGCAGCGGACGGATGCCGGCGTGTTCGGCGGCCACCAGATAACGGTCGATCAGGTTGGCGTGGGGTTCGGGCAGCGGGGCGAACACGATGACGATCATGTCGACGTTGGCGGCCACGGGCTTGAGCTGGCCCCGGCTGTCCGGACGGCACAGTTCGGTGTGGCGCGGCAATTGCGCGACGATCACGCCGATGCCCTGGTTGCCGGCACGCCAGACGACCTGATCGCCCGTCACCAGCGCCGGCAGGTTGGCGCGCAAGTGGCAGCGGAACACTTGGCCGGCCAGCTCGCCTTCCCGAGCTTCGACCTCGACCTGCACGCCGAAGTGGGCGATCACCAGGCCAGTCTGTTCAGGGCCCAGGTCGCCACCCTCCAGGGCTTCGACAGCACTGGATTCGCGTTTGGCGGCGCGGGCGGCGCGCTCGCCCTGGATCTTTTCGATGCGCCAGTTTTGACGACGATTGAGTTGGCGTTTGGCCATGGGTGTTCCGTATGAAGAAATGCAGCGAATAGGGTAAAACGGTCGCGAGTTTAGCACGCCCAAGGGGCGGCCTAGGCTAAACTGCGTGGCTACGCCGAGGAGCTTCCCTATGCAAAACCCGCAGAACCTGATCTGGATCGACCTGGAAATGACCGGTCTGAACCCGGACACCGACGTCATCATCGAAATGGCCACCATCGTCACCGACAGCGACCTCAACACCTTGGCCGAAGGCCCGGTCATTGCGATCCATCACAGCGACGAGATCCTGGCCGGCATGGACGAGTGGAACACTCGCCAGCACGGCGGCTCGGGCCTGACCCAGCGGGTGCGCGAGAGCAAGATCAGCATGGCCGAGGCCGAAGCCCAGACCATCGCCTTCCTGGAGCAGTGGGTGCCCAAGGGCAAGTCGCCGATCTGCGGCAACAGCATCTGCCAGGATCGTCGCTTCCTGTACACCCACATGAAATCCCTGGAAAGCTACTTCCACTACCGCAACCTGGACGTCTCCACCCTCAAGGAACTGGCCGCCCGCTGGGCGCCGCAAGTACGCGACAGTTTCCAGAAGGGCGGCAGCCACCTGGCCCTGGACGACATCCGCGAGTCCATTGCCGAGTTGCAGCATTACCGTAAGCACTTCATCAAGTTCTGATTGAAGCGCACGGCGCTCTTGTGGCGCGGGGATTTGTGGGAGCAAAGCTTGCTCGCGAAACAGGCGACTGGGTCCCTGGAAGACCGCATAGCCTTCATCGCGGGCAAGCTTTGCTCCCACGGATATCCTGACCACAGATTCCTTGTTTGGCTTGGTCGATGGCTGCCCTCTTTTGGTGCCTGCCCGAAATGGCTAGACTGCGCGCCTTCTCGTAAGGACCGCCATCATGTTGCTGATGCTTTATCTGATCGCCATCACCGCTGAAGCCATGACTGGCGCCTTGTCTGCCGGGCGTCGGGGTATGGACTGGTTCGGCGTGGTGCTGATCGCCTGTGTCACGGCGCTGGGTGGCGGTTCGGTGCGTGACGTGCTGCTCGGGCATTACCCGCTCACGTGGGTCAAGCACCCCGAATACCTGGTGCTGACCACTGCCGCAGCGATGTTGACGGTGTTCCTGGCGCGCTGGATGCGCCATCTGCGTTCATTGTTCCTGGTGCTCGACGCCGCGGGGCTGGTGGCGTTCACCCTGATCGGCTGCATGACGGCCCTGGAAATGGGCCATGGCATGCTGGTGGCGTCGGTCAGCGGAGTGATCACTGGGGTGTTCGGCGGCATTCTGCGGGACATCTTCTGCAACGATATTCCGTTGATCTTCCGTCGGGAGCTCTACGCCAGCGTTTCGTTTGCCGCTGCGTGGTGTTATCTGCTGTGCGTCTTCCTGCAACTGCCAAGCGAACAGGCGATCCTCATCACTTTGTTCGGCGGTTTCCTGCTGCGGCTCCTGGCGATCCGTTTTCACTGGGAAATGCCGAAGTTCGTCTACAACGACGAGGCTTGACGCTCGGCATGTTGCCGCAACGCCCACTCCACGTGCTCGCGCACCAGCTCCGACGGGTAGTCGCGCCGCGCCTCCAGCGCTTGCAGCACGGGAATCGTTGACGGCGCATTACCCAGGCCCACTGCCAGGTTGCGCAGCCAGCGCTCGTAACCGGCGCGGCGCAGCGGCGAGCCTTCGGTGCTGCTCAGGAACGTCGTTTCGTCCCACATGAACAGCTCGGCCAGCCCGGCATTGTCCAGGTTGTGCCGTGGCTTGAAGTCGCTTTCCCCGGACGGCCGGGCGAAGCGGTTCCATGGGCAGACGATCTGGCAGTCATCGCAGCCGAACACCCGGTTGCCGATCAACGGCCGCAGTTCTTCGGGGATGGCGCTTTTCAGCTCGATGGTCAGGTAGGAAATGCAGCGGCGGGCATCGAGTACGTAGGGCCCGACGAAGGCATTCGTAGGACAGATGTCCAGGCACGCGGTGCATTTTCCGCAATGTTCGCTGGCATGGGGTGGATCCACCGGTAGCGGCAGGTCGACAAACAGCTCGCTCAGGAAGAAATAGCTGCCGGCCTTGCGGTTCAACACCAGGGTATTTTTACCGATCCAGCCCAGGCCGGCCTGTTCGGCGATGGCTTTTTCCAGGACCGGCGCGCTGTCGACGAAGGCGCGATAACCAAAGGGACCGATCACCGCCTGAATTTTTTCTGCCAGTTGCTGTACACGTTTACGGATCAATTTGTGGTAATCGCGGCCCAATGCATAACGCGAGACGTAGGCTTTCTCCGGTTGGCCGAGCATCTGCGCCATGTGCGTGTCGCCCGACAGGTAGTCCATGCGCAGGGAAACCACCCGTAGCGTACCCGGCACCAGTTCCTCGGGATGCGAGCGTTTGCTGCCATGGGCGCCCATGTAGTCCATTTCGCCGTGGTAGCCGGCATCGAGCCAGCGTTGCAGGTGTTGCTCATGCTCGGCAAGGTCCAGGCCGCTGATGCCGACCTGCTGGAAGCCCAGCTCGCGGCCCCACTCCTTGATGGATTGGGCGAGGGCGGGGAGGTCTGTGGGAATGGCAGGCATGAGGCGAGAGAAACCAGAGCTGAGATGCGTATAATTCTGCCAGACATCGGAGCCCGAAGACGCATGCCGCACACTAAAGATGATTTTCCCGACGCGCTGTACAGCGCCGCGCAGGTCCGGGCCCTCGACGCACAACTGATCGCGGCCGGCACCACCGGTTTCGAATTGATGCAGCGCGCCGCCCGCGCCACCTGGCGAGCGATCGTCCGGCGCTGGCCTGACGCCCAGGAGCTGACGGTGCTGGCCGGGCATGGCAACAACGCTGGCGATGGCTACCTGGTCGCGACCCTGGCCCGGCGCGCCGGCTGGTCGGTGCGGGTGCTGACGGTGGGCGAACCCCGGCGCTTGCAGGGTGACGCCGCCAATGCCCACGCCGAGGCGGTGGCGCTGGGCGTGCCGATGGAACCGTGGTCGGATGAGGCTGAATTGCGCGGTGTGTTGCTGGATGCGCTGCTCGGTACGGGCTTGAGTGGTGATGTGCGCGAGCCTTATGTGCGGGCTATCGATACGATCAATGTCAGCGGTCTGCCGGTCGCAGCGGTGGATATCCCCTCGGGGTTGTGCGCCGATACCGGTCGGGTACTGGGCACGGCGGTGGTGGCCGACCTCACCGTGACCTTTATTGGCTTGAAGCTTGGTCTGTTTACCGGCGAAGCGGCGGACCGGGTCGGTGAACTGGTGTTCAACGACCTGCACGCCGATCCAGATATTGTTGACACGGCACCGGCCAGTGCCCGATTGCTCTCACCCCATAATCTGCCACGTCTGACGCCTCGTGCCGCCACGTCCCACAAAGGCAAGTTCGGTCACGTGCTGTTGATCGGTGGCGACCGGGGCTTTGGCGGCGCGATCCAGATGAGCGCCGAAAGCGCCCTGCGCTGCGGTGCGGGGATGGTTTCGATGGCGACCCGCTGCGAGCATGTATCCGCCGCGCTGACGCGTTTGCCGGAAGTGATGGTGCAAGGCACCCATTCGGCGAACCAATTGATGGGCTTGCTCCAGCAGGCCAGCGTGCTGGTGGTCGGGCCGGGCCTGGGCCAAGCCGCGTGGGGGCGCAGCCTGTTGTCGGCGGCGGCCAATGCGCCGCTGCCGCAAGTATGGGATGCCGATGCGCTGAACGTGTTGAGCAGCGGCGAGGTTCGCTTGCCTGAACAGTGTGTCATCACCCCGCACCCGGGCGAGGCGGCGCGATTGTTGGAGTTATCCACAGCCCAGGTGCAGGCCGACCGTCCGGCGGCGGCCCATGCATTGAGCCAGAAATACACCGCCACGGTGATCCTCAAGGGCGCCGGCAGCCTGATTGCCAGCCCGGACGGTCGCCTGGCGGTTTGCAGCCAGGGCCATCCGGCCATGGCCACGGCAGGCCTGGGGGATGTGCTGGCTGGCGTGGTCGGCGCCTTGCTGGCCCAGGGCATGGAGGGGTTCGAGGCCGCGTGCCTGGCGGTCTGGCTGCATGCCAACGCAGGTGCCCAGGCCGGTCGCTCGGGGCGGGGTGTGGCGGCCACCGATCTGATTCCGGCCATTCGTCAGTTGTTGGAGGAGCATTCACCGTGTCTGAAGTAACCCTGTACGTGGCGGACGAACAAGCCATGACACAATTTGGCGCCCGCATCGCGCAGATCACCGCCGGCCACGGCCTGATTTTTCTCGAAGGCGACCTCGGCGCGGGAAAAACCACCCTGTCCCGTGGCATCATTCGCGGCCTCGGGCACGTCGGCTCCGTCAAGAGCCCTACGTTCACCCTGGTCGAGCCCTACGAGATCGGCGACATTCGCGCCTTCCATTTCGACCTGTATCGACTGGTGGATCCTGAAGAGCTGGAATTCCTCGGTATCCGCGATTATTTCGAAGATGACGCCTTGTGCCTGATCGAATGGCCCCAGAAGGGTGCAGGCTTTTTGCCAAAGCCCGACCTGACCATTACCATTGGCGCGCAGAACGGCGGGCGTTCGCTGAAACTGACGCCGCAAGGCTCGCGTGGCGAGTCGTGGTGTGCCGCTTTGGCATTGGAAAACTAATTGATGATGGGGTTTGGTATGCGCTTTCGCGCGGTGGTTGCTGTCGTAGGACTGTTGCTTACGGCACTGGCCGTCGATGCTGTGGCCGAGACAAAGGTCAACAGCGTTCGCCTCTGGCGGGCGCCGGACAACACACGGCTGGTGTTCGACCTGACGGGCCCGGTGCAGCACAGCGTATTCACCCTGACCGCCCCGGATCGCCTGGTGATCGACATCAACGGTGCGTCCCTGGGCGCGCCATTGAACGTGGCGACCGCCAACACGCCGATTACCGCGATGCGCTCGGCCCAGCGTACGCCGACCGACCTGCGGGTGGTCATCGACCTGAAAAAAGCCGTGACCCCGAAAAGCTTCACCCTGGCCCCCAATGCCCAATACGGCAACCGGCTGGTGGTGGACCTGTTCGACAACCCGGCCGATGCGGCGCCACCTCCGCCGCCGCCGACCAATGTCGCCACGGTACCGGCAGTGCCGGTGACCCCGACCGAACCTGCGCTCAAGCTGCCACCGGCGCCGGCCGGCAAGCGCGACATCATCGTGGTGATCGACGCCGGTCACGGCGGCGAAGACCCGGGCGCCTCGGGCTCGCGCGGGCAGCGGGAAAAAGACGTGGTGCTGTCCATCGCCCGCGAATTGCAGCGCCAGGTCAACGGCATGAAAGGCTTCCGCGCCGAACTGACCCGTACTGGCGACTACTTCATCCCCTTGCGCGGACGTACCGAAATCGCTCGCAAGAAAGGCGCCGATCTGTTCGTCTCCATTCACGCCGACGCCGCACCTTCGGCGGCGGCGTTCGGGGCCTCGGTGTTTGCCCTGTCCGACCGCGGTGCCACGTCCGAGACCGCCCGTTGGCTGGCCGACAGCGAAAACCGTTCCGACCTGATCGGCGGTGCCGGCAACGTCAGTCTCGACGACAAGGACCGGATGCTCGCCGGTGTATTGCTCGATTTGTCGATGACAGCCTCGTTGACCTCCAGCCTGAACGTCGGCCAGAAAGTCCTGAGCAACATCGGTCGCGTCACGCCGC
The DNA here is from genome assembly GCF_018325865.1 of Pseudomonas sp. St386. NCBI lineage: Bacteria > Pseudomonadati > Pseudomonadota > Gammaproteobacteria > Pseudomonadales > Pseudomonadaceae > Pseudomonas > Pseudomonas sp. St386. The sequence continues at coordinate 670,402 of NZ_AP021900.1, forward strand.
TGCACAAGCAGCGCGTCGAGCAGGCCGGGTTCATGGTGCTCAAGTCGCCGGATATCCCGTCGATCCTGGTGGAAACCGGCTTCATCTCCAACGCCAACGAAGCGTCCAAGCTGTCGTCTTCCAACCACCAGCAGGCGCTGGCCCGTTCCATCAGCAGCGGCGTGCGGCAGTTCTTCCAGCAGAACCCACCGCCAGGCACTTACATTGCCTGGCTGCGCGACTCCGGCAAGATCGCCCAGGGCCCGCGGGACCATAGGGTCAGCCCCGGCGAAACCCTGGCGATGATCGCCGTGCGTTACCAGGTGTCGCCCGCGACCTTGCGCAGCGCCAACAACCTCAAGAGCGACGAGCTCAAGATCGGCCAGACCCTGACCATTCCCGGCAATGACGTGGCGGTCCAGCAATGAGTGATGAAGTGATCGGCAGCAACGCTCGCATCGAACTGCTCAGCCCCCGGCTGGCGAACCAGATCGCCGCCGGTGAAGTGGTCGAGCGCCCGGCGTCGGTCATCAAGGAACTGCTGGAAAACAGCCTCGACTCCGGAGCCAAGCGCATCGACGTGGATGTCGAGCAGGGCGGCGTCAAGCTGCTGCGGGTCCGCGATGACGGTGGCGGTATTTCTTCCGACGACCTGCCGCTGGCCCTGGCGCGTCACGCCACCAGCAAGATCCGCGACCTGGAAGACCTCGAGCGGGTCATGAGCCTGGGGTTTCGGGGCGAGGCGCTGGCATCCATCAGTTCGGTGTCGCGCCTGACCCTCACCTCCCGCACCCGCGACGCCGAGCAGGCCTGGCAGGTCGAGACCGAGGGCCGGGACATGGCCTCCCGCGTGCAGCCTGCGGCTCATCCGGTCGGCACCTCGGTGGAAGTGCGCGACCTGTTCTTCAACACCCCGGCCCGACGCAAATTCCTCAAGGCCGAGAAGACTGAATTCGATCATCTGCAAGAAGTCATCAAGCGCCTGGCCCTGGCGCGTTTTGACGTAGCGTTCCATTTGCGCCACAACGGCAAGACCATCCTCAGCCTGCACGAGGCCCACGATGATGCGGCCCGCGCCCGCCGTGTCGGCGCGGTGTGCGGCGCAGGTTTCCTGGAGCAGGCATTGCCCATCGAGGTGGAGCGCAATGGCCTGCACCTGTGGGGTTGGGTCGGCTTGCCGACCTTCTCGCGCAGCCAGGCGGACTTGCAGTATTTCTACGTGAACGGTCGGGCGGTACGCGACAAGCTGGTGGCCCACGCGGTGCGCCAGGCGTATCGCGATGTGCTGTTCAATGGCCGGCATCCGACCTTCGTGCTGTTTTTCGAAGTCGATCCGGCCGTGGTCGACGTCAACGTGCACCCGACCAAGCATGAGGTGCGTTTCCGTGACGGGCGCATGGTCCACGATTTTCTCTACGGCACCTTGCACCGCGCCTTGGGCGATGTGCGCCCGGAAGATCAACTGGCGGCGCCGGCGGCGGTGGGCGGCATGGTCCGGCCAACGGGGTTGGAAGCTGGCGAGTTCGGGCCTCAAGGCGAAATGCGCCTGGCGGCCAATGCACTGCTGGAGCAGCCGCAGCCTCAGCCGAGCTACAACACGGCCGGGAGCGGTGCCGGCAGCGGCTATCAGTATCAATACACGCCGCGCCCGCAATCCAACGTACCGGCAGCCGAGGCCCAGGCGGCCTATCGCGAGTTCTTCAAACCCTTGCCGGAAGCCGGAGCTGCGGCGATGCCCGACGGCCAGGGCGATATCCCGCCGCTGGGCTATGCCCTGGCGCAACTCAAAGGCATTTATATCCTCTCGGAAAATGCCCAGGGCCTGGTCCTGGTGGACATGCACGCCGCCCATGAGCGGATCATGTACGAGCGGCTGAAAATCGCCATGGCCAGCGAAGGCTTGAGTGGCCAGCCGCTATTGGTGCCCGAGTCCCTGGCGGTCAGCCAGCGCGAAGCCGATTGCGCCGAAGAACATGTGGCCTGGTTCCAGCGCCTGGGCTTCGAATTGCAGCGCCTGGGCCCGGAAACCCTGGCGATCCGTCAGATCCCGGCCTTGTTGAAGCAGGCCGAGGCCAATCGCCTGGTCAGCGACGTGCTGGCGGACTTGATGGAATACGGCACCAGCGACCGGATCCAGGCGCACCTGAACGAACTGCTCGGCACCATGGCCTGCCACGGCGCGATCCGCGCCAACCGGCGCCTGGCCCTGCCGGAAATGAACGGCCTGCTACGGGACATGGAAAACACCGAGCGCAGTGGTCAATGCAACCATGGCCGGCCGACCTGGACCCAACTGGGCCTGGACGACCTGGACAAACTGTTCCTGCGCGGTCGTTGATGAGCCAGTTGCCACCCGCGATTTTCCTGATGGGACCGACCGCCGCCGGCAAGACCGACCTGGCCATCGAATTGACCAAGGTCCTGCCCTGCGAGTTGATCAGTGTCGATTCGGCCCTGGTCTACCGGGGCATGGACATCGGCACCGCCAAGCCGTCGAAAGAACTGCTGGCCGAATTTCCCCATCGCTTGATCGACATCCTCGACCCGGCCGAGGCTTATTCGGCGGCCGATTTCCGCCGTGACGCACTCCAGGTCATGGCCGAGATCACCGCGCGGGGCAGGATTCCGCTGCTGGTGGGTGGCACGATGCTGTATTACAAGGCCTTGGTCGACGGGTTGGCGGACATGCCGGCAGCCGATCCCGAGGTGCGTGCGCAGATTGAAGAAGAGGCCGCGCGCCTTGGCTGGCAAGCCCTGCACGAGCAATTGGCGATCATCGACCCGGAATCGGCGGCGCGTATCCACCCCAATGACCCACAGCGGCTCAGTCGGGCCCTGGAGGTTTATCGGGTCAGCGGCCAGAGCATGACGGCCCTGCGCCAGCGACAATCTGCGCAAAGTACTGAAGCAGCCGCTTCGGGACTGCAACAATTGCCCTATACTGTCGCGAATCTGGCCATCGCTCCGGCGAACCGGCAAGTGCTGCATCGGCGAATTGAACAAAGATTCACATTAATGTTGGAACAGGGGTTCATAGACGAGGTCGTAGCCCTGCGTGAGCGAAGTGACCTGCATGCCGGGTTGCCGTCTATACGTGCGGTAGGTTATCGACAAGTCTGGGATTACCTGGACGGCAAGCTGACGTCAGCCGAGATGCAGGAGCGTGGGATCATTGCCACGCGCCAATTGGCGAAACGCCAGTTCACCTGGCTGCGCAGCTGGACTGACTTGCATTGGCTCGACAGTCTCGATTGCGACAATCTGCCACGCGCCTTGAAATACCTTGGGACCATCTCCATATTGAGCTGAGTCCTTGCAATTGCCGTCTATCCTTGGGGGTGTGACGGCCCAAGCCATCTGATTCCGATTTTTATTATTGATCCTTAAAGGAGTGCGGCACATGTCAAAAGGGCATTCGCTACAAGACCCTTACTTGAACACTTTACGTAAAGAGAAAGTTGGGGTGTCCATCTATCTGGTCAACGGGATCAAACTGCAAGGCACGATCGAGTCTTTCGACCAGTTCGTCATCCTTCTGAAAAACACCGTCAGCCAAATGGTCTACAAACACGCGATCTCGACAGTCGTGCCAGTTCGTCCAATTCGTCTGCCTAGCGCAACCGAATCCGAAGGCGGTGACGCTGAACCGGGTAACGCCTGATAGGAGCCTCCTTTGTTCTTTGAGCGCCACGGTGGTGGTGAACGGGCCATTCTCGTTCACTTGGATGGACAGGACCCTGAGGCGCGCGAAGATCCGCAGGAGTTTCAGGAATTGGCACTTTCGGCCGGCGCCGAGACCGTCGCGTTTTTCAACGTGCCGCGTCATCGGCCAACCGCCAAGTTCCTGATCGGCAGTGGCAAGGTCGAGGAGTTGCGCGACCTGGTCAAGGCCGAACAGGTCGATCTGGTGATTTTCAATCACATCCTCACGCCCAGTCAGGAACGTAACCTCGAACGTGTCTTCGAGTGTCGCGTGATCGACCGTACGGGGCTGATTCTCGATATTTTCGCCCAACGCGCCCGCACCCATGAAGGCAAGCTCCAGGTCGAACTGGCCCAGCTTGAGCACATGAGTACGCGGCTGGTTCGCGGCTGGACTCACCTTGAGCGGCAGAAGGGCGGTATCGGCCTGCGCGGCCCGGGTGAAACCCAGCTGGAAACCGACCGACGCCTGTTGCGGGTGCGCCTGCGCCAGATCAAGGGGCGGCTGGAAAAGGTCCGTAGCCAGCGCGAGCAGTCGCGACGCGGCCGCAAGCGCGCGGATATCCCGACGGTTTCACTGGTGGGTTATACCAACGCCGGCAAATCGACCCTGTTCAATAATGTCACCCAATCCGACGTCTACGCCGCCGACCAATTGTTCGCCACGCTCGACCCGACCCTGCGCCGGCTCGACCTGGACGACCTGGGGCCGATCGTGCTGGCCGACACCGTGGGCTTCATCCGTCACCTGCCGCACAAGCTGGTCGAGGCTTTCCGGGCTACGCTCGAAGAGTCGAGCAACTCCGACCTGCTGCTGCACGTGATCGATGCCGCCGAACCGGACCGGATGCTGCAGATCGAGCAGGTGATGGTGGTGCTGGGCGAGATCGGGGCTCAGGACTTGCCGATCCTCGAGGTATACAACAAACTCGATTTGCTCGAAGGCGTGGAGCCGCAGATCCAGCGCGATGCCGACGGCAAGCCGCAACGGGTCTGGCTGTCGGCCCGCGATGGCACCGGCCTGGACCTGCTCAAGCAGGCGGTGGCCGAGCTGTTGGGCAACGATCTGTTTGTTGGCACCCTGAAGTTGCCGCAACGTTTCGCCCGGCTGCGAGCTCAGTTCTTTGAGCTGGGGGCCGTGCAAAAAGAAGAACACGACGACGAAGGCGTCTGCCTGCTGGCTGTTCGCCTGCCTCGGGCGGAGCTCAATCGGCTGGTCAGCCGCGAAGGGCTGCAACCGATGGAATTCATCGAGCAACACACTTTGCAATAAAAGCCTGAGAAAGCTGTGTCAGGCATTCTGTAGCATTGGTCGGCGCGCCGTGGGTGCGTCTTTGCTTTATCAGATGGAGAGCGCTATGGCTTGGAATGAGCCGGGTGGCAACTCGAATAATCAGGATCCTTGGGGTGGCAAGCGTCGTAACAACGGCGACCGCAAGGGGCCGCCGGATCTCGACGAGGCCTTCCGAAAGCTGCAGGAAAGCCTGAACGGTTTGTTCGGTGGTGGTAAAAAACGCGGTGACGAGGGTGGCGGTCGTCCGGGCAAGGGCGGCGGTTTCGGCCTGCTCGGCATCGGTCTGGTCGTGCTGGCGGCTGTCTGGCTGTACAGCGCGGTCTATGTCGTGGACGAGCAGGAGCAGGCCGTGGTGCTGCGTTTCGGCAAGTACTACGAGACGGTTGGGCCTGGCCTGAATATCTATTTCCCGCCGATCGACCAGAAGTACCTGGAAAACGTCACGCGTGAGCGGGCGTACACCAAGCAGGGCCAGATGCTGACCGAAGACGAGAACATCGTCGAAGTGCCGCTGACCGTGCAATACAAGATCACCAACCTGCAGGACTTCGTGCTGAACGTCGACCAGCCGGAAACCAGCCTGCAGCACGCGACCGAAAGTGCTTTGCGCCATGTGGTGGGTTCCACCGCCATGGACCAGGTGCTGACCGAAGGTCGTGAACTGATGGCCAGCGAAATCAAGGAGCGCCTGCAGCGGTTCCTCGATACCTATCGCACCGGTATCACCGTTACCCAGGTCAACGTCCAGAGCGCGGCAGCCCCGCGTGAGGTCCAGGAAGCCTTCGACGACGTGATCCGTGCCCGTGAAGACGAGCAGCGTTCGCGCAACCAGGCCGAAACCTATGCCAACGGCGTCGTGCCGGAAGCCCGTGGTCAGGCCCAGCGCATCATCGAGGATGCCAACGGTTACCGTGACGAAGTGGTCTCCCGTGCCAAGGGTGAGGCTGATCGCTTCACCAAGCTGGTGGCCGAATATCGCAAGGCTCCAGAAGTCACCCGCGAGCGTCTGTACCTGGACACCATGCAGGAAGTCTTCAGCAACACCAGCAAGGTCCTCGTGACCGGCAACAAGAACGGCCAGAGCAATCTGCTGTACCTGCCGCTGGACAAGATGGTCGAGAGCGGGCGCAACACCAGCGCGCCGGCGACCAGTTCGGCGGCCGCCAGCAATGAAGCCAACGCTCGTGCGGCGGCGGACCTGCAGCAACAGCAAGCACGTACCAGGGAGAGTCGCTGATGAGCAATAAATCGCTGATCGCCCTTATTGTCGGTGTCGTCGTGGCGATCGCTGCCTGGAACTGCTTCTACATCGTGGCTCAGACCGAGCGTGCGGTGTTGCTGCAATTCGGTCGCGTGGTCCAGGCTGATGTCCAGCCGGGGCTGCATGTGAAGGTGCCGTACGTCAACAAGGTGCGCAAGTTCGACGGCCGCCTGATGACGCTGGATGCGCCGACGCAACGCTTCCTGACGCTGGAAAAGAAAGCCGTGATGGTGGATGCCTATGCCAAGTGGCGCGTGAAGGATGCCGAGCGCTTCTACACCGCGACCTCGGGCCTGAAGCAGATCGCCGACGAGCGCCTGTCCCGTCGTCTGGAGTCGGGCCTGCGTGACCAGTTCGGTAAGCGCACGCTGCATGAAGTGGTGTCCGGTGAGCGTGATGCGCTCATGGCCGACATCACCCGTTCGCTGAACACGATGGCGGAAAAAGAGCTGGGTATCGAAGTGGTCGATGTCCGGGTCAAGGCCATCGACCTGCCGAAGGAAGTGAACCGCAGCGTGTTCGAGCGGATGAGCACCGAGCGTGAGCGTGAAGCCCGCGAGCACCGCGCCAAGGGTAACGAGCTGGCCGAAGGCATCCGCGCCGACGCCGATCGTCAGCGCCGTGTGCTGCTGGCCGAAGCCTATCGTGAATCGGAAGAGGTCCGTGGTGATGGTGATGCCCAGGCCGCTGCGATCTACTCCAAGGCTTATGGCCAGGATCAGGAGTTCTACGGGTTCTATCGTAGCCTGCGTGCCTACCGCGAAAGCTTTGCGAACAAATCCGACGTCATGGTCCTGGACCCAAGCAGTGACTTCTTCCGCTACCTGGAAAAGGCCAAGCCTTGATGCGACGTTGACCTGAGGCACTCCGCCCGGCGGCTAAAGCGTCGGGCGGGGTGATCCTTTGGGAAAACGTGTGTATGATGCGGCAGCCGGGAAATTCCCGGCTTTTTTGCGTCTGCACGTTCGATTGCGGTTCACAGGTGCAGGCGTCGGGTTGAACGACTCGACAGGTTTTTCGAGGGAAGTGCTGGGCGAGGCCGATTGCGGGCCATTCGTCACGTCGCTCTTGCGCGTTTTTTGCCCATGATGCGCGCCTGGCGCAGGCATTTTCTGCTTCACTCAAGGCCAGCCCGAAAGCTGGCCGCCCGGACCATAGGGGAATGGCGTAATGGCAACGGTAGACCGCTGGCTGCTGCCAGATGGCATCGAAGAAGTACTGCCACCGGAAGCTGCGCGTATCGAAGTAGCGCGTCGGCAGGTGTTGGATCTGTTCCAGAGTTGGGGTTACGAGTTTGTCGTCACCCCGCATATCGAGTACCTGGAATCCCTGCTCACCGGCGCGGGCCAGGACCTGGACCTGCGCACCTTCAAGGTTATCGACCCGCAGTCGGGCCGGCAGATGGGCTTTCGTGCCGACATCACGCCGCAAGTGGCGCGCATCGACGCCCACACCCTGCGCCGTGAAGGTCCGAGCCGCCTGTGCTACGCCGGCAGTGTGCTGCATGCCCAGCCGCGTGCCTTGTCGTCTTCGCGCAGCCCGATCCAGTTGGGCGCCGAGTTGTATGGCGACGCCAGCCCGAGCAGCGACGTAGAAGTCATCAGCCTGATGTTGGCCATGCTGCAACTGGCTGACGTGCCGGATGTCCACATGGACCTGGGGCATGTCGGCATCTATCGCGGCCTGGCCCGTGCGGCCGGTTTGTCCGGCGAAGTGGAGCAACAGCTGTTCGATGCCCTGCAGCGCAAGGCCATCGACGAAGTCATCAGCCTGACCGAGGGCCTGCCGGCCGATCTGTCGGACATGCTGCGGGCGCTGGTGGGCCTGTGTGGCGGACGTGAAGTATTGGCCGCTGCCCGTGAACGCCTGGCCCATGCGCCGGCGCCCGTGTTGGCGGCGCTGGACGACTTGCTGGCGATTGCCGAGCGTCTGTCGGTGCGTTTCCCCGAGTTGCCGTTGTATTTCGACCTGGGTGAGTTGCGCGGTTATCACTACCACACGGGTGTCGTGTTCGCCGTGTTCGTCCCGGGCGTGGGCCAGTCCATCGCCCAGGGCGGCCGTTATGACGACATCGGTGCCGACTTTGGTCGTGCCCGTCCGGCGACCGGTTTCTCTACCGATTTGAAAACCCTGGTGACCCTGGGGCGTGCTGAAGTCGAGCTACCGTCTGGCGGTATCTGGATGCCTGACAGTACGGATGCGGCACTCTGGCAAGCAGTCTGCCAGTTGCGCAGTGAGGGTCAGCGTGTCGTCCAGGCCTTGCCTGGGCAACCTTTGGCCGCCGCCCGTGAAGCGGACTGCGACCGGCAATTGATTCAGCAGAACGGGCTTTGGCAAGTATTGCCGCTGGCTTCTTGAGTTTTCCTGCCGGCCGCGGCCGGCACCAAGTTTGCGCGAATGAGGACAAGTGTTATGGGTAAGAATGTCGTAGTCCTGGGCACCCAGTGGGGTGATGAGGGCAAAGGCAAGATCGTTGATCTGCTGACCGAACATGCTGCCGCCGTAGTGCGCTACCAGGGTGGCCACAACGCAGGTCACACCTTGGTGATCGACGGTGAAAAAACCGTTCTGCACCTGATTCCGTCGGGCGTACTGCGCGAAGGCGTCCAGTGCCTGATCGGCAACGGTGTGGTGGTTGCTCCCGACGCCTTGCTGCGGGAAATCATCAAGCTGGAAGAAAAAGGCGTACCGGTGCGCGAGCGCCTGCGTATCAGCCCGTCCTGCCCGCTGATCCTGTCCTATCACGTCGCGCTGGACCAGGCCCGTGAAAAGGCCCGTGGCGAGCTGAAGATCGGCACCACCGGTCGCGGCATCGGCCCGGCCTACGAAGATAAAGTAGCCCGTCGTGGCCTGCGCATCGGTGACCTGTTCCACCGTGAGCGTTTCGCCGCCAAGCTGGGCGAGTTGCTGGACTACCACAACTTTGTCCTGGTCAATTACTACAAAGAACCAGCCATCGACTTCCAGAAAACCCTGGACGAGTGCATGGAGTACGCCGAGCTGCTCAAGCCGATGATGCTCGACGTCACTGCCGAGCTGCACGAGCTGCGTCGCGCAGGCAAGGACATCATGTTCGAAGGTGCCCAGGGTTCGTTGCTGGACATCGACCACGGTACCTACCCGTACGTCACCAGCTCCAACACCACCGCCGGCGGCATCGCCACCGGTTCGGGTTTCGGTCCGATGTACCTGGACTACATCCTGGGTATCACCAAGGCCTACACCACTCGCGTGGGTTCGGGTCCGTTCCCGACTGAGCTGTTCGACGACGTCGGCGCCTTCCTGGCCAAGCGTGGCCATGAGTTCGGTGCTACCACCGGCCGTGCCCGTCGTTGTGGCTGGTTCGATGCCGTCATCCTGCGTCGCGCCATCGACGTCAACAGCATCTCGGGCCTGTGCCTGACCAAGCTGGACGTGCTGGACGGCCTGGAAACCATCAACATCTGCGTGGGCTACAAGAACCAGGACGGCGCCGTCATCGACGCACCGACCGACGCCGACAGCTACATCGGCCTGGAGCCGGTGTACGAGCAGATGCCGGGCTGGACCGAATCGACCGTGGGCGCCAAGACCCTGGAAGAGCTGCCATTGGCGGCCCGCAACTACATCAAGCGCGTCGAAGAGTTGGTCGGTGCGCCGATCGACATTATTTCGACGGGGCCGGACCGCAACGAAACCATCGTTCTGCGTCACCCGTTTGCCTGATAAGTCGTTGATGTAAAAAACAAAGGCCCCTCGTTTGGGGCCTTTGTCGTATCTGCCTGTCGAACGGCACGACCTTTGCTATGCATCGTTAACAATAAGTACTTCTTTGAAGTGCCATCAATTTAATGGCGTTTAGTAGAGGGATTCCCCTGTGTCGGCCGTTCTCTCACTGTTACAAAGCCGTCTATTGCGGCCTGTGTTCGTTACCCTGGGTATCGCCCTTTTGGTGCAAGTGCTCGTGGCCGTCGCGCTGACCCGAAGCACGGTCACCGCGCTGGAGGCCGAGCTAGGGGTCCGGCTGGGGGTGGATAGTCAGAAATTGTCTGGCGAACTGGAGCAGGCCGGACGCGAGGTCACCTCAAGCCTGGACAGTTTGTCTGCCAGCACTCGTCAGCGCCTCACCGCCGGTTTGTCGACGCGGCTGAAGGACGAGCAGGCGCAGTTGCGCACGACACTCGAGAAATCGCTCAAGGATTCCGCCAATGATATGGCGCAACTCCTGGCCTCGGTCGCGCCACGCGCCATGTGGGACAGCGACATACCGACCCTTTCCGAATTCGCCCGCCGGGCCCAGCGCAACCCTAATGTGTTGTTCGTTATTTATGACGACGCCAGTGGTGAGCACCTGACTCGTTACCTGAACCGGGAAAACCCGATCAACAAGGCGCTGCTGGAGAAAGGCAAGGGCGAGCGAGCGTTGGATAAAGTGCTGGATGCGGCGAAGAGCGACCCCTCGGTGTATTACCTCGAAGCCTCGATCAGCCCCAACGGCGTAGAGATTGGCAAAGTATTGATGGGCGTTTCCACGGCTTCCGTTGAAGCTGACCTGAAGGCGCTGGACCAACGCTTCTTGGCCTTGATCGCCAGCAGCGACCAGTTGGTCGGTGACAGCCTCAAGGGGGCGGCGGCCGACAGCGCCACCGCCATGCGCGGTCGTCTGGAGTCGGCCCAGGCCACCGCCACACAGATGCAGACCAATACCTCTAGCACTGTGCAGGAAGCCGCAGGCACCTTGCGCTGGCGCATCGGCCTGGGCCTGGCGCTGGTGGGCTTCGGCGTGCTGGTGCTGCTGGCCGTGGTGCTGGGGCGTCGGGTGGTCAATCGCTTGAAGTTGCTGATCGCGGCCATGAACGACTTGGCGGCGGGCGAGGGTGACCTGACCAAGCGTGTGCAAATCAACAGCAAGGACGAAATCGGCGACATGGCCTCAGCGGTCAACCGCTTTGTGGATAAGTTGCAACCCATCGTGCGCGAGGCGGGCGATGTGGCCCAGCGTACCGGTGTGGAAATCGGTGCGATGACCTTGCGCAACTCCGGTGCCGATGCGGCGGCCGGGATGCAGCGTGATGAGGTGGCCGAGAGCCTGCGTGCGCTGTCGCAAATGGCGGATGAGGCTCAATCGGAAAGCCAGGCGATGCAGGCGGCTTTGCAGCAGGTGGTGGAGATCCGCCAGGCCACCGATGAAAACACTCGCACTTCGGCCAAGGTCAGTAGCTTGATCGAGGCGTTGGCCGGGCAGGTAGACACCGGGGCGAAAGTGATCGAGCGGCTGGCGCAGCAGAGCGAACAGATCGAAGTGGTGCTGACGGTGATTCACGGCATCGCCGAGCAGACTAACTTGTTGGCCTTGAACGCGGCCATCGAGGCGGCGCGGGCCGGGGAGACCGGGCGCGGGTTTGCCGTGGTGGCGGATGAGGTGCGGGCCCTGGCGAGCAAGACCCAAAGCTCAACGGGCGATATCCAGGCGCATATCGTGGCCTTGCAGCAGGGGGCTCGCGAAGCGGTGGCCGCTATCGGCCAGGCCGGGCGCCAGGCCAGCGAAGGCTTGTTGGTGCTGCGAGACAGCGCGCGGTTGCAGCAGTCGGTGCAGGCATCCGTGGAGCAGGTGCATGCGGCCATCGGCCTGGCGACTCAGGCAGCGGCTCATCAGGCCCAGGGTGCGCAAGCGGTGCGCGGGCGGGTGGAAACCATTCATGCCCAGGCCGAGAAGGCGGCCCAGGCCGTGGTCGAGACCACCGCCAGCGGCAAGGTGCTCGACAACCTGGCGGCGCAGTTGAAGGCAAGCCTGGGGCAGTTCCGGGCTTGATCAGGCTGCTAGGCTGGCCTCATCGCGAGCAAGCTCGCTCCCACAGGTGATTTTTAGTGGATACAGATTTTGTGTCCGGCATGAATCCCTTGTGGGAGCGAGCTTGCTCGCGATAGCGATGTCAGCGGCTCAGATATATTCCCAGAGGCCAGAAACGCAAAAACCCGCTTTCGCGGGTTTTTGTGAGGTTCAAGGCCGTAACCTTGAAGCTTGAATTGGTGCCCAGAAGAAGACTCGAACTTCCACGACCTTGCGGTCACCAGCACCTGAAGCTGGCGTGTCTACCAATTTCACCATCTGGGCAGCATCTTCAGCGTTGCCGCTGTTGATGTCGCGCACTATACGGAGCGCATTTTGATCTGTAAACCCCTGTTTTTGTTTTAGTAATTGCCAAACGCAATTGCAGGGGGCAAAAATGCAAAAACCCGCTTTCGCGGGTTTTTGTTGAGCATGCAGGCCATTGACCTGTTGCTCGAAATTGGTGCCCAGAAGAAGACTCGAACTTCCACGACCTTGCGGTCACCAGCACCTGAAGCTGGCGTGTCTACCAATTTCACCATCTGGGCAATATCGACATCGTGTGTACGTCGTCGATGGCGCGCACTATACGGAGCGTCTTTTTAACTGTAAACCCCTCCTGAGAAAAAAACCGCTAAATTTCACGAGCGGTGCTTTTCCGGGCTTCCAAGGCGGGCCAAATGACTTTAGAAAAGCGATCGGATGCTTGAAATTTCCCGTTTCATTAAGCCTATGCCAAACTAACCCGCATATAGACAAGGTGAAAACTCTCTAATGGCCGATTGGCAGTCCCTCGATCCCGAGGCCGCTCGTGAAGCGGAAAAATATGAAAACCCTATTCCTAGCCGCGAACTGATCCTGGCGCATCTCGCCGATCGGGGGTCGCCTGCTAGCCGCGAGCAGTTGGTCGAAGAGTTCGGTCTGACCACCGAGGACCAACTCGAAGCCCTGCGCCGCCGTCTGCGCGCCATGGAGCGCGACGCTCAACTGATCTACACCCGGCGCGGCACCTATGCGCCGGTGGACAAGCTCGACCTGATCCTGGGCCGCATCGCCGGTCACCGTGACGGCTTCGGTTTCCTGATCCCGGACGACGGCAGCGACGACCTGTTCATGAGCCCGGCGCAAATGCGCCTGGTGTTCGACGGTGACCGGGCCCTGGCCCGTGTTTCCGGCCTGGACCGTCGTGGTCGCCGTGAAGGCGTGATCGTCGAAGTGGTGTCCCGTGCCCACGAGTCCATCGTCGGCCGTTACTTCGAAGAAGGCGGTATCGGTTTTGTTGTGCCGGATAACCCGAAGGTCCAGCAGGAAGTGCTGATTACCCCGGGCCGTAATGGCGCCGCCAAGGTGGGTCAGTTCGTCGAGGTGAAAATCACCCACTGGCCAACTGCGCGCTTCCAGCCACAGGGCGATATCGTTGAAGTGGTCGGCAACTACATGGCGCCGGGCATGGAGATCGACGTCGCGCTGCGCACCTACGACATCCCTCACGTCTGGCCCGAGGCTGTGCTCAAGGAAGCCGCCAAGCTCAAGCCGGAAGTTGAAGAGAAAGATAAAGAAAAACGCATCGACCTGCGCCATCTGCCGTTCGTCACCATCGACGGCGAAGATGCCCGCGACTTCGACGATGCGGTCTACTGCGAAGCCAAGCCTGGCAAGCTGCGCCTGTTCTCCGGCGGCTGGAAGTTGTTCGTCGCGATTGCCGACGTGTCCAGCTACGTGAAGATCGGTTCGGCCCTGGATAACGAAGCCCAGGTGCGCGGCAACTCCGTGTATTTCCCTGAGCGCGTGATCCCGATGCTGCCTGAGCAGCTGTCCAACGGGCTGTGCTCGCTGAATCCGAAAGTCGACCGTTTGGCCATGGTGTGCGAGATGACCATCTCCAAGACCGGCGAAATGACCGACTACCAGTTCTACGAAGCGGTGATCCACTCCCAGGCGCGCCTGACCTACAACAAGGTCAGCACCATCCTGGAAACGCCGAAGACCAGTGAAGCCAAGACCCTGCGTACCGAATACGCTGGCGTGGTGCCGCATCTCAAGCAGCTGTACTCGCTGTACAAGGTATTGCTGGGTGCCCGTCACGTGCGTGGCGCAATCGATTTCGAGACCCAGGAAACCCGGATTGTCTTCGGTTCCGAGCGCAAGATCGCCGCAATCACCCCGACGACCCGTAACGATGCGCACAAGCTGATCGAAGAGTGCATGCTGGCGGCCAACGTAGCCACCGCGGAATTCCTCAAGAAGCACGAGATTCCTGCGTTGTACCGCGTGCACGACGGCCCGCCGCCGGAGCGTCTGGAAAAGCTGCGCGCCTTCCTCGGCGAGCTCGGCCTGTCCCTGCACAAAGGCAAGGACGGCCCGACGCCGAAGGACTACCAGGCACTGCTGGCCAGCATCAAGGACCGTCCGGATTACCATGTGATCCAGACCGTGATGCTGCGCTCCCTGAGCCAGGCGGTTTACAGCGCCGACAATCAGGGCCACTTTGGCCTGAATTACGAAGCGTACACCCACTTCACCTCGCCGATCCGCCGTTACCCGGACCTGCTCACGCACCGCGCGATCCGCAGCGTGATCCATTCCAAGCAGAACACCCCGCACGTCAAGCGCGCCGGTGCCATGACCATTCCGAAGGCACGGATCTATCCGTACGACGAAGCGGCCCTGGAACAGTTGGGCGAGCAGTGCTCCATGAGCGAGCGCCGCGCCGACGAAGCCACTCGCGACGTGGTGAACTGGCTCAAGTGCGAGTTCATGAAAGACCGCGTGGGCGAGTCGTTCCCAGGCGTGATCACTGCAGTGACAGGCTTTGGTTTGTTTGTCGAGCTGACCGACATCTACGTCGAGGGCTTGGTGCACGTCACCGCCTTGCCGGGTGATTACTACCACTTCGATCCTGTGCACCACCGCCTGGCGGGCGAGCGCACCGGTCGCAGCTTCCGTCTGGGCGACACCGTGGAAGTGCAGGTCATGCGCGTCGACCTCGATGAGCGCAAGATCGACTTCGGAATGTCTGACAAGCCCGCCGAAGCACCGACTGGCCGTAAAAAGCGTGGCAACGAGACCGCAGCGCCTGCGACCAAAGGTAAGGGTAAAGGTGCTCCTGCAAAAACCGCGGAGCCTGAGCCAGCCAGGGCCGGTCGCCGTTCGTCTGTCAAGGACAAGGCTCCCGAGGCCTACCGCCCCAGCGACGCTGCGGCGAAAAACGCCGAACTGCGCAAGAGCCGCGAGTTGAAGCAGCAGTTGCTCAACGAAGCCAAAAGCGGTGGTAAAGCGGCGTCTGGGGGAAAGTCCCACGGGGCGGAAAAACCGTCGAGCAAGCCAAGTAAACACCGTAAAGGCCCGCCAAAAGCGGGTTCGGCCCCCGCGAAAAGCGGCGGGTCGCGCAAACCTAAGGCCAAGTCATGAGTCTGGAAAAAATCTACGGCGTGCACGCCGTAGAAGCACTGCTGCGTCACCACCCTAAACGTGTCAAGCAAGTATGGTTGGCGGAAGGTCGCAGCGAGCCGCGTGTGCAGGCGCTGGTCGAACTGGCCACCCAAAACAAGGTTGCCATCGGCCAGGCCGAGCGTCGTGAAATGGACGTGTGGGTCGAAGGCGTTCACCAGGGTGTGGTTGCGGACGTAAGCCCGAGCCAGGTCTGGGGCGAGGCGATGCTCGACGAACTGCTCGATCGCACCGAAGGCGCGCCCCTGCTGCTGGTGCTGGACGGCGTGACCGACCCGCATAACCTCGGCGCCTGCCTGCGTTCGGCGGATGCGGCGGGTGCGTTGGCGGTGATCGTGCCTAAAGACAAGTCGGCAACCCTGACGCCGGCTGTGCGTAAGGTCGCCTGCGGCGCGGCGGAAGTGATTCCACTGGTGGCGGTGACCAACCTGGCGCGTACCCTGGAAAAACTCCAGCAGCGCGGCTTGTGGGTGGTTGGCACGGCGGGTGAGGCCGAGGTCAGCATTTATGACCAGGACCTGACGGGCCCGACGATCCTGATCATGGGCGCCGAAGGCAAGGGCATGCGCCGCCTGACCCGCGAGCACTGCGATTACCTGGTCAAGCTGCCGATGGCCGGTAGCGTCAGCAGCCTTAACGTTTCGGTCGCGACCGGTGTGTGCCTGTTCGAAGCGCTGCGCCAGCGCAGCGTCAAGGCTTCCGCCAAAAAGCCTTGATCTTGTTGTAACCCCTGTGGGAGCGAGCAGGCTCGCTCCCACATTGGGTTTGTGTCTGGATGAAGATCGGCGGTTGTTCAAATAATCGCCAATTGCCTTGCACCTCCCTCGGCCCTTCTCTACAATTGCGCCCCTTGCTGTGATGGCAGGCACTTATGTGTCTAGCGTCCACAAGTCCATAAGTGTCATTCACTCCTTGTCTGACCGTTTTTGAGCGGCAGGCTACAACCCGTAAGGAGCATTCATGCGTCATTACGAAATCATCTTTTTGGTCCACCCGGATCAAAGCGAGCAAGTCGGCGGCATGGTTGAGCGTTACACCAAGCTGATCGAAGAAGACGGCGGCAAAATCCACCGTCTGGAAGATTGGGGCCGTCGTCAACTGGCCTACGCAATCAACAATGTTCACAAGGCTCACTACGTGATGCTGAACGTTGAGTGCACTGGCAAGGCCCTGGCCGAGCTGGAAGACAACTTCCGCTACAACGATGCAGTGATCCGTAACCTGGTCATCCGTCGCGAAGAAGCCGTCACCGGCCAATCCGAGATGCTCAAGGCTGAAGAAAACCGCAG
The DNA here is from genome assembly GCF_018325865.1 of Pseudomonas sp. St386. Classification (NCBI taxonomy): domain Bacteria; kingdom Pseudomonadati; phylum Pseudomonadota; class Gammaproteobacteria; order Pseudomonadales; family Pseudomonadaceae; genus Pseudomonas; species Pseudomonas sp. St386. Next base: position 687,186 of record NZ_AP021900.1, read on the forward strand.
TGAGCGCCGTGAGCGTCGCGACCGTCCTGAGCACTCTGACAGCGCCGATGGCGATGACAGCGATAGCGACAGCGACAACAGCGATAACGCTGACGAGTAATCCACGGACCTTTTAAGGAGCCAATCACATGGCACGTTTCTTCCGTCGTCGTAAATTCTGCCGCTTCACCGCTGAAGACGTGAAAGAGATCGATTACAAAGATCTCAACACTCTGAAAGCCTACGTATCCGAGACCGGCAAAATCGTTCCAAGCCGTATCACCGGTACCAAAGCTCGTTATCAGCGTCAGCTGGCCACCGCTATCAAGCGCGCCCGCTTCCTGGCCCTGCTGGCCTACACCGACAGCCACGGCCGCTGAGACCGGGCAGTCGACGAGTAGTAAGGGATTGAATGCATGCGCGCCTTAGCTGACTTCATCATGCGGGGACGTGTGCAGGCCACGTTGGTTGTGGCCGGATCCGCGGCATTGCCGCTGTTGTTCTGGTTGAGTGCCGCCGCTGGGTGCCTTGTGCTCCTGCGGCGCGGTTCGGACGCCTTGAGCGTCCTGGGTATCGGGATGTTGTCAGCGTTGGTGAGCTGGTACTTCCTGAAGGACCCGACAACACTTTTGGTGTTGCTCGGGGCTTGTGGCCTGGCGTTGGTTCTGCGCGCCGGACATACCTGGAATCGCGTGCTGCTGTGCAGCGTGGCCGTGGGGTTGTTGTGTGCGGTGAGCCTGGGAACTGTCTTCAGTTCCTTCATCGAGTCACTGGCGCAGACGTTCGAAGACGTCCTGCCGCTGGCGATGGGTGGGGTCTACGAGACATTCTCGGCAGACCAGAAGGCGTTTTTCATCGCCCTTAGCGCTCCGCTGATGATCATCTCGATAGCGTTATCGTCGCAGATCTTTAGCGTGCTGTGCCTGATCCTTGGGCGCTATTGGCAGGCGTTGTTGTATAACCCCGGTGGTTTCGGTCGCGAATTTCGCGCCATCCGATTCCCCAAGAGCGTGGCGCTGTCACTGCTGGCCGTCATGTGTGTTGCTCCGTTTTTCGGACTGCATGCACTGATCCTGTTGCCGTTGTGCAGTGTACCGCTGGTCTTCGCCGGCCTGGCCCTGATTCACGGGCTGGTGGCGCAGAAACGACTGGCCACTTTCTGGCTGGTGGGGTTGTACGTGACGTTGTTGCCTTTCATGCACTTGCTCGGTCCGTTGCTCGTGGTCATGGCCATCGTTGACAGCCTGATTGATTTTCGCGGTCGTATGGCGTCGAAAGACGCCGACAACGCGAACGGTGAAGGTTAAAAGTTAGAGGATTTTCACATGCAACTGATCCTTCTGGAAAAAGTCACCAACCTGGGCAACCTGGGTGACAAAGTAAACGTTAAGGCCGGTTACGGTCGTAACTACCTGCTGCCTTACGGCAAAGCCACCGCTGCGACCGCTGCCAACCTGGCTGCGTTCGAAGAGCGTCGTGCTGAGCTGGAAAAAGCTGCCGCAGACCGTAAAACCTCGGCTGAAAGCCGTGCTGCCCAACTGGCTGAGCTGGAAGTGACCATCACTGCCACCGCTGGCGACGAAGGCAAGCTGTTCGGTTCGATCGGTACTCACGACATCGCTGACGCACTGACCGCCTCCGGCGTTGAAGTTGCGAAAAGTGAAGTTCGTCTGCCGAACGGCACCATCCGCAACGTAGGCGAATTCGACGTAGCCGTGCACCTGCACGCCGAAGTTGAAGCCACCGTACGCGTTGTCGTGGTAGCAGCCTAAGCAACACCTGTCGGTTGGCACCCTCGGGTGCTTGCCGGTAACATCGGGCACGATCCTGTTTACAGGTCGTGCCCTTTGTCTTTCTGCAATTCCTGATTTTCATAACCAGAAGTGGCCATGAACGAAATCACCGCTCCCGAGCAATACGATCTGCAAACCGCTGCCCTGAAGGTGCCTCCGCATTCCATCGAGGCCGAACAGGCCGTGCTCGGTGGCCTGATGCTGGACAACAACGCCTGGGAGCGTGTGCTCGATCAAGTCTCCGACGGCGATTTCTACCGGCATGACCACCGTCTGATTTTCCGTGCGATCGCCCGTCTGGCCGATCAGAACATGCCGATCGACGTCGTGACCCTGGCCGAGCAATTGGACAAGGAAGGGCAGACGTCTCAGGTCGGCGGCCTCGGTTACCTGGGTGAACTGGCGAAAAACACGCCGTCGGTCGCCAACATCAAGGCCTATGCCCAGATCGTGCGCGAGCGGGCGACCTTGCGCCAATTGATCGGCATCAGCACCGAAATCGCCGACAGCGCCTTCAACCCGGAAGGCCGCACCGCCGCCGAGATCCTTGACGAAGCCGAACGGCAGATCTTCCAGATCGCCGAGGCCCGCCCGAAAACCGGCGGCCCGGTCAGCGTCAACGACCTGCTGACCAAGGCCATCGATCGCATCGACACCTTGTTCAACACCGACAACGCCATCACCGGCCTGTCCACCGGTTACACCGACCTCGACGAGAAGACCAGCGGCCTGCAACCGTCCGACCTGGTCATCGTCGCCGGCCGTCCGTCCATGGGTAAGACCACCTTTGCGATGAACCTGGTGGAAAACGCCGTGCTGCGCAGCGACAAGGCGGTCCTGGTGTACTCCCTCGAGATGCCAGGCGAATCGCTGATCATGCGTATGCTTTCGTCCCTGGGGCGTATCGACCAGACCAAGGTCCGTTCCGGCCAGCTGGAAGACGACGACTGGCCGCGCCTGACGTCGGCGGTCAACCTGCTCAACGACCGCAAGCTGTTCATCGACGATACGGCCGGTATCAGCCCGTCGGAAATGCGCGCCCGGACCCGTCGCCTGGTGCGTGAGCACGGTGACATCGCGCTGATCATGATCGACTACCTGCAGTTGATGCAGATCCCTGGTTCCAGCGGCGACAACCGGACCAACGAGATTTCCGAAATCTCCCGTTCCCTCAAGGCCCTGGCCAAGGAATTCAACTGCCCGGTGGTGGCACTTTCCCAGTTGAACCGTTCCCTGGAACAGCGCCCCAACAAGCGCCCCGTGAACTCCGACTTGCGGGAATCCGGAGCGATCGAGCAGGACGCCGACGTCATCATGTTCGTGTACCGCGACGAGGTGTATCACCCCGAGACGGAGCACAAGGGCATCGCCGAAATCATCATCGGCAAGCAGCGGAACGGCCCGATCGGCTTCATCCGCCTGGCGTTCATCGGTAAATACACTCGGTTCGAGAACCTGGCGCCGGGTAGCTACAATTTTGACGACGATGAGTAAGCTCTTCATCGTCTGATCCGGCCTCATCGTCGGAACGCCGCCCGGAGCAGGCTCGCTCCCACCTTGGAATACATTCCTCTGTGGGAGCGAGCCTGCTCGCGAAAGGTGCGCCACCAATTTCCGACCATAGCCGTCGGAATTGGTTATTTTTTGTGCTATATTCCGCGCCCGCGATTTTTCATCTTTTATACCGGTTATCGACATGCAAGCAGCCAAGCCGTTATTTGACTATCCCAAGTACTGGGCCGAATGTTTCGGTCCGGCGCCATTCCTGCCCATGAGCAGGGAGGAGATGGATCAGCTCGGCTGGGATTCGTGCGACATCATCATCGTGACCGGTGATGCCTACGTCGATCACCCGTCGTTCGGCATGGCGATCATTGGCCGTTTGCTGGAAGCCCAGGGCTTTCGCGTCGGGATCATTGCCCAGCCGAACTGGCAGTCCAAAGACGACTTCATGAAGCTTGGCGAGCCCAACCTGTTTTTCGGTGTCGCGGCCGGCAACATGGATTCGATGATCAACCGCTACACCGCCGACAAGAAAATCCGCTCCGATGACGCCTACACCCCGGGCGGCATGGCGGGCAAACGGCCGGACCGTGCGAGCCTGGTCTACAGCCAGCGCTGCAAGGAAGCCTACAAGCATGTGCCGATCGTGCTGGGTGGTATCGAAGCGTCGCTGCGCCGTATCGCTCACTACGATTACTGGCAGGACCGGGTGCGCAACTCGATCCTGATCGACGCCTGCGCCGACATCCTGCTCTACGGCAACGCCGAGCGGGCGATTGTCGAAGTCGCCCAGCGCCTGTCCTACGGCCACAAGATCGAAGACATCACCGACGTGCGCGGCACGGCCTTCATCCGTCGTGACACGCCGCAAGGCTGGTACGAAGTCGACTCCACGCGCATCGACCGTCCGGGCAAGATCGACAAGATCATCAACCCGTACGTCAACACCCAGGACACTCAAGCTTGTGCCATCGAGCAGGAGAAGGGGCCGGTCGAGGACCCGAGCGAAGCCAAGGTCGTACAGATCCTGGCGAGCCCGAAAATGACCCGCGACAAGACCGTGATCCGTCTGCCATCGGTGGAAAAGGTTCGTGGCGACGCGGTGCTCTACGCTCACGCCAACCGCGTGCTTCACCTGGAAACCAACCCAGGCAATGCCCGCGCCCTGGTGCAGAAGCACGGCGAAGTCGATGTCTGGTTCAACCCGCCGCCCATTCCGATGACCACCGAAGAAATGGACTACGTGTTTGGCATGCCTTACGCACGTGTTCCCCATCCGGCGTACGGCAAGGAGAAGATCCCGGCCTACGAGATGATCCGTTTCTCGGTGAACATCATGCGTGGCTGCTTTGGCGGCTGCACGTTCTGCTCGATCACCGAGCACGAAGGCCGGATCATCCAGAACCGCTCCGAAGAGTCGATCATTCGCGAGATCGAAGAGATCCGCGACAAGGTCCCGGGTTTCACCGGGGTCATTTCCGACCTCGGCGGCCCGACCGCGAACATGTACCGCATCGCCTGCAAGAGCCCGGAAATCGAATCCGCGTGCCGCAAGCCGTCGTGCGTGTTCCCCGGCATCTGCCCGAACCTGAACACTGACCATTCTTCGCTGATCCAGCTGTACCGCAGCGCCCGGGCCTTGCCTGGCGTGAAGAAGATCCTGATTGCCTCCGGCCTGCGTTACGACCTGGCGGTCGAGTCGCCGGAATACGTCAAGGAACTGGTGACCCACCACGTCGGCGGTTACCTGAAGATCGCTCCGGAGCACACCGAGGAAGGCCCGCTCAACCAGATGATGAAGCCGGGCATCGGCAGCTATGACAAATTCAAGCGGATGTTCGAGAAGTACACCAAGGAAGCCGGAAAAGAGCAGTACCTGATTCCGTACTTCATCGCCGCCCACCCGGGCACCACCGACGAAGACATGATGAACCTGGCGCTCTGGCTCAAGGGCAATGGTTTCCGGGCCGACCAGGTGCAGGCGTTCTATCCGTCGCCGATGGCCACGGCCACGGCCATGTACCACTCGGGCAAGAACCCGCTGCGCAAGGTCACCTACAAGAGCGACGCGGTGACCATCGTCAAGAGCGAGGAACAGCGCCGCCTGCACAAGGCCTTCCTGCGCTATCACGACCCCAAGGGCTGGCCGATGCTGCGCGAAGCGCTGACCCGCATGGGCCGCGCCGACCTGATCGGGCCGGGCAAGAACCAACTGATTCCGTTGCACCAGCCGGCCACCGACAGCTACCAGAGCGCCCGTCGCAAGAACTCGACGCCAGCCGGCAGCCACAAGGTGGGCAAGGAAACCACCAAGATCCTGACCCAGCACACCGGCCTGCCACCGCGCGCCAGCGACGGCGGCAACCCGTGGGACAAGCGCGAGCAGGCCAAGGCCGCGGCATTCGCCCGCAACCAGCAGGCCGCCAAGGAACGCAAGGACGCCGCCAAGGGCAAAGGACCGAAACCGGCGCGCAAGCCTGTCGTGCCGCGCTGATCGCCTAGCCACCTCGTAAAACGCCAGCCTAAGTGCTGGCGTTTTGCTTTCTAGCGAGGGTGCTGGCCGTTTGTTATCGTGGCGCCCGCCTTACGGCACGATGGCGGATGCATAGCCTTTGTGGCGAGGGGATAAATCCCCTCGCCACAAGGTTCAGTGTGGACAAAGATTCACCCTCCGATTCTCAAGGACGATTCATATGAGCAGCGCTTCAACGGGCATCGGCATGGACCTGAGTTTCTCCCAGTTCATGGCCCGCAAACGCATCGAAAGCCAGATCAACCTGCCACGCCTGTTTGCTGCCATCGACGCCGATCCTGGCATCGCCGGTGCGGGTGTGGTGTATATCGATTCCGAATACAACGTCGTGACCCTGCGCGAATTCAAGCCGATTTGCAGCATCGCGCCCAAGCGCATCATTCTGCGCGAGGCGAAAAAATACATCGCACCGCAGCAATTCATCGATCAGGTAAAAAGCAGCCCGCGCGAGTCCAAGCTTGGGCTTGAAGCAACCAATGCCGGCTTGTCCTGTGTCGCCGCTGTGATTGGTTGGGTGGTGGTGTTCAGTGGAAGCGTCGCCGTGCCCTTTACGGCGGGGGCAAGTGCCTTTGTCGTTGCCCTGGGCGCCGCTGCCGCGACGGCCAGCACCGCGCAATGCGTCATTGGTGGGATGCGGGTGGCCAATGAGCTGACCAATCCGACCGGCAACGATGAGATGAATGACGCTGACTGGTACAACATCGTGTCGCCGATCCTTGACGGGGTTTCCCTGGTGGGTGTTGGTGGCTCGGCGCTGACGACTGTCCGGCTACTCAAGGCCAACAAAGCGGCCGGCACTGGAAAGAGTTGGTATCAGTTGCTCAAGGGCCTGAATCGGCAAGAGCGAAGCAAGCTGACCAAGGAACTGTTGACGCTCAAGGACCCGAGCCTGACGGCGAAGTTACTCAAGTTGCAGCAACGCGCGGGGGCCATGCCCAAACGTTATTCTTCAGCTGAAATCAGGCACGCGACGCTGACTCAGATAAAGGACTCCCTCGGAGGCGCGCTGGGGATCATTGGCAGTTATACCGGCGAGGGCGCCGTGAAAACGGTTGCCGTCGGCTTGTACGAGGAGTTCACGGAATGATCGGTGGCGGATCGCTGAAGCCATTCCTCGCCCGCTATTTTCCGGTTTTCATGGGGACGATCCTGCTGGGCTGCTTTTCCGGGTCCACGCTGCTTGTGTTGGCCGGGACCACTTATTGGCGTGCCCTGGAGCCGTCAGCCAGGACCGACTATGTCGGGCTCGGTACTTTGGCCCTGGTGATCGTTCTGGTCTCGGGCAACCTCTTGATCGCTCGCGGGCGCGCCTGGGCGGTCTGGTGGGTGGCGGGGTATTTCCTGGCCTGTCTGGCGGCGGTGCTGCCGACGTTCGCTTATCGACCGCATCAGGGCGTGTACCTATTCGCGGTGTTGTTGCCACTGCTGGGGCTCTTGCTGCTCAACAGCAAGCGCCATCGGGAGATGCGCAGCAAACTCGTCGACATCCGCCGCCAACGCGCGCTGATCATCCAGGCCGCCAAGGCATCACGCCCGCGTCGCTGAGTCGATTTGCGCTGCCGGCGCCGCATTTATGTGCATTGCTTTGCAGATGAATTCGGGCAGCGCGCGTTTTTAGTGCTCTACTGCCTTGAGTAGACAAAGAAAGTGTCCGGCCTGCCTGCATGGCATAAGTCTTGCGCCGCTTTCGATAACGCCCAGGCTCGCAGGAGGCACGTCGTGTCGATTCATGTCGCATTGCATCACGTCACGCATTACCGCTACGACCGCGCCGTCGAGCTCGGCCCGCAGATCGTTCGCCTGCGCCCGGCGGCCCACAGCCGCACGCGGATTCTTTCCTATTCGCTGAAGGTTTCCCCCGAGCAGCATTTCATCAACTGGCAGCAGGACCCCCAGGGCAACTACCTGGCGCGGCTGGTGTTTCCCGAGAAAACCCGGGAGATGCGCATCGAAGTCGATCTGCTGGCGGAAATGGCGGTGTTCAATCCGTTTGACTTCTTTCTCGAGCCCTACGCCGAAAAGATTCCGTTCGCCTACGCGGCCGACGAGCGCAAGGAGTTGGCGCCTTACCTGGAAACCCTGCCGCTGACGCCGAAATTCCAGGCCTATCTGGACGGCATCGACCGCACGCCGTTGCCTGCGGTGGATTTTTTGGTGGCGCTCAACCAGCGCCTGAGCGAAGACATCAACTACCTGATTCGCATGGAGCCGGGCGTGCAGACCCCGGAGCACACCCTTGAGCACGCATCCGGCTCTTGCCGCGACTCGGCCTGGCTGTTGGTGCAGCTGTTGCGCAACCTTGGCTTGGCCGCGCGTTTCGTTTCCGGTTACCTGATCCAGTTGACTGCCGATGTGAAAAGCCTTGATGGCCCGTCCGGCACCGACGTGGACTTCACCGACCTGCATGCCTGGTGCGAGGTCTACCTGCCCGGTGCTGGCTGGATCGGCCTGGATGCGACATCCGGGTTGTTCGCCGGTGAAGGCCACATCCCGTTGGCCTGTAGTCCCGATCCGTCCTCGGCGGCCCCGATCAGTGGCTTGGTGGAGCCTTGCGAGTGTGAGTTCAGCCACGAAATGTCCGTCGAGCGGGTCTGGGAAGCACCGCGGGTGACCAAGCCTTACACCGACGCACAGTGGCTGGCGATCCAGGCACTGGGGCGCCAGATTGATGCCGACCTGTTGGAAGGCGACGTGCGCCTGACCATGGGGGGCGAACCGACCTTTGTCTCCATCGATGACCCGGATGGCGCCGAGTGGAACACCGCGGCACTCGGGCCGGACAAGCGCCGGCTCTCCGCCGAGCTGTTCCAGCGCATGCGCAAGCACTATGCGCCCAAGGGGCTGGTGCATTTCGGCCAGGGCAAGTGGTACCCCGGCGAGCAATTGCCGCGCTGGTCGCTCAATTGCTATTGGCGGCGCGACGGGGTGCCGATCTGGCACAACAGCGCGTTGATCGCCGATGAGCAGGAGGACTACGGCGCCGATGGCGAACTGGCCGGACGTTTCCTGGCGAGCGTTGCCGAGCGTTTGAAAATTCCTGCGCGGTTCGTGTTTCCGGCCTACGAAGACAACTTCTATTACCTCTGGCGCGAAGGTGCATTGCCTTCGAATGTCACGGCCGAGGACCCACGCCTGGAGGACGCCCTGGAGCGTGCACGGTTGCGCAAGGTCTTCAACCAAGGGCTGGACAAGGTCATCGGCCAGGTCCTGCCGCTGGCCCGCACCGCCAAGGGCGATCAATGGCAAAGCGGTCGCTGGTACCTGCGTGACAGTCACTGCCGCCTGGTGCCGGGGGATTCGCCCCTGGGCTATCGCTTGCCACTGGCGTCCCAGCCTTGGGTGACGGCGGCCGAGTACCCGTTCATCCACCCCACCGACCCGAACCAGGACTTGCCCGAGCTGCCCGGCACCGAGCAACTGGCGCGTCACGGCGAGCCGGCGACCGAGCAGGAGCGTGTCCCGGAGATCGACAAATCCGCCGACTGGCTGACCCGCACGGCTTTCTGTGCCGAGGCCCGCGAAGGTCGGCTGTACCTGTTCATGCCGCCACTGGAGCGGGTCGAGGATTACCTGGAACTGGTCAGCGCCATCGAGGCGACGGCTGAGGAGCTGCACTGTCCGGTGCTGTTGGAGGGCTACGAGCCGCCGAGCGACCCGCGCCTGGGCAATTTCCGCATCACCCCCGACCCCGGTGTGATCGAGGTCAACGTGCAGCCTTCGGCGACCTGGGATGAGTTGGTCGAGCGCACTGAATTTTTATACGAAGAAGCGCGACAGACCCGACTGACCACCGAGAAATTCATGATTGATGGCCGGCACACAGGCACCGGCGGCGGTAACCATTTCGTACTGGGTGGCGCGACACCGGCTGACTCTCCGTTTCTGCGGCGTCCCGACCTGCTGCGCAGCCTGATCAGTTACTGGCATAACCATCCGTCGTTGTCCTACCTGTTTTCCGGATTGTTCATCGGCCCGACCTCCCAGGCACCTCGCGTGGACGAGGCGCGCAACGACGCGTTGTACGAGCTGGAAATCGCTTTCGCGCAAATGCCACAGCCCGGCGAGGAATGCCCGCCGTGGTTGGTCGATCGCCTGTTGCGCAACCTGTTGATCGACGTGACCGGCAATACCCACCGTGCCGAATTCTGCATCGACAAGCTCTATTCGCCGGACGGCGCCACCGGGCGTCTCGGCCTGTTGGAGTTGCGTGCTTTCGAGATGCCACCCCACGCCCGCATGAGCCTGGCCCAGCAATTACTGCTGCGGGCGCTGGTGGCGCGGTTCTGGCGCGAGCCTTATGCGCCGGCGAAACTGGCGCGCTGGGGCACCGAGCTGCATGACCGGTTCCTGTTGCCGCACTTTATCGAGCAGGATTTTGCCGACGTCATCCATGAGCTGAACGCCGCCGGCTACCCGCTGCGGGCCGAGTGGTTCGCTGCGCACCTGGAGTTCCGCTTCCCCAAGGTGGGCGATTACGCGGTCAGCGGTATCGAGCTGCAATTGCGCCAGGCCCTCGAACCTTGGCATGTGCTGGGGGAAGAGGGCGCGGTGGGCGGTACCGTGCGTTATGTGGATTCCTCCCTGGAGCGCTTGCAGGTCAAGCTCAGCGGCCTGGCGCCGCAACGCTACCTGCTGACCTGCAATGGTGTGCCGGTGCCGTTGCAACCCACCGGCCGGGTCGGCGAGTTCGTCGCCGGGGTGCGTTTCCGCGCCTGGCAACCGGCCAACTGCCTGCAACCGACCATCCCGGTGCATGCGCCACTGGTCTTCGATTTGCTCGACACTTGGATGCAACGTTCCGTGGGCGGCTGCCAGTATCACGTGGCCCATCCGGGCGGGCGTAACTACGACAGCCTGCCGGTGAATGCCAACGAGGCCGAAAGCCGGCGGATGGCGCGTTTCTTCCGTATCGGACACACGCCAGGGAAACTTCCGATACCCAGCCTGGCCATGGATGACGAGTTTCCGCTCACACTCGATCTGCGACGCTTTCCAGGGGCTTCAATGTAGGAGCTGTGTAGGAGCTGTCGAGTGCAACGAGGCTGCGATCTTTCCCCAGACACTTGAGTCCCAAGCGAAAGATCAAAAGATCGCAGCCTCCGGCAGCTCCTACAGGGCACGACCCAGCGTCTGGTCACACTCTTCCACCTATCCGGGCGTCATGCGCTTGCGCTAGTCTCACCTTTTATTGCCGTCTGCCGAGCTTTCCATGCCTGACCTGCTTGACCGTTACCCGCTGACGACGGGCACCTATCACGAACTGTTGGACGACAACGGTGCGGTGCGTCCGCACTGGCGGCGGTTGTTCGATCAGTTGCAGCGCAGCACGCCGGCTCACCTGATCCAGCGTCAGGCGCTGCTGGCTCGGCAGATCCAGGAAAACGGTGTCACCTATAACGTCTACGCCGATCCGAAGGGCGCCGACCGGCCGTGGGAGCTGGACCTGCTGCCCCACGTGATCGACCCGCAGGAATGGAAACATCTGTCGGCCGGGATCGCCCAGCGTGCGCGGCTGCTCAATGCGGTTCTGGCCGACCTGTATGGGCCACAGCGGCTGATCAGCGAAGGGCTGCTGCCGGCAGAGCTGGTATTCGGGCACAACAATTTCCTTTGGCCCTGCCAGGGCATTACCCCACCGGATGGCAGCTTCCTGCACTTGTATGCGGTGGATCTGGCGCGCACGCCCGATGGCCGATGGTGGGTCACGGCGGATCGGACCCAGGCGCCTTCGGGGGCCGGTTATGCGCTGGAAAATCGCATGATCGTTTCCCGCGCGTTCCCCGAGCTGTATCGCGACCTGAGGGTGCGCCACCTGTCCGGGTTCTTCCGCACCTTGCAGGAAACCCTGGCACGACAGGCACCCAGCGACGGTGAGTCGCCACTGGTGGTGCTGTTGACGCCGGGGCGGTTCAACGAAAGTTATTTCGAGCATCTTTATCTGGCACGCCAGCTTGGCTATCCGCTGGTGGAGGGGGGCGACCTGACCGTGCGGGACGCCACGGTCTACCTCAAGACCCTCAGTGGCCTGCGCCGGGTCCACGCCATCATGCGCCGGCTCGACGACGATTTCTGCGACCCCCTGGAGCTGCGTACCGATTCAGCCCTCGGCGTGCCGGGACTGCTGGAAGCGGTGCGCCAGGGCCGTGTGCTGGTGGCCAATGCCCTGGGCAGCGGCGTGCTGGAGTCACCGGGCCTGTTGGGGTTCCTGCCGAAGATCAACCAGTATCTGTTCGGCGAGGAATTGATACTGCCGTCCATCGCCACCTGGTGGTGCGGTGAGCCGCCGGTGCTGGCCCAGGCCCTGGAAAAGCTGCCGCAACTGTTGATCAAGCCGGCGTTTCCTTCCCAAAGCTTCACCCCGGTGTTCGGCCGGGACCTGAACGAGGCGCAGCGCGGCCAACTGGCGGCGCGCATGCAGGCTCGGCCCTATGCCTATGTCGCCCAGGAGCTGGCGCAACTGTCCCAGGCCCCGGTCTGGCAGGCCGAAGACGGGCACATCCAGCCTCGGGCCATTGGCATGCGCGTGTATGCCGTGTCCGGGAAGGATGATTATCGGGTGCTGTCGGGGGGCCTGACCCGCGTGGCCGCCGAGGCCGACGCCGAAGTGGTGTCGATGCAGCGCGGCGGCGCCAGCAAGGATACTTGGGTGTTGGGCGAGCAGGCCCCCGGTGGTGAACAATGGACGGCCCAGCGAACCGTAGGCGTCCACGACCTGGTTCGACGCGATCCGTACCTGCCGTCGCGGGTGGTGGAAAACCTGTTCTGGTTCGGCCGTTACTGCGAACGCTGCGACGACAGCGCGCGGCTGCTGCGGATCATGTTGGGGCGTTACGTCGATGGCGACGACCCGCAGGCCCTGCAGTCGGCGGTGTCCCTGGGCGAAAGCCTGATGCTGCTGCCTGAGGAGGGCGAGCTGCACGAGCGTTTGCTGGCGGCGCTGTTGGGAGACGATTGGTCGTTCAGCCTGCGCTCCAACCTGCAGCGCTTGCAGTGGGCGGCCTCGCAGGTTCGCGGCAAGCTGTCCCGGGAGAACTGGCAGGCGCTGGTGGAGTTGCAGCGCGAAGCGATGGAGCTGGAAACCGAGGAGCCGGATTTCGGTGAGTTGCTGGATTTCCTCAATCGGCTAGTGATGTCCCTGGCGGCGTTGTCCGGATTTGCCTTGGACGACATGACCCGCGACGAGGGCTGGCGCTTCTTGATGATTGGCCGGCGCCTGGAACGCTTGCAGTTCCTCAGCAGCAGCCTGGCGGCGTTTTTGCGCAGCGATGCAGTGTTCGACCAGGCTGGGCTTGAGTGGCTGCTGGAACTGGGCAACAGCAGCATCACCTACCGTTCGCGCTACCTGGCTGTGGCGCAACTGATCCCGGTGCTGGACCTGTTGTTGCTGGACGAACAGAACCCCCACGCGGTGCTTTTCCAGTTAAAGCTGGTGGCCCGCACGCTCAAACGCCTGAACGACGATTTTGGCGCACCGAAGGAAACGGCCTTGCCAGAGTTGGTGACGCGTCTTTCTCGCTTTGACTTGCGTTGCCTGGAAAACCCCCTGTTTGGTGAGGCCAGCCTGCGCGCAGCACTTGATGGGCTGGCCGACCTGTTGCAGGAAGTGGCCGATGTCGGTGGCCAGGTATCCGATCGCCTGGCCTTGCGTCATTTCGCCCACGTCGATGACGTCAGCCAACGTACGGTGTCCGTCTGATGAGCGCTCGTTACCAGATACTCCACGACACCCATTACCACTACGACAGCCCGGTGTCCCTGGCCCAGCAGCTTGCCCATCTGTGGCCGCGCGCCTGTGACTGGCAGCGTTGCACCGAACAGCAGTTGCTGATCAGCCCGGAGCCGACGACCCGTCGCGATGAGCAGGATGTGTTCGGCAATCCGCTGACGCGCCTGGCCTTCGAACGCCCCCACGACGAGCTGCTGGTCAATGCTCGCCTGGGCGTCGAGGTGCTGTCTCGCCCCGCGCTGGACTTCAACCTGTCCCCGGCCTGGGAGTCGACCTGCAACGCGCTGACTTACAGCGGCCGGCCACTGGCGGCGCCATTGCTGGAGGCGTGCCGTTTTCGTTTCGAGTCACCGTATGTGCACCTCAAGCGCAGCTTCGTCGAGTTTTCCGAAAGTTGCTTCCCGCCGGGGCGACCGTTGATGGTTGGCGTGCGGGCGCTGATGGAAAAGATTTTCGATGAGTTCACCTTCGATGCCGAAGCCACCCAGGTGGCCACGCCGCTGGTGGAGGTGCTGGAGCGGCGGCGGGGCGTGTGCCAGGACTTCGCCCACTTGATGCTGGCCTGCGTACGTTCTCGCGGGCTGGCGGCGCGTTACGTCAGTGGCTACCTGCTGACCCAGCCGCCACCCGGCCAACCAAGGCTGATTGGCGCCGATGCGTCCCATGCCTGGGTCTCGGTGTATTGCCCGGTATTGGGTTGGGTGGACTTCGACCCGACCAACAACGTCCAGCCGGCCTTGGAACACATCACCCTGGCCTGGGGCCGGGATTTTTCCGATGTGTCGCCGTTGCGGGGAGTGATCCTGGGCGGCGGCAATCATGACCCCGAGGTACGGGTGACGGTGATGCCGCTGGAGTCATGATCGCTGTGTGGAAAATGTGGGAGCAAGCTCGGCTCCCACAGGGTTAGGCTCCCACAGGTTGTGTGTCCTGTGGATGATGAGGTTTCACCATGTTCCCGGTTTCCATCAAAGGCGTGCTGCAATCTCCCGAAGGCCTGGTCGTGCTGATGCTCAACGAACGGGACGAATGGGAGCTGCCCGGTGGACGGATCGAGCTGGGCGAAACGGCGCCGCAGTGCCTGGCACGGGAGATCGATGAGGAGCTGGCGGTTGAGGTAAGCGTGGGGGAGCCGCTGGATTCGTACTTGTTCGAGGTCATTCCCGGCAAGCACGTCTTCATCTCCACGTACCGCTGCCAGTTGCTGGGCGGTTTCGTGCCGATGATCAGCCATGAGCACAAGCAGATCGGGTTGTTCGAGCCTGGCCAATTGCCGGCCAATCTACCTGCAGGCTATCGCCTGTCGATTATCAAGGCGCTGGGATTGTGAGGGCCGGCAGTGGGACTGCCGGCCCTGGACACAGAACCGGGGGGCCGGATCGAATCATCGGGCCCTGGGGGTATCAGGCGTCGGGAGCCTGATCTTTCGGTGCATCAACATCATCTTCTGCCGCCACTTCGCCTTCGGCATCCGGGGTCAGTGCGGCTTCTTCTTCAGCTGTGGCTTTCTTGCGCTGCAGCTTTTCCTCTTTCTTCTGCTCCTTGGCCAAGTCTCTCTGACGTTTGGCGAAGGAATAATTGGGTTTGGCCATGGGCGATCCTCTGGGGTCGAAGGTGAGGTTGAGCGGCGCATATTCTGCCCTGTATCGGGGCCGAGCCGTTAGCTGGGTTTTTGTTCGGCCCACTTTGGCTGCACTGACGGTTGCCATTCGTCCAGCGCATCGAGCAGGTTCTGCGCTGATTCGCTCACTTGCAGCATGTCACGATGGGGCGCGCGGACGAAGCCTTCGCCGACGATATGATCGAGAAAACCGGTGAGCTTGCTGTAGAAACCGTTCACTTCCAGCAACCCCAGCGGTTTGCCGTGGTAGCCGAGCTGGCCCCAGGTCCAGACTTCGAACAGCTCCTCCAGCGTGCCGAGGCCGCCGGGCAGGGCGATGAAGGCATCGCTGAGTTCGGCCATGCGTGCCTTGCGGGCGTGCATGCCGTCCACCACTTCCAGACGGGTCAGGCCGCTGTGGCCGATTTCCTTGTCCTTGAGGCTTTGCGGGATGATGCCGATGACCTCGCCGCCGGCCGCCAGGGCTGCGTCAGCGACGATCCCCATCAGGCCGACGGCACCGCCGCCGTAGACCAGGGTCAATTTTCGTTCCGCCAATGCCCGGCCCAGGGCCTGCGCCGCTTCACGATACGCTGGATCGGTGCCGGTGCTGGCGCCGCAAAATACACAAACAGACGCGATGGACATGCTTTACTCCATGATCAGTAACCGACCCAGAGTAAAGCCTGGCCTTGATCGCGCAAAGCGTTTAAACCTCGCGTTGAGGCTTTTCGTAGGTGCCACTGGCGCCGCAGGCGTAGGCGGCGAGCAAGCTGCATAACAGGCTGTTGACGTTCATGATGGGCGCTCCCGAGAGGTGGTGAGGCTGATCATAGAGCGGCGTCATCCCTCTGGCTGGTTGATTGTGTCCATCAGGCTGATAGCCTTAAGTTGTATACAATCTTTGATTCAGGTCATAGGAACTTGTCTGAAATTCAGGCAGTCTTCCCCTTTGACGGATTTTTGTTAACCATGCCTTGGAGATTCACGATGTTTGCCAAACTTGTTGCAGTATCCCTGTTGACGCTGGCCAGCAGCCAACTGATGGCAGCGGAGTGCAAGACCACCATCGACTCGACCGACCAGATGTCCTTCAACACCAAGGCCATCGAGATCGACAAGAGCTGCAAGACGTTCACCGTTGAGCTGACGCATTCGGGCAGCTTGCCGAAAAACGTCATGGGCCATAACTGGGTACTGAGCAAAGAGGCTGACATGCAGCCGATCGCCACCGATGGCCTGGGCGCTGGCATCGACAAGAATTACCTGAAAGAAGGTGATACTCGCATCATCGCCCACACCAAGGTCATCGGAGCCGGGGAAAAAGACTCGGTGACCTTCGACGTGTCTAAACTGGCTGCCGGTGAGGCATACGGTTTCTTCTGCTCGTTCCCGGGCCACATCTCGATGATGAAAGGCACCGTTACCCTGAAATAATCAGCTTCAGGCACAAAAAAGCGGCGCTTCTTTCAGAAATGGGAAGCGCCGTTTTTTTGGGTTTTTTTCGGTGGGTGTCTGGTTGTTTTGGGGTGTATATCCGTTTTTTGCGTAACGGATATACACACCAACCCACGCCCCTCAGCCATCGCGAGCAAGCCCGCTCCCACAGTGATTACCCGTTACGGAGCGTAAGGCATCACCCGCTTGTGCTCAGTCTTGCGATAAGTCTCGCAAATGATCCTGAACGCCTCGTCCCGCACAGGCTCGCCGTGCAGGAACGCATCGATCTCGGCGTAGGTCACGCCGTGGGAGGCTTCGTCCGGCTTGCCTGGGGACAGGTCCTCAAGGTCGGCCGTGGGGATTTTTTCCACCAGCGACTCCGGCGCACCAAAGTCACGGGCAATGGCCCGGACCTGGTTTTTCACCAAGCCACTCAACGGCGCCAGGTCGCAGGCGCCATCACCGAACTTGGTGAAGAAACCCATCACCGCTTCGGCGGCATGGTCGGTGCCGATCACCAGGCCGTGCTCGGTGCCCGCGATGGTGTATTGCGCCACCATGCGCATCCTCGCCTTGGTATTGCCCAGCACGAAATCCCGCGAGACCGCTGCCTTGCCTTCGAACGCCGCGACTTGATCGGCCAAGGCCTTGACCGCCGGGCCGATGTTGACGGTATGGCGCTCGTCCGGGTCGATGAAGTCCACACAGGCTTGGGCTTCATGCTCGTCGAACTGGGTTTCGTACGGCAGGCGCACGGCGATGAACTTGTAGGCGGCGTTACCGGTTTTCTCCCGCAGTTCGCGCATGGCACGTTGGGCCAGCAGCCCGGCGGTCAACGAGTCAACGCCACCGCTGATGCCCAGCACGAGGGACTTGAGTCCGGAGTTGACCAGGCAATCCTGAATAAAGCTCACCCGACGGGCGATTTCGGCCTTGAGGGCCGCGTCATCGGTGAACGGCGGCTGGACCTTGAGCTGTTCAGCAATCTCACGCTGTACGGCTTGCATGAATTCACTCCTTGCTTGATGTGTCAGAAAGGGCGGCAGGTACTTGGAAAACATGTCGCATGTAGGCGACGAAATTCGGGTCTTTGCAGTGGGTCTTGCCGGGCTCGTCTGAAATCTTGGCCACGGGTTGCCCGTCACAGCTGATCATTTTAAGCACGATGCTCATCGGCTCTACACCTGGAATGTCACACGTCAGGTTGGTGCCAATACCGAAGCTGACATTAATGCGACCACGCAATGCCCGAAAAATCTCCAGGCATTTGGGCAATGTCAGGCTATCGGAGAACACCAGGGTCTTGCTCATCGGGTCGATGCCGAGCTTGTGATAGTGGGCAATGGCTTTTTCGGCCCAGATCACCGGGTCGCCCGAGTCATGGCGCAAACCGTCGAACAGCTTGGCGAAGAACAGATCGAAATCCTTGAGGAAGGCGTCCATGGTGATGCAATCGGTCAGGGCGATCCCCAGCAGGCCCCGGTACTCGCGCACCCAGCAATCGAGGGCGGCGATCTGGCTGTCGATCAGTCGCGGGCCCAGTTGCTGGTGGGCCATGATCCACTCATGGGCCATGGTGCCCAGGGGCTTCATGTCCAGTTCCCGGGACAGGTGCACGTTACTGGTGCCGACGAAACGCCCGGGGAAATCGTGCTTGAGCACGTTGACCACTTCTTCCTGGACGCGGAAGGAAAAACGACGACGGGTGCCGAAGTCCGCGACTTGCAGTTCGGACAGTTCTTCGGCGCTGGCGTTGGCGCTCAGCCAGTCGAACTTGCGATAAAGCTGTTCCCGCGCCTGTTCCAGGACGATTTCACGATAGCGATAACGATTGCGTACCTCGCTGACGATGGCCAGCAGCGGCACTTCGAACAGAATGACGTGCAGCCACGGCCCGCGCAGGCGGATGAACAACTCGCCGTTTTCGATACCGGTGTGCACGTAGCGCAGGTTGAAGCGAAACAGGCCCAGGAAACGCAGGAAGTCCGGCTTCATAAAGCTGATGCGCTCCAGGAAACCCAACTGGTCGGCGCTCAGGCTCAACTCGGCCAGGCGCTCGATCTGAAAGCGGATCTCCGCCAGGTACGGGCGCAGGTCTTCGCTGTTGCGGCAGCGAAATTCCCATTCGACTTCGACGTTGGGGTAGTTGTGCAACACCGCCTGCATCATCGTCAGTTTGTAGAAGTCGGTGTCGAGCAGGTTCTGCACGATACGATCGGCAAATACGCTCTCGCTCATAGGGTTCTCCAGACAGGCCGCAGCCATGGGCAGCGAGGTTCGGCGGTTTGTAGTGAAAGGGCTAGTGGCGCATATCACTCATGATGATTGCCAGTTTTTTTTGGTCACTGGGTCTTTTTCGGCAAAGAGCGTTATCTTTGGCGAGGGGATTTAGCGAAACGTCGCACCGCCCCGCTGTGGGAGCAAGGCTTGCCCGCGATACAGGCGACTCGGTTTCCGGGAGGCTGTGGCGCGTTCTTCGCGGGCAAGCCTTGCTCCCACAGGTTCGCGTCGGGTTATGCCGGTATATCCGGGGTGTCGATCTGCTCCAGCATCCACTCCACAAAAAGCCGCACCTTGGGCACTTCCGCCGAATGTTCCGGATAGGCCAGGTAATAGGCGTTGGTGCTGGGCATCGCGTGTTGCCAGGGGATGACCAGTTTGCCGTCGGCCAGTTCTTCCTCCACCAGAAACCGCGGCAGCAGGGCGACGCCGCAGCCGACCTGGGCGGCGCGGATGCACATGTAGAAGGTTTCGAAACGCGGCCCGTGGTAGCTGTGTTCGGTGTGATAGCCCTGATTGTCGAACCAATCGTGCCAGGCCTGGGGCCGCGAGGCGTTTTGCAGCAGCACCAGCTCGGCCAGTTGGGTCGGGTCGGTGAAGGGCTGGTTAGGCAGGCTGCCGGGCGCACAGACCGGCACCAGTTCTTCGCCAAACAGCTTCAGGGATTCGGTGCCGGGGCGCGAGCCTTGGCCGAAATAGAACGCCAGGTCGCTGCGCCCTTGCAGCAAATCGTCGGCCTCCTGCTCGCTGCACAGATCCAGATGAATCTTCGGATGCCGCAATCGCCAGCCCTTCAAGCGTGGGACCAACCAGCGGGCGCCGAAGGTCGGGGGCGTGGAAACGCGCAGGACTTCGGTGTCGCCGCCGTAGGAGCGCAGGTAATGGGTAGACATCTCCACCTGCGTGAGGATTTTTCGCACTTCCCCCAGGTACAAATCACCGGCTGGCGTCAGTTGCAAGCGTCGGCGCACGCGTCGGAACAGCAAGTGCTGCAGCAACTCCTCCAGTTGCGCGACCTGTTTGCTGACGGCGCTCTGGGTCAGGTTCAGCTCTTCGGCGGCACGGGTAAAGCTCAGGTGGCGGGTCACCGCTTCGAAGCATTGCAGCGCCGTGATCGACGGCAAATAGCGTTTATTGAGCATGATGAGGCCTTATTTCTTGTGGCTCTGCTTATCCGGTCATGGCCAGCATGAATAAACGGAATGATATCTCGCTTAAAGGTCGTTTGTTGGCAAGTCTCGAGCCAGCTACAACTACAGGTCTGATCAGTCGCATTCGTCCGGCTGCCAATCCTTTGTCTTTCGTGTGAGGAAATTTTCCATGGTTGCTGCATTGCTTGATCGCTTGGGCGTTGACTCGGCCCTGTACCAGAACGGCACACAACCGGTGCATTCGCCCATCGATGGCAGCCGTATCGGCGCCGTGAACTGGGAAGGCGCGGCTGAAGTCGAGCAGCAGGTCAGCCGTGCCGAACACGCCTTCGACCTGTGGCGCCAGGTGCCGGCCCCGCGTCGCGGCGAGCTGGTGCGTCAATTTGGCGACCTGTTGCGTGAATACAAGGCCGACCTTGGCGAGCTGGTGTCGTGGGAAGCCGGCAAGATCACCCAGGAAGGCCTGGGTGAAGTGCAAGAGATGATCGACATCTGCGACTTCGCCGTCGGCCTGTCCCGCCAGCTGTACGGCCTGACCATCGCCTCCGAGCGTCCGGGCCACCACATGCGTGAGTCCTGGCATCCGCTGGGCGTGGTCGGGGTGATCAGTGCCTTCAACTTCCCCGTGGCTGTCTGGGCCTGGAACACCACGCTGGCCCTGGTGTGCGGCAACGCGGTGATCTGGAAACCGTCGGAAAAGACCCCGCTCACCGCCCTGGCGTGCCAGGCGCTGTTCGAGCGCGTGCTGAAGAACTTCAGCGATGCACCGCCGTACCTGAGCCAGGTGATCATCGGCGGTCGCGATGCCGGTGAAGCGCTGGTGGATGACCCGCGCGTGGCCTTGATCAGCGCCACCGGCAGCACCCGCATGGGCCGCGAAGTGGCGCCGAAAGTCGCCGCGCGTTTCGCCCGCAGCATTCTGGAACTGGGCGGCAACAACGCCATGATCCTGGCCCCGAGCGCCGATCTGGACATGGCCGTGCGCGCCATCCTGTTCAGCGCCGTCGGCACCGCCGGCCAGCGTTGCACCACCCTGCGCCGGCTGATTGCCCATGAATCGGTGAAGGATGAAATCGTCACCCGCCTCAAGGCCGCCTATTCGAAAGTGCGCATCGGCCATCCGCTGGAAGGCAACCTGGTCGGACCGCTGATCGACAAGCACAGCTTCGACAGCATGCAGGATGCGCTGGAGCAGGCCTTGAGCGAAGGCGGGCGAGTCTTCGGTGGCAAGCGCCAGCTTGAAGACCAGTTCCCGAATGCCTATTACGTCTCGCCGGCTATCGTCGAGATGCCCGAGCAGAGCGATGTGGTGCGCCACGAAACGTTCGCACCGATCCTGTACGTGGTCGGCTACAAGGACTTTGCCGAGGCCTTGCACCTGAACAACTCCGTGCCCCAGGGCCTGTCGTCCTGCATCTTCACCACCGACGTGCGTGAAGCCGAGCAATTCATGTCGGCCGTGGGCAGCGACTGCGGCATCGCCAACGTCAACATCGGCCCGAGCGGCGCGGAGATCGGCGGCGCATTCGGGGGCGAAAAAGAAACTGGCGGCGGTCGCGAATCCGGCTCCGACGCCTGGCGCGGCTACATGCGCCGCCAGACCAACACCGTGAACTACTCGCTGGAGTTGCCATTGGCGCAGGGGATTACCTTCGACTGAGGTCGAGTCAACAAAGTCCCCTGTGGGAGCGAGCTTGCTCGCGATAGCGGTCTGTCAGTCACATAGTTATTGAATGTGCCGCCGCCATCGCGAGCAAGCTCGCTCCCACAATGAATTTGTGTGTAGTGGTTAGGTTTCTTTTTCGGAGTCTGGCAATGCCGTTACGCGAAGAATGTCTGTGGGAAAAACTGACGCCGCAAAGGCCTGAAAACAGCGCGCTCACCGGCGAAGTCACGGCTGACGTCTGTGTGATCGGCGCGGGTTTTACCGGGCTGTCGGCGGCGGTGCATTTGCTCGAGCAAGGCAAACGCGTGGTTGTGCTGGAAGCTCATCGGGCCGGGCACGGCGGATCGGGGCGTAACGTCGGGTTAGTCAACGCCGGCCTGTGGATCCCGCCGGATGACATCGAGGCCGGGTTCGGCGAGGCGGTGGGCAGCCAGCTCAATCGCATGCTGGGGGCGGCGCCGGCCCTGGTGTTCAGCCTCATCGATAAATACAACATCGATTGCCAACTGCGCCGCGAAGGCACCCTGCACATGGCTCATAACGCCCGGGGCGAGGCCGACCTGCGCAGTCGCGAAGAGCAATGGAAGCGCCGTGGTGCGCCGGTGGAATTGCTCACCGGCCAGGCCTGTGTCGATGCCACCGGCACGTCGAAAATCGCCGCGGCACTGCTCGACCGCCGCGCCGGCACGCTCAACCCGATGGCCTACACCAGCGGGTTGGCCAAGGCGGCCACGGACCTTGGCGGCCAATTGTTCGACCACTCGCCGGTGACGCGCCTGGAACGCCAAGGCCAGCGCTGGTCGGTGCAGACTGCCCAGGGTTCGGTGCTGGCCGAGCAGGTGGTGATCGCCTCCAACGCCTATACCGAGGGCGACTGGACCGAACTGCGGCGCAATTTCTTCCCCGGTTATTACTATCAGGTCGCCTCGGTCCCGCTGACCGACGAGGCCGCCCGACGCATTCTGCCGGGCGGGCAGGGCTCGTGGGATACCCGCCAGGTGTTGAGCAGCATCCGCCGGGACAAGGACGGCCGTTTGCTGCTGGGCAGCCTGGGCAACGGCAACCGCAAGCCGACCTGGTTCCTCAAGGCCTGGGCCGACCG
Organism: Pseudomonas sp. St386; assembly: GCF_018325865.1. NCBI lineage: Bacteria > Pseudomonadati > Pseudomonadota > Gammaproteobacteria > Pseudomonadales > Pseudomonadaceae > Pseudomonas > Pseudomonas sp. St386. Next base: position 709,959 of record NZ_AP021900.1, read on the forward strand.
GGTGCAGCAGCATTACTTTCCTTACCTCAAGTCGGTGGAGTGGGAGTGCACCTGGACCGGTTGCATTGCCTTCACCCCCGATCACCTGATGCGTCTGTTCGAGCCCGCTCCCGGGCTGGTGGCCGTTACCGGCTACAACGGTCGGGGCGTGACCACCGGCACGGTGGTCGGCAAGGCGTTCGCCGATTACCTGTGTCACGGTAATGCCCAGGCCCTGCCGATCCCGTTCGCACCCATGCAGCCATTGGCCGGGGTGGGATTGCGCAGTTGCCTGTATGAGGCGGGCTTTTCCCTGTATCACGCGGGCCAGTGCCTGCGGATCGTCATTTGAGTGTTGAAAATTGTTGCTGGAAGCCGCGTTTTCCGGCGTAGCGTCTAGCCTGTTATGGTGCGGGTTGTAGCAATCGCGCACCGACAGTGTGCAGTTCGGTGACGTGGGTTGTTACACAGTGGTTGCACGCCGTTTCGTGCGATGGTTGCAATGATGGCTCACGGAGGGTTTCACCCATTTAAATAAAAGGTTGCACCTCGTGCGGTTTAGACGGTTGCACGCCCTATGAAAAAGGGCTCGAAACAGTCGAAATAACAATAAAGCAGCGACTTTTTTCAGAATAAAAAACCGATGGCACGGCCCTTGCTCTGAGCTTTTCAGTGAAATGAAGTCGCAGTGCCAACTAAAAAAAACCTTGGAGCACCACCTCATGTCCCAGACGTTTTACAAGAAAGGTTTCCTGGCCCTCGCAGTGGCAACTGCGTTGGGTGTTTCTGCGTTTGCTCAAGCTGATGTGAAATTTGGTGTGGCGGGGCCGATGACCGGCGCCAATGCTGCATTTGGCGAGCAGTACATGAAGGGTGCCCAGGCGGCAGCCGATGCCATCAACAAGGCAGGTGGCGTCAACGGTGAGAAGATCGTACTGGTCGCTGGCGACGACGCCTGCGAACCCAAGCAGGCCGTGGCCGTGGCCAACCGCCTGGTTGACCAGGACAAGGTGATCGGCGTGGTCGGGCACTTCTGCTCGTCCAACACCATCCCGGCCTCGGAGGTCTACGACGAAGCCGGCATCATCGCCATTACCCCGGGCTCCACCAACCCTGCAGTCACCGAGCGCGGCCTGAACGCCATGTTCCGCATGTGCGGTCGTGACGACCAGCAGGGCATCGTGGCGGGCGACTACATCGTCGACGTGCTCAAGGGCAAGAAAGTGGCCGTGCTGCACGACAAGGACACCTACGGCCAAGGCCTGGCGGATGCCACCAAGGCACAACTGGCCAAGCGTGGCGTGAAGGAGGTGCTGTACGAAGGCCTGACCCGCGGCGAGAAAGACTTCAGCGCCGTGGTGACCAAGATCCGTGCGGCGGGTGCCGACGTGGTCTACTTCGGTGGCCTGCACCCGGAAGCCGGCCCGCTGGTTCGCCAGTTGCGCGAGCAAGGCCTCAAGGACGTGAAGTTCATGTCTGACGATGGCATCGTCACCGACGAACTGGTCACCACCGCCGGCGGCGCGCAATACGTCGATGGCGTGTACATGACCTTTGGTGCCGACCCGCGCCTGCTGCCAGACAGCAAGGCCGTGGTTGAAGAGTTCCGCAAGAACGGCACCGAGCCTGAAGGCTACACCCTGTACGCCTACGCTTCGGTCCAGGCCCTGGCCGCCGGCTTCAATGGCGCCAAGTCCAATAAGGGCGAAGACGCGGCCAAGTGGCTCAAGGCCAACTCGGTCCAGACCGTGATGGGCAAGAAGGAATGGGACACCAAGGGCGACTTGAAAGTCTCCGACTACGTGGTTTACCAGTGGGACAAGGACGGCAAGTATCACCAGCTGGAAAAACAGAAGTAAGGGCCGAAGCGACCGTCCACGCCTTCTTTGGAACCGGGCACGCCCCGGTTTACAAGGGCCGCGCGTCGGTCGTGGCTGACATTGCTCCGACGTAAATCTGTATTTTCCTTAGAAGAACCGCACACCCCAGGGTGTGCAGGTTCTCACTGCGTGAGATTGCGTTATGGATGGTATTTTCCTGCAGCAACTGATCAATGGCCTGACCCTCGGGTCGGTCTATGGTCTGATCGCCATCGGCTACACAATGGTCTACGGCATCATCGGCATGATCAACTTCGCTCACGGCGAGGTTTACATGATTTCCGCTTACCTCGCGGCAATCAGTCTGGCTCTGCTGGCTTACTTCGGTATTGAATCCTTTCCGCTTATGATCCTCGGCACCCTCGTGTTCACGGTCGTGGTCACCGGGGTATATGGCTGGGTCATCGAACGCGTCGCCTATAAACCCCTGCGCAACTCGACCCGGCTGGCACCGCTGATCAGTGCCATCGGCATCTCGCTGATCCTGCAGAACTACGCGCAGATCAGCCAGGGCGCCCGCCAACAGGGTGTCCCGACACTGCTCGAAGGCGCCATGCGCGTCGATATCGGCAGCGGTTTCGTCCAGCTCACCTACACCAAGATTTTCATCCTGATTGCCGCGTTCGCCGGGATGGGCTTGCTGACCTACATCATCAAGTACACCAAGCTCGGACGCATGTGCCGCGCCACCCAGCAAGACCGCAAGATGGCCTCGATCCTGGGGATCAACACCGACCGGGTGATTTCCTACGTGTTCATCATCGGTGCGGCGATGGCGGCCCTGGCCGGCGTGCTGATCACCATGAACTACGGCACGTTCGACTTCTATGCCGGCTTCATCATCGGCATCAAGGCGTTCACCGCGGCGGTACTCGGCGGCATCGGCTCCCTGCCTGGGGCGATGCTCGGCGGGATCATCCTCGGCATTTCCGAGTCGCTGTTCTCCGGTCTGATCAACTCTGACTACAAAGACGTGTTCAGTTTCTCGCTGCTGGTGCTGATTCTGATTTTCCGTCCCCAAGGCCTGCTGGGTCGCCCACTCGTGGCGAAGGTATAAGTATGTCTGCTGCCAATAAATCGATTGATATCAAAAAGAGCGTCATCGACGCGATCCTGGCCGGCCTGATCTCGCTGATCGTGTTCGGGCCGATCGTCGGCGTGGTGCTCGACGGCTACAGCTTCAACCTGCAACCGGCCCGCGTCGGCTGGCTGGTGGCGATCGTGATGATCGGGCGCTTTGCCTTGAGCCTGTTCCTGCAAACTCCCAAGGGACTGAAGATTCTCCAGGGTTTCGAGAGTACCGGCTCCGGCGTGCATGTGCTGCCACCGGACTACAAGTCGCGCCTGCGCTGGGTCATCCCGGCGTTGATCGTGATTGCCATCGTGTTTCCGTTCTTCGCCAACAAATACGTACTCACTGTGGTCATCCTCGGGCTGATCTATGTGCTGTTGGGCCTGGGCCTGAACATCGTTGTCGGCCTGGCGGGGCTGCTCGACCTGGGTTACGTGGCGTTCTACGCCATCGGTGCCTATGGCCTGGCGCTGGGCTATCAATACCTGGGGCTGGGGTTCTGGACGGTACTGCCACTGGCGGCCATCGCGGCGGCGATGGCGGGGTGCATATTGGGCTTCCCGGTGTTGCGAATGCACGGTGACTACCTGGCCATCGTGACCCTGGGTTTTGGCGAGATCATTCGCCTGATACTCAACAACTGGCTGTCGTTCACCGGCGGGCCGAATGGCATGCCCGTGCCGTCGCCAACCTTTTTCGGCCTGGAGTTTGGTCGAAGGGCCAAGGATGGTGGGGTGCCGTTCCATGAGTTCTTCGGCATCGACTACAACCCCAATATCAAATTCCTGTTCATCTACATCGTGCTGTTCATCACGGTACTGCTGGTGCTCTATATCAAGCATCGCCTGACCCGCATGCCAGTCGGGCGTGCCTGGGAAGCCCTGCGCGAGGATGAAATCGCCTGCCGCTCCATGGGCCTGAACCATGTGCTGGTCAAGCTCTCGGCCTTCACCATTGGCGCCTCCACGGCGGGCCTGGCAGGGGTGTTCTTTGCCAGTTACCAGGGCTTCGTCAACCCGTCTTCGTTCACCTTCTTCGAGTCGGCGCTGATCCTGGCCATCGTGGTGCTGGGCGGCATGGGCTCGACGGTCGGCGTGGTGATTGCCGCCTTCGTACTCACTGTGGCGCCGGAGCTGCTGCGCAGTTTCTCCGAATACCGGGTGCTGCTGTTCGGCGTATTGATGGTGTTGATGATGATCTGGCGTCCGCGCGGCCTGATCCGTATCAGCCGTACCGGGGTGACGCCGCGCAAGGGGGTAGCGCCATGAGCGAAGTCGTACTCAAAGTTGAAAACCTGATGATGCAGTTCGGTGGCATCAGGGCCCTCAGCGACGTCAGCCTGCAAGTCAAACGCAACTCGATCTTTGCCCTGATCGGCCCCAATGGTGCGGGCAAGACCACGGTGTTCAACTGCCTGACCGGTTTCTACAAGGCCACGGGCGGGAAGATCGAACTCAACGTGCGTGGCGAGCAAACCAACGTCATCAAGCTGTTGGGCGAGGCGTTTCGCCCGACTGATTTCGTGTCGCCGAAGTCCTTCGCCAGCCGGCTGTACTACAAGATGTTTGGCGGCACCCACCTGGTGAACCGCGCCGGCCTGGCGCGCACCTTCCAGAACATTCGCCTGTTCAAGGAAATGTCGGTGCTGGAAAACCTGTTGGTGGCCCAGCACATGTGGGTCAACCGCAGCATGGTGGCGGGTATCCTCAACACCAAGGGCTACCGCAAGGCCGAAAGCGACGCCCTGGACCATGCCTTCTACTGGCTGGAAGTGGTGGACCTGGTGGATTGCGCCAACCGCCTGGCGGGCGAGCTTTCCTACGGTCAGCAACGGCGTCTGGAGATCGCCCGGGCCATGTGTACCCGCCCGCAGATCATCTGCCTCGACGAACCGGCCGCCGGCCTCAACCCTCAGGAAACCGAAGCGCTGAGCGCGATGATCCGGCTGCTGCGCGACGAGCATGATCTGACCGTGGTGCTGATCGAACACGACATGGGCATGGTAATGAGCATTTCCGACCACATCGTGGTGCTGGACCACGGCAACGTGATCGCCGAGGGCGGTCCGGAGGCGATTCGCAACGATCCGAAGGTGATCGCGGCCTACCTGGGTGCCGATGAAGAGGAACTGGTATGAGTGGACCTATCCTCGAGCTCAAGGAGCTGGACGTGTTCTACGGGCCGATCCAGGCCCTGAAAAAAGTCTCGATGCACATTGGCGAAGGTGAAACCGTGAGCCTGATCGGCTCCAACGGTGCCGGCAAGTCCACGTTGCTCATGTCGATCTTCGGCCAGCCGCGTGCAGCAGGCGGGCAGATCATCTACCAGGGTGTGGACATCACCCACAAGTCGTCCCATTACATCGCCTCCCATGGCATCGCGCAGTCGCCGGAAGGGCGGCGGGTATTCCCGGACATGACCGTCGAGGAAAACCTGCTGATGGGCACCATCCCCATCGGTGACAAGCATGCCAGTGAAGACATGCAGCGCATGTTCGAGCTGTTTCCACGGCTCAAGGAGCGCCGCAACCAGCGGGCCATGACCATGTCCGGCGGCGAGCAGCAGATGCTCGCCATTGCCCGGGCATTGATGAGCCGGCCAAAGTTGTTGCTGCTCGATGAGCCGAGCCTGGGGCTGGCGCCAATCGTGGTGAAGCAGATCTTCGCCACCCTGCGTGAGCTGGCGTCCACCGGGATGACCATCTTCCTGGTGGAGCAGAACGCCAACCATGCCCTCAAGCTGTCGGACCGGGCCTATGTGATGGTCAACGGCGAAATCCGCCTGACCGGCACGGGCAAGGAGCTGCTCGCCAACGAGGAAGTGCGCAACGCGTACCTGGGCGGGCATTGAGGCGGTTGTTGCAATGAAAATAACCGGCGAGTGATCGCCGGTTTTTTTATATCCCCAGAACACCACCAACCCCTGTGGGAGCGAGCTTGCTCGCGATAGCGGCGTGTCAGCCACTCTCCATGGCACTGACAGACAGCCATCGCGAGCAAGCTCGCTCCCACAGGGTTTTTATGCGTTTTTGCAATTGTGGACAACAATCCTGAACCCTTGCGAAACCGCGACATAAAGTCGCCGCAAACAGTTGTTTTGTCACGGTTTTGACTTGTCCCCGTTTGCTGTGGAGCTGGCTGTGGGTAACGTGGGAGTAGCTGGCTGCGAGCCTTTGAATACGTGGCTTCCAGGGCTGTGGTTGTTTTTTGATCAGGCGTTTTTGCTCAAGCGGGAGTGACGGTTGTCAACACTTTTATGAGCGCCGCAATGGACTCGAAAATCGGTGGGCAAGCCTGTGGATAAGTCTGTGATTAAACTCTGGAAAGACCGCGCTGAGCACCGTCGTTACTGGCTTGGAGCCATCGCCCATCTCGCGTTGGCTTATAGCAGATAACTTGCGCTGCACAACCTCACTTGCAGGGTCAAGCGAAAAAATTTTCCAAATACCCCGCAAAGCCTTATGCACAGCGGCTTGCAGGTTTTGCACTTGCCCCCGATTACTGTGGACGTGCCTGTGGATAAGGTGCGGGCAACCGGCTGCGGCCCTTGTTTGGCAAGGCCTGGCGTTGATTGGTTGTTTTATGAGCAGTCGTGGGGCAAAAGCCGTGTGCAAGTCTTGCTCCTACCGTGCCAGGGCGGGCATGCTGTGGGCCGATTTCCATTCAATGGCTGTTGAAGTTCAAACAAGGAGAACACGATGTCTGACACCCTGTTTATTACCGGCGCGACGTCCGGTTTTGGTGAAGCCTGTGCCCGTCGTTTTGCCGAGGCCGGTTGGAAACTGGTGCTGACCGGTCGTCGTGAAGAACGCCTCAATGCCCTCTGTGCCGAGCTGTCGAAGCAGACTGAAGTCCATGGCTTGGTTTTGGACGTGCGTGATCGCAAGGCCATGGAAGAGGCAATCGCCAACCTGCCGCCATCCTTCGCCAAATTGCGCGGGCTGATCAACAACGCCGGCCTGGCCCTGGGCGTCGACCCGGCACCCAAGTGCGACCTCGATGACTGGGACACCATGGTCGACACCAATGTAAAAGGGCTGATCTACAGCACTCGCCTGCTGTTGCCGCGCCTGATCGCCCACGGCCGTGGGGCCGGGATCGTCAACCTGGGCTCCATCGCCGGCAACTACCCGTACCCGGGCAGCCACGTGTATGGCGCGAGCAAGGCGTTCGTCAAACAGTTCTCCCTGAACCTGCGTTGCGACCTGCAAGGCACGGGCGTGCGGGTGAGCAATATTGAGCCGGGCCTGTGCGAGAGCGAGTTCTCCCTGGTGCGCTTCGGTGGCGACCAGGAGCGCTACAACGCGACCTACGCCGGCGCCGAGCCGATCCAGCCACAGGACATCGCCGATACGATTTTCTGGGTGCTCAATGCGCCAGCGCACATCAACATCAACAGCCTGGAGCTGATGCCGGTGAGCCAGACCTGGGCCGGGTTTGCCATTGAACGCAACAAAACATAAGAGCGCGTTATCGTTCATCGCGGGCAAGCCTTGCTCCCACAGGTTTGATTCATCTCTGAGAGCAGGGCTGCTCAAATCCCTGTGGGAGCAAGGCTTGCCCGCGATAGCGGTTTGCCAATCAGCCTAGATAATCGGCTAGCCCGCGATAGCAGGTCAGCAGGTGATACGGCGTGGTGGACGGCATGTCCCGGCGGCTGACGATGCCGTCGGCGTCCAGGCATTCGTTCCAGCCCTTGGCATGCAGGAAATGCTGCTGCAGCGCCTGCAATTGACGCAGCAGCAATCCTTGGCTGCCCGGGCGCAAGGTGAGTGCCCGCAAGTATTCCGCCTGGGCCCAGATGCGTTGGGTGGCATCGCGTGGGCCTGCCTGGGACCCCAAGGCCAGCATTGCACACACAGCGCCGGAGTCCGGGGCTACGCCGCGCTGTTCGGTATGGCCGAAGCTGTGCTCCAGGGCTGTGTGCAACTTGCCGTTGCGCAACAGGGGCGATGAGGCCAGCAAGTAATACCATTCGAACTGGTGTCCCGGTTCGAACCAGTTATCCACAGCCTTGAGCGGCTTCTCCATCATCACGCGTTGCTGCGGCTCGATGAACTGCTTGGACATCCCGTCGCAAAGGCTCAGCAACGCCTGGCGGACGTTGGCGTCTTCGCGAACCGACAGGGTGGCGAGGAACGCTTCGGCCAGGTGCATCAAGGGGTTTTGCAACGGGCCGGATCCGGTCGTCGACCAGTCGCGCTTGAGGCTGGCTTCGTAGAGCCCGTCTGCGCTGGCAAAGCGCTGGGCAATGACCTCCAGGCTCGCGTTGAGCACTGACTCCACCAGCGGTTCGCGGACCTTGCCCCAGTAATGGGCGCAGGCGAACAGGATAAAGGCGTGGGTGTAGAGGTCTTTGCCGGTGTCCAGCGGCGCGCCTTGCGGGTCGATGCTGTAGAACCAGCCGCCGTGTTCGGCATCGTGGAAATGACGCTGCAGCGAGCGGAACAGTGCACTGGCTCGCTCCTCGGCCTGGGGCACTTCGCCGATCAGGCTGGCGAACACATACAACTGCCGCGCACAGGCCATGGCGCGGTAACGCTGGGGTGGCAGCGGCACATGTTCTGCATCCAGGGATTCATAGGGCAACGCCAGTTCGGCATTCCAGCCCGGGCCTTGCCACATCGGCACGATCACGTCGTGAAAATGCTGACGCACCGTTGCGAACAGGGCGGTCAATTCAGGCTGGGGAGTGGGGCGGGAAGCATGAGGCATTGGCGGACGTCGTCACGGCTGGGGGCGATTGCGCGACATGGTAGCAGAGTGACCGACTTCAGAGAGATGGCGCCTGCAAGTCCGTCATCGCGAGCAAGCTCGCTCCCACAGGGTGCGGTGTACACCGATTAAAGTGTGGAAGCAGGCTGGCTCCCACAGGGGCTGGTGTACCCGATCAACTGTGGGAGCGAGCTTGCTCGCGATAGCGGCCTGGCAGGCGCTAAAGAATCAGCCCGCCAGCAACCAGACCCCAGCCGCCGCCGAAGCTGCCCCGGCCAATCGAACCAATGGAGCCGCCGCTCGTGGCAGCACCCGCACCAGGGCAAACCCGGCGCCATGCAGCGCCGCTGTCGCCGCGACGAACCCTGCCGCATAGGCCCACGGGCTCGACATGTCCGGCAGTTCCAAGCCATGGGCCACGCCATGGAACAGCGCAAACAGTGCCGTCGCACCGACTGCCAGGCTCAACGGCGGACGCACCGCCAGTGCCACCGCCAGGCCCAGGGCGAGTACCGAGGCGGCGATCCCGCTTTCCAACGCTGGCAGGTCCAGGCCTTCAAAGCCCAGCAGGCCGCCGAGCAGCATCGTACCGACGAAGGTGCATGGCAGCGCCCAGCGCGCGGCACCTTGTTGTTGTGCGGCCCACAAACCGACCGCCAGCATCGCCAGCAAGTGGTCGAGCCCGCCGATGGGGTGGCCGAGGCCGGCGATCAGGCCATTGTCGCCATGGCCGGGATGGGCGAAGGCCAGGGCTGGGGTCAGCAGCAGGGCGAGGGCGCCGAGAATGCGTTTGAAGGTCATGGATAAGCTTCCTTGTGGTCAGTCGGAAAAAATCAGGCGGCGGTCAGCAGGCCCTGGCGCTCGATGAACGCAATGATGTCGTCCAGGCCCTGGCCGGTCTTCTGGTTGCTGAACACGAAGGGCTTGCCGTTGCGCATCCGCCGGGTGTCGCTGTCCATCATTTCCAGGGACGCCCCCACCAGCGGTGCCAGGTCGATTTTATTGATCACCAGCAAGTCGGATTTGCAGATGCCCGGCCCGCCCTTGCGCGGCAGCTTGTCACCGGCCGAGACGTCGATCACATAGATGGTCAGGTCCGACAGCTCCGGGCTGAAGGTCGCCGACAGGTTGTCGCCGCCCGACTCCACCAGAATCAGGTCCAAGCCCGGGAAGCGCCGGTTCAACTGGTCCACCGCCTCCAGGTTGATCGACGCATCTTCGCGAATCGCCGTGTGCGGGCAGCCGCCGGTTTCCACGCCGATGATCCGCTCCGGCGCCAGGGCCTCGTTGCGCACCAGGAAGTCGGCGTCTTCGCGGGTATAGATGTCGTTGGTGACCACTGCCAGGTTGTAGCGTTCACGTAGCGCCAGGCACAGGGCCAGGGTCAGGGCGGTCTTGCCGGAACCTACCGGGCCGCCGATACCGACGCGCAGAGGTTGTGTATTCATGAGTGTCTCCTAGGAACGGAACAGACGGCTGTACTGGCGCTCATGGGCCATGCACGCCAGGGACAGGCCAAATGCGGCGCTGCCGTAATGGTCGGGGTCGATGTTCGAGGCGTTGTGCTGGGCCTGTTGCAGCAGCGGCAGCAGCTCGCTGGTCAGGCGTTGGGCGGCTTGCTGGCCCAGAGGCAGGGTTTTCATCAGCACCGCCAGTTGGTTTTCCAGCCAGCTCCACAGCCAGGCGGCGAGGGCGTCCTGGGGAGCGATGTGCCAGGCGCGCGCCGCCAGGGCCCAGCACAGCGCCAGGTGCGGCTCGCTGCGTTGTTGGAGACTGAGCTGTTCAAGAAAACCGCGCGCGGCACCGTCGAGTTCCGGCAGGCCGGCAAGCAGTTGCTGCAACGAGTAGCCCATCTGCCGGCTCTCCTGATACAGCTCACGGGTTTCCCGGCTGGCGCGATGTTCTTCGCAATGCAGCAGCAGGGCGTCCCAATCGTCAGCGGCGGCTGCGCTGCAGTGCGCCAGCAACAAGGGCGCTTCGAAACGCGCCAGGTTCAGCAGCAGTTGATCGCTGATCCAGCGACGGGCGTCGTCGGGATTCTTGACCTGGCCGTTGTCCACCGCCATCTCCAGTCCCTGGGAATAGCTGTAGCCGCCAATCGGCAGCTGCGGGCTGGCCAGACGCAGCAGCGCCCAGGCCGGGTTCATGTGCGCACGCCAAACTGATGCAGGCGCGGCGCGTAGTTGAAATCTTCGTCGCCGTGCCGGGAGTGATGGTGACCGCCGCCATAGGCGCCGTGTTCCGGCTGGAACGGGGCTTCGATGGATTCGGCGCGGGCGCCCAATTGTTCGAGCATCGCCTTGAGCACGTAGTCGTCCAGCAGGCGCAACCAGCCATCGCCCACTTGCAAGGCGACATGGCGATTGCCCAGGTGATAGGCGGCGCGGGTCAGTTCGAAGGCGTTGGCGCAGGTGACATGCAGCAGTTGTTCGGCGCGGGCGCAAACGCGTACGACGCGCCCATCTTCAGCTTGCAGGCATTCGCCGTCGTACAGCGGCGGTTGGCCTCGTTCCAGGAACAACCCCACATCTTCACCCTCGGCACTGAAACAGCGCAGGCGGCTTTTGCTGCGGGCGTCAAAGGTCAGGTGCAGCTCGGCGTCCCAGCGCGGTTGAGTGTCGATTCTGCGATGAATCACCAGCATCGGAGTGCTTCCAGCAATGAACAGTGCTGTGTTTAGAGCAAGGGGCTTGCCAACCGAATGATATGTAGGAAATAGCTGGGATTGCGTTTCAGGATGGGGCGGATTGCGTGCCATGTTGGTGCGTGACGGGCTGCCGCGCACCATTTTGCGTCTTGCACAAAAAACCTGTGGGAGCGATAGCGGTCTTTCAGCGGCATTGATGGTGGCTGACCCACCGCTATCGCGAGCAGGCTCGCTCCCACAGTGGGTACATCGGGGTTATTCGGTACTGCCCAGCCCTTGCCAATGCTTGAGGCCAATAAAGATGAACCGCAGTTGCTGGGTAATCTTCGCCTGGGGCGTGAGGTGTTCGGGGAGGGCTTGGGCGGGTGGGTCGATGATGTCCGGCAGGGTGGCGAACACGCTCTTGACGATGAGATCGGCCATCACGCCCAGGGCGGCCAGGTCCAGGTGCTGCAACTTGGGCATCAAGGCCAGGTCGGCTGCCAGGTCCGAACTGATGTCTTCGCGCAGTTGGGCGATGGCCTGGCGCACCGGCAGGGAGCCGCCGTATTGCTCGCGGGCCAGGAACAGGAACTGCGATCGGTTGGCCTGCACCACATCGAGAAAGATCCGCACTGACGCGTCGATAATACCGCCCATGACGAATTCGTTGTGGCGTACCAGGCGGATGGTTTCGCGGAAGGTCTGGCCGACTTCACTGACCAGTGCCAGGCCCAGTTGGTCCATGTCGTCGAAGTGCCGGTAGAACCCGGTGGGCACGATGCCTGCCGTCTTGGCGACTTCCCGCAGGCTCAGGCTGCCGAACCCCCGGCCGCACTCCATCAAATGGCGGGCTGCGTCCATCAGGGCAATTCGGGTCTGTTGTTTCTGTTCGGCGCGGGGCAGCATCGCAAGGCTGGCTTCTGATTCACGGGAGCGACGCACTCTAGCAAATCGGCTTTGCCGACGTCGAACGGTAGAGAGGGATCAGGCGGCGAAAACGAAGTGCTTGAAAAGTCAAAAGCCCGATTGCAGGAATCGGGCTTTTTTCAGGGCCGCCATGGGCTCAGCTCACTGCGCCGTTGCGTTCGATCACACGGTCACCACCGCCTTCGGCCACGGTATCGCCCATTTTAGTGCGGGAAGAACCGTCTTCGGCGAGGGTCTGGCCTGGAGTGCGGTCGGAACCGTCAGCTGCCAAGGTCTGGCCAGGAGTGCGGTCGGAACCGTCAGCTGCCAAGGTCTGGCCAGGAGTGCGGTCGGAACCGTCAGCTGCCAAGGTCTGGCCAGGAGTGCGGTCGGAACCGTCGGCTGCCAAGGTCTGGCCTGGAGTGCGGTCGGAACCATCAGCTGCAACGGTATCGCTTTGTTTGGTGCGGTCATAACCGTCCTCAGCGAGACCTTTTTCTTCCAGGCGATCACGGCCGCCTTCGGCAACAGTCTGGCTGTAGACAGAATGGCTGTCCTTGACCTGTGGCGTGGCTTGTTCGGAAGCTGGCAATGCAAAGGCAGTCGAGGCCAGCAGTGAAAGGGACAGGCTCATCAGTAATTGGCGTTTCATGATCGTTGCTCCTTGGGAGGGCGATAAAGTGGGTACGAGGGCAATGCTACTCTCGATAAGTCGATATAAAAGTTCATAAACGCAATGGTAATAATCAACGGAATTGATTGTTCTGGGCGAAGGCTCTAGAACGGGCGTTTCCGAGGTGTGGTTTTGCACCGAGGTGGGTATTTTGTACCCATCTCCGCCTCGCAAATGTGCGGGCGCGGTAACGGTTTGTTGGCTGATCGGTCAGGATTGTTGCTTTTTTTTGTGCCGTTCATCGGCACCTGTGGGCCGCTTTGCCAGTCCAACCCTTCATAACGAACCGACTGCAGGGTCGTGTTCCCAGTGGCGTCGCGGTTGCGGACGCTGACTTGTCATCAGGAGCCTTGTGCATGACGCGCACCTCGAAAATCCTCGCCTGGAGCTTTGCCAGCCTTGTTGTCCTGCTGGCCGTGCTGGTCCTGGTCATCGCCTTCTTCGACTGGAACCGCATCAAGCCCACGCTCAATGCCAAGGTTTCCGAGGAGTTGCATCGCCCCTTTGCCATTAACGGCAACCTGGCGGTGGCCTGGCAGCGTGAGCCGGAGGAAGGGGGCTGGCGAGCCTGGTTGCCGTGGCCCCATGTGGTGGCCGAGGACTTGAGCCTGGGCAACCCGGAGTGGTCGAAAACTCCGCAAATGGTCACGCTAAAACGTGTTGAGTTGCGCGTGTCGCCCTTGGCCTTGCTGGCCCGGCGGGTAGCGATTCCGCGCATCGACCTGACGGAGCCCGACGCCAACCTGCAACGTCTGGCTGATGGGCGCGCCAACTGGACCTTCCAGTTCGATCCGAAAGACCCGGACGCCGAGCCGTCCAGCTGGGTGGTGGACATCGGTGCCATCGGCTTCGACAAAGGCCACGTCACCCTTGACGACCAGACGCTCAAGACCCGGCTCGACCTGTTGATCGACCCGTTGGGCAAACCCATCCCGTTCAGCGATATCGTCGGTGACAAGGCTGCCAAAAAAGCCCAGGACCAGGGCGCGATACCGCAGGACTACGCGTTCGCCTTCAAGGTCGACGGGCAGTATCATGGGCAAGCCCTGGCCGGCTCCGGCAAGGTTGGTGGTTTGCTGGCATTGCAGGATGCGTCACGACCCTTTCCGCTCCAGGCCCAGGCGAAGATCGCCGAGACTCGCGTCGAACTGGCCGGCACCCTCACCGACCCGATGAACCTCGGGGCCCTGGACTTGCGCTTGAAACTGGCTGGCAACAGCCTGGCCCATCTCTACCCGCTGACAGGCGTGACCCTGCCGGATTCGCCGCCTTATGCCACCGATGGCCGCTTGATTGCCAAGCTGCATGAGCCGGGTGGGGCGCTGTTTCGCTATGAGGCGTTCAACGGCAAGATCGGCGACAGCGATATCCATGGCGACCTGGCCTATGTCGCCAGCCAGCCTCGGCCGAAACTCAGTGGCGCGCTGGTCTCCAATCAACTGCTGTTCAGTGATCTGGCGCCGCTGATCGGTGCTGACTCCAATACCGAGCAAAAAGCCCGGGGCGGCGCCAGCAAGCAGCCGACCGGCAAGGTCTTGCCCGTGGAAGAGTTTCGCACCGAGCGCTGGAGCGTGATGGACGCCGATGTGGAGTTCACCGGCAAGCGCATCGTCCATAGCGAGCAGTTGCCGTTCACCGACCTTTACACCCATCTGGTGCTCAACGATGGGCAGTTGAGCCTCGAGCCCCTGCGCTTCGGCGTAGCCGGTGGCCGCCTCGATGCGCAGATCCGCCTCAACGGCCATACCCAGCCCCTTGAGGGCCAGGCCAAGCTGACGGCGCGCGGTTTCAAGCTCAAGCAGCTGTTCCCCGGTTTTGAGCCGATGAAAACCAGCTTCGGCGAATTGAACGGCGATGCCGATATCACCGGGCGCGGCAATTCGGTGGCGGCGTTGCTGGGCACCTCCAATGGCACGTTGAAAATGCTCATCAACGATGGCGCCATCAGTCGTGAGCTGATGGAGCTGGCGGGGCTGAACGTCGGCAACTACGTGGTGGGAAAAATCTTTGGCGACAAGGAAGTGAAGATCAACTGCGCGGCGGCGGACTTCGACATCAAGACGGGCCTGGCGACCACGCGCCTGTTCGTGTTCGATACCGAGAACGCGATCATCTACATCGACGGCACGGCGAACATGGCAAATGAACAGCTGGACCTGACCATCACCCCCGAGTCCAAGGGCTGGCGCCTGATTTCCCTGCGCTCGCCGTTGTACGTCCGCGGCCCGTTCGCCAAGCCCGCCGCCGGGGTCAAGGCGGTGCCGCTGATGCTGCGCGGCGCCGGGATGGTGGCGTTGGGTGTGATCGCTGCACCGGCCGCCGGCCTGCTCGCGCTGGTAGCGCCAAGCGGCGGTGAGCCGAACCAGTGCGCGCCGCTGCTGGAGCAGATGAAGGCGGGCAAGGCGCCGGTGACGGTCAAGCCGACCCGGTAGCCGAGCCTTGCAATGATACTGCCGGCCCCATCGCGAGCAGGCTCGCGATGGCGGTACTAGAGATCAGCCAGGATATCGGCCATGTCATCGGCATGCTCTTCTTCCTGGGCCAGGATGTCTTCGAAGATGCGCCGGGTGGTTGGGTCTTTTTCGCCGATGTACTGGATGATTTCCCGATAGCTGTCGATGGCGATCCGTTCGGCCACCAGGTCCTCGTACACCATTTCCTTGAGGGTGTTGCCCGCCACGTACTGGGCGTGGGAATTGCGGGTCAACAGGTCGGGGTTGAACTCCGGCTCGCCGCCCAATTGCACGATGCGTTCGGCGAGTTTGTCGGCGTGTTCGGCTTCCTGGTTCGCGTGCTCGAGGAATTCACTGGCCGCCACGCTGGCCTTGAGGCCGGTGGCCATGAAGTAGTGGCGCTTGTAGCGCAGCACGCAGACCAGTTCGGTGGCCAGCGCTTCGTTGAGCAGGCGGACAACTTCCTGCCGATCGGCGCCGTAGCCTTCGGTCACTGCGCCGTTCTGCACGTTCTGCCGTGCACGTTCGCGCAGGGTGGTTACATCGGATAAGTGCATGTCGCTCATCTCGTTCTCCTGGAGGCTGATCCGGTGGGAGCGTCACGCTCTGATGGCGCGATCACTCTAAGTCTGAGTGACACGGTCCTGAAAAAGTTTTACCGAGTTTTTCAGCGCATAGCCGGACAGCCGGGCTTCCTCCCCTAGCCACTGGAAGAACGCCCGTACCGGCGGATGGCGTTCGCGGCCCGGGACGCACAGGGCGCTGTAGCCGGCGCCATTGACCTGGACGTCCGGGCGATAGCCCACCAGCAAGCCGCTGGCGATGCTTTCAGAGGCCAGGATATTGCTCGCCAGCACCAGGCCCTGCCCGGCAATCGCCGCTTGCAAGGCGTAATGCTCCTCGTCGTACTCGCGCATGCATGGCTGCCGGGTGAGCCAGTTCTCCCCGGCCTGGGCGCACCAGGCATCCCAGCCGTGGGCGTACAGCTTGGAGTTGTGCCAATGCACGCTGATCAGCGTCGGCACCTGCCGTGCCGCCAGGGCCACCTGTTCAGGCGAGCCATAGACCCCGAAGCTTTCATCGAACAGGCACATGCCGTACAGGTTCGGGTAGGCGTCCAGGCTGTAGCGCACCACCAGGTCGACGCTGGCGTCCTGGTGCAGGTCGATCACTTCGCAGTGGGTGTCCAGGCGCACGTTGATGTTCGGGTGACGCGCATAAAAACGTCCCAGGCGAGGCACCAGCCACAGGGCGGCAAACGCTGCGGTGGTGGACAGTGTCAGGTGGCTGTTGCTGCGTTGCGGGCGCAGGGTGTCGACGCTTTGCGCCACCTCCAGCAATGCCCCGTGCAGGCTGTGGAACAAGCGTTGCCCGCCGTCGGTGAGGCGTACCTGGCGTGGCAGGCGCTCGAACAGCACCAGCCCCAGCCAGGTCTCCAGGGATCGAATCTGATGGGAGACCGCCGTAGGCGTCACCGACAGCTCCGCCGCAGCCGCCTTGAAACTGAGCAGCCGCGCGGCTGCCTCGAAGGCACGCAGGGCGTTGAGCGGCAGGTTGGCGAACATTCTAATTCTCCTGAAATGCGATGGATGAAATTAACTCATCCAGATGAACTAACGCTCATTTGTCCGCCAGCGGCGACGAGCTTCAAGCTGCAAGGCACAAGCAGTGTTGATTGTAGCCGCATAAAAGGAGATTCAGATGAGTAAGATTCTTGTGGTACATGGCAGTCCCCGTGGCGAGCGCTCTCATTCCCGGCGCTTGGCCGAGGCCTTCGTTTCGGCGTGGCAGGCTGACCATCCGCAATCCCAATTGACCCGCCGCGAAGTCGGGCGGGCAGTGATTGCGCCGGTCAACGAAGCGTTCATCGCTGCGGCGTTCTACCCCGAGCCTCAGGCTCGACCGTTGATCATGCAAGCGGACCTGGCCCTGAGCGATGCCTTGGTCGAGGAGTTGCAAGCCCATGACCGATTGGTGATCTCCGCGCCGATGCACAACTTCAGCGTGCCCAGCGGCGTGAAGGCCTGGATCGACCAGATCGTGCGCATCGGGCTGACGTTCAACCACAGCCTGGATAACGGCGTGTCGCACTACGAGCCGCTGTTGCTGGGCAAGAAGGCGCTGATCGTGACCAGTCGCGGCGATTTCGGTTTCGGCCCCGGCGGCCAGCTGGAAAGCATGAACCACGCCGACACGCTGTTGCGCACCGTCCTGGGGTTTATCGGCATCACCGATGTGACGGTGGTGGCGGCCGAAGGCGAGGAGTCGGCCGAGCGCAGCTTTGCGTTGTCCTGCGCCGAGGCCGAGGAGCGTTTGCTGGCGCTGGCGCGGACTTTTTGAAAAAGGGCTGCTGCACAGCCTAACGGGAGCAAGCTCCCTCGCCACGGATTCATCTGGGTGTCATAGACTGGTCATCATCGGTACCGATGCTGAGCCCTCTTGATCACAAGGATGTCGCCATGTCGCAACGCTGCGCCACTCGTTATCCGCTGGTACTGGTCCCGGGCATGCTCGGGTTCATACGCCTGGTGTTGTATCCGTACTGGTATGGGATCGTCTCGGCGTTGCGTCGCGGCGGGGCCGTGGTCGTGGCGGTGAAGGTTTCGCCGCTGCATTCTTCCGAGGTGCGCGGCGAGCAATTGCTGGCGCGGATCGAGGAGGTCCTGCGACAAACCGGTGCGCAGAAAGTCAACCTGATCGGCCACAGCCAGGGCAGCCTCACCGCCCGCTATGCAGCCGCCAAACGCCCGGACCTGGTGGCGTCGGTCACGTCGGTGGCCGGCACCAACCACGGCTCCGAGCTGGCGGATTACCTGCAAGCCCATTACCCCGCCGACAGTGCCAAGGGGCGCGTGCTCAGTGCCGTGCTGCGCCTGATCAACGCCCTGATGAGCCTGCTGGAAACCGGTTATCGCGGGCCCAAGCTGCCGGTGGACATTCATGCGTCCCATGCCTCCCTGACCACCGCCGGGGTAGCGCTGTTCAACCAACGTTATCCACAGGGCTTGCCGCAAACCTGGGGCGGGAATGGACCGGAAGAGGTCAATGGCGTGCGTTATTACTCGTGGTCCGGCACCTTGCAGCCGGGCAAGACCGACAAGGGGCGCAACCTGTTCGACGGCACCAACCGCAGCTGCCGTTTATTTGCGCGTACGTTTGTGAGGGAAGCGGGGCAATGCGACGGCATGGTCGGACGGTACAGCTCGCACCTGGGCACCGTCATCGGCGATGACTATCCGCTGGACCACTTCGATATCGTCAACCAATCGCTGGGGTTGGTGGGCAAGGGGGCCGAGCCGATCCGGTTGTTTGTCGAGCATGCCGAGCGGTTGAAGGCTGCCGGGGTGTAACCCGCTGGACCGCGTTATCGTTCATCGCGAGCAAGCTCGCTCCCACATTGATGGTGTACACACTCCCCTGTGGGAGCGAGCTTGCTCGCGATGGCGGTAGCTCAGGCACAGAGGAGCAACCTGGTGAAGGTGTAACAGGCTTTGTCTACACTGCACCTCATCGCCACACCCTCGTGTGGCAGCCAGGAGAAACATCATGAAGATGCTGCGTGTCCCTTTGTTGATGATCGGTTTGCTACTGTGTTCCCAGGGCTTCGCCGCGACGGCGCAGCAGACCAAGATGACCACCTGCAACGCCGACGCCACCGCCAAGGCGCTCAAGGGCGACGAGCGCAAGGCCTTCATGAGCACCTGTCTCAAGGCTACCGCCGCACCGAGCACCCCGCAGGAGCGTATGAAAACCTGCAATGCCACGGCCACCACCCAGGCGTTGAAGGGCGATGCTCGCAAGGCGTTCATGAGTGAGTGCCTGAAGAAAAAATAAGCAGAGGATTTTCTGAAGCCTGTGCCGACGATAGGGTCGGCACAGCCACCGAAAAAAAACCCTGAACTGCGACCAAGGTCGGCCGATACAATCCTAGTGCTGCTAGTGGAAGGCTGGCAGACTGCCGATCCTTTCACGCCGTTTTGTCCTGAGGCTGTATGCCAACGTTTTCTCAGCGTCATGTATTGTTGGTGATCAGTTGGGTGATCATTTTTGGTGGGCTGTTGCTGGTGCTGCCGCTGCGCCTGTTGCCGAGCCTGCTGGCCGGGCTGCTGGTGTTCGAACTGGTCAACATGCTCACCCCGCAGCTGCAGCGACTGATCGAAGGCCGCCGCGCTCGCTGGTTGGCGGTAGCGTTGCTGGGCACGCTGGTGGTCAGTGTGCTGACGTTGATCTTCGCCGGCGCTTTCAGTTTCCTGCTGCATGAAGCGGAAAACCCGGGCGCGTCCCTGGACAAGTTCATGACCGTGGTCGACCGTGCCCGTGGGCAATTGCCGCCGTTCATCGACGCTTACCTGCCGGCCAGCGCTGCCGAGTTCCGGGTGGCGATCGGTGATTGGGTGAGCAAGCACCTGAGCGACCTGCAACTGGTGGGCAAGGACGCGGCCCATATGTTCGTGACGCTGCTGATCGGCATGGTGCTGGGGGCTATCGTTGCCCTGCAGCGCATCCCCGACCTGACCAAGCGCAAGCCCCTGGCCGCCGCGCTGTTCGATCGCCTGAACCTGCTGGTCAAGGCGTTTCGCAACATCGTCTTCGCCCAGATCAAGATTTCCCTGCTCAACACCTTTTTCACCGGGATTTTCCTGGCGGTGGTGCTGCCGCTGTTCGGCATCAAGCTACCGCTGACCAAGACCCTGATCGTGATGACCTTCCTGCTGGGGCTGCTACCGGTCATCGGCAACCTGATGTCCAACACACTGATCACCATTGTCGGCCTGTCGCTGTCGATCTGGGTGGCGGTGGCGGCGCTGGGTTACCTGATCGTGATCCACAAGCTCGAATACTTCCTCAACGCCCGCATCGTCGGCGGGCAGATCAGCGCCAAGTCCTGGGAATTGCTCATGGCGATGCTGGTGTTCGAAGCCGCATTCGGCCTGCCGGGGGTGGTGGCGGGGCCGATTTATTATGCGTATCTCAAGAGTGAGTTGAAGCAGGTGGGGATGGTCTGATCCGGTAGGCGTCGCCTGTTCTGACGTCATCGCGAGCCTGCTCGCGATGAACGCGCCGCAGAACTGGATCAGACCTGTGTGCCGTACCGCTTCATCGCCTCGATCGCCAACCCGCTGCCGATACTGCCGAAGATATTGCCTTCCACATGCTGCGCCTGGGGCAGCATCGCCGAGACGCTGTTGCGCAGCGCCGGGATGCCGCTGGAACCGCCGGTAAAGAACACCGTGTCCACCTGATCGACCCGCACGTTGGCATCGTTGAGCAACTGCGTGACGCTGCCGCGCACCCGCTCCAGCAAGCCGTCGATGGCCGATTCGAACAGTGCCCGGCTCAGGTCCACGCTCAGGCCCGGCTCGATCCGGTCCAGGAGCAAATGGCGCTGGTCGGCGTGGGTCAGCTCGATCTTGGTTTCTTCCACTTCCATCGCCAGCCAGTGCCCGGCGCGCTGTTCGATCAGTTTGAACAGCCGGTCGATGCCGCCAGTGTCTTCGATGTCGTAGCGCATGCTGCCCAGGGCGAGGGTGGATTTTTGCGAGTACACCGCGTTGATGGTGTGCCAGGTCGCCAGGTTCATGTGGTGACTGGTGGGCATGTAGGCGCCACTCTTCATGCGGCTGCCGTAGCCGAACAGCGGCATCAGGCCGGCCAGCGAGAGCTGCTTGTCGAAATCGGTCCCGCCGATGTGCACGCCACCGGTGGCGAGGATGTCGTCGTGGCGATTGTCGTGGGTGCGGCGCTCGGGGGACAGGCGCACCAGGGAGAAGTCCGAAGTACCGCCGCCGATGTCGACGATCAGCACCAGCTCTTCCTTCTCGATGGTCGATTCATAGTCGAATGCCGCCGCGATAGGTTCGTACTGGAACGAAACCTCCTTGAAACCGATGGCGCGGGCGACGTCGACCAAAGTGTTTTCCGCTTCCTGGTCGGCCATTTCATCGTCGTCGACGAAAAACACCGGGCGCCCCAGCACCACTTCTTCGAATTCCCGACCGGCGGTGGCTTCGGCGCGTTTCTTCAACTGGCCGATGAACAGCCCCAGCAGATCCTTGAACGGCATGGCCGTGCCCAACACGCTGGTGTCGTGCTTGATCAGCTTGGAGCCCAGCAGGCTCTTGAGCGAGCGCATCAGCCGGCCTTCGTAGCCTTCCAGGTATTCGTGCAGGGCCAGGCGGCCATACACCGGGCGACGTTCCTCGAGATTGAAAAAGACCACCGAAGGCAGGGTGATCTTGTCGTCCTCCAGCGCGATCAACGTTTCCATGCCGGGGCGCAGCCAGCCGACAGTGGAGTTGGACGTGCCAAAGTCGATGCCGCAGGCACGGGCCGGGGATGCGTTTTTCATGTCTTTCGGGTTCCAGTTGAAAAAACGGCCGCGCAGTGTATGTCAGTGTGGCGCGGATTCGAAGGCCGGTTATCTGCTAATTCGCAAACACCGGCCTTGAAAGACTGGCTTATACCCCCAAACTTGCTGGCATGGGCCTGGTAGCACACGGCGGTACAAGAACCGCCACCGGCTGCCGATAAACTTCTGACGCGCCGCCCGGTCACAAACCTTGAGATTGGTCAAACTCCGGGGCTTGTACCACGAGCATGCTGTGCATGGCGGTGCTATATCGATAACGGATGGTGATCCTTCAATGGACTTCAAAGACTATTACAAGATCCTGGGTGTCGAGCCGACGGCCGACGACGCCACGATCAAGGCCGCCTATCGCAAACTGGCGCGCAAGTACCACCCGGATGTGAGCAAGGAAAAGGACGCCGAGACCAAATTCAAGGACGTCTCCGAAGCCTATGAAGCGCTGAAAAGCGCCGACAAGCGCGCCGAATACGACGAACTGCGCCGCTACGGCCAGCACGGCCAGCCGTTCCAGGGACCACCGGGCTGGCAGAGCCGTGGTGGTTTTGGCGGCCAGGACACCGGGGACTTCTCGGACTTCTTCAGTTCGATCTTCGGCAATCGCGGGCCGGGTTTCGGTGGTGGGCAGTCAGGTCGCAGTGCCGGCCGTCGAGGACAAGACGTGGAAATGGAATTACCGATCTTCCTGGAAGAGACCCTGTCGAGCGAGTCGAAAAAGGTCAGCTTCCAGGTGCCGCAGTACAACGCGGCCGGCCAGCATGTGAGCAACACCAGTAAAAGCCTGAACGTGAAGATTCCGCTGGGGGTGACCGACGGCGAACGCATCCGCCTCAAGGGCCAGGGGGCGCCGGGTATCGGTGGCGGTGCCAATGGCGATTTGTACCTGACCATTCGTTTCGCGCCGCACCCCAAGTTCGACGTCGAAGGCCAGGACCTGATCATCACCTTGCCCCTGGCGCCGTGGGAACTGGCGCTGGGCACGGAAGTGGCGGTGCCGACCCTCACCGGCAAGATCAACCTCAAGGTCCCGGCCGGCAGCCAGAACGGCCAGCGCATGCGCGCCAAGGGCCACGGCCTGCGCAACAAGGCCGGCGAGCGCGGCTACCTGTTCGTGCAGCTCAAGGCCGTGATGCCAAAGACTGGCGATGAGGCGGTCAAGGCGTTGTGGGCGGAACTGGCGAAGAAAGCCGCGTTCGATCCGCGGGAGAACTTCTGAATACATCGCATGTGGGAGCAAGGCTTGCCCGCGATGAATGCAACTCGATCTCCAGGAGTTGAGGCGCCTCTGTCGCGAGCAAGCTTTGCTCCCACAGATTGGGTGTTCACAAGGGTAGACGGGGCTAGACTCGACAGTTAAAGCATTGGGAGAAGCAGACCATGAGCAACCCGATCATTGAACTGAACCTGAGGGAGTTCTGCGAGGCCGCTTCGTTGGCGGACATCCATGTCATCGAAATCGTCGAGCATGGGATCCTCGAGCCCGAAGGCACGGTGCCGACAGACTGGCGTTTCACCGATTACGAACTGCTCCTGGCCAAGCGTGCCGCCAAGCTGCATCACGACCTGGACCTGGAGTGGGAAGGCGTCGCCCTGGCCCTGGATTTGCTGGAAGAGGTCCAACAGTTGCGCACCGAGAATCGCCGGCTGCGACAGCAATTGAAACGCTGGGTGGGATAACGGCGGCGGGTCATATCCCGTCGAAAATAGATAGATAGCGATAACCATAAATAGTTACCGCATCCAGCGCTGTGGCACTGAGTAGGCTCGGGTTTTCCAACAACAAGGATGACCCGATATGCCAGAACCGATTCTTGGCCCTGTGCGCCCGGAAAGCCGCGGCATGCACTTGGACCTGCTCAAGACCCGAATTCCCGGCTGGTACAGCGGCGCTATCGTGCAACGCCAGCAGGAACTGAGCGACCATGTGCTGGACCTTCCAGATTGGTACGTGAAGGCCTCCCACGAAACCAGGGCCCGCCTCAAGCACAGTCACGCCCGCTACCGCGAAACCCTGAACCAGATCGACAATGTGCTGGGCAATGTCCAGGACATTCGCGCCTTTGCCGAGCCGTTGCTCAACCAGGCGATCCAGGATGAGTTCAAGCGCACGCAGAACGTCAATCAGGTTTATTTCGTCCGCAAGTACGGGCGCCAGGCGCGCGGTGATTTTTTTGGCGCGTTGGTGCTCGACAGCGAGGGCAGCCATTTCGATCGCTACGAATACCACGGCACTTCGTTGCTGGAGGCCGCGCTGGCCAATTTCGACGCCGACGAAGAGCGCAAGCCTGGCTGTGACGACTGCAGCCTCATTACTACGGTGCGGCCGTTTTATACGGGCGAGGTTGTTCCGGCCATCAACGCCTTTCGCGCCGGGGCGTTGCCGATCACGCCCGAGGCTTTTGCCAGGCTGTGCCGCAAGCTGGACCTGGGGCGCCGCTATCAGGAACACATCAACGCCATCGTACGGCCGATCGACCACCAGTTGGATCGCCAACTGCGCGCGCATCACCAAGAGGGATTGGCGCTTTGTGTCGAGGTCGCCTGGGCCAAGGGCGACATCAGCCTGGCCGCTTACCGAATGTTGCAGCAGGTGGTCAGCGATCAGCGCGAGGTCATGCTCGATGGGCGGGCGGTGACGTTCACCTCATTGAGCATTTTCGGCATCGGCTTGGTTGGCCCGGTACTGATCGGGCCCGACCGGGAGAGCAGTCGGCGGGTGGAACGGGTGGTGGCCTACCTGCCGGGCGATCCTGAGCAACCCCTCAAGGAATATGCGTCCAGCGGCGAATTCATGGTCGATCTGCGCCGGCGTTTGCATCGCGTCGCCTACCGGCGCTTCTTCAGTCGCTTTGTACCGTTGCGTCAATTGGGCGGATTTTTCCAGCGTTTCAACCGCCTCTATCAGCCTGGCGCGCCAGCGGATGATCAGGCCGATTACCCGCTCAAGTCGAAATTGCCGGCACTGCCCATGGAGACGTCCTCCCTGCCCGACCCCTTGTGGGAATCGCTGCGTCGCAGGCAGATCCAGAAGATCCAGGCCGATGCCCGGGCGGTGGCGGTGCCCACCGGCGATGAAGACAAAAAAGCCCGTCTGGCGCGGCTGGACAGTTACCTGGATGCCGTGATCGATGTCTTCAACCTGGCAGCGTTCGTGGTGCCAGGGCTTGGGCCGCTGATGCTGACGGTGGGCGCTGTGCAGATGTTCAACGAAGCGTTCGAGGGCATCGAAGCGTTCGAGCGCGGCGAGACCAGGGAAATGTGGGCGCATTTCTCCAGCGTGGCCCTCAACACGGCATTCGTCGCCACCGGTGCGGCGGTGCTGCCGCACATTCAGTGGTCGAGCACGGTGGAGCAGTTGGAACCGGTCCAATTGGCCAATGGCGAGTCACGCCTCTGGCGCCCCGACATGGTGCCTTACCGGAGTACGCTGGAGCCGCCGGCGACCTTGGTCCCGGATACTCTAGGGCTGTACCGGGTCGAGGGTCGAGACGTTGTGTCGTTGGACGACCAGAATTACCAGGTGCAACAGGACCCGACGACCCAGCGCTATCGCATTCGTCATCCTTCCCGCGGGCCGGACGCCTATCAGCCTGGGCTGACGGACAACGGTAGCGGTGCCTGGAGCCATGAACTGGAACGGCCGCGCAGCTGGGAAGGGGCTACGCTGATGCGCCGGCTCGGCCATCGCGTCAAGAGGTTCAGCGACGCAGAGCTGGAGCAGATCCGTACGGCCAGTGGCACCAGCGAGCAGGTGTTGCGGCGGCTGCATGTCGAGGGTGAACCGATGCCGGCCTTGCTGGCCGACACGATCAAGCGCTTCGACCTGTGCCGGCAAGTCGACGATTTCATCGGGCAACTGCAAAGCGAAGATCCGCTGCAGTATGAACACGCCGATCCGATGACCCAGTTGCATCTACTCACGGGCTACGGTCCGTGGCCAAAAGGGCTCAAGCTCAAAGTGGTCGACGGCGGGGGCAGGACGCTTTGGGAGTACGTTCGCCCATCGGAAGAAGGGGACCGGGTTCGCGACGTCATCATCCCCGAGAGGAAAGTCCGCACACCCTGGGTGTTGAAGAATCTGATCGAGACGGTGGACGCTGCGGGGGGCGATCTGTTGGCGGGCACGAGCCCGGCAATTGCGAAAACCAATATGGACGCTCGGATCCAGCAGCTGCGCAAGACACTCGCCGCCGTGGTGGTGCGGGAAAAAATGCACGTGTTCAACGATTACTACGCCAAGGAAGACGTGTCGAGCGAGCCGCGTGCAGCACTGATCAAGTCGCGGTTTCCCTCGGTTCCAGCGGCGGCCATCGAACAGGTGGTGGCGTTTGCCAACCCGGCCGAGCAACAGCAAATGGCCGCTTGGGACTTCGCGGATACGACCCAGACCAAACCCATTCCACTGCGTATCGCCGAAGAGCTGCGGGACTACCAGCGAGCGCTGCGTTTGAACCGGGCCTACGAAGGGCTCTATCGCGAGGCGTTGGTTGCGGCCGACACCCCCCGACTGGTGTTGGCGACCTTGAAGAGCTTGCCCGGATGGAACGACGCGGTGCGCATCGAGCTGCGCGACGAGGTGTTTTCAGGCGCCTTGATCGACAGCGTCGGCGCCCAGGACGCAATGCAGACCAAGGTCGTGGTCAAGGACGGTGAGCGCTACAAGGCCTTCGACGACAACGGCAATGAACTGAGCCACTGGGATAGCCTCTACGATGCCGTGCAGCATGCGCTCCCCGATGCGGAGCGGCGGGCCATGGGCCGCCCTTCGGTTCATCACGGCGCCCTCTTGCAGAAGGCTGTCGGTGCAACACCATTGAGCCGAGCTTCGCTGGCGAAGCACCTGCAGATGCAACCGCGCAAGTCATCCTTCAAATCACCGATGCGCCTGGCCTCGGGCAAGGTTGGTTACCCCATGAGTGGCGTGCGGGGGTTGTTGGGCCTGGGGCGGTCCCCCGAGCGTCGGGTGCTGGATTTGTACCCGGACTATACGAGTGAGCAAGTCCAGGCCCTGTTGCGGTCCCTGGGGGATCAAGCCGTTCCCGAACTCAAGCGGCGCAAAGTCGAGCTGGATACGCTGATCCGCGATCTGGACCGCTGGGCCACCACCCCCGTATGGCTTGATGCGGGTAATGATCGTCTCGAGCAACTGCTACCCGCGATCAAGCGGGGTGTGGCTAATCGAATTCAATGGTGCTGGCGGCGCCAAGTCCCGATCGTTGCGGCGGTGGATGGCAGCAGGGTTGGCTATGAGCTTAATCTGAGCGGGGTGGCGTTAGGGACGCTGCCAGGTCTGTCGGCCGACTTCAGCCATGTGGTCTCGCTGAAGCTGCGTAGCATGCGCTTGGCGGAACCCTCATGCGACAAGTTCCTCAAGAGCTTCTCCGCGCTCCGTTGGCTGGACATGTCGTTCAACCGCCTGAACGATCTTCCCCCTTCGGTGGAGTTGATGGAGGGGTTGACCCGGCTGCACTTGGCGATGAATGAAATCACCCTGTCCGCGCGCAGCATTCAGATCCTTGAAGGGCGTACCCAGCTGAAAATCCTCGACCTGAAATGGAACCCCCTGGGCCAATTACCGGATTTCAGCCGGTTGCCCGACCTGCGTGGGCTGAATCTGAACGGTACCGATATCAGCACTTGGCCGACTGGCCTGCGCGACCTGCCGCTGGAAGAACTCGATTTGCGCAACAACGAGCTGACCGAAGTACCGACCGAACTGACGGATCCACCGGCCGAGCGTGCTCACGCCACGGCACGGGTCAATGGCGTGACCTTCGTGCAGAACAATCCACTGAGCGAGGCGACCCAGCAGCGCTTGCGTGATTATTGGGCGAACCTCGCAACGTCGCATCCCGAATGGGTGACCTTTCGTTCGCCTGGCGCGTTTGAACATGTCCCAGGGGGAAGGCTATCGGATGTGGATCGATGGCTGCTAGACCTGCCCAGGGAGCAACAGCAGGACAAAAATACACTGTGGCGGAGCCTGGAGGCTGAAACGCAGTCCAGGGAGTTTTTTCAGCTGTTGAACCGATTGGCCGGCTCTTACCAGGACGTGGAAAATTATCCGGACCTCCAGGCGCGTGTCTGGCAGATGCTTGAAGCGATCAGGGACTCCACCGACTTGCGCCGTGAGCTGTTCGACCTGGCTGGCGCGCCGGCGTGTGAGGATCGCGCCGCGTTGTCCTTCAGCTACCTGGAAATCAAATTGATGATCCACAACGCCAAGGCCCTGACGGTGGGAGAACAGGAGGCTGTGGCGCTGATCCGGCTGGCCAAGGGGCTGTTTCGCCTCGATGAGGTGGAGCGTATTGCCCTGCAGGATATCCAGCAGCGGCGTGACACGATCAATGCTCGTGAGGATCTCACCGCCGCGCAAAAGAATCGGCTCATCAGGCAGATCGAAGAGGTGGAGGTGCGCCTGGCCTACCGTGTCGGTCTCAAGAGTCGACTGGAACTGCCGGGACAGCCCAAGGGTGGGCGCTTTATCCAGATGGCCGGCGTTACGGCAGAGATGCTCAATGCGGCGGCGGCCGAGATCCTGGCGCTGGATGATTCACCGAAGCAATTGCAGTCGCTGGTTGGCCGGGACTTCTGGATCGATTACGTGAAGCAAAAACGCGCGAGCCTTTTCCAGGCGATGAATGATGCCCTCATCGCCAATCAGCTTGCGCTGGATGAGGCGAAAGCGGCCGGAACCCTGGAGGAGCCTGACTATGTCAGCCAATCCGAGACACTGGGCTTGCAACACAAGGTCAAGGAAGCGGAACTCATCCAGTTATTGACCGAAGAGGAGCTGGACGCCCTGGTGGAAAGCACGGACCTGTAAGACGACCCCGAAAAAATGTGGGAGCGAGCTTGCTCGCGATAGCGGTGGTTCAGCTTGCATACGTGTTGAATGTGCCGCCGCCATCGCGAGCAAGCTCGCTCCCACAGGATCAAAACAGGAAATAGCGCTGCGCCATCGGCAGCACTTCAGCCGGTTCGCACCACAGCAACACGCCGTCGGCCTTGACCTGGTAGGTCTGTGGGTCAACGTCTATGCTCGGCAGGTAGTCGTTGTGGATCAGGTCGGTCTTCTGCACGTCGCGGCAGCCTTTGACCACGGCGATTTTCTTCTTCAGCCCAAGCTGTTCCGGCAACCCGGCCTCGGCGGCGGCCTGGCTGATGAAGGTCAGGCTGGTGGCATGCCGTGAGCCGCCGTAGCTTGCGAACATCGGCCGGTAGTGCACCGGTTGTGGCGTCGGGATCGAGGCGTTGGCGTCACCCATCAGGCTGGCGGCAATCGCCCCGCCCTTGAGGATCAACGTCGGCTTGACGCCGAAGAACGCCGGGCGCCACAGCACCAGGTCGGCCCACTTGCCCACTTCGATGGAACCCACTTCATGGCTGATGCCGTGGGTGATCGCCGGGTTGATGGTGTACTTGGCGATGTAGCGCTTGATGCGGAAGTTGTCGTTGCCT
The DNA here is from genome assembly GCF_018325865.1 of Pseudomonas sp. St386. NCBI lineage: Bacteria > Pseudomonadati > Pseudomonadota > Gammaproteobacteria > Pseudomonadales > Pseudomonadaceae > Pseudomonas > Pseudomonas sp. St386. The sequence continues at coordinate 739,093 of NZ_AP021900.1, forward strand.
TCGCCGTCGCCGGGCAGGGCGCCGCGTTGCTTCTTCATCTTGTCGGCGGTCTGCCAGGTGCGCGTGATGACTTCGCCGACGCGGCCCATGGCCTGGCTGTCGGAGCTGATCATCGAGAACGCGCCGAGGTCGTGGAGAATGTCTTCGGCGGCGATGGTCTCGCGGCGGATGCGGCTTTCGGCGAAGGCCACGTCTTCGGCAATGCTCGGGTCCAGGTGATGGCAGACCATCAGCATGTCCAGGTGTTCGTCGATGGTGTTGCGGGTGAACGGCCGGGTCGGGTTGGTGGAACTGGGCAGCACGTTGGCGAAGCCACAGGCCTTGATGATGTCCGGCGCGTGACCACCACCGGCGCCTTCGGTGTGGTAGGTGTGGATGGTGCGGCCCTTGAAGGCGGCGAGGGTGGTTTCGACGAAGCCCGATTCGTTGAGGGTGTCGGTGTGGATCGCCACCTGCACGTCGTACTGGTCGGCCACGCTCAAGCAGTTGTCGATGGCTGCTGGTGTGGTGCCCCAGTCTTCGTGCAGCTTCAGGCCGATGGCGCCGGCCTTGACCTGCTCGATCAACGGCTCCGGCAGGCTGGCGTTGCCCTTGCCGGTGAAGCCGATGTTCATCGGGAAGGCGTCGGCGGCCTGGAGCATGCGCGCCAGGTGCCATGGGCCGGAGGTGCAGGTGGTGGCGTTGGTCCCGGTGGCGGGACCGGTGCCGCCGCCGATCATGGTGGTGACGCCGCTCATCAGCGCTTCTTCGATCTGCTGGGGGCAGATGAAATGGATGTGGGTGTCGATGCCGCCGGCAGTGAGGATCATGCCTTCGCCGGCGATCACTTCGGTGCTGGCGCCGATGGCGATGGTCACGTCGGGCTGGATGTCCGGGTTGCCGGCCTTGCCGATGGCCGCGATGCGTCCGTCCTTGAGGCCGACATCGGCCTTGACTATGCCCCAGTGGTCGATGATCAGCGCGTTGGTGATCAAGGTGTCGACGACCTCGGCGGCCAGCAGCTGGCTTTGGCCCATGCCGTCGCGAATCACCTTGCCGCCGCCGAATTTCACTTCTTCGCCGTAGGTGGTGAAGTCTTTTTCCACTTCGATCCACAACTCGGTGTCGGCCAGGCGGACCTTGTCACCGACGGTGGGGCCGAACATGTCGGCGTAGGCTTGTCTCGAAATCTTCATGTGCTCGCCTTGAAACTCAATTGATAGTAAGGCCGTTCGCTGCGCTCACTTTTCGCGAGCAGGCTCGCTCCCACAGTTGACCGCATTCCCCTGTGGGAGCGAGCCTGCTCGCGAAGGGGCCAACGCAAATGCCGTGACCTAAAGGTTGCCCATGACCCGCCCGGCAAACCCGAACACCCGGCGATGCCCGGCCAGGTCCACCAGTTCCACCTCGCGGCTCTGGCCCGGTTCGAAGCGCACCGCGGTGCCGGCCGGGATGTTCAGGCGCATGCCACGGCTGGCGGCGCGGTCGAAGGTCAGGGCGTCGTTGGTTTCGAAAAAGTGATAGTGCGAACCGACCTGGATCGGCCGGTCGCCGCTGTTGGCGACGTTCAGCGTGAGCGTGCGGCGGCCGACGTTGAGTTCGATGTCGCCAGGCTGGACCTGGTATTGCCCTGGAATCATTGCGGTTGCCCCAAAGTCTTGTAGTAAATGGCGGTCGGTGTGTAGGTCCCGTCCGGGCTCTGGCAGTAGTCGGGCAGTTCGCCGACGCGGGTGTAGCCCATGGCCCGGTAGAACGCCTCGGCCTCGGAGCCGGCCTCGGTGTCGAGGTACAGCAGGCCGCGCTTGTGCTGACGGGCGCCGAGTTCCAGGGCACTCATCAATTGCTGGCCCAGGCCACGACGGCGGGCCTCGCCGCGGACCAGCAGCTTCTGCACTTCGGCGCGATTGAGTCCGTTGGGCTTCTGGCACAGGGCAAGCTGGACGCTGGCCTGCACCTGTTCATCCTTGACCACCACCCACAGCAGCAGGTGGCCCTGGTTGAGGCTGGCCTGGACCTCGTCGAAATAGGCGCGGGCCTGGACGGCATCGAGATCGGCCATGAACCCCACGCTGGCGCCGTACCCGACGGCGTCGAGCAACAGATCGATCAGGCCCTGGCGATAATGCGCAAAGCTTTCAGCGTGGACTCGACGTAACTGGGCGGGGTTCATAGGCATCACTCCTTGTCGAAGACGGGCGGTTGCGCCCCGGGATTGAGGACCAACTGCATGAAAGTCAGATCCAGCCAGCGGCCGAACTTGGTACCCACCTGGGGCATCTGCCCGGTGGTGACGAAACCGGCGCGCTCGTGCAGGCGAATCGAGGCAACGTTGCCGCTCTCGATGGCGGCGACCATCACGTGTTTGCCGCAGGCCCTGGCGCGCTCGATCAGTGCGCTCATCAACAACGGGCCGAGGCCATTGCCGCGCTGGTCGCTACGTACGTAGACCGAATGCTCCACGGTGTGCCGGAAACCGTCGAAAGGCCGCCAGTCGCCGAATGAAGCGTAGCCGAGCACGTTCTCCTCGGCGTCGACCACCACCAGCACCGGATAGCCTTGGGATTGTCGTGTACTGAACCACGCCTGGCGATTGCCCAGGTCCACTGACTGTTCGTTCCAGATCGCGGTGGTGTTCAGTACCGCGTCGTTGTAGATATCGCGGATCGCTGGCAGGTCCGGGTGTTGGGCGTCACGAACGTGGTGAGTCATTGCGTGGCCTCAGGCGATGGGCTGGTGGACGGTGACCAGTTTGGTGCCGTCGGGAAACGTCGCCTCGACCTGGATCTCGGGGATCATTTCCGGGATGCCTTCCATCACCTGTTCGCGACTCAGCAGCGTGGTGCCGTAGTGCATCAGCTCGGCGACGGTCTGGCCGTCACGGGCGCCTTCGAGCAGGGCCGCGGAAATATAGGCCATGGCCTCCGGGTAGTTGAGCTTCAGGCCACGGGCCAACCGTCGTTCGGCGACGAGGCCGGCGGTGAAGATCAACAGCTTGTCTTTTTCGCGTGGGGTCAGGTCCATGTGCAATCCATAAAGGCAGATAAAAAGTTTTCGCGGTAAACCCATTCCACTGTGGGAGCGAGCCTGTGGGAGCAAACTCTGTGGGAGCAAAGCTTGCTCGCGATAGCAGCGCCTCGGTCGATCAGAAGGACCGCGTTATCGTTCATCGCGAGCAAGCTTTGCTCCCACAGAGTTTCATTGCTTCCTCTCCATTGCTCCCACAGAAAAACAGATTCATGTGCTCCAGATCCGGGGTGGCACGGCCTCTCTTCCAAGCAATGCTGGCCTGAGCAAGCGCCACAACTCAATCAACCACCCGCGCGCCAGCAACGCCTCGCTCGCCAGGCAGCGGGCCACGACCAGGCCGGGCAATTGGGTCAGGTCGCCACGTACGTCATGGCCCAGGGATCGGCACTGCTCCAACAGCTCGCTGTCGATCTCGCCGGTCACCAATAACGTGGCAAACACTGGATCGCCGCCCAGCCCGATGGGGGAGTCGAGCAACCCATCACCGCCCACAATGCGCTGGCGCTCGTGCCACAGCAACTGGCCGTCGCGGCGAATGTCCAACCGTGACTGGAAATGCCCCAGGTCGAACCGCTCGCCGCTGGCCGGTCGGCCGAGGGCAACCATGTCCCAGTAGAACAGGCGCCCGTCGCCCTGCAGGTCGATGCAGGTGTTGAGTTCGGCCTGGGCCGCGCTGAAGACGATGGTTTCCTGGGGCAGCCATTCCAGGGTCGCGCCGGGAGCCACGCTCAGGGTCAATTGCTGATACGCAGGACCCGCGGCGCGATACCACTTGGCCGCGCCGGGGCTGGTCAACTGCGCCCAGGCGCCCGGGCCGACGTGGGCCGAGATGTCCAGTCGGTCACCGCCGGCAATCCCGCCGGGCGGGTGGACAATGATGTGCTGGCACACCTCAGGGCCTTCGGCATACAAGTGCTTCTGCACCCGCAGCGGGCCTTTATGACGGCGCTGTACCGGACGCGTGCAATCGCCGAATCGGGCGTAACCCAGTTCCAGCTCGGCATGCCAGCTGGGGGTGAAGATGGCCGAAGGCGCCAATGAACAGACAGGTAGATTCATGATTTCTGATTATCTTCAGGACGCTACAGACTAGATCGTAACCAGCCCGCGCACACCCTCGGCTTCCATATTTTCTCCGCGCCCCTGCTGCACGATCTCGCCCCGGGACATCACCAGGTACTGATCTGCCAGCTCGGCGGCGAAGTCGTAGAACTGCTCCACCAGCAAAATCGCCATGTCGCCCCGGGCCGCCAGTTTCTTGATCACCGCTCCGATCTCCTTGATCACCGAGGGCTGGATGCCTTCGGTGGGCTCGTCGAGAATCAGCAGGCGTGGACGGCTGGCCAGGGCCCGGCCAATGGCGAGCTGCTGTTGCTGGCCGCCGGACAAATCACCGCCACGGCGTTGTTTCATCTGCAGCAGCACCGGGAACAATTCGTAGATGAATGCCGGCACTTCCTTGGCTTCGGAGCCGGGAAAGCGCGACAGGCCCATCAGCAGGTTTTCTTCCACCGTCAGCCGCCCGAAAATCTCCCGGCCCTGGGGCACGTAGGCGATGCCGGCATGCACTCGTTGGTGTGGCTTGAACGTGGTGATGGCTTTGCCTTCCCAATTCACCGCGCCTTCCTTGGCCGGCAACAGGCCCATCAGGCATTTGAGCAGGGTGGTCTTGCCCACGCCGTTACGCCCCAACAGGCAAGTCACCTCGCCGACCTTGGCGTCGAACGACAGGCCGCGCAGGATGTGGCTACCGCCGTAGTACTGGTGCAGTTTGTCGACTTGCAGCATGTCTTGAATTCCCCTCAAGTCCTCTGTGGGAGCAAAGCTTGCTCCCACAGGGAACAGTGTTTGCAGGTCTACCGACCGAGATACACCTCGATCACCCGCTCATTTTCCTGCACCTGTTCCAGCGACCCTTCGGCCAGCACGCTGCCCTGGTGCAACACGGTGACGTGGTCGGCAATCGCGCCGACGAAGCCCATGTCGTGTTCCACCACCATCAGCGAATGCTTGCCCGCCAAGGACTTGAACAGCTCGGCGGTGAACTCGGTCTCGGCGTCGGTCATGCCCGCCACCGGCTCGTCGAGCAGCAGCAATTGCGGGTCTTGTACCAGCAGCATGCCGATCTCCAGGAACTGCTTCTGCCCGTGGGACAGCAGCCCGGCAGCGCGGTTGACCGAGGTCGTGAGACGAATGGTCTCGAGTACTTCGCCGATGCGATCGTGCTGCTCGCCGCTCAGTTTCGCCCGCAGGCTGGCCCACACCGATTTGTCGGTCTTGAGCGCCAGCTCCAGGTTCTCGAACACGCTCAACGCTTCGAACACCGTGGGCTTCTGGAACTTGCGACCGATGCCGGCCTGGGCGATCGCCACTTCGCTCATGCTGGTCAGGTCCAGGGTTTCGCCGAACCAGGCCTTGCCATGGCTGGGGCGGGTCTTGCCGGTGATCACGTCCATCAGCGTGGTCTTGCCGGCGCCGTTGGGGCCGATGATGCAGCGCAATTCGCCGACGCCGATGTACAGGTTCAAATCGTTCAAGGCCTTGAAGCCGTCGAAACTGACGCTGATGTCTTCCAGGGTCAGGATGGTGCCGTGGCGGGTGTTCAGGCCCTGGCCGGCTGCTTGGCCGAGGCCGATGGCGTCGCGGCTGCTGCCGGCGTCCTGGCTGGGTTGCGGTGGAAAGAAGGCGGGTTCGAGCATGAATTCGGCACTCGCTGTGATTCTCATTGTTCACCTCTTTTCTTCAGCAGACCGATCACGCCCTTGGGCAGATACAGGGTCACGACGATGAACAGCGCACCGAGGAAAAACAGCCAGTACTCAGGAAACGCCACGGTGAACCAGCTCTTCATGCCGTTGACCACCCCGGCGCCCAGCAGCGGCCCGATCAGCGTGCCACGCCCGCCGAGGGCGACCCACACGGCGGCCTCAATGGAGTTGGTCGGCGACATTTCGCTGGGGTTGATGATGCCCACCTGCGGCACGTACAACGCCCCGGCCAGGCCGCACAACACCGCGCTCAACACCCAGACGAACAGCTTGAAACCACGGGGATCGTAGCCGCAGAACATCAGGCGGTTTTCCGCGTCACGCAGGGCGGTCAGCACCCGGCCAAACTTGCTGCGGGCCAGGCGCCAGCCGATGAACAGGCTTGCCACCAGCAACAACACCGTGGCGAAAAACAGCACCGCCCGGGTGCCCGGCTCGGTGATGCCAAAGCCCAGGATCGAGCGGAAATTGGTGAAGCCGTTGTTGCCGCCAAACCCGGTTTCGTTGCGGAAAAACAGCAGCATCCCGGCGAAGGTCAGGGCCTGGGTCATGATCGAGAAATACACGCCCTTGATCCGCGAACGGAAGGCAAAAAAGCCGAACACCAGCGCCAGCAAACCCGGCGCCAGCACCACCAGGCACATCGCCCAGAGGAAACTGTCGGTGCCGGCCCAGTACCAGGGCAACTCGGTCCACGACAAGAAGGTCATGAACGCCGGCAAGCCATCGCCGGCGGCCTGGCGCATCAGGTACATGCCCATGGCGTAGCCGCCCAGGGCGAAGAACAGGCCGTGGCCCAGGGAGAGCAAGCCGGCGTAGCCCCAGACCAGGTCCAGGGCCAGGGCGACGATGGCGTAGCAGAGAATCTTGCCCACCAGGGTCAGGGTATACGCCGAGACGTGCAGCGGATTGTCAGCCGCCAGCAGCGACAGTAGCGGCAGGCTCAGCAGCACGGCCAGGATCAGCATGCCGACGACGAGGGTGACTTTGGGACCGGCCTTTTGCGTGGCCGTGAGCATCAGGGGCTGGTTCATCAGTCGATTACCCGTCCTTTGAGCGCGAAGAGGCCTTGCGGACGCTTCTGGATGAACAGAATGATCAGCGCGAGGATCAGGATCTTGCCGAGCACGGCGCCGATCTGCGGTTCGAGGATCTTGTTGGCGATGCCGAGGCCGAACGCAGCGAACACGCTACCGGCCAACTGGCCGACGCCGCCGAGCACCACCACCAGGAACGAGTCGATGATGTAGCTCTGGCCCAGGTCCGGACCGACGTTGCCGATCTGGCTCAGGGCCACGCCACCGAGCCCGGCGATGCCCGAGCCGAGGCCGAAGGCGAGCATGTCCACCCGCCCGGTGGGCACGCCACAGCAGGCGGCCATGTTGCGGTTCTGGGTCACCGCGCGCACGTTCAGGCCCAGGCGTGTCTTGTTCAGCAGCAGCCAGGTCAGCACCACCACGAACAGTGCGAAGGCGATGATGACGATGCGGTTGTACGGCAGCACCAGGTTCGGCAATACCTGAATTCCGCCAGAGAGCCAGGCCGGGTTGGCAACTTCGACGTTCTGCGCGCCGAACACCAGGCGCACCAGTTGGATCAGCATCAGGCTGATGCCCCAGGTGGCGAGCAGGGTTTCCAGCGGCCGCCCGTAGAGGTGGCGAATCACCGTGCGCTCCAGGGCCATGCCGATGGCGGCGGTAATGAAAAATGCCACCGGCAGGGCGATCAGCGGATAGAACTCGATGGCGTTCGGGGCGAAGCGCTGGAACAGCATCTGCACCACATAAGTGGAGTAGGCACCCAGCATCAGCATCTCGCCGTGGGCCATGTTGATCACCCCCAGCAGGCCGAAGGTGATGGCCAGGCCGAGGGCGGCGAGCAGCAGGATCGAGCCCAGGGACATGCCGCTGAAGGCTTGGCCCAGCAATTCGCCCACCAGGAGTTTGCGTTTGACCTGGCTGAGGCTGGTTTCAGCCGCGGTGCGCACAGCGGCATCGGTTTCGACGCCGGGTTCGAGCAAACCTTCCAGGCGCGTGCGGGCCAGCGGATCGCCGGTTTCCCCCAGCAGCCGGACGGCGGCCAGGCGCACACTCGGGTTGGCATCCACCAGTTGCAGGTTCGCCAGGGCCAGACTCAGAGCAGCATGCACATCTTCGTCCTGCTCGCCGGCCAGTTGCCGATCGAGAAACGCCAGTTGCGCCGGGCGCGCGCTTTTTTGCAGTTGCTGCGCCGCGCCCAGGCGTACACGGGCATCGACGGCGAGCAGTTGATGACTGGCGAGGGCGGTTTCGATCAGCCCGCGCAAGCGGTTGTTCAGGCGCAGGGTCTTGGGTTGGCCGTCGACGGTCAACTGGCCCTGTTGCAGGGCATTGATCAGTTCGACGCGCTCAGGCTCCGGCTGCGCGGCCCAGCTTTCCAGGAGTTTGGCCTGCTGGGTCGGGTTGGCGGCGACGAAGTCTTCGGCGTCGCCGGCGTGGGCGGCCATTGGTAGCAGCAAACATGCTAGGAGGAACAAACGATAAAGGGACATAGCTACGTCCTGTAAGGCGACGACGGACCCTGTGGGAGCAAAGCTTGCTCGCGATGGCGGTGTGTCTGGATGACCGCGATCGCGAGCAAGCTTTGTTCCCACAGAGTTAGGGGCTTGTTCCCAGGCTCAGTTGCTCTTCACCGCATAGTCAGGCTTCTTGTCGTTGCCGGCGATGAACGGGCTCCACGGTTGCGCGCGGATCGGGCCTTCGGTCTGCCAGACCACGTTGAACTGACCGTCGGCCTGGATCTCGCCGATCATCACTGGCTTGTGCAGGTGATGGTTGGTCTTGTCCATGGTCAGGGTGTAGCCCGACGGTGCGGCGAAGGTCTGGCCGGCCAGGGCTTCGCGGACTTTGTCGACGTCGGTGGACTTGGCTTTTTCCACGGCTTGCGCCCACATGTGGATGCCGACGTAGGTGGCTTCCATCGGGTCGTTGGTCACTGCTTTGTCGGCGCCTGGCAGGTTCTTGGCCTTGGCGTAGGCTTTCCATGAATCAACGAATTTCTTGTTCGCCGGGTTATCCACGGATTCGAAGTAGTTCCACGCCGCCAGGTTGCCTACCAGTGGCTTGGTGTCGATGCCGCGCAGTTCCTCTTCGCCCACCGAGAACGCCACGACCGGTACGTCGGTGGCTTTCAGGCCCTGGTTCGCCAGTTCTTTATAGAACGGCACGTTGGAGTCGCCGTTGACCGTGGAAATGACTGCGGTCTTGCCACCGGCCGAGAACTTCTTGATGTTGGCCACGATGGTCTGGTAATCGCTGTGGCCGAACGGGGTGTAGACCTCTTCGATGTCCTTGTCCGCCACACCTTTGGAATGCAGGAACGAGCGCAGGATCTTGTTGGTGGTGCGCGGGTAGACGTAGTCGGTGCCCAGCAGGAAATAACGCTTGGCACTGCCGCCTTCTTCGCTCATCAGGTATTCCACCGCCGGAATCGCCTGCTGGTTCGGCGCTGCGCCGGTGTAGAACACGTTTGGCGACATCTCTTCGCCTTCGTACTGCACCGGGTAGAACAGCAGCCCATTGAGCTCTTCGAACACCGGCAGCACGGATTTACGCGACACCGACGTCCAGCAGCCGAACACCACGGCGACCTTGTCCTGGGTCAGCAACTGCCGACCCTTTTCGGCGAACAGCGGCCAGTTCGACGCCGGGTCCACGACCACCGCTTCAAGCTTCTTGCCGTTCACACCACCCTTGGCGTTGATCTCATCAATGGTCATCAGCGCCATGTCCTTGAGGGACGTCTCGGAGATCGCCATGGTGCCGGACAGCGAATGCAGGATGCCGACCTTGATGGTCTCGGCGGCCTGGACGGTCCAGGCCATGCCCATCGCGGCAATGCTTGCCGAGAGTGTAAAAACCTTGATCAAGCTACGACGCTTCATTGTGCGATCTCCATGGACTTATGAATTTTTTTTGAGGGCAGATGCAAACGCTGAAAGCGCTTTTGCAAGGGGTGTGCCCGGTCGGGGGAAGGCTTTGAAATGCGGGGTTGGCGTGGGAGGTGCACGAGCGGTTGCACCATGAGTGAGCGCGTTGCGGGGGCTGGTGCGAAGAGGTGCGCCACATTGGGGCGAGAGAATTGCGATGCCCCTGTGGGAGCGAGCTTGCTCGCGATAGGGGAGTGTCAGTCACCGCTAATTTGACTGATCCATCGCCATCGCGAGCAAGCTCGCTCCCACAGGTGATTTTTGTGATCAGGAAAAGACGCCGCTCAGCGACGCCGCATGAGTCCGATGAAAAACAATCCGCCGATAGCGGCTGTCGCGACCCCAATCGGCAAGTCTTCCGGCGCGATCAACGTCCGCGCCGCCACGTCCACCCACACCAGGAACAGGCTGCCGAGCAGCACGCAGGCCGGCAGCAACCGACGATGCTCGGCGCCCACCAGGCGCCGGGCAATGTGCGGGACCATCAGCCCGACAAAACCAATCGAACCGCTGATGGACACCAGCACGCCGGTCATCAGCGAGGCGATCAAGAATATCCACAATCGCACCTTCGCCGCGTTCAGGCCCAGGGTCACGGCGGTCTGTTCGCCGGCCATCAGCGCGTTCAGCGGCCGGGCCATGCCCAGCAGCAACACCAGTCCCAGCACCACACTGGCCGCCGGCACCGCCAGCAGTTCCCAGCGGGCCAGGCCCAGGCCGCCGAGCATCCAGAACATCACTGCCGAACTGGCGCGATGGTCACCGAGGAACAACAACAGATTGGCCGCCGCCATCATCACGAAGGACACCGCCACGCCGCACAACAACAGCCGATCACTTTCCAGGCGGCCCTGGCGGGCAGCGATGGTCAGCACCAGCAGCATGCTCAGCAGCGCACCGATGAACGCCGCCAGCGGCAGGGTCAGCAGGCCGACAATCTCGCCGACATGCAGCACCACGATGACCGCTCCCAGAGTCGCGCCAGAGGTGACGCCCAGCAGGTGCGGGTCAGCCAGCGGGTTGCGCGTGACTGCTTGCAGCACCGCACCGATCAACGCCAGCCCGGCGCCGACCAAGGCACCGAGCAGCAACCGCGGGACGCGGATCAGCCAGACGATATGCTCCTGGCCGGGCGTCCAATGGACGTCACCCACCCTGAAGGCCTTGTTCAGCAGGATGTCCCAGACCACGGCCACCGGCACCCGCGCCGGCCCGAAACCCAGGGACACCACACACGACACCAGCAGCAGTGCGCCGAGGACCATCAGCAGGGCGCCATAGCGACGACCGTTCATTGGCCGTGAAAACCCCGCGCCAGGGTTTGCACCGCCAGCACGTTATCGATGCCCGGCGTGGCCTGCACGTAAGGGATCACGATAAAGCGCCGTTGCTGGATCGCCTCCACCGATTGCAGGGCCGGGTTGTTCAACAGGAATTGCTGTTTCTGCTCGGCGCTGACTTCGCCGTAGTCGACGATCACGATGACCTGCGGGTTGCGCTCGACCACGTTCTCCCAGTTCACCCGGGTCCAACTGGTTTCCACGTCATCGAGGATGTTGCGCCCACCGGCTGCGTCGATCAGGGCCTGGGGCATGCCCAGGCGCCCGGAGGTCATGGCGCGGTCTTCGCCGCTGTCGTACAGGAACACCCGCGGTTGCTGGGTGGGCAGGTGCTTGCGCACTTCGGCCACCTGGGCCTGCATCGTGGCGATCAGCGCGTTGGCGCGATCCTGCACGTCGAAGATCTTCCCGAGGTTGCGCAGGTCGTTGTAGGTGTCCTCCAGCGAGGCCGCCGGACGCTTCATCACGAACGCGCAGGATTCGGTCAGTTCGTAGACATTGATGCCCAGCGGTTCCAGAGTCTGCGGGGTCAGGTCGCCGCCCACCCGCATGCCGTAGTCCCAACCGGCGAAGAAGAAATCGACGTTGGCATTGAGCAGGTTTTCCACCGAGGGATATTTGGCGGCCAGTTCCGGCAGGCCATCAAGGATCCTGGCCATCTCGGGCGTCACCGATTTCCAGCCGCTGATGCCGCTGTAGCCGACCATGCGCGGTTTGAGCCCCAGGGCAAGCATCATCTGGGTCATGTTGATGTCATGGCTGACAGCGTGCCGAGGTGCCTCGTTGAACACCACCTGGCGATTGCAGCTCTGGATCGTCAACGGGTAGTGGGTGGCTTCGGCCAAGGCGTGGGCACTGCCCAGCAGCAGGGGTAGCAACAGCAGGGAACGCAAGGTCATGGTTGGGTTATCCAGGTGATTCGTGGGTAGCCGGACAGCGGGTGTTCATCCACCAGGGCTTCGATGCCGAACACCTCGCGCAACAGCTCGACGCTGAGGACGTCCTTGGGCGTGCCGCTGGCGACGATGCGCCCGTGTTCGATCACGTACAGGCGGTCGCAGAAGGCGGCGGCCAGGTTCAGGTCGTGGAGGCTGGCGAGGGTGCCGATGCCCAGGCCCTTGATCAGTTGCAGCAATTGCAATTGATAGTGGGGGTCGAGGTGATTAGTCGGCTCGTCGAGGATCAGCAACTGCGGTTGCTGGGCCAGGGCCCGGGCGAGGATCACCCGTTGCTTCTCACCGCCCGAGAGGGTGGCGAATGCATGGTCGCCAAAGCCTGCGAGCCCGGCCGATTCCAGTGCCTGGCGCACCAGCCGGCGGTCGTCGTGATTGTCGCCGTCGAACAGACCTTTGTGGGGCGTGCGGCCCATGGCGACCACTTCCTCGACCGTCAGGCCGAAGGCGTCGGGAAACTCCTGCAGGACCACGGCGATGCGTTGGGCGCACCAGCGCGAGGACTGTTTCCAGACGTTGTGATGCTCGAGTTTCACCTCGCCATGTTCCGGCCGGCTGAAGCGATAGGCGCAGCGCAACAGGCTGGTCTTGCCACTGCCGTTGGGCCCGATCAACCCGACAAACTCCCCGGCCGCCACCTGCAACGTCACGTCACGCAGCTGGAACTGGTGATGACAGTGGCCATGGCCCAGGGGCGTCCAGGCGAGGTGGGAGAGGGTTAGGGAGGTCATGCAGCTACTCGGCATTTGGTGTGAAACACAGTCTCATTGTGGGAGCGGGCTTTGTGGGAGCAAGGCTTGCCCGCGATGAAAACGACGCGGTCTCTTGAGGACCGCAGCGCCTGGATCGCGAGCAAGCTTTGCTCCCACAAAGCCCGCTCCCACAGTTTGAACTGTGTTCGTGGTTTGGAAAGCGGTCGCGATTGTAGAGGTTTCGCACCGCCTTCCGTTAACGCACTGTCTTCAGCTTGAAGATGAAGCAATCTCAGGCTGGCGATTGAAACGGGTGACGAGGCGATCCAGCAACCACACCACCACCAGCGAAGCCCCCACCAACGGAAACACCACCGCCAGGGCCAGCATGATGAACACCCCGGCCTTCCAGGTCGGCAGGTCGTGACGCAGCGGCGGTACGCCGAACTTGCCCGCTGGCCGGCGCTTCCACCAAATCACCATGCCACTCACGGCGCTGAGCAGGATCATCAGGCAAATCAGCAGCACGATGATCTGGTTCAGCGGGCCGAACATCTTGCCTTCGTGCAGCATTACCCCGGTTTCGGTGGCGCGGGCCACGACGCCGTAGTGCTCCCAGCGCACATCGGCCAGGACCTTGCCGGTGTATTGGTCCACGTGCAGGGTGGCGTCGTTGCGCGGGTCGTCGGCAAACACGGCGACGGTGAACACGCCGGTGGACGTGGTCGGCAGGGTGATGCTGTAGCCGGGCGTGACCTGGCGTTCGGTGGCGATATCCTGCACCGCTTGCAGGCTGACGGTCGGGGCGGCGGGGCCTTCGTGCATGCCGCCGTGGCCCATGTGCTCGGCATGGTCGCCGGACATCGGCATCGGGGTATTTTCCACGGCCCAGGGCACGGTTTGACGATGGGCGTTGTTGAGGCTGCCGGCCTCGACGTCGGACTTGGGCACGTCATTCCACATCGCCGCCGGGAAGCGGTTCCAGAGGTTGGCGTATTGTTTGCCCCAGAAGCCGGTCCAGGTCATGCCGCTGAGCAGCATTACCAGCAGCAATGCCGCGCCCCAGAAACCGACGACGACATGCAAGTCACGCCAGAACAGCCGACCGCGCGCGCTCCAGCGCGGCCACAGCACTCCGGCTGATGATTGCCCGCGCGGCCACCACAGGTACAGCCCGGACACCACCAGCACCACGCCCCAACCAGCGGCCATTTCCACCAACCGGTCACCAACGGTGCCGATCAGCAGTTCGCCGTGAATGGCCCGGGCCATGGCTTGCAGGTTGTTCTTCGCATCCTGCTCGCCGAGGACATCGCCGTGGTACGGGTCGATGAACACATTCAGTTCCCGGCCCTGGTCGATCACCACGAATTGCGCGCTGCGCTCGGCATTGACCGGTGGCAGGTACTGTTTGACCTGGCCTTGGGGGTAGGCCTGGCGGACTTGCTTGAGCAGGTCGTCCGCCGCCAGGGTGTGATGCCCGGCCGGCACGTTCAGCAGGCTGCCATACATCAGTGGATCGAGTTGCGGCTTGAACAGGTAAATGATCCCGGTCAGGGCCAGCATCACCATGAACGGCGCCACGAACAGCCCGGCATAAAAATGCCAGCGCCAGGCCAAGTTGTAGAAATTGGGTTTCGGTTGGCTCATCGGAAAGCGCTCCGCAGGGCAAATTGGGTTGTTATGTTTTTGGCGGTTGCTGCGCAACCGATCGCGGGCAAGCCTTGCTCCCACAGGTATTCCCATTGCTGAGGGAGCACAATTTGTCCCGCAGCCATGACAAATACTGTGGGAGCAAGGCTTGCCCGCGATGCTTTTAGAAACTCATATCCACCTTGGTCCAGAGCGTGCGCCCCGGTTCGTTGATGGCTTGCGGGTCGCTCGCCGGATAGCCGAACCCGGCGTTGCCGGCCAGGTTCAAGTGCTCGGCGTAGGCTTTGCCGAACAGGTTGTCGACGCCGCTGCTGACCTTCCAGTGCTTGTTGATGCGGTAGGCACCGTTGAGCGAGAACACGCCGAAGCCGGAGCTTTTGCCGTAGTCCTTGCCGACCACGTTGCCCTTGTTCTCGTCGACCCGGTGCTGCGCCGCCACCACCCGCCACAGGGCGCCGGCGCTCCAGCGATCTTCGCTGTAGGTCAGGCCCAGGCGTGCGTCCAGCGGCGGCATTTGCGCCAGGGCGCTGCCGTCGCTGCTGTTCTTGCCCCAGGCATAGGCCAGGGTGGCGTCGGCTTTCCAGCGCTCGCTCAGCTTGTAGGCCGCACCCAATTCACCACCCATGATCCGTGCATCGATGTTCTCGGCCCGCGAGGTAGTGCCCATCATCCCAGGGGTGTAATCGAACAGGATGTAGTCGCGCACCTGCCCGACATAACCCGATGCCCAGGCTTCGAGGGTTTCGGTCTTGTACTGCAGGCCGAAGTCGAGCTGGGTGGTTTTCTCCGGCTTGATCGCGTCGAAGGCATTCAGTGAACCGCTGGGGCCGACGTTCGCCGAGAACAGCTCCCAGTAGTCCGGGAAGCGTTGTGCGTGACCCACGCCTGCATAGAGGGTGGTGGGGCTGTCGTCCAGGTCGTGTTCGTAGCGGACGAAACCGCTGGGCAGCGTGTCGGCACGGGTGTCATCGGCGGTGGGGTTGGGCCGGGCCGACATGCCGGAACCGATGCTCTGGCGGTAGTCCTTGGCCGAGGCACGGTCGAGCCGGGCGCCGGTGATCACTCTGTCGCGGTCGGCGGCGTACCAGGTCAGTTCGCCGAACACCCCGTAATTGTGGAAATCGGCGTCCTTGCTGTACGGCAGGTCCTTGTAGGTATCCACGCCCATGCTGCTGCGTTGGCGATGCTCGTTGGTCTGCGCGTCCAGGCCGCTGATCAACTGCACATCGGCCCAGCGCCAGGTGGCCTTGATGCGGGCGCCGAGGGTGCGGCGGTCGACGTTGGAGGCCATGGGCCCGGCCATCATCCCGGTGCCGGACGGCGTGCGCAGCGTGTAGTTGTCCATCACGTGGTCGGCGTAGTTGTAGTAGACCTGGGCCTCGACCTTGTCCAGCACCTCGCCGATGTTCGAGCGCTCGAAACGCAACCCGAGGCTTTCACGCTTGAACTGCGAGCCGTCCATGCCGCGCCCGGCGTAGCGTGCTTCACCGTCGCCCTTGCCGGCGGTCAGCTCCAGCAGGGTATCGGCGTCCGGCGTCCAGCCGAGGGTGACGTCGCCATTCCACTTGTCATAGCGCGACGGCACAGTGTCGTTATTGCCGTCGCGGTAATCGTCCGAATGCGCGGTGTTGCCGATTACCCGTACATACCCCAGCGGCCCACCGGCGGCAGCATCCACCACTTTGTCGAAACGGCCGTTGGAGCCGGCCAGCACACTGGCGTTGACCCGGGTGCCGAGTTCGCCGAACTGTTCCGGCTCGCGCTCGAACAGCACGGTCCCGGCCGATGCGCCGGGGCCCCAGAGCACTGTTTGTGGGCCTTTGATAACCGTGAGCTTGTCGTAGGTTTCTGGCGATATGTACGACGTCGGTGCGTCCATCCGACCCGGGCAAGCACCCAATAGCATGCTGCCGTTGGTGAGGATGTTCAGCCGCGAGCCGAACATGCCGCGCAACACCGGGTCGCCATTGGTGCCGCCGTTGCGTACCAGGGCGAAGCCCGGAATGGTCTTGAGGTAGTCGCCGCCGTCACTGGCCGGCACCGGTTGGCGCGGGTCCTTGGGGTTGGTGACGACGGTCAGGGGTGAGCTGGGGGCGATGGCGGTGATGACCGTCGGGCTCAGTTCTTCAACCTGATTGTCGTGATGCTCGTGCTCATCAGCGAGTACGTAGGGCGTGAGCAGCAGGCCGCACAGGGCGGCAATGGTTTGGCGTAAACGAACCCGTGGTTCGTTCAGGGAGCAGCGTACCTGGGCAGCGCCCAAAGCGATGTCAGCAGAAAACCTGGACATGATGATTCCATCGAACAGACGTAGACGACACGGTCGGGCAGCATGAAGCTGTCTTGTACGACCGGGGTGAGGTAAGTGTCGGGTTTACGCGTCGAGGGGCGGTGCGCGGGTGCGGGCACCCGGGAAGAACGCTGGCCGGGCATGGCCCAGGCGTGGGGAAAGGCTGGTGTAGGTGTTGGTCTGGGGTGTGTCGAAGACCGCGAAGGTGTGACCGCCAGGCAGTGCGGGGCAATTGAACAGCAGGCTGCAATAGCCGCATTTTTCCCACAACGCATGGTGCTCGCTCTGGGGCGGGCAGTGTTCGGCTGCCGGCGCTTCGTGCGCCGACATGTCCATGCTCATCTCCATGTTCATGTCCATGGACACAGGCATGGACATGCCCTGACCCATCGGCATCGACTGGGAAATCAGCGGGCCGATAAAGATCATCAGCATGGCGAACAGGCTGATCCAACTGCCGCGGGTCAGGCTCATGGGCTGACGGCGGGGCATGGACGGCCTGGCGCGAAGTGGTTGCACGGGCGGCTACGTCTACTGGGCGTGCATGTGTGTCTTGGTGCCGTCGGGGGCTTTTTTCTGCACCGCAACGTCGACCGTGACATTCCCGGCTTTTTCGAAATGCAGGGTCATGGCAAAGCGTTTGCCATCGCTGAGCAGGCTGCGGTCCTTCAGGTCCAGCAGCATCACGTGATACGCCATCGGCGCGAAGGTGACGGTCGCACCGGGGGCGATATCCACGACGGGCACCGGTTGCATCTTCATCAGGTCGTTTTGCATCACATGCTCATGGAGCTCGGCCTTGCCGGCAATCGGCGAGTAGACGCTGAGCAGCTTGTCGGCGGTCGTGCCGCCGTTGTGGATCACGAAATACGCGGCCACGGTCGGTGCGTTGGGCGGCAACTCCTGGGACCAAGGATGGGCGATCTCAAGCTCGCCCACCTTGTACTGGTGAGCCTGGGCGAAGCCGACGGGAAGCAATAGGGCAGCCAGCAGGATAAGTCTGTTCAACATGGCAATTCTCCGGAACGATTCAGGGCGCAGTTTTATGCGGGAAGAATCAGACCAGAGGCGAGGCGCGGGGATTGAGGCTGGGCCACTGCTGGCGTGGCGTGGGGCTGTCGAGCTTCGAATGGACTGCACTGCGATGGGCCAGCTGTGCATCCAGATACAACTGCGGAACATGCCCGGCGAGCGCCACCAAAGGCGCTGAGCCTGAGCAGCACCAGCAATGCTGCATCGTTGAGTGATTGTCTTTCTGTTGCGTGCTTTGTTCGAGTTTGCCCAGGGAAATCGCCAGCATCTTCGTGCCGCTGGAGGAGCAGAAACTGCCCCACAGCAGTTGCTCGGCTGGCGAATTGGCCTGCGCATTCGCCATCGTGCCACCGCTGCCGGAAAGCGGCATGGCAAGCATGTTGAACAGCACTGCGAAGCAGGCGATCCAGGCAAATGCAAGCCGTTGTCGGGACATGGGGCAATCCGCTCGATGGGCGATCAGGTGGCGGTATTTAGCCTGATCGGGGTTGAGAAGTAAAAAGGCCACGTGCGGTATAGGGTCGCAGGGCTGGTGTTAACAGTAGCAACAGATCTTCAAGTGAGTGCTTTTGTGGCGAGGGAGCTTGCTCCCGTTGGGGCGCGTAGGAGCTGTCGAGCGAAGCGAGGCTGCGATCTTTCCACAGGCGCTTGAGTCCCAAGTGGAAAGATCAAAAGATCAGCTCCTACAGAGCCCAGCGGGAGCAAGCTCCCTCGCCACAGGGCGGCGGCTGTGCGCAGGTTAGTCGACCGGGGAGTCCAGCATTACCTTCGCGCCCGAAGGCGCCCTGCGCACAACCACCATCAAGTGCAGGGATGAAATACCTGACTGACGAAGCTTGTGAACCCGCTGAAAACCTCGGGCGACTAAACCCGATCACTGAAGGGCAGTGACGGGAATCAAGTTACCGAGGGCCTCCAAGGCGCACAAGCCGGCGGATTCTGGCGTAGTTGTAGGCAGCGACGCAAGGTGATGTAGCCTGCTGACGTAGTTCTGACAGGACAGGCTTGTAGGACGGTGCAGTTTTCTGTCAGATCAACTGCCGCAGCCCCTGCAACACCTCATCCACCATCCCAAACTCCCGATCCACCCCTGCCAACACCGGCCGCTTCAACACCAACACCGGCACCCCCCGCTCCCGCGCCACCTCCAGTTTCGGCTCGGTGGCCGTGCTGCCGCTGTTCTTGCTCACCAGCACATCGATCTGTCGCCGTTCGAACAGCTCGCGCTCGCCCTCGATGTGAAACGGCCCACGAGCTCCAATGACTTCGCAGCGCTCATTACCGGGGTAAGCGTCCAGGGCACGCAAGGTCCAGAATTGCTCGGGCGGAATTTCATGCAGATGTTGCAGGGGTTCGCGACCTAGGGTGAAGAGGGGGCGGTGGAAGGGTTGCAGGGCCTGGATCAGTTCGGCCCAGTCGGCCACTTCGCGCCAGTCATCGCCGGCCTGGGGCTGCCATGCCGGGCGGCGCAGGGCCCAGCAGGGGATAGCGCAGGCGCGGGCTGCCTGGGCGGCGTTGTGGCTGATTTGTGCTGCGTAGGGGTGGGTGGCGTCCAGCAGCAGGTCGATGCCCTCGGCGCGGATGAATTGCGCCAGCCCTTCGGCGCCGCCGTAGCCGCCGACGCGCACCTGGCAGGTCAGGTCGATGGGAATGCGACCGATGCCGGCCAGGCTGTAGATGTGCTGGGGCCCGAGGGTGCGGGCGATGGCCAGGGCTTCGGTGACGCCGCCGAGCAGCAGGATGCGTTTCATTTCAAGGCTCTTCATGACAAGGCTCCCGCGTGGCCGACAATCCCGCCTTGGCGGTCGATGGCGAAGACTTCGACCTGGACCTGGGCCGGCACCACGCTGCGGGCGAAGGCCAACGCGTGCTCGCACACCGCGTCGCCGAGGGCGATGCCGGCGGCGCTGGCCATTGCCAGGGCTTGCTGGCTGGTGTTGGCCGCGCGGATGCCTTGCTGCAACGCCTCATCGGCACCGATGGCAGCGGCCCACTCGGCCAGTTGTGGCAGGTCGATGCTCGAGTGACGGCTGTGCAGGTCCATGTGGCCGGCGGCGAGTTTGCTGATTTTGCCAAAGCCGCCGCAAAGGCTGAGCTTTTCCACGGGGACCTTGCGCACATGTTTGAGCACGGCGCCGACGAAGTCGCCCATTTCGATCAGGGCGATTTCCGGCAGGTTGTAGACCCGGCGCATGGTGTCTTCACTGGCGTTGCCGGTGCAGGCGGCGATGTGCAGGTAACC
Source organism: Pseudomonas sp. St386 (assembly GCF_018325865.1). Lineage (NCBI taxonomy): Bacteria > Pseudomonadati > Pseudomonadota > Gammaproteobacteria > Pseudomonadales > Pseudomonadaceae > Pseudomonas > Pseudomonas sp. St386. Next base: position 759,036 of record NZ_AP021900.1, read on the forward strand.
GTTGGTTTTTGCCACGTCGATACCCTGGTGGATCGAGGCAATGTAGGCCGCGCAGGAGAACGGCCGGACGATACCGCTGGTGCCGAGGATCGACAGGCCGCCAAGAATTCCCAGGCGTGGATTCATGGTTTTCAGCGCCAGGGCTTCGCCGCCCTCGACGTTGACCGTGACTTCGAAACCACCGGCGTAACCGCTTTCCTCGGCCAGCCGACCCAGGTGGTCGTTGATCATTTTGCGCGGCACCGGGTTGATCGCCGGTTCACCGACGTTCAGCACCAACCCCGGTCGCGTCACCGTGCCGACGCCGCGACCCGCGACGAAACGTACACCGGGCTCGGCGATCAAGCGCACCTGGGAAAACAACAGGGCACCGTGGGTTACGTCCGGGTCATCGCCCGCGTCCTTGATTGTCCCGGCTTCGGCGCCTTGTTCGGTCAGCCGGCAGAACTCCAGGCGCATCTGCACTTGCTTGCCCTTGGGCAGTACGATTTCCACGGCATCGGCTTCGGTGCCGCGCAGCAGTAATCGAGCGGCCGCCAGGCTGGTGGCCGTGGCGCAACTGCCGGTGGTCAGGCCGCTGCGCAGGGGGGCGGGTTGTTCGGCGGTTTCGTCACGCATCGAGAGGCTTGACCAGGTCGAGCAAGGTGATCGGCAAGGCCTGGCGCCAGGTGTCGAACTCGCCCAAGGGCTGGGCCTGGGCGATGTGGATGCGGGTCAGTTCACCGCCGTGACGTTCGCGCCAGTGCATCAGGGCCGTTTCGCTTTGCAGGGTCACGGCGTTGGCGACGAGCCGGCCGCCGGGCTTGAGTTGGGCCCAGCAGGCCTCGAGCACGCCTTCGCGGGTGACGCCGCCGCCGATGAACACCGCGTCCGGCCGCTCCAGGTTCTCCAGCGCCTGGGGGGCTTTGCCGCGAATCAGTTGCAGGCCGGGCACGCCGAGGGTGTCGCGGTTGCGCTCGATCAAGCCTTGGCGGCCTTCGTCGGCTTCGATGGCCAGGGCCCGGCAACTGGGGTGGGCGCGCATCCATTCGATGCCGATGGAGCCGCTGCCGGCGCCGACATCCCAGAGCAGTTCGCCGGGCATCGGGGCGAGGCGTGCGAGGGTGATGGCGCGCACGTCGCGTTTGGTCAACTGGCCGTCATGCTCGAAAGCGGTGTCCGGCAAACCGGCCAGGCGTGACAAGCGCGGTGTCGACGGTTCGGCCCGGCATTCGATGGCGATCAGGTTCAGGTCGGCGACGGTGTCATCGGACCATTGCGCGGCGCAACCGTCGATCCGACGTTCTGCCGCACCGCCCAAATGCTCCAGCACGGTCATGGTGCTCGGGCCGAATCCCCGCTCGCGCAATAACGTCGCCACGGCGGCGGGACTGTGGCGATCGTTGCTCAGCAGCAACAGCCTGACACCGGTGGATAGGTGGACATTGAGCGCCGCCAGGGGCCGGGCCACCAACGACAGCGTGACCACATCTTGCAACGGCCAGCCCATGCGTGCCGCCGCCAGCGAACAGGAGGAGGGCGCGGGGATGACCAGCATCTGATCACTCGGCACCTGTTTCGCCAGGCTGGCACCCACGCCGTAGAACATCGGATCGCCGCTGGCCAGCACGCACACCGGCTCACCCTGCCGAGCAAGCAGCGGTTCCAGGGAGAACGGGCTGGGCCACAGCTCCCGTTGGCCGCGGATGCACAGCGGCAGCAGATCCAACTGACGCTGCGCGCCAACGATCCGCGAGGCACCGAGCAGCGCGCGGCGAGCAACCTTGCCCAGGCCCTTGAAGCCCTCTTCGCCGATGCCCACTACGGTCAGCCAGGGTGTCATCTCTGTTCCTCGAATAGATCTGTTTGATCGGCGGGCCTGTTTCCCCGCGAACCGGGTCGCCATCATACCGTGCCCCGGCGGATCAGGCGCCTGGCGCAACATCATCTTCACAGCCAGACCGCTATCGCGAGCAAGCTCGCTCCCACAGTTTGGAATGGGGGCGTTCGGAAATTGTGTGTCCGCCGTCAGCAATCCGACCGGCAAGCTTTTCATGACCCCCGGCAAAGCAGGCATAATGGCGGTCCTTCGCCGATGTGGCGTTTCTTATTTGTCGGTTTTCCCTTGAACGAACGTCCATCCTCCAGCGTCGTACGCCCCTCCGGTTGCCCGGGGTTGCTGCGTGTCGTCCAGGCGCTGGACGGTGGGATCTGTCGGATCAAGCTCGATGGCGGTGCCATCCAGGCGGATCAGGCCGAAGTCGTGGCGTCGGTGGCCGAGCGGTTCGCCGGGGGCGTGATCGAGGCGACCAACCGGGCCAACCTGCAAATCCGTGGGATCGGTCCCGGGCACGACGCGCTGATCCAGCCATTGCTGGCCGCCGGGCTTGGCCCGCGCAAGCCGGCCGGCGATGACGTGCGCAACCTGATGCTCAGCCCCGCGGCCGGGATCGATCGGCAGATGTTGTTCGACACCCGGCCGTTGGCGGCGCAGATCCTCTTCACCCTGCAAACCCACGAACGCTTCCCTGAGTTGTCGGCCAAGTTCGCCGTGCAACTGGACGGTGGCGAAGCGTTGGCGATGCTCGAACATCACCACGACCTGTGGCTGTCGGCCCTGGTCCGTGATGGCGAGCCTTGGCTGGCCTTCGGCTTGGCCGGTTCCCCATTGGATAAACCGGCGGGCAGGGTGCCCCTGGCCCAGGGGCATGCCTTGGTGGTGGCGGTGCTGGAGCTGTTCCTCGACCTGGCGCGCCCGGACCAGATCCGCATGCGCCACTTGCTGGCTGAAATTCCCACCGATGAATTCATGAGCCGATTGGCCCGCCGCGTGCCGCTGCAAGCTTGCCTGGATTGGCAGCGGGACGGCTCCATCGACGGACTGCACATCGGCGTTCATCCCCAGCACGACGACCGCGTCTACGTCGGCGCGGCGGCGCCTCTTGGTCGACTCGACGCCCGCATGCTGCGGGGGGCGGCGCAATTGGCGCGGGAGAAGGGCGACGCAAGCCTTCGTTTCACCCCTTGGCAAAGCCTGCTGCTGCCCAACGTGCGCAGCGAGGACGCCGACGAAGTGCTGGCGCGGCTTGAGGGGTTGGGCCTGTTGTGCTCTGTCGATCAGCCCCTGGCACAACTCATTGCCTGCACCGGCTCCAGTGGCTGCGGTAAAGCCCTGGCCGACACCAAGGCCGACGCCCACCAACTGGCCGAGCTGCTGCAACGCCAGGGCCAGACCCTGAAAGTCCATCTGTCGGGCTGCCCGCGTTCCTGCGCGGCAGCCCATATCGCGCCCGCCACCCTGCTGGCGGTCGCCCCCGGTCGTTACGACCTGTATTTCCGCGATGCCACGCTGCCGGGTTTCGGCGCGTTGCAGGCACACAATCTGACTATTGAAGCGCTCGGCCACTGGCTCGACGCTCGCCCCCGGAGCCCCCTTGATGCTTGATTACATCCGCGACGGTCAGGAGATCTATCGCAACTCCTTCGCGATCATCCGCGCCGAAGCCAACCTGGCGCGCATTCCGGCCGACCTGGAAAAACTCGCGGTGCGGGTGATCCACGCCTGCGGCATGGTCGAGGCCATCGATGGCTTGCAGTTTTCCGAGGGCGCGGGCACGGCCGGGCGCCAGGCGCTGGCCGCCGGGGCGCCGATCCTGTGCGATGCGCGGATGGTCTCCGAAGGCGTGACCCGGGCTCGCCTGCCAGCCAACAATCCGGTGATTTGCACCTTGCGCGACGAAAGCGTGCCGGCGTTGGCCCTGGAGCTGGGCAACACCCGTTCGGCGGCGGCGCTGGAGCTGTGGCGCCCGCACCTGGAAGGCAGCGTCGTGGTCATCGGCAACGCGCCGACCGCGCTGTTCTACCTGCTGGAGATGCTCGATGCCGGCGCGCCGAAACCGGCACTGATCCTCGGTTTCCCGGTGGGCTTCGTCGGTGCTGCCGAGTCCAAGGCGATGCTGGCGGCCAACAGCCGCGGCGTGCCGTTCGTGATCATGCAAGGCCGCCTGGGCGGTAGCGCCATGGCCGCCGCCGCCGTCAACGCCCTCGCTACGGAGATTGAATGATGCAGCAGCCTGGACGTCTGATCGGCCTCGGCGTGGGCCCCGGTGACCCGGAACTGATTACGGTCAAGGCCCTGCGCCTGCTGCGCGAATCGCCGGTGGTGGCGTACTTCGTGGCCAAGGGCAAGAAGGGCAACGCCTTCGGCATCATCGAGGCCCATTTGCAGGATGCGCAAACCTTACTGCCGCTGGTCTACCCGGTCACCACCGAAGCGCTGCCGGCGCCGCTTTCCTATGAACAGGTGATCGCCGACTTCTACGACACCGCCGCCGGACAGTTGGCCGTGCACCTGGATGCCGGTCGTGATGTGGCGGTGATCTGCGAGGGCGATCCGTTTTTCTACGGCTCCTACATGTACCTGCACGATCGCCTGGCCGAGCGCTATGAGGCCGAGGTCATTCCCGGGGTGTGCTCGATGCTGGGCGGGGCCTCGGTGCTCGGTGCGCCGCTGGTCTATCGCAACCAGAGCCTGTCGGTGCTCTCCGGCGTCTTGCCCCACGACGATCTCAAGCGTCGCCTGGCCGACGCCGATGCGGCGGTGATCATGAAGCTGGGGCGCAATTTCCCCAAGGTTCGCCAAGTGCTGCAGGAATTGGGCATGGACGCACGGGCGCTGTACGTCGAGCGGGCGACCATGGCCAACCAGAAAATCGTGCCATTGGATGAAGTCGAGCCGATGTCTTCGCCGTACTTTTCGCTGATCATCGTCCCGGGCGAACGGTGGCAGGGTTGATGACTTCTACCGCGCCGGCCATCGTCATCCTCGGCCCGGGCAGCCTCGCCACGGCCCGGCGGATCCAGCAACGCTATCCCGATGCCTTGATCCACGGCCTGGCCGCAAGGGTCGAGGGCGTGGATCGCCAATACCTCGAGTTCGGCGCGACGTTGCGCGAGCTCTACCAACTGAACACACCGATCATCGCCCTGTGCGCGGCCGGCATCGTCATCCGCACCCTGGCGCCGCTGTTGCTGGAAAAAGGCGCCGAGCCGCCGGTACTGGCGGTGGCCGAGGATGGCAGCGCCGTGGTGCCGCTGCTGGGCGGTCTGGGCGGGGTCAACGTCATGGCCCGGGACATCGCGGTAACGCTGCAAGTGGCGCCGGCGATCACCACCAGCGGCGAATTGCGTTTCGGCACCTGCCTGCTCAATCCGCCAAGCGGCTACAGCCTCGGCGACCTGGAGCAGGGCAAGCGCTTCGTCTCCGACCTGTTGGCCGGTGAACCGGTGCGCATCGAAGGCGCGGCGCCATGGCTGGATCAGGCGCAGTTGCCGCAAGACCCGCAGGCGCGGCGCACGATCCACGTCGGCCATGCGGAGCGTGACGCGAGCACTCACGAACTGTTGATTTATCCGCGCAGTGTCGCGGTGGTGGTGAGCGCCGAGGTGGCTGATCTGCCGGGTGCCATTCGTGCCGCTTTGCAGCAAGCGAAAGTAGCGCTTCAGAGCCTGGCGTGCCTGGTGGCGGCGGATACGCTGATGGCCAGTGTGGCCTTGCGTGAAGCGGCGCTGGAACTCGGGGTGGCGCTGCGCTTTGTGGTGATGACCGGCGATGCCGCCACCTTGGCGCGCAGTTCGGTGCCGGCGGTGAACATCCTTTCGGCGACTGACAACCTGGCCATCGCCGTTGCCGCGCAACCCTTGGAGGTGGCCCAAATCGGTCGCTCGCGCGGACGCCTGGCGGTGATCGGCCTGGGGCCGGGCGCGGCCGAACTGATGGTGCCGGCGGTGAAAGCCGAACTGGCGCGGGCCACCGATGTGCTCGGCTACGAAACCTATGTGCGCATGGCCGGCCCGTTTCGCGACGATCAAGTGCTGCACTGCACCGACAACCGCGAAGAAATGCAGCGTGCGCGACACGCCTTTGAATTGGCTGCGCAAGGCCGTTCGGTGATCGTGGTATCGTCCGGCGACCCGGGTGTATTCGCCATGGCGGCGGCGGTGCTTGAAGCGTTGCACGAGTCCAGCGATCCGGCCTGGCATCAGGTTGACCTGGAGATCCTGCCCGGTGTGTCCGCCTCCCTCGCCACCGCCGCCCAGGCCGGTGCGCCGTTGGGGCATGACTTCTGCGTGATGTCGCTGTCGGACAATCTCAAACCATGGTCGATCATCGAGAAGCGCCTGGATCTGGCGGCCGAAGCCGACCTGGCGTTGGCTTTCTACAACCCGATTTCCCGTGCGCGGCCGTGGCAATTGGGGCGTGCGCTGGAGATCGTCGGCCAGCACCGCACGCCGGAGACGCCGGTGGTGTTGGGGCGTGACATCGGTCGTCCGGGCCAGACCCTGCGTGTCACCACGTTGGGGCAACTCACGGCCGAGCAGGTGGATATGCGCACCATGGTCCTGATCGGCTCCTCCACGACCTGTGTGTTCCCGCGCGCATCGGGTGGAAACTGGGTGTATACGCCACGCTGGTATGGGCTCAAGCCGGCCTGAGTCGCAACACAGTTCCATTGTGGCGAGGGAGCTTGCTCCCGCTGGGCGTAGGAGCTGCCGAAGGCTGCGATCTTTTGATCTTTCGCTTGAGACTCAAGTGGCTGGGGAAAGATCGCAGCCTCGTTGCACTCGACAGCTCCTGCACAGCTCCTGCTCGCAGCCCAGCGAGAGCAATCTCTGGCCCCGTTTTCGTTTCTTTCGTCTTGTTTTTCGCCTGTTAAATGAAAGAGCAATTTGTTGTCTTGATCCTCCTTTGTAATGCATTGAAAGCCTTCCCGTTTGAACTGCCGGGTGCTAAGCGTTAGTTTGCGCGCCTGATAAGTTTCCGGTGTGCGCTTGTCAGTGCTTGGCATAGGCTTTAGTTGTCGCCAAGTTAAAAAATATCAATGGAATGAACGTTCGCCAGAGCACCTTCTGGCGACAATGCTTTTATATGCCTGTTCTTTTTCTAGCGGACAGGCCGGGAGTGTCTTTTTTATGCAGGAAGCAAACGTCCAGACGCGTGATGGTGCGCTCGGTTTCATCAGCCTTTTCAAACTGGCCGACCTCGAAAGGGCACTGCTGCCCTACAAAAACAATGAACAATATGACGCGGTCATCCGTTATTACTTTGCCTGTATCGGTATGCCGGATTCCCACAGGCTGCTCGAGCCGCTGGGGCTCTTGAAACAGACGCTCGCCCAGGTCCTGGGCAGCCGCAGGGTGAAGCGCAGCCTGGAGGGGCGTACGTCCGGCCCTGGCGAGACAGCGATGGATCTGCCGCGAATCTATGACAAAGTCGAACGTCATGAAGCACGCCTTCAGTTCAGCACCGAACAGATGAAGCGAGTGCCAACGGAGGTGCCCAAGACGTTGCACTTTGTCTGGCTCGGCGGCGGGCTTGGCAACATTCAGCGCGACTATCTAAATGTGTGGAAAGAAGTGTTGGCCAGGCAGGGTTATAGCCTGAATCTCTGGTATGACAGCGATGCGCTACTGGCCTGGCAAACCAACAGGTTGATTGTCGAAGCCGCCAAGACCGATGTTTTTCTACAAGGGGTTGATGAGCGTATCTCCGAAGTTGAATTGGGCGGCTTATACAACGAGCGGACCATTGTTCTGAAACAACAGATGCATGCACATATCAGTGCGGCAGTGGCGGGCGGAGGGTCAGCCGACGAGGCCCGAATGGATTTATTGTCCCGCGCCTACGGCCAGGATGTGCAAGTACTGCGCAAACAGTTGGAAGACAATCGTCGCAGTGTCTTGGATATGGACGGTTTCAAGTTGCGTGACATCGCGGCAGGGGACGTTTCGTTGCAGTTGCAGGATGTCTATGAGCGGGAGATGTGTTTGCGCGGCAATATGGCGGCGGCGTCTGATGTTGTGCGCGCCGAGGTCCTGTATGCCGAAGGCGGTAGCTATACCGATGTCGACCACCTTCCGCCGTTGTCGCAAACCCTCGGCGCTGTTGATATCAGCGGTTTTGACCGTAATGCCCGCCTTGGAGTCCTGCAACTGCTGCTGAACAACAACCCCGAATGGATGCCGGGTCGCCAAGCCTCTTCCAGCCATTACACACACATTGGCGCCGAGTATTTTCCAGCGCTGCAAGCCTTCGCGCAAAGCCGGCCAAGCCTGAGCGAGGTCTTCGCGCAACCGGCGGATCGGCTTGCGCGTCCCTTCGCGCTGCGGGCCTTGGCCATGCAGCAATCGTTATCCAATGCGTTTCTGATGGCCCATCCGGGCTGTGCGGTTCTCAACAGTGTGATCGAGCGTTTGCGCGCCAACTACGCGTTGATCGATGCTTCGACCCGGTTGGCCGCTCAGCGCGATATTGCGTTGAGTGATGTTGCTGGCATGTTGAGGCTGGTGGAGGAAGTGTTCGAAAAAACCAATGGACCGCTGACTGGACTGTCGATGGAAGACGTGCCGAGAGCGATAGCGCTGATTACGGCCATCGCGACCCACTTTGGCGATGGTATTCGGTTCGAAAGCGAGGGCACCATCTACCTGACGGGGCCCGGCGCCATGCGCGATGGCATGGTCGACTATGCGAAAGCGCACTTGGGCGCCGCCATTGCCGAGAGCCTGAGCAAAGAGGCGGCCATTGCGCCCAATGGGACGGTGAACGGTGCCACCGAAGAGGAGCAGGATCACTCCTGGAAAGAAAATGAGACCGATCACGAGAAATGGGTCAGCAACGAACAGACGAGTTGGCGTGAGGGGCTGTACTCCACGCGCTACAGCGGTGATATGGCGCAGTTGCTCAAGCACTCGACCATCGAGTTCCAACAGGGCTGGCCGCTGATCGAAGGGCGAGCGGTGCTGCTGACCGATGTGCTGGAGCAATTGGTCGAGGGGCTCGGCGAGCCGTTCATCGAGGCGATGAGCCAGGGGCATGACGGTGAAATCCGCTTCGAGAAACCACTGCCGCTGAGTTTCGATGATCGCCAGCGTATCCGGCATCAGGCTGCCGATGCGCTGGTTCCGGTATTCCTGAGCGATGCAAGGATGCAAAACCTGGGGATCGATGAAGTGCTGATCGATATCGCCAGTGGCGCCCGCCGTCTCATCGAAGCCAGCCCTTTGCAAAGGGTGTCGCTGGGCCTGCTGCTAGGCTTGGATGCGCTGGATAACCAGCGTTTCAACGCGGCCACCAGTGAGCTGGAGAACCTGGCCAACAGCGTTGCCGAGCAGGGCGTGTCCGGCCGTTATGCAGTCATCGAGCGGCAATTGTTCAAGCGCAAGGCGGCCGGATTCATGGACGGCCTGTCGAGCGATCCGGCGTATGCGCCGATGCCGTCCGACAGCACGCTGGACCTGAAGAAAGCGGCCTTGAAAGAGGCGCGAACGCTGTTCCAGTGGGGCCGCCATGTTGCACGGATCCAGAAAGCGGCGACCCTTGAACATCGTGTCCAGATCGTTGAACGCTCCGCGCAGGTGCTGGATGGCTTCGGTCACAACGGCGTCCAGATGGTCCCCCAGGATTTGCTGCTCGGCAGCGATGGCGAGACGATTGGTGGGCGTTGCTATCCGTTGGCGCTGGCGATGAGCGCGGCGCTGGCCCAGGGCGATGTAGCCTCCGGGCAGTTGCGCGAGCGTTTCTTCCTGACGGTGCTCGAACCCGGGCAAGCCGACTCCCAGGCCTTTCTGCAAACCCTGGAAGCCCTGCGAGACGTGTCGCTGGGTGACGTTGGCACGCGGCTTGGCCAGGCCGACCTGGATCAGGTCACGGCCGCACTCGAAAGACACGCCGCCCCCCGTACGCTGATGCTCAACTCGGACAACCATTCGATGCTGGTGGCCAAGACCGTCAGCGGGGAACGCGCCACCTATCATTTTTTCGACCCGAACTTTGGCCTGTGCAAATTCGACCATCCGGACGGGCTGCAACGTGCGCTGGAGCACTTTTTCCAGACCGAGGGCATGGCCCGCTATTACGCTGCCTATGGTTCTGAAGCGCGACCGCAATTCGATCTGATCGACCTGCACAGCGCCAAGATCTCGGCCTTGGAGCTTTCTGACGGATTCACGGTGGAGCACCTGCTCAAGCCCGATCCTTTGCCAGGAAAACCGGCACTTGCGATTCGCCAGCGCCTGAACCGTGCCTACGGAAGGTCCCTGGTCGACAATTCGCACCTGGGCAGTAGCTTGCTGGCGCTGGACAGCCATTGGTGGGGACAGCAGATCGCCCAGGCAACGGTCGATTTGCAGGCGCTGAATGACTCGCCGACGCCGCTGGTGCCCTTGTTCGATACGCTGGAGATCACGCCCGAAGGCCAATACCGAGTGAGCCTGATCGATCCCGCGCAACCGCAACAGCAGGTCTGGGTGCTCAGTGACGATCATCGCCTGTTACGCATCAAGAACTGGCTGTCGGAACAGTTTTCGACCCTGGCGCGCCAACCTGTGCAGAGCGGTGGTGTCGTGGATCCGACCGAGGCCGGCAGCGTCCATACCCTAAACGCTGGCTTCACCATCCAGGCCTTGATGAACGCCTTGCGCGGGCGCGAAGGGGATGACCGAACGTTGACCACCGCCGTGCGCCTGCATGCCTACGTCAACTATGCGCAGTTGGTGCACGGCAATGTCATGGACGTGACGGGGTTGGTGCAGTTGGCCCGCACCGCCCTGGCGGAAGAACGGCTCATTGCCCGCACGTGTGCGCCGGTCGTTGGCCAGGCGCTGGGGCATGCGGCTAACGAGGGCGTCGGCGCGGTGTTGGGGCTGGCCAATGTCGGCTTTGATATCTATCAACTGAAGACGGCGCAAACCGGCATCGAGAAAGCGCAGTTCGGTACCCAGCTGACATTCGACTCTGCCAGCCTGGCCTTGACGGCGGGCGGTGTTGGCGCGGGGTTGGCCGGGGCGTCGACCGCCGCGGCGGTGCTCGGCGGTGCGGGTGTGATTCTTGGTGGGGTGGCGGTCGGGGTGGCCGCCCTGGCCCAGGGATTCGCCAGCATCGCGCAGCAGGCGCGGGACGTCGGTCAGTTTTTCGATGAGCTGGAGCAGGCCTATCGTGGTGACGGCTACTGCTACGATCACACGCTGGCCGCGTGGGTGGCACGGCCTTCACTGATCGTCAGAAGCATTGACCTGGAGGAGGGGACGTTGCAGCTCGACAGTCCAAAGCTGTATCCCCTGCATGATCATTTCGGTGTGCCGGGCTTCGATCCCGATGAGGCGCGGGCGATCGACATCCGTCGAGAACTGGGGCTGCCTGGACGGATCGGATTCGTCCCGCCGGCAGGACAACCCATCGTGCTGCCCTGCACGCCGCAAACCACTTACGGCTATGAATACAAGGCGCTGCCCTTTGCCCGCTGGCGCCATGATCGCGGCTTCGACACGGCCCGGCGGCTGGAGAAAAGGCAAGCGGACGGGACCTGGCTGTTTTTGTTCTCGTTCTATTCGTTTCCGTCCGACTACATTCTCAATCGCCTGAGTCCGGTGTACGGCGAAACGGTCATCCGGGTGTACCTGGATGCAGTAGAGCGGACACTGGTGGTTCCCGTGATGCCGGAAGCCTGGCAAGGCAAGTTGTCCTATTGGCTCCGAGGGGCCGACTCGCGTTGTACCGTGACGCTCAATCCCGGGGTCGATATCAGCCTTGTCTCACCGAACCTCATGTATTGCCGCTGGGTGTTGCAGGCCTCCTGGGCCAATGACCGGGATATCCGGATCGAGCCTTCCGGCGAGCTGTACATCGGCACCGTTCATGTGAGCCGTGTCGGCCAGCAGGAGGTGCTGATTCGCACGGCCGACCAGCTGTTCAGAGTCCCCCAGGGTAAACGCCAGCTGGATATCCTCGAACAGACGGCGCCGGAAGGGCTCGATGAACAGGCGCTGCTTGACCACTACAAGGGCCTGGCGCGCGAGCATCGATTGGCGCTGCCGTATACGCCGGTCCATCACTATCTGATCCCGTTCGAGGATCCCCGGCAACCGCGCTACACCACGGCCTGGTATGACGCGGGCGAGGACCGCTTTCTCTACATTCGTGACGACCTGGCCGTGCTCGGTGAGCCGCAGCTGTCGGTCGTCATGGGTGAGTCCGCCTATTTCTACGATCCCGACGGGTTCCAGATCTGGCAGACGGATTGCGCCACGGGTTTGCTCAAGTGTCGCTACCTGTTACTGCTTCAAGAGGGGCAAAGCACGATTCGCAGCCTGGAAGCGGATGCGCAAGGGGTGATTCATGTCGTGCAGGAATACGTCCTCGACAACCAAACCGTCCGGCAATATCGCTACCTGATTCATGACAGCCAATTGCTGTTGAGTTCCGTCACCTACGACACGGCGCCGCAACTGCAGGCGCTGCTGTTGAGCAGCGATACCCTGGCCGGGTGGTCGTCCGTACTGGGCGACTTTCTGCGGCTGCCCCTCGGGCCTTCGCATAACGGGGCGACGACCGTCGATTGGCAGCCGGCTTCGTACGTTTCGATCTGCTGGACGATTGCGCCCGATTCCCGAGACCTGGCATGGGTACGCCGCAGCGATCGACGTCTGATCCTGGCGCCACCCGCCAGGCATCATTTCCGTGGCTGGGATGACTCGATCAAGAACCTGGACGGGCTGATGCTATTGCCCATGGCCGACGACAGCGAGGTGTTCTTCGTTTACCAGCGAGTCACCGCCAACCAGACGCTCTGCCGACTGCAACGCAACGTGAACGACGGCAAGGCGCAATGGACCCGGCAATGGGTGCAGCCGGAGGGGCTCAAGCAGATCCTGGCCGTCGACGGGGGGTATGTGGCGCTCGATGAAAACGGGCTGTTTTTCAACCTGGGCGCGCAAGAAACGTTGCAGTTTGCCGGCGTGAGCGAACAGTGGCTCAAGGGGCGTAGTCGGTGGTGGCAGGCGCTTGAGCCGTTGGCCAAGCGTTACCCGGGCAGGGATTTTGCCATTGCCGGTCTGCGCAATGTCGCTGGTGACGGCAACCTGTGTGCCTGGTACGTGAATAACCGCTTGCTGTTGTGCGATCCGGGACTCGACAAGGAAGTTCGCTTGCTCGGCATGACGCCCGATAATCAGTCGGTCTGGCTGTTCGATCGGTCGAGTGGTGAAGTATTGAGCCAGGCATTCTTCGACCCGCAGCGGCTTGACCAGGCTTTCGGCGCCGGCTCGCAATTGCTGGCGGGCGACAGCCTGCCGACGTATCAGCGGGAGTGGGCGAGCTGGCGCTTCGCCGATGTCACGCTCGAAGGCAGCGGCTTGCGCGGGATAAGCGTGGACGGCCTGTCGCTGGCGCTGCGTCATCAGGAAGCGGGGACCATCACTGGGGTCAATCACGACTGGGTGAGCGCCCAGGGCGAACACCTGATCGAAGCTCTCCAGCGGTTGCTGGAGCAAGCGCAGCATACCGAGTTCGTGTCGGTGGAATCCGAGCCTGGGAGCCTGCAATGGTATGACGTGCAAAGTGCCCGGCTGCTGCGGGTGACCGGCAAGAACCTGCCCAGGAACTTTACCCTGCTCGGCACTCAGGCTCAGGTCAACGTGCTGCTGCACAAGCATCAGGATGGGCGGGTGCTCATCTATCCCGACAAGCGCAGCATCGGGCCGTTCGATTATGTCCAGCGCAACGCCCAGGTGCTGGTCGTCGAAGGGGCGAAGGTCGGCCGCGATCTCCTGCCGCTGATCCCCGATGAGGTCAATACGTTGATTCTGCGCTTGGGCCAGGGCGCGGTGACGTGTCATTTGACGAAGAAGGAGTGGCTGAAACTGGACTCGGTCATTGTCGACTGTCGACATGCCCTGGATGAACCACCCGCCATGGCAAGCACATTGATCTGGGCATTCGATGAGCCTGGAAAACTCGTGTTCGAGATCGTCCAGGCGCATCTGGTCATTGTCGATCCGGACAGTGAACACTGCCTGATCCTGCGTGATGTGTGTTCCGCCGACCCGCTCTTGCGCGGTGAAATATGCCTGGGCTTCAACGCTGCGCATGCCCGCCCGGTGTCGACATTCGTGGCACGGCTACGGGACCTGGGTGGGGTTGGCAGTGCAACCCTGAAAGAGCTGCTGGCGCCGGCGCCGGTCGAAGGCCAGGTGGTCCCCCTTCAGGGCACCAGGTAGCCCTTCACCCCGGTAAAAATGATCTGCGCCGCCAAGGCGCAGACAAACAACCCCATCAGGCGGCTGACGATCTGCAAGCCCTGGTCGCCCAGGATCCGTTCGATACGGCTGGACAGGTAGAGCACGACGCCGACGGTGAAGCTCGCCAGGGCGATGCTGATGATGGCCATGAGTTTGTCGTCCCAGTGCGGCTGGCTCACGCCCATCACCAGCAGGGCACCGATGGTGCCGGGGCCGACGGTCAATGGAATGGTCAGCGGGACGATGGTCACGTCCTGCTGCACGTTGTCGGTCTGTACGGCCGACTTGCCCTGGGCCATGCCCAGTGCCGAAATGAACAGCACACTGCCGGCGCCGATACGGAAGGCGTCCACGGTGATGCCGAACACGCTGAAAATCACCCGCCCGAACAAATAGAGCAACACGCTGGAGACCAGCGTCGCGGTCGCGACTTTCCAGGCCAGGCGGCGTTGTTCCTTGCGCGAATAGCCGCGAGTCAGCCCGATAAAACACGACAGCACGAAGAAGGGGCTATAGAGCACCAGCATCTTGAGGTACACGCTGAATAGCACGTGGAGCATGGTTCAGACTCATTGCGAAAGACATCGCCGGAGTCTATCAGCCTCTGAATCGACTGTCGGCATTTGATTGGTTGAAGTGGAAAGGGTGGTGTTTTATTCGAGCGTTTTTTTGACTTTATTTGATGGCTGTTAATGGGCGGTTTTATTTTGAAGTTACAAGTAGAGAGTTGTTGAGTCTGGTTCGGTTGATTAATGTGGGGCTGCAAGTCATGGAGTGGCTTGCTTAATAATTTAAGGAGTAAGTGATGAGTTTTGAAATGTGTGATAGCGCTGTAGCCGCCTGTGTGGCGCGGTTGGAAAGTTATGATATTTACCCTGATGTCAGTCCTCGTTCGTTGTATGTGGGCGATGTTGAGCCACCGGCGAAGGGATCGGTTGTCGGTGAAGGCATCCTGGCGTTCGCCGGTGGTCTTTCTCCACAGCATCAAGAGGATGCGCAGCATGCTTTTCTCTTTGCTTCCCTGGTCGCCAACAGGCAATACCCTCTCGAATCCCAAGGACGAGAGTGGTACTACAAGTTTGTTGAAGTCATGACGAACGCCGGTTGGGTCGCTACGCAGCGCTTCTATGATGACCTGAGCGTCGGCGGTAACACCGTGCGGATGGACAAGCTGGTGTTGGACATCCTCGCCTCCGTAGTGTCGGGTATTGCCCTCGGAAGCGCGACTTCGGCGTTGCTGTTGAGGGTCGTCGACAGTGCAATCACTGCCTTGCAGAAGAAGGAAGAGACCCTGACCCTTTTTGAGCGAAACCTGCTGGAACATGGGGTAGGCGGAATGGCAGCGGGTACCTGTGTCGAAATTGACGGTGAAGTCAGCATGATGCTTGGCACCGTGCGCTTTATCCGGCGCAACAGCGCAACCCAGGTCTTGTTTGCGGATTGGAATAGCCGCGAAGTGAAGTTATATAAAGGCGAGTCGGTTTTTCGAAAAGTTCCAAGTGTTGTCGAGCGAACTCGAGATATCATTATTGGGCGGCTGGGTAATCATGCCGTAAGCAAGATCGAAGAGTACGAAATCTAAGTTCTGTTTCAATGAGGCAATCGACTATCGGTTGCCTTTTTTTAGAAGGAGTCAGGTATGGATAAGGAATATTCGGTTTTTGTTAACGCTGCGGCGATTGTTTTAGCGCCCTGCGCACTACGGCGCACGGAAGTTGACGACCTGATGAATTCGGTCTTGCTCGCACAACTGGTTGCTGATAAGAGTCTGCTGCGTGCACCAGCGGTTGATTGGTACGCCACTTATTTGGAGGTCTTGAGTGTCGCCTGGATATCAGCTGCCAAAAGGCGAAAGGATCTGCAGCCGCAAAAAGAAGATACCCATTCGCCATTGGAGTGGGTGGCGGCCATCCCCTTGGATGATCAGGTGGATCAGCAACAGCGGATCATGGCGGTGATGGAGCGTATCGCAGCGTTACCCGGCTCGCTGCCTGCGATGGGGATTGTGCGCAAGCATGTGCAAAAACAATACGAGCCTGACGCGGCACAGAGCCCGTCATCTTCCAGCCCCGTGCGCTTGCTGGTGATCGTGGCGCAAAGCCCTGTTTCGATGGCTGGTGTCTATTTGCAATTCAACACAGCGAAAGTGATCGAGGCCAATCCTTGGAGGCAGTGCTTTGATGGCAAAGACATCGACGGTTGTGTGACGGCACGTTATTTCCGCACGCAACTGAGCGAAACATTGTTCGCGCCTGCCCGTGAGGTTATCGCCCGTAAGGTCGCGGCTGCCGTGGGTGACAACATTGTCGATATCACCAAGGCTATCGATGATTCAGGTGTTCTTCCTGCCGAAGAGGTCTGCAGATGAGGGGGCCGATTCCATCTGCCGCAGTCGTTGGCGGCAGTGTCGTTTCGTTCGCCGCCGGTCTACCTGCGTCCCATCGGGAAGATGTGTACTTGAGCACGATGTATGCGCAACGGGCCACCTGGTCAGCCTATCGCGACGGGTTGTCCGGTCACTAGTTCGACTATTTCTGCAGCCAGCTCAGATTCCTGGGCTGGGACGTACCGCGCCCGCAGACGCTGTCGACCATTGAAGGTCCGATGGGGGTGGGAGCGACACAACATATCGAGGCTCGTCTTGGCGAAGCTTTTCACGCCCCGGCCAGTGGTGCGTTGGTGGCATTGGAGAGCAATCCCAAAGCGCTAGAGCTGTTCGAATCAACCAGCCTGTCGCGCGACACAGGCATTTTCCAGATGATGCCCTGTGTGCCGAACGGCACCCATCGAATTGAAATGGGCGTTTATCACTGCCAGTTCCAGCTGCGTCGACAGGCGTCTCGATTCTTGTTCATCGAGCGAGGCGACTGGGTGCGCAACAGCGTCGAGCAAATGACCGTCATCAACTTCAATACGCTGTACTACGCCACCTTCAGGGAAAAGGTAAAACGTTCAGTGCTGTCCCAAGCGTCCACCTACCTCAGTGCCCTGGAACTCTGAAGCGTGTTTGCTCGCAGGCTTGGATCGGTTCAAAAAGTCGATGCAGTCGGTTTTTGCTGATCGCGCTGGGCCACCCAGTGTTCGATCAGCTCACGCAGCTGCGACAGCTCCACCGGCTTGGCCATGTGACCGTCCATCCCGGCCTGGCGGGCGCGTTCCTTGTGCTCGGCCAGGATGTGCGCGGTGAGCGCCACCACGGGGGTGCGGGTGCGCTGGTTACCCATTTCCCAGGCACGCAATTGCTGGGTGGCGGAAAACCCATCGAGGATCGGCATTTCGCAGTCCATCAGGACCAGGTCGTAACGCTGCTCCTTCATGGCCTTGAGGGCTTCTTCGCCGTTGCTGGCGGTATCGGGTTGCAGGTTGAGCTTGCCGAGCATGCCGCGGATGACCTTGGTGGAGATGCTGTTGTCCTCGGCCACCAGGATGCGGAAATCGCTCGGCACCTTCACCGGAATGGGAGGGCCGGCGTTTACCTGCACATTCGTTGCCTGGCCCCGGTTGCGCTGGTTCAGCTCGTCCGCCAGGGTGGTCTTGAGGGTATAACCGGCCACCGGTTTGGCGAGGATGCGCTTGACCCCGCTGTTGCGCGCCACGATCTTGCTCGGCGCGTTGCTGATACCGGTGAGCATGATCAACAGGATGTCGTGGTTCAGGCTCGGGTCTTCCTTGATCTTGGCCGCCAGTTGCATGCCGGTCATGCCCGGCATGTTCTGGTCCAGCAACACCACGTCGAAATAATCGCGCAGGTGCGCCTTGGTGCGCAGCAGCGCCAGGGCTTCCTTGCCCGATGGCACCGCACTGACGTTCAGGCCCCAGGCGCTGCACTGTTGCACCAGTACTTTGCGGCAGGTGTCGTTGTCGTCGACGATCAATACCCGCGCCCCTTGCAGCGGGCCATCGAGGTCGGAAGTTGGATGTTCGAGGCGATCCGGGTCCAGCGGCAAGGTCAGCCACAAGGTACTACCCTGGTTGCTACCGCTTTTGATACCGAATTCTCCGTGCATCAGGATGATCAACTGACGGGCGATGACCAGGCCCAGGTTGCCCCCCAGGCGCGTGGCCGACAGGAAATTCTTGCTGTGCAGTTCGGCGTGCATCAGCGTGTCGCGCTCTTCGGCGTCCATCGGCGTCCCGCTGTCCTGCACGGCGATGCGCAGGCGCGGCTGATTGCTGCGCTCGTCGAGGGCGACGACGATCAGCACTTCGCCCTCGTCGGTTTTCTTCAGGGCGTTTTCCAGCAGGCTCAGCAGCGCCTGGCGCAGCCGCGTAGGGTCACCGCTGATCACGCGCGGCACCTGGGGCTGGATGAAGCTGATCAGCTCGACATTCTGCTGTTCGGCCTTGGCACGGAAGATACTCAGGCAATCCTCGATCAGGGCATTGAGGTCGAACTGCACGTCGTCCAGTTCGATCTGCCCGGATTCGAGCCGGGAGATGTCGAGGATCTCGTTGATCAGGGTCAGCAGCTCATTGCCGGCGCTGTGGATCGTCTGCACGTAGTCGCGTTGCTTGACCGACAGCGGCGTACCCAGCAGCAGCTCGGTCATGCCCAGCACGCCGTTCATCGGGGTGCGGATCTCGTGGCTGATCTTGGCCAGGAACTCGGCCTTGGCATTGATCTCGGCATTGCTCGCCGCCAGGTCGCGGCTGATGCTGAACCGGCTTTCGTTGATCGAGCGCTGGCGCTCGCCCAGGGCGACACTCATCAACAGGCCGCTGATGCAGATGAAGATCAGCAGGGTGATGATCAGGCCTTGGGGAGGAACCTCCGTGAGCCCTTGCAGTGCCGGAAGGATGATCAACGTGCCCAGGTTGAAGACCACCATGGCCGCGACGAACAGCCGGGCCGGGCGGTAGCCCTTTTGCCAGTGCCAGGCGCTGACGAGCAGCATGCTCAGGCCGGCCAGGGCCACGAGGGCGTAGGTCATGATATTGAGCGGCAGCGTGTTGACGAACAACAGCAACAGGCTGCACAGCATGACGAGCACGATGTCCCCCAGCAGCAGCCGATTCAACGGGTGCGGCCCCAGGGGCGCAAAGAAACGGTAGGCGAACATCAGGCCGCAGGGCGCCGTCAGCAGCAAGGCCAGGTAGGCCCCGGGCGTCTGGACGGCTGGCCAGTCGGGCAGCCAGGGCCCGGCCAGGTTCAGCAACAGCGCCAGGCTGAGCATCAGCAACCCTTCACAGGCTGCCAGCCACAGGCAACTGCGTGAACGGGTGTAGGCATAGCGGGTGAGGTTGTGCAGGACCAGCATGGCGATGCAGCCGAACAGCAACCCGTAGATCAGCGTCTGGTTCTGATCGGCCGCAGCCACGACTGCCGATTGCAAGGTGATGTAGGGGCGCAGTTCATGGCGCGAGGACAGTCGCAGGTAGACGTCCAGCGATTTGTCGCTGCGTGGAAGGGGCAGCATGAAATCGCTGCTGGGTACCACCGGTTCGGTATGCGGCGTGGCATTGCCGCTGATTTGTTGGTCAACCAGGGCATCGCCGTCCAGCACATAGAGGTTCAGGCGTGACAGGTCGGGGGCGAAGATGCGCAGGATCTGTTCATGCCGGTCGGGGGCCAGGCGGAAACGCAACCACAATGCCCCGCCGGGCTCGGCGGCCTTGAGGCGGTCCAGGTCGATGGGGCTGAATTGATTGGTGTAGCGGGCAGAACGGATGTCGCTCAGCGTGAGGTCGCCCTGTTCGTCGAGCAATACCGCCCAGCCACTGCCTGGCGCGGCCTGGGCCGGGAGCATGCAGAGCATCGTCAGCAGGGTGACGGTAAGGCCTATGGCAATCCTGAGCCAGCGCACGGCGAAATCCCTTCGTAGGTTGATGCCAGATTATAACTATGCGCGGCGCCGGAACAGTCAGGCAAGGGCCGTAGACCCTTGCCTGGCTGAATGGCTGGGTTATTCCAGATTTTCGCCACGCTCGCGGGCAATGGCGCGGTAGCCAATGTCCTTGCGGTAGAAGCAACCTTCCCAGTCGATCTCGGCGGCAAGCTTGTAGGCCTGCTGCTGAGCTTCGTCGACACTGGCGCCCATGGCGGTGGCGCACAGCACACGACCACCGGCGGTGACCACTTGCCCATCCTTCAACGCCGTGCCTGCATGGAAGACCTTGCCTTCCAGGCGGGCTGCGGCGTCCAGGCCCTGGATCGCGCTACCTTTGGCGTAGTCGCCTGGGTAACCGCCAGCCGCCAATACGACACCGACGCTTGGGCGCGGATCCCACTGGGCTTCGACCTTGTCCAGTGCCTGGGCCAGTGCGGCCTCGACCAGCAGGACCAGGCTCGATTGCAGGCGCAGCATTACCGGCTGAGTCTCAGGATCGCCGAAACGGCAGTTGAATTCGATGACTTTTGGGTTACCAGCCTTGTCGATCATCAGGCCGGCATAGAGGAAACCGGTGTAGACGTTGCCTTCTTCGGCCATGCCACGCACGGTCGGCCAGATCACCAGGTCCATGACGCGCTGGTGCACTTGGGCAGTCACCACCGGGGCCGGGGAGTAGGCGCCCATGCCGCCGGTGTTCGGGCCGCTGTCGCCGTCGCCGACACGCTTGTGGTCCTGGCTGGTGGCCATTGGCAGGACGTTCTTGCCATCGACCATGACGATGAAGCTGGCTTCCTCGCCGTCGAGGAACTCTTCGATCACCACGCGGGAACCGGCGTCACCGAAGGCATTGCCGGCGAGCATGTCGCGCACGGCGTCTTCGGCTTCGGCCAGGGTCATGGCAACGATTACGCCTTTACCGGCCGCGAGGCCGTCGGCCTTGATCACGATCGGTGCGCCTTTCTCGCGCAGGTACGCCAGGGCCGGTTCGATTTCGGTGAAGTTCTGGTAGTCGGCGGTCGGGATCTTGTGACGCGCCAGGAAATCCTTGGTGAACGCTTTCGAGCCTTCCAGCTGCGCGGCACCGGCAGTCGGGCCGAAGCAGTCCAGGCCACGGGCGCGGAACAGATCGACCACGCCGGCGACCAGCGGCACTTCCGGGCCGACGATGGTCAGCGAGACGTTCTTCTCGGCGAAGTCGGCCAGTTGCTCCAGGGCCAGCACGTCGATGGCGACGTTTTCGCATTTGGCTTCGATGGCGGTGCCGGCATTGCCCGGTGCCACGAAAACCTTCTGCACACGTGGATCCTGGGCTACTTTCCAGGCCAGGGCGTGTTCGCGGCCACCGCTGCCAATGATCAAAACATTCATTTCAAAAACCTCGGATGACGCTGATTCTGGATGCAGCGCTAAAGCTGCCTTTCTGTGGGAGCGAGCTTGTGTGGGAGCTGGGCTTGTGTGGGAGCAAGGCTTGCCCGCGATAGCATCACCTCGGTTTGCCTGATGGACCGAGTTGCCTGCATCGCGGGCAAGCCTTGCTCCCACACCAACCCAGCTCCCACAGTGGGTCGGTGTATCAGTGACGGAAGTGACGCATGCCCGTAAAGACCATTGCGATGCCGGCCTCATCGGCAGCCGCAATCACTTCATTGTCACGCATCGAACCACCCGGCTGGATCACGGCGGTGATGCCGACCTTCGCCGCGTTGTCGATGCCGTCGCGGAACGGGAAGAATGCATCGGAGGCCATGACCGCGCCCTGTACCTGCAAGCCGGCGTGTTCAGCCTTGATGGCGGCGATGCGGGCCGAGTTCACACGGCTCATCTGGCCTGCGCCGACACCGATGGTCTGGCGGTTCTTGGCGTAGACGATGGCGTTGGATTTTACGTACTTGGCGACTTTCCAGGCGAAGATCAGGTCGTTGATTTCCTGCTCGCTCGGGGCGCGCTTGGTCACCACTTTCAGGTCTTCGCTGCCGATCATGCCAATGTCGCGGCTCTGGACCAGCAGGCCGCCATTGACGCGCTTGTAGTCCCAGGCCGGCGCACGGTCGGCCGACCATTGGCCGCAGGCCAGCAGGCGGACGTTGGCCTTGGCGGCAACGATGGCGCGGGCTTCTTCGGTGACCGAAGGGGCGATGATCACTTCGACGAACTGACGCTCGACGATGGCCTTGGCGGTCGCGGCGTCCAGTTCACGGTTGAAGGCGATGATGCCGCCGAAAGCCGATTCGGTATCGGTGGCGTAGGCCAGTTCGTAGGCCTGGCGGATACCGCCCTCGGCGTCCGGGCTTACGGCCACGCCGCACGGGTTGGCGTGCTTGACGATCACGCAGGCGGGCTTGACGAAGCTCTTCACGCATTCCAGCGCGGCGTCGGTGTCGGCCACGTTGTTGAACGACAGCTCCTTGCCTTGCAGCTGGGTGGCGGTGGCAATGCCGACTTCGGCGGGCTTGGCTTCCACGTAGAACGCCGCGCTCTGGTGCGGGTTCTCGCCGTAGCGCATTTCCTGGGCCTTGACGAACTGGGTGTTGAAGGTGCGCGGGAATTCGCTGCGGCCTTCGGTCGACAGGGTTTCAGCGGCCTGGTTCACGGTGCCCATGTAGTTGGCGATCATGCCGTCGTAGGCGGCGGTGTGTTCGAAGGCCTTGAGCATCAGGTCGAAACGCTGGGCGTAGGTCAGGCCACCGGCCTTGAGGTTTTCCAATACGCTGGCGTAGTCGCTGGCGTTGACCACGATGGTCACGTCCTTGTGGTTCTTGGCCGCCGAGCGGACCATGGTCGGGCCGCCGATGTCGATGTTCTCGATGGCGGTCGGCAGGTCGCAGCCGGGCTTGTTGATGGTGGCTTCGAACGGGTAGAGGTTGACCGCTACCAGGTCGATCGGCTTGATGCCGTGTTCGTTCATGATGGCGTCGTCGATGCCGCGACGGCCCAGGATCCCGCCGTGGATTTTCGGGTGCAGGGTCTTGACCCGACCGTCCATCATTTCTGCAAAACCGGTGTAGTCCGCGACTTCCACTGCGGCGACGCCGTTGTCCTGCAGCAGCTTGAAGGTCCCGCCGGTGGAGAGAATCTCGACGCCCAGCTGTTGCAGCTCGCGGGCGAATTCGAGGATCCCGGTCTTGTCGGAGACGCTGATCAAGGCGCGGCGGATCGGCAGGCGGGTGGTCTGGTCGGTCATTTCAATTTCCATCAAAAGCAAGGGAAGTCAGCAAAAAAGGCGACCGTTTTTTACGCGGGCGCCTTTCTGGTTTGATTGAATGCTTACAGCAGATCGTACTGCTTGAGTTTCTTGCGCAGGGTGCCGCGGTTCAGGCCCAGCAGCTCACTGGCTTTGGTCTGGTTGCCCTTGACGTAGTTCATCACGCTTTCGAGCAGAGGCGCCTCGACTTCGGAAAGCACCAGGTTGTACACATCCGTGACGGCAGCGCCCTCAAGGTGGGCGAAATAATTGTGCAGCGCCTTCTCGACACTCCCGCGAAGGGTCTGGCCTTCTTCGCTGGGCGTATTGAGGTGCTGTTTCAAATTCACGTTGTCGCTCACGGGTGTTGTTCCACTCACTAAAGTCTCGGTCATCATCGTCATGCGGCCACCCCTTCGTCCCCTGTCAGGCTCTTGTAACGCTCAGCGAAGAACGCCTGAACGTCGGCGCATTGTGCTTGCGTACCATCCAAACGATTGAAACGGGCGCGAAACTCCCTGGCGCCCGGCAGGGTTGCGAGATACCAGCCCACATGCTTGCGAGCAATGCGTACACCCATGACTTCTCCGTAGAAGGCATGTAGCGCGGCCAGATGCTCTAGCAGAATACGTTCCACCTCGGACAACTGCGGCGGCGCGAGTTTTTCGCCCGTGCGCAGGAAGTGTTCGATCTCACGAAAAATCCATGGCCGCCCCTGTGCGGCCCGGCCAATCAACAGGCCATCGGCCCCGGTCGCGTCCAGCACGTACCGGGCCTTCTCGGGCGAATCGACGTCGCCATTGGCAAACACCGGAATCGACACCGCCTGCTTGATCGCGGCGATGGTGTCGTACTCGGCTTCGCCGGTGTACAGGTCGGCACGGGTGCGGCCATGGACCGCCAGCGCCGTGATGCCCGCCTGTTCGGCGATCTTCGCCACCACCAGGCCATTCTTGTTCTCCCGGTCCCAGCCGGTGCGTATCTTCAGGGTCACCGGCACATCCACTGCGGCGACGACCGCCTGCAGGATCTCGGTGACCAGCGCTTCATCTTTCAACAGCGCCGAGCCTGCGGCCTTGTTGCAGACCTTCTTCGCCGGGCAGCCCATGTTGATGTCGATGATCTGCGCCCCCAGCTCGACATTCGCCCGGGCCGCCTCCGCCAGCATCTGTGCGTCGCCACCGGCGATCTGTACCGAGCGGGGCTCGGGATCACCTTCGTGGATCATGCGCAGACGCGATTTGCGGGTGTTCCACAAACTCATGTCGCTGGTGACCATTTCCGAAACCACCAATCCTGCACCCAGTCGCTTGCACAACTGACGAAAGGGCTGGTCGGTGACCCCCGCCATAGGGGCGAGAATCAGGCCGTTCTGCAATGTATATGGGCCGATGCGTACCGCCGACATAGGACTTCCCTGAAGTGGGGCCGGATCATGAGACTTCGAAAAAGGGTTGGCATGATACCCGCTCTCGATGACTGGATAAAGATCGAATTGGATAAAATCTGAACAGCTATTTTGTTATCGCCAGCGGTTTGGTCTGGGTGGGGCCAGTCAGAAAGCTGCCGTCAATTGGCCGACCCTGGCCGGCTTCATTCGGGGGAATGGAAGCTCAGACTGTAGTTTACCGCTTTGGGGCCAGGGTCCAGGATATCCAGCGCGATGTGAATGGGCGTCTGGGGCGGCATTTCGCCGCGGTCCTCGAGGTCGCCACCCAGGTACTCGCCGGGCTTGAAGCGACGGCTGGCGATCAGGTGTCCGTTGAGGTCGGCAAAGCGCAACTCCAGCAACGGAAAAGGTTGGGAGAAGGGCGCACGGTTGTAGATGATCGCGTCCACCACCAGGGCTCCGCTGAACTCCGGATGGCTGCGCACCACCAGGTTGCTGCTCTTGATCTTGGCGATGTCGACCTTGGACGGTACTTCGCAGCCGATGGTCGGACAGATTTGCAGGAACCACGGCCGGTACTGGTCCTGGCGGGCCAGTTCTTCGAAATGGTAGGCGATGTACTGGCCGCCCAAGGCCGCGCTGGCGAGCAGTATCAACAGGCCCCACAACAAGCGTCGGCCCCAGGGCGAGCGGCGTTTGCGCCAGTCCAGTTGCAGCGGGTCGTCGTCCAGGTCGTGGAGGGCTTCGGCGCGTATCCCCGGCTCCTGGCGCTCCCGTGACTTGCGCAATGGCGCCAGTTGCTCGGGTTCGTCGTCGTGGTCGTCGGTGGCAGACAGGCGCTCGAGGTGTTCGTCGGGCTCGTCGTCCGGCGCCAGGTGGAGCGGGGCGACCGGTTCGTCGTCCGGTTCCAGTGGTTCAAGGGCCAGGGACAGGGACGGCTCGGTGCGCGGTGGCCGGGCCGGTTCGTGGGGTTCGAACGGTTCGATGGGGTCCTGGAGGACGGCTTCGACGCGCTCGCTGGAAGATTCGCTGTACAGGCTGTCGGGCCAGGCTTGCTGTTCGCTGGAGAGCGAGTCGCGTTGCGCGCTGAGGTTGTCTTCCCGGCGCCGGCCGGTATTGCCTGGCGCGCGATTGTCGCGTCGCTCCAGGCGCGCCAGCTCCTTGTCCAGGTCATCCAGATCCAGCTCGGCCGCGCTCCATTGTTTCTGGCTGATCGCCCGGGGCGGGGCTTCGACCGCAGGTTTGGCGGTCGGCGCGACGGCAGGCGCCGGTTGCTTGGCAGTGCGTTGTTCCAGCAACTGTCGTGCGGCATTGAACACTTGCAGGCACGAGCCGCAACGAACCACCCCGCGGGCCACGCTCAATTGAGCATGGCTGACGCGAAAACGGGTATGGCAATGCGGGCACTGGGTGACGAAACTGTCAGTCATGCGGCAATCCGGTGGATACAGGCGCTCATTCTAGCGCCGACGTCCGGTGATGCGCACCCAGCCATCGCGATTGGCGATCGGGTCCAGGTCAAAATCCGCGGCATAAGCGGCGGCGACTTCTTCACCCTGTTCGGCCAAGATGCCCGACAGCGCCAGGCGTCCGCCCGGCTTGACCAGGCTCGACAGTTGCGGCGCCAGGGACACCAGCGGGCCGGCGAGGATGTTGGCCACCAGCACGTCGGCCTGGACCTGTGGCAAGTCCTGCGGCAAGTACAGCGGGAACAGGGCTTCGGCAATGTTGTTGCGCCCGGCGTTGTCGCGGGAAGCTTCCAGGGCCTGGACGTCGATGTCGGTGCCGACGGCTTCCCGGGCGCCCAGCAGGAGCGCGGCAATCGCCAGGATCCCCGAGCCGCAGCCGAAGTCGAGTACGTTGCAGCCCTTCAGGTCCTGGGCGTCGAGCCATTCCAGGCACAGTGCGGTGGTCGGGTGGGTGCCGGTGCCGAACGCCAGGCCCGGGTCCAGCAGCAGGTTGACCGCGTCCGGCTCTGGCGCGGCGTGCCAGCTCGGGACAATCCACAGGCGCTGGCCGAAACGCATCGGCTGGAAATTGTCCATCCAGCTGCGTTCCCAGTCCTGGTCCTCGATCACTTCGCTGTGATGCTCGGGCAGCGGGCTGCCGGTCAGCAGCTCGAGATGGGCCAGTACGCTGGCCGCCTCGGTGCCGCCTTCGAACAGGGCCAGCAGGTGGGTATGGGACCACAGCGGGGTGGTGTTGAGCTCCGGCTCGAAGATCGGCTGGTCTTCGGCGTCCATGAAGGTTACCGATACGGCGCCTACTTCAAGAAACGCGTCTTCGTAGGTTTCGGCTTGTTCCGGGCTGATGGCCAGACGTACTTGCAGCCAAGGCATGGCGGGCACCTTTGGAAAAAAATCTACAGGGGGCAGCGCAGGGCTGCAAAGGCGCGCAGTGTACGCCAGGTCGCGGGCAAAGTGGATAAGCGAGTCTCGCGCCGTCCGGGTGGGTGTTTCGATATATATATGTATGCCATGGGCGTATCGCCGGGCGGATAAGGTGCCGGTCCACACAGCAGGGAGGAATGTGAATGGACATCACTGCCGAACGGCAAAGCAACATGGCGCGCACGGGGCCGGTCTCTTCCCCGCAGGCGGCGACTGCACAAATGACCCTGGAGAAATTGACGCGTTGGCAGGCGGCTATCGACGCGCGACTGCAAACCCAGATGAGTTTGCTGGAGGTGCTGGAAGAGTACCTGCTGGTCGAGCTGCGCACCCACTATCACCAAGGCAACATCGATCCGCACTTCATCGACACCCTGCTCGACACGGTGTTGCAGCGCATGATCGACCAGGCGCCTGTGGTTTATGACGAAGCGCAGGACGTGCCCTACCGTTGGCCCGAGGGGGTAGACCTGGGGTTTGCTCCCGAGCGCCGGGAGTGCGTTGCCCAGGCGGTGGAAAGCGCGGCGTCGAGGTTTGTCAGTCACTACGAGGATTATCTGCGGCGGCATTGGCGAATGGTGTCGCAGGATGTCTCGCTCGAAGCACTGGTCAGGCAAAAGCTTGACGAGCATCGGGTCGCGGTCGACGGGCTTTTTCAGCCTGACCATCTGGCCGGCCTGGACGTCGATCAGTTGCGAGAGCAGATCGAAGAACTCCAGGACGCCTGGCGCCAGACGAGTCGCTTGACGGCGTTGGCAACAACCCGTGAGCGGCGGGATCTTGGAGCGGTCGCGCGATTGCAGTTGCCGCATTGGCTGCGGGGGTTGAGCAATCCAGATCGTGAACGGCTGCGGGCTTTTGAAAACCAGACCGTGCTGGCGCAGGCACAAGTCGATGAACTGATCGATGGCCTGGGTTCGCTGCGGGCCTTCGCTCTGCAATTGGCCAGGGACTATGTCAGGGATGAATTGGACATGCTGGTCGAGCCTGACAGCATTCGCGTGCAGTTACAGTGGCGAACGGTGATGGGCCAGCCGGTGCACACCTACAGCCTGAGTGAGCTGGTGGCGGTAGGCCCGGTACGACCGGACGCGGTGTCGGTGTTCCTGGTGGAAAATGGCGGCATGCTGCGTAACCAGTCCCTTTCGCCAGCCTTCATCGGTCGATTGTTGGCAGACGTCGATGCGCCTGCCGGGTACCTGCAAGCACTGGCCGACCGATATGAACGAGCGGACCTTAAAGAGGCCATGTTCGATTGGTTTTTGGCGCGGCTGCAGCACAGTGCATTTATCGCGCGTTGCGCGGGCCAGTTGTCGGCGACCGGTCATGACTCGCTCAGTGCCCTATGGGAGAGCGACGTTGCGACGCCAACCGCCAGCGTGTGGCGTGTCGCCGACCTTGTGCTTCCCAATGGCTTGAAGTGTGCCGATCTTCTTCTGTTCTATCGCGAAGATGTGGGCGACGACGTCAGCGGTCTGCTGCTGTATGCCCCGGGCAAACCCGATGGCCATGAGTGGGTCGAATTGACCTCGCTTCGGGCGTTGAGCGGGGAGGTCGGTGCCTGGACCCAACATGAAGCTGGTCGCGAGTATCTGCTGCAGCAACTCTCTGTGATCGATCAAGGGCGGGCCCGGGAATACTTTGCCGGCGTGGCGCAGAAACCTGCCTCGTGGGACCTGGGCAGAGACCTCAGGGGAGCGGTCAGCGATTTCAGGGCTGGTCTTCGCAACGCGGTCTTGACCGGCCTGGCCAATAACCTGATGCAGGTGGAGCTGAACGAGTCGCCTCGCTGGTACTCGGCGCTGCCGCTTGAGTCTCGGCGCAACATCAGCGGCTTGAACCAGGAGTTTCTGGTTCAGCGGCAGGTGTTCGATGAGCAGATGGTCGACTATGAAGTCTTCATCGACTTCGCCAAGCGCACCTTCGCCCATTTGATTGCGCCGTACCTGCGCAGCAAGGGGGTGCTTGAAGCGGTCGATCCAGCCACTGTGCTCATCGACTACAGCACCGGGCTGGCAACCGAGAAAAAAACCGCCAGCCTGTTGGACCTGGCCATTTTTGGATACGAGCACAGCTCGGATATCGACGACCCCGCAAAAGGCGTGCGTTCTTCTGTCGGGCAGGACTTGAAGCAGGTTCGCAGCGCCGAATTGGCGTCGTACATTCGCGTGGCTTACCTGGGGGAACGATATGCCAAGCACATCCGCGCCACCTTTCTCGATGCCAAGGACCCTGAGTATCTGAAACGCCGCGAGGCATGCCGCTACATGCTGTTGGCCCGGATGGATCGCGACCTGCGTGTGGCCCATGGCAAGTCGATGTTGAACACCGACGAATTCCAGTGGCTCACCCGGCAAGTCACGCTGCTAAGCGATGGGAGGCCGGTGAGCAGCGCCACGCACCCCAGCGCCGCCGTGACGCGCGAAGGCGTGATCAAGTTGACCGTCGGCGGTCATGTCGTGCAAGGGGTCTACGTTTTCACCTACTTCGACCCTAAGGTTTTTTACTGGTTGTATACACCCGACGCTCCGGACGGGATCCTGTTTCGCAAGTACCTGGACTTCTCCGGAAGCATTGCGGCGCAACTGCATCATTACGTACTGGAGCGGATCGCACTGAGCGCGCGAGCCTCTGCAGGACGTTCGCTGGTGGCTTTGGCGAGCGGGAGCGCGCGGGTCGATACAGTGCGCGAATTCAATCGGGTCATGGACATCAGCGCTGAATTCGATGCCTGCATCGAGCGCGCTGTCACCGATGTGGAGGACATCACCACAAGCCGTGCCGAAATGATCAGGGATCAGGTGTTCAAAGGGTTGATCTTCGCGGCGGCTCCTGTGTGCATGGTCTACCCCCCGTTTGCCTTGTTGCTGGACATTGGCTTGGTGGCTGTCAGCGCCGGGCAGGCAGTCGAGGCGCATGGGCAGGGCGACACGGAAGGCGCGCTTGGCCACTGGCTGGCCGCGACCTGGGGGACGCTGTTCGCCACGCTCGGTGCCGCAAGCATGGCCAGGCTGCTAGGGCGTGCGGCCAGGAACCTGAAGCTCGCGGTGAAACCCCTGTCATTGTCCGCTCAACGCTTGAGGCGCGCGACATCGGGCATCGTCAAAGAAGCCGGGCCGGTGATCCCGCCCATACGCCTGAAGCCGCAGCAGGCGGTCAGCAGAGTACCGGAGCACTTGCAGCCGGTGACCGAAGAGGGGATTTTTTTTGGCACCTATCGCAGCCCACCCAGCGCAACGCAACCGCGAAGCGCCCACTACATACGGAGCAGGGGTCGGTACTACCAGGTGACGGAGGATCCCTACTTCGGCGGGTTGTGCCTGGTGGATGCCAGGCGTCCCGGCGCGTTGTACAAACTACCCATCCGCAGGCTGGCGAATGGCAAGTGGACCCATAACAAGGTCGGCTTGAGAGGCGGCAATGACCATGTGCGCAACCTTGGGAGAGTAGGGGATCTGCGGGAGGCGTTTCCCGGGCATGTCTTCCCGGACGCGACCAGGGGCGCGTTGCAGGGCGAGGCTGTGGTGGCAAGGTTCAGCGAGGCGGCGGACAACTATCTGTTCTCGCTGAATGCGCAAACGTGTGTGATCGCTTCGTTGTACAACCCTGCCACCAAGATGGGGGCGGTCATTCATTTCGATCACAACATCCGTGCGCTGATCGAGCGCAGCGTCCGGGATGTGATGCGGCGCCTGGGGGGATCGCCCAAGGATATTCGTGCCACGCTGGTGGGTGGGGATTGGCTGACGGGGGCTGACATTGGCGAGCCGGTCCGGTTGGTGATGAGGCGCCAGGGTCTGCAACCCACCTGGGATCACTGGTCGTATTCTTCCTGCTTCGGGAATAACTATGGTGTTGCGCTGGATCTGCGCAGTGGTATCACCTCTGTGTTCAAGACCTCGCAGAGTCAGGTCGAACGCTACTACGTACCCGTGCTGGCGAGGGCGAAGCGGGGTTCTGATCCGGTATCGGTACGTGCGCGCGGGTTCATGACGCGCTTGCGCAGCGAACCGTTGGTGGCCAATGCCAACGGTGCCGTTCGCACCCATCAGGGCCGGTCGGCGACTGCGGCGCAACTTGCCTTGCAGGAATTCTCTACGGTGATGCTGGGCTGATGCCGTTGCCCGCATCGTGAGCGACAGGCAAAAAAAGACCCCGGCCAATGGACCGGGGTCTTTTTACATCACTTGAAGCATCAGTGCTGGTTGCCCAGCTTGTGTTCCAGGTAATGGATGTTGACGCCACCTTTGCAGAAGCCTTCGTCACGTACGAGGTCGCGGTGCAGCGGGATGTTGGTCTTGATCCCGTCGACCACGATTTCGTCCAGCGCATTGCGCATGCGCGCCATGGCTTCGTCACGGGTCGCCCCGTAGGTGATCAGCTTGCCGATCAACGAATCGTAGTTCGGTGGAACGGCATAACCGCTGTACAGGTGCGAATCGACACGAACGCCATTGCCGCCCGGGGCATGGAAATGCTTGACCGTGCCTGGGCTTGGCATGAAGGTTTTCGGGTCTTCGGCGTTGATCCGGCATTCCAGCGCGTGACCGCGGATGACCACGTCATCCTGGGTGAACGACAGCTTGTTGCCTGCGGCGATGCTGAGCATCTCCTTGACGATGTCGATACCGGTGACCATTTCCGAAACCGGGTGCTCCACCTGAACACGGGTGTTCATTTCGATGAAGTAGAAACGACCGTTCTCGTACAGGAACTCGAAGGTACCGGCGCCGCGATAGCCGATGTCGATGCAGGCCTTGACGCAACGCGCCAGGACTTCCTCGCGAGCCTGCTCGTCGATGCCCGGTGCCGGCGCTTCTTCGAGGACCTTCTGGTGACGACGTTGCAGCGAGCAATCGCGGTCGCCCAGATGGATCGCGTGGCCCTGGCCGTCGGACAGTACCTGGACTTCGACGTGACGTGGGTTGGTCAGGAATTTTTCCAGGTAGACCATCGGGTTGCCGAACGCCGCGCCAGCTTCGGAGCGGGTCAGTTTCGCCGAGGAGATCAGGTCTTCTTCCTTGTGTACCACGCGCATGCCGCGACCACCGCCGCCGCCAGCGGCCTTGATGATCACCGGATAACCGACTTCGCGACCGATGCGCAAAGCGGTTTCTTCGTCTTCAGGCAGTGGGCCGTCGGAACCCGGAACGGTCGGCACACCCGCCGCGATCATGGCGTGCTTGGCCGAGACCTTGTCGCCCATCAGGCGGATGGTGTCGGCTTTCGGGCCAATGAAGGCAAAACCGGAATTTTCGACCTGTTCGGCGAAGTCGGCGTTTTCCGCCAGGAAGCCGTAGCCAGGGTGAATGGCGGTAGCGCCGGTCACTTCGGCAGCGGCGATGATCGCCGGGATGTGCAGGTAGGAGTGCGCAGCCGACGCCGGACCGATGCAGACGGATTCGTCCGCCAGGCCCAGGTGCATCAGTTCTTTGTCGGCCTTGGAGTAAACGGCGACGGTCTTGATGCCCATCTCTTTGCAGGCACGCAGAATCCGCAGGGCGATCTCACCGCGGTTAGCGATCAGAACTTTTTCCAACTTCGCAGTCATCAAAGGCTCTCCGCGGTTCAAACGATGGTGAACAGCGGTTGGTCGTACTCAACCGGCTGGCCGTCTTCGACGAGGATGGACTCGATCACACCGCTGGTTTCAGCTTCGATGTGGTTCATCATCTTCATGGCTTCGACGATGCACAGGGTGTCGCCTTTCTTCACGGTCTGGCCGACTTCAACGAAGGACGGCGAGGATGGCGAAGACTTGCGATAGAACGTGCCCACCATTGGCGAACGGGCGACAGTGCCGTTGAGCGCTGGCGCAGCCGGTGCGGCTGGCGCTGCTGCGGCAACCGGGGCTGCTGCTGGAGCAGGCGCGGCGGCTGGAGCGTGCATCGGTGCCGGCGCATAGAACTGCTGGGCCGGGGTCTTGCTGTGGCGGCTGATGCGTACGGACTCTTCGCCTTCCTTGATCTCAAGCTCGTCGATGCCGGACTCTTCCAGCAATTCGATCAATTTCTTAACTTTACGGATATCCATGAATCATCAACTCCCAAGGGTCGGTCAGGGGCGTTTAACGCTTGTTGTTCAAGCTGTTGCCTGTTTTTCAAGCTGCTCTAGGGCGGCCTCCAGGGCCAGCCGGTAACCGCTGGCGCCAAGGCCGCAGATCACTCCCACCGCTACATCCGAGAAGTAGGAGTGATGGCGGAAAGGTTCGCGTTTGTGCACGTTGGACAAATGCACTTCGATGAATGGGATGCTCACCGCCAGCAGCGCGTCACGTAATGCGACGCTTGTGTGTGTAAAAGCTGCTGGATTGATCAAAATGAAATCCACGCCTTCGCCACGTGCGGCATGGATACGGTCGATCAATTCATATTCGGCGTTGCTTTGCAGATAGAGCAAATGATGGCCGGCGGTGCGGGCCCGCTGCTCCAGGTCCTGGTTGATCTGCGCCAGTGTCACGGCGCCGTAGACGCCCGGCTCGCGGGTGCCCAGCAGGTTCAGGTTGGGTCCGTGCAGGACCAATAGGGTCGCCATCTGCTGTTCCTTGTTATCTGTGAGCAGGTATCAGAACCTGGCGACTATGCCGCAAAGCCTTTGTGACTGTCCAGTTCTCTGCAATAGCCAGCACGATGACCGATGTTTGCGCGAAATTTGTGACCCAGGTCCCTGATCCGGTCATACGGTTGGAGCCGAACCCCTGTGGGAGCGAGCCTGCTCGCGATGACGGCGGCCCATTCAACATCAATGCAAACTGACCCAGCGCTATCGCGAGCAGGCTCGCTCCCACACTGGATCTGAGGTCTAAACCCGAAACGCCTGTACTGCCGTATGCAACCGCCCGCCCAGTACCAACAGGTTGTCGCCTTGTTCGCGCCCCTGGCCGATGCGCAGCAGGTTGTCGCCGCCCAGTTGGTGAATCCGCTCGCTGTGATCGCGGATTTCGCTGACGGCGCCGCTTTGTTGGGCGGTGACGTCGGCGATGCGTACCGCCGTATCGGAGATGGTCTGGATGGCACCGACGATCTCATCCAGCGCGCCATCAGCCGCTTGCGCCTGGTTGGCGGTGGCTTCGGCGTGTTCGACCTGGGCGCGCATGCCGTCCACCGATTGGCGCGCGGCCTGTTGCAAGCGGGCGATCAGCGTCTGGATTTCGGCGGTGGCGCCGGCCGTGCGTTGGGCCAGGGAGCGGACTTCCTCGGCCACCACCGCGAAGCCCCGGCCCATTTCCCCGGCGCGGGCGGCTTCGATGGCAGCGTTGAGGGCCAGCAGGTTGGTCTGGTCGGCAATCGAGCGAATCACCGTCAACACGCCGCCGATGGTGGCGGACTCCTCGGCCAGTTGTTCGATCATCTGCGCGTTGCCTTGTACTTCTCCCACTAACGCATGCAAGCCTGTAAGGCTCAGGCCGATGACTTTCTGTCCTTGCTCCACCGCCTGCCCGGCGCTGCGGCTGGCGTCTGCGGCCTGGCTGGCATCGCCGGCCACTTGCTGGATCGTCGCTTCCAGTTCGCTGAGAGAGTCGCGGATCAGCGCCGTGTCGCCAGCCTGATGCTCGGCGCCACTGTGCAGCTCGCCGCTCAGTTCGGCCAGGGTTCGGCTGCTACCCGCGACCTGTTCGGCGTTTACTCGAATGGTGCCCACCAGGTCCACCAGGTAAGCGCGCAGGCGATTGAGCGAAGCCTCGATGTCTTGCAATTCGCGGTTGCTGGCGCCCACGTGGATATCACGGCTGAAGTCGCCCTCGGCCCAGGTCGACAGGGCTGGAGCCAGGTGCGTCAAGGTGCGGGCCAGGCGCCGCTGCAAGGTGTCGATGAGCAGCGCAATCAGCAGGATCAAGCCAATCATCACCCCCTGGATCAAGCGAACCTCTCCCTGGATCTGCCCATGCTGGGCACGTACCGCCGGCTCCATGGCATCGATCGCCTGTTGCACGTCGGCGATTTTCAGGTGCGTGGCGCTGCTCAGTTCAGTGCGTTTCTGGATAAGTTCACGGGTGCGGGCCAATTCTGCCGGGTAGCGGCCGAGCAGGCTGTTGAGTTCGCGCTTGAGGGCGATGCCAGCATCTTCGGCGGCGGTTTTTTCTTGGGTTTCCAAACCCATCAGCGCGGCGAAATCGTCGCTGCCTGATTCGCTGCTGGCGGTGACGCCCAGCAGGGGCAGGCTGTCGAGGCGTTCGGCCTCCACACGGATGCTCGCCAGTTCCCGCTCGACGTCGGCGGCCAATTCGCTACGGCCACTGCTGACCAGTTTGTCCCGGGTGAGGGATAGGCGGCCCAGGTGCTGTGACGCGGCAAACAGCGCGGGCAAGTAGGCCGGGGCGCCATTGGCGTATTGGGCCAGTTGGTCGAGGCTGGCACTCAGTTCACGCTCGGCCTGCAGCAGCAAGGCCTGCGGATCGCCGGCCAGTTTGCCGGCGGCCAGCAGATCGGTCTTGCTGAAGCCATCGAGGTTCGACAGGCTCGGGCGCAGGGGCTTGGCCAGTGCCGGGGGAAATTGATCGAGGTCTTTTTGCAGGGTCTCCAGGGCCTGGGTGGCAGCACTCAGGCGCAAGGCGTCGCCGCTGGCCAGGTAATCCTCGATATTGCGCGCTACTTCGCCCTGGAACTGCCGCGACAATCCCAGGTAGCGCTCCATCAGCAGATAGGGTCGCTCCAGGGCGATCTGCGACCACCACAGCGTGGCTCCAAGGCCCAGGCACACGGCTACTAAAAGAAGGGTGTTGAGATTGGTCAGCAGCTTCAGGCGCATTAAAGGTCTACCAGGGGCAGAATCGTAAGAGCCTGAAGTTATTGCGTTTGCGTTACAGGTTTATGACCGAATCGGTCGATTCCGATGAAAAGGTGGCACTTTGCTTTGATTGGCGGGCGCTCTGTACCCGGTTGCGCCCGGCGTGCTTGGCGCGGTACAGCGCTTCATCCGCCTGGCTGGCCATCATCAGGCTGTCGGAGTCATCGCTCATCTCCACCACGCCGGCGCTGAAGGTGCACCACAAGTCATGGGGCTGGGCCGGGTAGTGGATTTCGGCAAAGCGCTGGCGAATTTCATCCAGCACTTTGCAGGCTGCGTCGATGTCGGTGTCGGGCATGACGATGGCGAACTCTTCGCCGCCGTAACGGCCGATGAAGTCGGTCTTGCGCAGGCGCTGCTTGAGAAACAGCGCCAGGCTCTTGATCACCCGGTCCCCCATGGGGTGGCCGTGGCTGTCATTGACCCGTTTGAAATGGTCGATGTCGAGCATGGCGAAGCTCAGGGGCTTGCCTTCGCGACGAGCACGGAAGCTGCAATCCTCGAGCAGTTGCAGGATATGGGTGTGGTTGTAGAGTCCGGTGAGGCTGTCGCGCACCATCCGCGCCTTGAGGTTGCGCGCCCGGGCGGCACGGTTGCGCACCGTGGTGATCAGGTGCCGGGGCTTGATCGGTTTGGTCAGGAAGTCGTCGCCACCTTCGCTCATGGCGTCGAGTTGCTTGTCCAGGTCGTCTTCGGCGGACAGGTAGATGATCGGCACGCTGACGTAGCGGTCGTTGTGGCGTATCACCTTGGCCAGTTCCGTGCCGGTGCAGGCGGGCATATACATGTCGAGGATGATCAGGTCGGGCTGGAAGTCCGCCAGTTCGGCCATGGCCTGGATCGGCTCGATCAGTGTGCGGGTGATGATGCCGGCGCTGTTGAGCAGGCGTTCGGTGTGCATGGCCTGGGCACGGGAGTCATCGATGATCAGCACTTTGTACGGATCGTACTGGGCAACGCAGGTCAGCACTTCGATCTTTTCCAGCAGGCTCGAGGCTTCGAGGGTGCCGGTGAGAAATTCCTGCCCACCGGCGCGCACCGCGGCCAGGCGTGTCGGCGTGTCGGTTTCCATCAAACTGAAGAACAACAGTGGCAGCGGTTGCTCCAGGCCTTCCTGGGCTTCGGCGGCCAGTTTCAGGCCGGCGCCGGGGCCGCTGAAATCCACATCCATGACGATCGCCGCCGGCAGGCGCTCGACCATCGAGGCGCGGAACGCCACGACACTGTTCAGCGCCTGGGCGCTGAGGCCGAAGAACTCCAACTGCTTGGCCAGGCGCTCGGCGCGGTCATGGTCCTGCAGCAACACGTAGATGGGTTTGCGCAGCGGCGGCAGGAAGGTTTGTTCGAGCTGGTCGCCATGGCGCAGGCCAGTACGAGACAAGCGCTGCATCAGGCGGTTGATTTCGGTGATCAGGTGGCTGCTCAGGCGCCCGCGATTGGCGTCCACCGCTTGCAGCGACTGGCTGATGCCTTGGGCCAGTTGGGAGTGCTCGGGCTGTTCGAAGCGCTCGGCAAAGCGCAGCAGGCGCAGATTGGCTTCGCTGAGTTCCGACAGGTCGGTGCTTGTCCACTCACTGCGTTGCAGGCGCTGCCAAATCTCCAGGATCTGACGAGCCTGATGAATTACCCGCTGGGCAAAGTGGTGCTTGAGGCGCTCACGGCTGGGGTCTTCTGGCTCGGTCATATCCTGACTACTAGTTAGGGTGCATGCTGAGATCGACTGGTGGCTCTATGCTAGCACCTCTTTTCCTTCGCATGAGTGTCATACGTCAATATTCTGTCCAGTCGCGAAATTCAGTTTGTGACTGACCAGTCTCGTAGGCCGATGGCAACGCTTCCTTTATAGTGCTGTTCAATTACCCTGTCGCGCCCGGCATGATTGGCGCCGCATTATCGCGTTTCAAATCAGGCACGATGGCGTAGGGTTGTGGTCGAACCGAGAACTCAAGTGATTGAAGGGATATCACCATGCTGGACTGGAAAAATCGCGCGGGCAGCGCGCCTGAACGTGCCGCCGAGCCGAAATCGGACACCCGCAGCTACCTGGGTGGGCTTTTTTTCAGCCGCGCACTGGCGACGCTGATCGGCCTTTACCTGCTGGTGACCATTGCCGTCGGCTGGTATTGGAGCCAGGAGCCCGCGCTGTTCCCTGTGCAGCAGAACGCCCAGGCCGCAGCGGAGAAAGATGGCCGGCAGATGGTGGTGGGCTACACCACGGTCGAGACGCTCAAGACGGTGGCCGGAACCCTGCTGAGCAAGCCGGGTGGCTACATCTCCAACGACCGCTTCCCGCCTGGCCTGTGGATGGACAACATGCCGAGCTGGGAATACGGCGTGCTGGTGCAGGTCCGCGACCTGAGCCGCGCCCTGCGCAAGGACTTCGCCCGTTCCCAGTCGCAGTCCGCCGAGGACGCCGACCTGGCCAAGGCCGAGCCGCGCTTCAACTTCGACAACCGCAGTTGGGTGCTGCCCTCCAGCGAGTCTGAATACCAGGAGGGCATCAATTCCCTGAGTCGCTACCAGGCGCGCCTGTCCGACCCGAGCCAGAAAAGCGCACTGTTCTACGCCCGCGCCGACAACCTGAACAACTGGCTGGGGGATGTCGGCACTCGCCTGGGTTCGTTGTCCCAGCGCCTGTCGGCCAGCGTTGGCCGGGTCAAGCTCAATACCTCGCTGAAAACCGAAGTCCCGGCCCCGGGCCAGGTACCGCAGGTGGATGAAGAGGTAGTCGAGACCCCGTGGCTGCAAATCGATAACGTGTTCTATGAGGCCCGTGGCCAGGCGTGGGCGTTGTCGCATCTGCTGCGCGCCATCGAAGTGGACTTCGCCGATGTCCTGGCGAAAAAGAACGCCACGGTCAGCGTGCGGCAGATCATTCGTGAACTGGAAGCGTCCCAGGAACCGGTCTGGAGCCCGATGATCCTCAACGGCAGCGGCTTCGGTGTATTGGCGAACCACTCGCTGGTCATGGCCAACTACATTTCCCGAGCCAACGCAGCGGTCATCGACTTGCGGCAACTGCTGAACCAGGGTTGATTCATGAGCGAAAGCCCCCGGGAGGTCGCTCATCGAGTGGCCTCGGATGCCGAGCTGATTGCGTGGGTCGATGAGCACGACAATCTGCTCGGCAGCGTGGTGCGCTCAGAGCTGCGTGAGCGTGGCCTGATCGGACGCGGCACCTACATCATGCTGTTCAATTCGTCCGGTGAACTGTGTGTACATCGGCGCACCCTGAGCAAGGCCATCTACCCAGGTTTCTGGGACGTGGCGGCGGGGGCATGGTGCAGGCCGATGAGACCTACGCCGAATCGGCTGCCCGTGAGCTGGCGGAAGAGCTGGGCGTGAGCGGCGTGGAACTGACCGCCCACGACCATTTCTATTTCGAAGACCCTGGCAGTCGCCTGTGGTGCTCGGCGTTCTCGGCGGTATGGGACGGCCCGTTGGTCCTGCAGCCCGAAGAAGTCCTCGAGGCGCGTTTCCTGCCCCTCGAGCAGGTGCTCGATGAAATCCAGCGCAAGCCTTACTGCCCGGACTCCCTGGCAGCGCTTGAACGCTATTTGCGCGTCCATGGCAGCGGCGTCGCAAAGAAGCTATAAATTGGCGCTGATTGGCCCTTAGCAAGTCGGCTTTTTGCCGTTACACTGCGCGACTTTTCAAGCTGAACCGTGTCTGCGGTCCAGTAGCGCTGCCCCTGCCTGAGTGGGGTTTCGCGGTCGAGGCATGTTCCCCCTCGACCAGTCTTTGTCCTCCCGAGAGGATTGCCGGTGGCCAAAAAAGCCGCATCCTTCGCCGCCCTGGGCGGCCTGGTATTTTCTACCGACGCCGGTCGTCATTGTCCTGATTGCCGTCAGCCGGTGGATGCCTGCATCTGCAAACAGACCGCCATCCCTGCCGGTGACGGCATTGCGCGCGTGCGCCGTGAAAGCAAAGGTCGCGGCGGCAAGACGGTGACCACGATCACTGGCGTGCCGTTGGCCGAAGACGCGCTCAAGGAGCTGGCCACCACGTTGAAGAAGCGCTGTGGCACCGGTGGTGCGTTGAAAGACGGCATCATCGAGATCCAGGGCGATCACGTCGAGCTGCTGCTGGCGGAACTGGTCAAGCACGGCTTCAAGGCAAAGAAATCCGGCGGCTAGCAGCCTCTGTGAAAACCACCCTCGGCTTGACCCGAACTCAACGTTCGAGGTCGCCCGCATGGTTTTCACAGAGCCTGTTCTGAACGGGTTTCTAAACTCATCGCTGGGAGCAGGGTCTACCTTGCTAACAGGCAATTCGTCATTTTCACTCTCTAGACTGCCCCAGCCTCCGACCGGATGGTGCATTTTGACTTCTTTATAGGGGACTTCGATGTCCGTACGACGCACACGCAAAGACGATGGCAGCCAATGGACAGTTGCGGACAGCCGCAGTGTTTACGGGATTCGCCATTGGGGGGCCGGGTATTTCGCGATCAATGAAGCCGGTCGCGTCGAAGTCCGTCCGAACGGTCCCGACAGCTCGCCCATCGACCTGTTCGAGCAAGTCGACCAGTTGCGCCAGAGCGGCCTGTCGCTGCCCTTGCTGGTGCGCTTCCCCGATATCCTGCAAGACCGTGTGCGCCAGCTCACCGGCGCCTTCGACAGCAACATCGCGCGCCTGGAATACCAGAGCAAGTACACCGCGCTCTATCCGATCAAGGTCAACCAGCAGGAAGCGGTGATCGAGAACATCATCGCCACCCAGAACGTCTCCATCGGCCTGGAAGCCGGTTCCAAGCCGGAGCTGCTGGCGGTCCTGGCCCTGGCGCCGAAGGGCGGCACCATCGTCTGCAACGGCTACAAGGACCGCGAATTCATCCGTCTGGCGCTGATGGGCCAGAAGCTCGGTCACAACGTCTTCATCGTCATCGAGAAAGAGTCCGAAGTCGGCCTGGTGATCGAAGAGGCGGCAACGCTCAAGGTCAAGCCGCAGGTCGGCTTGCGTGTGCGCCTGTCGTCCCTGGCGTCGAGCAAGTGGGCCGATACCGGTGGCGAGAAGTCCAAGTTCGGCTTGTCGGCCGCGCAACTGCTGTCGGTGGTCGAGCGCTTCCGGGCTGCCGGCCTGGACCAGGGTATTCGCCTGCTGCACTTCCACATGGGCTCGCAGATCGCCAACCTGGCGGACTACCAGCACGGCTTCAAGGAAGCGATCCGTTACTACGGTGAGCTGCGCAACCTCGGCCTGCCGGTGGATCACATCGACGTCGGCGGTGGCTTGGGTGTGGACTACGACGGCACGCACTCGCGCAATGCCAGTTCGATCAACTACGACATGGACGATTACGCCGGTGTCGTGGTCGGCATGCTCAAGGAGTTCTGCGATGCCCAGAGCCTGCCGCATCCGAACATCTTCTCCGAAAGCGGCCGCTCGCTGACCGCTCACCACGCCATGCTGGTGGTGCAGGTGACCGACGTCGAGAAACACAACGACGACGTGCCGGCGATCGACAACAAGCAGGAACTGCCGGAAACCGTGCAATGGCTGGTCGACCTGCTGGGCCCGACCGATATCGAGATGGTCACCGAGACTTACTGGCGCGCCACCCACTACATGAGCGACGTGGCGACCCAATATGCCGACGGCAAGCTGACCCTGGCCGAAAAAGCCTTGGCCGAGCAGTGCTACTTTGCGGTGTGCCGTCGCCTGCACAACTCGTTGAAGGCGCGCCAGCGCTCGCACCGCCAGGTGCTGGATGAGCTCAACGACAAGTTGGCCGACAAATACATCTGCAACTTCTCGGTGTTCCAGAGCCTGCCGGACACCTGGGCCATCGGCCAGGTGTTGCCGATCCTGCCGCTGCATCGCCTGGACGAAGAGCCGCTGCGCCGCGCCGTGCTGCAAGACCTGACCTGTGACTCCGACGGCAAGATCAAGCAGTACGTCGACGAGCAGAGCATCGAGACCAGCCTGCCGGTTCACGCACTCAAGCCGGATGAAGACTATCTGCTGGGCATCTTCCTGGTGGGCGCCTACCAGGAAATCCTCGGTGACATGCACAACCTGTTCGGTGACACCGACTCGGTGAACATCTACCAGAACGCCGATGGCAGCGTGTACCACGCCGGTATCGAAACCCACGACACCATCGAGGACATGCTGCGCTACGTGCACCTGTCGCCGGAGGAGTTGATGACTCACTACCGCGACAAGTGCGCCAGCGCCCGCATCAGCGCCGCTGAACGTACCCAGTTCCTCGATGCCTTGCGCCTGGGGCTGACGCGTTCGTCCTACCTGTCTTCCTGATAGAACCCTGTGGCGGGAGCAAGCTCCCTCGCCACAGGTTTATTTAACTGATCGGCAATGCCCTCCCGGGCTGTCAGAAAATGCACCGCACGCTGCGGGTTTTTTCGGACAGTCCCGGAGGGCGTTTTAATTTGTGCCGTCGTTATTTCTGAACGTCGGTGCATT
Organism: Pseudomonas sp. St386; assembly: GCF_018325865.1. NCBI lineage: Bacteria > Pseudomonadati > Pseudomonadota > Gammaproteobacteria > Pseudomonadales > Pseudomonadaceae > Pseudomonas > Pseudomonas sp. St386. The sequence goes on from NZ_AP021900.1 coordinate 801,096, forward strand.
TAACTGGCGATGTCCTTATTTCGTGTAGTCCCTTTCCTAACTTGTACTTGGCCCCTCTACTCGGCCATGGCTCTCGGCGAGAATCCCCGACCGCCCCTCCTGTAGAGAAACGCCGATGTCCGATCCAGCCAGCGAACCAGCCTTTCGTCTGGAGATAGCCGGTCTGCCCGAGCCTGTTGACGTCGTGGCCTTCACGGGTAGCGAAGCGATCAGCGAACCCTTCGTCTATGAAGCACAACTGTTGTTGCGCGACGCGAACCTGGACCTGGCGGGCCTGTTGTACCGCAGCGTCTGGTTGAGTTTCGGGACCCCAGGCCGAGGCATTCATGGGCAGCTTCATGAGTTGGTCCAACACCGTCATGGCGCCGGCTGCCGGGTGCGTATCGGGCCGAAGCTGGCCTGTCTGGCGCAGCGTTTCAGCCAGCGGGTCTTCAGCGCCCGTTCGGTGCCGCAGATCATTCGCCAGGTGCTCAAGGCCCATGGCATCAGTGGCCGCAGCCTGTGCCTGGACTTGAGTGGCGATTATCCGCTGCAGGATTTCTGTACCCAGTATCGAGAGTCGGACCTGCAGTTCCTGCAGCGCCTATGCGCCCAGGCGGGTATCCACTTTCATTTCGAACACACTCGGGACGGGCATTGCCTGGTGTTCGCTGATAATCCGCACAGTTTTCCCCCTGCCGGTAAGACGGGTTATGCGGACGACGATCCGATTGCCGCGGTGCGCTCCTTCAGCGTGCAAACCGATGTGTCGGGGGAGCAGGTCGCCCAGGGCCACAGCGATTTGATGAACCTGCAGAGTGGTCAGGTGCTGACGCTGACGGCCCATCCGTTTGCCGGCTGGAACCGGCGCTGGCTGCTGACGAAGGTCGAGCACCGCGCACAGGCGGGGGTGTACGGCAATCATTTCAAGGCGATTCCCCGGGGCGTGCTGTTCGTGCCGGACGAGGTCCCTGCAAAACCACGCATGGTGAGCCGGCAACGTGGCTGGGTCGTGGCGGTGGATGAACCGCCGGAGCTGGGAGCGGGGCGCGTGGCGGTGCAGTTTGACTGGGTCTACCAGGGCGAAGGCTCCAGCCCCAGTCATTGCTGGCTGCCTTTGGCGCCCGAACTGGCCATGGGCGGGGCGGACGCCTTGAGTGACGGCACCGAGGTGCTGGTGAGCTTTATCGAAGGCGATCCGGATCGGCCATTGATCAGTGCATTTCTGAATGCGCCTGCCCCAGTAGAGGTTGTGGATGAATCATCCACAGGCGAAACATATGGGCCGTCGGTTGCCGATCCGCGCCTGTTGTCCGCAATCCGGGACGCCGAGCCGCTGATCTTGTTGTGCTTGTTACCCGAAGGCGGGCCTTTCAGCCCCTGCGCCCAGCCACTGTGCACCTGCCGTATGCTCATGCGGCGCGGTGCGGGCATTGCTCGATGAACGCCGCGGCCCTGCCTGGATCAACGCCGCAATGGCTGCTGCTTGACGTACCGAGTGCGCCTGGCGCTGGGCGGCTTGTGCGCGCGCAGTTCGCCAAGGCCCGGTGCTTTGCCTTGTTTGAAAACACCGAGCTGCATGGGCTGCGAGAGCACGGTCCGCTGTTGGTGGATTTGCGCCATTCGCCGGCGCTGGCCAGCCTCTGTCATCTGGACCCACGTTCCTGGCCGGGGCTGTTGTTGGTCAGCCCATCGCCCGCTGCGCAATTGCTGGCGCATCTGCGGCGCATGCTGACGGTGACCCTGGGCCTGCATCACAAAGCGTTGTTGAGCTATTACAACCCGCACATCGCCAGCTACTTCTTCGACGGTTGCGACCCTCGGGAGCTCAGTTGTTGGCTGGGGCCGATCAGTTTGTTGCGCTGGTTTGGCGGCACCTGGGCCGACCGGGCGATCGGCAGCCAGGGTTGGCAACAACTGTCCAACCCGGGGCTGTCGGTGGCGGCGCTGGAGAAGGAGCACGGCCTCAGCGACCGACAACAGGGCCAGTTGCAACGATGCCTGCTGGAGCGTCACGCCTGGCAATGGTCCCGTGCTACCGGGTGTGATTACCAGCGGCTCTGGGGGAATTTGCAGCAGGGCCTGGCGCTGGGGTTTACCGAGCGGGCGGTGCTCGATGACTGGCTGTGGCTGCGCCTGCAATACCCCGATGCGCGGCCAGTATCTGGCCTGGTGGGCGGTTCGCAGCGCGAGCGGTTCGAGCATCTGCGTCGGCGCTGGCAGGGCCGCCAGGATTGAGCGTTAGTGGGCAGATGCACCGAGCCAGCGATCGTGTCGCTGCAAGTGCCAGGCGAAAGCACCGAGGGTCAGGCTGCGCAGGGCCATGAACAGCAGGAAGGTGATCCACAGCCCATGGTTGCCCAACCCTTGCAGCGCCCAGGCGATGGGCTGCACCAGCAGCAGGGTCAGTAGCATGCCGTTGCGCATTTCCCGGGCACGGGTGGCGCCGATGAACAGCCCGTCGAGCAAGTAACTCCAGACCGCAATCAGTGGCAGGGCCGCCAGGTATGGCAGGTAGTGATAAGCGGTGGCGCGCACGTCGGGGATGTTGGTCTGCATGTCGATGAACAGGTGGCCGGCGAGCAGGAACAGCAGTGCAAAGCCCAGGCTGGCAATCAACGACCAGCCGCACGCCACCACCAGCGAGCGACGCAGGGCCAGGCGGTCGCGGGCGCCAATGGCATGGCCGCACAGCGCTTCGACGGCATGGGCCAGGCCGTCCAGGGCATGGGCTGTCAGCAACAGGCCGTTGAGCAGCAGGGCATTGGCCGCGACGGTCGCATCCCCCAGGCGTGCGCCTTGCACGGTGATCAGGAAAAACACCGCTTGCAGCGCCAGGCTGCGGATGAAAATGTCCCGGTTCACCGCCAGCAACGGGCGCCAGCTGTGCCACAGTCCCAGGGCGGCCCAGGCGATTTGCCCGGGCCAGGCGCGCAGTGTGTTGCGGGCCAGGGCCAGGCCGACCAGCGCGCCGGTCCACTCGGCGATTACCGACGCCCGGGCCGAGCCGGTCACGCCCCAGTCCAGGCCGATCACGAACCACAGGTTCAGGGCGATGTTGACCAGGTTGGTTACCAGCAGGATCGCCAGCGGGGCCCGGGCATTCTGGGCGCCGAGGAACCAGCCTACCAGCGCATAGCTGGCCAGCGCCGCCGGCAAGCCGAAGAGCCGGGTGTGGAAGAAGTCACGGGTCAACTGGTTGAGCTCGGCGGACGGCTGCATGAAGTGCAACGCCACGTCGCTCAATGGCACGCCGACGGCACCGAGCAGTACCGCCAACCCCATCGCCAACAGCAGTCCTTGCAACAACACTTGTCGCAACGCCGCCCCGTCACCACGTCCGGCGGCCTGGGCGGCGAACCCGGTGGTGCCCATGCGCAAGAAGCCCATGGCCCACGCCAGTACCGTATACAAACTCGCCCCGACCGCCACGGCGCCCAACTGATGAGCATGGGGCAAATGGCCGATGACGGTGCTGTCCACCAAGGCCACCAGCGGTACGGAAATGTTCGAGAGAATCATCGGCGCAGCCAGCGCCCAGACCCGGCGATGGGTAAGGCGGTCGCGCCAGTCGGTGGTCAGGTTGGACATGCGGGCTCCTTGATGGAGCGCGATTGTAGCGGGTTCTCGCATTGATCGTTCCCACGCTCCGCGTGTGAATGCCCCTAGGGACGCTCTGCGTTCGATCTCAAGAAAATCTGTGGGAGCAAGGCTTGCCCGCGATGAAGATGACGCGGTCTTTCAGGGAACCGAGGCGCCTGTATCGCGAGCAAGCTTTGCTCCCACCCAGTGCTCTGGGCCCTAGTGAATGATCCAACTCAACAACCACAACCCCAGCACCAGCCAGATGATGCCCATGACGATCGAGGCCCGCATGAACGCGCGGATCGCCGAGTAGAGCAGCATCAGCCCGAGGATCAGCGCGATGATGCTGATGATCGAGGTGTCCATGCCCAGGGTGCGTGATAGCCCATCGACGAAGTTGCCGCCAGCATTGGCCAGGGTGTTGAACAAGCCGCTGAGCAGGTCGACGATGAAACGGATTACCGAACCGAGCGCCTGGCCGAGCCATTCGAAAAAGCTTTCTACCTGCATATGTGCATCCTGATGGGAGGGGATCCGAGCTGAGCCGTTGGCTCCTGATTGTAGGAGCTGTGGCGGCCGAGTTGGTTCGATTATGGGGCAAACCGTCGCTTCGTACCGAGACTCTTGCCTTCGCTGGTCATCCCCCTGAAGCTATGCGCATTCAGGAGAACCCGATGAACCTTGTTGAACTGACCGAACGCCTGCATGCCATTCGTGACCGTAACGATTGGCGGCAATTCCACAGCCCGAAAAACCTCGCCATGGCCGCCAGTGTGGAAATGGCCGAACTGGTGGAGATTTTCCAGTGGCTGACCGAGGACCAGTCGCGCCAGTTGCCGGCGGACAAACTGGCCCACGCCGGGCAGGAGGTCGGTGACATCGTGTTGTACCTGTTGCTGCTTTGCAGCGAACTGGGCCTGGACATGGACGCCGTGGTGCGCAGCAAGCTCGCCGACAGCGAACGGCGGTTCGGCCAATGAGCGACCGTCATTTCGATCAGCTCGCCACGCGCTTTGCGGAAAAAATCTACGGCGGGGCCAAGGGGGCGATCCGCCTGGCGGTGCTTCAGGCCGATCTGCTGGAAAGCTTGCCACAGCGTCCGTTGCGCGTGCTGGACATCGGCGCGGGCCTGGGCCACATGTCGTTGTGGCTGGCCGAGCGCGGTCACCAGGTGACCCTGGCCGAGCCGGCCGAGCCCATGCTCGAAGGCGCCCGCCAGCGCTTTGCCGAGGCGGGCCAGAGCGCCACGTTCATCCAGGCACCGTGGCAGGACCTGCTCGGCCAGCTCACCGAGCCTTACGACCTGGTGTTGTGTCACGCGGTGCTGGAATGGCTGGCTGAGCCCTATGCGATCCTGCCGGTGCTGCATCAACTCACAGTCCCGGGCGGCTGGCTGTCCCTGGCGTTCTACAACCGCGACGCGCTGGTCTATCGCAACCTGCTCAAGGGGCATTTTCGCAAGTTGCGCAAAAACGACATGGCCGGCGAAAAACAGAGCCTGACGCCGCAACAACCCCTTGATCCGCGAGAATTGGCGGCGCAACTTGAAGGCCTGTGGCAGGTCGAAAACCAGAGTGGTGTGCGGGTTTTCCATGACTACATGCCGGTGGAGTTCCAGGGGCGCGTGGAGCTTGCGCAGTTGCTGGAAATGGAACTGGCCCACCGTCGCCATCCGGCGTTTGCCGGGTTGGGACGTTATCTGCACTGGATCTGCCGTCCAGTGTGACCGGAGAGCGAAATGAAAGGTCGTTCAGGGTTGTTGATGCTGTGTCTGGGACTGGCGGCTTGCCAGGGCAGCAACCCCTATGTCGCCACGTCCAATCCGCTGCCGCCGGCGCCGCCCGAGGCCGCCACGGTGTTTGACCGCAGTGCTTATCCTGCGCCGCCCCGTGACTACGGGCGCTACCGCAGTTGGGCCTGGCGCGACGGGCGCCTGCCGTCGGGTACCGCCTGGGCGGATTCGGCCCAGGTGGCCGAAGCGGTGAGCAATGCCCTGGACCAGCGTGGCCTGCGCCCGCTGCATGACAACCGTCCCGCCGACCTGTTCGTCAGCGCCGACCTGCGTCTGGAAACCCGCGTGCGCCAGGTCCGGGATGACTACGATGCCGGCTACTACGGCGGCTATAACCGTTATGACCGCTATGGTCCGGGTTATGGCATGTACCATCCGGTGCCGATGGTGCGCACGTATCAGGAGCAGGTCGTGGTGGTGCGGGTAGACCTGTTCGATGCCCGTACGGGGCAACCGGTGTGGAGCGCCAGCGCCGAGACCGGCCAGCGGGGCAGTCAGAGCGAGCGCACCGATGCCATTCGTGCGGCGGTGGAAAAAGCCATGTCGGCGTATCCTCCAAGTTGATTACGCAACGGAGAAAAACCATGTTTCGCCGTCTTGCTCTACTGGCCTTCACCCTGTTGCTGGGCGCTTGTGCCTCTAACCAGGTCAACCATGACTTCGACACCAGCCGCGATTTCGCGGCGTATCGCAGTTGGAGCTGGAAAGAGCCGGCGCTGCAATATCGCCCCGATGACCCTCGCATCAAGAGCGACCTGACCGAACAGCGGATCCGCCAGGCGGTTGCCGATCAACTCGACCAGCGCGGCCTGCGTCCGGCGGCTGGCGGGCATGGCGATGTACTGGTCCAGGCCTATTTGATCGTCGAGGACCGCCAGCAGCAGATCACCACCAACTACGGCGGCGGCGGTTGGGGCGGCCCTTGGAATGGCTATTGGGGCGGACCGATGTACAACGAAACCCGCAACATCAGCTACAAGGTCGCCACCGTGCAGATCGACCTGCTCGATGGCAAGGACGGCAAGCTGGTGTGGCGTGGCAGTGACGAACAACTGCTCAGCAACTCCCCCAACCCGACTGACCGCAACACGGCCGTGCGCGAGACGGTGGGACGGATCCTGTCCAACTACCCGCCGCGTTGACCACGACGTATTCAAGATGGATGTGAGCTGACCCACCGCCATCGCGAGCAAGCTCGCTCCCACAGGGATTTTGTGGCGGCCACCTGTTCTGTGAACACCCCGGAACAAACTGTGGGAGCGAGCTTGCTCGCGATGACGGCAATACATTCAACCTGGATGTAAGCAGACCCACCGCCTTCGCGAGCAGGCTCGCTCCCACAGGGGAAGGGTGTGGAGACCATCATGGTGCTCAGGCAACCGGCCGCCACTCTCCTACCATATGCTCCAAACCCCCAGCCCCTACCAGTTGCAGTTGCCCACTGGACCCCGCCGCGCTCGACAGCAGTATCACCTCACTGGGCAGGCGCACCGGTTTCTTGAAGGTCACATCGATCTCGATGTTGGCCTCGGGCAGGTGGTCATCCAGCGCCGCCAAGGTCCGGGCCTTGTTCCACAGGCCATGGGCGATGGCGGTGGGGAAGCCGAACAACCGGGCGCTGATGCCGCTCAGGTGAATCGGGTTGTAGTCGCCGGACACCTTGGCGTATTGCCGGCCGATGTCCGTTGGTGCGGTCCAGCGTGCGACTTCAATCAAGGACAGGCTGGCCTGCGGCGAGTCCTCCACGAGTGCCCCGTCGAGCTGGACGCCTTTGCACAGCATCTGGCTCTGGGCCTCCCATAGCGGCCCCAACTGATCATCGAGGCGGGTCACCAGGTCGAATACCGCGCCCTTGGGGTGGGCTTGAAGATTCTCGACATTGACGCTGGCCCGCACCTGGCCAACCCCGCCCATGGGCCGCAATACACGAATGCGGTTGCTCAAGTGGATCAGCCCCAGCAGTGGGAATGGAAAATTCCGTGCGGTGAGCAATTGCATTTGCAGGGCAAACGCCAAGACGTGGGGATAGGTCGACGGCAGCAGTCCGTTATCGACGAAACCGCAGACTTTGCGATAGGCCGCCAGGCGTTGCGGGTCGACTTGAAGCACTTGACGCAGTCCTTCCTCGGGCAGGGTCGTTCCGGTGACCTTGCGCCGTGTCACCGCTTTCCAGTAAAGCCCGGACATGGAGGACGGGCTGCTGACTTCCTGCCATTGGATCGTCATGGTCACGCTCCCAGAAGGCTTTGCCCGCATACCCGCAGCGCCTGCCCGGTCACGGCGCCCGTGCCCGGTTGCGCGAGCCAGGCCACGGCTTCGGCGACATCCTGGGGCAGGCCGCCCTGGCCCAGGGAGCTCATGCGCCGCCCGGCTTCGCGCAAGGCGAAGGGGATGTCGGCGGTCATGCGGGTTTCAATGAAGCCCGGCGCCACGGCGTTGATGCTGATACCGCGTGGCTGCAGCACCGGCGCCCAGGCCTGAGCCAGGCCGATCAGTCCGGCCTTGCTCGCCGCATAGTTGGTCTGCCCACGGTTGCCGGCAATGCCGCTGATGGACGCCAGCAGAATCACCCGGCCATTGTCGCGCAGGGTGCCGCTGTCGAGCAGGGCCTTGGTCAGCACTTGCGGGGCGTTGAGGTTGACGGCCAGTACCGCGTCCCAGAACTCCGGGGTCATGTTGGCGAGGGTCTTGTCCCGGGTGATGCCGGCGTTATGCACCACGATGTCGACGCCGTCGGGCAGGTGCCCGATCAACTGTGCGGCGGCGTCTTCGGCGCAGATATCCAGCGTGACGCTGCGTCCGCTCAGGCGTGCCGCCAGGGCGTCGAGGTCGGTCTTGGCTTGCGGGACGTCCAGGAGGATCACGTCGGCGCCATCGCGGGCCAGGGTTTCGGCGATGGAGGCGCCGATCCCGCGGGCTGCGCCAGTGACCAGCGCCTTGAGCCCCGTGAGCGGTCGGGTCCAGTCCTGGACCTGGGTGTCACAGGCGTTGAGACGAATGACCTGCCCGGAGATGAAGGCGCTCTTGGGCGACAGGAAAAACCGCAGCGCACCTTCCAGCTGGGCTTCGGCGCCGTCGCCGACGTACAGCAGTTGCAGCGTCCCGCCGTGGCGCAGCTCTTTGGCCAGGGAACGGCTGAAACCCTCCAGCGCTCGCTGGGCACTGGCGGCGAACGGGTCGGCAAGTTTTTCCGGCGCGCGACCGAGGATGACGACATGGGCGCTGTGGTCGAGGTTTTTCATCAGCGGCTGGAAAAATTCCCGCAGCTGCTTGAGCTGGTCGGCCTGCACCAAATGGCTGGCGTCGTACACCACCGCCTTGATTTTCGGGCCGTGGCCAGGGATCCACTCGGTGGCCAGGGTCGGCTCGCCGCCGTAGATGAAGATGGTATCGGTCAGGCGCTTGGCAAACGTACCGATCTGCTCGGTCAACGGCCCGCCGCCCAGTAGCAATGCGCCTTCGATCGGCCGCAGGCGCCCGGCCTGCCAGCGTTCCAGGCGTACCGGCGATGGCAGGCCGAGGGACCCGACCATGCGCCGGCCAATGGGCGAGTTGGCAAAGTCGATATAACGGTCAGACATGGAACACACTCCGGCTGATGAGGTTCCAAGTGTGGACCATGATTGGCAATCAGTCGTTCGATTGGCGAGATAAAGCCTAAGCTTGAGCGGGAGCGCTTTTTCCAGGGCACCGCCCCCCTGTGGGAGCAAAGTTTGCTCGCGATGCAGACACCGCGTTTTTCAGGTACGTCGCGTCATCGTTCATCGCGAGCAAGCTTTGCTCCCACAGGGTGCGGTTGAGTGTTCTTAGTGCATTAGACCTACAGGGGAGTTCTTCATGACACAACTACGCCGCGTCGCGATCATCGGTGGTAACCGCATTCCGTTCGCCCGCTCCAACGGGGCCTATGCCACCGCCAGCAACCAGGCGATGTTGACGGCAGCCCTCGAGGGGCTGATCGAACGCTACAACCTGCATGGCTTGCACATCGGTGAAGTGGCTGCCGGTGCGGTGCTCAAGCACTCCCGCGATATGAACATGACCCGCGAATGCGTGCTTGGCTCGCGGCTGTCACCGATGACGCCGGCCTATGACGTACAACAGGCCTGTGGCACCGGATTGGAGACAGTGCTGCTGGTGGCCAACAAGATTGCCCTGGGGCAGATCGACAGCGGCATTGCCGGCGGCGTCGACACCACCTCGGATGCGCCGATCGCGGTCAATGAAGGGCTGCGCAGGATCCTGCTGCAAGCCAATCGCGCCAAGACCACCGCGGACAAGATCAAGACCTTCCTGCAGCTGCGCCCCCAGCACCTGGTCCCCGACCTGCCGCGCATCAATGAACCGCGCACCGGCCTGAACATGGGTGAGCATTGCGAGTTGATGGCCCAGACCTGGCAGATCCCCCGGGAGGCGCAAGACCAACTGGCCCTGGAAAGCCATCAGAAAATGGCCGCGTCCTATGCCGAAGGTTGGCAGAACGACTTGATGACACCGTTCCTTGGCCTGACCCGGGACAACAACCTGCGCCCGGACCTGACCCCGGAAAAACTCGCCTCCCTCAAGCCGGCCTTCGAAAAAAGCGCCAAGGGCACGATGACCGCGGGTAATTCCACGCCATTGACCGATGGTGCTTCGTTGGTGCTGCTGGGCAGCGAAGAGTGGGCCAAGGCCCGAGGCCTGCCGATTCTGGCGTACCTGCGCGACGGTGAAACGGCGGCGGTGGATTTCGTCAATGGCGCCGAAGGGCTGTTGATGGCCCCGGTCTACGCCGTGCCGCGATTGCTGGCGCGCAACGGTTTGACCTTGCAGGACTTTGATTACTACGAGATCCATGAAGCGTTCGCCGCCCAGGTGTTGTGCACATTGAAGGCCTGGGAAGACCCGGACTACTGCAAGACCCGCCTGGGGCTCGACGCGCCGCTAGGGTCCATCGACCGCAGCCGGTTGAACGTCAAGGGCAGTTCCCTGGCCGCCGGGCACCCGTTTGCCGCCACGGGCGGGCGCATTGTCGCCAACCTCGCCAAGTTGCTCGATGCCGCCGGGCGAGGTCGCGGCTTGATTTCCATCTGCGCCGCAGCGGGCCAGGGGGTGACGGCGATTATCGAGCGCTGAGGACGGCGCCGTCCTGGCGGGACGCCAGTTCCCGGTGATGGCTGGCGTAGCGCTCGGCGAGGATCGAGCAGACGATCAACTGCAGCGGGTGATAGATCATGATCGGCAGCAGGATCAGCCCCAGGCCGGGATGGTTGCCAAAAATCAACGCCGCCATGGGCACCCCGGCGGCGAGGGATTTCTTGCTGGCACAGAACACCGCGGCAACTTCATCGGCGCTGCGCAATTGCAGGGCGCGGGCGGTACGGGTGGTCGCCCACAAGATGATCGCCAGCAGCACGGCACTACCAAGCACTGCGCTCAATAGCACGCCGTGGCCTTGCTGTTGCCAGATGCCGGACACCATCGAGTTGCAGAACGCGGCATAGACCAGCAGCAGGATCACCAGTTTGTCGATGATGCTGGTGTAGCGCTTGTACCTGCCGAAAAAGCCAGCCAACCAACGCCGCAGGAACTGCCCCAGCACCAGTGGCAGCAGCAACATCATGCACAGGTCGAGCAAGGTGGACCCCAGGTCGATGCCACCGGCGCCGCTGCCGACCACGAAACTGACCAGCAACGGTGTCAGGAAAATCCCCAGTACGCTGGACAGGCTCGCGTTGAGAATCGCCGCCGGCACGTTACCGCCGGCACTGCCGGTCAGCGCCACCGAGGAAGAAATGGTCGAGGGCAGGGCGCACAGGTAGAAGAACCCCAGCATCAACAGCGCCGGCACGTGGCTGCCGACTAGCCAGTGGCTGATCAGCCAGAGCAACGGAAACACGCCAAAGGTGAAACCCTGCACCATCACGTGCAGGCGGATGTTCTTCAAACCGTGGCGGATCTGTTCGCCGGACAGGTTGACCCCGTGCAGGAAGAACACCACGAAGATGCCGATGTTGACCACCCATTCGGCATGCATGGCACCGCCCGTGGCACCAAAGGTTGGAAAGAAGTACGCCAGCAGCGTGGCGAGCAACATGCCGCACAGGAACCAGTCGGTCACCATGCGTTTGAGGTGTCTGAGGATATGCATAGGGCACCGCAAGTTGTAAGAAAAGTCGACTTAGCCTAACGTCGTCCCTACCAGTCGTCTTGCGACATAAGGCCAATCAATGCCGCCTAACGGACACCAACAGCTCGAACGCCGCATCCCCGACCTGGCGCAATTGCCGAGGCCGCTGTACGCCCGTGCCGAAAGTTTGAGCGCCGGTTCCTGGACGCAAGCCCATCGTCATGACTGGGTGCAGTTTTCCTACGCCATCAGCGGCGTTCTCGGCGTACACACCGCAGCGGGTAGCTTCTTTGCCCCGCCACAACGGGGCATCTGGATCCCGGCCGATCTGGAACACCATGTGGTGACCTCCACCCGAGCGGAAATGCGCAGCTTGTATGTGCATCGTCACGCCTGCCCCTGGGCCGATGAACGCTGTCGGGTGCTGGAAGTCACGCCACTGGCCCGCGAGTTGATCAAGGTGTTCTGTCAACTTCCGGTCGATTACCCGCAAGGCGACACTCAGGAGCAACGGTTGGTGCAGGTGTTGCTGGACCAGTTGGCGACTTTGCCGGAGGTGGGATTCTCCCTGCCGCTGCCGCAACATGCCCGTCTGCTGGGGCTGTGTAACGAGTTGATCGAACAGCCTGAGCAGAGCGTTACCTTGCACGCCTGGGCTGAGCGCCTGGGCACGTCGGAAAAAACCCTGATGCGCCTGTTCCAGCGCGAGACTGGCCTGAGCTTTCGCGCCTGGCGCCAGCGCATGCGCTTGTTGTCGTCCCTGGGCTCGCTGGAGCAGGGCGACAGCGTCACCAGCGCTGCGTTGTCCTGCGGATATGATTCAACGTCCGCGTTCATTGCGGCGTTCAAGGGGATGTTCGGGTTTACGCCGGGGGAACTGTTCAAGCATTGAGTCGTCGCACTCTCCTACAGCCGACGGTAGACATGACTGTCAGCTCTTGTCGCAAATGCCCGGGCATTCAGTTACCAATGCCAGGTTCGGTCTCGGCTATGATTCGGCTCGGTCGATTGATCCGGCACATTGTGTGCATCACAGGTTCATAGGTCGGCAACCCCTCCCCGTAGAGGAAGGATTGCCGTATAACGACTGTCATTCGCGTGTTTGGTAATAAAGGACCCACAATAAAAGCTGATGAAGACTCCAAAACGCATTGAACCCCTGATCGAGGACGGTCTGGTCGACGAGGTGCTGCGCCCACTCATGAGTGGTAAAGAAGCAGCTGTTTATGTGGTGCGCTGCGGTAACGAGCTACGTTGCGCGAAGGTCTACAAGGAGGCGAACAAGCGAAGTTTTCGTCAGGCGGCCGAATATCAGGAAGGCCGCAAGGTCCGCAACAGCCGTCAGGCCCGGGCCATGGCCAAGGGCTCGAAGTTCGGGCGCAAGGAAACCGAGGACGCCTGGCAGAATGCCGAAGTGGCGGCGTTGTTTCGCTTGGCTGGCGCGGGTGTGCGCGTGCCCAAGCCGTACGACTTCCTTGAAGGCGTGCTGCTGATGGAACTGGTGGCCGACGAGTATGGCGATGCAGCGCCGCGTCTGAACGACGTGGTGCTGGAGCCGGACCAGGCCCGTGAATATCACGCCTATCTGATTTCCCAGATCGTGCTGATGCTGTGTACCGGTCTGGTGCACGGCGACCTGTCGGAGTTCAACGTCCTGCTCACGCCAACCGGGCCGGTGATCATCGACCTGCCGCAGGCCGTGGATGCTGCGGGTAACAACCATGCCTTCAGCATGCTGGAGCGGGACGTGGGCAACATGGCGTCCTACTTCGGCCGGTTCGCTCCGGAGCTCAAGCGCACCAAGTACGCGAAGGAAATGTGGGCGCTGTATGAAGCCGGCACCTTGCACCCGGCCAGCGTGCTGACCGGCGAGTTCGACGAGCCGGAAGAACTGGCGGATGTCGGCGGGATCATGCGCGAGATCGAAGCCGCGCGCCTGGACGAGGAGCGCCGCCAGGCCGTACGCGCCGCCGACGATGCCCCGCCCGGCAAGACCGAAGAACCACCACCGCCATGGATGCAATGATCGGTTGAACAGAAACCCGGCCAAGGCCGGGTTTTTTGTGGGCACTCCAAAATCCCATATCCATCGCTGACCCCTTGTGGGAGCGAGCCTGCTCGCGATAGCGGTGGGTCAGCTTGCATCGATGCTGAATGTACGGCCGTCATCGCGAGCAGGCTCGCTCCCACAGTTTTACTTCGGCTGGCAACACCCCGACGCCAGTTCCTTGAGGATCGGGCAGTCCGGGCGGTGGTCGCCGTGGCAGTGTTCCACCAGATCCTGGAGGGTGTCGCGAAGCTCGGCCAGTTCGCGGATTTTCTGGTTCAGTTCTTCGATGTGCTGGCGGGCCAGGGCCTTGACGTCGGCGCTGGCGCGTTGGCGGTCTTGCCAGAGGGTCAGCAGTTTGCCGACCTCTTCCAGGGAAAACCCCAAGTCGCGGGAGCGCTTGATAAAGGCCAGGGTATGCAGGTCATCGGCGCCGTAGATCCGGTAGCCGCTGTCAGTACGATGGGCGGCCTTGAGCAGGCCGATGGACTCGTAATAGCGGATCATCTTCGCGCTCAGGCCGCTCTGGCGGGCCGCTTGGCCGATGTTCATCGCTTGTCCTCCAGCTGCTTGGGTGTCCAGAACTTCAACAGTAACGCATTGCTCACCACGCTGACGCTCGATAGTGCCATGGCCGCGCCGGCCAGCACCGGGTTGAGAAAACCGAACGCCGCCAGGGGGATGCCGATCAAGTTATAGACGAACGCCCAGAACAGGTTCTGGCGGATCTTGGCGTAGGTCTTGCGGCTGATGTCCAGCGCCGCCGGCACCAGTCGCGGATCGCCGCGCATGAGGGTGATGCCCGCGGCATGCATCGCCACGTCGGTGCCGCCGCCCATGGCAATGCCGATATCGGCGGCGGCCAGGGCGGGGGCGTCGTTGATGCCGTCGCCCACCATCGCCACCACCGAATGGCGCTTCAACTGTTGGACGATGGCGGATTTATCCGCTGGCAATACCTCGGCATGGACATTGGAGATCCCCAGCGCCTGGGCCACCACTCGGGCGCTGCCTTGGTTGTCGCCGGTGAGCAAGTGGCTGGCGATGTGCTGTTCATTCAAGGCCTGTACGGCGGCGAGGGCGCCGGGCTTGAGCGTGTCACCGAAGGCGAACAGGCCCAGCACCCGAGGCGTCGCGCCTTGTTCGATCAGCCAGGACAACGTGCGGCCTTCGGTTTCCCAAGCCAGTGCCGACTCGGCCAGCGAATCGGGCTCCAGGCCCAGTTCGTCCAGCAGGCGTCGATTGCCCAGGGCCAGGCGGCGCCCGTCGAGGCTGCCGGCGATACCGCGTCCAGCCAGGGACTGGCTGTCGCTGACATCCGCCACGTCCAGGCCGCGCTCGGCGCAGGTGTCCAACACGGCTTTGGCAAGAGGGTGCTCACTGCCGCGTTGCAGGGCGCCGGCCATTTTCAGCAGCGCGTCTTCATCTCCCTCCAGAGCCGTCAAGTGGGCGATACGCGGCGTGCCGGAGGTCAGGGTGCCAGTCTTGTCGAACACCACGGTGTCGACTTCATGGGCGCGCTCCAGGGCCTCGGCGTCCTTGATCAGAATCCCATGGCGCGCGGCCACGCCGGTGCCGGCCATGATCGCCGTGGGCGTCGCCAGGCCCAGGGCGCAGGGACAGGCAATCACCAGCACGGCGACGGCGTTGATCAGCGCGGTTTCCAACGGCGCGCCGTACAACCACCAGCCGATCAACGTCGCCAGGGCCAGCACCAGCACCACCGGTACGAAGACCTGGCTGACTTTATCCACCAGTTTCTGGATCGGGGCCTTGGCGGCCTGGGCGTCTTCTACCAGGCGGATGATGCGCGCCAGGACGGTTTCGGTACCCAGGGCCAGCGTGCGTACCAGCAGCCGGCCTTCGCCGTTGATGGCGCCGCCAGTGACTTTGTCGCCGGGCTGCTTGGGCACCGGCAGGCTTTCGCCGCTGATCAGCGCTTCGTCGGCATGGCTCTGGCCTTCCAGTACTTCGCCGTCCACCGGGAAGCGTTCGCCGGGCTTGACCAGCACCAGGTCATTCAAGCGCAAGGCGCTGATGGCGACGTCCCGCTCCTGGCCATCGATTACCTGGATCGCCCGTTCCGGGCGCAAGGCTTCGAGGGCGCGGATGGCGCTGGCGGTTTGTCGCTTGGCGCGGCTTTCCAGGTATTTGCCGAGCAGTACCAGGGCAATCACTACGGCCGAGGCTTCGAAATACAGGTGCGGCATGCCGCCAGGGCGGGCGATCACCCATTCATAAAGGCTCAAGCCGTAGCCGGCGCTGGTGCCCAGGGCCACCAGCAGGTCCATGTTCCCGGCACCGGCACGCACGGCCTTGAAGGCGGCGACGTAGAACCGCGCACCGAAGATGAATTGCACCGGCGTGGCCAGGGCGAACTGCACCCAGGCCGGGAGCATCCAGTGCACGCCGAACGGCTGCAGCAGCATCGGCAGCACCAGCGGCACGGACAGCGCAATCGCCAGCACCAATATCAGGCGTTCACGGTTCAGACGGTTGGCCTGCGTGTCAGTGGGTTGTTCGGTCTGCCAGACTGTGGCGTCGTAGCCGGCGCGCTTGACCGCATCGATCAGGGATTGCGGATCCACCTGGCCGAGCAGTTCGAGGTGGGCCCGCTCATTGGCAAGGTTGACGCTGACGCTGTTCACACCGTCGACCTTGCCCAGGGCGCGTTCGACCCGGCCGACACAGGAGGCGCAGGTCATCCCTTCAATGTTCAGCTCCAGGGTTTGCACGGGGACGCTATAGCCGGCCTGTTCGACGGCCTGCATCAAGGCCGGCAGGCTGCCTTCGGGGGCCTGCACGCGCGCCAGTTCAGTCGCCAGGTTCACACTGACGGCGCGGGTGCCGGTGACTTTGCTCAAGGCCCGCTCAACCCGCCCGGCGCAGCTGGCGCAGGTCATGCCGGCAATCGGTAGATCGAACGTGGTGGATTCAGACATCGGTCAGGCTCCCTGTAGTGAATGACTACAGGATCAACCTTGCCATGTTGGCAAGGTCAAGCGCCAATCCAAAAAGCGATGTCGACTCCTAATATGGGATCTGGCTCTGTGGGAGCAAGGCTTGCCCGCGATGAAAGCACCGCAGCTTTCTGAATGACCGCGGCGCCTGGATCGCGAGCAAGCTTTGCTCCCACAAAGCTTGCCCACAGGGGCAAGAGGTGTGTCAGTAACCGAGCCCGGCCTGCTTGAGGTACATGCCTTGTTCATTCATGGCGATGCGGAACTTCAGAATGTCACCAGCCCTGAGCGTGATGTTCTGCGACCCTGGCGCGAGCATGCCCGGGTTGCACCCCGGTGCCTGGCCTGGCAGCAACTTCAGGCGCAAGGAAAACTGGCCCGGCGGCAGGTTGAACGAGGTGCTTTGCTCCTGGAACAGCCTGGCCGAGAGCTGATCCTGGATGTAGATGCCGATTTCGCAACTGGTCGCCACTTCCAGGCGCTCGCGAGAAATGATCAACACGCCGTAGTCTTCGCCGGCGGCCGATGCCTGGGGCGCCACCGCTGAAATACCGAGCATGCAAAACAGGCTGAACGCTGACCAGCGCATGGCTGAACCTCCGGTGTTAAATCCTTGATGTGTGCAGCTTGGCTGAGCGCGATGCCGATTGCCAGCCCGGCAGTTTTCGTCAGAACTTGACCTTGCCATGATGGCAAGCTTGAGACTGCTGGCAACCTCAATCCCAAGGAGTCATCTCATGCAAACTTTCAATGTACAGGGCATGTCCTGCGGTCACTGCGTCAAGGCCATCACCCAGGCTGTCCAGGCCAAGGACCCGGCGGCGGACGTGCAAGTCGACCTGGGTGCCAAGACTGTCCAGGTCCAGAGTTCGTTGCCGGCCGATGCCGTGCTCGCGGCCATCAAGGAGGAGGGCTATGAGGCCAGCCCTGCTTGAAGTTTTTTAATCGTTAGCGACCTACCGGAATGTTCAAGAGCGTCCGGCACGGCTAGACTGTCGGGCTGTCGAACGACGCCTGAGCTGGACGCCCGATGAACCTCCGTACGATTCTGATTCTTGGCGCCTTGAGCGCTTTCGGTCCCTTGGCGATCGATTTCTACCTGCCTGCCTTTCCGGCGATGGCCACGGCCTTCGGCACCGACGAAAAACACATCCAGCTGACCCTGGCGGCCTATTTCCTCGGCTTGTCCATCGGGCAACTGGCCTATGGGCCGGTGGCGGATCGCTTCGGACGGCGCATTCCATTGCTGACCGGCGTCGGTTTGTTCACGTTGGCGTCCCTGGCCTGCGCCTACGCGCCGAACCTCGAATGGCTGATCGGCGCCCGCTTCGTCCAGGCCCTGGGTGGATGCGCCGGGATGGTGATCTCGCGGGCGGTGGTCAGCGACAAATGCGACGCGGTGGGTTCGGCCAAGGTGTTTTCACAGTTGATGCTGGTGATGGGCCTGGCGCCGATTCTCGCGCCGATGCTGGGCGGGTTGCTGGTGAACCTGCATGGCTGGCAATCGATCTTCATTGCCCTGACCGTGTTCAGTGCATTGGCGTCAACGGCTGTGGCCTTGTGGCTGCCGGAAAGCTTGCCGGACTATGTGCCTCGGCAACCGTTGTCGGGGGCGTTGCGCCAATATGGCCGGTTGTTGACCGACGCTGTCTTCCTCGGCCATGCGCTGACGGGGGGCATCGCTATCGCTGGGATGTTTGCCTACATCGCCGGTTCGCCTTTTGTCTTCATCAAGCTCTACGGGGTACCGGCCGAACATTTCGGTTGGCTGTTCGGCACCAACGCGGCGGGCTTCATCCTGGTTGCCCAGGTCAACGCCCGGCTGCTGTCCAAGCGCGGCCCGGCATTCCTGCTGAGCCGCGCGGTATGGGTCTACCTGGGCGCTGGGCTGAGCCTGCTGGCCGTCAGTTCATTGCAACCTGCGCAGTTGTGGCCGCTGTTGGTTCCGCTGTTTGTCTGCATCGCCAGCCTGGGGTGCATCCTTCCCAACGCCTCGGCTTGCGCCATGAATGGGCAGGGTGCCCGGGCCGGCAGTGCTTCGGCGATGCTGGGATGCCTGCAGTTTTCCGTGGCCGCCGGGGCAGCCTCGTTGGTGGCGGCGCTGCATGACGGCACCGCCGTGCCAATGGCGATGGTCATCAGCCTTTGCGGGCTGTTGGTGGTGAGCGCAGCGATGCTGACCCGTCGCCTGCAAAATGCCCGGGCGCTGGCCCAGGCCAGTCGCGAGGGTTGACTCAGCCGGCCGCGCGCTGCTGTTGTTCGGGGAAATGATGGGGCGCGAGGATCCGCGCTTGCAGGGTGTTGGCGAAGGTCTGGGCTTCGGCCTCGGTACGGAAGGTGACGACGTGCTGGTCAAGACGCACTTGCCATTGGGATTTTGCCACTTCTTTTATCAGGATCTTCATTGCTGACCTCCTCACGAAAAGATTGCGTTGCAAAGGCCTCGAGTGTAGACCCGAATGCGATCGCAATTGTGACAAGGATCAATTCTCGGACTGACGGTGCAGTTCCAGATTGATGCAACACCTGTGGGAGCGAGCTTGCTCGCGATAGCAGTAGACCCGCCGACATCAATGTTGCCTGAACTGGCCCCATCGCGAGCAAGCTCGCTCCCACAGGATTGTTTGCAGGGCGACTGCCCAGTGCTGTCAGAAACCCTCGAGCACAATCTTGCCCTTGGACTTGCCGCTTTCCAGCAAAGCATGCGCCCGGCGCAGGTTCTCGGCATTGATGGTGCCGAAATGCTCGCCAACCGTGGTCTTCAGGGTGCCGGCGTCGATCAGGGCGGCCACGCGGTTGAGCAGTTTGTGCTGTTCAAGCATGTCGGCCGTCTCGAACAGCGAGCGGGTGTACATGAATTCCCAATGCAACGACAGGCTCTTGCGCTTGAGCTTGGTCACGTCCAGCGCCTTGGGATCGTCGATCAGCGCCAGTTTGCCTTGGGGCGCGAGCGCTTCGACCAACTGGTCCAGATGCTGGTCGGTCTGGGTCAGGCTGGCGACGTGAGTCACTTGGGGCTGGCCTGCTTCTTTCAACACTTCGCTCAATGGCTGGCTGTGGTCGATCACCAGGTCGGCTCCCAGGTTGCGCACCCAGTCCTGGGTCTGCGCACGGGACGCGGTGCCAATCACCTTCAGCCCGGTGAGCTGGCTGGCCAGTTGCGTCAGGATCGAACCCACGCCGCCCGCAGCGCCGACGATCAACAGGCTCTGGCCCAGGTCGCTTTGGCCTTCCTGGATTTGCAGGCGCTCGAACAACAATTCCCAGGCGGTAATGGCCGTCAGCGGCAGCGCCGCCGCTTCGGCGAAACCGAGGGTCTTGGGCATGTGACCGACGATGCGCTCATCCACCACGTGCAGCTCGCTGTTACCGCCGGCCCGGGCAATGGAGCCGGCATAAAACACCTTGTCCCCGGCCTTGAACAGCGTGACCTCGCTGCCCACTGCCTTGACCACGCCGGCCACGTCCCAGCCCAGCACCTTGGCTACGCCGTCTTCAGGCTGGACGTTCTGGCGGACCTTGGTGTCCACCGGGTTGACCGAGATGGCCTTGACCTCCACCAGCAGGTCCCTGGGGCCGGCGACCGGTTCCGGTAGCTCGATGTCCTGGAGCGATTGCGGGTCGGTGATGGGCAGCGAGTGGTAGTAGGCGATGGCTTTCATGAAGCGGATCCGTGAAGTGAGTTCGATGACGGCCATGGTTAGCTATTTATCGTCGAGATAAAACCGGCTAAAAGAACAGGCTCTTTCAATAATTCTTTGATAATGGAGTCGTCATGCTTCGCTTCGATGACTTGCAGTTGTTTGTCCGGGCGGCGGACCTGGGCAGTCTTTCGGCTGCGGCCAGGGGCATGGACCTGTCGGCGGCGGTGGCCAGTGCCGCGTTGAAACGGATCGAGCTGCACCTCGGCGCGCGGCTGTTGGCCCGCTCCACCCGTAGCTTGCGCCTGACAGCCGAAGGCGAGGGCTTTCTCGAATATGCCCGTGCCGCATTGAGCAGCCTTGACGAAGGCCGGCGGTTGTTGACCAGCGGCCAGGATCAGGTCAGTGGGGTGTTGCAGTTGTCCGCGCCGTCGGACCTGGGACGCAACCTGCTGCTGCCCTGGCTGGATGCGTTCCAGCGCGAGCACCCCGGGCTGACGGTGCGGCTGTTGCTGGGCGATCGCATGGCCGATCTGTTCAAGCAGCCGGTGGACATCGCCTTGCGTTATGGCGAGCCGGAAGATTCGAGCCTGGTCGCCCTGCCCATTGCCGCGGATAACCGCCGGGTGTTGTGCGCATCGCCGGACTATCTGGCTCGCCAGGGTGAACCCCAGCAGTTGGAACAACTGGCCCAGCACAACTGCCTGTTGTACATGCTTGGCAGTCGGGTCCATGACCGATGGGGTTTTCATGACGGTAAACGGGAAGTGAGCCTTACCGTCAGTGGCGACCGTTTCAGTGACGACGCCGATGTGGTGCGACGCTGGGTGGTGGCAGGTGCCGGGATTGCCTACAAATCGTGGCTGGATGTGTCCACCGACGTGCTGGCCGGGCGCTTGAAAATTCTCTTGCCGCACCTGCAATGCGAACGCGCGCCCCTCAATCTGCTGTGTGCCCATCGGATGCAATTGAGCAAACCCATCAACCTTTTGCGGGACATGCTCCAGGCCCGCTGCGGTGAGTTGACGGCTCGTTTTCCACTCTCGACGGGGGCCGGCCATTAGTCGCGGGCAAATAGAGAATTTTCCCTCAGGAACAATCGCCTCCAAAGGTTTCCGGAGGACAGGAAAGCTCGACCGCCCCGCTTATACTAGCGACCGCCTGCGCCAGAGCAGTAGACGAATGATTCAACAGGGAGTGAATACATGGAACATGCACCTTGCATCAGCCAGATCGCCGCGCTGCTGGCTGACCCCAAGCGCAGCGCAATGATGTGGGCCTTGATGGACGGCACGGCCCGCCAGGCCGAGGAGTTGGCGTTGCTCGCCGGGTTGTCGCCGTCCTCGGCCAACGCGCATCTGGGACGCCTGTCCTCCGGAGGCCTGTTGAAAGTCGAAGCCCGGGGCCGCAAGCGGTTTTTCCGCCTGGCAGCACCTGAAATCGGCGCTGCCGTCGAAGCGCTGGCCAGCGCGACGCTGGTCAGTACGCCGCGGCAGATCCCGGATATCTTCAAGCGCCGAGTCATGCCGACCAAAGCGCCGTCGGCTCCCGCGTCGTTGATGCGGGCCAGGCTTTGCGACGATCACCTGGGGGGCACCCTGGCGGCGGACCTGTATCAGCGCCTGCTGGACGCCGGGTGGATCGAGCAGTTCGAGCCGCGGGTGATCGTCACCCACAAAGGCGCCAATCAGTTGGCCGAACGTGGCCTGTTCATCCAGGCCCTGGCCCATCGCAACGCCCGCATTGCCTGTGCCTGCCCGGACTGGAGCGAGCGTCGTCCACACCTGGGGGGCGCGCTGGGGGCGGCCCTGCTGCAACTGTTCATGCAGTCGGGTTGGCTGAGCTTGCCCAACGATTCGCGAGCCCTGCAGGTGACGATGCTCGGCCAGCAGGAAATCCACCGGTTCGCCCGGCAGGACGCGGTGGAGATGGCAATCTAGGAAACGCTCCTGGCGCGTCGCTCTGGGCTGTCGGCAGGTCGTATTCAGCAATAGCCACCTGCAAGGTTCGCGCACACTCGGTCCGGGGAATTATCGGATTGGGGGAGGCAGCATGGACACTCACGGCTACAGCGCGGCGGAACGATTGGAACGGTTACCCATCAGCGGTTACCACCGGGTCATCTTCATCATCATCGCCCTGGCGTTTTTCTTTGACTCCATGGACCTGGCGATGATGACGTTCCTGTTGGGGTCGATCAAAGCCGAGTTTGGCCTGAGCACCGCCCAGGCCGGTTTGCTCGCCAGCTCGAGTTTCTTCGGCATGGTGGTGGGGGCGTCGCTGTCGGGCATGCTGGCCGATCGTTTCGGGCGCAAGCCGGTGTTCCAGTGGAGCATCGTGTTGTGGGGCATTGCCAGTTACTTGTGCTCCACGGCCCAGGACATCGAGACCTTGACGCTGTTTCGCATCCTGCTGGGCATCGGCATGGGCATGGAGTTTCCGATTGCCCAGTCGATGCTTTCGGAACTGATCCCGGCCAAACGTCGGGGCCGCTACATCGCCTTGATGGACGGCTTCTGGCCGCTGGGTTTCGTGGCGGCGGGGGTGCTGTCGTATTTCCTGCTGCCGGTGGTCGGCTGGCGCGACATCTTTTTGGTGCTGGCGGTGCCGGCAGTGTTTGTCCTGGCGATTCGTTTCTTCATTCCCGAGTCACCGCGCTGGCTGGAACAGGCCGGTCGGGGTGACGAAGCGGACGCGGTGCTCAAGCGAATCGAAGACAAGGTCCGGACCTCGCTGGGGCATCAGAACCTGCCGGAGCCGATCCGTTTGCCAAGGGTTGAGAGTACGCCGGGCAGTTTCTTTTCCGCCTTGGCGCAGATCTGGTCACCGCTGTATCGCCAGCGCACGATGATGATCTGGAGCGTCTGGTTCTTTGCCTTGCTCGGTTTCTACGGCCTGACCTCCTGGCTCAGCGCGTTGTTGCAGCAGTCGGGGTTCGCGGTGACCCAGTCGGTGTATTACACCGTGCTGATTTCCCTGGGCGGGATTCCCGGCTTCTTGATGGCGGCCTGGCTGGTGGAGCGCTGGGGGCGTAAACCGGTGTGCGTCATCACGCTGCTGGGTGGCGGGGCGATGGCATTTCTGTATGGGCAGAGCGCGGTGTTTGGCGGCAACGTCGGCCTGTTGATCGGCACCGGGTTGCTGATGCAGTTTTTCCTGTTCGGCATGTGGGCGGTGCTCTACACCTACACGCCGGAGCTGTACCCCACCTCGGCCCGGGCTACGGGCTCGGGCTTTGCTTCGGCGGTGGGACGCGTCGGTTCGTTGCTCGGCCCGCTGGTAACCGGGCTGGTATTCCCCATCACCGGCCAGGGTGGCGTGTTCGCCCTGGGCGCGCTGTGCTTCGCCGTGGCGGCAGGGGTGGTCTGGTTGTTCGGGATGGAGACGCGGGGCAAGACGTTGGAGGAGTTGAGCGAAGCGACCGTCACCGATTAACACCATCTCCCTTGTGGGAGCGAGCTTGCTCGCGATAGCGGTCCGACATTCAACATCGATGTTGACTGACACTCCGCCTTCGCGAGCAAGCTCGCTCCCACAGGGATTTCGGTGAGGCTTAAGGTTTTACCAGGCGCGCATCCAGGCTGTTCTGGGCCAGGCGCTTGGCCTGGTCCTGGGTCATGCCCAGATGGGTATACAGCGCGTGGAAGTTCTCGGTGACGTAGCCGCCGAAGTACGCCGGGTCATCGGAGTTCACCGTCACTTTCACGCCGCGCTCGAGCATGTCGAGGATGTTGTGCTGCGACATGTCGTCGAACACGCACAGCTTGGTGTTGGACAACGGGCACACGGTCAACGGAATCTGCTCGTCGATGATCCGCTGCATCAGGCGCTCATCTTCAATGGCTCGCACACCATGGTCGATGCGCTGGATCTTCAGCAGGTCCAGGGCTTCCCAGATGTACTCGGGCGGGCCTTCTTCACCGGCGTGGGCGACGGTCAGGAAGCCTTCGTTGCGCGCACGGTTGAATACGCGCTGGAACTTGCTCGGTGGATGGCCCATTTCCGAACTGTCCAGGCCCACGGCCACGAAGGCCTCGCGGAACGGCAGCGCCTGGTCGAGGGTTTTCTCGGCTTGTTCTTCGCTCAGGTGGCGCAGGAAACTCAGGATCAGGCCGCTGGTGATGCCCAGTTGCTGCTCACCGTCCTTGAGGGCGGCGGCGATGCCGTTGAGTACCACTTCGAACGGGATGCCACGGTCGGTGTGGGTCTGCGGGTCGAAGAACGGTTCGGTATGGATCACGTTCTGCGCCTTGCAACGCAACAGGTAGGCCCAGGTCAGGTCGTAGAAATCCTGGGAGGTGCGCAGCACATCGGCGCCCTGGTAATACAGGTCGAGGAATTCCTGCAGGTTGTTGAAGGCATAGGCCTTGCGCAGGGTGTCGACGTCGCTCCACGGCAGGGCAATTTTGTTGCGTTCGGCCAGGGCGAACAGCAGCTCGGGCTCCAGCGAGCCTTCCAGGTGCAGGTGCAGTTCAGCCTTGGGCAGGGCGTTCAGCCAGTCGTACATGGTCTTTTCTCATCAGCGAATCGATGGCGGGCATTCTACAGGCGCTGGCCGCCTTGTCGGGTAAAACCTGACCGGCTGATCCACTACACGGCGAGCGACTCACGCCGGTAAGCATAGGTGTCGGCGAAGCGCGACAGCAGGAATTCGGCGCAGGTAGTCGTTGGGTACTTTGGCGGGTGGGCGTCATCCTGGCAACCGGGCAGGCATTGGATCAGCGTGTCGGGGTGCGGCTCGGCAAAGAACGGCATCGAGTACCGGTCCACCCCCAGCGGGCTGATCACCCGATGCGGCGTGGACAGGTAACGGTCGTTGCTCCAGCGCGCCATCATGTCACCGAGGTTGACCACGAAGGTGCCGTCGATGGGCGGCGCGTCGACCCACTGGCCGTCGACGTTGCGCACTTGCAGGCCGCCGGCGGCGTCCTGATAGAGCAGGGTGATGCAACCATAATCGGTATGGGCGCCAGCACCTTGCTGCTCGGCGCTACTGGCGGTGTCGCGGGGCGGGTAGTGGATCAGGCGCAGTACGCTGACCGGCTCGTTGAAGCGCGTGTCGAAAAAGTCCCGTTCGATACCCAGGGCAAGGGTCATGGCCCGCAGCAGGGTTTGCGCAAGCGCTTGCATGTCTCGGTAATGCTGCTCCATCAAGCTTTCCCAGCCAATCAGGTCCGGGTGGCGGTTGGGGCCACGCAGGGGTTTTTCCGCCAGCACGTCGGGGTGATCGGCCGGCAAGTGCAGGCCCATGTCGAAGGTTTCTTTCAGGTCGCTGGGCTTGGTCGGGTCCAATTGTTCGGTGGCGACGGCGCCATAGCCGCGGTGATGGCGGGTCTGGGTGATGTCGATCTTGAGTTTTTCTTCGACGGGCAGGGCGAAGAAGCGGTGGGCGCTGTCCAGCACCTCGGCGATGCGCGCCGGGCTGATGGGATGACCCTTGATGTAGAAAAAGCCCCATTGACGGCAGGCGCGGTCGATCTGTTTGGCGACGGTTTGCCAGGCGCCGGGGTCATCGCCGTAGAGTGGGCTGATGTCGATGATGGGAAGGCTGTTCATACTGCTTTCCTGACTTGAGATAGGAACCCCATGTGGGAGCGAGCTTGCTCGCGATCGCGGTGGGTCAGCCAATATAGATATTGAAGGTCAGTCCGCAATCGCGAGCAAGCTCGCTCCCACAGGGGTTTGGGTTGGTCTTGGGTTATTTGGGAATCTCAGCCTTCATGCCTTCGACGTAATAATTCATCGACGCCAGTTCCGCGTTGGTGGCGCTCACGCCCGCCGGGATTTTCTCGACGCCGGCCTGGTCCTTGATCGGGCCGGTGAACGGGTGGAAGGCGCCGCTCTCGATGTCGGCGATGATCTGCTCGGCTTCGCCCTTGACCGCTGCCGGCACCAGGTCGCTGATCGGCAGTTTCACCGTGCCTTCCTTCAGGCCACCCCAGTAGTCCTGGGATTTCCAGCTGTGGTCGAGCACGCTTTGGGTCGCCTGGATGTAATGCGGGCCCCAGTCATTGACGATGGACGTCAGCACCGCCTTGGGACCGAAGTGGGCCATGTCCGAAGCGTAGCCCACCGCATAGACGCCGCGTCGCTCGGCGGCCTGGATCGGCGCCGGGCTGTCGGTGTGCTGGAACACCACGTCCACGCCCTGGTCGATCAGCGCGTTGGCGGCGTCGGCTTCCTTGCCCGGGTCGAACCAGGAGTTGACCCACACCACTTTGATCTCGCTGCCGGGGTTGTACTTGTTCAGGGCCAATTGGATGGCGTTAATGTCGCGGATGACTTCCGGGATCGGGAAGGAGGCGACGTAGCCGATCTTCTTGGTCTTGGTCATCTTGGCCGCGAGGAAACCACCGACGTAGCGACCTTCGTAGGTGCGAGCCAGGTACGTGCCCAGGTTCTTGTCCTGCTTGTAGCCGGTGGCGTGTTCGAAGATCACCTTGGGAAATTGCTTGGCGACCTTGAGCGTCGGGTTCATGTAGCCGAAGGAGGTGGTGAAGATCAGGTCGTACTTGTCCTTGGCCATGTTGCGGATCACCCGCTCGGCGTCGGCACCCTCCGGCACGTTTTCCACGTAGTTGGTGGTGATCTGCTCACCGAATTTCGCCGCCAGCTCCTTGCGCCCTTGCTCATGCTGATAGGTCCAGCCGTGGTCGCCGATCGGGCCGATGTAGACGAAGCCGACCTTCAGCGGGTCGGCGGCACTGGCATTCAGGCCTGCGCCCAGGCCGACGGCGGCGACGACGGCGCAAAGCAACTTCTTCAAGGGGCGTTTGTGCATGAACTCGAACTCCATTTTGTTGTGAGGTTGGCTGTGCAGCACCAATGCAAAATGCTGACCAACAAGACAACAAAATATGCGACACCTTGATGCCGTCATCGCGGGCAAGCCTTGCTCCCACAAGTGCAAGGCCAAACAATGTGGAATAAGGCCTTGCCCCAGCAGATGGGCAGCCCAACCTCATGGGAGGGCAAGCTCGCTTCACAAGTGCGACGCAATACCTGTGGGAGCAAGGCTTGCCCGCGATGAGGCTCATGAGAACAATAAAGGTGCACCCTGCCTGCAGACGCCACCCCCTGGTGCATCACACCGAACGAAACGTTCACCGCCTCCTATAGTCAGTAACTCATGACCCCGCCCACGGTGACAGGCCCGCGATGCTCACTTTGCTCAAGCAAGAAAAACTGCTGTTGCTGGCGCTGATCGCCGCGTGTATCGCCTATCCGCTGGAGCACTGGCTGCTGGGCAGCGGGCAAGTGGTGGCGTTGGCTGGCGGCCTGGTCCTGATCGGTTTCATCGTCGCGGCGTCCATGCGCGTGGCCCATCACGCCGAACTGCTGGCGGAAAAGGTCGGTGATCCTTACGGCACCATGATCCTGACGCTGTCGGCGGTACTGGTGGAGGTGGTGATCCTGGCGATCATGATGAGCAACGAGGCTTCGTCGACGTTGGTGCGGGACACGATCTACTCGGCGGTGATGCTCGACATCAACGGCATCCTCGGGCTCGCGGCGCTGATGGGCGGGATCAAGCATGGCGAGCAGGCTTACAACGACGATTCGGCGCGCACTTACAGCGTGATGATTCTCACCGCCATGGGGGTATCGATGGTGGTGCCGGAGTTCATTCCCCGCGAGAGCTGGAAAATGTATTCGGCCTTTACCATCGGCGCGATGATCGTGCTTTACACCTTGTTCCTGCGCATGCAGGTCGGGCCTCACAGTTACTTCTTCAGCTACAGCTATCCGGAAAAACGCCGCAAGAAAGAGCCGGTGGAAAACGAGCCGGAACCCATCAGCCTGACGCTTTCCATCGGCGCGCTGGTGTTTGGCGTGGTGGTGATCGGCGCCCTGGCCGAAGTCATGTCCAAGGCCCTCGACCTGGGATTGGAAGGCTCGGGTGCGCCGCCGGTGGTCACGGCAATCCTGGTGGCCGCCATCTCCGCCGCACCGGAAATCCTCACCGCCCTGCGCGCGGCCCTCGCCAATCGCATGCAGTCGGTGGTGAACATCGCGCTGGGCGCTTCGCTGTCCACCGTGATCCTGACCGTGCCGGTGATGGAGGCCATGGCCCTCTACACCGGCCAGCCGTTCCAGATGGCAATGACCCCGGTGCAGACGGTGATGATCTTCATCACCCTGATCGTCAGCGCGATCAACCTCAACGATGGCGAAACCAATGCCATCGAAGGCATGACCCATTTTGTGTTGTTTGCGACGTTCATCATGTTGTCCTTGCTGGGTCTCTAGAAGAGCATCGCGGGCAAGCCTTGCTCCCACAGTAAATGGTGGGTGTTTATGAGGGCAGCCTTGCCGCGAGACCTGTGGGAGCAAGGCTTGCCCGCGATGGCGTCCGATCAGATGCCGGCGATCAACTCCCGTGCCGCCTGGCTGTGGTCAGCAATCAAGCCCTTCAAGTCCAACCCCTCGACTTGCCCGTCGATGACCCGCCATTGCCCACCGATCATCACCCGATCCGCCCGATCCGCGCCGCACAGCAGCAGTGCGGAAATCGGATCGTGGCTGCCGGAGAAACGCAGTTCATCGAGCTTGAACAGCGCCAGGTCGGCCTGCTTGCCCTCCGCCAATTCACCGATATCGCTGCGCCCGAGCAGTTGCGCCGAGCCCCGGGTCGCCCAGCCCAGCACGCGTTCCGGCGTGATCGCTTGCGCGCCGTAGCGCAGGCGCTGGATGTACAGCGCCTGGCGGGTTTCGAGGATCATGTTCGAGGCATCGTTGGATGCCGAACCGTCTACCCCCAGGCCCACGGGAGCGCCGGCGGCGGTCAGGTCCAGGGTCGGGCAAATGCCCGAGGCCAGGCGCATGTTGGAACTCGGGCAGTGACAGATGCCGGTGCCGGCGGCGCCGAGACGGGCGATTTCATCCGGGTTGAAATGAATGCCGTGGGCCAGCCAGGTACGCGGGCCAAGCCAGCCGACGCTGTCCAGGTAATCCACGGTGCGCAGGCCGAAGCGTTGCAGGCAAAACGCTTCTTCATCGAGGGTTTCGGCCAGGTGCGTGTGCAGGCGTACGTCGAGTTTTTCCGCCAGCTCGGCGCTGGCGCTCATGATCTGCGGCGTGACCGAAAACGGTGAGCAGGGCGCCAGGGCAATCTGGATCTGCGCGCCGTCGCCGCGCTCGTGGTACTCGGCGATCAAGCGCTGGCTGTCGTCGAGAATCACTTGGCCCTGCTGCACGGTCTGCTGCGGCGGCAAGCCACCGTCGGCCTCGCCCAGGCTCATGGAACCACGGGTCAGCATCGCGCGCATGCCCAGTTCACGAACACTCTGCACTTGCACGTCGATGGCATTTTCCAGGCCTTCGGGAAACAGGTAATGGTGGTCGGCCGCGGTGGTGCAGCCCGACAGCAGCAACTCGGCCAAGGCCACTTTGCTGGCCAGGGCAAGTTTTTCCGGGGTCAGCCGCGCCCACACCGGGTAGAGGGTCGTCAACCAGGGAAACAACGGCTGGTTCACCACTGGCGCCCAGGCACGGGTCAGGGTCTGGTAGAAATGATGGTGGGTATTGATCAACCCCGGCAGGATCACATGCTCGCGCGCATCGAAGATGTCGTCACAGGGCTGGGCGGGTTGCTGGCCGGCGCTTAGCAGTTCGACGATCACACCGTCCTGCAGGACGAGGCCGCCACGGGCATCGAGGTCGTTGGCCGTGAAAATGGCGAGGGGATTTTTTAACCAGGTACGGGTCGCAGGCATGGTGGCCGGCTCCTCTGAAAGTGGGTTCAGGTTAGCCAGCTCAGTGATGCCCTGTCTGCTGATCCAGGGTCGCCGTGGGGGGCGAGGGTCGGAGTTTACTCAGGTTGCCGGACACATTTCCAGTGCCCAACTCAGGTTCCTATTAGGAGAGGGCTTGGTGGGAGTGAGCTTGCTCGCGATGGCAGTCTCACATCCAACATCGATGTCGACTGACCTGCCGCCATCGCGAGCAAGCTCGCTCCCACAGGGGATTAGCGGAGTTACCAAGGGATTGTTTCGCCCCGGTAGTTGACGAAATGATGCCCACCCTTGCCGGAAAAGGCATCGACCTGGTCGATCAGCCCGCGAGTGCTGGTCTCGACATCGATGTCCGCTCCTTCGCCGCCCATGTCGGTCTTCACCCAGCCCGGGTGCAGCGACAGCACGGTCAGTGACTGCTCGCCCAGTTGGCTGACAAAGCTATTGGTCATGGAGTTGAGCGCCGCCTTGCTGGCCTTGTACAGCGCCAGTTCCGGCGCGTCGGGCATGGTCACGCTGCCCAGCACCGAACTCATGAAGGCGAGCACGCCGCTGCCGTCGCGGATCTGGCCAACGAAGCGTTGGGCCAGGTTGATCGGCGCCACCGCGTTGGTGAAGAACAACTGGCCGACTTCGGCCAGCGTCGCACCGCCCGGGCTCTGGTTGTCCGGGCCCTTGACGCCGGCATTGACGAACAGCAGGTCGAAGGTCTCGCCCTTGAGCTGTTGGCTCAGGGCGATGACCGCTTGTTGATCGTCCATGTCGAGTTTTTCGATCCGCACCGGGCCCAGCGCCTTCAAAGCCTCTGCGTTCTGCGGGTTGCGCACGGTGGCGGTCACGTTCCAGCCATCGCTGAGCAGCGTCTTCACCAGACCGAGGCCCAGGCCCCGGGAGGCGCCGATGATCAATGCGTTTCTTGCCGAATTCATGAGAGGCATCCTTGAAAGAAAAAGGTCATGGATTTAATGGACAGCGTTGTCCGAGCCGTTGTTTCAGCTCGTGACGCAACGCGTCGAGTTCGGTGATGCGGGTTTCGATCAGGTTCAGTTTGTCTTGCAGCAATTGCGTCACGGCGCAGTCCGGGTCGGGGGCGTTCCACAGGGCGGCGACGCTGGCGCCGATCTCGCCCAGGGTAAAGCCCAGGCGCTGGGCTGTCTTGATATAGAGCACCAGTTGGACCACGTCGGCGGGGTAGTCGCGATAGCCATTGGCGCTGCGCGTCGCCGCGATCAGGCCCCGCTGCTCGTAGAAGCGCAGTGTGTCTCGACTGACGGCGCAGGCCTGGGCTAATTCACCGATGCGCATTGTGGAACTCCAGAGGACTTGACCTTGGAGCATACCCCAGGCTTTAGCCTTTTCGCTCCCCAATTATCTGGAGCAAAGTGTATGTGGACTTCGATGCAATACCGCCGGGTGGTGCTTGGCAGCGCCTGGTACGACCTGATCGTGTCGGCCGCGCTGGTCACGCCGTGGAGCTTTGCGGCACTGCATGGCGTGTTGGTGAGCATGACTCAGCTATTTGACCTGCCTGGGGACCTGCCGCCGTTTGCGCCGGCGCATGTGTTGATGGTGAATTTGATGGGCTCGATTGTCTGCGTGTGGGCGGTGCTGCGGATTCGGGATCCGCAGGCGCTGTACGGGCGTTATGACGCGACGGGGCGGTTTCTGTTTTCGGCCTGGATGCTGTATGCGCTGCTTCATGGGGCCAGTGCGGTGTTGTGGGTTTTCCTGTTTTTCGAGGTGGTGTGGGGCTTGGTTCAGGTGTTGCCTGTTCGGGACTCATCGCGGGCAAGCCTTGCTCCCACAGATCACTGAAAATCTGTAGGACTCTTGAAAATCTGTGGGAGCAAGGCTTGCCCGCAATAGGCGCGCCGCAGTCTATCTCAGTGCCCCGCCTGCCAAGGCTGCCCCAGGGACACCGGCGCATACAGCCGGGTGCGCACGGCGTCCCGGGACAACAGCACCAGCACCACAATGGTCGCGGCATACGGCAGCATCGCCAGCAGACTCGATGGAATCGCCAGGCCCAGCCCCTGGGCCACCAGGTGCAGGATGCTGGCGAGGCCGAACAGGTAGGCGCCCAGCAGCAGGCGCCACACCCGCCAACTGGCGAACACCACCAGCGCCAGGGCGATCCAGCCGCGTCCGGCGCTCATGTTCTCGGCCCACATCGGCGTGTAGGCCAGCGACAGATAGGCGCCGGCCAACCCGGCCATGGCGCCGCCAAACAGTACCGCCAGGGTCCTCACCCGCAACACCGGCAGGCCCATGGCACTGGCGGCATCGGGATTTTCCCCGACGGCCTGGATGATCAACCCGACGCGGCTTTTCACTATCATCCACGCCACCAGGGCAAACAGGGCGAAGGACAGGTAAACCAGCAGATCCTGGGCAAACAGCATCCGCCCGATCAGTGGAATGTCACTCAAGTAAGGAATCGCCAGCGGCTCGAATCCCGCCAGCGGTTTGCCGACCCAGGCCGCTCCGACAAAGCTCGACAGGCCCACACCGAAAATCGTCAGCGCCAGCCCGGTGGCCACCTGATTGGCGTTGAATACCAGCGCCACCAGCGCGAACAACGCCGACAACAGCATGCCGGCAGCCATCGCCAGCAGCACGCCGAGCCACAGGTTGCCGCTGTTGAATGCGACGATAAAACCGATCACCGCACCGAACAGCATCATGCCTTCCTGGCCCAGGTTGAGGACGCCGCTTTTTTCGCAGACCAATTCACCCAGGGCCACCAGCAGCAACGGCGTACCGCAGCGGACCATGGCGTAGAAAATATTGCTCAACAGGTCGATATCCATCACAGCGCTCCTGCCTGTACGGCGGTGGTTCGGGTGCGGCGGGCCCCGCGCAGGTTGAGGCGTGGCCGGTACAGAATCAGCACGTCGCAGGCCAACAGGAAAAACAGCATCATTCCCTGGAACAGTTGGGTGATTGCCTGGGGAAGGTTCAGCGACATCTGCGCGCTCTCGCCGCCGATGTACAGCAACGCCATCAACAGGCTGGAAAACAGAATGCCAATGGGATTGAGCCTCCCCAGGAACGCCACGGTAATTGCCGCATAGCCGTAGCCCGGCGACACCTGCGGCACCAGTTGACCGATCGGCCCGGTCACTTCGCAGACGCCGGCCAGCCCGGCCAGTGCCCCGCTGATCAGCAACGCCAGCCACACCAACGGTTTCTGGCGAAAACCGGCGAAACCGGCGGCGCGGGCATCGAGGCCCAGTACCTTGATCTGAAAGCCAACGAAGCTTTTCTGCAGCAAAACCCACACCGCCACCAGTGCCAGCAGGGCGAAATACAGCCCGGCGTGGACCCGGCCGTCCTCCAGCAGCAACGGCAGGCGACTGGCCTCGCCGAACATCGCCGACTCGGGGAAGTTGAAACCCGCCGGGTCTTTCAACGGTCCGTGAACGCAAAACAGCAACAGGTTCAGGGCGATGTAATTGAGCATGATGCTGGTGAGGATTTCATTGGCATTGAAGCGCGTGCGCAGCCACGCCGTGAGCCCGGCCCAGGCGGCACCGGCCAGGGTGCCGGTCAGCAGGATCAGCACCAGTGCCCAGCGGCTTTGCATGTCGATGATGTTCACCGCCAAGGCGCTGCCGGCCAGGGCGCCGAGCAGCAGTTGGCCTTCAGCGCCGATGTTCCAGATTCGCGCCTGATAGGCCACGGCCAGGCCGAGGGCACACAGCAGGATCGGCAGGGTCTTGACCAGCCACTCGGACACGCCGTACAGATCGCTGATCGGGGCGATCAACAGGGTGTACAGCGTTTGCAGCGGATCGTGCCCCAGGGCGATGAACAGCAGCGAGCCACAGGCCAGGGTCAACACGGCGGCCAGTAGCGGTGAGCACCAGAGCATCAGGCGCGATTGCTGGCCGCGAGGTTCGAGAGAAAGCAGCATGTAGAACTCCGTTTAAACCGGTGCGGGGGCAGGGGATTGAGGGGCGTCGAACTGGCCGGCCATCCAGCCACCGACGTCACTGAGCCGGGTCTCGACGGTGGGTCTCAAGGCCGACAGACGCCCGCCGCACAAGGCGCCGAGGCGGTCGCTGATCTGGAACAGTTCGTCGAGGTCTTCGGAGATCACCAGAATCGCCGCGCCTGCATCGCGCAGGGCAATCAGTGCGCGATGGATGGTCGCGGCCGCGCCGACGTCCACGCCCCAGGTCGGGTGAGCGGCCACCAGCAGCTTCGGCTGTTGCAGGATTTCCCGGCCGAGAATGAATTTCTGCAGGTTGCCTCCCGAGAGGCTGCGCGCCGGGGTTCTGGTGTCGGGGGTCTTCACGCCAAAGCGGCGGATGATCTCCTCGGCCAGGTGTTCGACCTTGCTGCGGCGAATCAGTCCGTGGCTGACCAGGCCCTGTTGGAACGCACTGAGCAAGGCGTTATCCGCCAGGCTCAATTGCGGCACGGCGCCGTGGCCCAGGCGCTCGGCGGGGACAAAGGCCAGCCCGAGCCGGCGACGGGCGTCGGGGCGTAGATGAGCCACGGGTTGCCCGTCGAATCGGATCGTTTCGCCTTGCTGGCGGGCAAGCGGCGTTTCTCCGCTGAGCAACGCCAGCCATTCGTCCTGACCGTTGCCCGCCACCCCGGCGATGCCGACGATTTCGCCGCTGCGCACCTCCAGGTCGATCTCCCGCAACGAGCAGCCGAACGGGTCCGGGTTGTGCCAGGACAGCTTGTTGATTTGCAGGAAGACTTTGTCTGCGCTGACCTTGGTGTAGTCCGTGATCAGTCCGGCCGCTTCGCCAACCATCAGTTGCGCCAGCTCCCGGTCCGAGCATTGCGCCGGCGTGCAATGCCCCGACACCCGTCCGCCGCGCAGCACCGTGGCGCTGTGGCACAACGCTCGCACTTCCCCGAGCTTGTGGCTGATAAACAGGATGCTGCAGCCCTCGCTCGCCAGTCGGCGCAGGGTCACGAACAGTTCTTCGGCTTCCACGGGCGTGAGCACCGAGGTCGGTTCGTCGAGAATCAGCAGGCGAATGTCCTGCATCAGGCAGCGAATGATCTCCACCCGCTGCCGCTCGCCAATCGACAGGCTGTGGACCAGCCGCTGCGGCTCCAGCGCCATGCCGTAACGCCGGGAAACCTCGCGGATCCGGGGTTCCAGCTGCGCCGGCGTACCGGCTGCCGCGCCCATTGCCAGGGCAATGTTCTGCGCAACGGTGAGGGTTTCGAACAGCGAGAAATGCTGGAACACCATGCCGATTCCCAGGCCGCGGGCCTGGGCCGGGTTGCGCAGGTTGATGCGCTGGCCTTGCCAGATCACCTCGCCCGAATCGGCAGGGGTGACGCCGTAGATAATCTTCATCAGGGTGCTTTTACCCGCACCGTTTTCCCCGAGCAGGGCGTGGATCTCCCCGGGTTGGATGCTCAGGTCGATGGCGTCGTTGGCCAGGCAACCGGGGTAGCGTTTGCTGATGTTGCGCAATTGCAGGCGCGCGATGGAATCGGGGTTGGACATGACAGGCTCGGGCCGATGGACAGGAATGCCTGTGGATAAAGCAATTTCCTGGCCATCAGGTCAGGAAATTACCTCGGCCCGCGTCGCCAAGGCCCTCTGCATGTAGCCAGGGCATCTGCCGCAGGAAAATTCTGCACCGGCTTGGAGCGTGCAAGTTTTGCGCAGGCATCGGTTTGCCCTGAAATGGGTGGTTAAAAATTGAGCAAGCGGCTGCGAGCCATGCCCTTCTTGGGGTGGCAGGAGCCATGAACGGGTTATCCACAGGTTGCTCCACAGTTATTGTGTGCAAGCGGGAAACTCGGGCATAAGCACTGCGGGGCTTTCTTCTAAAGGTGATAAACCGCCGCAAGCGTTTGTTTTATGGATGGATTTGTCGGTTCCACGGGACTTTGGCTGAAAAATGAGCAACTCTCTGAAACCCGCATGACAGAAGGGTTACAGAGGGATGTGCTCAGGTTATCCACAGTCGGGTACACAGTGGATGTGGGCAAGTTGAACGATTGCGAGGCGCCCTGAAAGGTCGCAGGCTGATCTCAACGTGCCAGCAGAATCCGGCCACGGCTCAGGTCCGCCAGATGCGTTTGCAATGTTTCGATCTGCGCTTCGTCCACGGCCAGTTGAAGGTCTACGCCGTTGGCTGTAAAGCGCTCTTCATTGACCAACCCGGCGCATTCGGCGACACGCAGTTTCACCAGGGCCAGCTCGGCGAATCCGCAGGAACAGCGCAGCGCCACGCGACTGAACAATTCGATTTTCTCGGCGTTTTGCAGGCATTTGTTCGCGCCGCCGCCATAAGCCCGGGCCAGCCCGCCCGTGCCCAGTTGAATCCCGCCGTACCAGCGAATCACCAGCACCGCGACCTGATCGCAGGCTTGTGCTTCGATCGCGGCCAGGATTGGCCGCCCGGCGGTGCCTCCCGGTTCGCCATCGTCGTTGCTGCGGTATTGGTCGCCGAGTTTCCAGGCCCAGCAATTGTGCGAGGCATTCAGGTCGCTGTGCTGGTCGATAAAGGCCTGGGCGTCGGCGGGGCTGGTGATGGGCGCGGCGAACGTGATGAAGCGGCTTTTGCGAATTTCTTCGCGGTGTTCGCAAAAGCCGGCAAGGGTAAAGGGCATGGCGATCTTAGAGGGCAGGTGTCAGGCCGCAGCCTTTGAGAATGATGCGGATCAGGTTGTCGCCAGCCTCGACCATGTCCTGCTTGGTCAACTTGCTGCGCCCGGTCACGCGACAGATCTGGGTGGCGAAGTCGGCGTAATGCTGGGTGCTGCCCCATAACAGGAAAATGAGGTGAACCGGGTCGATCGGGTCCATCTTGCCGGCATCGATCCAGGCCTGGAATACGGCCGCCCGACCATTGAACCAGGCGCGATAATCCTGGTTGAAATACTCGGTCAGGCATTCGCCACCGCTGATCACTTCCATGGCAAACAATCGCGATGCCTGGGGTTGGCGACGAGAGAACTCCATCTTGGCGCGGATATAGCGGGTCAGGGCTTCGGCCGGATCATCCTCGGCTGTGAGGGTATTGAAGGTGCTGTCCCACAATTCGATGATGTTGCTCAGCACCGCCACGTACAAGCCGAGTTTATTGGTGAAGTAATAATGCAGATTTGCCTTGGGCAGCCCGGCCTTCAGGGCGATGGCATTCATGCTGGTGCCTTTGAACCCGTGACGGGCGAATTCATCTTCGGCAGCCTTGAGAATCGTCTCTTCGTTCTTTTGACGAATGCGACTGGTGGGCTTGCCACCGTGGGCAGGGACTTCAAAGGTCATGGGCGTTTCCGGGCTGGGTCTGTGGGCAAGCAAGTGCGTTGATAGCGCACCGGCATCGATCCGACAAGTGCCATCACACTAAAAGCCTGACTAAACACCTGTGGGAGCGAGCAAGCTCGCTCCCACAAAGAGCAAAGGGTTAACGGGTGGCCGCCAGGCTTTCGAGAAAACTCTCCAGCACCAGGTGAGGCCGACGCCCCTTGCGCGTGACCGACGCCAGGCTCAGGTCATAGAAACGTGCGGAGGGCTTCAGGGCCCGCAGCCGACCTTGCTGGACCCAGAGGCTGGCGTAGTGATCGGGCAGGTAACCGATGTAGCGTCCGGTGAGGATCAGGAACGCCATGCCTTCGCGGTCCGATGCGCTCGCGGTGCAATTGAGCGCCTGGTAATGGGCCTGTATTTCGGCAGGCAGGCGGAAGGTTGGCGCGATGGCGTCCTGGCTGTTGAGGCGAGCGTCCTCAAGTTGCTGGTCATCGACATAAAACAGCGGATGCCCGACCGCGCAGTACAGCAGTGATCGTTCACTGTACAGCGGTTGATATTCCAGCCCGGACAGGGCACTGGCCTGGGGAACTACGCCGACGTGCAGGCGCCCGTCGAGCACGCCTTGCTCGACTTCGTTGGGGGCGATCATGCGGATCTGGATCTGCACGTCGGGCCCGCGTTCTTTCAATTGCGCCAAGGCGTGGGTGATGCGCATGTGGGGCAGGGTGACCAGGTTGTCGGTCAGGCCGATGGTCAATTCACCGCGCAAATGCTGGTGCAGGCCGTTGACCTCGGTGCGAAAGCTTTCCAGTGCGCTCAATAGCTGCAACGCCGATTGATACACCTCGCGACCTTCCTCGGTCAGGGAAAAGCCCGCGCGCCCACGCTGGCACAGGCGCAGGCCGAGGCGTTGCTCTAGATCGCTCATCTGCTGGCTGATGGCCGAGCGGCCGATGCCAAGCACGGTTTCAGCGGCGGAAAATCCACCACATTCCACTACGCTGCGGAAAATGCGCAGCAGGCGAATATCAAAGTCGCTGACCTGGGCCAGTGGATCGGGACGACGAGCGCTCATAGTTTAGTGATCCACAGACTGAAGGTTACAAAAGTTGGATTTCACCGACTTTATCGCCGTGGCAACTTAGCTGCAAGAACGCTTTCGATTCCCTGTCGCTTATGACCTGCGAGGTTTTGTCGATGAACATGCCCGAACACGCTGCCGGTTCCCTGGCCAGCCAGCTCAAGCTGGATGCCCACTGGATGCCTTACACCGCCAACCGCAATTTCCAGCGCGATCCGCGCCTGATCGTCGCTGCCGAAGGCAGTTGGCTGGTGGATGACAAGGGGCGCAAGGTGTACGACTCGCTGTCGGGCCTGTGGACATGTGGCGCCGGGCACACCCGCAAGGAAATCCAGGAAGCGGTCGCCAAGCAACTGGGCACCCTCGATTACTCGCCGGGGTTCCAGTACGGCCATCCGCTGTCGTTCCAACTGGCGGAAAAAATCACCAGTCTGACCCCGGGCAATCTCAATCATGTGTTCTTTACCGACTCCGGCTCCGAGTGCGCCGATACCGCGGTGAAGATGGTCCGCGCCTACTGGCGTCTCAAGGGCCAGGCGACCAAGACCAAGATGATTGGTCGTGCCCGTGGCTATCACGGCGTGAACATCGCCGGCACCAGCCTCGGCGGTGTCAACGGCAACCGCAAGCTGTTCGGCCAAGCCATGATGGACGTCGACCACTTGCCTCACACCTTGCTGGCCAGCAATGCCTATTCCCGTGGCATGCCGAAAGAGGGTGGCATCGCCTTGGCCGATGAACTGCTGAAGTTGATCGAGCTGCACGATGCTTCCAACATCGCTGCGGTATTCGTCGAACCGATGGCGGGGTCGGCTGGCGTGCTGGTGCCGCCAGAGGGTTACCTCAAGCGCCTGCGGGAAATCTGCGACCAGCACAGCATTCTCCTGGTGTTCGACGAAGTGATCACCGGTTTCGGCCGCACCGGTTCGATGTTCGGTGCCGGCAGCTTTGGCGTGACGCCGGACCTGATGTGCATCGCCAAACAAGTCACCAATGGCGCGATCCCCATGGGTGCGGTGATTGCCAGCTCCGAGATCTACCAGACGTTCATGAACCAGCCGACGCCCGAGTACGCGGTGGAGTTTCCCCACGGCTACACCTACTCGGCGCACCCGGTAGCCTGCGCGGCTGGCCTGGCTGCGCTGGACCTGCTGCAGAAGGAAAACCTGGTACAGAGCGTGGCCGAGATCGCCCCGCATTTCGAGAATGCACTGCACGGCTTGAAGGGCGCGAAAAACGTCATCGACATTCGCAACTATGGCCTGGCCGGCGCGATCCAGATCGCCGGGCGCGACGGCGACGCAATCGTGCGTCCATTCGAGGCCGGCATGGCGTTGTGGAAAGCCGGGTTCTATGTGCGGTTTGGCGGCGACACCCTGCAGTTCGGTCCAACGTTCAACAGCAAGCCGCAGGATCTGGATCGCCTGTTCGATGCGGTCGGTGAAGTGCTGAACAAGCTCGACTGATACGTCCTTCTATATAGCTTTCGATAACGGGCGTCCGGTCACGGGCGCCTGTGGATAAATTCTGGAGTCCCCATGAGCCTCATCCCGCATTTGATCAATGGCGAACTGCTGAGCGACAGCGCTCGCACCGCCGATGTGTTCAACCCGTCTACTGGCCAGGCCATCCATAAAGTGCCGTTGGCTGATCGCGCGACCATCCAGCAGGCCATCGACGCCGCGAAGGCGGCTTTCCCGGCCTGGCGCAATACACCGGCGGCCAAGCGCGCGCAGGTGATGTTTCGTTTCAAGCAATTGCTGGAGCAGAACGAGTCGCGCATCGCGCAGTTGATCAGTGAAGAACATGGCAAGACGTTGGAAGACGCGGCCGGTGAGCTCAAGCGCGGCATCGAAAACGTCGAGTTCGCCTGCGCGGCACCAGAAATTCTGAAAGGCGAATACAGCCGTAACGTAGGACCGAACATCGACGCATGGTCAGACTTCCAGCCTCTGGGTGTGGTGGCCGGTATCACACCGTTCAACTTTCCGGCGATGGTGCCGTTGTGGATGTATCCGTTGGCGATCGTCTGCGGTAACTGCTTCATCCTCAAGCCGTCCGAGCGTGACCCGAGTTCGACGCTGCTGATCGCACAGCTGTTGTTAGAAGCCGGTTTGCCCAAGGGCGTATTGAGCGTGGTGCACGGCGACAAGGCTGCGGTGGACG
The DNA here is from genome assembly GCF_018325865.1 of Pseudomonas sp. St386. NCBI lineage: Bacteria > Pseudomonadati > Pseudomonadota > Gammaproteobacteria > Pseudomonadales > Pseudomonadaceae > Pseudomonas > Pseudomonas sp. St386. The sequence goes on from NZ_AP021900.1 coordinate 841,430, forward strand.
CGCTGATCGAAGCGCCGGAAGTGAAGGCGCTGAGTTTTGTCGGTTCTACGCCGATTGCCGAATACATCTATGCCGAGGGTACTCGGCGTGGCAAACGCGTCCAGGCACTGGGTGGGGCGAAGAACCATGCGGTGCTGATGCCGGACGCGGACCTGGACAATGCCGTCAGCGCACTGATGGGGGCGGCGTACGGTTCGTGCGGTGAACGCTGCATGGCGATTTCGGTAGCGGTGTGTGTCGGCGACCAGGTGGCGGATGCGCTGGTGGCCAAGCTGGTGCCGCAGATCAAGGCGCTGAAGATTGGCGCAGGTACGTCCTGTGGGCTGGACATGGGGCCGTTGGTGACGGGGCAGCATCGCGACAAGGTCAGCGGCTATATAGAAGACGGTGTGGCGGCGGGTGCTTCGCTGGTGGTCGATGGCCGTGGCTTGAGTGTGACCGGGCATGAGGAAGGTTTCTTCCTGGGTGGCTGCCTGTTTGATCGCGTGACACCTGATATGCGCATCTATAAGGAAGAGATCTTCGGGCCGGTGCTGTGCATCGTCCGGGTCAATAGCCTGGAAGAGGCGATGCAGTTGATCAACGATCACGAGTATGGCAACGGCACCTGCATCTTCACTCGTGATGGCGAGGCGGCGCGGTTGTTCTGCGATGAGATCGAAGTCGGCATGGTGGGCGTCAACGTTCCATTGCCGGTGCCGGTTGCCTATCACAGCTTTGGTGGCTGGAAGCGCTCGCTGTTCGGTGACCTGCACGCCTACGGCCCGGACGGCGTGCGTTTCTATACCCGTCGCAAGGCCATTACCCAGCGCTGGCCGCAGCGTGCCAGCCATGAGGCTTCGCAGTTCGCTTTCCCCAGCTTGTAACCGGTAAACACAGAGGCCGGCGCCCTTGGGCGCCGGCCTCTGTGTTTACGGGGCTTTTTGACTGATGTGACAGAATTATGAAAATAGGTGTTGACGGCAGATTCTGGAAGTCTATAATTCGCCCCACTTCCGGCGCAGTCGAAACGGAAAACTCCTTGAGATTCAATGAGTTAAGTAGGTTTCGAAGGTGCTGGGCTTCAGTTCATCGAAGCCCGGAAGGAGCAGGTAGAGCGGTGTTGTTTGGCTCTATCAGCGGTTCGATCTTCTCGGTCGAAAGCGGTGAAAAAGAGGTGTTGACAGCAGCGAGTAACGCTGTAGAATTCGCCTCCCGCTAACGAGAGATCGGAAGCGCAAGTGGTTGAAGTTGCAAAGGAAACTTTGAAAACTTCTGAAAATAACCGCTTGACAGATACACGGGGCGCTGTAGAATGCGCGCCTCGGTTGAGACGAAAGACTCAGCCAACCGCTCTTTAACAACTGAATCAAGCAATTCGTGTGGGTGCTTGTGGAGTCAGACTGCTAGTCAACAGATTATCAGCATCACAAGTTACTCCGCGAGAAATCAAAGATGTAACCAACGATTGCTGAGCCAAGTTTAGGGTTTTCTCAAAACCCAAAGATGTTTGAACTGAAGAGTTTGATCATGGCTCAGATTGAACGCTGGCGGCAGGCCTAACACATGCAAGTCGAGCGGTAGAGAGGTGCTTGCACCTCTTGAGAGCGGCGGACGGGTGAGTAATGCCTAGGAATCTGCCTGGTAGTGGGGGATAACGCTCGGAAACGGACGCTAATACCGCATACGTCCTACGGGAGAAAGCAGGGGACCTTCGGGCCTTGCGCTATCAGATGAGCCTAGGTCGGATTAGCTAGTTGGTGGGGTAATGGCTCACCAAGGCGACGATCCGTAACTGGTCTGAGAGGATGATCAGTCACACTGGAACTGAGACACGGTCCAGACTCCTACGGGAGGCAGCAGTGGGGAATATTGGACAATGGGCGAAAGCCTGATCCAGCCATGCCGCGTGTGTGAAGAAGGTCTTCGGATTGTAAAGCACTTTAAGTTGGGAGGAAGGGCATTAACCTAATACGTTAGTGTTTTGACGTTACCGACAGAATAAGCACCGGCTAACTCTGTGCCAGCAGCCGCGGTAATACAGAGGGTGCAAGCGTTAATCGGAATTACTGGGCGTAAAGCGCGCGTAGGTGGTTCGTTAAGTTGGATGTGAAATCCCCGGGCTCAACCTGGGAACTGCATTCAAAACTGTCGAGCTAGAGTATGGTAGAGGGTGGTGGAATTTCCTGTGTAGCGGTGAAATGCGTAGATATAGGAAGGAACACCAGTGGCGAAGGCGACCACCTGGACTGATACTGACACTGAGGTGCGAAAGCGTGGGGAGCAAACAGGATTAGATACCCTGGTAGTCCACGCCGTAAACGATGTCAACTAGCCGTTGGGAGCCTTGAGCTCTTAGTGGCGCAGCTAACGCATTAAGTTGACCGCCTGGGGAGTACGGCCGCAAGGTTAAAACTCAAATGAATTGACGGGGGCCCGCACAAGCGGTGGAGCATGTGGTTTAATTCGAAGCAACGCGAAGAACCTTACCAGGCCTTGACATCCAATGAACTTTCCAGAGATGGATTGGTGCCTTCGGGAACATTGAGACAGGTGCTGCATGGCTGTCGTCAGCTCGTGTCGTGAGATGTTGGGTTAAGTCCCGTAACGAGCGCAACCCTTGTCCTTAGTTACCAGCACGTAATGGTGGGCACTCTAAGGAGACTGCCGGTGACAAACCGGAGGAAGGTGGGGATGACGTCAAGTCATCATGGCCCTTACGGCCTGGGCTACACACGTGCTACAATGGTCGGTACAGAGGGTTGCCAAGCCGCGAGGTGGAGCTAATCCCACAAAACCGATCGTAGTCCGGATCGCAGTCTGCAACTCGACTGCGTGAAGTCGGAATCGCTAGTAATCGCGAATCAGAATGTCGCGGTGAATACGTTCCCGGGCCTTGTACACACCGCCCGTCACACCATGGGAGTGGGTTGCACCAGAAGTAGCTAGTCTAACCTTCGGGAGGACGGTTACCACGGTGTGATTCATGACTGGGGTGAAGTCGTAACAAGGTAGCCGTAGGGGAACCTGCGGCTGGATCACCTCCTTAATCGACGACCGCAGCTGCTTCATGAGCTCCCACACGAATTGCTTGATTCATTGAAGAAGACGATAGAAGCAGCTTTAAGCTCCAAGCTGATAGCTCATAGCTAACAGTTACAAGCTCGAAATTGGGTCTGTAGCTCAGTTGGTTAGAGCGCACCCCTGATAAGGGTGAGGTCGGCAGTTCGAATCTGCCCAGACCCACCAATTTTGTAATGGGGCCATAGCTCAGCTGGGAGAGCGCCTGCCTTGCACGCAGGAGGTCAGCGGTTCGATCCCGCTTGGCTCCACCATAAACTGCTTCTGAAAGCTTAGAAATGAGCATTCCATCAAAGTGATGGTGAATGTTGATTTCTAGTCTTTTGATTAGATCGTTCTTTAAAAATTTGGGTATGTGATAGAAAGATAGACTGAACGTTACTTTCACTGGTAACGGATCAGGCTAAGGTAAAATTTGTGAGTGGCTCTTAGAGCCAGATCGAATTTTCGGCGAATGTCGTCTTCACAGTATAACCAGATTGCTTGGGGTTATATGGTCAAGTGAAGAAGCGCATACGGTGGATGCCTTGGCAGTCAGAGGCGATGAAAGACGTGGTAGCCTGCGAAAAGCTTCGGGGAGTCGGCAAACAGACTTTGATCCGGAGATGTCTGAATGGGGGAACCCAGCCATCATAAGATGGTTATCTTGTACTGAATACATAGGTGCAAGAGGCGAACCAGGGGAACTGAAACATCTAAGTACCCTGAGGAAAAGAAATCAACCGAGATTCCCTTAGTAGTGGCGAGCGAACGGGGACTAGCCCTTAAGCTTCTTTGATTTTAGCGGAACGCTCTGGAAAGTGCGGCCATAGTGGGTGATAGCCCTGTACGCGAAAGGATCTTAGAAGTGAAATCGAGTAGGACGGAGCACGAGAAACTTTGTCTGAATATGGGGGGACCATCCTCCAAGGCTAAATACTACTGACTGACCGATAGTGAACTAGTACCGTGAGGGAAAGGCGAAAAGAACCCCGGAGAGGGGAGTGAAATAGATCCTGAAACCGTATGCGTACAAGCAGTGGGAGCCCACTTTGTTGGGTGACTGCGTACCTTTTGTATAATGGGTCAGCGACTTATTTTCAGTGGCGAGCTTAACCGAATAGGGGAGGCGTAGCGAAAGCGAGTCTTAATAGGGCGTCTAGTCGCTGGGAATAGACCCGAAACCGGGCGATCTATCCATGGGCAGGTTGAAGGTTGGGTAACACTAACTGGAGGACCGAACCGACTACCGTTGAAAAGTTAGCGGATGACCTGTGGATCGGAGTGAAAGGCTAATCAAGCTCGGAGATAGCTGGTTCTCCTCGAAAGCTATTTAGGTAGCGCCTCATGTATCACTGTAGGGGTAGAGCACTGTTTCGGCTAGGGGGTCATCCCGACTTACCAAACCGATGCAAACTCCGAATACCTACAAGTGCCGAGCATGGGAGACACACGGCGGGTGCTAACGTCCGTCGTGAAAAGGGAAACAACCCAGACCGTCAGCTAAGGTCCCAAAGTTATGGTTAAGTGGGAAACGATGTGGGAAGGCTTAGACAGCTAGGAGGTTGGCTTAGAAGCAGCCACCCTTTAAAGAAAGCGTAATAGCTCACTAGTCGAGTCGGCCTGCGCGGAAGATGTAACGGGGCTCAAACCATACACCGAAGCTACGGGTATCACGTAAGTGATGCGGTAGAGGAGCGTTCTGTAAGCCTGTGAAGGTGAGTTGAGAAGCTTGCTGGAGGTATCAGAAGTGCGAATGCTGACATGAGTAACGACAATGGGTGTGAAAAACACCCACGCCGAAAGACCAAGGTTTCCTGCGCAACGTTAATCGACGCAGGGTTAGTCGGTCCCTAAGGCGAGGCTGAAAAGCGTAGTCGATGGAAAACAGGTTAATATTCCTGTACTTCTGGTTATTGCGATGGAGGGACGGAGAAGGCTAGGCCAGCTTGGCGTTGGTTGTCCAAGTTTAAGGTGGTAGGCTGGAATCTTAGGTAAATCCGGGATTCTAAGGCCGAGAGCTGATGACGAGTTACCCTTTGGGTGACGAAGTGGTTGATGCCATGCTTCCAAGAAAAGCTTCTAAGCTTCAGGTAACCAGGAACCGTACCCCAAACCGACACAGGTGGTTGGGTAGAGAATACCAAGGCGCTTGAGAGAACTCGGGTGAAGGAACTAGGCAAAATGGCACCGTAACTTCGGGAGAAGGTGCGCCGGTGAGGGTGAAGCACTTGCTGCGTAAGCCCACGCCGGTCGAAGATACCAGGCCGCTGCGACTGTTTATTAAAAACACAGCACTCTGCAAACACGAAAGTGGACGTATAGGGTGTGACGCCTGCCCGGTGCCGGAAGGTTAATTGATGGGGTTAGCTAACGCGAAGCTCTTGATCGAAGCCCCGGTAAACGGCGGCCGTAACTATAACGGTCCTAAGGTAGCGAAATTCCTTGTCGGGTAAGTTCCGACCTGCACGAATGGCGTAACGATGGCGGCGCTGTCTCCACCCGAGACTCAGTGAAATTGAAATCGCTGTGAAGATGCAGTGTATCCGCGGCTAGACGGAAAGACCCCGTGAACCTTTACTATAGCTTTGCACTGGACTTTGAATTTGCTTGTGTAGGATAGGTGGGAGGCTTTGAAGCGTGGACGCCAGTTCGCGTGGAGCCATCCTTGAAATACCACCCTGGCAACTTTGAGGTTCTAACTCAGGTCCGTTATCCGGATCGAGGACAGTGTATGGTGGGTAGTTTGACTGGGGCGGTCTCCTCCTAAAGAGTAACGGAGGAGTACGAAGGTGCGCTCAGACCGGTCGGAAATCGGTCGTAGAGTATAAAGGCAAAAGCGCGCTTGACTGCGAGACAGACACGTCGAGCAGGTACGAAAGTAGGTCTTAGTGATCCGGTGGTTCTGTATGGAAGGGCCATCGCTCAACGGATAAAAGGTACTCCGGGGATAACAGGCTGATACCGCCCAAGAGTTCATATCGACGGCGGTGTTTGGCACCTCGATGTCGGCTCATCACATCCTGGGGCTGAAGCCGGTCCCAAGGGTATGGCTGTTCGCCATTTAAAGTGGTACGCGAGCTGGGTTTAGAACGTCGTGAGACAGTTCGGTCCCTATCTGCCGTGGACGTTTGAGATTTGAGAGGGGCTGCTCCTAGTACGAGAGGACCGGAGTGGACGAACCTCTGGTGTTCCGGTTGTCACGCCAGTGGCATTGCCGGGTAGCTATGTTCGGGAAAGATAACCGCTGAAAGCATCTAAGCGGGAAACTTGCCTCAAGATGAGATCTCACTGGGACCTTGAGTCCCCTGAAGGGCCGTCGAAGACTACGACGTTGATAGGCAGGGTGTGTAAGCGCTGTGAGGCGTTGAGCTAACCTGTACTAATTGCCCGTGAGGCTTGACCATATAACACCCAAGCAATTTGTATCCTCCGAGCTGAAAAGCGAACGAGACCAGATTGCGGTGTGTGAAGACGAAACGAACCGAAAGTTCGAATCTCACAAAACACCAAAGCTATCACATACCCAATTTGCTGAAGCGAGGCCGACTGGCCGCGACTCAGTACCCGAATTTCTTGACGACCATAGAGCATTGGAACCACCTGATCCCATCCCGAACTCAGCAGTGAAACGATGCATCGCCGATGGTAGTGTGGGGTTTCCCCATGTGAGAGTAGGTCATCGTCAAGATTAAATTCCGAAACCCCTATCTGCTGATGCAGGTAGGGGTTTTGTTTTGCCCGCGGGAAAGTTCTTACGACAAGCGCGGAAAGCTCCCGGCTGTCACAACCCCCCGACAGTGCTAAGGTTCTGCCCCTAGCTTTTGCAATTTCAAGGATGCCTTTCATGCCGGACGCAACGTCCCTTAGCCCAGCTTTCATGGTGGTTCACGGGAATCGCCTTGATGAATTGCGCAGCCTGGTGATCAGCTTGATGCGGCGCTATCCGCTGGCCCCCCTTGAAAATGAAATCGCCCTGGTACAGAGCAACGGCATTGCCCAATGGCTCAAGCTCGCACTGGCCGAAGACCCGGAAGACGATGATTCCGGTGGCTGCGGTATTGCGGCTGCCATTGATGTGCAACTGCCGGGCAGTTTCATGTGGCAACTTTATCGAACGGTCCTGGGACGCGACGAAATTCCGGCCAAGTCCCTGCTGGATAAGGCTCCGCTAACCTGGCGCCTGATGCGTCTGCTGCCGCAGTTGATTGAGCAGCCTCATTTTGAACCTCTGCGCCGATTCCTTACCCAAGACACCGACTTGCGCAAGCGCTATCAACTGTCCGAGCGTCTTGCCGATCTGTTCGACCAGTACCAGGTCTACCGGGCCGACTGGCTTGAGGATTGGGCGGAAGGTCGACACCAGACCAGAAATGTCCGAGGTGAAATCAAGCCGCTTGCACCGGCAAATTGCTGGCAAGCGGAGCTGTGGCGAGCCTTGCTGCTGGATGTGGGAGAGCAAGGCATGGCGCAAAGCCGTGCCGGCGTTCATCAGCGCTACATCGAGCGTATCAACAGTCTGGAAGTCGCTCCGAAAGGCCTGCCCGCACGGGTCATCGTGTTTGGTATTTCGTCGTTGCCTGCCCAGGTACTGGAGGCGCTCGCCGGCCTTTCCCGGTTCAGCCAGGTTCTGCTCTGCGTGCATAACCCGTGTCGCCATCATTGGGCGGACATCGTCGCCGACAAGGATTTGCTGCGTCACCAATACAAGCGCCAGGCACGCAAGGCTGGCATGCCCGTCGTCCTCGATCCGCAAACCCTGCATCAACATGCCCATCCGTTATTGGCCGCCTGGGGCAAGCAAGGGCGCGACTATATCAACCTGCTCGACAGCTACGATGACCCGAACAGCTATCGCTCGGTATTTCGCGATGGGCGAATCGACCTGTTCACCGATGGGACCCCCACGACCCTTCTCAGCCAGTTGCAGGATGACATCCTGGAGCTGCGCCCCCTGGACGAAACCCGGGAACACTGGCCTGTCGTCGATACAGAGCGAGACGGCTCGATTCGCTTTCATGTGGCCCATGGCGCCCAGCGTGAAGTCGAAATTCTCCACGACCAATTGCTGGCCCACTTCAGTGCGGATCCGACCCTGCGCCCACGGGATATCATCGTCATGGTCCCGGACATCGACAGTTATGCACCGCACATTCGCGCAGTGTTCGGCCAGCTCGACAGGAGCGACCCGCGGTTCATTCCCTTCACGCTGACCGACCAGGGCCAGCGTGGACGTGATCCACTGCTGATCGCCGTCGAGCATTTGCTCAAGCTGCCGGACAGTCGTTTCCCGGTCAGCGAAATCCTCGATCTGCTGGATGTCCCGGCGTTACGCGAACGGTTTGGCATCGATGAGGCCGACCTGCCGACACTGCACCGCTGGATCGAAGGAGCAGGCATTCGCTGGGGGATGAGCGCCGAACACCGTGCCGGGTTGGGCCTGCCTGCCGAGCTTGAGCAGAACAGTTGGCATTTCGGCTTGCGTCGCATGTTGCTGGGGTATGCCGTCGGCAGTTCGAGCGCTTATGAGGGCATTGAGCCCTATGACGAAATCGGGGGCCTGGATGCGGCGTTGATCGGTCCCCTGGTTGCTTTGCTGGATGCCCTGGAAGTTGCCCATCAGGAACTCACCCGGCCGGCATCGCCGCAGCAATGGGGTTCACGCCTGCAAGATCTGATGCAGCTGTTTTTCCAGGCAAGCAACGAGCATGACGACTATTTGCTGGCCCAACTCGAAGACTTGCGTGAAACCTGGCTGGAAACCTGTGAGTCGGTGGGACTGCACGATGAATTGCCGCTGACGGTGGTGCGAGAGGCGTGGTTGGCCGGACTGGATCAGGGGCGACTGTCCCAGCGTTTCCTGGCCGGCGCAGTCAACTTCTGTACCTTGATGCCGATGCGCGCGATCCCCTTCAAGCTGGTGTGCCTGCTGGGAATGAATGATGGTGATTACCCACGAGCCCAGCCGCCGTTGGACTTCGACCTGATGGGCGGCGATTATCGTCCGGGCGATCGTTCCCGCCGTGAGGACGACCGCTACCTGCTGTTGGAAGCGCTGCTTTCTGCTCGGGAAAAGCTGTACATCAGTTGGGTGGGGCGCAGTATTCGCGACAACAGCGAGCGCCCGGCATCGGTGTTGATCGGCCAACTGCGCGATCATCTCGCCAGTGGCTGGCGGTTGGCAGATGACGGCAAGCCTCTTCTCGATGCCCTGACCCAGGAGCATCCGTTGCAACCGTTCAGTGCACGTTATTTCCATCAAGGTGACGAGCTGTTCAGTTACGCCAGCGAATGGCGGATGCTCCATGACGCTTGTGATCAAACCGATAAAAACCGGATGCTGGAGCCCTATGTTCAGGAAGAGCCCTTGGGCCTCGGGCAGTTGCAGGACTTCCTGCGCAATCCTGTCCGCCATTTCTTCAGTCAGCGGTTGAAGGTGTTCTTCGAGGCCATCGAAGCGCCTTTGGCCGATGACGAACCTTTTGTGCTCGATGCGCTGCAACGCTACAGCCTGAGTGACAGTCTGCTCGAGGCCGCCCTGGTACGCCTGGACCAGCCGGATCTTGCCCTCACCGCCCACGCCAAAAGACTGCAGAACAGTGGTCTGTTACCCATGGCCGGTTTCGGTGAGTGCATGCAGCGTGAATTGATTGAACCCCTGCCGGATCTGCTCCAGCGTTACCAACAGCTTCTGGCGTTATGGCCGACACCGTCGGTCAGCGCTGTGCCAGTCAGCCTGCAATTGCAGGGAGTGAATGTCGAGGGCTGGCTCAGTGGTTTGCATCAGCGTTCCGACGGTGCGGTCCTCGCCATCACGGCCATACCCAACAGCATTGGCTCCACCAAGACCCGTAAGTGGCATCGCTTGATACGGCCTTGGGTCAACCATCTCGTGGCCTGCGCTAATGGCTTGTCGTTGACGACGGCGCTGGTGGCCAGTGATGACAGCTTGCTGCTGGCACCTTTTGACGAGCCTGTCGCACAAAGGCTACTGGGCGACATGCTGCTGGCTTGGCAGACCGGTATGCGCCAGCCGCTACCAATCGCGGTGAAGACGGCTTTCGCCTGGCTCGGCCAGACTGATCCGGACAAGGCCGAAGCGGCGGCTCGCAAAGCCTATGAGGGCGATGGACAGACGTTTGAAGGCGAACGGCGGGAAAGTCCGGCGTTGGCTCGACAGTTTCCTGATTTCGATGCCTTGATGGCTGACGAAACATTCCCCGATTGGTGCGATGCGCTTTACCGGCCGTTGCTCGAAGCCCCATGGCGTTCATTGGTCGGCGAGGAAGCCCGTTCATGAGTCGACAGACACCATTGGCCTTGGCTTTCCCGCTACATGGTAGCCAACTGATCGAGGCCAGCGCCGGTACCGGCAAGACCTTCACCATCTCGGCGTTGTACCTGCGTCTGGTGCTGGGGCATGGCGGTTCGGCGTCCGGCTTTGGCCGCGAGTTGCTTCCACCGCAAATCCTGGTAGTGACCTTCACGGACGCTGCCACCAAAGAGTTGCGTGAACGAATTCGCACCCGTCTGGCCGAAGCCGCACGCTTCTTCCGTGACGAAATTCCCGCCCCGGATTCGCTGATCGTTGCGTTGCGCGACGAGTTCAACGCCGACCAATGGCCTGGCTGCGCGAACCGGCTGGACATCGCTGCGCAGTGGATGGACGAAGCGGCCGTCTCGACCATCCACAGTTGGTGCCAGCGCATGTTGCGTGAGCACGCCTTCGACAGCGGTAGCTTGTTCACCCAGACCCTGGAAACCGACCACAGCGAATTGCTGGGCGAGGTGCTGCGCGATTATTGGCGGTTGTTCTGCTATTCGATGCAAGGCGAGGCGCTGAGCTGGGTGCGTACCCATTGGGGAGGGCCTGCTGCGCTGTTGCCGCGGGTACGAGGCTTGTTTTCCAGCGAGCGTGGCGATGGTGACGGGCTTGAGCCTGCCGAACTCATCGCCGCGGCCTTGCAGGAGCGCAGTGCCGCCTTGCTCGATCTCAAGGCGCCGTGGCGGCAATGGGCGGTGGAACTGTTGCAGATATGCCAGCAAGGCGTGGCCAGCAAGTCTGTCGACGGGCGCAAGATGCAGGCGCGTTACTTCGAACCGTGGTTTCAGAAAATCACTGCCTGGGTCGATGACGAAAGCCTTGAGCTGTTGGACATCGGCACCGGGTTCTCGCGGTTGACGCCCGAGGGCATGGCCGAAGCCTGGAAAGGTGACGTGCCCAACCATCCCGGGCTGGACGCCATGGCCAGTCTCAAGGCCAGCCTGGATGCGTTGCCCACGCCAGATGCCGCCGTATTGCAGCATGCCGCGCAATGGGTCGGGGCGCGCTTCGAGGCAGAGAAGCGTCGCCGCGCCGAGATGGGCTTCGATGACATGCTGCTGCGCCTCGACGCGGCCCTGCAGGCCGACGGAGGCGAGCGTCTGGCGAGCCTGATCCGCGAGCAGTTTCCGGTAGCGCTGATCGATGAGTTCCAGGACACCGACCCGGTTCAATACCGGATCTTCGAAAGCATCTACCGTATCGAAGATAACGACCCCGGGACCGGACTTTTCCTGATCGGCGATCCGAAGCAGGCGATCTACGCGTTTCGCGGTGCCGACATCTATACCTACCTGCGCGCTCGCGAAGCCACTGCTGGCAGGCTGCACACGCTGGGCACGAATTTCCGTTCCAGCCATGCCATGGTCGGTGCGGTAAACCATGTTTTCCAGAATGCCGAGTCCCGCCCGAAGGGGCGTGGGGCCTTTCTGTTCCGTGAACCTTCGGGCGAGAACCCGGTGCCGTTCCTGTCCGTTGAATCCCAGGGACGCAAGGAGTCCTTGCGGGTCGCAGGGCAGGTGGTCGCGGCGCTGAACATCTGGCACCTGTCGTCGGAGCAGCCGCTTTCCGGTGCGGTGTATCGACAATCCATGGCGGCCGCTTGCGCCAGTGAGATCACGGCGTTGCTCAACGGCGGCCAGTCAGGACGCGATGGCTTCACGGTCGATGGAAAAGTGCTGCGAGGCGTGCGCCCGGCAGATATCGCCATCCTGGTGCGCGATGGTAAAGAAGCGCAGGCGGTGCGAGACGCGTTGTCCGCGCGAGGCGTGCGCAGTGTCTATCTGTCCGACAAGGATTCGGTCTTTGCCTCGCAGGAAGCGCGTGATTTGCTTGTCTGGCTCAAGGCCTGTGCCGAGCCGGATGCCGAACGACCACTACGGGCGGCTCTGGCCAGCATCACGTTGAATCTGTCGCTGACGGAACTGGAGCGTCTCAATCAGGATGAGCTGGCCTGGGAAGCCCGGGTCATGCAATTCCGCGGTTATCGTACGGTCTGGCGCAGCCAGGGCGTGCTGCCGATGTTGCGGCGCCTGCTGCATGATTTCGAACTGCCCCAGGCCTTGATGGTGCGCAGCGATGGCGAGCGGGTGCTGACCAACTTGTTGCACCTTTGCGAACTGTTGCAGCAGGCAGCCGGTGAACTGGATGGCGAACAAGCCTTGATCCGGCATTTGTCCGAGCACCTGGCCTTGTCCGGGCAGGCGGGAGAAGAGCAGATCCTGCGCCTGGAAAGCGATGAGCAACTGGTCAAGGTGGTCACGATCCACAAGTCCAAGGGCCTCGAATATCCGTTGGTCTTCTTGCCCTTCATCTGCTCGACGAAACCGGTGGACGGCAGTCGACTGCCATTGCACTACCACGATGAGGCCAACAAGGCGCAGATCAGCCTCAAGCCCACTGCCGAATTGATCGCCAAGGCCGATGACGAGCGTCTGGCTGAGGATCTGCGGCTTCTCTACGTGGCTCTGACCCGTGCACAACATGCCTGCTGGCTAGGTGTCGCGGATCTCAAGCGGGGCAGCAACAATCGCTCGATCCTCCATGTGTCCGCGTTGGGGTATCTATTGGGCGGTGGTGCACCGCTGACCGAGTCGGTGGAGTTGAGGCGTTGGCTGGAAGACCTGCAACAAGGCAGCGACGCGGTGAGCTACCAGCCAATGCCCGAAGCCACCGACGAGCACTACCGGCCCCCGCGCAACGAAGCCGTGTTGCTTGAGCCCTTGGTGCCCTTGCGAAAAGCCAGCGAGAACTGGTGGATCGCGTCCTACAGTGCCTTACGCATCAGCGAAAGCCTGAGCGAAGGCAGCGATACCGCGCCAGAGAGTCCGCAGGCCCAGAAACTGTTCGACGATGAACGACTGGATCCGGACGCTCCCAGGGAGACTATCGCTATCGGTGGCGACATCCACCGCTTTCCCCGTGGCCCCAACCCCGGCACTTTCCTGCATGGTCTGCTGGAGTGGGCCGCAGGGGAGGGCTTTTCATCGGCGCCAGCGGATATCGAGGATGCCATTGCCCGACGCTGCAATCGCCGAGGCTGGAAAGGCTGGATCACCACGCTGAGCGATTGGCTGCAGCACCTGATCAAGATGCCCATGCACGTCGGCAACGACCAGGCGCCAGTGGTGCTCGAAGACCTGAGCCAATTCCAGGTCGAAATGGAGTTCTGGTTCGCCAGCCACAAGGTCGATGTGCAAAAGCTCGACCAGCTGGTTTGCCGGTTCACCCATGGCGGTGTGGCCCGAGTTGCAGCGGAGCCGGTGCTGCTCAATGGCATGTTCAAGGGCTTCATCGATTTGACGTTCGAGCACGACGGTCGGTACTACGTGGCCGATTACAAATCCAACTGGCTGGGTGTCGATGACATGGCCTACACCGTACCGGCCATGGAACAGTCGATCCTGGACCATCGCTACGACCTGCAATACGTGCTGTACCTGTTGGCCCTGCATCGCCAGCTCAAGGCACGGCTCCCCGATTACGACTACGACCGGCATGTCGGCGGCGCGTTGTATCTGTTCCTTCGCGGAACCCGCTCAGCCAGTCAGGGTGTGTATTTCGCCAAGCCGCCACGGGCATTGATCGAACAATTGGATCGTCTGTTCCAAGGGGCGCCCGAACCCAAGGCCGAGCCGGCGTGGGTACAGGGAGAATTGCTATGAGTCGTTCTTTTGCCGACCTGCTGCCCAAGTCGTCCGACGACGAAAGCCTGGTGGAGTTGGCGCCCTTGAGCCGTGCGCAGGACCTGCTGTTGTTACTGACGCGCTGGGTCGAGCGCGGCTGGTTGCGCGCCCTGGACAAGGCCTTCGTGGCGTTCCTCCATGAACTGGCACCCGACGATGATCCATTGGTCCTGCTCGCCGCTGCGTTGACCAGTCATCAACTGGGTCACGGGCATGTTTGCCTGGATGTGTTCGAGACCCTCAAGGAGCCGGATTTTGCTCTGTCCCTGCCTCCCGAGGGTGACCTGCAGACGGGTGTGATGCTGCTGCCATCGCAAATATTGGCGACACTGGACGGCGTCCATTGGTGCAAGGTCCTGGCGTCCAGTCGTCTGGTGGCCCTGGCCGTGGATGGGAGCGAAGAGGCGCAGCAACGTCCGTTGGTGCTGTCTGGCAAACGTCTTTATCTGCGCCGCTACTGGGGTTATGAACGGCGGATCGATGAAGCGTTGCGTCAACGGCTTATCGAGCATGAAGCGGCGCCCGGCGACCTGCGCGAGCGTTTGGACGGGTTGTTCGGGCCGGCCAATGCCAGCGGCCCGATCGATTGGCAGAAACTGGCCTGCGCGCTGGCAACCCGCGGGTCCTTCAGCATCGTGACCGGCGGCCCGGGCACCGGCAAGACCACGACCGTTGTGCGCCTGCTGGCCCTGCTCCAGGCACCGGCCGTCGAGGCCGGGAAGCCGCTGCGGATTCGCCTGGCCGCGCCCACTGGCAAGGCGGCGGCGCGCCTGACCGAGTCCATCAGCCAGCAGGTCCGGACCCTGGATGTGGACGACGCGGTGCGCGAACGGATTCCCTGCGACGTCACGACAGTCCATCGTTTGCTGGGCAGCCGCCCTGGCACCCGGCATTTTCGCCACCATGCAGGCAATCGCTTGCCACTGGATGTGTTGGTGGTCGATGAAGCGTCGATGATCGACCTGGAGATGATGGCCAATCTGCTGGATGCTCTGCCGGCCCATGCACGGTTGGTATTGCTGGGGGACAAGGACCAGTTGGCCTCTGTAGAAGCCGGTGCGGTGCTCGGGGATTTGTGTCGAGACGCCGAGGAGGGCTGGTACAGCCCCCGGACCCGAGCCTGGCTTGAGTCGGTCAGCGGTGAAAACCTGGCGGCCGGTGACCTGCAACAGGACCTCGACGGCACTCATCCCCTGGCACAGCAAGTGGTCATGCTCAGGCATTCCCGGCGCTTCGGCGAAGGCAGCGGGATCGGTCAGCTGGCTCGCTGGGTCAACCAGCAGCAGCCTGAAAAAGCCCGTCAGTTGCTGGAGCAAGGGCAGCATGCCGATCTGTCTTCCCTGAAGTTGGCGAATGAACACGACACGAAACTGGAGAAGCTGTTACTCGACGGCAAGCCAGATGGGTCCCAGGGGTATCGGCATTACCTGAACCTGCTACGGCAGCGACGCCCGGCCATTTCTCGCCCGCTGGAAGACCGTTGCTGGACCGATTGGGCCCGGGAAGTCCTGGCGGCCTTCGACGAATTCCAATTGCTTTGCGCGGTGCGCAAAGGTCCGTGGGGCGTCGAAGGACTGAACCTGCGAATCACCGCCGCCTTGCTCAAGGCACGCCTTATCGATAGCGATCATCAGTGGTACGAAGGACGCCCGGTGCTGATGACCCGCAACGACTATGGGCTGGGGCTGATGAACGGCGATATCGGTATCGCCCTCAAGTTGCCCGAGCGTGACGGGCCTGATGCTGGAAAACAGGTTCTGCGGGTCGCTTTCCCGCGCAACGACGGTCAGGGCGGTGTGCGTTTCGTCCTGCCCAGCCGCCTGAATGATGTGGAAACCGTGTATGCCATGACGGTGCACAAATCCCAGGGCTCGGAATTCACCCATACCGCGTTGATCCTCCCGGATGCGCTGAACCCGGTATTGACCAAGGAGTTGGTGTACACCGCCATTACCCGGGGCAAGCAATGGTTCAGCCTGATAGAGCCGCGAGCGGGGGTGTTTGAGGAGGCGGTGCGGCGCAAGGTCAAGCGCTTGAGCGGGCTGATGTTGGAACTGGAGGGTGATGACTGAATGATCAGCTTTCGTGATTCAATGCTGGAGTCACGATTTTGGCTGTTTTCTGTCAGATATGTCCGTAGGGCGCCGGCTCGCTGGCTTTTTGGCACTGTGCTATCGTTCCGACACTTATCGTATTACCTAGAGATTTTCCATGAAAGTGGCGGTTCGGGAGGCTGTGCGCAGCAAGGACTGGGGGCATTATCTGCTTGCCGGTCTTCTGTGGTTGCTGTCGCCTATGGTGCTTGCCGAAGACCCGTCCTCCACGAGTCGGGCTGAACAGCGGGCCGAATCGGTCACTCAAGTCGTCTTGGGCATTCTCAGCTACGCGCGCTGGCCAGTAGAGCCTGCGCAGTTGCAACTGTGCATCGTCGGCCCGACTCAATACACCGACGACCTGGTCAAGGGCACCACTCAGGCCACCGGTCGACCGGTGACCGTGCAGCGATTGCTGGCCGATCACCCCAACATCGCCACGGACTGCAACGCCGTCTACATCGGCAGGCTGACCAGCGACGAGCGTACTCGTCTGTTTGACTCCCTGATCGGCAAGCCCGTGTTGAGCATCAGCGAAGGCGGTGACCAGTGCACCGTGGGGAGCCTGTTCTGTCTGCGGGTCGGTGATGAGCAGGTATCGTTCGAGGTCAACCTCGACTCGGTAGCGCGCAGTGGCGTGCGTATCCATCCCAGCGTTCTGCAGCTTTCCCGTCGCAGGCCGGCAGTACCATGAGCCTGTCCAAATCGCGGGTCCGTCCCACCCTGGGCTCGGTCATCGGGCGCGGCCACCTGATTGTCGCGTTGGTGGCGATCACCATGGCCAGTGTTTCCCTGACGTTGCTGGGTGTGCTTGCGTTGCGGGTCTACGCCGATCACAACCTGCACCTGATCGCCCGCTCGATCAATTACACCGTGGAAGCGGCCGTGGTATTCGATGACGCGGCGGCGGCCACCGAGGCGCTGGCGTTGATTGCCTCCACCGAGGAGGTCGCCGATGCCCAAGTGTTCAATGAGCACGGCCGCCTGTTGGCGCGCTGGAAACGTCCGGATACCGGTTTATTGTCGGAACTGGAAATGCACATTGCCAAGGCGTTTTTGGAAAAGCCCATCAGTCTGCCGATCGTTCATCAAGGGCGGAACATCGGCAGCATTCTATTGGCAGGGCATGGTGGCAGCCTGTTGCGCTTTTTGCTCAGCGGTCTGGCGGGGATCATTTTGTGCACGGCGGTGAGTGCCTGGGTAGCGTTGTACCTGGCGCGACGTCAGCTGCGGGCGATCACCGGACCATTGCGCAGCCTGGCCGAAGTGGCCCACGCGGCACGCAGCGAGCGGGCCCTGGATCGGCGCGTGCCGCCGGCCGCCATCGCCGAACTGGATAACCTGGCCAATGACTTCAATGCACTGCTCGACGAACTGGAGTCCTGGCAGACTCACCTGCAAAGCGAAAACGAAACCCTGGCACACCAGGCCAGTCACGACAGCTTGACCGGCTTGCCGAACCGGGCGTTTTTCGAGGGCCGGCTGATCCGCGCCTTGCGCAACGCCAGCAAGCTCAACGAGCAAGTGGCCGTGTTGTACCTCGACAGCGACCGGTTCAAGGGCATCAACGACAATTTCGGTCATGCTGCCGGTGACGCGGTGCTGACGGCCGTGGCAACCCGGGTCCGGGCACAGTTGCGTGAAGACGACTTGGTCGCACGCCTGGGAGGCGATGAATTCGCCGTGCTGCTGGCACCTCTGCACAAGGCCGAGGACGCCGAGCGGATCGCTGAAAAAATCATCGCCAGCATGGAAATGCCGATTCAACTGCCTGGCAATGCTTCAGTGCTGACGTCCCTCAGTATCGGCATTGCCGTTTACCCCGATGATGGTGCGACACCGGGCACCCTTCTCCATGCCGCCGATGCGGCGATGTACCAAGCCAAACGCCTCGCCCGAGGCGGTCAACATACGGCGGAGTCGGATCACTCCGTCGCTGATCTTCAAACCAGGAGCTGACTCGTGCGTTCATATCCTTCATTTTCCCTGCGCTGGTTCGCGGCGTTTTTGTTGCTGGCCGTCCTGGCCATGAGCGGTTGCCAGACGGCACCGCAGAAGGGCCTGACCCCGGCGCAAATCGCCGTACTCAAGCAACAAGGGTTCGAATTGACTGACGATGGCTGGGCGTTCGGCCTGTCGGGCAAGGTCCTGTTCGGCAGCGACGTGGAAAACCTCAACCCGGCCAGCACCGAAATCGTCGAGCGTATCGGCAAGGCACTGCTGGGGGCGGGAATCCAGCGGGTACGCGTCGATGGTCATACCGACGCATCGGGCTCCCAGGCCTACAACGAACAACTGTCGATGCGGCGGGCCGCCAGCGTGAGCAAGGTGCTGACAGCCGTTGGCATGCGCGAAGAGAACGTCCAACTGCGCGGCCTGGGCAGCAGCAAACCAGTCGCCTCCAACGACACCGCCAGCGGCCGCACCGAAAACCGCCGTGTCGCCATTGTGGTCATCGCCGACTAGTCGGCGAACACCATCTCCCGGCTGTCACCCATCAGCAGTGGCTGGTTCTGTTCAGTCACTTCGCGAATGTAATCCCACAACAACGTAATCCTCTTCAGCTTCCTCAAGTCCTCCCGGCAGTACATCCAGAACTGCCGGGTGACGGTGATGTCCTCCGGCAGGACCGGCAACAGCCGTGGGTCCTGGGCGGCGAGGAAGCAGGGCAGGATTGCCAGCGAGCGTCCTTGCTGCGCTGCCACGAATTGCGCGATCACGCTGGTGCTGCGCAGGTGGGCATTGGCGCCGGGTAGTACGTTGGCCAGGTAGAGCAACTCGGAACTGAACGCCAGGTCATCCACGTAGCTGATGAACGAGTGCTTGCTCAAGTCGGCCGGGCGCCGGATGGGTGGGTGGTTGTCCAGGTATTGCTGGGTGGCATAGAGCTGCAGCCGGTAGTCGCACAATTTGCAGCATACATATGGGCCATGTTCGGGGCGTTCGAGGGCGATGACGATGTCGGCTTCGCGCTTGGAGAGGCTGATGAAGTGCGGCAGCGGGAGGATGTCTACCGAAATGGCCGGGTAGGCGTCGACGAAGTGGCTCAGTTGCGGGGTGATGAAGAAGCTGCCGAAGCCTTCGGTGCAGCCCATGCGCACGTGGCCGGACAGTGCGACGCCAGAGCCTGAAACCTGCTCGCAGGCCATGTGCAGGGTGCTTTCGATCGATTCGGCGTAACCCAGCAGGCGTTGGCCTTCGGCCGTCAGGACAAAACCGTTGGTCCGGGATTTCTCGAACAGCAGCGTGCCCAACGAGGCTTCCAGCGAGCTGATGCGTCGCGACACCGTGGTGTAGTCGACGGCCAGGCGCTTGGCGGCAGTGCTGGCCTTGCGGGTGCGGGCCACTTCTAGGAAAAACTTGAGGTCGTCCCAATTCAGCGACCCCAGGGAGGTGATGTTTTTTTGCATGTTGGACCGGCTTTTATGTGCATTCTTATTAGAAGTTTGCACATCTATACTCCAAAAACCGTCTCATCACCAAGGTGTCTATGTACCTTGGTCCCAGCGCTCTCTATAAGAACAATCCCGGAGGCCAGCATGAACGTTTCCCTTACGCCCAGCGACACCACCCTGCAAACCGTCAGACTGTTGATCGATGGCGAGTGGGTTGAATCCCAATCCAGCGAATGGCACGACATCGTCAACCCGGCCACCCAGCAGGTGTTGGCAAAGGTTCCGTTCGCCACGGCCTCGGAAGTCGATGCCGCCATCGCCGCTGCCCAGCGTGCTTTCCAGACCTGGAAACTGACGCCCATCGGCGCGCGGATGCGCATCATGCTCAAGCTCCAGGCATTGATCCGCGAGCACTCCAAGCGCATCGCCGCGGTGCTCAGCGCCGAACAGGGCAAGACCATCGCTGATGCCGAGGGCGATATTTTCCGTGGCCTGGAAGTGGTCGAGCACGCCTGTTCCATCGGCACCCTGCAGATGGGTGAATTTGCCGAGAACGTCGCCGGTGGCGTTGATACCTACACGCTGCGCCAGCCGATTGGTGTGTGCGCGGGCATTACCCCGTTCAACTTCCCGGCAATGATTCCGCTGTGGATGTTCCCGATGGCCATCGCCTGCGGCAATACCTTTGTGCTCAAGCCATCGGAACAGGATCCGCTTTCGACCATGCTTCTGGTGGAACTGGCTATCGAGGCCGGCGTGCCGGCGGGTGTGCTCAATGTGGTGCACGGCGGCAAGGACGTGGTGGACGCGCTCTGCACCCACAAGGACATCAAGGCGGTTTCGTTCGTCGGTTCGACGGCGGTCGGCACCCACGTGTATGACCTGGCGGGTCGTCACGGCAAGCGCGTGCAGTCGATGATGGGCGCCAAGAACCACGCGGTGGTGTTGCCCGATGCCAATCGTGAGCAAACCCTCAACGCCTTGGTCGGCGCCGGTTTCGGCGCGGCGGGCCAGCGTTGCATGGCCACCTCCGTGGTGGTGCTGGTGGGCGCGGCCAAGCAGTGGTTGCCGGAGCTAAAGGCCCTGGCACAGAAGCTCAAGGTCAATGCCGGCAGCGAGCCGGGTACTGACGTCGGCCCGGTGATTTCCAAGCGCGCCAAGGCGCGGATCCTCGAATTGATCGAGAGTGGCGTGCAGCAAGGGGCGAAGCTGGAGCTCGATGGTCGTGGCATCAGCGTGCCGGGCTTCGAGCAGGGCAATTTCGTCGGCCCGACCCTGTTTTCCGGCGTGACCACCGACATGCGTATCTACACCGAAGAAATTTTCGGGCCGGTGCTGGTGGTGCTGGAAGTCGACACCCTGGATCAGGCGATTGCCCTGGTCAACGCCAACCCATTCGGCAACGGCACTGGCCTGTTCACCCAGAGCGGTGCGGCGGCGCGCAAATTCCAGAGTGAAATCGACGTCGGCCAGGTGGGCATCAACATTCCGATCCCGGTGCCGGTGCCGTTCTTCAGCTTCACCGGTTCCCGCGGTTCGAAACTCGGCGACCTCGGTCCGTACGGCAAACAAGTGGTGCAGTTCTACACTCAGACCAAGACCGTGACCGCGCGCTGGTTCGATGATGACAGCGTCAATGACGGTGTGAACACCACCATCAATTTGCGTTAAGGAGCCGGACATGAACATCGCATTTATCGGCCTGGGCAACATGGGCGCCCCCATGGCGCGCAACCTGCTCAAGGCTGGCCATTCGCTGAACTTGTTCGACCTGAACCAGACGGTGCTGGCTGAACTGGCGGCGTTGGGCGGCACGATCAGCGCCTCGCCTCGCGACGCGGCCCAGGGCACTGCGCTGGTGATCACCATGCTGCCGGCCGCCGCTCATGTGCGCAGTGTCTGGCTGGGTGAAGACGGTGTGCTGGCTGGCATCGCCGCCGGCACGCCGGCGGTGGATTGCAGCACCATCGATCCACAAACCGCCCGCGACGTGGCGGCTGCCGCGGCGAAACAAGGGGTGGCGATGGCCGATGCGCCGGTCTCGGGCGGCACCGGCGGTGCGGCGGCGGGCACGTTGACCTTCATGGTTGGTGCCTCGGCCGAGTTGTTCGCCACCTTGCAACCGGTGTTGGCGCAAATGGGCCGTAACATCGTGCACTGTGGCGAAGTCGGCACCGGGCAGATCGCCAAGATCTGCAACAACCTGCTGCTGGGGATTTCCATGGTGGGCGTCAGCGAAGCCATGGCGTTGGGCGATGCCTTGGGGATCGACACCCAGGTGTTGGCCGGCATCATCAACAGTTCAACGGGCCGTTGCTGGAGTTCGGACACCTACAACCCATGGCCCGGCGTGATCGAAACGGCACCGGCGTCCCGTGGCTACACGGGGGGCTTTGGCGCCGACCTGATGCTCAAGGACCTGGGCCTGGCGACCGAAGCCGCGCGGCAGGCCCATCAGCCGGTGGTGCTGGGGGCGGTGGCGCAGCAGTTGTATCAGGCGATGAGCCAGCGGGGCGAGGGCGGCAAGGACTTTTCGGCGATTGTTAACAGCTATCGCAAGCCGCAGTAAGAGCGACGATATCGACGGGCTTTTGTGGCAAGGGCAATTATCTGTGGGAGCAAGGCTTGCTCCGTCGCCACAGAGGCTGCGCAATCTACAAAGTTGTTTTCCGAGAGACCACGTCGGGTGGTCTCTCGGTTTTTTGTTTCAGGCAAAGACGAAATATTTGCGCACGGTCTCGACCACTTCCCACGTGCCTTTCATGCCTGGCTCGACGACGAAGATGTCACCGGCGCGCAGATGGATCGGCGCCATGCCGTCCGGGGTGATGATGCAGTAGCCCTCCTGGAAATGGCAGTACTCCCACTTCACGTAATCCACACGCCATTTGCCGGGTGTGCAGATCCAGGTGCCCATGATCTTGCTGCCGTCTTCGCTGGTGTAGGCGTTGAGGTTGACGGTGTGCGGGTCGCCTTCGAGTTTTTCCCATTTGCAGGCGTCGAGTACGGGCAGCGGATGGGTGTCGCGCAGGACGGTGATGGGTGCGGTCATGTGAGCTCCGAAAGGGGCAGAAGAGAACAGGCACCCTAACGCGCGGCATGAGCGGGTAGATGTCTGTGGTCGACACCGGGCTATCCAGAAGCGCGCATCAATCGGCCAGATGCCGAGCCAGGGCCGTGGCGTAGGCCGGCAAACCGTCGAAGTTGCGGGCGCACAGCAGCAACGCCCGGTGCGCCCAGGCTTCTTGCAACGTGACACATTGATACGAAGGCTCGGGTGGGCGCCGGTCGATGGTAGCCTTCGGCACGATGGCAATGCCTGCACCATGGGCCACCATGCGAATCATCCCGTCGAAACCATCGGCACGAATGCGCACTTGCATGCGTGAGCCGATGTGCAGGGCCTGCTCTTCCAGGTGGATCGCCAAGGCGCTGGATGCGTTCAGGCCGACATAATCGTGGCTGAGGGTCTCGCTGAAACGTACGGCGCGACCGTCAGCCAGGGGGTGTCCGGTCGGTAGGATCAATACCAGTGGATCGTCGCGAAAAGGCCAGGTCTGAAGGCCCTCGGTGTCCACTGCGTCGGAAACGATCCCCAGGTCCGCCGCGCCTTGGCGCAGCGCATGGGTGATCCGTGAGCTGGGCAATTCCTGCAGGTCAATGTCGAGGTTGGGATGGGCCTGGAGAAAGCCGGCCAGCAGCTCGGGCAGGTATTCGGTCATGGCGCTGGTGTTGCACAGCAGCCGCACCCGGCCTTTGACGCCCTTGGCGTATTCGGCCAGGTCCTGTCGCAGGTGTTCGGCCTGTTGCAGCAGGACCCGGGCGTGCTCGGCCAGGGCTTTGCCCGCGGGAGTGGGCGTTACACCACGCCGCCCCCGTTCAAGCAGGTCGATGCCCAGGGACGCTTCCATGGCTCGCACTCGTGCGCTGGCCGCGGCCAGGGACAAATGGCTGCTAGCCGCACCGGCGGTGATGTTGCCGGTGTCGAGAATGTTCAGGTAGAGGCGCAGGTCGGTGAGGTCGAAGTGCATGGGCGGGGATCCTGTCTCAAGTGCTGTGGCGCCTGGTTTATCGTCATCGCGAGCAAGCTCGCTCCCACATGGGATTGCATTTCAACTGTGGGAGCGAGCTGGCTCGCGATGGCGTCGGCCGCATCAGCGAGTTCACAGCCTCTTGCCGCAAGAGAGGCAGTCTCAGTATATGACAGATTTTAAAGCCGAGGCCTCGGGTGCAGGATACCCCCATGGACACACTCATCGCTTTCTATCAAAACCTCGGCCTGGCCCTTTCCCTGCTGGTTATCGGCACCTTCCTGCTGGCCGGCACCATCAAGGGTGTGATCGGCCTCGGCCTGCCGACCATCTCCATGGGCTTGCTTGGGTTGGCTATGGCTCCGGCGCAGGCTGCGGCGCTGCTCATCATCCCAGCGACCCTGACCAATCTCTGGCAACTGGCTTTCGGCGGCCATCTGCAAGCCCTTCTCCGGCGTCTGTGGCCGCTGTTGCTGGCGATTTTCATTGGCACCGGGCTCGGTACGCTGTGGCTCGGCATGACGGGCGGGGCCTGGGTGGTGCGGGCTTTGGGCGCGGCGCTGGTGCTGTATGCGTTGAGCGGGCTGTTGCTGCCAACGCTGCGGGTCGGCGCCCATGTCGAGCCGTGGATCGCTCCGCTCTGCGGGTTGCTCACCGGCCTCATCACATCCGCCACTGGCGTATTCGTCATTCCGGCGGTGCCCTATCTGCAAGCGCTGGGCCTGAGCAAGGACGAACTGGTACAGGCCTTGGGCCTGTCATTCACCGTTTCTACCCTGGCCCTGGCCGCCGGCCTGTTGTGGCGCGGCGCACTGGGTGGGGGCGAATTGAGCGCTTCGCTGCTGGCGCTGGCACCGGCGCTGCTGGGGATGTGGCTGGGGCAATGGTTGCGCCAGCGGATCAGCGCCGTGTTGTTCAAGCGGGTGTTTTTTGTCGGCCTCGGCGTGCTCGGCGGCCATTTGCTGATCAGCGGCTAGCCGAGGACGGGCTGAGCATGTCGACGCGGCGGATTTCGAAGTCGCGCTCCAGATAATCCATGCGTTGTTCGAAGAACTGCTGCATGTGCGGCAGGTTCGAGTGCACCTCCAGGTGCGCCTGGGATGCCCAGATCTCATAGAAGATAAACAGCGTCGGATCCTGCTGGTCCCGCAGCATGTGATATTCGACGCAGCCGGGCTCGGCACGGCTTGGCTCGACGTAGGCGCGGAACAACGCTTCGAAGGCTTCGGCTTTTTCCGGACGGGTCTTGGCGTGCAGGATGAAACCGTGCAGTTCGCTCATCGAGGTGGCTCCTGAGATAAAAGAGGTCTCGAAGTCTAAGGCAATAATCGGCCGTTCATTTGTGCGTATAGGTCAAATCAGTTTTGCCGTCGGGTGGCTTATTCCCCATGAAGCTCATCGTTATTCTGCCGCCATCATTTTCAACCTTTCCATGCGGCGGCCTTTGCCGGCCCATGCCGTGGAACCCGATGAGATTCCCCATGAAAAAAGTCCTGTTGCTCAATGGCGGCAAACAATTCGCTCACTCCGACGGTCGCTACAACGCCACCCTCCACGACACGGCGCTCAGCGTGTTGGACCGTGGTGGTTTTGATGTGAAAACCACTTTCATCGACGGCGGCTACGACATCAAGGAAGAAGTCGCCAAGTTCCTGTGGGCCGACGTGATCATTTACCAGATGCCGGGTTGGTGGATGGGCGCACCCTGGACCGTGAAGAAATACATCGACGAAGTCTTCACCGAAGGCCACGGCAGCCTCTACGCCAGCGACGGCCGGACCCGTTCCGATGCCTCGCAGAAATACGGCAGCGGTGGCCTGGTCCAGGGCAAGCAGTACATGTTGTCGCTGACCTGGAACGCTCCGCAGCAAGCCTTCGACGACCCGACCGACTTCTTCGAGGCCAAGGGCGTGGACGCGGTGTACTTCCCGTTCCACAAGGCCAATCAGTTCCTCGGCATGACCGGCCTGCCGACCTTCCTGTGCGTGGACGTGATGAAGCGCCCGAACATCGAAGAAGATGTGGCGCGGTATGAGCGGCATTTGGTTGAGGTGTTCGGTCTGAAGGTGTGACCTTTCTTTTGCTGCGCATCCCGATACTATCCTGTGGCGGGTGGGTGAACCTGCACTGTGGGAGCAAAGCTTGCTCGCGAAACAGACACCTCGATTCCCGAAAGACCGCGGCGTCTTCATCGCGAGCAAGCTTTGCTCCCACATAGCGAGGATAAATCCCCTCGCCACAAGAGAGATCAGTCGACAGGGGGATACGTGAAAGCCAGATCCGACGAATTGCAGATTTTCGTCTGCGTGATCGAGTGCGGATCCATCTCCGCCGCCGCCGAGCAGGTCGGGCAGACGCCGTCGGCGGTCAGCCGCACGTTGTCGCGGCTGGAGGCCAAGCTCGATACCACGCTGATCAACCGCACCACGCGGCGCATGGACCTGACCGAGGAGGGCAAGTATTTCTTCGAGCAGGCCAAAGGCATCCTCGACCAGATGGATGAGCTGGAAGAGCGCCTGTCATCCCGCCAGAAAAATCCTGCAGGCCGGTTACGGATCAACGCGGCCTCGCCGTTCATGCTGCATGCCATCGTTCCACACATCGACGAGTTCCGCAGGCGTTACCCGGACATCCAGCTCGAACTCAACAGCAACGACCTGATCATCGACCTGCTGGAGCAAAGCACCGACATCGCCATCCGCATCGGCACCCTCACCGACTCGACGCTCCACGCTCGCTCCCTGGGTTGCAGCCCGTTGCACATCCTGGCCAGCCCCGCTTATCTGAAGCAGCACGGCACGCCGTCAAGCGTCGCCGAGCTGGCAGGCCATGCGCTGCTGGGGTTTGCCCAGAACGAGGGACTCAACCAGTGGCCGCTGCGCCACGTACACGGTGATCGTTGGCTGATCCAGCCAGCCATCAGCGCGTCCAGTGGCGAGACCGTGCGCCACTTGGCGCTGCAGGGGCAGGGCATTGCCTGCCTGTCGGACTTCATGACCCGCGAAGACATCCGTGCCGGTAGGCTGAAGGTGCTGCTGGCCGATGCCAACAGTGGATATCGCCAGCCGATCAATGCCGTGTACTACCGCAACTCGCAACTGGCCTTGCGGATCCAGTGCTTCCTGGACTTCATCCAGGACAAGCTCGCCGGCTATGCCTCGCGGGAGTTCAAGGACTGATTCGTGACTTCAAGGCAAGAGTGATTTGGGCAATGTGGCCTGTTTCGTCAGGGATGGGGCCTCGATACTTGCGCCATCACTGATCTGGCCAAGGAGTTTGTCCATGAACGTATTTGTCACCGGCGCTGCCGGTTTTATCGGCGGTTCCATCGCCACCGGCCTGGTACGCGCCGGGCATCGAGTCATCGGTCTGGTGCGCAGCGCCGAACAGGCGAACGAACTGACGGCGCTGGGCATCGAGCCGGTTATCGGCACCCTCGAAGACAGCACGCTGCTGACCGAGCAGGCCCGTGCCGCCGATGCGGTGATCAATGCCGCCAGCAGCGACCACCGCGGTGCGGTCCAAGCGTTGATCGAAGGGCTCAAGGGCTCGAACAAAGTGCTGCTGCACACCAGCGGTTCGAGCATCGTCGGCGATGCTTCGGGCGGTCGTTCCAGCGATGCGATCTACTACGAAAATGAGCTGCCGGCGCCCACCGCCGACAAGGCTGCCCGTGTCGCCATTGACAACCTGGTCCTGGATGCGGCGAAGCAAGGCGTGAACTCGGCGGTGATCTGCAACACCTTGATCTATGGCCACAGCCTGGGCGTCAAGCGTGACAGCGTGCAACTGCCGCGCCTGCTCAAGCAGGCCGGTAAAAGTGGCGTGGTGCGGCATGTCGGGCCGGGACAGAACATCTGGTCCAATGTGCACATCGAGGACGTGGTCGAGTTGTACAAACTGGCCCTGACCCGCAACCAGCCGGGCACCTTCTACTTCGTCGAAAGCGGCGAAGCCTCGTTCATCGACATGACCACCGCCATTGCCCGGGCGTTGAACCTTGGCGAACCGCAGGACTGGTCATTGGCCGATGCCGAAGCGGAGTGGGGTTACGAAATGGCCAACTATGGCCTGGGTTCCAACAGCCGTGTACGAGGCAAGAACGCCCGTGAGCTGCTGGGTTGGACGCCGAAGCGGACCTCGGTGCTAGAGTGGATTCTTGATGAGATGGTGTGAGATCCATCAGTAGAACATAGGACCTGTGGGAGCGGGCTTTGCTCCCACCAAGCCCGCTCCCACAGGGTTTGTGTTGGCATGTCGTCAGTCGTGGTGCACGCCCGCGCGCTTGAGCATTTGCTTGCAGCGCTCGGACAGGTGGAACACACGCAGGTGCTTGCCGGCTTTGCTGTAGCGTTCGCGCAGGGTCTTGAGTGCGGCGACGGCCGAGTAGTCGACGAAGCTCAAATGCCGGCAGTCCAGGGTGACCTGGGCCGGATCGTTGGCCGGGTCGAACTGGTTGAGGAACGGCGTCGTCGAGGCGAAGAACAGCGTGCCGTGCAGGCGATAGAGTTTGCTGCCGTCGGCTTCCTGGTGCGTGTCGGCGTACAGCTCCCGGGCCTGTTGCCAGGCGAAGTTGAGCGCCGCGATGACGATGCCGCAGAGCACGGCCACGGCCAGGTCGGTGAACACCGTAATGACGGTCACCGCGATGATCACCAACACATCATTCTTCGGCACCTTGTTGATCACCCGCAGCGAGGCCCAGGCGAAGGTCTGCTGTGCAACCACGAACATCACGCCCACCAGCGCAGCCAGCGGGATGCGCTCGATCAGCGGCGACAGGAACAACACGAACAGCAACACCATCACCCCGGCCACCACGCCCGATAAGCGTCCGCGCCCACCCGAGCTGAGGTTGATCACCGTCTGGCCGATCATGGCGCAACCGCCCATGCCGCCGAACAGCCCGGAGGCGATATTGGCTGCGCCCAGCGCCACGCATTCACGGTCCGGATAACCGCGGCTCTGGGTGATTTCATCCGTCAGGTTCAGGGTCAGCAGGGTTTCCAGCAAACCGACCATCGCCATGATCACCGCGTAGGGCACGACGATCTGCAGGGTCTCCAGGTTCCAGGGAAGATCGGGCCAGGCGAAAGCGGGCAAGCCGCCGGCGATATGGGCCATGTCGCCCAGCGTTCGGGTGGACAGGCCGAGCAGGTAGACCGCCAGGCCGACACCGAGGATCGCCACCAGGGCCGGCGGCACGCTGCGGGTCAGGCGTGGCAGCAGGTAGACGATGGCCATGGTCAGTGCCACCAGGCCGGCCATCAGATACAGCGGATCGCCGCTGAGCCAGGTTTCACCCTGCTTGAAATGCTCCAGTTGGGCCAGCGCAATGACAATCGCCAGGCCGTTGACGAAGCCGAGCATCACCGGGTGCGGGACCATGCGCACCAGCTTGCCCAACCGCAACAGCCCGAAGGCCATCATGATCAGCCCGCCCAGCAGCACGGTGGCCAACAGGTATTGCACGCCGTGCTGCACCACCAGCGCGATGATGACCACGGCCATCGACCCCGCCGCCCCCGACACCATGCCTGGTCGACCGCCGAACAACGCGGTCAGCGTGCAGATGATGAACGCGCCGTAGAGCCCCATCAGCGGGTTGAGGTGGGCCACCAGGGCGAAGGCGATGCATTCGGGGAGCAAGGCGAAAGAAGTGGTGAGGCCGGCGAGGGCGTCGGCGCGAAGACGTGCTGATTTCATGATTTACCTGACTGGGCGCCGGTGGAGAGTCGGCTGCCGGGGAGTGGTGCAAAAAACAGGTGCGGATGGTACGGAATTGAGTGCGGGGCGGCCAGCCGTTGGTCGGTTGTGTTGATCGTTCCCACGCGGGAGCGTGGGAGCGATCAACAAGTCAGGGCGATGAAAGTCTTGCGCTGAATTTTCATCAACGCCGTGTCGCGATGTCCGTCAGCGACAAATTTTATCTGTGTGCGAAAATTACTTTCAGTGGGTTTGAAGATTATTCGTCGAAATGATTTATGAGTTTCACAACACATCGACGTGACCCCATTCGAGGAGTAACGCATGGCCCCTGCTTTCGGTTATTGGCTACTGGTCTACGCGGCCATCGCGATCATTGCGCTGATCGTGCTGATCGCCCGTTATCGGCTCAATCCGTTCATTGTGATTACCCTGGTGTCCATTGGCCTGGCGCTGCTGGCCGGGATGCCGCCGTCGGGTGTGGTGGGGGCGTACGAGGCGGGTGTCGGCAAGACGCTGGGGCACATCGCGCTGGTGGTGGCCTTGGGCACGATGCTCGGCAAAATGATGGCCGAATCTGGCGGCGCCGAGCGGATGGCGCAGACGCTGATCGAACGCTTCGGCGAGCGCAACGCCCACTGGGCAATGGTGTGCATCGCCTTCCTGGTCGGGCTGCCGTTGTTCTTCGAAGTCGGTTTTGTGCTGCTGGTGCCCATCGCCTTCACCATCGCCCGGCGTGTGGGCGTGTCGATCCTGATGGTGGGGCTGCCGATGGTCGCCGGGCTGTCGGTGGTGCATGCGCTGGTGCCGCCGCATCCGGCGGCGATGCTGGCGGTGCAGGCGTTCCAGGCTTCGGTGGGGCAAACCTTGTTGTACGCGATCCTGATCGGCATTCCCACGGCGATCATCGCCGGCCCGCTGTACGCCAAATTCATCGTGCCGCGCATCCAGCTGCCGGCTGAAAACCCGTTGGAGCGACAATTCCTCGACCGTGAGCCGCGCGCAAACCTGCCGGGTTTCGGCGTGACCTTGGGGACGATTCTGCTGCCGGTGATCCTGATGCTGATCGGCGGCTGGGCAAACCTGATTTCCACGCCGGGCAGCGGTTTCAATCAATTCCTGCTGTTCATCGGCAACTCGGTGATTGCCCTGCTGCTGGCGACCATCCTCAGCTTCTGGACCCTTGGCCTGGCCCAGGGCTTCAACCGTGAGTCGATCCTCAAGTTCACCAACGAATGCCTGGCACCGACCGCCAGCATCACTTTGCTGGTGGGCGCTGGCGGCGGTTTGAACCGGATCCTGGTGGACGCCGGGGTCACGCAACAGATCGTCGGTCTGGCCCAGGAGTTCCAGCTGTCACCGCTGGTCATGGGCTGGCTGTTTGCCGCACTGATGCGCGTCGCCACGGGGTCGGCCACCGTGGCAATGACCACGGCATCCGGCATCGTCGCGCCTGTGGCGATTGGCCTGGGTTATCCCCACCCCGAACTGTTGGTGCTGGCGACCGGCGCCGGGTCGGTTATCTTTTCCCACGTCAACGACGGCGGCTTCTGGCTGATCAAGGAATACTTCAATATGACCGTCGCGCAAACCTTCAAGACCTGGACCGTGCTCGAAACGCTGATCTCCGTGGTCGCGTTCGCCTTGACCCTCGGGCTTTCACGCTTGCTTTGAGCGCAACGCCACCCAACAGGAGCCGCCATGGACATCCTCTACCAGATCCGCTCCCGCCAGGATTCCTTCAGCGCCGGCGAAGGCAGAATCGCCCGGCTGATGCTCGACGACGTAGGCTTTGCCGCCTCTGCCAGCCTCGAGGAACTGGCCCAACGGGCGGAAGTCAGCAGCGCTACGCTGTCGCGCTTCGCCCGCACCGTCGGGTGCCGCGACCTGCGGGACTTGCGCCTGCAACTGGCCCAGGCCAGCGGTGTCGGCAGCCGTTTCCTCGACCCGGCTGGCGCGCCTGAGCAATCGGCGTTTTATGGACAGATCGTTGGCGATATCGAGGCGACCCTGCGCCAGCATTTGTCGGCGTTCGAAGAGTCGCGGTTCGGCGATGCGGTGCGGATGATCGGCAAGGCGCGGATGATCCATGCGTTCGGCCTCGGTGGCTGGTCGGCGCTGTGCGGTGAGGAGTTGCAAGTACGGCTGGTGCGTTTTGGCTACCCGATTGCCGCCTGCCGCGACCCGGTGATGATGCGCATCACCGCCACCTCGTTGAGCGACCAACATCTGCTCATCGCCTGTTCACTGACCGGTATCACGCCGGAGCTGTTGGGTGCGGTGGAACTGGCCCGCAGCTACGGCGCGGCGATCCTGGCCATCACCCGCGCCGACTCGCCACTGGCCCAATTGGCCGACTGCGTGCTGCCCCTGCAAGGCGCCGAAACTTCGTTCATCTATAAACCCACGGCGGCACGCTACGGCATGCTGCTGGCCATCGACGTGCTCGCCACCGAGCTGGCGCTGGCCCACCCCGAAGACAATCAAGAGCGCCTGCGGCGGGTCAAACTCGCCCTGGACGATTACCGCGGCGGCGACGATCACTTGCCGCTGGGAGACTGACATGCTGTACGACACGCTTATCCGCAATGCGCTGGTCATCGATGGCAGCGACACGCCTGGCTACCGCGCCGACGTCGCCATTCGCGCCGGTCGCATCGAACGCATCGGCGACTTGCGCGATGCCCGCGCGGTTGAAGACATCGACGCCGCCGGCCGCGTGCTCGCGCCAGGCTTCATCGATGTGCATACCCACGACGACACGGTGGTCATTCGCCAACCGCAGATGCTGCCCAAGCTCAGCCAGGGCGTGACCACCGTCATCGTCGGCAACTGCGGCATCAGCGCTTCGCCGGTGAGCCTGCGGGGCGATCCACCGGACCCGATGAACCTGCTCGGCACGGCCCAGGCGTTCGCCTACCCGCGCTTTACGGATTATCGCGCAGCCGTAGAGGCCGCCACACCGGCGGTCAACGTGGCTGCGTTGGTCGGGCACACGGCGTTGCGCAGCAATCACATGGACGATTTGTTGCGCACGGCCTCGGTGGGAGAAATCGCCGCCATGCGTCGGCAATTGCGCGAAAGCCTGGAGGCCGGTGCGCTGGGTTTGTCCACCGGACTGGCCTACGCCAATGCGTTTTCGGCGTCCACCGACGAAGTCATGCAACTGACCGAAGAGTTGGCCGCGTTCGGTGCGGTCTACACCACCCACCTGCGCAGCGAATTCGAACCGGTGCTCGAAGCCATGGACGAGGCCTTCCAGATTGGCCGGCACGCCCAAAGCCCGGTGATCATTTCCCACCTCAAATGCGCGGGCGCCGGTAATTGGGGACGAAGCCCGCAGGTGCTCGCGGCGTTGGAAACCGCAGCGAAATCCCACCCGGTCGGCTGTGATTGCTACCCCTATGCGGCCAGCTCCTCGACCCTGGATCTCAAACAGGTGACCGATGCCCATCGCATCACCATCACCTGGTCGACAGCGCATCCGCACATGGGCGGTCGCGACCTGGCCGACATCGCCAACGAATGGAACTTGTCGCTGCTGGAGGCGGCCCGGCGCCTGCAACCGGCCGGCGCGGTGTACTACGGCATGGACGAGGGCGACGTACGACGGATCCTCGCCCATCCGTTGTCCATGGTCGGCTCCGACGGTTTGCCCGAAGACCCGTTTCCCCATCCACGCTTGTGGGGCGCTTTCCCACGGGTACTGGGACATTTCAGTCGTGACGTCGGGCTTTTTCCGTTGCACACCGCCGTGCACAAAATGACCGGCCTTTCTGCGGCGCGTTTTGGCTTGAAGCACCGGGGTGAAATTCGTGAAGGGCATTGGGCGGACCTGGTGTTGTTCAATCCCCAAACCATTCGCGACGTGGCTGATTTCAACGAACCCCAACGGGCTGCCGACGGTATTGATGGCGTGTGGGTCAATGGTGTCTTGAGCTATCGCGAAGGGCAGGCAAACGGGCGACGGGAAGGTCGATTCCTGGCGCGCGAAGGCGATCTGCGCCAGGGATTCAGTCCATCGGGCAGCGTTAGATGGCGTGTAAGCGGCTGAAATAACGTTAATTGGCGCCACAATAATGGCACTGCGACACTCAAGAAGCCGGGCTCAAGGCCGAAGCATTGGGATCAACCCATCTACACTGGGTCTTTTCAGCCAGGGAGCAACCCATGAGCTTCGGTAAAACCACCCCAATCCTGCGGATCTTCGATGAAGCCAAGGCGTTGGCGTTCTATGTCGACTTCCTGGGCTTTACCGTCGATTGGCAACATCGCTTCGGTGACGACTTCCCGCTGTACCTGCAAGTCTCCCGCGGCGACTGCGTGCTGCACCTGTCCGAGCACCATGGCGATTGCACACCGGGCTCGGCGTTGCGGATCGAGACCGATGAATTGGAAGCGTTCCAGCAGCAATTGCTGGCCAAGCAATACCGCTACGCCCACCCCCAGATCCAGGCCATGCCCTGGGGTAGCCAGGACATGGCGATCAGTGACCCGTTCGGGAATCGGTTGGTGTTTACCAATGCGATTAATGTCTAGAGCCAGATACCCATGTTCTTTCCGGGCCGTGCTCCAGGTTCAGGGCATGGCTTGTTTCAACGTCTCGGCTCATTATTTGATTTCCGATACATGAAAGTTGTACACCCCATAGTTCCTGGGGTTGCGGCCGGTCGAGATGCGGACGTTTTCGGGAATGATGCCGCTGCAGTTGAAGCAGGCAATAAATGGCTCCGGCTGGGTCAGCTGCCCCGTCAGCTTTTCGGTGAACAGCGTCGTATCCGAAAGCACCCGTTCAGCTTGGCCCGGATACAGCGCAACAACTGAGTTCAACACGCCAACTTCGCCATGGGCTCCCGGTCCTCCGGCTCGTATGGGAATGATTGCGTTGCAGGCATCGATATGCTTTTCGATGAGCTCGCGGGTCGGACCTTGGAGTTCATACAGGTTGTCGATTGTCCTGCTCAGCGTTGGGTCGAGCTTCAGCGCTTCAGGGTCGACTTGAAATTGATGGTTTGGGTCTTTTTTCCGGTCGCGGTAATTGTCGGCCAAGTGTTCGATGTAATCAGGCGTATTGCTGATCTTGTAGCTGCCGAAGTTCAAGTAGAACTTCTCGCTGGTGGCGGAGCCGTCGTAATCCTGGTCTACCCCGCGATATCCCGTTGGGCCGGATCTGGGCGCTGGCAGGTTGTAATGCTCGTTGAGGACCATATCGTTATCGCCCGTGCGGTCCTGAATAACGCCATAGGCGTGAACGACCAGTTCCTTGCGCTTTGTCTTGCTGAAGCTGGGGTTGCTATCGAAACCCTCTCCGTGCATTTGCGCAGATTGTTTCGTACGCTTTGTCGGCGGGGGCAACATCATTTTTTTCGAGCGTTCGTGACCATCACGCTGGGTCCATTCGAATGGGTCAATGTCCCGCCCTTGAGCGTCAACGAGCACCAGCCCTTGATGGTCGACGAATCGCAGCGGGTTATTCCCGACCATGCAATACAGGTTCAACCCGTCCACCGCTCCCGCCGGATCCGGGCTGATCCAGCGTTGCAGCCAGGGTGCGTAATACCGGTGTCCGTAGTAATACAAGCCGCTGGCATCGCGCTCCTTGCCGCAATAGCGAAGGGTCCGATAATCGGCTTCCACGGCCGAGCGGGAGGCTATCCAGGCAGTCCCTCCAAAGGGCAGGTAGCTTTCCTGGCTGATCAGAGCGGCCTGGTCGTCGAGTTCCAGTGAGCTGGAGCCCAGATGATCGTCCAGGCTGTAGCGCATCTGATTGGCGGCAATGCCAGAGGGGCGGCCTTCAGTCCAATGCAAGTAACGCACGTTGCAACGGCCGGCTTGCAGGGTGATGACTTCCAGGCGCTCGCCATGACGGGTGCGAATCTCGAGGCCCGGCAAGTAACGGACTTCTCGAGTCTGCGTCGCTGATGAGGCGTAGGTGGTTTGTATCTTGCGCACCCGCAGGCCGCTGCTGTCGTAGCCATAGCGTTCAATGTCAGGGAGACGGTCTTCGCGCTGGACCAGTAACACGCTGTCGAGTTGATTGCGGCTGTTCCATTGCAACACCCGACCAAGGTCCAGGCTCTGTTGGTTACCGTTGGCATCGAAGTCCATTGCTGTGGCGGGCATCGAGTGGCCTGTGCGCCAGGACAGGAGCCGATTGCTTGTGGCAGCGATGTTCAGTGTCCGGGTGTAGTGGTTGCCTTCGCGAGCATGGCGCAGTTTGGTCAGGTTGCCTCCGGCGTCGTATTCATAGTGCTCGGTAAAGTTGAACAGTTGCCCGGGGTCGACCGGTGTCTTGCTGAGCGCCGCAACGCTCAATCCCGCCGCTTCACGGCCCGTCGCGCGGATCAACTGGTAGAGGCTGTCGTAGGCGAATGTGCTGATGGCTTCGACCCGCTGATTATGGCCGAACCGCGCAGGTTGGACCTTGTCCTCGATTCGCGTCACGTTGCCCACCGCGTCGTAGCTGTAGTGCAGGTCTTGCAAGGTGCGGCCAGAGACCGATGCGCAGAGCGAGGTCAGTCGACCATTGGCTGGATCGAAAACGGCGCGGCTGATGACACCATTGCCGAGGGTCTGGGATTCAACTTGGCCAAGCGCGTTGTAGACGAAATCCTTTGCGATGGTTTTTTCAATGGCCGTGTTGTTTATTTTCAAACTCACGGACATCAGTTGGCCGGCAACATCAAACGCGTAGCGCTGTTGGTGCTGGGTTGCATCGGACTGTTGAATGGGCTGTGCGAGGGCGTCATAGCGCCAACTCGTCCTGTGGCCTTTTCCCTCTTCAAGCAGTGAGTCTCGGTCTTTCTCATCGGCAGGCCAGTCGGGTGGCGTGATGTCAGCCAGCAAGCGCCTGGTCTGGCTCAGCGGCTTGCCGCAAAGCGCATGTTCGTCGATGAGCAAGGTGCCGGCGCTGTCATCGTGACGGATGAGCGCACCGCAGAGGTTGCGCGTCGCCGCCTCTGGCGAACTGTCGCCGTAGCGCAGGCACTCGACTCTGCGCGGGGCTTGTCCTGCTGCTCGCTCCAGGACTGCCGTCGGCCTGAGTTGGTTGTCGTAGGTCGTTCGCCAATGCTGTTCGTTTTGCTCCCAGCGGTGCACGATCTGCCCGGCATCGCCAGGCAGGTTCAGTCGCCAGCCGGCGTCGACACTGTTCACCAGCAGTGCCTTGCCGGACAGACTGTAGACGGTGACCAGATTGGCGTCGGTTGCCGTGGCAAACAGGCGAGGGTCTCGCTGCGCAACCTGTCGTCCGGCCAGGTCATGGTCTCGCTGGGTGATACGCGCCTGGGCGGGCTCATCCATTTGGCATCGATGGTAAGCGACGTGCCGTACCGGCAGGCCTCGGCTGTCGATGGCGTTGACCGTGGGTGTCTTGCGATGGAGGCGTGCGTTCATGCCGCACCTCCTGCGGTCGAGGGATATTCGGTCATGACGTCTTCCAGCGTGTCGTTCTCGTCCTCGTCCACGCTGTACCAGGGGTGGCGGGTAAGTCGTCGCAGATAGCAAAGGCCGTCTCGTTTGGCGAGACGGGTGTGGGTCGCACGCCCCAGCGCGTCGTAGAACTGCTGGTCGTAGTGGCCGAACTGCCGCAAGGACGCATCGTTGATGTAGCGATGCTGATCGGCAAAGTAAGGGCGGTAGATGCGGATCGCCAAGCCCTTGCTGTTGTATTCCACTCGTTCGCTGATGCGCCAGCGGGTGGCTGCGATCTGCTCCTGCGGTTTGCCGTCCTTGAGCGTCAGTTCACCGTTGGCGTCCACGACGTAGGCCATGCCCGACTCCACCCATTGCTTGCTTTGCAAGGTGCGACCAAAGCCGTCGAAGCACGTCACGGTGACGCGGATTTGCTTCTGGTGATCATCGGGGTAACGATCGGCAACCAGCGTGGTGATGTGCATCGGCTCACGTACCGAGGCGTGAAGTTCACCTTTCAGTTTTTCATCGCCGACAGAAAGTACCAAGAGGTTCGACAGTCGGGTTCGAGCCGAAGCGCAGATATGCCCGGTGGGGAGCAGGTCACGGTTTGCCACACAGCGCGCGAGCCAGTCGGCGTCCATCAATGCCGCCTTCGATACGCGACCCATCCAACTGAAGGGGGCGTAATAGGTGGCCGTGGCGGCCTGCTGTAGAGCCTCCCTGCGCGATTGGATGGCTTCTGCCGGGTCTTTGAAGAGCGCTCGGTCGAACTGCTCGAGCGGTTTGAAACCCACACGGGTGGCGTTCTCGTCGCCATAAACGCTGGTGGCCAACACTTGGCCGAACGCGTCCGCGAGGCATTCCTGTACGTTACCGTTGGGGTCGGTAATGCTCACGGGCAAAAGTGAGCGGTAATCGTAGCGGGCCCGAGTGGTACAGCCATCGGGCAGCTGTAACGCGGTGACAAAGCAGTTGTACGTGTCATAGCTGATCTCGGTCACGCCGTGGCTGCTGCTCGGCTGTAACCCCTTGGCGTTATAGAAACCCTCCAGCCCGGCATAGGTCGTGAAGCCACTTTTGACTGACCAGAGGGTTCTCGATGGCGTGCTCGCGGGAAGAAAGTCGGCCATGCGATGGTAGCCACATCGTTCAAGCAGTCTTCCCTTGGGGCGAGAGCTCGGTGGCAATAGTTGAAAGGCTTGCAGGGAGACTTCGTCCAGCTCGGCGGTTTCCAGATGATCGACCAGGGCCTCGAAATGAGCGACGCCGTCCGGCAAGGTTTCTGCGCGGGTGCTGTCTTTGTAGCGTTGTACGCAAAGGCCGGTCAGGACGCCCTGGGTCATCCAGGCCGTTTCCTTGCTGAGCCCGATGAGTTTTTCATACGTCAGGTCTTGTGGGGTCAAGCCTTCGGCCTCGGGTGCCTTGGGTCGTTTCCAGGCGTTGGTGCGTTGACGATAGGGCAGGCCCAGTCGCCATCCTTGAGAGGCTTGCAGATGGATGAACTCGGCGCGGGTTTCGCTCAAGTAGTAGAACTGTTGCGCCGGATCATGAGCGTCTCGCCACCATTGTTGCTGGTCAACATCGCTGAAGGGCGGGGTATCGCTGGCGGTTTTGCGTCGAGCGTAATGGACGTTCACGCTGTGAGTCCGGGCGCCGTAGCGGTCATGCTGCAAGTTGAGGGTGTGCTGGCACTGTGGGTCGTCGCTCAGACCTTCGTACAGGAAACTGATGGCCTCAAGCAGCAAGGGCAGCAGGCGCGCATAACGCCGATCACCTTCGGGCGCTTGTAGCAGACGTACCCGGTAACGGTTTTCCTGGACCGAATACAACTGGCGGCGTTTATCCCTTGCGTAGGTCTCGCAGCGCAGTAAATGGCCACTCAGGGCGCGGCACATTTCAAGGGTGGTCGCTGCGTCTGGCGGATCAATCAGTACGTCGCTATTGCTGCCAGCATCGTATTGGCACAGCAACGCCTTGCCCAGCGCCACGGCTGCCCGGTCAGCGTCGTGATAGCCGGTTCGGGCCATGTCCACCGACTGTCCGGTATGAAACCAGCTTTTTTTCAAGCAGGGTGCGGTGAAGCCTGGTGAGTCAGCATCGTCGGGATGGGCTTCGTTGTCGGTTTGCAGCAGCAAGCCGAAGCCGCGAAATTCCCGTTCGATGCCATCGTAATAACCCTGGCGATAGGAGAATCTCTGGCTCAGGCGATTACCGCTGATCTCATCCATCTGGGTCTGGCGCGACACCAGGTGCAGAGGCAACGGCAGATGACAGGCAAGGGGGGCGCGGGCTTTTACTCTTGCCGCCTTTTCATCCAGCCATTCCTGGGCCGAGCTGCGGTAGGTGATGCTGTGGGCAGCGCCCATATTGTTGTGGGTGCCGGTCAGCAGATACGGTTTTTCACGAACAAAGTCGTAGCGCCAATGTTGCGCCGGGGTCAGGTACGGCACGCTCAGTATCAGGCTGGAGCAGCCGAGCCCTTGCAGGTCGGCGATGTTCACCTGGCATAAGCGGTCGTAGCGCAGGCCTTCCGGCCAGGGCAGCGCAACCGCAGGCGCGAAGCCGTTGCCACAGCGGTTCATGAAGACCAGTGCTTGATCCGCTTGCAGGTAGATCAGGTCGGTGGCACCGGAACCATCCAGGTCCGCAAAACGGATGCGCGAGGCATCGAAGGTCTGGTGGGCAAGGCCCGGAAAGTCCAACACGATGCCTTTGCCGAAACGTCCGCGACCCAGGTTTGGCCAACACTTCACTTCGTTGTGACGAATGCGCACCAGATGCTGTTGGCCGCTGCCGAGCAGATCACTGAACGCCACTAGCTCGGAGGGTGACGCGGTGAGTACCGGCAAGGCATCGTCATCGCCGTCGTGAGGGACTTCTCGGGCCGCGGCGAAGCCTTTTTCGCGCTGATTGGCATACAGGCGAATGCTGCGTGGGCCTATCAAGGCCAGGTCGCCGAGCCCTTCGCCCATCAGGTCGGCCAGTTGCCCTTGTGGATGGAAAAATTCTGCAGGGAACGCGTGAAACACAGCGAAATCCGACCAGCTTCGATCAGCACCGAGGGAAAAAAAACCGTTGAGCCCCGGTTGGGCAACGACCCAGTCCAGCCGACCATCGCCGGTGAGGTCGCCTAGCGTCTGGCGCAGCGGCTTTGCCGTATCGGCGACGGGGATGCCGGGCAGCGCTTGCCACTGGTCGTAAGCCACTTCATCCGTCTTGGTTTTGGCTCGAATGGGTTCGCGGTAATACCAGCCAGTGTCGCTTTGATAGAGCACACCGGGCAGACCTTCACCGTACAGATCCACCAGTTGAAAACCCAGGTCGCCGCTCAAGCCTGGCATGTCTTGGAAACGTTGCCAGGCGGGAGGATCTGGCAAGCGCTTGAACTCGCTGTAGCTGAACTCGAGGGGAGGGCGGTTCTGCGCCATTGCGCGATCGTCGAACGCCTGATCATGGGCTGTGCTCAGGAGGTGATATCCCAACGGCGTCTGGCGGTAATCAAGCAGCAGGCGACGAACGAGGGCGGGGGCGGCGCCCAGTTCCTCGGGAAAATAGTGGAACACCAACACCTGGCGACACAGGCGCTCGGTGCGTAGTTCAAAACCGTAGGCAAAGGTGGAAAAAGCATCGCTACGGGGTTGCCATCGCTGGCCTTCATAGCGCGGTCGCTGGTCGTACCCGGTGCTTCGTTCGCCATAGTCGAACACCAATTCGAAATGCCATTGCACAGCCGTGGGTTGACTCGCTTTCCACAGGTAGAGGTCGGCGTCGGCCTTGAAATTGCCATAGCGCACATGGCTCAAATAGCGTTGGGCCGACGTATCCCCCGTGTATTGATAAAGAATGTGCTCGCCGCGAGCGTTCAGGCTTTCCTCCAGCAGCCATTCACCGACACGGCTTGCTTGCTGGGGATCTGCCCGGCGCGACTGGGGATTCTTGCCGAACAGATGGAGGCTGCCATCGGCACCGTGCACGAGCCAGAAACCTGGTTTGTCGTTGTTCGACGACCAATGTTCAATCCGGTCGAAGCCGCTTTCGACCCTTGGAAAATGGCGCGTCACTGTGTAGGTCGTGCCCAGGGCCAGCGTGTTGTAGCGATCGATGAGGGTTGAACGGATGACGCCGTTTGCGTCGCGTTCGGGCAACCAGACCACACCGCTGGGGCCGATGATTTCGTCATCCTCGGCATAAGCCGGGACGCCCTTGTTGGTGCGTCGTGCCACGCAGGGTAACGACAGTCCCCAGCCGATACCGAACACGCTGTTGCCGACCGAGCTGTCGTAACGCAGAGACAAGGGCGGAGCAAAACCGCGCCCTGGCGAAATCGGCAACGCAATCTCGTAGGACGCGGTGCCGTGGGCGCCGACGTTTCCCCAACCTTTGCCGATGCTCTGGATGGCGCCGCCGCCCTTGGGCAGGGTCGGCGCGGTAACCGGCAATGCGGGTTGCTCGTTCATTGCGCACCCCCGGCGGCCCTGGCCGTATAGCTCACGTGCACGATGACGTCGCTCAGCGATTCCAACAGGTCTTTTTGTGCCTGAGGATTGGGGAAGGTCAGTTGCCACGTGGAGACAGCGCCGGTGTATTCGAACGGCAGGTAGCGTTCATCGTTGAAGTTCAGGGTGAACAAGCCGTTGTCGTCGACACCAGTGGAAAGGGCGATCTGTTGGTTGGCGCGCCGGTCCTCCATGACCTGTCGCGGGTCATCAGGGGCCATGAACACTTTGCTGGAGGTCTGGGTCAGCGTGGCCCGGATGTTTTCATAAGGAGCGACGACGACCGGCAGGGAAACGCTGATGGTTTTGATCCGCCGCAGGTAATGTTTCTGATCCTTGTAATCAGCGTCGAACAGTTCGTGGGGCAGCTCGAACGTGCATTGGCCTTTCTTCAGGTCGGCATGCATGTCCAGCCATGGCTTGTTGATCGTCGAGGTTGGGGTCTGGTCCTTCAATTGACGCAGTGAAATCGTCTTGCGGATCTCCAACTCTCGCTCGCTACAGCGCAGATAGCTGGCCTGCATGTTCAACAGGCTGAGTTTCAATTGCTCGCCTGCTCCTAGCCCTCGATAGGTGGTATTCCATGCGCCGGGTTGGATGAATCGCGTCGCGAACTCGGCAATTTCGTATTGCCAGCAGGTCTCGGCGGCGAGGCACAGGGCGAGCGTTGTGTCGTAGGCCTGGCGGTAGAACTGCGCGAACCGGCTGTTCAGCCATTGATACAGTTGCGTCTTTGTAAAGCGCTTGCTGAGAAAGTCGTAGTGGGACTTGGCTTGGCTCAGGCCGGTTTCAGCCAGGTGTAACTGAAGGCGGGTGGCGGTTTGCTGCTCGTTGAAGTGCGCCAGTTGGGCGTCGATCTGCGCAAGTTCGAGCTGCGCCTGATTGTGTCCCTGTATCCATTCATCCCGGCGGCGATTGAACGACTCCGTGCGGTCGATGTTTTCTGCGGCCATACGGCTGGTAATGGCGGCGCTGTGGGCTGATGCGCTGGCAGAGAGCATCGGACCTTCCCAGCGGCTGCCGCCAAAGGAGAAGCCGGCAATGTTCGGAATCACCATCAAGCCCCCTGCCGCGATCTGGCACGCCGTTGCCACGATCTCGGCCGTGCCACTGGCCAGTTGAAACTGGGTGGCCAGTCTCTCGTTTGGACTGACGTCCTTTTCCAGCAGCATTTTGTAGTGGTCGATTCGGCTTTGGACAATCGCCTGGCTGGCCAGCAGCGCCTGGTGTTGCTGACGGTCGATGTTCAAGGCCTGGCGTTGCAGGTCGACCGAGATTTTCGCCAGGTTCCATGCTTGCTGCTGCTGTAGCTCCTGCAACTGGGCCTGTTCTTTGTGCTCGATCAGCGACAACAGCGAAGCGCCAAATTGGCTGAGGCTTTCCACTGCACTCAACGCCTGGCTGTGCATGATCGAGAACCGATAGTGTGGGATCGATGCACTCGGCAGCCCTCGAACCGTATTGTCCGAAGTATTCAGTACAGGGCTACCGAGCAACGCGCGAGGGCCCAGCGGCACTGTAAATACCGGCAGATGCAGCGGCTTGCCGGCAATGTCGAGGTTGTGCCGCAAGTTGTACAGGCGGCTTTCAGCGATGTCCCAGCACTGGAGCAACTGCGGGTTGAACGGCAGACGCAAGTGCGGGCTGTCGATGGCTGGCCAGGACGCGTGCAGACTGCCCCCGCGAACGGGCAATGAGGGCAGGGAGCGGGCGAGTGATCGTTCAAATGTGCGTAAGTCGTCACTGGTGGTTTCGCCCAGCGTTTGCAGGCTGAGGCTTACCCAATGATCGACCGATTGAACGGTCGGGCGTGGCCCCAACAGATCCAGCACCCGCACGTACCACAGCTTTGCCTCGCTGAGGCCGTCCGGGGTCAGTTGGCGGTAGGCGGCGTCACCTCGATTGATCAGGATGTCCAGGTACAGGAAGTACAGCGCCTTGCGAAAGTGTGCCGGATGACTAAGCGCGATCTGATGAGGGTCGTGGGGCGCCTGGTCGGCATACGAAGGCGTGGTGCTATCGATTAAAGAAACGGCCCTCCAGCAATGTTTCTGGCCGCGACCTGGATCGAAGACACGGCGCAACCAGCGTTCGGCCTCCTCATAGCGCTGTTCGGCGTTCAAGCGCTGGGCGACCAGCCATGGCATGTAGAGGAACAGTTCGGTGAAGTAACGACCGTAAGGGCCGTGGAAGTCCATCCTGTCGTGAGTGCTGTCTGGTATGGCGGGTTCCGGCAGGCGTTGTGTGGTCCAGTCGAACAGCTCATCCAGACTGTTCTCGGTACGGCGGATCAGTTCTGCGGCGAAGGTGGTGTTCAACCTGATCGGTTGGCGGAGTTGGTCTCCGGCATCGCTGGTCTTGATGGCGCTATGGGTGAAATCGATAAATTGGGTGGTGCCTAGTCCGGCCGTCGATGAGGGGGTAATGCCTGGAGCTTGAAAGTGTGCAGGGATGCAGTTCAGCTTGATGGCTTTAAGGGCGGAATAGAGCTTCGTTTCCGGTTCATCGGGGTAGACAAAGGCAACCCCACACAAAAATGTATCGCCGTCTTGGCTGAGATCCTCGCTATGCCAAGTGAACTCGAAAAAATCCCTCAGGTCCGGTGCCGGGTTGGACTGCGCCACCACTGTCAGGTTTTCATACGACAGCGGTTGAGCCGCCGAGGCGGTTGGCTGACGGAAAATCACATATTGAATGTTTCGCGGCTCATCAAGAAAGACTAGTGCCTTACCAAAATTTAGCGCTGCGGAGTTGTTTGCTTGTATTGATAAGTTTTGTACCTGTCCGGAAGTGGTGCTGCCACTATTGCGTCTACTTTCGATAATCAGATGGCGCACTGCCTCTGTAGAAAGTAATTTCCCCTGAAGGTCTGTGTAGGCATGCAGCGTGATACCGCGCGAGTGTTCAGAGTCTCTGAGCACGTCGACCATGTGGTCGAACGATAATATGTGGCTCTGGTTAAGAGGTAACGGAGCGTGGCTGGTTACTTCCAGGTATGAACCTGCATCCAGTTCCACGTAGGGTGTTTCCGGCAGGCTTCGGGCGGGAAACACTAAGTGAATCTGGATTCTTGGGAACTGATCGTGTCTGGTTTCAAGCCTTAAGCGTCTTTTTTCAGGTGGTTCATAGAGGCTGGCGCGATTGTCGATGTCTGCAGTCATGTGTAGCTTGAGCGTGGAGGCGGTATGGTCATGGGTGGATCGGATTCTGATCCACTTCTGGC
This sequence comes from Pseudomonas sp. St386, assembly GCF_018325865.1. Classification (NCBI taxonomy): domain Bacteria; kingdom Pseudomonadati; phylum Pseudomonadota; class Gammaproteobacteria; order Pseudomonadales; family Pseudomonadaceae; genus Pseudomonas; species Pseudomonas sp. St386. The sequence continues at coordinate 885,836 of NZ_AP021900.1, forward strand.
AACCGTCGAAGTTAGACATGGAATCGCTCATGCTAGTCGGGAGGGAAGCTTCAGCGAGAATGATTTTCGAGCGTGTTTTTGTTTGAATACGTTGCTCGACAGCGCCTGTGAGCACTTTCACGGCGGCCTCGTAGGGGAGAGATTTTTCTGTTGCCGTTTGCTCCGTGGTAGCTGAGTTATTCAACTCAGGGATGAGATTTTTATCGATACAAGCCGTTTTAATGAATCTGAAATTGTTGCCTGCCGAGTAGGGCGTGTCGGTTTTGAGTTCTCGTGCACACAAGGCTATAAACAGTGAGTCATGCGAGCCGTTGTTGTAGTGCACCGCAACAGAGCCTATCAATGCCCGGGTTGCATCAAGGTCCTTTCCGCAAAGCGCTTTGTCGTTGCAGTAACCCTGCAAGCCAACTCGCGGCGTACTCCAGTTTCCATCCTGTTTTTTGAAGCAAAAGCTCAAGCGCAATAGCGGATGACTGGTGCCTGATTGCCCGGCGGAGGTATGAGCGGTGTCAATGGTGAAGGCTCGCGGATCCTGTTGTATGCATTCTGCCCAGGCAACAAACAGACGATTGTTGAACCAGACAGGACGAATCGTGTGTTCGACCGCGCTTTCGGGAATGGGCACATCGGCTTTCTCCCAATCCGACCAGGCATACGGATCCGGCTGATCCCGTTTGGCGGCGATGGCTGGGGCCTCTGGTGGCGTACCGTCCAGTGGACGTTGCGCCATGTCCAGCGAGCGCCAGAAATAAGTATTCTCCGATCGTGATTTGGCAATGAAATAGTAAGTGCTGTTGGCAAAGTCTTCGCCGTCGATGTAGCCGTTGAGAATATTCAGGTTGGCGATTTCTTCGAATCGGGTCAGGTAGGCCATGACCGCCGATTGAACCGCATCGGCCTGGATCCGGCTCTGGTTGAGGTCGTTTTCCAATTGCTGGAAGTTGCCGCTCTTGTTATTCCTCAGGGCCGGGTCCAGGTAACTTGCGGGGAAATACAGCAGCTTTTGATGAGCCGCCCAGATGGGGTACTGATGTATCTCGTTGCGCCACGTCTGCAGGTGCTCGGGCGTGATGCTTGCCTGGTCGTAGCCGGGCTCCATATTCATCAGGATGCGATTGATGTATTGCTGAAGGCTGGCGATGGCGCACGCCACAGGCGTGGTGGGTACATCCTGGCTGACCAGCACGTCCAGTAGCCAATATTCATAGAGGTCCTGGGGGGTCTTGAGCCGCACCGTCCCGGTCGGGTCATTGTCGGGCGCGACCTTGTCCAGGTAGAGCGCCAACTGTGCATCGCGCAGGCTTTCATCCAGCTGCTTTTTCATGGCAACGGTCATATTCAATCCTTGAATAAAAAATGTACGCCTCAATGGCACGCAGCGATCAGCCCTTCACCGACGATTTTCCAGTCCTGTGTCAGGCTGTCGCTATTGAGTGCGGCGGCCTTGAGCAGATGGTTTGCCGACAGGCCTGTGCTCAAGCAACACGCCTGGCAACGCATGACCCAATCCACGGCTTGCATGGTGGTGGCGCGTTTGGGCGTCAGCAGCGCGGTCAGGCAACTCACTTGCTCGGTGCTCCAGCCCAGCAGGTGGGCCAGCAGGCCGTTGACTGTCTCTGCTGAATGTTGCGGTAGGTCTTGGTTGGCGAGTTGCAAGTAATGCAACAGGTTTTCTTCTGACTGCGCCTGATGGCGCGCGCAATGATTGAACCGTTCGAGCAAATACAGCGTTTGAGGTGTAAGCGTTCCTGAACTGTTCGAGGCTAACCACGTGGGATGATGCATTAACACCTGTAGCGTGCTGCTGCTCAGATGCAATTTCTGGCAGGCGTCAGCGGTGCGAAGCACGTGCGCCAGCAATGGCGGTGTTTTGCCGACAGTGGTCATGATGGCCTGGACTATTTCCGTGGCATTCGTGCCGGCCATTTTCATCACGCTGGGAAGATATTCGGCGGACACGTCGGCCTTGTCGTGCAGCAGTGTTTCTACCAGGCGTTGAGGGTCGTTGGTGGATTGTGTGTGCTCCCGAAGTGCGGCCAATCGCTTTTCCAGGTTCTGATCCAACGGCAAGTCATGCCTGGCACTCTCGAACAGGCGACACCACTGCAACACATCGAGATCGTTTTGCTTGAGCCAGTCCAGGGCCCAATCCATCGCCATCAGTACGTCGAGAATGTCAGGGCCGGTGGTGGTCAGCGCTCCGGTCACCAGCGCCCGACAGAACGTATCCCCTCCCAGTAACCGGGCCAGTTCCGTGCACGCCAGCGGCGACAGGCCAAACATCCGGGCGATACGGGCCTGGCGGTAGAGCGAGGAGACTGTAGGCAAATCCTTTTTTAGCGCCAGGTACTTCCCGGTCTGTTTCACCAGCAACAACAACGCGTCTTCCGTGAGGGCGAGTCCCAGGCCCGCGCCGAGATAGCTGAGGGTTTCAAGATCCGCGGGATCGAGGTCCGTCGCTTGTTTCTCCCATGCCGGGCTGTCGAGTAAACGGGTGCGATTGAATACTTGGTCGAACAACGGAACACGTTCTGCGCAAGCGCAGGTCGGCATTTCGTACAACAGCGAGGCAAACTCCTCAGGGGTGATGCCATGGCGCCGCTTCATGTACTGATAGACCCCAAGCGCGCGCAAGGTGTTGGCGCCGAGTGTCATTGCGGTGTTGCCTTCCGAATACAGGCTATTGACGATCAGCGTATCCAGTTCGGCAAAGGCAATACCGGTCCATCGTTGCAGTCGGACCATGCGCTGCATGCGGTCGAAACGTTCGTAGGACTTGTTGCCAAACCCTCGCTGGTTCGTTCTGGTTTCAAGCACCAACGCGGGGGCGGTGTCGGGGCCGTTGATGTAAGCGTCGCCCTGGAAGTTACGCGTCGGGGGCGGGTTATGGGGCGAGATGCAAGGGCTGTATCGGCCATGCGCCAATAGCTGCTCAACCTGTTCCGTCGTCAGCCCGGTGCACTCCTTGAAGAATGTGAAATCACCCAGGCGCTTCACATCTTCAGTGCCATAGGCTTTTTTCAAGGCCTCGAAATCGGAGCCCGAAGCGAGCGGTGCGAGCAAGAGTGCCTGTTGCGCCGGACTGAGCCCTGAAAGCAGTTTTTGCGCTTCGACAGGCGATTGCAAAACGTGTCCATACGTTGAGCCTTGCTGGCAAAACGGCAATTTCAGGCTGATCCGATAATTGACTTCACCCAGGGCGGGTTTACCTGCGCCCAAGCCAAGCAGGCATTGGTGGTGGTGAAGATCATAGGGCAGTGAAAAGGGATAGTGTGCGTCGGCCAAGGCCTGATGGACGGTTGTGCCGTCATCGAGACTGGCCTCGATATGGCTGCGCAACGTGTCGTTGACGATGTTGAGCATCGGGCGTGCAACCAAGGCACTGTGTGGGTCGAGCATCAGCGTGTTGAGGTCCGGTCGACGTTTCTCCAGGGGGATCTTGCGGGCGTGGGTGGAGCTGTTTTCCAACTGCCTGGCAAACAGGTACAGCGCACGCAGGTAGGCCACGGGCGAGTCGATCGCGGCGATGTCACCGTCCTTGCAAAACCGATCCCAGTTTTCCTGGAACAGTGCTTGATAGCTGATCGGCCCGGATGTCGGGTCTGAGTCCAGGCTGCGTCGCACACGGAGCTTGGTGTCGCTGGAGCAGAGTTGATGCTCCAGGTACAAGCGGCTGATCTGCCGGGCGTGGCTCGACGCATTGTCGTAGGCCTGCCCGGCATCTGCATCGCAGTGCTTGGCGAGCGCCTGGGCGAACTGCGTCTTGCCCAGGCGCAGGATGTCGAATACCGACGTCAGTCCCATTCGCTGCAGGGCGGTCTTGAAATCGGTTTTTGCAGCGTCCTCTCCGTCTGGGGAGGCAACGAGCTTGTGCAACAGCGAGTCGTTGCTTACGTCCATGTGTGGTCATCTCCTGTGCGGACGGAATGTGCTTGTTCAAGCGAAAACCGTACAGGAGCGTGCAGAGAAAGGCGGTAGGACCGGGGGCGGGAGATTTGTACGAAAGAGCGATTCGTGGGCTGCGCGGATGCAAGTCCTGTGGGAGCGGGCTTGCTCGCGAAGGCGTCGGATCAGCCAGCATTAAGTTGACTGACCCACCGCCATCGCGAGCAAGCTCGCTCCCACAGTCGGCGGACGTTAGACGCGGAAGTGGCTGACCAGCATCTGCAACTGATTACCCAACCGTGCCAGTTCCACGCTGGAAGCGGCGGTTTCTTCGCTGGCGGCGGCGGTCTGTTCGGACACGTCGCGCACGTTGATGATGCTGCGGCTGATCTCCTCGGCCACGGCGCTTTGCTGCTCGGCGGCCGCAGCGATCTGCTGGTTCATCGACTGGATGTTCGACACCGTGCGGGTGATGTTTTCCAGTGACACGCCGGCCTTGCGGGTCAGGGCCACGCTGCTGTCGGTGAGGCTGCGGCTGTTGTTCATCACGGCCGCTACTTGTTGCGTGCCGTTCTGCAGCCCGGCCACCAAGCCTTCGATTTCTTCGGTGGATTTCTGCGTGCGCTGGGCCAGGCCACGGACTTCGTCGGCCACCACGGCAAAACCACGTCCGGCTTCACCGGCGCGTGCCGCTTCGATGGCCGCGTTGAGCGCCAGCAGGTTGGTCTGCTCGGCCACGGCCTTGATCACGTCCATGACGCTGCCGATCTTGTCGCTTTCCTGTTGCAGCACGGTCATGGCGTCGGTGGAACGCACCACCTCGCTGGCCAGGCGTTCGATCTGGGCGATGGCTTCGCTGACCACCTTGTCACCGGCACGGGCTTCGCCGTCGGCGGCGGCCGCGGCCTGGGAGGCCTCTTCGGCGTTGCGGGCCACTTCCTGCACCGTGGCGGTCATTTCGTGCATGGCGGTCGCGACCTGATCGGTCTCGACTTTCTGGCTGTTGACCCCGGCGCTGGTCTGCTCGGTCACGGCGGACAGTTCTTCGGCGGCGCTGGCGATCTGGGTCACGCCATCGCGGATGCCGCTGATCAAGTCGCGCAGGGTCACGCCCATGCGCGCGATGCCTTGTTGCAGCACGCCCAGTTCATCGCGGCGAGTGACGATGACCGTGTGCGACAGGTCGCCACCGGCAATGCGCTCGACCACGGCCAGGGTGTCGCGCAGCGGGCCGGTGATCTGGCGAGTGATGATCACGGCTGCAATGACGCCAACCAGCAGCGCCAACAGGGTGCTGACCAGTTGCAGGGTGCGCGCCTGGGCACTTTCGGCGTCGCGGCGGTCGAGTTGGATCTGGTACAGCTGTTCGCTCAGCGTCACGATTGACGCGCCCTGGTCGGTCATTTCCTTGCGTGCCTGTACCGCGTTGGCGGTGGCCAGCTTGAAGGCCTGCACGGCGCTGCGGTATTGGGCCAGGGCGTTTTCCAGTTGGCGCAGTTCATCCTGGCGGGCACTGGAGAAATGCTCGTTCAGCGGCTTGAGCGAGGCGATGGCGGCGTCCAGCTGGGTGACGGCCTTGCGTTCGGTGTCGGCGTTGCTGTTGGCGGTGTAGCCGCGCACTTCATAGCGGGCCAGCATGAACTCCTGCTTGGCCTGGGTGATGGCCTGGAACTGGGCGAAACGCTCGTCGCCGATACCCATTTTCCGCACGTCCGAATCCAGGGTCTCGATCAGCTTATAGGCGATCTCGGCGTTAGCGCCCATGGCATCGCGGGCGGTGTTGCCCGTGCGGTAGGCGCTGCGCATTTTGTTCAGGGACACCTGGTAGGCGCTGATGACTGCGCTCTGCTCCTTGAGCAACTTGACGTTTTCCGGGCTCTTGAAGCTGCTGAGCAGGGCGTTCTGTTGTGCCACGAAACCATCGAGGGTGGTCTGCACGTTTTGGGCGGCGGTCTCGTCACCGTTGGTCAGCATGTATTGCAGGCGCGTGACTCGAAGCTTGGTCAGGCCGGCGTTGAGCTGGGTGATGTCGCTCATCCAGTTGCTGCGGTCGATCAGCCCGCCCAGGCTGGTCCAACTGGTCAGGGCCAGCAGGCAGGTCAGTACCAGCACCAGGCCGAAGCCCAGGCCCAGTTTCATGTTGACGCTAATGTTGCCAAACCAGCTGTTCATCAAATTCCTCCAGGAACGTTGTGCTGCTTGATCGTCGGTACGCTGGAAGATTGTTGTTGTTAAGAGCCAGCAAGAGCATGTAGCAGGGCTATATCGGCGGTGGGTTCAAGATCTGTAAGTTTTTTTCCGGCTATCTGTGGGAGCAAGGCTTGCCCGCGATGAAGGCGATGCGGTCTGCCACAGAATCGAGGTGTCTGTTTCGCGAGCAAGCTTTGCTCCCACGCTAAGCTTTTTTTCACATCTGTTTCACCGACTGCCTACGTCGGCCTCTCTACTGTCGCGCCAACGAATGACTGGGTGGATGCCGTTGGGGCGGCTTGATGTGGAACTGAGACTGAGCCTTTTCGGCCTGAGGCGCTCGATCAATACGCGCCGCTTTGCCCGTTACCGAAACGCTGTGGTCGTGCTGGCTTCGGCGCTGCTGGTCATCCCGTTGACCCTCTGGCTGCTCAGCCCGGCGGCGATACCGGACCTGGCCCACGGCAACGTCGCCGGCGCCCGGGCCTTGGCCGCTGGCTGGGCCAAGGGCGAGATGATCGTGCTGGTGCGTCACGTCGAGCGCTGCGATCACTCCAAGGCCGCGTGCCTGAATGATCGCGAAGGCATCACTGACCGGGCCCGGGCCGTTGCGGTGGAGTTGGGCGCGCGGTTCGAGCAACTGGGCCTGGGCAACGCCGACCTCTACAACAGCCCTCTGGTGCGTGCAGTCCAGACGGCGGGCTACATGTTCAACAAGGTGAGTGCTGGTGATGACTGGCTGAGCAATTGCCGCCACGACCTTCTGCGCAATGCCCTGGCCCACAAGGTCGCCGGGCGCAATCTGATCCTGGTCACCCACAGCGAATGCATGCAGGCATTGGAAACCACGCTCCAGCGGCCTACCTCGACGTTTGGCTACGGCGCTTCGCTGTTCGTCTCCACTGCCCAGCCACAAGCCCCGCAGTTGCTCGGTTTTATCGAAGCCTCTGACTGGCGCTCGGTGGCGTTTCAGTAATTTTTCCCACGATTAGGACCGCCCATGCTGACGTCTGCTCGCGCCCGTTTCTACGGGCTCAATCTTGGAATTCCCCTGGTCTGCGCCGCGGTGGTGTTCTTGCTGTTCGACTTGACCCGCATCGACATCGCCTTCAGCAATTTATTCTATGACCCAGTGCACCAGGTCTTTCCGTTGGAGCACGTGCGGCTGTTCGAGAAAATCACCCATAAATGGGCCAGGATCATCCCGAACTGGACCGGCGAGGCGGCGATCATCGGGGCGCTGCTGTCGTTTGTCTGGACGGTCTTCCAGCCGCAAAAGCGCCCGGGATTACTTCGCTTGTTGGAGAAAACCCGGTTGGCCACACCGTTGCGTTTTGCCCACAAACACCGTCGCGACTTCCTCTACGTGGTCGTCGCCTTTTCCCTCAGCACCGGGGTGATCCATTACCTCAAGGGCCACACCAGTGTGTACTGCCCGGTGGAAACCACCCAATACGCCGGCAAGATCGAGCACAAGGAATGGTTCCAGAATTTCGACCTGCTGAAAGTCGCCGGTGATGGTCGCTGCTGGCCCGGCGGTCATGCGTCCGGCGGCTTTACGATGCTGGCGCTGTATTTCGTCGCCCGCCGCTACCGCTGGCGTCATTCGAAAGCCTTGATGCACGGGGCGCTGGTCTTGGGGTTTGTCTACGGCACAACGCGGGTCCTGCAGGGCTGGCATTACATGTCACACACGTTCTGGGCGGGGATTTTTGTCTGGTTGAGTTGCTTGCTGATGGCGTTGCTGTTTTATGGGCGGGCGGCCTTGGAGCAGCCAGTGTTGAAACCACAGCGAGCGACGGCAACGGCTGCCTTGCCTGCGTCGGGCAGTGCACATTCGTCAGCCTGAATGCAGGGCAAAAAAAAGCCCGCTGGGAGAGCGGGCTAAAACCTTAGTTTCTTGAATGAGCGAGGCGACTGTACCCAATCACGCGGGGGCGTGGGGTGAAGAAAAGTTTATGAGGTCGCCTCCCTGCACGACCTCATGCCTGCGGACTCTTCTCACCGCAGATCAAACCGATCCAGATTCATCACCTTGACCCACGCCGCGATGAAGTCCTTGACGAATTGCTCCTGCGCATCCGGGCTGGCATAGACTTCGGCCAAGGCCCGTAGCTGGGCGTTGGAGCCGAAGACCAGGTCGACACGGGTGCCGGTCCATTTGTCCTCGCCGGTCTTGCGGTCGCGGGCCTCGAAGGTTTCCTGGGTGTCGGAAAGGGGTTTCCATTCCACGCCCATGTCGAGCAGATTGACGAAAAAGTCGTTGGTCAACGTCCCGGGCCGTTGGGTAAAGACACCGTGCGCAGTGTGGCCAGCGTTGGTGTCCAGTACCCGCAGACCGCCGATCAATGCCGTCATTTGCGGGGCGCTGAGGGTCAGCAGTTGGGCCTTGTCGATCAGCAACGCCTCGGCGGACACGCGGTACCGGCCCTTGAGGTAGTTGCGAAAGCCATCGGCGATAGGTTCGAGGAAACCGAACGACTCGACGTCCGTCTGCTCCTGGCTCGCGTCCATGCGTCCCGGCGAGAACGGTACCGTCACGCTGAGCCCGGCATTTTTCGCGGCTTGTTCAATACCGGCGCTGCCGGCCAGCACGATCAGGTCTGCCAGGGAGATTTTCTTGCCGTCGGATTGGGCGGCGTTGAACTCGCCCCGAACCTTGTCGAGGGTCGCCAGCACTTGGGCCAGTTGCTCTGGCTGGTTGGCCGGCCAATCTTTCTGCGGGGCCAGGCGCAGGCGGCCACCGTTGGCGCCGCCGCGTTTGTCGGAACCACGGAAGGTGGAAGCCGCGGCCCATGCTGTAGACACAAGCTGTGAAACCGTGAGGCCCGAGGCCAGTAGCTTGCCTTTGAGGGCGGCGATGTCACTGTCGTTGACCAGCGGATGGTCGACCGCCGGGATAGGGTCTTGCCACAGCAGTTCTTCGTTGGGCAGTTCCGGGCCGAGGTAGCGTGAGAGCGGGCCCATGTCGCGGTGGATCAGCTTGAACCAGGCGCGGGCAAAGGCGTCGGACAACTGGTCCGGGTTTTCCAGGAAGCGCCGGGAGATTTTTTCGTAGATCGGGTCGAAGCGCAGCGCCAGGTCGGTGGTCAGCATCGTTGGGTTACGCCGTTTGGACGGGTCATGGGCATCGGGGATGATGCCCGCGCCTGCCCCGTTTTTCGGCGTCCATTGGTGCGCGCCTGCCGGGCTCTTGGTCAGTTCCCACTCGAAGCCGAACAGGTTCTCCAGGTAGTTATTGCTCCAACGAGTGGGGGTGGTGGTCCAGGTGACTTCCAGGCCACTGGTGATGGTGTCGGGCCCCTTGCCGGTGCCGAAGGTGCTCTTCCAGCCCAGGCCTTGCAGCTCCAGGCCAGCGGCTTCGGGCTCGGCGCCGACATTGTCTGCAGGGCCTGCGCCGTGGGTCTTGCCGAAGGCGTGGCCACCGGCAATCAATGCCACGGTTTCTTCGTCGTTCATGGCCATGCGGGCGAAGGTTTCGCGGATGTCCACCCCGGCGGCGACCGGGTCCGGCTGACCCTCGGGGCCTTCCGGGTTGACGTAGATCAGCCCCATCTGCACGGCGGCCAGCGGGTTCTCCAGGTTGCGTCCATCGTCAGTGCGGCTTTCTTCGTTGCCAGGCTCGGCCACCAATTGGCCTTCGCCGGGGTCTTGCATGGCCGCTTTGTCGGGCTTGCCGTAGCGAACATCGCCCCCCAGCCATTTGTTTTCCGAACCCCAGTAGACGTCCTCATCCGGCTCCCAGACATCGGCGCGGCCACCGGAAAAACCGAAGGTCTTGAAGCCCATGGATTCCAGCGCGACGTTGCCGGTAAGGACGATCAGGTCGGCCCAGGAGATATTGCGACCATACTTCTGCTTGATCGGCCACAGCAGCCGACGTGCCTTGTCGAGGCTGACGTTGTCTGGCCAGCTGTTGAGCGGTGCAAACCGCTGCTGGCCGGAACCCGCGCCACCGCGCCCATCACCGGTGCGGTAGGTGCCTGCACTGTGCCAGGCCATGCGGACAAACAGCGGTCCATAGTGGCCGAAGTCTGCCGGCCACCAGTCTTGCGAGTCGGTCATCAGTGCATTCAGGTCTTGTTTCAGGGCCTGGAAGTCCAGGCGCTTGAACGCTTGGGCATAGTTGAAATCCTCGCCCATGGGGTCGGACAGCGAGGAGTGCTGGTGCAGGATCTTCAGATTCAGCTGGTTCGGCCACCAGTCGCGGTTTGTCGTACCACCGCCAGCGGCGTGATTGAACGGGCATTTCGATTCGTTTGCCATGAGAAGCTACCTTTGGTCGTATTCATCCAGCTATCCAGCCCGGCCGGGCTTCGAATAGCGACAGGCGAAATAGATGACACAGGGCGCAGGGCTCACAGTTCGCTCAACTGATCGTGTGCGGCCACACGGCAACGCGGGAGATGTCTGGTTACCCATTCGGTGGCCCACGGCAAGCCCAGTACGGTTCTGAACGCTTCGTATCTCTTTGTCAGGTTTCACGGGCCGGATTGCACCAGCCTGAATTCAGGCTAGTCCTCCTTTGCCAGATAGCTAATAGGCGCAGTATTAACGGTCGATAGGGATAATCTTTTATCGAAGCCAAGCGGCGAGGCAGATGATATGAATGGCGCCTGCCGTGACGGACCCAATAATGAACAAATGCCCGCGCAGCACGGCCTTCCACGAAGCCGGTCATGCCCTGGCTTTCTGGTGGAACGGCCAACCGATAAAACGCATCACCGTGCGTACCAAGGCTGAAGCCTGCACGGGTCCTCTGTTCGACCTGCGCGGCAACCCTCAATACGCAGAAGGGTGGGTGGAAGCGGACTACCTTGTCCCGTGCCCGGCATTCGACGCCCCGGGGATCGCTGAATTCCTGCCCTCGATGGTCGATGCCATTGAGCGTGACCTGCTCCATTGCTTCGCGGGGCCAGTGGCCGAAGCAGTCTACCGGCACCGTCGGTCCGACCGGTTGATCAGGGGCAGCGGCCGCGGAGACCTGGACCGGGGGCACGAATTGATCAGCCTGCTGCCACCGCGCAAATTGCTCGACGCCCAATCCCAGGCCATCTCCCGCTGCAGTTGCCTGGTGCACCGTTACTGGCCGGCTGTCAGCGCCGTGGCGGGCTTTCTGCAAGAGCACGGCACGGTTGAGGGGAGCGCCGTCACAGCGCTGTTGTGCGAGATGACCGGGGAGCGGCCGATGTTGCTTGGCCATCGAGTGGCAAGCCTCGATTCGTGATCAAGGCGTGCCACTGGCCCTATCCGACTCGGATGAAAGCCACTAATTGCTAGCGCTTCACTGTTTCCTCAAGAGAGAAGCGCCCCAGTGGGTTTTGTTGGAAGTGCTCGATGTTCTTGCGCGAAATATTGATGTACGGGCTGTAGTAGAGATCGATCCAGTTGACGTCCTGCTTGGCGATCACTTGAAGGTCGGTATACATCTGCTTGCGCTTGGTCGGGTCCACTTCTACCCGCGCGGCCGCGACCAGATCCTTGACCTTGTCGTTCTTGTAGCGGGTCATGTAATTCATGTTGGTGTCATGTCCCAGCACAAATGTGGTCTTCTGGTCCGGGTCGAGGATGTCGTTGGTCCAGTACATCACGGACAGATCGTAATCGCCGTCGATCAGCATTTGCCAACTCTGGGTTGGGTCGACTTTCTGCAAGGTGGCTGTCACGCCGACCGCTGCGAGCTGTTGCTGGACCAGCACGGCGATCTGCTCGTCGGCTTCATTGCCCGCATTGACTACATAGTTGAGCTTCAGGCCTGAGGCGCCTGCATCCGCCAGCATTTTCTTGGCTTTTTCCGGATCGTACGGGCGCTGCAGATTATCGGCATTGTGATAAAGCGCGCCTTTAGGAATGTAGGAATAAGCCACCTGGCCATGGCCGAATGTCACGGTATCGACCAGGGATTTTTTGTTGATCGCAAGGTCCAGGGCCTGGCGTACTTCAGGCTTGCCCAGCAGTCCGTGCGCATGGTTGATCAGCAGATGATCCTCACGGGTGGAGGGATCCATGTGTACGACCAGGTTGGGATCTTTCTTCAGGGTTTCGACGCGCGAGAAGGGCACGAAGATCGCCGAATCCAGTTCACCGGCCTGTACCTTCAACATCCGCGTATTGTCATCGGGGATGGAGATCCATTCCACGCCATCCAGGCTCACCTTGTCGGCCTGCCAGAAGTTGGGGTTCTTCTCCAGCACCACGCGATCGCCGCGTAGCCACTCCTTGACGATAAAGGCGCCAGAGGCGACGGGGTCCTGGGCATAGGCTTCCTCCCCCATTTTTTCCATGGCCTTTTGCGACAGGATGGAGACGTTGGGCAACGCCAGCTGCGCGAGGAAGGGCACTGAAGGGCTCGTGAGTGTCACCACCAGTGTCTGCGGGTCGGGTGCCTGGGCCTTGTCGATAATCTTGTAGGAGTCGCTCCACAGCGACCCTTTGTTGTCGCGAATGCGCAACAGACTGAACGCTGCATCGCTGGCGGTAATCGGTGAGCCGTCGGAGAACTTGGCCGAGCGAAGTTTGAAGGTATAGGTCAGGCCATCGTCGGAAACCTGCCAGCTTTCGGCCAGCCCCGGTACCAGCTTGGTGCCGGTGTTGTCGACGCGCACCAACACGTCGTAGACATTGGAGAACACCCAGTTATCACGGTTCTGCGCGCTTTTGATCGGGTCGAACGTCGTACTTTCTTCACGGCAACCGATGGTCAGCACGCCTGCTGCCTGGGCGACACCGGCCGCCAGTGTGCAAACGGTCAACGTTGCGGCGGTCAGTAACTTCAAATGTTTCGATCGCATGGTCAAACTCCCTATTGATGAATGTTTTTTAGAGCAATGGCTCTCCGAGCACACAGCTATAACGATGTCCATTGATGTCATGGCTGGGGGCGGCGTTTTCGCGCAGATGGGTTGTGCATACCGGCAGCGCGGGTGAAAAGCGCAGCCGGATGGAAGGTTCAGGGGGCTGGGTGGCTCGCCAGGCAGGGGTTCGCTCAGCAACGGTCGAGTCGGGTCGATGTGTGGAATGGACTGGATCAGCGCGACGGTATAAGGATGCCGAGGGCTGCTGAACACGGCCTCCGTGGGGCCTTGCTCGACGATCTCGCCGAGGTACATCACGGCGACCCGATCACATAACCGCCGAACGATCGCCAGGTCGTGAGCAATGAACAGAATCGCCAGGTTCATGCGCTGTCGCAGTTCCAGCAGCAGGTTGATGATCTGTCCCTGGATGGAAACGTCCAGCGCGGCCACGCATTCATCGGCGATGATCAACCGTGGCTCGATGGCCAGTGCCCGAGCGATCCCCACACGTTGGCATTGACCGCCACTCAATGAACCTGGCTTGCGGTGGGCCAGCTCCGGTCGCAGGCCGACCAGGTTCAGCAGTTCATCGACCCGCTGGCGAATCAGCGGTGCAGGAATCGCACAGCGCACTCGCAACACTTCAGCCAGGGTGTCGCCGATGCTCATTCGCGGATTGAGGGCGGTATAAGGATCCTGGAAAATCATCGCGGTTTCGTGGCGCAGTCGCTCGATGTCGATCCGCTTGCCTTGAGCCATATCCACGCCATCGAACAGGATTTGTCCGGCGCTGACCTCAGTGAGGCGCAAGATGGCCCGACCCAGGGTGCTCTTGCCGCTGCCCGACTCACCCACCAACCCAAGCACCTCCCCGGTGGCCAGACTCAGCGACACACCGTTGACGGCTTTCACCCATTGCCGGTTGATCCCGAACGGACCGCTGCCAGGGGCGGCGAAGCGCACCTGCAGATCTTTCACGTGCAACAGGGTCATGACGAAGCTCCCACCGGCAGCGGGTAATGGCAGGCGACTCGGTGTGCCTCGGCCATGTCTTGCATCTGTGGCAACAGCCGCGTGCACTGGCTGCCCTGCTGAAGACAGCGTGGATTGAAGCGACAACCGGTGGGCAGCGCATCCAGCAGAGGAGGCTGGCCGGCGATGGTCTTGAGCATGGCATGGCCGGCGCTGGTCGCCGGTTGGCAGTCGATCAGGGCCGCCGTATAGGGATGTCGTGGGTGAGCCAGCAGATCAAGCTTGGTGCCGTGCTCGCAGAGCCTACCGGCGTACATCACCGCGATGGAATCACAGGTCTGGGCGACGATCCCCAGGTCGTGGGTGATCATGATGATTGACAGCCCACGCTGGTCGCGCAAATCCAGGAGCAGGCGCAGGATCTGTGCCTGTACCGTGACATCCAGGGCGGTGGTCGGCTCATCGGCGATCAGCACCTGGGGGTTGCAACCCAACGCCACGGCGATCATGGCGCGTTGTCGCATGCCACCGGAAAACTCATGGGGATAACTGTCGACCCGCCTTAGCGGATCGGGAATGCCCACCTGGCGTAACACATCAATGGCCATCGCCCGTGCTTCACGCTTGGACGCCCCCTGATGCAGGCGTATGCCCTCGCCGATCTGTTCGCCGATACGCATCAACGGGTCAAGATGACTGCCGGGATTCTGAAAAATCATCCCCAGCCGCCGACCCCGTATGCCCCGCATGTCGGCTTCATCCAGCGACAGCAGGTCCTCGCCGGCAAGGCGCACGGCCTTGCCCTGGACGCGGAGGTTTGCAGAGGGCAGCAAGCGCATCAAGGCCCGGCAGGCCATCGTCTTGCCTGAGCCGCTTTCACCCACCAGACCGAGGATTTCGCCTTCGGCCAAGTCAAATGACACACGATCCACCAGCGTGACTTCGCCCTCACCGTGGCCGGCGATCACGCTGAGGTCCTCGACGTGCAACACCGGTGTGCTCATGGGCGCTCTCCGAGGTGCTCGGCGACACCGTCGGCCAGCAGACTGAAGCCCATGGCCAGGGTGACGATCGCCAGTCCCGGGAAGGTGCAGATCCACCAGGCGTTGGTGATAAAACTCTGGCCCTCGGCGACCATCGTGCCCCACTCGGCGGTGGGTGGCTGGACCCCCAGGCCGAGGTAGCTGACCGCCGCCCCATTGAGCAGTACCAGCACCGCGTCGGACATGGAAAACACGATCGAACCGAACATGGCATTGGGCAACAGGTGCCGAAACAGAATGCGTCCATGACCGAAGCCCAGGCTTTTCGCCGCCAAGGCGAAATCGCTTTCCTTGAGTACCAGAATCTGCGAACGGATCAGCCGTGCATAGGACACCCAACCCACCAAAGCCATCGCAATATAAAAGCTGCCCAGGCCGGGGCCGAGGATGGCCATGATTGCCAACATCAGCACCAGGAAGGGGAAGGCCAGAATAATATCGATCAGGCGCATGCAGATCGTGTCGAACCGGCCACCGATATAGCCGGCCAAGGCGCCGACGCAAGTGCCGATCAAGAACGGGAAAACCACCCCGATCACGGAAATCTGCAAGTCGATGCGCGCGCCCCAGATCACTCGGGAAAGAACGTCGCGGCCGAAGTTGTCCGTGCCGAACGGATGGGCCAGGCTCGGCCCCAGCAGGCGGATATCGGTGTTCTGGGCAATCGGATCGAAGGGCGCGACCCAGGGTGCGAAGAGTGCGAGCAACAGCCAGCCAAACAGAATCGCCAGGCCCAGCACGGTGGCCAGTCGCCGGTTGCGCAAGCCCAAACGCAGCGCAAGACGCCAGGTGGGACTGAGGGCCTGGCCGCTCATCGCATGTTCACCCGCGGATCGATCATCACAGTCAGCACATCGGCGAGGAAATTGACCGTGACGGTGGCGAGGGCCAGCACCATGGCCACGCCTTGGACCACCATGTAGTCGCGGGTAAAGATGCCGCGCACCAGCAATTGGCCGATGCCGGGAATGGCAAACAGACTTTCGATGACCACCGTGCCGCTGATCAACCAGCCGATGTTCACCGCCAGCAGGTTGACCGCCGGTACCAGGGAGTTGGGCAGCACATGCCGACGAAATATCGCCCGCTCGGACAAGCCCCGGGCCCGTGCGGCGGTGGCATGATCGGCTTGTAGCTCCATGAGCATGCTGGCGCGCAGATTGCGCACCAGAACGGCGGAGAGTGCCAAGGCAATGGTCAGGCACGGCAAGACCATGTGATGCAGTTTGTCCCACCCTGTACGTCCATAGCCTGAGACCGGGAACAGCCCCAACTGCACACTGAGCAGCAGGATCAACATGATGCCTAGCCAGAACGCCGGCATGCCGAGCCCTGCCGTGGTGAACAGGCGAATCAGGTGATCCTGCCAGCCGCCCTTGTTGCGCGCCGCCACCGTTGCCAGTGGCACGGCAATCAGCAGTGCCAGCAGTACGCTGCCGAGCACCAGGAACAGGGTAGGCTCAATGCGGGTACTGATCAGCTTCAAGGCATCGACTTTGTAGAGCAGCGATTGGCCGAGATCGCCTTTGAGCAGGTTCTTGAGAAAGTAGAAGTACTGCATCCACAAGGGCTGGTCGAGACCGTACTGGGCACGAATCCTGATCAGCGCCTCCGGCGTGCTGCGCGAGCCCAGCAGGGCCCGGGCGGGGTCGCCGGGGATGGAGCGCACGAGCACAAAGGTGATCATGCTGATGCCAAACAGCACCGGCAATAGCTGTAGCGGGCGCGACAGTATGAAACGGTAGCGCGCCAGGTTCATGGGCTAGTTCCGGTGGCGGTGCAGAAAATCCAGCAGGACTGGGAAATAGGCGTGGGGCTCTTCGTAGAACGGCATGTGGCTGCTGTTGGGGAACACATTCAGTTGTACATCCTTGAGCGCCATTTTCATGCGCATTGCACAGGCTGGCGTCAGTTCATCATGTTGACCGGTGGTGATCAGCACAGGCATTTCGAAGCTGGCCATCTGCTCGATGCGATTCCAGTCCTTGAGATTGCCGGTATAGAGAAATTCGTTGGGGCCCTGCATGGTCATGTAGGGCCCCATGTTCCAGTCGCCCAGGGAACGTGTCACCGGCGCTGGCCACTCGTCCAGACGGCAGACATGGCGATAGTTGAGCAGGGTGATGGCCGCCTGGTATTGCGGATGATCCAGGGTGCCCATGGCTTCATGGCGCTGCATCATCGCGACGGTCTCACTGCCCAGGGCGGCCCGCAGACGCTCCAGCTCCAGGGACAGGTGAGGGATATCGCCCGCGGTATTTTCCAGGATCAGGGTTTTCAGCGCTTGGGGATGATGAATGGCGTACTCGATCGCCAGCCAGCCACCCCAGGAGTGCCCCAGCAGGTGCACTTTGCCCAGGTCGAGGGCTTGGCGGACGGTCTCTACCTCCGCCACATAACGGGTGATGTCCCACAGGGATTCGTCAGTGGGCCTGGCCGAGGCGCCGGTTCCCAACTGATCGAAAGCGATGACCCGCAAGCCCTTTTCCTTGAGCCAGCCATGGCTGTCACGCAGATAATCGCAAGGCAATCCCGGGCCGCCATTGAGGCACAACAGCACCTCGTCGCCGTCGCCAAAGCCATAGGCCACCAGACGATGACCATCGACTTCCACGTCGTACCGCTGGTCTGGCTCGATCTCACGCCACATCATTGCTCTCCTGCTCAGGTACCGCCCGTTGGCTAAACCTTACCGAGGAAGCTACGCGCCCATAAGCTAGCAATTCTTATAGGTTTGATCTGGCATTCCCTCGCTCAGGCGTGGCATTCTACTTGCACGATTTCAGGATTGAAATTAATAAGGGAGCTGAATGGATGCAGGCCAAGCTGTCTGACTTCAATACCCGTCTTTTGTCTGGCAGGAGCCTGGACGAACAGATGGATAACACCCTGGGGATGGTCCAGGCGTTAGGCTTTGAAGCCTTGGTGTACGACTACAGTCCGGTGCCACTGGATCATGATGGGGCACTGATCACCCCGACTGTGCTGAAGTTGCGCAATACCCCCCGTGATTGGCACTCGCTCTGGTGTGAAGAAGGTTATTACCAGATCGACCCCGTCCAGCATCTGGCAATCAATGCCATATCTCCTTTTGTCTGGTCCTATCGACCGGAGGCCGACACGGTGCTGCAGCCGTTCATCGGCCAGAGTCATGCACCGGTCGTGAGCTACCTGCAGGATTCGCGCATGACCTGTGGCGTGACGGTGCCGATGCATTTGCCCAAAGGCGGCTTTGCGACATTGACCGGGCTGCGCGCCGATACGAAGGGGAGCACCCTGCAGGATGTCCGGCAAACGCTGGGCGACTTCAGCCTGATTTCCCATGCCCTGCAAGAGGCGGCTTTTCCGCTGCTCGGCAAGGAAGCCCGCGCATGCCCGGTTCGCCTGACCAAACGCGAGCGTGAGTGCTTGAGATTGGCCGCTGAAGGCTTGACGGCGGCGGACATCGCCAGGCAACTGAATCGTTCCTTGGCCACCATCACCCTCCACCTGACTTCTGCAATGCATAAGCTCGGCGCCAGGAACCGGGTCCAGGCCGTGGTCAGGGCAGTGCATTATCGGTTGCTCGATAGCTGAAATCGGGCAAAAACCTATCTGTTTCTCTAGTTATTCCGCCGGCTAGTCCCCGGTATCGTGTGCCGCAGGATTCCTAGGGAGCGGCACGAAATGGATCTTCCCGTAACGCACGAAGGCTTTGCGCCTTTTGGTCCGTATCAGACCTGGTATCGCATCACTGGCGATTTCAGCAGTGGCCGTACGCCGCTGCTGATCCTGCATGGCGGCCCGGGCTGCACACACGATTATGTCGATGCCTTCAAGGATATTGCCAACAGTGGCTATCCGGTGATTCATTACGATCAACTGGGCAATGGGCGTTCCACCCATCTTCCGGAAAAAGACCCCTCGTTCTGGAACGTGGCGCTCTTTCTCGATGAGTTGGAGAACCTGCTGGATCATCTGGGCATTGGCGACAATTACGCACTGTTGGGGCAATCCTGGGGCGGCATGTTGGCCAGCGAGCATGCGGTGCTCCAGCCCGCGGGCTTGCGCGGGTTGATCATCGCCAACTCCCCGGCGGACATGTCCACCTGGCTCCTTGAAGTCAATCGCTTGCGCCAGCTTCTACCCATTGAGGTGCAGCAAACACTGCTCAAGCACGAGCGGGCTGGAACCTTGACGTCTACCGAGTATTTTGAGGCCGCTCGGGTTTTCTACGACCGTCATGTCTGCCGTGTCACGCCCTGGCCCGATGAAGTCGCCCGTACCTTTGCCCAGATCGATGCCGATCCTACGGTTTATCACGCCATGAACGGCCCCACCGAATTCCATGTGATCGGCAGCATGAAGGACTGGTCCATCACCGATCGCTTGCCACGGATCAAGGTGCCGACCCTGCTGATTTCAGGCCGATACGATGAAGCGACGCCATTGGTGGTCAAACCCTATGTGGATCATGTTCCCGACATTCGCTGGGCGTTGTTCGAACACTCCAGCCATATGCCCCATATCGAGGAGCGGATGGCTTGCATGGGAACGGTGGTGAGTTTCCTGGATGAGTGTTTGTAGGCGTCTGCGCAATCTGAGCCGTCATTTTTGTTGTGTTTCTCGACGCGTCCTGTGAGACGCGTCTCTTTTTTGAGTGGAAAATTCCCGCTCTCTTGAACCGAAAGCGATATGCAGGGTCTGGTGTGCGCGCATTGCTGTGCATGCCTGCTGTCATTTCTGTATCGAGGGATCGAACATGTCCGTATTTGCCTTAGGGACGAGGCTAGTTGTTGCGTCGCTGTGTTTTCTGGCGATGAACATTGCTGTCGCCGCGCCAACCCCCGGCGACACGGACCTGATCCGTGAACGCCAGGACCGTCTGCTCGAAGAGCAGCGCCGACGCCTTGAAGAACTCAAGGACCTGCCCGGCAAGGAGGCGAAGCCGGCCCAGCCCACGGCCCCTGTCGATACCCGTTGTTTCCCGATCAAGACCATCGAGCTCAAGGGCGCCGATGCTTTGTCCGATGCGGAGCGCGAACGCCTGCTCAAGCCTTACATCGGCCAATGCCTGGGCGTGCCGCAGTTGAACGAGCTGCTCAAAGTCATTACTGACCATTATCTCGACAAAGGCCTGGTCACCAGTCGCGCCTACTTACCGCAACAGGACCTGTCCAGCGGTCACCTGCAAGTGCTGGTGGTCGAGGGTCGCCTGGAAGGCTTGAGAGGTGCCGAGAACAGCAAGCTGTCGGATCGCGAGTTGGCGATGGCGTTTCCCGGCAAGGCCGGCGACTTGGTCAACTTGCGGGAGATCGAGCAGATGGTCGATCAACTGAACCGGTTGCCGTCCAACCGTGCACAAATGGAACTGACCCCGGGGCAAAACATCGGCGGCAGTGAAGTGCGGGTCAATAACACCCCACAAAAACCTTGGCGCGCCGGCCTGTCACGGCATAACGATGGGCAGAAAAGCACGGGCGAGCAGCAATGGGGCGCCTCCCTGGACTGGGACAGCCCCCTGGGTCTGGCTGACCAATTGGCCTTGCGCGGCGGCCACGATGTCGTCAGCGATCACCAGAAAACCTCGCGCAACGGCATGCTCTATTACAACCTGCCGTTTGGCTGGTGGAACCTGAGCTACACCTACAGCCAGAGCGAGTACCGCGCGCTGGGCCAGGCCAACGGTTTCAATTTCAAGCAGAGCGGCGACAGCCAGAACCATCAGCTGCGCCTGGAGCGTGTGGTCCATCGCGACGCAGTGAGCAAGACCTCGCTCAACACCGGCCTTTCGTACCTGCGCACCAACAACTTCATCGAAGACAGCAAACTCGCCGAGAGCAGCAATCGCATCAGCGAGGCGCAGTTCGGCATCAACCATGGCCGGCGAGTGGGCAATGCCTTCGTCAACCTCGACCTGGGCCTGCAACAAGGTATCGGTGCCCTCGATGCCCAGGGCGATCATGAGCCGGGCCCTGGAGTGCCAGATGCGCGCTATCGCAAATACACCGCGACCCTCAGCTATTTGCAGCCCTTCATGCTGGGCGGCGAGTCCTTCAGCTTCAGCAGCCTGATGACCGGCCAGCGTAGCGAAGACGTGCTGTTCAGCCCCCAGCGCATGAGCCTGGGCGGCCTGTCGTCGATTCGTGGCTACAAGGACCAGACATTGTCCGGCGACAGCGGCGGCTACTGGCGCAACGACTTGCGTTGGAGCCGCCCGGTGACCCTGGAATGGCTGCGCCCGGTCTTCGCCGAATACGGCACCAGCCTCGGTTATGACCAGGGCGTGATCAGCGGTAATCGCTACAACGGCGATCAGCACGGGCGCATGTCGAGCAACTCGCTGGAGCTGTTCGCCCGCGGTGAGCACCTGAGCGCCAGCGTCACCTTCGCCCATTCCCTGGAACGTCCGGATGCCCTGACCGAGCGCGAAGCGCCGATCTACTTCCGCGTGGATGTATCCATCTAATTTCTGCTGCAACGAGACCTGATCATGGACGACCGCCAATACGCCTTCCTGGCCCGCCAGCCTTCTGCTGCCCTGAAAACCCGCGACGCCTTCTGGGGCATGCCCAAGCGTGGCCTGGCGTTCCTGCTGGCAAACGTCATGTTCTGGCAGCCAATGTGGGCCCAGGCGGACGGCATCGTGGTCAGCGCCCCGGGCACCAGCCTCGGCCAGGCCGGCAACGGCGTGCCCGTGGTCAACATCGCCAAGCCCAATGGCAGCGGGCTGTCTCACAACCAGTTCAAGGACTACAACGTCGGCAGCAACGGCGTGATCCTCAATAACGCCACCAACCCCGCCCAGGCGACGCAACTGGGCGGGATCATCCTCGGCAACCCGAACCTCCAGGCCACGGCCGCGAAAGTCATCCTCAACGAAGTCAACGGCGGCAACCCGAGCCAGTTGCGCGGCTACACCGAAGTGGCGGGGCAGTCGGCCCATGTGATCGTCGCCAACCCCTATGGCATCACCTGCAATGGCTGCGGGTTTATCAATACCCCGAAGGCGACCCTGACCACGGGCAAGCCGATCATCGAAAACGGCCAGGTGGGTCGCTACCAGGTGGACCAGGGCAGCGTCGCCATTGAAGGCGCGGGTCTGAACGCGAACAACGTCGACCGCTTCGAAATCATCACCCACAGCGCCAAGATCAACGCTGAGATCCAGGCTAAGAACCTGACCATCGTGGCTGGGCGCAATGACGTCAACGCCAATACCCTGAACGCCACTGCCCGTGCCGATGACGGCAGTGCGAAACCAGAGCTGGCCATCGACTCTTCGGCGTTGGGCGGTATGTACGCTGGCGCGATCAAGCTGGTGGGCACCGAGGCCGGGGTTGGGGTGAAGCTGGACGGCAAGATGGTTGCCAGTGGGGGGGATATTCAGCTGGATGCCAATGGGCATTTGAGTTTGGCGCAGACGGCTGCTGCCGGTGCCGTCGACATCAAGGCCAAAAGCCTGGAAACCCGAGGGCAGGTGTACGCCGGCAGCCGCTTGGACGTGAAGACCCAGGGCGACCTGACCAGCCAGAACAACCTGGTGGCGCGCGACAGCATTCACCTCGAGAGCGGTGGCACGCTGAGCAACAACGGCATTATCGAAGCCGGGGTCAACGCCGATAACAGCCGCAATGACACGGGTGATATCACCCTCATTGCCAAGCAACTGAACAATGGCGGCAAAACCGTCATCGCCAGTCGCGACCTGAATGTCACGACCACCGCAGCGCTGAACAACCAGGGCGGCACGCTCAGTGGGCAGGGCAAGACCACCGTCACCGGCAACGTTGTGGATAACCGCAATAAAGGCCGGATCCTGGGTAACACCGAACTGCACCTGAGCGCCGATCAAGTCCTCAATAGTCAGGGCGGCCTGATCAATAGCCAGGGCCTGCTGACGGCCAACCTGGGCCATTTGGAAAACAATGCAGGTGAACTCTCGAGCCTGAACAGCGCGACCCTGGTCCTCGGCAGCCTGGACAACCTGACCGGCCTGGTCATGGCCGGCAAGAACCTCGACATCACCAACGCGGGCGCGATCAATAACCGGGGCGGCGAGCTATCCAGCCAAGGCGTCATGACCGTGCGCACCGCCAGCCTGGACAACAGCAACAAAGGCACCGTCGCCGCCAATGGCAAGTTGCTGGTCAGCGCCACCGGCGCGGTCAACAACGCCGATAAAGGCCTGCTCGCCAGCCGTGCTGCCGAGGTCGAGCTCGATGCCGCCAGCCTGAATAACGCCAAGGGCACGCTGCAAGGCGAGGGCCTGGTCACCGTGGATGTATCCGGCGACATCGATAACCAGGGCGGCAGCATCATCGCCAAGGACGCCAAGCTGAGTGTCTTCGCCACCAACCTGGACAACCGTGGCGGCGTGCTGTCCAGCGTCAAGGCCGCGCTGGAGGCACGAACCACCGGTGTGCTGAAAAACGGCTATGACGTGAACCGCCAGGGCGGCACGATCCAGGCCCAAGGACTCAGCATCCGAGCCTTGGCTGGGCTGTTCAACGACGGCGGACGCATGGCTGCACAAGCTGGCGATGTCGTGGTCACCAACGCAGCTGCGGATATCAACAATCGCAACGGTGGGATATACGCCACGGGCAAGGTCTGGGTCACTGGCCGGGGCATGGACAACAGCGGCGGCGGGCAGGTCAGTGCCAGTCGCATCGACTTTGACCTTTCGGGGGCGCTGAACAACAACGCCGGCATCATCGAAAGCCAGGACAGCCTGGATATTCTGGCCGCCAGCCTGAGCAACCAGAAAGGCCAACTGCGCACCCTGGGCCAGAACAGCACCACGGTGTTCAACATCGGTGGCCTGTTCGATAACAACGACGGCACCCTGGAAACCGCCAGCCAGAATGTGGGCCTGGACACCGGCAGCATTCAGAACGTGGGTGGCAAGCTGTTGCACACTGGCCTGGGATTGTTCGGCATCAGCCAAGCCAACCTGGGGCAGGCCGGCGGACAGCTGGTGACCTACGGCAACCTGACGGTGACGGCTGATCGCTGGACCAACAGCACGGCGATCCAGGCCGGGCACCTGGTCGTGAATGTCGATCAGTTGACCCAGACCGCCACGGGCCAGTTGCTCAGCACCGACAGCATGGTAGGCCGTGGCAGCAACTGGCGGGTTGACGGCCTGATCGGCGGCGACGGGGCCATCGACCTGCAACTGACCGGCGCCTATACAGGCAACGGTCGCTTGAGCAGTCTCGGCACCTTGGGCCTCAAGGCCGCGCTGATCAGTCTGGAGCAAAACGGCAGTATCGCTGGCGGCGGCAACACAACCGTCGTGGTCGATGGCGTCCTCAACAGCTACGGTCGCCTGACCTCGGCGGCGGACCTGAGCGTCACGGCCGCCACGATCAACAACTACGGCACGCTGGGCAGTGCCGGCGCGCTCGGCGTATCGACCGGCGACCTGCTCAACGAGCACGGATTGATCTTCAGCGGCGGCAATACCAGCCTGCGCGTCAATAGCCTGACCAACCGCTATGCCGATATCTACAGCCTGGGTGATCTGAGCATTGATCGCGATGGCCTAGGCACACGTGCCACCCGCATTCTCAACAGCTCCGGCTCGTTGCAGAGCGACGGCAACATGCGCCTGGCGGCCAGCACGATCGACAACGTCCGCGAGGTCTTGACCACCCACGATGCAGGCATCTACACCGCCTCGATCAGGGAAGTGGCCTGCATCGAAGGGGTCAACGCCGGTGATTGCAGCGGTGGCAAGGAAAACCACGTCTGGCAGATCGTCCAGCGCGACAAGTTCGAAGTCACTGCGGCCAGCGCCGCCTCCAGCATCACCACCGGCGGCAACCTGAATATCCAGGGCGACACCCTGACCAACCGGAGCAGCAGCATCGGCGTCGGCGGCGCATTGACCGCCAATCTCGTCAGCCTGAACAACATCGGCATCGAGACTGGCGAGACCGAAACGTCGCGCACCTTCATGTCCGAACGCACGCGCAGCCCGGGTGGCTGGCGCGCCGCCGCGAATGACTTCACCAACAAATACTGGTTGCAGAGCCCGGGTTACAACGCCAATGACCTGGGTGGCCTCGAAGCAGCGATGAGCCGCTTCATCGGCATGACCGAGCGTGAATTGCCGCAGTTTCGCACCCAAACCAATACCACCGATAACCAGACCTATGCCGCGATTATCCAGGCCGGCGGCGCGGTCGACGTCCGCATCCAGGGCAACGCCGACAACAGCGTCGTGCGTGGCGGCTACCACTACGTCGGCGCTGGCCCGCGCACCGACACCCAGGCCGACAACGCCTTCTCGACCCGTATCAGCGTCAATCGGCAGCTACCCCCGAGCCTGACCCAGCAACAAGTCGATCCGCTGTCCTTGCCGGGTTTTGACTTGCCCACCGGGCAAAACGGCCTGTTCCGCATGAGCGGCGACGGCTCCACCACGCCGACCCAGAGCACGGGCCTGACGCAAGTGCGTGGCCTGCCGGACCGTTCGTTCCAGGCCAACCCGCAAAAGTACCTGATCGAGACCAACCCGGCGCTGACCGACATGCGCCGGTTCATGAGCTCCGATTACCTGCTGACAAACCTGGGCTACGACCCGGATACCGCCGCCAAGCGCCTGGGCGACGGTTTCTACGAACAACGCCTGATCCAACAGGCGGTGATCGCCCGCACCGGCCAACGCTTCCTCGACGGCCAGAACTCCGACGACGGCATGTTCAAGTACCTGATGAACAACGCCATCGCCAGCAAGGACAGTCTCAACCTGTCCCTGGGCGTCAGCCTGACCGCCGAACAGGTTGCGGCCCTGACCCATGACATCGTCTGGATGGAAAACCGGACGGTGAATAATCAACAGGTGTTGGTGCCGGTGCTTTATCTGGCCCAGGCCAATCATCGTCTGGCGGCAAATGGTGCGCTGATTCAGGGTTCAGACGTCAGCCTGATTGCGGGTAAGAACCTGAACAATGCGGGCACCTTGCGTGCGTCCAGCAACCTGAGGGCGACGGCGGGCGACAGCTTGGTCAACAGTGGGTTGATGGAAGCGGGTGGTCGGCTGGATGCGTTGGCGAGTAATAACCTGACTAACAGGGCGGGTGGGGTTATTGCTGGACGGGATGTCAGTGTTGTTGCCGTGGCGGGTGATTTGACCAATGAGCGAACCATTACCCGGCATGCCAGCGGCACTGGTTACAAGACTGAGCAACGCGAATTTGCTGACAGCGCGGCGCGGATTGAGGCGAGTCATGACCTGAGCGCGGGCGCTGGGCGGGATATCGCCAATGTTGGTGGTGTGCTCAAGAGTGGTAACGACACTACATTGCGCGCAGCCCGAAATATGAACATCACCGCCGCCGAGCAGGTGGACAGCCATACGCAGGGCAGCAAACATCGAGACCAGACCATTACCCAGAATGGTTCTAGCGTTACGGTTGGGCGGGATCTTCAGGCCGCTGCGGGCGTTGACCTCAACGTGATCGCCAGCCAGGTCGAAGCCAAGCGGAACTTGGCCATTGTCGCTACCAAGAACTTGACCTTGGGGCCCGCGGCGAATGAACAGCATTCGTATGGCCAGAGCAAGAAGGTCAAGAGCATCGAGGATCATGTCCAGCAGGTGTCCACCGCGCTCAAGGCGGGCGGGGATGCGACGCTGAGCGCGGGGCAGGATCTCACGCTGGTAGCGAGTACGGTCAACGCGGGGAATGAGGCGTACCTGGTGGCGGGTAACAACCTCGCCCTGAAGGCTGCTGCGGATCAGGACTACAGCTTCTACAGCAAGACCAAGAAGTCTTCTTCCGGGAAGAAATTCCGGCTGAATGAAACGGACAGTACCACCCAGGTGGGCAGCCTGGTCAGTTCCGGTGGCGACAGTACGCTGGTGGCGGGTGAAAACCTGCTGTTGGCAGGTAGCGCCGTGACTTCCGAGAAAGGCGCGACGAAATTGGTCGCAAGCAAGGACGTACAGATTCTTGCCGTGACCGACTCCGACAGCGCCCGCCATGAGCGCAAGGAGAGCAAAAGCAGTTGGGGCGGGTTCAAGTCGAGCAAAGTCCAGGACAAGGTCGATGAGAAGCGCACGACTGCCGTGGGCAGCATGGTCTCAGGCGAGACGGTCACCGTCGCGGGCGGCCAAGATGTGAAAGTGACGGGCTCGTCCCTGGTCAGTACCGGTGATTTGGCGGTCCAGGCCGGGCGCGACCTGACCATCGATGCGGCGCAGAACACCTTTTCGCGCACCGATATGCACAAGGAAAAGAATCGCGACCTGACAGGTGTGCTGACCGGTAACAAGCTGGGCCTGGATGACATGACGGGCAATCAGCATCTGTTTATCAACAGTCAGAAGCACAACGGCACGGCTACAGAGACCACGCTTACCGGCAGCACAGTTGGCTCCAGTGCCGGCAATGTAACGCTTACGGCTGGGCGTGAGTTGAGTGTGGTGGCCAGTGATTTGGTCAGTACCAAGGACACCAACCTCTCGGGTTCCAACGTCACCTTGGCTGCCGGTATGGAAAGTGCCAGCCAGAGCAGCACGGACAAATCCAGCGGTCTCGCCGTAGGGCGCGTGGTGGGTGGGGCGATTGTCGATACGGTGAAGAGCATCCGGGACAACGCGAAGGCTGCGCGGAACGCCGATGATGGTCGTCTGAAAGCCGTGAAGGGGGCACAAGCCCTGATG
The DNA here is from genome assembly GCF_018325865.1 of Pseudomonas sp. St386. Taxonomy (NCBI): domain Bacteria; kingdom Pseudomonadati; phylum Pseudomonadota; class Gammaproteobacteria; order Pseudomonadales; family Pseudomonadaceae; genus Pseudomonas; species Pseudomonas sp. St386. The sequence goes on from NZ_AP021900.1 coordinate 913,378, forward strand.
GCGCTCAACGGCATGGGCGATCGGGTTGACGATCTTGCTGCGGCCGCCAGTGGCAGCCCAAATAGTAGTGGTGCCGTGTTCAAGATCGGGACGGAGCTGGCCAGCACCCACAGCAAGAGCACTATGCAATACGACAGCACCACCGCCAAGCAGACCACCGTCAACAGCGGCGGCAGCCTGCTGATCGTTGCGTCGGGCCAGGCTGCTGGGACCGCCGGGGATATCCATGTTCTCGGCAGTAAGCTGAAGGCGGCCGATACGCTGCTGCTGGCCAAGAACGACATCACGTTCGAGAGTGCACAAAACACCGAAGATCGTGAGAACCATAGCAGCAACAACAAGACCGCCATTGGGGCCAGCTTCAACATCGGCTCGCAGAACGGTTTCACCCTCGACCTGGGTGCCCAGCTCGCCAAAGGCAAGGGGAGCGGTCACGACGTCACGCAGGTCAACAGCACCCTGGATACGGGCTCGCTGAAACTGCAGAGCGGAAATGACACGACCCTGGCTGGCGCACAGATCCATGCCGACAGCATCCAGGCATTGGTTGGCGGTGACCTGAACATCGCTTCGCGGCAAGACACGTCCGAGCACAAGAACAAGCAAACCAGCGGCGGCTTTGGCGCCAGCATCTGTGTACCGCCGTTCTGTTACGGCGAAACGGTGACGGCGACCGCCAACATCGCCGCTAGCAACATGAACAGCAAGTACGAGGCGGTGACTGATCAAAGCGGTCTGTTCGCCGGCAAGGACGGCTACAACATCACCGTGGGCAAGAACACCGTGCTGCAAGGCTCGGTGATTGCCAGCGAGGCCACGGCCGATAAGAACAGCTTGAGCACGGACAGGCTGATCGTCAGTGACATCAAGAACGTCAGTGAGATCAAGAGCCAGTCTGCGGGCTTCAACGTCTCTTATGGCAGTGGTTATGGCGACTTGAAGCCAGGTACCACCTTTGGTGGCAGCGTTCCGCTGTCGCTCAAGGATTCCGACCACAGCACCACGCGCAGTGCTGTCAGCGAAGGCACGATCACGGTCCGCAATGCGGCAGGGGCCAATGATCTTGTGGGGCTGAGCCGGGACACCGACAACGCCAATTCGCGGTTGGACCGTCCAGATGAAAAGGCAATGGAGGAGCGGATCGAGCTGATCCAAAGCACCGTTGCCTTATCCAAGACGGTCATCTCCGAAGTCGCCAGTACGCAGCAACAGGCTGCTAGTGAAAGAGCTCGAAACGCTTCGACCGAGCAAGAACGCAATGCTGCGATCGCGGATGCCAAGAGCTGGGACGTGGGCGGTGACAAACGTTTCATGGCTGATATTGCCGCGGGCTTGATTGCGGCGGGTCTGGGCAGCGTTGGGGGCACCACGGCGGTGGGGCTGGTGGCGAACACCACGGCCGCCGACACATACAAGAAAATTGGCGATTACGCCGACCAACAGTTGGCAGAGGCGACGCGCCAGAAAGACAAAACGCTTCAGGCCGCATGGGGCGAGGGCGGTGCTGCGCGCGTCTTGCTCCACAGCCTGGCCGGCGCTGCGCAAGGCTTATCCAGCGGCACGGCCGCCGGGGGGCGCTGAGCGCGGGAGCCTCGGCGACAATCATGCCGGCCATGGACAAAGTGCTTAAAGACGGCGGTATCGGTATCGACAGCCGGGATGCCTTTAATGCCTTGCTGGCAGCAGGTCTGGGGGCGGCGGTAGGCAAAGGTGGCATCGCACAGGCGAGCGGCGCGACCATTGCGAGCAACGTAGAAAAATACAACCGCCAGGCCCACCCCACCGAAGCTCGCTTGATTGAGCAGCAAGCACCGATGCTGGCTACCCGCCTGGGCATCACCCAGGCCGAGGCCGAGCAGCAGATGGCGCGGGCGTTTGCGTTTTATACCGATGCAGATTGGAACAAGAAGATTGGTGGGACTGATAGTCAGTTTGATGACGTGACATTGGAATATCTGGGGGCGGCGTTAGCACCGTTGGCTGGACGGTATGCTATCAACGACGCATCTGGGGATGTACCTAAGTTTGCCGATGATACAAAAACTTATACGGCTGATGAAACAAAGGAGCTGCTTCAGAATTATCGTAATAATCATCCTGGCTCATTCAATGATCCCTTGGAGAATGGCGAATATCTAGTTAACGGGAACCTGTTTGGATATCCGAACCCAGATGTCAATGCGCAAACTAGGTACTATGATAAAAACTTAAATCTTGGCGGACCGACCTTGGGTCAGGCCGGCTCGGGTTTGATTGCCTTTGGCGCCGGAGTTGGGGCAGGCTTCTACGACGCTGGAAAAGGTCTACTCGTGCTCGGGAACGGGCTTTGGAACGACTTCCCCGGAACCAGCTCTCAAGTTGCAAATGGAACGCTTGGGTTTTTGGCTGGGGCTGATTGGGACAGTTCACGAGAAAAAAGTAATCAGACAAAGCTACTTGGCTATCTCGCCGGCTTGCAAGGAGGATCGACAGCCTATGACGAGCTGCTAGGGAAGCAGGCTGCGGAAGATTCGCTTCTGTTGATTCCGGCGGGGCGGATTGGTGCCCTTAGCCAAGATCTGGTTCTCGTGTATCGAGGTACTGCGAAAGGGGCGGAAAATTTCGTCTACAAAGAGTCAGGACATCTCCTCAGTGATGCCGCGTTGCGAGCGTATTATGAAACTGGCTCCATTGAGGGCGCTTATGCATCGTCAAAGGCGTCACATCAAGAGTGGTTAAAAATTTGGGGGACTGAAAATCAGTATGCTCAAGCTCACGGTGCTTTTGGGCTGGAACTGCCAGCGTCGTTTAATCTGGAGAGAACTCTTATCTCGGTTACGACTAACCCTGAAATGGCCAAATTTTTTGCTGGCACTGGTGAGGTTTATAGTGGATATGTACCCCGTTCGTGGCTGATTGAGCAGAGTTTGTCAGGTGCCGGAGAGAGCGAACTTTTGCTAAAGCATGGCTCTGATCTTCTGAAACCAATAGCTCCAACTGGAAAATAAATTTCTGAAGAGGTCTATGTGAAAGAGTATACAGAGTTGGTGGTTGATGGTCAGCTTGTAATTGCTCCCAGTGTCAGTGAATGGGAGGAGATCTTGAAAATAGGCAAATATAAAGATGGAACTATTTTCAATGGCAATCTTGAAATTATTGTGCGCAATATGCTTGATTTTGTATCTGGGCGCGACGGTGAATTCTGTTTGGGGCTACATTTAACTAAATCGTTGAAACCTTGGGTGCCATTACATTTATATCGTATGGGTGAACGATGGCAGCGAGTGCTCATTGAAAGGGTGGCTTGCGATCAATGTAACTGGGTTGGGAAAGTTGCTAATCCCTCAGATCCAACTTTATATTTCGGAGTCGATGGTGAGTTGGGAGTTGCTTATAAGGCATTATCGCTTCCTCGCTGTAATTGCCCGAAGTGTGGAATGGCGCTACCTCGGATAGCTGTGTGGGTCGAAGATATTGAAACAGGGCAGGAGTAATTTTGTTGCAGGTACAGAGGATCGAAAGGGGACGGATTTATTTTATGAGGTGAGCAGGCCTGTTGGTTTGTACGTTGATAAATAAATCTGTCCCCTTTTTTCCTTGTTTGGCGTTGTTTTGTTTGCCAGTCGGGAAGTGTGAGGCGTTGAGATCGGATACTCTGCAAAAGTCTTAGATTCGGTCATCAAAATTATGTCTTCTGAGTCGACTGGGTCAGTACTCCCCTGATCCAATAAGCTGAGTTTATTTATCGTGCTGATGCATAAGAATTTTTTCTATTTAAGCGTCAATGACGCGTTTGGAGCATTCATGAAGAAAACAACACTGCTAATTTTTGGCTTGATTCTGACGTTATCCGGCTGCAAATCCAACGTCCGGGACTCTTCTCCTAACCTGCTTCGCGACGGTATCCAATTCCAGCAGAAAAAGGTTGTCGTCGACGCCCAGCACGCCAAGGTGATCATGAAAGCGACGGGCAATGTCGTCCCTGTGGAATTTGCAATCAGGCGAGCGACGGACCCAGACCGGCGTATGGATGTGCAGGGGACAGTGGTGGATTCCGGTCGCGGCAAAGTGTTCGGCTGGATTGCCAAGCTCAACGAAACGGCCCACAGCGCGACCTTGAAGCATTTCCCTCAGTTGGAAGTGCAAGCTGATCCCGATCAGCCATTTGAGGTATCGGGTTACGCCACTGGCGAAAGTATCAACCGCGGTTATCGTTGCGGTCCGATCAGCACCATTTTCACGCCGGAGAAAGGCAAGGTTTATCTGGCGGAACTCCAGTTTGTGGGTGGAGGCTGTGAACTGCATACCTATGACATTACGCAGCCTCAGGAGCGTATTCCTGTCGTAGGTAGCGCGCAAAACGGTGGCTTCGCCAACGCAGTCCCGGGTTGCAAGTCGGCAACGGCCTCGGTGAATAATCAGCCGGTCACAACACAGTTTTGCATCAAATCCATCATGCTCCAGCCTTCGCAGTATCGCGTTAGCGTCAACGATCAGACTGTTTTCAGCGGTACCGATTACGAGCGCGTTGCTTTTGTAAAAACTGTTAAGGAAGGGGCCGTAACCGGTGGTTGCAATGAAATGATCGAGGCGCAGTCGGGCACTACTCAAAAGCCTGTCGCCTTTAAAGACCTGCCGGCTGATTTAGTAGCGGGCTGCCACATTACTGCGGACGCTGAGGGCAGAGCCCAACCGTTTAGTAAAGATGAAGCCTGTGACAAGGTGTTCTACAAGGCCATGATGCCGGTTTTAGGCAAGGTAGTACCCGTCGAGGTGGCACGGCAATGTGTCGTCAGAATAGGGGGGCAGACAGTATTTGAGGACCGTTTCAGTTTCTGACTTAAGATTTGAGATGCGTTTATATGAGGATGTGGTCCTCCATAATATTTTCATTTGTTTTCGTTGCTAATTCTGTATCTATATACCTAAGTAGTAGTAATTCATGTGGAAAAAAGGGGGCGGATTTATTTGATTGCTCAGTTATTAAATAAATCCGTCCCCTTTTTCTGCGGTCAGGAGGTAGTCATGGCGAATATGAGCTACTTGAAAAAAGCGTCGGCAGTTTCGATCCACTTTGTTCGCGCTGAGGAGATTAAAGATGAGTTGGACTCTCTAGGGGATATGGTAATTGCGAGGTCAGTAGCGAACGTAAGGTCAGATAAGGATTTGTTTGCAGTTGTCGCGTCGGCGATGCAGTTTCCAGATTATTTTGGAAACAACTGGGACGCTCTTGACGAGTGTTTGGGTGATATGGATTGGTTGCCTGCTGATGGTTATTGTCTTGTTCTACGCGATGCAGCTAAAGGATGGTCTCAGGCCCCATATGCGTTGGGGTGTTTTGTAACGGCTTGGCTGGAAGCTGCTGAGTATTGGGCGGAAAGCAGAACGCCATTCCATTTAGTGTTCGTTATGTAATAGGTTCAAAAGCAACCGGTGCAGCTGTAGAGAAAAGGGCAGACTTGTTTTTTGTAAGCACAGAGGGAGCCAGTTTTTTGTTTTTGCTCGGTTTATAAATAAGTCTGTCCCCTTTTTTCTGCGGTTTATAAATAAGTCTGTCCCCTTTTTTCGTTTTACCGCCTATGCATCCGCATACGCGGACAAAGAATGGTTTAGCAGTGCGGAGAACTCCAGCACGACCACTCAAGGCGTCGAGCCTTCGACGGGTTCGGCAGGTTCGGCATCGAGCGCGAGTAATTCCTCCAAGGATATCTTCCGTTGGAACACCGCGACTGACACTGCAATCCGCACAACCGGGCAAGCAGTGATCTCCAGCAGTATCTCCACCGCGATCGGTGGTGGCAGCTTTGGCAGCAATTTCAATGCTGCCCTGCTGGGAGAGGCCGGCAATGTGGCGATGGCGACCGGCTTCAACTGGGTGGGCGATACCATCAAGTTCCCCGATGGCGGCCCACAGAAAATTGTTGCCCACGCGATCATGGGTGGCCTGCTGGCTGAGCTGACGGGCAGCGACTTCAAGACCGGTGCGGTTGCCGCCGGTTTGAATGAAGCGCTGATTCCCGGCATGGCCAAGGTGGCGGGTGAAAACAAAGATCTGCAACTGATGCTGTCGCAGCTAACGGGGCTTCTGGCAGCGGCTGCGGTCGATGGCGACCTGAATACAGGTTCGACGATCGCCAAGAAAGCGACGGAATTCAACTATCTGTTCCATGCCGAACTGGTCGAAAGAGAACAGAAGCTCAATACGTGCGCCTCCCCGGCGGATTGCCAATCCGTCAGGGACTATTACAACAACCTCGATACGGCTCGGAACAAAGAGTTCGGACAGTACTGCCGGAATAACCCGGCGAGCTGTTTGCAAGTGACCAAACAGCTGGTGGATGAGATTCCGGCTAATGAGAAGATGCTGCATGACGGCAGGAGCGCCGGGCTCGATCGTTCGGCAGCGCTTTGGGTAATTACCCGAGGTAACGAGCGGGCCATCAATACCGGCATCATCGAGAATACGCGCACCGAAAAAGGCGAGGGTGCTGCATTACTGGCGGAGCTTGCGTCGGATGGATTGAATCAGGACCGGGGGCTGTTCTCGTCGACGGCTGGGGGTAAGGGTGGTACAACCGGGGTTAAGGTTGGGGCCGATGGTGCAAAAGAGGTAGCAGGTACAGCTGCGCCGGGCAGGACGAAAGTTGCTGCAACGGAAGGAACGTTTCCAGACGAGGTATTTACCGGGAAGAAACCGCATCAGACGACTCCTGGAATAGGGAGTGTGACACAGGAGAGGTACAACCCCGCGACTGGGAAACTGGAAAAATCTGTGATCGAGTACGACCAGTATGGCCGGCAGGTTAAAAGAACGGATTACACTAATCACGGATATGGGAACCAAGAAAAGCCTGCGGAATATCATTCCGACCCCCACACGCATACCTATGAATATGGTCCAGGCTATGGTTCCAATGGGAAAGAGACGAGGATCAATAATGATTAGTCTTCCAGAGTTGAATGAATTGCTTGTTGCTCACAACTGCTTGCATGCAATTAGTATTCAGTTGAATGTTGACGGGATGGCTTATGATTTATCTCTATCGATTTCGGCCTCTGAAAAGGTAGGGGCTGATGTCGTGAATATCAGATTCATTGATATTTGCCAATTTACGTCCCATGATTTTGGCGGCGGATTAACTCAGTTGATGCACATGAACGTTAATAAGCTGGATTCCGGCTTTGATAGGATGCGTTATCAATTGAGTGATCTTGAGGATAAAAAATTGTCGTTCTACTTCTCATCATTCTCGCTTGATTAGCTGGTGCAAAAGCAACTGGGTAATGAGACTGAAAAGGGGACAGATTTATTTTGTGAGGCGCAGAGGGTCAGGCTCATTGCTTTTCTTGGTTTATAAATAGATCTGTCCCTTTTCTCTCCTTCTTTTCTCTGAGTCGAGATAAAAGCGTGCCTTGGAGGGCCATTGATGCGACACGATGTTGTTTTACGCTTTGTAGTGATGACTTTATTCTGCTTCACGCTGACCGGGTGCATTCATTACGAACATAAAAGCGCAGAAGGAAAACCCTGGGACGAGGTCGCGACAATTCGGCAGTTCGACAAGCATCTGTCGATAGACGAGATCGATGACGATACGTCGCTATATTGGCTAGCCCGCCAAACCGAGTATCGAGTCGGAGCAGGACGGCATAAACTTTCCGTGCAGTACGCTATTGGAACCGGATACTCACGTCCAATTGAAATGACCGTGGATTTGGTCGGTGGCCGTACCTATGGGCTTTATGGCGTTTCTTCGATGAAATGGTGGTATTACGAAGTTCGTGATGTCGAGACAGGGCGTTCCGCGAAAGTTATAGAGCCGGCGGTCACAACGACGCCTTCTGAATCAGCCGGGCAGGCGGTCCAATAATATTATCGTGTAAAGGGCGTTTGCTCTCTGTCGGTTGGCGTAGCCGTTGGCGATGAATAGCGAGGGCTGCTTCGCAGCCCAGCGGGAGCAAGCTCCCTCGCCACAGAAGCCGGATTGTTGATCGCTCGCCCATGACGCAGTTTTATTTTGCTATCCCTTTCTTTTGTGGTTACAGCGGGCACCACGGGTCTTCCCCCTTCGCGCTTTCCAGAATCTTCGGAAAGTTTCGCTCAAAGGCCCAGCCTGAAGCCACGGCAGTCATGGTGGTTTTGCAGGCGGGGTTCTTTTCCGAGACGATCACGTTCATATAGAACTGGCTGCCGTAGATTGTCGGCGCCCATAGCACCATGTCGCTTCTCTTGGCATTGCTGTCGACTTTCAATTGGATGGTATTGACGAGTCTCCCACCCGTTGTGAGCTCGGTCACTTGCGGGTGAAAGCAGTGGTTCAGGTAGCCTTGCACCCGCTCTTCGACCACCGCCCGCTCTTGCGTCAGGCAGTACTCGGGGCTGGTTACGCCAGTGTTCAGCAGCTCGTCCTTGGTATACGGATGCAGTGAGCAGCCGCTCAATAGCAGAAAAACGATCCCTGTAAATTTCTTGTACAAAACTCAAGCTCCATCTGAAAAAGGAAATATTTTCCATCTATTTAAGAGGTGGATGGCCGTGTGGCTGGATAGGTGACTGGCCCAAGGGCCGTCAACTTGTCTATCGTGAAGGTGCTCATCAACACTTTGATGAGTACACCGATGGTGGCGTTCAGCGCGGCGATGCAGAAGGCAAACATCACCTCAGTGATCATCCATCAGTGGCCATGGCGCGACTTCCAGGACATGAACTCCGATGGCCGTAACCCGTAGCGCGCGAGCACCCCTTCGTGCAGTCGACGGAGTTCTTCGACGATCAGTGCTTGCACCTCCGGCTGCTCTCTTTCCGAAACATATTCCGCTACCGAGCGTTGAATACAGAACAACGGGTCAAGTTCTGGGTGAGTGATGATTTCCCGAATGGTCTTCTTGATGAAGTCTCGCCATGCCAGGCGTAAAGGGTCCGGCTCCGCAGGGTCTTGCTTGATTGCCAGATATTCCTGTGTTGAGCGTTCGTAGGCCCAGATATACAGGTCGCGAAGCAGCTCTACCCGAGTCATTTCGTACACGCCCAATGTGGCTCGGCTGTAGGCCTGCTCCGGTACATCCAGAAAGGTCAGCGGACAAAGGTTGGCTCGGAACAAGGGGAGATTCGCTGCCAGTCGGGATGTGCGTTTATTGATGTCGGCAAAGGGCTGCAAGTAGGGCAGGTGCACCATCATGAAGAAAGACTGCTCGAACGGATCAGCGATCTGATTGGCTTTGCCAAGCAGGACATCCAGTGCTTCTTCAATTTGCTGTAGCGTTGAGAGCGGGCGATAGGTGCTTTTCCCGATGTCGACGGCGTGCTGGCGAATTCGGCCCTCGTCTGCTGGGTTGGGTAGCAGGTTTTCGGCCAAGGCGCTATGCAGGTTCATCAATGTGTAACGGTTGAACTCCGCACTCTCGATGTTCTCGACCAAAAGCTCGATAGCTGTTTTATGGTTCAAGATCATCTGCGTTTCTATAGCGGCCTTGCCCTGTGCTGCCTTACCTTGCTCGATGAGTTGTCGCGTGTCGAGCCGTGAGTAGGTGTTCCCTTCCAGATGGCTTGATGCCCACGACAGATCAATCAACAAGCGATTCAGGACCGCCCGGCTGTAAGTGCCTGCTGGCTCCGTCGCATCTGCGGTTTTGCCCATCCTGTGCAATTGGCGCCGCAACGACTCAGGTAAGTACCCTGTCTCGTTAGGACGATAGGCGTCCAGAAAGTCACGTTGGTAGCCCACCGGCTTGCGCGCTTCTGTGGGCTGGTTGATATAGGCGAGTATGTCCCGGCTGTCTGCAGATAATGGAATGAAGGCAGGGAAGGCATCGGTGTCAGTATTCAGGGCGTGGGTTTCGGCCTGGTGTTCTATTGCGAAATAACGTCGTGCCCTGCCTTCTCCCTGTGCAGTGATTTGGCTGCTTTCGACCAGGTTTGCAAGGATGCGCTGCGCCGTTCGCCGGGCGATTTCCGGGTGCTTGGTCAAAAGCTCTGAGAGGCTCGCCCCGCTCCTGGATGCCAGGATACTGTTCAGTATGTCGGTGGTCGAAGGCATGGTTATGTTGGCGCTGTTAGAGAAGATTTGGCGCGATTATGGCGCAGTTCTCAGAATCGCGCCATTTTGGATTGAAAATGTGGCGCAGTTCTTGGCGAACTGCGCCACAGCTCATCGGAGCAGATAAATGTAGTTGCTTCCGACGGTTGGGGCTACGTTATGGCCATAGTCGCCCGTCTTCACTTACTCCGCCGCCTGCGACCGCAATCGTCTGCCAATCACATCCATCACATCACACCCATCGCGCAACGCGATCGTCAGCATTTTGCAGAAGTCGGAAAGCACCAGCGTGTCGGAACTGATCTCCGAGCGGAACGCGATGTTTTCCAGCAGTTGGGTCACGGTGCGGATGCGGTAGTCGGCGGTTTCGAAGAGGACGTCGAGTGGGGCTTGGGTGTCGATCAGCAGGGTAGCGGGGATGCAGTCGATGCCGGTGATGGGCATGTATCGGTTCATTGGTAGGACCTCATTCAGTTGAAAGGAGCTACCTCGTTGCCGGGTCGCCAAACCCGAGTCGCCATTGGGGCGACGAGGAACTATAGGCCGCTCCGCTCAAGCGCCACAAGACACCGCTTTCCGAGCTTCATGTAGGAGCTTTGGCCTTTCAGCGGCGGTATTTCCCTACATCGCTTTGTGGCTATCAACAAGGTCGAAACCAGTCGTCCATTAGGCACATCGTCATGGCTGAGAGAGGACTGTGGCGAGGGAGCTTGCTCCCGCTCGGTTGCGCAGCGACCGCAAAATCGTGGGGCCGCTTCGCAGCCCAGCGGGAGCAAGCTCCCTCGCCACAGGGTGAAAGCATATGGCGCTACCCAGCCCTGACAGCCTCTTCAGCAAGACTCCTTTTTATGCTTCCCTAACGCTCATATTCCCTTTCAATCCCTTTCGCAGACTCCTAGACCGTGCACACCCCCAACCGCAACACTCTAATCGCCCAACTCGCCACCAACCCCGATGACACCACCACGCGTGCTTCGCTCTATCGCGATCTGCTCGATACCGGGGAGGCATCACTGGAAGGTTTACGCATCGCGGCGGGCCTGGGCGATCCGGCGGCTAAGGTGGTGATGACTCAACTGAACACCATGGCCCACACAAACCGCCCCGGCCCTTTGCTGTCGCACCTGCGTGGCCTGCCGGTCGACCATCTGGAGTTGAACAACGCCGAACCCCAGTGGTGTGACGCCCTGGCCGGGCTGCCCTTGCGCACCTTGGTGCTCAACAGCCCGAGGTTTATCTGCGGGCCGGAGACGTGGCAGCGTTTGCCCGCCAATGCCCTCGAAACCTTGGAGGTCAGCAATTTTTCCCGCGACGATAACGCCAATTGCCTCCCGTCGCCCGCACGCTTGCGCCGGCTGAAATTGCAAACCTACGGCGAAGACTTCGACGACAGTTTCCTCCGTCAACTGAGCGACAGCCCGTTGCAGGAATTGTCGTTGAACCGTTGCGATGAGATGACCGACGACGGCCTTCCTGCACTGTCGCGCCTCAAGCTGCGCTCCCTGACCTTGCAACGCGTGGGCGAGCTGACGTCTCGTGGCATGGCGCACTTGGCAAGTCATCCCCTTGAACAGTTGTCCCTCAGTGGCAGCGGCGCGATCCTCGACGATCCGTCCTGGCTTCGCGACCTGACGGGATTACGCTCGTTGAGTCTGGATGACTGTTATGCAAGCGAGAACGTGTTGCAGGCGATTCGGGGGCTGCCCCTGGAAAAGCTTTCGCTGCACTCTGCGTTCATCTGCGAAGACGATCTTGAAGTGCTGGAGGGAATGCCGCTCACAGACCTGGACCTCAAGTGCCTACGGCAAGTGATCGAGCGGCTCGATTTGCTGCACGAGTTTCCCCTGAAGCGCTTGGGACTCTCCGATGTGCAGGGCGTCTGCGCCAGTACGTTGAGTGATCTGCGCGGGTTGCAGTTGGAGTCCCTGGACCTGTCCTTGAACGACATCACGTCGAAGGCGCTGAAACAACTGGCCGGGCTGCCGCTGAAACGGCTCGATCTGAGTTATTGCCAGGGCATTGATGGCAAAGTCTTGCGCAAACTCGTTGAGTTGGGATTGCCGTTGGAGCAACTTGAAATAAGTGGTCTGAACCTGCGCGACGCCGACTTGGCCTGTTTGCGGGACCTGCCGCTGCAGCGCCTGGGCTTGCTTGACAGCTCATGGCTGACTGACGCCGGGGTGGCTCATCTTGCGCGTATGCCGCTGCGGGACCTGACACTCGGCGCTGATCCAGGGCAATCGCGGATCACGTCGGCCGTGGTGCCTGTGTTGGAGCAACTTCCGCTGCAAACACTGTGGTTGCCCAACTGCGCGGGGATCGATGCAAACGGTTGGGATCGTTTGGCCAGGTTGCCAGCCCACGTGACCGGTCCGGGAATCTGACGCGCTGATAGGAATAGGCAATGCCCCAAGGCAAACCGGCATAGGTGGGCCATTTTTCGATCGTTACCATGGCCTCCTGTTTATCCAGTGGAGTTCGCCATGCACAACAGAAAAACCCTCTTCATCACCGGCGTGAGCAGCGGCTTGGGCAACGCCCTGGCGCAAGAGGCGCTCGCAGCAGGCCATCGTGTCATCGGCACCGTGCGCAGTGAGGCGGCGTTGCAGGCCTTCGAAGCGCTCTCCACGGAGCGTGCCCATGGCGTGATCCTGGACGTCACCGAGTTCGAGCGAATCGATAGCGCAGTAGCGGAGATCGAAGCCGCTCACGGCCCGGTCGATGTGCTGGTCAACAATGCCGGCTACGGCCATGAAGGCATTTTCGAAGAATCGCCGCTGGAGGAGATGCGTCGCCAGTTCGACGTCAACGTGTTTGGCGCGGTGGCGGTGACCAAGGCCTTCGTGCCGTACTTTCGCCAGCGCCGTGCCGGTCATATCCTCAATATCACTTCCATGGGCGGCACCATTACGATGCCGGGCATTTCTTATTATTGCGCGAGCAAGTTTGCCCTCGAAGGCCTCTCCGATACGCTGAGCAAGGAGCTGCTACCGTTCAACATCTTCGTGACCGCAGTGGCGCCTGGTTCGTTTCGCACCGACTGGGCGGGGCGTTCGATGCAGCGTACGGCACGGAGCATTGCCGACTACGACGCCAGTTTCGATCCGATACGTAAAGCGCGCGTGGAAAAAAGCGGCAAGCAACTGGGCGATCCACGGAAAGCGGCGCAAGCGATGTTGCAGATCATTGCCAGCCCGACGCCACCCGCGCATTTGCTGTTGGGCAGCGATGCACTGAACCTGGTGCGCGACAAACTCAGTCGTGCGGCCAGTGAGATCGATCAATGGGAAGCGCTGAGCCGTTCGACCGACGGTTGAGCAGCCAGCAAAGGGGCATCAATGACTCAGGCCTCAAACACCTCGCGCATGGTGCAGTTGATGGAACAGCTTGCGCCGGTCGAGGGCTACAACCTCAGCGCGCTGGAGGACATCCGTTTTCTGCGTTCGAACCGGCCGCTGACGCGCACGCCGGTGTTGTATGAGCCCGGTATCGTGATCCTGTGCCAGGGGCGCAAGCGCGGTTATCTGGGGGAGGACGTCTACGTGTATGACGCCCAGCACTATCTGGTGGTGTCTGTCCCTGTTCCATTCACCATGGAGACCGACGCCACCGAAGCTGAGCCCATGCTGGCGGTCTACATGCGCCTCGACTTACAGCTGGCCAGCGAGTTGATGCTGCAAGTCGACGAGACCCTCGGCCCCAGTGATGCCCAACCCAAAGGCATGTACGCCTCGCCCATGGACGATTTGCTGCGCAGCTCGACGCTGCGTCTGCTGGAAGCCATGAGTCGCCCGGGTGAAGCGCAAATACTGGGACCGTCGCTGGTACGGGAAATCTACTACCGGATCCTGACCGGCGAGCAGGGCGGCTCGATGCGCGCCGCGCTCAGTCGCCAGGGGCACTTCGGCAAGATCACCCGGGCGATCCGCAAGATCCACAGCTGCTACCACGAGCACCTGGACGTCGAAACGCTCGCCCATGAAGCCAACATGAGCATCCCCAACTTTCACCTGCACTTTCGCAGCGTGACGGACTCCACGCCCATGCAGTACTTGAAATCGACACGCCTGCACCAGGCGCGATTATTGATGCTGCGCAACACCATGAGCGCCTCGACGGCCGCGTTCAACGTCGGCTACGAAAGCGCCTCGCAATTCAGCCGCGAATTCAAGCGGATGTTCGGGCGAACGCCTCAGGCGGAGATTGAATGGATGAAGGCGACTTATGCGTTGCCTGCGCCTGTTGCGCCGTCTGTTTATGTTTCGTCGCATTAGGGGTGGGCTGGATCCTGTTAGAGCTGAAATTGTTCAAATATTTAGAGTTTGAGCATAAATAACCAAGGTGTTAAATTTTATTGGTTATTTTTTGTTGTTTTATCCTTCTGTTGATGTGAAAACGCAATTTGCATCAAGTTATGTTCATTTATGATTGGATCCAATGTTCGGTGGTCTCAGATGCCGAGCCTGCCCCCTATGGACGTATCAAAAGGATAAGCACCATGATGCTGAAGGATCCTTCCAGCAAATATCGACATTTCACCACCGTGGATCTGCCGGACCGCACATGGCCCGGTAAGGTCCAGTCCGTTGCGCCCAGCTGGTGCAGCGTCGATATGCGCGATGGCAATCAGGCCTTGATCGAGCCGATGAATGCCGAACGCAAGCGTCGTTTCTTCGACCTGTTGGTCAAGGTCGGTTTCAAGGAAATCGAAGTAGGTTTTCCAGCCGCTTCGCAGACCGATTTCGATTACGTGCGCGAACTTATCGAAACGGGAGCGATTCCCGATGACGTGACGATTCAGGTCATGACGCAAGCCCGCAGCCATCTCATCGAGCGCACGTTCGAGGCATTGAAGGGCGTTCCCCGCGCTATCGTGCATGTGTACAACGCGACCGCCCCGGTGTTTCGAGACGTGGTATTCGGTGTTGACCGCGCCGGGTGCATCGAGATTGCCACCCAGGCCACTCGCGAAATCAAACAGCACATGGACAACAATCCCGAGACGCAGTGGACGTTCCAGTATTCCCCCGAGACCTTTTGTTTCACCGAGTTGGATTTTGCATTGCAAGTCTGCGAGGCGGTGACGGATGTCTTTGCACCAACGCCTTCCAACAAGATGATCCTGAACCTACCGACTACCGTCGAAGTCTCCACGGCCAATGTCTTCGCCGATCAGATCGAATGGTTCTGCCGGCATTTCAGCCGTCGTGACAGCGTGATCATCAGCGTTCATCCGCACAATGACCGGGGCACCGGGGTTTCCACCGCCGAGCAGGCCTGCCTGGCCGGTGCCGAACGGGTCGAGGGCACGCTGTTCGGTAACGGCGAGCGAACCGGCAATGTCGATATCCTCACCCTAGCCATGAATCTCTACACCAGCGGTATCGATCCGCAGCTGGATTTCTCGGACATCATCCACGTCCAGCGCGAGGTGGAACACTGTAATCAGCTGCCCACGCATCCTCGCCATCCTTACGCGGGCGAGCTGGTGTTCACGGCCTTTTCAGGGTCGCATCAGGACGCGATCAAGAAAGGTTTTGCAGTGCGCCAGGCCAATCCCGATGGCTTCTGGGAAGTGCCTTATCTGCCTATTGATCCGGCGGATATGGGGCGCAGTTATGAGGCGGTCATCCGCGTCAATAGCCAATCGGGCAAAGGCGGCGTGGCCTATCTGCTTGAACAGCATGGGGTCGTGATGCCGCGCCGGTTGCAGATGGAGTTCAGCAACCTGGTCCAGCAAGAGGCGGATGGATCGGGCCAGGAGATCAGTAGCGAGATGATCCTTGCGTGCTTTACCCGGCACTATCTGGATGAGGGCACGCCCTACACGTTGTTGCAGCCTAAATTGGTCAGTGAAGGCGCTGTGACTTACCTGGAGGGTGTGCTTGACATGGGGGGCACCAAGTTCGACCTCAGCGGTGAGGGCAACGGTCCGCTGGCGGCGCTGGTCGATGCATTTGCCCAGCGTGGCGTTCACTTCGATATCGCCGATTATCATGAGCACGCTGCTCGCGATGGGGCTCAGGCCGAAGCACTGGCCTATGTCGAGATTCGCGTGAATAACCGGCTGCTATTTGGCGCCGCGCGCGACGGCAGTAGTTTGCTGGCGTCCCTCAAGGCGGTGACAAGCGCCGTCAATCACGCATCGCGCCTGGGGCTGCTCAGCGTGATGAGCGCTGCGGTGCCTTGCTGACAGGGCTGCGTGTACAGCCCTGGCGACGTTGGCCGGTAACTACGGTCATGGGGACATAGTGGCTTCGCATTGGCATGCCGAAGGGCAACTGGTGTATGCCATCAATGGCGTGATGTTGGTCTCGGTGGCCGGTACGACGTGGGTCGTTCCCTCCGGCCATACTCTTGGGTTGGAGACGCGCAGGGGCGGGAGCAGGCGTGGGAGAGTTTTGGTATGGCACAAAAAAAGACGTCCGTGGACGTCTTTAGATGATGAAGTGGTGGCCGGGGTAATCTGAACTGGGTTTTTAGCTATTTGATTTAATTGATAAATGTGAGTTCGTAATTTTCTTTGGAATACCAACTGGAATACCGCGAGAAGTTGGATTGAGCGATATGTGTCGTATCCATATCTTGCAGAGGACGGCCAAAAAGGATCATCTGTTTACTCGAAACCGGGCAAGCTGAGCATGCCGCCTGTGGTGCGTTTGCCAAAGCCGGTGGGCATCAGGATTTTGTGCTTCTTCATCTCTGCGAGTACCGCCAACCATTCGGTTTCGCCAAAGCGCAGTTTGGTGTCGTTCCAGCTATGCATGACTTCGTTCACGATGGCTTCATCGGAAACCGGGCGGCCCTCGAGAATAAAGTCGTTCCATGCGGCATAGAGCGTCACTGTCATTTCGCAACGATCCGTATCCCAGTCCCGCATTAACTCGATGACCTGCTCAATGGTGGTACGTTCAGCGGCCGACCAGGCGCTGCTATACGCCAGCCGATGCTGTCCTGCATGGGAAAGCGGGCGGTAAGCATGGCCAACAGTCTCGCGCTCGATGCGCTCATACCACTGATGGATTTGCATCTCACCTTCGACCTTAGTCATCAACTGGCGATCGTGGGGGCCAGCGGCGTCGCGCAGGTAGTTACCTTGGATCGCGGCGAGCCTGGCCGTGTGTTCGGCCAAGTAAATCACCTTCTGCAGCTTGCGTTGGCCGAAGGTGCGAAGGCTATGTAGCTGATGAGTGATTTCTGCGGCGAGCAGGGTGCGGGCTACTTGCCGATCCGTGGCGATGGAACCCTGCTGGGCATCTTCAGCGAGGGAGCGTTCGACCAGGGTGCTAGCCAACTGTTCGTTCAACTGGCGGACCTGGGTGAGACGGGTTTTGAGTTGGTCGCAGAGGGCCATTAGTTGGTCGACTTTGGCGACGATGCGCAGTTGTTCTCCGAGCGGTGGTAATGGGAACGCGCATGCTCGAAGTTGGGTCATGTTGATGGAAGCAAGGTTGGTGGTCTGCTTTGATGAGCCCGCGAAATACTTTCTTGCTGAGGCCGAGTTCAGATACATCTCTGCCCAGCGTGGCTCCCAATCCTTAACCACGGCACGCGCCCGGAAAACATGGTTTTGGTTAAGGCACTCGGGCAACTCATCACGCCAAATTGCCGTACGTCCGACTTTATCCCAATCACCACCTTCTGTAATCAACAGGTCACCGTTCCGAAGTAGGTACTTTTCGACTTCGTCTTCTGGGACTTCGACTTCCTTAATCTGCTCCATTTCCAAGCGTCCACGCTGGACATTTGCCACGCGGAGGTAAGGCTTGGATAGCAGCTTGCGGCCGCTAAGTTTTCGTCCAAGTGTGATACCGCCGGATACATGCAAAACATCATCAATGGTTTGCCACTCCCAGCAGGTAGGGACTTCAAAAGGCGGCTCCGATCGCAAATCAGCAGCCAGATCCTTTTGTTTACGAGCCTTTGATTTTGCCAGATAGTGTTGTTTTTCGGCTTGGATGCGTTTTACAAACTCACTCGCCGGTTCATCGCTGGGATCTTGCGAAACCAATTTACCCATCACGGCCAGTTGCAGCAGAGTTTGTTTGAGGGCGTCGATGCTGGGTTCGGTGGTGAATAGGGTGTGAAAGTGTTCGGCCAGGCGCTGCCAGTTGGTGGTGAACTCGGCGGCGTCGCTAGCTTGGGTCAGACTGTCGAGCAGCGCTTGCACGAGTTGGGCGTGGGCGTTTCCTGCGTTGGCCTGCTCGGCTTCCAGTCGATCGCATAGGTCCATCAGTTCATCGACTTTAGCGACGATACGATATTGCTCGTTGAGTGGCGGAACCGGAACAAACAGGCGGGGTATGTCACCCAGATTCAGCTTATTTGTATGGCTGCCTCCAGCCTTAATCTGATCATACTGACGGTACATCAAGGGACTTGATAGCACGCAATGAAAATACCGAGAAAACTCCGTTTTCTTTGGCAGTTTCAATAGTCCCACGCTCACGAATAAGCTGAAAGGAACTTCGGTATCCACAATGGTTGGCCGTCCAAGAGTGCCAATCCGACATAGCAAAATGTCGCCCTGTTCAGGGTTGCAGCGTGCATTAATCGCTGTGTGCTCTTCCTGCGAAATGTATTTGCAGTTACTAAAAGAAATAGTTGTCCCATCAATGTCTTTCACAGAAATGAACGGGACGCCGGAGCTTATATACGTGGGCGTATGATGGGTTCCATCAGTGATAAGCAATGTGAGCGTCGCTGTACTGGCCCACTCCCATCCGGCAGGTAACTCAAAGAGTTGCTTCTCTTCAGCTATCGTCGACGGTGTTTTTTGCTTCTTTATTTGGCCCTCAGCCACAAGTTCTGCCTTTTCCTCGGCAATGCGCTTAAGGAATGCGCTGGCTGGTTCATCATTCGGATCTTGCTGCACCAACTTACCGCGCACTGCCAGTTCCAGGATTAACCCACGCAGTTTCTTTATACCATTGGGCGCACCGGCCAGCAGCGGCAGATTGTCAGTAAGCAATGTTGTCATTCCTGACGCTCCAGAGCTTCGGCCAATACGGCTTTAATCTGGTCGCGCAGGTCGCCGATTTCGTGTTGCAGGCTGGCGTAGTTGCGCAACAGTTCGTCAGGGGCGTGACTGGTTTGCTCACCGATATAAGGGTTTTTGCAGTCTAGGTTCCAATTGCTCGCCTCCAGTTCCGCAACGTTGACCTTCCATGCGAATTGGTTCCCCACCCGCGCGGCAAAGCCATCGGTTTCTTCGCCCCACCAGGCTTCTTCCACAGCGAATTCTTCGATACGCATGGGACGAGTTTTGGAGTAGTTTTTCACCCCAGCAGGATACTGGTGCTCGTAAAACCACACCTGCTTGGTCGGCGTACCTTTGGTGAAAAACAGCAGGTTGGTCTTGATACTGGTGTAGGGATTGAACACGCCCTTGGGTAAACGAACGATCGTGTGCAGATTGCACTCGGTCAGCAGCTTTTCCTTGATCCGCCTCTTGATGCCGTCGCCAAATAGAAAGCCATCAGGAAGAACCACAGCGGCGCGGCCACCGTCTTTCAGCAGTTGCATGATCAGCACCAAAAACAGATCTGCGGTCTCTCGAGTTCGGAAGGCAGCAGGGAAGTTTGTCTCAATGCCGTCTTCTTCCATTCCGCCAAATGGTGGGTTGGCAACGATGCAATGCACGCGCTCACTCGGCCCCCAACTGATCAACGGTTTGCTCAGCGTGTTGTCGTGGCGGATCTGGTGGGGTACCTCGATGCCGTGTAGGATCATATTGGTAGTGGCCAACAGGTGCGGCAGCGGCTTTTTCTCAACACCGAAGATGCTGGTTTGCAGGATGCGTTCGTCTTCGGCGGTTTCTACATAGCGGCTGCGCTTGTGCTCGATGGCACAAGTGAGGAAGCCGCCTGTCCCGCAGGCCGGATCCATAACCTTTTCGTTCAGCTTAGGATCGACCATGCGCACCATAAACTCGGTGACCGGACGCGGGGTGTAGAACTCGCCGGCGTTGCCAGCGTTCTGCAGGTCTCGCAGCAGTTGCTCGTAGAGGTTGCCGAACTCGTGGCGTTCCTGTGCCTTGTTGAAGTCCACACCTTCCTGAATTTTGTTGATCACCTGGCGCAGTAGCTGGCCGGACTTCATGTAGTTGTAGGCGTCTTCAAACACGCTGCGCACCACAAAGGCAGAAGGCGTGTTGCTGTACTCATTCAGGTTCTGCAACTGGGGGAATAGGTTGTTGTCGATAAAGTCCTTGAGCGCCTCGCCGGTCATGCCTTCCGGATCGGCGGCCCAGGTACGCCAGCGGCAACTGTCGGGAATGGGCGAACGGTAGTTGTCATCCATTACCTCCCATTCCAGCTCGCGGTCATCGAAGATCTTCAGGAACAGCAGCCAAACCAGCTGGCCGATACGCTGGGCGTCGCCGTCTACGCCAACGTCTTTGCGCATGATGTCCTGGATGGACTTGATGGTGGAGCTAATGGACATGAAGTTCTCTCAACGCGTACCGCAAGGGGGGCGAAATTCTACAGGATAGTGTGGACGGCTGCTTTGGCAGGTCGCCGGCAGTTGGCCGTTAGCTTGCGTAAAGTTCGTCTTCCAGTTCGTGGATAGCTTTGTTGTAGCCAGCCTTGCCGCCAAAGGCTTTGACCAGCTCGATGGGCGCACCGAACTGGCTGAAAGGGTCAAGCTGCAGGATTTTGATATCCTCAATATGCTCGATGCCGGTATCGGCGTATTTATCTAGTAAAGCCTCCAGTACCTGGCGGGCTGCGCCAGAATACTTGGCGAAATAGTTGCGCTTTTTTACCTGCTCAGCACGTTCGCGGCGTGATAGGGCAGGTTGATCGAAGGCGACGTGGCAGATCAAGTCGAACGGATCGAGGGGCTTGCCCTGTTTCTTTTCCACTTCCTCCGCCAAGGCCTCCCACATCACTCCCTGGACGGCCATCTCCTCGATGATGACTTTCTTTTGCTCGGAATCACTCCAACGCCGAAGGAAGTCATCCAATGAGGCGAACTGCTTTTGTACGCAGGTGCGGGTGTAGTCGTGCAACGATTCGGTGATCAGTCGGCCATCCGGGCCGTAATACTGCACACGCTCGGCGATGACATAAATCTGGACATTGTCGATGACGTACTTGATGCGTTTTTTGCCCTCATCTTCGCCGGTAAAATCCAGATCATCGCCCTCGTTATCGTTGCCTGCGGTGATGTCATCTTCGTCGGCAAGCGGGTCATCCGGTGGTGGTACGGGAGAGTCATCACCTTCTGGGGCGTAGATAACCACCGGGTCGCCGTCGAAGGCAGGGTCGGCAAACAGCTCGGTGGCCTTTTTGAAGTCCATGATAGTGAACCAGTACTTGCCGTAGTCTTCGTTGATGCGAGTGCCGCGACCGATAATTTGTTTGAACTCTGTCATCGATTTAATGTGCTGGTCGAGCACGATCAGCTTGCAGGTCTGAGCGTCGACGCCCGTGGTCATCAGCTTGCTGGTGGTGGCAATCACCGGGTAGCGCTCTTCCGGGTTGATGAAGTTGTCCAGCTCGGCCTTGCCTTCCTGGTCATCGCCGGTGATGCGCATGACGAACTTGCGATTCTCGGCCACACGCTCGGGGTTGAGGTTGACCAGTGCCTGGCGCATGCGCTCGGCGTGGTTGATGTCGTCGCAGAAGACGATGGTTTTCTGAAACGGATCGGTGGCCTTGAGGAGTTCGGTAACTTTTTGCGCCACCAGTTGGGTGCGCGCCTCGATAACCAGGGAGCGGTCCATGTCTTTGAGGTTGTAGATGCGGTCTTCGATCAGCTCGCCATTCTTATCGAGCATTCCTTTGGGTGGCCGCCAGCCTTGAAGGTCTTTATCGAAGTCAATACGCACCACTTTGTAGGGGGCGAGGAAGCCGTCTTCGATGCCCTGCTTCAAGGTGTAGCTGTAAATTGGCTCACCGAAGTAGGTGATACTGGAGACCTCTTTGGTTTCCTTCGGTGTGGCGGTGAGGCCGACATGGGTGGCGCTGGAGAAGTAGTCGAGGATTTCACGCCAGGCGGAATCCTCGGCGGCGCTGCCACGGTGGCATTCGTCGATCACGATCAGGTCGAAGAAGTCGCGGGAGAACTGCTTGTAGATGTTCATCTCTTCTTCAGTGCCGGTGACGGCCTGATAGAGCGACAGGTAGATCTCGTAGGAGGTATCGATCTGACGTTTGGCGATCTTGGTCATCGCCTGGCCGAAAGGCTTGAAGTCGTTGTTCTTAGTCTGGTCGACCAGGATGTTGCGGTCGGCCAGAAACAGGATGCGTTTCTTCTGTTTCGATTTCCACAGCCGCCAGATGATTTGGAAGGCGGTGTAGGTCTTGCCGGTCCCCGTGGCCATCACTAGTAAGATACGGTCTTGGCCACGCGCTACGGCTTCGACGGTGCGGTTGATGGCATTCATCTGGTAATAGCGCGGCATGCGCCCGGAGCCGTCGTCGTAGTAGGGAGCTTCGATCTTGTGTTGGGCTGTAGTATCCAGCCCCTTCCACTGGCAGTAGCGGTGCCATAGTTCGGCAGGGCTGGGGAATTGATCAAGGGTGAGTTCGGTTTCTACCTGGCTGCCTGTGCCACTGCGGTCGTGAAACAGGAAGCCATCGCCATTGCTGGAGAACACGAACGGTACGTCCAGGGCCTCTGCATAGCCCAGGGCTTGCTGCATGCCGGAGCCAACGGTGTGCTTGTTGTCCTTCGCCTCGATTACAGCGATAGGTAGGTTGGCCTGATGGTAGAGGATGAAGTCTGCGCGGCGTGCTTCGCCGCGGCTGTGAAGTTTGCCTCGGACGATAATGCGGCCTTTGGTAAAGCTGACTTCCTCGCGCACCTGCTTGTGCATGTCCCATCCAGCTTGCTGAACGGCTGGGGCGATGTACTTGCTGCAGATGTCCCGCTCGGAAAGCGACTTTTTGTCCATAACCCCAATTCCCTTTCAAGCCGGCCTGGTCGCTCCATTCCGGCACAGCTGATCGTGCTCGATGGGCGTAAATGTACCTTGTTTGATGGTGGCTAGGGGAATGATCAGATTTTTGTGGTTTATGCCCTTCCGTACAAAATGTACATCGATCGCGGTTCGTCAGGGTTAACGTGTATGGTTGAGTCGAATCATTCACGTTGAGCAATTTTTCACCCGTTGACCGAAAGAGTTTTGGCTATCTCATCAGGCCGCAGAAGACTTACAGTTAAGCTACCTGGGGCTGTTCGGCAAGCCAGCTGCTAGACGCCCAAGTCACTTACGATTGAAAAAGCCATGTCTTGGGGGGGCGAAGAGTCTTTGGGGCGCTTTTTGTCGTGATATCATAAAGCCTGCTATGCGAGTGTCGCTGGATAGATCCAGGAGTGGACTCCTACCTGATCTCCTCAACCCTGTATCCATCACGCCTTGACTGTTGTGTTGTTAAAAGGAATTGCACAGATGCAGGTTTGCTTCGTCGTGATGGGATTTGGCAAGAAAACGGATTACGAAAGCGGTCGCACACTGGATCTGAATGCCACCTACGAGACTATCATTCAGCCCGCCGTTACCAGCAAAGGCCTGCGTTGCGTAAGAGCAGATGAAATCACGCAGTCGGGAATTATCGACGTCCAGATGTACGAGATGCTCCTGCGAGCAGACCTTGTCATTGCTGACATTTCTACCGGAAACGTGAATGCTGTTTATGAGCTCGGTGTTCGGCATGCCCTGCGCCCGAACTCAACGATCATCATGAATGAAGACCAGGGCAAGCTTCATTTTGATCTCAACCATGTCAGCACTCTTCGATATGCTCATTTTGGCGAAGACATAATGGGTCGCGAGGTAATCAGGGCGAAGAAGGCCTTGGAAGACCTTATTGACGCCGCGATGAAGGGGGCTGTCGATAGTCCTGTCTACACTTTCCTTCCTAAACTCGTTTCTCCTCGGATGTCGGATGATCAATACGAGGAAATGATTGATGAGGCGGAGGCGGCTCAGAAAAAATTATCGCATCATATGCATGCCGGTGAAAAATTCATGCGGCAAAGCGATCACGTTGCCGCTGTCGCAGAGTTTAGCGCTGCGCGGGAGATGAAACCTGAGGAGCCCGACATCCTGCAAAAACTCGCATTAAGCACCTACAAATCAAAATTACCAGACGAGATTTCGGCGTTGCATGCAGGATTGGTTGTTCTAGAGCCTCTTAAGCCTGAACTCTCCAATGACCCGGAAACTTTGGGTATAGCCGGTGCCATCTATAAGCGACTTTGGTTATTTCAAAACGATAGGGCCGCTTTAGATCTCGCCATACGACTCTACGGCAGGGGGTTTGAGGTCCGGCGTGACTATTACAATGGTGAGAACTTTGCCCTGTGCTTTGAGTATCGAGCACAAGAGCATGCCGAGCATACAGAAAAAGTCTATGACTTCATGAGTGCTCAGAAGATTCGTCGATCAATCATGAAATCGCTGTCAGCTGTGGAAGCATCCCCTGATTTTTTTGACAGGCCGGATAAACGCTGGGTTTATGCCACATTGGCAAATTGCTACTTTGCTTGCGAAGAGCCCGCAACGGGGATGACGTACGAGCAAAAATTTATAGGGGCGGCCACTGCTCAATGGGAGTTGGACACCTATTACATGGGGAAAGAGGAGCTGATGGCTATCCAGCCTGAAAGGCTATCCGCACTGACGCGCGTATAGATATAGCCTTTAACTTTCAGGGGTTGCCTAAAAATTTTAGCCGTTTTGAAAGGGAAAAGTAAACATGGGGTTGCCAAGGACGTTTGTCAGCTTTAGTAGTACGGATCTTCATATGTACAATATTATGTGTGCATGGAAAAAAAATAAACACATTGATTTTAATTTTGCAGACTGTCAGCTTGAAGTTGCACTCAGGTCTGAAGATGAAGCTTATATCAAACGCAAATGCCGTGAGCGTATAGATATGGCGGGTACATTTGCGCTCTTGATAGGCGATGATACGCGCTACAAATTCAAATATGTGGGCTGGGAGATTGAAGTTGCCCTCGAGAAAGAGTGCCGAATTATAGGCGTTAATCTCGACGGTAGTCGCAAAATGAATCCCAACTCTTGCCCTGCGGCGATGCGAGACATTGGGGCTGTCTTCGTACCTTGCAGGGCCCGGATCCTTGCCCACGCGCTGGATAATTTTACGAAGCAAGATCACGGAGATTGGTCCTATGGGGACGCGATGTATACAAAACTTGGTTATGAGGCCCAGTGATGAAAGAGTCAGATTTTCCGGGAATTTATCAGGCGGCTGACACTCTTTCTGGCAATGCCCAGGCCCATTTCTTCACCGCGTTGGTTTTGAATTTGCTGTCCTTGGTTTTGGCTGCAGTGGTGTCAGTGGTCAATTACCCGCACTGGGTCTCAGCCGTTGTACAGGCGTTACTCCTGGCAGGGGCTATGGCAAGCTCCGTATACCTTGCTTTGGTCAGGCCGGAGCGTCTGTGGTACTCCGGTCGCGCTGTAGCCGAGTCCATCAAGACGCTAGTCTGGCGCTACGTCTCGCGGGCGGAGCCTTTTCACGAGGCGGATGACGTCTCTAAGACGCTGCTGCTCGAAAAGCTCAAACAGGTTGTGAAACAAAATAAAGCTATCTCAGATAAGCTCATCACCCATCTCAAGGAAAAACAAATTTCTGACATGATGGTGCAGTTGAGGTCTGGCTCTTTCGATGAACGACGAAATACCTATATCCAGCATCGGATCAACGATCAGTTGGCTTGGTATGAGAAAAAAGCGACGTTCAACAAGCGAGCGTCTTCAAGATTTTTCGCAACATTAGTGCTGATCAATGCAATCGCTCTGCTATGTGCATTGATCAAGATTGCCAACGTGCAATATCAGTATTTTCCAACGGACATATTGATCGCCATCGCGGCGAGCCTGTTAACTTGGATGCAGGCTAAGCGCTTCTCGGAGCTTTCCGCATCCTACGCGCTTACCGCCAATGAGATTGGCATCGTTCGCGAGCAAGCTGATGATTTGGTGTCTGATGGTGCCTTATCGTCATTCGTTGGAGATTCGGAGAACGCGTTTTCGCGCGAGCATACGCAGTGGGTAGCGCGTAAAGACAACTGAAGCGAGTTACTGGGACCGGGCGGAAGGTGGTTGCGGCTTAAGGCAACGGTCTTTATCTGGTGAGCGGGTCAAGGCTCGTCTGTTCAAGACGATGCCTTGTTTCGCTGGTGTGATGCTATTTTAACTCTGCTGCCAGGTTAGACCAGGGTACTGTTTTAATGCCGTAATCCGATACCCATTTCGGTGGGGGAGCTCCTAAATGCTGTCCTGAATGCACAGCGACAACCTTCTTTCCTAACTCAAGGCTTTTTTCGACTTCCCATTTCACCCAGTGGCTTTGGGCAGTAGAGTCCGAGATGAAAACGACCGTCACTGACGCTCGGTTGATCCGCTCCGCAATCTTGCGTTTGATGTACTCCGCCTGTTCACTGTTGTAGGCCTCACGAACGGAGTGGTCATTGAACTCAAGGTCATTATTTTCATTTTTCGCTTGAGCCCTGAGCAGATTGACCTCATTCATGTCTTCGGTAGCGAAGCTGATGAATACGTTCCGTTTACCTTCTTGAAGCGCTTCTTTAGCCTTCTGCTCCAGTGATCTCACATCACCCAGCCGACTCCATCCTCCAGAGCTGCTACCGCCCATCGCTGATCACCTCGAACTTAAACTCATTGCAAGAAATACAATTTCCGCAAGGTACCTCGTCACCTATGTGGCAAGAGTAGGTGCCTGAAATTCCCTTTTCTGCAGCCAAAGCCACCACATCTGGTTTAGTAAAAACAGATAGTGGTGCAAGCACTTTTATTGTTCTGCCCATGCACAGCGATATCATTCGTTCCGCTTCGGCAAGAAAGCCAGAGGTCTGATCAGGGAACAAGCTGGTGCTTTCGTGCAACAGCCCAATCGAAATCGCGTCAGCGTTTTTCTGATGCGCGTAAGCGGCTGCGGTCAGCAGAAAAAGCATGTTGCGCCCTGGCGTGAATGCATCATCAATGATGTGTAATGAGGTATCGGTCAGGCCTGAACGTATCAATTTGCCAAAACCGCCCAAACTCGCAATCTCGGGCTCTGGGAGGCCCAGAGTCTTCATCGCGACCCGGCAAGCTGCCAGTTCTCGATCGCGTGCACGCTGACCATAATCGACAAATAGAGGGAAAATTTGGAGCCCTTCCTCCTGCGCAAGTTTTGCAACCAGCGTGGAGTCCAGCCCGCCGGAAACGAGAGTAACGATGCTCATACTAAAACAGCCTCCTGCTTTCTGTTTGCGACTCGCATGACGATCCAAATTGCCCAGTCTAGTAGGCCCACGGAGCAATCCAGCTGTCGCGCGTGATCCCGAAGCTTTTTTTCGTGCTTACCGTATTGATTCAAGCCAGATATTGATGTCTGTGCGCCCGAGTAAATCCCTTGGGCAGACATGTAATTGAGCACATGACGATCCAGTATCGCCAAGTCGTAAGTCACCCCGCAGTTGCGCAGAAACATACTGGCCTGTTTCGGCCCGACACCGTTGGCATGAGCAACCAGCCAAGTACGAGCATCATTGGCATCACCACTGATCAATGACTTGAGCGAACCTCCTGCGTTGCTGACAGCTGCTCGGGTAGCAGCTAGCTGTTCGGCTCTTGCCTTGGGAAACCGGTAGTTGCGCTTCTTACCGTCGACATCCAGCGGCTCACGAAGGAGCTCATACAGGCAAAGGCTTAAGCGATCAACGTCCTGATCACCGTCATGAAGCAGCCCCTGCTGATCGATTGCATCTGCGGCAGCCATCGCTAGGGAATATGGGACTTGACTGCTCAGGATGCAGCATGAGAGCTCCCACCAAAGGTGGCGTTCATTGGAGACCGCGCCCACCTCAATACGCGAGCGAATGTCTGGGCAGACCGCAGAGACTGCCCTCGACAGCGCTTCAGGGGAATAGGTGGTCATGTAAAAATCTCCGGGAACAGCTTTTTCAGGTCTTCTGAGGTGAAGGAGTTCATGACGCCCAGTGCAAACAATCGTGCGTCGTTTGTCGAGATGAAGTCACGCATGTCCCGGCCAAACTCTTTATAGTACTCCAGATTATAAAGGGCGACCCGACCTGCATATTCAATCTCAGGTGTAGCGTCCACCAGATCGAGGAATTGCGTGCGGGTAGCTTTATCTTGAAAGAAATCGAAATGCTGAAAGTGGTGCAGACGGCCTTGGACGGGATCCACCGCAAATCGGCACCACTCGAGGCCGTCGAATGTATCGGCGCCGGCGGCCACCAGTACTGCGATGCTCCACGGGTTCCCTGTTCCCAACAAATGGATCGGTTGGTAGTAGGGTAGGCAATCTAGCTCCTTTCGGAGCTTTTTCATCGTTTTAGCCCGCATTGCCAGGCCTGCGCCCAGCTCCCTCTCTGGAAGTGCGATGACCTGCGGGCGAAGTTGTTTGGACACTTCTCTGACGATTTCAGGAAGCCTCGCCAGGCCTTCCTCGCCCTGATCTACATGGATGATGGGAAATACAGGAGCAGGAGTGCATTTTGAATCCCGCTTTACAGCAGAGATGATTTGCTCAATCGCTTCTCGTGGATCGCTGCTAGGGTTCATTTCATCAAAGCTGAACGCCCAGTCATGCGGAGTGTCCTTCAACGCCTTGTGGAAGTCTTTTGGCTTCCATTGCTCGTCCTCCAAGCGCTGAGCCTCATAATTCCCTGAATCGATTAGCACAAGTCCTCCATTGTCACGGTAGGATTTGATCTGGCTGATCATCTGGGCGCGGTTGGCCGAGTTCACGAGATCATAGGCTGAAACGAGAATCGAGGAAGTGCTATGTGCTTTAAGCACCTTCAGCGCGTCGACCGGATCAAACTGGGTTTCGTGCGAGGACACAGACATAAAAATGTTGGGAATAGGCAGCTTTTCACCCGCTGAGACCTGGATTCGCTCCTTTTCGCGTCCTTCGACGACGGTCCCGATTTTCGTATGCAGAAGCTTCACGCCAGGATGTTCAGCCTCACCGTTCCACTGACGAAAATCGATGCTGCTGTAGTGGCCGTATGGGTAGGGGGCATCACTGTCGTCCAGCTCCAAGGGGATAATGATTTTATTGTACTTTTCCCCTAATCTCAGCTCCTCTGTCACAGCCGGTTTGTCGGCATAAACCGAATAAAGCGCGACGATGCACTTCGTTTTCGCGAGGTTCGTTTTTATGGCGCGATTGTAGTCACCGACGATGTGGTCGTCCCACCACACCTTCCAGCGACGGGCGAGAAGGTCGTACACCTTCTGCGCTGTTTCACGATTTTCTCGTGCATAAATAATGTACACATCGGACATGGGGCGATCAGGTCTCGGCTAATTACATTCCATTGCATGACCCAGAGGGTGATGCCTCAAGTTCGTTACTGCTTATCTATTTTTTTTGGATTTGGCTGCCCAAGCAGTCAAGTACATTGCCGTCGTGAAGTCGTCAGTAATCCAGTCGCTATCGGCTACGGAGTTAGGTGTATCGGCACGTTCATGCAGTGTCACAAGAGGTATGGCAGTGGCCTTGGCAACCTGTATGCGAGACAGAGATTCAAGTGACAAGCCATCATCAATAACCAGTATTGCGCTAGCGCTCGTATTGTTCGATCCAAACTCAAGCTCGGGGCAATGCACGTCCATCCCCAGCTCGCGTAATGCGAATCGGGCCTCCTCCATGACAAAACGTTGCCCCAGCGTTTCAGTCGCGCCCTCAAGGGAAACTGAACCACCCGCCGCCCCGGAAACTGGCAGCAGCCGCGACATCAGGGCTCGGTCGAACCCAAAGTTTCGGGTTGCGCAATATAGAGAGACTGAGCGAGACGCTAGGTCAGCTGCTTTTGCAGCCTCAACACCTTCTTGGGCCCAATGGAGTGCGAACATTGCGCTGAATACGTCGCCCGTTCCTATTTTGAATACCCTGGAAGAGCGATATGCCGGGATGTGGGAGGAATGTCCCGAGCGTTCATACACTATTGCGCCGCGAGTGCCGCCTTTAACTACCACGATCGCTGCGCCTTGCTTCTTCATGAGCTCAGCGGCTGCTTCATCCGGTTCGGCAACGCCGGTCGCGTGCTGTAACTCCAGCTCATTCAACACGACTGCAAGTTCGTCGGCCGTCGATCCATTGGCTGCAAAAGGCTGGGGATTACGCCATGTCTGAGGGTCGTAGACAGCACGGTTGGCTTTCACGACTGCGTCCCCCTCAAGGAAGCCGAACCGCAGCACTGCTTCACCCGAAACGTTGAGTGAAGGTTGACGCTTAATGTGGGCGGGGGCTGGTTGTATGTAAGGCACAGAGAGCGGATGAAAATAGGCAAAGGCGATCGGCGAAGGTCGTGAGGTGATGCTCAAACGTATGCCTTGGTTACGCAGAGCAGCGAGAGCCAGTTGGTCAGATGGTGAGGCATACGTGTGCAGTTCGACATCTGAACAATTGGCTGCGACGGCGGCAGCCGCGCGGGCTCCGGAGCCGAAAGTTGCGTCCCAAAATGGCATGTCGCAGAGCTCACGGTAAAGACCACCAGCAATTTGCATTCCTTTGCCCCTAATCTGCGTGCTGAAAGGACTTCAGCAGTCGCGCCATCCCCACTCGCCGATTCGTCTGGGCGCTGGATTTCCCTGTAAACACATACTGTCGGAATTTGGACGTTGATATTACCGGCGCGAAGACAAAATGCCATCAATGCTGTCTTAACTCAACATTTGCCCGCTGACATTGCTGTGGCACATTTGGCCGCTGATCGAGGATTGAAGGCTTGCGCTTTCGAGTGGGTTCGGAGCAGAGCGACGGAAATAATCCGACCTGTCACTACAAACTGACAAATATGGTCTGGGTCTGCTATCGACCTCATCAGCTCTTGCTGTGGAGTGGGGCATTAAATTTGGAGATTACCAGCGAGGCGATCTTGGCGGACCCGGTCCGACTGTGCCCATGGCGCGGCGGATCGACTAGCGTTGTGCCGGGCGTCGTTAAAGGTGTTGGCATGATTCCGGTGCAAGAAATGGCCGGGCAGACTGTCAATCTGCCCTACTCTGAGAGTGAAGATCTGTAACCTTCTGTAGCTACTGCGTGAGCTCTCGCAGGCGAACAGAAAGTGCAGTACTCAGTAAGGTGAGTTGATCGTTGCTATATCGGATGAATCGGATGTGACGTAAATCGAAGGGGATATCCGCAGGATCGTTGGTCAGAATTATCACTTCTTTGCCCCAGGCGTGTGCTAATCCAAGCTCATAGAAAACGTTAGCATTTTTTTCAGAGCAGTCGAAAATTACAACACTTGACCTATCAATGAGATTTGCCACGTCATCAATAACCGCAGGATTTTCCCAAATGTTATCGGCGCGGGTGCATGCCAGTCCGACTCCCAGGCAGGCACCTTGGATTGCATGGAACACTGTTGTGTATGCCGGAGCAAAAGGCATCATCACCGAAACCAGGCGCGGATCTACTTGGGGGTGAGCTGGAAGCCTGAAGACCGTCGGAGCTCTGGTTGCTTGTCTCAGTTCCGTGTGGATGACCCGGTATAGGTCTACATCCTTTACCGCCCAATGACCCCGATTGAACTCTGTCAGTCCGCGCCCGGATGTTGAGATATGTAGGTTGCGCGACAGACGATGAATTTCAGCGTGTGGGATTGGCGGCGTGCCTCGCTCAAAGACAACCTCAAATTCAACATCTCTGCCAACTATTCTCGGGTTTAGAACTCTGCCTACATGTGCAAATTGCGGCTCATTTCCTTGATCTTCTTGAGCGAACAATGCGGGTTGATTTTGAAGCGCTGAAAAGTCTGGTCCTGCAGCGGTAGTGAATGCGCTTCGAATGACCTCGTCGGTGTACTCAAAAAGCCGCTCGGATCTCATTGAGTTAAGGCCTTCTGTCCAAGGGCCGTATTGCATGATGAAGTTATACATCTCAAATCCTTTTATTGGCGTGTTGGCGGCGAGCGATGACCGGCGAGCTATGGCCTGACCGATTCTATCAGCGTGGCCAGAACCTGTAGTTAGGAGTCGTTGGGTCAGATTTGAAGCGGTATGTAGCCACCAAATACCGGCGAGCGTCAGCGTCTGGCAGGCAGCCTTCATTAGGATGCATAGCTTGTTGATACTGCATGCTTGTTTTGTCACTGCTTCACATTTACGCTTTGTCCGTCGCGGTCAGTCCCGTGGCCGGGTGTCAGAACCTGAATTGTTCGAGGCGCATGGCGCCATAGCCAGCGATTAAGTGCTTACAGAGGCTTAGCTGCTGCTTTTCTATGGCGGTCCGTGCGGGGCAGGCTTCGGCCTGGCCGGTTCCCTCGGACGCCGGTTTCTGACCCCCGTACGGTCCGCCACCCATTCCGTGTCAGAACGGCTGGGTGGACGGCTCCTTAACTGTCCGAGGAGATAAGGAAAATGACCTGTCCCCCTTTTAAGCTCGTGCGCCGCCCTGGCCGTTTTTTTAGTACCGCAAACTATCTCGGAGGATTCCGTGATGTTTGATCTCTCGCTTCTCATCGGCCTCCCCAAACCCAACAGCATCGATACCGCGTTGCTTACCCCTGAAGATGCCGCGATTAAACTACGGCAGGCTGCCACTCTTCGGCTTAATGGAGCCCAGAGTATTCTGCTTCATTTTCCGCAAGACGTTGAGCTGGCGGTAGAGCTGTTGGATGACGCGGCAGTGCTGTTCGACAAAGCATTCCGATATCTGTCGGGTATCCCTGCTCAGCGCGTTCATCAACAGATTGGTGAGTACGTCTCTGTCCCTTCCGCTGAAGGCTGTCCCGGTATCCGAACACCATGGGGCAATGAATTTCGCCCGATGATTGAGGACGGCGTTCGATGCGCTGAGACCTGGCTCGATGGCTCATCATTGCCGCTGTGGTGGGCACTGGCGCAAAACCGAAAGCATCATCGTCCAGGTGATCCCCAAGAAGCATTTGAAGCAGGCTTTCTGCTGCGGTTGCAGCAGACGCTGATCATGCGACGTGAAGCCGTCACCTCCCAATCAACCAGCTTTGATGCCTGAGTCTGTAATTGACGTTTGAGATTTGCTTTTTCCGCCAAACCCTCCGATCAAGCGATCTTTGATCGCGTTGATCGGAGGGTTCACTCGCTTTTTTCTCGAAGCCACGTCGTGCCACCGTCTTATTTTGATATCTGATTAGCGCCACATATTCTTTTACCGTCGGTAATCGCCCGCGCGATTCTACTAAGCGCAGCGCCGTTTAAGTGTCAGGACGGATCGTTTCGTTGAGGCGTGGATCTAGGTTTAGCGACAACGGCGACAATGGCGACAACCCATGCAGGCCGGGCCTGGAGCGTGGCGACACT
Source organism: Pseudomonas sp. St386 (assembly GCF_018325865.1). Taxonomy (NCBI): domain Bacteria; kingdom Pseudomonadati; phylum Pseudomonadota; class Gammaproteobacteria; order Pseudomonadales; family Pseudomonadaceae; genus Pseudomonas; species Pseudomonas sp. St386. The sequence goes on from NZ_AP021900.1 coordinate 946,699, forward strand.
AGTGGCGACAGTCGCCACTTTCTGAGCGCTTTGTTCGTGACTCTTGACCGCCTTTTCGAGTAGGTATAAAAATTGGCGCACGGATCGCTGTAGTTGACAGCACCTGCCCAGGTAGCCTGAACCTTCAAGGCTACGCCACTTGCGTGGTGGTTCTCCCCAAGTGCGATTAGCGTCCGGCGGCTCGCACAGTCACAGCGATGTGATGGATGCCTACTCGACTGATCTGTCCACTGCGGCAGACGATGGACGTTCCTCGCTGCGCTGCAGCAACCTCACCTCTTGGCACACTTCGCTGCTCCAGACCTCGCCCGTCTCTTTCTCCAGGAAAGAGACGGGCGCTCGTACCATTGCTGCAAGCCACGTCGTACAGGACATTGCCGCAACTCTCCCCGTGACAATCGGCCTGACAAAACCGATTCGTCGCCATCCGCAACAGCACAGGCACCGGTGCCGCAGCCAATGGACAGGCCGCACCTGACTCACAGTCAGGCATGCCCCGGGTGTCGATGTTGTTGCCTTCTCCCCCCCAGGATTTCCAGGTGCCGAACTCGTCAGTCGGCACAGCCTCCACCCGCCCGTATCTTCGGATACGTCTAAGGAGGCCAGATTCATGGGGTCATGCCCTTGCTCCCGGTCGTAAGGAGCCGTTCGTTCCGCGTCAGTGAACACCTCACAGGCCGCAGGGGCCTTGATCCCTGATAACACTCAACAGCCGTGGCGGGAGTACGTGAGGACATCCAGCAATCACCGAGGAGAGGGCCCATGCAGCAGTTAGATCCGAAGCTTGAACTACCACGACCACCTCGACCGTTGATTGAGTCGAACCCCGTGCCCCAGCCTTATCCCGTGCAGGCACTGGGTGGGATTCTTGGGCCTGCGGTTGAGCGCATGGCCGAGGTCATCGGCGTGCCCCAAGCACTGGCCGCGCAATCGGTGTTGGCGGCCTCGGCCCTGGCGACTCAAGGTCATGCGGGCTTACAATTCGACGGGAGAAACTATCCTCTGTCGTTGTACTTGATCACGGTGGCTGCCTCCGGTGATCGCAAGACCGCGGCAGACCGATCCGCACTGCTGCCAGCGCGCCAATGGGAGCGTGAACAGTGGCAACACTATCGTGAACAGCTCTCCCGGTACCGTGCCGCACAGCGACAAGCGCAGCGTATCAATCCTACCGATCCGGCCCCCACAAACAGCGTACCGCTCGAAGCGGAGCCTTCGGCCCCTCGGCTGATCACCACAGACCCGACGATCGAGGCCCTGATCAAGGGGCTCTGCCATGACTTGCCGAGCATGGGGCTGTTCTGTGACGAGGGCGGACAATTCCTTGGCAGCAGCACCATGAGTCGGGACAACCGTTTGAAAGCGGTCACGACCTTGTCGTCACTCTGGGACGGTAGCCCGATTGATCGTGCTCGCTCTATGGCAGGCGAAAGCCTGCGAGCATATGACCGACGCCTGAGCCTGCACCTGATGCTGCAGCCGTATTTGGCCATGCAGTTACTCAGTGACCCGTTGCTGCAGGGGCAAGGCATTCTAGGGCGCTGCTTGATGACTTGGCCCTCCAGTCTAGCCGGGCAACGTAGCTACCAGGCTGTCGACTTGTCCAAAGACGCCGCCCTCAAGCGCTATCATCACCGCCTTTCGGCTCTGTTTTATCAGCCTTGGTCACTTTCCGCTGACGGAGCCTTGCAGCTGTCAAAGCTGAGCCTCAGTTCGCTGGCGCGTCGTCGCTGGATTGATTTGCATGATGCTATAGAAGCTCAGCTGGGGGAGTTTGGCGAGCTGGCCAGCGTACGGCCCAGCGGATCAAAGGCCGCCGATAACCTGCTGCGCGTCGCCGGCATTCTTGCAGTTGTGGAGGAGAGCAGCGTCGTGGAGGTCGACCATATCCAACGTGCCTCCGCTTTAGTCGGCTACTACCTCACCGAGATCCAGCGCCTGACTGAGCAGGAGCCAGTGTGTCGAGTAAAAGAGGAGGCAGACCGGCTGCTGCGATGGCTACAGGTCAAAGATTGGAAGCGTTTCAGTATTCGTGAATTGAATCGCAACGGTCCCCGCTTTGCCCGCAAGAGCAGTCGTCATGCCGCCAAGCTGCTGGTCGAGTTGATTGATCATCAGTGGTTGATCACCGATGGCCACACCTTCGAGGTGCGCCATGTTTAATCTTGATGAAGCGCTGCGCAACCATCTGGCTCAGCGTCAAAAGGAGCCCAAAGCGCGATTTGTCGCCGCTACTGTCGCCACTTTGTCGCCACGCTCAAAACCAGGCAGGACAAGGGTTGTCGCCGCTGTCGCCAGTGTCGCCACCACCCATAAAGCTATCGCCTCTACGACAGCCATTATTCAGTGGTTGAAAGAGGAGGGTGCGCATCTTTACGTCACCGACAACACGCTGTGTTTTCGCCCGACTGATTGGGCTCAGTTCGCGATTGTAAGTGCGCACTGGCGAGCCCTTTTGCATGATCTCGCGGCAGTCGATCAGGAACAGAAAAATGGCTCGGGTCGGTAAGCGAGCGGGGCGTAATTTCGGTTTCGGTCGCCAGCTTAGCTATGCTGGACCGCAAGCACTGAAAGACCTGTTTGGCGACGGTCATTTTGCTACCGTCAAAGCCCATAGTGATCGCTGGCAGGCGTTCGTGAATTGGTGTCGATCCGATGAAGGACCGAGGGTCAACGACGCGCGCCAGATAGACCGCGAGATCCTCATGCGGTACGCCGTCCACGTGCGGGAGCAGGTTGATCAGGGCAACGTCGGCATCGCTACCGCGCAGAACCGACTGTCCAGCGTGAACCGAACGATGGCTGCGCTGCGCGGTGATCAATACGTCAAAATCCCGAGTCCAAGTAAGGCGCTTGGCTTGCAGCGCTCAAGCGTGCGTAGTGAGGCGCCACAAGGCCAAGAACGTGTGCAGGTCAGGCTGATTGCGCAAGCGCTGTCAGAGCGACAGCAACTGAGGGTGAGTGCCATCGTGCTCCTCGCTCGGGAGACCGGCATGCGCCTGCGTGAAGCGATCTTGGCGGACTTGCCCCGGCTGCAACGTGAGGCTCGGCAACTGGGCAAGATCAATATCCAGGACGGCACCAAAGGTGGTCGATCAGGAGCATCGGCACCGCGTTGGATTGCGGTCACGGATCAAGTTCGTGGCGCCCTCGACAGGGCCAGCGAGGCCTCACCCAAGGGCAGTCGGAACTTGTTAACACCTGATGAAAGCTACAAAGATTTCTTACAGACAATCGTGCGACCGGCGCGGGACATCATGCATGAGCATGGATTGAAAGGCTTTCATGAGCTGCGGGCGGCTTACGCCTGTGAGCGCTATGAACAACTGACCGGCTTCTCCGCGCCCGTCAATGGCGGTCGTGGTCAACGAGAGGATCGAGCACTCGATCAGCGTGCACGTCAGCAGATCAGCCACGAGTTGGGGCATAACCGCATCGACGTGGTGAGTGCCTACATCGGAGGTCGTCTATGAAGTCCGAGTTCGATATGGCGTTGTTTCTGAGTCCCGTGCTCAAAGGTGCGCATGCCACGCGGCAGCGGCATATCAGGCAGGCAGAAAGGATGCACGAGGCGATTCGTGAGCGCTGGAGTTGTGCGACCCCTTGGTCCTGGAAGGAAAAGCACACCAGGTGGTTTTTAGAGCACTACCTGCGTTGCTCAGCACCAGCGACCATCTATTACTATGAGTTAACAGCAGGGCTGATCCGTCGCAGAAAGGCGCAACTCGTGGTTGTCTGATAGATCTTTAAGCGTGAGCCCCTAAGTATGGGAATGCGGAGCCTTCCCATACTTAGGGGCTTGGCCGAAGAAGCGCAGGAATGCGGCTGATTTAGCGACAGTCGCCCTGCTGCACGGCACGAATTGTCGCCTGCTCAGCGTATCGGCACGACGTTACGGTCCCTGGTTTGATTGATGGCGGATGCCGACAGGCTGCCGGTGGCTGCCTTCTGGATATGTTCACTCCACCAGGCCATCATAGGGCGCCGGCGTTCGATGTAATCCGCCCGGTTGTAGGCGCTTCGAACTTCGTCTTTATCGACATGCGCCAGCGCGACTTCGATTAGCTCCGGATCCCATCCATGCTCATTCAGAATTGTGCTAGCCATGGAGCGCATGCCGTGGCTGACTAAGCGGTCCTGAAAGCCCATTCGTTTCAATGCCATGTTGGCTGTCTGGCTATTCGCGTGGGTGCGCGGATTTCTATCTGACGGGAACACATATTCCCTGTGGCCGCTATGGGGCTTAAGCGTCTCCAATAACGAGAGTGCATGTTCGGTCAGCGGGATTGTGTGCGGACGACGCTTTTTCATTCGCTCCGGAGGGATGGTCCAGATGCGTTTTTCGAAGTCTATGTCTTCCCATCGGGTAGTCGCCGCTTCGGCAGGGCGGGTCATAGTGTGTAGCTGCCATTCGATCAGGCAGCGGGTCGTCCGCTTGATGCTGGCGTTCGCGATTTCCATCATGAGCTCCGGAAGCTCATCTGGTGGTAGCGCTGCCATGTTCTCTTTCTTAGGTTTCTTGAACACCGCTCGAATGCCGCTGAGAGGGTTGGCAAAGATCATTCCGGAATTGACCCCGTAGGTCATGATCTCGTTAAGGCGCTGGCTCACTCGCTTAACTGTCTCGAGGCTGCCTTTGGCCTCAATCGGACGAAGGAGCTTGATGACCATTGGGGCGCTGACTTCGGAGAGAGGCGTTGATTTCATGCTCGGAAAAACATGCAGTGTGAGGGAGCGCCAAATGTCTTCGGCATACGCCGGCGTGACGGAATCCTTCTTCAGCTCGAACCAGGCGGTGGCCACGTTCTCGAAGGTGTGTTCCGTTTCCGCTCGTTTGGCTTCCTGTAGCTCATTGCGCTGAGCTTTTGGATCGATGCCCTGTGCAAGCAGCTCTCTGGCCTCAACGGTTTTCTTCCTCGCTTGCGCAAGAGAAACCTCGGGATAAGAGCCGAGTGCCATGTTGATTCGATTTTTGGTGACGGGATGCCGGTAGTTGAAATTCCACTGCATCGAGCGATTGACCCTGACTCGCAGTTGGAGCCCGTCGCCATCCGTGAGTACGTAATCCTTGTCTTTCGGTTTGACCGCCTTGAGCTGGCGGTCGGAGAGGCGGGTGGTTTGAGCGCACATGAGAAGTACTCCATGACACCTTTTGGTATTCCCAAGATTAGCGCCGGGGAGCCGGGAATACCATTGGGAATACCAAACTGCCTGGAACTCAAAAAGCCTGGAAAGCCTCCCGTGGGCCTGAAACCCCCGTATTTACTGGATTTAAGGCACAAAAAAAGACGTCCGTGGACGTCTTTAGATGTTGAAGTGGTGGAGCCGGGGGGATTTGAACCCCCGTCCGCCAGTACTCCGCTGTCGGTACTACATGCGTAGCCGTGTCTATTAAGTTAACCCTCAGCGACCCGACGGGCAGGGTGCTTTGGGCGAGTTGTGTAAGTTTTAGCCGCTTCGTCCACAACGTACTGCACGGCGATTCTGTTCTATATGACAATCACTTTGGGTTTACAGACATCCCCTAATGATTGCTGGACCCGAAGGTACCAGAAGCTCAGGTCTAAGGCTGCTTACGCAGCGATAGCGAATTCCTGGCCGTAGTTTTCGTCATTGGCAACTATAGAAGTTGCAACAGTGGATTTACGAGTTCTGTTACCAACTCGGCATGCACCTAAAGTTTCGCAACCGGCGTCGAATCCTAAACGGCCCCGAACCTGTCGCTCCATGAAGCTGGAGGAGTGGCAGGCATTTGCAGTGTACGCCAATCCGCGACTGAGGCCAACCCGAAGGTTGGCCGGACGCGACATTACTGCTGATCGCCTTTGGTGTTGTTCTGCAGTTTCTGAAGAGCTTGGGTGGTCAGCGAGATGCATTCCTTCGTGCCTTGCTCGGTACCTTTGGCCTTGGCAGCGGTGGCCTGTTGGACAGTGGCATCGATGTCAGACTTCATGCTTTCACTCATTTGCTCGCTGCTGACCTTGGCGTCCTTGATTTTTTGCAGATTTATTTGGCAAAGGTCTGCCTGGCTATCTGCAAACACCGGAGAGGCCAACATCGCAGCGGAAATGAACAAGCCAGCAAGTGCGGTGCGCTTCATGTGTATCTCCTTGAACGTATGGTCTCGGTGCCGCTGGACAGTGGCGGCCAGGCCGAGTCAGTGGATGGCCCAGCGCAGCCGGGCCTATTCAAGTGACTACAGCGACGCGCAGGAATTCGATTTTTCTTCGAGTCCCATCGCAAGGTCCTCACCGTTGACGGGCTTGGAGCGGGTGACACGGTCCACCAGATACACCAACCCGTGGTAGTCAATTGCGCCGTGTTGGGTAAGACCGATCTCACAGGTGCGGCTGGTGGAAATCCCTTCGCTGCAATGCTGTACCGCGTCCTTCAGTGAGCGCAGCGAGTGGGCGTTCAGCTCTGGCGTGGAGAAGCCCTTGTCGCCGGCGAAACCGCAACAATGGATGCCTTCCGGGATGACCACGTTTTTACTGCACTTGCGCGCCAGGTCGATCAGCGCCTGGCTTTCGCCAAGGTGCTGCGTGCTGCACGTGACGTGCACGGCGATGGGCGCCTCCTGGGGAATGAAGTCGAGCCGATCCATCAAGTGGGTACGGATGAAGCGAACCGGGTCATACAGGTCCAGGCGCACGTCGCCAAGGTCCTGGACTAGCCGCAATGTGCAGGGGCTGGTGTCACAGTAGATGGGGTCGAGCCCGCCGCGACTGGCGTGCAGCAGGGCGCCGATCAGTTCCTGGCGCTTTCGCTCGGCCTGTTCGGCGTAGCCTTTGGAGGCAAAGGGTTGGCCGCAGCAGAGGCTGTCCACATTGTCTGGAAAGACCACCTGATAACCGGCCTTTTCCAGCAGGCCGCGGGTCTTGTCGTACAGCGACATCTGCTCCTTGTCCGCTGCCGCCGGGCCCATGACCCGCGACACGCACGCCGCCAGGTACACGACTCTCGGCCGTTCGTCCGACACGGCGGGGCTGAAACGGATGGCCTTTTCCGGCTGGGGCATGGCGTTGGTCCACTGTGGGACTTGGCCTTTGGACAGCCGCGTCAACGAGGCCGACAGTTTCGCCAGGCGGGGCGCGCCCAGCAGCATGCGCGCACCGTTGGCGACGTGGAGGGCGAAGCGTGCGCCTTGCAATGTGGTGGCGAAATTTCCTTCAATCCAGTTGGCGGTTTTCGTCTTTGTTGCGTCACGGCTGCGCAGTTTTTTCACTAGCTCGCCGGTATTGATGCCTACCGGGCAACGTTGTGCACACAGGCCCGTGGCGGCGCAGGTATCGATGCCCTGGTATTGGTAGGCACGTTCCAGTTCGGTGGTGTCCGTGCCGGCGCGTTTTTTGGCTTGGATATCCCGCCAGATCACGATGCGCTGGCGCGGGCTCAAGGTCAGGTCCTTGGACGGGCACACCGGCTCGCAGAAACCGCACTCGATGCACTTATCCACAATCTCATCGGCGGCCGGCAGCGGTTTGAGGTGCTTGAGGTGGATCTGCGGGTCTTCGCTGAGCACCACGTCCGGGTTGAGGATGCCGTTGGGGTCGAGCAGGCGTTTGAGCTGCCACATCAACTGATAGGCGTCACTGCCCCATTCCAGCTCGACGAACGGCGCCATGTTTCGTCCGGTGCCGTGTTCGGCTTTCAGCGAGCCGCCGAATTCCACCGCCACCAACTGCGCCACGTCATCCATGAACGCCTGGTAGCGTGCGACTTCTTCAGGGTTGTTGAAGCCTTGGGTGAAGACAAAGTGCAGATTGCCTTCCAGCGCGTGTCCGAAAAGGATCGCTTCGTCGTAGTGATGTTTGTCGAACAACTCGATCAGGCGGTTTACGCCAATGGCCAGTTGTTCCACCGGAAAGGTCACGTCTTCGATGATCACCGTGGTCCCGGTTTTGCGCACCGCACCCACGGCCGGGAAGGTGTCTTTGCGGATCGCCCAGAGCCGGGCGTTTTCCCGTGGGTCCTCGGTAAAGTCGACCTGTTTTTCCACCGGGAAACCGGCCAGCGAGGCCATGATCCGGGCCAGTTGCTCTTGCAGTAAAGATGAAGAGGCAGCGCGGGATTCGATCAGCAAGGCGCAGGCATTGATCGACAGATGCTGTACGAAATCCGGCATTCCCGGTTTGTCCTGCACCGAGCGCAGGCTGCGGCGGTCCAGCAGCTCCACGGCCGAGACTGGCTGGCTTTTCAGCACGGTGACGGCGTTGCAGCAGGTTTCCACATCGGGGAAGACGATCAGGGCCGAGGCTTTGTTCGGATGGTCGATGACGGTGTTGTAGGTCACCGCACTGATGAAGCCGAGAGTGCCTTCGGAGCCGACCAGCAGGTGGCTCAAGATATCCACAGGCTCATCGAAGTCCACCAGGGCATTGAGTGACAGGCCGGTGGTATTTTTCAGACGATATTTGTGCCGAATTCGCGCAGCCAATTCAGTGTTGGCGCGGGTCTCGCGGCCCAGAGTCGCGAGGCGTTCCAGCAGTTCGCCATGGCTTGTACGAAAAGTCGCCACGCTGCTGTCGTCTTCGGTATCCAGGCGCGTGCCGTCGGCCAGTACCAGGCGAATGCCGGCCAGGGTGTGATAGGTGTTCTGCGCTGTGCCGCAGCACATGCCGCTGGCGTTGTTGGCGACGATGCCGCCGATTTTGCAGGCGTTGATCGACGCCGGATCTGGGCCGATCTTGCGCCCGAACGGCGCCAGCCAGGCGTTGGCCTGGGCGCCGATCACGCCGGGCTGCAAACGGATCTGCGTGCCCTGTTCACGAATCTCGCGCCCGTTCCAGTTATCCCCGAGCACAATCAGCACCGAATCGCTGATGGCTTGCCCGGACAGGCTGGTGCCGGCGGCGCGGAAGGTGACCGGGACCTGGTCGCGTTGGGCCAGTTTCAGCAAAGCAATCACTTCATCTTCGGATTCGACGCGTACCACCAGTTTCGGAATCAGCCGATAGAAACTGGCGTCGGTGCCGAAGGCCAAAGTCGACAGCGGATCGTCGAAACGGCGTTTCTGCGGGATCAGTTGTTGGACGTCGTGTAGGAAAGGGGCCGGAAGGGTCATTGGTCCTCCAGAATCAAAACCACCAGATCCTTCGGACCATGGGCGCCATAGGCCAGGACTTGCTCGATGTCGGCGGTTTTCGACGGGCCCGATACCAGCAGGGCATTGGTGGGCATGCCTTGGGCCCACTCGAATTCCTGCTGCACCTCATAGAAGTTGTCACGGATTTCGCTGGCCTTGAGCAGGGCGAAATGCACCGGTGGGACCAGGCTCATCAGTCGAGGCTCTTCCCGGGTTGGCCAGAGAATCAGGCTGCCGGTGGCGGCGATGGCGCCAAGGGTGCCGGTCAGGCTGGCGGGGGTGTCGTTGAACAACTCGGCTTTCCACTCTTCTACCGGGCGGTCGTAAGCCTTGAGGGTTGGCAGGTCCGGATTGTTCGCCCAGAATTTTGTGATTTTTTCCCCGTGCGCGGTGGTCGGGGCGATGAGCAGGCTCGGCAATTGACGGTCGCGCAGCAATTGCGCGAGCAGGGTCGGCCAGCCTTCCTCGGACGTCAGGTGGATTTCGGTGTGCACCGCCTCCATCAGCTTGCGCAATTGCGGGATACGTTCTTCGGGCGCATAGCGGTAGGTCTGCGTCACCAGCTCGACGTCGAAGTTGTCGGCAACGGGCGTGGCGCCGGTCAGACTTTTACGCAGCTTGGCGAGGATATTGTCCTTGGCGCTCATCGGCGGTCTCCCTGCTGGTTCAGGTGTTCGCGGGCCAGGTCATGCAATGAGCGGGCGGCGGGTTTGGGGGCGCTGTGGTTCTGGGTCCATGGCCCGACGTTGTTGGGCGTCAGGGCGCGCAGGCGCGTGGCGAGGAACCCGAACAGCCGATACAACCGTGGCGAACTGTTGAGTCGAGCCCAGGCGTTCCAGATGAAGCGTTCCTTGGGCGAGTATTTGCTGCCCTGGCCGCGCATCACCTGATGGGGGCTGTCCGGCGCCTTGACGTTTTCTTCCCGCAGCCGCCGCAGCAAAGCCGGGATCGGAATCTTCACCGGACACACTTCACCGCAGGCACCGCACAGCGAAGAGGCGCTCGGATGGTCCGGCACCTTGGCCAGGCCGACCATGTGCGGCGTGATGATTTTTCCGATAGGTCCCGGGTAAACCTCGCCGTAGGCATGACCGCCGATTCGGGTATAGACCGGGCAATGATTCATACAGGCGCCACAGCGGATGCAGTTCAGCGTCTGGCGCAATTCGCTATCGGCAAACGCCTGGCTGCGACCGTTGTCGAGCAGGACCAGATGGACTTCCCGGGGGCCGTCCAGTTCGTCAGGCTTGCGCGGGCCGGAGATCATGTTGACGTAGGTGGTGATCGGCTGGCCGAGGGCCGAGCGGGTCAGCAGCGACAGCAGCGGCACGACGTCGCGCAGGTTCTCGACGACTTTTTCGATGCCGGTCACGGCAATGTGCACCGGCGGCACAGTGGTGGACATCCGCCCGTTGCCTTCGTTTTCCACCAGCAGCAGCGTGCCGGTTTCAGCGACGGCGAAGTTGACGCCGGAGACGCCGATGTCGGCCTCGAAGAATTTCTGCCGCAATACCTTGCGACCGATCTGAATGAGTTGGTCAACGTCCTTGGTGTACTCCACGCCGAGTTTGTCGTGGAACAAGGACGCGACCTGACCGGCATTCTTGTGGATCGCCGGCATAATGATGTGTGAAGGCTTCTCGTGGTCGAGCTGGACGATGTATTCCCCCATGTCGGACTCAAGACATTCAATGTCCCGAGCCTCGAGGAAATGGTTCATCTCCATCTCTTCGCTGACCATCGATTTGCCCTTGATCACTTGCCGCGCCTCGTGAGCGCGGATGATCGAGAGGACGATGCCATTGGCTTCGTCCACCGTTTCCGCCCAGTGCACGTTCACACCGTTGCGGGTCAGGTTGCTTTCAAGTTGCTCGAGCAGGTCGGGCAGCTTCGATAACGCACGGGCGCGGACGGCATTGCCCAGCACACGCAGGTGTTCTCTTTCGTGGGCATCGCTGAAGGACGTTGCCCGCTTGGTCATCAGTGAATCCATCGCGCTGCGAAAGTTGTTTCGCAGTTGCGTGTCGGCCAGGGCCTTGTGGGCTCGGGCGCGAAAATCTTCCTGCACCTCAACGGTCGGAATCAGCGTCGGCGTGCTCATGCGACACCTCCGCTACGCTGCCAGAGGAAGCTCGCCAGGTGCTGGCCGCGTAACGCCTCCTGCTGTTTTTCCAGTGCGCCGTTGATGTTCATCAGGCAGCCACAATCGGCACTGATGACCTTGTGCGCGCCGGATTCCTTCAGCGCTCGGGTCTTGTCGGCCACCATCGCGCCGGAAATATCCGGCATGCGAACGCTGAACGTCCCACCAAAGCCACAGCATTCGCTTTCGTGGCTGTGGTCGACTCGTTCCACATTGCGTAACTGCGCCAACAACGCGCGGCCGTGCAGGTGGGTGTTCATTTCACGCCGTGCCGAGCAGGACGTGTGCAGCGCAACCTTCACCGGCTCACCGCTGTCGTTCAACTGCACCTTGCAGACAAACAGCAGGAATTCAGCCAGTTCATAGGTCCGGGCCGCCAGGGCCTGGACCTGTTTGAGCGTGTCGGGCTCATCCTTGAACAGGTCGGCGTAATGCTCGCGCAGCATGCCGGCGCAGGAGCCCGAAGGCACCACCACCGGATAGTCTTCGGCAAACAAGGCCAACTGCGCCCGTGCCACTGTCCGCGCCTGCTCGGTGTAGCCCGAGGTGTAGGCCGGTTGGCCGCAGCAGCTTTGCCCTTGCGGGTAGTCCACCCGGATTCCTTCGCGCTCCAGCAGATGAATCGCATCCATCCCGGCTTCGGGATAGAACAGGTCCACCACGCAAGTGCCGAACAGGTAGACCCTTTGCGGTTTCTCGCTGGGGTACTGCCGAGGCTCGGGCAATGGCGGGGCGACACGGGTCGCGTTCGGCACGGCGTTGTAAAAAAGCTCGCTCATCAGGCGTGTCTCCGGGTGGTCCCGGTTATCCGTCCGCTGAGGCTGCTGAATATAGACAGGAAATCTTTCAGCAGCCTTGCAGACCCGGTGGTGAATAGCAGACGCCGAATCACGGTTCGGCGTCGGTTTTTTCAGTATTGCGTGTAGGACTTAATGAACCAGCATGCCGGTAAACCAGTAGGCCTGGGCCAACGTGATCAGGCCGACAATCGTTGCAAAGAATAGGCTGTGTTTGAGGGTGAAACGGAACAGATCCGATTCCTTGCCCACCAGCCCGGTCGCCGCGCAGGCCACCGCGATCGATTGTGGCGAAATCATCTTGCCGGTCACGCCGCCGCTGGTGTTGGCCGCGACGAGCAAGGTGTCGTTGACGCCGAGCTGGTGCGCGGTGGTGGCTTGCAGCGAGCTGAACAGGGCATTGGACGACGTATCGGAACCGGTCAGGAACACACCCAGCCAACCCAGGAACGGCGAGAAGAACGGGAACGCCGCGCCCGTGCCGGCCAGCACCAGGGCCATGGTCGACGACATGCCCGAGTAGTTGGTGACGAACGCGAATGCCAACACCATGCCGATGGACAGGATCGGCCAGCGCAGCTCGAAAAGCGTCTCTTTAAAAGTGGTAAGACCAGTTTTGATATTGATCTTCAGCACCAGCATCGAGATCAATGCGGAGAAGAAAATCGCCGTGCCGGTGGCGGAAATCGGATCAAGCTTGAACACGGCCGGAATGGCAGTGGGGTTGATCACGATGGGCGCGACCTTGATCACCATCTGGTCCAGGTGCGGGATGGCGAAGTTGAACACCCAGCCGTACATCGAACCGCCAGCGGCGAACATCGCCTTGAACGGCTTGAGGGTCCAGATCGTCACCAATACGGTCAGGATCAGGAACGGCGACCAGGCCTTGATGATTTCCCCCAGGCTGTAGGGCGAAGCGACGGTGCTGCGCGGTTGGCCGAAACCACCGGCGCTGGCGGTGACCGTGGTGCTGGAGGTGGCGCCGGCAATCTGGGCGCCAGCGGTACGCTTGGGCTGCCAGACTTTCAGGAACAGCGTCAGGGAAATCAGGCTGGCCAGGGCGGAGGTGATGTCCGGCAGTTCCGGGCCAATGAAGTTGGAGGTGAAGTACTGGGTGATGGCGAAGCTCAGGCCTGCCACCAGTGCTGCTGGCCAGGTTTCCCGCACGCCGCGCAGGCCGTCCATCATGAACACCAGCCAGAACGGCACGAACAGCGACAGCAATGGCAGCTGGCGACCGGTCATGGCGCCGATCTTGAAGGCGTCGATCCCGGTGACCTGACCGGCCACGATGATCGGAATGCCCAACGCACCGAACGCGACCGGGGCGGTGTTGGCGATCAGGCACAGGCCGGCGGCGTACAGGGGGTTGAAGCCCAGGCCGACCAGCAGGGCGGCAGTGATCGCCACCGGGGCACCGAAACCGGCGGCACCTTCCAAAAATGCGCCGAAGCAAAAGCCGATCAACAGCACTTGCAGGCGTTGGTCATCGGTAATCGACAGCACCGAGCTGCGAATCACCTCGAACTGGCCGCTCTTGACTGTCAGTTTGTAGAGGAATACGGCCGCGACGATGATCCAGGCGATGGGCCACAGACCGTAGGCAAAACCATAGCCGGCGGCTGCGAAGGCCATGTCGGCGGGCATATTGAAAGCGAAAATCGCCACGGCAATCGCCAGGGCCAGGGTGATGCTGCCGGCCACATGCCCCTTGAGGCGAAACACCGCCAGGGCCAGGAAGAAAAATACGATGGGAATGACGGCCGCGAGTGCGGACAAGCCGAGGCTGCCGAGCGGGCTGTAGAGCTGTTGCCAGGTTTGCATAATGGGTGGGCCCCTAATTGTTGTTGGTCAGGCACTGCCAGCGGGTTTGGTTAATTGGTAATACCAATTTACAATCGCTGTTGGCTAGGGTAAAAGCCTTGGTTGTCATGTGTCAATTTGCCGCCCTGAAACTTTCGTCGAATAAGCGGTGCAGAGCGCATCTGATCCGGTTGTGCAAAACGGCTTTGATGGGTGTGGACAAGGCCCGGATGGGCCAGAATAGAGAGCCCGGCGAGCCGTCGGGATCGTGGAGAATTGAGTTATGGGGTTTGATCAGATTCGTCAGCGCCGTTTGTCTGACGATATTGTCGAGCGGCTTGAAGGCATGATCCTTGAGGGCACGCTCAAGTCTGGTGAGCGGCTGCCGGCCGAACGGACCCTGGCTGAGCAGTTCGGTGTGTCACGCCCTTCGTTGCGCGAGGCGATCCAGAAGCTGGCGGCCAAAGGCTTGTTGGTCAGTCGCCAGGGCGGCGGCAACTATGTGGTGGAGTCGCTGGGCTCGACGTTCAGTGATCCACTGCTGCAATTGTTGGAAAGCAATCCCGAAGCGCAGCGCGACTTGCTTGAGTTTCGTCACACCCTGGAAGCGTCCTGTGCTTATTACGCGGCGCAGCGGGCCACGGATGTAGACCGCGAGCGGCTGACGGCGGCATTCGACGAGCTGCAGGACTGTTACTCGCGCCACGACGAGGTGAGCCGGGCGGAGGAGGGCGCGGCGGATGCCCGGTTTCACCTGGCGATTGCCGAGGCCAGTCATAACGCGGTGTTGCTGCATACCATCCGCGGCTTGTTCGACCTGCTCAAGCGCAATGTGGTGACCAACATCGGCGGCATGTACAAGCAACGCAGTGAAACCCGCGACATGTTGATCAGCCAGCACCGGGAGTTGTACCAGGCGATCATGGGCGGGCACGCCGAACAGGCGCGGGAAGTGTCAAGCCGGCACATCTTGTATGTGCAGGAGGTTCTGGAAGAGGTGCGTCAGGAAGTGCAGCGCGTGGCGCGGGCGGAGCGGCGTAAAGGGATGTAATCGCGCCTGTGGACCCTGTGGGAGCGAGCTTGCTCGCGAAAGCGGTCTGTCTGACACATCACTGCCGGATGTGTCGACGCCATCGCGAGCAAGCTCGGTTCCCACAGTTGATCCCGGGCTAGTCTTCCTTGCCCTTGTTGCGCACCGCGCGCTGCAGCTCGCGGCCGGCATCGCGTTCGCGTTCGGTATCGCGCTTGTCGTATTCCTTCTTGCCCTTGCCCAGGGCAATCTCGCACTTGATCAAGTGCTTGCTCCAGTACAACGACGTGCAGACGCAGGTGTAACCCTTCTGCTGCACGGAGGCGAAAAGTTTTTCCAGCTCGCGCTTGTTGAGCAGCAGCTTGCGCGAGCGCGTCGGGTCGGCGATCACGTGGGTGCTGGCGGTGGTCAGTGGCGTGAAATGGCTGCCCAGCAGCCAAGCCTCGCCGTCCTTGAGCAGCACGTAGCTGTCGACCAGTTGCGCCTTGCCGGCACGCAGGCTCTTTACTTCCCAGCCGGCCAGGACCATGCCAGCCTCGAAACGTTGTTCGATGAAGTAATCGTGTCGCGCCTTTTTATTTTGCGCGATGGTCCCTGTGGGGTGTTTCTTCTGTTTAGCCATAGGGGCGGCATTATAGGCAGTTGCGTGCGTGTCGGCTACGGTGAAGCAGCGTGCTTGAGCACGTTGAGTGAATCCCGGACAATGCGGCCTCTTTTTTGAATGCTTGGGCGTGATCACGATGTCGACAGACAAGGTTTCTGTCCACGGCAGTTGGGCTAGCCGCTGGGTTTTTATATTCGCTGCAACCGGTTCTGCGGTGGGGTTGGGCAGTATCTGGAAATTCCCCTACATGGTCGGCGTCTACGGTGGCGGTGCCTTCGTACTGATGTTTCTGGCGTGCATCGCGCTCATCGGCGCGCCGGTAATGCTGGCCGAAACCCTGATCGGTCGTCGGGCCCGGCAAAGCCCGGCCAATGCCTTGAAGGTGCTGGCGGTGGCGGCGGGGCACTCGCCCAAGTGGTCGTGGGGCGCCTTCGCCGGGATGATCACGGCGCTGTTGATTCTGTCTTTCTATAGCGTGGTCGGCGGTTGGTCGCTGGACTACATCATCGACATGGGGCGTGGGGATTTTCAGGGTGTGACGCCTGATCAGGTAGGCGCCTACTTCGGCAATGTGATTGCCGATCCCTGGAGGCTGACCCTCTGGCACACGATTTTCATGGTGCTCTCGGCGGTGGTGATTGCCCGGGGTGTGGTTGCCGGGCTTGAGCGCAGCCTGCGGATCATGATGCCGTTGCTGTTCGTGATGATCCTGGTGCTGCTGGGCTACAGCATGACCACCGGGCATTTCATGGAAGGCGTGCATTTCATGTTCGACTTCCAGCCGGAGAAAGTCCTGGATGGCCTGCTGCCGGCCATGGGGCATGCGTTTTTCTCCCTGAGCGTCGGGGTCGGTTCGATCATGATCTATGGCGCCTACATGCCCAAGAATGCATCCCTGACCCGGACCGTTGTCGGTGTCGCGCTGTTGGATACCTTCGTGTCGCTGTTGGCGGGGGTGGCATTGTTTCCGATTGTGTTCGCCGCCGGCCTGAACCCCAGTGAGGGGCCGGGGCTGATGTTTGTCAGCCTGCCTTTTGCCTTCGGCAGCATGGCGTTCGGCCAAGTGATGGGCGTGGTGTTTTTCCTCCTGGTGGCCATCGCAGCCTGGAGTTCGGCCATCTCCCTGTTGGAACCCATGGTGGCTTACCTGGTTGAACGGACCCGGCTCAGCCGCGCCTGGGTAACCTTCTGGTTGGCCTTCACCTGCTGGTTTGTCGGCCTGGGCACGGTGTTTTCCTTCAATATATGGAAGCAAGCGAAGTTTTTCGTGAACGAAGACGGGCTGTTCCATCTCTACCAATGGGGCGCAATCGGAGGGCTGGATTTCTTCGGCGTGATTGATTTCTTCACCTCACGGATCATGCTGCCATTGGGTGGTTTGTGTTTCGTAGTGTTTGCAGGATGGATCATGGGGCGTGAAGCGGTGCGTGATGAATTGTCGCTGCGCAGCCCGGTATTGTTTGGTTTGAGCCTGTTCTTGATGCGCTACGTGGCGCCCATCGGCATTCTCGTAGTGTTTGCCGCCCAGCTGTGGAAGTGACGCTTACATGACGACACATATTCAACGCTCGGCCTTGCTGCCCTATCCGGCGCAGGCGCTGTATGACCTGGTCAACGATGTGGCGAGCTACCCGCAGTTCTTGCCGTGGTGCTCGTCGGCCGAGGTGCTGGAGAGCTCTGAAACCCATATGCGCGCCAGCCTCAACATTGCCAAGAGCGGCTTGAGCCAGCGCTTCGTTACGCGCAATACGCTGGTGCCGGGACAGTCCATCGAGATGAATCTGGAAGAAGGGCCTTTCAACCAGCTCCACGGTGTCTGGGTGTTCAAGCCGCTGGGTGAAAAGGCCTGCAAGATCAGCCTGGACCTGTCGTTCGACTACGCCGGTCCTCTGGTGCGGGCGACGCTGGGGCCGCTGTTCAATCAAGCCGCCAATACCCTGGTCGATGCGTTCTGCCAGCGGGCCAAGCAGAATGCAGAGCTCAAGCGTTGATTGAGATAGAAGTGGTGTATGCCTCGACGGAGCGTCAGGTCTTGCGCACCTGCGTGGTGCAGGAGGGCGCGAGTGTTCGCGCCGCACTGGCGGCATCGGGCATTGCCGATGTGTTTCCAGAGCTGGATCTGGCGACTTGCCCGGTAGGAATTTTTGGCAAGCTGGTTGCCGATCCAGAGCATCAGGTGGTGCAGGCGGCCGATCGACTGGAGATCTATCGCCCGTTGTTGGCCGATCCGAAGGAAATTCGTCGCTTGCGCGCGGCGAAGGCTGCCCAGGCACGCCAATCGGAGCAATAACCTGGCTTGAATGGCAGGCAATAAAAAACCCGGCATGCCGGGTTTTTTTATGTCGCAATTTATTGCGGCGAGGTGTCCAGGGGCTCTGGTGTCGGCACGGGTACGGTCTCGACTTTGTCCACGTCCTTCTGGATCTGGTCCAGCAACGAACCTGGCTTGACCGGTTTTTCCGGTTTCGGCTGTTCGGCCTTCTGGGTCGGATCAGTAACGGTGTTGTCGCTGTCCTTGCCCAAGATGGCCTCGTCACGGCTCACGCCAGGCATGAAATCGCCCGACAGGCTGACGAGTTGGTCGTTGGGGCTAAAGATAACGCTGATGCGTTCCTGCTGGCGCTCACCGCCGCCTGGCTGCAAGCTGTACAGGTAATCCCAGCGATCGGCATGGAACGTGTCGGTCAGCAGGGGATTACCCATGATAAACCGTACTTGCCGGCGGGTCATTCCCGGGCGCAACTGGTCTATCATGTCCTGCGTGACGACATTGCCCTGCTGGATGTCGATTTTGTAAACCCCGGGGAATGAACAACCGGCGAGTGCGAGCAGTCCCACAAAGGTGAAACTGGTTAGCAAGAGCTTGGTGTTTTGCATCGGTGGGCGACTTCCACTATCTTGGCTGGGACAACGTAAACGCCGATCATACCCGCATTAAGAGAAGCTGCGAAGCAGCATCGCGAGAAAGCTGACCATGGTTGAAAATAGCGAACTACGCAAAGCCGGCCTCAAAGTGACCCTGCCACGGGTCAAGATTCTACAAATGCTCGATTCCGCCGAGCAACGCCACATGAGTGCTGAAGATGTCTATAAGGCACTTATGGAGGCTGGTGAGGACGTCGGTCTGGCCACGGTTTACCGTGTTCTGACCCAGTTCGAGGCAGCTGGCTTGGTGGTGCGGCACAACTTCGACGGAGGCCATGCGGTCTTCGAACTGGACGACGGCAAGCATCACGACCATATGGTCAACGTCGAGACGAGCGAAGTGATCGAATTCTTCGACGAAGAAATCGAGCGGCTGCAGAAAGCAATCGTCGACAAGTATGGCTTCGAGATGGTTGATCACAATCTTGTGCTGTACGTACGCAAGAAAAAGTAAGCATGTCGCGCGGACTATTACGGTTCGTGAAACGAACGAAGGCGACCCCAGGGTCGCCTTCGTGCTTTCTGCCGTTCTCAGATTTTCGCGGTAACGACCATTTTTTTCGCGTGGGCCAGGGATTCCTTGGTGAGGTCGATGCCCCCGAGCATTCGCGCCACTTCTTCCACGCGCTCGTTTTTGTTGAGCTTGGAGACGGCGGTGCGAGTGGCATCCTCGCCGCGTACCTTGTGCACAAATAGATGCTGGTGTCCCTGGGCGGCGACCTGGGGCAGGTGAGTCACCGTCAGCACCTGGCCGCGTTCCCCCAGCCGGCGCAGCAACTGGCCGACAATTTCCGCGGTTGGGCCACCGATGCCCACGTCAACTTCGTCGAATACCAGCGTCGGCACACGAGAGGTCTGCGCGGTGATGACCTGGATGGCCAGGCTGATTCGTGACAGCTCGCCGCCGGACGCGACTTTGGCCAGGGCCTTGAGCGGTTGCCCGGGGTTGGCGCTGACCAGCAGTTCCACTTGCTCCAGGCCATTGGGCTGGAGCTCGTCGCCAGCGTTGGGGCGCAATTCGATGGTGAAGCGTCCGCCCGGCATGCCCAGGCGCTGGATTTCCTGTTCCACGGCGCTGGCCAGCCCTGTTGCGGCGTGCTGCCGCAGTCCGCTGAGCTCCTTGGCCTTTTCCTGGTAATGACGGGCATAAGAAGCCAGTTCGTCCCCCAGGCGCTCGATGGATTCATCGTTGGCGTTCAGGGTTTCCAGTTCTTCCAGCAGGCGCTGCTGGAGTTCGGCAACATCGGTCGGTTGGATGCGATGCTTGCGCGCCAGTGTATAGATAGTGTCCAGGCGCTCTTCCAGGTACTGCAGGCGGGCCGGGTCGGCATCGAAATGATCGAGGAACCGATTCAGTTCCCCGACGGCTTCTTCGACCTGGATCTGCGCACTCGTCAGCAGGTTGGTCGCTTCGTTCAGGGCGCCCACCGAATTGTTCACGCTGGAGAGTCGGTTCAGGCTCGCTGTCAGTGCATTGAGCACATTGCCTGAATCGCTCTCGCTGCATTGTTCGACCACTTGCCGGCAAATGCCCAGCAGTGCTTCGGCGTTGGTCAGGTTCTTGTGTTCCTGCTCCAGCTCTTCCAGTTCATTTTCACCCAGGGCCAGGTTCTCCAGCTCTTCGAGCTGGTAGCTCAATAACTGGTGACGGGCACGTTGTTCGTCGCCGGAATTGGAGAGTCGATCCAGTTCCTGGCGGGTCTGGCGCCAGCGTTGGGCCGCCAGTTGGACCTGTCGGGCCAGGTCCGTGGCACCGGCGTATTCATCCAGCAAGCGGCGATGGGTGTCGGTCTTGAGCAGGGATTGGTGTTCATGCTGGCTGTGAATGTCGATCAGCAGCTCGCCGAGGGCCTTGAGGTCGCCCAGGGGGCAGGGCGTGCCGTTGATGTAGCCTCGGGAGCGGCCTTCAGCGGTGATGACCCGGCGCAGGATGCACAAACCGTCGGTGTCCAGGTCGCGTTCGGCCAGCCAGGCGCTGGCCTCGGGGATGTCGACCAGGTCGAACGTCGCCAGGATGTCGGCCTTGTCCGCTCCGGGGCGCACCACGCCACTGTCGGCGCGGTCGCCCAGCGTCAGGCCCAGGGCATCGAGCATGATCGACTTGCCTGCGCCGGTTTCACCGGTGATCACGCTCATGCCTCGATCAAGTTCGAGATCGAGGTGTTCGACGATGGCGTAGTTGTGTACGGACAGGTGCACCAGCATAAGGCCGCTCCCAGGCTTTAGGTCTGGTTATTTATACAGTGTTTTGTTTTGGCCTGACAATGCCCACGCTTAGCTCGATTTGCTTGGACAAATGATTTTCTTAGCGCTGCGGGGAATGGTTATGCAGCTGCTTTTTGTAAGGTTAATTCGTCAGATGGCCCTTGAAGCTGCAAAACCCGACCCCATATACCGGGGCAGAAGCGCGAGTTGAGCTCGCGGACGAAGTTGAGAGGAGAAATCTATGGCTGACGAACAGACGCAGGACACGCAAAATCTAGACGCCAATCAGGCTTCCCAGGATTCCGGTGAAGATCTGGCGGCACGTGTACAAGTGCTCGAGGAGCAACTGGCCGGTGCGCAGGATCAGGCGTTGCGTGTAGCAGCCGACCTGCAGAATGTCCGCCGTCGCGCCGAGCAAGATGTAGAGAAGGCTCATAAATTCGCCCTGGAGCGTTTCGCCGGCGACCTGCTGCCGATCATCGACAGCCTGGAGCGTGGCCTGGAGCTGTCCAACCCGGATGACGAAAACATCCGTCCGATGCGTGAAGGCATCGAGCTGACCCTGAAAATGTTCCAGGACACCCTCAAGCGTTATCAGCTCGAAACCCTTGATCCGCATGGTGAACCCTTCAACGCCGAGCACCACCAGGCCATGGCGATGCAGGAAAGTGCCGACGTCGAGCCAAACAGTGTGCTGAAGGTTTTCCAGAAGGGCTATCTGCTCAATGGTCGCCTGCTGCGCCCGGCCATGGTCGTGGTCAGCAAGACGCCAGCGCCGGTTTCGCCTTCTATTGATGAGCAGGCTTGAAATCGGTCGTAGCGGCCCCATCTATATGTCAAGCGTTTAAGTGCTACCGCAGTTAGCCACCACTGCTGCGGCAACAAAATCCAAGTTCCGGGAGAGTTAACATGGGCAAGATTATCGGTATCGACCTGGGGACCACCAACTCGTGCGTCTCCGTGCTGGAAAACGGCAAGGCCAAAGTCATCGAAAACGCTGAAGGCGCGCGTACCACGCCGTCGATCATCGCTTACGCCAATGATGGCGAGATTCTGGTTGGCCAGTCGGCCAAGCGTCAGGCAGTGACCAATCCGCATAACACCCTGTACGCGGTGAAGCGTCTGATCGGTCGCAAGTTCGACGAAGAAGTCGTCCAGAAAGACATCAAGATGGTTCCTTACAAAATCGCCAAGGCTGACAACGGCGACGCCTGGGTTGAAGTGAACGGCCAGAAAATGGCGCCGCCACAGATCTCGGCTGAAATCCTCAAGAAAATGAAGAAAACCGCCGAAGATTACCTCGGCGAAGCGGTGACTGAGGCGGTCATTACTGTTCCTGCCTATTTCAACGACAGCCAGCGCCAGGCGACCAAAGACGCCGGCCGCATCGCGGGCCTGGACGTAAAACGTATCATCAACGAACCGACTGCGGCCGCTCTGGCCTACGGTATGGACAAGGCCAAGGGCGATCACACCGTGATCGTTTACGACCTGGGTGGCGGTACCTTCGACGTTTCCGTGATCGAGATCGCTGAAGTCGACGGCGAGCACCAGTTCGAAGTGCTGGCAACCAACGGTGACACGTTCCTCGGTGGTGAAGACTTCGACATCCGCCTGATCGACTACCTCGTCGACGAGTTCAAGAAAGAAAGCGGCATGAACCTCAAGGGTGACCCGCTGGCCATGCAGCGCCTGAAAGAAGCCGCTGAAAAAGCCAAGATCGAACTGTCCTCGAGCCAGTCGACCGACGTGAACCTGCCGTACATCACTGCAGATGCCACCGGTCCTAAGCACCTGAACGTAAAAATCTCCCGCGCCAAGCTCGAAGCGCTGGTGGAAGACCTGGTTCAGCGCACCATCGAACCTTGCCGCATCGCCATGAAAGACGCCGGTATCGACGTTGGTTCGATCAACGACGTGATCCTGGTTGGCGGTCAGACCCGTATGCCACTGGTTCAGAAGCTGGTCACCGATTTCTTCGGTAAAGAAGCACGTAAAGACGTCAACCCTGACGAAGCTGTTGCCATGGGTGCTGCTATCCAGGGCGCGGTGTTGGCTGGTGACGTGAAAGACGTTCTGCTGCTCGACGTCAGCCCGCTGACCCTGGGTATCGAAACCATGGGCGGCGTGATGACCGCGCTGATCGAGAAAAACACCACGATTCCTACCAAGAAATCGCAAGTGTTCTCGACTGCCGATGACAACCAGGGCGCAGTGACCATTCACGTGCTGCAAGGTGAGCGTAAGCAAGCCGCACAGAACAAGTCCCTGGGCAAGTTCGACCTGGCCGAGATTCCACCAGCACCACGTGGCGTGCCACAAATCGAAGTGACCTTCGACATCGACGCCAACGGCATCCTGCACGTCGGCGCGAAAGACAAGGCTACTGGCAAGACCCAGTCGATCGTGATCAAGGCCAACTCCGGTCTGTCCGAGGAAGAAATTCAGCAGATGGTTCGCGATGCTGAAGTCAACGCCGAGGAAGACCGCAAGTTCGAAGAGCTGGCCAGCGCTCGCAACCAGGGCGATGCCTTGGTGCACTCGACTCGCAAAATGATCGCTGATGCTGGCGAAAAAGTGACCGCGGAAGAGAAGGCCGCCATCGAAGCGGCCGTGGTTGCCCTGGAAGCTGCCGTCAAAGGCGACGACAAGGCCGCCATCGAAGCGAAGATCGAAGAGCTGTCCAAGGTCTCCGCGCCAGTGGCTCAGAAGATGTACGCCGAACAGGCTCAGCCTGCAGAAGGCGCGGCTGCGCAGGGCGAATCGGCCGAGAAAGCCGACGACGTCGTTGACGCCGAGTTCGAAGAAGTGAAAGACCACAAGTAATCGCTTGTTGGTCGGCCGGTTGACTGCATTTGTGCGGTGGCTGGTAGGATGTCGCCGCGCGGGAGCTTGCTCCCGCGTTGGCGTGTCTGGAGCCAATGAATTTTTACAGCATGCGACAACGCTCGGATGCTGGCGGTGCGTTCGGGAATGCTCCTGCTTTCCGGCGATGGGCACTGCGTTTTGGCCGGGGCCCTGGCTGAAATATTTAAAGACCAGGATCGTTGATGAATTGACGTGAGTTGGGTCCGGGCCTGTATTGGGGCTCAACGAGTTTGGCAAGGTTCAGGAGAGGTTTGCCGGACGTCCTATAAGAGTGCAAAGACTAATGGCAAAGCGTGACTTTTACGAAGTATTGGGTGTCGAGCGGGGGGCCAGCGAGGCAGACCTGAAAAAGGCCTATCGTCGCCTGGCGATGAAGCACCACCCGGACCGTAATCCCGGCGACAAAGCGTCGGAAGAGATGTTCAAGGAGGCCAACGAGGCCTACGAAGTACTGTCCGATTCGAGCAAGCGCGCGGCTTACGACCAGTACGGTCATGCCGGCGTCGACCCAAGCATGGGTGGCGGCGGTGCCGGTTTCGGCGGTCAGAACTTCTCCGATATTTTCGGTGATGTGTTCAGCGATTTCTTCGGTGGCGGTCGCGGCGGTGCCCGTGGCGGCGCCCAGCGTGGCAGCGATTTGCGCTACACGCTGGAGTTGAACCTGGAAGAGGCGGTGCGCGGTACTACCGTCAATATCCGTGTTCCAACGCTGGTCAATTGCAAGCCGTGCGATGGCTCGGGTGCCAAGAAGGGCTCCTCGCCCGTTACGTGCCCAACCTGCGGCGGCATCGGCCAGGTCCGCATGCAGCAGGGCTTCTTCTCGGTGCAGCAGACCTGTCCGCGTTGCCATGGCCAAGGCAAGATCATTTCCGATCCGTGCGACTCCTGCCACGGTGAAGGGCGTGTCGAAGAGTACAAGACGCTGTCGGTCAAAGTGCCGGCCGGTGTCGACACTGGTGACCGCATTCGCCTGTCCGGCGAAGGCGAGGCGGGTGCCCAGGGCGGCCCGACTGGCGACCTGTATGTGGTCATCAACGTGCGCGAGCATGCGATTTTCCAGCGCGACGGCAAGCACCTGTTCTGCGAAGTGCCGATCAGCTTCGTCGATGCGGCCTTGGGTGGTGAGCTTGAGATCCCGACCCTCGACGGTCGCGTCAAGCTGAAAATCCCCGAGGGCACGCAGACCGGCAAGCAGTTCCGGATTCGTGGCAAAGGCGTCGCGCCAGTGCGTGGCGGCGGTGCGGGCGACCTGATGTGCCGCGTGGCGGTGGAGACTCCGGTCAATCTGGGTCGGCGTCAGCGTGAGTTGTTGGAAGAATTCCGCAACTCGTTGGCGGATGACAACAGCCACTCCCCGAAAACCACTGGTTGGTTCGAAGGCGTGAAGCGCTTCTTCGGCGACCTGTAAGGAGTTCGCATGCGACGTATAGCTGTGATGGGCGCTGCGGGGCGCATGGGCAAGGCGCTGGTCGAGGCGGTGCAGCAACGCTCGCCGCTTTCCGGCCTGACGGCGGCCATCGTTCGGCCCGACAGTACGCTGGTAGGCGCCGATGCGGGCGAGTTGGCCTCGTTGGGGCGTATCGGCGTGCCGATGTCCGGCGGCCTGGAGAAAGTGCTCGACGAGTTCGATGTGCTGATCGATTTCACCCTGCCGGAAGTGATGCTGAAAAACCTCGCGATCTGCCGCAAGCACGGCAAGGCCATGGTGATCGGTACGACGGGTCTGGACGCTGGGCAAAAACAATTGCTGGCCGATGCGGGCAAAGACATTCCGATCGTGTTCGCCGCGAACTTCAGCGTGGGCGTGAACCTGTCGCTGAAGCTGCTGGACATGGCGGCCCGGGTCTTGGGTGACGATGCGGATATCGAAATCATCGAGGCGCATCACCGGCACAAGATCGACGCGCCTTCGGGTACGGCCTTGCGCATGGGTGAAGTGATTGCCGATGCTCTGGGTCGCGACCTGCAGGAAGTGGCCGTGTATGGGCGCCAGGGGCACACCGGTGCGCGTGAGCGCAGCACCATCGGTTTCGCCACTGTGCGCGGTGGTGATGTGGTGGGCGACCACACCGTGCTGTTCGCCACTGAGGGTGAGCGCCTGGAGATCACCCACAAGGCGTCGAGCCGGATGACTTTCGCCAAGGGTGCTGTACGTGCCGCGCTGTGGCTGGATGGCCGCGAGCCTGGTTTGTACGACATGCAGGACGTTCTCGACCTGCGTTGATGCCCTTAAGTGCGGGGTTCAGGTTATACTGAGCCCCGTTTTACACCGCTTCGCGACGGCCTGTCGCATTCCCCTGCCTTTAAGGCTCATTAGCGGTGGACCAAAAAAGCCTTTTTCTGTAAGCTACAGCTTTAGTGTGTCCACTAAAAGCGCGCAGAATAATTCAGTGAAGAAGCGGGGTGACGTGTCCATACGTCACTCCGCTTTTTTACAACCTGCGATCGCCCTTTCAGGCTTTATTTACGGGAGGTCTTCTTGACTAAGCCAGCCATACTCGCCCTTGCTGATGGCAGCATTTTTCGCGGCGAAGCCATTGGAGCCGACGGTCAGACCGTTGGTGAGGTGGTGTTTAACACCGCAATGACCGGCTATCAGGAAATTCTTACCGATCCTTCCTACGCCCAACAAATCGTTACCCTGACTTACCCGCACATCGGCAACACCGGCACCACGCCGGAAGACGCCGAGTCTGATCGTGTCTGGTCCGCCGGCCTGGTCATCCGTGACTTGCCGCTGGTAGCGAGCAACTGGCGTAACACGATGTCCCTGTCCGATTACCTGAAAGCCAACAACGTTGTGGCGATCGCCGGTATCGACACCCGTCGCCTGACCCGCATCCTTCGGGAAAAAGGCGCGCAAAACGGCTGCATCATGGCCGGCGACAACATTTCCGAAGAAGCCGCCATCGCCGCTGCCCAGGGCTTCCCTGGCCTCAAGGGCATGGACCTGGCGAAAGTCGTCAGCACCAAGAAGCAGTACGAATGGCGCTCCACGGTCTGGGACCTGAAGACCGACAGTCACGCGACGATCGAGGCTTCCGAGCTGCCTTACCACGTGGTGGCCTACGACTACGGCGTCAAGCTGAACATCCTGCGCATGCTGGTCGAGCGTGGTTGCCGCGTCACCGTGGTGCCGGCCCAAACCCCGGCCGCCGACGTCCTGGCCCTCAAGCCCGATGGCGTGTTCCTGTCCAACGGCCCGGGTGACCCGGAGCCTTGCGACTATGCGATCCAGGCGATCAAGGACGTGCTGGAAACCGAGATCCCGGTATTCGGTATCTGCCTCGGTCACCAGTTGCTGGCCCTCGCTTCGGGCGCCAAGACCTTGAAGATGGGTCACGGCCACCACGGTGCCAACCACCCCGTGCAGGACCTGGATACCGGCGTGGTGATGATCACCAGCCAGAACCACGGTTTCGCGGTGGACGAAGCCACCCTGCCGGCCAACGTGCGCGCGATTCATAAGTCGCTGTTCGACGGCACGCTGCAAGGTATCGAGCGTACCGACAAGAGCGCGTTCAGCTTCCAGGGCCACCCTGAAGCCAGCCCGGGCCCGAACGATGTGGCGCCGCTGTTCGATCGCTTCATCAATGAGATGGCCAAGCGACGCTGACTGCGTGAAGCCCGAAGGCGGCCCCGAATACGGCGGCCCCTTCGGGCGCTACAAAGATTGTTCGACGGCCTAGCCGACTGACCTGCGGATTTGAGTGACAAACCCATGCCAAAACGTACAGACATAAAAAGCATCCTGATTCTCGGCGCTGGCCCGATCGTGATCGGCCAGGCCTGCGAATTCGACTACTCCGGCGCCCAGGCCTGTAAAGCCCTGCGCGAAGAGGGCTACCGCGTCATCCTGGTGAACTCCAACCCTGCCACCATCATGACCGACCCGGCCATGGCCGACGCCACCTACATCGAGCCGATCAAGTGGCAGACCGTTGCCAAGATCATCGAGAAGGAACGCCCGGACGCGCTGCTGCCGACCATGGGTGGCCAGACCGCGCTGAACTGCGCCCTGGACCTGGAGCGCGAAGGCGTCCTGGAGAAGTTCGGTGTGGAAATGATCGGCGCCAACGCCGACACCATCGACAAGGCCGAAGACCGTTCGCGCTTCGACAAGGCGATGAAATCCATCGGCCTGGACTGCCCACGCTCGGGCATCGCCCACAGCATGGAAGAGGCCAACGCCGTCCTGGAACGCCTTGGCTTCCCCTGCATCATCCGTCCGTCCTTCACCATGGGCGGCACCGGTGGCGGCATCGCCTACAACCGTGAAGAATTCGAAGAAATCTGCGCCCGTGGTCTCGACTTGTCGCCGACCAAGGAACTGCTGATCGATGAATCCCTGATCGGCTGGAAAGAATATGAAATGGAAGTTGTCCGCGACAAAAAGGACAACTGCATCATCGTCTGCTCCATCGAGAACTTCGACCCGATGGGCGTGCACACCGGTGACTCGATCACCGTCGCACCAGCCCAGACCCTGACCGACAAGGAATACCAGATCCTGCGTAACGCCTCCCTGGCGGTACTGCGCGAGATCGGCGTGGAAACCGGCGGCTCCAACGTCCAGTTCGGCATCTGCCCGAACACCGGTCGCATGGTGGTCATCGAGATGAACCCGCGGGTATCCCGTTCGTCGGCCCTGGCTTCCAAGGCCACTGGTTTCCCGATTGCCAAGGTCGCTGCCAAGCTGGCCGTGGGCTACACCCTGGACGAGCTGTCGAACGACATCACCGGCGGCAAGACCCCGGCGTCCTTCGAACCGTCCATCGACTACGTCGTCACCAAGCTGCCACGCTTCGCCTTCGAGAAGTTCGCCAAGGCCGATGCCCGCCTGACGACTCAAATGAAGTCGGTCGGTGAAGTCATGGCCATCGGCCGGACCTTCCAGGAGTCCTTGCAGAAAGCCCTTCGCGGCCTGGAAGTGGGCGTCTGCGGTCTTGATCCGAAGCTGGACCTGGCCGACCCGGAAAGCATGAGCGTGCTCAAGCGCGAGCTGACCGTGCCGGGCGCCGAGCGTATCTGGTACGTGGCCGATGCCTTCCGTGCCGGCATGACCGTCGAGCAGATCTTCGGCATGAACATGATCGACCCTTGGTTCCTGGTGCAGATCGAAGATCTGATCAAGGAAGAAGAGAAGGTCAAGACCCTGGGCATGTCCAGCATCGACCGCGACATGATGTTCCGCCTCAAGCGCAAAGGCTTCTCCGATATGCGCCTGGCCAAGTTGCTGGGTGTGACCGAGAAGAGCCTGCGTGCGCATCGCCACAAGCTGGAAGTGTTCCCGGTCTACAAGCGCGTCGACACCTGCGCGGCCGAGTTCGCCACCGATACCGCCTACCTGTACTCCACGTACGAAGAAGAGTGCGAAGCCGCGCCATCGACGCGCGACAAGATCATGATCCTGGGTGGCGGTCCTAACCGGATCGGCCAAGGCATCGAGTTCGACTACTGCTGCGTACACGCGGCACTGGCCCTGCGCGACGACGGTTACGAGACCATCATGGTCAACTGCAACCCGGAAACCGTGTCCACCGACTACGACACCTCCGATCGCCTGTACTTCGAGCCAGTGACCCTGGAAGACGTGCTGGAAATCGTCCGCGTCGAGAAGCCGAAAGGCGTGATCGTCCAGTACGGCGGCCAGACTCCGCTGAAACTGGCGCGCGCCCTTGAAGCCGCTGGCGTGCCGATCATCGGCACCAGCCCGGATGCGATCGACCGCGCCGAAGACCGTGAGCGCTTCCAGCAGATGGTCGAGCGCCTGAACCTGCGCCAGCCGCCAAACGCCACCGTGCGCAGCGAAGACGAGGCGATTCGTGCCGCCGCCAAGATCGGTTATCCGCTGGTGGTGCGTCCGTCCTATGTACTGGGCGGCCGTGCGATGGAAATCGT
Organism: Pseudomonas sp. St386; assembly: GCF_018325865.1. Classification (NCBI taxonomy): domain Bacteria; kingdom Pseudomonadati; phylum Pseudomonadota; class Gammaproteobacteria; order Pseudomonadales; family Pseudomonadaceae; genus Pseudomonas; species Pseudomonas sp. St386. The sequence goes on from NZ_AP021900.1 coordinate 976,063, forward strand.
CTATCAAGAAGACGAGCTCAAGCGCTACCTGCGTGAAGCGGTCCAGGTCTCCAACGACAGCCCGGTGCTGCTGGATCACTTCCTCAACTGCGCCATCGAAATGGACGTGGATGCGGTCAGCGACGGCAAGGACGTGGTGATTGGCGCGATCATGCAGCACATCGAACAAGCGGGTGTTCACTCCGGTGACTCCGCTTGCTCGTTGCCGCCTTACTCGCTGCCGGCGCACATCCAGGACGAGATGCGCGAACAGGTCAAGAAAATGGCCCTGGAACTGGGCGTTATCGGCCTGATGAACGTGCAACTGGCCCTGCAGGGCGAAGACATCTACGTCATCGAAGTCAACCCGCGCGCTTCCCGGACCGTGCCGTTCGTCTCCAAGTGCATCGGTGTTTCCCTGGCGATGATCGCTGCCCGGGTAATGGCTGGCAAAACCCTGAAGGAACTGAATTTCACCAAGGAAATCATTCCGAACTTCTACAGCGTGAAAGAGGCGGTGTTCCCGTTCGCCAAGTTCCCTGGCGTCGACCCGATCCTCGGCCCTGAGATGAAGTCCACCGGTGAAGTGATGGGTGTGGGCGATACCTTCGGTGAAGCTTTCGCCAAGGCCCAGATGGGCGCCAGCGAAGTGTTGCCGACTGGCGGCACGGCGTTCATCAGCGTGCGTGATGACGACAAGCCACTGGTTGCAGGTGTAGCCCGTGATCTGATCAACTTGGGCTTCGAAGTGGTCGCCACTGCCGGTACTGCCAGGCTGATCGAAGCGGCAGGCCTGAAAGTGCGCCGCGTGAACAAGGTGACCGAGGGGCGTCCGCACGTGGTCGACATGATCAAGAATGACGAAGTCACGCTGATCATCAACACCACCGAAGGTCGTCAGTCGATCGCCGATTCCTACTCCATTCGTCGCAATGCGCTGCAGCACAAGATCTATTGCACCACGACCATTGCTGCGGGCGAAGCGATCTGCGAAGCGCTCAAGTTCGGTCCCGAGAAGACCGTGCGTCGCTTGCAGGATCTACATGCAGGATTGAAGGCATGAGCATAACCAAGTACCCGATGACAGTTCAGGGCGCGAAGGCCCTGGAAGAAGAACATGCTTTCCTGACCAAGGTCGAGCGCCCGCGCTTGAGCCAGGCTATCGGTGAAGCGCGTGAGCTGGGCGATCTCAAGGAAAACGCCGAATACCATGCTGCCCGAGAGGAGCAGGGGATGGTCGAGGCGCGTGTCCGTGATATCGAAGGTCGCATGCAGAATGCGGTGATCATCGATGTCACGACGATCCCGCACACCGGCAAGGTGATCTTTGGCACTACCGTGGAAATCGCCAACGTCGAGACCGATGAAAGCGTCACTTACCAGATCGTTGGTGAGGACGAGGCAGACATCAAGCTCGGCAAGATTTCCGTTGGTTCGCCCATCGCTCGTGCCTTGATTGCCAAGGAAGAGGGCGATGTGGTGGTGGTGAAGACGCCAGGTGGTGTCATCGAGTATGAGATTGTCGAAGTCCGTCACATCTGAACGAAGGCGCCCGCTGCGAGCGGGCGCCATGATCTGGCAGCTCACTCAGATGTTGTGGGTGGGCGGCGTCTGGTTGTTGCACGTCGGTTTGCTGCCGGTGCTGGGTCGAGTCGGCCTGGCGCCGCTGCTCATCGATGAAATCGCAGGCATGCTGACGGCGCTGCTGGTGGGTTTCTCCGCGGCGTGCGTAATGTTTCAGGCTTTGGTGCTGGTTCAGGCCGAGGGCCTTGCCAGTCTATGGCGCGACATTCGTGGGCAATTGTTGCTCATGTCGTTGTACGCGTGCGGGATGTTCTTTGCGGTGCGTCTCGGCTGGCCGGATGCGAGCCAGTGGCAGGCATTCAGTTACCTGGTGCTGGGTTTTTCCGGATTGGTGCTGGTGTTGCAACCGGTTCCCGGGTGGAGCGGCAGGGTGTGCGAGGCACACCCTTGACCCTTTGACATCACTTGAAGCGGTGAACGTTCGACAGTTGCTTGTTGACGCTGAAGTTCTTGCGATAAATCAGCGCCATCTTGCCGATGACCTGTACCAGGTCTGCCTTGCCGGTCTTGCACAGTTCGGCAACGGCAGCCAGGCGGGCTTCGCGGTCGAGGATGTTGAGCTTGATCTTGATCAGCTCGTGATCGCTCAAGGCGCGCTCCAGTTCGGCGAGTACACCTTCAGTCAAACCGTTGTCAGCCACAGTCAAAACCGGTTTCAGATGGTGGCCAATGGATTTGTATTGTTTCTTCTGCTCTTGAGTGAGCGGCATAATCTGACCCCTGCGTCTGATCTTGTAAAAAGCGGCGGCCAGTTTACCCGAGCAAGTCCGGGACCGCCCACTTAATCACGACCCGTTTTATTTTTGAGGTGGCCCGTGGCCCGTTCCAAGACAAGTCTTAAATGGCTGCAAGAGCATTTCAACGACCCATTCGTGAAAATGGCGCAAAAAGACGGGTATCGTTCCCGTGCCAGCTACAAGCTGCTGGAGATTCAGGAAAGAGACCGTCTGATCCGTCCAGGCATGAGCGTGATCGACTTGGGCGCCGCCCCGGGTGGCTGGTCCCAAGTGACCAGTCGTCTGATTGGTGGGCAAGGCACACTGATCGCTTCCGATATCCTGGAAATGGACAGCATCCCGGATGTGACCTTCATTCAGGGCGACTTTACCGAGGACGCCGTACTGGCGCAGATCCTTGAAGCGGTTGGAAAAAACGAGGTGGACCTTGTGATTTCCGATATGGCCCCCAATATGAGTGGATTGGCATCTGTTGATATGCCGCGATCGATGTTCCTGTGCGAGTTGGCACTGGATCTTGCGACTCGGGTGTTGAAGCCAGGTGGTGATTTTTTGATCAAGGTCTTCCAGGGTGAAGGCTTCGACGAATACCACAAAAGCGTGCGCAAGCAGTTCGAGAAGGTCACGACGCGCAAGCCGAAATCATCGCGTGATCGCTCCCGTGAGCAGTACCTGCTGGGCCGTGGTTTCCGTGGTCGCAGTGAGGAATAAGAGGTTTTTCGACCGGGGCGATAGGTTTTTCGTATTTCGTCCCGTGAGCATTAGCGAATATTGTGTAGAAAGTGTTTCACAAAGGGTTACAGACGGCGCCTGCCAGAGTCGTAGGTAATGTAGTAAGTTAGGCCGGTGAATATCATGCGAAGCGCGCGCCAGTAGCGGAGCTTGCTTCAGAGGGTAGTTAATTGAACGATATGGCAAAGAATCTGATCCTGTGGTTGATCATCGCCGCTGTCCTTGTGACCGTGATGAACAACTTCTCCAGCCCTAACGAGCCGCAGACCCTCAACTATTCCGACTTCATCCAGCAGGTCAAGGATGGCAAGGTCGAGCGCGTAGCCGTTGATGGCTATGTGATTACCGGTAAGCGCACCGATGGCGACAGCTTCAAGACCATTCGCCCGGCAATCCAGGACAATGGCCTGATCGGCGACCTGGTGGACAACCATGTCGTGGTCGAAGGCAAGCAGCCTGAGCAGCAAAGCATCTGGACCCAGCTCCTGGTCGCCAGCTTCCCGATCCTGGTGATCATCGCCGTGTTCATGTTCTTCATGCGCCAGATGCAGGGCGGCGGTGGAGGCAAGGGCGGGCCGATGAGCTTTGGCAAGAGCAAGGCCCGGCTGCTTTCCGAAGACCAGGTGAAAACCACCCTGGCCGACGTCGCGGGTTGCGACGAAGCCAAGGAAGAAGTCGGCGAGCTGGTTGAGTTCCTGCGTGATCCGGGCAAGTTCCAACGCCTGGGCGGTCGTATCCCGCGCGGCGTACTGATGGTAGGCCCGCCAGGTACTGGTAAAACCTTGCTGGCCAAGGCGATTGCCGGTGAAGCCAAGGTGCCGTTCTTCACGATTTCCGGTTCCGACTTCGTCGAGATGTTCGTCGGCGTGGGCGCCAGTCGTGTTCGCGACATGTTCGAGCAGGCCAAGAAACACGCGCCATGCATCATCTTCATCGACGAAATCGACGCCGTCGGTCGCCACCGTGGTGCCGGCATGGGTGGCGGTCACGATGAGCGTGAACAGACCCTCAACCAGTTGCTGGTCGAGATGGACGGTTTCGAAATGAACGACGGCATCATCGTGATTGCCGCCACCAACCGTCCTGACGTGCTCGACCCCGCGCTGTTGCGTCCAGGTCGTTTCGACCGCCAGGTCGTGGTGGGGCTGCCGGACATTCGTGGCCGCGAGCAGATCCTCAAGGTTCATATGCGCAAGGTGCCAATGGGTGACGACGTCGCCCCGGCAGTCATTGCGCGTGGTACGCCGGGCTTTTCCGGTGCCGACCTTGCGAACCTGGTCAACGAGGCGTCGCTGTTCGCTGCTCGTACCGGCAAGCGCGTCGTGGAAATGAAGGAATTCGAGCTGGCCAAGGACAAGATCATGATGGGCGCAGAGCGCAAATCCATGGTCATGTCGGAGAAAGAAAAGCAGAACACTGCGTATCACGAGGCGGGTCACGCGATCGTCGGTCGTGTCGTGCCTGAGCATGATCCGGTCTACAAGGTCTCGATCATTCCGCGCGGTCGCGCCCTGGGCGTGACCATGTTCCTGCCGGAAGAGGATCGCTACAGCCTGTCCAAGCGTGCATTGATCAGTCAGATCTGTTCGTTGTACGGCGGTCGTATCGCTGAAGAGATGACGCTGGGCTTCGACGGTGTGACCACTGGCGCGTCCAACGACATCATGCGTGCCAGTCAGATCGCCCGAAATATGGTCACCAAGTGGGGCCTGTCCGAGAAGTTGGGGCCGCTGATGTATGCCGAAGAAGAGGGAGAAGTATTCCTCGGTCGTGGTGGCGGTGGCCAGCATGCAAGCTTCTCTGGCGAAACGGCCAAGCTGATCGATTCCGAAGTGCGCAGCATCATCGACCAGTGTTACGGCACAGCCCGGCAGATTCTCACGGACAACCGTGACAAGCTCGATGCCATGGCCGATGCCCTGATGAAGTATGAAACCATCGATGCCGAGCAGATCGACGACATCATGGCGGGTCGCGTACCTCGCGAGCCTCGTGACTGGTCGGGTGGTACTGGCACCTCCGGTACACCTCCGGCTGTACAGGGTGAGCGTCCGGAAACACCGATTGGCGGTCCGGCCGCTGATGTCTAAGGCTTGAAATGACTTCTGTTCAGTCCTCGACCCGGTTGCCTTGCGGCAACCGGGTTCTTGATTTGGCCCATGCGCATGTCATGGGCATTCTCAATGTCACGCCTGATTCCTTTTCCGATGGTGGTCGATTCAGCCAGCTCGATGCTGCGCTGCGGCACGCCGAGGCCATGGTGGTCGCGGGCGCAACGCTGATTGATGTGGGTGGTGAATCGACCCGGCCGGGCGCGCGTGCGGTCTCGCCGACCGAAGAGCTGGAGCGAGTGGCGCCGATTGTCGAGCGTATCCATCGCGAACTTGATGTCATTATCTCCGTCGATACGTCCACGCCTGCGGTCATGCGTGAGACTGCGCGACTGGGGGCGGGCTTGATCAATGATGTTCGATCCCTGCGGCGCGATGGTGCCCTGGACGCTGCGGCGGCCACCGGGTTGCCGGTGTGCCTGATGCATATGCTCGGCGAGCCGGGGACCATGCAGAATGACCCGCACTATGATGATGTGACCAGGGAGGTGGGTGAATTCCTGGTGGAGCGTCTGGACCAGTGTGTCGCCGCGGGCATTCCCGCCGAGCGGATCATCCTTGACCCTGGGTTCGGCTTTGCCAAGACGCTGGCTCACAACCTGAGCCTGTTCAAACATATGGAAGCCTTGCATGCCTTGGGGCGGCCCCTGTTGGTTGGGGTCTCGCGAAAGAGCATGATAGGCAATGCCTTGGGCCGCCCGGTGGGCGAACGCCTGTATGGCGGTCTCGCGCTGGCTGCCTTGGCCCTTGCCAAGGGCGCGCGTATATTGCGCGTGCACGATGTAGCCGAAACGATGGATGTCGTGCGGATGATCGCAGCTGTGGATTCAGCCGAATAAGAATGACGGAGCACTTATGAGCAAGAAATACTTTGGCACCGACGGGATTCGTGGTCGGGTCGGCGAATACCCTATTACCCCTGATTTCATGCTCAAGCTCGGCTGGGCGGCCGGCATGGCGTTCCGCAAAATGGGCGCTTGCAAGGTGCTGGTCGGCAAGGACACGCGAATTTCCGGCTACATGTTCGAATCGGCACTCGAGGCCGGCCTGACGTCGGCGGGTGCCGATGTGATGCTGCTGGGCCCGATGCCGACGCCAGCCATTGCCTACCTGACGCGTACGTTCCAGGCCCAGGCAGGCATCGTGATCAGTGCCTCGCACAACCCTCATGATGACAACGGCATCAAGTTCTTCTCCGGCCAGGGTACCAAGCTGCCGGATGATATCGAGCTGATGATCGAAGAGCTGCTGGACACGCCGATGACTGTGGTTGAGTCGAGCAAGATCGGCAAAGTGTCGCGGATCAACGATGCATCGGGTCGCTACATCGAGTTCTGCAAAGGCAGTGTGCCGACCGGTACCAGCTTTTCCGGCCTGAAAGTCGTCGTCGATTGCGCCCACGGGGCAACCTATAAAGTTGCGCCGAGCGTCTTTCGCGAGCTGGGCGCCGAGGTGGTGGTACTCTCCGCCCAGCCTAATGGCCTGAACATCAACCATAACTGTGGCTCCACCCATACCGAGGCGTTACAGGCCGCGGTGCTGGCTGAGCAGGCCGATCTCGGGATCGCCTTCGATGGCGACGGTGATCGGGTCTTGATGGTCGATCACACCGGCACGGTCGTCGATGGTGACGAGCTGCTGTTCATCATTGCCCGTGACCTGCATGGGCGCGGCAAGCTGCAGGGCGGCGTGGTTGGTACGTTGATGAGCAACCTTGGGCTTGAACTGGCCCTGGCGGACCTGGATATTCCGTTCGTGCGGGCTAACGTGGGTGACCGCTATGTGATCTCGGAGCTGCTGGAGCGCAACTGGGTGATCGGGGGCGAGAACTCCGGCCACATCGTGTGCTTCGACCATACCACCACAGGTGATGCGATCATTGCAGCCCTGCAAGTGCTGATGGCGCTCAAGGCGCGTAACGAAGGCCTCGCGCAGTCGCGCCAGGCATTGCGCAAATGCCCGCAAGTGTTGATCAACGTGCGTTTCGGTGGCGGTGTAAATCCTCTCGAGCATGCGAAGGTCAAGCAGGCCAGTGAGCATGTGACACAGGCGATGGCGGGGCGTGGGCGTGTGTTGTTGCGCAAGTCCGGCACAGAGCCTTTGGTGCGTGTCATGGTCGAAGGGGAGGATGAAGCGCAAGTTCGCGGTTATGCCGAAGAGCTGGCAAAACTGGTTACTGAAGTTTCTGCCTGAATTCGGCTTGCCAGTCATGAATCGGTTGGGTAACATCTGCGCCCACTTTGACCGACGAGGTACAGCATGCGTCGCCCTATGGTAGCTGGTAACTGGAAGATGCACGGTACCCGCGCCAGCGTCGCTGAGCTGATCAATGGCCTTCGTCATCTGGCCTTGCCAAGCGGTGTTGATGTTGCGGTATTCCCGCCTTGCCTGTTTATCAATCAAGTGATTGATGGCTTGAAAGGCAAATCGATTTCGGTCGGTGCGCAGAATTCTGCGGTGGAATCCATGCAAGGTGCGCTGACTGGTGAAATTGCGCCGAGTCAGTTGCTGGATGCAGGTTGCTCCCTGGTCCTGGTCGGGCATTCCGAGCGCCGCCAGATCATGGGCGAGCAGGACAAGACCTTGATCCGCAAGTTTGCTGCGGCCCAGGGCTGTGGTCTGATTCCGGTGTTGTGCGTAGGGGAAACCCTCGAGCAGCGTGAAGCCGGCAAGACCCTTGAAGTTGTCGGGCGTCAGCTGGGCAGCATCATCGAAGAGCTGGGTGTCGGTGCTTTTGCAAAGGCAATCATTGCTTACGAGCCAGTCTGGGCCATTGGCACCGGGCTGACTGCTTCGCCGCAACAGGCGCAGGATGTGCACGCAGCCATCCGCGCACAGTTGGCGGCAGAGAATTCTGAAGTGGCACGAGGTGTGCGGCTTCTATACGGCGGCAGCGTGAAGGCGGCCAATGCGGTCGAACTGTTCGGCATGCCGGATATCGATGGGGGGCTCATTGGTGGAGCGTCCCTGAATGCAGATGAGTTCGGTGCGATTTGTCGCGCCGCGGGAAACTGAAAAAATGCTGGAAACAGTCGTAGTCGTTTTTCATCTGCTGGGTGCACTGGGCGTAGTTGCTCTCGTATTGCTGCAGCAGGGTAAAGGTGCGGATGCTGGTGCGTCTTTCGGTGCAGGTGCTTCAAATACTGTGTTCGGAAGCCAAGGTTCCTCTACCTTTCTTAGTAAGTTTACTGCTATACTTGCCGCCGGTTTCTTCATGACCAGCTTAGGGTTAGGTTACTTTGCTAAAGAGAAAGCTCATGAGCTGACTCAAGTAGGTTTGCCAAACCCAGCGGTACTGGAAGCGCCAAAGCAACAGCCGGCTTCTGATGATGTCCCGGTGCTTCAAGAGCAAAAGTCGGCCAACCCGGCGACTGACGTACCTCCAGCTCAAGAGCAGAAGTAAGAAGGTTTCAAACGCTGTATTGCCGAGGTGGTGGAATTGGTAGACACGCAACCTTGAGGTGGTTGTGCCCATAGGGTGTAGGGGTTCGAGTCCCCTTCTCGGTACCAATTATCAGGAGAGCCCGCGATTGCGGGCTTTCTTGTAGGTGGAAGGGTTACATTGACCCTGTAAGGGATCGGTCGTATACTTCCGCCCCAGCTTTGTCGCGGGATGGAGCAGTCTGGTAGCTCGTCGGGCTCATAACCCGAAGGTCGTCGGTTCAAATCCGGCTCCCGCAACCAGTTTCAGGGGCCCCTTCCAAGGGGCTTTTTGTTAGCTGGACACTTTATAACGCCGCTGTTCGACGGCGTTTCAGGGATGGGCGATTCGCCCATTTTTTTTTATTTGCACAGCATGCACAAACATGCACGAGGGGGTTCAGGTGTCGAGCAAGCTAGAACAGTTGCAGGCCTTGTTGGCCCCGGTGGTCGTGGCCCTTGGCTATGAATGCTGGGGTATTGAGTTCTCGGCTCAAGGTCGCCACTCACTGTTGCGCGTTTATATCGATAAGGAAGGCGGCGTGTTGGTGGATGATTGCGCCATCGTCAGCCGTCAGATCAGCGGTGTACTGGATGTTGAAGATCCAATCACCTCCGAATACACCCTTGAAGTTTCCTCGCCTGGCATGGAGCGCCCCCTGTTCACACTTGAACAGTTCGCTTCGTTTGCCGGTGAACAAGTGAAGATCAAGCTGCGCTCGCCTTTCGAAGGTCGACGCAACTTCCAAGGCCTTCTGCGCGGTGTAGAAGAGCAGGACGTCGTGGTGCAGGTAGATGACCATGAGTTCCTGTTGCCGATCGATATGATCGACAAGGCCAACATTATTCCCAGTTTTGACTGATACGTGCCAGATACTGCGGATCCCGCGGATCCAATGGCTTGCGAAAGGCGAGGCGTACGATGAGCAAAGAAGTACTGCTGGTTGTTGAGTCGGTATCCAATGAAAAGGGCGTACCGGCTAACGTTATTTTTGAAGCGCTGGAGCTGGCTCTGGCCACTGCTACCAAGAAGCGGTTTGAAGACGAAGTTGATTTGCGTGTGGAAATCAATCGCCACACCGGTGCCTACGAGACTTTCCGTCGCTGGACGGTGGTCGAGGAAGCCGACCTGGATGATCCGGCTATCGAAACCTGGCCGAGCAAGGTTGCAGAAACGCATCCGGGCGCCAAGGTTGGTGATGTAGTAGAAGAAAAAATCGAGTCCATCGAGTTCGGTCGCATCGCTGCACAGACTGCCAAGCAGGTTATTGTGCAGAAAGTTCGCGAAGCCGAGCGCGCGCAAGTCGTCGACGCTTATCGCGAGCGCCTGGGGGAAATCATCTCCGGCACCGTGAAAAAAGTGACCCGCGACAACGTGATCGTCGACCTGGGCAACAACGCCGAAGCGTTGCTGGCTCGCGAAGACATCATCTCTCGCGAAACTTTCCGGGTTGGCGTGCGTTTGCGTGCGCTGCTCAAGGAAATCCGCACCGAGAACCGCGGCCCGCAGCTGATCCTGTCGCGTACCGCGCCGGAAATGCTGATCGAGTTGTTCCGCATCGAAGTGCCGGAAATTGCTGAAGGCCTGATCGAAGTCATGGCCGCCTCCCGTGATCCGGGATCGCGTGCCAAGATCGCGGTCCGCTCCAAGGACAAGCGCATCGACCCGCAAGGCGCCTGCATCGGCATGCGTGGTTCGCGTGTCCAGGCCGTATCCGGCGAGTTGGGCGGCGAGCGCGTGGACATCGTCCTGTGGGACGACAACCCGGCTCAGTTCGTGATCAATGCCATGTCGCCTGCTGAAGTGGCGGCAATTATCGTCGACGAAGATGCCCACGCCATGGACATCGCCGTTGGCGCAGACAATCTGGCTCAGGCCATCGGTCGCGGTGGTCAGAACGTGCGTCTGGCCAGCCAGTTGACTGGCTGGACCCTGAACGTGATGACCGAATCGGACATCCAGGCTAAACAGCAAGCTGAAACCGGCGACATCCTGCGCAACTTCATCGACGAGCTTGAAGTCGATGAAGAGCTGGCGCAGGTGCTGGTGGATGAAGGCTTTACCAGCCTGGAAGAGATTGCCTACGTACCGGTGGAGGAAATGCTCAACATCGACGGCTTTGACGAGGAGATCGTCAACGAGCTTCGCGCTCGGGCCAAGGATCGTTTGTTGACCAAAGCCATCGCTACTGAGGAAAAGCTGGCAGACGCCCATCCGGCCGAAGACCTGCTCTCGCTTGAGGGCATGGACAAGGATTTGGCGATGGAACTGGCGGTGCGCGGCGTAATTACCCGCGAAGACCTGGCCGAGCAGTCTATTGACGATCTGCTCGACATCGACGGCATTGACGATGATCGTGCCGGCAAGTTGATCATGGCCGCCCGAGCCCACTGGTTCGAGTAATTAGGCGCGGCCTGAGGAGAGAAGTGCATGACGCAAGTCACGGTGAAACAACTGGCCGATGAGGTCAAAACACCGGTAGAGCGCCTGTTGCAGCAGATGCGTGAGGCAGGTCTGCCGCACACCGCCGCCGAGGAACATGTGACCGACAGTGAGAAGCAGTCCCTGCTGACTCACCTGAAGAGCAGTCACAAGGCGAAAGTGGAAGAACCGCGCAAGATCACTCTGCAGCGTAAAACCACCAGCACCCTGCGTGTTGCCGGTAGCAAAAGCATCAGCGTTGAAGTACGCAAGAAGAAAGTCTTCGTACAGCGCAGCCCGGAAGAAATCGAAGCCGAGCGCAAACGCGAACAGGAAGAACGTCGCGCAGTAGAAAATGCTGCTCGTCAGAAGGCTGAAGAAGAAGCCAAGCGTCGCGCCGAAGAAGAAGCGCGTCGCCAGCCTGCTGCTGCGCAAGCTGCTCCGGTAGAAGCCGTCGAGGCTGTTGCCCCGGTAGCCGAACCTGTGCGCGAAGCTGCTCCAGTCGTGGCTGCGGCTGCGGCTCCAGCCGATACTCGCAAGCGCGACGAACAGCGTCGTCCGGACAAACCACGTGCCGACGACAACCGTCGTGGCAGTGGCGATGGCGAGCGCAAGAACGCGCCTCATCGTGCTTCGGTCAAGGAAAAGGCACCAGCGCCACGCGTTGCACCACGTACCACCGACGAGGAAAGCGATGGCTTCCGTCGTGGCGGTCGCGGCAAGGCCAAGCTGAAGAAGCGCAACGCCCACGGTTTCCAGAGCCCTACCGGCCCTGTCGTGCGTGAAGTGAAGATCGGCGAGACCATCACTGTGGGCGATCTGGCCCAGCAGATGTCGGTCAAGGCTGCTGAAATCATCAAGTTCATGTTCAAGCTGGGTACGCCAGCCACCATCAACCAGGTACTGGACCAGGAAACTGCCCAACTGGTTGCTGAAGAGCTGGGCCACAAAGTGACCCTGGTCAGCGACACCGCCCTGGAAGATTCCCTGGCCGAGTCCCTGAAGTTTGAAGGTGAGGCGGTTTCCCGTGCTCCGGTCGTGACCGTCATGGGTCACGTTGACCACGGTAAAACGTCCCTGCTCGACTATATTCGTCGTGCGAAGGTTGCGGCAGGTGAGGCTGGCGGCATTACCCAGCACATCGGCGCTTACCACGTTGAAACCGACCGCGGCATGGTGACGTTCCTCGACACCCCGGGTCACGCCGCGTTTACCGCGATGCGTGCCCGTGGTGCCAAGGCGACCGACATCGTGATCCTGGTGGTTGCAGCGGACGACGGCGTGATGCCGCAAACCATCGAAGCCGTTCAGCATGCCAAGGCAGCTGGCGTGCCGCTGGTGGTTGCGGTGAACAAGATCGACAAGCCGGGCGCCGATCTCGATCGCATCCGCAGCGAACTGTCGGTCCACGGCGTGACCTCCGAAGAGTGGGGTGGCGACACTCCATTCGTTCCGGTCTCGGCGAAGATGGGTACCGGCGTTGACGAACTGCTCGAAGCCGTTCTGTTGCAGGCCGAGGTTCTGGAACTGACCGCTACGCCTTCGGCTCCAGGCCGTGGTGTGGTCGTTGAATCGCGCCTCGACAAGGGCCGTGGCCCGGTTGCGACCGTCCTGGTTCAAGACGGTACCCTGCGCCAAGGCGACATGGTGCTGGTCGGTTCGAACTACGGCCGTGTACGTGCCATGCTCGACGAGAACGGCAAGTCCATCAAGGAAGCAGGTCCCGCTATCCCGGTCGAGATCCTCGGCCTGGACGGCACCCCGGATGCTGGCGACGAGATGAGCGTTGTGGCTGACGAGAAGAAAGCCCGTGAAGTGGCTCTGTTCCGTCAAGGCAAGTTCCGCGAAGTCAAACTGGCTCGTGCTCACGCTGGCAAGCTGGAAAACATCTTCGAGAACATGGGTCAGGAAGAGAAGAAGACGCTCAACATCGTCCTCAAATCCGACGTCCGTGGCTCGCTGGAAGCGTTGAACGGCGCCTTGAATGGCCTGGGTAACGACGAAGTGCAAGTGCGTGTGGTCGGTGGCGGTGTCGGTGGTATCACCGAATCCGACGCCAACCTGGCTCTGGCCTCCAACGCTGTACTGTTCGGCTTCAACGTGCGCGCCGATGCCGGCGCTCGCAAGATCGTCGAGCAGGAAGGCCTGGATATGCGTTACTACAACGTGATCTACGACATCATCGAAGACGTCAAGAAAGCGTTGACCGGTATGCTGGGCAGCGACGTCCGGGAGAACATCCTGGGTGTGGCCGAAGTTCGCGACGTGTTCCGTTCGCCGAAGTTTGGTGCCATCGCCGGTTGCATGGTGATCGAGGGTGTTGTTCACCGTAACCGTCCGATCCGTGTACTGCGTGAAGACATCGTGATCTTCGAAGGCGAGCTGGAATCCCTGCGCCGCTTCAAGGATGACGCTTCCGAAGTACGTGCCGGCATGGAATGCGGTATTGGCGTCAAGAGCTACAACGACGTCAAGGTCGGCGACAAGATCGAAGTCTTCGAGAAGGTCCAGGTTGCTCGCAGCCTCTGACTCGCGCACTTCAAGAGCTGCACCGGGTAGCCGCATTAACATGCGCTGCTTCGTTGGCAGACTCTAAACGCAACGCCCGGTCTGGCTTTTGCCAGGCCGGGCGTTTGCCGCTTTCAGACCTCGCGGGTTTCACCGTGGGGCAGTAACAGGTAACAAGACATGGCAAAAGAATACAGCCGTACCCAACGAATCGGCGATCAGATGCAGCGTGAGCTGGCCCAACTGATCCGTCGCGAAGTCAAAGACCCGCGCGTCGGCCTGGTCACCATTACCGCAGTGGAAGTCAGTCGTGACGTCGGTCATGCCAAGATTTTCATCACCGTGATGGGCCAGGATAGCGCCGAAGAAATCGCCCAGAGCATCAAGGTGCTCAACTCGGCCGCCGGCTTCCTGCGTATGCAGCTGGCCCGGGAGATGAAGCTGCGCAGCGTCCCACAGCTGCACTTCCACTATGACGAAAGCGTCGTGCGTGGTGCGCATCTGTCGGCCCTGATCGAACGCGCCGTGGCTGAAGACAGCCAGCATCCGGTTGCGGCTGAACCCGAAGACACCAAGGAGTAATCGGTGGCTCAGGTCAAACGTATCCGTCGTAACGTCAGCGGTATCATCCTGCTCGACAAGCCGCTGGGGTTCACGTCCAACGCGGCGTTGCAGAAGGTTCGCTGGCTGCTCAATGCCGAAAAGGCCGGGCATACCGGTAGCCTCGATCCGCTGGCCACCGGCGTGCTGCCGCTGTGCTTTGGCGAGGCGACCAAATTTTCCCAGTACCTGCTCGATTCCGACAAGGGCTATGAAACCCTGGCGCAACTGGGCAAGACCACCACCACGGCGGATGCCGAAGGTGAGGTTTTGCTCGAGCGCCCGGTGACCGTTGGTCAGGCTGATATCGAAGCCGTGCTGCCAGCTTTTCGTGGGCAAATCAGTCAGATACCGCCGATGTACTCGGCTCTGAAGCGTGATGGCCAGCCCTTGTATAAACTGGCCCGGGCAGGCGAAGTAGTGGAGCGCGAGCCGCGTTCTGTTACTATTGCGCGCTTGGAATTGCTGGCCTTTGACGGTAATACTGCGCGGCTGGCCGTGGATTGCAGCAAGGGCACCTATATCCGGACCCTGGTGGAGGATATTGGTGAACAGCTCGGCTGTGGCGCGTACGTGGCAGAATTGCGACGGACCCAGGCCGGGCCTTTCACGTTGGCCCAGACGGTCACGCTGGAAGAGCTTGAAGCGGTACATGCCGAAGGCGGCAACGAAGCGGTCGACCGTTTCCTGATGCCATCGGACAGCGGCTTGCTGGATTGGCCGCTGTTGCAGTTCTCGGAACACAGTGCGTTCTACTGGCTCAACGGCCAGCCGGTACGTGCCCCGGATGCGCCGAAGTTCGGCATGGTCCGGGTGCAGGATCATAACGGTCGCTTCATCGGTATCGGTGAAGTGAGCGAAGACGGGCGTATTGCGCCGCGTCGACTGATTCGGTCGGAATGACCGGAACCAGCCTGCGTAACAGCAGGTTGGCGAGTGTGGCTGTTAACAGGCACGGTCACTACTCATTTATAGATACAGGGATTTGTCCCTGGCCTGTTGAAGCTGTTTCCTTGAAACAGTTTCCTGACTAAAAGGATTGCCTCATGGCTCTCGACGTTCAAGAAAAAGCTCAAATCGTAGCTGACTACCAGCAAGCTGTTGGTGACACTGGTTCGCCAGAAGTGCAAGTTGCACTGCTGACCCACAACATCAACAAACTGCAAGGTCACTTCAAGGCCAACGGTAAAGATCACCACTCCCGTCGTGGTCTGATCCGCATGGTAAACCAGCGTCGTAAGCTGCTGGACTACCTGAAAGGCAAGGACGTGAGCCGTTACAGCGCTCTGATCGCTCGCCTGGGTCTGCGTCGCTAATCAGCGATTGCGCTAGAGGTTGGTGGTCTGTCGTACGTCAGTGGGTTTCCCGCTGGCGCATGGCAGGCTCCCAGCCTCAAGTTTTATCTGGATACACGTTTTACCCTGGACAGACGTCGGGCCGATTCCCGCCATTGCCCAAGAATTTCGCAAGAAGACAAGTTCCCCAAGAGCCACAAAGAAGGTAGGACACCGTGAACCCGGTAATCAAAAAATTCCAGTTCGGTCAGTCGACCGTTACCCTCGAGACTGGCCGTATCGCCCGTCAGGCCTCCGGCGCAGTGCTGGTCACCGTTGACGACGACGTCAGCGTATTGGTGACCGTTGTCGGTGCCAAGCAAGCCGATCCAGGCAAG
Source organism: Pseudomonas sp. St386 (assembly GCF_018325865.1). Taxonomy (NCBI): domain Bacteria; kingdom Pseudomonadati; phylum Pseudomonadota; class Gammaproteobacteria; order Pseudomonadales; family Pseudomonadaceae; genus Pseudomonas; species Pseudomonas sp. St386. The sequence continues at coordinate 991,828 of NZ_AP021900.1, forward strand.
GGCTTCTTCCCTCTGTCTGTTCACTACCAGGAAAAGACTTACGCTGCCGGTAAGATCCCTGGCGGTTTCTTCAAGCGCGAAGGCCGTCCTTCCGAGAAAGAAACCCTGACTTCCCGACTGATCGACCGTCCGATCCGTCCGCTGTTCCCAGAAGGCTTCATGAACGAAGTGCAGGTTGTCTGCACCGTCGTCTCCACCAGCAAGAAAACCGATCCGGACATCGCTGCGATGATCGGTACCTCGGCTGCCCTGGCGATCTCCGGCATTCCTTTCGATGGCCCGATCGGTGCTGCCCGCGTTGCGTTCCACGAAAGCACCGGCTACCTGCTGAACCCGACCTACGAGCAACTGAAGGCTTCGAGCCTGGACATGGTCGTGGCCGGTACTTCCGAAGCCGTGCTGATGGTTGAATCCGAAGCCAAAGAGCTGACCGAAGACCAGATGCTGGGCGCCGTGCTGTTCGCCCACGACGAGTTCCAGGTGGTGATCAACGCCGTCAAGGAACTGGCCGCCGAAGCCGCCAAGCCAACCTGGACCTGGGCTCCGCAAGCCGAAGCCACCGAGCTGCTGGGCGCGATCCGTGCCGAGTTCGGCGAAGCGATCTCCCAGGCCTACACCATCACCGTCAAGGCCGACCGTTATGCGCGCCTGGGCGAGCTGAAAGACCAGGTCGTTGCCAAGCTGTCCGGCGAAGAAGGCCAGCCATCGGCCAGCGACGTCAAGGCCGCTTTCGGTGAAATCGAATACCGCACCGTTCGCGAAAACATCGTCAACGGCAAGCCGCGTATCGACGGTCGCGACACCCGTACCGTACGTCCGCTGAACATCGAAGTCGGCGTTCTGCCAAAGACCCACGGTTCGGCACTGTTCACCCGTGGCGAAACCCAGGCGCTGGTCGTTGCAACATTGGGCACCGCCCGTGACGCGCAACTGCTGGACACCCTGGAAGGCGAGAAGAAAGACCCGTTCATGCTGCACTACAACTTCCCTCCGTTCTCGGTGGGCGAGTGTGGTCGCATGGGTGGCGCCGGTCGCCGCGAAATCGGTCACGGCCGTCTGGCCCGTCGTTCGGTCCAGGCCATGCTGCCTGCCGCTGACGTGTTCCCGTACACCATCCGCGTGGTATCGGAAATCACCGAGTCCAACGGTTCGAGCTCGATGGCTTCGGTCTGCGGCGCTTCCCTGGCCCTGATGGACGCCGGTGTGCCGATGAAGGCTCCGGTTGCCGGTATCGCCATGGGTCTGGTCAAAGAGGGCGAGAAATTCGCCGTCCTGACCGACATCCTGGGTGACGAAGACCACTTGGGCGACATGGACTTCAAAGTGGCCGGTACCGCCAAAGGCGTCACCGCACTGCAGATGGACATCAAGATCAAGGGCATCACCGAAGAGATCATGGAAATCGCCCTGGGCCAGGCCCTGGAAGCGCGCCTGAACATCCTCGGTCAGATGAACCAGATCATCGGTCAGTCCCGTACCGAACTGTCGGAAAACGCTCCGACCATGATCGCGATGAAAATCGACACCGACAAAATCCGTGATGTCATCGGTAAAGGCGGCGCGACCATCCGTGCGATCTGTGAAGAAACCAAGGCTTCGATCGACATCGAAGACGACGGTTCGATCAAGATCTTCGGCGAAACCAAGGAAGCGGCAGAAGCAGCACGCCAGCGCGTCCTGGGTATCACCGCAGAAGCCGAGATCGGCAAGATCTACGTCGGCAAGGTTGAGCGCATCGTCGACTTCGGCGCGTTCGTCAACATCCTGCCGGGCAAGGACGGTCTGGTTCACATCTCCATGCTGAGCGATGCTCGCGTCGAGAAAGTGACCGACATCCTCAAAGAAGGCCAGGAAGTGGAAGTGCTGGTACTGGACGTGGACAACCGCGGCCGTATCAAGCTGTCCATCAAGGACGTCGCAGCAGCCAAGGCATCGGGCGTTTAATCACCCCTTCGCCTGACCGCTGAACAAGCAAACGCCCCGACTGGTTCGGGGCGTTTTGCTGTGTGGTGAAAATCCCTGTGTCGCGGGTTGCCTGGCCACAGGGGACGATGCTAGGTTTAGCCACCGCCCGTGTAGCTCAGTCGGTAGAGCAGCGCACTCGTAACGCGAAGGTCGCAGGTTCGATTCCTGTCTCGGGCACCAAACATACTTCCAGCAGATCCCAATGGGTTCCGCAAACACCGACAAGCCGCCGGCCATGGCGGCTTTTTAGTTCCGATGAGTTCCGAGCAATACCTGTACGTTCCGAGAAGAAATAGTACATCATCCAGCACATCTTAATTTCGAGTGACAAGGTGATGTACTAAATGCCCCTCACGGACACAGCAGTTCGCCAGGCCAAGCCGGCAGACAAGGCGTACACCATCACGGATGGCAGCGGGCTTTCCCTGCACATCGCCACCAACGGAACCAAGGCGTGGCACTTCCGGTTTTCCTGGCATGGCAAGCAGGCGCGGATATCCCTCGGCACCTACCCAGAGATCGGCCTGCGCGATGCCAGGGAGCGGCGGGACCAGTCGCGGGCACTGGTAGCCAAAGGTATCGATCCACGCATTGAGCGCCGGCAGGCGAAGGCAGAGGCAGCCGTGCGGCATGAGAATACCTTTGAGGCCGTGGCGAACCGCTGGCACGCCTTCAAGGTCCCGCGCTGGGCAAAGTCCATGAAGGGGGCCGCCGTACAGTCCAGGCTCTATCTGGAAAAGGACTTGATCCCGGAGATCGGGAAATATCCGTTGGACCAGATCAAGCGGGCGGACGTGCTGAGGGCTATGCGCCGGATCGAGAGGCGCGGGGCCCTGAACTCAGCCAAGAAGTGCCGTTCCTGGCTCAACGAGATATTCCGGTACGGGATGGCCGAGGGCCTGATAGATATCAACCCTGCCTCCGACCTGGACATCGTCGCCATGCCGGAGCCGCCGGTGCAGCACAACCCCTTCTTGAAGATGCATGAACTGAAAGACTTTCTCAGGACGCTGCGCAATGACAGTTGCGCTAGTTACGTGCGCAGCGCTATCAGGCTGCTGCTGTTGACGGGCGTACGTACGATCGAGCTGCGCACCGCGACCGTCGATCAATTCGATTTCGACAATGCACTGTGGGCGATACCGGCGGGGGTTGTGAAGCAACTGCAGAAGAGGGTAAGGACGCAAAGCGGGGAGATTCCTGCATACCTGGTCCCGCTTTCGCGGCAGGCAGTGGAAGAGGCGAAGCGCGTGCACCAGATGACCGGGGGCTACCGCTTGCTTATCGCGGGTCGCAATGACCCGCGCAAGCCAATAAGCAATGCCACAGTCAACGCAGCTATTTCACGCATGGGATACAAGGGCAGGCTCACGGGCCACGGGATCCGCGCCACGATATCAACCGCCTTGAATGAGAAGGGATATAACGAAAAGTGGATCGACGCTCAGCTGTCACACATAGGCGACTCGTACAACCATGCTGAGTTTGTGGAGCAGAGGCGGGGGATGATGCAGGACTGGGCCGATTACCTAGATTCGTTGGAGTCCGGCGACTGACCGCGAGCCGCCACCAGCTTGTCTCTATTCCATTGCAGAACCTCGGACTTCACCCAGGCTACGGCCCGGCCGCCCAGCTTTACCTGTTTTGGGAAGCGGCCATCACTGGCCATGTCGTAGATGGTGCTTTGGCTCAGGCCTACCAGCTCAATGACCTTGGGTAGCCTCATGTATTCGACCGGCGCATCCTGCGGGTCGTCGTTGCGTGCGGTGTTCATAGGATTACCTCTCCATGCCGTTGTCGGAATAAATTTTTAGTGAAGTGTCACGCTGTCCTGCCCAACGGCAACCTGGCGTGCCTGTTGTTCTGTGCGGAAGGACATGTGCTGCTTGATGCCGCCGCAGTCGGCGATGACCCACCAATAGCCGCCGAAGCGGTGTGGGCCTTTGATGATTTTGGTGATGGTCACGGTGCGATCCTGGCCGCGCTCGGCGGCAGTGACGTGGCGACCCCGCTACGGGCGCGCCTTCTGGATGATGGGGATGGCCTTCTCGATGATGTAGATGACGATACAGCTGGTGGCGGCGAGCCAGACCATCGAGCCGAAGCCGGCGGTGATCAGGGCAGCGTCCGAGCCCTGCTCGACCATTTCCGGCATCGCGTAGACGAACCAGAGCAGCGTGATGAGCAGGTACAGCAGGGCGCTGATCAGAACTTCAAACAGCTTTTTTGCTGACATAGGAATTCCTCGCCCGCCGTTCACCGGCAGGCTGTAGGTGTATTGGGGTTAAGCCGCTGGTGCTGAATCGTGAAACACGTCCATCTGTGCTGCGCCGTCGAGCCAGGCCGCCGCGATCCGGCGCTCAGCCATGGCGGCGTATTCCGGATTGAGTTCGCAGAGGATCGACTTGCGACCCTCCTGCATGGCGACCACCGCCGTGGTACCGGCGCCGCCGAACGGGTCGAGCACCACGCCGCCGCGGGGGGCCCCGGCCAGAATGCAGGGCCTTATCAGATCGGGCGGGAAGGTGGCGAAGTGGGCCTCCTTGAACGCATGTGTCGCTACTGTCCACACGCTGCGCTTGTTGCGTGTCTCGATGTCCCACGAGCTTTCCTCGCGGTCAGGCCGGTGCGTACCTTTGGCCTGGCCTGGAATCGTTTGCTCTCGCTTCGAGTCATCGCGCTTGAAACTGTCGCGCCTGGAGCGCTCGGCGCCGTCCTTGTGAAAAGCGCCGTGGCCACCGTCGCCGGTTGAGGTATCCCAGCCGGTCGGTACCGTAACTCTTGACCGGTTGCGGGCCTTTGCATCGGTACCATGACCCCAGCCGACTCCGTTGTTCGGCGGCACCGTGTTTCCCGTCGAGGTGCGCTTGCCGCCTTCCGCGTTGTCGAAGGTGGCGCCGTTGACATAGGCGCCGCCCCTGAATCCATTGGCACTGCCTTTGCCAGTGAGATTGGCGGGCTCCCGAATCGCATCGCTGTCGTAGTGGTACCGACGCGACTTGCTGAGCAAGAACAGATACTCATGGGCCTTGGTGCACCGGTCCCGCGTCGACTCAGGCATCGGGTTTGGCTTGTGCCAGATGATGTCCTGTCGCAGATACCAGCCATCATCCTGTAGGGCGAAGGCCAGGCGCCACGGCATGCCCATCAGGTCCTTCGGCTTGTACTCGGCATGAGTGGTGGCTTTCGACTTCCGTTGCGAGGCCATCACCTGGCGCTGGCTGATCGTTGAGACTCCGACGCCCATGTCATCGCGCCCGTGCGCACCCCAGCTTCCGGCGTAACTGTCACCCATGTTCACCCAGGCGGTACCGTCGTCACGAAGCACTCGGCGCACTTCCCGGAACACTTCGACCAGGCGGGTGATGAACTCGGCCGGCGTTTCCTCCAGGCCAATCTGGCCGTCGACCCCGTAGTCCCGCAACCCATAGTAGGGCGGGCTGGTAACGCAGCACTGCACTGACTGATCCGGCAAGGTCCGCATCATGTCGATGCAGTCGCCGACTAGTATGCGGTGTTGTTCTGTCATGGCCTCGGCCCCCTGTATATGAGCCAGGCCATGTAGAGCAGGGGGAGGATCATGGCGTCACCAGTTCGTCAGGGATCTCGAAGAAACCGAGCTGGCCCTTGCACGGCGTGAAGGGCAGTGGCTCCGGGTCGCGCAGGACAAGCGCCTTCTCGCCCATGTACCATGGCGATTCGCTGGTATTGAGGCTATCGACCAGGTCAACCGAGCCGACGATGCCACCGCGCTGCAGCTCTTCAAAACGCGGAAGGTTGACGCCGAGCGGGCCAGCAACCCAGCTCGCCGAGTTGTACTCGCCACGGGTCATGCCTTGGGCAGCGTGAACCAGGAATCGGCCACGGTGCTTCGTGTGCCAGGTCCGGTTTTCGACGTCCTTGCCGCCGTGGATGATCAGCCAGGCCCAGGGCTGGCGAATGGATAGGGCTTTCATCGGCAACACTTTTCCTTGCCGCTATAGCGGCTGACTTTGAAGGGGGAGGGGTTACTGCTTGATTGGGTTTAGGTGGGCTATTTCGTCGAGGCAGGCGTTCCAGCCAACGCAGTACCAATACTCCTTGTTCAGTTTCAACGGATCCATGCGCTCAGGCAGCACCACCGCTACCGGCGCGGGCTGCTCGGCGTAGAGCGGCTTCCAGTCGATGTAATCTTCGCGAGGCCAAAGTATCCGAAGCCCCTCGACCACCTTTCCCTCCCTTACGTCTTTTAGGTTGTCGCTTTCCATCTGTACCAACTGGCCCAGGCACTCGCCACCCTCGCGGCGGTACATCCACGCCACCGGCTCGACCTGGCCCTTGCCTGCTTCCAAGTCCGCAATCCTCTGTGCCTGCTGGGCGATGGTAGCCTCCATTGCGATGCGGTCACCGTTGGCGCGGAGGGTTTCGATCAGGGCTGGCGCGTGCTTCGCCCCTGGCGCATACAACGTGTAACCGTCCAAGTTAACGATCACACCATTCATGGTTTGCGTGACAGGATTTTGAGAACCATTCCCGTGAATTGTCACGCCCATCATGCTTACCCGGTCAACCCCTGCCGGTAGAAAGCTTTTTACATCTTTAGAGATAGTCACCCAGCCGCCTTGCAAATCACCGCGACCCTTGTCGGCTGGCGCGGATTGGTTGTGGTGCTGTTCGTGCCATTCCTCGGGAACGAGATCGATGAGCTTATCGAAGTCCGTGCGGTATAGCGTAACTTGACCGGTCTGGGCGTCTTCTTCGGAATCGTCCAGTGCGTGGTGTACCGCGTCTTTGAGGGTATCGAGCTCTTCCAGAGCATTGGCAAGTTCAGCTTGTAACAGCTCGACGTGATCCCGGGCAAATTCAGCCATCCACACGCTAATGTCGTTTGACAAGGGAGTCCCGTCAATGAACCGCTTCCAAATGCACTTGCTTTCGACAATTGTTTGGGCTTCTCGCATCAGATCAGCAAGCCCAACGCGTACCCCGCCAGCAGGCGGCACAGGGTTAGCGAGGGCGGCGCGCAACGCCTCCAGGTCCTCAGGATAGAACAGTGCGCCTTGGTCGATAGTAGCGGCGATGCGCTCGGCTGCAGCGTGGTCCAGATTGATTGTTTTATTGGTCATGGCTTAACCCTCTTCGCCGCAGCAGTCTGGGCAGTCTTTTACGAAACCGCCGTGGATGTTGCCGGGTACGGTTTTCTTATCGAGGCAAAGCAAGCAGTTAGGCTCAGCCTCGGAGGCGGGGTTGAGGGCTGCTCGTAGCTGCGCGGACTGGCTTTCGCGCACGCAGGCCTTGATCCTGTTCTTCAGGTCGTCGTGTAAAAGGCCGAACACCCCGAGACAGCTGATCGACTGCAGCAGGTCATCACGTACCGCAAGCAATCCCTTCAAATCGTCCTCCCGCTGATCCTGCACCGTGAGGCGCTGCTGTAGGGCCAGGTTCTCGGCGGACACGCGGTCGAATTCAGAGGCCAGGACTACCTGCTCTCTTCCATAGCCATACGGCCCGACAGGCCATAACACGCTTATACGCTTCACGCTTTCCATACACCCTCCTGGGGCTTGACGCTCGCCACGCACAGGCCGGCGGCGATCAGTAAATTGATGAGTACCCAGCCCGCAAAGAACCACTCCATCACAACCTCCGGCCCTTGTAGGCAGAATGCATAAACAGGTAATTGCCTCGATCATCCTGGATGACCGTCCACTGCTCGCTGGTCAGGCGGGCCATGAGCTCGCTGAATCGGTATTGGCGGATCACGATGATTTTCCTTGCCGGGGCATGCCCGGGCGGTGGAGTGGGGGAGTTATGCGGCTTCGGCCTGACGCTCTGCTGCGCGCCATGGATCGTTTGCCCGGGCGAGTGCTGCCATCGGCGGCGGGCTGACGCTGTTGCCGCACATGTGAACCTGCTGGGTCTTGGTGAATGGCTTGCCGTCGGCGCCGTGGCTGATGACGTAGTCGGCGGGGAAGCCCTGGGCCTTGTACAGCTCGGATGGCTTCAGCATGCGCAGGCAGATGTCGACGATGACATACGGCGTGCCCTTGACCATCACTGTGACCATAGCCAAGCGATCCTTGGTGGTGATCGTCGGCAATGGCGCATCGCAAGCGCTGATGTTCTCGGTGCCGTAGTAGCTGATCAGGAAGGCCGCGACGCGAAGGGCGCCGTCTTCATGCTCTGGCGACAGCTTGTAATGCAGCAATGCATGATGCTCAGCGCCGGCGGTCATGGTCGGTACTGGCTCATCTACTCCGCGACCAATGCAGTTCCGGCGCAGGGTGGCTAGGCTGGCGCTCACCAACTGCTGCTGGCTGCCGGTGTTGGTCACCGTGGTCAGAGGCTCGTCCATGCCCTTTGCAAACGTGGTGTTGAAGCCTCCGTTCATCTGCGCCATGAAGACCGTGGATATCCCCATAGCGTGAGCCGCGCCGGCAGGGCGCTGGTAGTTGCCGCCGCTGGTGATGGTCGGCAGCGGTTCGTCGAGCGCTTTGCCTGCGTCGTTGAATCTGAACTTCACAAGGTGCGCCGCGGCGATCGCGCGATGGTTCTGCGTCATCAGCGTTCCGGCTGGCTGATCGGCTGTCGTGGGCTTGCCGCTGTATTCAGGGCCGCCCGCTCCGACCATCACTGGGCTGATCAGCGTCAGCTCGCCGCGGTTGGCGCACGTCACGGTGGGTAGCGGCTCCATGGGGTCGTTAACCCTGACGCTTCCCTGGTGTGTGGCGGGTGCGATGACGGGGCTTGCCATGGCGAACGAGCCGCCGCGAGGCCAACTGGTAATGGTTCGCAGAGGTTCGTCGGACGATTGCACTGCCTCCCCAGACCAGTTCGCGATGGGCACAATGAACGGCGCCGGGTTGTCGATGACGAACTTCTTCATGCCCTTGGCAACGCGTCGAAGGGTGGCTGGCGCCAAGTCCTTCTTACGGCCGAAGATGCTTTTGCCCAGGTCGCTGAAGTCGATACAGTCGGCGGCGGTCTTCCACTTCTGCTGGCCTTTGACCGGGTTCTTCGCGTGGGTTGGCTCCGGCCACACGATCGGCTGGCCATCGCACCGGGCAATCATGAACAGGCGTTCCCGGCTGGTTGGGGCGCCGAAGTCGCAGGCTTTGATCACGCGCCATTCGACGGCATAGCCCAGGCGCTTCAGCTCGGCGACGAACACAGCCCAGGTCTGCCCGCGGCGTTTCGGGTCAGGCACCAGGAACTGCTGGTGGACAGGAACCACCTCGCCAGGCTCAGCGATATCGCCGCCCAGTTTCACAACGCGGCCGGTAACCTTGCAGCGCTTGGCGATCAGCGGACCCCATTGAAGGATCTGCTTCACGTTCTCCAGGCTGATCACGCGGGGCATTTTCTTGCCGGCCCACTTGAGGCCGATCCACGACAGGTTGCGGATCTCGCGCTTGCGCGGCTGGCCGCCGGCGGCCTGGCTGTGGTGCGTGCAGTCCGGTGACATGTGGAACCAGCCAACTGCCTTGCCGCCGCACTCGGTGTCTGGGTCACCGTCGAACACATCCGTGGTGTAGTGCACCGCGCCCGGGTGATTCACGGTGTGCATGCTGATGGCCTGCGGGCTGTGGTTTTTGGCCACGTTCACCGTTCGGCCCAGGCCCATTTCCAGCCCGGTACCGGCACCGCCGCCACCGCAGAAGAAGTCGACTACGATCTCGTCATCCTGAGGGTTGAAGCCGAGTCCGTATTGGGTTTTGAAATCGAATGGGTGTTTCTTCTGTTGTGCGGACATAGGGGATCCTCGCCGGTTGGCGTGATTCGAGTTTGTGGGATTACTTCTTCGGGTAGGTCTTGGTCAGCGCACCATTGACGACGTGGCCGCGCTTCAACACGACGCGAGCCAGGGCACCCCGGTCCTTCTCGCTGTGGCTGGCCTGGCTGAGCAGGCCGAAGTAGCTGTTGGCGGTTTCGCGCAGGTCCTCGGCGGGCGCTGCGGCTGTTCGCTTCAGTGCCTGGGCCAACGACCGCTTCCTGGTTGTGCGCCGCCAGGGCTTGATGACATGGCCGACGAAGTCGACGCCGCGATCCACAGTTTGAAGAATCGTTTTCTTCGGGTTCAACTTGGCGCCCAGGCTGGGCAGGAAGGCTTCCACCTCTGCCAGCCAGGCGTTGAGTTGTTGCGGCGACTCATGCAGGAACACGAAGTCATCGACGTACCGGACGTAGTGCTTGGCGCGGAGCTGGTGTTTGGCGAACTGGTCGAGCGCGTCGAGATAGACGTTGGCGAAGAACTGCGATGACAGGTTGCCGATCGGCAGGCCGAGATGCGCCGGCTGCGCGGTGAGCCGCTTGTGCTGAGGCACTCGGTTGAACAGGTGCGGCGCGCTGCGCAGCACGTAGTCTTCGCGCGGGTCGTGCATCAGGATCGTTTCGGCCAGTGCCAACCACCAAGGCTCGGTGATTTTCTTGGCCAATTGCTGGCGCAGCACCTGCTTATCGATCGCGACGAAGAAGTTGGCCAGGTCGCACTTGAGGTAGAAGATCGGCTTCGACCAGTTCTCGCTGGCGCTGCGGATCTTCGATTCAAGGCGCTGGGCGGCGTACAGCGTGCCGCGCCCTGGGATGCATGCGCAACTGTCCGCTATGAAGCTGGCGTAGAAGCGCGGTGCCACATGGTTGTACAGCAGGTGGTGGACGACGCGGTCCCGAAAGGCTGCCGCCCAGACTTCCCGGGCTTTCGGTCGGGTGACCACGAAGCAAATGGAGCGGCCTGGCCGGTAAGTGCCGGCGGTCAGGTCGTTGTGCAGCTCGATCAGGTTCCGCTCCAGGTCCATTTCGAAAGCCAGCGCGCTGTCGCTGTTGCGCTTGGAGCGTCGGCAGTCGTAATAGGCCTGGACCAGATCGCTGAACGGGTATGGACCAACGTTCGAATCTGCGGACGGGGCGGACGCGGAGCTCGTTGTTCTTGTCGTTGTTGTTCTGATTGCCATCATCGAAGTTCATGTTGAATGCGTTGTTGGCGGAGCGCTGCGACCTATCGTGCTATCTACGTCACCAAGCCGAAGGCAGAGCCGATCAGCGAGGCAACTGCGCGAGACCTACACGGACGCTTTAGACCGGCGGTATCTCTTGTGCGCATGGCGGTGACCCAGAGGTCAGCGGCACGACCAGATTCAATTCGCACAGACCTGAAAGCCGTGGCTCTCAGATGGCGGGCGCGGTTGGGGTGGAGCGTTTCCAGGCGTTGGCCTGTTTGCCAATTGAGGTGGTGACCTCGATAGCCTTGGCATGCTGCGGGACGCTAATAAACCGGCTGTCCTTGAAAAGCCGCATCAGGAACTCGATCACCTGGACCTTCTCGACCAGCACGATCAGGTGAGGGCGTTTGTCCCGCGTTGCATTGGCCCGGGCGATCAGCATCAAGACATCAATGCATTCATCGATCACCCGTTTGCCGAGCGATTGCTTCAGGTCGCGAGGGATGTTCCGGGTCAGGTTGGTTGCCATGTGCAGAAGGCCCATGGCGGCGGTATAGATCGACAGATCAGTGTGCATTCCCATTGCAGTGTTTCTCCATTTACAGCCGCCGGCCGCAAGCGGCCGGATTAAATAAGCGAATTAATCAATAAGCTCGCTGCGGACGGGGCGGACGCGGAGCTCGACGCCCTTGCCGTAGATGACCTGAAAGCCAACATCGAAGTCCATGCCGAACGCGTAGTGGGCGGAGCGCTGCGAACTCGACCAGTAGGCGCGATCCTGGAACGCCTCAGGGCCACCTTCCTGGAAGGCTTCGATGCCGGTCTGGGTCGGCGACTCATCGGTGTACAGCAGGCCAACCGGCTCGCTGTTCGGGTTATCGCCGCTGCGCCCGTACTGCCAGTTCTCTTCGGTGGTCGGCTTGAAGTGGCGGTACTGCAGCTCCTGCACATCGCGGGCGGGGATAGCCCAGTCGGTGAAGCCGCCGATGTCCAGGACCAATACCTTCTGTGCCAGTTCGCTGCCAGAGGCGGCCATGGCCTCGGTATTGGCCCGGCTGTCCGTGAAGCTGTCGGCGCCCTCTATTTTCTCGCCGTACTTGCCCCAGGCACCCACCAGTTCATGCTCGGCGCCGGCGGTGATGTTCAGGTAACGCTTGCCGGTATCCGGGTCGCGGGTGATACCGGAGAAGAACCCGCCGCCGTAGGCCTGGCCGATTTCCGGGATGGTCACTGCTGGTGCTGCTTGAGCTGCTGCGGACATGGTCTTTCCTCTTTTCGAAGGCAACAAAAAAGGCGCTGCTGCGCCCCGGTGCCGGATCAAGAACGGATGAATGAAGGATTAAATAAAGAATCTGCGGACGGGGCGGACGCGGAGCTCGTCGTACTTGCCGAGGAAGCTCTGAAGGCCATCATCGAAGTACATGTAGAACGCGTTGCCGGCGGAGCGCTGCGAACTCGACCAGTAATAGCAGTCCTGGGCGAACACCTCGGGGCAGTTCAGCCAGCCCTGGTACAGCTCAGCAGCGGCAGGCAGATAGAAGTCTTCATGCCCGTCAGCGGCATACCCGTCAGCAGCTTCCGCCGCTGGATGGCCTTCATCCGTCAGGAGCGTAATCGTGTTGGCGTGTCCGTCAGTTTTGCTTGTGGCTCCCGACTCCTTGCCACGATTGCCCCACTCATGACTTCCTACATCGTCCCTGGCGATGATCAAGTAATGCGCCGGAACATCGCCGCGAGCAGCAACGAATCCACCGTTGATGCCGCCATGACCCGGCCAGTAGGTTCCAATGGCTGGCACAGCAGGGGTCGCAACAGTCTGAACATTCGCTGCCGGTGGCAACACCTGCGCAAACACGCTTGCCATCGCCAGCTTTGCCAGGGAGGAGGCCGGCATCTTGATTGATGCGTCGCCGTGCTTCAGGGTAATCATTTCGGGCTTCATTGGTTTTCCTCAGGATGACGCCAGGCCCGTCACCGGGGGATCGGCGTTTTTTGGTTATTCGTCGTGGCAGATGCGAAGGGCTTCGCGCTGATACGCCAGGGTCAGTTTTGCCGACACGTTTTCGGGTATCACGTATTCGTGTCGCGGCAGAGCGAAGAACGGGGCAGACCCGGCCGGGCCCAGGCCATGCAGACGGTGAATCATCAGCGTCATGGCCTCGCCCTGTTCCTCAATACCGTGCCAGGCCATCAGGTCGGCCAGGGCCTGGCGGGTGCCGACCATTGCATGCATCCGCAACTCTTCCTCGCCGCGGCTCTTTCGCTTCGCCGCGGTCTTTGCTGACCGGTCTTTCTGAGCTGCTGCCATGGCAGACCTCCGTTATTCCACTGGTCGGCAGTGCCAGCCAGGTATGTCGTTTGCGTTGTTGGGTGCGGAAACGTCTCACGCTGCTTCCTTGACTTGGCCCCAGGCACCGACGGAAGCCAGTAGCGCAGACAATCGCGCCTCTGTTACTGGCGTGTCGCCGGGCACGGCCAGCCAGCCCATGCCGATCCGGTGATTCGGGTTGCAGTCGGCCTTCACCTCTTCGTAGAAGTGCTCAAGGACATCCGAAAGCCGTTCCACCAGGTGGACGCCATCCGGCCTTATGTCGATTGACTTGATGTACTGGGCGCCATCCTGGCGAACGCAGATGCCGGCGATGTAGATCGTCCAGCGATGCGCGACATCGCAGAGCGCGTCAGACACCGGCTTTGAAAGGATCTGCTTGCCGTTCTTCCAGTTGATCATCACCTGCAATCCACTGGGGTCGATGTTGATCACGGCGGCGTGGTTTGTATTGACCAGGGCGCGCATGCTGCGCTCGATTTGAACTCGCCGATTGCACGGCTTGCGCTTGCTCATTCAGACCCCCGCGATAGCATTTGGACGGGGTAGTCAATTTCGAACTTCAGCAGGAGGCGGCTGAATGTCTTGTGGGTGACGCCAATCCGCTTAATGGCCTGATATCGCGAAAGGCCTATCTCCTTGAAAGCCCTGATTCGCTCGGCATTCTTCAGATCATCCGCCTCCGAGGCGCGCTGCGGCCTGCGGTTGTTGATTGCTGGCTGAAACTTGAAGCCTCCCTCAACAGCAAGTCGCTGCAGTGTCCGTCGCGCCAGGCCGGTCTGTAGCTCAGCCTGGATATACGTCGCTGTCTCGGCCAGCTTGCGAACCCTTTCCATCAGTTCAGCCTTCTCCTGCTCGCGCTTGGCGGCGCGCTCTTCGCGCTCGATATCCCGCTGAGCCATCTTGTCGAGCCAGTTTTGTTTGGGGGGCTCCTTCTTCGGTTTGGCTGACCTCACACTTGGCGGTGGTTCGTGCCTTGGCGGTGGCGGCTCGAAGGTCGGCCCTTCCAGCACCTCAATAGTCCCGCCCTTTCTCAAGAAGGCCTCCTGGAGCAGAGCCAGTTCATGGCGCTGCGGGTTGAGCATCTGGATCATGCTGAGTTCGGTGCTGATCATGCCGCTTTACTCCTCAGCTTCTGCTCGTAGTCGTCCACCAGCAGCTTGAACTGCCACAGGTCTTCCTCGAGCTTTTCGATGTAGTCGTCGTCGCGTTTGAATTCCTGCCACCAGAGCTGGCGGCCAACGACCTCAAGCGCCGGGCAGTACATGCCGACGTGCCAGAACTTACGGCCAGTGATCCACATACAGCCCTGGACCTGATCCATGATGCCGCTGGCGTCGTTGTCGATGTGGAAGGCGCGCAGCTTGTCCGGAGCCAGGAAGCACTTGTATTCACTGCCGCCGTCTTCGCCGATCAAGCCGTCGGCACTGGCGCCGAACGCGCCGTCATCCGTGGTGACGAAGCCAGCACGCTGAACAATCAATCCGGTCTGGATCTCGTGCTCCATGCGCGCTTCTGGCTCCAGTTCGTGACCGCGCTTCATCTGCCAGGTTTCAAAGCCCCCATCAAGTGGCTCGCCGCTGATGCGCTCAACGGCCAGGGCGAAAGCGTAATTGAGCGCAGCCTCGGTAGGCTGGCCGACTGGCTGACCCAGCAGCGCCAGGCGCACCGACTCGGCCTTTGGCGCGGCCTTGTAGCCAGCCTCGGCCATGGCTTCCCTATCGGTCATCCCGGCCTGCACAGCGGCGACGTACATCGCCTGCTTCTCGTCCAAGCCACCAGCGCGGGAGCGGGCAACGGTGAACATGCTGGCGGTTATGCAGCCTGCCCGGGCCAGGTGCCACTGAGCGCTGCCCTGTTCGCATTCGATGAGGATCATGCTGCCTCTCCTGCGGTTGGGGCTGGAGCTTCCAGCTCGGACTTTCTGGCGTTGACCGCCGACTTGAACAGCTCGTAACCAGCGACGTCTTTCGCCTTCTTGAAAGCGCTGACGCCTTCGGTCCAAGTTGACTGGAGAGTGTCCAGGGCCTTGCAAGCTTTGGCCTGTTCTATCCAGCGATCCGTCATTTCCGGATCGGTCTGTGGCACGTCCTTGATCTGGCTGAGGCCTTCGTCCGTCTCGGTGTTGAGATAGTGGATGGCTTTTTCCAGGCGCTCCGTCTTGGGCCAATACTTGTAGGCCTGCTTCACGCACGTCTTCTTGGTCATTTCTCCCGGGTCGGTTACCCATGGGCAGACCTTTGAGTTGTCCTTGACGTAGGCCTTCCAGGCCTCGGAGCGGTCACGGATGGCGATGACCTCGTTCATGCTCATGGGGTGGGTCAGGTAATCGCCATCAGCAGTCTTGACGACCACATAGACGCCAACCACCAGGCCCTTATCCGTGGAGAACGGCTTGGTTTTATGCGTCGGCGCCTGATCAACACCGTTCAGCTCGAACACATCGTTCTCGTAGACCAGCTTCGCCTGGCCCCAGCGCACGGAGCCGGTAGCCATCGCCAGGTCCATCAGACCCATGTAGGAGATATCGAGGCAGATCTTGCCCTTGCGAGGGACGAAGTAGGCCTGCTTCTTCGCCGGGTTGAGGCTCAGGCCGATGGAGGCGATGTTGGTTACCGCATCGATCACGGCTTGGCGGTTCTGCAAGGCCACCTTGAGTGTGTAGCTGTTGCCCTCCAGGATCTGGATGGCAAAGTTCGCCTCGCGGTCGAAGTTCAGGCTTGGCTCGGCCTGAACGGCCAGGAAGGCGTCACGGCACGAGTAGATATCGCCAGTAACGAGCGCCAGATCATTGGACATGACTGTTCTCCAGTTAGAGGCCGGTGCGGGCGCCGTCGCGCTTGTGAGGCCAGAAGTCGAAAGCGAATGCAGACAGGGCCATGTGCATCTGGTTTGCCAGCTCTCGGCCAGGCCGGCGCAGTTCGTCCTGCAAGTAGCACCACTGCATTTCGCCGAACCCGTAGGCGTACGGTGAGACGGTTTGGATGCGATTTGCCAGGGCTTCAAAGAAGTCAGCCTGTTGCTCGGCGTCCATACCCCAGAAGGCCTTGGCGAGCGTTTCCGCAGTGATTTGGACGGCGATGCCTTCAGCAACAACGATTTCAACTGGTGAGTTTTGCATGACTGTTCTCCGCGCCACCGGAGAGGGGCGCCATGGAATTGTTAGGAGGCGATGCGATCAGCCAATGCGCTCATCAGCATCAAGAAGGTCCAGAAGGTGACGGCCGAGAACGACCCGCGCCAGATCAGGATGCGCCTGGCGCGCTGATGGCCGGTCACCGCAGCACCTGCGAAAGCTGAGGAACGCTGCAGGTCGTATGCCTTTCCTTCGCCACGGTGTAGGCGAGCATGGTAGAGAGTAGGGCGGCGGTGAGGATCCAGGTGAGGGCTTTTATTGCCTGGCCCTCACCGCGATACGCCCATCCTTCATGACCGTCTCCATCTGTTTTGGCAGCAGGGCGACGGGGAATTCACGGGGCGCCAGTTCTTCAGGAACAGCCACGAAACCGAGGATCGATAACTTCTGCTCGATATCCTCGATCTGTTCATCAATCAGCGTTTTCACGACTGGAGTGGGCATGACGACTCCTTGCGCCGGTCAACGATCTTGTTGAGGCGCCCGCAGTAGTGGTTGAATTCTTCGATGGTGATGCGATTGTCGAGCATCATTTCGTTGATTGTTTTCTGGATCATCACCGACCAGCTGACCGGCGTTTCTGGATCCTCGAGGGTTTCTAGTTCCTGGCCGATCAGGACGTGCGCGCTGATCGTCACAATGAGTCGTCCTCTGCCTGGGCGATCAGTGCGTCATCGGCCAGCGGGCGCAGAAGTCTGCGGGCGATCATGCGCACCTGTTCCTTCGGGTCTGGCCCAGCCATCATGTCCATGGCGCCGTCACGGGCCAGCGACTTGTCGCCGAACAGGCCGCCGATGATCATTTCGCCAATGGCGCACGGGCTCTTACAGGCGCTGGCAATGGCGAACTGTTCCACCTCGGCCGCCAAGTACTTGAAGGTGATGCCCTGGGTAGCGTACAGCCGACGCTTGAATTTCACGTCGCTGCGACGATCCACAAGTTGCTCGACGGCGTTTTCAATCCATTCGGCCCGAGCCATGTCCAGCGCCTCGGCATCATCCGGAGGCAGCCGGTTATCGTGGCGCCACTGGGCGTCCTGCATTGCCTGTAATGCGTTCATGGTTGCCTCCAGGGTGGCGGGTCAGTCGGTGTAGGCGATGTACTTGAAGTGGCCGGTGTCTTCGTTGAAGCGCTCGAATCTTCCGCCGAAGGTCCCTCGCACCAATGTCTCCACCTCAGAGAAAGGCGTACCTATAGGGCAGACGCCCTCTTTGATCATTGTTGAATTGGTGTGTGGGTGGCTGCGCCAGTCGATCTTGGTGGAATCAAGCGGGCGAGGTTCCCAAGAGCGAAACACGCCAGTGGACTTGTCCACGCTGACCAGGTAGTCGTTGATCACCTGATCTTCCGACTCTTCCCAGCCACAGGCTTCGCAGTAGCCGCGCGGTGAGGTGCAGGCGCCGCAAGGAGGGCAGATGTGGCACGAGCAATTCTCGACCGCATGCTCTTTGACGACACCCGCGCAACCTTTGCGCTGGCACGTCTCTCCTTCGCAATATCCAAAATCGCCCATGGCGACCTCCAGTGTTTGGGGTTAGGCTTCGCCCGCGATGATCCATGCAGCCCAGCGGCGGGCGGCATTGAGGCAATAGGCTTGTTCTTCAAGATCGTTGCAGCCTTCGCGAAGGGTTTCGGCGAAGTAGGCCAAGGTGCGTGCGTTGTCGCTCATGACTCTCTCCATTCGTTGATTGATCCAACAAAACTCGGATGCACTCATCCGTTCCGCTGGTTGCCGTTGGGCGCGGAGGGAGTGCATTCGGACTGTGTCGGCTGTGTCGGCTGTGGGAGCGAAGTAGGCGCTTTCGTGTCACCAGCGTCCGGAATAGAGCGGTTTGTCTGTGGGAGCGAGAAGTGAAAAGGCCCAACTCGACAGGAGGGCCTTTCCGATGCAGTGGTGTTCAATATTTGGTTCGGGACAGCGATAGCCAGAACTACCCCTGACCCCCGGTACATCGCCAGCGCTCACGATGGAAGCGCAATTGATCGGTTGGCAGGCCGTCATCAGGTGGCGGTTCTGGCCGCGCATGGCTGAGCGCTGCACCGATCAGGAAGATTTGGAGCATGCGATTCTCCAGTTTGAGGGTTGCAGGTGGCCGGCACTGCCCGGCACGTATCAGGCCTGGCCGCTCGTACCTGAGCAGCCCCGCGATTCACCTGCGATGAAAAGCAATAAATGGATCAATGAATAGGCAATCTGCGGACGGGGCGGACGCGGAGCTCGCGGCTCTTGTCGTCGTAGAGCTGACCGCCACCAGCGAAGTACAAGCTGAATGCGAGGTGGGCGGAGCGCTGCGTGCTGCTCAGGTGCCATTCCTTCTCGAACAGCTCCGGAACGTTCGCCATGCACAGGGCAAGCTCGCTGATGGCTGGCAGGTACAGGTCCTTGTGCCCTTCAATGGTGAGGCTGTCGCACCACTGGGCGGCGGGATGATCCTCGCCAGAACCTTCGGCTAGGTGCAGGGTGTTCGCCAGGCCATCGCGGCGGCTGGATGCTTCCTGCTCATCAACTTCGTAGCCGCCATACGCCAGCTTCTTGCCCTTGACCGACTCGTGAGTCGGGACGATCAGGTGGTAGTCAGGGTGGCCTTCTTCGCCGCGCATCACGCCGGCATACACACCGCCTTGGCCGGACCAGTATTCGCCGATGGCTGGAGCCGAGTTGGCTGCCGGCGCGGTGTGGACGCCAAGGGCCAGGGTGGCGAGTTTCAACACAACAGCTTCGTCAGGGCTGCTGATCATCAGGTCGCCACGGGTGTAGGTGGTCAGTTGATTTGCTTGCATGGGGGGTATTCCTTGTCGGGGATGTTCTGTTGATTTCCCGTCAGGCCCTCTTGCGAAGGCCTGCCAGTGAAATCTGTTTTCTCCACCACGCGCATCGCCCGATTCCTATCTCTAACCTGCGTCACACATTTCGTGTCCGGTGTTCTTCGCAGATCGGCTTGCGTGGTTTCGCGTACTCACATCTGGTGAGCACGGCCAGTTCCAGAGCTGGCATGGCATCGACTATTTGTTGCTCGCACTTACCGGATGAAACCCGGGGTAGTCGATGGCGAGGATCCTGAACTGTCAAAGAGCGGCGGGTCTGTTGAGGCCCTGACGCCTTGTTGCTTGGCGTTGAAGCAAATATGTACCAACGGTTCACAATGGTCAAGTACCAAAAGTACATATTTTTATCCCGGGCATAAAAAAGCCCGCTCAGTGGCGGGCTCATTCATGGCGGGAAGGTTATTTGTTGAAGGTCCGCCAGGCTACCCAGACGAAAAAGGCGATACCAGCAAGAAGGGGCAGGGCGTCTTCCAGCTTCGCGCCGCCTTCGCGGCATAGAGCAGATACAGCGCCGACAGACAGCACGGCGATCATGCCGGACAGGAACACGTATCCATCATGAGGAAGGTCAAGCAGATATAGCGCCGCACTGATGGCCAGAGCTACGAGACCAGAGACCATAACCACAAAGAGGGCCCTGGACGTATATGTGTGGGCGTTATCGGACATCATAGCATTCCCCCGCGCCAAACCACGCGCCCGATAATACGAACTTCGTTGATTTCCCCGTCACGCAGAGTCTCATCGCCATATCGAGTTTTGTCCGGGTTGTCGCTGCGGATGATCCAGCCACCAATGTCGGACTTCACCAAGCGTTTCACGATCGTTCCCTTGGTCGCGCTCTGCATGGCGAATATCTGGCCGTCCTTCGGCTCGATCTTGGATTCGTCCACCAGCAGCACGTCACCATCGTTGATGGTAGGGTCCATGCTGTGGCCGTTCGCATAGATGACGTCTAGGTGCCTCTGGTTGAGATTGTTGGCGCGCAACCAGGACGACTTGAATGCCATGACCCCGCGAATCTCGACGTGAGTATTGTCCTCGCCGCTACCGGTTGACCCCTGGGCGGTGAGCTGGAGCACGCCGGTATAGCCCGGCTCGTTCTCGAGCTCGAAGCCCCTGGGCGGAACTCGCTCATCCAGGACAGGGAGGGTGGCCGCCTCCCTCATGTCACCGCGGCCGTACTCAAGCCACTCGACGCGAACGCCCAGGGCATTGGCAACGGCAAGCATCTTCGCCCCGCCTGGCATCGACTCGCCATTCAGCCATTTGCTGGTTGCCTTCGGCGTCACGCCGGCCATTTTCGCCAGGCGAGCGCCTGCGCCCCATTCGGGGATCTCTTTTTCCGCCACAGCCCTTTTCAGACGGCTGACGAAAGCTGCGCGCAAATCTTCTATTTGAACCATGGGTACATTTTCACATGCGCTTGCATGTACTTTCAGTTCCGACATAATATGTACCGTAAGTTCATATTCCACTCGGAGGCTCTATGCGGCCGCTCAAGAAATCGATCGACGACGCCGGTGGTGTTCCGGCGGTTGCGCAGGCTTGCGAAAAGACCCCTCGCGCCATTTACAAATGGATCGATGCGGACGCTTTGCCGCGAACCGAATACACCGGCGAGACCCAATACGCCGAAAAAATCGCCGAGCTGGCTGCCTCCAATGGCAAGCCGTTCGAATCCGCCTGGCTGCTCGCCGAGGCGCGCCCAAAGAAATCCGCTGCATAACCATTTTGAACAACCAAGGAGCCTCACCAATGGCATACGACGACACGCGCCACTTGAAAGACCGGGAGATCAAGTCCCGCTATGACGATGAAACCTATGAGGCCTTAAAGGCCGTGGCTCGCCTGCACAAACTGCAGCTCGCGGTATTCGTGCGCATGTGCGTCGAGGAGAAGCTGGAGAGCATCGTCGAGAGCGATGTTACCGATGAACGCCACATGGCCTGAAGGCCTACAGGAGGCCCTGTGCCTGAAACCACGATCTGCCATGGGATCGATGGAAGGCTTTACGAAAAGCTTGAACGACTGGCGAAAGCGGAAGGTATGACGCCTGACGACTACGCCGCAAAGCTTGGAGCGGAGCGTTTCTTCGAGAAGACCAGGCCAAAGGGTTCCGGAAAGCTTCGGAATCTGCCAGTAACACGGCGCGACCCGGCGAAGGACTCAATAGGCCCGGAAAAAGGAGGCCCTGATGAAGCCTTTGAATAGCGACACCCAAACCGCAGGCGAAAAAAAACCACCAGGCCCGGTGGTTTCTTCTACTGCATACAACAAAAGCATCTGTGAGGCGAATTATGCATACCTCTAACCACGATGTACAGGCCCTCAAAAAGCCCGCGACACATTTTCATAATTCTCAAAACGTGTCGCGACCCACGATGTCGTCTCGCGAGATCGCCAACGTCACCGGCAAGCGCCACGCGAACGTCAAGCGCGACATCCTGGCGATGCTCAAAGAGCTCCAGGTAGATGCACTCAGTTTTGAGCACATCTACCTGGACGGCCAGAACCGCGAACAGATCGAGTACCTGCTGGACCGCGAGCATACCGATTGCCTACTGACCGGCTACAGCGCCCCAATGCGGATGAAGGTGATTCGCCGCTGGCGTGAACTTGAGCAGCAGGATGGCGCACGCCAGGCTGTTCTCGCCAACGGTACGAAGGTCGTCGGCGAACTGGCAATCCTTGAGTGCTTCACGCGCCTACTGAAGCCCGCGCCGTCCAGCCAGGTTCTGATGCTTGCCCAGATCGCCAAGAACAATGGCCTGGAGTCGAGTTTCCTCCCCGGCTACGCAATCGACGCCGCGCCCGATGCTGCTGGCGGCTCCTCGATGCCCACCAAGTCGGCCACGGCACTGCTGAAGGGCAACGATATCCGCTGCTCGCCGGCCGCCTTCAACACTGCCCTGGCTGCCCGTGGCTTCCTCAAGCAGCTCCAGCGCAAAAACTCCAAGGGCGAAATGGTCCCGTTCTGGTCGGTGACTGATAAGGGCCTGCAGTACGGCAAGAATCTCACCAGCCCTCAATCCCCACGCGAGACGCAACCCCACTGGTACGTCGATCGCTTCCTCGAGCTTGCCGGCCTGGTCGGCAAAGGCAGCAAGTAATGGCCGGAGACTGGATAAAAATGCGAATCGACCTTCAGACGCATCCGAAAGTGTTCCGCATGGTGTCCGCATTGCAAGCGGACAGGTTGCGGATTATCGGCGGACTGCATATTGCCTGGAGCATCTTCGACACCCATTCGAGCGATGGTGTTTTGGTGGGTTACACCGTGGATGCGATGGATGCAGTGGTCGGCTGGCCGGGGTTTACCCAGGCCATGATCGACGTCGAGTGGGCAGCCGTTGAGGACGATGGAAGCCTTGTGATGCCTCGCTTTGACGAGCACAACGGGGCCAGCGCCAAGCGCCGCGCAAACGACGCCGAACGCAAGCGCAACGACCGGAAAAGCCATGTCCGAAATTTGTCCGCTTCGGATGCGGACAGTTTGCGGACCAGAGAAGAGAAGAGAAGAGAAGAGAAGAAAGAGCAAGATCAAAAGCAAGGTGCTGGCGCACCGGCGAAATCTTCGAAGTTCGATCCCCTGACTGCCAAGCCTGAGAACGTGTCCGAAAAGGCCTGGGCCGACTGGTGCCAGCATCGCAAGGAAATCCGCAAACCACTGACCGCCAAGAGCTGTGAGCAACAGGCCAAGTCGCTGTTGGGCCATTCAGCCCCGGACCAGGTGCTCGCCACATCGATCGCCAACGGTTGGACCGGGATCTTCCCCGAGAAGGCCGTGGGCAACGTCCACCAGTTCCCAGCATCCCGTCACACAGGGTTCGAGGGTCGCGATTACAAGGCGGGGCTAACAGCTCGCGGGGATGGCACCTATGACTTCTAGCCCGAAGCAGATCGACCTGACCATCAACGACATCGAGAAGCGCTTTGGCGTGATCGGCAAGCAACCGGCCACCTGTCCGCAACACGGCGAATACGCCTCTGTCATCCGCAAGAACGCGGATAGGGCGTCTGGGTGCCCTGATTGCGCCGACAAAGCTCGCCAGGAGCGCGACGAGGAAGAACAGCGCGCAACGTATGCCCGGATCGTCGAACAGCGCCTGGAGCGCAAACTGGGGGCTTCCCTGATCCCGAAACGGTTCATGGGTAAGAACTTCGCCGACTTCCATGCCGAGACGGAAGGGCAGAAGGCGAACCTTGCCATGTGCATCGATTACGCCGAGACGTTCCCGCGGCACCTGGAAGAGGGTCGCTGCATCGTCATGACCGGCACTCCTGGAACTGGCAAGACGCACCTGGCCGCCGCCATCGCCGGTTATGTGATCGTCAATCACAACGCCACAGCCGTGTACCGCACCGTCGGCGGACTGCTGCAGTTCATCAAGGGCAGCTATGGCGACCGGGCCGAATACACCGAGGCCGAGGCATTCGCCAGCCTGGTCGAGCCTTCGCTGCTGATCATCGATGAGGTCGGGGCCACCAAACCATCCGAGTTCGAGCTGGCAACCCTGTTCGCCGTGATCAATGGCCGGTACGAGGCGCAACTGCCCACCATCGTGATTTCCAACATCGACGCCAAGGAGTTGGGCGCGGTGCTGGGTGACCGCAGCGTGGATCGGTTGAGGGAAGGCCGCGGCATTGGCCTGGTATTCGAAGGCGCCTCAGAGCGCAGCAAGCGGAGGGCTTCCTGATGAAACGAGCATCCCCAGTACAGCTACGCCAAGCCCTTGATGCAGCGGACGGTCTCGCAAAGGCCGGCGTTCGTTTCGTGTGCGTTCCAGTGATCGACGAGGCGGACGCCATGAACCTTGCCAGCCAGGCTGCCCAGCGGTTGGAGCGCATGGCATTGATCGCGGAAGCGCAGGAGAAGCGGTGATGGCCGAGAAACTGCGCATCAACTCCATTGCTGAACTGTCCTCCTTGCAGGCCGCCGTCCGCAAGAAGGGCTTCCCCTGCAACATTACCATCACCGGAGCAAGCCGAAGCCTTCCCCAGAATGCCCTGTTCCACAAGTGGTGCGAGTGCGCCGCTCAGTTCTTCGTGTCCATGGGCAAGACGACCTTCGCCACTGGTGCCCCGATGAACATGGAGAACATGAAGCGGAACCTGAAGCTGACCTTCCTGGGTGAAGAGGTAATCCGCGACATCAATCTGAAGACGGGCGAAGTCACTGAGCGCTACGAGCTGAAGCACACCAGCGAGCTGGACAAGGGCGAAATGCACTCGTTCATGACCTGCATTGACGCCTGGGCGGCTGAGCACGGGATATACCTGCCGCACCCCGAGGACAGCGAGTACATGAAGATGCGCTGCAATATGGGGGAGGCGGCATGAGCGTCTACAGCGAAGAGATTCAAAAATGGATTAAGCGCAGCAATCGCAAGAGCGCAAAACTCATCCGCACCGAGGCTGGCAAGCACCACATCGTCTACTTCGATAAGGGCAAAGCTCGAGTTGGAGTTGTCGAGGACGGAATGTACTGCCGATATGGGGTTTCCTGTCGTGGTGCGATGTCCAGCACTGACCCAATGAGTCTTTGGCAGGCAGGCCCAGGGTCTTGCGCGCAGGCTGACGTGCAGGTCATGACCGATTATCTGAACGACGCCTGCACGCTTCCAGACTTCGACTTCGGGTCGATCAAGGGGATGAAATGGTGATCGCCGCCAAACAACCCCGCGCCAAGAAGTGCCGTGTTGCCGAGTGCAGAGCCTCATTCGTCCCTCAGCGCCTGGGCCAGGCCGTATGCAGTCCGACCTGTGCAGCAATCGACGCGAAGACGAACAAGGTCAACCAGGAGAAGGCCCGCAAGTCCCTGGCCCAGGTCGAGCGCCGGGAGATCAAGGTACGCAAGGAGAAGCTGAAGAGCAGGGCGGATCACCTGCGCGAGGCCCAGGCCGCGGTGAACGAGTACGTCCGCCTGCGCGATGCGCACCTGCCGTGCATCAGCTGCGACTCGATGCCAAACGACAACGACCTCATGACCGGCAGCCGATGGGACGCCGGTCACTACCGATCCGTCGGCGCCTGTCCCGAGCTGCGCTTCGAGCCGCTGAACATCCACCGCCAGTGCGTGAAGTGCAACCGCAACCTTTCCGGCAATGCAGTCGAGTACCGCATCCGCCTGGTGCTGCGCATCGGCGCCGACCTGGTGGCCTGGTTGGAAGGGCCTCATCAGGCCCGCAAGTACACCGTGGAAGAGATCAAGGCCGTCAAGGCTCAGTACAGAGCACTCGTTCGCACACTCAAGGGGGCTGCAGCATGACCTACGACGCCGAAGAACTCCTCACCCAATGGGGTCGCTGGAGCCGCCAACAGGTTGGAATGCCGCGCTGCACGTCACCGTCCTACGTCCTGATGAGGGACAACGTCGAGCAGATCGGTGGACTTCCGGCCGCTGACATCACGGATGATGAGGCTGTATTGGTTGATCGAATCATTGCGAGAATGTCGCAGCGCTACCCTAAAACCGCCGAGTGCGTAGTTATCTTTTACAGGTCTGACCGAACTCTTGCAGAGGTAGGGCGGATCGTCGGCGAGCCACGCCTCAAGGTGCGTGAATACCTGATCGCAGCAAAGGGCTATGTCGAGGCGTACATGGAAATGGGGGTTGCGGCATGATTCGCTCAAGAGCTAGGCAGCTTATGTGTGACCGGTCTTTCGCCAGCAAGGGCGCTCACATCGATGAGTCCATCCCCGTTAACGAGCGCATCATCCGCATGATCGACGATGAGATAGAGAAGACATCATATATTGCGAATGCTCGACAGAATGGCCCTGGAGAAGGTGAGCGGCTCGCGAAATCCGGACTTTCTTGGTATGCCAAGTCGTTTACTTACATCTACTTCATCATCTGCGGAGGGACGGGCGCAGTAAAGATAGGTCGAGCGGATAACGTGAAGAAGAGGATGGCTGAACTGCAGGTATCCAATCCGAGCAAGCTGTCGCTACTCTGCCACTTCCGCGCGCCCTCCATATTTGAGCCGACCCTGCACACAATCTTCTCTAAGAGTCGACTGCGCGGCGAGTGGTTCTCGATCACGGACGAGCTGCTTGACCTGGCCGAGATTGGGAACGACCAAAACTACATCGGCGTGCTGAACTACTGTAAAGACATGTTAGAACGTAACAAGCCAGTTGACGGTTTAAATGGCCAGGAGTAATGTACCCCCATATTGCGGTTTTACCGCTTCAAGACAAGCCCGGCCATTGAGTCGGGCTTTTTTGTATTCGAAATTCAACCCTGAGCCTCGCCACTGTGCGGGGCTTTTCGTTTCTGGAGGCCCTAATGGCAGCCTCAGGCAGGAGTTCAAGCATGGCCAACCCGACGCCCGAGAGCATCGTAGAGGTGGTGGGAGCGTCAGTGGCCAACAAAGGCATGATGGTTGGTGCAAGTGCTGGTTTCATTGGCTGGCTGTCCCAGGTGAACTGGATCGGCATCACTGGTGTTGTGGTTGCAGTGCTGGGCCTGGTCATCAGCACCTACTTCCAGATTCGCCGGGATCGCCGGGAGCACGCAGAGAGCACCGCCCGCATCCAGGCCCTGCGTGACCAGTGCCGCCCATGAACAACCGCCAGCGCGTTGTCGTGGGCCTACTCACCATGAGCCTGGCCGGCATCGGTGCCTGGAAAACGAACGAGGGCTACACCGATCACGCGGTTATCCCCACCAAGGGCGACGTACCCACCATCGGCCACGGATCAACCCGCTACGAAGACGGCACACCGGTACGCATGGGCGACACCATCACCCGGCAACAGGCTGACGTGCTGGCCCGCAACCTGATCAGCCAGGACGAGAAGCTGTTTGCTGCGTCCATCCAGGGCGTGAAGCTGCACCAAGCCGAGTTCGACCTGTACATGGACTTCATCGGCCAGTACGGCATCGGCACCTGGCGCAAGTCCTCGATGCGCACCAAGTTGCAGACCGGTCAGTACGCCCAGGCGTGCGCCTCGCTGCTCAAGTACCGTTTCGCCGCCGGCTTCGACTGCTCCACCCCAGGCAACAAGCGTTGCCCAGGCGTGTGGACTCGACAGCTCCAGCGCTATGCCAAGTGCATGGAGGCGCAGTAAGACCATGCCAAAGCAGCCCTACACACCATGCAAGCTGTACGTCGATGGTGCTGATGGCATCGCAGTTGGCGACTACATCACCACGTCGGGCGGCTCCGCCTATCTGGTCCAGACGCTTCGCGTGAGTCGCACCAGGCCCGAGCGCAAGCATATGCAGTGCCTGCGCTGGCCGATCGCTGATGTTCCGGCAGATGCGCGGTGTTTCACTCTGACTTGGTATGCACGATAAATCCCCCACCACCACCCGAGGCAATACCCATGGATAACCAGCACAAGAAGATCACCGGCTATCGCGACCTGACCCAGTCCGAAATCGACGGTATGAACTCCATCAAGGCCCTGGAAGCCGACACCGGCGCGCTGTTCAAGCAGATTGGCCAGATTGAAGGCGTTGACCCACGGTTGCTGGCCCTGGCCAAGACCAACCTGCAACAGGGTTTCATGTGGTTTGTGCGCTCCATCGCCAAGCCTGCCGACCCCTTCGCCTGATTGGTGCGCGCCATGACTCGCTATCTCATCGTTGGGCTGGTTGTGGCGCTGATCCTGGCGGGCTGGCGCCTGGATCATGTCAGCAACAGCCTGGACAGAGCCAAAGCAGTCATCAGCGACCAGGTGGACACGATCAACACGCTTGAGTCCGCCGCGCAGTCTCGCCGCAACACCCAGAAGCTGCTGGCCCAACTCGACACCGAACACACAAAGGCCCTGACCGATGCTCAAGCCGCTAATAGCCAGCTTCGTGCTGATGTCCGCAATGGCGCTCGCCGGCTGTCAGTCAAAGCCACCTGTCCCGCTGTGCGAGACACCGCCACCACCGCCGGCCTGGGTAATGCAGAAGCGCGAGCCGAACTTGACCCAGCGGCTGGTGAACGAATTGTCGCCATCACCGACGACGGCGACCAAGGATTGATTGCGCTGCGTGCGGCTCAGGCCTACATCGCCAACATTTGCCTGAAGGGGAACTGAGGTGACAGAGAAGTCTGCCCCGGACTGGGAGCGCATCGAGGCTGAGCGCAAATCACTGTTGCCAGAGGATGTTCCGATAGGCGTGGAGCGCGACCTGGTGCGGTTGCGCATCCTTATGTCAACCGGCGAGGCTGTTCGGCGCGTTATGGGGGTAGGGGTGCAATGAAGCTCTCCTCAGAACAGCGCCGGCTATTCGAGCAGTTGACCGAGCTGCAACAGCGCACAGCAACAAATGTATTAAGCGGCATGAGCCAGCGAGAGGCATACAAGGCTGCTGGCGGCAGGGCCAAGAGTGATTCAGCAGCCGATCAAGTCGCTTGCGTCATGTTGAGCAATATC
Organism: Pseudomonas sp. St386; assembly: GCF_018325865.1. Lineage (NCBI taxonomy): Bacteria > Pseudomonadati > Pseudomonadota > Gammaproteobacteria > Pseudomonadales > Pseudomonadaceae > Pseudomonas > Pseudomonas sp. St386. The sequence goes on from NZ_AP021900.1 coordinate 1,020,386, forward strand.
AAGGTGAAGGCGTTCATGGATTCGATGAAGGAATCAGCCCTGTCTGATGCCGTCATGTCACGCCAGGAGGCCATGGAGCGTTTGAGCAGCCTTGCCCGTATCAGCCTGACCGACTTGATCGAGTTCGGCTCCTACGAGCTTGGGGATGACGGCGAGGGCAACCCTGTTGTTCAGACGTCATTCAAGATTCGCGACTCTGCGCTGCAAGACCCGAAGGCGCTACCTGCCATCGCTGAACTGACTGCTGGGCGGGACGGCATCAAGATCAAGCAGCACTCACCATTGGCGGCAATCAAGCAATTGGCTGACATGCAGGGCTGGAATGCACCAGTGAAGCAAGAAGTCACCGGCAAGGATGGCGGCCCGATCGAGACGAAAGACCTGACCGACAACGAAGTCGCCCGCCGCATCGCATTCCTACTGTCCAAAGGGCTCAAGCCATGACTTATCCAGCAGAAACCCCGTTCCGCCCGGGCGCATCGCAGAACATCACTGCAGGTGCTGCTTCGGCTGCTACTGCGTTGGGTGCCTTCCCGGTGGCTGGCGTGCGTACCGTGCGCATCGTGACCGGTGCCGAGGCGGTGCGTGTGGCGTTCGGTGCCTCCACTGTTACCGCTACGGCTACCAGCCTGCTTGTGCCGGCCGCGTCGGTGGCGATCTTCTCGGTGGCTCCAGGTGAAACCCATATCGCCATGCTGCGCAACGCGGCGGCTGACTCTATCTGCAACGTGACGAACGGCGCGGGCAACTGATTCACCGACCCTGGCGGCCTCCAGGACCTCCATAAGCAACAGCAAATAGCAGGAGAACACCATGCCAGACGCACTTACGTCCCTACACGGCCGAAAGCTCGGCCTGACCAAAGAGAACGCGCTCGTTTCCAACGGACTGCTGGTCACGTCGCCTTGTGTCGACGCGTCCATCACAGTGGCCGCCGAGGTTGGCGATGCCCGGGCGATCACCATCCAGCTCAAGGACTCGACCGGCAAGGCCATCGCCTACCGCGAGATCATCGAAGCCTATGTGTTCGCGGATGCGGCTGCGGCTGCCTTCGCGACCACTGGTGGCTCGACCGGTATCGCCATTGGCGCGAGCGGCGCAGCACTGACCGTCGTTGCCAAGAAGATGTTCATCCTGACCTCGACCACTGCCGGCGTTATCGCGCTGACCTGGACTGATACGGGCACTGAGGCTGCATACCTCGGACTGCGCCTGCCCAGTGGCCGTCTGGTCATCAGCTCGGCCCTGACCAACGCATAATGGATCTCAGGGAAGTCCTCGCCGCTCTGGAAGGTTTGCCCCAGAAGGAGCGCGAGGCAGTTGTATCCGAGGCACTGGAAGCGACAAAGGGGATGCTGTTCGTCCCCAACCCGGGCCCGCAGATGATGGCGTTCCACAGTGGCGCCGACGAATTGTTTTATGGTGGGCAAGCCGGTGGCGGTAAGTCGGCCCTAATCAACGGCCTGGCCGTCACCGAACATGAACGCACGCTGATCCTTAGGCGCATCAGGGAGGACGCCAAGAAGCTGGCTGAGTCCGAACTGCTTGGCAATATCCTGGACGGTGACAGGGCTGGCTGGAACGGTTCCGACCTGATCTGGCGCAACGGAAAGCGGCTCATCCAGTTCGGTGGTTGCGAGCAGGAGACGGACAAGCAGCGTTACAAAGGCGACCCGCACGACCTGATCTGTTTCGACGAGATCACGGACTTTCTCAAGTCTCAGTACGAATTCATTACCATCTGGAACCGCTCGGCCAAGGCCGGGCAGCGGTGCCGGATCGTTGCAACTGGCAACCCGCCAACCAGCGCCACAGGCCTCTGGGTTATCCAGCACTGGGCCGCATGGCTCGACCCGCGTCACCCGAACCCAGCATTGCCTGGCGAGCTTCGGTGGTATCTGCGCGACGAGTGCGGTGACGAGCAAGAGGTGGACGGCGCGGGTCCTCACCTGATTGGCGGGGAAGAGGTGTATGCCAAATCCCGCACGTTCATCCCCGCCAAGCTCAGCGACAACCCGGACCTTGCCGATGACGGCGAGTACAAGCGCATCCTCGACGCGCTGCCAAAGGAGCTGAGGGATGCTTACCGGGATGGCAAGTTCACCGCTTCCCTGCGTGACGAGGCCAACCAGACCATTCCAACGGCCTGGGTAACAGCCGCCATGGCCCGCTGGAAGTCGGTCCCGCCCATTGGCATCCCGATGTGTGCGATTGGCGTCGACGTTGCTCAGGGCGGGGCTGACAAGACCGTTCTGGCCTGGCGCCATGACGGGTGGTACGCACCGCTGATAGCTGTTCCAGGATCGGAAACGCCTGGCGGCACCGACGTAGCCGGCCTGGTCATATCCAAGCGCCGCGATGGCTGCAAGGTCGTGATCGATATCGGTGGTGGTTGGGGCGGTGATGCCTACGCGCACTTGAAGGTGAACGGTGTCGATGCCGTCTCCTACATGGGCGTCAAGCCGTCCGTGCGCCGCACTGATGACAACTTGCTCAAGTTCTTCAACATCAGGACAGAGGCCTACTGGCGCTTCCGGGAGGCACTGAACCCTGATCAGCCTGGCGGCTCGACGATCATGCTGCCTGATGACCAGGAGCTGCTGTCAGACCTGACGGCGCCCACCTACGAGATCAAGCGCGCCAACTCCGGTGGGGTCATCCAGCTTGAGCCGAAGGACGCCCTGGTTAAGCGCCTGGGTCGCTCTCCGGACAAGGGCGATGCCGTCGTCATGGCCTGGCACGCCGGTGCCAAAGCAATCACCGATGCCCGTATTTGGGGTCAACAGCACAAGGGGCGTCCTGCGCCCCGCGTAATCATGAGGAAAAAATGATGGGCGGAATCTTCAACCCTCCAAAGCCAAAACCAGCACCGCCACCTCCACCTCCGATGCCAGAGGCTGATCCGGAAGTGCTCAAGCGCGAAAAAACCAAGAAGAACGCCCAGCAGCAGAACCGTAGCGCCAGCCGTGCCAGCACGATCCTGAGCGACAACTCAAGCGAAACTCTGGGGTAATCCAATGGAAGACCGCGTAAAGGACCTGTGCGAGCAGGCCGGCAAGCTCTTCGAGAAGCGTGCGCCGCTGCTGTCCCTGTGGCAGGACATCGCCGATAACTTCTACCCTGAGCGCGCGGACTTCACTACCTCACGCAACATCGGCGAGGAGTTCGCATCAGGGCTGATGACCAGCTACCCACTGCTGGCCCGTCGCGACCTGGGCAATGCTTTCTCCGGGATGCTGCGCCCAACCAGCAAGGAATGGTTCAAGACCGGCACCACGCGCATGGATCGTGTAGACAATGCCGGCAAGCGTTGGTTGGAGCACGCCACCGAGACCCAGCGCCGGGCGATGTATGATCGCCATGCGCTGTTCGTGCGTGCTACCAAGGAGGCCGACCACGACTTCGCCGCCTTCGGCCAGTGCGTTATCTCCACCCAACTCAACCGCAACGCCGACGCCTTGCTGTATCGCACCTGGCACCTGCGCGACGTGGCCTGGTGCGAGAACGAGGAAGGTAAGGTCGACACAATCTTCCGCAAGTGGAAGCCATACGCTCGAGAGCTGATCAAGCTGTTTCCGCAGACCGTGTCGAAGAAGGTCCGGGATATCGCGATCAAGGGCCCGTACGAGGAAATCAAGGTCGGCCATGCTGTCGTGCCGGCATATACCTGGGGCGGCAAGTATCGTACCCCGTATGTGTCGATCTTCTACGAGGAAGACAGCAAGAACATCCTGGAGGAGGTAGGCTCATATACCACGGTCTACACCATTCCGCGCTGGCAGACGGTGTCCGGCTCCCAATACGCCTATTCCCCGGCCACGGTTGCGGCCCTGTCCGATGCACGCCTGATCCAGGCCATGACCCGCGTGCTGCTGGAAGCCGGCGAGAAAGCGGTAACTCCGCCCATGCTTGCAGTAACCGAAGCCATCCGTGGCGACATCAGCGTGTACGCCGGCGGCATCACGGCCATTGATTCGCAGTACGACGAGCGCCTGGGTGAAGTGTTGCGCCCGCTGGAAATGGATCGCTCTGGCATCCCGCTCGGCCTGAACATGCAGCAGGACACCCGGGAAATGATCGCCCAGGCATTCTTCCTGAATAAGCTGTCCATGCCCGTAGATACCGGGCAGATGACCGCCTATGAGGTCGGCCAGCGCGTGCAGGAGTACATCCGCCAGGCCCTACCGATCTTTGAACCCATGGAGACGGACTATAACGGCGAGCTGTGCGAGCAGACGTTCGAGATCCTGTACCGGGCCGGAGCCTTCGGGCCGATGCAGGACATTCCGCAGAGCCTGAGCCAGGCCGACATCCAGTTCACCTTCGAGAGCCCGCTGCGTGATGCGATCGAGGCACAGAAAGGCACCGTTCTCATGCAGGCCAAGAACCTGCTGGCTCAGGTGGTGGACCTGGACCCGTCGGCGGCGCTCATGTTCGACGCCAAGACAGCCCTTCGCGATTCGCTCGAAGGTATCGGCGTCCCCGCCAAGTGGGTCAACAGCGTGGAAGACACCGAGCAAGCCGTTGCTGCGCAGGAAGAGCAGGTCCAGGCGCAGCAGCAGCTCCAGCAGATCGCCCAGGGTGGCGAGATCGCCAAACAATACGCTGAGGCCGGGCAGGCCATGCAGGGGCTCCAATGACAGCGCCAAAGAAACCAGCAGACTTTCCGCACGCCTGGCTCCCAGTCAGCGACTGGGAACTGGCAGACGTCACTGCATTGCAGGCCATGGAGCGCGGGGACGCCAATGCCGACCAGCAGAAGCGCGCACTGGCCTGGATCATCAATAAGGCGTGCTGGACTTATGAGTCCACCTACAGCCCAGTCAGCGAGCATGACGGCACCTTCGCCCAGGGCCGTCGGTTCGCGGGCTTGCAGATCGTCAAGCTGTTGAAGATCAACGCTGCAGCGATATCCCGCGCAAAGAAATAACCAGGCATTCAGCCAACGACCCGCCATCGAGCGGGTTTTTTTGTACCCACGAAAAGGTGAAACATGACTGACATCGACAACGGCGCGGCCACGGCCGATATCCCGAACGCAGATGCTCCAGCAACCCCAGCACCGGCCTCCACTGCGAATCCAGCACCGGCACAACAAGCCCCTAGCAACATCCTCGATCAGCCGGCAGACCAGAAGCCTGCCGTCACGTCGGCCTGGCCCGATGATTGGCGAGAAAGCTACGCCGGCCAGGATGACAAGCTGCTCAAGCGCCTTGGCCGCTACGCCTCGCCCAAGGCTGCGCTCGATGCGCTGATCTCGGCCCAAGACAAGATTTCCCGCGGCGAGTTGAAGAAGCCGCTTGGCGCCAATGCCTCGCCCGAGGACCTGGCCGCGTTCCGTGCTGACCAGGGTATTCCGGAAACACCCGATAAGTACGACCTGAAGCTGGCCGAGGGGCGCGTCATCGGAGAGGCAGATAAGCCCCTCATCGACAAGTTCCTCACCAGCATGCACGGCAAGAACGCCACGCCCGATCAGGTGAGTGCCGGCGTCGATGCCTATTACGACGTGGTGGAAGAGATCCAGGCTCAGCGCTACGAGAACGACGAGAACTTCAAGCAGCAATCGGAGGATGCGCTGCGGGCCGAGTTCGGCAACGACTTCCGCCGCAACATGAACATGATCAGCGGCCTACTGTCCGGCGCCCCGGGCGACGTGAAGGAGATGCTGATGGATGCGCGCACAGAGGACGGTACGCGAATCATCAACTCGCCCGACACCCTGCGCTGGCTAGCTCAGTTGGCCCGCGAGATCAACCCTGTTGCCGCCGTGGTGCCTGGCGCTGGTGCAAACGCCGGCCAGGCCATCAACGACGAACTGGCGAGCATCACCAAGCTGATGGGCGATCCGAAGTCCGAATACTGGAAAGGACCGAAAGCCGAGCCCATGCAGGAACGGTTCCGGCAACTGACCAGCGCAAAAGAGCGGATGAAGTAATTTCATCTTGTTGCAATTCAACATGAAATATGCTCATATTTAGTTGTTGGCGCATTTTGCGCTATCTCGACGTAGGCCCCATGAAGGGCGCGGCACAGATCCTCCGGGACAACCTGAGCCAAGCCATGACGGACACCCCGAAGCGAGTGACTAAACATCACTTTCAGGAGGCCCGTCATGGCCGATACAGCGTTCCAAACACAGTACCGCACCGAATTCATCGCTGGCTTTGAACAGCGTCAATCCCTGGTGCGCGCTACCGTCACCACCGAAGCCCAGATCAAGGGCAACCAGGCCGTATTCCTGGTGGCTGACTCTGGCTCCGCTACTGCGGTGACCCGCGGCGTCAACGGCCTGATTCCAGCCCGTGCCGACAACCTGAACCAGTACACCGCGACTCTTGCCGAGTGGCACGACCTGGTGCGCCGGACCAGCTTCAATATCTTCGCCTCCCAGGGCGACGGTCGCGCGATCATGCAGCAGACCACCATGGCGGTGCTGAACCGCAAGATGGACCAGGACATCATCACCGAGCTGGCTACCGGCACCAACGATACCGGTGCCGCGCAGACCGCCTCGTTGTCGCTGGCGATGTACGCCAAGACCATCCTGGGCAACAACGAAGTCCCCATGGACGGCAACATCTCGGCCCTCATCACCCCGGCCTTCGAGGCCTACCTGATGCAGACCAAGGAGTTCGCCTCGGCCGACTACGTGAACAGCAAGCCGTTCGAAAGCAACCTGACCATGTTCCGCTGGGCCGGTGTGAACTGGATTGTCCACCCGAACCTGACCGGCAAGGGCACTGCTGCTGAGAAGTGCTTCATGTACCACAAGGACGCCATCGGCCACGCCGCTGACCTGGCCGGCCTGTCGACCGCTGTCGGCTTCGACGAGGAGCAGGATTACTCGTTCGCCCGCGCCACCGGTTACTTCGGCTCCAAGCTGCTGCAAAACCGCGGCGTTGTAGTCATCAACCACGACGGCTCTGCCTTCGCAGCGCAGTAAGGAGAATCGAAATGGCTTATGCAACTACCAACCCACCGAAGTTGATGATTCCTCGTATGGGGGCCGGTACGGCTCTGTGGGCTTACACCTCCACTGACGTGCACACCACCGTTGCCGGTGCGGATTACTTCTCCAACGGCGATGCCCTGGGCATGGAAGTCGGCGACGTGATCCTGGTATCGAAGTCGTCCGCGACTATCGGCACCACGGTCCACTACGTCTCTGTGGTGACCGCTGGTGGTGCTGCCACTGTGGCGGCGGCCATCCTGGCATAACCCTGTAAAGGGCAACAAAGAGGCAGGCGAGCAATCGTTCTGCCTCTTTTTTATTTGAGGACCCAAAAAATGGCCGGATTTTCAGGCTTTGGCGAGAAGTGGGGCAAGAAGATCAAGAAGATCGACCCGCTGCGCGGCGGTGACGTAATCCTTGAAAAGGCCGGGATTCCGACCATGACCGGCAAGGGCGAGAAAAACATCATGGGCGCCACTCCGGAAGCGGCGCCGGCTGCGGAAAAAGCCGCCGTGATGCCGGTCGCCGATGACGACAAGGTCACCTCGGCACGCCGCCGGCGCCTGGCCTTGCAGCAACAACAGCAAGGTCGCTCCAGCACCATTCTCACTGACGCAGACCGCCTCGGCGGTTAATCGAGGAACATCATGTCTCTGAACCAATCTCGCTTTACCCAAGCCGACTATGTTCGTAGCTGCTGGGCTGTCACGGCCGAGGCCGGCACCAAGCCTGAAGACCTGGCGAAGCTCGATTACTGGGCGCACGTTTCGACCAGCCTAAAGCCCTGGGACAAGATCGAGGTGCGCGCAGAAGACGGCGCATTCTACGCCGAACTCCTGGTCATGCAGGCCTCCCGCAACTGGGCCAAGGTTCGCCTGATCAACCTGGTTGAGCTCAACGAGGAAGGACCGGCGGCGGAAAAAGTCGAAGGGCATATTGTCAAGTGGTCCGGCCCGCACTCCAAGTACCGCGTAATCCGCGAATCGGACAATGCGATCTTGCACGAAGGGGCTGTTGATAAGGTTTCGGCCCACAAGTGGCTCACTGACCACCTGCGAGTTGTGGCATGACTCCCGCCGCGGCTCGCCTGGGCATCTACAACGAAGCTCTTCGGTTGCTTGGGGAGCGTCAACTCGCCTCGCTGACTGAGAACCGCGAGCCGCGCCGCATCCTGGATACAGTTTGGGACGCCGGCGCCATTGACTATGTGCTTGAGCAGGGTCAATGGCAGTTCGCGATGCGGTCGGTGGAGATCACCTTTTCGCCATCGGTTGAACCGCCGTTCGGGTATCGGTACGCGTTCAACAAGCCGGAGGACCTGGTGCGCGTTACTTCAGTGTGTACCGACGAGTTCTTCACCACGCCGAATCTGCATTACACCGACGAGGCCGGGTTCTGGTTTGCGGATGATGAGTCGCTTTTCGTGAAGTACGTGTCGAATCACGTCAACTACGGCTACGACCTTTCGCTATGGCCTCAGACCTTCATGAAGTACGTGGCTGCCTATTTCGCTACGGAGGCGTGCTCCGCGCTCAACAAGTCCGAGTCAACCGAGCAGAAGATCAGGCGGCTCCTGATGGACCGCCATAAAGACGCTATGTCGAAAGACTCCATGACCGAGCCTACCAAGATGCTGCCCATGGGATCCTGGGTAATGTCCAAGTTTGGCGGAGTTAATCGCAGGGATCGGGGGCGGTAATGGCAAAGCAATCTGTCCTGTTCCAGGCGTTCAATCGCGGAATAATCTCAAAGCTTGCGCTTGCTCGCGTTGACCTGCAGCGCATGGCCCTGTCCGCTGAAGAGCAAACCAACTGGCTTCCGCGGATGCTCGGGCCGATGATGCTGCGGCCAGGAACTTCCTACCTTGGGACGACCCGGAATAATCTGCTTTCCAAGATGATTCCATTTATTTTCTCAACGATCGATACAGCGATGCTGGAATTCAGCGCGGGCTCAATGCGCATCCGCGTCAACGACATTATCGTTGAGAGGATCGCTGTAACGAGCGTCATCACAAACGGCGAGTTCACAACCGACCTGTCTGGATGGACTGACTCGGATGAAGCTGGAGCCACCTCTGCCTGGTCAGCCGGTGCCATGTCGCTCGCAGGGACCGGTCCGAACGCTGCAATTCGCCGCCAGGAAGTAACAGTAAGCCTTGACGATGCAAACAAGCAGCATGCACTTCGGATCGTTGTTAGTCGCGGCCCTGTACTGCTTAGGGTTGGCTCGACTGCCGGGGCGGATAACTTCTTGCGGGAGGTTTCCCTGCGCCCTGGCGTGCATTCCATCACGTTCACACCGTCGACAAACTTCCACATCAGCTTGATGAACCGAACCATTAATGCCGCCCTGGTCGAGTCAATCGCGGTTGAGGCTGCTGGGCCGGTAGTGGTTCCCGCACCATGGGCCGAAACGGATCTGTACCGGCTTCGCCACACCCAGTCGGGCGACGTTATTTTCGTGGCCTGCGACGGGTATCAGCAACGCCGCATCGAGCGCCGCAGCGGCAACTCCTGGTCAGTTGTGCTCTACACGTCCAGTACCGGGCCATACATGCTGGAGAACACCTCCAACACGACAATCACCGCGAGCGGGCTTGTCGGCAACATTACCCTGAACTCATCCACGCCAATCTTCCGTACAACCAACGTGTCGTCGATCTATAAGATTTCATCAGTGGGTCAAAAGGTAACTGCCACCATCACTGGCGATAACCAGTTCTCCGATCCGATCAGGATCACAGGCGTGGGGGGTACGCGGATTTTCACTCGTTCGGTGACTGGCGCGTTTACGGCGACGGTCAGGCTCCAGCGAAGCGTTGGGGCCGTGGGTGCCTGGGAGGACATTGAGTCATTCACCATCCCGACGGCTGGATCCTTCAACGATGAACTGGACAATCAGATCATCTTCTACCGGATCGGCGTAAAAACTGGCGAGTACACTTCTGGCACTATCTCGGTGCAGTTGATCTACTCCCTCGGAAGTATCACGGGCGTTGCCCGGGTCACTGCGTTTGTAAATGAAACCCAGGTTCAGGCTGAGGTTTTGAAGGCCTTGGGCGGAACAACAGCTACCGAGGTCTGGTCTGAGGGTGCCTGGTCCGACAGGCGTGGCTGGCCTACGTCAACGGCGCTGTACGAGGGACGCCTATGGTGGGCCGGCAAGGACAAGAACTGGGGCTCCGTATCGGACGCGTTTGATAATTTCGATCCGGAGACCGAGGGTGACTCCGGACCGATCAATCGAAACATTGGCTCCGGGCCGGTCGACACCATCAACTGGCTGCTTCCGCTCCAACGCCTGGTCATTGGCGGGCAGGGTGCCGAGATATCGGCCAGATCATCATCGTTCGATGAACCGTTGACGCCAGACAACTACAACATCAAGGAGTGTTCAACCCAGGGCTCTGCTGCTGTTGCGGGAATCAAGGTCGACAGCCTCGGGCTTTTCGTTCAGAAGAGCGGAACGAAGCTGTTTGAGCTGACATTTGACGGAAACGTCTACGACTATAGCAGCGCCGAACTGACACTCCTGTGTCCTGAGATTGGGGAGCCATCGATAGACCTGTTGGCCGTCCAACGTCAGCCTGACACACGAGTTCACTGCGTTCGCGGCGACGGCAAAGTAGCGATCCTGGTATACGACAAACTGGAAAATGTCCGGTGTTTCGTGATGTTCGAAACCGACGGCGAGGTTGAGGACGTCGCCGTTCTCCCTGGCAATGTCGAGGACAACGTTTATTACATCGTGAAGCGCACGATCAACGGCAGCGTGGTCCGTTTCTACGAGAAATGGGCTCGTGAGGCGGAGTGCCGAGGCGGACAAATTTCTAAGTGCGCCGATGCGCACGTCGTGTACCAGGGGCTGCCAACGAAAATGATCGGCGGCCTGAGCCACCTCGAAGGAAAGGTGGTTACCGTTTGGGCTGATGGTGATGATGTAGGTGACAAGACTGTTTCCGGAGGAAACATCACCCTTGACGTGGCCGCTTCGAATGTTGTTGCCGGACTTGGTTATCGCGCCAGGTTTAAGAGTTCGAAGCTTGCCTATGCCTCATCGCTCGGCGCGGCGCTGCTTCAGAAAAAACGGATATCTCAGATCGGCTTCGTGCTCGCCGACACACACCGCAAAGGTGTTCGGTTTGGGCAGGACTTCGAGACCCTGGATGACCTGCCGGACATTGAAAACTACCAAACGCCAACCGAAAGTGTTTGGGCAGATTACGACAATGAGACGATCGAGTTTCCAGGGTCATGGGATACGGATGCTCGCATCTGCCTTGAGGCCGCATCGCCAAGGCCGGCTACTGTCTTGGGCGCCGTTTTTGTTATCGAAACCAATGACAAGAGCTAGATGGGCGTCATCCGCTGATCTGACCCAGTTCTACGGCCAGCCCATCAGCCACACAGTCCAGGCCGTCGTGCTGGACGTGGACGGCGAGATCCTGGCCGTGGCCGGGCTGTATGAGCACAGCGGTCGGCTGATCTGCTTCAGCGATTTCAAAGAAGAAGCATCGTCCTTCAAGAAAACCATCATCAGCGGGGCTCGCATGATGCGCTCCATCATGGAAAAGAAGCGGCGCCCGATTTATGCGATCCGTGACGAAGACCTCGATACATCGGCCCGATTTCTCGCCTATCTCGGCTTTGAACAAGACGGAGAATATTACGTATGGCATTCCTAGCCGCGGCACTCCCCTACATTGCGGCTGCCGGTACGGTTATTTCGACCGTGAGCACGATGAAAGCTCAGCGGGACGCCGGAGCCGCCCAGAACGATGCGACGAAGTTTGCCGCCGAACAGTACGACGACAATGCCAATGCCCAAAGAGCCATGGCGCAGCGTCGGGCGATGGAGTCTAGACGCCAGGGAAGAATCGCTGCCTCACGCGCGCAGGCCGTGGGGGCTGCCGCAGGCGGTGCTGGCTCCGTTGATGTGGTGAATCGCATCGCTGACTTGGAAGGCCAAGGCGAATACGCCGCGCTAGTGGATATGTTCAACGGCGAGCAGGCGGCCAGAGGCCTGGAGACCCAGGCAACCGCTACTCGCTACAGCGGCGACCAAGCCGAGTCTGCCGGTAAGCGGGCGGCCACCGGCACGCTGATCTCAGGTGTAGCCAGTCTTGCATCGAAATATGGATCTGGCCTTGCCCAGACTGGTACAGCCAGTACCAATACGCAGGGTCAATCAACTCCGCTGTATAACAACCCCGCTTACGTGAGGAACATGTAATGCCAAAGCTGCCCAGCATTGACGCGCCGTTACCGGTTGGACAGGCCTCGCGCGGTGTTGCGACATACGACGGCACGCAGATGGCGCGGGCCAATGCTCAGGTAGGCCAGGCCATCGGCGGTGCATTGACGGAATTTGCTGACAAGGCAATCCAGAAACAGGATAAGTACAATTTCGCGCTGGCGAAGTCGTCCTTTCTCAAGTCCCAGATCGAAGCCGAGAACGAGCTTGACCAGGATCAGGATTACCCGACATATGAGAAACGCTACACCGAAAAAATGACCAAGGCGCGGGACCAGGCCGTCGCACTGATCGGCTCCCCGAGCGACCGCGCGCTGTTTCAGCAGGAGCTTGACCTGGATATCCAGCGTGGCATCGGTGCCGTAGCCAGGAAGGCCAAGAGCAAGGAGGTGGACGTCGGGCGGGGAGCCTTGATGGACACCATTTCCTCGAACCGCGAAGCGGCGCTCAAGTCCACGGACGAGATTGCCCGGGCCAGCGTGATCAAATCGACTACCGAAGCTATCGAGGGCGCCCGTGATCGTGGTTATTTGACTGAGCAGGAGGCCGTCAGGATGCGCCAGGGCGCAACCGAGGACTATGCCCTTGCGTCGGTACAGATGCTTGACCCGTCTGGACGTCTTGCTGCGCTGAGCAAGCCAGGGATCGCAGACATGATCCCAACGGACAAGCGTGCCGAACTGAAGATGCAGGCGGAAAACCAGATCGAAATGGAGCAGCGACGTTTGGCTGCCGAGGCCCGCCAGCGTCAGGTCGAGGCTCGGCAGTTGCAGGCCATCAACCGGATGGAGCTGAGCAGCCGCGTGCAAGATGCTACTACGGCTTACTCACAGGGCTTGGACTTCGATAACCCGCCGAGCCCGGCCGACTTCAAGGCCGCCTATGGCGAGAAGGCCGGCGAGGAATACAAGTCTTTTGCGAAGATCCAGGCTACGGCCCCGGCGATTCGAGAACTAGCCACTGCTGACCCTAAGGAAATGCAGGGTATTTTGACAAAATTTAATCCAACGAAGAAAGAAATGGGCGTGTTCTTCGGAGATCAAGCCTCCGGCATGCTTGAGCAGGGCAACATCGATTTGAACGCAAGGCCGACCGTCAAAAACTCCGATGGCTCAATCAGTACCGTCCGGTCAATGTCGGTGAATTTTGATGGGCAGGAGGTCCTGATCCCAACCGTCAGTGATGACGGCAAGATCATGAGTAACGACGATGCGATCAAGGCCTACCTTAAAACTGGAAAGCACCTCGGTAAGTTCGATAATCCGAATGATGCGACAGCCTATGCTGAGTCGCTCCATGAGCAGCAGGCGCGTCAATATGGAGCACCCACCGTCGGGGCGGGCTTCAAAGAAGACTCGCAGATTTATCAGCACCTGACCAATGTAGCCGTTGGGCTGATCAAGCAACGCGAGACCGACCCGGCGGCCTATGCCACCAAGTACAGCCCAATCGTCAACGAGGCTTTCACCAAGGCTCAGCAAGAAGGCACGCCAGAAGCCTACCAGGCATACGCCATCACCACCGTGGCTGAGCAGCGGCGCCTGGGCATTGCTCAGCCGAAACTGTTGCCGAAAGAAGCTGCTGATCAGTTCGCGGTAAGCTTCAATCAGCAGCTCCATGGCGGCGAGAGTGCTGCGGTGCTGATCGAGCAAGAGGCGCAGAAGTGGGGCAAGGACTTCCCAGCCGTGCTTCAGCAGGTCGGAAGCAAGTTGCCAGCCGAGGCTCAGGTAATTGCGACCGGCCTGCCGAAGGACGTCGCAGAGCGAATGGCCTCCGTCGCGATCATTGCCGACAAGGATTTGGATATCGGCCTGGAGAAAGGCAGGAAAGACGAGATCAATCAAAGCGTTCAGGCCGCCATGATGCCGTTCGCCGAATCGCTTCAAGGGCAATCTGGCGGAACAAACACCTACAGCACCATGTACCGGGCGGCAGTCAAGACAGCCAAATCCTACGTTCTGCAAGGCGATAGTCCAAAGGATGCCGCTCAACGAGTTGTCGATGGCATGGTCAATGACAAATACGACTTCTTCGGCACCTACCGTGTACCGAAAACCCTGGACACCAATGCAGTAAGCCGCGGTGCAGATCGTGCCCTGCGAACCATCAAGCCTGAAGAGCTGATGCCACTTCCTGGCTTTGACGGGGTAACCGACGAGCAGAATGCCAAGCAACTGCATGACGCCTTGCAATCAGGTGGACAGTGGATCCCTACCAATGACGAAAGCGGCCTGGCCCTGACGTTGAATGGCTACCAACTACTTGGGAAGGACGGCAAGCCCATCATCCGCACGTGGGATACCCTGCAATCCCAGGGGCTGGAACAGCCAGGGAAATACCGAGTTGCCCCAACGGTGATCATGCCATGACGATTTTTGCAGGTGATGCACCGGTCCTTAATCGGCGCACGATGCTGGACATTCCAGCCGAGTCAGGCGAAGTGTTTGATGCGGCGTTCGGCGGAGCTCTCGATACCAATCCGAGCAACTCGCTGGCCCGAGCGGAAGAACTGACCGGGCAGGAGCAAGGCCGGGCGATGGTCATGGGGCCAGAGTCCTACCTTGCCCCTGATGCTGGCCGCGCTGCGCCGGAAACGCCAATGCTCGATGCCCAGGCGGCCCGTGATCGTGTGGCGGGAATGGGTCTGGACATAAAAATCCCAGATCAGGGTATCCGCGAAGGGGCACTCGATGTGTTGGTCGGGCGGCACCGGGAGCAGGCCGCGCGTCAGCAGGTTCTGGCCCGGGCCAGCGGCGGCTCCATGGGCACACAGGTGGCTGCCAGTCTGGCCGCTTCACTGCTGGACCCTCTCAACATCGCGTCGGCATTCGTTCCAGTAGTTGGCCCGGCGCGGTACGGCGCCATGCTGGCCCGCGCTTCTGGTCCGCTGGCTCGCGCTGGCGTCAGGGCTGGCGTGGGGGCGGTGGAGGGCGCTGTCGGCGCCGCGATCATTGAGCCGTTCCCGCTCCTGGCTGCCAGCATGGACCAGACCGAGTATGGCCTTTCCGATTCTCTGGCAAACATTGCTCTGGGTGGAGTGCTGGGTGGCGGCCTGCACAGTGTTGGCGGGGCGGTATCGGATGCGCTGCGCCGGCGGATCGCCACGGAAGCGCCAACGGTCGATACCGTTCTGAATGCAGCTGATCGACAGCCATCATCAACAGGACCCTCATTGCGCGCTGCAGACTTCGGGCGGATGCTCGACGAGGATCCTGATGTCGCGCTGCGGACCACTCTGTCGCGCCAGCTTGAGGCTGACAGCGCCAACTTGTACCGCAATGCCGAACGTCAGGCTATCGAAGAGATCCGCCCGACATTGGCCGGTGAGCGAGTGGGTAACGTCGCCGACCTGCAGGCTGAGCGCTCATCCCTGTCTGCGCAGGATAAATCACTCGACGACTCTTTCAGGGAGCTTGCGAAAGAATTCCAGGGTCAGCGCATGAGCCGCAAGCAGGCCGAGCGCGCAGCCCGGGAAAGCATTGCCGTGCAGCGCGACCAGATCGGCGTCCGCCAGGCTGAAATCGACACCATGATCGAGCGTAATCGCGTGGGCGAGCTTGATCGCCGCGACCTAGGCCTGATTGAGCGAGGTCAGGTTCCTGAGCGTCTTCGTCCTCAGATTGAGGCGCGAGCCAAGCAAATCATGCAGGGGTATCAGCAGCGTCCGCTCGGCGCCGCGATCAGCACTGCCCGGGAAACAGCAGAGGCCGCCGACTGGACCGTCCGCGACAGTGCGCTGCGTAGCGCCGTAGCCCAGGCCGTCAGCGGGCGAGACATCGACGTCAATGCGTTGTTTGACTTGGAGGCGCCATCCAAGGCCGGCGCCGCCATGGAATATGTCAGGCGCCCGACAGCGAGGAGTGTGGACCCGCAGGGCCAGGTCGAAAGCCTGCAAACCGATGGACAAGTAAAGGCTGGCGGACAGGATGATCTTGAATCGGCAAAGCAGGCGTTTGACGAGGACGAGGCATTGGTCAATGAAATGCTGACCCAGCTACCAGAGCCGGACCGCGCCGCCATTTTGACTGCCGGCCGAGAGGAGGCAGACCTTGCAGCCGCGCAGGCAGAACGGGCAGAGCGTTACTCGAAGGCATACCGCGCCGCTGCCGTGTGCGACATAAGGAACGGACAATGAATCCTTGCATCGACGCTGTAAGGGCCGCCGCTGGCGACCTTGATGACACTGAGCTTACGGAGATTTTCGAGCTGCTACGCGGGCGCGCCAAGGAAATCATGGCCAGGGAAGGGGCGCTTGGCATGGAGCAGGCAACCCTGCGCGCCGCCGATGAACTGGGCAAGCAGGCTCAGCATGCCGCGCTGATTGAGCGCCGCAATGCGCTGATCAACCTGCGCCGGCGGAGCGAGATCGTTTCGTTCGTGCGCAACAACTTCGCCGACCGCCCGGACCTCGGCATTGAATCGCTGTTGGTGGGCACCAACCTGGCCCGCCCCGGGGCGCGCCTGTCGGTTGCGGCCGAGCAGAAGGCATTGGGCGATGCATACATCGGCGGCATGATTCATGACCTGGAGAGCAAAGACCTGACGGCCGTGCTCGCCAACGGTGGCTCCGATGTCGATATCGCCGATGCACTGTGGAAAATTGGCAACGACCTGGACACCTCGAAGCTGAATGATCAGGTAGTGGGTATCGCCAAGATCATCCAGAAATATCAGGAGGCGGCGCGCATCGATGCGAACCGTGCCGGGGCCAGTATCGGCAAGATGCCCGGTTACATCGCCCGCCAGAGCCACGACAGCGAGAAGATCGGGTCGGCCGGGTTTGACAAGTGGGCGGCCGATATCCTGCCGCGCCTTGACCCAAAGACGTTCGACGGCGTGGCCAATGAATCCAAGTTCCTGCGCGGCGTCTATAACGGCCTGGTGACCGGCAACCACCTGAAATCCGCTGACGCTCCCAAGCCCAATGGATTCAAAGGCCCGGCCAACATCGCCAAGAAGATCAGTCAGGAACGAGTGCTGCACTTCAAGGATGGCGTGGCCTGGCACGAATACAACCAGCAGTACGGCACCGGCAACTTGCGCGAGGCGGTTCTGCGCGGCCTGGATCTGTCCGGACAGAACACCGCCATCATGCGCCGACTGGGAACCAACCCCGAGGCAAACCTTGAAATGGCAATGGATATCATCGCCTCAGACCTGGACAAGTCGGGCGATACCGCGGCATCCAGCAACTTCAGGACTGTCAGGGAAACCACGCTGAAGAACCGGTTCGCGGAGGTTAGCGGGAAAACTCGCATTCCTGGTAGCGCATGGGGCGCCCGGGTAGCCGCCAATGTTCGAGCCTGGCAGTCGCTGTCAAAGCTTGGTGGCGCGCTGCTGTCGAGCTTCACTGACCTGCCGGTGGCTGCGAGCGAAATGCGGTACCAGGGGAAAAGCTTCTTGGGTTCGCTGGGGGAAATGACCGCCGGCTTGGTCAAGGGGCGCGGAAGCAAGGAACAGAAGGAGATCCTGTCAAGCTTCGGCGTATATGCCGACTCGATGCGGGGCGAGATCATGCGGCGCTTTTCTGCCGATGACTCGGTGGGCGGGAAGATGTCGCGGGGCATGTCGCTGTTCTTCAAGCTGAACGGCCTGTCCTGGTGGACTGACGCAAACAAGGCCAGCGCGGGCCTGATGATGGCCCACAACCTGGCCCAAAACAAAGGCCGGGCCTGGGGCACCATTGACTCGAGCTTTCGCCGCGCGCTGGAGCTGTACGACCTGGATGCCGGTAAGTGGGACCTTCTGCGCGGCATGGACACCCGCATGGCCGATGGCCGCGACTACATGACCACCGACGGCATTGCCAATATTCCCGACGAGAAGATCAGCGCGTACCTGGAAGGCCGGGGGCGCAAAGTCTCCGACGCGGCAATTCGTGAGGAGCGCGAAGGGCTGGAACGCAGCCTGCGCGCTTACGTCAATGATCGGGTGAGTTACGCAGTACTTGAGCCAGATGCGCGGACGCGGTCGATCATGAACCAGGGAACCCGCCCGGGCACCGTACCCGGCGACCTACTTCGATTCGTTACCCAGTTCAAGAGCTTTCCCGCCGCCTACATGCAGAAGACGCTCGGCCGAGAGCTGTATGGCCGTGGGTACGCGCCCACGCCACTTGGCCAGGGGTATCGCGGAAGCAAGGATTTGATCGCCGCCCTGCGCAACGGTAACGGCGAAAAGCTGGGTCTTGCACAGTTGATGATATGGACCACGGCGTTCGGCTACTTGTCGATGGCCTCAAAGGATGCGGTCAAGGGGCGCGAGCCTCGGCCGGCGGACGATCCCAAGACGTGGATTGCGGCGATGGTGCAGGGCGGCGGGTTCGGGATATTCGGTGATTACCTGTTCGGCGAGGCGAGTCGCTTCGGGAATAGGCCGCTGGAGTCCGTGGCAGGGCCTGCGCTGAGTACGGTAGCCAGTACGGTCGACCTGTGGAACAAAGTGCGCTCCGGCGATGACGCTGCAGCCTCTTCCTTCAATCTGGCGCTGAACAACACGCCATTCCTGAATCTCTTCTATACGCGCATCGCCCTTAATCACCTATTTCTCTACTCGGCTCAGGAGGCCATGAACCCAGGGTCGCTGCGCCGAACCGAGCAGCGAATCCAGAAGGAGAACGGCCAGCAGTTCCTGATCAAACCATCGCAGAGCTACGCCGACCCGCTGGGCATCGCCCGGTAAACCAAACAGCCCACATCAAGCCCGCCACTGAGCGGGCTTTTTTTCGTCCAGAAGAAAGGAAAGATCCATGCCTTCAACCATGATCAGTCGTATTGATGGGCTTACTACGTCCGTCGCTGTAAAGCCGCCGATCAAGATCATGACCTCGTCCCCGATCACTTTGGTTGGCGAACAGGTCATCAACGCGGTTACCCCTGATGGATCATCGGTGGCGCACACCGCCCTTGATGGCGAGCGCATCGGCGTAAACGGGCAGCTTGATAAAAAGCAAAACGGCATCTATGTCTGCCGCACCACGGCCTGGGAGCGCGCGAAGGACTTTGACGGCTCGCTTGACGCGGTATATGGCACGCTGGTTACGGATAGCATCCCGCTTATCTGGAGGCTCACCACGCCGATTCCGGTACTCTTTGGGACATCTGACATTGAGTTTGAAACCGAGAGTGGCTTCAATCAGGGGAATCTCCAAGACCTCTTGAACCATACCGACCCGAATAAAGGGACCGGCATGGTTGGCGACTCCCGCTATGGGAATACCCTGCGGGCAACCCTTGCAAGGCTGCCTTATTACGCATCGCTGGCCGGGCTCGGCCAGGGTGGTGATGACACCTTGGCGCTCCAGGCGCTTATCAACGTAGTTTCGCTTTCTGGCGGCGGAGAAATCATCATGGATTGCAACGCTGACAATCTGGTCAGCGACTCAATCTATGTGAAATCCTATGTCACTATGACCTGGACTGGGCTTGGCTACTTGAAGGCCACAGTCAATACCACCAACGGCGCAGTCCTTGTTGTTTTCTCTGGCGATCACTTGGCCGCTGGCAGGGTCTTTGATGTGACCTTGAACAATCCTCGGGTTGACGGCAACAATATCGGCTGGCCCGGCGCGCTCATCGCTGGTGAAAATGGTCTGGCCGGCACCAACTGTGAACGAGTACGGGTTTATGGTGGGCACGTGAAAAATTGCCGGCGCGGTACATCTGCCGTGCTGGGCGCTGGCGGCAAAGGTCTTAACTTTGAAAGCGGGGTAGCTGATATCAAAGTTGTCGGCCTATTCGTTGACGACTGCACGTCGGCAACTTCAACGGCAGGCATCCCTAACTTAATGTCGGGCAGCGTTGTAACCCAATACCGCGTGAGTACTGGCGTCCAATACGATGTGATTGCCAGGAACTGTGGTCGCGTTGTAACCGTATTGCATCAGACCTCCGGAACACCTCTCCCAGAAAGCACCAACTGCGATATCAAGGTGACCGCAATAAACTGCGGGCGCGAAGATGTTGTTGGCACCGAACTCGATTACGGCGCGGTGATTATCGATCGATTTGGCAATGCCAAGATTACCGTAGATATCATCAATACCACTGCCTACGGAAAGATCCGCACCCCGATTCGCATAAACCGAGGCAACAATAACACCGTAGAGGTCAACCTCATCGGAGACTGTGATTACCTTTGTGACCACACCGCATTTCTGGGCGCTACGGGAACCCTTGGTGGGAACTCGTTTACCGTGAAGCACACCGGCACTTGCAACCAATATGCACTTGCTGGGCCTTCCGGTGAGTCGGTAGCCTCACTCAACAACCTGTGGGACATTACTACCAGCGTGGTAACCATCGGGCTTGTTCAGCCGACATGGCAGTACTCGCAATTTAATGCGAAATTCACCAGCCAGAACGGTGTTGTTCTGGACGGGGATTTGAGCGCCATCGGCGGAACGATCTTCAGCAACACTTACCCGGCGACTACCGATGTGGCATTTGCTGGCAGCTTGCGACTGAATGGTCTGACGGTCTCCTACACTACTGGGATACAGGTTCTGGACACCACCGACGATATCGACATGCGGAACAGTGGAAGCAGCAAGCTTCGCATCAAAGCCAATGGCGTGGTTATGACCGTGCCAACCTACGCCGATAACGCCACAGCTATAGCGGGCGGCCTGGGCACGGGGGCTGCGTACAAGACCGCTGCGGGCGATCTGCGCATCGTGGTCTAACGGCTCGACGCGACATCATCAGCAGGGAGTTATGGTGTCGCGTTACCGGGATGCCTCACGGCCAGCCATAGGCACGGGTGAGTGAATCAAGTACGATACAAATTCTTGATAATCCCGCCCCCGCCTGCCTTGTCTACCATGGATAGAAAAGACTGATGACCTCAAGTTTGCAGCATCCTAAATACAGACCTGACATAGATGGTCTTAGAGCTATTGCCGTTTTGTCCGTTGTTGTTTTTCACGCATTCCCAACTTTGCTTCGCGGCGGGTTTATAGGCGTTGACATCTTTTTTGTTATCTCTGGATTCTTGATATCCACGATCATATTCAAAAGCCTTGATGCTGGAAGTTTCAGTTTTTCTGAGTTCTATGCGCGCCGAGTTAAAAGGATCTTCCCTGCGCTGCTGGCGGTGCTGGTCTTTTGCTACGTGTTCGGATGGTATTCATTGCTCGCCGACGAGTATGCGCAGCTTGGCAAACACATCGCTTCCGGCGCCGGCTTCGTATCCAATCTGACCCTGCTGCGCGAGTCCGGATACTTCGACAACTCTGCCGAGACAAAGCCACTGCTCCACCTGTGGAGCCTGGGTATTGAGGAGCAGTTCTATTTGTTTTGGCCTGTTGCGGTGTTCGTCGCCTGGAAGCTTCGGTCAAACCTTCTCGCCCTGACGGCGATCCTTGGTGCTGCCTTCTTCGCCCTCAATTTAAACAAGGTCGGGCAAGATCCTGTTTCTGCTTTCTATTCGCCGCAGACAAGATTTTGGGAACTGCTGTGCGGGAGCATGCTGGCTTGGTGTGCGATATATCTTCCTGCAAGTAAAGCCATGGCAGCTTATTCCAGGCTTTCCGGCAGCGTGCTTGGCTCAAACATCAAATCGTTGCTCGGGGTGCTACTGCTTGCGCTTGGGTTCCTCTTCATCAGCAAGGAAGGGTTTCCGGGCAAATGGGCCTTGATCCCTGTTTGTGGGGCGGTCCTGATTATCTCAGCGGGCCCTTCGGCGCTTCTCAATCGCTATGTTTTATCCAACAAAATTCTCGTTTGGTTCGGTCTGATCAGCTTTCCGCTTTACCTGTGGCACTGGCCCCTATTGACGTTCGCCAGGATCATAGAGGGCGGTACGCCAAGCATCCTTTCTAGAGTCGCATCGGTCGCCGCATCGATCGCTCTCGCATGGATGACCTACAAAATCATTGAGCAACCACTTCGCAGAAGCGATGGCCAGTACAAGGCCGTGGCCCTGTGTGGGCTGATGGCCGCTGTCGGCGCGGTTGGATTTGTTACCTACAGCAAGGACGGCCTCGCGGGCCGCCAGTTCCCGCAAGAGGTTGCCGCCCATATGGGTGCTGTTGCCGACTACAAAACCACCATGAAAATCTACGGCCTTGGCAAGTGCTTCATTGATTACGATCAGAATGTTGATGTCCTGATCAGCAACAAGTGCGATCAGCCCGTCAGCTCTGGTCGGCGCCTGGTGATCTTTGGCGATTCCGAGGCGGCCCACCTCATGGGTGGTGTGAGAAAGGTCTACGCTGACGCCGGGTTCGACATCGGGCAGTGGACCGGGACGAGCTGCCGGCCCTTTGACTTTTTCGTGCCAAAGTCTGCCGAGCGCTGCACGGACTTCTCCGGCCAGTTTGTGAATGCGGTCCTGCCAACCCTCAAGAAAGGCGATGTACTGATCGTTGGGGCGAATTGGATCGGGTCGTTCAAGGTGCTGAGCGGCGATGTCCTGATGAAGTCGTTGAATGGTTTTTTCGATTCGCTAGGCAAGACGCCGGCAACGGTTGTTGTGTTTGGGAATACACCAGACTTTTATGCACACCCAGTACAGTCCATCGCGCGGAAGATCAGTTTTTCGAGCGAGAGCAGGTATCTGAACACTCTGGACTATCGAGGCTCAAACACGATCATCAAGGATCTTTCGGTAAAGCGCGGGTTCACGTACTTCAATCCATCCTCGGCGCTGTGCAAGCCTGAGAGCCCGCTTGAGTGCATGGCCTACGATGGAAAGAACCTCACTTTCTTTGACCCGGGGCACCTGGCAGAAGCCGGATCGGAAAGAGTGCTACGGAAATTCGCAGAGGATGTCGATATAAAAACCTCCCTGGTTGAAGCCTCGGCCAGTTCGACGAATTGAGGTAACCCAACTTATTGGCCCGCTGGTGGCCGCCACCAGCGGATCCTAAAAAGTACGTTGATTAGTACATTTGGCTGATAGCGATTCTAGAATGCCCAGTAAATGCTGGGCAGTTTTCTCCGAGTTTGATTCCTGTCTCGGGCACCATTCCCCTCGTTATTTCACTTTCCTGCTCAGATCCTCGACCGTGCGTTTGAGCTGATCCATCTCGCGATCCTGATCGCTGAGCTCCCGTTTCAGGGACGAAATCTCGCTGTTGCTCGAACTCGAACTGGAGCCGCTATTGCGCTTGAGTTCTTCCACTTGCTTGCCCAGATCGTTCAGGTCGCGTTCCTGTTCCTTGATGGTGCGCTTGAGCTCGTCGATTTCCTTGCTGCTGGAGGTGGAGCTGGAGCCACTGTTGCGCTTGAGTTCTTCGATCTGACGGGCCTGCTCGCTGAGGACGCGTTTCTGGTTTTCCAGTTCTTCAGCATTGTTCTTTACGGTTTTTGGCAGGTTTTCCAAGGCGCTGACGCTGACATTGGTCTTGACGAGTACGTACTTATCAAATCGGTCATAACGAAGGGCAGGAATAGCGTCGTCGGAAGACGGCCCATCAGAGGAGACTTCAACAGCTGCTTGGGCAGCGTCGACCAAAGTCAGGCTGCCGAGCAGCAAGGTCGCGGTAGCAAGCCGGGTCAACGAACGTTTCGAAAAGCTGCGCATCACTGGGGTTCCTTGTGAAGTGCCGGCATGGCACATGGCTATGACTGGTTATTTTGACAGATGTTCCCAGGCTCTCCTGGTTTCTCATGCGCATGGTTTTTTTTGTGGGATAGATGTAAAGAACCGTGTAAATCGTCGGCAAAACGTCCTATATTCATTGCCTGCATGTGCATCGCCCAGCAGTTTTCAGATGATCCCCGAATGGTTCTGAAGGCCAGATAGACCGGGCTTCACACGGTTTTTTTGCGTCAGAGAGATCCTTGATGATCCAGATCCATCTTCCATTCCCCAGATCAACGAGAACGCCATGACTGTTAAAGAATTGACCCAGGAAGCCAGGCACGAAGAAGCTCTGAAAAAGTACGTGTTGGATGCGCCCCAGTTGCTGGAAGAGATCAAGGACTTGTCTGCCGACGATCAGAAAGACCAGATCCAATGGGCGTTCGAGGACGAGGCCGAAGCCCAGGGGCTGCAGCCTTGGGAGTTGACGCTCAAGTACACCAGCACGCCTGAAGAATTCGAGACGCAGCGCCTTGCATTGCACAAGGAAGCGGCCGAGGTGCTGGGTGTGGAATGGGATGAGTACTGCGAGATGAACAATCTGGTGGTCTGAACAAAACGCCAGCCTTTCAAGGCTGGCGTTTTTTGTTGTCAGAGGCTCAAGCGCATCGACAG
The DNA here is from genome assembly GCF_018325865.1 of Pseudomonas sp. St386. Taxonomy (NCBI): domain Bacteria; kingdom Pseudomonadati; phylum Pseudomonadota; class Gammaproteobacteria; order Pseudomonadales; family Pseudomonadaceae; genus Pseudomonas; species Pseudomonas sp. St386. Next base: position 1,044,798 of record NZ_AP021900.1, read on the forward strand.
ATCCACTGCCTTCACATCCTTGGTCATCGCGCCGATCGAGATGTAGTCCACCCCGGTCTCGGCAATCGGGCGCAACGTGCTTTCGTTGATCCCGCCGCTGGCTTCCAGCTTCGCCTTGCCGCCATTGAGGCGTACGGCTTCACGCATGTCGTCCAGGCTCAGTTCGTCGAGCATGATGATGTCGGCGTTGGCCGCCAGTGCTTCTTTCAATTCCGCCAGGCTTTCCACTTCGACTTCCACCGGTTTGCCCGGTGCGATCTTGTGGGCGGCGGCGATGGCCTGGGCGATCCCGCCGCAGGCGGCGATGTGGTTTTCCTTGATCAGGAAGGCATCGTACAGGCCGATGCGGTGGTTATGGCAGCCACCGCAGGTGACCGCGTACTTCTGGGCCAGGCGCAGCCCCGGCAGGGTCTTGCGGGTGTCCAGCAGCTTGACCTGGGTGCCGGCGACAAAGTCGGCCAGGTAACGGGCCCGCGTGGCAACGCCGGAAAGCATTTGCAGGAAGTTCAGCGCACTGCGTTCGCCGGTCAGCAGCGAGCGGGCCGGGCCTTCCAGATGGAACAGCGCTTGATCGGGGTTGACCCGGTCGCCGTCGCGCACTTGCCAATGCACCGCGACACGCGGGTCCAGTTGCCGGAACACGGCATCGACCCAGGCCGTGCCACTGATGATCGCCGCGTCGCGGGTGATGATGGTGGCCTTGGCCAGGCGTTCGGCGGGGATCAGTTGCGCGGTGATGTCGCCGCTGCCGATGTCTTCAAGCAACGCACGGCGCACGTTGGCTTCGATTTCGGCGGTCAGATCGGCGAGGCGTAGATTCGGCATAACGGGCTCCACAAACAAAGTGGCCTGATTATAGGGTGTCGAAACCTGCATTTGGTCGCGTCCTCGCAACATTTCCTCATTTCCCCGGTCACTTATTGCGCCGTATTTCGAGATGGATCACAGAGTGTGCTGGTGCGACAGGGTTGTTTTACCCGATAATCCGCCTTTCGATTGACGTCATAGCTTTGACGTTATGAGCCGCAGAAAGCCGTTTCAGGAGGCCAGGATGCACAACGACGGGAATGTAGTGCCTTTGCACAAGGTCGCTACCGATCAGGCGAATCCTTCGCCGCTCGCCCGCCTGCCTGTGATTCTGCTTCAGGTTCGCGACAAGGCCGCCCAGCAGTTGCGCCTGGGCTTGCAGGGGCTGTTCGATAACGCCGACGACACCTTGTTTGAAATGGCCGACCGGGCGCGCGACGACGTCGAGCAGAACCTGTACTTCGAGGCCATGCGGGACCTGCGCCTGAAGCGCAAAAGCATCGAACGTGAATTTATCGAGCAGTTTTTCGAGACTTTCGTCAGCCTCGCCCAATACGACTTGACCCACACCAGCTTGGCGCCGAACCTGGCAGACAGCCCAATCCAGCGCTCCCAGGACGACCTGGAGCGGCAACTGGCGGTCGAGGCGATGGTCACTCGGGTGCTCAGGCGCGATGGCGTGTCGCTGGAACAACTGACGGCACGGCTCAGTGTGCTGCTGGCCCGCCCGCTGGCCAATCAGCACAATCCCTTGAGCCCGGCATTGCTGTGCGAGAAGTTCCTGCAGGCCGGGCGCAACCTGGGCGTGGAAATCAAGGTCAAGCTGATCCTGCTCAAGCTGTTCGAGCGTTATGTGCTCAGCGATTGCGACCAACTCTATACCGAGGCCAACCAGTTGCTGGCCGCCACCGGCATCCTGCCAGAGCTCAAGGTTACGCTGGCGCGCCGGGCGTCGGATCGCACCGAGGATAGCCCCAGGCCCAACGCCGAGATGGCTGCCAAGCCCAGCGATGCCGAGGTTGATGACAGCGTGCAGGAAGTGTTCGCCGCCTTGCAGAAGCTGTTGATGCAGGTGCGTGGCACTGTGGCGCCGACCCTGGAACCCAGCGTGCCGCCCCAGCCGATTTCCACCCGTGACCTGCTGCGGCTGCTCTCTCATTTGCAGCAATACGTGCCTGCACCTACCGTTCACGACGAGTTCGATTTGCGTAGCCAGCTCGAACAGCTGTTGACCCGGGTCAGCGTCAGGAGTGGCAAGTCTCGCGTGGTCGAAGGCGCCGATGAAGACGTGATCAACCTGATCTCGATGATGTTCGAATTCATCCTCGACGATCACAACCTGCCAGACTCCTTCAAGGCCCTGATCGGCCGCCTGCAAATCCCGATGCTCAAGGTCGCGGTGCAGGACAAGAGTTTCTTCAGCCGTGGCAATCATCCCGCCCGGCGGCTGCTTAACGAAATCGCAGCCGCGGCCATGGGCTGGGGTGATTGCGACGATCATCAGCGCGACAGCCTCTACCTGCGCATCGAGCAGGTGGTGCAGCGCTTATTGAATGATTTTGTCGATGACCCGGCGATCTTCTCCGAACTGCTGGCCGACTTCCTGGCCTTCACCAGTGACGAGCGGCGCCGCAGTGAGCTGCTCGAACAGCGCATCCGCGATGCCGAAGAGGGCCGGGCCAAGGCCGAACTGGCGCGCCAGCGCGTCGAAGGGGCGCTGAACCAGGTGATGTTGGGCAAAGTCCTGCCGCAAGCCGTGGTGGAGTTCGTGCAACACGCCTGGAGCCAGGTGTTGCTGCTGACGTGCTTCAAGCATGGCAAGTATTCCGCCGAGTGGCAGGCCGACGTCTTGACCCTGGAGCAATTGATCTGGAGCGTCCAGCCTCACGATGAATCCGATGCCGGCCTGCGTTTGCTGGCGATGGTGCCCGAACTGCTCAAGGCCCTGCGTGAAGGCTTGAGTCGCTCGGCGTTCGATCCGTTCGCCACCAGCGAGTTTTTCAGTGAACTGGAAGCCCTGCATGTGCAGGCGCTCGAACGCACGGGCCAAACGACGGAACAGGCCCAGTCGTTCACTTCACCGGTCATGGTCGAGGTGCTGGAAAAAATCGTCTTGCGCCCCCCTCAAAAGTCGGCGGGGGAGAGCGTGGCGGTGCATTTGCCCGCCGATGACGTGGGCCTGCTGCAGGTCGACCAGTTGCACCTGGGAAGCTGGGTCGAGTTCCAGGAGGACGATGACAACACCTTGCGTTGCAAGCTGGCGGCGATCATCGAGGCCACCGGCAAATACGTCTTCGTCAATCGTACCGGCCTCAAGGTGCTGGAGCACAGCCGCACCAGCCTGGCTCTGGAGTTTCGCCGTGGCGCGGCGCGGCTATTGGACGACACCCTGCTGTTCGACCGCGCGCTGGAGTCGGTGCTGGGCAATCTGCGCCAGCTCAATCGCGGCAAGTGATCGCGCTGCCCGGTCCGATCACGGCATACTGGCGGCATTCACCGTCGTCATCGAAGGAACCTGTATGCAGTTGGACTCCGCGAGCGGTTGGTGCGAGGGGATACGTCATTGCCCATCGCCCAACTTCAATGCGCGCCCCGAAGGCGAAATCTCCCTGCTGGTGATCCACAACATCAGCCTGCCACCGGCACAATTCGCCACGGGCAAGGTGCAGGAATTCTTCCAGAATCGTCTGGATGTCACGGAACATCCCTACTTTGTCGGTATCGCCGACCTGCGCGTCTCTGCGCATTTTCTGATCGAGCGTGACGGCGCCGTGACCCAGTTTGTCTCTTGTCTGGATCGTGCGTGGCATGCGGGTGTCTCGTGCTTCGAGGGGCGTGAGACCTGTAACGATTTTTCCCTGGGCATCGAGCTTGAGGGCACGGATGATCTGCCGTTCACCGATGCGCAATATGCCGCGTTGGTGGACCTGACCCGGCAGTTGCAAGCGGCGTTCAGGGCGATCACTGTGCAGCGTATCTGCGGGCACAGCGACATCGCACCGGGGCGCAAGACCGATCCGGGACCGGCATTCGACTGGGTGCGCTACCGCGCGGCCCTGACAGAAGGGGAAGGACAATGAGTTTTCTGGTGTTGCTGCTGGCCGTCTGGATCGAGAAGTTCTCGGCCTTGCGCCAGCGGGTCCAGCGCGACGGCGGTTGGCTGCACGAGCTGAGCAAGCTCGAGGCGAGCCCACGTTGGGTCAACCGACCCTGGCTGGTGCTGACGGTGATGGTTTTGCTGCCCGTGGCGCTGCTGGCGTTGCTGCTGTGGGTGCTGGAGCCGGTGGCCTACGGTCTGTTGGCGCTGCCGGTGCATTTGCTGGTGGTGATTTACAGCCTGGGGCGCGGTGATCTGCTGGCCGGCCTCGGGCCGTTTCGCGACGCGTGGCGTCGGGAAGACCTGCAAGCGGCGGCCCATGTCGCCAAGCGCGACCTGGACATTGAAGCCAATGACGGTGAGCAGTTGCTGGAGCGGGTCCAAGGGCATTTGTTGTGGCAGGCCTACCAGAGCTTTTTCGCGGTGATTTTCTGGTATTTCGTGTTGGGCCCGGTCGCGGCCCTGAGTTATCGACTGCTGGCGCTGGCCGCCGAGCACAGCCAGAACCCCGGTGTGGCCGAGCGGGCCGCGCAAATGCGCCATGCCTTCGATTGGGTGCCGGTGCGGTTGCTGGCGGCGAGCTTCGCCCTGGTGGGCAATTTCGTCGCGGTCAGCCGGGTCATGCTGCATGAGCTGCTGAACTGGAACATCAGCGCCGCCGACCTTATCGACAAGGTCGGCCTGGTGGCAGGCGAGATCCCCCGGCCCGTCGCCGGCCCGGACGGTATCAACAGCCTGGACCGTCTCTGGGAACTGCTGCTGCGTGCGGCGCTGCTCTGGTATGCCGGGTTTGCCTTGTGGACGGTGTTGGCCTGAGAGCAACCAACACATTTCCTTGTGGCGAGGGATTCTGTGGGAGCAAGGCTTGCCCGCGATACAAGCGATGCGGTCTTTCAGAAATCGAGGCGCCTGCATCGCGGGCAAGCCTTGCTCCCACAGATAAATCCCCTCCCACAGCTGAACCGTGTCAGTCCTTCTCGTTAACCTTAAGTTACAAATCTCCCCGCCGATTTAGGCTATACAGGGACAGCGCCCGAATAGTGGCTTTCTGCTGTCTCCGTGCGCGAACTCATAACAATAAGAACACTACCGGGAGACTTCCTTGTGAAGAGTTTGCTCTGGCCCGCCGTCGCGCTGATGAACCGCCTGAGCTTCGGCATGAAGTTCAGCCTGATCAGCGTGCTGTTCCTGTTGCCAATGCTGGTAACCAACTTCTTTCTGGTGCGCGATTCCTATCGGGAATTCCAGGGCACGCAAGTGGAGCTGCAAAGCCTCGACCTGCTGGGCAGCAGCCTGGTCCTGCGCCGCGACCTGGAAACCCTAAATAACCTGGTGCAGATCAACGCCAGCCTGGGTCAGTCCGGCAAGGCCGGTGATGTCGAAGCGAAGATCGGCAGCCTGGAACAACAGGTCCTCGCGCGGCTGCAAGGCATGACTCCCGTGGCCATCGAGCCAGAGCAGGTCAGTGCCTTCGAGGCCAAGCGCGACGAAATGATCGGAGCTTTCAAGGCCCAGCAGGCCGAAAGCTCGCTGCAGAGCAAAAGTGCGCTGATCGGCAAGTTGCTCAACAGCGCCCAGATGTTCGGCCAGCTCATCGCCAGCCAGGCGGGGCTGAGCCGCGACAACCAGAGCGACATCCGCCAGCTCAGCGAGTTGATCATCGGCACGACCCCCAAGGTCACCCAGATTCTCGGCGAAGGCCGGGCGCTGGGCGCGTCCTCGTTGGGGCTGGGGTTTCTCAACTCGGCGTCGAGCACCCGCTTCGACGAGTTGCTGGCGCAGATCGAAAAGCTCCAGGGCGAATATGACTTGAAACTGCAGGATGCCTTGGGTTCCAGCAAGGCCGCCGGGCAGGCCCTTGCCGATCAGGCCAATGGCAGCAAGAGCACCCTCAAGAAGGCCAGTGAACTGATTGAAGAGCAGGTAGTGATGGCCGACACGCTCGATGCGCCATGGCCGGCATTTTATGAGCAAGTCAGTGGCCTGATGGAGCAGACCTATCGGCTGAACGAGGCGACCCAGGGCTTTCTTGGTGTGCAGTTGCAGCAGCGTCTGGAGCAGAACCGCAGCCACATGGTGCTGCAAGCCGTGGCGCTGGTGCTGGTGTTCCTGTTGATTTTTTACCTGTACGCCGGTTTCTACGCCTCGACCCGCACCACGCTCCAGCACCTGGGCCAGATGATGGACAAGGTGGCGGCGGGGGACATGACGGTCAATTTTGTTGCCCGCAGCAAGGATGAGTTGGGCGAATTGGGTGAAGTGTTCAACGGTACGGTGGCGAAGATCCATGACCTGATCGAACAGGTCGGTCGCACCGTCGCCGAAGTCGAACGCCAGGCCGGGCAGGTGGAAACGGTATCGGCCCAGAGCAACCAGGCCGTCGCCGGCCAGCGCAGCCAGATCGAACTGGTGGCCACGGCGATGAACCAGATGTCGGCCACGGCCCAGGAGGTTGCCCGCAGTGCCGCTGCAGCTGTGAGCAGTGCCCACAGCGTGAACGACGAAACCCTCAGTGGGCGCGGGTTGGTGGAATCCCAGCAGGGCAGCATCGCCCGCTTGGCCAGCGAGATCGACCAGTCCGTGCAGGTGATCAATCAACTGGCGACCGACAGCCAGGCCATCAGTCGCGTGCTGGATGTGATCAAGAGCATCGCCGAGCAGACCAATCTGCTGGCCCTCAATGCCGCCATTGAAGCGGCCCGGGCCGGTGAGCAGGGGCGCGGCTTTGCGGTGGTGGCCGATGAGGTGCGGACCCTGGCCAAGCGAACCCAGCAATCGACCGAAGAAATCGAAGCGATGATCACCCGTCTGCATGGTGGTGTCGGCGCTGCGGTCAAGGCGATGGGCACCAGCCATGAGATGGCCAGTGGCACGGTCAGCCAATCGGAAAAGGTCCAGCAGGCCCTGGAGAATATCCTCGGCGCCGTCGGCATGATCGTCGACCAGAACCAGCAGATCGCCGCCGCGGTAGAGCAGCAGACGGCGGTGGCCCATGACATCGACCAGAACATCGTCGAGATCAACCGCGCCGGCGAACGCACCGCCGAAGGTGCCCACCAGACCGAAGACGCCAGCCGCGAATTGTCTGCCCAGGTGGTGCAGCTCAAGCAGTTGATCAATGCGTTTCGGGTGTGATTCCCAGGGCCCACCACCGATCCAATGTGGGAGCGAGCTTGCTCGCGATAGCGGAGTGTCAGGCAACCTATTTGTCGACTGATGGGACGCTATCGCGAGCAAGCTCGCTCCCACAAGGGATCACCAGTTGAACAGTCGGCGCGCGTTGGCCGTGCTGGCCTCGGCCAGTTGCTCGGCGCTGATCGCCATGATCCCGGCCAACGCCTCACAAATCGCCGGCAAATGCGCCGGGCTGTTCCGTTGGCCGGGGAACATCGCCGGGGCCATGTCCGGGGAATCGGTTTCCAGCACCACCGCGTCCAGCGGCAATTTCGCCAGCACCCGGTGCATGCGCAAGGCCTGGGGCCAGGTCGCGGCGCCGCCCAGGCCGAGCTTGAAGCCGAGCTTGATGTACTCGCGGGCCTCTTCAAAACTGCCGGCGAAGGCGTGGATGATTCCTGCGCGTTTGGGGGCCATGCGCTTGAGCGTTGCGATCACGTCGGCATGGCTGCGACGCACATGGATCAGCGCCGGCAGCTCGAACTCCACCGCCAGTTGCAGTTGTGCTTCGAACAGCGCCTGCTGGCGTTCGCGGTCCAGGGTCGGGATGTAGTAATCCAGGCCGATTTCCCCCACCGCACACAATTGCCGGTGTCCGGCCAGGCGGCTCAGCCACTCGCGCAGTAGCGCCACGTCGTCGGGTCGGTGCTGATCGAGATACACCGGGTGCAGGCCCAGTGCGGCATGCAGGTCCGGGTCGCTTTGCACCAGGTCCCAGACCCGCTGCCAGTTGTCCCGGTACACGCCCAGTACCACCATTTGCCGCACGCCCACTGCGCGGCTTTCGGCCAGCAGTGCCGGGCGGTCCGCGTCAAAGTCTGGAAAATCCAGGTGGGTATGGGTATCGATCAACTCCATGCATCAATCCTGAAGAAGCTTCAGCCCTGGTGAATACGCTGCTTGAACGTCCGCGCGATGGCCTGCACGCCTGGCTGGTAGTCATCGTTTTCGATGGCCGCCAGGGCCAGCTCCAAGGCTTTTTCGGCGATCAGTTGGTGCTGCTGGGACATGGCATTGACCGGTAGCGGCAGGAAGTCCAGCAGCTGCGTGTCACCAAACGTGCCCAGGCGCAACGGCCGCGACTTGAGCGGGAAATCGTGGAGGGCGTCGAACACCCCTTGCAGCAGCACGTAGGACGTGGTGATCAGCGCATCAGGCAGATGCCCCAGGCGTGCGAGCATTTCATCCATCAACTGGCGACCGCATTCACGGCTGAACGACTCGCCATGCTCGATCAGTACCTGGCCCTCGAACCCGGCCAAGGCTTCGCGAAAACCGGCGGTCCGTTCCTGGCTGATGCTCAACTCGGGACGAGCGCTGATCAGCGCGATTTGCCGAGGGTGGGTCTGCAGCAGGCTGCGCGTCAGTTGCAGGCTGGCCTGGCGGTCGTCGCTGATCACCGAGCAGAATCGCGCAGGGTCCATGACCCGGTCGATGGCGATGATCGGAATGCCCTTGGCCTGCAACTGCAGGTAGCTGTCGTCGCCGGCCGGCAGGCAACTGGCGACGATCAGCGCATCGCAGCGCCGGGCGCGGAACAACTGCAACAGTTGCCGTTCGCTGTCGGGTGCGTCGTCGGAACTGGCGATCAGCAACTGGTAGCCCCGCGCCCGCGCCCCTTGTTCCAGCAGCTTGGCGATGCGTGCGTAACTGGGGTTTTCCAGGTCTGGCAGGATAAAACCCAGGGTGCGGGTGTGGCGACTGCGCAGCCCGGCGGCCTGGGGATTGGGCGTGAAGCCGTGTTCCAGGACCACCGCCCGCACCCGTTCGACGGTGGCGCTGCTGATGCGTTGCTGTTCGGCCTTGCCGTTGATGACATAGCTGGCGGTGGTCACGGACACACCGGCCAGTTGGGCAATATCACTGAGTTTCAACCCGGTTTTCCTTGTTTTTTCGAGTTAGCCCCGACAATAAGGGCCATCCTACCCGATTCAAGCCGACGGTCACCGTCCAAGCGCTTACGACAAGTTGCACTTCAAGGATGAGAGATTATCGAGTAACGTGCCAATCTTTCTAGATTAAACGTTTCAGCAAGCGTATTTTCAAGGCTAGCAGGATTTTTGGCCCTTCTGCCGTGATCACGCCAAAAATCATCCTGCAACGCTAAGCTGATTCATTCAAAACAATACCTGGCGCCAACCGGACGCCAAAAAGGAGAAAGCATGCTCGAGCTCACTCTAGAGCAGATATCCATGGCTCAGACGGCTGTGGATAAAGACGCTGCACTGCAACTGCTCGCCGACAAACTGGTGGCCGATGGCTTGGTGGCTGAGGGTTACCTCGCCGGCTTGCAGGCTCGCGAAGCCCAGGGCTCGACCTTTCTTGGCCAAGGTATTGCCATCCCCCATGGCACTCCGCAGACCCGCGACCTGGTTCATTCGACCGGTGTGCGCCTGCTGCAATTCCCCGAGGGTGTGGATTGGGGCGATGGTCAGATCGTCTACCTGGCGATCGGTATCGCGGCCAAGTCCGACGAACACCTGCGCCTGCTGCAACTGCTGACCCGCGCCCTCGGCGAGACCGACCTGGGCCAGGCCCTGCGCCGTGCCGGTTCCGCCGAAGCGTTGCTGAAGCTGCTGCAAGGCGCGCCGCAGGAGCTGGCGCTGGATGCCCAGATGATCGGTCTTGGTGTGTCGGCTGACGATTTTGAAGAACTGGTATGGCGCGGCGCCCGCTTGCTGCGCCAGGCCGATTGCGTGAGCAATGGCTTTGCCGGGGTGTTGCAGCAAGTCGATGCGCTGCCCTTGGGCGATGGCTTGTGGTGGCTGCACAGCGAACAGACCGTCAAGCGTCCGGGCCTGGCGTTCGTCACACCGGACAAACCCATCCGCTACCTGGGTCAACCGTTGAGCGGGCTGTTCTGTCTCGCCAGCCTCGGCGAAGCTCACCAGGCCCTGCTGGAAAGGCTCTGCGCCTTGCTGATCGAAGGCCGCGGCCACGAACTGGGTCGCGCCACCAGCAGCCGCAAGGTGCTGGAAGTGCTCGGCGGCGAATTACCCGCCGATTGGCCCAGCGCGCGCATCGGCCTGGCCAATGCCCATGGCCTGCATGCACGCCCGGCGAAGATCCTCGCCCAGTTGGCGAAAAGCTTCGAAGGCGAGATCCGCGTGCGCATCGTCGATGGCCAGGACAGCGCCGTGTCGGCCAAGAGCCTGAGCAAACTGTTGAGCCTGGGCGCCCGTCGCGGCCAGGTCCTGGAGTTCATCGCCGAGCCGAGCATTGCCGCCGATGCGTTGCCGGCCCTGCTGGTGGCCATCGAAGAAGGCCTTGGCGAAGAAGTCGAACCGCTGCCGCCACCGAGTGCGCCGCGGGAAACCGTGATAGCCGAAGTGGCGACTGTCGTGTTGGCGCCCGAATCCGGCAGCCTGATCCAGGCCGTCGCCGCCGCCCCGGGCATCGCCATCGGCCCGGCCCACATCCAGGTATTGCAGGCCATCGATTACCCGTTGCGCGGTGAGTCGGCGGCCATCGAGCGCGAGCGCCTGCAAAACGCCTTGAGCCAGGTGCGCCGTGATATCCAAGGGTTGATTGAGCGCGCCAAGGCCAAGGCCATCCGCGAGATCTTCATCACCCACCAGGAAATGCTCGACGACCCGGAGCTGAGCGACGAAGTCGACACCCGCTTGAAGCTGGGCGAGAGTGCGCAAGCGGCGTGGATGGGGGTGGTTGAAGCCGCCGCGAAAGAACAGGAAGCCTTGCAGGACGCCTTGCTGGCCGAACGTGCCGCCGATCTGCGAGACGTCGGCCGTCGTGTGCTGGCGCAACTGTGCGGTGTCGAAACCCCGAACGAACCCGATCAACCCTACATCCTGGTGATGGACGAAGTCGGTCCGTCCGACGTGGCCCGCCTGGACCCGACGCGGGTGGCGGGGATTCTCACCGCCCGTGGCGGCGCCACCGCCCACAGCGCCATTGTTGCCCGGGCCTTGGGCATTCCAGCTCTGGTGGGTGCCGGTGCCGCGGTGTTGCTGCTGGCGCCGGGCACGTCCTTGTTGCTGGATGGCCAGCGCGGTCGCCTGCACGTGGACCCTGACGCCGCTACCTTGCAACGGGCAGCAGAGGAACGCGACACCCGCGAGCAGCGCCTCAAGGTCGCCGCCGAGCAGCGCCACGAACCGGCGCAGACCCGTGACGGTCATGCCGTGGAAGTGTTTGCCAACATCGGCGAAAGCGCTGGTGTTGCCAGCGCGGTGGAGCAGGGCGCCGAAGGCATTGGCCTGTTGCGCACCGAACTGATTTTCATGGCCCATACCCAGGCGCCGGACGAAGCGACCCAGGAAGCCGAATACCGCAAGGTACTCGACGGTCTGGCCGGTCGACCGCTGGTGGTGCGCACCCTCGATGTCGGCGGCGACAAGCCGCTGCCGTACTGGCCGATCGCGAAAGAAGAAAACCCGTTCCTCGGCGTGCGCGGCATCCGCCTGACCTTGCAGCGTCCGCAGGTCATGGAAGCGCAACTGCGTGCCCTGTTGCGCTCGGCGGACAACCGTCCGTTGCGGATCATGTTCCCGATGGTGGGCAGCGTCGATGAATGGCGCCAGGCCCGGGACATGACCGAGCGCCTGCGCCAGGAAATCCCCGTGGCGGACCTGCAACTGGGGATCATGATCGAAGTGCCGTCCGCCGCGTTGCTGGCGCCGGTGCTCGCCAAGGAAGTCGATTTCTTCAGCGTCGGCACCAACGACCTGACGCAATACACCCTGGCGATCGACCGTGGTCACCCGACCCTTTCGGCCCAGGCCGATGGCCTGCACCCGGCGGTGCTGCAACTGATCGACATCACCGTGCGCGCTGCCCATGCCCATGGCAAATGGGTCGGTGTGTGTGGCGAACTGGCGGCCGACCCGCTGGCGGTGCCAGTGCTGGTGGGCCTGGGTGTGGACGAACTGAGTGTATCGGCCCGCAGCATTGCCGAGGTCAAGGCGCGGGTCCGCGAACTGAGCCTGGCGCAAGTACAAACCCTGGCCCAAGAGGCTTTGGCCGTGGGCAGCGCCGATGACGTGCGCGCATTAGTGGAGGCGCTGTAATGGCGAAGATTCTTACCCTGACCCTCAACCCGGCGCTCGACCTCACGGTGGAGTTGGCGCGCCTGGAGCCGGGGCAGGTCAACCGCAGCGACGCCATGCACGCCCACGCCGCCGGCAAGGGTGTGAACGTGGCTCAGGTGTTGGCCGATCTCGGCCATACGCTGACGGTCAGTGGTTTTCTGGGCGAAGACAATGCCCAGGTGTTCGAGACGCTGTTTGCCCAGCGTGGTTTTGTCGATGCTTTTATCCGTGTCCCCGGCGAAACTCGCAGCAATATCAAACTGGCCGAGCAGGACGGACGCATCACTGACCTCAACGGCCCCGGCCCGGTGGTTGATGAAGCCGCACAGCACGCCTTGCTTGCGCGTCTTGAGCAAATCGCCCCCGGTCACGACGTTGTCGTGGTGGCGGGCAGCTTGCCCCGGGGCGTCAGCCCGCAGTGGTTGCAGGCCTTGATCACGCGCTTGAAAACACTCGGCCTGAACGTGGCCCTCGACACCAGTGGCGAAGCCTTGCGCGTCGCCCTGGCGGCGGGGCCGTGGCTGATCAAGCCGAACACCGAGGAACTGGCCGACGCGCTGGGTTGCGAGGTGGTGAGCGAAGCGGCCCAGGCGCAAGCGGCGCAGCGCCTGCATGCCCAGGGCGTCGAACATGTGGTGATTTCCCACGGCGCCGATGGCGTGAACTGGTTCAGTGTCGGTACGGCGCTGCATGCTTCGCCACCCAAGGTCAGCGTCGCCAGCACCGTGGGTGCCGGGGATTCGCTGCTGGCGGGCATGCTGCACGGTCTGCTCAGCGCCGACACCCCGGAACAGACGCTGCGCACCGCCACGGCCATCGCCGCCATGGCGGTCACGCAGATCGGTTTTGGCATCCACGACACCGCGTTGCTGGCGTCGCTTGAACAGGGCGTGCGCGTGCGCCCCCTGACAGAACAATAAGAGGGTTAGCAAGAATGAAACTAGCCATTGTGACGGCCTGCCCCAACGGCATGGTCACCAGTGTGTTGTGCGCCCGCCTGCTGGACGCCGCGGCGCAGCGCCAGGGTTGGAGCACCAGTGTTGAAGTCCATGACACGGCCCACCCGGAAAGCCAGTTGTCGGCGGCGACCCTCGAAGCGGCCGAATGGGTCCTGCTGGTTGCCAGCGGCCCGATGGACATGTCGCGCTTCGTCGGCAAACGCCTGTTCCGCAGCACCCCGGCCCAGGCCCTGCAAGACGTCGATTCGGTGCTGCGTCGCGGCGCCGAAGAGGCCGAGGTTTTTCTCGCCTCGGATGTCGTGGAGGAGGTACCTGCGGTGTCGACCGAGCGTGCGCCGCGCCTGGTTGCCATCACCGCATGCCCAACGGGCGTTGCTCATACCTTCATGGCCGCCGAAGCATTGCAGCAGGCAGCGAAGAAGCTCGGCTACGACCTGCAAGTGGAAACCCAGGGTTCGGTCGGTGCGCGCAATCCGTTGAGCGCCGAGGCCATCGCCGAGGCGGACGTGGTGCTGCTGGCGACTGACATCGAGGTCGCCACCGAGCGTTTTGCCGGCAAGAAGATCTACCGCTGCAGCACGGGCATCGCCTTGAAACAGGCCGAAGCGACGCTGAACAAAGCGCTGGTCGAAGGTCGTCAGGAAAGCGCGTCGAGCGGTGCCAGCGCCCCGGCCAAATCGGAGAAGACCGGCGTCTACAAGCACCTGCTGACGGGCGTGTCGTTCATGCTGCCGATGGTGGTGGCCGGTGGTCTGTTGATCGCCTTGTCGTTTGTGTTCGGCATTACCGCCTTCAAGGAGCCCGGCACGCTGGCGGCCGCGCTGATGCAGATCGGCGGCGACACCGCGTTCAAATTGATGGTGCCGCTGCTGGCTGGCTACATCGCCTATTCCATCGCCGACCGTCCGGGCCTGGCGCCGGGGATGATCGGTGGGATGCTGGCGAGCACCCTGGGCGCCGGTTTCATTGGCGGGATCATCGCCGGTTTCCTGGCCGGTTACGTGGCCAAGGCGATCAACCGCTACGCGCGCCTGCCCCAGAGCCTGGAAGCGCTCAAGCCGATCCTGATCATCCCGCTGCTGGCGAGCCTGGTCACCGGCCTGGTGATGATCTACATCGTCGGCAAACCGGTGGCGGGCATGCTCGAAGGCCTGACTCATTTCCTCGACAGCATGGGCACCACCAACGCGATTCTGCTGGGCGTGCTGCTGGGGGCGATGATGTGCGTCGACCTCGGGGGGCCGATCAACAAGGCCGCCTACGCGTTTTCGGTGGGGCTGCTGGCTTCCCAGAGTTATGCACCGATGGCCGCGACCATGGCCGCCGGCATGGTGCCGCCGATTGGCCTGGGTATCGCCACCTTCATCGCCCGGCGCAAATTCGCCCAGACCGAGCGCGAGGCCGGTAAAGCCGCACTGGTGCTGGGGCTGTGCTTCATCTCCGAAGGGGCGATTCCGTTCGCGGCCAAGGACCCGCTGCGGGTGATCCCGGCCAGCATCGCCGGCGGCGCGCTGACCGGTGCGCTGTCGATGTACTTCGGCTGCAAGCTCATGGCCCCCCACGGCGGCCTGTTCGTGATGCTGATCCCCAACGCCATCAACCACGCGCTGCTGTACCTGCTGGCGATCGTGGCGGGGAGCCTGCTGACGGGGGTGGCGTATGCGCTGCTCAAGCGGCCGGAAGTGGTGGAGATGGCGTTGGAGCCGGCCAAGGCCTGATCACTGCTGTGCCTACTGTGGGAGCGAGCCTGCTCGCGATAACGGAGTGTCAGACAGCCTGTTTGTCGACTGATACACCGCTTTCGCGATCAGGCTCGCTCCCACATTTCGTTCTGCTGAGTTCATGAGGTCCTGTCACACCCACTTCACAGAGCCATGCTTAAGTTTCCCCATTTCAAGGGAGAACACCATGAGCGAATTCGACCTGGGCCGCCGTCGTGTGATGCAAGCCGTGGGGGCGGGGTTGTTGTTGCCGGGGCTGGCGCCGGCGGTGATGGCTTCGGTCAAGGATCGGCCGGTGCTCACCGACGGTGTGCAGTCTGGCGACTTGCAGGGCGACCGGGCGATGATCTGGAGCCGCAGCGACCGTCCGGCGCGGATGGTGGTGGAGTGGGACACCCGCAGCAAGTTCAGCAATCCCCGCCGCTTCGTCTCGCCCATGGTCGACGCCCGCAGCGATTTCACTGCCCGGGTCGAACTCACCGGGCTGCCCCGCGACCAGGCGATTTTCTACCGGGTGCATTTCGAAGACGCCCAGAGCGGTGTCGCCAGCGAACCCTGGCTGGGTCACCTGCGCAGCGTGCCGCAGTTCAAGCGCAACATCCGTTTTGTCTGGAGCGGCGATACCGTCGGCCAGGGCTTCGGCATCAATCCGGACATCGGCGGCATGCGCATCTACGAAGCCATGCGCCTGCGTCTGCCGGATTTCTTTATCCACAGCGGCGACACCATCTACGCCGACGGCCCGGTGCCGGCGCAAATCACCACCGAGGGTGGACGCATCTGGCGCAACCTCACCACCGAAGCCAAGAGCAAGGTCGCCGAGACCCTGGATGAGTATCGCGGCAACTATCGCTACAACCTGATGGACGAAAACGTTCGTCGCTTCAACGCCGAAGTGCCGCAGATCTGGCAGTGGGACGACCATGAGGTGGTCAACAACTGGTCGCCGGGCAAGCAACTGGACGAGCGCTACCAGACCAAGGATATCCACAGCCTCGTGGGGCGCGCGCGACAAGCCTGGCTGGAATACGCGCCGATGCGTCTGCAGAAGGCCGACGGCGGCGGACGGATCTACCGCAAGCTCGGTTACGGGCCGCTGCTGGATGTGTTCGTGCTGGACATGCGCAGCTACCGCGAAGCCAACGACGCCAACCTCGGCGCGGCCAAGCCGTTCCTGGGGCGTGAGCAGTTGAATTGGCTCAAGCGTGAATTGAAGCAATCCCGTGCCCAATGGAAAGTCATCGCCGCCGACATGCCCATCGGCCTCGGTGTGCCGGATGGCGAGGTCAGCCCCGGCGTGCCGCGCTGGGAAGCGGTCGCCAACGGTGACCCGGGCGCGGCCCAGGGGCGTGAACTGGAGATCGCCGAACTGCTCGGCTACCTGCGCAAGCATCAGGTGCGCAACTACGTCTGGCTCACCGCCGATGTCCACTATTGCGCCGCCCATCATTACCATCCTGAACAAGCCGCGTTCCAGGATTTCGAACCGTTCTGGGAGTTTGTCGCCGGGCCGTTGAACGCCGGCAGCTTCGGGCCCAATGCCCTGGACAAGACCTTCGGCCCCGAAGTGGTGTTCCAGAAAGCTCCGCCGGCCCAGAACACCTCGCCGTTTGCCGGGTATCAGTTCTTTGGCGAGGTGAACATCGACGGGCCAAGCGGGGAGATGAGCGTGGTGCTGCGGGATCTGGAAGGTGTGGCGGTGTTCGAGAAGAAGTTGCAGCCGGTTTGACTGTCAGTCGCGCCAGGAACCTCTGTGGGAAAAGCCACTGTGGGAGCAAAGCTTGCTCGCGATAACGGTACATCTGTCAATAAATGGCTGGCTGACAGTCCGCTATCGCGAGCAAGCTTTGCTCCCACAAGGGGTACTTAAGATGGGTGTCTGTCAGTAGACATCCCGTCGATACCGCCCCTGCTCGATCAGCCGCTCCACTTCCTCGCGCCCCAGCACGTTGTTGAGCACGTGATCCACCCCGGATGCCATGCCCTGCAAGCTGCCGCAGACATAGATCACCGCGCCGTCGGCCAGCCATTGCTTGAGCAGCGCGGCCGATTCCAGCAGGCGGTCCTGGACGTAGACTTTCTGCTTCTGATCCCGGGAGAAGGCCAGGTCAAGGCGTTCCAGGTCGCCTGAGGTCACCCATTCCTGCAACTCATCGCGGCAGTGGAAATCGTGTTCGCGGTTGCGCTCGCCAAACAGCAGCCAGTTGCGCTGCATGCCCTCGGTGACGCGTGCCTTGAGCAGGCTGCGCAGGCCGGCCAGACCAGTGCCGTTGCCCAGCAGTATCATCGGCACACCTTGGGCCGGCAGATGGAAGCTGCTGTTGCGGCGCAGCCGCAGGCTGACGGCGCTGCCCAGTGGTGCGTGTTCGGTCAGCCAGCCGGAACCGACGCCCAGGCTGCCGTCGGCGTGACGTTCCTGGCGCACGATCAGCTCCAGCATACCGTCGGCCGGGATCGAGGCGATGGAGTACTCGCGTATCGCCAGCGGTGCCAGGGCATCCACCAGCGCCTGGGCATGCAGGCCGACCAGATGGGCGCGGTTTTCCGGCAGTTGTCGGGTCGCCAGGGCCTGGTCGAGGCTCTGGGACAGGCCATCGACTTGCACGCGCGCGTGGCCGGAGAGGCCGAGCCCGTCGAGGAAATGCTCGATGGCCAGCAGGTCATTGCGCGGCAGGATTTCCACCAGGTCACCGGCCAGCCAACTGCTCGGGCCGGGGGCGGTGAGGCCCAGCAGGTATACGCCCGAGCCGCTGCTGTCGGGGTTGAGCAGGGTGCGCTGGCTGAGGGTCCAGTTTTCGAAGCTTGGTGCCTGCCAAGTGTCCAGCGGGGCTTGGCCGGTCAGCTCTGCCAATTGTTGTTGCCAGTGCCGCAGGGCGTAAGGATCGCCGCTGTCGACTTCCACCGGCGCGAACAGGGTCTTGCCGCCGTGTTCCGCCAGCCAGGCGTGCAGGCGCCGGGCGAAGCCGCAGAAGTGTTCATATTGCCGGTCGCCCAGGCCCAGCACCGAATACTGCAGGCGCTCCAGGCTCAGGGCCTGGCCCAGCACCTTGCGTTCGAAACCGCGGGCACTGTCCGGCCCTTCGCCGTCGCCAAAGGTGCTGACGACAAACAGCGCATGGGTGGCGTCGTTCAGGTCCTGCTCACGCACACCGGCCAGTGGCTGGACCTTCACGGGCAAGCCGGCGGCCTGGAGTTGACCGGCGGTCTGCCAGGCCAGTCGCTCGGCGAAACCGCTTTGGCTGGCGAAGCCGATCAGCCAGGCCGGGGCATTGCCCGGGTTGGCGATAATGGCCTGGCGGGCGTTTCTGACGTGGCGTTTCTTGCGGCGGCGGTCCAGGTACAGCAACCAGCCGGTGATGAAGAACAGCGGCATGGTCAGCGCGGCGACGGTCACTAGGATCCGTCCGACGAGGCCGAAGTAACTGCCGACATGCAAGGCATAGACACTGGTCAGCAACTGCGCCTTGAGGCTCTTGTCGCTGTAGCGGCTGTGCCGGCTGATGACGCCGGTGGCCGGGTCGAGGGTGAGCTGGTTCAGCGCCCGGTCGTGGGGCGAGTTTTTCAGCAGGTAGAACACCGTCGCCGGCTGCCCGGCCACGGGCGGCATGCGCACGTTATAGGCCGACAGCCCCGGGCCGGCGGCGCTGTAGATGCTGCTCCACATGGCCCGGTAATCGGCCGCGGGAAGTGGACCGCTCGGCGCCGGGCCGCGATTGCGCACCCGTTCCTCTTTCGGTGAATCGGAGAGCAGGCGGGTCACGCCTTTGTTGTACCACTCGTAGGACCAGGTCAGCCCGGTCAGCGCCGCCAGCAGATAGAACGCCAGGCACCAGGTGCCCGCCACCGAGTGCAGGTCCCAATTGAAGCTCCGGCCTTTTTTCCCCCAGTCGAGGGTCAGCCAGGCGCGCCAGTTTTTCCATTGGCGCGGCCAACGCAGGTACAGCCCGGACAGGCAGAAAAACACCAGGATCAGCGTACAGGCACCGGTGATTTGCCGACCGACATCATCCAGGGTCAGGACGCGGTGCAACCTGAGCATCAAGCCGAAGAAGTCCTGGCCCGTCACATCGCCCATGAACTGGGCGTTGTAAGGGTTGAAATAGCGCATGGCGCCACGTTTTTCCCCAGGAGGCGCCGCAAAGATCACCCGCGCGGCGTTGCCGCTGTCGGTCTCGACCCAGAGCATGGCGACGGTCTTGCCGGAGGTGGCCTCGATCTGTTCCACCAACTCGGCGGGCGGCAGGACGCCGGCCGGCTGCTTCTCGACCATCAGAACCTGTGGATTCAAGGCCCGCAGGATTTCATCCTGGAACGACACCACCGCCCCGGTAACGCCCATCAACGCCAGGACCAGCCCGGCACTGATGCCGAAAAACCAGTGCAACTGGAACAGGGATTTCTTCAACACGTCGCTCGCCTTGTTCATTTACTGTTCATCACGGCGTGCATTATGCCGTGTGTTATCGAGAAGCATTCATAAACACACTCAAAAGGCCCGATCATTTGCATGAGCGGGCCTTTTGCCCGCCGCCGACGACGAAATCCTGTGGGAGCGAGCCTGCTCGCGAAGGGGCCGGCACATCCAAGATCTTCATTGACCGGAACACCGCTTTCGCGAGCAAGCTTTGCTCCCACAGATCTAATGGGTGTACGACCGGGAGAGCCAGGTCGGCTGTTAGGCCGCCTCGCGGTGGACGTTGATCTCGGCGCCCCGTTAACCACGCTGGCTGAACGGGGGCGTTGTGGAGTGGGCAACCCGGCATGGATGCCGGGTTAGCCGCGCTGGGCCATGGATGGCCCTTCGCGGCGGCCCACGGAGCAATGCCTTCGTTCAGGCATGCCGAGCCTAGGCGAGGCGCCGAGTGGTGGGGCAAAGCGCTTTTGGTTACTTTTGGCGCTCTCCAAAAGTGACCCGCTGTAAGAGCGGAACCGCCAGCGGCCGTTACCGCAGCAACGGATATACACACCAACCCATCAAAAAAAACGGCGCTTCCCATTCCTGAAGAAGCACCGTTTTTTTCAAATGAACAACACCACGCGACCGGGGCAAGAACCGCAGAGGTTCAAGTACCCAAACACATCACACGTAAAACGATTTCAGCGGCGGAAAGCCATTGAATTCCACCGCGCTATAGCTAGTGGTATAGGCCCCGGTCGACAGCCAATACAGACGATCCCCAATAGCCAGGTTCAACGGCAACCCGTACTTGTAGTTCTCATACATGATGTCGGCGCTGTCACAGGTAGGACCGGCGATGACCACTTCTTCCATCTCGCCTTTCTTCTCGGTCCAGATCGGAAACTTGATGGCTTCGTCCATGGTTTCGATCAGGCCGGAGAACTTGCCCACATCCGTGTACACCCAACGCTCGACGGCGGTACGGGACTTGCGCGCCACCAGCACCACTTCGCTGACCAGGATACCGGCGTTGGCGATCAACGAACGGCCCGGCTCCAGGATGATTTCCGGCAGGTCGTCGCCGAAGTCTTCCTTGAGGAAACGGATGATTTCCTCGGCGTAGGTTTCCAGGCTATTGGTGCGGGTGATGTAGTTGGCCGGGAAGCCACCACCCATGTTGATCAGCTTCAGGACGATGCCGTCTTCTTCCTTCAGACGCTCGAAGATCACCTTGACCTTGGCGATCGCCGCGTCCCAGACGCTGATGTCGCGCTGTTGCGAGCCGACGTGGAACGAAATGCCGTACGGCACCAGGCCCAGGTCGCGGGCCAGGATCAGCAGGTCCATGGCCATGTCGGTCTGGCAGCCGAACTTGCGCGACAACGGCCAGTCAGCGGTGGTCGAGCCTTCGGTGAGGATCCGTACATAGACTTTCGAGCCCGGCGCGGCCTTGGCGATGTTGCGCAGGTCGGCTTCGGAGTCGGTGGCATACAAGCGCACGCCCTTCTCGTAGAAGTAGCGAATGTCGCGGGATTTCTTGATGGTGTTGCCGTAGCTGATCCGGTCCGGGCCAACGCCACGGCTCATGACCTTGTCCAGCTCATAGATCGAGGCGATGTCGAAGTTCGAGCCTTTATCCTTGAGCAGGTCGATGATTTCCACCGCCGGGTTGGCCTTGACGGCGTAGTAGACCTTGGCGAACTCGAAACCGGCGCGCAGGTCGTCATAGGCCTGGGAGATCATCGCGGTGTCGATCACCACGAACGGGGTTTCCTGCTTGTCGGCGAACGCTTTCATTTTCTGGAAGGTTTCGCGCGCGAAATAATCTTCGACCTGGATCGACATACTTGGGACTCCTACTGGCAAACATCAGGATCAATGGGTGTGAGGGCAAGCAGCCCTCGTGAACGTCCTCCGTATCCCCACTTTGGTTCGCCTACTTCCCAAGGCATGTCGCCGAAAGCAAAAAGGCCACGGGATGCGTGATTCCCTTGGCCTTGCTGTCTCGTCGTCAGTACTTGAGCCGGATGGATCGTTTCCAGCATGGACGTTCGGCGCGAACTTTAGGGCGTGAGGGGCCTGAGATCAACTAAAAATGTCGCGTTTTTGCACACATCCGTCGTGCGGCCCGCGACAGCTCATGATGTAACCGACCTGCGTGACAGATTGATGTTCCCTTGGATTGGTTTTTCAAGGCGGTTGATGATCGTTCCCACGCTCTGCGTGGGCATGCAGCCCGGGACGCTCCGCGTCCCCAGAGCCGAACGCGGAGCGTCCGTGGAGGCGTTCCCACGCAGAGCGTGGGAACGATCAGTCAAAGGCTGCTGTGCTCGATCAGGCCAACGCAGTCTCGGCCGGTGAGACAATGCTGGTCTTGCCCCCGCGCGAACGTCCGGAGCTCAGGTACTCGGCAATCGATTCCTGGGTCACTTCCCCGAGGAACACCCGCTCGGCATCCATCACCGGCAGCCACGAGCGGTTGAACTCGTACATGCGCGACAGCAGGATCCGCAGGTGTTCGTCATACGCGGCGGTGGCGTTGAATTCGCGCAGGTATTGTCCGCAGGTGCCGGTCTGGCGGTACAGGTCGCGACGGCGCACATACCCCAGGGCCTTGTTCTCGGCACAGGTGACCACCACGTAGCGACGGTCATGTTCGTCCATCAACTCCAGTGCCTCACCCACTGGCGTCTCGGGGCTGACCGACGGGGCGTTGTCCGCCGCGTCTTCGGCCTTGACCAGCAACAGGCGCTTGAGCGTGCTGTCCTGGCCGACGAAGCTGCTGACGAACTCGTCGGCCGGATGGGCCAGCAGTGTGTCCGGGTGATCGAACTGGACCAGCTTGCCAGCGCGGAAGATCGCAATCTTGTCCCCCAGCTTGATGGCTTCGTCGATGTCGTGGCTGACCATGATCACGGTCTTGTTCAACGCCCGCTGCATCTCGAAGAACTCATTCTGGATCATCTCGCGGTTGATCGGGTCCACCGCGCCGAAGGGTTCGTCCATCAGCAGCAGCGGCGCATCGGCCGCCAGGGCACGGATCACGCCGATCCGTTGCTGCTGGCCGCCGGACAGTTCACGGGGGTAGCGATGCAGGTATTGCTTGGGCTCGAGCTTGATCATGCTCATCAGCTCGCGGGCGCGGTCGTGGCATTTCTGCTTGTCCCAGCCGAGCAGGCGCGGGACCACGGTGATGTTTTCCTCGATGGTCATGTTCGGGAACAGGCCGATCTGCTGGATCACATAGCCGATGTTGCGGCGCAGGGTCACTTCGTCCAGGCCGGTGGTGTCTTCACCGTTGATCAACACCTTGCCGGAGGTGGGCGGGATCAGGCGATTGATCATCTTCAGCGTGGTGCTTTTGCCACAGCCCGACGGCCCGAGGAACACGCAGATCTCGCCTTCGTTGACGGTCAGGTTCACCGAGTCCACGGCCTTGACGTCTTTGCCGTTGCTCTTGAAGGTTTTGCTGAGGTTTTGAAGTTCGATCATTTCAATAGTCCTTTTGGGGTCAGCGAGCGTTGCAGCCATTGCAGAAGCAGGTCGGCGAAGATGGCCAGGAGACTGACCAGCACGGCGCCGACGATCAGCATCGACATGTCGCTGCGGCTGATGGAAGCGAGGATGAGCACGCCCAGGCCACCGGCGCCGATGGTGGCGGCGATGGTCATGACGCCGATGTTCATGACCACGGCGGTGCGCACGCCGGCCAGGATCACCGGCACGGCGATGGGCAGTTCGACCATGCGCAGGCGCTGGCCGAAGGTCATGCCGATGCCACGGGCGGCCTCACGGATGCCCGGTTCGACGCCGGTCAGGGCCAGGTAGGTGTTGCGCATGATCGGCAACAGCGAATAGAGAAACACTGCAGTGATCGCCGGCATTGGGCCCAGGCCTTGGCCGAACTTGGAATAGAACGGCAGCAGCAGGCCGAACAGCGCAATCGACGGAATCGTCAGCAGCACCGTGGCGCTGGCCTGCAATGGGCCGGCAAGCGCCGGGAAGCGGGTCATGAAGATGCCCAGCGGCACACCGACAACAATGGCCAAGGTCACGGCGATGCCCACCAGGGTGATGTGCTGCCAGGTCAGGTGCAGTACCAGCGGCCAATCCAGATGGGAAAAGGCGTCAAGAAAATCCATGGCTTTTCCTCCAGGTCATTGGGTTGAGAGCAGCGAATGCTGGCGCAGGAAATCAGCGGCAACGGTGGAAGGGCTTTCGTGGTTGACGTCCACGCGGGCGTTGAGCTGGCGCATGGTTGCGTCGTCGAACAGCTCGGCCAGGGGCTTGAGCTGTTCGGCCAGTTGCGGGTGCGCGTCGAGGTACGCCTGGCGCACCACTGGTGCGGCGGTGTAGTCGGGGAAGTAATGCTTGTCGTCTTCCAGCAACTTCAGCTTGAACGCGTTCAACCGGCCGTCGGTGGTGTACACCAGGCCGGCGAAGACCTGGCCGTTGCGCAGGGCGGTGTAGACCAGGCCCGCGTCCATCTGCCGGATGTTCTTGCGGGTCAGGTTCATGCCGTACTGCTGGACCATGCCCGCCAGGCCGTCTGAGCGGTTGGCGAACTCGGTGTCCAGGGCCACCAGATGATCGTCATCGGCTTCGGCCTGCAGCACCGTGTTCAACTGGCTGATGCTGTTGATCTGCGGGTACTGGCGGGCGATTTTTTCCGGCAGGGCCAGGGCGTAGGTGTTGCTGAATTTTGACGGTGTCAGCCAGACCAGGCCTTTTTTCGCGTCGAGTTCTTTCACCCGGGCGTAGGACTGGGCGCTGTCGAGTTTCTCCGTGACGTGGTTGTAGGCCACCAGCGACACGCCGGTGTATTCCCAGAGCATGTCCAGTTGCCCGGTTTCATGGGCGCTGCGGGCCAGGTTGCTGCCCAGGCCACCGGTAATCTGCGCGTCGTAGCCCTTGCTGCGCAGGTATTGCGCGGTGATTTCCGCCAGCAGCGTCTGTTCGGTGAACACTCGGGCGCCAAGGCGGATCAACGGTTTTTCAGCGGCTTGGGCGAATCCTGCGAACAGCAGGACGCAGCCCAGTATCAAGCTCAACTTCTTCATAAACGATTTCCTTTATCCAGCCGGCTTATGACGGTCGCAGACCGCGTTCCAGCCAGAGGCGGCTGGCCATTGTCACCAGGCCGTCGAGCAGCAGCGCCAGCAGGGCGGTGCAGGCCGCGCCGAGCAACAGCTGCGGCTGGTTGTTCAAGGCGATGCCGGGGAAGATCAGGCTGCCGAGACTGTTGGCGCCGATCAGGAACGCCAGCGGCGCGGTGCCGACGTTGATCGCCAGGGCCACGCGCACGCCACCGACGATGATCGGCACGGCGTTGGGCAACTCGACTTTCCACAGTACCTGGCGCGGGGTCATGCCGATGCCGACGGCGGCTTCCTTGAGGGAGCCCTGGACGTTTTTCAGGCCTTCATAGGTGTTGCGCACGATGGGCAACAGCGAGGCGAGGAACAGGGCGAAGATGGCGGGACCGCTGCCGATGCCCAGGATGCCCAGGGCGATGGCCAGCACGGCCAGGGGCGGCACAGTGTTGCCGATGTTGAACACTTGCATGAAGCGTTCGGCGCGCCCGACCATGCCGGGGCGGCTGAGGGCGATGCCGGCGGGAATGCCCACGAGCAGGGCCGCCAGCATGGAGGCCAGTACCAGCAGCAGGTGCGCTTGCAGGTAGAACAGCAGATCGTCGTGGTAGCGTTGGATCGTATCGATGCCGATCCAGTGGACCAACAGGGCCAGGAGCGCGACGACGACCGCACCCCCGATAAGCCCTTTGCCATAGCGGATAGCCACAGGCGGACTCCTTTGTCTTTCAGTCGGCGCACGCTTTCCCGGGCGGCAAACCATC
Organism: Pseudomonas sp. St386; assembly: GCF_018325865.1. NCBI lineage: Bacteria > Pseudomonadati > Pseudomonadota > Gammaproteobacteria > Pseudomonadales > Pseudomonadaceae > Pseudomonas > Pseudomonas sp. St386. The sequence continues at coordinate 1,069,860 of NZ_AP021900.1, forward strand.
ACTGGTTGCCGGGAAAACGTTCGCGAGAAGCAGCTCTTTTCCATACCGGTAAAACGGCAGGTAAATCGAGCCATGAGCGCAGCCTCGTCAGGCTAACTTGCTGATTTTTCAGACCCTGACGAATAGCCGTAACAGGGTGGTGGACGCCTCCACACTGCTAAAGGTTCCCATGGCGGGGAAGATCTGGCCACCCTGGATGTGCTCAACGGTTCGGTTCCTGGCACAAGTTGAGCTATAATCGCCGCCCTTTTTTGAATCACCTGCCAGGCGATTTCCCATGACCAACCAGGCCGCCGAAGTCGCGAAACGCCGCACTTTCGCCATTATTTCCCACCCCGATGCCGGTAAGACCACCATCACCGAGAAGCTCTTGCTGATGGGCAAGGCGATTGCGGTCGCCGGCACGGTGAAATCTCGCAAATCCGACCGCCATGCCACCTCCGACTGGATGGAAATGGAAAAGCAACGGGGTATTTCCATTACCACGTCGGTCATGCAGTTCCCGTATCGCGATCACATGATCAACCTGCTCGACACCCCGGGCCACGAAGACTTCTCCGAAGACACCTACCGCACCCTGACGGCAGTGGACTCGGCGCTGATGGTCCTCGACGGCGGTAAAGGCGTCGAGCCACGGACCATCGCGCTGATGGACGTCTGCCGTCTGCGGGACACGCCGATTGTCAGCTTCATCAACAAACTCGACCGCGACATCCGCGACCCGATCGAACTGCTCGACGAGATCGAAGCAGTCCTGAAGATCAAGGCCGCGCCGATCACCTGGCCGATCGGTTGCTACCGCGACTTCAAGGGCGTGTACCACCTGGCCGACGACTACATCATCGTCTACACCGCTGGTCACGGGCACGAGCGCACCGACGTCAAGATCATCGAGAAGCTCGACTCCGACGAGGCGCGCGCGCACCTGGGCGACGAGTACGATCGTTTCGTCGAGCAACTGGAACTGGTGCAGGGCGCCTGCCATGAGTTCAATCAGCAGGAGTTCCTCGACGGTCAACTGACCCCGGTGTTCTTCGGTACCGCCCTGGGCAACTTCGGTGTGGACCATGTGCTCGACGCCGTGGTCGATTGGGCCCCGCGCCCGCTGGCCCGTGTCGCCAACGAGCGCACCGTGGAGCCGGTGGAAGAGAAGTTCTCGGGCTTCGTGTTCAAGATCCAGGCGAACATGGACCCCAAGCACCGCGACCGTATCGCCTTCATGCGCATCTGCTCCGGCAAATACGAAAAGGGCATGAAGATGCGCCACGTGCGCACCGGCAAGGACGTGCGCATCGGCGACGCCTTGACGTTCTTCTCCTCGGAACGCGAGCAACTGGAAGAGGCTTTTGCCGGTGACATCATCGGCCTGCATAACCACGGCACCATCCAGATCGGCGACACCTTCACCGAAGGCGAAACCCTGGGCTTTACCGGCATCCCGCACTTCGCCCCGGAACTGTTCCGCCGCGTACGCCTGAAGGATCCGCTCAAGTCCAAGCAACTGCGCCAGGGTCTCCAGCAACTGGCCGAAGAGGGCGCCACCCAGGTGTTCTTCCCGACCCGCAGCAACGACATCATCCTCGGTGCTGTCGGTGTGCTGCAGTTCGACGTCGTCGCCAGCCGCTTGAAAGAGGAATACAAGGTCGAGTGCTCCTACGAGCCGATCACCGTGTACTCCGCTCGTTGGATCGAATGCGGCGACAAAAAGAAACTCGAGGAATTCTCCAACAAGGCCGTGGAAAACCTCGCGCTGGACGGCGGCGGTCACCTGACCTACCTGGCCCCGACCCGAGTCAACCTGGCACTGATGGAAGAGCGCTGGCCGGACGTGAAATTCCGCGCGACGCGTGAGCATCACTAAGCGCTGAGTGTTGAAACCGAAACCCCGTTGCGAAAGCTGCGGGGTTTTTTATGGCTTGTCCCATGTCCTGAACATGAATAATTAACTGTGGGAGCGAGCCTGCTCGCGATAGCGGCGTGTCAGCTGGAATTGATGTTGGATGTGCCGGCCTCTTCGCGGGCAAGCCTTGCTCCCACACTGGATCTTCAGTGGACAAGAAACTTGTGCTCGGCACAGTTTCCTCTGTGGGAGCGAGCTTGCTCGCGATAGCGGTGGGTCAGCTTGCCTGGATGTTGGATGTACCGGCCTCTTCGCGGGCAAGCCCGCTCCCACACTGGATCTTCAGTGGGCAAGAAATTTATGTTTGGCACAGTTCCCTCTGTGGGAGCGAGCTTGCTCGCGATAGCGGTGGGTCAGCTTGCCCGGATGTTGGATGTACCGCCGCCATCGCGGGCAAGCCTTGCTCCCACACTGGATCTTCAGTGGACAAGAAACTTGTGCTCGGCACAGTTCCCTCTGTGGGAGCAAAGCTTGCTCGCGATAGCGGTGGGTCAGCTTGCCTGGATATTGGATGTACCGGCCTCTTCGCGGGCAAGCCCGCTCCCACACTGGATCTTCAGTGGGCAAGAAATTTATGTTTGGCACAGTTCCCTCTGTGGGAGCGAGCTTGCTCGCGATAGCGGTGGGTCAGCTTGCCCGGATGTTGGATGTACCGCCGCCATCGCGGGCAAGCCTTGCTCCCACACTGGATCTTCAGTGGACAAGAAACTTGTGTTTGGCACAGTTTCCTCTGTGGGAGCAAAGCTTGCTCGCGATAGCGGTGGGTCAGCTTGCCTGGATGTTGGATGTGCCGGCCTCTTCGCGGGCAAGCCTTGCTCCCACACTGGATCTTCAGTGGACAAGAAACTTGTGTTTGGCACAGTTTCCTCTGTGGGAGCGAGCTTGCTCGCGATAGCGGTGGGTCAGCTTGCCCGGATGTTGGATGTACCGCCGCCATCGCGGGCAAGCCTTGCTCCCACACTGGATCTTCAGTGGACAAGAAACTTGTGCTCGGCACAGTTTCCTCTGTGGGAGCAAAGCTTGCTCGCGATAGCGGTGGGTCAGCTTGCCTGGATGTTGGATGTGCCGGCCTCTTCGCGGGCAAGCCTTGCTCCCACACTGGATCTTCAGTGGACAAGAAACTTGTGTTTGGCACAGTTCCCTCTGTGGGAGCAAAGCTTGCTCGCGATAGCGGTGGGTCAGCTTGCCTGGATGTTGGATGTGCCGGCCTCTTCGCGGGCAAGCCCGCTCCCACACTGGATCTTCAGTGGGCAAGAAATTTATGTTTGGCACAGTTCCCTCTGTGGGAGCAAAGCTTGCTCGCGATAGCGGTGGGTCAGCTTGCCTGGATATTGGATGTACCGGCCTCTTCGCGGGCAAGCCCGCTCCCACACTGGATCTTCAGTGGACAAGAAACTTGTGTTTGGCACAGTTTCCTCTGTGGGAGCAAAGCTTGCTCGCGATAGCGGTGGGTCAGCTTGCCCGGATGTTGGATGTACCGCCGCCATCGCGGGCAAGCCTTGCTCCCACACTGGATCTTCAGTGGACAAGAAACTTGTGTTTGGCACAGTTTCCTCTGTGGGAGCAAAGCTTGCTCGCGATAGCGGTGGGTCAGCTTGCATTGATGTTGGATGTACCGGCCTCTTCGCGGGCAAGCCCGCTCCCACACTGGATCTTCAGTGGGCAAGAAATTTATGTTTGGCACAGTTCCCTCTGTGGGAGCGAGCTTGCTCGCGATAGCGGTGGGTCAGCTTGCCCGGATGTTGGATGTACCGCCGCCATCGCGGGCGAGCCTTGCTCCCACACTGGATCTTCAGTGGACAAGAAACTTGTGCTCGGCACAGATCCCTCTGTGGGAGCGAGCTTGCTCGCGATAGCGGTGGGTCAGCTTGCCTGGATGTTGGATGTGCCGGCCTCTTCGCGGGCAAGCCTTGCTCCCACACTGGATCTTCAGTGGACAAGAAACTTGTGCTCGGCACAGTTCCCTCTGTGGGAGCAAAGCTTGCTCGCGATAGCGGTGGGTCAGCTTGCCCGGATGTTGGATGTACCGCCGCCATCGCGGGCAAGCCTTGCTCCCACACTGGATCTTCAGTGGACAAGAAACTTGTGCTCGGCACAGTTCCCTCTGTGGGAGCAAAGCTTGCTCGCGATAGCGGTGGGTCAGCTTGCCCGGATGTTGGATGTACCGCCGCCATCGCGGGCGAGCCTTGCTCCCACACTGGATCTTCAGTGGACAAGAAACTTGTGCTCGGCACAGATCCCTCTGTGGGAGCGAGCTTGCTCGCGATAGCGGTGGGTCAGCTTGCCTGGATGTTGGATGTGCCGGCCTCTTCGCGGGCAAGCCTTGCTCCCACACTGGATCTTCAGTGGACAAGAAACTTGTGTTTGGCACAGTTTCCTCTGTGGGAGCAAAGCTTGCTCGCGATAGCGGTGGGTCAGCTTGCCCGGATGTTGGATGTGCCGGCCTCTTCGCGGGCAAGCCTTGCTCCCACACTGGATCTTCAGTGGACAAGAAACTTGTGTTTGGCACAGTTTCCTCTGTGGGAGCAAAGCTTGCTCGCGATAGCGGTGGGTCAGCTTGCATTGATGTTGGATGTACCGGCCTCTTCGCGGGCAAGCCCGCTCCCACACTGGATCTTCAGTGGGCAAGAAATTTATGTTTGGCACAGTTCCCTCTGTGGGAGCGGGCTTGCTCGCGATAGCGGTGGGTCAGCTTGCCCGGATGTTGGATGTGCCGGCCTCTTCGCGGGCAAGCCTTGCTCCCACATAGGTTCCTGGCGTTAGTAGGTTTGGAGATAACGCTTATTCGAAACCAATCTGTCGGGCTATGGCATTTCTGTCTGTTCTGGAGCGTCCTATCTGGTGAACCGGCCTGTTCAGAACTAGATTTTCTTGAGCGCCGTCAGGTCCCGGCTTTATCCGGAAAAGAAGGAATTGGCTATGAACAAGCTGCTACGCATGATGTTTTTGCTGAAGGTCTTGGTGATGCTGTCCCTGGGCTCCACCGCCGCTTGGGCGGAATGCGATGAGCACGAGCAGCACGCATCGAGTGGCTCGGTGGCGCAGGGTGAGTTGATGCTTGCTGCGTCCGATTCGGATGCCGGTGATCCGGATGATGGCGAGGACGATGATGGCGCGCCAATCGATACGCCGGACGGTGATGAAGATGAAAATGAAGAGGATGATAGCCAGACGTAGGTCTCTAACCTAAAGAAAACCCCTCCAGCCCAACTGATACTCAGTCGGGACTGGAGGGGTTTTTCATGCCTGATGCATTACCCAGTGCATGGGTTGAACCTGTGGATGATCAAGCCTTGCTCATGCCGCACCGTCGAGGAACTGCTCGGCGTAATGACACGCCACCTGCCGGTTATCGAGCAAGCGCAACGCCGGTTCTTCGGTCTTGCAGCGCTCGGTGGCGTACGGGCAGCGCTTGTGGAAGGCGCAGCCGGACGGTGGGTTGAGCGGGTTGGGCAGTTCGCCGACGATCTTGATCTTCGGCTTGTTCGGGTCCGGGTGGATGGTCGGGGTGGCCGACAGCAGCGCCTGGGTGTACGGGTGCAGCGGGCGGCTGTAGATGGACTCGTTGGGGCCCATTTCCACCGGGCGACCGAGGTACATCACCATCACGTCGTCAGCCACGTGCTGCACCACCGCCAGGTTGTGGGAAATGAACACGTAGGCGGTGTTGAATTCCTGCTGCAGGTCCATGAACAGGTTCAGCACCTGGGCCTGGATCGACACGTCCAGCGCCGACGTCGGTTCGTCCGCCACCAGCACCTTGGGTTGCAGCATCATGGCGCGGGCCAGGGCGATGCGCTGGCGCTGGCCACCGGAGAACATGTGCGGGTAGCGCTGGTAATGCTCGGGGCGCAGGCCCACCTGCTTCATCATCGCCTGGACTTTTTCCCGCCGCTCGGTGGCCGACAGGCTGGTGTTGATCAGCAACGGTTCGGCCAGCTGATCACCGATTTTCTGCCGTGGGTTGAGGGACGCGTACGGGCTCTGGAAGACCATCTGCACGTCTTTGCGCAATTGCTTGCGTTCGGCCTTGTTGGCGCCGGTCACTTCCTGGCCGGCGATTTTCAGAGAGCCGGAGGATGGCTCTTCGATCAGCGTCAGGGCCCGGGCGAGGGTGGATTTGCCGCAACCGGATTCGCCCACCACGGCCAGGGTCTTGCCGGCTTCCAGTTCGAACGACACGCCGTTGAGGGCGCGCACGGTCGCATGGCCCTTGAACATGCCGCGGGACACTTCGTAATGACGGGTCAGGTCACGGGCGGTAAGTACGACGGCCATCACGCCACCTCCTGGTTCAACGGGTAGAAGCAGCGGGCGAGGCTGTTGGATTTCGGGTCAAGGGCCGGGCGTTGTTGACGGCAGTTGTCCTGCACGTACGGGCAGCGCGGCGACAGCAGGCAACCTTGTGGGCGGTCGTAGCGACCGGGCACGATGCCGGGCAAGGTCGCCAGGCGCTCGGCGCCCATGCTGTGCTCCGGAATCGCCGCCAGCAGCGCTTCGCTGTACGGGTGGGCGGGGATGTCGAACAGCTGCGGCACCTTGCCCACTTCCACCGCCTGACCGGCGTACATCACACACACGCGCTGGGCGGTTTCAGCCACCACGGCGAGGTCGTGGGTGATCAGCACCAGGCCCATGTTCTGCTCTTTTTGCAGGGCCAGCAGCAGGTCCATGATCTGCGCCTGGATGGTCACGTCCAGGGCGGTGGTCGGTTCGTCGGCGATCAGCAGCTTCGGCTCGCCGGCAATCGCCATGGCAATCGCCACGCGCTGGCTCATGCCGCCGGACAGTTGATGCGGGTAGGCGTCCATGCGGCTGGCGGCGCCTGGGATCTCGACTTTTTCCAGCAGTTCGATGGCGCGCTTGCGGGCGGCCTTGCCGGACAACTTCAGGTGCAGGCGCAGGACTTCTTCGATCTGGAAACCCACGGTGTAGCTAGGGTTGAGGGCGGTCATCGGGTCCTGGAAGACCATCGCCAGGTCCTTGCCGACGATCTGCCGGCGCTGGCGGTTGCTCAGCTTGAGCATGTTCTTGCCGTCGAAGTTCAGCGCATCGGCGGTGACGATGCCGGGGTGCTCGATCAGCCCCATCAGCGCCATCATGGTCACGGATTTACCCGAGCCCGATTCGCCGACGATGGCCAGGACTTCGCCTTTTTCCACAGTCAGGTCCAGGCCGTCGACCACCGGCACAGCGGTGGCGTCGCCGAAGCGGACGTTGAGATTCTTGATTTCTAGCAGTGACATGGGAATCTCCTCAGGCGGCATTCTTGAGTTTCGGGTCCAGCGCATCGCGCAGCCCGTCGCCCATCAGGTTGATTGCCAGCACGCTGAGCAAAATGGTCAAGCCAGGCAGGCTCACGACCCACCAGGCGCGTTCGATGTAGTCGCGGGCCGAGGCCAGCATGGTGCCCCACTCCGGGGTGGGCGGCTGCACGCCGAGGCCGAGGAAGCCCAGGGCGGCGGCGTCGAGGATCGCCGAGGAAAAGCTCAGCGTCGCCTGGACGATCAGCGGTGCCATGCAGTTGGGCAGCACAGTGATGAACATCAGGCGTGGCAGGCCGGCACCGGCCAGGCGGGCGGCGGTCACGTAGTCGCGGTTCAGTTCGCCCATCACGGCGGCACGGGTCAGGCGCACGTAGGACGGCAGCGAGACGATGGCGATGGCGATCACGGTGTTGATCAGGCCTGGGCCGAGGATGGCGACGATCGCCACGGCCAGCAGCAGCGAAGGCAGGGCCAGCATGATGTCCATCAAACGCATGATGGTCGGGCCGAGCAGGCGCGGGAAGAACCCGGCGAACAGCCCCAGCAGGATGCCCGGGATCAGCGACATCACCACCGACGACAAGCCGATCAGCAGCGACAGGCGCGAACCCTGGATCAGGCGCGAGAGCAAGTCGCGGCCCAGTTCGTCGGTGCCTAGCAGGAACTGGATCTGCCCGCCTTCAAGCCAGGCCGGCGGCGTCAGCAGGAAGTCGCGGTACTGCTCGCTCGGGTCGTGAGGTGCGACCCAGGGGGCGAAGATCGCGCAGAACACCACCAGGATCATGAACAGCAGCCCGGCCACGGCGCCCTTGTTGCGGGAAAACGCGTGCCAGAATTCTTTGTACGGGGACGGATACAGCAGGCTTTGATCGACTGCTACCGCGGTAGTTGGAGTACTCATGGTTTTGATCTCAGCGCTGGTGACGGATGCGTGGGTTGGCAAAGCCGTAGAGGATGTCCACGACGAAGTTGACCAGAATCACCAGGCAGGCGATTAACAGGATGCCGTTCTGCACCACGGGATAGTCCCGGGCGCCGATGGCTTCGATCAGCCACTTGCCGATGCCCGGCCAGGAGAAGATCGTTTCGGTCAGGACCGCACCGGCCAGCAGTGTGCCGACTTGCAGGCCGACCACGGTCAGTACCGGGATCAGCGCGTTGCGCAGGCCATGCACGAACACCACGCGCGAAGGCGACAGGCCTTTGGCGCGGGCGGTGCGGATGTAGTCCTCGCGCAGCACTTCGAGCATCGAAGAGCGGGTCATGCGGGCGATCACCGCCAGTGGAATGGTGCCCAGCACGATGGCCGGCAGGATCAGGTGGTGCAGCGCATCGAGAAACGCGCCGGGCTCATCGGCCAGCAGCGTGTCGATCAGCATGAAGCCGGTTCTCGGCTCGATGTCGTAGAGCAGGTCGATCCGCCCCGACACCGGCGTCCAGCCCAGGGATACCGAGAAGAACATGATCAGGATCAGGCCCCACCAGAAGATTGGCATCGAATACCCCGCCAGGGAGATGCCCATCACCCCATGGTCGAACAGGGATCCTCGCTTGAGTGCCGCGATCACCCCGGCCAGCAGGCCCAGGATACCGGCGAACAACAGCGCGGCCATGGACAATTCCAGGGTCGCGGGAAACAGGGAGCTGAACTCGGTCCATACGCTTTCACGGGTACGCAGCGATTCGCCGAGGTCGCCGTGGGCCAGTTTGCCGATGTAGTCCAGGTACTGGGCATACAGCGGTTTGTTGAGGCCAAGGCGTTCCATTGCCTGTGCATGCATTTCGGGATCGACCCGACGTTCGCCCATCATCACTTCCACGGGGTCGCCGGGGATCATGCGAATCAACGCGAAGGTCAGCAAGGTGATGCCGAAGAACGTGGGGATCAATAATCCCAGTCGGCGGGCAATAAAACTAAACATCTTCAGGTGTACCTCATCAGCCGGTTAGGCGTGCCCGGTAGCCCTCGGATAAGGGGTACCGGGCGTTTTCTTATCTACTTCACCTGGGTGGTGGCGAAGTTGTTGGTGGTGAGCGGGCTAATCACGTAGCCCTCTACGTTGTTGCGCATTGCTGTGAACATGCGGGTGTGGGCCATGCTGATCCACGGTTGGTCCTGGTTGAAAATCACCTGGGCCTGTTCATAGAGCTTGGCGCGTTCCTCGGGGTTCACTGTGGCGCGAGCCTGGTCGATCAGCGCCTGGAACTTCTCGTTGCACCAGCGCGCGTAGTTTTCGCCGTTCTTGGCGGCCTCGCAACTGAGCATAGGCGTCAGGAAGTTATCCGGGTCGCCGTTGTCGCCCGCCCATCCGGCGGACACCATGTCGTGCTCGCCGTTTTTTGCGCGCTTGAGCATTTCGCCCCATTCCATCACGCGGATGTCGACCTTGATCCCGACCTTGGCCAGGTCCGCCTGCATCATCTGCGCGCCGAGCATCGGGTTGGGGTTGGTCGGGCCGCCGCCGTTGCGGGTGAACAGGGTGAACACGGTGCCTTCCGGCACGCCGGCTTCCTTGAGCAGCTGGCGGGCCTTGTCCAGGTCGCGGGTCGGGTTCTTCAGGTCGTGGTTGAAACCCAGCAGTGTCGGTGGGTACGGGTTGACCGCCACGGTGGCGTTGCCCTTGCCGAACAGCGCGTTGACGTAGGCTTCCTTGTCGAAGGCCAGGTCGATGGCTTTGCGCACCCGCACGTCGCTCATGTATTTGTGGCTGGTGTTCAGGGCGGTGTAGGAAACGGTCATCGCATCCAGCTCGGCGACCTTCAGGTTCGGGTCTTTCTTGATGCTGGGGATGTCATCGGGTTTGGGGTACAGCGCGATCTGGCACTCGTTGGTCTTGAGTTTCTGCATGCGCACGTTGTTGTCGGTGGCGATGGCCAATACCAGAGCGTCGGCCGGCGGCTTGCCACGGAAGTAGTCCGGGTTGGCCTTGAAGCGCACCTGGGCATCCTTGTTGTAGCGCTGGAAGACGAACGGGCCGGTGCCGACTGGCTTGCTGTTGAGGTCACCAGCCTTGCCTGCCTTGAGCAACTGGTCGGCGTATTCGGCCGGGTAGATCGAGGAGAAGGCCATGGCGATGTCGGCCAGGAACGGCGCTTCGCGGCGGGTCAGGCTGAACTTGACCGTGTGCTCGTCGACTTTCTCGACGCTCTTGAGCAGTTCCTTGAAGCCCATGCTTTCAAAGTACGGGAAGCCTACGCTCGACAGTTTGTGCCACGGGTGATTCGGGTCCAGCTGGCGCTGGAAGCTCCAGACCACGTCGTCGGCGTTCATGTCGCGGGTCGGCTTGAAGTATTCGGTGGTGTGGAACTTGACGCCCTTGCGCAGGTGGAAGGTGTACGTCAGGCCATCGTCACTGATGTCCCAGGATTCGGCCAGGGCCGGAATCACTTCGGTGGTGCCGGGTTTGAAATCGGCCAGGCGATTGAAAATGGTTTCTGCCACGGCGTCGGCAGTGACTGCAGTCGTGTACTGGACCATGTCGAAGCCTTCCGGGCTGGCTTCTGTGCAAACCACCAGGGGTTTGGCCGTGGCGCCAACGGCGACACTCAGCAGCGCAGCGGCGATGGCGGCGCGTAGGGGGATCATGTTCATCGTCAATCCTCTGCAATCGGGTAAATGGCAAAAGACCGGACGGGCGACCTTGTGAGTCGACCGCCCGGTGGCAGTTTAGAGAATGTTGAACGGAATGGTGGTGACCAGGCGGAACTCGTTGAGGCTGCCGTCGGCCTGGTTTTCGCTGGCGCGGTGTGCGGTGTAGGTCGCACGGATCGCGGTGGCTTTCAGTGGGCCGCTCTGTACGGCATAGGATGCGCCGATGCCGTATTCGTAGTGGTGCTCACCGTCCATGGCCCGTACATCGCTATAACCGGTGCTGTTGTAGTGAGTACCGTCGATGCCCCAGCCGCGAGCCTGGTAGATGTTGAACTTCAGGCCTGGCACGCCGTATTCGGCCATGTTCAGGCCGTAGGCGATCTGGAAGGACTTCTCGTTCGGGCCGTTGAAGTCCGACAGCAGGGAGTTGGCCAGGTAGATGCCGTTGGTTTCGTGCAGGTAGTCGAAGTACTCGTTGCCGTTCACTTCCTGGTACGAGAACGTCAGGCTATGGGCCTGGTGCGTCAGGCCGAACGACAGGGAGTAGGTGTCGTTATCGATCTCGCCGAGCTTGCTTTTACCCGAATCCACGGTCTTGTAGTAGTTCAGGCCGGTGGTCAGGCTCAGCACCGAGCTGTCGCCCAGTTCATGGGTGGCGCCGAAGTAGTACTGGTTCCAGAGGTCTTCGGCCTGGGTCGCCCACAGGCTGGTTTTCAGGCTGGCCAGTGGTTGGTAGGTGATACCCGCGGTGTTGACGTGATCGGTTTCAACGCTGCTGTCGCCGTATTCGGAGCGGAACTTGCGCTGGCTCTCTTCGGTACGTGGCGAGTTGCGGTCGAAGGTGGCGACGTCGAAGGCCAGGTTTTCGAACTCTTCGCTGTGCAGGCTCACACCCTGGAAGCTGGAGGGCAGGGCACGGTTGCCGATAACGTCGACCATCGGGCTGCTGAAGTTCTGGCGGCCGGCAGTCAGGGTGGTGTTGGAAACACGGGCCTTGACGTTGGCCAGGCCCAGTTTGCTCCACTGGCCCACGGCGTCGCCGCCTTCGCGGGTCAGGGTACGGTTGTTGCCAGCGCCAGGACGGGTGGTCGGGGCACCGCCATTGTTGGACGCCAGGTCCTTGCGATCCTGGTCCAGGGCGATGACGTTGTAGGCGGCCAGTTCGGTGCTGAAGCCCACGGTGCCTTCGGTGAAGCCCGAGTTGTACTTGATGATGGTGCCTTGCAGCCAGTTGATACGGCGGTCGGTCTCGCGTGCTTCGCCGTTCTTGCGATAGGTGAGTTTCGCGCCGCGCTTGAATTGCTCGTTGGCGTACCAGTTGCGTGTGCTGCCACTGATGGATTGGCCGTCGATGAAGCCCTTGGCTTCGCTTTGCTCGCTGGTGGTCTTGAGGGTCACCGGGGTGACCGCCTGGCTTTGGGATTCTGCATAGGCCGTGGCGGTGATGCTGCTGATGGCCAGGGCCAGTATCGCGGTGCTGCTCAGTTTCATGGGTAACGCTCCTTTTCTTTCTTTTGATGCCGGTCTTTTTAGGTGATACGGCTATTGGTTTTTGCAACTCATTCACAGCTAGCAAACGTTTGCATGGCGCCTGATCGACGAATTCAGGCAAGACGCCTGCGTGAGGGCTTCCAAAGGAAGCCCTCGCTGTGTGGCTAAGCGGTTATGGGTTCAGGCTGACGCCCGAGAACACGTTGCGACCGAAGGGGCTGACTTTGAACCCTTCGACTTTGGCACTCAGCGGCTGGTTGACCGTCGAGTGGGCAACAGGGGTGATCGGCACTTGCTGCTTGAGCAACTGCTGGGCCTGTTTGTAGAGCACGGTGCGCTGGTCGCGGTCGGTGACGACCTTGGCCTGCTTGATCAGCTTGTCGTAGTCCTGGTCACACCACATGGAGTAGTTGTTGCCGCCAATGGCGTCGCAGCTGTACAGCGTGCCCAGCCAGTTGTCCGGGTCCCCGTTGTCGCCGGTCCAGCCGATCAGGCTGATGTCGTGCTCGCCGTTCTTGGTGCGCTTGATGTACTCGCCCCACTCATAGCTGACGATCTTCACCTTCAGGCCGATCTTGGCCCAGTCGGCCTGGAGCATTTCGGCCATCAGCTTGGCGTTGGGGTTGTACGGGCGCTGTACGGGCATGGCCCATAGGGTGATTTCGGTGCCTTCCTTGACCCCGGCGGCCTTGAGCAATTCCTTGGCTTTTTCCGGGTTGTAGGGAGCGTCCTTGACGGTGTCGTCGTAGGACCATTGGGTCGGCGGCATGGCGTTCTGCGCCAGTTGCCCCGCGCCCTGGTACACGGCATTGAGAATGCCTTGCTTGTTCACCGCCATGTCCAATGCCTGGCGCACTTCGACCTGGTCGAACGGCTTGTGGCGGGTGTTATAGGCGATGTAGCCCAGGTTGAAACCAGGCTTCTCGATCAACTGCAGCTTGGGGTCGTTCTTCAAGGCTGGCACATCGGCCGGACGCGGATGCAGGGTGACCTGGCATTCGTTGGCCTTGAGCTTCTGCACCCGTACCGACGCGTCGGTATTGATGGAGAAGATCAGGTTGTTCAGCTTGACCCGTTCCGGCGCCCAGTACTGCTGGTTGGCGACGTAGCGGATGTTGGAGTCTTTCTGGTAGCTCTTGAACTCGAACGGCCCGGTGCCGATCGGCTTCTGGTTGATGTCGCTAGGCTTGCCGTTCTTGAGCAACTGGTCGGCGTACTCGGCCGACAGGATCGCGGCAAAACTCATGGCGATGTTCTGGATGAACGCGGCGTCCACGCTGTTGAGGGTCATGACCACGGTCAGCGGCCCGGTCGCTTCCACCTTGGCGATGTTCTTGTTCAGGCTCATGCCGTTGAAGTACGGGAACTCGGTGGGGTAGGCCTTGCGGAACGGATGCTGCGGGTCAAGCATGCGGTTGAAGGTGAACAGCACGTCGTCGGCGTTGAAATCCCGGGTCGGTGTGAAGTAGTCGGTGGTATGAAACTTCACGCCTTCGCGCAGGTGAAACGTGTACTTCAGGCCGTCTTCGGAAATGTCCCAACTTGTCGCCAGGCCTGGGACGACATTGGTCGCGCCTTTTTCAAACTCGGCCAGGCGGTTGTACAGCGGCTCGGCGGCATCGTTGTCGGTGGCCGTGGTGTATTGCGCAGTGTCGAAACCGGCGGGGCTGCCTTCGGAACAGAACACCAGGCTGCCGCCAGCGGCCTGGGCTGCGGACGTCGTGGCCAGCAGGCCGGTGCCCAGCAATGCGGATAAAACCAAGGTATGGCGCATGACGCTCCCTCTCTCGTTCGGGGTGTTTTAACAGTGAACCGGTGTCCTTCCGGGGACCCGGAGCACTGAGCTCATTCCATTGCGTCGCGATGCCGCAGGATCAGCAAGCCGTCCAGGTCCCGACGGTAGGAGCCGTGGGCCAGGCGGTGAATGCGTAATGCCTGAAAGACTTGTGGGAAAGGGCGATACGTCCTAAACCAACTGCTGTGGTACGCAGTGCTTTTGGATGCAGGCGATTTCCTGAGTCTTGGTCTCGGCAGATACAGCAACGGCGACGTTGAAGACGTCGCCGTTGCCTATCTTTATTTGCTGACGCTGACGCCGTAGAAGGAGTTCAAGCCAAATGGGCTGATCTTGAAATCCTGCACGTTGGCGCGCATGGGTTGATACACCGTCGAGTGAGCGATAGGTGTCATTGGCACGGCATCCTTGAGGACGTGTTGTGCCTGTTTGTACAGTTCGGTGCGTTTGGACTGGTCGGAGGTGCGCTTGGCTTGCTTGACCAGATCGTCGAATTTCTTGTCGCACCATTTGGAGAAGTTGTTGCCACTGAGCGAGTCGCAACCGAACAGCACGTTGAGCCAGTTGTCCGGGTCACCGTTGTCACCGCTCCAGCCGATGATCATCGCCTGGTTCTCGCCGCCTTTGGAACGCTTGATGTACTCGCCCCATTCGTAGCTGACGATGTTGACGTTCAGGCCGATTTTCTTCCAGTCGGACTGCAGCATCTCGGCCATCAGCTTGGCGTTCGGGTTGTACGGACGCTGGACCGGCATCGCCCACAGGGTGATGTTGGTGCCTTCCTTGACGCCGGCTTCCTTGAGCAGCTCCTTGGCTTTCTCAGGGTCGTACTTGGCGTCCTTGATGGTGGTGTCGTAGGACCATTGGGTCGGCGGCATGGCGTTGACAGCCAACTGGCCGGCGCCCTGGTAGACCGAATCGATGATCTGCGGCTTGTTGACCGCCATGTCCAGCGCCTGGCGAACTTTCAGGTTGGCCAGCACGTTCGGCTCGTTGCTGCCCTTGATCTTGTCCATCACGTTATAGGCGATGTAGCCCAGGTTGAAACCCGCCTGGTCAGGCATCTTCAGCGCTTTATCTTCCTTCAGGGCCTTGAGGTCGGCCGGGCGTGGGAAGAGAGTGATCTGGCATTCGTTTTTCTTGAGTTTCTGCATGCGCACCGACGGGTCGGTGGTGATGGCGAAGATCAGGTTGTCGATCTTCACGTCGTCAGGCTTCCAGTAGTCCTTGTTCCCGGTGTAGCGGATGTTGGAGTCTTTCTGGTAGCTCTTGAACACGAACGGGCCGGTGCCGACTGGCTTCTGGTTGATGTCGGAGGCCTTGCCTTCCTTGAGCAACTGGGCGGCGTATTCGGCGGACTGGATCGAGGCGAAGCTCATGGCCATGTTCTGGATGAACGCGGCGTCGACATCCTTGAGGGTGAACTTGACGGTGTGGTCGTCGACTTTATCGATCTTGGTGATGTTGGTGTCCATCCCCATGTCGGTGAAGTATGGGAACTCGGTCGGGTAGGCCTTACGGAACGGGTCATCCTTGCTGATCATGCGATTGAAGGTGAACAGCACGTCGTCGGCGTTGAATTCGCGGGTCGGCTTGAAGTACGGGGTGGTATGGAACTTGACGCCTTCACGCAGGTGGAAGGTGTAGGTCAGGCCGTCTTCGGAAATATCCCATTTGGTCGCCAGGCCAGGAATCACGGCGGTGCCGCCACGTTCGAACTGGGTCAGGCGGTTGAACATGGTCTCTGCAGAGGCGTCGAAGTCGGTTCCGGTGGTGTACTGACCAGGGTCAAAACCGGCCGGGCTCCCTTCGGAGCAGAACACCAGGTTAGTCGCGGCTTGGGCGAAAGGTGCGCTGGCTAATAAGCTTGCGCCGACTAAAAACGGAATGACCGCTTGTTTAAGCATGTTGGCCTCATGATTTGTTGTCATTTTTGGATTTGAGGGCGACCTCGTGAGTCGTCCTGCGGATACTTATGCAGGCCCCATACCCAATGCAAGATCCAGAGCGGTCACAAGTCCGAAACAGTGGCACGAACGTACCTTAATGTCGCATCTGTGTAACTTCCGACGCATTTGATCGTTTGCGCGTGTTTTTTCGGGGTAAATCACGCTCTTTTCGGGGGCGTTTTTCGGCTGTAGTGCACCGGGAATGGGCAGGTGTTACCACTTCAAACCCGCGCCGTAGATGGGTATGGGGGCTATGGGCTGAGTTTGAAATCCCTGTTTATCGCTCCAGTCGGTTGTCGGTTATCGGGGGGCAGATGTAAATCATTGCAGCATGTTCGCCATTTTTTGCGCGCTTGATGTGCTTGCTTCATTCATGCTGACGATGGTCTTGATCCGATTCTGCTGGAGCATTTGTGCTGCATTCGTGCGTTAGGGGGACGTTGCACCGTCATTGCTCATGAGTTGAGGGTGGTACCCGGCGCAACCTGCGGTTTCACTGGGTGGCGCCTTGTTGTTTTGGGGGCGAGGCTGTCTGGTCATACACCCGTCAGGCCTGTGGGAGCAAAGCTTGCTCGCGAGGCGGCCTGACAGTCGACCTGGCTCTCCCGGTCGTACCCGATCCAAGTGTGGGAGCGGCCTTGCTCGCGAAGGCGACCTGATAGCTGGCCTTGTTGATCGAGTACATATCCATTGCTGCGGTAACGGCTGCTTAGGGTTCCGCCCTGACGGCGGCTCACTTTTGAGAAGCCCGGAAGCCGGCCCAGTCAAAAGTAAGCAAAACGCTCTTGCCCCACCACTCGGCACCTCGCCTAGGCTCGGTGTGCCCTCACTCCGGCATTGCTCCGTGGGCCGCCGCGAAGGGCCATCCATGGCCCAGCGCGGCTATCCCGGCATCCATGCCGGGATACCCACTCCACAATGCCTGCGTTCGGCCAGCGTGGTTAACGGGGCGCTGAGATCAACGTCCGCCCCGAGGCGGCCTGGTAGCCGACCTGGTTCTCCTGGTCGTACACCCATCAGATCTGTTTGAGCAGGACCTGTGGGAGCAAAGCTTGCTCGCGAGGCGGCCTTACAGCCGACCTGTTTCTTCGGCTGTCCCCAATCCAAATTGTGGGGGCGAGCTTGCTCGCGATGAGGCCAGTAAGCTCAACATCCATGTGACTGAACCACCGCCATCGCGAGCAAGCTTTGCTCCCACAGGAGAAACGCGGTCCCACCAAGAGCCAGGTCGGCTACCAGGCCGCCTCGCGGTGGACGTTGATCTCGGGCGCCCCGTTAACCACGCTGGCTGAACGAAGGTATTGCGCAGTGGGCAACCCGGCATGGATGCCGGGTTAGCCGCGCTGGGCCATGGATGGCCCTTCGCGGCGGCCCACGGAGCAATGCCTTCGTTCAGGCATGCCGAGCCTAAGCGAGGCACCGAGTGGTGGGGCAAAAGCGCTTTGGTTACTTTCGCGCTTTTCGAAAGTGACCCGCCGTCAGGGCGGAACCCTAAGTAGCCGTCACCAAAAAAACGGATATACACACAACTCTGAAAAGGGCCGCTTCGCAGCCCAGCGGGAGCAAGCTCCCTCGCCACGGGGTTTGCGGCGTCAGGAAGCGAAGCGGCACGAGTCATTCATTTGTGTCGGAAGGATCACCGGCCCCGAAAGGAAACATCCCACAGCTTTTTAGGGTTGTCCCTCGGAAGTGGGCTCTCTAACCTTTTTCCTGTCGCTGCAAAACAGCGACCGGGAGTGGGAACCCGAAATTAATAGGTCGTAAGCCTCACGACCATAACGGCAAGTGATGGCTCCAATTTCATCAGGAGCATGCACATGAACGAAGGAAAGACTGAACCGAACTTCAACAGAACAAATCCATTGGCGGATTTCGACGCCATCGAAGACCTACTCAAAGACCGCGCCGCCGCCGAGCGCGCCCTCAATCATTACCTCAACCCAAAGCCTCCAGAGCCAAGCACCGACCCGCGCATCGACAGCCTGTTTTCCGTCACCGCCAAAGCCGATGCCGACACGCTACTGACCAGCACCTCCGAAACCTTGGCCTCGATAAAAGCCATGGCCGAGGACCTGGCCTTTGAAGTAGAGGGCACGCGGCGCAGCGTGGCGTTGGGGATTCATCAGTTGGTGGAGTTGTGCCAGTTGCTGGTGGACAAGGCGTTGGATCAGCTTGAGGCGCCGGCCAGCCCGGCACCTTAACCACCTTGTGGCGAGGGAGCTTGCTCCCGCTGGGGCGCGAAGCGGCCCCAACAGCAGCGACTGGATCCATCTGATACACCGAGGCGTCTGGTTTGGGGCTGCTGCGCAGCCCAGCGGGAGCAAGCTCCCTCGCCACGGAGTATTCTCACTCGGCTTCGGTGGTTCAGTCAGTGAGACTGGCTGAACCACCGCCGATCATCACTGCATCAACACCTCAACCACCCCATCCGCCGTCATCGTCACCTGGCTGGTGCCCGCTTCAACTTCCGGCGTCACCGACTCAGCATCCATGGACGCGGCTTTCATCATCATCTGCGGGCGCATGTACGGTTGTGGATAACCGTTGGTATTGAAGTTCAGGTTGACGATTTTGTAACCCTTGCCGCCCAGGGCGTCGGTGGCCAGTTGGGCGCGGGCCTTGAAGGCGTTGACGGCGTCCTTGAGCAGGGCGTCTTCGCTGGTTTTGCGGGTGGCGGTGGCGATGGCGAAGTCCATGCCAGCCATTTTCATGTCACCCAGCAGTTCGCCGGTGAGTTTGGACAGGGCGGCGAAGTCGGCGCTTTCCAGGCGCAGTTCCGCGCGCTCACGCCAGCCGGTGATTTTCCCGCCTTTGTTGTCGTAGATCGGGTAGCTGTTGCGGCTGCCCTGGCGCAGATTGATGTCCTTGACCTCTTTGGCCTGGCCGATGGCTTTGTTCAGCGTGGTGCTGACGGCGGCGGCGAGTTTGGCCGGGTCGGTGTTCTGCTCCTCGGTGTAGAGGGTGACGATCATCAGGTCGCGGGCCACTTCCTGGCTGGCTTCGGCGCGCAGGGAAATCTGGTTGTAGTGCAGCTCATCGGCGGCCAGGGCCGGCAGGCTGGCGGCGGTGCCGAGGCTGAGGGCGAGCAGGGCGGCGGGGCGACGGAACGTGTGCATGAAAGCTCCTTGGGATGGTGCGCAGGGGTGAGGTCCGGGCCTGCGTGAACGTTAAGACTCTAGCTTTTATGGGTGGGTTCGCACAGTTACAACTTCTATACAGATGTGCATGAGTCCAATTGACAGGGGGTGTGTCATTTCGAGGCTGTGGCGCTTTGCCGCATATCTGCCGCTGCAAGCCGCGCCTTGGTTATACTCCGTGCGATTCGCCTGGAGCGCTCATCAGGAGAGCTCATGCTCGCCCCTTTGCAAATGACATCCGCCTCTCGCCAGAACCTCTGGCGCCTGACATTCATCCGCATCCTGGTCCTGGCGGCCCAGGCCGGCTCGGTGGGGCTCGCCTATTGGTTCAACCTGCTGCCGCTGCCCTGGCTGCAATTGGCGATCACCCTGGTCTGTTCCAGCGTGCTCTGCGCGCTGACGGCGATTCGCCTGCGCACCTCGTGGCCGGTAACTGAGCTGGAATACGCCGTACAGCTGGCCGGCGACCTGTTTATCCACAGCGCGCTGCTGTATTTCTCCGGCGGTTCCACCAACCCTTTCGTCTCTTATTACCTGGTGCCGCTGACCATCGCCGCGGTGACGTTGCCGTGGCGCTTTTCGTTGATCCTGTCTGGTATCGCCCTGGCGCTGTACACCTTGCTGCTGGCGCGGTTCTACCCGCTGGAAACCTTCCCCATCGCCCGGGAAAACCTGCAGATCTACGGCATGTGGCTGAGTTTCGCCCTGGCCGCGGCGGTCATCACGTTTTTTGCCGCGCGCATGGCCGAGGAGCTGCGTCGCCAGGAAGAATTGCGGGCCATCCGCCGTGAAGAGGGCCTGCGCGACGAGCAATTGCTGGCCGTGGCGACCCAGGCCGCTGGCGCCGCCCATGAGTTGGGCACGCCGCTGGCGACCATGAGTGTGCTGCTCAAGGAGATGCGCCAGGATCACCACGACCCGGCGTTGCAGGAGGACCTCAGCGTGCTGCAGGACCAGGTCAAGCTGTGCAAGGAGACCCTGCAGTACCTGGTGCGCGCCGCCGAGGCCAATCGTCGGCTGGCCATCGACATGCAAGATGTCACCGACTGGCTCGATGAGGCGTTGAACCGCTGGCACCTGATGCGCCCGGAAGCCAGTTATCGCTTCCAGCGCCTGGGCCAGGGCCCGGTGCCACGCATGGCACCGCCACCGGACCTGACCCAGGCGCTGCTGAACCTTCTGAACAACGCCGCCGACGCTTGCCCCGAAGGGCTGGAAGTGGCGTTGGACTGGAATGCCTATGAGCTGACCATCAGTATTCGCGACCACGGCGCCGGTGTGCCGCTGGCGATTGCCGAGCAGATCGGCAAGCCGTTCTATACCACCAAGGGCAAAGGTTTCGGCCTGGGCCTGTTTTTGAGCAAAGCCAGCGTGACACGCGCCGGCGGCTCGGTGAAACTCTACCCCCATGAGGAAGGCGGCACGCTCACCGAGCTGCGCCTGCCCCATGCCGACCGAGGAGACGAAACATGAGTGACGAGATCCAAGTCGACGGCGAAGAGCTGCCGCACCTGTTGCTGGTAGATGACGACGCCACGTTTACCCGCGTCATGGCCCGGGCGATGTCCCGTCGCGGTTTTCGCGTCAGCACCGCAGGTTCTGCCGAAGAAGGCCTGACCATCGCCCAGGCCGACCTGCCGGACTACGCCGCCCTGGACCTGAAAATGGACGGTGACTCGGGCCTGGTGCTGTTGCCCAAGCTGCTGGAGCTGGACCCGGAGATGCGCGTGGTGATCCTCACCGGTTATTCGAGCATCGCCACCGCAGTCGAGGCCATCAAGCGCGGTGCCTGCAATTACCTGTGCAAACCGGCGGACGCCGATGATGTACTGGCGGCGCTGTTGTCCGAGCACGCCGACCTCGACACCCTGGTGCCGGAAAACCCCATGTCGGTGGATCGCCTGCAATGGGAGCACATCCAGCGGGTGCTGACCGAGCACGAAGGCAATATCTCCGCCACGGCCCGCGCCTTGGGCATGCACCGGCGGACTTTGCAGCGCAAATTGCAAAAGCGTCCCGTGCGTCGCTGAACCTGCGCTGAACAGGTGTTGTCCACCCCCGCGACACATCGGGTCGTTGCTCTATATGATCGGCCCGAGTCTGTTCTTTTTTTTATAGAGCCTTAACCATGAATCAGAACGCTGAATATTCCGCGGTCAATGACGCGGTGCGCGGGCAGTTTTTCCGCCGTGTCTGGCAAATGACCACGCCGTACTGGCGCAGTGAGGAGAAGGGCAAGGCCTGGACGCTGTTGATCGCCGTCATCGCACTCTCGCTGTTCAGCGTGGCGATCTCGGTGTGGATCAACAGTTGGTACAAGGATTTCTACAACGCCCTGCAAGAGAAGGACAGCGCGGCGTTCTGGCAGTTGATCCTGTATTTCTGCGGCATCGCGGCGGTGGCGATCCTGGGCGCGGTATACCGCTTGTACCTCACGCAGATGCTCACCATCCGCTGGCGGGCCTGGCTCACCGAGCAGCATTTCGCCCGCTGGCTCGGTGACAAGAATTACTACCGGCTGGAGCAGGGCGGTTATACCGATAACCCGGACCAGCGGATTTCCGAAGACCTCAACAGTTTCACTACCAACACCCTGAGCCTGGGCTTGGGATTGCTGCGCACTGTGGTCAGCCTGGTGTCGTTCTCGATCATTTTGTGGGGCGTGTCAGGCAGCATCGAAGTGTTCGGCTACACCATCCCGGGCTACATGTTCTGGTGCGCGCTGGTGTATGCGGCGGTGGGCAGTTGGCTGACGCACTTGATCGGCCGACGCCTGATCGGTCTGAACAACAACCAGCAACGCTTCGAAGCCGACCTGCGTTTTTCCATGGTACGGGTGCGTGAAAACGCCGAGAGCATTGCGCTGTACAACGGTGAACCGAACGAGAACCGTCGCCTGAGCGGCCGTTTCGGCCTGGTCTGGCATAATTTCTGGGACATCATGCGAGTGTCCAAGCGCCTGACGTTCTTCACCTCCGGCTACGGCCAGATCGCGATCATCTTCCCGTTCATCGTCGCTGCACCGCGCTACTTCGCCGGCAAGATCCAGCTGGGCGAGCTCATGCAGATCAACTCGGCGTTCGGCAATGTGCAGGAGAATTTCAGCTGGTTCATCAGTGCTTATGCCGACCTCGCCGCGTGGCGCGCCACCTGCGATCGTCTGCTGAGTTTCCGCCAGGCCATGAGCGACAACGAAGACCGTGTGCCGGCCATCGATGTGCAAAACCAGGGCGATGGGTTGAAGGTTCATCACTTGGGGCTGGACCTGGCCGACGGTCGCCATCTGCTCGATAACGCCGACATGACCGTGGAGCCGGGCGAACGGGTGATGCTCAGTGGCCGTTCAGGCAGCGGCAAATCGACCCTGCTGCGGGCGATGGGGCATTTGTGGCCGGCAGGGCACGGGACGATCCGGCTTCCGGCCGCGCGTTACCTGTTCCTGCCGCAGAAGCCTTATCTACCGATTGGCAGCCTGCGTGAGGTATTGAGTTATCCACAGGCCGGCGATATCTATCCCAACGAACGTTATGCCCAGGTGCTGGAAACCTGCCGCCTGCCGCACCTGATCCCGCGGCTGGATGAAAGCAACCACTGGCAGCGCATGCTCTCGCCCGGCGAGCAACAACGCCTGGCCTTTGCCCGCGCATTGCTTTATGCACCGCAATGGTTGTACATGGACGAAGCCACGTCGGCGATGGATGAAGAAGACGAGGCGACGCTGTACCAGGCGCTGATCGACGAGTTACCGGGCCTGAGCATCGTCAGCGTCGGCCACCGAAGCAGTTTGAAACGTTTCCATCCGCGACATGTGCGTATCGAAAATGGCCAACTGGTGGAGCGCACCGTGACAGCATAAACACCCAAAACCTGTGGGAGCGAGCTTGCTCGCGATAGCGGTGTATCAGTTGATATTGATGTGGCTGACCCACCGCCATCGCGTGCAAGCTCGCTCCCACAGGGGTTTTGTGGTGAGCCGGATGCAAATGCACGCAACCGCTCTAGTGTGGGAGCGAGCCTGTTCGCGATGAAGGCGAATCGGTCTCAGCACCAGACTCGCCGCTGCACCCACGGTGATCGTACAACCACGTTGCGCTATGATGATGCCATTCAGCCGTTTACCGAGACACAACCCCATGGAAAACCCGATCGAAGTACCACGCTTTCCCCGCAAGCGCCGCAGCCTGGCGCAGGAGCTGGTGACGGTGTTGACCGAGCAGATTCGCGACGGCCTGCTCAAGCGTGGCGATAAATTGCCCACCGAGTCGGCGATCATGGAAGCCCATGGCGTCAGCCGTACCGTGGTGCGCGAGGCGATTTCCCGCTTGCAGGCGGCCGGCCAGGTGGAAACCCGCCATGGCATCGGCACTTTCGTGCTGGACACGCCGAGCCCCAGCGGTTTTCGCATCGACCCGGCCACCGTGGTCACCTTGCGTGACGTGCTGGCGATCCTGGAGTTGCGCATCAGCCTGGAAGTGGAATCCGCCGGGCTGGCGGCGCAGCGCCGCAGCGACGAGCAACTGGCCGCCATGCGCGCCGCCCTCGACGCCTTGAACGAAAGCGCCGCCCACGCCAGCGATGCGGTGGCCTCGGACTTCGCCTTCCACCTGGAAATCGCCCTGTCCACCGGCAACCGCTACTTCACCGACATCATGACTCACCTGGGTACCAGCATCATTCCGCGTACCCGGGTGAACTCGGCGCGTTTGGCCCACGATGACCAGCAGCGCTACATGAACCGCCTGAGCCGCGAGCACGAGGAGATCTACGACGCCATCGCCCGCCAGGACTCCGAGGCGGCCCGTGCGGCCATGCGTTTGCATCTGACCAACAGCCGCGAGCGGCTGCGCCAGGCCCATGAAGAGGCGCAGGCGCAGGGCTGAAGGCGCTTCGCTGCTCGGGTGGTAAGAATGCTTTGACGAGGAACCTTTTTCCCGCCGGGCTGCGTCGTAGGAGCTGTCGAGTGCAACGAGGCTGCGATCTTGTCCCTGGCAATTGAGTCGCCAGTGAAAGATCAAGATCAAAGATCGCAGCCTTCGGCAGCTCCTACACGCAGCCCTACGCCTTGATCCGCAACATTTGCGGCTCGGATATATCGGGATCCCAGCTCTCGTAGCTAACCTCGTAACGAAGCTCAACCAATTTGTCGATGTAAGCTGTCAAGTCGGCATTGGTTAGCGTCATTGTCACATCCTTGCAGGGCGTACCTTCCTCACCCTCGGTCAGCGGTGTAAACGCACCTACCGGAGTTGGAGACGTCGAGCCGACGCCCAGAGTCAGTCGGGCGTTCGAGTACGGTTCAAAAGCTGCATCCGGAATCTTCACGCTCAACGTCTTTACCTTTGACAAGCTGATCGTGACTTCCCCAGTGGCTGGAAAGTCCTTGAGCGTCGGTTTCGCATAGCTCTTCGCCATGATGTCACTCCCTGTGAGGCAGCCCTGATCGTTGCGTACGGGCGACTCACTTAAAAGATTGAGAAAAGGACTACAGCCGGGCATGACACGGCCATGCCTGGGTTATGCCCCCTTGTCGTGACGACGCCTACTGACAGAGTTGACAGTGGCGATGAGCGGTCCTGGTGCTCGGTCGGCAAGTTTTATCTGTCTTTTCCATCCTGCTCAAAGGCCCGATTTACAAGGTTCTGCGACAAACGCCTCAACCCCTGCACCCGACAAAAGACGAAATGCAGTTGACGTTCATATTTTAAGTTGTACGATGACCTACAACTTCACGTGAAGCTGAACCGTTTCCTACAACACATCATTTGCGTCCAGGGTGTTCGAATAATGAATCCACAAGAACTGAAGTCCATCCTCTCGTCTGGCCTGCTGTCGTTCCCGGTCACCGATTTCACTGCTCAAGGCGATTTCAATCGCGACAGCTACATCAAGCGCCTCGAGTGGCTGGCCCCGTATGGCGCCTCTGCATTGTTCGCAGCGGGCGGCACCGGTGAATTCTTCTCCCTGGCCGCCAGCGAGTATTCCCAAGTCATCAAGACCGCCGTCGATACCTGCGCCACCAGCGTGCCAATCCTTGCCGGTGTTGGCGGTGCCACTCGCCAGGCCATCGAATACGCTCAAGAAGCCGAGCGCCTGGGTGCCAAGGGCCTGTTGCTGCTGCCGCATTACCTGACCGAAGCCAGCCAGGACGGTGTTGCCGCCCACGTTGAAGCCGTGTGCAAATCGGTGAAGATCGGCGTGGTGGTGTACAACCGCAACGTCTGCCGCCTGAACGCCACTTTGCTGGAACAACTGGCCGAGCGCTGCCCTAACCTGATCGGCTACAAGGATGGCCTGGGCGATATCGAACTGATGGTGTCGATCCGTCGCCGCCTCGGTGATCGCTTCAGCTACCTGGGCGGCCTGCCGACCGCTGAAGTCTACGCTGCGGCCTACAAGGCCCTTGGCGTGCCGGTCTACTCCTCGGCGGTGTTCAACTTCATCCCGAAAACCGCGATGGATTTCTACCACGCCATTGCCCGCGACGATCACGAAACCGTCGGCAAGATCATCGACGACTTCTTCCTGCCATACCTGGACATTCGCAACCGCAAGGCCGGTTACGCAGTGAGCATCGTCAAGGCCGGCGCGAAGATCGTGGGCTATGACGCAGGTCCTGTGCGCACGCCGCTGACCGACCTGCTGCCAGAAGAATACGAAGCACTGGCCGCGCTGATCGACAAGCAAGGCAAGCAGTAACAGACCCGATAAGGCCGCTGAGCAATCAGCGGCTTTTTGCGTAAGGCTCGATCGCTCCCACGCATCGCGTGGGAATGCAGCCAGGGACGCTCTGCGTTCCTAGACAGCTTTTGTAGAAGGAGTAGCTCCGTGGCAGATTCAAAGCGTTTCGATAACTACATCAACGGTCAGTGGGTGGCTGGTGCTGACTATTGCACCAACATCAACCCGTCTGACTTGTCCGATGTCATCGGTGAATACGCCAAGGCTGACGCAGCGCAAGTCAATGCCGCCATCGAAGCCGCGCGCGCCGCGTTCCCGGCCTGGTCGACCTCGGGCATCCAGGCCCGTCACGATGCGCTGGACAAAGTCGGTAGCGAGATCCTCGCCCGCCGTGAAGAACTCGGCCAACTGCTGGCCCGGGAAGAGGGCAAGACCCTGCCCGAAGCCATCGGCGAAGTGACCCGCGCCGGTAACATTTTCAAGTTCTTCGCCGGTGAATGCCTGCGCCTGTCGGGTGATTACGTGCCGTCGGTGCGCCCAGGCGTCAACGTTGAAGTCACCCGTGAAGCCCTCGGTGTGGTCGGCCTGATCACCCCGTGGAACTTCCCGATCGCCATTCCCGCGTGGAAAATCGCCCCGGCCCTGGCCTACGGCAACTGCGTGGTGATCAAACCCGCCGAACTGGTGCCGGGCTGCGCCTGGGCCCTGGCCGAGATCATTTCCCGCGCCGGTTTCCCGGCCGGTGCGTTCAACCTGGTGATGGGCAGCGGCCGTGTGGTTGGCGAAGTGCTGGTCAACAGCCCGAAAGTCGACGGCATCAGCTTTACCGGTTCGGTGGGCGTGGGGCGGCAGATCGCCGTCAACTGCGTGTCGCGCCAGGCCAAGGTGCAGTTGGAAATGGGCGGCAAGAACCCGCAGATCATCCTCGACGACGCAGACCTCAAGCAGGCCGTCGAACTGGCGGTGCAGAGTGCGTTCTACTCCACCGGCCAGCGCTGCACGGCTTCGAGTCGCCTGATCGTCACCGCCGGCATCCACGACAAGTTCGTCGAGGCCATGGCCGAGCGCATGCAGTCGATCAAGGTCGGCCATGCGTTGAAGGCCGGCACCGATATCGGCCCGGTGGTTTCTGAAGCCCAGCTCAGCCAGGACTTGAAGTACATCGACATCGGCCAGAGCGAAGGTGCTCGGTTGGTCAGCGGTGGCGGCCTGGTGACGTGCGACACGGAAGGTTACTTCCTGGCGCCGACCCTGTTCGCCGACAGCGAAGCCTCGATGCGCATCAGCCGCGAAGAGATCTTCGGCCCGGTGGCCAACGTCGTGCGCGTGGCCGACTACGAGGCGGCGCTGGCGATGGCCAACGACACCGAGTTCGGTCTGTCCGCCGGTATCGCCACCACCTCGTTGAAGTATGCCAACCACTTCAAGCGCCATTCCCAGGCGGGCATGGTGATGGTCAACCTGCCGACGGCCGGCGTGGATTACCACGTGCCGTTCGGCGGACGCAAAGGCTCGTCCTATGGTTCGCGTGAGCAAGGTCGCTACGCGCAAGAGTTCTACACCGTGGTGAAGACCTCTTACATCGGTTCGTAAACGCAACACCGGCCGGGGCTGGATTTCCAGCTCTGGTCGTACAATCTGCTGACCCGCATAAAAATAAATAGTGGGAGTACCTCTACATGCAAGCGACCAAGCCGACTCACGTCCGCTATTTGATCCTGCTCATGCTGTTCCTGGTGACGACGATCAACTATGCCGACCGTGCCACCATCGCCATCGCAGGCTCCAGCCTGCAAAAAGACCTCGGCATCGATGCCGTCACCCTCGGTTATATCTTCTCCGCTTTCGGCTGGGCCTACGTGGCCGGGCAGATTCCCGGTGGCTGGCTGCTCGACCGTTTCGGCTCGAAAAAAATCTATGCCTTGAGCATCTTCACCTGGTCGCTGTTCACCGTGCTGCAAGGCTATGTGGGTGAATTCGGCATGTCCACGGCCGTGGTTGCACTGTTCATGCTGCGCTTTATGGTCGGTCTGGCCGAGGCGCCGTCCTTTCCGGGCAACGCACGTATCGTCGCCGCCTGGTTCCCGACCGCAGAACGCGGCACCGCCTCGGCGATTTTCAACTCGGCGCAATACTTCGCCACGGTGCTGTTCGCGCCGCTGATGGGTTGGATCGTCTATCGCTTCGGCTGGCAGCATGTGTTCATCGTGATGGGCGTGATCGGCATCGTGTTCTCGCTGATCTGGCTGAAAGTGATCCACAGCCCGCGTCAGCACCCAATGATCAACGAGGCCGAGTTCAATCACATCGCCGCCAATGGTGCGATGGTCGATATGGACCAGGACAAGGGCAAGGACAAGAAAACCGACGGTCCGAAGTGGGATTACATCCGCCAACTGCTGACCAACCGCATGATGCTCGGCGTGTACCTGGGCCAGTACTGCATCAACGGCATCACCTACTTCTTCCTGACCTGGTTCCCGGTATACCTGGTGCAGGAACGCGGCATGACCATCCTCAAGGCCGGTTTCATCGCGTCCTTGCCAGCGATCTGCGGTTTCATCGGCGGCGTCCTCGGCGGGGTGATTTCCGATTACCTGCTGCGCAAGGGCCACTCGCTGACCTTCGCCCGCAAGGCACCGATCATCGCCGGCCTGCTGGTGTCCAGCAGCATCGTGGCGTGCAACTACGTCGACATCGAATGGATGGTGGTGGGCTTCATGGCCCTGGCCTTCTTCGGTAAAGGCGTCGGCGCACTGGGCTGGGCCGTGGTCTCCGATACGTCGCCAAAACAGATCGCCGGCTTGAGCGGTGGCCTGTTCAACACCTTCGGCAACCTGGCATCGATCACCACGCCAATCGTCATCGGCTACATCATCAGCGCCACCGGTTCGTTCAAATGGGCGCTGGTGTTTGTCGGTTGCAACGCGCTGGTGGCGGTGTTCAGCTACCTGGTCATTGTGGGGCCGATCAAGCGTGTCGTGCTCAAGGAACCAACGGCCAAGGATGCCGACATCTCCAGCCTGTCTGAAGCAAAATCCTGAAGGAGCGGCGTCAATGCAACTGATTGAACATGCCGATTCGCCGCGTTATATCCGCTTGCATGAGCGGGACAACGTAGTGATCGTCGTCAATGACCAGGGTGTACCGGCCGGGACCGAGTTCCCGGACGGCCTGGTCACTGTGGACTTTGTGCCGCAGAGCCACAAGGTCACCCTGGTGGACATTCCCGAGGGAGGCGAGGTGATTCGCTATGGCCAGGTCATCGGCTATGCGCTGCAACCGATCCCTCGTGGCAGCTGGGTCAAGGAAGACCAGTTGCGCATGCCGACCGCGCCACCGCTGGACAGCCTGCCGCTGTCCACTGATGTGCCGGTGGCCGATGCGCCGTTGGAGGGCTACACCTTCGAGGGTTATCGCAACGCCGACGGTACCGTCGGCACGCGCAATATCCTGGGCATCACCACCACGGTGCAGTGCGTGACCGGGGTGCTGGACCATGCAGTCAAGCGCATCAAGGACGAGTTGCTGCCCAAGTACCCGAACGTCGATGACGTGGTGGCGCTGACCCACAGCTACGGCTGCGGCGTGGCGATCACTGCCACCGATGCCTACATCCCGATCCGTACCGTGCGCAACCTGGCACGTAACCCGAACCTGGGGGGCGAGGCGCTGGTGATCAGCCTGGGCTGCGAGAAATTGCAGGCCGGGCAGGTGATGCATGAGGGCGACAGCTCGGTGGACCTCAGCGAGCCTTGGTTGTATCGCTTACAGGATTCCAGTCACGGTTTCACCGAAATGATCGAGCAGATCATGGAACTGGCCGAGACCCGCCTGAAGAAACTCGACCAGCGCCGCCGCGAAACCGTACCGGCTTCGGAGCTGATCCTGGGCATGCAATGCGGTGGCAGCGATGCGTTTTCCGGCATCACCGCCAACCCGGCGCTGGGCTACGCCTCGGACCTGCTGCTGCGGGCCGGGGCAACGGTGATGTTTTCCGAAGTCACTGAAGTGCGCGATGCGATTTACCTGCTGACCTCCCGGGCACAAACCCAGGAAGTGGCCCAGGAACTGGTGCGTGAAATGGACTGGTACGACCGTTACCTGGCCAAGGGCGAAGCCGATCGCAGTGCCAATACCACGCCGGGCAACAAGAAGGGCGGGCTGTCGAACATCGTCGAAAAATCCCTGGGCTCGATCGTCAAATCCGGCAGCAGCGCGATCAATGGCGTGCTGGGTCCGGGCGAGCGCTTCAAGCAAAAGGGCCTGATCTTCTGCGCCACGCCGGCCAGTGATTTTGTCTGCGGCACGTTGCAACTGGCGGCGGGGATGAACCTGCACGTGTTCACCACCGGCCGCGGCACGCCGTACGGCTTGGCCATGGCCCCGGTGGTGAAGGTCTCGACCCGCACCGAACTGGCCCAACGCTGGCCGGACCTGATCGACATCGACGCCGGCCGGATCGCCACCGGACGCGCGACCATCGAGGAACTGGGTTGGGAGCTGTTCCACTACTACCTGGACGTGGCCAGCGGCAAGAAACAGACCTGGGCCGAGCGGCACAAGTTGTACAACGACATCACGTTGTTCAACCCTGCACCGATCACCTGATGATTTCGTGATCGCCGGAGATCCAGTGTGGGAGCGAGCTTGCTCGCGATAGCGGTGGTTCAGCTAGCATCGATGTTGGATGTGCTGCCGTCTTCGCGAGCAAGCTCGCTCCCACAGGGGATTTGCGGAGAGTGCGGATTTTGTGTTCACTGAAGAACACATGTGGGAGCGAGCTTGCTCGCGATAGCGCTCCACCAGACGCCAATGCCGTGAGTGGCTTATCATTAGCCACCTAACGACACCCTCTCAAGGTCCCCGGCATGCTGGCAATTTTCCTCGAAACCCTGAACATCACCGCGCCGGTGTTTGCCATGCTGTTTTTGGGGGTGTTGCTCAAGCGCATCAACTGGATCAACGACAACTTCATCCACATTGCCTCGTCCCTGGTGTTCAACGTCACCATGCCGGCGCTGTTGTTCCTCGGCATCCTCCATGCCGACCTGCATGCGGCGTTGCAGCCCGACCTGCTGATCTATTTCTCCGTCGCCACCCTGGCAAGTTTCGCCATGGCCTGGGGCTGGGCGATCTGGCGCTGCCCGCGCGAGGATCGCGGTATCTATACCCAAGGTGCGTTTCGCGGCAACAACGGGGTCATTGGCCTGGCGCT
This sequence comes from Pseudomonas sp. St386, assembly GCF_018325865.1. Lineage (NCBI taxonomy): Bacteria > Pseudomonadati > Pseudomonadota > Gammaproteobacteria > Pseudomonadales > Pseudomonadaceae > Pseudomonas > Pseudomonas sp. St386. The sequence goes on from NZ_AP021900.1 coordinate 1,100,887, forward strand.
GGCGGCGAGCATGTATGGCGACTACGGGATTTCCCTGGGGGCGATTCTCGCGGCGCTGGTGATCCTGTTCTACAACACCTTGTCGACCATCGTGCTGGCGGTCTACAGCCCGGTGATCAAGTCTGACCCGTGGAGCATCTGCAAGAGTGTGATCAGCAACCCGCTGATCATCAGCGTGATCGTCGCCGCGCCGTTCGCCTATTGGCACATCGGCCTGCCAAACTGGTTCGAGACCTCGGCCAAGTACCTGTCGCAAATGACCTTGCCCCTGGCGTTGATCTGCATCGGCGGCACGCTGTCGCTGGCGGCCTTGCGCAAGAGCGGCAAGATGGCCCTGAGTTCGAGCCTGGTGAAGATGGTCGGGCTGCCGCTGCTGGCCACTCTCGGTGCGTGGCTCTGGGGCTTTCGCGGGGCGGAGTTGGGGATCCTGTTCCTGTACTTCGGCAGCCCCACCGCCGCCGCCAGTTACGTCATGGCCCGGGCGGCCGATGGCAACCATGAACTGGCAGCGGCGATTATCGTCATCACCACGCTGATGGCGGCGATTACCACCAACCTGGGGATCTTTGTGTTGCAGTGGGGTGGGTGGATCTAGCCTTGGGTTTGCGCTGTTCTTGAGGTCCAAATCGCGAGCAAGCTCGCTCCCAGGTGTATCGCAATCATCTGTGGGAGCGAGCATGCTCGCGATAGCGATCCAACGGTCACTCAGGTTTCTGATAGCTATCGATCACTTCCTGCGCCGCCCGAAACGCATCGATCGCCGCCGGCACGCCCGCGTACACCGCGCAATGCAGCAATGCCTCGCGAATCTCTTCCACCGTGCAGCCATTATTCAGCGCGCCGCGCACATGGCCTTTGAGTTCCTGCGGGCACTTGAGGGCGGTGAGGGCGGCCAGGGTGATCAGGCTGCGGGTCTTCAGCGGCAGGCCTTCGCGGCTCCAGACGCTGCCCCAGGCATGTTCGTTGACGAAGTCCTGCAATGGCTGGGTGAACTCGGTGGCGTTGCCCAGGGCGCGGTCGACGAATGCGTCGCCCATGACTTGGCGACGCATGTCCAGGCCGGTCTTTGGAGTGTCGGTCATGGCAAATCCCTCTTGTGGTGTTGGCGGCGCCAGGCGCGCAAGGAGGTGAACAGTAAAAACGCGAGCAGGGCCGGCAGCACATAAAACAGCATCAGCCGTTCCAGTTGGCCGGCCAGGGGCATGCCGGTGGTGAAGGACATCACGTGCAGCCCATAGGCCAGGTACAACCCCAGCAACAGCAGCCCTTCGGCGCGGGTGACACGATAACCGGAATAGAACACCGGCAGGCACAGCACCGCCACGCCGAGCATCACCGGCAGGTCGAAATCCAGGGCGTTCGGTGAGACCGACAATGGCGTGGGGGCGGCGAGGGCGGTTATCCCCAATACCCCGAGCAGGTTGAACAGGTTGCTGCCGATGACGTTGCCCACCGCAATGTCCCGTTGGCCGCGCAGGGCGGCGATCAACGAGGTGGCGAGCTCCGGCAGCGAGGTGCTGACGGCGACAATGGTCAGGCCGATGATGCGCTCCGAAAGCCCCAGGTCCGTGGCCACTTCCACCGCCGCGCCCAGCAGCAGGTGCCCGGCGAAAATCAGCATTGCCAAGCCCAGCACGATCATCGCCAGGCTCATGGGCCACGACCCCCGGGTCACCTCGATATCCACCGTGTGCGGCCGTCCCGAGTGCCGCGACTGGCGCAACAACAGGCCCAGGTACACCGCCAGGCCCACCAGCAGCCATACGCCGTCCAGCCGGGTCAGTTCCTCATTCCAGGCCAGCACGAACACCAGCAGGCTGGCACCGATCATCAACGGAATGTCCAGGCGCACCAGTTGGCGCGAGACGCGCAATGGAATGATCAGCGCCGACAGCCCGAGGGTGACGAGGATGTTGAAGATGCTGCTGCCGATCACGCTGCCCACGGCGATGTCGGCGTTTTGCGCCAGGGTTGCCTGCAGGCTGACGGCCATTTGTGGGGCGCTGCTGCCGAACGCGACGACGCTCAGGCCGATGATCAGTGGTCGTACCTGCAAGCGTGCCGCCAGGCCCACGGCGGCGCGCACCAGCAGTTCGGCGCCGCCGATCAGCAACAGCAGGGCGCCGAACAATTCGATCAGGCTGAGCAGCGGTAGGGCGGTGAGTAGGGAAATGGCCGGGCTCCGTCTATCAATCGTCGAGGGCTTGCACGCGCACCCGTGCGGTGCCGCTGCGCAACATGCCCAGTTGCTCGGCGGCTTCGCGGGACACGTCGATCAAGCGGCCTCGGGAGTATGGGCCACGGTCGTTGATGCGCACCACCACGCTGTCATTGTTGTTCAGGTTGGTGACTTTCACCCGGGTGCCGAACGGCAACTGGCGATGGGCGGCGGTCAGGCTGTGCTGGTCGAAACGCTCGCCGCTGGCGGTGCGCTTGCCGTGGTGCCTGGCACCGTAATACGAGGCGACGCCGGTCTGGTCGTAGCCGTGTGGATCGACCGTCCCGCTCTGGCTGGCGCAACCGGCCAACAGGGACAGCAGGGCGCAGGCGCCGAGGAGACGCTTCATTCGATGACCCCATGATCGTTCCCACGCTCTGCGTGGGAATGCAGCCCGTGACGCTCTGCGTCACAAAAAGCGGACGCGGAGCGTCCAGTGAGGCGTTCCCACGCAGAGCGTGGGAACGATCACCGTCGATAAGTCAGCCCTCGAGCTTGCTTTTGAGCAGTTCGTTGACCTGTTGCGGGTTGGCCTTGCCCTTGGAGGCTTTCATGGCCTGGCCGACGAAGAAGCCGAACATTTTGCCGCGCTTGGCTTCGTCTGCCGCACGGTACTGTTCGACCTGCTCGGCGTTGGCCGCGAGCATTTCATCGAGCACGGCGGAAATGGCGCCGGTATCGGTGACCTGCTTCAAGCCGCGCTTCTCGATGATCTCGTCGGCGCTGCCTTCACCATTGGCCATGGCTTCGAACACCATCTTGGCGATCTTGCCGGAAATGGTGTTGTCCTTGATCCGCACCAGCATCCCGCCCAGTTGTTCGGCCGAGACCGGCGACTGGTCGATTTCCAGTCCCTGTTTGTTCAACAGGCTGCCCAGTTCCACCATCACCCAGTTGGCCGCCAGCTTGGCGTCGCCGCCGATGCTCACGACTTTCTCGAAGTAATCGGCCTGTTCGCGACTGGTGGCCAGGACGTTGGCGTCATAGCTCGACAGCCCGAATTGCGCCTGGAAGCGCTCGCGTTTTTGCGGCGGCAGTTCCGGCAGGGTGGCGCGCACCTCGTCGAGGAACGAGTTCTCGATAACCACCGGCAGCAGGTCCGGGTCGGGGAAGTAACGGTAGTCGTTGGCTTCTTCCTTGCTGCGCATCGGACGGGTCTCGTCCTTGTTCGGGTCGTACAGGCGGGTCTGCTGGATGACCTTGCCACCGTCCTCGATCAGTTCGATCTGGCGCTGGATCTCGCTGTTGATCGCCTTCTCGATGAAGCGGAACGAGTTGACGTTCTTGATCTCGCAGCGGGTGCCGAACTCGACCTGGCCCTTGGGCCGGATCGATACGTTGCAGTCGCAGCGCAGCGAACCTTCGGCCATGTTGCCGTCGCAGATGCCCAAGTAGCGCACCAATGCGTGGATCGCCTTGACGTAGGCCACGGCTTCCTTGGCGCTGCGCATGTCCGGCTCGGAAACGATTTCCAGCAGCGGCGTGCCGGCGCGGTTCAGGTCGATGCCGGTGGCACCGTTGAATTCTTCGTGCAGGCTCTTGCCGGCATCTTCTTCCAGGTGCGCCCGGGTGATGCCGACGCGTTTGACCGTGCCGTCTTCCAGGGCGATGTCCAGGTGGCCCTTGCCTACGATCGGCAATTCCATCTGGCTGATCTGGTAGCCCTTGGGCAGGTCCGGGTAGAAGTAGTTCTTGCGGGCGAACACGTTGTGCTGGCCGATCTCGGCGTCAATCGCCAGGCCGAACATCACCGCCATGCGCACCGCTTCGGCGTTGAGCACCGGCAGAACGCCGGGCATGCCCAGGTCGACCAGGCTGGCCTGGGTGTTGGGCTCGGAGCCGAACGTGGTGGAGCTACCGGAAAAGATTTTCGACCGGGTGGTGAGCTGGGTATGAATCTCCAGCCCGATCACGACTTCCCATTGCATGTGTTTCTCCTCAGAAGCCGGTTGGGGTGCGGGTGTGCCAGTCAGTGTTCAACTGATACTGGTGGGCAACGTTCAACAGGCGGCCTTCCTGGAAATACGGCGCGAGCAACTGCACGCCCACTGGCAGGCCATCGACGAAACCGGCCGGCATGGACAGGCCCGGCAAGCCGGCGAGGTTCGCGGTGATGGTGTAGACGTCTTCCAGGTACTCGGCGACCGGGTCACTGTTCTTGGCACCGAGTTTCCAGGCCGGGTTCGGCGTGGTTGGACCGAGGATGATGTCGACCTCGTTGAAGGCGGCCATGAAGTCGTTCTTCACCAGGCGGCGGATTTTCTGCGCCTTGAGGTAGTAGGCGTCGTAGTAGCCGGCGGACAGCGCGTAGGCGCCGACCATGATCCGGCGCTGCACTTCGGCACCGAAGCCTTCGCCACGGGAGCGCTTGTACAGGTCGATCAGGTTTTCCGGGTTCTCGCAGCGATAGCCGAAGCGCACGCCGTCGAAACGCGACAGGTTCGAGGACGCTTCCGCCGGGGCGATCACGTAGTACGCCGGAATCGCGTGCTGCATGTTCGGCAGGCTGATTTCCTTGATGACCGCACCGAGCTTCTCCAGCTCCTTGACGCTGTTGTGGACCAGTTCGGCGATGCGTGGGTCGAGGCCGGCGCTGAAGTACTCCTTCGGCACACCGATGCGCAGGCCCTGCAGCGAGCCGTTGAGGCTGGCGCTGTAGTCCGGCACTGGCTCATCGATGCTGGTGGAGTCGTTCGGGTCGAAGCCGGCCATGCCTTGCAGCAGGATCGCGCAGTCTTCGGCGGTGCGGGCCAGCGGGCCACCCTGGTCGAGGCTGGAGGCGTAGGCGATCATGCCCCAGCGCGAGACACGGCCGTAGGTCGGCTTGAGGCCTGTGAGGTTGGTGAACGCCGCCGGTTGGCGAATCGAACCGCCGGTGTCGGTGGCGGTGGCGGCCGGCAACAGGCGTGCGGCCACGGCGGCGGCGGAACCACCGGACGAGCCGCCCGGTACGTGTTCCAGGTTCCACGGGTTTTTCACCGCGCCGTAATAGCTCGACTCGTTGGCCGAGCCCATGGCGAATTCGTCCATGTTGGTCTTGCCCAGGGTCACGGTGCCGGCGGCGGCCAGCTTGGCGACCACGGTGGCATCGTACGGCGCCTTGAAGTTGTCGAGCATCTTCGAGCCGCAGCTGGTGCGGATGCCCTGGGTGCAGAACAAGTCCTTGTGGGCGATCGGCGCACCGAGCAGGGCGCCGGTTTCACCATTGGCGCGCCGGGCGTCGGCGGCCTTGGCCTGGCTCAGGGCCAGCTCCTGGGTGAGGCTGATGAAGCTGTTGAGCTGTGGGTCGAGCTGGGCGATGCGCGCCAGCAGGACCTGGGTCAGTTCTTCGGAAGAAAACTTTTTATCGGCGAGTCCGCGGGCGATCTCGGCCAGGGTCATGTGATGCATGAGAGGCTCTTTCCCTTTAGTCGATGACTTTCGGAACCAGGTACAGGCCGTTTTCGACCGCTGGTGCGATGGACTGGTAGGCCTCGCGGTGATTGGACTCGGTCACGACGTCGGCGCGCAGGCGCTGGCTGGCTTCCAGTGGGTGTGCCAGTGGTTCGATACCGTCGGTATTGACCGCCTGCATCTCGTCGACCAGCCCCAGAATGCTGTTCAGGGCAGAAGTGATGTGTGGAAGATCGGCTTCATTGAGGCCCAGACAGGCCAGATGAGCGATTTTTTCCACGTCGGAGCGTTCAAGCGCCATGGGATTCTCCAGTGGAAAACAAAACGGACGCAGTCTGTCCGTGTGTTAGATTGTCGGAACACTACCGCATTTCTACGGTCTTACGGCCGCGATTTCGGGGTTTGGTGCACAGAAAAGCGGCCAATTTAACATATTGGCGCCTTGCCCAAAATCCCTGTCGTTGTTAGAGTTTGCCGCACTTTTTTACCCACGCGTTGCCTAGGGTCCCTTTCCCATGTTCAAGAAACTGCGTGGCATGTTTTCCAGCGATCTTTCCATTGACCTGGGCACTGCCAACACCCTTATTTACGTGCGCGAGCGCGGTATCGTCCTGAATGAACCCTCGGTCGTGGCCATCCGCACCCACGGTAACCAGAAAAGTGTCGTGGCTGTCGGTACGGAAGCCAAGCGCATGCTGGGCCGTACACCGGGCAACATCGCGGCCATTCGCCCAATGAAGGACGGCGTGATCGCCGACTTCAGCGTCTGCGAAAAGATGCTGCAGTACTTCATCAACAAGGTTCACGAAAACAGCTTCCTGCAGCCCAGCCCTCGTGTGCTGATCTGCGTTCCATGCAAGTCCACCCAGGTAGAGCGACGCGCTATCCGTGAATCGGCCCTCGGCGCCGGTGCCCGTGAAGTGTTCCTGATCGAAGAGCCAATGGCTGCTGCCATCGGTGCCGGCCTGCCGGTGGAAGAAGCCCGCGGTTCGATGGTCGTCGACATCGGTGGTGGTACCACTGAAATCGCGCTGATCTCCCTCAACGGTGTGGTCTACGCCGAATCCGTACGTGTGGGCGGCGACCGTTTCGACGAAGCGATCATCACTTATGTGCGTCGCAACTACGGCAGCTTGATCGGCGAATCCACCGCCGAGCGCATCAAGCAGGAAATCGGCACGGCCTACCCGGGCGGTGAAGTGCGTGAAGTCGACGTACGCGGTCGCAACCTGGCCGAAGGCGTTCCACGGGCCTTTACCCTCAACTCCAACGAAGTGCTCGAAGCGCTGCAAGAGTCGTTGGCGACCATCGTCCAGGCCGTCAAGAGCGCCCTGGAGCAGTCGCCGCCGGAACTGGCGTCGGACATCGCCGAGCGCGGCCTGGTGCTGACCGGTGGTGGCGCGCTGCTGCGTGACCTCGACAAGCTGCTGGCCCAGGAAACCGGGCTGCCGGTGATCGTTGCCGAAGACCCGTTGACCTGCGTTGCCCGCGGCGGTGGCCGTGCATTGGAAATGATGGACAAGCACACCATGGACCTGCTCTCCAGCGAATAAGTTGGCTGGATCGTCTATGTTGTTCGCTCCCGGGCAGCACTTTGCAGTGCTGCCCGTTGGCGTTTATCTTCTGTCATTCGTATCCAGGCCGGTTTGATGCCGTATGAATAAAGAAAACATTTGCCTGGGAGGAGCGGCCTATTAAACCGCTTTTCGCCAAAGGCCCCTCATTGGGTGTGCGCCTGCTGGTGCTGACCGTGCTGTCGGTCGCGCTGATGGTGGTCGACGCCCGCTTCACGCTGCTCAAGCCTGTGCGCAGCCAGATGTCGCTGGTGTTGATGGAGTCCTACTGGATCACCGACCTGCCGCAGCGCTTGTGGCAAGGTGTGGCCAGCCAGTTTGGCAGCCGGACCGAACTGGTCGCCGAAAACGAAAAACTCAAGACCGAAAACCTGCTGTTGCAGGGGCGCATGCAGAAGCTGGCGGCCCTCACCGAGCAGAACGTGCGGCTGCGCGAGTTGCTCAACTCTTCGGCGCTGGTCAACGAGAAGGTCGAAGTGGCCGAGTTGATCGGCATGGACCCCAACCCCTTCACCCACCGCATCATCATCAACAAGGGTGAGCGCGACGGCGTCGTCCTCGGCCAGCCGGTGCTCGACGCCCGGGGCCTGATGGGCCAGGTGGTGGAGTTGATGCCCTACACCTCCCGCGTGCTGCTGCTGACCGATACCACCCACAGCATTCCCGTGCAGGTCAATCGCAACGGCTTGCGCGCGATTGCCAGCGGCACCGGCAACCCGGAACGCCTGGAACTGCGGCATGTGGCCGATACCGCCGATATCAAGGAAGGCGACCTGCTGGTCAGCTCCGGTCTTGGCCAGCGCTTCCCGGCCGGTTATCCGGTGGCAACGGTCAAGGAAGTCATCCATGACTCCGGCCAGCCGTTTGCCATCGTTCGCGCGGTGCCGACGGCTGCATTGAATCGCAGCCGCTACCTGCTGCTGGTATTCAGCGACAACCGTACGCCCGAAGAGCGTGCCAACGACGCCGCCGTGGCCCAGGAAGCCCAGGACCGCCAGGGCGGCGAGTCGGCCGCCCCAGCGACAGCAGCGCCTGCGCCTGTCCCTGCCACTGTGCCGAAACCACAAGTGCCTGCGCCAGCGACGGCGGCTCCGGCCACCACGCCTGCGGCCACCCCGGCTACCCCACCCGCCGCGCCTGCTGTGAAACCGACCCGCTCGGCCACCCACGCGCCCGCCGCGCAGCCTGCTCAGCCAGCCCGGCCCGCCGCCAAACCGCCAGCCTCCACGCCGGCCACCGCGCCAGCCCCCAGGGGAGCACGAGAAGAATGAGCAGTACCCAATCCGGTAACGGCTGGATGGTCTGGCTGACCTTCGCCATCGGCCTGTTGCTCAGCGTTTCGCCGCTGCCGCAGTTCATGGAAATCCTGCGCCCACTGTGGCTGGCCCTGTTGCTGGCCTTCTGGGCGCTGGCCTTGCCGCACAAGGTCGGCATGGTCACCGCCTGGTGCCTGGGCCTGGCCGAGGACGTGCTTTACGGCACGTTGCTGGGGCAGAACGCGCTGATCCTGACGCTGATCACCTTCCTGGTGCTGTCGTTGCAACAACGCCTGCGGATGTTCCCCATGTGGCAGCAGTGCCTGGTGATCCTGGTGATCTTCGGCCTGGCGCAACTGGTGCAATTGTGGCTCAGCGCGCTGACCGGCAACCGCCAGCCGACCCTGGCATTGGTGTTGCCAGCCCTGGTCAGCGCCTTGCTCTGGCCCTGGGTCAGCTTCGGTTTGCGTGGCCTGCGCCTGCGTTTCAAAATCAACTGATTCGGTCAGGCATTGGCCTTGATAGGGAGATGTCTTGATGAAACCGCTTTACCTCGCCTCAGGCTCGCCGCGTCGGCGTGAACTGCTCACGCAGATCGGCGTGCCCTTTACCGCCATCGGTGCGGAGATCGACGAAACTCCCCTGGACCACGAAACCCCTTCGGCCTATGTCGAGCGCCTGGCGCGCGGCAAGGCCGAGGCGGGTCGGCAAGCCCTGGACGCCGGCGTGGATGGCTGCGTGCTGGGCGCCGATACGGCTGTGGTACTGGACGGACGAATTCTCGGCAAACCCGTGGACCATGCCGACTCCATGACGATGCTCTTGAGCCTGTCCGGTCGCGAACATGAAGTATTGACCGCCATTGCCATACTGGATGGGCAGCGTTGCGAATCCCGCATTGTGCGCAGCCTGGTGCGTTTTCGTTCGATCACGGAACAGGAAGCGGCGGCCTACTGGGCCAGCGGTGAACCCCGGGACAAGGCCGGCGGCTATGGTATTCAAGGGCTGGGCGCGGTGTTCGTCGCCGGGCTTGAAGGCAGTTATTCAGCCGTCGTTGGCCTGCCGCTGTGCGAAACCGCAGAACTACTGGGCCATTTCGGCATACCCTGTTGGCAAACCTTGAACGCGCGCTGAGCGCCGTCTGACTTGATGCGGCCATAATCGTGAACATGCCTGAACGAGACCCTGCCATGAGTGAAGAGATCCTGATCAACATCACGCCGATGGAATCGCGCGTGGCGGTGGTTGAAAACGGTGTTCTGCAAGAGGTCCACGTCGAGCGCACGCAAAAGCGTGGCATCGTCGGCAATATCTACAAAGGCAAGGTGGTACGGGTGCTGCCGGGCATGCAGGCGGCCTTCGTCGACATCGGCCTGGACCGCGCGGCATTCATCCACGCGTCGGAAATTTCCATGCGCGAAGGGCCGGCCGTGGAGAGCATCAGCGCGCTGGTGCATGAAGGCCAGAGCCTGGTGGTGCAGGTCACCAAGGACCCCATCGGCTCCAAGGGCGCGCGCCTGACCACGCAACTGTCGATTCCGTCGCGCTACCTGGTGTACATGCCGCGCACCGCCCATGTCGGCATTTCCCTGAAGATCGAAGACGAAGCCGAGCGCGAGCGCCTCAAGCAGGTGGTCAGCGACTGCGTGGAAAAAGAAGGTATCAAGGAAGCCGGTGGGTTCATCCTGCGCACCGCCGCCGAAGGGGCCGGGGCCGATGAGATCCTCATGGACATCCGCTACCTGCGCAGGCTTTGGGACCAGATCGCCGCGCAAATCAAGACCATCGCCACCCCCAGCGTGATCTACGAAGACCTGGGCCTGGCGCTGCGGACCTTGCGCGACCTGGTCAGCCCCAAGATCGAAAAAATCCGCATCGACTCCCGGGAAACCTTCCAGAAAACCACGCAGTTCGTCGCCGAACTGATGCCGGAAATCGCCGACCGCCTCGAGCATTACCCTGGCGAACGGCCAATTTTCGACCTGTACGGCGTCGAAGACGAAATCCAGAAAGCCCTGGAGCGCAAGGTGCCGCTCAAGTCCGGCGGCTACCTGGTGGTGGACCCGGCCGAGGCCATGAGCACCATCGATGTCAACACCGGGGCGTTCGTCGGCCATCGCAACCTGGAAGAAACCATCTTCAAGACCAACCTGGAAGCCGCCACCGCCATCGCCCGGCAACTGCGCCTGCGCAACCTGGGTGGGATCATCATCATCGACTTCATCGACATGGAAGATGAAGAGCACCAGCGCCAGGTGCTGCGGACCCTGGAAAAACAACTCGAACGCGACCACGCCAAGACCAACATCATCGGTATCACCGAGCTGGGCCTGGTGCAGATGACCCGCAAGCGCACCCGCGAAAGCCTCGAACAGGTACTGTGCGAGCCGTGCAGCAGTTGCCAGGGCCGTGGCAAGCTCAAGACCCCGGAAACTGTGTGTTACGAAATCTTCCGGGAAATCCTCCGGGAGGCGCGCGCCTACCAGGCGACTGGCTATAGAGTGTTGGCGAACCAGAAAGTGGTGGATCGCCTGCTCGACGAGGAGTCAGGCAATGTCGCGGAGCTGGAAGCGTTTATCGGACGCACGATTCGCTTCCAGGTGGAAACCATGTATTCCCAGGAACAATACGACGTGGTGCTGCTCTGAAGAGCTTCGGAAGCGGCGGGCCCGCGGATTTGATTGTCTTTGCCAGGGGAGCCCACTGACATGGAGCGTCTGACACGTATTTTGGCGGCGCTGACTCGCTGGGGGCTGGGGCTGTGTGCGCTGCTGCTGGTGTTGCTGGCGTTGTACGTCAGCCTCGGTCGTGAGCTGGTCCCGCTGGTGGCCGAATACCGCGCCGAGGTCGAGACCCGGGCCAGCGCTGCCTTGGGCATGCCTGTGCACATCGGAAGCCTCGACGGTAGCTGGAGCGCCCTGGCGCCAATCCTGGCAGCGCGCGACGTGGTGGTCGGCGAAGGCCCCAACGCCTTGCACCTGGACCAGGTGCGAGCCGTGCCTGACCTGTGGGACAGCCTGCTGGCACGTCAGGTGCGCATTGCCCACCTGGAAGTCAGCGGCCTGAAGATCAGCCTCAAGGAAGGCGCCGACGGCAAGTGGGCCCTGGAAGGCCTGCCGGTGAAGGACGACCAGCCCCTCGATCCGCAGCAATTGCTCGAACGCATGCAGGTGGTTTCCAAGTTCTCGCTGCTCGACAGCCAGGTGACCTTGCAACCTGTCGAGCAACCACCGCTGACCCTCACCTACGTCGGTTTGAGCCTGCGCACCGGCGCCACCCGCCAACGGCTGGACGTGCGCTTGACCCTGCCTGACGGTCAGCCCGTGGCGATCAACCTGCGCACCCGTATCCGCGCCAGTGATTGGAAGAATGGCCAGGCCGATGCGTACCTGAGCCTGCCGCAAAGCGACTGGTCCAAATGGCTGCCCAAACGCCTGACCCAGCAATGGAATTTTTCCCGGATCAAGGCCGGTGGCGAGTTCTGGCTGAGTTGGGGGGACGGTACGGTGCAAAGCGCGGCCATGCGCTTGAACGCTCCTGACATCCTGGGTGCCTACGCCGAGCGCAAGCCGGTGCAGATCCATAACCTGGCGCTCAATGGATATTTCCAGCGTGGCGACCAGGGATTTACCGCGACCTTCGATTCCCTGGCGATGAACCTGGGCGAAACCCGCTGGGAATCGCGCCTTCAACTGCAACAGAGTGCTGCCACCGAAAAGGCCGAGGAGCGCTGGCACCTGCAGGCCGACCGCCTCGACTTGACCCCCCTGACGCCTTTGCTCAATGCCCTGGCACCGTTGCCCGAAGGCCTGGCGACGACCATCGACCGTCTCAAGGTGACCGGTGGCCTGCGCAACGTGCTGCTGGACTACCGGCCGCAGAACACTGGTGACCAGAAAATCAGCTTCGCCACCAACCTGGACACCGTGGGCTTTGATGCCTATCGCGGCGCCCCGGCTGCGCGCAACGTATCGGGGAGCCTGAGCGGCGACCTCGGTGGCGGCGAGCTGCGCATGGACAGCAAGGATTTTTCCCTGCACCTGGACCCGATTTTCGCCAAGCCCTGGCAGTACCTGCAGGCCAACGCCCGGTTGACCTGGAAGCTCGACAAGCAAGGCTTCACCCTGATCGCGCCGTATTTGAAGGTGCTGGGCGAGGAGGGCCGGATTGCCGGCGACTTCCTGATCCGCCTGCATTTCGACCACAGCCAGGAAGACTACATGGACCTGCGGGTCGGCCTGGTGGACGGTGACGGACGCTATACCGCCAAGTACCTGCCAGCGGTCCTCAGCCCGGCGCTGGATGAGTGGCTGCGCACGGCCATCGTCAAGGGCGCGGTGGACGAAGGCTTTTTCCAGTATCAAGGCTCGCTCAATCACGGTGCCGAGGATGCGGCGCGCAGCATCAGCCTGTTTTTCAAGGTGCATGACGCCGAATTGGCGTTCCAGCCGGGCTGGCCTTCGGTCAGCAAGGTCAGCGGCGATGTCTTCGTCGAAGACAGTGGCGTGCGCATCTTCGCCAGCCAGGGACAATTGCTCGATACCCAGGTCAAGGATGTTTCGGTGAACATTCCCCATGTACCCAGCGGGCAGAGTGTTCATCTGTTTCTGGACGGCGGGTTCGCCGGAGGACTGGGCGACGGTCTGAAAATCCTCCAGACCGCGCCGATCGGGACCGCCGAGACATTCGCCGGCTGGGAGGGCGAGGGCGACCTGCAAGGCAGCGTGAAGCTCGACATTCCCCTGGTCAAAGGCGAGCAACCGAAGATCCTGGTGGACTTCGCCACCGACAAGGCCCGTCTCAAGCTCAGCGAGCCGGTATTGGAACTGACCCAACTCAAGGGCGATTTCCGCTTCGACAGCAACAAGGGCTTGAGCGGCAAGGGCATCAGTGCCCTGGCATTCGACCGGCCCGTGACCGCGCAGATTTTCGCTGAGGGCCGCGCCGGAGCGCTCAACACACGGGTCGCGGCGTCCGGGCAGGTGGAGATCAAGAAACTCACCAGTTGGCTGAATGTCACCCAGCCGTTGCCGGTATCCGGTGTCGTGCCCTACCAGTTGCAAGTGATCCTGGACGGCGCCGACAGCCAATTGTCGGTCAGTTCCAACCTCAAGGGCGTGGCGGTGGACCTGCCAGCACCCTTCGGCATGACTGCCGATGTCGGGCGCGACACGGTGTTTCGCATGACCCTGCAAGGACCGGAGCGCCGTTACTGGGTCAATTATGGCGACCTGGCCAGTTTCACTTACGCCGCGCCGAGCGGGAAAATCGCCGACGGTCGTGGCGAATTATTGCTGGGTGCCAGCGATGCCGTTCTGCCCGGGGCCAAGGGGCTGCGACTGCGTGGCAAACTGTCGGAACTGGACGTAAGTCCCTGGCAAGACCTGGTGAACAAGTACGCGGGCCAGGATCCGGGCGGCAGTGCCAAGCAACTGCTCAACAGCGTCGATCTGACCGTCGGCAAGCTCACGGCCATGGGCACGACCCTGGACCAGGCATCGGTGCAGTTGGACCGCAAGCCGGACGCCTGGGCCTTGCGGCTTGACAGTCAGCAGGCCAAGGGCGACGTCAGCCTGCCGGATGCGAAGGCCGCCCCGATTGGTATCAAGCTTGATTATGTGCGCCTGCCGGCCACAGACCCGACGGTCCAGGCGGATGAAAACTCTCCGGACCCGTTGGCGTCGGTCGATCCCGGCAAAATCCCGGCCATGGATATTGCCATCGACAAACTGTTCCAGGGCCCTGATCTCATCGGTGCGTGGTCGCTGAAAGTGCGACCGACCGCCAAGGGCATCGCGTTGAACGATCTGGACATGGGCCTCAAGGGCATGGTGTTGAACGGCAGTGGTGGTTGGGAAGGCACGCCCGGTTCCACCAGCAGTTGGTACAAGGGCCGTATCGGCGGCAAGAACCTGGGCGACGTGCTCAAGGGCTGGGGTTATGCCCCGAGCGTGACCAGCCAGACATTCCGGCTGGATGTCGACGGCCGCTGGCCCGGCTCGCCGGCGTGGGTCGCCACCAAGCGCTTTTCCGGCAGCCTCGACGCGTCGCTGAGCAAGGGCCAGTTTGTCGAAGTGGAAGGCAGCGCCCAGGCGCTGCGGGTATTTGGCCTGCTGAACTTCAACTCCATCGGCCGACGCTTGCGCCTGGACTTCTCCGACCTGTTCGGCAAGGGGTTGAGCTACGACCGGGTCAAGGGGCTGTTGGTAGCGAGCGACGGTGTCTACGTAACCCGCGAACCCATTACCCTGACCGGGCCGTCGAGCAACCTGGAGCTCAACGGTACGCTGGACATGGTGGCCGATCGGGTCGACGCCAAGCTGCTGGTGACGCTGCCGGTGACCAATAACCTGCCAATCGCCGCGCTGATCGTTGGCGCACCGGCGGTGGGTGGGGCGCTGTTTCTGATCGACAAACTGATCGGTGACCGCGTGGCGCGCTTTGCCAGCGTAAGATACGACGTCAAGGGGCCGTGGAAAGAGCCGAAGATCACCTTCGACAAGCCGTTTTGACAGTTCGACGCCAACTCCCTTGTGGGAGCGGGCCTGTGGGAGCAAAGCTTGCTCGCGATTGCGGTGTATCAGTCAGCCTATATGTTGGATGTACCTGCCTCATCGCGAGCAAGCTTTGCTCCCACTGCCGCCTTGGGCGAGGATAAAAAAGAGGGAGGAGCCATGCCAGTCGCAGTGATTCAAATGGTCAGCCAAAGCGATGTGCTCGCCAACCTGGCTCGTGCCCGTGTGCTGCTGGAGCAGGCTGCCGCAGGCGGTGCCAGGCTGGTCGTGCTGCCGGAGAATTTCGCCGCGATGGGACGGCGGGACATTGCCGATATCGGTCGAGCCGAAGCCTTTGGTCAGGGACCGATCCTGCCCTGGTTGAAACAGGTCGCCCGAGACCTCAAGTTATGGATTGTGGCCGGCACGTTGCCGTTGCCACCGGTGGACCAGCCCGAGGCCAGGTCCCATGCCTGTTCGTTGCTGGTCGACGATCAGGGGCAGATCGTGGCGCGCTACGACAAGCTGCACCTGTTCGATGTGGATGTGGCGGACAATCGCGGGCGCTATCGCGAGTCGGATGACTATGCTTATGGCGCTAACGTGGTGGTTGCCGATACCCCCGTGGGCCGGGTGGGCCTGACGGTCTGTTATGACTTGCGGTTCCCGGAGCTCTACAGCGAGCTGCGGGCTGCCGGGGCCGAACTGATCACGGCGCCGTCGGCGTTTACCGCGGTGACCGGCGCGGCCCATTGGGAGGTGCTGATTCGCGCCCGGGCCATCGAGACCCAGTGCTACGTGCTGGCGGCCGCCCAGGGCGGCGTGCATCCGGGGCCGCGGGAAACCTTTGGCCATGCCGCGATTGTCGACCCGTGGGGCCGTGTGCTGGCACAACAGGATCAAGGTGAGGCCGTGCTGCTGGCCGAGCGTGACAGCAGCGAACAGGCGTCCATCCGGGCGCGCATGCCGGTGGCCAGCCATCGGCGCTTTTTCTCGCAGGGCGCTCGACAGCGGCCTGTCCAAGACGACGAATTCAAGGCGTAAATCATATGAGCGGGTTGTTGTCCTCAGTCAGTGAACACCTTCTAGCCCCCGGCGGCGTGACCCTCGAAAGCCTGCAAGGCGTGCTGGGCGACCTGGCCGGCCCGGGCATCGATGCGGCCGACCTGTATTTCCAAGGGCAGATCTCCGAGTCCTGGTCCTTGGAAGACGGCATCGTCAAGGAAGGCAGTTTCAACCTCGACCAGGGCGTGGGCGTGCGCGCCCAGTCCGGGGAAAAGACCGGTTTTGCCTACAGCAACGCCATCACCCTCGAAGCCCTCGGCGCTGCTGCCCGTGCAGCCCGCTCGATCTCCCGCGCCGGGCAGAACGGCACGGTCCAGGCGTTCAGCAGCCAGGACGTGGCGCAGTTGTATGCGCCGGATAACCCGCTGGAAGTCATGAGCCGCGCCGAAAAAGTCGAGCTGCTCAAGCGCATCGACGTCGCCACCCGTGCCCTCGACCCGCGTATCCAGCAAGTGTCGGTCAGCATGGCCGGGGTCTGGGAACGGATCCTGGTGGCGTCCACCGACGGCGGCCTGGCGGCGGACGTGCGGCCGCTGGTGCGGTTCAACGTCAGCGTGATCGTCGAGCAGAACGGTCGCCGTGAGCGCGGCGGCCATGGCGGTGGCGGGCGCACCGACTACCGTTATTTCCTCAGCGAAGACCGCGCCATGGGCTACGCCCGCGAAGCGCTGCGTCAGGCGCTGGTCAACCTGGAGGCCATTCCGGCCCCGGCCGGTACGTTGCCGGTGGTGCTGGGGTCCGGCTGGTCCGGCGTGCTGCTGCACGAAGCAGTCGGCCACGGCCTGGAAGGCGATTTCAACCGCAAGGGCAGCTCGGCCTACAGTGGGCGCATGGGGGAAATGGTCGCCTCGAAACTCTGCACCATTGTCGATGACGGCACCCTGGCCGGGCGTCGTGGCTCCCTGAGCGTCGACGATGAAGGTACCCCGACCGAATGCACCACGCTGATCGAGAACGGTGTGCTCAAGGGCTACATGCAGGACAAGCTCAATGCCCGGCTGATGGGCGTGGCCCGCACTGGCAACGGTCGTCGTGAATCCTATGCGCACCTGCCGATGCCGCGCATGACCAACACCTACATGCTCGGTGGCCAAAGCGATCCGGCGGAAATCATCGCCTCGGTGAAAAAAGGCATCTATTGCGCCAACCTCGGCGGCGGCCAGGTGGACATCACCAGCGGCAAGTTCGTGTTCTCCACCAGCGAGGCCTACCTGATCGAAGACGGCAAGATCACCGCACCGGTCAAGGGCGCGACCCTGATCGGCAACGGGCCGGAGGCGATGAGCAAGGTGTCGATGGTCGGTAACGACCTGGCGCTGGACAGCGGTGTGGGCACGTGCGGCAAGGATGGGCAATCGGTGCCAGTGGGCGTCGGCCAGCCGACCCTGAAGATCGATGCGATTACCGTGGGTGGCACGGGCGCATGACCGGAGCATCGGGTGGAGTGCAAGGGCCTCCACCCGTGGGCGTTACTCAGCGCAGGCCGCGTTGGGTTTCGTCCAGCTCACGGATGTACTTGAAGATTTTACGGCTCGAGGCCGGTGGCTTGTTCTGTGCCAGTTCGTGCTGGGCCTGACGGATCAGGGAGCGCAATTGCTGACGGTCAGCCTCCGGGTAGTCGATGACGAATTTTTCCAGCACGCCGTCGTCGCCTGCGATCAAGCGATCGCGCCAGCGCTCCAGGTTGTGGAAACGTTCGTTGTACTGCCGGGTGGAGGCATCGAGTTGATCGAGCAGGACCAGGATGGCGTCAGTGTCCTGATCGCGCATCAGTTTGCCGATGAATTGCAGGTGCCGTTTACGCGCGATATTCGCGGTGTGCTTGGGCGCATCGGCCAGGGCCCGGCGCAAGGCGTCGGTCAAAGGCAGTTTGGCCAGCAAGTCAGGCTTGAGTGTTGTCAGGCGCTCGCCGAGGTCAACCAGAGCATGCAGCTCGCGTTTGACCTGGGATTTGCTTTTTTCACCCTCGTAGAGGGAGTCGTCGTAAGAATCAACCATGGTGGCAGTCCGCAAAGAAACGCCGCCATGATAACCAGTCGGGGGCCGCTTGTCCGGCCCGGTCGCTCGAAGGCCAAGGGTTTGTACGAAAAGTCGCCGAGCGGCGATCAGGCAAGGCGAAAACAGGCGAGGAAGCGGAGTTTACTGGTTGTAAATGAGCATTCCGAGCCTGTTTTCAACGCAGCATGATCGTCGCGCAGGCACTTTACGTACAAAGCCTTAACCGAAAGAAGAATTTGAGTGGAGAACACCATGAGTGCAGTTCAAAGCGTCGGCCCGCAGGCATTGCCGGCACTGCAGGAACAAGTCGAGCAGATCCTCGCCGAGGCCAAGCGCCAGGGCGCCAGTGCCTGTGAAGTGGCCGTATCGCTGGAGCAGGGCCTGTCGACGTCGGTGCGCCAGCGCGAGGTGGAAACCGTCGAATTCAATCGCGACCAGGGCTTTGGCATCACCTTGTACGTAGGCCAGCGCAAGGGCTCGGCCAGCACTTCGGCGAGCGGCCCGGAGGCCATTCGCGAAACCGTCGCCGCGGCACTGGCGATTGCCCAGCACACCTCCGAAGACGAAGCCTCGGGCCTGGCTGATGCCGCGCTGATGTGCAAGGAACTGCGCGACTTCGACCTGTTCCACGCCTGGGACATCACCCCGAGCAGGCCATCGAACAGGCACTGCGTTGCGAAGCCGCGGCATTCGAGGCCGACAGTCGCATCAAGAACGCCGACGGCACGACGCTCAATACCCACCAGGGCTGCCGGGTCTACGGCAACAGCCACGGTTTTATCGGCGGTTATGCATCGACCCGCCACAGTCTCAGTTGCGTGATGATCGCCGAGGCCAACGGCCAGATGCAGCGTGACTACTGGTACGACGTGAACCGCCAAGGCACCCTGCTGGCGGACCCGGTGAGCATTGGCCAGAAAGCCGCGCAACGGGCGGCCAGCCGCCTGGGCGCGCGGCCGGTGCCGACCTGCGAAGTGCCGGTGCTGTTTTCGGCCGAGCTGGCCGGCGGCCTGTTCGGCAGCTTCCTGTCGGCGGTGTCCGGCGGCAACCTGTACCGCAAGTCGTCGTTCCTCGAGGGCGCGCTGGGCCAGAAACTGTTCCCGGAATGGATGACCATCGACGAGCGTCCGCACCTGATGCAGGCCATGGGCAGCTCGGCGTTCGATGGCGACGGCCTGGCCACCTACGCCAAGCCGTTCGTGGAAAACGGCGAGTTGGTGTCCTACATCCTCGGCACCTATTCGGGCCGCAAGCTCGGTATGCCGAGCACCGCCAATGCCGGTGGCGTGCATAACCTGTTCGTGACCCATGGCGAAGAAGACCAGGCGGCCCTGCTGCGGCGCATGGGTCGTGGCCTGCTGGTGACCGAACTGATGGGCCACGGCCTGAACATGGTTACCGGGGACTATTCCCGTGGCGCGGCGGGTTTCTGGGTCGAGAACGGCGAGATCCAGTTCCCGGTCCAGGAAGTGACCATCGCCGGGAACATGCGTGACATGTTCAAGCAGATCGTGGCCGTGGGCAACGATCTGGAACTGCGCAGCAACATCCGCACCGGTTCGGTGCTGATCGAGCGGATGACGGTGGCAGGTAGCTAACGCTCACCGCTTGAAAAGGGCGCGTCATCCACGAGGTGACGCGCCTTTTTTGTACCCGCAAATCCTGTGGCGAAGGCGCTTTTGTGGCGAGGGAGCTTGCTCCCGCTGGGCCGCGAAGCGACCCCAAGATCTTGCGGTCGCTGCGCAACCGAGCGGGAGCAAGCTCCCTCGCCACAATGAATTTGTGCGGTCTAACAGTTGTGTTGCTTCTTATTATCATCTAATAATGAATCTCATTCGCCGAGTGAGCCCCGGTCATGAGTTCTGCCCTGCACGAACAACCCTACCTTGAAAGCTGGCGCTGGATGAGCCGCCAGATCCGTTGCGCGATGAACCCGGACGAGCCGCGGTTGATCGAGCACTACCTGGCCGAGGGCCGCTATCTGGCCTGCTGCACCGTCACTTCGCCATGGATGATCTCCGAGACCGCGTTCCGGCTGCTGCTCGATACCGCCTTGGATGTCGCGCTGCCCTGGCATTGGCGCAATCTCTGCCTCGACCAGGCCTGGCGCCCTCTGCGTGAGCTCGAACAACAATCACTGTGCCGCTGCCGCCTCAAGCGCTGGCAGAGCCATGCCTGGGCGCTGGCGACCTGCGCCCTGGAGCCGTCGATTCCTCTTATTGAACTGGTGCAAGGATCTCCCGATGAGTAATACCCGTATCGAACGCGACAGCATGGGCGAGCTGCAAGTCCCGGTGGATGCCCTCTATGGCGCCCAGACCCAGCGCGCAGTGGATAACTTTCCGGTCAGTGGCCAGCGTATGCCGGCACAGTTCATCCGCGCCCTGATCCTGGCCAAGGCTGCTGCCGCCCGGGCCAACGTAGAGCTGGAACAAATCAGCGCAGCCCAGGGCAAGGCCATTGTCGATGCGTCCCTGGGGCTGCTCGAAGGCCGTTTCATGGACCATTTCCCAGTGGATATCTTCCAGACCGGCTCCGGCACCAGCTCCAACATGAACGCCAACGAAGTGATCGCCACCCTCGCCAGTCGTCTGCTGGGGGAAACGGTCAATCCGAACGACCACGTCAATTGCGGCCAGAGCAGCAACGACATCATCCCCACCAGCATTCATGTCAGCGCGGCGCTGGCCTTGCATGAGCAACTGCTGCCGGCGCTGTCGCACCTGGTGCAGGTGATCGAGCGCAAGGCCGAAGAGGTCCACCCATTCATCAAGACGGGTCGCACCCATCTGATGGATGCCATGCCGGTGCGCCTGAGCCAGGTGCTCGATGGTTGGGCGCAGCAGCTCAAGGCCAATATCGGCCACTTGGAGGATGTGCTGCCGAGCCTGCAATCCCTGGCCCAGGGCGGTACGGCGGTCGGCACCGGGGTCAATGCCCATCCACGTTTCGCCGAGCTGTTCAGTCAACAACTGACGCAATTGACCCAGGTGCAATTCACCCCGGGCAAGAATCTGTTCGCGCTGATTGGCTCCCAAGACACCGCCGTAGCGGTTTCCGGGCAGCTCAAGACCACCGCCGTGTCGCTGATGAAAATCGCCAACGACCTGCGCTGGATGAATTCCGGGCCGCTGGCAGGCCTGGGCGAGATCGAGCTCGAAGGCTTGCAACCGGGCTCCTCGATCATGCCCGGCAAGGTCAACCCGGTCATTCCTGAAGCCACCGCGATGGTGGCGGCCCAAGTGATTGGCAACGACACGGTGATCACTATCGCCGGTCAATCGGGCAACTTCGAATTGAACGTGATGCTACCGATCATCGCCCAGAACCTGCTGAGCAGCATCGCCTTGATGTCCACCGCCAGCCGCTTGCTGGCGGACAAGGCCATCGCCACCTTCAAGGTCAACGAGGCACGGCTCAAGGAAGCGTTGTCGCGCAACCCGATCCTGGTGACCGCGCTCAATCCCATCATCGGTTACCAGAAGGCCGCTGAAATCGCCAAGAAGGCTTACCAGCAAGGTCGGCCGGTCATCGATGTCGCCCTGGAGCACACCGACCTGACACGCAGCGAACTCGAAGTCCTGCTGGACCCGGAGAAGCTCACCGCTGGCGGCGTGTAACCCCGACACCTGTGTGGAGGACTCATCATGGAACACTGGAAACGTACGATCGAACGGGCCAATCGCTGTTTCATGCTGGGCGAGCTGGTAGACGCCCGCGAAGCCTACCTGCAGGCCCTGGCGCTGGCCCAGGTGCTGTTCGAGCGTTGGGCGGATGCCGACGAAGCCGTGGCCGCGTGCGTCGTCTCCCATCACAACCTGGCAGACCTGCACTTGCGCCTGAACCAGCCGGAGGAGAGCGCCGAGTATTTGTGCGCGATCCACCAACGGTTGTTGCAGACGATGCAGGACGAACGCCTGGCACCGGCCCTGCGCACCGCCGCACTGCGTCAGAGCCACAAGACCTATGTCGAACTGCTGAGTTTCATCAGCGAGCACGGTGAATACCCACGGACCCAACGCCTGCTGCACTGCAATGCCGCTACGCCCCGGCAGCGCAATGCCCCTCTTCATCATGGAGCTCATTGAACATGGCTTTTACCTTGCCTGCATTGCCCTACGCCTACGACGCCCTGGAACCGCACATCGATGCGCAAACCATGGAGATCCACTACACCAAGCATCACCAGACCTACATCAATAACCTCAACGCAGCGGTGGACGGCACCGAGTACGCCGGGTGGCCTGTCGAAAAACTGGTGTCCAGTGTCGAGCAGTTGCCGGCAAGCCTGCAAGCCGCAGTGATCAACCAGGGCGGTGGTCATGCCAACCATTCGCTGTTCTGGGAAGTGATGACGCCCCGGGGCGGCGGCCAGCCCGATGGCGCACTGGCGGCGGCGATCGAAGCGCAACTGGGCGGTATCGAGGGTTTCAGGGAAGCCTTCACCAAAGCGGCGCTGACCCGTTTCGGCAGCGGTTGGGCCTGGTTGAGCGTGACCCCGCAAAAGACCCTGGTGGTGGAAAGCAGCGGCAACCAGGACAGCCCGCTGATGAAGGGCAACACACCGATTCTTGGCCTGGATGTCTGGGAGCACGCCTATTACCTGCGCTACCAGAACCGTCGTCCGGAATACATCAGCGCCTTCTACAACGTGATCAACTGGCCTGAGGTCGCCCGGCGCTACCAGGCTGCGCTGGCTTCGAGCCCTTCCTGAAAGCAACCCAAGGCTGACTATGGATACTCAAACACTGGCGATTGGAAGCGGACGGATGTTCCGCTATGCCTTGGGGTCGTTGTTGCTGCTGGCCGGAATGACATTGTTGGCTGCCCAGGGCCTGGCATGGCTGGACTTGGAGCCCAGGTTGTTGCGCGCGCTCGAGGGTGGCGGGCTCTGCGCCTTGGGCACCGCGCTGGGGGCCGTGCCGGTGTTGGTCATCCGGCGCATGCCCCAGGCCGTCAGCGATTCGCTGCTGGGATTCGGTGCCGGGGTGATGCTCGCGGCCACGGCATTTTCGCTGATCGTGCCGGGCATTGCTGCGGCCGAGCAGTTGGGACTGACGCCTTGGGCCGCCAGCGGCCTTATCAGTTTCGGCATTCTATCGGGCGCGTTCGGGCTGTATCTAGTGGACCGCAAAGTCTGCGCCTGTCCCGAAAGGCTGGTCGCTGCGCCAGGCCGGCCGATCATTGCGCCGCGGATCTGGCTGTTCGTGTTTGCCATCATCGCCCACAACATTCCCGAAGGCATGGCGGTGGGGGTGTCGGCGGGCGGCGGCATGCCGGATGCCGACAGCCTGGCGATGGGCATCGCCTTGCAGGATGTACCCGAAGGGCTGGTGATCGCGCTGGTGCTGGCTGCGGCGGGGATGTCGCGGGCCAGGGCGTTCCTGATTGGCGCGGCGTCAGGGTTGGTCGAGCCCGTGTTCGCGCTGCTGTGCGCCTGGTTGGTGAGTCTGGCCGAGATGCTCTTGCCCCTGGGGCTCGCGTTGGCGGCCGGGGCGATGTTGCTGGTGGTGACTCACGAGGTTATTCCCGAATCCCGTCGCAATGGTCACGAGAAACTGGCGAGCCTGGGCCTGTTGGTGGGGTTTTGTCTGATGATGGTGCTGGATACGGCGTTGGCGTGACAAACGGCAGGCATCTAGGGTGATGTGATTTATCTGTGGCGAGGGAATCTGTGGGAGCAAAGCTTGCTCGCGATCCAGGCACCTCGGTTTTCTGAGTTACCGAGTCGCCTTCATCGCGAGCAAGCTTTGCTCCCACAAATGAATTCCCTTGCCACAATAAATCCGCCTTGGGATTTGGTCGGTTATTCGCCTTCGTCGAAGTATCTGTTGATCAGATCCACCAGGGCATCCATCGCCTCCTGTGCCTGTTCACCTTCGGTGTGCAGGTGGATCTTGGTGCCCTTGCCAGCGGCGAGCATCATCATCGCCATGATGCTTTTACCGTCGACCGCAGTCTCGGGTGTGCGGCCAACCCTGATGGTGGTGTCCTTGAACTGGCCTGCGACTCCGACGAACTTGGCCGACGCTCGGGCATGCAAACCCAGCTTGTTGATGATTTCAATTTCCTGAGCAGGCATCGCGATGTGAATCCTTTAGCTGAGGTCGCGGTGGCGAACCTGGACGTTCTTCAGGGATTGTTGCAGGAGTTGACCCAGGCGTTCGGTCAGGTAGACGGAGCGGTGATGGCCGCCGGTACAACCGATGGCGATCGTGACATAGGCGCGGTTGCTCGCGGCAAAGCGGGGCAGCCATTTGAGCAGGTAGCTGGAGATGTCCTGGTACATTTCTTCGACATCCGGCTGGGCGGCCAGGTAGTCGATCACCGGTTGGTCGAGCCCGGACTGCGCGCGCAATTCCGGCTTCCAATAAGGATTGGGCAGGCAACGCACGTCGAACACCAGGTCGGCATCGACGGGCATGCCACGCTTGAAACCGAACGACTCCACCAGGAACGCCGTGCCCGGCTCGGGTTGGTTGAGCAGGCGCAGCTTGATCGTGTCACGCAACTGATACAGGTTCAGGTGCGTGGTGTTGACCTTCAGGTCCGCCAGGTCGGCAATCGGCCCCAGTAGCTGGCTTTCATCCTCGATGGCTTCGGCCAGCGAACGGTTGGCGTTGCTCAGTGGGTGGCGCCGGCGGGTTTCGGAAAAACGCTTGAGCAGTGTCTCTTCATCGGCATCCAGGTACAGCACGTCACACTGGATATGCCGGCTGCGCACTTCCTCGAGCAGTTCAGGAAAACGCGACAGGTGGCTTGGCAGGTTGCGCGCATCGATGGACACCGCCACCAGCGGCTGCGCCAGCTCGGTGTGGATCAGGGCGCGCTCGGCCAGTTCCGGCAGCAGGCCGGCGGGCAAATTGTCGATGCAATAGTAGCCGCTGTCCTCAAGCACGTTGAGGGCCGTGCTTTTACCGGAGCCGGAGCGGCCACTGACAATGATCATGCGCATTTTTAATGACCGTTCTGCTCGTCCAGGACAACCTGGTACAAAGCTTCGTTACTCGGTGCGCTGCGCAGTTTTTCGCGCACTTCCTTGCGGTCCAGCATGCTGGCAATCTGGCGCAGCAGCTCAAGGTGCGCATCGGTCGCCGCTTCCGGTACCAGCAATACAAACAGCAGGTCGACCGGGGCACCGTCGATGGCGTCGAAATCTATAGCGGTTTCAAGGTGCAACAGCGCGCTGATCGGCGCGGCACAACCCTTGAGACGGCAGTGGGGAATGGCGATGCCGTTGCCAAAACCGGTGGAACCGAGTTTTTCACGGGCAACCAATGCCTCGAAGACGTCCTGCATTTCCAGATCCGGTACCTCGCGGTGGATCAGGTTGGCAATGTGTTCGAGGGCTTTCTTCTTACTGCCGCCCGGCGCGTTCACCTGGGAACGGCCGGGGGTCAGGATGGTTTCTAGTCGGATCATGGATTGGGGGGGTTAACGACCGGTTGCGCCCTGGAGGAGGCTCTGGGTCTTTTCCTTATGCTTTTTGAGTTGGCGATCCAGCTTGTCGGTCAGCAGGTCAATCGCGGCATACATGTCTGTGTGCTCTGCGTTGGCAACCACTTCTCCGCCGGGGATATGCAGCGTGGCTTCGATTTTCTGCAGCAGCTTCTCGACGTTCATCGTGACTTGCACGTTGGTGATCTTGTCGAAATGCCTTTCCAATCGGTCGAGTTTTTCGCCGATGTAGGTGCGCAGGGGTTCGGTCACTTCCAGTTGGTGTCCACTGATGTTGACTTGCATACAGCTTCTCCTTCGTTGCCAGTGCATAAAGCGGCAGGCAGAAATGCCTGCCACTGGAACGCTGTGGCGTGGCCTGTTACATCAACCGCTTGCGTTCGCTCGAAGGCGCGATCCCGAGGGATTCGCGGTATTTGGCGACGGTACGGCGGGCCACCTGAATGCCTTGTGCCTCCAGTAAACCAGCGATCTTGCTGTCACTCAACGGCTTTTTCTGATTTTCCGCAGCTACCAGTTTTTTGATGATCGCGCGGATGGCCGTGGACGAGCATTCGCCGCCTTCGGAGGTGCTGACGTGGCTGGAGAAAAAGTATTTCAATTCATAGATACCCCGAGGGGTATGCATGAATTTCTGGGTGGTTACCCGGGAAATCGTCGACTCGTGCATGCCCACTGCCTCGGCAATGTCATGCAGGACCAACGGTTTCATCGCTTCATCGCCGTACTCCAGGAAGCCGCGCTGATGCTCGACGATCTGGGTGGCAACTTTCATCAGGGTTTCGTTGCGGCTTTGCAGGCTCTTGATGAACCAGCGCGCTTCCTGCAACTGGTTGCGCATGAAGGTGTTGTCGGCGCTGGTGTCGGCACGCTTCACAAAGCCGGCGTACTGGGCGTTGACCCGCAGCTTGGGCACCGACTCCTGGTTGAGCTCCACCAGCCAGCGATCATTGTGCTTGCGCACGATCACGTCGGGGACCACGTATTCGGGCTCGGTGGATTCGATCTGCGAGCCGGGGCGCGGGTTGAGGCTCTGCACCAGTTCGATGACCTGGCGCAGCTCATCTTCCTTGAGCTTCATGCGACGCATCAGTTGGCTGTAGTCGCGGCCGCCCAACAGGTCGATGTAATCGGTGACCAGTCGCTTGGCCTCGGCCAGCCATGGTGTCTTGGCGGACAACTGGCGCAGTTGCAGCAACAGGCACTCGCCCAGGTTGCGGGCACCGATGCCGGCCGGTTCGAACTGCTGGATGCGATGCAGGACGGCTTCGATCTCGTCCAGCTCGATGTCGAGCTCGGGGTCGAAGGCTTCCAGGATTTCTTCGAGGGTCTCGTCCAGGTAGCCCTGGTTGTTGATGCAGTCGATCAGGGTCACGGCGATCAGGCGATCGGTGTCGGACATCGGCGCCAGGTTCAACTGCCACAGCAGGTGGCTTTGCAGGCTTTCGCCAGCAGAGGTACGGGTGGTGAAGTCCCACTCGTCGTCATCGCTGCTCGGCAGGCTGCTGGCGCTGGTCTGGTAGACGTCTTCCCAGGCCGTGTCCACGGGTAGTTCGTTGGGGATGCGTTCGTTCCATTCGCCATCCTCGAGGTTGTCCACCGTCGGGGCGGTTTCCTGGTAGGCCGGTTCCGGGATTTCGGTGTTGGTCTTCTGCTCGACGTTGTCGGCCAGCGGATCGGTGTTGTCGAAGTCGTCGCCTTCTTCCTGGCGTTCGAGCATTGGATTGGACTCCAGGGCCTCCTGGATTTCCTGTTGCAGGTCCAGGGTCGACAATTGGAGCAGGCGGATGGCCTGTTGCAGCTGCGGTGTCATCGTCAGCTGCTGGCCCATTCTCAAGACTAGCGATGGTTTCATGGCAGGGGCTTAACACCTTATTAGCCGGCGCACATGCGCCATCCACTACAGGGCGCCGAGGCGCCAAACTTAAGCAAATTATATGCCTGAAACTGAAGTGTTTGCCTAGAGCGTCGCCATAATAAAATTAAACGACGCTCGGACAATTCGCCAGACACTTGTGCTTACAGGCGGAACTCATGGCCCAGATACACTTCCTTGACCAGGTCATTGGCCAGGATGGCTGCGGAGTCGCCTTCGGCGATCAGCTGGCCGTCGTTGACAATGTAGGCGGTTTCACAGATATCCAGCGTCTCGCGCACGTTGTGGTCGGTGATCAGCACGCCGATCCCCTTGGCCTTGAGGTGATGGATGATCTGCTTGATGTCGCCTACCGAGATCGGGTCCACGCCGGCGAACGGTTCGTCGAGCAGGATGAACTTCGGTGCGGTGGCCAGGGCGCGGGCGATTTCCACGCGACGCCGCTCGCCACCGGACAGGCTCATGCCCAGGTTGTCGCGAATGTGGCTGATGTGGAATTCCTGCAGCAGGCTTTCCAGTTCCTGGCGACGACCGGCCTTGTCGAGTTCCTTGCGGGTCTCGAGGATCGCCATGATGTTGTCGGCAACCGACAGTTTGCGGAAGATCGACGCTTCTTGCGGCAAATAGCCGATACCTGCCTTCGCCCGGCCGTGCATTGGCTGGTGGCTGACGTCCACGTCGTCGATCAGTACGCGACCCTGATCGGCCTGGACCAGGCCGACGATCATGTAGAAGCAGGTGGTCTTGCCCGCGCCGTTGGGGCCGAGCAGGCCGACGATCTGGCCGCTGTCGATGGACAGGCTGACATCACGCACGACTTGACGGCTCTTGTAGCTCTTGGCCAGGTGCTGAGCTTTCAGAGTTGCCATTACTGGGCCTTCTGCTCGTCGGTTTTCTTTTTCGGTTGGATCACCATGTCGATCCGCGGACGCGACTCGGTCACCTTGCTGCCGGTGGCGCGACCGGCGCTGGCCAGCTTCTTGACTGTGTCGTAGACGATTTTTTCGCCTTGGGTGACGTTGTTGTCCTTGTCGACGACCTTGGCGCGGTCGATCAGGACCACGCGATCCTGGGCGGCGTGGTACTGGATGGTTACCCCGTAGCCCTGCACTGGCTTGGTATCGCCTGCGGTTTGCAGTTGCTCGAAATAGGCCAGGTTGCCCACCGAAGTCACCACGTCGATGTCGCCGGACGGGGTGCGGGTGATGGTCACGGTATTGCCGGTGACCTTCATCGAGCCCTGGGTGATGATCACGTCGCCTTTATAGGTGGCGACGCCATTCTTGTCGTCGAGCTGGGCATCGTCGGCCTGGATGCGAATAGGCTGGTTGCGGTCGTCGGGAAGAGCCCAGGCGCTCGCGCTTCCCAGTGCTGCGCCCAGACTGAGCAAAATAGGGAGGGTTTTAGCGAGCTTCATACTGTCCTCTTACGTTCGATAGCAGGTGTATCCTGCTTTCCTTCAAATACGCTTTCATTCCCGTGCCGGTCGATACACCCCCGGCGCCGTCGATTCTAACGGGTTGCTCGGTCTGCGCATATTCTTGCTGTGGGAACACGGTCATGCGCGTGCTGGTGATGATGGTCGTACGGTTTTTTTCGTCGGTTCGGGCGACGCGCACCGAGTCGATCAGTTCCACTTCGGTACCGCCGGAATTGACTTCGGCGTGCTCGCTCTGCACATGCCACGGAAACTCGGTGCCGCGGAACATGTTCAGGTCGGGCTTCGTAACCAACGTAATGTCAGTGGCTTTTACGTGGTCGACCTTGTCGGACGTCATCTCGTATTGCACCTTGCCGTCGGGCAGGTACTGCAGGGTATGCGTGTTGGTCGCGTACCAGTCGATCTTTTCCTCGACCTGGGCCGCAGGCTGGTCGAGAAACCGTTCGGGGCTGATGTTCCAGTAGCCCACCGCAGCAAAAATCGCCGCGATACAGCCGAACACCACGATGGTGCGAATCTTCTTGCTCAGCATAAATGGCTCACAGGTACGCGGCGTTGGCCGCTTCGAGGCGGCCCTGGGCGCGCAGGATCAGTTCACAGAATTCGCGGGCCGCACCTTCGCCGCCTCGCGCCGTGGTGACGCCGTGGGCGTGCTCGCGGACGAAACTGGCCGCGTTGGCGACCGCCATGCCCAGGCCGACCCGGCGAATCACCGGCAGGTCTGGCAGGTCGTCACCGAGGTAGGCCACCTGTTCATAGTTTAGGTTGAGTTGACCCAGAAGCTCGTCCAGCACCACCAGCTTGTCTTCGCGCCCCTGGTAAAGGTGCGGGATGCCGAGGTTCTTCGCGCGCCGCTCGACCACCGGGGTCTTGCGGCCGCTGATGATAGCGGTCTGCACGCCGGCGGCCATCAACATCTTGATGCCTTGGCCGTCGAGGGTGTTGAACGTCTTGAACTCGCTGCCGTCTTCGAGGAAGTACAGGCGGCCGTCGGTCAGCACGCCGTCCACGTCGAAAACCGCCAGCTTGATGGCTTGGCCGCGTTGCAACAGGTCTGTGTTCATTTACATGACTCCCGCACGCAGAAGATCGTGCATGTTCAGGGCGCCCACCGGACGGTCTTCGTCGTCGACGACCACCAGGGCGCTGATCTTGTGGTCTTCCATGATTTTCAGGGCCTCGGCGGCGAGCATCTCGGCGCGGGCGGTCTTGCCGTGGGGCGTCATGACTTGCTCGATGGTCGCACTGTGGATGTCGATGGTGCGGTCCAGGGTGCGGCGCAGATCGCCGTCGGTGAAGATTCCGGCGAGCTTGCCGTCGACCTCCAGGACCACCGTCATGCCCAGCCCCTTGCGGGTCATTTCCATGAGCGCGTCCTTGAGCAGCGTGCCGCGCAGCACTTGTGGCAACTCCTGGCCAGCGTGCATCACGTTTTCGACTTTCAGCAGCAGGCGACGGCCGAGGGCGCCACCGGGATGGGAAAAGGCGAAATCTTCCGCGGTGAAGCCCCGGGCTTCCAGCAGCGCCACGGCCAGGGCGTCGCCCATGACCAGGGCCGCGGTGGTGGAGGAGGTCGGTGCCAGGTTCAGCGGGCAGGCTTCGTGTTCGACATGAACATTGAGGTTCACTTCGGCGGCCTTGGCCAGCGGCGAGTCCGGGTTGCCGGTCATGCTGATCAACTGGATGCCCAGGCGCTTGATCAGCGGCAGCAGCGTGATGATCTCATTGGTGGAGCCGGAGTTGGACAGGGCCAGGATGACGTCGTCCCGGGTGATCATGCCCATGTCCCCGTGGCTGGCTTCGGCCGGATGGACAAAAAAGGCCGTGGTGCCGGTGCTGGCGAGGGTGGCGGCGATCTTGTTGCCGATGTGCCCGGACTTGCCCATGCCGACCACGACCACGCGGCCTTTGCTGGCCAGAATCATCTCGCAGGCGCGTACGAAATCAGCGTCGATATGGGGCAGCAAGCCTTGCACGGCTTCGAGCTCGAGGCGGATGGTACGTTGTGCCGATTGAATCAGGTCGCTGGATTGGCTCATGTCAGAAATCGTATAGCCCGATGAAAAGGCGGCGATTATAGCGGCAATGAACAATTCCCTCACGTAAGTTCGTCATGCTTTGTTCGAGGGGCCGCAAGGTTCGACATAAAATGTGGCTTTTTACCTTAAACCAGGCTTAACAGGCGGGGCGTTGGCCTTGGGCGCTTGGCTGTTGCAGTGATATAGTTCGCCGCCGGTTCGTGTGCCCGGCGGTACCGGCGCTTGTCGGCTGCCCTGGGCATTCGAATGTGAGGCTGCATCGCAAGGAGTTTAGATGAGTGCCGACAACGCCTACGCGGTCGAGCTGAAGGGACTGTCCTTCAAGCGAGGGACGCGCAGCATTTTCAATGACATCGATATTCGCATTCCGCGCGGCAAGGTCACCGGCATCATGGGGCCTTCCGGGTGTGGCAAGACCACGCTGCTGCGGCTGATCGGGGCACAATTGCGCCCCAGCGCCGGCGAAGTCTGGGTCAATGGTCAGAACCTTCCCGAGTTGTCTCGCAGCGACCTGTTCGATGCGCGCAAGCACATGGGTGTGCTGTTCCAGAGTGGCGCGCTGTTTACCGATCTCGATGTATTCGAGAACGTGGCGTTCCCGCTGCGGGTCCATACCGAGCTGCCGGAAGAGATGATTCGCGACATCGTCCTGCTAAAGTTGCAGGCCGTTGGGCTGCGGGGCGCCCTCGACCTGATGCCCGACGAGCTGTCCGGCGGCATGAAGCGTCGGGTCGCGTTGGCGCGGGCTATTGCCCTCGATCCGAAGATCCTCATGTACGACGAGCCCTTCGTCGGCCAGGACCCGATCGCCATGGGCGTGCTCGTGCGCCTGATCCGCCTGCTCAACGATGCGCTGGGCATCACCAGCATCGTGGTCTCCCACGACCTGGCCGAAACCGCGAGCATTGCCGACTACATCTATGTGGTTGGCGATAGCCAGGTGCTGGGGCAGGGCACGCCCCAGGAACTGGCGGATTCGGACAATCCGCGCATCCGCCAATTCATGAAGGGTGATCCGGACGGGCCGGTGGCGTTCCATTTTCCGGCCACGGATTACCGTACCGATCTGCTGGGGAAGCGCTGATGCGCAAGAAATCACTATTGGAAAGAGTTCGCCTGTTCGGCCGTTCCGGCATCGATGTGGTGGCGGTACTGGGCCGTTCCTCGCTGTTCCTGATGCACGCCTTGCTCGGTCGCAACTCGACGGGCGGCGGTTTCGGCCTGCTGGTCAAGCAGTTGCACTCGGTGGGCGTGATGTCCCTGGTGATCATCGTGGTCTCCGGGATCTTCATCGGCATGGTCCTGGCGCTGCAAGGTTTCAACATCTTGTCCAGCTACGGTTCGGAGCAGGCGGTCGGGCAGATGGTTGCGCTGACGCTGCTGCGTGAGCTCGGCCCGGTGGTCACGGCGCTGCTGTTCGCCGGGCGTGCCGGTTCGGCGTTGACCGCCGAAATCGGCAACATGAAGTCCACCGAACAATTGTCCAGCCTGGAAATGATCGGCGTCGACCCACTCAAATACATCATTGCCCCGCGCCTGTGGGCCGGTTTCATTTCCCTGCCGGTGCTGGCGATCATTTTCAGCGTCGTGGGGATCTGGGGCGGCTCGTGGGTGGCGGTAGACTGGCTGGGGGTCTATGAAGGTTCCTACTGGTCGAACATGCAAAACAGCGTCGACTTCCTCGACGATGTCCTCAATGGCGTGATCAAAAGTGCCGTATTCGCTTTCGTCGTGACCTGGATCGCCGTGTTTCAAGGCTATGACTGTGAGCCCACGTCAGAGGGGATCAGCCGTGCCACAACCAAGACCGTGGTGTACGCCTCGCTGGCGGTCCTGGGCCTTGACTTTATTCTGACCGCCTTGATGTTTGGAGATTTCTGATGCAAAACCGCACCCTGGAAATCGGTGTCGGCCTTTTCTTGCTGGCTGGCATCCTGGCTTTGCTGCTGCTGGCCCTGCGGGTCAGTGGGCTGGCGCCGACGGCAAGCACCGATACTTATAAACTTTATGCAAACTTTGACAATATCGCCGGTTTGACGGTCAGAGCCAAAGTGACCATGGCCGGTGTCACCATCGGCAAGGTCACGGCAATCGATCTGAATCGCGAGGATTTCACCGGTCGGGTGACGCTGCAGTTGGAAAAGCGCGTGGATAACCTGCCGACTGATTCCACTGCATCTATCCTCACGGCTGGGCTGCTGGGTGAGAAATACATTGGCATCAGCGTGGGTGGGGAAGATACCGTGCTCAAGGACGGTGGCGTTATCCACGACACGCAATCATCCCTGGTGCTCGAGGACCTGATCGGTAAATTCCTGCTCAATACCGTTAGCAAAGACGCCAAATGAGGAGCTTTTGAATGATCTCTATCTTGCGACGTGGCTTGTTGGTGCTGCTCGCCGCGCTGCCGTTGATGGCTAACGCCGTGGCTGCGCCTTCGGCCCATGACATCATCCAGGACACGACGACCCGGCTGTTGGCGGACCTTTCCGCCAACAAAGAGAAATACAAGCAGGACCCGAGCGCGTTCTATGACGCGCTGAACGGCATCGTCGGCCCCGTGGTGGACGCCGACGGCATCTCCAAGAGCATCATGACCGTCAAGTACTCGCGCAAGGCCAGCCCGGCGCAGATGACCCGGTTCCAGGAGAACTTCAAGCGCAGCCTGATGCAGTTCTATGGCAACGCCTTGCTTGAATACAACAACCAGGGCATCACCGTTTCGCCGGCCAAGGACGAAAGCGGCACCCGCACCAGCGTCGACATGCAGGTCAAAGGCAACAACGGCGCGATCTACCCTGTCTCCTACACACTCGAGAAAATCAACGACGAGTGGAAGGTGCGCAACGTGATCATCAATGGCATCAACATCGGCAAGCTGTTCCGCGATCAGTTCGCCGACGCGATGCAGCGCAATGGCAACGACCTGGACAAGACCATCAACGGTTGGGCCGGTGAGGTCGCCAAGGCCAAGGAAGTGGCCGAAGATGCCAAAGAGAAGCAGGCACAATGATCGAGTCGGTGAGTGAGTCCGCCGTTCGTCTGGGTGAGGCTGGCGTGCTAATGCTCAGTGGCGTGCTGGATTACCGCACCGGCCCGGCCCTGCGCAAGGAGGGCCAGGCGCTGATCAAGTCCGTCAGTGCCGCCGAGGTGGTCATTGACTGCTCGGCGGTGCAGAAGTCCAGCAGCGTCGGCCTGTCGCTGCTGCTGTGCTTCATGCGGGACGCCAAGGCAGCCGGCAAAACGTGGAGCATCCGTGGGATGCCCGAAGATATGCGCGAAATAGCCCAGGTCAGCGAGCTGACCGAGTTGTTGGCGCACCCCTGAGCCACATTGTTGGAAAAGTCCCCCCGTCAGAGTCCTGCTTCGCGGGGTTCGCAGGCGCGGGGCTTTTTTGTATGATGTGCGACCCGCGCGCACAGGGCGCCGATTGAGGTTGAGCATGCAGGCTGTAGAAGTGAAGAGCTTCCTAGAAGGAAAGCTGCCTGGTACGCAGGTGGAAGTTGAAGGCGAAGGCTGCAACTTCCAGTTGAACGTGATCAGCGATGAACTGGCGACGTTGAGCCCAGTGAAGCGTCAGCAGAGCATCTATGCCCATTTGAACCCATGGATCGCCGATGGCAGCATCCACGCGGTCACGATGAAATTTTTCAGCCGCGCGGCCTGGGCCGAGCGCACCTGAGCCCAAGGGCCTCGAGATTCTTATGGATAAACTGATTATTACCGGCGGCGTTCGTCTTGATGGCGAAATCCGTATTTCCGGGGCAAAGAACTCCGCCCTGCCGATCCTTGCCGCGACCCTGCTGTGCGATGGCCCGGTGACCGTGGCCAACCTGCCGCACCTGCACGACATCACCACGATGATCGAGCTGTTCGGCCGCATGGGCATTGAGCCGGTGATCGACGAGAAGCTCAGCGTCGAAATCGATCCACGCACCATCAAGACCCTGGTCGCCCCGTACGAGCTGGTGAAGACCATGCGTGCGTCGATCCTGGTATTGGGTCCGATGGTCGCCCGTTTCGGTGAAGCCGAAGTCGCCTTGCCTGGCGGTTGCGCCATTGGCTCGCGTCCGGTGGACCTGCACATTCGCGGCCTGGAAGCCATGGGCGCGGTAATCGACGTCGAAGGCGGCTACATCAAGGCCAAGGCGCCGGAAGGCGGCTTGCGCGGCGCGCACTTCTTCTTCGATACCGTCAGCGTGACCGGCACCGAGAACATCATGATGGCCGCCGCACTGGCCAAGGGTCGCAGCGTGCTGCAAAACGCCGCGCGCGAGCCTGAAGTGGTCGACCTGGCGAACTTCCTGATCGCCATGGGCGCCAAGATCAGCGGCGCTGGCACCGACACCATCACCATCGATGGCGTCGAGCGCCTGCATTCGGCCACCTACAAAGTGATGCCGGACCGGATCGAAACCGGCACCTACCTGGTGGCCGCTGCGGTCACCGGTGGCCGCGTCAAGGTCAAGGATACCGATCCGACCATCCTTGAAGCCGTCCTGGAGAAACTCAAGGAAGCCGGTGCCGAAGTCACCTGCGGCGAAGACTGGATCGAAGTGAATATGCACGGCAAGCGGCCAAAAGCCGTCAACGTGCGGACCGCTCCGTACCCGGCGTTCCCGACCGACATGCAGGCGCAGTTCATCTCCCTCAACGCCATTGCCGAAGGCACGGGCGCTGTGATCGAGACGATCTTCGAAAACCGTTTCATGCACGTCTACGAACTGCACCGCATGGGCGCCAAGATCCAGGTCGAAGGCAACACGGCCATTGTCACCGGCACCGAGAAGCTCAAGGGCGCGCCAGTGATGGCCACCGACCTGCGGGCCTCGGCCAGCCTGGTCATTTCGGCCCTGGTTGCCGAAGGCGATACCCTGATCGATCGCATCTACCACATCGACCGTGGCTATGAGTGCATCGAAGAAAAACTGCAGATGCTCGGCGCCAAGATCCGCCGCGTACCGGGCTAATTGGAAAGTGACTGCGCGGCGATCAGGCAAGGCGAAAACAGGCGAGGAAGCGGAGTTGACTGATTGTCAATGAGCATTCCGAGCCTGTTTTCAACGCAGTATGATCGTCGCGCAGGCACTTTCCGTGGGCACAAGGATGTGTCCGTTGATTTCGTTTCAGGTCGAGGGTGTTTGCACCCTCGATGTGTGTCCGGCGCCGCTTGCGACCGGGCATGAGTACCTTGATAAGGACTGACGTTTCCCATGTTGACCATCGCACTGTCCAAGGGCCGCATCCTTGACGACACCCTGCCGCTTCTGGCTGAAGCGGGCATCGTGCCGACCGAGAATCCGGACAAGAGCCGCAAGCTGATCATCCCCACGACCCAGGCCGACGTGCGCTTGCTGATCGTGCGTGCCACCGATGTGCCGACCTACGTGGAACATGGCGCCGCCGACCTGGGCGTTGCCGGCAAGGACGTGCTGATGGAATACGGCGGCCAGGGCCTGTACGAGCCCCTGGACCTGCAGATCGCCCGCTGCAAGCTGATGACCGCTGGTAAAGTTGGCGCGCCGGAGCCCAAGGGGCGTTTGCGCGTGGCGACCAAGTTCGTCAATATTGCCAAGCGTTATTACGCCGAGCAGGGCCGTCAGGTCGATATCATCAAGTTGTACGGTTCGATGGAGCTGGCGCCGCTGATCGGCCTGGCGGACAAGATCATCGACGTGGTCGACACCGGCAACACCCTGCGGGCAAATGGCCTGGAACCCCAGGATTTCATCGCCGACATCACCTCCCGGCTGATCGTCAACAAGGCTTCGATGAAAATGCAGCACGCCCGTATCCAGGCTCTGATCGATACCCTGCGCAAGGCAGTGGAATCGCGACACCGCGGCTGATTCACCTGCGCGACCTTGAGTCGCGCCCGTCTATCCGTGTCATAGCCAATTTTCTCAGGTGCCCACGCGAATGGACTGGTAGCTTAGGGCGCCTGAGCATTTGCCATTAATGAGGCCCTCGCTATGACCGCTCCCACTTCGATTCGCCGACTCAATGCTGCCGACCCGGATTTCGCACATCATCTGGATCATCTGCTGAGCTGGGAAAGCGTGTCTGACGACTCGGTCAATCAGCGGGTGCTGGACATCATCAAGGCTGTGCGCGAGCGTGGCGATGCTGCCCTGGTGGAATTCACCCAGAAGTTCGACGGCCTGCAAGTGGCGTCCATGGCCGACCTGATCCTGCCGCGCGAGCGACTGGAACTGGCCCTGACCCGGATCACCGTGCCCCAGCGCGAAGCCTTGGAAAAGGCCGCGTCCCGAGTGCGCGACTATCACGAAAGGCAGAAACAGGACTCCTGGAGCTACACCGAAGCCGACGGCACCGTGCTGGGCCAGAAGGTCACGCCGCTGGACCGCGCCGGCCTGTACGTGCCGGGTGGCAAGGCGTCCTATCCGTCCTCGGTGCTGATGAACGCCATCCCGGCCAAGGTTGCCGGCGTGACCGAAGTGGTCATGGTCGTCCCGACCCCGCGCGGTGAAATCAACGAACTGGTGCTGGCCGCCGCTTGCATCGCTGGTGTGGACCGGGTGTTCACCATCGGCGGTGCCCAGGCCGTGGCTGCGCTGGCCTATGGCACCGAAAGCGTGCCGCGGGTCGACAAGGTGGTCGGGCCGGGCAACATCTATGTCGCCACCGCCAAGCGCCACGTGTTTGGCCAGGTCGGCATCGACATGATCGCCGGCCCTTCGGAAATCCTCGTGGTGTGCGACGGCCAGACCGACCCGGACTGGATCGCCATGGACCTGTTTTCCCAGGCCGAGCACGACGAAGACGCCCAGGCGATCCTGGTCAGCCCGGACGCCGAGTTCCTCGACAAGGTCGCCGCCAGCATCGACAAGCTGCTGCCGACCATGGACCGCGCCGAGATCATCAATACGTCGATCAATGGCCGTGGCGCGCTGATCAAGGTCCGCGACATGGAGCAGGCCATCGAAGTCGCCAACCGTATCGCGCCGGAACACCTGGAATTGTCGGTCGCCGACCCGCAGGCCTGGCTGCCGCAGATTCGTCACGCCGGTGCGATCTTCATGGGTCGTCACACCAGTGAGGCCCTGGGCGACTATTGCGCAGGCCCCAACCACGTGTTGCCGACTTCCGGCACCGCGCGCTTCTCGTCGCCGCTGGGGGTGTATGACTTCCAGAAACGCTCGTCGATCATCTTCTGCTCCGAGCAGGGCGCCTCCGAACTGGGCAAGACCGCTTCGGTGCTGGCCCGTGGCGAATCGCTGAGCGCCCACGCCCGCAGCGCCGAGTACCGCATTCTTGACGAAAACTCCATTGAAGGTCAGGGGAACTGAAATGAGTAAATTCTGGAGCCCGTTCGTCAAGAACCTGGTGCCCTACGTGCCGGGCGAACAGCCGAAGCTGACCCGGCTGGTCAAGCTCAATACCAACGAGAACCCCTACGGCCCATCGCCCAAGGCCTTGGCGGCAATGCAGACCGAGTTGAACGACAACCTGCGCCTGTACCCGGATCCCAACAGTGACCTGCTGAAAGGCGCCGTGGCCCGATATTACGGCGTGCAGAGCAACCAGGTGTTCCTGGGTAATGGCTCGGATGAAGTGCTGGCGCACATTTTTCACGGCCTGTTGCAGCACGACCAGCCGCTGTTGTTCCCGGACATCAGCTACAGCTTCTATCCCGTGTATTGCGGGCTGTACGGCATCCAGTTCGATGCGGTGCCGCTGGATGAGCAATTCCGGATCGACCCGGCAGACTACGCCAAACCCAATGGCGGGATCATTTTCCCCAACCCGAACGCGCCGACCGGCTGCCTGCTGGCGCTGGAAGCGGTCGAGCAGATCCTCAAGGCCAGCCCGGATTCGGTGGTAGTGGTCGACGAGGCCTATATCGACTTCGGCGGCGAGACGGCCATCAGCCTGGTGGATCGCTATCCGAACCTGCTGGTGACCCAGACCCTGTCCAAGTCCCGCTCCCTGGCGGGGCTGCGCGTGGGCCTGGCGGTGGGCCATCCGGACCTGATCGAAGCGCTGGAGCGGATCAAGAACAGCTTCAACTCCTATCCGCTGGATCGCCTGGCGAATGTCGGCGGCGCGGCGGCGTTCGACGACCGCGAGCATTTCGACCGGACCTGCCAGTTGGTCATCGAGCACCGTGAATGGGTCGTGGCCCAACTGCAAGCCAAGGGCTTTGAAGTGCTGCCCTCGGCGGCCAACTTCATCTTCGCCCGCCACCCCCGGCACGATGCGGCAGGGTTGGCGGCGAAACTGCGGGAGCAGGGTGTGATCGTGCGGCACTTCAAACAGGAGCGGATTGCCCAGTTCCTGCGGATCAGCATCGGCACACCGGAGCAGAACCAAGCGCTGGTAGAAGCCCTCGGCGAACTCTAAACCCCTGCATTGAACCTGTGGGAGTCTGTGGGAGCAAAGCTTGCTCGCGATAGCGGTTTTGTTGTCCGTGACGACGCCATCGCGAGCAAGCTTTGCTCCCACAGTTGTTCTGCTGCGTTCACAAATCGGCATGCCACCGCCTACCCCCCCCTGTGGGAGCGAGCTTGCTCGCGATGGGGCCTTTGGATCAGACCCTGAACTGATTGATCAACCGCCGCTGCTGCTCCGCCAGTTTGGTCAACCCGGCGCTGGCTGCACTGGACTCATCGGCGCCGCTGGCGACTTCGTTCGCTACTTGCCCGATGTTGATCACGTTACGGTTGATGTCATCGGCCACGGCGCTTTGTTCCTCGGCGGCGCTGGCGATCTGGGTGTTCATGTCGTTGATCACCGACACTGCCTGGGTGATCGTCTCCAGGGCCTGGGCCGCTTTCGCCGCATGCTGCACGCTTTCGTCGGTACGGTTCTGGCTGTCTTCCATCACCCGCACCACATCCCGAGTGCCTTGTTGCAACTGTTGGATCATCGTCTGGATCTCTTCGGTCGCCTGTTGCGTCTTCTGCGCCAGGTTGCGCACTTCATCGGCGACTACCGCGAAACCACGGCCCTGTTCACCGGCCCGGGCGGCTTCGATGGCGGCGTTGAGGGCCAGCAGGTTGGTCTGCTCGGCGATTCCGCGGATGGCGGTGAGGATCGCGTTGATGTTCTCGCTGTCCTTGGCCAGGGTCTGCACCACGCCCACCGCCTTGCCGATTTCCACGGCCAGGGCACCGATGGAGGTGGAGGTGTCCCGCACGATCTGCATGCCCTGGCTGGCAGCCTGGTCTGCATGGCTGGCGGCCTGGGCGGCTTGGGTCGCGTTGCGGGCCACGTCCTGGGCGGTGGCGGTCATTTCGTGCACGGCAGTGGCGACCTGATCGATCTCCGACATCTGCTTGTGCACGCCCTGGTTGGTGCGGATCGCGATATCGGCGGTGTGCTCCGACGAATCGCTGACGCTCTGCACCGAGGTCACCACCTGGGTGATCATGCCCTGCAACTTGCTCAGGAAGGTGTTGAAGCCCCTGGCGATCGCCCCCAGTTCATCGGCGCGGTCGCTGACCAGGCGACGAGTCAGGTCGCCTTCGCCCTGGGCGATGTCATCGAGCATCGCCACCATTTGCTTGAGCGGACGGGCAATGCCGTGGCCCACCAGCCAGATCACCAGCAGCCCGATGCCGGCAATCACCAGGCCCACTATCGCCATGCCGAAGATATCGGCCTGACGCTGATGGTCGAGGTCCTTCTGCAGCGCTTGCAGGTCGGCCATGACCGCGTTCAGCGGCAGTTGCAACATCAGCGTCCAGCGGGCGTTGGTCTCGCCGATGCCGAACGGCATGTACACCTCGATATGCCCGTGTTCTTCGTCGATGTCATAGCGCACTTCGCCGGCGCCCAGCCTGGCGAGGTTATCCAGTGCACTGGCGTCCAGCAGGTCACTGGCCTTTTCCCCGAGTTTGCTCGGGTCCTTGGTAAAGGCCACCAGTCGATTGTTGCTGGAGAGCAAGGCCATTTCCCCGGCGCCGTCGTACAACTTGCCATCGGCGGCCACGAGCATGTCCTGGATGAAGTTCACCGACAGGTCGGCACCGACGATGCCCTGGAACTTGCCATCGATCATGATCGGTTCGATGAACGAGGCGAGCATGGTCATCGTGCTGCCCACGCGATAGGGCGCCGGGTCGATCACGCAGGCTTTCTTGCTGTCCTGGGAGCACAGGTAGTACTCACTGGCGCGGATGCCGGTGGAAAGCAGTTTCTGGTCGGTCACGTCGGCGAGTTTTTCCAGGCCCAGGGAGCCGTCCTGGTTACGGAACCACCACGGCAGGAAACGCCCGTTGGTTTCCATGCCCACCACCTGGCTGTTCACATAGTTGGCGTCGTCATGGTCGATGGCGTTCGGTTCCCAGGCGATGTAGGCACCGAGGATCTTCGGGTTGCGCACCACGGTTTCGCGCAACAGGCTGATCATTTGCTCGCGGGGCACCTTCAATTGCGGGTTGCCGTCCGTGCCGTTCATGCCCATCAAGGCGTTGCTGGTGGCCAGGCCGCGGGCGAGCAGCAGCGGGGCTTCCAGTTCCCGCTGGATCAGGCTCGCCTGGGTGCGGGCCAGGGCAGTGAGGCGTTGTTCGATGAGTTGTTCGAACTGCGCCTTGGTCCGCTGTTGCACCATATCCTGGGTGCGCGCGCCGGCAAACAGTGCGTACAGCACAAGGGCGGCCACCACGCTGAGCACAATGGCGCCGGCGAGGGCGGCCACGGAAAACTGGATCGATCTGAATTTCATAAAGGCTCCGGACGCGGAAATGACGTCTGGAGCCGTTATCGGCGTTTCTGTGGCGCGGCATGAGGCGCTGTTCGTCGGCTGACTGTTTTAGCTGCGTGGGTGTCGCAAATGGACTGTGTAGGGTCTGTCCGAAAAACCTGTAATCCCTCGTTCTGTATCTGGCGCCGATACAAATCAAGGCCTAGGATACGCCCACGTTTCCAGGGAGCTTCTTTTACATGAACAAGACATTGATGGTGAGTGCTCTGAGCGCGGCTCTGCTGCTCACCGGTTGCCAGTCGGTCAATACCACCAGCGGCGGAGCCGTGGGCGTGGAACGCAAGCAGTACATGTTCAGCATGCTGTCGACCGATGAGGTCAACCAGATGTACGCCCAGTCCTACCAGAAGACGATGGGTGAGGCGAAAGCCCAGGGCGCGCTGGACAAGACCAGTAACGATGCCAAGCGCATCCAGGTCATTGCCGACCGCTTGATCGCCCAGGCACCTGTGTTCCGCCCGGATTCGGCGCAGTGGAACTGGGAAGTGAACCTGATCAAGAGCGATGAGCTCAACGCCAATTGCGGTCCTGGCGGCAAGATCATGTTCTACACCGGCCTGATCGACCAGTTGAAGCTGACCGACGCTGAAATCGCCGCGATCATGGGCCACGAAATCGCCCACGCCCTGCGCGAGCACGGGCGCGAAGCGATGTCCAAGGCCTATGGCATCGAGATGGCCAAGCAGGGCGCTGGCGCCTTGTTCGGCCTGGGCCAGGACAGCCTGGCGTTGGCCGACACCGTCGCCAACTACGGCATGACCTTGCCCAACAGCCGCGGCAACGAGAACGAAGCCGACCTGATCGGCCTCGAACTGGCCGCCCGCGCCGGCTACGACCCGAACGCGGCGATCACCTTGTGGAACAAGATGGCCAAGGCCTCGGAAGGCGCACCACCGGAGTTCATGAGCACCCACCCGTCCTCGAGCAGCCGTATCGCTTCGTTGCAGGCGGCGATTCCGAAGGTGATGCCGCTTTATCAGCAGGCCAAGAAGTAAGCATCGTTGTGGGAGCAAAGCTTGCTCGCGACAGGGGCGACGCAGACGTCAATCAGGCCGCGTCATCGTTTATCGCGAGCAAGCTATGCTCCCACAGTTATCCTCTGCCCAAGGTGTGACACAGGGTCAAACCCACCCACTGCTCTGCATCGCCTTGTACACCGCCACGATCGCCAGGACGAAGAATGCCGAGGCGGCCAGGCGGCGGATCAGGGTCAGGGGCAGCTTCTCGGCGGCGAAATTGCCCGCCAGGACCACTGGCACGTTGGCAATCAACATGCCCACGGTGGTGCCGATGATTACCAACCACAACTCCGGGTATTGCGCGGCGAGCATCACTGTGGCGATCTGCGTCTTGTCGCCGATTTCCGCCAGGAAGAACGCAATCAGCGTGGTCAGGAACGGTCCGAACTTGCGGGCCGTGTTTGCTTCCTCATCGTCCAGTTTGTCCGGGACCAGGGTCCACAGCGCCGTGGCCGTGAAGCTTGCCGCCAGTATCCAGTGCAACACCGCATTGGAGAAAAATCCGCTGACCCAGGCCCCCACTGCCCCGGCGGCTGCGTGGTTGGCGAGTGTTGCGGCAATGATGCCGGCGATGATCGGCCAGGGTTTGCGAAAGCGAGCGGCCAGGATAAGCGCGAGCAATTGCGTCTTGTCGCCGATTTCGGCCAGCGCAACGATAGCGGTAGGTACGAGGAGTGAGTCCAGCATCAGGAATTCCTAAAGGGGCGGGTCGACACGGCTATGACACGTACAGCCTTCCCGCCCCGGGTAAGGTGTGCGTGTCATAGGTCTTGTCAAACCCAGCGACCATCTGCGTGGACGCTTGGGCCGCATACGCCATGGTCTGCTGACCAAGTATGTTGACGTATGCCGGGCGAGCATGGCGCTCGCGGGAGACTACTCCCCTAGGACGGAGCGGATTCTGCCTAGGCAAATCCGATTGAGCAAGTGCTGTTGCCTAAAAGTTTTCAACCGCGCTTGGCCCGGTAGATACGAAAGCCCTGGCCTTCGGCCTTGATGGCGCAGACGCCCAGATGTTCCTCGATCAGTGGCTGGTACTTGAGGAAACTATTGGCAACCAGCCGCAGTTCGCCGCCATTTTTCAGATGTTTGGCCGCTTTTCGCAGCAGATTCTCCGTGGCGTGGTAATCGGTGTGCACACCGACATGGAATGGTGGGTTGCTCAGGATCGCGCTCAAGCCCATCGGTGCGGCGTCGATGCCGTCACCAGTCAGCACCTCGGCCTCCAGGCCGTTGGCGGCCAGGGTCAGGCGACTGCTGGCGGCGGCAAATGCGTCCACGTCCAACAGGGTGACGGTGTTGTGCGGATAGCGCCGCTTGACCGCCGCCCCCAGTACCCCGGCACCGCAGCCAAAGTCCAGCAAATGCCCGCTGGGCAGTTTATCCAGG
The DNA here is from genome assembly GCF_018325865.1 of Pseudomonas sp. St386. Lineage (NCBI taxonomy): Bacteria > Pseudomonadati > Pseudomonadota > Gammaproteobacteria > Pseudomonadales > Pseudomonadaceae > Pseudomonas > Pseudomonas sp. St386. Next base: position 1,144,836 of record NZ_AP021900.1, read on the forward strand.
TGTTCCAACAGCAGCGCACTGCCGCGGTCCAGGCGACCATGGCTGAACACCCCTGGCAGGCTGATGACTTTCAGCGGGCCTTCGGCCAGGGGTAATTCGTAGGTCTGGGCCAGGCTTTCCAGTGGCGTGGCCTCGGGCGCGTTGGCGACGGTGACCTGCCACAGTTGGCAATGCCGCGCGCTGTCGAGCTTGCGTGGCTTGCCGAACGGGTTGAGCTGCTTGGACGCGCCTTCGATGCCGCTGCGTTTTTCCCCCACCAGGTACACCTCGCGCCCGGCCAGGCGCGCCGCCACGGCGTTGAGGATGTAGTCGGTCAGGTCCTTGGCCTTGGGCAGGAACACCACGGCCGTGTCGAACCCACGCTCGGGTACGTTCACGCCAAAGTGGCTGCGCTCGGGGAAGCGAGCCTCCAGCGCTGCCTGATCTCCAGCATGCCAGCACCAGCCATGAGCCTCGGGCAAACGGCCGAGCAGGTCATCGGCGGGCAGGCCGGCCAACAACACCGAACCCTGGAATAACTCGGCCTGACGAAGCAGTACTTCACTGCGCGGATCCATGGTCTGCTCCTTGAAAAAAAGTGCGGCAGTTTATCAACTGACGACACGCCGCGCTGTACCGCTGAAAAAGCCCTGGGCGTTTTCGCTCATTTGCCCGACGATCCGTTGCCGCGCCTCGCGGCTGCCCCAGGCGTTATGTGGCGTGACGATCAACCGTGGAATATCGCCGGCCAGCAGCGGGTTGCCTTGGGTCGGTGGCTCCACGCTGAGCACGTCGGTAGCGGCGCCCCCCAAGTGACCGCTGCGCAGGGCTTCGGCCAGGGCCTGTTCGTCGATCAGGCCGCCACGGGCGGTGTTGACCACGAATGTACCGGGCTTGAGCAGCGCCAGTTCGCGGGCGCCGATGAAGTTCCGGGTGTGCTCATTGAGCGGGCAGTGCAGGGTCAACGCATCGACTTGCGGCAACAACTGTTCCAGCGGCAAGCGGTCGGGGCGGGCCGGGCGCCCGGGGATCTGCCCCAGCAGCACACGCATGCCAAAGGCTTCGGCCAGCCGCCCGACGGCACTGCCCAATTCACCATGGCCCAGCAAGCCCAGGGTCTTGCCTTCCAGTTCGACAATCGGATAGTCCAGCAGGCAGAACTGCGAAGCCTGTTGCCAGCGACCGTCACCCACCGCTTTTTGATAATCGGCCAGGCGCGTCGCCAGGTTCAGCAACAGCATGATCGTATGTTGGGCCACTGACGGTGTGCCATAGCCCTGGCAATTGCACACGGTGATGCCGTGGCTGCGGGCGGCGGCCAGGTCGACATTGTTGGTGCCGGTGGCGCTGATCAGGATCAGCTTCAGTTCGGGGCTGGCCGCCATGGCCTGTGCATCGATCACGATCTTGTTGGTGATCGCCACGGTGGCGCCCTTGAGCCGCTCGATGACCTGGTCCGGCGTGGTCCGGGCGAACAGTTGCAGGTCGCTGAAGCAGTTGCGCAGCGGGCCCAGGTCCAGATCGCCGAGGTCCAGGGAAGGGTGGTCGAGGAAGACTGCGCGGGCGGTGTTCGTCATCAGCTGTACCTTTTATGTGAAGAACCGAAGGCGTAATGTGGCGAGCCTATCAGATGTGTGTGGGAGCAAGCTTTGCTCCCACACAGCCCCCTCACTGCACAGTTGATGTTTGTTTCGAGATTGCGTTAGCCAGGGAGCTCCACCATGTACCTCACCGAATTCCTCACCGTCGCCCTGATCCACCTGTTGGCCGTTGCCAGCCCCGGGCCGGATTTTGCCGTGGTGGTGCGTGAAAGCGTGACCCATGGCCGGCGTGCCGGGACCTGGACGGCGCTGGGCGTCGGCACGGCGATTTTCCTGCATGTGGGGTACTCGCTGTTGGGTATCGGCCTGATCGTGTCGCAATCGATCGTGCTGTTCAACGCGCTGAAATGGGCCGCCGCCGCGTATCTGCTGTACATCGGCTTCAAGGCACTGCGGGCACAACCGGCCAAGCCCGCCGAGGACAACCTGCACAAGGAGGCCGGTGAACGTACCCCTCGCGGCGCGTTCACCTCGGGCTTCGTCACCAATGGCCTGAATCCCAAGGCCACCCTGTTTTTCCTGTCGCTGTTCACCGTGGTGATCAACCCACACACCCCACTGGCTGTCCAGGCCGGTTACGGCGTGTATCTGGCGGTTGCGACGGCTGCCTGGTTCTGCCTGGTGGCGCTGCTGTTCAGCCAGCAACGGGTGCGCGCCGGTTTTGCGCGCATGGGCCACTGGTTCGACCGGACCATGGGCGCGGTACTCGTCGCCATTGGGGTGAAGCTGGCGTTTACCGAGGCGCACTGATCCCGCTCTGTGTAGGAGCTCCTACAGTCCTGGACATGGCTCAAGGCTAGTATTTGCCCACTGATCAAATCATTCCTTTGGCTGATTTGATCAGTGTATAAGCGCTCTAGAGTGCTTACTTCCAGCCAAGACCGTGCAGTCAGAAAAGGGACTCTTATGTTGCAGACTCGCGTTATTCCTCCAGCCGAAGGCGCTTATCAATATCCGCTGCTGATCAAGCGGCTGCTGATGTCCGGCACGCGTTACGAGAAAACCCGCGAGATCATCTACCGTGACCAGTTGCGCTACAGCTATCCGACGCTGATAGAGCGGGTCGCGCGGCTGGCCAACGTGTTGACCGAGGCAGGGGTCAAGGCCGGTGATACCGTGGCGGTGATGGACTGGGACAGCCATCGTTATCTGGAATGCATGTTCGCGATTCCGATGATCGGCGCGGTGATCCACACCATCAATGTGCGCCTGTCCCCGGAACAGATCCTCTACACCATGAACCACGCCGAGGACCGCTTCGTGCTGGTCAACAGCGAGTTCGTCGGCTTGTACCAGGCGATTGCCGGGCACCTGACCACGGTGGACAAGACCCTGCTGCTGACCGACCTGCCGGAGAAAACCGCCGACCTGCCGAACCTGGTGGGTGAATACGAGCAACTGCTGGCCGCCGCCGCCCCCACCTACGACTTCCAGGATTTCGACGAAAACTCCGTCGCCACCACGTTCTATACCACCGGCACCACGGGCAACCCCAAGGGCGTGTACTTCACCCATCGGCAACTGGTGCTGCACACCATGGGCGTGGCGACCATCATGGGGTCTATCGACAGCGTGCGGCTGCTGGGCACCAACGACGTGTACATGCCCATCACGCCGATGTTCCATGTCCACGCCTGGGGCCTGCCCTATGTCGCGACCATGCTCGGGCTCAAGCAGGTCTACCCGGGCCGCTACGACCCCGAATTCCTGGTCCAGTTGTGGCGCAAGGAAAAGGTCACCTTTTCCCATTGCGTGCCGACCATCCTGCAAATGGTCCTCAATGCCAAGGGGGCCCAGGACACCGATTTCGGCGGTTGGAAAATCGTCATCGGTGGCAGCGCCCTGAATCGCAGCCTCTACGAAGCGGCCAAGGCGCGGGGCATCCAGCTCACTGCCGCCTATGGCATGTCGGAAACCGGCCCGTTGGTGTCCTGTGCCCACCTCAACGATGAACTGATGGCCGGCAGCGAAGACGAACGCACCACCTACCGGATCAAGGCCGGTGTGCCGGGTCCGCTGGTGGAGGCGGCGATCGTCGACACCGAAGGGCGCTTCCTGCCGGCCGACGGCGAGACCCAGGGCGAACTGGTGCTGCGCGCGCCTTGGCTCACCGAGGGCTATTTCAACGAGCCGCAGAAGGGCGCCGAGCTCTGGGCCGGCGGCTGGCTACACACCGGTGACGTCGCCACGCTGGACAACATGGGCTTCATCGACATCCGTGATCGCATCAAGGACGTGATCAAGACCGGTGGCGAGTGGATCTCCTCCCTGGACCTGGAAGACCTCATCAGCCGTCACGTGGCGGTACGCGAAGTAGCAGTGGTCGGCATTCCCGATCCGCAGTGGGGTGAGCGGCCGTTTGCCCTGCTGGTGATTCGCGAAGGGCATCAGATCGGGGCTCGCGAACTCAAGGAACACCTCAAGCCGTTCGTCGAGCTTGGGCACTTGAGCAAGTGGGCGATCCCGAGCCAGATCGCCCTTGTTACTGAAATTCCCAAGACCAGCGTCGGCAAGCTCGACAAAAAGCGCATCCGCGTCGACATCACCGAATGGCAGAGCAACAACAGCACCTTCCTCTCCACGCTTTAGGCCTTTTTGCCGTGCCCGAAAGGGCACGGCAGCCCCACCAAGCAAGCGCTTGCCTTGTCAAACTGAAAATTTCAGCCATCCTTGCCGTGCCGACATCTGTCGGCCTGGCGAAAGGACTGTTCCAGAGTGGTTGAGGGCTGCAAATCACACTTTAGAGGGATCAAGCCGTACTACCTGCTGGCTATAGTCCGCTCACGGATTCTCAGGAACGGGGCGCACGCACGAAAGGGCGATGCGACTTTGACGGATGTCGGGACGCTGCCGCTCCCAGCCATCGAGGTGTTCTTGAAATGTCCACTGCCATAACAATAATGCACATGGAGTAGCGTCGATGACCTCAGCAACCACGTTCTGGCGCCGGGCAAAACTGCCTCTGGCGGTCAGTCTCGCCTCTTCGCTCGCCGGGCCAGCATTCGGCGTCAGTTTCAACATCGGTGAAATCGAAGGCCAGTTCGACTCGTCCCTGTCGGTCGGTGCGAGCTGGTCCACGGCCAACGCCAACAAGGACCTGATCGGTGTCAACAATGGCGGCAAGGGTTTGTCGCAGACCTCCGATGACGGCCACTTGAACTTCAAACGAGGGGAAACCTTCTCGAAGATCTTCAAGGGCATCCATGACTTGGAACTGAAGTACGGCGATACCGGCGTGTTCGTGCGCGGCAAGTACTGGTACGACTTCGAACTCAAGGACGAAAGCCGCCTGTACAAGGACATCAGTGACAACAACCGCAAGGAAGGCGCCAAGTCCTCCGGCGGACAGATCCTCGATGCATTCGTCTACCACAACTACGCCATCGCCGATCAGCCGGGTTCGGTCCGTCTGGGCAAGCAGGTGGTCAGCTGGGGTGAAAGTACCTTCATCCAGGGCGGCATCAACTCCATCAACCCGGTCGACGTGTCCGCGTTCCGTCGTCCTGGTGCCGAGATCAAGGAAGGCCTGATCCCGGTCAACATGTTCTACGTCTCCCAGAGCCTGACCGACAATCTGTCGGCCGAGGCGTTCTACCAGTTGGAGTGGGACCAGACCGTGGTGGATAACTGCGGTACGTTCTTCTCCCAGCCGGATGTGATTGCCGATGGGTGTACCGATAACCTGCGGGTGCTGAACAAGCGTTCGACCATTCCGCTGCCGGGCGTCATTCTTCCAATATTGGAAGGCCAGGGTGTCGATATCAATGAAGAAGGCGTGCTGGTACGCCGTGGTCCGGACCGCGATGCCCGCGACAGCGGCCAGTGGGGCGCATCGTTGAAGTACATGTTCGAACCGCTGGACACCGAGTTCGGCGCCTACTTCATGAACTACCACAGTCGTGCGCCGATTTTCAGTGCCCAGGGGGCTGCGCAGCAGTTCTACACCGCGGGGCCAATCGCGGCACTGCGTCCTCTGATCGTGGCAGGTAACTCCAACTACTTCGTCGAATACCCGGAAGACATCCGTCTCTATGGCCTGAGTTTCTCCACGACACTGCCTACCGGCACGGCGTGGAGCGGTGAGATCAGCTATCGCCCGAATGCGCCAGTGCAACTGAGCACCACTGACATTCTCTTCGCCGGTGTGACGCCGCTTCCCGGTTTTGGCGATGCATCGGTGCTTCAGGGCACGCCAGGCCAGGACCTGCATGGCTATCGCCGTAAAGAGATCACTCAGTTCCAGACCACGTTCACTCACTTCCTGGACCAGGTCATGGGCGCCAGCCGCTTGACCCTGGTGGGAGAAATCGGGGTGACCCATGTCGGTGGCCTGGAGAGCAAATCCGACGCTCGCTACGGCCGCGATCCGGTGTTCGGGCCGGGCGAGCTGCCCAACGGTTTCTGTAACTCGCTCAATACCTCTACTGCGTCGGGTGGCGGCCAGACCATCAACGACGTGAACAGCAACTGCAACAACGACGGCTTCACCACCTCCACCTCCTGGGGCTACCGTGCGCGCGCCATCTGGGAATACCCGGACGTCTTCGCCGGCGTGAACCTCAAGCCCAACGTGGCCTGGTCCCATGACGTCAAAGGCTACTCGCCAGGCCCTGGCGGCAACTTCGAAGAAGGCCGCAAAGCCGTCAGCCTCGGGCTGGATGCCGAGTACCAGAACACCTACAACGCCAGCCTGGCCTACACCAACTTCTTTGGTGGCGACTTCAGCACTGTGGACGATCGTGACTTCCTGGCGCTCAGCGTCGGCGTGACCTTCTAAGCACCGTATTTCAGGACGACACACTATGAAAATAACAAAGAATCTGTTGCAGGCCGGTGTTCTGGGGCTCTCCCTGCTGGCCGCCAGCGTCATGGCGGCAGTGCCTGCGGCCGAGGCTGATAAACTCGGCAAGAGCCTGACACCGATGGGCGCCGAGATGGCCGGCAATGCCGACGGTTCGATCTCGGCCTGGAAACCCATGGCCAAGAATGCCGGTTCCGTGGACAGCAAGGGCTTCCTCGCCGACCCATACGCCAGTGAAAAACCGCTGTTCACCATCACCGCGCAGAACGTCGACCAGTACAAGGACAAGCTCGCGCCGGGCCAGTACGCGATGTTCAAGCGTTACCCGGAAACCTTCAAGATGCCGGTCTATCCGACCCATCGCGGTGCCACCGTGCCGGACGAGGTGTTCGCCTCCATCAAGAAAAACGCGGTCAACACCAAGCTGGTCTCCGGCGGTAACGGCCTGGAGAACTTCGAGACGGCCGTGCCGTTCCCGATTCCGCAGAGCGGCGTGGAAGTCATCTGGAACCACATCACTCGTTATCGCGGCGGTAGCGTGACGCGTCTGGTCACCCAGGCCACCCCACAGCCCAACGGTTCGTACAGCCTGGTGTATTTCCGCGACCAGTTCGTGTTCCGCGACAAGATGAAGGACTTCGATCCGGCCAACCCTGGCAACATCCTGTTCTACTTCAAGCAGCAAGTGACCGCGCCGGCGCGCCTGGCCGGTGGCGTGCTGTTGGTGCACGAAACCCTCGACCAAGTGAAGGAGCCGCGTTCGGCGTGGGTCTACAACGCCGGCCAGCGTCGTGTGCGCCGTGCCCCGCAAGTGTCCTACGACGGCCCGGGTACCGCCGCCGACGGCCTGCGTACCTCCGACAACCTGGACATGTACAACGGCGCGCCGGACCGCTACGACTGGAAGCTGGAAGGCAAGAAAGAGCTGTACATCGCCTCCAACAGCTACAAGATCGATTCGCCGCAACTCAAGTACGCCGACATCCTCAAGGCCGGCCACATCAACCAGGACCTGGCACGCTACGAGCTGCGTCGTGTCTGGCACGTGACCGCGACGCTGAAGGAAGGCCAGCGCCACATCTACGCCAAGCGTGACTTCTTCATCGATGAAGACACCTGGCAAGCTGCGGTGATTGACCATTACGACGGCCGTGGCCAACTGTGGCGCGTGGCCGAGGCCCATGCCGAGAACTACTACGACAAGCAAGTGCCGTGGTACGCCCTGGAAACCCTCTACGACCTGCAGTCCGGCCGCTACCTGGCACTGGGCATGAAGAACGAAGAGAAATCGGCCTACGACTTCGGCTTCACCGCCACCACCGCCGATTTCACCCCGAACGCCCTGCGTCAGGACGGCATCCGCTAAACCGCTTTACCCGAGGCCGCATCCTCGAAGAAACGCCCCGACTGGTTCGGGGCGTTTTTTTTGAGCAACACAACCCCCCTGTGGCGAGGGAGCTTGCTCCCGCTGGGCTGCGCAGCAGCCCCAAACCAGCCTTCTCATTGTGTCAGGTACAACGCAGTCGCTGCCTTTGGGGGTTGCTTCGCAACCCAGCGGGAGCAAGCTCCCTCGCCACAAGAGCGGTGGCTGCCTAAGTTTTTCAAGTCGGTCGGCGTGTAGTCTTTTTGTAGCCATTTGTAGCACTCCCTTCAATACCTCCTCGTTTACCGCTAGTCTGCGGACATCTGCAACGCCGCCACCCGCATTCCAACAAGAGCCGGCCATGACTGATTTGTCTTCACTTCCGGATTCTGCCCGCGCAGCCATCGCGGTACAGGACGGGCGTTTCTACCGCCCGCCCTTGCCCGACGGCCATGTCGTGCGGCCCCGGTTGTGCGAGCGTTTGAGCGCAGGGCTCGCAGGCAGGTTGCTGTTGGTCAGTGCCCCGGCGGGGTTCGGTAAAAGCTCCCTGGCGGTGGAGTTCTGCCAGAGCCTGCCGGCCCATTGGCAAAGCCTCTGGCTGGGGCTCAGCGCCCGGGACAACGATCCCGGCCGCTTCCTGGAACGGTTGCTCGAAGGGCTCCAGGCGTTTTTCCCGCAACTGGGCGGTCGGGCCCTGGGGCTGCTGAAAATGCGCCAGCGTCATCAACCCTTTGCCTTCGAAGAATGGCTCGATGGCCTGCTGGACGAACTGTCCACGCACTTATCGCCCCATGAGCCCTTGCTGCTGGTGCTCGACGATTACCACCTGGCCCAAAGCCCGGTGCTGGATCGCTGCCTGCAATTTTTCCTCAATCACCTGCCCGACGGGTTGCTGGTCCTTGTCACCAGCCGCCAGCGGCCGGATTGGCATTTGGCGCGCTTGCGCCTGTCGCGGCAACTGCTCGAACTCAATGAGCAGGACCTGCGCCTGACCCATGACGAAGCCTTGACCCTGCTCCAGCACCACAGCAGTTCGTTGCGCGGTGAGGCGCTGGAAAACCTTATCCAGCGCAGCGAAGGTTGGGTGGCCGGGCTGCGTTTCTGGTTGCTGGCCGCCTCCGAAGCCGGTACCGAAGGCCTGCTGCCCCAGGCCTTGCACGGCGGCGAAGGGCTGATTCGCGATTATCTGCTTGAAGAGGTCATCGACTGCCTGCCCGCCGAGGTGCAGGCATTTCTCTACGACACGGCCCCTCAGGAACGCTTTTGCAGCGAACTGTGCGACGCCGTGCGCGAGGCCCATGACAGCGCCGAAATCCTGCGTTACCTGGCGGCCCACCAGGTGTTCCTGGTGCCGCTGGACGAGCACGGCCATTGGTACCGATACCACCATCTGTTTTCCGACCTGCTGCGCAGTCGCCCCAGCGCACCGGCCATGGTCCCGGCCGCGACCCTGCACTTGCGAGCCTGCCGCTGGTTCAACGCCCAGGGCCTGATCGACGAAGCCGTGGAGCAGGCGCTGCGGGCCGGGCACCTGGACGTGGCGGCGAACCTGGTGCAGAACCTCTCGGAGGAGCAACTGCTGGCCGAGCAGAACGTCGGCATGTTGCTGCGCTGGAAAATGGACTTGCCCGACAGCCTGCTCATCAGCACCCCGCGGCTGATCGTGCTCTACAGCTGGGCGTTGGGGCTGGCCTGCCAGTTGGACGCTGCCGAAGAGCTGGCGGCGCACTTGAGTCGTTTCCTGCCGGCTCCCTCGGCCACAGCGCAAAAATCCATGCTCGCCCAATGGCTGGCCCTGAGCGGGATCGTCGCCCGTGGCCGGGGCGACCGCGAGGCCACCGTGCGGTATTGCAGCGAAGCTTTGGAGAGCCTGCCGCAAAAACGCTACGGCCAGCGCCTGATGTGCCTGTCCACACTGTCGAACCTGGCGATTGCCGACGGCGACCTGTGGCGCGCCCGGAACCTGAACCGTGATTCCCTGGAGCTGGCGCAGCGGGTCGGTAATCCACTGTTCGAGGCCCTGGCCCATTATGATCGTGCCCGGGTCCTGCAGGCACGGGGGGAGATACTGCGGGCGCTGGATGAAGTGCACCAGGGCCTGCAACGTTTGCACAAGCTGTCGCCCCAGCGGCTTTATGCGGTACGGGCGCGCTTGATCATGTACGAAGGTTTTTTGCTGACCTTGCGCATGCAGCCCCAGGCCGGCCTTGCGCGGCTGCAGGCGGGCCTCACCGAGGCCCGTGCCTGCCGCGACATCAGCGTGCTGATCGGTCATTGCGTGATCGCGCGTATCGAAGGCTACAGTGGCGAGTTCGCCCGGGCCTTCGCCGAACTGGCTGAAGCCGAGCGCCTGATGCATATCTGGGATGTTCCCCCGATCTACTATCTGGCGATGATCACCCTGGTCAAGTGCGAACTCTGGTTGGCCCAGGGCCGCACCGACCTGGCCGAAGCCTGGTTGGCCCGGTTGGGCCAGACCTACACGGGCGAACGGGCCGCCGCACCACCGGAATTCCACCCGCAACTGCCGCTGCATGTCGAATTGCAACAGGCGGTGCTGGAGTCCATCCGGGGCCAACCGATACTCGCGCAAGGGCGGCTCGATGCCTTGCTTGAACACGGTCAGCAGAGTGGCCGGCAGATGCTCAGCGTGATGGCGCTCAACCAGAAAGTCGCCTTGCTGCTGAGCATCGGGCGTGAACCCGAAGCCCGTCGCACCCTGGCCCAGGCTTTCGAAGCCGCCAGCGGCGGGGTATTGCAGCCTTTCGAGTGGTTGTTCGGCGAGCACCGTGAATGGTTGCGCGAACAGCTGCTGCAGGCACCGCCCAGTACCTTGCGCGAGCACCTGCTCGAACGCCTGCCCTCGACGGTGGCCCAGCCTGCCGACCCAGCGGCACCGGTCGAAACCCTCAGCAGTCGCGAGCGGGCGGTGTTGCAGTTGATTGCCCAAGGCTGCTCGAACCAGGAAATCAGCGAGCAGTTGTTTATCTCGCTGCACACCGTCAAGACCCACGCCAGTCACATCAACAGCAAACTCGGCGTCGAGCGCCGCACCCAGGCGGTGGCGCGGGCGAAGGCGTTGGGGTTGTTGGGTTGAGCGAGATTTTGGGAGCGGTGAGAACCCCCTGTGGCGAGGGAGCAAGCTCCCTCGCCACAAAGGCTTTGACAAGGAATCCTTCGATGTTGCCTCTGTACAAAACCATCCAATCCCCCGTCGGCCAACTGATCCTCGTCGCCCGGGAGACACGGCTGGCGGCCATCCTCTGGGAAAACGAGCGGCTCAATCGGGTGCGGCTGGGGCCTTTGGAGGAGGACCCCCAGCATCCGGTCCTGAAGGAAACCGAGCGTCAGTTGCTGGAATACTTCGCCGGCCAGCGCCGTCGTTTCGAGCTGGAGCTGGACTTCGCAGGGACTGATTTCCAGATCCGCGTCTGGCAAGCCCTGTTGACCATCCCCTTCGGCGAAACCCGCAGCTACCGCGACATCGCCATCCAGATTGGCCAACCGACGGCGGTTCGGGCGGTTGGCGCCGCCAATGGCCGCAACCCCATCTCGATCATCGCCCCATGCCACCGCGTCATCGGCAGTTCCGGCAGCCTTACCGGCTTCGCTGGCGGCCTGGCGGCGAAGCAGCTGCTGCTCAGCCTTGAAGGTCAGCAGAGCCTGCAATTGGCGTTCTGACCTGCCGACTTCCCTGTGGGAGCGACCTTGCTCGCGATAGCGGAGTGTCAGCTTGCGAAAATACTGATCATGCCGCCGTCATCGCGAGCAAGCTCGCTCCCACAGGTGTTTTTGCATCCGCTCCCACAGGTTTCAGGCTGGTGGGGATTTGGGAGGCCGCATGCGCGTCGGCGGTTGGCCGTTGGCGTTGTGCTGGTAGATCTTCGTGGGCTGGCCCTGTTCATTGAAGAACACCTGGCCAATGCCTGCGCTGTTCCACAGCCGCTCACCGGCTTCGGCGTGTTCCGGGGTGTGGGGGACGATGCGCATGCTGCGGCGCTTGGTGAACCAATTCAAGGGCGAGCGCGGCGAGTAGAGCCAGCGGTTCAGGCGGTCGAACCATTCCAGCAGCGCAGGCGGAAATTCATTCTTGATGCCACTGCTGGTGATCTGCCAGATACGCGGACCGCCCTTGCGGTGTGGGATCAATACTTCGTAAACGAAGGAATAATGCACGTCCCCGGACAGCACCACGTAATTACCGGGCGTACGCGAGTGGCGGAAAATATTCAGGATCACCTGGGCAGCGCCGCGATGGGCCATCCAGTTTTCCGCATCCACCAGCAGCGGATAACCGCACCAACTGAACACCCGCTGCACAGTCTCGATCAGCTTCACACCGAAGATCGGTGCCGGTGAGACGATGATCGCCGACGGGTGATCCAACAACTCCTGCTGCAACTCGCTCAGGGCTTCCCAATCCAGCAGGCCGGAAGGCTGCTTGAGGTTGTTCTCGCTGCGCCAGCGGCGGGTGCGGGTGTCGAGCACCACCAGGGCCGGGGTGCTCGGCAGCACGTAATGCCATTGCTGGAAAGCCAGCAGGGTGTCGATCAGTTGGTCCTGGGGTTCGCTGTCGAGGTAACGATCCCGGGCGGTGTCGCTCAGGGCCAAGGTTTGCGGGAGCACGTCAGCGAAGGCATCCGGGTTGTTGCCCCAGCCCTGGCAGAGCATGTAGGCGATCAACGCATTACCGATGATGCGTTTGGAGAACGGATGGCCGTAGGCCGTTTCCTCCCACTGCGCAGACAGGTTCCAGTCATCGGTAATGTCGTGGTCGTCGAAAATCATCAGGCACGACAGGTGCGCAAACACCCGCGCCACACCGCCCAGCCCGGTCTTGAACGCATCGATGCGCTGCTGTTCCAGGTCGTAGCGCTGGCGCCGTTCGACGGTCAGTTCGGGCGGTTGCACCGTGATCAGCGTCCAAGGCACGGGTGACCACACCAGCAGGTACATCGCCATGACCTCGGCGAAAGTCACCAGGTGATTGTCGGCGCTGCTGCTGGTGAAAATCGGCTTGCGGGCCCCGCCGAAAAATCGCTCGCGCAGGGTTTCGTTACTCTCAAGTGCCGGCAGCAAATCGGCACGATGGTAATAACTGGCCGGGTGCTGATAGAGCTTGGCGCTGTCTTCCACCACGGCACCGTCCAGGCATTCCTCGAACAGCCCCAAGCGTTCGATCAGCGCATGAATCGCCCGCAACATGGGCCCGGCGACATCGTCGGCATAGACCTGGTCGCCGCTCATCATCAGCAATGCCGGGCGCTGCTCCGGGGTTTGCGCCAATAGCCGGTCGACGCAGAGCAGGCCGTCGTTGGCTGGGTAGTGGGGTTTGCGGCAAGAGCCGTGGACCAGTTGCTCGATGCGCGAATGCAACATGAAATTCGGGCACGGTGCGCCGTCATACAGCAGATGCGGCGCCCATTCGGCGATGGGTGCGCCGTCCACCAGCAAGTCGTAGTCAATCGTCACGTCCCGGGGCAGGGGGCTGTCGAGCCGTACATCGATCAGGTGTACAAAAGCCTGCTGCCCCACCGGCACCACGGTGCAGCACGTCGCATCCAGTGCACGATCGCCCACGCCGGCCACGCGCAACGTCAACGCCAATGCTCGCGTACCCACCAGCCACATCACCAGCCGCGAGGGCTCCAGCCGTCGCAACAGTGGGCCGACCAGGACGGCGGGCAGGGCGGTGGTATCGGCGGTGGACGGCAGCATTCGCGAGTAAAAGCTCTGTTCAGGGAGAGGCGGGGATCATAACGCAATGTGCCGGGTTGCTGGGGACGGTGGATTCAACGTGGATGACCGCTTTTGTGGCGAGGGAGCCTGCTCCCTCGCCACAGGGCCGTGCTATACCTTGTTACATCACTGGGCCTTGTTGGAAGCCTCAGCCGCCTTGATCAGGTCCGGCCCGATCTCCTGTTCAAACTTCGCCCACACCGGCTTCATTTTTTCGCGCCAGGCGTTACGCTGCTCTGGTGTGAGGGTAATGATCTCGGTGGTCTTGGCGTCCAGCACATGCTGCTTGTCCTGCTGGTTGAATCGCTCTGCTTCCTGGTTGGCATGGGCGGTGGATTCGACCACGATCTTGTCCAGTTCGCTGCGGATATCCGGCGGCAGGCCGTTCCAGAAGTCCGAGGTGGTGATCAGCATGTAGTCGAGTATGCCGTGGTTGGACTCGGTGACGTATTTCTGCACTTCATTGAGTTTCTGGTTGTAGAAGTTCGAATAGGTGTTTTCCGTGCCGTTGACCAGACCGGTGCGCAAAGCCTGGTACACCACCGAGAAGATCATCGGTTGCGCCTTGGCGCCCACGGCCTGGAACTGTTCCTGCAGCACCGCGGAGGTCTGTATCCGGAACGCCAGGCCGCGGGCATCCTCGGGGGTGCGCAGCGGCTTGTTGGCCGATAGCTGCTTCATGCCGTTGTGCCAATAGGCCAGGCCGGTGATGTTCTTGCTTTCCATGGACTTGAGCAGCTTCTGGCCCTCGGGGCTGCGCTGGAAACGGTCCACGGCGGCTATGTCGTTGAACAGGAAGGGCAAGTCGAACAACTGCACCGACTTGGTGTACTGATCGAACTTGGCCAGCGACCGCGCAATGATCTGCACTTCCCCGAGGAGCAAGGCTTCCAGCTCCTTGTCATCGCCATACAGCGTGGAGTTTGGGTACACCTCCACCTTCACCTTGCCCGCCAGTCGTTCATCCACGAGCTTCTTGAACATCAACGCGCCCTGGCCTTTGGGCGTTTGTTCGGCCACGACATGGGAAAACTTGATCACGATCGGTTCCGCCGCCGTGGCCGTGCCCAACGCACTGAAGGCCAGGGTACAGGCGAGCGTTATCCACATAGGTTTGAGCATTGCCGGATTTCCTTATGCATGTGTCGACGGTGCATTAACCACACCAGGAGCTGCACCTGCGGAGTGATGAGCCAGTGCCTTCGCTCCGCAGGTCTGTGTTCGGTTGGGCTTAACTCATCCCCAACCAGTTCGGTAGCACCAGCGAGATCCACGGCACATAGGTAATCAGCACCAGGAACGCCAGCAGAATCATCAACCATGGCATGGCGGCGCGGATGGTGGCGGGCAGGGACATGCCGGTCACCGCCGAGGTGACGAACAGGTTCAATCCCACCGGTGGCGTGATCAGGCCGATCTCCAGGTTCACCACCATGATGATGCCCAGGTGGATCGGGTCGATGCCCAGCTTCATGGCGATAGGGAACAGGATCGGCGCCAGGATCAGGATGATCGCCGAAGGCTCCATGAACGCGCCCGCGACCAGCAGCACGATGTTCACCACCAGCAGGAAGGTCACCGGCGTCAAGCCGGCATCGATCACCCATGCGGTGATTTGCTGCGGCAGTTGCTCGGTGGTCAGTACGTGGGCGAAGAGCATGGCGTTGGCGATGATGAACATCAGCATGATGCTCAGCTTGGCCGACTCCAGCAGCACTTTCGGCGTCTCACGGAACGTCAGGTCCTTGTAGACGAACAACGCAATGAACGCCGAATACACCGCCGCCACCGCCGCTGCTTCGGTGGGGGTGAACATCCCGGAGTAAATCCCGCCGAGGATGATGAACATCAGCAGCAGGCCCCAGATGGCCTGGCGTGCCGTGCTCAACCATTCACGGAGCGTCGCCCGGGGCAGGGCTGGGAGGTTTTTCTTCACAGCGACGATGTAGATCGCCACCATCAGGAAAAAACCCAACAACAAGCCGGGAATCACACCGGCCATGAACAGCTTGCCCACCGAGGTTTCGGTCGCCGCGGCATACACCACCATCACGATCGAGGGCGGAATCAGGATGCCCAGGGTCCCGGCGTTGCACACGATGCCTGCGCCAAACGCCTGTGGATAACCCGAGCGCACCATCCCGGCAATGGCGATGGAGCCGACCGCTGCCACCGTCGCGGGGCTTGAGCCCGACAACGCCGCAAACAGCATGCAAGCCAGCACCGCCGCAATCGCCAGGCCGCCACGGATATGCCCGACGCAGGCGTTGGCAAAGTCGATCAGCCGTCGTGCCACACCGCCGGTGGTCATGAACGCACCGGCCAGCAGGAAGAACGGAATCGCCAGCAACGTGTAGTGCTCGGACGTTTCGAACAGCTTGATCGCCAGGGAACGCACCGAGTCGGGGCTGAAGAAAATGATAGTCAGCGAACCGGCCAATCCCAGCGAAATGGCAATGGGCACGCCGATGAACATCAGCACGAACAGTGCTATGAACAGGAAGGCAATGGTCATGGCTTGTCTTCCTCATGTTCGGTCAACTTGATGGCTTCGGCCGCTTCATCGGCCAGGCCCAGACCGGTCTGGCGGTTGCGCAGGATCCGCACGAGAATTTCTGCGAAACGGATAAACACCAGGGCAAAACCGACCGGTACGATCAACCCGATATGCCACTGCATGATGCCGAAATGGCCGAGATCCTCGGCGCCGATCTGGGCAATCATCAAGGTGTTGATCCATTCGAAACTCGCCACCGCCAGCAGCCCGGCATAGCCAAGGCAGCACAGGCAAGCAATGACGCCGATGACGCGCTGCACCGGTTTGCTCGCCAGTTTCACCAGCGCATCGACGCCGATGTGCCCGGCCGTGCGCACGCCGTACGACAACCCGAAAAAGATCAGCCAGCCAAACAGGGCCTTGGTCAGTGACGTGCTCCAGGTCATGGCCTGGGCCATGCCCATGACGGTGTCACCAATGGCGAACATCGACTCGCTCGCGGCTGACCATTGGTCGCCGAGGCTATAGAAAACGGTATAGAGATTGTTGAGTACCACGTAGACGAACGTTACAAGCGTCATGGCGGCCAGAAGGAAGGCAATGAAAGCTTCCTCGAAGTGTTCCCAGATGCGCCGAAGGGCGTTCATGGCGTGACCTCTCCTGTGGGGGACGACAGGCCGGCGCTACCAGGGCGGCAGCACCGGCCAACCAATCACTGGGCCTTGTTGGAGGCTTCGGCGGCTTTGATCAGGTCAGCGCCGATATCACCTTCGAACTTTTTCCATACCGGTTTCATCTTGTCGCGCCATTCGCCACGTTCTTCTGGCGTCAGGGTGATGATCTCGGTGGTCTTGGCGTCGAGGATGCGCTGTTTGTCGTGCTCGTTCAGTTGCGCGGCCTCTTTGTTCACGTGGGCCGTGACTTCTACCAGGATCTTGTCCAGTTCAGTGCGGATGTCCGGCGGCAGGCCGTTCCAGAACTTGGTGTTGGTGATCAGCATGTAGTCGAGTACACCGTGGTTGGATTCGGTGATGTACTTCTGCACTTCATGCATTTTCTGGCTGTAGATGTTCGAGTACGGGTTTTCCGCACCGTTGACCACGCCGGTCTGCAAACCTTGGTAAACCTCGGCGAAACTCATCTTGCGCGGGTTGGCGTTCACCGCCTTGAATTGCTCTTCCAGTACCGCCGATGCCTGTACGCGGAACTTCAGGCCACGAGCATCCTTGGGTTCACGCAGGGGTTTGTTCGCCGACAGCTGCTTCATGCCGTTGTGCCAATAAGCCAGGCCGGTGATGTTCTTGCTTTCCATGGATTTGAGCAGCTTCTGGCCTTCAGGGCTCAACTGGAAACGGTCCACGGCGGAGATGTCATCGAACAGGAACGGCAAGTCAAACAACTGTACGGTCTTGGTGTATTGCTCGAACTTGGCCAGTGACGGCGCGATCATCTGCACGTCGCCCAATAGCAGGGCTTCCATTTCCTTGCCATCGCCGAACAGTGAAGAGTTGGGGTAGACCTCGACCTTCACTTTGCCTGGCAACCGTTCTTCCACGAGTTTTTTGAACAGCAGCGCGCCTTGGCCTTTTGGTGTTTGTTCGGCGACCACATGGGAGAACTTGATCACCACCGGATCTGCCGCCATGGCCGTGCTCATCGCACTAAGGGCCAATGTGCAAGCGAGCGCTTTCCAGATAGGTTTGAACATTACGGGCTTTCCTCTTGTTTTTAGTATTTTCGTGCGGGCTCATTCAAAACACAGCGCACGGCGGAACAATGATGAGTCTAGGCAGAAAAACAACTTGTCGAGTGCGGTTAACAGGAAAACCGTCCTTTGGCTGTACATCTCGACAGGTTGCGCTAGAGCCCTCCTTGCGTCGGGCTGAAACATCACAAACGGGTCATTTCGAAAGGTTTCAGTCAATAACCGTGCTGGGGCAGGAAACCATAAAGGAGCGGTGATGGCTACTGGCTTTCAATCTTGCGCCAGCGCTTATTGAATCCATGGTGCGAGCAGGTCTGCTAGGCTATTCGTCCAGGATAAAAACCTCATGGAGAGGGCAGAATGTTTACATTCGACACATTGTGGAAAAGCCATCCGCAGATATTTGGTGATGCCGCGCCTTGCAGAACCAATGGTGCCAAGAACTTCAGTGACCAATGCGCGATCAACCTCGGCGTGGCCCTGCGTCGCGCTGGTGCAGACATGAGTCAGCTCAAAAGCGTGCGACATTGCTGGCAACACCCCAAGAGCGACGGGCACATATTGGCCGCCGAAGAGCTCGCCAAGGCCTTGAGCCGCGCCAAGATTCCTGGCTTGCAGGCCATGAAGACCATTAAAAGCGAAGAATTCGAAGAGACCCTGAGCGGGCAGCAGGGCGTTATTTTCTTCAAGGACTTCTGGCGTCGGGCAAACGAAACCACGACCAACCGCAGCGGCGATCACATCGACCTGTGGAATGGCCGTCGCCTGACGGATTGGCTGAGCTACCCACGTATACAAATGGGTTTTTCGATCGAAGGCACGTTCTCGGACTTTCACGATTCCAAGGACATCTGGTTCTGGAAAGTCATATGAACGTCATCAAGGAAACTTTGTTTGTTCTCCTGATCATCGTGTTGGCGGTCGGTACATTTAATTTGGCGTTCATGGCCGTTGGTAGTTATTTCGGGCCGTTCTACGAGAGCGAAGCAGACCAGAGCCGCAACTTTGCGATCTGGTTGTTTGGCAATGTCGGGGTGGTGGTCGTGGCTGCGACGGTGGGCATTGTCTGGAGTCGACGGCGCAAACCTCGAATCTAGCCAGGCAGCCAAAGTCAGCACAAAATCTGTGACAGGGAGTCCACCCTCCGCAGCCACCGCCTCCCACAGTTTTTGATTGCGGCTGTTCACAAGTTCGGCGTTCGCCAGAGATCCCTGTGGGAGCGAGCCTGCTCGCGATGACGGCGGCACAGTCAACATCACCGCCGCTGACACACCTCTATCGCGAGCAAGCTCGCTCCCACAGTTTTGATCCCTGGTGTTCACGAATTCTGCGTTCACCACAGTCCCCCTGTGGGAGCGAGCTTGCTCGCGATGCCGGCGGCACAGCCAACATCACCGTCTCAGACAGACCGCTATCGCGAGCAAGCTCGCTCCACAGTCGCCCATCCCCTGGCCCACGTCTTCAGCCTTCAAGGCACTACGTCGTCTGCGACAAGTGGTCTCACTTCACGCTGCGTGGTATGACGACATTTTAGAGTTTTGCTCATGGAAATAACCTCTTCTTCGCGGAAAACCTCGTGCGTACGCAAGTTTTATTGCGTTTAAGGGGTTGACAGTCCACCGGGAACGTCAGAATAATCCGCTACGTTGTATGACGACATACAAATAAACAATAACAACATTGGTGTTCCTCCCCATGAGAATCACAGGCGTTCACGTCGACGTTTTTTCCACCCCTTCGCGCCGTGCCCAGGACAGCGCCGGCCATGCCCATCCAGGCGATGAGGTCATGATCAAGATGGCTTTGCTGCGAATCGGTTGCGACGATGGCTCCGAGGGTTATGCCTTCGGCCCGCCTGAGTTGATTCGTCCGCACATCATCGAGTCCTTTGTGCGCAAAGTGCTGATCGGTCGCGACCCGATGGACCGCGAGAGCATCTGGCAAGACCTGGCACACTGGCAGCGCGGCAGTGCCGGGCAGTTCACCGACCGGGCGCTGGCGCTGGTGGAGCAAGCCTTGTGGGACTTGGCCGGGCGTGCGCTCAAGCTGCCGGTGCACAAGTTGATTGGCGGCTATCGTGACAAGGTTCCGGCGTACGGCTCGACGATGTGCGGCGACGATTTGCCGGGTGGCCTGTCGACGCCGGACGAGTACGCTCAGTTCGCCGAGAAGCTGGTCCAGCGCGGCTACAAGGCCATCAAGTTGCACACCTGGATGCCGCCGATTTCCTTCGCCCCCAACCCGCAAATGGACATCCAGGCCTGCGCCGCCGTGCGTGAGGCGGTCGGCCCCAACATCGCGTTGATGCTCGACGGTTACCACTGGTACAGCCGCATGGACGCGCTGACCATTGGCAAGGCACTACAGGAGCTGAATTTCGCCTGGTTCGAGGAGCCGATGATGGAAGACTCGGCCGAGTCCTATGCCTGGCTGGCGGCCAACCTGGATATTCCGGTGCTGGGCCCGGAAAGCATCGCCGGCAAGTTTCACAGCCGCGCCAGTTGGGTCACCCACAAGTCCTGTGACATCCTGCGTGCCGGCGTGGCCGGGGTCGGTGGTATCGGGCCGTGCCTGAAGGTGGCGCACTTGGCTGAGTCGTTCGGCATGGATTGCGAAGTCCACGGCAATGGCGCGGCGAACCTGGCGGTGGTCGGTGCCATCAGCAACTGTCGTTGGTACGAGCGCGGCTTGCTGCACCCGTTCCTCGACTATGAAGAAGTCCCGGCGCACCTCAACAGCATCGTCGACCCCATGGACGCCGACGGTTTTGTGCACCTGTCGGATCGGCCAGGGTTGGGCGAAGACATCAACTTCGCGTATATCGAGGCCAACACCCTGTCTCGACATTGATCCTGTTCCACGCCTGAGGCTGATGACTGCCCGGGCGACAAAGTCTTTATAAATATAAGAAAGGACTGAACCATGAATCTCTGGCCCAAGCGCCTGACCAGGCTGCTATGCGTCGCCGTGGCCCTGTGCGCAGTGCAGGTGCCCGTCAGCCTGGCCCAAGGCGAAACGCCCCCCGACCAATTGGTGGTGGGCATGAGCATGATCAACCTGCTGTCCCTGGACCCCGCTGCGGCCACCGGCCTGGAGGTCGCCGAAGTCAATGCCAACGTCTATGACATGCTCCTGGAGCAGGACGCGGCGCAGCCGGACACGCTGATTCCGGCCCTGGCGAAAACCTGGGAAGTCAGCCCCGACCGCATGCGCCTGACGTTCCAGTTGCGCGACGACGTGCGTTTTCACTCCGGTGCGCCACTGACCGCGCAAGACGTCGCCTGGTCATTGCAACGGGTGGTCACCCTCAACCGCGCCCTGGCTTCAACCTGGAAAGCCTACGGCTTCACCGCCGACAACGTCGTCAAACTGATGCGTGCCGAAGGGCCGCACACCTTTGTCATGGAGCTGCCCCGCATTACCGACCCGATGCTGGTGCTCAATACCCTGGCGACCTCTCCCAGTGCCTTCATCATCGATCGCTCGGTCGCCTTGCAACATCAGGTCGGCGACGACCAGGGCGCCGCATGGCTGGCGACGCACACGGCCGGGTCCGGCGCGTTCAAGCTCGACATCTGGCGGGCCAACGACGTGATCCTGATGAGTCGTCATGACGACTATTGGCGCGGCCCCGCGAAGTTGCGCCGGGTGATCATGCGCAACATGACCGAGTCCCAGGCGCTGCGCCTGATGGTCGAGCGCGGTGACCTGGACGTCGCCCGGGGCATGGCCGCCACCGACATCAAGGCGCTGGGCAAGGTCGATGAAGTGCGCATCCAGAGCATCGCACGGGGCACGCTGTATTACGTGGCGATGAGCATGCAGCAACCGTTGTTCCAAGACATCCGCGTGCGCCAGGCCATCCGCCTGCTGATCGACTACCAGGGCATCAACGATGTGGTGATGCCGCACTACGGCGTGATCAATCAGCGGCCGTTGCAGTTGGGACTGCCTGCACGCCTGGAGGATCCGGGCTATCGCCTGGATGTGGCCGAGGCCAAGCGCCTGCTGGCGGCGGCCGGACATGCCGAAGGCTTCAAGGTGACCATCCGTTCGCTGACCGATCCACCGTTCATCAACATCGCCACCAGCCTGCAGGCGACACTGGCCCAGGCGGGCATCCAGGCGACGATCATCACCGGCACTGGCAACCAGATCTATGGGGCGATGCGCGACCGCCAATTCGACATCCTCGTCGGTCGTGGCGGTGGTGGGGCGGAGCGTCACCCGCACTCGAGCCTGCGGGCCCTGGTGTACAACCCGGACAACCGCACCGAAGCCAAGCTGAGCAACTTCCAGGGCTGGCGCACCTCGTTTTTCAACCCGCAGCTCAATCAATTGATCGAGCAAGCCGAGCGCGAGCGTGACCCCGAGCACCAGCGCGAAATCTACGCGCAGATCCAGACCCTCTACGACCAACAGGCCGGGGCGATCATGCCGGTCTCACAGATGGTGGACGAAGTGGTGATCCATGCGGATGTGCGCAACTACATCGGCCACACCGCCGCCACCACGCGTCTTCGGG
Source organism: Pseudomonas sp. St386 (assembly GCF_018325865.1). Lineage (NCBI taxonomy): Bacteria > Pseudomonadati > Pseudomonadota > Gammaproteobacteria > Pseudomonadales > Pseudomonadaceae > Pseudomonas > Pseudomonas sp. St386. Next base: position 1,167,046 of record NZ_AP021900.1, read on the forward strand.
ACGTCTACAAGCAGCGCTGAAATCGACGGCCACAGGGCCAAGGCAGGAATGAACATGTCGACTGCATCCTTTTCAATCTGGACCACCCGGGCCGCTTCGGCGACCCGGCGCGGCGGCTCGGTGGCGGTGACGTTGCTGGGGTTGCTGCTACTGACTTTTTTCATCGGGCGAGTGATGCCCCTGGACCCGGTGCTGGCCATCGTCGGCCCGGACGCCGACGCCTCGGCCTACGCCCAGGTGTACAAAGAGCTGGGCCTGGACAAACCGTTGTGGACCCAGTTCGCGATCTACCTCGGTGACCTGTTGCACGGTGATTTCGGCATGGCCTTGCTGACCGGCAACCCGGTCATCACCGACATCGCCCGGGTCTTCCCGGCTACGTTGGAACTGGCGACCCTGGCCATTCTGTTCGGCGTGTTGGCGGGCCTGCCGCTGGGTGTCTACGCCGCGACTCATCAGGGACGTGCCGGTGACCATATCGCGCGCCTGATTACCCTGTTCGGTTATTCCACACCGATTTTCTGGATCGGCATGATGGCTTTCCTGGTGTTCTACGCCTGGCTGGGTTGGGCCGGTGGCGTCGGGCGCATCGGCCTGGCCTATGACGGGCTGATCCCGAGACACACCGGGCTGTTGTTGATCGACACCGCCTGGTCCGGCGACTGGGAGGCCTTTCGCAGTGCGTTGCGCCATATCCTGTTGCCGGCGGTAATCCTCAGCTTCAACTCGGTCGCCTACATCAGCCGCATGACCCGCAGCTTCATGCTCGAGCAGCTGTCCCAGGAATACATCATCACCGCCCGGGTCAAGGGTTTGTCCCAGCGGCGCATCGTCTGGGGTCATGCGTTCGGCAACATCCGCGTGCAGTTGCTGACCATCGTCGCGCTGGCCTACGGCGGCCTGCTGGAGGGCGCGGTGCTGATCGAAACCGTGTTCGCCTGGCCGGGCTTCGGCCAGTACCTGACCAGCAGTTTGCTGCTCGGTGACATGAACGCGGTGATGGCCTGCGTGCTGTTGATCGGCCTCATCTTCGTGACGCTGAACCTGATCAGCGACGCGCTGTACAAGATCTTCGACCCGAGGACTCGCTAATGAACCTGCCCCTGGCTTCCAGCGCACCCGCCGCCGCGCTGCCCGCTTCCAGTACCGCAGCGATGGCCGCCAGCACCTTGCGCCTGCTGCGTTTCCTGCTGCGCAACCCGATGACCTTCGCCGGCCTGGTCGTTGTCTCGACCCTGATGCTGGTCGCGGCTTTTGCTCCCTGGATCGCCGGCCACGATCCGTTGCTGCAGAACCTCGCCGGCGCGTTGCAGGCACCCAGTAGCGCGCACTGGTTCGGCACTGACGAATACGGTCGCGATGTGTTCGCCCGGCTCGTCTACGGCTCGCGCATCACCCTGTACATCGTCTTGCTGGTGACGGTGATTGTCGGCCCCATCGGCCTGCTGGTCGGGACGGTTTCCGGTTACTTCGGTGGCTGGGTCGACAGCCTGTTCATGCGCATCACCGACATCTTCATCTCGTTCCCCAGCCTGGTCCTGGCGCTGGCGTTCATCGCCGCCCTCGGCCCGGGGCTGGAGCACGCAGTAATCGCCATCGCACTCACCGCATGGCCGCCGATTGCCCGGCTTGCCCGCGCCGAAACACTGCCGTTGCGCAACGCTGACTTCGTCGTCGCGGTACAGCTCCAGGGTGCATCCAGTACCCGGGTCATCCTGCGGCACATCATTCCAATGTGCCTGTCGTCGGTGATCATCCGCCTGACCATGAACATGGCGAGCATCATCCTCACCGCCGCCGCCCTGGGCTTTCTCGGCCTCGGCGCCCAGGCACCGTTGCCGGAGTGGGGCGCGATGATCTCCACCGGGCGGCGCTACATGCTCGAAAGCTGGTGGCTGGTGGCGGCGCCCGGTGCGGCGATCATGCTGGTCAGCCTGGCTTTCAACCTGTTGGGCGACGGCTTGCGCGACGTCCTTGACCCCCGCAGCCAATCCTGAGGACAGCCCCATGACTGAGATAAAACTTGCGGTACAGGACTTGTGCGTGGAGTTTCGCAACGCCGGCAAAACCTCCCTGGCGGTGCGTGACGTGTCGTTCACCCTGGGCCGGGAAAAACTCGCCATCGTTGGTGAATCAGGCTCGGGCAAATCCACCGTCGGCCGCAGCCTTTTGCGTCTGCATCCGCCGACCGCGCGGGTCACCGCCAAGACGTTGCGCTTCGCCGACATCGATCTGTTGGCCGCCAGCGAAAAGCAGATCCAGGCGATTCGCGGCGCGCGCATGTCGATGATCATGCAAGACCCAAAGTACTCGCTGAACCCCGTGGTGCGGGTCGGCGAACAAATCGCCGAGGCCTATCTGGCCCATCACAAAGTGCCCCATCGCGAGGCCCGCGAACGCGCCCTGGACATGCTCGCCAAGGTGCACATTCGCGACCCTCGGCGGGTCTATGAACTGTACCCCCACGAGGTCTCGGGCGGCATGGGCCAGCGGATCATGATCGCCATGATGGTGATCACCGATCCCCAGGTAATCATCGCCGACGAACCGACTTCGGCGCTGGACGTGTCGGTGCGCCGCCAGGTGCTCAACGTGCTGGAAGAGTTGGTCAGCGAGCGTGACCTGGGGCTGATTTTCATCAGTCACGATTTGAATCTGGTGCGGCATTTCTGTGACCGCGTGCTGGTGATGTACGCCGGTCGCGTGGTCGAGTCGATTGCCGCCGCCGACCTGGGTAACGCCACCCATCCTTACACCCAGGGCCTGTTGGCTGCATTGCCGAGCCTGGACCATCCACGCGCCACGCTGCCGGTGCTGCAGCGCGACCCACACTGGTTGAATGCTTGAGGAGCCTGTCATGAGCATGATTGAAATCGCCGGCCTGAACCTCAGTTTTGGCACGGGCGCGACACTGAACGCGGTATTGCACGACGTCGATTTGAGCGTCGCCGAAGGTGAGGCATTCGGCCTGGTGGGGGAGTCCGGTTCGGGCAAGACCACCGTGCTGCGCTGCCTGGCCGGGCAGTACCAGCATTGGAGTGGACAACTGCGGGTCGCAGGGCAAGCCGTCACGCGCAACCTGCCGCTGAATCACTACCGCACCGTGCAGATGGTGTTTCAGGACCCGTATGCTTCGTTGCATCCGCGCTACACCGTCGATGCCGCGTTGCAGGAACCGCTGCGCATCCACGGCATCGACGGACGTGCGCAGAAGGTCAGCGAGATCCTGCGCAAGGTCGGCTTGAACGACAGCTTCCGCTTCCGCTATCCGCATCAGTTGTCCGGCGGTCAGCGCCAACGGGTGGCGATTGCCCGTGCGCTGATCCTGCGTCCCCGGGTGCTGTTGCTGGACGAGCCGACCTCGGCGCTGGATGTCTCGGTGCAGGCGGAGATCCTCAACCTGCTGGCCGACTTGCGTCGCCAGGAAGGGCTGACCTACCTGATGGTCACCCATGATCTGGCGGTGGTGGCGCACCTGTGTGATCGGCTGGCAGTGATGCAGCAGGCCAGGGTGGTGGAGACGCTCGACAGTCACCTGCTGGCGAGCGACGGCGCTGTCCATGCGTACACCCGTTTGCTGGTGCAAGCCAGTCGCGACATACAACGTGTACCCATCGCTGTCTGAGTTTTTTAACTGACGAGTTGTACTTGTTTTAACCCGTAAAAGACGTTGAACCCCAGGTATCAATGCCGCGCACGCGCTCGCCTGTGATTTGGCGTTTACCCCAACTAACTATTAAACCAACAAGAATAAAAAACATGAAAAAGTCCCTCGTAGTTCTGTCCATCGCTTCGTTGTTCACGTCGGTTGTTGCACAGGCCGATACCGGTTATATCAACGTTCGCCATCAATATGCGGAACAGTCGCGCATGCATGCCGACCGCGCCAAGTTCGGCATGCGGCTGGACAACGGCATTGGGTTGGAAGGTGAACTCAAATACAAGACCGCCGGTGATCGCGAAGACGTCGCCTTCGACAACACCGTTGGCAGCGGCCATGAATTCACCGTCAACTATCAGCACAAGATCGATGACCGCTGGACGCTGACGCCCTCGTTCGCCATGGAGAGCGATGAGGAATCCACCACCTACAAATTGGGCATGCGCCTGGGCTACAAGATCACCAAGGAACTGAGCATCGCCGGTCGCTACCGCTACGATTCGTCCAAGCTGGACCGTGACAAGGTTGATCATGACGTGCCGGACAACGGCCAGGACGATCAGAAAATCAATCGCTACGACGTCTACGTCAACTACGCCGATCAAGGGCCGTGGGCTTATGAGTATCAACTGACGTACTTCGATGCCAACTACATCCGTTATAACGGTGGCACCGATGACTATGAACAGAATGCCGTGGTCAAGTACAAGTGGGATAAGCGCTGGGCACCGTTCTTTGAAGTGGGCGATATCAAGGTCAACTCGGTCGACAGTGATCGCCAACTGCGCCTGCGGGTCGGCATTCAATACAACTTTTTCTAAGTTGTGGTAGCACTGGGATCAACTTGTGGGAGCCGAGCGTTCATAGATCAGGCTTTCACCATAGATCCCCTGTGGGAGCTGAGCTTGCTCGCGATGGCGGTGTGTCTGTGCCAATGATGTTGGATGTATCGCCGTCATCGCGAGCAAGCTCGGCTCCCACACTGGTTTTCGAGCGTTCACAGATCAGGCGCTTACCATAGATCCCCTATGGGAGCTGAGCTTGCTCGCGATGGCGGTGTGTCTGTGCCGATGATGTTGAATATATCGCCGTCATCGCGAGCAAGCTCGGCTCCTACACTGGTTTTCGGGCGTTCACAGATCAGGCGCTCACCCTAGATCCCCTGTGGGAGCTGAGCTTGCTCGCGATGGCGGTGTGTCTGTGCCGATGATGTTGAATATATCGCCGTCATCGCGAGCAAGCTCGGCTCCTACACTGGTTTTTGAGCGTTCACAGATCAGGCGTTCACCATAGCTCCCCTGTGGGAGCTGAGCTCGCTCGCGATAGCGGTCTGCCTGTGCCGATGATGTTGAATGTATCGCCGTCATCGCGAGCAAGCTCGGCTCCCACACTGATTTTCGGGCGTTCACAGATCAGGCGCTCACCCTAGATCCCCTGTGGGAGCTGAGCTCGCTCGCGATAGCGGTCTGCCTGTGCCAATGATGTTGAATGTCTCGCCGTCATCGCGAGCAAGCTCGGCTCCCACACTGGTTTTCGAGCGTTCACAGATCAGGCGCTTACCATAGATCCCCTGTGGGAGCTGAGCTTGCTCGCGATGGCGGTGTGTCTGTGCCAATGATGTTGGATGTATCGCCGTCATCGCGAGCAAGCTCGGCTCCCACACTGGTTTTCGAGCGTTCACAGATCAGGCGCTAGATCCCCTGTGGGAGCTGAGCTCGCTCGCGATAGCGGTCTGCCTGTGCCGATGATGTTGAATGTCTCGCCGTCATCGCGAGCAAGCTCGGCTCCCACACTGGTTTTCGAGCGTTCACAGATCAGGCGTTCACCATAGCTCCCCTGTGGGAGCTGAGCTTGCTCGCGATGGCGGTGTGTCTGTGCCAATGATGTTGGATGTATCGCCGTCATCGCGAGCAAGCTCGGCGCCCACACTGGTTTTCGAGCGTTCACAGATCAGGCGCTCACCATAGCTCCTCTGTGGGAGCTGAGCTCGCTCGCGATAGCGGTCTGCCTGTGCCGATGATGTTGAATGTATCGCCGTCATCGCGAGCAAGCTCGGCTCCCACACTGATTTTCGGGCGTTCACAGATCAGGCGCTCACCCTAGATCCCCTGTGGGAGCTGAGCTCGCTCGCGATAGCGGTCTGCCTGTGCCAATGATGTTGAATGTCTCGCCGTCATCGCGAGCAAGCTCGGCTCCCACACTGGTTTTCGAGCGTTCACAGATCAGGCGCTTACCATAGATCCCCTGTGGGAGCTGAGCTTGCTCGCGATGGCGGTGTGTCTGTGCCAATGATGTTGGATGTATCGCCGTCATCGCGAGCAAGCTCGGCTCCCACACTGGTTTTCGAGCGTTCACAGATCAGGCGTTCACCATAGCTCCCCTGTGGGAGCTGAGCTTGCTCGCGATAGCGGTCTGCCTGTGCCGATGATGTTGAATATATCGCCGTCATCGCGAGCAAGCTCGGCTCCCACACTGGTTTTCGGGCGTTCACAGATCAGGCGCTCACCCTAGATCCCCTGTGGGAGCTGAGCTTGCTCGCGATGGCGGTGTGTCTGTGCCGATGATGTTGAATATATCGCCGTCATCGCGAGCAAGCTCGGCTCCTACACTGGTTTTCGAGCGTTCACAGATCAGGCGCTTACCATAGATCCCCTGTGGGAGCTGAGCTTGCTCGCGATGGCGGTGTGTCTGTGCCGATGATGTTGAATATATCGCCGTCATCGCGAGCAAGCTCGGCTCCCACACTGGTTTTCGAGCGTTCACAGATCAGGCGCTTACCATAGATCCCCTGTGGGAGCTGAGCTTGCTCGCGATGGCGGTGTGTCTGTGCCGATGATGTTGAATATATCGCCGTCATCGCGAGCAAGCTCGGCTCCTACACTGGTTTTCGAGCGTTCACAGATCAGGCGTTCACCATAGCTCCCCTGTGGGAGCTGAGCTTGCTCGCGATAGCGGTCTGCCTGTGCCGATGATGTTGGATGTATCGCCGTCATCGCGAGCAAGCTCGGCTCCCACACTGGTTTTCGAGCGTTCACAGATCAGGCGCTTACCATAGATCCCCTGTGGGAGCTGAGCTTGCTCGCGATGGCGGTGTGTCTGTGCCGATGATGTTGAATATATCGCCGTCATCGCGAGCAAGCTCGGCTCCCACAGAAGCAGTGTGGGTTATTCGTTGTAGAACGCCTGGCGTTGTTGGGTTTCACACAGGCGCATGCGGCTGTTGCTCAAATGCAGGTACATGGCCGCCCGCGCTGCATCGACGTTCCCACTGACGATCGCGTCGAAAATCTGCTGGTGTTCGGCGTTGATCCCCTGAAGATAAGCACTTCGATCACTTTGTCCGGAGTAGGCAGAGTTCATGCGCGTACGCGGGATCAGCTTCGTGCCCAGGTGCTTCATGATGTCGATCAGGTAGTAATTGCCGGCGGCCTTGGCGATTTTCAGATGGAACTGGAAATCGGCATTGATGGTGGTGCCGGATTTTTCCGGGCCTTGCAGCAACGCCTCCAGGGCCTGGGCCAGTTCGGCCAGGGCTTCAGGCGTTGCGCGCTCGGCGGCCATGCCAGCGGCCTGGACTTCCAGGCTCAGGCGAAACTCCAACAGGTTGAGCACATCCGACAACGTCGCAATCGTCGCCGGCCCCAAGGTGAAGCCCTCCGGCGCCGGCATGTCGAGGACAAAGGTGCCGACGCCATGCCGCGTCTCCACCAGCCCCGCCGCCTGCAAGCGCGACAGCGCCTCACGCACCACCGAACGACTGACGCCTTCGGCCTCCATGATGTGCACTTCGGTGGGGAGCTTTTCGCCGCACTTGAGAATGCCGTCGCGCATGCGCTGGGCAAAGCGGTCGACCAGGGTTTCGGCGAGGCGGCGCGGCTTGTTCAGTGGAGATAACGCTTGATCCGTCATCGGCTTGCTCTTGAGTGATCAGCGGGCATTATAGTGCGTTTCGCCGCGAGGTCGCGGCTATAATGCCGCGATCGTCTGGCTTTAATGGATAGGTGCAATGGACCATGTCACACCCGATCGACGCCTGAGCATGACTCAGCAACTGGTGGTCGACCTGACGCAGCAGATACTGGCCGGCGAACTGCCCGCGGGCAGCAAACTGCCGACCGAACAGGTCATCATCAAGGAACGCGGCGTCAGTCGGACGGTGGTTCGCGAAGCCATGTCGCGGCTCCAGGCCGAAGGCTTGGTGGAGACGCGCCACGGCATTGGCACCTTCGTGGTCGACACCGCTCGCCCGGGGGATTTCCAGGGCAGCAAGCACGTCAAGGGCGGCGCCTACGATGCGTTGGCCGTCATCGAACTGCGCCTGAGCCTGGAAGTTGAAGCGGCCGGCATTGCCGCGCAACGGGCCACGCCGGAGCAACTGGTGGCGATGCGTGAAGCGCTGGATGCAGCGAGTGCCTTTAGCGCAACGGATGACGAAAGCGCGCGGGTCGATTTCGCGTTTCATCTGCAGATTGCCCAGTGCACAGGCAACAGTTTTTTCATCGACGCCATGGCCCATGTGGGCAATAGCCTGATCGCGGTCGTGCAACAGGCCGGGCCGGCGGTGACGGGTGAAAATCGGGCGTCGGTGGTGCGTGAGCGCGAGCAGATCTACGCGGCGTTGGCGCGACGTGATTCCGAAGCGGCGCGGGCGTCGATGCGTTTGCACTTGATCAATATGCTGCAGCGGGTTCGGGGTGTGGTCGAGTCGACGGCGCAATAACCTCCCACCGCAGAACCCTGTGGGAGCGAGCCTGCTCGCGATGACGGTGGCCCATTCGCTTGCTAGTTGCGCTTCCAGCACTCCGCAAACCGCGCACATACCCCGTAACGCTCATCCATCTGCGCCATCCTCTCCAAGTGATGACCTACCGCTTCGACCGTCACCCCATTCCCGATCCGGAAGTACTCCACCATCATCGCGACGTCCAGGTCGATCTCGGCTTTTTCCGGCTTGGCATTGGCGGTTTTGGGCAACGCCCACTGTTCCAACTGCTCGTCCTTCAACTGCCGCAGGCGCGTCTGGTATTCGTCTTTGAAGCGTTCCATCGAGTGCGCCTTGTTCTGCGCCATATCATCGCCAAACGTCTTCAGGTTTTCCCGGTACAGCGTCCAGTAGTCAGCCGGCAGGTCGAAGCCGAGCTTGGCCTTGCGTTCGCTGATCAGGGTGTCCAGCTTCTCTGGCGAATAACTCTCGACTTTTTCCTTGGCCGGATCGGTCTTCACCGTGACGACCAGGCTTTTATCGATGACCCGGCTCATCAGCTCCAGGCGATGGGGCGTGTCCGGGTAGGTCTTGGGGAACAGCGCATTGCGACCGGCGCAGGCGGGAAAGTCTTTTTTCAGGATCGGGATCGGTGTGCGCACATCCTTGCCGTCGACCCGTTGCAAGCGTTGCAACTGAGTCAGGCAGAAGTTCTTCTCGGACTTGAACGTCACCTCGTATTCGGCATTGGCCTCGGGCGTAAAGTTGAAGCCCTTGCCGCACACGGCATAACCGCTGTTCATGTTGGTGCGCAGGTGAATCTGCTCACCCGGCTTGAGCTTGACCTCCAAATAACCCCTGGCATCCTTGGGCGCCGGAACGCTCATCCCCACCCGCCGCGCGGTATCGCTCAGCAGCATATTGTTGAGAATGCCGGTGGTTTGCCCGTCGCAATGGGCCGCGTCGAAATAATCCAGCGTGGCGTTGCTGGTATTGGCGACGAACCGCAACTTGGCGGCGTCCGGTTCGATGGCATCGGGGTAACTGCCATTGACGCTGCAACCGCCGAGCAATACAAACAACGCGGACAATGCTAATAACGGGGCAGGACGGCGAGGCAGGGCGAGCATGGGTCATCCTTGAAGGATCGATAAAGTTGGCGAATGCTACTGAAGTGCCACTATTGCGTCCATCACCTGCCGCTGGGCTGTAGGCAATACTATTTTCTTCTCGACAAGGACTTATCGATGATCGACTTCAACAACAAAGGCTTCTTCAAGCTCAAGCAAAACGACGAATATGCCGAGCGCGTCACGGCGCTGCTGCTGGACGGTGAACAGGTCATCGACGCTTACAAATCGATGCGCGACGGTGTGGTCTTCACCAACAAACGCATCATCGCGGTGAACGTGCAAGGCATCACCGGCAGCAAAAAAGACTTCACTTCCTTACCCTACAAAAACATCGTCGCCTACTCGGTCGAAACCTCCGGCACCTTCGACCTGGACTCTGAACTGGAGATCTACTTTTCATCCCTGGGCAAAGTGAAATTCGAATTCACCGGCAAGACCGGCATTGTGGAAATATCCAAGGTAATCTCCAAACACCTCCTGACCTGATCGGCAAACTCAGTGTCCACCGCCAACCCCCTGTGGGAGCGCTCGCCAGTTGCTGCTCAAGGCTCCAACGCCGGCCCCTTCAACTCGATCTGGTTGCCGTCCGGATCGAAGCAGTAAATCGACCAACCCTTGCCCTCCGCGCCATAGCGCTTCTGCGCTTTCTCAACCTCCAGGCCAGCTGAAGCCAGATGCGCGAGGAGGGCTTGTTCATCAAACGGCTCGATACGCAGGCAGAGGTGATCGACGTTGTGCCCTTGCTTTCCGGCCGCCGGCCCGCCCTGGCGACCGAGAGGCCCGTCGACGGCTACCAGGTCAATCATCGAAACACCGGTGCCCAGATGAATCATGCCAAGATCGTCCCGGCGCTTCTTGAGCTCGCAACCAAGCACCGACGTGTAGAAAGCGAGGCTGCGCTCGATGTCTTTTACGCGCAGGACGATGTGGTCGATACGTTGAATCGTGAAGTTCTTCATACGGGCCTCATGTGCTCAGTGATGGACGCTACGGGTTACTTCACCTTAGCTATTCATGCTGGAATGTCATCTCAACACAAAAAACTGTGGGAGCGAGCTTGCTCGCGAAAACGGCAGCACATACAACATCGCAGGTTAGACCGGTCGCATCGCGAACCAGCTCCCCTTTACGCCCGGTATCCTGCAGGCTAAAGGTCATCGACGTGCGGTCGATAGGGTGATTCTGGAGACGTGCGCATCCATCTGTGTTTCTCCTCATTGTTCAGTTTGGAATGGAAAAGGAAAAGGTAATGGAGCAAGAATTCGGCACAACGGACGAGAAACAGAAACCTGCCTCATTCCAACAGGATATCTACGCGGCTCTGAAATTGATGGCGGAGCATTGGGGCCTGATAGGCAGTCTGGGGGCGTTAATCAGTGCGGTGCTCAGTTTTGGAATCCTGATGACGTACGCGAAGGCGATCGATCGGATCGACCTTTTACCGCTGGTGTTCGATAAGAAGCTCTCTGCATTGCTTCCGTGGATGGGAGTGGTTGCCTTTGTCCTGTTTCTTTACATGGTGGTGATGTGTGTCACTACCATGTTCTACGCCTTAGCCGTGTCTTTTTTCAACCAGACGCCCAACCTCAGGCCAACGGTTGCCCGCTGGTTTTTCTGGGCGGCGGTCGTGGGGTCGTTGATTTTTGTGGCCTTTGCGTTCCAGGCGCCTAAGCTCGAGCATTGGATTGTCGCCTTGGTCATCCTTTCAGGCATGAGCGCGGTCTTGGGCTTATCGTTGAAATCGCAAAGAATTCGAATGGCCTTGAAGTTGGTGTCCCTCTTTAACAACCTCAAAGGCCTTGGGGTTTGGTGGCATCAGGCAGGCGTATTCTTTTTTGCCTACTCTATTTTGATAATCGCCGTTTTCGCCGCCGTCTACCCGATGTTGATATTGCTGAAGTCGTACACGGGCAAAGACACCCCGGAAGCGATCAACTCGCTGATGGTCATTTCCATGGTGGCGGTCGTCTTGCTGTTCTTACCAGCCTTGATCTTCTTCGTGAGCAAAAAACATATCGTCGCCCGCGGGCTGTTGTCGTTCGGATCGGCATTGCTTGTCACCTTGGTGGTTGTCGCCACGTATCCGGGCGCGAGCTCTACCGTGGTGTTCAAGGCGGCGGGGATGATGGGGGTGCGTGAGACGACTCCACTCAAATATCGGTTGTTGAAGAATTTTGAGGCCAAAGACTTTGATCCGGCGAGCTGGGGAACGGTGGACGCGAGCCTGGATCTCCCGGTTGTAGAGGCCTTTCCACTCTTTTCCCTTGGGGATGTTCTTCTGCTGTGCCCCGGTGACTTGAGCGACACGCACCTGGGCCAATGGCCAGAACATTCACATGTCTGCATCGTCACGCAACGCAGTGACGTGGTGATATTGCCTGGCGCGACGGCCGCGCCCAAGCAAGCGTAGACGCCGATCAGGCAAGGTTGCCAATCAAGGACCCCTATCTTTATTACCGGATACCCAGCCAAGTCGTACGCCAGCGTACACCCCATGGTGATGGCAAGATTCGCTTCCGCGCTGGCAACCTGCCTCAGTCCTATCGTGGGCTCATTACCCATTCACAGACGGGGGGAGAGAGTGAATGTCCTGGTTTGATGGGGAATCAGGATTCTGGTGAGACAAAATGCTGCGAACACTGATGATTGTGGGAGCGAGCCTGTTCGCGATGACGTCATTTTAGCCAACACCAATGCCCGGACACGCCACCTCATGATGAAATGGTTCAATTCCCTCACTCGAACAGACGCCATTGCAACACTGGCTTTGATCGTCTCCATCGCCTCAGCCTACTTCAGCTACCAGCAATACCAGGACAGCGTCGCCAGCCGCAGAACTCCACTCATCATCCGGGTCGGCGCTGAACACAGCAAAGTGTCCTTCTACAAAGCCTACCAGGATGACCAGGAGGTGCTGTTCAAGCAGCGCTACAAAATCATCCTCACCAATAACAGCTTCAACCCGGAAAGCGTTATCGGCTGGCGAATATCGGAACGCAGGGGAAATAGCAGTGACGCGTACGCCGGCATGAATTCAAAGCTGTTCGATTCGACGGGCGAGTCCATGACTTTGCCATTCCTGATCGCCGCGAAAGAAAGCAAGGTGGTCTTCCTGGATGTCGGGCAAAAAGTATCTCCGGCGGCATGGGCAATGGTGGAGCCGCTCGTAGCCTTGCACAAGGAGATGGACTGGTATGAAGCGGAGCAACTGTTTACCAATGCAGGCTATCCGCTGTTCGGGCAGCTCGAACCCGGCGAAAGTACCCTCCACCAAAACCTGAAAGTTGACCGTTGGCGGGCCGGTCCTGCGTACCAGGAATTTCAGTTGCGCTTCAGCAAAGCCGACGGACAAGAAGTGGCGGCAAAGTTGTCGTTGAATGTGAGCGACATTTATCCACAGGGAGAGGCTGAGCGGTAGTTGCTGCTGGCCGAAAAACCTTATCGAGGCACATGAGCATGAAGGCTCCAAGAATTTTCATGATCCACGCAACCCCTTTGGCAATCGAGCCCATCACGGCGGCTTTTACCCGGCATTGGCCGCAGGCACGGATCATCAATTTGCTCGAGGACTCGTTGCCCCAGGACCGGGTGGAAGAGGGCGAGTTGACCACGAGCATGAAAGCGCGCTTCCTGACGCTGTCCCATTACGCCGTACAAAGCGCGGCGGATGCCATTCTGTTTACTTGCTCGGCCTTTGGTGATGCCATCGACCTGGTTAAACCCGAGGTGGCCATTCCCGTGCTCAAGCCGAACGAAGCCATGATCGACCAGGCGCTGAGCCAGGCATCGCGCATTGCTGTGCTGGCAACGTTCGAACCCACCATTACCTCGATGATGCCCGAGTTCAAGCAAGCGGCAGAGCGCAGTGGCCGCGCGGTGGAAGTGGTGCCCTATTTCGTTCCGGGGGCATTGCAGGCGTTGAAAGACGGCAACCCGCAAGCCCACGATGCCGCCATCGTGGAAATGGCCGCCCGGGTCGGGGGTTGCGACCTGATCTGTTTCGCCCAGTTTTCGATGACCAGTGCTGCCGAACAGGCCCAGGCTCGCTCCGGACTACCGGTATTGACCACACCCGACAGTGCCGTGCTGGCGCTGCGCAAGTTGCTCTAAACGGATGATTTCGTTTCTTCCCAGGATGGATGATTTACCCAATGCCCAAGTTCAACGCTCATCTCGGTTTTCAATTCAATGAAGTGCCTTTTCTACAACGCATCGAAGCCGCCGCTGCTGCGGGCTTTCGCGCGGTGGAATTCCCGTCGCCCTATGAGTTCGACGCCAGTCTTCTGGCCGATCATCTGACTCGACACAACCTGCCGTTGATCCAGTTCGCTGCACCGGCTGGCGTGACCAAAGGCATCGCAGCCTTGCACGGCAAGGACGAGGAGTTTCGCAGCGGCTTGCTCCAGGCTGCTCGCTATGCAAAGGCGCTGGCGTGTTCGGATGTCCACATCATGTCGGGCGTTACGACTCAGGAAGACGCCGCGCTTATCTATGGGCGCAATCTGGAGTACGCCGTCAAATTTCTCGAAGACCAGGGGTTGCGGCCGTTGATCGAAGTCATCTGCGTGCAGGAAATGCCGGACTACTACATGTCCGACTTCAGCAGGGCGCAGCAGGTGCTGGAGACGTTCCCGAGTGTTGGGCTGATCCTCGATCTTTACCATGCCCAACGGCTGACCGGGGACGCGGCGGATATCCTGGCTCGTTTCTATGACCGAACCGTCCATGTACAAATTGCCGACTGTCCGGGGCGTCATGAACCAGGGACGGGGAGCATGGATTTTGCGGCTTTGTTCGCAGACCTGGAGCGGCGTGGCTACCAAGGGTGGATCGGCTGTGAATACCGTCCCGCCGGCTCTACCGTGGCAGGCCTTGATTGGATCAAGCAGTTCAGTGCTTAACTGAAGGAGTGTGAAGGCATTATCTTGAGCGCCGGGTACTTCAAGGAAGTCATTTCCCCTTCCGATACGACGCGCTCTTTTTCGAGGAGCCAGAATCTCAAAGTCCGATTTTGCACCACAGGCCCTTAGCCAATGGGCTTTTCCATCAAGCGCAAGCGCAGTTCTGGCTTGTCCTGTCTGGGCCCGATATCAGTCCAACCATGGTGGCTATAAAACTGCGCCGCCCTCTGGTTCGTTTCGCTCACCGACAATCTCATCCGCTCGCAGCCCAGCCCCGCAAGAAAGTCGGTCGCGTAAGCCAACAGCAACTTCCCGGCACCGCGTGATCGCCAGTCAGGGATGAGATAGAAAAAGTGGATGTAACCCACTGCAGGTTCTGTCTTCAGCAGCGATATCTCTATCTGTCCCACAATCCGTGTTTCATCCCAGGCATGGACAACGCTGCCAGGAACCGCGGCTGCTTTTTCTTGCAGCGACTGAAGGTATCGCTGCCTACCATCGGGACCGTGTAGCTGTTGTGCGCAACCAAACGCACACAGCAGCATGTCCTCGAAGAAATGCACGCAAACGTCGCTGTCTTGATCAAGGTTGGCTGGACGAAAACTCAGGGACGAGTCTGAAGCGTTTTCTGTAACCATTGGGCAGCACTCAGGCCTCATTTTGGCGGGCAACGTGGAACAAGGCCCCTCGCTGGACGGTGTGAAATACGCTGTCTAGAGTGAAGTATTCGCTCTGAATGCAACATCGGGAGGGATTCCAATGAACCACCTTAACGACTACACCAATCAAGACGAAGCGCTGAATAAAAAAACCTGGCGCTGGCGCCCAAAGAACGGCGAGACGGCGTAAAAACCACATTGTTTTTTACGCCGGATACCGAGTTCGACTCTAAACCATTGACCTTGACGACCGGCAGCTATCCCTTTACCCCGATAGGAAGCCTTGGCATTACGCAGGTGAGTACCACCGGGCAGGTCTTTATTCTAGCCTCCTGTGGGCAATAAGTGCGGGGCTTGCAACCGACCATCAATGGATTCCAGGACCATGAAAAAACAAGAACAAGAAAGTTTGCTCAACACCCTGAAGGCCCGCTTCGACCAAAATCCCCAACGCCACCCAGGTATCTCTTGGGCCGACATCCAAGCCCGGCTTGAAGCCAACCCCAATGCCCTGAAGTCCCTCCAGGCCATGGAAGCCACCGGAGGCGAGCCGGACGTGATCGGCCTCGATCCGAAAACCGGCGCTGTCACCTTCTGCGATTGCGCCAAAGAAAGCCCAACCGGTCGCCGAAGCCTCTGCTACGACCGCGCCGCCCTGGATGCACGCAAGGAGAACAAGCCCAAGGGCAGTGCCGTCGAAATGGCCGAAGAGATGGGTATCGCCCTGCTGACGGAAGACCAGTACCGAGCCCTGCAAACGCTCGGTGAGTTTGATGCCAAGACATCCAGTTGGCTGGCAACCCCTCCAGCGCTTCGCTCGCTCGATGGGGCGATTTTTGGCGACTACCGTTATGGCCGGGTGTTCATCTACCACAATGGCGTGCAGTCGTATTACGCGGCGCGCGGGTTTCGCGGCGTGCTAAGTATCTAAGCAAACCTGTGGCGAGGGCGCTTGCTCCCTCGCCACAAAAGCTCCTGCGTAACCGTCTCACTCAAAAACCAAAACCTCACACCCCTTGGCCTCAACCATCTCACTGAACTCCGGCAACCGCGCCACAAACTCTGTCTCAAACGCCAGGTACCGATCCTGCGCCGGCACGTAACGAACATCCGGTTTAATACGCGGGATGTCCTTGGTCGACAGCTTCACCACCTCATTGCTGCGTTGATTCCAAAACCACGCCAGCGTCTGCGACCCAAACGTATTGGCGCGATAACTCCATACCCACCAATCCCCATGCCCCCGGGACACATGAAGCTGCCCATGAAACGTGCGTAAGGTAATGACCTGCTTGGGCTGCGTGACGAGCAGGCGCGTGTCCTGGCGCAGTTCACTGCCGAAACCATCCAATGTCGCCTTTGTCGCAGTGCCAATCATGAAGTTGAAGCGCCACGCCAACAGCACCGTCTCCTGATAACCCGAGTGCTCGACGTTCTGCCGCGCGCCTTCGCTGAACAACAGGATCTCGTCACCCCCCAGGTACGCGGTTGAGGCCCGCAGCTTATAAGCCTCAGCGGGCATCGGTTTGGCGACGATGGCCTGGTGCGGCGGGTCTTGATTCCAGACCCAGCACTTCGGGCCGTTGTGCTGCATGAACAGTAAACGGCGAGGGCCGATGGGCAGGACCGTCAGTTCATCCGCGTACTCGAAAATCACCTCGCTGCTGTCCGCCGTGATCCGCCAGATCCGCGTCAAATGCTCGGGTTCGTAAATACGCTGGCGTTCGAATATCTCCGAGCCCACCACCACGCAGGGCTGTTCAACCTCCGGCCACTGCACCCCGGCAGGTCCGAACGTCGCGATCTCATCGCCTTGCCGAATCTCGTACTGGTAACGGTCATCCGCACTGTAATCGCCGCGTACGACCCGACGTTTCCACAGGCTGCGCTGGGCATCGGCATCGATGAGCTGCAAGTCCGCGCCGTCCACGCCATCGGTCCGGTGTTCGAGCATGTCCTGTTCGGTGGGCGGCCACTGGTTGTAATCGATCAGGAAGCACAACCACTGGTCTTCGTCCTGCTCGGTGATGGCGGCCCAACCGTTGCGGTAGTTGTATTCATGCACATAGGTGGTGCCGGGATAGTCATGCACGTCCTGCAACCAGTTCAACTTGCTGCGTTTGGCCTTGGGTTTTTTGCGCTCGACTGCGACAGGTTTCGGCGGCTCGATCAACGTCGGCGTGTAGCCTGGCTCTGCGTTTTGTTCCCGCCAGTGTTGTGCAAACGCCTCGCGCTGATCGACCGGGACAATCACCGGCCGATAATCATCGCCACCGGCATCCAGGTTCCACAAGTCGTAACCCTGAGCCGCCAACACCGGCGCCAGCGCCTCGAAGCAGACCTCGGGCATCTCGTTGGACAGCTCATCCAACAACGCCTCGAATTCCGGGCCGGAAAACACACCGATGTCGGGATAGTAATGCTGCAACAGCCCGAGCAAGTCGCTGCCCGGTGTTTTCCAATCGATATGAACCAACGGATCAAATGGCGATTGCATCGCGGCTGTCTTCCTTGTGGTTTCTCTGCGCGCCATCTTAGCCGCACGCCGCCGAACTTAAGCAAACCAATTACCCCGTGGAGAGCTCTGTGCAGTGCATTGATTGTTCCCACACTCTGCGTCACCTCGCAGAAGCGGAACGCGGAGCGTCCCTGGCGGCGTTCCCACGCGGAGCGTGAGGAACGATCTTCCACCGCCGCCGCACCCTGATCGTTCCCACGCTCTGCGTGGGCATGCATCCCGTGACGCTCTGCGTCACCTCGCAGAAGCGGAACGCGGAGCGTCCCTGGCGGCGTTCCCACGCGGAGCGTGAGGAACGATCTTCCACCGCCGCCGCACCCTGATCGTTCCCACGCTCTGCGTGGGCATGCATCCCGTGACGCTCTGCGTCACCTCGCAGAAGCGGAACGCGGAGCATCCCTGGCGGCGTTCCCACGCGGAGCGTGAGGAACGATCTTCCACCGCCGCCGCACCCTGATCGTTCCCACGCTCTGCGTGGGCATGCATCCCGTGACGCTCTGCGTCACCTCGCAGAAGCGGAACGCGGAGCATCCCTGGCGGCGTTCCCACGCGGGAGCGTGGGAAACTCAAAGCTCCGGAAACTCAGACAAATAACAAACCGGCGAACTCCCCTCCGCCCGTTTCTCCACCTCATCCTCCAACCACTGCGCCAACACCACCGCATTGTTCTCAACCGTCGACTTGGCCGCATACACCAACGTCAGCGTCCCATCCCGCGCAATATCCACCAGCTTCCACCAATGCTCTGGCCGCGCCGCCAGCTCACGCCGATACGCCACGCTGAACTCGGCAAACGAAACCGCCCCCGCCTTGAACGCCTTGCGCAACTCATGGGAAGGCCCGACCTCCGGCAGCCACTGCGCAATCGCCAACGCATCCTTGCGGCAATTGCGCGGCCACAAGCGGTCCACCAGAACCCGTACGCCATCCGCGGCGCTGGCTGTTTCATAGGCGCGTTTGCACTGGATCATCAAAGCCTGCCTGTCGAAGTAGGATCGCCTCAGCATAGCGGCCATGGACATATCGGCGCCTTCAAGTCTTCGCCGCACCTGCCGCTATTGGTGTAACGATTTTTACCGATCCATCGATTTTGCGTTGCGATACCGTTGCTTTCCGGCAATTAATTGGCAAACGCACGATAAGAGAACGTAGCGAATGGACGACGGACGATACGAAAGGCGGGCGGCTCTGGAGGCAAGCGCGGCGGTGTCGTCCGAGCCGACGCATATTCTGCTGATCGACGACGTCCCGGAGGATATCCGTGCGACGCTCATCTTGCTCAAGGCCCAACCCTGGCGCATTTCCCTGGCCAGCGATGCTCACCAGGGTTATCAGCGGGCACTGGCCTTGCGTCCGGATTTGATCGTGCTGGACGTGCACATGCCGCACATGAACGGTTTCAGCCTGTGCCGGCTGTTGCGCGAGGCGCCGTCGACCCGGCACACGCCCATCCTGTTCCTGTCGTCGGCCAACAGCTCCATCGAACGCCTGGAAGGGCTCACCGTGGGCGGGGTGGATTACATCCCCAAGTCCTGCGCACCCGAGGAAGTGCTGGCGCGTATCAAGATCCACCTGCAATTGACCTGGCGCGCGCCGCCCACCCACCAACAGAACCCGGCGGATCCGGAGCCGGAAGGCGATGAGATCGTCCTGCGCGCCGCGATGCGGTTGATCGAAGACCACCTCGATGACATGCCGTCCCTGGTCCAACTGGCGCAAAAAGTCGGCACTCACGAGAAACGTCTCTCGCGAATCTTTCGCGAGCACCTGGGGCTGACCGTGTTCGCCTACATTCGCGACGCACGACTGCGGCGCGGCCAGGATCTGCTTTCCGAAAGCGCCATGAGCGTGCAAGACGTTGCCGAACTGGTGGGCTTTCGCAACGCCTGCAACTTCACCACGGCCTTCCGCCAGCGAATCGGCATGACGCCCAGCCAGTTTCGCCAGCAAGCCCTGGGTATCACCGAAACCGAGTTGGCCGGGCGCGCCTGATGCGGCTCCTACAGGTTTTATTGCTGACGATAGCGTTGTTATCCACAGGCTTGCTGCGCGCCGCGCCTGTGGATATCTGCCGGGCTGACCACCTGGACCTGATGCCCGCGATACAGATTTTCGAGGACACCCAGGCCAGCCTGAGCCAGGAAGAAGTCACTCAACTACCCAACACGTATTTCAACCACGCAACCCCAGGCTGGCCGACCCAAGGCTACAGCCGCTCCGCCTTCTGGTTGAAAGTGCAGCTCAGCAACTCAAGTACTGCGGCGTGTTCGCGCCTGCTGGTGGTCGGCGCGCCGCGCCTGGAAGACATCCGCGTCTATCAACCGGGTCAGGATGCCCATGCCGGCGGCGCCTATCCCTTGGCCGAATGGCCGCAGCCGGCGACACGTCAGCCGGCGTTCCCGGTCTCGCTGGCGGCAGGGGAGAGCGCCACGCTGTTCATCCGCGTGGCGAGCAATTTCCAGATGTTGCTGGAGCCGGAACTGTGGTCCGAACCGGCGCTGCTGCGCAGTCAGCAACAGACTTACCTGAGCGACGGACTCACCCTCGGCATTGTCCTGCTGGTGGTCCCGTTCGGTTTCATCGTCGGCTGGATCCTGCGCTCCCAACTGCTGACCGTGAACGCGGGCGCGATATTTAGCTACATCCTGCTGACCTGCATCCTCAACGGCTACCTGATCTATTGGCCCACCGCACTTGGCTGGACACGCGAGTTGCTGACCTGCGCCAGCGCGTTCTCGTTCGTACTCTTCCTGGCCTACATACGCGTCCTGTTGCAGGTTGCCCGTCTGCCCGGAATCATCGGCTGGAGCTATTGGGGGCCGCTGCTGGGCTGCATCCTCGGCCGACTCTGGTGGCTGAAGATCGATCCAGTCCAAGGCGCGCAGATCGTCCAGATATCCTTGATGAGTTTCTATGGCGTACTGCTTGCCACGCTGTTCATGGCTTGGCGCGCACGACTGAGCTACAACTGGATGGCCTGGCTGGTGCCGGCGCTGTTGCTTGGGCAATTGCTGATGCGGCTGTTCTTCCCCCAGGAGCAATTGCCCTGGCAGTCGCCGCAAAGCAAATACAGCCTATCGTCCACCCTGGCGGGCGTGGCGTTGCTGGTGTGTACGTTGATCATGGAAGTCGCCCGCAGTCGCAACCGTGAAAAAAACGCCCTGTCCACCCTCGACCAACAACGCCAAGCCGAACAGGAACGCCTGGAAAGCACCGTGGCGCTGCGCACGTCGCAGTTGCGCGAATCCCTGGCGGCGCGCAGTGCGTTGATGGCGCGGATCAGCCACGACCTGCGCTCGCCGCTGGTACGCATCATCGACTACGCGCGGCTGTTGCACGCCGGCCCCAACCGCGACTATCAAGCCACCATCGAGCGCAACGCCCGCCAGCAACTGGAGCTGATCGACGAGATGCTCGAGTTCTCCCATGGCGAGCTGGAGCAGATGCAACTGACCCTCGCGCCGGGTTATCTGTACGGCTTCCTCACTGAGATCGCAGACGAAGCGGGCTTTCTCGCCGCACGCCAGGGCAACACCTTTGAGGCGGTGCTGGCGGATGACCTGCCGCCACTGGTAGAGGCCGATTTCAAACGCCTCCGGCAGATCCTCATGAACCTCCTGGCGAACGCGGCGAAATTCACTCGCAACGGCCAGATCCGTTTCGAAGTGAGCGCTTCTTCAGGTGCGAGCACCAATACCGTGGAACTGCGCTTCAGCGTGATCGACACCGGCATCGGCATCGATCCGCAGGAATTCGAACAACTCCTGCAACCGTTCCGCCGCGGCCGCAATGCCCAGCGCTTCGAAGGCAGCGGGCTGGGCCTGTCCATCGTCACGCAACTGCTGGAGCGCATGGACAGCCGCCTCGAACCCCAAACCACGGGGCAGGGCAGCCACTTCAGTTTTCGCCTGCAACTGAACTGCGCTCAAGAACACGACCTGGAAAACGGCATCGTCGACAACAACGCCACGCCATTTGACGGCCAGGGCAAACACGTCCTGCTGGTGGACGACATCGAACAGAACAGCGAATGGCTCTACGACCTGCTGGCCGGTTACGGCTTCGACGTGAGCATGGCGGCGAACGGCGAAGACGCCTTGGCCTGCCTGGCTGAACAATCGATTGACCTGCTGATCAGCGACCAGATGATGCCCGGCATGGACGGCTGGGAACTGCTGCGCCAAGTGCGCGACGGTCCGCGCGATCTACCCGTGATGCTTTATTCCGCAGTGCCGCCACGCAGGCCGGAGAACTATCCACAGGACCTGGCCTTCGACGCGGTACTGCTCAAGCCCGCCGACAGCCGCGAATTGCTGGCGTGCGTCAAGACTCTGACCTGCGCGGACACGGCGGGTCCGGCGATGGCTCGGGAGCAATAGCGTGCAGGGTTGGGGTTACCGACTGCTTTTGCTCGGCAGCCTTTCGATGGTGCCCTGGGCGAAGGTCCAGGCTGAACAAGCGGCGCCCAGCGTCCTCACGCTCGACGAAACCACCGTCACCGCCCGCCGCCGCGAGGAAGATCCGCAAAACGTGCCGATCCCGATCAACGTCCTCTACGGCGATCAATTGGACGAAGCCGGCCTGCACCGGCTGCAAGACATTCAACAACGCGTGCCGGGCTTGATAGTGTCCGGCCACGATGCCCGCTACGCCGGCTTCGGCCTGCGCGGCTTCGGCGCCACCGCCTACAACGAAGGCCTGGAAGGCAGCGTCGGCACCTATGTCGATGGCGTTTACCAGGCGCGCCAGGGCATGGCCTTCACCGAGTTGATGGACATCGAGCGCATCGAAGTTTTGCGCGGGCCGCAAGGCACCTTGTTCGGCAAAAACACCACCGCCGGCGCGCTGAACATCATCACCAAACAACCGACGTTCCAGCCCGAAGCCAACCTCGAAGCCAGCTACGGCGAGCGCGGTTTGCATGAGTATCGCGGGACGATTTCCGGGCCACTGCAAGACGACGTGCTGGCCGGGCGACTCAACGTTTTCGACAGCGCCTCCGATGGCGCCGTGGAAAACCTGCAAGACGGCAGCCGCCTCGGCGACGCCGACAGCCAAGGCCTGCGCGGCCAATTGCTGTGGACGCCGAACCCGGACTTCAGCGCCCGCCTGATCGCCGACTATGCCGAGCAAAACGAAGCCGGCAACGTCCTGCTGGTCAATCATTACGGCGAGCAAACCCGCAAGCGCGCCAAGTTCCTCGGCTATCCGCTGGCCGAGCCCGACCCCTACCAACGCGAAACGCGGATCGACGCGCCGGGTCATCCGCAAACCTTGCAGAACGGCGTCTCACTGGAATTGAACTGGGACCTCGACGAGGCAATGCGCTTCACCAGCATCACCGCCTACCGCGACTGGGACTACCGCGCCACCCGCGACAGCGACAGCACCGCGCTGTCGGTGATCCAGTCCGAAACCGAGCTGGGCCACCGGCAGTTCAGCCAGGAATGGCGCCTGTCCGGCACGGCCGGCTCGTCCGTCGACTATGTCGCCGGCCTTTACTACCTGCGCCAGCAGCTCGACCGGCAGAT
This sequence comes from Pseudomonas sp. St386, assembly GCF_018325865.1. Lineage (NCBI taxonomy): Bacteria > Pseudomonadati > Pseudomonadota > Gammaproteobacteria > Pseudomonadales > Pseudomonadaceae > Pseudomonas > Pseudomonas sp. St386. The sequence goes on from NZ_AP021900.1 coordinate 1,190,151, forward strand.
CGACGCCGAGTTCGGCAAGGACGCCGCGCCCTGGTTCGTCGGCGATCAACTGGAGCAACTGAAGAAACTGCGCATCACCATCACCGATCCGAGCCAGGTGCCGGCCATGCTGCTGGACGGCGCCCGGCAACGTTACGACGGCGAGCAGAAGGGCGACAGCCGAGCGATTTTCGGCCAGCTCTCCTGGCGCCCGATTGACCCGCTGGAACTCACCGGCGGCCTGCGCTACAGCCAGGAGCGCAAGGACGGCTGGATCTCCCGCGACGTCAGCAACCTCGCCCCGCTGACTGGCTTGCCCCCGGTGTTCCAGGCCGGTGGGCAATTGCTGCGCGACATTGCCCTCGGTGGTGCTTATTACCGCGAGGACTCGATTGAAGAACACAACGTCTCCAGCCTCCTCAGCGCCAGCTACCGTTTCAGCGAGGCGGTGATGGGCTACGTCAGCTGGTCGCGGGGCTACAAGGCCGGCGGCATCAACTTCGACGTGGTCGGCCCGTTCACCGCGCCGACCTTCGAACCCGAGCGGGCCACATCACTGGAACTGGGCATGAAAACGCGGTTCTGGGATGAGCGCGCCTTGCTCGACCTCGCCGTCTACCAGACCGACGTCGACAACTACCAAGCGCTCACCTACAGCCCACCGACGTCGCTGTTCGCACCACCCCTGCGGGACAACCTGATCAACGTCGGCAAAGTCCGCCTGCGCGGCATCGAACTCGATTCCGCCTGGCAACTCACCCCCCGACTCACCGGCCGCCTGGGCGTGGCCTGGAGCGATGCGCGCTACCGCAGCTTCCCCAACGCCCCGTGCCCACCGGCCTCGGGCCAATGGACCTGCGACCTCAGCGGCGAGCGCCTCTACAACGCACCGGAATGGACCCTCAGCAGCGGCCTCGACCACACCCACCCGCTGCCCTACGGATTGGAAGCCTTCAGCGGCATCGACTACAGCTTCCGCACCGGCTACTCCGGCACCCTCGAAGGTGGTGAAGGCAGCTATCAACCCAGCTACGGCCTCACCAACCTGCGCCTGGGCCTGCGCAGCCAGGACCGTGCCTGGGAAGTCGAAGGCTGGGTGCGCAACCTCTTCGACCGCAACTACATCACCGCCGTCTATTCACTGCTCGGCACCGGCGACTACGGCGTCATCACCGGCAGCGAACGCACCCTCGGCACCACCGTCAGGCTTCGCTATTGACCGAAATAAACCGCGTCGGACAAAACGCCAAACGATTACCGCCAGCCTTCTTCGACAGATACATCGCCTGATCCGCCTTACTGATCAGCCCATCGATCTCATGCCCATGCTCAGGGTAAAACGCCACCCCGATACTCGCCGCGATCTCCACCGTTTGCGCGCCAATCAAAATCGGCGCATTCGCCGCCGCCAGCATCCGCTTGAGCAACGGCTCGCAGTCCTCCACCGCCTGCAACTCCACCAGCCCCGCGACAAACTCATCACCCCCAGCCGCGCCAACGTATCGCCCTCACGCAACGTCGCATTGATCCGCGCCGCGACAATCTGCAACACCCGGTCCCCCCAGTCATGCCCGTAGCTGTCGTTCAGCGCCTTGAACCCATCCAGATCAATAAACGCAATCGCCACCTTCTGCTGATAAATACGCGCCTTGCCCAACGCCTGACGCATCCGCTCGGCCAACAACAACCGATTGGGCAACTGCGTGAGCGCGTCATACCGGGCATCGCGCTCCAGCAACTGCAGACGCTGCTTCATCTGCGTCATGTCGCTGAACAGCGCCACATAGTGCTGAACATTGCCGTGACGGTCATGCACCGCACTGATGCTGATCCGCGAGGTCATCTCCCGGCCGTCCTTGTGGTTGCTTTGGATTTCACCGGACCAATGCCCGTGGAAATCCAACGCGTTTTTCATGGGGGCGTAAAAGGCGGTGAGGCGACGGACCATGCGATGGGAGTTCAGCTCGCGGCCCTTGATCTCTTCCTGCCCGTAACCGGTGAGGCGGGTGAAGGCCTCGTTCACGGCGATGACCCGGCCGAAGGGGTCGACCAGGATGATGCCTTCGCGGGCGTGGCTGAACACAGTGGCGGCCAGCTCTGGGCACACGGTGTTGAGGCGTCGGTCGAGCGTGGATTCGTCACGGGCGGCTGGCCATATGTTGGAATCGAAGCCTTGCTGGGCCAGGTAGGCGGCCAGGGATGACAGCGCTCGGTGCAGCCGGGTCAGGGCATGCGTGGCGAGCCTGGAGTTGAGGCAATAGCTCCGGATGAAGGTGCGTAGGGTCATGGGGGGTACACGGTGCTCGGTTGCAACGCTGGGGTGTGTGAAGCGGGGATTATCGACGCGGGGGATTGGAGGGGCGTTTGCTGGAGCGGATGGGAGCTTTGCGGGAAGGGATGGAGTGGAAAGATTTTCGGGACGTGACTGCGCACCATAGCGACTTACAGTGCGCAGGTTTTATCAAGGCCTTGCGTCAAGCGGGAGTCAGCGAAGTCGTAGGGTTTTCACCACGGCTTCGCCTTGTGAGCCACCAGGCCAACAGAGATCGACAGATGCCGAGGCTCCACCCGCTACGTGGAATATTGCAAAGTTCTTATCTTCCGAGTGACTGAAAAGGTGCTCGAAATAGATGGAATCATGACCGTTGATCTTTCCAGAATTTGCGATCCCGGTTCCGGCGAACTGCCCGGCGGGCATTCGGGAAATAGCGCTGGAGGTCACCTGATAAATACTGGCTTTACGATATTTATCATGGCTCAGTCGAAACGCAGCGGCACAGTGAACGTCGCCACTGATGAACACCAATGTCTTGCCGCTTTTGTCCAGCGCTGGAAAGATGGAATCCAGCAGAATGTTTCGCTCTGCATGGTTGCTGCTATGGTCCCACTCATCCATGCAATCATCTTTGGCGGAGTCAAGCCAGGATCCAGCCGTCAAGAGCACCGATTTCCAGTGAACGAATGGCACCGGGCTAACCACAAATAACAAGGGAGAGGATGAGTTCGCGCTACTTTTCAACCATTCTTGGAATCGTTCGATTTGTTTTGTACCGAGAAGAAAGTTCTTCTTTTCCGGGGTTTCGACGTCGTGATGTCCACGCATGTCAAGCATATAAAATGGAATGCCGCCTTTTTCAAAACCGTAATCCCAGATACAGGTCTCTGGTTTTTTCAAAGAGCCTTTGGAAACGCCAGTCTCGGGATTGTGGCTGTGCGCATATTCAAAGTAAGCCGTCCGCGCAGCCGTCCACATTGAATTAACCAATTTTCTATCTATTACCTTGTCATCGCGTTCGAAATACCTGGAAATTATTGCGATTCGCTCTTCGTCGGTACGAGAACCCCAGCCATCCATGATTTCATGATCATCCCAGATCATGTATTGCGGGTATTTGGAGAACGCTTCCTGGAGGTGTGGAAATTTCCAATACACTCGATAGTACCAGCGATACAGATTGAGCAGGTACGCGTCGAGCTTTTTAAGGTCAAGCTTACCTTTTGTAGAACACTCTGCGATCAAGTCGTCCTTGTTGTCTTTCAACCACTCCCAGATGTCAGGAAAGTGCTTGCTTTCCTGGCAATCAACATACACCTGATCGCCACCCCCTATAGCGAATCTGGCGTTTGAAACATCCATTTTTTCCAGAAAAAGAGGCCAGGCGCCATAACTTCCATTTGCGTTGAACGGATCATGGCAACTATAGAATCCAAAGCTGAAATCAAGCATCTCGTCTGCCATGGTCCGGAAGGCGAGTGACTTATGACAACCGATTTCGGTCCTGCGGAATGTGTCCGTACCGTCCGTCTCGTCGGTCATTAAATAGTAGAAATAAGTCGTGTCTTGCTCCAGGCCCTGAAGGTCGAAGGTATGGGTCAGATCATCTTCCCAGCTGAATGCGTATGAGTCATAAGCACAGTTATACGGTTTCAAAAACTCGGCCAGCGGTTTGCCATCCAGCTTTACCAAATCGCCTTCGATTGCATTTTTTGACCAAACCAGGCTCCAGTTTCCTGGTGTATAGACGCGAATCCAAATGCGTGCAGACTGGGTGGTGACGTGTCCGATAATACTTGCACTTTGTAGTTTGGAAACGTCGTACTCGTTATTTCTAGGGTCGACCAAAGCCATGGGGAATTCCTTTGTCCGAGCATAGTTATCTCAGAACAGGAGATGAGTCCGGTTCGGATGCTTACGTCCCTCCGGCAGGATCTACAGCGAAGGATTCAAATCCAATCAGGATGGAGGCATTGTGAATATAGCCGTACCGCTTCGCTTGTCGAATCGACTCGCCTGTTTTTGGCGATAATTGAAAGTGTTGACGGCGTGCTGTTAAGTAAATGAAACACTTGGCAGGATAACAAACCGTTGAATCCTGCTTATCGACAGGCCGACAGCAACGAACGGGCCGTGGCCTCAATAAAAACTCAAGTTGCCCGGTCGCTCGCCGATAGGTTGCGCAGCAATCCCATTCGAAGGACCGGAGCATGTTTTACCCACGCGAAGCTGAAAAAGACCACCTGTATAACCGAATCGTCCTGCTTACCGTTGCTTGCTGTGTACTGCTATTTCTAGCCTCCCTGGCAAAACACTCAGGGTCCATTTATGGGGCCATTCGGTGGAGCGCTGTCGAGGTAAACGGCACCGTGACGCAACTGGAAAGCATCCCGATGAATGAAAACGGCATCATCATTCGTTACCAATATGCCGACGGTGATCAGCAAGTCCATGAAGACGAATACGTGGACCAACGCTATAACGAACATGATCAGTACGAGGTAGGGGGGGACGTTCCCCTGCTGTATTCACGTTGGTTTCCCCGAATCAGCAGCATCGCCACCGAGCTACACACTTATCGCGCCAGCTTCTTCGTCATGGCTGGCGGGGTATTGCTGACATTGGTGTTCTTCGGAATTTCCTTCATGACGTTCGGTCGCATTTACCGCATGAAAGAAGAAGACCGCTTCTATTGAGCGGTCTGGCAACAACCGCTCAGGCAAACCGGAGTGCTGCGCGCCTCCTCATGGATAAGGAGTTATGGATGACCGCTGTCTCGACACTCAAGCAGTACTCGCTAAAAAGCTGGGCCGCGATCGTGGCGATTGTTGGCTTGTTGGCCGGGTTCCCCAGCATTTCATCCTGGTTGGCCGAAATGAGGGCCGACTACTACAAAAGCCACTTCATTGGTCGTTGGACCGAAGCGTTCAGCTATCCCAACGGCGACGGCATGAAGTTCGAGTTCAAGGGCACCATCGAATACTTCGCCAACAATCATTACAACGTCAGCGGCGTCGTCGCGCTGGTTGGGACAGAGCCTTCGAAGCCGTTCAGGCTCGAATACAGCGCCAATGGCGCCGGCACCTGGAGCGCAGACAGCGAAAACCTGTCGTTCACGCTGCAGCAGATGAAGACGTTACCCAAGACCTACTCGGTTGACGGCCAAGATATTTCGCCTTTGACAGTGGCGCAATTTATAGGCCCCAGCATGCCCAACCTCAGTGATATCTACCCCGAAGGGGGATCGGGGCAGGCGCGCATCAAGGAGGTGGATAAGAACAGGATGGTCCTGGAGCAAATGGATCTTGAGGGCAGGCCCTTTATCGTGACTGCGGATCGTCAGGTAGCAGGGCCGTCTGGTAAGCCTTGATTTGAAGCCCGGGTATCCGGCTGAAATGGGTAACGTAAGCCGGGTCTGTCAGGCAACGAGCGACCTCCGCTCGTAAGCTACGTCGCCTTGCGCCTTTGCCTACAACTACGCCAGAATCCGCCGGCTTGTTCGCCTGGGGTTGCGTCGGTAGTTTGGGACCTGTCACTGCTCATCAGTGATCGGGTTTAGCAGCTCGTGGTGAAACAGGTTGTGCAAGGCGTCATCCAGTCAGGAATCTCCATCCTGCACTTGATGGTGGCTGTGCGCAGGGCGTCCCCGGACGCGCCGGTTTCTTGTTTCCCCGGTCTGCTAACCTGCGTACAGCTGCCTCCCATCGTTTAGCAGCGAGCGGGTGATGGCTCCAACTACAGGAAGCAAGACGATGGCAAAAGATACTCCGAATCCCCCCGATACGAACGAACACGTCTCCCGCGCCCAGTCCGCCCGCAACAAGAAAATCGATGACGCTGCCACGCGAGCGTTGGATTACTACCTGAAACCCAAGCCTAAGAGCGAAACGTCTGACAAGACTGACTCCATTCTTCGGATTGATCCGAGTGTGGATTCTGAGTGTTTGCTTGCGAATCTCAGTGAGAACCTGGCTTCGGCGAATGCCATGATCAGTGATTTAGCGTTTGATCTGGATGGGTCGAGGCGGCGTGTTGCGATGGGGATTTTGCAGGTGGTTGAGGTGAGTGAGCTGTTGGCGAATCGGGCTTTGGATATTGTTGAGGTGAGGTAGCGCGGCAGGGCTAAGCTCTGACACTGGATTGAAAAAAGGTCTTGCTTGGCAAGACCTTTTTTTGTGTCCGAGGGAGACCCTAGAATTCTATATTTTTGGGAGTGTCAGTTTTTTTGTGTGCGGGCCGGTGACGGCCTGCCGTTAGGCAGACCTTCATTTACCACGTCGGCCTGATGAACCGGTCCCCGTACAGGATCGCGAATTGATTCATGGCGCTTTTCCAGTCATGGGCTGCACTGCCCCAGTTTGCGGTGATGTTGCGCAAGCCCAGCCAGATTAATTTGGTGGCAGCGTCATCAGTTGGGAAGTGGCCTCTTGTCTTGATGATCTTTCGCAACTGAGCGTTGATGCTCTCGATCGCGTTGGTCGTATAGATCACTTTCCGAATGGCGGGTGGGAAGACAAAAAACGGGATAACTCGATCCCAGGCGCGTCGCCAAGCAGCGACGACGGTCGGGTACTGTTTGCCCCAAGGCCCATTTTCGAACGAGTCCAAAGCCGCTTCGGCGGCCTCGGCGTTGATCGCTTGATAGATCGGTTTGAGAGCCTTGGCCAGTTCCCGACGTTTGTCCCAGGCTGCATAGTCGAGGCTGTTGCGGATCAGATGCACGATGCAGGTTTGCAACGTCGTCTCAGGAAACACCGCGCTCAGGGCTTCTGGCATGCCTTTGAGGCCATCGGTCACGGCAATCAACACGTCTTCGACGCCGCGTGTCTTGAGGTCATTGAAGACCTTCATCCAGAACTTGGCGCCTTCCGTTGTCTCGATCCAGATGCCCAAGATATCGCGGGTTCCGTCCGGTAGTACGCCCAAGGCCAAGTAGATGGCCTTATTGCGGACCAGACCTTCTTCCCTGATTTTGACCCGCAGCGCGTCGAAGAAGATGACCGGGTACATCGGCTCAAGCGGTCGTTGCTGCCAAGCGCCGATCTCTTCCATCACCGCGTCGGTGACTGAGCTGATGAAGTCGTGCGAAACATCTGTGCCGTACTGTTCCAGGAGAAACGCTCTGATCTCGCGAACCGTCATGCCCCGGGCGTACATGGCGATGATCTTGTCGTCGAAACCGGTGTAACGGCGCTCGTGTTTGGGGATCAAAATGGGCGAAAAACTGCCATCCCGGTCGCGTGGGATATCCAGCCGCAGCGGGCCATCTCCGGTCAAAACGGTTTTTCCACTCTTGCCATTGCGCTGATTAGTTTCATCCTCCGGGCGCTGCGCGCCCGGGGGATAGCCCAAGTGATGGCCGAGTTCAGCGGTCAAGGCTCGTTCAATCAGGGCCTTCTTGAACGCCGAGGCGTCCTCGATGGCTTCCGCTGTCATCAGCCCCTCACCAAACTGCTCAAGCAGCTCTTTGGGGATTTTGGGCAGGTCACGCAGGGGGTTCTTTTTGGTTGGCATACATGCACCTCTTACTCATGTTATGCCCGAACACAAAATTTCTGACAGTCCCATATTTTTCGTGACCTGTAGTCGAATTATATTCATGAGGGATACACATGGGGATACATAGCCTGCTCTTCTGCGACACCTGTACGATTCGAAGCCTCCTCCATTACTTCGCTGCACTCATGTTGCGAGACCACTGTATGGGGAAACACACCGTCTGAGACTCGAGGCCCTTCATGAGCGGAAATCGACCTCCAATACGAGGCCTCGATTTTGCCGAAGACGGAAAAACTCAGGTTAAAGGAAGCTTCCATGGAGGAACATCAATGGTAGGGAGATCTTGGTGATCGTCCAATGTCAAGCTGACGTCAATCCAGTCGTAAAACGCAGGTGTGGCAAGCATACCCATTGAACCTTTTGGAGCACTTGGCTGCATATCACCATTGTTTCGATATGCGTCCGCACGGGACGAAAGAGCACGCGAATCAGAAAATTTACGCCAAATTTCATCAAGAGTCTCTTCGTTAAGACGCTCTTTGGTCATGCTTATAAGCTTCCAAAAGTCCTCTTCGTTCTGAGGGCGTTTTTTTGACTTGCCGGCCGATGCTTTTATCGATTTACCCGGCGAAGCCGGTAGTTTTTTTATCAAATTACTTTGTGTGACTTCCCAATTGATAGTCTCAATGATTGGTGCGTAGGCGACAAGTTGTAATGGGGACGGCATTGTTTGAGGACGAGGCCTGCCCTCCATCATATTGTGTGGATCAATATCTGCTATTACTAAAGCTTGATCCTTTGAACTTAGAGCATCATCTCTATTATTATAGTAAATGCCTTTAGACCAGCCATGATAGGGTGTTATCTTGGACAGATAGCCCAGCGCTGTTTCTTCTGTCTTCCAGCTTCCTCGACCGATGAAGCAGCTGCCACCAACGAGCGTCTTTCCATCAATACTGTTGCAGAACACAGTAGTTGTCCCGCCGGCTAAGAAACATCCCTGTCCTGCAAACCAATAGTCCGCAGACCTCGAAGTAGCGGCAGGAACAGTTAGGATAGATCGTCGACCCGTTTTTCCATCTCCGGTTATTGACAGTCGTGCAGATAATGCTTTGATGTCGTTCATGACTTCGTCTCCATCCGCTGATCTCCCAAACCTACCCCACATGGCTTTTAAATCTTCGCCCATATGTAGGTAGTTTGCTGGGCTAGAGACTAGAAACGCTTCTGAACATATTAGTTCCATAAAGTGTTTTAGGGGAGTTCAGATTCTGTAAATAAATGACTTATCACATCAGCTGTGGGTTCAAAGCCGACTACTTTTTCGAGCTCTGTTGCTAATTCATTAAGATTGAATAGTGGTTTTAAGGGTTGAGATGATGGCCGGAAAAACTCATCTAGAGCGATTGAGCGGTATTTCTTATTTCGTGCAAAGTCGAGGACGTGACCACGATCCAGTGCGTCGAAATGTTTGTGTTCGCCGAGATTCCTCTTTTGTAGTGACGCGGTATAAATATTGGAGATTTTGGGGGGTAGAGGCCAAAGAAGAGTCAGTGTGGCAGATAAATAATCTTTATCTGAGGTGTTGCATGTATTCATGTAAGTTCCGGCGAGAACGGAAACGCTCTTTTTCTGAATGTAAGATTTTATCCATTCAATAGTATCTCTCCGGACTGAATACTCAGGCAGCACCAATAGATCCACGCCAAAGTTCTGGCATGCATCTATAGCTCTGCTAATAATCCTCCTGCGGCGATGTTCTGCCCAACTTGGTAGTGATTCAAACGCTGTCCATAAGTGTGCTGTGTTATGTTTTTCAGTCGCTCTTAGCAGTCGCTCATATACGGAGTCCACATCACTTCTCAAACTTGTAGTGATCGCTTCGATGGTTTTGCTGCAAAACGGCCACTGGCTAGGGCAAGCTTCTATTAATGGATGTTGATAGGTCAAGTCAAAGTCAGCTTGCAACAGTGCGATTCTAACTAGCCCTTGTGGTTTGCACTTTTCTCCACGCCTTGTCCACTGTTCAGATTGTTGTTTGCGAAAAGCGTTCGCATCGCGACTATATTCTGCGTTTTTAGATAACTGAGAAGCGGTTCCTTCACTGGAAAAAGGTGCCCGGCTCTCTACAGAGGAGAGTGATTCTTCATCTAAGATATCTGGCTGAGTTCCTGCGACTTGTTCATCTATGGAAGATGCGTCGTTATCGCTTACGTTGGCCGCTGGCAAAGCTGCTGGTAGCCCTAATGTACCTTCGTGATGTTTTGGAATTTCCGAGTTTTGTTCTTCAGCTATAGGCTCACCTTCAGTTTGCAATAAAGACTGAAGGTTCGGCTTAGAAATTGCTATAGACGCAAACGGTTCACCCAGCGCTGATACCGATAAAAGTTTTCCACTCGCTTTATCGAAAACCTCGGTCCACACTCGAAGGAACTGATCGTTATGAGATATCTCTTCGATGTGCTTCGTCAACCTAGGAAATTGAGTAATCATCCAAGGCGTAACGTCGCGGACCCCATTCCTTGAGTCAGTAAAGCGTTTGTTTTGCGGGTTATATCCATATGATTTTTCAATTACCAAAATCGGCTCGAAGCCGAGGTGGTTATCGATCATACCAATCAGGGCCGCAACGGATTCCAATAGCTCTAAATTAAGGAGGTTTAGGCTTTCGCTGCTCAATAACTCAAAAGGCCATTCTAAGAATGTTTCATTTTCAATATCAGTGTTTTCGATTTGGGCCAGGGTTTTTGCTATTGAGCTGAGACGATCATATATGGCTAAAGGCACACTATCGGAAGAACCTATAACTATCCTATGGGCCAAATGCTGCACTAGGAGTCGGCATTGTTCGATCAGTGGGATACGTTTGTTTACTTGGGAGCTTTTTTTATTGGTGATTATGTCGTTGATTTTCTGTTCTGTTGCTCTTGGGATATTCCAGTCGTCTGGGAAATCGAAATTAACGTTACGTTCGTATGAACCATGACTTCTGAGAGAGGCGATCAAGCCATCAAATGCTGTTGCAATACCAGTACAAACTATACCTGCGCGCAAGGCTTTCCAGGCCGGGAAATCAGTAATGGGTGAGTCGTGCGTTACGGAGAATAAGCGCTTTGCAAAGCAAAGTTGGCCAGCCAAGTCTCTCCGAGTTGAGCTCGGACTAAGATCAGAAGTTGAAAGAGCTTCTCCTACAGAAAGTGGAAGACGGTTTAGAACTTTGTTTGTAAGTGAAATTAGAAATCCAGAAGCATGATCGTTTTCAAATTGGTCGCGAAGAGCTAGATACATCCCAGCGGATTCAGATTCAGCAGTCAGGACATAGAGCAGTTGATCGCATTGTTCGCTATCAGCTTTTTCTTCCGGAAAAGTCTCTAACAAACGGAGAGCTCGGACTATCGTCGCTGGCAGTGAGTTACCTTCGCTACGTCTTTTACCAATTTTTGAGTCAGCGTAGGCGCCACGAAGCTTGCGTAATTGCGACCGCAGTACGTATCTAGCAGGATTGGCTAGAGCGGCCTCGTCCAAAGAGATATCAGCGTCAACGCTACTGAATTTTGTAAAGTCATCGTGAAGTCCGAGGTAGTCTGAGATAGCTACTCCTACCCTCCAGAGATTAGCTTCATAAATCGGAACTTCAGCCGTTCTCAGGGCTCTCCCACCATCTCTAACGAAAACACTGCTCCCCAACTGATCTCTCGATACACCCTCGGCGACTAGGTAATAGAAATTCGATTCCACATCAGTGGCAATGTACGGCCAAGCAGGAACTAATTCCTTGTTCTCATGGCTCTCTGAATACGTTATGACGATTTGGGCTATTGCCCTATATATTTTTGCAGCTAGCTTAAGTGTTTCTGCTGATACATAAATATTAGCAGGTGCGACGAATTCTCTAAGTCGAATTTGCTCCTCTTTTGATAGATTGGCTTTAAGGCGAGTTAGAGATGTAGCGATAGTCTCAGGGGTCCAGGTGGGCCGTAATTCTCTTATGGATTCGCCATTCTCGGAGCCAAGAAAGGTTGGCATTTGTTCCACTTTAGAGAAGTCCAGTGCCTCAAATTCTTGAATATTTACGATGCCGTCTCTTTCAATTTTACCTAAACAGGAAAACAGACGTGATGTAATGATTCCCGGAAGGGGCGGAAGTATGACTCGGTTTAGGAGGTCTTTGGATTGCGATCCCCAGATTAGATTGCTCCTTCGACTCAAACATACAGGTAACTGATCCTTTGGAACGATACTTGCCAAAGTTTGTAATGCGATTTTTTCGGCGGAAGGACTCTCATTTCTTAGCTGATCAGGTTGGTGATCTTCCGAAGGCAGCAAAGCTGAGAAAACGTCTGCTGCAAAACCTGACATAGTCCCATTTCGTTTGTGGTTCGCTGTTTGAGCCACAAAGGGAGTCAATGGGTCTTGGTCTGAATGGTCCGCGTTCACAAGGAGGCCAACCGCTTCATGCATCCATTCGAATGGTTTCCACTCTTGCACCAGTTTATAACGCTCTGCTTCAAGCATTGATGTTGAGTGAGGATGCACGCCAATTAGTCGCATCGCCTTCCATTTTATCAATGATAAGCGAACAGTTAATTGATGTTTTGGGCCTTGGGCGACGTCTAGTACGTAGGAGTTGAATCCTTTGCTTAGTATTAATTCTGCAAGCCAGGCAATTCGTTTGCGTCTCACGGAGTTTTCTTCTGCGGACAATTCGGGAATATCGCGTGATTGCTTGTCTAAGAGATGTTCAAGTCCCTCAAGTGCAAATAGAATTGGCGATTCCCATTCGTTTTCGGCTGGATAAAGGCTCCACGGAGCATCCAGCACACACTCATTCCAGTCGTCTAAATATTGCTTAAGAAGCTCAGTAGTTTCCTTATTTCCTAGATGTTCCACTGCGATAGCGTACCAAATTAATCTGGCGGCTTTGGGCAGTTCCGATGCACGAAGATCAGGTGCTTGGAATGCTGTTTTTACAGTTTTAAGAAGGGTTGACTTAGATGCCTTGTAGAGCTCTACGTTGTGGAGTAACTGTAGAGCTGATTGACGATCGGTCGCCGGAGCAATAGACCAAAAGTCCCAGCCAGATTCTCCATCCCCTATTAATGGAGGCTCCCAAGCGGGACCGTACGCGGCTAAAGCTCTACCTTGATTTATATACGTCGAAAAGTCTTCGGCGCTCATAGCGGGTATTTCGTCTGCCTTAGCTAACAGTGTTAACTCAAGCTTGCGAGCGCATTGATCAATTGCTTCTCTCATTTCAGCTAGCGTTATCGGATCATCAGCAAGAAGTACGATATCATCAACATATCGGGCATAGCCAACGCGCTTTTTATTGGTATTGGTACGCATCATGAAGCGATGGGCTACTTCATCAACAGGAAATAATGCAATTGATCCGATCCAAGCTGATAAAACTGGGCCCTGTGGAATGCCCATAGAAGGATCCGTACTATCTTCGGTTCCAGTATCCGGTTTTAAATAATTTACACCAAAAAGATGTTCGTCAAGGCGATCTAGAATTGTACTTGCTTTCGTAGCGGCGTCAGGATTTAAGATGTCAAAATTTAATAGTTCTGCGAATTCTGGAGTATTACCTGTCACTGATGCTACAGCGCTTTGAAGAGGAGCGAGTAATCGATCACGCACGACATATCGCCTAAGCCTATCGTAGTAGCGCTTAACATCAAGCCGTATCGAGTGTACGGTCCCAATTTCTTGAGCCTGATCTGTCAAGGAAGCCATAAACTCACGCCAGCATTCAGCATAAGGTCTGTACATTCCTTGATCTGTGGCGGGTTGGCGCCCCTCAAGAACATCCATGTCAATTTGGTAAGCAAAACTAAGTGTTGGCGTTGTTAATACTGTCCTAGTTCCATCTCCTTTGATGTCGAATCCCGTGGTTATAGTTTTTCGAGTCTCCCGGTAGTAACGTACTGCAGGGATCGAATAGCTAAATCCTGAACCGGTATAGGTATTCTGGTCCCATCTTTCGGTGAGTATTTCGTTTAGTAGGTATTGCTGGATTACCAAGTCTTCGGGGCGAGGCATTATTTTAAGTCTATGTTCGTTCCCGCCGAAAGACCTAGGCACCCAAACTGCGTTATAGGCGCTTATGGGGGCGCTGGCTTGACTGCTATATAATCTGTCAGCGAGTAGCGTGTTGAAGGCAGTCGCTGCAATATCCAAGCGCTCCCATCGAGGTTCATCACACGGAAGTTCTCCTCGTCTGGATCCCATATATGCGAGAATTCGAGAGTGGTTAAGCCGAGCGCCAGCGTTATTCAAAAACTCTTCACTATGAGTTTTGTGGTTTTTTACCCGAGGCTCATCTATAAAGTCAATCCAATCATTGAGAGCCGTGGTATTAAAGCTTGTTGGCCAAATTGAGACAGAGCTTTTAAATGTTTCTATTGTCTGAGAACCAATCGCTTTCTCTATATGGTTGAGTGCTTGATTAAAAGCCCGGAATCGTCTAGCTCTTGGCGCGGACGACCATATGTCTTTGTCAAGTAACTCATCGGCAGTTGTGCCGAAAGCGTAAGCCAGAATTGCTAATGCCGGTGCATATGTCGAATCACTGAGACCTTGGCGGATTGTTTCGACGTCATAGCACTGAAGGTAATCATCGGGGTCTTTCGTACTGCCCGGATCACCTCCCATACTTGCGATATGTGAGTCCGACGGCCAAAGGAACTCACACTCAAGAGCGGCATTCATTAGTTTAAGGCAGGCGTCCGCTGCTCCTCGTAAACCTGCTTCATCCCTGTCAAAGCTTAAAGCAATAGTCAAAGTTGTATCTTTTGGCAGGCTGTCTCTCAACGATGCTAGTAAGACTATTTGCTGCTCACTGATTGAACTTCCCATAATGGCGACGGATGTAAGTCCGAGCTGCTCAAAGCGAAGGGAGTCAAAAAAACCCTCGCAAATATAAATAGTGACGTGTTTACTGCCTTTTTTTGCTTCCCCTCTAATAGCCTTGAAGGCAGTATCGGCGCGATACAATATGGAGGACTTTGGGAACTCTCTAGTCAACTGATATTTCGGTATCGTTGATCCTGAGGTTTTGTTGGCAGCCCTGCCGGCTAATCCAACTAATTGACCTTTCTCATCATTTATAGGTAGGATAATTCGATCTTCGATGAAAAAATCGCTGTATCTGTTGAATGAATCTATTCTGGAATTTAGTTGTAGGTGCGTATTGGTACTCACGCCAGGTACTACTTTGCGGATCAGAAGTGCATCTTCTAGGTCGCCAGTGTACTCTCGCCTGATAGAGCGGTCTTTTTGGCTTTCTAATGTTCGAGACAGAATGTTGCGTGGTGCATAGGTAAGTCCTGCTTTTTTTGCAAGTTCGAAGTCAATTTTGCGTTGGTCTAGCCAAGACTTTAATTTGGCGGTGACGGATTCTTTTTTGTATAAGTTGTAGCCAAACTGTAGGGCGGGAAAAGAGGCGGCGGGGATTGAATTTTTGTGGGCTGTGTTCTTGTTGATGTTTCGATTCGCAGAGATATTGCTAGAGGGACTTAACCATTCAACTGCATCTTTAAATCCAAGCCCAAGCTTTTTCTTGACGAGATCAATGGTGTCACCATGTTCGCCGCAGGAAAAGCAATGATAGTGTTGTTGACCATTATTTTTGTTTGTATCAATGAGTAGTGATGGATTTTTGTCATCGTGAAAGGGGCAAAGTGTTCGGAATTGATCGTTTCCGGTTTTTTTTAATGTCATGCCTAGGCGGGTGGCAATATCTTCAATTGAAATATCGTTTAGTAGTTTTTGGTAGTCAATCCTAGGCACTTAATTGCTCCCTATTTTGAAATTTGATAATGATAGATATTCTTATCGTTTTTAAAGTTGTTATTTTTTTTAATGCCCCGGCAAATATTTTTCCCTGTAAAAGGAGGTTTGCTGATTCGATAGTAGCGATATCTCTCCAATAAACCAATCTAGCTGATTTTTATGAGCCTAACGGCTAGGACCTCCATAAAAAGACGGACATCCCTTAGGCGGATTCAGCTAGAGGAAAACTGCGAGTCTGATAACCCGTGTAGGGGGCGGCCCCCTAGGGAGGACCCATGATTCCTGGTTTCGTCAGCTGGCCTGAAGTCGCTTACTAGGTCAGAGCGGACGATCTGGATCACGAGCGAGCCAAAAAAAGACGCGCAATGCTGTGGTGGTGGCGCGTACTCCTCCGCTGAAGGCCACCGCTTGGCATGGGGCACGGGGGCTTTCAGATAGCTGGAAATTGGGTGTTCCGTGTGTTCCATGTGTTCCACCTGGGCTGGAAGCTCCGGTTTACAAGGGTTTCGCTGGTGGAACAACGAAAATGTAAAACCGGAACACAAGCTAAGTGGTACACGTTTGGTGTTCCGCCTAGGGGCACCGGTTTTGGATTATCACCGCTTCAGCGGTGATATGTTCGGGTCACGCTGCTAGCAATTCCTCGATAGAAAGTGCCTGTGCCATTTCAAGGATTTTGCGATGGGTGATGTGTTTGGGACCCATTGGGGCCTGCAAAGAGACGTTGAGATCCTCCAAGTTGCTATAGCGACGCCCGAGCGCTTTCTCTGTCGCGGTGAACTGTGCGGCGACTTTAGTAAAGTTTTGCGCCGCCTTGTCCAAGCGTTCTGCCCAGAGTAGGCGTGCCGCGTTCAGCTGGTCTTGATGATAATCTGCAAGGCGCTGCTTCGCGTCTGAGATCGCAACATCCAATTTCTCAATCTCGGTCGTTAACGTAGCCAGAAGCGTATTGAGTCCACGTTTACCTTGAGCGGCTTGCGTCATTGCTTCCGATGCTTGAGAGCTTTTTCGGCACGCTCTTCGGCTGCGTCGTCACCGTCGGCCAAAGCTGTTGCGTATGCGTCGGCAGCACGTTGTTCAGCGGTCTGAGCTTTTTCGATTTCGCCGAGTTGCTCCCGTTGTGCTTTCTCAAGCTTGGAGGAGATTTTCGTGCGTTTATCTCATGGCTGTTTGAACTCGCCTTTTTCCTCATGACTGAGGCTTGGCGGCCTCACTTCAGCCTTTGAAATCCGACAAAACAAACGAAGTACAGCTTGTAAGATAAACCTCAACCCTCTCCAACGACGGAATCACCTCGCTACACGACTCGGTGCGCTCCCCGTCCGCCTCCCGCATCACGCTAACGGTATACCCGCCCTCAGCCCGTCTCAGGATGCAGCATATTTAATCGCACGACCCTCTTCGTCACTAAACGACGTAGCGACGAGATCCTTCTCCGGCAAGGCTTGCACCGTTCGCGTCATCAGTGTTTTACGCTTCGCAGCGTAATCCTTCGCGGCGATCGCGCCGACAATCGCGACGGCAACCCAGAAGAGCATTTCCAGGTTGCTCACCATTCGCCGTTTCGCTTCATGGGTTTCGGTTAGCCAACTGCCTATCACTGTGATGATGTCGTCCATGGATTGCCTGCGTAGGCGTGTGTTCTGGCTGTTAAGTCTGCAACGCGGAGCGTCGCGGGATGCGTTACCACGCGGAGCGTGGGAACGAGCGCTGCGGTTTATAGAATATCTTTCACATAACCGTTAAGCGCGATGAGCGGAGCGTGAAGGTCGTCCATCTTCTGCACAGCGCTGAAATCCGCAGCTAAACGATGCAGCTCTCGGCCCAGCACCGTATCCATCCCGCCAATCGCTCCCAACGCTAAATCCAGGCATCGACTGATTTCGCCCTGAATCCCAGCCACATCGCCCCGCCGTATCAGCAACTCAAAAACCTCACGGTCGCAACTGCCCATCAACGGATCATCCCGCAGAATTGGGCTGTGGCCTTCTGTCTCATAAGCCAGCTTGAGGGAGTAAAGAGCGACCGTTTCCAGCAGCAATTCCATGGGGTGAAGTCCTTTGTGACTGGGTGAGGAGGGTGGGGTGATGGTTAATGTCTTGGATTTGGCTGCTCGGGGTATTGGTGAGGGTGGAGACTTTTTTGTGAGCGCTTCGCGCTCAAGCGGGAGCAAGCTCCCTCGCCACAGGTTCTTCTCCTACCACAGGATCTTCCCTGCCACCGGTTCTTCCTTGTCCCCAGGTTCTTCCTCACCATGGGGTTGGGTATTTGGGGCCGCTTCGCGACCCAGCGGGGATAAATCCCCTCGCCACAAAAGCGGATCGGGGTTTGGCTTGGATCTGCTTGGGCCCCGGCCAAACCACTTTCCTGTAGACGAAAAAAAAGACCTTGAATTTCAAGGTCTTTCTTTAAGATGGTGCCCCGAGGGAGACTCGAACTCCCACTCCTTTCGAAAACGGATTTTGAATCCGCCGCGTCTACCAATTCCGCCATCAGGGCTCAATGGCGGCGAAGTATAGAGAGGTGCCTACCGTTGGTCAATCACGTTTCATGGTGAATTTTTGATATTTCCGCTAGACTTTCCGGCCCTGCTAGACGAACCCCATCATGCGTGTTGCTGACTTTACCTTCGAACTCCCGGATTCGCTGATCGCTCGCCACCCCCTGGCCGAGCGTCGCGCCAGTCGACTGTTGACCCTGGACGGGGTCAGCGGTGCCATGGCTCACCGTCAATTCACTGATTTGCTTGAGCATTTGCGCCCGGGCGATTTGATGGTGTTCAACAATACCCGGGTGATTCCGGCGCGCTTGTTTGGCCAGAAGGCCTCCGGCGGCAAGCTGGAGATTCTGGTGGAGCGGGTGCTGGACAGCCATCGCGTGCTGGCCCATGTGCGGTCGAGCAAGTCGCCCAAGCCCGGTTCGTCGATCTTGATCGACGGCGGCGGTGAGGCGCGGATGGTGGCGCGCCATGATGCGTTGTTCGAGCTGGCGTTTGCCGAAGAGGTGTTGCCGCTGCTCGACCGTGTTGGGCACATGCCGTTGCCTCCTTATATAGACCGCCCGGACGAAGGTTCGGACCGCGAGCGTTATCAGACCGTGTACGCCGAGCGCTTGGGGGCGGTGGCGGCGCCGACGGCGGGGCTGCATTTTGATCAGCCGTTGCTGGAGGCCATTGCGGCCAAGGGCGTGGAGACGGCGTTCGTGACGCTGCACGTCGGCGCCGGGACGTTCCAGCCGGTGCGCGTGGAGCGCATCGAAGACCACCACATGCACAACGAATGGCTGGAAGTCAGCCAGGAAGTGGTCGATGCCGTGGCGGCCTGTCGCGCCCGCGGCGGTCGGGTGGTGGCGGTGGGGACCACCAGCGTGCGCTCCCTGGAAAGCGCAGCCCGCGATGGCGTGCTCAAGCCGTTCAGTGGCGACACCGATATCTTTATCTACCCGGGCCGGCCGTTTCATGTGGTCGATGCCCTGGTCACCAACTTTCATTTGCCTGAATCCACGCTGTTGATGCTGGTTTCGGCGTTCGCCGGTTATCCCGAAGCCATGGCCGCCTACAAGGCCGCTGTCGAGCATGGATACCGCTTTTTCAGCTACGGTGATGCGATGTTCATCACCCGTAACCCCGCGCCACGCGGACCCGAGGAAACAGTATGAGTCGCACCTGTCGCATGTCCTTCGAGTTGCTCGCCACCGATGGCAAGGCTCGTCGCGGTCGTCTGACCTTCCCCCGCGGTACCGTGGAAACCCCCGCGTTCATGCCGGTGGGCACCTACGGCACGGTCAAGGGCATGCTGCCGCGTGACATCGAGGCGATTGGCGCGGAAATCATCCTGGGTAATACCTTCCACCTGTGGCTGCGCCCGGGCATGGAAGTGATCAAGGCCCACGGCGACCTGCACGATTTCATGCAGTGGAAAGGCCCGATCCTGACCGACTCCGGCGGCTTCCAGGTGTTCAGCCTGGGCGCGATGCGCAAGATCAAGGAGGAGGGCGTGACCTTCGCTTCTCCGGTGGACGGTTCCAAGGTGTTCATGGGGCCGGAAGAGTCGATGCAGGTGCAACGCGACCTGGGCTCGGACATCGTGATGATCTTTGACGAATGCACGCCGTACCCGGCCGATGAAGACGTGGCGCGGGTGTCCATGGAGCTGTCGTTGCGCTGGGCCCAGCGGTCGAAGAACGCCCATGGCGACAACACCGCCGCGCTGTTCGGCATCGTCCAGGGCGGCATGCACCGCGACCTGCGCATGCGCTCGCTCGAAGGCCTGGACAAGATCGGCTTCGACGGCCTGGCGATTGGCGGCCTGTCGGTGGGCGAGCCCAAGCACGAGATGATCAAGGTGCTCGATTACCTGCCGGGCGAAATGCCCGCTGACAAACCTCGTTACCTTATGGGCGTTGGCAAACCGGAAGATCTGGTTGAGGGTGTGCGCCGCGGTGTGGACATGTTCGATTGCGTGATGCCAACCCGTAATGCCCGCAATGGGCATCTGTTCATCGACACTGGTGTGCTGAAGATCCGTAACGCGTTTCATCGCCATGATAATTCGCCGCTGGATCCGACGTGCGATTGCTACACCTGCCAGAACTTCTCTCGCGCTTATCTGCATCATTTGGACAAGTGCGGCGAAATGCTCGGCAGTATGCTCAATACCATCCACAATTTGCGCCATTACCAGGTGCTTATGGCTGGTTTGCGCGAGGCTATTCAACAGGGTACATTGGCCGCCTTTGTCGAGGCCTTCTATGCCAAGCGCGGGTTGCCTGTACCGCCCTTGGACTGAGTTTTCCGATCCCTAGATTCAATACTTGCAACTGGAGTGCTAAATGAGCTTTTTTATCTCTAATGCCATGGCTGACGCGGCTGCACCTGCTGCTGCCGGCCCTATGGGCGGCGGTTTCGAGTGGATTTTCCTGGTCGGCTTCCTGGTCATCTTCTATCTGATGATCTGGCGTCCACAGGCCAAGCGCGCCAAAGAGCAGAAGAACCTGCTGAGCAACTTGCAGAAGGGCGATGAAGTGGTCACCACCGGCGGTATCGCTGGCAAGATCACCAAAGTGGCTGATGACTTCGTGGTTCTGGAAGTGTCCGACACTGTTGAAATGAAGTTCCAGAAGGGCGCTATCGCGGCCACGCTGCCAAAGGGCACGCTGAAAGCGATCTAAGTAACAACTTCTATTCAATCGACGGGGCGCGCAAGGCGCCCCGCGTCATAAGCGGGCGGCGTGATGCTGAACAAATACCCTCTGTGGAAATATGTACTGATCCTGGCGGTGCTGGCGGTCGGTCTGATTTATTCCGCTCCCAATCTATACCCGGATGACCCGGCCATTCAGGTCAGTGGCGCAAGCACTGCGCTGCAGGTCACCCAGGCCGATCTGGACCGTGCGAGCGCTGCGCTCAAAGCGTCCAATATCGAGGTCAAGGCTGCGTCCATCGCCGAAAACGGCAAGGGCGGCCTGTTGCGTCTGGCCAAGGCCGAAGACCAACTGCCAGCCAAGGACGTGGTGCGCAAGGCGTTGGGCGACGATTACGTTGTGGCCCTGAACCTGGCCCAGACCACCCCGCAATGGCTGCGCAAGCTCGGCGCGCATCCGATGAAGCTGGGTCTGGACTTGTCCGGCGGTGTGCACTTCCTGCTGGAAGTGGACATGGAAAAAGCCCTCGATGCGCGACTGAAAGTCTACGAAGGCGACGTCAAGAGCTTGCTGCGTAAAGAGCGCGTGCGTTATCGCAGCCTGCCGCAACTCGACGGTGCCATTCAGTTGGGCTTCAGCGATACCGATACCCGCGAGCAGGCCCGTAGCCTGATCCGCAAGAACTTCAATGATTTCGACGTTGTGCCGGCCGACCTCAATGGTCAGCCAGTGCTGCGTCTGGCGATGACCCCGGCCAAGCTGGCGGAAATCCGCGAATACTCCATCAAGCAGAACTTGACCACGGTGCGTAACCGCGTCAACGAGCTGGGTGTGGCCGAGCCGATCGTGCAGCGCCAGGGCGCCAACCGCATCGTGGTTGAGCTGCCAGGCGTGCAGGACACTGCCGAAGCCAAGCGTATCCTCGGCAAGACCGCCAACCTGGAATTCCGCCTGGCCGCTGAGCCGGGTGCTTCCAAGGCGACTTCCGAGAGCTTCGAGTTCCGTGAGGGCAATCGTCCGGCGGCGCAGATCGAGCGTGGCCTGATCATCACCGGTGACCAGGTGACGGACGCCAAGGCGGGCTTCGACGAGCAGGGTCGTCCGCAGGTGAACATTCGCCTCGACGGCCATGGCGGCGAACTGATGAGCCGCGCTACGCGCAGCAACGTCGGTCGCAGCATGGCGGTGATCTTCATCGAGCAGAAGCCGACCACCACTTACACCAAGCAAGTGGTCAACGGCGTCGAGAAAGACGTCGCGGTGCAGACCTTCAAGGAAGAGAAAAAGATCATCAGCCTGGCGACCATCCAGTCGCCACTGGGCAGCCAGTTCCGCATCACCGGCCTGAACGGCCAGGGTGAATCTTCGGAACTGGCCCTGCTGCTGCGTGCCGGTGGTCTGGCCGCGCCAATGTACTTCGCTGAAGAGCGCACCATTGGCCCGAGCCTGGGTGCCGACAACATCACCAAGGGTATCGATGCTTCGCTGTGGGGCATGCTGTTCGTGTCGCTGTTCATCATCGCCATCTACCGCTTCTTCGGCATCATCGCCACCGTCGCGCTGGCAGTGAACATGGTGATGCTGCTGGCCTTGATGTCGCTGCTGGGTGCCACGCTGACCCTGCCGGGTATCGCCGGTATCGTGTTGACCATGGGTATGGCGGTGGACGCCAACGTGCTGATCTTCTCGCGGATACGTGAAGAGATCGCTGCGGGCATGACAGTTCAACGGGCAATCAACGAAGGCTTCGGCCGGGCATTCACCGCGATTCTCGACGCCAACCTGACCACGTTGCTGGTCGGCGGGATTCTCTTCGCCATGGGCACCGGCCCGGTCAAGGGCTTCGCAGTGACCATGTCCCTCGGGATCTTTACCTCGATGTTCACAGCCATCATGGTGACCCGCGCAATGGTCAACCTGATCTTTGGCGGTCGTGACTTCAAGAAGTTGTGGATTTAAGGGGCTGCCATGTTACGTACAATCAACTTCATGGGCGTTCGCAACGTTGCGTTCGGCGTCACATTGTTCCTTACCGTACTGGCGTTGTTCAGCTGGTTCCACAAGGGCCTGAACTACGGCCTGGACTTCACCGGCGGTACGCTCATCGAGCTGACCTACGAGCGTCCGGCCGACGTCACCAAGGTGCGTGAGCAGTTGGTGACCTCGGGCTACAGCGATGCCATCGTGCAGAGCTTTGGTGCGACCACCGACCTGCTGGTGCGTATGCCGGGTGCAGACCCGCAGTTGGGTCACCAGGTGGCTGAAGCCTTGCAGAAGGCCGGCGGTGACAACCCGGCCCAGGTCAAGCGCGTCGAGTTCGTTGGCCCGCAAGTGGGTGAAGAGCTGCGCGACCAGGGCGGCCTCGGCATGCTCATGGCCCTGGGCGGCATCCTGCTCTACCTGGCCTTCCGCTTTCAGTGGAAGTTCGCGGTGGGCGCGATTGTCTCGCTGATCCACGACGTGATCGTGACCGTGGGCATCCTGTCGTTCTTCCAGATCACCTTCGACCTGACGGTGCTGGCGGCGGTGCTGGCGATCATCGGTTACTCGCTCAACGACACCATCGTGGTGTTCGACCGGGTGCGTGAGAACTTCCGCGTGCTGCGCAAGGCCTCGCTGATCGAGAACATCAACATCTCGACCACCCAGACCCTGCTGCGGACCATGGCGACGTCGATCTCCACCTTGCTGGCGATTGCTGCGCTGTTGTTCTTTGGTGGCGACAACTTGTTCGGTTTCTCCATCGCGCTGTTCATCGGCGTGTTGGCGGGTACTTACTCGTCGATCTACATCGCCAACGTGGTGCTGATCTGGCTGAACCTGAGCACCGAGGACCTGATTCCTCCGGCTGCTGCTGAAACGGAAGTGGACGACCGCCCGTAAGGCTCCGGTTTCTATCCGTCACCACTGAAAAGGCGCGAGTTGAACTCGCGCCTTTTTTTGTGCTCCAAGGCTGGGAGAAGCGCGGATTAATCCGCTTGTGATGGTCAGGAGGTTCAAGTGAACAAATCGATGCTGGTTGGTGCGGTATTGGGTGCTGTCGGTGTAACAGCCGGTGGTGCGGTCGCCACCTACAGCTTGGTAAAAAGTGGCCCTGAGTATGCGCAAGTATTGGCCGTGGAGCCGGTCAAGACCCAAATCAAGACCCCGCGTGAAGTGTGCAAGGACGTCACCGTGACTCGGCAGAAGCCAGTCCAGGACCAGCACCAGATCGCCGGTACCGTCCTGGGCGCCGTAGCCGGTGGCCTGCTGGGCAACCAGATCGGCGGCGGCACCGGTAAGAAGATCGCAACCGTGGCGGGTGCGGCCGGTGGTGGTTATGCCGGTAACAAGATTCAGGAAGGCATGCAGGAGCGCGACACCTACACCACCACCCAGACTCGCTGCAACACGGTCAATGACATCAGCGACAAGGTTGTAGGCTACGACGTTCGCTACATGCTCGACGGCAAAGAAGGCAAAGTCCGCATGGACCGCGACCCGGGCAACCAGATCCCGGTGAACAAGGAAGGCCAACTGATCCTGGGCCAGAACGAACCGGCTCAGTGATCCAACCGCTATGAAAGAAGCACCCTTCGGGGTGCTTTTTTTTCGCCCGCATTTCATGCCCCACCCCAAATCCCATACTGGATGTGCCGGCCTCTTCGCGAGCAAGCTCGCTCCCACAGGGGATCTGCGGCAGGCTTCGATTTCCCGGCTACCCAAATCTTCTCTGTGGGAGCAAAGCTTGCTCGCGATAGTGGTGGGTCAGGTTGCAAGGATGTTGGATGTGTCGGCCTCTTCGCGAGCAAGCTCGCTCCCACAGGGGATCTGCGGCAGGCTTCGATTTCCCGGCTACCCAAATCTTCTCTGTGGGAGCAAAGCTTGCTCGCGATAGTGGTGGGTCAGGTTGCAAGGATGTTGGATGTGTCGGCCTCTTCGCGAGCAGGCTCGCTCCCACAGGGGATCTGCGGCAGGCTTCGATTTCCCGGCTACCCAAATCTCCTCTGTGGGAGCAAAGCTTGCTCGCGATAGCGGTGGGTCAGGTTGCAAGGATGTTGGATGTGTCGGCCTCTTCGCGAGCAAGCTCGCTCCCACAGGGGATCTGCGGCAGGCTTCGATTTCCCGGCTACCCAAGTCTTCTCTGTGGGAGCAAAGCTTGCTCGCGATAGCGGTGGGTCGGCTTGCATCAATGTTGGATGTGCCGCCGTCATCGCGAGCAAGCTTTGCTCCCACAGGCTTTGCTCTTGCAGATAATTGGAGGTATGTCGAAATCCGGGCATAAAAAAAGCACCCCGAAGGGTGCTTTTTTGTAGCCGGTTGCTTAGCGCTTCAGCGAAGCCGGCAGGTGCGGCTGGATGGCGGTGAGCACAGCCTTGAAGCATTTGGTGTTGCCGGCAACGATGTGGCCTTTTTCAAGGAAGTCGTGGCCGCCGGTGAAGTCGCTCACCAAACCACCGGCTTCCTGGATCAGCAGGGCGCCAGCAGCCATGTCCCACTCGGACAGGCCCGATTCCCAGAACGCATCGAAACGGCCAGCGGCCACATAAGCCAGGTCCAGGCTCGCAGCACCGGCGCGGCGGATGCCGGCGGTCTGGCCGACCAGGGCGCGGAACATGCCCAGGTAGTTGTCCAGGTTGTCCATCTGGTCATCGCGGAACGGGAAGCCGGTACCCAGCAGGGCGCCGTCCAGGCTGGTGCGGCCGCTGACGCGCAGGCGACGGCCGTTCAGTTGGGCGCCACGGCCACGGCTGGCGGTGAATTCTTCCTGGCGAACCGGGTCCAGCACGACGGCGTGTTCCAGGCGGCCACGGTATTTGCAGGCGATGCTGACAGCGAAGTGAGGAATGCCGCGCAGGAAGTTGGTGGTGCCGTCCAGCGGATCGATGATCCACAGGTACTCTTCGCCTTCGATGCCAGTGCCGGCGTGCATGCCGGTCTCTTCACCGAGGATGGAGTGGTTCGGGTAAGCCTTGCGCAGGGCGTCGACGATTTTTTGCTCGGCGGCGCGATCAACCTCGGACACATAGTCCTTGGCGTCTTTTTCATCGACCTTGATGGTATCCAGGCGCTCGATGGAGCGGAAGATCAGTTCACTGGCGCTGCGGGCGGCGCGCAGCGCGATATTCAGCATGGGCTGCATGGATGTGTCACCTAAGGTTGTTAAAGAAAGCCGCGCATTCTATCAGAAAGTTTTCTCAGGAGAAGGTTGGTGTTCGCTTTCATAGCTTAACGGTAGGTGCTTCTGTAAGATTTGCTCCCTTTATCGTGTTCGAGAGCGCCTCCCTTGTTGCAGAACATTCGTGTCGTCCTGGTCAATACCAGCCATCCGGGTAACATCGGCGGAGCTGCGCGGGCCATGAAGAACATGGGCCTGTCGCGCCTGGTGCTGGTCGAACCGCGCTTGTTTCCCCATCACGAAGCTGACGCCCGGGCCTCTGGCGCTGGTGACATCCTCGCCAACGCGCAGGTCGTCGCTACTCTGGAAGATGCCCTGGTGGGGTGCAACCTGGTGCTCGGCACCAGCGCCCGCGACCGACGTATCCCCTGGCCGCTGCTCGACCCCCGCGAATGCGGCACCAAAGTGGTCGAGGAAGCCGCGCAAGGCTTTGAGATTGCCCTGGTGTTCGGCCGTGAAGACTCCGGCCTGACCAACGACGAGCTGCAGCGATGTCACTTTCACGTGCATATCCCTTCCGACCCCGAGTTCAGTTCCTTGAACCTGGGGGCGGCGGTGCAGGTGTTGAGCTATGAAGTGCGCATGGCTTGGCTGGCAGCCGAAGGCAAGCCCAGCAAAATCGAAAAAACCGAGGTCACGTCGCCGCGCAGTGAGACACTGGCGACCATGGACGAACTGGAACGGTTCTATGAACACCTGGAACAGACCCTGGTGGACATCGAGTTCCTCGACCCGGAAAAGCCGCGACACTTGATGGCGCGCCTGCGTCGGTTGTACGGACGAAGCTCGGTCAGCCGGGCGGAGATGAATATATTGCGCGGCATCCTCACGGAAACCCAGAAAGCGGCCCGTGGCGAGCTGATTAAGCGGAAGAAATAAAATGTTCGAACGTTTGCGTGAAGATATCCAAAGTGTTTTCCATCGTGACCCGGCGGCGCGCAATGCCTTTGAAGTGCTGACCTGCTACCCGGGGATGCACGCGATCTGGATCCACCGCCTGTCCGGCGCCTTGTGGAACATGGGCTGGAAGTGGCTGGCGCGGCTGGTCTCGAACTTCGGGCGCTGGCTGACCGGGATCGAGATCCACCCGGGCGCCAAGGTCGGTCGCCGGTTCTTCATCGACCACGGCATGGGCATCGTCATTGGCGAAACCGCCGAGATCGGCGACGACGTGACGCTATACCAGGGCGTGACCCTCGGCGGCACCAGCTGGAACAAAGGCAAACGCCACCCGACCCTGGAAGACGGTGTGGTAGTGGGCGCCGGCGCCAAGGTGCTCGGGCCGTTCACGGTTGGGGCGGGGGCGAAAGTCGGCTCCAATGCCGTGGTCACCAAGGCCGTGCCGCCTGGCGCGACCGTGGTGGGTATTCCGGGGCGGATCATCGTCAAGTCCGATGACGAGCAGGACGCCCGCCGCAAGGCCATGGCCGAGAAGATCGGTTTCGACGCCTACGGTGTCGGCGAAGACATGCCCGACCCGGTCGCCCGCGCCATCAACCAGTTGCTCGATCACCTGCAGGCCGTCGATGGGCGCCTGGAGGGGATGTGCGGCGCCCTGAAGGACCTGGGCAGTAATTACTGTGCCAAGGACCTGCCTGAACTGCGCGAGGAAGACTTTGCGTGTGTGAAGGACAAGGATGAGACCCAGGCCAGCTGAAACCCTACTGGCCTCATCGCGAGCAAGCTCGCTCCCACAGGGGGGCTTTGGTGGATGCACAATTCGTGTACGCCGCAGATCCCATGTGGGAGCGAGCTTGCTCGCGATAAACGATAACGCGGTATCACTGGTCGCCGCCGGCCAGCCTTTGCTATGATGCGCGCGCTCTTTCGCGGGTAAACCTGAGTAAAGCACTAGGTCTTATACTTGACTTAAATACTCGGGAATTGCATACTCGCCCCCATTCCGAACTCCGTGGTAATTGTCCATGCGACTGACTACAAAAGGCCGATACGCCGTGACCGCAATGCTGGATCTGGCATTGCATGCGCAGCACGGGCCGGTGTCCCTGGCCGATATCTCCGAGCGCCAGGGCATTTCCCTGTCTTATCTTGAACAGCTGTTCGCCAAGCTGCGCCGTAGCAACCTGGTTTCCAGCGTTCGCGGCCCCGGCGGCGGCTACCAGCTGTCGCGCGACATGCAGGGCATCCAGGTCGCCCAGGTGATCGATGCGGTGAACGAATCGGTCGATGCGACCAAATGCCAGGGCCTTGGCGACTGCCATGGCGGCGATACTTGCCTGACCCACCACTTGTGGTGCGATCTCAGCCTGCAGATTCACGAATTTCTAAGCGGTATCAGCTTGGCTGACCTTGTAACTCGTCGTGAGGTGCAAGAAGTAGCCCAGCGTCAGGACCAGCGTCGTTGCAATAGCAAGGCGCCGCACCTGGACAAGATTGAAGCGTCCGCCGTCGAATGACTGCCGCAGAGCACGCGGAACGCCAGCCAGCCTGATTTAGGAGAGAGTCCATGAAATTGCCGATTTACCTTGATTACTCAGCGACCACCCCGGTTGACCCGCGTGTTGCGCAAAAAATGAGTGAATGCCTGCTGGTCGACGGAAACTTCGGTAACCCGGCGTCCCGTTCCCACGTGTTCGGCTGGAAGGCCGAAGAGTCGGTCGAAAACGCCCGTCGCCAGGTCGCTGACCTGGTCAACGCCGACCCGCGTGAAATCGTCTGGACCTCCGGTGCCACTGAATCCGACAACCTGGCAATCAAGGGCGTCGCGCATTTCTATCACACCAAGGGCAAGCACCTGATCACCTCCAAGATCGAGCACAAGGCTGTCCTGGACACCATGCGCCAACTGGAGCGTGAAGGCTTCGAAGTCACCTACATCGAGCCAGGTGAAGACGGCATCATCACTCCAGCCATGGTCGAAGCCGCCCTGCGCGACGACACCATCCTGGTTTCGATCATGCACGTGAACAACGAAATCGGCACCGTCAACGACATCGCGGCCATCGGCGAGCTGACCCGTTCCAAGGGCATCCTGTTCCACGTCGACGCGGCCCAGTCCACCGGCAAGGTCGACATCGACCTGTCCAAGCTGAAAGTCGACCTGATGTCGTTCTCGGCCCACAAGACCTACGGCCCTAAAGGCATTGGCGCGCTGTACGTCAGCCGCAAGCCGCGTGTTCGCCTCGAAGCGACCATGCACGGCGGCGGTCACGAGCGTGGCATGCGTTCTGGCACCCTGGCGACCCACCAGATCGTCGGCATGGGCGAAGCCTTCCGTGTAGCCAAGGAAGACATGGCTGCCGAGAACGTGCGCATCAAGGCCCTGAGCGACCGCTTCTTCAAGCAGGTCGAGGACCTCGAAGAACTCTACGTCAACGGCAGCATGACCGCCCGCGTACCGCACAACCTGAACCTGAGCTTCAACTATGTTGAAGGCGAGTCGCTGATCATGGCGCTCAAGGATCTGGCCGTGTCGTCCGGTTCGGCCTGCACCTCGGCATCGCTCGAGCCTTCGTACGTACTGCGCGCCCTGGGCCGCAACGACGAACTGGCCCACAGCTCGATCCGCTTCACCTTCGGCCGCTTCACCACCGAAGAAGAAATCGATTACGCCGCGCAGAAAGTCTGCGAGGCCGTTACCAAGCTGCGCGCTCTGTCGCCGCTGTGGGACATGTACAAAGACGGCGTCGACATTTCGAAAATCGAGTGGGCGGCGCACTGAAGAAGTCGCCACCAGAGCGACTCACTGATGAGGATTAAAGCAAATGGCATATAGCGAAAAGGTCATCGACCACTACGAGAACCCGCGCAACGTCGGCAAGATGGACGCGCAGGATCCTGATGTCGGCACCGGCATGGTCGGCGCCCCAGCGTGCGGCGACGTCATGCGCCTGCAGATCAAGGTCAACGAGCAAGGCATCATCGAAGATGCCAAGTTCAAGACCTACGGCTGCGGTTCCGCGATCGCGTCCAGCTCCCTGGCCACCGAGTGGATGAAGGGCAAGACCCTTGATGAAGCCGAAACCATCAAGAACACCCAGCTGGCCGAAGAACTGGCCCTGCCGCCAGTGAAGATCCACTGCTCGGTACTCGCCGAAGACGCCATCAAGGCCGCCGTTCGCGATTACAAGCAGAAGAAAGGCTTGATCTGATCCGCGTTACGGTAAGGAGTTTTCCATGGCTATCCAGATGACAGAAGCGGCAGCTAACCATATCCAGCGCTCACTTGCGGGGCGCGGCAAGGGCGAGGGTATCCGCCTGGGTGTTCGCACCACGGGCTGTTCTGGCCTCGCCTATGTACTGGAATTCGTCGACGAAGTGGGCGAAGACGATCAGGTGTTCGAGAGTCATGGTCAGAAAGTGATCATCGACCCGAAAAGCCTGACGTACCTGGACGGCACCGAACTGGATTTCGTCAAGGAAGGGTTGAACGAAGGCTTCAAGTTCAACAACCCCAACGTGCGCGGTGAATGTGGCTGCGGCGAAAGCTTCAACATCTGAGGCAGCTTGTGGGTACTCCTTGTCATTTTGCGTTGTTCCAGATGCAGCCTGCGTTCCAGCTGGATCTCGACCAGTTGTCCGCGCGTTATCTGGAATTGGCCCGTGGTGTCCACCCGGACCGCTTTGCTGACGCCTCCGAAGCCGAGCAGCGCCGGGCGCTTGAGCAGTCTGCGAACCTCAACGAGGCGTACCAGACACTCAAGAGTCCAGCCAAGCGCGCGCGTTACCTGCTCGCCATCAGCGGCCATGAGTTGCCGCTGGAGGTCACGGTCCACGATCCCGAGTTTCTTTTGCAGCAGATGCAATGGCGCGAAGAGCTCGAAGACCTGCAGGACAGCGCCGACCTGGCCGGTGTCGCGGTATTCAAGCGCCGCTTGAAAGACGCCCAGCACACATTGAACGAAAGCTTCGCAGCCTGCTGGAACGATGCCGCGCAGCGCGAACAGGCCGAACGCCTGATGCGGCGCATGCAGTTCCTCGACAAGCTCACCTACGAAGTGCGCCAGCTCGAAGAGCGCCTCGACGATTAACCCAGTGCCGCTCCGGTCGCACGCCTGATTACAGATAAGTCCTGATTACGATGGCCCTACTGCAGATCGCCGAACCCGGCCAAAGTCCACAACCGCACCAGCGTCGCCTGGCTGTCGGGATTGACTTGGGTACCACCAATTCCCTGGTCGCTGCCTTGCGCAGCGGTCTTTCCGAACCGCTGGCCGATGAGCAAGGGCAAGTGATCCTGCCGTCCGCCGTGCGCTATCACGCCGATCACGTCGAAGTGGGCGAGTCGGCCAAGCTGGCCGCCGCCGCCGATCCGTTGAACACCATCGTCTCGGTCAAACGCTTGATGGGCCGTGGTCTGTCCGACGTCAAGCAATTGGGCGACCAACTGCCGTACCGCTTCGTCGGTGGCGAATCCCACATGCCGTTCATCGAAACCGTACAGGGCCCGAAAAGCCCGGTAGAGGTTTCCGCCGACATTCTCAAGGTCTTGCGCCAGCGCGCCGAAGCGGCACTGGGCGGTGAATTGGTGGGCGCGGTCATTACCGTCCCGGCTTATTTCGACGATGCCCAGCGCCAAGCCACCAAGGATGCCGCCAAGCTCGCCGGCCTGAACGTGCTGCGCCTGCTCAACGAGCCGACGGCCGCTGCGGTGGCGTATGGCCTGGACCAGCATGCCGAAGGCCTGGTCGCCATCTACGACTTGGGTGGCGGTACTTTCGATATTTCGATCCTGCGCCTGACTGGCGGTGTCTTCGAAGTCCTGGCCACCGGCGGCGACAGCGCCCTGGGCGGCGATGACTTCGACCACGCCATCGCCGGCTGGATCATCGAGCAAGCCGGTTTGTCCGCTGACCTCGACCCGGGTGCGCAACGCCATCTGCTGCAAACCGCCTGCGCCGCCAAGGAAGCCTTGACCGACGCCGCCACGGTTGAAGTCGCTTATGGCGACTGGAAAGCCGCGCTGACCCGCGAAGCCTTCGATGCCCTGATCGAACCCATGGTCGCCCGCAGCCTCAAGGCCTGCCGCCGTGCCGTGCGCGATTCCGGCGTAGAGCTCGAAGACGTCAAGGCCGTGGTCATGGTCGGTGGTTCGACCCGCGTACCTCGGGTTCGCGAAGCCGTGGCCGAGGCCTTTGGCCGCCAGCCGCTGACTGAAATCGACCCGGACCAGGTGGTTGCCATTGGCGCCGCGATCCAGGCCGATACCCTGGCCGGCAACAAGCGCGATGGCGGCGAACTGCTGCTGCTCGACGTGATTCCGTTGTCCCTGGGCCTGGAGACCATGGGCGGCCTGATGGAGAAGGTGATTCCGCGTAACACCACCATCCCCGTTGCCCGCGCCCAGGACTTCACCACCTATAAAGACGGCCAGTCGGCCATGATGGTCCACGTGCTGCAAGGCGAGCGTGAGCTGATCAGCGACTGCCGCTCCCTGGCTCGCTTCGAATTGCGCGGCATCCCGCCGATGGTGGCGGGTGCGGCGAAGATCCGCGTGACCTTCCAGGTCGATGCCGACGGCTTGCTCAACGTCTCCGCCCGCGAACTGGGTTCGGGCGTGGAGGCGAGCATCCAGGTCAAGCCGTCCTATGGCCTGACCGACGGCGAAATCGCCAAGATGCTCAAGGATTCCTTCCAGCATGCCAGCGACGACAAAGTCGCCCGTGTGCTGCGCGAGCAGCAGGTCGACGCCCAGCGCCTGATCGAAGCCGTGCAAGGTGCCCTTGAGGCTGACGGCGACCGTTTGTTGGATGCCGAAGAGCGCATGGTCATCGAGCTGCAGATGCAGGAATTGTCCGAATTGATCAAAGGCACCGATGGCTATGCCATCGAGCAGCAGACCAAGCGTCTGTCGCACGTCACCGACGCCTTTGCTGCCCGCCGCCTGGACTCGACGGTGAAAGCCGCCCTGGCGGGGCGCAACCTGAATGAAATCGAGGAATAACTGATGCCGCAGATCATTTTTCTGCCACACGCCGAGCATTGCCCGGACGGTATGGTGGTAGAGGCCGAAACCGGCAAGTCCATTCTTGAAGTGGCCCACGACAACCACATCGAGATCGAGAGCGCCTGCGGCGGTGTCTGTGCCTGCACCACGTGCCATTGCATCATTCGCGAAGGTTTCGACTCGCTGAATGAGGCCGATGAGCTGGAAGAAGACTACCTTGATAGGGCCTGGGGCCTGGAACCGACGTCGCGCCTGACCTGTCAGGCCAAGGTCGGTACCGAAGACCTGGTGGTCGAAATCCCGAAATATTCGCTTAACCATGCGGCCGAAGCGCCGCACTGATGGTGACACTGTCATGAGCTATGGTTGGAATGATGTACAACGCATCGCAGAAGAACTGGCCGAAGCCAAGCCGGACGTGGATCCGCTGAAGGTCAATTTCGTCGATCTGCAGCACTGGATCATGGAGCTTCCCGGTTTCGACAGCACCTCTGGCCGTTGCGGCGAGAAGGTCTTGGAAGCGGTCCAGGCGCTCTGGATCGAAGAAATCGACTGATCGACCTGGCAGGTTAGGCAATACCCCTGAACCCGCGTATAATTCGCGGGTTTAATTTTTCGCAAATTACCGTTTCTGGAGTTACACCATGGCTGTTCAACGTACTTTCTCCATCATCAAGCCTGACGCCGTTGCTAAAAACGTGATCGGCAAGATCGTTACCCGCTTCGAAGACGCTGGCCTGCGCGTTGTAGCTTCGAAAATGAAGCAACTGTCCAAAGCCGAAGCCGAAGGCTTCTACGCTGAGCACAGCGAGCGCGGTTTCTTCGGTGAGCTGGTTGCTTTCATGACTTCCGGTCCGGTTGTCGTTCAGGTGCTGGAAGGCGAAAACGCTATCGCTCGCAACCGTGAGCTGATGGGCGCTACCAACCCTAAAGAAGCTGCTGCCGGCACCATTCGCGCTGACTTCGCCGAGTCCATCGACGCCAACGCCGTTCACGGTTCGGACTCCGAAGCCGCTGCTGCTCGCGAAATCGCTTACTTTTTCGCTGCTACTGAAGTAACCGCTCGCTAAGCATTGGCTTGAGAGTGAAGGTGAATCCATGACTACATCGACTGTTAAAACCAATCTGCTGGGGCTGACCCAGCCGGAAATGGAGAAATTCTTCGACTCGATCGGGGAGAAGCGTTTCCGTGCCGGTCAGGTGATGAAATGGATTCACCACTTTGGCGTCGACGACTTCGACGCCATGACGAATGTCGGCAAGGCCCTGCGCGAAAAGCTCAAGGCTGTTGCCGAGATTCGCGGCCCCGAAGTGGTCAGCCAGGACATTTCCAGCGACGGCACCCGCAAGTGGGTGGTGCGCGTGGCGTCCGGCAGCTGCGTCGAGACCGTCTACATTCCCCAGGGCAAACGCGGCACCTTGTGCGTTTCGTCCCAGGCAGGCTGTGCCCTGGACTGCAGTTTCTGCTCCACCGGCAAGCAAGGCTTCAATAGCAACCTCACCGCCGCCGAAGTGATCGGCCAGGTGTGGATTGCCAACAAATCCTTTGGCAGCGTCCCGGCGACCGTCGACCGTGCCATCACCAACGTGGTGATGATGGGCATGGGTGAGCCGCTGCTGAACTTCGACAACGTCGTTTCCGCCATGCACCTGATGATGGACGACCTGGGCTACGGCATCTCCAAGCGCCGCGTGACCTTGTCCACTTCCGGCGTGGTGCCGATGATCGATGAGCTGGCCAAGCACATCGACGTCTCCCTGGCGTTGTCGCTGCACGCACCCAATGACGCATTGCGTAACCAATTGGTGCCGATCAACAAGAAATATCCGCTTAAGATGCTGCTCGAGTCGTGCCAGCGCTACATGTCGTCCCTGGGCGAAAAGCGCGTGCTGACCATCGAGTACACGCTGCTCAAGGATGTGAACGACAAGGTCGAACACGCGGTCGAGATGATCGAGCTGCTCAAGAACATCCCGTGCAAGATCAACCTGATTCCGTTCAACCCGTTCCCGCATTCCGGTTACGAGCGTCCGAGCAACAACGCGATTCGTCGCTTCCAGGATCAGCTTCACCACGCTGGCTTCAACGTCACCGTGCGCACCACCCGCGGCGAAGACATCGACGCCGCCTGTGGCCAATTGGTAGGACAGGTGCTGGATCGCACCCGTCGCAGCGAACGCTACATTGCCGTGCGTGAGTTGAACGCCGCGGACGATGCGGTGCAAAACGCTGCGAACAGTCACTAAGAGAGGAACTCTATGTCCCTGCGCTTCGCGCTCGTTTTGCTGTTGGCCGGCCTTTGTTCCGGTTGTGTCCTGTCGGGTGACTACAACCCGATGAGGACCAGCAAAGGGCGCGACGAGGCGCGTGTGGCCTACGTGCAACTGGGCATTGGCTACCTGCAGCAGGGCATGACCGAACGGGCCAAGGTGCCGCTCAAGAAAGCCCTGGAGCTGGACGATTCCGACCCGGACGCCAACGCGGCCCTGGCCCTGGTGTTCCAGGCCGAGATGGAACCGGAGCTGGCCGACCAGCATTTTCGCAAGGCGCTGTCTGCCCGCCCGCAAGACGCACGGATCCTGAACAACTACGGCAGCTTTCTTTTCGAGCAGAAACGTTACAAGGAAGCCTACGAGCGCTTCGAGCAGGCTGCCGCCGACACCCTTTACCCTGAGCGTTCGCGGGTTTTCGAAAACCTCGGCATGACGGCCGCGCAGCTGGGCCAGCGTGACCTGGCCCGCCAGCAGCTGGAAAAGGCGCTGCGGCTCAACCGCCAGCAACCGCGGGCGCTGCTGGAAATGGCTGAGTTGTCCTACGAAGACAGGCATTATGTGCCCGCGCGTGACTACTACGAGCGTTTTAGCCTGCTGAGCGAGCAAAATGCACGTAGTCTATTGCTCGGCGTTCGGCTGGCACATGTGTTTGAAGATCGCGACAAGGCTGCAAGTTACGGCCTGCAACTCAAAAGACTCTATCCCGGTACGCCGGAATATCAGCAATACCTGTCGGAGCAATGATGAAAGCGGCGCATCCCGAAGTTGTAGCAGCGACTCGCGTAAATCCTGGTGAGACCCTGCGTCAAGCCCGCGAAAGCAATGGTTGGTCGCTGGCCGAAGTGGCCCTCAAGCTCAATCTCACCGTGGCCTCCTTGGGCAATCTGGAAGCGGGCGCGTTCGACAAGCTGCCTGGGCATACCTTCGCCCGCGGCTATATCCGCGCCTATGCCAAGTTGCTCGGCATGGACCAGACCGTGCTGGTCCAGCAATTCGATCAATACACCGGTTCCGATGCCCAGGGCAGCAACGTGCACAGCCTGGGTCGCATCGAGGAGCCGGTTCGCGTTTCCCACACCATTTTGCGAATCGTCAGCCTGTTGCTGCTGATCGCGGTGATTGGTGGCGGTTTTGTCTGGTGGCAGGATCAGGCTTCCTTGCGCAACAAAGAGCCGGTCGCCATGAACCCTGAGCACGTTGAGGTCGAAGGCGCCGACGGCACCACCCAGATCCATCCGCTGGACGAGCCGGAAGACCAGGCTGTCGTCGAAGGCCAGGCCGAAGGCGAAACCGCCCTGGCGTTGCCACAGGGCCAGGACGCCGCCGATGCCGAAGCGGGTGCCGAGCCGGCTGTTCCAGCCCCTGTGCCAGCTGCACCAACAGCGCCGACTGCACCGATTGCCACCGCCCCTGCCGCACCGAGCACGCCAGCGCCAACCGCGACTGCGCCTGCGACCCACGCGGCTCCAGCCGCGCCAGTTGTTCCGGCAGCCCCGGCGGCCCCGACCCCGGCTCCAGCGGCAGGTGAAGGCCAGGTACAGATTCAGTTTGTCGCCGACTGCTGGACGCAGATCACCGACGGCAACGGCAAGGTGCTGTTCAGTGGCCTCAAGCGCAAGGGCGACAGCACCTCCATCAACGGCAAGCCACCCTTTGCCGTACGCCTGGGTTATGCCCGTGGCGCGCAGGTCAGCTACAACGGCCAGCCGGTCGACATCGCTCCGTTCACCAGTGGCGAGACCGCTCGCCTGAAGTTGGGTCAATAAGTCATGCACGGCGAATCTCCAATCAAGCGTCGCGAATCCCGAAAAATCTGGGTCGGCAACGTGCCCGTGGGCGGCGATGCGCCTATCGCTGTGCAGAGCATGACCAACAGCGACACCAATGACGTGGCCGCCACGGTCGCCCAGATCAACCGCCTGGAAGCCGCCGGTGTCGACATCGTGCGGGTATCGGTGCCAGACATGGACGCCGCCGAGGCGTTCGGCAAGATCAAGCAACTGGTCAAGGTGCCCTTGGTGGCCGACATCCATTTCGACTACCGCATCGCCTTGCGTGTGGCCGAGTTGGGCGTCGATTGCCTGCGTATCAACCCGGGCAACATCGGTCGCGAAGACCGTGTCCGTGCCGTGGTGGATGCCGCCCGCGACCGGGGCATCCCGATCCGCATCGGCGTGAACGCCGGTTCCCTGGAAAAAGACCTGCAGAAGAAATACGGCGAACCGACCCCCGCGGCACTGGTGGAGTCGGCCCTGCGCCACGTCGAGCACCTCGAACGCCTGAATTTCCAGGACTTCAAGGTCAGCGTGAAGGCGTCCGACGTGTTCATGGCCGTCGAAGCCTACCGCCTGCTGGCCAAGGAAATCGTCCAGCCGCTGCACCTGGGCATCACCGAAGCCGGTGGGTTGCGTTCGGGCACGGTGAAATCCGCCGTCGGCCTCGGTATGCTGCTCGCCGAAGGGATTGGCGATACCATCCGCATCTCGTTGGCGGCTGACCCGGTCGAGGAAGTGAAAGTCGGCTACGACATTCTCAAGTCCTTGCACCTGCGTTCCCGTGGCATCAACTTCATCGCCTGCCCGAGCTGCTCGCGGCAGAATTTCGATGTGGTCAAGACCATGAACGAGCTGGAAGGGCGCCTTGAAGACCTGCTGGTGCCGCTGGATGTCGCGGTGATCGGTTGCGTGGTCAACGGGCCGGGCGAAGCCAAGGAGGCCCATATCGGCCTGACTGGCGGTACACCGAACCTGATTTACATCGACGGCAAGCCGTCGCAGAAACTGACGAATGACAATCTGGTGGATGAGCTGGAACGGCTGATCCGCCAGAAAGCGGCCGAAAAGGTCGAAGCCGACGCAGCGGTCATCGCGCGCGGTTAAGTCGAAAGATTAAGGAATACACGTGAGCAAGTCCCTGCAAGCCATTCGTGGCATGAACGACATCCTGCCCGAGCAGACGCCCCTGTGGCGCTATTTCGAGGGCACCGTGGCGCGTCTGCTGGATAACTACGGCTATCGGCAGATCCGCATGCCGATCGTCGAGTTCACCGAGCTGTTCAAGCGCTCCATCGGCGAAGTGACCGACATCGTCGAAAAAGAGATGTACACCTTCGACGACCGCAACGGCGATTCCCTGACCCTGCGCCCCGAAGGCACGGCGGCCTGCGTGCGTGCGGTGCTCGAGCACGGCATCACCGGCGGCGGTCAGGTGCAGAAACTCTGGTACGTCGGCCCGATGTTCCGTCACGAGCGTCCGCAGAAAGGCCGTTATCGCCAGTTCCACCAGATTGGCCTGGAGGTGTTCAACCTCGAGGGTCCGGACATCGATGCCGAGCTGATCGTCATGACCTGGCGCCTGTGGGGCGAGCTGGGGCTTCGCGATGCGGTCAAGCTTGAGCTCAACAGCCTGGGCACCAGCGAGTCCCGTGGCCGCTACCGTGAAGCGTTGGTGGAGTTTCTTTCCGCCCACCTGGACAAGCTCGACGAAGACAGCCAGCGCCGTCTGAAGACCAACCCGCTGCGTGTGCTCGACACCAAGAATGCCGAGACCCAAGCGGTTCTGGTCGACGCGCCGAAAATGGCCGACTACCTCGACGACGAATCCCGTGCACACTTCGAAGGGCTGAAGGCGCGCCTCGACGCCGTGGGCATCCCTTACGTGATCAACCCCAAGTTGGTCCGTGGCCTGGACTACTACAGCAAGACCGTCTTCGAGTGGGTCACCGACAAGCTCGGCGCCCAGGGCACCGTGTGTGCCGGCGGCCGCTACGACGGGCTGGTTGAGCAGATGGGCGGCAAGCCGACCCCGGGCGTGGGCTTTGCCATGGGCATCGAGCGCCTGGTGCTGATGCTTGAAGCCTTGGACAAGGTCCCCGAAGAACTGGCCCGTCAGGTCGACGTCTACTTGTGCGCCTTTGGCGAGGCCGCCGAGCTGGCAGCCCTGTCGTTGAGCGAGCGGATCCGCGACCAGTTGCCCAACCTGCGCCTGCAGATCAACGCCGGTGCTGGCAGCTTCAAGAGCCAATTCAAGAAGGCCGACAAGAGCGGTGCGCTGTACGCACTGATCCTCGGTGACGACGAACTGGCCCAACAAGTGGTAGGTTTCAAACCCCTGCGTGGCCAGGGCGAACAACAAAGCATTGCCTGGGATGCGCTTGCTGCACACCTGGCCACCTGCGTCGTGCAGGGTTGAAGCTGTCAAACAGCCGATTTAGCGATTAAGGAGTATTGGGGTGTCGAGTACCGAAGATGAACAGCTGGCGGATTTGAAGGACTGGTGGACGCGCAACGGCAAGCCGCTGGTCACTGGCGGCCTGTTGGCGCTGGTCATCGTGTTCGGCTGGCAGGCCTACCAGAAATACCAGAGCAACCAGTCGCAAGGCGCCTCGGTGCTCTACCAGCAATTGCTGGAAACCACCCTGACCCCGGACGGCAAGCCTGACGCTGCCCGCGTGGCGGACCTGGCCGGCAAGCTGGACAAGGAATTCGGCGGCACCGCCTACGCCCAATACGGTCGCCTGTTCGTGGCCAAGGTGGCGGTGGACAGCGGCAAGCTGGACGACGCGGCCACCGAGCTCAAGGGTATCGTCGACAAACCGGCCAACCCGACCCTGGGCGAAGTGGCGCGTCAGCGCCTGGCGCAGGTGCTGGCGGCACAGAACAAGGCCGAAGACGCCTTGAAGCTGCTCGACGGTGATGCCGACAAGGCATTCCTGGCGACCCGCGAAGAACTCAAGGGCGACCTGCTGGTACAGCTGGGCCGTGCCGATGAGGCCCATGCGGCCTACCAAAAAGCCAAGGCTGCGCTGTCGGATGAAGCCGCAGTCGGTGGCCTGCAAATCAAGCTGGACGACCTGGCCAAAGGGGATGCGTGACGTGATCCGTTGGAAACATGCAGCATTGCTGGCTCTGGCCATTCTGGCCGCGGGTTGCAGCAGCAACAGCAAGAAAGAACTGCCTCCGGCCGAACTGACCGACTTCAAAGAAGAAGTCGTGCTGCAGAAGCAGTGGAGCCGTTCCATCGGCGATGGCCAGGGCGAAACCTACAACATGCTGGTGCCGGCCATTGACGGCGACACCATCTATGCAGGTGATGTCACGGGCGTGGTGATGGCGATGGACCGCACCAACGGCGATGTCAAATGGAAGAAAGATCTTGAACTGCCTGTTTCCGGCGCCGTTGGCGTGGGTTACGGCCTGGTCATGATCGGCACGCTCAAGGGCGAGATCGTCGCCCTGGACGCGAGCAGCGGTGAAGAGAAATGGCGCGCCCGCGTGACCAGTGAAGTGCTCGCACCGCCGGCCACCAACGGTGACGTGGTGGTGGTCCAGACCCAGGACGACCGTCTGATCGGCCTGGATGCCGCTACCGGCAACCAACGCTGGTTGTACGACAGCACCCCGGCGGTACTGACCCTGCGCGGCACCAGCGCGCCAGTCGTCACCAACCGCCTGGCGGTGGCTGGTTTGTCGACCGGTAAAGTGGTGGCCCTGGATATTTCCAACGGCGTGCCGGTCTGGGAACAGCGCGTAGCGATCCCGCAAGGTCGTTCGGAGCTGGAGCGTGTGGTCGACATCGACGGCGGCTTGCTGCTGTCTGGCGGCACACTGTACGTCGCCAGCTACCAGGGCCGCGTTGCAGCATTGGACCTGGAAAGCGGTCGTCCGCTGTGGCAGCGCGATGCGTCCAGCTACGCCGGTGTCGCCCAAGGCTTTGGCAGCGTCTACGTGAGCCTGTCCTCGGGCACCGTCGAAGGTGTTGACGAGCGTTCCACCACCGCCTTGTGGAGCAACGACTCCCTGGCCCGTCGTCAACTGTCGGCCCCGGAAGTGTTCTCCAGCTACGTCGCAGTGGGTGACCTGGAAGGTTACCTGCACCTGCTCAGCCAGGTGGACGGTCGTTTCGTCGGCCGTGAGCGCATCGACAGCGACGGCCTGCGTGCCCGTCCGCTGGTGGTGGGCAACATGATCTATGTGTATGGCAACAGCGGCAAACTGGAAGCCCTGACCATCAAGTAAGACTATGCTTGGGGCTAATCCCCCAAGCGGCCTTGTTCACAAGGTTTGCAGGGCTTGCACAGACTGCCCCGAGCACCAGCCGCTGCCTCGCAGCGGCTTTTGTATTTTCTGAAATAACGAAGTGGAGAGCCGCATGGTTCCCGTAATCGCCCTGGTGGGCCGACCGAACGTCGGCAAGTCCACCTTGTTCAACCGCCTGACCAGGACTCGCGACGCCATTGTCGGCGACTTGTCCGGTCTGACCCGTGATCGCCAATACGGTGAGGCCAAGTGGCAAGGGCGTACCTATATTCTGGTCGACACCGGCGGCATCTCCGGTGATGAACACGGCATGGACGAAAAAATGGCCGAGCAGTCGCTGCTCGCCATTGAAGAAGCCGATGTGGTGCTGTTCCTGGTAGACGCCAAGGCCGGTTTTACCGCCGCCGACCAGATGATCGCCGAGCATTTGCGCAAGCGTAACAAGCGTTCCTACGTGGTCGCCAACAAGGTCGACAATATCGACCCGGACATGGCCCGCGCCGAATTCGCACCGTTGGGCATGGGCCAGGCGATCCCGATCGCCGGCGCCCACGGTCGTGGCATCACCCAGATGCTGGAAATCGCTCTGGAGAGTTTCCCGAAAGACGACGTGGAAGAGCCGGAAGAGGGCGAGGAAGAGATCGTTGCCGAAGGCGAGGAAGCCAAGCGCATTCCTGGCCCGAGCGAAAAGGACGGGATCAAGATCGCCATCATCGGCCGCCCGAACGTGGGCAAGTCGACGCTGGTCAACCGCATGCTCGGCGAAGACCGGGTCATCGTCTACGACCAGCCCGGCACCACCCGCGACAGCATCTACATTCCCTTCGAGCGTAACGAAGAGAAGTACACGCTGATCGACACCGCCGGTGTGCGCAAGCGCGGCAAGATCCACGAAGAAGTTGAAAAGTTCTCCGTGGTCAAGACTCTGCAAGCGATCAAAGACGCCAACGTGGTGATCTTCGTGATGGACGCCCGCGAAGGCGTGGTCGATCACGACTTGAACCTGCTGGGGTTCGCCCTGGAAGCCGGTCGTGCGTTGGTCATCGCGATCAACAAGTGGGACGGCATGACGCCGAGCGAACGGGATTTCGTGAAGATCGAATTGCAGCGTCGCCTGTTCTTCGTCGACTTCGCCGATATCCACTTCATCTCGGCTCTGCACGGCACGGGCGTGGGCAACCTCTACGCTTCGGTGCAGAACTCGTTCAAGTCGGCGGTGACCCGCTGGCCGACCAACCGCCTGACCCAGATCCTCGAAGATGCGGTAGGCGAGCACGCGCCACCGATGGTCAACAACCGTCGGATCAAGCTGCGCTACGCCCACTTGGGCGGTGCCAACCCGCCGATTATCGTGATCCACGGTAACCAGATCGAGAAGGTGCCCAAGTCGTACGTTCGTTACCTGGAGAACACCTACCGTCGCGTCCTGAAGCTGGTCGGCACGCCGATCCGCATCGAGTTCAAGGGCGGCGAGAACCCGTACGAAGGCAACAAGAACACGCTCACCGACCGCCAGGTCAACAAGAAGCGCCGCTTGATGTCGCACCACAAGAAGGCCGACAAGAAGCGCCGCGACAAGCGCTGATTCAGTCTGGATCTGGGATCTGGACCTGTGGACCTATGGAACTGTGGGAGCAAGGCCTTGCTCCCACAGTCTTGGCCTCACAGTCTTGCCTACCACAGCTCTGGCTCCCACAGGGCATGAGTCTTCAGCATGAGAAGGGTGCCCTGGGTGGCACCCTTTTTCATGCCCGGCGATTGGGCTATCCTCGAGCTCTCCCGCGCCGCACCAGAGCCGGGTGCAGAGCAGGGACCCTTCATGATCACCAGCAAGTTGCCGAATGTCGGCATCACTATTTTCACCCAGATGTCCCAGCTCGCCGCGCAAACGGGCGCGCTGAACCTGTCCCAGGGCTTTCCCGATTTCGATGGTCCGCAGGCCCTGCGCGATGCGGTCGGCCGGCACATTGCCCAAGGCCATAACCAGTATTCGCCCATGACCGGCCTGCCGGCGCTGCGCCAGCAAATCGCGGCGAAGATCGCCCGCAGCTACGGCGCCAGTGTCGATGCCGATCAGGAAGTCACCGTGACCCCGGGCGCGACCCAGGCGATTTTCTGTGCCATCGCGGCGGTGGTCCACAGCGGCGACGAAGTGATCGTCTTCGACCCCAGCTACGACAGCTACGAGCCCGCCGTGCTATTGGCCGGCGGGCGTTGCGTGCACGTGCCATTGGGCCTGGATGATTTCGCCATCGACTTCGAGAAGCTCGGCGAAGCCCTGAGCCCGCGTACACGCATGATCATCCTCAACTCGCCGCACAACCCCAGCGGCGCCCTGATCAGCCGCGCCGAACTGGATCAGTTGGCGACGCTGATTCGCGACCGTGACATCTACCTGGTCAGCGACGAGGTCTACGAACACCTGGTGTTCGACGGCGTCGCCCACGCCAGTGTCCTGGCCCATGAAGAGCTATACCGCCGCGCCTTCGTGGTCAGTTCGTTCGGCAAGACCTACCACGTCACCGGCTGGAAAACCGGCTACGTGGTGGCGCCAGCGGCCCTGACGGCGGAACTGCGCAAGGTGCACCAGTACGTCAGCTTCTGCGGCGTGACGCCCTTGCAGTACGCCCTGGCCGACTATATGGCCGAGCATCCGGAACACGTCGATGAGCTGCCGGACTTCTACCAGGCCAAGCGCGACCTGTTCTGCGATTTGCTGGCGCCGTCGCGGTTCAGCTTCAAGCGCGTGACCGGCACTTATTTCCAGTTGGTGGACTATTCGCAGATTCGCCCGGACCTGAATGACGTCGACATGGCGGTGTGGATGACCCGTGAGCATGGCGTGGCGACGATTCCGATCTCGGTGTTCTACCAGCACCCACCACAAGGCCGGCGCCTGGTGCGCCTGTGCTTTGC
Organism: Pseudomonas sp. St386; assembly: GCF_018325865.1. NCBI lineage: Bacteria > Pseudomonadati > Pseudomonadota > Gammaproteobacteria > Pseudomonadales > Pseudomonadaceae > Pseudomonas > Pseudomonas sp. St386. The sequence goes on from NZ_AP021900.1 coordinate 1,234,136, forward strand.
CAAACGCGAGGAGACGCTGCGCGAAGCGGCGCAAAAGCTATGCGTGATTTGAGTACATTGCCAGACCTCGACATTGCCCTGGTCCAGACCACCCTGGCCTGGCACGACCGCCGGGCCAACCTGGAGCATTTTGAAGCGCTGCTTGAGCAGGCGCGCGGGGCTGACCTGATCATCCTCCCGGAAATGTTCACCACCGGTTTCTCCATGGAGTCCGAGACCCTGGCGGAGCCGGAGAACGGCCCGACGCGCCAATGGCTCAAAGCCCAGGCTGCGAAGCTGGACGCGGTGATCACCGGCAGTGTGATCATCCAGGCCGCTGACGGCAGCCATCGCAATCGCCTGCTCTGGGCGCGGCCGGATGGAGAGGTGCTGCATTACGACAAGCGCCATCTGTTTCGCATGGCGGGGGAGCACAACCACTACACCCCGGGTGAGCGACAGGTGCTGTTCGAACTCAAGGGCTGGCGGATTCGTCCGCTGATTTGCTACGACCTGCGCTTCCCGGTCTGGAGCCGCGACGCCGAGGACACCGACCTGCTGCTGTACACCGCCAACTGGCCCGGGGCGCGGCGTCTGCACTGGAATCGGCTGTTGCCGGCCCGGGCGATCGAGAACCTGTGCTACGTGGCGGCGGTAAACCGTGTTGGCACCGACGGCAAGGGCTTCGCCTACACCGGTGACAGCCAGGTGCTGGATTTCCAGGGCGAGAGCTTGCTCAGCGCCGGCGAGGCGGATGGTGTGTTCAAGGTGTGCTTGAACGCAGCGGACCTGGCGGCGTATCGCACGCGGTTTCCGGCGAACCTGGATGCCGACTCGTTCGAATTCATCTAACTGAAACGTTTCAACCCTTCAGGAACGGTGTTGCGTGCCGATAACCGGTCAGCCAAGGAGAAGTCCCTATGACCAGTATCAGCGCAACCACCGTCAACCCTTATCCATTGTCAGCCCCTAAAGTCTCCATCCGTGGGGCTGAAGAAGAGAAAGCGGTCAGTCCAGTGGCATCGACTGACAGCAGCGAAGACAAAGACAAGAAATTGGAAGTCGACACCAGCGGCGCGAATATCGCAGGTGCGGGTGGCAGCAGCGGCAGCGGCGATGTCATCGAACAACTGAAGAAGCAGATCGAACAGACCGAGAAGTTGCTGGCCGAACAGCAAGCCCAGCTAGCTCGGGTGCAAAAAAGCCGGGCTGATGAGGAGCAGAAAGCTCAGGAAACCATGGCGATCCAGACTCAGATCATGGCGACCCAAGCCACATTGCAGACCCTGCAGGCCGCTCTGTTGCAGGCAATGACTGTCTCGATCGATACCCATGCCTGACATTTTGGTTGTCTGACAGGCCGCCATCGCGAGCAAGCTCGCTCCCACAGGGGGGGGCAGCGCCGCTATCCAAATGTGGGAGGAGCAGAAAGCTCAGGAAACCATGGCGATCCAGACTCAGATCATGGCGACCCAAGCCACATTGCAGACCCTGCAGGCCGCTCTGTTGCAGGCAATGACTGTCTCGATCGATACCCATGCCTGACATTTTGGTTGTCTGACAGACCGCCATCGCGAGCAAGCTCGCTCCCACAGGGGGGGGCAGCGCCGCTATCCAAATGTGGGAGGAGCAGAAAGCTCAGGAAACCATGGCGATCCAGACTCAGATCATGGCGACCCAAGCCACATTGCAGACCCTGCAGGCCGCTCTGTTGCAGGCAATGACTGTCTCGATCGATACCCATGCCTGACATTTTGGTTGTCTGACAGACCGCCATCGCGAGCAAGCTCGCTCCCACAGGGGGGGCAGCGCCGCTATCCAAATGTGGGAGCGAGCTTGCTCGCGATGAGGCCCTACCAGACCACACAAAACCATCAGCCAAACAAAAAGGCCCCAGGGTTCACACCCCGGGGCCTTTTTGATTTTTCAGCGCCCGATCAGGCCGCTTTGGCTTCCGGCTGGCTCAGCGACCGGTTCAGTGCACTGAACAGCGCCTTGAAGCTGGCGGTGGTGATGTTTTCATCAATGCCCACGCCGTGCACCGCACGCTCGCCGTTGACCCGCAGTTCGATGTACGCCGCCGCCTTGGCATTGGTGCCGGCGCCGATGGCGTGTTCGTTGTAGTCCATGATCTCCACCGGAATTGGCAGGCCGGCCACCAGGGCTTCCAGCGCGCCGTTGCCCTTGCCGCGCCAGTGCAGGTTGGTCTCGCCCTGGCCCTTGCTCGCCACTTCCACTTCCACGGCGCTGTTGCCGTTTTCTTCCTGCAGGCGATGGCTGACCAGCGCGTACGGGGTGTTGGCTTGCAGGTATTCACGCTGCAGCAGGGCGTGGATCTGCTGGGCAGTCATTTCCAGGCCCAGGCGATCGGTTTCGCGCTGTACTACCTGGCTGAACTCGATCTGCATGCGACGCGGCAGGCTGATGCCGTATTCCTGTTCCAGCAGGTAGGCGATGCCGCCCTTGCCCGACTGACTGTTGACGCGAATCACCGCCTCGTAGCTGCGGCCAATGTCGGCCGGGTCGATCGGCAGGTAAGGCACTTCCCACAGACCGTCCGATTTCTGCTGGGCGAAGCCCTTGCGGATGGCGTCCTGGTGCGAGCCGGAGAACGCGGTGTGGACCAGGTCGCCAACGTACGGATGACGCGGGTGTACCGGGATCTGGTTGCATTCCTCGACCACTTTGCGCACGCCGTCGATGTCGGAGAAGTCCAGCTCAGGGTTGATACCCTGGGTGTAGAGGTTCAGCGCCACGGTCACCAGGTCGACGTTACCGGTGCGTTCGCCGTTGCCGAACAGGCAGCCTTCGACACGGTCGGCGCCGGCCATCAGGCCCAGCTCGGTAGCGGCCACGCCGGTGCCACGGTCGTTGTGGGTGTGCAGGCTGATCAGCACGCTGTCACGACGGGTGATGTTGCGGTGGAACCACTCGATCTGGTCGGCGTAGATGTTCGGCGTGGCGACTTCCACGGTAGCGGGCAGGTTGAGGATCACCTTGCGCTCTGGCGTCGGATTCCAGACTTCGATCACCGCGTCGCAGACTTCCTTGGCGAACTCCAGCTCAGTGGCGCTGAAAGTCTCTGGCGAGTATTCGAACTGCCATTGGGTTTCCGGTTGCTGCGCGGCGTATTTGACGAACAGCTTGGCCGCGTTCACCGCGATTTCCTTCACGCCTTCCTTGTCCTGGTTGAACACGATGCGGCGGAACGACGGGCAGGTGGCGTTGTACAGGTGAACGATGGCCTTTTTCGCGCCGCGCAGGGATTCGAACGTACGGGCGATCAGGTCTTCACGGGCCTGGGTCAGCACCTGGATGGTGGTGTCGTCCGGGATGTGGCCTTCTTCGATGAGGGTACGCACGAAGTCGAAGTCGGTCTGCGAAGCGGCTGGGAACGAAGCTTCGATTTCCTTCACGCCCACCGCGACGAGGGTTTTCCAGAAGCGCAGCTTCTTGACCGCGTCCATCGGCTCGATCAGCGACTGGTTGCCGTCACGCAGGTCGGAGCTGCACCAGATCGGCGCGGCGGTGATGGTCTTCGACGGCCAGGTGCGGTCCGGCAGGTTGATCGTCGGGAAAGCACGGTATTTGGAAGACGGGTCTTTGAGCATGCTCATGGGGAAATCCTTATTGTCGTGGCCGGAAAGAGGCGGCCTGCCGGTGGTTCTATGGGGGTGGCTTCACAGCCGGGACGAGGTGCCGCGATTCAGCCCGGCAGTCGTGCGCTGACGAGGCACAGGCTGCGGTGCTGGCGAAGCTGAATGAGGGTGTGAGAGGTTTTCATGCCTTCAACCCTAACCGCGTGAGGAGAGGATCGCAAGCAGTCGGAAAAAATTGAGATAAGTTCTGCTTTTAGGCGGGTTTGCGAGATTTAATCGCGCATGTATCAGGTACGGATGTCAGAAATTGCGTCGATGTTTTGAGCTTGGCAATTCAAAGGAGGGGGTGATGCGGCTGCCGTCATCGCGAGCAAGCTCGCTCCCACAGGAGATCTATGTCGCACTGAAGATCAAATGTGGGAGCGAGCTTGCTCGCGATGAGGCCAGTAGCCCCACCATCCCATTCAGGGTTGGAAAGCTCCGATAAAAATCGCCGGATCCACCCGCGCATCGTTCAGGCTGATGTTCCAGTGCATGTGCGGCCCCGTCGCGCGGCCGGTGGCGCCGACCTTGCCCACTACGGTGCCCCGGGCCAGTTGCTGGCCGACCTTCACGTCGATCTTCGACATGTGGCAGAACATGCTGATGAAGCCCTGGCCATGGTCGACGAACACGGTGTTGCCATTGAAGAAGTAGTTGCCGGTGAGGATCACCTTGCCGGCGGCCGGGGTCTTGATCGGCGTGCCGGCGGGCACGGCGAAGTCCAGGCCGGCGTGGGGGTTGCGCTCTTCGCCGTTGAAGAAGCGGCGCACGCCGAACTTGCTCGACAGCGGGCCGTCGACCGGTTTGTCCAGCAGCAGGTTGCTGGGGATGTTCGGGCTGAAGCTGCGATAAGCCTTCAGTTGCACCGTCAGCTCGGCGTCGATGCGCTTGAGGTCCGCCGGGTTCGGGTTGACCTGGCGCTTATTCTTCAGGGTGATGTGTTGCTCGGGGTACTTCTTGTAGCCGACCACGAACGGCTGGGTGCCGCCGCCACTGCTGATCTGCTGGGTGCCGGGCTGGACCGTCAGCGGGATGCCGACAATCGCCAGCCAGTTGTCCTGTTCCTTGACCACCAGCACCGGCTTGCCCTGGTAACTGGCTTTCGGTGCCTTGGCGGCGCTGCCCAGGTCTACCACGGCCACGCCGCCGGGCACTGGTTTGTTCAGCAGGCGGGTAATGTAACTGTCGGCGTGGGCGTTGAAGGTCAGGCACAGCAAGAGCAAGGGGGCGAGATATCGCGGCATGAATCAATCCAGTAAAGAAAGGGTGACCGGCGTCAGGTGATTGTCTTCGACCCGTACCAGCAATTCGCCTTCGCCGAGCTTGGCGGTCAGGCGCTGGCCGGTCTGGGTTTGCCCGGCACTGCGGATCGCCTGGCCGCGTTCGTCGAGCAAAATGCTGTAGCCGCGGCCGAGGGTCGCCAGGGGGCTGACAATGTGCAGCGTCTGCATCTGGTTGTGCAATTGCACGCGGCGGTTTTTCAGACCTTCGCGCATGGCCCGGGGCAGGCGTTCGGCCAGGCTGTCCAGGCGCTGGCGCAGCAAGGCCAGTTGCCGGCCCGGATGTTGCCCGGCCAGGCGGGTTTCCAGGCGGATCAGGCGTTCGCGGCGGGTATTGAGGCTGCGCTCGAACGCCCGGCGCATGCGCATGTCCAGGTCGTCGAGGCGCTGGGCTTGCTGGCGCAGGCGTTCGCCGGGGTGACGCAGGCGTCGGGTGAGGCCTTCGAGACGCAGTTGATCGCGCATCAGCCGGTCACGCATGCGCATCACCAGCCGGCGATGCAGGCTTTCGACCCGACGCACCAGGTCGCCGGCATCCGGGGCCAGCAGTTCGGCGGCGGCGGACGGGGTCGGGGCGCGTACGTCGGCGACGAAATCGCTGATGGACACGTCGGTCTCATGGCCTACGGCGCTGACGATCGGCGTGACGCAGGCATCCACCGCCCGGGCCACGGCTTCTTCGTTGAAGCACCACAAGTCTTCCAGCGAACCGCCGCCCCGGGCCAGGATCAGCGCATCGAAACCACGGGCGTCGGCCAGCTTCAGGGCGCGGACGATTTGTGCGGTGGCTTCGCGGCCTTGCACGGCAGTGGGAATCAGGGTCAGGGCAATCTGCGGCGCGCGGCGACGGAACACGCTGATGATGTCGCGGATCACCGCGCCCGTGGGTGAACTGATAATACCGATGCGTTGCGGATGGGCCGGCAACGGCACCTTGCGTTCGGCGCTGAACAGGCCTTCGGCGCTGAGCTTTTCCTTCAAGGCATCGAAGGCCAGGCGCAGTGCGCCATCGCCGGCCGGCTCGACGGTGTCGAGGATCAGTTGATAGTCGCCACGGCCTTCGAACAGCGAGACCTTGCCGCGCACTTTCACCGCCAGCCCGTCTTTCAAGGCCTGGCGCACCCGCGCGGCATTCTGCCGGAACAGCGCACAACGCACCTGGGCGCCACTGTCCTTGAGGGTGAAGTACACATGGCCGGAGGCCGGACGGGCGAGGTTGGAGATTTCGCCCTCGACCCAGATGTTGCTGAACACGTCTTCAAGCAACACCCGCGCACGGCCGTTGAGCTGGCTGACAGTCAGGACCTCGCGGTCCAGGCCCAGTCGGGCAAAGGGATCTTTAATCATGGGCGGCATGATAAGGGGATTCGCCGGTGGTGTGCAGACAATTAGACCGGGTTGCCTGCATCGCGAGCAAGCTCGCTCCCACAGGAGATCTATGTCGCACTGAAGATCAAATGTGGGAGCGAGCTTGCTCGCGATAGCGATAGGCCAATCACCACAAATGCTGGAAGTAACCCCCCGCATCTGGCTAAAGTCGCCGCTTTCGCCATCAAGGAAGTGCCGGATGAGTCTTCTCCCATGGTTGGGCCAATGGGCATTTGCCCCCACGCAATGGCTGGTGATCGGCTCGGCCATTGCCCTGGCCTATATCGTCTTCGGTATCGCCGGGTTCGGCACAGCGCTGGTGGCCGCGCCCATTCTGCTGCTGTTCATGCCCCTGTCGAAAATCGTCCCGCTGCTGGTCTTGCTGGATTTTGTCGCGGCCTTCGGCAACTTGCTGCCGTCGCGTCGGGACGTGTCCCGGCCGGAGCTGCTGCGGTTGTTGCCGTGCATGGCGCTGGGCTGCACCCTCGGGGTGATTTTCCTGCTCAACCTCAAGTCCGACCTGTTGTTGCTGCTGATGGGGGTGTTCATCAGTTGCTATGCGATCTACAGCCTGCTGATCAAGACCCGGCCGACGCAGTTGTCATCGCTGTGGGCGGTTCCGATGGGCACGGTGGGCGGGATGTTCGGCGCGTTGTTTGGCAGTGGCGGCTTTTTATATGCCATCTACCTGAACAGTCGCTTGCCCAAGGACCCGGCCCGAGCCACGCAAAGTGCCCTGATCAGTTGCAGCACCGTGGTGCGCCTGAGTCTGTTTATCGTGGCCGGGGTCTATGCCGAGCTACCCTTGTTGGTACTGGCGCTGTGTTTGTTGCCGGCCATGGCGCTGGGGTTGTGGGTAGGGCGTCGCTTGACCATGAAGATGTCGCGAGAGGCATTCGTGCGGCTGGTCACCTGGCTGGTGCTTGCCAGCGGCCTCGCGTTGATCGGGCGCTACCTGAGTGCTTGACCTGGCCCCGCCAGGGATTAAGCTGCCGGCCTTTGATCAGACCCTGCCAGGGAAACAGCCAGGCCTCGCCATGAACTCGCAAAGCATCATCGTTCCGAAAATTTCCACCCTGCCGGTCCACGAGCCTCGGGCCCGGGCGATCGTGCGCTGGCTGGTGCGCAAGAATATCGTCGAAGAACAACTGACCACCTGCGGGCGCACCGGCAATCGCATGGCCCACGCCATCGCCCCCGGAGCCCGCGAGGTGGTCCTGCATCCCGAAGCCTTGCCGTTCGGTGAAGCGATCAATGGCCTGGAGATCATCACCAAGCGCTGCATCTATACACCGGCCAAGGGCTTTCTCGAAGAAGCCGGTTGCGCCGAGTGCCGCAAGGAAGTCGGCGAAGCGCTGTTCGAAAGCCTCGAAGACTGGATGCCGGCGCGCACCGACAACTTCACTTGCCCCGAATGCGGTCATGAAGACGACATCAACGGCTTCCTGTTCCTGCAGCCCTGCGGCTTTTCCAACCTGGGGTTCATCTTCAACAACTGGCTGGAGGCGGGGTTCAAGCAGGACTTTCTCGATGAGTTCGCCGATTGGCTCGATCAGCCGGTGAGTTGGGTGAAGGTGGAGTTGTAAGGACACCGATGAGCGAGTGTGGGAGCGAGCTTGCTCGCGATGGCGTCGGGTCAGTTGGTGCGGTGTTGACTGATACGCCGCCATCGCGAGCAAGCTCGCTCCCACAGGGAATGTGCTGGCAATCGGGCAGTGATTTAGCCCGTCAATCAGCCCGGCAATAATAGACAGAGTTTTACATTGAGCCAGACGGGGTCCATGAGTATAATGGCGCGCTTCCATTTTCCCGCTCGGGAGCCCCCGCGATGCTGCGTATCAGCCAAGAAGCTCTGACCTTCGACGACATTCTCCTAGTGCCCGGTTATTCCGAAGTACTGCCTAACGAAGTCAGTCTCAAAACCCGTCTCACCCGTGGCATCGAACTGAATATCCCCCTGGTTTCCGCCGCCATGGACACCGTGACCGAAGCCCGTCTGGCCATTGCCATGGCCCAGGAAGGCGGTATCGGTATCATCCACAAGAACATGACCATCGAACAGCAGGCCGCCGAAGTGCGCAAGGTCAAGCGGTTCGAGGCTGGCGTGGTCAAGGATCCGATCACCATCGAGGCTGACGCCACGGTCCGGGATCTGTTCGAACTGACCCGCATGCACAACATCTCCGGCGTTCCGGTGCTGCACGATGGCGACCTGGTCGGCATCGTCACCTCCCGCGACGTGCGTTTCGAGAATCGCCTGGATGCCACCGTCCGCCAAGTGATGACGCCTAAAGAGCGCCTGGTCACGGTCAAGGAAGGCACCAACAAGGAAGAAGTCCGCGAGTTGCTGCACAAGCACCGCATCGAGCGCGTGCTGATCGTCGACGACAAATTCGCCCTCAAGGGCATGATGACCGTCAACGACATCGAAAAAGCCAAGGCCTACCCGCTGGCGAGCAAGGACGACCAAGGTCGTCTGCGCGTCGGCGCTGCGGTCGGCACCGGCAAGGACACCGGTGACCGTGTCGCCGCCCTGGTCAGTGCCGGTGTTGACGTGGTGGTGGTCGACACCGCCCACGGCCACTCCAAAGGCGTGATCGACCGCGTTCGCTGGGTCAAGCAGAACTTCCCTGAAGTGCAGGTGATCGGCGGCAACATCGCCACCGGCGCTGCCGCCAAGGCCCTGGCCGAAGCCGGCGCCGACGCGGTCAAGGTCGGTATCGGCCCTGGCTCGATCTGCACCACCCGTATCGTTGCCGGTGTCGGCGTGCCGCAGATCAGTGCCATCGCCAACGTCGCCGCCGCCCTTGAAGGCACTGGCGTGCCGTTGATCGCCGACGGCGGTATCCGGTTCTCCGGTGACCTGTCCAAGGCCATCGTAGCCGGTGCCTCCTGCGTGATGATGGGTTCGATGTTCGCCGGTACCGAAGAAGCACCGGGCGAGATCGAGCTGTTCCAGGGCCGTAGCTACAAGGCTTATCGCGGCATGGGTTCGCTGGGCGCCATGTCCCAGGCCCAGGGCTCTTCCGACCGTTACTTCCAGGACTCCTCCGCGGGTGCCGAGAAGCTGGTGCCGGAAGGCATCGAAGGTCGCGTGCCGTACAAAGGCACCCTGAGCGCCATCATCCATCAACTGATGGGCGGCCTGCGTTCTTCCATGGGCTACACCGGCAGCGCCAACATCGAAGAGATGCGCACCAAGCCGGAATTCGTGCGTATCACCGGCGCTGGCATGGCCGAGTCCCATGTCCACGACGTGCAGATCACCAAGGAAGCGCCGAACTACCGCGTAGGTTAAGGCTTCCAGCAAAACGTTAATCACCGGGGCTGTTCATTCAGCCCCGAGTTGTTTCTGATTCACTACATGAGAATGAGTCATGGCCCTCGACATTCACGCTCACCGCATCCTGATCCTCGACTTCGGTTCCCAGTACACCCAGCTGATCGCCCGCCGCGTGCGTGAAATCGGTGTGTACTGCGAATTGCATCCGTTCGACATGGATGATGAAGCGATTCGCGAATTCGCGCCTAAAGGCGTCATCCTCGCCGGCGGCCCCGAGTCCGTGCACGAAGCCGACAGCCCGCGCTGCCCGCAAGCCGTGTTCGACCTGGGCGTGCCCGTCTTCGGTATCTGCTACGGCATGCAGACCATGGCTGAACAGCTGGGCGGCAAGGTCGAAGGTTCGGACCTGCGTGAGTTCGGTTATGCCCGCGTTGACGTAGTCGGCAAGAGCCGCCTGCTGGACGGCATCGAGGACCACGTCGACGCCGACGGCCTGTTCGGCCTGGACGTGTGGATGAGCCACGGTGACAAGGTCACCAGGATGCCGGAAGACTTCCACATCCTGGCCAGCACCCCGAGCTGCCCGATTGCCGGCATGTTCAACGATGATCGCCGTTACTACGGCGTGCAGTTCCACCCTGAAGTGACCCACACCAAGCAGGGCGGCCGCATCTTGTCGCGCTTCATCCTCGACATCTGCGAGTGCGAAGCCCTGTGGACCCCGTCGAAAATCGCTGAAGATGCCATCGCCCAGGTGCGCGCCCAGGTTGGCACCGACAACGTGCTGCTGGGCCTGTCTGGCGGCGTTGACTCCTCGGTGGTTGCCGCATTGCTGCACAAGGCTATCGGCGACCAACTGACCTGCGTCTTCGTCGACAACGGCCTGCTGCGCCTGCACGAAGGCGAGCAAGTGATGGCCATGTTCGCCGAGAACATGGGCGTCAAAGTGATCCGCGCCAACGCCGAAGAGCAGTTCCTGAACAACCTGGCCGGCGAGTCCGACCCGGAGAAGAAGCGCAAGATCATCGGCCGCACCTTCATCGACGTGTTCGATGCCCAGTCCAACAAGCTGGACAACATCAAGTACCTGGCCCAGGGCACCATCTACCCCGACGTGATCGAGTCGGCCGGCGCCAAGAGCGGCAAGGCCCACGTGATCAAGTCCCACCACAACGTCGGTGGCCTGCCGGAAGAGATGAACCTCAAGCTGGTCGAGCCGTTGCGCGAACTGTTCAAGGACGAAGTGCGTCGCCTCGGCCTGGAGCTGGGCCTGCCGTACGACATGGTCTACCGTCACCCATTCCCGGGCCCGGGCCTGGGCGTGCGGATCCTCGGTGAAGTGAAGAAGGAATACGCCGACCTGCTGCGTCGCGCCGACCACATCTTCATCGAAGAACTGCGCAAGGCCGACTGGTACCACAAGGTCAGCCAGGCGTTCGTGGTGTTCCAGCCAGTGAAATCGGTGGGCGTGGTCGGCGATGGCCGTCGTTACGCCTGGGTTGTGGCCCTGCGTGCCGTGGAAACCATCGACTTCATGACCGCGCGCTGGGCACACCTGCCGTACGAGCTGCTGGAAACCGTTTCCGGGCGCATCATCAATGAAATCGAAGGTATCTCGCGCGTGACGTATGACGTGTCGAGCAAGCCGCCGGCGACGATTGAGTGGGAATGAGTCAGGCTTAGATATCTGACTGCTGACGGCCACTATTGGCCCTGGCGCCCGTTTTGAACGAAAGCCCTGTGGATAACTTCCATGGGGCTTTTTTCATTTTGGCTCAATTCCAGGCTTCATCAGCTTCCGCCCGTAGTGACCTAGCGTGACGGTATTGGGAGGGCGGTGCCGTCACCGTTCGCTACGATTACCCGCCTTAGCGGTGTTCCGGAAACGCTTATCATCGGGCGGCATGGCCCCAAGAGTATTTCACCGTACGGTTCACGAGGACCTGTCACATGCCAACCTATCTCCTCGTTTGAGACGCTGCTGAGTGGCGCCGCTTGAAGCGGATGCTTAGGTTGTCATCTGACAATCTGGCGACTCATGCGAATACTGAAGATCACGGATGATTCGTCCAACGCACCCGAAGAAAGAAATCGAAGAAGCGCTTAGGCATGCCGAAGGGCAGGGGTGGCGTATAGAAGTTGGCGGCAGTCACGCCTGGGGACGGGTTTATTGCCCGTACAACGATGAGACGTGCCGCTGCGGCGAGTTCTGCATCACCTCGATATGGTGCACGCCGAAGAACCCTGGCAACCATGCGCGAGCATGCGACGCGTCGTGGACAATTGCACTGCGCATCGCAATCGGCGTGAGGCTGATGACGATGCTGAGCAATAGAACAATGGACTATATTTTTACCTTGAAATATCAGCTTGCTGACGATGGCTGTGCCATGGATGAACTGATCGAGCGCTTGGGAGAAGCGGGCTGCGACGATGCCCTGGTCGGCATCGGGCAGCCGGGGCGACTGGCGCTTGAGTTCACTCGCGATGCTCCTGATGCGGTCAAGGCAGTGCTTAGTGCTCTGGCCGACGTCCATCGCGCGGTGCCGTCGGCCAGATTGATCGAGGTAGCGCCTGATTTGGTAGGGCTGACCGATGTAGCTGAGATCGTAGGTGTGTCTCGGCAGAACATGCGCAAGCTGATGTTGGCTCATCCAGGTAGCTTCCCAGCGCCGGTGCACGAGGGGAGTGCTTCTATCTGGCATTTGGCAGACGTGCTGACCTGGCTGCAGGCCAAGGGCAGCTATTCGCTTACCAAGAATGTGTTGGATGTGGCCCAGGTGGCGTTGCAGGTCAACGTTGCGAAAGAAGGTCGACGGTTACCTGGTATGGCTTGCGAAGAGTTGGAAGCTTTGGTTGGGTGATAGTCATGCTCAGCCTCTCCTCAGTTTGACGAGCCGGTTGGCAGGAGTAATCGTTTTTGTGCGCGACTCTTGTTATCTAATCGTTTTTTTACAACCTTAACCGTTAGCTACAAGATCAGGTGCACGACATCATTTCTGGAATGCCCGCGCTGCAACAGGTAGGGGTATGGGCCGAAATCAACGCCGCGCCACATCCGAAAAATAAAACTTGTCCAGCGTATGCCGCGATTCGGTGTACTCGAACTGTCGGCCGTCCTGGAGAAAGGTCTGGTTGCTGACCACGATCACATGGCTCTGGCCGTCGAGGTCCAGGTGTTGCTGGTCGTCCTTGCCGCAGCGGACTGCTTCGATGGTGCGCTGGGCGTAGGCGATTTGCAGGTGCAGGGTCTGTTCGATGAAGGCATAGATCGACTGCATGGCGATGTCGCGGGTCAGGCCAGGGATCACGTCGCTGACGAAGTGGTTGATGTCCAGGATCACGCGCTTGCCGTCGATTCGCCGGACCCGCTTGATGCGGGTGATCGGGCTCCCGGCGGGGGCCTTGATGTGTTCGAGCAGCGCTCCTTCCAACGGAAACTGGCTGAACTCGACCACTTCGGTGCTGACATCGTTGCCCAGGCGCGGGTAGGTCTCCTGGAAGCTGACGATGCCGCCGAGCTGGAATTCGATGGGCTGGGTCGACAGCACAAAGGTGCCCTTGCCATGGATCTTCTGGGCGAAGCCGCGCTCCTGGAGTTGTTCGATGGCCTTGCGCACCGTGCCACGGCTGGCCTGATAGCTGTCCATCAGTTCGGTTTCGGAGGGCAGGCGAGCGCCTCGCTCCAGGCGTTCGGTGGTAATGCTGGTCAGCAGATCGTTGTAGATCTGGTTGTATTTGCTCATGGAGAGGGCTCTGTACCGCGCTGTTCACCGGGGCGGAACCTTACGGGCCAAGTGGGGGAGTTGTCCATTCGGCTGTCATTATTTGACGACAGGAGCGTAGGACGTTTCCCGGTTTTTCGGAGGCTCATCATAAACAAAAACAAAACTCGTCTGTACGAGTTGTTGATTTAACTCGTACAGACGAGTACTTTCTCTTCCACGTGCTGTCGACTCTCAATAACAAGAATGACGCGGAAGAAAAAAGCATGAGCCACGATTACTCCAAAATCGCCAGCGAGCTGCTGCAAAGCTTGGGTGGCGTCGACAATATCGAGCAGGCGGCCCATTGCGTGACGCGCCTGCGCCTGTCCCTCAAGGACGCGGCCCGGGTGGACAGTGCCACGCTGAACCAGATCGACCTGGTCAAGGGTTCGTTTTTTACCGGTGGCCTGTTCCAGGTGGTCATTGGCCCGGGCGAGGTGGAAAAGGTCTATGCCGCCCTGCGCGAGCTGACGGGCCTGGCCGCCGCGACCATTGCCGACGTCAAGCGCCAGGGCGCGCAGAAGGGCAACGGCATGCAGCGCCTGGTGCGGGTACTGTCCGATGTGTTCATGCCCATTTTGCCTGCCCTGGTGATCGCCGGCCTGCTGATGGGCGTCAACAACCTGTTGGGTGCCAAGGGCATGTTCATTGCCGGGCAGACGTTGCTCGATGCCTATCCGCACCTGGATGGCGTCTGGAGCCTGATCAACCTCATGGCCAATACCTCCTTTGTCTTTCTCCCGGCCCTGGTGGGCTGGTCGGCGGCCAAGCGTTTCGGCGGCAGTGAGATCCTTGGCATCGTGCTGGGCCTGATGCTCGTCCACCCGGACCTGCTCAACGCCTGGAACTACGGCAAGGCCGTGGCGGGGCTGGAAGGCCAGAGCCTGCCGTACTTCGACATCTTCGGCTGGTTCCGGATCGAGAAAGTCGGTTACCAGGGGCAGATCCTGCCGATCCTGCTGGCGGCCTATGTCATGAGCGTGATCGAGCGATGGTTGCGGGCCAGGGTGCCCAACGCCATCCAGTTGCTCGTGATCCCCATCACCACCATCGTCATCACCGGTGTACTGGCCCTTGCCATCATCGGTCCGGTCACCCGGCACCTGGGCATCCTGATTACCGAAGGCATGGTGGCGCTGTTCGACCTGGCGCCGGTGATTGGCGGGGCGATTTTCGGCCTGCTCTATGCGCCGCTGGTGGTGACCGGCATGCACCACATGTTCCTGGCGGTGGACCTGCAATTGATCTCGACCCAGGGTGGCACCTTCATCTGGCCGATGATCGTCATGTCCAACCTGGCCCAGGGCAGCGCGGCGCTGGCGGTGTTCTACATGACCCGCAATGCGCGGGACAAGAGCATGGCGTCCACGTCGGCGATTTCCGCTTATTTCGGCATCACCGAACCGGCAATGTTCGGGGTCAACCTGCGCTACAAATTCCCCTTCTATTGCGCCCTGGCCGGCTCGGCCCTGGGCTGCATTTTCCTGTCACTGAACAAGATCAAGGCCTCGGCGATTGGCGTCGGGGGCCTGCCGGGTTTCATTTCGATCGTACCTGACTACATACCGATGTTCGTGGTTGGCATGGTCATCGCCATGAGCGTGCCCTTTGCCCTGACTTGCGCGTTGAGCATGAAGATCGTCCGGCCGGGGTATCGGGTGGCTTGACACCTGTGGGAGCCGGGCTTGCCCGCGATGAGGCCTGTGAGGCCGGTACAAAACAGACTGAAGGAAACGCACATGCAAGACTGGCAACGCTCGGTGATCTATCAGATCTACCCCAAGAGTTTCTACAGCCATGGCGGCCAGGCCACCGGTGATTTGCGAGGGGTGGTGGACAAGCTCGACTACTTGCACTGGCTGGGTGTGGATTACCTGTGGCTGACACCGTTCCTGCGTTCGCCGCAACGGGACAACGGCTACGACATCAGCGACTACTACGCCATCGACCCCAGCTACGGCACCATGGCCGATTGCGAATTATTGATTACCGAAGCGAGCAAGCGCGGTATCAAGCTGATGCTCGACATCGTGGTCAATCACACCTCCATCGAGCATCCGTGGTTCCAGGCCGCCCGCAGCAGCCTCGACAATCCGTACCGCGATTTCTATATCTGGCGGGACCAGCCGAACAACTGGGAATCCAAGTTCGGCGGTTCGGCCTGGGAGTACGAAGCACAGACCGGCCAGTATTACCTGCACCTGTTCGACCACACCCAGGCCGACCTGAACTGGGACAACCCCCAGGTGCGCGCCGAAGTGTTCAAGATGATGCGTTTCTGGCGGGACAAGGGGGTGGGGGGCTTTCGTCTCGATGTGATCAACCTGATCTCCAAACCGGCCGACTTCCCTGACGACCATACCGATGGCCGGCGTTTCTACACCGACGGCCCCAACGTGCATCGCTACCTGCAGGAAATGCACCGGGAAGTCTTCGAGGGGTTCGACCTGATCAACGTCGGCGAGATGTCGTCCACCAGCCTCGAACACTGTGTTCGCTATTCGTGTCCGGCGTCCCGTGAACTGTCTATGACGTTCAATTTCCATCACTTGAAGGTGGATTACCCGAACCTGCAAAAGTGGGTGCGGGCCGACTTCGATTTTCTCGAACTCAAACGCATCCTGTCCGACTGGCAAGTCGGCATGCAGGCCGGTGACGGTTGGAATGCGCTGTTCTGGTGTAACCATGACCAGCCGCGGGTGGTGTCGCGGTTCGGCGATGACGGTGAGTACCGCGAGCCTTCGGCGAAGATGCTCGCCACGGCGTTGCACTTTCTCCAGGGCACCCCGTTCGTGTACCAGGGCGAGGAGTTGGGGATGACCAATCCGGGCTTCGAGCACATCGAGCAGTATCGCGATGTGGAAACCCTGAACATCTATCGTCTCAAGCGCAACGCCGGGGTGTCGGAGGCCGACGCCATGGCGCCGATCATGCAGAAGTCCCGTGACAACGGGCGCACGCCGATGCAATGGAATGCCGGGCCGAACGCGGGTTTCAGCCGGGCCGAACCCTGGATCGGCGTGCCCGCCAACGCCGCTTTCATCAACGTCGAGCAGCAACAGCAAGACCCGACCTCGGTGCTGCATTACTACCGTCAATTGATCGCCCTGCGCCGCAGCGAAGCCTTGATCCAGGACGGCGTCTACCGCCTGCTATTGCCCGAACATCCACACGTGTGGGCGTACCTGCGCGAAGGGCAAGGCGAGCGCCTGTTGGTGGTCAGCCATTTTTATGGAGGCGACTGCGAGGTGGAACTGCCCGAAGGGGTCCTCACCCATGACACGAAACAACGCTGGGTGATCGGCAACTACGAGGCCGGCGAACACCGATACCGACGGCTGCGCTTGCGGCCTTACGAGTCGTTTGTGTTGCACCTGAGCGACTGAATAAAAACTTCCCCTGACCCAGGCAATGCCTGACAGCGAACACGTTGCGCCAGACGCATCGTGGGCCCTTTTTCGTCAGCCAAATGGCGGCCAAGGGGGGAAGTCATGGAGCAAAAAAACAATAAGAAATAATGGAGAGGCGTATGAAAACAATAATAAACCGTGGCCTTGCCGCGTCCTGTATCTGCCTGGCGCTGCCGTTCCCGGTTCAGGCCCTGGAGTTTTCCGGTTATCTGCGCAGCGGCGTCGGCAGCGCGACCAATGGTCGTTCACAATCCTGCTTCCAGTTGCCCGGGGCGCAGACTAAATATCGGTTGGGCAATGAATGCGAGCAGTACGGGGAACTGGAACTGCGCCAGGATCTTTTCACCCTCGACGATGGCTCGGTGTTGAGCGTGGACGGCATGGCGTCGCTGTACAACCGCTATGACCGCACGCCGACTTTCCAGGGTGAAAACGGCTCGGCACGCATGCCGCAGATGTATGCCCAATGGTCGAACATGCCCAGCCTGAACGGCGGGTCGCTGTGGGCCGGTCGGCGTTACTACAAACGTAACGACATCCATATCTCGGATTTCTACTACTGGAACCAGAGTGCTACCGGTGGCGGGATCGAGGACGTGCTGATCGGCGGGTTGAAATACAGCTACGCCTTCTCGCGCAAGGACAACCTGTACCAGAAAGACCCGGTCAACCGGCATGACTTCAACGTCGCCGGTTTCAAGGCCAACCCCGGTGGCGAGTTGGAGTTTGGCCTGAGCTTCATCGACCGGGCGGACCGTCGCGACGCCCATCGCGGCTGGGCCTTGACCGCCCAGCATGTGCAACAGGACTTCCTGGGTGGGAAGAATAAACTGGCCTTGCAATATGGCGAGGGGCCCGGCACCGGGCTGGGTTATACCGGCGACACCGGATTGGACGACAGCAACAAGAGTTATCGTCTGGTGGAGTTTTTCGATTGGCAGGTCACGCCACGTTTCGGCGGGCAGGTGCAAGCGGTGTACCAGAAGGACATCCGCCCCGATGGTGCTGACCAGGACTGGCTGTCGTTGGGGGTTCGCCCGGCATACGCCATCACCGATCAGTTCAAGCTGGTGGCTGAACTGGGCCATGACCAGGTTCAGGCCAGCGATGGAACTCGCAAGCTGAGCAAATTCACCTTTGCGCCCACCTGGTCGCCCAAGGGCCCGGAATTCTGGGCTCGCCCGGAAATACGCCTCTACTACACCTACGCCAGTTGGAACGAGGCGGCCAAGCGTGCAGCCAATGAACTGGCAGCCGGTTCGGCGCTGTCGGACACCGGTGTATTTGGCGGTGCGCGACATGGTTCCAACGTGGGCCTGCAAGTCGAATACTGGTGGAAATGACCCGTGTAGCGCGGGTCGCTGATCTCTGCGTGCCCGCGATGCCAAAAAGAACAGACAGCAGCAGGTGAAGTCTCATGAACACAACGCAACCTTTGCAATTGCTCGCACCGTTGTCCGGGGTCTTGATGCCCTTGGACAGCGTGCCGGATCCGGTCTTCTCCAGCCGAGTAGTGGGGGATGGCATCTGCATCGATCCGACCTCGCAGACCCTTTGCGCACCGCTGTCCGGTGTCATCGGCACGCTTCAGGACAGCGCCCATGCGGTGAGTGTCACCGCTGATAACGGCGTCCAGGTGCTGATGCATATTGGCCTGGACACGGTCAATCTGGCGGGCAAGGGGTTCACCTCGCGGGTGACCATGGGGCAACGGGTCGAGGCCGGCCAGCCGCTGATCGATTTCGATGCCGATTACATCGCCCTGCATGCGCGAAGCCTGTTGACGCTGATGCTGGTGGTCAGCGGCGAACCCTTCAGTCTGCTCGGGGACGGGGCGAGCTGTATCGAGAGTGGTGCTCCGTTGTTGCGTGTGTGCCCAGCGGAACAGGGGCCTGTCGACGAGGCGCAGCAGGGCTCGGTGCTGTTTTCCAAGCCGCTGATCGTGCCCAATGAAAGTGGCCTGCATGCCCGTCCTGCCGCGGTGTTCGCCCAGGCGGCCAAGGGGTTTGATGCCAATATCCAACTGCATAAGCAGCAAGCCGGCGCCAATGCCAAATCGCTGGTCGCGATCATGGCGTTGCAGACGGCCAAGGGCGACAGTGTGCAGATCAGCGCCGCCGGCCCTCAGGCCGGACAGGCCATCGAAGCGTTGGAACACTTGCTGTTGTCGGGGTGCGGCGAAACGGTGCAAGCGCCGCTGACGCCGGCGCCGACCGTCACCGACGAGCCATCGATACCTGGTCGGCTGCGGGGTGTCTGTGCGTCGCCCGGTTCGGCGTTTGGTGAAGTGGTCCAGGTCGCCTCCCAGGTGTTGGATATCGAGGAGAAGGGGGCCGGCATCGAGGTTGAGCAGGCCGCCCTGGATCAAGGGCTGGAGCAAGCGACGCAAGCCTTGAAGGCGTTGCAGGACGAGGCGGCGGGCAGCGTTCAGGCGCAGATTTTTCGCGCCCATCAAGAGTTGCTGGAAGACCCCACCTTGCTGGAGCAGGCCCTAGCCTTGATCACCGAGGGCAAGAGCGCGGCGTTCGCCTGGAGGACCGCTACCGAGGCGAGCGCTGCGCTGTTCCAGCAATTGGGCAGCGCTTTGCTGGCCGAGCGCGCAGCGGACCTGGCCGACGTCGGGCAACGGGTGCTCAAGCTGATCCTGGGGGTTCAGGACAACGCCTGGAACCTGCCTGAACGGTCGATCCTGGTGGCCGAGCAACTGACGCCCTCTCAGACCGCCAGCCTCGACACTTCACGCATCGCCGGTTTCGTCACCGTGGGTGGCGGCGCCACTAGCCATGTTGCGATCCTCGCCCGTGCGCTGGGCCTGCCCTCGTTGTGTGGCGTGGCGCACCCCGTGCTGGCCCTGGATAACGGCACCCGGGTGTTGCTGGATGCCGACAATGGCGAACTGCACGTGAACCCGGATCAAGCCCTGGTCGAGCAACTCCAGGCCACTCGTGACCGACAGCACCAGCGGCATCAGCGTGACCTCGAACAATCGGCCCAGGCGGCTCGCACCCTTGACGGTCATCGAGTCGAGGTCAGCGCCAATGTCGGGTCGCTGCGGGACGTGGAGCAGGCCATGAGCCTGGGCGGCGAAGGGGTCGGGCTGTTGCGCTCCGAACTGCTTTACCTGGATCGCGCACACCCTCCTGGCCATGACGAGCAAGCGGCCCTGTACAGCGCCGTCGCCCGGACCCTGGGGCCTGAGCGCAATCTGGTGGTACGTACCCTGGATGTGGGCGGGGACAAACCGCTGGCCTATGTGCCGATGGCTCATGAGGCCAATCCATTCCTCGGCATGCGCGGTATTCGCCTGTGCCTGGAGCGCCCCCAGTTGTTGCGTGAACAGTTCCGGGCCATTCTCGCCTGTTCGGGGCTGGCGCGGCTGCACATCATGCTGCCCATGGTCACGCAACTGGCAGAGCTGCGCCTGGCGCGGCAGATGCTGGACGAAGAGGTCCGCCACCTGGGACTCAAACAGGCGCCGAAGCTGGGCATCATGATCGAAGTGCCGGCGGCGGCGCTGATGGCCGACCTGTTTGCCCCAGAAGTGGATTTCTTCTCCATCGGCACCAACGACCTGACCCAATACACCCTGGCCATGGACCGTGACCACCCACGCCTGGCCAGCCAGGCCGATAGCCTGCATCCCTCGGTGTTGCGCCTGATCGCCCGTACGGCCGAGGCCGCCCGTGCCCATGGCAAATGGGTCGGTGTGTGTGGTGCGCTGGCCTCGGAACCCCTGGCGGTGCCGGTGCTGCTGGGGCTGGGCGTGGATGAGCTATCGGTCAGTGTGCCGCTGATTCCGGCGATCAAGGCCTGCGTGCGTGAATGGAACCTTAGCGAGTGCCGTACGCTGGCCCAACAGGCCCTGGGCCAGGAAAGCGCCGAGCAGGTGCGTGACCTCCTGCGTACTCATTCATCCACGGCCACCCCGGCCACCCTGGCCATGGAGCATTGAACATGTTCGACAAACTGCAACAGGCATTCTGGAAAGCCCTGACCCCGGACCTGGTGCCGGAAGAGCCCAAGCGACCGGCCTCGGTAGATGGGCTGGCGCCGGCCATCATCGCTGCGTTGGGCGGTGCGGAAAACCTCAAGACCCATCAGCCCGTGGCACTGACGCGGCTGCGGGTGGAACTGCGGGATGTGGCGCGGATCGATCGGATGGGCTTGAGTGCCGCCGGTGTGGCAGGCGTGATGACGCTGGACAACGGTGTGGTGCATCTGATCACTGGCTTGGGAGGCTGAACCGAAGCTGGCACACCGCGAAGACGGTTCTGGGGCTGCTGCGCAGCCCAACGGGGATAAATCCCCTCGCCACGGGGGAACGATCAACGCCCAGGCTCTGCGCAAAGTCGGGTTTTAAATTGTGCTTAAATGCCAACTTCCCCATCGTTGCTCTTGGCTTGTCCACGTTTGTCCGTCGCTCTCTGCAAGTGAATGCGCAAAGCTGTCGGCCGCTCACAACAAGACTGCAAACTTCCATCCCAAGAACACCGTGCCGACAAACTCAGAAACGGTGTCACTGCCCTTATGTTCAAACGCATCCTGTCCGCTCTGAGCGGCAAGAAATCCAGCACGTCGACACCGGTTTCTTCCGCGCACACTGACGCGCCACCGCCCCAGCCGGACGAGAGTGAATTGATCACGGTCTACGACAGCTACGGTCGCGAGATGCAGATCACCCGCAACGAGTGGCGCAACAACGTCTTCCTGCCAAACCTGCGAGAGAAATGGAATTCTGCCGACGAGCTCTACAGCCTGATCATCTCGGGTTTGAATGATGGTTTTGTCGCTGACTTGATCCCGGCCGCGGCACAACTGGTCGAGATCGACAGCAATCCCGAGCGCAGCCATGTCATCCAGGGCATTGTGTTGCTGGAGAACGGCCAACTCGATGCCGCCGAAAACGCGCTGCGCACGGGGATGGCGAAAGTGGGCGCGACAGGCACCTTGCTGACCAACCTGGCCAAGGTCTTCAGCGACCGAGGCGAGCAGGCGCTTGCCGACGAAACGCTTTGGCACGCGGTTCAAGCCGACCCGAATCAAGAGAATGGCCTGTTGTGGTGGGCGGCCATTCAGCGGGAAAAGGCCGGCGAGGCGGGTTATCTCGAAGCACTGCGTACCGTGGCTGCGTTACCCGGCAGTTGGCGTGCGCCCTTGTGGCTGGCGCGTCATTGCCTGGAACAGAAGGATGTCGAATCGGCACGCGTGTTTTACACGCAGGTGCTGACGGCGGGTACGTTCGACGGCAGCGCGCTGATGATGATCTCGGGCGACTTGGGTAACAACGGCCAGATTCCACTGATCATCGAGTTGGTCGAGCCCGTCTACGATGAGCACAAACACGACCCCATGGCCGGTATCAACTTGCTGCGCGCCTATCAGGAACTTGGCCAAGCGGCCGAAGGCGAGGCGCTGCTCGCCCGCCTGTATGCCCTGGGTTTTGTGCCGATCAAAAGCCAGCTCGACCAGTTTGCCCAAGCCTTCCAGCAAATGCACAAGCAGGACGCCCAAGGCGTGCCGGTGGATCCTGAAAACCTGCAGTTCGCGACGTTGGCATTGAGCCAGCCGATCTGGCACTACGGTTTGCGCAACGCCGATTGGTTCTTCGCGCAGAAACCGGAAGGGGCATCGGAAATCGGTTTCTTCGCGCTGTCCAAAAGCACAGACGGGGCAGTACGCGCCGAATCGCAACGGGAGGATGAACTGGGACGCTTCTCGCGCGCGATTCTTCTATACCTGGCCGAAGCCGTGCACTACTGGAGCGACCATGTAGGCACTTGCTATATCCAAATCGTGGAAGGCGGCGGCCCGGTGCTGTCGGGGTGTGAAGCCGACGGCCAAGCGCTTTTCGATATCGTGCCGCCGACGATGAAGTCCTTCATCACCGGCGAGATCGGCTGTTCGGGTGAGGGTGATCAAGCCCAATGGCAGCTTTCCCTGAGCCTCTGGGACTGCGCGACCCGCACCAGGCAAACTACCGAAAGCGGCAGCGCGGTGAAGGCTGATATCGGTGCGCTGGTACTCGACCTTGAGCAGCGCTTGCTTGCCCGCATTGGCCTGAGTCGCGAGACGCCCGTGGATTCGTTCTACCTGCACCCCACCGCCGAGGTCCTGCCGGTCTACCTGACCGAGCTGGGCCAGGCCTTCATGTTGACGCTGCTGGCGAACGGGCGCATGCCCAAATCCGCGATGTGGGGGGAGCGTGCCATGCTCGACTGGCCGCTCAACATGGCCCTTCATTGGCCCACGGTGGAGGTCGCCAAGCTGATGTACATCTCCGGGTTGGGCAAGGCCCACGATTACCAGTCGGACGTACTCGCCGAATACAAGGAGCGCAGCCTGCAGTGGCTGCGCGAGTTGGAGCAGGCGGGCAACCCTGCATCGCGCTTGGCGCCGCTGATATGGAAGGTGTTCGGTATGCAGGCGGAGCTACAGGCTTACCTGCGCAACTTGCCCGACGATACAAGTGCTGCGCACAAGGCCTGGCTGGAGCGGGTGAGCGAGGCTGGATGATCGACAAGTCGCTCGGGAGGGCCCAGGCGACTGACGGCATGGGGAGGCCGGTGTGCGTTACAGGCGCGTTCTATACTCCTGGCACTCATTGCGGCGACAGCCACGCCGCAACAAGGAGCCAGCCATGAACGACACCCAACGACTCGCCGCCTTGCGTATGGTTTTGATCGTTGTCGGCCTGATCGCCGTCTTCGCGTTCTGGCCGCTGATGAACCTGTGGCCGTCTGGCTGGGCGTGGCACAGCGGCCATTCCCACTATCCGCTGATGATTGTCGGAATCTACGCCACCCTCGGAGTGTTCCTGCTGAAGGCGTCGCGCGATCCGATGAAACACCTGAGCCTGATCTGGTTCACGGTATGGTCGAGCATCGTGCACGGCGCGATCATGGCCGTGCAGTCCTTCGACGTCGAGATGGATGGGACCCGGCATATGGGGCATTTACTCGGCGATGTGCCGGCGCTGTTCATTGCCGCGGCGGCGCTGGCTTTTTTCATGCCCAGAGGTGACAAGGCGCGCTAGCCGCACGTTATGCCTATAACGTCCGAATGGGGTACACGTAGACGGGCGGTAGGGTGGCGACTTTCGCCTCGTTGTTCTTGGGGCCTATCCCATCGAAGAAAATGTCCACGATGAGCCTGATATGGGCGGCTAACAGTTCGTCCGACGGGCGGAAGTTCGCAACGAGGGTGTCGAATTGGGTGCCGGGTGCAGTCAATCGAATCAGCAGCGTGGCGTATCGCTCCGGGTCTTCGACACGATAACCGCGGGTATTGGCCACTTCGACGATGAGCGAGGCAAGGATCCGGATCACGTCCGGCATCCCCGACTGAACCCGCTCAAAAATGGCCTGCAACTCGCTGCGTCGATCGATCTCCGAAATGAGCACCCGGAAATAGGCGGTCAACTGAGGGGCCGATGCTGCCTTGACCACTTCGATCAGCGCAATGATCAGTTGCTCTTGCGGATCGGCTACCGATCGGCTTTCCACCACGCTGCCCAGGTCGAATGCGAAGTCTGACGCGGCCTCTGCCATGACTGCGTGGAATAGCTCGAGCTTATCGGAGAAGTGCGCATACACCGTTGTTTTTGAAACGCCAGCCTTGGCCGCCACGGCGTCCATCGACGTTCGCTCGTACCCGTTAGCCAAAAGAAGATCGACGGCTGCGGCCATGATCAGCGCTCGTTTTGGCCGGGAAATCTGGGGTTGCGGGTGAGGCATTGTTCAGGTCCTACCGTAAGTGCTGCGGTCTATTCAGGTGCTTGGAGGGGCGCGCGAGGGCGCCGACCGTCACCGGCCTTATAACGTATAAACGGGGACGATCAAAGGCTTAGTCTCCTGGCTGTATTCCAGGAAAGCGCTATCTCCCGACCCCGCAAAAAACATTTGACAGGACTGTACTGTACAGTACAGCCTAATGCCAGTCGAAGTTCTTGATCAAAAAAATAAGAGGAGCTGAAGATGGTCTGTCATTTGTCGCCCATGCACGATGTACCGCCTGTGCCCGGTGGTCCGAAGGGAGGACCCCACCAGTGAGCGGATTCACGATCGTTAACGGCATTGCTGAGATCAGCGATCCCGCCATCTACACCAACTGGCTCGATAACGACGAATTCAAGGCTGCTGTCGCCGCCGACCCGTCGCCAGAGCGTACTGCGATCAAGCGGTTGCTTATCGAGTTCGAAGCCGATCTTTCCCGGATAGTCCGTGACAATGTGGTGCAGGAACGGGTCGCCGAGGTGATGACGAAGTACATCGCCGAGGACTACATCCAGCACGACCCGAACGCGTTCGGCCATGGCCGTGACAAGCTCATTGAGCAATTCAGGCTTGTGCCTATCGTCGGCTCGACGCCGCCGCCGGTGGTGAGTGTCATTCTCGACGGCGAGGTCGGCTGCCTCATGATGCGTGAACTCGCGCCCGATCCAGTCGTGCCGGGCGCGACTTACCAGTGGAATATCCTCACCGTCTTCAGGGTCCACAACGGCAAGATCGCCGAACACTGGAGCACCTTCCGCAAGGTGGTACCCGGTCAGAACCCGATGGGGAGTTGAACATACCCAAGCTGCAAGTCCTGACGTGACTCTCAACCACAATAAAAGTAGGGCACAACTGATGACCTTGGAAATGAAACCGCCCGTAGGGGGGCCCCCTTCTGGATTGCCGTCGCTGGGAGGGCCTTCGGCCCACCAGCAGAAATTTGCCGAGTCGCCATACCTCAGCGAGGTGGGGCGTCGGATGCGCGATGAGATCCTCGAGATGCTGCCGCTGCTGCGCCAGCATGCGGCCGAAGGCGAGCAGCTCGGAGCGCTTGCGCCGGCCACGCTCGAGGCGGTTGACCGCGTCGGGGCTTTCAAGATCACGATCCCTCTTGAACTGGGGGGGTACGCGTTGGGCGCACGCGATTCCGCGGAAGTTGTGAAAGCACTCGGTCAGGGTGATGCCTCGGCCGGCTGGCTCGTGATCGTCTCAAGCGCCGCGAGGAACGCCTTGGGTTTTGACTCGAAGGCCCGCGATGAAGTCTTCGCGTCCATCACCGATTGGGTCGGGCCCATCATGTTCGGCGCTACCGTCTTTGCGCCGAAGGTCGGCGATGGGCGCAAGGTCGACGGCGGTTATTGGGTGAAGGGCAAATGGTCCTTCGGCAGCGGCTGCAAACACGCTGCGTGGGGGGCCGTTGGGTTCGAGTACGACGATGGGGCAAGCGGAGAGCGTCGGCGCGCGATGGGCATCCTCTCACGCGACCAATACACGATCGTCGACGACTGGAATGTCATGGGGCTGCAAGCGACGAACTCGAACAGTGTCCGAGCGGAGCAGGAGGTCTTCGTGCCGGACTACCGCGTCGTCCACACCAACGACCTGCCACGACTGACGGATGAGTTGCGCGGAAAGTATTCCGGACTGGCCTTCAAGCACAGCCCGATTGGCAGCATGGTCGCCACGACGTGCTCCTTCGCTGCACTGGCGGTCGGCATCGCCCAGGGCGCCCTCGACTCGTTCATCGAGCAGGCGGCGAAACGACCGCCATTCAACCTTCCCTACAAGACGATGTCGGAGATGGCGTCGATCCAGGTCGTCGCGGCCAAGGCCCGTGCGGTCATCAATGGGGCCAATGCTGTGCTCTGGCGCCATGCCGACGAGATCGACCGGCGCGCACTCGCGCAGGAGGAATTCTTCCCTTGGGATGAGCCCGAGATCACGATGGATCTTGTCCACCAAATCCACGAGTGCTTGCGTGTGGTCGATGGCTTGCTGCTGGCCCTCGGTTCGTCAGCCGTCGTTCTGAGCAATCCGCTGCAGCGCGCCGTGCGCGACATTCATGTGCTGGCCACGCACGGTGCGTTCCGCATCGATCCGATGGCGGAAATCAACGGACGGGCGATGTTTGGCCTGGATCCCTTTCCGATGATTGCAGCCCTGAGTTCGCCTGCGTCGGGAGCCGGGCAGGCACAGGTTCCACCACCTGGGAGGGCGCCATCACCTGTTTAGACTCGTTGCGTTAGAGCACCCGATCGCCATTTCCAATAACAATAATCAATAGCGCGAACAATAACTGAATAGCTCGGCCGTCACCGTCGACGCCAGTTGTTCAGTGAGTTCAAGGAGTTCCGATGTCTCAAGCGAATCTATCTGTACCGACGGGGTCTCCCGCTACCCCCTATTCATCAGGTGGAACAATACCGACCCGCGACGGCGCTCCACCGACAGTCAGTTGGAAGCAGTACGTCACCGACTTCATGAACGCGTCCGGCCGAGCCAAGGCAGCACTGATCGGCAGTCTCATCCTTGTGGCCATCGGCCCGGCCGGCCTTTCGGCACTCACTCCGTTCGTGGTGCCGGCGTTCGCGATGAAGACCGGCACGCCGCCGCCGGAAGCGATTCTTCTTTTCGTCACGCTGCCCTTGATCATCGGCCCGCTGATCCTGCCTTTCGTCGGCGTATGGGTTGATCGGCTGGGGGCCCAGCGTGCTGCGTTTCCGGCGCTGCTCCTGTACGCGATGACTACGGCGATTATCCCCCTTTCCGTGGATTCGCCCTGGTTGCTGGGAACGTTGCTCATTCTTGCTTCGATCTTCGGGTTCGGTGCGAGCCTGGGGATCGCGTTCAAGGTCATCTCCGGGTGGTTTCCCGAGCACCGCGGGATCGGTTTTGGCCTCGTCGGGGTGGCATCCAGCCTCTTTAGCGCGGTTTTCTCTCCGCTGTTTCAGTGGCTCGTGAACGGCAATGTTCCAGCGTCGCTCCCGAGAATGCCAGGCATGAACGGCGGTATGCCCGCGAATGCACCTCCCGTAGGAGTGGTTCCCACTGTCGACCCCGGTGTGTTCGCCGGACTCGGCTGGGACGGCACCTATTATGTGATCGCAGGCGCGATCGCCGTCATCGGGATCCCGGCTGTCCTCTGGCTTGTCTCCGAACCGAAGGTAACCGCAGCCGTGGTCATGCCCAGGACCGTGGATGTCCATATGCCCGGCGTGCCGTTCAGGAAAGCCATTTCGACGCGTGCGTGGATCTTCATCACGTTGTTCCTTGCACTCGCTGCCGCAGGGCCCATTGCAATGCGCCTGAACGCAGTGGACTTCTACGGTCAGGTTGGCCTTGATCCAGCCACGGTGTCCCTGGCGTTGTCCGTGCTCTTTGGCACGTCGGTTGTCGGGCTGCTCGCCGCCGGGGCTGTCCTCGATCGGGCAAGCCGTCCATGGGTCGTGGCCGTGCTCCTCGCGGCGGTGCCGATCGGCCTGGCGCTCGCGCTCTTCAACAACGGTTCTGCTTTGCTTCTCTATGTCTCCATGGCATTGCTCGGTTTCGCAACCGGTGCAGAGTCCACACTCGGCCCGACATTGATCGCCAGGTACTTTGGGTTGAAGTCTTTTGCGGCATTGCAAGGCCTGACCCTCGCGATCACGTCGCCGGCCCTGGCGGTGTCGCCGTACCTCGTCAGTGCTGTCAAGACAGGGTCCGGCAGCTACACCGTTCCCCTTCTGGTGCTCATCGGCATCGGCGTGATCGCGGTCATTCTCGCGGCCATGCTCCCGAAGTACCCGAGACCGTGGAAGCTCCAACCACCTCTCGAAGAGACGGTACCCGCTCGGATGACTGCGACCTCATAACCGCCTCGGATCCGTAGAACGCAGACCTTCGCGCCGCTCCTACAGCGTTATGGCTTGCTTGTGTGGCGCTTTGGGGAAGTGCATCAAATGCACCGGGCGACACTCGCTTTTCGATAAATAACTCATTACTAATCAACTAGTTAGATAGGCGTCGTTCTTCAGGGAACCTAACGACCTTTCCTTCAAAAAAAGCAATTGACAGGACTGTACTGTACAGTACAGTCTGGTTGCAGCCGAAATTCTTGGCCAAAATAAGAGGAGCTCAACGATGTCCAGTAACTTGTCGCCAATGCCCGGTATGCCGTCTGCGCCCGGAGTTCCCGTTTCCGGGATGCCCCCCGTGCCTGGATTACCCCCAATGCCTGGTATGCCGCCCTTTGTCCCGGCGGCGCCGGTCGAGTCGCAATGGCTGAGCGAGTTGGGCCGCGAGATTCGGGATAAGGCCAGGGCACTCATTCCCCTGATTCGGGAACAGGCGCGCGAAGGCGAGCAGATTGGGGCGTTGACGCCGGATGTGCTCACGGCGCTCGAGGCGATCGGTATCTACAAGATGGCCATGCCCACTGAATGGGGTGGCTACGCGCTGGGCACACGGGATCTGGTCGACATTATTGCCACCCTGGGCGAAGCGGATGGATCGGCCGGCTGGGCCGGCTTTGTCGCAGTAGGGATAAAAAACCTGCTGGCGCTCGATGCCGAGGTGGTCAAGGAAGTTCTTGAAGACACGCGAGACTGGGTCGGCCCGACGGTCGTTGGCGCGTCCGTCTTCGCCACAAAAGTCGGGGATGGCCGTAAGGTCGACGGCGGCTGGATGGTGAAGGGGCGCTGGGCTTTTGGCAGTGGCTGCAAACATGCCAAGTGGGCAATGTTGGGGATCACCTACGATCCGAAGACCGCAGGCGGTACGGGACGTGGCGTTGTTGTCGTCGATCGTTCCAAGTATGAAATCGTCGATGATTGGCATGTCATGGGGTTGTCGGGCAGCGCCAGTAATAGTCTTGCCATTGCCGAAGAGGTGTTTGTACCCGATCATCGATTCCTCGACCTGGCCGAATACCCTGTGCGCTTTCAGCATCTGCACACGCGATACCAGGGCATCGCCTATCAGCAGCGCGGGCTTGCCATGCTCACGACGGTGTCCTTGTGTGACATGTCGATTGCGCTCGGCATGGCTCGCGGGGCGCTCAGTTGCTTCGTGGAACAGGCCAAAAAACGCCAGCCGTTCACGCTGCCCTATCCAACGATCGCGGATATGGCATCGGCGCAAGTCGCGGCTGGCAAGGCGCTCGCCATGATCAACGTCGCTGCGGCCGTGATCGAGAGCTACGCCGATCAGGTTGATGCCAGGACTGCGGCAGGCCTCGACTTTACACCTGAAGAAGATTCAGAAATCAGTTTGAACCTCGCTTACGTTGCCAGCCTTTGCGAAGACGCCATCAGCCTGCTGCAAAAGACCATCGGCTCATCGACCATGTCGCTGAGCAATCCCATCCAGCGTTTTGTCCGCGACGTCCGCGTCCTGACTTCCCATGGCGCCGTTCGGCTGGATCCGCAAGCCGAGGTCAATGGCAGGCGGCTGTTGGGTCTCAAACCGTTCCCCATGTTCGCCGGCGCAGTGCCGGAACGTTCCCATACTGAAGAGAAGGGGATGTAAGTCCATGAGCGATTTCATGATCATTGACGGTATCGCACAGATCCACGACCCCAAGCTCTATGAAACCTGGCTGGACAGGGAAGATTATCTGGCGGCAGTGTCGGCATCGCCCTCTCCGGAAGTCGCCGCGACAAAGCGTCTTCTCATCGATTTTCAGGTGGCGCTTGCCAAGATCGTCCGCGACAAGACGGTCGAGGAAAATGTCGCGGCCGTCATGACGAAGTTCGTCGGCGACGAATATATCCAGCATGACCCGAATGCGTTGGGCAACGGTCGGGACAATCTGATCGAGTATTTGCGCAAGGCTCCCCTGGACAGAGGCACGGCTCCTCCGGTGGTGAGTGTGACCGTCGAAGGCGAACTGGGGTGTGTCATGTTCAGGCATCCGATGCCGGATCCCGTCGCGCGGGGGCAGACTTACGATTGGTACATCCTCACCACCTTTCGGGTCCGCGGTGGAAAGCTCATTGAGCACTGGAGCGCCTTCCAAAAAATGCAGGCACCGTTGATTCCAAAACCTTCGGCTTAAGTGAAATCGGCGCGCTGGCGCGACATTGTGGTCAATCCTGGCAATGGTATGCACGACCCTGCTTCAACACCTGGGCACAGGATGAAGAGCAGGGCGGTGAGCGCTATACGGGTCGATGCCGCGATGTCGCTCCCCAGGGCCAGGCATTCACACTTCAGGTTAATCAGTAATAGGCGTGCACTAATAAAATCAATAAAAACCAATAAAAAGGACTCATGTCCATGGGACAGGCGCAGATCTCTTCTACTTCTCCGCTTCAGAAAAAAACACTACGAGCGTATTTTGCAGATCTGGTTGGTGCCCCCGGAAAAGCCCGCAGGGCTTTGTTGGGCGCTCTGGTCTTGATGGTCATCAGCCCGGCAGGTTTTTCGGCCATTACCCCCTTCGTGACAGCTGCCTTTTCAGCAGCGACACACCAAACGCAATCTGAAGCGATCCTGATCTTTGTTGCGATGCCGCTGTTGCTCGGCCCACTCATCCTGCCGATCGCAGGTGCATGGGTAGATCGCTGGGGGGCAAGGGCCGTCACGATTCCCGCCGTGATTCTATACGCGGCGACGACAGCGCTGATCCCCCTCGCCAGTGGCGCACCGTGGTTGCTTGCTCCGCTGATCATCCTGGCTGCGATGTTTGGTTTCATGTGCAGTCTCGCGGTGGTTTTCAAAGTCATCACCGGCTGGTTTCCCGAGCATCGAGGCATCGGGTTTGCACTGATTGGCATTCTTTCAAGTTTTACCGGGGCGGTATTTTCGCCAGTGTTCCAATGGTTGATATATGGAAGTTCGGGAGGTGACGGAGCGGTTTCTGCGCTTGGCCAACCCGGTGGCATCGGTTGGAGCGGGGCCTACTTCGTGATGGCCGGCTTGATTGCCGTGTTGGGCATTCCCTCGGGACTCTTTCTGATTTCAGAGCCTGCCGGCCGTACGCTTGGCAGGTTCCTTCCCATGCCCGTAGCGTCGTTGCGCAAGCATGATGTACCTGGCGTATCCCTTGGAGCCGCCATCAAGACAAGGACCTGGATATCGATCACTTTCTTCCTGGCGATTACGGCGGCGGGCCCCATGACCGTGCGCCAGAACTCCGTTGATTTCTTCCAGCAGCGTGGCTTTGATTTAGGCGACATCGCACTTTCGCAATCCATCCTATTCATGGCTTCGATCGTGGGCCTTCTGATCGGCGGCATGGTCCTTGATCGCAGTCGCCGGCCATGGATCATCGCGCCCTTGCTCGCGATGGTGCCGATGGGGCTGATCATCGCTTACGGCAATCACGGCTCGGTTCCTTTGTTGTATATAGCAATGGGTGCTCTGGGATTTGCCACTGGCGCGGAGTCAGCGCTTGGCCCATTCCTGATTGCTCGTTATTTCGGCCCCAAAGCCTTCGCACAACTCCAGGGTTTGACGTTGGCAATCTGCTCGCTGTCTTTTGGCCTGACCCCCTTCGTTGCCAGCGTCATGGCACTGGCGGTCGGGAGCTACTTCATTCCGTTTGCAATCCTCATCGGGCTTACGATGGTCGCGGTTGTGGCGGCGGCGCTGCTACCGGGTTATCCGCCAGAGTGGCCAGTACCCGTTGACATGGATGCAAGGTGAACACTGCGAGGGCTGAATTCTGTGGTAACGGCTGCGGGCGGTTCCGCTCTTACAGCGGGTCACTTTCGAAAAGCCGGAATGCCGGCCCAGGCGAAAGTAACCAAAGCGCTTTTGCCCCACCACTCGGCACCTCGCTAACGGGGCGCCGAAATCAACGTCCACCGCGAGGCGGCCTTACAGCCGACCTGGTTCTCCTGGTCGTACACCCATCAGCTCTGTGGGAGCAAAGCTTGCTCGCGAAGAGGCCGGCACATTCGACATCTTCATCTGCTGCGGCACCGCCTTCGCGAGCAGGCTCGCTCCCACAGGGGAAACGCGATCAATCAAAAAACAGGTCGGCTGTCAGGCTGCCTCGCTAAGCTTTTGGTCTGGGGCGCACCGTTAACCATGATGGCCAGAGTGCGGGCATGCCGAGCCTAGGCGAGGCCAGCGGCCGTTACCGCAGAAATGGATATACACGCCAAAACAAGTAAATACCAAGCCCCCAAATCCGATCGCGAAAACGCCAACCTGCGGTTATTCCACAGGCCGAATCACATTGGCACTGACACCGATGCCCGGTCCGGAAAATTCAATCATCTCTGCACCCAGGTATTCGAGGATCTCCAGGTCCGCCAGACCATTGACCACATGGAAGGTCGTCGGCAATTGTTCGAACGTCGCGCGATTCCATTTCACTGAGCCGCCCGTTCCCTTCCACTTGCGGAAGTTCGCATCGGTGAATTTGATCGGCGAAGTATCGCCTGTCGCACCCGGCAAAGGTTGCGAAGTGGTTGCATAGGCGATATCGCAGCCACCGCTGCCCAAAGGTCCGGTGCGTGGCATGTATTTATAGAACAACGACGCGCCGCCAGGTCCGGGAAGACGCTTGTCGCTCGAGGTTTCGGCAAGGCCGTTCAATTCGATCTCGAAGAATCTGAAACCAAACCACGAGGCCTCGCCACCAGCCGTCCCCGCTGCGTGATCGATGTCCGGAAGTGGGATATCCGCAAACAGCTTGGGAAAACCCAACTCCTCCCGGCCCGTCATGATCGCGTCGGCAACGCCTTCGAACAGGACAGGACAAAATGACCCTTCGATTGTCTCGCTACGACCGGTATAGATCGCCGGTATTTCTACGTTGAGAATGCCGTAGCCCCGGCCGGCGAGCCACCAGAGGTTATGGAAATACGCCAGTGAGATATGGACCTGCGGCTCGCCGCGCAGCGCGAAACCTGGCGGCAGGATGCGCTCCAGGCTTGAACGCTCGGTGCGGTAGCTCACGGTCATCCATTGTGCGTTCATCGTGCCGGTTTCTTCCGGCCTCCAGAGGGTGCCATCGGCTTTCTGGCGGGGCCCTGGCGCGGGGCCGAATACGGCGGGCATGCGATAGCGCACGCCGGGCTTGAGTTCGATCGTCATGGGACGTCTCCTGTCTTTATTGTTTGCACAATGGGTTGTGACGCGGCGGCGTCTGTCGCATCACCAGGCCCTTTTGGGGGCAAAGTAGGTATCGCTAAGGACCGTCCCTGTCGGTTCGACGGCGACCGTATTTTCGATATAGCCCAGGTGTTCGATTTCCACGCGCACTACGTCCCCAAGCTGCAGGAATTTCCCCAGTGCTATGCCGACGTTTGCGCAGGTGCCCGTTGCAATCAGATCACCTGGCTCCAGTGTCATGACTTGCGAGAGCTCGTGGATCTGCTGCCAGATGTTGTAGATCATGCCCCCCGTGCTGGTGCTTTGGCGCGGCTCGCCATTGACCCACAGATTCATCTGCAACGCGTGGGGGTCGGCAATCTCATCGGCCGTGGTGATCCATGGACCGATCGGCCCGTGGCTGTCGAAGGACTTGCCGAGGGTGTAGGTCTGGCTCTTGAACTGCCAGTCGCGTGCCGTCACGTCGTTTGCGACGAAGTAGCCGCCGACCACGCTCGCCGCTTCATCGACAGACACGTAGCGGCAGCGTCGCCCGATCACGACACCCAGTTCGGCTTCGTAATCCATCATCTGCGAGACGTGTGGCTTGTAGATCGGATCGTACGGTCCGGTGATGCATGAGACTTGTTTGTTGAACCACAGCTGGTTTTTCGGCACCGCGATCCCGGCCCGTGCCGCTTCCTCGGCGTGATCGTGGTAGTTCATGCCGATGGCGAGGTATTTCTGTGGGTCGGGAATCGGCGCTTCGAGCCGGACTTCGGCGAGCGGAACCCCGCCCGTCGCGCCCTCGAGCCGTTGCGCAAGCCACTCGATATACATCGGCCCTTCGGCGAGCACCTCACGAATGGTGTCAGGCGCCGCTGGATCGAGTGCCGAGAGCGGCACGACACGATTACCCACGACAATGCCGATGCTCGTGACACCCGGGTGAAAGGTACTGCCGTAGGAATAACGCGCAAGCTTCATGAAGGCTTCCTGAAAAAAGACGATAGGGTCACTCGTAGAATTCCGGCATCAACGGCGGGGCCCACTGGCTCATTTCGTTGTTGGAGATTTCGGCGTGGCCTACGGGCATGCCGTCGTTGACCAGGTCTCCGTCGGTCCAGTGCTCGATCTTGTTGCCAAACGGATCACGCCAGTAATCGAAGATCTGGCTGCCTTGAACATGGCGACCTACACCCCATGAATGTGTGTAGCCACGTTCCCGGAGGTATTCGCCGCCCTGGAACAGATCGTCCAGATCCAGCACCTCGAACGCGCAATGATCGAAACGTGCGATGCCATCCTGCGCAGCCACTAGCGCGATGGTGTGATGGTCGGTCCACTGCTCTCCGAGGCCACAGTGCAGAAAGGCGGCGATGGTGTTCTGCTTGTCGCCGGCCCAGTAGGTGTCCGAGGGACGGAAGCCCAGCACGTCGCGATAGAACGCGAGCGTTTCCTGAAAGTTCGGCACCAGCACCGCTACGTGCCCCAGGCGTACGACCGAACTCGGTTGGCGTGCCACACGGACCTTTTCGCCGAAGCGCTGGCGCCGCACTGACGGATTCATAGCCAGTGGCTCGCGCGCCGCCAAAGGTTCATGGCGCGCCTGGCCGTGAATGACATCGACCACGAACCCTGCCGGATCGGTGAAGCGCACACGCTTGCCGCCACCGGGTTCGGGGTTGTCCTCTACAGACAGATTCAAGTGCGTGGCGAGTCGTTCCAGGTCGGCAAGCGACTGAGCCACCAGCCCGAACCCTACG
The DNA here is from genome assembly GCF_018325865.1 of Pseudomonas sp. St386. Lineage (NCBI taxonomy): Bacteria > Pseudomonadati > Pseudomonadota > Gammaproteobacteria > Pseudomonadales > Pseudomonadaceae > Pseudomonas > Pseudomonas sp. St386. The sequence goes on from NZ_AP021900.1 coordinate 1,269,426, forward strand.
GTAGCGCTCTTGTTTCCAAGTTCACTGATGTGCACATGATGTTCGGCGCCCGCCGCCCGCATGAACAGAGTGCGCTCGGTGCGCGCGACCCGATGCAGTCCAAAGTCGACCAAAAACTGTTCCATGCATTCCAGGTCGGGAACCTGGTAGCGCACAAATGCAATGTCTTTAACGGTAATCAACGCCCACCTCCTTTCGTTGCAACGGCCCCGCCAGGTATGGCCTGGCTCGCTGTGGCTGGAACCCATGACGCTGTTGGCAGCCAGTCACGATTAGGCATCGAAATATCGGTGGGATATAGGTGTATCAATACCGCTGGCGAACGCGGACTGCCCATCAAAAACGGGCAACGGGAAACACGCGGGGGCGTCAGGAAAATCGATGGTTTCAGGAAAAGTGACGAGTGGACCACCCCTTTTTACCCATCACGAGGGAAAACAGTCCGGGGCAAATGTCGCGATAGATGCACCTATTTTTTGAGAATGCAGAGCGGATCATGAGCACTCGTAGCAGTCACCGCTACTCAAATAATAATAAGGGGAACACCGTGCTCTACATGAATGATAAGAGAGAGGCTGTGCTTCAGACTTGCCTTGCAGCAACGCGGTCGCCGTCAACGCTCAACGTAATCTTGCTGATGTCGATGTTCACCTTCCTGAGCGCGCCCGAATGCAGGGCGCAGGCACAAACACAGGACGGTTCGCAGACACCCGTAGCGCCTACGGTGCAATCAACGCAAATCCTGACCCCTCCGCCGTTGGAGGGGACGACGCTTCCACCGGTCGATTCAAAGTGTCTCAAATACGATCAAACCAATACCCGGATCATGAGCACGATCTATTTGCCGACGACGTGCGATACCATTTCGCCAACCTTGTTCGGTCTTCGAGACGCGCTGACTGACGCAGGTTGGGGCATACGCGGTCGGGTAAGTGCCGCGATGGATTACGATGTTAAAAACAGGTACAGCTCTTCCACACCACAAAAGTATTCCGGGCAAAATCTTAGCGCTTACACAATCAGCAACGTCTATGTCACTTATGATTTGGGGCGAAACGGATTTCCGTTGGGTTCCCAGTTTACCGGTAGCCTGACTCAGGTTAACTCTTCTGGTGGGCAGGGCGAGCCGGCTGATATGGACCCGGCGGTGGCCATTCTGGGGGTCACTGTACCGTTGCTGGATAATGCGCTGGAACTCAAAGCCGGCTACTTTCTGTTGAGTCAGGATTTTGTCGGAAGCAATCTTACCGGCAACGCGGGAACCGTCTCACAAGGGGTGCAGAGTTCAATCCCTGCGTTGGTGGGGATGAGTGTGTTCACCCCAACGCCAACGGCGGAAATTACCATCAGGGATCCTTGGACCAAGAACTTCTATCTCCACTCTGCGGTGTCCAATAGCGTCAGTTCTGAAGGTGCCATCACGGAGTTGGAGCGAAATCCTACGGGGCTGAAGTGGGGCACCAAAGACACCGGCCCGATGTATGTCAATGAAGTGGGTTACAAAACGGCAATGACCCCCACTAGCCTGCCTGTCTGGGCCCGGGCCGGTTTTATCTACAATACAACCGACTATGCCAAGTTCAACGGGGGGCAATCAGACGATAACTACGCAGCCTATGCCGGCCTGACGATGCAACTCACCAAAAACGCGACTAACCCTGGAGGTCTGAACCTCGATATAAAAGTCGATGCGGCGCCCTCGGACCGCAATATCTACACCAAAGATTTTGCGATTAACCTTTTTTATGTGGCTCCCTTCGAGAGCCGACCATTCGATATGGTTTCGGTCGGGTACAGCAAGTCCTGGGAAAGTCCTGAGCTACAGGATGCTGTCGCAGCGGGTGGGGTTCGAAACACTTCGAGAGTGACCAGCCAAGGAGCCGTGTCGTACGCGTATCGACTGGATCAAGGCATATATTTCATCTCGACCGCGTCTTACGTCACGAACCCTGGAACGGTGGCGGAAGAGGAAATGCCGGCGGCCCTGATTGTCAACGCGGCGTTAATGTTTAACTTCTGATAAAACAGCTGCTCACCGCTCGCAAAGGGTGGGCAGTAGTTATATTTTTCCAGGTCATCGAGCTTGAGCCGCACCTCTTCGAGAGGGCGTCGATCGGTGGCCTGAACCAATCGAGCGTTTCGGCACAGTTGTCGAGCATTTCGGCACATTAAACCGTCGTTGTTCAACCTAGACTCTCGCTTCATTTTCAGCCTTGAGCGGAGTCGCTATGAACATCAGATCAATCCTGCCTGCACTTTCCATGGCTGTGGTATTCAGTGGACATGCCGCCGACTTTTCACTGACCAGCCAGGACATTGCTGACAATCGCCCATTGACCCGGCGGGAAGTGTTCCAAGGCTTCGGTTGCGAAGGCGGCAACACCTCCCCGCAGCTTTCCTGGATAAACGCCCCCACCGGCACTAAAAGCTACGCGATCACGGTCTACGATCCCGATGCGCCGACGGGTAGCGGTTGGTGGCATTGGACGGTCTTTAACCTGCCCGCTTCTGTCCATAGCCTGCCAAGAGGGGCGGGGCCGAGTTTGCCTGCCGGTGCAGTACAAGGGCGAACTGACTTTGGTCAATCCGAGTTTGGCGGCGCGTGTCCTCCAGTTGGGGATAAACCCCATCGCTATCAATTCACCGTATGGGCATTGAAAGTCGATAAGCTAGCGCTCGACAACCAGGCCAGCGGGGCTTTGGTCGGGTACATGCTCAATGCCAACGCCTTGGCCAAAGCGACCATTACTTCAACTTACGGACGTTAAGCACGATGCACCCTTGTGAGGGCGTACAGCACCGGGAAAATATTATCGATGCGTGTGTCATTCGGGCGCGCCAGCCCCTGACCTTGTCAAGGGTGCCGGTGTTCGTGACGACTTTGTGTCGAGTACGACAAGGGGAAAAGTTGTTGCAGTGGGATGGCCGGGAGATGCGCGCCGGGCCGCAACATCTGATACTGATGCCGGCCGGGCGCGAGTTGGGTCTCTCAAACCTGCCCGGTCTCCACGGCCACTACATCGCCGATGCGGTGACCTTTCCCGCCTCGACATTGCGCAGCTTCAGTACCCGTTATAGCCAGCAGATCATGAGCCGTCGCGGTGCACTGAAGAGTGATCTATGCGTTCCCCTGGACAGGCACACGATACAGGCATGGGATCAGTTGCTGGCTGCCATCAGCGCGGACGCCCCGCCTGTATTACGCACACATTATGGGGAAGCGGTTCTCCTGGGCCTGTGCCTTGGCGGCCAACTCGGCCCCTTGCTGATGGGGCGCAACGATCCACTTTGCGAACGTGTACAGCAGTTGGTCATGGGCAACCCGCAGAGAGATTGGACGGTGGCGGACGTCGCACAACACCTGAACCTGGGTGAGTCGACGTTGCGTCGCCAATTGGCAAATGAAGGGGACAGTTTCCGCAATATTCTGGAGGGCGTTCGATTGGCGACTGCGCTGCAATGGCTGCAGACCACTTCTCGCCCCATCGGTGAAATTGCCGGGACCTGTGGTTACGCCTCGGCCTCTCGTTTTGCAGTGCGCTTCCGTTCGCATTATGGCCTCTCGCCGCGGGAATTGCGGGCAGGGATTTAAGCGTTCCGCGAGGCCATGAACTTGTTGGCTTTCAAGGCGCGGGACACGTTCCAGTCAGGTGTTTGCCCGAGAGCTCCCTTCACTGATCCGCTGCGCAGAGGGCGCATCCCCATTGCCTTCTACCGCCGTTTTGCTCAGCAAGAATAGGGCGGCGAACCCCGACAACACGATGAGAGCGAGCGCCCAAAGAAAAGCGTGGCTGAATACCTGTTCGAGCCCGAGCGAGAGATTGAGCTGCGCGGTCGCAGCGACTCCCGAGGCCAACTCTCCAGCGCTGCTGCCTGGAGCGGAGGTGGCTATCCCACGCGTCAGGATCACTGCCAGCAACGCCGTGCCGAGCGCGCCACCGGCTCGCTGCAAAACGTTCAGCCCACTCGTGGCACGAGCGATCTCGTGCTTTTGTAATGTACTGAGCGCCGCGCTCGTCGCAGGCATCATGGTCGCGCCTTTGCCAAAGCCCACAATGAACAGCATCACTTCAATGCTCCAGAGCGGTGTTGTATTTTCGACCATGCTCAGGCCCAGAACAGCACATGCCGTGCACAAGATGCCGAATAACACCACTTTTCCGGCCCCGATCTTGTCGGCCAGATAACCCGCCGTTGGCATTGAAAGCACCGCCCCGAGCCCTTCCACGACGACCAGGAGACCGGTGTCGAAAGCCGAATAGCCACGCACTATCTGGAAATACAGGGGAAACAAAAGGGACATGCCGAAAGCGGCTGCGCTCAACAAAAAGGTGGTGAAGGCGACGGCACCCACGGTCCGACGACCAAACAGCCGGACGTCGATCAGCGCATTGTCGCGCCGCCGGGCATGCAGGATGAACCCGACGATCATTGCCACACCTGCCAGTGCACAGGCATCGGCTGTCATTGAGTTGAAGCTGCCGGCAGCGGTGATTTGCGTAAGGCCATAGATGAAGATCCCCAACCCTGGGGGAAGAAGCAACAAGCCGCGCCAGTCCAGGGTGTGCTGGGGTTTGGATTCGTCAGGATCAAGTACACGGTAGGCGACATACAACGCAATCGCACCGACCGGCAGATTGATGAGGAAGATCCAGCGCCAGGAAACGTCATCCACCAACCACCCGCCCAAGGTCGGGCCCAGGATCGGGCCCAGCACCATGGGCAGTCCGATGATGCCCATCAGGCGCCCCATGCGCTGTGGGCCGGCGGCAAGGCTCAGGAGCGTCATGCCGGTGGGCAGGATCATGCCGCCACCGAGCCCCTGCAGCACGCGGAACAGGATCAGCGATGACATCGACCAGGCGGCGCCGGACAAGGCGGATCCGATTAAAAACAGCAGGATCGAGATCAGGTACAGGCGTTTGGTGCCGAAGCGGTCGGCCGCCCAACCTGCCAGAGGGATGATCGTAGTAAGGGCTAGCATGTAGCCGGTCGAAATCCACTGGGTGGTTTCCAGCGGAGCCTGGAAGGATGTTGTCAGACCCTGGATCGCAACATTGACGATTGTCGTGTCGAGGATCGACATGAATGCGCCCAGCACTACTACGCCGGCGACACGTATCAGATGCGGGTCCAGTCTGTCGGGCCGTTCGGAATCCGGAGTGGCGGGAGCGGGTTCGACGATACTCATGAGCCCCCATGATTTCGCGCTTCATCAATTCGCTTTTGCGCCTGGCCGCACTGACGGCAGCCATTGCATCGCCCATTCGGACGGCACGCGAGATCTCCAGGCTGCACGCTTGCATGGCCGAGGGCACCTGGCCTGAGAAGTAGGAAAGATCCTCCCACCTCTTACTGAGCAAGGATTGAAGTGCCAGGCTGCGCACGAGAATCACGAGGATCGGGTTGCCCATCATTTCGAACAGCGTGTTATCGATGTCGATGAGGTCGGTCAGCTTGGCGATTTTCTGCGAAGGCAAATCGTTGTGCGAGGAGGGGGCAGTGCCATTGTTGCGTTCGGCAGCTACGCGGATTCCTTCGATCACGAGCAGGCTCGACAACTCGAAGTTTTGCTCCAGGGAGATGCCGCAACTCGCGATACCGGAGCTGATCAAGCGTACGATCGTTCCGGTCCTGGGTTGCGTGCTGACCACGCCGCCGCTGCGTCCGCGGCAGCATTCAACGATGCCCAGATCCTCGAGTATGCGCAGGGCCGGGCGGACGATTTCGCTGGCGAAGCCGTAACGAGCGCCGATATCCCACTCGGATCCGAGCTTGAACGACACCGTTGCCGCATGGGCCAGAATTTCCTCGACGATCAATCCCGCCAGGCGACCGGAGGAGTTTTTCATGTCGAGGAAGGTCGTCGTTTGTTCAAAGCTGACTTGATCCATCGGTCGGTTCACCCCAACCAGGTCAAGCGAATGGATGCGGTCCCGGACCAGGCAGCATGCCATTTCCGCGTCACCTGAGCGCATGGCCTCGATGAGGGCTTTATCCAGCAGTTCTGTGTGGATCTCGGCTTTTTGTGGATCGGCGGCAACGAAGCGTTGTTGCAGTTCTTCCAGAAGATCCATCAGGAAAGCGATCGCTGGATTGCCGCAGGCGTGGGCTAATTGACGATAGAAGTTTGAACCTGACGCCTTGCCGATATTGGACGGGGTGTCCTGGTAGATAAAGGGCACGTTGCGCCTGATGAGCGAGCGGATGGCCAGCTGACAGACGATGAGACGTGCATCGCGAAGAGCGAGCGGCGAGGTGCGGCTGAGGACCAGATGCAGGATGAGCGCTTGTACGGTGTCGTTCAATCCTGGACGGGAAACATAGAGACCACCACCGACACCTCGGCGGACATTGATGAGCCGGCGTGTCTGCATGATGGCGATGACTTCCTGGCAGACCTTGCGTCCCATCCCGAAACGCTGCCGCAGTTCTGAAACCGAACCGATGAGATGACCTTCCGGCCAGTCGCGAGCGCAGAGGTCTTCTTCCATCTCGGCCACGATGTCATGCGCCAGTTTATGCCGTCTGTTGTCTGGGCCGGCAATACGTTCGCTGAAGTCGCGTCGGACCTCAGTCCTAAGATCGGGAAAGTTCATGACGTCTCCACTTATTCTTATTTTTGGTTTATGCCGACGCTCGATCGAACGCCGGCGAAGTACCTGTCTTTTTCCGTCCTCTTGGGCTGTCGCGTGAACCGCTTTGGTTTTCTAGTTGATGTTTCTGAGCGGCCTTGAGGGCGCTTGCGTCGCGTGATGGGCCGACCGGCCCGCGAATTCGACGACCTGACGGCCAACCAGATTGAGCTGATTGGCTGCCGCCTCGTCCTGGCAGACACCGTTGGAAAAGATCTTTCCGCTTGAGTTGATGGCGGCCCCCATGGGGGTCGGCCAGCCGCGAAGCGCGTGAACGATCGAACGCAGCGCGCCGAGGGTCCCACCGGTCGCTTGCCAGCCATACGCGGTCGCGATCAACCCGACGGGCAACCCATCCAGGTAGACCCTCTTGTCCTTGGACATTTCTTCGAAGTAGTCGATGGCGTTCTTGACCAGACCCGAGATGGAGCCGTGATAGCCAGGGCTGGCGATGATGAGCCCATCGGCTGCGCGAACTGCCTCGATCAGCGCCTGTCCGTCGCTGTTGAGAGGGCCGCTGCCGTAGTGCGGGAGCGCCAGGAGAGCTTCACCGTCAAAGAGCTGCGTTCTCCCACCTGCGGCTTGCGCGGCCGATAGGGCGATGGTCAGTGCCTGTTCGGTGGAGGAACCTTTGGAAGCCGTACCGCCGATGCCGACGATAAAGGGTTTGTCCGAGGACATGTTCATGACTGGAAACCTCCCTCCATGACCAGCTCCTCGACCGGCAGCCGATTGTTGGGCTGCTCGCGTTCCTGCAAGGGTGGAGGCAACTGACTCTTATCGCCGATCCTGCCGATGGCGATAATGGTTTCGACCCGATAGGTCTTGGGCACATCAAGCGCTTGATAGGTGCGCTCGACATCGAATCCAGCCATCGCATGTGCGTACCAGCCAAGTCGTGTCGCCTGCAGGGCAAGATAGGCCCAGGCCGCGCCAGCATCGAGCGAATGGGTGTAGGAAGGAACGGGGCCGGGTGCGCCAGGCAGTTGCGCCATATTGGCCGACACAAGCACGACCAGCGCCGAGGCTCCGGCGGCCCAGCCCTGGTTCATGGGCACGAGCAGATCGAACAGCCGCGACCATTGCGGCGTGTCTTTGCGCGCATAGATGAAGCGCCAGGGTTGCGAGTTAAAAGACGACGGTGCCCAATGCGCGGCCTCGAAGAGGGTCATCAGGTCCTGGTCGGAAATGACCGCATCCCGATCAAACGCGCGTGGGGACCAGCGTTCCAGAAAGATCGGATCGATGGGGTAAGTCGAGGTTCGGGTGTTGGAAGAACTGGACATGGTTTTTTTCTCTTTGTGAAGGTGTCAGCGTTGGGCCAAGCCGCCGGCGAACATGTTGAAGGGCGCAAGACCAAGAACGTGGCGTCCTGCGATTTCTGCAGCTGGATCCCGACGGATAGCACCGTGGGTCAGCATTACCCGTGCATCCCGGGCGAAGCGTTGAATAGGGTTGCGCAGGCTGACGGTCGAAGAACCGATGCAAAGCTGCATCTCGTCAATGGCCTCGCCGCAGAGATTTGCCGCATAGACCAGGCTCATCGTGGCGAGAGATTCCTCGCGAGGCAGGAAGTCTTCCGCTCGGCGGGTGCGTGCATCGACTTCGTCAGCCGTTTGCAGGATCAGCGCCTCGGCGGCTTTGATCTTGGCGTGCACCAGCCCTGCGACGACCTGGGTCGACGGCGTTGCCGCGACTGTTTCATAAGGCAGGTTGAAGGGCAGGCGCTTGTTGGCCTGTTCGACGAAGCAATCAAGACAGCCCCTTGCCATGCCGAGGGTGATGGCGATGTTGGCGAGCGCCGTGGACAGCATGGTCGCCATGGGGCCCATCCGATACGTGAGCCCTTCATAGTTCTGTGCAAGAGCACCCAAGGCCACAGGCAGGTCCGCATGGCGGATCACGCGATACGCCGGAACGAAGATCTCGTTCTTGGCCACGATGCTGTTGCTTGAACTCGCGCCCATGCCCATGACGTACCAGTCGTCGAGGATCTCGTACTGATCTCGAGAGATCAGTGCCAAGCCACGGACAGGCTTGTCGTCCTCTTGCCATTCGATGCCAACGACGGCCCATGCGGCATAACTGCAGCCGCTGCCGTACATCCACTTGCCCGTGACCAGGAACCCCTCGTCGGTGCGCTTGGCCTGTCCGACGATATTGGAAAAGATCGAAGCCCCTACTGCGGCCGGTCCGACCCAATCGGCGATCTGCGCCGAAAATTCGTCGACCGCCTGCGGACTGAACGCCAGGACCATGCGGATGCCGGACGCAGCAAAGCCGCTCCAGCCGGCAGAGCCATCGGCATAAGACGCGGCGGCGATCACTTCTACCAGATCACGGGCGCCGAAGGCCGAACCGCCGAATTTTTCCGGCAGCGTAATACGAAAAAAACCGGTCTTGTCCAACGCCCGCAATGCCTCGGGTACGAGCGCCGTCGCTTTCTCGCTTTCCCACGCGGTTTCGCGCAGCAGCGGTGTCAGCGCCAGGATCGCATCGCGCATCTGGATTGCTTCGGGACTTGGGCCGGGGGCCTTGATGGGCCCGACGCTGGAATCCGTCGGCTGGTTGAGCTTGCTGAGTGGGTTCATTTTTTTGTCGTTTTCGTCGGGTTGAACATGGCGAAGATAGTGGCGCCCACCCGGCGGGGAAACGAAGTCTCAGAGGGTTACGCTCATCAGGCTTGAACGCCGACGGCTACTTGTGACGTGTTGTGACCTGTGCGGCCATGGCGCCATGGGGTATGAACCGAAAAAAGGGATTAGGATGCGTAAATCTGCCGCACGATGAACGAGCATGACCATGGCTCCAAGTGTCATCACCACCGTCGACCTGCAAGAGGAGCGCGCCATCGCGGCGCTGCATGCTGTGCTGCAAAGCGAAACCTTTCAGCGCACCAAACGCCTGCGGGAGTTGCTGCAGTACCTGGTGTCTGAAACGCTGGCTGGCCGTGGTGATCGGCTGAAACAGTTCAATATCGCCGTGGATGCCTTCGGTCGCGATGGGGGGTTCGACCCGCGGGTCGACACCAGCGTACGGACCGAAGCCTGGCGACTGAGAACCCGGCTGGAGCTTTACTATCGGACCGAGGGCGCGCTGGACCCGGTGCGAATTTCGCTGCCCAAAGGAGGGTTCACACCCAGGTTCCAATTCATGGCCAGGGGGATCGAGACGGCAGCGCTGCGAACTCCCGTGCGTGAGCAAGCCCGACCACGGCTGCTGATTCTGCCCTTCTCAGGGCTGAGCATTGACGAGCCCGACTTGGTCACCTCGTTTCATGATGAGATCAGCCTGTACCTTGCCAATCTCCCGGGCCTGGCTGTGCTTTCCCAGGGCTCCAGCCAGAAGTTCGGTCAGGCCGCCACGGACCTGCAGCTTGTCGCTCAAGCGGCACACGCGTCCTATGTCATGGAAGGAAGCCTGTTCCGGCAAGATCGGACCTATCGGTTGAATGTGCGCATCATCGATCCAATCCAGGATGTGGCTGTTTGGTCGGGACGTCATGAGCAGCAGGTGGACGACATGATTGCCTTTCAACGCAAGGTCGCGACCGAGGTTGCGTCCTCCATTCACGCCTGGCTCAGTTCCAGGCCTTGTGCAATGGTCGACGAGGATGAGAGGGCGCCGCGCTATGTGCTGCGCGATAACAGTCTGTTGCGTGAATATTTGCGTGGCGCGATCCATGACCGGACAGCCGGTGAACAGGTCGCCCTCGGGGTGGGGCGCCTCACCAGCGGCTATGCCGATGAAGCGACGATGATGTTCAACCAGGCAATCATGGCCAGCCCGGCAGATGGCTTGCCCCATACCGCGATGGGGTTGGGCTACCTTCAAGCCGGGCGGCTGAAGGAGGCATACCAGGCCGCCGAGCGTGGCGTCGAACTGGCTCCGCGATCGGCCTTCGCGCTTTCTTCGCTGGCCGCGATCTGCATGCACATGCGCGACTTCGATGGGGCGATCATGTTCGCCCAGAGGTCTGTGGCGCTGGCGCCCGAGTTCGATGCGGTCAAGCTATTGCTGGGCGATTGCTTCCTTTATGCCGGACTTGCCAACACCGCTATCGCTCAATTGGAAGAAACCTGCCGTTTAATGGACGAACATCCAATCGCCTTGGGCCACCTGGGCTACGCCTATGCCCAAACCGGACAGGAAACCAAGGCAAGGCAGCTTTTGAATGTTTTGCAGGACAGTAGCGACAATCCGCAGGGACCGAACTCGGCGGCGATGACGATGATTCACGTCGGGTTGCAAGAGGTGGAGCAGGCTTTTCATTGGCTGGATCAAGCCCTCACTTCGCGCACTCATACCCAGGAATTATTGCTGCTCACATCGCCCGCCTACGACATCCTGCGTTCCCATCCTCATTTCAATTCATTCGCCGGTCGCCTGAACGCTTCCTAGGTCTTATTCACAGGAAGGTGGTGCGACCCTCTGTGACTTACGTGCGCGATTTTCCCCTCGGCATACTCCTGAGCAGAACCTGACCCACTGAAAGGGGCAGGGCCTGTATTCATGTGATGTTCTGCCACGGAAATAAAAACTATGACTAACCAACACCAATCGATGGATCAAGCCGCTCGTAACCGTCAGCTCGTGATCGATTTCTACCGGCATGTGTTCGATGCTCGCAATCCTGCGGCGGTAAAGGATTTCGTGACGGAGGACTATCGGCAGCACAGTGATCATCTGCCGGGTGGTCGTGCCGGCCTGGAGGCTCTGGTGGCTGAAATATTTCGCGGCCAGCCGCCGCTGCCGGTCAGACCGGACTTGCTCATACCGCCAACGCTCCTGGTTGCCGAGGGGGATATGGTGGTGATCGCGGGCGAATTTCCCCAACCTGAGCCGCAAGACCCAACGCGGACCTATCCCTTTTTTGTGTTCGATGCCTATCGCGTGCGTGATGGAAAACTCGCCGAACACTGGAGTGGCATCAACAAGATCGCGCCGCCTAAACACCCCGAGATGTCGAAACCCTGAAAGTTGAGCTGATAGGGACTGAGAAGACCTGTGGATAATTTCTATAGGTTTTTTCATTTTTGCAGCCCTTACCGTTTCTCATCTGCGGGTGTATCGTATTCGCCTTTTGCGGGCCCAACGGTTCGCCGCGGATTCAATAGGTGGTTGCGTTCATGTCCTTTACCCGTCGCCAAATACTCGGTGGCCTGGCCGGTCTTGTTGTCGTTGGCGTGGGTGCGGGAGGTGCGTCACGGTATTGGTTGGGCAAGCGCGCCGATGCCGAGGCCGGTCATGACTATGAATTGATCGCCGCACCGCTGGACGTCGAGCTGGTGGCCGGGCACAAGACCCAGGCCTGGGCGTTTGGCCCCTCGGCGCCGGGCACCGAGCTGCGGGTGCGCCAGGGCGAATGGTTGCGGGTACGCTTTATCAATCACCTGCCGGTCGCCACCACCATTCATTGGCACGGGATCCGTTTGCCGCTGGAGATGGACGGCGTGCCGTATGTCTCGCAATTGCCGGTGTTGCCGGGCGAGTATTTCGATTACAAGTTCCGTGTGCCAGACGCCGGCAGCTATTGGTATCACCCTCACGTCAACAGCAGCGAAGAGCTTGGGCGGGGGCTGGTGGGACCGTTGATCATCGAAGAGCGTGAGCCCACCGGCTTCAAATACGAGCAGACCCTGAGCCTCAAGAGCTGGCATGTGGACGAGCAGGGCGAGTTCGTCGCGTTCAGCATTCCCCGTGAAGCGGCGCGTGGTGGCACGGCCGGCCGGCTGGCGACCATCAACGGCGTGGCGCAAGCGGTGATTGACCTGCCGGCCGGGCAGATCACCCGGGTGCGCTTGCTCAACCTGGACAACACCCTGACGTATCGCATCAACATCCCAGGCGTAGAAGCGCAGATCTATGCGCTGGACGGCAACCCCATCGAACCGCGCCCGTTGGGCAAGGAATACTGGCTCGGCCCGGGCATGCGCATTTGCCTGGCGATCAAGGCACCGCCAGCCGGTGAAGAGTTGTCGTTGCGCAATGGCCCGGTGCGCCTGGGCACCCTGCGTTCGGTGCCTAACAGTGACGCGCCGAGCCAATGGCCGCCGGCGCTGCCGCCCAACCCGGTGTCGGAGCCGGACCTGGCCAATGCCGAAAAACTCAACTTCAATTTCGAATGGGTCGGCTCGGTGTCGGTCAATGTCGACAATGGCAAGCCGCCGAGCCTGTGGCAGATCAACGGCAAGGCCTGGGACATCACCGACAAGACCTGCGCCGACCGGCCGATCGCCACGCTGAAGAAAGGCCAGAGCTACATTTTCGAATTGAAGAACATGACCCAGTACCAGCACCCGATCCATTTGCACGGCATGAGTTTCAAGGTGATCGCGTCGAACCGGCACAAGGTCGTGCCGTATTTCACCGACACTTACCTGCTGGGCAAGAACGAACGGGCGCAGGTGGCGCTGGTGGCGGATAATCCAGGCGTGTGGATGTTCCACTGCCATGTGATCGACCACATGGAAACCGGCCTGATGGCCGCCATCGAGGTGGCTTGATGCGCCAGATTCGCCCTGCCAGGATCATCGACCGCAGCCGTGACCAGGACTTCATGCGCGAAGCCCTGGCCCTCGCCGCACAAGGCGCAGCCCTGGGCGAAGTGCCGGTGGGCGCAGTGCTGGTGCAGGACGGCGAGATCATCGGGCGCGGCTTCAACTGCCCCATCAGCGGCCACGACCCCAGTGCCCATGCGGAAATGGTCGCCATCCGCGCCGCCGCCCAGGCGGTGAGCAACTATCGCCTGCCCGGCAGCACGCTGTATGTGACGTTGGAGCCATGCAGCATGTGCGCTGGCCTGATCGTCCATTCGCGTATCGCCCGGGTCGTCTACGGCGCCCTGGAGCCCAAGGCCGGCATCGTGCAGAGCCAGGGGCAGTTCTTCAGCCAGGGTTTCCTGAACCATCGGGTGATGTACGAGGGCGGGGTGCTGGCGGAGGAATGCAGCACCGTGCTGAGTGAGTTCTTCAAGGCCCGAAGAGCCAAGCCCTCAGACTGACACCGTCCCCCTGTGGGAGTGAACCTCTGTGGGAGTGAACCTTTGTGGGAGTGAACCTTTGTGGGAGTGAACCTTTGTGGGAGCAAGGCTTGCCCGCGATGAACGATAACGCGGCCTTGCTATAGACCGCGGTGCCTCCATCGCGGGCAAGCCTTGCTCCCACAGGGGTTTTGTGGTGCTTGGGTGATTCAGCTTGGGCGATTTACTTGCGCGCCACGATCACCGCCCGCATCGGCGCCGGCAGCCCTTCGATGGTCTTGCTGTGGTCGGCGGGGTCGAGGAAGTCGCTCAGCGACTGATACTTCATCCACTCGGTACTGCGCTGTTCCTCTACGGTGGTCAGGCTCACGTCCACGCAACGCACATCGCTGAACCCGGCGCGGCGCAGCCAGCGCTCCAGGGCCGGGACCGACGGCAGGAACCACACGTTGCGCATCTGCGCGTAGCGGTCCTCGGGCACCAGCACCTGGTGTTCGTCGCCCTCGATCACCAGGGTTTCCAGCACCAGTTCGCCGCCCTTGACCAGGCAGTCCTTCAAGGACAGCAGGTGCTCGATCGGCGAGCGCCGGTGGTAGAACACGCCCATGGAGAACACCGTGTCGAAACCTTCCAGCTCCGCTGGCAGGGCCTCGAACGGGAACGGCAGGTGCCAGGCGTTGGGCTGCGACAGGTAGCGCTGCACCGCCTGGAACTGGCAGAAGAATAGCCAGTTGGGGTCGACGCCGATCACCGTGTCAGCTCCGGCGCCGAGCATCCGCCACATGTAGTAGCCGTTGCCGCAGCCCACATCGAGGATGCGTTTGCCTTTCAGGTCCAGGTGCGGGGCCACTCGTGACCACTTCCAGTCCGAGCGCCATTCGGTGTCCACGTGCACGCCAAACAGGTCGAAAGGTCCTTTGCGCCATGGCGACAGGCCCATCAACGCGGTACGCATTTGCGCACGGGTTTCGTCGGAACAATCGGTGTCGAGCGTCAGGCCGTTCAGCAGGTCGACCGTGGTGGGTTGCAAGGCCGGTAGCGCATCGAGTGCGCTTTGCCAACGCTCCAGATCGCCATGGCCCTTTTCCATCTTGCTGTCGAGTTGCGTCTGCAGCGTCGCGGCCCAATCGGCCAGGGGCGTGCCGGCCAGATGGCGGGCGAGGGGGGACAGATCAATCATGGCAGGGCAATCAACGAGGCGAAGTTAAGACACTGGAACCACGGCACGACTTTCGAGAACCCGGCCGCCAGCAGGCGTTCGCGGTGTTCTTCGAGGCTGTCGGGCTTCATGACGTTTTCGATGGCGCTGCGTTTCTGGGCAATTTCCAGCTCGCTATAGCCGTTGGCGCGCTTGAACGCCACGTGCAGGTCGGTGAGCAGGGCGTGTTCCTCGGCATCGTTGAAACGCAACTTTTCCGACAGGATCAGGGCGCCACCGGGCAGCAAGGACTGGCGAATGCGGCTCAACAATGCGGTGCGTTGGTCCGGCGCGATGAATTGCAGGGTGAAGTTCAGTGCCACCACCGAGGCCGGCTGGAACGTCAGGGCGAGGATGTCGCCTTCGATCACTTCCACCGGCAGCAGCTCCTGGAACATCGAGTCCTGGCCGTTGAGGTATTCGCGGCAGCGCTCGACCATGGCCGCCGAGTTATCCACAGCGATTACCCGGCAACCGTCGGTGCGCACGTGGCGGCGCAGGGCCTGGGTCACGGCGCCCAGGGACGAGCCCAGGTCGTAGAGCACGCTATTGGGCTGGGCGAATTGCGCGGCGAGCACGCCGAGGTTTTCGACGATGGTCGGGTAGCCCGGCACCGAACGCTTGATCATGTCCGGAAACACCCGCACCACGTCCTCGTTGAAGGCGAAGTCCGGCACTTGGGCCAGGGGTTGGGCGAATAGGCGATCGGGGTCTTTGCTCACGGCGGTTCCAGCGGCATGGGTGGTGAAAAGGCCGGCATTTTAACCAAAAAAACTGTGGGAGCGAGCTTTGTGGGGCAAGCCTTGCTCCCACAGACCTTGCTCCCACATTTATCTTTGTTCAGTGCCGCTTTTGGATAAACGCCGACGCCGTAATCCCCCATTGGCCCAGCCAATAACTGACGATGATCAGGTAAGGCGCGGCATGGAAGGGCTGCACGAACCGGTTGATGCCGATCAGGCTGTCGGAGAACACAAACGCCAGTGCCCCGGCGGCGGCCAGCCAGGCCGAGCGTTTCGGCACGCCGCTGCCCAGCCGCGCCAACGCTCGCCAAAGCATGGCGCTGATGGCCAGGCCGTAGACAATCACCGGCACCAGCAACGGCCCGAGGCCGTTCGAGACCAGAATCCCCAATAGCACCGCGCCGATGCCCAAGGCCAGGGCCAATGGCAGCAGTGCCGGGCGGCGGCAGTCGCTGAGGTAGGCTTTCAGGTAGGCCAGGTGCGCCAGCAGAAACGCGCCGAGGCCGAACACGAACAGATCCCCCGGCCAGGCCAGCAACACATCACCCACCAGCGAAAAAATCAGCCCGAGGCTGATCCAGCGCCGATAGTCACTGGGCGGCGCATCGTGCAGCCAGCCGAGCAGGGCCAGGACCGGCATGGGCTTGACCAGCAGGCACAAGAGTGTGGCGTGCACGCTCAGGCCGTACAGGTAGGTGGCTGCGCCCATCAGTGCAAGGATCAGCCAGCCCACGGTCAATTCACCGAAATGGCGCAGTCAAAGGTTTCCACGGGCGGCACTTCCGGGGCCCAGGGCTGTTGATAAGTCAGGCGCAAGCGCCCGGTGCCGGTACTGAACGCTTGGAAGCGCCAGGTCGAGACACCCGCGGCGCCAACAATGCCGGCGTCTTCAGGATTGCGATAAACCTCCGGACCCAAGCCTTTGAGCACGCCACCGGCCGAATCCTGGATCGCCCAGCGATAACCGGTGGTGGGGTTGCTGGGCAAGCTCAGGATCAGGTTCTGCCCGTTATTGAGCCTTACCGGGCACTGGCTCAGTTTTTCCACGGTCACGTTGTTGCCGGTTTGCGTGGCGCAGGCGCTCAGCAGGGCGAGGCTGAGGGGGACGAGCAGGCGGGTGAGGGACATAAGGGTGGTGGCTCCGGCATTTACGACGAACGGCGAGCATAACCGAAGATGATACTGGGTGTGTCAGCTGGGCATATGTTGTTGCTGATGCCGCCTTCGCGGGCAAGCCTTGCTCCCACAATGGATCTTTGTTGCAGACAAAATCTGTGAGCGACATTTAACCCGGTGGGAGCAAGGCTTGCCCGCGATGGGGCCCGCACAAGCGCTAGAGGAACATCAGAACAACACCTTGGCCACATCCGCAAACCGCTTGGCAAAGTGCACCGTGACGCCTTCCTTGAGGTAGTCCGGCAGTTCTTCGAAGTTGCCCCGGTTGGCTTCCGGCAGGATCAGCTCGTTGATTTTCTGCCGCCGCGCCGCGATGACCTTCTCGCGCACCCCGCCAATCGGCAGGACGTGCCCGGTGAGGGTCAGTTCGCCGGTCATGGCCACGCCTTTTTTCGGCGGCTGGTTGCGGGCCAGGGACAGCAATGCGCTGGCCATGGTCACGCCGGCGCTCGGTCCGTCCTTGGGCGTGGCGCCTTCCGGTACGTGCAGGTGAACGAAGGCCTCGTCAAAGAACTTCGGATCGCCGCCAAATTGCTTCAGGTGCGAACTGACATAGCTGTGGGCGATTTCCGCCGATTCCTTCATCACGTCCCCCAGTTGCCCGGTCAGCTTGAAGCCGCGATTGAGGGTGTGGATGCGCGTCGCCTCGATCGGCAAGGTCGCGCCGCCCATGCTGGTCCAGGCCAGGCCGGTGATCACGCCGATGCCGGACAACACCTGCTCGTTGCGAAATACCGGTTTGCCCAGGGAGGCTTCGAGGTCCTTCGGCCCGAGCTTGATCACGGCCTTGGGGTCGTCGATCAGCTTCATCACCGCCTTGCGCACCAGTTTGCCCAGCTGTTTCTCCAGCTGTCGCACCCCGGCTTCACGGGCATAGCCGTCGATCAGGGCCTTGAGGGCGCTGTCGTTGATACTCAGGCTGCCCTTGGACACGCCAGCCTTGGCCAGTTGCTTGGGCCACAAGTGACGCTTGGCGATGGCGACTTTTTCTTCGGTGATGTAGCCCGACAGGCGGATCACTTCCATCCGGTCCAGCAGCGGGCCGGGGATCGAGTCCAGGGTGTTGGCGGTGCAGACAAAGAGCACTTTCGACAGGTCCAGGCGCAGGTCCAGGTAGTGGTCGAGGAATTCGACGTTCTGCTCCGGGTCGAGGGTCTCCAGCAGGGCCGAGGCCGGGTCGCCCTGGTAGCTCTGGCCCATCTTGTCGATCTCGTCGAGCATGATCACCGGGTTCATCACTTCGACATCTTTCAGCGCCTGCACCAGCTTGCCCGGCTGGGCGCCGATGTAGGTGCGCCGATGGCCCTTGATCTCGGCTTCGTCGCGCATGCCGCCGAGGCTGAAGCGGTAGAACGGCCGCCCCAGGGATTCGGCGATGGATTTGCCGACGCTGGTCTTGCCCACGCCCGGCGGGCCGACCAGCAGTACGATGGAGCCGCTGATCTCGCCTTTGTAGGCGCCGACGGCGAGGAACTCCAGGATGCGGTCCTTGATGTCGTCCAGGCCGGCGTGGTGCTGGTCGAGCACCTTGCGCGCGTGCTTGAGGTCAAGCTTGTCCTGGCCATACACGCCCCACGGCACCGAGGTTGCCCAATCCAGGTAATTGCGGGTGACGGCATATTCCGGCGAACCGGTTTCCAGGATCGAGAGTTTGTTCATTTCCTCTTCGATGCGCTTCTGTGCCTGGGCCGGCAGCACCTTGCCTTCGAGCCGCTGCTCGAACTGTTCGATATCGGCGCTGCGGTCGTCCTTGGTCAGCCCCAGCTCCTGCTGGATGACCTTGAGCTGCTCCTTGAGGAAGAACTCGCGCTGATGTTCGCCGATCTTGTTGTTGACCTCGGCGGAAATCTCTTTCTGCAGCCGCGCCACTTCGACTTCCTTGCGCAGCATCGGCAGGACTTTTTCCATGCGCTTGAGCATGGGCACGCAGTCGAGCACTTCCTGCAGCTCATTGCCGGTAGCGGAGGTGAGCGCAGCGGCAAAGTCGGTCAGTGGCGAAGGGTCGTTGGGGCTGAAGCGGTTGAGGTAGTTCTTCAGCTCTTCGCTGTACAGCGGGTTGAGCGGCAGCAGTTCCTTGATCGCGTTGATCAGCGCCATGCCGTAGGCCTTGACCTCGTCGGTCGGCTCACTCGGCTGGTGTGGATATTCGACTTCCACCAGGTACGGTGGGCGATGGTGCTTGAGCCAGGTGCGGATACGCACGCGGGTCAGGCCCTGGGCGACGAATTGCAGTTTGCCGCCTTCCCGGCTGGCGTGGTGCACCTTCACCAGCGTGCCATACAGCGGCAGTTTCGAGGTGTCGAAATGACGCGGGTCTTCCTGGGGCGAGTCCATGAAGAACAGCGCCAGGGAGTGATGGTCGGACTTGGCCACCAGCTCCAGGGTCTCGGCCCACGGTTCTTCGTTGACGATGACCGGCAACACCTGGGCTGGGAAGAACGGACGATTGTGGATCGGGATGATGTAGACCTTGTCCGGCAAGTTCTGTCCAGGCAGGGCCAGGCCGGTGCCGGAGGAGGTGTGTTCGATGTGTTCGGAGTCAGCGTATTCGTTGGTGGCTTCGGTAGAGTGCTGGTCGCTCATGGGGCACCTGCGCAATGGAGTATGGGTCTTAGATGGGGCAGGTGGGGGGTGGTTTCAATGGCGGGTGATTGTTAGCGGTTATTTCATTGACCGGTTTTGCCCCGTAGGAACTGCCGAGCGAAGCCAGGCTGCGATCTTTCCCCTGACGCTTGAATCTCAAGCGAAAGCTCAAAAGATCGCAGCCAGCAGCCGCGCCTGCGGGTTCGCGTCAGGCAACCCGGTTCAAGTCGTTATGACGCGTTTCCTTCAAGCACAGCACGGCGATCACGCTGAGCAGTGCGGCCGCTGAAACGTAGCCCCCGACATAACTCAAACCACCCATTGCCACCAGTTTCTGGGCGAAGAACGGCGCGGCCGAGGCGCCGACGATGCCGCCCAGGTTGTAGGCCGCCGAGGCGCCGGTGTAGCGCACGTGGGTGGGAAACAGTTCCGGCAGCAAGGCGCCCATGGGGGCGAAGGTCACGCCCATCAGGAACAGCTCGATGCACAGGAACAGCGCCACGCCGCCGGTCGAGCCGTGGGTCAGCAAGGGTTCCATGAGGAAACCCGAGGCAATCGCCAACACGCCGCCGACGATCAGCACCGGTTTGCGCCCGTAGCGGTCGCTGGCCCAGGCCGACAGGGGCGTAGCGGCGGCCATGAACAGCACGGCAAAGCACAGCAGGCCCAGGAAGGTCTCGCGGCTGTAGCCGAGGGTGGACACGCCGTAGCTCAGGGAAAACACCGTCGAGATATAGAACAGCGCGTAACACACCACCATCGCCGCCGCGCCCAGCAAGGTTGGCGCCCAGTACTGGCTGAACAGCTCGACCAACGGCACTTTCACCCGCTCCTGGCGGGCCATGGCATTGGCGAACACCGGGGTTTCATGGAGCTTGAGTCGAACATAGAGGCCGACGATCACCAGTACTGCACTGAGCAGGAACGGAATCCGCCAACCCCAGGCGCGAAATTGCTCATCGTCCAGGCTCATGGCCAGGGTCAGGAACAGCCCGTTGGCCGCCAGGAAGCCGATGGAGGGCCCCAGTTGGGGGAACATGCCGAACCAGGCGCGCTTGCCCTTGGGCGCGTTCTCGGTGGCGAGCAGCGCCGCGCCGCCCCATTCACCGCCCAACCCCAGGCCCTGGCCGAAACGCAGCACGCACAGCAGGATCGGCGCCCAGGCGCCAATGCTGGCGTAGCCGGGCAGCACGCCGATGAGGGTGGTGCACACGCCCATCAGCAGCAGGGACGCCACCAGCGTCGACTTGCGCCCGATCCGGTCGCCGAAATGGCCGAACAGCGCAGAGCCCAGCGGGCGGGCAAGGAAGGCGATGCCGAACGTCAGGAAGGACGACAGCATCTGTGCCGTGCCTGAGGTTTGCGGGAAGAACACCGGCCCGATCACCAGGGCCGCAGCCGTGGCGTAGACGTAGAAATCGTAGAACTCGATGGCGGTGCCGATGAAACTCGCGGTGGCCACGCGTGTGGTCGAGTTTGTCGGCTGGGCAGACACAGCCTCGTTGCAGGTAGCGGTCGTCATGCGGTTATCCCTGACAGTCATGTGCTCCATTGGAGCGAATTATTATGGTCGAACACCCAGGGATATGGGCGGGTATCCTTTCGCTGTTTCGGGTAGGAACAGTCGCAGGACTGATGCGGGTTTTGCCGATGAACTGGCTGGGTGCGGGTAAGCACGAGGTTCGGGCGGGGCTGGGTAAGCGGATTGAGTATAGGAAGGAGGCTAACGATTCAACAAGTGAGCTCGCACACAATATTGAAGCGTGCGCTGGGCTTTTTGTGGCGAGGGGATAAATCCCCTCGGCACAACTGTGTTTTACCTTGAGCCTGGGGGATTCAGGAAGCCGTGGGCACCGAACTGTTATGCCACGCCAGCACCTGGCTGACACGGTTGTCCACGGTCTCGATGATTTCCAGTCGATAACGACCGATCTTCAGGCACACCGGGCTTTCGGGGATGGTTTCCAGGGCTTCGGTCACCAGCCCGTTGAGGGTCTTGGGGCCGTCGCAAGGCAGATGCCAGCCAAGGGTCCTGTTCAATTCGCGGATCGACGCCGCGCCATCGATCATCAGGCGACCATCGGGCTGGGGGTGCACGTGGGGGTTGTCGAGGCTGTGCTCGCTTTCGAATTCGCCGACGATTTCTTCGAGGATGTCTTCCAGGGTGACGATACCCAGCACTTCGCCGTATTCGTCCACCACCATGCCCAGGCGCCGCTGCTGCTTGTGGAAATTCAGCAATTGCAGTTGCAGTGGCGTGCTTTCAGGGACGAAGTAGGGCTCGTGGGAGGCGGCCAGTAGCGCTTCCTGGGTCAGGCTCGCATCCGCCAGCAAATGACGGATCTGGCGCGTGTTGAGCACCGCTTCGACCTGGTTGATGTCGCTGTGGAACACCGGCAGGCGGGTGCGACGGTTCAGGCGCAGCTGTTCGATGATCTCGCCGATGGGGTCGTCGAGGTTGATTCCGTCGACCTCGCTGCGGGGCACGAGGATATCGTTGACGGTGATGTTGTCCAGGGCGTGGATGCCGGAAATCGGATGCAGTCGGCTGCTGCCGTGCTCAGGTTCGTGCTCGCTGCGCGGTGGCGCGGGCATTTCGTCGTCGCTCTGTTGCACCATGCTGGCTTTGCGCGCAAAGGGGCGCAGCAACAATTGGCTGGCACCATTCAACAGCCAGGCAAACGGATAGAGGATCTTCAACGGTATGCCAAGCAAGGCGTTGCCCAGCGCCAGCACCGCTTCGGGCTGGCGGGTGGCCAAGGTGCGCGGCAGGTAGTCGGCAAATACCAGCAGGGCGGCGCTGGTGCCGAGCCAGGCTACCCAAGGGCCGTTTTCCAGCCAGGTAAAAATCGCCAGCAAGGTGCCGATGACCACGGCCAGGGTGCGACAGAGGGTATTGCACAGGATCAGGCTGGCCAGCGGGAATGTCAGCGTTGCCAGCGGTTTGTCACTGGCGCGCGAGGCCGTGCGCTGGGCCAGCAGGTGCTGCTGGGCGGCTTCGATGGCGGTGAACAGGGCCGACCAGAGGATCAGCACCACGAGCACGGCAAACAGCGGCGCCACGGGCAACGTATCCATCAGGGCCGTCCGTCACACATGCA
The DNA here is from genome assembly GCF_018325865.1 of Pseudomonas sp. St386. NCBI lineage: Bacteria > Pseudomonadati > Pseudomonadota > Gammaproteobacteria > Pseudomonadales > Pseudomonadaceae > Pseudomonas > Pseudomonas sp. St386. The sequence goes on from NZ_AP021900.1 coordinate 1,291,844, forward strand.
GGATGTATTCGCGAACCAGCTTGCTGCCGAAGTACGCGAGCATCAGCAGGCAGAAACCAGCCAGGGTCCAGCGAATCGCCTTGTGGCCGCGCCAGCCGAGGCGGTTGCGGCCCCACAGCAGCACGCTGAAGACTATCCAGGCCAGGCAGGCCAGCAGGGTCTTGTGTACCAGGTGCTGGGCGAACAGGTTCTCGACGAACAGCCAGCCGGAGATCAGCGACAGCGACAGCAGGCTCCAGCCGGCCCAGAGGAAGCCGAACAGCAGGCTTTCCATGGTTTGCAATGGCGGGAAATTGCGGATCAGTCCGGACGGGTGCTTGTTTTTGAGCTGGTGGTCCTGCACCAGCAGCAGCAAGGCCTGGAACACCGCGATGGTGAACAGGCCATAGGCAAGGATCGACAGCAGGATATGGGCAAGGATGCCCGGCTCTTCGTCGATGATCTGCACCGTGCCCGACGGCGCGAACTGCGCCAGCAGCACCGTGGCCAGCCCCAGCGGGAACAGTAGCACCAGCAGGTTTTCCACCGGGATGCGCGAGCAGGCCAGCAGCGTCAGGGCGATCACGGCGACGGCGATCAGGCTGGCGGCGTTGAAAAAGTCCAGGCCCAGGCCGATCGGCGTCATCAGGTGGGTATAAAGGCTGGCCGCGTGGCCGAGCACCGCCAGCACGCCAAGCGTGACCAGCAGGCGTTTGTTCGCCTTGGCGCCGGTGGCCAGGCGGGTGCCTTGATAGAGGGTCGCAGCGGCATAAAGGCAGGCGGCGGCGAGCGTGGCAAGCAAGCTGGGTGACAAGGGGAGCATAAATCCTGTTAGGCAAGCCCGAAAGGCGCTGAGTTTGGCATAGAACCCCCTCCGCACGAAAGACCACAGCAACTGACAGTAAGGTGTACGTAGCCCGCTTCTTCGCTATAATCCGCGACCTGCCCACGCCGCAGGCTCGCCGAGCACATTTTTCACGGTCTGGGCCGCCATTATCCCGGTCTCATCTGGGCCTGAAAGGATCGCGCATGTTTGAAAACCTAACCGACCGTCTCTCGCAGACGCTGCGCCATGTCACCGGCAAGGCGAAACTGACCGAGGACAACATCAAAGACACCCTGCGCGAAGTGCGCATGGCGTTGCTCGAAGCCGACGTCGCCCTGCCGGTGGTCAAGGACTTCGTCAATTCGGTCAAGGAACGCGCCGTCGGCACCGAAGTGTCGCGCAGCCTGACACCGGGCCAGGCGTTCGTGAAGATCGTCCAGGCCGAACTCGAAAGCCTGATGGGCGCCGCCAACGAAGACCTGAACCTGAGCGCCGTACCGCCAGCGGTGGTGCTGATGGCTGGTCTGCAGGGCGCGGGCAAGACCACGACAGCCGGCAAGCTGGCGCGCTTCCTTAAAGAGCGCAAGAAGAAGTCGGTGATGGTGGTGTCGGCGGACATCTACCGTCCGGCGGCGATCAAGCAACTGGAAACCCTGGCCAACGACATCGGCGTGACGTTCTTCCCGTCCGACCTGAGCCAGAAGCCGGTGGACATCGCCCAGGCGGCTATTAAAGAAGCAAAACTGAAATTCATCGACGTGGTCATCGTCGATACCGCCGGTCGCCTGCACATCGATGAAGAAATGATGGGCGAGATCAAGGCGCTGCATGCCGCGATCAACCCGGTGGAAACCCTGTTCGTGGTCGATGCCATGACCGGCCAGGACGCGGCCAACACCGCCAAGGCGTTCGGTGATGCACTGCCGTTGACCGGCGTGATCCTGACCAAGGTCGACGGTGACGCCCGTGGCGGTGCCGCGCTGTCGGTACGCGCCATCACCGGCAAGCCGATCAAGTTCATCGGTATGGGCGAGAAGAGCGAAGCGCTCGAGCCGTTCCACCCCGAGCGTATCGCTTCGCGCATCCTCGGCATGGGGGACGTGCTCAGCCTGATCGAGCAGGCCGAACAGACCCTCGACAAGGACAAGGCCGACAAACTGGCCAAGAAGCTGAAGAAGGGCAAGGGCTTCGACCTCGAAGACTTCCGCGACCAGCTGCAACAAATGAAGAACATGGGCGGCCTTGGCGGCCTCATGGACAAACTGCCGAACATCGGTGGCGTGAACCTGGCGCAGATGGGCAATGCCCAGGGTGCGGCTGAAAAGCAGTTCAAGCAGATGGAAGCCATCATCAACTCCATGACCCCGGCCGAGCGCCGCGACCCTGAGCTGATCAGCGGTTCGCGCAAACGCCGTATCGCCATGGGTTCCGGCACCCAGGTGCAGGACATCGGTCGCTTGATCAAGCAGCACAAGCAGATGCAGAAGATGATGAAGAAATTCTCCGCCAAGGGCGGAATGGCCAAGATGATGCGCGGCATGGGCGGTATGTTGCCCGGCGGCGGCATGCCGAAAATGTAAAGAATCTGCGCCGGCTGTCATGTCGGCGTTGCCCCGCACGGATGCGGGGATCTCCAGCAAACCCGCGCTACGCGGGAGCTGACTTGCCGTTTTTCATGACGGCTCTATGGCAAATCTTGATCGCATGGCGCCAGGCGCCGGAAAAAGACATTTGCAAAAGTCCGGATATTCCTTAGAATATGCGGCCTTTCGGGCACCTATGCCCGCTGTGCATTTAGATTTGCAGCACCGACTACAGGAACGATGTTCACATGCTAACAATCCGTCTTGCCCTTGGCGGCTCCAAAAAGCGCCCGTTTTACCACCTGACCGTAACCGACAGCCGCAACCCGCGTGACGGTTCCCACAAGGAACAGGTTGGTTTCTTCAACCCTGTTGCCCGTGGTCAGGAAGTACGTCTGTCCGTGAACCAAGAGCGCGTAGCCTACTGGCTGAGCGTTGGTGCACAACCTTCTGAGCGCGTTGCTCAGTTGTTGAAGGAATCGGCTAAGGCTGCGGCCTGAGCAATATGAACGCGACGCCAAAAGATGCTGATGATTTGATCGTTGTCGGCAAGATCTACTCTGTACATGGCGTTCGCGGCGAAGTGAAGGTGTATTCCTTTACTGATCCGATCAAGAACCTGTTGGACTACAAAACCTGGACGCTCAAGCGCGAAGGTAGCGTGAAACAGGTGGAGCTGGTCAGCGGACGCGGGAACGACAAGTTCCTGGTCGCGAAGCTCAAGGATCTCGATGATCGTGAAGAAGCGCGTCTTCTGGCCGGTTATGAGATCTGCGTGCCGCGCAACCTGTTCCCTGAACTGACCGACGGCGAGTACTACTGGTACCAGCTGGTGGGTCTGAAGGTCATCGACCACCTCGGGCAATTGCTCGGGAAAATCGATCACCTGCTCGAGACCGGTTCGAACGATGTCATGGTGGTCAAGCCTTGCGTCGGCAGCCTGGATGATCGCGAACGCCTGTTGCCCTATACCGAGCAATGCGTGTTGGCCGTCGACCTTGCCGCAGGCGAGATGAAGGTGGAATGGGATGCGGATTTCTAAACGTGGCTAACTTGCGCGTTGAAGTCATCACATTGTTTCCCGAGATGTTTTCCGCCATCAGCGAGTACGGCATAACCAGCCGCGCGGTGAAACAGGAGCTGTTGCAGCTCACCTGTTGGAATCCGCGGGACTACACCACGGATCGACATCACACTGTGGACGATCGCCCGTTTGGCGGTGGTCCGGGCATGGTGATGAAGATCAAGCCCCTGGAAGATGCGCTGGTTCAGGCCAGGACGGCAGCCGGGGAGGGTGCGAAGGTGATCTACCTGTCGCCCCAAGGTCGCCAACTGACTCAGTCGGCGGTACGCGAGCTGGCGAATTCGGATGCATTGATCCTGATTGCCGGCCGTTATGAAGGCATTGACGAGCGTTTCATTGAAGCTCATGTCGATGAAGAGTGGTCGATTGGCGACTATGTACTGTCTGGCGGCGAGCTGCCGGCGATGGTCCTGATCGATGCGGTTACACGACTGCTGCCTGGAGCTTTAGGGCATGCAGATTCCGCTGAGGAAGATTCCTTTACGGATGGTCTGCTGGATTGCCCGCACTACACCCGACCGGAGGTGTATGCGGATCAGCGTGTTCCCGACGTGTTGCTAAGTGGCAACCACGCGCACATCCGGCGTTGGCGTTTACAGCAGTCCCTTGGTCGGACCTATGAACGACGCGCCGATCTTCTGGAAAGCCGCTCGCTTTCTGGAGAAGAGAAGAAGCTGCTCGAGGAATACATCCGCGAGCGGGACGATAGTTAACAACGTATCGATGGTGAGTCCGACGACTTGCCTTAGGAGCACAGCATGACTAACAAAATCATCCTTGCACTCGAAGCAGAGCAGATGACCAAAGAAATCCCTACCTTTGCCCCAGGCGACACCATTGTCGTTCAGGTGAAAGTGAAGGAAGGCGACCGTTCCCGTCTGCAAGCGTTCGAAGGCGTCGTTATCGCCAAGCGTAACCGTGGCGTGAACAGTGCATTCACCGTTCGTAAAATCTCCAACGGTGTTGGCGTAGAGCGTACTTTCCAGACCTACAGCCCGCAAATCGACAGCATGGCTGTCAAGCGTCGCGGTGACGTACGTAAAGCCAAGCTGTACTACCTGCGTGACCTGTCGGGTAAAGCAGCTCGCATCAAGGAAAAACTGGCTTAAGTCCAGCTTCCGATGCAAAAAAAGCAGCCTGCGGGCTGCTTTTTTGTTGCCTGCGATTTGCTCTTTGAGCACCCTGCATAGCTTCATTTGCCATTTTGATGCTGTGTGTGCCCGCATCCTTCAAGAGTTTTTATGCCAGCCATCGATCATCCGCTGATAGACCAGTTTCTCGACGCCCTGTGGCTGGAGAAGGGCCTGTCCGATAACACCCGCGATGCCTATCGCAGTGACCTGGCGCTGTTCAACGGTTGGCTGCAGGAAAACCACCTGGAACTGATCAATGCCGGCCGGGAGCTGATCCTCGATCACTTGGCGTGGCGCCTGGAGCAGAACTACAAACCGCGCTCGACGGCGCGGTTTCTCTCCGGCCTGCGTGGGTTCTATCGCTATTTGCTGCGGGAAAAGCTGATCGCGGTGGACCCGACCTTGCGCGTGGAAATGCCGCAATTGGGGCGTCCATTGCCCAAGTCCCTCTCGGAAGCCGATGTGGAAGCGCTGCTGGCGGCGCCCGACCTCAGCGAAGCCATCGGTCAGCGCGACCGGGCCATGCTGGAAGTCTTGTACGCCTGCGGCCTGCGGGTCACCGAGTTGATCAGCTTGACGCTGGAGCAGGTCAACCTGCGCCAGGGCGTGCTGCGTGTGATGGGCAAAGGCAGCAAGGAGCGCCTGGTGCCGATGGGTGAGGAAGCGATCGTCTGGGTCGAGCGCTACATGCGCGATGCCCGCCACGAACTGCTGGGCGGGCGCCCCAGCGACGTGCTGTTCCCCAGCCTGCGCGGCGAGCAGATGACCCGCCAGACCTTTTGGCACCGGATCAAGCACCAGGCCAAGGTGGCCGGGATCAATAAATCCCTCTCGCCCCACACCCTGCGCCATGCCTTCGCCACGCACCTGCTCAACCACGGCGCCGACCTGCGGGTGGTACAGATGCTGCTCGGCCACAGCGACCTCTCCACCACCCAGATCTACACCCACGTCGCCCGGGCACGGCTGCAGGACCTGCATGCCAAACACCACCCTCGCGGTTGAATGAAATCCCCTGTGGGAGCGAGCTTGTGGGAGCAAGGCTTGCCCGCGATGAACGATAACGCGGTGTAGTTGTTACACCGCGGCGCGGCCATCGCGGGCAAGCCTTGCTCCCACAGGACAGCTCCCACAGAAAAGCCTGCATCAATCTTCAAAGCGTCTTGCATCAGCGGCATTCGGTCACGCGGGCCTTATGTGGTAGGCTTTCCCGGTTTGCACAGTGGGCGGTTGGAACCCGAATCTGCGGGTCGGCGTTTCCCGTCTCATTTGTTCGCCTCAGGAGTCCCCATGCGTTTGATCCAGATGTTCACCGCCGCCGCCATTGCGCTGGCCAGTACCTTTGCCATCGCCGACGACGCGGCCGACAAGGCTATCCGCAAGAGCCTGGAAAACCTTCAGCTCGAAGTGCCGATCGAAACCATCTCGGCCAGTCCCATGGCCGGCCTGTATGAGATCAAGCTCAAGGGCAGCCGCGTGCTTTACGCCAGCGCCGACGGTCAGTACATCGTCCAGGGCAACCTGTTCGAGCTCAAGGACGGCAAGCCGGTCAATCTCACCGAGATGACCGAGCGCCAGGGCATTTCCAAGTTGATCAACGGCATTCCAGTCGCTGAAACCGTGGTCTATCCGGCGATTGGCGAAACCAAGTCGCACATCACCGTGTTCACTGACACCACCTGCCCGTATTGCCACAAGCTGCACGCCGAAGTGCCGGAGCTGAACAAGCGCGGCATCGAAGTGCGCTATGTTGCGTTCCCGCGCCAGGGCCTGGGCTCGCCGGGCGATGAGCAGTTGCAGGCGGTCTGGTGCTCCAAGGACAAGAAAGCGGCCATGGACAAGATGGTCGATGGCAAGGAAATCAAGGCCGCCAAGTGCGAGAACCCGGTTTCCAAGCAGTTCGCCCTTGGCCAGTCCATTGGAGTGAACGGCACGCCGGCCATCGTTTTGGCTGACGGCCAGGTGATTCCGGGCTACCAGCCGGCGCCACAAGTCGCCAAACTGGCCCTGGGCGCAAAATGATCATGGGCGATCCGCTTCTGAAGATCACGGCTCGGCGAAAACCTTCGTCGGGCCGTTAAACACAAAGTCGCGTTGCTGCGCGGCTGTATTTCACGGCCGACCTTGCGTCGGCCGTTTCATGGGGAGTCAAGAGTGAATCCGGTCAAAGTAGGCATCTGTGGGTTAGGTACCGTCGGTGGCGGCACCTTCAACGTACTTCAGCGCAACGCCGAGGAAATTGCTCGTCGTGCCGGGCGTGGGATCGAAGTGGCACAAATTGCCATGCGCACGCCAAAGCCTCAGTTCCAGACGACCGGTATTGCGATTACCAACGATGTCTTCGAAGTGGCCACGAACCCTGAGATCGACATCGTCATAGAGCTGGTCGGCGGCTACACCGTTGCCCGTGAGCTGGTACTCAAGGCCATCGAGAATGGCAAGCATGTGGTCACCGCGAACAAGGCGCTTATCGCTGTTCACGGTAATGAAATTTTCGCCAAGGCCCGCGAGAAGGGCGTGATCGTGGCTTTCGAAGCCGCCGTGGCCGGTGGCATCCCGGTGATCAAGGCGATCCGCGAAGGCCTGTCGGCCAACCGCATCAACTGGGTCGCGGGGATCATCAACGGCACCGGCAACTTCATCCTCACCGAGATGCGCGAGAAGGGTCGCACCTTCGAAGACGTGCTCGCCGAAGCCCAGGCCCTGGGCTACGCAGAGGCTGATCCGACGTTCGACGTGGAAGGCATCGACGCAGCGCACAAGCTGACGATCCTGGCCTCCATTGCGTTCGGCATTCCGTTGCAGTTCGACAAGGCCTACACCGAAGGCATCACCAAGCTGACCACCGCTGACGTGAACTACGCCGAAGCCTTGGGCTATCGCATCAAGCACCTGGGCGTGGCGCGCAGCACCGCCAACGGCATCGAGCTGCGCGTGCACCCGACCTTGATCCCGGCCGATCGCCTGATCGCCAACGTCAACGGCGTGATGAACGCGGTGATGGTCAACGGCGACGCCTCCGGCTCGACGCTGTTCTACGGCGCCGGTGCGGGCATGGAGCCGACGGCCTCCTCGGTGATCGCCGACCTGGTGGACGTGGTTCGCGCCATGACCTCGGACCCGGAAAACCGTGTGCCACACCTGGCCTTCCAGCCAGACTCGCTGTCGGCTCACCCGATTCTTCCGATCGAGGCATGCGAAAGCTCCTACTACCTGCGCATCCAGGCCAAGGACCATCCAGGTGTGCTGGCCCAAGTGGCGAGCATCCTTTCGGAACGCGGCATCAACATCGAGTCGATCATGCAGAAGGAAGTCGAGGAACACGACGGCCTGGTGCCGATGATCCTGCTGACCCACCGTGTGGTCGAGCAGCGCATCAACGACGCGATTGCGGCGCTGGAAGCGCTCCAGGGTGTCGTTGGCCCGGTGGTCCGTATCCGCGTCGAACATTTGAATTAATTTAGCGGCAAGCGGTAAGTTGCAGGCTGCGAACGAAGGCAAACTTGCCTTTGAGTGTGTCGCCTGCAGCTTCAACGCTTGAAGCCCAAACCGAAGGTTTGCCCCATGCGCTATATCAGCACCCGCGGCCAGGCACCGGCCCTGAATTTCGAAGATGTCCTCCTGGCCGGCCTGGCCACGGACGGCGGTCTCTATGTGCCGGAAAACCTGCCGCGCTTCACCCAGGAAGAAATCGCTTCCTGGGCCGGCCTGCCGTATCACGAGCTGGCGTTCCGGGTCATGCGCCCGTTCGTCACCGGCAGCATCCCGGACGCCGATTTCAAGAAAATCCTCGAAGAGACCTATGGCGTCTTTTCCCACAACGCCATCGCACCGCTGCGTCAGCTCAACGGTAACGAATGGGTCATGGAGCTGTTCCACGGCCCCACCCTGGCGTTCAAGGACTTCGCCCTGCAATTGCTCGGTCGCCTGCTGGACTACGTGCTGCAAAAGCGTGGCGAGCGTGTGGTGATCGTCGGTGCCACTTCTGGCGACACCGGTTCGGCGGCCATCGAAGGCTGCAAGCATTGCGAGAACGTCGACATTTTCATCCTGCACCCGCACAACCGGGTTTCGGAAGTGCAACGTCGGCAGATGACGACGATTTTCGGCGATAACATCCACAACATCGCCATCGAAGGCAACTTCGATGACTGCCAGGAAATGGTCAAGGCCAGTTTCGCCGACCAGAGCTTCCTCAAGGGCACGCGGCTGGTGGCGGTGAACTCGATCAACTGGGCGCGGATCATGGCCCAGATCGTTTATTACTTCCACGCGGCCCTGCAATTGGGCGGCCCGGCCCGCTCCGTGTCGTTCTCGGTGCCGACCGGCAACTTCGGCGATATCTTCGCCGGCTACCTGGCGCGCAACATGGGTCTGCCGATCAATCAATTGATCGTCGCCACCAACCGCAACGACATCCTGCACCGCTTCATGAGCGGCAACCAGTACGTCAAGGAAACCCTGCACGCCACCCTGTCGCCGTCGATGGATATCATGGTGTCGTCGAACTTCGAACGCCTGCTGTTCGACCTGCACGGTCGCAATGGTGCGGCGATTGCCGGCCTGATGGACAGCTTCCGCCAGCGCGGCGGTTTCAGCGTCGAGCCTGAGCGCTGGACCGAAGCCCGCAAGTTGTTCGACTCCCTGGCCGTGGACGATGAGCAGACTTGCGAAACCATCGCCGAGGTGTTCGAGCAGAGCGGTGAGTTGCTCGATCCGCACACGGCCATCGGTGTCAGGGCCGCTCGTGAGTGCCGTCGTAGCCTGGACATCCCGATGGTGATCCTGGGCACGGCTCACCCGGTCAAGTTCCCGGAAGCCGTGGAGAAAGCCGGTGTAGGAAAAGCGCTTGAACTACCTGCACATCTTTCTGATTTGTTTGAGCGAGATGAGCGTTGCACCGTGTTGCCCAACGACTTGAAGGCTGTGCAGGCCTTTGTCAGCCAGCATGGCAACCGCGGCAAGCCGCTCTGAGCGCGTAAACCTGTCACATTTTGAAGCCCGTCTCCTGACGGGCTTTCTTGTTTCTGCATGCCAAACTGGTCGGGTTTTCGCCCTTGGAGGAACGGGCGAGTCATCTCGAAGGAAATGCAGATGTCGTTTTTTAGCAAAGGCAAGCCAGCCTTGGGCTGGGTAATGGGCCTGGCCCTGATGTACTGGGCGCAAGGGGGCGATGCGGCGCAGTTGGCGGCTTTCGAAACGCCGCCGTTCAATCCTGGCGAGCGGCTGGTATTGGATGCGCAGGAATTGAAGTGGATCAAGGATAACCCCCGCGTCATCGTGGCCACGATGCAGTTTCCGTTGTACCTGTTCAAGGATGAGCTGGGGCAGTGGAGCGGTCTGAACCACGACATTCTCCAACGCATTACGCAAATGACGGGCCTTGAGTTCGTGCATCGGGAGTCGTTCTCCCCCGGCGAGTTGCTGACGCTGCTGGAAAACAGCGAAGCCGACATGACAACCCTCCTGGCGATGAATGATGAACGCAGGGATTTCCTGAGTTTCAGCCATGCATTTGGTGGCTCGGGCTGGGTATTTGTTGGCCGTGACGGAGAATCGATCCTCCATTCGCTGGAGCAGCTGGAAGGGAAGGTCCTGGCGTTGCCGGCGCGGCATGCCTTGGAAGCGGAGATCAGGCGCGACTACCCGGCCATCAAATTGCGCACGACCAAGACCTATGGCGAAGCGCGGGCATTGGTCGAGAGCCGGGAAGCCTATGCCACCATCGAAAATGAAACCGGGGTGCATCTCTATCCGGCGGGTCAATTGCAAGTAGGCAGGGGCCTGGAGGGCAAGTGGGAACCCGATTACCTCGCGGTACGCCAAGACCTGACCGTGCTGCTGGGTATCTTGAATAAAGCGCTGGAAGCCTTCCCGGCCAAGGACATGCGCGCGCTGCGTTCCAAATGGGTGGCCGGTATCACACCCGTCCAGGCGCCATCGATCTGGGAGCGGGTGTCCCGCTGGGGTTACTGGTGCGTGGTCGTGGTCGTGGTGTTCGGCCTCCTGTCCCTGCTATGGAACCGCCGCCTGCAGATACAGATCGATCAGCGCCTCAAGGCCGAGGCGATCCTCAAGGACCAGTTGATGCTCCAGCGGGCCTTGATGGATGCCATTCCCGACCCGATTTTCATCCGGGATCTGGAAGGGCGCCTGATCATGTGCAACAAAAGCTACGAGGACCAGTTTGCGACCCGCTTCGAAAAGCTGCGGGGCACGCGGCTGACAGATTCGGCGGCATTCCCACCGGCCACCGCCGAGTTGCTCCATGGGGAGGTGATGGAGCAATTGCGCACCGGCCAGTCTCGGTTCGTCGACCGGCAATTGATGTTCAGCAGCGGCTTGCGGGAAATCTATCATTGGTCGGTACCCTTTTATGGAGCCGACGGGCAGTTACGCGGCATTCTGGGGGGCTGGACCGATGCCGGGCGTCGGTGGCGCCGTTGCGACAAGTTGATGGCCTGACGCCGACCGTCACCACGCCAAGGTTTCAAGAAAAGGCTGTTGTTTGCCTGTCATATTGGGCGCGCATGCTCGGTTGAACAGGTTGAAGGCGTGCCGGTTCGGTGCGCTGACGAACTTTCTGCTGCGGCTCACGGTCACTTACTGTGAACATGCAGTTGTTTTCGGACTATTGAAGGGTGAGCGAATGGAAAGTATCAGCCTATTGCTGGGTGAGGCTTTGAGCCCGTATCAGGTCACGCTGACTCCCTCCGGCGCCAAGGGCGAATGCCTGGTGACGCTGAAGAATGCCTCCGGGGCCATCATGGTCGAGCGAGTGTTCAATCAGGCCCAATTGACCGACAAGCGTCAGTTGACGGATGTGGTCGATGGCCTGCATCGCGATGTGCTGATTGCCGAGGGGCGCCTGGAGCCCTGTGTGATTGCGGCGCTGCGCAATCTGGCGCGCGACAAGGTCATGGTCGGGGCGAATTGACTGGGGTTTTGTGGGAACCTTCCTACGTCCTGATGAGTCAGACTCTTTACCAACAAGAGCGAGCATTGTGCTCCGGTGCTTGTCGCTTGTTGTACGGACCATGAGTGGTCACGTTTAACCCCGAGTCGTCTCCCCACTTCTCGGGGTTTCTTTTTGCCTGGCTTTTGTGGTTTTAGCGTGGTTTGTCAGGTGTTGGCGCCGTTGTGGGAGCAAAGCTTGCTCGCGAGGCGGCCTGACAGCCGGCCTGGTTCTCCCGGTCGTACACCCATCAGATCTGTTTGAGCAGGACCTGTGGGAGCAAAGCTTGCTCGCGAGGCGGCCCGACAGCCGGCCTGATTCTCCCGGATGAAGCCAAGCTTAATGTGGGAGCGAGCTTGCTCGCGATTGCGGTGTGTCAGTCAGCATCAAATCGATTGAACGGACGCTATCGCGAGCAAGCTCGCTCCCACAGTTTGATCTTCAGTGACTGCCCGTTGCGGTGTGTCAAATGGCCCCGTCACTGCGCAGCTTGGCGATCTGCTGTGCATCGTAGCCAAGTTCGCCGAGCACTTGTGCGTTGTGTTCACCCAGCGCCGGCCCGACCCATTCGGAGGTGCCCGGGGTGTCGGAGAGCTTCGGTACGATCCCCGGCATCTTGAATGCCTTGCCGTCGGGCAACTTGGCCTGCAGGAACATTTCACGGGCCAGGAACTGCGGGTCGCTGAACATATCCTCGGCGCTGAAGATCCGACTGGCCGGCACTCCGGCCTGGTTCAGTTGGTCGATAACGCTGTCGAGCGGCAGCGAGTTGACCCAGCGATCGATGACGCCGTACAGCTCGTCACGGCGGCTGTCACGGCCATCGTTGCTGGCCAGTTGTGGGTCATTGGCCAGGTCGTCACGGCCGATGATCTGCATGAAGCGCTTGAAGATCGCGTCGCCGTTGGCCCCAATCTGCACGTGCTTGCCGTCAGCGCTGGTGTGGATGGACGAGGGGGTGATGCCGGGCATGATATTGCCGGTGCGCTCGCGGATGAAGCCGAACACGTCGAACTCCGGCACCATGCTTTCCATCATGGCGAAAATCGCCTCGTACAAGGCCACGTCCACCACTTGCCCGGTTCCGCCATTGATCTCGCGGTGACGTAGGGCCATCAATGCGCCGATCACGCCCCAGAGCGCGGCGATGGAGTCGCCGATGGAAATCCCGGTGCGCACCGGCGGGCGGTCTTCGAAGCCGGTGATGTAGCGCAGGCCGCCCATGGACTCGCCCACCGCACCAAACCCCGGTTGATCTTTCATCGGCCCGGTCTGGCCGAAGCCCGAAAGCCGCACCATCACCAGTTTCGGGTTCAGTGCGTGCAATACATCCCAGCCCAGGCCGAGCTTTTCCAGTACGCCGGGGCGGAAATTCTCGATCAGGATATCGGCTTCGCCAATCAGTTTTTTCAGGATCGCCAGGCCTTCAGGGTGCTTGAGGTTCAAGGTCAGGGACTTCTTGTTGCGAGCCTGGACGAACCACCACAGCGAGGTGCCTTCGTACAGCTTGCGCCACTTGCGCAGGGGGTCGCCGCCGTCGGGCGATTCGACCTTGATGACTTCGGCACCGAATTCACCGCAGATGCGCGAGGCGAAGGGCCCGGCGATCAAGGTGCCGAGTTCGATGACTTTGACACCGGCAAGGGGTTTGGCAGTAAGCGACATGACAGATCCTGTAGGACAAAGGCAGAACGAATAGAGCGTTTTATCATAGGCCAAGGTCAGTCGCCGCAGGTTGATGGTCGGCAATTCGTGGATTGCCCGCGTCATCGGTTAGACTTGCCGCCTTTCCTCGTATCAAGAAGCCCGTTCATGGCCCAGCCGTCCACGACTTACAAGTTTGAACTGAACCTCACCGATCTCGACCGCAATGTGTATGAGAATGTGAAGCAGACCATCGCCCGCCACCCTTCGGAAACCGAAGAGCGCATGACTGTGCGCCTGCTGGCTTACGCGTTCTGGTACAACGAGCTGCTGGCGTTTGGTCGTGGTCTGTCAGACGTCGACGAGCCTGCGCTGTGGGAAAAAAGCCTGGATGACCGTGTGCTGCACTGGATCGAAGTCGGCCAGCCGGATGCCGATCGCCTGACCTGGTGCTCGCGCCGGACCGAGCGCACCAGCCTGCTGGCTTACGGCAGCCTGCGGGTCTGGGAAGGCAAGGTGATCCCGGCGGTCAAGAACCTGAAAAACGTCAACATCGCCGCGGTGCCCCAGGAAGTGCTAGAAACCCTGGCCCAGGACATGCCCCGGGTGATCAAGTGGGATGTGATGATCAGCGAGGGCACGATTTTCGTGACCGACGACCGTGGCCAGCATGAAGTCCAGCTGCAATGGTTGCTGGGCGAGCGTGGTTGAGCCATTGACCCGGTATTGAATGAGCCATTGTGGGAGCGAGCTCTCCTTGCCACAATCTTCACGATTTCCAGAGAAAACTTTGTCACCCCATGCGCATAGAACCCCGCCAACTGCCCGACACCCTGCCATTCCTCGGTGACCTGCCGCCCCTGTTGACCCGCCTGTACGCAGCGCGTGGCGTGCAGTCCGAGGCTGAACTGGACAAGAGTCTGGCGCGCTTGATTCCCTTCCAGCAGCTCAAGGGGATCGACGCCGCGGTGGATCTGCTGGTGACGGCGCTGGAGCAACGCCAGCGCATCCTGATCGTGGGCGACTTCGATGCCGATGGCGCGACCGCCAGCACCGTGGGCATGCTCGGGCTGCGCCTGCTCGGTGCGGCCCATGTCGATTACCTGGTGCCCAATCGCTTCGAATATGGCTACGGGCTGACCCCGGAAATCGTCGAAGTCGCCCTGGCTCGCGAACCGCAGTTGCTGATCACTGTGGATAACGGTATTTCCAGCGTGGAAGGCGTGGCGGCGGCGAAAGCGGCGGGACTTCAGGTGCTGGTCACCGACCACCACTTGCCCGGCCTCGAGCTGCCGGCAGCCGATGCCATTGTCAATCCGAACCAGCCGGGCTGCGAGTTTCCGAGCAAGGCCTTGGCCGGTGTCGGCGTCATTTTTTATGTGCTGATGGCCCTGCGGGCGCGTCTGCGCAGCCTGGGGTGGTATGCCAGCACACCTCAGCCGAACATCGGCGAATTGCTCGACCTGGTGGCCCTGGGCAGCGTGGCCGACGTGGTGCCCCTGGACGCGAATAACCGGATCCTGGTGCATCAGGGCCTGGAACGGATTCGCGCCGGACGTGCCCGGCCCGGCATCAAGGCTATTCTGGAAGTGGCCAAGCGCGATGCGTCACGGATTACCTCCACCGACCTTGGTTTTATCCTCGGGCCGCGTCTGAATGCGGCAGGGCGCCTGGACGACATGAGCCTGGGCATCGAATGCCTGCTCACCAACGATCCGGCCCTGGCGCGGGAGATGGCGGCGCAACTGGACGGCATGAACCAGGACCGCAAGTCCATCGAGCAGGGCATGCAGCGCGAAGCCCTGGCCCAGCTCAAGGACCTGCCGGTGGAGTCGATGCCATTCGGTTTGTGCCTGTTCGATCCGCAGTGGCACCAGGGGGTCATCGGCATTCTCGCCTCGCGAATGAAAGAGCGCTATTTCCGTCCGACCATTGCTTTTGCCGATGCCGGGGACGGTTTGCTCAAGGGCTCGGGTCGCTCGGTGCCGGGCTTTCACATTCGCGATGCGCTGAGCGTGGTGGCGGCGCAGCATCCCACCCTGATCAGCAAGTACGGCGGTCACGCCATGGCGGCGGGGCTGACGCTGCCGGAGGCTAATTTTCCGTTGTTCGCCGAAGCGTTCGATGCGGAAGTGCGCCGGCAGTTGCGCGAAGAAGACCTGACCGGCCGGCTGTTGTCGGATGGCACCCTGGCGGTGGAGGAGTTCCACCTGGAGCTGGCCCGGGCACTGCGCCACGCCGGCCCCTGGGGCCAGCATTTTCCTGAGCCGATGTTCCACGGCCTGTTCCAGTTGGTCGAACAGCGCGTGGTGGGCGAACGGCACCTGAAGGTCATCCTCAAGAGCGAGTGCGGCTCGGTGAAGCTCGATGGCATCGCCTTTGGCATCGACCGCGAGATCTGGCCCAACCCTACCGTGCGCTGGGTGGAACTGGCCTACAAGCTCGACCTCAACGAGTTCCGCGGCCAGGAAACGGTGCAGTTGATGATTGCCCATATCGAGCCGCGGTAGCCGATACGCCGATCGGCCTTTGTGGCGAGGGTCGCCTTAAGTGAACTGCAGTGCGCCACACCGTCGGTTTTTAAGTTCTGAACCCTCCGTCCTTGCGGGTTGTCGACTAGGCTCTAAGCACTGCTTGATAGCCCTTGTGACGTCTTGTCGAATTTTTTGCCCGCGGGGGCGGGTGTTGCACCTTTTGTCACTCGTCGACTTTTCAAACAGAACCCTGGAGCCTGCCCACTGATTCGAGAGGTGCCCCATGAGTCTGCTGCTGGAACCCTATACCCTTCGCCAATTGACCCTGCCCAATCGCATCGCGGTATCGCCGATGTGCCAGTATTCGAGCACCGATGGCCTGGCCAACGATTGGCACCTGGTGCACTTGGGCAGCCGTGCCGTGGGCGGTGCCGGCCTGGTGTTCACCGAAGCCACCGCCGTCACCGCCGACGGTCGCATCACCGCCCAGGACCTGGGGCTGTGGAATGATGAACAGATCGAACCCTTGCAACGCATCACCCGGTTCATCACCGCCCAAGGGGCCGTGCCGGGCATACAACTGGCCCATGCCGGACGCAAGGCCAGCACCTGGCGACCCTGGCTGGGCAAGCATGGCAGCGTAAAACCGGCGGACGGCGGCTGGGTTCCGGTCGGCCCGTCGCCGATTGCCTTCGACCCGCAACACACCCCGCCGGTGCAGTTGGACGAAGGGCAGATCGCCGATGTGATCCAGGCCTTCGTGGATTCGGCCAAGCGCGCCCTCACGGCCGGCTTCAAAGTGGTCGAGGTTCACGCTGCCCATGGTTATCTGCTGCATCAATTCCTCTCGCCGTTGAGCAATCAGCGCCGCGATCAATACGGCGGCTCGTTCGAGAATCGCATCCGCCTGGTGCTGCAAGTCACCGAAGCGGTGCGGGCCGTATGGCCTGAAGAACTGCCGGTGTTCGTTCGCGTTTCCGCCACCGATTGGGTCGAGGACGGGTGGAACCCGGACGAAACCGTGGAGCTGGCGCGGCGATTCAGGGCCCTGGGGGTGGATTTGATCGACGTGTCATCGGGTGGCACGGCGGCCAATGCGGAAATTCCCACCGGCCCGGGTTACCAGACACGCTTTGCCGAGCGGGTGCGCAAGGAGTCGGAAATCGCCACCGGCACCGTCGGCATGATCACCGAACCGGCCCAGGCCGAACACATCCTGCGCACCTGCCAGGCCGATATCATCTTCCTGGCGCGCGAATTGTTGCGCGATCCGTACTGGGCCCTGCATGCCGATGATGACCTGGGCGGCCGCAAGGCCACGTGGCCGGCGCAGTACCAGCGGGCAACGCATCGGGACCAGCCGATTCATGAGTCGGATTTGCGCGATTGAGTGTTTGGTAAAACAAAAAGCCCCGGTCGTCATTGGCCGGGGCTTTTTGTTTGTTTGAAAAAAATTGGTGCTTGTACCGGCCTCATCGCGAGCAGGCTCGCTCCCACAGTGGATCTGTTGTGTGGCGTGGATAGCGTTCACAACAAGGCTCAATGTGGGAGCGAGCCTGCTCGCGAAGGCGTCATCCCTGACGCAGCAGGGCTCAGGGATATTTGCGCTTATCCGGCGCTGGCGGGAAGTACTGGTACAACCAGGTCTCGCTCAAGGTGCGGTCCTTGGTGCGAATGAACAGGCGCATCTGCACCGGCTCCACACTGTCGTCGGTCGGGTACCAGTCGAAGGTGATGCGGTAGCCCTTGATTGCATCCATCACCAGCACGTTGAAGTCTTTCACTTCACCGTGGGAACAGGTCACCACCGGTTCGATGCCGGTGCCCGGCGGCAGTTGGTCGAGGCCGCCGCCGCTGAAGTCCACGGCAAAACGACGGGCCCAGACGGTCGGGTAATGCTCGCCCGGGGCCCAGCCTTCGATGAAACCGCCCATGCCTGAGCGGGTGGCGTCGACGTGGGCCAGGTCCGTGCTGACTGGCGGCAGCGCGCTCCAGTAGAGCTTGTAGCCATAGTTCAGCGAGTCGCCGGCGGCCACCGGTTTTTTCGGCGTCCAGAACGCGACAATGTTGTCCAGGGTTTCGCCGGTGGTAGGAATCTCCAGCAGGTCGACCGAGCCTTCGCCCCAGGCCGTCGTCGGCTCGACCCACAGGCTTGGGCGCTTGCTGTACCAGTCCACGGTGTCCTGGTAGCTGGCAAAGTCGTGGTCGGTCTGTACCAGGCCGAAACCTTTCGGGTCCTTGTCGGCGAAGGCGTTGAATTGCAGGGTGGCGGGGTTGTTCAACGGACGGCACACCCATTCGCCATTGCCGCGCCACATGGCCAGCCGGTCGGAATCGTGGATTTGCGGGTGAATGGTGTCGCACATGCGCCGTTCGACGGTGCCACAGCTGAACATGCTGGTCATGGGCGCGATACCCAGCTGCTCGATTGCGGTACGGGCATTGATGTGCGCGTCGATCTCCATCACCACCCGGGTCGGCTGGCAATCGATGTCAAACCGATAGGCACCGGTGGCGCTGGGGGAGTCGAGCAGGGCATAGACCACGAACCGGGTGCTGTTCTTTTCCGGGGTTTCGAACCAGAACTTGGTGAAGTCCGGGAACTCCTCACGCTTCTTCGCATAGGTGTCGATGGCCAGGCCGCGGGCCGATAGCCCGTACTGGCCGCTGGCATCCACGGCGCGGAAGTAGCTGGCCCCCAGAAACGAAACGATGTCGTGCCGGTCCAGCTCCGGCGCCTTGAAGACGCGGAAGCCGGCGAAACCCAGGTCACCCTTCAATTGCGCGGTGTTGACCGTGGTTTTCTGATAGTTGAACAGTTCCGGGCGGAAGTGCACCTCACGGGCCATACGCGTCTTCGGATCGACGCTGTACATGCGCACCGGCTGCTTGAAGCCCATGCCGACATGGAAGAACTGCGCATCCAGTTGCCGCCCGTCGAGGTCATTCCACAGCGAGTGGTTGACGTCGTACTGGATGGCGTTGAACTGCAACGGCGACATCTGGGCCAAGGTTTCTGGCAGGACTTGCTTGGTGTCGACATAGCGGCTCTCGGCCAGCCGCCGGGCTTGATCTTTCAAACCGTTGAAGTCGAAAGGACGGGCTTCGCCGTCGGCGGTCTGATCGGCGGCCCAGGCGCGTGCGGCCATGAGTCCGGAGGCCGATAGCCCAGTGTAGGCGGCGAAGGCCATGGAGGCCTTGAGCAGATTCCTGCGGTGCATAAATACAACCTTTCTCGAAACAGTCCCGAGCCGATCCTGGCAACAGAGACTGATAAGGGAGTTCGGACATGCCATTGGCCAAACGCGACGAACGTTAGAACAGATGCCTGAGAGCTGGATCGGTTCACCGAGGGGCAAAATCATAGGGGAAATACGGGCTTTGAGAGAAAGGAAAGCGTGGCTTGGTCAAATTTTCTTACAGTTATTTCTTTTTTTATGTCGATTCCGACTTTTTTTGACTAATTACTCTAAAACTCCCTTTTCACGCTTTGAATCCTCCCTATTCTTTAGCGTGATAGGCGATCTGGCCCGGATTCAGACGGCGCTATCAGGTCAACCTCGACGTAAAGAAGGACAACTCATGACAAAAATACAGGGCATTACCGAAATGCTGGGGATCTTTCCAGGCCTGACCAACCCGCGCAGGACACGCCGGCTCAGCCTGGAAGAATTGAGACTGGTAGAGCGCTATCGGGAGTTGTCGGAAAACGACCGCATCGCCATGCGCTATCTGGTGGATGCGATGCGCAGTGTTTCGCGGTTTTGAAGCGTGGCGCAGGTGAGCGGTCGGGGCGGGGAGCACCGGCCTACATCACTCCACCGACCAGTCCTGGAGGCGTTCGGTGCGCTGGTGCAGTATCCGCAGGACCTGCAGTTGTCCATGCTTGAGCCGGTAGGGGGCTACGAATGGGTAGCGCGTCAGTACCAGCTCTCGAATATCAGGAGCGACTGACGGACGCCCCGAGCCGGGAAAGCGTTGCAGTTGGCGCAGTGTCTCCAGGATGGCGCTGATGACATCATCGGCGCCTTCTGCACCGATGGCGCTTTGGTAATGTTCGTGGATCGAGTCGAGGTCACTCTGTGCTTTGTCGGTCAGTACGATGCTCGGCACGTTTTGCCCACTTAGCCTTCACGGCGTCCAGATCGGTCAGGTTTCCAGCGTCGGCATCGGCTATGCCTTCGCTGATGGCTTGCAGATGCCAGGATTCGGCCTCCACATATCGGACCAATGCACGCTTGAGGTGATACTGACGGTCGCGGTCGGTGGCGGCAGCCAGCAAGTCCAGCTGTTGGGCCAGACCTTCTTCCACACGAAAGGACAAAACGGGCGAGGCCATGGCTGATCTCCAGGGTGTATACGTTGTAGACACCCTAGGTGCTGCCAGGATTTCCGTCAACCGGCGAGCGTGCACCGATCGACGAAAACCTTAGCAGGACGAACGCAGGGCAAGCGCAGGCATGTGTTGCCAAGGTTGTCTTGTCGTCAATGCTTGAACATCACATGCCGCACTACCGTGTAATCCTCCAGTCCATACATGGACATGTCCTTGCCATAGCCGGAACGTTTCTGACCGCCATGGGGCATTTCGCTGACGAGCATGAAGTGGGTATTCACCCAGGTGCAGCCATATTGCAGGCGTGCCGACAGACGATGGGCTCGGCCGATGTCGGCGGTCCATACCGATGAGGCCAGGCCGTAGTCCGAATCGTTGGCCCACGCCAGCACTTGTGCCTCGTCGAGGAACGGCGTGACGGACACCACAGGCCCGAAGACTTCCCGACGGACGATTTCGTCATCCTGCTGGGCGTCGGCCAACACCGTCGGCTCGAAGAAGAACCCGTTGCCGTCCACGGCCTTGCCGCCGGTGATCAGGCGAATATGCGGCTGGGCAATGGCCCGTTCGACAAAACCGGCCACGCGGTCGCGGTGCTGGGCGGTGATCAGTGGGCCCATCTCGGTGTCTGGCGCGGTTTGCGGGCCGTACTTGATACTGCCCACCGCGGCGCCGAGCTTCTCGACGAACTGGTCGTAGATGCCTTGCTGGGCATAGATGCGGCAGGCTGCGGTGCAGTCCTGGCCGGCGTTGTAGAAACCGAAGGTACGGATGCCTTCCACGGCCGCGTCAATGTCGGCGTCGTCGAAAATGATCACCGGGGCCTTGCCGCCCAGCTCCATGTGCATGCGCTTGACGCTGTCGGACGTGCTGGAAATGATGTTCGAGCCGGTGGCGATGGAGCCGGTCAGCGACACCATGCGCACTTTCGGGTGGGTGACCAGCGGGTTGCCGACGGTTTGCCCACGACCGAATATCACGTTGAGCACGCCAGCTGGGAAAATTTCCGACGCCAGTTCTGCCAGGCGCAGCGCGGTCAGCGGAGTCTGCTCCGATGGCTTGAGCACCACGGTATTACCGGCGGCCAGGGCCGGGGCGATTTTCCAGGCGACCATCATCAACGGGTAGTTCCACGGCGCGATGGAGGCGATGACGCCCACCGGGTCGCGGCGGATCATCGAGGTATGCCCCGGCAGGTATTCACCGCCCGCCGAACCACTCATGCAGCGGCTGGCGCCGGCAAAGAAACGGAACACGTCAGCAATCGCCGGGATCTCGTCATTCAGTGCGGCGCTCAAGGGTTTGCCGCAGTTGTCCGACTCCAGCTTCGCCAGTTCCTCGCCGTGGGCTTCGATGGCATCGGCCAGCTTGAGCAGCAACAGCGAACGGTCCTTGGGCGGCACTTGCGACCAAGACTCGAAGGCGGTGTCGGCGGCGCGCACGGCGGCATCGACCTGGGCCTCGCTGGCTTCATTGATTTCCACCAGCACCCGGCCCAGCGCCGGGTTGAACACCGCTTGGCCAGGGCCTTCGCCGTTCACCAGGTGGCCGTTGATCAGCAGTTTGGTTTGCATAGCATTGTCCTCATCGAAGCAGTCTTGTGTCTGCTGGAACCGATCCCTGTGGGAGCGAGCTTGCTCGCGATAACGGTCTTACAGTCGACATCTGTGTTGAATATTTGTCAGTCATCGCGAGCAAGCTCGCTCCCACAAAAAGCCCTTCTACTTCCCGCCGCTACCGGCCACGCTCTCTCCGCCTCGGGTCAGGTAATACGCGCCCAATATCGGCAACATCGTGACCATCATCACCAGCATTGCCACCACGTTGGTCACTGGTACATCGCGAGGGCGGCTGAGTTGGTTGAGCAGCCACAGCGGCAGCGTGCGTTCGTGGCCGGCGGTGAAGGTGGTGACGATGATCTCGTCGAATGACAGCGCAAACGCCAGCATTCCGCCGGCCAGCAACGCCGAGCCGAGGTTGGGCAAGATGATGTAGCGAAAGGTCTGCCAACCGTCGGCCCCCAGGTCCATCGAAGCCTCGATCAGGCTGTGGGAGGTACGGCGCAGGCGGGCGATGACGTTGTTGTAGACGATCACCACGCAAAAAGTGGCATGGCCGACGATGATGGTGAACATGCCGGGCTCGATGCCCAGGGTCTTGAAGGTCGCCAGCAGCGCAATGCCGGTGATGATGCCCGGCAAGGCAATCGGCAGGATCAGCATCAGCGAAATGCCTTGCTTGCCGAAGAAATCGCGCCGGTACAGCGCCGCCGAGGCCAGCGTGCCAAGCACCATGGCGATCAGCGTGGCGATGGCTGCGACCTGCAACGACAGCTTGATCGCCTCCAGCACATCCGGGCGCGCGAAGGCGACGCTGAACCACTTCAGGGTCAGGCCCTTGGGCGGGAAGCTGAACGCGGCGTCCTCGGTATTGAAGGCGTAGAGGAAGATGATCAGGATCGGGAAATGCAGGAACACCAGCCCGCCCCACGCCGCGATCCGCAAGCCCCACGAGGCCCGGTCTTGAGAGTCAGAGTGCATCGAAAGCCCCCAGGCGCTTGACGATAGACAGGTAGATGGCGATCAGCACGATGGGCACCAGGGTGAACGCCGCGGCCATGGGCATGTTGCCGATGGCGCCTTGCTGGGCGTAGACCATGCTGCCGACGAAGTAGCCCGGCGGGCCCACCAGTTGCGGCACGATGAAATCCCCCAGGGTCAGCGAGAAGGTGAAGATCGAGCCGGCGGCGATGCCGGGGATCGACAGCGGCAGGATCACCTGCATGAACGTCTGGTGTGGCCTGGCGCCCAGGTCTGCCGAGGCTTGCAGCAGCGATGGCGGCAGACGCTCCAGGGACGCCTGGATCGGCAGGATCATGAACGGCAGCCAGATGTAGACGAATACCAGAAAACGCCCCAGGTGTGAGGTGGACAAGGTGCTGCCACCCACGCCCGGGATTCCCAGCACGAACTGCAACACCGGCCCCAGGCCCAGGTGCTGGACGAACCACTGCGCCACGCCACCCTTGGCCAGCAGCAGCGTCCAGGCATAGGCCTTGACGATATAGCTGGCCCACATCGGCAGCATCACCGCGATGTAGAAAAACGCCTTGGTCTTGCCACTGGTGTAGCGCGCCATGTAGTAGGCAATCGGGAACGCGACGATGGCGCTGGCGATGGACACCGCTATCGCCATGCTCAGGGTGCGCAAAATGATGTCGAAGTTCGACGGCTGGAACAGCGCCGCGAAATTCGCCAGGGTCAGGTCCGGCGTGACCGCCATGGTGAAGTCGTCGAAGGTGTAGAAACCCTGCCACAGCAAGGTCAGCAGCGAGCCCAGGTAGATCGCGCCGAACCAGATCAGCGGTGGCACCAGCAACATCGACAGGTACAGGTTGGGGCGCCGGTACAGCAGGTTGGAAAATCGTCGCAACGGTGAACCGGGTGTGGGCGTTTGAGCGATGGCCAGGGTGTTCATCTCACACCTCGCCACTGACAGTGTCGTGCAACGCGACCATCGCCTCCCGCGCCCAGCGTACGCTCAGGTGCTGGCCGGTCTGGTGCTGGGCTGTGTTGTCGAGCCACTGGGTGTTGGCCTGGCTGAGGTTCAGGGTCTGGCCGTTGGCAAGTTTCAACTCGTAGCGTGTGGCGCTGCCCTGGTACTGAATGTCGTGCAGCAGGCCGTGGACTTCGATCTCACCACTGGCCAACGGACCTTCGGCGAAACGCACGTGTTCCGGGCGAATCGAGAACGGTTGTGGATAACCGCTCAGTTCCCGGGCCAGCTCGCCACGGATCACGTTGGAGGTGCCGACGAATTCGGCGACGAAGGTGGTCGCCGGTTTCATGTACAGGTTGCGTGGGGTATCGACTTGTTCGATGCGGCCCTTGTTGAACACCGCCACGCGGTCGGACATCGACAGCGCTTCGGTCTGGTCGTGGGTGACGAAAATGAAGGTGATGCCCAACTGGCGTTGCAGCTTCTTCAATTCGCCCTGCATTTGCTCACGCAGCTTCAGGTCGAGGGCGCCCAAGGGTTCATCGAGCAGCAACACCCGCGGGCGATTGACCAGCGCGCGGGCCAAGGCCACGCGTTGGCGCTGGCCGCCGGAGAGCTGCACCGGCTTGCGTTCGCCGTAGCCGCCCAGGGCAACCATCTCCAGCGCTTCGTCAGCGCGCTGGATGCGCTCGGCCTTGGCGACGCCTTTGACTTTCAGACCGTAGGCCACGTTGTCGCGCACGTTCATATGGGGGAAGAGGGCGTAATCCTGGAACACCGTGTTGACGTCCCGTTGGTACGGCGCAAGCCCGGTGGCCTCTTCGCCGTGGATGCGGATCGAGCCGGCACTGGGTTGTTCGAACCCGGCGATCAGTCGCAGGCAGGTGGTCTTGCCCGAACCGGACGGGCCCAGCATGGAAAAGAACTCGCCGTCCTGGATGTCGATGCAAACCCGGTCAACGGCCTTCACATCGCCGAACTGACGGGATACCTGGGTGAATTGGACTGCAAGCGTCATGGTGCGGGGCTCCAAAAAGTGCGACTTCTATTGGATCGTGGGTGGGTTGCCGTGCACCAGACCTGTGAGAGCAACGCTATGGGAGCAAAGCTTGCTCGCGATACAGGCGCCTCGGTTCCCCGGGAGACCGCATCATCTTCATCGCGGGCAAGCCTTGCTCCCACACAGCGAACTACACCGACTGATTGGGCTTAGCGCCCGCCCATGATCGCAATGTAGTCCTGGGTCCAGCGGCTGTACGGCACGAACTTGCCGCCCTCGGCCTGTGGGGTTTTCCAGAAGGCGATCTTGTCGAACTGATCGAAACCGTTGGTCTTGCAGCCTTCGGCGCCCAGCAGTTCGCTGCCCTTGCACGCCGCGGGCACCGCCGGTAACGAGCCGAACCACGCCGCCACGTCACCCTGGACTTTCGGTTGCAGCGACCAGTCCATCCACTTGTACGCGCAGTTGGGGTGCTTGGCCTCGGCGTGCAACATCGTGGTGTCGGCCCACCCGGTGGCGCCTTCTTTCGGAATGGTCGAGGCGATCGGTTGCTTCTCGTTCATCAGGCCGTTGACCTGATATGGCCAGGCGCCAGAGGCCACCACGCCTTCGTTCTTGAAATCGCTCATCTGCACGGTGGTGTCGTGCCAGTAGCGGTGGATCAGCGGCTGCTGGGCCCGCAGCAATTCCAACACGGCCTTGTACTGGGCTTCGTCGAGTTGGTATGGGTCCTTGATGCCCAGCTCAGGCTTGGCGGTCTTGAGGTAGAGCGCCGCGTCGGCGATGTAGATCGGGCCATCGTAGGCTTGCACGCGGCCTTTGTTCGGCTTGCCGTCGGGCAGGTTCTGGGCGCTGAACAGCACGCTCCAACTGACGGGCGCCTGCTTGAACACGTCGGTGTTGTACATCAGCACGTTCGGGCCCCACTGGTACGGGGTGCCGTAGGTCTGCTGGTTGACCACGTACCACGGTGCATCCTTGAGGCGCGGGTCGAGGTTTTTCCAGTTGGGGATCAGCGCGGTGTTGATCGGCTGCACGCGCTTGCCGGCAATCAGCCGCAACGAGGCGTCGCCCGAGGCGGTGACCAGGTCGTAGCCGCCCTTGGTCATCAGGCTGACCATTTCGTCGGACGTAGCGGCAGTTTTCACATTGACCTTGCAACCGGTTTCCTTCTCGAAACCGGTGACCCAATCGTAGGCCTTGTCGCTTTCGCCGCGTTCGATGTAACCCGGCCAGGCGACGATATCCAGTTGGCCCTCACCGGCGCCAACGGCCTTGAGCGGTTCGGCGGCCTGGAGGCTGACGCTGGTCAGCAGCGCCGTGGTGATTGCACTGAGCAATACGGTCTTGTGCGCGTACATGGAAATCCCTCTTGCTTTAATTATGGTCGGGGCAGTGTTCGAACAGGGTGAAGCGCCATGGATGGCCTGTTATTAGAGTAGTGCTGTTATCTACAGATGCTGGCCGTGGCGGGCCATGATGTGGCGCACCACGCTGTAGTCCTGGAGCGAATCGCTGGATAGGTCTTTGCCGTAGCCCGAACGTTTCAGGCCGCCGTGGGGCATTTCGCTGACCAGCATGAAATGGCTGTTGATCCAGGTGCAGCCGTATTGCAGCCGCGCCGCCACTTGCATGGCCTTGTCGAGGTTCTGGGTCCATACCGAAGAAGCCAGGCCGTATTCGGAATCGTTGGCCCAGTCCACCGCCTGGCTGAGTTCGTCGAAGCGGGTCACGGTGACGACCGGGCCGAACACTTCGCGCTGGACGATTTCATCGCTTTGCTTGCAGCCGGCCAGCAGCGTGGGTTGGTAGTAGAAACCGGCGCCGGAATGCACCGCCGCGCCGGTAATGCGTTCGATGTGTGGCTGGCCGAGGGCGCGCTCGACAAAACTGGCGACCCGGTCGCGCTGGCGGGTGCTGATCAGCGGGCCGATCTCATTGTCGGCGTCGCGCTTGCCGGCAAAGCGCAGGCTGCTGACCGCCGCGCCGAGTTCGGCCACCAGGCGGTCGTGAATCGCGCCTTGGGCGTAGATCCGACACGCCGCCGTGCAATCCTGCCCGGCGTTGTAATAACCATAGGTGCGCACGCCTTCGACCACGGCCTGGATGTCGGCGTCGTTGCACACGATCACCGGCGCCTTGCCGCCCAGTTCCAGGTGCGTGCGCTTGAGGGTTTTCGCCGCTGCCTGGAGGATCTTCTGCCCGGTGACGATATCGCCGGTCAACGAGACCATGCGCACTTTGGGATGGCTGACCAGATGGCTGCCCACACCTTCGCCGCCCCCGCAGAGGATGTTGATCACGCCCCGTGGCAGGATCTGGGCCAGTGTCGGCGCCAGGGCCAGGATCGACAGCGGTGTGTGTTCCGACGGCTTGAACACCAGCGTATTACCGGCAGCCAGGGCCGGGGCGATTTTCCACGCGGCCATCATGATCGGGTAATTCCACGGTGCAATGGACGCCACCACGCCAATCGGGTCGCGGCGCACCATGCTGGTGTAGCCGGGCAGGTATTCGCCACTGAGCTGGCCGGTCTGGCAGCGCACGGCGCCAGCGAAGAAACGGAATACATCCACCGTCGCACTGAGGTCGTCCTGGCGCGCCAGGTGCAGCGGCTTGCCGCAGTTCAGGGATTCGAGGCGGGCCAGCTCATCGGCGTTCTTTTCGATGGCGCTGGCGATGTCCAGCAGCAGGTTAGAGCGTTGTTGCGGCGTGGTGCGCGACCAGCCGTCGAAGGCCTGGTGGGCGGCGAGGATCGCGGCTTCGACCTGCTCGGTACTGGCCTCGGCGATGTGAGCCACCACTTCGCCAGTGGCCGGGTTGAGGATCGGCTCGACAATGCCTTCACCGGGAACCAGTTCCCCGTCGATCAGCAACGCGGTGCACAACGGGGTTTGCGTACCAGCCATTTTTATAGGTCTCAGTTGAAACAAAGAACCTGTGGGAGCGAGCTTGCTCGCGATAGCGGTTTGTCAGTCGAATCTATGTTGCCTGACCCACCGCTATCGCGAGCAAGCTCGCTCCCACAGGAAAGAGGCGTGCAGTCAGATTAGTGCTCAGATCCGAGGCCGACAAATTCGAAATACTCAAGGCTACGTTCGATTAAATAGATGGCTTTCGCCCGCCATGGGGTTGTTCCCGGGCGACGGCCAGGAACGGGTCGACCGACGCCGGTCGCGCCGTGCCCCGGCGCCAGGCCAGGCCGACGTCGAGGGTCTGGTTGAGGTCGGCAATCGGTCGCGCTTCGATGATGTCGCCTTCCAGCGACCAAGGGCGGTAGGTCATGTCCGGCTGGATCGACACCCCCAAGCCTGCCGCCACCAGGCTGCGCACCGCTTCGGTCGAGGCGGTGCGCAGGGTGACCCTGGGTTGCAGACCGGCACCGCGCCACAGGCGCTGGGCGTTGCGGTCCATTTCATCGACGTTCAGCTGGATCAGCGGCTCGCGGGCCACGTCGGCCAGGTTGATGCTGTCGTGTTCCAGCAGCGGGTGCTGCGCTGGCAGCCACAAACGGTGTGGTGAATGCGTCAGCACTTCGGTCTGCAAGGCGTGGCGGTCTTCCAGGTTGGACAGGATCAACACCCCGACGTCGATTTCGCCGCTGACCAGCAAATGCTCGATATACGGCCGCTCGTCCTCCATCACCCGGATCTCCACGTTGGGATAGGCGCGCTGGAAACGGGTCAGCAGGTCCGCCAGGTAATAGCCGGCGACCAGGCTGGTGACGCCGATGGTGACCTGGCCGGCGACCTGGTCGGTGCTCTGTTGCAGGCTGCGCTTGGCGTTGTCGACGGTGGCCAGGATCAAATGGGCCTGGCGCAGGAATTGATGACCCTGATGGGTCAGGGTCATGCCCTTGGCGTGGCGGTTGAACAGGCTGACGCCGATTTCCTGCTCCAGTTGCTGGATGGCCAGGGTCAAGGTCGACTGGGAAATGAACGCCGTTTGCGCAGCGGCAGAGATGGAGCCGGTTTCGGCCACGGCGATGAAATGGCGGATCTGGCGCAGGGTCATCATGGTCGAATATCCGGTGGGCGGTTTTATCGATGTGCTGGAGTGTATATCGTTTTTTTAGAATGAAAGGGGAGTGTGTCTTGGAATGAGCCAGGCAACATCTGGAAGCAATCTCGCCAACGGCGCCGGGGCACTTTCGATCTAGGCTGGTGGCCTTACGTTGACCCGAAATGTGGAGACAACAAATGAACACCCGTGGATTGCTCGATCAGCTTCTCAAGTCCGGCCAGGAAATGTTGCAGAACAAGGCTGGCGGGTCCCAAGGCAAGTCCTCCGGCGGTCTGGGCGGTTTGCTCGGCGGCTCCGGCAACCTTGGCGGGATGCTTTCCGGTGCGGGCGGCGGCGCTCTGGCCGCCGGGGCCATGGGCCTGTTGCTGGGCAACAAGAAAGCCCGCAGCTTCGGTGGCAAGGCCCTGGCCTATGGTGGTCTCGCGGCCTTGGGCGTGATCGCCTACAAGGCCTACGGCAATTGGCAGGCCCAGCAAGGCACCGCGCCGAAAACCGAACCGCAGACCCTCGACCGCGTGCCCCCGGCGCAGGTCGAGCAGCACAGCCAGGCGATCCTCAAGGCGCTGGTGGCGGCGGCCAAGGCCGACGGCCATGTGGACGAGCGCGAGCGGCAGTTGATCGAAGGCGAATTCACCAAGCTCGACAACGACCAGGAACTGCAACACTGGCTGCACGCCGAACTCAACAAGCCCCTGGACCCCACCGACGTCGCCCGCGCTGCCAGCACCCCGGAAATGGCAGCGGAAATGTACATCGCCAGCGTGATGCTGGTGGACGAGGAAAATTTCATGGAGAAGTCCTACCTCGATGAACTGGCGCGCCAACTCAAGCTGGAGCCGGGGCTGAAGGTGGAGTTGGAGAAACAGGTGCGCCAGGCGACTGTATAGATCAGTCCCACCTCATTCCCTGTGGGAGCGAGCTTGCTCGCGATGGGGTTCGGTCAGTCACAGCCGCGTGGTCTGACACGCCGCTATTGCGAGCAAGCTCGCTCCCACGGGGGCATTGCTCATCTTGAGAAAACTACGAGCCTCGCCTTCGTCAAAAATCCCCTCAAACCGCCATACAGGCCCGGTGCCGCCCTCGGCTATACTCCCCAGCATTTCAAATGCCCGAGGTTTTACCGTGAAGAATTGGACATTGCGCCAACGCATCCTGGCGAGTTTTGCAGTGATCATCGCCATCATGCTGTTGATGGTGGTTGTCTCGTATTCACGGTTGTTGAAGATCGAGGACAGTGAAGAAAACGTCCGGGTCGATGCGGTGCCAGGGGTGTATTACAGCTCCATGATTCGCGGTGGCTGGGTTGACAGCTACGTCTTGACCCAACAAATCGTCGGCCTTTCGGGCAACCGGGAAATCACCGCTGAGGATAAGGCCCGCTACCAGGGCTTCGAGCAGCACCTGCGCGAAGAGATGCAGAACTATCAAAAACTGATCCAGAACCCCGCCGACCAAGCCTCTTTCGACGAGTTCGAGGCCAATCACCTGGCGTTCAACCAGGCCATGGCAAAGGTCCTGGACTTGTACCAGCGCAAGGACTACGAAGGGGCGCGGCAGGCTTTGGACAAAGAGCTGACGCCAGAATGGATCGGCGGCCGCGGGCATTTGAATCACATCATCGAGCGCAATCGTGAGCTGGCGGAAAACGCCACCCAGACCATCGGCGATGCGGTAACGGCGGCCAAGGTCGCCATGGGCCTGTCGTTCCTGGTCGCGTTGATCGTCGCCGTACTCTGTGGCCTGCTGTTGATGCGGGCGATCATGGGACCGATGAACCGCATCGTCGAGATCCTCGAGATCATGCGCAGCGGCGACCTGAGCGGGCGCCTGAACCTGGCGCGCAAAGACGAATTCGGTGCAGTGGAAACCGGCTTCAACGACATGATGGCCGAGCTGACCTCACTGGTGTCCCAGGCCCAACGCTCCTCCGTGCAGGTCACCACCTCGGTGACCGAGATCGCCGCCACCTCGCGCCAGCAACAGGCCACGGCCACCGAAACCGCCGCCACCACCACCGAGATCGGCGCGACGTCCCGGGAAATCGCCGCCACCTCCCGAGACCTGGTGCGCACCATGACCGAAGTGTCCACCGCCGCCGATCAGGCTTCGGTGGCCGCCGGCTCCGGTCAGCAAGGCCTGGCGCGCATGGAGGAAACCATGCATTCGGTGATGGGCGCCGCCGACCTGGTGAACGCCAAGCTGGCGATCCTCAACGAGAAGGCCGGCAACATCAACCAGGTGGTGGTGACCATCGTCAAAGTGGCCGACCAGACCAACCTGTTATCCCTCAACGCGGCCATCGAGGCCGAAAAGGCCGGCGAGTACGGTCGTGGTTTCGCCGTGGTCGCCACTGAAGTACGACGCTTGGCTGACCAGACCGCCGTAGCGACCTATGACATCGAGCAGATGGTGCGCGAGATCCAGTCCGCGGTATCGGCCGGGGTGATGGGCATGGACAAGTTTTCCGAAGAAGTGCGTCGAGGCATGGCCGAAGTGCAGCAGGTGGGTGAGCAACTGTCGCAGATCATCCATCAGGTCCAGGCCCTGGCGCCGCGGGTGTTGATGGTCAACGAAGGCATGCAGGCCCAGGCCACCGGTGCCGAGCAGATCAACCACGCCCTGGTGCAGTTGGGCGATGCCAGCAGCCAGACCGTGGATTCCCTGCGCCAGGCCAGTTCCGCCATCGACGAGCTGAGCCAGGTAGCCGTAGGGCTGCGCAGCGGCGTCTCGCGTTTCAAAGTCTGATGGGCGAACTCGAGACCCGGCGTGGCGCCGCACCGACGGCCCGCCAGTCGTTGTTCCTGGTGTTCTGCATCGGCAACGAACGTTACGCCCTGCAGGCCATCGATGTGGTGGAAGTGCTGCCGCGCCTGCCCCTCAAGCCGATTGCCCGGGCGCCGTCCTGGGTGGCGGGGGTGTTTGCCTGGCGTGGCACGGTGGTGCCGGTGATCGACCTGTGCGCCCTGACCTTTGGCCAGAGCGCACAGGCCCGGACCAGTACGCGACTGGTGCTGGTGCGCTATCAGGGCGACGCGCAACAAACGGGACAGGTGCTGGGCCTGATCCTGGAACAGGCGACCGACACCGTGCGCTGTGACCCGGCCGATTTCAAACCCTATGGCCTGGACAACCGGCAGGCGCCGTACCTCGGCCCGGTGCGCGAAGATGCCCACGGGTTGCTGCAATGGGTGCGCGTCAATGACCTGCTCGATGAATCCGTTCGGGCGCTGCTGTTTCCTGCGCCGCCGCTGAACCTCGACGACCTCGAGGCAACGCCATGAACAACGACCAGCGTTTTTTCGATTTTCTCAAGGAGCGCATCGGCCTGGATGTGACCTCCGTCGGCACCGCGATCATTGAGCGGGCCGTGCGCCAACGCATCATTGCCGTGCCCGGGCGAACCGCCGATGAGTACTGGCAAGGCCTGCAGCATTCGGCCCAGGAGCAGCAAGCGCTGATCGAAGCGGTGATCGTCCCGGAGACCTGGTTCTTCCGCTACCCCGAATCCTTCGCGACCCTCGCCAGGCTGGCCGTCAAGCGCCTGGCCGAGATCAAGCACCTGCGCGCGCTGCGTATCCTCAGCTTGCCGTGTTCCACCGGCGAAGAACCTTATTCGATTGCCATGGCCTTGCTCGACGCAGGCCTGGGGCCACATCAGTTCAAGGTGGACGGCCTGGACGTCAGCCCGCTGTCGGTGGCGCGGGCCAAGGAAGCGCGTTACGGCAGGAATTCCTTCCGTGGCGCGGAGCTGGGTTTTCGCGAGCGTTACTTCGACGCCGAAGACGAGGGCTACCGCCTCAGCGAGCGGGTGCGCGAACAGGTGCGTTTGCAAGTGGGCAACCTGCTGGATCCGGCTTTGTTGGCGAACGAGGCACCTTACGACTTTGTGTTCTGTCGCAACCTGTTGATCTATTTCGACCAGCCGACCCAGCAGCAGGTGTTCGAGGTGCTCAAGCGCCTGACCCATCAGGACGGTGTGCTGTTTATCGGCCCCGCCGAGGGCAGCTTGCTCGGCCGACTGGGCATGCGCTCGATCGGGGTCGCCCAATCGTTCGCCTTCAGCCGCCAGGGGGCACCCGAGCCGCAACCGTTACCGGCCTTGATGCCGACCCCGCTGCCGGTTCGTCAGCCTCCGCCCCGTGTCGTTGCGCCGGTGATTCGGCCGCGACCGTTTGCGGCGAGCGTGACGCCGATTGTCGAGCCCAAAAGCAGCGACGCGGCGACCTTGCTGGCCAATATCGCTGCCCTGGCCAACGGTGGTAAAAGCGCCGAGGCCCGGGTGGCTTGCGAAGCCTACTTGCGCAGCCACGCGCCAAACGCCCAGGTGTTCTATTGGTTGGGCCTGCTCAGCGACATGGCTGGCAGCGCGCTTGAAGCCCAGGGTTTTTATCGCAAGGCGCTTTATCTTGAACCGCAACACGCCGAGGCCCTGGTGCATCTGGCGGCGCTGCTGGCTTCCCAGGGAGACGCGGCCGGAGCCCGTCGATTGCAGGAACGCGCCGCCCGTAGCGGGCGCGCGGCAGACAGTGAGCACAAACGATGAGCGGTTCGGCTTCTTATTCCGTCACCCATGACGATGCTCAGGCTATCGACGACTGCTGGAATCGCATCGGGGTGCATGGCGACAAATCCTGTCCTTTGCTGGTCGAGCATATCCATTGCCGCAATTGCTCGGTGTATTCGGCGGCCGCCACCCGGCTGCTCGACCGTTATGCCTTGCCGCAGGATCAGCGGGATCTGTCCCTTGCCCCCGCGGACACCGATGTGGTCACGCGCTCGCTGCTGATGTTCCGCCTCGGCGAGGAATGGCTGGGCCTGACGACGCGCAGCCTGGTGGAAGTGGCACCATTGCAGCCGATCCATTCCTTGCCCCACCAGCGCTCGCGGGCCTTGTTGGGCGTGGCGAATGTACGCGGGGCGCTGGTGGCCTGCCTGTCGCTGGTGGAGCTGTTGGACCTGGAGCCCGGCGCGGCGGTGGTTTCCGGCGCACGGGTGATGCCGCGCATGTTGATTGTCGCGGCCAAGGGCGGGCCGGTGGTGGTGCCGGTGGATGAGGTGGACGGCATCCACGCCATCGATGAGCGCATCCTGGCGAGCGCTTCGCAATCGACGGGCAAGTACACCCGTGGTGTGCTGCCCTTCAAGGGCCGCAGCCTGCGCTGGCTGGATGAAGAACAACTGCTGTCCGCCGTGGCTCGGAGCCTGTCATGACCCCTGATCAGATGCGCGACGCCTCGTTGCTGGAGCTGTTCAGCCTGGAAGCCGAAGCCCAGGTCCAGGTGTTGAGTGCCGGCCTGCTGGCCCTGGAGCGCGATCCGACCCAGGCCGATTACCTGGAGTCGTGCATGCGCGCGGCGCATTCCCTCAAGGGTGCGGCACGCATAGTCGGGGTGGACGCCGGGGTTAGCGTGGCCCATGTGATGGAAGATTGCCTGGTCAGCGCCCAGGAGCGGCGCCTGGTGCTGGGCGCTGAACACATCGATGCCTTGCTGCAAGGTACTGACCTGCTGACGCGCATCGCCACCCCGGGCAACAGCGTCGGCGCCCCGGACATCGACGCCTATGTGGCGTTGATGGGGCGTCTGCTTGATCCCAACGCGCCACAGGCCCCGGCAGTGGTCTTACCAAGCGTCGAGACACCGGTCGAGCCGCTACGCATCGAGCTGCCGGAAGTGGAACCGCTCCCGGCAACGGAGCCGGCCCCCAAGCGCAAACGGGTCACCGAAGGCGGCGAGCGGGTCTTGCGGGTCACGGCCGAACGCCTCAACAGCTTGCTCGATCTGTCGAGCAAGTCCCTGGTGGAGACCCAGCGCCTCAAGCCCTGGCTGGCGACGATGCAGCGGCTCAAGCGCCAGCAAAGCAGCGGTTTGCGCGCCCTTGAAGAGCTGAACGTGCACCTCAAGGACCATGCCCTGAGCCTGCAAGCCCAGGAAGCCCTTGGCGATGCTCGCCGTTTGCTCGCCGAAACCCAGCAATTGCTGGCGCAGAAAACCGCCGAGCTGGATGAATTCGCCTGGCAGGCCAGTCAGCGGGCGCAGGTGCTGTATGACACGGCGCTGGCCTGTCGCATGCGCCCGTTCGCCGATGTGCTTTCGGGTCAGGCACGCATGGTCCGTGACCTGGGCCGCAGCCTGGGCAAACAGGTGCGCCTGGAGATTGAAGGCGAGAAGACCCAGGTCGACCGCGATGTGCTGGAAAAGCTCGAAGCGCCGCTGACGCATTTGCTGCGCAATGCCGTGGACCATGGCATCGAATCCCCGGAGCAACGAATACTGGCCGGCAAGCCCGCCGAAGGCCTGATCCGCCTGCGGGCTTCCCATCAGGCTGGCCTGTTGGTGCTGGAGCTGGCGGACGACGGCGCCGGGGTGGACCTGGATCGGGTACGCCGCAGCATCGTCGAGCGTGGCCTTTCCCCTGAGCAAACCGCCGCCAGCCTCAGCGAGGAGGAACTGCTGACCTTCCTGTTCCTGCCCGGTTTCAGCCTGCGCGACAAAGTCACCGAAGTGTCCGGGCGCGGCGTCGGCCTGGACGCGGTCCAGCACATGGTCCGGCAGTTGCGCGGCGCGGTGGTGCTGGAGCAGACGGCGGGCGAGGGCAGTCGTTTCCATCTTGAGGTGCCGCTGACGCTGTCGGTGGTGCGCAGCCTGGTGGTGGAAGTCGGCGATGAAGCG
Source organism: Pseudomonas sp. St386 (assembly GCF_018325865.1). NCBI lineage: Bacteria > Pseudomonadati > Pseudomonadota > Gammaproteobacteria > Pseudomonadales > Pseudomonadaceae > Pseudomonas > Pseudomonas sp. St386. Next base: position 1,327,050 of record NZ_AP021900.1, read on the forward strand.
TACGCCTTTCCCCTGGCCCACATCGAACGCATGTGCGACCTGGCGCCGGAGGACATCGTCCAGGTCGAAGGCCGCCAGCATTTCTGGCACGAGGGCCGGCATATCGGGCTGGTCGCCGCCAGCCAATTGCTCAATCGCCCGGCGACGCAAGGCAGCAGCCAGACCCTCAAGGTCGTGGTGATCCGCGAGCGCGAGACGATCTACGGCGTGGCGGTGGAGCGCTTCGTTGGCGAGCGGACCCTGGTGGTCCTGCCCCTGGACGAACGCCTGGGCAAGGTCCAGGACATTTCCGCCGGGGCCTTGCTCGACGATGGCTCAGTGGTGTTGATTGTCGATGTCGAAGACCTGTTGCGTTCGGTGGACAAGTTGCTCGATACCGGACGCCTGGAGCGCATCGCCCGGCAGAACCAGGCCCAGGCCCCGCGCAAGCGGATCCTGGTGGTGGACGATTCCCTGACTGTGCGCGAGCTGCAGCGCAAGTTGTTGCTCAATCGCGGCTACGACGTGGCGGTGGCGGTGGATGGCATGGACGGTTGGAACGCCTTGCGCTCGGAGGATTTCGACTTGCTGATCACCGACATCGACATGCCGCGCATGGACGGTATTGAACTGGTGTCGCTGTTGCGGCGTGACAACCGACTGCAATCGCTGCCGGTGATGGTGGTGTCCTACAAGGACCGCGAAGAGGATCGCCGCCGTGGCCTGGACGCTGGCGCCGACTATTATCTGGCCAAGGCGAGTTTCCACGACGACGCCTTGCTCGACGCCGTGGTTGAATTGATCGGAGGGGCACGCGCTTGAAGATCGCCATCGTCAATGACATGCCCCTGGCGGTCGAAGCCCTGCGCCGCGCCCTGGCGTTCGAGCCGGCGCATCAACTGGTCTGGGTGGCGGTCAATGGGGCCGAGGCGGTGCAGCGCTGCGCCGAATACCCCCCGGACCTGATCCTCATGGACTTGTTCATGCCGATCATGGATGGCGTGGAGGCCACCCGAAGGATCATGGCCGACAGTCCCTGCGCTGTTGTGATCGTCACCGGTGACAGCCAGCAGAACGTCCACCGGGTGTTCGAGGCCATGGGCCATGGCGCGCTGGATGTGGTCGATACCCCGGCCCTGGGCGTCGGTAACCCGGCAGATGCGGCGGCGCCGTTGCTGCGCAAGATCACTAACATCGGCTGGCTGATCGGTGAGCGCAACAAGCGTGAACGACCGGTGCCGACGGCGCAGCGTGCGGCAGTGTCGCGCAAGAGCCTGGTGGCCATCGGGTCGTCGGCGGGCGGTCCGGCGGCGCTGGAGGTGCTGCTCAAGGCGCTGCCGCGTAACTTTGCCCCGGCCATCGTGCTGGTCCAGCATGTGGACGAGGTGTTTGCCGCGGGCATGGCCGAGTGGCTGGGCAGTGTCTCGGGCCACACGGTGCGCCTGGCCCGGCACGGCGAGACGCCGCAGAGCGGCACGGTGTTGCTGGCCGGGACCAACCATCATCTGCGTTTGTTGAAGGACGGTACCCTGGCCTACACCGCCGAGCCGGTGAACGAGATCTACCGGCCCTCCATCGACGTGTTTTTTGAAAGTGTCGCCCAGTACTGGAGCGGTGACGCGGTGGGCGTATTGCTCACCGGCATGGGTCGCGACGGTGCACAAGGGCTTAAGCTCATGCGCGAACAGGGCTATGTGACCATCGCCCAGGACCAGCGCAGCAGTGCGGTGTACGGGATGCCCAAAGCGGCGGCCGCCATCGACGCCGCCGCCCATATTCTCGCCCTGGACGCTATCGCGCCTCGGCTGTTGGAGATTTTTACCCCATGAAGAACCCCGCCAGTGTTGCCCCAGGGCGTACTCAGGTAAGCCACCATGAATGATCTGCAGCTAGACGATTTCAAGCGCGATGAGAACGCGGCCATGGTCTTGCTCATCGACGATCAGGCGATGATCGGCGAGGCGGTGCGGCGCGGGCTATCGAACGAAGACAACATCGACTTCCATTTCTGCTCCGATCCTCACCAGGCCATCGCCCATGCGGTTCGCATCAAGCCGACGGTGATTCTCCAGGACCTGGTGATGCCCGGCCTGGATGGCCTGAGCCTGGTGCGCGAGTACCGTAACCATCCGGCCACCCGCGATATCCCGATCATTGTCCTGTCCACCAAGGAGGACCCGCTGGTCAAGAGCGCGGCGTTCGCCGCCGGGGCCAACGACTACCTGGTCAAGTTGCCGGACAACATCGAGCTGGTGGCGCGCATCCGCTATCACTCGCGTTCCTACATGATGCTTTTGCAACGCGACGCGGCCTATCGGGCACTGCGGGTCAGCCAGCAGCAACTGCTCGACACCAACCTGGTGCTGCAACGCTTGATGAACTCCGACGGCCTGACCGGGTTGTCCAATCGTCGCCACTTCGACGAATACCTGGAGTTGGAATGGCGCAGGGCGATGCGCGACCAGAGCCAGCTGTCGCTGCTGATGATCGATGTGGACTACTTCAAGGCCTACAACGACAACTTCGGCCATTTGGAAGGCGACGAAGCGCTGCGCAAGGTCGCCACGGCGATCCGCGAGGCGTGCAGCCGTCCATCCGACTTGCCGGCCCGTTACGGCGGCGAGGAGTTCGCCCTGGTCCTGCCCGGCACCTCGCCGGGCGGCGCCCGGCTGATGGCCGAGAAACTGCGCCAGGGCGTCGTCGCCCTGAAAATCCCCCACACCACGCCCGACGGCGGCGAAAACCTGACCGTCAGCATCGGCGTCTCGACCTTCATCCCCCAGCAGGGTAGCGATTGCCGGCAATTGATCTCGGCGGCGGACAAGGGGCTGTACCTGGCCAAGCACAATGGGCGTAATCGGGTGGGGGTTGAATAAATCCCTGCTTGGCGAAGAGGCTTTTTGTGGTGAGGGGGATTGTGCAGATCAATCCCTGAACCTCATTACCCCTAAAGCCGCCAGGCGGGCTGCCGCTGGCGCTTGATTACGTTATACTCGCCGGCTTTCAAAAGTTCGCCAACGAGTGCTGCCCGCCATGGAAATCAACCCGATCCTTAACACCATCAAGGACCTGTCCGAGCGCTCCGAAACTATTCGGGGGTATCTTTGACTACGATCAAAAGCATGAGCGTCTGACCGAAGTCAATCGCGAGCTTGAAGATCCGAATGTCTGGAACAACCCTTCGTACGCCCAGGAACTGGGCCGCGAGCGTTCTGCGCTGGCGCAGATCGTCGAGACCCTGGACGAGTTGTCCAGCGGCCTGGCTGATTGCCGCGACCTGCTGGACATGGCTGTCGAAGAGAACGATGAGGGCGCGGTCGGCGATGTCGTCGCCGAGCTGACACGTCTCGACGAGAACCTCGCCAAGCTGGAATTCCGTCGCATGTTCAGCGGCGAGATGGACATGAACAACGCCTACCTGGACATCCAGGCCGGCTCCGGCGGCACCGAAGCCCAGGACTGGGCCAACATCCTGCTGCGCATGTACCTGCGCTGGGCTGACAAACGCGGTTTCGACGCCACCATCATGGAACTGTCGGCCGGTGAAGTCGCCGGGATCAAGGGCGCCACCGTGCACATCAAGGGCGAATACGCCTTTGGCTGGCTGCGGACCGAGATCGGCGTGCACCGCCTGGTGCGCAAGAGCCCGTTCGACTCCGGCAACCGCCGCCACACCTCGTTCTCGGCCGTATTCGTTTCGCCGGAAATCGATGACAACATCGAGATCGAGATCAACCCGGCGGACTTGCGCATCGACACCTACCGTTCCTCCGGGGCCGGTGGTCAGCACGTTAACACCACCGACTCGGCCGTACGGATTACCCACGTACCGACCAACACCGTGGTCAGCTGCCAGAACGAGCGTTCCCAGCACGCCAACAAAGACACCGCGATGAAGATGCTCCGGGCTCGCCTGTACGAGCAGGAAGTGCAGAAGCGCAACGCGGCGTCCCAGGCGCTGGAAGACACCAAGTCGGACATCGGCTGGGGTCACCAGATCCGTTCGTACGTGCTCGATGCCTCGCGGATCAAGGATCTGCGGACCAGCATCGAACGCAGCGATTGCGACAAGGTGCTCGATGGCGATATCGATGAATACCTGATCGCCAGCCTCAAACAAGGGCTGTAACGCGACACCCATGCGGCGGGCAGGCATGCTTCCATCAAGGAGCATGACTCGCCCGCAAACTCCGGCCCGGGGCCGGGGGCAACGAACCTGTGATGGAATCCTTAAAGACATGAGCGACCTAGAACTCGACCCGCAAGCCCTGCAACAGGAAGAAAACTCCCTGATCGCCCTGCGCAAGGAAAAGCTTGCTGCCGAGCGCGCCAAGGGCCAGGCCTTCCCCAACGACTTCCGCCGCGACGCCTACTGCGACGTCTTGCAGAAGCAGTATGCGGACAAGACCAAGGAAGAGCTGGCCGAGGCGGCGATTCCAGTCAAGGTGGCCGGTCGTATCGTGCTCGATCGTGGTTCGTTCATGGTGATCCAGGACATGACCGGGCGCCTCCAGGTCTACGTCAACCGCAAGACCCTGCCGGAAGAAACCCTGGCCGCCGTCAAGACCTGGGACCTGGGCGACATCATTGCCGCCGAAGGCACCCTGGCCCGTTCCGGCAAGGGCGACCTGTACGTCGAGATGACCAGCGTGCGCCTGCTGACCAAGTCCCTGCGCCCGCTGCCGGACAAGCACCACGGCCTGACCGACACCGAGCAGCGCTATCGCCAGCGCTACGTCGACCTGATCGTCAACGAAGACGTGCGCCAGACGTTCCGCGTGCGCTCGCAAGTCATCGCCCACATCCGCAGCTTCCTGATGAAGCGTGACTTCCTGGAAGTCGAGACGCCGATGCTGCAGACCATCCCTGGCGGTGCGGCGGCCAAGCCGTTCGAAACCCACCACAACGCCCTGGACATGGAAATGTTCCTGCGTATCGCGCCGGAGCTGTACCTCAAGCGTCTGGTTGTGGGTGGCTTCGAAAAGGTCTTCGAGATCAACCGCAACTTCCGTAACGAAGGTGTTTCGACCCGGCACAACCCCGAGTTCACCATGCTCGAGTTCTACCAGGCCTACGCCGACTACGAAGACAACATGGACCTGACCGAGGAACTGTTCCGCGAGCTGGCCCAGCTTGTTCTCGGGACGACCGACGTGCCGTACGGCGACAAGGTGTTCCACTTCGGCGAGCCGTTCGTGCGCCTGTCGGTGTTCGACTCGATCCTCAAGTACAACCCTGAACTGACTGCCGATGATCTGAACGACATCGAAAAGGCTCGCGCCATCGCCAAGAAGGCCGGTGCCAAGGTGCTCGGCTTCGAAGGTCTGGGCAAGCTGCAAGTGATGATTTTCGAAGAGCTGGTCGAGCACAAGCTGGAGCAGCCGCACTTCATCACCCAGTACCCGTTCGAAGTGTCGCCGCTGGCCCGTCGTAACGACGAGAACCCAAGCGTGACCGACCGTTTCGAGCTGTTCATCGGTGGCCGTGAAATCGCCAACGCCTATTCCGAGCTCAACGATGCAGAAGACCAGGCCGAGCGTTTCATGGCCCAGGTGGCTGACAAGGACGCCGGCGACGACGAAGCCATGCACTACGATGCCGACTTCGTGCGTGCCCTGGAGTACGGCATGCCGCCGACCGCTGGCGAAGGCATCGGCATCGATCGCCTGGTGATGTTGTTGACCAACTCACCGTCGATCCGGGACGTGATTCTCTTCCCGCACATGCGGCCTCAAGCGTAAGTGCTTCAACTAAAAAGCCGCCTGGAAGGGCGGCTTTTTATTGCCTGTCTGGTACAAACGTATCAATTGGTTACTTTTTCAAAGAGCGAGGAAGACCTGTCGTGAATCGTGCAATGGCTTCAGAAGGTGCAGCGGGCGTCGCCACGGCTGTCGCTGAAAGTGTTCAGTACCAGGGCCGCAAGGCCAGCCGACAGGGCAGTGAGCAGCGTCGCCAGGAGATTCTCGACGCGGCCATGCGCATTGTGGTGCGCGACGGCGTGCGAGCCGTGCGTCACCGCGCCGTGGCCGCCGAAGCGGGCGTGCCGCTGTCGGCCACCACGTATTATTTCAAGGACATCGATGACTTGCTCACCGATACCTTCGCCCAGTATGTGGAACGCAGCGCGGCGTTCATGGCCAAGCTGTGGACCAACAACGAAGGCCTGCTGCGGGAAATGGTCGCTTACGGTGACGGCAGCGCCCAATCGCGCTCGCAGCTGGCGGACGACATTGCCCGGATGACCGCCGACTACGTGCAACACCAATTGGACAGTCGCCGTGAATACCTGATGGCCGAACAGGCCTTCCGCCAGGAAGCGCTGCTCAACCCGCGCCTGGCGGTGTTGGTGCGTTCCCACCAGCAGATTTTGCTGCACGGCACCTGTCAGTTTTTCCAGGTATTGGGCTCCCGTGAGCCGCAACAGGATGCCAAAGTGTTGACGGCGATTATCGGACGGATGGAATATCAGGGCTTGCTCAATGGCGCCGAGCCGGTAGCCGATGAAGATATGCTCGGCATCCTGACCCGCTACATGCACCTGGTACTGGCGTCGGTGTAACCCCGAACTGATCGTTCCCACGCTCCGCGTGGGAATGAATCCCGTGACGCTCTGCGTCACAGTGGACGCGGAGCGTCCATGGCTGCATTCCCACGCAGAGCGTGGGAACGATCAACGCGTTGTGTGCCATAGGGAGTTCAAATGAAAGCCTGGCGTGCCGTTGTACTGGCCGTGTCGTTGCTGCTGCTCAGTGGTTGTCTGGTGTCGTTCAAGGCGCCGTTGCCTGACAGCGAAGCGGCGCCCGAGGGCCTGCTCGGTCACTGGACCAGCACCAATGCCTGGGGCGAACCGTTGAACCTGGAGCTGACGAAGGTCGGCAAGCACCGCTACCAGGCCATCAGCTACTTCAGGGCCAGGCCCCATGAGCGCGAAGCCATCCCGCTGACCGTTTCCCGTCATGGCAGCCGCTGGTACGTGTCAGCCAAGGTGCCGGCCCGGTTTGGCGGCCATTATTTGATCGCCGGTTTCGAGTTGACCGACAAGCAAGAATTGGTGGTCTACAACCTGGACCTGGATCAGATCAACCAGGCCATCGCCCAGAAACGCCTCAGCGGCCAGCCGAACCAGAGCGAGGAAGGCGATGGCGTGCTAGTGGACAGCGACATGAACAAGGTTTTCAGTTACCTCGACGACCCGGCCAATTCCGATGTGTTCTCGGAGGCCGTGCGCTACCAGCGGCTGGTCAAATCCCAATAACAGCAACAAGCGGACGTTTTTTCACAGGAGTTCCGGGTGGACGATTACCAGCAGACGATACGCACCTTGTCCGATCGCATTGTGCTGGCGCAAACGCCGATTCGCATCCTCGACGCGGTGAAGTGGGACGAGAACATCCGCAAGGGCTTTCTCAAGGCCAAGGGCAAGGAAATGCCCGCGGTGGATCGCGACTATTACCTCAACCGGCCACTGTCCTTCGATTCGAGCAAGGTGAAGCTGGAGTTCCAGAACATCGAGCGCGACATCACCCGCCAGCTTGGGCAGTTCAACCCGGTTGGCCAGATCATGCGCCGCATGTGCAAGGAATACCGCATGGTGGTGCGCATGCTCGAGGCGCGTGGCACCGAGGATTTCGGGTTGATCTCCCAGGAGCTCTATGGCGCCGCCTCCGATGCTTTCCACGCCGGCGACCCGACCCTGGCCGACCTGGGCCTGATGCTCTCCGATTACCTGAACAACATCGATGGCCGTGGCGACCTCAAGGACGAGCCGAAAGTCCTCAGCGCCAAGGAAGCCGTCAGCCTGCTGCAACACCGCCTCAACCGGGTGTTTGGCGAAGCCGAGGAAACCATCCGGGTGTTCGAGTCCGATGGCATCGTGGCCGACGCAGCGGCGGGCGCGGACTACATCAAGATCCGCACCGATGCGATGTTCAACGAGCGCGACGTACGAGCGCTGGAAGTCCACGAAGGGTTGGTGCACGTCGGCACCACCCTCAACGGCCTCAACCAGCCGATCTGCACCTTCCTGTCCAAGGGCCCACCCTCGTCCACGGTGACTCAGGAAGGCCTGGCGATCCTGATGGAAATCATCACCTTCGCCTCCTACCCGAGCCGCCTGCGCAAACTGACCAACCGCACCCGGGCCATTCACATGGTGGAGGAGGGCGCCGATTTCCTGCAGGTCTTCGAGTTCTTCCGCGAGCAGGGTTTTGAAATGGCCGAAAGTTACGGCAACGCCAGTCGGGTTTTCCGAGGGTCGGTGCCGACGGGGCTGCCATTCACCAAAGACTTGTCCTACCTCAAAGGCTTCATCATGGTTTACAACTACATTCAGTTGGCCGTGCGCAAGGGCAAGCTGGAACAGGTGCCGCTGCTGTTCTGCGGCAAGACCACCCTCGAGGACATGCGCACGTTGCGGCAACTGGTGGACGAAGGCCTGGTCGTACCGCCCAAGTACCTGCCCGAGCAGTTCCGCGACATGAACGCCCTGTCGGCCTGGATGTGTTTCTCCAACTTCCTGAACCACCTGAGCCTGGACCGGATCGAAGCGGATTATTCCAATATCCTCTAATCGCACCACCAATCCCTGTGGGAGCGAGCTTGCTCGCGATAGCGTCAGCACAGTCAGTACGGCTGTGACTGACCCACCGCTATCGCGAGCGAGCTCGCTCCCACAGGGGGACTGCGTTTACTTCTGACTTGCGAGGTTTCACCGGATGCGAACCCTCGGCATCATTTGCCTGCTGCTGGCCCTGAGCGGTTGCAGCTCCCTGCTGTTCTACCCCGAGCACGGCCTGCCGTTCACCCCGGAGCGGGCCAGGCTCGAATACCGCGACGTCACCCTGACCACCGCCGACGGTCTCAAGCTCCACGGCTGGTGGCTGCCGGTCAAACCGGGTGTGGAGGTCAAGGGCACGGTCCTGCATTTGCACGGCAACGGTGGCAACCTGGCCTGGCACCTGGGCGGGAGCTGGTGGTTGCCGGAGCAGGGCTACCAGGTGTTGATGGTCGACTACCGGGGTTATGGCCTGTCCGAAGGCGAGCCGAGCCTGCCGGCGATTTACCAGGACATTGACGCCGCGTTCCAATGGCTCGACCAGGCGCCCGAGGTGCAGGGCAAGCCTCTGGTGCTGCTCGGCCAGAGCCTGGGCGGTGCGCTGGCGGTGCATTACCTGGTCGAGCACCCGCAGCGCCAACGGCAGCTCAAGGCCCTGGTGCTCGATGGCGTGCCTGCCAGCTATCGTGACGTCGGCCGGTTTGCCCTGAGCACCTCGTGGTTGACCTGGCCGTTCCAGGTGCCATTGTCCTGGCTGGTACCGGACGGTGACAGCGCGATCAGTTCCGTGGCGCAATTGAATGGCGTGCCGAAATTGATCTACCACAGCCTGGACGACCCCATCGTGCCCCTTTCCAATGGCATCCGCCTGTATCAAGCTGCGCCGCCGCCGCGGGTCTTGCAGTTGACACGCGGCGGCCATGTGCAGACATTCGCCGACCCAACCTGGCGCACCGTGATGCTGCGCTACCTCGACGACCCCCAGCACTTCGACGGCCTGCGCCGCCTGGGCGAGGTCCCGAATTACCCGAAATCACCCGTTGAATCACCAGAGAGTCCGCAATGAGCGAAGAACGTAACGCCATCCCCCTGATCATCACCGGTATCTGCAGCATCCTCGGCACCGTTGCGACGCTGTGGTACTACGGCTACCTGCACTTCGCCAAGCCCGAGGACGCGTTGCTGCTCAACCAGTTCACCATGCTCAAGACCGTACCGGGCGAGGACTACAAGGTTTCCCTGGAGCCGGCCCCCCAGGTCGCCCAATGCATCGATGGTGTGCTGGTGTTGTTCGACACCGAGCAGAAAGGCCTGACCGGCGTGCTGATCAACGAGAAGAAACGCGCGGTGCGCTGCATGGGCCAGGAAACGCCGCAGAAGCTTCAGCCATAAGCGAGACCCCTGTGGGAGCGAGCTTGCTCGCGATAGCGGTGGTTCAGCAGCATAAATAGTGCCTGACACGCCGCCATCGCGAGCAAGCTCGCTCCCACAGGGGTTGTGTACAGCCAAACCTATTCGGCCATGAAAAAAGCCCCGCCTGACTAGAAATCAGGCGGGGCTTTTTTGTTGCTCTCAGCCGATCAGTTGGCGCTCATGGTCGAACGTGGGGCCACTGGCTGGTTGTCGTTGGAGATGGTCACTTCCACGCGCCGGTTCATGGCACGGCCCGAGACGCTGGTGTTGTCAGCCACCGGGAATTCCTTGCCGTAGCCCTGTGTCACGATGCGAGCCGGGTCGACGCCCATCTTCACCAGCGCGAGTTGCACAGAACTGGCGCGGCGCTCGGACAGGGACTGGTTATAGGAATCCGAACCGGTGCTGTCGGTGTAGCCTTCGATGATCACCTTGCGGTCCGGGTTTTCCTGGAGGAACTGCGCCAGTTTGCTCACATTCGTCATGCCGCTGGCGCGCAGGTCGGACTTGTTGGTGGCGAACAGCACGTCGCCGAAGGTCACCAGCGTACCGCGTTCGGTCTGCTTGGCGTTGAGGCTGTCCTGCAGTTGCTTGATCTGCGCATTACGCGCATCGAGCAGGGCACGGGCACGTTCGTCACCGGCGTTTTTCAGCTCGGCTTCGGCGTTGCGCAGGGCGATGGTCTGCTTGGCCACTTCGACGCGCTGGTTGGTCAGGTAGGCCAACTGGTCGACCTTGGCTTCGTCTTCTTTGTCCATGTAGGCCTTGTCAGCCTTGGCCAGGAAGTCGGCGGCGTCCTTGGTTTCCAATGCAGCCACTTTGGTCGCCGCTGGATCAGCCTGCAGGCCGTTGTAGTTGGTCCGTGCCTGTTCCAGGTTCGCGTTAGGGTCGTGGGAGCAAGCGGCCAGGGCTACGCAGGCAGCGAGCAGGGCGGGCATCATCAAGTGTTTGTGCATCATAGTCTGTCGTCCTTTTATCAATGAGAAGTACGTCGTGGCGTGAACGGCTTACTGAACCTTGTTCATGCCTTCCTGACGCAGTTCCTGAACCCCTTTCTGAGAGTCCTTGAGTGCTTGTTCGGCCTTGGCGGCCTGAGCCTTGCGCTCGGCGACGCGGGCGTCCCACTCGGCCTGTTCGGCCAGACGCTTGGCTTCGTCGTATTTCTTGTCATGCATGGCGATTTCGGCCTGCTTGAGTTTGTCCTGGGCCGATTTCATTTCCACAGCCGCGAATTCGGTACCGCCGGCGCTGACGGCGCTATTGACCGCCGATTGGGTAACCGCGTACTGCTCCGAAGGTGGATTACCGGCGCAACCGGCGAGAATGAAGCTGCTACCGATCGCCAGGGCAGCCAACTTCAAGCCGCGCAGGCCAGTGGACGAGGGTTTGGCAGTGCAGGTATTCATAGGCTTCAACTCCATTGGAAAACTCCTGAAAAAACTACAAATCCATGCTGGGACCGAAGCCGTGACGTCTGGTTTGGTGCTGGCGCCAAGGCGCGTTTATTTAAACAACCGTTCCAGTATGGTTACTCGGTGTGACCCGAGGCGTTTTTCAAAAGTTCAGCGAAGATGGCCATTCGCCAAAAGAATTACTGACTGATCGGTCAGTCGCAGAAAAGCTGAACTTTCAAGGCGCGCAGCGGTATTCCGGCGCGGGTGGGAAAGCATCGCGCCGGAAAGTCGCAACCAGGAATGAAAGCGGTCAGTGTTTGGATTTGTCGTTCTGCGAGGAAAGTTCGTGCAGATGCCGCCGGGACAAGGCGAGGAATCGCGGGGTCGGACCCACGTCTTCGTACAGCGGGTCGCCTTCTTCATCGGTCGCGACGACTTGCGAACCCTTGATGTAGGGGAAGCTTGCTTCCAGCTCTTCCAGTGCCGCCCCGATCAGCTCGCCGAGCAGCTCCTCGGGCTGGCGCTTGGGGTACATGTCGCAGATCGCCGCCAGCCGTGCGGCGGCTTCCACGTCCAGATGAATCGTGTAGCCAGTCTGGGTCAGACGGCCCTTGGCGTTTTCTTCCCAATGCTGGGCAAGCTCACGAATTTTCATGATGACCTCAATAAGCCTGCTCGTGGCAGGCGCGGTGAGTGACAAGCCGTGGTGTGGCTTAATCATGAGACTAGCTTTGTCCTGCAAGGTTTAAAGTCCCTTCGTCGCTTGTCAGAAACGGTGGGCATCGGCACTCTCTAATCCAAGAGCTGTCCGGACTTTTTTGCTGGAGAAATGCTGATGACCGATATCGATGCACGCTTGCGCGAAGACGTTCACCTGCTCGGTGAGCTATTGGGCAACACCATCCGTGAACAATACGGGGACACGTTTCTCGACAAGATCGAGCAGATCCGCAAGGGTGCCAAGGCTGATCGACGCGGTTCCGTGGACGCCGAACTCAGCGCCAGCCTCAACCAGTTGAGCGAGGACGAACTGCTGCCGGTGGCGCGGGCGTTCAACCAGTTTCTCAACCTGGCCAACATCGCCGAGCAATACCAACTTATCCACCGCCGCGAAGAATCGCAGCCGGAACCCTTCGAGGCGCGGGTGTTGCCCGAGTTGCTCGCCCGGTTGCGGGCCGAAGGCCATGGCGCAGAGGCCCTGGCCCGGCAATTGGGGCGGCTGGAGATCGAATTGGTTCTCACGGCCCACCCCACGGAAGTGGCTCGCCGTACGCTGATCCAGAAATACGACGCCATTGCCGCGCAATTGGCCGCCCAGGATCACCGCGACCTGACCAGCGCCGAGCGCGCGCAGATTCACGAACGCCTGCAACGCTTGATCGCCGAAGCCTGGCACACCGAAGAAATCCGCCGCACCCGGCCGACCCCGGTGGACGAGGCCAAGTGGGGGTTCGCGGTAATCGAGCACTCGCTGTGGCAGGCCATTCCCAATTACCTGCGCAAGGCTGACCAGGCGCTGCATGCCGCCACCGGCTTGCGCCTGCCGCTGGAGGCCGCGCCGATCCGTTTTGCCTCGTGGATGGGCGGCGACCGTGACGGCAACCCGAATGTCACCGCCGCCGTGACCCGCGAGGTGCTTTTGCTGGCGCGGTGGATGGCGGCGGACCTGTACCTGCGTGACGTCGATCAACTGGCGGCCGAGCTGTCGATGCAACACGCCAGCGAGGCCTTGCGTGCCCAGGCCGGCGACAGCGCCGAACCTTATCGCGCAGTGCTCAAGCAACTGCGTGAACGCCTGCGCGCCACCCGCAACTGGGCCCACGCCTCCCTGAGCGCCGCCACGCCGCCAAGCGCCGACGTGTTGCAGCACAACCGCGAGCTGCTGGACCCCCTGGAGCTGTGCTACCACTCGTTGCACGAATGCGGCATGGGCGTGATTGCCGACGGGCCGCTGCTAGATTGCCTGCGCCGGGCAGTGACCTTCGGCCTGTTCCTGGTGCGCCTCGACGTGCGCCAGGACTCGACGCGCCATACCGCTGCCATGACGGAAATAACCGACTACCTGGGCCTGGGGCGCTATGAGGATTGGAACGAGGAGCAGCGCATCAGCTTCTTGCTGGCGGAACTGAGCAACCGGCGTCCGCTGCTGCCGGCCCATTTCAAGCCATCGGCTGACACGGCGGAAGTTTTGGCGACGTGCCGGGAAGTGGCTGCGGCGCCAGCGGCATCCCTGGGTTCCTACGTGATCTCCATGGCCGGTGCGGCTTCCGATGTCCTCGCGGTGCAGCTGTTATTGAAGGACGCCGGCGTGTTGCGGCCAATGCGGGTGGTGCCGCTGTTCGAGACCCTGGCCGACCTGGACAACGCCGGGCCGGTGATCGAGCGGCTGTTGCTGCTGCCCGGCTATCGCTCGCGGCTGCAAGGTCCTCAGGAAGTGATGATCGGCTATTCCGATTCGGCCAAGGACGCCGGGACCACCGCGGCGGCCTGGGCGCAGTATCGGGCCCAGGAGCGGTTGGTGGACATCTGCCGCGAGCAGCAAGTCGAACTGCTGTTGTTCCATGGTCGCGGCGGCACCGTGGGCCGTGGTGGTGGTCCGGCGCACGCGGCGATCCTGTCCCAGCCGCCGGGTTCGGTGGCCGGGCGTTTCCGTACCACTGAGCAAGGTGAAATGATTCGTTTCAAATTCGGCCTGCCGGACATCGCCGAACAGAACCTCAACCTTTATCTCGCTGCTGTGCTTGAAGCTACGCTGCTGCCACCGCCGCCGCCCACGCCGCAGTGGCGGCACCTGATGGACGAACTGGCGGCCGATGGCGTCAAGGCCTACCGCGCCGTGGTGCGGGAAAACCCGCAATTTGTCGAGTACTTCCGCCAGTCCACCCCCGAGCAGGAACTGGGGCGCCTGCCCCTGGGCAGCCGTCCGGCCAAGCGTCGGGCCGGTGGCATCGAAAGCCTGCGGGCTATCCCGTGGATCTTCGGCTGGACCCAGACCCGCCTGATGCTGCCGGCCTGGCTCGGCTGGGAAACCGCACTGAGCAAGGCCCTGGAGCGTGGCGAAGGTGAGTTGCTGGGGCAGATGCGCGAGCAATGGCCGTTCTTCCGGACCCGCATCGACATGCTGGAGATGGTGCTGGCCAAGGCCGACGCCGATATTGCCCGCTCCTACGACGAGCGTTTGGTGGAACCTGGGCTGCTGCCTTTGGGTGCGCATTTACGCGACCTATTGTCGCAGGCCTGCTCGGTGGTCCTTGGGTTGACCGGTCAGTCGCAGCTACTGGCACATAGCCCAGCCACGCTGGAATTCATTCGTCTGCGCAACACTTACCTCGACCCGCTGCACCTGTTGCAGGCCGAACTGTTGGCGCGCTCGCGGCAGCAGGATGTAGCCCAGGGCAGCCCCGTGGAACAGGCGTTGCTGGTGTCTGTGGCGGGGATTGCCGCCGGTTTGCGCAATACCGGCTAAGGTTAGGCAGCGCACCGAAACGGCTCGCCCGGCGTTCCCGGGCGTTGTCCGTCGGGGGAGGGAACAGGTTGGCCAGGCGACAGTTCGTTGCCCGGTTGCGACTCTCGCCACCCCCTCCGAAGGTCGTATCGGGCGCGGGTTCCTCCGACTTTCGGCGGCTTGTGTGGGTCGGGCCTGCTGTGTATCTTGATCAGCCTTTGGCCGTTTGGGCGGTCACGATCCTGTTTTTCGAAGATTGGCCCCACGAGGCGAATCCGAGCGTTTTACATAAAAAAATTGAGGAGCACATCGATGCGCGTCATTCTGCTGGGAGCTCCCGGGGCCGGTAAAGGTACTCAGGCAAAGTTCATCACCGAAAAATTCGGTATCCCGCAAATTTCCACTGGCGACATGCTGCGTGCCGCAGTCAAGGCGGGCACCGAGCTGGGCGTCAAGGCCAAGAGCATCATGGATGCCGGCGGCCTGGTGTCGGATGACCTGATCATCGCCCTGGTCAAGGATCGTATCGCTCAAGCCGATTGCGCCAACGGCTTCCTGTTCGACGGCTTCCCACGCACCATTCCCCAGGCTGAAGCCCTGGTGACTGCCGGTGTTGAGCTCGATCACGTGGTCGAAATCGCGGTCGACGACGAAGAGATCGTCCAGCGCATTGCCGGTCGTCGTGTCCACGAGCCGTCCGGCCGTGTCTACCACACCGTCTACAACCCGCCGAAAGTCGCGGGCAAGGACGACGTCACCGGTGAAGAGCTGGTGCAGCGCAAGGACGACACCGAAGAAACCGTGCGTCATCGCCTGTCGGTCTACCATTCCCAGACCAAGCCGCTGGTGGCGTTCTACCAGAATCTGTCGGCTGCCCAGGGCAAGCCGAAGTACAGCCACATCCCGGGCGTTGGCACGGTCGATGCGATCACCGGCAAGGTGCTCGAAGCGCTGAGCTGAAAAGTCTGATCAGTTGCATCAACTACGGCCCGCTTGCGGGCCGTAGTTGTTTATACTGGCGCACTTTTTTCCACCTGATTTACGGACACATCGATGAGCACCTTGCTGGCCCTGGACACCGCGACTGAAGCTTGCTCCGTTGCCTTGCTGCACGACGGCAAGGTCACGAGCCATTACGAGGTGATCCCGCGCCTGCATGCGCAGAAGCTGTTGCCGATGATCCAGAAACTGCTGAGCGATGCCGGGACGACCTTGCAGGCAGTGGACGCGATTGCCTTCGGTCGCGGGCCGGGGGCTTTTACCGGCGTGCGCATCGCCATCGGCGTGGTGCAAGGACTGGCGTTTGCCCTGGAGCGGCCGGTGTTGCCGGTGTCGAACCTGGCGGTGCTGGCCCAGCGCGCTTTGCGCGAACAAGGCGCCCGCCAAGTCGCAGCGGCCATCGATGCGCGCATGGACGAGGTGTACTGGGGCTGCTATCGCGAAACCGACGGCGAGATGCGTCTGGTGGGTGCCGAAGCGGTATTGCCGCCCGAAGCAGCGGCGTTGCCGAGCGGGGCCGACGGTGATTGGTTCGGTGCCGGTACCGGCTGGGGCTACGGCGAGCGCATCGCCGTCAGCCTGACCGGCCAGGACGCCACCTTGCTGCCTCACGCCGAAGACCTGCTGGCCCTGGCGCGCTTCGCCTGGGCCCGTGGTGAAGCCATTGTGGCCGATGATGCGCAGCCGGTGTACTTGCGGGACAAGGTCGCAACCCCCAAGTCCGAGCGATAAACCCAGCCTTTGTGGGAGCAAAGCTTGCTCGCGATACAGGCGCCTCGGTTTCCCGGCAGACCGTGTCATCTTCATCGCGGGCAAGCCTTGCTCCCACAAAGACATTCCCCCACCCAAAAGTCACACCAAATATTGCCAGTCGTCATTTTTTCAGCCCGTTTTTAAACCTTTTGGGCTTTATGTGTTCTAGTTATCACTTGCGCATTTGCGCGGCTGCGAAAGTGCCGCTAAATTGCCATCATTGATACCGAGCATTCTGTTATGCGTATAGACGGCTTTTCATCCCAGTCCTATCCCATCAAGCGCAAGCCTCGTGCAGGCAAAATCGCTGAGCAAGAATCCTTCGATGATGATATCGATGGCGAACTGGAGTTCCCGTCTGAAGAGCAATTGGCCGCCCGTGCCGCCAAAGCCTCCGCGCAACGCCTGAGCAATCTTCCCGCCCGCCAGCAAGACATGCTCTATCACCGTGCAATGAGCCGCAGTGTCGCCACGGCCCTGGCGAGCTACCTGAGCACCGCCGGTTTCGTCGATTGGGATATGGAAGTGCTGGGTCTCGATCTCTACATCTGATGGTCTTGCCTTACTACCTGGGCTGCCCCTCCTGGAGCGAAAACGCCTGGCGTGATTATCTTTATCCCCAGGACGCCAAAAGCACCGACTTCCTGAATCTCTATTCCCAAGTGTTCAATGCCGTGGAAGGCAATACGACCTTCTACGCCAGCCCGTCTGCGGCCACGGTCCAGCGCTGGGCCGAAATCATGCCCGAGCACTTTCGCTTCACCGCCAAGTTTCCCGGTGACATCAGCCACAACGGCGACTTGCGCGAGCGCCTGACGGCCACCGAAACCTTCCTGCAACTGCTCAGTCCCTTGGGTGAGCGCGTCTCGCCGTACTGGCTGCAACTGTCCAAGGCCTTCACCCCGAATCGGTTGCCGGAACTGGCGGGGTTCATCGACGCCTTGCAGCGCCCCTTGGCCGTGGAGGTCCGTCACGATGAGTTCTTCGCCAAGGGCGATGCCGAACGGCGCCTCAATCGCCTGTTGCTCGATCGTGGTGTTGAACGCATCTGTCTCGATCCCCGGGCCTTGTTCAGTTGCACCTCGCTTGATCCTGCGGTGCTTCACGCGCAATCGAAAAAGCCTCGCGTGCCGCTCCGGCCTGCGGCGTTCACCCAATGTCCGCAAGTGCGCTTCATCGGTCATCCGGTGCTGGAAGCCAATGAACCGTTCCTGACGCCGTGGGTGGAGAAAATCGCCGGATGGATCGAAGAGGGGCGCACGCCCTATATCTTCCTGCACACCGCCGACAACCTGCTGGCGGCCAAACTCGCGCAACGCTTCCACACTCGCCTGATGAGTCGTTTGCCTGGATTGCCGGCCCTGCCTGAGCTATATAGAGAGCCCGCCGCCGAGCAACTGGGTTTGCTCTGAGGCCCATTCCTTCTCTGCTCAGGAGCGAACTACATGGATGCGCAAACTCGTCGAGCCCAGGCGTTCAAGGCCTTGCACGAACGTGAAGGGGCTTTTGTCATTCCCAACCCGTGGGATGCCGGTTCGGCCAAGATGCTGGCCAGCCTCGGCTTTGAAACCCTGGCGACCACCAGCGCCGGCCACGCCTTTTCCTTGGGCCGGCCCGATGGCGCGCTGGGCCTGGAGGACACGCTGGCCAATGTGCGGGCGATTGTGGCGGCCACCGACCTGCCCGTGGCTGTAGACCTGGAGAACGGTTTTGCCGATGCCCCCGACGATTGCGCGCGTAACCTGCTCCGTGCGGCGCAGGCCGGTGCGGTGGGTGGTTCGATCGAAGATGCCACGGGGCGCGAAGACAGCCCGATCTATTGCTTCGACCATGCCGTGGCGCGGGTCAAGGCCGCCGCCGACGCGGTGCGCAGCCTGCCGTATCCCTTCCTGCTGACGGCCCGGGCGGAGAACTTCCTGCACGGCAATCCGGACCTGGACGACACCATTCGCCGCTTGAAGGCTTTCGCAGACGCAGGTGCCGACGTGTTGTACGCCCCGGGGCTGAGCAGCGCCGAGCAAGTGCTTGCCGTGGTGCGGGCCGTGGCGCCGAAACCGGTGAATGTGCTGATGTCCGGGGCGCTGGACCTGACCGTCGCGCAGTTGAGCGAGTTGGGCGTCAAGCGCATCAGCGTCGGATCGGCGTTGGCCCTGGCCGCGCTTGGCGAGTTCTTCCGCGCCGCCGAGGAAATCCAGCAGCAGGGCACGTTCACCTTCACGCGCCGCTCGATGCCGTTCAAGCAGGCCAACCAATTATTCAAGGGTTGATGCCCGAGGCAACATCGTGCGGTTTTTGAAAGTTCTTGCGGTCGTGGCACTGCTCGTTGGCGTCGCAGTGCTGGGGGTATGGCGCGGCTGGGTGGCGGTGCCGCCCCAATGGAATCCCTGGGCGCCCCTGGACGTCAACCTTGCGCCGAACCTGCTGACCCGTTTCAAGCTCATGGCCCTGCGCAACGACCCACAGCTGTGCGACCAGGCCCTCGCCACGTCGGGGCTGCGCACCGCTCGCCAGGCTGACAGCGGCGCCAATACCGATTGCCCGCTGACCAACGTGCTGAGGGTGCAGGGCGGTGAGGTAGCGCTGAGCAGCAGTTTCCTCGCCAGTTGCCCGCTGGCCGTGGCCTTCGCGCTGTTCGAGCGCCATGGGTTGCAGCCGGCGGCAGCGGCGGTCTATGGGCAGAAAGTGACGCGAGTCGATCACCTCGGCAGTTTCGCCTGTCGCAACATGTACGGTCGTGAGAACGGCTCGCGTAGCCAGCACGCCACTGCCAGTGCGCTGGACATCGCCGGGTTTCGCCTGGCCGATGGGCGCACGGTCAGCGTGCTCAAGGACTGGCCCAAGGACAATGCCGATGCGCGCTTTCTACGTCAGGCCCGCGACGGTGCCTGCGATATGTTCAGTGTGGTCTTGAGCCCGGATTACAACGCGGCGCACCGCAACCATTTTCATCTGGATGTGGGGCCTTGGTGGATCTGTCGCTGATTTAAGCGGCGATGCGCAGGTTCTGCAGCACGATCGGACGTGCCCAGCGGGTGTCGAAGTCCAGTTGTTTCTGCTGCGCCACCAATTCCTCTTCCGGGAAGGGCGGGAACGGCTTGTCCAGCAGGTCGAGTTCGAACTCGGCAATCGGCAGGTGCAGTGGGCGCGGTTGCGGTGCAGGGCCGGGCTCCGGCAGTGGTTGGCCGGCGGTGAGGACGAGTGGGCGAACCCAATTGCTTTCGAAGGTCTGCTGTTTTTGCTGGGCGGCGATTTCTTCCGCTGGGAAAGGCGGGAACGGCTTGTCCAGCAGGTCGAGTTCGAATTCAGCGATGGGCAGGAACAGCGGCTCAGGCGGCTTGACCGGTGTTTCGGTCACTTCGCAGGTGCGCTGGCTGACGATGTGCTCCAGCAGTTCGGCGCCGAGGGTCGGTTCAACCGCTTCATCGAGGGCCACTGGCTGGTAGCTGCCAGGTGCCGGTGCGTTATCACCCAGTTGATCGGCCAGGGCCCGGGCAAAAAAATCCTGCCACAGGTGACTGACGCCGCTCAGCGCTTGGGTGTTACGCAGGCTGTAATCGCCGTAAGGGGAGATAACGCCTATCGATGTGGATTGAATGTCTGACATTTTTCTCGGTCGACGCTCAGCTCTGGCAAAATGCCGTTCACCGTTGTTATCGGCCGTTTTTGCCGATCCTTAATTTTTTGAGCATGTTTCCATGAGTGAGCAACCCGCGGCCTGCCGCATCCATGTCGAGGCCCTGGCCCCGGCCTTCCAATCGCAGGCCGAGCACTGGGCCGAGCGGCTTGGCCTGCCTTTGCAAGTGGACGATGGCGAGTTTGCCTTGCAGATCGGCGAGCAGGGATTGCAGTTGCAGCAACTGGGCCCGGACGCGCCAGGACCGGTGCGGGTGGACTTTGTCGAGGGCGGAGCAGCCCATCGGCGTTTGTACGGTGGCGGCAGCGGCCAGATGATCGCCAAGGCGGTCGGTATCGCCCAAGGTGTGCGTCCGCGGGTGCTGGATGCCACGGCCGGGTTGGGCAAGGATGCGTTTGTGCTGGCCAGCCTGGGCTGCGAAATGAGCCTGATCGAGCGTCAACCGTTGATTGGGGCCCTGCTGGAGGATGGCCTGGCCCGCGCGGCGGAGGATTTCGACGTGGCGCCGATCGTGGCGCGCATGCGTTTGCTCAAGGGCAATTCCATCGAAGTGATGCGCGACTGGGAAGGCGAACCGCCCCAGGTGATCTACCTGGACCCGATGTTTCCCCACCGGGAGAAAACCGCCCTGGTGAAGAAGGAAATGCGCCTGTTCCGCCCTCTGGTGGGCGATGACCCGGACGCCCCGGCGCTGCTCGCTGCGGCCCTGGCCCTGGCGTCCCACCGGGTAGTGGTCAAGCGCCCACGCAAGGCTCCGTGCATCGAAGGGCCGAAGCCGAGTCATGGGCTCGATGGCAAATCCAGTCGCTACGATATCTACCCGAAGAAAGCGCTCAAGCCCTGATCTGTGGGAAAAGGTGTTCTGTCGGAGAAGAATGATCTGTGGGAGCAAAGCTTGCTCGCGATGAACGATGACGCGGTGTTCTGAGAGATCGCAGCGCCGCCATCGCGAGCAAGCTTTGCTCCCACAGGTCAACCTCTGTCGGGGAAAGCTTTGCTCCCACAGGTCAACCTCTGTCAGGGAAAGCTTTGCTCCCGCAGGTCCACCTCAGTCAGAGAAACCGGTGGCAGGCCTAAGGCCGATAAGCCCGCATAAACAACTCCACCACTTCCTGCACATGGGCCTCGGCCGCTTCAGGCTCCAGTGGCGCGCCGCAGCCATACAACAGGCGGAAGTTCGCTGCGCCCTTGATCAGGCAGAAGAAATGCTCGGCGGCGTTGCGCGGTTTGTCGATGCTCAGGGCGCCGTGCTGGTTGACCTTGGTCAGCAGGCGTTCCATGCCTGAGAGTATCCGTTGCGGGCCGGCTTCGAAGAAAATCGACGACAGCTTCGGGTCCTGGCTACCCAAGGCCATGATCAACCGATGCAGATTCAGCGATTCGTCGCTGTTGATCAGTTGGTTGAAACCGCGAGCGATGTTCAACAACACATTTTCGATCGGAACGCCGTCAGGCCATTCAAAAAAAAGCGTCGGTACCTGTTCCTCACACTTGGCGATCACGGCGGAGGAAAATAGCGTCTCCTTGTCCTTGAAATGGCTGTAGACCGTAAGTTTCGACACGCCCGCCTCAGTGGCGACGGCGTCCATACTGGTGCTGGCATAACCCAGATGCATGAACAGTTTCTTCGCCGCGTCGAGAATGGCCTGGCGCTTGGCCAAGTCCTTGGGACGGCCGGGGCCGGAAGGGATTGGAGGATTGTTCGACATTTCTTCGCTTTAATACTGGACTGGTGAGTTTGCTATTAATAACATACTCGCCAGTATAATTATTCCAAGCACCATTAGCGAAAGGTCACTCGCCATGTTCCGCTATGCCTTGCCCCTCGCCGTGCCAGTCACCCTGGCTTTTTTATTGTCTGCGTGCGGTCATGACGAGCCGGTCCCGGTCGCCGTGCGCCCGGCCCTGGTGGTGAAACCACAACCTTCAACCCAGGCGATGGACAGTTACCCCGGTGAAGTGCGAGCACGGTTCGAGCCCGACCTGGCCTTTCGCATTGGCGGCAAGGTGAGCCGACGACTGGTCGAAGAGGGCCAGCGGGTCAAGGCCAATCAACCACTGGCCGAACTCGATCCCGAAGATGTGCGCCTGCAACTGGAGGCCTCCCGTGCCCAGGTCGCTGCCGCCGAGGCTAACCTGAATCTGGTGCGCGCCGAGCGTGACCGCTACAAAACCTTGATGGAACGGCAGATGGTCAGCCGCTCCCAGTACGACAATGCCGAAAACCTTTACCGCTCCGGCACCGCGCGGCTCAAGCAGATCAAGGCCGAGTTCGACGTCGCCAACAACCAGGCCAGCTATTCGGTGCTGCGTGCGCCCCAGGATGGCGTGGTTGCGCGGCGTTCGGTGGAGGTCGGGCAGGTGGTGGCGGCCGGTCAAACGGTGTTCACCCTGGCGACCGACGGCGAGCGTGAAGTGCTGATCAGCCTGCCGGAACAGGGTTTTGGCCGGTTCAAGATCGGCCAGCCGGTTTCGGTCGAACTGTGGAGCCAGCCCGACCAGCGTTTCAGCGGACGTATTCGCGAGCTCTCGCCGGCCGCCGACCCCAAGTCCCGTACCTTCGCCGCCCGTGTGGCCTTCACCGCTGGCAGTGTCCCGGCCGAGCTGGGCCAGAGCGCCCGGGTGTTTATCCAGACTGCCGACAAGGTGCCGCTGTCGGTGCCCTTGTCGGCCCTGACGGCTGAAAATGGCGCGACGTACGTTTGGGTGGTCAACGCCAACAACACCCTGAAAAAAGTCCCGGTGCGGGTCGGCGCCTTCGGCGAAAAGACCGTTCCGGTGCTTGAAGGCCTCAACCCAGATGACTGGGTGGTGGCGGCCGGCGTGCATGTGCTCCTCGACGGCCAGCAGGTGCGGCCGGTGGATCGCTCCAACCGCGTGGTCAACCTGACGGCCAAGGAGTAATCCCCGATGGGTTTCAATCTTTCCGAATGGGCGCTGCGCAACCGCCAGATTGTACTGTTCCTGATGCTGTTGCTGGCGATCGTTGGCGCGCTTTCCTACACCAAGCTCGGCCAGAGCGAAGACCCACCGTTCACCTTCAAGGCCATGGTCATCCGCACCAACTGGCCGGGCGCCACGGCCGAGGAAGTCTCGCGTCAGGTCACTGAGCGCATTGAAAAGAAGCTGATGGAAACCGGCGATTACGAACGGATCGTCTCGTTCTCCCGTCCGGGCGAGTCCCAGGTGACCTTCGTGGCCCGCGACTCCCTGCATTCGGTGCAGATTCCCGAGCTGTGGTACCAGATACGCAAGAAGATCAGTGACATCCGCCACACCTTGCCGCCGGGTATCCAAGGGCCATTTTTCAACGATGAATTCGGCACCACCTTCGGCAACATCTATGCGCTGACCGGTGACGGCTTCGACTACGCCGTGCTCAAGGACTACGCCGATCGCGTCCAGATCCAGCTGCAACGGGTCAAGGACGTGGGCAAGGTCGAGCTGCTCGGTTTGCAGGACGAGAAGATCTGGATCGAGCTGTCGAACGTCAAGCTGGCGACCCTCGGCCTGCCCTTGGCGGCGGTCCAGCAGGCTCTGGAAGAGCAGAACGCCGTATCGACCGCCGGCTTCTTCGAAACCGGCAGCGAGCGATTGCAGCTACGGGTTTCCGGGAATTTTCAGTCCGTGGAAGAGATCCGCAACTTCCCGATCCGGGTTGCCGATCGTACGTTCCGCATCAGCGATCTGGCCGATGTGCGCCGGGGGTTCAACGATCCACCGGCGCCACGCATGCGTTTCATGGGCGAAGACGCCATTGGCCTGGCCGTGGCCATGAAGGAAGGTGGTGACATCCTGGTGTTGGGCAAGGCCCTCGAGGTCGATTTTGCCCGGATCCAGAACACGCTCCCGGCCGGCATGCAATTGCGCAAGGTGTCGGACCAACCGGCGGCGGTGAAGACCGGGGTTGGTGAGTTCGTCCAGGTGCTGGTGGAAGCTCTGACGATTGTGTTGCTGGTGAGCTTCTTCTCCTTGGGGCTGCGCACTGGGATGGTGGTGGCCCTGGCGATCCCGCTGGTGCTGGCAATGACGTTTGCCGCGATGTATTACCTGGGTATCGGCCTGCACAAGATTTCCCTCGGTGCGCTGGTATTGGCACTGGGGCTGCTGGTGGACGACGCGATCATCGCGGTGGAGATGATGGCGATCAAGATGGAGCAGGGCTTCGACCGGATCAAGGCCGCCAGTTTCGCGTGGACCAGCACGGCATTCCCGATGCTCACCGGTACGTTGATCACCGCGGCTGGCTTCCTGCCAATCGCCACTGCGCAATCGGGCACCGGCGAATACACCCGTTCGATTTTCCAGGTCGTGACCCTGGCGCTGCTGGCGTCCTGGGTGGCTGCCGTGGTGTTCGTGCCTTACCTGGGGGAAAAGCTCCTGCCGGACCTGGCGAAAATTCACGCGGCCAAACATGGCACGGCTGACGGCCAGACCGACCCGTACGGCACGCCGTTCTATAAGCGTGTCCGGCGGATGGTGGAGTGGTGCGTGCGTCGTCGCAAAACCGTCATCATCCTGACCGTGCTGTTGTTCGTCGGCTCGGTGGTGTTGTTCCGTTTCGTGCCGCAGCAGTTCTTCCCGGCATCGGGGCGGCTGGAACTGATGGTCGACCTGAAGCTGCAGGAAGGCGCCTCCCTGAGCAACACCGCCGAGCAGGTCAAGCGCCTTGAAGCGCTGCTCAAGGACCACGTGGGCATCGACAATTACGTGGCCTACGTCGGCACCGGTTCGCCGCGTTTCTACCTGCCGCTGGATCAACAATTGCCAGCGTCCAGCTTCGCCCAGTTCGTGGTGCTGGCCAAGACCATCGAAGACCGCGAGCCTTTGCGCAGTTGGTTGATCTCGACCCTGAACGAACAATTCCCGACCCTGCGCTCGCGGGTCACCCGTCTGGAAAACGGCCCTCCAGTCGGCTACCCGGTGCAGTTCCGCGTCACGGGCGAACACATCGAAAAGGTTCGCGCCCTGGCGCGCAAAGTGGCGGAGAAAGTTCGCGAAAACCCTTACGTGACCAATGTGCACCTGGACTGGGAAGAGCCGAGCAAGGTGGTGTACCTGAACGTCGACCAGGACCGCGCCCGAGCCCTGGGCGTGAGCACGGCCAACCTGGCGAGTTTCCTGCGCAGCTCCCTCACTGGCTCCAGCGTAAGTCAGTATCGGGAAGACAACGAGCTGATCGAAATCCTGCTGCGTGGCACGGTGCATGAGCGCACCGAACTGTCGTTGCTGCCGAGCCTGGCGGTGCCGACCGACAACGGCAAGAGCGTTGCCCTGTCGCAGATTGCGACCCTGGAATACGGCTTCGAAGAAGGCGTGATCTGGCACCGCAACCGCTTGCCGAGCGTGACCGTACGGGCCGATATCTACGGCAAGGAACAACCGGCGACCTTGGTGCAGCAGATCTTCCCGACCCTGGACCCGATTCGTGCAGAACTGCCGGACGGATACCTGCTGGAGGTGGGCGGTACGGTAGAGGATTCGGCCCGCGGCCAGAAATCGGTGAACGCCGGGGTGCCGTTGTTCATCGTGGTGGTGCTGACCTTGCTGATGCTGCAACTGCGCAGTTTCTCACGCACCGTCATGGTGTTTCTCACCGCACCGCTGGGGTTGATCGGTGTCACGCTGTTCCTGTTGATGTTCCGCCAGCCGTTTGGTTTCGTCGCCATGCTCGGCACGATCGCGCTGTCGGGGATGATCATGCGCAACTCGGTGATCCTGGTGGACCAGATCGAACAGGACATCAAGGCGGGGCTGTCGCCCTGGCAGGCGATCATCGAAGCGACGGTACGCCGCTTCCGCCCGATTGTGCTCACCGCACTGGCGGCGGTGCTGGCGATGATCCCGCTGTCACGCAGCCTGTTCTTCGGCCCGATGGCCGTGGCGATAATGGGCGGGTTGATTGTGGCGACGGCGTTGACGCTGTTGTTCCTGCCGGCGTTGTATGCGGCGTGGTTCAGGGTCAAGAAAACCTGAGGCGTTCAGAGGCCAGAACAGATCCAATGTGGGAGCGAGCTTGCTCGCGATAGCGGTGTAACAGTCAACCAAGATGTTGAAGCCAATACCGCCATCGCGAGCAAGCTCGCTCCCACAGTTGTTTCGGATTGAGACTCAGAGCGTACCGAAAACCTTCTTCGCCAAACTGGTCGCCGCAGCCGCCGGATTCTGGCGAATGGTGGCTTCCTGCTTGCCGATCATCTCGAACAACCCGTCCAGCGCCTGCTCGGTCACGTAGTTTTCGATGTTGGCGCTCTTGGCGTCCAGCACGCCGAAGGTCGCGGCCTGGCCGGCGAAGGCATTGTATTTCTGCGCCAGGCCGACCTTGTCGGTGGCTTGCTTGACGATGGGCAGGAACTTGGCGCGGATCTGCTCGCGGCTGCTCTTGTTCAGGTATTGCGTGGCGGAGTCTTGGCCGCCGCTGAGAATGCCCTTGGCATCGTCCACGCTCATGTTCTTCACGGCATTGACCAGGATCGGCTGGGCCTGGACCACCGCAGCTTCGGCGGCCTGGTTCATGCTGGTTTCCAGTTGATCGACCTGATCACCCATGCCGAAGGCTTTCATCTTGCTGGCGACTTTGCCGAGCTTGCCCGGCAGTTCGATCTTCACATCCGGGTTGTTGCTGAAGCCGCCGGGTGTGCCCAGTTGCTTGACCGCTACCTGCGCGCCTTGGGTCAAGGCGTCCTTGAGTCCGCCCGTGGCGTCTTTTTGCGACAGGTCGCCCAGGGACAGGGCCATGGCATTGGCGCAGATCAGCAGGCCTGCGCACAGGCTGGTGAAACGGAAGGTTGAAAGAAGCATGATGGCGTCCTTGATGAAAGTTTGAAAAAGGAATCAGCGTGCGGCGTTGACGCGGATCTTCAACGGCTGCGGATCCTTGCCATCGAGTTGCACGGCGTGTTGTTCAGTGGTGATGAACATCAACTGGCCGTCCACTTCGATGCGGGCACTCACGGCATAACGATGCCCGGGCTTGACCTGGGCCGGATCATAACTGAGGTGGAACGGCAGTGGGACCTGGCCTTTGATCGGGCCGCTCTGCTCATCGAGTACCACCGCAGGGGCGTCGGCCAGGGAAACGTCCTGCAGGCTCACGCTCAAGGTAGCGTTGGGCGGCAGGGCAATGCGCTGCAGATAGAAGACTTCGCCATCGAGGGACGCGGAGGGTGGGGGTGTCGATTGGCAAGCGGCCAGTAGCGCCATGGATGCAAGCAGAGCGAGTTTTTTCATTGGAAGCACCTGGCTCATTGACGCCAGCCACGCGGGCGTCAATGAGCATTTAGCGGATTTGCGTCCAAGCATCCATTCGTAACGTCGCGGTTCAGGAACCGAACGCGGGCGCTTGAACAGTTTCAGCCAGCGATGCTGGCGCCAGGCTCAGCAGGATGTCAACGTGTTGATTGCCGCCATCCCAGGTGAAGGCCTGTTCGGTTTCAAGAAAAAGCGCGGTGTCACCTTCGTACGCTTGTGCCTTGACCGAGAGTTCCTCCCCTACGGGCGTCGTCTTGGGGTCGAGGAGAAAGCGATATTGCCAAGGCTGCTGGGCCACTGGCTCCTTAGGCGCCATGTTGGAACCCTGGCCGCCGCTGGCGCTGATCTGAGCGCCGGCAGCATTTTGCACACTGACTTCGGTGCGAGCGGCTTCCGGGAGTTGAAAGCCTTCGGGCAGTTGCAGGGTTAACGTGATGATGTTCATGCTGAATTCCTTTTCAGTACGTCGACATTGACGTGAGCCCATCCTAAAGGCCTGCTCCAAAGTTCTCTGTAGGTCTTTTCTTGGTTTGACGTCGCCTTAGCCGCTGCGCAGCGTCGGAGTAAGCTGGTTGACTGTCCCATCAACTCACCGCAAGCGTTCCATGCTTCTCGGTGAGTGATCGACAACCTTCAACTGTCGGGGCTGATGGCGACCTCTGCGGCATCTTCACTGCGATGCAGCGCCACCTGGCGGATCGACAGGCGAATTTCCGCCGGCAGCACTCGCTTGGCCGCGCCTTCGGCCAGTTCGCCCAGCAGTTCGTGGTAGCTGAGTTTGCCGGCCTCGTCGCGGCGCAGTACTTCGAGGTCGAGCATGGTCTGGATGAAGTGGCGGAACAGGCTCTTGTCGAAGAACTCCGGCGCATTCAGGCCATGCAGGATCGACAGGCGCTGGGCCATGACGGTGCAGAGGTCTTCCAGTTCTTCGGCGCTGATGGTGTTCTGGCCGCTGTTGAGCAGCAGCGAAACGGTCATGTAGAAGCGCTGCAAGGTCTGGGCGATGCTTTTTGACAGCAGAGTCAGCAGCACGAAGTGCCGCGAACTCGGCGCCGGACGCAGGTACAGGTCATTTTCGAAACGCAGCAGGCCCTGTTCGACGAATGCTTCGAGCCACTGGTCGACCACGCCATCCAGTTCTTCCAGCGACCAGCGAATGAACAGCTCCGATTGCAGGTACGGGTACAACGCATGGGTGTAGCGCAGGATCTGCTCGCGGCTCATGCGCGAGCTGCTCTGGAAGAAGCTCGCCAGCAACGCCGGCAGGGCGAAGATGTGCAGGACGTTGTTGCGGTAGTAGGTCATCAGTACCGCGTTCTGCTCATCCAGGTACAGAATTTTGCCCAGGGCATCGCTCTGTTCCGACAGCAGGTCCATGCCTTTTACATGTTCGATCAGCGCCCGGCCATCGCCTTCGGGCAGGGTGGTGTGGGGCGAGTACGGGACCTTGCGCAGCAACGCCAGGTACAGGTCGAGCACCCGGGCCATGGCGCGGTCGTCCAGGGCCAGGCGGCTGGTGGACAACAGCGCCAGGGCGACGAGGTTGACCGGGTTGATCGCCGCGGCTTCGTTCAGGTGCCGGGCCACGCGCTCGCCGAGGCGGTTGGTGGTCGCGTTGAGCCAGGCCGGTTTGAATTGCGGGCCCAGTTCCTGTTGGCGCCAATCCGGTTGTTCGCCGTCGAGGAATTCCGCCAGCTTGATCGGTTCGCCGAAGTTCACCGCCACCTGGCCGAAGCGTTGCTTGAGGGCGCCGATGACCTTGAAGATGTCGAAGATCGATTCTTTTTTCTTGCTGGCCCCGCGCAGTTCGCCCAGGTAGGTGCGGCCTTCCAGTACGCGCTCATAACCGATGTAGACCGGCACGAACACGATGGGCATGCGCGACGAGCGCAGGAAGCTGCGCAGGGTGATGGCGAGCATGCCGGTCTTGGGTTGCAGCATGCGCCCGGTGCGCGAACGCCCGCCCTCGACGAAGTACTCCACCGGAAAACCTTTGGTGAACAGCGTGTGCAGGTATTCGTTGAACACGGCGGTGTAGAGCGGGTTGCCCTTGAAGGTGCGACGCATGAAGAACGCCCCGCCACGGCGCAGCAGGCCGCCGATCACCGGCATGTTGAGGTTGATGCCGGCGGCGATGTGCGGCGGCGTCAGGCCGTTGCGAAACAGCAGGTACGACAGCAGCAGGTAGTCGATGTGGCTGCGGTGGCACGGCACGTAGATGACTTCGTGGCCTTGGGCGACGTTCTGCACGCCTTCGATGTGGTTGACCTTGATGCCGTCGTAGATCTTGTTCCAGAACCAGCTCAGCACCACTTCCAGGAAACGGATCGCGGTGTAGGTGTAGTCCGAGGCGATCTCGTTGCCGTAGCGCAGGGCCTGGGCCTTGGCTTTTTCGGCGGAGATCTTTTCCCGCTCGGCTTCCTCGGCAATCGCCTGCTTGACCAGCGGCTGGTTCAACAGGCCCTTGACCAGGTTGCGTCGGTGGGAGATGTCGGGGCCGATGACCGCTGCTTTCAGATTGCGGAAATGCACCCGCAGGATCCGCTGGGCCATGCGTACAGTGCGTTCGTGGCCCTTGTCGTGTTCGATCAGTTCGCGCAGGTGGATCGGCGCGGAGAACTGCACGCGAGTCTTGCGCCCCAGAATCATGATGCTCAACAGGCGGCGCAGGCGTCCGGTGACGGCCCAACTGTCGGCGAACAACAGTTTCCAGGGACTGGATTCGCTGTCGGGCGACTGCCCCCAGAACACGCTGACCGGGATGATCTGGGCGTCTTCGGCGGCATTGTGGGTCAAGGCGTTGACCAGCCGAGTCAGGGTGGGCGGCGCACCGCGCTTGTCCTGGCGGCCGATCCAGTCCGGCGCTGGCGTCAGGTAGAAAAACGCTGCCGGTTCCAGCAGGTTGCCCACCGAGACCGGCAGCACCGGACGGGGCAGGCCGGCCTTGGTGCATTCGGTGTCGAGCACCGCCAGGTCAGTGAGCGAAGGATCTTGCAGGACGTAGAACACCGGACGACTGCGGTCGAGGTTGAGGGTGAAGGACGACTGGTTGATCGTCTCTGAGCGAACCCAGAGGTACAACAGTCGGCGCAGGGTGCCAAACACAAGACGGCGGAACGGGGAGCGGGTCATACGGCTTCTGCATGAGTGAATGGGATGGGGCGGGCGCCAGTGTGCCGGATTCGCCGAAAATCGGCAAAAAAGCGCCGAAGTAAAGTCAGTTGAGAGTTTTCTCGTGTGTCATATACTCGGCCAGTGACTGCCACGGCCTCCCTTATGGATGGCCGGAGGGTGGCTAAAGTTCGTACGGCTTTGCCTTTTGCGGTTGGGCGGGAAAAGCCGACTCAAAAAATAAAAATGGGAGTGAGCATCATGGCAGCACGGGAAACCGGCAGTGTGAAGTGGTTCAACGACGCGAAGGGCTACGGCTTCATCCAGCGTGAAGGCGGGGCGGATGTGTTCGTGCATTACCGCGCCATCCGCGGCGAAGGCCACCGTTCACTGACCGAAGGCCAGCAGGTCGAGTACGCGGTCGTGGAAGGGCAGAAGGGCTTGCAGGCTGAGGATGTGGTGGGGTTGTAACCCGCATTCACTGCCTACACAAAAACCATTGTGGGAGCGAGCTTGCTCGCGATAGCGGTGTGTCAGTCACTTCTAATCTGGCTGATCTACCGCTATCGCGAGCAAGCTCGCTCCCACATTGGCTCTTCGGTGGGCTGGAAGTCAGCGTCACGCCGTCTTCCAGGTAATCTCTTCTTCCCCATCGGCGCTGATGCGAATCCAGCGATCCGCCGACTCCTCGCCTTCTTCCTCGACCCATGACCCAGGCGCGCAGCGCACTTCGACATTCAGTGCGGTGAAGGCGGCGCGGGCGCAGGCGATGTCGTCTTCCCACGGGGTCTGGTCACTTTCCAGGTACAGGCTGTTCCATTTGCCCACGGCCTTGGGCAGCCAGGTCACCGGGATGTTGCCGGCCTTGCACTTGTAGGTCTGGCCTTTCTGCACCCAGTCGCTGCACGGGCCCAGGGCCTGGCCGAGCCAGGCGGCGATGGCCTTGTGGTCGACGTCGGCGTCTTTGAGGTAAATCTCGATATCGGGTTGGCGCATGGATGTCCTCGCTGCGGTCTTGAAAAATCCATTCGCGGATTTAACGGGGCCCGAGCGGTTGCCCGGGACCGGAATCAAAAGGTTATTGAAGAACGAAATAATCGTAGCGCATCGACACCGTGACCTGGAACGGCTCGGCCTGCTCGATCACGCTGGCACGGCGTTCGGCACTGGCGCGCCAGCCGTGGGGCGTCATGGCCAGCAGGTTGGCGCGGTCCTGGCCACTGTCGAGGGTCAGCTTGAATTCGAGGGTTTCGCTGTGATCCAGCACCATGCCCGGCGGCACCAGGGCCAGGTGCTTGTCGTCGGTGTACTCGCGCACTTCGTCGTACAGGCGCTCGCGCAATTCCATCAAGTGGCCGGCGGTGGGGCCGACTTTCATCAGGCCGCCGCCGGGGCTGAGCAAGCGCTTGGCCTCCTGCCAGTCCAGCGGGCTGAATACGCTGGCCAGGAACTGGCAGCAGCCGTCCGCCAGCGGCACCCGGGCCATGCTGGCGATCAACCAGGTCAGCTGCGGGTTGCGTTTGCAGGCGCGCTTGACCGCCTCGCGGGAAATGTCCAGGGCATAGCCATCGGCGTTGGGCAATGCTTCGGCGATCTGCGCGGTGTAGTAGCCCTCGCCACAGCCGATGTCCAGCCAGCGTCCGGGCGCGCGTTCGGCGGCCAGTTCCGCCAGGCGCCGGGCGACCGGGGCGTAATGCCCGGCGTTGAGGAAGTCGCGGCGGGCTTCGACCATCGCCTGGTTGTCACCGGGGTCGCGGCTGTTCTTGTGCTGCACCGGCAGCAGGTTCAGGTAACCCTGCCGCGCGCGGTCGAAGCGGTGGCCGGCCGGGCACACCACGCCGTTGTCCACCGCGTTCAGCGGTTCACTGCAGATCGGGCAGGCGAGCATCAGGCGAGCAACTTGATCAGCGTCTTGTAGTAGATCTCGGTCAGCACATCGAGATCGGCGGCCAGCACGCGTTCGTTGACCTGGTGGATGGTCGCGTTGACCGGTCCCAGTTCCACCACTTGCGTGCCCATGGTGGCGATGAAGCGACCGTCGGACGTGCCGCCGCTGGTGGACGCCTGGGTCTCGCGCCCGGTGACGTCCTTGATGCTCGACGATACGGCGTCGAGCAGCGCACCGGGTTCGGTGAGGAACGGCAGGCCGGACAGCGCCCAGTCGATGTGCCAGTCCAGCTGATGCTTGTCGAGGATATCGGCAACGCGCTGTTGCAGGCCTTCGACGGTGGATTCGGTGGAAAAGCGGAAGTTGAACACCGCCACCAGATCACCGGGGATCACGTTGGTCGCGCCGGTGCCGGAATTGAGGTTGGAGATCTGGAAACTGGTCGGCGGGAAGAAGTCGTTGCCGTGGTCCCAATGCTCGGCGGCCAGTTCAGCCAAGGCGGGCGCGGCCAGGTGGATCGGGTTCTTCGCCAGGTGTGGATAAGCCACGTGGCCTTGCTTGCCGCGCACGGTCAACTTCGCGCCGAGGGAACCGCGCCGGCCATTCTTGACCACGTCGCCCACCAGCGTGGTGCTCGACGGTTCGCCGACGATGCACCAGTCCAGTCGTTCCTGACGGGCCTTGAGGCGTTCGACCACGGCTTTGGTGCCGTGGTGGGCCGGGCCTTCTTCATCGCTGGTGATCAGGAAGGTCAGTGAGCCCTTGTGGTCCGGGTAGTCGGCGACGAACCGTTCGGCCGCCACGACCATCGCCGCCAAGCTGCCTTTCATGTCTGCCGCGCCACGGCCGCAGAGCATGCCCTGTTCGTCGATGACCGCATCGAACGGGTCGAGCTGCCAGGCCTGCACCGGACCGGTCGGCACCACGTCGGTGTGCCCGGCGAAGCACAGCACCGGGCCGTCATGCTTGCCATGGCTGGCCCAGAAGTTATCCACATCCTCGATACGCATCGGTTCGAGCGCAAAGCCCGCGTTGCCCAGGCGCTGCATCATCAGTTTCTGGCAATCGGCATCCACCGGCGTCACGGACGGACGGCGGATCAGGTCGCAGGCGAGTTGCAGGGTCGGCGAGAGGTCGGCGTGGGCCGTCATGAAAGCTCCGGGAATATAGTGTGAACGCAAGGCTTATGCAGGCGCGGGCTGGCTCGCGCAAAATGGCGGTTATCTTATAGCAAAACGACCACCATGGGCCCCTGGTGCGGGACAGGTGGAGCACAAAACCTGTGGGAGCAAGCTCGCTCTCACAGAGGTTTTGCTTAAATTGCCGAGACAAAGCCCTATAATGCGCGCCGGTTTTTGGGGTAATGGTCATGAGTACAGAAGATCCACGGTTTGCCGGTATCGCCCGTTTGTATGGCATCGAAGGCCTGGAGCGCCTGCGGGCGGCCCATGTGGCGATTGTCGGGGTTGGCGGTGTCGGCTCCTGGGCGGCGGAAGCCATTGCCCGTTGCGGCGTGGGCGAGATCTCGCTGTTTGACCTGGACGATGTCTGCGTCAGCAACGCCAACCGTCAGTTGCACGCCCTGGACAGTACCGTCGGCAAACCCAAGGTGGAGGTGATGGCCGAGCGACTGCGCGGGATCAACCCCGACTGCACCGTGCACGCGGTGGCCGACTTCGTCACCCGCGACACCATGGCCGAATACATCACGCCGAACATCGATTGCGTGATCGACTGCATCGACAGCGTCAACGCCAAGGCTGCGCTGATCGCCTGGTGCAAGCGCCGCAAGATCCAGATCATCACCACCGGCGGCGCGGGCGGGCAGATCGACCCGACGCTGATCCAGGTTTGCGACTTGAACCGTACGTTCAACGATCCGCTGGCCTCCAAGGTGCGCTCCACCTTGCGCCGCGACTACGGCTTTTCCCGCACCGTGACCCGTCACTACAGCGTGCCCTGCGTGTTCTCCACCGAACAACTGCGCTACCCGAAACCGGACGGCAGCATTTGCTTGCAGAAGAGTTTTGTCGGCGACGGCGTCAAGCTCGACTGCGCCGGCGGGTTCGGCGCGGTGATGATGGTGACGGCGACGTTCGGCATGGTCGCGGCGACCAAGGCTGTGGATAAGATCGTGGCGGGTGTGCGGCGGCCGGCGGATAGGGTCAAGCCTCAGGTTTGAGCACTGGAGCTGATGCCTTCATCGCGAGCAGGCTCGCTCCCACATTGGATCTTAAGGAACACAAATTTTGTGTACGACACGGATCCCCTGTGGGAGCGAGCCTGCTCGCGATGGCGATCATTCAGTCAGCTCAAGCATCCGCTTCAACACTGCATTCAAGCCATTGCTACGCGACGGCGACAACTGTCGCGACAATCCCAACTGATTGAACCAGCCCGGCAAATCCACCTGCTGCAACTCTTCAGCGGACAATCCGTTGACCCGCGCCAACAGCAACGCCACCAGCCCACGGATCAACCGCGCATCGCTGCTGGCGCAAAACTGCCAATGCCCGTCGTGCAACTGACCCACCAGCCACACCTGGCTTTCACAGCCGTGGACGAGGTTGGCCTCGCACTTGTCTTCGTCGCTCAGGGGCGGCAGGCGCTCGCCCCATTGCATCAGCAGTCGGGCGCGTTGTTCCCAACCTGACGCGTCCTGGAAAATCTGCAGCGCGGTGGCGGCCTCGGCGGGCAGGTTCATCGGAGCATCTCCAGGGCCTGGTCCAGCGCCTCGAAGAAACGCTCGAGATCAGCGGAGTCGTTGTACAGCGCCAGCGACACCCGAATCGCCCCCGACAGATTCAAATGCTTGAACAACGGCATTGCGCAGTGATGCCCGGCGCGCACGGCGATGCCTTGCTCGGTCAGCAGGTGGGCCAGGTCGGCGTTGTGGATGCCTTCGACCACGAAGCTGACCAGGGCCAGGCGCGGGTTGCCCACCAGGCGAACGCCGTTGCGGGCCAACAGGCCATGGAGCAGGTAGTCATGCAGCGCTGCCTCATGCTCGATGACCGCCAGCGGGTCGAGGTCGGACAGGTAATCCAGGGTCGCCCCCAGGCCGATCACGCTGGCAATCGGCGGCGTGCCCGCTTCGAAACCCAGCGGCGCCGGGCGGAAGCTGGCGCTGTGGTAATCGGCCTGTTGCACCATTTCGCCGCCGAACTGCCAATGACGCAAATTGCCGAGGGCTTCGGTACGGCCAAACAGCACGCCCAGCCCATCGGGGCCGTAGAGTTTGTGGCTGGAAAACACGTAAAAGTCGCAACCCAGCGCCTCCACGTTGTGGCGACCGTGAACCACGCCTTGGGCGCCGTCGATCACCGTCAGCGCGCCCTGGGCCTTGGCCAGCGCCAGCAGCGCCGGCACCGGCTGCCAGGCCCCGAGCACATTGGATAACTGGCTCACCGCCAGCAAGCGCGTACGCGGGCCGATCAGTTCGGCGGCGGCGCCAGGGTCGATCACCCCGTCGGCATCCAGTGGCAACACCACCAGGGTCAATGAACGGCGTTCGGCCAGTTGCTGCCACGGCAGCAGGTTGGCGTGGTGTTCCAGGGCGCTGATGACGATCTCATCGCCCGGGTTGAATAGATGTTCCAGCCCATAGGCCAGTAGGTTCAGCGCCGAAGTGGCGCCGTGGGTGAAGACTACTTGTCCGCAGTTTCCGGCATTGAGCCACTGCGAAACCTTGAGGCGGCTGTCCTCGAACGCCTGTGTGGCATGGGCGCCCGGCAAATGTTGCGCACGGTGCACGTTGGCCGCGCCATTGACGTAGTAATGCGTCAGGGCATCCAGCAGTGCTTGGGGTTTTTGCGTGGTGGCGGCGCTGTCCAGGTAGGTCTGGCCTTGCCGTTGCAGGGCGGCGATGGCCGGGAAATCGGCACGCCAGGGGGATTGGATCAACATGCTTTCGGGCCCTGCTCGAATGACGCCGGACCCTGTGGGAGCGGGCTTTTTTTGTGGGAGCCAAGCTTGGCTCCCACAAAAAGGCTCGCTCCCACAGGTGGTGGTGTGAAGCTTAGTTGTGGGCGTGCAGTGCTTCGTTCAGCTCGATGGCCGATTTGTGCGTCTTGCATTCCACCGCACCGGTCTCGGAGTTGCGGCGGAACAACAGGTCAGGCTGGCCGGCCAGGTCGCGGGCCTTGACCACTTTGACCAGTTGGTTGTTTTCGTCCAGCAGCTTCACTTTGGTGCCGGCGGTCACGTACAGGCCCGACTCCACGGTGTTGCGGTCGCCCAGTGGGATACCGATGCCGGCGTTGGCGCCGATCAGGCAGCCTTCGCCGACCTTGATCACGATGTTGCCGCCGCCCGACAGGGTGCCCATGGTCGAGCAACCGCCGCCCAGGTCCGAGCCCTTGCCGACGAATACGCCCGCCGAAACACGGCCTTCGATCATGCCCGGGCCTTCGGTGCCAGCGTTGAAGTTGACGAAACCTTCGTGCATCACGGTGGTGCCTTCGCCCACGTAGGCGCCCAGGCGGACCCGTGCGGCATCGGCGATACGCACGCCGGCCGGAACCACGTAGTCGGTCATTTTCGGGAACTTGTCCACCGAGAACACTTCCAGCAGCTCGCCACGCAGGCGGGCTTCGAGCTGATGCTCAGCCAGTTCGCTCAAGTCGATCGCGCCCTGGCTGGTCCAGGCCACGTTCGGCAGCAGCGGGAAGATGCCGGCCAGGTTCAGGCCATGAGGCTTGACCAGGCGATGGGACAGCAGGTGCAGCTTGAGGTAGGCCTCAGGGGTGGAAGACAGTTGGGCGTCTTCGGCCAGCAGCGTGGCGACCAGCGGCTTGTGGCTTTCGGCCAGGCGGGTCAGCAGCGCGGCTTGCGCGGCATCGACACCCTTGAGTGCTTCTGCCAGTTGCGAGGCCTGGGCGGTGGTGAAGGTGATGGCCTGGTTGCCTTCGCTGTAGCCGAGAATCGGCGCGATGGCTGCGACGATGTCAGCCGACGGGTTGAGCAGCGGCTGTGCGTAGAACACTTCCAGCCAGGCGCCTTGACGGTTTTGAGTGCCGACACCGAAGGCCAGGCTGAACAGGGTAGTGGACATGAAATTACCTCTACAAAATGGACTGGGCAGGCTTACTTGATCTCTGCCGCATAAATATCTGGCTTGAAGCCAATCAGGGTTCGGTCACCGAGGTCAAGCACCGGGCGCTTGATCATCGAGGGTTGGGCGAGCATCAGTTCGATGGCTTTCGGCTGGTCGAGATCGGCTTTGCGTTCGTCGTCGAGTTTGCGAAAGGTCGTACCGGCACGGTTCAACACCACTTGCCAGCCATGCTCGTTGCACCATTGGGTCAGGCGCTCACGGTCGATGCCGGCAGTTTTGTAATCGTGAAAGTCATAGCGCACCGCGTGCTCATCGAGCCAGGTACGCGCTTTTTTCATCGTATCGCAGGCTTTGATGCCGAAAAGCTGTAAGTGCTTGTTTTCCTTGGGCATGAATGCTCCCCCAAAACGTTCCCGGTATCGTCCTGAAAATCAGCGGACGATTATGCCACGTCGTTCCTTTCAGTGCCTTGACTGTCGCGACGGATCGGACGAGGCGGAACCGATAGGAAAGAGGTGGCCACACAGCGCAGGTAAACCCAGCACTTTTGCGCACAAGAGACCCGCCCATGGATTCCATCTCCCTGACACCGCCCCATCCACTGACCAATCAGACTGAAGAAACCCTCCCGCCCCATTCAACGACATCGGCCACCGGGACCGCTGCATCTGTCCCGATCGGCCCCGTCACGGCTGAACAGGACCTGGCAAATCGGACTGGTGCAATCAAGGCCCAGCTCACCCGGGTATTCGAGCCGCATATGAACGGTGCCAATCGCGAGACCTTCGAAGCACTGATCGACGATCGTTCGCGTACCTTGGCCAATGACGGGGAAACCGCGGAAAGCGTCGATGCCGTGCTGACCAAAGGCTCGCGGCTGGATCGTGCGGCCCATGACACTGTTGGATTCCTTCGTTCGGTTCCCTTCGGCGCGGCGTCCATCGCGCTGGACTTCGTCCCGGCGGTGACCGGTAATGGCTCGATTACCGCGCCGTTGGCACTGTCGGCGATTGCCGGCCTGGTCAGCAGCGCCAGCGACACGGTCGGCAACGGCCTGATCAAGCGTGCCACCAGCGACACCCAGTGGCTGGTGGCCGAAAATGCCGATCTGGAGCCGGTCATGCAGGAAGCCGCCCAGGCGGTGAAGCCGAGCCTGACGACCCAGGCTATCGAAGGCAGCCTGACTTTCCAGACCTTCTCCGCGCGAAACGTGTTGCGTACGGTCATCCAACCCGTCGTGACGAAGACCGTCGATGCGCAAACGGGCAGCAAGGTGGACTCTGTGATAGCTGCCATCGGCTCTCCGCTTTCAGGCATGGCCGCCTATGACCTGCAACATTCCATCGATAAATCCAAACACCGGATTGGCCCGGAATACCTGTTGGGGCGTCAAGACTGGCACCAGCGTTACAAGGACCTCAAGAATTATGGCGTAGGGAGTGCTGCGATGGGCATTGCGAAGCGGGTCGGCAGTCTGCCGCTGGACGCGATGCGCGATGGCAGCAAATCGCTGCAAGCCTTGGTTACGCCGACAGGCCTGGTCAGTGGTCTCGGAGCGTTGGCCGGCGGTATTACTGCGATCGGCATGGCCCAGACCGCCGCTGTCAACGCAGCCAGGAGCGCCGGGATTTCGCCTGCGGGTGTTGCGGCGGCGGGGAAGGCGACGGTTACGGCCACGATGGCCCCGGTGCTCGCCGCCTGGGTGACAACGGGAGTGATGACCCAGCCGTTGGCGGACAAGGCCTCCGCCGCGTTGGACAGGCTATCCGCCGGTCCCGCTCATCCGGATGAGCTGCAGGGAATGTTGCCCTTGGTCGAAATGTCGACGGCCGAACAGATCGGGGAAGACAGCGACAATGAGGGTGACGGCGTCGATGTTGTCTCGGGCCGCTCGACCCTCAATGCCGCCGAGCGAGCTGTTTAGCGTCGGATAGTCGTCGGTCGCTCCTGCCGCGTGGAGGTTGGGAGCGGCCAAGGGACGCCTGCGCATTGACGCCGCTGAGGTGCGACCAATGTGCAAAGGCAGCGGTTCACCGTGGCAGTTAATATGGCACTTCACCGGCCAGCTGTTGCCGCAGATGTGTATGGCTGTCATTGGAAGTCCGTTATGCAAAGCGCCTATACCGTCCTGATCCTGTTGATGCTGGTGGGCGTGTCGCGCCTGATCGGACGGTTGATCCCGCTGCCGTTGCCCCTGGTGCAGATTGGTGCTGGCGCCGTGCTGGCCTGGCCCTCGCTGGGGCTGCATGTGGCGCTTGATCCCGAGTTGTTCCTGTTTCTGTTCCTGCCGCCGCTGCTGTTCTCCGATGGTTGGCGCATGCCCAAGCGTGAACTCTGGCGCCTGCGCGGGCCGATCCTGACGCTGGCGGTGGGGTTGGTGCTGTTTACGGTAGTTGGGGCGGGGTATTTCATTCATTGGCTGCTACCCGGTATCCCGTTGCCGGTGGCCTTCGCCCTGGCTGCAGTCCTGTCACCCACCGACGCCGTGGCGGTCTCGGCGATTGCCCGGGACCGCTTGCCCGCGCCGTTGATGCACATGCTCCAGGGCGAAGCCTTGATGAACGATGCGTCGGGCCTGGTGACCTTCAAGTTCGCCCTGGCGGCGGCGATCACCGGCGTGTTTTCCCTGGCGGGCGCGAGCCTGACCTTTGTCCTGGTGGCGATCGGTGGATTGCTGGTAGGCGTGGCTTTGAGTTGGCTAGTGGGCCGCTTGCGGGCCTGGATGATTGCCCGGGGCTGGGACGATCCGGCCACCCACGTAGTATTCATGTTGTTACTGCCGTTCGCGGCCTATGTGCTGGCTGAACGCTTGGGCGCCTCGGGGATTCTCTCGGCGGTGGCGGCGGGGATGATGCAGAGCTGGCTCGACCTGCTGCCACGCCAGACCGGCACGCGTCTGCTCAATCGCAGTGTCTGGTCGCTGTTGGAATTTGCCTTCAATGGCTTGATCTTCCTGCTGCTGGGCTTGCAACTGCCGGACATCGTCAAGGCGGTGACCAGCCATGAGCCGACGTTGTGGCCAGCGTTGTTCTATCGCTGCCTGGACGTGGTGGCGATTTTCCTGGTGTTGTTGGTGCTGCGGTTTGTCTGGGTACAAAGCATCTGGCGCGTATCCGGGCTGTTGCGCCGCTGGCGCGGCAAGGGCGAGTTGACCCTGGTGCCGACGGCGCGTTCCTGCTGGTTGCTGACCTTCGGCGGTGTGCGCGGGGCGGTGACGTTGGCGGGGGTGTTGTCGGTACCGTTGTTGTTAAGCGCTGGTGTTGAATTCCCGGAGCGCGACTTGCTGATCTTCATTGCCGCCGGGGTGATTCTGCTGTCGCTGATTGCGGCCTGCATTGCCTTGCCACTGCTGCTGCGTGGCATCGAGAAGAGCCCCGATGACAAGCGTCGCAACGAAGTTCGCGAGGCCTGGCGCAAAACCGCTGAAGCGGCGATTCATGCACTGGAAGTGGAGGAGCCGGCCGAAGCGACCAGTACGCCGGATGCGGCCCAGGCGGCGCTGGCGACCGAGGTCAAGGCGCGGCTGATGTCTGAGTATCGCCATCAGTTGGAGGTGTTCAACGACTCCGCCGAAGCCCAGGCGCTGGCGTTCGAAATGGACCTGCTGGAACGCCGGCTGCGCTTGAAGGCTTACCGGGCGCAGCGGTTGGAGTTGTATCGCCTCAGTCGTCATCATCAGATTGGGGATGATGTGTTGCGTGAGGTGCTGGGGGAGTTGGATTTGGCTGAAGCGAATTTGGGGTTGGGTAAGTAGCAATGATGCGCCGGCCCTTTGTGGCGAGGGGAGATCCCACCACTTTGCGGAGCTTCGGCATTTCAGGCGCAACAAAGCCCGGCGTGCCTTGTTCTCATAAAAAGCAAAGCCGCCCGAAGGCGGCTTCAATCGACACGCAACTGAGCTTGCTTGGCCCCGTCTGCGTGGCTGGGTCAACCCGAAGAGGGACCCAGACTCCTGCCAGCGTTCACTGGTGACGGGGCGATCATGGCTGCCGGTAATAACGAATTCAAGCCAGCTTGATTCTTGAAACAGGGCTGTGTGAGATCTGTTGAGGTGCTTAACCAGTGAAATCAATGGCTTGCTTTATGGAGGTGCGTTTTATTTCTTTTCTTGTCTGAGCAAGTGATCGTGGTCTGTCAGACGCGCCGAAGTTTCCGACAAGTTTTTAAGGTTGTCCGTCGGAAGCGAGAGCTCTAGCCTCTGGGTGTCGCTGCCAATTCAGCGACCGGACGTGAGAATCCGAACTCCTCTAGGCGCGCAGGCGTCGACCATATAAAGTGCAGGCGCTTTTCGTCTGCGCATTATGTTATGGCGGCTGTGCGCGGGCATGCTTCGGCATGGCCGGGCTCCTAGAGGCTCGGATTCTCACCCCGCGTACGGCTGCCACCCTCCGGTCCGTGAGAAGACTCGGTGGCGGCTCCCACTTCTCTAGGAGCTATAAACATGATCAAAGAAACTCCCAATCCTCCAAAGCCGGCCTCCACTTTCCCTTACGGCGATTACGCACCCGAAAAGCTGCAAGAGGCCGCTCACCGTGTGCTGGATCAATACCTCAA
This sequence comes from Pseudomonas sp. St386, assembly GCF_018325865.1. Lineage (NCBI taxonomy): Bacteria > Pseudomonadati > Pseudomonadota > Gammaproteobacteria > Pseudomonadales > Pseudomonadaceae > Pseudomonas > Pseudomonas sp. St386. The sequence goes on from NZ_AP021900.1 coordinate 1,369,081, forward strand.
ACCTGACGACAGCAAGTCAGAACCCAAGCCCTCGGTACAGTTATTCACTGTGGCTGAAGGTATCGACACCGAAGTGTTGCTGGCCAACCTCAGTGAAACCCTGGCTTCGGCCAATGCAATGCTCAACGACCTTGCCTTCGATCAGGACGGCTCGCGACGACATGTAGCATTGGGGGTGGCCCAGATGATTGAGTTGGGGATGTTGTTGGCGAACAAGTGCCTGGACCGGGTAGAGCTTCGGACTTGATGTAATAAGTGCCGACCTCATCGCGAGCAAGCTTTGCTCCCACAGGGGATTTGTGGTGTTTGAACCTTCCCACGCAGAGCGTGGGAAGGTTCAAACGGAATACGTCAGGCAGATTGAGTTGACTGCTTCAGGGGCCGCTACGCAGCCCAGCGGGGATAAATCCCCTCGCCACAGCAGCGCTTAGGCGTGGGCCTCTTCCTGCTCGGGCACCAACCGTACTTCCACCCTCTGACCCAACGCACGCGCTGCGCTGGCAAGTGTTGCCAGCGTCATTCCCGCATCGTTCTGATCCAGCGCACGATCAACAGCAGTGCGACTGGTGTGCATCCGCTGTGCCAAGGCTTTTTTGGTCACTTTCTGAAGCCTCATTGCTTCGGCAATCTGCCAGGCAATAACGCGTTTGAGCGCAGCTGCGGAAACTTCTTCGGCGATACCTTGCTCGGCGAGGAAGTCGTCAAAATCAGATCCGATGTGCTTGTTCATTTGCTGTGCCTCATAGTCTTGCTTTGCGCTGCTTGGCGGTTGCCATGTCGGTGGTTGGCGTTTTTTGACTTTTCTTTATGAAAGCGTGGAGTAGAACCATGTCAGAGCCCACCACAGTGAAGAGAACGCGGGCGATGGTATCTCCAAGGTCAATTCTGACCTCCCATAGCCCAGTGTCCAGCTTGCGAACCACCGGCATACCTATAGGCCAACCAATCTGAACGGTCTTGATGTCAGTTCCGATCATCCGTCTATGCTCGCGAGGCAGGTCAGTCAGCCATTCGCGAACAGGCTCATTCCCGGCGTCTGTGCGGAAGAAACGTACGTTCAGTATGGGGGCGATATCAACCATGAGTGGAGTGTACCGAAATAGGTGCATTGCGCAACCTGGGCGTTACTGAAGATTTGTACAGGGGAGGCGGTGTTATGGATCGTTCCCACGCTCCGCGTGGGAATGCCGCCAGGGACGCTCCGCGTTCCGCTTCGGGGAGGTGACGCAGAGCGTGGGAACGATCGATGGGGTGATTAACCCCGACGTTGGATGAACGCGCGAATCCGCTCGGCCGCTTCCACGCATTCAGCCAATGGCGCAACCAAGGCCATGCGCACGCGCCCGGCGCCTGGGTTGACGCCGTCCACGTCGCGGGACAGGTAGGAGCCCGGCACGACCGTCACGTGTTCCTGTTCGAACAGGTCCCGGCAGAACGCCGCATCGTCGCCCGCCACGTTCGGCCACAGGTAGAAGCTGCCATCGGGGCGTTGCACGTCCAGCACCGGGCTGAGGATCTCCAGCACCGCGTCGAATTTCTCCCGGTACAGCGCGCGGTTGGCGCGTACGTGCACTTCGTCGTTCCACGCGGCAATGCTCGCCAGTTGGGTCTGAACCGGCATCGCGCAGCCATGGTAGGTGCGGTACAGCAGGAAACCCTTGAGGATGTCCGCGTCGCCAGCGACGAAACCGGAACGCAGGCCCGGCAGGTTGGAGCGTTTGGACAGGCTGTGGAACACCACGCAGCGCTTGAAATCCTTGCGACCGAGTTCGACGCAGGCGCTGAGCAGCCCCGGCGGCGGGGTTTGTTCGTCGAAGTACAGTTCGCTGTAGCACTCGTCCGCGGCGATGACGAAGTCATATTCGTCAGCCAGGGCGATGAGTTTCTTCAGTACATCCACCGGGATCAGCGCGCCGGTCGGGTTGCCAGGGGAGCACAGGAACAGGATCTGGCAGCGTTTCCAGATGTCCGGCGATACCGCATCGAAATCCGGATTGAAGCCGTTCGCGTCCAGGCACGGCAGGTAGTGCGGCTTGGCCCCGGCCAGGAACGCCGCGCCTTCGTAGATCTGATAGAACGGGTTCGGGCTGACCACCAGGGCGTCGTCGCCACGGTTGACTACGGTCTGGGTGAAAGCGAACAGGGCTTCACGGGTGCCATTGACCGGCAGCACATGGCGCGCCGGGTCCAGCCAGCCGTTTGGCACGTTGAAGCGGCGCTCGCACCAACCGGTGATGGCCTCACGCAACTCGGGGATGCCGAGGGTGGTCGGGTAGACCGCCATCTTTTCCAGATTGCTGGCCAGGGCCTCAGCCACGAAGCTGGGCGAGCGATGCTTGGGTTCGCCGATGGACAGGGCGATCGGGCGTTTGTCCGGGTTGGGCGTGACGCTGCCAAGCAAGGCGCGGAGCTTTTCGAACGGGTAGGGCTGGAGCTGGTTCAGAGCGTTGTTCATCAAGGGCCTCGTCAATGTGGGCGCGGTCCTTGTGGGAGCGAGCTTGCTCGCGATGGCGGTGAGTCAGGCAGCATCAATGCTGGATGCTCCGTCGCTATCGCGAGCAAGCTCGCTCCCACAGAGGGAGATTGTTCGTTCAGATGCTGATACGTGTCATGTGAGCATCGGGTTCCTGGTTGACGCTCAAATGCTGCACGATCGCTTCCTGCAAGCGGCTGCACAGCTGCGGATCGGACAGCGGCTGGTTATGTGCGTCGGTGATGAAGAAGACGTCTTCCACCCGTTCGCCGAGGGTGGCGATCTTGGCGTTTTGCAGCGACAGGTCGAACTCCAGGAAAATATGGCCGATCCGCGCCAGCAGGCCCGGGCGGTCCGGAGCGCTGAGCTCCAGCACGGTGACCTGGCGCTGGGCGTCGTTGTGGATCGTCACCTGCGGCGCGAAGGCGAAGTGCTTGAGCTGGCGCGGCACCCGGCGCTGGATGATGGTCGGGTAGTCCGCCGGGTTGCGCAGGGCTTCGGTCAGGCCGTCGCGGATCTGCTTGACCCGCGCCGGGTTATCGCCAATCGAGTCGCCGTCGGTGTCGAGCACGATGTAGGTGTCGAGGGTGAACTGGCTGCTAGAGGTAATGACCCGGGCGTCGTGAATGTTGAGGTTGAGCTGGTCCATCGCCGCCACGGTCACGGCGAAGAAGTCGTGCTGGTCCGGGGCGTAGATGAAGATCTGCGTGCCACCTTCGAACTCGCGCTGGGTGGTTTCCTTGATCAGCACCAGCGGCCCGCCATCGGCCGGTTGCTGGAGGATCGCGTCGCTGTGCCAGGCCACGTCGCCGGCGGTATGGCGCAGGAAATAGTCATCGCCCAGTTGCGACCAGAGCTGCTCGACGTCGTCCGGATCGGTGCCGCCGCGCACCAGGATGTCCAGGGCTGCGCTTTGGGTGCGACGGATCTGCTCTTCGCGGTCCACCGGGTTTTCCAGGCCGCGGCGCAAGGCGCGCTTGGTCTCGGTGTAGAGCTGGCGCAACAGGCTGGCGCGCCAGGAATTCCACAGGGTCGGATTGGTGGCGTTGATGTCGGCCACGGTCAGCACGTAGAGGTAATCCAGACGTGTTTCATCGCCGACGTTCTGGGCGAAGTCGTGGATCACCTGCGGGTCGGACAAGTCCTTGCGCTGGGCGGTGGTGGACATCATCAGGTGGTTCTGCACCAGCCAGACGATCAGCCGGCTGTCCCACAGGGGCAGTTGATGGCGCTGGCAGAACGCCTCGGCATCCACCGCACCAATCTCGGAATGATCGCCTTGGCGGCCCTTGCCAATGTCGTGGTACAGCCCTGCCATGTAGATCAGTTCGGGCTTGGGCAACTTGGCCATGAGCTTGCTGGCCAGCGGGAATTTCTCCGACACCTGGGTGTACTGCAGCTTACGCAGGTGCTTGATCAGGTTCAGGGTGTGGGCATCGACCGTGTAGATGTGGAACAGGTCATGTTGCATCTGCCCGACGATGAAGCCGAACTCCGGCAGATAACGCCCGAGGATCCCGTAGCGGTTCATGCGTCGCAGGTTGCGGTGCACGCCGATCTTGCACTTGAACAACTCGATGAACAGGCTGGTGTTGCGGATGTCGTTGCGGAAGTCTTCATCGATCAGGTGACGGTTTTCCCGCAGCAGGCGAATGGTGTCGGCGCGTACACCCTTGATTTCCGGCTGCTGGGCCATGAGCACGAAGATTTCCAGCATGGCGAACGGCGTGCGGCGGAATACATTGGCGTTGCGCGCCTCGATGTAGCCGTCGTGCAGTTGGAAACGAGAGTTGATCGGCTGCGGCGGTTCTTCGTCTTCGGGGGCGAGGATGACTTCCTCGAAGTGCTGGATGATCAATTCGCTGAGCTGGGCAATGCTCATCACCACGCGGTAGTACTGCTGCATGAAGTTTTCGATGGTTTGCTTGGCATCCTGCCCTTCGAAACCCAACAGGCTGGCGATGGAGCGCTGATGGTCGAACAGCAGGCGGTCCTCGGAGCGCCCGGCCAGCATGTGCAGGGCGTAGCGGACCTTCCACAGAAATTCCTGGGACGAGGCCAGCAAGGCGTTTTCGCTTTCCACCAGGAAACCTTCACCGGCCAGGGCGCGCAGGTTCAGCGTGCCGTACTGGCGACGGGCGACCCACAGGATCGTCTGGATGTCCCGCAGCCCGCCGGGCGAGCCCTTGACGTTGGGCTCCAGGTTGTATTCGGTGTCGTTGTACTTGTGGTGGCGGGCCTTCTGCTCGGCGCGCTTGGCCAGGAAAAAGTCCTTGCTGGGCCACATGTGCGCCGTGCTGGTGACATCGAGCATGCGCTGGCGCAGGTGCTCGGGGCCGGCAATGGTGCGGCTTTCCATCAGGTTGGTGATCACCGTCAGGTCGGCGCGGGCCTCGTCGGCGCATTCCTGCACCGAACGCACGCTCTGGCCGACTTCCAGGCCGATGTCCCACAGCAGCGTCAGGAACCGTTCGATGGAGTCACGGAAAACTTCATGATCGGCGCTGTCGAGCAGGATCAGCAGATCGATGTCGGAGTAGGGGTGCAGTTCGCCGCGCCCGTAGCCGCCGACCGCGACCAGCGCGATGTCGGCATCCTCGCTCCAGTTGAACTGCTCCCAGGCCTTTTGCAGGATGTTATCGACGAACCAGGCGCGGTCCTCGATCAGCCGCCGAATGTCCCGGCCACTGCGAAAGCGCTGGTCGAGCACTTCGTGGGCCTGGCGGATCGCCTTCTTGAACGCCGAGATGGGGCTTGCCTTCAGGGCCAGTTCAGCCTGGAACTGGCCGCGGTCGAAGAGTTCGGGATCCACCTGCGGCATTGAATGACTTTCCTTTCTATCTATATCTATAGGCTGGGTTCGGATCAGGCGGAAACGCGAGGGATGGTGTCATCGCTGCGCAGGGTGAAGATCTCGTATCCGGTCTCGGTGACCAGCAAGGTGTGTTCCCACTGGGCCGACAGCTTGCGATCCTTGGTGATGGCAGTCCAGCCGTCGCCCAGCACCTTGGTGTCGGCGCGCCCCTGGTTGATCATCGGCTCGATGGTGAAGGTCATGCCCGCCTGCAGTTCCATGCCCGTGCCGGCACGGCCGTAGTGCAGGATCTGCGGTTCTTCGTGGAACACCTTGCCGATGCCATGGCCGCAGAACTCGCGAACCACCGAGAAGCCGTTTTTCTGCGCGTGCTTCTGGATCACTTCGCCGATGTCCCCCAGGCGGCAGCCCGGTTTCACCAGTTCGATGGCCATGTACATGCATTCCTGGGTGACCTTGGACAGGCGCTGGGCCCACTCCGGCACGTTGCCGACATGGAACATGCGGCTGGTGTCGCCGTGAAAGCCGTCCTTGATGACGGTGACGTCGATGTTCAGGGTGTCGCCATCCTTCAACGGTTTTTCGTTGGGGATGCCGTGGCAGACCACGTGGTTGATCGAGGTGCAGATCGACTTCGGGAAGCCTTTGTAGTTGAGCGGGGCCGGGATGGCTTTCTGCTCGTTGACGATGTAGTCATGGCAGATGCGGTCCAGCTCTTCGGTGGTCACGCCAGGCTTGACGTAGTCGGCGATCATCTCCAGCACATCGGCGGCGAGTTTGCCGGCGACACGCATTTTGGCGATGTCCTCGGGAGTCTTGAGGGTAACGGTCATACAGGCTCTCTCTGCGCCTGACGGCGCTGTTCAAAACGAAATGGGCGGCGGATGATGGTTCACGTGGCCCTGAAAGAGGCGATTCTAACAGACGATCAGCGCAAAGAACTCCCCAGCCCGAACTCTGTGGCAAGGGGGGCGAGTGGGAGCAAAGCTTGCTCGCGAAGCAGGCGACTCGATTTCTGAAGGACCGCGTAGCCTTCATCGCGGGCAAGCCTTGCTCCCACATTCCACTCACCGGAGAGGATTTCAGAATCCGTGTTCCGTTTTCGCCCTTGCTGTGGTATAAAATGCGCCGCTTTCCGGGGATGACCCCGTAAGCTTAAATCCACACACGTGTCGACACGATGACCTGGGTGCCTTTGGCTTTTATAGCCGCTGGTTGGTCATTGGGATACGTGGAGGCCAAACCCGACTTATCAAGGAACTATCATGTCCCAAGTCAACATGCGCGATATGCTGAAGGCCGGTGTGCACTTCGGTCACCAGACCCGTTACTGGAACCCGAAAATGGGCAAGTACATTTTCGGTGCGCGTAACAAGATCCACATCATCAACCTTGAAAAAACCCTGCCGATGTTCAACGAAGCACTGACCTTCGTAGAGCGCCTGGCCCAGGGCAAAAACAAGATTCTGTTCGTCGGCACCAAGCGTTCCGCTGGCAAGATCGTTGCTGAAGAAGCAGCACGTTGCGGTTCGCCGTACGTCGATCACCGCTGGTTGGGCGGCATGCTGACCAACTTCAAGACCATTCGCGCTTCCATCAAGCGTCTGCGTGACCTTGAAGTCCAGTCCGAAGACGGTACTTTCGCCAAGCTGACCAAGAAAGAAGCGCTGATGCGCACTCGCGATCTTGAGAAGCTGGACCGCTCCCTGGGCGGTATCAAGGACATGGGCGGTCTGCCTGACGCACTGTTCGTGATCGACGTTGATCACGAGCGCATCGCGATCACCGAAGCCAACAAGCTGGGTATCCCGGTCATCGGCGTTGTCGATACCAACAGCAGCCCGGAAGGCGTTGACTACATCATCCCAGGCAACGATGACGCCATCCGCGCCATCCAGCTGTACATGGGTTCGATGGCTGACGCTGTTATCCGTGGTCGCAACAACGTGAATGGCGGCACCGAAGTCTTCGCTGAAGAAGCTCCGGCAGCAGCCGCTGAGTAATTGACGCCCTGGCGTTGACTCAGTAAGCAAAAAGGGGGCTTGGCCCCCTTTTTGCCACCTCGAAAACCATTTGCCGCCAGCGCAGTGACCTGTTTGTAACCTGCCGCGGCCTATAAGCAGTGGTTTTCCAGGAAGAATTGATCGCCCGTTCGATCGGGTGGAATGGTTGAAAACCTATCCAAGAGGATTTTGAAATGGCAGAGATTACTGCAGCGTTGGTCAAAGAACTGCGCGAGCGTACCGGCGAAGGCATGATGGACTGCAAGAAAGCCTTGACCAAGGCTGGCGGCGACATCGAAAAAGCCATTGATGACATGCGTGCTTCGGGCGCCATCAAGGCTGCCAAGAAAGCGGGCAACGTTGCCGCTGAAGGCGCGATCGGCATCAAGGATGACGGTAAGGCTGCCGTTATCATCGAAGTCAACTCGCAGACTGACTTCCTGGCTCTGCAAGACGACTTCAAGGCATTCGTTGCTGCCAGCGTAGAAAAAGCATTCGCCGACAAACTGACCGACGCAGCTCCGCTGATCGCCGCTCAGGAATCGGCTCGTGAAGCCCTGGTTGCCAAAGTAGGCGAAAACGTCAACATCCGTCGTCTGGTTCGCGTCGAAGGTGATGTTGTCGGTTCCTACCTGCACGGCAACAAGATCGGCGTCGTTGTAGCCCTCAAAGGCGGCAGCATCGAGCTGGCCAAGGACATCGCGATGCACGTCGCTGCCAGCAACCCTGAGTTCCTGCTGCCGTCGGAAGTTTCCGCTGATGCCATTGAGCGCGAGAAAGCCGTGTTCATGCAGCTCAACGAAGACAAGATCAAAGGCAAACCAGCCGAAATCGTTGAAAAAATGGTTGCCGGTCGTATCACCAAGTTCCTGGCTGAAGCCAGCCTGGTTGAGCAGGCGTTCGTCAAGAACCCTGAAATCAAGGTCGGTGAACTGGCCAAGAAAGGCGGCGCTGAAATCGTTTCCTTCACCTACTTCAAAGTGGGCGAAGGCATCGAGAAGCCAGTAGACAACTTCGCTGAAGAAGTTGCTGCTCAGCTGGCTGCCAGCAAGCAATAAGACAGTTTTTATAACTGTCGCCCTGAAGAGGCTGCCCGCTCACGCGCGCAGCCTCTTTTCGGATGGGGATGCCGATTTTTATTGGTTTCCTGTCGGAACTGGCTTACAAAGCCGTGTTCCGATGACGCTGTGTCAGCGTCAAGCTAGAGTGAACGCAGGCTGAAAACAGCTTGCAAAGAATTTTCGAAAATACGCCGCAGGAGAGATTCGCAATGGCTCAGCAGGGCAGTGGTTATCAGGCTCGCTATAAACGCATTCTACTCAAGCTTAGCGGCGAGGCCCTGATGGGCTCGGAAGAGTTCGGGATCGATCCGAAAGTGCTGGATCGCATGGCCCTGGAAGTCGGCCAGCTGGTCGGGATCGGCGTTCAGGTCGGCCTGGTCATCGGCGGCGGCAACCTGTTCCGCGGCGCAGCGCTGAGCGCGGCCGGCATGGATCGGGTCACGGGCGACCACATGGGTATGCTGGCCACTGTGATGAACGCCCTGGCTATGCGTGACGCGCTGGAGCGTGCCAATATCTCGGCCATCGTGATGTCGGCCATTTCCATGGTTGGCGTGACCGATCACTACGACCGCCGCAAAGCCATGCGCCACCTCAATTCCAAGGAAGTGGTGATTTTTGCCGCCGGTACCGGTAATCCGTTCTTCACCACGGATTCGGCCGCCTGCCTGCGAGCGATCGAGATCGATGCCGATGTCGTGCTCAAGGCAACCAAGGTCGATGGCGTGTATACCGCTGACCCGTTCAAGGACCCGCATGCCGAGAAGTTCGATCATCTGACCTACGATGAAGTGCTGGATCGCAAGCTGGGTGTAATGGATCTGACGGCTATCTGCCTGTGCCGCGACCACAAGATGCCGCTGCGCGTCTTTAACATGAACAAGCCCGGTGCCCTGCTGAATATCGTCCATGGCGGCGCCGAAGGAACACTGATCGAGGAAGTTCAACAATGATCAACGAAATCAAGAAAGACGCTGAACAGCGCATGCAGAAATCCCTGGAGTCCCTGGCGCACAACTTCGGTCGCATCCGCACCGGCCAGGCGCACCCGAGCATCCTTGAAGGCGTGATGGTTCCGTACTACGGCTCCGACACCCCGATCAAGCAAGTGGCCAACATCACCGTCAAGGACGCTCGCACCCTGCAGGTCGTGGCCTTTGAGCGCAACATGCTGGGCGCAGTCGACAAGGCCATCGGCAGTGCCGGTCTGAACCTGAACCCGACCAACCTGGGTGAGCTGCTGCTGATCTCCATGCCGGCCCTGACCGAGGAGACCCGCAAGGGCTTCACCAAGCAGGCCCGTGATGTGGCTGAAGACGCCCGTGTTGCCGTGCGCAACATCCGTCGTGATGCCAACAGCCAGCTCAAGGACCTGGTCAAGGAAAAGGAAATCAGCGAAGACGAAGAGCGTCGTGCCACTGGCGAGATCGACGACCTGACCAAGAAGTACGTGGCTAAGATCGACGCGGATTTGGCGCAGAAAGAAAAAGACCTGATGGCCGTATAAGGGTCTCGTTTTCATGGAAAAGACCAAGCAGGCCGTGCCGTTCGCGGTGCCGCGCCACGTGGCGATCATCATGGACGGCAATAACCGCTGGGCCAAGAAACGCTTTATGCCTGGCGTTGCCGGGCACAAGGCGGGGGTCGACGCGGTTCGTGCGGTCATCGAGGTGTGCGCCGAGGCAGGGGTCGAGGTGCTGACCCTGTTCGCCTTCTCCAGTGAGAACTGGCAGCGTCCGGCCGATGAAGTCAGTGCCTTGATGGACCTGTTCCTCAAGGCCCTGCGTCGTGAGGCCAAGCGCCTCAACGAGAACAAGATCAGCCTGCGGATCATCGGTGATCGCTCGCGCTTCCATCCTGAATTGCAGGCTGCGATGCGCGAAGCCGAATCCGCGACGGCAGGCCCTGATCGGTTTGTCCTGCAGATCGCCGCCAACTATGGTGGTCAGTGGGACATTGCCCAGGCTGCCCAGCGGCTGGCGCGGGAAGTCCAGGCCGGGCACTTGCGCCCGGAAGACATCACGCCGGAACTGTTGCAGACCTGCCTGGCGACCGGCGACCTGCCGTTGCCGGACCTGTGCATCCGTACCGGTGGCGAACATCGCATCAGCAACTTCCTGCTCTGGCAGTTGGCGTATGCCGAGTTGTACTTCTCCGACCTGTTCTGGCCGGACTTCAAACACGAAGCCATGCGCACCGCACTGGCCGATTTCGCTTCCCGTCAGCGTCGCTTCGGTAAAACGAGCGAGCAGATCGAAGCTGGAGCCCGGGTTTAATGCTTAAACAACGAATCATCACTGCCTTGATCCTGTTGCCTATCGCCCTGGGTGGTTTCTTCCTGCTCGAAGGCGCCAGTTTTGCGCTGTTCATCGGGCTGGTCGTGACCTTGGGTGCGTGGGAATGGGCGCGGCTGGCGGGTTTTCCTGCGCAGTCGGCGCGCGTGGCCTACGCGGCGGCCGTGGCGGCCATGCTGTTCATCATGTACGTGGTGCCTGGCCTCGCGCCTTGGGTGCTGGGCGCTGCGGTGCTGTGGTGGGCGACGGCGACCTTCCTGGTCTTGACCTACCCGCAGACTACCCAGCATTGGGCCAATGCCGCGACCAAGCTGGTGATCGGCCTGTTGATCCTGTTGCCGGCCTGGCAGGGTCTGATCTGGATCAAGCAAGGCCCGTTGGGCAACTGGCAGATCATGGCCGTGATGGTGCTGGTCTGGGGTGCTGACGTCGGCGCCTACTTCTCCGGCAAGGCCTTCGGCAAGCGCAAGCTGGCGCCGAAGGTCAGCCCTGGCAAGAGCTGGGAAGGGGTCTATGGTGGCCTGGCCTTGAGCCTGGTGATCACGACCGTGGTCGGCTTCGTGCGGGACTGGACGGTCGCGCAGCTGCTGATGGGCCTTATTGGCGCCGCCTTGATCGTATTTGTGTCCGTGGTCGGCGACCTGACCGAAAGCATGTTCAAGCGTCAATCGGGGATCAAGGACAGCAGTAACCTGTTGCCCGGTCACGGTGGCGTGCTGGATCGCATCGACAGCCTTACCGCCGCGATCCCGATCTTTGCCGTGCTGTTGTGGATGGCGGCGTCGTGAGTCGCCCCCAGCAGATCACGGTCCTTGGTGCCACCGGTTCGATCGGCCTGAGTACGCTTGACGTCATTGGTCGGCATCCGCAGCGTTACCAGGTGTTCGCCCTCAGTGGCTTCACGCGCATGAGTGAGTTGCTGGCCTTGTGCATACGCCACACGCCGCGGTTTGCCGTGGTGCCTGAGGCCGCCGTGGCGCGGGCGCTGCAGGACGATCTGCGCGCCGCTGGCTTGCAAACCCGTGTGCTGGTGGGAGAGGAGGGCCTCTGCCAAGTGGCGTCCGACCCCGAAGTCGACGCCGTTATGGCGGCAATTGTCGGTGCGGCGGGCTTGCGTCCGACGCTGGCGGCGGTGGAAGCCGGCAAGAAGATCCTGCTGGCCAACAAAGAAGCGCTGGTGATGTCCGGCGCGCTGTTCATGCAGGCTGTGCGCAAAAGCGGTTCGGTGTTGCTGCCCATCGACAGCGAGCACAATGCGATTTTTCAGTGCATGCCGCAGGATTTTTCCCGTGGCCTCGGCGCGGTGGGTGTCCGGCGGATTTTGCTGACAGCCTCCGGTGGTCCGTTCCGGCAGACACCGCTGGAAGAATTGGTGCATGTTTCACCCGAGCAGGCCTGTGCGCACCCGAATTGGTCCATGGGGCGCAAGATTTCCGTGGATTCGGCCAGCATGATGAACAAGGGGCTGGAGCTGATCGAGGCCTGTTGGCTGTTCGATGCCAAGCCGTCCCAGGTCGAGGTGGTGATTCATCCCCAGAGCGTGATTCATTCCCTGGTGGACTACGTCGACGGTTCGGTGCTGGCCCAGTTGGGCAATCCGGACATGCGCACTCCGATCGCCAATGCCCTGGCCTGGCCAGAGCGCATCGATTCGGGTGTTGCGCCGCTGGACCTGTTCGCCATCGCTCGCCTGGACTTCCAGGCGCCCGATGAGCAGCGTTTCCCCTGCCTGCGCCTGGCGCGCCAGGCGGCCGAGGCGGGCGACAGTGCGCCGGCCATGCTTAACGCCGCCAATGAAGTGGCGGTTGCAGCGTTTCTCGATGGACGTGTCCGTTACCTCGAGATCGCGAGTATCATCGAGGAAGTCTTGAATCTCGAGGCCGTGGTTTCGGTCAATGACCTCGATACGGTATTTACGGCGGATGCCAGGGCTCGTGAATTGGCGGGCCAATGGCTGCGGCGCCATGGGCGTTGAAGCTGCGATACGTTAGCCAGGGTTGCCCTGGACAGGATTGCGGAGAAAACAGATGAGCGCGCTCTATATGATTGTCGGCACCCTGGTTGCCTTGGGGGTGTTGGTCACATTTCACGAATTCGGTCATTTCTGGGTCGCGCGGCGCTGTGGCGTCAAGGTCCTGCGTTTTTCCGTGGGCTTTGGCATGCCCTTGTTGCGCTGGCACGACAAGAAAGGCACCGAGTTCGTCGTAGCGGCCATCCCGCTGGGCGGCTACGTCAAGATGCTCGACGAGCGCGAAGGCGAAGTCCCGGCCGACCAGCTCGATCAATCCTTCAATCGCAAGACCGTCCGTCAGCGTATCGCCATCGTCGCCGCAGGGCCGATCGCCAACTTCCTGCTGGCCATGGTGTTTTTCTGGGGCCTGGCCATGCTGGGCAGCGAGCAGGTGCGTCCGGTCATTGGTGCGGTGGAGTCGGGTAGCGTTGCCGCCCGTGCCGGGCTGGGTGCCGGGCAGGAAATCGTCGCTATCGATGGCGAGCCGACCTCGGGCTGGGCGGCGGTCAATCTGCAGCTGGTGCGTCGCCTGGGTGAGAGCGGCTCGTTGCAACTGATGGTGCGCGAGCAGGGCTCCACGGTGGATTCGCCTCGTGAACTGGTCTTGGACAAATGGCTCAAGGGCGCCGACGAGCCGGATCCGATCCGGTCCCTGGGGATCCGTCCATGGCGTCCGGCGATGCCGCCGATACTCGCTGAACTTGATCCGAAAGGCCCGGCCCAGGCCGCAGGCTTGAAGACCGGCGATCGGTTGCTGGCGCTCGACGGCCAGCCGGTCAGCGACTGGCAGCAGGTGGTCGATTCGGTTCGCGTACGTCCTGATAGCAAGATTGTGCTGCGCATCGAGCGCGACGGTGCTCCAATCGATGTCCCGGTGACCCTGGCCGCCCGTGGCGAGAGCAAGGCGCCGACCGGTTACCTGGGGGCGGGCGTCAAGGCTGTCGACTGGCCGCCGGAAATGATTCGCGAGGTCAGTTTCGGCCCTGTGGCGGCGATTGGTGAAGGTGCGCGTCGTACCTGGACCATGAGTGTCCTGACGCTGGACTCGCTCAAGAAAATGTTGTTCGGCGAGCTCTCGGTAAAAAACTTGAGTGGACCGATAACCATTGCTAAAGTGGCGGGCGCTTCTGCCCAGTCGGGCGTCGCTGATTTCCTGAATTTCCTTGCTTATCTGAGCATTAGCCTGGGGGTTCTGAATTTGCTGCCCATCCCGGTACTGGATGGGGGGCATTTGCTGTTTTATCTGATCGAGTGGGCGCGTGGTCGTCCCTTGTCGGATCGGGTGCAGGGTTGGGGGATACAGATCGGTATCAGCTTGGTGGTCGGGGTCATGTTGCTTGCCCTCGTCAACGATCTGGGTCGTCTGTAACGCTTCGCTGAATTGCGAATCTGCCGCATTTTGCGGCAGTTTGTTTATTGCCAGTTGGAATAAGAAAGGACTTCATGAAACGTCTGCTGCTAACTGCGGTTCTCACCGTATTGATGATCGCCGAAGTTCACGCCGAGTCCTTCACTATCTCTGATATTCGCGTCAATGGCCTCCAGCGGGTCTCCGCGGGTAGCGTCTTTGGTGCCTTGCCGTTGAACGTCGGCGAGCAGGCGGATGATCGGCGCCTGGTGGAATCCACTCGTGCGCTGTTCAAGACCGGCTTCTTTCAAGATATCCAACTGGGCCGTGACGGCAATGTCCTGGTCATCACCGTTGTCGAGCGCCCGTCGGTCGCCAGTATCGAGATCGAAGGCAACAAGGCGATATCCACTGAAGACCTGATGAAAGGCCTCAAGCAATCCGGCCTGGCCGAAGGCGAGATCTTCCAGCGCGCCACCCTCGAAGGTGTACGTAACGAGCTGCAACGCCAGTACGTTGCCCAGGGCCGCTACTCGGCCACCGTCGACACCGAAGTGGAGCCGCAGCCGCGCAACCGCGTCGGCCTGAAGGTCAACATCAACGAAGGCACCGTGGCAGCCATCCAGCACATCAACGTGGTGGGCAACACGGTTTTCCCTGATGAAGACCTGATCGACCTGTTCGAGCTCAAGACCACCAACTGGCTGTCGTTCTTCAAGAACGATGACAAGTACGCCCGTGAAAAACTCTCCGGTGACCTGGAGCGCCTGCGTTCCTACTACCTGGACCGCGGCTACATCAACATGGACATCGCCTCGACCCAGGTGTCCATCACCCCGGACAAGAAGCACGTCTACATCACCGTCAACGTCAACGAAGGCGAGAAGTACACCGTTCGTGACGTCAAGCTCAGCGGCGACCTGAAAGTGCCTGAAGACCAGGTCAAGTCGCTGCTGCTGGTGCAGAAGGGCCAGGTGTTCTCGCGCAAGCTGATGACCACCACGTCCGAGCTGATCACCCGTCGCCTGGGTAACGAGGGCTACACCTTCGCCAACGTCAACGGCGTGCCACAGCCGCATGATGAAGACCACACCGTCGACATCACCTTCGCCGTGGACCCGGGCAAGCGTGCCTACGTCAACCGCATCAACTTCCGTGGCAACACCAAGTCCGAAGACGAAGTGCTGCGCCGTGAAATGCGCCAGATGGAAGGTGGCTGGGCCTCGACCTACCTGATCGACCAGTCCAAGACCCGCCTGGAGCGCCTGGGCTTCTTCAAGGAAGTCAACGTCGAGACCCCGGCCGTACCGGGCGTCGATGACCAGGTCGATGTGAACTACAGCGTCGAAGAGCAGGCTTCCGGCTCGATCACCGCCAGCGTCGGTTTCGCCCAGAGCGCCGGTCTGATCCTCGGTGGCTCGATCACCCAGAACAACTTCCTGGGTACCGGTAACAAGGTCAGCATCGGCTTGACCCGCAGCGAATACCAGACTCGCTACAACTTCGGTTATGTGGACCCCTACTGGACCGCTGATGGTGTGAGCCTGGGCTACAACGCCTTCTACCGCACCACCGACTATGACGAGCTCGATTCCGATATCTCCAGCTATGCGGTGGACAGCTTCGGTGTTGGCGCCAACGTGGGTTACCCGATCAGCGAGACTTCGCGCCTGACCTTCGGCCTCACCGCCCAGCAGGACAAGATCAACACCGGTAAGTACACCGTTGACGAGATTTTTGACTTCGTTAAGAAGGAAGGCGATAGCTACCTGAACTTCAAGGCGTCTGCCGGTTGGTCCGAGTCGACCCTGAACAAGGGCGTACTGGCGACCCGTGGCCATTCCCAGAGCCTGGTTCTGGAAACGACGACGCCTGGCAGCGACCTGTCGTTCTTCAAGCTTGACTACCGTGGCCAGCTGTTCCAGCCGTTGACCGACAACTACACCATGCGCCTGCACACCGAGCTGGGCTACGGTGACGGTTACGGTTCGACCGACGGCCTGCCGTTCTACGAGAACTACTACGCTGGTGGTTTCAACTCGGTGCGTGGCTTCAAGGACAGTACCTTGGGCCCGCGCAGTACTCCAAGCCGTGGTGCGTCCGTCACGGGTAACCAAGGCACATTGGCGGACCCGGACCAGGATCCGCTGCCATTCGGTGGCAACGTCCTTATCCAGGGTGGTGTCGAGGTGCTGTTTCCAATGCCGTTCGTCAAGGATCAACGCTCCCTGCGTACTTCGGTATTCTGGGACGTGGGTAACGTATTCGACTCCAGTTGCGATAACACCACTAATACCAATGGCACTTCATCCAGCGCAAAATGCAACGACATCAGCCTGAGCAACATGGCCAGTTCCGTCGGCGTGGGTGTGACCTGGGTCACCGCGCTGGGTCCTTTGAGCTTCGCATTGGCGATGCCGATCAAGAAACCGGATGACGCTGAAACCCAAGTGTTCCAATTCTCCCTCGGCCAGACGTTCTAAGCGTCTGACCCATGACAACGACAATGGATTTTGTAGGAGTACATCGTGCGTAAGTTGACTCAATTGGTTCTCCTGGCGACCGTACTGGTCGCTGGTCCGGCTTTTGCCGACATGAAGATCGCCGTGCTGAATTATCAGATGGCCCTGCTGGAATCCGACGCGGCGAAGAAGTACGCCGTGGATGCCGAGAAGAAATTCGGCCCGCAACTGACCAAGCTCAAGGGCCTGGAAAGCAGCGCCAAGGGCATTCAGGATCGTCTGGTGGCCGGTGGCGACAAGATGGCCCAGGGCGAGCGCGAGCGTCTGGAGCTTGAATTCAAGCAAAAGGCCCGTGACTTCCAGTTCCAGTCCAAGGAGCTGAACGAAGCGAAAGCTGTTGCCGACCGCGAAATGCTCAAGCAGCTCAAGCCGAAACTCGACAGCGCCGTGGAAGAGGTCATCAAGAAAGGTGGTTTTGACCTGGTGTTCGAGCGTGGCGCAGTGATCGATGTCAAGCCTCAATACGACATCACGCGCCAAGTGATCGAGCGCATGAATCAGCTGAAGTAATCCATGACCGCGACCATCAAGCTCGGCCAATTGGCCGAGTTCCTCGGCGCCACCCTGCGTGGCGACCCGGAGAAGGCAATTACTGGGCTAGCCACTTTGCAAGAGGCTGGCCCAGCTCAGTTGAGCTTTCTGGCAAATCCTCAATACCGCAAGTACCTGGCCGACAGCCGGGCAGCCGCGCTGTTGCTCAAGGCTGCTGATGCCGATGGGTTTGCCGGCGATGCCCTGATCGTGCCCGATCCGTACTTGGCGTATGCCCGTATTTCCCATCTGTTCGATCCCAAGCCGAAAGCGGTTGCCGGTATTCATCCCAGCGCCGTGATCGCTGCTGATGCCGTGGTTGACCCCACGGCCAGCATCGGCCCATTCGTGGTCGTCGAAAGCGCGGCCCGAATCGGTGCCGGCGTCACGCTGGGTGCCCATTGTGTCATTGGCGCGCGCAGCGAGATCGGCGAAGGCGGTTGGCTGGCACCACGGGTCACCCTGTATCACGATGTGCGCATCGGCAAGCGGGTCGTGATTCAGTCTGGCGCAGTACTGGGCGGCGAAGGGTTCGGGTTTGCCAACGAGAAAGGCATCTGGCAGAAAATTGCCCAGATCGGCGGCGTCACCGTTGGTGATGACGTGGAGATTGGCGTCAACACCGCGATCGACCGTGGTGCCCTGGCCGACACGGTCATCGGCAATGGCGTCAAGCTCGACAACCAGATCCAGATCGCCCACAACGTCCAGGTCGGTGACCACACCGCCATGGCCGCCTGCGTGGGCATCTCCGGCAGCACCAAGATCGGCAAGCACTGCATGCTCGCCGGTGGCGTGGGGCTGGTGGGTCATATCGATATCTGTGACAACGTATTCCTGACCGGGATGACCATGGTGACCCACTCGATTACCGAGCCAGGTGCCTACTCTTCCGGTACGGCCATGCAGCCGGCAGCCGAATGGCGCAAGAGCGCGGCGCGTATCCGCCAGCTCGACGACATCGCGCGGCGCCTCAAGCAGGTGGAAAAGCGTGTAGGGGACGTGACCCCTGGCGGTAATGCTTCATCAGATGGCTGATACCATTTCCATATCAAGTGTGCACAGCCGTTAGGGCATCTTGATTTGCTAGCGGAGTGCGCGTCACTCGTGCGCTTCCAATCTTTACATAGGCTTCCCCCCGAAATGATGGACATCAACGAGATTCGCGAATACCTGCCTCACCGTTACCCGTTCCTGCTGGTGGATCGGGTGGTGGACCTGGACGTTGAAGGCAAGCGCATTCGCGCCTACAAGAATGTCAGCATCAACGAGCCGTTCTTCAATGGTCACTTCCCTGCGCATCCAATCATGCCGGGTGTATTGATCATCGAGGCAATGGCTCAGGCTGCCGGGATCCTTGGTTTCAAAATGCTCGACGTAAAACCTGCCGACGGCACGCTCTATTACTTCGTCGGTTCCGACAAGCTGCGTTTCCGCCAGCCAGTCACCCCGGGCGATCAGTTGATCCTCGAAGCCAAGTTCATCAGTTGCAAGCGCCAGATCTGGAAATTCGAATGCCAGGCTTCGGTCGACGGCAAGCCAGTCTGCTCCGCTGAAATCATCTGTGCGGAACGCAAACTATGAGTTTGATTGACCCTCGCGCAATCATCGATCCGACGGCCGTTCTGGCCGCCGATGTCGAGGTCGGCCCGTGGTCGATTGTCGGCGCAGGTGTGGAAATCGGCGAGGGTACGGTGATCGGTCCCCACGTAATTCTCAAGGGACCGACCCGGATTGGTCGGCACAATCGCATCTACCAGTTTTCTTCGGTAGGCGAGGACACGCCCGATCTCAAGTACAAAGGTGAAGAAACCCGTCTGGTCATCGGCGATCACAACGTGATCCGCGAAGGCGTGACGATTCACCGTGGCACCGTTCAGGATCGTTCCGAAACGACCCTGGGCGACCACAACCTGATCATGGCCTACGCGCACATCGGCCATGACAGCGTGATTGGCAACCATTGCATCCTGGTCAACAACACTGCACTGGCCGGTCATGTGCACGTGGACGATTGGGCGATCCTGTCCGGTTTCACCCTGGTGCACCAGTATTGCCATATCGGCGCCCACAGCTTCTCTGGCATGGGCACTGCCATCGGCAAGGACGTCCCGGCCTATGTCACGGTGTTTGGCAACCCGGCCGAAGCCCGCAGCATGAACTTCGAAGGCATGCGCCGTCGTGGTTTCAGCGAAGAGGCGATTACGGCGCTGCGTCGCGCCTACAAGGTCGTGTATCGCCAGGGCCTGACGGTCGAGCAGGCGCTCGCCGAATTGGCCGAGGCTTCGGCGCAACACCCGGAAGTCGCGATTTTCCGTGACTCCATCCAGTCTTCGACCCGCGGCATCACTCGCTGACCATGGCTAATTTGCGTATTGCACTGGTGGCGGGAGAGGCTTCCGGTGACATTCTGGGCGCCGGTCTGATGCGCGCGCTCAAGGTGCAGCATCCCGCTGTCGAATTCATTGGTGTTGGCGGGCCGTTGATGGAGGCCGAAGGCCTGGCGTCCTATTTCCCGATGGAACGCCTGTCGGTGATGGGCCTGGTGGAAGTACTCGGTCGCCTGCGCGAGCTGCTGGCCCGGCGCAAGAAGCTGATCCAGACCCTGATCGACGAAAAACCGGATGTGTTCATCGGCATTGATGCGCCGGATTTCACCCTCAATATCGAACTCAAGTTACGTCAGGCCGGTATCAAGACCGTGCATTACGTCAGCCCGTCGGTCTGGGCCTGGCGGCAGAAGCGGGTGCTCAAGATTCGCGAAGGTTGCGACCTGATGCTGACGCTGCTGCCGTTCGAAGCCCGGTTCTACGAAGAGAAGGGCGTGCCGGTGCGGTTTGTCGGGCACACCCTGGCCGATACCATTCCCCTGGAAGCCGATCGCGATGCGGCCCGCCAGGCGTTGGGCCTGCCCGAGGGGCCACTGGTGGCCTTGATGCCCGGCAGCCGGGGCGGCGAAGTGAGTCGCTTGGGCGGTCTGTTTTTCGACGCCGCCGAACGCCTTCGGGCGCTGCGACCCGGTGTACGTTTTGTCCTGCCGTGTGCCAGTGCGCAGCGTCGCGTCCAGTTGGAAGCGCTGCTGGTCGGCCGCGATTTGCCGGTGATGCTGCTCGACGGTCGTTCCCATGAAGCGTTGGCGGCCTGCGATGCCGTGTTGATTGCCTCCGGCACTGCTACCCTTGAGGCGCTGTTGTATAAGCGCCCGATGGTGGTCGCCTATCGCCTGGCGCCGCTGACGTTCTGGATTCTCAAGCGCATGGTCAAGAGCCCCTACGTGTCCTTGCCGAACCTGTTGGCCCAGCGCTTGCTGGTGCCGGAGCTGTTGCAGGACGATGCGACCGCCGAGGCGCTGGCTACCACGCTGTCGCCCTTGATCGATGGCGGCGAGGAACAGACCCGGGGCTTTGATGAAATCCATCGTACTTTGCGTCGTGATGCTTCCAACCAGGCGGCTGACGCGGTACTGACCCTGATTGGCGCAAAACCATGAGCAACTCAAAGCTACAGATGGGCCTGGACTTCAACCTGGTCGCCGAAGTGGAAGAACTGGTGGCCGGTGTCGATGAAGTGGGGCGTGGCCCGTTGTGCGGCGCGGTGGTGACGGCGGCGGTGATTCTTGACCCGAAGCGGCTGATCCTTGGCCTCAACGATTCGAAGAAACTCACTGAAGCCCGTCGCGAAAAGCTCTACGACGAGATCTGCGAGAAAGCCTTGAGCTGGTGCATCGCCCGGGCCGAAGTCGAAGAAATCGATGAACTCAATATCCTGCACGCCACCATGCTTGCCATGCAGCGTGCAGTGCAGGGCCTGCACATCACGCCGAAACTGGCGATGATCGATGGCAATCGCTGCCCGAAACTGTCGATGCGCGCCGAAGCGGTGATCCAGGGCGACGGCAAAGTGCCGGCCATCGCGGCGGCCTCGATTCTGGCGAAGGTCAGCCGTGACCGGGAAATGGCCGCTTTCGAATTGATTTACCCGGGCTATGGCATCGGCGGCCACAAGGGTTACCCGACTCCCGTTCATCTAGAAGCCCTGGCGCGCCTTGGGCCAACGCCGATCCATCGGCGTTCGTTCGCCCCGGTGCGGCTGGCTTATGAAGCTCGTGATGGCTTGATCGTGGGTAATCAGGCTACGGTCTCTTGATGCAGGCCTTTGTGGCGAGGGGATAAATCCCCTCGCCACAAAGGCAGTGTTTGCCAGGCAGAAGACTCATGGCTGATGTTTTACCCAAGGCCCGGTACAATCCGGGCCTTGTTGTTTTCATGACTTAACGCAGGATCACTATGCCGGCTTCATTCGTTCATCTACGCCTGCACACTGAATACTCCCTGGTCGACGGTCTGGTGCGGATCAAGCCCCTGGTCAAGACCCTGGTGGGCATGAACATGCCTGCCGTGGCGGTCACCGACCAGAACAACATGTGTTCGCTGGTCAAGTTCTACAAGGCCGCCATGGGCGCCGGGATCAAGCCGATCTGTGGTGCCGACCTGTGGCTGTCGAACAAGGATCCGGACGCTCCGCTGAGCCGTATCAGCCTGTTGGTGATGAACGCTCTGGGTTATCGCAACCTCACCGAGCTGATCTCCCGTGGTTTTATCGACGGCCAGCGCAACGGCTCGATCATCATCGAGCGCGAGTGGGTGGCCGAGGCCAGCGAAGGGCTGATCATGCTGTCGGCGGCCAAGGAAGGTGAAATCGGCCTGGCGCTGCTCAGTGGCAACCCCGAGGAAGCCGAGACCCTGGCTCGTGACTGGATGTCGGTGTTCCCGGATCGCTTCTACATCGAAGTGCAGCGCACCAATCGTCCGAATGACGAAGAGCACCTGCACGCCGCCGTGGCCCTGGCCGACAAGATCGGCGCGCCGCTGGTGGCGACCAACGATGTGCGGTTCATCAAGCAGGACGATTTCGAAGCTCACGAAACCCGCGTTTGCATCGGTGAGGGCCGTGCCCTCGATGATCCGCGGCGGTCGAAGAACTACAGCAACCAGCAATACCTCAAGAGCGCCGAGGAAATGGCCGAGTTGTTCAGCGACCTGCCCGAGGCGCTGGAAAACACCGTCGAGATCGCCAAGCGCTGCAACATCGACGTGAAGCTGGGCAAACACTTCCTGCCCAACTTCCCGATCCCCGATGGCATGACCATCGACGAGTATTTCCGCAAGGTGTCCTTCGACGGCCTTGAGGAGCGCCTCAGCGTCCTGTTGCCCAAGGACACCACCGAAGATTACGAAGCCAAGCGCCAGGTCTATGTCGACCGGTTGAATTTCGAGCTGGATATCATTATCCAGATGGGCTTTCCCGGCTATTTCCTGATCGTGATGGACTTTATCCAGTGGGCCAAGAACAACGGCGTGCCGGTGGGCCCAGGCCGTGGGTCGGGTGCCGGGTCGCTGGTGGCCTATGTGCAGAAGATCACCGACCTCGACCCGCTGGAATATGACCTGCTGTTCGAACGTTTCCTCAACCCGGAACGGGTATCCATGCCCGACTTCGACGTCGACTTCTGCATGGACGGTCGCGACCGGGTGATCGATTACGTGGCCGAGAAGTATGGCCGCAACGCGGTGAGCCAGATCATCACCTTCGGTTCCATGGCCGCCAAGGCTGTGGTGCGCGACGTGGCGCGGGTGCAGGGCAAGTCCTACGGCTTGGCGGATCGTCTGTCGAAGATGATTCCGTTCGAAGTTGGCATGACCCTGGAAAAAGCCTACGAGCAGGAAGAAATCCTGCGGGACTTCATCAAGGTCGATGAAGAAGCCGCGGAAATCTGGGAGATGGCCCGCAAGCTTGAAGGCGTGGTGCGTAACGTCGGCAAGCACGCCGGGGGCGTGGTGATCGCGCCGACCAAGCTGACTGACTTCTCGCCGATCTATTGCGACGAAGAAGGCGACGGCCTGGTGACCCAGTTCGACAAGGATGACGTCGAGGCGGCGGGCCTGGTGAAGTTCGACTTCCTCGGCCTGCGCACCCTGACCATCATCGACTGGGCGCTGAAAACCATCAACCGTGACCGGGCCAAGGTCGGTGAAGAACCGCTGGACATCGCCTTCATCCCGCTGGATGACAAGCCGACCTACAGCCTGTTGCAAAAAGCCGAAACCACGGCGGTGTTCCAGCTTGAATCCCGGGGCATGAAGGAGCTGATCAAAAAGCTCAAGCCCGACTGCCTGGAAGACCTGATCGCACTGGTGGCCCTGTTTCGTCCGGGCCCGTTGCAATCGGGCATGGTGGATGACTTCATCAACCGTAAGCACGGCCGCGCCGAGCTGGCGTACCCGCACTCGGACTATCAGTACGAAGGCTTGAAACCGGTGCTCGCACCGACCTACGGCATCATCCTGTATCAGGAACAGGTGATGCAGATTGCCCAGGTCATGGCCGGTTACACCCTCGGCGGCGCGGACATGCTGCGTCGGGCGATGGGTAAGAAAAAACCCGAGGAAATGGCCAAGCAGCGCGGCGGTTTCATCGAGGGTTGCGCCACCAACGGCATCGACCCTGACCTGGCCGGTAACATTTTCGACCTGGTGGAAAAGTTCGCCGGCTACGGCTTCAACAAATCCCACTCCGCCGCCTATGGCCTGGTGTCGTACCAGACCGCGTGGCTGAAGGCGCACTATCCGGCGCCGTTCATGGCCGCGGTACTGTCGGCGGATATGCACAACACCGACAAGGTCGTGACCTTGATCGAAGAAGTGCGGACCATGAAGTTGCGCCTCGACGCACCGGACGTGAACGCTTCGGAGTTCAAGTTCACGGTGAACGACGAAGGCCGCATCATTTACGGCCTGGGCGCGATCAAGGGTGTGGGCGAGGGGCCGGTGGAAGCCATTACCGAAGCGCGCCAGGACGGGCCATTCAAGGACCTGTTCGATTTCTGCGCCCGGGTTGACCTCAAGCGCATCAACAAGCGCACCCTCGACGGATTGATCCGCAGTGGTGCCCTGGACCGGCTGGGACCTTACTTCCAGGATGAGCCCAAGGCCTACCAGGCCAACATCGACCGCAACCGCGCGGTGTTGCTGGCGGCGATGGAGGAGGCGATCAAGGCCGCCGAACAGACCGCCCGTACCCATGACAGCGGCCACGCCGACCTGTTTGGCGGGCTGTTCGTCGAAGAAGACGCCGATGTCTATGGCAACCATCGCAAGGCCAAGGAGCTGACCCTCAAGGAACGCCTCAAGGGTGAGAAAGACACCTTGGGCCTGTACCTCACCGGTCACCCGATCGACGAATACGAAGGCGAGATCCGCCGCTTCGCCCGTCAGCGCATCATCGACCTCAAGCCGGCACGCGACACGCAGACCGTCGCCGGCATGATCATCGCCCTGCGGGTGATGAAGAACAAAAAGGGCGACAAGATGGGCTTCATCACCCTCGACGACCGCTCCGGGCGCATCGAGGCCTCATTGTTCGCCGATGCGTTCCACTCGGCGCAGTCGCTGTTGCAGACTGACGCGATGGTGGTGGTGGAAGGCGAGGTCAGCAACGATGACTTTTCCGGTGGCCTGCGCCTGCGGGTCAAGCGGGTGATGAGCATGGAAGATGCCCGTACCAACCTGGCTGAAAGCCTGCGCCTGAAGTTGCAGACCCAGGATCTCAAGGGCGATCAGCTACGCTGGTTGGGCGAATTGTTCAAGCGCCATCGCGGTGCCTGCCCGATCACCATGGAGTATGTACGCCCCGACGCCAAGGCTGTGTTGCAGTTCGGCGAAGGCTGGCGGATCGATCCGGCGGATGCGTTGATTCAAGCCTTGCGTGACCAGTTCGGCAAAGACAACGTCTTCCTCCAATACCGTTGACGGCCAGGGGCCATTCTCGAAACCGGAATACCCCTGATCTCGACCCGAATTTTTAATCTCGACCTGAACGCGCCTCTCCCTTAAGGTAGGCGCGAATAGACAACCGGCCGGCCCAAGCTCTCTTGGACGTCGACCCAAGACGGACGCCTATGAACCCGAATTTTCTAGATTTCGAACAGCCGATCGCCGACCTGCAAGCCAAGATCGAAGAGTTGCGCTTGGTCGGTAATGACAATTCGCTGAATATCGGCGATGAAATCTCTCGTCTGCAGGACAAAAGTCGCACGCTGACCGAAGACATCTTCGGCAAGCTGACCAGCTGGCAGATTGCCCGCCTGGCGCGTCATCCACGTCGTCCCTATACCCTGGACTACATCGACCACATCTTCACCGAGTTCGATGAGCTGCATGGCGACCGCCACTTCTCCGACGACGCCGCGATCGTCGGCGGTGTCGCCCGCCTGGACGACCAGCCGGTGATGGTTATCGGTCATCAGAAAGGCCGTGAAGTGCGCGAGAAGGTGCGCCGCAACTTCGGCATGCCGCGTCCGGAAGGCTACCGCAAGGCCTGCCGCCTGATGGAAATGGCCGAGCGCTTCAAGATGCCGATCCTGACCTTCATCGACACGCCGGGCGCCTACCCGGGCATCGACGCCGAAGAGCGCAACCAGAGCGAGGCGATTGCCTGGAACCTGCGCGTCATGGCGCGCCTGAAAACCCCGATCATCGCCACTGTAATTGGCGAAGGTGGTTCCGGCGGTGCACTGGCCATCGGTGTCTGCGACCAGTTGAACATGCTGCAATATTCCACCTATGCGGTGATCTCGCCGGAAGGCTGCGCCTCGATCCTGTGGAAAACCGCCGAGAAGGCGCCGGATGCCGCTGAGGCCATGGGCATTACCGCCGAACGTCTCAAAGGCCTGGGCATCGTCGACAAAGTGATCAACGAGCCAGTCGGCGGCGCTCACCGCGACCCGGCTGCGGCTGCGGCACTGATCCGCGCCGAGCTGAGCTCGCAATTGTCGATGCTCAAGAAGTTCGACAACGAAGCGCTGCTGGCTCGTCGCTACGAGCGGTTGATGAGCTACGGTCTCTGATTCAGCGCTGTACCCCTGTGTGGGAGCGAGCTTGCTCGCGATGACGGGTTAACATTCAACAGATAAGTTGACTGAGATACCGCTATCGCGAGCAAGCTCGCTCCCACATTTGATTTGTGTGAAGGCAGTTGCGATGAATCAGCCCACGATTGATCTGCCAACCCGGCTCCTCAAACACATGCTCCCCTGGCGCAACGCCGCCACCTGGCGCATCGCCTTCTCCGGCGGCCTCGACTCCACCGTCCTGCTGCACCTGCTCGTAACCCTTTCGCAACGCCAACCCTTGCCCGCGCTGAGCGCTATTCATGTGCATCACGGCCTCCAGGCTGTAGCTGAGGCGTGGCCGGACCATTGTCGTTCGGTCTGCGCGGCCCTGGGCGTGCCGCTGGACGTGGTGACTGTGCAAGTGCGCCCTGGCGCCAGTGTCGAGCGCGCCGCGCGGGAAGCGCGTTACGCGGCCTTTGTAGCGGCGATCCACAGCGATGAAGTGCTGCTTACCGCCCAGCATCGCGATGATCAGGCCGAAACCCTGCTGTTTCGCCTGCTAAGGGGGGCGGGGGTGAAGGGCTTGGCGGCGATGCCGCCGCAGCGTCCGTTGGGCCAAGGGCATTTGCTGCGGCCCTTGCTCGATGTGTCCCGTGTGGAGCTGGAAGCCTATGCGAGGCAGCAGGGCTTGAGCTGGATCGAAGATCCCTCCAACGACGATCACCGGCATGCGCGCAATTACCTGCGCCAGCGGGTTTTTCCAGTGTTGGCCGAGCAATGGCCCCAAGCTTCGACGACCCTGGCTCGCAGCGCTGCGCACATGGGTGAAGCCCAAACTTTGCTGGACGATTTGGCGCGGATCGACCTGGCCCGGGCCGCGACCCCGGGCGTGTTCGACTGGCTCGGGCTGCAATCCCTGGCGCTGGCGCCTTTGCGGGCGTTGTCGCCGGCCCGTCAGCGCAACGCCTTGAGCCACTGGCTGGCACCGATGACCCTGCTGCCCGACACCGATCACTGGTCGGGCTGGGACTCGTTGCGCGATGCCGCCGACGATGCCCGACCGATCTGGCGCCTGGCCGGTGGCGAGCTGCATCGGGCCGCCGGGCGGGTCTGGTGGTTATCCGACCACTGGCTATGTTCGCTGCCAGGCACCGTCGACTGGGCCGATCCGGCGGTTGCGCTGCGGCTGCCGGGCAATGGTCGGGTGGTGCTCGACGGCACGCCGCCTGCGGGGCCGCTCAGCGTGCGCTATCGTCAGGGCGGCGAGGTAATGGCGTTAGCGGGTCGTGGTCACCGTGACCTCAAGCGTTTGCTCAATGAAAAGGCAGTGCCGGCGTTCGTTCGAGGTCGATTGCCGCTGCTCTATCAGGGCGAGCAATTGCTGGCGGTAGCCAACCTGGCCGGGCTCGATGCACAGGCTGATGGCAGTTGGCAATTGATCTGGACGCCAGGAAGCCAAGATCTGGGTTTGAGCTGAAAGGGGCTTTCCGGTAGACTACGCTCCCTTCTTGATACAACTTCTGTGGATTCGCCTGAATTGCAGGAGTTGCCGATTACCAAGCAGTCTTTGCTGGGCGATTCCAAAAAATGTGTAGCGAGCAACGTACCGGTGATTTCACTTCCGGTCTGTCCCAACGCGGCGGTTTTTTTGAAAGGTGCACTGTGATTAATGCAGGTGATCGGGGGCTTCGGCCTTCCTTCGCTTTCCCCGGCGGCTCGGACCGCTTTAACGCAGACTTCTAGGGTTTTTCATGACGCGCTACATATTCGTCACGGGCGGTGTTGTTTCTTCATTGGGGAAAGGCATTGCCTCGGCTTCATTGGCGGCCATCCTGGAGGCGCGGGGACTTAAGGTCACCATGCTCAAGCTGGACCCGTACATCAACGTTGACCCGGGCACCATGAGCCCGTTCCAGCACGGTGAAGTGTTCGTCACCCACGACGGCGCCGAGACCGACCTGGACCTGGGCCACTACGAGCGGTTCATCCGCACGACCATGACCCAGAACAACAACTTCACCACCGGCCGTGTCTACGAACACGTGCTGCGCAAGGAGCGTCGTGGTGACTACCTGGGCGCGACCATCCAGGTCATCCCGCACATCACCGACGAAATCAAGCGTCGCATCATCAAGGGTGCGGGCGATGCCGACGTGGCGATGGTCGAAATCGGCGGCACCGTGGGCGACATCGAGTCCCAGCCGTTCCTCGAGGCCATCCGCCAGTTGCGTTTCGAAATCGGCGCCAAGCGCGCGATGCTGATGCACCTGACACTGGTGCCGTACATCGCCACGGCCGGCGAAACCAAGACCAAGCCCACCCAGCACTCGGTCAAGGAACTGCGTTCCATCGGCCTGCAGCCGGACGTGCTGATCTGCCGCTCCGATCACCCGATCGACATCTCGTCGCGTCGCAAGATCGCCCAGTTCACCAACGTTGAAGAGCGTGCGGTCATCGGCCTGGAAGACGCCGACACCATCTACAAGATCCCGGGCATCCTGCACTCCCAGGGCCTGGACGACTTCGTCGTCGAGCGCTTCGGCCTGCAATGCGCCAGCGCCGACCTGTCCGAATGGGAAGCCGTGGTCGATGCCAAGCTCAACCCGGAACACGAAGTCACCATTGCCATGGTCGGCAAGTACATGGAGCTGCTGGACGCCTACAAGTCTCTGATCGAGGCGATGAGTCACGCTGGCATCAGCAACCGTACCAAGGTCAACCTGCGCTACATCGATTCCGAAGACATCGAGAACCAGGGCACCGGCCTGCTCGAAGGCGCCGATGCGATCCTCGTGCCGGGCGGCTTCGGCCTGCGGGGCGTGGAAGGCAAGATCACTGCCGTGCAATACGCTCGCGAAAACAAGGTGCCTTACCTGGGTATCTGCCTGGGCATGCAAGTGGCGGTCATCGAGTTCGCCCGTAACGTGCTGGGCTGGAAAGACGCCAACTCCACCGAGTTCGATCGCGCCAGCGGTCATCCGGTCGTGGGCCTGATCACCGAGTGGGAAGATGCCACTGGTGCGGTGGAAGTGCGTACCGAAAGTTCGGACCTGGGCGGCACCATGCGTCTCGGTGCCCAGGAATGCCTGCTGGAAGCCGGCTCCAAGGTGCACGATTGCTACGCCAAGGATGTGATCGTCGAGCGTCACCGTCATCGCTATGAAGTGAACAACAACCTGCTGCCGCAGTTGATCGAAGCCGGCCTGAAAATCTCCGGTCGTTCCGGTGACGGCGCGCTGGTCGAAGTGGTCGAGGCCCCGGATCACCCATGGTTCGTCGCTTGCCAATTCCACCCCGAGTTCACCTCGACGCCACGGGACGGTCATCCGCTGTTCAGCGGTTTCGTGAAAGCCGCTTTGGCTCAACACCAGAAAAAGGCATAAGACGATGGCCCAGAAGATCATTCGTGTCGGCGACATCGAGATTGCCAACGACAAGCCCATGGTGCTGTTTGGCGGCATGAACGTGCTGGAAAGCCGCGACATGGCGATGCAGGTCTGCGAGGAGTACGTGAAGGTCACCCAGAAGTTGGGTATCCCTTACGTGTTCAAGGCCAGCTTCGACAAGGCCAACCGTTCGTCCGTGACCTCCTACCGTGGCCCGGGCCTGGAAGAAGGCATGCGGATCTTCCAGGACATCAAGCAAGCCTTTGGCGTGCCGATCATCACCGACGTCCACGAGCCGGCCCAGGCCGCGGTCGTCGCCGAGGTCTGCGACATCATCCAGTTGCCGGCTTTCCTGTCGCGCCAGACCGACCTGGTGGTCGCGATGGCCAAGACCGGCGCGGTGATCAATATCAAGAAAGCCCAGTTCCTCGCGCCCCAGGAAATGAAACACATCCTGAGCAAGTGCGAAGAGGCTGGGAATGACCAGTTGATCCTCTGCGAGCGCGGTTCGAGCTTCGGTTACAACAACCTGGTAGTCGACATGCTCGGCTTCGGCATCATGAAGCAGTTCGAATACCCGGTATTCTTCGACGTGACGCACGCCTTGCAGATGCCGGGCGGTCGTTCCGACTCCGCCGGCGGTCGTCGCGCCCAGGTGACCGACCTGGCCAAGGCTGGCATCAGCCAATCCCTGGCTGGCCTGTTCCTTGAAGCCCACCCGGATCCGGACAATGCCAAGTGCGACGGCCCTTGTGCCTTGCGCTTGAACAAGCTGGAACCTTTCCTGTCTCAGCTCAAGGCGTTGGACGAGCTGGTCAAGAGTTTTCCGACGATAGAAACCGCGTAACGCGGTTTTCTCCGGTAAAGTACCGCTCGATTATCGCTCTGGCCCGCTGGCCGCACTGCTCTTGTGGGAGCATGGCTTGCCAGCGATGGCGTCCTTGAGGCCCCATCGCCGGCAAGCCGTGCTCCCACAGCGTTTTCGTCAACTTTGGAGTGTTTACAACAATGGCAAAAATCGTCGACATCAAAGGTCGTGAAGTTCTCGACTCCCGTGGCAACCCCACTGTTGAAGCG
This sequence comes from Pseudomonas sp. St386, assembly GCF_018325865.1. NCBI lineage: Bacteria > Pseudomonadati > Pseudomonadota > Gammaproteobacteria > Pseudomonadales > Pseudomonadaceae > Pseudomonas > Pseudomonas sp. St386. The sequence goes on from NZ_AP021900.1 coordinate 1,399,492, forward strand.
GACGTGCTTCTCGACAACGGTATCATCGGCAGCGCCTGCGCGCCGTCCGGTGCTTCCACTGGCTCGCGCGAAGCGCTGGAGCTGCGCGATGGCGACAAGAGCCGTTACCTGGGCAAGGGCGTGCTCAAAGCCGTCGCCAACATCAACGGTCCGATCCGCGAGCTGTTGCTGGGCAAGGATCCTGCCGACCAGAAAGCCCTCGATCACGCGATGATCAAGCTCGACGGTACCGAAAACAAAGCCACCCTGGGCGCCAACGCAATCCTCGCCGTGTCCCTGGCCGCTGCCAAGGCTGCTGCCCAGGACCAGGACCTGCCGCTGTACGCCCACATCGCCAACCTCAACGGTACCCCGGGTGTCTACTCGATGCCGGTGCCGATGATGAACATCATCAACGGCGGCGAGCATGCCGATAACAACGTCGACATCCAGGAATTCATGGTGCAGCCGGTTGGCGCCAAGACCTTCTCCGAAGGCCTGCGCATGGGCACCGAGATTTTCCATCACCTCAAGGCTGTGCTCAAAGCCCGTGGCCTGAGCACCGCGGTTGGCGACGAAGGCGGTTTCGCACCGAACCTGGCGTCCAACGAAGACGCGCTGAAAGTGATCTCCGAAGCCGTGGCCAATGCTGGCTACAAGCTGGGCACCGACGTGACCCTGGCCCTGGACTGCGCCGCCAGTGAATTCTACGAAGACGGCAAGTACAACCTGTCCGGCGAAGGCCAGGTGTTCACCGCCGAAGGTTTCGCTGACTACCTCAAGGGCCTGACCGAACGCTATCCGATCATCTCCATCGAAGACGGCCTGGACGAGTCCGACTGGGCTGGCTGGAAAATCCTCACCGACAAGATCGGCGAGAAAACCCAGCTGGTGGGTGACGACCTGTTCGTGACCAACACCAAGATCCTGAAAGAAGGCATCGACAAGAAGATCGCCAACTCGATCCTGATCAAGTTCAACCAGATCGGTACCCTGACCGAAACCCTGGAAGCCATCCAGATGGCCAAGGCGGCCGGCTACACCGCCGTGATCTCCCACCGCTCCGGTGAAACCGAAGACTCGACCATTGCCGACCTGGCCGTGGGCACTGCGGCAGGCCAGATCAAGACCGGTTCGCTGTGCCGTTCCGACCGCGTTTCCAAGTACAACCAGCTGCTGCGTATCGAAGAGCAGTTGAACGGCAAGGCCAAGTACAACGGTCGCGCCGAGTTTCGCGGTTAAGCGGTAAATGGTAAAAAGACAGCGGATTAGGTCGCAAAAGTCGCCATGGCGGCGGTTTTGCCTCTAATCTGATGCCTTATCAAGCACAAGCCTGGGTTTTCCAGGCTTCGTGCTATCAGACGCTTCAAAGTTTGGCATGGCGGTCTTTTTTCACTGGATACCTGATATTCGATGCGCAGTCCCAATTGGTTGTTTCTTGTCTTGCTCCTGTTGCTGGCCGGCCTGCAGTACCGCCTGTGGGTGGGCAATGGCAGCTTGGCGCAAGTGGCCGACCTGACTCAGCAAATTGCCGACCAACACGCCGAGAACGAGGCGCTGCTTGAGCGTAATCGGGTGATGGACGCCGAAGTGACAGAGCTGAAAAAAGGCATGGAGACCGTTGAAGAACGGGCTCGACATGAACTGGGCATGGTCAAGGAGGGCGAAACCCTCTACCAGTTGGCCCAATGAGTATTCGTTTGCCGGCCTTCTGGGCCGTGATTCCTGCCGCGGGCGTTGGCGCTCGTATGGCCGCGGACCGTCCCAAGCAATACCTGCAGTTGGGCGGACGCACAATTCTTGAACACAGCCTCGGCTGTTTCCTCGACCATCCCACCGTCAAGGGCGTGGTGGTCAGCCTTGCACACGATGATCCTTACTGGCCGACCCTGGCCTGTGCCAACGACACACGCATCCAGCGCGTCGACGGTGGCGAGCAACGTTCGGATTCAGTGCTCAATGCCTTGCTGTACCTGCACGAGCAGGGCGCCGACGATCACGACTGGGTGCTGGTGCACGACGCCGCCCGGCCCAATCTGGCCCGGGATGATCTGGACACACTGCTCAGCGAGTTGGCGACCGATCCAGTCGGCGGCCTGCTGGCCGTCCCGGCGCGCGACACCCTCAAGCGCGTCGACAAACACGGCCGCGTGCTGGAGACAGTTGATCGCAGCGTGATCTGGCAAGCCTACACGCCACAGATGTTCCGCCTCGGCGCCTTGCATCGGGCCTTGGCCGACAGCCTGGTTGCAGATGCGCTGATTACCGACGAAGCGTCCGCCATGGAATGGGCCGGGCAGGCGCCGCGGCTGATCGAAGGGCGGGCCGATAACATCAAGGTCACCCGGCCGGAAGATCTGGAGTGGTTGCGCCAGCGCTGGGCGAATCGGCATTAAACCGGATATGTTTCCTCGTTAGATCTTCATCGTCTGGGCCGGCGCCATCGCGAGCAAGCTCGCTCCCACAGTGGGTTGGTGTGAACACTTGACCGTCATTCGACGATAACCCTGTGGGAGCGAGCTTGCTCGCGATGGCGTCACCCCCAGACGACAAAAAACCACTGTCATCCCCGATATTCCGGCCGCCCAGCCAACCCTTCCTTCAAAAAATCCACCAACTTGCGCACCTTCGGCGACAGGTGCCGCTGCTGCGGGTACAACGCCCACACCGCCGTATTCGGTGGCTGATGAGCCTCCAGCAGCGAGATCAATGCACCGCTGTGCAAATGCTCCAATACGTAATAATCCGGCAGTTGGCACAACCCCACCCCTTGCAGCGCCGCGTCCAACACCGCTTGCCCACTGTTGCAGCGCCAGTTTCCCTGTACCCGTTGGGAAAATTCCCGCCCGTTCTGCTCCAGTTGCCAGACGTCGGAGCTGCCGATCAGGCAATTGTGGCGGCTCAGTTCCGACAAGCTATGGGGCCGCCCGTAGCGTTCCAGGTAAGAGGGTGAAGCGCACAGGTACATGCGCCGCGGTGCCAGGCGCGTGGCGACCAGGCGGGAGTCCTGCAGGCGACCCAGGCGAATCGCCAGGTCGAGGCCTTCGTGCACCAGGTCCAGAGGACGGTTGCTCAGCTCGATGTCTACCCGCAACTGCGGGTACAGCCCCATGAACCGCGTTACCAGAGGCACGATGAACCGTTCGCCATAGGCCACGGCGCAGGTCATGCGCAGCATGCCCTTGGGTTCGCTGGTGAGATCGCCCACCGCCCGCAGTGCTTCCTCGCGCCCGTCCTGCAGGCGTTGGCAATGCTGCAAAAATGTCTGGCCGGCCTCGGTCAGGGTGACCCGCCGGGTACTGCGGTAGAGCAAACGTGTCTGCAAACGCTCTTCAAGCCGTACGATTTGTCGACTGATGTGGGAAGACGAAACCCCGAGACGTTCAGCGGCGGCGGTGAATTGACTGCATTCGGCCACGGCGACGAACTCGTCGATCCCTTCCCAGCGGTTATCGGACATGAAGGATTATCCCTGTACAGCAATAATGTTTTGCTTTTGGTTGGATTATTCATCGTCCGGCGGAGGATTACACTCCCGGTCTTGTTTTTATTTGCTGGAGAGTCCGGATGATCAAGTCGCGCGCTGCCGTTGCCTTCGAGGCCAAGAAACCCCTGGAAATCGTTGAAGTCGACGTCGCCATGCCCAAGGCGGGCGAAGTGCTGTTGCGCGTGGTGGCTTCCGGTGTCTGCCACACCGACGCCTATACCTTGTCGGGCGCCGACCCGGAAGGGATCTTCCCGTCGATCCTCGGTCACGAAGGCGGTGCGATTGTCGAAGCCATCGGCGAAGGCGTGACCTCGGTCGCGGTGGGCGACCATGTGATCCCGCTGTACACGCCGGAATGCGGTCAGTGCAAATTCTGTAAGTCAGGCAAGACCAACCTCTGCCAGGCGATTCGCGCCACCCAGGGCAAAGGCCTGATGCCGGACGGCACCTCGCGTTTTTCCTACAAGGGCGAGACGATTTTCCACTACATGGGCACCTCGACGTTCTCTGAGTACACCGTGCTGCCGGAAATCTCCGTCGCGAAGATTCAAAAAGAAGCCCCGCTGGAAAAGGTCTGCCTGCTGGGTTGCGGCGTCACCACCGGTATCGGCGCGGTCCTCAACACCGCCAAGGTCAAGCCGGGTGACACCGTGGCGATCTTCGGCCTGGGCGGCATCGGCCTGTCGGCAGTGATTGGCGCGGTGAAGGCCAAGGCTTCGCGCATCATCGCCATCGACATCAACCCGGCCAAGTTCGAAATCGCCAAGCAACTGGGTGCCACCGATTGCGTCAACCCGAAAGACTTCGACCGTCCGATCCAGGAAGTCATCGTCGATATGACTGACGGCGGCGTGGACTTTTCCTTCGAGTGCATCGGCAATGTCCAGTTGATGCGTGCCGCGCTGGAGTGCTGCCACAAAGGCTGGGGCGAGTCGGTGATCATCGGTGTGGCCGGCGCCGGCCAGGAAATCGCCACCCGTCCCTTCCAGTTGGTGACCGGGCGCGTCTGGCGCGGTTCGGCCTTTGGTGGCGTGCGCGGTCGCAGCGAGTTGCCAAGCTATGTGGCAATGGCCGAGACGGGCGAGATCCCGCTGGATACGTTCATTACCCACACCATGGGCCTGGAAGATATCAACAAGGCGTTCGACCTGATGCATGAAGGCAAGAGCATCCGCACCGTTATCCATTTCTGAGGTCGGTCATGAGTCTGGAAAACATCTCCTGCCAGAAAAGCTTCGGCGGCTGGCACAAACGTTACCGGCACCGTTCCGACGTGCTCGGTTGTGACATGGTGTTTGCCGTGTACCTGCCGCCGCAAGCCGAGCAGGGCGGCAAGTTGCCTGTCCTGTATTGGTTGTCCGGGCTGACCTGCACCGACGAGAACTTCATGCAAAAGGCCGGTGCCCAGCGCATGGCCGCCGAGTTGGGCCTGATCATCGTCGCGCCGGACACCAGCCCTCGTGGCGCCGACGTGCCGGGCGATCCGGACGGTGCCTGGGACTTCGGCCTGGGGGCGGGTTTTTATCTGAACGCCACGCAGGATCCGTGGGCACGGCACTATCGGATGCATGACTACGTGGTGCAGGAATTGCCGACACTCGTCGAAGCGCATTTCCCGGCCTCGGACAAACGCGGCATCAGTGGTCATTCCATGGGCGGTCATGGCGCGCTGGTCTGCGCCTTGCGCAACCCGGGGCGTTACCGCTCGGTGTCGGCCTTTTCGCCGATCAACAATCCGATGGATTGCCCATGGGGCCAGAAGGCTTTCTCTCGTTACCTGGGGGAAGACCGTTCGAAATGGCGTGAATGGGATGCCTGTGCATTGATTGCCGAGGCGCAGGAGAAGCTGCCACTGCTGGTGGACCAGGGCGATCGCGATGATTTCCTGACCAACCAGCTCAAGCCCGAAGCCCTGCAACAGGCGGCCAAGGCTGCCGACCATCCGCTGGAACTGCGCCTGCAACCGGGCTACGACCACAGCTATTTCTTCATCGCCAGCTTCATTGATGACCACTTGCAGCATCATGCGCGCGCTCTAAACGCCTAATGCAGGTAGAATCACGCCCTGACAAAAATCGGGGCGTTTTTTTATGCGTATTGGCCACGGCTACGATGTTCACCGTTTCGCTGAAGGCGATTTCATTACCCTGGGCGGCGTGCGGATCGCACACGGCTTCGGGCTGCTCGCGCATTCTGACGGTGATGTCCTGCTGCACGCCTTGAGCGATGCGTTGCTCGGCGCGGCTGCCCTGGGTGACATCGGCAAGCACTTCCCCGACACCGACCCGCAATTCAAGGGCGCCGACAGCCGCGTGCTGCTGCGCCATGTGGTCTCGCTGATCCACGCCAAGGGCTGGAAAGTCGGCAATGTCGATAACACCATCGTTGCCCAGGCCCCCAAGATGGCGCCGCACATCGAAGCGATGCGCCAATTGATTGCCGAGGATCTTCAAGTTGAGTTGGACCAAGTGAACGTGAAAGCCACCACCACCGAGAAGCTTGGCTTCGTCGGTCGCGAAGAAGGCATTGCCGTCCACTCCGTTGCCTTGTTGCTGCGCCCATGACTGAACTGGAACTGTTGGGGCCGCGGGCCTACGGCGAACCGCTGGGCAGCGCGGTACTCAAGGCCACCGCTGAAGATTTCCAGGTCGATGAAGTGCTCGACATCCCGTTGACCGGCGATGGCGAGCACTTGTGGATCTGGGTTGAAAAACGTGGCTTGAACACCGAAGAAGCGGCCCGGCGAATCGCCAAGGCTGCCGGCGTGCCGCTGCGCACCGTCAGCTACGCCGGGCTCAAGGACCGTCAGGCCCTGACCCGCCAGTGGTTCAGCGTCCAATTGCCGGGCAAGGCCGATCCGGACCTGTCGGCGGCGGAGAACGACACGCTGAAAATCCTCAAGACCGCACGCCACAGGCGCAAGCTGCAACGCGGCGCGCACTCGGCCAATGGCTTTACCTTGCGCCTGACCCAATTCAAGGGCGATACGGCGGCGATCGATGCGCGCCTGCAACGGATTGTCCGCCAGGGCATCCCCAACTATTTTGGCGCCCAGCGTTTCGGCCATGACGGCGGCAACGTCGTCGATGCTCGGGCCTGGGCGGTGCGCAAGGCGTTGCCGGAACAGCGCAATGTGCGCTCGCGGCTGTTGTCCACCGCCCGCAGTTTCCTGTTCAACCGGGTGCTGGCGGCGCGGGTCGCCGACGGTACCTGGCAAAAAGCCCAGGTGGGCGATTTGCTTGCCTTCACCGACAGCCGCAGTTTTTTCCCGGCCGGCGAGGCTGAATGCAGCGACCCGCGCCTGGCCATTCTCGACCTGCACCCGACCGGGCCGCAGTGGGGCGAGGGACCTTCGCCTGCCGCTGGTGCGACGTTCGAGCTGGAACAAGCCATCGCCGCGGGCGAGGCCGATTTGCGGGACTGGTTGATAAACGCGGGAATGAGTCACGAACGTCGCATCCTGCGACTGCCCATTGGCGGGCTGTCGTGGCATTATCCCTCGCTGGACATTCTGCAACTGGAATTCGTCCTGCCGGCCGGATGTTTCGCCACTGTCTTGGTGCGCGAACTCGTCGATCTGGTGCCGGTGGGGCAGACGGACAGCCCATGCGTATTCTGATTTCTAACGACGACGGGGTGACTGCACCCGGTCTTGCCGCGCTTTATGCTGCGCTGGCGGATTTTGCCGAGTGCGTGGTCATCGCCCCGGACCAGGACAAAAGCGGCGCCAGCAGCTCGCTGACGCTCGACCGTCCGTTGCACCCCTGCTATCTGGATAACGGTTTCATCAGCCTCAACGGCACTCCGACCGATTGCGTGCACCTGGGCCTCAACGGCTTGCTGGAGCGTGAGCCGGACATGGTGGTGTCGGGTATCAACCTGGGCGCCAACCTGGGGGACGACGTGCTTTATTCCGGCACGGTTGCCGCCGCCCTGGAAGGTCGCTTCCTGGAAAAGCCATCGTTTGCCTTTTCGTTTGTTTCGCGGCAGGTCGATAACTTGCCGACCGCCGCCTACTTCGCCCGTAAACTGGTCGAAGCCCACGGCGAGCTGGAGCTGCCGCCACGCACGGTGCTGAACGTGAATATCCCCAACCTGCCGCTCGATCACATCCGTGGCATCCAGCTCACTCGCCTGGGCCACCGTGCCCGCGCCGCCAAACCGATGCATGTCGTCGACCCGCGCGGCAAGGCCGGTTACTGGATCGCCGCCGCCGGTGATGCCGAGGACGGCGGGCCGGGCACTGATTTCCATGCGGTGATGCAAGGTTATGTCTCGATCACGCCGTTGCAGTTGGACCGTACCTTCAACGACGCCTTTCGAAATCTCGATGGCTGGCTGGAGGGGCTGCGCTGATGGCTCGTGAGCAAGACGATATGCTGCGCCGCGGAATCGGCATGACCTCCCAGCGCACCCGTGAACGACTGATCCAGCGTCTCTACGAAGAAGGTCTCTCCAACGCCCAGGTGTTGGAAGTCATTCGCCGCACGCCGCGCCATCTGTTCGTCGATGAGGCCCTGGCCCATCGCGCCTATGAAGATACGGCGTTGCCGATCGGCCACAACCAGACCATTTCCCAGCCATACATGGTGGCCCGCATGAGCGAGTTGCTGCTGGAGGCGGGACCGCTGGACAAGGTGATGGAGATCGGTACCGGCTCGGGTTACCAGACGGCGGTGTTGTCGCAACTGGTCGAGCGGGTGTTTTCCGTAGAGCGGATCAAGGTACTGCAGGATCGCGCCAAGGAACGCCTGGTTGAGTTGAACCTGCGCAACGTGGTGTTTCGCTGGGGCGATGGCTGGGAGGGGTGGCCGGCCCTGGCACCGTACAACGGCATCATCGTGACTGCGGTGGCCACCGATGTTCCCCAGGCCCTGCTGGATCAGCTTGCTCCCGGCGGGCGACTGGTCATTCCGGTGGGTGCCGGTGAAGTCCAGCAACTGATGCTGATCGTGCGCGAAGAACACGGTTTTTCGCGACACGTCCTGGGGGCGGTGCGGTTCGTGCCGTTACTCAATGGGCCGTTGGCCTGAGCATTTATAAACAGACGCTGAATTCCGTGGCCCAGCCTGTGTCTTACAGCGGCACCGATTTGCTGAACAGAGTCCAACGGCGTCGAGCAAACGTGTGCGGCGACACATTGCGCTTCATTAATAGAGGCGCAGTCGTTGCCAGCTATATTTATATGAGTTCTGCCTGGACAGGCAGTTTCCAATTTTTCTGCCACCACAAAGGGAGCGGCGGGTGAGTCTCACAGTCATTGCGCAGCGTATGGGTATCACAAGCTTTCAGCGCCTGGTGACTGGCCTTGTCTTGAGCACTTTGCTGGTCGGATGTTCCAGTACGCCGTCGGGTAATGTCCGGGTTGTCGATCGCAACAATGCAACACCTCAACGTCCTACAGTAACGACCGGCCAATATGTAGTCCGTCGCGGCGATACGCTGTTTTCCATCGCTTTCCGCTACGGCTGGGACTACAAAGCCCTTGCGGCGCGTAACAACATTCCTGCGCCTTATACGATTCACCCAGGTCAGACGATTCGCTTCGATGGCCGTAGCGGTTCAACGCCTACCGCGGTGGTTACGCAGTCGGGTTCGACGCCTTCTTCCTCGAGTAAAACCACGGTTATTCGCCGGCCGACGGGGGCTGAAGCGGCGACAGTACCGTCCGTCGCGAGCAAACCGACCCCCGTTCCGATGCCTCCGGCAGGCCCCGCCCCGACAGGCTGGGGATGGCCTTCTAGTGGCGTTCTCATTGGAAAATTCTCTTCAAACGGTAGTTTGAATAAAGGAATTGATATCGCCGGGGATTTGGGACAGCCTGTTTTAGCCGCGTCTGATGGCACGGTTGTGTACGCCGGGAGTGGTTTGAGGGGCTACGGCGAACTCGTGATCATCAAACACAGCGATACCTACGTCAGTGCCTACGGTCACAACCGCAGGCTGTTGGTTCGGGAGGGGCAGCAGGTCAAGGTCGGACAGACAATTGCCGAAATGGGATCAACGGGAACAGACCGGGTGAAACTGCATTTTGAGATTCGCCGACAAGGTAAACCAGTCGATCCGCTGCAATTCCTGCCACGGCGTTGATTTGATTGTCAGCCTGTTCCGTCACGTAGAGGGAACAGGCTCCAGCGTTGCCAAGGATAAAGGCGTCGCTTGAGCTTGAGGTCGAACTCACCAAAGGACTATAACAATGGCTCTCAGTAAAGAAGTGCCGGAGTTTGACATCGACGATGAGGTTCTCCTTATGGAGACCGGCATCGCTATGGATTCGATGTCGAATGATGAAGGGGCGACTCCACCTTCCGTTCGTGCCAAATCCAAACACTCCGCTTCGCTTAAACAACATAAGTACATCGATTACACCCGGGCGCTGGACGCCACTCAGCTGTATCTCAACGAAATCGGTTTTTCGCCACTGCTCTCCCCCGAGGAAGAAGTTCATTTTGCGCGGCTGTCGCAAAGTGGCGACCCGGCCGGTCGAAAACGCATGATTGAAAGCAACCTGCGCCTGGTGGTGAAAATCGCCCGACGCTATGTCAATCGTGGGCTTTCGCTGCTGGACCTGATCGAAGAGGGCAACTTGGGCCTGATTCGCGCCGTCGAGAAATTCGACCCCGAACGCGGCTTCCGTTTCTCGACCTACGCCACCTGGTGGATCCGCCAGACCATCGAACGGGCGATCATGAACCAGACCCGGACCATCCGGTTGCCGATTCATGTGGTCAAGGAGCTGAACGTCTACCTGCGGGCCGCTCGTGAGTTGACCCAAAAACTCGACCATGAACCTTCACCCGAAGAAATCGCCAACCTGCTGGAAAAACCGGTAGGTGAGGTCAAGCGCATGCTTGGGCTCAACGAGCGGGTCTCTTCGGTAGACGTCTCGCTGGGGCCGGACTCGGATAAGACCCTGCTGGATACCCTGACCGACGATCGTCCGACCGATCCGTGCGAGTTGCTCCAGGACGATGACTTGTCCCAGAGCATCGACCAGTGGCTTTCGGAACTTACGGACAAGCAACGGGAAGTGGTGATTCGCCGCTTCGGCTTGCGCGGTCATGAAAGCAGCACGCTTGAAGATGTGGGCCTGGAGATTGGTTTGACCCGTGAGCGGGTGAGGCAGATCCAGGTTGAAGGTCTCAAGCGTCTGCGAGAGATCCTGGAGAAGAACGGCTTGTCGAGCGAGTCGTTGTTTCAATAACCCAAGGCGAGTGCAGCAGAAAGGCCCTGATTGGCTGTGATGCTGTTCACTTGGAAAAAACGGTGCTTCTTTCAGAAATGGAAAGTGCCGTTTTTTTTGGCTTGGGTTTGGGGGTATATCCGTTTCTTCGGTCACGGCTACTTATGGTTCCGCCCTTACGGCGGGTCACTTTTGGAAAGAGCGCCAAAAGTAACCAAAAACGCTCTGCCCCACCACTCGACACCTCGCTTAGGCTCGGTGTGCCCTCACTCCGGCATTGCTCCGTGGGCCCGCCGCGAAGGGCCATTCATGGCCCAGCGCGGCTACCTCGGCATCCATGCTGAGGTGCCCACTCCACAATGCCTGCGTTCGGCCAGCGTGGTTTAACGGGGCGCCCAGATCAAAAGCCAGGGCGAGGCGGCCTTATAGCCGACCTGACTCCGGGTGGGACCGCGTTTCCCTTGTGGGAGCGGGCTTGCTCGCGAAGGCGGCGTTACAGTCGATGAAGATGTTGGATGTGCTGACCTCTTCGCGAGCAAGCGCTCCCACAGTGGGACTGTGTTGGATATGAATTTTGTGTCCGCTGAAGATTGAATGCGGGAGCGAGCCTGCTCGCGATGACGGTGGTTCAGTCACATGGATGTTGGGTTTGCTGGCCTCATCGCGAGCAAGCTTTGCTCCCACAGATCTGATGGGTGTACGACCGGGAGAGCCAGGTCGGCTGTTAGGCCGCCTCGCGGTGGACGTTGATCTCGGACGCCCCCGTTAACCACGCTGGCCGAACGCAGGCATTGCGCAGTGGGCATCTCGGCATGGATGCCGAGGTAGCCGCGCTGGGCCATGGATGGCCTTTCGCGGCGGGCCCATGGTTACTTTTGGCGCTCTTCCAAAAGTGACCCGCTGTAAGAGCGGAACCATAAGCCGCCGTTACCGCAGAAACGGATATACACACCACTCCTGAAACCCCCGCTCGTAAAACTATAGAACATCGCGACTGGTTCGAATCTTCTGCGTATCTGAAGAGTCGCTTTTCCAACCCCAACTCCATTTGTAGGTTCAGCGTGTAAGCCTTTGCCTAGTGTTACGTAAGCGATCAGTTCCCCATCGGCCGGACAGACCGCTATAAATACCGTGATCTTTTTGTATTTGACTGATTTATAACGAAAATTTGTTGATGAACGTAGCGTGACAGAGCAAACCACCTGTATCAGTCGCGTTGCACTCGCCTGGGAAAATACTAATATCAGTCCTGTGTCGACGGACAGACACACCCGTCAAGGACGATGGGAAGGAAGGACATCGCAGGACGCGATTCATCAGGATGATGAAAAGGATTAAAGGGATTAGGGAAAAAATGTGGGCGGGTCAAACCGCCCCTTTTTTTTGCCTGCGATTTCTTGACCCGAAAAAGCAAAAAGGCCCGCAAGGGGCCTTTTCCACGAAAGCAGCAACGATCAGCGTTCCAGATCCTTGAGCTTGCCTTCCTTGCCATCCCACTCTTCGGCGTCCGGCAGCGCATCTTTCTTCTCGGTGATGTTCGGCCAGATGTCCGCCAGTTCTGCGTTCAGCTCGATGAAGTTCTCCATGCCGGCCGGCACTTCGTCTTCCGAGAAAATGGCGTTCGCCGGGCATTCCGGTTCACACAGGGCGCAGTCGATGCACTCGTCCGGGTGAATGACCAGGAAATTCGGCCCTTCGTAAAAGCAGTCCACCGGACACACTTCTACGCAGTCGGTGTACTTGCACTTGATGCAGTTGTCGGTGACGACGAAGGTCATTTCTAATTCTCTCCTCAGGCGGCGGCAGCGAAGCCCCTTCACGGTAGGGTCGCCAGGTTTGGGAGCGATAGTCTGCGAACCAGGCTAATAGTCCGCAGCATCCCAAACCGCGCGCGATTCTAACAGCTTGAAAGCCTGTGTGTTAGATCCGTGTCTTCAATGTATAGAGTAAATCCAGTGCCCGACGAGGTGTCAGGTCGTCCAGATCGAGCTTGGCCAGTTCATCGAGCACCGGATGCGGCAGGCTGGCGAACAGGTCGCTTTGCTGCGGTGCGGCCGGTTTGCCTTTGGTCGGGCGCGGCGCTTCGTGGGGCAGGCTGGTGGTTTCCAGGCGGCTCAGGTGCTCGCGGGCACGGGTAATGACTTCACTTGGCACGCCGGCCAGTTGCGCCACCGCCAGGCCGTAGCTCTGGCTGGCCGGGCCGGGCAGCACGTGGTGCAGGAAGACGATGCGTTCGTTGTGCTCGGTTGCATTGAGGTGGACGTTGGCCACCAAAGGCTGGCTTTCCGGCAACACGGTGAGTTCGAAGTAATGGGTGGCGAACAGCGTGTAGGCCCGCAGGTGCGCGAGGCGTTCGGCCGCTGCCCAGGCCAGGGACAAGCCGTCGAAGGTGCTGGTGCCGCGTCCGACTTCGTCCATCAGCACCAGGCTGCGTTCGGTGGCGTTGTGCAGAATGTTCGCGGTTTCGCTCATTTCCACCATGAACGTCGAACGTCCACCGGCCAGGTCGTCGCTGGAGCCGATGCGGGTGAAGATCCGGTCCACCAAGGACAATTCGCAGCTGGCCGCCGGAACGAAGCTGCCAATATGGGCCAGCAGCACGATCAACGCGGTTTGGCGCATGTAGGTGGATTTACCGCCCATGTTCGGGCCGGTGATCACCAGCATGCGGGTGTTGTCGTCCAGGCTCAGGTCGTTGGCCACGAACGGCGTGGTCAGTACTTGCTCGACCACCGGGTGACGACCCTGGCTGATGCGCATGCACGGCTCACTGACGAAGCGCGGGCAATTGAGGTCCAGGTTCAGCGCGCGTTCGGCCAGGTTGCTCAGCACATCCAGTTCCGCTAGGGCGCCAGCAGTGTCCTGTAACGGCGGCAGTTGGCTGATCAGGTCTTCGAGCAACGCTTCATAGAGCATCTTTTCCCGGGCCAGGGCGCGGCTCTTGGCCGACAGCGCCTTGTCTTCGAACGCCTTGAGTTCCGGGGTGATGAAACGCTCGGCGCCCTTGAGGGTCTGGCGGCGAACATAATCGGCTGGTGCCTGTTCGGCCTGCTTGCTCGGCAATTCGATGAAATAACCGTGGATACGGTTGTAGCCGACCTTGAGGTTGGCAAGGCCGGTACGGGCTTTTTCCCGGGCTTCGAGGTCGATCAGGAACTGGCCGGCGTTCTCGCTCAGCGCTTGCAGCTCGTCGAGTTCGGCGTCGTAGCCGGTTTTCAGCACGCCACCGTCACGGATCACCGCCGGTGGGTTATCGATAATGGCTTTTTCCAGCAGCGCGGCCAGCTCCGGGTAGGTGCTGGTGGTGCGCGCCAGTTGCTGCAGGTGCGGCGCTTCGAGGTCGGTCATCGCCACTTGCAGTTCGGGCAATGCGCCAAGGGCATCGCGCAGGCGCGCCAGGTCGCGGGGACGGGCGTTGCGCAAACCGATGCGGGCGAGAATCCGCTCGATGTCACCGATTTCCTTGAGCTGCGGTTGCAACTGCTCGAAGCGATAACGATCCAGCAGGCAGGTAATGGAGGACTGGCGCGCCAGCAGCACGGTCAAGTCCCGCAGCGGCCGATTCAACCAGCGTGTCAGCAGGCGGCTGCCCATGGCGGTCTGGCAGCGATCGACCACCGATTGCAAGGTGTTGTCGCGCCCGCCGGCCAGGTTGGTGTCCAGTTCCAGGTTGCGGCGGCTCGCGCCGTCCAGCACCACGGTGTCATCCAGGCGTTCGTGCCGCAGGCTGCGCAAGTGGGGCAGGGCGGTGCGCTGGGTTTCCTTGGCGTAGGCCAGCAGGCAACCGGCAGCGCCGATGGCCAGGGTCAGGTTCTCGCAACCGAAGCCCTTGAGGTCCTGGGTGGAAAACTGCTGGCAGAGACTTTTCAGCGCCGAATCACGCTCAAAATCCCACGGCGCCCGACGACGCACGCCACGGCGTTTTTCTGCCGGCAGGTCTTTGGGCCAGTCATCAGGAATTAAAAGCTCTACTGGATTGACCCGTTCCAGTTCCGCCAGCAGGTTTTCCCAGCCCTTGATTTCCAGTACCGAGAAGTTACCGCTGGTGATGTCCAGCACCGCCAGGCCGAACAGGCGTTCATCGCCCAGCACTGCGGCGATCAGGTTGTCCCGGCGTTCATCCAGCAAGGCTTCGTCACTGACCGTGCCTGGGGTGATGATCCGCACGACTTGGCGTTCCACCGGGCCCTTGCTGGTGGCCGGGTCGCCGACTTGTTCGCAGATCACCACGGATTCGCCGAGCTTGACCAGCTTCGCCAGGTAACCTTCTGCCGCGTGGTAAGGAATCCCGCACATCGGAATGGCCATGCCCGCCGATTGCCCACGTGCCGTCAGGGTGATGTCCAACAGCTTGGCGGCCTTCTTTGCGTCCTCGTAGAAGATTTCGTAGAAGTCGCCCATGCGGTAGAACATCAGCTGATCGGGGTGCTGGTTCTTCAGGCGCCAGTATTGCTGCATCATCGGCGTGTGGCTGGAGAGGTCGTTCACGGCGGTATTCATGGGTGTCAGGCAAGCTCGTTGAAAGGTGTGGGGCAAAAGGAGGGGCATTGGCCCGGCTTTTCCGCGATGGGCGCAAGGTTAACATGGGAGGTCTGTGCTACCCATATGTGAGTGGTTTTTGGGATTGGGGACTTATCCGTTTTTTCGGTAACGGCTGCTTAGGGTTCCGCCCTGACGGCGGCTCACTTTTGAAAAGCCCGGAAGCCGGCCCAGTCAAAAGTAAGCAAAACGCTTTTGCCCCACCACTTGGTGCCTCGCCTAGGCTCGGCATCCTTGCCGGGTTGCCCACTGCGCAATACCTTCGTTCAGCCAGCGTGGTTAACGGGGCGCCCGAGATCAACGTCCACCGCGAGGCGGCCTGATAGCCGACCTGGCTCTCCCGGTCGTACACCCATCAGAACTGTGGGAGCAAAGCTTGCTCGCGATGGCGGTGGCTCAGTCACATGGATGTTGGGTTTGCTGGCCTCATCGCGAGCAAGCTTTGCTCCCACAGGTGATCCTGGGTGTCCATGAGTTCTGTGTTCACTGCGGCCCATTGTGGGAGCGAGCCTGCTCGCGAAGGCGGCCTGACAGTCGGCCTGTCTTTCCGGCTGTACCCGATCAAATTGTGGGAGCGAGCTTGCTCGCGATGACGGCAGCCAATACAACTTAGCTGTAACTGAACTACCGCTATCGCGAGCAAGCTCGCTCCCACAGTGATTGCTCGGGCTTCTCTTAGGTCTCGGCTTGCATCATGGATGCCTACCTCACCTCAACCACATCCAACGCCCGATTCGCCAGCAACTGGCTCAGCTCGATCATTTGCTGGACCCCTAGCGCTATATTCCGTCGCGAGCCCTTCAGGTCGAATGCCAGGTCGCTGACCATGGCGTTTGCCGAGGCCAGGGTTTCGCTGAGGTTGGCGAGCAGGCATTCGGCGTCGATGTTGGGGGCGATGATGAAAAGGGTGTCGGGTGTGTCGGCGGTGTCTTTGTCGGCTTTCGGCTTGAGGTAATAGTCCAGGGCGCGAGTGGCCGCGTCGTCGAGTTTCTTGGCGTTGGCCGATTGGCTGCGGGAGATGTGATCGTCTGGGGGATTTGGAGTGTTCTTCGGCATTCTATGGATCCTTGAAGTTGAGCCACCACTCACTCGCGACTAAACGAGGGGCGGCAGCTGTACGCAGGTTAGTCGACCGGGGATCCAAGAAACCGGCGCGCCCGAGGGCGCCCTGCGCACAGCTACCATCAAGTGCAGGAATAGAAGTACCTGACTGAATGGAGCAATGAGCACCTTGGAATACCGAGCGACTAAACCCGATCACTGATGGGCAGTGACAGGATCAAAAGTACCGAGGGGCCCCAAGGCGCACAAGCCGGCGGATTCTGGCGTAGTTGTAGGCAGAGGCGCAAGGCAACGTAGCCTTGTGTTGCGCAGTTGAAGGACGCGATTGGAGTCTTTTCTTAGGGGCCTGTAGGGCAAATCCCGGGCGGGAGAGTTTGGCTTTTGTAGGAGCTGGCGAAGCCTGCGATCTTTTGATCTTTCGCTTGAGATTCAAGTGTCTGGGGAAAGATCGCAGCCTCGTTGCACTCGACAGCTCCTACACATTGCATATTTATGCAAAACAGCATTTGTCTTCTGCGAAAAGAACAAGCACTATGCGCGTTATGCAAAAACGCAACGTTTCTACCGTATTAAGAGCATTGCTCGATCAGCACGGGATCTCCCCCACGGAGCTTCACCGGCGTACCGGCGTGCCTCAGTCCACCCTCTCGCGGATCCTCAGCGGCAAGATTGTCGACCCTTCGGATAAACACATCTCGAAGATCGCCGAATACTTCGCCGTGAGCACCGACCAGTTGCGCGGGCGCGCGGACGTTGTGCTCGTCGGCAATGCCCGCCGCGATGAGCCGCACTCCGAACTCAAGGACATAAGCCTGTGGGACGACGAAACACCGGTCGAAGAAGACGAAGTGTCGGTCCCTTTTCTGCGCGAGGTTGAATTGGCTGCTGGATCAGGAAGATTCGTCATCGAGGAAAGCGAGCGCTCAAGCCTGCGCTTTGGCAAGCGCAGCCTGCGCCATAATGGCGTGCAGTTCGACCAGGCCAAGTGCGTGACGGTGCGCGGCAACAGCATGTTGCCAGTGCTGCGCGACGGGGCCACGGTTGGGGTGAACGCAGGCAAGTGTGGGATCGGCGACATTGTCGACGGCGACCTCTACGCCATCAATCACAACGGCCAACTGCGGGTGAAGCAGCTTTACCGCTTGCCCACCGGCATTCGCCTGCGCAGCTTCAACCGCGATGAGCACCCGGACGAGGACTACACCTTCCAGGAAATGCAGGACGAGCAAATCGTCATCCTCGGTCACGTCTTCTGGTGGGGCATGTACGCCCGTTAACCCCTCCGCTGTCAGATAAAACCCGCCGCCGTGCGGGTTTTTTTTCGCCTCCTGAAAAGCCGCAACCCCCGTGTTCCCGAGGGTTTCATGCATTTGTGCATTGGTTGCGCATAAATAAATGCATTTACGCATTGACTGTATATGCATCCATGCATATTCTGTGTCCAAGCCGCTCGACAAAGCGGCTGGCAACGAAGCTCTTTAGTTCCACCAACAGGCAGCGATGAACCGGCCTTAACGGTTCAGAGGGTTGGCAACTGACCCGGGTGTGCAGCGTAAAGCACCAGAAGCAGTTATCCGGCGGGCAGGGACCGCGGTCGGAGGAACAATTTGAATGGATCCGTACCGCGCCAGTCGCGCCGAAAGATCAAGCGCATTACTGAAAAGCCTGGGCAACCGGGCTTTTTGGAATGCCTGTGCCGCGAGGCACTTCAAACCGCCGCCAATGGGAGGGCTTTCGATGCTGAAGGATTTCAGATGCGGTCACTGCAAAAGACTTCTGGCCCGCATGGGCGAGAACACCGAACTCCAGATCAAGTGTTCCCGATGCGGAGCGTTGAATCATGTGAAGGCCGTTGAGCCTCGAGTGATCGCCAGAGAGCGAGATGAGCGCTGTTGATCAACCGCGCGATCAATCAATAACTCAAGAGGTGAATCATGAATCGTTTCAAGAAATACGTCGCCCCACTGTTGCTGTCCATTGCGCTGCTCGGCGTTGGGAGCAAGGCTAGCGCCGCCAACCTTCTGCTCAACGGTAGCTTCGAACAGCCAGGCTGCAGCGGCAGTTGCATCCTCGATACTCCGGCGAAAGCCAACTTCATCACCGGTTGGACGACGTTTTTGTCCGGTGCCGAGTACTTCAATATGCCCGCCTCGATCGGGGGGTCCGTGGCTGCGGATGGCGTTGTGATTGTCGACCTGGCCAATTATGTCTATGGCAACGGCGGTGGTATCCAGCAGAACTTCGCCACCGCGGTCGGCGCCAAGTACCGTTTGACCTTCAGCGCGGGTAATTCGCGCTACGCCAGCCGCTCCGGCGACGGCACCATCCAAGTCAAGGTGGCGGGGCAGAGTGTCACCTTCAACACGCCGTCGGCGAAAGGTACCGCGGTGGAGTGGAGCACCATCACGTATGACTTCACGGCCACTTCGGCTCAAACGACTTTGGCGTTCTCCAATGAGCAGAACCCTTACGCCAACTTCGCCTTCATCGACAACGTCATCGTGGAGCCACTGTAAAACATCGTTTGCCCTGCGAAGCCCCGCCGCCCCCAAGCAATCATCCATCACCCCAGGAAACGAGACATGACAAACGAGCAACAAGCGTTGCTGGACATGCCGATCTGGCTGGTCATCGTGCTCGCCCTGGTGGGCGGGGTGTCCGGCGAGATGTGGCGCGCAGACAAGGAGGGCGCCCGTGGCTGGTCGTTATTGCGGCGCCTGGCCTTGCGCTCCGGTGCCTGCGTGGTCTGCGGCGTATCGGCAACCATGCTTTTGTACGCCCTCGGCATGTCGATCTGGAGCGCCTGCGCCTTGGGTTGCCTGACCGCCATGGCTGGCGCCGATGTGGCGATCGGTCTTTACGAGCGCTGGGTCGCCAAGCGGATCGGCGTTTGCGAAGTCCCTCCGCGGGACGTTCCTCCCGACCAGCAGTGAAGCGACAGCGCTGATCCATACCAAAGGAGGCGATCAATGCCTGCCCTTATCGAAAAACCGTCGCAGTTGTGCTCGGCCATTGCCCAGACGCTGCGCGCCATTTATCCCGCCTTGAAAGTCGGCAGCCCCCAGGATTTCGATGGCACCGACGATCAACCCTGGGTGCTGATTGCCCTTGAGCGTGATGCGCCCGGTAACCGCGCCAATGACGGGCGTATCGCTCATGTCCTGACGGTTTCCTTGCAAGTGGTCATGGCCGTTCCAGGATGGGATGCCTGCGATCTGGCCGGGGAGTTGAAACACCTGGTCATGGATAACCGCTGGGGGCTATCGGGCGATCAATGCGACCTGCCCACGGAGCTCGATGGCCTGCCATCCACGTTCATTAACCCGGCGCGGGCGTACACCGCCTGGACCCTTTCCTTCAACCAAACCCTGTACTTGGGCCCGACGCTGTTGGAAGACCCGCTGGGCATCCCGAAGTTTGCCCGTACCTGGGAAGTGTCGAACATCGACGACCCGGACCAATACACCGCACTCGAGGGCTGACCCATGTTTGATGCGCTGTTACGGATGCATCTGGGGCCGATCATCGAGCGTCTGGCGCAGATGGAAACCGAGCTGGAAGACATGCATCGGCGGGCGGAGAGTTTCTGCCGCATCGGCGTTTGCCAGGAAGTCGACGCGGCCAGCAATACCTGCAAAGTCAGCCATGGCGGACTGCTAACCCCGGCGATCCGCTTTTTCAACCCGAGTGCCGGGGCCCAGAGCGAGTCGCGGATTCCGTCCGTGGGTGAGCAATGCCTGTTGCTCAACCATGGCGGCGGCGAGAGCGGCGGGCAGGCGGTGGCGTTGTTCGGCCTCAACGGTGGTCAGTTCCCGCCCGTCTCGACCCAGGCCTCGCTGACGCGGCGCCTCTATCAGGACGGTACGGAAAACGGCTACGACCACGCCAGCCATGTCCTGCACTGGCAAAACGGCCCGGCGGCGTTCAGCGGTTCTCGTGAAGCCCTGCAGTTGAACATTGGCCCGTCGCGGCTGGCGATGACACCCGAGGTCATCGAATTGCAAGTCGGCGCCGTCGGCATTCGGCTCGACGCCTCCGGTGTGCACCTGAGCGGCCCGGTAGTGGATCACCAGGGACGCGTCATCAGTACCGCATAAGAGATTTCCTCATGATTGGAATCGATCGAAACACCGGCGCCACGGTCGACGACTGGCTGCAGTTCGTGCAGCGCGCCACCCGTGCATTGACCACGCCGTTGGGCACTCGCCAGAAGCGCCCGTTGTATGGCTGCGCACTCACGCAGTTGCTGGGGCAGAACCTCGGTGACGACCTGCTGATCCTTGCCCAGAGCCACGCGGCCCAAGCGTTCTACAACCCGGATAACGGCATCGATGATTTCGAGCCGCAGGTCATTGTCGCCAGCCGACAGGGGGCCGGATTGTTGTTGCGTTTCGCCGGCACCTGGAAAAACCGCAAACAGACTTTCGAGGTGGTGACATGAGCATGTTGATACCCGGCCAGAACCAACTGGCCGAACCGGCCATCGTCACCGTCGAAGCGTTTGAGGACCTGCTCGCCGAATTCAAGACCTTCGTGGTCGAGTACGTCGGCGCACGCTCTCCCGCCAGCGCGGCGAAGCTGGTGGACAGCCTCGAAAACGAAAGTGAACTGCTGACCCTGGCCCTTGAGGCGTTCTGCGTCCGACTGCAAACCCACGAACGCAAATACAACGCCCGCATCAAGCAGATGTTGGCGTGGTGGGCCACGGGCACCAACCTCGACGCTCGCCTCGCGGACATGGGCCTTGAGCGTCAGTTGCTCGATCCGGGCGATCCGGCGGCATTCCCGCCCATCCCCGCGGTCTACGAGAGCGATGACGATGCGCGGTTGCGCTACTACCTGGCGCCCCATGCCCCGGCGGCCGGATCGCGCATGCAGTATCGGCGGGAGATTTTTACCTTGGGTGAACGGCCGGTGGTGAAGGTGGAAAACGCCTCGGCGGGTGTGGTGACGGTCACCTACACCTTCGACCCGGATGGTCATGCGGCGCAGGTCAAGGACGGTAATGGGCGTCGCACGGCACCGGGCGAAGTCACGGTCACAGTGCTGTCCCGTGACGGCGACGGCACGCCGACCGAGGCACTGCTCGACGGTGTTCGCCAGCATTTCGCCCGGCCGGATGTACGCCCGGAAACGGACCTGGTCATCGTCCAGGCCGCGCAGATCAAACCTTACAAAATCCGCGTCGTGGCGAAGATCAATGCCGGCCCGGATTCAGGCTTGACCCAGGTTGCCGCCGAGCAGCAGTTGCAGGCGTATGCCGAGGCGTGTCATCGCCTGGAAGGGCGGGTGGATCCGAGCTGGATCGACTACACGCTGCACAGCGCGGGCGCGGTTCAGCTGCAGATTCTCGAACCGCTTGCGCCGATTGTGACGACGGCTTTTCAAGCCCCGTACTGCACGGGCATCGAGGTCGAGGTGGATACGTTATGAGTGACGACACACCTCGCCCGAGCCTGCTGCCGGTCAACAGTTCACCGCTGGAAAGGGCACTGGATCTGGGGTTCGCGCGGTTGCTCGAACGCATCGATCCGCCGTTTCCCGAGCTGATGAACCCGGCGACCACGCCCTTGGCGTTCCTGCCGTATCTCGCGGCGGATCGTGGGGTCAACGAGTGGAGCTCCGCGGCGTCCGAGGCGGAAAAGCGCCTGACCGTTGAACTCGCCTGGCCTACCGCCCGGCAGGCCGGGACGCGAAAGGCGCTGGAAAATGCCGCCAAGGGTTTGCAACTGATGCCTGAGGTGCGCGCCTGGTATGAGCAAACACCCCCTGGCCCGCCCTACAGTTTTTCCGTCAGGGCATTTACCGAGCAGCCCTACAGCGAAGAAATCGACGCCCGTCTCGACCGTCGCCTGGCGGAGGCCAAAAGCGAGCGCGACACCTTGAAGGTGTCTGTCGGCTTGAGCGCCTTCGGCCGTCACGTCATCGGCGCCGCCACGCTGTGCGGCGAACTGACCACGGTTTATCCGATCGTCATCGAAGGGCTGGAAACCTCGGGCCAGGCCTTCATGGCCGCCGGACTCTACACCGTCGAAACCTCCACTATTTATCCACAGGGGTCCTAAATGGCCGACTACTACACCCTACTCACCGATGCGGGGATCGCCTACGAAACCGCCTGCAAGGCGGCGGGCACACCGATCAAGCTGTCGCAGATTTCCGTCGGTGACGGCGGCGGCGCAGAATACAACCCGGCTGCAACGGCGACGGCACTCAAGCGCGAAGTCTGGCGCGGGCCGCTCAATGCGTTGTTCCAGGATGAAAACAACCCGAGCTGGCTGCTGGCCGAGGTCACCATCCCCTCCGATGTGGGCGGCTGGTATGTGCGTGAGGCCGGGATCTGGACCGATACCGGGATCCTGTACGCGATTGTCAAATATCCGGAGTCGTTCAAACCGGTGTTGGCGACGTCCGGTTCGGGCAAAGAGTTCTACATTCGATCGATCTTCGAGACCAGCAATGCTGAGCTGGTGACGCTGCTGATTGACGACACGGTGGTCAAGGCGACGCGGGCCTGGGTTGCAAGTTACGTTGCTGATGAGCTTGCCAAGCTCGACAGGAAGCAGTCGGTGCGGGTGGCGACGACGGCCAACATTGTCTTGAGTGGCGCGCAGGCGATAGATGGTATTGCGGTGATCGCCGGAAATCGGGTCCTGGTCAAGTCCCAGACCTTGGCAAAGGACAACGGTATTTACGTGGCCGCGAACGGCGCTTGGGTTCGGGCAAAGGATGCCGATGCGAGTGCGGAAGTGACTTCGGGTTTGATTGTCTCGGTGGAGGAGGGCGCGACGCTTGGCAACACGATCTGGCAGTTGATTACCGATGGTGTGATTGTGCTGGGCACTACGGCGTTGGCGTTTCAGAACATCACGCAGGGGTTTGCGCCGCTCAATTCGCCGGTGTTGGTTAATCCGACGGCCAACACGCCGGCGCTATTCGACAATACGAAGTCGATCGCGACGACTGAATACGTCATGCGCGCCAGCGGTAACTATCGTGGTTTTACCAACGCGACGGCAGCGGCCACGTTGACGGCGGCTGCCGCTGGCACGCTGGTTACGGCCATCGGGTCGTTCACGCTCACCCTGCCGTTGGTCAATGCTTTACCTTACGGCGGTGCGATCCACTTTCGTAATATCGGCAGCGGCGTTGTCACTGTCGTTTGTGCTGGCGCTGACAGCATAAACTCGGGTGCCGGACAGATTACGAGTATTGAGTTGCAAGTAGGTGCCTCTCTGGAGCTGACCGGTAATGGTGCGAGCTCCTGGTGGGCTGCGGGATCCGCGCAATTGCAATACTCCAAGGTATTTGGCGCCACGCCGGCGCAATTCGACAGCAGTAAGTTGCTGGCCACGACCGAGTTTGTGAAGCGAATGGGGGTCGAATGGTCGGGGTTCACCTCAGTCAGCGCCAGCACAGTGCTGGGAAACTCAAGCGCCGGCGGCATCGTCAGTGCGTCATCTTCGACGGCAATCAACGTTACCTTGCCGCCCACCGGACCAGTGGGGCAAGGAGCCATGATCGTGGTGCTGAGTGGTGGAGCCGGAGCCGTCACGCTTCTTGCTTCGGCTGGCGATGGCATGACGAATTCAAGCGGTAGCGCAATAACGATTGTTTTGGGGCAAGGTGATTCAGCGCTACTGACTAGAGCCTCCGGAGAATGGCGCTTGATTGGTGGGACAGTGGCTACGCGGTATTCGGCTACTTTCGCCGCAACTTTTGGATATACCGCCAATCAGGTATTGCCGAGCGGTTGGATGTTCAAAATCGGACACGCATCAACCGATGTAGCGACAGGAACAGTGCCGGTAACGTTTCCCGTCGCCTTCCCAACAGCCTGCATGTACGTGGGGGCAATCTATGCCGGGGCTACTTCCGCAACGAGTCCATCCGTTTGTCAATCCGGAATACCGACCCGTACAGGTTTTACGGGCTACATCACTAATGTGGCTGGCAATAACTCTGCTGTCACTGTGGGTGGTTACAACTGGCTAGCCATCGGCTATTGAGGCGACTATGTACGCAAAATGGATTGAAGAAGACGGTCGATTTGCCTTCGAGTTAATTGATAACGGTGGCATTGAGATATCCGATGAAGATCATGCGGCGCTCTTTGAACCGCGACAGGAGGGGAAGATCATCGGCAGGGGGCCTGATGGTTATCCGCAATTGCAAGCCCCGCCGTTGCCGACGCCCGCTGAACTATCGCTCCTTGAGCGTGCCTGGCGGGATAGGCAGCTTTCACTGACTGATGGGAGGGTAGCGCGTCATCGTGATGAGCTGGAAGACGGGGTCGAAACCACGCTTTCGATTGAGCAATACGCTGAGCTGCAAGCGTATCGCCGGGCTCTACGTAATTGGCCTGAGGCTGGGGAGTTCCCGCTGAAGGAACATCGTCCGCTCGCACCGTCCTGGCTTGCTGAACAACTCCAATAAACGCCCCGCACCGACGGGGCGTTTTCTTATCCTTCAAAAACCAAAAGCCCCTTCTCAAGGGGCTTTTTCATATCTGGAGAAACACAAATGGCACCACGCCAAACCTACACCGTGCTCCTCCCATTCCCCACCGGGGGTGGTCACTGGTCGAGCGTCGGCCAGGAACTCGATCTGCTCGACGTCGAGGCCAACGCCTTGCGCAGCGCCGGTCGCCTGGAGCTGAAAAAAACCGAAGTCGTCGAACCGGCTTCTGTGTCCATCCCGGCCAAAAAGGCCGCCACCAAAAAGGCTGAATAACCATGGCTGAGGTTTTGAACTTCGAGCACAACGGCATTACCGTCAATGCCACCGAATCTCCCGAGGCCATGGGTGGCCTGGGTGACAACGTCATCGGGCTGGTCGGCACCGCGCCGAATGCCAACGCGCTGATTCCGAAAAACACCCCGTTCCGTATCAACAGCTTCACCACCCAGGCCCAGTTGGACCCGACCGGCGCCGAGGCGGGTACGCTGTTCCAGGCGGTTTACCAGATCCTCAAAGTGGTCAAGGTGCCGGTCTACGTGGTCATCGTCGAAGAGGGCGCGACACTGGCCGACACGCAGAACAATGTGATCGGCGGCATCGAGGCGCAGACCGGTCGCAAGCTGGGCCTGGCAGCGCTGAGTGGGGTTGCCGAAGACCTGACCATCATCGGCGCGCCGGGCTTCACCGGCACCAAGGCGGTGGCCAGCGAGTTCGCCTCGTTCGGCAAGCGCATCAAGGCCCGCGTGGTGCTCGATGGCAAGGACGCCTCGGTCGCCGATCAAGTGACCTACAGCCAGGAACTGGGCGGCGCGGACCTCGGTTTCGACCGTTGCCTGGTGGTGCACAACATGCCGGCGGTGTACTCCAAGGCCGCGAAGAAAAACGTCTTCCTGGCCCCGTCGAGCCTGGCTATCGCCGCCCTCGCCAAGGTCAAGCAATGGGAGAGCCCGGGCAACCAGGTCACCTACGCCGAAGACGTCTCGCGTACCGTCGAATACAACATTCTCGACACCTCCACCGAAGGCGATCTGCTCAACCGTTACGGCGTCAGCTACTACGCCCGGACCATCCTCGGCGGCTTCTCGCTGCTGGGCAACCGTTCCATCACCGGCAAGTTCATCAGCTACGTCGGCCTGGAAGATGCCATCAGCCGCAAGCTGGTGAAGGCCGGCCAGAAGGCCATGGCCAAGAACCTGACCAAGTCGTTCATGGACCAGGAGGTCAAGCGCATCAACGACTGGCTGCAAACCCTGGTCGCCGACGAAACCATCCCTGGCGGCAGCGTGTACCTGCATCCGGAATTGAACAGCGTCGAGAAGTACAAGAACGGCACCTGGTACGTGGTCATCGACTACGGCCGCTACGCGCCGAACGAACACATGATTTATCAACTCAATGCCCGCGATGAAATCATCGAGCAGTTCCTGGAGGACGTTCTCTAATGTTTACCAACCGCGTAAGACAGGCCATCGCGGCCACCCTGCAAGGCCTGCCGTTGTCGGCGACCGTAGAAGAGTTCACCCCGCCGAAGATCGAATTCGACATGGAAGAGATGCGCGGCGGCCGTTTCATTGGCGAGGAAATGGCCAAGGGCGGCAAGGTGCTGACGGCCAAGCTGACGCTGCAAGGTCTCGGTCCGGAAGTCATGCTGGCGCTGGGCGTGAGCGTGGGCGACGACATTCTGCTGAACGTGCGTGAAGCCGGCCAGGATCAGGACGGCAACACCTGGTTTACCTACCACACGGTGGGCGGCAAGTTGAAATCCCTCGAGGAAACTCTGCTGAAAATGGGCGAGAAACCCAAGACCAACCTGGAGCTGTCCTGCCGCACCTACAACCGCCTGGAAAACGGCGTCCCGGTGATCGACATCGACGTGCGCACCCAGAAGTTCGTGCTCAACGGTGTCGACATTCTCGGTGATGCGCGCCGTGCGGTGTTGTTGCCTTAAACCAATACCAATCCCTGTGGGAGCGAGCCTGCTCGCGATAGCGGTGTACAGACACCTCGATGCTGAATGCTCCGACGTCATCGCGAGCAGACTCGCTCCCACAGGTGGCGCGGCTTGATTTTCCGGTATTGCGCAACACCTTCCCAGTACCCACCAAGGAACCGATTTCATGTCCTGGATGCCTCCTACACACGAGCTGTTGTCGCCGATCACTGGTGACGATGGCTCGCAGATCGAGCAGCTCCCACTCAAACCACTGTTCTACGCCGCGCAGAAAGAAGCCCTGGCCCGTGCCGGTGATGATGAAGACGACCAGTTCTTCGAGCTGGCCAAACTGGCCACCGGCCTGTCGATCAAGGAACTCGATCAGCTCAAGCGCCCGGACTACGTCAGCGTTGCGCAATACGTGCACGAAATGTCCACGCGTCCGGCGTCGTACTTTCTGGATGACCCACAGGCCGATCCCGACCAGGTGCAACTGCTGCAACCGCTCGACGTCGCGGGCCGTAGCCTGACCGCGCTGACCCTGGAAATGCCGGTGCTGCGTGCGACCAAGGCGATGAAAAAACTGAAGACGGCCAAGGAACGCGCCGAGTTCATCACGGCCCATTGCACCGGCCTGATGATTCCCGATCTGGACCTGCTGACCGTGCCCGACTGGACACAACTTCAGGTGCGCATCGACGATTTTTTAAACAAACCGGCGGACTTCTTTCGGAGCGCGACATCGAAGTGATCCTCGATGTGGTGCCGCTCATTTACTCGGTAAGTGAGGCGGAAATCCTGGAGTGGGACGCCGGCAAGGCCTTGCGCCGCTACGACATCGCGATCACTCGCCTTGGCGTGAAACAGGAGTAGAGCGGGATGGCGGACGATAGATATTCGCTCAAGTACGCAACCTTCAATGAGCCTGGGTTGGCGTTCGGTAATACCAGCCTCACCAGTGGCGTGTCGGCACAAGGCGCGTTTGCCAGGGATCAACTGGCGAGCCTCGATCTGGCGCTGGAAACACTCGGGCTCAAGCTCGGCCTGCTGACCACGGCGATCGAGTCGCTGACCGTAAAGCTTTCGGCGCAACGATTGTTTTCCCAAACGATGGGCGCTGGCGCCAAGGGCGAGTCGGCCAATGAGTCAAAGGGTAAGTCGGGTGGCGGCATCGAACCACCGGCGCTGCTCAAACCCGCGATAGCGATGGATTCGGCCATGGCCGATCTGAAGCAGGCCGGCCAATTCACGCCTCGCCAGATTGCAGAGATGGCAGAACCAACCCAGCGTATCGCCAGTGCGCCATTGGTGGCGGCCGGCGGGACCACGGCGGTTGAGTTAGTGAGGATGGAAAGTCTGGCGGCCAGGGCGGGAATCGGCAGCGACCTGCCCAATGCCTCGGACCGGCAATTGGCACTGTTGCGCTTCGCCAGTGATGCGGGCGTCACAGCATCGACGTTCAAAATGCCGGCCATGGAAGCCGCTGAAATGGTGCTCGGCTGGCGCACTTCCATGAAGCTCAGTGCAGAGAAAGCATTTGATCTGGCGGATGCAACCAACCACCTGAGCAAGATTCCCGGTGGTGCGAAAGCGAGTGAGATCGGCACAGTGCTGCAGCGTGACGGTGCAGCTGCGACCTCGGCGGGCCTGCAGCCTGCCCAAGCTGCGGCACTGACGGCGGCACTTCTCAATACCGGCGCACAACAAGCTGAAGCGGGTGTGGCGCTCGATCACTTCACGACCGCTTTAGGCAAGGGCGATCAGGCCTCGGCGACCGAGCAAGCGGCCTGGAAGCAACTGGGGCTTGATCCCAAAGAGGTAGCGAGCGGCTTGCGTGACAAGGACGCCGCGCCGGGGACAGTCATGTCGGTCCTGGCGGCCTTGAACGCGCAGCCGGCCGAAAAACGCTCGACCCTGGCCTCTTCGCTGTTTGGCACTGGGGATGCGGCGGTACTGCGCATGTCGCAGAAACTCGACGATGTGAACGCGGCGTTCTGGCAGGTGAAAGACCCAGGCCAATACGCTACATCGCAATTGGGCAACAACGGTTCGGTGCGGCAGGACGCGTTGGCGCTGTCGAACACCCGTCAGGGTCAACTGAACGTCCTCGACGCCCGCAGCGAGCGTTTGTCGGTGGCCACGGGAAATGCCCTGATGCCCTCGGCGGATACCTCGTTCCAGTGGCTGGGTTCGCTGGCCGATGGCATGAGTGAGTTGGCTGAGTCCTCACCTAAAGCCGCCGCAGCCATCGTATTGATTGGCGCAGCGATCAAACCGCTGGTGGGCGCGTTGCTCAAGGCTGTAGGGGATGAGATGTCCAATCAGGTGGCCAAGCGGGTGTTAGGTAGGGCTGCTCCGCACCTTCCCGGCCGATTGGGTGAGGTGATCTCCGAAGATTTCAGAAATCCTCGTGTGAACAAGCTGGATACAAGCAATGCAAACCAGCGTCCCGAATCCACGAGCAGGCCGAAAATACGTGTCAGTACAGGAGGCTCACTGGGAGACGCAGGGCATTTTTCATTCGGGCCAACCGCCTCGTTACGCTCGATGACTCGCAGGGCGCCCGGTCCATTGAAAGTAGTCGGCGCCGTCGCTGATGTGGCCGAGGGTGTGCTGACCGGCGACAAACGAATGATGGGCGCAGGCCTGGGCGCCGCAGGTGGCGGCTGGGCAGGCGCTGCTGCGGGATCTGCGGCCGGTGCCGCTTTGGGGAGTGTTGTTCCGCTGCTCGGCACTGCCATTGGTGGTCTGATTGGCGGACTGCTGGGCGGCTGGTTGGGGAGCGATGCCGG
Organism: Pseudomonas sp. St386; assembly: GCF_018325865.1. NCBI lineage: Bacteria > Pseudomonadati > Pseudomonadota > Gammaproteobacteria > Pseudomonadales > Pseudomonadaceae > Pseudomonas > Pseudomonas sp. St386. The sequence continues at coordinate 1,428,927 of NZ_AP021900.1, forward strand.
CGCGTCCCTGGGTGAGAAGCTTGTCGCCCCCGCCGACAGACTCGCCGCTCCAGACCAGGTCAGCAAGGAGCTGGCCAGCACCCAGACAACCACGCAACAGAACACCATGACCGCAAACATCTACATCAACGGCCAGGACCAGGCCAGCGCGAGTCAGTTGGCCAACCTGGTCGTGCAGCAGCTCTCGGGCCAATTCGGCTTGACGACCATGCCCAACTCACTCGCCATGCGCAGTGACGCGGCCCTGACCGACGGAGGTACCTGATGCGTCAGCAAATGGCACTCGGCAGTTTCATTTTCGGCCTGTCGAGAAACTTTGCGTACCACAGCCTGGTACGCACCTCGGACGGTGGCTGGAAGAGCATCGACATCCTCACCAGCAAACCCAAGTCCAGCCAGGTCGGCCAAGGCCTGCAAGGGCTGACGATCACCGGCAAGTCGATGTACGCGACCGCCATGGATCGCCTCGATGAGTTGCGCGCCTTGCAGGCGCAGCGCGTGCCCGTGCCGTTGGTTGATGGCATCGGTCGCAATTGGGGCCTGTGGCAGATCACCAAGGTGACGGAAACCCAGACCGAGATCATCGATGACGGTACGGCGATGGTGGTCGGCTGGGTGGTTGAATTGACGGAGTTCGCCAATGCGTAGGGTTCGGAGTATCGCCGGTGATTCGGTGAATCTGTTGCTGTACCGCGAGCTTGAGCGTTGTGACGATATCGTCGAGGAGGCGCTCTGGCTACTCAATCCGAGCTTGGCTGAATGGGGCCCGGTGTTGCCTGCGGGTGTCTGGGTGGTCTTGCCGGAAGTGGACCTCAAACCTGTTGCGCCCACACCGGTTTCGGCCTGGGATTAAGGAGGCAACATGTCACTGGGTTTCACGCCTGCGGTGGAAATTTATGGTGCGAACGCCGCACTGCTCAACGAACGCCTGCTCAAGTGGGAGCATGTCGACGCGGCGGGTATCGAGTCCGATCAGCTGACGCTCACCATCAGCCTGGACGGTCTGGAAGGGTTGCCCAGCCTGGGCGGGAAGATCGGTCTGCGGGTCGGTTATCTGGAGTCGGGGCTGGTGGATAAAGGCGAGTTCGTCATCACCCGGCGCACGCCGTTCCTGTTTCCGCTGCAACTCGTGCTGGTGGCCATGGCGGCGCCATTCAGTGCTGCGGACCAGACCGGGTTCAAGCAGCGCCGATCCGTCAGCCATGGCCCGACCACACTGGGGGCGCTGTTTCGTCAGTTGACCTCCAGGCACGGGTTTTCCCCCCGCGTGGCGCCGGACCTGTCGCTGATCAAAATCGAGCACATCGACCAGACCAACGAAACCGACATGGGTTTCCTCACGCGCCTGGCCCACCGTTATGACGCCGTCGCCAAGCCGATCAACGAGTTGTATGTGCTGGCTCGGCGCGGTCAGGCGAAGTCGTTGTCGGGCAAGGTCCTGCCCGAGATGAAATTGTCGGTGACGACGAATAATCGCCCGGGCGACCACGCCTTCATTTCGGCCAAGTTTGATGAAACCGCCCGGGCCAAGTACCAGGGCTGCAAGACCCGGTGGTGGGATGCGGCGGCCGGCAAGCTGAAGGTCGAGGAGAGCGGCATCGCGCCGTTCAAGACCCTGCGCCAGCGCTTCCAGAGCGCAGACGATGCCCGTGCCGCTGGAGAAGGCGAGGTACGCCGGATGGAGCGCGAAGCACTCAAGGTGACCATCGAGTGCCCTGGCAACCCGGGGCTGTCCGCCGAGGGCATCGTATTGCTGGATCCCACCTGGCCGGATTTCATGCGCGGTCGCTGGTCGATCGACAAGGTCACCGCCAGTGGCGACCGGGAAAAAAGCTACCGCTGCTTGATTCATGCAACCTGCCTGGATGCCAAGGCCTGACCCCAATCCCCTGTGGGGCTTGCTCGCGATTGCGATATGACATTCGACATCTCCATTGCCTGACACACCGCAATCGCGAGTCCCCCCGTTGGCCGGGCATTTCAATAACGTGTTTTCGATGACCTGAACATGGACCTTACGCAGCAGCAACTTATCAACATCATGCCCAACGCCCGCACCCAAGCGGGCGTTTTTATTTCCGCGCTGAACACCGCCATGTCCCACTATCGTATCGACACACCCAAACGCATGGCCGCGTTCCTGGCCCAGGTCGGTCATGAGTCGGGACAATTGCGTTATGTACGCGAGCTGGGCGGCGAGCAATACCTTAGCAAGTACGATACCGGAACCCTGGCTGTTCGCCTGGGCAACTCGCCCCAGGCTGACGGCGACGGGCAGAAGTATCGCGGCCGAGGACTGATCCAGATAACCGGCCGTGACAATTACCTTCGCTGCAGTCAGGGGCTGTTCGGCGACGAACGCCTGCTGGCCTTGCCTGAGCTTCTTGAACAGCCGCAATGGGCCAGCGAGTCCGCCGCTTGGTTCTGGGAGCAGAACGGCTTGAACGAACTGGCCGACCGCGATCAGTTCAACAGCATCACCCGGCGTATCAACGGCGGTTTGAACGGCTTGGAGGAGCGTCTGCAGCTCTGGGCCCGGGCGAAGGCGGTGTTATGCCAACCTTCGACCTGATGCCTTTTTCGTCTCGCGCCCTGGGCATTGTGGTGCTGCTCGCGCTGCTGGCCGGCGGTTCGGCGATGCTCGCGTGGCAGTTCCAGGACTGGCGTTACGGACAGCAGTTGGCCCGACTCGCACAGTCCCAGGCCGAGACGCTTAATCAAATGACCCAAGCGGCCGCGACGCAGCAAAAGGCCGAGCAAGACAAGCGCCTGGCCCTGGAGCAGCAGCTCGCCGCCAGCGAACAAACCCATTACAGAGCTTTGAACGATGCCCAACGTGACCAGGATCGTCTGCGCGATCGCCTTGCTACTGCCGATGTACGGCTGTCAGTCCTCCTCGACGCCGACGATGTTGCCGCCGGTTGTGCAGTGCCTGCCGCCTCCCGCGCCAGCGGCCTGGATCATGGCGCCCCACGCGCCCGACTTGACCCGGCGCATGCTCAACGAATTATCGCCATCACCGACGCCGGTGATCGCGGACTGATTGCCTTGCAGGCCTGTCAGGCCTATATCAGAGCGCTGGGTCGGTAATCCCTCGAGCCTTGCAAGCTTCCATTGCTCGTGTACGGTAGGCCTCAATTGCGTGGAATCAGGAGAGCACCATGGACGACATTACCGAACTGGCCGCTGAGTTGGGCAGGCGCCTGCAGTTGCTCAATGCCCACGTCACCACGGCCGAATCCTGCACGGGCGGCGGGATCGCCGAGGCGATTACCCGGATTCCCGGGAGTTCGGCCTGGTTCGAGGCCGGTTTTGTCACTTATTCCAATCGCCAGAAGACCCAGCAGTTGGGCGTACCGGCCGAGTTGTTCGGTACGGTAGGGGCGGTCAGCCGCGAGGTGGTCGAGGCCATGGTGCGAGGTGCCCAGCATAAAAGCCTGGCGCGTTTTGCCGTGGCGGTCAGCGGTGTAGCGGGGCCGGACGGTGGTTCGCCGAACAAGCCGGTGGGCACGGTGTGGCTGGCCTGGGGCGTTGGCGAGACGGTGATCAGCGAGCAGCGATTCTTTGCAGGCAACCGCGACGAGGTCCGCCGACAAACGGTGAAGGCCGCGCTAGAGGGGCTGCTGCAACATGCCGCTGTAGAAATCTCAAATCAGGGGTAGGCGATCCTCAATCGCTGTGGAATAATACTGGCTACTTATACAGGTGTTGGCCGTCAGGCCTTATTGATTACGTGAGGACTTTAATGGACGACAACAAGAAGAAAGCCTTGGCTGCGGCCTTGGGTCAGATCGAACGTCAATTCGGCAAGGGTGCCGTAATGCGTATGGGCGATCAGGACCGTCAGGCTATTCCTTCCATCTCCACCGGCTCCCTGGGCCTGGACATTGCGCTTGGCATCGGCGGCCTGCCAAAAGGCCGAATCGTTGAAATCTACGGTCCTGAGTCTTCCGGTAAAACCACACTGACCCTGTCCGTGATCGCCCAGGCCCAAAAAGCCGGTGCGACCTGCGCCTTCGTCGATGCTGAACACGCCCTGGACCCGGAATACGCCGGCAAACTGGGGGTCAACGTCGACGACCTGCTGGTTTCCCAGCCGGACACCGGCGAACAGGCCCTGGAAATCACCGACATGCTGGTGCGTTCCAACGCGGTTGACGTGATCATCGTCGACTCCGTGGCGGCACTGGTGCCGAAGGCTGAAATCGAAGGTGAAATGGGCGACATGCACGTCGGCCTCCAGGCTCGCCTGATGTCCCAGGCCCTGCGCAAGATCACCGGTAACATCAAGAATGCCAACTGCCTGGTGATCTTCATCAACCAGATCCGTATGAAGATTGGCGTGATGTTCGGCAGCCCGGAAACCACCACCGGTGGTAACGCGCTGAAGTTCTACGCCTCGGTTCGCCTCGACATCCGCCGTACTGGCGCGGTGAAAGAAGGTGATGAGGTTGTCGGCAGCGAAACCCGCGTCAAGGTCGTGAAGAACAAGGTGGCTTCGCCGTTCCGTCAGGCCGAGTTCCAGATTCTTTACGGCAAGGGCATCTACCTCAATGGCGAGATGATCGACCTGGGTGTATTGCACGGTTTCGTCGAGAAGTCGGGCGCCTGGTATGCCTACAACGGTACCAAGATCGGTCAGGGCAAGGCCAACTCGGCCAAGTTCCTGGCGGATAACCCGGAAGTCGCCGCCGCCCTTGAGAAGCAACTGCGTGACAAGCTGTTGAGCCCGGTGGCAGACGTCAAGTCCGTGGCTAATCGCGAGACCGCTGACGACCTGGCTGACGCTGACATCTGATCGATTCGATGACCGTCGTACTCGATACCCTCGTCGCGGTGCGGCGAACAGCAATGGACCTGCTCGCCAGGCGCGAGCACGGTCGAGTCGAGCTGACGCGTAAGCTGCGTCAGCGCGGCGCTCCCGATGAGTTGATCGACACAGCCCTCGACCGTTTGACCGAAGAGGGCTTGCTGTCGGAGTCCCGTTACCTGGAAAGCTTTGTCTCTTATCGCGCTCGCTCCGGTTATGGTCCTTTGCGAATTCGTGAGGAACTGGGCCAGCGTGGTTTGCAACGCCCGGATATCGAACTTGCCTTGCGCGAAAGCGGTATCGATTGGCAGGAGCAACTGACGGACACCTGGCGCCGCAAGTTCTCAGGACATTTACCTATCGATGCACGGGAACGAGCCAAACAAGGGCGTTTCCTGGCGTATCGAGGCTACTCCATGGAAATGATCAACCGCTTGTTCAGCGGTCGCGGTATGGATGACTAAACAAAAACGGCCTGCTATTTCGATAGCAGGCCGTTTTTTATGGGCTCAGGTTACCTTGATCGGCTCCCATGTGAGGGGATGGGGTTTTTGGGCGGGCTGGGCCCAGTTTTCCGGCAGGTTGATGTAATCCACCAGCTCCCTCAAGCGACCGTGATCCCGAGCGTTGAAGGCAAACGCCAGTCGCGTCAGATGACTGAACTGGGCTTCGTCGTGCTCTTCACCGCTGTAGTCATGTTGATGAAAACAGTCATTCAGGCACAAATCGGCGAACTCTCTCTGCATCTGTTGCAGCGCTTGTTCATTTAGCTTGTGATTCATGCGGATCACGAACTGATGCTTGAGCCAGCGACTGGAGTGGAAGTTGCGGTAGAACCGGTTGATCTCTTCCACGGCCTCTTCGGCGTTGTATACCAGGCGCATCAGCTTCATGTCGGTGGGCAGGATGTAGCGGTTTTCCTCCAATTGCTCGCGGATAAAGTTCAGGGCTCCTTGCCAGAACTTGCCGCCCGGGACATCCAGCAGGACCACCGGCACCAGCGGGCTCTTGCCTGTCTGTACCAGCGTCAGGACTTCCAGCGCTTCATCAAGCGTGCCGAAACCGCCGGGGCAGAGCACCAGTGCGTCGGCCTCTTTGACGAAAAACAGTTTACGGGTGAAGAAGAAGTGGAACGGCAGCAGGTTCGGCGTGCCTTCAACGGTCGGATTTGCGTGTTGCTCGAAAGGCAGGGTGATATTGAATCCCAGGCTGTGGTCACGCCCTGCGCCTTCATGGGCGGCGGCCATGATGCCACCGCCGGCGCCGGTGATGACCATCATGTCCGAGCGGGCCAGTGCAGCCCCCAGCTCTCGGGCCAGGCCATACAGTGGATGTTCGATAGGCGTTCGGGCCGAGCCGAAGACCGTGACCTTGCGCCGGCCCTTGAACTGCTCGAGGGTACGGAAGGCGTGTTCCAGTTCCCTCAGGGCTTGTAGCGTGATCTTGGCATTCCAACGGTTGTGATCTTCCTGGGCCATGCGCAGCACAGTCAGGATCATGTCTCGGTAAATGGGGAGGTTGGGGCTGTTGGGGGAGACCAGGTTGAGTTGTTCTTCGACCTTGCGGGTGAGGTCGTGGCCGTGGTTCTCAAAATGACGACTGAGCAGGTCATTCGGTTTGTAAGGCATTCAGCTTCTCCTTCTTAACAGGACCCCGGCCCGGACGAGAGATTCATCGAGGCCACGACACTCCGTGTGTCGTTGTCAGCCCAGGCATCGGCCTGGAGGGCGACCTGGCTTGACGCGGTCTGCAGCAAGGCGACCAAGCCATCCAGCGGGTTCTGCTTTTCCCTTTGATAAAAACAATCACACGCCAAGGTGTTGGCCGGGCAGCCTCTTTCTGCCCGATGAAAAGACTATGGATACTTTGAATCTAGACCGTCATGCCGATCTTTGCTGCCTTGATCATGGCGCTCAAAAGTGACCGTTGGCAACCGCTGATACATGCCCTGAACTATCGCACCGCTCGTCAGATCGCCGGCCGGGTGCGTGCCGCTCTGATTTACTGATAACAAGCGTGCCAATGCAATTTGACGCCCAGGGTTGGGTGCCACGTGATGGATTGAAGCGGATCGGGGCAGGGAGGCGGGAGAAATGACCAGGGTCACTCTGGAGCTCGACAGGCAGTTGTACTTGATGCTGTTGGAATCGGCACAGGCCAATCGGGTGAGTCTTGAGGAAGAATGCTGTCGTCGGCTGGGAGGGCGAGCATGGCGCTCGCGTTACTTGCAGGCGCTGGTGGCGGAGTTGCGCGCCGACGATGAGCAGCGGCGCGCAAGCTCAGGTTGATTACTTCTTCGTCTTGGCCGGTTTCGGGCAATCCGATTCCTGGAAGCGCTCGGTCGCGACCGGGCGGTTGGTCTTAACCTCGGTGAACTCGTAGCGCATGGTTGCGCCCTTGGCCATCAACTTGCGGAAACCTGGATTGGTGCACACCGTAGAGCCCAACTGGAAATATACAGCCTTGGGGTCTGCGCGCATTTTCTGGGCGTGACTGCTTTGCACGCTGAGGTGGTTGATCAGCTCGGTGCCTTCGACGGTATAACCCTGGTCGAGAATGTCTTCGTTGATCGCCCGCGGCGTACCGACGCTACTTTCCTTGGCGACGTTCTGCAGCATCTTGTTCAGTTCGAGTTCTTTCAGCGAAGCAGCCTGAGCGCTGAAGGACGTCGCCAGCAGAACGGCAACGGTAGGGACGATAAGGCGCAGCATGAAACTCTCCTGGTTCAGTGACTGGTGGTTCGACCGATCACATGACTGTGCGTTCAGTGGCGGGGAATTATAGGGGAGCCCGGGCGGACGGTACAGGCTCGTGCGCTCTGGTAGACTGCCGGCCTTTATTGCCCTGCCGAGTGTTGTTCGTGTCGAGTTTTCCTGTCTGTCGGCGTTGCCCATGATGAATCACGCCCCTAACGCCGTAGCCCGCTTGCGCGACCAGCGCATCGATGAAGGGATCAGGCCGATCCAGGCCCGTGGCTGGCGCGCGCCCCGTTGCAGCGCCTGCCGAGTGATCGAGAGCCATTGCCTGTGCGCCTGGCGTCCGAGTGTCGAGACCCGCTCCGGGGTCTGCCTGATCATGACCAACAAGGAAGTGTTCAAGCCGAGCAACACCGGTTGGCTGATTGCCGATGTGGTGCGCGACAATCACGCGTTCATCTGGTCGCGCACCGACGTCGACGAGCAACTACTGGCGCTGCTGAACGATCCGCAATGGCAACCGTACCTGGTGTTTCCGGGCGAATACGTCGAGCCATCGCGAGTTACCCACACGGTTGACCTCGATCATTCCAAGCGCCCGCTGTTCATTCTGCTGGATGCGACCTGGACCGAGGCGCGGAAGATTTTTCGTAAAAGCCCGTATTTCGACCGACTGCCGATCCTGAGCCTGCTGCCCGACAGACTGTCGCGTTACCGTCTGCGCCGTTCGACCCGCAGCGAGCACCTGTGCACCGCCGAAGTGGCGGCATTGTGTCTGGAGCTGGCGGGGGACAGCGATGCCGCTTCGGCCCTGGACGCCTATTTCGATGTGTTCAGCCAGCATTACCTGGGCGCCAAGGGCCAGCAGGAGGTGAACGTGTCGACCCCGGCCCACGCCGAGTTGCAACCCTTTATCCGTACGCCGCAAGCAGTATTGGCCCAATAGTGGCCCATACTGGACACTGTGGCGGCTGTGCTGCTTGACCACCCCGGCTTCGCTGGGCATGCTTGGCGCCGACCAGGGCGCCGCCAATGTTTGAAACGCCGTGTTTGGCGTTGAATGTGCCCCTGTGGATGCTGCTGCATGGCGGTGTCTTGAGTTGTCTTGGCGAGGCGCGAATGCATCGGGCCTGCCATTAAAAACAGGATCATTTGAAAAATGGCCACATACGAAATCCTGATTGCCGATGACCACCCGCTCTTTCGCAGCGCGTTGCATCAGGCTGTGACCCTGGGCCTCGGCCCGGCTGTCCGGTTGACGGAGGTGGCCAGTATCGCGGAACTGGAGGTCCAGTTGACGGCGAAGGCCGATTGGGACCTGGTGCTGCTGGACCTGAACATGCCCGGCGCTTATGGCTTTTCAGGGCTGGTGCTGTTGCGGGGCCAATACCCGCAGATCCCTGTGGTCATGGTCTCGGCCCAGGAAGAAGCCTCGGTGATGGTCAAGGCCCGGGAGTTCGGTGCCAGCGGATTCATACCCAAGTCCAGTTCCCTTGAGATGATTCAGAAGGCCGTGAAGGCCGTCCTGGACGGCGATGTCTGCTGGCCGCCCCAGGCGTTCGAAGCGGTGAGCGTGTCCGAGGAAGCCAAGGCCGCCAGCGAAGGGCTGGCCAGCCTCACGCCGCAGCAGTTCCGGGTGTTGACCATGGTCTGCGAAGGCTTGCTGAACAAGCAGATTGCCTACGAACTGAACGTGTCGGAGGCCACCATCAAGGCCCACGTCACGGCGATTTTTCGTAAACTGAACGTGCGCACCCGGACCCAGGCGGCCTTGCTGCTGCAACAACTTGAGTCAATTTCGCCGCAGGCTTAGTGTTCCGGTTCACGCTTTTTTGACCGGGTTTGCATTAGCTTCTCCACTCCTTTTCGATCAGTTGCCCACTCTATGTCACCTTTTAAAGGCCAGACCGGCCTGAAACGCATCCTCAACGCCTCCGGCTATTCCTTGGACGGCCTGCGTGCAGCTTTTGTCGGCGAAGCGGCTTTCCGTCAGTTGGTGCTGCTCAACGTCGTGTTGATTCCGTTGTCATTCTTCCTGAACGTCAGTCGTGTCGAGCAGGCGCTGCTGATTGCCGTGTGCCTGTTGGCATTGATCGTGGAATTGCTCAACTCGGCGGTGGAGGCGGCTATCGACCGCATCTCCCTGGAGCTGCACCCATTGTCAAAAAACGCCAAGGACATGGGCAGCGCCGCCCAGTTCGTCGCCCTGACGATGATCGCGTTGGTGTGGGGCGTGGTGCTGTTGTAACGGCTCAGGCAATGGTCGGCAGCACGATTTCGTCGCTGCGCTGGGCTCCGGCGGTGAAAGCCCGGCACAGCTCGAGGAATTCGCGCATGGCCGAGGTCTGATACTTCTGTTTATGCCAGATGAAATAAAACTGTCGCGCCAGGTCCATGTCCGGTGTTTCCACTGCGACGAGGCTGCCGCGGCGGAAAGCGTCGCGCAGGGCCAGGCGTGAGATGCAGCCAATGCCCAGGCCGGATTCCACGGCGCGCTTGATCGCTTCGGTGTGTTCCAGCTCCAGGCGGATATTCAGCGCGCTGCGGTGGTGACGCATGGCCTGGTCGAAGGTCAGGCGCGTGCCGGAACCCTGTTCCCGTAGAATCCACGCCTCATGGGTCAGTTCCTCCATGGTCGCCTGGCCGCGCTTGGCCAGCGGGTGTTGAGGAGCGCAGAACACCACCAGTTCGTCCTCGACCCAGCTCTGTACCTCGATGTCCGGATGGCTGCAGTCACCTTCGATTAGACCCAGATCAATTTCATAGTGGGCAACCTGGTGCACGATATTGGCAGTGTTCTGCACGTGCAGCTTCACTTGGCTTTCTGGATGGCGCTGCATGAAACCGCCGATCAACAAGGTCGCCAGGTAATTGCCGATGGTCAGGGTGGCACCGACCGCCAGTGAGCCGAAACCGGACTTGCCATTGAGCAGGTCTTCGATTTCCTTGGCCTGGTCCAGCAGCGCCACTGCCTGGGGCAGCAGTTGTTTGCCCAGGGCGTTGAGACTCAGGCGCTTGCCGGCACGGTCGAACAATTGGCAGCTCGATTGCCGCTCCAGTTCGGTGATGGAGGTGCTGGCCGCCGACTGCGACAGATTGAGATGGCCCGCGGCGCGAGACACGCTTTCTTGCTGGGCGACGGCGACGAAGACTTGAAGTTGACGGAGAGTAAATCGCATATCGATATAACCGATAACCCTTATCTTAATAATCCATTTAACAGATATTGTCGCCGCCATTAGAATGCGATGCAATTGCGCAGATTATCGGCGCAGGCATTCTTCCCAGGAGTCCCCGTACATGAGCAACATGAACCACGAGCGTGTCCTCAGTGTTCATCACTGGAACGACACTCTGTTCAGCTTCAAGTGCACCCGCGATCCGGGCCTGCGCTTCGAGAACGGTCAGTTCGTGATGATCGGCCTGCAACAGCCCAATGGCCGCCCGCTTATGCGCGCTTACTCGATTGCCAGCCCGAACTGGGAAGAGCATCTCGAATTCTTCAGCATCAAGGTGCCTGATGGTCCGCTGACTTCCCAGCTGCAACACCTGAAGGAAGGCGACGAGATCATCATCAGCAAGAAACCCACCGGCACCCTCGTGCTGGACGATCTCAAGCCTGGCAAGCATTTGTACCTGCTCAGCACCGGTACTGGCCTGGCGCCGTTCATGAGCGTCATCCAGGATCCGGAAACCTATGAGCGTTTCGAAAAAGTGATCCTGTGCCACGGCGTGCGTTACGTCAATGAAGTCGCTTACCGCGAGTTCATCACCGAACACTTGCCGCAGAACGAGTTCTTCGGCGAAGCGCTGCGTGAAAAGCTGATCTACTACCCGACCGTGACGCGCGAGCCGTTCGAGAACGAAGGCCGCCTGACCGACCTGATGCGCAGCGGCAAGCTGTTCCGCGACATCGGCCTGCCACCGATCAACCCGCAGGACGACCGCGCCATGTTGTGCGGCAGCCCGAGCATGCTCGACGAGACCAGCGAAGTGCTCAACAGCTTCGGCCTGACCGTTTCGCCGCGTATGCGCGAGCCGGGTGATTACCTGATCGAGCGGGCGTTTGTAGAGAAGTAAGCCTCGGTTTATGCGATGGCTGACCGAAAGCTATCGCGATCAGGCTCGCTCCCACAATGGAGCATGTGTGACCACACACTCTTGTAGTCACTGCAGATCAAATGTGGGAGCGAGCCTGCTCGCGATGGTAGCGACTCGGTCCAAATGACAGACCAAAAAAAGCCCGCGCCGCCTGATAAAGGCCGCGCGGGCTTTTTCGTTTCTGGTGTCTACGGTTTCGCCGGAATCACTTCCAACACCCGAATCAACCCCGCCTGCGGGTAATGCCAACGAACATCCAGGTCCCAGAACTGCGCGCCATATTCCCGTTCGGCGGTAGGAACCTGGTACGCCGGGCGCGGGTCTTGGGCCAGGCATTGTTCAATCAGCTCCACCAGGGGCTCTCCCAGGCGCGTGGCGTGCTCGCGCGCTTGAAGCAGGGCAGTGTCCGCCCATTGCACCGGAATCAATTCAGGCGCTGCGCTGGCGATGCTGTTGGAAGCCGAGCCGATGATGTCGGCGTAGGGCACGTAGGGCTTGATGTCCAGCACCGGTGTGCCGTCCAGCAAGTCGATACCCGAGATCCACAGCCGCCCGGCTTCGATCCGCTCCAGCTTAACTACCGACTGGCCGATGCCGTTGGGGCGGTGGGTGGCGCGGGTGGCGAACACGCCCATGGACTTGTTGCCGCCCAGGCGCGGCGGGCGCACTTTCAACCGCGGCTTGTCTTCCAGCGCCTGGTGGAACAGGAACAGCAGCCAGACATGGCTGACCTGCTCCAACCCCTGCACTGCCTCGCCCTGATCAAACGGCGCCACCAGCTCCAGCACACCACGTGCGGCCGGCGCCAACTGCGGTTGGCGGGGGATGGCGAACTTCTCCTTGAAGCAGGAGCGGACGAAGCCGATGGGGGAGACGTTGTAAGTCACGGGTGTCAGCCGCGAACGCGCAGCGTCAGGCCCTTGAGGAAATTGCGCAGCAACTGGTCGCCACACGGGCGGTAGTTGGTGTGGCCGAACTTGCGGAACAGCGCGCTCAGTTCCGGCTTGGACACCGGGAACTCGGCGGCCTTGAGGATGGCGTGCATGTCGTCTTCCTTCAGCTCGAACGCCACTCGCAGTTTCTTGAGGATGATGTTGTTGGTCACCGGCACTTCGATCGGCTGCGGCGGACGGCTTTCGTCCTTGCCACGCTTGAAGATCACCAGGCCATCGAGAAAATGCGCCATGACCTCGTCAGGGCAGAATACGAAGCCTTCTTCCTCGTCTTTCTTGAGGTAGCCCGTCAGGTCCGCCAGGGAGACTTCCAGGCCGCCCAGCTTGATGATCTCGATGACTTTCTTGTCGCTGATGTCGAGCATGTAGCGCACGCTGCGCAGTACGTCGTTGTGAATCATGTGTGCAGTCCTGATCAATCGGCAGTGGGCGCCCCGGTTCGGTGCGGCGCCGGAAAATTAGAATTTCTCTTTGGCAGACAGGTAGCGCCACTGGCCCAGCGGCACCTTGCCGATGGACACGCCGCCGATGCGAATGCGGCGAATGGCGACGACCTTGAGCCCGACCGCCTGGCAAAACAGAGCGATCACGCCGGGCTGCGGGTTTTTCATGGCAAAGCGCAGGCGGTTCTCGTTCTGCCAGCTGGCCTTGACCGCCGGCAGTTCCTTGCCCTTGTAGGTCAAGCCATGGTTCAGGCGATTGAGGCCATGGGCGACCATCTCGCCTTCGACTTCCACCACGTATTCCTGCTCGATCTTGGCGGCGTCGGCGGTGAGCTTGCGCAAGATTTTCCAGTCCTGGGTGAACACCAGCAGCCCGCTGGCGTTGGCCTGCAGGTCGGCGCTGGCGGTCAGGCGCAGGAAATGGCCCTTGAGCGGGCGTTTGCCGAAGCGATGTTCTTCGCTCAGGGTCTGCGGTCCGAGGGAGGCCATGGCAGTGTCCACATCCGTGCCGGCCGGGACGTTGAGCAGGAGCGTCACCGGTTCCGGCGCGGTGGCCTTGGCCTCGGGGTCGAGTTCGACCTTCTGGGTGGTGACCTTGAACTGCGGCTCATCGATCACTTCGCCATCCACGGTGACCCAGCCGCCCTCGATGAACAGCTCAGCCTCCCGACGGGAACAGCCGACGAGTTCGATGAGGCGTTTGGAGAGACGAATCGGGTCAGTCATGACGGGGGCCGTAACAAAAAGAGGGTGGGCATTGTACCTGCCTGGCGCCGGTTAATCGCGGGTCCATTTGCCTCATGCCGCTTTTAGCCGCGCCCAGCCTTCAGGTCGGGCTGCTTGTAGCGCATGTGCAGCAGCGGGTAGGGTTGGTTCATGCCATCTTTTGCCGAACGCCCGACCACTTCGAAGCCTTGCTTGAGGTAAAAGCCCAGGGCTTGCGGGTTCTGCTCGTTGACGTCCAGTTGATCGGCGTTCAGGTGTTCCATGGCGTAGCGCAGCAGTTGCTTGCCCAGGCCCTGGCCACGGTGCTGCGGGTCGATGAAGAGCATCTCGATCTTGCCGGCCGCGACGCCGGCGAAACCGGTGATCCGCTGGCGCGCGTCCCGGGTGCAGATGAGCATCACCGCATCCAGGTAACGGGTGAGCACCAGGTTTTTCAGCAGCTCGATGTAGCTGTCCGGCAGGAAGTCGTGGGTGGCGCGTACCGACGCCTCCCACACCTGGGTCAGTTCCTGGTAATCGCTCGGTTTCGGTGTGTGGATGACCGAATGCTGACGCATGCCCGCCTGTTCCTTGTGCTGGATATCTCCATACGATAGCTGCAAAAAAGCCCCGCATCTTGTGATGATGACGGGGCTTTTCAATTTTTCGGCTTGTGAAAGCACCTGTGGGAGCCGAGCTTGCTCGCGATGGCGTCGTGTCAGCCAATATTGATGTTGGCTGATGCACCGCTATCGCGAGCAAGCTCGGCTCCCACAGGTATCACATTGAGTCTGTGAAGCCGCGGATCAACCGATCTGCTCAGCCCACAAATCGTACTCATCGGCGTCGGTCACCTTGCACCAGACTTTGTCGCCCGGCTTGAGGTTGCTGCCATTGTCGATGAAGACGTTGCCGTCGATTTCCGGGGCGTCGAAGAAGCAGCGGCCCACGGCGCCTTGCTCGTCCACTTCATCCACCAGCACTTCGATTTCACGGCCGATGCGCATTTGCAGGCGCGCCGAGCTGATGGCCTGCTGGTGCGCCATGAAGCGCTCCCAACGGTCCTGCTTGACGTCGTCCGGCACCACGTCCAGGTCCAGGTCGTTGGCCGGTGCGCCTTCGACAGGGGAGTACTGGAAGCAGCCGACGCGGTCGAGCTGGGCTTCGGTCAGCCAGTCCAGCAGGTACTGGAAGTCTTCCTCGGTTTCACCGGGGAAGCCGACGATGAACGTCGAACGGATAATCAGGTCCGGGCAGATCTCGCGCCAGTTCTTGATGCGGGCCAGGGTCTTGTCTTCGAACGCCGGGCGCTTCATGGCCTTGAGGACTTTCGGGCTGGCGTGCTGGAACGGGATGTCCAGGTACGGCAGGATCTTGCCGGCGGCCATCAGAGGGATCAGTTCGTCGACGTGCGGGTATGGGTAGACGTAATGCAGGCGGACCCAGACGCCGAGGGTGCTGAGGGCTTCGCACAGTTCGGTCATGCGGGTTTTCACCGGCGCGCCGTTCCAGAAACCGGTGCGGTATTTCACGTCGACGCCGTAGGCGCTGGTGTCCTGGGAGATCACCAGCAGTTCCTTGACGCCGGCCTTGACCAGGCGCTGGGCCTCGTCGAGCACATCGCCCACCGGGCGGCTCACCAGCTTGCCGCGCATCGACGGGATGATGCAGAAGCTGCAGCTGTGGTTGCAGCCTTCGGAAATCTTCAGGTAGGCGTAGTGGCGCGGGGTCAGCTTGATGCCTTGTGGCGGCACCAGGTCGATCAGCGGGTTATGGTCCTGGCGTGGCGGCACCACGTCGTGCACGGCGTTGACCACCTGCTCGTACTGCTGCGGACCGGTCACGGACAACACGCTCGGGTGCACGTTGCGGATGTTGCCTTCTTCCACACCCATGCAGCCGGTGACGATGACCTTGCCGTTTTCCTTGATGGCTTCGCCGATCACTTCCAGGGATTCGGCCTTGGCCGAGTCGATGAAGCCGCAGGTGTTGACCACGACCACGTCGGCGTCCTGATAGGTGGACACAACGTCATAGCCTTCCATGCGCAACTGGGTCAGGATGCGCTCGGAGTCGACCAGAGCCTTCGGGCAACCCAGGGATACGAAGCCAACCTTCGGATTGGCTGGCGCGGTAGTGGTGGACATGTCTAACCTCGGTGTAGGGGGATCGTCTCTTGCCGAGACAGGGCGCCTGGCGCGCCTCTGATCAAAAAGTGCGCAATTCTATCTGTGGCCGGGCTGCTTGACCAGCTTTATACCGGGAAATGCGACGAGTGCTGCGCTATGCTTCGCGCCTTTGCGTTCTGACGATTGCTACAGTCAACAAAACGTCTGTAACAATACGTAAAACAGCGCATGCTGCCTCAACAAAGCATAGTGCTTCGTTCAAGAAGCCAGGTCTGGAATCAGGAGTGTTGGATGGGTCATGCAAGTAGTCAGGCGGTGGGTGCCGAGCATTCGGCAGCGAAACCGCTGAGCATGCTGGTCGCGGCGGTCGGAGTGGTTTATGGCGACATCGGCACGAGCCCACTGTACACCCTCAAGGAAGTGTTTTCCGGTGCCTACGGCGTACCTGTCAACCACGATGGGGTGCTGGGGATCCTCTCGCTGATTTTCTGGTCGCTGATCTGGGTCGTGTCGATCAAGTACATGATGTTCGTCCTGCGCGCCGATAACCAGGGTGAGGGCGGGATCATGGCGCTCACCGCCCTGGCGCGGCGGGCAGCGGCGGGGCGGGCGCGGTTGCGCAAATTGCTGGTGGTCTGCGGCTTGATCGGGGCGGCGTTGTTCTATGGCGACAGCATGATCACCCCGGCGATTTCCGTGCTCTCGGCGATCGAAGGCGTTGGCCTGGCGTTCGAGGGCATCGATCATTGGGTCGTGCCACTGTCCTTGGTCGTGCTGGTAGGGCTCTTTATCATCCAGCGCCACGGTACCGCACGGATCGGCATCCTGTTCGGCCCGATCATGGTCACCTGGTTCCTGGTGCTCGGCGCGCTCGGTGTCTACGGCATCAGCCAACACCCGGAAGTGTTGCAGGCGTTGAACCCAGTCTGGGCCGTGCGTTTCTTCGTCGTCCATTCGGGCATGGGCGTGGCGATCCTCGGCGCCGTGGTGCTGGCGCTGACCGGTGCCGAAGCGCTGTACGCCGACATGGGCCACTTCGGGCGCAAACCCATTGCACGGGCCTGGTTCATCCTGGTGCTGCCGGCGCTGGTACTCAATTATTTCGGTCAGGGCGCGTTGTTGCTGGGTGACCCGGAAGCGGCGCGCAACCCGTTCTATCTGTTGGCACCGAGCTGGGCGCTGATTCCGCTGGTGGGTCTGTCGACCCTGGCCACGGTGATCGCTTCGCAAGCGGTGATTTCCGGCGCATTCTCCCTGACGCGCCAGGCGATCCAGCTCGGCTACATCCCGCGCATGTATATCCAGCACACCTCCAGCGCCGAGCAGGGCCAGATCTACATCGGTGCGGTGAACTGGTCACTGATGGTTGGCGTGGTGCTGCTGGTGCTGGGTTTCGAATCTTCCGGCGCATTGGCTTCGGCCTATGGCGTGGCCGTGACCGGTACCATGCTGATGACCACGATCCTGGTCTCGGCGGTCATGCTGTTGTTGTGGAAATGGCCGCCGCTGCTGGCGGTGCCGGTATTGATCGGTTTCCTGCTGGTCGATGGCCTGTACTTTGCCGCTAACGTGCCGAAAATCGTTCAGGGCGGCGCTTTCCCGGTGATCGCCGGTATCGCCTTGTTTGTGTTGATGACCACCTGGAAGCGCGGCAAGCAATTGCTGGTGGAGCGCCTGGACGAAGGCGCGCTGCCGCTGCCGATCTTCATCAGCAGTATTCGCGTGCAACCGCCCCATCGCGTACAGGGCACCGCCGTGTTCCTGACCGCACGTTCGGACGCCGTGCCCCATGCGCTGTTGCACAACCTGCTGCACAACCAGGTGCTGCATGAGCAAGTGGTGCTGCTGACGGTGGTGTACGAAGACATCCCCCGGGTACCGCCGCAGCGGCGCTTCGAGGTCGATGCCTATGGCGAAGGCTTCTTCCGGGTGATCCTGCATTTTGGCTTCACCGACGAGCCGGACGTCCCGCAGGCACTCAAGCTCTGCCATCTGGATGACCTGGACTTCAGCCCGATGCGCACCACCTACTTCCTCAGCCGCGAAACGGTCATCGCGTCGAAACTCGAAGGTATGGCGCGCTGGCGCGAGGCGTTGTTCGCCTTCATGTTGAAGAACGCCAACGGCAATCTGCGCTTCTTCAATCTTCCGTTGAACCGGGTGATTGAACTGGGGACGCAGGTGGAGATGTAGCGACCAGAAAACAAAAAGCCCTCGTTGCCTTGCGGCGGCGGGGGCTTTTTTGTCGGTCGCACAAATGCAAGATGACCAGTGAACCTTTGTGGGAGCGAGCCTGCTCGCGATGGTTGTGGGTCAGTTGGCAGTTATGTTGACTGTGCTGCCGTCATCGTGAGCAGGCTCGCTCCCACAAGGGGCCCTATGTGCAGTCGAGCTGGCACAAAAAAGCCCCGGTAACCGTAAGGTTGCCGGGGCTTTTCTCTGTTCTGCGTCAGATCACTGTTCGGTTGTCTTGTTCTGCCGCTTGTTGATCTCATCGATCAGGCGCTTGGCCAGGGCCGGGTAATTTTCGTCGAAGTGGTGGCCGCCAGGCAGCTTGATGGCCTCGCCCACGGCGGTCTTGTCGGTACAGCCGCTTTCGTCGGCTTCTTCACCGCCGTAGATGCACACCACTTTCTCGGCTGGCAGCTTGGCCATTTCCGGGCCGGTGGCGGCTTCCGTGCCGGCGTTACCGAGCCAGCCTTCGACTTCGATCTCGAAGCTGCCTGTGCGGGCGAAAGCCAGCAGGATGATCGCATCGACCCGCTGTTGTTCGGTGGCTGGCAGGCGATTGTAGATGGCTGGCAACACGTCGGCACCGAAGGAGTAGCCGGTCAGGACGAAGCGCTTGGTGCCCCAGACCTGACGGTAGTGCTGCATCAGTTCGGTCAGATCCGCCGCGCTTTGCTCCGGGCTCTTGTGCTGCCAGTAGTAGCGCAGGGTGTCGATGCCGACCACTGGGTAGCCAATCTTGGCCATTTCATCGGCCACGTCGCGGTCCAGGTCGCGCCAGCCGCCGTCTCCGGAGAGAAACAGGGTCACGGTATCCCGCGTCTGGCTGGCTGGGACTTCCACCACCGGGATGCTCAGGCCACCCTTGGCCTTGTCAGTGCCGACCAGGATCTTGCGCAGCTCGTTGTTCAGTACTTGCGGCAGGTTGATGTCGTAGTCGCTGATGCTGGTCTCGGCATTCCGCTGATCGCGTACGAAGCCGGCGCTGGTGTCGTCGGGGTTATCGTTCCAGGCCACCAGCCAGTGGCCGTGGGCTGCGCTTTTGGGCAGCAAGTGTGTGCAGCCGGGTTTTTCCAGGGCCAGGTCCACCGACACGGCCTTGGCCTTGTCATCCTTCTGCTCGGCCAGCCAGCGCCAGGCCAGCACGGCGCCAGGGCCGATGCCGCTGACCAGCGTGGCTGGCCCTTGGAGCTGCCGCAGGCCCGTCTGCAGGGCGCGACCTTGCAACATGCAGTCCTTGGGCAGGATCACTTGGACGATCTGCGCCGAGCCGCTGCGGCTGAGGGTCGTCAACTGCGTGTCGCTGAGCTTCTGGTCCTCATTGACCGCCACCAGCACCTGGGCGCGCGGCTTGGTGCCGGGGATGACCCGCGTCATCGCCACGCCATCGGTGGGCGCCAGCTGTTCCAGGGTTGGTTGCGGGGCCGGGCGTTTCAAGTACCAGTAACCGCCACCGAGAATTACCGCCAGCACCAGCAGGGCGGCCACTACGTATCGCCAGGAGCGTTGCATCATCAGCGTTTCACCAATCCAGTCAGGCCGCCTGCAATCAGGGCGGCGGTATCAGCCAGCGCCACCAGCGGATCGAGTCCGGCGGGCACGGCCATGTAGCGAGGTTCCCAGTCAGGCTGGAATTTGTCTTTGAAGCGGCGCAGCCCCTGGAAGTTATAGAGCTGCTCGCCACGGCGGAAAACCATCGAACCCAGGCGTTGGGTCAACGGTGCGCCGCGACGCGGTTGCAGGCCCGACAGCGGGACCATGCCGAGGCTGAAGCGGGCGTAGTCATGGTTTTTGTAATGCTGGATGAGGCCGACCATCATGAATTCCATGGTCAGTTTCGGGGCTTCGGGGTGGGCGCGCATCAGGTCGAGGCTGGCCAGTTCGTGACTGTGGGTTTCCAGCAGGTTGGCGAACGCCACCGGCCGGCCCTCGAAACGAATTACCGCGATGCGAAAATGCTTGAGGTAGTCATCGCTGAAACGGCCCAGGGAGAAACCTTTCTCACGCACGTTCTTGCCGGTCAGCCAGGCATCGGAAATGACCTTGAGCTCATCCATCGGCGCCTGGCCCGGTTCGTGGATCTCCAGTGACAGGCCGTCACGGGTGCCGCGGTTCCAGGTGTAGCGCAGGTCCTTCATCTCCTTGCCCTTGGCTTCGAGATCGAAACGCTTGAGGTCGACCCGTGCTTCCTCGCCCAGCTTGATGGCTGTCAGGCCGATGTCCATGTAGTACGGCAGGTTCTCGGCACGTACCTGATAGAACACGGGGCGGGCATGGTGGATGTCACACAGGTCGCGGAACTGCCAGATCATTTCAGCCCGTTGCTGGGTAGGACCGATCGGGTCGTACAACGCCACCAGGCTGCGACCACGGCGGGCGTACATCAGGAACGCTTCGTCGTTGGGGTGAAACAGCAACGCCTTGTCGCCGGTCAGGGCCAGGCCGCCGTCGGGTTGCGAAGACGTCATGAGAATCGTCTTGGCCCGCTCCAGTTCTTCTGTCGTCGGCAAATGGATCACCGGTCGCGCGGTGCGCAGCAACCAGGTCAGGGACACCACCACCAGCAGCACCGCGGCGCCCAGCAGGGAGCGCAGGCCGCGAGGGGCGTCGGCGTCGAGAGTGAACTGCCACCAGAGTTGATGGCTGTAGGGCACATCCTGGTAAGCAAACAGCAGCAGCCAGATCGACGCGCCGAGCACGCAGATACTGGCGATCAGGAACAGCGGGGAAAAGGGCAGTTCAGTCAGGCGACTCGGACGATAGAAGGAGCGCCGGAACACCGCCAGCAGGGTGGCCGTCAGCGTCAGTAGCGTGGCTTCTTCCCAGTCAAAACCCTTGAGCAGCGAGAGCAGGGCGCCGACCAGGAGCAAGACCGTGGTCAGCATCCAGGCGGCCGACAGGCGACGGCGCAGGCCTTGGGCGAGCAACAGGCACAACACGCCCACCAGGCTGGCGCCGAAGTGCGAAGCGTCGACCAGCCGATGAGGGATAAGGAAGCCGATGTGCTCCAGGCGGGTGTCGATTTCCGGCGTTACCCCGGAAAACAACAGCACGACACCTGAGAGGAACACCAGCACCGCCAGGATTGGCGCCGCGAAACCCGATGCCGCCCGCAGGGTCTGGCGCGTCTGGAACAGCCGTTGCGCCTCATTGATCAGCAACAGTACGCAGGCCACCAGCATCGGCAGCAGCACGTAGATCAAGCGATACAGCAACAGCGCGGCGGCCAGTGGCGCGGCCCCGAGTTTGTCGGCGAACGCGGCCAGCAGGATCGCTTCGAACACCCCGACACCGCCCGGTACATGGCTGAGCACCCCGGCAGCCAGCGCCAGCAGGTACACCAGCAGGAAGGCGCCGAACGGCGGCGCTTCGGGCAGCAACAGATACAACACGGTGGCGGCGGCGGCGACATCCAGCGCGGTGATTACCAATTGCAGGAAGGTCAGGCGTCGGCCCGGCAGGCGCAGCGTGCGGCGCCCGGCTTTTACCAGCAGGCTGTCGCGATGAGGCTGTTCCGGCAGGCGTCGACGATAGATGCCGACGGCCAACACGCTGGTGAGCAGCAGCACCGCGACGGAAATGGTCCCCAGCAAAGCCGCAGGCAGGTGCAGCGCGGTGGACGCGGCGGGCAGGTTGCTGAGCGTCGCCAGGGCCGCCAGCGGCGGCAACGCGCAGCCCAGGGACAGGCTGGCGAACAGCGTCATGTGGGCGACATCCGAGGCCCCCAGGCCATGACGCGCATACAGACGGTAGCGAACCGAGCCGCCCGACAGCAGTGACAGGCCAATGGCATTGCCGATGGCGAACGCGGTGAATCCACCCAGGACCATGGTTTGTGGCGGCAGTGTCACCCCGGCATAACGGCTGGCGGACCACTCGTAGCCTAAAAGAATGATGAAGCCGGCTACCGTGGCGGCGATCGCGCCCAGCAGGGCCGGTCGTGGCACTTCCAGAATTGAATCATGCAGGGCGTAAAGATCGAGCTCGCTCAGCAAGTGGCGACAGGCAATCAAGGCAATCGCAAACAGCAGCAACGTTACCGCGAGACCAATAGGCTGGCGGTATTGACTGATCCGATCCAGCCAGCGCAATCGTTCGGCCTTGATCGGTTGTGTCGCAGTAACAGGGTCTTGCGGGTCAGACGAGTGGGCGCGCATCAATCACCTCTTGAGCTATGCGCGACAGGATGGGGGTATCCAGCCAAGTTACCAATCCCCGCGGAGGAAAATAATTACAAAATCTTTGTAATGTAGGGCTTTTTTCGCCAGACACAAAAAAGGCCACTCTTTCGAGCAGCCTTTCTTGATATTTGGTTGCGGGAGCCGGATTTGAACCGACGACCTTCGGGTTATGAGCCCGACGAGCTACCAGACTGCTCCATCCCGCGTCTGTGTGGCGGCATTCTACAGGCGAACGCCCGAGTGTCAACCGTTAAAAGGTAATGGGCTCAAATAAACCCTCGATCCGCCCCTTGTCTTCCTAAACGCTCGGAATTTAAAGGAAATTGTCCTACAACTGGTTGTGGGTAGGGTGGCGTAGGCGGCGACTCTCTGATCAGGCAGTCAAAAACGGGCACGCACAAAAAAGGCCACTCTTTCGAGTAGCCTTTTTTGATGTTTGGTTGCGGGAGCCGGATTTGAACCGACGACCTTCGGGTTATGAGCCCGACGAGCTACCAGACTGCTCCATCCCGCGTCTGTGTGGCGGCATTCTACAGAGAATCGCGCGGCTGTCAACCCTGGCTATATAAAAAACTGTTCCGCTTCAAGTGCTTAGCCTTGGAGAAAGGCATTGTGACAGCGCTGTGACGCAAGCCTGGCAAGGGCTGAAGCTCTATTGGAGGCTTCATTGCGATTGAAGAAGTAAATTTGTGTAGGCACTTTCGGGTCTCGACGAAGGATCTTTTAAACTACTGGTGCTATATACAGGTGCCGGTGCGATACTGGTGGCCCCGATTCGTCGCACACTCTGCTGCTTTATTTATGACGCAACGTAAGATCATCCATGTCGACTGTGACTGTTTCTACGCCGCCATCGAGATGCGCGATGACCCGCGGCTGGCCGGCAAACCCTTGGCGGTGGGAGGTTCGGCGGATCGGCGGGGCGTGATTGCCACCTGTAACTACGAAGCGCGGGCCTACGGAGTGCGCTCGGCCATGTCTTCCGGCCACGCCTTGAAGCTTTGCCCGGACCTCACCATCGTCAAGCCACGAATGGATGCCTATCGGGAAGCGTCGAAGGAAATTCATACGATTTTCAGCGATTACACTGACCTGATCGAGCCGCTGTCGCTGGACGAGGCCTACCTGGACGTCTCCGCCAGTGCCCATTTCGGTGGCAGCGCCACGCGCATCGCCCAGGATATTCGTCGGCGGGTTTCCAACCAGTTGCACATCACTGTGTCCGCAGGCGTCGCGCCGAACAAGTTCCTGGCCAAGATCGCCAGTGACTGGAAAAAGCCCAACGGGTTGTTCGTCATCACCCCCGACCAGGTCGATGACTTTGTTTCGGCCCTGCCGGTCAGCAAGCTCCACGGTGTTGGAAAGGTCACCGCCGATAAGCTGAACCGACTCGGCATCGTCGATTGCCTGCAGTTGCGCCAATGGGACAAGTTGGCGCTGGTGCGCGAATTTGGCAGTTTCGGTGAGCGGCTCTGGAGCCTGGCTCGTGGGATCGATGAGCGGCTGGTGCACAACGACAGCCGACGTCAGTCCATCAGTGTGGAAAACACCTACGATGTCGACCTGCCCGACCTGGTGAGTTGCCTCGCCAAGCTGCCGGAACTGATGGAAACCCTCAACGGACGCATGGCGCGGATCGACAGCAGTTATCGACCGGGCAAGCCGTTCGTCAAAGTGAAATTCCACGACTTCACCCAAACCACACTGGAACAGGCCGGGGCAGGGCGGGACCTGGGCAGCTACCAGCTGCTGTTGACCCAGGCGTTCAACCGGGGCGGCAAGCCGGTGCGGTTATTGGGGATAGGGGTGCGGCTGGAGGATTTGCGCGGTGGGTTTGAGCAGTTGGAGTTGTTTGAGCGGTGAGGCTGACGATGAGCCCCTGCTTGGCGCGGTCCTGTTGGCAAGGGAATCCTGTGGGAGCAAAGCTTGCTCGCGATGGCATCCTTGAGGCCGCCATCGCGGGCAAGCCTTGCTCCCACAGGTCTTGCCCTCACAAAACCCCCTTGCCACAGGGGGATTTCAGTTAACGCCAGGATCCGCCACCAACCGCCCGCCATCCTTGGTCAGTGCTTTCATGAATTCGGCCTGCAACTCCGGATCATTGCGGGTCAGTTCGATCAGGCTCTGTTCCAGTTCGCTGGCCTCTTCTTCAAGTCCCAGCTCCGACAGGCGCTTGACTCGATGTACCCATTGGCTCACCTCGTCATCTTCCAGGTCGTCGTAGATCAACGCGTGGGCTTCCAGCAGCTTGCTGCGCAAGGTGCTGCTGATGCTCAGGGATGAGTCGGTGTGCACTTCGTCCTGGGCATCCGTCACGCTGACCTGCAATTTGCCGAACTGGCTCAGGTCCTGCTCGGCGAACGGGCTTTCCAGCAGGTTCAAGCGCAGCACGCCGTTACGGTCGGTGCTCAGCTCGAAGGTCTGTCGGGCGGCCTTGACCTCCACCGGGCGTTCGCTCCAAGGCAGACTCGAGTGTTCCGTACGCTTGTCGCGCTGGACTTCGTCGATGCCCGCCAGGTTCTGCTGGGCACGGCCATGGGAAGGGACGTTCATGAACGGGTTGAGCCCGGCGAAACCGTAGCTGATCCAGTCACGGGTCACGGTGTCCGGCAGATTGCCGAGGGCGAACACATTGACCACGTTCGCGCCGACACCCGCTACTACCGCCACCGCGCCCAGGGGGATCTCGTAAATTTCCCGCCAGGGTTGGTACGGCGTGTAGCGATCATAATGGCGAGTGACCTCGAATTCAGTGACTTCGAAGGTCTTCTGCTCATTGATTCGCACCCGACGCTGCGGCAGGTCGAGCACCTTGGGTTCGCCCACGTCGATCTGCAGGCTGTGGTCGAGCAATTTGCGCTCGACCCGCTCTTCGTGCTCGCTGCGTTGTGACATTTGGTTGGCACAGCCGCTGACCAGCAGGGCGCCGCACAGGGCGGCACCACCGAGGCCTAAGGTGTTTCGCTTGAACATGACGTCTCTATCTGGTGTCAGCGGCGGATACGGGCCTGGAGGAACGACAGCACGTCGGCGACCGGCAGCGCTTGCGGCTCGGCCTCGGTGCGGCTCTTGTATTCCAGGTTGCCTTCGGCCAGGCCACGATCACTGACGACGATCCGATGCGGGATGCCGATCAGTTCCATGTCCGCGAACTTGATGCCGGGGCTGGTTTTCTTGTCGCGGTCGTCGAGCAGCACTTCGAAGCCGGCGGCCGTCAGTTCGGCGTAGAGCTTGTCGGTGGCTTCACGCACCAGGTCGGTTTCATAGCGCAGCGGCACCAGGGCAATCTGGAAAGGCGCCAGCGTGTCGCTCCAGATGATGCCTTTCTCGTCGTTGTTCTGCTCGATGGCGGCAGCCACCACGCGGGAAACGCCGATGCCGTAGCAACCCATTTCCAGGGTGACCGGCTTGCCGTTTTCGCCCAGCACTTCGCACTTCATCGCCTTGCTGTACTTGTTGCCCAGCTGGAAGATGTGCCCGACTTCGATGCCTCGCTTGATTTCCAGGGTGCCCTTGCCGTCCGGGCTCGGGTCGCCGGCCACGACGTTGCGCAGGTCCGCGACGGTTGGAACCGGCAGGTCGCGTTCCCAGTTCACGCCGAAATAGTGCTTGTCGTCGACGTTGGCGCCGATGGCGAAGTCGCTCATCAGTTCCACCGAGCGGTCGATGATGATCGGCAGTGGCAGGTTCAACGGGCCGAGAGAACCGGCACCGGCACCGATGGCGTCGCGCAGGTCGGCTTCGGTAGCCATGACCAGCGGGCTGGCGACGCCTGGCTGGTTGGCGGCCTTGATTTCATTGAGCTCGTGGTCGCCACGGACGATCAGGGCAATCAGCTTGCCTTCCTCTTCGGCCCGCACGATCAGGGTCTTGATGGTGCGCTCGATTGGCAGGTTGTAGCCTTCCACCAGTTGGGCAATGGTCTTGGCGTTCGGCGTGTCCACCAGGCGCAACTCTTCGGTCGGCGCGGCGCGGGAGGTTTCCCGTGGCACGGCTTCGGCTTTCTCGATGTTGGCGGCGTAGTCGGAGCCATTGCTGAAGACGATGTCGTCTTCGCCGGACTCGGCCAGTACATGGAATTCGTGGGAGCCGGCGCCGCCGATGGAGCCGTTGTCGGCTTCAACCGGACGGAACTTCAGGCCCAGGCGGGTGAAAATGTTGCAGTACGCCTGGTGCATGCGGTCGTAGGTGATCTGTAGCGAAGCCAGGTCGGCGTGGAAGGAGTAGGAATCCTTCATGATGAATTCGCGACCGCGCATCAGGCCGAAGCGTGGACGGATTTCGTCACGGAATTTGGTCTGGATCTGATACAGGTTGATCGGCAGCTGCTTGTAGCTGCTCAACTCGTTGCGCATCAGGTCGGTGATCACTTCTTCGTGAGTCGGGCCTGCACAGAAGTCGCGACCGTGACGGTCTTTGATGCGCAGCAGCTCAGGGCCGTATTCTTCCCAGCGCCCCGATTCCTGCCACAGCTCGGCCGGTTGGGTGCCCGGCATCAACACTTCCAGAGAACCGGCAGCGTCCATCTCTTCGCGAACGATGGCTTCCACCTTGCGCATGACCCGCAGGCCCATCGGCAGCCAGGTGTACAGGCCCGAGGCGAGTTTGCGGATCATGCCGGCACGCAGCATCAACTGATGGCTGATCACGACGGCGTCGGAAGGCGTTTCTTTCTGTGTGGCGAGCAAATATTGACTGGTGCGCATGGTTGGCCGTTGTCGGTTGCTGATGACGAGAAGTGACGGAGCATTGTACGGGCGAGATGCCTTGGCGTACAGGCGCGTGGGCGGTCGCCCGATGCGAACGCCGGTTTCCCCGGCGTTTTCTGAAGTTTCCTACGACTCTTCCGCAGGCCGGGTGGGCGTCGGTTCCGCAGTGGGTGTCGAGCCCTGGCGACGGTTCTCCTGGAACCAGTGCAAGGCGATCAGCAACAGGGTCGGAACGCCCAGCAACGCGGTGATCAGGAAGAAGTTGTGATAGCCGAACTTCTCCACCATCACGCCCGAATAACCACCGATCAGGCGTGGCAGCAACAGCATGATCGAGCTGAGCAGGGCGTATTGGGTGGCGGAGAATTTCAGGTTGGTCAGGCTCGACAGGTAGGCGACGAACGCCGAAGTAGCCAGGCCGGAGCTGAAGTTGTCCAGGGAGATGGTGACAATCAACATCTTCAGGTCGGCGCCCATGTCGGTGAGCATCAGGAAGAGGATGTTGGTGCCGGCCGAGGCGACACCGCCGATGAGCAGGATGGGCAGGATACCGAAACGTACGATCAGCAGGCCGCCCATGCCGGCACCGACGAGGGTCATGATCAACCCGAAAATCTTGCTGACGCTGGCGATCTGGTCCTTGGTGAACCCCTGGTCGATGTAGAACACGTTGGCCATGACGCCCATGACGGTGTCAGACATCCGATAGGTCGCGATCAGCCCGAGCAGCAGCAGGGCCTGCCAGCGGTAACGCAGGATGAAATCGTTGACCGGCGTCAGCACCGGTGCCAATCCGCGGCGGCCCACAGCCGACAGGCACAGGGCGGTCAGGATGATATAGAGGATGGCTCGCAGGAATGCGCGGTCTTCGAGCAGCAGGTCGAGCAGGCTGACACCCTCGAACAGCACGCTGGCGAAGTCGGTGTTGTAGAGCTGGGTGAACATCGCCGGGACAGACACCAGCAGCACGATCAGCACGAACACCGACGCCAGTTGATGGGCGAACGAGTAGCGTCCGGCCTGCAGTTGAGTGCGCAGCGGCACCGGCGGTTCGCGCATGAACAGCGAGGTGAGCAGCGCCGGGACCATCAATACGCCGAACAGCAGGTAGGTGCCGGCCCAGGCCGAGTGTTTGTAGCTGAAGCCGGTGGAGCCAAACCCTTCGGCGAAGAACAGGGCGCCAGCGGTGGCCAGCAGTGCCGCGATGCGGTAGCCGGACATGTAGCTGGCGGCGAGGGCGGCCTGGCGGGTGTCGTCGGCGATCTCCAGGCGATAGGCGTCGACGGCGATGTCCTGCGTCGCAGAGGCGAAAGCCACGATAACGGCGATGGCGATCAACCATGACAGGTGTTTCTGTGGGTCGCAGAAACCCATGCCGATCAGGCCGAGGATCACCAGGCCCTGGGAGAGCACCAGCCATGAACGCCGACGCCCGAGTTTACCCAGCAGCGGCAGGCGCCATTGGTCGAGCAGCGGCGACCAGACCCACTTAAAGGCGTATGCCAGGCCGATCAGGCTCGCGTAGCCAATGGTTTCGCGGGCCACACCGGCTTCGCGCAACCAGACCGAAAGCGTGGAAAACACCAGCATGTACGGCAAGCCGGCGGCGAAGCCAAGCAGCAACAGCACGAGCGTCGAGGGACTGGCATAGGCGGCGAGGGCGGCGCGCCAGGTTTTACGGGGCATGGGCTGGAGTCTGCCTCAAAAATTGCGAAAACAAAGCGCGCACTCTAACCGCTGTGCTCTACCGGGCGCCAGCCATGGCGCTGAATATCAACACGATTGTTCAGGACGCTGATCCCTTCCATGCGCAGGCGTGCGCGCTGTTCATCCCCTGAGGCGCTGCCCACCGGCAGGCTGATCCGACCGCCGGCACCCAATACCCGATGCCAGGGCAGTTTCGTGTCGTTCGGCAATTGGCTGAGGGTCCGCCCGACCCAGCGCGCCGCGCGGCCCAGGCCGGCCATTTCAGCCAGTTGACCATAGGTGACCACCTTGCCCGCTGGCACCTGTGCCAGGGTCAGGTAAAGGGTGGTGCGGCGGATTTGGGCGGCGTTCTCGGTATCCAGGGATGCATCAGTCACGTTCAGGCGTCCGAAAAAGAGGGTGTGTGGCCGTTTGTAGGTTAAGTCCTGTAAAGCTGGTTGAGAAATGAACTCATTACAAATACTTTGGTCAGTCCTTGCTGAGGTGTCGTCCCGGGGGATAATGCCGCCTTTTCACCGCAAACTTGAGCTCTTTATACGCTTATGTTGTCTAGAACCCTGCTTTGTCTGGCTGTTGCCAGTACCTCCATGCCCTTGCTTGCCGACACCGTCTGGTTGAAGAATGGGGACAAACTCAGTGGCAAGATTACCGTTTTTGATGGCGGCAAGTTGCTGATCCAGACCGATTACGCCGGCGCGATTCCCATCGACTGGAAACAGGTCAAGACACTGGAGAGTGATCAGCAGCTCTTGGTCAAGCAGGATGCTTATACCGGCGAGAAAGCCAAGGCGCTGCATGCGGCCGAGGATGGCAAGGTCACCTTGGCCAACGGTGATGCGCCCAAGACTGTCGATCTGGCCAGTATCCAGCAGATTCTCAAGCCCAAGCCGGTGGTCGAGGATCTGGTGTGGAAGGGCAACATCGATGCCGCGCTGGATTACCAGCGTGCGGAAAAAGATACCGACGACTACGACATCGACTTCAAGACTTCGGCGCGCCACGGCAGATGGCGGCACACCGCCGAGGGTGAATACAACCGTGAGTTCCAGGACGATGTGGTTTCCGCCGATAACTGGCGCCTGGAATATTCCCTCGACCGGTTCCTGACGGACAAATGGTTCTGGCAAGGCCGCCTGAACTACAAGCGCGACAAAGTCGAAGACCTGGCGCGCCAGCGCGTGGTGGGTACCGGTCCGGGTTATCAGTTCTGGGATGACGAGCTGGGCGCGTTCTCGCTGGGCTCGCTGTTGAACCGCACCGACTATGAATACCGCGACGGCGGCAAGGACAACTTCTATTCCGTCGCCATGAAGTGGGACTACAACCGCTACCTGATTGGCAAGCGCGTCGAGTTCTTCACCAACGGCGAAGTGGGCAAGCCACTGTCCGACGTGGCGGATTACGCCTATGACGCTGAAGTGGGGCTGCGCTACAAGGTTACCGATTGGGCGTCGCTCAACCTCAAGGCTGAGAAGGATGTCATTGAAGGCACCGAAGACAGCGACTTGAGCAAGACGCGCTACACGGCTGGGTTTGGCGTGACCTGGTAAACCCAGGCGAGTAACAAATCCTGTGGGAGCGAGCTTGCTCGCGATAGCGGTATGTCAGCAATATGAATGTTGACTGAAGCGCCGCTATCGCGAGCAAGCTCGCTCCCACATTATTTTTTGTGCCTGCAAAACAGACAGGCACAAAAAAGCCCCGCTTTTGAGGGCGGGGCCTTTTACTAAAGCAAGGACAAGTTAGATAACTTGAACTTCTTCAGCTTGCATGCCTTTCTGACCGCGGGTAGCGATGAAAGAAACCTGTTGGCCTTCTTTCAGGCTTTTGAAGCCGTCGGATTGGATAGCTTTGAAGTGAACGAACAGGTCGTCACCGGATTGTGGGGTGATGAAGCCGAAGCCTTTTTCATCGTTGAACCACTTAACGGTACCGGTTTGGCGATTAGACATGGTGTAACTCCTTGAACAAAGATAACTGCGACTCAGGAAGAACCCTGGCCGAGACTGAGTGCAAAGAGCAGGAAAAATTCTTGTAGATGGTTGGATCGAAATTCAACATATCGTGTAGAGATTCTCAGTGACACAAGCAGCACAGTGGCGCCACCTTAACCCTTTTTCCAGAATGTGCCAATGGTCTTTGCGAAGGTTTCTCTTATTTGGTGACTGACGGCGCGGGCGATGGCCGGCAGGACCCGGAAATCAAGGCGGATCGGCGAGATTTGCGTGCCGCGCTTTGAACTCGGACCCGCGCCCCAGTAAGATGCCGGACGTATTTTTTCCACCTCGCTATTTCAGGAAACCGCCATGAGCATCAAATCGGACAAGTGGATTCGCCGCATGGCGCAAGAGCACGGCATGATCGAGCCCTTCGTCGAACGCCAGATGCGTGGCGAAGGCGCCGACCGGCTGATCTCCTTCGGTGTCTCCAGCTACGGCTACGACGTGCGCTGCGCCGACGAATTCAAGGTGTTCACCAATATCAATTCGGCCACCGTCGACCCGAAGAACTTCGATGAGAAGAGCTTCGTCGACGTCAAGAGCGACGTTTGCATCATCCCGCCGAACTCCTTCGCCCTGGCGCGCACCGTCGAGTACTTCCGCATTCCGCGCAACGTGCTGACCATCTGCCTGGGCAAGAGTACCTATGCCCGTTGCGGCATCATCGTCAACGTCACGCCGCTGGAACCCGAGTGGGAAGGCCACGTGACCCTGGAATTCTCCAACACCACGACCCTGCCAGCGAAAATCTACGCCAACGAGGGTGTGGCGCAGATGCTGTTCCTGGAATCCGATGAAGAATGTGAAGTTTCCTACAAGGATCGTGGCGGCAAGTACCAGGGCCAGCGCGGTGTGACACTGCCGCGTACCTGAATCTGACGAGCTGTTGGAATTCCTGGGCGGGCAGACACTCTATTGCGTGTACTGCCCGTTTTTGTGCGTCAGCGCAGCGGGCCTTCGCTCAGGAGTTGCTCTATGAAGATCGATCCGCGAATCAGTGCCGAACTGGCAAGGCTTGAGCCCAATCAGATCGGCGTCATGGCCTGGTCATTGCTGGCCCATCCTGTCGAAGCGGCGGGCGGCATCCCTGGCCAGCCCGATCCCGATACCCCCAACGAACAACCTACCGAACCCGGCGAGCCTACCCTGCCGGACGAGCCGCCTCCTGCGCCTGTTGCCTGATGAGACGATGGCCCGCCAGCGATAGCACAGAGTGCTTCAGTTGACGGGCCATATTTCGTTATCGCCGATGACAAAAATTCTGCAATCGCTGTCTTGCTCGACTCGATAACCGCCCGTGAACGCACCGAAGGCCGGCAGCAGGCTGATTTCGCTGCCCAGCCGAAAGCAGGCCAGGCGCAGGCGTTGCCGGCCCTTGCCGCTCAGGTGGTAGACCGGGTGCACGTGACCGGCCAGCACATGGCGGCTGGGGTGTGGGGCAGGCTCGTGTTGCACGGCGAAAGGGCCCAGAAGCAACGGCTCCGGTACGACGCGAATGTTCAGCGCTTGCGGCGGGTCACCGGCGCGTTTGTCGTGGTTGCCACGAATCAGCGTCATGGCCAAGTGCGGATGTCGCTCACGCCAGTCGGAAAGTGCCTTCAAGGTGCCGGGCGCATGAGAGCCGGGACCGTGGAGAAAATCCCCGAGAAAAATCAACTGTCGGCACGGCAGGCTGGCCAGCAATGCATCCAGTACTGCGATGTTGCTGGCGGTGGTGCCGTGGGGCACCGGTTGCCCGAGGCTGCGATAGGCGGCGGCCTTGCCGAAATGAACATCGGCCACCATCAGGGTTTCCTGGGCGGGCCAGTACACGGCTTTTTCCGGGAGCAACCAGAGTTCTTCGCCGGCCAGGCTGATGGGGTAAGGCGCTGGCATCAGGCGTCACCGCGATCGGCAGTCTTTTCCAGTTCGCTGACCATCCGCCGGATGCGGTCGGCGAGCTTTTCCGAACTCATGCTTTCCCGGAATCGCTCCACCTGCAGCGCAAACCCGAGCGGGGTGGGGCGCTTGATCACGTGCAGGTCCAGCTTCAAGGTATTGAGGCGTTGCAAGGTCTGCTCCAGTCGATGGATATCCAATTCTTCGCGCAAGACTTCCTCCCCAGCCTGGGCCAGCAAGAGATTGTTGGCGTCGTATTGCTTGAACACCTGGAAGAACAACCCGCTGGACGCCTGGACTTGCCGGGTGCTTTTCGGCGCACCGGGGTAGCCGGCGAAGACCAGCCCGGCGATCCGGGCGATTTCGCGAAAGCGCCTGAGGGCCAATTCCCCGGCATTCAGGCTCGCGAGCACGTCGGTCAGCAGATGATCGACGCTCAGCAGGCCCGGGGTCAGGTATTGCGACCAATCCACTGCCGTGGCACTGAGCAGTTCCAGGCCGTAGTCGTTGACCGCAATGGAAAATGTCAGCGGCTGTTGCCGGCTGACACGCCAGGCCAGCAGGCTGGCCAGGCCCAGATGAACCTGGCGTCCGGCAAACGGGTAGAGGAATAGGTGCCAGCCTTCCCGGGACTTGAGGGCTTCGGCCAGCAATGTGCTTTGCGTGGGCAAACCGGACCAGCGTTGTTGGGTCAAGAGCAGGGGCTGTACGGCGTGCATCTCCGGGCCCTCGAAGCGGCCCGCGGCGGCTTCGCTCAGACGGGCCACGACGGCGGCGGCCAGTTCGCTGGAGAGCGGCATGCGCCCGCCGTTCCAGCGCGGCACAGCGGCCTTCCTGGCCTGGCTGCGTCGCACGTAGGCGGTCATGTCCTCGACCCGGACCAATTCCAGCAACCGCCCGGCGAACAGGAAACCGTCACCGGGGCGCAGACGGGCGATGAAGCCTTCCTCTACGCTACCCAGGATCTTGCCGCCTCCGCCCTTGCTCCAGAACTTCAATTGCAGGCTGGCATCGCTGACGATGGTGCCGATGCTCATGCGGTGACGCCGGGCCAGGCGTGCGTCAGGCACTCGCCAGATCCCGTGTTCGTCCGGCTCGACGCGTCGGTAATCGGGGTAGGCGGTCAATGACAGGCCGCCATGGCGCACAAACGCCAGGGCCCAGGCCCATTCGGCCGGGTTGAGGTCGCGGTAGGCCCAGGCACCTCGCACTTCCTCGAACAATTCGTCGGGAACGAAGCCGCCACCCAGGGCCATGCTCACCAAGTGCTGCACCAGGACATCCAGCGGCTTGTGGGGCGATTCGCGCGGTTCGATGCGCCGTTGGGCCACGGCGTCCTGCGCGGCGGCGGCCTCGATCAATTCCAGGCTGTGGGTCGGCACCAGCGTCACCCGCGAGGTCCGGCCCGGTGCGTGGCCGGAGCGCCCGGCCCGTTGCATCAGTCGGGCTACGCCCTTGGCCGAGCCGATCTGCAGCACCCGTTCCACTGGCAGGAAGTCCACCCCCAGGTCCAGGCTGGACGTGCAGACCACCGCTTTGAGCTGGCCGTCCTTCAATGCCTGTTCCACCCAATCCCGGGTGTCACGCGACAGCGAGCCATGGTGCAGGGCGATCAGCCCGGCCCAATCGGGTCGCGCCTCAAGAAGCGCCTGATACCAGATTTCCGATTGTGCCCGGGTGTTGGTGAAGACCAGGCAACTGCTGCTGGCGTCGATTTCGGCTACGACCTGAGGCAGCATCTTCAGGCCGATATGCCCGGCCCACGGGAAACGTTCGAGGGTCGGGGGTAACAGCGTGTCGACCCGCAGCGCCTTGCCATCGGCCCCCCGCACGCTGATCCCGTTACCTTGCGGGATCAATACCTGTTCGGCGTGGGCCTGGTTGCCCAGGGTCGCGGAGACGCCCCAGACGATGAGTTCGGGGTGCCAGCGCCGCAAGCGCGCCAGGGCCAGTTGCAATTGCACACCACGTTTGTTGCCGAGCAACTCGTGCCATTCATCCACCACGACCATGCGCAGGGTCGAGACGGCGGCGTGCGCATCGGCCCGGGCGAGGATCAGGGTGAGGCTTTCGGGGGTGGTGATCAGCGTGGTGGGCAGGCGCCGGCCCTGGCGGGCGCGTTCGTTGGCGCTGGTATCGCCGGTGCGCAGGCCGACGCTCCATGGCAGGTGCAGGTCTGCCAGGGGTGCTTCGAGGGCTTTGCCGGTGTCGGCCGCCAATGCGCGCATCGGCGTGATCCACAGGACAGTCAGTGGTTCGGCCGGCGGTTTACGTTTGCGCGGTTTATCCAGCGGCGGTGCCGGCCGTGCGAAACGGTTGAGGGCGGCAAACCAGACGGCGTAGGTCTTGCCGGCACCGGTATTGGCATGCAGCAGCCCGGATTCCCCCCGCTTGACCGCGGCCCATACCTGCTTCTGAAAGGCGAACGGCTTCCAGCCGCGGGCATCGAACCACTGTTTCGCGAAATTGTTGGATGTCGCCATGCCTGCCGTGTGCGCCCTGAACGTCTTCTTTCAGTGACCACGGCGGGATGCGAAAGGTTTTATGCAGGATATCGTGGTGAGCGTCCCTGGCGACATTCCCACGCAGGAGCGTGGGAACGATCGAACCCGAGGTTTATTTCAGGTTGCCACTGAGAAACTGCTTGAGTCGTTCGCTGGTGGGATTGCCCAGCACGTCTTCCGGCCTGCCTTCTTCTTCCACCAGGCCCTGGTGCAGGAACAGCACCTGGTTCGAGACTTTGCGGGCGAAGCTCATTTCGTGGGTCACCATGATCATGGTCCGGCCTTCCTCAGCCAGGCCCTGGATCACCTTCAGTACTTCACCCACCAGCTCCGGGTCCAGGGCCGAGGTGGGTTCGTCGAACAGCATCACCTCCGGCTCCATCGCCAGGGCGCGGGCAATGGCCACGCGCTGTTGCTGGCCGCCGGAGAGGAACGCCGGGTATTGCTCGGCGACCCGTGCCGGCAGGCCGACCTTGTCGAGATAACGACGGGCGCGGTCGTCGGCTTCCTGCTTGCTGACCCCCAGCACCCGGCGTGGCGCCATGGTGATGTTTTCCAGCACGGTCATGTGGCTCCACAGGTTGAAGTGTTGGAACACCATGGCCAGGCGCGTGCGGATGCGTTGCAGTTCGTCGGCGTCGGCCACGTGCATGCCGTGGCGGTCCTTGATCATCTGGATCGGCTGGCCGTCCAGGCTCATGGCGCCGTCGTTGGGTTGTTCGAGGAAGTTGATGCAGCGCAAAAAGGTACTTTTGCCTGAGCCGCTGGCGCCAATGAGGCTGATGACGTCGCCGGTCTTGGCCTTGAGCGAAACGCCCTTGAGCACTTCATGTTCGCCATAGCTTTTATGCAGGCCTTCGATGGTCAGTTTGTACATGGAGCATGCATCCTCAAGGCGAAAGTAGGTAGCCGCTGCGATAGGCTTCGGTGCCGGCGACATGGGCGATCACCATGCCGGCCGTGGCCATGCGGCGTAGCGAACGGGCGTATAGCAGCCCGGCGTTACGGCAATGAACGGGGGTGACGGTGTCGTTGACCGGGTCGATGACTTCCGCGATCAACTGCCCCGCCTCCAGGTATTCGCCAGGCAGGGCGCTGTAGACCAGCAATCCACCCACGGGCGTTGCCACCGGCTCGACAGCGGCCAGCGGCGTGGCCGGGTAAGGCAGCTCGGGCATGGGCATCGGTTCGCCGTCGATGGCGCCGTAACGGATCAGGTATTCGATCAAGGCCTGGCAGTCCAGGCTCGCCAGCCCGTGGTTGACGTCACCCTGGCCACGCAATTCCACGGTGACCGAAAAGCTGCCCAGGGGAATCTCGAAGCGTTCGCCGAAGCGTTCCTTGAGTTGCCACCAGAGCAGGGTGAAGCATTCGTCGAACGACTGGCCGCCCGAATCGGTCGCCAGCAGGCAGGCTTCGGCGCCGATGTAGCGGGCCAGCGGTTCGACCTGTGGCCAGGCTTCGGGTGTGGTGTAGAGGTGGGCCACGGCTTCGAAGTCGCAATGCAGGTCCAGCACCATGTCGGCGTCGCAGGCCAGCCGTTGCAGGGCCAGGCGCAGGGATTGCAATTGCGTGCCTGGGGTCTGCCGGGCGAGGGCGTCGCGCAGGCTGGTGCGGATCAGCATCAGGTTGTGCTGCGGATCGTCGGTGAGCAGGTCCTGGATTTCGTTGCCGATCTCTTCGCTCAGGTCGACGAAGCGGCGGTTGAAGTTCTGCCCGCTCTCGGTTTCGTAGCGGCCCAGGGGCACGTCCATCAGCACTTGTTCGAGGCCGATAGGGTTGGCGACGGGCACCAGCACGATCTCGTGCCGCAGGTGGCCCGACGCTTCGAGTTCGGCCAGGCGCTGCTTGAGGTGCCAGGCGACCAGCATGCCCGGCAGCTCATCGGCGTGCAGGGACGACTGGATATAGATTTTGCCGACGGCTTTTTCCGGGCCGAAGTGAAAGCTGTGGATCTTGCGTGCGGTCCCCGGTACCGGGGCCAGCAGGTCATGGATCTGGTGGCGCATTTGCGTGTGTGTCCTGGAACAAAAGCCCTAGTGGGTCGGCCCGAGAAAGGCCAGCCAGCGGCGTTCGGCGAGGCGGAAGAGGCCCACCAGTGCAAAGGTGACGGTCAGGTAGATCAACGCGGCGATCCCGAACGACTGGAACGTCAGGAACGTCGCCGAGTTGGCGTCCCGGGCCACTTTCAGCACGTCTGGAACGGTAGCGGTGAACGCCACGGTCGTCGAGTGCAGCATCAAGATGACTTCGTTGCTGTAATACGGCAGCGAGCGGCGCAACGCCGACGGCATGATCACGTAGGTGTACAGCTTCCAACCGGTCAGGCCGTAGGCCTTGGCCGCCTCGACTTCGCCATGGTTCATGCTGCGAATCGCCCCGGCGAAAATTTCCGTGGTGTAGGCGCAGGTGTTCAAGGCGAAGGCCAGGATCGTGCAGTTCATCGCGTCGCGAAAGAAACTGTCGAGCATGGGCTGGGCGCGCACCGCCGCGATGCTGTAGATGCCGGTGTAGCAGATCAGCAGTTGGATATAGAGCGGCGTACCACGGAACAGGTAGGTGTAGAACTGCACCGGCCAGCGGACGTAGAACTTGGGTGAAACCCGGGCGATGGACAGCGGTATCGACACCAGGAAACCGATCAGCAGCGAGGCGCTGAGCAGCCATAGGGTCATGGCCAGGCCCGTGACGTTGACGCCATCGCTGTAAAGGAATGGCCGCCAGTATTCTTGTAGAAGTTCGATCATCGCAGCGCCTCCCGGGCTCCGGCGGCGTAGCGGCGTTCAAGCCACCGCAGGATGAAGTTGGACGCGCTGGTGATCAGCAGATAGATCAATGCCGCCAGTACCAGGAAGTAGAACAGCTGGTAGGTGCTCTTGCCCGCATCCTGGGCGGCCTTGACCAGGTCGGCCAGGCCGATGATCGACACCAGCGCGGTGGCCTTGAGCATCACCATCCAGTTGTTGCCGATACCCGGCAGGGCAAAGCGCATCATTTGTGGAAACACCACGAAGCGAAAGCGCTGGCCACGTTTGAGGCCATACGCGGTGGCGGCTTCGACCTGGCCTCGGGGGACCGCGAGGATCGCGCCGCGAAAGGTTTCGGTGAAGTACGCGCCATAGATGAAGCCCAGGGTGATCACCCCGGCGCCGAATGGGTCGATCTCGATGTATTCCCATTCCATGAAGTCGGTAAGCGAGGTCAGCCAGGTTTGCAGGCTGTAGAAGATCAGCAGCATCAGCACCAGGTCCGGCACGCCGCGGATCAGCGTGGTGTAGAGCTGGGCGGGGATTCGCAGCAGTTTGACGCTGGACAGCTTGGCACTGGCGCCCAGCAGGCCGAGCAAGACGCTCAGCAACAGGGACAGGGCCGACAGCTTGATGGTCATCCAGGTGCCTTGCATCAGCAACGGGCCAAAGCCCTGCAGGCTGAAGGCGGAGAGCCCCAGATTTTGTAGGAGTTGTTCAAACATGGAAGAAAGCCTTTGGCAGGAGAAAAGCGCCCATCCGAGACCGGATGGGCGCAGCGCATTATTTGCCGCTGTACAGATTCAGATCGCCAAAGTGTTTTTTCTGGATCTCGGCGTATTTGCCGTCGTCGTGTAACGCTTTGATACCTTTATCCAAAAGTGCCTTCAGCTCACTGTTACCTTTCTTGATACCGATCGCGGTCTTGGCGGGCAACAGCTCGCTGTCCACCGGCTTGC
Source organism: Pseudomonas sp. St386 (assembly GCF_018325865.1). Classification (NCBI taxonomy): domain Bacteria; kingdom Pseudomonadati; phylum Pseudomonadota; class Gammaproteobacteria; order Pseudomonadales; family Pseudomonadaceae; genus Pseudomonas; species Pseudomonas sp. St386. The sequence continues at coordinate 1,467,678 of NZ_AP021900.1, forward strand.
TGATTTCATAGCCTTCGCCTTTTGGCGATTTCAGGAAGCCCAATTCGGCCTGCAGCATGTCCTGGATCGCTGCATCGAGGCGGCCGGAGGTCAGGTCGGAATAAACCTGGTCCTGGTTCTGGTAGGCCTGGGTCTTGACGCCGGCCTTGTCCAGCACGGCCTTGGCGTAGGCTTCCTGGATGGTGCCTTGCTCGTAGCCGACGGTCTTGCTTTTGAGCGAGGCAACGTCTTCGCTCAGGCCCGAGCCCTTCTTGAAGACATAGGCCGTTGGGCCGGAGAACAGCTCGCTGGAGAAGTCGATGGCTTTTTCGCGAGCCGGGGTAACGGTCATGGAGGAGATCACGCCGTCGAATTTATTGGCCTTGAGGCCTGGGATCATGCCGTCGAAATCGCTTTCGACCCATTTGCATTTGACCTTCAGCTCTGCGCAGATCGCGTTGCCCAGATCGATGTCGAAACCGACCAGGCTGCCGTCGGCGGCTTTGGACTCAAACGGGGCGTAGGAAGGATCGACACCAAAACGCAGTTCCTTGTATTCCTTGGCCGTGGCGACGCCAGCAGCCATGCACAACGCCAGTGCAGAAAGGGTCAGCAGTGCTTTTTTCATTATTCAATCCCTAAAACCAATATGAGCGCTTGTGGCGCGTAAGTATTGTTACCGGTGAAGGCGAGAACGGTATGACGGCATAAAGGTAGCAATTTCCGAACCAGAGTGCCGAACAAGTGTTTTAAAAGCTTCGACGGCTGGCAACGGAATGCGATGGTGCGCGGGGATGAGCGTACATCAAAAGATGCACCGGGATGGAGCGTGCGTTGTTTGGGAAACACTATGGGGTGAGCAATTATTTGTGGCGAGGGGATTTATCCCCGCTGGGCTGCGCAGCAGCCCCAACAGTCAGTCGCCTCGGAGTGTCAGGTTGTTCATCTCAGGCTTTTTGGGGGCCGCTTCGCAGCCCAGCGGGGATAAATCCCCTCGCCACAAAGAGCGTACCGCGCTATTTCAGCAGGTCCTGAAGTGTTGCCAAGGTATCTGCCTCTTCGACGGTTTTATCCTGGCGCCAGCGCAACATCCGTGGAAAGCGCACCGCGATCCCGCTCTTGTGGCGATTGGACAGGGCGATGCCTTCGAAACCCAGTTCGAACACCAGGGTGGGCGTGACGCTGCTCACCGGGCCGAACTTCTCCACGGTGGTCTTGCGCACGATGCTGTCGACCTGGCGCATTTCTGCATCGGTCAGCCCTGAATAAGCCTTGGCAAACGGCACCAGCGTGCGCTCGCGACTGTCCGGCGGGTTGTCCCATACGGCGAAGGTGTAGTCGCTGTACAGGCTGGCGCGCCGGCCGTGGCCGCGCTGGGCGTAGATCAGCACCGCGTCGACGCTGAAGGGGTCGATCTTCCATTTCCACCACACGCCCATGTCCTTGGTGCGACCGACGCCGTATAGCGCGTTGCGAGCCTTGAGCATCATGCCCTCGACACCGAGGCGGCGAGAGGCTTCACGTTGCCGGGCGAGGTCGAACCAGTCCTGGCCGGTGACCGTCGGCGATGGCAACAACACCGGGCTGTGAACACGGGCGATCAGCGCTTCCAGCCGTTCGCGGCGCTCGGCCTGGGGGCGGCTGCGCCAGTCCTCGCCTTGCCATTCCAGCAGGTCGTAGGCCATCACCACTACCGGGGCATCCTCGAGGATTTTCTTGCCCAGGGTCTTGCGACCGATGCGCTGTTGCAACAGGGCGAAGGGTTGCACCGCCGGCTGCAACGGCGCGTCCGGGTCGAAGGCGTCCCCGGTCACCGGTCGGGCGGTTTTCCACACCACGATTTCGCCATCGATCACGGTACCGTCGGGCAGTACCTGCGCCAGGGCGTGCAGTTCGGGGAAGCGCTCGGTCACCAGTTCTTCGCCTCGAGACCAGACCCATAAATGGCCATCGCGCTTGATCACCTGGGAACGGATGCCGTCCCATTTCCATTCCACCTGCCAGTCGTTGGCCGGTCCCAGCAGGGTGTCGAAATGCTCCACCGGGGCAGACAGGGCATGGGCCAGGAAAAACGGATAAGGCTGGCCGCCGCGCTGGGCATGTTCATCGGCGGATTCGGCCGCGATCAGCTTGAGGTAACTGGCGGCCGTCGGACGATGGGACAGGTCGGTGTAGCCCACCAGGCGTTGGGCCACCCGCTTGCTGTCCAGGTTGGCCATGCCGGCCAGGGCCCGGGTTACCAGCAGTTTTGACACGCCGACGCGAAAGCTGCCGGTAATGAGCTTGATGCACAGCATCAGGCTCGGCCGATCGAGTTGCGCCCACAGCGCCGGGAGCTGTTCAGCCAGGATTTCGGGCGACTCACCGCGCAACGGCAGCAGCTTCTCTTCGATCCACAGCGCCAGGCCTTCATCGGAGCTATGGGGCGATTCGGGTAATACCAGCGAAATGGTTTCGGCCAGGTCGCCCACGGCCTGATAACTTTCCTCGAACAGCCAGAGCGACAACCCGGATACCTGGACCGCCAACTCCCGCAGGATTTTTACCGGCACCAGTTGCCGTGGTCGCCCGCCGGACAGGAAGTACACGGCCCACGCCGCGTCCTGAGGCGAGGCCTTGGTGAAATAGGCTTGCATGGCGGCAAGCTTGGCATTGCTTGAGGTGGTGGCGTCCAGTTCGGCGTACAGCTCGGCGAAGGCTTTCATGACGCCTCCTCACCGCTGTCGGTGGCCGTGGCGAGGTCTTCTTCATCGTCACCGTATTCGGTACTGAACCCCTGGGCGTCGAGGCCTTGCTCGCAGAGATGGCGCACCAGCACGCTTACCGAGCCGTGCGTGACCATCACCCGCTCGGCGCCGGTCTGTTCGATGGCCCAGAGCAGGCCAGGCCAGTCGGCGTGGTCGGACAGCACAAAACCCCGGTCCACGCCGCGCCGCCGCCGCGTACCGCGCAGGCGCATCCAGCCGCTGGCGAAGGCGTCGCTGTAGTCGCCGAAGCGGCGCATCCAGCTGCTGCCACCGGCAGAGGGCGGGGCGATGACCAGCGCCCGGCCCATGATCGGGTCGTTCTTGTTGATGTCGCTGGCATAAATTGTCGGCGGCAGGTGAACACCGGCCTCGCGGTAGACCCGGTTCAGTGGCTCCACCGCCCCATGGGCCAGGATCGGGCCGAGGCTTTCATCGATGCCGTGAAGAATCCGCTGGGCCTTGCCGAAGGAATAGCAGAACAACACGCTGGCTCGGCCGGCGGCGATGTTCCCGCGCCACCACTGGTTGATCTCTTCGAAGATCTGCGCCTGGGGCTGCCAGCGGTAGATTGGCAGGCCGAAGGTCGATTCAGTGATGAAGGTATGGCATTTCACCGGCTCGAACGGGGTGCAGGTGCCGTCAGGCTCGACTTTGTAATCCCCCGACGCCACCCAGACCTCGCCTTGATATTCCAGCCGCACCTGGGCCGAGCCCAGCACATGGCCGGCGGGGTGAAAGCTCAAGGTCACGCCATGATGCGACAGGCGTTCGCCGTAGGGCAGGGTTTGCAGGTTGATGTCCTGGCCCAGGCGTGAACGCAGAATGCCTTCGCCGGGTGCCGCTGCCAGGTAGTGTTGGTTGCCGCTGCGGGCATGGTCGCCGTGGGCGTGGGTGATGACCGAACGTTCCACCGCACGCCACGGGTCGATGTAGAAATCCCCGGGCGGACAGTACAAGCCTTCGGGGCGGGCAATGACAAGATCCATGCAGTCACCGGAGCGATGGGCTTGTCAGGTAGAGGCGAGGGTAAGGGGAGAAGTTCTATCGGATTTTCGGGGGGCAGGATCGGGTGATGGGATGGACAAATGTGGCGAGGAAATCTAGCAAAACGTCGCCCCGCCCCGCTGGCCTGTGGGACTGTAGGAGCTGACGAGTGCAACGAGGCTGCGATCTTTCCCCTGACGCTTGAATCTCAAGCGAAAGCTCAAAAGATCGTCCGAACGCGGCCCGAGCCTTCGGCAGCTCCTACAGGGCGATGAACAGCCTGCTGTTATTTGCCAGGCACCAGGGTCAACCGCGACTTGCCATAGCCCCGATCGAAATTCTGCGATTGCAACGGCAGGCTCTGGTACTGCCCCTTGATCCACGGATCGATGCCATTGGCGTAGTTCGGGCTGACCGGGTTGCCGGACTGTCCGGCACCATCCTGGATCATCAACGGTTCAGGCTGGCCGAAGTCGATGATAAAGCGCATGGCTGGCGCCAGGGTGGTGTTGAAGTCCTGCCCCCAGCGAACGCTGCGGTGTTGAGCGTGCTGGCGTCGCCACCGGCCGGCAGCGGGCCGCGTACGATCTGGCTGTTGCTGTTCTTCCACGCGTAGCGATGCAACTGGCCCCACTGCCAAGCCTTGCGATCACCGCCCAACTGGCTTTCACCGGCGCTGATGGTGGCGGCCAGGCTGCGGGCGAGGATGACGGCCTTGTCTTCTTTCTGAGGTGTGCGCACATCGTCCCAGAACGGGCTGTCTTCACGCCCCAGCAGATGATCGGCCTGGGCCGAGTAGGACAATTGGCCGTTGGCGACCAGCGCCTTCCACGCCGCGCTGCTGTCCGGGCCCAGTTCGTCGAGGAAAATCTGCTTCATGCTTTCCTGCAGGAACAGCTCATAGATCGCCGCGTCGGCGGAGGTCGGGCTGAGCCGGCCATCAAATGCCATCAAGCGAGTGTAGGCCTCGCGGGCCTTGGCCCGGTCAGCCACCGGCAGGGCTTCGATCGCCTGTTTGAGCGGCTGGGCCATGCCCGGTGCTTCGAAGACTTTCTTGAGCTTGGCCGCGAACGTCGTGCCTTGGTCATATTGCATGGCGGTCAGGCTGCGAGTGTCGTGCTTGCCCGCGCCGGCCAGCTCGGCCATGCGTTCGCCACGCTCCGGTGCGGCCCACGAGTTGGACAGCTGCATGCCATAGCCGTGTGGGATGACCCGTTGGTTGGCCGTGCCAAGCCAGCCCTGGGCCGGGTCCTGATCATAAGGGTGCAGCATCGGGTCGGCGTAACCGTCCCAATCGTAGCGACCGTCCCAACCCGGCGACGGCAACAGGCCTTCGCCTTCGCGGCGGTTTGGATAGCGACCGGTGACTTGCCAGCCGATATGGCTGGCGTCGGCAAATACCAGGTTCACCGCCATGGCGCGGATTTCCCGGCTGGCGTCGGAGGCTTTCTCGACGGTCTGCGCCCGGGACAGGTCGAAGAAGGCATCCAAAGTCTTGTCGTCGCTCAAGCTCGGCGTCTGCAAGGCCAGGCCAAAGCCGTTGGCCATGGCCGGGCCCTGGGCGCTGTTGAGCAGCGGGCCGTGACGGGTCTCGAACACCGCTTCACGAATCGGCCGCTGGCCTTTGATGAAATAGGTTTCGTTGCGCACGATCGCTGGCTGCCATTTGCCGTTGACCTCATAGGACAGGCTGTTGCCCTGGCGGCGGATTTTTTCCAGGAACAGGTCCTGGTTGTCCCCCAGTACGCTGGTCATGCTCCAGGCCACTTTGCCGTTGAACCCGGCCAGGATCATCGGGATCCCCGCCACGGAAATCCCGGCCGCCTGGTACTTGGGTGCGCGGATCTGTACGGGGCTCCACAGCCCCGGCATGCCCAGCGGCCCATGGCTGTCGCTGGCCAACAGGCTCTTGCCGCTGCGGCTGCGTTGCGGCGCGATGGCCCAGTTACTCGAAGACGCAGCGCTCAAAAGGTTCAGCTCGGCCAACTGGCTGGTGGCCTTGCTGATCTCGTTCAGGCCCGGAATCTGGCCATTGAGTCGCAAGCCCTGGAGTTTGTCGGCCTCGGCCATGGGCAGTGGTTCGTCTGGATAGGACGGGCTCAGCCAGGCGAGTTTGTCATTGGTGACGGTCTGGGCCAGTACCAGGCTGGCGATTTCTTCCGGCAGGTTGGCTGACTGGCTGAAATTCAGCAGGCAGAACATCAGCGCCGAGTCTTCCGGTTTCCAGTATTCGGGTTTGTAGCCGGTGGCGGCCAGGTCCGACGGCAACTTGTCGCGGTAGCGGAACAGGTAGGCGTTGACGCCGCGGGCATAGACTTCGAAGAAGCGCTTGAGCCGTGGCGAAGATGCCTTGTACAGCTCGTCGGCGTTTTTCTTCAGGTTGACGGCGCGCATGTAGCGGTCGACGTCCAGCCGTTCGGCGCCGGACATCTCTGCCAGCCGCCCCTGGGCCAGTAGGCGCAGGGTCACCATCTGGGTGATGCGATCGCTGGCGTGGACGTAGCCGAGGGTGAACAGGGCGTCATGGAAGCTGTTGCTTTCGATCAGCGGCATGCCCGTGGCATTGCGCCGGACCGAGACGTTCTGCGCCAGCCCCTTGAGCGGTTGCACACCGGAAGTCGGTGGGACAGTGTCCTGGGCATTCCAGGTCTGGCATCCGCTCAAGCCGAGCACACTGGCCACTGCGGCGGCAACGCCGAGCCGGGGGATAAGGGAAATAGAGGCTGGCGAGGCCATGGCAAAGCTCCTGCGGGAGGGGGGGTGGCACCAATAAAGGCGCTACGTTAGTGAGCAGGAGGGGGCCGCGCAAGCGGGGCGAGGGTTATTTGTTGGTTTGGCGATGAAACTCCGGGGCTGGGGCATCGCTTTTGCTCGAAGGCTTGCCTGTAGGAAGAGGTGATGCTCAAGTGTGGAAGATTCAGTGATCGAGAAGAGAAAACTGGTATGGAGCTACAACACAACGCAGCGCTGATCCTCATCGATCAACAAAAAGGCATCCTTCATCCCAGACTCGGCCCTCGCAACAATCCCGAGGCAGAGCTGCGCATGCTCGAGCTACTGGCTTTATGGCGACACACGGCACGACCGGTGATTCACGTCCACCACTTGTCCCGCTCGCCGGACTCGGTGTTCTGGCCGGGGCAGTCGGGCGTGGAGGTCCAGCCACGGTTCGAACCGCTGGCGGGGGAAGGGCTGGTGCAGAAACAAGTACCGGATGCGTTCAGTGGCACGCGCCTGGAGGAAGACCTGCGCAGGGCGGGCATCGGGCAACTGGTGATCGTCGGCGTGGCGACGCACAACTCGGTGGAGTCCACGGCGCGTACGGCCGGCAACCTGGGATTCGACACGTGGGTGGTCGAGGATGCCTGCTTTACCTTCGACAAGAGCGATTACTTCGGCAACGCCCGTTCGGCGGCCGACGTGCATGCCATGTCCCTGGGCAACTTGCATGGCGAGTATGCGACGGTGGTTGCTGTGAAGCGGATTTTGCAGGCGGGCTGACAGACAGGTGCTGAATGTGCCGGCCTCATCGCGAGCAGGCTCGCTCCCACATTGATTCTTCGCAAATCTCCTGTGGGAGCGAGCTTGCTCGCGATGACGGTCTAGCAGGCGAAAAGGTTTTTCGCCCGGACCCTCAAGCCCCGTGGCACTTCTTGAATTTCTTGCCATTGCCGCACGGGCAAGGGTCGTTGCGGCCGACATCCTTCAGGGCGTTGCGCACCGGTTCCTGGTGGGCGTGGCCGCAGTTCGGACCGTGGACATGGCCGTGGTCATGATCGTGATGATGGTCGTGATCGTGGTTGCAATCAGGGCCATGGACGTGGGGTTGTTGGGTCATCGGGGTTACTCCGCAATAAAATCGGCGGCGATTATCACGCCATTGCGTTCCAGGTGCACGTAGTGAGCGATGAATAATCCGGTTTCCAGCTCACCTTCCAGACGATAGGGGATCTGTTCCCGGGGTTTCTCCAGCAACTTCACCACCTGCCGCACCTGCGGCCACAGGTTGGTGCGGATCGGCACCTTGAAGTAGGCGCTGTGCCGGGGGCTCACGGTGAACCAGTGTTCATGCTCACCTTCGGTCAGCAACAGGTCGCCCAGGTGGATGCGGTATGTCAGGCCGCGAACGGTCAGGTCGCTGTCGCCGGGGTTATCGACGCGAAAGTGCAGCATGAACTTCTGTTCCAGCAGCCGGGCCCGCACCACCTCGACCTTGACCAGGTGCACCTGTGGTTCAGGGGCTTCTTCACCTTGCCAGGACGCGCAACCGCCGAGCCCGACGAACAGCAGCAGGCAGGTGATGCGCAGCAGGAGTGATGTGGCGGTCATGTCCGAGCCTCTGGTTTACCCCCAGTCTAGCCCCATGGGCCGATGGATGAGTGTCGGACATTTGCGAGATCAACGATTGAAGTAGCCGGCGCAGCACTTTTTGAATTTATGCCCGCTACCGCAAGGGCAGCCGTCGTTGCGGCCGGTCTTGACCGGTACGGTCGGGTCGATGAAGTACCAGCGCCCGCTGTTCTGTACGAAGGAGGACTGCTCGCGGTGGCTGTGCTCGCCCTGGCCGTCGTGCCAGCGTGCCGTGAACGTGACAAAGGCGTGTTCCGGTTGACCACCGAGCACTTCGCTGCTTTCCACTTCCAGCCCCAACCAGGTGCTGTTGGCGCTCCACTCGCTGATCGACTGGCGATCGAGGCCTGGCTGCTGGGCGGGCAGGGTGGTGGCGACCAGGTAATCAACCAGCCCCAGCACATAGGCGCTGTAGCGCGAGCGCATCAAGGCTTCGGCGCAGGGCGCCGGGTGACCGTCGTGGTAGTGGCCGCAGCAGGCGTCCAGTGGGTTTCCACTGCCGCAGGGGCAAATGGGTGTGTGCGGGCTTGTGTTCACGGTTACCACCAGTATTTTCCAAAATTTTCCGGGTTGGCCCAAAAGCGCGAGTTGAGCCAGTCGGGGACCTGTTTGTATTCAAGCAGATCGTAGGTAAACAGGGTCAGGACCTGATCTTCGCGCTGGAATCGCTCGCTGGCTTGCAGGGCCAGGGAAAAAAAGTCCGTCTCTTGCCAGCCGCAGGCGTTGAGGTCTGCCAGCACGGCGATGCGGCTGGCATTGAGATTGCGGATGCCACCCAACAGGTTCAGACCCTCGCGCTTGGGCAAATGCTCCAGGCAATCGAGCGCCAGGGCCAGGTCAAAACGCCGCGCCGCCACCTCCGCCGGCAGTGCGCCGGGGCTGGCGTGGACCACTTCGGTGTCGGGATGGGCCTGCTGGAATGCTTCGAGCGCGGGAAAGCCGCTGGCACCGATCAATAGCAGTTTTTGCGGGGCATAACGGTCAAGCACGGCCGCCAAGGCTTGCTGGGGCGTACGCGCAGAAATGGCAACGGTCATCGAAGTTCCTCAGTCAGAACCACCACGATAGCCTGCCCGGACATCGTGGCCTAGAGCGGTTTGTCCCTGAACGTGCGGAATCTTCGCAAACACGGGGCGAAAACCCGCGATTACTCAGGCTGGCGCAGATTCGAAGACGGGTCTTTACTCCCCTGAATCGGCGACAAGCCGATCCCTCAAGGAGAAAACCGATGAGCATAGTTCGGACAGCGTTACCCCTGGTTCTGCTAACCAGTGTGTTGACTGGTTGCGCAGGTTTGCAGAAAACCGACTGGCCGACCTGTGCCGCCGTCGGCGGTGTGATCGGCGCAGGCTTGGGCGCCACCGAAAGTAGTTCCTGGGCTGGCGGCGGCGCGTTGTTCGTCGGTGGCATGGCGGCGGCTTATTGCTGGGTACACGGCGATGGCGATGAAGACGGCGATGGCGTGCCGGACAGCCGCGACAAGTGCCCGGGCACACCGAAGGGCGTGCAGGTCGATGCCGACGGTTGCCCACCTCCCGCACCACCGCCAATGGCTGAAGAGCCTCCAGTGGTCAAGGAAGAAACCATCGTGATCCGCGACGTGCACTTTGAGTTCAACAAAGCCACGCTGACCCCGGCCGACAAAAATGTCCTGAGCGGCGTTGCGACCCGGCTGAAACAGGAAACGTCCACCACGCAACTGCGGGTCACCGGCCATACCGACAGTGTCGGCAGCGATGCCTACAACCAACGGTTGTCGGAGAAACGGGCCAACTCGGTGGTGCAGTACCTGGTCGACAACGGCGTACCGCGTGCCAGTTTTGTCTCGGTGTCCGGCGCCGGTGAGAGCCAGCCGGTGGCCGATAACAAGACCGCCGACGGCCGCGCAATGAACCGTCGCACGGAAATCAAGATAAACCGTTGAAACCCTTGCCATCCGCGGCTTGTGGAGTTGCGGATGCGGGTCTTTACTCCTGTGTGACCGGTATGGGCCGGTGACACAGGAGCCTTCATCATGAACGTTCTAATCAGGGCCGCCTTACCGGTACTGCTGGCGAGCAGTCTGTTGTCCGGTTGCGCCACTCACAGCGACGGCAGCGCACCTCTCAATCAACGCACCTGGCCAATCTGTAGCCTGATCGGCGGTCTGGTCGGTGGCGGGTTGGGGGCCATTGAAAGCAGCGGTTGGGCCGCCGGTGGCGCCGCGTTGGGGCTGCTGGGCGGTGGTTTGATCTGCTACGCCCAGGATGGCGATGAAGACGACGACGGGGTGTTCGACCGCCGCGACCGTTGCCCTGATACACCGGCCAATACCCCTGTCGAACATCACGGTTGCCCGGTGCCGCAATACCCGGCCAGTGCCCCACCTGTGGAGCCTGAAGCACCGGCTAGCGAGGTCATCACCCTCAACGATGCCGGCAAGGTACTGTTCGATTTCGACAAATCCGACCTCACCGCAGAAGCTCGAAGCCAGCTCGATGGGCTGATGGGCAAGCTCAGCCATGCCAATGTCGCTAGCATCCGGGTCGTGGGTCACACCGACAGTGTCGGCAGTGATGCCTATAACCAGGGGCTGTCTGAACGTCGGGCCAGCAGCGTCGTGGAGTATTTGCTGACCCAGGGGCTGGCCCCCGACAAACTCACCAGCGAAGGCAAAGGCGAAAGCGAGCCGGTGGCCGACAATGAGACCGACGAAGGACGGGCGCAGAACCGTCGGGTCGAGCTGCATATCCAGCGTTGAAGCGCGGGCCAGGGCTACCGGGTCGTCGGGAAGGCGAGCCGGGGCTCAGGTTAGATTAAATTTGCCTGACCCTCTGGCTTATCCTGCGCGCAAGCCGTTACTGTGCGCGCAAAGAATAATTCCCGATCAGGGGGGCATATGAAGGTGTTTTGGGGGCTGGGGCGCTTGCTGACCCTGTTGTTCTGGCTGGTGGTGCTGGTCAATCTGGTCGTGCCGTTCGTCCATCCGCTGCATCTGCTGGTCAACGTCGCCGGCGCGTTTTTGCTGGTGCTCCATGTGCTGGAACTGCTGTTGTTCAGGGCCAGTTTCCGTGGCCGCCCCGCGCCAGGTCGTGATCGCCTCAGAGTGCTGCTGTTCGGTATCTTCCATTTGCAAACCCTCCCGACCGCGCCAGAGGCTTCCCATGCGTAAATTGTGTCTGCTCGCCGCACTCGTATGCCCGTGGGCTTCGGCCCAGGTGGTCCAGGTCGAAAGCCATTCGTTGATGCGCCTGCCCAACACCACCAGCACCCTGGCCCTCGAGCGACTGGACGTGGCCGACTACGGCACGCTGCTGGTGCCTTCCAATGTCACTGAACTGACCATCGATCAATTGCACCTGGGACGTGAGGCGCGGATCGCCATCGTGCCAGCGCAGCAGGTATTGGAAATGAAAGTGGCCCAGGCTGAGCTGGCCGAGGGCAGCCAGATCACTTCACGCGGCGCACCGGGTACCTATACCAAGGCCGCGCGGCCTGGGCGCGATCTCAACCTGCGTTTCAATGCCTTGAATGCGCCGCTGTTGTCGGTGGATGCCCGCGGTGGTACCGGTGCGCCGGGTTTCGTCGGTCTTGACGGCGCCAATGGCCAGGCGCCGGGTTGCACCTGGGGTTCGGCCGGTCGCGGGGCCGACGGCAGCAATGGCAGCGATGGCCAGCCGGGTGCGGCCGGTGCGCTGGTACGCCTTGAACTGCCCCGCGCCTATCCTGCCGAGCAGATCAAAGTGACGGTGGACGGCGGTGCCGGTGGCGCGGCGGGGCACGGCGGCAAACCCGGGGCGGGAGGCAAGGCCAAGGGCTGCCTGGTCTATACCGCTGACGGCGGCAAAAGCGGTCGTCCTGGCGCTGACGGTCAGCCTGGGCCTGCCGGAGCGGCTGGGGTGGTAACGGTGCAGCGGTTCTGAAGAAAAACCTGATCTGAACCTGTGGGAGCGAGCTTGCTCGCGATAGTGGTATGTCAGTCACATAAGGCTGACTGATCCACCGCTATCGCGAGCAAGCTCGCTCCCACAGGGTCTTGTACAATCTTTTCAGAACATCGGTCGCGCCGCGCCAATCGCCACCACCAGCAAGCCGATCAACAGGTTGATCCCCACCAACCGCCGAATCTTCCCCAGCACCGCCGCACCCGCCGGCCAGTCCTGCGCCGTCACGGCGCTACGCAATGCCGGCAGCTGCAGGCCTTGGATGCGGATAAACAGCGCTGTCATCACCACGTACAACCCCATCATCACCTGCACGTACCGCGGCGCGGTTTCGAAACCGGCGAAGCGCACATGGATCAGGCCTACACCGCTGATCGGTAAAAGCACCACGGCGACCCAGACCCAGACGAAAAAACGCTGAAACACTTCTACCCACAGCTTGAGCCGGGCAGGGCCCTCAAGCGCCGTCATTGCGGCGGGGCGCAGGATCATCCAGGCGAAGAACATGCCGCCGACCCAGACCAGGGCCGCCAGTAAATGCAGGGTGTAGACGAGGGCAAAGGGTGTCATTGGGTTACTCCGTTCTGCGCAGGATTCATTAGCGGGGTATGATAACCGCCGATCCGAACCACTGAAAATTTATCCAGCGTTTTTAGCGCCCGACCATACATGATCAGCACCGAACTCAAAACCACGATCCAGGGCGCCTATTCGCGTTTTCTCGAAGCCAAGAGCCTCAAGCCGCGATATGGCCAGCGCCTGATGATTGCCGAAGTGGCAAAAGTCCTGGGTGACATCGACACCGACGACGAAGGTCGGCGCAGTGGCGAGCCCGCTATCGTGGCGGTGGAGGCCGGCACCGGTACCGGCAAGACCGTGGCCTACAGCCTGGCGGCGATTCCCACTGCCAAGGCCGCCGGCAAACGCCTGGTGATCGCCACGGCCACCGTCGCCCTGCAGGAGCAGATCGTCTACAAGGACCTGCCCGACCTGATGCGCAATAGCGGGCTGAATTTCACGTTCGCGCTGGCCAAGGGCCGTGGGCGCTACATGTGCCTTTCCAAGCTCGACATGTTGCTCCAGGAAGGCCACGCGCAGACCGCCACGGCCCAGTTGTTCGAAGAAGAAGGCTTCAAGATTGAAGTCGATGAGGCCAGCCAGAAGCTGTTCACCAGCATGATCGAGAAGCTGGCCGGCAATAAATGGGACGGCGACCGCGACAGCTGGTCCACGGCCCTGGAAGACGCCGACTGGTCCCGCCTGACCACCGATCATAGCCAGTGCACCAACCGGCATTGCCCGAACTTCGGCCAGTGCGCCTTCTACAAGGCTCGCGAAGGCATGGGCAAGGTCGACGTCATCGTCACCAACCACGACATGGTGCTGGCCGACCTGGCCCTGGGCGGTGGTGCGGTGCTGCCGGACCCGCGCGACACGATCTACGTGTTCGACGAAGGTCACCACCTGCCGGACAAGGCCATCGGCCATTTCGCCCATTACACCCGGCTGCGCTCCACCGCCGACTGGCTGGAAACCACTGCCAAGAACCTCACCAAACTGTTGGCCCAGCATCCATTGCCGGGCGACCTGGGCAAGTTCATCGAGCAAGTGCCGGAGCTGGCGCGGGAAATCAAGACGAACCAGCAGTTCATGTTCACCGCTTGCGAGCAGGTGGCCGACTTCAAGCCCGGCGAAGACGTCGAGGGCCGCGAGCGGCCACGCCATCGGTTTGTCGGCGGGGTGATCCCCGAGCACATGCGCGAAATGGGCATCGAGCTCAAGAAAGGTTTCGCACGCCTGACCGACCTGTTCACGCGCCTGACCGACCTGCTCAAGGAAGGCATGGATGGCGAGGTCAACATCGGAATCGCCAGCAACCAGGCCGAGGAGTGGTACCCGCTGTTTGGCAGCCTGTTGTCCCGCTCACAAGGCAACTGGGAACTGTGGACGGCCTTCACCGCCGAAGACCCGGAAGACAACCCGCCAATGGCGCGGTGGCTGACCCTGGCCGAAAGCGGTTCGCTGTTCGATATCGAGGTCAATGCCAGCCCGATCCTGGCGGCGGAAATGCTGCGTCGCAACCTGTGGAACGTGGCCTATGGCGCGCTGGTGACGTCCGCCACGCTGACCGCCCTGGGCACGTTCGACCGCTTCCGCATGCGCGCCGGCCTGCCGAAGAAAGCCGTGACCGCCGTGGTCCCGAGCCCCTTCCACCACGCCGACGCCGGCGTGCTGCGGGTGCCGGACCTCAAGGCCGATCCGCGGGATGCCGCTGCCCACACGGCGGCGATCATCCGCGACCTGCCGGAACTGGTGGAAGGCTCACGGGGCACCCTGGTGCTGTTTTCCTCGCGCAAACAGATGCAGGACGTGTTCGATGGCCTTGACCGTGACTGGCGCAAGCAGGTGTTCATCCAGGGCAACCTGTCGAAGCAGGAAACCCTGAACAAACACAAGGCGCGGGTCGATGGTGGGGATTCCAGCGTGCTGTTCGGTCTGGCGAGTTTTGCCGAAGGCGTGGACTTGCCCGGTGCCTATTGCGAGCACGTGGTGATTGCCAAGATTCCGTTCTCGGTCCCCGATGACCCGGTGGAAGCCGCGCTGGCCGAGTGGATCGAAGCCCGAGGCGGCAACCCGTTCATGGAAATTTCCGTACCGGACGCTTCGCTGAAGCTGGTCCAGGCGTGTGGCCGCCTGCTGCGCACCGAGGAAGACCGCGGCACCATCACCTTGCTCGACCGCAGGCTGGTAACCCAGCGCTATGGCAAGGCGATCCTCAACGCGCTGCCGCCGTTTCGGCGGGAGATTTCCTGAGGCTGCTGCGATTTCACGGTGAAGCAATGTATTTGTGGGAGCAAGGCTGCCCGCGATGAAGGCACCTGAGTTTCAGAAAGACCTCGCGGGCCTCATCGCGGGCAAGCCTTGCTCCCACAGGTTCTTCTTGCCTCGGTGGGCATGCTTAGCCAGCCGTCTTGCGACGGTTCCCAAAAACCCTAATGGCTGAAACAATGCCTGCCACCTTAAAAGTGTTTGTTTCAAGGGAGTTACGGGTGCAGATTCAAGGCCATTATGAACTTCAGTTCGAGGCGGTGCGTGAAGCGTTCGCGGCGCTGTTCGATAATCCCCAGGAGCGCGGCGCGGCGTTGTGCATCCAGGTGGGTGGTCGCACGGTAATCGATCTGTGGGCCGGTACCGCCGACAAGGATGGCCATGAAGCCTGGCACAGCGACACCATCGCCAACCTGTTTTCCTGCACCAAGACCTTCACCGCCGTCACCGCCCTGCAACTGGTGGCCGAAGGCAAGTTGCAGCTGGATGCCCCGGTAGCCCGCTATTGGCCCGAGTTTGCCGCCGCCGGCAAGCAATCCATTACCCTGCGTCAGTTGCTCTGCCATCAGGCCGGGCTGCCGGCGCTGCGTGAATTGCTGCCGCCCGAAGCGCTTTATGACTGGCAAGCCATGGTCGATGCCCTGGCCGCCGAAGCACCTTGGTGGACGCCGGGCGAGGGTCACGGTTATGCCGCGATCACCTATGGCTGGCTGATCGGCGAGCTGCTGCGAAGGGCTGATGGGCGTGGTCCGGGTGAGTCCATCGTGGCCCGTGTGGCCAAGCCGTTGGGCCTGGATTTTCATGTTGGCCTGGCCGACGAGGAGTTTCATCGCGTGGCCCACATCGCCCGTGGCAAAGGTAACGTCGGCGATGCCGCGGCCCAACGCCTGCTGCAGGTGACGATGCGCGAGCCCACGGCCATGACCACCCGGGCCTTCACCAACCCGCCGTCGATCATGACCAGTACCAACAAATCGGAGTGGCGGCGCATGCAGCAACCGGCGGCCAACGGCCACGGTAACGCCCGTAGCCTGGCCGGGTTCTATGCGGGGCTGCTGGATGGCAGCCTGCTGGAAGGTGAAATGCTCGATGAACTGACTCGCCAGCACAGCTTCGGCGAGGATAAGACTTTGTTGACCCAGACCCGTTTCGGCCTGGGTTGCATGCTCGACCAGCCGGATGTGCCGAATGCGACCTACGGCCTCGGCCCACGGGCGTTCGGTCATCCGGGGGCCGGGGGCTCCTTGGGTTTTGCCGACCCGGAACATGATGTGGCTTTTGGCTTCGTGACCAACACGCTCGGGCCTTACGTATTGATGGACCCGCGCGCGCAGAACCTTGCGAAGGTACTTGCCACTTGTCTATAAAACGCCATTGAAGGCGGCGGGCACCGGAACCTCGGGGCCTTTTCAGTTTCCAAGCGACTGTTTATGCGGCCAAAACATGGCCTTTATTTTCCATTTACATCATTTTGTGGATATCCAATGTCATCGAATAAAACCCTCGCTCTGGCGCTGTGCTTCGCTATCACCGGTTGCGCACAAACCCCACAAAATGATGCCGAAGGCGGCAGTAGCTGGTGGTCGTTCGGCTCTTCCGACAAGGTCGTGGCCAAGGACACGGCGCCAGCGGCGCCTCTGAAACCGGCCGCCGTCGCACCGCAAGCCAAGGCGGAGAGCGCCACCCACTGGTGGTGGCCGTTCTCTTCCGATGATGCTGCCGACGTTGCGAAGAAAGATGACGTCAAGCCCCAGGACAAGCCTGAAGCCAAGGCGCCGGCCGTTGCCAAGGCCGAAGCCGAAAGCAACGGCAAGTGGTGGTGGCCGTTTGGCGGCAAGGATCAGGAAACCGCCAAGGCGGTGCCGATGCCCGATCCGAAAGTCACCCAGGCCTGGCTCGACGACTACGAGCCGAAGCTGCGCACGGCTATCCAGGACAGCAAGCTCCAACTCGAGCGCCGCGACAACGTGCTGGTGGTCACCGCGCCCGTGGACGGCTCCTTCAACCCGGACCGTCCGGCCATGCTGCTGCCCGTGACCCTAGGGCCGTTCACCCGCGTGGCGAAGATCCTTGAAGCCGACCCCAAGACCGCCGTGCTGATCCTCGGCCACGCCGACACCTCGGGCGCCGCACCTGCGAACCTGAAGCTCAGCCAGGAGCGTGCCCAGTCCGTGGCGGCGATTTTCCGTCTCAGCGGTCTGCAACGTGATCGCCTGATGCTGCGCGGCATGGGCGCAGTGGCGCCACGTGCGGCCAACGACAGTGTGGAAGGGCGTGCCTTGAACCGTCGCGTGGAACTGCTGGTCACGCCGGCCAACACCATGGTTGCGCTGCTGAGTAAATACAACATGCCAGCCCCCGCACCAGTGACGCTGGTGGCGGCCCAGGACGTGAAGCCCGTGGCCCCGGCCCCAGCGCCTGCGGCGAAAAAAGCCGTGACCCCGACCAGCAAAAAAGCACCGGCCAAAAAAGCCGTGGCCAAGGCACCTGCCAAGAAAGCCCCTGCCAAGGCCACTACCCCGGCGAAGAAAACCCAACCGGCCAAAGCCGCCACCGATACCAAGAAAGTCGCGGCCGCCGATACCCCCAAGCAGTGATGGGCTAACCACAAGGAACGCGCCATGACCCAACCGCTGGCTGATATGCGCCGCGACTACACCCGCGATGGCTTGACCGAGGCGCAAGCTCCGGCCGAGCCGTTTGCACTGTTCCACCAATGGTTCGCCGACGCGGTGAAAACCGAACAGGCCCCGGTGGAGGCCAACGCCATGACCTTGGCGACGGTGGATGCAGAAGGGCGCCCGCATTGCCGGATCCTGCTGCTCAAGGGCCTGGATGCCCTGGGTTTCACGTTCTTCACCAACTACGACAGCGCCAAGGGCCAGCAATTGGCCGCGAATCCATTCGCGGCCATGACGTTTTTCTGGCCGGCCCTGGAGCGCCAGGTGCGCATCGAGGGCAAAGTGGTGAAGGTCACCGCGCAGGAGTCGGACGCGTATTATCAGGTTCGCCCGCTAGGCAGCCGCCTCGGCGCCTGGGCTTCACCCCAGAGCCGAGTGATTTCAGGGCGCGCTGAGCTGGACGACTTGCTCAAGGCCACCGAACAACGCTTCAGCGACAGCCAACCGCACTGCCCGGAACATTGGGGCGGTTATCGTTTGCTGCCCGAGCGCATCGAGTTCTGGCAGGGGCGTCCGAGCCGCCTGCACGATCGCCTCAACTACCGCCTGCAAGGGGCGAACTGGACGCGCGAGCGTCTGGCGCCTTAACTTTCGGGGTAACCTGCCGCAGCGGTTTTAAGCCATTGCGGCAAGTCCCGGCGCTTGACCCCTTGCTCCCGGGCGCGGGCCAATTGTTGCAGCATGTAGGTCTTTTTCTGCTCATCCTGCCCCGCCAGGGACAGCGCCAGGTCGCGGTCCATCCAGCGTTTGATTCGTACGTACAGCCACCAGTGGAAGTACAAACCGGCCACGGTGACCGCGACGATGATGAAATAATCCATGAAAATCCCCGGGTTGATGACGCAGGTTTCGGAAATTGGCGCTACTGTTTGGTGAATTTTTCGGGTGCGCCTGTATCCCACCTGAATGAAAACAATTTTATCCCGGCGAGGCCGTGACAGGCGTCAAGCTGCGGAGTTTAATGAATCCCTGTCTTTTGGAGTTGATGCTATGCGTAAGTCTGTTTTGCTGGTTGCTTCCTTTTCCACGATGGCGATGTTGCTCACTGGCTGTCAGTCGAGCCTGACCGGTGACTCCTACTCCCGTGACGAAGCGCGTCGCGTGCAGACGATTCGCATGGGGACCATCGAGTCCTTGCGCCCTGTGAAGATCGAAGGCACCAAGACCCCGATCGGCGGTGCGGCCGGTGCGGTGGTCGGTGGTGTCGGTGGCAGTGCCATCGGTGGTGGCCGTGGCAGCATCGTCGCCGCTGTGATTGGCGCGGTAGCTGGTGGCCTGATTGGTTCTGCGACTGAGGAAGGCCTGACCCGTACCCAGGGTGTGGAAATCACCGTTCGTGAAGATGACGGTAGCATGCGCGCCTATGTGCAGCAGGTTCAGGAGAACGAGGTGTTCCGTGTGGGTGAGCGGGTTCGTATCTCCACTGTGGATGGTACGAGTCGCGTATCGCACTAAGCTTGAGTCGGTAAGAGAAAACGGCGCTTATTCCGGGAATGGAAAGCGCCGTTTTTTTATGGGGTTGGATTGGATTGGGTACATATCCGTTACCGCAGCAACGGATATGCACACCCCTCCTGGCAGCCAGGAATCAGCTTGGCAATGCCGACTGCTTGCGACTGGCCGCCGCCGTCACCGCATAACCAAGCAACGCCGCCAGGATCGAACCAGTGAGAATCCCCATCCGGTCCATGCCCGCGTAATCACTTACGCCAGGCTCGAACGCCAGGGACCCGACAAACAAGCTCATGGTGAACCCGATACCGCACAGGATCGCCACCCCCAATACCTGGCCCCAGTTGGCGCCAAGGGGCAGGCTGGCGATGCCGATTTTCACGGCCAGCCAGGTCAGGCCGAAGACGCCGACGGTCTTGCCCAGCAACAGGCCGATGGCAATGCCCATTGGCACATGATGGGTGAAGCTTTCGACGGTGACGCCGCTCAGGGACAAGCCGGCGTTGGCGAAGGCGAACAGCGGCAGGATGCCATAGGCCACCCAGGGATGCAGGGCATGTTCCAGGGTGAGCAGGGGCGAAGTCTCGGCGTTTTTCGTGCGCAGCGGGATGCAGAACGCGAGGGTTACCCCGGCCAGGGTGGCATGGACACCGCTCTTGAGCACGCAGACCCACAGAATCAGGCCCACAACCATGTAGGGCCCGAGCTTGACCACGCCCATCCGGTTCATCGCCACCAGCGCGGCGATGCAGGTTGCCGCCAGTATGAGCGACAGGCTGGACAGGGCGCCGGAGTAAAAGATCGCGATGATGATAATGGCGCCCAGGTCGTCGATGATCGCCAGGGTCATCAGGAACAGCTTGAGCGACACCGGCACCCGCTTGCCCAGCAAGGCCAGCACGCCGAGGGCGAACGCGATGTCGGTGGCCGTCGGAATTGCCCAGCCGGCGAGGGCGGGAGGATTGTCGCGGTTGAGGAACCAGTAGATCAGCGCCGGCACTACCATGCCGCCAATCGCTGCTGCACCGGGCAAGACGATTTGCGACGGTTTCGACAGTTGCCCGCCGAGGACCTCTCGCTTGACTTCGAGGCCGATGAGCAGGAAGAACATCGCCATCAAGCCGTCGTTGATCCACAGCAACAAGGGTTTGGCGATCTTCAACGCGCCGACCTGGGCGACCACCGGCGTGTCCAGCAGACCGTTATACAGCCAGGACAGCGGTGAATTATTGATGGCCAGGGCCAGCAGGGCGGCGGCGATCAGCAGCAGGCCGCTGGCAGCCTCCAGTTGGAAAAAACGTGTCAGAGAATTACGTAGAGCCACGATCGCTCTCCATTCATTGAATCAAAAAGATGGCACACCCTAACCCGTACTGTTAGTTGTTAAAACAAAAGTTATATTCTTTTTTGTTATATGTCGTTACAACGCTTGCTCCACGCAGTCAGGCAGTTATGGGCCATATTGGACCTTAGCTGTACCTGTGCGCGATGTCGGTTTTTTCCTAAGCTTGCGACTGGTTTTTCCGAGACCACGTTGCGCCTGCATGACCATCAGCTTTCCCCGCGTCGAACCGAGCCAGTGAGAAAACATCATGAACGACCATCGCCAGTGGGCGCGCGAAGCGATCCGCATCATCGAGGCTGACTTCCAGCGCAGCGCCGATACTCACCTGATTCCGCTGCCGCTGCCTGGCCTGCCGGGCATCGAACTGTATTTCAAGGATGAGTCCAGCCATCCCACCGGCAGCCTCAAGCATCGGCTGGCCCGTTCGCTGTTTCTCTACGCGTTGTGTAACGGCTGGCTCAAGCCCGGAGCGCCGGTGATCGAGGCCTCCAGCGGCTCGACGGCGATTTCCGAGGCTTACTTCGCCAGGTTGCTGGGCCTGCCGTTCATTGCGGTAATGCCGGCGACCACCTCCCGGGAAAAAATCGCACAGATCGCTTTCTATGGCGGCCAGAGCCACCTGGTAGACGATCCTACGCAGATCTACGCCGAATCCGAACGCTTGGCCCACGAGCATGATGGACACTTCATCGACCAATTCACCTACGCCGAGCGCGCCACGGACTGGCGGGCCAATAACAACATTGCCGAATCGATCTTCCAGCAGATGCGCTTCGAGCGGCACCCGGAGCCGAGCTGGTTGATTTCAAGCCCCGGCACTGGCGGCACCACGGCCACTCTGGGGCGCTACGTCCGTTATCGCCAGCACGGTACCCGCGTGCTGTGTGCCGACGCCGAGCGTTCAGTGTTCTTCGACTACTACCGCAGCGGCGATGCCAGCCTGCGCCTGGATTGCGGTTCACGCATCGAGGGTATCGGCCGGCCACGGGTCGAGGCGTCGTTCTTGCCGAAAGTCATCGATGCGATGGTCAAGGTCCCGGACGCCTTGTCATTGGCGGCCATGCATTACCTGGCCCAGCGCTTGGGACGACGGGTCGGCGGGTCCAGCGGCACCAACCTGATCGGCGCACTCATGGCGGCCCGGCAGATGGTGGATGCGGGTGAGTCGGGGTCGATCGTGGCGATTTTGTGTGACGGTGGCGAGCGCTACGCCACGACCTATTACGACCCGGTGTGGCTCAAGGCCCAGGGGTATGAGTTGAGCGGGCTGATGGACATCGTGGCGGCGTGTGTGGAACGGGGCGAGGCGCTGCCGGAGAGCGTGTTGCGGGCCAATATCTGAATCACTGAGGTCCCTTGTGGGAGCGAGCCTGCTCGCGATAGCGGTGGATCAGTCAACATCTGTGTTGATGACAGGCCGCCATCGCGAGCAAGCTCGCTCCCACAGGGTCATGCTGTTCACTCAGGCAAATTCTGCCTTGAGTGAACAGCATCGGCCCCTCAGGCCTCGAGCCCGAGGATATCCCGCGCCACCGCCTCGGCAATCCGGATCCCGTCCACGCCCGCCGACAGGATCCCGCCGGCATAACCGGCGCCTTCACCGGCCGGGAACAGGCCCTTGACGTTCAGGCTCTGCAGCGATTCGTTGCGGGTGATGCGCAGGGGCGATGAGGTGCGGGTTTCGATGCCAGTCAGCACGGCGTCGTGCAGCGAGTAACCGCGAATCTGTTTCTCGAACGCCGGCAGGGCCTCGCGGATCGCTTCGATGGCGAAATCCGGCAGGGCCAGGGCCAAATCGCCCAGGGACACCCCGGGCTTGTAGGACGGTTCGACGCTGCCCAGTGCCGTAGACGGTTTGCCGGCGATGAAGTCACCCACCAGTTGCGCCGGGGCCTCGTAGTTGCTGCCACCGAGTACGTACGCGTGGGATTCCAGGCGTTCCTGCAACTCGATCCCGGCCAGCGGGCCACCGGGATAATCCACTTCCGGGGTAATCCCGACGACGATGCCGGAGTTGGCGTTGCGCTCGTTGCGCGAATACTGGCTCATGCCGTTGGTCACGACGCGGTTCGGCTCGGACGTCGCGGCTACCACGGTGCCGCCCGGGCACATGCAGAAGCTGTACACCGAACGACCATTCTTGGCGTGGTGCACCAGTTTGTAGTCGGCGGCCCCAAGTTTCGGGTGGCCGGCGTACTTGCCCAGGCGCGCGCTGTCGATCAGCGATTGCGGGTGTTCGATACGGAAACCCACCGAGAACGGCTTGGCTTCCATGTACACGCCGCGGCTGTGGAGCATGCGGAAGGTGTCCCGGGCGCTGTGACCCAGGGCCAGGATCACATGTTTCGAATGAATCTGTTCGCCGTTGGCCAGTTCGACGCCGACCAGTTGGCCGTCTTCGATCAGCACATCGGTGACCCGCTGCTGGAAGCGTACTTCGCCGCCCAGGGCGCGAATCTGCTCACGCATGGTTTCCACCACACCTGTCAGACGGAACGTGCCGATGTGCGGCTTGCTGACGTAGAGGATTTCTTCCGGCGCTCCGGCCTTGACGAATTCGTGCAAAACCTTGCGGCCAAGGAATTTCGGATCCTTGATCTGGCTGTAGAGCTTGCCGTCGGAAAACGTCCCCGCGCCGCCTTCACCGAATTGCACGTTGGATTCGGGGTTGAGCACGCTTTTGCGCCACAGGCCCCAGGTGTCCTTGGTGCGCTGGCGCACTTCCGGGCCACGCTCGAGGATGATCGGCTTGAAGCCCATCTGTGCCAGCAGCAGGGCGGCGAAGATCCCGCACGGGCCGAAGCCGACCACGATCGGCCGCTCGCTCAGGTCAGCCGGTGCCTGGCCCACCACTTTGTAGCTGACATCCGGCGCCTCGTTGACGTTACGGTCATCGGCGAACTTGCGCAGCAGGCTGGCTTCGTCGCGCACCGTCAGGTCGATGGTGTAGATGAAGCACAGTTCGGAGGATTTCTTGCGCGCGTCGTAGCTGCGCTTGAACAAGGTGAAGTCGAGCAGGTCATCGCTGGCGATGCCCAGGCGTTGCACGATGGCGGGGCGCAGGTCTTCTTCGGGGTGGTCGATCGGCAGCTTGAGTTCGGTGATTCGTAACATGGTGGGATCCGGTTCGCGGGATGCACAACTGCACCAGGGCGTGAACCGGCGATTATAAGCCAAAACCGGCGAATCAGTCGTTGCGCGCACCACCGAAGTAGGCACAGCCACGCTGGACCTGACCGTTGACCCGCAGTTCGGCGCTCATGTGCTGCACACCGCCGGTGACGCTGTCGACGCAGCGCTGGGCGGCGAGCCAGAGCTCGACCTTCTGGCCGTTGGCTTCGGTGCTGAGATTGAAGCGACCATCGCCCAGTTGTTCTTCAAGGTAAGGCACCGCCAGTGTCGGTTGGCCTTCACGCTCGAGCACCATGCCTTTGCCGCTGGCCTTGAGGTTCCATTCCGGGCCATGACCGGCGGCACGCAAGACCAGCAGTTTGAAATTACCGTCATCGCAAGCGGTGCCCGAGCGCTCCAGGCGATACAACTGTTCCAGGTCCAACTGGCTGTCGGTGCCGGCCGCTGCGCTGGAGACGATACGGCCGCGCACATCGGCAAACAGCTTGCCCTGGTCATCGGCCAGGCTGGCGGCCTGCTGCAGCACGCTGGTGCCACCGCTGTCATTGACGATGTAGCGGCGCTGTTCCTGGCACGGCTGGAACACCAGCTTGCCGTCGGCCGCCGTGAGCTCGCCCTGCATACGCGTCTGGCCGGCGTGGGAGGCGCTCTGACGAGGGGCATCGAGCAATTGGCAGCCGGTGAACAGCGGCAGGAGGGCGACAAACAGCAGGGAGCGGGCGGCACGCATCATTGGGTCTCCAGACAAGTGCCGCCACGTTACTCAGACTGATCCTGCATCACAAGGGGGTTAGCCCACGTGAAAGGTCTGACCGGTTTGCAGGCCTTCGACACTCTTGGCGTAGGCCAATGCGACATCGACGGCCGGAACCGGTTTGTAGCCGCGGAAGTACGGGGCGTACTTGTCCATGGCTTCCAGCAACACGTTCGGGCTCACCGAGTTGACCCGCAAGCCCCGTGGCAACTCGATTGCCGCGGCGCGCACGAAACTGTCCAGGGCACCGTTGACCAGGGCCGCCGAAGCACCACTCTTGATCGGATCGTGGCTGAGCACGCCGGTGGTGAAAGTGAAGGACGCGCCGTCGTTGGCGAACTCGCGGCCGATCAGCAGCAGGTTGACCTGGCCCATCAGTTTGTCTTTCAGACCCAGGGCGAAGCTGTCTTCGGTCATGTCGGCCAGGGGCGCAAAGGTGACGTTGCCGGCGGCGCAAACCAGGGCATCAAAGCGGCCGGTCTTTGCGAACAAGGCACGGATCGAAGCGCTGTCGCTGATATCCACCTGCAGTTCACCGCTGTGGCGGCCGATTCGAACGATCTCGTGGCGCGGCGACAATTCGTTATCAATGGCCGAACCGATGGTGCCGTTAGCGCCGATCAACAGGATTTTCATGAGCTGTTCCTCAATGGGGTGAATGAGTTTTCAGTCTAGAGGGGTTCTTTCCATTGATAATCATGCTAATAGGCAGCCTTTGGTTTTCAATTGGAAACAATCCAATGAGCGAAATGGATGACCTGGCGGCGTTCGCCGTGTTGATGGAGGCCGGCAGCTTCACCCAGGCGGCCCAGCAGTTAGGCTGCAGCAAGGGCCAGTTGTCCAAGCGCATCAGTCTGTTGGAGAGGCGGTTTTCGGTGGTGTTGCTGCAACGCACCACGCGGCGCCTGAGCCTCACGGCGGCAGGGGCGGCGTTGCTGCCCCAGGCCCAGGCGCTGCTGGTGCAGGTAGAAAGGGCGCGTCAGGCATTGGCCCGGTTGAAGGACGATATTTCCGGACCGGTGCGTATGACGGTTCCGGTTTCGTTGGGCGAAACGTTCTTCGAAGGCTTGCTGATGGAGTTCGCTCGTACGTATCCCAACGTGCAGATCGAGCTGGAGCTCAACAACGGTTACCGTGACCTGACCCGCGATGGTTTCGATCTGGCGATCCGTTCCGACGCCGCCATCGACGAGCGGCTGGTGGCCCGGCCATTGTTGGCGTGGCACGAAATGACCTGCGCCAGCCCGGCCTACCTGGAACGCTATGGCGAACCTGAGACCCCTCAGGCCCTGGCTGAGCATCGCTGCCTGCTCAACAGCCACTACAGCGGCCGGGAAGAATGGCTTTACCACCAGCAACACGAACTGCTGCGGGTCCGAGTGTCGGGGCCGTTCGCCAGTAACCACTACAGCCTGCTGAAAAAAGCCGCCTTGGCCGGCGCCGGAATCGCCCGGCTGCCGTCGTACCTGCTGCATGAGGAGTTGGCCGACGGACGCCTGCACTGGCTGCTGCGCGACTACCAGACCCGGCGCATGCCGATGTACCTGGTGCACCCGTACCAGGGTGGATTGCCCAAGCGCACCCAGGTGCTGGCTGACTATCTGATCGACTGGTTCAAGCGCAGCGGCGAGGCGTTGGATCGGCTTCAGCGATAGTCCATCCATTGGACAGTCCCTGTGGGAGCGAGCTTGCTCGCGAAGGCGGTGGCACATCCGGCATTTGTGCAAGCTGACCCGCCGCTATCGCGAGCAAGCTCGCTCCCACAGGGGATCTGTGTTCAGTCGTGGGCGTAACGCCTGGCAATCAGGTGGTCGATGGACAGTACCCCCGGCCCGCGCGCCATCAGGTAGAGCAAGACCGCTGCCCAGGTGCCATGGGTCGGGTAGGCGTCCGGGTAGACGAACAGCTGGATGGTCAAGGTCATCCCCAGCAAGGCCAGCGCTGAAAAGCGTGTCGCCAGGCCAAACAGGATCAGGACCGGGAACACATGCTCGGCAGAGGCTGCCAGGTGCGCAGCCAGTTCCGGTGACAGCAACGGCAGGGCGTATTCGCTTTTGAACAGGGGAATGGTCGAGTCCGCCAGCCGCGGCAGACCGATCTGGAAGGTGCCGTCGAACAGGTCGATGGCCAGGCCTTCGATTTTGGTCTGGCCGGATTTCCAGAACACCGCGGCAATCGAGAATCGCGCGATGAAGGCGATCAGGCTGTGGGGGATTTTCTCCAGCCATTGAATGGAACCGGCAATCAGCGTGTTCATGGGGATACCTGTCCAGCTAGGAGGTGAGTGATAGCTCTGTGGCGAATGAGCCCCGCCAGGGTCTGTTCCAGGTCGAGGTCGATTGAGGTTTCAATGGCGGCGGTCAGGGACCGCCCCTGTTGCAGGGCGCTGATGAACCCATGGGCCGCGTGATTGATCGCGAACACTTGCACATCGAGGCCGTCGCGCAGCACCAAGGCGTTTTGTGCAGCAGACGCCTCGAACGGTACGGGTGTCTCGTGCTGATGGGCGGCCCAGATCGTCACCACGGCGAAGGGCGATTGCAGCAGCCGCAGTGACGGGTGCAGACCGATCTTCAGGTGCCTTGTCAGCGTGGGGGATGACAGCGCCTCGACGATGCGTTCTTGCGCCATGGGCTCGGCGTCGGCGGCATGCCAGGCTTGCAGGTGCAGTCGTTCCAGGCGGGCGACGTCCGCCAGATACGGTACGCAGGCGGCGGGTTCGAAGCCTTCGATGAACCCGGCAAAATCATCCCCATAGTTGCTCATCACCGGGCTTCGCGGTGGCGCCGACTGGACGTAGACCCCAGCCATGCCTCGGAAAAATTCCTCGCCCACCAGTTGCGTCACCACCGGGTAATTGTCGGCCAGGGCGTTGATCAATGAGCTGAGCACGTTATTGCGGTACACCGCGAAGCGGCTCTGCGGGTCGGCGCCGTTGGCGCTGACCAGGCCGGGCGGACAAG
Source organism: Pseudomonas sp. St386 (assembly GCF_018325865.1). Taxonomy (NCBI): domain Bacteria; kingdom Pseudomonadati; phylum Pseudomonadota; class Gammaproteobacteria; order Pseudomonadales; family Pseudomonadaceae; genus Pseudomonas; species Pseudomonas sp. St386. The sequence continues at coordinate 1,494,817 of NZ_AP021900.1, forward strand.
CCTTGCGCGGGTCGAGCAGGGCGGCGGCGAATGTGCGCTGGTCGCTCATGACCGGGCTCCAACGGCATTTAAAAGTTGATCGGCCTGGCGCGCTTCGGCCAGCAGCACCTCCCATGGGGGGATGTGGTTGTCGCGCTCGATCAAGGTGGCTACCGGCCCGGTCTGCGCCAGAACCTTGAGGTACAGCTGCCAGACTGCGTTGTCGATTGGCGCGCCGTGGTCGTCTATCAACAGACGCTCGCCAAGGCTGTCGGTGTCTTCGGCAAAACCGGCCAGATGGATTTCGCCGGTCGCTTGCAGCGGCAGGGCGTTGAGGTAGGCCAGTGGATCGCGGCGGTGGTTGATGCACGAAACGTAAACGTTGTTCACATCCAGCAGCAGGCCGCAGCCGGTGCGCCGGATCACTTCGCTGATGAAGTGTGGCTCGTCGAGTGTCGAGGCTTCGAACGCCAGATAGGTCGCCGGGTTCTCCAGCAAGAGCGTGCGTTTGAGGCTGGACTGCACCTGGTCGACGTGTTCGCAGACACGGTCTAGGGTCGCTTCGTCGTAGGCCAGGGGGAGCAGGTCATTGAGGAACACCGGGCCGTGGCTGGACCAGGCCAGGTGTTCGGAAAAGGATTGGGGCTGATAGCGGTCGATCAATGCGGCCAGGCGCTGCAAATGCGCGATATCCAGCGGCCCCTCCCCTCCGATCGACAGGCCGACGCCGTGCAGCGACAGCGGGTACTGTTCGCGTATCCGCCCCAGGAAGTGGTGAAGCGGCCCGCCGGCCACCATGTAGTTTTCCGCGTGCACTTCGAAAAAGCCCAGATCCGGTTGGGTCTGGAGCACCTCACGAAAATGCTCGCTCTTGAGCCCCAACCCTGCCCTTGGCGGCAGCCGGTTATCAGTGGCGAGGGATGGGGTATTCAACATGCTGGCGGGCCTCCGGCAGATGCGATCAGGACTTGGCTTTGAACGCTTCGAGCTGGCCGAAACCGGTGGGGGAGGTTTCGCTTTTGGTAGTGGTGCAAGTGCCTTTGGGTACCGATTTCCAGGCGTTGCCCTGATAGTCCATTTTCGCCGTACCGGCGCAGGTGGTGCCGGCACCGGCGGCGCAGTTGTTCTTGCCTTTGAGGGCGACACCGAAGCATTTCTCCATGGTGTCGTCGGCTGCGTGGACGGTCGAGACGGCTGTCATGCTCAGGGCAGAACCCAGGGCCAGGATCAGGGCGGTGGCGGACAGGGTGCGGGTCGAAACAGTCATGATGATTCTCCAGTCATTCAGGGAAATGAACCGGCGTTAGCGCCGGTCTGCTGAACTAGAGAAGGGGGATGGGGAAGTGTTACAGCGGGTCCTCGATTTTTTTGTCTACTCCAAAAAAAACGGCCCGAAGGCCGTTTTTCTATAGCTGCAGACTCAACCGCCCAGGTACGCCTCGCGCACTTTCGGGTCGGTCAGCAGGGCTTCACCGGTGCCTTGCATCACCACGCGACCGTTCTCCAGCACGTACGCCCGGTCGGCGATTTTCAGCGCCTGGTTGGCGTTCTGCTCCACCAGGAACACCGTCACGCCATCCTTGCGCAGTTGTTCGATGATGTCGAAGATCTGCTGGATGATGATCGGTGCCAGGCCCAGGGAAGGCTCGTCGAGCAGCAGCAGGTTGGGCTTGCTCATCAGCGCACGGCCGATGGCGAGCATTTGCTGTTCGCCGCCGGACATGGTGCCGCCGCGCTGGGTAAAGCGTTCTTTCAGGCGTGGGAAAAGGTGAAGGACCTTGTCCATTTGTTCCTGATAGTCGCCCTTGTCAGTGAAGAATCCGCCCATGGCGAGGTTTTCTTCCACGGTCAGCCGGGCAAATACCCGACGACCTTCCGGCACCACCGCGATGCTCTTGCGCATGATCCGTGACGAGTCCTGGCCCACCAGTTCCTCACCCATGTAGCGGATGCTGCCGCTGTGGGCCTGGGGCGAACCGCAGAGCGTCATCAGCAGGGTGGATTTGCCGGCGCCGTTGGCACCGATCAGCGTCACGATTTCGCCCTGGCGGACTTCGACGTTGACGCTGTGCAAGGCCTGGATCTTGCCGTAGAAGGTGGAAACGTTTTCGAATTGCAGCATTTACGCTTCCCCCAGGTAGGCTTTGATCACTTCAGGATTGTCGCGGATCTGTTCCGGCGAGCCGTTGGCCAGAGGGGTGCCCTGGTTGATCACGACGATGTGGTCGGAAATGCTCATGACCAGCTTCATGTCGTGCTCGATCAGCAGCACAGTGACGTTGTGCTCCTCGCGCAGCACGCCGATCAGCGCTTTCAGGTCTTCGGTTTCCTTGGGGTTCAGGCCGGCGGCCGGCTCGTCGAGCATGAGGATCCGCGGACGGGTCATCATGCAGCGGGCGATTTCCAGGCGTCGTTGCTGACCGTAGGCCAGGGTCCCGGCGGTACGGTTGGCGAATTCCTTGAGGTTGACCTTGTCCAGCCAGTACTCGGCGTACTCCATGGCGTCGCGTTCGCTTTTGCGGAACGCCGGGGTCTTGAACAGGCCGGCAAAGAAGTTGGTGTTCAGGTGACGATGCTGGGCGATCAACAGGTTTTCGACCGCCGTCATGTCCTTGAACAGCCGCACGTTCTGGAAGGTGCGCACCACACCCTTGCGGGCGATCTGGTGGCCGGGCAGGCCCTGGATCGGCTCGCCGTCCAGCACGATGGTGCCACCGGTGGGTTGGTAGAAGCCGGTCAGGCAGTTGAACACGGTGGTCTTGCCCGCGCCGTTCGGCCCGATCAGCGCAACGACCTGTTTCTCTTTCACGGTCAGGGCTACGCCATTGACCGCCAGCAAGCCGCCGAAGCGCATGCTTAAATTTTCAACTTTCAGGATCTCGCGGCTCATTTGCGCAGCTCCATGTGGGGGCGTTGCATAGGCAGCAGACCTTGAGGACGCCAGATCATCATCAGCACCATCAAGGCGCCGAACATCAACATGCGGTATTCGCTGAATTCACGCATCATTTCGGGCAGCAGGATCATCACGATGGCTGCCAGGATCACGCCCAGCTGCGAGCCCATCCCGCCCAGCACCACGATGGCGAGGATGATCGCCGACTCGATGAAGGTGAAGGATTCCGGCGTCACCAGGCCCTGGCGTGCGGCGAAGAAACTGCCGGCAAAACCGGCAAACGCAGCACCGAGGGTGAAGGCCGACAGCTTGATGATCGTCGGGTTGAGACCCAGGGCACGGCAGGCGATTTCGTCTTCACGCAATGCCTCCCAGGCGCGGCCGATCGGCATGCGCAGCAGGCGGTTGATGACGAACAGCGCGGCCAGGGCCAGCAACAGGGCAACCAGGTAGAGGAAGATCACCTTGTTGATCGAGTTGTATTCCAGGCCGAAGTACTCGTGGAAGGTCTGCAGGCCTTCGGCGGCTTTACGTTCGAAGGTCAGGCCGAAGAACGTCGGTTTCTCGATGTTGCTGATGCCGTTCGGGCCACCGGTGATGTCGGTCAGGTTGCGCAGGAACAGACGGATGATCTCGCCAAAACCCAGGGTCACGATGGCCAGGTAGTCACCGCGCAAGCGCAGGACCGGGAACCCCAGCAGGAAACCGAAGGTGGCGGCCATCATCCCGGCGATCGGCAGGCAGATCCAGAAGCTCAGGCCGAAGTAGTGGGACAGCAGCGCATAGCTGTAGGCGCCGACGGCGTAAAAGCCGACATAACCCAGGTCCAGCAGGCCGGCCAGGCCTACCACGATGTTCAGGCCAAGGCCGAGCATCACGTAGATCAGGATCAGCGTGGCGATGTCCACCGCGCCGCGGGAGCCGAAGAACGGCCAGACCAGTGCCACGACGATCAGGCCCAGCACGATCCAGCGCTGGGTCGATGGCAGGGTGAGGAAGTTGCTGGCCTTGGCCGGGATCACCGGCAGGCCGGGCGACGACTTCCACATGGCGCTGATCTGCGTGCTGAACAGCACCCGCAGGAACATCAGCAGCGAACACACGGCGATGGTCGCCAGGATGGCCGGGCTGGTGCCATGCACTTCCAGGTTGATGCCGACGATGGTCAGTTTAAGACCCAGTACCGGGTAGGCCACGGCCCAGACCAGCAGGGCGCTGAAGAGCGCCGATTTGAGATGCCTAGTCATACTTTCTCAACCTCCGGGCGGCCCAGGATGCCGGTCGGCCGGAATAACAGAACCAGAACCAACAAGCCGAATGCCACGACGTCCTTGTACTGGTCGCCGAAGATGTCGGCGCCAAAGGCTTCCGCCACGCCCAGCACCAGCCCGCCGAGCATCGCGCCGGGAATGCTGCCGATGCCGCCCAGTACCGCGGCGGTGAAGGCTTTCAGGCCGACGAGGAAGCCGGCGTTGGGGTTGATCACGCCGTATTGCATGCTCAACAGCACCGCGGCGATGGCCGCCAGGGCCGCACCGATGACGAAGGTCAGGGCGATGATGTTGTTGGTGTTGATGCCCAGCAGGTTGGCCATCTTGATGTCCTCGGCACAGGCGCGGCAGGCGCGGCCCAGGCGGGAACGGGAGATGAACAGCGTCAGGCCGAGCATGGCGACCAGGGTCACCACGAACACCACGATTTGCATGTAGGAAATCAGCACTTCATGTGCCCCACCTGGCCCGATGGCAAAGTTGCCCGGAATCAGGTTGGGTATGGATTTGTCCTTGGAGTCTTGCGAAAGCAGTACCGTGTTCTGCAGGAAGATCGACATGCCGATGGCGGAAATCAGCGGGATCAGACGGTTGCTGCCGCGCAGGGGGCGGTAGGCGATCCGTTCGATGCTGTAGCCATAGGAGCTGGTGACGACGATGCTCGCGATGAAAGCCGCGGTCATCAACAGCGGGACACTGTCGAGTCCCATCATGCTCAGCCCGGCGATGGCGATGAACGCCACGTAGGAGCCGATCATGTACACCTCGCCGTGGGCGAAGTTGATCATTCCAATGATGCCGTAAACCATCGTATAGCCGATGGCGATCAGGGCATACGTGCTGCCAACGGTCAGGCCGTTAACCAGCTGCTGGAAGAAGTGATAGATGTCAGGCATTACAGCGCTCCTAAAAACCTGATACGCATTTCACTGGTGGAGTCATTTTCCCGCCCGGGTCCCGTGGATCTGCATCCACTTCGAACACGAGGTTTGCCAGCGAACCGCTGATGACGGTTTTGAGATTTTCAGGTGGGGAGACTGGCGGATCACGCCAGCGCGGCCCAATACATTTAAAACAAAGCCCACGGCACGCCGTGGGCTTTATTGGCAGTCAGTCAGACCAGGCCTTACTGAGGCGAAGCTTCGGTTTTAGGTTTGCCGAAGTGCCACTCGTAGACCACGAACTTGAAGTCCTTCAGGTCGCCCTTCGCGTCGAAGCTCAGGTCACCGGTTGGGGTCTTGAAGGTGCCGGCGTGGATGGCTTCAGCCACTTTGGCCGCGTCTTCGCTCTTGGCTGTGGTGATGGCCTGGGCAATCACCTGGACAGCGGAGTAGGACGGGAACACGAACGGACCGCTCGGGTCTTCTTTCTTGGCCTTGAACGCGTCAGCCAGGGCGACGTTGGCCGGATCCTGGTCGAAGGATTTCGGCAGGGTCACCAGCAGGCCTTCGGAAGCGTCCTTGGCGATTTGCGAGATGGAGTCGTTACCCACGCCTTCCGGACCCATGAACTTGGCCTTCAGGCCTTTTTCCTGGGATTGACGCAGGATCAGGCCCAGCTCCGGGTGGTAGCCGCCGTAGTAGACGAAGTCGACGTTGGCTTGCTTGAGCTTGGCGATCATCGAGGAGAAGTCTTTGTCGCCGGCGTTCACGCCTTCGAAGACGGCAACCTTGACGCCTTTGCCTTCGAGGGTTTTCTTCACGGCGCTGGCGATGCCTTCACCGTACTGCTGCTTGTCGTGCAGGACCGCAACGATCTTCGGCTTGACGTGGTCGGCGATGTAGTTGCCGGCCGCAGGGCCTTGGGCGCTGTCCAGGCCGATGGTGCGGAAGATCATCTTGTAGCCGCGAGCGGTGATGTCCGGGCTGGTAGCGGCCGGGGTGATCATGACCACGCCTTCGTCTTCATAGATGTCCGAAGCCGGCTGGGTGGAGCTGGAGCACAGGTGGCCGACCACGAACTTGACGCCGTCGTTGACGACTTTGTTCGCGACCGCGACCGCTTGTTTTGGATCGCAGGCGTCATCGTATTCAACGGCGACGAGTTGCTTGCCGTTGACGCCGCCCTTGGCGTTGATCTGTTCGATGGCCATTTTGGAGCCACTGAACTGCATGTCGCCGTATTGGGCTACAGGGCCGGTTTTTGGGCCGGCGATGCCGATCTTGATGGTGTCGGCGGCGAACGAATGGCTGGCAACCCCGGCCAGAACCATAGCGGCAAACAGTTTGGAAATCTGCTTAGTAGCCTTAGTCATAGTGCTCCACTCATGCTGTTGTAGTTTTTATAGTCCTGGCGCCGTAGCAGCAGAACCGGGTCAGATATCTTGGATATCCTCGCGGAAAATGCCCCCGGCAACTGTACCGGTACAGTGTAGAGCGCCGATTGTTGGCAAGGGAAGCTGGCGCTTGGGGGCAAAACCTGAGGGTGTCGCTTAATTGAAAGAAAAAGACAGAATAGCGGCGGGGTTTTGTCCGGTCATATCGGCAATCCTTGGCTTTCCTGCGCTTTTCAATCGGTACTGCAGTTACTACCGGGTTTTTCTGCCAGAGCACCGACGTTATCATTCGCGCCGATTTCTTTTCCGGACAGGTCCCATGAGTCAAGAACCTAGCACCCTCTATGCCAAGCTGCTTGGTGAAACCGCATCCATCACCTGGAAAGAGCTGGAGCCGTTCTTTGCCAAGGGTGCCCTATTGTGGGTCGATCCGGCACTGGATTTGATCGCAGCCGCCGAGGCCGTCGCCCAGGACGAAGGTACCAAAGTCGCCGCCTGGCTGGCCGCCGACCAGCTCGCCAAGCTGTCTGAAACGCGGGCGCTGGATTTTCTGGAACGCGATCCGCAGCTTTGGGCGGTGGTGGTTTCGCCCTGGATTATGATCCAGGAAAGGGCGTCGAACTGATCGATGCACCAAATTGGTTCGTGTTCGGGTGGGCAAGAAAGTGTGTAGGTGAGTAGCGTGATGGCGTCCTGCCGTGGCGAAACGCCACAGGGGAGGGTGACGTATACGTAACGGGAACAGTTTATGGAGCAGCCTTTGGGCTGCTCAATTGTTTCTGGATGTTGTCCAGGTGCGGGATTCAGGACCGCTATCGCGAGCAGGCTCGCTCCCACATTGGGTCTGTGTTCACAAATCCCTGTGGGAGCGAGCAGGCTCGCGATTGGAGGCAACACGGTGCTGCGCCGGCCTCAGTAAGTCCTGCCAGTATGGTTATTAAGGGAAATAACCTTGGTCTTGCCAATGCGGTGACGGTAGATCTCGCGCAGGTACTTGATGGCTTTTTTCACGCAGTCGCGGGACAGGCGGATGTCGTTGATCGAGACGAACTTGTCCTTGTCGTTGATCAGCTCGCGATACTTCTTCTCGTACATCGGCTTGATCGCGTACCAGTTGGTGTCGAGGATCTTCGCCGGGTTTTCGAATTCGTTGAGCAGGTCGTCGATCCGTTCTTCGTCGAAGTCTTCATTGATGATGAAGTCCAGGATCGAGTTGTCCAGGGTGTCGTCGAAGCGGTACGGGGTGCGGGCGAAGCAGCGTTTGATGAAGGCCACGATCAGGGTCAGGAAATCATCCGACAGGCACGGGCTCTTGGCGATCAGGGTGGTCAGCGACAGGTTGGCCGACGCGCCGATCACCAACGCGTAACGCTTGAGCGTGGTGTTGGGGAACAGGCTGTTGAGGTGGGTCTTGAGCCGGTTCAGGTCCATGTAGGACAGCTTGTAGTCCTTGGGCAGGGAGACGATGGACACCACCGACGAGCAGTTCTTGAAGAAGTGCAGGTCATGCAGGGCCGCGGCGTCGTAGCCGGAATTCTTGTACTGCTCCAGCGACGCCCGGTAGCGCTTGGATTCGATCGGCAACAGACTGATGCCTTCGATGGCCTGGGTGACTTTGTTGAAGTGCGGCAGGTCGATGGAACGGAAGAACAGGTCGTCGATGTTCAGGCGCGGCGGTTCTTTCTCGAACACCTTGAACTTGTCGCCGCTCGGCGCCGGGGTTTCCGGGACGACGGACTCGGCGTAGGCAATCGCCACCGGGCCGGCCAGACTCATGAACAGGTCGTTGGCGTCCAGGCGAATGGTTTCGCCAATGTCGATGCCGGCACGGCGGAAGTAGTTCTGATCGTAGTCGGTGGTAACCGCCTGGGCCGTCAGGATGTTGAAGATCTGCTGGGAGATGTACTGGTTGGCGTGCTTCTCCATGGCATTGACATCAATGTTCTGGATGTTGCCGTCATCGCTTTCTTCGGCATAGCGCATGATGTCGTTGGAGATCAGCATCATCGCGTTCCATGGGCGGATACGGCCCATCACGCTGGCTTCGCTGCTGTCTTCGTTGGCGAAGTTGTACGAGAAATCCCATTCTTCCGACAGGTACTTGCACAGCAGGCGTCCGGCGTTGATGTGCAAGGCCTCGGACATTTCGCTGCGATGGTCGGAAATATTCGGCAGTACGCAGATGCCGCTGGTGAAAATCGGTTCGAAGACGAAGGAGTGACCGCTCTTGCTGTCGTGTTCGTCCATCGGCTTGGTGTCGAACGTCTTGTTCATGTACGAGTATTGCTGGGCCAGGCCGAACTCCGAGGCCATGCCTGAACCGGTACCGCCGCCAGCACTGAAGATCGAGAAGTACAGGCGCGACTGGTTGGCCTTGATGCCGCAGCTGTCGATCAGGTACGAGTGGATCATTTTCCAGTCGGGGCTGGAGAAGCGCTGGGTGTCCTTGTTCAGGATGATCTTGGCCAGGTACTGGCCCAGGATCGGCGCGTTACCGGCGCCACCGGCATGGACTTCCGACAAGTCCATGATCTTCATCTTGCTGTAGTCGCGCAAAAAGCCGCTTTTCTCGCCCTTGCGCGAAAAACGGATACGCCCGGCGATGTCCTTGTCCAGGTCGCCGAGCATCACCAGCGGTTCCACCAGGAACACCGGTTTGCTGGCCTTGCTGGTGCCAAGACGCAGGTTGTTGCGGATCCACTGCGCGGGGCTGTAGCCCTTGTCGCTGTAAGCCTTGTCTTCAGCATTGAATTCGTTGAGGTAGAACTTGCGGGCGTTGTACACCAGCTCCGCCACGTCCAGGGCGATGTTGGAACCGCAGCGCCCCAGGCCGATCAGGCACACCGACGGGAATTCCTGCTGGGCGCGGTCGCTCTCGTCTTCCACCAGATGGGGCGGTCGCGGGAACACCGCGTCGCGCAGGCCATCGAGGTTGTCGAGGATCCGGTCGGTGTTGGTTTCGGTGAAATACAGATACTGCTGAGTCGACAGGGGACGCGAGCTGCTCGATGGTTTCGAGACTTCAGGGCCGTTGGCGGCCGGGCTCAGGGTCAGATCGGATACCGCAGTGGCTGTTTTTTTGGAAGTCATTGTGCGCCATATGCCTGAACTGGTTGGCTCGACGAGCGCTGTCATCGAGCCATCGCGGATGGGAGCTCGCGTCCTGGATGGCGCGAAGGTCGGCCCCGAGCGTCCAGGGCTATAGCCTGGGCGCCGCTCGAGAGATTCTTTCCTGATAGGTTGAATCGGCCATCGGCAGGCGATCTTTAATCAAGAATGGGCGAAATGATGGCAATTGTTACAGGAAATTGACCGTTATCAAGAATCGCGCCGCTCGCCATGGGTGGGTATCAGCCTTGCGAATGATTGGAGACAGTCCGCGCACCGCTGTCTAGATTGCAGATTCCGCTAATGCTCCATAACAATAAAAGAGACGGACCCATGCAGAACTCGACCCAAGCGGCGAATGCCTGGCGCATTCTGTTCCTGTTGTTCCTGGCCAACCTGTTCAACTTCTTCGACCGCACCATCCCGGCGATCATCATCGAGCCGATCCGCATGGAGTGGAGCCTCAGCGACTTCCAGATCGGCATCATCGGCACCGCTTTCACCATCGTCTACGCCATTGCCGGGTTGCCATTGGGACGCATGGCCGATACCGGTTCGCGCAGCAAGTTGATGGGCTGGGGCCTGGCGACCTGGAGCGCGCTGACGGCGGTCAACGGTCTGGTGGGCAGTTTCTGGGCGTTCCTGCTGGTGCGCATGGGCGTCGGGATCGGCGAGGCGAGTTATGCGCCGGCGGCCAACTCACTGATTGGCGATCTGTTCCCGGCCCATCGCCGGGCGCGGGCCATGGGCATTTTCATGCTGGGCCTGCCGATTGGCCTGCTGCTGGCGTTCTTCACCATCGGCGCGATGGTCAAGGCCTTTGACAGCTGGCGCGCGCCGTTCTTTATCGCGGCGGTGCCAGGCTTGGTGCTGGCGTTGTTCATGTTCTTCATCAAGGAGCCCAAGCGCGGCGCGGCGGAAACCGTGCAGGTGTCCCAGGAAAAAATCGACCGGCCGATCCGTCGAGTGTTGGCGATTCCCACTTTCCTGTGGTTGGTGCTGGCTGGGTTGTGCTTCAACTTCGCCACTTATGCCTGCAACTCCTTCCTGGTGCCGATGCTGCAACGCTATTTCCTGATGCCGCTGCACGAGGCGGCGGTGGCCACCGGGATCATGGTGGGCGTGACCGGGTTGTTCGGCTTGACCCTCGGCGGCTGGATCGCCGACAAGATTCATCAGCGCGTGCCCAGTGGTCGCTTGCTGTTCGCCGCGTTCAGCCTGGTGATCTCGACGCTCACCACTGCCTGGGCATTGCATGCCGGGCGGATTGAAATCGGTGTGTTCGTCGCGGTGTTCAGTGTCGGCTGGTTGTTCGCCTATACCTTTTATACCTGCGTGTACACGGCGATCCAGGACGTGGTCGAGCCGCGCCTGCGGGCCACGGCGATGGCGCTGTTCTTCGCTGGCCTGTACTTGCTCGGTGGCGGCCTGGGGCCGGTGGTGGTGGGTGGCTTGTCCGACTACTTCGCCCGCACGGCCATGGCCGCGGCCGGGGTCGACCAGATGACCGAAGCGTTCAAGGCCATCGGCCTGCATGACGCGATGTACCTGATTCCGGTGGCACTGTTCCTGACCATGGTGTTCCTGTTCCTGGCGTCACGTTGCTTTGTGCGCGATGCCAAGCGGATGAAGGACGGGATGAGCGCGGTGGTGCTGCCCGAAGGTGTCGTGGCGACTGCCTAAAAAGATTTTGTGGCAATGATGCTGATCGTTCCCACGCTCTGCGTGGGAACGCCTCGACGGACGCTCTGCGTTCGGCTCTGCAGGGACGCGGAGCGTCCCGGGCTGCATTCCCACGCAGAGCGTGGGAACGATCATGTGCTAGCGGACCTTCTCATCTCGCCCGCGCAGCAAGCGATTGGGCATCGCCAGCGCCGCGGCCAACCCCAGCAGCGACACCGCCGCGCTGATCGCCAGCAAATGCCGGAACGTCGCCTGCAACTCCTGGCGCAAGGCATTTTGTGCCTCGCCCGGGGCGGCGTTCAGGCCGTCCAGCAAGACGCTGCCGGAATGCCCTTCACCGATCATCGACGAGCTGGCGAGCTGGGCGAAGCTTGAATCCTGCAGCAAGGCCAGCAGCAACGCGGACATCAGTGCCACGCCCACCGCGCCGCCAAGGGAGCGGAACAGGTTGGTGGTGCTGGTGGCGACGCCGATGTCCTGTTGGTGCACGGCGTTCTGCGCACCCACCAGTGAAGTGGGAAACTGCATGCCGGAGGCGATGCCGCTGAGCAGCATGAACAGGCTGCTCAGCCAGAGCGCGGCGGGCGGGGTGAAAGCCATGCCCAGGATAGCGAACGGGAAGAGCAGGGCGCCGCTCAGGATCATCGGCTTGTAGCGCCCCGTGACCGAGGTCCGGCGTCCGGCGAAATACGCGCCGATCGGCAGCCCGATTGCCAGCGGCAACAAGTGCAACGCCGCACTGTCGGCACCGGCGCCGGTCACGCTCTGGAAGCGTAACGGCACCAGCACCGTCAGGGAGATCGCCTGGAAGCTGGTGAAGAACACCGTGCACCAACACAGCACCGCATCGCGGTTGGCGAACAGGTGCATCGGCAACAACGGCTCCCGCGCCCGGCGCTCGTGCCAGGCGAACACCCCCAGCGCTGCTCCTGCGCAACCCAGCAATCCCAGCACTTCACGGCTGTGCCAGGCATGACCCTGGCCGACCTGGGTGATCCCCAGCAGCAGCGCCGTCAGGCCGATGATCAGCAACACGGTGCCCAGGTAATCGATGATCGGCGTGCGTTGCGGCACCGGCAACCCGACCAGGCTGCGTCGGGCCACCCACCAGGCCACCAGTCCCAGCGGCAGGTTGATCCAGAACACCCAGCGCCACGACAGGTACTCGGTCATGTAGCCGCCGAGCACCGGCCCGGCGACGCTGGCCACCGCGTACATGCTGCTGAAATAACCCTGGTAGCGACCGCGTTCGCGGGGCGGGATAATGTCGCCGATGATCGCCTGGCTCACCGAAATCATCCCGCCGGCGCCGATGCCCTGGAAAATCCGCGCCAGCACCAGTTGCTCCATGTTTTGGGCCAGGCCGCAGAACAGCGAGGCCAGGGTGAACAGGCCCATGCCGAACAGCATCAGTGGCCGGCGACCGTAGAGGTCACCGAGCTTGCCGTAGATCGGCACCGCCACGGTCATGGCGACCATGTAGCCGGAAATCACCCAGGCCAGCAGGCTGACGTCGGCAAACTGTGCGGAGATGGCCGGCATCGAGACGGCGACGATGGTCTGGTCCAGCGCACCCAGGAAAATCGCCAGCATCAGGGCTGCCAGCACGCTGCGGATGGCCGGTTTTGGGGCTTGGAGCGTATTGAACTGAGTCAAGGCAGAACCTGCGGGCATCGCGCCGGAGAGGCAAAATGGACGAAACCCGCAGTTTAAGTCGATAGGCGACTATTCGATAGCCTCGTAAGGAAGTCCGACGTAATTTTCCGCGATGGTCTTGCGACCGGCCTCGGAGTCGACGAAATATTCCAGCTCGGCTTCGCTGATGCGCTGGTTGAAGGCATCGTCGTCGAAGCGGTGCAGCATCGAAGTCATCCACCAGGAGAACCGTTCGGCTTTCCAGACGCGCCGCAGGCAGATGGCTGAATACTTCTCCAGCAGATCCACACGGCCGTCGCGATAGACCTTGAGCAGGATGTTGAACAGCGTGCTGACATCGCTGGCCGCCAGGTTCAGCCCTTTGGCGCCGGTGGGCGGGACGATGTGGGCCGCATCGCCTACCAGGAACATCCGCCCATACTGCATCGGCTCGACCACGAAGCTGCGCAGCGGGGCGATGCTTTTCTCGATGGACGGGCCGGTCACCAGGGCTTCGGCCAGGTCGGCGGGCAGGCGGTTTTTCAGTTCATCCCAGAAACGCTCGTCCGGCCAGTCGGCCACTTGTTCCTCGGCGGGCACTTGCAGGTAATAACGGGTGCGGGTCTTGGAGCGCATGCTGCACAAGGCAAAGCCGCGTGCGTGGCGAGCGTAGACCAGTTCTTCGTGGACCGGTGGGGTGTCGGCCAGCACGCCGAGCCAGCCAAACGGGTAGACGCGTTCGAAGACCTTGAGTTTTTCCGCAGGAATGGACTGTCGCGCCACGCCGTGGAAACCGTCGCAACCGGCAATGTAGTCGCAGTCCAGGCGCCAGGTTTCCCCTTCATGCTCGAAGGTCACGAAAGGGGTTTCGGTTTGCATGTCGTGGGGCTGGGCATTGCTGGCCAGGTACAGGGTCCGGGCGCCGGCGGCTTCGCGGGCGGCCATCAAGTCGCGGGTCACTTCGGTCTGGCCGTAGACCATGACATTTTTACCACCGGTCAGGCCCTTGAGGTCGATGTGCACCCGCCGATCGTTGAGCACCAGTTCAAAACCGTCATGGGGCAGGCCTTCGGTGTCCATGCGCTGGCCAACGCCAGCCTGGCGCAGCAGCTCGACCATGCCTTGCTCCAGCACACCGGCGCGGATGCGGCTCAGTACGTATTCCGGGGTCTGGCGTTCGAGGATGACAGTGTCGATTCCTGCGTTGTGCAGCAACTGGCCGAGCAGCAGGCCAGAGGGGCCGGCACCGATAATAGCGACTTGGGTCTTGAGGGTTTTCATTGTTGTTATGACTCGCACGAAGCACGCGACCAGGGTCGGTGTTGATTATTAGAAATCGAGTGCCTACATTTTTCGCTTGCGGACCTGTCAGTTGAAGGGGAAAACTGAGCCGATACCTGTTCTTTTTACCAATTGGTGCGATTATCGCCCGCAACCCCAGGCCCGGATCCACGTTATGAAAAAACCTGACCTGCCTTCGATCCCGGTGTTCAAGCTCTATGGCGAGAGCCAGGAATGGCCGACGCCGGACTTGTTGCACTGCGAGACCATCTCCAAGCGCAGTCGCGAGCATCAATGGGAAATCAAGCCTCATCGGCATGCCGATCTGTGCCAGTTGTTGTTTGTCTTCAAGGGCCAGGCGGAACTGGAAATCGAGGGCCGGCGCACGCTACTCACCGAACCGGCCGTGCAGATCCTGCCGCCGCTGTCGGTCCACGGCTTTCGTTTTTCCGAGGATGTGGAAGGTTACGTGGTGACCCTGGCGGCGCCGCTGGTCACGCACCTGCAAGCGCAACTGGGGCATTCGGTCAACGTCCTGGCCCAGGCCGAAAGCTACCCCGCCCTTGAGAATGCCGAGTACCTCAACAGCCTGTTCAGCGCCTTGCAGAATGAGTACGTGGGGCATCAACCGGCGCGGGAAATGCTGATGCATGCGCTGGTCAGCGTGATCATGGTCTGGGTCAGCCGCCAGGTGATGCAGCGACACACCCAGGCCCAGCGCCCGCAACGGGCCCGGGAATACCTCAACGGCTTCATTCAGTTGGTGGAAGAAACCTATCGCGAGCACGTCAAGGTCGAAGACCTGGCCCACCGCCTGGGCATTTCCGTGTCGCACCTCAACGGCACTTGCCGGGAACTGGCGGGGCAACCGGCGTTGCAGATCATGCATGAGCGCCAGTTGCTGGAAGCCAAGCGTCTGCTGACCTACACCGGCATGACCATCTACGAGATTTCCGAAATGCTCGGGTTTTCCGACCCGACCAACTTCACCCGGCTGTTCCGCCGACGCGTCGGCATCTCGCCCAAGGCGTTCCGGGACCGGCTCAAGACCGATCAACAGGACGACTGACCACGCCTCAGCGCAGGGCGTTCAGGGTTGCGCTGTGGGGGATGCACCGTTCGAAGTTGCAACTGGCGTATTCACGGGGCAGTTGCCTGGCCTGCTCGACCCGGTAGGCCGCGGTGCCGTACAGCGCAAGCGTGGCGGCGCAGGTGACGAAAATGGCGAGGCGTCTTTTTATTTTAATGTTCATGGCGGTGACCTCTGAACGAATACCCGGGGGTACTACTTTCAGAATAGGTCAGCCGTGGCGAGTTGCCAGCCTGGCAGTGAGTGCGTTTAACCCGATATTCAGAGCACTGATAACCCTTGTGGGAGCGAGCTTGTGGGAGCAAGGCTTGCCCGCGATGCAAACACCTCGGTGTAACTGATAGACCGAGGCGATGCCATCGCGGGCAAGCCTTGCTCCCACAGGTCTGCTCCCACAAACAGGGGTAGGGGGGGCGGGCGGTTATGCCAGGTGTTCTGGTTTCATCGGGTCGCCCGGCTTGACGTCCAGTTGCTTGCGCACGTCCTCGAACATTTCGTCGTAGTACTTGTGCATCGAGCCGATGCTCGCGGTCTTGGGCAAGCCATACTTCTGGGCGACGCGCGTGGCATGGCGGGCGAAGTCGAAGGCCTGGTCCTTGGCCAGGAAGAACGTCTCGTCCAGGGACTTGTCTTCGACGGTGCCATGCACCCGGAATGACATGCCCGTGCCCTCCTTGCCGTCCTGATCGACCTTGTAGTCGATGAACAGGTTGTAGCTGAAGTCATCCTTGTTCAGCGCATGGCGCTCCATGTGCAGGTGTCCGGGTTCGAACATGGCCATAAGCAACTCTCCTTTGAAGGCATGGGGAGTAGGGCAGACCCTGGATCCGCCCCGCAAGTTTCCTGTTATCGATAAGCGATGCCAGGTGTCGCCGTGCTGATGCGGGTGCCGGCCTTGCCCTGGACGATCGCTTCGATGTTCGAGAGTGAACCGATCACCGCAACCTTGCCAGTGTTGCGCGCGAATTCGCAGGCGGCCTGTACCTTCGGCCCCATGGAGCCGGCAGCGAAGCCGAGCTTTTCCATTTCGTCGGGGTGGGCCTGGGCGATGGCTTTCTGGGTCGGCTTGCCGAAGTCGATGAACGCGGCGTTGACGTCGGTGGCGATCACCAGCAGATCGCTTTCCAGCTGTTCGGCCAGCAGCGCCGAGCACAGGTCCTTGTCGATCACCGCTTCCACGCCTTGCAGCTTGCCGTCGGCGTCGTACATCGTCGGGATGCCGCCACCGCCGGCGCAGATCACGATGCTGCCCTTTTCCAGCAGCCATTTGATCGGGCGGATTTCAAAGATGCGCTTGGGCCTGGGGCTTGCGACCACGCGGCGGAACTTGTCGCCGTCGGGGGCGATGGACCAGCCCTTTTCGGCCGCGAGCTTTTGCGCCTCGCTTTTGCTGTAGACCGGGCCGATGGGCTTGCTGGGCTTCTGGAAGGCCGGGTCGTTGCCATCCACTTCGACCTGGGTCAGGAGCGTGGCGAAGGGGACTTCGAAGTCCAGCAGATTGCCCAGTTCCTGTTCGATGATGTAGCCGATCATGCCTTCGGTTTCGGCGCCGAGCACGTCCAGCGGATACGGCGTGACCGAGGTGTAGGCCGCCGCCTGCAACGACAGCAGGCCGACCTGCGGGCCGTTGCCGTGGGCGATGACCAGTTGGTTGCCAGGGTGGATTTTCGCGATCTGTTCGGTCGCGGTGCGGATGTTGATGCGTTGATTGTCTGCGGTCATGGGTTCACCCCGACGCAGGAGGGCGTTACCGCCCAGGGCAACGACGATACGCATGGTGCTGTCCTTTCAAAAATGGAACGAGAACGCAGTGATGATCGTTCCCACGCTCTGCGTGGGAACTCCGCCCGGGACGCTCCGCGTCCCCTGTGACGCAGAGCGTCACCGGATGCATTCCCACGCAGAGCGTGGGAACGATCACTCTTCAAGCGCCTAGATATCCGCCAACGCCGACACCAGGATCGCCTTGATGGTGTGCATGCGGTTTTCCGCTTGCTCGAAGGCGATGTTGGCCGGCGATTCGAACACTTCCTCGGTCACTTCCACGCCATTGGCCAGGTTCGGATAACGGGCGGCGATGTCCTTGCCGACCTTGGTTTCGCTGTTATGGAACGCCGGCAGGCAGTGCATGAACTTCACCCGCGGGTTGCCCGAGGCTTTCATCATTTGCGCATTGACCTGGTAGGGCAGCAATTGCTCGATGCGCTCGTCCCAGGCTTCCACCGGCTCGCCCATGGACACCCAGATGTCGGTGTGGATGAAGTCCACGCCCTTGACGGCTTCCTTCGGGTCTTCGGTGATGGTGAGGCGGGCGCCACTTTCGGCGGCGAAGGCCTGGCACTGGTCGATGAAGTCCTGATGCGGCCACAAGGCTTTCGGCGCGCCGATGCGCACGTCCATGCCCAGTTTGGCGCCGATCATCAGCAGCGAATTGCCCATGTTGTAGCGGGCATCGCCCAGGTAGGCGTAGCTGATGTCATGCAGCGGCTTGTCGCTGTGTTCGCGCATGGTCAGGGTGTCGGCAATCATTTGGGTGGGGTGGAATTCAGCGGTCAGGCCGTTGAACACCGGCACCCCGGCGAACTTGGCCAGTTCCTCGACGATCTCCTGTTCGAAGCCTCGGTATTCGATGGCGTCGAACATCCGCCCCAGGACCCGGGCGGTGTCTTTCATGCTTTCCTTGTGACCGATCTGCGATGACACCGGGTCGATGTAGGTGACGTGGGCGCCCTGGTCATGGGCCGCGACTTCGAAGGCGCAGCGGGTGCGGGTCGAGGTCTTTTCGAAGATCAGCGCGATGTTTTTGCCTTGCAGGTGTGGACGCTCGGTGCCGGTGTATTTGGCACGTTTGAGGTCGCGGGACAGGTCCAGCAAGTAGTGCAGCTCGCGGTTGGTGTGGTGCATCAGACTCAGCAGGCTGCGGTTGCGCATGTTGAACGCCATGATGTGGATCTCCTCAGGTGTAGGTTATCCCCGGGGCCGGTCTCTGCCGTTGGATGCAGAGCAGTGCCGGCCCAGGCTCAAAGGTTAGTAATCGATCGGGTCGCGGATGATCGGGCAGGTCATGCAGTGACCGCCGCCCCGGCCCCGGCCCAGTTCGCTGGCACTGATGGTGATGACTTCCACACCGGCCTTGCGCAGCAGCGTGTTGGTGTAGGTGTTGCGGTCGTAGCCGATCACCACGCCCGGCTCCACGGCCACCACGTTGTTGCCGTCGTCCCATTGCTCGCGTTCGGCGGCGAAGCTGTTGCCGCCGGTTTCCACCACTCGCAGCGCTGGCAGCTTGAGGGCCGCGGCCACGGTGTCGAGGAAACTGCTGTCCTCGCGGCGCACGTCGATGCCGCCGGGTTTGCTCTCGTCAGGGCGCAGGGAGAAGGCGACGATCTGGCTCACCACTTCCGGGAAAATCGTGACCAGGTCGCGGTCGCAGAAGCTGAACACGGTGTCCAGGTGCATGGCGGCGCGGGATTTCGGCAAGCCGGCGACGATCACCCGCTCCACGGCTTTGTGCTTGAACAGGTTCAGCGCCAATTGGCCGATGGCCTGGCGGGACGAGCGTTCGCCCATGCCGATCAGCACCACGCCGTTGCCGATGGGCATCACGTCGCCGCCTTCGAGGGTGGCGTTGCCGTGCTCCTGGTCCGGGTCGCCGTACCAGACCTGGAAGTCAGCCTGGGTGAACTCGGGGTGGAATTTGTAGATGGCGCTGGCCAGCAGGGTTTCCTGGCGGCGCGCCGGCCAATACATCGGGTTCAGGGTCACGCCGCCGTAGATCCAGCAGGTGGTGTCGCGGGTGAACTGGGTGTTGGGCAGCGGCGGCAGGATGAAGCTGGAGTGCCCGAGGAAGTCGCGGAACATCTGGATGGTCTTGCCACCGAAGCTGTCCGGCAGGTCATCGGCCGAGACGCCACCGATCAGGAATTCGGCGATATGGCGCGGCTCCAGGCTGCGCAGCCACGAACCGACTTCGTTCACCAGGCCCAGGCCCACCGAGTTGGCGGTGATCTTGCGCTGCAGGATCCAGTCCAGGGCTTCGGGGATGGCGACGATGTCGGTCAGCAGGTTGTGCATCTCCAGCACGTCGATGTCGCGCTCGCGCATCTTGGTGACGAAATCGAAATGGTCGCGCTTGGCCTGGTTGACCCAGATCACATCGTCGAACAGCAGTTCGTCGCAGTTGTTCGGGGTCAGCCGCTGGTGGGCCAGGCCTGGGGAGCACACCATGACTTTACGTAATTTGCCGGCTTCGGAATGCACGCCGTATTTCACTTTTTCCGTGGTCATTACAAATCCTCCAGTTAGAACAATCAGCCAACTACAAGGTCAGGAAGCCGTCGTAGAGTCCGTAGGCCGCCACCAGGGCGCCTGCGATCACTGCGGCAAAAATCAGCTTCTCGACAGAGGTGAAAATCGGTTTGCCCAGCTCGTGCTTGGCCTTGGCGAACAGGATCGCGCCGGGGGCATAGAGCAGGGCGGAGAGCAGCAGGTACTTGATGCCGCCGGCATACAGCAGCCACACCGCGTAGATCAGGGCGATGGCACCGATGGCCAGGTCTTTGCGGCGCTCGGCCAGGGCGTTCTCATAGGTCTCGCCGCGCACCGCCAGCAGCACTGCGTAGGCCGCCGACCACAGGTACGGCACCAGGATCATCGAGGTGGCGAGGTAGATCAGTGACAGGTAGGTGCTGGCCGAGAACAGGGTGATGACCAAAAACAGCTGGACCATTGCATTGGTCAGCCACAGGGCGTTGGCCGGTACGTGGTTGGCGTTCTCCCGGCGCAGGAACTCGGGCATGGTGTGGTCTTTGGCGGCGGCGAACATGATCTCGGCGCACAGCAACACCCAGGACAGCAGGGCGCCGAGCAGCGAGATAATCAGGCCGACGCTGATCAGCACCGCGCCCCAATGCCCCACGACATGCTCCAGAACGGCGGCCATGGACGGATTCTGCAACTTCGCCAGTTCAGGCTGGGTCATGATGCCCAGGGACAGCACGTTCACCAGTACCAGGAACAGCAGCACGGTGATGAAGCCGATGACGGTGGCCTTGCCCACGTCGGTGCGTTTCTCGGCGCGGGCGGAAAAAATACTCGCGCCCTCGATGCCGATGAACACCCACACGGTGACCAGCATCATCCTGCGCACCTGGTTCAGCACGCTGCCCAGGTCTGGGTTCTTCAGGCCCCAGATATCAGCGGTGAAAATATCGAGCTTGAACGCGAATACGGCGATCAGCACAAACAATACAAGCGGTACGACCTTGGCGATGGTGGTCACAAGGTTGATGAATGCCGCTTCCTTGATGCCTCGCAATACCAGGAAGTGCACGGCCCATAGCAGGACCGATGAGCCGATCACCGCTGCGACGGTATTACCTTCACCAAACACCGGGAAGAAGTAGCCCAAGGTGCTGAACAGCAGCACGAAGTAGCCGACGTTGCCCAGCCAGGCGCTGATCCAGTAACCCCAGGCGGATGAGAAACCCATGTAGTCGCCGAACCCGGCCTTGGCGTAGGCGTACACCCCGCCATCCAGATCGGGTTTGCGGTTGGCCAGGGTCTGGAACACGAAGGCCAGGGTCAGCATGCCGACGGCGGTAATCGCCCAGCCGATCAGCACTGCACCGACATCGGCACTGGCCGCCATGTTTTGTGGCAAGGAAAAGATTCCCCCGCCGATCATTGAGCCGACCACCAGTGCAACCAGCGCACCCAATCGAAGTTTTCCGGGCGTATCAGACATTTGCGAGACTCCAGTGCAGGAGAAGAGAGTCAATAGACTAAGTCGATTTGAAAGTTGAATATCTGATCTGGATCAGTGCATGACAACATTCCATTGTTAATGAAGGAGTTAACACCGTCCGTTGGCGTCTTGAAGTTGCTCGAAAGGCCCGTTTCAGGGCCTTTGGCAAAGGGTTTGTGAAGGTTTTCTTGCCGCAGGATTATTCACGCTAGTTGATTTCCGTTGAGTCGCAACTATTTTGTAGGCTGCATTCGTGACAAAAAAATAACGGGCGTCATGGTCTTTTTAATTACGCTCTTGGAGAATGGTCGAGTCATAAGCCTTTGGACTTTGTGTGGATGACGTTATTCAAAAACGTTATGTCGCCTTATTTACTTAATTTAATAGTGAGAAAAAATGCCGCAGCCGATTGAAAAGTTGCCATTGGGCGCACTGATCGCACTGGTGGTGGGGTCAATGATCGGCGGCGGGATTTTTTCCCTGCCGCAAAACATGGCGGCTCGGGCCGATGTCGGTGCGGTGCTGATCGGCTGGTCGATTACTGCCGTCGGCATGCTGACCCTGGCCTTCGTGTTCCAGACCCTGGCCAATCGCAAGCCGGAATTGGACTCGGGCGTGTACGCCTATGCCAAGGCCGGGTTCGGCGACTACATGGGCTTCTCGTCTGCCTGGGGCTACTGGATCAGCGCCTGGATGGGCAATGTCGGCTACTTCGTGTTGCTGTTCAGCACCTTGGGCTACTTCTTCCCGGTGTTCGGCCAAGGCAACACGCCGGTGGCCATCGGCTGTGCGTCGTTATTGCTGTGGGCGGTGCATTTCCTGGTGCTGCGCGGGATCAAGGAGGCGGCGCTCATCAACCTGGTGACCACCGTGGCCAAGGTCGTGCCGCTGTTGATGTTCGTCGTCATGGCCGCCGTGGCCTTCAAGGCCGAGATTTTCACCCGCGATATCTGGGGCGCGATGAGCCCGGACCTGGGCAGTGTGATGGACCAGGTGCGGCACATGATGCTGGTGACGGTGTTCGTGTTCATCGGCATCGAAGGCGCCAGCGTCTATTCGGCACGGGCAGAGAGACGTGTGGACGTAGGGCGTGCGACGGTGATCGGGTTCCTCGGGGTATTGGCGCTGCTGGTGCTGGTGAATGTGTTGTCCCTGGGGGTCATGAGCCAGCCGGAACTGGCGAAGTTGCAGAACCCGTCCCTGGCCGGTGTCCTGGAGCACATTGTCGGGCCTTGGGGTGCGTTGCTGATCAGCCTGGGGCTGGCGGTTTCACTGTTGGGAGCCTTGCTGTCCTGGGCGCTGTTGTGCGCTGAAATCCTCTACGCCACCGCCCGGGACAAGACCATGCCGGCGTTCCTGACCAAGGAAAATGCCAACCACGCGCCGGTCAACGCGCTGTGGCTGACCAATGGCATGATCCAGCTGTTTTTGCTGATCACTCTGTTTTCCGCAGGCACCTACACCAGCCTGATCTACCTCGCCTCGTCGATGATCCTGGTGCCATACCTGTGGTCGGCGGCCTATGCGGTGCTGCTTTGCGCCCGGGGGGAAACCTACGAACAGGGCTCGGCCCGGCGCATGAAAGACCTGTTCATCGGTGGTGTGGCGCTGTGCTACGCGGTGTGGCTGCTGTACGCCGGCGGCGTGAAATACCTGCTGCTGTCGGCGTTGTTGTATGCGCCCGGGGTGATCCTGTTTGCCCAGGCCAAGCGCGAGCAGCGCCAACCCTTGTTCACCCATGTGGAAAAGGGGATTTTTGCTTGCGTGATGTCAGGGGCGGGCATGGCGGCGTATGGGTTGTACAGTGGGTTTTTGGAATTGTGAGGCTTACCGCGATGTTGAGGTGTCTCCTGTGGCGAGGGGGGGTATGTGGGAGCAAAGCTTGCTCGCGAAACAGGCACCTCGATTTCTGAGAGACCGCATCGCTTCCATCGCGGGCAAGCCTTGCTCCCACATCAACGCGTCACCAACGTGCTCTATGCGCGCCCAGTTCCGCCGCTGGCAAGGTCCATTGCAGCGGCGTCCCGGTGATTTTCAAGGGCACCTGCAGGCGATGGGCCGGTCCCCATGGGGTCTGTTCGACCACCAGGCCCTGATCATCCTCGGCCTCGGCTCGCAATGGGCTCGAATCCCCGACGCCACGCTCGATCAACAGCTTTGCCGTGCGTGCCAGTGACAAGCGTGCCGAGCCGCCGTGACCGCTTGCCAGGCGCCGGGACAACAACACCAGGGCGCTGGCCGCCAGCAGATAGCCGGTGCCGTGATCCAGCGCTTGCACCGGCAGTGGTGTCGGTTTGTCGGTGTGTTTCCAGCCCATGCCGGCTTCGGCGATGCCGCTGCTCATTTGCACCAGGCTGTCGAAGCCGCGCCGGTTCAGCCACGGACCGCTCCAGCCATAGGCATTGAGGCTGACGTCGATCAGGCCGGGGGCCATCTGCCGGCGCTGCTCGGCGCCGTAGCCCAGGCGTTCCAGGGCGTCGGCACGGTAGCCGTGCAAGAGGATGTCGGTGTCCTTGAGCAATGCCTCGAACGCCGCGCGATCTTCGGCCCGATGCAAGTCGAGGCGGGCGCAGCGTTTGCCCAGGGTGACTTCCGGCACCACGCCGGGTTCGTTCCAGGTCGGCGGGTCGATGCGCAGCACGTCGGCCCCCAGGCCGGCGAGGAAGCGGCTGGCGACGGGGCCGGCCAGCACGCGGGTCAGGTCCAGCACCTTGAGCCCCGCCAGTGGCTGGGTCACGGAGCCGAGCCAGGGTTTGCGCTGCTCTCCAGTCGTCTTACTCAGGTGCACCAGCGGCTCGGCATTGACCGCCAGGCCTTGGGGATGGGCCTGCCACGCTTGCCACGAACGCATCTCGGCGGCGCAACCGCCAGCGTCGACCACGGCCTGCTCCAGCTCGGCCTTGTTCCATCGGGCCACCCTGGCCGCCATGTCGGCGCGGTCGGTACAGGTGCCGAGAACTTTTTCCGCCGCAAGGCGATGATGCGGTGCGTTGGTGTGCAGGCGAATCCAGCCGTCGGCGCTGGCGTAGTCGCCGGCCACCGGGTCCCACATCGGCGGCACGCTCCAGCCGATGGGGCGCAGGGAGGTGGAGAACCAGAACGACGCCAGGCGCCGGTCGACCTCGACAGGCGCCTGGCGAGCGGTTTGTTGCTGGATGAGTTCGGCGGTCGCCTGCCCGGCCACGGCGATGCAGGCGCTGGCCAGCTCCGTGACGGCGAAGGCCGAGGGCAGCGCGCCGTCGCCAGTGAAGGTGATCGGGGTCGTGGGCAAACCGAGTGCGGTTTGCATGGACGTGAGCAGATCTGACATCGAAAGCCCTCCAGTACGAGAGGGCGATCATAGTTCAAAAATCCGTTGGGGGCCGCTTTGCGGCCCAGCGGGAACAAGCTCCCTCGCCACGAGAGCCCTTTGCCTGTTCCGGGCGCGACCAGATCCACAGATTGCCCAGGCCCATGCCGGCGAGTGCGAGGTAAACCGGCCAGGCGTGGTCGAGCAGCACCAGCATCAAGCCCGCGCAGAGCAGCATGCTGGTGGTGGCACCGACCTTGGCCCGGCGCGGGATGACCTTGCCGTTGCGCCAGTTGTGCAGCATCGACCCGAACAGACGATGGTTCTCCAGCCAGGCGCTCAGGCGCGGCGAACTGCGGGTCGCGGCCCAGGCGGCCAACAGGATGAACTCGGTCGTCGGCAAGCCGGGCACGACGATGGCGACCAGGCCGATGGCCAGGCTGGTGTAGGCGAGCAGGGCGAAGAGCAGTTGGGTGAGTTTTGAGGGGCGGTTCATTGGCTTGCGTTCTGGCATGCGAATTTGCGGTGTGATCACTGATTGTTATTCGCTGATATCCCTGTGGGAGCGAGCCTGCTCGCGATAGCGGTATGTCAGTCACATTGATGCTGACTGATCCAACGCCATCGCGAGCAGGCTCGCTCCCACAATGGAAAGTACGGACACTTCAGGCCAGTTCGGCCGCATAAGCGCGTTCCAGGAGCACCGTAAACCGGTTGAAGGCGTCCAGTGCGCCTTGGTCCGCCTCGGCTTCCTGTTGTTCGCTGAAGGCCAGGCCGTCGAGGGTGCGGGTGAAGGATTTCCAGCCTTCGGCGCGCCCTCCGGCAGGTTCTGCCAGGTGCCGGGCGCCGAAGGTCTCGCTCAATCCCAGGCCCACGGCACGCTTGATCAAGAACGCGGCGCCGAGCTTGGAGCCCTCGGAGACGAACAGCCAGCCCAGGGCTTCGGCCTGGGTCGGGTTTTTCACCGCACCGGCCACTGGCGCAGGGACTTCGGTGTCCAGGTCTGCCAGATCCGCCTTGGCCGCCTCTGCCCGGCACCGGGCCGGGAGGTCGGGGATCAGGGCGGACAGTTCGGCGTCGTTGTACAGCGCCACCAGTTCCGACTGGAACAGGTACTGAGCGACGACGAAACGGGCGAAGCTGGCCGGGGTTTCGAACGGGGCGTGGGCCTTGACCAGCGCGTCGAGCCGGCTGTGGGGCTCGTGGGTGATCTGGTTCAGGCGTTGGGAGCGTGAAGCGGGATGTTGTGTGGTCATGAAAAAAATCCTTCGAATTAGAACGGTGTGGCAAGGGGTGTGGGAGCAAAGCTTGCTCGCGAAACAGGCGCCTCGATCTCTGAAAGACCGCATCGCCTGCATCGCGGGCAAGCCTTGCTCCCACATGACTCTCCTCATCACAGGTATTTGTTTTGCCTGGCAAATCGAGTCAGATATCCCAGATCAGGTTCACCGCGAAGTTACGCCCTGGTGCCGTC
Source organism: Pseudomonas sp. St386 (assembly GCF_018325865.1). NCBI lineage: Bacteria > Pseudomonadati > Pseudomonadota > Gammaproteobacteria > Pseudomonadales > Pseudomonadaceae > Pseudomonas > Pseudomonas sp. St386. The sequence continues at coordinate 1,520,541 of NZ_AP021900.1, forward strand.
AGGCGATCGAGATTGGCGGGGCTCAGCACCGCCGCTTCGCCGACGCTGTCGTAGCCGCGCACGTCGTCCCACAGCCAGTACTTCTTGTCGGTGAGGTTGTAGAGGCCGCCGCTGACGGTTACGTCGTCGGTCACCTTGTAGAAACCGCTCAGGTCGAGGATGCCGAAGCCCGGTGTCTTGAACTGGCTGCTCACGCCATCGGGCGAGTTGAAGTTGCTGTCGTCGACGCGGTCCTTTTTCTTGACCAAGGTCCAACTGAGCAACGTGCCGTAGCGGTCCTGGTCGTAGCCCAGGCCGAACACGCCGGTCAGCGGGTTGACGCTGTTGAGCGGCTCGCCGGTGTCGTTGTTGCGACCGTACGCGTAGGCCACCGAGCCTTGGGTGTACAAGCCCTTCGGTGCGCCAAACACGTCCAGTTCCAGGCGTCCCCTGGCCTCGGCGCCCTTGATGGTGGCGTGCTGGATGTTGTTGCTCTGGAAGGTCAACTGGTCGGCGCCGGGGGTGATGGCATCTTCGTTGATGAAGTCGCGGTACTTGTTGTAGAACACCGCCACGTCGAACGAGCCGGAATCGAAACGGCCGCGCAGGCCGGTCTCGTAGCTCTTGCTTTTTTCCGGTTCCAGATCGGGGTTGGGTTCTACGCTATAGCCGGCGCCGGGGTTGTCGAAACGACCGTACAGGGCCTTGGCGGTCGGGGTGCGAAAGCCTTCGGCGTACTGGCCGTACCAGGTGTACTCATCGCTCAGGGCGTAGGTCACGCCGAACTTCGGTGAGACGCGGTGCCAGGTCTTGTTCTTGCCGCTGACGTCACCGCCGCCGCTGGGGTCCACGGTGTTGAGGAATTCCTCGGTCAGGTGCGGCTTGAGCCGGGTGTAGTCGTAGCGCAGGCCAGGTGTGAAGGTCCATTTGTCCCAACTGATCTGGTCCTGGGCGAACAGGCTGTAGGTGTTGATGGTCGGGTCCGGGAAATCGCTGGCTTTTGCCAGCACGTCCCGGGTGCTGATGGCGCCTACCGCGGAGCAACCGACGCCGACCGCCAGGCACACGCCATTGCCGCTGCGCGAGCCGGTGACTTTCTGCTGCTTGAGGGTGGTGCCGTAAGTCAGCGCGTGATCGGTGTCGGCGACGCTGAAGGCCTTGTCCAGTTGCGCGTCGAAGACCCACTGTTTCTCTTCATAGAGGGTCTCCCGGGTGCGCAGGACCCGGCGGGTGATGGGGAAGTAGAATTCGGCGGTGCTCTGGTCGGTCTTGGCGACCTGGTGATTCAGGCTCCACTTCATGTGATCGGCCAGCAGGCTGTCGAGGGCGAAGCTGTGCTCCAGGCCGAAACGCTCGCGGGTGATGGTGTCGTTGCCGGTGCGCCACTGGTACATGCCGCCGGGCAGCACAGAGGCGGGGATGGCCGGTTGACCGTTGGCGTAGGGGCCGCCGTAGGCGCTTTTCAGGTCGCTGTCGCGGTCGTCCTTGTATTTCTCGTAGACCAGGCCAAGGCGTGATTCATCGCTGTAGTTCCAGCCGAGCTTGGCCAGCACGTTGTTGGCGCGCACGTCTTCGGGGTTGGCGGCGGTGCGGTCCAGGCCCGTGCCGTTGTGGCTGCCGTAGGATTCGGTTTCATGACCGTCGCGTTGGCTGTAGTGCAACAGGCCGTCGAACTGCCCGCTGCGGCCAGCGACGGTGGCGGACTTGAGCCAGCTTTCGTCGGCGGAGCTGTAGCCGGTCTTCAGGCGGGCGCCAACGTCTTGGCCCGGCTTGATGATGTCATCTGGATCGAGAGTGAAATAGCTGACGGCACCACCAATGGCATTGCTGCCGTACAGCACCGAGGCCGGGCCGCGCAGGATTTCCACGCGCTTGATGATTTCCGGGTCGACGTAGTTGCGCTGGGTCTTGGCGTAGGGGCCGTTGAAGAAGCCGCCGGGGATCTCCACGCCGTCGACCTGGGTCAGGATCCGGTTGCCGTCGATGCCGCGGATATTGTAGCCGCTGATACCGCCGCGCTGGCCCGCGCCGCCCACCGATACGCCCGGCTCATAGCGCACCAGGTCCTTGAGGGTATTGACGTTGTTGCGGTCCAGTTCCTGGCGGTCGTGGACGGTGACCGTGCTCGGCACGCTGGTGATGTCCTGTTCCTGGCGGGTGGCGCTGATGGTCACCTGTTGCAACTCCAGCGCGCTGCCGGCACTGCGTTTTTCCAGGACGATGCTGTTGTCGCCCAGCTTGCGGTAGCTCAGGTTGGTCCCCACCAACAGGCGCTCCAGGGCTTTTTCAGGTGGCAGCGAGCCGTTCACCCCAGGCGAGGCTACGCCTGCAGCCAGTTCCGCCGGCATGCCGACTTGCCAGCCGGTGACCGCAGTGAATGCATTCAGGGCCGAGACCAGTGGCTGCCGGGCGATGGCAAAGCTGTAGTCGCCCATGTTGCGTGCAGCGGGTTGCACGGTGGTGGCGGCCAGGGCGAGCGGCGCGGCGCCGGCCATCAGCAGGGCGGCGGTGAGCAGTGACAGCGTGCAAGAGGGGGCAAGGAACCGGCAAGTAAGACGAGAGGACATCGATAGCGCTCCGTGTCGCATCTGTTATAGGTGCAGATTCACATCGTTGGATGCGAATCAATTGCATTGGCTATAACGAGACGAATCAACGGAGCCTATCGAGTAAAAATAATTCTCATTTAGTTCAGGATCACCAGCGCCGGGAACTCCTGGAGCCGAGCCGAGGTGATATGGGCCAGCGAACGGACCACCTCCAGCGGCTGGTCGAGGCGGTAATTGCCAGTCACAGCAACGTTGGCCAATTGTTCGTTACCGTTGATGATCCAGCCAGGGTAATAGCGTCGCAGCTCGGCCAGTACCTGGTTTAATGGCCGGTTTTCGAACACCAGCCGACCCTGGACCCAGGCCAGGTCGGTGTTGGCATCGAGCCGGGCCGGACGGTCGAAGCCGTTGGGGCCGATGCGGATGCTTTCGCCGGCTGACAGCCGCACATGGGTGTCGTTGCGGGTGGCCCGCAGGTCCACGTCGCCGCGCTGCACCTGGACCTGGGCCACGCCGTCGAGGTAACGCACGGCGAACGTGGTGTCGCTGACGCTGGCCATGACCGGGCCGGCATCGATTTCCAGCGGCAGGCTACGGTTGCCCGGGACTTCGAAAAACGCCTCGCCCTTGTACAGACGCGCCACCTGCCGCTGCTCGTTGAACGTGCTGGAGAAGGCCGAATCGGTGTTGAGCAGGACCTTGGAGCCGTCCTCCAACTGCAAGCGCTGGCGCTCACCGACCACGGTCAGGTGGTCGGCCTGCAAGCGCAGGGGCAGGTCGCTGAAGTTGAACAGGCCGAGAAACAGCACTGCGGCAGTGGCCAGGGGCTTCCAGTGGGCGCGCAGGCGCGACAGCGCGGTGACCTTGGGCGTGGCTTCAAGTTGGCGGGCACTTTCCATCACCTGCGGGCCGTTCCAGATCGCCTGGGCCCGGGCGAACGCCTCGCCATGGCGTGGATCGGCCGCCAGCCAGGCGTGGAACTGCCGCGTCTGTTCCTCGCTGGGGTTGTCCAGCAGGATCAGCCAGTCCAGCGCCTGTTCCATGGCATGGGCGGTTTGCTGCGTCGCAGTGTGCTCGGCAGAGCGGTGATTGTCCGTCACAGTCGGTTCTCGGTATTTAGCGGCACGGGCTCAAGCTACAAGCTGTACGCAGCAAGTGGCAAGCGTGTGCGCAGCTTATGGCCTGAAGCGTGGAGCGGGTCACTGCTCGCCGTGGCTACGTTCAGCCACACCCACACAGATCGCCATGATCAATTTCAGTTCCTTTTGCACGGTGCTCAGGGACACGCCCAGGCGTTCGGCGATTTGCTGGTAACTGTGGCCATGCAGGCGGCTGAGAATGAAGATCTGCTGCTGTCGCGAACTCAGGGCCTGGAGGCTGACGTTCAGGCGCTCGAGCAGTTGTTGGGCATGGGCGGCGTCCTCGGCGCTGCTCTGGGGGGCGACGACGTTGTGGACGACCTCCGGCGGTACGTCATCCAGCAAGGTTCGCGACTGGATGCGTCGGGCACGCAGATGGTCCAGCGCCAGGTTGCGGGCGGTCTGGAAAACAAAGGGTTCGAGGTGCTCGACCGTGCGTTCGCCCAGTGCGCGGGTGACGCGCAGGTAGGTTTCCTGGAGCAGGTCTTCGGCGGTACTGGGGTTGCTGACCATGCGCTCGAGGGTGCGCAGCAGCGGCGTGCGCTGGGCGAGGAAGACGTGATGAAAGCGCGATTGACTCACGGTAGGGCCCGATCTGGTTCGAGTAGATGATAATGCTTATCATCTGCTGGGCAGGTCAAGTCTTCATTTCATCACGCCGAAACCCTGTGTGGAGCGCAAACCTGTGGGAGCAAAGCTTGCTCGCGATAGCGATTTCAAAGCCAGCACAGATGCTGCATGTGACGGTGTCATCGCGAGCAAGCTTTGCTCCCACAGGCCTGCTCCCAGGGTTTGCTCTTACAGGCCCGCTCCACATTGGCCAGCAATGAGTTACTCGGCGTTACACAACGCCAGGCAGTTATCCAGCATGCGGTTGGAGAAGCCCCATTCGTTGTCATACCAGGCCAGTACCTTGAGCAGCTTGCCGCTGGCCTTGGTGTGGTTGGCGTCGAAGATCGACGACAGCGGGTTGTGGTTGAAGTCACTGGAGACCAGCGGCAGGGTGTTGTAGCCGAGGATCTTCGAATGCTGGCTGGCATGGCGCAGCAGTTCGTTGACTTCTTCGGCCGACGCTTCGCGCTTGAGCTGTACGGTCAGGTCGACCAGGGACACGTTGATCACCGGTACACGCACCGCCATGCCGGTCAGCTTGCCCGCCAGTTCCGGCAGCACCAGGCCCACCGCCTCGGCGGCGCCGGTCTTGCTCGGGATCATGTTCTGGGTCGCCGAACGGGCGCGGTACGGGTCGCTGTGGTAGACGTCGGTCAGGTTCTGGTCGTTGGTGTAGGCATGGATGGTGGTCATCAGGCCGCTTTCGATGCCCAGCTCGCGGTGCAGTACCTGGGCCACTGGGGCCAGGCAGTTGGTGGTGCACGAAGCGTTGGAGATGATCTGGTGGGACTGGCGCAGGATATCGTGGTTCACACCGTACACGACGGTGGCATCGGCGCCCTTGGCCGGGGCCGAGATGATCACCTTGCGGGCGCCGGCGCTGATATGCGCGGCTGCCTTGGAGCGATCGGTGAACAGGCCGGTGCATTCGAACACGACGTCGATTTTTTCAGCCGCCCAAGGCAGTTCGGCCGGGTTGCGGATGGCGCTGACCGAGATGCGGTCGCCATTGACCGTCAGGCTTTCGTGATCGTGCTGCACGTCGGCATCGAACGTGCCGTGGACGGTGTCGAACTTGAGCAGATGAGCATTGATTGCACTGTCACCCAGGTCGTTGATGGCGACGATCTGCAGGTCGCGACGATAGCCTTGGGTATACAGTGCACGGAGGACGTTGCGGCCGATGCGGCCAAAACCATTGATTGCGATTCTAAGAGTCATTAACTGCGCCGCCGTCGATTTGTTGTTGGAATTACAAGATTATTCGCATAAAAATAGAAAACAAGCCTTTTTAGTGGCAATATTTTGTTTTATCTACAACGAGTGACCTGAATCAACTGGTCCGAATGGTCAAAAATCGTCTGTCGCCTCGCCTTTTACACAGCGTGCAGCGGGCTTTTGATCAGCATAGACAATCAGGTCGCCACACCCGTTAGCCTGGAGTTCTACACATGCATCCCCGCGTTCTTGAGGTCACCGAACGGCTTATCGCCCGCAGCCGCGCCACGCGTCAGGCTTACCTTGCATTGATCCATGGTGCTGCCAGCGACGGTCCGATGCGCGGCAAGCTGCAGTGCGCCAACTTCGCTCACGGCGTGGCTGGTTGCGGCACCGAAGACAAGCATCACCTACGGATGATGAACGCCGCCAACATCGCCATCGTGTCGTCCTATAACGACATGCTCTCGGCCCACCAGCCCTACGAAACCTTCCCGGAACAGATCAAGAAAGCCCTGCGCGAAATCGGCTCGGTCGGCCAGTTCGCCGGTGGCACGCCAGCGATGTGCGATGGCGTGACCCAGGGCGAGGCGGGGATGGAACTGAGCCTGCCGAGCCGCGAAGTGATCGCCCTCTCAACGGCGGTGGCGCTGTCCCACAACATGTTTGACGGCGCACTGATGCTCGGCATCTGCGACAAGATCGTCCCGGGCCTGATGATGGGCGCGCTGCGCTTCGGTCACTTGCCGACGATCTTCGTGCCAGGCGGGCCGATGGTCTCGGGCATTTCCAACAAGGAAAAAGCCGACGTCCGCCAGCGCTACGCCGAAGGCAAGGCCACCCGCGAAGAGCTGCTGGAATCGGAGATGAAGTCCTACCACAGCCCCGGCACCTGCACCTTCTACGGCACCGCCAACACCAACCAGTTGTTGATGGAGGTGATGGGCCTGCACTTGCCGGGCGCCTCGTTCGTCAATCCGAACACGCCATTGCGCGATGCCCTGACCCGTGAAGCGGCGTTCCAGGTCACGCGCATGACCAAGCAAAGCGGCAACTTCATGCCCATCGGCGAAATCGTCGACGAACGCTCGCTGGTCAACTCCATCGTTGCGCTGCACGCCACTGGCGGCTCTACCAACCACACCCTGCACATGCCGGCCATCGCCATGGCGGCGGGCATCCAGCTGACCTGGCAGGACATGGCCGACCTCTCCGAGGTGGTGCCAACCCTGAGTCACGTCTATCCGAACGGCAAGGCCGACATCAACCACTTCCAGGCGGCGGGCGGGATGTCGTTCCTGATCCGTGAATTGCTGGAAGCCGGTTTGCTCCACGAAAACGTCAACACCGTGCTCGGTCACGGCCTGAGCCGCTACACCCAGGAACCGTTCCTCGAGGACGGCGAGCTGGTGTGGCGCGACGGCCCGATCGAAAGCCTCGACGAAAACATCCTGCGCCCGGTGGCTCGCGCGTTCTCGTCTGAAGGCGGCCTGCGGGTGATGGAAGGCAACTTGGGCCGTGGCGTGATGAAGGTCTCCGCCGTGGCCTTGGAAAACCAGGTTGTCGAAGCGCCTGCGATGGTGTTCCAGGATCAACAGGACCTGGCCGACGCGTTCAAGGCCGGCCTGCTGGAGAAAGACTTCGTCGCGGTGATGCGTTTCCAGGGCCCGCGCTCCAACGGCATGCCGGAGCTGCACAAGATGACGCCGTTCCTCGGCGTATTGCAGGACCGTGGCTTCAAAGTGGCGCTGGTGACCGACGGGCGCATGTCTGGCGCATCGGGGAAAATCCCGGCGGCCATTCATGTCAGCCCCGAAGCTTATGTCGGTGGTGCGTTGGCCCGGGTGCAGGAGGGCGATATCATCCGTGTCGATGGCGTCAAAGGCACCTTGGAATTGAAGGTGGACGCCGAGGAATTCGCCGCGCGCACGCCGGCCAAGGGCCTGTTGGGCAACAACATCGGCACTGGTCGCGAGCTGTTCGGTTTCATGCGCATGGCCTTCAGCTCGGCGGAGCAGGGCGCCAGCGCCTTCACCTCTGCCCTGGAGACGCTTAATTGAAACTGGCTTTGGTCGGTGACATCGGTGGGACCAACGCACGCTTTGCGCTGTGGAAAAACCACACCCTGGAAAACATCCAGGTGCTGGCAACGGCGGATTATGCCTGCCCGGAAGATGCCATTCAGGTGTACCTCAGTGGCCTGGGCCTGAAGCCGGGCGCCATCGGTTCGGTGTGCCTGTCGGTGGCCGGTCCCGTGAGCGGCGATGAGTTTCGCTTTACCAACAATCACTGGCGCCTGAGCAACCTGGCGTTCTGCCAGACCTTGCAGGTGGAGAAGCTGTTGCTGGTCAACGACTTCTCGGCCATGGCCCTGGGCATGACTTGCTTGCGTCCCGATGAGTACCGGGTCGTGTGCGAAGGCACCCCGGAGCCGTTGCGCCCGGCAGTGGTGATCGGCCCGGGCACCGGGCTGGGCGTCGGTACGCTGCTGGACCTGGGCGAGGGTCGTTTCGCGGCGTTGCCGGGGGAGGGCGGCCATGTCGACCTGCCCATGAGCAGCCCGCGGGAAACCCAGCTGTGGCAGCACATCTACAACGAAATCGGCCACGTCAGCGCCGAAACCGCCCTGAGTGGCAGCGGCTTGCCTCGGGTGTACCGGGCCATTTGCGCAGTGGACGGCCATGTGCCGGTGCTCGACACCCCCGAATCCATCACTGCCGCTGGCCTGGCTGGCGACCCGATTGCCCTGGAAGTGCTCGAGCAGTTCTGCCGCTGGCTGGGGCGCGTGGCCGGCAACAATGTGTTGACGCTGGGCGGGCGTGGCGGTGTCTATATCGTCGGGGGCGTGGTCCCGCGGTTTGCCGATTTCTTCCTCGAAAGTGGTTTCGCCCGTTGCTTCGCCGACAAGGGCTGCATGAGCGATTACTTCAAGGGCATTCCGGTCTGGCTGGTGACCGCGCCGTACTCGGGCCTGATGGGCGCGGGTGTGGCGTTGGAGCAAAGTTAAGACCGCGTCGCTTGCATCGCGGGCAAGCCTTGCTCCCACAAGATGTGCTTGATCTTGCGGGGAGCACTGTGGGAGCAAAGCTTGCTCGCGATAAGGTCCGAACAGGCGATAAAAAACTCGATGTCCATCAGGCATAATCGCCCCCATCCAAACAACAAGGACGAGGCCCGTGAGTTCAGTGAACAAATCGATTTTGTTGGTCGACGACGACCAGGAGATTCGCGAACTGCTGGACACCTACCTCAGCCGTGCGGGGTTCCAGGTGCGGACCACACCCGACGGTGCCGGGTTTCGCCAGGCGCTGAACGATGCACCGAGCGACCTGGTGATCCTTGATGTGATGCTGCCCGATGAAGACGGCTTCAGCCTTTGCCGCTGGGTTCGCCAGCACCCACGCCAGGCCCATGTGCCGATCATCATGCTCACCGCCAGTTCCGACGAGGCCGACCGGGTCATTGGTCTTGAACTGGGCGCCGATGATTACTTGGGCAAGCCTTTCAGCCCACGGGAATTGCAGGCGCGCATCAAGGCGCTGCTGCGTCGGGCGCAATTCGGCCAGGAACGCTCCGGCGGTGAAGTGCTGGCCTTCGATGAATGGCGGCTGGACATGGTCAGTCATCGGTTGTTTCACACCGACGGTGAAGAAGTGATTCTCTCCGGTGCCGATTTCGCCCTGCTCAAGTTGTTTCTCGATCATCCCCAGGAAATCCTCGATCGCGACACCATCGGCAATGCGACCCGTGGTCGTGAGCTGATGCCCCTGGACCGAATCGTCGACATGGCAGTCAGTCGCCTGCGCCAGCGCCTGCGTGATACCGACAAGCCGCCACGGCTGATTCGCACGGTGCGTGGCAGCGGTTATCAGCTGGCGGCCAGTGTGGTTGCCAGCAATGGTCATTGACTGGATCAAAAAAGTCGCCCGACGGGTACCGGTACCGCGCTCGTTGCTGGGGCGGATGCTGTTGCTGACCTTGCTGGTGGTGCTGTTCGCCCAGACCCTGTCCAGCCTGATCTGGGTCTCGCAACTGCGCGCCACCCAGCTCGAAGGTCTGGTCACCAGTGCCCGCAGCCTGGCTCATTCGATGACCGCCAGCGTCAGTTATTTGCGTTCGCTGCCAGTGGCGTATCGGCCATTGGTGCTGGACCAGTTGCGCAGCATGGGCGGCACGCGGTTTGTCGTGACGCTCAACGATAAGCCCCTGGGTATGGATGTGCTGCCGATCACGCCGCGCAAACTGGCGGTGCTCAAGGCAGTGGACGACGTGCTGCGCCGGTCCCTGGGCAATAGCGCCGACATCTCGGTGAATTTTGTCAGCCCCGACGACCTGCGGATCTTCAATGCCGGGCTCAAGCTCGATGAGCTGCCCCGTTCGTGGGCTCACTACGCCTTGACCCTGGAACCGGTGAACCCGCCGGTGCTGGTCACGCAGATCCAGATGGCGCCGGGGGAGTGGCTGTACATCGCCTCGCTGCTGCCCGAACCCTACACCAGCCTCGAAGAGCAGGACCTGCCCAAGCAACAGGTCGGTTTCATCGTGCTCACCAGCAGCTTGTTGTTGCTGTTCATCGGTTTGCTGGTGCACTGGCAGAGCCGACCGCTCAAGCGTTTGGCCCGGGCCGCGCGGGACATGTCCCTGGGCGCCGAAGTGGAGCCGGTGGCCGAGGGCGGTGGTAGCGAAGTGGTGGAGGTGGGGCGTGCGTTCAATGCCATGCGCGAACGCATCAGCCGTTACCTGACGGAGCGCAGTCAATTGTTCAGCGCGATCTCCCACGACTTGCGCACACCGATCACCCGATTGCGGCTGCGAGTCGAGCTGCTGGAAGACGAGAACCTGCAGGCCAAGTTCGGTCGTGACCTGGATGAGCTGGAACTGCTGGTCAAAGGCGCGCTGCAATGCGTCAAGGACACCGACATCCACGAAAACATCGAGCCGGTGGACCTCAACCATGTGCTCGATTGCCTGGTCGAACCTTACCTGGCGCCCAACGGCAACGGCCGGGTGACCCAGGATGGCCGGGCGCTGGCGCCATATCCCGGCAAGCCGCTGGCCCTCAAGCGCTGCATCGGCAACCTGATCGACAACGCCTTGAAATACGGCCAGAACGCCCACCTGCACATCGATGACGATGAAACTGCCTTCATCCTGCACGTCGACGACGAAGGCCCCGGCGTGCCGGAACAGCGCCTGGAGCAGGTCTTCGAACCGCACTTCCGCCTCGCCGGGCAGCAGCAAGGCTATGGCCTGGGCCTGGGCATCGCCCGCAACATCGCCCACAGCCATGGCGGGGAAGTGAGCCTGCAGAACCTTCGCGAGGGCGGATTGCGGGTGACGTTGCAGTTGCCCCGCAGTGTGGAGTAGCCAGCCGTGTTGACTGATCGTTCCCACGCTCTGCGTGGGAATGCAGCCCGGGACGCTCTGCGTCCCATCTAAAGCCGAACGCGGAGCGTCCGTTGATGCATTCCCACGCAGAGCGTGGGAACGATCATCAAAGTAAATGTCACAGCTTGGTGACATAACTCGCCCCTTTCGTTACCTGCCCCTCGCCATCCCTTGTTTAGACTCCCTGCGTCAAAACAACAAAAAAGGTACCACCCAATGGACACCTTCCAACCGGCCTTCAGCAGTTGGCTGAACGCCCCTGCCCACCAGCAATGGCTTGCCGACGAAGGCTTGCGGCTGCTGGCGTTCGCCAAGGCGTCGAAGCTGGCGGACGGCTTCGGCAACCTGGACGAGCGCGGCCACCTGCCGGCCGATGCCCGGGCCGAGACCATGAACACTGCGCGCATGACCCACAGCTTCGCCATGGCCCACATCCAGGGCCTGCCGGGGTTTGCCGAGCTGGTGGACCACGGCGTCCAGGCGCTGAGCGGCTCCTTGCGCGACGCCGAGCACGGTGGCTGGTTTGCCACGACGCGGCCTGATGAAGACGGCGCGGGCAAGGCGGCCTACCTGCATGCCTTCGTTGCCCTGGCGGCCAGTTCCGCGGTGGTGGCCCAGCGTCCCGGCGCCCAGGCGTTGCTGGACGAAGCGGTGCGGATCATCGATGAGCATTTCTGGAGCGAGGAAGAGGGGGCACTGCGCGAATCCTTCAACCGCGACTGGAGCGAGGAAGAGGCCTATCGTGGCGCCAACAGCAACATGCACGCCACCGAAGCCTTCCTCGCCCTGGCCGATGCCACCGACGACCCACGCTGGCTGGCTCGCGCCCTGCACATCGTCGAACGGGTGATCCACACCCATGCCGCCGCCAACGACTACCTGGTGGTGGAGCATTTCGATCGCCACTGGCAGCCGCTGCGCGAATACAACCAGGACAACCCTGCCGATGGTTTTCGTCCCTACGGCACCACCCCAGGCCACGGTTTCGAATGGGCGCGACTGCTGCTGCACCTTGAAGCGGCGCGCGTCCAGATCGGCATGCTGACCCCGGGCTGGCTGGCCCAGGATGCGCAAAAGCTCTTCGACCATAACTGTCGTCACGGCTGGGACGTCGATGGTGCGCCGGGCATTGTCTACACCCTGGATTGGGACAACCGCGCCGTGGTTCGCCATCGCCTGCACTGGGTTCACGCCGAAGCGGCGGCCGCTGCCAGCGCCTTGCTCAAGCGCACCGACGAGGCGAAGTACGAAGCCTGGTACCGGCGCTTCTGGGAGTTCTGTGACAAACATTTCATCGACCGCTGCAACGGCAGTTGGCATCACGAACTCGATCCGCAAAATTGCCCCAGCGCCGATATCTGGCCGGGCAAGCCGGACCTGTATCACGCCTGGCAGGCGGTCCTGATTCCGCGCCTGCCCTTGGCACCAAGCATGGCGTCAGCCCTGGCGCGGTTATCCAGTCCTTCGCCTGTGTAACCATGTCGTGACATTTGCACGTCCCTTCGTTACCTGCGAAGGGATTCCCTCTGATTAGAATCCATGCAGCGCAAGCACCAGACTTGCATGCATAACAACAAGAAAGGTAATTCTAGATGAATGCGATTTCTCGCCTCGCTACTGTCATTTCTCTTGCTTCCTTGCTTCCCGTCGCAGCATTCCCTGTCACTACCCTTGCCGCCGAATCCAAAGGTTCCGTGGAAGTCGTCCACTGGTGGACGTCGGGTGGCGAAAAAGCCGCGGTCGATGTGCTCAAGGCCCAGGTAGAAAAAGACGGCTTTACCTGGAAGGACGGCGCTGTCGCCGGTGGTGGCGGTTCCACTGCCATGACCGTGCTCAAGAGCCGTGCCGTGGCCGGCAACCCACCGGGCGTCGCCCAGATCAAGGGTCCGGACATCCAGGAATGGGCGTCCACCGGGCTGCTCGACACCGACATCCTCAAAGATGTTGCCAAAGCCGAGAAGTGGGACAGCCTGCTCGACAAGAAAGTCTCCGATACCGTGAAGTACGAAGGTGACTACGTCGCCGTGCCGGTGAACATCCACCGCGTCAACTGGCTGTGGATCAACCCGGAAGTCTTCAAGAAAGCCGGCATCACCAAGAACCCGACCACCCTCGAAGAATTCTACGCGGCCGGCGACAAGCTCAAGGCAGCGGGCTTTATTGCGCTCGCCCACGGTGGCCAGCCTTGGCAGGACAGCACCGTATTCGAAGCCGTGGTGCTCTCGGTCATGGGCGCTGATGGCTACAAGAAAGCCCTGGTCGACCTGGACAGCAAGGCGCTGACGGGGCCGGAAATGGTCAAGGCGCTGACCGAACTGAAGAAAGTCGCGACCTACATGGACGCCGACGGCAAGGGCCAGGACTGGAACCTTGAAGCGGCCAAGGTCATCAACGGCAAGGCCGGCATGCAGATCATGGGTGACTGGGCCAAGAGCGAGTGGACCGCGGCGAAGAAAGTCGCCGGCAAGGACTACGAGTGCGTGGCCTTCCCGGGCACCGACAAGGCCTTCACCTACAACATCGACTCCCTGGCGGTGTTCAAGCAGAAGGACAAGGGCACTGCGGCTGGCCAGCAGGACATCGCCAAAGTCGTGTTGGGCGAGAACTTCCAGAAAGTCTTCAGCATCAACAAAGGCTCGATCCCGGTTCGTAACGACATGCTCGGCGACATGGCCAAGTACGGTTTCGATTCCTGTGCCCAGACCGCTGCCAAGGACTTCCTGACAGACGCCAAGTCCGGCGGCCTGCAGCCAAGCATGGCGCACAACATGGCGACCACGCTGGCCGTACAGGGTGCGTTCTTCGATGTGGTGACCAACTACATCAACGACCCGAAAGCCGACCCTGCCGATGCCGCCAAGAAACTCGGCGCAGCGGTTCAGTCTGCGAAGTAATTAGCGCCGCTTCCCTTGTGGGAGCGAGCCTGTGGGAGCAAAGCCTGCTCGCGATGAACGATAACGCGGTCATTGGAAAGACCGAGGTGCCTTCATCGCGAGCAAGCTCAGTTCCCACACAAGCCCGCTCCCACACAGGGAATGTTTTGTAGTCCTTTTCTCTTGTACTGGATCTTCCCATGAGTTCTGTTGCTGTGTTCAGCAAGGCCTCGCCGTTCGATGCATTGCAGCGCTGGCTCCCGAAACTGGTGCTGGCGCCGAGCATGTTCATCGTCCTGGTGGGCTTCTATGGCTATATCTTGTGGACGTTCGTCCTGTCGTTCACCACGTCGACGTTTCTGCCGAACTACAAATGGGCAGGCCTGGCGCAATACGCGCGGCTGATGGACAACGATCGTTGGTGGGTGGCGAGCAAGAACCTGGCGCTGTTCGGCGGCCTGTTCATCGGTATCACCCTGGTGATCGGCGTGTTGCTGGCGGTGTTCCTTGACCAGCGCATTCGTCGCGAAGGTTTCATCCGCACCATTTACCTGTACCCGATGGCGCTCTCGATGATCGTCACCGGTACGGCCTGGAAATGGCTGCTCAACCCGGGCATGGGCCTGGACAAATTGTTGCGTGACTGGGGTTGGGAAGGCTTCCGCCTGGATTGGCTGATCGACCCGGATCGCGTGGTGTACTGCCTGGTGATCGCAGCGGTATGGCAGGCCTCGGGTTTCATCATGGCGATGTTCCTGGCCGGCCTGCGGGGTGTCGATCAATCGATCATCCGTGCCGCGCAGATCGATGGCGCGAGCATGCCGCGCATCTACTGGAAAGTGGTGCTGCCGAGCCTGCGCCCGGTGTTCTTCAGCGCCGTGATGATCCTGGCGCACATCGCGATCAAGAGCTTCGACCTGGTGGCCGCGATGACGGCCGGCGGCCCGGGCTATTCTTCCGACCTGCCAGCCATGTTCATGTATTCCTTCACGTTCAGTCGCGGTCAGATGGGCATGGGCTCGGCCAGTGCAATCCTGATGCTCGGTGCGATTCTCGCAATCATCGTGCCTTACCTGTACTCCGAGCTGAGGACCAAGCGTCATGACTAGTCTCGCTGCCAAACCTTCCATCAGCCTGAGTCGCATCGCCATCTACGCGGTGCTGATCCTCGCCGTACTGCTTTACCTGGTGCCGTTGGTGGTCATGCTGTTGACCAGCTTCAAGACGCCGGAAGACATCAGTACCGGCAACCTGCTGAGCTGGCCGACCGTGGTCAGTGGCATCGGCTGGGTCAAGGCCTGGGCCACCGTCGACGGCTACTTCTGGAACTCGATCAAGATCACCGTCCCGGCGGTGCTGATCTCTACCGCCATCGGTGCCTTGAACGGCTACGTGCTGTCGATGTGGCGTTTTCGCGGTTCGCAGTTGTTCTTCGGCCTGTTGCTGTTCGGGTGCTTCCTGCCGTTCCAGACCGTCCTGCTGCCGGCCTCGTTCACCCTCGGCAAAATGGGCCTGGCCAGCACCACCACAGGCCTGGTGTTCGTGCACGTGGTCTACGGCCTGGCATTCACCACGCTGTTCTTCCGCAACTACTACGTCAGCATTCCCGATGCACTGGTGAAGGCGGCGCGACTGGACGGTGCGGGGTTCTTCACCATTTTCCGGCGGATCATCCTGCCAATGTCCACCCCGATCATCATGGTCTGCCTGATCTGGCAGTTCACGCAGATCTGGAACGACTTCCTGTTCGGCGTGGTGTTCTCCAGCGGTGACTCGCAGCCCATCACGGTGGCGCTGAACAACTTGGTCAACACCAGTACCGGGGCCAAGGAATACAACGTGGACATGGCGGCGGCGATGATCGCCGGGCTGCCGACCCTGCTGGTCTATGTGGTCGCAGGCAAGTATTTCGTGCGCGGTCTGACGGCCGGCGCAGTCAAGGGGTAATCATGGCAACGCTTGAACTTCGCAACGTAAACAAGACCTATGGTGCCGGCCTGCCGGACACCCTGAAGAACATCGAGTTGTCGATCAAGGACGGTGAGTTCCTGATCCTGGTCGGACCTTCGGGCTGTGGCAAGTCGACACTGATGAACTGCATCGCCGGCCTTGAGACCATCACCGGCGGCGCGATCATGATCGGCGACCAGGATGTCAGCGGCATGAGCCCGAAAGATCGCGACATCGCCATGGTGTTCCAGTCCTACGCGCTGTACCCGACCATGAGCGTGCGCGAGAACATCGAGTTCGGTCTGAAAATCCGCAAGATGAAACAGTCGGACATCGACGAAGAGGTCAACCGCGTGGCCAAGCTGCTGCAGATCGAGCACCTGCTCAATCGCAAGCCCGGCCAGCTCTCCGGCGGCCAGCAACAGCGTGTGGCCATGGGCCGGGCACTGGCGCGGCGGCCGAAGATCTACCTGTTCGATGAACCACTGTCCAACCTCGACGCCAAGTTGCGGGTCGAGATGCGTACCGAAATGAAGCTGATGCACCAGCGCTTGAAGACCACCACGGTCTACGTGACCCACGACCAGATCGAAGCGATGACCCTGGGCGACAAGGTGGCGGTGATGAAGGACGGGATCATCCAGCAGTTCGGTACGCCGAAAGACATCTACACCAACCCGGCCAACCTGTTCGTGGCGAGTTTCATCGGTTCGCCACCGATGAACTTCATCCCGCTGCGCCTGCAACGCAAGGACGGTCGCCTGCTGGCGCTGCTCGACAGCGGCCAGGCTCGTTGCGAACTGCCGATGGGCATGCAGGACGCCGGCCTGGAAGACCGCGAAGTGATCCTGGGCATGCGCCCGGAGCAGATCATGCTGGCCGGCAGCGAGCCCAACGGCTTGCCGACCATTCGCGCCGAAGTCCAGGTCACCGAGCCCACCGGGCCGGACACCCTGGTGTTCGTCAACCTCAACGACACCAAGGTCTGCTGCCGCCTGGCGCCGGACGTGGCACCGCAAGTCGGGGAGACCCTGACGCTGCAATTCGATCCATCGAAAGTGTTGCTGTTCGACGCCAAGTCCGGTGAGCGCCTGGGCGTGGCCGGCCAGGCGCAAGCCGATGCCCGGTCGGCGAACGTGGCGCAGTTCAAAGGCCGATGAAGAACAAATGGGGGAGCAGGCCTGCTCCCACAGCAAGGAGTATGCGGTGGATGGGGACATCCGCCGCAATCGTTGTAAACCGCGTTAGATAAAAACAGTTAATAACAATAAAGACGAGGATGTAGGGATGAAGAAGAAAAATAACGCCCAGCTTATCTGCCAGTTGTCAGCCGTTGCGGCGATGATGCTGGCCGGTAGCGCACACGCTGCCGACGCGTTCAGCGCCGATTCGCAGTGGATGACGGGTGACTGGGGTGGCGAGCGGACCAAGCTGATCGAGCAAGGTATCGATATCAAGGCTGACTACGTCGGTGAAGTGGGCGCCAACCTGCATGGCGGCTACAACAACGACAAGACGGCGCGTTACTCCGACCAGTTCGGTCTGGGTGTGGCGCTGGACCTGGAAAAACTGATGGGCTGGGATAACACCCAGGCCAAGGTCCAGCTTACCAACCGTAACGGTGAAAACATTTCCAATGACCGTGTCGGCGACCCGCGTGCCGGCACCTTGAGTTCTTCCCAGGAAGTCTACGGCCGTGGCCACATGGTCCGTCTGACCCAATTGTGGATCAAGCACCAGTTCCTCGATGGCAAGCTGGACGTCAAGGCCGGTTACTTCGGCGAAGGCGAAGACTTCAACACCTTCCCTTGCGAGTTCCAGAACCTGGCATTCTGTGGGTCCCAAGCGGGTAACTGGGCGACCGGCATCTGGTACAACTGGCCGGTCATGCAGGCGGCGATTCGCGTGAAGTACAACATCACGCCTGAGTTCTATGCGCAGATCGGTGCATACAACCAGAACCCATCGCAACTGGAACACGGTAACGGCTTCAAGCTCAGCGGCAGTGGTACCAAGGGTACCGTCATCCCAGTCGAGCTGGTCTGGTCGCCGAAGGTCAACAACCTGCCGGGCGAATACCGTGTCGGGTACTACAAGAGCACGGCTGATGCCAATGACGTCCGTGAAGACGACAATGGCGATGACGCCGCGACTACCGGCAACGCCTATCGCAGCCACAACAGCAAACACGGCTACTGGTTTGTCGCGCAACAACAACTCACCACTCACAACGGTGACGCTTCCCGCGGCCTGAACATCGCGGCCAACGCGACCTTTCACGACAAGGACACCAACTTCGTCGACAACTACCAGTCGCTGATGTTCGTGTACAAGGGGCCGTTTGATGCGCGTCCTAAAGATGACATCGGGATTGGTTTCTCCCGTATCCATGTCAACGATGACGTGAAGAAAAACGCTGAGCTGACCAACGCTGCCAATGGTGTCACCGACTACAACGACCCACTGTTCGCACCGCTGCGTAGCACTGAGTACAACTACGAACTCAACTACGGCGTCCACGTCACCAACTGGCTGACCGTGCGTCCCAACCTGCAATACATCACTCACCCAGGTGGTGTGGATGAAGTCGATAACGCGCTGGTGGCCGGCCTGAAAATTCAGTCGGTGTTCTAACGTTGTTGCGATAAGCTCCTCTCTATGTGCGCATATTTGCGGACGGCCAAGGCTGTCCGCTTTTTTTTGGGGTACGTGTTTGGTTGCGCGCAGACCTGTGGGAGCAAGCTTTGCTCCCACAGATAAATCGCCTTGCCACAACAAGCGTTGCAAACAGATGAGCAATTCAATGATTTCCAGGACCGCGGCCCATGCATGAGCATCCGCTACAACGCTTTTTCAGATCCTTGCGCGAACGCCCGGTGTTCGCGTGGGAGCGCTATCGGCAGCGCGATGTGTTGGTGATCGACCACCCGTTGTGCCAGGCGGTGTTCAGTCGCCAGGGCGCACAGTTGCTGCATTTTCAACCGCGAGGCCAAAAGCCGTGGTTGTGGTGCGCGGCCAAGTGGCCACACGTCGGGGCGATCCGTGGCGGGGTGCCGGTGTGCTGGCCTTGGTATGGTCGTCATCCCAGCGAAAACGCCTGGCCATCCCACGGTTGGGCGCGGTTGATCGACTGGAAGTTGCTCGACAGCCGCAGTGATGAAGACGGTGTGCATTTGCACTGGCAACTGCAGCTGTGCGACTGGCAAGTGGACCTGCATGCGGACTTGGGTGAACGCATGGAACTGCGCCTGAGCACCGAGCACCAGGACAGCCTGCCGTGCCAGCTGAGCCAGGCTTTGCACGCCTATTGGCGTATTGGAGACGTCGGTGAGGTAGCGCTGTCTGGGCTCGAGGGCGCACAGGGTTACGATCAGTTGAGCCGTGCGGTTTGCCAGCAGGAAGGCGAGTTGCGGGTCGAGGGCGGCTGCCAGCGGGTGTTCCAGCATGAGGGGGAATTGCAGCTCAAGGACCACGCCTGGCAGCGCGAATTGTGCATCGACACCGGCGACAGCGCCGACACCGTGGTCTGGCATCCCGGCGCGCGACCGTTGCTGGGAGTGAGTTGGGATGAGGTTAGCGAATTCGTCTGCGTCGAAGCGGCCAGTGGCGGCACCGACAGCCTGTGCCTGGCGCCGGGGGAGCGGGCGCACCTGAGTTTGCAGGCGTGGGTGGGGGCTTAGCTCTGGATCTGCGGTGAGGCGGCTGGCCCCATCATCGGATCGCCGCCCGGAGCAAGCTCGCTCCCACAGGGGCTTGTGAACGCCGAAGATCCAGTGTGGGAGCGAGCCTGCTCGCGAAGACGGACTATCAGGCACCGAAGATTCTGGACCGAATCAGTTGAACTCATCCCCCACCGGATACCGGCTGGCATTCAAGCTTTCCTTGATCTTGCGCAGATGCGGCTGGAAGTCCACGCCCCGACGCAGGGTCATGCCGGTGGCGAGCACGTCCAGTACGGTGAGCTGGATGATCCGTGAGGTCATCGGCATATAGATATCGGTGTCTTCGGGCAGCGGAATGTTCAGGCTCAAGGTACTGGCCTTGGCCAATGGCGAGCCTTCGGCGGTCAGGCCCAGCACCGACGCGCCGTTTTCCCGGGCGATGCGCGCCACTTCCACGAGCTCGCGGGTACGACCGGTGTAGGAAATGATCACGAACAGTTCACCGGTATGGGCCACCGACGCGATCATGCGCTGCATCAGTACGTCGGCGTGAGCGGTCACCGCCAGGTTGAAGCGGAAAAACTTGTGCTGGGCATCCAGCGCCACCGGGGCGGAGGCGCCGAGACCGAAGAAGTGGATCTGCCGGGCCTGGATCAGCAGGTCCACGGCGCGACTGATCAAATTGGGATCAAGGGCCTGGCAGGCGCTGTCCAATGAGGCAATGGCACTGCCAAAGATTTTCCGGGTGTAGGCTTCCGGGTTGTCGTCGGCCTCCACCGCACGGCTCACATAAGCAGCGCCGCTGGCCAGGCTTTGGGCCAGTTGCAGCTTGAGTTCCGGGTAACCGCTGACGCCGAACGAGCGGCAGAAACGGTTGACGGTCGGTTCACTGACCGAAGCCGCCTGGGCGAGGGCGGCGATGCTGAAGCGGGTCGCCTGCTGCGGGTTGAGCAGGATGATCTCGGCCACTTTGCGTTCGGCCTTGTTCAGGTCTTCAAGGCGACTCTGGATCTGTTCCAGTAAATTTCGCACGCGGTCCATACAAGATTCCTAGGAAGACGGGTCTTTGATACGACCCTTTGCGGTGGCCTATCCTACTGATGGCTCCGACGGACCACCACTCGGAATCGGTATTTTCGAAAAATGTTGTGGTTATTACTACATTTTTCCTTGAGTGATACCTTGAAAAAAGGTATTTGTAGTTTAACTTGATAAAAGAACAAACATCATGCCTTCGATTACGGTTGAACCGTGCACCTTTGCCTTGTTCGGCGCGTTGGGCGATCTGGCCTTGCGCAAGCTCTTTCCTGCCCTGTATCAGCTCGATGGCGCCCAGTTGCTGCACGAGGACACGCGAATCATTGCGCTGGCCCGTGAACCCGGCAGTGAGCAGCAGCACCTGGCATTCATCACCGCCGAACTGCGACGCTACGTCGGGGAAAAAGACCTGGATGAAGGCGTACTCGAGCGCTTCCTGGCACGGTTGACCTACCTGCACGTGGATTTTCTCAAGGCCGACGATTACGTCGCCTTGGCCGAAGCAGCCGGTTCGACCCAGCAGGTCATTGCCTATTTCGCCACCCCAGCGGCGGTGTATGGGGCGATTTGCGAGAACCTGGCGAAGGTTGGCTTGAGCGAAAACACCCGTGTCGTGCTGGAGAAGCCCATCGGTTCGGACCTGGAGTCTTCGCGCAAGGTCAACGACGCCGTGGCGCAGTTCTTCCCGGAAAACCGTACCTATCGCATCGACCATTACCTGGGTAAAGAGACGGTCCAGAACCTGATCGCGCTGCGGTTCGCCAACAGCCTGTTCGAAACCCAGTGGAACCAGAACTACATTTCCCACGTGGAAATCACCGTGGCCGAGAAGGTCGGTATCGAAGGCCGCTGGGGCTATTTCGACAAGGCCGGTCAACTGCGGGACATGATCCAGAACCACCTGTTGCAGCTGCTGTGCCTGATCGCCATGGACCCACCGGCCGACTTGTCCGCCGACAGTATCCGTGACGAGAAGGTCAAGGTGCTCAAGGCCCTGGCGCCGATCAGCCCGGAAGGCCTGACCACCCAGGTGGTGCGCGGCCAGTACATCGCCGGCCACAGCGAGGGCAAGGCAGTGCCTGGCTACCTCGAAGAACCCAACTCCAACACCCAGAGCGACACCGAGACGTTCGTCGCCCTGCGCGCCGACATCCGCAACTGGCGTTGGGCCGGGGTGCCGTTTTACCTGCGTACCGGCAAGCGCATGCCGCAAAAGCTGTCGCAGATCGTCATCCACTTCAAGGAACCGTCCCACTACATCTTCGCGCCCGAGCAGCGCTTGCAGATCAGCAACAAGCTGATCATCCGCCTGCAACCGGACGAAGGGATTTCCTTGCGAGTGATGACCAAGGAGCAGGGCCTGGACAAGGGCATGCAATTGCGCAGCGGTCCGTTGCAACTCAACTTCTCCGACACCTATCGCAGCGCACGTATTCCCGATGCCTACGAGCGGTTGTTGCTGGAAGTCATGAACGGCAATCAGAACCTGTTTGTCCGTAAAGATGAAATTGAAGCCGCGTGGACGTGGTGTGACCAGTTGATCGCCGGGTGGAAGAAATCCGGCGATGCGCCCAAGCCGTATGCGGCTGGGTCCTGGGGGCCGATGAGCTCCATTGCACTGATCACGCGGGATGGGAGGTCATGGTATGGCGATATCTGAATTGAAACTGCCGCAGGGCGTTAGCGCCCATGAATTCAAGAACCCGGTGGTGCTGGCCGAAGGCCTGGCGCTGAACGTGGCCGAGCAGTTGCGCAATGCAATCGAGGCGCGCGGTGCGGCGACCCTGGTGGTCTCCGGTGGCCGCAGCCCGGTGGCGTTTTTCCAGCACCTGGCCAAGCAGGCGCTGGACTGGTCCAAAGTGGTGGTCAGCCTGGCCGATGAGCGCTGGGTACCGGTTGAACACGCCGACAGCAATGCCGGCCTGCTCAAGCGTTACCTGCTGCAAGGCGCGGCGGCCAAGGCCCAGTTCCTGAGCCTCTATAGCGCCAGCGCCAACCTGGAAGCGGCTGCCGAGCAGGCCGATCGCCTGTTGGCCGAGCTGCCGCCGATCGATGTGCTGGTATTGGGCATGGGCGATGACGGGCACACCGCCTCGCTGTTCCCAGGTAGCCCGAACCTGGCCCAGGCCCTGGACGCCAATGGCACACGTCGCTGCTGGCCGATGCTGGCGCCGACCGTGCCGCACCAGCGCTTGACCATGAGCCGCGCCTTGCTGGCTTCGGCGCAACATAAAGTGCTGTCGATTTCCGGTCAGTCGAAATTGACCACCTTGAACGCTGCGGTGGCCGGTGACGATGTCGCCGAAATGCCGATCCGCGCGTTTCTGCAATCTACGTTAGAGATTTACTGGTGCCCATGAACCAAGGATCAGCCGCTATGACAAACCCATCCCCGACCGTTTCCATGGCGGACAAAGTTGCCCTGATCGACAGCCTCTGCGCCAAGGCGCGGATCCTGCCGGTGATCACCATCGCCCGTGAACAGGACATCCTGCCGCTGGCCGATGCCCTGGCCGCCGGTGGCCTGACGGCGCTGGAAGTGACGCTGCGTTCCCAATACGGCCTCAAGGCCATCCAGGTGCTGCGCGAGCAACGTCCGGAGCTGGTGACCGGTGCCGGCACGGTGCTCGACCGCCACATGCTGGACGCCGCCGAGGCGGCCGGTTCGCAGTTCATCGTCACCCCGGGCATCACCCGTGATCTGCTTGAGGCCAGCGTCTACAGCCCTATCCCGTTACTGCCAGGTATCAGCAACGCTTCGGGCATCATGGAAGGCTACAGCCTGGGCTATCGCCGCTTCAAATTGTTCCCGGCCGAAGTCAGTGGCGGCGTCGCGGCCATCAAGGCCTTGGGTGGCCCGTTCGGCGAAGTGAAATTCTGCCCGACCGGCGGCGTGAGCCCGGCCAACATCAAGAGCTACATGGCGTTGAAAAACGTGATGTGTGTGGGCGGAAGCTGGATGCTTGATCCTGAGTGGATCAAGAACGGCGACTGGGCCCGCATTCAGGAATGCACCGCCGAGGCCTTGGCGCTGCTGGACTGATTGTTTTACCGAACCTCGTTGGGTGTTCTACGGTTTTACGGTGCGCTTGGTCGGCGCGCCGTTTTTTTTTGCCTGGGTTTTATCTCTCCAAGCAGGGTGAACACTGAATTTGTGGCGAGGGGATTTATCCCCGCTGGGCTGCGCAGCAGCCCCAAACAAGGTTGACTCAACCTATCTGACGCACCGAGTTGTCAGGTTTTGGGGCCGCTGCGCGCCCCAACGGGGATAAATCCCCTCGCCACAACTACATTCGGTTCAGGTGAATAAGTGCTTGGGTCAACCGCTCGATATCACTCGCCAAGGTAATCAGCCCCGGTGTAATGCGAATGCACGGCCCGACGCTGGTATGGCGCACCACGGTGAAGATTCCATGCTCATTGAGCAATCGATCGGCCATCGCTTGTTGATCGGCTCGGGCGGTGAAGCGCATCGCGGTGATCCCGCAATAGAGACGCCGGTCATCCGGGGTCATGACTTCGATGCCCGGCACATCGCGCACGGCGCTCACCCACAGGTCACGCAGATAACAGAGGCGCGCGCCTTTGGCCGAAGCGCCACCCAGGGCCTGGTGTTCTTCGAAGACCAGCGGCAGGGTGAGCAAGGCAGGGATGTTGGGCGTGCTGTGGGGCGTGCGCGAGCGGACGTCGGTGGCGGGGTAGCTGTCTTCGTCCATGTCCGGGTCGATGTCGGCCAAGCGCTGCGGGGCGATGTACAGGAAGCCCTGGGAGAGGGGCCCGCCAATCCACTTCTGCAGGTTGAACCCGGCGAATTCGATCCCGAGCTTCTTCAGGTCGAAATCGATCTGGCCCAGGGCGTGGGCACCGTCGAGGATGATGTCGACGGCAAACTCGCGGGCACTCTCGGCGATGGCCTGGACCGGCATCACCAGCCCGGTGAGGTGGTTGACGTAGGTCAGCGCCATCAACTTGAGGCGAGGGTAGCGAATGAACGCTTCGCGGTAAGTGCCCACCAGGCTTTCGAAACTGGCCGGGTGCTGGTGGACGATTTCGATCACCTCCACGCCACGCTGGCGGGCCAGCCAGCGCATTGCACTCTTGACCGAGGCGTATTCCAGATCACAGATCAGTACTTGATCCCCTGGCTTGAGGCCGTTGTAGTTGCGAATCAGCGTCTGCAAGGCATCCACCGCGCTGCCGGCCAACCCCACGCTCTGGGGTGAAGCGTGGATAAGCTGGGCCACCTGTCGACGAATGGCTTCGCCGTGTTCACGGTCGAAATGCTGGCGCACGTACACCGAGTTGCCTCGGTTGATGAACTCGATGTTGCGCTGGTACTCCTCCACCACGGTGCGGGACATGCGTGCGAAGTAACCGTTTTCCAGGTTGAGCGGCCCGACGGGATCGACGTCATAGCGGCCGACAAACGTCTGCCAGAAAGCTTCATCGTGGGCGCGTAGCGTGTTTTCGGGCATGACGGGGGCTCAACTGGTCAGGGGCGAGGCTTGGGCTTGCCGTGTTTGGCACGCAATGGATCGAGCAGGTCCGACAGCCCGTTGTGATCGATTTCCTGCATCAGTGCCAGCAAACCACCCAACTCACCGTGAGGAAAACCCTCGCGGGCGAACCAGTTCAGGTATTGACCGGGCAGGTCAGCCAGGATTCGACCCTTGTATTTGCCGAACGGCATTTGACGCGTGACGAGCAATTCGAGCTTTTCCGGGTTCATGGCAATCGTCTGATTCAAGTCTGCCTCGAAAATACAGGCATTCTGCATGCAGGCCAAATGACAGATCATGCAAATAACGCGGATACAGTTTTCTGGTTTTTTGTTAACTGGCTGATTTTAAAGAAAATTAACTGGGTTCTTTGACTGGCATGGCCGATGCAACATCCCTTGCAGGGTTTTTTATTCACCAAGCAAAGGAACTGAAAAATGACTGACATCAACAAAGAATCCATCTCCGTCTTGAACGACCTGATCGAGACCAGCAAAGATGGCCAGGAAGGCTTCAAGACCTGCGCTGAAGACATCAAGCACCCACAACTCAAGGCGCTGTTCGTTCAACGTGCTGCCGATTGCGCGACTGCTGCGGCCGAACTGCAAGCGGCGGTTCGCTCCCTGGGCGGCGATCCGGAAACCTCCACCAGCGTCGCCGGTGACCTGCACCGTCGTTGGGTGGACGTGAAATCCATGTTCACCGGCAAGGACGAAGAAGCGGTGCTCAACGAAGCCGAGCGTGGCGAAGACCATGCGCTCAAGGCCTACAAGGAAGCGCTCGAGAAAATCACCAAGCACAACCTGGTCGGCATTCGTGACTTGGTTGAGCGTCAGTACCACGGTGTGCAACGCAACCACGACCAGGTCAAGGCCCTGCGCAACCAGGCGCGCGCCAGCTAACAACGCGTCCTGATCGAAAAAAAACGCCAGCATGCTGGCGTTTTTTTGTGGCGACGACTCAGATTTAAGGTGAACACTGTTGTGGCGAGTGAGGGCGATGGCATTTCAACTCGCTCAGCATCAAACAGAAAAGTGTGTTGTTGAATCCATCAATAATCAGCTCTGGACTCGGATAGATAGCTAGCTAATAATTGCGTCGCCTATCCCCCTGCATTGCATCTATTGTTACTGGCGTCCCCCAAAGAGTTTTTCGCGTGCCCATTACCTTCCAGGCCTTGTTTGCCCCTGACCGCCTCGCTTTGCAGTTCGCCATCAAGACGGTGCTTGGTGCTGGACTGGCGTTGTGGCTGGCGCTGCGCTGGGGGCTGGAGCAGCCGTCATGGGCGCTGATGACCGCGATCATCGTCGCCCAGCCACTGTCCGGGATGGTGGTGCAGAAGGGGTTGGCGCGATTGGTCGGCACGCTGGTGGGCACCGTCATGTCGGTGGTGTTCATGGGCCTGTTTGCCCAGGCGCCCTGGTTGTTCCTGCTGGCCTTGGCGCTCTGGCTGGGGTTGTGCACAGCGTGTTCGACGCTGCTGCGCAGTGCCTGGTCGTATTCGTTCGTGCTGGCCGGTTACACGGTGGCGATCATTGCCTTGCCAGCCATTTCCCATCCGCTGGGTGTGTTCGAGCAGGCGGTGGCGCGCTGCACCGAGATCAGCCTGGGCATTGTCTGCGCCACGGCGGCCAGTGCCTTGCTCTGGCCGTTGCGGGTCGAGCGGCAACTGGCCGGTCAGGCCCTTGCGGCCTGGCAGAGCGGCATGCTGGCCGCCCGCGTGACCCTGGCTGGCGATGTCCAGGCGCGAAAAGGGTTGCTGGAAATTCTGGGCAGGATCGTCGCGGTGGATGCCCAGCGCGAACATGCCTGGTTCGAAGGCAGCCGTGGTCGACAGCGAGCCCGAGCCATCAGCGGCTTGAGCCAGAAATTGCTGATGTTGCTGCGCCTTTCGCGCTCGGTGCGGCGGCAGTGGAAACAGCTCGACCCCGAGGAGGCCGAGGCCCTCCAACCCTGGATGAACGAGGTACAGCAGGCCCTCGATGCCGACAGTGCGACCTTGCAGGCCTTACGCCCCCGGGTATGGGATGCGTCTCACGACCCGCAGATCAGCTCGGCGCAAAGTTACTGCCTGGCGCGGTTCGCCCTGTTGCTCGATACCGCCCTGGCCGCCTGCGCAGCCTTGACGGCGGTACGGGAGGGCAGGGAGGCGGCGGATCCACCGCGAACCCTGGCGCCTCATCGTGATCTGTCCCTGGCCATGGTCTTTGGTGCTCGCAGCGCCCTGGCGTTCCTGGCGGTTGCCTGTTTCTGGCTGGCGACTGCCTGGCCCGCCGCTTCGGGTGCGCTGGTGCTGACGTGCGTGGTGTGCAGCCTGTTTGCCAGTCGCGAAAACGGCGCGCAGATCGGCATGAGTTTTCTGCGGGGCATCCTGTTGGCCGTGCCGACGGCGTTCGTGATCGGTGAACTCGTACTCCCGCAATGGAGCAGTTTTGCGATGCTCTGCATGGCCATGGGCGTGCCGTTGTTTTTCGGCGCGCTGGGTATGGCCAAGCCGCAGATCTTCGCCACGGCGACCTCGTTCTGCCTGCATTTCGTGGTGTTGATTTCACCGCTCAATGCCATGAAGTACGACGTCGCGGCGTTCTTCAACAACGCCCAGGCCATGATGATTGGCGTGGGCGCGGCGGTGCTGGCCTTCAATCTGCTGATTTTGCGCAACCCGGCCTGGCACAGCCGCCGCCTGCTGGCCGCGACCCTCCACGATCTGGTGCGCCTGACCCATCGCAGTCTGCGTGGCGCCGAGAGCTGGTTCGGCGGGCGCATGGCCGACCGGCTGTTGCAGTTGGCGCGGCATTACCCCGAATTGCCGGTGCAGGCGCGCAGCCGTTGGGATGATGGTTTGCTTGGGTTGGACATTGGCGATGAACTGTTGCATTTGCGCCTGAGCCTGGCCGTCGCCCAGGTGCCCGATACCCGGGCGCAGCGCCGTTATTTCGAAGCGCTGGAGCAGGTGCTCGAACACGGCCCGACCGGTGACCAGGCCGATGCGCTGGCCCCGGCAAGCGCCGAGCTCCTGAAGGTGTTGTCGAGCCAGCCGCCCGGTGACGCATTGAAGCTGGCCCAGGGCGCGGTGGTGCAATTGCAAAACAGCTGGCGCGCCTGGTGCCACCAGCACGAACCTGAACGACGGGAGCACAGCCATGGGCTTGCGTGAGTGGTCGATTGGCGGGGTGTTGCTCAGCCCGTTCCTGATTTATGTGGTGCTGGCGTTGCTGGTGACCGGTGCGTTGCGCCTGTTGCTCAGCCTGGTGCCGGCCGGGCGCTGGATCTGGCATGAAGCCTTGTTCGACTGCGCCCTGTATGTCTGTGTCCTGACCGTTATTACCGTGGTCCTCGGGCCGCTATAGGAGTTGAACATGCGTACATCCGTACGTGTCGCCGTCACGCTGTGCATGGTGGCCGTGGCGATCTTCGCCGGGTTTCACCTGTGGCAGTACTACATGCTCACACCCTGGACTCGCGATGCGCGGATCCGCGCCGACGTGGTGGTGATTGCACCCGATGTGTCGGGTTGGGTGCGCGAGCTCAAGGCGGTGGATAACCAACAGGTCAAGGCCGGCGATGTGTTGCTGAGTATCGACCGCGAGCGTTTCGAGGCGGCGGTGGAGAAGGCTCGGGCGGTGGTGCAGACGCGCCAGCAGCAACTGAGCCTGCGTGAACACGAAGCCAGCCGCCGTGCGGCCCTTGGACCCCAGGCCATCAGCGCCGAACTGCGGGAAAACGCCCAGATCAACGCCGGCATCGCCCGCGGCGAACTGCGCGAAGCCCAGGCCGAGGCCAAGGTGGCCGAGCTCAACCTGGCCCGCAGCCAGGTCCTGGCCCCACGCAACGGCCACATCACCAACCTGCGCCTGGCCGAAGGCAACTACGTGAATGCCGGGCAGCCAGTGATGGCGTTGATCGACGACTCGACGTTCTATGTGCAGGCCTATTTCGAAGAAACCAAGTTGCCGAGGATCCGCGTGGGCGATCCGGTCAAGATCTGGCTGATGAGCGCCGGCCATGCGCTGGAGGGTCATGTCGAGAGCATCAGCCGTGGCATTACCGACCGCAACACCAATCCCGATGCGCAGTTACTGGCGGAGGTCGAGCCGACCTTCAACTGGGTGCGCCTGGCCCAGCGGATACCGGTGCGGATCAAGTTGGACAAGTTACCGGAGGGGGTGAACCTGAGCGCGGGGATGACGGCGAGCGTGCAGGTGCGCGAAGACCCGCCTTAAATGTGGGAGCAAGGCTTGCCCGCGATGAAGATAACTCAGTCTCTCAGGGAACCGAGGCGCCTGCATCGCGAGCAAGCTCTGCTCCCACACAACGGCTCGCCACAAGTCACTCACCGTAGGCGCCTGTGAATCAACCGACGGTGATCGCCGGCAACGTCGGCAAGGTCACGGTCTGCTGCTTGCGCGGTGCGAGGATTTCGGCTTCGCCGTCCACCACCAGCTCGTCGCGCTGGTTGAACACGCGCGTGGCGATGCGCACACGGAATTTCGGCAGTTTTTCCAGGATCTCCAAGCGCACGGTCAGGGTGTCGCCGATTTTCACCGGCTTCTGGAAGCTCATCTGCTGGCCGATATAGATAGTGCCCGGCCCAGGCAACTCGCAGGCCACCGCGGCGCTGATCAGCGCACCGCTGAACATGCCATGGGCGATGCGCTCCTTGAACATGCTCGCGGCGGCGAACTCGGCGTCCAGGTGCACCGGGTTGTGATCGCCCGACATCGCCGCGAACAGCTGGATGTCACGCTCTTCGACGGTCTTGCTGTAGCTGGCGGTCTGGCCTACTTCGAGGGCTTCGTAAGGAGTGTTGGTAACCTGGGTCATCTGTTTCAAATCCTGTGAAGGAGTAAAGGAAAAATGCTGCAAGCCTACTCGCTGCGTGGCGGCCGCTTGTGGCTCAGGGCCTGGGCAATCCAGGCCAGTACGTCGGCGGTCACTTCATCGCGGTTGGTTTCATTGAACAGTTCGTGCCGGGCCTGCGGGTAAATCGTCAATTGCAGGTGCCGGATGCCGGCGTCACGCAAGGCGTCGGCCAGATCCTTCAGACGCTTGCCTTCGCTCACCGGATCACATTCGCCACCGATCACCAGCACGGGCAGGCCCGGATCGATCTGGGCGAGATTGGACGCTTTGCTGATTTGCTGCAACCCGCCGAGCAGGTCGACCCACAGTTGATTGGTGCAGCGAAAGCCACACAGCGGGTCGTGGACATACTGGTCGACTTCGGCCGGGTCGCGGCTGAGCCAGTCGAAGGGGGTACGCGTGGGTTTGAATTTCTTGTTGAAACTGCCGAACGACAGCCACTCGATCAACGCGCTGCGCCCCGTGGCACCCTGGCGCCGACGTTCGAAGCGGGCGATCAGGCGAGCGCTGCGGTAGAGCGTCACCGGTTGAAAGTTCGATCCGCTGAGAATCGCCCCGTGCAGGCTGGCGCTGTGATGCAACAGGTAACCCTGGGCGATGTAGCTGCCCATGCTGTGGCCCAGCAGCAGGATCGGGGTATCGGGGTATTGCTGGACGATGTGGTGGTTGAGGCTGGCCAGATCGCCCACGACCTTGGCCCAGCCGTCCTCGTCGGCAAAATGGCCGAGAATCGCTTCCTCGCCGGTCTTGCCATGGCCGCGCAGGTCCATGGCGCAGACACCGTAGCCTTCGTCGCACAACGCCTGGGCCAGACGGGCGTAGCGGCCGCTGTGTTCGGCCATGCCGTGGGCCAGCATGATCACCGCCAAAGGGGCGGTTTCGGGCAGCCACTGGTTGACGAACAGGCGGCTATGGTCGGTCGCGGTCAGCCAGAACGTTTGGTGGATCATGGCGATTCCTTTGCACAAAGTCAGACGCAGCGTCGCTGCATTGTATAGCGCATCCGCTGCGTCTCGCCTGATCAGGCCACGCCATGGCAGGAAGATTCACACAATCTATGACGCAGGTTGCCATATTTGCCTGATTGGCCATAGCTGCTAGTGTCCCAGGAGCTCCGCCTCTGCAAGCGATACAGATGCGGCCCGGACATGCTCAGGTAAAGAGGACAAAAACAATGCAGCCTGATTTCTGGAATGACAAACGCCCGACCGGCGTGCCCCTGGATGTTGATCTTGGGGCCTACAAGTCGGTGATCGAGGTGTTCGAACGTTCCTGTAAGAAATTTGCCGACCGTCCGGCGTTCAGCAACATGGGGGTGACCCTCACCTATGCCGAGCTGGAGCGCTACAGCGCGGCTTTCGCCGGCTACCTGCAAGCCCATACCGACCTGGCGCCGGGTGATCGAATCGCGGTGCAGATGCCTAACATCCTGCAGTACCCGATCGCCGTGTTCGGTGCCTTGCGCGCCGGGCTGATCGTAGTCAACACCAACCCGTTGTACACCGCGCGGGAAATGCGTCATCAGTTCAAGGACTCCGGTGCCCGGGCGCTGGTGTACCTGAATATGTTCGGGCAGAAAGTCCAGGAGGTGTTGCCCGATACGGACCTGCAGTACCTGATCGAAGCGAAGATGGGTGACCTGATGCCCACCGCCAAGGGCTGGCTGGTCAACACGATGGTGAGCAAGGTCAAGAAAATGGTCCCGGCCTATTCGCTGCCCCAGGCCATTTCCTTCAAGAGCGCCTTGCGCCTGGGGCGCGGCCAGGGCATCAAGCCGCTGAAAGTCAGCCTCGACGATATTGCGGTGTTGCAATACACCGGCGGCACCACCGGATTGGCAAAGGGCGCGATGCTGACCCACGGCAACCTGGTGGCCAACATGCAACAGGCCCGGGCCTGCCTGGGGCAGCTCGGCGATGACGGCCATCCACTGTTGCGCGAAGGCCAGGAGGTCATGATCGCACCGCTGCCGCTGTACCATATCTATGCGTTCACGGCGAACTGCATGTGCATGATGGTGACCGGCAACCACAACGTGCTGATCACCAATCCGCGGGACATCGGTGGTTTCATCAAGGAACTGAAGAACTGGCGTTTCTCGTTGCTGCTGGGGCTCAACACGTTGTTCGTGGCATTGATGGACCATCCGGATTTCAAGACCCTGGATTTTTCCAGCCTCAAGGTCACCAACTCGGGCGGCACGGCGCTGATCAAGGCCACTGCCGAGCGTTGGGAGCAGATCACCGGTTGTGGCATCACCGAAGGTTATGGCCTGACCGAAACTTCGCCAGTGGCCTGTGCCAACCCTTACGGCGGCAAGTCCCGGTTGGGCACGGTGGGGATGCCGGTGCCAGGCACGCTGATGAAAGTGATCAACGACGATGGCGTCGAGCAGCCCCTGGGCGAGCGCGGTGAGCTGTGCATCAAGGGCCCGCAGATCATGAAAGGCTACTGGAACAAGCCTGAGGCCACGGCCGAAGTGCTGGACCACGAGGGCTGGTTCAAGTCCGGGGATATCGCGGTGATCGACCCGGACGGTTTCGTGCGCATCGTCGATCGCAAGAAGGACATGATCATCGTCTCGGGCTTCAATGTGTACCCCAACGAGATCGAAGACGTGGTGATGGCCCATCCCAAGGTGGCCAACTGCGCGGTAATCGGTGTGCCGGACGAGCGTTCGGGGGAGGCGGTGAAGCTGTTCGTGGTGGCGCGGGAAACCGGCGTCAGCCTTGAAGAACTCAAGGCCTACTGCAAGGAGAACTTCACCGGCTACAAGGTACCCAAGCACATTGTGCTGCGGGAGTCGTTGCCCATGACGCCGGTGGGCAAGATTCTGCGGAGGGAGCTGCGCGATATTGCCTGAGGTCCGCCGGGGTATCTGTCCTGACGAAAACCTGTGGGAGCACAGCTTGCTCGCGATAGCGGTGGAACAGCCTCATTTGTATTGGCTGACATATCCCTATCGCGAGCAAGCTGTGCTCCCACAGTTGTTTGATTCAGAGAGATTTAACAGGCTGTAGATTTTTTACTCTAAAAATGACCATAAAATATTCATGAGTCATGTTTGTGACTGTGGGGGCTGCTTTTGGCTCTAGTCGGCCCCTGGCAAAGCTGCTACTCTCGGCGCGCTTTTGTGACTTCTCGGCCTTGATTCAAGCCAGATTCACCAATAAACACACACCAATAATAATCGCATCAAATGCGGTGAGAATTCGCGTTGCTGAGGAGTGGGCTTCCATGATTGAAGACTTTTGGAAGGATAAGTACCCAGCTGGGATTGCTGCCGACATCAATCCAGACGAGTATCCGAATATTCAGGCGGTGTTGAAGCAGTCCTGCCAACGCTTTGCCAACAAGCCGGCATTCAGCAACCTCGGCAAGACGATCACCTACGGTGAACTCTACGAGTTGTCCGGTGCCTTTGCCGCGTACCTGCAACAGCATACCGATTTACAGCCCGGCGATCGAATCGCCGTGCAACTGCCCAACGTTCTCCAGTACCCGGTGGCCGTGTTCGGGGCGATCCGCGCCGGGCTGATCGTGGTCAACACCAACCCGCTGTATACCGCGCGGGAAATGGAACACCAGTTCAACGACTCCGGGGCCAAGGCGCTGGTGTGCCTGGCGAACATGGCGCACCTGGCCGAGACCGTGGTACCCAAGACGAGCGTCAAGCACGTCATCGTCACCGAAGTCGCCGACCTGCTGCCGCCGCTCAAGCGCCTGTTGATCAACAGCGTGATCAAGTACGTCAAGAAGATGGTCCCGGCCTATCACTTGCCCAAGGCCGTCAAGTTCAACGATGTGCTGAGCAAAGGCCACGGCCAACCCGTGAGCGAAGCGAACCCCACCAGTGACGATGTGGCCGTGCTGCAATACACCGGCGGCACTACTGGCGTGGCCAAGGGCGCGATGCTCACTCATCGCAACCTGGTGGCGAACATGCTGCAGTGCAAGGCGCTGATGGGCTCCAACCTCAATGAAGGTTGCGAGATTCTGATCACGCCGCTGCCGCTGTACCACATCTACGCCTTCACCTTTCATTGCATGGCGATGATGCTGATCGGCAACCACAACATCCTGATCAGCAACCCGCGTGACCTGCCGGCGATGGTCAAGGAGCTGTCGAAGTGGAAGTTCAGCGGTTTCGTCGGCCTCAATACGCTGTTCGTGGCCCTGTGCAACAACGAAGCCTTCCGCAAGCTGGATTTCTCTGCCCTGAAAGTCACCCTGTCTGGCGGCATGGCCCTGCAACTGGCAGCAGCCGAGCGCTGGAAAGCAGTGACCGGTTGCCCGATCTGCGAAGGCTACGGCATGACCGAAACCAGCCCGGTGGCCACCGTCAACCCGATCCAGCACATCCAGATCGGGACTATCGGCATTCCGGTGCCGTCGACGCTGTGCAAGGTGATCAATGACGCGGGTGTCGAACAGCCATTGGGCGAAATCGGCGAATTGTGTGTGAAAGGTCCGCAGGTCATGAAGGGCTACTGGCAGCGCCAGGAAGCCACCGACGAGATCCTCGACAGCGAAGGCTGGCTCAAGACCGGTGACATTGCGTTGATCCAGCCGGACGGCTACATGCGCATCGTCGATCGCAAGAAAGACATGATCCTGATCTCCGGTTTCAACGTGTACCCCAACGAACTGGAAGATGTGCTGGCAACCCTGCCGGGCGTGCTGCAGTGCGCGGCCATCGGCATACCGGACGAGAAGTCCGGCGAGGCGATCAAGATCTTCATCGTCGCCCGGCCGGGTGTCACGTTGACCAAGGAACAGGTGATGGAACACATGCGTGCCAACGTCACCGGCTACAAGGTGCCCAAGGCCGTGGAGTTCCGTGATGCCTTGCCGACTACCAATGTGGGCAAGATCCTGCGGCGCGAGTTGCGGGATGAAGAGCTCAGGAAACTGGGGCTGAAGAAGTAAGACCGTTGCCAATGAAAAGCCCCGCTGATGCGGTGATGCTATTCACTTAAGGAAACGGCGCTTTTCCGAGGGAGGGAAAGCGCCGTTTTCTTTTGGGCTGGATTGGGTACATATCCGTTACCGCAGCAACGGATCTACACACCAAAGCTAGGAAATCGCATTACAACCTGAACTGCGCAAAATCCAGATTGGTACCCCCCGGACGCATGTCCTGCAGGTAGGAATCCTTGTCAGCGCTCAATTCCAGGCTCAGGGCCGCCTTGCGCTTGCCCTGGTTGCGCACTTCCAGGCCTTCCATTTTCTCGCGCAGGAACACGGTCGGCACCTTCAGGTGCAGCAGCTCATCGGTGGCCGGCGTGTGCAGCAGCAGGTGAATCCATTCGTATTGACCAATGGCCAGGCGCCCCACCGGGATATCGAACCAGAAGATGTTGCGGTTACGGTTCAATTCGCTGAAGTGGCAGTTGTTGACGCCCAGTACGGCGCCGCCCAGTTCCTGGTTTCTGCGGGCGATGGCCTGCTTTTTATCGAGTTTCATAACGTTCCTACGGGGTTGGAGCTTCAGGCCGCAGCCTGAATACGTGGGGCATTCTCGGTGGTTGCCGGGCAAACATAAAGCCCCGGCTGTAGGAACAATGAAACTTGGCTTGGCAATCGTCGGTCAATTCAGCGTCGGGCATGAAAGACGAAATTGATCCAACGTCGCCAAACAGGCTACTTTGTTGTGATAACGGCCCCTGAGTCGCCAAGCGACCCCCTTTTTTTGCGGCGAAAGGAGACGCACATGATGTTCCCGGCCTTGAAAGGCTTACCCTTGCATCGTGTGATGATGCGCACCGTGACCGAGTTTCTCGACGACGAGATGTCGACCTACGCCTCGGCATTGGCTTACCAAATGCTGTTTTCGCTGTTTCCTTTCATTCTCTTTTTGATCGCATTGATCGGCTTCCTGCACCTGCCGGACTTCTTCTCCTGGCTGCGCCTGCAATCGGAGCTGGTGCTGCCGCCCCAGGCCCTGGAGCAGGTCAACCCGGTGATCGACCAGCTCCAGCAATCCAAGGGCGGGCTGTTGTCGGTGGGTATCGTCATTGCGTTGTGGACCGCCTCGGCGGGCGTGCGGCTGATGATGAGCGCGATGAACGCCGCCTACGATGTGGTCGAGGGCCGTCCGGCCTGGAAGCGTTTTCCGCTGTCGATTTTCTACACCATCGGCATCGCCGGCATGCTGTTGGCCGCCGCTGCACTGATGGTGCTCGGACCGCAGGTGATGGGCTGGATCGCGGCCCAGGTCGGATTGGAGACGTTCATCGTCACGCTGTGGACGATCGTGCGCTGGCCGGTGATTGTGTTTCTGTTGATGGTGGCCGTGGCGCTGATCTATTACGTGATGCCCGACGTCAAGCAGGAGTTCCGCTTCATCACCCCGGGCTCTGTGCTGGCGGTGGTGGTGTGGATCGTCGCCTCCCTGGGATTCGCCTTCTACGTCAAGACCTTCGCCGACTACAACGCCATGTACGGCAGCATCGGTGCGATCATCGTGTTGTTGCTGTATTTCTATATTTCTTCGGCGGTGCTGCTGCTCGGTGCGGAGATGAATGCGGTGATCGAGCACATGTCCACCGAGGGCAAGAACCCGGGCGAAAAGAGCGCGGGCGAGCACGAAAAACAGCATGTGTCGGGCCTGGGCCGCGACCATTCCATCCCTCATCCCCACCCTGACGAAGCCCGACCATGATCCGTGACATCCTGAAAATGGGCGACGAACGCCTGCTGCGTATCGCCCCACCGGTGCCCGCCGAAATGTTCGACAGCCCAGAGTTGTGGCAACTGATCGACGACATGTTCCAGACCATGGAAAGCGTCGGCGGTGTCGGCCTGGCGGCGCCACAGATCGGCGTGGACCTGCAACTGGTGATCTTCGGCTTCGAGCACAGCGAGCGTTATCCTGACGCCGAGGCGGTGCCCCAGACCATCCTGATCAACCCGCTGATCACCCCACTGGGCCCGCAGATGGAAGAGGGCTTCGAAGGTTGCCTGTCAGTGCCGGGCCTGCGCGGGGCGGTCGAGCGCTACCAGGATATCCGCTACGAAGGCTTCGATCCCAAGGGCGAGCCGATCGTGCGTTACGCCTCGGGCTTTCATGCGCGGGTGGTGCAACATGAATGCGATCACCTGATCGGGCGCTTGTACCCGTCGCGTATCAGTGATTTCAGCAAGTTC
Source organism: Pseudomonas sp. St386 (assembly GCF_018325865.1). NCBI lineage: Bacteria > Pseudomonadati > Pseudomonadota > Gammaproteobacteria > Pseudomonadales > Pseudomonadaceae > Pseudomonas > Pseudomonas sp. St386. Next base: position 1,557,460 of record NZ_AP021900.1, read on the forward strand.
GGGTTTACCGAGGTGATGTTCCCGGACCTGGACCCTACGGCCGACGATTGATAACCCACCACAGAACACTGTGGGAGCGAGCTTGCTCGCGATTGCGGTGTGTCAGCCACTATTGATGCAACTGACCTGACGCCATCGCGAGCAAGCTCGCTCCCACAATGGGGTGTGTTGATTTTCAGGATTTTGCAGGCGCAAGCCCCATCGCAATCATCGGCTTGCTACGCGCATACCGGCTCAGGCGTTCGGCCATCGCATAGGGCAGTTCGGGGTCGAAGCTGAAACCACTCCGTTCATAAAAACCGCGCAGATCCGGGTGGCAGAACAGCCACACCGGTTCATTCACGCCGTTCACCGCTTCGGCGATCAACCGTGCGGCGATGCCTTGTACTCGGTACGCCGGGGCGACGAACAACCCTGTCAACCAATGCCCACCCGACACCGGCCGCAGGCACAGGGCGGCGACGATCTCATCGCGCCGCGCCACCCAGAGCTGCGCGTCACGCACCGCTTTCATCGAGGATTGGTGGGCGCGATAGAACTTGTTCATCAGCGGCCAGAGCGACTCTTCGAGCGCTGCATAATGGATTTCGGACATGACAGGGTCGTGGGCGATAAGGGGAGGGCGATTATAAAAGAACGCAGGTGCGGCGATAGGTGTATACCTGACTTCACATCCCGTATGAGTGGAGTACGTATCATGGCCAAAGGCATGGATTCAAAAAAAGCGGCAAAGAAAAAACCGGCGAAAACTGCCGATGAAAAGCGCGCCGACAAAAAAACCAAGAAGGTGAACCTGTTCGGTCATTGAACCGATACTGCTTCGGTTGGCCTCAGGTTTGAGCTGGGGCGCTAACCCCCAGCTCAAATGCTCCGCCATGCGCGAGGCTTAAAGCGAGGCGAGAAACATATCCGTGGCCGAGGCTTTGTCGTCGGTGCGGCTCTGCTGGGCCTTTTCCACCTGTGCGATCGCCGACTTGTCCTGCATGCGCTGGGCAATTTCCTGGCTGACTGCCATCTGCTTCTCGGGCGGCATCGCCTCGAACTCTTCCTCGGTAATGCCCATCTCTTCGAGAATGCTGTCGCGCAGGCGCTCTTCGGGCGTCTTGCTCATGTAGTCCTTGAATTCTGCCGTCGCAGAACCACCCAATGTCGTGGTTTCTTCGGATGCTGGTGAAGCCACGGTCTGCAATTGCACGCGGGTCTTGGCGAACGCCTCGTCGACGTTGTCGCTGATGGCGGTGCTCGCATTGACCTGTTGCGTGGCTCGTTGGGTGAAGGACTCCTGGACCTGGGCAGCGCCCTGGCTGGCCTGGGCCTGGACGTTATCGCGCAAAGCCTGCAACGCGGCACTTTGCAGGCCGCTGGCGGCTTCGGCAGTGGGATCTTCGCCCGGGCGTTTGAGCGGCAAGACCATCGCTTGCTGTTTTGCACTGACCAACATGATGAATACCTGTGGGTAATGACTGAGCGATGGGCAGGAGCAATTCCCATGCCGTCGCCGCGAGGCCCGTATTCCAACGCGATGGGCTGGCGCGGGGCGAGCGGGGCGGCCAATCCTTGCCGTTCGTCGGCATGGATCGACCGCATCGTGCCGGGCTCAGGTGCTTTCGCGGACCTTGAGCTCAAAGCCCATGTCCACCACCGGCTGCGCGATGCGGTTGCCGGCCATTAACGTCAGCATTTGCTCGGCTGCGCGGCGGCCGATGGCTTCCCGTGGGGTGCTGATGCTGCTCAGGCGCGGCACCGTGTGGGCCGAGGCGGGCAGGTCGTTGAAGCCCAGCACCGCAACCTGCTCGGGAATCTTGATGCCGCAGCGAAGGGCCTCGAACAAGGCACCGTGGGCCAGGTCGTCGTTGCCGAAGAAGATCGCATCGACATCGGGGTGGTTGTCCAGCAACTGCAGGAACAATTCGCCGCCCAGGCCTACCGATGACGGGCGCGGGGTCAGCAGTTCCAGGTCCGGGTCATACAGACCGGCTTTCTGCAGGGCGCGGCGAAAACCTTCGCCACGCAGCAGGGTGCGTTGGTCCAGTTGCGCGCCGATGTAGGCCAGGCGCTTGCGGCCCTTGGAGATCAGATGCTCGGCCGCCGTTTCGCCGGCCTTGAGCTGGGAGAAGCCGACGCAATTGAGCCCCGCGCCGGGGTCCAGTTCCATCATGTACACGCAGGGAATATTGCTGGCCTCGATCATGCGTCGGGCGCTTTCGGTGCGGTCGAAACCGGTCAACAGCAAACCACGCGGCTGATAGGCCATGTAGTTGCGCAACAGGTCTTCTTCTTCGTCCCGGGAATAGTGGTAGTTGCCGATCACCACTTCGAAACCCTTGGGTCGCAGGACCCGATGAATGGCTTCCAGGGTGTCGATGAACAACAAGTTGGACAACGACGGCACCAGCACCACCACCGAATGGCTCTGGGCCGAAGCCAGGGCGCGGGCGGCGGGGTTGACGACGTAGTTGAGCTCCACGGCGGCCTGGCGGACTTTTTCCACCAGATCGACGGCTACGGTGCTGACGCCGCGCAGGGCGCGGGAGGCGGTGATCGGGCTGACACCGGCCAGGCGTGCGACTTCGTTGAGCGTAGGGCGACCGGTGGTGCGAGTATTCTTATCGTTTTTAGGGGCGGTCATCAGGGCGGCTTGCCAAACAAAAATCAAGGCACTAAGGTAGCGCTGTCTCGACGCGGCTGCAATTGCGTAAGTGGGGTTTGCCTGATCCCCCGTGTGCTGGTGTCGTGAACGAACATGCTGCAACCACAAAAATGACAAGAAGGCGTCGGCAACTTCTGCTTTTGCTGCGGTGTCATAACTGGCAAAGGTAGCGCTGTCTGCGCGCTGAGGTGTTACATGAATAATCCCATCACCGCCCTGGTCATCATGGGCGTTGCCGGTTGCGGCAAAACTTGCGTCAGCCAGGCGCTATGCGAGCTGAGCGGCGCCACTGCCATTGAAGGCGACACTTTCCACCCAGCGGCCAACATCCAGAAGATGAGCGCCGGTATTCCCTTGAACGACGACGACCGTGCCGGCTGGCTCGACAGCCTGTGCGATGAGTTGCGCCGTGTCGATGCCACGGGCGAGCGCCCGGTGCTGACCTGCTCGGCCCTCAAGCACAGTTATCGCGAGCGTCTGCGCAGTGCCTTGCCTGGCCTGGGCTTCGTATTCCTTGAATTGACCCCCGAAGTGGCCGCCGACCGCGTTTCCCATCGTCCCGGCCATTTCATGCCGTCGACCCTGATCGACAGCCAGTTTGCCACCCTTCAATCCCCTGTCGGCGAGCCCCTGACCCTGGCTCTGGATGCGTCCAGCCACAGCGTTGAAGAGTTGGCGCATCAGGCTTACGTCTGGTGGTTGGACCATGGTTTGAAGCTTGCCGGCTGAGTTTCAAAAAATTTGCGTCAGAAAGATAGCGCTACCCCGACGGCTAACCAATAACTGCTTCAATAACAACAACAAATCAGGAGACACCTCCCATGTTCGGCATGTCCCACGAGACGTTCCTGCTGCTTGATGCAGTGGTCACGGTGATCGGACTCATCATCCTCATCACCAAGTTCAAATTCCACCCGTTCATTGCACTGACCATCGCCGCCGCGTTCCTCGGCCTGACGTCGGGCATGCCGACCGGCACCATCATCAAGGCGTTCCAGGACGGCTTCGGTGGTGTGCTGGGCTTTGTCGGCATCATCCTGGCGCTGGGCACGATGCTCGGCAAAATGATGGCCGAGTCGGGCGGGGCCGATCAGATCGCCCAGACCCTGATCCGCGCCTTCGGCAAGGACAAGGTGCAGTGGGCCATGATGTTCGCCGCGTTCCTGGTGGGCATCCCGCTGTTCTTCGAAATCGGCTTCGTGTTGCTGATCCCGCTGGTGTTCATCGTCGCACGTCGCACCGGCGTGTCGATCATCAAGATCGGTATCCCGCTGCTGGCCGGTCTTTCCGCCGTCCACGGCCTGGTGCCGCCGCACCCGGGGCCGCTGCTGGCGATCGGCGTGTTTGGCGCGGACATCGGCAAGACCATTCTCTATGGCCTGATCGTAGCGCTGCCGACGGCCATCATTGCCGGGCCGATCTTTGGTACGTTCATTGCCAAGCACATCCCCGGCCATCCGAACCAGGAGCTGGTGGACCAACTGGCCCGCGAGACGGACTCCGCCGAACTGCCAAGCTTCAGCATCACCCTGATCACCGTGCTGTCGCCGGTATTCCTGATGTTGCTCAAGACGTTCGCTGACGTAGCGCTGCCCGATGGCAACCTCTTCCGCGCCTGGATGGACATGATCGGCCACCCGATCTCGGCGTTGCTGCTGGCGTTGCTGCTGTCGCTTTACACCTTCGGCTACAAGCAGGGCATCGGTGCCAACCAGATGCTCAAATGGCTGGATGCCAGCCTTGCGCCGACCGCCGCGATCATCCTGATCATCGGTGCCGGTGGTGGCTTCAAGCAGATGCTGGTGACCAGTGGTGTGGGCGACGTGATCGGCCACATGGCGGTGAGTGCGCAGATCTCGCCGATCCTGCTGGCGTGGCTGGTGGCTGCGGTGATCCGCATTGCCACAGGCTCGGCGACGGTGGCGACCATTACCGGTGCCGGGATCGTGGTGCCAGTGGTGGGGATGATGCCGGGTGTGAACCGTGAGCTGCTGGTGCTGGCGACCGGTGCCGGTTCGTTGATCCTGTCCCACGTCAACGACGCGGGCTTCTGGCTGGTCAAGCAGTACTTCAACATGACCGTGGCCGAAACGTTCAAGACCTGGACCGCGATGGAAACCATCCTGTCCGTGGTGGGGTTGATCTTTATCCTGCTGCTGTCGCTGGTGGTCTGAACCAGAGCAATACCCAACTGTGGGAGCGAGCTTGCTCGCGATGGCGGTGTAACAGTCGACAGAGATGCTGACTGTTATGTCGCTATCGCGAGCAAGCTCGCTCCCACACTGGTTTCGGGTGATCAACAGATCCAGGGTGGGAGCAAACTCCCACCGTTGTTTTTGCGTCAGGCGCCAGGTTTGTTTATCAACCCATCCGCCCGGAACATCCCACGTATCCCGCGCACGGCCTGGCGAATCCGGTCCTGGTTTTCGATCAGCGCGAAGCGCACGTGATCATCCCCATATTCCCCGAACCCCACCCCCGGCGAGACGCAGACCTTGGCTTCGGCCAACAGCTTCTTGGCAAATTCCAGTGAGCCCAGATGGGCATAGGCTTCGGGAATCTTGGCCCAGACGTACATCGACGCCTTGGGGTTTTCCACCATCCAGCCCAGTTCATGCAGGCCCTTGACCAGTACGTTGCGGCGCTGGCGGTACTGCTCGGCGATGTCGCGCACGCATTGCTGGTCGCCTTCCAGGGCGGCGATGGCGGCCACTTGCAGCGGGGTGAAGGTGCCGTAGTCGTGGTAGCTCTTGATCCGCGCCAGGGCGTTGACCAGTTCCGGGTTGCCCACCATGAAACCGATGCGCCAGCCGGCCATGTTGTAGCTCTTGGACAGGGTGAAGAACTCCACCGCGATGTCTTTCGCGCCAGGCACCTGCATGATCGACGGGGCTTTCCAGCCGTCGTAGACGATGTCGGCGTAGGCCAGGTCGTGGATCACCAGGACGTCGTACTGCTTGGCCAGGGCGATGACCCGTTCGAAGAAGTCCAGCTCCACGCACTGGGCGGTGGGGTTGGAGGGGAAGCCGAGGATCATCATCTTCGGCTTGGGAATCGAGCCGCGAATGGCCCGCTCCAGTTCAGCGAAGAAATCCACCCCTGGCACCAGCGGTACCGAACGCACCTGGGCGCCGGCGATCACCGCGCCGTAGATGTGGATCGGATAGCTGGGGTTGGGCACCAGCACCGTGTCGCCCTGGTCCAGGGTTGCCAGCATCAGGTGGGCCAGGCCTTCCTTGGAACCGATGGTGACGATGGCTTCGGTTTCCGGGTCGATGTCCACCTCATAGCGGTCCTTGTACCAGCGCGAAATGGCGCGGCGCAGGCGCGGGATGCCTTTGGAGGTGGAATAGCCGTGGGTGTCTTCCCGCTGGGCGACGGTGACCAGCTTTTCCACAATGTGCGGGGGCGTGGCGCCGTCGGGGTTACCCATGCTCAAGTCGATGATATCTTCGCCGCGCCGACGCGCAGCCATCTTCAGCTCGGCAGTGATATTGAATACGTACGGGGGGAGTCGATCGATACGCGCAAAGCGGCGCGGCGAACCTTGTTCGGCCATTGTTGCCTCGAGATACGTGAGCGCCCGGAACCGTCCGAGCGACGTTGGCCACTGCGGTGGCCTGCGGCGCAAGATAATCGGGCGGATGTCGGATTGTCCAGTAGCCGCGCACAACTATTTTCGACGACACTGTCGACCTCGCCACGCAGCCATCAACGCCGGCTGCGGGCAGTTGAATTCGCTGTAGCCCAATCGAACGGAATGAATGATGGAATTTTCCAGCGGTTTCCTGCTGAGTCTCTCCCTGTGCCTGGACATAGGCGTGGCCAATATCGCGATGATCACCCTGGCGATGCAGCGCGGTTACTTCCAGGGTTTCGCCCTGGGCCTGGGCACCTGCGTGGGCGACCTGGTCTACGCCGTCCTGGCCCTGGCGGGCATGACTGTCCTGCTGCAATACGAAGCGGTGCGCTGGGTGCTGTGGCTGGGTGGCTCGGTGCTGTTGCTGTATTTCGCGGCGAAGATGATCCATTCGGCGATCTATCACAGCGCCGTGCTGGCCGAGGCTGGGGAGGTGCAGGGCAACTCCCCGCGCCAGGAGTTCTTTCGCGGGATTTTCCTGGCCATGTCATCGCCCAGTGCCATCCTCTGGTTCGCTGCGGTGGGCGGCACACTGATCGCGCGTTCGGGTGGTGGCACCTTGCTCAGCTCGGCGCTGTTCCTCAGTGGTTTTCTCTGTGCCGGGTTGTTGTGGTGCGCGGCCCTGTGCCTGGCGGCGACCCAGGGCGGCAAATTGTTGGGGGATAAACTGCTGCGTTACTCCTATTGGGCATCCGCCGCGATCTTCTGCTATTTCGCGGTGTACGTGATTGTTTCTGGCTACAACGAGTTTGTCGGAAAAGCCGTCACCAGCGCCTTGCCTGGAATCTGACAAGCGAAACGGCCCTGGCAATCACGGTTTGGCTTCTATACTGCCAAGCCCGACTTCACGTTTGCTGGAGTGTTGCCGCATGGAAAAGCCCAAACGCGATTACATAGCCGAACCACGCTTTGAACAGGGACGTTTTCAGCTTATTGCCGGCTTTGGTGCTCGGTTTACCCAGGACACTGCCCAAGATATTCCTTTGCTCTGGGAAAAGTTCCTGCCCTGGCTCGGCAAGGTGCCAGGGCAGAAAGATGAAGTGACCTACGGCGTGTGTTGCAACCCGGACGGGAAGGGTGGGTTCGAATACATCGCTGGCGTGGAAATCAGCCGGCTCGACGATCTGCCGGAACAATACCGCTGGATCGAAATCCAGCCGGGGTATTACGCCGTCTTCGAACATAAGGGGTCGTTGAAACAACTGCCGGACACGTTCCAATACATCTGGAAGGAGTGGCTGCCGCGTTCCGGTCACACGGCGGCGCAATTGCCGGAGTTCGAGCGCTACAGCGAGGACTTCAACCCCAGGACCGGCGAAGGCACCCTGGAGATCTGGATCCCGCTCAAGCCAAGTTGATCGTCGCTGCTTCAGTACAGGCTGGCCTGCACCCGCGCAGGTGCTTCACGGTCATAAGTCTCGGCATCGAACTGCCCATCATTCAAGCGCTTGTGGATCGCCCCGGCGCTGGGCAGGGCCGAGCGTTCGAGATGGCGAGCCGGATTCCACAGGTCTGAGCGCACGATGGCTTTGGCGCAATGGAAAAACGCCGCTTCGACCGTCACCAGCAGCACCGTGCGAGCCGGCTTGCCGTTGACTGCAAAGCGCTCCAGCAGCGCGGGTTCGGCGCTGATCCGGGCCGTACCGTTGACCCGCAAGGTCTCGCCAATCCCGGGAATGAGGAACAGCAGCGATACCCGCGGATCGTGCAGGACGTTGCGCAGGGTGTCGATGCGGTTGTTGCCGGGACGATCCGGCAAGGCCAGGGTGCACTCGTCGAGGACCTGCACGAAACCCGGCACATCGCCCCGCGGCGAGCTATCAAGGCCGTCGGGCCCTGCCGAACCGATGACCACCAGCGGCGAGGCCCGGACCATCGCCTGGTAATCCTCGTTCAGGAAGGGGATCTGTTTGCGCACTGCCCGTTCGTGGGGCAGGCCATAAAGCGCTTCCAGCTGTTCAATCGACGTCAACATCATCCATTCATCCTGAGTCTATGGGTCAAGGTCCATCAAAACGCCAACCCCATTCGCCGCTCGTAACCGATGCGGCCCTTGTAGGCCTCGCCACTGTCGACCCAGCCCAGCCGGGTGTACAGGCCGATGGCCGAGTCGTTATCGGCGTCAACCGAGAGCTCCAGCCCGCGGATTTCCGGCCAGGCGGCTCGCGCCACGGCGGGCAGCGCCTGCAGGCAGGCCTTGCCATAACCTTTGCCCTGGGCCCGGTGATCGACTTGCAGGGCATGCAGGGTGGCGCTGTGTTCATTGGCCCAGGCGGGCAGTACCGGCGGGCGCTTGAGCAGCAGGAAGGCCACCGGCACCTCTTCAGCCAATAGCGCAAACCCTTTTACCCCGGGGCCGGGCTTGGACAGCAGCGTGTGCAGGGCGCCGTGGATATCGCCGGCGAACTTGATCTGTTCGGGGTGGATTTCGATGGCGCTGACCTGTTCGCGTTGCAGCGGGGTCAGGTCTTCGTAGGGTACGAGCTGAGCGGTCACAAAAACATCCGTTGTTTACCAGCAGAATAGGACCTGGATTCTAGCGAATTTTTTCTTTGAATTATTTTTGTTGGGTTGTCGATTCGCTGTTTCTCCAAACGACAAAGGGTGTCTTCAACAAAAAACCGCGGAGAATCACCATGAATACCCAAGCCACTGAAACCGAAATCCAGGCCCTGATCGACACCTATCGCCAAGCGGTCATGGCCAAGGACGTCGAAAAGGTCATGGCGCTCTATGACGAAGACATCGTCTCGTTCGATGCCATCCAGGCCTTGCAATTCAAGGGCAAGACCGCTTACCGGGCCCATTGGCAAGCCTGCATGGAAATGTGCCCCGGCCCGCACAAGTTCGACTTCCATCAGGTCAAGATTACCCCGGCCGAGAACATCGCCTTCGCCCACTGGCTGGCCTATTGCGGCGGCACCAACGACAAAGGCGAGGAACAAGCCTGCTGGATGCGCGTGACGGCCTGCTACCGGCGTGTAGCCGGGCAATGGCGGATCGTCCATGAACATTGGTCCGCGCCGTTCGACCCGATGGCCGGTACGACGCTGTTCGACCTGCAACCCTGATCGTCGGTTTTTTTGCTGAGCCTCATTCTGCCGTCCATAGTTGATCAGTCCGATCACGGAGCCTTCCATGAAGTACCTATGCTTGGTGTATAGCAACGAACACACGCTGCACAACTCGCCCGACAGCCCGGAGGACGCCGAGTGCATGGCCTATGCCGAATCGATCCAGGGCAGTGGGCGGATGCTGGCCGCCGAGGCCCTGGAGTCGGTGCAGACCGCTACCACGGTGCGCATGCGCGGCGGCAAGCTGTCGATCACCGACGGCCCGTTCGCCGAAACCAAGGAGCAACTGGCGGGCTTCTACCTGATCGATGCCAAGGACCTCAACGAAGCCATCCAGGTCGCCGGCAATATCCCGGCGGCCCGGGTCGGCTGCGTCGAAGTGCGACCGGTACGCCAACTGAACCCCTGAACAACAAATACAAACAGGACTTCATTCATGAACCTTGCAGCTGCCCCTTACGCGTTATCCATCAGCCGAATGATCGACGCTCCGCGTCAGAAGATTTTCCGCGCCTGGACCGAGCCCGCCTTGCTGGTCCAATGGTGGGGCCCCCATGGCATGACCACGCCGGAGTGCGAAATGGACCTGTGGGTCGGCGGTCAGTTTCGCACCCTGATGCGCGCGCCCGACGGCAGTGAATACCCGACCATGGGCGTGTTCCTGGAAATCCTCGCCCCGCAGCGCCTGGTGTTCACTGACGCGTTCGTGCCCGGTTGGATTCCCTCCGGCAAAGCCTTCATGACCGCTGAGGTACTGCTCGAGGAGGTGGACGGCAAAACCCGTTACACCGCCCGTGCGCTGCACTGGAGCGAGGAGGATCGCCAGGCGCACGAAGCCATGGGCTTCCATGAGGGCTGGGGCCAGAGCCTGGACCGGCTTGAAACATTGGTCACCCAAGGCATGCCCGACTGATGTCGGTCGAAGCGGTCAAGGCGCGGGTCGAGCAGGTTTATCGGCAAGACTCGCGGCGGATCCTGGCGACGTTGATTCGCCTGCTGGGGGATTTCGATCTCGCCGAAGAAGCCTTGCACGAGGCCTTCTTCATTGCGGTCGAGCGCTGGCAGCGCGACGGGGTGCCGGACAACCCGCGGGCCTGGCTGGTGTCTGCCGGGCGTTTCAAAGCCATCGACAGTTTGCGCCGGCGCGCGCGTTTCGCCGCGTCCCGGCCGATGTTGATCGCCCAGCTCGAAGAGTTGGAGCAGGGCCAATGGAGTGACGAAGACGTGGAAGACGATCGCCTGCGGCTGATTTTCACCTGTTGCCACCCGGCCCTGGCGGCGGACGCGCAGGTGCCCCTGACGCTGCGGGAAGTCTGCGACCTGACCACCGAGCAAATCGCCCGGGCTTTCCTCGCCGCCCCGGCGGCCATTGCCCAGCGCATCGTACGGGCCAAGGCGAAGATCCGCGATGCCAGGATCCCCTACCAGGTGCCGTCCCGCGCGGAACTGCCGGAACGGCTGGACAGCGTGCTGCGGGTGATCTACCTGGTGTTCAACGAAGGTTATTCGGCCTCGATGGGCGCCGAGCTGACCCGCGAAGACCTGACGCGCGAAGCCATCCGCCTCGGGCGCCTGCTGATGGAATTGCTGCCCGAGGCTGAGGTCTTGGGGTTGCTGGCGTTGATGCTGCTGCACGAATCCCGGCGTCCGGCGCGAACTTCATCGACCGGTGAGCTGATCCTGTTGGATGAACAGGCGCGATCCTTATGGGATGCCGAGCTGATCGCCGAGGGCTGTGCGTTGGTGGAAGCCGCGCTGAAAACTCGCCGGTTCGGGCCGTACTGCCTGCAAGCGGCGATTGCGGCGGTGCATGCCGAAGCGCCGACGGCGCAGGAGACCGACTGGCCGCAGATCGTCGGGCTTTATGATGTGCTGCTGCGCGCCGTGCCATCGCCGGTGATCGAACTCAACCGCGCCGCTGCCCTGGCCAAGCGCGATGGACCGGAAGCCGGCTTGCGCCTAGTCGAGGCGATCCTGGGGCGTGGGGAATTACTCGACTATCACCTGGCCTACTCGGCGCAGGCGGAGTTCTGTCGTCAACTGGGACGCTTGGACGAGGCGAGGTCGGCGTATCGACGCGCGCTTGAGTTGACGCAGCAATTGCCGGAACGGCGGTTTATCGAAGGGCGGCTTGCGGGGTTGCAATGATGAATCACAAGCAACGAAATTCCTGTGGGAGCGAGCTTGCTCGCGATGGCGGTAGACCGGCCAACATGAATGTCGACTGATAGTCCCCAATCGCGAGCAGGATCGCTCCCACAGGTTTGTGGCTTGGCTGGCTGCGTTAACCGTCAGCCAGCCGGCGTTGATCAGAACTCGTGATCAGCGTTGTCCGGGTTCAGGTCGCTGATGCCCAGTTTGCCCGCAGCCTGTTCGATCGAACCGGTCTGCTTGACCAGTGCGGCGATGGCGTCGCGCACGATCTGGTTGCCCGCGGTGTTGCCGGCGGCGATCAGTTGGTCGTAGTGCTCACCTTTGTTGGCGTGATCGACCATGACCTGGATCTTGGCCTCGGTGTCGGCCAGGTCGGCCTTGAGCGCGGTGTCCGCGGCCGGATCGGCCTTGGCGACCAGGGACGACAGGCTCGCGCCGGTCATCTTGGTGCCGTCGACGCGGGTGTATTCGCCCAGGTACACGTTACGTACACCCTTGGCATCGTAGAAATGCGAGTTATGGGTGTTGTCGCTGAAGCAATCCTGCTCGTCTTCTGGCGAGTTGGCTTCCAGGGACACTTTCATGCGTTCGCCCGCCAGTTCCCCCAGGGAAAGGCTGCCCATGCCGAACAGCATCTTGCGCAGGCCGCTTTCGGCGGGCTCGGCTTCCAGGGTGGCGCGGTAGTTGTCAGACACGTTCGGCTTCCAGTTGCCGACCATCTCTTCGAGGTCGTTGACCAGCAATTGGGTCACGGACTTGAGGTAGGCACGACGACGGTCGTTGTGACCGCCGGTGGCGCCAGCGCCTTGCAGGTAGTCCGACGCCGGGCGGTTACCCGCGCCAGGGCCGGTGCCGTTGAGGTCCTGGCCCCACAGCAGGAATTCGATGGCGTGGTAGCCGGTGGCGACGTTGGCCTCGGAACCGCCCAGCTCATTGAGGCTGGCGAGTTTTTCCGGGGTGATGTCCTTCACATCGACCTTGTCTTCGCCGACCTGGACTTCGGTGTTGGCGATGATGTTGGCGGTGGCGCCCGGGTTACCCAAGGCGTGCTCGTAGGATTTGTCGACGTAGTCGATCAGGCCCTCGTCCAGGGGCCAGGCGTTCACCTGGCCTTCCCAGTCGTCGATGATGGTGTTGCCGAAGCGGAACACTTCGCTTTGCAGGTAAGGCACGCGTGCGGCGACCCAGGCAGTCCGGGCGGCCTTCAGGGTCTCGGCGTTCGGCTTGGCCAGGAACGCGTCGACGGCGGTTTGCAGGGTTTTTGCCGTGGATTCGGCATCGCTGTAGACGGCATAGACGATGTCGGCATAGTGCGCGACAACGGCCTTGGCGGCAGCTTCGTCGATTTTGCCGGCGGCAGCAGGGGCGACCGGTGCCGCGGTGCTGGCGGCAGGCGTTGGCGCTTGCGGCGCGGCGGCCTTGTCTTTGCCTTCGCCGCAACCGGCGAGGGAAATAGCGATAGCCAGCAGACTGGCAGTAGCCAGGGGCATACGAATCATGGCAAATCCTGCTTCGATGATGGATGGGACAGGCGCGAGGTGCGCGAAACTGCGACATAATGCGAAAGATTTGCATTATGTGTAAAGGGTTGCAGGTGTAAATATTTCTTATTTAATGATGGGAGATTGCCGCCTTCGGTAGCGTCTGTAGGAGCTGCCGAGCGAAGCGAGGCTGCGATCTTTTCACTGACGCTTGAATCCCAGGCGAACAAACCGAAGATCGCAGCTTCGCCAGCTCCTACAAAGGCTTGGCGCCGGGGGGAGAAATCAGATGATGGAAACCTTGCTGCGCTCGGCCTGCTTCAGGTAAAGGCCCAATTCCCGTGCCGGCAGCGGTTTGCTGTAGTAATACCCCTGACCTTCGTGGCAGCCCTCGGCGATGATGTAGGCTTCCTGTTCGACCGTCTCGACGCCTTCGGCAATGACCTGCATCCCCAGGCTCTTGCCCAACTGGATGATGGCCCGGACGATGGTTGCATCGTCCTCGTCGTCGAGCAGGTCCTGGACGAAGCTCTTGTCGATCTTGATCTTGTCCAGCGGCAGGCTCTTGAGGTAGCTCAGGGACGAATAGCCGGTCCCGAAGTCATCGATGGCAATCAGCGCCCCGGAGCGGCGCAGGCTCAGCAAATGCTGGGCAGCGGTGGTGATGTCTTCCATCAGGCCGGTCTCGGTAACTTCCAGCTCCAGGCTGCGCGGCGGCAGCCGGTACATTTGCAGGAGATTGTTCACCACCCGCGGCAGTTCGGCGTGGTGCAGTTGCACCGTCGACAGGTTGACCGCCATGCGCAGGTCGAGGAAGCCCTGGTCGTGCCATTCGCGCAATTGCCTGCAAGCCTGGTCCAGCACCCATTCACCGATGGCGATAATGGTGCCGTTCTGCTCGGCCAGGGGAATGAACAGATCCGGCGGCACCAGGCCGTGCTCGGGATGGTGCCAGCGGATCAGGGCTTCGGTGCCCACCACCCGCAGGTCGCGGTAGCTGATCTGCGGCTGGTACACCAGGGTGAACTGCTCGCGGGCCAGGGCCTCGCGCAAGTCTTTCTCCAGTTCGCGACGGCGGCGCATCTCGCTGTCGACGCTGGCGATGTAGAACTGGTAGCGATTGCGCGAGCGGCTCTTGGCCAGGGTCATGGTCTGCTCGGCTTTCTGCAACAGTTTCTCGGTGCTGTCGCCGTCTTCGGGGAAGAGGGTGATGCCGATGGTGGCCCGCAGGCGGATTTGTTGATCGTCGATGGCGAACGGCGCTTCCAGGTCATCGAGGATGCTCTGGGCCAGTTCGGCGGCCTCGTAAGGCTGTTCGATGTCGGCCTGGACCAGGGCGAACTGGTCGCCCCCCAGCCGCGCCAGTGCGCCGAGCCGGCCGCTGTGGGCCCGCAGTCGGTCGGCCAGGGCCAGCAGCAACTGGTCGCCGGTCTGATAGCTGAACTGTTCGTTGATGCCCTTGAAGTCATCCAGCCCCACACACAGCACCGCCACCCGGCGTTGCAGGCGCCCGGCGTCCACCAGGATCTTGTCCAGTTGCTGTTGCAGCTGCTGGCGGTTGGGCAGGCCGGTGAGGAAGTCGTACTGGGCCATGCGCAGCAGGCTGTTTTCCGCTTCGTGGCGTAGGTGCGTGTTGCGCTCGATGGATTCGAGCAGTTGGTTGGCCGTATTGATCCACAGGCCCAGCTCGTTTTGTTCGTGACCGCGCAACTGCGGGATTTTGTGCTCGCTGGGGCGATCGGGGTTGATTTCGGTCAGGTGCTGGATGATCCGCGACAATGGTTTGGTCAGCAGCCAGTGATAGACCAGGTACAGCACCAGGCCCATGGCCAGGGCTCGCAGCATCCCGGAAATGAAAATGATCACCGAGTTGACGATGAAGCCTTCGCCGTAGGTGGCGGTGTCGAGGGTAATGCTCAGGTCGCCGTAATATTCGCTATAGGGGCCGCGTCCCACCAGTTGCGTGGTAAAGGTGCGCTCCTTGCCCAGGATCAGGTCGGTCAGCCAGCGGCTTTCGGAGTGCTGCAAGGGCCGGGTTTTTTCGGCGAGCATGGTTTCGCGTGGATGGCCGATGGAAGCCATGCGTACGGCTTCGTCCTGGAACAGGCCCTCGATCACTTGCATGCCCATCTCCCGGTCCAGGCTGTAGACGGCCTGGGTCGAAGGATCACGGAACATGTCGAGGATCCGCTGGGCGTCACTGGCGACGGCCTGGTTGGTTTTGTAGGCATCGTACACGATCTGGGCGCAGCTCAAGACCATGCCAACGATCAATGCCGAGAGGAGCACGACCCGGAGCAACTTCACAGACAAGCTGTTCTTGAGTTCCAGCTTCAAAGAGTGGTTCCTTGTTCCGTGCGGGTAGCGTCAAGTTGCCATGAGTATTGGCAATCCTGTGATGTCAGTCAAAGGGACAATCAAACACAAGGGTTTTCGCTTGAAACCTCACCGATGTACGTTTTTTCCAGAGTGATTGCTCTACGACCATTGTGTCGGTTGGAAGGGGCCGCAACTTGAGGCCTCCAGGGATTTTTTCTTGGGTTCCAGACCCGAGGTATTTTGCCTGCGGTCATTTTTGCCCGGCAAAAAAAACCCGGCACGACGCCGGGTTTTCTTGTCTGGCATCGACGCTTAGGCGGTGAAGGCTTTGCCTTCGAACTGCTCGGCGACGAATTTCCAGTTGACCAGGTTCCAGAACGCTTCGACGTATTTCGGACGAACGTTGCGGTAGTCGATGTAGTAGGCGTGTTCCCACACGTCGCAGGTCAGCAGTGGGGTGTCGCCGCTGGTCAGCGGGTTGCCGGCGCCGATGGTGCTGGCCAGGGCCAGGGAACCGTCAGCCTTTTTCACCAGCCAGCCCCAGCCGGAACCGAAGGTGCCGATGGACGTCTTGCTGAATTCTTCCTTGAATTTGTCGAACGAACCGAAGGCCTTGTTGATGGCTTCAGCCAGCGCGCCGGTTGGTTGACCGCCGGCGTTTGGCGCCAGGCAGTTCCAGTAGAAGGTGTGGTTCCAGACCTGAGCGGCGTTGTTGAAGATACCGCCCGAGGAAGTCTTGACGATTTCTTCCAGGGTCTTGCCTTCGAACTCGGTGCCAGGCACCAGGTTGTTCAGGTTCACGACATAGGTGTTGTGGTGCTTGTCGTGGTGGTATTCCAGAGTCTCTTTGGAGATGTGCGGCTGCAGTGCATCGTGTGGATAGGGCAGCGGCGGCAATTCGAAAGCCATGGTGATTCTCCTAATCAGGTCAGTTGCGGTGAGCGCAAGGCCGATCACGGGCGGCCAGACTAGCGCCGGGGAGTTTGTACTCTTTGCGGCGCAGGAGTCGGATCATAGCACCGGGGGTGCGGCATAACCACGCAACAACTGTGTGGAATAGAGGTTCCAGAGCGGTTTGGAATAATCAGCCGTTCACGATCAATTGCACCGCCACGGTAAACATCATCGTCGCCACGAGCAGGTCGAGGATCCGCCAGGTGCTTGGGCGAGCGAGCCAGGGTGCCAGCCACGCAGCGCCGAAGGCCAGGGTGAAGAACCACAGCAGCGAGGCACTGGCCGCGCCCACGACATAGGCGCCGGGCACGCTCTGCTGGGCACCGAGGGAGCCGATCAGCAGCACGGTGTCGAGGTAGACGTGGGGGTTGAGCAGCGTCACCGCCAGGGCGCTGAGCAGCACCGCCCGCAGCGAGCGCACGGCCTGGTTTCCCCCCTGTTGCAGGCTTTGCTTCGAGCAGGCCCGGCGCAGTGCCAGGCTGCCGTACCAGAGCAGGAAAGCCGCACCGCCCCAGCGGGCTATCGACAGCAGCAACGGACTCTGGGCCAGCAATGTCGCCAAGCCGAAAACCCCGGCGGCGACCAGCAGCGCATCGAATGTGACGCACAGCGCCGCCACGGGCAGATGATGTTCGCGGCGCAGGCTCTGGGCCAGCACAAATGCGTTCTGGGCGCCGATGGCCATGATCAGCCCAAGGGCTACCAGCAGGCCGTTCATATAACTTTGCCACATAGGTTTGATCCCCGGTTTGTGTACGAATGCTGGCCATTCTCCGGGGAAGGGTTGTATAAGAAAAACCAATCCTGCTGATTGCTCATTAGGAAAACTGATGTTCGACTACAAATTGCTTTCTGCCCTGGCTGCCGTGGTCGAGCAGGCCGGTTTCGAACGCGCGGCCCAGGTGTTGGGTTTATCGCAATCGGCCATTTCCCAACGGATCAAACTGTTGGAAGCGCGCATCGGCCAGCCCGTGCTGGTACGTGCCACGCCGCCGGCACCCACGGAGATCGGCCGACGGCTGCTCAATCACGTGCAACAGGTGCGTCTGCTTGAGCGCGACCTGCAAAGCCTGGTGCCGGCCCTGGATGAAGAGGGTCTGCCGGAACGTTTGCGCATCGCCTTGAACGCCGACAGCCTGGCAACCTGGTGGGCGGCGGCCGTGGGCGATTTCTGCGCCGAGCATCACCTGTTGCTCGACCTGGTGGTGGAGGACCAGACCGTTGGCCTCAAGCGCATGCGCGCCGGTGAAGTGGCGGCGTGTGTCTGCGCCAGCGAACGTCCGGTGGCGGGCGCCCGCAGCGTGTTGCTGGGAGCGATGCGCTACCGGGCGCTGGCCAGCCCGGCGTTCATTGCCCGGCATTTCCCCGACGGGGTACGGGCCGATCAACTGGCCCATACGCCGGCATTGGTGTTTGGCCCGGATGACTTCCTGCAGCACCGCTACCTTGCGTCCGTGGGCGTGGAGGGCGGTTTCGAGCACCATCTGTGCCCCTCGTCCGAAGGTTTCATTCGTCTTGCTGAAGTCGGGCTGGGCTGGGGGCTCGTGCCGGAGCTGCAAGTGCGCGAACAGCTGGAGCGAGGCGTGCTGGTGGAATTGCTGGCAGATAAACCGATCGATGTGCCGCTGTACTGGCATCATTGGCGCAATGGCGGGCAGTTGCTCGGCTTGTTGACCGAGCAGTTGATCCGCTCCTCCCGGCAGTGGCTGGTGCCTTGGGAGGCGCAGTAGACGTCAAGCTGCTGGTAAAAGCGGCGCACAGATAAATTTGCAGTTGTAGCGCGAGACTCGTAACCGCATTTCTTAGGAGCATTCATGAAAATTCTGGTCACCGGCGCGAGCGGCTTCATCGGCGGGCGCTTCGCGCGTTTCGCCCTGGAGCAAGGCCTGGATGTACGGGTCAACGGTCGCCGGGCCGAGAGCGTGGAGCACCTGGTGCGTCGCGGTGCACAGTTTGTCCAAGGGGATCTGAGCGACCCGCTGCTGGCCCGGGATTTGTGCCTGGATGTCGAAGCCGTGGTGCATTGCGCCGGCTCCGTGGGGCTCTGGGGCCGCTATCAGGATTTCCACCAGGGCAATGTCCAGGTCACGGAAAATGTCGTCGAGGCCTGCCTCAAGCAAAAGGTTCGCCGGCTGGTTCATCTGTCCTCGCCGTCCATCTACTTCGACGGGCGTGACCACCTCGGGTTGACTGAAGAACAAGTGCCCAAGCGCTTCAAGCACCCTTACGCCGCCACCAAGTACCTGGCTGAGCAGAAAGTCTTCGGCGCCCAGGAGTTCGGCCTCGAAGTGCTGGCCCTGCGCCCGCGTTTCGTGACCGGCGCCGGTGACATGAGCATTTTTCCGCGGCTGTTGAAAATGCAGCGCAAGGGGCGCCTGGCAATTGTCGGCAACGGGCTGAACAAAGTGGATTTCACCAGCGTGCAGAACCTCAACGAAGCGCTGCTCAGCAGCCTGCTGGCGACCGATTCAGCGTTGGGCAAGGCCTATAACATCAGCAATGGGGCACCGGTTCCTCTGTGGGATGTGGTCAATTATGTGATGCGCCAGATGGAAGTCCCACAGGTCCGGCGTTATCGTTCCTACGGCTTGGCTTATAGTGTCGCGGCCCTGAATGAAGGTTTCTGCAAATTGTGGCCGGGCCGCCCCGAACCGACGCTGTCGCGCCTGGGCATGCAGGTCATGAACAAAAATTTCACCCTGGACATCAGCCGGGCCCGGCATTATCTCGATTATGATCCGCAGGTCAGCCTGTGGACCGCCCTCGATGAATTTTGTGCCTGGTGGAAGGTCCAAAGTGCCCGCTGATCGCCCCGTCATGAACCGAGTGCCAGGTTCGGGGTCAATCGGTGCGGCGGGTGAGGGGGTTATACTCACCGCATCAAGCCATCACCGGTTTCCCAAAGGTTGAACCATGCCCATGCGTAACGATGCCAACGACGACTTCGATGATGTACCGAGCCTGCGGATGCGGGCCGACATTCCCGATGACGATGATTTCCTGCCCAACCGCCAGCCTCACGTGCAAGCGCGCCCGGCGCCCGTTGCCGCGGCCAAGGTCAAGGGGCCCAGCACCGGGCCGCTGTGGGCATTGGTCGGCGCGCTGCTGTGTGCGTTCGGTTTCCTGGCCTGGTGGAGCTTCCAGCAGATTTCCCTGATGGAGCAGCAACTGGTGGCCACCCAGGAGAGCTTCGCGCGGATCAGTGAAGATGCGGCGGGACGACTGCAGGAGTTTTCCGGCAAGGTCGTCGCCGGCCAGTCCAACGTGATGAGCGACAGTGAGGCCTTGAAACTGCAGATCAAGCAGTTGGAAAGCAAGCTGCAGGATCAGGGCAAGCAATTCGACAACAAACTGCTGGAGCAGTACAAGCAACAGCAAGCTACCTTCGGTCCGTCTGCCGACCTGGACAAGGAACTGGCCCAGCTCATTGCCCAGGCCACTGAACAGCAGAACACCAACACTCAGTTGCAAGCTTCCAACAAGGAGCTCCAAGCCCAGGTCAAGACGCTGGTGGCTGAAGTTACTGCCCTGAAAAGCCAAGGCGAGGGTGGCGCTCTGGATGCTCAGCTCAAGAGCATCGGTGCCGACATCACCGCCCTGAAAAGAGCCACTTCCAACTCGGCTATCGATCGCCTGGAGCAGGATGTGATCGTGCTCAAGAGCCAGCAGGACAAGGGCGGCAATACCGCCGAGTTCGACGCCTTCCGCGGCCAGGTCACCCGTAATATCAACACCCTGCAGGCGCAGATCCAGAACTTGCAGCAGCAACTCCGCAGTCAATAAGCCTGTTGGCGTTTGTTCGCGATAGTGGCGTGTCAGTGCGCATCATGCTGAATGTGCCGCCGTTATCGCGAGCAAGCTCGCTCCCACAGGGTAAGCACCTCCAGTGTGGGAGCGAGCTTGCTCGCGATGACGTCCTGTCAGTCAGTATCAATACCCACTGATGCACCAGGCCTCCCCAGCAATTCCCTGAATACTCCAACATCACCCCACGCCGTCTACGCTCTTGAAACACCAACAAGAACGAGGGGCGCGCATATGGTTTTTTTTCACAGGATGGCCTGGCTGGGCGCAATGCTTGTGCTGGGGCTGGCACCGGTTCATGCAGCGACACCGGATGACGGCCAGGCGGCCCGCTCGCTGCTGGAAAAGGCCTTGGCCTATTACCACGACAACGGCGACAAAGCCTTTGCCGCTTTCAGTCGCCAGGGGGATTTCGTCGACAAGGATCGCTACGTATTCGTGGTGGATACCCAGGGTGTGATGCTCGCCAGCGGCGGGCCTTCCTCAGCGCTGATCGGGCGAGACGTGTCCGAAGTGCTGGGCCCGGACCTGCGCAAAGCCTTCAAGGACGCCTTGAAAACTCCCGAGGCCAGCGGCATCCAGCAAGCCGAGTACCGTTGGCAGAACTGGGCGGACGGCAAGGTTGAGCGCAAGCATGTGTATTTCCAGCGTGTCGGCGAGCGAATCCTGGCCGTCGGCTACTACCTGCCACGGGCTTCCGCCGAACAGGCCAAGGCGTTGCTGGACAAGGCCTCGAGCGACCTGCTGAAAAACGAGAAAGCCACGCTGACGGCGGTCAACTCCCTCAAGGGCGGTTATCTGCAGGATGACCTGTATGTCTTTGTCGTTGACCTCGATACCCGGCGGTATGTCGGCCATGGCACCAACCTGCGCTTGATCAATACCGATTTTGCCAAGGTCAAGGATCCGGATGGCAAACCGGTGGGGGAGCCGATCCTGACCATGATCGGCAAGCAGGATGTGGGGGAGTATGAGTATCGTTGGAAGAACCCGGTGACTGGCAAGGTTGAGGACAAGCATGCTTACCTGAAGAAGGTTGGGCATTTTCTGGTGGCGGTGGGGTATTACAGTCCTTGAGGGGGGCTTCGTTTGGTGTGTATATCCGTTGCTGCGGTAACGGCGGCTTATGGTTCCGCCCTGACGGCGGGTCACTTTCGAAAAGCCCGGAAGCCGGCCCAGTCGAAAGTAACCAAAGCGCTTCTGCCCCACCACTTGGTGCCTCGCCTAGGCTCGGCATGCCTGAACGAAGGCATTGCTCCGTGGGCCCGCCGCGAAGGGCCATCCATGGCCCAGCGCGGGTATCCCGGCATCCATGCCGGGATACTCACTGCGCAATACCTTCGTTCAGCCAGCGTGGTTAATGGGGCGCCCCAGATCAAAAACAAAACCGAGGCGGCCTGATAGCCGACCTGGTTCTTGGTGAGACCGCGTTTTTCCTGTGGGAGCGGGCTTGCTCGCGAAAGCGGTGGATCAGTTTGCAATGATGTTGGATGGTACCGACGCCTTCGCGAGCAAGCCCACACAGGGTTCTGCGGCGTCTGGGCATCTTGTGACTGCCGAAAATCCATGTGGGAGCGAGCCTGCTCGCTCCCACAGAGGTACTGCGACTCACATGAACTCTGTGACCTCTGAAGATCAAATGTGGGAGCGAGCTTGCTCGCGATGGTGGTGGTTCAGTCACATGGATGTTGAGCTGACTGGCCTCATCGCGAGCAAGCTCGCTCCCACAGGAGAAATGCGGTCCTATCAAGAACCAGGTCGGCTACTAGGCCGCCTCGCGGTGGACGTTGATCTCAGCGCCCCGTTAACCACGCTGGCCGAACGCAGGCATTGCGCAGTGGGCATCCCGGCATGGATGCCGGGATAGCCGCGCTGGGCCATGGATGGCCCTTCGCGGCGGGCCCACGGAGCAATGCCGGAGTGAGGGCATGCCGAGCCTAGGCGAGGCACCAAGTGGTGGGGCTGAAGCGCTTTTGGTTACTTTTGGCGCTCTTCCAAAAGTGACCCGCTGTAAGAGCGGAACCGCCAGCCGCCGTTACCGCAGCAACGGATATACACCCGATAAAACCACCACAGCGGGGACCCATATCGGGCCCCCCCGTCAATCTCAGCCCGCCACCAAAACCCGAATCGCCTCCAAACGCAACGCCGCCTTCTCAAGCATCGCCAGGCCTTGCTCGCGCTGTTGGCGCAGGGCTACCAGTTCGCTGTCGCGCACGGTCGGGTTGACCGCTTGCAGGGCGGTCAGGCGGGCCAGTTCCTCGTCGGTATCGGCGGCCAGGCGACGTTGGGCCTCGGCCACGCGTTCGGCGTGACGCGGGGCGATCTTTTCTTCGCCGGCATTGATCCGTGGCGTGAGCTGGTCGCGCTGGGCCTGGATGAACTTGTTGGCGCTGGCACGGGGCACGCTTTCGAGCTGGTCGTTCAAGGTTTCGAACGAGACCCGGGCGGCGAGGTCGTTGCCGTTGGTGTCCAGCAGGCAGCGCAGGGCGGCCGGCGGCAGGTAGCGGCCCAGTTGCAGCGAGCGTGGGGCCACTACTTCACTGACGTAGAGCAGCTCCAGCAACACGGTGCCGGGCTTGAGGGCCTTGTTCTTGATCAGCGCCACGGCGGTGTTGCCCATGGAACCGGACAGCACCAGGTCCATGCCGCCTTGCACCATCGGGTGCTCCCAGGTGATGAACTGCATGTCTTCGCGCGACAGCGCCTGGTTGCGGTCGTAGGTGATGGTCACGCCTTCGTCGTCGCCCAGCGGGAAGCTGGCGTCGAGCATTTTTTCGCTCGGCTTGAGGATCAGCGCGTTTTCCGAATGATCCTCGCTGTCGATACCAAAGGCGTCGAACAGGGTTTCCATGTAGATCGGCAGGGCGAACTGGTCGTCCTGCTCGAGAATGGCTTCCACCAGCGCATCGCCTTCACCAGCGCCGCCAGAGTTGAGCTCCAGCAAACGGTCGCGACCGGTGTGCAGCTCGGCCTCCAGGCGCTCGCGTTCGGTGCGGGCTTCGTCGATCAGCGCTTGCCACTGGCCATCGTCGGCTTCTTCCAGCAATGGCAGCAGGCGCGGGCCGAACTGATGCTGCAAGGCGTTGCCAGTCGGGCAGGTGTTGAGGAAGGCATTCAGGGCTTCGTGATACCACTGGAACAGCCGCGCTTGCGGGCTGGTTTCCAGGTACGGCGCATGCAGCTCGATGGTGTGCTTCTGGCCGATCCGGTCCAGACGACCGATGCGTTGCTCGAGCAAGTCCGGGTGCGCCGGCAGATCGAATAGCACCAGGTGATGGGCGAACTGGAAGTTGCGGCCCTCGCTGCCGATTTCCGAACAGATCAGCACCTGGGCACCGAACTCTTCGTCGGCGAAATAGGCCGCCGCGCGGTCGCGCTCCAGGATATTCATGCCTTCGTGGAACACCGTGGCCGGGATGCCGGAACGTACGCGCAAGGCGTCTTCCAGGTCCATGGCGGTTTCGGCGTGGGCACAGATCACCAGTACTTTGGTGCGCTTGAGCATCTTCAGGGTGTCGATCAGCCACTCCACCCGCGGGTCGAAACGCCACCAGCGTTCTTCTTCACTGGCGTCCGGCTGGGCCTGGAAGCTGACTTCCGGGTACAGCTCGGGGTGATCGCCCAGGGGCAGCTCGAGGTACTCGTCCGGGCACGGCAGCGGGTAGGCGTGCAGCTTGCGCTCGGGGAAGCCTTGCACCGCTGCGCGGGTGTTGCGAAACAGCACGCGGCCGGTGCCGTGGCGGTCCAGCAGTTCACGCACCAGGCGAGCACTGGCTTCGACATCGCCATCACTGACCGCGGTCAGCAACGCTTCGCCTTCATTGCCCAGGAAGCCTTGGATGGTCTTGTGGGCCTCAGGCGAAAGACGGCCTTTGTCCAACAGCTCCTGCACGGCTTCGGCCACCGGGCGATAGTTTTCGCTCTCGGCGCGGAAGGCCTTGAGGTCGTGGAAGCGATTTGGGTCCAACAGGCGCAGGCGAGCAAAGTGGCTGTCCTGGCCCAGTTGTTCCGGGGTTGCGGTCAGCAGCAGCACGCCCGGGATTGTCTCGGCGAGTTGTTCGACCAGCGCGTACTGCGGGCTGACCTGATCTTCGTGCCACACCAGGTGATGAGCCTCGTCGACCACCATCAGGTCCCAGCCGGCGGCGAACAGCGCGTCCTGGGCCTTCTCGTCGTCCACCAGCCACTCCAGCGCCACCAGGGCCAGTTGAGTGTCTTCGAACGGGTTGCTGGCATCGCTTTCGATGAAGCGTTCTTCGTCGAACAGCGCGACCTGCAGGTTGAAGCGCCGGCGCATTTCCACCAGCCATTGGTGCTGGAGGTTTTCCGGCACCAGGATCAGGACGCGGTTGGCGCGGCCGGACAGCAGTTGACGGTGGATGACCAGGCCGGCCTCGATGGTCTTGCCCAGGCCCACTTCGTCCGCCAGCAATACCCGCGGCGCAATGCGGTCGGCCACTTCACGGGCAATGTGCAATTGGTGGGCGATAGGCTGGGCACGAACGCCGCCCAGGCCCCAAAGCGAAGACTGTAACTGGCGGCTGGTGTGTTCCAGGGTGTGGTAGCGCAGGGAGAACCAGGCCAACGGGTCGATCTGGCCGGCGAACAGACGGTCGCTCGCCAGGCGGAACTGGATAAAGTTCGACAGTTGGGTTTCCGGCAGGGTGACGACTTCGTTCTGCCCGTTGAGGCCGTGATAGACCAGCAACCCGTCGACGTCATCGACTTCGCGCACGGTCATTTTCCAGCCTTCGAAGTGAGTGATCACATCGCCCGGCGAAAACCGTACACGGGTGAGCGGCGCATTCCGTAGCGCGTACTGGCGAGTGTCGCCAGTGGCCGGATAGAGCACGGTCAACAAGCGGCCGTCCTGTGCCAGAACGGTGCCTAAACCCAGCTCGGCTTCGCTGTCACTGATCCAGCGTTGCCCCGGTTGATACTGCTGCGCCATGCTGCCTGACTCCCGCCTTGAAAAAGCCGGTTATCTTAACGGAAGGATCCCTCAGACCAAAGGATTTACGTACGCTGATTAGTTACTGACGGCACGGAACTCAAGCTTGCCCAGCGATCAAACAAGCTCGGCCCTGGGGATCGCTGCAATGCCAACTGGGTCACAAGTTTCAGACCGGCGGTTCAAGCTGCCACTTTCCCAGCCGACAACCTGAAGACAGGAGACCTTTATGTTGCCACCCATGCTCCCTTTGAGCGCCGTACCCATCACCGCTCAACAGGATCCGGTTCGCCAGCGACCGGACATACCGCCCGTGGTCCCGGTGCAGCCAAGCTCCAACGAAAGCACCATCGACCTGCAAAACCGCGACCCGGAAGAGGCCGCGCTGCTGTTGCGCGAGGAACAGCGTCGCCGGCAGGAGCGCGACAAACGCCACCGCGAGGCCAATGAAGACCCTGAAGAACATCTGGCCGTACCGGGGACCGAACTCAACGCCGACAACACCGTGCCGGTGGTGCCGCTGATAGACGAAGAGTCGCGCCAGGGCTTGTGGGTCGATATCCAGATCTGATCCAGGTGTTTGCCGACGTACGCAGGCTGGTCAACTCCGCCAACAGCCCGCATCATGGGCGCATCCGCAATTCACTGCACGATGCCCACACGCCATGAGCCAAGACGACAAGCTGATCGACCTCAGTGCCGAGCGCGCCAAGCGCGTTCACGACCTCAACGAAAAACGCCTCAATGAAGTCCGCCAGGCTTTCGAGCAGGCCATGCCGTTGGGCAAGCCCAAGAAAAAGTCGAAAAACAAACCGAAAAAGCGCTGAACCCCCTCGATCCATTGATGCAGATCAGTTATTTCCCCACCTTTTCGCCCCGTTGCGGGCGTTATTGACCCCGGTCAATTTTCATCCAGGCCTGATTGGTTAACTTGAACCCATCGCAACAGGGGCAAGACCAGGAGGCCAGTCATGTTTTTCGATAATGTGGTGTTTGCCGGGGTGTTGACGGTCGGCCTCATGGTCGTGTTTTTCGCAGGCTTTGGATTATTCATCTGGAAAGACGCGCACAAGCGGAAAAAACCGTAGGTCTTTCCGGCTATAACGAGCACGCAAGGCATTTTGGGCGACTTCGGTCGCCCTTTTTTTTGTTCGTGATTCTCCAGCCAGATACCCAATCAACTGTGGGAGCGAGCTTGCTCGCGATAGCGGTATGTCTGTAGATACATGTGTTGACTGACCCACCGCCATCGTGAGCAAGCCCGCTCCCACAGGTGTCTGGCGTCAGGGCATAAAAAAAGGTGCGAACCGCAAGGATCGCACCTTTTTTTGAGTCGCTGGAATCAGCTACCCAGAGCCTTGGACGCCAGCCAGAACAGCCCGGCCGACAGCGCCACCGTGGCTGGCAGGGTCAGCACCCAGGCCAGCAGGATGTTGCGCACGGTGCCACCTTGCAGGCCGCTCTTGTTCGCGACCATGGTACCGGCCACGCCCGAGGACAGTACGTGGGTGGTGGAAACCGGCAGGCTGAAGATGTTCGCCATGCCGATCATGCACGCGGTGGTGATCTGCGCCGACATGCCCTGGGCGTAGGTCATGCCTTGCTTGCCGATCTTCTCGCCGATGGTCAGTACCACACGCTTCCAGCCGACCATGGTGCCCAGGCCCAGTGCCAGGGCGACCGCCAGGATCACCCAGAACGGGGCGTACTCGGTGGTGCCGGTCAGGTCCTTGCGCAGCTTGTTCAGGTCGTCTTTCTCACGGGCGGCCAGGCCTGGCAGCTTGCCGACCTTCTTCGCCGTGTCGTCCAGGCAGAGCAGGTAGCGACGCACTTCGATACGGCTTTCCGACGGCAGCGAATGGTAGTCGGCGACGCCCTTGAGGGTGTTGAGCAGGGCATCGATGGTGGGTTCGGTCTGCTGCGGGTTGCACCGGAATTTTTCCGGCAGATCGCCTTCCACGCTCTTGCCCAGTGCCAGGAATTCACCCAGGGATTCGCTGTTGCGCTGGTAGAACTGGCTCAGGTGCAGGGTCGCGTCGCGGGTCCGCTCGATCTGATACGTGGTGCTGCTCAGGTCGAGTACGAACTGCGAAGGCACGATACCGATCAGCACCAGCATGATCAGGCCGATGCCTTTCTGGCCATCGTTGGAGCCGTGGACAAAGCTGACGGCCATGGCCGAGATCACCAGTACCAGGCGGTTCCAGAACGGCGGGTGCTTCTTGTCGTCGATCTGGCGGCGCTGTTCCGGTGTCTTGTGCATCTTCGACAGCGGACGCCACCATTTCAGGCCGATCAGCACCAGGGCAGCGATCAGGAAGCCGGCCATGGGCGAGAACACCAGGGAGGCGCCGATATCGATCGCCTTCTGCCAGTTCACTCCGTCGGCCAACGGGATATCGTTGATCAACGCGTTGGCCAGGCCCACGCCGAGGATCGAGCCGATCAACGTGTGGGAACTGGACGCCGGGATACCGAAGTACCAGGTGCCCAGGTTCCAGGTAATGGCCGCTGCGAGCAGCGAAAACACCATGGCCAGTCCATGTCCGGTGTTCACATTGATCAGCAGCTCTACGGGCAGCAAGTGAACGATGGCGTACGCCACCCCCACACCGCCCAGCAGCACACCGAGGAAATTGAACACACCGGAAAAGAACACCGCCAGATGAGGCGGCATGGCTTTGGTGTAGATAACAGTGGCAACCGCGTTAGCGGTGTCATGAAAGCCGTTGATGAACTCGAAGGCGAGGACAAAAGCCAGGGCGAGCAAGAGGCTCACAAGCACCCAAGCATCCAGTCCGCTGAATAAATCGATCATGAAGGTTTTCTGACCCGGTCATAAGGGGGCGCGATTATGCCAGAAAACCATGGCAATCGATGCATTGCCTGCTCGTCGGCAACATTCTTCAACGAAATAATTTGCAGGAATGCCTCTGGCGCGAGGTTTTCCGTGGGGCGCGTAACCCTTTGATTCAGGGGCGCAAAGCGTCCCGGAACCTGATCGCCGCCCGCTGTAGAGCACTTCGAGCGGTTGTATGAAATATCTGAAAAGATGGTCGGCCATGAGCCTTCCCCGGCCGTCGGACGGGAGCGGATGGCGGCCCGCTCATGGCGGGCGTGCGCTGTGGTTTCCGGCCTGGGTGGTGGCCGGAGACCTCCTCACAAGAACATCAGGCCCCGAGCGTCACTGCTCTTCGGCTTTGAGTTCTTTTTCCATTTTCTGGAGTTCCTGGGTGAAGGCCTGGTCCTGAACGGTGGCGCGCTTACGCCAGGGTTTGCGTTCCGGTTCAGGCTGCGCGGCGTAGGTGGTGATTTCCCCGCCGTAAACTTCCTTGTAACGTTGTTCCTGGCGCTCAAGTTCAGCGCGCAGTTCGTCTTTCGTCACAGTTGTACCTAATTAATTGAAATTGAATCTGGTGATACGCACTGCATGTAGACATGCAGACGGCCACGGCACCAGAGCTGACAGCTGACGTAGCATCAGGGCTTCGTGTTGTTGCCAATACAGGGGAAGCGACCCTAAAGGTGCTTCGGGCGCCAGGGTATTAACCAAGGTGCCTGCGTACGGGAGCGGTCGATTGGCCGTACCGTCGCTGAATTGCATTATAGCGGTCCAGCTGAATAACACTATCGGGAAATATTTAAAGGGGCCTGTTGTTGTGTGAAACGATGTTTGTATGTGCAAACTTGTGTCAATCAGGTTTCAGAAGATGCTTGCTAGTGCCGATGTCCTGATGCCATTCAAGGCGACAAGTTCAATATCGCCCACGCCCTCACGTCAAATCGCTTGTTGCTCTCGCTCAACTTGTTATCGAGCGTTCGACGGCTGGCGAACTCATGACACCGGGCAGGATTGCGATTATCGGTTGCCGGTTCGATAATCGAACGCTGTTGGCGGTCCGACCCTTGTCTGTCCGTCGGACAGCCGCTTGTAATAGCCGTCATTCCCGGGGAAGACCAGACATGAACGACCAATTGCGCAATGCTTTCACTTCAGTCGCGCCACCGATCGTCGCCTCGCCGGCCAAGCGGATCCAGGCCCTGACTGGCGATCCTGATTTCATGACGTCCCTGGCCCGCGGATTGGCCGTGGTCCAGGCCTTCCAGGAACGCAAGCGGCACCTGACCATCGCCCAGATCAGCCATCGCACGGAAATCCCTCGCGCCGCCGTCAGACGTTGCCTGCATACCTTGATCAAGCTTGGCTACGCCACCACGGACGGGCGCACTTATTCGCTGCTGCCCAAAGTGCTGACCCTGGGGCACGCCTATCTGTCCTCGACACCCCTGGCCGTTTCTGCCCAGCCGTACCTGGACCGCATGAGCGAGCAACTGCACGAAGCCTGCAACATGGCGACGCTCGAAGGCGACGACATCCTCTATATCGCTCGATCAGCCACCACCCAGCGCCTGATTTCGGTCGATCTGTCGGTCGGCGGGCGTCTGCCAGCCTATTGCACTTCGATGGGCAGGATTCTCCTGGCGGCCCTGGATGATGCTTCGTTGCGCGACTACCTGGACCATGCCGACCTGCAAGCCAAGACCAGCCGCACCTTGCACACCCCCGAGGCGTTGCTTGAATGCCTGCAGCAGGTGCGGCAGCAGGGCTG
Source organism: Pseudomonas sp. St386 (assembly GCF_018325865.1). NCBI lineage: Bacteria > Pseudomonadati > Pseudomonadota > Gammaproteobacteria > Pseudomonadales > Pseudomonadaceae > Pseudomonas > Pseudomonas sp. St386. The sequence goes on from NZ_AP021900.1 coordinate 1,587,100, forward strand.
GTGCATCGTCGACCAGGAACTGGAACAGGGCCTGCGTTCGATTGCCGTGCCGGTGTATGACGCTTCCGGTCAAGTGGTGGCCGCGCTCAACGTCAGTACCCATGCCGGGCGGGTCAGCCGCAATGAGCTGGAACAGCGTTTCCTGCCAGGCCTGCTGGGGGCCAGCCGCGACTTGAGCGCGCAGCTGTTCACTTAAGTTGTTCGATAAACGCACACAGTCGGCGGCGATGAATTGACGGTATTTGCCTGCCCTCATTAATGTCGCGCAGCGTCATCCGGCGTGTTTCGCCGGTCCCTGATCGTTCGCCTGCGTTTATCGCGTGGAATAAAAATAAAATGAATCAGCCCCAGACCTCCGTAGGCAACTGCCTCGATGTGCAGTCCTTCATCAATGCCCAACCCATTTCGCGCTACCAGTGGCGGGTGGTTATTCTTTGTTTCCTGATTGTTTTCCTCGACGGCCTCGATACAGCGGCCATGGGCTTCATCGCCCCGGCGCTGTCCCAGGACTGGGGTATCGATCGCGCCAGCCTTGGCCCGGTGATGAGCGCCGCGCTGATCGGCATGGTGTTTGGCGCATTGGGTTCAGGGCCGCTGGCTGATCGCTTCGGACGAAAAGTCGTACTGGTGGGCGCGGTCCTGCTGTTCGGCGCGTTCAGCCTGGCGTCGGCCTACAGCACCAACGTCGATCAATTGCTGGTACTGCGTTTCCTGACCGGTCTGGGATTGGGCGCCGGGATGCCGAACGCCACCACCTTGCTCTCGGAATACACCCCGGAACGCAAGAAATCCCTGTTGGTGACCAGCATGTTCTGCGGCTTCAACCTGGGCATGGCCGGCGGCGGGTTCATCTCCGCCAAGCTGATACCGGCGTTCGGTTGGCACAGCCTGCTGCTGATTGGCGGGATCCTGCCGTTGATCCTGGCGGTCGTGTTGCTGTTCTGGCTGCCAGAGTCGGCGCGTTATCTGGTGGTGCGCAATCGCGGCACCGACAAGGTGCGCAAGACCCTGGCGCCGATCGAACCGAACACGGTGGCCCAAGCGGCGAGTTTCAGTGTGCCGGAACAGAAAACCGTGAAAGCCCGCAATGTGCTGGCGGTGATCTTCTCTGGCACCTACAGCGCTGGCACCTTGCTGCTGTGGCTGACCTATTTCATGGGCCTGGTGATCGTCTACCTGTTGACCAGTTGGCTGCCGACCCTGATGCGCGACAGCGGCGCGAGCATGGAGCAGGCAGCGTTTATCGGTGCGCTGTTCCAATTCGGCGGCGTGTTGAGCGCCGTCGGGGTGGGTTGGGCGATGGATCGGTTCAATCCGCACAAGGTCATCGGCATTTTCTACCTGATGGCCGGGTTGTTTGCCTACGCAGTGGGGCAGAGCCTGGGCAACATCACTTTGCTCGCCACCCTGGTGCTGGTAGCCGGCATGTGCGTCAACGGTGCGCAATCGGCGATGCCTTCCCTGGCCGCGCGTTTCTACCCGACCCAGGGTAGGGCCACCGGTGTCTCGTGGATGCTGGGCATCGGTCGTTTCGGCGCGATCCTCGGCGCCTGGATGGGCGCGACCCTGTTGGGCCTGGGCTGGAACTTCGAACAAGTCCTGACCGCCCTGGTGATCCCGGCGGCCCTGGCGACCACGGCGGTGGTGATCAAGGGCATGGTCAGCCATGCGGATGCGACCTGAGCCCACGACATAACCCCTGTGGAAGACAAATCTGAGGGCATGCAGGCTCCCACAGGGTCTGCTTCCACAGGGGCTCCGTGTGCTTGGCGAATATAGATAGCCAAACAACAATCTGTTCGATAAACGAACACTCAGTCGATTATCGGATTGTTTGGCTTTTCCCCCAGGCTTAATCTTCAGTCACTCCGGCGCTTAACCTCGCGCCTTTTTCTTCATGTCGGTCTACTGGAACACGGGAGCCTGCCCCATGGCTGAAATCCTTTCGCTGCACGACGCGGTGAAGCAATTCGTCAACGACGGCGATACCGTCGCGCTCGAAGGCTTCACTCACCTGATCCCTACGGCGGCGGGTCATGAAATCATTCGCCAGGGAAAGAAAGACCTGACCCTGGTGCGCATGACACCTGACCTGATCTATGACCAGTTGATCGGCGCCGGTTGTGCTCGCAAGTTGATTTTCTCCTGGGGCGGCAACCCTGGCGTCGGGTCGTTGCACCGCTTGCGCGATGCCGTGGAGAAGCAGTGGCCACACCCGCTGGAGATCGAGGAACACAGCCACGCCGACCTGGCCAACGCCTACGTCGCCGGCGCCTCTGGCCTGCCGTTCGCGGTGCTGCGGGCCTACGCCGGTTCCGACCTGCCGAAGGTCAACCCACTGATCAAGAGCGTGACCTGTCCCTTCACCGGTGAAGTATTGGCCGCTGTACCTTCGGTGCGCCCGGACATCACGGTGATCCACGCCCAGAAAGCCGACCGCAAGGGCAACGTGCTGCTGTGGGGCATTCTCGGCGTGCAGAAAGAAGCGGCCCTGGCCGCCAAGCGTTGCATCGTCACCGTGGAAGAAATCGTCGACGACCTGAACGCGCCGATGAACGCTTGCGTACTGCCGACCTGGGCATTGAGCGCCGTGTGCCTCGTGCCGGGTGGTGCCCATCCGTCCTACGCCCACGGCTACACCGAGCGTGACAACCGTTTCTACCAGGCGTGGGATCCGATCGCCCGGGACCGTGAGACCTTTACCGCATGGATCAACGAATACATCCATGGCACTAAAGACTTCAGTGAATTCCAGGCCAGACTGGCAGCCGCTTCGCAGGTGAAACCATGACTTACTCCACCAACGAAATGATGACCGTCGCCGCGGCGCGTCGCTTGAAGAACAATGCCGTGTGCTTCGTTGGCATCGGCCTGCCGTCGAAAGCGGCCAACCTGGCGCGGCTGACGTCGTCGCCGGACGTCGTGCTGATCTACGAATCCGGCCCGATCGGTGCCAAGCCCAGCGTACTGCCGCTGTCCATCGGCGACGGTGAGCTGGCGGAAACCGCCGATACCGTCGTACCGACCGGTGAGATTTTTCGCTACTGGCTGCAGGGCGGGCGCATTGACGTCGGTTTCCTCGGCGCAGCCCAGGTCGACCGTTTCGGCAACATCAACACCACGGTGGTGGGCGACTACCATCAGCCGAAAGTCCGCCTGCCGGGTGCCGGTGGCGCACCGGAAATCGCCGGTTCGGCCAAGAGCGTGTTGATCATCCTCAAGCAGTCGGCTCGCTCGTTTGTCGACAAGCTGGATTTCATCACTTCGGTCGGCCATGGTGAAGGCGGCGATTCGCGCAAACGTCTGGGCCTGCCCGGCGCCGGTCCCGTGGGCATCATCACCGACCTGTGCATCATGGAACCGGAAGCCGACACCCATGAGTTCGTGGTCACTGCGCTGCACCCCGGCGTGACCCGCGAGCAAGTCATTGCGGCCACCGGGTGGGCGATCCGTTTCGCCGACCAGGTGCAAACCACCGCCGAGCCGACCGAGCTGGAGCTGAGCGCACTGCGCGACCTGGAAGCTCGTACTGCGGCGGCCCACGGTCAGACACCGGGAGAAGCCTGATGCGCGACGTTTATATCTGTGATGCGATTCGAACCCCCATCGGTCGGTTTGGCGGCGGTTTGTCCGCCGTGCGCGCCGACGACCTGGCGGCCGTGCCGATCAAGGCGCTGATGGAGCGCAACCCATCGGTGGACTGGAGCGCAGTGGACGAAGTGTTTCTCGGCTGCGCCAACCAGGCCGGCGAAGACAACCGCAACGTGGCGCGCATGGCGCTGTTGCTGGCGGGCCTGCCGGAAAGCATTCCCGGCGTGACCCTCAACCGCCTTTGCGCCTCGGGCATGGACGCCATCGGTACGGCGTTCCGTGCCATCGCCAGTGGTGAGATGGAGCTGGCCATCGCCGGTGGGGTGGAGTCAATGTCCCGTGCGCCGTTTGTGATGGGCAAGGCCGACGCGGCGTTTTCCCGCAACATGAAGCTGGAAGACACGACCATCGGCTGGCGTTTCATCAACCCATTGATGAAAGCCCAGTACGGTGTGGACGCGATGCCGCAGACCGCTGATAACGTGGCTGATGACTACGCCGTGTCCCGCGCCGACCAGGACGCTTTCGCCTTGCGCAGCCAACAGCGCACGGCAGCGGCCCAGGCGGCAGGTTTTTTCGCCGAAGAAATCGTTCCGGTGCGTATCACCCACAAGAAAGGTGAAACCGTGGTCGAGCAGGATGAGCATCCTCGCGCCGATACCACGCTGGAAACCTTGAGCAAACTCAAACCGGTCAATGGTCCCGACAAAACCGTCACTGCCGGCAACGCCTCGGGTGTCAACGATGGCGCGGCTGCACTGATCCTGGCGTCGGCCGAAGCGGTAAAAAAACACGGCCTGACGCCGCGCGGCAAAGTGCTGGGCATGGCCAGTGCCGGCGTGGCGCCGCGGGTGATGGGCGTCGGGCCGGTGCCGGCGGTGCGCAAGCTCATTGAGCGCCTGGGCCTGGCGGTTGCGGATTTCGATGTGATCGAACTCAACGAAGCTTTTGCCAGCCAGGGCCTGGCGGTGTTGCGCGATTTGGGGCTGGCGGACGATGCGCCCCAGGTCAACCCGAACGGCGGAGCCATCGCCCTCGGCCATCCCCTGGGCATGAGCGGGGCGCGCTTGGTGATGACGGCGCTGCACCACTTGGAAAAGACCGGCGGCAAGAAAGGCTTGGCGACCATGTGCGTCGGCGTCGGCCAAGGGCTGGCGCTGGCGATCGAACGCGTCTGACGCGTCGTTCTACTAATAAGAATCCGAGGAACGCTGCATGACTGACAAGCCTGGTTATCGTCGCCCCCAAGCGGGCACCCAGCCGGAGTATCTGCACCCGCCGTACCAGTCCACCAACCTGCGCTCGCCGTCCAAGCCGTTGGTGTTCCTGCCTCATTCGCTGTCGGAAATTACCGGCCCGACTGTCGGTGCCGACCGCGTGCAAGAGAAGGACCACGACCTGACCGCCCAGCATGCCGGCGAGCCGCTGGGGGAGCGGATCATCATTCACGGGCGCGTGCTGGACGAGCATGGCCAGCCGGTGCCGGGCATCCTGGTGGAGATCTGGCAGGCCAACGCCGCCGGTCGCTACAACCATGACCGCGACAACCATGACGCGCCACTGGACCCGAATTTCACCGGCACCGGTCGCACCGTCACCGACGCCGACGGTTGGTATCAGTTCCAGACCATCAAGCCTGGCGCCTATCCGTGGGGCAACCATCACAATGCCTGGCGCCCGGCGCACATCCATTTCTCACTGTTCGGGCCGAGCATTCTGACGCGCCTGGTGACGCAGATGTATTTTCCGGGCGACCCGTTGCTGGAATACGACCCGATCTACAACTGCGTGCCGGACACCCGCGCCAAGGAACGCTTGATCGCCAGTTTCGACCTGGAAAAAACCGTCCCTCACTACGCCCTCGGTTACCGCTGGGACATCGTCTTGCGCGGCCGCGATGCCACGCCGATGGAGAAATAAGATGACGCTCACCGCCACCACGTCCCACACCGTTGGCCCTTACTACCACATCGGCCTGACCTGGCTGAACCGCGAAGACCTGACCGTCGCACAAACCCTCGGTCAGCGCGTGGCGATCACCGGGCAGGTGGTCGACGGCAATGGCCAGTTCGTCAACGACGCGATGCTGGAAGTCTGGCAGGCCAACGCTGCCGGTAAATACGCCCACCCGGAAGACGACCAGGACAAACCCCTGGACCCGCACTTCGAAGGCTTTGGCCGGGTGCCGGTGGATGCCGAAGGGCGCTTCCGATTCACCACCATCAAGCCGGGCACTGTGCCAGGGTTGAACGGTACGACCCAGGCACCGCATCTGGTGGTGCTGGTGTTCGCTCGCGGGCTGGTCAAGCATTTGCTGACGCGTATCTATTTCGACGGCGAACAGGCCAACGAAACCGACCCGCTGCTGGCCTGCGTACCCGAGGAGCGTCGCGCCACGATCGTGAGCAAGCCCGATGCGTCGGGTGTGTATCAATGGAACGTGATCCTGCAGGGCACGGATGCCGAGACGGTGTTCTTCGATTACTGAGTGAGTCAACACTGGCGCCATCGCGGGCAAGCCTTGCTCCCACAGGGGTACACGACATGCGATGGGCAATGGCAACAACCTCTGTGGGAGCAAGGCTTGCCCGCGATAGCGTCAGTCCAGGCAATGCAATACTGTGGAACGGGACTGTTACTAAGTGTGTCTAGACTTTGTTAAGTCCCCAACGAGCGAGTAACCCATGACCACCCCAACCAGCCACTACACCGGTGAAGAACGCAGCAAGCGCATCTTCGCCATCGTCGGTGCCTCATCCGGCAACCTGGTCGAATGGTTCGACTTCTACGTCTACGCGTTCTGCGCGATTTATTTCGCGCCGGCGTTCTTCCCCTCGGACAACCCTACGGTGCAACTGGTCAACACGGCCGGTGTGTTCGCCGCCGGTTTCCTGATGCGGCCTATCGGCGGCTGGATTTTCGGCCGGGTGGCGGATCGTCACGGGCGCAAGAACTCGATGATGATCTCGGTGCTGATGATGTGCTTCGGCTCGTTGCTCATCGCCTGCCTGCCCACTTACAAGGACATCGGCGTCTGGGCGCCGCTGTTGCTGTTGTTCGCGCGTTTGCTGCAGGGCCTGTCGGTGGGTGGCGAATACGGCACCACCGCCACCTACATGAGCGAAGTCGCCCTCAAGGGCCAACGCGGCTTTTTCGCCTCGTTCCAGTACGTGACGCTGATCGGCGGGCAATTGCTGGCGGTGTCGCTGGTGGTGATCCTGCAACAGTTCCTCAGCGAAGACGAGCTGCGTGCCTATGGCTGGCGGATTCCATTCGTGGTGGGCGCCGTGGCTGCGTTGATTTCCCTGTTCCTGCGGCGCTCCCTGAAGGAAACCAGCAGCAAGGAAATGCGCGAGAACAAGGACGCCGGCAGCATTATGGCGTTGTTTCGCAATCACAAGGCCGCCTTCATCACCGTGCTGGGCTACACCGCCGGTGGTTCGCTGATTTTCTACACCTTCACCACTTACATGCAGAAATACCTGGTGAACACCGCCGGCCTGCACGCCAAGACCGCCAGCTACATCATGACCGGTGCGCTGTTCCTCTATATGTGCATGCAGCCGTTGTTCGGCATGCTGGCGGACAAGATTGGCCGGCGTAATTCCATGCTCTGGTTCGGAGCCCTGGGGGCGTTGTGCACGGTGCCGATCCTGCTGACCCTCAAAAGCATCAGCAGCCCGTTCCTGGCGTTTGTCCTGATTACGTTGGCGCTGGCGATTGTCAGTTTCTACACCTCCATCAGTGGCCTGGTGAAAGCGGAAATGTTTCCACCTGAAGTGCGGGCGCTGGGAGTAGGGTTGGCTTACGCGGTGGCCAATGCGATTTTTGGCGGCTCGGCGGAGTACGTTGCCTTGAGCCTGAAGGCCCAGGGCATGGAGAACACTTTTTACTGGTATGTCACGGTGATGATGGTGGTGGCGTTCCTGTTCAGCCTGCGCCTGCCCAAGCAGCCGGCGTATTTGCACCACGACCTTTGACCCAACCGCGCCGGCCGTGAGGCCGGCGCACCCAAGGACTGTTTATGAGCGAACGACCGGGCAATCAGCTGTTCGATGCCTACTTCACGGCTCGCGACATGCGCGAGGTGTTCTGCGATGCGGGGCGGGTCCAGGCCATGCTGGATGTCGAGGCCGCGCTGGCCCGGGCCGAGGCGCGGGTAGGGTTGATCCCCCAGGATGCGGTGGCGCCGATCGAGAACGCCTGCCGTGCCCAGTTGTACGATTTTTCGGCATTGAGCGAAGCGATTGCCAGTGCCGGCAATTCGGCGATCCCGTTGGTCAAGGCATTGGGCAAGCGCATCGCCACCGAGAGCGCCGAGGCCGAGCGCTATGTGCACCTGGGCGCGACCAGCCAGGACGTGATGGACAGCGGGCTGGTGCTGCAACTGCGCCAGGCGTTGGGCTTGATCGAGGCGGAGCTGGCGCAACTGGCCGGCACCCTGGCCCGCCAAGCCGAACGCTACGCCGCCACGCCGCTGGCCGGGCGCACCTGGTTGCAGCATGCGACGCCGGTGACCCTGGGGATGAAAATCGCCGGTTGGCTGGGGGCGATCACCCGCAGTCGCCAACGTTTGAAAGAACTCAAGCCGCGCTTGCTGGTACTGCAATTCGGCGGCGCCTCCGGAACGCTCGCCGCGTTGGGTGAGCAGGCGCTGCCTGTCGCCGAAGCCCTGGCTGCCGAGTTGCAACTGAACCTGCCGGAACAGCCGTGGCACACCCAGCGCGATCGCCTGGTGGAGTTCGGCGCGGTGCTGGGTTTGATCGCCGGTAGCCTGGGCAAGCTGGGCCGCGACATCAGCCTGTTGATGCAGACCGAAGCCGGCGAAGCGTTCGAGCCGTCGGCGCCGGGCAAGGGCGGTTCGTCGACCATGCCGCACAAACGCAACCCGGTGGGCGCGGCAGTGCTGATCGGCGCAGCGACGCGAGTACCTGGCTTGTTGTCGACGCTGTTCAGCGCCATGCCCCAGGAACACGAGCGCAGCCTGGGCCTGTGGCACGCCGAATGGGAAACCCTGCCGGAGATCTGCTGCCTGGTGTCCGGTGCCTTGCAACAGGCGCGGCTGCTGGCCGAAGGGCTGGAAGTGGACGCGGCGCGCATGGCCCGCAACCTGGAACTGACCCAGGGATTGGTGCTGGCCGAAGCGGTGAGCATCGTCCTGGCCCAGCGTGTGGGGCGCGACACGGCGCACCATCTGCTGGAGCAATGTTGCAAGCGCGCCGTGGCCGAGCAACGGCATTTGCGTGATGTGCTGGGGGATGAACCCCAGGTCACTGCGCAGCTATCCGCGACCGAGCTTGATCATCTGCTCAACCCGGCGCACTACCTCGGACAAGCCCAGACCTGGGTCGCCCGGGCCGTGGCCGAACACCTTTTCTTGAACGCCTGAAAGGAGATTGTTGTGGGATTCGTCAAACTCGCCGAGGGCGATCTGAACTATCGTTTTGATGGGCCGCAAGACGCCCCGGTGTTGGTGCTCTCCAATTCCCTGGGCACCGATCTGCACATGTGGGACGAGCAGGTTGCGGCCTTCAGCGAACACTTTCGCGTGCTGCGCTTCGACACGCGCGGACATGGCCAGTCGCTGGTGACCGAAGGCCCCTACAGCATCGAACAACTGGGCCGCGATGTGCTGGCGATGCTTGATCAGTTGAACCTCGACAAGGTGCATTTCTGTGGCTTGTCCATGGGCGGGTTGATCGGCCAGTGGCTGGGGATCAATGCCGGCGAGCGTCTGCACAAACTGGTGGTGTGCAACACCGCGGCCAAGATCGGCGATCCGTCGGGGTGGAACCCGCGCATCGAAACCGTGCTGCGTGACGGCAAGGCGGCGATGGTGGCGTTGCGCGATGCCTCGATTGCCCGTTGGTTTACCCCTGACTTTGCCGAGGCCCAGCCTGCGACGGCAAAAAAAATCACCGACATGCTCGCCGCCACTTCGCCCCAGGGCTATGCGGCCAACTGTGCGGCGGTGCGTGATGCCGATTTCCGCGAGCAGTTGTCGTCGATTCGCGTCCCGTTGCTGGTGATCGCCGGCACCGAAGATGCCGTGACGCCGCCGTCGGGTGGGCACTTCATCCAGGAGCGGGTCCGTGGGGCCGAGTACGCCGAGTTCTACGCCGCGCACCTGTCCAACGTCCAGGCCGGTGCCGCGTTCAGCGCGCGGGTGTTGGATTTCCTGCTCGATTCTGGCCGTGCCTGAGGAGTTTTTTGTGGACGAGAAACAACGTTACGACGAAGGCATGCAAGTACGCCGCGCGGTCCTGGGCGATGCCCACGTCGATCGCAGCCTCAGTGCCCTGACCGAGTTCAACAGCGAATTCCAGGAGATGATCACCCGCCACGCCTGGGGTGATATCTGGACCCGCCCGGGCCTGCCGCGCCACACCCGCAGCCTGATTACCATTGCCATGCTGATCGGCATGAACCGCAACGAAGAACTCAAGCTGCACCTGCGCGCCGCCGCCAACAACGGCGTGAGCCGCAGCGAGATCAAGGAAGTGATCATGCAGAGCGCCATCTACTGCGGCATCCCGGCGGCCAACGCGACCTTCCACCTGGCCGAATCCGTCTGGGATGAACTGGGCGTCGAATCGCGGGTTTGAGAACCACCGCCGATCCCTGTGGGAGTCAATACTGTGGGAGCAAAGCTTGCTCGCGATGCAATGCCACACTCACCAGAAATGCCACAGACCCACCGCTATCGCGAGCAAGCTTTGCTCCCACACGGGATCTTCAGTGAGCACTGATTTTGTGCTCGGCACCGATTCCTTGTGGGAGCGAGCCTGCTCGCGATGACGGTGGTACTGCCTCCCTCCATGTTGGGTTTTTACAGCAGGCTGATCGGATAGCTGATGATCAACCTGTTCTCATCGAACTCATTGGTGCTGTAATCCCGACGCATCGTCGAGTTGCGCCACTTCACATTGAGGCTCTTCAGCGCGCCGCTCTGCACGGTATAGGCCAGCTCACTTTCACGGCCCCATTCCTTGCCGTCATCAACGGTGGCGGTGTGCACGTTGTCACCGCTGATGTAGCGGTTCATCAGGGTCAGGCCCGGCACGCCGACAGCGGCGAAGTTGAAGTCGTGGCGCACTTGCCAGGATTTTTCCTTGGCGTTGTCGTAGCTGGAGTTGTAGCTGTCGTTGGCCAGGGTGCCGCCGCTGGTGCCGTTGACGCGCATCCAGGCATCATCGCCGCCGACTTTCTGCAGGCCGACGTAGAAAGTGTTGCCGCCGTATTTGGCCGAAAGCATGGCGAACGCGGTTTTGTTGTCCAGGTCGCCGGCCAGGGCGCTGCCGTCTTCCTTGCCGATGAAGTAGCCGAGGTTGGCACCCAGGGTCCAATCGCCGATAGGCTGGCTGTGGGTCAGGTTGAAATATTGTTGCTGGTAGATGTCGGACAGTTCCGAGTACCAGACGCCGACCTGGGTGCGTTTTTCGTTGAAGGCGTATTCACCGCCGCCGAAGTTGAAACGGTCGGAGGTGAACGCACCGCGGCCGTTCATCGACATGTCTTCCATGCTCGCGTCGTTGCGCGGGCTGTTGGCGCGGAACTGGCCGCCGTAGAGAGTCAGGCCGTTGATTTCGGTGGAGGTCACCTGGCCGCCACGGAAGGTTTGCGGCAGGGAACGGCCATCGTCGGAACGCAGGATCGGCAGTACCGGCATCCACTCACCGACTTTCAGTTCGGTCTTCGACACCTTGGCCTTGAGGGCGACACCCAGGCGACCGAAGTCATCGGCGGGGCGCCCGTCATCATGCACCGGCAGCAGTTGCGTACCGGCCGTGCCACGACCGCCGTCGAGCTTGACCGAGTACAGGCCCAGCACGTCCACGCCGAAACCGACCACGCCCTGGGTGAAGCCGGACTTGGCGTCGAGGATGAAACTCTGGGTCCATTCCTCGGCTTTGCCTTGGGCATTGTTCGGGTTGGTGAAGTTGCGGTTGATGTAGAAGTTGCGCAGATTGAGGTTGACCTTGGCATCCTCGACAAACCCCGACTCCGCGGCCAGGACGGGCAGGGCGGCGCTGGTCAGGGCGACGGCGATGAGGCTGGGGAAAAGGTGCTGTGTGGGCTTCATGGGCGTTGTCTCTATTTTTTATGGACGAAGCGAGTTGTTGCCGCACGTTTGAGGTGCAGGCGCTAAGGGTGGAGCCAGGGGCATCAGGGCGATCGGGGATCAGCCGGGTGAGGCGGGGCGTAGGGGCATGGCGTCGAACCTGTTGTTATTGGTTTTGTGCGAGCGATGGTGAAGGGCCGCCCGGGATCGGTTCAATTGCCGTTTGCGGGTTTTGGGCGATTATCGAACGGCAAAACAACTGATTGGATGGACGCATTCCACTGTGGGAGCGAGCTTGCTCGCGATGGCGGCCTAACAGACGACCGGGTTCTGGCAGCTGTACTTCGACCCAACTGTGGGAGCGACCTGCTCGCGAAAGCGGCCTGACAACCGACCTAGCTCTGGCGGCTGTACTTCAATCCAAGTGTGGGAGCGAGCTTGCTCGCGAAGGCGGTATCACAGTCGGTGGAGATGTTGAATTTGCCGGCCTCTTCGCGAGCAAGCCCGCTCCCACAGGAGGAACGCGGTCCCACCAAGAACCAGGTCGGCTACCAGGCCGCCTCGTGGTGGACGTTGATCTCGGGCGCCCCGTTAACCACGATGGCCCTTCGCGGCGGCCCACGGAGCAATGCTTTCGTTCAGGCATGCCGAGCCTAGGCGAGGCACCGAGTGGTGGGGCAGGAGCGTTTTGTTTACTTTTGACTGGGCCGGCTTCCGGGCTTCTCAAAAGTGAGCCGCCGTCAGGGCGGAACCCTAAGCCGCCGTGACCGCAGCAATGGATATGTACCCGATCAACAGAATCTTGGCCAGCCGTAAGGCCGCCATCGCGGGCAAGCCTTGCTCCCACAGGATTTGTGGCCGGTCTGACAGACGCGGCGACTTTTCCGACGAGGTTTTAAGGTTGCTGCTCGGAAGCGGTATCTCTAGCTTGTTCGTGTCGCTGCCCATTCAGCGACCGGGACTGCAAGCCCGCCGAATTCGTTAGGCGCCAGCGCCCGGACCTAATGTCTCGGGCTCCAATTGATGCAGGAGCGCCGTTATGAAAAAACATCATCCTTCTTCGCCATCAGAGAGCACCTTCCCCTACAACGACCCCGATCCAGAAAAGCTCCAAGAGGCCGCAGACCGAGCACTCGATTACCATCTGGGCACCCACCCTGATCCCAAGCCAAAAACCTCAACTCAAGTTTTCACCGTCATCGATACCCTCGACACCGAATGTCTACTGGCGAACCTCAGCGAAACCCTGGCCTCAGCCAGTGCCATGGTCAACGACCTGGCGTTCGATCTGGAAGGCTCGCGGCGGCATGTCGCGCTCGGCGTGGCGCAGATGATTGACTTGAGTGAGTTGTTGGCCAATCGAGCGCTGGATCTCGTCGACCCGCGTTAACCAAGTGTGGCGAGGGGATTTAGCGAAGCGTCGCATCGCCCCGCTGGGCTGTGGGAGCAAAGCTTGCTCGCGAAACAGGCGCCTCGGCTCCTGAAAGCCCGCATCGCCTTCATCGCGGGCAAGCCTTGCTCCCACATAGGCCAGCGTTAAAGCGCACACAAACAAAAAGCCCACCTTTCGGTGGGCTTCGTGTTTCAGTCTTCAGGCATCAAATCAGAACAATTTCATCTTCGGCGCTTCTTCTTTCACCGGTTCGTTCTTGCCCGTCTCGGCATTCCAACCACCGCCCAATGCCTTGTACAGATTGACCTCACTGGTCAGTTGCGCAAGACGGTCAGTGATCAGCGACTGTTGCGCGCTGAACAACTGGCGTTGGGCGTCGAGGAAGGTCAGGTTGCTGTCGACGCCGATACGGTAGCGACGCTCGGCCAGGCGGTAGTAATCCTGGTTGGCGGCGACGAAGTCGGTCTGGGCCTGCAACTGTTCGTTGTAGGTCTGGCGCGCGGCCAGGCCGTCGGAGACTTCCTGGAACGCCGTCTGAATCGATTTCTCGTACTGCGCGACGTTGATGTCTTTCTGGATCTTGGCGTAGTCCAGGCTCGCACGCAGACTGCCGGCGTTGAAGATCGGCAGGTTGATTTGCGGCGCGAAGGTCCAGGTGCCCGAACCACCCTTGAACAGGCCGGACAGGTCCGGGCTCAGGGTGCCGGCGTTGGCCGTCAGGCTGATGCTCGGGAAGAACGCGGCCCGCGCGGCGCCGATGTTGGCGTTGGCGGCCAGCAGGTTGCGTTCGGCCTGGAGGATGTCCGGACGACGTTGCAGCAGGTCCGACGGCAGCCCGGCCGGCACTTCGCTGAGCAGGTCATCGTTCAACGGTTGCGAGCTCAGGTTCGCCGGCAGGCCGGTGCCCAGCAGCAGGGTCAGGCTGTTTTCGTCCTGTGCGACCTGGCGGGTGTAGCGGGCCAGTTGCACACGGGCGTTTTCCACGGCGGTGCGCGCCTGGCTCAGGTCCAGGGCCGAGGACACGCCGACTTCGGCGCTGCGCGAGGTCAGCTTGAAGCTTTGCTCGTAGGCTCCGAGGGTTTCCTGGGTCAGCTTGAGCAGTTCCTTGTCGGCTTGCCAGGTCAGGTAGGCATTGGCGACGTTGGCCACCAGGCTGATCTGGGTGCTGCGACGGGCTTCTTCGGTGGCGAAGTAGCTTTGCAGCGCTTGCTCGCTCAGGCTGCGAACCCGACCGAACAGGTCCAGTTCATAGGCGCTGATGCCCAGGGTGGCCGAGTAGGAGCTGCTGATGGCCGCTTCACCGCTTTGCGAAGCTCGTGCCGGTACCCGCTGGCGGCTGCCGGAGCCGGTGGCCGAGACCGCCGGGAAGAGGTCCGCGCGCTGGATGCGGTATTGCGCGGCATAGGCATCGATGTTCAGTGCCGCGACGCGCAGGTCGCGGTTGTTTTCCAGCGCGACCTGGATCAGCTGTTGCAGGGTCGGATCATGGAAAAACTGCTTCCAGCCTTGCTCGGCGGCGGCCTGGCCGGGCGCATTGGCCGCCTCGTAGGCCGGCCCTTGCGGGTATTGCGCCGCGACCGGTGTTTCGGGCCGCTGATAGTCGGGGATCAGCGAGCAACCGCTGAGCACGACGGCGGCGATGGTCAGGGAGAGTAGCGACTTGCTCATTGGCCAGCCTCTTTAGAAGTTTCAGGAGTGTCGTCCTGGTCGATAGGTTTGCGACGACCCATTGACGACACCGTCACGAAGAACAATGGCACCCAGAAGATTGCCAGGATGGTAGCGGTGAGCATACCGCCAATCACGCCGGTACCGATGGCGTGCTGGCTGCCCGAACCGGCACCGGTGGATATGGCCAACGGGACTACCCCGAGGATGAATGCCAGGGACGTCATGATGATCGGCCGCAGACGCATCCTGCAGGCTTCGATCGCGGCTTCCATCAGCGTGCGGCCCTGCTCATGAAGTTCCTTGGCAAACTCGACGATCAGAATGGCGTTTTTCGCCGCCAAACCGATGGTTGTCAACAAGCCCACCTGGAAGTACACGTCGTTGGACAGGCCGCGCAGGCTGGTCGCCATCAGGGCACCGATGATCCCCAGCGGCACCACGAGCATGACCGCGATCGGAATCGACCAGCTTTCATACAGCGCCGCCAGGCACAGGAACACCATCAGCAGCGACAGGGCGTACAACGCAGGTGCCTGGGAGCCCGACAGGCGCTCCTCGTAGGACAGGCCCGTCCAGGAAATACCAACCCCGGCCGGCAGCTTCTTGGCGATGGCTTCGACTTCGGCCATGGCTTCGCCAGTGGAGTAACCCGGGGCGGGGGCGCCAAGTATTTCCATCGCTTCCACGCCGTTGTATCGGGCCAGTTTCGGCGAGCCATAGACCCACTCGCCCTTGGCGAATGCCGTGAACGGCACCATGGTCCCGGCGCTGTTGCGCACGTACCATTTCTTCAGGTCTTCCGGGCTCATGCGAGCGCCGGGTTGACCCTGTACATACACCTTCTTCACCCGACCACGGTCGATGAAGTCGTTCACGTAGCTACTGCCCAGGGCAATCGACAGGGTGTTGTTGATGTCCGACAAGGTGATGCCCAGCGCGCTGGCCTTCTCGTCATCGATTTCCAGTTGGTATTGCGGCTCGTCGTTCAGGCCGTTTGGACGCACCTGGGACAGGATCTTGCTTTGGGATGCCATTCCCAGGAACTGGTTACGGGCTTGCATCAACTTATCGTGGCCAATGCCGGCACGGTCCTGCAGGAACACGTCGAAACCAGTGGCGTTACCCAGCTCCAGTACCGCTGGCGGAGCAAAGGCGAACACCATCGCATCACGGAACGTGAAGAAGTGCTGCTGGGCGCGGGCCGCGAGTTTGAACACGCTGTTGTCGGCGTTACGCTCTTCCCATGGCTTGAGCATAATGAACGCCATGCCGGAGCTCTGGCCACGACCGGCGAAGTTGAAGCCGGTCACGGTAAATACCGAGGCCACCGCATCGCCTTCACCGCCGTCCTTGCTGGGGCGCAACAGGAACTCGCGCATCTTGTCCACCACCACCTGGGTACGCTCGGCACTGGAGCCCGCCGGCGTTTGTACCTGGGCGAACAGTACGCCCTGGTCTTCTTCGGGCAGGAACGCAGTCGGGATGCGGGTGAACAGCCAGATCATGCCAACCACGATGAGCACGTAGGCCAGCAGGTACGGGGCCTTGTGCTTGAGCATATTGCCCACACCACGCTCGTAGCTGCGCACGCCACGGTCGAAGTTGCGGTTGAACCAGCCGAAGAAGCCGCGTTTCGGCGTGCCGTGCTCACCCTTGGGGATCGCCTTGAGCATGGTGGCGCACAGGGCCGGGGTGAAGATCAAGGCCACCATGACCGACAAGGCCATGGCCGAGACGATGGTGATGGAGAACTGCTTGTAGATCACCCCCGTGGAGCCACTGAAGAACGCCATCGGCAGCAGTACCGCCGAAAGCACCAGGGCGATACCTACCAGGGCGCCCTGGATCTGGCCCATGGATTTCTTGGTGGCTTCCTTGGGTGACAGGCCTTCTTCGCTCATCACCCGTTCGACGTTTTCCACCACGACGATGGCGTCGTCCACCAGCAAGCCGATGGCCAGCACCATGCCGAACATGGTCAGGGTGTTGATGCTGAAGCCGAACGCCGCGAGGATCCCGAAGGTACCCAGCAACACCACCGGCACCGTCATCGTGGTGATGATGGTCGCGCGGAAGTTCTGCAGGAACAGGAACATCACCAGGAACACCAGCACGACCGCTTCGACCAGGGTTTCAACCACACCCTTGATCGATTCGCTCACCACCGGCGTGGTGTCGTACGGGAACACCACTTCCACGCCTTGCGGGAAGAACGGCTTGAGGTCGTCGATGGTCTTGCGCAGGGCCTTGGCCGTGTCGAGGGCGTTGGCACCGTTGGCCAGTTTTACCGCCAGGCCCGACGCCGGGGCGCCGTTGAACTGGGCGCTGACGCTGTAGTTCTCACCACCCAGACCCACTTCGGCAACATCGCCGACGCGCACTTGCGAGCCGTCCGGGTTGACCTTGAGCAGAATCGCCTTGAACTGCTCGGCGGTCTGCAAACGAGTCTTGCCGATGATGGTGGCGTTCAGTTGCTGGCCGGGCAGGGCAGGCAAGCCGCCGAGTTGGCCGGACGAGATCTGGACGTTTTGCGCGGCAATGGCGTTTTTGACGTCCACCGGAGTCAGGTTGAAATTGTTCAGCTTGGCCGGGTCGAGCCAGATGCGCATGGCGTACTGGGCACCGAAGACCTGGAAGTCACCGACACCGGCGGTACGCGAGATAGGGTCTTGCAGGTTGGAAACGATGTAGTTGGCCAAGTCGTCCTTGGTCATGCTGCCGTCGCGCGACACCACGCCGATGACCATCAGGAAGTTCTTCACGGCCTTGGTCACGCGGATACCCTGCTGCTGCACTTCTTGCGGCAGCAGCGGGGTGGCCAGGTTCAGCTTGTTCTGGACCTGGACCTGCGCCGTATCGGAGCTGGTGCCCTGTTCGAAGGTCGCGGTGATGGTCATGCTGCCGTCGGAGTTACTTTCCGAGGACACATAACGCAGGTTGTCGATGCCGTTGAGTTGCTGCTCGATGACCTGCACCACGGTGTCTTGCACGGTTTGCGCGGACGCACCCGGGTAGGTCACCTGGATCGCAATGGCCGGTGGCGCGATACTCGGGTACTGGTTGATCGGCAATTTGAGGATCGATAGAGCCCCGACCAGCATGATCACCAAGGCAATTACCCAGGCGAAAATCGGACGGTCGATAAAAAATTTCGACATGGTTTACTCCCCTTTGCCGCCGGCTGCTTTATCAGCTGCCTGAGCGGGGGCCGGGTTCTTGGCATCGACATTGGTGGCTTCGGTGGCTTTGACTTCCACTCCGGGCCGTACGTATTGCAACCCTTCGGTGATCAGGCGGTCGCCGGCCTTGAGCCCATCTTCGATCAGCCACTGGCTGCCGACGGTGCGACTGGCCTTGAGCTGACGCAGCTCGACCTTGTTGTCCGGGCCCACCACCAGGGCAGTCGGCATGCCTTTGAGGTCGCGGGTCACGCCTTGTTGCGGGGCGAGGATCGCCGCGCTGTTCACGCCGGCCTGCAGTTGTGCATGGACGAACATGCCCGGCAGCAGGGTGTGGTCAGGGTTGGGGAATACGGCGCGCAAGGTCACCGAACCGGTGGTCTGGTCGACCGACACTTCGGAAAATTCCAGCTTGCCTTCGTGTGGGTATTGGCTGCCGTCTTCCAGGGTCAGCTTGACCATGGCTGCATTGTCACCGGCCTTCTGCAAACGACCACTCTGCAGCTCGCGGCGCAGTTGCAGCAGCTCGACCGAGCTCTGCGTCACGTCGACGTAGATCGGGTCCAGTTGCTGGATGGTCGCCAGGGCGTCGGTCTGACCATTGCTTACCAATGCGCCTTCGGTCACCGAGGAACGCCCGATACGGCCGGAGATCGGCGCGTAGACCTTGGTGTAGCGCACATTGATCTGGGCGGTCTGCAGGTTGGCTTCCGACTCCAGGCGGTTGGCCACGGCGGTGTCGTATTCCTGACGGCTCACCGCCTGTTCGTCCACCAGTTGCTTGTAGCGGTCGGCAATCGACTTGGTGGAACGCAGGTTGGCCTCGGCGCTCTTGAGGGTCGCTTCATAGACGGCCGGGTCGATCTGGTACAACTGCTGGCCGGCCTTGACGTCGGCGCCTTCCTTGAACAGGCGCTTGAGAATGATGCCGTTGACCTGCGGACGTACTTCCGCGACGCGGAACGCGCTGGTGCGCCCCGGAAGCTCCGACGTCAGGGTGAAAGGCTGGGTCTTGAGGGTTACGACGCCGACCTGAGGAGGCGGAGGAGCAGGTGCAGCCTCTTCCTTTTTGCATCCGCTGAGCAGCGATGCCAGGGCGATGGCAGTAACCAGGGCAGTAACAGCTGGCTTGAATTGCATGGAAATCCTCGGGTCCAGGCGCGCAACTGGCGCACTCGAAAGGTGGAAAGGTAAAAGGCGCACTATTTCAATTAGTAGGATGCTAAGAAATATACTTACGTACACGGTTGTTTGTAAACAGCCAAATTGCGTAATATCCGGATTTACAAAAGCCTGACAAAGGCCAGCGTAGATCGGGGACGCGTTCCAAGAGACGTCGCCTCATATTTTGTCCAACTGATTCTTACGCATTGCTGACGCATCCTGATTGAGGTGTTTACTGCCATGGTCCGTCGTACCAAAGAGGAAGCCCAGGAGACTCGCAGCCAGATACTCGAAGCCGCCGAAAGGGCGTTTTTCGAGCGAGGCGTGGCGCGTACGACCCTGGCCGACATCGCGACACTGGCCGGAGTGACGCGCGGCGCCATCTATTGGCACTTCAGCAACAAGGCGGACCTGCTCCAGGCCATGCTCGATACCCTGCACGAGCCGCTCGATGAGTTGGCCCGTGCCAGTGAGAATGAAGAGGAGCTTGATCCGCTGGGCTGTATTCGCAAGCTGCTGGTACGGTTGTTCCAGCAGGTGGCCCTGGACCCGAAAACCCGGCGCATTAATGAGATTCTGTTCCATAAGTGTGAATTCACCGATGAAATGTGCGATTTGCGCCAGCAGCGACGCGAGGTCAGCCTCGACTGCAATGTGCGCATCGCCCTGTCGTTGCGCAATGCGATGAAACGCGGCCAGTTGCCGGATGATCTGGATCCCGAAAGGGCGGCAGTTGCCATTCATGCCTACATCGACGGCATCTTGTACCAATGGCTACTGGCCCCCGACAGCTTCGCCCTGGCGGCTGAGGCCGAGCGCTGGGTGGAGATCGGGCTGGACATGCTGCACTTGAGCCCTAGCCTGCGCAAATGAAACAAAATGCGTAATTGCGTCGGTTTGTGTCAATACGTCCACGTAAGGATGCTTTTATAAACCGACACTGGCGCGGTTGATAGGCAATCAGCGGCGAATTTTGTAGGAAATTTGTTTCGCGCCTGTCAAAACGGATGAAAATTCCGCTCAGGCAAGGGCGTCTGAAGCGGTAGGTAGATGCCCCGTCAGACCTATCTGACGGGGTCGCCTGTTCAGCTCAGTGTGATCTCCACGGTAAAACCATACGGTTCCTCATTGGACGAATGAATGATCCGGGTCACGCATTTGATGGGGGTTGTGCCGATAGAGGCCACCTTGTTTGTTCGGACGGGTGTCAGCGTTGGTGAAATAACACCGAAAGAAGTATTGACGCGTAAACCGAAGTCGAAGCGAAAGCCGAGAGCCTGGTCGCCAAATATAATAAAGCGCTTGAATATATCCTTGCTGCGACTGCCCAGTGGTCTGGAATAAAAGAAGTCGAACTTCAGGGCTTGGATATCCCAGGGGAGAATATTCATGAACGCTTGCTCGTCGGCATTCAAGCTGAGATCGTTTTCGCCGACTTCAAGGGGCTGGTCGGTATGATTGATTAACTTCACCAGGAAACGGCTGCGGTTTGGGCGCACGCTTTCCTGTCTCCAGGCTTGAAGCTGCCTGTTGACATCGTCGTTCTGCCTGGCCTTTTCCATCAAGGCCTTGAGCATCTGGGTATAGTCTTGCGTGTCGAGCGACTTGATGTATTCATACAGGATCGTCAGTGGCGCGTAGTTGAATTGGGAGAGTAGGTTTTCGTAAATACTGCTGCTGACCGGTTGAGCGTTTTCAGTGAGGTTGTTCACTTTGAATTCCTTTTCAATATTGGTTGTTAGTGGCTGTGCTGCGACAGCTCGGTTTGTTTTGTTGTTGGCGATAATATGATGAGTTGAACGGTTTTTAGAAAGTTTGGAAGTTTGACCGGATATTTAAAGGTAAATAAAAAGCCCTGGCTCTTTCGAGGCAGGGCTTTTTTTACCGGCTATTAATTAGAGCACAGGGTAATCGATGTACCCCACTGGCCCTTTGCCATAGAAGGTTTCCGGATGTGCTTCGTTCAGTGGTGCATCGGCTTTCAAGCGTGCTGGCAGGTCCGGGTTGGCAATGAACGGCACTCCGAAGGCCACGGCATCGGCCTTGCCCTCGGCCAGCCAGGCATTGGCGCTGTCCTTGGTGAAGCGTTCATTGGCGATGTACGGGCCGCCGAAAGCCTGCTTGAGTTGCGGGCCGATGCTGTCATCGCCTTCCTTTTCACGGGAGCAGATGAAGGCGATGCCACGCTTGCCCAGCTCGCGAGCCACGTAGCTGAAGGTTTCCAGGCGGTTCTCGTCACCCATGTCATGGGAGTCGGCGCGCGGTGCCAGGTGCACGCCAACCCGGCCGGCGCCCCAGACTTCAATGGCCGCGTCGGTCACTTCCAACAGCAGGCGGGCACGATTTTCCAGGGAGCCGCCGTAGCTGTCGGTGCGCTGGTTGGTGCTGCTTTGCAGGAACTGGTCGAGCAGGTAGCCGTTGGCGCCGTGGATTTCCACGCCATCGAAACCGGCAGCCTTGGCATTCTCGGCACCGACGCGGTACGCCTCGACGATGTCGGCGATTTCAGCGGTTTCCAGTGCGCGTGGGGTCGGGTAGTCGGCCAGCGGACGCACCAGGCTCACGTGGCCCTTGGGTTGGATCGCGCTGGGCGCCACCGGGGTTTCGCCGTTCAGGTACGACGGGTGGGAGATCCGGCCCACGTGCCACAGTTGCAGGAAGATCTTGCCGCCAGCGCCGTGGATCGCCTTGGTGACGTTGGACCAGCCGCGCACCTGGTCGTTGGACCAGATGCCCGGGGTGTCCGGGTAGCCCACGCCCATCGGCGTGACCGAAGTTGCTTCGCTGAGGATCAGGCCGGCGGAGGCGCGTTGCACGTAATATTCGGCCATCAGCGCGTTGGGCACGCGACCTGCGTCGGCGCGGCAGCGGGTGAGCGGGGCCATGATGATGCGGTTCTTCAACTCGATGTCGCCGAGTTTGATGGGGTCGAAAATAGTCGCCATGAAATACAACCTCGAAAGTGGAAGGGTTAAAAATCAGTGAGTTGCCGGCACCAGGTCGGCATTACCGCCCTGGCGGAAAGTGATCAGGGTGACCAGCAGCGCCAGCACGGCCAGCGCGCCGGCGGCCAGGGGCACGGAGGTCAGGCCCAGGCCATGGTCGATGACACTGCCGCCGACCCAGGCGCCCAGGGCGTTGCCGATGTTGAAGGCGCCGATGTTCAGGGTGGACACCAGGTTGGGCGCATCTTTGCCGAAGGTCACCACGTTGACTTGCAGGGCCGGCACGGCGGCGAAGCAGGCGGTGGCCCAGAGGAACAGGGTGATTTCGCTGGGGATCAGCGCCACGCTGGTCCAGCTCAATACGGTGGACACCACGGCCATGGTGAGGAAGACGCCCATCAGCGTGTTCGCCAGGCTCTTGTCCGCCAGCTTGCCGCCGATGATGTTGCCCAGGGTCAGGCCCAGGCCGATCAGCACCAGGGTCCAGGTCACGCCGCGGGGCGATACGCCGGTCACTTCACCCAACAGCGGGGCGACATAGGTAAACAGGGTGAACACCGAGGCGGAGAACAGCGCGGTCATGCTCAGGGACAGCCACAGGCCGGCCCCCTTGAGCGCTACCAGTTCCGAGCGCATATCGAGTGTTTCTTCATCGCGCTTGGCCGGCAGGAAGCGGATCAGGCCGATCAGCGCAATTACGCCAATCACAGTCACCGCCCAGAAGGTCGAGCGCCAGCCGGCTTCCTGGCCCAGTGCGGTGCCCAGCGGTACGCCGAGCACGTTGGCCAGGGTCAGGCCGGTGAACATCAAGGCCACGGCCGAGGCGCGCTTGTTGGGTGCCACCAGGCCGGCGGCCACCACCGAACCGATACCGAAGAACGCGCCGTGGCACAGGGCCGTGACGACCCGGGCGAACATCAGCACGTTGTAGTCGCTGGCGATGGCGCAGAGCAGGTTGCCGACGATGAAAATCCCCATCAACACCACCAGGGCGGCCTTGCGCGGCAGCCGGGCGGTGGCCAGGGCCATGAACGGCGCACCGATGGCCACGCCCAGGGCGTAGCCGGTCACCAGCCAGCCGGCGCCAGGAATCGACACGCCCAGGTCGGCCGCCACGTCGGGCAACAGGCCCATTATGACGAACTCGGTGGTGCCGATGGCGAAGGCGCTCAGGGCCAGGATCAGGAGTGAGAGGGGCATGATGAGGTCCTTGTCAGGTCAGAGCTCTTGGCTCATTTGCTTGAGGAACTGCTGGATCACTTCCTCGTTGCGTTTGAAGAAGTGCCATTGACCGACCTTCTGGCTGGTGATCAGCCCCGCCCGTTGCAACACCGCCAAGTGCGCAGACACCGTGGATTGCGACAGGCCGCAACGCTGGTCGATCTGTCCGGCGCAAATGCCGAATTCGTGGTTGTGCAACTGTTCCGGGAACTGGACCTTGGGGTCTTTGAGCCAGTTGAGGATGTCTCGCCGTACTGGGTGCGCCAGGGCTTTTATTATTTCGTCGAGGTCGAGGGTCATGGTTGGCAAGCTCGGGGTTGATAAAACGCTATATCGCGATGGAGCGAACCTTAAATCGTTATTTCGCGATATACAAATATGGATTTGATCTGAATGCCGAACAAATCGCTATATCGGGTTATAACGATATTGGCAGGGTGGTGCTAAGCTGCGGCCATGAACTATCTCGCGCACCTGCACCTCGGCGGCCCTGGCCGGGAACAACTGCTCGGCAGCCTCTACGGTGATTTCGTCAAGGGACCGCTGCAAGGGCTCTACGACCCACGGATCGAAGCGGCGATTGCCCTGCATCGGCGCATTGACATGTACACCGACCGCCATCCCGTGGTGGACATCGCGCTGTCGCGCTTTTCCACCGTGCGACGGCGCTATGCCGGGATCGTGCTCGACGTGTTTTTCGACCACTGCCTGGCCCGGGACTGGACGTTGTACAGCGAAGGGCCGCTGCTGGAGTTCACTTCCCGGGTGTACCAGGTACTCGGCACCGAACCGCAGCTGCCGGGGCGCCTGGCGCACATCGCGCCGCATATGGCGGCGGATGACTGGCTGGGGTCTTATCAAGAGTTCGAGGTGCTTGGGCAGGTGTTGCGGGGAATCTCCCGGCGCCTGTCCCGGCCCGAGGAACTGGCCGGGGCGATGCCGGAGTTGATCAGGCTCTATGAGCCGTTGAGCGAAGATTTTCGGTTGTTCTACCCGCAACTGCAGGATTTTGCTCAAAACCAAGTCACGCTGCAGGACTAATTGTGGGAGCGAGCTTGCTCGCGATAGCGGTGTATCAGCCAGCACATCTGCTGAATGTTAAGCCGCTATCGCGAGCAAGCTCGCTCCCACAAGGGGCTGCGTAGCGATCCGAATCAGGCCGCAATCGCAGCAGGTCGCATCGGCGCTTGCTGTTTCTCTGGAAGCGCCCCGAACAACGCCTTGTGCACCGCCTGCTGCGCCTGGAATGCCAGTGCCGCGCGTTCCTGGCCGTGGCAGGCAATCGGTTCCAGCAGATGGATTTCCACCTCACCCCGATCATTGGCAAACAAGCGCATCAGGTGCGACAGCAAATCATCATCGCCAATGAACGGCGCCAGCGAATCCGGCTCGCCGTTGCGCAGGTAACGGATCGCCACCGGCTGCAACGCGACATCGGCATCGATGGCCGCCGACAACAAGCGGCCGTGGAAGGTGCGCAGGGTGCGGCCATCGGTGGTGGTGCCTTCCGGGAACATCAACAGCGGATGGGCTTGTTCCAGGTGGCGGCTCATTTGCTTGCGAATCAATTGGCTGTCACCCGAACCGCGCCGGATAAACAGGCTGCCGGCCTTGGCTGCCAGCCATCCGGCGACCGGCCAGGTGCGCACTTCGGCCTTGGACAGGAACGACAGCGGCGTGAGCATCCCCAGCAACGGGATGTCGGTCCAGGAAACATGGTTGCTGACCCACAGCATCGGCCGTTGCGGCAGTTGACCGTGGACGGTGACTGAAAAGGGCAGGGCACGGCTCAGCCGTGCCATGAAGAACCGTGACCAGCGCTGGCGACGGACCATCGAGTTGGCGATTCCTGCACGTTCGAACAGGCCGAACACGCTGGCCATGCTCAGGCCCAGCGCCACCACCAGCAATACTCGCGCGATTCGCGCGTACACCCGCAGCCGGCTCATCAGACCGCCGCCTTGAAGTGGCGGGCGTAGCGCGGGCAGAGCTCGTCGCGCTTGAGCAGGATGAACACGTCGGCCACCTGGAAATCCTCGTCCCAGCACGGTTCGCCGCAAATCTTCGCGCCCAGGCGCATGTAGGCCTTGAGCAGCGGTGGCATCTCGGCGATGACGTTGGACGGCACGTCCAGGGTCGGCAAGGGTTTTTTCGGCACGGCTTGCAGGTGTTCGGTGCACAGGTAGCGTTCGCGCAGGCGCTGCATGATCGCCTGGGCCTGGATACCGCCGTCCTGCATCGGAATGCTCGCGCAGCCCATCAGGTAGCTGTAGCCGCCTTCGTTCAGGACTTCGGCCAGTTCGCCCCAGAGCACCGCGATGGTGCCGCCGTTGCGGTAGGCCGGGTCGACGCAGGTACGACCGATTTCCAGGATTGGGCCCTTGAGGTGGACCAGGCCGTGGAGGCTGAATTCTTCTTCGCTGTAGAACCGGCCCAGGCTGCTGGCGGCCTGGTGGTCGAGCAGGCGAGTGGTCGCCACGAGGCGGCCGGTGTTCAGGTCGCGTACGCCGATGTGGGCGCAGTGAACATCATAGTCATCCATGTCCAGACCCATTTCCGCGCCCTTGAGCTTGGCGTTGAATTCGCCGCTGAAGACGTTGAAACGCAGGGCCTGTGCTTCTTGCAAGGCTTGGGCGCCGATCAGGCGTTCGGCTTGCAGGCGGCGTTCATTGCCGGTGTCGCTGATGCGGGCGATCTGGGTCATAGCGAATCTCCGTGCGGGCTGTTCAGTTGCAGCCTGTCGACTTTCTTTATGCAGCCATGTTGTGCAAAGTCAGGCTATGTAGCCCCGGTGTCATCGCCATGAAGCTTTGGTGATGCTTATATGACAGCCCTCGAGGAGCCCCCATGCCCTGGCACACCCTGATCGAACGCGGCGAACGCCTGCCCGCCCATCCGGACCTGGCCGAAGGTTATGCTGCGTTGTTGCAACGCTTGGGGCCGGTGGCGCCGTTCGAACTGGCCGTAACCGGGGCGCGGTTGATGGCGACACCGGGGCTGGCGTTTCTGGTGGGGTATCAGGCGGCGCTGCGGGTGCTTTGGCCCAGCGCGCCCCAGAGCCTCGGCGCCTTGTGTGCCACCGAACAGCGCAGCCTGCGCCCGGCGGACATGCAAACCCGCCTCGACGACTTGCGCCTGAGCGGACGCAAGGATTTCGTCACCGCCGGCGATGCCGCCGAGTGGCTGCTGATTGCCGCTCGCTGCGAAGCACCCGGTGAAACGCCACGGCTGAACCTGGCAGTGGCCTATGCGGGTGAGCCCGGCGTAACCCTGGAAAAACTGCCCGCCATTGCCCTGATGCCGGACATCAGCCATGGCCGGGTCCTGCTCGACGGCGCGTTGTGCGAGTTGCTGGCGGGCGACGGTTGGGACGCCTACGTCAAACCGTTCCGCACCCTGGAAGACCTTTATGTGCTCAGCGCTATGACTGCCTGGTTGTATGGCGTCGGGCAGGAATCTGCCTGGCCCCAGGCACTGCAATTGCGCCTGCTGGCGTTGCTCGCCGGTTGCGCGGAGGTGAGTCGGCATAACCCGTCCAGTGCGGTCGGGCATGTGCTGCTGGGCGGGTTGTTCGCCCAGTTCCAGGGGCTCGACGGCGAACTCAACGCTGCCCTGGCCGCCGGGCCTGCGACGTGGCGCGAGATGTGGACGCGGGATAAAGGCGTGATGGAGATTGGGGCGGGGGCGCGGGCCAAGCGCTTGGCCAAGGCGTTGGGTTAGTCCTTCAAGCGACTGACCCCTGTGGGAGCGAGCTTGCTCGCGATAGCGGAGTGTCAGCTAAGCATATGGCGACTGACAAACAGCTATCGCGAGCAAGCTCGCTCCCACAGGGGGTCACACAAGCCTCGAAACTGTCATCAAGTCTGAATAGGCTCTGAAGGTTCAATCCTGCGAGCCCCAAGCATGTCCAAAGGCTGGTTCCTGATCCCGCTGCTGTTGCTCAACCTGAGCGCCCACGCCGAAGACTGGCCCGGCGAGCAATGGCCAAGTGGCCCGACCCCGAGCGGGCCGGCCATCGAAGCCTTGGAGCGATACGCCTTCCCACCCCGGGACGATGCGAGCCGCGAGGGCATTCGCACCGACGCGCTGCTGGTGATCCAGGACGGTCGGCTGGTCTACGAACGCTATGCCGCTCCGACCACTGCCCAGACCCCGCACCTGACCTGGTCCATCAGCAAAAGCCTGCTGGCGACGGTGTTCGGCGTGGCCTACGGTGAAAAACTGTTTGGCCTGCAAGACCCGGCCGCCAAGTACTACCCGCCACTGAGCCGGCACCCGGGCCTGACCCTGGCCGATCTTTTCCACTGGGCCTCAGGCCTGGACTGGCAGGAAGACTACGAATACGCGCCGCTCAACTCTTCAGTGGTGGCGATGCTTTATACCCGTGGGCGTCATGACATGGCGGCGTTCACTGCGCAGCATGAAAGCGCCAGTCCGCCGGGGCAGGCGTTCCGTTATTCCAGCGGTGACAGCAACTTGCTGGCGGCGGCCTTGAAAACCATCGTCGGCCCGGCGCGCTACCCCGACTACCCCTGGACGGCCTTGTTCGAACCCCTCGGCATCCGCCACGCCACTTGGGAAACCGACGCCAGCGGCACGTTCGTGGGATCGTCCTATGCCTACCTCACCGCACGGGACCTGGCGCGTGTCGGGTTGTTGATGCAGCGGGACGGCCGCTGGGGCGAACGGCAACTGGTACCCATGGCGTGGGTCGCGTTCAATCGCCAGCCTTTTGCCCACTTCCAGGCCGGCCAGGACGAAGCCGTGCCCGGCGGGCATTGGTGGCTCAACCGCGCCGCCGATCCGGCAATCCACCCCTGGCCCGATGCGCCGCCGGATACCTTTGCCGCGCTGGGCCATTGGGGCCAGGCGCTGTATGTCATCCCCAGCGCCAAACTGGTGATTGTGCGCTACGGCGACGACCGCGACGGCAGCTATCGCCATAACGAACTGCTCAAGCGCGCCATGGCGGCGTTCGCCGGGACGGTGCAACCATGAAGCGCAAAGTGTTGCTCACCCTGTTGTCGGTGCTGCTCATCGCCCTGTTCAGTTGGGTCTGGCTGGAGCGGGTGGCATTGCGGGCCTTCCCCGACATCATCAGTGCCTACACCGCCAAGGAATACTGCTCGTGCCGCTACGTGATGGAGCAATCGGCGGACTACTGCCGTGGCTATGTGAAGCAGTCGGTGCCCATCAGCGACTTTCTCGAGACCGCTGAAGCGAAACGCATCACCGTCAGCGGGTTGGGGCGTAGCAACAGCGCGCGGTGGATGGGGGAGCGGCAGGGGTGTCGGTTGGAGCCCTGAACCAACCTTTGGCAAGCCCTGCTCCCATAGATAAACCCCTTCACCCCAGGTTCTCTGTATTCCTGGGCAGTTGTTGAAACAGACAGTTTGCAAGCGCCCTCGGCCCGGTTAAGGTTCGCCACAGGTTTATGTGCCCCTGCGAGTGTGTATGTTCAAGCGGTTTTTCCCTCACGCTGCCGCCAGCTTGCTGCTGGCCTGCGCCGCGCTGCCAGCCCAGGCCGACTGGTACCTGGACGGCGAGTCGTCGCGGCTGTCGTTTATCAGCAGCAAAAACGGCAATGTTTCCGAGGTCCAGCGTTTCCTGGTGCTGCACGGTCAAGTCCAGCCCGAGGGCTTGGCGCGCCTGGAAGTGGAGCTGGAATCCATCAACAGCGGCATTCCTCTGCGCGATGAGCGCATGCGGGCCGAGCTGTTCGAGATCAAACAATTTGCCGAAGCCACCGTCACCGCCAAGATCGACCTGGCGCCGATCCAGGACCTGGCCAGCGGCGCGCAGTTGGAATTGCGCCTGCCGCTGACGGTGAACCTGCACGGCAAGCAGCACGAATACAACGTCGAACTGCTGGCGACGCGCCTGGACGAACGCCGCTTCCAAGTGGTGACCCTGGAACCGGTGGTGCTCAACGCGGCGGATTTCGATCTGGCGCCGGGGCTGGAAAAGCTGCGAAACCTGGCCGGGTTGTCGGCCATCAGCCTCTCGGTGCCGGTGAATGCGGTGCTGATTTTCACGGCGCGCTGACATGAGCGGCGCGGTTTTTCCCTGGCGAGAAGGCAATCGCTTCGAGCTGTTGATCGATGGCCCGCAGTTCTTCCCGCGCATGCTGGTGGAAATCGCCCGTGCCCAGGAACAGGTCGAGCTGGAACTCTATCTGGTGGAGGCGGGTACTTGCGCCGAGGCGATGGTCCAGGCGCTGGTGCAGGCCGCCGAGCGTGGCGTTCGCGTGCGGTGCCTGTTCGATGACTACGGCAGCCTGGCGTTTACCCTGGCCCTGCGCAAGCGTCTGACCGAGGCTGGGGTGGAGTTGCGTTTCTACAATCGCCTGAGCTGGCGCCGCTGGGTGCGCAACCTTTACCGGGATCACCGCAAGCTGTTGTTGGTAGACCAACGCTTGGCGGTGGTTGGCGGCACCGGGGTGACCGATGAATTCTGGAACCCCCTCGACGACCGCAGTGAGTGGCACGAGGTGATGGTGGAAATAGTCGGCCCGCTGGTGCTCGACTGGCAGTTGCTGTTCGACCGCCAGTGGCTCGCCAACCGCCATCGGCGAGCCTGGAAACCGGCGTCCAACTTCGGCTTGCCGCGTCTGCCGCGCGTACCACCGGTGGGTGAGGGCATGGGCCGGGTGGCGTATGCCGACGCCCGCCAGCATCGCGACATCCTGCAATCGCTGTCGCGGGCATTGAACAGCGGCCAGAAACGCATCTGGATGGCGACGCCGTATTTTTTGCCGACCTGGAACGTGCGCCGTTCCTTGCGCAAGGCCGCCGCCCGCGGCATCGACGTGCGCCTGCTGCTGACCGGCCCGCGCACCGATCACCCGTCCGTGCGCTACGCCGGGCACCGTTACTACCCGCGATTGCTCAAGGCTGGCGTGAAAATCTTCGAATACCAGCCGTGTTTCCTGCACCTGAAGATGGTGCTGGTGGACGACTGGGTCAGCATCGGCTCCTGCAATTTCGATCACTGGAACCTGCGCTTCAACCTGGAAGCCAACCTCGAAGCCCTGGATTCCAGGCTCAGCAGTGCAGTGGCGGCCAGTTTCGAGCGGGACTTCACCCAGAGCCTGCAAGTCAGCCTCGACGCCTGGCAGCGCCGGCCATTGTGGAAGCGCTTCAAGCAGCGGGTGTGGGGGTTGGTGGATCGGGTGGTGGTGAACTTGCTGGATCGACGCGGCTAGCCCGAACACCCAGATACAACTGTGGGAGCGAGCTTGCTCGCGATGGCGGTCTGATATTCAACATCTGAGTTGAATGTTAAGCCGCTATCGCGAGCAAGCTCGCTCCCACATGGTTCTTGTGTTGCCTGGGGATCAGAGCAACTCAAAACTCTGCTGCTTCACGTCCTGGGAATCCAGGCCGATCTGCACGTTGAACTTGCCCGGTTCCGCCGCGTACTTGAGTTGGGCATTGAAGAACTTCAGGTCGTCCTCGGTGATGGTGAAGTGGATGACTTTCTTCTCGCCGGCCTTGAGCATCACCTTGCGGAAGTTCTTCAGTTCCTTCACCGGGCGAATGATCGAGCCGGTCACATCCTGGATGTACAGCTGCACCACGGTTTCGCCGTCACGCTTGCCGGTGTTTTCCAATGTCACGCTGGCATCGAGCTTGCCGGTCTTGTTCAGCGTGGTCGACGACAGGGCCATGTCCGACAGGCTGAACTCGGTGTAGCTCAAGCCGTAACCGAACGGATAGAGCGGGCCGGTGGTGTCATCGAAATACTGCGAGGTGTAGTTGCCCGGCTTGCCCGGCGTGAATGGCCGGCCGATGCTCAGGTGGTTGTAGTAGGTCGGAATCTGCCCCACCGAGCGTGGGAAGGTGATCGGCAGTTTGCCCGATGGGTTGTAGTCGCCGAACAGCACGTCGGCGATGGCGTTGCCGCCTTCGGTGCCGCTGAACCAGGTTTCCAGGATCGCATCGGCCTGCTGCTTCTCGTCCAGCAACGCCAGCGGACGGCCATTCATCAGCACCAGCACCAGAGGCTTGCCGGTAGCCTTCAAGGCCTTGATCAGCTCGCGTTGGCTGGCCGGGATGTTCAGGTCGGTACGGCTCGACGATTCATGAGACATGCCACGGGACTCGCCTACGGCGGCCACCACCACATCGGCATCCTTGGCGGCTTTTACCGCTTCGTCGATCAGCACCTGGGCCGGACGCGGGTCGTCTACCACTTCCGGGGCATCGAAGTTGAGGAAGTTCAGGTAGTCGAGCACCTTCTTGTCGCCGGTGATGTTGGCGCCACGGGCGTAGATCAGCTTCGAGTCAGCGCCCAGGGCGCGGGTCATGCCGTCGAACAGGGTGACCGACTGCGCCGGCCGCCCGGCCGCAGCCCAACTGCCCATCATGTCGATCGGTGCCTTGGCCAACGGGCCGACCAGGGCGATTTTCGCCGTCTTCTTCAGGGGCAGGGTCTGGTTGCGGTTTTCCAGCAGGACCAGGCTGCGGCGCGCCACGTCACGGGCATCGGAGCGGTGCAGGCGGCTTTCGGCGTAGGTGTCGGCCGGGTCGTCCTCGGCCTTGCCGATGCGCAGGTACGGGTCCTTGAACAGGCCCATGTCGTATTTGGCCGCGAGCACTTCGCGCACGGCGTTGTCGATGTCGCTCTGCTCGATTTCACCGGCCTTGAGCAAGCCTGGCAGTTCCTTGCCATAGAGCGAGTCGTTCATGCTCATGTCGATGCCGGCCTTGATCGCCAGTTTCGCCGCTTCGCGACCGTCCTTGGCGACGCCGTGCTTGATCAGTTCGAAGATGGCGCCGTGGTCACTGACCGCCAGGCCCTTGAAGCCCCATTCCTTGCGCAGCAGGTCGTTCATCAGCCAGGTGTTGGCCGTGGCCGGCACGCCGTTGATGGAGTTCAGCGCGACCATCACCCCACCGGCACCCGCGTCGATGGCGGCGCGGTAGGGGGGCAGGTAGTCCTGGTACATTTTCAGCGGACTCATGTCCACGGTGTTGTAGTCCCGGCCGCCTTCCACCGCGCCGTACAGGGCGAAGTGCTTGACGCTGGCCATGATGCTGTCGGCCGCGTTGGCGCCGTTGCCCTGGAACGCCTTGACCATCACCCCGGCGATGCGCGACACCAGGTAGGTGTCCTCGCCGAAACCTTCGGAGGTGCGGCCCCAGCGCGGGTCGCGGGAAATATCGACCATCGGCGCGAAGGTGATGTCCAGGCTGTCGGCGGCCGCTTCCTTGGCCGCGATGCGGCCGGAGTGGTAGATCGCGTCCATGTCCCAGCTCGAGGCCAGGGCCAGGGGAATCGGGAAAATCGTGCGGTGGCCGTGGATCACGTCATAGGCGAAGAACATCGGGATCTTCAACCGGCTGCGCATGGCCGCGTCCTGCATCGGACGGTTTTCATCGCGGGTGATGGAGTTGAACGTGCCACCGATGTTGCCGGCGGCGATTTCCTTGCGAATCATCTCCCGGGGCATTTCCGGGCCGATGCTGATCAGGCGCAATTGGCCGATCTTCTCTTCGAGGGTCATCTGCTTCATCAGGTTGCTGATGAAGGCGTCCTTGTTCTCTATGGGGGCTGGCAGGTTGTCGGCAAATACGGGGTGACTGGCCAGACTGACAAACAGGCCCAGCAAACACAGCTTCTTCATGAATAATTTTCTCGCAAGCCTAAAGGGCGGTGATCAGGACACGCCGGTCAGCCAAAATGTGAGGAGCGGCTATTGTTGTTCAGTTAAATGCAGCACACTTTCGAACCCATTGGGCTGAACTTAGTTTCGCACTGCGCATCTTTTAGCCCATCGACCCGTTTCAATCCAGTGCGGCGGCAGATTATGCCCCAGGCGCCGGTGAGATAGGTGGCCGTGTTTTTCCAATGTCATGCAACGGAGAGCTCCACCCGATGAATCCACGACTGAACCACCTTCGCAGCTTGCCGATGCTGGCCCTGATGCTGCTCACTACGTTGCTGGCCGGTTGCGGCATCAATAACATCCCGACCCTGGACGAACAGGCCAAGGCCGCCTGGGGCCAGGTGCAGAACCAGTACCAGCGCCGCGCCGACCTGATTCCCAACCTGGTGGAAACCGTCAAGGGCTACGCCCAGCACGAGCAGGAAACCCTGACCGCAGTGATTGAAGCGCGGGCCAAGGCGACGTCGATCCAGGTCGACGCCAGCACCCTGGACAACCCGGAAAAACTCAAGCAGTTCCAGCAGGCCCAGGACCAGCTGACCGGCGCGTTGAGCCGGCTGATGGTGGTGTCCGAGCGTTACCCGGACCTCAAGGCCAACCAGAACTTCCTGGCGTTGCAATCGCAGCTTGAAGGCACCGAGAACCGCATCGCCGTGGCCCGCCGCGACTTCATCCTGGCTGTGCAGAAGTACAACACCGAGATCCGCACGTTCCCGGGGCGCCTGTGGCACAGCGTGATGTACAGCGACCTGCCGATCCGCGAAACCTTCGAGGCCACCAGCCCCAATGCCGAAAAAGCCCCTGAAGTGAAGTTCTGAAAAAACTGTGGGAGCGAGCCTGTGGGAGCAAAGCTTGCTCGCGATGAACGATAACGCGGTCATTGGAAAGACCGAGGTGCCTTCATCGCGAGCAAGCTCAGCTCCCACACCAGCTCGCTCCCACACAGGAGTTCCAATGCGCGTGTTGAAATTTGGCCTGGTGCTGTTGCTCTGGGTGTTTGCCATCACGGCCCAGGCCGAGCTGAAGTTTCCGGCATTGACCGGGCGGGTGGTGGACGCCGCCCAGATGCTCGAACCGTCGGTGCGCGCACAACTGGAAGCGCAGCTAAAGGCCCATGAACAGGCCACCGGCGAACAGGTGGTGGTGGTCACGCTGGCGGACCTGCAAGGCAGCAGCATCGAAGACTTCGGCTATCAATTGGGGCGCCATTGGGGCATCGGGCAGAAGGATAAAAACAACGGCGCGCTGCTGATCATCGCCCGGGATGACCGTAAACTGCGCATCGAGGTGGGCTACGGCCTGGAGGATCGCCTGACCGACGCGCAGAGTTCGGTGATCATCAACCAGGTGATCACCCCGGCCTTCAAGACCGGCAACTTCAACAAAGGCATCAGCGATGGTGTTGCGGCGATGCTGGTGGTGCTGGGCGGCAGCCCGTTGGACGAGCCGGCGCCGGCATACAGTACGGACGAGCAGCAAGAGCCGAGTGATTTCGTCGAGCGCCATCCCGGGCTGTTCGTCTTCCTGGTGATACTGTTTATTTTGACGATATTGGTCTGCCAGATGCTCGGTATCTTGCCGACCGGAGGCGGTGGCTCCAGCCGTTCGGGCGGTTCCGGTGGAGGCTTCGGCGGCGGAGGCGGCGGGGGCTTCAGCGGTGGCGGTGGCAGTTTCGGGGGCGGCGGTTCGTCGGGCGGCTGGTGACAATAATAATGAGCAGGCACTTTTAACATGGCATTACTGACTGAACACGAACAACGCAAGGTCGCCGAGGCCATCGCCCGGGTCGAGCGGCATACCGACGCCGAGCTGGTCACGGTGCTGGCCGCCCGCGCCGACGACTACGCCTATATCCCGCTGCTGTGGGCCAGCCTGCTGGCCCTGGTGGTGCCCGGCGTGGTCCATTACCTCTCCGGCTGGCTGACGATGCACAGCCTGTTGCTGGTGCAGTGGGTCAGTTTCATTGTGCTGTGCCTGGTGTTTCGCATCCCCAGGATCACCACGCACCTGATCCCCCGTTCCGTGCGTCACTGGCGGGCCTCCAACCTGGCGCGCCGGCAATTCCTCGAACAGAACCTGCACCACACGGTGGGCAGCACGGGGATGCTGATCTTTGTCTGCGAGGCTGAGCGGTACGTGGAAATCCTGGTGGACGAAGGCATTTCCAAGCGCCTGGACAACAAATGCTGGGATGCCATCGTCGCAGCGTTCACCCAGCAGGTTCGCCAGGGACAGACCCTGCAGGGTTTCGTGACCTGCATCGAAGCTTGCGGCGAATTGCTCAAGGAGCACGTGCCGGTGACCCAGGAACGCAATGAACTGCCGAATCGGCTGGTGGTGCTGGGCTGAAAATTTCCTGCCAGCACAAGCCTGTGGGAGCAAAGCTTGCTCGCGATGAACGATAGCTCGGTTTAGCCTGCTGGATCGCGGTGTATTTATCGCGGGCAAGCCTTGCTCCCACCGAGGCTACTGCTCGCCACACGAACTTTTCCGTGCCCTCGCTGCCCATCCCCCCTAAAATACCGCCATTCCCGATTCGCCCCGCCCCGAGGCCGCTTGTCCATGTCTGCCACCGCAACGCCCGTCCGTCCCGCGCCGGATCACCACGCCCAGTTCATCGAGCTGTTGCGCACCAGCCTTGAACAAAACGCTTTCATCAAACTGGTGCTGGCCAAGTACGTGGGTGAAGAAGCGGACCTCCAGCGGCTGATCATCAAGCAGCTGACGGTCAAGGACCAGCCGTGCCTGTCCTTCGTCTACCGCTACAAGACCCGCGACATCACCAAGAATTTCCCGCTGGCCGAAGGGGTGCAAACCATTGCTGCGCTGTTGCCGGCATCGTTCAAGAACGCGCATTTGCTGGCGGTCACCGACGAGGCCCAGCTGGAGTACAGCAAGAAGGGCAAGAGTTCGCTGTTCAAGAGCAAGCCCCAGCAACTGCGGGAAGTGCCATCTGCCGAGCACAACCGTGAGAAAAATCGCTTCCTCGACCTGAACCGGCCATTTCTGGCCGACCTGGGCGTGACCAACCACAAGCACGAGCTGATTCCGGCGATGTCGCGCAAGTGGAAGCAGATCAACAAGTTCATCGAGGTCTTCAGCCATGCGCTGACGTCTTCGCCGCTGGCCCTGGACAAACCGGTGCGGGTTTCGGATTTCGGTTCGGGCAAAGGCTACCTGACGTTCGCCATCCACGATTACCTGCGTAACACCTTGCAGGCTGAAGGCGTGGTGACCGGAGTCGAGCTGCGCGAAGACATGGTCAAGCTGTGCAACGAAGCCGCTGCGCGCCTGGAACACCCGGGCCTGAGCTTCCAGCACGGTGACGTGCGCAGCGTGGCGCCGAGCGCGGTGGATGTGATGATCGCCTTGCACGCCTGCGACATCGCCACCGACTACGCGATCCACATGGGCATTCGCTCGGGCGCCTCGATCATCATGTGCTCGCCGTGCTGCCACAAGCAGATCCGCTTGCAGATCCAGAGCCCGGCCTTGCTCAAGCCGATGCTGCAATACGGCCTGCACCTGGGCCAGCAGGCGGAAATGGTCACCGACAGCTTGCGAGCGCTGTTCCTGGAAGCTTGCGGCTACGAGACCAAGGTCTTCGAGTTCATCTCCCTGGACCACACCAACAAAAACAAGATGATCCTGGCCGTCAAACGCGCCGAACCTGCGGACCCCACCGAGCTGCTGGCCAAGATCCAGGAACTCAAGACCTTCTACCACGTTACCGAGCATTGCCTCGAAACGCTGCTGCGGGCGGATGGTTACCTCGCCTGAAGCAGCTATACCGAACCCTGTGGGAGCAAAGCTTGCTCGCGATGAGGACGACATGGTTTAACTGCTAGAACCGCGCCATCGTTCATCGCGAGCAAGCTTTGCTCCCACAGGACTCGCTCCCACAAGGGGCTGAGGTGCAGCCCGTCAGGTAATGAGCGGTTATCGCTCGCCTGCCAACACTCCGGACTACCTTTAATGCGTTAACCACCCACGCATTCCCAAAGGAGCCCTTCCCATGCCCGCCAAGAAAATCCTCATGCTGGTCGGCGATTACGTCGAAGATTATGAAGTCATGGTGCCGTTCCAGGCCCTGCAGATGGTCGGCCATACCGTGCACGCCGTGTGCCCGGACAAAACCGCCGGACAGACGGTGCGCACGGCGATCCACGATTTCGAAGGCGACCAGACCTACAGTGAAAAACCGGGGCACTTGTTTGCCCTCAACCATGACTTCGCCAACGTCCAGGCCGCCGACTACGACGCGCTGCTGGTGCCGGGTGGGCGAGCGCCGGAGTACCTGCGCTTGAATGAAACCGTCCTGCAACTGGTGCGCGATTTCGATCTGGCGGGCAAGCCGATTGCCGCGGTGTGCCACGGTGCGCAATTGCTGGCGGCGGCAGGCATCCTCGAAGGGCGCGAATGCAGCGCCTACCCGGCGTGTGCCCCGGAAGTCCGACTGGCTGGCGGGACCTATATCGACATTCCCGTGACCCAGGGCCATGTCCAGGGCAACCTCGCAACCGCACCGGCCTGGCCTGCGCACCCGAGCTGGCTGGCGGG
This sequence comes from Pseudomonas sp. St386, assembly GCF_018325865.1. Taxonomy (NCBI): domain Bacteria; kingdom Pseudomonadati; phylum Pseudomonadota; class Gammaproteobacteria; order Pseudomonadales; family Pseudomonadaceae; genus Pseudomonas; species Pseudomonas sp. St386. The sequence continues at coordinate 1,624,556 of NZ_AP021900.1, forward strand.
TTTCCTGACGCTGCTGGGCACGGCCATTACCTTGTAATGACGCTGCACAGCGGACTGGCGGGGCAAGCGCGGCGGGTCTTTACTCTCGGGGCATGTCTTCATTGCCAGGAGAAAAATCATGTCCGGATGGTACGAAATCAGCAAAAGCAGCAGTGGCCAGTTTCGGTTTGTGCTCAAGGCGGCCAACGCCGAGACAATCTTGACCAGTGAGCTGTACACCACCCGCAGCGGTGTCGACGGTGGCATTGCTTCGGTGCAGAAAAACAGTCCGTTGACCGAGCGCTATGAACTCAAGAACACCAAGGATGGCCATCCGTACTTCAACCTCAAGGCTGCCAACCATGAAGTGATTGGCAGCAGTGAAGCTTATTCATCGGACGCCGCCCGGGACAAGGGCATCGCCAGCGTAAAGGCCAACGGGCCGACGACTGTCATCAAGGACAAGACCGTGGCTGCGCTCTGACGGGACGGCAACAAGGGCGCCTAGCCTGTGGCGGGGGAATTATGTGTGGGGGCAAAGCTTGCTCGCGATGCAGGCGCTGCGGTTGTGCAGGCTAACCGAGTCATCGTTCATCGCGAGCAAGCTTTGCTCCCACACATGGATCCCCTCTCCACACGTGTTTTAAACCTCCACCGGCACCGACAGTTTCGGATCGCCCAGCGGATGGCTCTTGGCATCGAAGAAGCGCAATTGCACTTCCAGTCCCTGGAACACCTTGGCGTAATGCCGCTTCTGATGCTGGATGAACGCCTGGCTACGGGGATAGATTGAAATCGCCACGGTTTTCGGTGCGGCCAGGCGCAAGGCTTGCACAATGTGGTTGTCCTGCTCGCCCAGGGCATGGCCGAACAGGCACAGGTTGTCGCCGTGCTGCAGCAACTGGTCGTAGCAGAACGACAGGTAATCGCTGCTGCGGATGGTCTTGAGCTTGTCCTGGCTTGGGCCTTCATTGACGAACAACGGTACGTCGTCGAGGGTCTTGATCGTGTTGTTGATGGCGAAACTGCCCAGCAGGGTGCCTTCGGTGGACGTGAGCTTGCGTGCCGTGCCGTCCTGGTTGCGCACCAGGTGCAGGCCGCCGTGCAGGTACAGCAGGCGCGGTTTGTCCGTGGTCGCCCGGCTCAGGTCGAAACTGTGGTCTTCGCCGAAGAACAGGTCGCTGATGCTCTCGGGTGCCTGCTGGATCGCCCAGTAGTTGAGCAGGTCGTAGTTGCTGGTGAACACCGTGCGGTAGCGGCTCAGCTCCTGGTTGAGCGTCGCCAGGGTCGACGGTTGCACCAGGCGCCATGGGATGTGCACCGCATGCACGGTGTTGATCAGCGCTTCCTTGATCGCGTAATAGCGGTTACGCGGGGCGGCGGAGCTGACGGCCAGGGCCTTGTTGACCCGACTGGTGGTTTTCAGCGCAGCGAGCACCTGTTCGAAGCTGCGCGTCTGCATCGCATCGAACACGCTCAGTTCCGACGGGCTCAGGGGTTTCTCCTCGACGGTGCGGGCATTTTCGAACAGCGAGTCATAGCCGAAATCATCCCACACTGCGCGGCTGGCCCCATTGCCCACCAACAGGCCGCTGAAGGCGGTGTCGGCGCGCAAGGCCTCCCAGTCTTCGAGCCGGGTGTCGTATTCCTGGAAATCGGTCATCGCAAGGATCATCTCAAAACGTGGCAAAGGCAGGGCGCGACTTTATCACGACCCAGTCTTGAGCCAGATCAAGATGCGTCATGACTACTCGGTCATTCTGTAGGCCCTGCCGATCCGGCCTCAACCAGGAGCGTGACCCCATGAGCAGCACTTTTTTCATTCCCGCCGTGAACATCATGGGGCTCGGCTGCCTCGATGAAGCGATGACCGCTATTCGCAACTACGGCTTTCGCAAAGCTTTGATCGTCACCGACGCGGGGCTGGCCAAGGCCGGCGTCGCCACCAAGGTGGCCGAGTTGTTGGCGATACAGGACATCGACTCGGTGATTTTCGACGGCGCCAAGCCCAACCCAAGCATCGCCAATGTCGAGCTCGGGCTGGGGCTGCTGAAGGAGAGCCAGTGTGATTTCGTCGTATCGCTGGGTGGCGGTTCGCCCCACGATTGCGCCAAGGGCATCGCCCTGTGCGCCACCAACGGCGGGCAGATCCGTGATTATGAAGGCGTCGATCGTTCGAGCAAGCCGCAGTTGCCGCTGATCGCCATCAACACCACGGCGGGCACCGCCAGCGAAATGACCCGTTTTTGCATCATCACCGACGAGACACGCCACGTGAAAATGGCGATTGTCGATCGCAACGTCACCCCATTGATGTCGGTGAACGACCCGGCGCTGATGGTGGCGATGCCCAAGGGCCTGACAGCCGCCACCGGCATGGATGCACTGACCCACGCGATCGAGGCTTATGTCTCCACTGCGGCCAACCCCATCACCGATGCCTGCGCCCTGAAGGCCATCACCCTGATCAGCAACAACCTGCGCCTGGCCGTGCGTGACGGCAATGACCTGGTCGCGCGGGAGAACATGGCCTACGCGCAGTTTCTCGCGGGGATGGCGTTCAACAATGCATCGTTGGGTTTCGTGCACGCGATGGCGCATCAGCTGGGTGGCTTCTACGACCTGCCTCACGGCGTATGCAACGCGGTGCTGTTGCCTCATGTGCAGAGCTTCAACGCTTCGGTGTGTGCCGTTCGCCTGACCGACGTGGCCCATGCCATGGGCGCCGATACGCGCGGCTTCAGCCCGGAAGAGGGCGCCCGCGACGCCATTGCGGCGATCCGTAAACTGGCCCTTGACGTGGATATTCCGGCCGGTTTGCGTGATTTGGGCGTACGCCTCAATGACGTACCGGTGCTGGCCGCCAACGCCTTGAAAGACGCCTGCGGCCTGACCAACCCACGGGCGGCGGACCAGCGGCAGATCGAAGAGATTTTCCGCAGCGCGTTCTAAGCGACCCGGGGCGGCACGAACTTCACACAGAGCATCGCCGCCGCCCCCAACAGTGCGCACAACGCCGCCAGCGGCCAGGCCTGTTGGCTCAACAACAGACTGGCCATGGCACCGATCACCGAGGCCATCAGTTGGTGCAGGAATCCGCTCAACGCCATGGCATACGCGCCGGCCACCGGTGAGCCTTCGTTGGCCAGGGACAGGCTGATGGGGTAGATCAACGACTGGCCAAACACCGCGAAGCAATACGGCAGCCAGAAGAGCAGCGCGATGCTGCTCAGGGTGAGGCTGCCTGCCAGCATGGTCATGCTCCCGCCCAGCACCAGGGCGATGCCCCAACCCATCATTCGCCGTTGACCGGTACGCAGTACAAAAGCGTTCACCACCAGCGCCCCAAGCAAGTACGCGGCACTGACCGGCCAGCCCAGCAGGCCGTATTCAATGGGCGACCAGTGGAAGCTCCCCTGCAGGATCAGCGGCGCGGCGGTGTTGAAGGCGACGATCACGCCGTAACCCAGCCCACCCGCCAAGGCCGGCAGCAGGAACGCGCGTCGACGCAGGATCTGCCCGTAGATGCTCCACGCCGATTGCCCGTTGCCGGCTTGCACCAGCACCGGGAACCTGGCCCGGGACACCGCCGCTGCCATCGCCAGGCTGACGGCGCCCAAGCCCTGGAAAATCGCCTCCCAGCCGAAAGCGGCCTGGATCAGCGAGCCCAGATACTGGCCGATACCGAGGGCAATCACAAAGGCGATCGATATCCAGGACAGCGCCTTGGCCAACAGATCGCCGCTGAAACTGTCCCGAATCAAGACCCGCGCCATCACCGAGATACCGCTGGCGCCGATGCCCTGGATCAACCTGAGCGTCAGGAACGCCTCCACGGTTGTGCCCAGCGGCAGGGCCAGGTTGCCCAAACCGTACAACCCCAAGGCCGCCAGCAAGACCGGCTTGCGCCCCAGCCGCTGGCCCAGGCTGCCCCACAGCAACATCGGCAGCGCCATGCCGATCAGGTACACCGACAAGCCCCAGGAAACCCGGGACGCATCGGCGCCCAGGTTCCGGGCGATATCGGGCAGGGCCGGCAAGTAGATGCTCATGCCCAGTTGGGCCAGGAAAACGGTGGTGCAGGTGACGATCAGGGTTGTACGGTTCTTCATCGAGCGTCCTGTCTCAAGGGCGGATGTCACGCCCGTGGGTCAGCAGCAGTTCGGTGATCTTTTCGCAAAACGAGCGAATCACGTTCGGCTCCATATCGGCGCGCAGGGTAATGCGAATGGCGGCCTTGCCTTGCGGCACCACGGGGAAAAAGACCGCTGAAGTGAAGTACCCCAGTTCGGCCAGTTCGACGGCCAGGCTGTTGGCCAGGGCCGCTTCACCGCAGGGCACCATGCGGATTGCCATGGGATTGCCGCGCTGTTCAGTGCGCACGAGGCTGTCGAAGAAGCGGATATTAGCTTGCAAACGCTCCTGCAGGGCGCTGAATTCTCGACTGCGGTGCAGGCGGATCGACGCCATGCCGGCGCCGATGGCCGCTGCGTTCAGGCTCTGGGACCAATTGCTCGGGCCACCGTAACGCTGCACCAGCGCCTTGTGCCGTTCACTGCCAAACATGACCAGCCCGCCACTGGCGCCGAATGACTTGGCCAATGAAGCAACGATCAGGGTGCGTTCATCCACGGCAGGGACGCGCGAACGGACCAGGCCTGCGCCGGACTCCCCGACCGCAGACAGCGCGTGGGAGTCGTCCAGATAGAGAAACAGGCCATAGCGCTGCTTGAGATACATCAGGCTGTCCAGGTCCGCCAATCCGCCCATGCTATAGGCGCTGTCGGCCACGTACGCCACGCAGCGCTGGCGTTTGCACAGGTCTTCGATGAAATCCATGTCGTTGTGCGGGCAGGTGACGACCTGGGTTTCATCGGCGCAGGCGGCCTTGCTGTGGTTCATCGAGTAATGGGCGTGTTTGTCGAACACCATGACCGGCGAACACTGGTTGGTGAACGCGCCGCTGGCCAGCAGCGGCAGGATACCGGCGCTTGCCGCACTGCACGACAGAGCACTGAGGCAACTGGCGCCAAACAGCTCCGACAATTGGGTTTCGTACTGGTCCAGGATCGCCAGCTTGCAGCGATTCCTTGAGTTGGCGACCCGCAGGGTTCCGGTTTCCCACAGGGCAGTCATGGCGCCGTCCAGCAACGCGGGGTGATAGTCCAGGCCCAGGTAGGACGTGGTACAGAAGTGATGGAAGGTGCGACCGTATTGGTCGACCAGCACATTGGGTGTCTTGACCTCGACATTCAACCCTGAGATTTTTCCGGCTTCGGTGCCCTGCCAGTTCTGGTCTGCGAGGGAAATCACCTTGCGGTAGTGAGTGAAGTGATGGGGCGCTTGAGCAGTCTGGTTCATGGTGCGATTACATTCCTTGATGAGTGGTGCTGTCCGTGGGGTGTTTCGATAGCGGTGTGTTTCCAGACTTTACAGATTGTTGTGCAGGGCTTTGAATCGGCTGTTTCCGGCGTGCTTGAGTGTCACTGGAGAGTTCTGCGTAGGACTTTGCCTAGGGCCTTGGACGGGGAATCCGTCGGCGATGTCGGAGCTTGGAAGTACCCTGGGTTCGCCCCAAGCCCGCTGGGTTATCACTCTTTTCTGAAGGTTGCTTGCTGATGCTCTCAGGCCTCAATCATCTGACCCTTGCCGTCACCGACCTGGATCGCAGTGTGGTTTTTTATGGCGAGCTATTGCAGCTGCGTCTCGAAGCCAAGTGGGACCATGGGGCCTATTTGTCGCTGCCGGGTTTGTGGTTGTGCCTGGCTTTCGACCCGTTGCGCAGGCCTGAGCCGGTGGCGGACTACACCCATTACGCTTTCAGCATCGATGCCGAGAGTTTCCCAGTGCTGGTGGCGCGGCTGAACGCGGCCCAGGTGTCATCGTGGCGCGACAATCGCAGCGAGGGTGATTCGTTCTACTTTCTCGACCCGGACGGGCACAAGCTCGAAGTCCATGTGGGCGACCTGGCGTCCCGGTTGAAGGCCTGCCGGCAGGCACCGTATGCCGGTATGGCGTTTTTTACGGAGTGAAGGGGCTGCGTTGAAGCGAGTAGCTGCATCTCCCGGGCGTTTCGCTCCCTACAGTCGATCCCCTGCGCTATCCTCATCGGTATTGGTGGGGCGCGTCGGTCTCGCTCGTTGTATCGGCGTCACGAACTGACGATCACCCGCTTCGCTCACCGTTGCATTATCCGGATGACCTCCAGCCCCATGGACACTCGAAGTTCCGCGCCGCTGGCCAGCTACATCGACCTTCTGCTGGACGCCGTGTGTGCCGTCGACGGCCAAGGGCGTTTCGTGTTTGTCAGTGCTGCCTGCGAACAGATTTTTGGCTACACCCCGCAGGAGCTGATCGGCCAGCCGATGATCGACCTGGTGCACCCCGCCGACCGTCAGCGGACCCTTGAGGCGGCGCGGGAGATCATGGACGGCGAGCCCAAGCTCAATTTCGAGAACCGTTACCTGCGCAAGGACGGTCGGGTGGTGCACATCCTGTGGTCGGCGCGCTGGTCGCCGGTGGACCAACTGCGCATTGCCGTGGCCCGGGACATCACCGAACGCAAGCAGGCCGAGTCCCGGCAGGCGGCGTTGTATGCGATTTCCGAGGCGGCCCATGCCGCGGCAGACCTGCTGGCGCTGTTCAAGCGCATACACCTGATTATTGGCGAGTGGCTGCCGGCGCTGAATTTTTCGGTGGCGCTGTATGACGAACAATGTTCGCAACTTAACTTCCCCTATCACGTCGACGACCGGGAAGGGCAGCCGGAATTGCCGGGCACGGTCACCGGGCGTTTGTGCGCCGAAGTGATTCGCAGCGGCCAGCCAATCCTGCTGACGCCTGGTTGCAACGACTTGCCGCCGGGGTTCGACGACCTTGTAGCGCGGCCAGATGCGCCGTGTTGGCTGGGCGTGCCGCTGAACTCGCAGAGCGGCACGATTGGCGCGCTGATCGTCAAGAGTGCGCCGCACAACGAGCGCTACACCGAGCAGGACAAGGAACTGCTGCAATACGTCTGCGCACAGATCACCGTCGCCATCGAGCGCAAGCAATTGCACGCCCGGTTGCAGCACATGGCTCAGTACGATCAATTGACCCAGGTGCCCAACCGCGAATTGCTCCGGGAGCGGTTCAAGTGCGCACTGGCAAGCGCGCGCGCGGCGTCCGGGCGCATGGCCTTGCTGTACATCGACCTGGACCGTTTCAAGCAGATCAACGACACCTATGGCCACGGGGTTGGCGACATGCTGTTACAAGCGGTGGCCAATCGTCTCAAGGGCTGTATCCGCGACACCGACACCGTGGCACGTATTGGCGGGGACGAGTTCGTGGTGCTGCTGCACAGCATCCAGGCCTTGGAGGATGCCCAACGCGTGCAGGAAAAAATCCGCCATGCACTGGCCCAGCCGCTGCGTCTGGACGGGCACTGCCTGAGCATCGAACCGAGCATCGGCGTGGCCTGTTTCCCCGACCATGGCACTGAAGATGTTGCCCTGTTCCGCCACGCCGACGAGGCGATGTATGCGGCCAAACGCCAGAATCACAGGGTGTTCGGTATCTGATAGCGTGCCACCGTTCGTCGTGGCACAAGCACCTTTCTCAAACCTTCAGCCCATATCCAATTCGAATACAAGAAGGGCTCTGCGTGCCCTGCATTCGAGAATAGGGAGGGTTGGATCATTCCCGGCCCAAGCGGTATTTATCTGGCAAACATTGCTCATGATCGAACGAAGGTGTCCGAAGCGGGTCGCAGAAGTGGGAGAACCACCATCACGACCGTCGAAAGCCGAGTCGGACATCTCGCTGAGTATTCATGGCTGGTTCTGATTCAACGGTGGATAACCCACCAGAACTTTCATCAGAGGAGGGCGCGACCATGAGCCGTATGGCCAGCTTTTTTCGCACCACCAGTGTTGTCGTGTTGATGGGCCTGGGCGCCAACAGTGCCTGGGCCCAATCGCCTGCCGAATTCATCAACGATGCTTCAGCCAAAGGCATGGCCGACATAGAGACAAGTCGCATGGCCCACGGGAAAGCCGAATCCAGGGAGGTCAAGGACTACACCATCATGGTGATCAACGACCGCACCACGGCCAATCAACACCTGGCGAAGATCGCCAAGAAGCTCGACTTGCCTGTCGCCCCCCGGGAAGAGGTGGCGGACAAGGCCAAGGCCCTGATGCCGCAGGTCAAGGAAGGCGAGTCGTTCGAGGCTGCGTATGCCGCCACCCAGGTCAAGGCCACCGAGGAGGCCATCGCGCAGATCCAGCAAGAGGCCCAGACCACCGAAGTGCCGGAGATCAAGGCCTTCGCCGATGAAACCCTGCCTAAACTGCAGACCCATCTCGAAATGGCCAGGGCCCTGCAAGCCAGCCGCTGATCCGCTGCGTTTTTTGTATTCAGGGCCGGGACGTTCGCGTCCCGGCTGATTTTTGCCCGCCAAAAGGAGAACCTTCCAGCGCGTCTGCGTCAGCACTGGTTCAGGTCTACTTTGTTCTTTTCTTCCAGCCCTTCAAGACTCTTGGCTTCGCCGTGACCCATGGCCTGGTAATGCTTTCTCAGCGCCTCCAGTTGCTTGAGGTCCAGCGACTCAAGGCCGAGCATTGCATTCTGTGCCTCCTTGGTCGCTCGCAATAACTCATCGACCTTGAGGTGCAAGATGTCGGTATCGCGGTTCTGCGTGTTTTGAATCAGGAACACCATCAGGAAGGTAATGATCGTCGTTGATGTATTGATGATCAGTTGCCATGTGTCATTGAAGTCGAAAAGCGGTCCGCTGAGGGCCCAGAGCGCCAACAACACGATGGCCCCCAGAAACGTCTTGGGGCTCCCCGCCCAAAGGGCCAGTTTTTGCGCGATTTTTGCGAAGGTCATTGCTGTGTTCCTTATGGATGCACCTGTCTGGTGTGACAGCAACGAAACGGTGAAAATTCTGCTTACATTTTCAGGCGCCGCTGTTCGGCAGGGTTTTTCGTGCAGCCTGAAAATCATCGCAACCAATTGCCGTGTTGGCGGGTCACTCCTTAAGGCCCTCAGCTTCGGAGTCCACCATGAACCTCGCACGCACTGTTTGCCTTGCCTGCTGTTTGTTTGCCCTGCAAGGCTGCTTCGACAACTCGGGTAACGAGACCAAGGACAACACCGATGGCACCAAGTCCTCGGTGCAGATGCAAGAGTCTGGAGCGGAAAAGAAATAGGCAGCCCGCAACCCCTCGAATGGGCTGTCGCAAAACCCTGTGGGAGCGAGCCTGCTCGCGATGGCGTCGGGTCAGCAACATCAAGGGTGTTGACGTACCGCTATCGCGAGCAGGCTCGCTCCCACAGGCTCTTTTCTCCAGCATTGATTGCTCACCGCCCTTGCTGCAACACCTTGAGCGCTGCCGAAGCCAGGAAGCCGGAACGGCTCTTCTCTTCAGGATGGTGCAACACGTATTCATCAATACGATTGAGCAGATAGCCGGGCAACGTGATGTTGAGTTTCTGCGCCTTGCCCAGGTACTTGGTCACATCGATGTCCACCAGCGCCCAGGTGCAGCCGGCATATGCCGGATTGGCGGCGTGCAAGGTGACGGTGTTGGCCGAAGGAATCGGCGAGCCGTCCTCAGCCAGAACCTCGAAATGCCCCTCGATGGCCTCACGCGCCATCGCCATGGCCTCGTCCAGGTCATCGCCTGCGGAAAAGCATCCGGGAATATCCGGTACTTCAACACCCCAGGCGTGCTTGTCATCGCCCATGGAAATCGCAATCGGGTAAAGCATATTCATCGTCCTCCGGGAACGTCGCGCAACGGGTCGGCTGAAGCAGCGCCTGTTGCAAAATACTGATGGCCGTTTTCTTGAGCAGGTCCTTCTTCGGATGAGGAACCGTGACCAATCCCGGCTTGGTCGGGTGCTTGAAGTGATGGTGGCTGCCCCGAACCCGCACCAGATACCAACCGTCTGCAATGATTTGGCTTATCAAGAATCGGCTATTCACAACACCTCCGTGTGGTGTGCTTGGTGGGTACTATACCTGCTGAAAATGAATGATCAACACTATAACCACCGAAGGTGGCCTCGGCAGGTAAGCGCAGTCATCGCAACGAAGTCTAGAAGCGGCGTCGCACAAGGGCGGCAGAGGGGCAGGGTGGGTTTATTTCGGGATGTGAGACAGGGGGCAAATGCTTGGGTGGCGAGGGAGCTTGCTCCCGCTGGGGTGCGAAGCAGCCCTGGATTTACAGATCAAATAGCAGGAGCCACTTCGCGAAACTACGGTCGCTATGACTGCTGCACAAACGTCAGCCGTACCGCAAAACCAATCAGAAGACTGCCAAACAGCCACTGCTGTACGCGCTGGGCCGAAGGCGAACGCTGAAGCCAGCGACCGAGTGCGACACCCACCAACGCATAGGCGCTATCGAACAGCAGGCCGACGCCGACCAGTACCACGCCCAGGGTCGCGAATTGCCCTAGCACTGGTCCGCCTTGTGGATCGATGAACTGCGGCAACAGCACCGAGCAAAACAGCAAGGCCTTTGGATTGAGCAGATTGGTCAGCAGCCCACGCCGAATCGCCTGGTGCCAACGCCGCTTTCCGGCCTCGACAGCGGCGTTTTCAAAATTCGGCAACAAGGTGGTCCGCAGGCATTGAAAACCGATCCATAACAAGTAGGCCGCCCCGGCCAGACGCACGACATCGAACGTCCACGGCGCGGTCTTGAACAAGGCCGAAAGCCCCAACGCCGCCAATGCAACATGACACCCACGAGCAACCCCCAGGCCCACCGCCGTCGCCAGCGCCGCGCCCCTGCCCTGACGGGCACCGGTTTGCAGCAGCAGAATCATGTCCGGCCCGGGCAACAGATACGCCACCGTCAACGCCATCAAAAACAACCCGAGCTCTGCCATGCCACACCCCTTCATCAACGATTCGCAAGTGCCCAGTCTATGGCTGAGAGGCAGGGCAGGTGGTTGCGAAGTCAGCTTCTAAAGCTTCTCGAATTGGCATAACCTGCCACGTATCTGCATCATCCAATCGGAAAATGCCAACTTATGAAACTGGACGCCTTCGACCGTAAAATCCTCGTCGCGCTGCAACGAGACGGCCGCCTGAGCAACGTGCAACTGGCCGAAGAAATCGGCCTGTCCCCGTCGCCCTGCTTGCGCCGCGTGCGGATGCTTGAAGAAGCCGGTGTCATTCGCGGTTATCAAGCCGTCCTGGACCGCGACGAAGTGGGCCTCGGGCTGACGATCTTCGTCGGCGTCAAGGTCGAACGGCACAACGACGAGCGAGCCGAAGCATTTCGCCAGGCAGTGACGGCATTGCCCGAAGTGATCTCGGCGTTCCTGGTATCGGGCGAGTCGGATTTTCTACTGCAAGTCGTGGTGCCGGACCTGCGGGCTTATGACCGTTTTGTCACGGGGCATTTGTTGAAATTGCCCGGCATCAGCGATATCCGGAGTAACTTTGCGATCAATACGGTGAAGACGCCGGGGGCGTTGCCGTTGGGGCATTTGCCTGGGGCTGAATAGTTTTTACGATGGGGATTTATCCACGTCCTAATAACATTCGCTGTTTGAATGCGTCGGGATTGAATGGGCGAGGGGGCCGCTGGACTCACCGTCTTCAAGGGCCGAGCGGATATCCTTCAGTTCGGCATTACGTTCCTGAGCGCGCTGATTGGCAACGGTTATAGTTTTTCGAACGCTTCCCATGCTTGAGCCTCTAGGGACGTCGGTATTGCTAAGCCCCGCTGCGAAAGAAGCAGGGCTTAGCGCTGCCTATCGGATGGGGTTCCCTATGTCCCCATGCTCAGGACTTACTGTCGATCTACTGCGCCTCGGATTGTTTCTTGGACTCAGCCGCCGGCCTAGGCGTAATGACCTTCACAACGTCATCAATCACCGCCTTGCTCATCTCCAACAAAAAGTGCGCAGCCCAGGCGTATCGGTCGGTGCTCTTTTCAAACGCCGCGTCTTCGGCAAGCCGGTGAGCGAGATGCAAAAGATCTGACGCTCGTTCCAATGCCTCTTGGATGGGGACACCGCCGTTGACACGGAACAGTGCTCGATCAGCGGAATAGTTGAAGGGGGTGTAGCCGATGGTTTTTAGCTCAGTGTTTTCGTTCATGGCCTGCCCCCGTCGATCGAGAAACAGTAGGTTCGAGGCCTGAGCTTTGGCTGGTTTGAATGTGATTTGATTTGCTGCGAGGTACGCATTGTCTAGCTCCCGTGAAGCGCGGTTGCTTGACTCACGGGTTTCCAAGCCCGATCGCCTGATTTGCAGCGACGTCTGGGAGAGTAGCCATCGAAGGACAAGGGCAACAAGGCGAAAACTCGCCGAAAAGCCAATTAAGCGCACCCCCTACGCAGTTTTCGGATTTTGCCTACAAATCTCCCGGGGACATGCGATACGTGGCGAGGGAGCTTGCTCCCGCTGGGTTGCGCAGCAGCCCCTCTTGTGAGCGCTTCGCACTCAAGCGGGAGCAAGCTCCCTCGCCACGGGACTCATTTATTCTCAGTACTATTGTCTATCTTTCCTTCAACGGTCCCGTTGTTGAGGTTGTGCAATGTCTCGTTGGCCGTAGTCAGCTTTCCAAAGCTTGCCGACGAGCCCGTAGGCGCCAGAGCGTGAAAAGCAGGTTAACGACAGAATGAAAAAGCCCGGCGTTAGGCCGGGCAGTTTTGGAATCCAGTAACGTGATCAGGCTTGTTTTGCACGTGCAGCCAACATCACTTCATTCTGTTTTTTGGTAGCTTCGGTCAGCACTTCACTGTAGACGCGTTTTTTTTCTTCCGATTTCGCATTACGAATGAAGTCTGCGAATGGGCTCGTGGACTCCTTTGTGGATCCGAGTTTCATGGTAAACATGGAGTTGCTCCGTCATTTATCCCAAGCATGGCCATCAGCTCGTGTCGCGTATGCTTCTCGGGGATATGGTAGTCGATCTTGTCAACGCCAGCCTTGTAAAGGCGCCCAGAATTATCAATGTGCTTCACAAGCAGATCGACATGTAGATTCTTGCCAAACTCTAGCTTAAGTGTTTACCACGTCACGTGCTGCAAAGTATTGGTCGACGAAATGCTCAGGTCGAATCCTCCGTCCTTCGGCTTCCTCACGGGCCGTTACAAAGGCCCAAGCAAGCCTAGGATCTTGATAGACGTAGAGTATTTGTACAAATCTCCCCTTGTCGAGGCACCGCTGCACATTTTTCCTCGCAATCTCTATATTTGAAAGAGTCCCATCCAGCAGAAAAGACTGCTTTCGATCTAGGGCGAGGTCAATCAGCTTCTCAACAAGAATTGAAACGGCACCTTGGAAAAGCCAGGCATTGCCACCCTGATACGCTTCAAATTCGTTTCTGAGCTCGTCTGGATCAATTCGTAGGATGGGCGTATCACAGAAAAGGTTCAGCAGCGCTAAAGATGCTTCTGTTTTACCCGCGCCCGGCGACCCCGCCATGAAAACCGAAACAGGTTCTTTTTCGGGGGATACTTGGTCTGATCCGTGAGCCGCTTGCCAATAGCCTTCTTGTTTGATCGGGAAAACCTGATCGCGTCATCCCAGATGGCCTGCTCTTCTCCCGTCATTCCAAGCCTTTTGTCTTCTTGCACTGAATGCGGACCCTCTTCGTGTGACTGGTGATTTGCCGTTTGTGCTCCGGGCTTTACCGTACCGCATGCGACAGCTGGGAGGGGGAATTACGACGTAATCCGCCGTGCTTACCTTGTCCAAGTGTTTCTAACCTAGAGGTGGCAAGGCCCCATTGGCCGGTGCGCTTCGCATAGCTAGTAGGTGATGAATCGAGATGTGCGTCACATGACATGACGCAGAGATCCGCCTCAGTCAATGGCTTCACTTTGAGCGTCTCTTGGTGACAACAGATCTGTATTGCGATGAAGAATTTAAAAAGCGCCTGCTGCGCAACGCCTCGCAATAGCCTTCAGCATGCGTCGACGGATAAGCCCGCTGACCGGACGAATCAAATACCAATACGACGTAAAACTTCGCAAGGCATCATCGTCGAGGCAATGCACCCGTGTCTGCGTGGTGACCCTCGTCAAGCCCGGTCGCAGCAACTGGCAGGTGAAGCTAATGACCAGCTTCACATTCCCCGGCTCATTGAACAGCTCGAACGCTTCGGCATCCGCGACAACGACTTGGCCGTAGTCAGCTTTCCACAGCTTGCCGGCGAGCCCGTAGGCGACCTCTACGTCGCCGTTGCGCTGAAGCAACGTGAAATTATCCATGCCGAATGAAGCGCGTTGATCAGCGCCTGGGTGCCGAGATCGACCCAACAGGCGCATGGGGAGTTCGCGAAGCTTGATTGCATACCGAAAAAAACGGTCGTCTTCGGGGCGGTGGGCGAGGATTGCCGCCATGGCATGGGAAGGGTCTGCGGGGATGTCCACGGTATGCAATTCACTGAACTGATACGTAGGCAGATATGAGTCAATCAGGTGCATCCTTGCTCTCCTTCATAGGTACTCGGGCGCCAATCCCACAAAATTCCAGACCAAAAAAAACCGGCCACCAAGAGCCGGTTTTTTTATCCTTCGCCAAAAAACATACAGCGCAGGACCAGAATTCGATTGGAGCGGGTGAAGGGAATCGAACCCTCGTTATCAGCTTGGGAAGCTGGAGTAATGCCATTATACGACACCCGCTCAGAGCGGCTGACTTTGTACCAGATGTGGGCACGGATTTGAAGTTTTTCTTCACACAGCGTGCGGTCAGTCGTCTATGCGAGCCTCAAACCAGAGCGGTCGTTGGCGGGCAAGCCCCGTTGCTGAAGGCGCAGGACGGGGTTTGCTCGCCAGGACTCGGTTTCAGATAGCCAGTGCATGGTAGCCCTGCACGTAGCTATAGCGCGGTCGGCTCTCGTGGTGTTCCGGTGTGAGGAAACCCAGCAAGGCGTTACGGCTGTCGCGACAGGCGGCTTTGTGTTCCATGTCCAGGAAGTGCCCGGTGGCTTGCAGTGTGCTGAAGCTGCTGTGCTGCACGTGATCGGCAAAGAGCCTGGCGTCGTCGGCCGCGGTGTATTCGTCCCATTCGCCGTTCAGGAACAACACCGGTACGTTGATTTTTTTCGCTGCGTTGACGTAGCACAAGCGGTCGCTGTGGAGCACATCGCTGATGTGGAAGTGCATCTGCCCGTACTCATGTTCGGCCAGGCTGCTGACATGACGATAGTTGAAGCGCTTGAACAGCGGCGGCAAATGCTTGCCGATGGTGCTGTTGACCAAGTGCCCGACACGGTCGCCGTCCAGGCTGCCGAGGTAATCCACACCGCGTTCCAGATAGTCGCGCATCGGCGCATTGAGCACCGGCGAGAACGAACTGATCACGGCTTTTTCGATGCGCCGTGGCCGCTGCGCCAAGGCGGTCAGCGTGGCGGCGCCGCCCCAGGAAAACGACAGCACGTGTTCGGCGGCGAAGTGGTCGATCAGTTCCAGGAGAATCTGGCCCTCGATCTCTTTCGTCAGCATTTGCTCATGTCGGTTGTGAGCTTTTGACTTGCCCGCGTAGGGTTGGTCGTACAGCACAACATTGAATTGCGGGTAGAGGTTTTTGGCGGTCTGTGCAAACGACGCGGTAGTGGCCATTGAGCCGTTGACCAGAATGATGGTCTTTTGTGCGGCGTCTGCGCGATAGAACTCCGTGTAAACCCGATACTGACCCTGTATATCCAGCACAGCGATTTCTGGCCTCATGTCATAAGACTCCTGGCAAGCGGGTATGCGCGCAATGAGATTGCACGGGCAATGTGACAGGTAGGCATTCGCCTGGAAGATAAGGCCCATGTCGATCCAAAAAAAACGGTCGACGGGTGTTGTTATAGGCGGGCAGTTCGCCGGCGGGACAAGGCGGAACCTGAGGGTTCCAGCCGGCAAAAGGTTTCTTGGAAGTATGTTGTGACTCATCGGTCACATTTCGGCCGACGGTTTGATTCAAGCAGGGGGGCGACCGTTGCGCAAGTACCTATCGGAAAATTGTTCGACACTTCTGCCCAGCGGTAGCGGGTTCAGATGAGATGGACTTCTTCAGGGCTCAAGGCGCGGTACTGGCCCGGCTCGAGATGGGCGTCCAACGTCAACGGGCCCATGCGCTCGCGGTGCAGGCGCAGCACCTTGTTGTTGAAGTGGCCGAACATGCGCTTGACCTGGTGATAGCGCCCTTCAACGATGCTCAAGCGCGCCGATCTGGGCCCCAGCAGCGTCAGCTCTGCAGGTTGGGTGGTGAGGTCTTCGAAGGCAAAGTACAGGCCCCGGGCGAAGGTATCGGCGTATTCGGCCGTGATGATTTGCTCGGTTTCGACGTAGTAGACCTTGGGCAGTTTGGTCTGCGGTTGGGTCAGGCGCCGCGACCAGCTGCCGTCATTGGTGATCAGCATCAGCCCTGTGGTGTTGAAGTCCAGGCGCCCGGCGATGTGCAGGTCGTTCTTGTCCGGTTCGTCCAGCCAGTCGAGCACCGTGGGGTGTTGCGGATCGCGGGTCGCGCTGACACAGCCGGGTGGCTTGTGCAGCATGAAGTAGCGCGCCGGCCGGCCTGCTTGCAGCACGTCGTCGTCGACTTCTACACGGCTGAATTCACGGACTTGTGCATGGGGGTCGCTGACGGTCTGGCCATCGATCCGCACCCTGCGTTCCACCAGTAGCAGGCGCACTTGTTGGCGATTGAATCGCGGCAGATTACTGAGGAAACGGTCGACGCGCATGGACAGTTCAGGCAAGGCAACGGAGGGCGGGCATCTTACGCGATCGGCTGGGGCTTGGCGCGCAACTGGGCTTCGACCTGGGCGCAGCGTGGGCACAGGCAGGACTGATCACGCAGCTCGGTTGGCAATGCCTCGAGCACGGCCGGGTCGATGCTCACGCTGTAACACCAGCAGGCGCGATCGGCGGTTCGTGGGTCGGCCAGGGTGCAGTCGTTGGCACCGCCGCAGGCCGGGCAAAGGTCGGGTTTATTCATAACTGGAGTGAGGCATTTCCACGCAGGTTCGGTTGCACCCGGTCTGTCGGGCGCGTTGCAGCGCATGATCGGTCCGCGACAGCAGGCTGTGCAAGGTGTCTTCGTCCTGCAAGGTGGTGAGGCCAAGGCTGACGGTGACCAGCAATTGTTTTCCACTGCAGAAATAGCGCTGCTTTTCGATGTGCTGACGAATTTTCTCTGCGATTTTCAGACTGGTCTGTCCATCGGTGTCCTTGAGCAGGACGGCAAAGGCTTCAGTGCTCCAGCGACACACGATGTCCGAATGCCGCAGGCTTTGCGTCAGGTCGCGCGCGAACCCGGTCAGCAGTTGTTCGGTGGCGATATGACCATGGGTGCTGTCCAGCCGCTTGAACTCGTCCAGTTCCACCAGCAGCGCAGTCAAGGGTTTGGGCTCGCGCTGGGCTTCATGCAGGGCTTGCACCGCCAGCAGGTCGAAGCCACGGCGATTCGGCAATTCGGTCAGGCTGTCGAGGGTGGCCTGGGCGTCGATGCGTTGTTGGTAGCTGTTGATCAACCGATAAAGGATTGCCAGGACCGCCAGCGTCACGAGTATGCCGATCAGCAAGTTCAGATACAGCGTCTTGAGGATGTTATCGCGTACCGAGGCATGGGCTGCGTAATAGCCCAGCAACGCAATGATCAGGAAACCAGTACCCAGCAGCGCCACCACGGCCAGGAGCGGCTTGCGCTGGGAATACAACGGCGAACGGAACGACATGGCGATTCCCTTGGCGCAGACCCAATGAAGTCAGTTTAGTGGCCTTGTGGGAAAAGACATTCGGATTTGCAGGTTTGTAGGACCATGGTGAGGGAACAGGCTCCCTCACCACAGATTCGGCTTTATTCCAGGCTACGCAAATAAGCCCGCCATCCCCCCAGATGACTGATGTCCCGTGCGCCTTCCAGGCCGTACGACTCGCAGATGAATCCGCTTTCCCAGCGACCATCGGCCAGTTGCACCTTGCCCAGCCCCAACGGTGCGGGGATGCCGGTCAGGAATGAACCCAGTTCGCTGCTCGGCAGCTCCCAGAGCTCCACCTCGATTGCCACGCCGCCCTCGCTGACCCGAAGCATGCCGGGGCGCAGGGGAGGGCCGCCGGCCAAGGCGTAGAGGCGATAATCCGCTGAGCTTTGGGTGGCCTCGATCAGACGCGCACCGCGTTGCTTGAGCTGCCAGTTCAGCGCCAACCCGTCCAGATGTGCGCCACACACCACCAGCCGTGCCAGGTCGTGGCGCGCCGGGTTGGCGGGCGCTGGCAAAGTCGTGTCCTGTTGACGCTGCAGGGCATCGGCCACGCTCAAGAGGTATTGATCGGTGAAGGCTCGACCGAACAGCGTCACGCCCCAGGGCAAGCCGTTGGCCATGAACGCACTGGGAACGGCGACGGCGGCGTAGTCCAGCAGGTTCATGAAATTGGTGTAATACCCCAGCTCCGAGTTGCGCAGCACTGGTTCGGAGGCCAGTTCGGCGAGGGTCACCGGTCGGCCGATGGTCGGGGTGATTACGCAATCGAGCGCGTCCATGGCCCGGTCGCATTGGGCTTTGAGCGCTTGCAAACGGTAGCGGGCGCGGAAGGTTTGTACGCCATCTACCGTAGGCGCTTTCGCCAGGACGGCGCGGATGACCGGCAGTACAGCCTCCGGCTCACGCTCCATCAAGGGGCCGGCAACGCTGTAGCGTTCGGCCACCCAAGGGCCTTCATAAAGCAGCCGCGCTGCTTCCAGGAACGGCGACAAATCCAGTTCCACGGCTTCGCCGCCCAGGCGTTCGAGTCGCTCGATGGCTTCCAGAAACAGTTGCGGACCTTCCTGGCAGCCGAAAAATGCCAGGTCCTGCTGGCGCGGCACACCGAAGCGAAAGCGCCGGGGCACGCCGAACGCGGCGCCGTCGTTCCACTGCGGGTTGTGGCGGCTGTAGTCGTCACGAGGGTCTGGACGGGCCGTCAGCGCCAAGAGCTGGCTGGCTTCCTTTGCTGTCGCCGTGAAGGTCGTGACGCAGTCCAGCGTGCGACAGGCCGGGACCACGCCCGCCGTGGAGATCAACCCCAGGGTGGCTTTCAATCCCACCAGGTTGTTCAAGGCTGCGGGCACTCGACCGGAGCCGGCGGTGTCGGTGCCCAAGGCAAAACTCGCCACGCCCAGGGCCACGGCCAGCGACGAGCCGGCGCTCGAACCGCCTGCGGGATAGTCGGGCAGCACGCTGTTGCGGCAGGCGCCGTAGGGCGAGCGAGTGCCATTGAGCCCGGTGGCGAATTGGTCGAGGTTGGTCTTGCCCAGGGGGATCGCGCCCAGTGCCAGCAACTGCTCGACAATGGTCGCCGAGCGTGGCGGTACGTAGGCAAATGCCGGGCAGGCGGCGGTGGTCGGAATGCCGGCCAGGTCGATGTTGTCCTTGATGGCAAACGGCACGCCGTACAGCGGCAGGCTCTCCAGGTCGCGGCTTTCCAATGCGGTCAGGTAGGGTTCCAGTTCTTCGGCCGTCAGCAGGTGAATGAACAGGTGATAGTCCGGGTTCAGCGCCGCGGCTTTTTCCCGCAGGCCCAACAGCAATTGGCGTGGCGTCAGTGTGCCGCTGCGGTAGGTGTTGCGCAGGTCGTCCAAGCGAAGAGAGAGGTTCATGGTGTTAATCCTTTGATTGAGTTCAGTCACGGTCCAGCACCACGACGCGCTGTCCGGCGCGCACTGCCGAACCTGGCTGGACGCGCACCTCGCGCACCACGCCGGCCGAGGGTGCAAGCAGCGGGATTTCCATTTTCATCGACTCGAGAATAACCAGCACATCACCGGCGGCGACCCGTGCGCCAACGTCTACCTGCACCTGCCAGAGGTTGCCGGCGATGTGGCTGTCGACACTCAGTTGACCGTCAGTCAGCGGCGAATCTTCGCTCGGTGCGATGGCCGGTTCTTCACTGTCGAAGTGCGCCTGGCCACTGGCGATCCAACGCTCGCGCTCGGCGTCGAAGGCGCCTTGTTGCCGTTGGCGGAACGCGGCGATGCCGTCGGCTTCCTGCACCAGGAAACGCTGGTAGTCAGCGAGGTTGAGCTGGCTGTGCTCGATCTCCAGATCGAAGCGGCCCAGGGGGAAGTCCCGACGGATGCGCAGCAGTTCATCGGCGCTGACCGGATAGAAGCGGATCTGGTCGAAGAACCGCAGCAGCCAGGGCTTGCCGTCGAAGGCGGCGACGTCCCGATAACGGTTCCACATCTGCAACGTGCGCCCGACGAACTGATAGCCGCCAGGACCTTCCATGCCGTACACGCACATATAGGCGCCGCCGATGCCCACCGAGTTTTCCGCGGTCCAGGTGCGGGCCGGGTTGTATTTGGTGGTCACCAGTCGATGGCGCGGGTCGAGCGGCGTGGCGACCGGCGCGCCGAGGTAGACGTCCCCCAGGCCCATCACCAGGTAACTGGCGTCGAACACCGTGCGTTGCACTTCATCGAGGTTGGGCAGGTCGTTGATGCGCCGGATGAACTCCAGGTTGCTCGGGCACCAGGGCGCGTCCTTGCGCACCGTGGTCATGTATTTTTCGATGGCCAACTGACAGGCCGGATCATCCCAGGATAATGGTAGGTGGACGATGCGCGACGGCACTTGCAGGTCCTGCGCGGCGCACACGGCATCCCACTCACCGGCGACGATATTCAGCAGATCGGCCAGGGGCATTTGCTCGGGTTGGTAGTGCACTTGCAGCGAGCGAATGCCCGGCGTCAGGTCGATCACGCCGGGCAGGTATTTGTGTTCCAACGCCTGCATCAAGGCATGGGCGCGAAAGCGCAGCACCAGGTCCAATTCGGGGGCGCCGATTTCCAGCAGCAGGTGGGTGTCGCCGGCCAGGCGCGCGACCAGGCGGGTATCGTCCTGACCGATATCCAACACAACGTGCGACACCATCCCCTGTGGGAGCGAGCTTGCTCGCGATAGCGGCGGGACATCCAGAATCGATGTGACTGACAGATCGCTATCGCGAGCAAGCTCGCTCCCACACTGATCCCATTTCAAGGCCAGAGATCGGGCGGTGGAGATATCCACCGGCACAAACCGCACCTTGTCCCCCGCCTTGAGCTGCCCCAACTGCCAGAGGTCCGCTTCGATCACCGTCACCGGGCAGACGAAACCGCCCAGGCTCGGGCCGTCGGGGCCGAGGATGACGGGCATGTCGCCGGTGAAGTCCACGGCGCCGATGGCGTAGGGGTTGTCATGGATATTGGAAGGGTGCAGCCCAGCCTCGCCGCCGTCGGCGCGGACCCATTCGGGTTTCGGCCCGATCAGGCGGACGCCGGTGCGGCTGGAGTTGAAGTGCACTTCCCAGGCCGTGTCGAAGAACGTCTGGATGTAGCGCTCGGTGAAGTATTCGGGCGCGCCGTGCGGGCCGTAGATCACGCGGATCTGCCGCACGCTTGGCAGTTCCAGGATCGGCGCGCTCGTTGGCGGCAGCATCGCGTGCTCATCCAGCGGTGCCAGGTGCAACACGTCACCGGTACACAACGCCCGTCCGCCATGGCCGCCGAACTGGCCGAGGGTGAAGGTGCTTTTACTGCCCAGGTAATCCGGCACTTGCACGCCGCCTTGCAGGCACAGGTAGCTGCGCGCCCCGGCCCCAGAGATGTTGCCGATGGCGAGGGTGGCGCCGGCAGCAATCGACAACGGCGTGTTCATCGGCACCGGTTCACCGTCGAGCGTGAGGGCAATCACCGCACCGGTCACCGCCACCCGCGCGGCGCAGTTGAAGCGCAGCAGCGGCCCGTTCATGGTGATTTCCAAGGCCGCCGCGCCTTCTGCGTTGCCCAAGAGGCGATTGCCCAGGCGCAACGAACGGCTGTCCATCGGTCCCGACGGCGGCACCCCCACCGCCCAATAACCGAGGCGGCCGGGATAGTCCTGGACGCTGGTCTGGGTGCCGGGGCTGAGCACTTCAACGGTGTTGGCGCGATAGACCAACGCTTCCAGGCAGCGGGTCCAGGGCTGGCCGCTGGCAAACGGTGTGTCGAGGAGAATCTGTTGCAGGTAGTGGCGGTTGGTCTCGACGCCGTACAGCAGGCTTTCGTCCAGCGCTTGATGCAAGCCCAGGCGTGCCTGCTCGCGGGTTGGCGCCCAGCGGATGACCTTGGCGATCATCGGGTCGAAGTAGGGCGGGATCTGGCAACCGGCCTCGACCCAGGTGTCGATGCGCAGTGCCTTGCCGTCGGCCTGGGGAAATCTCACCGCAGTCAGCAGCCCCGGGCTTGGCTGGAAATCCCGGCCTGGGTCCTCGGCATACAAGCGCGCCTGGATCGCGTGGCCCTCGGCTTTCAAACCTTGGCCCAGTTCGCTCAGTGGCGGCAAATCACCGGCCGCCAGTTGCACCATCCAGCGCACCAGGTCCACGCCCCACACCTGCTCGGTGACGCCGTGCTCCACTTGCAGGCGGGTGTTCACTTCGAGGAAATAGAAGCGCCCCGCGTCGCTGTCGAACACGAACTCCACGGTGCCGGCGCTGCGGTAGTTCACGGCCTGGGCCAGTTGGATCGCCGCTGCGCAGAGTTCATCGGCTATGCCCTCGGGCAGGTTCGGCGCCGGGGTCTCTTCGAGGACTTTCTGGTTGCGCCGTTGCACCGAGCAGTCGCGCACGCCCAAGGCGATCACCTGGCCCAGGCCATCGCCGAATACCTGCACTTCCAGATGCCGCGCACGTTCGATGTACTTCTCGATGAACACTCCGGCGTCGCTGAAGTTGTTCTGGCCCAGGCGCTTCACGGTTTCGAAGGATTCGCTCAGGTCGGCGGCGCTGCGGCACACACGCATGCCGATGCCGCCACCGCCCGCGGTACTTTTGAGCATCACCGGATAGCCGAGCTGAGTGCCCGCCAATAGCGCGGCATCGAGGCTGTCGAGCAGTTCGGTGCCTTCGAGCAGTGGCACACCATGTCGGCGCGCCAGGTCGCGGGCGGTGTGCTTGAGGCCGAACACGCGCAGTTGTTCTGGCGTCGGACCGATGAAGGCGATGCCAGCGGCCTCGCACGCTTGCGCGAAGGCGGCGTTTTCCGAGAGAAAGCCGTAGCCGGGATGGATCGCGGTCGCGCCGCTGCTTTTAGCAATCGCCAAAAGCTTGTCCACCGCCAGGTAAGTACCGGCCGCCGCGCCTTCGCCCAGGCAGTGGGCTTCATCGGCCTGCAAGATATGCAAGCTGGCGGCGTCGGCCTGGGAATACACCGCGACGCCTTCGACCTTCAGCTCACGCAAGGTCCGCAAGATGCGGCAGGCGATGGCGCCACGGTTGGCGATCAGGATTTTTTCGAACATGGCATTGCCCCCTCAGGCATGCGTACTGCCTGAACTGGGATGCGGGCCGTCCCGCAGTTTTCGATGGCCAACGGGGTCGTCCCCGTGAGCGAAACCAAAGCCCAGATTCCCCGTGTGGGAGCGAGCTTGCTCGCGATAGCGGCGGTACATCCAACCTTGATGTAACTGACAGATCGCTATCGCGAGCAAGCTCGCTCCCACAGGAGATCAGGGCGTTATTTGATGCACTGCCCCGACCGGCTCTGGCACAACACAAACAACCAGCGGCGCAGGCGGGTGAGTTTCAGTTCCATATCAAGAGCTCCGCTGGCGTGGGGTTGTAGGCGTTGCACGGGTTGTTCAGTTGCGGGCAGTTGGAGATCAACACGATCACGTCCATCTCGGCCCGCAGGTCGACGTATTTGCCTGGCGCCGAGATCCCATCTTCGAAGGTCAGGCCGCCATCGGCGGTGACCGGCACGTTCATGAAGAAGTTGATGTTCGGTCCGATGTCGCCCTTGCCCAGCCGACCGTCGTGGGCGCAGGCCCTCAGGTAGTTGTCGCGGCAGCTGTGCATGTAGCGTTTTTCCAGGGCGTAGCGCACGGTGTTGCTTTCCTGGGCGCAGGCCCCGCCGAGGGTGTCGTGGCGTCCGCAAGTGTCTTCGACGATGGTCAGCATCGGGTGGCCGAGGTTGGAATACAGCACGCTGCCGGTGCTCAGGTAGACGCTGTTCTGCCGGCGCAGGGTGCGCTGCACGTCGTAGCGTTCCTTGGGGTTGGCCAGGCTGTAGAACAACGTGTCGACCGCCTGGTTGCCTTCCAGGTCGAGGATGCGCAGGGTCTGGCCGGCCTTGACCTCTGTCAGCCACGGTTCCCCGGCGGGAATCGTGGCGCGGTAGACGGCGGTATCGGGTTGCTTGTGTGCGGTGGCGATGGTGAGTGACATGGCTACGATCCTCAGGCGAACAGGCGGTCGGTGTTGATGAAGCCGCGCTGGTTTTCCGGGCGCGAATGGCGGCAGTGCTCGGCGACGCTGGCGTCGGCATTCATCCAACTGAGCTTGAGCGGTTGCGGGGCGTATTGCGGGTTCGGGTCCATCGGATGTTGCAGCGCGGTCAGCACCACCAGGGTGTCCATCGGCGCGTACAGCTCGATGTAGTCGCCGGCCTGGGAGTTGCCTTCAACGAAGTGAAAGCCGCCAGCCTCATCGACATCGACCCGGCTGAACAGGTTGAGGGTCATCAGCAGGTCGGACAGGCCCAGACCCCATTTACCCAGCTCCACCAGCAGGTTGTCGGTGCCGTTGCGAAAGAAGCCGTTGCGCAGTTCCTGGTAGCGGCCCTGACCGTATTTTTCAGCGACTTCCTCAGCGCAGAGCACGCCGCCGAGGCTGTCGCTCCAGCCGCAGGTATCGGCGGTGATGGCCGCCAGCACCCGGCCCATGTCGGAGTAGAGGCAATGGCCGGCGGTAAGCTTGGCGGTGTGTTGGCATTTGAGGCTGTCGGGCAGGTTCAGGCGTTCGGTTTTTTCGTTGGCGTTGAGCAGCGTCAGACTCACGTTGGCCCCGCCGCGCAGGTCGGTCAGGCGCAGCAGTTGGCCGCGCTTGAGTACGAAGGAACGGTGGCCGCCGCCGGGCAGCAGTTCTTCGGCGAAGGGTGTAAACAATTGGGTCGAGTCGGTCATGGGGAGAGCTCCTTTCAAGCGATACGCAACGTGCCGGCCAGTTCGGCGGGCAGGGCGTCGACGGCGGCACGGGCGGTGCGGCGGTCGCTGTTCAATGGAATGTCGTAGGTAATGCGTGCGCCATAGGCGCCGGGGGCGTGCGGGTCGCTGCGGACCTTGTCGAACACCAGCAGGCGCGTGCCGAGGCTGAAACCTTCGGACAGGTCATGGGTGACCATGAACACCGTCAGCCGGGTTTCGCGCCACAGCTCAAGCAACAGGACGTGCATGTCTTTGCGAATGCCCGGGTCGAGGGCGCCGAAGGGCTCGTCCAGCAGCAGGACACGCGGCTTCATGATCAGTGCCTGGGCAATCGCCAGCCGCTGTTGCATGCCCCCGGACAGTTGCGCCGGGTATTTATCCAGCGCATGGCCGAGGCCGACCTTGTCCAGCAGTTGCGCGGCTTCTTCGCGGGCCTGGCGCTTGGCGCTGCCGAACAGCCGTCCCAGCAGCGGCGAGCGCGGCAACTCCAGGCCCAGGGCCACGTTGTCCAGCACGCTCAGGTGCGGGAACACCGAATAGCGCTGGAACACCACGCCCCGGCTGGCATCCGGCTCGCCGGCCAAGGGTTCGCCATCCAGGAGAATCTGTCCGCGGCTGGCGCGTTCCTGGCCCAGCAACAGGCGCAGGAAGGTCGACTTGCCACAACCCGAGGCGCCCACCAACGTGCAGAACTCACCCTCAGAGACGCTCAGGTTCAAACGCTCCAGTACCACCTGGTCGGCATACTGTTGCCAGACGTTGTTCACCGTAATGAAGCTCATGCCTTCGCCCCCTCGTACCAGGGGAACGCTTGCCGGGTCAGGCGTTTGAGGCCCCAGTCCATCAGCCAGGCGAGCAGGGTGATCCACACCACGTACGGCAAGATCACGTCCATCGCCAGGTAACGACGCACCAGGAAAATCCGATAGCCCAGTCCATCGGTGGAGGCGATGGCTTCGGCGGCGATCAGAAACAACCAGGCCGAACCGAGCATCAGCCGCAGGGAAATCAACAGGCGCGGCAGCAGTTGCGGCAGCACCACCCGCAGCAGCAGGGTCCAGGTCGACGCACCGAGGGTCTGGGCCTTGATCAGCAGTTCGGGCGGAATTTCCCGGGCGCGCTGTTCCAGGTCGCGAGCCAGGCACGGTGTGATGCCAATCACGATCAGCATCACTTTCGACAGTTCGCCCAGGCCGAAGACGATGAACAGGATCGGCAGGATGGCCAGCGGCGGTACCATCGATACCACGGTGAGCAACGGTGACAGCGGTGCGCCAAACAGTGGCAGCGTACCGGCGGCTATGCCCAGGCATAACCCGGCCAGGGCGCTGATGCCCAGGCCGATGGCCAACCGACTCAGGCTCGACGCGGTGTCTTGCCAGAGCAGGTATTCGCCGCTGCGGGCGTCGGCGGTGAAGGCCAGGCGTTTCACCGCATCGGCCATCTGCACGGCGCTGGGCAGGAGCTTGTCGTTGGGGTTGTCCGTCAACCGTTCGGCCGAGCCCATGAAGTAGGCGGACAACACCAGCGCGAATGGCAGGATCACCAGCAACAAGCGGCTGGGACGATCCGGGTAGCGGTTGATCAGGCGCATGCCAGGTCCTCCGGTTTACAGCTTGGCGTCGGCGGCCAGCTGTACGTAGGTCGGGTCAAAGCGCAGCTTGAGGTTGGCCTTGTCGCCGCGGGTCACGCCATTGGCGAACGTCATGCCGACCGCGTCGGTGCTCTTGGCGCCTTCGCCCAACAAGCCGTGCTGGAACGAAAACTCGGCGACCTTGCCCATGGTCGCGGGCAGTTGTTCGCTGGTGGCGAAGCCCAGGGCTTCCTTGGGGGTGGCGAACAGCTTGGTGGTGTCCAGTTGCGCCTGGAAGCCGGCCAGGTCGGTGCCCGAGGCTTTCGCCATGTGTTCCAGCGCCGTCTTGCTCGCGGCGTTTTTTGCGTTCATCAGCGCCACTACTTCAAACCAGGCGCCGGTCAACGCTTTGCCCAGGGCTGGGTTGTCCTGGAGGGTCTGGGTGTTGACCACCATCATGTCCATGATTTCGCCGGGAACCTGGCTGGAATTGAATACTTCGCTCACGCCTGGCTGGGCCTTGATGTCCGAGAGCATCGGGTTCCAGGTGGTGACGGCCTTGACCTGGTCGGTGTTGAAGGCGGCAGAGATATCAGCGTCGGAGGTGTTGACGACTTTCAGGTCTTTCTCGGCGAGGCCTACCGAATCCAGGGCACGGGCCAGCAGGTAATGGGACACCGACAGTTCCACCAGATTGACGTCCATGCCCTTGAGGTCGGCGACTTTCTTGCCTTCGCCCTTGAGGACGATGCCGTCGTTGCCGTTGGAGAAGTCGCTGACGATCAGCGCGGTGCTGTCCACGCCACCGGCGGCGGGAATGGTCAGGGCGTCCATGTTGGTCATGGTGCAGCCGTCGAACTGACCGGCGGTGTACTGGTTGATGGATTCGACGTAATCGTTGAGCTGCACGACATCGATCTTGATGCCGTATTTTTTTGCCCATTTATCGACGATGCCTTGGCTACCGGCGTATTCCCAGGGCATCCAGCCGGCGTAAATGGTCCAGCAGACGCTGAAGTGGTCTTTTTGGGCGGCGGCGGATGAGAAGCTCGCGAGGGCCGAGAGGGCGGCGAGGAGCAGGGCGGACAGACGAAGCTTGAGCATGGTAGTTCTCCAGTTGATCAAGGGCGGACAGGAGCAACGCGGCACCGCGAACGGTGGCTTGTCTCCCGGGCTTTTGTCCCGCCGTGTAACCTCAACTGGAGGTCGCCAACTCTCGGACCAGCCACTCGCCAGAAGCGAGCCGGAACCCTAGTCAGCCATTGCAAATTGTGGTGCCGCGAACCTGTGATGACTCCTGCACGGAATTTGTTAAAGCGAGAGCCGTGCCAATTCGGGCAAAAGCCCGAGCCAGAGAGGGCAGCTGTTGAGGAGGGATGATTGAGGGCGGGTTTGTGCTTGCTTGTGGTGCCGTCGCGCACCGGAAGAGGGCGACGAACGACATGTTTCTAGTTGTTGCCAGGTCGCACCAGATTCCGATTTTGCTGTCTGAATATGCGTCAGTCACACAAAGTTGGCTGCCGCCCATCAGCGTCGCTGATGTGGCCCATTCGCGGTCCAGGAGGCCGCCATGTATCGACGACTGCTGCTCATTGCGTTTCTCGGTTTGACTCTTTCGGCATGCGTGCCTTATTACGACGGAGACTCGAGCTACTACCGTTCCGATGTCTACACCTCACCGGCGCCGGTCTATTACGGTGGCGGGAGTTATTATTCGGCTCCGCGTGGCTATTACGCACCGCGGTATTACCAACCGGCGCCGCGCTATTACTCGGCAC
Source organism: Pseudomonas sp. St386 (assembly GCF_018325865.1). NCBI lineage: Bacteria > Pseudomonadati > Pseudomonadota > Gammaproteobacteria > Pseudomonadales > Pseudomonadaceae > Pseudomonas > Pseudomonas sp. St386. Next base: position 1,652,824 of record NZ_AP021900.1, read on the forward strand.
CGCGTTACTATCAACAAGGCCCACGCTACTACTCGCCACCGCGAGCGGCGTACCGGTCTTATCCGAATCGGGGTGGCTGGGACGGCCATAACCGGGGCGGCTGGAATGACGACCGAGGCGGTCGAGGCGGACGTGATCATTGGGGACGCGGCGACCGCGATCGTGGACGTGGCGATCGCGATGGACGCAACAGCCACCGCTGACCTTTGGGCAACAAAAAGCGGCGCATTGAGCGCCGCTTTTTTTGTGCCTGCAATAAACCCGATGGGATAACGCTTGTGGGAGCGAGCTTGCTCGCGATGACAGGGGATCAGACAGCTTCCTGGTGACAGGCATACCGCTATCGCGAGCAAGCTTTGCTCCCACAGATGTCACTTTCACAGAATGTCACTTTCACAGAATGTCACTCTCACAGAATGTCACTCCCACAGGTGTCACCCAGGGCTTTACTCGTTGGACAAATCCGCCAACGGATGCCGCCCCTCCCACGCCTTGTGAAAGTGCGCCTCGACCGCCGCTTCGGGCACATGGTTGATGTCCGGCCAGTGCCAACGGGGCTTGTGGTCCTTGTCGATCAGCCGCGCGCGCACGCCTTCGCTGAATTCCGGATGGCGACAGCAGTTGAGGCTCAAGGTGTATTCCATCCGGAACACGCCGGCCAAGGACAAATGCCGGGCACGGGCGATCTGTTCCCAGACCAGATAAGCGGTCAAGGGCGAACCTTCGGTCATGGTCTTGGCGGCGCGGGCGATCAGCGGGTCCGAGTGGTCCACCAGCAGGCTGAGGGCTTTCCAGGCACAGCGCACATCGCTGACATCCAGCCATTCATCGATTTTCTGCCGACGTGGCAGCCATTGGGCTTCGGGCATTTGGCCGACCGCTTCCTGTTGCAGGGCCTTGAGCAGGCTGTTGAGCTGCATCTCGGTCTGTTCCTGCCAATTGAGTTGCAGCAGGCCTTCGATCAGGTCGTCCTGTTGTTCATCCAGCAAAAAGCGGTCGGCCAGGTCCAGGTCGATGGCGTCCCGGGCATTCATGTGGGCGCCGGTCAGGCCGAGAAACAGGCCGAGCTTGCCGGGCAGGCGCGACAGGAACCAACTGGCGCCGACATCCGGGTACAGGCCGATGCTGATCTCCGGCATGGCCAGGCGACTGCTTGGCGTGACGATGCGGATACTCGCCCCTTGCAACAGCCCCATGCCGCCACCCAGTACATAGCCATGCCCCCAGCACAGCAAGGGTTTGGGGTAGGTGTGCAGGTTGAAGTCCAAGCGGTATTCCGCCGCGAAGAATTGCGCAGCCAGCGGCGGCACTTCGCCGGGATGGGCGCGGCAGGCCTCCACCAGGCTGCGCACTTCACCGCCGGCGCAAAATGCCTTGGCGCCATTGCCGCGCAATAACACACAAACGACCTGCGACTCCCGGGCCCAGGCATCGAGACGTTCACGCAAGGCGTTGATCATCGGCAGGGACAAGGCGTTCAGGGATTTTTCGGCGTCCAGGGTGGCGATGCCGATACGGGCACCGTCGATGCCGGTGAGCTCTTCGAAGTGCAGATTCATCGTGACCTCGATCAGAAATTTGAATAATCAGTATGACCGCTACGCAGGAAAGTGCTGGTTCTGCGTCAGATCAATTGACAAGCCATGTAGGCTTTCCTAGGGTGCGCCCATTGTTTTTACCGGATGCAACCATGACTGCCGACGACCGTATCAAACTCGAACCGAGCTGGAAGCAGGCACTGCGTGCCGAGTTCGACCAGCCCTACATGGCAGAGTTGCGCGAATTCCTGCGTCGGGAATACGCCGCCGGCAAGGAGATTTATCCACCGGCCCCGCTGATTTTCAATGCCCTCAATTCCACGCCGCTGGACAAGGTCAAGGTGGTGATTCTCGGCCAGGACCCGTACCACGGCCCGGGCCAGGCCCATGGCTTGTGCTTCTCGGTACAGCCGGGTGTGCCAGCGCCGCCGTCGCTGGTAAACATCTTCAAGGAATTGAAGCGCGACCTGAACATCGATATTCCCAACCATGGCTATCTGCAAAGCTGGGCCGACCAGGGCGTGTTGCTGCTCAACACTACCATGACCGTGGAGCGCGCCAACGCCAACGCCCACGCAGGCAAGGGCTGGCAGCACTTCACCGACCGAGTCATCGAAGTGGTCAGCGAACACCAGCAGAACCTGGTCTTCCTGCTATGGGGCGCCCATGCCCAGGGCAAGCAGAAGCTGATCGACGCCACCAAGCACCTGGTGCTGACCTCGGTCCACCCGTCGCCGTTGTCGGCTTATCGTGGTTTTCTGGGGTGCGGGCATTTCAGTCGGGCCAACAAGTTCCTCGAACAACATGGCGAGGCGCCTATTGATTGGCGATTGCCGCCGGTTTGATGCGCTAATTGGACAGCCCCTTCGCGAGCAGGCTCGCTCCCACAGGGTTTCAGGACAACCCAAGTCCAATGTGGGAGCGAGCTTGCTCGCGATGGGGGCAACTCGGTCTACAAGTCCGAAGCCGGCTTGCGCATCCAATACCTGAACAACGGCTCCGCCAGAAACAGCACGAACAACAACCGCATCACCTGCAACGCCGTCACCAATGGCACCGACAGTTGCAACGTCTCGGCCGTCAGGCTCATTTCCGCGATACCTCCGGGCATCATGCCCAGGGTCAGTGAACGCAGGTCCAGCTGGGTCAGGGTGCTCAGGCCCAACGCCGCGAGAGTGGCGATCAGCATCGTCAACACCGTGCCGATCAGGGTACGCCCCATGAACGACGGCGCCCGACGAAAGAACTGCCGGTTGAAATGACAACCCAATCCGCTGCCGATCAACCACTGGCCGACCTGGCTGGCGCCGTTGGGCAGGCCGATGTGCAGGTCCCAACCGACGCTCACCGCCGCACTCACCAGCAATGGTCCGAACAACCAGGGATTGGGTTGGCGCAAGCGCTCCCAGACCCAGGCGAGCAGGGCGCCCGCCGGGAACAGCACCGCCAGCCACAGCCAGTCCACCGTCGTGGCGTGTTGCACCGGTGCGCCTTCACCCAACAGGTACTTGAAGGCCGCCGGCACGCACAGCACCACCACCAGCACTCGCAGGCTCTGGCCCGCCGCAACACGACTGAGGTCCGCGCCGTTGCGGGCGCCGAGGTTGACCATTTCGCCGGAACCGCCCGGCATGCTCGAGAAGAATGCGGTGGCGCGGTCCTCGCCGGTGCGACGCATCAGCCAGACACTCACCACGCTGGACACGCTGGTGATCAGCGCGCCGAAGAAGATCAGGCCGAAGTGGCTCAGGACCTGCTCCATCACCACCGGAGTGAAGTGCAGGCCGATACCGATGCCCACCACCCATTGGCCGCATTTACGGCCGCCGGGGATTTCCATCAGTTGCCACGGCGTAAGACAGCGCACCAGGATGATCGCCAGCAACGAGCCGACCATCCAGGGCAAAGGCCAGCCGATCAGGCTGGCCAGGTAACCGCCGGCCAGGCCGACCAGCGGTGTTCCCCACCATTGTCTGAATATCGCCTCAGACATTGGCCAGGGCGCGACGTTGTGCGGCGCGGCGACGCCAGATCCGCACCAGTGGCATGAACAGCATGATCGCCGTCAGCACCCAGCAGCCGAAGGTGATCGGGCTCGACCAGAGGATTTCCAGCGCACCGTTGGAAATCGACAGCGCGCGCCGCAGGTTCTGCTCCATCAGGCCACCGAGGATGAAGCCCAGCAGCACCGGCGACAGCGGGAAGTCCAGCTTGCGCAGGATATAGCCGAAGATACCGATACCGATCATCAGGAACAGGTCGAACGTGGTGGCATGCACCGCATAGACACCGATGCCGGTGATGATTGCGATGACCGGCACCAGCGCCCAGTTCGGCACGGCCAGGATGCGGGTGAAGATGCGGATCATCGGGATGTTGAGGATCACCAGCATGACGTTGGCGACGAACAACGACGCGATCAGGCCCCAGACGATGTCCGGTTGTTGCTGGAACAGCAGCGGGCCAGGGGTGATGTTGTACAGCGACAACGCACCGATCATCACCGCAGTGGTGCCCGAGCCGGGAACGCCGAGGGTCAGCATCGGTACCAACGCACCGCAGGCCGCGCCGCCAATGGCGGTTTCCGGGGCGGCGAGGCCGCGCTTGTCACCCTGACCGAACGTGCCACCAGCGCCGGCAATGCGTTTTTCAGTCATGTAGGCCACGGCACTGGCCAGGGTCGCACCAGCACCCGGCAGCACGCCCATGATGAAACCAAGTACGCCGCAGCGCAGGTTCACGGTGAAGACCGACGCGGCTTCCTTGAAGTTGAACATCATCCGCCCGGTAGCTTTCACTGCCTCCTGGCCGCGATGGGTTTTTTCCAGCAGCAACAGGATTTCGCTGATGGAGAACAGGCCCAGCACCAGCACGACGAACTGGATGCCGTCGGTCAGGTGGATGTTGTCACCGGTGAAGCGGTACACGCCGCTGTTGGCATCGATCCCGACACTGGACAGGAACAGGCCGATCAGCGCCGCGATGAAGGTCTTGAGCGGTCGGTCGCCGGCCATGCCGCCGAGGCAGACAATGGCAAACACCATCAGGACGAAATATTCCGCCGGCCCGAAGGCAATCGCCCATTTGGCCAGCAAGGGTGCGAACAACACCATGCCGCAGGTGGCGATGAACGCGCCGATGAACGAACTCCACGCCGACAGCGACAACGCCACGCCGGCCAGGCCTTGGCGGGCCATCGGGTAGCCGTCGAGGGTGGTCATCACGGTGGAGGCTTCACCCGGGATGTTGAGCAGGATCGAGCTGATACGTCCGCCATATTCGCAACCCAGGTACACCGCGGCCAGCAGGATCAGCGCCGATTCCGGCGGCAGCCCCAGGGCAAAGGCAATCGGGATCAGTAGCGCCACGCCGTTGATCGGGCCCAGGCCCGGCAGCAGGCCGACCACGGTGCCGATCAGGGTGCCGGTCAGTGCCGTGACGAGGTTGTAGGGGGTCAGTGCAACGCCAAAACCCTGGCCGAGATAATTCAGGGTATCCATATCAATTCTCCAGGACGTCGAGCAGGCCCAGGGGCAGCGGCACGTCCATCAGCTTGTCGAACAACAGATAAAGACCGATGGCCATCAGGCTGATGATCACCACGCTCGGCACCCAGCGACCGCCGTAAAGGCGCGCCATCGGCACGCCGATCAGGATGCTGGCAAGGATGAAGCCCAAGGGTTCGAAGGTCCCGGCGAAGACCAGCAGCAGCACCACGCAGATACCGATTTTCTGCAAGGTTTCGCGGTCCAGGTGCGGGTCTTCGTCGCTGTGCACGATGGGCGTAGGGCGAAACAGCATGTACAGCAATGCCAGCCCCATCAGCCCGAGCATCAGCAAGGGAAAGGCGCGGGGGCCGACCGGTTCGTAGGAAAAGGCGGCTTGATAGGGCCAAGCCATCAGCGTCAGGCCGATACAGACCAGTAGCAGCACCGCGGCAAAAATACGTTGGATGGTGAGCATGACTAACTCCTGGGCGGCGCCGACAGTGCCAGCGCCGCCGCGAGAACAGAGACGGTTACTGGATCAGGCCGAACTCTTTGGCCAGCACCTTGTAATCAGCCACTTGTTTCTTCACATAGGCGTCCAGTTCCGGGCCGGTCATGGCGAACGGGAACAGCTCGCGCTGGTCGCGCAACTTGGCGAACTCTTCGGAAGCCAGCAGTTTGTCGAACGCGTCTTTCCACCAGGCGTAGTCTTCATCGCTGACCTTTGGCCCGAGGTAGAAGCCACGGACCACTGGCCAGAGGATGTCGTAGCCTTGTTCGCGAGCGGTCGGGATGTCTTTCATTTCCGGCTCGTCCAGGCGTTTATCGGAGAACACCGCCAACAGACGCATGTCACCACTCTGGATGTGCGGCATGGAGTCGGAAATGTCCGTACTGCCGACCTGAATATGACCGCCGAGCAGGGCAGTGGCGATTTCACCGCCGCCTTCGAGTGCCACGTAGCGCAGTTTGCGCGGGTCGATACCGGCAGCCTTGGCGATCAGGGCGGTTTGCATCCAGTCCTGGCTGCCGACGGTGCCGCCGGAGCCGATCACCACCGAGCCTGGATCTTTCTTCAGGGCCTGTACCAGATCGTCGAGGTTCTTGTAGGGCGAATCGCTCTTCACTGCGATGGCGCCGTAGCTGGTACCAACGGCCGCTAGCCAGCGCACGGCGTTTTCATCGAAACGACCGAACTTGCCTTGCGCCAGGTTCAACAGCGAACCGCTGGACCAGGCCACCAGCGTACCGGCGTCGGCCGGACGCTGGGCGACCACTGCGTTGTAGGCCACCGCGCCGACACCGCCGGGCATGTAGGTCACCCGCATGGGCTTGGTCAGCAGTTTCTGGTTGACCAGCGCGCTTTGCGCCAGTTTGCACGTCAGGTCGAAACCGCCGCCCGGTGCCGCCGGGGCGATGCATTCGGGGCGCTTGGGCTCTTTGGATGGATCAGCGGCGAGCAACTGCCCGGCAAACATCAGGCATCCGGCGGCCAGGGCTACTTTACGCAGTGATAGGTTCATTGTTGTCTCCACAGGATTGTTGTTATGTGTGGTGAAAATGTGTCGTTGACGGATTCCGTCCAGGTCATCGCTGACGGGGTGCGCAGGTCGTTACCGGGATTGAATACAGGGCGACACCGCCCAGGGCGGTCTGGTTGAAGCGAGAAGGGCGAGCAGGCGCTGGGGCCTGGAGCTGCATGGACAGCATGGTGAATACTCCGCTTTTATTCTTCTTATTTAGGACGAAAACGCTTCGTGGCATTTTTCGATTCGCGATCGGGCGTCGCGGCGGTCAGTCGAAACTATCCGTAAAGGGACTCTAACGGCCCAACCTTTCGCTAACCTTTCAAAAGCTTTCAGCGTGTTTTTTGCCTTCACAGTGGCGGATGCGGCTGTAAACTCCGCGCCAAAGAATGGCGTCGGCCATCCCTGAATCGAGGAATAACCCATGCGTGTCCTGCTCGTAGAAGACCATCTGCAGCTCGCCGAAAGCGTTGCCCAGGCGCTCAAGAGCACCGGTTTGACCGTGGACGTGTTGCACGACGGCGTCGCGGCTGACCTGGCCTTGAGCAGCGAGGAATACGCGGTGGCGGTCCTGGATGTCGGGCTGCCGCGCATGGACGGTTTCGAGGTGTTGGCGCGTCTGCGGGCCCGTGGCAAGACCTTGCCGGTGCTGATGCTGACCGCTCGCAGCGACGTCAAGGACCGCGTCCATGGCCTGAACCTCGGCGCCGACGATTACCTGGCCAAGCCATTCGAGCTCACTGAGCTGGAGGCCCGGGTCAAGGCGCTGTTGCGCCGTAGCGTGCTGGGTGGCGAACGCCAGCAGCGCTGTGGCGGGCTGGTCTATGACCTGGACACCCGCCGCTTTACCCTCGACGATGAACTGTTGACCCTGACGTCCCGCGAGCAAGCCGTGCTGGAGGCGTTGATCGCCCGGCCGGGGCGGGTGATGAGCAAGGAGCAACTGGCGGCCCAAGTGTTCGGCCTGGACGAAGAGGCCAGCCCCGACGCCATCGAAATCTACGTCCATCGCTTGCGCAAGAAGCTCGATGGTCATGCGGTGGCGATCGTAACGTTCCGCGGCCTGGGCTACCTGCTGGAAAATCGCAATGCATAAGCCCGACAGTCTGCGCTGGCGGCTGCTTCGCAACCTCGCACTGCTGCTGGTGGTATTGATGCTCGCCAGCGGCTTGAGCGCCTACTGGAACGGTCGCGAGGCTGCCGACACCGCCTACGATCGGACCCTGCTGGCCTCGGCCCGGACCATCGCCGCGGGCCTTTCGGCGCGTGACGGCAGCCTCAGCGCGGATGTGCCCTACGTGGCCCTGGATACTTTCGCCTACGACAGCGCCGGACGCATTTATTATCAGGTCAATGACATCGACAAGAAGCTGATTTCCGGCTACGAAAACCTCCCCGGCCCGCCGCCCGGCACGCCGCGCACGGACGATTATCCAGCCCTGGCGCGCTTTTACAACGCTCGCTATCAGGGGCAGAACGTGCGGGTGGTCAGCCTGCTCAAGGCCGTGAGCGAGCCGAACATGAACGGCATGGCGGAAATTCGTGTAGCGGAGACTGAAGAGGCGCGGGTCAGCATGGCCCGTGGGCTGATGGCCGACACGCTGTTGCGCCTGGGCATGCTGGCCGTGGGCGCGCTGCTGTTGGTGTGGTTTGCGGTCAGCGCGGCGTTGCGCCCGCTGGAGCGCTTGCGCACGGCGGTGGAGGAGCGCCAGTCGGACGATCTGCGGCCGTTGCCGTTGGTGGAAGTGCAGCACGAATTATGGCCGCTGGTGCGGGCCCTCAACCATTTCACCGAGCGCCTGCGGGGGCAATTCGAGCGTCAGGCGCAGTTCATCGCCGATGCCGCCCATGAGCTGCGCACGCCCTTGGCCGCGCTCAAGGCGCGTCTTGAGCTGGGCTTGCGTGCCAGTGAACCGGCGACCTGGCGTGAAACCCTGGAAACGGCGGCCCAGGGCACTGACCGGCTAACCCATCTGGCTAATCAGCTGCTGTCCTTGGCGCGTGTGGAAAACGGTGCCCGGGCCATTGCCGAGGGCGGCGCGCAGTTGCTTGATCTCAGTCAGTTGGCCCGTGAGTTGGGCATGGCCATGGCCCCGCTGGCCCATGCCCGAGGGGTGGCGCTGGCCCTGGAAGCCGACGAACCGGTATGGCTGCGGGGCGAGCCGACCTTGTTGAACGAGTTGTTGAGCAACCTGGTGGACAACGCCCTGGCCCATACCCCGTCGGGTGGCAATGTAATCCTGCGGGTTTCTGCGCCGGCCGTGCTGGAGGTCGAGGACGATGGCCCCGGCATTCCGCTGCACGAGCGGGACCGGGTGTTCGAGCGCTTCTATCGACGCAACCAGCAAGTGGCGGGTTCGGGGCTGGGATTGGCGATCGTCGGCGAAATCTGCCGTGCGCACCTGGCGCAGATCACCTTGCACGACGGGCAGGAGCGCGGGTTGAAGGTGCGGGTGAGTTTTATCCCAGGCGCAGACTGATCCTGTGGGAGCAAGGCTTGCCCGCGATGATGGCGACACGGTCTTTATATAAAACGAGGCGCCTGTTTCGCGAGCAAGCTTTGCTCCCACAAATCCTGTTGCCACAGGTCACAGATTCAGGCTTGACTACGCGTTCGTAGGTGTCCGACCTGCTTAATAGAACATCGACCGCGCTTCTTCGATATCCGCACACCGTGCCTTGTTCTCCGGGTCGATGCCCAGTTTCTTGAAGGCGGGAACCCCGAACACGTCAACCTTGCTCAGGGGATGGTCGGTGTCCTTGTAGCAATACAGCGCCGCGACCTGCACCAAGTCGACATAATCGATTTGCTTGGAGTCCCGGGTGAAATCCAGATACAGCCCTGGCAGCTTCACCAACCGCTCCGGAAACTCCCAGACGCTGAGTAGTTTGTCCCCCAGCACCGGGTGAATCGTTTCGATGACGTGGTTGAGGCTGACCGGGTCCGACAGCAATTCATTGTTGTCTTGCGCATACGTCAGGATCGGCAGCACGCCGATCTGGTGCACCAGCCCACCCAGCGCGGCCTGGTCGGGCTTGAGTTGGGTGTAACCGCGACACAGCGCATAGCTGACGCCGGCGATCTCCAGGCTCTTGCGCCAGACTTCGCGCATCTTCAGCTCCACCACTTCGGAGCGGGCGTGGAAAATCTGCTCCATGACCAGGCCGATGGCCAGGTTGCTGCTGTAGTTGACGCCCAATCGAGTGATGGCCGTGTGCAGGTCAGTGACTTCCTGGGTGGCGCGCAGGAGTGGGCTGTTGACCACCTTTATCAGGCGTGCCGAGAGAGCCGTATCGCGGCCGATCACTTTGCTCAGGTTGCTGACGCTGATTTCCGGGTCTTCGGCGGCCCGGCGAATCTGCAGGGCCACTTCCGGTAATGTTGGCAGAACCAAGTCATCGTTATCGATGGCTTGCACCAAATCCCGTTGGACCTTATCCGCCAAATCGCTCATTTCGGTTCTCTAGGGTATTGCGGCAAATGCTGCGATCAGCGCTGGATTTCGCGGTCGCGATCCAGTTCGTAAGGCAGGTCCAACAATTGAAGGCGTGGGCCTTCCAGGCTACCGAGGTGCAAATTGTCGTCTTCTGCTGCTTCGGCCTGCAATACCGCAAGCAGTTCAATATTCCCCTCGCCGCGGGCGGCAATCACCACTTCGCCGATGGAGCTGCCATGCGTGGGGGAGAACAGCGCGGTGCCAGGCTCTGGCAGTTCGCTGGCGTCCAACTGCAGGCGGTACAGGCGTCGCTTGAGCTTGCCCAGGTATTGCATGCGGGCGACGATTTCCTGGCCGGTGTAGCAGCCTTTCTTGAAACTGACGCCGCCGATGGCTTGCAGGTTGAGCATCTGTGGGATGAACAGCTCGCGGGTGGCCGGCATGACCTGGCCGATTCCGGCGCGGACCTGGCCCAACAGCCAGGGGTTCAGATCCGCTTCGGCCAGTTCTGTGCCCAGGCGGGTTCGCAGCGTTTGCGCTTGTTCGGCGGGCGCCCACAGTTCAGCGCGACCGGGAGATACGCGGATGGCGATCAAGGCTTCATGGCGAGCCACGCTGTCGGTGTCGTCCGGTAGTTCGAGGCCCAGGCCGGCCAGCGCCTTGTCGGCGTTTTCCAGGCCGAAGCGAACCCAGGCCGAGCTTTCGTCGGTGAGCTTGGATTTGGAGAACACGGCATATTTTTTCAGGTCGGCCAGTTGCGGTTCGAGCAGTTCGGCGGCCATGGCCATCAACACGCCGTCGCTTTCGAGCAGGATGCGGAAGCTCGATTGCATCCGGCCTTTCTGGGTGCAGCGGGCGCCGAGGCTGGCCCGGCTGTCACTCAGGTAGTCGAGGTTGCAGGTCAATTGGCCTTGCAGGAATTTGCCGGCATCCACGCCGCGGACCGCAAGGACGCCTTCGTGGGACAGGGTGCAGAAAAAAGCGGAATCAGCCATGGGTCATCGCAGGGTAAAAGGTCTGGTAGACATCATAAGGGGGCGCCCTTGAAATGGGTAGTTCACAAAGGATCGATGGTGCCCTGCCAAAGCTGTCTGTTCCGCTGCGGCGGGGCCTGTATACTTGCGCTCTATTTGAGGAGCGCTCCATGGTCGAAGATGTTGAACTGAATCGCCTCTACTGGCACAGCCGCCGCGGCATGCTTGAGCTGGACGTGTTGCTGGTGCCATTCGTCAAAGAGGTTTATCCCCATCTCAATGAAGTGGACCGCGCGTGTTATGTCCGCCTGCTCGAATGCGAGGATCAGGACATGTTCGGCTGGTTCATGGAGCGCAGCGAATCCGAAGACCCTGAGTTGCAGCGCATGGTCCGGATGATTCTGGACCGTGTCCAACCCAAGTAATCGCTTCGAATGCCGCTGGCAGGCCTCCGGGCAACTGCTGGCGGCCTATCTGCTGGCCCAGGTGTTCGCCCTGGGGTCGTTGTTCCTGTTGTCCGTCCCATCCTGGTTCGCGGCGCTTGGCGTCGTATTGTGCCTGGCCCATGGCGCCTGGGTGATCCCCCGACATCTATTGCTGACTCATCGCCGGGCCATTTCCCGGTTGCGTCGTAATGCCGCTGGCTGGCAACTCTGGAGTCGGGCCGACGGGTGGAGGGCTGTGCAGCTGCGCCCCGATAGCCTGGCGCTGCCGATGATCGTCGTGCTGCGCTTTCGCGTGCAGGGTGAACGGCGGGTCCGCTCGCTGTGTGTGCCGCGCGACGCGCTGGCGCCGGATATCCATCGGCGCCTGCGGGTACAGCTCAGGTTCAGTCGGCGTAGGTGGGCGGCACCAGGATAGTGTCCAGTGCCTCGGGCAGCAGGTTCGGGTAGTCCAGCGTGTAATGCAGCCCCCGGCTTTCCTTGCGCTCCATGGCCGAGCGAATCATCAGTTCGGCCACCTGGGCCAGGTTGCGCAACTCGATCAGGTCGCGGCTGACTTTGTAGTTGCTGTAGAACTCGTCGATTTCATCCAGCAGCAAGCGCACCCGATGTTGTGCCCGTTGCAGGCGCTTGTTGGTGCGCACGATGCCCACGTAGTCCCACATGAATCGCCGCAGTTCGTCCCAGTTGTGCGCGATGATCACGTCTTCGTCCGAATCGGTGACCTGGCTGGCGTCCCACGAGGGCAGGGCGGCAGGAACGGCAATCTGCGGCAATTGCGCCAGGATGTCTGCCGCCGCCGAGCGGGCGTAGACGAAGCATTCCAGCAGCGAGTTGCTGGCCATGCGGTTGGCGCCGTGCAGGCCGGTGAAGCTGGTTTCGCCAATGGCGTACAGGCCAGGCACGTCGGTACGGCCCTGTTGGTCGACCATCACACCGCCGCAGGTGTAATGCGCCGCCGGCACCACCGGGATCGGCTGCTTGGTGATGTCGATGGAAAACTCCAGGCAGCGTTCGTACACCGTCGGGAAGTGACTCTTGATGAACGCTTCGGGCTTGTGGCTGATGTCCAGGTAAACGCAATCGATACCCAGGCGCTTCATTTCGTGGTCGATGGCCCGGGCGACGATGTCGCGCGGTGCCAGTTCGGCGCGCGGATCGAAGCGCTGCATGAAGCGTTCGCCGTTGGGCAGCTTCAGGTGGGCACCTTCGCCACGCAAGGCTTCGGTGATCAGGAAACTCTTGGCCAGCGGGTGATAGAGGCAGGTGGGGTGGAACTGGTTGAACTCCAGGTTCGCCACCCGGCAACCCGAACGCCAGGCCATGGCGATGCCATCGCCGCAGGCGCCGTCGGGGTTGCTGGTATACAGATAGACTTTCGCTGCGCCGCCGGACGCCAGGATGACGAAACGCGCGCCGTAGGTGTCGACTTCACCGGTGCCGCGATTGAGCACGTAGGCACCGAGGCAGCGATCACCGTCCAGGCCCAGGCGTTTTTCGGTGATCAGGTCGACCGCGACGCGCTGTTCCAGCAGTTCGATGTTCGGCCGCAGTCGCGCCTGGGCGAGCAGGGTCTTGAAGATCGCGGCACCAGTGGCGTCGGCCGCATGGATGATGCGCCGATGGCTGTGACCGCCTTCGCGCGTCAGGTGGAACTCGAAACCGCCGTCTTCGGTGCCCGATTGTTCGTCACGGGTAAACGGTACACCCTGATCGATCAGCCACTGGATGGCTTCCCTGCTGTGTTCCACGGTGAAACGCACCGCTTTTGGATTGCAAAGGCCACCGCCGGCGTTGAGGGTGTCCTCGACATGGGATTCAATGGTGTCGGTATCGTCCAGCACGGCTGCGACACCGCCCTGGGCCCAGAAGGTCGAACCGTTGGCCAGGTCGCCCTTGCTCAGTACTGCAATGCGCAAATGCGCAGGCAAAGTCAGTGCAAGGCTCAATCCGGCGGCTCCGCTGCCGATTACCAGAACATCGTGTTGAAACTGTTGGCTCATTCGAATGGTTTCCGCTCAAGGCGACCCGGGTCGGGGTTGGCGCAAGACACCGCTTCAACGGGTCAGGCAGCCACGCAGCCCACTAGTATATAGAGGGGGGGATCGGCACAATAGCCGGGCATTCATGGCAATGTGAAACCAGCGTGACAGAAAAGCGACACGCTTCGTCGGATCGCCGTTTTTGGTACAACGTCGATAAGGCCGCCGTTTCGAGGACAGAACGCTGTTTATCTCGTCACGGTTGCCTGATATTCAGTGTACAGCGCTATAAATAGTGGGAACTTTTGCCAAGCGCCTACGTTCAATAGACGGTTGTCTGCAAAAGGGAGCAGCGTCGGGTTGGTGCAAGATTTCGATTGGAGTCTCTGCCGTCAGGCCCGGTGACAGATTATTCGCGCAGCCGGGGAATCTCCTGCTGCGTTTTTCGTGCGTGCCGAGATCAGAGCGCGCCGGAAACTTGCTTGGAAGGGGGAGAACTTTTGCGAAAAGCCCGAGTCTATGTTTGCAAGCCCGGTCAATTAGTAATGCAAGCCTCCTTCGAGCTTATCGAGGAGTGTTCATGCTAACCCAGGAAGAGGATCAGCAGCTGGTCGAGCGCGTCCAACGCGGCGACAAGCGAGCTTTCGATCTGCTAGTGCTTAAATACCAGCACAAAATTCTCGGGTTGATCGTGCGTTTCGTGCACGACACCCATGAAGCGCAGGATGTCGCTCAGGAAGCCTTCATCAAGGCCTACCGCGCACTTGGAAATTTTCGCGGGGACAGCGCGTTTTATACGTGGCTTTACCGCATCGCCATCAACACGGCGAAAAACTATCTGGTTTCACGCGGCCGTCGGCCGCCGGATAGCGATGTAAGTTCTGAAGATGCCGAGTTCTATGATGGCGATCATGGCCTCAAGGATCTCGAATCACCGGAACGTGCGTTGCTGCGGGATGAGATTGAAGGCACCGTCCATCGAACCATCCAGCAACTGCCCGAAGATTTGCGTACGGCTTTAACTTTACGTGAGTTCGACGGTCTGAGTTACGAAGACATTGCGAGCGTCATGCAATGTCCTGTAGGCACCGTGCGCTCCCGGATCTTCCGCGCCCGGGAGGCCATTGATAAAGCCCTGCAACCTTTGTTGCAGGAAAACTAGAGACAGCGGCGACAGCCAAGAGAGGAACGCCATGAGTCGTGAAGCCCTGCAGGAATCGCTGTCCGCAGTGATGGATAACGAAGCGGACGAACTGGAATTGCGTCGGGTATTGAATGCCTTCGACGATGTTGAAACCCGTGAGACCTGGGCTCGTTACCAGATCGCCCGGGCCGTGATGCACAAGGACTTGTTGCTTCCACGCCTGGACATCGCTGCGGCCGTTTCCGCTGCATTGGCTGACGAAGCCGTACCGGCAAAAGCTTCTCGCGGACCATGGCGCAGCCTGGGTCGCCTGGCAGTAGCCGCTTCGGTCACCGTGGCCGTACTGGCCGGTGTGCGCCTGTACAACCAGGATGAGATTGCTGGCGTGCAGATGGCGCAGCAGTCCAACCAGCCAGGCCTGAGCGCTCCACAGGTCAAGGGTCCAGCGGTACTGGCCGGCTACAGCGAAGGCTCGGAAACCGCAGGCCCAATGGTCAATGGTGTTCTGCAAGGCCAACCTGGCTGGCATGATCAGCGTCTGCCCAACTACCTGCGTCAGCATGCTCAGCAAGCTGCCCTGAAAGGTACTGAAAGCGCGCTGCCTTACGCCCGTGCAGCCAGCATGGAAAACCGTTAATTAAGGAAAACCATTGCGCGCCATACCTCTATTCATGCTTCTGCTTGGTGGCTGGTGTGCGATTCCAGCCCATGCCGATGAGGCTCAGGATTGGTTGAACCGCCTGAGTCAAGCCGAGCAGCAGCAGAGCTTCCAGGGCACTTTCGTTTACGAGCGCAACGGTAGTTTTTCTACCCATAACATCTGGCATCGCGTCCAGGATGGCAAAGTCCGCGAGCGGTTACTCCAGCTTGACGGCTCGGCACAGGAAGTCCTGCGCATTGATGGGCATACTCAATGCGTCAGTGGCTCCTTGATCGCAGGGCTGGGCAATACGCCTGACGGCACCTCACGTACGCTCGATCCGCAAAAACTGAAGAATTGGTATGACCTGGCCGTCATTGGCAAGTCGCGCGTGGCCGGGCGTCAAGCGGTCATTGTGGCGTTGACGCCCAAGGACCAGCATCGCTATGGCTTCGAGCTGCATCTGGACAAAGAGACCGGCTTGCCGCTCAAGTCCCTGTTGCTCAACGACAAGGGCCAGTTGCTCGAACGTTTCCAGTTCACCCGCTTGAATGTCGCCGCGCCGACAGACGGTGATCTGCAAGCCAGCGCCGAATGCAAGGCTGTCGCGCAGGATCCCGCCAAGGTCGTCGCGGTGAAAGCCGCCTGGCACTCGGACTGGCTTCCGCCTGGTTTCGAACTGTCCAGCAGTGTCGTGCGCAAGGACCCGGACACCCAGGTCCAGGTCAACAGCTTGATGTACGACGATGGCCTGGCGCGCTTCTCGGTGTTCCTGGAGCCGCTGAACGGTGCCAACGCCACCGATACCCGTACTCAGCTCGGCCCGACGGCTGCCGTCTCCCGCAGGCTCACGACGCCCCAGGGCGAAATGATGGTCACGGTGGTCGGCGAGATTCCTATAGGCACGGCGGAACGGATTGCGCTTTCCATGCGCTCCGACGTCACGGCGACTCAATAACCTGCTGGCTGCATGGGTGGTTCGATTGCGCGAGAGGCTGATGATGCCAGGGCTTGATCGAAATGCCGAAACTTCCTGTCAGTATTTTCATTTGCAAAAACTCAGCTTTTTTTCTATAGGTCAGAGCCGCTCGGCCCTGGCCTTGTCTGTTTCCGGAACAAAAATACCGGCGTATCTTTTCCTGGTATGCCTTGTTCCATATCGCTTAACCATGCTCGTCGTAACGGGAGCCGTATGTCGATACCACGCTTGAAAACCTATTTTTCTATCCTTGCCACCGTGCTTGTGCTCGGCCAGGCCGTTCCTGCCGTGGCGGTCGAGTTGCCCGACTTTACGCAATTGGTCGAGCAGGCTTCGCCCGCTGTAGTGAACATCAGCACGACCCAGAAGCTGCCGGATCGCCGCGTCTCGGACCAGCAGATGCCGGACCTGGAAGGTTTGCCGCCGATGCTGCGTGAGTTCTTCGAGCGTGGCATGCCGCAACAACCCCGTTCGCCCGGTGGCGGTCGCCAGCGCGAAGCGCAATCCCTGGGTTCGGGCTTCATCATTTCGCCTGATGGCTACATCCTGACCAACAACCATGTGATCGCCGATGCCGACGAAATCCTGGTACGCCTGGCCGATCGCAGCGAGCTCAAGGCCAAGCTGATCGGCACCGATCCACGTTCCGACGTGGCGCTGTTGAAAATCGAAGGCAAGGACCTGCCCGTGCTCAAGCTGGGCAAATCCCAGGACCTGAAAGCCGGCCAATGGGTCGTGGCCATCGGTTCGCCGTTCGGCTTCGACCACACCGTGACCCAGGGTATTGTCAGCGCCATCGGTCGCAGCCTGCCGAACGAAAACTACGTGCCGTTCATCCAGACCGACGTGCCGATCAACCCGGGTAACTCCGGTGGCCCGCTGTTCAACCTCGCGGGTGAAGTCGTCGGCATCAACTCCCAGATCTATACCCGTTCGGGCGGCTTCATGGGCGTGTCCTTCGCGATTCCGATCGACGTTGCCATGGACGTGTCCAACCAACTTAAAAGCGAAGGCAAGGTCAGCCGTGGCTGGTTGGGCGTGGTCATCCAGGAAGTGAACAAGGACCTGGCCGAGTCGTTCGGGCTGGAAAAACCGGCCGGTGCGCTGGTGGCGCAGATCCAGGAAGGTGGCCCGGCTGCCAAGGGCGGCCTGCAAGTGGGGGACGTGATCCTGAGCATGAATGGTCAGCCGATCGTTATGTCCGCCGACCTGCCGCACTTGGTGGGTGCCCTCAAGGCTGGTGCCAAGGCCAATCTGGAAGTGATTCGTGAGGGCAAGCGCAAGAACGTCGAATTGACCGTCGGCGCCATTCCTGAAGAAGGCAAGGAGTTGGATTCGCTGCCCAAGTCTGGCGTCGAGCGCAGCAGCAACCGTCTGGGTGTGGCTGTGGCCGAGCTGACCGAAGAGCAGAAGCGCACCCTGGAGCTTCAGGGCGGTGTGGTGATCAAGGAGGTGCAGGATGGTCCTGCCGCCCTGATCGGCCTTCAGCCGGGCGATATCATTACGCACCTGAACAACCAGGCCATCGGTTCCGCCAAGGAGTTCACCGACATCGCCAAGGCGTTGCCGAAGAATCGTTCGGTCTCGATGCGTGTCCTGCGCCAGGGACGTGCAAGCTTCATCACCTTCAAGCTGGCCGAATGACCGGTTAGCGGCTGAAAAAAACCGCCTCGAGAGAGGCGGTTTTTTATTGCCTGGCAAATACTCAGCCCATCATGTCCTTGACCATGCGTTCCTGCTCCATGAGTTCCCGCTGCCGGGCGTCGATGCGCGACGACAGGGGGAAATTGGTGCCGGCGCGCCGTTTGGCGAAGTCCAGCTGCTGAATGGCCTGACGGTAGTCGCCCACCAGTGCGAAGTACTCGGCACGAGCCTGATGCAGGCCGATGATGTTGCCCGACAGCCCGCGGGTCTCGGCCACCATGTACCAGACGTCCGGATCGTCCGGGCGGGTCTTGAGCAGGTTCTCCAGGGCCTTCTCGGCATCGGCGGGGCGGTTCTGCTTGAGCAGCAGGTCGACGCGTACCTGGTTGAGCGGATAGTTGCCCGGGTATTGGCTCAGCATCCGGTCGACGCGCGATTGAGCGTCGGCCAGTTTGTTGCTGGTGATGTCCAGGTCCACCTGGGCGAGGTTATAGATGATCTCGTTGGGCGATTTGGCCAGCAACGGCTTGAGGTTCTCCCGTGCTTCATTCAACTGGCCACCCTTGATCTGCGCGATCGCCAGGCCGTAGCGCGCCACGTCGTTCTTCGGATTCTCATCCAGCTGTGCCCGGAAACGCTTGGCGCCCAGGCCCGGGGTTTCTTCATAGATCAACTGGACCCGTGCGCGGATCAGTTGATAGCGCACACTGTCCTCGATGCCACCCTGCTTGGCCTGTTCGGCGCGGTTGCGGGTGTCGGCGATCCGGGATTCGGTCACCGGGTGAGTCAGCAGGAATTCCGGGGGCTTGGCGTCGAACCGGTATTGGCGCATCAGGCGTTCGAACATGGTCGGCATGGACCGCGGGTCGTAGCCGGCCTTTTCCAGGTTCTGGATGCCGATGCGGTCGGCTTCCTGTTCGTTCTGGCGCGAGAAACGCCGCTGTTCCTGGATGGCGGCGGCCTGGGTCCCGGCGATGGCCGCGATCCCGGCGTCACCGCCACCGGCGGCGGCAATCACGATGCCGGCCAGCAGTGCGGCCATCATTGGCACCTGCATGCGCTGCTGGGCTTCGACGCCGCGGGCGAAGTGGCGTTGTGACAAATGCGCCAGTTCGTGGGCCATGACCGAGGCGTATTCGCCTTCGGTCTGTGCATTGAGGAACAGGCCGCCGTTGACCCCGACGATTCCACCAGGTGCGGCGAAGGCGTTGAGCTGCGGGCTGTTGATCAGGATGAACTCCAGGCGTCGGTCGTTGACCTGGCTGGTTTCCACCAGTTTATAGACGCTGGATTCGACGTAGTCCTTGAGCTGTGGGTCGTTGAGCTGTGAAACCTGGCTGCGCAGCAGGGCCAGCCAGGCGCGGCCCAGTTGGTGCTCCTGTTCTGGCGAGACGATGGCAGAACTGGCGTCGCCAAGTGACGGCAGGTCGTCGGCGAAGCCCGGTGAGGCAAGCAGGCAAGCGAGCGTCAGCAGGGTGGGGCGCAGAAATGTCATGCACGAAGCCTTAGTCGACAAAGACCTTACTGTAGCCGGACACCGGGCCCGGGACCAGATATTCTAGGCCGCTCAACGATCTGCCGCGGAGTGAACCCATGACTGATGCTGTAGCCCACGATGCCGAAC
The DNA here is from genome assembly GCF_018325865.1 of Pseudomonas sp. St386. Classification (NCBI taxonomy): domain Bacteria; kingdom Pseudomonadati; phylum Pseudomonadota; class Gammaproteobacteria; order Pseudomonadales; family Pseudomonadaceae; genus Pseudomonas; species Pseudomonas sp. St386. Next base: position 1,672,243 of record NZ_AP021900.1, read on the forward strand.
TGGACGCCAGCGGCCTGAACTGTCCGTTGCCGTTGCTCAAGGCCAAGCTGGAACTCAATCGCCTGGCCAGCGGCAGTGTGCTCAAGGTGATCGCCACGGATGCGGGCTCCCAGCGTGATTTTCGCACCTTCGCCCGATTGGCCGGTCATACGCTGCTGCGTGAAGAAGACGATAACGGCGTCTACCGTTACTGGCTGAAAAAGGCCTGAAAACCGACAGCGTCTCTTAAGGATTTTTAATGTTCAAAGTGTTACGCGACTGGATTCAGCGCTACTTCTCCGATGAAGAGGCTGTGGTCCTGGCAGTGCTGCTATTCCTGGCGTTTACCGCCGTGCTCACCCTGGGCGGCATGCTGGCGCCGGTGCTGGCGGGGATGGTGCTGGCGTACCTGATGCAAGGGTTGGTCACGACCCTGGAGCGCTTGCGGTTGCCGGGTGCGGTGGCGGTGGGCTTGGTGTTCGCCCTGTTCATGGGCTTGTTGTTGGTGTTCATAATCGTGATCGTGCCGCTGCTCTGGCACCAGTTGGTGACGCTCTTCAACGAGTTGCCGGGGATGCTTGCCAAATGGCAGTCCGTGCTGTTGCTGTTGCCCGAGCGTTATCCGCATCTGGTCTCCGACGAGCAGGTGTTGCAAGCCATTGAAGTCGTGCGCGGCCAGATCGGCAAGTTCGGCCAGTGGGCGCTGACGTTTTCGCTGTCCAGCCTGCCGCTTTTGGTCAATATCATGATCTACCTGGTACTGGTGCCGATCCTGGTGTTTTTCTTCCTCAAGGACCGGGAAATGATCGGCCGTTGGGTCCGTGGCTACCTGCCTCGTGAGCGGGCGCTGATTACCCGGGTGGCCCAGGAGATGAATCGCCAGATCGCCAACTACATTCGCGGCAAAGTCATCGAGATTTTTATCTGCGGTGGCGTGACCTACATCGGCTTCGTCGCCCTGGGACTCAATTACGCCGCCTTGCTGGCGCTGCTGGTGGGCATCTCAGTGGTGGTGCCTTATGTCGGCACCGTGGTGGTGACAGTGCCGGTGGCCTTGATTGCGCTGTTCCAGTGGGGTTGGAGCGATCAGTTCATCTATCTGATGGCGGTCTACGGGATCATCCAGACGCTGGACGGCAACGTGCTGGTCCCGCTGCTGTTCTCCGAGGCGGTGAACCTGCATCCGGTGGCGATCATCTGTGCGGTGCTGCTGTTTGGTGGGCTGTGGGGGTTCTGGGGGGTGTTCTTCGCGATTCCCCTGGCGACGCTGTTCAAGGCGGTGCTGGATGCGTGGCCGAGCAAGGAGCCGGTGGTGGCGCCGTTGTTGTAGTTTGAGTATGGGGTGGGGCTTATGGCCCCATCGTCGGAACGCCGCCCGGAGCAAGCTCGCTCCCACATTGGATTGAGGGTGTTAATCAAATCCCTGTGGGAGCGAGCTTGCTCGCGAAGGGGCCAGGACAGGCAGTGAAAGATTCAGGCCTTGTTGAGTGCCTGAGCCGCCGCCAACACCGCATCCACATGCCCCGGCACCTTCACGCCACGCCATTCCTGGCGCAGCACGCCGTTCTTGTCGATCAGGAATGTACTGCGATCAACGCCCAGGTATTCCTTGCCATAGAGCTTTTTCAGCTTGATCACGTCGAACAGCTGGCAGACGGCCTCGTCCTTGTCACTGATCAGCTCGAACGGGAACTCCTGTTTGCACTTGAAGTTCTCGTGGGACTTGAGGCTGTCCCGGGAGACGCCGAACACTTCGGTGTTGGCGGCCTGGAACTGTGCATACTGGTCCCGAAAACCCTGGCCTTCGGTGGTGCAGCCCGGGGTGCTGTCCTTGGGGTAGAAGTAGATCACCACCTGCTTGCCCTTGAGGGCGGCGAGGCTGACGGTCTGCCCGCTGGTGGCGGGTGCCTGGAAATCGGTAACCGGCTGGTCGACTGCAACGGCCATGAACGCTTCCTTACATTGGGTTTTGTGGGCGCCACGGTTCGATCAGGGCATCCAGGTTCATCGCATCGGCGAAATCCAGGAACTGATCGCGCAGCCAACTGATCTGGGTGCCGGCGGGCAGGGTCACGGTGAACGTGGCATTGAGCATGGTGCCGCCGGTCTGCGGGGCCTGGTAGGTGTCGCAGGTCAGGTTTTCCAGCTCGACGTGGTGGTCCATGAAGAACTGGCACAGCTCGTTGATGATGTCCGGACGGTAGGCCGAGCTCACATAGGCCACGTAGGGCAGGGCCTGGGGACGGTTCTCCAGCGCGGCGCTACGCACCACGTTGACGGTGAAGGCATGCTTCTTGGCCAGCACCGGCAGGCTGCCTTCCAGGCGAGCCAGGGCGTCCCAGCTGCCGGAGATCTCGAGCACGAGCGCACTGCATTCGCCATGACGGGTCAGGCGTGAGGTCACGACGGCGCAGCGATTTTCATGGCTGGCGCGGCACAGGACGTTAGTCAGCTCCATGGGGTTGGCGCCAAGGGCACTGATAACAAGGAATTGTTCGCGGACTGTGGGGGTGGACATGCAGCATTCCTAAAGCGATGAGCGGTCGGTACTTTTGCCGCTCGACACAGCGCCAGGCCCGGAAAAACGAACGGCTCAAGCCTTGTGCCCAGGGTTGCGCTGCATTCCGCGACAGCAGGAACGCACCAGGACAAACCCGGGATCGGGGCTTGCGGCGACGAAAACGGAGGCTGGAAACCGGCGTATGAGCTTGTCGGTACCGATCAAAGCCTGAAGGGTAGCGAAAACCATCGCCAAGGGGAATGGTAGTTCGCTTGTACAAGCATCTTGGCGCCAGTACCATTACCGCTCTCTTTTTCCGGCAGGAGCGGTTTCATGATTGCGGGCAGTATGGTGGCACTGGTCACACCCATGGATGCACAAGGGCATCTTGACTGGGCCAGCCTCAGCAAACTCGTGGACTTCCACCTTGAGAACGGCACCCATGCCATTGTCGCCGTCGGTACCACCGGCGAGTCGGCAACCCTCGACGTCAATGAGCACATCGAAGTCATCCGTGCCGTGGTCAAGCAGGTCAACGGTCGCATTCCCGTCATCGCCGGCACCGGCGCCAACTCGACCCGCGAAGCCGTCGAGCTGACCCGCAACGCCAAGGAAGCCGGTGCCGACGCCTGCCTGCTGGTCGTCCCGTACTACAACAGGCCGACCCAGGAAGGCTTGTACCAGCACTTCAAGCACATTGCCGAAGCCGTCGACATCCCGCAGATCCTCTATAACGTTCCCGGTCGTACCTCCTGCGACATGCTGGCCGAGACCGTGATCCGTCTGTCCACGGTGCCGAACATCATCGGTATCAAGGAAGCCACCGGCGACATGAAGCGCGCCAAGGCCATTCTCGATGGCGTGAGCAAGGACTTCATCGTGCTGTCTGGCGATGATCCGACAGCGGTCGAGCTGATCCTGATGGGCGGCAAGGGCAACATCTCCGTCACCGCCAACGTTGCCCCACGTGAAATGGCCGACCTGTGCGAGGCCGCGCTCAAGGGCGACGCCGAGACTGCACGGGCAATCAACGAAAAACTGATGCCGTTGCACAAGGACCTGTTCATCGAGGCCAACCCGATTCCGGTGAAGTGGGCCTTGGTTGAAATGGGCCTGATGCACGAAGGCATCCGCCTGCCACTGACCTGGCTGAGCGCCCCCTGTCAAGAACCGCTGCGGCAGGCCATGCGCCAGTCCGGCGTCCTGGTTTAATTGAGGAAGTACAACGCATGAAGCGAATGGCCGGACTTTCCGCACTTGCCTTGATTATCTCCAGCACCAGCGGCTGCGGATGGATCTGGGGACCGGAAGGTTACTTCCGCGACCGTGGTAGCGATTACCTGCAGGCGCAACAGACTGCACCGATGCAAATGCCGCAAGACGTCAACGTTGCCAAGCGTCTGGATCCGCTGCTGCCGATCCCGCGCAACGTAGCCGACGACAGCGTCAAGGGCGAATACATCGTCCCACGTCCACAGCCGCTGTCGGCCGTGGCCGATGCCAGCGACTACACCCTGCAGAAGAGTGGCGACTCCAGCTGGGTCATGGGCCAGCATCCACCGGCCGAAGTCTGGCCTGTGGCGATCCAGTTCTTCCAGGACAACGGTTTCCGCCTGGACGAACAGCGCCCGCAAACTGGCGAGTTCACCACCACCTGGCAGCGTTCGGATGAACTGTCCGCCAGCATGGCCAAGCGCATGAGCGCCGCCGGTGTCGCGGCCGACAGCGAAACCCGCGTGCGGGTGCGTATCGAGCCGGGCGTGCAGCGCAACACCAGTGAAGTCTATGTGGTCAGCGCCGAGCGACCTGCCGGCAGCACCGCCGACGTGGCCTTCACCAACCGTTCGGTCAATACCGGCCTCGACGCTGCACTGGTGGACGACATGCTTGCCAGCATGAGTCGTACCGCGGAGCAGGGCGGTTCGGTCTCGATGCTGGCGTCCAAGGAGTTCGATGCGCCGAGCCGCGTCAGCCTGAGCGAAGACGGCAGCGGCAACCCGGTGCTCAACGTCGGCTCCGACCTGGACCGTGCCTGGTCGAGCGTTGGCCGTGCGCTGGAGCAGGGCGAATGGCGCGTTGAAGACATCAACCGCAGCCTGGGCCTGTACTACATCAACCTCGCTGAAAAGGCCGAGAAGAAAGACGAGAAGCCTGGCTTCTTCAGTGGCCTGTTCGGCAGCAAGCCGGACAAGGAAGAAATCGAAGCCCGCGCCGAGCGTTACCAGGTTCGCCTGAGCAAGGTCGGCGACAGCGTCCAGGTCACCGTCGAGAAGAACATCAACACCGTGGCGCCGGCCGATGTGGCCCGCAAGGTGTTGAGCGTGATTCAGGACAACCTGGGCTGATCCGATGCGTTTTGCCGTTCTCGGCAGCGGTAGCCAGGGGAACGGCACGCTGGTAGCCAGCGCCAGCACGTATGTGTTGGTCGATTGTGGGTTCTCCCTGCGGGAAACCGAGAAGCGCCTGTTGCGCCTGGGTGTGCACCCGGCGCAATTGAGCGCGATACTCGTGACCCACGAACATGCCGACCACGTGCATGGCGTGGGTTTGCTGTCTCGGCGCTACAATCTGCCGGTGTACCTGAGCCGTGGGACACTGGAAGGCCTGCGCAAGCCCATCGAGCCGGCCGGGTTCGTGGCCGGTGGCGAGCAACTGCGCATCGGTTGCCTGGATATCAGCGTGGTCAGCGTGGCGCACGATGCCCGGGAACCGACGCAATATGTGTTCAGTGACGGCGAGCGGCGCTTTGGGCTGCTGACCGACCTGGGGTCGTATTGCGACAGGGTGATGGACAGTTACCGGGACCTCGATGCGTTGATGATCGAGTCCAACCACTGCCGCGACATGTTGGCGCGTGGTTACTACCCGTACTTCCTCAAGCAGCGGGTAGGCGGGGAACACGGACATTTGAACAACCACCAGGCAGCGTTCCTGGTGGCCGAGTTGGGCTGGCAAGGCCTGCAACACCTGGTCCTGGCCCATCTGAGCAGCAAGAACAACCTGCCGCAGCTGGCCCGGCAATGTTTTGTCGACACCCTCGGGTGCGACCCGGACTGGCTGCAACTGGCCGATCAAGATTCAGGGCTCGACTGGCGACATATCGCCTAGCCCACTACTTAGCAAGCGGAGCCCATCATGGAAAAACGTGAAGAACTCTACCGCGGCAAAGCCAAGTCGGTTTACAAGACCGACGACGCTGACCGCTTGATCCTGCTGTTTCGCAACGACACCTCGGCGTTCGACGGCAAGCGCATCGAACAGTTGGACCGCAAAGGCATGGTGAACAACAAGTTCAACGCCTTCATCATGCAGAAACTCGAAGCCGCCGGCGTGCCGACCCAGTTCGACAAGCTGCTGGGCGACAACGAATGCCTGGTCAAGAAGCTGGACATGATCCCGGTCGAATGCGTCGTGCGTAACTACGCCGCCGGCAGCCTGGTCAAACGCCTGGGCGTGGAAGAGGGCTTGAAGCTCAACCCTTACACCTTCGAACTGTTCCTGAAGGACGACGCCAAGGGCGACCCGTTCATCAACGAATCCCACGTCGTGGCATTCGGTTGGGGCACCACCGAGCAACTGGCCCGCATGAAGGAATTGTCCCTCAAGGTCAACGAAGTGCTGACCAAGCTGTTCGACGACGCCGGCCTGCTGCTGGTGGACTTCAAGCTTGAATTCGGTGTGTTCAGTGACGGCTCCATCGTCCTGGGCGACGAATTCAGCCCGGACGGCTGCCGCCTCTGGGACAAGGACACCAAGAAGAAGATGGACAAGGACCGCTTCCGCCAGGGCCTCGGTGACGTCATCGAAGCCTACGAAGAAGTCGCCCAGCGTCTGGGTGTGCCGCTGTAATCGACGCAAGCATCTGATAGCACGGAAAAAATTTCGCTCGGGGGTTCGCTTCCGGCGAATGTGCTGGTATGATGCGCGCCACTGGAGAGATGCCGGAGTGGCCGAACGGGACGGATTCGAAATCCGTTGTACTGGCGACAGTACCTAGGGTTCAAATCCCTATCTCTCCGCCATTATTGTGCATGACTAAGCCCCTGAAATGGTTGAACATTTCAGGGGCTTTTTCGTTTCTGGCGTTTCGTTTGGTTTTTTGGGGGGGCATAACGGAAGCCCATAGCTGCTCAGGGAACTGTGCCAGCCAAATGTGAAATGGAGGCTTGATCCCGTTACGAGATCAAGGTCTTGCATCGTTTGTATTAAAAAACGTAAGGCATCCCCATGCCAAACTCCAACGGGGTAAACTCGGTCAGCGCACGTGCATAACGCCCCACTCCGCAGGAGAATCCGTGAAACTCAGTCATCTATCTTTGCGCGATTACCGCTGTTTTGATGCGCTCGAAATCGATTTTCAGCCGGACCTTACCGTTTTGGTCGCGGCCAACGGTGCAGGCAAAACGTCGATTCTCGACGCTATCGCGATAGCGTTTGGGCCTTACGTTGGTGCCTTTGATGAGGCCGTGGGCAAGCACTTTGAGCCTAGTGATATTCGCCAGTTTCGAGCGAGAGCCACGCTTACCCATGAGATGGAGTACGCCTCCAAGGGAGTCAGACTTGAAGCGAAGGGTGTGATCCCTGGCAGCATCGCGGAGCAACTTGGTGATTTACCCTCCGTCTGGCGTCGAAGCCTCGCAGGTCCGACCAAAACCAAGACGTCGGTCAAAGACGCCAAGGAGTTGAGAGATTACGGCAAGCGTATGCAGGAAGCTGTTCGTACGCCTGGCAGCGATGTGATCTTGCCTCTGCTCGCTTACTATGGCACTGGCCGTTTGTGGCAACAAAAAAATCAGAAGAAGCAGTCGTGGTCCGAGAAAATTGTACGGACGTCTCGTACTGTGGGGTATACCGACTGCCTGGACCCTGCCTCCAAATACAAAGCATTCGTGGAGTGGTTTCGGTACTGGAACTTCAATGCCAAAGAGCTACGCATCAAGGCTCTGGAGTCGGGGGAGACGGCTGGTGTAAGTGAGTTTGATGGGTATATCAAATCAGTCGGTACAGCCGTTAACGCGTGCCTCGAACCCGCCGGTTGGAAGAATATCGAGTACTCGTTCTCACGTGATGCTCTAGTTGCCCACCATGAAGAGTTCGGTGAACTTCCTGTTGAGCTCTTGAGTGATGGTATTCGTAATATGATTGGCATGGTTGCAGATATTGGATTTCGGGCAACCAAACTCAACGGCCATCTAGGACCACACGCTGCGAAATCTACGCCGGGAATTGTGCTCATTGATGAGGTGGATATGCACCTTCATCCTCGATGGCAGCAAACGATTCTTACGCAGCTTAGAGATGCATTTCCCAAGCTTCAGTTCATCGTGACCACTCACAGCCCACAGGTCTTAACGACCGTACCTTCCGAGTGCATTCGTATCCTTCGGGGGAATACGGTTTATTCAGCTCCACCTGGAACGGAGGGGGCGGAACCAGAGCGAATGCTCAAGCAGGTGCTGGGGCTGGAGGAGGTGCGTCCGCCTGATAACCTAGCTACACAAGAGTTAAAGGAATACTTAGCGCTAGTTGACCGGGATCAGTGGAGTAGTGCGCGGGCAAAAACGCTACGCGAACGATTGGATCGGCGCTACCAAGGGCAGGAACCTGCGTTGCTAGATGCAGATTTGCAAATTGAAAACCGTAAATGGGAGTTGGGCGATTGAAGCGGGTGGCAGGGACAGCCGAACCTGATGAACTAAAAAACTATCGTGAGGCCAATCCAACGTGTGGTTGGGAGGCGATGCGCCAGGATGCACACGGGCGTGCGGTCTATGACGTGATTCGCCCACGGCTGATCGAAGGGCAAGGAGGTATTTGCGCCTTCTGTGAAATCGAGATAAATAATGATGATCCGACGCACTGCCGCGTCGAGCATTTTCATCCTAAGTCAGACAGAGCGACACCTCATAACTGGGCGCTGGATTGGAACAACATGATCGCTGTCTGCATGGGAGGGTCACAACGACACCACGCCGAACCATATACGAAGGAGCCTTTACCTGAGAATCTCAGCTGCGATGCGCATAAGGATAAAATGATCCAGAGCCATCGATTAGAGGAGCGCTGCGAGGGATGGATTGTCAATCCGCTAGCTTTACCGGCTTTCCCCAGGCTTTTTTTCTTGGAAAAAAGTACCGGAGAATTATTGGCGGATGAGGCCTGTTGCGCGGAAGTCAGCCTGGAGGGGAATAAACATCCCACTACCCAGGCGCTGGTAGAGCACACGATCAGCATGCTGAATCTAAATTGTGATCGTTTGTGTGAAGCTCGGAAGCGCATACTTTGGCATATCGAGCGTAACAAAAAGCAGCTGCGCGATGCTGCGAAAACACCCCAGCAAGGTATGGATGAGTTGGCTCACCGTTTTTTACGTCAACGGTGGCCGAGCTTCTTCACTACTATCCGTTTCTGCTTGGGGGCAGCAGCGGAACAATATCTACAAAACAACGGGTATCGCGGGTAATAGTATTATCCGTGCGACAAAAGCACTTCATTGTCTAACTGCATGACAGTAGGGCCCGGAAGGTTTCCACCAAGGGTGGCGTTGCCGACGTTGATGCGGATGGTCACCAGCCATGCTGCTCCGGCGTATGCGGGCATGAACGCTGGCATGGTCAATTCGACGCTGCAGGTCGGTAACGCACTCAGCTTCGAGGTAATTGGGTGGGGGCTTCTACACGATCCTCGACGCAAGCATCGATCCGATCGCGATCACCCGTGATACATATCGCTCAGATTGAGCTTTTCATCTCTGCCAAAGATAGCCGGAAGTTTGTCGCACACTTTGTAGTTATAAAAGTGTGCGGCAATATTTTTCCAGTTCTGTGTTTCCTCAAAAAAGTGCGGACATTTTAACGGCTGGCATCCACGCTTACTTTGTAATAGGAAGCTCGCCAGTGATTACAAATTTATCGAACACTTTCTGACCATCACGTGCAGCTTGTCGAACGTCAAGAAATGTCAGCTCTTCGTGAGTGACTTTTCTGCGCGCTTTCTCGACTTTTTTTGTGGTAGCTATCGGAGCCTCCGAGGTGTGTATTTATGCTGATTGGTTATGTGACTAATCGAGTCCGGGTAACCCGGAGGGTTTCGGTGTCATCGAACCATGTTCGTTTGACGAAATGAGCTCCTAGGGTCAACGCCAATCAGTTAAGCAGCAAAGCTTTGCTCCCACAGACTTTATCTCTAGCTGACAAGTATTATCCCTAGGCAGGTTCCGCATCCAAGCGTCGCGCTATGACATCGAGCACGTCGCAGCCATCTCTCAAGGGAATGCAGCACAGCTGTGCAAAGTCCTGGAGGACCACTGAGTCACTCGGAATGTCCCCCCGCATGGCGAGGTTCTCTAAAAGCTGAGTGACCGCGCGAATTCTATAGCCTGCCGTGTCAAGCAAGATGTGCAAAGGCGCAGAAGTATCGACGAAGAGGGGTTGATCGTCGGCATTACTGGTAAGAGCCATGTATCTATTCATTTTTAAATTCCATTTGATTAAGGACCTTCTTAGTCGTCGCCAAACGAATAAGGTGGTAGCTATACGCGGGTTGGCGAACCGGACAAATAGAAAAACCGGCAGATCCGAAGATCTCCCACGCACAGCTACCGAAAAGCAGCATATTGCGCACGGTAGCGTTCCGCAATCCGTGAGAGGTTCCTGCATATTTGTCATGGGTCGCCAAACCCACGCCGCTCTTACGAACGGCACTTGGACTATAGAGCCCTTCTGGAGAAATCATCAATCAGATGATGAGTGAGAAAATTCCCTAAATTATGTGGGCGGGAAATGTCAGAAAATTCCCCGCAGCTATTGCCTCCACCCACCTTTTTTATCCCGCTCAACCCCCTCCGCGACCTGCATAACCCCGGTGTCCGCCAGACCCAAAGCTTTGTAACAATTGGACTAATGGTCTATAGCTCAAGGCAAGGCTGCCGATAGGCAGGTATTCCCCCGTGTAAGGAGTGACACCATGCCGCGGTTTTTTGCCGATCTGGGCTTTCGCTGGAAAATCACCCTGCCCATTGGGTTCCTGGCACTGCTGTTGGTGCTGATGGGGTGGTCGGGCATGCGTGGCATCGGTCAGGTGACGGAGTCCAGCACGCAGTTGACCAAGCGCTACCTGCCGGCCATCAGCCTGTTGCTCAACGCTGATCGTGATCTCTACCAGGCCTTTGTCGCCGAGCGCAGCCTGCTTGGGGGCAATGCGGGCAGTCATGCCGAGGCGCTGCGTGCCAGTCATCGGGACAATCTGAAGCAAGCTTATGATCGTGTGCAGAAATATGCCGCGATGCAGCCAAGTGCCGAGGCGTTGGCGCTGGTCAGTCAGTTCAATGACCGTTTCGCACAGTGGTCGCAGGTTTCGCGGCAGGTGGTCGAGCAGGCCGCGAGCAATCCCCAGGCGGCCAGTGCGCTGAGTTTTGGTGACGGTGAAAGTAAGTTCGACACCATGCGCGATGCCATCGACAAGCTCGGTGAACTGGAAGACGAAGCGTCTCTGCGCGAGGGGCAAGCGGCGATTGACCATGGCCAGGCGGTTGGGGTGCAGCAGGGCGGTATCTTGTTGGTGGGTCTGCTGGGTTGCATCCTGCTGATTGTGGCCTTGCCAATGGTCGTGCTGCGTCCGATGCGTCGGCTGCTGCACCGTGTCGAACAGATCGCCGAGGGCGGTGGGGATCTGAAGGGCCGTCTCGAGGTGCGTTCGGCTGACGAGCTGGGCCAGCTTGGCAGTGCGTTCAACCGTTTTCTCGATAAGCTGCAGCCGTTGATTGCCGAAGTGGGCCGCGTGACCGGGGAGGTGGATGCCGCCGCGCGGGCCATGGCCAATATGGCCGCGACCAATGACAAGTTGATCAGCAGCGAACACGCGGCGCTTGACCAGGTCAGTACGGCGGCGACCCAGATGAGTGCCGCAGTGCATGAGGTGGCACACAATGCCGTGAACGCGTCGGACGCCGCCCAGCAAGCCAGCAGTCAGTCTCGCGACGGCACCGCGGTTGTCAACAGCACCATCGAATCGATCCGTCAGTTGGCCCAGGAAGTGGAGAGCGCTTCGGGCACCATCGAGGCATTGGCCCTGGAAACCTCCAGCATCGGTGCCGTGCTTGAGGTCATCCGGGGCATTGCCGAACAGACCAACCTGCTCGCACTGAACGCTGCCATCGAGGCGGCCCGGGCGGGCGAGCAAGGCCGCGGTTTTGCTGTCGTGGCCGATGAAGTCAGGGCCCTGGCGGCGCGCACCCAGGATTCGACCAAGGACATTCAGGTGCGTATCGAACGGCTGCAAAGCGGTGTCGCCAAGGCCGTGCAAGCCATGCAGGTCGGCAGCAGCAAGGCCCGTGACAGTGTCGAACGTGCGGCGGGGGTCGATCAGGTGCTCAGTGGCACCAGCGGCTCGATTCTGCGGATCAACGACATGGCTGCGCAGATCGCCAACGCCTGCGAGGAGCAAAGCAGCGTCACCGAAGAGATCGCCCGCAACATCTCCGACATCCGCGACTTGTCCAACGAAGCGGCAGCGAACTCTGCCCAGAGCATGCAGGCTAGCCAACAGCTGTCCAGCCTGTCGAGAAACCTGGCAGAACTGACCGGCCGCTTCCGCACCTGAAACAGGGGGTGTCGTGTCTACTGACGAGCAGCTGCAAGCCCTGCATCAGGACGGTTTCGTCCTGATGCCCGGTGTGTTGGATGCCCGGCAGATCGCCGACCTGCGCCATGCCATCGACCAGTTGAAGCCCCAGCATTGGGACTACAGCGGCGTCATTGATCATTACAAATGCGTGTTCAATCGCAAGCCGTTCTGGCTGCCGTTCCTGGATGTGGCCGGGGTGATCGAGCTGGCCGAGGCGGCCCTGGGTGATGATTGCCATGTCATTGGCCAGACAGCCTGGCGCTGCCATCCCGGTTTTACCGGGGCGCCGTTGCACCTGGATTATCTGGCGATGCAATTGCCGCCAGGGCTGTTGGCCGACCCTGCCTTTGAACTGCCGATGCAGGTTTTTACCGCGCAGTTTTACCTGGATGACATCGACGCCGACTTGAGTCCGACCCAGGTCATTGCGGGCAGTCACAAGGCCGGCCGGGCGCCGGTGAAGGGCGAAACGCAGTGGCAAGGGCGCTCTGCGCAGCCGGTGCTGTGCCGGGCGGGCGATGTGTTGATACTGCGCAGTGAGTTATGGCACGCCGGTAGCGACAACCGCACCGCCGACCGCACGCGCTACATGCTCCAGGTGCACTACGGCCGGCGGATGGTCGCGCAGAAGTTCTCACCTTATCTGCACTGGCAGTTCAACCCTGTGGTCTTGGCCGCCGCGACACCTCGTCAGCGGCGGTTATTGGGCGATCACCAGGAAGCTGAATACGATTGAGCCTGGCTCAGTCAGATCCACACATCATTGACCGCCGTTCGCTCGTTGGTTTCCTCGCCGGTATTGAGGACACCACGGGGTTCGATCAGCAGCAGTTTCACTTCGTGTGCGGCGCTGGGCTTGTGCTCGACACCTTTTTTGACCACGTACATTTCGCCCGGCCCTATGGTTACCGCACCGTCGCGAAAGTCGATACGCAACTCGCCCTCCAGCACGATGAAGGTTTCATCGGTGTCGGCGTGGGTGTGCCAGATGAATTCGCCTTCGAGCCGGACGATCTTGAATTGGTAGTCATTCATTTCGGCCACGACTTTCGGTGCCCATTGTTCGTGGAACAGTGCGTATTTCTGAGCGAAGTTGATGGGGGCGTAGCGGGTCATCGAGGCATGCTCCTCAGGTGGGTGGTGAGCTGTACCTTACTGTCGGAGCCTGGGTGCGTATTGGATGATCGTGCAGCTTTTTGCCGTGCGCAGCCTCAGCCTTCAGCGCAGCATTTTCAGCCAGCGTGCCGGTGAAATACCGAAGGCCTGGGTGTGCAGTCGGGTCATGTGGCTCTGATCGAAAAAACCACAGGCCAGGGCTGCTTCGCTCAACGGCATGCCATGCAATACCAGGCGCCGGGCTTCGTTCAAGCGGCGCTGGGTGATGTAGCGATAGGGGCTGGTGCCGTACAGTGCCCGGAAATCCCGGGACAGGCTCCATCGATCCCGGCCGCTGGCCTGCACCAGGTCGTCCAGTGTGATCGCCTGGTGGAGGGCATCGTGGATGAACAGGCGGGCACGCTCCGCTGCCGGGTAGTCGATCAGCCGCCGCCCACGGCGGCTGCCGGCCGCGATGTCGAGCGCCTGGGCCACATCGTAGATGGCGTCCTCTTCCTCCAGCGGATCGAGGGGATGATCCAGGCCGTTCAATAGTCGACGGGTCGCGATGTTGAGGCGAGGGTCGTTGGACAATCCTCCTTCGATGAAGGGCAATGGCTTGCCCCCCAGCACTTGCTGGATCACCGACGGTTCTATGTAGAGCATCCGGTAGCGAAAACCCTCGCTCGTCCCGGCTTCGCCATCGTGCACCTCGTCTGGGTGCAGGACGACGGTGCCGCCGGGCTGGCTGTGGCGTTTGCTGTGGCGATAGTTGAAGCTCTGCACGCCGGAAAGTGTGATTCCGATGGCGTAGGTGTCGTGGCGATGGGTGGTGTAGCCATGCCCGCTGAAATAGGCCTCGATGCGTTCCATTTTCCTCGAATCGGGCGCTCGTACCAGCCAGTCGCGATTATGGATTGATCGAGTCATTGCACCAGCCTCCTGCTTTTGTCCGCATACCCTACCGCAAAAAAAGCTGAACCGGTGTAGGAGCTGTCGAGTGCAACGAGGCTGCGATCTTTCCCCAGACACTTGAATCTCAAGCGAAAGATCAAGACCAAAAGATCGCAGGCTTCGCCAGCTCCTACAGAGCCCTCGTGGCGCTGTTAGATCTCCTTTACAGGCGTTTCACCCTGGACATTCTTGATCAGCCCGATGACATGAAGGCAGTCACTCTTGTTCACATAGGATTCGCCGCTGGCGATCGTTTCGTGGTTGCCGGCTCTCAAGCGCCAGCGCCACTGGCCTTTGCCGGTGCTCTGGGTGCCTCGGGTCTGTCGATAGATTTCAAAATACATCGGTTCGCTCCCTGCGATTCATTCAGTCAAGACATGCGTTGGGCATGTGGCTGCCAGCCTAGCCAAGTGGGTGGTTTTGGCTACGGGAAATTCGTTTCCATTGGTTATCAAATATTGCTGGGGCATGAGCCCGGAGAGGCTGTTCGACTTTCTGTTGGAAAAAAGTCATGTTGCGAACATGCAGTCCGCTGAAGTTCCGGTTTGATCCTTGCGTTGCCCTGCCCGGTCCTGCTTAATACGTTTCGACGCCTAGGGCCGCAAGCCAATGGGACTGAAAACACTATAAGAAAAAGAGCCATCAAGTGACTGAATATCCAGGAACGGATCTGCAGGGTCATCTAGCGCTTTCGCTTGTCATTCCGGTCTACAACGAAGTCCAGTCCATCGATGTGTTCATGGCCAGGATCGACCAGGTCTTTGCCCATGAAGCGCTGGTGAGCCTGGAACTGGTGTTCGTCAACGATGGCAGCGTGGACGACACATTGGTGCTGCTGCTGGAACGGCAGAAGACCGATCCGCGCATCCGGGTCGTCGACCTGAGTCGCAACTTCGGCAAGGAGGCGGCGTTGAGTGCCGGCCTGCAAGCCGCCCGTGGCCAGGCGGTGGTGCCGATCGATGTCGATTTGCAAGACCCTCCCGAAGTGATCCTGGAAATGATTGCCCACTGGCGCAACGGTGCCGAAGTGGTGCTGGGCCATCGCATCAACCGCGACTCCGACTCCTGGGCCAAGCAGGTTTCCGCCAACGGGTTCTACCGGCTGCACAATAAAATCGCCGACCACAAGCTGCCGGAGAATGTCGGCGATTTTCGCTTGATGGATCGCTGCGTGGTCGATGCCCTGCAAACCCTGCCCGAATCGCGCCGCTTCATGAAAGGGCTGTTTGCCTGGGTAGGATTCCGCACCACCTACGTGGATTACGTCAGGCCTGAACGGGCCGCCGGTGAAAGCAAGTTCAATGGCTGGCGCCTGTGGAATTTCGCCCTTGAAGGCATCACCAGCTTCAGCACCGAACCGCTGCGTATCTGGACGTACCTGGGGCTTTGCGTCTCGCTAGTGTCCTTTGCGTTCGCCATCTTTATCGTGCTGCGAACGCTGATTTCCGGGGTGGACCTGCCGGGCTATGCCTCGCTGATGGTGGCGGTCACGTTCCTGGGCGGGTTGCAACTGATCGGTATCGGCGTGCTGGGCGAATACCTGGGCCGCACCTACATCGAATCCAAGCGCCGACCGGTTTTCCTGGTGCGGCGCATCTATGACGCCAAGGACTGACCATGGACCTCAAGGAAACCGATATCCTCGGTCCCGATATCGAGCAGCATTGGTACTACCGGTCGAAAGCACGCGCCATGCTGCACATGCTCAAGGGTTTCTCGGCCAGTACGCTACTGGACGTGGGGGCTGGGTCGGGCTTTTTTTCCCATCACCTGCTGACCCATACCGCAACGGCCCAGGCCTGGTGCGTGGACATCAGTTATCCGGCCGACTCCGACGCCAGCACCGCCGGTAAACCGGTCCGCTACCGCCGTGCCATCGACACGCTGGACGCGGACCTGGTGTTGCTGATGGACGTGCTGGAGCATGTGGACGATGACGTGGGGCTGCTCAAGGCCTACGTCGACAAAGTGCCGTCGGGCAGCCGCTTCCTGATCACCGTGCCGGCGTTCCAGTTTCTCTGGAGCGGGCATGATGATTTTCTCGAGCACAAGCGCCGCTACACCCTCAAGCAGCTGGAAAGTGTCGTGGCGCAGGCCGGTCTGCAGGTCCAGCAAGGTGCGTATTACTTCGGCCTGGTATTTCCGATTGCCGCCGGTCTGCGACTGTTGCAGCGCAAGGCGTCCGGAGCCCCGGCCAAGTCGCAGCTGGCGCGGCATCATCCGCTGGTCAATGGCGTGTTGAAGTCTCTGTGCAGCCTGGAGCGTCCGTTCATGGGCGCCAATCGTATGGCCGGCCTGACGGTGTTCTGCCTGGCGCAGAAGCCGTGATCTGGACGCACTCGCCGTTGCTGCGACGTGCCCTGCGCTTTGCCATGACAGGCCTGCTCGTCACGGCGGTGCATGTGCTGGCTGCGGTGCTGTTCGTGCACCTGATCTTGGCAAACCCGCCACTGGCCAATGGTTTCGCCTTTGTCGTGGCGACCGTGGTGTCGTACCTGGTCAACACCCTCTGGAGCTTTTCCAGCCGCTTGCATGGCCGCACCCTCGGCCGTTTCGTGGTGGTCTCGATCGGCGGGTTGGGGCTGGCGATGCTGGTGGCCTGGGTGGCCCAGCGTGTCGGCCTGGATTACCTGGCGGGCATCGCGGCCGTGGCACTGATTATCCCGGTGTTTACCTTCATCCTGCATAATTTCTGGACGTATCGATGACCGTTCGTGGTGAGCGTTATTGGGTTTGCTTGTTGCCCATACTGTTGGGCGCGCTGGCGTTCCTGCTGGTGATCGGCCCGCGGGTCCTGGATCCGACGAACATCGGCTGGTTGGGGGAGGGCGATGCGGCGACCCACTACATGGGCTGGGCGTTTTTCCGCAATTCACCCTGGACCTTTCCGTTGGGCATGAACCCTTCCTATGGTTTGGAGTTGGGCAACGGCATCATTTTTTCCGACTCCAACCCGCTGCTGGCGTTCCTGTTCAAACCCTTCAGCGCCTGGCTGCCCGAGACGTTCCAGTATTTTGGCCTGTGGTTGCTGGCCTGTTTCATCCTGCAAGCCTGGTTCGCCTGGAAATTGGTCGGCCTGTTGACGCCGTCGCTGTGGATCAGGCTGTTGGGGACAGGGTTGTTTGTGTTTTCGCCGCCGATGTTTCTGCGCATGGGTGGGCATCTGTCGTTGTCCGGGCATTTCCTGATCCTGGCGGCCCTGTACCTGGCGCTGCGGCCGGACTTGCAGAAGCGGCGGCTGGCCTGGGGCGTGCTGCTGGCCGTGACGGCACTGGTGCATGCCTACCTGTTGGCCATGGTGGCGCTGATCTGGCTGGCTGACCTTGCCAGTCAGGCCATCAAGGGCCGGTTGTCCCGGCGCGATGCCTTGATCGAGCTGGGTGGCTTGTTTTTGCTGGTTGCGTTCTGCTGCTGGCAGGCGGGTTATTTCAGCGTGGGCGGCGGGACCGTGGCGGGCGGTTATGGGTTGTATCGCCTGAACGTGATGTCGCTGGTCAACCCCAGCGGCTGGTCACACACCTTGCGCGACATGCCCCAGGGCCCCGGGGACTACGAAGGTTTCAATTACCTGGGATTGGGCATCCTCATGCTGGCAATCTGCGCCGGCGTGGCGTTGCTGCAAGGCAACACCGGTTTGGCGAATGCCGTACGCCACAGGCGACTGTTGCTGTTGGCATTGATCGGGCTGACGCTGTTTTCGCTGACCAACAACCTCGGCATCGGCATGCTGAATCTGCATTACTGGCTGCCCAGGCCCCTTGAGCTGCTGGCGAACGTCTTTCGCGCGGCTGGCCGGATGTTCTGGCCGGTGTTCTACGCCATCGTATTTGCCGTCATTTTCCTGGTGATCCGCGGCAATAAACCACGGGCGGCGGTGTATCTGCTGGCCATTGCCCTGCTGGTGCAAGTCCTGGATACCCGCGCTGGATGGGCAGGCCTGCGCCAGAGCCGGATGATGCCGGCCGCCTCCAGTTGGCCCACGTCCATGACGGATCCGTTCTGGGCCAGTGCGGCCAGCCATTATTCGAAAGTCCGGACGCTGCTGCCGCAGAACCAGCCGGAAAATTGGCTGCTGACCAGCCAATACGCTCTGACGCATGGGTTGCAAACCGATGGCGTCTACCTGGGACGCATGGGCACCCGGGAGATCGAACAAGCCCAGCGACGCGCCGCGCAGATGCTTGCCAGCGGCGAGTATGCAGCGGATTCGTTGTACATCCTCGACCCTGGCACCGCGCTTCAGGCAGCGAAGACCGTCAAGCGCCAGACCGACCTGTTGACCCGTATCGATGGCCTCGTGGTGCTGGCGCCGGGTTGGAAGTCATGTGCCCAATGCCCACCGTTTGCCGATGAGACGCTGGATGTGCAGATGAAGCTCGGCGAGCGCCAGGTGTTCAGCCGAATCAACCCGATGTTGGCCGACGGCTGGGGACGCGTCGAGGGGTGGGGCACCTGGTCGGAAGGGACCGAGGCTGAGATTGTCTTGCGCATACCGCCAGAGGCGCGCGCCCTTTCGATCGAAGCGGCGGCGTTCGTGCAGCCCCAGCACGCGCGCCAGCGAGTGGACGTCTCGATCAACGGTGTGGCGGCGTTGTCGACGCAGTTCACGCGCCTGCAGGACAACACCTTTGAACTGCCCCTGACACCGGCCATTCGTGAAGCGATGGGCGTGGATGGGCCGTTGCGCGTGCATTTCCATTTACCCGATGCCATCAGTCCCAAGGCGCTGGGGTTGGGGGGGATGAGCGCGTCATGGCGCTGGGGTTGAAATCATTGACCGTGAAGTAAGTTTTTATAGGGGCGCCTGAAACCGCTTGCAGGCGCAATGACTATTGTGGCGAGGGGATGAATCCCTCGCCACAAAAGCAGGGGCGCATAGACGCGCAGCCCCTGGCGTTTCTACACTGCATCCAATCAAGGATCGAGGGCAGTGGATGAACCGCAACGAATTGCGCAAGGCCGACATCAACCTGATGGTGGTTTTCGAAACGCTGATGCTTGAGCGTAA
This sequence comes from Pseudomonas sp. St386, assembly GCF_018325865.1. Classification (NCBI taxonomy): domain Bacteria; kingdom Pseudomonadati; phylum Pseudomonadota; class Gammaproteobacteria; order Pseudomonadales; family Pseudomonadaceae; genus Pseudomonas; species Pseudomonas sp. St386. The sequence continues at coordinate 1,691,403 of NZ_AP021900.1, forward strand.
CGTGACACGGGTGGCGGAAAAACTGTTCCTGGGCCAACCGACCATCAGCTCGGCCCTCAATCGTTTGCGCAAGATGTTCAACGACCCGTTGTTCATTCGCGTCGGCCACCGCATGGAACCGACGGCCCGGGCTGAAGAAATCATCCGGCATCTATCTCCGGCGCTCGATTCGCTGTCTGTGGCCTTGAGCCTGACCCACGATTTCGATCCCACCAACAGCACCATGACGTTTCGCATCGGCCTGTCGGATGACGTCGAGTTCGGCCTGTTGCCGCCCCTGTTGAGCAGCCTGCGGCAAGAAGCGCCGCAAATCGTGTTCGTGGTGCAGCACGTCGATTACTGGCGCATCCCCGATTTGCTGGCATCGGGCGACATCACCGTGGGCATCAGCCAGACGCGCGGTCTGCCGGCCAACGCCAAGCGCAAATTGTTGCGACACATCCAGCCCCGGGTGTTGCGCGCCGATGCCTCGGACACGCCGCTGACCCTGGACGAGTATTGCGCGCGACCCCATGTGCTGGTGTCCCATACCGCGAACGTTGCCGGGTTTGCCGATGAATGGCTGGCCGAGATCGGACGCACGCGCCAGGTCGTGCTATCGGTGCCGCAATACAGCGCATTGCCGGCGTTGCTGGCCGGCACGGACCTGATCGCCAGCCTGCCGGACTATACCGCCGCCGCCATGGCGGCTTCGGGGCAACTGTTCAACGAACCCTTTCCTTTCAAGACCCCAACCCTGGATTTGTCCATGGTCTGGCTGAGCCATGTCGACAGTGACCCGGCCGAGCGCTGGTTGCGGTCGCGGTTGGAGGCCTTCATGGGCGAGCGTGGGGTCTTGGCGCAACCCTGACCCGGCCCGCAGCGAAACAAAACCTGCCCCAACGTTTAAAGTCGAGGTAAGGTTGTGACGGCTGAAATCCCCTTGTCATATTTTCGAATCGGAGTCGAACACATGCCTCACCTGCACATGGAGTACACCGCCAACCTGCCCGAGCTGAAGGCCGATGTCGCATTGCTGCGCCTGAACAATGCGCTGGTGGCCTCTGGCCAATTCGCCGCCGAGCTGGACATCAAGAGCCGGGCCGTGAAACTCGAGACTTTCCGGGTGGGCACGGGGCTGGGCGAGCGGGGTTTCGTCCACGTGAAGCTGGCCTTGCTGAGCGGTCGCTCGCCGGAAATCAAGAAGCAACTGGCCGATAGCCTGCTGGCCGTGATCCAGGAACTGGGGCCATGGCCGGCCGACGTTAGCGTGCAACTGTGCGTGGAAATCCTCGACATCGATCGAGGCCCGTATGCCAAGGCCTTGATCGGTCAATGACGATCAAGTGTCGCGGGCGCCGCAGGCCTTGATGATCTGTTCGCGCAGCCAGGCGTTGGCACTGTCCTGATCGACGGCCAGGCTCCACTGCATGTTCAGGGTGAACCCCGGCAGGCCTTGGGGCACTTCGTGATGATTGAAGATCGCCTCGTTGGCCAGCAGTTTCTGGATACGACGGGGCAGGGTCAGGATGAAGTCGGTGCCGGTGATCATCTTCAGTGCGGCACTGTAGCTGTTGGCGCGAGCGGCAATCTGGCGTTGATGCGCCTGCTGCGACAGCCAGCCGTCCACCATGTTGGTCGCTGACGACCAGGGCGTCGGAAACACGTGTCGACGCCGTACGAAAGACTGAAGGCTCAGTTGCGGCTCAAGTGGCGTCGCCCGTTTATCCACGACACAAACCAGGTCTTCCTCCAGCAACTGCCGGGATTTGAAATCGGCATGGTTGCTGTGGAAGTTCGGGCCGAAGCAGATCACCAGGTCCAGGCTGCCGTCGCGCAACTCTTCGGCGGGAATGTCGGCTTCAAGCTTGTGCACGTTCACCACCACCGGCAGATTGGCGTAATCGAAGCCTTGCAGCAGTTGCGGCAGGATCAACTGCTCGAAGTATTCCGGCGCGCAGATATTGAAGGTAATGGCCTGCCGGGTCGGATCGAAGGTGGGTGTACCGGCATGGCACAGGTTGATGCTTTGCAAAATGGCGCGCACATGGTCGTACATGCCTTCGGCCTTATAGGTAGGGCGCATGCCGGTGCGGGTGTTGATGAATAGCTCGTCTTCGAAACAGGTTCGCAGTTTCTTGAGGCAATAACTGACGGTTGACTGACTGACGCACAATGCCTCGGACACGCCGGTGACACTGCTTTGCTCGTACACGGCGCTAAACACCATGAGGTCTTGCATGTCGAGCTTTCTGAGGGAGTTACTGTTCAGCATCCGTTCTGTCTCTCGCTGTGCTCCTTGCGCGATTTTGCGCAAACCAGGCTGACGATCCTAACGGAACGATGGTGCCAAGAGAATGCCGGGCAGGCGCTTTCATGGTCGGGAACGGGACAGATAATGTAGGGAACACGACGTGTCGATCAACGACTGTTTGGTTTGCCTATGTTTAGTTCGCTGCGATCCAAGCTCCATCAAATCCAGGTTTAACCTCCCAGGGTGCCGTGGGACGCTTGCTCGATGTGTTTTCTGTGATGCGCTCATGGACGGTTGGCTCCTGGCATTCCAATACCCTTCATCTGCCGCGGTCGATCCGGTCGGCCGGTTCACGCCTGCCATGGCCCCAACTCTTAGTGCGTTGCCTTCCGAGCTAGCCTTTTGGGCGCTCTGGCATTGCCGTCACGCCCGTCCTCCAGATACTCGTATTACCTGTTGATCATTCGCAGTGTTCGCTCAATGGCGAGCACAGACTGACGGTGCCTTGTCGCCCGTCCGACATGGAAATACGAGCCTTCTCATGAGCCTTGCCAAGATTTCTTTCGCACCCGTGCAACACGCCCAGGCGTTTCTTGCGCAGAACCCCGATATCGAACTGTTCGAGCTGTTCATTCTCGACAACAACGGCGTGCCCCGGGGCAAGTTGTTGCATCGGGACGAGTTGCTGGCGGTCTTCGAAAGTGGCCGGCCACTGCCCAGTACGATTCTCGGGCTGACGGTCAATGGCGATGATGTGGAAAATTCCGGGCTGGTGTGGGACGTCGGTGACATCGATTGCCGTGCCTATCCCCTCAGCGGCAGCTTGCAGCGCATGCCGTGGCGATTGATTCCCACGGCCGCCGTGCAGGTCAGCATGCATCCCCAGGAAGGAATGCCGGCGACCATCGCCGATCCACGTTATCTGCTCAGCCAGGTGATCGAAGCCTTGCAGGCCGATGGTTATTACCCGGTGATGGCGGCGGAGCTGGAGTTTTATCTGCTGGACGCGCAACGCGACAGCCAAGGCCGGCCACAACCGGCGCGCGATGCCGACGGTGGCCGACCGCGTGCTACCCAGGTCTACGGTTTGCGCGAGCTGGAGCAGATCGAGCCGTTCCTGGCCGATCTGTACGCTGCGTGCAAGGTGCAAGGCATTCCGGCCCGGACCGCCATTTCCGAATACGCACCGGGACAAGTGGAGATCACCCTCGAGCACCGCAGCGATGCCTTGCAAGCCATGGATGAAGCGGTGCGCTACAAGCGACTGGTCAAGGGCGTGGCCCACAAGCACGGCATGCAGGCCTGCTTCATGGCCAAGCCGTTCGATCACTTGGCGGGCTCCGGCATGCACATGCATGTCAGCCTGGCGGACCGCGATGGCCACAATTTGTTTGCCAGTGAAGCCGCCGACGGCACGCCGCTGTTGCGCCAGGCAGTAGGTGGGATGCTCGACACCTTGCTCGATTCGCTGTTGATGTTTTGTCCGAACGCCAACTCCTACCGGCGCTTCCAAAGCAACAGCTACGCACCGCTGGCGGCGACCTGGGGCGTAGACAACCGCACGGTGAGCCTGAGGGTGCCGGGCGGCCCGGCGTTCTCGCGGCACATCGAGCATCGTATCTGCGGCGCCGATGCCAACCCTTACCTGGCTGCGGCGGCGATATTGGCCGGCATTCATCGCGGCCTGCGTGAACAGTGCGATCCCGGGAAGCCTGTCGAAGGCAACGGCTACGCCCAGGCGACCGAGCTGTTGCCCACCGACTGGCTCACCACCCTGCGTGCCCTTGAGGCATCGGCCTGGGCCCGGGAAGCGTTTGGCGATGAGTTTCTTGGCGTTTATCTGGCGGTCAAGCGCGCCGAATACCGTCAATTCATGGGGGAAGTCGGAGAGCAGGACTGGCGCTGGTATCTGAATCAGGCGTGAAATCGGCTGGCCAGTGGTTTCTTAAATAATTATTTAGTAGCAAGTTTTTCACGAAAAATTGATGGTGAGCTACCTAAAGTTTGTGCTGCCGTAGGAAATGAAATTTTCACATTTTCTACGGCACTTCTTTTTCAAAGAGCAACTTTCAGGAAGCCGTCAACCATCATGCTGACCATTAAAGCCGTGCGCCCCGAGTGGGTGACACTGGTCGCCAGTGCCTTTTTATTAGTGGGCTTCAACATCGTTCTCTGGCAACACTTGCTAGCGATCACCACGGCTGATGCTCGTGGCCTGCTGATGTGCCTGGCGTTTGGCCTGATGATTTTCAGCGCGTTCAACCTGGTGTTGACGCTCGTGGCTTTCCGTCCGCTGCTCAAGCCCGTGCTGATGCTGTTGTTCCTGATCAGCGCTGGCGTGGCATATTTCATGGCCCAATACGGCGTATTGATCGACGCTGGCATGTTGCGCAACTTTGCTGAAACCAATGCCACGGAAGTTCGTGATCTGTTGTCGCTGAAGTTGTTTGTTTATATCGGGTTGTTGGGGGTGTTGCCTTGCTGGTTATTGTTCAAGACCCCGATCAACTACCGTCGTTGGCCCAAGGAATTATTAAGTAAGTTGCTGGTCGGCGTGGCGTCGGCCGCGGTGATTGGCGTGGTCGCCCTGGCCAACTACCAAGGCCTGTCTTCGTTGTTTCGCAACCACCACGAGTTGCGCTTGATGGTCGTGCCGAGCAATTACATCGGTGCTTCGTTCGGCTACTTGCGTGAGCAGGTCGCGTCGGCCAAGCAGCCGTTCATCACCCTGGGCGAGGACGCGAGCCGCAACCCCGCCTGGCAAACCCACGGCCGCAAATCCCTGACCGTGCTGGTGGTGGGCGAGAGTGCCCGGGCCGAGAACTTCGGCATCCTCGGCTATAACCGCGACACCACACCGACACTGGACAAAGAGGCCGGCCTGATCGCCTTCACCGACGTGCAGTCCTGCGGCACTGAAACCGCCGTGTCGGTGCCTTGCATGTTTTCCAACATGGGGCGCAAGAACTACGACGCCAGCGTCGCCAAGAATGAAGAGGGGTTGCTGGATGTGCTCAAGCGCGCCGGGCTGGAGGTGATCTGGCGGGACAACCAGTCTGGCTGCAAGGGCACCTGCGACCGGGTCACCGTGCAGGATGTGAGCAATCTGAAGGATCCAACCCTGTGTGCGAGCAGCGAATGTCGTGATGAAATCCTGCTCCAGGGGCTGCAGCATTTCATCGACACGCTCGACAAGGACACGGTGCTGGTGCTGCACCAGATGGGCAGCCACGGGCCGGAATACTTCAAGCGCTATCCCAAGGAGTACGAGCATTTCACCCCGGTCTGCGAAAGCAACGCGCTGGACAATTGCAGTCGCGAGAGCATCGTCAACGGCTACGACAACACGCTGGTGTACACCGACCATGTGCTCTCGACCCTGATCGATCTGCTGCGGGCCAACCAGGACAAGGTCGACACGGCCATGCTGTACCTGTCGGACCATGGTGAATCCCTGGGCGAATACAACCTGTTTCTCCATGGCACACCCTACATGCTTGCCCCGGAGCAACAGAAACACGTGGCGATGCTTGCGTGGTTTTCCGACAGCTATCAGAAGTCTTTCTCGGTCGACACCCATTGCCTGCAACTGAGTCGGCAAAAGCCCTTGAGCCAGGACAACCTGTTTCACTCGATGATCGGGTTGCTGGAAGTCAACAGCCAGGTCTACAACCGGGACCTGGATCTGTTCGCCAACTGCCGCGGTGCGGTGATTGACGGTGTCCTGGCGCGAGAGTGATGGCCTGGACCTTTTTTTCACGCAGCGTTGTTTAACCTGTCATCCATCCAATCCCAAGAGCCGTTCGTATGTCCGGGCTACCCCCATCCACCGTCGAGCTTGAGTTCGCCAGGCAGCATGACCAGGAACATGCACAGGTCTGCTGTCGGCCGGCGCCTCGTCGGTTGCGCCTGGCGTTCTGGCGCGACGAACACATGGTGCGCAACGCCCTGAAGGTGGCGGGCGAACCCGGGTTGGTGCTGGATGTAGCCTGTGGCGCGGGGCGGTTCTGGCCGGTGCTGGCCGAGCACGCCAACCGGGTGATCCTGGCGGCGGACCCGTCGCCGGACATGCTCGAACATGCGCTCACCCACCATGGCGGCGCGTTGCTCCAACGGGTCAAGACGTTCCCGAGTTCGGCGTTCACCATCGGGCTGTCGGCCAACGCGGTGGATTGTATTTGTTGTCTGCAACTGTTTCGCCACGTCAGCGCCAGCGAGCATCGCCTGGCGCTGTTGCGCGAATTTCATCGGGTCAGTCGCGACACGGTGATCGTTTCGGTGCAAATCGAAGGACGCTTCAAGATCGGCCAGGCGCCGCAACGGAGCCTGGCCGATAAGGCCAATCTCGAAGCCGAGTTTCGCCAGGCCGGTTTTAACGTGCTCTGGTATCAGGATTTCCTGCCCGGTTTCGCGCTGACGCGTGTTTATGTATTGCGTAAGACCGGTTAAGTCCTGATGTAGGACTATTCTTGCTTTTTCGCAGGCGATTTCTCTTAGGCTGCTGCTCTATGGATGCTCGCAATCGCCGGCGGCGATATATACTGCGCGCCATTCTTCAAGGGAGAGCCGTGTGGCCATCGATATTCACTGGATTCGCGACAACGATAGCCTCGGTCAGTTTTGCGCCGAGTGGCAGCAGTTGCCATTCGTCGCCCTCGACACCGAATTCATGCGGGTCGACACTTTTTACCCGATTGCCGGTTTATTGCAGATCGGCGACGGCAAGCGCGCCTACCTGATCGACCCCTTGACCATCGACAATTGGCAACCCTTGGCCGCACTGCTGGAAAACCCGGCGGTGCTCAAGGTGTTGCACGCCTGCAGCGAAGACCTTGAAGTGCTGCTGCGCCTGACCGGCAGCCTGCCTGCGCCGCTGTTCGATACTCAATTGGCCGCTGCCTACCTGAACCTGGGTTTCTCCATGGGCTATTCGCGGCTGGTGCAGGAAGTGCTGGGTATCGAGTTGCCCAAGGGCGAGACCCGTTCCGACTGGCTGCAACGGCCCCTGTCCGAGACACAGATCAGCTACGCGGCAGAGGATGCCGTGCACCTGGCAGAAGTTTTCGTACTGCTGCGCCCGAAACTTTCCGACGAAAAATACCGTTGGGTCCTGGAAGACGGCGCCGAACTGGTGGCCAACCTGCGTCGCGAAGTCGACCCGTACGAGGTCTACCGCGAGGCCAAGCTCGCCTGGAAACTGTCCCGCGCCCAATTGGCCGTGCTGCGCGAGCTGTGCGCCTGGCGCGAACGCGAGGCGCGGGCCCGTGACCTGCCGCGCAATCGCATCATTCGTGAGCATTCGCTGTGGCCCCTGGCCCGTACCCAGCCGGACAACCTCGGCGCGTTGGCGAAGATCGAAGACATGCACCCGCGCACCGTGCGCCAGGACGGCCAGTTTCTGCTGGACCTGATCCAGCGCGCCGCCAGCGTGCCGCCCGAGCAATGGCCGCCGGCCGTGGCCGAGCCCTTGCCCATCGAGGCCTCGGCCCTGGTCAAGCGTCTGCGGGCGCTGGGGCAGGCAGAAGCCGAGCGCCTGGAAATTGCCCCGGAGCTGATGCTGCGCAAGAAAACCCTCGAAGCGCTGATCAAGAGCGGCTTCCCCGAGGGCCCTTACCAATTGCCCGATTCGTTGCGTGGCTGGCGCCGCGAATTGATGGGCCAGGCGCTGCTCGACAGCCTGGCCACTGCCGGAGAACAGCCTTGAAACGTATCTGCTCCATCTACCGAAGCTCGAAGAAAAACGAGATGTACCTGTATGTGCTCAAGAGCGATGCCTTGGAGCGTGTACCTGAGCCGTTGATGGCCGCCTTTGGCAAGGCGATCCATGCCTTCGACCTGGTGCTTAGCCCTGAGCGGGCGCTGTCCCGGGAAGACATCAACAAAGTGCTGGAAAACCTCGACACCCAGGGCTATCACTTGCAGATGCCGCCGGCCGAAGACGAGTACATCGAGCATTTGCCCGAAGAGTTGCTGCGCCGCAACGACCCGGTCTGACGGTATTGGAGGCATCTGTCCTGGGTGCCTCCTTGAACACACTGGAATGGTTTATTGACGACGATCGCAGGGATGGAGCGACACTCTGTCGGCGATTGTCTGCACTGTTTTTGAAAGGTTTGATTCATGCGCGTTCTGATTGCCGAACACGACCACCCGGTGTACGCCCAGCTTTTGCGTCAGGCGGCACCCGATATTGAAGTCCTGACCAGCGGCGACTCCGCCGAACTGTCGCGACTGGCCACCGATTGCCCGGTCTGGCTCGGCCAGCCTGATCTGTTGGCCACCCTGTTGCGTCAGGGCCATAGACCCAGCTGGCTGCAATCGACCTGGGCAGGCATCACGCCGTTGCTGGCCGAGGGTTTGACGCGCAATTACCGCCTGACCCGTGCGGTGGGCATTTTCGGCCAGGTGATGGCCGAGTACGTGCTGACCTACATGCTTGGCCATGAGCGCGAGGTGCTGGCACGTCTGGTCAGCCAGGTCGAGCGCAAGTGGGACAACCGCCAGGGGCAAGGGCTGGCCGGGCGCAAGGTGTTGATCGTCGGGACAGGGGATATCGGCCAGCGTGTGGCGCAGTTCCTCGTGCCGTTCGGTGTGCAGCTGTATGGCGTTGCCCGCGAAGCCCGGGCGTTGGCGCCGTTCATCGAGGTCGGGGCGCTGAAGGATCTGCCACGTCTGGTGGGCGAGGCGGATTACGTGATCAATCTGCTGCCCAACACACCCGATACCCATGATGTGTACGACGCGGCGCTGTTCAAGCAATTCAAGCCGACCGGCTTGTTCATCAACGTCGGCCGTGGCGTGGCGGTGGTGGATGCGGACCTGGTGCAAGCCCTGAAGGAAGGGCACCTGGCCGGTGCGGTGATCGACGTCTGCCGCCAGGAGCCGCTGCCGCAGCGCCACCCCTTCTGGACCGCCTGGGGCCTGCTGTTGACTGGCCACAGCTCGGCACCGACCTCGCCACCGATGATGGTGCAGTTGTTCCTGGAAAACCTGCGGGCCTACCAGGCGGGCGACGCGCTGCGCGGTGAAGTGGACTTCACCCGGGGCTACTGAAGCTAACCCCTATCAAACTGTGGGAGCGAGCTTGCTCGCGATAGCGGTGCATCAGTCGACATCAATGTTGGCTGACCTGACGCCATCGCGAGCAAGCTCGCTCCCACAGTGGTTATTTCAGTGATCACAAAACAGGGTTACAGGCTGAAATCGCCTTCTGCCACCAGTTCGCTTAACGGCCGGCGCGGGCTTGGGGTTTCGCGGGCCTGGAGGTATTCGGCCAGTGTCGATTTGTCCCCCAGCTTGCCAATCGCCACGGCGGCGTGCAGGGCGTAGCCTTTCGGGATCTTCAGTTCCTTGCGGGTCAACTCCTGGTCGAAACCGGCCATGCCGTGGGTATGCCAGCCGCTGAGGCTGGCTTGCAGCGCCAGGTGGCCCCAGGCCGCGCCCGTATCGAAGGTATGGGACTGCGCTGGGGTTTCTTCGGTGGCGCCGGGCACGGCGAAGGTGGTTTTCGAAACAATGATCACCAATGCCGAGGCGTGTTGGGCCCAGCCGCGGTTGAATTCATTGAGCAGGCCCAGGAAACGCTCCCAATTCGGCGTGTCGCGACGTGCATACAGGAAACGCCACGGCTGGGAGTTGTACGCCGACGGCGCCCAGCGTGCGGCCTCGAAGAAGCCCAGCAGGGTTTCTTCGGCAATGGTTTCGCCGGTAAAGGCGCGGGGCGACCAGCGCTCGATGAATTGAGGGTGAATCGCGTAATCGGCAATGCGGGGATTGGCACTCATGGGCTTACCTGGCTGGGGTTTGGAAACTCAATGACGCAACCTACGTCCCGCCGCCCGGCCTGACAAGCCCCGGCCTACCGACAGTCGCCAATGCTTGGCCTGAAGAGGCCCGGGCACTAGACTGTCGGCCTTTTCACCACCTGATGTTGATGCTTGAGCCATGGCCGCCAAAGTCGAACCGTTCTGGAAACGCAAAACCCTCGATCAGCTCGATCCGCAGGAGTGGGAATCGCTGTGCGATGGCTGTGGCCTGTGCTGCCTGCAAAAACTCGAAGACGAAGACGACAACAGCGTCTATTACACGCGCATCGCCTGCAAACTGCTGGACCTGAAAACCTGCCAGTGCACCGACTACCCCAACCGCCGCGACTTTGTCCCCGACTGCATCCAGCTCACGCCGGGCAAGGCCGATGAGTTCAAATGGCTGCCGCCGACCTGCGGTTATCGGCTGGTCAGCGAGGGCAAGGACTTGCCGTTGTGGCACCACCTGGTCTGCGGTGATCGCGATGCCGTGCACCACGAACGCATTTCCCAGTCCGGGCGTATGCTGGCCGAAGGCAGCGTGCCGGAAGACGATTGGGAAGATCATCTGATTTTCCGCGCCGGCTGAGCCGTCGGGTGGCGCGCCCCAGGGAGAACCCATGGCTGCAGGATTGAAACGGATGCTGGCCGCCGGGCTGCTGGCGATGTGCGGGCCGCTGTGGGCGGCGCAGAAAGTCGATCTGGATTATCACGTGCACCTGTTGCCCCAGAGCGATCAGGCCGAAGTACGCCTGACACTGGCCCGGGGAGCGGCGGTGCGCAGCCTGGATTTTGACCTCGGCGACGGCAGTCGCTACAGCGATTTCAAGGCCGACGGCCAGTGGCAACTCACCCCCGGCAAAGAGGCGCGAGGTGTCTGGCGGCCGGCAGCCGACAAGGCCAGCCTGAGCTACCGCGTGCGCATCAGCCATGCGCGCAAGAACGCCACCTTCGAAACCCGCATGACCCCGACGTGGGCGTTACTGCGCGGCGACGACCTGGTCCCGTCGGCCAAGCTCGACCAGCAGGACGGCGTCGAACTGGTAGCCCGTCTTGAAGTTGAATTGCCCAATGGCTGGAAAAGCATCGAGACGCCCTGGCCGCGCATCGGCAAGCAACGTTTTCGCATCGACAATCCCTCGCGCCTGTTCGACCGCCCCACGGGCTGGATGCTCGCCGGCAAACTGGGCAGCCGCCGCACCCGCCTGGGCGAAACGGAGGTGACGGTGGCCTCGCCCCAAGGCCAGGGCATGCGCCGGATGGATGTGCTGACGCTGCTGACATTCGTCTGGCCGCAGGTACAAGCGCTGGTGCCGCGCCATCCGGCCAAGTTGCTGATTGTCGGTGCCGGTGATCCGTTGTGGCGTGGCGCCCAGGCCGGTCACGACTCGATCTACCTGCACAGCCGTCCGCCGCTGGTCAGCGAGCGGGGCAGTAGCCCGTTGTTGCGGGAGTTGGTGCAGGCGCTGGCTCGGGTCAATGATCATGATCGCAGCGACTGGATCAGCGAGGGGCTGACCGAGTACTACGCCATCGAACTGCTGCGCCGCGCCGGTGGCCTGAGTGATGAGCGCTATCAGACCCTCAATGACCGGCTCGCCCGCGACAGCAAGGGCGTCACCACCTTGCGCGGCGAACAGATCAGCCCCGGGGCAGTGGCCAAGGCGGTGTTGCTATTGCAGGAACTGGACCGCGAGATTCGCCTGAAAACCCGTAACAAGCGTTCGCTGGATGATGTGTTGCAGGGGGCGATGCGGCTGGAGACAGTGGATACCAAGGAGTTCGTTCAGCTCAGTGAAAGTGTCCTGGATGGGAGCTCTACTGTGCTGGATACCAAGTTAATTCAGTAATACCGCTATCGCGGGCAAGTCTTGCTCTCACAGGATTGAGTCGTACCAAATATCTCATCCGGCGAAGATCCAGTGTGGGAGCAAGGCTTGCCCGCGATGAGGCCATCAGCCTCACCACAAAAAATCAGAGCCCAACCTTCGGCGAATCCAGCGAATCATTCCCCGTCACCGTAGCCGTACCAGTCGCCGCTTCGGCATTGGCCTTCAGGCGACTCAGCTCATCACCGGCCTGTTCGATGCGAGCGCGGGCGTTGCTGAGGTTCTGCCGGTTCTTTTCCAACAAGGCCTTGGCCGAGCAATGCCCGGTGATCCCCCGCGCCAGCGCCATGCCGCCGATCGCCAGTTGAGCCAGGCCGAGCACACCGCCACGGCGCAAGCCCTTGCCCATCATCAGCACACCGCCAGCCAGTGAGCCAATGCGTTCCCAGCCATGCACGTTTTGTGGCGGATGGGATTGGAAAGGGGTGGTCTCAATCGGCTCGAACGGATTGTTATCGCTCATGATCTGTCTCCAGTGTGGGAATTGGTATAAAACTGACTGCCCGAGCGATTGCCTTGTTCAATCGAATGTTGCACCGATCAGCGGAATTGCGGCCCCGAACGGGTGTTGTTGCCTTTGGCCATGCGGTCATACAGCACGACGTTGACGGTGGCGGCCAGGTTCATGCAGCCGGTGGTGGGGATGTACACCACGTCTTCGCACCAGTCGCGAATGTCCTTGTCCAGCGAGCCGTCTTCCGGGCCGAAGATATACAGCGCCCGGTCCGGGTGTGTGTATTCGGGCAGTGGGCGAGCGCCCTCCACCAGTTCCACGGCCACTGGCACACAGCCCAGGGGCAGGATTTTCTTCAGGTCGTCGATACCGATCAGCGGGATGTCATAGTGGACTTTCTTGGTGTCGGTGACGAAGTCGGCGGCACGCTCATAGCGCTTGCCGGTGTAGAACACCGACGCCACGCCGTAGCAGCCGGCGGCACGCATGACCGAACCGACGTTTTCCGGTGACTTGGGGTTGAACAGACCGATGCAGCTATAGCGTTTGTTGGCCACGGGCGGGGTGCCTTTGGGGAAAAGGCGCGATTATACGGGGAATGGGGCTGCGTGTTCAGTTTGTGAGTGGGGGCTGATGGTCGGTTACCCATTCACGAACCTGACCAATCGGTAACGTCCCCGCCAGCGTCGTGAAAGGCACCAGTCGTTATGGTTTGCCTGACAAATGACTGCCGGAGTTCCTCATGAAGACCCTTGATGCCTTGCTCGCCGTTTCGATCCTGTCTCTTTCTTCCCTTGCCTTGGCGGAAGGCGGAGGTGACCGGGTTTATGGCCAGATGATCCAGAACAATCAACTGGCCATGGCGCGATACGCCGCCGAAAACGGCAAAGCCGTCGCCGAAATCGTTCATTACGAATACGGCATGAACCTCGATGTAAAAAAAGTAGTGAGCATTACGCCGGCCAATAAAGGCTGTGGTGTCGGACCGTCGCGCATGACTTACGAAGACTCGAACGGCAAGCTCAATACTGTGGAATATAGGCTCCTGGGTGATAACTGTCCGAATGGCGGCTGATTACCGTCTCGTTTGTTCTCCTTTGGTTTTGAGACGGTCAGGCGCCCTGGTGGCGCCTGTTTTTGGCGCGGATTATTGTGCTGGCGTGTTACGCAACCTCAAGGCATTGAACACCACCGACGCCGAACTCACGCTCATGGCGATCGCGGCAACCATGGGCGAGAGCAAGTGACCGGTCAGGGGATACAGCAGGCCGGCAGCCAACGGAATACCCATCGAGTTGTAGAGGAAGGCAAAACCGAGGTTCTGGCGCATGTTTCTAACGGTTGCAACCGAAAGGGTGCGGGCCCGCAAGATCCCCATCAAATCGCCTTTTACCAAGGTCAGTTGGGCGCTGTTCATCGCCACGTCCGTACCTGTCCCCATGGCAATGCCTACGTTCGCCCGAGCCAGGGCGGGAGCATCGTTTATTCCGTCACCCGCCATCGCGACCTGGCGGCCATCGCGCTGCAGGTCCGCCACCAGACGCTCCTTGTCCTCGGGTTTGACTTCGCCGTGGACCTCTTCAATGCCCATCTCCCTGGCCACGGCGCGTGCAGTGGTGAGGCCGTCGCCGGTGGCCATGATGATTTTTATGTCGTGAGCCTTGAGCCGGCTGACCGCTTCTCTGGAGGTCGGCTTGATCGGGTCCGAGACGGCCAGCAACCCGGCCAGTACACCGTCGACTGCTATGTAGATAATGCTGATGCCTTGCGCGCGTAGCTGCTCGGCCTGTTGTTGCAGTGGGCTGACGCTGATGCTGGCGGCTTTCATCAGGGCGGTATTGCCCAAGTGGACCTGCTTGCCGTCCACCTGGCCACTGACACCGATGCCGCTGCCGGACTCAAATGAAGCCGGCTTGATCAATTCAAGATGCTCGGCTCGTGCGTGATCGACGATGGCGTGGGCCAGGGGATGCTCGCTGCCCTGGTCGAGGCTGGCGGCCAACAGCAGCACCTGGCGGTCGTCGAAGCCCTGGATGGCTTTCACGCTGTGAAAGGCCGGGCGCCCTTCGGTCAGGGTGCCGGTCTTATCGACGATCAGCGTGTCGATCCTGCACAAGTTCTCGATGGCGCTGGCGTCCCGGAAAAGCACGCCCAGGCTGGCAGCCTTGCCGGTGGACACCATGATCGACATGGGGGTTGCGAGCCCCAGCGCACAGGGGCAGGCGATGATCAGCACGGCGACGGCATTGATCAGCCCGAAGACCCAGCCGGGTTCGGGACCTAACAGCCCCCAGCCGAAAAAGGTCAGTACGGCGATGGCAATCACGCCCATGACGAAATAGCCAGCGATCACGTCGGCCATGCGCTGCATAGGAGCTTTCGAGCGCTGGGCCCGGGCGACCATCTGGACAATTTGCGCCAGGACGGTCTCGGCGCCGACCTTCTGCGCCGTCATCACCAAGCTGCCGTGGGTGTTGATCGTGGCGCCGATCAGGCTGTCCCCGGCGCGTTTGATCACCGGAACCGGCTCGCCAGTGAGCATCGACTCGTCAACGGCACTTTCACCTTCGAGCACCGCACCGTCGACCGGGACCTTTTCACCGGGCCTGATCCGCAGGCGGTCACCCTGATGGACGTGGGTCAGGGGGATGTCCTGTTCCTGGCCGTCGGCATTGATCCGGCGCGCGGTTTTGGGGGATAGCCCCAGCAGCGACTTGATGGCGGCCGACATCTGCGAGCGTGCCTTGAGCTCCAGCATCTGCCCCAGCAAGGTAAGAGAGATGATCACCGCGGCGGCTTCAAAGTAGACGCCGATCCGCCCCTCCTGCATGAACGTGGCGGGAAAAGCTCCGGGCCAAAACGTGGCTGCGACACTGTAGAGATAGGCCGCCGCGGTGCCCAGGCCAATCAGGGTCCACATGTTCGGGCTACGCTGGCGAACAGAGGCCACTGCCCGCACAAAGAACGGCCAGCCTGCCCACAGGACCACGGGTGTCGCCAGGAAAAACTCGACGAAATTTTGTGTTGCACCGTGAAACAGCGACAAGGCGTGCCCCGCCATGGCGAGCACGGTGACGATGACCGTCAACGGCAGGGACCACCAGAAGCGGCGGGTGAAGTCCTTGAGTTCTGGATTGTCCTCTTCTTCCAGCGCGGGCATCACCGGCTCCAGCGTCATGCCGCACTTGGGGCAGATGCCGGGGCTGGGTTGGCGTATTTCCGGGTGCATGGGACAGGTGTATTCAGTCGCCATGTCGCCGCTGGGCGCTGAAGCACTGTGGTGAACGTGCACTGGAGTGTCGGGCATGGCTAGGAACCTTCCTGATCCCTGCGGTTGACGGGTGGTTCGCCATGTCGTCCATGACCGCCATGGCCGTGTCCGTGTCCGAAGATATGCATCAAGGGACATATCAGGAGAATCAAGTACGGCCAATTCGCCGCGATGTGGCTGAAGTGTTCTCGCGCCAGATAGAAGAGGCCAATGGCCAACAACATGATCAAGACAATGCCGGTCTTGCCCCGCCAGAATGACGTTGCGCCAGTCGGGGGTTGATGAGTGTTCATGGTGTCGCTCCTTCAGGCCGGGCGAGCCACCGCCACCGATAACCCCAGCATAGGCAGGGAGGGCTTTGGCAGATTGATATTCATCAACCTTGGCTTACTTCACCTGCAAATGAGGGAAGTAGCGGGCATGCTAAAGGTGCGAAGCTGTCAGCGACCTGACGGGGGCATTGCAGATTTGTCAGCGAGGCCATGAAAGCGGCCCAGGCAGCCGCTCCACAGTCGAGTGAGGGGACTGGATCTGTGGAGCAACACTTTGCAGCGCAAGATAAACCGGTTCGCCACAACGGCCAGTTACTCGTCCTTCTTCATCAACCCGGCCAGTGCGGCGAAGGGGTTGTGGGTCGCCTTGGCGATTTTCGGGGTGCTCAGGGAGCCGTCGCCGAAATATTGCTGGTCGGTGTAGCGCGAGTGTTCGTTGTCGTGGCAGTACAGGCACAGCAGTTCCCAGTTGGAACCGTCCTGCGGGTTGTTGTCGTGGTTGTGGTCGCGGTGGTGAACGGTCAGTTCGCTCAGGCGCTTGCCGGAAAACTCACGGGCGCAGCGGCCACAGACATGGGGGTACATTTTCAGGGCTTTGTCGCGGTAGCCCATCTCCCGGTCGCGCTGGGCATCGGCGAGGATGCGGTCCAGCTTGGCGGTGTTGGACGGTGGCGTTGACGAACTCATGGGTTCACCTTTGTAGACAGGACGGATGACGGTTGGACAGAGTTTAGCTCAGCCCTTGAGCTTCTCGGCAATCCAGATGGTGTGGCGGGTGCCTTTGTTGCCATGGGCGAACACTTGCACCTCTTCGGCCTTGAAGCCGGCCTTCTTCAGCTTGTCGGAAAACTGCCGGTCAGCGCTGGCCGACCAGACCGCCAGCACGCCCTTGGGCCGCAGGGCCTTGGCGCAGGCGGCCAGGCCTCCCGCCGAATACAGCCAACTGTTGGCTTTCTGGGTCAGGCCTTCCGGGCCGTTGTCGACATCGAGCATGATCGCGTCGAAACCCTGGGGTTCGGCTTGCAGCACCTTGGCCACGTCTTCCATGCGGATCACCGTGCGCGGGTCCGACAGCGGCCGCCCGGCTTTTTCACCCAGTGGGCCACGGTTCCACTCCACCACGCCGGGCACCAGTTCGGCCACCACCACTTCGGCGGTCTTGCCCAGGTGCTTGAGGGCCGAGGCGAGGGTGAACCCCATGCCGAGGCCGCCGATCAGCACGCGCGAGCCAGGACGACCGGCGACCTTGCGGCAGGGGATCTCTGCCAGGGCGTCTTCGGAACCGTGCATGCGAGTGTTCATCAACTGCCCGCCGTCGCCGCCCTGGATCTTGATGACGAAGTCTTCGCCGTACTCGAACAGGCACAGGGCACCGCCGTTATCAGGGATGGGTGTGGTGTCGAGCAGAACGAAACGTTTCATGGAAATCTCGTAGGAGGGCAAACCGCGCGGTAACGACTAGCCTTAAAGCAGACAATAGCCACGGAGCCATTGATGAAGTGCATCATTCTAACGGCCATTGCCCTGGCGGCGCTCTCAATTAGTTGCGCCCAGGCTCAACAACCGACGATTCCGGTCAACCCGCCCAGCATCCCCGGGTCGCCTGGCACCGCCACTCCCATGCCCTATCCGCCGGTGACGCCCAACGGTGTGCCCAAGGCTGGCCCCGGAAGCGGCGGGCCGCCCTTGCTGCCACCCATCGAAATGCCCAAGCCGCCCAAGGACCAGCCGATACCGGGCATGGAGCCCAAGCCGGTGAAGGCCAAGTCGCCGGGGGGTAGACCTGAAGCCCGTCGGTGAAACAACTGAATGGTAAAAACCTGTGAGTTCGGGCATTGAGGTGGACTCTGTGGGAGCAAAGCTTGCTCGCGATGACGTCGACATATGCAACACCGCTATCGCGAGCAAGCTTTGCTCCCACAGGCTCCCCACAGGTTCTGTGTTTCAACTGACAGAGGGAGGTCAGACCTGCTGCGACAACAACTGCCCATCAGCCATGCGCAGGCGCTTGGACAGGGAGACGGCGAGGGCGCGGATGATCTTGGCGGCGATCTTGGGGGCGTCGTTGAGCATTTTTTCCAGGGAGTCCTTGCCCAGGTTCAGCAACTGGCAATCGCTGGCGGCGATGCAACTGGCCGAGCGCCGTTCGCCGTCGAGCACGGCCATTTCGCCGAATGCCCGGCCGCTGCGCAGCGTGGCGATGGTCACGGGCTGGCCGTCGGGGCCGGTTTTCTGCACGGCCACCTGGCCGGTGTGGATGATGCACATGAAGCTGCCGGCATCGCCCTCGCGGAAAATCGCTTCACCCGCGGCGATGGCGCTGATGCTGAAATAGCCCGACGCCGCGGCGAAGTCGACAGGCAGCAACTGGTCGAACAGACCGCAGTCCATCAACCAGTCGCGGATTTCTTTGTTCAGTAAGGTCGGTTCTGACATGTTGGCACGGTCTTTTTCTTGTGTTTGTTGCAGGTTCAGTTTGGCCCGGGTGTAAGCAGACCTCTGGGACAGACTCTTGCTCCCACAAAGTCTTGCTCCTACATTGGACTGGGGTTTATCTGGGCCCGGCGCATGGAGCTAAGACCCGGCCATCCCACAGAGTTCCTCAGGCCACCCTCAAAACCTTCAAGACAAATGCATATTCGAGCGCTACGTCACGCAATCCCTGGTAGCGCCCACTCATTCCGCCATGGCCTGCGCCCAGTTCGGTCTTGAGCAGCAGGGGGCTGTCGTCGGTTTTGGTGGCACGCAATTTTGCCACCCACTTGGCCGCTTCCCAGTACTGCACACGGCTGTCGTTGTAACCGGCGATCACCAGCAGCGCCGGGTAGGCCTGGGCGCTGACGTTTTCGTACGGGGCGTAGGCCCGGATCCGATCATAAACGTCCGGCTCCTCCGGATTGCCCCATTCGTCGTATTCGGTGACGGTCAGCGGCAAGTCCGGGTCGAGCATGGTGTTGAGCACGTCGACGAACGGCACCTCGGCAATCGCAACCTTGAACAGCTCCGGGCGTTGATTGAGCACCGCACCGATCAGCAGGCCACCGGCGCTGCCGCCGCTGATTGCCAGTTGCTCGGCGGTGGTGAAACCGTTGCTGATCAAATGTTCGGCGCAGGCGATGAAGTCGCTGAACGTGTTGTGCTTGTGTTCCTGCTTGCCGGCGCGATACCAGGCTTCCCCCAACTCGCCGCCGCCACGCACATGGGCGATGGCAAATGCTACGCCGCGGTCAAGCAGGCTCAGCCGCGAATGGGAAAACCACGGGTCGAGGCTTTCGCCATAGGCACCGTAGCCGTACAGGTACAACGGTACCGGCTGGCCGAGGGCTTCGCGCTTGACCACCAGGCTGATGGGCACCTGGGTGCCGTCCGGCGCTGTAGCCCAAAGCCGCTGGCTGACGTAGGCATCGGCGTCGAACGGGCCCAGCACCGGGGTTTGCTTGAGCACGACCTGTGCGCCGCTGGCCAGGTCCAACTGGCGGATCTGCGCCGGACGGTTCAGGGCCTCGTAGCGCAGGCGGATGCGATCGCTGACGAACTCCAGGCTGTTCTGCACATGCAGGCTGTAGGCCGCGTCCGGCAGTTGCACCCGATAGGCCGGCAAGCCCTGTGGGTGAACCTCGATGATCGGCAGGCCGCCTTCGCGCAGGCTCAAGGTCATGGCTCCGGCGTTCAGGCTCAGGCCGTCGATCATCACCGTGTCGCTGTGGGGGATCAGGTTCTGCCAGTCGGCCCCGGTCGGCGCCACACCCGTGTCGGCGGCCTGGTACAGGGCGAAGTTGATCCCGTCGCGGTTGCTGCGGATCAACCAGGTCCATTGGCCATCGAGCAGGCCGTGGTCGACGTCGTATTCATGGTTTTCCACGCGGGGCGCCAGGCAGGTAAAGGGGCGCTGCGGTTGCGCGGCGTCCAGTACCCAGACTTCACTGGTGGTCTTGCTGCCCAGGGACAGGATCAACTGCTTTTCCGAGCTTGAACGGTAGCAGTGCAGGAAGAAACGCCCGTCCGGCTCATGGAACACTTCCTCGGCGGCAGTGCCGTCCAGGCGATAGCGCCAGAGTTTGTGGGGGCGGTGGGTGTCGTCCAACTCGCCGAAAAACAGCGTCAGGCTGTCATTGGCCCAGGTCATGCTGCCGTCGCAATCGGCGAAGGACAGTTCGCTGACCTTGTCGTTGGACAATTCCTTCACGAACAGCGTGTAGATCTCGTCGCCCGTGGTGTCCAGGCTGTAGGCCAGGCGCTGGTGGTCGGGGCTGATGCTGAAGGCGCCCAGGGAAAAGAAGCCGCCGCCAGCCAGCACGTTCGGGTCCAGCAGCAGTTGTTCGCGGCTTTCATCCACGCTCAGGCTGTCATCGGCCGGACGCGGGCAGCGGTAGTGGCGCGGGTATTCGTCACCGGCTGTGGTACGGGTGTAATACAGGTACGGGCCCCAGGGCGAGGGCAGCGACAGGTCGGTCTCGAGGATCCGGCCCTTGATCTCCTGGAACAGGGTTTCGCGCAGTTCGGCCTGGTCGGCGAGTTGCGCTTCCTGATAGCTGTTTTCCGCCTTGAGGTAGTCGAGCACGGCGTCGGTGTCGCGTTCCTGCAGCCAGGCGTATGGGTCAACACCGGGGTCCCTGCGGGCAATCGGGGCGTTGGAAACGTGGGCAGATAGGGACATGAAAGGCTCTCGAACGTTGTACGAAAAGGGACACATGGCCCGGACAGAATCAACCACGCGGGCCATTCGCCAGACGCCGGGGCAGCCTGACGAGCGAAAAGCCGTTACTATAAGCGTCTCTTTGCCTGCCTTGCCATGGACACCATGACCGAGAATGACTATCTGATCGCCTGGGGCCTCTACGCCTTTGCCGCCCTGGGCTGCCTGCTGGTGTGGATGCGCATGACCCGCTGGATGTGGCGCTGGTTGCGCGAACCGCTGCGGTTGCTGATGGCGGTGCTGCTGTTTTGCCCGACCATCGTTGATCCGGTGAAGGACAGGGTCGCCCCGGCCTTGGCCATTGTTGCCCTGGACGTGCTGTTCAAAGTCGGCAACAACGTCTGGCGGGCGGCCTCCGATCTGCTCATGTACGGCATGATCGCCTTCGGCCTCTACTTCATTTTGGTGCTGATCCGCTTCCCTATCGAGCGGGCCGCCAACGCTCGCAAGGAACGGGCCGCCGCCGCAAAAGCCGCCGCCGCGGCCGATGAGCCGGAGGACGAGCCACCGTTTGGCGTGGCCGGTGATGACCGTTACGGTCGCCCGCCCGTGCCGAGCAACCCCCAGCGTTCGCGTATCGAACCGCGCCTGTAACCGGGCCTGCCCCTTGAAGCGAGAGTTCGAGCATGTGTGAGTTATTGGGCATGAGCGCCAATGTGCCGACCGACATCGTGTTCAGCTTCACCGGGCTGATGCAGCGCGGCGGCAAGACCGGGCCGCACCGGGACGGCTGGGGCATCGCCTTCTATGAGGGCCGTGGCCTGCGCCTGTTCCAGGACCCGGCCGCCAGCAGCGAATCGGAAGTGGCGAACCTGGTGCAGCGCTATCCGATCAAGAGCGAAGTGGTGATCGGACATATTCGCCAGGCCAACGTCGGCAAGGTCTGCCTGTCCAACACGCACCCGTTCGTGCGTGAGTTGTGGGGCCGCAACTGGTGTTTTGCCCACAACGGCCAGCTCGCCGATTTCCAGCCGGGCGTGAGCTTCTACCGCCCGGTGGGCGATACCGACAGCGAAGCGGCTTTCTGCGATCTGCTCAACCGCGTGCGCCAGGCCTTCCCCGAACCGGTGGAGGTGGAACAATTGCTCCCGTCGCTGATCGAGGCCTGCGCCGAATACCGTAGCAAAGGCGTGTTCAACTGCTTGCTCAGCGATGGCGACTGGCTGTTCTGCTATTGCTCGACCAAACTGGCCCAGATCACCCGTCGCGCGCCGTTCGGCCCGGCGCGGCTCAAGGATGTGGATGTGATTGTCGATTTCCAGGCTGAAACCACGCCCAACGACGTGGTCACGGTGATCGCCACCGAACCGTTGACCGAAAACGAAACCTGGACCCGCTACGAACCTGGTCAATGGAGCCTGTGGCGACGCGGTGAATGCGTCAGCCACGGCCGGACCGAATAAGGACGTCACGTTATGTTGCTCAGTTATCTACGGCTGGTGTTGTTCGCGGTGGGCCTGTTGGTTGGGGTCCAGGTGCCGGGCTTCATCAATGATTACGCCAAGCGGGTCGAGGCGCACCTGATCGAGGCGCAGACCGGCCTGCAAGGGTTCCAGGGCACCGCCAACCAGTTCTTCAAGGGCGACATGCAAGCCCTGGTGGCCCATTACCGCGCCAGCGAAGACCCGATCTTTCGCAGCGACGCCGACAGCCTGAACACCTTGCTCGTGCGCCAGCAGGCCCTGGACAAGCAATTCCAGGCGATGCAAGGCCCGTGGTACATCCGCATGCTGCAAGTGGCACTGGCCGCCGATCCGGACATCCGCAAGGAAACCTGGAATGGCTACAGCTACCAGATCCTGTTGACCCCCGAGGCCATGATCTGGGGCATCAGCGGTGCGTTGTTGCTGTCGTTCGGCCTGGAATGCCTGTTCCGCCTGATCGACTGGGTGGTGCTGGGCGGCAAGCGCCTGCGCCAGGGCCGGCCGATTGAAGAGCGCGACCTGCGCGGGCTGTAGCGCCGCAGCGAGCCTCTGTGGCGAGGGGATAAATCCCCTCGCCACAACTGTGTTCATTCAGTTCCGGCAATGTCGTTTCTTTATCTCTGTTCCCCCAATCAAGTTTTTCTTATGACCCAGCCAAGGTTTTATTCGTTGGACGGGATCGGCCGCGCGCTCAAGAATCGACGCATCGGTCTCCACGTCAGCGTCGTCGAGACTTACAACAATAAAACTGCGGAGAACCACCATGAGTGCACCCGACACGCTCGGCGTCCCCCAACCCCAGGCCCGTTCCGGCCCATTTGACTGGTATCGCAACATCAACCAGCAGGAACGTCGCACCTTCTGGAGCTGCAAGATCGGCTACGCCCTGGACGGCATGGACACGCAGATGCTCAGTTTCGTGGTGCCGACCCTGATCGCGATGTGGGGTATCACCACTGGCCAGGCAGGCCTGATCCACACCAGTACCTTGATCGCTTCGGCCATTGGCGGCTGGGTGGCGGGCATTCTCTCGGACCGCATCGGTCGGGTGCGCACCCTGCAACTGACGGTGCTGTGGTTCGCCTTCTTCACCTTCCTGTGCGGCTTTGCCCAGAATTACGAACAACTGTTGATCTCCCGCACACTGATGGGCTTTGGCTTCGGCGGCGAATGGACTGCTGGCGCGGTGTTGATGGGCGAGGTGATCCGCGCCAAGGACCGCGGCAAGGCGGTGGGCATGGTGCAGTCGGGGTGGGCCCTGGGCTGGGGCATGACAGCGATCCTGTATGCGCTGCTGTTCTCGGTATTACCGCCGGAAGACGCCTGGCGCGCCTTGTTTATCCTGGGTATTGTCCCGGCGATATTCGTGATATTCGTCCGGCGCCTGGTCAAGGACCCGGAAGTCTATAGCCAGGCCAAGGCCCGGCAAACGCCGAGCAATCCGGCGAAGTTCTACGAGATCTTCGCCCCCGGCATCCTCTTCACCACCTTTCGTGCCTCGTTGCTGACCACCGGTGCCTTGGGCGGTTACTACGCCATCACCTCCTGGTTGCCAACGTTCCTCAAGAATGAGCGTGGCTTGAGCGTGTTGAGCACCGGTGGCTACCTGGCGATGGTGATCGTCGGTTCCTACGTCGGTTACGTCGTCAGCGCGTACCTGTCGGACATCCTGGGTCGGAAAAAGAACTTCGTCCTGTATGCCGTCGGCTCTTTCACCATCGTGCTGCTGTATACCCAACTGCACGTGAGCAATAACGTGATGCTCTGGCTGGGCTTTCCCCTGGGGTTCTTCGCTTCGGGTATGTTCAGCGGCATGGGCTCGTTCCTCACCGAGCTGTTCCCTACGCGCATCCGTGGTTCGGGACAGGGTTTCTGCTACAACATTGGCCGGGCGGTGGCAGCATTGTTCCCGCTGTTGATTGGCCTGCTGAGCCAGAAAGTGCCGCTGAGCGTGGGTATCGGAGCGTTCGCCGCAGTGTCCTATGGCGTGGTGATCCTCGCGGCGTTGAGCCTGCCGGAAACCCAAGGCAAGCAGTTGGAAGCCGAGTAACTGATAACTTGTGGGGCCTGGGCTTCATGGCTTGGCCCCATGATCAAAAGAAAGAACCTACAGGAGCGTTCACCGTGAGCCGCCTGCTATTGAACTGCGACATTGGCGAAAGCTTCGGCAGCTGGACCATGGGTCTGGACGCCGAGGTGATGCCCTTCATCGATTGCGCCAACATCGCCTGCGGCTTTCATGCCGGCGACCCGAGCATCATGCGCAAGACCGTCAGCCTGGCCCTGAGCCACGGCGTACGAATCGGC
Organism: Pseudomonas sp. St386; assembly: GCF_018325865.1. Taxonomy (NCBI): domain Bacteria; kingdom Pseudomonadati; phylum Pseudomonadota; class Gammaproteobacteria; order Pseudomonadales; family Pseudomonadaceae; genus Pseudomonas; species Pseudomonas sp. St386. The sequence continues at coordinate 1,715,754 of NZ_AP021900.1, forward strand.
GCGCACCCGGCTTATCAGGACCTGGCTGGCTTCGGCCGGCGTTCCATGGCCTACGGTGCCCAGGAATTGCAGGACTTGCTGCACTACCAGATCGGCGCCCTCGACGGCATCTGCCGGGCGCAAGGCGGGCGGGTCAGCTACGTCAAGCCCCATGGCGCGATGTACAACGACATGATGTCCAATCCGGCGCAACTGCGCGCGGTGATCCAAGCCGTCGCGGCCTATGATCGGCAACTGCCGCTGATGCTCATGGCGACCCGGGACAACAGCGCCGCCCAGGCCCTGGGCGACGAGTACGGCCTGACCTTGTGGTTCGAAGCCTTTGCCGACCGCGCCTATGACAGTGCCGGTCGCCTGGTTTCGCGGCAAGCGCCGGGTGCGGTGCACCACGATCCCGAGGTGATTATCGGGCAGGCCCTGACCATCGCCCGCGGCGATGCGTTGACCGCCAGTGACGGCAGCGCCTTGAACCTTATGGCCAACACCTTGTGCGTACACGGCGACAACGCCAGCTCCGTGGCGGCCGTGCAACGCATCCGCGAAGCCCTGGACCGGCAGAGTGCGCCATGAGACCACGCTTGGAAGTGGTGGCAGTGGACTGCTTGATGGTGCGCCTGTTCGATGAGATCGCCGAGGCCAACATGCCCTGGATGCTCGCCGCCAGCGAGCGTCTGCGAGCGGTGTTTGCCGAGCATCTGATTGACCTGGTGCCGTCCTATACCACGTTGATGGTGCACTACGATTTGCTCGCCCTGAACCCGGTGCAGGCTCGTGAATTGATCGACGAGGCGTTGAATAACCTTTCACCGGATGCCCGGTCCGCCGGCCAATGCCACGTGCTGCCGGTGTGGTACGACCTCCGTGTCGGGCCGGAGCTGGAGCTGCTGGCGAGCCGCAGCGGGTTGACGGTCGCCCAGGTGATCCGCCGCCACAGCGAACGCGAGTACCAGGTGTTTGCCCTGGGCTTCGCTCCCGGCTTTGCCTTCATGGGGCTGGTGGACGAGGAACTGGCCGCACCGCGCCTCGACACGCCGCGCAAGCGCGTGGCAGCGGGCAGCGTTGGTATCGCCGAGCGCCAGACCGCGGCGTATCCGGTGGTATCGCCCGGTGGCTGGAACCTGATCGGTCGCACCCCGACCAAACTGTTTGATCGCGAGCGCGATGGCTACAGCCTGATGCAGCCGGGGGACACGGTGCGTTTTGCTCCCGTGGACCATGCCGAATTCATCGCGCTGGGTGGCGACGATACACCGTTGGAGGCCCAGGCATGAGCCGATTGTTGATCGAGGCCAGCACCCCGCTGTGCCTGTTGCAGGACGCCGGCCGTTTCGGCGTGAGGCATCTGGGCGTGACCCAGGGTGGCGCGGCGGACTGGTTGTCGATGGCCTGGGCCAACTGGATGCTCGGCAATGCCCTGGGGGCCGCGGTGGTGGAGATTACCCTCGGCGGTTTCACCGTGGTGGCCGAAGAGGATTGCGTGCTGGCGCTGGCCGGGGCGGACCTGGGCGCACGGATAGACGGCCAGGGGGTGGCGTCGTGGCGCTTCTTCAGCTTGCGCAAAGGTCAGGTGCTGGCGCTCACCCAGCCCGTGCTCGGTGCCCGGGCCTACCTGGCAGCTCCGGGCGGTTTCAATGCGCCTGCGGTGCTGGGCAGTCGGGCGACGGTAGTGCGTGAGGAACTCGGTGGCCTGGATGGGCGAGGGCGGGCGCTGAGTCGCGGCGAGCACCTGAGCTATTCAGGCGCGGTGACGCCTCGGCCCATGCCGCACACACGGATTCCGGACTTCCAGCAAGCGCAGCCGCTGGACTTGATCCTGGGAGCACAGAACGGTGCGTTCAGCGGGCAGAGTCTGTTCGACGCGTTCAACACCCCATGGACGCTGGACAGTCGCGCCGACCGCATGGGTATGCGCTTGCTGGGCACGGCGTTGGAGTATCAGGGGGCGGCGATGATTTCCGAGGGCATCCCGCTCGGTGCCGTGCAGGTGCCGCCGGATGGCCAGCCGATTGTGCTGCTCAACGACCGGCAAACCATTGGTGGTTATCCACGCCTGGGCGCCTTGACTCCGTTGGCCCTGGCCCGGCTGGCGCAATGCCTGCCGGGGGCGCAGGTGCGGTTGCGGCCGGTGGTGCAGGAGGTGGCGCATCGGCTGCAGGTGGAGTGCCTGCACGTTTTTCTCGACTGCTAAAAGCATCGCGAGCAGGCTCGCTCCCACACTGGATCTTCGTCATACACAAGATCCCTGTGGGAGCGAGCTTGCTCGCGATGAGGCCCTAAAGGGCACCAAAGATCACTTGGAAAGAAACCGCATTCCTTCCTCCAACCCCCGCAAGGTCAGCGGGTACATCCGGTCCTCCACCAACTCGCGCACGATGTTGGTCGAGGCGGTATAGCCCCAGGTGTCCTTGGGGTACGGATTGATCCAGATGAGCTTCTTGTACTTCTCCATGAAGCGCTGCATCCACACATAACCGGCTTCTTCGTTCCAGTGTTCGACGCTGCCGCCGGCCTGGGTGATTTCATAGGGCGCCATGGCGGCATCGCCGATGAAGATCACTTTGTAGTCGGCGCCGTACTTGTGCAGCAAGTCCTGGGTCGAGGTGCGCTCCGAGGTGCGGCGCAGGTTGTTCTTCCACACCGATTCATAGACGAAGTTGTGGAAGTAGAAATACTCCAGGTGCTTGAACTCGGTCTTGCAGGCCGAGAACAGTTCTTCGCAGATCTTCACGTGGGCATCCATCGAGCCACCGATGTCGAACAGCAGCAACAACTTGACGGTGTTGCGTCGTTCCGGGCGCATCTGGATGTTCAGAAGACCGGCATCGCGGGCGGTGTGGTCGATGGTGCCGTCGATGTCCAGCTCTTCGGCCGCACCCTGGCGAGCGAACTTGCGCAGGCGGCGCAGGGCGATCTTGATGTTGCGGGTGCCCAATTCCACCTGGTCGTCGAGGTTCTTGTACTCGCGCTGGTCCCAGACCTTCACGGCCTTGCCCTGGCGCTTGCCGGCGTCGCCGACCCGGATACCTTCGGGGTTGAAGCCGCCGGAGCCGAACGGGCTGGTCCCGCCGGTGCCGATCCACTTGTTGCCGCCGGCATGGCGTTCCTTCTGCTCTTCCAGGCGCTTCTTGAACTCTTCGATCAGCTTGTCCAAGCCACCGAGGGACTGGATCTGTGCCCGCTCTTCGTCGGTCAGCGAACGCTCGAATTCCTTGCGCAGCCAGTCCTCTGGAATCAGCGCCTGGAGGTGATCGTCGAGTTTCTCCAGGCCGTTGAAGTAGGCGGCGAACGCCCGGTCGAACTTGTCGAAATGCCGTTCGTCCTTTACCAGGATCGCCCGGGACAGGTAATAGAACTCGTCCATGTCGGCGAAGATCACCCGCTGTTTCAGCGCGTTGATCAGGTCCAGCAGTTCGCGCACCGACACGGGCACCTTGGCGGCGCGCATCTCATTGAACAGGTTAAGCAGCATGGCAATCGCCCTCGCTCTTGTTAGACGAAGAGGATCAGCGAGTGCCGCGACGGCTCATGAACGCCAGGCGCTCGAGCAATTGCACGTCCTGTTCGTTCTTGACCAGGGCGCCGGCCAGCGGCGGGATGGCCTTGGTCGGATCACGTTCGCGCAGCACCGCTTCGCCGATGTTGTCGGCCATCAGCAGCTTGAGCCAGTCCACCAGTTCGGAAGTGGAAGGCTTTTTCTTCAGGCCCGGCACCTTGCGCACGTCGAAGAACACGTCCAGCGCTTCGCTGACCAGGTCCTTCTTGATGTCCGGGTAATGCACGTCGACAATTTTCTGCAGGGTGACGCGGTCGGGGAAGGCGATGTAGTGGAAGAAGCAGCGGCGCAGAAACGCGTCCGGCAGTTCCTTTTCGTTGTTGGAGGTAATGATGATGATCGGCCGTTGCTTGGCCTTGATGGTTTCGTCGGTCTCGTAGACGTAGAACTCCATCTTGTCGAGTTCCTGCAGCAGGTCGTTGGGGAACTCGATGTCGGCCTTGTCGATTTCGTCGATCAGCAGGATCACCCGCTCCTCGGACTCGAACGCTTCCCAGAGCTTGCCCTTCTTCAGGTAGTTGCGCACGTCGTGGACCTTGTCCACGCCCAGCTGCGAGTCCCGCAGACGGCTGACCGCGTCGTACTCGTAGAGGCCCTGGTGGGCCTTGGTGGTGGACTTGATGTGCCAGGTAATCAGGCGCGCGCCAAAGGACTCGGCCAGTTGTTCGGCCAGCATGGTCTTGCCGGTGCCCGGTTCGCCCTTGACCAGCAATGGTCGCTCCAGGGTGATGGCGGCGTTCACGGCCAGTTTCAGGTCATCGGTGGCCACGTAGGCGCTGGTGCCTTCGAACTTCATCTGCAATTCCTCGAACGGTGTCGCCGGCCTGGCGAGGCGGGGCGCGCTAAATAAATATCGTGCCCGACTATAACGCGGCGCCCCGCCGACTGTGAACGCAGACGCTGTATTCAGTCTCTGAATGGGGCGTCACATGTTGACTCGGTTTCGGCGCCTTGCCAGTATTGCGTATCGCCAATTTGGCGATACGCTTCCGGGTTCATGTTTTTACTTACGGTCAGCCGCTCTTGTGGCGAGGGAGCTTGCTCCCGCTCGAGTGCGCAGCGCTCGCAGACTTTTGGGGCCGCTTCAGCCCAGCGGGAGCAAGCTCCCTCGCCACAGGGGTACCACATTCGAAGTGATGACGGGCCGGGCGCTGCCATTGATCATCAAGGAAGCGCTGGACTGGGTCAGCGCCCATCAAGCGCAACTGCTGGAGGATTGGCAACGATGCTACCCATGAAACGGCCGCGGCTGTCGGCTGTGCAGGTCTTATTACCGTTCAGTCTCGAATTGACGTTCATTGATGGGCAGCGGCTGACACTGGACATGAGCGCCGATGTGCAACGTTATCCGGGCTTGCAGCCTTTGCTTGAAGAGGGCGCGTTTGGAGGCGCGAGTCTGGGGGACGATGGCTGGAGCGTGGAATGGCCCGAACCGGATATCCAGATCGGTGCCGATACCCTTTATCTGGATGCACTGGCGCAGAACGCCGTGGATGAAAATACCCGCATTTTCATCAATTGGCGCGCCCGCACCGGCTTGTCTTTGAACAAGGCCGCCGAAGCGCTTGGGGTCAGCGCTCGCAGCATCACTCGCTACAGCAGCGGTCGCGAGGCTGTGCCGCGTTCGCTGGCCTTGGCATGCCTGGGCTGGGACTCATTGCAGCATGGAGTGGGAATAGCGGCAGCAGAAGCGCCCGGCCGCTACACCGTCACGCGCAAGCCCTAGTCGGTCGACGGCGGCGGTTGTTCATAACGGGCATTGAAGGCCTCGACGAAACCATTGCGCAGGATCTGCAGGAAGGCTTCGAAGGCGCTGATGTCCTGCTGGTGAACATTGCCGCTGAGTTCCACCCGGGTGGCGAACTGGTTCTTGCGCTGGTTCTTGAGGGCCGTTTCGCCCGTGCCGACCAAGGCTTCCCAGACCGAGCGGAAGATGTTCTTGTTCTGGTTTTCCACGTCCTGCTGCCAGTCGAACACATCGACATCGCGCAGCAGTGGCTTGATGTAGCCGCTGAGCTTGCCGTTGTCGGCTTGCGCCTCGATCACCAGGTCGCCGTGGCCGGCATTGAAATCGAACTTGCCATAAGCCCCGGCGAAGTCGTTCAGGCGCTTGAGTTCGATGTTCCTGGCACGCAGGCGGAAATCGAACTCCTCGAAGTTGCTCAAGGGGTCGAAGGTGGCCTGCATTTCCAATGGCGCGTGTTCGGCCACCAGGGCCTTGCCCTCGAAACGGGCGTCGCGCTTGCCTTTGGTGTCGACCACGTTGGTCAGGTTGTAGAAGCTGGCGTTGACCTCGGTGGCCCGCAGGTTGACCGGCGGCTTGGAGTTGAAATTGCGAAAGGTGACCTTGCCATCCCGGATGCGCACTTCGTTGAGGGTAATGGGCAGCAATTTGCTCAATTGTTCGCGCCAGTTGGTGCCCTGGCCGGTCTGGGAGTTCTGGCGGTTGGCGCCGCCGTCGACGAAGTTCACTTCGGCGCGGGCGAATTCAACCTCGGCGACCACCGCATGGTCGTACCACAGCGAGTGCCAGCTCACAGACAGGTCCACCCGCGGTGCGCTGACGAACGGCACCGGGACCTTGCCGTCGACCTTGACGATTTCCAGGCCATTGATCCGGTAGGCACCGCGCCACAGGGCCAGGTCCACGTCGGTGATCCGGCCGCGATAATCGCCCATGTCGGCCAGTTTGTCGTTCAGGTAGTCGCGTACCAGATAAGGCAAGGTGAAATGCAGGGCCACCAGCACCGCGGCGATGGCGGCGAAAACCCACAATGGCCAACGGTATCGACGCTTCATGTCAGTCAGTCTCCAGCGTTTGTTGAGGGAGCGCCTTCTAATGCCATTGACTGCTGCAACAACGGGAACGTTCGGTGCAACTGGACGCCCATGGGCAACAGGCATACCTTTAAAGGCTTACATTCCCGCTGCATCAAGGACCCAGCCATGAGCCGTATATTCGCTGACAATGCCCATTCCATCGGTAATACGCCGCTGGTGCAGATCAACCGCATTGCCCCGCGCGGTGTGACCATCCTGGCCAAGATCGAGGGGCGTAACCCAGGGTATTCGGTCAAGTGCCGGATCGGCGCGAACATGATCTGGGACGCTGAAAGCTCGGGCAAACTCAAGCCGGGCATGACCATCGTCGAACCAACTTCTGGCAACACCGGGATCGGCTTGGCGTTCGTCGCCGCCGCCCGTGGCTACAAGCTGATGCTGACCATGCCCGCCTCCATGAGCATTGAGCGACGCAAGGTGCTCAAGGCCCTGGGAGCGGAACTGGTGCTCACCGAGCCGGCGAAGGGCATGAAAGGGGCCATCGACAAAGCCACCGAGATCATGGCCAGCGATCCAGCCAAATACTTCATGCCGCAGCAGTTCGATAACCCGGCGAACCCGGCGATCCACGAAAAAACCACCGGCCCGGAAATCTGGAACGACACCGACGGCGCGGTGGACGTGCTGGTGGCCGGCGTGGGCACCGGCGGCACCATCACCGGCGTTTCGCGGTACATCAAGAACACCTGTGGCAAACCGATCCTGTCGGTGGCAGTCGAACCCGAGGTTTCGCCGGTAATTACCCAGGCGATGGCGGGCCAGGAGATCAAGCCCAGCCCCCACAAGATCCAGGGGATCGGCGCCGGGTTCGTGCCGAAGAACCTTGACCTGTCGATCGTTGACCTGGTCGAGCGGGTCTCTGACGACGAGTCCAAGGCCATGGCCCTGCGCTTGATGCAGGAGGAGGGCATCCTCTGCGGGATCTCTTGTGGCGCGGCGATGGCCGTGGCCGTGCGCCTGGCGGAAAAACCGGAGATGCAGGGCAAGACCATCGTCGTGATCCTGCCGGATTCGGGCGAGCGGTACTTGTCGAGCATGTTGTTCAGTGATCTGTTTACCGAGCAGGAGATCCAGCAGTAACTGTCTGCAGGATGTGGCCGGCGGTTAAATCGCATTTGGAAAGGGTGTTGACGGGCGTCAGCCACAGTTCAGGTCACGCATGGTAAGAAGGAAATTATTGCGTGATCCTCAACAGTGAATGTTGCGCCAGACGGTTTCCTGGCCAGGCCATGATCTATAACATGGCCGGCCGCTGCGCTGGGCTGGTGGTGTTGCGTAAGGTGTTTTTGGACAAGGAGTTATAAAATGACCGTTTCGTTCGTCGCCAAGGCCTCGGTGTTGCTGCTGTTTTTGGGCAGTACGCTGTATGTGCATTTGCGTGGCAAGGCGCGTTTGCCGGTGTTGCGTCAGTTCGTCAACCACTCGGCGCTGTTCGCCCCCTATAACACCTTGATGTACCTGTTCTCCGGCGTGCCCTCGAGACCTTACCTGGACCGCAGCAAGTTCCCCGAACTGGATGTGCTCAAGGACAACTGGCAAGTCATCCGCGATGAGGCCATGCACCTGTTCGACGAGGGCTACATTCGCGCTGCCGAGAAGAACAACGACGCGGGTTTCGGCTCGTTCTTCAAGAAGGGCTGGAAACGTTTTTACCTCAAGTGGTACGACAAACCGCTGCCGTCGGCCGAGCTGCTGTGCCCCAGGACGGTCGCGCTGGTCAGCCAGATCCCCAATGTCCGGGGCGCCATGTTTGCCCTGCTGCCGGGTGACAGCCATCTGAATCCCCACCGAGACCCTTTCGCCGGTTCGTTGCGTTATCACCTGGGGCTGTCCACTCCCAATTCCGACGACTGCCGGATCTTCGTCGATGGTCAGATCTACGCCTGGCGCGACGGCGAAGACGTCATGTTCGATGAAACCTATGTGCACTGGGTCAAGAACGAAACCCCGCAGACCCGCGTGATTCTGTTCTGTGATGTCGAGCGACCCTTGAAAAGCCGGTTGATGACCCGTCTCAACCGCACCATCAGCGCGTTCCTCGGCCGCGCCACCGCGCCACAGAACCTGGATGATGAACACGTCGGTGGCATCAACCGGGCCTATGCCTGGAGCAAATCGTTCAGCGACGGCATCAGTGGCCGGGTCAAGCAATTCAAACGCAAGCATCCCAAGGCCTACCGGGTGATGCGGCCCGTGTTGGCAGTGGTGGTGCTGACGGCGCTTGGCTATTGGTTGTTCGGTTAAATATTGCGTTGTCCATCGGGCGCTGGTTATAGTCAGCGCTCTTCGGGTTTTCGAACCCGCTCCTTCAAGAGATCGGCTCATGCCTGCATCCCCTGTCATCGCGGTCGTGGTTCCAGCGTTCAACGCTGGCGTCGTGCCGTGTGGGAGCCAGCAGCCTGCGCAGATCGGTCAATACCCTCCACCTGTCCGTAGCTCATCGGTGTACGCCGTCGTATCACCGCCGGGTGTTGGCATTCAGGGCTGATCGGCAACGGTTGCCTATCCCCTGTGCCCGCCTGAAAAAAACTACTGGACTTCAGCCTCGGCTGAGTTGGCTTTTTGCCTGACTACAGGTGGTATCCATGTTTTCCCTTTCCAAAAACGCCTTGTTGGCGGCGGCTTCCACGAGCCTGTTCGTTTTGCTGTGGAGCAGTGGGGCGATCTTTTCCAAGCTGGGCCTGGCCCACGCTTCTCCCTTCGCCTTTTTGCTGATCCGTTTTGCCATTGCGCTGTCGGCGCTGGTGCTGTTGATTCCGTTGCTCAAGTTCAAGCTGCCCAAGACCGGCAAGCCGATGCTGTACGCGGCGACCACCGGGTTGGTGCTGCTGGGCGCCTATCAGATTTTTTATCTGCTGGCGCTGCAAATGAGTGTCACGCCGGGGGTCATGGCAACCCTGATGGGCGTGCAACCGATCCTGACCGTGGTGCTAATGGAACGGCAGCGTTCCTGGTCGCGGATGTTCGGCCTGATGCTGGGGTTGGTCGGGTTGATCATGGTGGTGTACCAGGGCATCGGCCTGGCCGGCATGTCCCTGGCCGGGATGATCTGCGGGTTGCTGGCACTGGTGAGCATGACGGCCGGTTCGATCATGCAGAAGCGCATCACCGACAACCCCCTGGGCACGCTGCCGGTGCAGTACCTGGCCGGGCTGGTGCTGTGCGCGGTGTTCGTGCCGTTCCAACCGTTCCATTTCGAGTACAGCACGGGGTTTTTCGTGCCGGTGTTGTGGATGGGGCTGGTGGTCTCGGTGCTGGCGACATTGCTGCTGTACCGACTGATCGCCCGCGGCAACCTGGTGAATGTCACCAGCCTGTTCTACCTGGTGCCGGCGGTGACGGCGATCATGGATTACCTGGTGTTTGGCAACCGGCTGGCGTTGTTGAGCTTGCTGGGGATGGTGCTGATCATCGTGGGGTTGGTGTTTGTGTTTCGTAAAAGTCGCTGAGCTTTGGCTGCTCGTTGACTGAGCAACCGCCATCGCGGGTAAGCCTTGCTCCCACAGGTTATGTGTAGTCCTTGTGGGAGCAAGGCTTGCCTGCGATGGCATCTTGCGCCGCGCCGATGAATTACCGGGCAGACACCTCAGCCGGTTTCACCACCCCAGGCTTGAGCACCAACCACAACGCCGCCGCAATCAACACCCCGCCATACAGATGCGCCATCCCCAACGGCTCATCCAGCAACAACGCCCCCCACAGCACGCCGAACGGCGGAATCAGGAAGGTCACGGTCATGGATTTGACCGGGCCGATGGAACTGAGCAGGCGGAAATAAAGGATGTACGCCAGCGCAGTACACACCAGACCCAGCCCCAGCAGCGACAACCAGACGCTCCAGCCACCCCAGCTGGCCGGTGGTTGGCTGATGACGCTGTAGCCAAACAGCGGCAGCAAGAACACCGTGGCGCCGAACATGCTGCCCAGGGCCGAGAGACGACTGTCCAAGCCACCTTGCTGATCGAGCCAGCGCCGGGTGAGGAAACCGGCAAAGCCGTAGCAGGTCGTGGCCAGCAGGCAGGCAAGGGCGCCCATCAGCAGTTGCAGGTCGAACGCTACCGGGCCGGCGCGGGTCAGGATGCCGACGCCGAACAGGCCCAGGCAGACACCGCTGACCTTGGCTGGGGTGAGTTTTTCGCTGAAGAACAAGCCGCCGATCAACACCCCCATCAACGGCGTGGTGGCGTTGAAGATCGCCGAGTAACCGGCCGGCAGCACCTGGGCCGCCAACGAATAGAACGTGGCCGGAATGCCCGAGTTGATCAGGCCCAGCCCCATCACGACTTTGAGCTTGCCGCGAAAATTCCAGTCGACGCGCATCAGGGCCAGGATCACCAACAGCCCGACGAAGGCGATGGACACGCGAAAAAAAGCAGTGGGGATTGTGCCAATGACGGGGGCGATAATGCGCATGAACAGGAAACTGGCGCCCCAGATAGCGGCCAGTGACAGTAAACGCAGGATATCGACGAGGTTCACGAGTCATTCCTTCCTTGATTGGGCGGCAAGTGTCGCCGCCCTGAATAGCGATGGCAATGGTTGCGTTGCCGCGTGATTGGCCTCTAAGCTCAGTCGCCAATAACAAGCATGACCCGCCGAGGTTTACCCTATGCCGCAGCCATGGCCCGCCATCGAAATCGCCCGTTCGATCCTCGACGGCTTCGACGATTATCGTGAGCATTTCCGGCAGATCACCGACGGCGCCCGCGCCCGGTTCGAGCAGGCGCTGTGGCTGGAGGCGCAAGCGGCTTCGGCGGCGCGCATCAACTTGTATGAAGAAAAAGTCTTCGAAACCGTTGCCAGGCTGCACAAGGCCTTCGATGACGAAACCCTGATGGACGTGAGCTGCTGGCCGCTGGTCAAGAGCGCCTACATCAGCCTGATCGACCTGCGCTTCGACGATGAGCTGTCGGAAACCTGGTACAACTCGATCTTCTGCGGGTTGTTCAGCCACGACCTGATCAGCGACGGCACCATGTTCATCCATACCACCCGGCCCAGCCTGCGCCGGGCCCGTGCCGCCCAGACCCGCACCTACAAACCCCAGGGGCAGTTGGATCGGATGCTGGCGAGCGTGTTCGCCGATTACCGTTTCAGCGAGGACTACGCCGACTTGCCGGGTGACCTGCGGCGCCTCGAAGCGCAGTTGCGCGAGAACCTGCCGGACTGGGTCTGCAAGGACCCTGAGCTGACGGTTGAGTTGTTTTCTTCAGTGCTCTATCGCAACAAGGGCGCCTACCTGGTGGGTCGGATCTACACCCGTGAGGACCAATGGCCGTTGGTGATTCCGCTGTTGCACCGCGAGGGCCGGGGTATCCAGATCGATGCGCTGATTACCGACGAGGCGCAGGTGTCGATCATCTTCTCGTTCACCCGCTCATACTTCATGGTGGACGTGCCGGTGCCGGCGGAATTCATCGGCTTTCTCAAGCGCATCCTGCCGGGCAAGCACATCGCCGAGTTGTACACCTCCATCGGTTTCTACAAGCATGGCAAGTCCGAGTTCTACCGAGCGTTGATCAACCACCTGGCGAACACCGACGACCAATTCATCATGGCCCCGGGTGTGCGCGGCATGGTCATGAGCGTGTTCACCCTGCCGGGCTTCAACACGGTGTTCAAGATCATCAAGGACCGTTTCTCGCCGTCGAAAAACGTCGACCGGGCCACTGTGATCGAGAAGTACCGCCTGGTGAAAAGCGTCGACCGGGTCGGGCGCATGGCCGATACCCAGGAATTCGCCGATTTTCGTTTTCCCCTGAGCAAGTTCGAGCCGGCGTGCCTGGAGGAACTGCTGGAAGTGGCGCCGTCCACGGTGTCGGTGGAAGGCGACACGGTGCTGATTCGTCACTGCTGGACCGAACGACGCATGACGCCGCTGAACCTGTACCTGGAAAACGCCAACCAGGACCAGGTGCGCGAGGCGCTGGAAGACTATGGCCTGGCCATCAAGCAACTGGCGGCGGCCAATATCTTCCCCGGCGACATGCTGCTCAAGAACTTCGGCGTGACCCGCCACGGCCGCGTGGTGTTCTACGACTACGATGAAATCTGCTTCCTGACCGAAGCCAACTTCCGCCACATCCCCCAACCCCGCACACCGGAAGACGAAATGGCCTCCGAGCCCTGGTATTCCATCGGCCCGCTGGACGTCTTCCCCGAAGAGTTCCCGCCGTTCCTGTTCGCCGACGCCGGGCAGCGCAAGCTGTTCGACCAGTTGCACGGCGAGTTGTACAACGCCGACTATTGGAAAGGCCTGCAAGAGGCGATCCGGGCGGGGAAGGTGATCGATGTGTTCCCGTATCGGCGCAAGGACCTGGACAACGAATAACCCTTTGGGACGCTCCGCGTCCCAAAGGGCCGAACGCAGAGCGTCCGTTGAGGCATTCCCACGCGGAGCGTGGGAACGAGCCAAAACCTGTGGGAGCAAAGCTTGCTCGCGATACAGGCGCCTCGGTCCCCCGGGAGACCGCGTCATCTTCATCGCGGGCAAGCCTTGCTCCCACATGTACGCAAATCTGCGACAATCGCCCCCTGCTCAAACCGACGACCCTTGCGTACCTGATGACTGACCAAGCCCCCGCTATCGACAAGCTGCTGAAAAACCTCGACCACGCCATGCTCGCCGACCGTCACCGGTTGCGGCGCCAGTTGCTCGAGCTGCGCAAGAAGCCCGACGAGGCCAAGCTGGCCCAGTGGGTGACGCGCATGCAGGCGTCGTGCGATCAGGTGTTGGCGCGCAAGGCGAGCCTGCCGCTGATTCGCTACGACGATAATTTGCCGATTGCCGCCAAGCGCGACGAAATCAAGGACGCGCTGCTCAAGCACCAGGTGCTGATCATTGCCGGCGAAACCGGCTCGGGCAAAACCACGCAGTTGCCGAAGATCTGCCTGGAAATCGGTCGTGGCCAGCATGGCTTGATCGGCCACACCCAGCCGCGGCGGATCGCCGCGCGCAGTGTGGCGAGCCGGGTGGCCGAGGAACTGGCCACGCCGTTGGGCGCGCTGGTGGGTTATCAGGTGCGGTTCGAGGACCAGAGCGACGCCAACACCCTGATCAAGCTGATGACCGACGGCATCCTGCTGGCCGAGACCCAGAACGACCGCTACCTCGAGCGCTACGACACGATCATCGTCGACGAAGCCCACGAACGCAGCCTGAACATCGACTTCCTGCTCGGCTACCTCAAGACCCTGCTGCCGCGCCGTCCGGACCTGAAAGTCATCATCACCTCGGCGACCATCGACCTGGAGCGCTTCTCCAAGCATTTCGATGACGCGCCGATTGTGGAAGTCTCGGGCCGCACCTTCCCGGTGGAAACCTGGTATCGCCCGCTGACCCTGGAGCAAGACGAGGAAGGCAACCGGGTCGAAGACGACTTGACCGTCGACCAGGCAATCCTCGCCACCCTCGACGAAATCGCCGCCTACGAGCGCAGCGAGCGGCGCAGCCCTGGGGACGTGCTGGTGTTCCTGCCGGGCGAGCGGGAAATTCGCGACGCGGCGGAGATGCTGCGCAAGGCCCAGCTCAAGCACACCGAGATTCTGCCCCTGTATGCGCGCCTGTCGCCGGCTGAACAGCAGCGGATCTTTCAGTCCCATCCGGGCCGTCGCGTGGTGCTGGCGACCAACGTCGCCGAAACCTCGCTGACCGTGCCGGGCATCCGCTACGTGATCGACAGCGGCACCGCGCGCATCAGCCGCTACAGCTATCGGGCCAAGGTCCAGCGCTTGCCCATCGAAGCCATTTCCCAGGCCAGCGCCAACCAGCGCAAGGGCCGCTGCGGGCGGGTCGAGCCGGGGATCTGCGTGCGGTTGTACAGCGAAGAAGATTTTCTTGGACGGCCGGAATTCACCGACCCGGAAATCCTGCGCACCAACTTGGCGGCGGTGATCCTGCAGATGCTGCACCTGCGTCTCGGCGAGATCACCGATTTCCCGTTCATCGAGCCGCCGGATGGCAAGGCCATCAGTGACGGTTTCAACCTGCTGCAAGAATTGTCGGCGGTGGACCGCAACAGCCAGTTGACCCCGCTCGGTCGCCAGTTGGCGCGCCTGCCGGTGGACCCGCGCATGGGCCGCATGCTGTTGGAAGCGGCGAAGCTGGGCAGTTTGCAGGAAGTGCTGATCGTCGCCAGCGCCATGTCGATCCAGGACCCGCGCGAGCGTCCGCCGGAGCGCCAACAGGCGGCGGACCAGGCCCACGCCCAGTGGAAGGACGCGGATTCGGACTTCGCCGGGCTGGTCAACCTGTGGCGCGGTTTCGAAGAGCAGCGCCAGGCCCTGACCGCCAGCCCGCTGCGCAACTGGTGCCGCAAGAACTTCCTCAATTACCTGCGCCTGCGCGAGTGGCGTGATTCCCATCGGCAGTTGAGCCTGATCTGCCGCGACATGCAGCTGAGCCTCAACAAAGAACCGGCCGACTTCCCGAAATTGCACAAGGCGGTGCTCTCGGGCCTGTTGAGCCAGATCGGCCAGAAAACCGAAGATGGCGACTACCTCGGTGCTCGCCAGCGGCGGTTCTGGGTCCACCCCTCGTCGGGCCTGGGCAAGAAGCGTCCGCAATGGCTGATGACCGCCGAGTTGGTGGAAACCACCAAGCTGTATGCGCGCATGGTCGCCAAGATCGAACCGGACTGGATCGAACCGCTGGCCGGGCACCTGATCAAGAAAAACCACTTCGAACCCCATTGGGAGAAGAAGCGCGGGCAGGTGGTGGCCTATGAGCAAATCACTCTGTTCGGGCTCATCGTCGTTGGTCGTCGACCGGTGCACTATGGGCCGGTGGACCCGGTGGTCTCCCGTGAACTGTTCATCCGCGAGGCGTTGGTGCGCGGCGAGATCCAGTCCAGGGCCAAGTGCCTGAGTGCCAATACCAAACTGCTGGAACAACTCGACGAGCTGGAAGCCAAGGCCCGTCGCCGCGACATCCTGGCGGACGAGGAAACCCTGTTTGCCTTCTACGACGCGCGCTTGCCGGCCGAGATCCATCAGACCGCGACGTTCGACAGCTGGTACCGGATCAACAGCCAGAAAGACCCGCAACTGCTGATCATGCGCGAAGAAGACGTGCTGGCCCGCGAAGCCAGCGAAGTCACCGCCGCGCATTACCCGGACACCTTGCGCGTCGGCGACCTGACCTTGCCGCTGAGTTATCACTTCGAGCCCAACCATCCCCGCGATGGCGTGACCCTGCGAGTGCCGGCGCCACTGCTGCCGATGCTGCCGCCGGAACGCCTGGAATGGCTGGTGCCGGGGGTGATCGAAGCCAAGTGCATCGCCCTGGTGCGCAACCTGCCCAAGGCCTTGCGCAAGAACTTCGTGCCGGTGCCGGATTTCGTCAAGGCGGCGCTGCAGCGCATCACCTTCGCCGAGGGCTCTTTGCCGCAGTCCCTGGGCCGTGAGCTGCTGCGCATGACCGGGGCGCGGGTCAGTGACGAAGCCTGGACCGAAGCGGCCCAGCAGGTGGAAAGCCACCTGCGCATGAACCTGGAAATCGTCGACGGCCAAGGCAAGTTCCTCGGCGAGGGTCGTGACCTGGCCGAGCTGACGGCGCGTTTTGCCGAAGCCAGCCAGGCCGCCCTGGCCGTACCGCAAACGGCGAAAAGCCAGGCACCGGTGGAGGCGAAGGTCTTCGCCCCGGTGGCCGAGAAAACCCAACAGAAGATCGCCGGGCTGTCGATGACGGTCTACCCGGCGCTGGTGGAAGAGGGCGGCGTGGTCAAGGAAGGGCGTTTCCCAACCCCGGCCGAAGCCGAGTTCCAGCATCGCCGCGCCTTGCAGCGCTTGTTGATGCAGCAATTGGCCGAGTCGGCCAAGTTCCTGCGCGGCAAGCTGCCCGGGCTGACGGAGCTGGGCCTGCTGTACCGCGACCTGGGCCGCATCGACAGCCTGGTGGAAGACATCCTGCTCGCCAGCCTCGACAGTTGTGTGCTTGAAGGCGAAGCGAGCCTGCCTCGTGACGGCGCCGCGCTGGCCACCCTGGCCGAGCGCAAGCGCGGCGGCTGGACCGAGCACGCCGAACGCCTGGCGAAGCTGACCCTGGACATCCTCAAGCTCTGGCATGGCCTGCAAAAACGCTTCAAGGGCAAGATCGACCTGGCCCAGGCCGTGGCGCTGAACGACATCAAGCAGCAACTCAGCCACCTGGTGTACCCGGGCTTTGTCCGCGAAACCCCACATCAATGGCTCAAGGAACTGCCGCGCTACCTCAAGGCCATCGAGCAACGCTTCGAGAAGCTCGGTAGCCAGGTGCAGAAGGACCGGGTCTGGAGCGGCGAGCTGTCGAACCTCTGGGCCCAATACCAGGCCCGCGCCAGCAAACACGCCCAGGAAGGCAAGCGCGATCCGCAACTGGAGCTGTACCGCTGGTGGCTGGAGGAATACCGGGTGTCGCTGTTCGCCCAGCAACTGGGGACCAAGGTGCCGATTTCGGACAAGCGCCTGGGCAAGCAGTGGGGGCAGGTGGAGGGTTGATGGCAAAACCCGTCAACTCCTGTGAAACCCCTGTGGGAGCGAGCTTGCTCGCGATAGCGGTGTATCAGTCAACATCAATGCTGGCTGAACCAGCGCTATCGCGAGCAAGCTCGCTCCCACAGGGTATGGTGTTGTAGTGAAGGGAGAATGGGCCAAACGCCAGCGTTTATGGCAAACTTCGCGGCTATAAATGCCGGTCCCGTGGTTTTGAGCTTCAATGCCCCGGGCGGATCGGAATAAAGCGATGCCAGGGCTGCTTCCCCGGATGGGAAAAGTCCCTTTGTGTATTGGTACGTCGGTGCCAATGCTTTCTGCCTGAACAGATCAGAGACACGACCATGCATAACGTCGTCATCAGCGGCACCGGCCTGTACACCCCGGCCAACAGCATCTCCAACGAAGAGCTGGTGCAATCTTTCAATACCTATGTCGCGCAATTCAACGCCGACAACGCCGACGCCATCGCGCGCGGTGAAGTCGAGGCCTTGACCGAATCCAACGCGGCGTTCATCGAAAAGGCCTCCGGCATCAAGAGCCGCTTTGTCATGGACAAGGACGGCATTCTCGATCCACAACGCATGACCCCACGCTTGCCCGAGCGCTCCAACGACGAGTGGTCGGTGCTGTGCGAAATGGCCATCGGTGCCGCGAAGCAGGCCCTGGAGCGCGCCGGCCGCACCGTCGCCGACATCGACGGGGTGATCGTCGCCTGTTCCAACCTGCAGCGCCCGTATCCGGCCATCGCCATCGAGGTCCAGGAAGCCCTGGGTATCGAAGGTTTCGGTTTCGACATGAACGTGGCCTGTTCCTCGGCCACTTTCGGCATCCAGGCAGCGGCCAACAGCGTGCAACTGGGCCAGGCCCGGGCGATCCTGATGGTCAACCCGGAAGTGTGCACCGGTCACCTGAACTTCCGCGATCGCGACAGCCACTTCATCTTCGGCGACGCGGCCACCGCCGTGATCATCGAGCGGGCGGACCTGGCGACTTCGCCGTACCAGTTCGACGTGGTCAGCACCAAGCTGCTGACCAAGTTCTCCAACAACATCCGCAACAACTTCGGCTTCCTCAACCGCGCCGCGCAAGAGGGCGCCGGTAGCCGCGACAAGTTGTTCGTCCAGGAAGGCCGCAAGGTGTTCCGCGACGTCTGCCCGATGGTGGCCGAGCTGATCGGCGCCCACCTGGAAGAAAACCAGCTGAACGTAGGCGAGGTGAAGCGCTTCTGGCTGCACCAGGCCAACCTGAGCATGAACCACTTGATCGTGCGCAAACTGCTGGGACGCGAAGCCACCGAAGAGGAAGCACCGGTGATCCTCGACCGCTACGCCAACACCAGTTCGGCCGGTTCGGTGATTGCGTTCCACAAATACCAGGATGACCTGCCCAGCGGCTCGGTCGCCGTGCTCAGTTCGTTCGGCGCCGGTTATTCGATTGGCAGCGTGATTTTGCGCAAGCGTTGATCCACTTTAGCGGCCAGAGGATTTATTCCTGCTGGCCTATGGCCTATGGCCTATGGCCTATGGCTTGTGGAACCTGTGGGAGCAAAGCTTGCTAGCGATGCAGGCGCCTCGGTTTCCTGGAAGACCGCGTCACCTTCATCGCGGGCAAGCCTTGCTCCCACAAGCTGCAACAACCGCGATCTATCCAGCAATAGGGCATTGAATGACGGTCACCGATGACAGCCTCCTGCTCCAACGTCTCCTGGCCGGTGAGCAGCAGGCCTACAGGGAACTGGTCAGCGCCTACCAGAGCCCGATGCGCGCCGTGGCCTATGCCATTGTCGGCAGTCGCCATGTCGACGAAGTGGTGCAGGACGCGTGGCTGTCGGTGGTGCGCAATCTCAGTGGGTTCCAGGGGCGTTCCAGCCTCAAGACCTGGCTGTTGACCATCACCGCCAACGCCGCCAAAGGGCGCTACAAGCAGAACCGTCGGGAGGTGTTGCTCGACGATCTGCCGTCACCCCATGGCACCCTCGGCGATGATCGTTTCGCCGCCGATGGTCATTGGCTGCTGGCGCCGTTCGCCTGGCACCAGGACACGCCTGAGGCGCTGCTCACGATGGAGGAATTACGCGATTGCCTGGAGCACACATTGCTCAGCCTGTCGGAACTGCAAGGCAGCGTGCTGAACCTGCGGGAACGCCAGGGGCTGGAGCTGGAAGAAATCTGTAATCTTCTGGATATTTCGCTCTCCAATGTGCGAGTGCTGTTGCATCGCGCCCGGCTGAAAGTCTTCGCGACCGTTGAACATTTCGAGGAAACCGGCGAATGCTGACCTGCAAGGAACAAGTGGCGCGCTCCAGCGATTATCTCGACGGCCAGTTAAGTTTTCGTGAACGCCTGATGGTGCGTCATCACCTGATGTTCTGCCCCAACTGCCGGCGTTTTATCCGCCAGATGCGCCTGATGCAGGCGACCCTCAGGAAACTGCCGCAACCGCCGATCCCCGACCTGGATCACCTCGCCGAGAAACTCGCCGCCGAGCGCCGCAGAAACATCCGCTAAACCGCGATACACACCAACCCCCTGTGGGAGCGAGCAAGCTCGCTCCCACAGGTTCTCCATGGCTGGATTTGTTATTCCCATTCGAAGTAAAAAGTTCCGCTGTCATAAAATCTTTATGTGATAGCAACTCGCCTGACACAACCCGTCGCCAAGATCCCCTCCCAACACCAGCGGGCCCAGTTCCGCGTGTTTTCTAACGCATAGACTACCAACAGGGGAATTCTTCGATGATCCGCAAGCACTTCGCAGGTGTTGCCGCCAGCGCACTGGCAATGGCAGTAACCGCCCAGGCTTTCGCCGGCACCGTCACTACCGATGGCGCCGATATCGTAGTCAAAACCAAGGGCGGCCTTGAGGTCGCTACCACTGACAAAGAGTTCAGCTTCAAGCTCGGTGGTCGTCTGCAGGCTGACTACAGCCAGTTCGATGGTATCTACACCGACAACGGTAAATCGGCCGACGCCGCTTACATCCGTCGCGCCTTCCTGGAACTGTCCGGCGTGCTGTACACGGATTGGGCCTACACCATCAACTACGACATGTCCCACAACAGTGGCGACTCCGATAACGGCTACTTCGACGAAGCGTCCCTGGCCTATAACGGCTTCAAGCCGGTCTCGATCAAGGTCGGTCGTTTTGACCCCGATTTCGGCCTGGAAAAAGCCACCAGCTCCAAGTGGGTGACTGCACCTGAGCGTAACGCCGCCTACGACCTGATCGACTGGGCCAACAGCCATCAGAACGGCCTGGGCATCCAAGCTTCCAGCACCTTCGCCGATTCGTTCTATGCCTCGGCTGGCGTGTTCAGCAAGGACACCGACGACACCGACGGCGACAGCGTCAAGCAAGTCAACGGTCGCTTTGTATTCGCACCGATGCACGAAGCCGGCAACGTGCTGCACTTCGGTTTGAACGTGGCCTCGCGTGACGTTTCGGACACCGCGTTCGACGCACGTTACCGCTCCCGCCTGGGCATGCGTGGCGTTGAAACCCTGGGTGGCAACGACGCCGGCCCTAACGGCAACCGTCCGGTCCTGGGCGGCGCCAACAACTCGCCGGCCGGTTCGTACGACACTGACACCGCCTTCGGCCTGGAAGCCGCTTTCGCCATGGGTCCTGCGTCGATCCAGGGTGAGTACATCTCCCGCAAGACCAAGGCTGACAGCGCCGCCTTCGAAGACATCAAAGGCCACGGCTTCTACGTCCAGGGTGCCTACACCCTCACCGGTGAATCCCGCGGCTATAAAGTCGGCAAGTTTGACGCGATCAAGCCTCAGAACAAATCCATCGGCGCCTGGGAAGTGTTCTACCGCTTCGACAGCATGACCGTCGAAGACGACAACATCACCACTGCCTCGGCGACTCGTGAAGTAGGCGATGCCGAAGCCAAGGTGCACAACCTGGGCGTGAACTGGTACGCCAACGAAGCGGTGAAAATCTCCGCTGCCTACATCAAGGCCAAGACCGACAAAGTCACCAACGCCAATGGCGACGACGATGGCGACGGTTTTGTGATGCGTGCCCAGTACGTGTTCTAAATCGCGTTGACTTGATACACCGCTCTGACTTCATCCGTTAAAGCGCTCCTTTGAACCCCGCCTCTGGCGGGGTTTTTTTATGTGCGCCCGGTCAGGATCGGCGATACTCGCTCCATCCGTCGTCTGGCTATCGAGGAATCGCATGCCGCTTCACGTCTTGGACAGCCTGTCCGCCATCGCGCCGCCCGAGTGGGACGCGCTGGTGCCCGCCAATCAACCGTTCCTGCGCCACGCCTTCCTGAGCACCCTGGAAGACAGTGCCAGCCTGGGCCCGCAATCCGGTTGGCAAGCCGAGCATTTGCTGCACATTGAAGACGGTCATCTGCTGGCGGCCTTGCCCAGTTACCGCAAGTGGCATTCCTACGGCGAATACGTGTTCGACCACGCCTGGGCCGACGCTTGCGCCCGCGCTGGCATCGACTATTACCCCAAGCTGTTGACGGCGGTGCCGTTCAGCCCGGTCAGTGGCCCGCGGTTGCTGGCGGCGCGCGGGGAAGATGGCCTGGAGCTGCTGGGCAGCTTGCCGGGGTACCTGGAGATCGAAGGGCTTTCCAGTGCCCACATCAACTTCACCGATGCCTTCACCGACGCGGCGCTTGCCGGGCAAGAAGGCTGGCTGCAGCGGATCGGCTGCCAGTATCACTGGCAGAATCGCGGTTATCGCGACTTCCAGGATTTTCTCGATGCGCTCAGTTCCCGCAAGCGCAAGCAGATGCGCAAGGAGCGTGAGCAAGTGGCGGGGCAGGGCATCGCGTTCGAATGGCTCGAAGGTCATCAGTTGGACGAGGCGCAGTGGGATTTTGTCTACGCCTGTTACGCCAACACCTACGCGATACGACGGCAGGCGCCTTACTTGACCCGAGCGTTTTTCAGCCTGCTGGCCGAACGCATGCCCGAGGCCATTCGCGTGGTGCTGGCCAAGCAAGGTTCGCGGCCGGTGGCGATGGCGTTCAGCCTGGTGGGTGGCGACAGTTTCTACGGACGTTATTGGGGCTGTCTGGCGGAGTTCGACCGCCTGCACTTCGAGACCTGTTTCTATCAAGGCATGGACTACGCGATTGCCCATGGCTTGCAGCGTTTTGACGCCGGCGCCCAGGGTGAGCACAAATTGATTCGCGGGTTCGAGCCGGTGATTACCCGCTCATGGCATTACCTGCGCCACCCTGGTTTGAAAGCGGCGGTCGAAGATTTTCTCGCCCGGGAACAGGAGGGTGTGCTGGCGTATGCCGAAGAGGCGAAAACAGCACTGCCTTATCGGCAGTGCTGATTTTCGCGGGTGTGACTCAGCGGTTTTCCTGGCCCAGCCAGCGGTACGAGACACCGCCGATGACGGCACCCAGCAGCGGCGCTACCCAGAACAGCCACAGTTGCTCGATGGCCCAGCCACCGACAATCAGCGCCGGACCGGTACTGCGGGCCGGGTTGACGGACGTGTTGGTGACCGGAATCGAGATCAGGTGAATGAGCGTCAGGGCCAGGCCGATGGCAATCGGTGCCAGCCCGGCGGGCGCACGTTTATCGGTGGCGCCGAGGATGATCAGGATGAACATTGCCGTCATGACCAGCTCGGTGACAAAACCGGTCGCCATCGAATACCCACCCGGCGAATGCTCGCCATAACCGTTCGCTGCCAGGCCGGACGCGGCCAGGTCAAAGCCTTCCTTGCCGCTGGCGATGAAGTAGATCAATGCGGCGGCCAGTACACCCCCTATGACTTGGGCAACGATGTAGGCAGGCAACTCCCTGGCCGGAAACCGCCCGCCCACGTACAAGCCCACCGACACCGCCGGGTTCAGGTGGCAACCCGAGATATGCCCGATGGCGAATGCCATGGTCAACACCGTCAGGCCGAACGCCAGGGCAACCCCCAGCACGCCAATCCCGGAGGCGGCCAATACCGCGCTGCCGCAGCCGCCCAATACCAGCCAGAACGTACCCAACAACTCAGTCGTTGAACGTTTGAGTAAAGACATAAGCTTCCTTGATAAAACAGTCGTGATAATCGGTTATGCATCCAGCAGTATTACGACAGGTTCATCTCCAGAACCTGGGCTGAGTACAGCAGAGTGCTGCAACAAATCCAGCGACAAAAAAACCGCCAGCGTCATGGACGGTGGCGGTTTTGGCCGTGGTCGAGGGGAGTATGTCGTTGCGGTGCGGGCTAAATGGATCCTGGACAGAATTTTTCAGAATGGCGCTCGGACACTGGGCTGTGGGAGCAAAGCTTGCTCGCGATACAGGCGCCTCGGGCCATCCGGGAGACCGCGTTATCTTCATCGCGGGCAAGTCTTGCTCCCACACGACCCCACACCACCTGTCTGTAGAAGCTCAGTCGATCCCCACAAACCCCCGGTCTGATGCTGCCACAATCGGGCATACAACCCGCCATGGGCCAGCAGTTCGGCATGGCTGCCGGTTTCGGCGATGCGGCCATTCTCCAGCACCACCAATCGGTCCATCCGGGCGATGGTGGAGAGGCGGTGGGCGATGGCGATCACGGTCTTGCCTTGCATCAAGGTCTCGAGGCTTTCCTGGATCGCCGCCTCGACTTCCGAGTCCAGCGCTGACGTCGCTTCGTCCATGATCAGGATCGGCGCGTCCTTGAGCAGTACCCGCGCGATAGCGATGCGCTGGCGCTGGCCGCCGGACAGTTTCACGCCGCGCTCACCCACATGGGCATCGAAGCCGGTGCGGCCTTCGGCGTCCGACAGCAGTGGGATGAACTCATCGGCCCGGGCCTTGCGCACGGCTTCCCAGAGTTGCGCATCGGTGGCGTCGGGCTTGCCGTAGAGCAGGTTCTCGCGAATCGAACGATGCAGCAGCGACGTGTCCTGGGTGATCATGCCGATGCGTTCGCGCAGGCTTTCCTGGCCGACTTCGGCGATGTCCTGGCCATCGATGAGAATGCGCCCGCCTTGCACGTCATAGAGGCGCAGCAGCAGGTTGACCAAGGTGGATTTACCCGCGCCGGACGGGCCGATCAGGCCGATTTTCTCGCCGGGCTTGATGGTCAGGTTGAGGTCGCCGATCACGCCACTTTTCTTGCCATAGTGGAAATCCACGTGCTCGAAACGCACCTCGCCCCGGGCCACGGCCAGAGGCTTGGCCTGATCGCGGTCGGTGACACTGACCGGCTGGGCGATGGTCTGCAAACCATCCTGGACCATGCCGATGTTTTCGAAGATGCCGGTGACGACCCACATGATCCAGCCGGACATGTTGACGATGCGTATCACCAGCCCGGTGGCCAACGCGATGGCGCCGACGCTGATCAGCGACTGGGTCCAGAGCCACAATGCCAGCGCGGTGGTGCCGACGATCAGCAGCCCGTTCATGCTGGTGATGACCAGGTCCATGCTGGTCACCACCCGGCCAGCCAACTGGGCTTTTTCGGTCTGCTCCTGGATGGCTTCGCGGGCGTATTGCTGTTCGAAATTGGTATGGGCGAACAGCTTCAGGGTGGTGATGTTGGTGTAGCCATCGACGATCCGCCCCATCAGTTTGGAGCGGGCATCGGACGACACCACCGAGCGCTCCTTGACCCGTGGCACGAAATAGCAGAGTGCGCCGATGTAGGCGGCAATCCACATCAGCAGCGGGATCATCAGGCGCCAGTCGGCTTCGGCGAACAGCACCAGGGAACTGACGGCGTAGATCAGCACGTGCCACAGGGCATCCACGGCCTGAACCGCCGAGTCACGCAGGGAGTTGCCGGTCTGCATGATGCGCTGGGCGATGCGCCCGGCGAAGTCGTTCTGGAAGAAATTCAGGCTCTGCTTGAGCACGTAGCTGTGGTTCTGCCAGCGAATCAGGCTGGTCATGCTGGGGCTCAGGGTCTGGTGCACGAGCAGGTCATGCAGGGCCACGAAGATCGGCCGGAAGATCAGCGCCACCACGGCCATCCAGGCCAGCTCCAGGCCATGGACCTTGAAGAAGTCCACATTGGGCGTGCCCTGGGTCAGGTCGATGATGCGGCTCAGGTAGCTGAACAGCGCCACTTCGATCAACGCGCCGATCAGGCCCACCACCAGCAGTACGGCGAAGCTGGGCCAGACCTGTTTCAGGTAATAGGTGTAGAAGGGCAGGACGCGATTCGGTGGGGCCGAGGTCGGGGCGTCGCGGAAGATATCGATCAGTGTTTCGAAACGGCGATAAACCATCAGTCAATGCCCTGGCAAGGGCTCTCCTTTTTGCTATGGGCGGCGCGGGATCACCGCGCCACCCAGGCTTGCCGTGTGCCTCTTCAGTCGACGCGCTTGGCCGACTTGATGAGCACAGGGTCGATCGGCACGTTTTGCATGCCTTGTTTGGTGGTGGTCTGGGAGTTGACGATGATGTCCACTACGTCCATGCCCTTGACCACTTTGGCGAACACCGCGTAACCGGCGTCACGGCCCGGGTCGAGGAACGCGTTGTCGGCCACGTTGATGAAGAACTGGCTGGTGGCCGAGTCCGGGTTGGAGGTGCGCGCCATCGACAAGGTGCCGCGAACGTTGTGCAGGCCATTGCTGGCTTCGTTCTTGATCGGTGCCTTGGTGTCTTTTTGCTGCATCTGTTGGGTAAAGCCGCCGCCCTGGGCCATGAAGCCCGGGATCACGCGGTGAAAAATCGTGTTGTTGTAGAAGCCGCTGTCTACGTACTCAAGGAAGTTCTTGGTACTGATGGGGCCTTGACCGGGTCCAGTTCGATTTCGATCTGGCCGTTGGTGGTGTCCAGCAATACATGCGGTGCCTTGGCGGGTGTCGCAGCCATCAGGTTGGCGGCAAACAGTACGGTGCCGGCGGCAAGGGCGATTTTTTTCAGCATGGGGTCAGTGATCCTGAGTGGTGGAATCGGTTGCGGTCAAAAAGTCGAGCAGGGTTTGGTTGAAGCGTTCGGGTTGATCCAGCGGGGTAGCGTGCCGTGAATCGGCGATGACCACCAGCCGTGCGTCGGGCAGCAGTTTTACATAGGCTTCTTTCAGCGCCACCGGGGTGTAGTCGTGGTCGGCGCAGATGACGAGGGTTGGACAGGCAACCTGCGAAAGTCGTTCCTGAACGCCCCAGCCTACGATCGCATCGAAGCTGGCGAGATAAGCATGTTTGTCGTTCTTTGCCCAGCGCCGGGCCATTTCCAGGCGTAACTCGGTTTGTTCGGGCTTGGGGAACAACTTGGCGCCGAGGGCCTTGCCGATGGTTTCCAGGCTGAGCAGGCGCATCAGGCTCCAGCGCTTGAACCATTGCCAGCAATCGTCGGGCGTGCGGACTTTGACTTCGGGCGCGCTGTTGACGATGCACAGGCTCTTGAGCCGTCCGGGGTCATCCACTGCCAGTTGAAAACAGATCATGCCGCCCATGGACCAGCCCACCAGATGCACCGGGCCCAGGCCCAGGTGTTCGATCAGGGCGCTCAGGTCGGCGCTGAAACCTTCGATGCTGTAGCGCCCGCGCGGCTTGTCGGAGCGACCGTGGCCGCGCACATCCACCACGATCAGGTGATAGTGGGTGGACAGCACCGGGATCTGTTTTTCCCAATCCTGGGTACTGGAACCCAGCCCGTGGACCAATACCAAGGGCGTGCCGTGGCCGTATTCCTCGTAGTGCAGGTTGCAACCTTCGTGCTCGAAATAGGCCATCGGTGAACTCCTTGTCAGGCTTGTTCAGGGGCTGCGAACGGCGCATCCAGTGGCGCGGTGTCGAAGGTGCGCAGCAATTCGATCAGGATCTGCGTGGCCGGGCCCAGGGGTTTTTCCTTGTTCGAATACAGATAGAAGCTCGGGTTGCGGCTGCCGCCCTGATCCAAGGGTAGCTGTTTAAGCGTGCCTTCCTTGAGTTCCCGCTCAATCATGTGCCGGGGCAGCCAGGCGAAGCCCAGGCCGCTGCCTACGAAGGTCGCGGCGGTGGCCAGGCTGCCGACGGTCCAGCGCTGCTCGGCGCCGAGCCAACCCACGTCGCGAGGTTGCTGGCGTCCGGAGTCGCGGATCACCACTTGCAACTGGCTCTCCAGATCCTGGAACGTCAGCTCGCGGTTGAGGCGATGCAGGGCGTGTTCGGGATGGGCCACCGCGACGAATTCAACGTCGCTCAATTCTGCCCCCAGATAGCCAGGAATGCTGAAGCTGCTGATGGCCAGGTCGGCCACGCCTTCGAGCAGCACTTCTTCGACACCCGACAACACTTCTTCGCGCAGCCGCACCCGGCAGCCACGGCTTTGTGGCATGAACGCCGTCAAGGCGCGAACGAGGCGGGCGTTGGGGTAGGCCGCGTCGACCACCAGGCGCACTTCCGCTTCCCAGCCTTGCTCCATGTGGTGGGCCAGGTCTTCCAGTTGGCTGGCCTGTTTCACCAGTTGCCGGGAACGGCGCAGCAGTACGCCGCCGGCCTCGGTCAGCACGGCCTTGCGACCATCGATGCGCAGCAACGGTACGCCGAGCTGATCCTGCATGCGGGCCACGGTGTAGCTCACTGACGACTGGGAGCGATGCAGCACTTCAGCGGCCTGGGCGAAGCCACCGTGGTCGACCACGGCCTGCAAGGTGCGCCATTGATCAAGGGTCACGCGGGGCGCTTTCATATCGAGCTCCTCTTGTCCTAAGCTGGCAGTCCCTTGGTGGAGACTGCCGAATGAAGAAAATCTGTTGTGTGGTGCTGGCCTTGCTGCCACTGACTGCGTTTGCCTACCCGATCGATGTGGAAAAACACCTCAACGGCCTGAGCATCGACTACAACGCCTATGACACCGATGCCGATATCGGTTCCATCCAGGTCAACAACTACGGCAGCACCGACGCGGCTTGTACCGTGGTCTTCAGCAATGGCCCTGAAGCACCTCGCACCCGCAAGATCGAAGTCGCCGCCGGCAAGTTCAAGAACGCCACGGCCAAGTTCAACCGCAACATCATCAAGCTGCGCATCAAGCTGACCTGTCAGCCGAAATAGCCCGGCAGTGGGGCAGGCAATATTGCTTGCTCCGCTTATAAACGAATTTATCGATGCTTTACAGCAGTTATTTGCGCTTTTTCATCGATATGCTCGCGTTTAATCTTCACTCCATCGACTGACAACATTCTCAGATGGAGCCTACAAGCCATGTCCCGCGTTCTGATCATCGAAAGCAGTGCCCGCCAGCAAGACTCGGTGTCCCGTCAACTGACCCAAACCTTTATCAGCCAGTGGAAAGCGGCGCACCCGGCCGACGAAATCAGCGTTCGCGACCTGGCCATCAATCCGGTGCCGCATCTGGATGCCAATCTGCTGGGGGGCTGGATGAAGCCGGCCGAGCAGCGCAGCGACGTTGAAAACGCCTCGCTGGAACGCTCCAACCAACTGACCGATGAACTGCTGGCCGCCGACGTACTGGTGATGGCTGCGCCGATGTACAACTTCGCCATCCCCAGCACCCTGAAAGCCTGGCTCGACCACGTGCTGCGTGCCGGCGTGACGTTCAAATACACCCCCACCGGCCCTCAAGGCCTGCTGGCCGACAAGCGCGCTTTCGTGCTCACCGCCCGTGGTGGCATTCACGCTGGCGGCAGCTCTGACCATCAAGAACCCTACCTGCGCCAGGTGATGGGCTTCATCGGGATCCACGACGTGACCTTCATCCATGCAGAGGGCATGAACCTGGGCGGCGACTTCCAGGAGAAGGGCCTGAATCAGGCCAACGCCAAACTGGCGCAGGTCGCCTGATCCGTTAATCCTCGGATAATCGCCAGGTGGTCTAGTGACTTGGCGCTTCCCTTCAAACCGTTTTGCGCATCGAACCTCCCTTTGCACTTATTGCTCCTGAGTGCATCAGCCCGATTGAACGCGTTAGCGAGATCGGGCTTTTTTTTGGGGAAATGGAAACAACGATCCTTTAAGATGAGCGGCCCTTAAAGCCTTGAGGGGTGGAAGATGTGCAGGCCCAGGCTTCTCCCGGATTTGGCAAGTCTCTCGATGCCTGCTGTGGTAATTTATGCGCGCAATTACAGTAGGGAGACTGTGATATGTTCAAAGTCAGACGGAAAACATGGGCTTTATTCCTGGCCTATCTCATAGGGGCAAGTGGTTATATCTACTACCTCTATGTCGAGACGCAAAGCGTCCTCACTGACAACATCAATAATAAATTGCTGCATGCCGCGCTGGGCGCTTCAGCCATCCTCGGCGACCGTTACCATGACAACCTGGTCGATAAACAATCCAAATCGCAAGCGCAGGACTGGGATACCATCCAGCGGCTTTCCGGCTTCAACGAGTCCATGGGGACTGCTTTTGTCTATAGCGTGATCAAGCGAGATGCAAAGGCCTACCTGATCAGTTCCAGTGCATCGAAAAAAGAAATTCAAGAGAAGAATTTCGTGCGTTTTTTCGACCCTTATCCCGATGCCAGCCAGGCTTTACTCGATAGTTTTAAGCGCACCGAGCCAACCTGGATCGACTACTCGGATCATTGGGGTGATTTTCGCGCGGTCTTTGTCCCGTTAAAATCACAAGACGGTACGGTGTATGTTGTCGGGGCGGAAATTACCTTGGCGGACTACTACCAACAACTTAATCATGACTCCCTTTACCACATCATCCTGGCCATCCTGGTATTTCTCGCTCTCCTCCTTTTGCGCATGCGCACTCATCTGCAGCAATTGCGGGTCAATGAGCAGGTATTGAATCAGGCGAAAAATGCCGCCGAAGACGCTGATCGTTCAAAAACCAGCTTTCTGGCAACCATGAGTCATGAAATTCGCACCCCGATGTACGGTGTCATTGGTGCGACCGAATTACTGGCCCGGTCTGCCCTGGATCCCGAGCAACGCCGTCTTCTTACAACGATTCATTCCAGTGGACGGACCCTGCTGTCTCTTATCGATAACATTCTCGACCTTGCCAAGATCGAAGCAGGCAAACTTGAATTGAAACCTCGTGTTTTCGAAGTGAGAGCACTGGTTTCATCCTGTATGGAACTAATCCGGCAAAATATCCAGGACAAACCCATCGTGCTGGAGGCGCAGTTTTCCCCGGACGTACCGCCTTTGGTCAAAACCGATATGGATTGCCTTCGCCAGATATTGATCAACTTGCTGGGCAATGCGGGCAAATTTACCGAAGCCGGAAAAATATCGCTCCTGGTCACCACCAGCGGCTACGGCTCCCAAGCATGGCTCGACTTCTCCATACGCGATACCGGCATCGGTATCCCCACGGAACGGCAAGACAATCTGTTCAAGCCCTTTGCCCAGTTTAAAGGGCCGGCCAGTCAACGCTTCACTGGGAGTGGGTTGGGTCTTTCCATCTGTAAGAACCTGCTTGAGGCGCAGCAGGGGACTTTATCGTTCACCAGCGAGCCTGGTGTCGGCTCGACATTCTCCTTCTCTCTCCCCCTGGCGCTTTTTTCAGTCTCGGAAATACCCATCAAGGATGATCATGCGGCGGTTGGCTTCGACTCGTCTTTTGCCGAGGATTATCCGCTCGATATCCTTCTGGTGGAGAACCATCCGGTGAGCCAGAAAGTGGCCATGGCGATGCTACAAGAGTTGGGTTATGCACCCGACCTTGCGTCAGATGGCCTGGAAGCGGTCAATCGTTGCATGGCTTCGATGCCAGCGATCATTCTGATGGATATCAACATGCCCGTGATGGATGGGATGGAGGCCGTGCGTAGAATCCGCGGATTGCCCCAGGGCGATACTTGCTACATCGTCGCGTTCACCGCGAGTGTTTTCTCCAGCGAGATAGAGCGTTTCAGGGCCGCTGGTGCCGATGACATCTTGACCAAACCGGCAAACTTCCAGGCGCTGACCCGAGTGCTCCAGCGTGCCGCCAGCCATCGGCACCAGCCTCAGGCCACTTCTTGGGTCGTGGATGAAATTCCAAGTTAGTGGGGAATCTGTGGGAGCGAGCTTGCTGGCGATGGCGGTGGGTCAGAAATACAGAGGCTGACTGACACTCCGCCATCGCCAGCAAGCTCGCTCCCACCGTTCAAAACCGCTATCTTCGCCGCCATTCGAAACGAGGGGCGGTATGGGCTATCTACTTTTTGTGACATTGATCCAGGCGTTTTCCTTCAGCCTGATCGGCGAGTACCTGGCCGGGCATGTGGACAGTTATTTCGCGGTGCTGGTGCGGGTGTTGCTGGCCGGGGTGGTGTTCATTCCGCTGACGCGCTGGCGCCAGGTGGAGCCGGTGTTCATGCGCGGCATGTTGTTGATCGGTGCCTTGCAGTTTGGCGTGACCTACGTCTGCCTGTACCTGAGCTTTCGAGTGCTGACGGTGCCCGAGGTGCTGCTTTTCACCATCCTGACGCCCCTGCACGTGACCTTGATCGAAGACGCGCTGAACCGTCGCTTCAATCCCTGGGCGCTGATCGCGGCGCTGGTGGCCGTGGCCGGCGCGGCGGTGATTCGCTACGACCGGATCAACCCGGATTTCTTCATGGGCTTCTTGCTGCTGCAACTGGCCAACTTCACCTATGCGGCTGGGCAGGTGCTCTACAAACACCTGGTGGCCCGCCACCCGAGCGACCTGCCGCATTACCGGCGCTTTGGTTATTTCTATCTCGGTGCACTGATGGTCGCGTTGCCGGCTTTCCTGTTGTTCGGCAAGGCCAGCTTCTGGCCTGAAGCGCCGCTGCAATGGGGCGTGCTGGTGTTCCTCGGCCTGGTCTCCACCGCGTTGGGGCTGTACTGGTGGAACAAGGGCGCGTGCCAGGTCAATGGCGGTACGCTGGCGGTGATGAACAACCTGCATGTGCCGGTGGGGCTACTGGTGAACCTGCTGATCTGGAACCAGCACGAGGCACTGGGGCGGTTGCTGCTGGGTGGGTCGGTGATATTGGCGGCGGTGTGGATCAGCCGGTTGGGGGTACGCCAACCTCAGCCTTCGCCCTGAACACTGTGGGAGCGAGCTTGCTCGCGATAGTGGAGTATCAGTCAGCATCTATGTTTCTGACACACCGCTATCGCGAGCAAGCTTGCTCCCACAGGGGAATGGGGGTTGGCTTTAGACCACCTGCTTCTGCGGCTCCGGCAGGTGGCTCGCCCCCAGCACCGCCGGCAGCAACCCCGAACGCAGGTCCGTGCCGCTCGGCTGCTGGTACAGGTTCAACCCGAACTCCGGCATCACCGCCAGCAGGTAATCGAAAATATCCCCCTGGATACGTTCGTAGTCGGTCCACGCTGTGGTGCGGGTGAAGCAGTAGATTTCCAGCGGGATGCCCTGGGCGGTGGTCTGCAACTGCCGGACCATGCAGGTCATGTTCGGCTGGATCTCTGCGTGGCTTTTCAAATACGCCAATGCATAAGCGCGGAAGGTGCCCAGGTTGGTCATCCGCCGACGGTTGGCCGACATCGCCGCGACGTTGCCCTGGGCCTCGTTCCAGGCCTTGAGTTCGGCCTGCTTGCGGCCGATGTAGTCGGTCAGCAGGCGCACCTGGGTCAGGCGCTGTTCTTCCTCGTCGTGCAGGAATCGCACGCCGCTGGCGTCGATGAACAGGCTGCGCTTGATCCGCCGCCCGCCGGACTGCTGCATGCCGCGCCAGTTCTTGAACGACTCGGACATCAGGCGCCATGTGGGGATCGAGACGATGGTCTTGTCGAAGTTCTGCACCTTGACCGTGTGCAGTGTGATGTCCACCACATCACCGTCGGCGCCGACCTGGGGCATCTCGATCCAGTCGCCGACCCGCAGCATGTCGTTGCTGGTCAATTGCACGCTGGCGACGAACGACAGCAGGGTGTCCTTGTAGACCAACAGGATTACCGCCGACATCGCACCCAGGCCCGACAACAGCAACAGCGGCGAGCGGTCGATCAGGGTGGCAACGATGATGATCGCGCCAAACACATACAGCACCATCTTCGTCAGTTGCACGTAGCCTTTGATCGAGCGGGTACGTGCATGCTCGGTGCGGGCGTAGACATCCAGCATGGCGCTGAGCAGGGCACTGAGGCTCAACACCATGAACAGGATGGTGAAAGCCAGGGCGACATTGCCCAGGAAAATCATGCTGGTCTTGCTCAGCTCCGGCACCAGGTGCAGGCCGAACTGGATGATCAGCGACGGCGTCATCTGCGCCAGGCGATGAAAGACCTTGTTCTGGCGCAGGTCATTGACCCAGTTCAAGGCCGGTTGGCGCCCCAGCAACTTGGCAGCGTGCAAAATCAGGTAGCGCGCCACACGGCCAAGCACCAGGGCGATGACCAGCAGCACCATCAGGGCGAGGCTGGAATGCAGGAGCGGGTGCTGGTCAAGGGCACCCCAGAGGTCTTGGAGGTTGACCCAGAGTTGTTTGATGTCCATGGACGAAACGGTTCTTCTATAAAGATGCGACGGTGCGATTAGAGCATTTAAGCCCGGTCAAGTGACCGTTGATGCAATAACGGCTGATAAAAATGCACTGATTTACCGCCGTTTGTATAAAGAAACTCGGCCTTCGCGCTCGAAACCGTTACCCTATGCAGCTGTTTTTTTGCATTTCTTCGAGGTAGCACCCGTGTTTTCCCAATTCGCCCTGCACGAACGCCTGCTCAAAGCCGTGGCCGAGCTTAAATTTGTCGAGCCAACGCCGGTGCAGGCAGCGGCTATTCCGCTCGCGCTCCAGGGGCGTGACCTGCGGGTGACGGCGCAAACCGGCAGCGGCAAGACCGCCGCGTTCGTGCTGCCGATCCTCAACCGCCTGATCGGCCCGGCCAAGGTCCGCGTCAGCATCAAGACCCTGATCCTGCTGCCGACCCGCGAACTGGCCCAGCAGACCTTGAAGGAAGTGGAGCGCTTCTCGCAGTTCACCTTCATCAAGTCCGGCCTGATCACCGGCGGCGAAGACTTCAAGGTCCAGGCCGCCATGCTGCGCAAGGTGCCGGACATCCTGATCGGTACCCCGGGGCGGATGATCGAGCAGTTGAACGCCGGCAACCTCGACCTCAAGGAAGTCGAAGTGCTGGTGCTGGACGAAGCCGACCGTATGTTGGACATGGGCTTTGCCGAAGACGTGCAGCGCTTGGTGGACGAATGCGTCAATCGCCAGCAGACCATGCTGTTCTCTGCCACCACCGGCGGTTCGGGCTTGCGCGAGATGATCGCCAAGGTGCTGAACAACCCTGAGCATTTGCAGCTCAACGCGGTCAGCCAACTGAACTCCACCACCCGCCAGCAGATCATCACCGCTGACCACAACCAGCACAAAGAGCAAATCGTGAACTGGTTGCTGGCCAACGAGACCTACGAAAAAGCCATCGTCTTCACCAACACCCGGGCCATGGCCGACCGCATCTACGGTCGCCTCGTTGCCCAGGAATACAAGGCGTTCGTGCTGCACGGCGAGAAAGACCAGAAGGACCGCAAGCTGGCCATCGACCGCCTGAAGCAGGGCGGCGTGAAAATCCTTGTCGCCACCGATGTTGCTGCCCGTGGCCTGGACGTGGATGGCCTGGACATGGTCATCAACTTCGACATGCCCCGCAGCGGTGATGAATACGTGCACCGCATCGGTCGGACCGGTCGTGCCGGCAACGACGGCCTGGCGATCTCGCTGATCTGCCACGGCGACTGGAACCTGATGTCGAGCATCGAGCGCTACCTCAAGCAGAGCTTCGAGCGTCGCACTATCAAGGAAGTCAAAGGCACGTACGGCGGACCGAAAAAGG
Source organism: Pseudomonas sp. St386 (assembly GCF_018325865.1). Taxonomy (NCBI): domain Bacteria; kingdom Pseudomonadati; phylum Pseudomonadota; class Gammaproteobacteria; order Pseudomonadales; family Pseudomonadaceae; genus Pseudomonas; species Pseudomonas sp. St386. The sequence goes on from NZ_AP021900.1 coordinate 1,750,263, forward strand.
TCAAGGCGTCGGGCAAGGCCGTTGGTGTGAAGAAGAAAAAGGTCGACGCCAAGGGCGACAAGAAGAAGGCCGGCGCGAAGGCCCCGACCAAACGCAAGACCGCCAACCGCCCGAAGACCGACGCCCCGTCGCTGGTCAGCAAGGACGGCATGGCCCCACTCAAGCGCCGCAAGCCAGAGGCGCCGGCGGCTGAGTAAGTCAGCGTTAGCGTTGTATGAAAAAACCGGACCTTGGGTCCGGTTTTTTTATGGGTGAGTACTCAAACTCAAGTCCAGCGCAGGGCCCCTGTGGCGATGGGAATTTGTGGGAGCAAAGCTTGCTCGCGACACAGGCGCCTCGATTTCTGAAAGACCGCATCGCCTTCATCGCGGGCAAACCTTGCTCCCACAAATAACCTCGCCACAAAAGCGGGTTGGGCTCGGCTGTGGCTAATCATCCCGCTTTCTTCTCCGCGTTCTTCAGCTCTTCCAGGCGCTTATCAATCAGCTGGCACTTATCCGGCACATCCTTGCTGGCAGTCTCCAGGTCCATGGCCTGCAACTCATCGTTGATTTCCTTGGCCTTGGCCGGGTTCTGTTCGGTGAGCTTGGTCACTTCCTGGGCCAATTGTTCACGCTTGGCAGTCGCTTCCTCAGGCGTACAAGTGGCCCAGGCGGGCAGGGCGCAGGTGAGGGCGGCGGCGAGGGTGAGTTTCAAGAGGGTCTTCATGGCAGGGCCTCATATTCCTTGTTGGGCAGGTAATGGGTTGAGGCTGGGGTTGGGGGGAAAGTTCATTAGCCGTCGACTTGTCTGCTGCTTGGCAGATGTTCCATCGCCTGTCCGTTTCGTAGAAAGTTTCAACCTCCGAGCGGGATCCTTCGTACTTCTTTACGGGATGCGTCTGATTTCAGAAGGACAGTTTCGACAGTAGTCTTTGGTCAGAGGTGCGCCGCGTCGAACCATCGGCCTGATCAGTGTGTGGTTGGCGTGGTTGGTTACACCGAACGGCGAGGCGATGAGATCTGCATGTCTGCGCCCGAATAGCCACTAAGCAGGAGGCATACGTTATGTCGGAAACATCGAAAACCGATTGGGAGCGTTTGGCCAAGTTGGACGACTCGGACATCGATACCAGCGATATACCCCCGCTAGGTGAGGATTTCTTCCGCCGCGCCGTGCTGATGAACATGCACAATCCTCCCCATCCCGGGGAGTTCATTGCCGAGACTTACTTGGATCCGAACGGCATCAGCGGCCTTGAACTGGCAGAAAAGCTCGGGATAACCCCCTCAACACTGAACCGTGTCTTGAAGGGCTCTAGCCGCGTTTCGCCTGAAATGGCGTTGCGGCTGTCTGTAGCGCTTGGCCGTTCGCCGGAGAGTTGGCTAGCCATGCAGGATGCTTACGATCTGTGGGTGGCGCAGGGCAAGGGGATTTGAGATAGACGAATCGAGATCGGTCTGTCTTTTTAATCGTGGTCTGGTCCGGTTCTCGTATGGAAGCAGGTCCCCTTAGTTTCCCATCCTTCCATTACCCGCTATTTACGCTGGCAGGCACAGAAGGCGACCGCTACGCAGTCGAGCGGGAGCAAGCTCCCTCGCCACAGGGTTCGCGCTCGACTGGGCGGGTTGGCGCATTAGCTGTGGCAGCAGCCATGAGGCTTGGCCTCTTCGTATTTATCGTGGTGTCGCACCCAGTCCATGATTTCGTCTTCGTTGCGGCCCTTGGGCGTCAGGTCGAGGTAGTTGTAGGTGCCGACCAGGATGTCGAGGCCGCGGGCGTAGGTGGAGTAGGTGTGGAAGATGTCGCCGGCTTCGTCGCGATAGAAGACGCTCAGGCCGGGGAGTTCGCCTTCGGTGGTGTCGGTTGTTTCGTAGTTGTAGGTGGCTTTTCCGGTGACGGTGTCTTCGGTTTTGAAGCTGACGCCGAAGTCGTAGTTGAAGTCGCAGTCTTGCGATGAGACCCAGTCAAACTTCCAGCCCATGCGGCGTTTGAAGGGTTGGAATTCGGCGAAAGGGGCGCGGGAGACGGCGACCAAGGCGACGTCGTGGTGGGCCAGGTGTTGGTTGGCGCCGTCGATGTGGTCGGACAGGAACGAGCAGCCCTGGCAGCCTTCTGTCCAGCCGGGGCCGAACATGAAGTGGTAGATGATCAGTTGGCTGCGGCCGCCGAACAGGTCGGCCAGGCTCAGTTCGCCGTCGGGGCCTTGGAAGCGGTAGGGTTTTTCGATTTTGACCCAGGGCAGGGCGCGGCGTTCGGCGCTGAGTTTGTCCCGTTCGCGGGTGAAGGCTTTTTCGTGGGCGAGGTGTTGGCGGCGGGCGGCGAGCCATTCTTCCCGCGAGACGACTGGATGGTTCTCTACGTTCATGGTGATTTCTCCTGTGGTCAGGGCCGCTAGATCGGCCTTCAACAGTTGGTCGTTTGGCCTCGGAGCAATTCGACAGGCCGTTGGTCGGTTCAAGGTTGGGACCGACTGGAAACCCGGCTGAACGGCGGCGCGGCGCCTCGGTCACAACCTAGGTAGGCATCTCACTCTTTGGAGGATGGACCAGGATGACGACTTATAACTGGGACTTGATCGAACGGTTGTTGCACGAAGTGCAGAACGGCGCCGGTCACAGCTTTGCTCCTCGGGCTTACGCGGAGGAATACGCGGCGGCGAAAGCGGCAGAAGGCGAGCCGATCGAGAACCTCGATCATCTGAAGGCTGTCGCTGGGGAGTATGAAAAGTTGCTGCTTGAACGTGGCTACATTGAGCCGCGGCCGGAGGAAGAGGGCGGCAACGGCGAGAATTTTGTGCTGACGCCGCGTGGCTCGCGGTTGTTGAGCCTGATCGACAGCAGCATCCCGGGTAATGATCATCCGCGCCAGGTGCTGGATGAGCAGGAAGATGCGCTGGATGAGTTTACGTTTGATGATTTGGCTTCCAAGGCGCAGATTGCCTGACAGGCCTGTACTGAATCCCGTGGGAGCTGGGTTTGTGTGGGAGCAAGGCTTGCCCGCGATGCAGGCAACATGGTCTATCAGATGGACCGAGGTGATGCTATCGCGGGCAAGCCTTGCTCCCACACAAGCTCGCTCTCACATGGGATCTCAGTGGTTTTAGGAGCGTGCTGCTTTCAGGCACTTCAAATCAGTGAAATCCTTCTTCACCCCGTCGATTTTCTTCAGCAGCCGTTCGCGCTGGGGCGGGGTGCTTTCGGCCATCAGGTCCACCAGCAGGCTGCGGGCCTGGGCTTCGGTTTTGCTGAAGGCCTCGCGGTAGGCGGGGGTCCAGAGGCTTTCGCGGTTGACCAGCAATTGTTCGATGCGCTTGGGGAAGTCGGGGCTGTGGCGTTGGGCCACGGCTTCGCTGAACTGGTTTTGCCAGTGGGCGCGGTTGGCGATCCATTGCTGGTTCTGGTCCCCCAGGGCGGTGGACCAGGCCGTCACCCGTTGGCGCTGGGCGTCGGTGAGCGGGCCGAGCCAGTCGTCCAGGCGTTTGACCATGCGGTCGCTGCGTTCCTGGATCTGTTCCTGCAACGTCGGCTTGAGGTACTGCTGCTGGCGTTTGCGCTGGTCCTTGACGAAGGCGGCGTCCATGTCATCGACTTGGTCGTCGTTCAGGCCTTGCAGCAATTCGATGGCCGAGGGGGTGATTTCCCGGGCGGTTTCGGCGATGGCGGCCTCGGCTTCCTGGGTGCGTTGTTGCAAGGCTTCGTCGGTTACCTGGTCGGTTTGTACCATGGTCTTGAGGCGATCCAGCCAGTCGAGGTAACCGGGCAATTGGGTGGTGCAATGCCAGGTCAGATGGTCCTTGAGGCGTTCGTTGAACCAGTCTTTTTGCGCGCCTCTGATGTCCAGGTAATCGTTGAGGGTCCAGGGAATGATCAGGTCGAGGTTGCGGTAGGCCAGGCCTATGCGGCTGCAGGCGGTGAGCGTCAGCAACAGGGTGATGAACATGGCAGAGCGGGTCAACCAGCGCGGCATGAGCGAGTCCTTGCGAAGGCGGAGGTGCTTTGTTTGAGCATCGCAGACGCGCGGCAGTTCAGCCGATTAAATGCGTAACGCTTAGTAAAAAGGGTGGGCCATCTTGAGGGTCAGCAGGCTGTCGCATTCGCTGTTGTGGCCGGAGTATGCCGAGCAACTGCTGCCGCTGAGGCTTGAGTCGCTGTAGATCAGGTCCAGGTCGAGGCCCTTCCACGGGCGGGAAATTTTCAATGACCAGTCGCTGAAACTGCCGACATAACCGTTCTCGACGGAGACCGGTGTATTGAGCTGGTGGGTGGTGTATTTGGCGCTGATGCCAATTCCGAACGGTATGTTGCCGCCCAGGTCGGCAAACAGCGTGCTGTTCTGTTTGTCCGGGTCGTTGCTCAGGGCCGCGCCGAAACGGCTGCCAAGCACGGTCAGGCCACCGTAGAACTCCTGGCTGTCGAGGGTATCGACGGTGGGGTAGCTGTAGTGGATCAGGCCGACTTCGTAGCCCAGGGTCTGGTCGAAGGGTTGTTTAAAGCCCATGTAGGAATCGACTTCAAGGTCGGCGGACGGTGTCAGGCCGGCGCTGGGTGACCACTGGCCGACGTACCAGCCGCTGTCGTGGCTCAGGTCCAGGCCACCATGGAACGAGCCGGTGCTCGACGGCGTGACCAGGCCCTGGGCCATGCTGCGGCTGGGCGTGGTGCCAAGCTTGAGGTCGAAGTCGCCGAGCTCGCGCTGGAATACCTGCCCCTGGGCGAGGGAACATGGCAACAGGCTGATCATCAGCACAACAATAGGGCCACGCATGCTTCACTCCATGAAAAGCGGGAAGCAGGATCGGTTATTAAGCTGAAACGCTTGAGCTAGAGAGGTGAAAGCATACCGGCGAATGCTCGGCTGCGAAGGCCGTTCGTCGATTCATGGGAAATGGGTGGGGCGGGGGAGGGTTCCAGTCCAAGCGCTTCGAAGCTCAAAGCGCTTTGGGACCAGGTGACGCGCAGGTTACTTCTTGCCCAGGCTGATCTGCTTGGACGGGCCGAATGTCTGGCCGCTGACGCCTTTGGCAATTTGCTGGATCTCGCCGCCGGACTTGAGGAACGCAGCGATCTGGTCGTTGATCGACTCGCTGGTTTCAACGGCTGGAGCTGGCTTTGCTTTGCTGTTGGATGCTTTTACGCGCATGACGGCCATTAACCTGTAGATAATTAATTGGGCCAGGCATCGTACAGGAAATACTTGACAATTGCTTGGCAAATATCCTTCTGAATTATCACTATCGTGACGGGAATAATGAGCGATTATCCGGCAATTATTGCCCTAAGCCTCTGTTTTAAATAACAACCGTGGACGAAATACGGCGTTGATGGCGAGCTGTACGCACCGTGGTTCGCCTGACGAATGGCCGTGTCTGGGGCGAAAGCCCAGGAAAATCAACGGTTGTGCAGGACCTTGCCGGCAAACCTTGCCTGTGACCACGAATCGCACTGCAAAACCGGGTAGAATGCCGCCCACGCAATGAGGGTATTGGAAATGGCTTTAGTCGGGCGCTACAACAGTTTGCAAGTGGTTAAACACACTAACTTCGGTTTATATCTGGACGGCGGTGCGGACGGCGAAATCCTGCTGCCCAACCGTTATATCCCCAAGGATATTCCCAGCGAAGATGAAGACTGGCTCAATGTTTTTATTTATCTGGACAGCGACGACAAACTGATCGCCACCACGGAAAAACCCAAAGTTCAGGTCGGTGAATTTGCCAGCCTGAAAGTGGCTGAAGTCAACAGCATCGGCGTGTTCCTGGACTGGGGCCTGCCCAAGGATCTGCTGCTGCCGTACTCCGAAGAAAAGCGCCAGATGACCGCTGGCGAGTACTGCGTGGTACACGTCTACCTCGACAAGCACACTCGCCGCATCACCGCCACGGCGCGCCTGGATCGTTACCTGGACAAGACACCGGCCAACTACACGCCGGGCCAGGAAGTGGATTTGCTGGTCGCCGAAGCCACCGACATGGGGTTCAAGGCGATCATCAACAACAAGCACTGGGGCCTGATCCACAAGAACGAAATCTTCAAGTTCATGCGCGCCGGTAAGCAGGAAAAAGGCTTCATCAAGGAAATCCGCCCGGACGGCAAGATCAGCCTGAGCCTGCAGCCCGTGGGCCAGGAAGCCGCCACCAGCCTGAACGCCAAGATCCTCGCCAAGTTGCGTGAAAACAACGGCACGTTGCCGGTCAGCGACAAGAGCGACCCGGTGCTGATCAGCAGCCTGTTTGGCGTGAGCAAGGGCAACTTCAAGAAGGCCATTGGTGCGCTGTACAAGAATGGGCAGATTGTCATTCATGCCGATCGCATCGAGTTGAGCTGATCTTCAGTCGAGCCACTCATCTGTGGCAAGTAAGTGTTTTATGTGGCCAGCGAGGCCAGCTGTGGGAGCAAGGCTTGCCCGCGATGAAGGCGATGCGGTCTTTCTGAAACCGAGGCGCCTGTTTCGCGAGCAAGCTTTGCTCCCACATAGCGGTGCGCTGCGACTTTCCTCTGTATACAAAAACCTGCACCTTTAGCATGCACCCGCGCCCTGTTCGTGGGCGCATGCCTGCTCTTGCTCGGCTTTAACCGCCGCTGCACACCCCGGTTTGTCTCACATTTCGCCGCTATGGCACGCATTCTGCGTAGCAACGCGTATACAAACCATGCCGGCTCCCGTGCGCAGTATGGTGAGCAGGTCGAGGCGGGGGCACGGCGGTACTCAAAAGGAGCCCCGCAATGTCCGAGCAATTGCCCAACGGCTACAGCCCCCGCCTCTATAACGAGGACTTGGGCCCGCTGCCGCAGAAATGGAATTGGTACAACATCTTCGCCTTCTGGATGAGCGATGTGCACAGTGTGGGCGGCTATGTGTTTGCCGCCAGTCTGTTTGCGTTGGGGTTGGCGAGCTGGCAGGTGTTGATTGCCTTGCTCGGCGGGATCTGCATCGTGCAGTTGATCGCCAACTTGGTCGCCAGGCCGAGCCAGCAGGCGGCGGTGCCGTATCCGGTGATCTGTCGGCTGGCGTTCGGGGTGTTCGGGGCGAATATTCCGGCGGTCATTCGCGGCTTGATCGCCGTGGCCTGGTACGGCATTCAGACGTACCTGGCTTCCAGTGCTCTGATCATTGTGGTGCTACGGTTTTTTCCTTCGATGGAAGCCTACGCGACGCCGCATTTTGCCGGTTTGTCCTACCTGGGCTGGTTCGGTTTCCTCAGCTTGTGGTTTGTCCAGGCGCTGGTGTTCTGGACCGGTATGGAATCGATCCGTCGTTTCATCGACTGGGCCGGACCGGTGGTCTATGCCGTGATGTTCCTGTTGGCCGGTTGGATCGTGTGGAAGGCCGGTTGGAGCAATATCAGCTTCACCCTGGCGGAAAAGTCCCTGTCTGGTTGGCAGGCGTTTGGCCAGGTGATCGTGGCGACGGCGTTGGTGGTGTCGTACTTTTCCGGTCCGACCCTGAACTTCGGCGATTTCAGCCGTTACTGCCGGAGCATGTCTGACGTACGCCGGGGCAATTTCTGGGGGCTGCCGGTGAATTTCCTGGCGTTCTCCCTGGTCACCGTGGTGATTGTTTCCGGGACCTTGCCGGTGTTCGGCGAAATGCTTCATGACCCGATCGCCACTGTGGCGCGCATCGACAACAGTGTGGCCGTCTTGCTGGGCGCCTTTGCCTTTGTGACCGCCACCATCGGCATCAACATTGTCGCCAACTTCGTCTCCCCGGCGTTCGACTTCGCCAACGTCGCGCCCAGCAAGATCAGTTGGCGCGCTGGCGGCATGATCGCCGCGGTGGCCTCGATTTTCATCACGCCGTGGAACCTGTTCAATAACCCTGAAGTGATCCACTACACCCTTGACGTGCTGGCGGCGTTCATCGGTCCGCTGTTCGGGATCTTGCTGGTGGATTACTACCTGATCAAAAAGCAGCAGATCGACGTGGATGCGTTGTTCAATGACGGGCCGAGCGGGCGTTATTACTACAGTGGCGGCATCAACTGGACCGCGGTGAAGGCGTTGATTCCGGCCACGTTGATGGGCGTGGCGATCACCTTCACGCCGCTGCTGCAACCGATGGCCAACTTTGCCTGGTTTACCGGTTGCTTCCTTGGTGGGGTGTTGTATTTCGCTCTGGCGCGCCGCGAGCCGGCCGCGCAGCTGAACAAATCGCTCAGCCCGGCCGGCCAGGCCTGATCAACGCAGGGCAGTCTGGGCGCAAGGCCTCGCCGCGCCCTGGCTGGCGGGCCGCAGCAACAGGCCGCCGGCCAGCAGCAGACCGCTGCCGGCGATGATCAGCGCCGGTTGCAGGCCGCCGCTGAAATGGCTGCTCAGCGCCGCCAGCAGCGGCCCGCTGAGTTGGCCCACGGCAAAACAGGCGGTCAACAGGCCAGCGTTGCGCTGGGTGGCGTGGGGCGCCAGTTCCCGGGAGCGCAGCATCACCAGTTGCATGCAGGCCAGGAACGGCGTGCCACACAGAATCACGCCCAACGCCAGGCCCGGGCCGCTGCCCAGCAGGCAGGCAAATACCCCAGCGGCTTGCAGCCAGAGCGTACCGATCAGCCAGCGACCGGTGGTGTTCGGGTTGGGGCGACGCAGGCTGACCAGCAACACACCGGTGGCGGCGGCCAGGCCGAAGCAGGGCCAGAACAGGTCCGCCAGCCATTGCCCGTGGAACTGCGCCGAGGCCATTTGCGACAGGAACGTCGCCGGAATGATGTAGCCCACGCCATACAGGGCGTACACCACACCCAGTCGAGCGATGCCACGGTTCGTCGAGGAAGGAACCGGCGCGGCAACGGTCGCGGTCGCGGCGGGTTGCGGCAGGATCGGCAAAATCACCAATAGCATCGCCAGCGCCACGCCGGCGTACACCAGCCACAGGGTCGCGGAGGTCTGGCCCAGCAGGTTTGAGCCCAGAGCCAATAAGCCTGTCAGAAAAATCCCCAATCCAGGTCCGGCGAATACCAGGGCGCCGAGCCGTGGCCGTCCCGCCGCCGCTGCCAAGGGCTGGCTCAGGGCGGTGATCATCACCAGCACCCAGGCACTCGCCACGCCGGTGCCAAAGCGCAATGCCAGGTGTGGCCAGAAACCCCAGGCCCAGAACGAGGCCAAGGTCAGCAATACACACAGCCACAGGCCGCCGAGCAACCGTCGCCGCACCTGTTCCGGACGGCGGGCGAACATGGCGTCCAGCGCACCGAGGAAATAACCCAGGTAGTTGGCGGCGGCAATCAGACCGGCGGCGGTCAAGTCGAGCTGACCTTCGCCGATCAAATGAGGTAACTGGGGCGTAAGGGCGAAGCGGCCAATGCCCATGGCCATCATCAGCGCGATGAAACTGCCGAGCAGGCGAATAAGAGGTGACATGGTCGTTCTCCAGCGTCGAGGCGAATGACCGTCAGGCTAGGACCGATTGACTTTCATTAAAAATGAATAATAGTGAGTAACTTGTTCTTTTTTGGAGAAGGTTGTGGAGTTCAGCCAATTACGGATTTTCCAGGCCGTGGCCGAGGAAGGTTCCATCACCCGGGCCGCCGAGCGTCTGCACCGGGTGCCGTCGAATCTTTCGACCCGGCTCAAGCAGCTTGAAGAGCAACTGGGCGTGGACCTTTTCCTGCGCGAGCGTCAGCGTTTGCAGTTGTCACCGGCAGGAAAAGTCCTCTTGGACTATGCGGCCAAGCTGTTCGCCTTGCACGACGAAGCCCATGCGGCGGTGCAGGGCGGGCAGCCGGCCGGGGACTTCCTGCTGGGCACGATGTACAGCACGGCGGCGACGCATCTGCCGGACTTGCTGGCGACTTATCACCGGGCGTATCCGGCGGTGAACCTGCAAGTGCAGTCCGGGCCGAGTGGCGAATTGCTCGAGGGCTTGCTCACCAATCGGCTCGACGCGGCGTTGGTGGACGGCCCGCTGGAGTTGGCGGGGCTCGATGGCGTGCCGTTGTGCGACGAGCGGTTGGTGCTGATTACCGAGGCCGATCATGCGCCGGTACGCAGCGCGCTGGATGTGCAGGGCCGCGCTGTGTTCACGTTCCGGCGTGGTTGCTCCTACCGGATGCGGTTGGAGGCCTGGTTTGCCCATGACCACGCGACCATGGGCCGGGCGATGGAAATCGAGTCTTACCAAGGGATGCTGGCGTGTGTGATCGCCGGGTCCGGGGTGGCGTTGATGTCGGAGTCGATGCTCGCCAGCCTGCCGGGCCGCGAGCGGGTGGCGGTGCACCCGTTGGTCGAGCCGTTTGCCAGTGCCACGACCTGGCTGATGTGGCGCAAAGGCATGGTCGGGGCCAACCTCAACGCTTGGATTGAATTGCAACAACAGGCCTGGCCGCGAGCGTCCATGACGACGGCGCAATCGGCTTGAACTCCGGGAGGTGGATTTGGATCAATTCAGTAACAGATCATTGCAAACTGAGACGAGCATTGCGTAGAACATCGGACTATTATCAGTGCGAAGGGGCCACAGTAATTTGCCGCTCGTACCACCCTGAGGGGGCACCACGATGAAAGAGAAAATCCAGAATTGGCTTCACGACCTGGGTGTCGCGCTTGGCCTGATTGAGCCACCGATGCAACCGGTACCGATCCGCACCGATGACGAGCAACGCCGCCGCCAACCGCGCCGCCGGTAAACCCACCAGGATTTGGAGAGATCGCAGTTGCGGACCATTTCAGTCGAGATGGCCCGCAACTGCGATCTTTTTTATGCCTGAAGACAACCAATGTGGGAGATTCTATGTTGCAGGGCAACCCTGCAACATAGGCTTCGGCTGGTATTCGCTCTGATTTTTCATCAAGGCAAATGCCACCCGGCAGAGCTTGCGAGCAAGCACCACCAATGCCTGGGTTTTTGAGAAGCCTCTGACCAGGTACGACTCATAAAACGGTTTCCATCTAGGCGAGCGACATGCCGTCATTGCAGCGATATGAGCTAATCGGCGTATTTCTGGATCCCCCTTTTTGCTCAGGTATCGGGGACCATTCTTTTTTCCAGAATCATCGACCCGCAGGTCCATCCCTAAAAACGCGATAAATGCATCGCTGTCCGCAAAATCACCTCGCATAAAACTCGTCGCCAACCCAGTTGCGACCAGTTCACCAACGCCTTCGATGGCTTTGCAGCGGCCGATATTCGCCTCAATTCCCGACTCTTTGCTAACTTTTTGTAGCAACTTCTGGATGGCCTGAATCGCCTCTTTGAACGCTTTTTGCTGAGCAATCAGCGCTTTTTTTAACAAGGGTTCGTCGGCCCAGCTCAACATAAGACCGGCGTGATTCTTGACCAGCGTCGCGCGCCGATGAAGCAGGCTTTTTAATGTCGTGTAAGCCTTCGGTGGCGGGTTCCAGAGCCGCAGCTCGTGCTGTTCATTGGTCAAATACCGCGCCAGAAGACGGGCATCACAAGGATCGTTCTTAGCTCTTTGGCCGATGCCGCGACGATAGTTGCTCACCCGGTAAGCATCCACGACATAGACCTGATGACCCATCGCGTGAGCCAGCTCGACGGTATCCAGGTGATAGATATTGGTGGCTTCAACGGCAAGAGCGCTTTGGGTGGGCAACGTTTTTAGCCAGCGCTTGAGGGCTGTTCGATCATTCTTGATAGTGTCGATGGCTTGCAGATCAGAGCGATAAACAACAATTTCGGCCTTGGCTATATCGATACCAACAACCGTCTGCGAGGTAAGGATTGTCATGACGAATCCTCGGAGCTAGGGTTTAGGTGCTTGTCGGGGTCTACCTTTGCGCTGGCTTGTCTCTATCGTCGGTTTACCGATGAATTCCTTATTGGCGCTTTGGGTAGAAAGGGCGGGACGAGAAGTCTCCCACGGTCCGTACTGGCTAGAGTCGGAATCGAGCTTTTAGTCCCGCCCACCCCTTCAAGTCTAAACATACAAGCGAGCTTGCTCGCGATAGCGGTGGACCGGCATGCATTCATGTTGAATGTACCGCCGTCATCGCGAGCAAGCTCGCTCCCACAGGGATCTCATTGCCCAGGGTTGTCGGTCAAACCACCTTGGCCACCACGCTCGGCCGTGGCGACAACAAGCTCACCAGCACAAAACTCACCAGCGCCACGCTCAGGCTGTAGTAGATCGGCGTGTTGGCGTCCAGGCCGTCCTTGAGCATGAAGAACAGCGCGGTCAGGAAGCCCAGCGACATGCTGCTGATCGCGCCGGCGGTGGTGGCGCGTTTCCAGTAGATGGCACCGATCAGCGGGATCAGCATGCCGCCCACCAACAGGTTGTAGGCCAGGGTCAGAGCGCTGATGACGTCACTGACCACCAGGGCGATCACCAAGACCACCACCCCCATCAGCAGGGTCGCGATGCGGTTTTCGTGGACGTCGCCGCTGCCGCTTTCACGGCCCTGGCGCAGACGGGGCAGCAAGTCCTGGACGACGGTGGTGGACGCGGCGAGCAGGCCTGCCGCAGCGGTGGACATCAAGGCTGCCAGGGCCGCGGCGATCACCAATCCACGAATGCCGTTGGGCAGGCTGGTCTGGACGATGCTGGCGAAGGCGTTGTTGACGTTTTCCAGGTCCGGCAGCAACACCTTGGCCGCCATGCCGATCAACGCACCGGCCAGGCCGTACAGCACGCAGTACAGGCCGGCGGCGGTGCCAGCCACTTTGGCCACGCCTTCGCTGCGAGCGGTGAACACCCGCTGCCAGATGTCCTGGCCGATGAAGATGCCGAAGAAGTAGATCAGGAAGTAGGTGAGGATGGTGTCCCAGCCAATCGCGGTGAAGTCGAAGTAGCTGGCTGGCAATGCCGCCACCATCGCGTCCCAGCCGCCGGCATCGACGATGGACATCGGCATCAGCAGGAACACCAGGCCAACGGTCATGATCAGAAATTGCACGATGTCGGTGAGGGTCAGCGACCACATGCCGCCGATAGTGGAATACAGCACCACCACGCCACCGCCCACCAGGATCGACACCCAGAACGGCAAGCCGAACAGCACCTGCATCACGGTGCCGATGGCGATGGTCGAGGTGGCGCCGATCATCAGCGCATAAACCAGCATGATCAACGCACTGGCCTGGCGCGCGGCCGGGTTGTAGCGGCGCTCCAGCACCTGGGTCACGGTGTAGATCTTGAGCTTGAGCAACGGCTTGGCGAGGAACAGGCTCAGGCCGACGATGCCCAGGCCGATGGCGCCGCACAGCCAGAATCCGGAAATGCCGTAGACGTAGCCCAGGCGCACGGTGCCAATGGTGGACGCACCGCCCAGCACGGTGGCGGCCATGGTGCCCAGATAAAAGCCCGGGCCGAGATTGCGCCCGGCGACCAGGTAGTCGTCACGGGTTTTGGCGCGGCGCATGCCGTACCAGCCGAGGGCGATCATGCCAGTGGCGTAGAGAAGAACGACGATTAAGTCCAAAGCCATGGTGGCGTGTCTCCGATTGTCTTTTTTGTAGTGAAGTCGGGGCGAAACAGTGCACTGATCGTTCCCACGCTCTGCGTGGAAATGCCGCCCGGGATGCTCCGCGTCCCTGCATGACGCAGAGCGTCACTGGATGCATTCCTACGCAGTGCGTGGGAACGAGCAACACAGGGATTTCGTTTGCTCGGATCAGGCGGTTTGCCTGAGGGCGGGTTTATCGATAGGCACCGAAGCGTCCTTGCTCCGCGGATCCCCTGGCCCATACACCGCCGCCGGCTCTGGAAACAGGCTCAGCAGTACCAGGTACACCACCGAGGCCAGGCCCAGGGTCACCGGCAGGCTGATGTCGATCCCGCCAGCCAGTTCCCCCAGCGGCCCGACGAACTGCCCCGGCAGGTTGACGAAGCACAACCCAACCAGCGCGCTGGGGATCCATGCCCCCAGGCCGCGCCAGTTCCAGCCGTGGCTGAACCAGTAGCGCCCGCCGGTTTCGCCGCGAGTGAACACTTGCAGGTCATCCGGGCAGTAGAAGCCGCGGCGTACCAGCAGGCCGATGATCATGATCACCATCCACGGCGTGGTGCAGGTGATGATCAGCACGGCGAAGGTCGAGACGCTCTGCACCAGGTTCGCCGCGAAGCGGCCGATGAAGATGAACGCAATCGACAGCACGCCGATCAGCAGCGTCGCCTTGACCCGCGACAGCACCCGTGGAAACACGCTGGACATGTCCAGGCCGGTGCCATACAGCGATGTGGTGCCGGTGGACATGCCGCCGATCACCGCGATCAGGCACACCGGCAGGAAGAACCAGCTCGGCGAAACCGCCAGCAAGCCGCCCACGTAGTTGTTGGCCGCGATGTAGTCCGGTGCCTTGATCGCCACGATGGTGGCGGTGGCGAGGCCGAACAGGAACGGGATCAACGTCGCCAGCTGCGCAGCGATCACGGCCAGCATGATGCGGCGCTTGGGCGTGTTGCGAGGGATGTAGCGCGACCAGTCACCCAGGAACGCACCGAAGGAAATCGGGTTGCTCATGGCTACCAGCGCCGCGCCGATGAACGCCGCCCAGAAGCCCGGCTGGCCGAGGCTGACGGTGCCGGCGAACTGGCTGTCGAAGGTCGGTGCGAAAGCCAGGACGCCCAGCAAAAACAGCAGGCTGGCGGCCCATACGGCGATGCGATTGACCCACAGCATGAAGCGGAAGCCGTAGATGCACACCGTCAAGACCAGCAGGGCGAACAGGCCGTAGGCCAGGCCCAGGCTCAGGTCGGTCTCTGGCACGCCGATCAGCCGCTTGGCGCCGCCGATCAACGCGTCCCCCGAACTCCACACCGACAGCGAGAAGAACGCGATGGCGGTCAGCAACGAGAGGAACGAGCCGACGATTCGCCCGTGCACGCCGAAGTGCGCACCGGAAGACACCGCGTTGTTGGTACCGTTGAGCGGGCCGAACAGGCCCATGGGCGCAAGGATGATCGAACCCACCAGGACGCCCAGCACAATGGCCCAGACCCCGGCCTGGAATGACAGGCCGAACAGCACTGGGAAACTGCCGAGCACGGCGGTGGCGAAGGTGTTGGCGCCGCCGAAGATCAGGCGAAACAGGTCGCTTGGGCCGGCGGTTCGTTCGTGGTCCGGGATCTGTTCGACCCCGAAGGTTTCAATTTGCGTAAGGCTGTTGTCGTTATTGTTATGCATGATCTGCTCCGATCATAAAGGCGCGCCCGTCGTGTGCGGGCGTCACCTGTTGCTAAGGGATTGGCAGCCCTTCCGGCATTGCGGACAAATGTTCGTGGCAGGCCAGCCATAGGCCTTGTTGTTCTTGGCGAAACACAATGGTTTCGCGCTCCTGGCTAAAGTGAAGCTCCCCTTGCATGCGCAACTCGGTGGCCACGTCATGGATGAAAATCGCCACGTCCCCTTGCAGGCTGACAAAGGCGTTGCTCGAGGTGCAATTGAGCACCTCGAAGCCATCCTCGGACCGCCAGCGATCCCACAACGCCTGGTAGGCATCGCGCGATAGCAGGGGCTGTTCGAGGGTGTAGAACACGAAACTCGCATCGGTGGTGAACGCGCCGAAGTAGGCGTCGCGGTCATTGCGGGCGAAGGCCGACACCAAATTTGCGGCGGCCTGGAGCACCTGGTCCTGTTCGTTCATGGGCGCACCTCAGCGATGAACCACGCCAGGCAGTACGCAGAGCATCTCGTACAGCAGGTTGGCGCCCAGCAGCGAGGTGTTGCCGGTGGTGTCGTACGGCGGCGAGACTTCTACCAGATCGCAACCGACCAGGTCGAGGCCCTGGCAGCCACGGACGATTTCGATCGCCTGGATGGTGGTCAGGCCGCCGATTTCCGGGGTGCCGGTGCCAGGGGCCCAGGCCGGGTCGATGCCGTCGATATCAAAGCTCAGGTACACCGGGCCGCCGCCGACTTTTTCACGCACTTCGGCCATCAGCGGGGCGAGGGATTTGTGCCAGCACTCTTCGGCCTGGACCACGCGGAAACCCTGGTTGCGGCTCCAGTTGAAATCATCGGCGGTGTAACCCTGGGCCCGCAGGCCGATCTGCACCACGCGGTCGCAATCGAGCAGGCCTTCTTCCACGGCGCGGCGGAAGGTGGTGCCGTGGGCGATCTTCTCGCCGAACATGTGGTCGTTCACATCGGCGTGGGCGTCGATGTGCACCAGGCCGACCTTGCCGTGTTTCTTGTGGATGGCCCGCAGGATTGGCAGGGTGATGGTGTGGTCGCCACCCAGGGTCAGGGGGATGACGTTGTGTTCGAGGATCTTGTGGTACGACTCCTCGATGATCCGCACCGCGTCCAGCAGGTTGAAGGTGTTGATCGGCACGTCGCCGATGTCGGCCACCGACAGCGAGTCGAACGGCGCGGCGCCAGTGGCCATGTTGTAGGGGCGGATCATCACCGATTCGGCGCGGATCTCCCGCGGCCCGAAACGGGTGCCGGCGCGCAGGGAGGTGCCGATGTCCAGCGGCACGCCAACGAACGCAGCGTCCAGGCCGGCAGCGGTTTGCAAATGGGGGAGTCGCATCATGGTGGCGATGCCGCCGAAGCGCGGCATTTCGTTGCCGCCCAGTGGTTGGTGAAGAATCTTGTCCACGGGTAGGGCCTCATCGTTGTTTTATTTATCAGGGGCCGATTCTGCGAAAAGCCTGGGATGGGAAGAATCGCTGGGGGCAAATACTTAGTTCAGATTTTTCTAAACTAATGCGGGGTGGGGCGATAGACTCGCGATTGATCTGTTGAAGCAACACTGTGGGAGCAAGGCTTGCCCGCGATGAAGTTCATGCGGTTTCCTCTAGAACCGAGGCGCCTGTATCGCGAGCAAGCTTTGCTCCCGCAGATAAATCCCCTCGCCACAAAGTTTGCAGTGACCCGTCTGTATGGAGACACCCCCAATGGCCAACGCTCTACCCGACCTGAAACTGCTGCGCATTTTCGTCAGCGTGGTCCGGCACCAGGGTTTCGCCAACGCTCAACACGAGCTCAACCTGTCCACGTCGGCCATCAGCACCTACATGAGCCAGCTTGAGTCGGCCCTGGGCCTGGTGTTGTGTCATCGCGGCCGGGGCGGGTTCAGCCTGACCAGCAAGGGCGAGTTGTTCCATCAGGAAACCTTGCGCCTGTTGGGCGAGCTCGAAGGGTTCGAGCAGTACGCCGCCGCGCTCAAGGGGGAGCTGCGCGGCACCTTGAACCTGGGGGTGATCGACTCCACCGTCAGCGATAAGGCCTTGCCATTCGCCGAAGCCATCGGTGCCTACAGCCAGGAGCATCCGGCGGTGCATTTGCACCTGTCGGTCATGAGCCCTTACGAGTTGCAACTCGGTGTACAGGACAACCGCCTGGACCTGGCCATCGGTGCGTTTTCCACGCGCATGAGCGGGCTGGTCTACATGCCGCTGTACCGTGAGCAGCACTGGTTGTATTGCAGCAACCGTCACCCGTTGTTCAACGAGCGGCGCATCCCCGAGCAGGTCATCACCCAGCAGCGCATGGTCGGGCGCGGTTACTGGAGCCAGGCCGAACTGGCTCGCCATGGCTTCAAGCACAGCGCGGCGACGGTGGAGAGCATGGAGGCGCAGTTGATCCTGGTGTTGTCCGGGGCCTACGTCGGTTACCTGCCTGAACACTACGCCCAGGCTTGGGTCGACAAGGGCGACTTGCGCGTGCTGCTGCCGGCGACCTTCGGCTATCAGGCACCGTTTTCGATGATCGTGCGCCGTGGCCGCAGCCGCGAGCCGCTGATCCAGACCTTCCGCGATTTGCTCAAAGCTCAACTGAATCAGGCCTGATCATGTCCAGAACTCAATGCCCGCGCTGTCAACGACCGCAAAGCCACTGTCTGTGCCCGTTGATCCCCAGCCTCGACAGCCGCACCCGCGTCTTGCTGTTGCAGCATCCCAGCGAAGTGAACCATGCCTTGAACACCGCCCGCTTGGCGGCGTTGGGGCTTAACAACGCTGAACTGATCGTGGGCGAGGTGTTCGAGGATTTGCCCAGGTTGCTCAATCAGCCGGGTTATCAGGCGCAGTTGTTGTTTCCGGCTGACGATGCGCGACCGCTGCAAGCCTATGCGCCCTGCGATGAGCCGTTGCTGCTGGTCGTGCCCGACGGCACCTGGCGCAAGGCGCGCAAGCTGCTGCACCTCAACCCGCTGCTGGCGGCGTTGCCGAGGGTGACGTTGGCCGAGGGCGGGGTGTCTCGTTATCGTTTGCGCAAGGCACCGGGGCCGGGAGCGTTGTCGACGGTGGAAGCGATTGTCCAGGCGTTGCAGGTGCTTGAGGCGCCGGCGAGCTTCGAGGGGTTGCTGAGGCCGTTCGAGGCGTTGATCGAGGGGCAGATAGCGGCGATGGGGGAGGAGGTTTTTCGGCGTAACCATGCTGGGAAATAATGGTTGTCCTCGCTGACGCCATCGCGAGCAAGCTCGCTCCCACAGTTGATCTTCAGTGCACACAAGATTTGTGGTCGCCACAGATCCAATGTGGGAGCGAGCTTGCTCGCGATGGCGGCCTCATGACCAGAGAAGAGCCCAGCTGGAACCTACCGCTCGCGCATTGCCTCGGTCCGCGCCTTCAACACCGGTTTTAGCAAGTAATCCAGGACACTTTTCTCCCCGGTAATGATGTCCACCGTCGCCACCATCCCCGGAATGATCAGCAACGGTTTGGTATCCCCGCCCAAGTGGTTTTTGTCGGTGCGCACCTGGATCAGGTAGAAGCTGTTGCCCTTGTCGTCGGTAATGGTGTCGGCGCCGATCAGTTCGAGTTTGGCGCTCAGCCCGCCATAGATCGTGTAGTCGTAGGCGCTGAATTTGACCATGGCTTTCTGGCCCGGGTGCAGGAACGCCACGTCCTGAGGGCGGACCTTGGCTTCGATCAGCAGGTTGTCTTCCAGGGGCACGATTTCCACCATGTCGTTACCTGGCTGCACCACACCGCCGATGGTGTTGACCTTCAGTTGCTTGATCACCCCATGCACCGGCGAGACTACGGTGGTGCGGGTCACGCGGTCGTCGATGGCGATGCTCGAGGCGGTGATTTTCGACAGTTCGGTGCGCTTCTCGTTGAGGTCCTTGGCTGCCTCGGAGCGAAAGGTCTGCTCCGATTCGTCGATCTTGCTTTTGATCTCGTTGATCGCCGATTCCGCCCGGGGAATGGCCAGGGTGGTGGCGTTGAGCGAACCGCGGATTTCCACCGCGCTGCGTTTGAGCCGCAGGATCTCCACCGGTGATACCGCCCCGGTGCGCACCAGCGGGGCAGACATGTTCATTTCTTCTTGCAGCAAGGCCAGGGCGGAGCTGAACTGGCCTTGCTTGGAGCGAAACTCTGCCAGTTCCTGAGTCTTCTGCCGCAGCTGTTCGGTCAGGGTGCGTTGTTCGCTGGCCAGGCGCCGTTGCCGTTGTTCGTACAGTGAACGCTCGTCCTCGGCCACTTGCGGGGCCTTGGCGATCACCTCGGTTGAAAGCTTGAACGGCCGGCCCTCGGCCTCGGCCGACAGGCGCTCGACCTGGGCGGTCAAGGCATAGCGGTCGGCCTCGCTCTCGCCCTTGTTCGACAGGAAACGCGTGTCGTCCAGGCGCAGCAGGGTGTCGCCCTTGTTCACCATCTGGCCTTCACGGACGAAAATCTCAGTGACGATGCCGCCCTCCAGGTTCTGGATCACCTGGATCTTGCTCGACGGAATCGCCTTGCCTTCGCCGGTGGTGACTTCCTGCAACACCGCGAACTTCGCCCACACCAGCCCAGTGATGATCAACCCGGCGGCCAGCCACACGGTAACGCGCGAGCGGCGGGGCGAATCCTGCAGCGTGGCGCCAGCGGTTTCCGGCATGAACTCGCTTTCGGCGCTTTTGCTGAAACTGCCGAAGTAGCTTCGGGCGGCTGAATCCGGTGTTTGAGCAGACATGGGGCGGTACCCGTCAGTGAGAGAAAATAAAGCCAAACACATACCTGTGGCTTGAGAGGGTTATCTGTGGGAGCAAGGCTTTTGTGGGAGCAAGGCTTGCCCGCGATACAGGCGCCTCGGTTCCAGTGAGACCGCATCGGCTTCATCGCGGGCAAGCCTTGCTCCCACACAAACCTGTTCCCACACAAACCTTGCTCCCACAGGTTGCGGTGTTGTTTCTATACCGCCGCGGAGCCCACCCGGCCCTTGCGCAGCGCATCGATCACCGCCTCTTTCGGGCCATCGGCCACGATCCGGCCGTTATCCAGCACCACCAGGCGGTCCACCAGGCTCAGCATCGAGGTGCGGTGGGTGACCAGCAGCACGGTCTTGCCCTGTACATGGGTATGCAGCTTTTGCCGCAAGACGTCTTCGCTGCTGTTGTCCATGGCGCTGGTGGGTTCGTCCAGCAGCAGGATCGGCGGGTCGAGCAGCAAGGCCCGGGCCAGTAGCACGGCCTGGCGTTGGCCGCCGGAGAGCAGTTGCCCGCGCTCGCCCACCGGGCGGTCGAAACCTTGGGGATGTTGGCGCGCCAGTTCGGTGACACCGGTCAGTTCCGCCACTTCCAGCATGCGCGCGTCGCTGATGTAGCGGGCGCCCAAGGTGAGATTGTCCCGCAGGCTACCGGCCAGCAGCGGCAGGTCATGGGCGACGTAGCCGATCTGTTGGCGCAGGTCGGCGACGTCCAGTTGCCGCAGGTCCAGGCCGTCGAGCAGCAACTGGCCTTCCTCCGGCGCGTAGAAACCCATCACCAGGCGCGCCAGGGTGCTCTTGCCCGAGCCACTGCGGCCGATGATCCCGACCCGTTCGCCGGGCTTGAGGCTGAAGCTGATATTGGCCAGCGCCGGAGTGCTCTGGCCGTTGTAGTGGAAGGTCACGCCACTGACGTCCAGCGCGCCCTGCAACTGGGTGCGATCCAACGGCCGTTGTTTGGCATCGCGTTCCTGGGGCAGCGCCATCAAGGCATCGGTGCTGCGCATGGTGAGCTGGGCTTGCTGGTAACGGGTGATCAGCCCGGCGATCTGCCCCAGCGGCGCCAGTACTCGGCTGCCGAGCATGTAGGTCGCCACCAGCGCGCCGACGCTGAGGTTGCCGGCGATGATGCTGTAGACCCCGGCGACGATGGTCGCCATGCCCGCCAGTTGTTGCAGGAACAACGTGCCGTTGGTCGCCAGTGCCGACAGATTGCGCGCATGGCTGTCCAGGCGGGTGAGGGCGCCGTGGGTGCTTTCCCACTGATGCTGGCGCTCGCTCTCGGCGCTGCAGGCCTTGAGGGTTTCCAGGCCGCCGAGGGTTTCGATCAGCAGTGCCTGGCGCTGGGCGCCCAGGGCCAGGCTTTTTTCCACGGTGTCGCGCAGGCGCGCCTGGATGATCATTGCGAAGACAATGGTGATTGGAAACGCCACCACCGGAATCACCACCAGCCAGCCACCCAGCAGGCCGATCACCACCAGCATCAGCAGGGCGAAGGGCAGGTCGATCAGGCTGGTGAGGGTCACTGCCGTGAGGAATTCGCGCAGGCCCTGGAAGTCGTGGATGCTCTGGGCGAAGCCGCCGATGGTCACTGGCTTGGCCTTCATCGCCATGCCGGTGATGCGCTCGAACAGGGTGGCGGAGAGAATCACGTCGGTTTTCTTGCCGGCGGTGTCCAGCAGATGGGCGCGCACTACCCGTAACACCAGTTCGAAGCCGGTGCCGATCAACAACCCCACGGCCAGCACCCACAAGGTCGACGTGGCCTGGTTCGGCACCACGCGGTCGTAGGTCTGCATGACGAACAGCGGCACCATCAGGCCCAGCAGGTTAATCAGGAAACTCGCCAGGATCGCGTCGCTGTACAGCCAGCGCGACAGTTTCAAGGTGTCGCGAAACCACGCCTCGACCCGCGGCACCAGGGGCGCGCGCAGGTCTTCGAGTTCATGGCGCGGCCGGGCGAACAAGGCCTGGCCACTGTAGTCGAGGTTCAGTTCCTCGCGGCTGACCCACTGCTCGCCGCCGTCGGCTTCGCTGGGCAGGATCAGCGCCTTGCCATCCTCGCCCCAGCGCCTGAGTACCGCACAGCGGCCCCCGCCAGGATCAGCATCACTGGCAGGTTCAGGGGCGAGATATCCGCCAGCTCACGACGCAACAGTCGCGCCTGCAAGCTTGCCCGGGCCGCTGCGCGTGGCAGCAGGTCCAGGCTCAAGCGTTGGTGCGCCATAGGAAGCCCGGCGCTGAGGCTGGCGCGGCTGACCGTCGCACCATGGAGTTTGCAGAGGATCAACAGACCGTCCAGCAAGGGATCATCGAAATTCAGGCGCGGATCGGCGCCAAGGGTTGCGGGTTCCATGCTGGTCACATTGTTCGCTCCCATTTTTTTTGGAGGGGGCTACTTCAGTTCCGGCAGCCGAGCCTGGTTCTTGACTTCGGTCTGCGCGACCGCATCGGCCGGTAGCACGATCCGTTGTTTGTGCAGCAGCAGGCCCATGTTCGCCAGTACCCGGTACATCGAGTACTCCTCGGTGTAGCGCACCTCGGTGTAGCGACGGTTGGCGTTGTACAGCTCGTTTTCGCTGTCGAGCACGTCGAGCAAGGTCCGCTGGCCGAGACCGAACTGATCCTGGTAGGCGGCGCGCACGCGGGAAGTGGTTTCGGCGTATTCGCGGGCGGTGGGGGTCTGTTTACGGGCGTTGAGCATCGCGTTCCAGGCCAGGCGCGTGTCTTCGTTGAGCTGGCGCAGGGCATTGTTGCGGATATCCATGGCCTGGTTGATCTGGTGAGCATTGGACGCCAGCCGCGCCTTGTCGCTGCCACCGCGGAACAGGTTGTAGTTCATCACCACGCCGACCCGCCAGTTGTTGTCGTGGCCTTCTTCACCACCGATGTTGTTATTGGCGCCCACCGCCGCCTCGGCGTCGAAGCGCGGGTAGAACGGCGACTTCGCCACTTCGTACTGGCTCTCGGCGGACTGTATGTCGGCCTGGGCCGATTTCAGGTACGGGTTGTTATCCACCATGCTTTGCTGGGCTTCGCGCAGGTCGGCAGGCAGTTCGCCTTTGGTCGAGGGCGGCGTTTCCAGTTCATCGGGCATGCGCCCGACCACGCTGTAGAAGTTCGTCTCGGCGTCGGCCAGGTCGACCTGGGCGGTGTCGTAGTTGTTTTCCGCCAGGGCCCGACGGGCGTTGGACTGGTCGGAGTCGGCCGTACTGCCCACCCCGCGCTGGGTGCGCAGGCCGATCTGGTCGTTGACCCGCAGGTGCGCTTGCAGGTTGTTCTTGGCCAGGGTCACCAGTTCGCGACGCTTGAGCACTTCCAGGTAGACCTCGATGGTGCGCAGCGCCAGATCCTGGGCGGTGCCCTGGGCGTAATAGGCCCGGGAGTTGACCACGCCCTGGGTGCGTTCCACTTCATTGGCGGTGTTGAACCCGTCGAAGATCATCTGTCGCAGGCGCAGCTCCGATTGGGTGTAGGTCAGGATATTGGTGTGGTGATTGCCCAAGGCCCGGGTGTTGGTGTTGTCGCTATAGCCACGACCGTAACCGGCATTCAAATCCACCGACGGGAAAAAGCCCCCTCGGGCGACCTTGACGTCTTCATTGGCCGACAGACGGCTGTCCACCCGTTGTGCCAGCTCAGGGTGAGTGGCAATGGTGCTCTGGATCGCTTCGGTCAAGGACATGGCCTGCGCCTGAGAGGAGCAGGCCATGGCCAGCAAAACCGCGCTGCAGAGGGGGGTTAGAACGCGCATGGGGTGCATCTCCTGAGGTCCGTAGTGCTTCGCTTGTCGCCAAAATATTGACGTGTTTAAGATCAAAACCGTTTCAACCTTGTAACAACACAGCTAAGAACATCCTGAGCAAAACCTAAGAAGAATTTCTCATAAGACTTATGCCGAAAAAAACTTATGTACTTGAAAAAAACCGGCACATTGTTCAAAGCGAAAGCCTTTGAATCTGCGGGTTCTGACGGCTTTTAGGCGTCAATAAAAGTTCCATGCAGATTTTTAAGCAATGTGAAGAAATGTCGAAAGGGCGATCTGTGAGGTGGTTTTTGGTGACGGTTTTTTGTCGTTTTGGCGAATTGCTAGCACCTTCTTCTTTCACGAAAGCTGGCAGATTTTCCAGCTTTTTGGATCGCCAAACCTGAGGACGGATTCTTCACTCAGACAGGTGCCGATTGCGGTCGGCAACGGAGGAAATGCACATGGCAGCGCTCATCGGTATCGTCAGCAAAGTGGTCGGGCAAGTTTTCGCAGAAGCGGCCGGTGGCCTGCGGCGGCCTCTGGTCGAAGGCGATCGGCTTTATGCCGGCGAACACCTGGTCACCGGTGCCGAAGGGGCCGTGGCGGTTCATCTGCAGAACGGCCAGTCATTGACCCTGGGTCGCGGAAGCGACCTGACCCTGACCCCGCAGTTGCTCGCCAACCATGCGCCTCATGTCGATACGCCTGACGCGGCGACACCGAGTAATGCGCAACTGACCGATGTGCAAAAGCTGCAGCAAGCCATCGCTGCCGGTGCCGACCCGACCCAGACCGGTGAAGCCACGGCCGCCGGCCCCGAGGGTGGCAACCCGGGGGGCGTGGGCGGCGGGCACAGTTTTGTGCTGCTGGAAGAAGTCGGTGGGGAGGTCGATCCGCAGATCGGTTTTCCGACGGCCGGGTTCAATGGGATTCCCGAGTTTCCACAGCTGCGCCTGGCCGGTGATCCGGATAACACGGGCGACAATGCAACCGTGCCGCCGGTGACACCGGATAACCCGGTGACCCTCGACGGGGTCGATGTCGAGGGCGGCGAACTGACCATCAACGAAGCCAATCTGGCCGATGGTTCGGCCAGCAATCCGGGGGCGCTGGTGCAAAATGGCACTTTCACGGTTTCCGCGCCTGACGGGCTGAGCAGCCTGAGCATCGGCGGCATCAACGTGATCACCGGCGGTGTGCCCGCAGGCTTCCCCCAAACCGTCACTTCGGCGCTGGGTAACACGTTGACCATCATCGGCTATGACCCGGCCACGGGGGTGGTCAGCTACAGCTACACCCTGACGGACAATGAAACCCATCCTGCCGGTGGTGGTGCCAACAGCATCACCGAGCAGTTCCCGGTGGTGGCCGTCGACACCGACGGCGACACGGCCACCGGCACCCTGGACGTCAACATTACCGATGACGTGCCCCAGGCGATCGACGACAGCCACGCCAACACGGCGTCGGAAACCCTGGTAACCCTCACCGGCAACGTATTGCCCAACGACCATCAGGGCGCCGACCGGATTCCCACCGGTCCCGATAGCGGGCCGATCATTGGCGGCACGTTCACCGGCACCTACGGCACCCTGGTGCTCAACCCCAACGGCACGTACACCTACACCCTGAACACCAGCGACCCGCAATTCGTCGCGTTGCATGGCGGGGGCAGTGGCACCGAGACGTTCACCTACACGCTGACCGATGCCGACGGCGATACCAGCACCGCGAATTTGGTGCTGCAGGTGCACAACAACGACGATCCAGTGGTGTTGGTGGGCCTGAATGCTGAGGGTGGCGAGCTGTCATTGCAGGAGAAAAACCTCAGCGATGGCAGCAGCCCGGATGCACCGGCCCTGACTCAAAGCGGCACGTTCACCGTGACTGCGTTGGACGGTGTGCAAACCTTGAGTGTTGGCGGCATCAATGTGGTGACGGGTGGCGTGGCAGCCGGTTTCCCACAGTCGATTACCACCGCGCTGGGCAACACCCTGACTATCACCGGTTTCAACGCTGCGACTGGGGTGGTCAGCTACAGCTACACCTTGCTGGATAACGAAGCCCATCCAAACGCCAACGGCGCCAACAGCGTTAGCGAACAGTTCGCAGTGGTCGCCACCGACGATAACGGCACCACCGCCAACGGCAACCTGGACGTGAACATCGTCGACGACTTGCCTAAAGCCGTGGATGACAGCAACGCCAGTACAGCCTCGGAAACCAATCTGACCCTGACCGGCAGCGTACTGACCAACGACACCCAAGGTGCAGACCATGTGGCGTCCGGCCCAATCACCCCCGGCACCTTCACTGGCACCTACGGCACCTTGGTGCTCAATGCCGACGGCTCCTACACCTACACCCTCAACACCGCCGATGCCGACTTCAAGGGCCTGCACGGTGGTGGCGATGGCAGCGAAACCTTCACCTACACCCTGACCGATGCCGACGGCGACACCAGCACTGCAAACCTGGTGCTGCAAGTACACAACAACGATGACCCAGTGATCATCACCGGCCTCGACACCGACGGCGGTGAGCTGACGGTCCAGGAGAAAAACCTCAGCGATGGCAGCAGCCCGGATGCACCGGCCCTGACTCAAAGCGGCACGTTCACCGTGACTGCGTTGGACGGTGTGCAAACCTTGAGTGTTGGCGGCATTAACGTCGTCACGGGCGGTGTAGCAGCCGGTTTCCCACAATCGATTACCACCGCACTCGGCAATACGCTGACCATCACTGGCTACAACGCCACCACGGGCGTGGTCAGCTACAGCTACACGCTGCTGGACAATGAAGCCCATCCAAACGCCAACGGCGCCAATAGCCTCAGCGAACAGTTCGCAGTGGTTGTCACCGACGATAACGGCACCACCGCCAACGGCAACCTGGACGTGAACATCGTCGACGACTTGCCCAAAGCCGTGGACGACAGCAACGCCAGCACGGCTTCGGAAACCCACCTGACCCTGACCGGCAGCGTGCTGACCAACGATACTCAAGGTGCGGACCATGTGGCCTCCGGCCCAATCACCCCCGGCACTTTCACCGGTACTTACGGCACCCTGGTGCTCAATGCCGACGGCTCCTACACCTACACCCTCAACACCGCCGATGCCGACTTCAAGGGCCTGCACGGTGGTGGCGATGGCAGCGAAACCTTCACCTACACCCTGACCGATGCCGACGGTGATACCAGCACCGCGAACCTGGTGCTGCAAGTACACAACAACGATGACCCAGTGATCATCACCGGCCTCGACACCGACGGCGGTGAGCTGACGGTCCAGGAGAAAAACCTCAGCGATGGCAGCAGCCCGGATGCACCGGCCCTGACTCAAAGCGGCACGTTCACCGTGACTGCGTTGGACGGTGTGCAAACCTTGAGTGTTGGCGGCATCAATGTGGTGACGGGTGGTGTGGCAGCCGGTTTCCCACAGTCGATTACCACCGCGCTGGGCAACACCCTGACTATCACCGGTTTCAACGCTGCGACTGGGGTGGTCAGCTACAGCTACACGCTGCTGGACAATGAAGCCCATCCAAACGCCAACGGCGCCAATAGCCTCAGCGAACAGTTCGCAGTGGTTGTCACCGACGATAACGGCACCACCGCCAACGGCAACCTGGACGTGAACATCGTCGACGACTTGCCCAAAGCCGTGGATGACAGCAACGCCAGTACAGCCTCGGAAACCCATCTGACCCTGACCGGCAGCGTGCTGACCAACGATACTCAAGGTGCGGACCATGTGGCGTCCGGCCCAATCACCCCCGGCACTTTCACCGGCACCTACGGCACCTTGGTGCTCAATGCCGACGGTTCCTACACCTACACCCTCAACACCGCCGATGCCGACTTCAAGGGCCTGCACGGTGGTGGCGATGGCAGCGAAACCTTCACCTACACCCTGACCGATGCCGACGGTGACACCAGCACCGCGAACCTGGTGCTGCAAGTACACAACAACGATGACCCAGTGATCATCACCGGCCTCGACACCGACGGCGGTGAGCTGACGGTCCAGGAGAAAAACCTCAGCGATGGCAGCAGCCCGGATGCACCGACCCTGACTCAAAGCGGCACGTTCACCGTGACTGCGTTGGACGGTGTGCAAACCTTGAGTGTTGGCGGCATCAATGTGGTGACGGGTGGCGTGGCAGCCGGTTTCCCACAGTCGATTACCACCGCGCTGGGCAACACCCTGACTATCACCGGTTTCAACGCTGCGACTGGGGTGGTCAGCTACAGCTACACCTTGCTGGATAACGAAGCCCATCCAAACGCCAACGGCGCCAACAGCGTTAGCGAACAGTTCGCAGTGGTCGCCACCGACGATAACGGCACCACCGCCAACGGCAACCTGGACGTGAACATCGTCGACGACTTGCCTAAAGCCGTGGATGACAGCAACGCCAGTACAGCCTCGGAAACCAATCTGACCCTGACCGGCAGCGTGCTGACCAACGACACCCAAGGTGCGGACCATGTGGCCTCCGGCCCAATCACCCCCGGCACTTTCACCGGCACCTACGGCACCTTGTTGCTCAATGCCGACGGCTCCTACACCTACACCCTCAACACCGCCGATGCCGACTTCAAGGGCCTGCACGGTGGTGGCGATGGCAGCGAAACCTTCACCTACACCCTGACCGATGCCGACGGCGACACCAGCACTGCAAACCTGGTGCTGCAAGTACACAACAACGATGATCCAGTGATCATCACCGGCCTCGACACCGACGGCGGTGAGCTGACGGTCCAGGAGAAAAACCTCAGCGATGGCAGCAGCCCGGATGCACCGGCCCTGACTCAAAGCGGCACGTTCACCGTGACTGCGTTGGACGGTGTGCAAACCTTGAGTGTTGGCGGCATTAACGTCGTCACCGGTGGTGTGGCAGCCGGTTTCCCACAGTCGATTACCACCGCACTCGGCAATACGTTGACCATCACTGGCTACAACGCCACCACGGGCGTGGTCAGCTACAGCTACTCCTTGCTGGACAACGAAGCCCATCCAAACGCCAACGGCGCCAATAGCCTCAGCGAACAGTTCGCAGTGGTTGTCACCGACGATAACGGCACCACCGCCAACGGCAACCTGGACGTGAATATCGTTGATGACCTGCCGACCGCTCATGCCGACTCTGCCTCGGTGGATGAAGGTGGGACGGTCAGTGGCAACGTCCTGAACAACGATGAAGGTGGTGCCGACGGACCGGCTGCGAGTGGTGCCGTGATCGGTGTGCGTGCAGGCAACGACACCTCGACTCCGGCGATTGGCGGCTTGAACACCCAGATCAACGGCACCTACGGCTACCTGACCCTGGACGCCAATGGCAACGCCGTCTACCACAGCAACCCGAACACCGTCAGCGCCCCGGGTGCGACCGATGTCTTCACCTACACCGTGCGTGATGCCGACGGTGATGAAAGCACCACCACCATCACCATTGATGTCCACGATATCTGCCTCGTCGCCACCCCCGACCACGAAATCAGCGTCTACGAAAAAGCCCTTGACCTGAACCAGGACGGCCAGGACCTGGCCCCCGGCACTGTCACCGGCAGCGCCCCGAGCGCCACCAGCGAAACCGCCAGTGGCAGCCTTGTCGGCTCGATCAGCGGTGCCGTTGGCGCAGTGACCTTCGCGCTGGTGGGCAACGCCAACGGTGCCTACGGTCAACTGTCGCTTCAGCCCGACGGCTCCTACACCTACACCCTGACCTCGCCAGCCACGACGACGCCTCACGCCAACGATGGCCCGAATGTGTTGAGCGAAAGCTTCACCTACCAGGCCACGGACTCGTTGGGCAACACCGTCACCAGCACCATCGTCATCGACATCGTCGACGACGTGCCAAGCGCCCATGCCGATTTCGCCTCGGTGCTGGAGGGCGGCACGGTCAACGGTAACGTGCTGGACAACGACGTACTTGGCGCGGATGGCGGCATGGTGATCGGCGTGCGCGCCGGCAACGACACCTCGAACCCTGCCGTCGGCGGCCTGAACACCCAGATCAACGGCACCTACGGCTACCTGACCCTGGACGCCAATGGCAACGCCGTCTACCACAGCAACCCGAACACCGTCAGCGCCCCGGGCGCGACCGATGTCTTCACCTACACCGTGCGCGACGCCGATGGCGATGAAAGCACCACCACCCTCACCATCGATGTCCACGAAAGCTGCCTCGTTGCCACGTCGGACCACGAAGTCAGCGTCTACGAAAAAGCCCTCGACCTGACCCAGGATGGCCAGGACCTGGCCCCCGGCACCGTCATCGGCAGTGACCCGAGCGCCACTGGTGAAACCGCCAACGGTAGCCTTGTCGGCTCGATCAGCGGTGCCGTTGGCGCAGTGACCTTCGCGCTGGTGGGCAACGCCAACGGTGCCTACGGTCAACTGTCGCTTCAGCCCGATGGTTCGTACACCTACACCCTGACCTCGCCAGCCACGACGACGCCCCACGCCAACGATGGCCCGAATGTGCTGAGCGAAAGCTTCACCTACCAGGCCACGGACTCGTTGGGCAACACCGTCACCAGCACCATCGTCATCGACATCGTCGACGACGTGCCAAGCGCCCATGCCGATTTCACCTCGGTGGTGGAGGGCGGCACGGTCAACGGTAACGTGCTGGACAACGACGTACTTGGCGCGGATGGCGGCATGGTGATCGGCGTACGCGCCGGCAACGACACTTCAACCTCTGCTGTCGGTGGTCTCAACAACCAGATCAACGGCACCTACGGCTACCTGACCCTGGACGCTAACGGCAACGCCGTCTACCACAGCAACCCCGATTCTGTCGGTGCAGCAGGCGCGACCGATGTCTTCACCTACACCGTGCGTGATGCCGATGGTGATGAGAGCACCACCACCCTCACCATTGACGTGCACAACAGCTGCCTCATCGCAGAAACCGACCACGACGTTACTGTCTATGAAAAAGCCCTCGACCTGAACCAGGATGGCCAGGACCTTGCCCCTGGCAGCGTCACCGGCAGCGACCCGAGCGCCACCAGCGAAACTGCCAGTGGCACCTTGGTCGGTTCAGTCAGCGGTGCCACTGGCGCCGTCTCCTTCACCCTGGTGGGCAACGCCACCGGCGCCTACGGCCAGTTGTTGCTCCACCCGGACGGTTCCTACACCTACACCCTGACCTCACCAGCCAACACCACGCCCCATGCCAATGATGGCCCGAACGTGCTGAGCGAAAGCTTCACCTATCAGGCCACGGACTCCCTGGGCAACAGCACCACCGGCAGTCTGGTGGTCAGCATCGTCGATGATGTACCGAAGGCCGTTGCGTCCGAGCGTTCGGTCACCGCGGTGGAGATCGATTCGAACCTGCTGATCGTGCTCGACGTGTCCGGCAGCATGGCCGATGACTCCGGTGTGCCGGGGCTTTCGCGGCTGGATTTGGCGAAACAGGCGATCAGCGCCTTGCTCGATAAATACGATGACCTGGGGGATGTGAAAGTCCAGCTCGTGACGTTCAGCAGCAGTGCCACCGACCAGACTTCGGTGTGGGTCGACGTGGCGACCGCCAAGTCGCTTCTCTCCAGCCTGTCAGCGGACGGCGGGACCAACTACGACGCGGCAGTGGCGACGGCCAAGACCGCGTTCGTCACGTCCGGGCAACTGACCGGCGCGCAGAACATCGGCTACTTCTTCTCGGACGGCAAGCCCAATTCTGGCCTGGAAACCGGCACGGCAGACGAGGCGGCGTGGAAAGCCTTCCTCGATGCCAATGGCATCAAGAACTACGCCATTGGCCTGGGCGACGGTGTCAGTAACGACTACCTCGACCCGCTGGCCTACGACGGCAGCGCTCATACCAACACCAACGCCGTGGTGGTCACCGATCTGAACCAGCTCAATTCGGTGCTCTCCGGCACGGTGCAAGGCGCGCCGGTTACCGGCAACCTGCTGGGCGAAGGCGGTTCGTTCGGCGCCGATGGCGGGTTTGTCAAAAGCCTGGTGGTCGATGGCACCACGTACAGCTACGACCCGGCGGCCAACGGTGGCCACGGTGCACTGAGCGCCAGTGGCGGGGTCAACCACGGCAGCTTCAATACAACCACCAACACACTGAGCATCGCCACCGCCCATGACGGTACCCTGGTGGTCAACCTTGATACCGGTGCGTTCAGCTACACCTCCCAGACCGCCACCAGCACATTGATCACCGAAAACATCGGCTACACCATCAGTGACAACGATGGCGACCTGGCCAGCTCCAGCTTGGTGGTCAAAGTCGTGCCCAACAGCCCACCCGTGGCGATGGACGACAACATCATCACCAACGTGCTGTCAGGCAACATCGTGGTACCGGGCGAATTGCTGCTGGGCAACGACAGCGACGCCAACGGCGATCCGCTCACCGCATCACCCACCAGTTTCAATACCGGTTGGACCGCCAAAGGTGGGGATTTCACTGGCAGCACCGGCACGGTCAGTTTCACCGGTAACAACGTGCAGTCGATCAACCTCAATCGCAGCGCCTTCGTCGCCAATGCCGCGACCATGACGGCGGTGCTGGTGGTCAGTGGCGCGCTGGGTGCGGTTTCCAACAATAATGCCAACGATGAGGACCGCCTCAACATCAGCCTCAAGCAGGGTGAAACCCTGACGCTGGACCATAACCTGGCGGGTGGGCATATCACCCTTGAGTATTCTCTCAACGGTGGGCCGTTCATTGCGATCAGCGACGGCGCCTCGTTCACTGCGGCGGCGGATGGCAACTACCAGATCCACGTCACCAACATCCCCAATCCCGGCGGCGGTAATTCCAACGCTGCGGAAAACTATCAACTGACCATGACCGTCAACTACGCCGGGGCCCAGGACAGCACCCCGGATTACCACGGCAGCTACACCGCCAGCGACAACCATGGCGGTAGCGACAGCGCTGCGGTGGACATCAGCTACCAGGCGGGCCATACCCTGACGGGCACCACCGGGGACGATGTGCTGTTGGCTGGTAACGGCGACAACATCCTCAATGCGGGCGACGGCAACGACATCCTCAGCGCAGGCTCGGGCAACAACACCCTGCACGGCGGGGCAGGCAATGACCTGCTCTACAGCGGCGCGGGCAACGACCTGCTCGATGGCGGTACGGGCAACGACACTGCGAGCTATGCCCACGCGAGCGCCGGGGTCACGGTGAACCTGGGACTGTTGGCGGCGCAGAACACCGTGGGCGCTGGCACCGATACGCTGACAGGCATCGAAAACCTGGTCGGTTCGAACTTCAACGATACCCTCACCGGTGACGGCGCCAGCAACCGCATCAACGGTGGATTGGGCCATGACGTGCTCAACGGCGGTGGCGGCGATGACCTGCTGATCGGCGGCCTGGGCAACAACACGCTCACTGGCGGCAGCGGTGCCGATACCTTCCAATGGCAGGCAGGCAACAGCGGCCACGACGTGATCACGGATTTCGCGCCCGGCGTCGACAAACTCGACCTGTCCCAGCTGTTGCAGGGGGAGAACGGCAGCACCGCGTCACTGGACGATTACCTGCACTTCACCATTAGCGGCAGCGGTGGGGCGGTCATCACCAGCATCGACGTCAGTGCCATTGCCGGTGCCACGCCGAACCAGACCATCGATCTGGCGGGCGTCAACCTCGCCAGTCATTACGGCGTCACGCCCGGCGTAGACGGGATGATCGCGGGCGGGGCGGATACGGCGACCATCATCAACGGAATGCTCAACGATCATTCTTTGAAGGTGGACACGGTGTGAGGTGAGCTGAAACGACAAAACCCGTCATGTCCAGTCTGGACATGACGGGTTTTGCTTTTGTGGCGGCTCAGGGTTTGCGCAATGTCTTCTGCTTGAGGATATAAACCGTTACCAGCACCGCACTGGTGAGCATGAACCCCCGGGCCCACGGCAGGGGCACCAGGTAGCAGGAAAAGAGGATGCTCGCCCACATCAGCCCGATGGCATAGACCTTACCCTTGAGCGGGATGCCGTTGCCGCTGAGGTAGTCGCGGATCCACGGGCCGAGGCGGGGATGTTCTACCAGCCATTGGTAGAAGCGCGGCGAGCTGCGGGCGAAACAGGCCGCCGCCAGGAGCAGGAAAGGGGTGGTGGGCAGTACGGGAACGAAGATGCCGATGACCCCCAGCGCTACGCTCAGCCAGCCAATGGCCAACAGAACGTAACGCAGGATCAGCGGGCGATTGCCGACTGGCGAGGGCACCCGGTCACTCAGTGGTGGCGAGGCTTGAGGATCGCCGGTTTCTCGTCCGGTGCGTTGCACAGCAGGTACAGGGCCGTGAGGGCTTCGGGGATCTGGACAATCATGTCGTCCATCAGGTTGGCGTCGGCGGCGATGTCGGAAAATTCCGGTTGCTCATCGAACAGGCCGGAACCGACCATGATCGGCAGCAGCATTTCGCTGACTTCCTCTTCGGCGGTTTCGAACCAGGCGGCTTCGCGCAGGAACACGCCTTCCATGAAGCCGATGCACCAGCCACGCAACTCCGAATCATCCGGATCATCGCCCAGGTCCAGGTCGCACGGTAGTTCGAATTCTTCGTCGGAAGCCAGTTGGCGGGCGATGTGGGCCTTGAGGCCGACCAGTGTGGCTTCGATTTCGGCACGCTGGGCTTCGTCGCTGTAATGCGGCTCTTCGGCGAACAGGGCGTCGATCCACTCACGGTCCGGCACCGTTTCTGCGCAGATGGACAGGGCGGTCAGATAGCCGTGAGCGGCCACGTAGTCCAGCGCCTCTTCGTGCAGCTCATCGGCGTCGAGGAAGACTTGCAGGCGGGTCAGTTGCTCAGCGAAGGACATTACGGGCTACCTTGGGGAATAAACAATGCGGGAATTCTAGGCCTTCTTGAGCGCCCAGGCCAGCCGCGTGGCGTATTTGCCTCTTGAAGGCCAGGGGTGGACACAAATGGGGGGGCGCCGCAGATCAAATGTGGGAGCGAGCTTGCTCGCGATGAGGGCGGCACATCCAGCACCTTCTCAAAATGACCCACCGCTATCGCGAGCAAGCTCGCTCCCACAGGGACTTGTGGCAACGGAAGCAATGTGTGGGTATCCCTAGCCGCTAGCACCTCCTGTCAGCAGCCCCCTTTGCAACGAAGGCCTCGGGTATACTGCCGCGTTTTGTGATGCCCTGCGGCGTCCCGCCGGTTCGAAACGCGCACTTACGATTCGCCGGTGCAGCTTTTGTGATTCTGAACCAGCCTTGCAGGGATGTTTCGGTGATTTTTGGAGTTTCTATGCTCGAACAGGCTCAACGCGTCCTCAAGGACATCTTCGGCTACGACAGTTTCCGTGGCCGCCAGGGTGCCATTATTGAGCGCGTGGCCAGCGGTGGCGATGCCCTCGTGCTCATGCCTACCGGCGGCGGCAAATCCTTGTGCTTTCAGGTCCCGGCGCTGTTGCGCAACGGCCTGGCGGTGGTGGTCTCGCCGCTGATCGCATTGATGGACGACCAGGTCGCGACCCTCGAGGAACTGGGGGTTGCCGCTGCTTCGCTGAACTCCACCCTCAGCGCCGAGCAACAGCGGGACCTGGCGACACGCATCAAGCGCGGCGAAGTGAAGATGTTGTACCTGGCCCCGGAACGCCTGGTGCAGCCGCGCATGCTGGCGTTCCTGCAGAGCCTGGAAATTGCCCTGTTCGCCATCGACGAAGCCCACTGCGTATCCCAATGGGGGCACGATTTCCGACGCGAATACCTGCAACTGGGGCAACTGGCGGAACTGTTCCCCGACGTACCGCGCATCGCCCTGACCGCCACCGCCGACAAGCGCACCCGCGAGGAAATCGTCGAGCGCCTGCACTTGCAGAACGCCGAGCGCTTCCTGTCCAGTTTCGACCGTCCGAATATTTTCTACCGCATCGTACCCAAGGAGCAGCCGCGCAAGCAGTTGCTGGCGTTCCTCGCCGAGCGCCGCAGCGATGCCGGCATTGTCTATTGCCTGTCGCGCAAGAAGGTCGATGAAGTGGCGGCGTTCCTGTGTGAGCAGGGGTTCCCGGCGCTGCCGTATCACGCCGGCCTGCCCAACGACCTGCGGGCCTATCACCAGAAGCGCTTCCTCAACGAGGAAGGCCTGATCATGGTGGCCACCATTGCGTTCGGCATGGGTATCGACAAACCCAACGTGCGCTTTGTCGCGCACCTGGATCTGCCCAAGTCCCTTGAGGCGTATTACCAGGAAACCGGACGTGCCGGCCGTGATGGCTTGCCGGCCGACGCCTGGATGGCCTACGGCCTGCAAGACGTGGTGATGCTCAAGCAGATGCTGCAGAACTCCGAAGGCGACGAGCGCCACAAGCGTCTGGAACAGCACAAGCTCGACGCGATGCTCTCGCTGTGCGAGGAAACCCGCTGCCGCCGCCAGACCTTGCTGGCCTATTTTGACGAAGACATGCCCCAGCCTTGCGGGCATTGCGACAACTGCGTCGATGGCGTGGAAACCTGGGACGCCACCGAACCGGCCCGCCAGGCCTTGTCGGCGATTTTCCGTACCGGCCAGCGCTACGGTGTCGGGCATCTGGTGGACGTGTTGCTGGGCAAGGACAACGAAAAGGTCCGCAGCTTTGGCCACCAGCACCTGTCGGTGTTCGGCGTGGGCAAGGCGCGCACCGAGGGTGAGTGGCGTTCATTATTCCGACAACTGGTGGCCCGCGGTCTGGCCGACATCGACCTGGAAGGCTACGGCGGTCTGCGCCTGAGTGCGACTTGCCGGCCGTTGCTCAAAGGTGAGGTCACCCTCGAACTGCGTCGTGACCTCAAGCCGGCAACGGCGGTCAAGAGCAGCAAGAGCCAGGCCAGCCAACTGGTACGTGGCGAAGAGCGCGATCAATGGGAAGCCTTGCGGGCCTTGCGGCGCAAGCTGGCCGAGGAGCACGGCGTCCCGCCGTACGTCATCTTCCCCGACTCGACGCTGCTGGAAATGCTCCGCAGTCAGCCCACCTCCCTGGCGGAAATGGCCCAGGTCAGTGGTGTGGGCGCGCGCAAGCTGGAGCGGTATGGCGAGGCCTTCCTCCAGGTCCTGGGTGGCGAGGCCGAAGCACCGAAAGCGGTGGCCGATGTACGTCACGAACTCATTACGCTGGCCCGGGCCGGCATGACACCGTTGCAGATCGCCGGGCAACTGCAGTGCTCGGAAAAGAACGTCTACACGATGCTGGCCGAAGCCATTGGCAAACAGCAGTTGTCCCTGGAACAGGCGCTGGATCTGCCCGAAGAACTGATGGGAGAGGTGCAGGATGCCTTCCTGGATGGCGAAGGCGAGTTACCACCCGTGTCTGAAGTTGCCGCGCTGTTTGTCGGACGGGTTCCCGAAGGCGTGCTGTATTGCGTCAGGGCTGCGTTGCAGTCTGAATTTGAAGTCTGATCAGTGAGTTGCGTGCCTTTAACGATTCAGTACAAGGTGAACCTTGCTTGAATCCAAAGCTCATGCTTAGCTGACTAATAATTAGTTTTTCTCTATTTCAGATCTGATGAGTTTTTTTATGCCGTTAACCGATCAACACCGTTTTGGCATGCAGTTGGCGCAAATGTCTCGAGGCTGGCGTGCCGAACTGGATCGCCGCCTGGCCGGGCTGGGCCTGTCCCAGGCACGTTGGCTGGTGCTGTTGCACCTGGCCCGTTTCGAACAGGCGCCGACCCAGCGTGAACTGGCCCAGAGCGTCGCCGTCGAAGGCCCGACACTGGCCCGGTTGCTCGACAGCCTGGAAACCCAGGGGCTGGTGCAGCGCCAGGCCGTGGCCGAGGACCGCCGGGCCAAGAAAATCGTGCTCTGCGCACCGGCCCTGCCGTTGATCGAACAAATCGAAACCATTGCCACGCAACTGCGTCGTGAGCTGTTCGAAGGTGTCGACGAAGCGGACATGCGCGTGTGCATGCGGGTCCACGGTACGATCCTGGCCAACCTGGAAAAATCCTGAGGCATATCCCTGGCGCCAGACTTTTGAGATTCGGCGATTAGCGAACTATAACCAGTACTAAGTGATCGTATTGGATGCGTTTGCGCTCAGTCTGGTAGTCGAAAGGGATACCCATGCTTGAAAGTTTGCAGTCCACGTTGCGCAGTTGGGTCAACGTGTCGGTCGTCGTGGGTGCCCTGGGGTATTCGGCCTTGGCGTCGGCGCTGGGGCTGGGGGACATCACGCTCCATTCCGCCCTGAACCAGCCGTTGCGCGCCGATATCGCCCTGGTCGATGTGGCCGGGATCAGCGAGGGCGATCTGTCGGCCAGCCTGGCGAGCCCGGACGATTTCAGTCGTGCGGGTGTGGAACGGGCGTTCTTTCTCAATAACCTGCGCTTCACGCCGGTCTTGCGCGGGGAGCGCAGCTTCATTCGGGTGACTTCCAGCAAACCGGTGGAGGAACCCTTCCTCAATTTCCTGGTGCAGCTCAATCAGCCCAACGGGCGCCTGCTGCGCGAATACACCGTACTGATCGACCCGCCGGGCACACCGGGTATCGTGCCGGTCCGTGATGAACCTTCCCAGGCCCCTCAGTCCATCAAGCCGCCCCCGGCGGTACAGGGCAAGCGTTACACCGTCGTGCCGGGAGACAACCCCTGGATCATCGCCAAGCGCCTGCATGACGCCGGTAGCAACGCGTCGGTCAATGAGTTGATGCAAGGAATCCAGGCCTTGAACCCCGGCAGTGACCGGCTTTCCATCGGCCAGCGCTTGTTGCTGCCCGACTCGGCCGTGCTGCCGACTTCGGCTGCAGCCCCTGCTGGCCAGGCCCCCGCCGCGCCCGATGAGCAAATGGCCGCCAGCGTGCTGCAAAACCAGCAGCAACAGAAGACGATCGATGAACTGCAGGCCCGGCTCCAGGCCCAGGACGAGGAAATCGCTGGCCAGCGCAAGCAGATCAGCCAATTGCAGGCCCGGCTGGCCGAGGTTGCGCCAGCCCCTGTTGCATCGACACCACCGCAACCGGCGCTTCCTGCAGCGGAACCGGCGCCGGACGCGCAACCCGCTACAGAACCGGTAGCAGAGCCAGAGGGCGTCAATTGGACATGGGTGGCGGGGCTGGTGGGCCTGTTGGGGGTGTTGGCGCTGTTACTGTTCGTTCGGCGTCGGCAGCAGCAGGCCGAGTTGGAACCGATGACCGGGCGTCCCGAGCCGATGCTGGAGGAGGACGACGAAACCTTTGCATCAATCCCCGATACGGAGCCGTCCGAGACTGCGGCATCGTTCAACAACGGGGATACGCCCCTGGGCGATGTGCTGGAGGGCGTCGGGATCTACTTGACCTACGGTCGGTTCACCGAGGCCGCAGGGCTGTTGCGCGCCGCGTTGCTGGCGGAGCCGGAACGCACCGACCTGGGCCTCAAGTTGCTGGAGGTACTGGGCAAGCAGGGCGATGTCATCGGTTTCCAGGCCCAGGAACATCATCTACTGGCACAGGGTATCGATGCCCGGACGTTGGAGGAGATCCGCGGGCGCTACCCCAAGGTTGCCATGATCGCCGCGCCGACAGTGGCATCGGTACAACCCCAGGTACCGGTTCTTGCACCTGCTCCGGCACCTGCTCCGGCACCGGCACCTGAACGTGAGCCAGTGCCCGGTGACGAGTTCGAGTTGGACCTGGATGCACTGTCCATGGAAACCAGCTGGGACCTCGCCGATGCCCAGGACAACACTGCGGATAAAGAAGCTGTTTCACCTTATGCCGCCGAGAGCTTTTCGCTTTCAGGTTTTGACGAACCGGAGCTGCAATGGGAAGCGCCATTGGAAACCGAGTCGCTGGACGATGCTTTCCTCGATAGCTTTGCCGACGAAGAACAGTCGCTGGAACTCGAGCCGCTGGCCCTTGAACCTGTTTCCCTGGACACCCTTTCCCTCGAACCTCAGGTCCCGGAACACTC
This sequence comes from Pseudomonas sp. St386, assembly GCF_018325865.1. Taxonomy (NCBI): domain Bacteria; kingdom Pseudomonadati; phylum Pseudomonadota; class Gammaproteobacteria; order Pseudomonadales; family Pseudomonadaceae; genus Pseudomonas; species Pseudomonas sp. St386. The sequence continues at coordinate 1,789,689 of NZ_AP021900.1, forward strand.
GGTCAAGCTGGAACAGGCACAGAATTGCATCGACGATGGAGACCTGAAAACCGCTGTCTCCCTGCTTGAAGAGCTGCTCGAAGAGGGCGACGAACCCCTCAAGCAGACCGCCCGGGTGCTGCTGGCAGGGATTCGCTAAGGTTGCAGCACGGTCAACATCACCGACACTGACCCACCGCTATCGCGAGCAAGCTCGCTCCCACAGGGATTTGTGGTGAACGGCCATTGCGTGTACACCCCGGACCCCATGTGGGAGCGAGCTTGCTCGCGATAGCGGCCTATCAGGCTGTCAAATCCTGTCCAGGTAGCCACTCAAAACGTCTGCCCCAGGTTCAGATACACCGCCTGTTCATCATCGTCGTTAAAGCCATAGCTGAAATTCAGTGGCCCCAGCGGTGTATCGAAACCGAGGAAAATGCTGGCGGCGTTGATGTAGCCGCTGTCGAATTCGTTGTCGTTGTTCCAGGCCCGGCCGCGTTCCAATGAGCCGCCGATGTACAGCGGGAAGTCCAGTGGCAGGTAGGCCCGCGGTGTGAGGCGGCGGTAATACACGGCGCGCATCAGGCTGATGTTCTGCCCGGATACCCCGTCTTCGCGAAAGCCTGACAGTTGCCGCGCGCCACCGAGCACAAAGCTGGACGTCACGACTTCAGCAGTGTCCAGTGTTCGTCCGTAGCGCCCGCCCAGGATGAAGGTATCCGGGCCGCTGCTCAGGGCCTTGTCCAGCTTGAACTCCCATTGGCGGTAACGCTGGTCGGAACCCAGCCCCGGTTCGTATTGGCGCCAGCTCAGGCCGATGTCTTCCCCTTCGTGGGGGAAATACACGTTGTCGAAGGAATCGAAGGAGTACTTCAGCTCATAGAAACCTTCATTGAAGTTTTCGCTGGGCTGGTCATGGTCGCCAATGCGCACATCCGCCTTGCCCCAGGCCTGGCCGACACCGAAGCGGATTTCGCCGTTGTTGCCGATCTGGCGGCCCACGTTCAGCCCGAAGCCATAGCGCTCGACGCGATACTGGGCCACCGGATCGTTGTCCAGGATGGACTCCACGTTGCGGGATTCGAATTGCCCGTAGGGGGCGATGAAGTAGCGCGAGCCGACATCCAATGGCTGGTAGAACTCGCTGTACAACTCCTGCTTGTCGCCGATCTGCGCCCGGGTCAGCCATTCGGCACCGAGGCGATTGATGCCGTTGACCCGATAGCTGGCTCCCAGGTTGAAAGCGCTGTCGCCGCGCATGTCGTCCGACAGGCTCAGCCCCAGCCGCAGGTAGTCGGTGCCGGTGCGTCTTCCCCGAGCGCTGATCACCAGCGTGTGATCCGGGCCCTTGCGGACCACGCGGTATTGCACCTGCTCGAAGTAATCCAGGCCGTACAGCGTGCCCATGTCGGTCTGCAGGCGGCCCAGGTCCAGCGGCTCACCGATCTTCTGGCGAACGTAATAGCGGATCACGTCATCGCCGACTTTCGAGTCGTTCTCCACTCGAATGGCGGTGATGACCGGCGTGCGCTCGCTGGGGGTGCGCGCGGCCATGAGCTCGGCGTTGGGCGCCTCGGACGGGCGTAGAGGAGCCAGGCGCGCCTCGAGTATCCGCGTGGCACGGTAACCGGCGTCGATCATGTCCTGGGCCCGGCCGAAATCGGTGGAGCTGAAGCTCGCCAGCGCCGGTTGGATCAGCACGTCGTCTTTTTTCAGCGTTGCCAGTTGCTCTTCAGAGTTGTGCCGGGTCATCAGGGTGGTCGATTGGTTCAGCACGTCGACCACCGTGACCAGTTGCTTGCGGTTGCGCAGGGGCGTGCCGATGTCGACCACGATGGCCACGTCCACGCCCATTTCCCGAGCCACGTCCAGCGGGATGTTGTCGGACATGCCGCCGTCCACCAGCAGCCGGCCGTCCAGTTCCACCGGGGCGAATACCGCCGGGATCGACATGCTGGCGCGAATGACCTTGGGCAGGTGGCCTTTGCGAAACACGACTTTTTCGCCCGTGGCGATGTCCGTGGCGACTGCGCGAAACGGGATCGGCAGTTTGTCGAAATCTCGGGTGTCGCTGGCGTGGGCCAGCAGGCTTTCGAGCAGCAGGGCCAGGTTCTGGCCCTGGATGACCCCCAAGGGCAGGCCGAGGCTGCCGTCGTCACGAAAGCTCAGTTTCTGTTTGACCAGGAAGTCCCGGTCATCCTGCTTGCGCCGGAATGGCACGTCCTTGCGCGGTGGCGCATCGGACAGAGCCTGTTGCCAGTCGATGCCCAGTGCGAGTTTTTCCAGTTCGTCGATCTTGTAGCCCGAGGCATACAGCCCGCCGATCACCGCGCCCATGCTGGTGCCGGCAATGGCATCGATCTTGATGCCTTGCTCTTCCAGGGCCTTGAGCACGCCGATGTGGGCCAGCCCCCGTGCGGCGCCGCCGGACAGCACCAGGCCGATTTTCGGGCGTGGCGCGTCGACGGCGGGCTCTTTGGCATGACCGAGCAGGGGCAACAGCAACAGAAGCAGGAGGGGCAGGAGGCGGCGCATCGTCAATCTCGGGGCGGGCGATCAAAGGCGGGTATTATAGCGACGCCTTCGAACCCAGGAGTCCACCCGCAATGACCGAACACAAACCGGAAGTCGTCATCACCTATTGCACCCAGTGCCAATGGCTGCTGCGCGCCGCCTGGCTGGCCCAGGAGCTGCTCAGCACCTTTGGCGATGACCTGGGCAAGGTGTCGCTGGTGCCGGGCACCGGCGGTGTGTTCCACATCAGTTGCGACGGCACGCAGATCTGGGAGCGCAAGGCCGATGGTGGTTTTCCCGAAGCCAAGGTCCTGAAGCAGCGGGTCCGCGACCGGATCGATCCGGAGCGGGACCTGGGCCACAACGATCGGGTTCAGTGAGACGCGGCTTGGGCGCCAACCCCCGGTTTCTTTGAACCGCTCAGTTGGCTTGAGATCACGATGGCCGTGATGATCACCACGCCGCCCAGCAGCATGCGCAGGGTCGGGCTCTCATCGAACAGCCACCAGGCCATGGCGATGCCGTAGACCGGCTCCATGGCGAACACCACCGCTGCCGTGCGGGCCTTGATCACCGCCAGGCTGGCGACGAACAGGCTGTGGGCCAGGCCGGTGCAGAACACGCCGAGCAAGCCGATCCACAACCAGTCGATGGGGCGAACGTTGCTCAATTGTGGCGCGGCCATCGGCAGCAGGCACAACCCGACCACCACGTTCTGGCACAGCGCGGCCTGCACCGGCGGGACGTGCGCCGAACCGGCGCGGTTGGTCAATGACAGCAGGGAGAAGAGCAACCCCGAGAACACGGCCCAGAGCAGGCCAGTGGTGGCGCCGCTGGCCAAGTCGAAGTTCGGCGTGACCAACACCAGGCCGACGCTCACCAACACCACCAACCAGATTTCATTGGCGCGAATCCGCTCGCGGAAGATCAGCCCTTCAAGCAGCACCGTGAAGGCCGGGAAGCTGGTGAACCCCAGCGTGGCGACCGTCACGCCGGCAACCTTCACGGCGATGAAGAAACTCACCCAATGCCCGGCCAGTAACAGCCCCCCAAGGAGCAATCGCCAGCCATCCTGGGCCCGCAGTTGCTGCCAGCGGCTGTTGCTGGCGAACCGGGCGAACATCGCCAGGGCGAGCACGGCGAAGACGGCGCGACCAAACACAATGACCGTTGGCGAGGCTGCGGCGAGTTTGCCGAATACACCGGTCAGGCCAAACATGAGTGCGCCGATGTGCAGGGCGCCGAGGGCGGTACGGGGTGTCATTTCAATCCTTTCAACAGACAGTGGGGCAACTGGCGAGTGTCTTCTGTGGGAGCGAGCTTGCTCGCGAAAGCGGTGGTTCAGGCAATGCAGATATTGACTGACAGATAGCAATGGCGAGCAAGCTCGCTCCCACAGGATCGTCCCCTAGTATTTAAGCGTGGGTGAGGCGGCAGTGTCTGTCGCGATCCTAGCGATTTTTAGCGCGAATCTATCGCTGACGCCGCAGCTTGCCCGGCGAGGCGCCGAATTCCCGCAGTACCGCCGCGGCGAAGGCACTTTGGGAGCTGTAGCCGACCCGGTGGGCGATCTCACCGATGGGCAACTGCGAATCACGCAACAACGCTACAGCCTTGTGCAAGCGGCGGCTGCGGATGTAATCCATCGGGGTTTGCCCGCATTCGGCGACGAAACGTGCGTGCAAACGGGCGCTGGAGAGGCCGGCGACTCGCGCCAGGTCCGCCACTTGCAGCGGATAGGCGGTGTTCTGGTCGATGTGGGCGTTGAGTGCGGCGTAGGGCAGGCGCCGGCCGCCGAGGGTTTGCTGGCGAGCGTTATTGAGACTCGCCAGCAGCAGCACCGCGCCTTGCTGGGCGATCACCGGATCGTCCACCGGGCTCCTCGCCAACCAGCTGACCAACTGGCTTTGTCCCGCATCCAGGGGCAGGCGCGCGGTATCGTCGAGCAAACGGCGGCTGGCGTCGGCGTGATCCCCCAGGCACTGCCCGACCCAGTCATCGCTGGGCACATCCAACACCAGGCAACGGCTGCCGTGGGGGCTGCCGCAGGCGTGATGCGCGCCGGCCGGTATCACCACGAAGCTTTGTTGCACCACCTGGCTGCCATGCCCTTCGACCTCGAAATCCAGTGCGCCAGACAGCCCGAACACCAATTGGGCATGGTCATGGCTGTGGACGATCAAGTCGTGGCTGTAGTGGCGTAGCGTGAGGATCGGTCTCATCGCGGTCTCCCGTGTCAGGCCGCCAGCATACACCGAGGGCGTACCGCCCGGCGCTGTCATGCAATGGACTTGTGTTTGTCATAGGCCATTAACCGCTGGCGTGCACAGTGGCAAAAACGATCAGAGGGTTGCCCAATGACCAGCGCCGAGCTCGCCAGACCCAGCCGCAAACAGCGTGTTCGCACCCTGTGGATTTCCGATGTGCACCTGGGCACCCGGGATTGCCAGGCCGAGCACCTGTCGCAGTTTCTCAAGGGCTACCACGCCGACAAGATCTACTTGGTGGGGGACATCATCGACGGCTGGAAACTGCGCGGTGGGATGTATTGGCCCCAGGCCCACACCAACGTCATTCGCCGCTTGCTGACCATGAGCAAGCGCGGCACCGAAGTGATCTACGTCACCGGCAATCATGACGAGTTCCTGCGGCGCTATTCGAAGCTGATCCTGGGCAATATCCAGTTGGTGGACGAAGCGGTGCACGTCACTGCCGATGGTCGGCACCTGTTGGTGATCCATGGCGACCAGTTCGACGTCATTACCCGGTACCACCGTTGGCTGGCGTTCCTCGGGGATTCGGCCTACGAGTTCACCCTCACGCTGAACCGCTGGCTCAACCATTGGCGGGCCCGTTACGGCTACGGTTACTGGTCGTTGTCGGCGTACCTCAAGCACAAGGTCAAGACCGCCGTCAGCTTCATCAGCGATTTCGAAGAAGCCATCGCCCACGAGTGTGTGAAGCGCGAACTGCATGGCGTGGTCTGCGGGCATATCCACCATGCCGAGATGCGCATGGTGGGTGAGGTGGAATACCTCAATTGTGGCGATTGGGTCGAATCCTGCACGGCGCTGATCGAGCACTGGGACGGGTCGATCGAGTTGTATCGGTTGGCGGAGGCCCAGGCACGGGAGGCACTGGCCAAGACTGAGTTGAAAGTGACTGAGCCGGTGTAGGCCTTCATGACGCCATCGCGGGCAAGCCTTGCTCCCACAAGTACTCACCGCCTATGAGAGCAGGCAACACCTGTGGGAGCAAGGCTGTTCCCACAAGTACTCACCGCCTATGAGAGCAGGCAACACCTGTGGGAGCAAGGCTGTTCCCACAAGTACTCACCGCCTATGAGAGCAGGCAACACCTGTGGGAGCAAGGCTGTTCCCACAAGTACTCACCGCCTATGAGAGCAGGCAACACCTGTGGGAGCAAGGTGTTCCCACAAGTACTCACCGCCTATGAGAGCAGGCAACACCTGTGGGAGCAAGGCTGTTCCCACAAGTACTCACCGCCCATGAGAGCAGGCAACACCTGTGGGAGCAAGGCTTGCCCGCGATGGACCGCGCAGCGGTCCCCAGCAATCTGTCAGCCAGAAGGCTGCTCCGTCATCGCCGCCTTGTAGATCGACTGCTTCGGCGCAGCAAACAGCCTTTCCAGCATCGGCTCGAAGAAACTCAACGGCAGCGTGTCGTACTGGGGATCGAACGCCGCTGCGTCATATTTCGCACAAAAGTCGACTGTCGCCTGATACTGCGGATGTTCGAAAAACTGCTCGCGCAGGTGCCGGTCCATGCCCAGGTGATGGAAGAAGTAATAGCCCTGGAAAATCCCGTGCTTCTCCACCATCCACAGGTTTTCCGCGCTGACGAAGGGCTTGAGGATCGCCGCCGCGATGTCCGGGTGGTTATACGAACCCAGGGTGTCGCCGATGTCGTGGAGCAGGGCGCAGACCACGTATTCCTCGTCCCGCCCGTCACGGTAGGCACGGGTGGCGGTTTGCAGGGAATGGGTCAGGCGATCCACCGGGAACCCGCCGAAATCGCCGTCCAGCAGCTTCAAGTGGGCCAGGATCCGGCCCGGCAATTGCCGGGCGTAGGCGCTGAAGTCGGCGGCGATGATCGCCCAGTCCTCCTGAGTGCCGTCCCGCATGTGGGTAAAACGTGCATGAGTGTTCATAGGCAATCCTTTGGCTAGAACGCCACCTTGCCCAGCAGCATGTCGCGGTACATGACGAAATCGCCGAGCAGGCTGTAGAAAGGATGCTGGAAGGTGGCGGGACGGTTTTTTTCGAAGAAGAAGTGCCCGACCCAGGCAAAGCCGTAGCCGGCCACGGGCAGGGCGAGCCACAGCCACCCGCTCCCCACTACGAGGGCCATGACGAACACCAGGATGACCAGGGAGGTGCCGATGAAATGCAATCGTCGGCAGGTGCTGTTGCTGTGCTCGCCGAGGTAATACGGGTAGAACTCGGCGAAGGTATTGAATCGTTTGGCGTTTTCCAAGACTGCAGGCTCTTTGGTTATTGTTCTGGCAACCGATAAATCCAGCGGCTTACTTTGAGTCTAGAGCGATCACTTGCAACAGCCAGTGACAATGGGCGCCACTTTAGTATCCTTCGCAAATCCAGCCGTACCCTGCGGCTCGTCATGCAAGTAAAACGTCATGAACGAACGAACGACTTCTTCAAGCTGGGCGATGGGGATTGTCAAGGCGTTGGAAATCGACGGCCTGGATTGTCGGGTGCTGTTCAAGCAACTGGGGCTGGACTTTGATGCGCTGGAGGATCCGGATGCACGCTTCCCCCAGGACTCGATGACGCGGCTCTGGCAGCGGGCGGTGGAATTGTCCGGTAACCCGGCCATTGGCTTGAACATGGGTAAAGTGGTGCGCCCGGCCTCGTTTCATGTGGCGGGCTACGCCTTGATGTCCAGTCGCACGCTGGCGGAGGGTTTCCAGCGACTGGTGCGATACCAGCGAATCATTGCCGAAAGCGCCGACTTGAGTTTTCGTCGGTTGGAAGAGGGCTATGGGCTGATCCTGACGGTGCATGGCGACCATTTACCCCCCACTCGGCAAAGTGCCGAGGCGTCCCTGGCCTGTGCGTTGGCCCTGTGCAACTGGCTGACCGGGCGTACCTTGCACCCGGTAAAAGTGCTGTTCCAAGGCACCGAACCCCTGGACCTGGCGCCTTATCAGCGAGCCTTCTGCGCACCGCTGGTGTTCGGCGCGTCTTATGACGCGCTGATTTTTGAGCGGGCCGACATGGAGGCGCCTCTGCCGACGGCCAACGAAGCCATGGCGCAGTTGCATGACCGGTTTGCCGGTGAATACCTCGCGCGTTTTTCGGAAAGCCGTGTGACCCATAAGGCACGACAAGTGTTGTGCCGACTGTTGCCCCAGGGCGAGCCCAAGCGTGACGTGGTGGCGCAGACGCTGCACCTGTCGCAGCGCACCTTGCAGCGGCGCTTGCAGGAAGAGGGCACCAGTTTCCAGAGTTTGCTTGAGGACACCCGTCGTGAACTGGCCGAGCAGTACCTGGCGCAGTCGGGCATGACGCTGCTGGAGATCGCCTATCTGCTGGGGTTTGCCGACCCAAGCAATTTTTTCCGGGCCTTCCGCCGCTGGTTCGACACCACGCCTGGCGAATACCGGGCACGGTTGGCGAGCCAGCCTGAAGCGGTCAGTGACGCCAGAACGCCGGGATACACAGCACGAACACCGTGATGATCTCCAGTCGGCCCAGCAGCATGCCTCCTGACAGAATCCACTTGGCCGCGTCCGGCAGCGGTGCGAAGTTGCCGGCCGGCCCGATGGTTTCCCCCAGCCCCGGGCCGACGCCGGACACGGTACTGGCCGCACCGGTCAGCGCCGTCATCCATTCCACGCCCAGCAGCGACAGCAGCAGGGCGATCACGCAGATGGTGATGGCGAAGAAGAACGAGAACGTAAGGATCGAGCGGACGATTTCTTCGTCGAGGCGATGACCGTTGTATTTCTGCTTGATCACCGCGCGGGGGTGGATCAGTTGATTAAGGTTGGCCCGCAGCAGGATGTAGGCGACCTGGAAGCGGAAGATCTTGATCCCGCCGGCCGTCGAGCCTGAACAACCGCCGACGAACCCCAGGTAGAAAAACAGCATCAGCGAAAAATTGCCCCACAGGCTGTAGTCGCCGAGGGCGAAACCGGTGGTGGTGACGATGGACGTCACGTTCAGCGCCACGTGCCGCAGCGCCTCCAGCCAATGCAGGTCGGTGGTCGCCCAATACCAGGTGCCGAGCACCAGCCAGGTCACCAGCAACACCCCGATGAGCCCCTGGACCTGCTGGTCCTTGATCAGTGCCCGGCGATTGCCCCGCAACATCGAGACATAGAGGGCAAACGGCAGGCTGCCGAGGATCATGATGACAATGATGACCCAGTGCACGGCCGGCTGGGTCCATTTGGCCAGGGACAGGTCCGAGGTGGAAAAACCGCCGGTGGAGATCGCCGACATCGCATGGTTGATGGCATCGAACAGGCTCATCCCGGCCCACCAGAGCGCCAGGGTGCCGAGAATGGTGATGCCCACGTAGGACGCCACGATCAGCCGCGCCACCATGTGGGAACGGGGCATGACTTTTTCCGAGCGGTCCGACGATTCGGTCTGGAACAGCCGCATGCCACCGATGCGCAGCAAGGGCAGGATCGCCACCGCCATGCCGATGAAGCCGATACCGCCGAGCCAGTGCAGCAGCGAGCGCCACATCAGGATGCCCGGGGACATGGTGTCCAGGCCGCTCAGGACGGTGGCGCCGGTGGCGGTGATGCCCGACATGCTTTCGAAAAACGAGTCGGTGTAGCTGATCTTCTGGGTCAGCAGGAACGGCAGCGCGGCAAAGATACACACCACCAGCCAACTGCTGACGGTCAGCAAGTACATGTCGCGCGGGCGTAGGTGGATGTGTTCCGGGCGCCCGGGAAGCACCAGGGCCAGGCCGGCCAGGAAGGTAATCATGCTCGACCAGAGGAACGACGGCAGGTCGCGGGTGCGCTCGAAGACCATCAGGGTGGCCATGGGAACGACCATGAAGATCGCCAGGGTGATCAGGAAGATGCCGATGATGAAACCAATGATCCGCAGGGTCGGCAACGCCATGAAGTCCGCTCAGGCTGAAAAAGGAAGGGCGCCATTCTACCCGCGACAAGCGCCCTGTAAACCGGCACCCGGCGCCGAGTGGGCACCTGGTCGCGGAATTTGCGCTAACGAACTCGCCGCACAGCTACTAGAATAGCCGGACATTTTTTCAGGAGGTGGCCGATGCAGGCTCTCGACGCTTTGCTCAACCGTGTTTCCGTCCCGCGCCTGGTGGAGCCGGCCCCCACGCCGGAACAGCGCGAACTCATGTTCGCCGCGGCCATGCGGGCGCCGGATCACGGCCAGCTGCGGCCATGGCGTTTTCTGACAGTCGAAGGGCAGGCGCGGCATCGCATGGGCGAACTGCTGGCCGAAGCAGCGCGGTTCAATGACCCGCTGGTACCGGAAACCGTCGTGGAAAAGGCCCTCAACGGCCCATTGCGCGCGCCCCTGGTCGTGGTGGTGATCGCCCGTCTGCAGGACCATTTCAAAATCCCCAAATCCGAGCAACTGCTGGCAGCCGGCTGCGCAGCCCATGGCATCTTGTTGGCGGCGTATGCCCAAGGGGTTGGCGGCGTGTGGCGCACCGGTGAACTGGCGTACTCGCCGCATGTGGCCAGGGGGCTTGGCCTTGAGGATGGGGAGGAGGTGATCGGTTTCCTCTACCTGGGCACACCGCAGAAAGAAGCGCGCACGGCGCCGAAGGTGGAAACCGCAGAATTTGTCAGCGAGTGGACAGGCCTGTAGTAGCTGCCGAGCGGGAGCAAGCTCTCATGGAACTAATTGCAACCATTTGATTTTTAAGGCTGAAAATACATATCGATCGTTCCCACGCTCCTGCGTGGGAATGTCGCCGGGGACGCTCCGCGTTCCGCTTCTGGAAGGTGACGCAGAGCGTCACGGGATGCATTCCCACGCAGAGCGTGGGAACGATCAAAAACAGATATCTCGTGGACGTCGCTCTAGTTCCCTGCGCGACAGCGCAGCGTCGAAGACGTGGCGGGGACTCCCTCGCCACAAAATCAACGGCCGACGGTGGTGTTATCTGCAAACGTCAGCAATCGCCTCGGCCAGCAGGTCCAGGCGCGTGGCGTCGATGCCGGCCACGTTGGCCCGGCCGGTGCCGACCATGTAGACACTGTGGCGCTCGCGCAGGTGCTTGACCTGTTCCGGCGTCAGGCCGGTGTAGGAAAACATCCCGCGTTGCACGCCGATATGGGCGAAGCGCTCGCGCAAGCCATGGGGTTCGAGAGCCTCCAGCAAGCCGCTGCGCAATTGCGCGATGCGCAGGCGCATGGCCTGGACTTCATCGGCCCACAGGCTCTTGAGTTCCGGGTTGCCGAGGATGGTCGCCACCACGGCCGCACCATGATCCGGCGGTGTCGACCACAGGTTGCGGGCGATGTTTGCCAGTTGGCTGCGGATGTCCACCAGCTTCTCGGCATCCCGGGCGCAGACGATCAACGCACCCGTACGATCGCGGTAGAGGCCGAAGTTCTTCGAGCAGGAACTGGTGACCAGCACTTCCGGCAGGGCCTGGGCAAACAGTCGGACCGCCCAGGCGTCCTGTTCCAATCCATCACCGAAGCCCTGGTAGGCGAAGTCGATCAGTGGCAGCAGGTCGCGGTTGCGCACCACGTCCAACACCTGACGCCATTGTTCATGGGACAGGTCGAACCCGGTGGGGTTGTGGCAACAGGCGTGCAGCAGCACGACATCACCTTTGGGCGCCTGGTTCAGGGCCGCCAGCATTGCTTCGAAATCCAGGCGGTTATCAGCGCCCACGTAAGGGTAGTGACTGACCTTGACCCCGGCCGCGGCGAAGATGGTCTCGTGGATCGGCCAGGTCGGGTTACTCAGCCATACGCCACGGCCCGGCAGGCATTGGGCGATGAAGTCGGCACTCAGGCGCAGCGCACCGGTACCGCCCGGTGTCTGGGTGGCGCCGGCACGTTTTGCGCTGATCAGCGGTGAGTCGGCGCCCAGCACCAGCTCGTTGATCAACTGGCCGAACGCGGCGTCGCCGTGACCGCCGATGTAGGTCTTGGTGGTCTGGCGATCCACCAGCCGTTGTTCAGCCAGCTTCACTGACTGAAGAATCGGCGTCAGGCCCTGGGCGTCCTTGTAGACACCCACGCCCAAGTCGAACTTGCTTGGGTTGCTGTCCGCCCCGTAGGCCTCCATCAGGCCTAGGATCGGGTCGCCGGGCACCCGGCCGATGGCATCGAAATGCATTACTTGCGGCCCTCTGCGGTCTTGGCCACGTCATCGGTGCGGGCGGCCATGATGAAGTCGTTGCGGTGCAGGCCCTTGATGGAGTGGCTCCACCAGGTCACGGTGACTTTGCCCCATTCGGTGAGCAGGCCAGGGTGGTGGCCTTCGGCCTCGGAAATTTCACCGACAGCGTTGGTGAACGCCAGGGCGTGCTTGAAGTTCTTGAACAGGAAAACTTTTTCCAGTTGCATCACGCTGTCGCGCACTTCGATGTTCCAGTCGGGGATCTGCTTGATCAGCACCGGCAGTTCTTCGTCGCTGACTTGTGGGGCATCGGCGCGGCAGGCTTCGCAATGGGCTTGGTTCAGAGTGTTCATGGTGTGTTCCCGGATCGAATATTTGAAAACGTCGATGCACCCACGCTAAAGCAAAGCCGCGTTGTGCAACAGACTCAATTGAGATTAAAAGACGCGGTTCACGCAGCCTTTGGTGGGAATTTCGGGGCGTGCAAGCCCAGTTCCCGACCGCGCTTGACCATGCCCATGATGTCTTCGTGGGCCAGGTCGAACAGGCGCTTGAGCTCGGGCAGCACGAAATAAACCGGTTGCAGGATGTCGATGCGATAGGGCGTGCGCATGGCTTCCAATGGATCGAAGGCCTGATGCTCAGGCTCGTCGGACAGGCAGTACACGGTTTCCTTGGGCGAGGACAGGATGCCGCCACCGTAGATGCGCCGGCCCTGCGGGGTTTCCACCAGGCCGAACTCGATGGTCATCCAGTACAGGCGCGCCAGGTAGACGCGTTCTTCCTTGGAAGCCTGTAGGCCGAGTTTGCCGTAGGTGTGGGTGAATTCGGCGAACCAGGGGTTGGTCAGCAATGGGCAGTGGCCGAAGATCTCGTGGAAAATGTCCGGCTCTTGCAGGTAATCCAGCTCCTCGCGGGTACGAATGAAGGTCGCCACCGGAAACTGCTTGCTGGCGAGCAATTCGAAGAAAGTCTGGAAGGGGATCAAGGCCGGTACCCGGGCGACTTGCCAGCCCGTGGTCGCGCCCAGCACCTGGTTGATTTCGCCCAGTTGCGGGATACGGTCGTGGGGCAGGCCAAGCTTGTCGATGCCGTCCAGGTATTCCTGGCACGCACGGCCTTCGATGACTTTCAGCTGGCGGGTGATCAGCGTATTCCACACCGCATGTTCTTCGGCGGTGTAGTGGATAAAACCTTGCGCATCGGGCTCGCGGGCCACGTACTGCGTCTGCTTCATGCTGCTCTCCTGCTGATTTCCCTCAGGGGGAAGACGTGTTGTTGTTATGTCCAGCGATGTATTAGAGATAACTCGAAGCAGGGGCTTGCGCAGCAGGCTGGCGAAAATGGATTGGGTGAGGGAATCGTCAATCCGTAAACTTTTCGTTACGAAATGGCGGCGGCTACGAGGTTGCTGGGATTTTCTGTTGGGAAACGGCCTACAACTGTCACATAATCTTGACGGTTATTTACGCTGCCGGGCAGAAAAACCTTGTGGCAGGGACCTTTTCATACACATCGGGCCTTTTCATGCGCATCAAAGTCCATTGCCAGAATCGCATCGGTATCCTGCGGGACATCCTCAACCTGTTGGTGGAGTACGGCATCAACGTCGCCCGGGGGGAGGTCGGTGGCGAGCATGGCAACGCGATCTACCTGCACTGCCCAAACCTGATCAACATCCAGTTCCAGGCGCTGCGTCCGAAATTCGAAGGCATTGCCGGGGTATTTGGCGTCAAGCGTGTAGGGCTGATGCCCAGTGAGCGTAGGCACATGGAGCTCAACGCCTTGCTCGGCGCCTTGGAATTCCCGGTGCTGTCTATCGACATGGGCGGCTCCATCGTAGCGGCCAACCGGGCAGCGGCGCAGTTGCTCGGGGTGCGAGTGGACGAGGTGCCGGGGATTCCCTTGTCCCGCTATGCCGAGGATTTCGACTTGCCGGAACTGGTGCGGGCCAACCAGTCGCGCATCAACGGCCTGCGGGTCAAGGTCAAGGGCGATGTCTTCCTGGCCGACATCGCGCCGCTGCAATCGGAGCACGACGACAGCGAAGCCATGGCCGGTGCGGTGCTGACACTGCACCGGGCCGACCGGGTTGGCGAACGTATCTATAACGTGCGCAAACAGGAACTGCGTGGCTTCGACAGTATTTTCCAGAGCTCGAAGGTCATGGCGGCGGTGGTCCGTGAGGCTCGGCGCATGGCCCCGTTGGACGCGCCGCTATTGATAGAAGGTGAAACCGGCACTGGCAAGGAGCTGCTGGCTCGCGCCTGTCACCTGGCGAGTCCGCGCGGGCAATCGCCATTGATGGCGCTCAACTGTGCCGGGCTGCCGGAGTCCATGGCCGAGACCGAGCTCTTCGGCTACGGGCCGGGGGCCTTCGAAGGTGCCCGGGCCGAAGGCAAGCTCGGCCTTCTGGAGCTGACCGCCGGGGGGACGCTGTTCCTCGACGGGGTCGGAGAGATGAGCCCGCGCCTGCAAGTGAAATTGCTGCGCTTCCTACAGGACGGTTGCTTCCGGCGTGTTGGCAGCGATGAGGAGGTGTACCTGGACGTCAGGGTGATCTGCGCCACCCAGGTCGATTTGTCCGAACTCTGCGCCCGGGGCGAATTCCGTCAGGATCTGTATCACCGCTTGAACGTGCTTTCCCTGCACATCCCGCCGCTGCGCGAATGCCTCGATGGCCTGGCGCCGCTGGTGGAGCATTTCCTCGACCAGGCCAGCCGCCAGATCGGCTGCGCCCTGCCCAAGCTGGCCCCGGCGGCGATGGACCGTCTCAGTCATTACCACTGGCCGGGCAATGTCCGGCAACTGGAAAACGTGCTGTTCCAGGCCGTTTCCCTGTGCGATGGCGGGACGGTGAAGGCCGAGCATATCCGCCTGCCGGACTACGGCGTGCATCAGCCCCTTGGCGATTTTTCCCTTGAGGGTGGGCTGGATGAGATCGTCGGACGCTTTGAGAAAGCGGTGCTGGAGCGCTTGTACTCCGAACACCCGAGCAGCCGGCAACTGGGCAAGCGGCTGGGGGTTTCCCATACGACCATTGCCAATAAGTTGCGCGAATACGAAGTCGGCAAAGAACCCAGTGCGTAATCTGAGGTGACGCCGATTATCGGGCTCGCAAGGAGTTGGCCGATTTTTTGCTGGGGTACCCGCACATCAAGAGTCAGCTGTCGGTTTCATGGCGTTGCAGCCCGCCGATATAGACCGTGATGCAACGCCGCGTCTGAGGGATTCCCGAGCCGTGTGCCATTTTTCAGTCACCCGAGTAGTGTACCCATGGCCGATTCCATTACCGTTACCAGCCCGCTGCTACCTCCTCTGGAAGAGTTCACGCCTTATCTGCAGCGAATCTGGGACAGTAAGCGGCTGACCAACGGCGGCCCTTTCCACGAACAACTGGAAAAGGAGTTGGCCGAGTACCTCGGCGTCAAGCATCTTTCGCTGTTTTCCAACGGTACCCTGGCATTGGTGACGGCGCTCCAGGCCCTACGCATCACGGGTGAAGTCATCACTACGCCCTATTCGTTCGTGGCCACCTCCCACTCGCTACTGTGGAACAATCTCAAGCCGGTGTTCGTGGACATCGATCCAGTCACCAAGAACCTCGATCCGCAACGTATCGCCGAAGCCATCACCCCGGCGACTTCGGCGATTCTTCCGGTCCATTGCTATGGTGTTCCCTGTGATGTCGGGGGCATCCAGGACGTAGCCGACACCTATGGACTCAAGGTTATCTATGACGCCGCACATGCCTTCGGGGTCCGACACAACGGCGAAAGCGTTCTCAACAACGGCGACCTGTCGATCCTCAGCTTCCACGCCACCAAGGTATTCAATACTTTCGAAGGCGGCGCAATCATCTGCCGTGACGAAAAGATCAAGCAGCGTATCGATTACCTGAAGAATTTCGGTTTTGCCGATGAAGTCACGGTCATGGCTCCCGGCATCAACGGAAAGATGAACGAGTTGCAGGCCGCATTTGGTGTGCTGCAGTTGCGCTATATCGATGAAGCTCTCAGCCGTCGACAAAAGGTGTTTGAGTACTATCAGAGCGCGCTGGACGGCATACCTGGTATCAGCCTCCTGGAGCAACCGCAGGGGCTGGACTGGAACTATGCCTATTGTCCGATCCTGGTTGATGGTGAGCGCTTCGGCGTGAGCCGGGACGAGCTGTATGACCGCTACCGTGCTGAAAACATTCTCGTGCGCCGGTATTTCTACCCACTGATATGCGAGTTTCCGATGTACCGCGGCCTGCCCAGTTCGGATCTCTCTCAGTTGGGGAACGCCTACAAGGTGTCTCGCGAGGTATTGTGCCTGCCGATCTATCCGGATCTCGATCCGCAGACCCAGACGCGGATCATCGAGGTACTGCTCAAGGCTCGGGCGGCATGAGCCAGGCCCTCACCTTGAAGGTGTGTGCCCCGGCAACTGACCAGCAGCGCCGCATTGCACTCATGCAACCTTACTTGCTGCCCTATCTGGGTTATTTTCAGTTGATCGCTGCTGTCGACTGTTTTGTCATCTACGACAATGTGCAGTTCATCAAGAACGGCTGGATTGAACGCAACCGCTATCTGCTGGGACAGGAGCCGAAGTGGTTCCGGGTGTCACTGACCAAGGGTAGTCACACTGAGCAGATCATGGAAAAACGTATTGCCGAGACGTTCGACCCTGGCGATATCCTTAACAAGTTGAGCTTCGCCTATCGCCGTGCGCCCCACGCGCCGCGCATGCTTGCGTGGCTTGAGGCACTGCTGGTCGAGCCTGCTTCGAGTATCGCTGAGCTCAACGAACGGATTCTGCGGGCCTGCTGCTCCCTGATCGGGCTGCAAACGCCGATCATCCGTTCCAGCGATCTGTCGATCTGCAGTGACAGTCGAGCCCAGGGCCGGGTACTCGAAGTGGTCCAGGCTTGCGCTGGCACCCGCTACCTCAACCCCTTCAACGGCGCTCATCTTTACCAGGCCGAGGCATTCCAACAGGCCGGTATCTGCCTGGAGTTGCTCAAGGCCACCTTGCCCGACTACCGACAGGGGGATGGTGAACAGCCCTTCGTGCCCGGCCTGTCGATTCTCGACGCCTTGATGTACAACGACGCGCAGGTCGTGGGGGCGTGGGCAAAACAAGGAGAGATTGTCCGTGCCTGAAGCCATCGGCGGTTATTTCGAACTGGAGCTGCGCAAGGGACACCATCCTTACCCGCAGGCCATTGCCTTCAACTCGGCCCGCTCAGCCTTCAAGGCGCTGGTGTTGGCGCGCAACCTGCGCCGGGTTCATCTGCCTATCTACATCTGCGATGTCATGCAGGACGTGCTGCGCGGATCCGGCATAGAAGTGATGCGATATGCGCTGACCGAGCGGCTCGAGCTGCCGGATCATCCAGCCCTGCAAGCCGATGAGGCTTTGCTGTTCGTCAATTATTTCGGACTCAAAGCCGATTACATCAGCGAGGTGCTTGCTGTTCGCTACGGCAAGCAATTGATCGTCGACAATTCCCAGGCGCTGTTTTCCCTGCCGCAGTCCGGGATTGCAACCCTTTACTCCCCGCGCAAGTTCGTCGGCGTTGCTGATGGTGGCTGGCTGGCCAATGCCCCTGCTGGTTTGCCGCAAGCGCGGAGCAGCCGTTCGCAGGCGCGTTTCGGCGCGCTGCTGGGGCGCCTTGAAGACTCCCCGCAACATCACTATGCGACGTTCCAGGCATTGGAGCAGGCGCTGGAGAACGATGGCGTCAAGGCGATGGCCACCAGCACTGCGCGTCTGCTCGACAGTATTGATTACCACGAAGTCGCCAGGCGCAGGATAGACAACCTGGCGCACCTGCGCCGACGCCTGGACCACCTCAACCGCTTCGCCATCTGGCCGGTGCAGCCCGTTGCCGCATTGTGTTACCCGCTGCTGGTCAAGTCTGCCGAGACGGCCACCCGATTACGCGCTCAACTGCTCGACCAACATATCTATGTGCCCAGCTACTGGCGCGAAGTGCTGAACAATCCAACTGTGCCACCCATCGAAAGGGACTGGGCACAATGCTTGCTGCCGCTGCCGATCGACCAGCGATACAACGTCGATGACATGAATCGTCTCGCCGACGTCATCCTTCAGAACACGGGAAAATCATGAGCATTCAAGGTCAACGCATCCTGCTCAGGGCACTGGAGCTTGAGGACTTGCCGCTGCTGCATCAATGGTCCAACGATGAGGCCCTCTGGAGCCTGCTGGGCGGATGGCATTTCCCTACCTCGCGGGAAGCGCAACGGGAGTGGCTATTGGGTCTGAAGAGCGACTCGCTCAACCAACGCTTCGGTATCGAGGTCCAAGGCCATGGCCTGATCGGTACGGCGAATCTGGTCAGCATCGACTGGAAAAACCGTACAGCCGAACACGGCATGATGATTGGCGACTCCTCCCTGCGCGGCCAGGGTCATGGCACCGACGTGATTGCCACGGTGATGCGCTATGCCTTCGACGAACTGGGCTTGAGCCGTCTCTCGACCACCATCATTGAGTACAACGCGGCGTCCCTGGCGACCTACACGCGCAAGACCCCTTGGGTCATCGAGGGTGTGCAGCGCCAGTGGTACTACCGCAAGGGCCAGCGTTGGGACCGCATCCTGTTGGGCGTGAGTGCCGAAGAGTACCGCGCCTGGCAAGCCGCGCGGGGAGACAACCTATGAACCCGGTGTTGCAAGCGCTGCAAGCGAACGGCTACGTCTGCCTGCCCTCCCTGATTACGGGGTCGCTGCTCGACCAACTGCGCGAAGACTTGGGGCACGCCATAGACCGTTGCCGTCAGGTGCAACTGGAGAACGGTATTACCCAGCGAACCGAACAGACCGCGCACCATATCCTGATGCAGGACTCCAGTTTCGTTGAATTGCTCAATCGATTCGCCGAATGGGGGATCGTCGACATCCTGCGGCACATGCTGGGCGGTGCCGCGATCCTCAATTCGTTTGGCGGCCTGAACAACCTGAGCAGCACCGACGCCTACGTGCGTAATGTGCACCGGGACGTGCGTTCCTGGTCAGCCGAGTCCATGCAGATGGCCCAGGCGTTGGTGCTGCTCGACGACTTCACTGTCGACAACGGTGCGACCCTGTTCCTGCCGGGCTCGCACGCTGCACCGGACAAACCCGACCCTCAGGTGTTCGAGGAGCAGGCCCGCAAGGCCTTGGGCAGCGCTGGTTCTATCTACTTGTTCGATTCGCGCATCTGGCATGCCGCCGGTGTCAATCGTACCGACCTACCACGACGGTGCCTGACGCTGACCTTCACACGCAGCTATTTCAAACCGCAGTTCGATTATTGCCGAGCGCTCGGCGAAGACTTCTGCCGCTCGCAAACACCGAGCATGCAACAACTGCTGGGGTGGTATGCCCGTACCCCCTCGACCCTTCACGAGTGGTACCAACCTGAAGAACAGCGTTTCTACAGGAAAAGTCAGGAATAACGCCATGTCCGTACGCGATTACAACAAAGAGTTTCAGGATAACGCTCACCGCAGCTACTTCTACGATTTCGATTCGCGGCTGCGACGCTACATGCTGGACAGCTTCGGCCCCTGGCTGGCGAAGGGACCGACCCTGGAAATGGGCTGCTTCGAAGGTGCCTTTACGACGCTGTTCGCCGAACGCTTTGCCGACCTGACGGTCATCGAGGCGGCCAGCGACCTGATCGATGTCACCCGTAAAAAGGTCGGCTCAGGCGTCAGGTTCGTCTGCAGTACCTTTGAAGAAGCCGAGCTGGAACCGCGCTTCGAGAATATCTTCCTGATCCACACCCTGGAGCACCTCGACGACCGTCAGGCAGTGCTCAAGCGCGTGCGCAACTGGCTCGCGCCTGGGGGGCGTTTGTTCATTGCCGTACCAAACGCCAATGCACCTTCGCGCCAGATCGCCGTCAAGATGGGCTTGATCGAGCACAACAGTGCCGTGACCGAAGGCGAGCGTCTGCATGGCCACCGAGTGACCTACACCCTCGATACCCTGGATCACGAAGTACGCAGTGCCGGTTGGCATGTGAGCCACCGTGGTGGGGTCTTCTTCAAGCCGCTGGCCAACTTCCAGCTGGACAAGGCTCTGGAAACCCAGCTTATCGATGAGCGTTTCATGGATGCCTGCCATGCCCTAGGCATGGTCTATCCAGACTTGTGCGCCAGTGTCTTCGTCATTTGTGAGCAGCCCTCCAGCCCCAAGGCCACCGTATGACCACTCCGTCCCTGCATGGCAAGCCGCGTCACCCTTACTACATCGGTGCTCCCAACTATCGGGAAACCTCCTCGGGCGTGTGCGTATTGCACTACCTGTGCCACGTCCTGAACCTGTCCGGCTACGAGGCCTACCTCACGCCCTGCCAGGTCAACCCGAAACTGCGCACCCCGATCCTTACCGACGAGGTGCGTCGGCAGCACCGGTCGCTAGGCTTGGCGCCCATTGCTGTGTATTCCGAGGTGATGGACGGTAACCCGTTAGACGCACCGATCGTAGCCCGTTACATTCTGAACCGTGAAGGCTTCCTCACTGGCCGTGCTATCAAGGCGCAAAAATCAGACCTGTTTTTCTATTACACCCAGGATTTCGGTGGCGACAGCGATAACAGCAACCTACTCCTGTTGCCGGTCATCGACTCGGAGTTGTTTTCACCGCCAACCGAGCCAGTGCAGCGCAGTGGCAACTACCTGTACCTGCACCGCATCGACAGGTCTAAGGTCGACTACTCGATGTTGCCGGACGATATCGAAGTCCTGAGCATGGATAACCCGAAGACCCTTGCTGAACTGGCACAGATTTTTCGAACGGCTTCAACGCTTTACAGTTACGAAATTTCGGCAACGTGTACCGAAGCCATGCTTTGTGGTTGCCCGGTTATCTACATGCCCGGCGGTCATGTGAAGACCCAGCCGTTCATCGAGCAGTTTGGTGATGCGGGCTCGGCACTTTATGACGAGCCAGGTGGGCTGGAGCGCGCCCGTGCGACAGTGATGCAAGCTCGCAGGCGCTGGCTGGACCTTGAAAAGGCCTTCTGGCCTCAACTGGAACGTTTCATCGATATCACTCAGCAGGCTGCTATACAGCATGCCATTGACGTTCGTGTGCCCTCCATCAAGGACTGGCTGCGCAACCGAGTGCTGACGCCGATCCAGCAGCAACTTGTCGATCAGCGCCGTCAGCAGCTCAGCGGACAAACCAGCCTGACGCTGCTGATACTCGATCCCCTGGGCGATTTCAATGCCTTGAGCGATACCGTGGAAAGTCTTGCGCTGTGGCGATCGCGCTCCTCGATCAGCATGCGCATGGTGGTCTTGAGCCCTGCGCCAAGTCCGGCCAACTTGCCCGGCAGCCTGCACTGGCTGACCTGCGCCCAGCCAGGTGCCGTCGAACTGAACGAAGTTCTGCGGGCGGACGACAGCGACTGGATCATGCTGTTGACGGCCGGTGACGAGGTCTTGCCCGCCGGCACGTTGATGCTCGACCTGGAGCTGCCGGGTGCCAACGGTTGCCGGATGATCTATTGCGATGGCATGTATCGCTCAGATCATGGCCCTCAAGCGGTCTTCCGGCCTAGCATCAACCTCGACTACCTCTTGAGCCTGCCATTGACTATGGCCAACCACTGGCTGATCCGTCGCGAGTTGGCGCTGGAGGTTGGAGGTTACGACCCTCAGGTGCCCGCGGCGCTTGAGCTGGACTTGATCCTGCGACTGATCGAAGCCGGGAGCATGAACGGCATCGCCCATCTGAACGAGCCGCTGGTAGCCAGCAACACGCCGACCCTTGCCGATAACCCGGACGAGCTCTATGCCCTGCAACGGCACCTGGACAATCGCGGCTACACGAACGCCAGGGTCCTGCAGGAGCCGCCCCGGCATTACCACATCAAGTACGGTCATGACCAACAGCCCCTGGTATCGATCCTGATTCCTACCCGGGACCGGTTACCGCTGCTGCAGCGCTGCGTGGAAAGCCTGTTGTCGAAAACCCGCTATCCGTACTTCGAGATTATTCTGATCGACAATGGCAGCGAGACCGAAGAGGCACTCATCTGGCTGAGCGAGATGGAGTCGATCGGGGGAGGCAAGGTTCGCGTCATCCGCTTCCCTTATCCATTCAACTTCAGCGCCATGAACAACCTGGCGGCCAGTCAGGCGCGCGGCGAATACCTGGTGTTGTTGAACAACGATACGGAAATCATCCACGAGGATTGGCTGGAAGAACTGCTCAACCACGCCTTGCGCCCCGAAGTGGGGATCGTCGGTGCCAAGCTGATTACCCCGGCAGGCACCGTCCAGCATGCAGGCCTGATCACCGGCTTGCGTGGCCCTGCCGGCAGCCCATTTACCGGTCAGGCTGCCAATGGCGGCGGCTACATGCAGCGCCTGGTGGTCGACCAAAATACCAGTGCGGTCAGTGCGGCCTGCCTGATGATCCGCACGGCGATCTACCTGGAAGCCGGTGGTATGGATGACGCGCTGTTCCAGGTCACCTGCAACGATCTGGACCTGTGCCTGAAAGTGGCGAACCTTGGCTATCTGAATGTATGGACACCTCATGCCGTGCTCGTGCATGAGGGGGAGGGGACTTGGTCAAGCGTTGGCAAGGACCCACTCAACCAGCAACGCTTCGCCTTGGAACAGGAGCAAGCCTTGAGTAAATGGCTGGGTGTCCTGGCCAATGATCCTGCCTACAACAGCAACCTGTCGTTGCGCGGCGTCGGCTTTGAGCTGGAAGCCATCAACGAGCTGTCCTGGCGACCGCTGTCCTGGCGGCCGCTGCCTGTGGTATTGGTGCATCCTGCGAAGTCGGCAAAAGCCGCCAGGTTGCGTATTGTCGAGCCGTTCACGGCTTTGCGCGACTCCGGCAAAATCGAAGGCTGCATCAGCAACAGCCTGTTACCGGCAACGACGCTTGCGCGCTACAACCCCGACGTCATCGTCTTCCAGCATCAGGCTGACCCGCTTCGTCTGGAGCAGATGCAAAGCATCAGCACGCTTTCCAGCGCGTTCAAGGTTCTTGAGCTGGATGCGCTAACGCCAGAGGTTCCAGGATGGATGACTTCGCTGCAGCAATCGGCAAGTCTGGTTGACTGCATCGTTGTAGCGACGCCTGCAATGGCCCACGCCTGTGCCGGGCTGCATCAGGATATTCGTGTTCTCGAAACGCGCCTGGACAACAGATGGCGCAATCTTTCCATCGTGCGCCAGACGTTTGGCATCCCTCGCATAGGCTGCGCTATCGATTCGGCGCAGCCCTTCGTCCAGCCGTTGATCCTCGAGTTAATGCAAGCGCTGGCCGGTCAAGTGGAGTGGGTACTCTGGGGCGATGTGCCCGCGTATCTGCAAGCGCTCGCCTGCGAGATTTATGATGACGTTCACGACAATCCCGATGTCATGGCCAGCCTCAACCTGGATATTGTCCTCGCTCCACAGGGCTTCGGTAAGAACGACCAAGGGGCGAGCTTGCTTCATCATCTGCAGTATGGTGCTTGCGGCTACAGTGTAATCGGCAGCGACACCGCCGATTATCTGGGCGACCTCGCCATCACGCGTGTCGCTGGCAGCCGAGGACAGTGGCTGGAGGCGATCAATGAGCACCTGGCTGATCGGCACGCCTCACGACAACAAGCTGAGGGATTGCGCGAGCAAGTGCTGGCTAACTGGGTCTTCGACGATACCTATGCGGCACACTGGGTTCAGGGATGGCTGCCCAACTGACGGAGGCCTGAGAGAGGCGGCAGGGGAAATCCCCCCTGTCGCCTGACTGGTCAATCCGACCCTCTGTAGTCTGCTCGCGCAAGCTACGCCATACCGCGCTGCAGTAGAAGCGATCAAAGGCTGACACTTGCCACTTAACGGCATGACACCGCCGGTTTTTCGACTTCGACATATTCAATCAACCCCTCTGAATCCCTCAAACCCTTTGTTTTCCGGGCCTGGGGCCGCCAGAAAAAAGTTGGTCTGCAAATTGCTTAAGGCTGTGCAACACAGCAGTGGGCGGCAAACGTCCGGCATGCAGAGGAACGACAGTGGACAAGTACCTTTATGTGGCAATGACCGGCGCCAGCCAGAACGCACTGGCGCAGCGGGCCCATGCCAACAACCTGGCGAACATCTCCACCAACGGTTTTCAGAAAGACCTGGAACAGGCTCGCTCGATGCCGGTGTTCGGCGACAGCTTTCCGGCGCGGGCGTTTGCCATGTCCGAACGGCCTGCTACTGATTTCACTCCGGGTGCGCTGGTGGAAACCGGTCGTGACCTCGACGTCGCGGTGAGCGGGCCGGGCTGGATGGCCGTGCAGAACCCCGACGGCGGTGAAAGCTACGTGCGCACCGGCAGCCTCAATGTTGACGCCCTGGGCGTACTGCGGGCTGGCAACGGCATGCCGGTGATGGGCAACGGCGGTCCGATCGCCGTGCCGCCAGAGCAGAAAATCGAAATCGGCCAGGACGGCACCATCAGCATCCGCGCCATGGGCGAAGGCCCGCGGGTGATGGCTGAAGTGGACCGCATCAAGCTGGTCAACCCGGACCTCAAGAACATGACCAAGGGCCTGGACGGTTCGATCCGTACCAAGGACGGCCAGCCGGCGCCCATCGATGCCAACGTGCAGTTGGTGTCGGGTTTCCAGGAAGCGAGCAACGTCAATGCCGTGGATGAAATGACCTCGGTGCTGGCCCTGGCCAAGCAGTTCGAGCTTCACGTCAAAATGATGAACACCGCCAAAGAAGGCGACGAGGCCATGGCTCGGGTCTTGCAGATCTAACCATTAACTAAAGCGTCGCGCCGAAAAACAGGCGTACGAGGAGAATCGAATGCTTCCGGCTCTATGGGTTGCCAAAACAGGTCTGTCCGCCCAGGACACCAACCTGACGACCATTTCCAACAACCTGGCGAACGTTTCGACCACGGGTTTCAAACGTGATCGTGCCGAGTTCCAGGACCTGCTGTATCAGGTAAAACGCCAGCCTGGCGCCCAGTCGACCCAGGACAGCGAACTGCCGTCGGGCCTGCAAGTGGGTACCGGTGTGCGCATTGTCGGCACCCAGAAAAACTTCACCGCCGGCAGCCTGCAAACCACCGAGCAGCCGCTGGACATGGCCATCGACGGTCGCGGTTTCTTCCAGATCCTGCAGCCGGACGGCACCACGTCCTACACCCGTGACGGTACGTTCCACCTCGATTCCAACGGCCAGATCGTCAATGCCAGCGGTTTCGCCCTGGAGCCGGCCATCATCATCCCGAACGATGCCCAGACGTTCACCGTGGGCCGTGACGGCACCGTGTCCATCACGGTGGCGGGCAACCCGGCCTCCCAAGTGATCGGCAACCTGCAGACCGCCGACTTCATCAACCCGGCCGGCCTGCAAGCGGTAGGCAATAACCTGTTCCTGGAAACCGCCGCCAGTGGCGCGCCGCAAGTCGGCACTCCCGGCCTGAACGGTTTTGGTACCACGCTGCAGAACACCCTGGAAACGTCCAACGTGAGCACGGTCGAGGAGATGGTCAACATGATCACCACCCAGCGCGCCTACGAGATGAACTCCAAAGTGATCTCCACCGCCGACCAGATGCTCTCGTTCGTTACGCAGAATCTGTAATCACGTCGCAACGTCCGTCATTACGTAGACAGGGCGGCCCCAGGGGCGCCTGCAACACCAAGAGGTAGGGTCATGAAACGCTTCGTATCTGTTCTGGCACTGAGTGGGATCACCGCACTCGCGGGCTGTGTCGCGCCGACACCCAGGCCCAATGACCCGTATTACGCCCCGGTGTTGCCGCGCACGCCGTTGCCGGCTGCCGCCAACAATGGCTCGATCTACCAGGCTGGCTTCGAGCAGAACCTGTACAGCGACCGCAAGGCCTTCCGGGTCGGTGACATCATCACCATCACCCTGAATGAGCGGACCCAGGCCAGCAAGAACGCCAACTCGCAAATGGACAAGACCAGCAATACCAGCGTCGGCCTGACGTCGTTGTTCGGTTCCAGCCTGACCACCAACAACCCGATCGGGGGCAATGACCTGAGCCTCAACGCCGGGTACAACTCTGACCGTGCCACCAAGGGCGACAGCAAGTCCGGCCAGAGCAACAGCCTGACCGGCTCGATTACCGTGACCGTCGCCGATGTGTTGCCCAACGGCATCATCGTCGTGCGCGGCGAGAAGTGGCTGACCCTTAACACGGGTGACGAACTGGTGCGCATCGCCGGCATGGTTCGCGCCGATGACATCGCCACCGACAACACGGTTTCGTCGACTCGGGTGGCCGATGCACGCATCACCTACTCGGGCACCGGTGCCTTTGCCGATGCGAGCCAGCCAGGTTGGTTCGACCGTTTCTTCCTCAGCCCGAAGTTCCCTTTCTAGGTGGCCCAGTTGAATCTTAAGCAGCTGTTGATCGGTGCCCTGGTAATGTCGGCAGCCTTTACCGCTCAAGCCGAGCGTCTGAAGGACATCGCCAGCATTTCCGGCGTGCGTTCCAACCAGTTGATCGGCTACGGCCTGGTCGTGGGCCTGAACGGCACCGGTGACCAGACCACCCAGACCCCGTTCACCTTGCAGACCTTCAACAACATGTTGTCGCAGTTCGGCATCAAGGTGCCGGCCGGCTCCGGCAACGTCCAGTTGAAAAACGTCGCGGCGGTGTCGATCAGTGCCGATCTGCCGGCGTTCGCCAAGCCTGGCCAGCAGGTGGATATCACCGTCTCGTCCATCGGTAACTCCAAGAGCCTGCGCGGTGGCACCTTGCTGCTGACGCCGCTCAAGGGTATCGACGGCAACGTCTACGCCATCGCCCAGGGCAACCTGGTGGTGGGCGGTTTCGATGCCGAAGGGCGCGACGGTTCGAAGATCACCGTCAACGTTCCGTCGGCCGGTCGCATCCCTGGCGGTGCGTCGGTGGAACGTGCAGTGCCGAGCGGTTTCAACCAGGGCAACAGCCTGACGCTGAACCTCAACCGTTCCGACTTCACCACCGCCAAGCGTATCGTCGACAAGATCAATGACATGCTCGGCCCAGGCGTGGCCCAGGCCCTCGACGGCGGCTCGATCCGCGTCACCGCGCCACTGGATCCGAGCCAGCGGGTCGATTACCTGTCGATCCTGGAAAACCTCGAGGTCGACCCGGGCCAGGCGGTGGCGAAAGTCATCATCAACTCGCGCACCGGCACTATCGTGATCGGCCAGAACGTCAAGGTGTCTCCGGCCGCCGTGACCCACGGCAGCCTGACCGTGACCATCACCGAAGACCCGATCGTCAGCCAGCCTGGTCCGTTGTCCAACGGCCAGACAGCCGTGGTCCCCCGTTCGCGGGTCAATGCCGAGCAAGAAGCCAAGCCGATGTTCAAGTTCGGCCCGGGCACTACCCTGGATGAAATCGTCCGGGCGGTGAACCAGGTCGGCGCGGCGCCAGGCGACTTGATGGCGATTCTCGAAGCCTTGAAACAGGCCGGCGCGTTGCAAGCCGACCTGATCGTGATTTGAGGACCGGTCCATGGACATGCGCAAGGGTACTTTGATCAGCGGGGATTCGGGCTCCTACTCGGACTTGAACCGACTGAACCAACTCAAGGTTGGCGACAAGAACAGCGACGGCAACCTGCGTAAAGTGGCTCAGGAATTCGAGTCGCTGTTCCTTGGCGAAATGCTCAAGTCCATGCGTTCGGCCACCGATGCGCTGGGCAAGGACAATCCGATGAACACGCCGGAAGCCAAGCAGTACCAGGAAATGTACGACCAGCAGTTGGCCGTCTCCATGTCCCGCGAAGGCGGTGGTATCGGCCTGGCCGATGTGCTGCTGCGCCAGATGTCCAAGAACAAACCGCTGGCGCCAGGCGAGGCGACAAGCTTGTCGGCCGCCAAGCAGCAAGAGGCGCTGGACAAGGTCGCCAAGGCAGCGGTGCCAACGCCAGTGGCCGCCGGCACGCTGCCCGACGGTCCTCTTTCACGCTCCAACGGCCAGCGTCCGCTGTGGGCTTCCCGGGCGGTGAACGTGCCGCAAGGGGCGGGCGAGGGTACTCATCGCAATGACATGGAGCTGATCAACCAGCGCCGCCTGGCCTTGCCGCCGAAACTGGCTGACCGCCTGCTTGCCGGGCTGGTGCCTTCGGCCGCGGCCAACGCCGATGTGCCTGCACAGAACGTCCTGACGGATCGCGCCATCGCCGCCGTCAAGCCGGCGACTGGCGAATTGGCCAATGGCGACTGGTTGGCCGCACTCAAGGCCGCCGAGCCGAAAGGCGACATGCAGGTCTATGGCCGCGCCGTGGCCCAGCCACCGCTGGCACCGGCACGCAAGGCCTTCCGCGATGCCGACGAATTCGTCAACGCCATGTTGCCAATGGCCAAGGAAGCGGCCGACCGCATCGGTGTCGACCCGCGTTACCTGGTGGCCCAGGCCGCTCTGGAAACCGGTTGGGGCAAATCGGTCATGCGCCAGCCCGATGGCAGCAGCAGTCACAACCTGTTCGGTATCAAGGCCAGCGCCAATTGGAAGGGCGATTCGGCCCGGGCGATCACCAGCGAATTTCGCAATGGTGCGATGGTCAAGGAGACGGCCGAGTTCCGTTCCTACGCCTCGTACCGCGACAGTTTCCACGACTTGGTCAACCTGCTGCAAAGCAACAGTCGCTATCAAGATGTGCTGAAGTCTGCCGATAACCCGGAACAGTTTGTACGCGAGTTGCAAAAGGCCGGTTACGCCACCGACCCGCACTACGCCAGCAAGATTTCGAACATAGCCCGGCAGATGACGAGTTACCAAAACTACGCTTCTGCAGGCGCCACCACGACTTTATAAGGTCTGAACCATGAGTTTGCTCAATATAGGGATGTCGGGTCTGTCAGCAAGCCAGACTGCGTTGGTGACCACGGGCAACAACATCGCCAACGTCGATACCGCCGGTTATTCGCGCCAGCAGACCGTACAGACCACCAAGGCTTCGAACCAGTACGGCAACGTGTTCATTGGTTCCGGCACGACCCTGGCCGATGTGCGCCGGGTGTATAACGCCTTCCTTGAAGCACAACTGAAAACCACCACGTCGCTCAACAGTGACGCGGCGGCCTATCAGGGCCAGATCACTCCGCTCGACTCCCTGTTGTCGGACAGCGGCACCGGTCTCAATGGTGCCCTGACCAAGTTTTTCGCCTCGGTGCAGAACGTCAACGCCAAGCCGGGTGACGATGCATCCCGTCAGTTGCTGCTCAGCGACGCCCAGGCCTTGAGTAACCGTTTCAATTCGGTTGCCAACCAGTTGACGGAGCAGAGCCAGAACATCAACGGCAACCTGTCGAACATGGTCGACCAGGTCAATAACCTGGCGGCTACCGTTGCGCAGTTGAACAAGAAAATCGCCGAAGTCTCCAACGCCGGCGGCGCGCCCAATGACCTGCTCGATGCCCGCAGCGAAACCATTCGCCAGCTCTCGACGTTCACTGGCACGCAGGTCGTCGAGAACGGCAGCAGCCTGGACATCTACCTGGGCTCCGGCCAACCGTTGGTGATGGGCAACATCGTCAATACCCTGCAAGCGGTGCCGGACAAGAACGATCCGGGGCGCATAGGTATCCAGCTCAACAGCGGTTCCAGCTCCATGGACCTGACGTCGGTGCTCACCGGCGGCGAGATCGGTGGCCTGATGCGCTACCGCAGCACCGTGCTCGATCCGGCCATGAACGAGCTGGGCCGCGTGGCCCTGGTGGTCGCCGACCAGATGAACAGCATCCAGGCCTCGGGCATCGACATGAACGGGGCCTTCGGCTCCAACCTGTTCACTAACATCAACAGCGCCGCGCAGATCAGCCAGCGCAGCGTTGCGTCGTTGAACAACAGCGCCGGCTCCGGCAACTTCAACATCGCCATCAAAGACTCCGGCAAGCTGACCACCAACGACTACAAGGTAACGTTCACCAGCGGTACGGACTACACCGTCCAGCGCCTGCCCGACGGCACCTCGATGGGCGCGTTCAACACCGCGACCACGCCGCCGCCGGTGATTGACGGTTTTTCGATGACCTTCGCCAACGGCACCGCGGCCGCCGGCGACACATTCAAACTCACGCCGACTCGCAACGAGGCGGCCAATATCAAGACCGAGATGACCGACTCCAAGCGGCTGGCGATTGCCGCGCCGTTGGGTGCCGCCATCGTGCCAGGGGGCAGCGGTACGCTGACCATTCCGGCCAACGGCCAGCCGAGCATGACCACCAAGCTGGACATCTACGACGCCGCCACCACGACCATCGTCCAGAACGGCATCAAGAACTCCATGCCGGTCAAGGTGGTGTTCGGCGCGACGTCCGCCGATGGCACCAGCCAGGCTTATCAGTTGCTCGATGCCAAGGGCGTTCAGATCAGCAATGGCACGATCAAACCTGGGGAAAGCAACACCCTGAGCCTGAGTGTTCCGCTCAAGGATGCCAGTGGCGCCCCGATCATGGATTCGTCCGTGCCACCGGTACAACGCACCGTCACGTTCGACATGTCCATTGCCGGTGCTCCGTCCAACGGAGCGTCCATCAATGTCAGCCTCAGCCAGCCCGGCAGCCTGGACAACCGTAACGGTACTGTCCTGGCCGGCTTGCAGACCGCCAAGACCGTGGACACCGGTTCCTCCAGCAAGGGTATTTCCCTGAACGATGCCTACGGCAAGCTGGTGGAAGGCGTCGGCGCCAAGGCCGCCCAGGGCAAGCTCGACAGTGCCGCCACTGGTGCGATCCTGGACAATGCCAAGACCGCCCGCGATTCGTTGTCGGGCGTGGACCTGGATGAAGAAACCGGCAACCTGGTCAAGTTCCAGCAGTACTACACCGCGTCTTCGCAGATCATCAAGGCGGCGCAGCAAATCTTCAGCACTTTGATCAACAGTCTTTAAGGAGCCGTAGCCCATGCGCATTTCTACTTCTCAGTTTTACGAAAGCACGGCTGCGAACTACCAGAAAAACTTCGCCAAGGTGGTCAAGACCAGCGAAGAAGCCAGCAGCCTGGTACGTGTGAACACCGCCGCCGATGATCCGGTGGGCGCTTCGCGTCTGTTGCAGTTGGGCAACCAGGCTTCGATGCTTTCCCAATATGAAGCCAACGTCACCACCATCAAGGCGACCCTGGGCACGACCGAAGCGGTCATGACCAGCATCGGCAACGTGCTGCAGCGCGCCAAGGAATTGGCCGTCAGTGCCGGCAACGCCGCCTACACCGACGCGGACCGTAAAGCCGTTGCCTCGGAATTGGGGTCGATCGAAGATCAGTTGCTGAGCCTGATGAACACGAAGGATGAAAACGGCAAATACATCTTTTCCGGTTCCAAGGGTGATGTCGTACCGTTCACCCGCAACGACGATGGTACCTACAGTTACAACGGCGACCAGGTGACCCTGGACCTGCCGATCGGCGACACCATGTCGATGGCCACCAACAGCACTGGCTGGGAAGTGTTCCAGCAAGCCGTCAACACCAGTCGCAGCCAGGTCACCATGACCGCGCCGGCGGTGGATGATGGTCGCGTGGTGTTGACCAACGGCCAAGTGTCGTCCAGCGTGACCTACAACAGCCAGTTCCGCAGTGGCGAGCCGTACACAGTGGAATTTGTCAGCGGCACCCAGTTGAAAATCACCGATTCGGGCGGCAATGATGTGACCGCCGAAGCCAGCAAGGGCGGTGTCATCGAGCCGAATAACCAGATCGGGCAGACTGTGAGCTTTCGCGGCGTCGACTTGACCTTGAACGTCAATCTTCAAGCGGGCGACGTTGCCGGCACGGTGTTGCCAGGCCATACCTTCACCCTGGCCGCCAAACCCGATACGTTCACTCCGGCCCGCAGCCCGGGCAACACCACCGCGACTCAGATCACCGGTAGCCAGATCACCGATCCAGTGGCCTACCACGCCAGTTTCCCGACGGGGGCGGCGGTGCTGAAGTTTACCAGTGCCACGGACTTCGACCTGTACGCCGCGCCACTGAACGCTGACAGCAAGCCGGTGTCCAGCGGCACCCTGGCGGGTAACGTCGCCACCGCATCAGGTGTGAGTTTCACGCTCAATGGTGCCGTGGCCGCCAACGACCAGTTCAGCATCGCGGTCAATACCCACGAGACGCAGAACGTACTGGACACCGTGAACCAGTTGCGGACTGCTTTGAACACGCCGACCGATGGCGACAACATCGCCATCCAGAAACTGAATGCGTCACTGGCTTCGGCTATCGGTAACCTGGCCAGCGGCACTGACCAGTTGACCAGTGCATTGAGTTCGGTCGGCGGTCGCGGCCAGTCGCTCGATACCCAGAGCGATACCAATCAGAGCTTTGTCCTGGCTAACACGCAGACCCAGTCGGCGATTCGTGATTCCGACGCGGCCGAGGTGATGACGCGCCTGACCTTGCAGCAGACTATGCTTCAAGCGTCGCAGTTAGCGTTCAGCAAGATCGCTCAATTGGGCCTGTTCAACAAAGTGTGATCCAGGGCCGGGACCGTGACGTTATAAGCGGTCCCTGACCCGTTCCTTTATACGATTCAGGACGTCCTGCTCTCGCCTGAGTTGGCGCCCACCGGTTGAGAGCCAAGCGTGTGAAATCAGCTCCTCTTGTCAGCATCGCCATCCCCGCGTTCAACCCACGCTTTTTCCGCCTCGCCTTGCAAAGCGCGCTCGAGCAGACCTACGAGAACCTTGAGATTGTCATCTGCGACGATTGCCGCACCGATGAAATCGAGCAGATCGTCCAGGAACTTGGCGCGGGCTCCAAGGTTGCGATGCGCTACCTGAGCAACCCGACCCGGCTGGGCTTCCAGCAGAACCTGCTGCGCTGTCTTGAAGAGTCCTGGGGCGAGTTCATCAAGTTCCTGTGCGATGACGACCAGCTGCTGGCGTTCTGTGTCAGTCAACAGGCGGCCATCCTGCAGGAGCATGCCCAAGTATCGCTGGTGATCAACAAACATCATTTAATCGATGCAGACAACTACGCCTTGCCGGTCCGTGTTGAAAACACGGGCATCACGCAATTCGATGCGCTGTTCAACGGCAGCGACATGCTGGCGTACTTCGAAAAAACCACCCGCAATATTCTCGGCGGTTTGAGTGGCGCACTGATGCGCCGCGCAGATGTCGAGGCCTTGCTGCCAGCGTTGGCGCTGCCCGGCGAAGGCTTCGAGGCAGTCCTCGATTTTGCCTTGTTCATCTGCCTGTTGCGCCGGGGTAATCTGGTCCAGCTTTACGCCGAGGGAAGCGGCCAGCGGTTGCATCCAGAGCGCCTGGGGCTTCAGTTCAAGATGGTTGAGACGGCCACGGTGGAACTGACATGGCTCAAGGAAATGCTGGCCCAGCGCAGCGGCGAGCCGGCACCAGCCAGCGGCTGGGTGCGTTACCAGTCGTTGGGGCAGCCCAAGGAGCCAGGGGCGCCCGAGTGGGAAGAAATCAACGTCTACTCGGTCATTGCGACTCGTCAGGGCGTCATCGGCTCGCAAGTCGGCACTGATATCGAAAGCTACGCAGACCTCTATGCGCAGTGGTTGACGTGTCGACGTTTCAGTCCATTGCGCAAGCAAGTCTTGTCCCGGCAGATTGCCCGCTGGGCCTATCGTCCGATGATCATCCCCATCATCATCGATGAGCAGGACAATCCTTATGCATTGGGCATTACCCTGCAGAGTATTGCTGCCCAAGCCTATGCCTGCGAATCAGTGCTGCTGCTCTCCAACGGTCGCCAGGCTGTGGATAACCATGTCCTGCGCCTTGGCCTGCAAGCGGACTGGGCGCAGCAGCTCAACGGGCTGTTGCCTCAACTGGACGGCGCCGATTGGTTCTACCTGCTGCGTGCCGGCGATCGCTTGACGGAGTCGGCACTGCTGATCATGGCCGACCGGATTGTCAGCTCGCCAGCTGCTGCCTGTCTCTACAGCGATGAAGGTGCGCTGGTGGATGACAAGTCGGTGGAGCCGATCTTCAAGCCCGACTTCAATCTCGACCTGATGCGCGGTTATCCCTATGTCGGTCGGACACTGGCTTTCGAGCGTGCGCGATTCCTGGCCTCGGGTGGATTCGATTCGAGCCTGGGCGAATTGGCGCCCCATGACTTGATCTGGCGACTGGTGGAAACGGATGGGCCGCAGGTCATTGGTCATATTCCGGAAGTCCAGGTCGAGTCGACGTTTTCGTTTGCCCAATGGCTGTCATTACCTGAGGTCGTCGAGCAAAACGCCCAGCTGATCGGCGCTCATCTACAGCGTATCGGCGTGCCGCACCGGCTTCACCCAGGGCCGCTCCTGGCGTTGATCCCGCGTATCGAATACCTATTCGCCGAGCGACCACTGGTGTCGATCATCATCAGCGTCAAGGATGACCTGAGCGCGCTGGAGCGTTGCGTCAACAGCCTGATCAGTACGACCGCGTATCCGCACTACGAAATCATCATTGTCGATAACGCCAGTGAAAACGCCGAGCTGCAGCATTGGTTGCGAGCCATGGCCGAGCTGGGCAGCGAAAAGTTGCGAATATTTTTGCACTCGGGAAGCGGCAGCGAAGCCGTCATCCGCAATTTCGCAGCACAACAGGCCCGCGGCGAATACCTGCTATTGCTCAACCCCAATTGCATTGTGCTGGAAGCTGCCTGGCTGGGTGAGTTGCTCAATCAAGGACAACGTCCCGAGGTCGGTATCGTGGGGCCTCGTACACTTAACCAGCAAGGCCGGGTC
The DNA here is from genome assembly GCF_018325865.1 of Pseudomonas sp. St386. NCBI lineage: Bacteria > Pseudomonadati > Pseudomonadota > Gammaproteobacteria > Pseudomonadales > Pseudomonadaceae > Pseudomonas > Pseudomonas sp. St386. The sequence continues at coordinate 1,824,211 of NZ_AP021900.1, forward strand.
ATCGACTCCGGCATGATCATGGGGCTGGGTGGGTTGGCCGGCAGGGCCTTCGTCAACGAATCAGTAACGTCTGGCGGCTATATGCAACGCTTGCAGACGGTGCAGAACTGGAGTGCTGTCGGCGATCACTGCCTGTTGGTGCGCAAGCAGGTTCTGGAGGAGGCCGGTGGGTTCGATGAGTCGATCACCACGCAGCGCATCAACTCTCTGGAGTTATGCCTGCAGGTGGGAAAAAACGGTTATCTGATCGTCACCACACCTTACAGTGATGTCGTGCTGGCGTCCGGTATGGAAGCGAGTCGTGATCCTTCGTGGAAAGAGCGGCTGGAGCATGAGCAAGAGGCGTTCTATCAGCGCTGGTTGCCCAGGATCGCCAACGATCCTGCCTACAACCGTAACCTGACCCTGACCGGGAAAAGCTTCAGTCTTGAGCCCGGCCCACGCACCGGATGGAATCCGTTGATCACCCGCAACGTACCTTCGATTCTGGGGCTGGCGGTCAATACCTCGGCAGTGGGGCATTACCGGGTCAGCCAACCGTTGTTCGAACTGGAAGCGGCCGGGCGAATCGTGGGGCGTGTTGCCTACGATACACCTTCGATCATCGACATCGAGCGCCAGTCGCCGGATGTGATCGTGCTTCAAGGTCGCTATAACGTGGGTAAGTTCAAGGACATCGCTCAAGTCAAGACTTACTCCAACGCCATGCGCATCTACGAATTGGATGACTACATCGCCAGGGTCCCGGAGAAAAACGAACATCGCCGCAATATGCCGGACAACCTTGAGGACTTGCTGCGACAGGGGATCGGCCTGTGTGATCGGGTGGTGGTGTCCACCCATCCATTGGCAGACGCTTTGTCGAGCATGCACCACGACATCCGCGTGGTGCCCAACATGCTGGCTGCCGGCCTGTGGAATCAGCTCAGAAGCCAGCGTGCAACCTCCAGCAAGCCGCGTATCGGTTGGGGGGGCGGCACCAGCCACCGTGGCGACCTGGAGCTCATTGCCGATGTGGTTCGGGAACTGGCCGACGAAGTCGAATGGGTTTTCTTTGGCATGTGCCCCGATTTGCTCAAGCCCTATATCCATGAGTTCCATCCTGGCGTGAGCCTGGCGCTTTATCCGGCAAAACTTGCCAGCCTGAATCTCGACTTGGCCTTGGCGCCGTTGGAATTCCATATTTTCAACGACTGCAAAAGCAACCTTCGCCTGTTGGAATACGGTGCGTGCGGCTATCCGGTCATCTGTTCGGATACCGAAGCTTATCGGGGACACCTGCCTTGCACCCGGATCCTCACCAACAGCGCCGAAGAATGGCTGGAGGCAATCCGGATGCACCTGGCGGATCCGATTGCCAGCTACCGGATGGGCGACGAATTACGTGAAGTGGTGCTGCGCGACTTTATCTTGCGCGGCGATAACCTGCAGTACTGGGCCAATGGTTGGCTACCGGATTGATGAGTTTCAACCGCGAAACCTCCGGTATCGCTGATGCGGCCACCCACTTGTTAAGGAATGAATATGCAAAGCAATGTCCCAACAGGATCGACTGCGCCGTTGAATGAACGGTTTACCCTGGTGCTGCTCGCTCACGACCAGTCGACTGCCCTGCGGCGGGCGTTGCGCTACTACCGCGACAGTTCGTTTGCGGTGCTGGTGATCGACTCATCGAGCCTGATCGATGCTGATATCACGGCAGCATTCCCCGGCGTGCAATACCAGCACGCGCCCACAGCGGGAGGTTTCGGCGAAAAAGTTCGCCAGGCCGTCGAGCGAGTTGCCACGCCTTACCTGGCGATTGCCGATGCCGAAAGTTTCCTGCTGCCCCAAGCGCTCGAGCAATCGTTGTGTTTCCTCGAAGCACACGCTGAATACGGTGCCTGCCAAGGCTACAGCCTGGCGTTCGAGGCCCATGCCGACCGTGTTGACTATTACCTGCTCGACCGCAAGGGCTGTGAAGATTATTCCGGCGCATCGGCCGAAGCCCGGCTGGCCGTGTTTGCCGAGGATTGCCCGTCATTGGTGAGTGCACTCACGCGCACTGAAACCCTGCGGCGCAGTTACGCTTCGTTGCCCGTCGGTTTTGATTCGCGGTTGCAGGAGGCCGGCCATTGCTTTGGGTTGGTGACGGATGCAAAGGTTCGCTTGCTGGACATTCCTTATGGTGTACACGAGCGCAGTCGCGTGGCGAAGCCACGGAACCCGGTTGGCATGGCACCTGGTACCGAGGACTTGCGAGCAGTCGCTGAACAGGAGCGCATGAGCACCATGCTGGTCGACGCCTTTAGCACGGATGCTTTGGCGTGGGAACATGCCCGGACCATACTCAAGAAGCTGGTCGAGCGTTCGGTGCCGCAGGCTGGGAAACTGTTCGAGTCGACCTGGGATTCGCGGCGTGGCGAACCGGTTCGTCGTTTCGAACCGACGCAATACGTTGAGTTGCCGTTTTATAGCCAGGCTTTTTTTGACGTGCTCACCGCGCTGGAATTCCTGCTTCATGCGGCGCCAAGCGGGCAGGTACAGTTGAAGGAGCTGGAAGCGGTCATGCTCAAGCAGAAGGAGCTGTCTCGCCCTCAGCGCAACACCAGCGCCGAGCCGCTTGATGAACAACTAGCAAGGGCTTTCCTGAGCTATGCCTTCAACCAGGATCTGGTGAAACAACTGCTTGAGGTCATGCAGGCCAAGGGTGACAAGCGCTACGTGCAAATGATCCAGGCCTGGGAACAGCGGCTCAAGGCAGCGGCGTTTGAAAATACCGCGAGGTTTTTCGACACCACACGCTCCGGTCAATTGCTGCGCTGGCTCGAGGCGCGTGAACCGAGCGCCAGTGAAGCCCAGAAAGTGTCCAAATACCTGGCTGCTCGCAACGGGGGCCCGAGATTTGGCATTTTGCTCCTGGATCTGGACGCTGACGTCTTCAAGATGCAGGCAACCTTCGACAGCGTGATCAATGGCTATTGCCGGGCGTTCAAGATTGTCGTGTTTACTACTGGGGACCTGCCGGCCGAGACCACACCGCAGCAGGTCCTGCATTTCGTCAAAGTCAATGAAAGCAATTACGTCGACAAAATCAATCAGGTTGTCAGCCAAAGCGATTGCGATTGGATGGTCATGGCCGAGGCCGGCGATGAATTGACGCCGGGTGGCCTGTTCCGCGCGGGGTTGGAATTTCTGGCCGCGCCACAGTGCCAGGCCGTGGCTATGGATGAGTTCCAGCGCCAGCCTGACGGGACGCTGGCCGACGTCTTCCGGCCAGGGTTCAACCTTGACTTGCTGCAAAGCGCCCCGGCCTTGATGGCCCGTCATTGGCTGGTACGCCGAGAGACGTTGGTAAAGCTCGGCGGTTATTCGCGCGAGTTCAAGAATGCGTTGGAGTTCGACCTGCTGTTACGTTTGATCGAGCAGGACGGCCTGGAGGGGCTTGCCCACCTGGATGAACCTCTGTTGACTTGCCAGGCGCTGCCGGTGGAAGACAATGCCGACGAGCGCAAGACATTGCTGCGTCACTTGGCGGTTCGTGGTTATCAGGCTGACGTGAGCGCGGTCGTGCCGGGCACGCACAAAATCGATTACCGATTTGCCGAGCGCCCTCTGGTGTCGATCATCGTCCATGGCATTGGCGATCTGCCGGCGCTACAACGTTGCCTGCTCAGCGTACTGCAGCGCACCCGATATCAGCGTTACGAAGTATTGGTCCCCACCGGGACAGCGAACCATTCCGTGCTGCGCACCTGGCTTGATGGCCAGGGGCACCAAGCCAGTCGCGTTCGGCTGTTGGATATCGAACCGAATGTCGCGACGGGCACCTGGGTCAACGCTGCCAGCCAGGAGGCCAAGGGCGAGTATCTGGTTACCCTGGCGGCCGACAGTGAAGTGGTCAACGTCAACTGGATCGAATCGCTGCTCAACCAGGCCTTGCGTCCGGAAGTCGGTGTGGTCGGCGCCAAGCTGGTCGAGCGCGATGGGCGTATCACCCAGGCCGGCCTGGTCCTGGGCTTGAATGACGAAGTGGGCTCGGCCTTCGTCGGCGAGCCGAAGACCGCCAGAGGCTACATGAACCGGTTGGTCGTCGAGCAGAATTGTTCGGCGGTGTCTTTTGCCTGCTTGATGATTTCCAAACAGCTGTTCAACGCTGCTGACGGCATAGACAGCGATTTGTTCGACGATGCCTTGGGTGACGTGGATCTGTGCCTCAGAGTCGGCCAGGCCGGCTACCTGACGGTATGGACGCCACACGTGCAGGTGATCCAGTCCGGCGTGCTGGCGAGTACGCCAGAGGCGCGTGCGGCGCTGCGTGAGAAGTGGTCCGAGGCGCTCGCCCAGGATCGCTTCTACAACGCGAACCTGGCATTGCAAGGCGCTGGCTTCACCCTGGGGCCGGTGCGCAACGTACCCTGGACCGACTTGCTGGCATAACCCCGTCTTGCGAGGCATTCCATCGACGCTGGCGGGTTGAACCTGCCGGCGTTCTCGCCCAATTGCCTCGCCATCCTCAAGATTGCTGTCCAGTGTCCAATGCCGTTGCGGGAAATGACGCAGCTTCGTTTGTCATGAAAAAATGCCCCTCCAGGACAAAACGGCGTGACGCATAGGTCATAAAGTGCATCTTCACTGTATTGTATTCCCCGGAGTGGAGGCCCGTTCGTTTGCCGAATAAGGCGTCCGCCCTTGGAAATCAACCATTTTTGAAGCGCCCCTGAGCTTTTGGGGGTGAACCTAGTCGCAGTTTATGATCGGGAAGCCATGATGATTGGCATAAAAAGCATAGCGAGTTATGTGCCGACCGCTGGTGTGGATAACTACGCTCAGGGTGCCAAATTCGAGAAGGATGAGGAATTCATCCTTGGCAAGATTGGTTCGGCGTTCCTGCCGCGCAAAGACGCTGATCAGGAAACCTCGGACCTGTGTGTCGAAGCAGTGAATGCACTGTTCGCCAACAACCCAAGCCTTGCGCGCGAGTCGATCGACGCGTTGATCGTTGTCACCCAGAACGGTGATGAAGAGGGGCTGCCGCACACGGCTGCCATCGTGCAGGACAAGCTCGGGTTGCCGACCCATGTGGCGGCGTTCGATATATCGCTGGGCTGCTCGGGCTATGTGTACGGCATCTATGCCCTGAAAGGCTTCATGGAGGCCGCAGGGCTGAAGAATGGATTGCTGGTTACCGCCGACCCATATTCGAAAATCGTCGACCCTGAAGACCGTAACACCACCATGTTGTTTGGTGATGCCGCCACCGCCACTTGGATGGCCGAGGGCGCCAGCTGGCAGTTGGGCAAGGCCAAGTTCGGCACCGATGGTTCCGGCGCGCCACACCTGAAGGTCAGTGACGGGGTGTTTTTCATGAACGGTCGCCAGGTCTTCAACTTCGCCCTGTTGAAAGTGCCCGCTCATTTGCACGAACTGCTGGACGAATCGTCACTGCAAGCCAGTGATATCGACGCATTCTGCATCCACCAGGGCAGCGCGGCGATTGTGGATGCCGTGGCGCGACGTTTCGAGGGTGAGCCTGAGAAGTTCATCAAGGACATGGTCGAGACCGGCAATACCGTGTCGTCGAGCATTCCGCTGCTGCTGGAAAAGCACGTCCTGGATGCTGACTGGAAGCGCGTGGCGATCAGCGGTTTCGGTGTGGGCCTGTCGTGGGGCTCGGCGATTCTGTATCGCGATTGATCGAATCACGTTCTTCCAATAGCGCTTCAGGTTGGCCTGTGGCGCTTTTTTTTGCCCGCAACTTTGGTCCTGCGGTTTCTTGACGCCATTTTTCGGGCTTTTTCCAGTGACTAAACCCTTGTTTTGCAAGGGATGGCAGTCTGCTAGCAAATTTTTTGAAAAAAGCCCTCAAGCAAGTTCCCAATCCGACGATAACTATTACGAAGGTTCTCTAGGCCACACCCGGCGGTTGCCAGGGCCGGAAGCCGCAGTACCCAACCAACGAGGAATTCGTCATGGCTTTAACAGTAAACACCAACACCACATCGTTGAACGTTCAGAAGAACCTGAACCGGGCTTCCGACGCTCTCTCCACTTCGATGACCCGTCTGTCTTCCGGCCTGAAAATCAACAGCGCTAAAGACGACGCCGCCGGCCTGCAGATCGCTACCCGTATGACCTCGCAAATTCGCGGTCAGACCATGGCGATCAAAAACGCCAACGACGGTATCTCCATGGCGCAGACCGCTGAAGGCGCGATGCAGGAGCAGACCAACATTCTGCAACGTATGCGTGAACTGGCCATCCAGTCCCGTAACGATAGCAACAGCGCAACCGACCGTGTCGCTCTGAACAAAGAGTTCTCGCAGATGAGCGACGAACTGACCCGTATCGCCAACAGCACCAACCTGAACGGCAAGAACCTGCTCGACGGTACTGCCAGCACCATGACTTTCCAGGTCGGTTCGAACACCGGTACTGACAACCAGATCTCCCTGACCTTGAGCGCCAGTTTCGACGCTGCAAGCCTGGGTGTTGACTCGGCAATCACCATCATTGGTTCCGACAGTGCTACTGCTGAAACCAACTTCTCGGCCGCCATGGATGCAATCACCAGCGCGATCGACACCATCAACAGCGCTCGTGCCGACCTCGGTGCTGCACAAAACCGTTTCGCCAGCACCATCTCCAACCTGCAGAACATCAACGAAAACGCCAGTGCTGCACTGGGTCGTGTACAAGATACCGACTTCGCTGCTGAAACTGCACAACTGACCAAGCAGCAGACTCTGCAGCAAGCGTCTACCTCGGTTCTGGCCCAGGCCAACCAACTGCCATCCGCTGTACTGAAGCTGCTTCAGTAATAGCCGGATGAGTTTTAGCGGGGAGTGCGCTTGCGTGCTCTCTCGCTTTTTCCGTTCAAGAGGTGATGGACATGGATATGAGCGTGAAGCTGAACTTGTCTTATCCAGCGGCGAAGCCGGCACCGACAGTGGTCGACAAGCCAGTGGAGAAGCCTCAAGCCGAGGTTGCTACCGTGACTCCGGTCAAGGAAGCTCCTAAAGACGCTGCCGCCGAGCAGGACAAACTCAAGAAGGCCGTTCAGGAAATCGAGAAGTTCGTTCAGTCGGTCAAGCGCAACCTGGAGTTCTCTATTGATGAGCCTTCAGGCAAAGTAGTGGTCAAAGTGATCGCCAGTGGTTCCGGTGAAGTGATTCGCCAGATCCCGAACGAAGAAGTTCTGAAACTGGCCAACAGTTTGAATGATGCAAACAGCTTGTTGTTCAGCGCCGAAGCCTGACAACTGGCACGAATTTTGTTGCTATGTTCTTTTGGGCGTTGTAAGGGTCAAAAGGCCGGCGACATACTGAAGGGAGTCCCACATGGCAAGTCCAATTCTACCTGGCTTGGGTTTAGGCTCTGGCCTTGATACCACCGCGATAGTCAAGGCGTTGGTCGATTCTGACAAGGCCGCCAAGCAAGGTCAGATCACCCGAGCGACGACGACGACTACCAACAGTATCTCCGGGGTGGGAACCCTGAAGTCATTGTTGGCGGCTTTCAATACCGCGATGAAGGACTTGTCCAGCACAACGACCCCGCAATTCTCGGGTTTTGCTGCGACATCTTCCTCCCCCGGTGTCCTCACGGCTACCGCCAGCAACTCGGCGGTGAATGGCACTTACGCGATCAAAGTCACAAGCCTGGCCACTGCGTCCAAAGTCACTACGGCGGCTTTTGCCGGTGGTACTACCAGTGCCATCCCCTCTGGCACGCTGACCATCGCGCAGAACGGTGTCAACTACAACCTCAATGTGCCGGATGGTTCGACCCTGCAATCGGTTCGTGACGCGATCAATGCCGACACTTCGCTCAAGGCTGCCGGTTTCAGTGCGAACATCATCACCGACTCTTTCGGTTCGCGCCTGGTGCTGGGTTCAAGCACTACCGGCGCAGGTTCCGACATCTCGGTGAGTGGTATCGCCGGGCTGGAGATCGATGGGACGAACGTTGTGGGTGCCAACAATACTGCGCTGACGGCTACTTCCGCGGGCGCCATCGGTGCCCTGGCCCAGGATGCCAGCTTCACCGTCGATGGCATGCTGCTGACCAGCAAGAGCAATACGGTCAGCACGGCGATTTCCGGATTGACGTTGAATTTGCTCGGAGTGGCAGGCGGGGGCACTTCAACTGTTACCGTGGCGCCGAACAACGATGGCCTGAAAGCCTCGATCCAGAAATTTGTCGATGCCTATAACGCGATCGCCAATAGCATCACCGCACTGACCAAGCCGTCGCTCGACGATGATGGGAAGCTGACAGTCTCGGCAAAATTGACAGGCGATGCGTTGCCTCGCTCGCTGCTGGCGGCGATTCGAACGCCTTTGTCTGAAACCGGCGCCGGGGACAAGCTGACTTCGCTAGCCCAGTTGGGTATTACCACCGATCAGAAGACGGGTGCGTTGAACTTCGATAGCGTCAAATTCACCACAGCGATGAACGATAAAAAGCTCAGCGGTGAAGTGCAAACGTTGTTCACTGGCAGCAATGGCCTGCTGGAGCGCATGGGTAAGGCGATCGAGCCCTTCACCCAGACAGGTGGCATCCTCGATCAGCGGACCACGGCGCTGAACAGGACCCAGACTCGCCTGAAGAACGATCAGGAGGCTCTGGATCGTCGGGTCGAGACCCTGACCGCCGTACTGACTAAAAAGTACAACGACATGGACACCCTGGTCGGCAAGCTGAAGGCCACCGCCAGCAACATCACTTCCATGTTCGAAGCAATGACGGCGCAGCAGAAGAACAGCTGATTTTCGACCGATGCAAAAGCCCGGCAACGTTTTGACAGCGTTCCGGGCTTTCGGCTTTTTGACCTAAAGTTTTTTGACGCAGCGTCGATACGCTGTTTATACGAACTGAAGTTTTAGATGAGGTAGAACATGAATCCGATGTTGGCCCTTCGCCAATACCAGAAGATTGGCGCCCAAGCGCAAACCTCCGAAGCGAGTCCCCATCGTCTTGTGCAGATGCTCATGGAAGGCGGACTGGATCGTATCGCCCAAGCCAAGGGCGCGCTGGAGCGCAAGGATATTGCAAACAGAGGCATTCTGATCAGCAAGGCCATCGGCATCGTCGGTGGTTTGCGTGAAGGCCTGGACCTGGAAAATCGGGCCGAGTCGGTCGCTGAATTGGACGCTCTTTACGCTTACATGATGAAACGTCTGGCCGAGGCCAACGTCAAGGCCGATGCGAAGATCCTCGACGAAGTCGCCGATCTGCTTCACACGGTCAAGGAAGGCTGGGATGCCATTGCCGCGCCTGGTCCGCAATTCTAAGGAGTGCTCTCATGAGTCTTGTCCTGCAGCGAATCGAACAAACCCGTGATGCCTTGGTTGATGCCCTGGCCGAGCGAAACTGGGAGGCCATCGGTCAGTTGGACCTGGCTTGCCGTTCCTGCATGGAAGACGTCCTGGGCGAGTCCCAGGTGGATGAGGCGGCGTTGCGGATCAATCTTGAGGAGTTGCTAGGGGTGTATCGGCAATTGCTGGAGGCGGCGACAGGAGAGCGTCAGGCGATCGTCGACGAGATGCAACAGATCCATCAAGCACAGAACGCGGCAAAGGTTTACCATCTGTTCGGTTAATGCTCACTTAATCCGAGCCGTTGCGCCATAAATTTGACTGTGCGCGGTTTTTTGACTTAACTAGTAGCTGTTTACAGATTTAAGGCGTCTACAGGCATGACAAGTCTGCAAGCGTCTAGCTTGCCCCCTAATTTCGGGCATTGGGTTGACTAGGGAAGTTGCTATTGCATGTGGCGTGAAACCAAAATTCTCCTGATCGATGACGATAGCGTCCGCCGCCGCGACTTGGCGGTGATCCTGAATTTTCTCGGCGAAGAAAATTTACCCTGCGGAAGCCATGACTGGCAGCAGGCTGTCGGCTCATTGTCGTCCAGTCGTGAAGTCATCTGTGTCCTTATCGGGACCGTAAATGCTCCTGCAACGCTTTTGGGCTTGCTAAAGACACTCTCAACCTGGGATGAGTTCCTTCCGGTTTTGTTAATGGGCGAAAATTCTTCCCTTGACTTGCCTGAAGACCAGCGCCGCCGGGTTCTTTCCACGCTCGAAATGCCGCCCAGCTACAGCAAGCTGCTTGATTCGCTGCATCGCGCGCAGGTTTATCGCGAGATGTACGACCAGGCCCGTGAGCGCGGCAGGCATCGTGAACCCAACCTGTTCCGCAGCCTTGTCGGCACCAGCCGGGCGATCCAGCACGTGCGCCAGATGATGCAGCAGGTCGCCGATACCGACGCCAGCGTGCTGATCCTGGGCGAATCGGGCACCGGCAAGGAAGTGGTTGCGCGCAACCTGCATTACCACTCCAAGCGCCGCGAAGCGCCGTTCGTGCCAGTCAACTGTGGCGCGATCCCGGCCGAGTTGCTGGAGAGCGAGCTGTTTGGTCATGAGAAGGGCGCCTTTACCGGCGCGATCACCAGCCGCGCCGGGCGTTTCGAACTGGCCAACGGCGGTACGCTGTTTCTCGACGAAATCGGCGACATGCCGCTGCCGATGCAGGTCAAGCTGTTGCGGGTCCTGCAGGAGCGCACCTTCGAACGCGTGGGCAGCAACAAGACCCAGAGCGTCGATGTGCGAATCATTGCCGCTACGCACAAGAACCTCGAGAGCATGATCGAGGTTGGCAGTTTCCGCGAAGACCTCTACTACCGCCTCAACGTTTTCCCGATCGAAATGGCGCCACTGCGCGAGCGCGTCGAAGACATTCCGTTGTTGATGAACGAACTGATCTCGCGCATGGAGCACGAAAAGCGCGGTTCGATTCGTTTCAACTCGGCGGCGATCATGTCCCTGTGCCGCCATGGCTGGCCGGGCAACGTCCGTGAGCTGGCCAATCTGGTGGAGCGCATGGCGATCATGCACCCGTACGGGGTGATCGGCGTGAACGAACTGCCGAAGAAATTCCGCTACGTCGACGACGAAGACGAGCAAATGGTCGACAGCCTGCGCAGCGATCTGGAGGAGCGGGTGGCAATCAACGGCCACACACCGGATTTCACCGCCAATGCCTTGTTGCCGCCCGAAGGCCTGGATCTCAAGGATTACCTGGGAGGCCTGGAGCAAGGGCTGATCCAGCAGGCGCTGGATGATGCCAACGGTATCGTGGCCCGCGCGGCAGAACGCCTGCGCATCCGTCGCACCACCCTGGTGGAGAAGATGCGCAAGTACGGCATGAGCCGTCGCGAAGGAGATGAACAGGCGGATGATTGACGCCTGTTTTCCAACCGCCTGATTTTCAGGCGGTTTTTTTTCGGCACGGGTATTGCTATAGCCCTCGCAACGTTCCGTTTAACTGACGGTCAGCCAAGCGAGAGAGCACGATGACCCTAGCCGCCCAGATGTCTCCTGTCCCCGAGCCGGAACACATGCCGTCCGCCGAGCAGGCAAGCCGGCTTGGACTTGAGCAGGCATTTTCGCTGTTCAACCAGATGTCCAGCCAACTGACTGATTCCTACAGCCTGCTCGAAGCCCGGGTCACCGAGCTCAAGGGTGAGCTGGCCGTGGTCAGCGCCCAGCGCATGCAGGAGCTGGCGGAAAAGGAACGCCTGGCTAATCGTCTGCAAAATCTCCTCGATCTGTTGCCCGGTGGCGTTATCGTCATCGACGCCCACGGCCGTGTACGCGAAGCCAACCCCGCGGCCTGCGAGTTGCTCGGCCTGCCGTTGGAAGGCGAGCTGTGGCGGCATGTCATCGCCCGCTGCTTTGCGCCCCGTGAAGACGATGGTCATGAGGTCTCCCTCAAGGACGGTCGGCGCCTGTCCATCTCGACGCGCTCGCTGGATGCCGAGCCGGGGCAGTTGGTGCTGCTCAATGACTTGACTGAAACCCGTCACTTGCAAGACCAGCTGGCTCGCCATGAGCGCCTCTCTTCCCTGGGGCGGATGGTGGCGTCGCTGGCCCATCAGATTCGTACGCCGCTTTCTGCCGCGCTGCTCTATGCCAGTCATCTGACTGAACAGCAATTGCCGATGGAAACCCAGCAACGGTTCGCCGGACGCTTGAAAGAACGCCTGCACGAACTGGAGCACCAGGTGCGCGACATGCTGGTATTCGCTCGCGGCGAGCTGCCGTTGACCGACCGTGTCACCCCCAAGGCCTTGCTGCAATCACTGCAGGCCGCGGCGTTGACCCATGTACAGGAGCTGCCGATCCGTTGGCAGTGCGACAGCCACGTCGGCGAAGTGTTATGTAACCGCGACACGTTGGTGGGCGCGGTGTTGAACCTCATCGAAAACGCGATCCAGGCCAGCGGCGGGGACGTCCGGCTGAAAGTGCACTTATATACACGCGATCACACCTTGCGCCTGTGTGTCAGCGACAACGGCAGTGGTATCGCGCCGGCCGTGCTGGCGCGCTTGGGCGAGCCATTTTTCACCACCAAGACCACTGGCACCGGCCTGGGCCTGACCGTGATCAAGGCTGTGGCGCGTGCCCACCAGGGAGAATTGCAACTGCGCTCGCGGTTGGGTCGTGGCACCTGTGCGACGGTGTGCTTGCCGCTGTTTTCCAATGCGCCAGTGGTGGAGTGAAAGCAATGGCGATCAAGGTGTTACTGGTTGAGGATGACCGGGCCCTGCGCGAGGCGCTGGCCGATACACTGGTGCTGGCCGGGCACGACTATGCCGCTGTCGGTTCGGCGGAAGAAGCGCTGCTGGCGGTGGGGCGCGAAGCATTCAGCCTGGTGGTCAGTGACGTCAATATGCCGGGCATGGACGGCCATCAATTACTCGGCCTGTTGCGCGCCCGTCAGCCGCAACTGCCGGTCTTGCTGATGACCGCTCACGGCGCCGTCGAGCGAGCGGTGGATGCCATGCGCCAGGGCGCCGCGGATTACCTGGTCAAGCCGTTCGAGCCAAAAGCGCTGCTGGACCTGGTCGCGCGTCATGCCTTGGGCAGCCTCGCGGTCGAGGGCGAAGGCCCGGTGGCCTTTGAACCAGCCAGTGCGCAACTGCTGGAATTGGCCGCGCGGGTGGCACGCAGCGACTCAACCGTGTTGATTTCCGGCGAGTCCGGTACGGGCAAGGAAGTGCTGGCGCGCTATATCCATCAACAGTCCCGACGCGCCAGCGAACCGTTCATTGCCATCAATTGCGCGGCGATTCCCGACAACATGCTCGAAGCGACACTGTTCGGTCACGAAAAGGGCTCGTTCACGGGGGCCATCGCGGCTCAGGCCGGTAAATTCGAACAAGCCGACGGCGGCACGATCCTGCTCGATGAAATTTCCGAAATGCCGATGGGCTTGCAGGCCAAGTTGCTGCGGGTATTGCAGGAGCGGGAAGTGGAACGGGTCGGTGCGCGCAAGCCCATCAGCCTGGATATCCGCGTGGTGGCGACCACCAACCGCGACCTGGCCGGCGAAGTGGCGGCGGGGCGGTTTCGTGAGGATCTCTATTACCGCCTGTCGGTATTCCCGCTGGCCTGGCGTCCGTTGCGCGAGCGCACCGCCGATATCCTGCCTCTGGCTGAGCGTCTGCTGAACAAACACGTCAATAAAATGAAGCATGCGGCGGCGCGGCTATCAGCGCAGGCTCAGGCCTGCCTGATTGCCTACCCATGGCCGGGAAATGTCCGAGAGCTCGATAACGCCATCCAGCGGGCCTTGATCCTGCAGCAGGGCGGCTTGATCCAACCGGAGGATTTCTGCCTGGCCGGCCCGGTGGCCTGCGCGCCATTGCCTGCTCTGTCGCCAGTACCAGCAGCGGCCTTTGCGCCTGCGGTGGAAGTGGAGGGCGAGTCGGCCGGCGCCTTGGGAGACGACCTGCGTCGTCGCGAATTCCAGATGATCATCGACACCCTGCGCGCCGAACGCGGTCGTCGCAAGGAGGCGGCCGAACGCCTGGGGATCAGCCCGCGTACCCTGCGCTACAAACTGGCGCAAATGCGCGACGCCGGCATGGATGTCGAGGCTTATCTGTTCGCCAGTTGAATAAGCGCCAAAAATCCCTGTGGGAGCGAGCTTGCTCGCGATAGCGGTGGGTCAGTCAAGTTGAGGTCGGATGTGATGGGTTATCGCGAGCAAGCTCGCTCCCACAATGGAGTTGTGCGCGCATTTGTTTTTTGCGGCCATGGAGCTGGCACCCTTGTTGCTAATACCTGAATACCCGCTGAGTAAGTGTCAAAAAAATGCGGGCCGCCAGAGAGAGTAGACCATGAGCCAAGGTATTGAATTTAATCGGTTGATGTTGGACATGCGGGCCATGCAAATGGACGCCATGGCCCAGCCTAAATCGGTCGCGGTCCCCCAGGTGGGTGGCAGCAGCTTTTCCGACATGCTCGGTCAGGCCGTCAATAAAGTGAACGATACCCAGCAGGCATCGAACCAGTTGGCCAGTGCTTTCGAGATTGGCAAAAGTGGCGTCGACCTGACGGACGTAATGATCTCCTCGCAGAAAGCCAGTGTCTCGTTTCAGGCGTTGACCCAGGTTCGTAACAAACTGGTTCAAGCCTACCAAGACATCATGCAGATGCCGGTTTAAGGAAATTATTGAGTCATGGCAGAAGCAGCCGTTGATAACGTTCCGGCCAAGGCCACTCCGGTAGACGGCAAACCGCCGCTATTCGGTCTGTCCTTCCTGGAAAATCTCTCCGAGATGACCATGCTGCGTCAGGTGGGCCTGTTGGTCGGCCTGGCTGCCAGCGTGGCGATTGGTTTTGCCGTGGTGCTGTGGTCCCAGCAGCCGGACTACCGGCCGCTGTATGGCAGCCTGGCGGGCATGGACGCCAAGCAAGTCATGGAAACCCTGGCTTCCGCCGACATTCCTTACACCGTCGAACCCAACTCCGGCGCGTTGCTGGTCAAGGCCGATGACGTTGCCCGTGCGCGCCTCAAGCTCGCTGCGGCTGGCGTGACGCCTACCGATGGCAACATCGGTTTCGAGATCCTCGACAAGGACCAGGGCCTGGGCACCAGCCAATTCATGGAAGCGACCCGTTATCGTCGCGGCCTGGAGGGTGAGCTGGCGCGGACCATTTCCAGCCTGAACAACGTCAAGGGCGCCCGTGTGCACCTGGCGATCCCGAAAAGCTCGGTGTTCGTGCGCGATGAGCGCAAGCCCAGCGCTTCGGTATTGGTCGAGCTGTATTCGGGCCGCTCCCTGGAGCCAGGCCAAGTGCTTGCCATCATCAACCTGGTGGCAACCAGCGTACCTGAGCTGAGCAAATCGCAGATCACTGTGGTCGACCAGAAAGGCAACCTGCTGTCCGATCAGGCGGAAAACTCCGAACTGACCATGGCCGGCAAGCAATTCGATTACAGCCGCCGCATGGAAGGCATGCTGACCCAGCGGGTGCACAACATCCTGCAACCGATCCTGGGTAACGATCGCTACAAAGCCGAAGTGTCGGCTGATGTCGACTTCAGCGCCGTCGAGTCCACTTCCGAGCAGTTCAACCCGGATCAACCGGCGTTGCGCAGCGAACAGTCGGTGAATGAGCAGCGTACTGCCAGCAATGGCCCGCAAGGCGTACCGGGTGCCCTGAGCAACCAGCCGCCGTCGCCGGCCAGCGCGCCGCAAACCACCGGTGGCGCCACGGCGGCCGCCGGCATGGTGCAGCCAGGCCAACCGCTGATCGATGCCAATGGCCAGCAGATCATGGACCCGGCCACCGGCCAGCCGATGCTGGCGCCGTATCCGGCCGACAAGCGTCAGCAGTCGACCAAGAACTTCGAACTCGACCGCTCCATCAGCCACACCAAGCAGCAGCAGGGCCGTTTGACCCGCTTGTCGGTCGCCGTGGTGGTGGACGATCAGGTCAAGGTCAATGCGGCCAACGGCGAAACCAGTCGTGCACCATGGAGTGCCGACGAATTGGCGCGCTTTACTCGCCTGGTGCAGGACGCCGTCGGTTTCGACGCCAGCCGCGGCGACAGCGTCAGCGTGATCAACGTACCGTTCTCCCTGGAACGCGGTGAAGTGGTCGCCGATATTCCGTTTTATTCGCAACCCTGGTTCTGGGATGTGGTCAAGCAAGTACTGGGTGTGCTGTTTATCCTGGTGCTGGTGTTTGGCGTGCTGCGTCCG
Source organism: Pseudomonas sp. St386 (assembly GCF_018325865.1). Lineage (NCBI taxonomy): Bacteria > Pseudomonadati > Pseudomonadota > Gammaproteobacteria > Pseudomonadales > Pseudomonadaceae > Pseudomonas > Pseudomonas sp. St386. The sequence continues at coordinate 1,840,252 of NZ_AP021900.1, forward strand.
GTGCTCAACAACATCACCGGTGGCGGCAAGAGCAAGCAGTTGGCAGGTTTTGGTGATGTCGAGCTGGGAGGCATGGGCGGCCTGGATGGCGAATTGGCCAACGATCGCGTCAGCCTCGGCGGGCCGCAGAGCATTCTGCTGCCAAGCCCGAGTGAAGGCTATGACGCTCAGTTGAACGCCATCAAGAGTCTGGTGGCAGAAGATCCGGGTCGTGTGGCCCAGGTCGTGAAAGAGTGGATTAACGCAGATGAGTGATAATCGAGCCGCTGTTGCCAAATTGTCCCGGGTCGACAAAGCCGCGATCCTGCTGCTGTCTCTGGGTTCGACCGACGCTGCCCAGGTGCTGCGCCACATGGGGCCCAAGGAGGTCCAGCGTGTGGGCGTGGCCATGGCACAAATGGGCAACGTGCACCGTGAACAGGTCGAGCAGGTGATGAGTGAGTTCGTCGACATCGTCGGCGATCAGACCAGCCTGGGCGTCGGTTCCGACGACTATGTGCGCAAGATGCTCACCCAGGCACTGGGCGAGGACAAGGCCAACGGCCTGATCGACCGGATCCTGTTGGGCGGCAACACCAGCGGCCTGGACAGCCTCAAGTGGATGGAGCCGCGGGCGGTTGCCGACGTGATCCGTTACGAGCACCCGCAGATCCAGGCGATCGTGGTGGCTTACCTCGATCCGGACCAGGCCGGTGAAGTGTTGGGCAACTTCGACCACAAGGTGCGCCTGGACATCATCCTGCGGGTGTCTTCGCTCAACACCGTGCAGCCGGCGGCCCTGAAAGAATTGAACCAGATTCTCGAGAAGCAGTTCTCGGGCAACTCCAATGCCTCGCGCACCACCCTGGGTGGCATCAAGCGCGCGGCGGACATCATGAACTTCCTCGACAGTTCGATCGAAGGTCAGTTGATGGACTCGATCCGCGAGTTCGACGAAGACCTGTCCGGTCAGATCGAAGACCTCATGTTCGTGTTCAACAACCTGTCCGATGTCGACGATCGTGGCATCCAGGCGCTGTTGCGCGAAGTGTCGTCCGACGTGCTGGTACTGGCCCTCAAGGGGTCGGACGAAGGCGTCAAGGAAAAGATCTTCAAGAACATGTCCAAACGGGCGGCCGAACTGTTGCGCGACGATCTCGAGGCCAAGGGCCCGGTACGCGTCAGCGACGTGGAAACCGCACAGAAGGAAATCCTCACCATCGCCCGCCGCATGGCCGAAGCCGGGGAGATCGTTCTCGGTGGCAAGGGCGGCGAAGAGATGATCTAAGGTCGTTATGTCTGCCAAGAGTGATGAAGCACCCAGCGACCTGATCCGCGCCCGTGACGTCGGTGGTTTCGACGTCTGGTCGCTGCCCAGCTTCGACCCCCATGTTCCCGAGCCTGAGCCGGAACCGGTGGAAGAGCTGCCGGAACCGGAGGAAGTGCCGCTGGAGGAAGTCCAGCCACTGACCCTCGAGGAAGTCGAGAGCATTCGCCAGGAAGCCTACAACGAAGGCTTTGCCGTGGGTGAAAAGGAAGGCTTCCACAGCACCTCGCTCAAGGTCCGCCAGGAAGCCGATGTGGCGCTGACGGCCAAGCTCCGTGCCTTGGAATCGCTGATGCTCAACCTGTTCGACCCTATCGCCGAGCAGGACAGCCAGATCGAGAAATCCCTGGTGGGGCTGGTGCAGCACATCGCCCGGCAAGTGATCCAGCGCGAGCTGGCCATCGATTCGACCCAGATCGAACATGTCATGCGCGAAGCGCTCAAGTTGTTGCCATTGGGCGTGGGCAACGTGCGGCTGTACATCAATCCCCAGGACTTCGAGCTGGTCAAGGCGCTGCGCGAACGCCATGAAGAAACCTGGCGTATCGTCGAGGACGCTTCGCTGCTGCCCGGCGGCTGCCGTGTGGAAACCGAACACAGCCGCATCGACGCCACCGTTGAAACGCGCATCAGTCAGATCATGGCCAAATTGTTCGACCAGTTGCACGAACAGGCCCTGCATCCGGCCGCTCCCGATCTGAGCCTGGAGTTGCCGGACGAACCCCTGATCAGCGCTGATGCCGCGCCGGCCGATGCTGGCTTGGATGTACCTGAATTGGACGCTTCTGCACTGGACAACCGCGATGCGCCTTGAGCGAACCAGTTTCGGCAAGCGCCTGGGCAGCTACGCCGAGGCCAGCGAGCTGGCCGGTCAACCGATCCTGGAAGGCCGCCTGCTGCGCATGGTCGGCCTGACCCTCGAAGCCGAAGGTCTTCGTGCCGCCATGGGCAGCCGTTGCATGGTGATCAACGACGACAGCTATCACCCGGTGCAGGTCGAAGCTGAAGTCATGGGCTTCTCCGGCAGCAAGGTCTTCTTGATGCCGGTGGGCAGCGTTGCTGGCATCGCCCCGGGTGCGCGCGTGGTGCCCCTGGCCGACAATGGCCGCCTGCCCATGGGCATGAGCATGCTCGGGCGCGTGCTGGACGGGGCCGGGCGGGCCCTGGACGGCAAGGGCGGCATGAAGGCTGAAGACTGGGTGCCGATGGACGGCCCGACGATCAATCCCCTCAAGCGTGACCCCATCAGCGTACCGCTGGACGTGGGCATCCGCTGCATCAACGGTTTATTGACGGTCGGACGCGGCCAGCGTCTGGGCCTGTTCGCCGGTACCGGGTGGGCAAGAGTGTGCTGCTGGGCATGATGACCCGCTTCACCGAAGCCGACATCATCGTGGTGGGGCTGATCGGCGAGCGGGGTCGCGAGGTGAAGGAATTCATCGAGCACATTCTTGGCGAGGAAGGGCTCAAGCGTTCGGTGGTGGTGGCTTCGCCGGCGGACGATGCGCCATTGATGCGCCTGCGGGCAGCCATGTACTGCACGCGCATTGCCGAGTACTTTCGCGACAAGGGCAAGAACGTCCTGCTGTTGATGGATTCGCTGACCCGTTTCGCCCAGGCCCAGCGGGAAATCGCCCTGGCCATCGGCGAGCCGCCGGCCACCAAGGGTTATCCGCCTTCGGTATTCGCCAAGCTGCCGAAACTGGTGGAGCGCGCCGGCAATGCGGAAAAGGGCGGCGGTTCGATCACCGCGTTCTATACCGTGCTGTCCGAAGGCGACGACCAGCAGGATCCCATCGCCGACTCGGCCCGGGGCGTACTCGACGGGCACATCGTGCTGTCCAGGCGCCTGGCCGAAGAAGGGCATTACCCGGCCATCGACATCGAGGCGTCCATCAGCCGGGTCATGCCGTCGGTGATCAGCGCCGAACACATGAAGCGCGCCCAGCAGTTCAAGCAGTACTGGTCGCGCTACCAGCAAAGCCGCGACCTGATCAGCGTCGGCGCCTATGTCCCCGGTGGTGACCGTGAGACCGACACCGCCATCAGTCTTTACCCGGCCATGGCCGTTTACCTGCGCCAGAGCCTGAACGACAACATCGGCATGGGCGCCAGCGAAGCGCATTTGCAGACTATTTTCGCCCCGGTCTCAGGCACGTAACCGGCCATGGCCACGAGTCGTGCGGCACGCCTGGCGCCAGTGGTGGACATGGCGGAAAAGGCCGAGAAGACTGCCGTCCAGCGACTGGCGTATTTTCAGGGCCAGGTCAAAGTCGCCGAAAGCAAACTGGCAGACCTCGAAAACTTTCGACTCGAGTACCAGGAGCAGTGGATCGCCCGGGGCGCCCACGGGGTTTCCGGGCAGTGGTTATTGGGTTACCAAGGATTCCTTGCGCAGTTGGGTACCGCTATCGACCAGCAGCGCCAGAGCCTGGTCTGGCACCAGAACAACCTGGAGAAGGCCCGCCAGAGCTGGCAAGAGGCGTTTGCCCGGGTCGAAGGGCTGCGTAAACTGGTGCAGCGCTATATTGATGAGGCACGGCAACTGGAAGACAAGCGCGAACAGAAACTCCTCGATGAGTTGTCCCAGCGCCTGCCACGCCAGAATCCCTATTGATGCGAAACCGCGATTTTGTCGGCTGAATGAGGCAAAACCTTGCTCAGACCTTTACCAGATGCTACACCTTGTACACGTATGTCCATGACAAGGAAGCCGATCATGTCAGTTGTTACCGAAGTATCCCCCGATGGGCATAAGCTGACGATCTCGATCAAAGGTCGATTCGATTTCGGGCGGCATCAGGAATTTCGTGAGTCCTATGAACGGCTCAACAAAAAACCTGACTCCATCGTGGTGGATTTGAAAGACGCCACTTATCTCGACAGTTCCGCCTTGGGCATGCTCCTGCTGTTGCGTGATCATGCCGGTGGCGATGCGTCGGATATCCGCGTTGTCAACAGCAGCAATGACGTCAAGAAAATCCTCGCGATCTCCAATTTCGACAAGCTGTTCGACATCAGTTGATCGCCATGCAATCGTCGTCGGAGTCGCTGACGGTCCTGATTGCCGAAGACAGTGCCGCTGACCGACTGCTGTTGTCGACCATCGTCCGCCGCCAGGGGCATCATGTGCTCACTGCGGCCGATGGCGCCGAAGCGGTCGACGTCTATCTGGAGCAGCGTCCGCACCTGGTGTTGATGGACGCGATGATGCCGGTGATGGACGGCTTTGAAGCCGCGCAGAAGATCAAGCAGTTGGCCGGGGACCAGTTGGTCCCGATTATTTTCCTCACCTCGTTGACTGAGGGCGAAGCCCTGGCCCGTTGCGTGGAAGCGGGCGGCGACGATTTCCTGGCCAAACCCTACAACCAAGTGATCCTGGCGGCCAAGATCAAGGCCATGGATCGCTTGCGTCGGTTGCAGGCCACGGTGGTGGAGCAGCGCGACCAGATTGCCCGGCACCATGACTACTTGCTCAACGAGCAACGGGTCGCCAAGGCCGTGTTCGACAAGATCGCCCACTCCGGCTGCCTGAGCGCGCCGAACATCCGTTACTTGCAATCGCCTTATGCCTTGTTCAACGGTGACCTGCTGTTGGCAGCGTTCAATCCGGCCGGCGACATGCACGTCCTGCTGGGGGATTTCACCGGCCACGGTTTGCCCGCGGCGGTCGGCGCGATGCCGCTGGCGGAAGTGTTCTACGGGATGACCGCCAAGGGCTACGGCCTGGCGCAGATCCTGCGAGAGATGAATGCCAAGCTCAAGCGCATCCTGCCGGTCGACATGTTCTGTTGCGCGACGTTGTTATGCCTGAGCTTCCAGCGTTGCACGGTAGAGATCTGGAACGGCGGCATGCCCGATGGATACCTGCATGACAGCCTCAGTGGCGTGCGTACGCCATTGCCGGCGCGGCACCTGCCGTTGGGCGTGCTCACACCTCAATTATTCGATGACCGCACCGAAGTGCATACCATGTCGCTGGGTGACCGGGTGTTCCTGTTGTCCGACGGTGTGATCGATACCACCGACGAAGACGAGCAACTGTTTGGCGTGGAACGGCTGCAACAGGTGTTCGCCGCCAACCGTGAACCCGACCTGCTGTTTGAAGACATCCAGCAGGCCTTGCGGGATTTTCGCGGTGAGTCGCGGGATGACTTCAGCATGGTCGAGTTGCGATTGGTCGCACCGACGCAACTCAATCCGCCGCCACCGGTCTATTCCGATAGCGGTCAGTCCAGCCCGCTGGATTGGTCGGTGAGCTTCGAGTTCCGGGCGCAGACGCTAAAACGCTTCAACCCGATGCCCTACTTGCTGCAATTGCTGCTTGAGGTCCATGGGCTCAGGGTGCAGAGTGGCGCCCTTTACAGCGTCATGTCGGAGCTGTATTCCAATGCCCTGGATCATGGGGTGCTGGGGCTCGACTCCAGTCTCAAGCGTGACGCGGCGGGTTTTGCCCGCTATTACAGGGAGCGCAATACGCGCCTGGATGAACTGAGCGACGGCTACGTGCGGGTGCACTTGCATGTCTCGCCAAACGGTGAGGGTGGGTGCCTGGCCATAGAGGTCGAGGACAGTGGCGAAGGCTTTGATGTCGCCAGGGTGCTGGCGCGTCCTGTGGACACTGATCGGTTGTCGGGGCGCGGCGTGAGCCTGGTACGCCAGTTGAGCCACCAAGCCAGTTGGTCAGACGATGGTCGTAGTGCGCGCGTGGAGTTTTTCTGGGAGGCTCCGGCATAATCGGCGCCATTCTTGATCAGGGAGCGAACAAGTGAACGAGATTCATCTGGACCGCGACGTGCTCAGCACGCTGAAGGAAGTCATGGAGGAGGGGTATCTGGAGTTGCTGGATACGTTTCTCAATGACTCGGAGGCTCGCCTGCGCGTGCTGCATGAGGCGCGGGACGCTGAAAAACTGAGCGCCACGGCCCACAGCTTCAAGGGTAGCAGCAGCAACATGGGCGCTATCCGCCTGGCCGAGCTGTGTGGCGAACTGGAGCAGCGTGCCAAACAGCCCTCATTGGGTGGTATCGAGAAACTGGTCAACGAAATCGACAGTGAATTCGCTCATGTTCGCAAGCTTTGCCGAGAAGAGCGCGAAGGCTTTCACTGCTGAGATTTGACGGTCGGGCAGACGTTGGCCCGTGCCTTGCATTACCTAGTCTCGACTGTACCTATGATTCCAGTGCAGCGGAGACCTTTATATGCCCGTTACCCCCAATACACTGCTTCAGGCCTCTGTCCAGGCCAAGCCCCAGGTCGCCGTCAATTCACCGGCAGTGGCCCCGGATCTCGGGGATAGAGCCTCCAGCTTCGCTCAAGTCTTCGCCAAGCAGGCGCCTGCCAAGGCAGCGGCGGCCCCTGAGCCACCGGTGAAATCGGCGCGCGACAACGCCTCCAGCAACACCGTCAAAAAAGACACCGGCAACCAAACCTCTGCCGCCTCGGAACCGACGGTTGCCGATAGCGGCAAACCCTTGCCCGCCGACAAACCGGCCAGCGCTGACGACAAGGCCGCCCGCGACGACAACGCTGACTCGGCTGAAACGCCAGTGGCGGATGCTGCACCCGTCGATCCGAGCCTTGATCCAGGATTGCTGCCCGACATGACGGTGCCGGTGGCGACAATCGCACCGGAACCTGCGCCTGTGGTCACGACCGAGGTTCAGGTCACCACGGCCGTCGCGGCACCGGTTGCCCCGCTGGTCACGCCGGCCCAGGCTGCGGTGGCCCCGGAGGTCGATCCAGCCTTTGACCCTGAAGCCGACCCGCTCGATGCGTTGCCAGCGTTGCGTTTGGCGATGGAGCAGGGCGGTCATGTTTCCGCCGCTAGCCAGGCGCAATCCAAGACTACTGCCCCGGCGTCGCTCGACGGTGAACCGACTTCGGCGCAGACCTTCGCCGCGGGCATGGCGAGCATGCTCACCGTGCAGGCCGATCAGAACAGTACCGAGTCCGGCAGTCAGGGCGGCGACAAGGCATTCGGCGGCTTGATCAGCGAGGGCCTCAAGGACCTCGGCGCCGCGTCCAGTGACACACGCGTGGACGATTTCGCCAACCGCCTGGCCGCACTGACCCAGGCTGCTACACCCAAGACCGCCAACGCGGTGCCGGTCAATCAACCTATCGCGATGAATCAGAGCGGTTGGACCGAGGAGGTGGTCAACCGGGTGATGTACCTGTCCAGCGTCAATCTCAAGGCGGCCGACATCCAGCTGCAACCCGCCGAACTCGGGCGCCTGGATATCCGGGTGAACATGGTTCCGGACCAGCAGACCCAGGTCACGTTCATGAGCGCCCACCCCGGCGTTCGCGAAGCCCTCGAAGGTCAGTTGCATCGCCTGCGGGACAGTTTTGCCCAGCAGGGCATGGGCCAGGTCGACGTCAGCGTGTCCGATCAATCCCGTGGCTCGCAGAACCAGGGGCAGCAGGCCCAGCAACAAGCCCAGGCCGGGCGCACGACGTCGTCCGGTGGGCGAGTGGACTCGGTGGATGAGCACCTGCCGGCCAGCGTTGCTGAAGTAGCGGCCAGTACCACCAGCGTCATCGGCAGCAGCGCGGTCGACTACTACGCCTGACGCCTCAACACCCTCTGTGGGAGCGAGCTTGCTCGCGATAGCGGACTGTCAGTCACCCTTGTGGTGACAGATCCACTGCTATCGCGAGCAAGCTCGCTCCCACATTGCTTTTTGGGCGATCAAAGATTGCACCCGGCCCGCCATCTTCTCTCTTGCCACTTCTGGCATAACACTTGCTCCAGCCTTGCCGTGCAACAGTGAAAACCTCGATTAGTGACGGATTATTGGCATGGCGAAGAGTGAAGCAGCAGCTGTAAAAGACCCTGCAACCAAAGGCAAACTCAAGCTGATCATCATGATCGTGGTGGGTTTGCTCCTGGCGATCGGTGTGTCTGTGGGCGCGACCTGGTATTTCATGCACAGCGCTCAAAGCAAGCCGGCAGTCGCGGTCGAAGCTGCGCCAGTGGGCAAGCAGCCGGCGATTTTCGAACCGATGGCGCCAGCCTTCGTGGCCAACTACACCCAGAACGGTCGTCAACGCTACATGCAGGTGAGCATTACCCTGCTGGGTCGCAACCAGGCTGACCTGGAGGCGCTGCGGGTGCATATGCCACTGATCCGCAATAACCTGGTGATGCTGTTTTCCGGACAGAATTTCGACACCCTGGCCACTCCGGTCGGCCAGGAAATGTTGCGTCAGAAAGCCACGGCCAGCGTGCAGGAAGTCGCTCAGAAAGAGCTTGGCAAAGTGGTGATCGAACAGTTGCTCTTCACTAACTTCGTATTGCAGTAGGAACACGACATGGCCGTGCAGGACCTGCTGTCCCAGGACGAAATCGATGCGCTGTTGCATGGTGTCGACGACGGTCTGGTACAGACCGAAAACGCTGCTGAACCGGGCAGCGTCAAAAGCTACGACCTGACCAGCCAGGATCGCATCGTTCGCGGACGCATGCCGACCCTGGAAATGATCAACGAACGTTTCGCCCGTTACACCCGCATCAGCATGTTCAACATGCTGCGTCGCTCGGCCGACGTGGCCGTCGGTGGCGTGCAAGTGATGAAGTTCGGTGAGTACGTGCACTCGCTGTACGTACCCACCAGCCTCAACCTGGTGAAGATCAAGCCGTTGCGCGGCACCGCGTTGTTCATCCTGGACGCCAAATTGGTGTTCAAGCTGGTGGACAACTTCTTCGGTGGTGACGGCCGTCACGCCAAGATCGAAGGTCGGGAATTCACCCCGACCGAGCTGCGGGTGGTGCGCATGGTGCTGGAGCAGGCCTTCGTCGACTTGAAGGAAGCCTGGCAGGCGATCATGGAAGTGAACTTCGAGTACATCAACTCGGAAGTGAACCCGGCGATGGCCAACATCGTCGGCCCAAGCGAGGCCATTGTGGTCTCGACTTTCCACATCGAGCTCGATGGCGGTGGTGGCGACCTGCACGTGACCATGCCGTACTCGATGATCGAGCCGGTGCGTGAAATGCTCGACGCCGGTTTCCAGTCGGACCTCGACGACCAGGACGAACGCTGGATCAACGCTTTGCGCCAGGACGTGCTGGATGTCGACGTGCCGATCGGCGCTACAGTCGCTCGGCGCCAACTGCGTCTGCGTGACATCCTGCACATGCAGCCGGGGGACATCATCCCCGTCGAGATGCCGGAAGACATGGTCATGCGCGCCAATGGCGTGCCGGCCTTCAAGGTCAAGATGGGCTCTCACAAAGGCAACCTGGCGTTGCAGGTGATCGAGCCGATCGAACGCCGCTGAGCGGTGTCGAACACCTTAAGTTTGTAACGGATTTTTGCTTCTAACTGAATTTTGCCCGCCGAGGACACATGATGGCTGACGATATGAATACCCAGGATGACCAGGCGCTGGCCGATGAATGGGCTGCGGCCCTGGAAGAAACCGGCGATGCCGGGCAAGCCGACATCGACGCCTTGCTGGCGGCCGACACTGGCGCCCATGCGTCCAGCCGCCTGCAGATGGAAGAATTTGGCAGCGTGCCGAAGAGTCATGAACCGGTGACGCTCGATGGCCCGAATCTGGATGTGATTCTCGATATCCCGGTGTCGATTTCCATGGAAGTGGGCAGCACCGACATCAATATCCGCAACCTGCTGCAGCTCAACCAAGGCTCGGTGATCGAACTGGACCGCCTGGCCGGCGAGCCGCTCGATGTACTGGTCAACGGCACCTTGATCGCCCATGGCGAAGTGGTGGTGGTCAACGAGAAGTTCGGCATTCGCCTGACGGACGTGATCAGCCCGAGCGAACGCATCAAGAAGTTGCGCTAAGTGAAAGGTTTCTTCGCAGCAGCCGCGATGCTGCCGTTGAGTGTGCTGGCGGCCGAACCGGTTGCCACGGCCGCCGCCGCGCCGGCAGCAGGCAGTGGTGTCGCCGGGCAATTGGCGCAATTGGTGCTCGGCTTGCTGCTGGTGCTGGGCTTGATCTTCTTTCTCGCCTGGCTGTTGCGGCGTGTGCAGCAGGCGGGGCCGGCTGGCAAGGGGCAGGTCATCGACATCGTCGGTTCCCGCGCGCTCGGGCCACGCGACCGGCTGGTGCTGGTGCAGGTCGGCAATGAGCAGATCCTGCTGGGCCTGAGCCCGGGCACCATCACCGCCTTGCACGTCCTCAAGGAGCCGGTGCAGGTGCCTTCCGCCGAGCAGGCCAGCCCCGAATTTGCCCAGCGCCTCATGGAACTGTTGGGTAAAGACCAGAAGGATAAAAAGTAATGCCGTTGCGCATCCTGTTGGCATTGGCCCTGATGCTGGCCGCACCGTTGGCGTTCGCCGCCGATCCGCTGTCGATCCCGGCGATTACTCTCGGAACCAACGCCGAAGGGGCTCAGGAATACTCGGTCAGCCTGCAGATCCTGCTGATCATGACGGCGCTGAGTTTCATACCGGCGTTCGTCATGCTGATGACCAGCTTCACCCGGATCATCATTGTCTTTTCGATCCTGCGTCAGGCCCTGGGCCTGCAACAGACGCCCTCGAACCAGATCCTCACCGGCATGGCGCTGTTCCTGACCATGTTCATCATGGCGCCGGTGTTCGACCGGGTGAACCAGGATGCGTTGCAACCTTACCTGGCAGAAAAAATCACCGCCCAGGATGCCGTGGCCAAGGCTGAAGTGCCGATCAAGGATTTCATGCTGGCCCAGACTCGCAGCAGCGACCTGGAGCTGTTCATGCGCCTGTCCAAGCGCACCGATATCCCCAGTGCCGATCAGGCGCCGCTGACCATCCTGGTGCCGGCGTTCGTGACGTCCGAGCTCAAGACCGCTTTCCAGATTGGCTTCATGATTTTCATCCCTTTCCTGATCATTGACCTGGTGGTCGCCAGTATCCTGATGGCCATGGGCATGATGATGCTCTCTCCGTTGATCATTTCCCTGCCGTTCAAGATCATGCTGTTTGTGCTGGTGGATGGCTGGGCGCTGATTATCGGTACCCTGGCGGGCAGTTTCGGCGGTGTTTAGGCCTTTTGTGCGGGTAGGACGATATGACGCCTGAAGTAGCGGTAGACCTGTTCCGTGAAGCGCTCTGGCTGACGACCACGATGGTCGCCATCCTGGTGATCCCCAGCCTGCTGGTGGGGTTGCTGGTGGCGATGTTCCAGGCCGCGACCCAGATCAACGAGCAGACCTTGAGCTTCCTGCCGCGCCTGTTGGTGATGTTGGTGACGCTGATCGTCGCCGGGCCCTGGCTGGTGCAAACCTTCATGGAATACATCCTGCAGTTGTACGGCAGTATTCCGCAGTTGATCGGCTGACCTCATGTCGATGCTCGCGCTGACGGACACCCAGATCAGTTCCTGGGTGGCATCGTTCGTCCTGCCACTGTTTCGCGTCACCGCGGTGCTCATGAGTATGCCGGTCTTCGGCACGACCCTGGTGCCTCGGCGCGTGCGCTTGTATTTCGCCCTGGCGATCACGGTGGTCATCGCGCCCGGGCTGCCGCCGATGCCATCGGTTCATGCGCTGGACCTCAGTGCATTGATGCTGGTGGCCGAGCAGATCCTCATCGGCACCTTGATGGGGTTCTCGCTGCAGCTGTTCTTCCAGGCGTTCGTGGTGGCCGGGCAAATCATTTCGATCCAGATGGGCATGGCCTTCGCGTCCATGGTCGACCCCACCAATGGCGTGACGACGGCAGTGATCGGTCAGTTCCTGACGATGCTGGTGACCCTGTTGTTCCTCGCCATGAACGGGCATCTGGTGGTGTTCGAAGTCTTGACCGAGAGTTTTACCACCATGCCGGTGGGCAGTGCGTTGCTGGTCAATCATTTCTGGGAAATCGCCGGCAAGCTCGGTTGGGTCCTGGGTGCGGCGATGGTGCTGGTATTGCCCGCGATCACTGCGTTGCTGGTGGTCAACATCGCCTTTGGCGTGATGACCCGGGCGGCGCCGCAGTTGAACATTTTCTCCATCGGTTTCCCGCTGATCCTCACGCTGGGCATGGTGATTTTCTGGATCAGCCTGGGGGATATCCTCAACCAGTATCAGCCGCTGGCCATCCAGGCCTTGCAACTGCTACGCGACATGGCACAGGCACGCTGAACCATGGCCGAGAGCGAGAGTGGCCAGGACAAGACAGAAGACCCCACGGAAAAGCGCCTGCGCGAATCCCGGGAAAAGGGTGAGACCGCCCGCTCCAAGGAGCTCAATACCCTGGCGGTGATGCTGGCCGGGGCGGGTGGGTTGCTGATTTATGGTGGCGGGTTGGCCCTGGACCTGCTGGAAATCATGCGGCTGAATTTCTCGCTGCCCCGTGAGGTGCTGCTCACGCCGGGGTCCATGGCCCAGTATCTGCTGCACTCAGGCAAAATCGCGATTCTGGCGATACAGCCGGTTCTGATCTTCCTGTTGCTGGCCGCTGTTATCGGCCCGATTTCCCTGGGCGGCTGGTTGTTCGCCGCCGGTAGCCTGGCCCCCAAATTCAGTCGGATGAACCCCGCCGCTGGTCTTAAGCGCATGTTTTCGACCTCGGCGCTGATGGAACTGCTCAAGGCTTTCGGGAAATTCCTGCTGGTTCTGTTTGTCGCGCTGACGGTGTTGCAGTCCGATATCGACGATCTGTTGCGCATCGCTCACGAGCCGCTGGAGCAGGCCATCATCCACAGTGTGCAGTTGGTGGGTTGGAGCACGTTGTGGATAGCCTGCGGCCTGATCCTGATCGCTGCCATCGACGTGCCGATCCAGCTGTATCAGAGCAAGCAGAAGCTGATGATGACCAAGCAGGAAGTGCGCGACGAGCACAAGGACTCGGAGGGCAAGCCGGAGGTCAAGCAGCGGATTCGCCAGTTGCAGCGCGAGGTGTCCCAGCGGCGGATGATGGCAGCGATCCCAGACGCCGATGTGGTCATCACCAACCCGACCCACTATGCCGTGGCGCTCAAGTACGACCCCGAGAAAGGCAACGCTCCCGTGTTGCTGGCCAAGGGCAGTGACTTCCTGGCGCTGAAGATCCGTGAGATCGCCGTGGCCAATGAGGTGATGCTGCTCGAGTCCCCGGCGCTGGCGCGGTCGATTTACTACTCCACCGAGCTCGACCAGGAAATCCCTGGCGGCCTGTACCTGGCCGTGGCCCAGGTGCTGGCCTACGTCTACCAGATCCGCCAGCACCGCGCCGGCAAGGGCAAACGCCCCGAACCGCTCAAGGACCTGCCGATCCCGCCGGATTTGCGGCGTGATTCCTGAGTCGGCTGGCACAAAACCCTGTGGGAGCGAGCTTGCTCGCGATTGCGCTGGTTCAGTCGACTATGGGTGTGACTGACAAATCGCTATCGCGAGCCAGCTCGCTCCCACAGGTCAGCGTCCCTTCAACCCCTCTATTTCAGCCTCCGACAAAAGTTGGAAGGCTTCTTGCAATACCCCGTCTGCGCCCCCTCCGGGCGTCAAAAGTTTGCTTCACAGGAACGGGGAATATTGGTGGATCGCTCTCAGTTATTCAGCACCGCGCGCAGTAATGTCGTAGACCTCAGCCGGGGTAATCTGGGCGTGCCGCTGTTGCTGCTGGTCATGCTCGCCATGATGATGCTGCCGGTGCCGCCGTTCCTGCTGGACGTGTTTTTCACGTTCAACATCGCCCTGTCGATCGTCGTGCTGCTGGTGTGCGTCTACGCCCTGCGGCCGCTGGATTTCGCCGTATTCCCGACCATCCTGCTGGTGGCCACGCTGTTGCGCCTGGCGCTGAACGTGGCGTCCACCCGGGTGGTCATGCTCCACGGCCAGGACGGTCACGCCGCCGCCGGTAAGGTGATCCAGGCCTTTGGTGAGGTGGTGATCGGCGGCAACTACGTGGTCGGTATCGTGGTTTTCGCCATCTTGATGATCATCAACTTCGTCGTGGTGACCAAGGGTGCCGGGCGGATTTCCGAGGTGAGCGCGCGTTTTACCCTCGATGCGATGCCCGGCAAGCAGATGGCGATCGACGCCGACCTCAACGCCGGCCTCATTGATCAGAGCCAGGCCAAGCTGCGTCGTCTGGAAGTGGCCCAGGAAGCCGAGTTCTACGGTTCCATGGACGGTGCCAGCAAATTCGTGCGCGGTGACGCCATCGCCGGCCTGTTGATTCTGTTCATCAACCTGATCGGCGGCATGGCTGTCGGTATCTTCCAGCACAACATGAGTTTTGGCGACGCTGGCAGGGTTTACGCCTTGTTGACCATCGGTGACGGTTTGGTGGCGCAATTGCCATCACTGTTGTTATCTACAGCGGCCGCGATCATGGTGACCCGTGCTTCGGGCTCCGAAGACATGGGCAAGCAGATCGGCCGGCAGATGTTCGCCTCGCCCAAGGCCCTGGCCGTTGCCGCCGGCCTGATGGCGGTGATGGGCCTGGTGCCGGGGATGCCCCACATTTCCTTCCTGAGCATGGCGGCCATGGCTGCAGGCGGAGCCTACCTGTTCTGGAAGAAGCAGAACGTGCAGAAAGTCCAGGCCCTGCAAGAGGTCAAGCGTCAGCAGGAACTGCTGCCGTCGCCGGCCCGCGCCATGGAAACCAAGGAGCTGGGCTGGGATGACGTGACGCCGATCGACATGATCGGCCTGGAAGTCGGTTACCGCCTGATTCCATTGGTCGACCGCAACCAGGGTGGGCAATTGCTGGCGCGGATCAAGGGGGTGCGCAAGAAGCTGTCCCAGGACCTGGGCTTCCTGATGCCGACCGTGCATATCCGCGATAACCTCGATCTGGCGCCGAGCGCCTACCGCCTGACGCTGATGGGGGTGATCCTGGCCGAAGCCGAGATCTACCCCGACCGCGAGCTGGCGATCAACCCCGGGCAGGTCTACGGCTCCCTCAATGGCATCACCGCCAAGGATCCGGCTTTCGGCCTGGAAGCGGTGTGGATCGAAATCAGCCAGCGGGCCCAGGCCCAGTCCCTCGGTTATACCGTGGTGGACGCCAGTACGGTGGTGGCGACCCACTTGAACCAGATCCTGTACAAGCACTCCAGCGAGCTGATTGGCCACGAAGAAGTCCAGCAACTCCTGCAAGTACTGGCCAAAGGCTCGCCGAAGCTGGCCGAAGAGCTGGTGCCGGGTGTGGTTTCGTTGTCGCAGTTGCTCAAGGTGCTGCAGGCGCTGTTGGCCGAACAGGTGCCCGTGCGCGACATACGCAGTATCGCCGAGGCTATCGCCAATAACGCCTCCAAGAGTCAAGATACCGCCGCCCTGGTGGCTGCGGTTCGGGTCGGCGTGTCCCGCGCAATCGTCCAAAGCATTGTAGGCACTGAGTCTGAGCTGCCTGTGATCACCTTGGAACCAAGGTTGGAACAGATATTGCTCAATAGTCTGCAGAAGGCAGGACAAGGCTCGGAAGAGGGTGTTCTGCTGGAGCCAAGCATGGCCGAGAAGCTGCAGCGTTCGCTGATCGAAGCAGCCCAGCGGCAAGAGATGCAAGGCCAGCCAGTGATCCTGCTGGTGGCCGGCCCGATTCGCGCGATGCTCTCGCGATTCGGGCGCCTCGCGGTCCCGGGGTTGCATGTGCTGGCGTACCAGGAAATACCGGACAACAAGCAAGTGACCATCGTTGCGACAGTAGGGCCCAACGGCTGAGGTAGTGGTTTATGCAAGTGAAGCGTTTTTTCGCCGCCGACATGCGTCAGGCCATGAAACTGGTTCGTGACGAGCTGGGCGCTGAAGCAGCCATCATTGGCAACCGTCGTATCGCCGGCGGTGTCGAGCTGACGGCGGCCCTGGATTACAAACTGTCTGCGCTGGCCCCGCGGGTTCCGAACATGGAACTCGAAGATGAGCTGCGCAAGACTCAATCGCGCATCGCCAGCGCCCAGGCCGAGCTGAGCCTGCGCAGCAGTGAAGGCGAGGCCGCGGCAGGCACCAATCGTCAATTGTTCGCCGGTCAGCCGCTGACGGCCGGCCTGCCGTTGACGGCTGCCGAACCGCTGATCGAGCAGGCCCACGCCGAACCGCGTCGTCCTGAGCCGGCGCCCGCGGCGCCTGCCCGGGGTGTCGATCCGCGCGCCCTGGACTCGATGCGCTTTGAACTCAACAGCCTGCGCGAGCTGATGGAAGTCCAGCTCGGCTCCCTGGCCTGGAACCAGCTGCAAGGCAGCCGTCCAGCCCAGGCCAACCTGTGGCGTCGCCTGCAACGCATCGGCCTGTCCGGCCCGTTGTCCCGGGACCTGCTGGCGCTGATCAATGGTATCGAAGAGCCTCGCCAGGCCTGGCGCATGTTGCTGGCGCACCTGGCGCGGATGATCGCGACCCCGGAAGTCGAGCCGCTGGAAGAAGGCGGGGTAATTGCCATGGTCGGTCCTGCCGGCATGGGCAAGACCACCACCCTGGCCAAGCTCGCCGCCCGTTATGTACTCAAGTACGGCGCCCAGAGCATTGCCCTGGTGAGCATGGACAGTTTCCGCATCGGTGCCCAGGAGCAACTCAAGACCCTCGGCCGGATCCTCAATGTGTCGGTGACCCATGTGGATCCGGGCCAGTCCCTGGCCCAGGCGCTGGAGCCGCTGCTGCGCAAACGCGTCGTGCTGATCGATACCGCAGGCCTGCAAGCCAGCGATCCAGCCCTGCGCATGCAGCTCGAAAGCCTGGCCGGACGCGGTATCAAGTCAAAAAATTATCTCGTGTTGGCAACCACCAGCCAGAAACAGGTTCTAACCGCCGCATACCACAGCTACAAACGCTGCGGGCTGGCCGGCTGCATCCTGACTAAGCTGGACGAAACGGCAAGCCTGGGCGAGGTGTTGAGCCTGGCGATCGGTCATGAATTACCGGTGGCCTACCTGACCGACGGGCCGCGGATCCCGGATGATTTGCATCTGCCGCGCCGTCATCAACTGGTCAGTCGTGCCGTGAGTGTGCAAATGCAGGAAGAACCCAGCGAAGAAGCCATGGCTGATATGTTCGCTGATATCTACCACAGCCCGACCAAGCAGGTCGGCTGAGGTAATCATGAATATTTTTTGTACCTACATCGATGGTCTGCCATGCATTGTTCCGTATGCGAACGCGCAGCCAGTAATGTGGCCTCCGTCTAAGTAAGACAAGGTAAAGAACGAACATGGGCAGCATGCATCCCGTACAGGTGATCGCGGTGACCGGCGGCAAAGGTGGCGTCGGGAAGACTAACGTGTCAGTGAACTTGTCCCTGGCTCTGGCAGAGCTTGGCCGACGGGTCATGCTGCTGGACGCCGACCTGGGCCTGGCGAACGTCGACGTGTTGTTGGGGCTTACACCCAAACGCACGCTGGCGGACGTGATTGAAGGGCGCTGTGAGCTGCGTGACGTGTTGTTGCAGGGGCCGGGCGGGATTCGCATCGTGCCGGCTGCCTCAGGCACCCAGAGCATGGTTCACCTGACCCCGGCCCAGCACGCGGGCCTGATCCAGGCTTTCAGCGACATCGGCGACAACCTCGATGTGCTGGTGATCGACACCGCAGCCGGTATCGGTGACTCGGTCGTCAGTTTCGTCCGCGCGGCCCAGGAAGTGCTGCTGGTGGTCTGCGACGAACCGACGTCCATCACCGACGCCTATGCCCTGATCAAGTTGCTTAACCGCGACTATGGCATGAACCGCTTCCGCGTCCTGGCCAACATGGCCCAGAGCCCGCAGGAAGGACGCAACCTGTTCGCCAAGTTGACAAAGGTCACGGATCGCTTCCTGGACGTCGCCCTACAATACGTCGGCGCAGTGCCTTACGACGAAAGCGTACGCAAGGCCGTCCAGAAGCAACGTGCCGTTTATGAAGCCTTTCCACGCTCCAAATGCGCGCTGGCGTTCAAGGCCATCGCCCAGAAGGTCGATACCTGGCCACTGCCGGCCAACCCTCGCGGGCATCTGGAATTTTTCGTCGAGCGTCTTGTGCAACAAACAGCAGGGCCCGTGCTATGACAGCCAGCGGTTACAACCATCTCTATAAAAAATCGGCACGGGACGCCCAATACGAATTGATCGAGCGTTACGCGCCACTGGTCAAGCGTATCGCCTATCACTTGCTGGCGCGGTTGCCGGCCAGTGTCCAGGTTGAAGACTTGATCCAGGCGGGCATGATCGGCCTGCTCGAAGTGTCGAACAAATACGACGCGAGCAAGGGCGCGAGTTTCGAGACGTATGCCGGTATTCGCATTCGCGGTGCCATGCTCGATGAAGTCCGCAAGGGCGATTGGGCGCCGCGTTCGGTACACCGCAATACCCGCATGGTCAGTGATGCAATTCGGGCAATTGAAGCTAAAACCGGGCGTGACGCTAAAGATCACGAGGTTGCGGCCGAACTCCAGTTGAGTCTCGACGATTATTACGGGATTTTGAACGATACCTTGGGCAGCCGCCTGTTCAGTTTCGACGACCTGTTGCAGGACGGCGAACATGAAGGGCTGCACGAGGATAACGCGAGTGCTCACATGGAGCCGTCGCGTGACCTGGAAGATGAACGTTTCCAGAGCGCGCTGGCGGAAGCGATTGCCAATTTGCCGGAGCGTGAGCGGCTGGTCTTGGCGCTGTACTACGACGAAGAGCTGAACCTCAAGGAAATCGGTGAGGTCCTGGGGGTCAGCGAATCGCGGGTCAGCCAGTTACACAGCCAGTGCGCGGCCCGTTTGCGGGGGCGTTTGGGGGAGTGGCGAGCGCGTTGACAGGCAGTGTGGGGACACTGCGAACGAGGCTGGCCTGGCAGGTGCTGTGCCAGTCTCCATCCGTGGTGCTCCAGACCGTTGTCGAGTGTTGTGCCGGATTGATTGAAATGGCGCGTCCAGGTGCTGGGCGCGTTTAAGACTGCTTGGAGGTCGAATTGGACAAGAACATGAAAATCCTCATCGTTGATGACTTCTCAACGATGCGGCGGATCATAAAAAACCTGTTGCGTGACCTTGGGTTCACCAACACGGCCGAAGCAGATGACGGGACCACTGCGCTCCCGATGTTGCACAGTGGCAACTTCGATTTTCTGGTCACCGACTGGAACATGCCGGGCATGACCGGTATCGACCTGTTGCGCCAGGTGCGTGCCGACGAAAAACTCAAGCATCTTCCGGTGCTGATGGTCACTGCCGAAGCCAAGCGCGAGCAGATCATCGAAGCGGCCCAGGCCGGTGTAAACGGCTATGTGGTCAAACCCTTCACGGCCCAGGCGTTGAAAGAGAAGATTGAAAAAATCTTCGAACGCATCGGTTAACGGCGCCACGGGGGAGCTATGGATAACGAATCTTCAATGGGTGATTTCGAATCGACCCTGAAAAAACATGCCCGCGAACTGGTCGACAGCCTTGAAAAAGGTCGTTTTGGCGATGCGGTTCAAATGATCCATGAGCTCAACCAGACCCGTGACCGCGGTCTGTATCAGGAGGTGGGCAAGCTCACGCGTGAATTGCACAGCGCGATTGTCAATTTCCAGATCGACCCGAATATGCCGCAGGCCGAGGAAGTCTCGCAGATCACCGACGCCACCGAGCGTCTGGGTTATGTGGTCAAGCTGACCGAGGCCGCGGCCAACCGCACCATGGACCTGGTGGAAAGCGCAACGCCCCTGGTCAACGGCCTGAGCGAAGAAGCCCAGGCCTTGAGCACCGACTGGGGTCGGTTCATGCGGCGCGAAGTCGGCGCCGAAGAGTTTCGGGAGTTGGCCCGTCGGGTCGACGGTTTCCTGGCGCGCAGCAGCACCGAGAACCGCGCGGTGGCAAGCAACCTCAACGATATTCTGCTGGCTCAGGACTATCAGGACCTGACCGGCCAGGTGATCAAGCGTGTGACCCAACTGGTCACCGAAGTGGAAAGTAACCTGCTCAAACTGGTGTTGATGGCCAGCCAGGTAGACCGCTTTGCAGGCATCGAACACGACCGTGAAGCGATGCTTGCTGAAAAAGATCCACAAAAACATCTCTCTCAGGGTGAAGGTCCGCAGATTCATGCCGATAAAAGAGAAGACGTTATGTCCGGTCAGGACGATGTGGACGATTTGCTGTCCAGCCTTGGATTCTGAGTTTTAGCCCTGTTTTAGGAGCAGCCATTAATGAGCTTCGGCGCCGATGAAGAGATCCTTCAGGATTTCCTGGTTGAGGCCGGCGAGATTCTAGAGCAACTGTCCGAACAGCTGGTCGAGCTGGAAAGCCGACCAGATGATGCGGATCTGCTCAATGCAATTTTTCGCGGTTTCCACACTGTAAAAGGAGGCGCCGGCTTCCTCCAGCTCAACGAGCTGGTGGAGTGCTGTCACATTGCCGAAAACGTGTTCGACATCCTGCGCAAGGGTGAGCGTCGCGTTGATTCGGAACTGATGGACGTGGTGCTTGAAGCGCTGGATGCGGTCAACAGCATGTTCAGCGAAGTGCGTGAGCGCTCGCCGATCACCGCTGCCACGCCTGAGTTGCTCGCCGCGCTGGCACGCCTGGCGGAGCCGCAATCGGCTGATGAAGCGGCTCCGGTTGCCGAGGCAGTGGCTGAAGAGCCGGTCGCCGAAGAGTCGGGCGACATCACCGATAACGAATTTGAACAACTGCTGGATTCGCTGAACGCCGTCAAGGCCCAAGCCGAAGCGCCGGCGGCACCTGCTGCGCCGCCCGCCAATGCAACAGCTGACGCCAGTGATGAAATCACCGACGACGAGTTCGAGTCATTGCTCGACCAGCTCCATGGCAAAGGTCAGTTCGCTCCCGATGCGGTCACGCCAGCGGCGACTCCGGCTGCCCCGAAAGCGGCGGGCGACAACTCCGACATCACCGACGACGAATTCGAAGCCTTGCTCGATCAGTTGCACGGCAAGGGCACGTTTGCCGTTGACGCGCTGGATTCGGCCATCGCTTCCGCGCCGACGCCAGCCAAGCCGGCTGCCGCCGCGGCTGGCAGCGACCTGATCAGCGATCACGAATTCGAATCGCTGCTCGACGAACTGCACGGCAAAGGCAAGTTTACAGAAGTCGGGAAGGCCGCGGCTGCTCCTGCTGCCGGCACTACCGCCACTGCTGTTCCAGCAGCCAAGGCTGCGCCCAAACCCGCTGCCAAGGCACCGGAACCGAAGGCCGAACCCGCCAAGCCTGCTGCCACTGCGGCCCCGGCACCTGCCCGTGCTGCGGCGGCTGCGCCAGCGGAAAAACCGGCCAGCGAAGCCGAGACCACCGTTCGGGTCGATACCGCACGCCTGGACGAGATCATGAACATGGTCGGCGAACTGGTGCTGGTGCGTAACCGTCTGGTGCGCCTGGGCCTCAATAGCCAGGACGAAGCCATGTCCAAGGCCGTGTCGAACCTGGACGTGGTCACGGCGGACCTGCAGACCGCGGTCATGAAGACCCGGATGCAGCCGATCAAGAAAGTCTTCGGGCGCTTCCCGCGCCTGGTTCGCGACCTGGCTCGCCAGCTCAAGAAAGAAATCAACCTGGAACTGGTGGGTGAAGAGACCGACCTCGACAAGAACCTTGTCGAGGCCCTGGCCGACCCGCTGGTCCACTTGGTGCGCAACGCGGTCGACCACGGCATCGAGTCGCCGGAAGAGCGCGAAGCCTCGGGCAAGGTCCGCAGCGGCAAGGTGATCCTGGCCGCCGAGCAGGAAGGCGACCACATCCTGCTGTCGATCTCCGACGACGGCAAAGGCATGGATCCGAACGTGTTGCGTTCCATCGCGGTGAAACGCGGTGTGATGGACAAGGATGCCGCCGACCGCCTGAGCGACACCGAGTGCTACAACCTGATCTTCGCCCCGGGTTTCTCGACCAAGACCGAGATTTCCGACGTGTCGGGCCGTGGCGTGGGCATGGACGTGGTGAAAACCAAGATTTCCCAGCTCAACGGTTCGATCAATATCTACTCGACCAAGGGCCAGGGCTCGAAGATCGTCATCAAGGTCCCGCTGACCCTGGCGATCATGCCGACCCTGATGGTGATGCTGGGCAACCAGGCCTTCGCCTTCCCGCTGGTCAACGTCAACGAGATCTTCCACCTCGACCTGTCGCGCACCAACGTGGTGGACGGCCAGGAAGTGGTGATCGTACGGGACAAGGCACTGCCACTGTTCTACCTCAAGCGCTGGTTGGTCAGCTCCGCCGCTCATGTGGAGCAGGGCGAGGGCCATGTGGTGATCCTTTCGGTGGGCACCCAGCGGATCGGCTTCGTCGTCGACCAGTTGGTGGGCCAGGAAGAAGTGGTCATCAAGCCGTTGGGCAAGATGCTCCAGGGCACCCCGGGCATGTCCGGCGCCACCATCACCGGCGACGGCCGCATCGCGTTGATTCTCGATGTGCCAAGCATGCTCAAGCGTTACGCCGCCCGGCGTATTTGATTCTGGAGGGGCGTGGCCCAGGGCCGCGCCTCGTCTAACGGAGTGTTTATGGTAGTTAAAGTCCTGGTGGTGGACGATTCGGGGTTTTTCCGCCGCCGCGTCTCGGAAATTCTTTCGGCGGACACGAGTATTCAGGTCGTCGGTACCGCGACCAACGGCAAAGAGGCGATCGATCAGGCCCTGGCACTCAAGCCGGACGTGATCACCATGGACTACGAGATGCCGATGATGGATGGCATCACGGCCGTGCGGCATATCATGCAGCGCTGCCCGACCCCGGTATTGATGTTCTCGTCCCTGACCCATGAAGGCGCCCGAGTGACCCTCGATGCGCTGGACGCCGGGGCGGTGGATTTCCTGCCGAAAAATTTCGAAGACATTTCGCGCAACCCCGACAAAGTCCGGCAGTTGCTGTGCGAAAAGGTCCACAGCATTTCCCGCAGCAATCGTCGTGTCGGTGCCTACAGCGCACCGGCGCCAGCCCCTGTTGCGGCGCCAAGCCCGGCGCCGACTGCATCGAGCAGCTTCAATCCGGCACCGGTACGCAGTGCATCGGCACCAGCCCCTGCGCCGGCTCGCCCGGTGCCCGCCAGTGCGTCGTCGCCGGCGCCCAAGCGCAAAGCCTACAAGCTGGTCGCTATCGGCACGTCCACGGGTGGCCCGGTGGCGCTGCAACGGGTCCTGACCCAGTTGCCGGCCAACTTCCCGGCCCCCATCGTGCTGATCCAGCACATGCCGGCGGCGTTCACCAAGGCTTTCGCGGAGCGCCTGGACAAGCTGTGCAACATCAGCGTCAAGGAAGCCGAGGATGGCGACATCCTGCGTCCAGGCCTGGCGTTGTTGGCGCCAGGTGGCAAGCAGATGATGATCGATGGCCGCGGCGCGGTGAAAATCCTGCCGGGCGACGAGCGTCTGAACTACAAGCCTTGCGTGGACATTACCTTCGGTTCCGCGGCCAAGTCCTACGGTGACAAAGTTCTGGCGGTGGTGCTCACCGGCATGGGCGCCGACGGTCGCGAAGGCGCGCGCCTGCTCAAGCAGGGCGGCAGTGCGATCTGGGCCCAGGACGAAGCCAGCTGCGTGATCTACGGCATGCCAATGGCCATCGTAAAAGCCGATCTCGCCGACGCAGTGTACGGATTGGACGACATCGGTAGACACCTGGTCGAGGCCTGCCTGTAATGGATGTACTCAGCCTGATCGGCATCATCATGGCGTTCGTCGCCATCATTGGCGGCAATTATCTGGAAGGCGGTCATCTGGGCGCGCTGGCCAACGGCCCGGCGGCGTTGATCGTGCTCGGTGGCACCATTGGCGCGGCGCTGTTGCAGTCGCCCATGAGCGCTTTCAAGCGCGCCATGCAAGTGCTGATCTGGATTCTGTTCCCGCCCCGTGTCGACCTGGCCGGTGGTATCGATCGTGTGGTGAACTGGAGTCTGACCGCTCGCAAGGAGGGCCTGCTGGGGCTGGAAGGGGTGGCCGATGCCGAGCCCGACAGCTACTCACGCAAAGGCCTGCAATTGCTGGTGGACGGCGCCGAGCCGGAAGCCATCCGCAGCATCCTGGAAGTGGATTTCTACACCCAGGAAAGCCGCGATATCGAAGCGGCCAAGGTGTTCGAAAGCATGGGCGGCTACGCGCCGACCATCGGCATCATCGGTGCGGTGATGGGCCTGATCCATGTGATGGGCAACCTGGCCGATCCGTCGCAATTGGGTAGCGGCATCGCCGTGGCGTTCGTCGCCACGATCTATGGCGTGGCGAGTGCCAACCTGGTGCTGCTGCCGATCGCGGCCAAGCTCAAGTCCATCGCGTTGCGCCAGTCGCGCTATCGCGAAATGCTGCTGGAAGGGATCCTGTCGATCGCCGAAGGTGAAAACCCGCGCTCCATTGAGTTGAAGCTCCAGGGCTTCATGGACTGATGGGAGACAAGGAATATGGCACGTCGCAGGCACACCGAAGAACACGTCAACCATGAACGCTGGCTCGTTTCCTACGCCGACTTCATCACCCTGCTGTTCGCCTTTTTCGTGGTCATGTATTCGATCTCGTCGGTCAATGAAGGCAAGTACAAAGTCATTTCCGAGGCGTTGATCGGCGTCTTCACGGATTCCGACCGCGCGCTCAAACCGATTCCCATCGGCGATGAGCGCCCCAAGACCACCACGCCGGCCAAGCCCTTGGTCAAGGACAGCGAACAGGTCGATGCCGGTATCGCCGGCGGTAGCGATCCGTTGAAAAGCATCGCCGACGATATCAGCGCGGCGTTCGGTGACCTGATCAGCTCCAACCAGATGACCGTGCGTGGCAACGAGTTGTGGGTCGAGATCGAGCTCAATTCCAGCTTGTTGTTCGGCAGCGGCGACGCCATGCCCAGCGACATGGCGTTCAACATCATCGATAAGGTCGCGGCGATCCTCAAGCCCTTCGACAACCCGATCCATGTCGAAGGCTTCACGGACGACCAACCGATCCGTACTTCGCAATACCCGACCAACTGGGAGCTGTCCTCGGCCCGTTCGGCGAGCATCGTGCGCATGCTGGCGATGCAGGGCGTGAACCCCGGCCGCCTGGCCTCGGTGGGCTACGGCGAGTTTCAGCCGGTCGCCAACAACGCCACGGCCGAGGGGCGTGCGCGCAACCGGCGGGTGGTGCTGGTGGTGTCGCGCAACCTCGATGTGCGTCGCAGCCTGACCGGTACCGGTACGGCCAAAGCAACTCCGGATGCGGCATTGAAGCGGGCTGGCACACAAACTGCACCGGCTCCGGTCAAGTCGCCGGGAAGACAGAGTGCCGTCAATTCTCCGTCACCCGCTTTATAACCGAGCTATTTCTCGGTCGAGCCTGTTTCGGCCGGGAGGAACGATCCAAATGAGAGTCTGGGCAGTCGCCAATCAAAAAGGTGGTGTGGGCAAGACCACATCTTCCATCGCTTTAGCCGGGTTGCTGGCCGAGGCGGGCAAGCGCGTGGTCATTGTCGACCTGGACCCCCATGGCTCGATGACCAGCTATTTCGGCTACGATCCCGACAGCCTGGAGCACAGCAACTACGACCTGTTCCTGCACAAGGGCGTTGTGCCCGAGGGCCTGCCGGGGCAGTTGCTGTTGTCCACCAGCGACGAGCGGATTTCCCTGCTGCCATCGAGCACCGCCCTGGCCACCCTGGAGCGACAGTCGCCGGGGCAGGGCGGGTTGGGCCTGGTGATCGCCAAGAGTCTGGCGCAGCTGTGGCAGGATTTCGATTACGCGATCATCGACAGCCCGCCGTTGCTGGGTTTGCTGATGGTCAATGCCTTGGCGGCCAGCCAACAATTGGTCATTCCGGTGCAGACCGAGCACCTGGCGGTCAAGGGCCTGGAGCGCATGGTCAATACACTGGCGATGGTCAACCGCTCGCGCAAGCAGACGCTGGCCTTCAACATCGTGCCAACCCTGTTCGATCGTCGTACCCAGGCCTCCCTGGGCACCTTGCGGGTGTTGCGGGACAAGTACCCGGAAGACATCTGGCAAGGCTATATCCCCGTTGATACCCGCTTGCGGGACGCCAGCCGTGCCGGTGTGACCCCGTCGCAATTCGATGGCAAGAGCCGCGGAGTGCTGGCCTATCGGGCGCTGCTCAAGCACCTGTTGACCCAACAGCTTGTTCCGCAGCAGGTGGCTTAAGGTGACGAGGCTTTCCACTGGCATTGTGTTCGCCTGCGAACGCTCAAGTCCTGCCGCATTCATGCCGATAACCTCTTCAAGTGGCGCACTGTTCCTATGAGCCGCCCGATAAAGACAACCTCGCGTCCGCAAATGGCCCTGCAGTCCTATCTGGATGGGCTGCTGCAGGAAGCGACCGAAGAATTGCCACCACAGCCAAGCGTGATCGAGGCGTTGCCCGAGAACGTCGAAGCCAAGGGTGTGCTGGATGAGTTTCAGGCGGCCGTGCTCGAAGAGCAGGCCCGTGACGCACAGAAATCAGTGATAGCTGCAGCGGTCGAGGCACCGTTTATCAAGCCCCAGGTGGCGGTCATGGACGCGCCTGCGCCGATCCTGGCGCCGGTCTCGACCGTTGCCCCGCTGCTACAAGGCCTGGTGACGCCGGTGGTGGAAATCCACCTGCCGCCGAGCAATCCGCCGCCACCGGTGCCGGGCGACGACCGTCCGGCCTGGGCCGCCGAGCCGTTCGAGTGTCTGTTGTTTGATGTGGCCGGGTTGACCCTGGCGGTGCCGCTGGTATGCCTGGGGTCGATTTATTCCCTGGCCGGGCAGGAATTGACGCCGTTGTTTGGCCAGCCGGAATGGTTCCTCGGAATCCTGCCGAGCCAGGCCGGCAACCTGAAGGTACTGGATACGGCACGCTGGGTCATGCCGGACCGTTATCGCGATGATTTTCGCCAAGGCTTGCAGTACGTGATTTCAGTGCAGGGTTACGAGTGGGGTTTGGCGGTGCATCAGGTCAGCCGTTCGCTGCGCCTGGACCCGAACGAGATCAAGTGGCGCAGCCATCGAGGGCAACGGCCATGGCTGGCCGGTACGGTGATCGAGCATATGTGCGCCTTGCTGGACGTTTCCGAGCTGGCGGAGCTGATCGCCAGCGGCGGGGCAAAACACCTGGGTGGCAGTAAGAAGCCGGTCCAGAAACCGAAATAAGATAACCGGCGGCGCCCAGCGTCGTCGGACAGAATACACGCCGCCACAGGCGGTTTTTCGAGGGGTCAGGGTATGAATGATAAGGCGTCGTCTCAAAAGGGTTCTGAAGATCCGATTCTGCAATGGGTGACCTTCAAGCTCGATAACGAAACCTACGGCATCAACGTGATGCGCGTTCAGGAAGTGCTGCGCTATACCGAGATCGCCCCGGTACCGGGTGCACCGAGCTACGTTCTGGGCATCATCAACCTGCGTGGCAACGTGGTCACGGTGATCGATACCCGCCAGCGCTTCGGCCTGATGAATGCCGAGATCAGCGACAACACCCGGATCGTCATCATCGAAGCCGACAAGCAAGTGGTTGGCATCATGGTCGACAGCGTCGCCGAAGTGGTTTACCTGCGCCAGTCGGAAATCGAGACTGCGCCGAACGTGGGTAACGAAGAATCCGCCAAGTTCATTCAGGGCGTGTGCAACAAGAACAACGAGTTGTTGATTCTGGTTGAACTGGACAAGATGATGAGCGAAGAAGAGTGGTCGGAACTGGAGAGTATCTGATTTGATTCTTGAGGTAGCAGTCATTGTCCTGTTCCTTTTCTGGGCAGGCACGCTGGCGATGTTCTTGGCGTACATACGTGGCCAGCGGCAGATCGCCGCTCAGCAGGCCCAGGGCGATGCGCTGCGCGATCAGCGCATCAAGGACCTGGCCAAGCGTGTCGACGATTACCAGAACGGCACCGTGCGCATGGGCGAAGCGCTCCATGAGCTGCGTGCCGTGGTCGCGCCGTTGCCGGATAAACTCGCCCAGCTGGAACAGCGCGACCCCTCCAGCCTGTCCTTTGCCCAGGCCGCCCGCCTGGTGGGCATGGGCGCCAGTGTCGACGAACTGACCCAAGCCTGCGGCCTGACCCAGGCCGAGGCGGAGTTGATGAGTAAGCTGCATAAGGGCGGCTGATCGCCTTCACCCCCCGATCCAATTGTGGGAGCGAGCTTGCTCGCGATAGCGGTGTGACAGTCAACAGAGATGTTGAATGTGAGTCCGCCATCGCGAGCAAGCTCGCTCCCACAGGTTTTTTTGTCGCTCACACACTGATCATTCCAGCCCAAGCACCGCCGCTGTGATCAGTAGTCGTCGCCGCGGTCGGTCACATCTTTCTCGACACTCGGCGCATTCGGGTCGTAGCCCTGGGGAAACTTGCCCTTGAGGTTCCAGGCAAACGCAATGATCTCGGCAATCGTGCGGTACAGCTCTTCCGGGATGCTGTCCCCCAGCTCCATCCGCGCCAACAGCTTCACCAGCTCGGCATTTTCATAGATCGGCACTTCGCTTTCGCGGGCGATGCGCAGGATTTCCTCGGCCAGGGCTTCGTCGCCCTTGGCGGTGAGGGTCGGGGCGTGGTGGCCGTCGTACTTGAGGGCGATGGCCTGGCGGGGTTCGGTATGGGTTGTCATGCGGTTTCGTCCACCCAGCGTTGTTCCAGGCGAGTCTTGGGGCCTTGGGGCGGGGTGCCGAGGTGGCAGTCCAGCTCGCCGACGTTCAGGCCACAGGTCACCAGGCGTTCACGCAAGGCTGTCAGGTTGCTTTCGATCAGGCTTGCGGTGTACGGCCGTTCTGCCCACAGCTGGCTGGACAGGCTGCCGCTGAGCAACTGCGCCTGAACCTGCAGTGGGCCGAGCGGTTCCATGTCGAACGCCAATTCCACCCGCCAGAGCTGCTGTTTTGGCTCGCGTTCTTCCCGGCGCTCGTTGGGTTGCTCCCGGGGCGGGGTTTCCTCACGCTGGAACTTGACCTGCAACGGCACGATGTCCTGCAAGTTGCGCATCGGGATCTCCAATTGCCAGGTGCTCATCAGCCGACCGTCGTCGGTCAGGCCGGTCTGTTCCAGGCTCGACAACTGATGGCTTTGCAGGCGTGACACGGCGGCAGCGGCCAGGCGCAGCAGGTGTTCGAGGTCGCCTTCTTCGTCCTGGCCTTTCATCTGGCGCGAGGGCAGGGGGAAGCTGGTGGGTTGTGGCTTGGCGCTGACCTGGCCGAGCATCCCCAGGGCGCTGCGTACGAAGCTAGGCAGGACTTGGGCCAACGTATTGGCGGCAATGATGGCGCTGAGGTTGGTGGAGGTGGGTAGGGCCGGTGTCAGTTGGGCGATCAGTTTCAGCAGGTCGCCTTTCATGTCCGGCGCCAGGCTCGGCGGCTGCCCGGCGAGCAACTTGCTTTCCAGGAACACACCGCTGGCGACCATGGCCTGGGCCAGCCCCTTGGGCGTACTCAGTTGCTGGACATCCGGCAGGCTGGCCAACAGGCGTGTCACCGCGGCGCGCAGCTCGGCACCGGTGTCGTCGGTGGCCGGAAGGTTTTGCAGGGCGGTGATCAGGCTGTCCAGCGAGCCCTGCTGGCTCATTTGCGTGACCAACTGCTGGCTCACCGCCAATTGCTCCTGGCGGTTGCTCAGCGGAACGAACTTCAGCGTCTGAGTATCTTGCACCTGGGCACTCAACAGCGTGCCGATGCGCAGCGGCTGCGGGCTGTCGATGTCCAGGGTGCTACCCGCCTGGGCGGTATTGAGCAAGCTTACCAACGACCGATACACCGCCGGTTGTCCCGGCAGCTGCGGCAACGCCTGACTGGTCAGCACTTTGCCTTGCAGCAGGGTGCCGACCGGCAACTGCGCCGTGTCGATTCGGGTGAGGGTGGCGACGCTGGAGGCCACGGCCTGTTGCACGGCAATCGCCAGGTTGCTGGCGGACGGCTGCGTCACGGCCAGGCTGGTGCCTTGGGGCAACGGCTGGGTGCTGGTGGCCTGCACGGTGGTCTGGCGGCCGCTCTCCAGGGTGACCTTGAGCAACAGCTGGAAAGTCTGGTCGGCCTGCTTGAGCGACAGCACTTCGGCCTGGGCGGTCTGGCCCGAGCTGATCAGGCCTTCGGTCGGCACCAGCAGTTTGAGCAGCTCGCCATTGACCGCTGGCATACGCGTGGTTGCCGTGGCCTGGGGCAGCGGCAGGATGTTCATGTCGCCTGTCATTTGCGGTCTTACCTTGGGGAAATAAGCTCTCTTGAGAGGAGGTTAGGGCATGTATAATGCCGCCCGTCTTTCAGGGAGTGGCGAAAACCTTGCAATTGTTTGACGCAGCTCTGTGGAACAGCTCGTCAATGCATCTATGCTGCATCTCTTTAACGGCCGCTGCACCGCCGACTTGAACCGTATAAGGCCCGCGATCCCTTGACCAGTCCTCTCCTGCAAACCGTCGGCCTCGCCTGTGAGCGAGACTTGCGACTGCTTTTCGAAAATCTCGAATTGAGACTCTCGCGTGGCGACATGGTGCAAATCAGTGGTCCCAACGGCAGCGGCAAGACCAGCTTGCTGCGCCTGCTGGCCGGGTTGATGCAACCCACCGCAGGCCAAGTGTTGCTCAATGGCCAGCCCTTGCACAGCCAGCGTAGCGAACTGGCCCGCAACCTGCTCTGGATCGGCCATGCCGCCGGTATCAAGGATTTGCTGACCCCCGAAGAGAACCTCAGTTGGCTCTGCGCATTGCATACGCCGGCCGGCCGCGAAGCGATCTGGCAGGCGTTGGCGGCGGTAGGGCTGCGCGGCTTCGAAGACGTGCCGAGCCACACCTTGTCCGCCGGCCAGCAACGCCGCGTGGCCCTGGCCCGGCTGTATCTGGACAGCCCGCCGCTGTGGATTCTCGACGAGCCGTTCACCGCCCTGGACAAGCAGGGTGTCGCGCAGCTCGAGGAACACTTGGCCCAGCACTGTGAAAACGGTGGCATGGTGCTCTTGACCACTCACCACACGCTGGCGCGGATGCCGGCCGGTTATCGCAACATTGATCTGGGGAACTGGGCCGTATGAGTGTGTTTGGCCTGTTGCTTGCCCGCGAGGCGCGCCTGCTGTTCCGTCGTCCGGCCGAATTGGCCAATCCGCTGGTGTTCTTCGCGATAGTGATTGCGTTGTTCCCGTTGGCGGTCGGGCCGGAGACTCAATTGTTGCAAACCTTGTCTCCGGGACTGGTCTGGGTCGCCGCGCTTTTATCGGTCCTGCTCTCGCTGGACGGGCTTTTCCGCAGTGATTTCGAAGACGGTTCACTGGAACAGTGGGTCCTTTCGTCGCACCCCCTGGCCCTTCTGGTTTTAGCCAAGGTACTGGCACACTGGGTTTTTTCCGGGCTGGCACTGGTATTGCTCTCGCCACTGCTGGCAATGATGCTGGGGCTGCCCGGCGCGTGCATGCCGGTGCTGCTGGTGTCGCTGCTGCTGGGCACGCCGGTGCTGAGCCTGCTCGGTGCGGTGGGCGCGGCGTTGACGGTGGGGTTGAAGCGCGGCGGCCTGTTGCTGGCGCTGCTGATCCTGCCGTTGTATATCCCGGTCCTGATCCTGGGCAGTGGTGCCTTGCAAGCGGCGTTGCAAGGAATGCCCGCGACCGGTTATCTGCTGTGGCTTGGTAGCCTGACCGCCCTGGCGATAACCCTGACACCCTTTGCAATAGCCGCTGGCCTGAAGATCAGCGTCGGCGAATAATAACGAGGCCTGGTCAAAAATTGACCACTTCTTTGGAAGTAAAGGCTGCCCCGGCGGTTCGTGACGGCGAGCCGCAACCGTGATGGAAACAGCAATGAACTGGACCTGGTTTCACAAGCTCGGCTCACCCAAGTGGTTCTACGGCATCAGCGGCAAACTGCTCCCATGGTTGAGCATCGCTGCACTGTTGTTGATTGGTTCTGGCGTAGTCTGGGGCCTGGCCTTCGCACCGCCGGACTACCAGCAGGGCAACAGCTTCCGCATCATCTACATCCACGTACCCACGGCGATGCTGGCCCAGTCCGTCTACGTGATGCTGGCGGTGTGCGGTGTGGTAGGGCTGGTGTGGAAGATGAAGCTGGCCGACGTGGCCCTGCAATGCGCTGCGCCCATCGGTGCCTGGATGACTGCCGTGGCGCTGGTCACCGGGGCCATCTGGGGCAAGCCGACCTGGGGTTCGTGGTGGGTCTGGGATGCGCGACTGACGTCGATGCTGATCCTGCTGTTCCTGTACTTCGGTCTTATTGCGCTGGGCAACGCCATCAGCAATCGTGACAGTGCCGCCAAGGCCTGCGCGGTACTGGCGATTGTCGGTGTGATCAACATCCCGATCATCAAGTACTCGGTGGAGTGGTGGAACACCCTGCACCAGGGGGCGACTTTCACGCTTACCGAAAAACCGGCAATGCCCGTCGAAATGTGGCTGCCGCTGTTGCTGACCGTGTTGGGTTTCTACTGTTTC
This sequence comes from Pseudomonas sp. St386, assembly GCF_018325865.1. Classification (NCBI taxonomy): domain Bacteria; kingdom Pseudomonadati; phylum Pseudomonadota; class Gammaproteobacteria; order Pseudomonadales; family Pseudomonadaceae; genus Pseudomonas; species Pseudomonas sp. St386. Next base: position 1,872,721 of record NZ_AP021900.1, read on the forward strand.
TTCGGCGCGGTGCTGCTGCTGCGCATGCGCCTGGAAGTGCTCAAGCGCGAGTCCCGGGCCAGTTGGGTGAAGGCCGAAGTACAGAACAGCCTGGAGGCCGCTCGATGAGTTTCGCTTCATTCGGCGATTTCCTCGCCATGGGCCATCATGGCCTGTATGTCTGGTCAGCCTATGGCATCTGCCTGGTGGTGCTGGCCCTCAACGTGGCGGTGCCAATCCTGGCCCGCAAGCGGTATCTGCAACAAGAGGCGCGTCGTCTGCGCCGGGAGAACGGTCAGTGAATCCGCTGCGCAAAAAACGTCTTGTCATCATTCTTGCGATCCTGGTGGGTGTCGGTGCCGCGGTCGCCCTGGCCCTGAGCGCCCTGCAGCAAAACATCAACCTGTTCTACACCCCGACCCAGATCGCCAACGGCGAAGCGCCCAAGGACACCCGCATCCGCGCTGGCGGCATGGTGGAAAAAGGCTCGCTGGAGCGCTCCGGGGATTCCCTGGACGTGAAATTCAATGTCACCGACTTCAACAAGACCGTGACCATCACCTATCGCGGCATCCTCCCGGACCTGTTCCGCGAAGGGCAGGGCATCGTCGCCCTGGGCAAGCTCAACGCCGACGGCGTAGTGGTGGCCGACGAAGTGCTGGCCAAGCACGACGAAAAATACATGCCGCCGGAAGTGACCAAGGCGCTGAAAGACAGCGGTCAGTCGGCGCCCGCTCCCGTGAAGGAGGGCTGATCAATGACTGCTGGCATCTTTATTCCCGAGTTGGGCCACCTGGCGATGATCCTTGCCCTGTGTTTCTCCCTGGTACAGGCCGTGGTGCCCTTGCTCGGTGCCTGGCGCGGCGACCGCTTGTGGATGAGCCTGGCCCAGCCGGCGGCGTGGGGGCAGTTCGCCTTCATGCTGTTCGCCTTCGGTTGCCTGACCTATGCGTTCATGGCCGACGATTTTTCCGTGGAATACGTCGCCAGCAACTCCAATAGCGCCTTGCCCTGGTACTACAAGTTCAGCGCCGTGTGGGGCGCCCACGAAGGCTCGCTGCTGCTTTGGGCGTTGATCCTGGCCGGCTGGACCTTCGCCGTCTCGGTGTTCTCCCGGCAGTTGCCCCAGGTGATGCTGGCCCGGGTGCTCGCGGTGATGGGCATGATCAGCACCGGTTTCCTGCTGTTTTTGATCGTCACCTCCAACCCGTTCGAGCGCATCCTGCCGCAGATGCCGACGGATGGCCGCGACCTCAACCCATTGCTGCAAGACATCGGCCTGATCGTTCATCCGCCCATGCTCTACATGGGCTACGTCGGCTTCTCCGTGGCCTTCGCCTTCGCCATCGCCGCGTTGCTCGGTGGTCGTCTCGATGCGGCGTGGGCACGCTGGTCGCGTCCGTGGACCATCGTCGCCTGGGCCTTCCTCGGCATCGGTATCACCCTCGGTTCATGGTGGGCCTACTACGAACTCGGCTGGGGCGGCTGGTGGTTCTGGGACCCGGTGGAAAACGCCTCGTTCATGCCCTGGTTGGTGGGCACGGCGCTGATCCATTCCCTGGCGGTCACGGAAAAACGTGGTGTGTTCAAGAGCTGGACCGTGCTGCTGGCCATCGCGGCGTTCTCGCTGAGCCTGCTGGGGACGTTCCTGGTGCGCTCGGGCGTGCTGACGTCGGTGCATGCCTTCGCCTCGGACCCTGAGCGTGGCGTGTTCATCCTGATGTTCCTGCTATTTGTGGTCGGCGGTTCGCTGACGCTGTTCGCCCTGCGTGCGCCGGTGGTCAAGAGCCAGGTTGGCTTCAACCTCTGGTCGCGGGAAACCCTGTTGCTGGGCAATAACCTGGTGCTGGTGGTGGCCGCGTCGATGATCCTGCTGGGGACGTTGTACCCGCTGGTGCTCGATGCGTTGTCCGGTGCCAAGCTGTCGGTGGGCCCGCCGTACTTCAATGCGCTGTTCATCCCGCTGATGGCTATCCTGATGGTAGTAATGGCCATCGGTATGCTGGTGCGTTGGAAAGATACCCCGGTCAAGTGGCTGCTGGGCATGTTGACCCCGGTGCTGCTGGGCACCGCCGCGCTGGCCGTGGTGGCCGGCGTGGCGTATGGCGATTTCAACTGGGCGGTACTGGCGACGTTCGTGCTGGCAGCCTGGGTATTGCTGGCGGGTGTACGGGACATCTTCGACAAGACCCGGCACAAAGGCCTGATCAAGGGGCTGCCGACCCTGACCCGCAGTTACTGGGGCATGCAGGTCGCACACCTGGGCATCGCCGTCTGCGCTCTGGGCGTGGTGCTGTCCAGCCAGAACAGCGCCGAGCGCGACCTGCGCCTGGCGCCGGGTGAGTCCATGGACCTGGCCGGCTATCAGTTCGTTTTCGAGGGCGCCAAACATTTCGAGGGCCCGAACTTCACATCCGACAAAGGCACTGTGCGAGTCCTTCGCAACGGCCAGGAAATCACCGTGCTGCACCCGGAAAAACGTCTCTACACCGTGCAGAACTCGGTGATGACCGAAGCCGGCATCGATGCCGGTTTCACCCGCGATCTCTACGTGGCGCTGGGCGAGTCCCTGGGCGACGGCGCGTGGGCGGTGCGGGTCCACGTCAAGCCATTCGTGCGCTGGATCTGGTTCGGTGGCTTGCTCACCGGCCTGGGTGGGGTGCTGGCGGCGCTGGATCGGCGTTATCGAGTCAAGGTGAAAACCCGGGTGCGTGAAGCCCTGGGCGCGACGGGAGCCACTGCATGAAACGTTGGTTGATGTTGGTGCCGCTGGCGCTGTTCCTGTTGATGGCGGTGTTTTTGTACCGCGGGCTGTACCTGAATCCGACCGAGTTGCCCTCGGCGATGATCGGCAAGCCGTTTCCGGATTTCTCCCTGCCTTCGGTGCAGGGTGATAAAACCTTGACCCGCGCCGACCTGCTGGGCAAGCCGGCGCTGGTCAACGTGTGGGGCACCTGGTGCATCTCCTGCCGGGTCGAGCACCCGGTGTTGAACAAACTGGCCCAGAACGGCGTGGTGATCTACGGCGTCAATTACAAGGACGTCAACGTCGACGCCTTGAAGTGGCTGGCCGAGTTCCACAATCCGTATCAACTGGACATTCGCGATGAAGACGGTTCCCTGGGCCTGAACCTGGGTGTCTACGGTGCGCCGGAAACGTTCTTCATCGACGCCAAGGGCGTTATCCGCGACAAGTTCGTCGGCGTGATCGACGAACAGGTCTGGCGCGAGAAACTGGCCGCCAAGTATCAGGCACTGGTGGACGAGGCCAAGCCATGAAGCGCTGGTTAGCCGCCGCCATCCTCGGCCTGAGCCTTGCCGGCGTGGCCCACGCCGCCATTGATACCTACGAATTCGCCAACGACGGCGAGCGCGAGCGGTTTCGTGAACTGACCAAGGAACTGCGCTGCCCCAAGTGCCAGAACCAGGACATCGCCGACTCCAACGCACCGATTGCCGCCGACTTGCGCAAGGAGATCTTCCGCATGCTCGGCGAGGGCAAGGACAACCAGCAGATCATCGATTTCATGGTCGATCGCTACGGTGAGTTCGTGCGCTACAACCCCGCCCTGTCCTCCAAGACGGCGCTGCTGTGGTTCGGCCCCGCCGGGCTGTTGTTCGGTGGTTTCGTCGTCATTGCAGTGATCGTGCGCCGCCGCCGGGTCCAGCGCACGGCCGCCCCGGACACGCTTTCTGTCGAAGAGCGCCAGCGCCTCGACCAACTGTTGGATAAAACCAAGCATGATTGATTTCTGGCTCGCCGCAGGTCTGCTTCTTCTGGTTGCCCTGAGTTTTCTGTTGATCCCTGTCCTGCGTGGTCGTCGCGCTCAACGCGAGGAGGACCGTACCGCGCTCAACGTGGCGCTGTACCAGGAACGCGTTGCCGAACTGCAAGTCGAGCGGGAGGAGGGCGTGCTCAACGCCGCGCAACTGGACACCGGTCGCGCCGAAGCTGCCCGTGAACTGCTCGCCGACACCGAGGGCGCCGATGCACCACGCGAATCCCGGTTGGGCAAGCCGTTGCCATTGCTCGCCGCTGTGCTGGTGCCGGTGTTGGGCCTGGCGCTGTACCTGCATTTCGGTGCCAGCGACAAGGTCGAGCTGACCCGTGAATTCGCCCAGGCGCCGCAGTCGATGGAAGAGATGACCCTGCGCCTGGAACGTGCGGTGGCGGCGCAACCGGATAACGCCGAGGGCCTGTATTTCCTCGGGCGTACCTACATGGCGCAGGATCGGCCCGCAGACGCGGCAAAGATCTTCGAGCGCACCGTGGCGGTGGCTGGTCGCCAACCCGAACTGCTGGGCCAATGGGCCCAGGCGCAGTATTTTGCCGATGGCAAGAAATGGTCGGACAAGCTCCAGGCGCTGACCGACGAAGCGCTGAAGCTCGATCCGAAGGAAGTCACCAGCCTCGGCCTGCTGGGTATCGCCGCTTTTGAGGGTGAGCGCTATCAGGACGCGATCGATTACTGGGGACGCCTGCTGGTGGAACTGCCCGAGGGCGACAAGTCCCGTGAAGCGCTGCAGGGCGGCATTACCCGTGCCACCGAGAAGCTGCAAGCCAGTGGCGGCAAGGTCGCCCAGGCGCCGGTGGCCAAGGCTGCGGCACTGCTCAAGGTGCGCGTCGACCTGGCGCCGGCACTCAAGGCCAAGGTGCAGCCGGGCGACAGCGTGTTCATCTTCGCCCGCGCCGTTTCCGGCCCGCCTGCGCCACTTGCCGCCAAGCGCCTGACGGTCGCCGATCTGCCGGTCACGGTAGAGCTGGGTGACGCGGACGCAATGATGCCGCAGTTGAAACTGTCGAACTTCCCCGAAGTCCAACTGGTGGCGCGCATCTCCCGGGCCGGCCAGCCGACCGCGGGTGAGTGGATCGGCCGCAGCCAGCCCCTGGCGAGCAGCACCACGGCGCAGCAACAATTGACCATCGACAGTCCGGACAAATAACAGGAATTCGCACCATGACCGCCATCGCTCGTATCACCCTGCTCACGCTCGTCATGGGCCTGAGCGCTTGTGCGGTCCAGCGTCCGTCGGAGCCCTCGGCACCGCTGCCTCCGATCCCGCCGTCGACCCCGACCAGCAAACCGGTCCCGTCCACAGCGCCGGGCAAACCTGTCATCCCGAACAAGCCGGCCAAACCGCTGCCGCGCACCTCCGCCAGCTTCGCCCCACCGCCAGGTGGCAACAGCCATTGGGACGCCAAGCTTGGGGTCTATGTGCTGGACAACCAGACGAACACGTTCTATCGCCAGCGAACCTATTACCGCTGGAACAACGGTTGGAGCCGTTCCGTCAGCCCGAATGGTCCATGGGAAGACACCAGCATCGAAGGCGTGCCAGCGGGCTTGGGGCGGCAATTCCATTAAGCAACGGGAACCCCGGAGGAAAGGGGGCATCTGTGGGAGCAAGCTTTGCTCCCACAGATAAATCCCCTTGCTACCATAGCGTTCGGTTGAGCCGCATCGCCAGGCTGGGCTTTTTGTGTTTCTGAATATTCTTTGAACGAAATTTTCACAAAATCTTGCGGACAATCCCCCGCGCTCATATCGCCGCCGGTTATTTAATGGCAATGCCATAGCCGTTCGTGCAACATTTGCGCACTCGCGCAAGCCCCGAGGCCAGACTTTGGTCAACAGAGGGCGCGCCGTTGTTTCTTTTTGTCACTCCAATTCCGATAGGGTCCTTAAACGACATGGCAATCCCGGACGCCCTGAGTCAGCAGCGTACTACGCATCGCCTGCTGCAACCGACCGTCAAATCACACCTGGCCTACACGTTGCTCTGTGCCCTGGTGATGATGGTCATGTTCAGCCTGCTGCGCGTGGCGCTGCTGGTCTATAACCGCGAGATGATCCTCGACACCCCGGCCTCGACCTTCGTTGAAGCCTTCGTCAATGGCCTGCGTTTCGACTTGCGCCTGGTGGTCTATCTCTGCATCCCGTTGTTGCTGGCGTTGTTCAGCGCCAGGGCCATGGCCGCCCGTGGGTTCTTTCGTTTGTGGCTGACCGTCACTTCCAGCATCGCGCTGTTCCTGGGCTTGATGGAGATGGATTTCTACCGTGAATTCCACCAGCGCCTCAACGGCCTGGTCTTCCAGTACGTAAAGGAAGACCCGAAAACCGTGATGAGCATGCTCTGGTACGGTTTTCCGGTGGTGCGCTACCTGCTGGCGTGGGCCGGCGGCACCATCATCCTCAGCCTGGCGTTCAAAGGCGCCGACCGCGCCACGCGTCCCCGTGGGCCGTTCAGTGGCGGCACCATTGGCACCCGGCAGATCGCTCCGTGGTATGGGCGTGTCGTGGTGTTCATCGTTTGCCTGCTGGTCGCTGTGACCGCCGCGCGTGGCACCTTGCGCCAAGGGCCGCCCCTGCGCTGGGGCGACGTCTACACCACCGATTCGAACTTCGCCAACCAGTTGGGCCTCAACGGTACCTTGTCGCTGGTGGCCGCGGCGAAAAGCCGGATGTCCGAAGACCGCGACAACATCTGGAAAGCCACCCTCGAGCAACCGTTGGCACAGCAGACTGTGCGCGACATGCTGGTGATGCCTGACGATAAACTGGTGGACACCGCGACCGCCGCCGTGCGCCGCGACTACACGCCGCCGGCCGACAAGACCCTGCCGATCAAGAACGTGGTCGTGATCCTCATGGAAAGCATGGCCGGTCACTCGGTTGGCGCCCTGGGCGCGCCGGGCAACATCACGCCTTACCTGGACAAACTGTCCAAGGAAGGCCTGTTGTTCGACCGTTTCTTCTCCAACGGTACCCACACCCACCAAGGCATGTTCGCCACCATGGCGTGCTTCCCGAACCTGCCCGGTTTTGAGTACCTGATGCAGACGCCGGAGGGCAGCCACAAGCTGTCGGGCCTGCCGCAACTGCTCAGCGCCCGTGACTACGACGACGTGTATGTCTACAACGGCGATTTTGCCTGGGACAACCAGTCGGGTTTCTTCAGCAGCCAGGGCATGACTACATTCATCGGGCGTAACGACTTCGTGAACCCGGTGTTCTCCGATCCGACCTGGGGCGTGTCCGACCAGGATATGTTCGAGCGTGGCCTGATCGAGCTCAAGGCGCGGGAAAACGGCAAGCCGTTCTATGCCTTGCTGCAAACCTTGTCCAACCACACCCCTTATGCGCTGCCGACGCCGTTGCCGGTCGAGCGGGTCACCGACCGTGGCAGCCTGAACGAACACCTGACTGCCATGCGTTACTCCGACTGGGCGCTGGGCCAGTTCTTCGAGAAGGCCCGCAAGGAGCCTTACTTCAAGGAAACCCTGTTCGTCGTGGTCGGCGACCATGGCTTTGGCAACGAACGCCAGATCACCGAGATGGACCTGGGCCGTTTCAACGTACCGATGCTGTTGATCGGTCCGGGCGTCCAGGAAAAATTCGGCCAGCGTAACCACACCGTGGGTACCCAGGTCGACATCGTGCCGACCATCATGGGCCGGATCGGTGGGCAAGTACGGAACCAGTGCTGGGGCCGTGACCTGTTGAACCTGCCGCAAGGCGATCCCGGTTTTGGTGTGATCAAGCCGTCGGGCAGTGATCAGACCACCGCGATCATCCGGGGTGACACCGTCCTGATGCTTCCCAAGGAAAAGGAAATGGCGCCGAAGATGTATCGCTATGAGCTGGGCGCCAATCCGCATGCGCAAATCATCCAGGATGCACCCGACGCTGCCGAGATGAAGCTCAAGCTCGAATCCTTCCTGCAAACCGCGACCAAGAGCCTGCTGGATAACACCGCCGGGGTTGTTGACGGCAAGCCGGACTGATAAACGGCGCACATAAAAAAGAGGCCTGCAAAGGCCTCTTTTTTTTTGCGCTTACTTAGTGGTTTATATCTTGCCCAGTAGTAGCAGGACCAACAGCACCACCAACACCACACCGATGATACCGGACGGGCCGTAACCCCAACTTCTGGAGTGCGGGAAGACTGGGAGACCACCGATCAGCAGGAGGATCAGGATAATGATAAGTATTGTGCCCATTGTAGATTTCCTTATTGGTCAGTTCTGGAGTGATGCAACTTCCAACTACCAGCGCGCATGCGTTAAATCCGGGCGGCTTAATAAGTCCGACCGTCGCGCCTTGTAGAAAATTCAAAGTTTTTGTAGCGCCTACGGTTTGCCCTCGCCATTCAGCAATCTGATGGAGCGTGGGTCCGCTGAATGCCTTCGCTACACTCGGCCTATCTCTCCCGGAACAACAAGGCTGTCTGCTATGCAAAATCGCATGATGATCACTGGTGCCGGCTCCGGCCTGGGTCGCGAAATCGCGCTGCGCTGGGCCCGCGAAGGATGGCGCCTGGCCTTATCGGATGTCAGCGAGCCGGGCCTCGTGGAAACCCTCAAGCTAGTGCGTGGTGCCGGTGGCGACGGCTTTATCCAGCGCTGCGACGTGCGCGACTACAGCCAATTGACTGCGTTCGCCCAGGCCTGCGAAGAGAAGTTCGGCGGTATCGATATCATCGTCAACAATGCCGGCGTGGCCTCGGGCGGCTTCTTCAGCGAGCTTTCCCTGGAGGATTGGGACTGGCAGATCGCGATCAACCTCATGGGCGTGGTCAAGGGCTGCAAGGCGTTCCTGCCGCTGCTGGAAAAAAGCCGTGGCAAGATCATCAACATCGCCTCCATGGCAGCCCTGATGCAGGGCCCGGCCATGAGCAACTACAACGTGGCCAAGGCAGGTGTCGTGGCGCTGTCGGAAAGCCTGCTGGTGGAACTGGCGCAGCAGGAAGTTGGCGTACACGTGGTGTGCCCGTCGTTCTTCCAGACCAATCTGTTGGACTCCTTCCGCGGCCCGACCCCGGCCATGAAAGCCCAGGTTGGCAAGTTGCTGGAAAGCTCACCGATCAGCGCCACGGATATTGCCGACTACATCTACCAGCAGGTCGCCCAGGGCCAGTTCATGATCCTGCCCCACGAACAGGGACGCATGGCTTGGGCGCTCAAGCAGAAGAACCCACAGTTGCTGTACGACGAAATGACCGTCATGGCCGACAAGATGCGCGCCAAGGCCCGGCAAAACCTCAATTGACCTGGATGCCCGATGTCCTCAGGATGGCGCCATTCGGCCCTCCTGATGGACATTTGCATGCTCAATTACCTGTGGTTTTTTCTCGCCGCGCTGTTTGAGATCGCTGGCTGCTACGCATTCTGGATGTGGTTGCGCCAGGGCAAGAGCGCCTGGTGGATCGCCCCGGCGGTGCTCAGCCTCACCCTGTTCGCGCTGTTGCTGACCCGCATCGAAGCGACGTACGCCGGGCGCGCCTACGCCGCTTATGGCGGCCTCTATATCATTGCCTCGATCGGCTGGCTGGCGGTGGTTGAGCGGGTGCGACCACTGGGGTCCGACTGGATTGGCGTGGCGCTCTGCGTGTTGGGGGCGAGTGTGATTCTATTCGGCCCGCGGTTCTCGGCGCCCTGAAATACCGGCGGTCCGACAGGGTTTTGCAGGAAGTTTCCGTCAGTCACAAGAACTTTGCTTGTAGGGCCTTACTGAATTCTCGTGGGTGACTTGAGAACAGGAAACAGGCCGGGCATGGTCAGGGTCCAGACATTCTTAAGGACAAGAACCATGCTTGTATTAAGCCGCGCTGTAGGTGAGTTGATTTCCATCGGTGACGATATTTCCGTCCGTGTGCTGTCGGTCAGCGGCGGCACGGTGCGTTTTGGCGTGGAAGCGCCACGGCATGTCGATGTCCATCGTTCCGAAATCTACGACAAGATCCAGAAGAAAAAGGCCCATGCCACTCGCAAGGCCTGTTCAGTCGAATAGGTGTTTGGGCACGTCGTGCTTGAGCATCAGTTGACACTGTTCACTTTCGGGGTCGAAGACGATCAACGCCTGGCCTTTGGTCAGGGCTTGCCTGACCCGCAGAACCCGCGTTTCCAGGGGCGTGTCGTCACCATTGTCGGTGCCGTCGCGGGTCACGAAATCCTCGATCAGGCGGGTGAGCGTGTCGACTTCGAGTTGGTCGTGGGGGATGAGCATGGGGTACCTCGGCTAGACAATAGGGCGATGCTACGGCCAATGGGCTTTTGCGGCTAGCCTTGGGTTTTGTGGAGCCTGTCCTGGCCTCATCGCGAGCAAGCTCGCTCCCACAATGGAGCACCTTGTGGGAGCGAGCTTGCTCGCGATGGCAATAGCCCAGACAGTGAAATGTCGGGTTAGTTATCGGAGCGCTGCCCAATCAGGCTGTCCACCGACGGTACCCGGGTATCACTTTCCATCTGTGTATCGTGTTCGATCTGATGACTGAAACGGTCCAGTGAACCCTGGGCTGGTTGCGCGTCGCTGGCGAACACCGGCGGGCTGAGGATGTAGGCGCCGAGCAGGCGACTGAGGGCGGCCAGGCTGTCGATGTGGGTGCGTTCGTAGCCATGGGTGGCGTCGCAGCCGAAGGCCAGCAGGGCGGTGCGGATATCGTGGCCGGCGGTGATGGCCGAATGAGCGTCGCTGAAGTAGTAGCGGAACAGGTCGCGGCGTGCCGGTACCTCGTTCTCCTTGGCCAGTTTCAGCAAGTGCCGCGACAGATGATAGTCGTAGGGGCCTCCGGAATCCTGCATCGCCACGCTGACTGTGTGTTCGCTGGAATGCTGGCCTGGCGCGACAGGCGCGATGTCGATGCCAACGAATTCGCTGACATCCCAGGGCAGTGCGGCCGCGGCACCGCTGCCGGTTTCCTCGGTGATGGTGAACAGTGGGTGACAGTCGATCAGCAGTTCTTCGCCGCTGTCGACAATCGCCTTGAGCGCCGCCAGCAGCGCCGCGACCCCGGCCTTGTCGTCCAGGTGACGAGCGCTGATGTGGCCGCTTTCGGTGAATTCCGGCAGGGGGTCGAAGGCGACGTAATCGCCGATGCCCACCCCCAGGGTTTCGCAATCGGCGCGGGTGGTGCAATAAGCGTCCAGGCGCAGCTCGATGTGGTCCCAACTGATGGGCAGTTCATCCACGGCGGTATTGAACGCGTGCCCGGATGCCATCAACGGCAGCACGCTGCCACGGATCACGCCGGTGTCGGTAAACAGGCTGACTCGGCTGCCTTCGGCAAATCGGCTGGACCAGCAACCCACGGGGGCCAGGGTCAGGCGGCCGTTGTCCTTGATGGCCCGCACCGAGGCACCGATGGTATCCAAGTGCGCCGACACGGCCCGGTCGGGGCTGCTCTTGCGCCCCTTGAGCGTGGCGCGAATGGTGCCACGGCGGGTCATTTCAAAAGCGATACCCAGCTCTTCGAGCCGCTCGGCGACGTAGCGCACGATGGTGTCGGTAAAGCCGGTAGGGCTGGGGATGGCGAGCATCTCCAGCAGGACCTTTTGCAGGTATTCGAGATCCGGTTCGGGAATTTTGCTGATCATGGAAACTCCTGATGGGTTGAACGCATCGATGGTTTCGATGAGTGTGTCCGACTGTTGGATGGCGGTGCCTGAACTGGCCTCATCGCGAGCAAGCTCGCTCCCACAGAGGTCCTACGATGAACACAGAATGTGTAAACACCAGAAATCCCATGTGGGAGCGAGCTTGCTCGCGATGGCATCTGTTCAGGCACTACGCCTCTGCTAGGCCGCCGTCTGGCTATGGGGAAACAACAAATCCACAAAGCGCTCGGCGGTGGGTTGTGGTTCGTGGTTGGCCAGGCCTGCGCGTTCGTTGGCTTCGATGAACACGTACTCGGGTTGATCGGCCGCCGGCACCAGCAGGTCGAGGCCGACCATGGGGATGTCGAGCGCCCGCGCGGCGCGCACCGCCGCATCGACAAGGGTCGGATGCAGGATGCCGGTGACATCCTCCAGCACGCCGCCGGTATGGAGGTTCGCCGTACGCCGTACGAACAGGTGCTCCCCAGCGGGCAGCACGCTGTCGTAGTCGAACCCCGCCGCGCTGAGCGTGCGCAGGGTCTCGGCGTCCATCGGGATTTTACTTTCGCCGCCCGTGGCCGCTTGGCGTCGGCGGCTCTGGGCTTCGATCAGCGCGCCGATGGTGTGCCGGCCATCGCCGATCACCTCCGCCGGGCGCCGGATCGCCGCCGCCACCACTTCGAAACCGATCACCAGAATGCGCAGGTCCAGTCCCTCGTGGAAGCTTTCCAGCAAGACCTGGCTATCGAACTGCCGGGCCGCTTCGATGGCGCTCTGCACCTCCTCGATGGTGCGCAGGTCTACCGCCACGCCTTGGCCCTGTTCACCGTCCAGCGGCTTGACGACCACCCGTTCGTGCTCGTCGAGAAACGCCAGGTTGTCATCGGCATTGCCCGCCAACTGTTGGGCCGGCAGGTTCAGGCCGGCGTTTTTCAGCACTTTGTGGGTCAGGCTTTTGTTCTGGCACAGCGTCATGCTGATGGCGCTGGTCAGGTCGCTCAAGGATTCGCGGCATCGGACCCGACGGCTGCCGTGGACCAGGGTGAACAAGCCGGCCTCGGCATCGTCCACCTGCACGTCGATGCCTCGGCGGTGAGCTTCTTCGACAATGATTCGCGCATAAGGATTGAACTGCGCTTCGGGGCCTGGCCCCAGGAACAACGGCTGGTTGATGCCGTTCTTGCGTTTGATGGCGAAGGTCGAGAGATTGCGAAAGCCGAGTTTGGCGTAGAGGTTTTTCGCCAGGCGATTGTCGTGCAACACCGACAGGTCGAGGTAACTCAAGCCACGGCTCATGAAATGCTCGATGAGGTGACGCACCAGCACTTCGCCAACACCGGGCCGCGGACATTGCGGGTCGACTGCCAGGCACCAGAGGCTGCTGCCGTTTTCCGGGTCGTTGAAGGCTTTCTGGTGATTCAGACCCATGACGCTGCCGATCACCGCACCGGTGTCGTCATCTTCGGCCAGCCAGTAGACCGGGCCACCCTCATGGCGCGGGGTCAGGCGCAGCGGGTCGATGGGCAACATGCCTCGGGCTTGGTAGAGCTGGTTGATGGCCTGCCAGTCGGTCTCGCTCTGGGCCCGACGAATCCGGAAACCGCGAAACACCCGGGTGGACTGGCGATAGTCGCTGAACCACAAGCGCAAGGTGTCGGACGGATCGAGGAACAGTTGTGCCGGTTCCAGCCCCAGTACTTGCTGGGGCGCGGCCACGTACAAGGCAATGTCGCGTTCGCCGGGTTGTTCGTTGAGCAGTTCCTGGGCCAGGCTTGCCGGGTCCGGGAAGGTGTGGCCGATCAAAAGTCGGCCCCAGCCGCAATGCACCGCGATCGGGTCGGCACCCAACTCGCTGCCGTCTTCGGCCAGGCGTGCCTGCAGGCGTTCGTAGGAGGGCGCCTGGCCACGCAAGAGGCGTTGATTGTGAACTGTTGCATGAGGTTTCATCGATCAGATTCCTTGCTCGCTGAGCCACAGGTTCAGCGCCGCCAGTTGCCACAGTCGCGAGCCGCGCAATGGCGTGAGCTGGCCGTTGGGGTCGGTCAGCAGGCGGTCGAGCATGGCCGGGTTGAACAGGCCGCGGTCCTGGCTCGGGTCCAGCAGCAACTCGCGAACCCAGGCCAGCGTATTGCCTTCCAGGTGCTTGAGGCCTGGCACCGGGAAATAGCCTTTCTTGCGGTCGATCACCTCGCCGGGGATCACCCGCCGGGCGGCTTCCTTGAGTACCTGCTTGCCGCCATCGGGCAGCTTGAACTTCGCTGGGACCCGGGCCGAGAGTTCCACCAGGCGGTAGTCCAGGAAGGGCGTGCGCGCTTCCAGGCCCCAGGCCATGGTCATGTTGTCGACACGCTTGACCGGGTCGTCCACCAGCATCACGGTGCTGTCCAGGCGCAGGGCCTTGTCTACCGCCGCATCGGCCCCGGGCTGGGCGAAATGTTCTTTGACGAAGTCACCGGCCGCGTCGTTGGCCATCAGCCATTTGGGCTGCACGGTGGCGGCATATTCTTCGTAGCTGCGGTCGAAGAACGCGGCGCGATAGGCCGCGTACGGATCGCTGGCGCCATCGACCTGCGGGTACCAGTGGTAACCGGCGAACAGCTCGTCGGCGCCCTGGCCGCTTTGCACCACTTTGCAGTGCTTGGCCACTTCCCGCGATAGCAGGTAGAAGGCGATGCAGTCATGGCTGACCATCGGCTCGCTCATGGCACGGAACGCTGCCGGCAGTTGCTCGATGATCTCTTTCTCGTCGATACGCAGTTGGTGGTGGCGGGTGCCGTAGTGCTTGGCGATCAGGTCTGAATACTGGAACTCGTCACCACGCTCGCCGCCGGCATCCTGGAAACCGATAGAGAAGGTCGACAGGTCTTCTACGCCGACCTCGCGCAGCAGTCCCACAAGCATGCTCGAATCCACGCCACCGGAAAGCAGCACGCCGACATCCACGGCGGCGCGTTGGCGAATGGCAACCGCTTCACGGGTGCTGTCGAGCACGCGGTCGATCCAGTCTTCCAGGTTCAGGTGCTGTTCGTCGGCCCGTGGTCCGTAGGGCAGGGTCCACCAGGTTTTCTGCTCGGTGCTGCCGTCGGCTTCGATGCGCATCCAGGTGGCGGGCGGCAGTTTTTCAACACCCGCCAGCAAGGTGCGGGGCGCCGGGACCACTGCGTGGAAATTCAGGTAATGGTTGAGGGCCACCGGGTCGAGCATCGGGTTGATATCGCCACCCTTGAGCAGTGCTGGCAATGCCGAGGCGAAACGTAGCCGTTGGCCGGTGCGCGACAGGTACAGCGGCTTGACGCCGAGGCGGTCGCGGGCGATGAACAGCCGCTTGGCATCGCGTTCCCAGATGGCGAAGGCGAACATGCCGTTGAGCTTGGGCAGCAGCGCTTCGCCCCAGGCGTGATAGCCCTTGAGCAGCACTTCGGTGTCGCCACCTGAATAGAAGCTGTAGCCCAGGCCTTCGAGCTCGCTGCGCAGTTCCGGGTAGTTGTAGATCGCGCCGTTGAAGGCCAGGGACAGGCCCAACTGATTGTCGATCATCGGCTGGGCCGAGCCGTCCGACAGGTCCATGATTTTCAGGCGCCGATGGCCCAGGGCAATTGGCCCTTGGCTATGAAAGCCCCAGGCGTCGGGGCCGCGAGGGGCCAGGTGATGGGTGATTCGCTCTACGGCCGCAAGGTCCGCAGGTTGTTGATCGAAACGTAACTCTCCAGCTAATCCGCACATAAGTCCTTACCGGTTTTTCCGTTGGGGAGGGGTCAAGCCGCACACGCCAAAAGGGCGGGTACCCTGAAACTGACCGGAGGGATTGCTGTGAGTTTTAGATCGATGCGTTATAAGCCGGCCCGTGGGGGGATGGTCTGCCACGGGATTTCAAAGATGGGCGAACCTGTGGGCGCTGAGCTTGCTCGCGATGGCGGTGGATCAGTCGGCATCCAAGTAGGCTGACACATCGCCATCGCGAGCAAGCTCAGCTCCCACAGGATTTGTGGTGAGCCATCCATCTGTGTCAGGCCTTGCCCCGAATCAATGCTCGCAACGCAAACCGGTTTGGATGGCAGGCTTCGGCCACGCTGCGGGGCAGTGGCAGGGGTTCGTTGTCCAGCCAGGCGGCGATCAGTTCGCCCGACAGCGGGGCGGTGATCAGGCCGCGGGAACCGTGGCCGCTGTTGATGTACAGGCCATCGAGCCACGGGCAGGGGGCGTCCGGTACTTGGCGGGCGTCTTTGCCGAGGGCCGCATAGGCTTCGGTAAAGGCTTGACGATCCGCTAATGGGCCGACAATCGGCAGGTAATCCGGGCTGGTGCAACGGAACGCCGCGCGACCTTCGAGGCGTTCCGGGTCCAGGCTGCCGGCATTCAGGCGGTCCACCAGGTCCAGGGAAATTTCTTCAAGCATCTGCAGGTTGCCGGCATGCTCGGCGGCCGTGGGCGTCAGGTCGTCGCTGTTGAAATCGAAACTGGCGCCCAGGGTGTGCTCGCCCAGTCGCGGCGGGGCCGCATAACCTTCGGCACAAACCACGGTCGCCAGGCTCTGGCTGCGGGTGGTTTGTGGCAATCGGGTGATTTGCCCACGAATGCGCTTGAGCGGCAAGTCGGCGGCCGCTTCGAAACGTTTGATCTCGGCGGCGCTGGCGAGGATCGCCACCGGCGCGCTGGCCAGGCATCGTTCGCCGTCCCACGCCTGCCAATGGCCGTCCACGCGGCGCAGTTGCAGCACTTCATGATGGGGCTGCACGTCAATCGCCGGCCCCGAGGCTTGCCAGCGACACAACGCCGGTGGATGCACCCAGCCGCCCTCGGGATAAAACAGACCACCACAGGCCAGACCGATGCCGGACCGCACCTGCGCCTCGGACTGATCGAGGGTATGCAGCAAATCCCTTGGGAACGCCTCGGCCAGTTGCGCCTGACGCTCGGCTTCCTTGCTGTTGAAGGCCAGTTGCAAGACGCCGCAGGCGTCCCAGTCAGTGCCGCGTTGCAGTTGCTCCAGCACGCGCCGGGTGTAGCCGAAGCCGCTGAGGATCATCTGCGACAACGCCGTGCCGTGGGCCGACAGCTTGAGATACAGCACGCCCTGGGGGTTGCCGGAAGCTTCCTCGGCCAACCCGGCATGACGCTCCAGCAACGTCACCTGCCAGCCACGTGCGGCGAGGCTGGCAGCGCTGGCACAACCGGCCAGGCCGCCGCCGATCACGAGTGCCCGGCGTTCGCCGGTCAGCGTGGCGGGGCGGGCGTACCAGGGTTTTGCCGGGGCCGGGGCCGGTGTCTGCTCCGGCCAACCGAGAAACACACCGCGCAGGATTTCCCACTTGTGGCCGATGCCCGGCGTGCGCTTCATCTTGAAGCCCGCCGCGTTCAGCAATCGCCGGACCCAACCGGTGCTGGTGAAGGTGCTGAGGGTGGCGTCGGGTGCGGCCAGCCGGGCCAGTTCGGCGAACAGCTCGGCGGTCCACATCTCGGGGTTCCTGGCCGGCGCGAAACCGTCGAGGAACCAGGCGTCGATCTGACCGTCCAGCTGCGGCAACTGCTCCAGGGCATCGCCGATCAACAGGGTCAGCGTCACCCGTCCGTCCGCCAGGACCAGGCGCTGGAAGCCCTGGTGGATCGCCACGTACTGCTCAAGCAATTGCTCCGCCTGAAGACTCAGTTGCGGCCACAAGGCCAGGGCCCGGCCCAGGTCCTGGGGGGTCAAGGGGTACTTCTCGACACTGACGAAATGCAGCCGGGCGCCTGCCGGTGCGCACTGTTCGAACAGTTGCCAGGCACAGAGGAAATTCAAGCCGGTGCCAAATCCGGTTTCGCCGATCACCAGCCGCCCGTCATCGGCCAGGGCCGCGAAACGCTCGGCCAGGTTGTTCTGCTCAAGGAACACATAACGGGTTTCTTCCAGCCCCGACTGGTCGGAAAAATACACATCGTCGAACACCCGCGAACGCGGGCGACCCTGATCATCCCAGTCGAGTTGGGCGTGTTGCTGGATGGGCGTCATGGCTGGCTCGGTCAAAACTGAGCGGCCATTCTAGCCGATCGGTATCGGCTTGCTTGACCCATCGCAACAGAGCGCGCATCTGGATGGAATCTGCTGCACAGGGCCGCATCCAATCCGCTAGTCTTGGCCCATCCCCGGAAGGAGCTGCCCATGTTTGAATCCGCTGAAATCGGTCATGCCATCGATAAAGAAACCTTTGAGGCCGAAGTGCCGGCCCTGCGTGAAGCGTTGTTGGAGGCGCAGTTCGAGTTGCAGCAGCAGGGCCGGTTTCCGGTCATCGTGCTGATCAATGGCATCGAAGGTGCGGGCAAGGGCGAGACGGTGAAGTTGCTCAACGAGTGGATGGACCCGCGGCTGATCGAAGTGCGCACCTTCGACCAGCAGACCGACGAGGAACTGGCGCGGCCTCCAGCGTGGCGCTACTGGCGGATGCTGCCGGCCAAGGGGCGCATGGGGATTTTCTTCGGCAACTGGTACAGCCAGATGCTGCAAGGCCGAGTCCATGGCGAGTTCAAGGACCCACGGCTCGACCAGGCGATTGCCGGTGCCGAGCGCCTGGAAAAAATGCTCTGCGACGAAGGCGCGCTGATCTTCAAGTTCTGGTTCCACCTGTCCAAGAAACAGATGAAGGCCCGGCTCAAGGGGCTCAAGGATGACCCACTGCACAGCTGGCGCATCAGCCCGCTGGACTGGCAGCAGTCCCAGACCTACGACAAGTTCGTCAAATACGGTGAGCGCGTGCTGCGCCGCACCAGTCGCGATTACGCGCCGTGGCATGTGATCGAAGGGATGGACAGCTGTTATCGCAGCCTCACCGTCGGACGGATCCTGCTCGACGGCTTGCGCCAGGCCCTGGACCGTCCGAAGGTCAAACCGCAAAAGGTCGGCGTGGCGCCGCTGCCCGCGCTGGACGGCCAGGTCACGCTGCTCGACAGCCTGGACATGACCTTGCGCCTGGACAAGGCCGATTACGAAGAACAGCTGATCACCGAGCAGGCGCG
This sequence comes from Pseudomonas sp. St386, assembly GCF_018325865.1. NCBI lineage: Bacteria > Pseudomonadati > Pseudomonadota > Gammaproteobacteria > Pseudomonadales > Pseudomonadaceae > Pseudomonas > Pseudomonas sp. St386. The sequence continues at coordinate 1,891,064 of NZ_AP021900.1, forward strand.
GTTCGCCGGCCTGCTGCGGGACAAGCGCATGCGCCAGCATGCCTTGGTGGCGGTGTTCGAGGGCAATGATGCGGCAGGCAAGGGCGGGGCGATCCGGCGGGTCGCGGCAGCCCTGGACCCGCGTCAATACAGCATCGTGCCGATTGCCGCGCCCACTGAAGAAGAGCGCGCCCACCCCTACATGTGGCGGTTCTGGCGGCATATTCCCGCGCGGGGCAAGTTCACCATGTTCGACCGCTCCTGGTACGGCCGGGTGCTGGTGGAGCGGGTCGAAGGCTTTTGCAGCCAGGCCGACTGGCTGCGGGCCTATGGAGAAATCAACGATTTCGAGGAGCAGGTCGCCGATGCCGGCTTGGTGGTGGTCAAGTTCTGGCTGGCCATCGACAAGGAAACCCAGCTGGAGCGTTTCCAGGAGCGCGAGGACATTCCATTCAAGCGCTTCAAGATCACCGAGGACGACTGGCGCAACCGCGACAAGTGGGACGCTTACCGCGCAGCGGTGTGCGACATGGTCGACCGCACGAGCACCGAGATTTCCCCTTGGACATTGGTGGAAGCCAACGACAAGCGCTGGGCGCGGGTCAAGGTGTTGCGTACTCTCAATCAGGCGCTGGAGGCGGCTTTCGAGCGGAGTGCAAAGCAGGCTCGCAAGAAAAAGAAGGGCTAGGGCGATGGGTGCGCATACGCGGGGTGAATGATTGTCGCGGTCGGTTATGCAGTGGATTTATGCTCGATTCACTCTCAACCGACTACAACAATGAGGTACAGCCATGCGTGAAGTGGTGATCGTCGACAGCGTACGGACCGGCCTGGCCAAGTCCTTTCGCGGCAAGTTCAACATGACCCGTCCAGACGACATGGCGGCCCATTGTGTCGATGCCTTGCTGGCGCGCAACGACATCAATCCGGCCAGTGTCGAGGACTGCATCGTCGGGGCCGGGTCCAATGAAGGCGCCCAGGGCTACAACATCGGGCGCAACGTGGCGGTGCTCTCGAGATTGGGCACCGGCACCGCCGGCATGACCCTCAACCGCTTCTGTTCCTCGGGCCTGCAAGCCATTGCCATCGCCGCCAACCAGATCGCTTCCGGTTGCAGCGACATCATCGTGGCGGGCGGCGTGGAATCCATCAGTCTGACGATGAAAAGCGTCAACACCGACAATCTGATCAACCCGCTGCTCAAGGAGCAGGTGCCCGGGATCTATTTCCCCATGGGCCAGACGGCCGAGATCGTTGCCCGTCGTTACCAGGTCAGCCGCGAGGAACAGGACCGCTACGCCTTGCAGAGCCAGCAGCGCACCGCCAAGGCCCAGGCGGCCGGGTTGTTCAATGACGAAATCATCCCGATGGCGGTCAAGTACCGGGTCGAGGACAAGAACACTGGCGCTGTCCAGATCCTCGACGGTGTGGTCGATCACGACGATTGCAACCGTCCGGACACCACCTACGAAAGCCTGGCCGGCCTGAAACCGGTATTCGCCGAAGACGGTTCGGTGACGGCGGGCAACTCGTCGCAGTTGTCCGACGGGGCCTCGATGACCTTGGTGATGAGCCTGGAAAAAGCCCTGGCGCTGGGGCTCAAGCCCAAGGCGTTTTTCCGCGGCTTCACCGTGGCCGGTTGCGAGCCGGACGAGATGGGCATCGGCCCGGTGTTTTCAGTGCCCAAGCTGCTCAAGGCCAAGGGCTTGCAGATCGCCGATATCGACCTGTGGGAACTCAACGAGGCCTTTGCTTCCCAGTGCCTGTACAGCCGCAACCGGTTGGAAATCGATCCCGAGAAATACAACGTCAACGGCGGCTCGATCTCCATCGGTCATCCGTTCGGCATGACCGGCTCGCGGCAAGTGGGGCACCTGGTGCGCGAGCTGCAACGACGCAACCTGCGCTATGGCATCGTGACCATGTGCGTGGGCGGCGGGATGGGGGCTACGGGGTTGTTTGAGGCGGTGAGATAACCGGGCGCTGACGAGGGGATTATTTATGGCAAGGGGATTTGTCTCTGTGGGAGCAAGGCTTGCCCGCGATGAAGTTGATGCGGTCTCTCAAACCGAGGTGTCTGCATCGCGAGCAAGCTTTGCTCCCACAGGTAAATTCCCTTGCCACAAGGAGCTGCGCCAGCCGTGAGAGTGTTTAGCTGGCAACCTGAGTCAACTGCTGCATCCGCTGGATATACGCTTCTATCTCCACTTCTGCCGCTTCGCGGGTGGCGAACGGACCCTCTTGGGTGCCCTCACGTGTATTGAAATAAAACTCGCCGTTAACCCGGCAGATCCGGTCACTGCGAAAAATAGTCGTAGGGGCGGGATCCAAGGCGCGTTTTCCAAGCATGTCGGGTCTCCAGAGTGCAGCGAGGTCTGTTTCAAATGAGCATATGTGTTGTCCCAGATTCCCGCCTGTCCAACCGATCGACGGCTACGACCCCTACAATCCCATGGGCGGCCTCTGCCAAACTGTCCCTGTGTCGTGACGCAATAGACGCCTAGAATGGACGTCCTTTGTCTTGGGCTTCGAGGGTTGCATGCACATATCGTCCGGTCGCTGGGTCTACGGCCTGTTCCTCGCCCTGTTGACTGCCCTGCTATGGGGAATCCTGCCGATCAAGCTCAAGCAAGTGCTGCAAGTGATGGATCCGGTCACCGTGACCTGGTTTCGCTTGCTGGTGTCCGGCGGTTTGCTGTTCATCTATTTGGCCGCCACCCGGCGCCTGCCCAGTCACAAGGTCCTGGGCCCACGGGGCGGCTGGCTGGTAGCGATGGCGGTGCTCGGGCTGGTGGGCAACTACGTGTTGTACCTGATGGGCCTGAACCGCTTGAGCCCCGGCACCGCACAATTGGTGGTGCAGATGGGACCGATCATGTTGCTGGTCGCCAGTCTGTTCGTGTTCAAGGAGCGTTTCAGCGTGGGGCAGGGCATCGGCCTGCTGGTGTTGCTGATCGGTTTTACGCTGTTTTTCAACCAGCGCCTGGGCGAGTTGCTGACGTCCCTGAGCGACTACACCGCCGGGGTCCTGATGGTGTTGCTGGCGTCGACGGTCTGGACGTTTTATGCCCTGGGCCAGAAGCAATTGTTGACGGTGTGGAATTCGTTGCAGGTGATGATGGTGATCTACCTGTTCTGCGCGTTGCTGCTCACGCCCTGGGTGCATCCGTTGGAGGCGCTGCAATTGAGCCCGTTGCAAGGCTGGCTGTTGCTCGCATGCTGCCTCAACACGCTGATTGCCTATGGCGCGTTTGCCGAAGCCTTGGCCCATTGGGAGGCGTCGCGGGTCAGCGCGACCCTGGCGATCACGCCGCTGGTGACGTTCGCCGCAGTGGCGACGGCGGCTTGGTGGTGGCCTGATTATGTCCATGCCGAGCAGATCAATCTGCTGGGGTATGGCGGGGCGGTGCTGGTGGTGCTGGGGTCGGCGCTGGTTGCCCTGGGCCCGTCGCTGATCGCCGGGCTCAGGGCCCGGCGCGTGGGACATTAGCCCCCTGTGGGAGCGAGCCTGCTCGCGATGGCGGCCTGACAGGCAATAGAAATGTCGAGCCTGCCGGCCCCATCGCGAGCAGGGGGACTGGCGTTAACCCTGGCTACCGGCCTCCAGCATATTCTCCGGCCGCACCCAGGCATCGAACTCTTCATCGGTCAGGTACCCCAGTTGCAGCGCCGCCTCACGCAGGGTCAAGCCTTCGCCGTAGGCTTTCTTGGCGATTTCCGCAGACTTGTCGTAGCCGATGTGCGGGTTCAGCGCAGTCACCAGCATCAACCCACGCTCCAGATGCGCGGCCATCTGCTCGGCATCCGGCTCGAGCCCGGCGATGCAGTGCTGCTGGAAGTTGCTGCAGCCATCGGCCAGAAGGCGAATCGATTGCAGCAGGTTGTGGATGATCACCGGTTTGAACACGTTCAACTGCAAATGCCCCTGGCTGGCGGCAAAACCGATGGTCACGTCGTTGCCCATGACCTGGCAGGCCAGCATCGACAAGGCTTCGCACTGGGTCGGGTTGACCTTGCCGGGCATGATGGAACTGCCCGGTTCGTTGGCCGGCAGTTTCACCTCGGCGAACCCGGCCCGTGGTCCGGAGCCCAGCAGGCGCAGGTCGTTGGCAATCTTCATCAAGGTCACGGCGAGGGTTTTCAGCGCGCCAGACAGGGACGTCAGGGGTTCATGGCCGGCCAGCGCGGCAAACTTGTTCGGCGCGGTGACGAACGGCAGGCCCGACAGCGCCGCCAGTTCAGCGGCAATCGCTTCGCCGAAACCATGGGGTGAATTGAGCCCGGTGCCGACTGCCGTGCCGCCCTGGGCCAGTTCGCAGACCGCCGGTAGCGTGGCGCGGATCGCCCGTTCGGCGTAATCGAGTTGAGCAATGAACGCCGACAGTTCCTGGCCGAAGGTGATTGGCGTGGCATCCATCATGTGGGTTCGGCCGGTCTTGACCAGTTTCATGTGGCGCGCCGCCAGTTCCGCCAGGCCACCGGAAAGCTCGCTGATGGCCGGAAGCAATTGCTGGTGGACGGCCTGGGCGGCAGCAATGTGCATCGCAGTGGGGAAGCAGTCGTTGGAACTCTGCGAGCGGTTGACGTGGTCGTTGGGGTGCACCGGGCTCTTGCCGCCGCGAGGGTTGCCGGCCAGTTCGTTGGCGCGCCCGGCGATCACCTCGTTGACGTTCATGTTGCTCTGGGTTCCGCTGCCGGTCTGCCAGACCACCAGTGGAAACTGGTCGTCATGCTGGCCGGCCAGCACTTCGTCGGCGGCCTGTTCGATCAGGCGGGCGATGTCGGCGGGGAGGTCGCCATTGCGATCATTGACCCGCGCGGCGGCTTTCTTGATCAGTGCCAATGCGTGCAACACCGACAGCGGCATGCGTTCGTTGCCAATGGCGAAGTTGATCATGGAACGCTGCGTCTGGGCGCCCCAGTAGGCGTCGTCCGGGACTTCAACCTGGCCAAGGCTGTCGGTTTCGATACGGCTCATCGGGTCAAACTCCTTAAGGGCTGAATGCGCAGTTTAGGCCCAGATGGGCGGCGCCGGTTCCCTCAATCTAGGAGCGATGGGTTCGGCCCGTCAATCGGACCCGGCAAGCATCGGGGTTGAGGCCCAGCGTTTTTTAGGCGCAGAATGGTCGCCCTTGGGGTTTTACCTCGCCTGTAATGAAAGGAAACTCGATGACCCGTCTTCGTGCCATCTGTACCGCAGTTGCTCTGGTGTGTGCCAGCGGCCCTGTTTTCGCCGATACCGCCAGCCACAACGCCAGCGCCGAAGCGTTCCTGACCCTGGCGCACGCTGACAAACTGGGCACTCCGGTATACATGCAAGTGCAGCAGATGTTTGCCCAGCGCTTTGAACAGACCAAGGCCCCTGAGTCGAAAAAAGCCACCCTGGAAACCTACCAGGCCAAGGCCAATGCCGCGTTGGACCAAGCCATCGGCTGGAACAAGCTCAAGCCAGACATGGTCAAGCTCTACACCAGCAACTTCAGCGAATCTGAGCTCAAGGACCTGGTCGCTTTCTATCAATCGCCACTGGGCAAGAAAGTCCTGGAAAAAATGCCGCAGCTGACCCAGCAATCGGCCCAACTGACCCAGGCCAAGCTTGAAAGCGCGGTACCGGTGGTCAACAAGCTGCTGGCGGACATGACGGCCGAGCTCGAGCCAAAAGGCGCCGCCCCTGCCCCTGCCAAGAAAAAGCCGTAAGCGGAGCCTGGTATGAGCATGCAACAACGCATCGAATCGACACTCGGGCTCTTGCAGCCCGAGTATTTGCAAGTGCTGGATGAAAGCCACATGCACAGCCGTGGCCTGCAGACCCACTTCAAGGCCGTGGTGGTCAGCCAGCAGTTCGAAGGGCTCAATCGCGTCAAGCGCCACCAGAAGGTCTACGGCACGCTGGGCGAGCTGATGGGTGAGTTCCATGCGTTGGCGCTGCACACCTACACCCCCGAAGAATGGGCGCAGATCGACGCGGCCCCGGCTTCGCCGACGTGTGCCGGTGGCAGCAAGCACTGATTGGGCTGCGGTGGATGGCAAAGCCTTGAGTTTGTGGGAGCAAAGCCCTATGGGAGTGAGCACCTGTGGGAGCAAAGCTTGCTCGCGATGAAGTTGATGCGGTCTCTCAAAAACCGAGGTGTCCGCATCGCGAGCAAAGCTTTGCTCCCACAGGGCCTTGCTCCCACAGAGTGATCCTCACGGCACTGTTGCGCACAGCAATCGCTGTCTGCACCCCTCCTGTTTTTTGTTAGAATCCGCAACGCGCCGCTCACTCGGCGCGTTTTTTTTCGCATCCGGTTCACCCTTTACGAGGGTAGCCACCTGGAGAAACACCCATGGCACAACCCATTGTCGTGGCGGCACTGTATAAGTTCGTCACCCTGGAAGATTATGTCGAGCTGCGTGAGCCCTTGCTCAAGGCCATGCTCGACAACGGCATCAAAGGCACGTTGCTGATCGCCGAAGAAGGCATCAACGGCACGGTCTCCGGCACTCGCGAAGGCATCGACGGCCTGCTGGCCTGGCTCAAGAACGATCCGCGCATGATCGACATCGACCATAAAGAGTCGTACTGCGATGAGCAGCCGTTCTACCGCACCAAGGTCAAGCTCAAGAAAGAAATCGTCACCCTCGGCGTCGAAGGCGTGGACCCTAACAAGCAGGTCGGCACTTATGTCGAACCGCAGGACTGGAACGCGCTGATCAGCGATCCGGAAGTGTTGTTGATCGACACCCGTAACGATTACGAAGTGTCCATCGGCACCTTCGAGGGCGCCATCGACCCCAAGACCACCAGCTTTCGTGAATTCCCTGAGTACATCAAGGCCAACTTCGACCCGGCCAGGCACAAGAAAGTCGCGATGTTCTGCACCGGCGGCATTCGTTGTGAAAAAGCCTCCAGCTACATGCTCGGCCAGGGTTTCGACGAGGTCTATCACCTCAAGGGCGGCATCCTGAAATACCTCGAAGAGGTCCCCCAGGAAGAAACCAAGTGGCGCGGCGACTGCTTCGTGTTCGACAACCGCGTGACTGTTCGCCACGACCTCAGCGAAGGGGACTACGATCAATGTCACGCTTGTCGTACCCCGGTAAGCGTAGAAGACCGCGCCTCGGAGCACTATGTGCCTGGCATCAGTTGCCCGCATTGCTGGGATAAACTGAGCGAGAAGACCCGTCGCAGCGCCATCGACCGGCAGAAGCAGATCGAGTTGGCCAAGGCTCGCAACATGCCGCACCCGATCGGCTACAACTACAAGCAAACATCTTCAGAGGCTTGAACCATGGCGTCACGCCTGCTCTATGTGATGGACCCGATGTGCTCCTGGTGCTGGGGCTTTGCGCCGGTGGCCGAGGCGTTGGTAGAGCAGGCGCATGCCGCGGGGGTGGAGTTGCACCTGGTGGTGGGTGGTTTGCGCACTGGCAGCGGTTCGGCGCTGGAGCCGACCACCCGTCGCTACATTCTTGAACACTGGCAGGCGGTCACCCAGGCCACCGGCCAGCCTTTCAAGCTCGAAGGCGCATTGCCGGACGGTTTTGTCTACGACACCGAGCCTGCCTGCCGGGCTCTGGTGACGGCCCGCAGCCTGGCCCCGGACCTGGCCTGGAAGTTGGTGAAGTTGATCCAGCAGGCTTTTTATGTGCAAGGCCGCGACGTGACCCACGCCAGCGTGCTGGTGGAGTTGGCCGAACAGGCCGGGCTGCCCCGCATCGAATTCGCCGCGGCCTTCGACCGCGCCGACCAACATGCGGCCACCGCTGCGGATTTCACCTGGGTACAGGACCTGGGCATTGCCGGATTCCCCACACTGTTGGCCGAGCGTGATGGGCAGTTGGCCTTGTTGACCAACGGTTACCAGCCCCTGAGCCAACTGTCGCCTTTGCTGGGCCGCTGGCTGGAGCGCGCGACCTGTGCCTGACCGGCCGCCAGATACATCGGCCTCGCAGCGCATCGACCGGTTGAGTTGGGCGGAAATCCGTCGCCTGGCCCTCAAGCATAAAAAAGCCCTGTGGATCGCCAACGGCGTGGCCGTGCTGGCGACGCTGTGCAGCGTGCCGATCCCGTTGCTATTGCCGTTGCTGGTGGATGAAGTCCTGCTGGGGCATGGCGATGCGGCCCTGAAAGTCATGAACCAGGCGTTGCCCATGGGCTGGCAGCGCGCGGCCGGCTACATCGGGCTGATGTTGCTGGTAACCCTGGCCCTGCGCTGTGGCGCATTGCTGTTCAACGTGGTGCAGGCGCGCTTGTTCGCCCGGTTGGCCAAGGACATCGTCTATCGCATTCGCATCCGGTTGATCGAACGTCTCAAACGAATTTCCCTGGGCGAATACGAAAGCCTGGGCAGCGGCACCGTGGCGGCCCACCTGGTCACCGACCTGGACACCCTGGACAAATTCATCGGCGAAACCCTCAGTCGTTTCCTTGTGGCGATGCTGACCCTGGTGGGCACCGCCGGGATCCTGGTGTGGATGCACTGGGAGCTGGCGCTGCTGATCCTGCTGTTCAATCCGCTGGTGATCTACGCCACGGTGCAGTTGGGCAAGCGGGTCAAGCACCTCAAGAAACTGGAGAACGACAGTACCTCGCGCTTCACCCAGGCCTTGACCGAAACCCTGGATGCCATCCAGGAAGTGCGCGCTGGTAACCGCCAGGGTTACTTCCTTGGCCGCTTGGGAATGCGCGCCAAGGAGGTCCGTGATTACGCCGTGAGTTCGCAGTGGAAGACCGACGCCTCGAACCGCGCCAGTGGTTTGCTGTTCCAGTTCGGCATCGATATTTTTCGCGCGGCGGCCATGCTCACCGTGGTGTTTTCCGACCTGTCCATCGGCCAGATGCTGGCGGTCTTCAGCTACCTCTGGTTCATGATCGGGCCGGTCGAGCAACTGTTGAACCTGCAGTACGCCTATTACGCCGCTGGCGGTGCCTTGAACCGGATCAATGAACTGCTGGCCCGGGCCGACGAGCCCCAGTACACGGGCGTTGTCGATCCGTTCAAGGGCCGTGACACGGTGGGCATCGAGATCCAGGGGTTGAGTTTCGGCTACGGCGAGGAGTTGGTGCTCAACCAGTTGAACCTGTCCATCTCGCCGGGCGAGAAAGTCGCCATCGTCGGGGCCAGCGGCGGCGGCAAGAGCACCCTGGTGCAGTTGTTACTGGGGCTGTACACGCCGCAATCGGGCAGCATTCGTTTCGGTGGCGCCACGCAGCAGGAGATCGGCCTGGAGACCATCCGGGAGAATGTTGCGGTGGTGTTGCAACATCCGGCGCTGTTCAACGACACGGTGCGGGCCAACCTCGCCATGGGCCGTGAGTGCAGTGACGACGACTGCTGGCGGGCTCTGGAAATCGCCCAGCTCGATGCCACCGTACGGGCGCTGCCCCAGGGCCTGGAGAGCGTCGTTGGACGTTCCGGGGTGCGGCTTTCGGGCGGACAGCGTCAACGGCTGGCTATCGCTCGCATGGTATTGGCCGATCCGCGGGTGGTGATTCTCGACGAAGCCACCTCGGCACTGGACGCTGCCACCGAGTACAACCTTCACCAGGCATTGGCGCGTTTTTTGAGCGCACGCACCACGCTGATCATCGCCCACCGGCTCTCGGCGGTGAAGCAGGCCGATCGGGTATTGGTGTTCGACGGTGGGCAAATCGCCGAAGACGGCGACCATTTGCAGCTGATTGCCGAAGGTGGCCTGTACGCCCGACTCTATGGTCATTTGCAACAGATTCAGCAGCCTTGAGTTTCTAGCGCTTTTCTGCGCTTAGTATCGGAAAAAAAGCAGGCAAACACGCCGATTTTTCTGAATTCCACGCAAAGTCTGTCGATCTGTTCATCCATTCATTCGAAGGGTCGAAAACTAGCCTAGGCTATTGAGTCAGGAGCGGAATTCTGGCGGGTGTTCATCCGGCAATACCTGTGCAAGGGACCTCATGAAGCAAAAGCAGACTCTCGGAACACCACGGCTGCTGGGCATCGTCTGGCCCTTTATCGCCGTCGTGCTATTTCAGGCATTGCTTGGCGGCGTCAGCCTTTACGTGCTGTCCGCCGTTCGCGGCTATGTGGCGGGGGAGAGTCTCTGGTCCAAGGGCCAGAAAGACGCCATCTATTACCTCAATCTCTACGCCGACAGCCGCGACGAGGCGATTTTCCGCAAATACCAGCAAGCCATCGCCGTCCCCGAGGGCGGCCATGAACTGCGGGTGGCGCTGGACCGCAAGCCGCCGGATCTCGAAGCCGCACGGGCCGGGATTCTCCAAGGTGGCAACCATCCTGATGACGTGTCCAGCGTGATCTGGTTGTACCTCAATTTTCGCCACTTCAGTTACCTGGAAGAAGCCATCGATCTCTGGACGGTGGGCGACGGCTACCTGATCGAGCTGGATAACGTCGCCCGGCAGATGCACAGCAGCATTGCCGCAGGCCAGGCGTCGGAAGTGGATATCCGCGGCTGGAAGGCCCAGATATTTGCGATCAACGATTCCGTTACCCCGGCTGCCAAGGCATTCAGCGACGCACTGGGCGAGGGCTCGCGTTTTATCCTGCGGCTCCTGCTGGTGACCAATTTCGCCACTGCCCTGGGATTGATCGTCCTGGCGTTGTTGCGCACCCATAAACTGCTCGCCCAGCGGCAGGTGTTCGCCAACGCGCTGCAGATGGAGAAAGAGCGGGCGCAGATCACCCTGCAATCCATTGGCGACGGGGTCATCACCACCGACGTCGAGGGCGCCATCGCCTACATGAACCCCGCTGCCGAAGCGATGACCCATTGGAAAGCCGAACACGCCACGGGCTTGCCCCTGGCGGCGCTGTTCAATTTGCTCGATGACAATGCCCAGACCGAGGGGCTGACCCTGATCGAGCACATCCTCAGCGGTCGGCTCAGCGGTGCCAGCGAACATTCCAAACTGATCCAGCGCCTGGATGGCAGTACCGTGTCGGTCACCCTGGTGGGCGCGCCAATCCGTCATGCGGGCAAGGTCAGCGGCGCTGTGCTGGTGTTGCATGACATGACCCAGGAACGCCAATACATCGCCAACCTGTCGTGGCAGGCCACCCATGACGCCCTGACTGGCCTGGCCAACCGCCGGGAATTCGAATATCGCCTCGAGCAGGCCTTGCACAACCTCACTCGCCAGGTCGGGCGCCATGCCTTGATGTTTCTCGACCTGGACCAGTTCAAGCTGGTCAACGACACCTGCGGCCATGCAGCGGGTGACGAATTGTTGCGCCATATCTGCGCCTTGCTGCAATCAGGGCTGCGGGAAAACGACACCCTGGCCCGGCTGGGCGGGGATGAGTTCGGGATCTTGCTGGAGAACTGTTCGCCGGAAGCGGCGGAAAAGATTGCCGAAGGGCTGCGCCAGACCGTGCAGAACCTGCACTTTGTCTGGAAGGGCCGGCCGTTCGTGACCACCGTGAGCATCGGCCTGGTGCATATCGCCCAGACGCCGACGACCCTCGAGGCGTCCCTGCGGGCTGCCGACATGGCCTGCTACATGGCCAAGGAAAAGGGCCGCAACCGGGTCCAGGTCTATCATGCCGACGACTCGGAGCTGTCCCTGCGTTTTGGCGAAATGGCCTGGGTCCAGCGCTTGCACATGGCCCTGGAGGAAAATCGCTTCTGCCTCTACGCCCAGGAAATCGCCGCGTTGGGCCCGGGCGAGCATGGTGGCGGGCACATTGAGATCCTGCTACGCCTGCATGACGAAGCCGGGCGGATGATCCTGCCGGACAGCTTCATTCCCGCGGCGGAACGCTACGGCCTGATGACCTCCCTGGACCGTTGGGTGGTGGAGAATGTCTTCAAGATCATCCGCCAGTGCCTGAATGATTCGCGACAGGGGCCCATGGCGATGTGTGCGATCAATCTGTCAGGCACAACGATCGGAGATCAGGCGTTCCTCGATTTCCTGCGTAAACAGTTCGCGGCCTACTCGATTCCGCCGGAAATGATTTGTTTTGAAATTACAGAAACCAGCGCTATTTCGAATTTGGGTAGTGCGATCCGCTTTATCAATGAACTCAAGAGCTTGGGATGTTACTTCTCGCTGGATGACTTTTGCGCCGGAATGTCTTCATTCGCTTACCTGAAACATTTACCTGTAGACTTCCTGAAGATCGACGGGAGTTTCGTAAAGGATATGCTGGACGACCCGATTAACCGTGCAATGGTCGAAGTGATCAATCACATCGGCCACGTCATGGGTAAGCGCACGATTGCCGAGTTTGTTGAAACCGCCCAGATCGAGCAGGCATTGCTGGAAATAGGGGTGGATTACGCTCAGGGGTATGTGATCGAACGCCCGCAATTGTTTACCTGCGACACGTTGCAATGTCGGCCGGCCCGGCCCCAGCCGTTGTTATTCAAGGCCCCCGGCACGTTCCGCTGAACCTCTTGTTGATCCGGAAAATCACAATCAAAAGGAGCCCGACAGTGATCGACACATTCAACCGAACAGGCCCGCTCATGGACGCCACGAGCTATCCGAAATGGGCACAGCAGCTCATTACCGATTGCAGCGAGAGCAAGCGCCGGGTTGTCGAACACGAACTGTATCAGCGCATGCGCGACAACAAGCTCAGCGCCAGGACCATGCGCCACTACCTCATTGGTGGTTGGCCGGTCGTCGAACAGTTCGCTTTATACATGGCACAGAACCTCACCAAGACCCGCTTTGCCCGCCACCCCGGCGAGGACATGGCGCGTCGCTGGCTGATGCGCAACATTCGTGTCGAACTCAACCATGCCGACTACTGGGTCAACTGGAGCGCCGCCCATGGCGTGACCCTGGAAGACCTGCAAGCCCAGCATGTGCCGCCTGAGCTGCATGCCTTGAGCCACTGGTGCTGGCACACCAGTTCCTCGGATTCGTTGATCGTGGCCATCGCCGCGACCAACTATGCGATTGAGGGGGCCACGGGAGAGTGGTCGGCGCTGGTGTGTTCCAGCGGTGTCTACGCGGCCGCTTTCGCCGAGGAAGACCGCAAGCGGGCCATGAAGTGGCTGAAGATGCATGCCCAGTACGACGATGCCCATCCTTGGGAAGCCCTGGAAATCATCTGTACGCTGGCGGGGATGAACCCAAGCAAAGCCCTGCAAACGGAGCTGCGCCAGGCCGTGTGCAAGAGCTATGACTACATGTACCTGTTCCTGGAGCGTTGCATGCAACTGGAGCAGTCGGAGACGGTGAGCAAGTCTTCATCCACCCGCGAGCGCCTGGCACTGGCGGAAAGCTGATTTGCATCGCTGCGAATAAGTAACCCAGTGTGGGAGCGAGTCTGCTTGCGAAGAGGTCTGGACAGTCAACGGGGAGGTTGACAGCCAGATCGTCATCGTCGGATCGCCGCCCGGAGCAAGCTCGCTCCCACCATTGTTTTCAGCCTGCCATTGCCAGTCGATTACGTCCTTCGCGCTTGGCCACGTACAGTGCGCTGTCAGCCCTGCGCAGCAGGCTTTCCGATGATTCCCCTGGTAGCAGGGTGGCGCAACCCAGGCTGACCGTCAGCTCGATCCTTGTGCCTGCGGCGAAATAATCCTGGGTCTGGGCGGCATAACGCAGCCGTTCACCGACCATGGCCGCAGCATCCCGGCTGGTATTGGCCAGCAGGATCAGAAATTCTTCACCGCCGAACCTGAACACCATGTCCACGTTGCGCAGCTGGCTCTTGATCGACTCGGCCACGGCCTTGAGCACTTCGTCGCCAACGCCGTGACCATGGCTATCGTTGATGCGCTTGAAATGGTCGATGTCGAGCATCAGCACCGACAAGGGCTGCGAATGACGCTTGGCCATGTCGATCTCACGCATCAGCGTCTGGTCCATGGCAATGCGGTTGCCGGTACCGGTCAGCGGATCGCGCAGGGCGCTCTGGGTCGCGGCGCGATAGAGCAGTGCGTTGCGCAGTGGATACAGCAGCGTCGACATGATGGATTCAAGGTCGCTCTGTTCCGCTTCAGTGAAGCGCTGGTTGCGACGGAATACCAGTTCACCCAGGTGTTCGCCTTCATGGCTGAGGTTATAGCTGAGGGTGTGATGCCCGCGTTGCCCGAACTCCAGGCGCAGATCACTGGCTTTGTGCTGGTAGGCCAACGCATCCAGGGGCACCAGCCGCTGGACTTCCCGGAAAAACAGGCCGAGGATTCGCTGTGGCTCCAGGCTGGTCTGCAGCTGCTGGCTCAGTTGCTGGCGCAATTGCGAAAGACTGACGGAGTGTGCCGCGAGCGGCGATGGCTGGCCAAGACCCAGACGCTGCAATTTGGCGCTGTCGAAGTCAATCGCGTTGATCTGGGTGGGCGTTTTCATATTGGCGTTAGCCCCTAAGCTAAATCTGTCCTGGCAGGTTGGGTGTGGCGGCTTTGGGCTGCGCGTCGTACTGGTCCTTCAGTCCCGTAGGACACTGATTTGAGTTTAGTCTGCTTTCCCTGGCAGGCATAAGTCTCGTCTCAACGTCCATTACTTGCCGAACATGGCATGTTTGAGGAAGTTTAGAGCGAAAGTCGTGCCATTCGGTTCACTTCAATAAAAACCGATTGAAAATCAATGAATTGGTAGAAAGATACGGCAGTCCTGGCGACGTGGACTTGGCGGTTCGCCTCGCTGGGCATCGACCCAAGGCCCGTACCGCGACGGTAAATCGTCGCGACACGGGCCGGGCTCACTATTGCGCGTTGAACGCCTGGCCGTTGACGCCGGAGCTGTCCGGGCCCATGAGGTACAGGTAGACCGGCATGATCTCCTCGGGCGTCGGATTGTTGAGCGGGTTTTCCCCCGGGTAGGCCTGGGCGCGCATGCTGGTGCGGGTGGCGCCGGGGTTGATGCTGTTGGCGCGCACGGCGGCGACGGTGTCGACTTCGTCGGCCAGGGTCTGCATCAGTCCCTCGGTGGCGAACTTGGACACGCCATAGGCGCCCCAATACGCCCGGCCCTTGCGCCCGACGCTGCTGGAGGTGAATACCACGGACGCATCCTTGGACAGCTTGAGCAGGGGCAGCAAGGTGCTGGTGAGCATGAACATCGCGTTGACGTTGACGTGCATCACCCGCATGAAATTCTCACCGGACAACTGTTCCAGGGGGGTACGCGGGCCGATGATCGAGGCGTTGTGCAGCAGGCCGTCCAGATGACCGAACTCGGTTTCGATCATGGCCGCCAGTTCATCGTACTGATGAGGCAGCGCGGTTTCGAGGTTGAACGGGATCACCGCTGGCTGCGGATGACCGGCCGCTTCGATTTCATCGTAGACCTGGGTCAGGTTGGCTTCGGTCTTGCCCAGCAGCAGCACGGTGGCGCCATGGGCGGCGTAGGCTTTCGCGGCAGCGGCACCGATCCCGCGGCCGGCGCCGGTGACCAGAATCATCCGGCCATTGAGCAGATCGGGGCGGGCGGAATAATCAAACATAAAAAAACCTCAACAAATCAATCTGTTGGCAGAAGCTGTAGTGTCAGGGGATTGAGCCCCGCCATTGGAAGCAGGCTGTGGGAGCAAAGCTTGCTCGCGAAACAGGCGCCTCGATTTCTGGACGACCGCATCGCCTTCATCGCGGGCAAGCCTTGCTCCCACATAAATTCCTTCATCACAAGACAGTCATATCAGCACCCGCACAGCGCGTTATCCAGCACCTCGCGCAGTGCCGATGGGTGATCGATCACCACATCCGCGCCCCAGTGCCTGGGGTTGTCGTCCGGGTGGATGTAGCCATAGGTCACCGCACACGTCTTGGTGCCGGCGCTGCGACCGGACTCGATGTCCCGCAGGTCATCACCCACGAACAGCACGCTGGCCGGGTCCAGGTCGAGCAGCTTGCACGCCAGGGTCAGTGGTTCCGGGTCCGGCTTGCTGTTTTTCACATGGTCAGGGCAGATCAGCACTTTCGAGCGTTCGGCCAGGCCCAGTTGCTGCATGATCGGTTCGGCGAAGCGCACCGGCTTGTTGGTGACCACGCCCCAGATCAGGTTGGCCGCTTCGATATCGGCCAGCACCTTGGCCATGCCGTCGAACAAATGGCTGTGGACCGCGCAACCCTTGAGGTAGCGGTCGAGGAACTCCTGACGCAGTTCCTCGAACCCCGGTGATTCCGGGTCCATGGAAAAGGTCACAGCGACCATCGCCCGGGCACCGCCGGAAATCTCGTCGCGAATGTGCTGCGTGTTCATCGGTGGCAAGCCACGGTCGGCGCGCATGGCCTGGCAGATGGCGATGAAATCCGGCGCGGTGTCGAGCAGCGTGCCGTCCATGTCGAAGAGAACCGCTTTGAGACGCATCGACTTACTCCTCGCGCAGGGTCTGGATCATGTAGTTGACGTCGACGTCGGCGGCCAGCTTGTAGTGCTTGGTCAGCGGATTGTAGGTCAGGCCAATGATGTCCTTGACGGTCAGCCCGGCCGCACGGCTCCAGGCGCCCAGTTCGGAAGGGCGGATGAATTTCTTGAAGTCGTGAGTGCCGCGAGGCAGCAGCTTCATGATGTATTCGGCGCCGACGATGGCGAACAGGTAGGCCTTCGGGTTGCGGTTGATGGTGGAGAAAAACACCTGGCCGCCCGGCTTGACCATGCGGAAGCAGGCGCGGATGACCGACGACGGATCCGGCACGTGCTCGAGCATTTCCAGGCAGGTGACCACGTCGAATTGGCCGGGCATTTCTTCGGCCAGGGCTTCGGCGGTGATCTGCCGGTATTCCACGCTGACGCCCGACTCCAGCTGATGCAGTTGTGCAACCGCCAGTGGCGCTTCGCCCATGTCGATGCCCATCACCGTCGCCCCGCGCTGGGCCATGGCTTCGCTGAGGATACCGCCGCCACAACCGACGTCGAGCACCTTCTTGCCAGCCAGGTTGACCCGTTCGTCAATCCAGTTGACCCGCAGCGGGTTGATGTCGTGCAGCGGCTTGAATTCACTTTCGCGGTCCCACCAGCGATGGGCCAGGGCTTCGAATTTGGCGATTTCGGCGTGGTCGACGTTGCTCATGTGCAGATCCTCGAAAAGCTTGAAAAATCAGGTGCCCCGAGCCGTGGCTCAAGGGGCGTGGTTATTCGTTGTGGCCGCTGATGCGGCGACCCCAGGCCTGGGCCGTGGCGATCAGTCTTGATTCGTCCATGCGGGTCAGTCGGCCATCTTCCAATAGCGGCTTGCCGCCCACCCACAGGTGTTTTACGCAATCGCGCCCGGTGGCATAAATCAGTTGCGACACCGGGTCGTAGATCGGCTGCTGGGCCAGGCCCGACAGATCGAAGGCCACCAGGTCGGCGGCCTTGCCGACTTCCAGCGAGCCGACTGTCGCTTCGATGCCCAGCGCCCGGGCGCCATTGAGCGTAGCCATGCGCAGTGCCCGATGAGCATCCAGGGCCGTGGCGGAACCGGCGACGGCCTTGGCCAGCAGGGCGGCGGTGCGGGTTTCGCCGAGCAGATCCAGGTCGTTGTTGCTCGCCGCGCCGTCGGTGCCGAGGGCGACATTGACGCCGGCCTGCCACAGGCGCTCCACCGGGCAGAAACCGCTGGCCAGCTTCAGGTTCGATTCCGGGCAGTGGATCACGCTGCAATTGCTTTCTACCAGCAAGGCCTGGTCTTCGTCGCTGATTTGAGTCATGTGCACGGCCTGAAAGCGTGGCCCCAGCAGGCCAAGTCGTCCCAGGCGCGCCAGCGGTCGCTCCGCTGTGTTATCCACAGCCTGCTGCACTTCGAAGGCGGTTTCGTGAACGTGCATATGAATGGCCGCGTCCAGCTCCTCGGCGATCACGCGGATTTTCTCCAGGTTCTCGTCGCCTACGGTGTAGGGCGCGTGCGGACCGAATGCGACTTTGATCCGTGGGTGGTGCTTGAGGTCGCCAAACAGCTCGATGCCCTGACGAATGGCTTCGTCGGCGCTGGCGGCGCCGGGGATCGGGAAATCGAGGATTGGAATCGCGATTTGCGCACGAATACCACTGTCGTGGACACACTCGCTGGCGATCTTGGGGTAGAAATACATGTCGGAGAAGCAGGTGATGCCGCCCTTGATCTGCTCGGCGATTGCCAGGTCGGTGCCATCGCGCACGAAATCTTCATCGACCCATTTGGCTTCCGCCGGCCAGATATGCTGTTCGAGCCAGCTCATCAAGGGCAGGTCGTCGGCCAGGCCGCGGAACAGCGTCATGGCTGCGTGGCCATGGGCATTGATCAGGCCGGGGCTGAGCAGCATGCCGGGCAGCTCGCGGACCTGGGCGGCGTCACATTTGAGGGCTTCTGCCCGTGGACCGATGAACACGATGCAGCCGTCGCGAATGCCCAGGCCATGATCCTTGAGCACTACACCGGCGGGTTCGACAGGCACCAACCAGGTCGGCAGCAATAATAAGTCGAGCGCAACGGCAGGCTTGGGCATCGTGGAACGGTTCCATGGGGTATAAAGGATGGCGAAGTATACCCGAGCGTCTTCGCGGAGGGATCGCTATAATCGGCGGCTTTTGTTCATGAGTACGGGGTGAAGGATGCGCGATCGACTATTGGCTGCGGAGAAGGTGAAGGCCATCGATTGGCGTGATGGCGTCCTGTACCTGTTGGACCTGCGTGTCTTGCCGTTCGAGGAAAACTGGATCGCCTGCACCTGTGCCGCCGATGTGGCCGAGGCCATTGGCTCGCTGGTGGTGCGCGGCGCGCCGGCCATCGGCATCAGCGCGGCTTATGGTGTGGTGCTGGCGGCGCGGGCCAGGATGGCCGAGGGCGGTGACTGGCAAGCGGCGCTGGAGGCTGATTTTGCCTTGCTGGCCCAGGCCCGGCCGACAGCGGCGAACCTCTTCTGGGCGCTGGATCGGATGCGCGACCGGTTGGGACGCTTGAAAGAGCACACCGAGCCGCTGGCGGTGCTTGAGGCTGAAGCCATCGCGATCCACGAAAGTGACCGCGAAGCCAACCTGACCATGGCCCAGCTCGGTGTCGACCTGATCCGCAAGCACCAGGGCAACGCCCAGGCCATCCTCACCCACGGCAACACCGGTGCCCTGGCGACTGGCGGCTTCGGCACGGCCTTGGGGGGCATCCGTGGCGCGTATATCGAAGGCATGGTGGAGCGCGTCTATGCCGACGAAACCCGTCCATCGCAGCAAGGCTCGCGCCTGACGGCGTGGGAGCTGGCCCATGAGGGCATCCCAGTGACCCTCAACGCCGATTCCGCCGCTGCCCACATCATGAAGACGAAAGGTGTGACCTGGGTGATCGTCGGTGCCGACTGCATCACCGCCAATGGCGACGTGGCGAACAAGATCGGCACCTATCAACTGGCGGTCTGTGCCATGCACCATGGCGTGCGTTTCATGGTGGTGGCGCCGAGTTCGACCATCGACATGAGCCTGGCCAGCGGTGATGACATTCCGCTCGAGGAGCGCGATGGGCGTGAACTGCTGGAAATTGGTGGTAAGAGGCTTGGCGCGGAGGTGGACGCCTTCAACCCGGCGTTCGATGTCACTCCGGCGGATTTGATCGACGTCATCGTCACGGAGAAGGGCATCATCGAGCGCCCGGACACCGCCAAGCTGGCGCAGTTGATGTGTCGCAAGCGGTTGCATTGAAGGCCTTTTGGTGTCTGATCCACCGCCATCGCGAGCAGGCTCGCTCCCACAGTGGATAGGAGGTGTGTCTGAAATTTCAGACACAAAAGATCCTTGTAGGAGCGAGCTTGCTCGCGATGAGGTCCTCAAAGGCAACAAATGCCTTGCATTTTCGCCCTGATTCTCCATCCGTAGCGCTTCTAAGCCCCTCTGGTCCCATATCAGCCTGTCACCGGTCAACTAACTACGCACCATGCGCATCTGGGGGATAGGTGCGTGGCGGCTCTTGTGATAACATCCGGCGGTTTCCAAGGCTGCCTCGCGAGGTGGCCTTTACTGCGCAGATCCATGGCATAACTCGTTGATTTGTCGTAAGTCGCTGCACGGCACTTGTTCTGCAGCGGCGAGCTTCGTTCGTCCCATCTGGATGTGACGAGGTTTCACCAGAAAAAGGAATCAGGCTTCTCATGGGCGAACTGGCCAAAGAAATCCTCCCGGTCAATATCGAAGACGAGCTGAAACAGTCCTACCTCGACTACGCAATGAGCGTAATCGTCGGGCGGGCGCTGCCGGATGCGCGCGATGGCTTGAAGCCCGTGCACCGGCGCGTGTTGTTCGCGATGAGCGAGCTGGGCAACGACTTCAACAAGCCGTACAAGAAATCTGCCCGTGTCGTCGGCGACGTGATCGGTAAGTATCACCCCCACGGCGACACTGCCGTGTACGACACCATCGTTCGTATGGCGCAGCCATTCTCCTTGCGCTACCTGCTGGTAGACGGCCAGGGCAACTTCGGTTCCGTGGACGGCGACAACGCCGCGGCCATGCGATACACCGAAGTGCGCATGACCAAGCTGGCTCACGAACTGCTGGCCGACCTGCACAAGGAAACCGTGGACTGGGTGCCGAACTACGACGGCACCGAAATGATCCCGGCGGTCATGCCGACCCGTATCCCGAACCTGCTCGTCAACGGCTCCAGCGGTATTGCCGTGGGCATGGCGACCAACATCCCGCCGCACAACCTCGGTGAAGTCATCGACGGTTGCCTGGCCCTCATCGACAATCCCGAGCTGACCGTCGATGAGCTGATGCAATACATCCCGGGTCCGGACTTCCCGACCGCCGCGATCATCAACGGTCGGGCCGGCATCATCGAAGCCTACCGCACCGGCCGTGGCCGCATTTACATGCGCGCCCGCTCCACCGTCGAAGATATCGACAAGGTCGGTGGTCGCCAGCAGATCGTCATCACCGAACTGCCGTATCAGCTGAACAAGGCTCGCCTGATCGAGAAGATCGCCGAGCTGGTGAAAGAGAAGAAGCTCGAGGGCATCACCGAGCTGCGTGACGAGTCCGACAAGGACGGCATGCGCGTCGTGATCGAGTTGCGTCGTGGCGAAGTGCCTGAGGTGATCCTCAACAACCTCTACGCCCAGACCCAACTGCAAAGCGTGTTCGGCATCAACATCGTTGCGTTGATCGACGGCCGTCCGCGGATCCTGAACCTCAAGGACCTGCTGGAAGCCTTCGTGCGTCACCGTCGCGAAGTGGTCACCCGTCGTACCGTATTCGAGCTGCGCAAGGCTCGCGAGCGTGGTCACATTCTCGAAGGCCAGGCCGTTGCCCTGTCGAACATCGACCCGGTGATCGCCTTGATCAAGGCCTCGCCAACGCCGTCGGAAGCCAAGGAAGCGCTGATCAGCACCCCTTGGGA
Organism: Pseudomonas sp. St386; assembly: GCF_018325865.1. Classification (NCBI taxonomy): domain Bacteria; kingdom Pseudomonadati; phylum Pseudomonadota; class Gammaproteobacteria; order Pseudomonadales; family Pseudomonadaceae; genus Pseudomonas; species Pseudomonas sp. St386. The sequence continues at coordinate 1,912,267 of NZ_AP021900.1, forward strand.
GTCCTCCGCGGTGGTGGCAATGGTCGAGCGCGCTGGCGCCGACTCGTGCCGTCCGGAGAACCTCGACCCGCAGTACGGCCTGCGCGAAGGCAAGTACTTCCTGTCCCCGGAACAGGCGCAAGCCATCCTGGAACTGCGCCTGCACCGCCTGACCGGCCTGGAGCACGAGAAGCTGCTGGCCGAGTACCAGGAAATCCTCAACCAGATCGGCGAGCTGATCCGCATCCTCAACAGCGCCACGCGCCTGATGGAAGTGATCCGCGAAGAGCTGGAAGTGATTCGTGCCGAGTACGGCGACGTGCGCCGCACCGAGATCCTCGATGCGCGCCTGGACCTGACCCTGGGTGACATGATCCCGGAAGAAGAGCGCGTGGTGACCATTTCCCACGGCGGCTACGCCAAGACCCAGCCGCTGGCTGCCTACCAGGCCCAGCGTCGCGGCGGCAAAGGCAAGTCGGCGACCGGCGTCAAGGACGAGGACTACATCGCTCACCTGCTGGTCGCCAACAGCCACACCACGCTGCTGCTGTTCTCCAGCAAAGGCAAGGTGTACTGGCTCAAGACCTACGAAATCCCGGAAGCGTCCCGTGCCGCACGTGGCCGTCCGCTGGTCAACCTGTTGCCGCTGGACGATGGTGAATACATCACCACCATGCTGCCGGTGGAGGAATACACCGAAGGCCACTACATCTTCATGGCTACCGCCAATGGCACCGTGAAGAAGACCCCGCTGGAATCCTTCAGCCGCCAGCGCAGCGTCGGCCTGATCGCCCTGGAGCTGGACGAAGGCGACGTACTGATTTCCGCCGCCATCACCGACGGCGAGCGTGAGGTCATGCTGTTCTCCGACGGTGGCAAGGTCACTCGCTTCAAGGAATCCGACGTGCGTGCCATGGGCCGTACCGCCCGCGGTGTGCGCGGCATGCGCCTGCCGGAAGGCCAGAAGCTGATTTCCATGCTGATTCCCGAAGAAGGCAGCCAGATCCTCACCGCTTCGGCGCGTGGTTATGGCAAACGCACGGCCATCAGCGAGTTCCCTGAGTATAAGCGTGGTGGCCAGGGCGTGATCGCCATGGTCAGCAACGATCGTAACGGTCGTCTGGTTGGCGCTGTCCAGGTGCTCGATGGCGAGGAGATCATGCTGATCTCCGACCAGGGTACCCTGGTGCGTACACGAGTTGCCGAAGTCTCGAGCCTGGGCCGTAACACCCAGGGCGTGACGCTGATCAAGCTGGCCAACGACGAAACGCTGGTAGGGCTTGAGCGGGTGCAGGAGCCATCGGAAGTCGAAGGCGAGGAGCTGGAAGGCGAGGAAGGCGTGGCGTTCGAGGGCACCCTGGGTGCCGATGTCGACGACGTGACCGGCGACCAACCGCTCGACGCTGCCGCAGACGAAGAAGAACCGCAGGACTAAGCGGACACGTGGGGGGCGGATGAAGATTCGCCCCCTTGTTGTTTGTCTCGTTTGAAAGTTTGCGACACTGCACATTAGGATCGTTCCCACGCTCCGCGTGGGAATGCCGCTCGGGACGCTCCGCGTCCCATGACGCAGAGCGTCATTGGATGCATTCCCACGCAGAGCGTGGGAACGATCAGTGTTGAACAAGATTTATGTGACCACCAGATCAGAGCGAGATTGGATGTGAGCAAGAGAGCCTATAACTTCTGTGCCGGCCCGGCGGCGCTTCCTGAGGCGGTCCTGAAGCGTGCCCAGGGTGAACTTCTCGACTGGCACGGCAAGGGCCTGTCGGTCATGGAAATGAGTCATCGCAGCGATGAGTTCGTATCCATTGCCACCAAGGCCGAGCAGGACCTGCGTGATCTGCTGAACATCCCGTCCAATTACAAGGTGCTGTTCCTGCAGGGCGGCGCGAGCCAGCAGTTCGCCCAGATCCCGTTGAACCTGCTGCCGGAAAGTGGCAAGGCCGACTACATCGATACCGGTATCTGGTCGCAGAAAGCCATCGAAGAAGCTTCGCGCTACGGTCACGTCAACGTGGCTGCCACCGCCAAGCCCTACGATTATTTCGCGATTCCCGGCCAGAACGAATGGAACCTGTCCAAGGACGCGGCCTACGTTCACTACGCGCCGAACGAAACCATCGGTGGCCTGGAATTCAACTGGATCCCGGAAACCGGCGACGTGCCATTGGTGGCCGACATGTCCTCGGACATTCTCTCGCGCCCTGTGGATATCTCCCGTTTCGGCATGATCTACGCTGGCGCCCAGAAAAACATCGGCCCTAGCGGCATCCTGGTCAGCATCATTCGTGAAGACCTGCTGGGGCGTGCCCGTTCCCTGTGCCCGACCATGCTCAACTACAAGGTCGCGGCCGACAACGGCTCGATGTACAACACTCCGCCGACCCTGGCCTGGTACCTCTCCGGCCTGGTGTTCGAATGGCTGAAGGAGCAGGGCGGTGTCGAAGCCATCGGCAAGCTCAACGAAGTCAAGCAGCGCACGCTGTATGACTTCATCGACGCCAGCGGTCTCTACAGCAACCCGATCAACAAGACCGATCGTTCGTGGATGAACGTGCCGTTCCGCCTGGCCGACGACCGTCTGGACAAGCCGTTCCTGGCCGGCGCCGACGAGCGTGGCCTGCTGAACCTCAAGGGCCACCGTTCGGTCGGTGGCATGCGTGCCTCCATCTACAACGCCGTCGACATCAACGCCGTCAATGCGTTGATCGCCTACATGGCAGAGTTCGAGAAGGAACATGGCTGATGTCTGAGCAAGAACTCAAGGCGCTGCGCCTGCGCATCGATGCCCTGGACGAAAAGGTCCTGGAGCTGATCAGCGAGCGTGCGCGCTGCGCCCAGGAAGTCGCCCGGGTGAAGATGGCCTCCCTGGCCGAAGGCGAAGTGCCGGTGTTCTATCGTCCTGAGCGTGAAGCTCAGGTGCTCAAGCGTGTCATGGAGCGCAACAAGGGGCCGCTGGGCAACGAAGAGATGGCGCGGTTGTTCCGCGAAATCATGTCGTCGTGCCTGGCGCTCGAACAGCCGCTGAAAGTCGCCTACCTGGGCCCGGAAGGGACCTTCACCCAGGCCGCCGCCATGAAGCACTTTGGTCACGCCGTGATCAGCAAGCCAATGGCGGCCATCGACGAAGTCTTCCGTGAAGTGGCGGCCGGCGCGGTGAATTTCGGCGTGGTGCCGGTGGAGAACTCCACCGAAGGCGCGGTCAACCACACGCTGGACAGCTTCCTCGAACATGACATGGTGATCTGCGGCGAAGTCGAGCTGCGTATCCACCATCACCTGCTGGTCGGCGAGAACACCAAGACCGACAGCATCAGCCGGATCTATTCCCATGCCCAGTCGTTGGCCCAGTGCCGCAAGTGGCTGGACGCCCATTACCCGAACGTCGAGCGCGTAGCGGTATCGAGCAACGCCGAAGCGGCCAAGCGGGTCAAGGGTGAGTGGAACTCGGCGGCGATTGCTGGCGATATGGCGGCCGGCCTCTATGGGCTGACTCGCCTGGCCGAGAAAATCGAGGATCGCCCAGACAACTCCACGCGGTTCCTGATGATCGGCAGCCAGGAAGTGCCGCCGACTGGCGACGACAAGACTTCGATCATCGTCTCCATGAGCAACAAGCCTGGTGCGCTCCATGAGCTGCTGGTGCCGTTCCACGACAACGGTATCGACCTGACGCGGATCGAGACCCGTCCGTCGCGCAGCGGTAAATGGACCTACGTGTTCTTCATCGATTTTGTCGGCCACCACCGCGATCCGCTGGTAAAAGGTGTGCTGGAGAAAATCAGTCAGGAAGCAGTGGCACTCAAGGTGCTGGGTTCCTACCCCAAGGCAGTTCTTTAAGGGCGGATAGCAAATGAGTGGCAACTTCCTCGCTCTGGCTCAGCCAGGCGTGCAACAACTCTCGCCTTACGTTCCGGGCAAGCCCGTGGACGAACTGGCCCGCGAGCTGGACCTGGATCCGGCCAGCATCGTCAAGTTGGCGAGCAACGAAAACCCGTTGGGCGCGAGCCCCAAGGCGCTGGCGGCGATCCGCGACGAACTGGCCGAGCTGACCCGTTACCCCGATGGTAATGGGTTTGCGCTGAAAAGCCTGCTGGCCGAGCGCTGTGGCGTCGAGCTGAACCAAGTGACGCTGGGCAACGGCTCCAACGACATTCTTGAGTTGGTGGCGCGCGCGTACCTGGCACCAGGTCTCAACGCCGTGTTCAGCGAGCACGCGTTTGCGGTCTACCCGATTGCGACCCAGGCCGTGGGCGCGGATGCCCATGTGGTCCCGGCCAAAAACTGGGGACACGATCTGCCGGCCATGCTGGCTGCCATCGACGCCAACACGCGGGTGGTCTTCATTGCCAACCCGAACAACCCGACCGGCACCTGGTTCGATGCCCAGGCCCTGGACGACTTCCTGCAAGACGTGCCTGCGCACGTGCTTGTGGTGTTGGACGAGGCCTACATCGAATACGCCGAAGGCAGCGATTTGCCCGATGGCCTGGATTTCCTCGCGGCCTACCCGAACCTGCTGGTTTCGCGCACGTTCTCGAAAGCCTACGGCCTGGCCTCGCTACGGGTTGGCTACGGCTTGTCCACCGCCGTGGTGGCCGATGTGCTGAACCGCGTGCGCCAGCCATTCAACGTCAACAGCTTCGCCCTGGCAGCCGCCTGCGCCGCATTGCAGGATGAGGCCTACCTGGCCGAAAGCCGTCGCCTGAACGCGGCCGGCATGCAGCAGTTGGAAGCGGGGTTCCGGGAGTTGGGCTTGAGCTGGATTCCATCCAAAGGCAACTTCATCTGCGTCGACCTGGGGCGTGTCGCCGCGCCGGTGTATCAGGGGCTGCTGCGCGAAGGCGTGATCGTGCGTCCGGTGGCCAACTACGGCATGCCGAACCACCTGCGCATCACCATCGGCCTGCCAGCGGAAAACAACCGTTTCCTTGAGGCGTTGAGCAAGGTTCTGGCTCGTGGTTGATGTCACTTCTCTGCAACCTGCTGCCCCTATGATCGGTCGCCTGGTGGTGGTCGGCCTGGGGTTGATTGGCGGTTCGTTTGCCAAGGGCTTGCGTGAAAGCGGCCTGTGCCGCGAGGTGGTCGGTGTCGACCTGGATCCGCAGTCGCGCAAGCTGGCCGTGGAGCTGGGGGTGGTCGATCGCTGCGAGGATGACCTGGCGATCGCTTGCCAGGGCGCGGACGTAATCCAGTTGGCTGTGCCGATCCTGGCCATGGAAAAACTGCTGGCGCGTCTGGCGACCATGAACCTGGGGCAAGCGATCCTGACCGACGTCGGTAGCGCCAAGGGCAACGTCGTGCGTGCGGCCACCGAGGCTTTCGGTGGGATGCCGGCGCGCTTCGTACCCGGCCATCCGATTGCCGGTTCCGAGCAGAGCGGGGTGGAAGCCTCCAACGCCGAGTTGTTTCGTCGCCACAAAGTGATCCTCACGCCGCTGGACCAGACGGATCCAGCCGCGCTGGCGATGGTGGACCGTTTGTGGCGCGAATTGGGCGCCGATGTCGAGCACATGCAGGTCGAGCGCCACGATGAAGTGTTGGCTGCCACCAGCCACTTGCCGCACCTGTTGGCGTTCGGCCTGGTGGATTCGTTGGCCAAACGCAATGAAAATCTTGAGATCTTCCGTTACGCTGCCGGCGGTTTCCGCGATTTCACGAGAATCGCTGGAAGCGACCCGGTCATGTGGCACGACATCTTCCTCGCCAACCGCGAAGCTGTCCTGCGCACACTCGATACATTTCGCAGCGACCTCGACGCCTTGCGCGACGCGGTCGATGCAGGGGACGGGCACCAATTGCTGGGCGTTTTCACACGCGCCAGGGTGGCCCGCGAGCATTTCAGTAAAATCCTGGCCCGTCGGGCCTATGTGGACGCTATGAACTCCAACGATCTGATTTTCCTGGCACAACCTGGTGGCTCCCTGAGCGGGCGTATTCGTGTACCGGGCGATAAATCGATTTCCCACCGTTCGATCATGCTCGGCTCCCTGGCCGAAGGCGTGACCGAGGTGGAAGGCTTCCTTGAGGGCGAAGACGCCCTGGCGACGCTGCAAGCGTTTCGCGACATGGGCGTGGTCATCGAAGGTCCGCACCACGGTCGCGTGACCATCCATGGTGTCGGCCTGCACGGCCTCAAGCCTGCCCCGGGTCCAATCTACCTGGGTAACTCCGGGACCTCGATGCGCCTGTTGTCCGGCCTGCTGGCCGCGCAGGACTTCGACAGCACCCTGACCGGTGATGCCTCGCTGTCCAAGCGCCCGATGAATCGCGTCGCCAACCCATTGCGGGAAATGGGCGCGGTCATCGAGACGGCCGCCGACGGTCGTCCGCCGATGATCATCCGCGGTGGCAACAAGCTCAAGGGCCTGACCTACACCATGCCAATGGCCAGCGCCCAGGTGAAATCCTGCCTGCTGCTGGCCGGTCTCTACGCCGAAGGCAAGACCACCGTCACCGAACCGGCCCCGACCCGCGATCATACCGAGCGCATGCTGCGCGGCTTCGGCTACCCGGTCACGGTCGATGGCGCCACGGCGTCCGTCGAGTCTGGCAGCAAGCTGACCGCGACCCACATCGAAGTGCCGGGCGACATCTCGTCGTCGGCGTTCTTCCTGGTGGCCGCCTCGATCGCCGAAGGCTCCGACCTGGTGCTCGAGCACGTCGGCATCAATCCGACCCGTACCGGCGTGATCGACATCCTGCGCTTGATGGGCGCTGACATCACCCTGGAAAACCAGCGTGAAGTCGGCGGCGAACCCGTGGCGGACCTGCGCGTACGAGCAGCTAAACTCAGGGGTATCGAGATTCCGGAGGCTCTGGTTCCGCTGGCCATCGACGAGTTCCCGGTGCTGTTCGTGGCGGCCGCCTGTGCAGAAGGGCGCACCGTATTGACGGGCGCTGAGGAACTGCGGGTCAAGGAATCGGATCGTATCCAGGTGATGGCTGATGGCTTGCTCGCCCTTGGCGTCAAGTGCCAGCCGACGCCGGACGGCATCATCATCGACGGCGGCCCGATTGGCGGCGGCGAAGTCCATGGTCACGGCGACCACCGTATCGCCATGGCCTTCAGTGTTGCGTCTTTGCGCGCCAGCGCGCCGATTCGCATCCATGATTGCGCCAACGTCGCGACGTCGTTCCCGAACTTCCTGGCGCTGTGCGCACAGGTCGGTATTCGAGTGGCACAAGAGGCACAGTCGTGAACATCAAGGCACCGGTCATCACCATCGATGGTCCGAGCGGTTCGGGCAAGGGGACCGTCGCCGGGATCCTGGCCAGGCAGCTGGGCTGGAATCTGCTCGATTCGGGTGCCTTGTATCGTCTATTGGCGTTCGCTGCCGCGAACCATGGCGTCGACCTGACCAACGAAGAGTTGCTCAAGGCGCTGGCCGCTCATCTGGATGTGCAATTCATTGCCGCAGCCGACGGTCAGCTCCAGCGCATCATTCTGGAAGGTGATGAAGTCAGCGACGTCATTCGTACCGAAAGCGTGGGGGCCGGGGCCTCCCAGGTCGCCGCGCTGCCCGCGGTGCGTGAAGCCTTGTTGCAACGTCAGCGCGCATTCCAGGAGCCGCCGGGACTGGTGGCAGACGGTCGCGACATGGGCACGGTGGTTTTTCCCGATGCACCGCTGAAGATTTTCCTCACCGCCAGTGCGGAGGAGAGGGCGCGTCGCCGATATTTGCAGTTGAAGGGCAAAGGCGAGGATGTTAGTCTGTCGAGTCTGCTAGATGAGATCCGTGCACGCGATGAGCGTGACACCCAGCGCGCAGTAGCCCCGCTCAAACCGGCGGCTGACGCGATACAGCTGGATTCCACGGAGTTGTCCATCGACCAGGTGTTGCAACGCATCATGAGCGAAATCGCCATTCGCGATATCGCCGGGTGACCCGGAAGCCCTGCAGGGGACCAGTCATAGTCCTGCGGTGCTTCCTTTATATGAAACTAACCCACACCGTCTGGGGTGTGGAGGCGGGCGTATTCTTCGCCCTAATCAACAGGAATTAAAATGAGCGAAAGCTTTGCGGAACTCTTTGAAGAAAGCCTGAAAACCCTGAACCTTCAGGCAGGCTCCATCATCACCGGTGTTATCGTTGATATCGATTACCAAGCTCGCTGGGTAACCGTTCACGCTGGTCTGAAGTCTGAAGCACTCATCCCGCTTGAGCAGTTCTACAACGACGCTGGCGAACTGAACATCAACGTCGGTGACGAAGTTCACGTTGCGCTGGACTCGGTTGAAGATGGCTTTGGTGAAACCAAGCTGTCCCGTGAAAAAGCCAAGCGCGCTGAATGCTGGATCGTTCTGGAAGCGGCTTTCGCAGCTGAGGAAGTGGTCAAGGGCGTTATCAACGGTAAGGTTAAAGGCGGCTTCACTGTCGACGTTAACGGCATCCGTGCGTTCCTGCCAGGTTCCCTGGTTGACGTCCGTCCAGTGCGCGATACCACGCACCTGGAAGGCAAAGAGCTGGAATTCAAGGTCATCAAGCTGGACCAGAAGCGCAACAACGTTGTCGTTTCCCGTCGCAGTGTCCTGGAAGCCGAGAACTCCGCCGAGCGTGAAGCTCTGCTGGAATCGCTGCAGGAAGGCCAGCAGGTCAAGGGTATCGTCAAGAACCTCACCGATTACGGCGCATTCGTCGATCTGGGTGGCGTCGATGGCCTGCTGCACATCACCGACATGGCCTGGAAGCGTATCAAGCATCCTTCGGAAATCGTCAACGTTGGCGACGAGATCGATGTCAAGGTTCTGAAGTACGATCGCGAGCGCAATCGTGTTTCCCTGGGCCTCAAGCAACTGGGTGAAGATCCATGGGTCGCTATCAAAGCCCGTTACCCAGAAAGCACCCGCGTCACCGCTCGTGTTACCAACCTCACCGACTACGGCTGCTTCGCTGAGCTGGAAGAAGGCGTTGAAGGCCTGGTACACGTTTCCGAAATGGACTGGACCAACAAGAACATCCACCCTTCGAAAGTCGTACAAGTCGGCGACGAAGTGGAAGTCATGGTTCTGGACATCGACGAAGAGCGTCGTCGTATCTCCCTCGGCATCAAGCAGTGCAAGTCCAACCCATGGGAAGACTTCTCTGGCCAGTTCAACAAGGGCGATAAAATCTCCGGCACCATCAAGTCGATCACCGATTTCGGTATCTTCATTGGTCTGGACGGCGGCATCGACGGCCTGGTTCACCTGTCCGACATCTCCTGGAACGAAGTGGGCGAAGAAGCCGTACGTCGTTTTAAGAAGGGCGACGAGCTGGACACCGTTATCCTGTCGGTTGACCCAGAGCGCGAGCGCATCTCCCTGGGTATCAAGCAACTGGAAAGCGATCCGTTCTCCGAGTACGTTCAAGAGAACGACAAAGGCGCAATCGTTAAGGGCATCGTGAAAGAAGTTGACGCTAAAGGCGCCATCATCACTCTGGCCGACGATATCGAAGCGACTCTGAAAGCCTCCGAAATCAGCCGTGACCGCGTTGAAGACGCGCGCAACGTTCTGAAAGAAGGCGAAGAAGTAGAAGCCAAGATCATCAGCGTTGACCGCAAGAGCCGCGTAATCCAGCTCTCCATCAAGTCGAAAGACGATGCTGAAGAGAAAGAAGCAATCCAGAGCCTGCGCGAAAAGCCAGCTGAGATTGCTGCTGGTCCTACCACTCTGGGCGACCTGCTGCGTGCACAAATGGAAAAACAGAACTGAGTTCTGTCAGACCATAGAAAAAGGGCGACTTCGGTCGCCCTTTTTTGTGCCTGCGAAATTTCAAGGTTCTCTGCCCGAGTCGATGACGGTGTTCATTCGGGACGCTGCGAAACCAACCCATCAACCCAGCTGTCTCTTTTATGAAGCGGATCAATAATCTATTCAGGGCGTGGCTCCGACTTGTATAAGTGATCGATCCGGACCTCTGTCTAAAGGAACTGAATGAACAAGCTCTTTCTGGTATTGAGTGTCTTGGTGCTGGCAGCTTGCTCTACGAGTGCCAAGACCCACGCAGTGCGTGGTGTCAGTGGTATCGAGGTCGACTGCTCGGGGTTGGGTTCCGGCTGGGAGAAGTGCCACAAGAGAGCTGCAAGAGAGTGCAAGGGGGCTGGTTACAAGGTGATTACCCGATCCGACGATGCGAAGGATGAAGATCAGTATCCCTTTGGTTTCAATCCGGCTGGCTATCTGACTCGTACGATGCTGGTCATCTGTCGATAGCATCTCCCTGCTTGCGCGGAAAGAGGCAATAGGGGAGTCAAGAAGAATGTCAATACTTGGGCTGTTCAAATCCCTCCGGTCATGCTAAAACCTTTTCAAGCGATTTTCCTAGCTGCTTGAAAAAGAAGGGAAAAATATGACGAAGTCGGAGTTGATCGAACGAATTGTCACCCATCAAGGGCTACTCTCATCCAAGGATGTGGAGCTGGCCATCAAGACTATGCTTGAGCAGATGTCCCAGTGCTTGGCGACTGGAGATCGCATCGAGATTCGCGGTTTCGGCAGTTTTTCCTTGCATTACCGCGCTCCGCGGGTAGGTCGCAATCCAAAGACCGGCCAGTCCGTCAGCCTAGACGGGAAGTTCGTCCCCCATTTCAAGCCGGGTAAAGAGCTCAGGGATCGGGTGAATGAGGAGGAGGGGGATGAGCTCTGATAGAGCCCCAAAACAGAGGAGTTCACATGCGGAACTTTAAACGCTTGGCCCTTGTCGTACTTGCGCTGCTCGTGGCCTCAGCTATCGTCCTGTTCGTGCTTGAAAATAACCAGTCGGTGGCACTGCTGTTTCTGGGCTGGTCAGCTCCGCAGCTCCCTGTCTCGGTTTTCGTGATCCTGGCGCTTCTCGCTGGTATGATGTTTGGACCGTTACTCGCATGGTTCGTGGGTGCGCGTCGACGATTGAAATAATGGATGTGTGAGCCCAGGAGTCTTGGTAAGGATCACTGTCTACAATTTTTCTGACTTTGGGTGCGTTTTGTTCGTATTTAATCTAACTCAGTTTAGGGCTGTATCCGCCGAGGCCTTGTCAGTCTTGCCTTTTAGAGCTTCCAGTTTCACCTGGGGCGTAATGCCAAAAAAAGGAAGCGAGGCCGTACATGCACGATAATCACATGAATGCGCAGAGCGCTGACGATATTGACCTGATTGAGCTTGCTCGAGGGGTATGGGGTCAAAAGTGGTTAATCTTGGGCGTCGCTCTTGTAGTTTTTATCGTAGCTGCTGCTTATGCGTTTCTTAGCAAGCCGGTCTATGAAGTAAAACTTTTTATTATGCCACCGACCCAGAATGGTATTGCCGAGCTGAATTATGGTCGTGGAAAAAGTACAGAGTTGGATCCTTATTCGATTCAGTATGTTTATGACGTATTCGCCCGGAATCTCCAGGGGGAGTCTCTTCGTCAAAAGTTCTTTAATGAGATTTATCTTCCTTCGCTTGATGAGTCACAACGAAAAAAAGTTGCGTTCGACCGTTTGTATGAGCGCTTCTCCCGAGAGTTGGTGATAAAAGGGCCTGGTAAAGATACACCAGATCGCTTCTCGATAACTGTTCAAGGTGCTGACCCTGCTCGGGCGACAGCGTGGGCTAAAGCCTATGTCCAGCGCGCCAGTGAAACTGCTGAGTCAGAGTTGATTAAGAACGTCACCTCTGAGGCGGCCGTAAGGGCGCGTAACTTAGAGCAGCGGATTATCAGCTTGCGCGAGACTGCGCAGCGGATTCGCGAGGACAGGATTCAACAGCTTCGCGAAGCGTTGAAAATCGCTAAAGCAATTGGTTTGACTTCACCGACTATCAACTCTACGGCGGCGGTTGATATAACGGTAGAGACAGGTAATAAAATGGATTACCAGCGAGGTAGTAAAGCCTTGATAGCGGAAGTCGAGGCTCTGGAGTCCAGGTCGTCTGATGATGCATTTATATCGGATTTGCGATCGCTGCAGATGCGATACAACTTCTACCGTAAGCTGAATGTTGACTCTGAGAGTATTTCTGTTTATCGGCAGGATGGCAGCGTTGAGGTGCCAGAAAGTCCGATCAAGCCGAATAAAGCACTGATTTTGTTCCTGGGTGCTGTTGCCGGTCTGATTCTTGGTGGATTTATTGCCCTGGTTCGCTTTTTTTTAAGGCGGCATCAGTAATAGCTTGATAGAAGTCGTTTGCCTGAAGGAGCCTGTTGTCGCTGATATGTTCTGCGGCAGCGGGCTTTTTCGGAATATCTCGTGACAGGTCTGTCATCAGTTCTCACCTCTACGATTAGTGGCTACTTGCTTTCAATGGCTGATGGCCATACGTGGGCTTTCCCTGTCGTCTCATTGAATTTGTTACTAAATGCTGCCTGAATTGCGTCGTTCAATGGCGGGCTAGCGCGCATGTCTGAAAAAACCATTTTGCCCAATGGCTTGGCCTCGCTATCATTGCTGCTCTCAGCGATTTATGTGTGGGTGAATGGCAGGCGCATAATCGACGCTGGTGGAGTTTCTCCTCTGGCTATCTCTCGGTTCAAGCGCCGCAGAAAGGGACTAGGGTCCCCAGCGTTCGATCCAGAGAACCGAGAGGGCCGGTACCTTTTTAGAGGGCGGTCTCGAGTCAGCGATGACCTGGTGAGGCAAATGCCCAGGCAGCCAGAAGTCAGCAACAGGATTTTTCAAGGCCAGGGATGAGCTATGCCGAGGAGGAGATTGCATCATGGAGATCGATGTAATTTGTGTAGCTCTCAATGGAGAAGAAAGGAGCTATACTTTTGATCAGTTTATTGAATCAAAAAAGGCAGTTGAGCTTGCTAGAAAAGCTCAAAATTATGCAGCTGGCCTAGGTTGTTTGAACGATCTCCCGTTTCAGGGAAACGATAAATTCTGAGGCGGTAATGTGTCAGATTTGGTTTTTAGCTTTGGACTAGCGCAGCAGCAGAGTCGTCCAGCCTAAAGCTACCAGTGCTAAATTTAAATACTCAACCAGTACTGAGGTGGAAATTGAATAAGGTTTTAGTAACGGGCGCTGATGGTTTTATTGGCTCTCACTTGGTTGAGTTGTTGGTGCAAGAAGGCTATCACGTAAAGGCGTTGTCCCAGTACAATTCGTTTAACTATTGGGGTTGGCTGGAAAACATCAACTGCCTTGGTCAGGTTGAAGTGGTCAATGGCGATGTAAGAGATCCGCACTTTTGCAAGCACATAACCAAGGACGTTGATGTGGTTTTTCACCTCGCGGCCTTGATAGCAATCCCTTATTCGTATGTTGCTCCAGATAGCTATGTAGATACAAACGTAAAAGGAACGTTGAATATCTGCCAGGCGGCCCTGGAAAATAATGTAAAAAGAGTGATTCATACGTCGACCAGTGAAGTCTATGGTACGGCCCAATACGTCCCAATCGACGAAAAACATCCTCTACAAGCTCAATCTCCATACAGCGCTTCAAAAATAGGCGCTGATGCCATGGCTATGAGTTTCTTTAACTCTTTTGATTTGCCGCTGACCATTGCCAGACCGTTTAATACATATGGTCCTAGGCAGTCGGCCAGAGCCGTTATTCCAACAATTATCACCCAAATAGCCAGTGGTCAAAAACAAATTAAGTTGGGCGATGTCTCTCCGACGAGGGATTTCAACTACGTAGCTGATACCTGCAGAGGCTTCTTGCAATTGGCAAGATGCGAAGAGGCAATCGGTGAGGTGGTGAATATCGGTTCGAACTACGAAATATCGGTGAGAGATACACTTAATCTCATCAAAGAACTCATGAATAGTGATGTTGAGTTTTTGACTGATGATCAACGTATCCGCCCTGGCAAATCGGAAGTTTTTAGATTGTGGTGCGATAACACCAAAATCAAACGTTTGACGGGTTTTGTGCCGAACTATTCTATTGCTGAGGGTCTGCAAGCGACAATCGACTGGCTTCTCATTCCCGAAAATTTGGCTAAATATAAAGCTGATATATACAACGTCTGAGGCAGTCTCATGTTCGATTCATTGATTAAGTTTGTGCGCGACGAATACGCCACTAATGATTTCATTCCACTTCATGCGCCAGTATTTAACGGGCATGAGCGTGATTATGTAGTTGAAACGATTGAATCTACATTTGTGTCGAGCGTGGGGGCTTTTGTTGACCGTTTTGAAAAAGACTTGGCTGCTTATACTGGCAGCCCCAGGGCTACGGCCACGGTAAACGGTACGGCAGCGCTGCACACGGCGTTGATATTGGCTGATGTGAAGGAAGGTGACTTGGTATTGACCCAGGCCTTGACCTTCGTGGCCACATGCAACGCCATTGCCTATTGCGGTGCCATGCCAGTGTTTATTGATGTTGATTTGCATACTCTGGGTTTTTCCCCTTCGGCGATGAGTGTATGGCTTCAAGAGCACGCCTATTTAGATGATGAAGGTCTTTGCCGTAATAAAGACACTAATCAAGTCGTTCGGGCCTGTCTGCCTATGCATACTTTTGGGCATCCTGTGGAGATCGACCAGCTGACGAAAGTGTGTAAGCTTTGGAATATTACTCTGGTAGAGGACGCAGCGGAGTCGCTTGGGAGTTATTACAAAGGGCAACATACTGGTACTTTTGGCTCTTTAGGGGTGCTCAGCTTTAACGGTAATAAAATTATAACCACTGGCGGCGGCGGTGCCATTCTATCGAATGAGCTAGTCGGCGTTAAAGCCAAACACCTGACTACGACGGCCAAGCAACCCCACGCTTATGAATATGTGCATGATGCATTGGGTTTCAATTATAGATTACCAAACCTGAATGCTGCTTTGGGCTGCGCGCAATTAGAGCAGCTTGATATGTTCGTTGTGGCCAAGCGTGAGTTGGCATCCCGCTATGCGGCGTTATTGGCGGGCAGTGAGTTGACTTTTTTCACAGAACCACCTGGGTGTCGTTCGAATTATTGGCTAAATACAGTTATTTGTGACTCGGTTGAACGCCGTGATGCTCTTCTTAAAGCGACAAACGATAAGGGTGTGATGACTCGCCCTATTTGGAAGCTCATGTGTCATTTGCCGCTATACAGTCAATGCATGAAAGGTGATTTAACTAATTCACTGTGGCTGGAGTCGCGAGTAGTAAACTTGCCGAGTAGCGTGTTGCCGGAGTTTCAAGGTGGTCGGTAAGGTAGCGGTATTCACCGGCACAAGGGCCGAGTACGGCCTTTTATATTGGCTGATGAAGGGGCTAAAAGATATACCGGCACTGGAGCTGCAGGTTATCGTGAGCGGCATGCATTTGTCGCCTGAGTTCGGAGAAACCTGGAAGCATATTGTTCAAGATGGATTTGAAATTGATGCAAAAGTAGAGATGCTGCTGTCCTCCGATACGGCGGTAGGTGTTGTTAAGTCCATGGGGCTTGGTTTATTAGGATTTGCCGATGCTTTGGAGCGATTGGCTCCAGATGTGCTGGTGGTGCTAGGGGATCGATTCGAGGCGCTGGCTGTGGTGCAAGCTGCACTAATCATGAAGATTCCGGTTGCTCATATCCATGGCGGAGAGATAACTGAAGGGGCCTATGACGATGCTATCCGGCATGCCATAAGCAAGATGTCTATGTTGCATTTTGTCGCTGCCGAACCTTACAGACAGCGTGTTATTCAAATGGGCGAAGATCCGGCCCGAGTATTCAATGTGGGTGCGGTAGGTTTGGATCACATCAAGCGTGGCGAGTTTCTTTCGCTTGAAGCATTGTCGCTGAGTCTTGGATTTGAATTGGCCAAGCCGTTTATGTTGGTCACGTACCACCCGGTAACACTCGCTGAAGAAGATCCTGAACAAAGTTTTATTTCTTTGTTGGATGCACTGGAGTCATTTCCAGATCACCAGGTAATAATAACTTATCCAAATGCAGATAACGGCGGCCGTAGTATCATATCTCTGATCGAAAAATATGCAGCGGCGAATCCTACCAGGGTGCTCGCTGTTCCATCGCTCGGATTCAAGCGTTATTTAAGTACTGTACAGCATGCTTGTGTTGTCGTTGGCAATTCATCAAGCGGAATCATTGAAGTGCCTTCATTTGGATTGCCGACAGTGAATATCGGCTCCCGTCAAAAAGGCAGGCTAGCGGCTCAGACGGTCATACATTGTGATCCTGGCAGTAAGGCGATTTCCGAAGCTATTTCCCTCGCGTTATCAAAAGATTTTTCCAGCATGTGCCAGCAGGCAACGAATCCGTACGGGCAAGGTGATGCCAGTCAAAAAATCATACAGCAATTAATGAATTTTGATGGCAGTACTTCAAAAAAATTTCATGACTTGGATTCACTATGAAAAATAGCCATCAAGGTGTGTATGTAATCGCGGAAGCCGGAGTTAATCATAACGGTCAACGGGATATGGCTTTTGCGCTTGTTGATGCAGCTGCAGAGTCGGGTGCTGATGCTGTGAAGTTCCAGACATTTGACGCTGCCAAACTGGCCTCCAAAACTGCACCGAAGGCCGCTTATCAAGTCAAAAATACTGATGATGCTGAATCTCAGTTGGCTATGTTAAAGAAGCTCGAACTACCCAAAGAGTGGCATCTGGATATACAACAACATGCACGCCGTCGTGGGATTGAATTTCTTTCTACCGCTTTTGATACAGAGAGCCTGGATTTTTTAACCGACTTAGGCATGCCTTTTTTCAAAGTGCCTTCTGGCGAGTTAACCAATGGGCCATTGTTGTGGCGATTTGCTCGTACTCAGAAACCCTTGGTCCTCTCTACCGGCATGGCCACATTGAGTGAGGTCGAGCAGGGCTTGGCCATCGTTACTCATGCCTTGGCCCATGAGCACGAGCCTGACAATATGGATGAGGTGTGGCGTTCCTGGGGGATTGCGGAAAATAGGCACAGATTGTTTGGTCATGTGACGCTGCTTCATTGCACATCGCAATATCCGACCCCATGGTCCGAGGTCAACTTAAGAGCCATGGATACGCTTGCGAATGCCTTCGGTCTGGAGGTTGGATACTCGGATCATACTGAGGGTGCATTAGTCTCAATCGCAGCTGTAGCCAGGGGAGCGAAGGTCATTGAAAAGCATTTTACCCTTGACCGTACGTTGCCAGGGCCTGACCACAAGGCATCTCTTGAGCCGACTGAGCTCAAAAGCATGATCTGCGACATTCGCGCCTTGGAGCAAGCTATCGGTAGCGCATGCAAGGCTCCGCAAGCCAGCGAATGGGATACCCGTAAAGCCGCTCGGCAACAGGTTGTAGCCAATCGTCCAATCGCAAAAGGTGCGGTGATAACACGCCAAGATCTAACAACCGCTCGCAGTGGTGGTGGCTTACCCGCCGTTGAATTATGGGGGTTGATAGGAAAAATTAGCCTTCGCGAGTATGCCATTGGTGAGGCTTTCGAAAAGTGAAGCCAGCAGAGGCTACAAACACATTGGTGCTGGTCGGTGCCGGCGGACATGCCAAGGTTCTTCTGTCTTTGGCAAAGTCCGCAGGTTTCGAAGTTCTGGGGGTGTGTGGCCCAGAGTTCGAGTCTCGAGAAATAAAAGAATGGCGTGGTATCAAAGTATTGGGCGGTGACAGTTCCATTGAACAGCTGGATCCCAAAAAAATCGGTCTCATCAATGGGGTCGGCCACGTGATGCACAATAGTATTAGAAGAGCTATCTTCGAGCGTTACCGTGACAAGGGGTTTAATTTTCCTGCGTTGATTCATCCGTTTTCTTCTGTAGATCCAAGTGTGAGTCTTGGTCAGGGTGTTCAGGTGATGGCTGGTGTTGTTATACAGGCAGACAGCGTCATTGGAGAAAATACAATTATCAATTCGCGTGCAAGCATAGATCACGACTGCATTGTAAATGCTAACGTGCATATAGCGCCTGGTGTAGTGGTGTGCGGGAGCACCACCATCGGGGGCGGTGCTTTCATTGGTGCAGGTGCTACCATCATTCAATCCTTGGTCGTTGGAGAGAATGCCGTGGTAGGTGCCGGCTCGGTACTGGTGAGATCTCTACCAGCCAATTGCATGTCGTTAGGTATTAAACCTCATGTTACCCAACGGCAACAGAATTAAGAGGCAAGAATGAAACAGTGGCAGTTAACGCTTGTTAGTCCCGATATGGCGATGGAAGACGCTATAGCTACGCTCGATCGTGTTGCTATGCGGATAGTGCTGGTAGTAGACGAACAGCAAAGTCTACTAGGCACTGTGACCGATGGAGATATTAGGCGAGCTCTACTAAAAAAATTGCCGTTAAATGGTCCCGTCAAGGATATCATGTGTTTATCACCTAAAACGGCCCGACTGGGCTGGACGAAAGCACGTATTCTTTCTGTGATGGAGCAATACAAATTGCTTCAGCTTCCAGTCTTGGATGACCGGGGTAGGGTCATTGGCCTGGAAACTCTCCACGATCTGATCGATACTCCTCGCCGCGACAATCCGGTATTTCTGATGGCAGGTGGTTTCGGTACACGATTGAGGCCGCTGACCCATAACTGCCCTAAACCACTGCTCAAGGTCGGCGATAAGCCTATTCTGGAGCTTATTTTAGAACGATTTATAAACTCAGGTTTTCATCGTTTCTATATATCTACCCATTATATGCCAGAGATGATTAGAGACTATTTCGGCAATGGAAGCCAATGGGGCGTAAGCATTACCTATATCCATGAAGAGACACCTTTGGGAACCGGTGGGGCACTCGGCCTACTTCCCCATGATGAAATAGATATGCCACTCTTCATGATGAATGGCGATTTATTGACGACGTTGAATTTTCAGAACCTACTTGAATTTCATGAAACGCATAATGGCTCCGCTACGATGTGCGTAAGAGAGTTCGAGTACTGTGTCCCTTATGGTGTCATACAAAGTGAAGGGCATAAAATAGTCTCGATGGTTGAAAAGCCTGTACAGCATTTTTTCATCAATGCCGGAATCTATTTGCTTTCACCTGAACTAGTAAAAAGCGTCCCTCCGGGAGAACGTATCGACATGCCAACGCTTTTAGAAAGGGAGATTGAATGTGATAGAAATGTCAATATGTTTCCTGTGCATGAGTACTGGCTTGATATTGGTCGTATGGAAGACTTTCAAAGAGCGCAAAGTGAATTTTTAAGTTTGTGACAAAATTGCATTCGGATGAGTTGCGTTTTTTATAAGGTAGAGGTTGTTTATGAAAACTTACGCTTTTATATTTGCAAGAGGTGGTTCTAAAGGTCTGCCTGGCAAAAATATCAGGAGCTTGGCAGGCATCCCTTTACTGGCATACTCCATTAATGTGGCTAAGCAGGTTGAAGGAATAGATAAAGTTTTTGTTTCAACTGACTGCAGTAAAATAGCGGCCATAGCCATTCAATATGGAGCGGAGGTAATTGATCGACCTGAGTATTTAGCTGCGGATACAGCGGCGGAGTGGAAGTCTTGGCAGCATGCGATCGAGATTCTGGAGCAGCGCGGTGACTATTTTGATGTATTCTTGAGTCTTCCCGCTACAAGCCCATTAAGAAATGCAAGCGATGTACGTAAATGCCTTGAGTCGATTGAAGATGCCGACGTGGTCGTTACGGTAACGCCGGCGGCAACAAACCCGTATTTCGCGATGGTGGTCAGGGATGAGGTTGGATTAAGTAAGTTGGTATGTGGGGATGGCACTATTGCTCGGAGACAAGATGCTCCGGCAGTCTACGATATGACTGGTGTCGCCTATGTGACTAGGCCTTCTTACGTAAAAGTAGCGAAGGGGCTGTTTGATGGGCGTTTAAAGTCTGTTGTTATCCCGCGTATGCGTGCTGTTGATGTTGATGATATTTACGATTTTAAGATGGCCGAGATGTTTGTGCATGATGAAAATCTGAATGCAGATTAAAATGCCTGATGTCGAAGTGGTATGGGCAACTCAGAGTTGTAGAACTGGCGAGCTGTATGCTTATGTTACAAAAGCATGCTTGAACGATGTTTTGTGGGCAGTAGGGGTTGCTTCTATTTTGTTTT
Source organism: Pseudomonas sp. St386 (assembly GCF_018325865.1). NCBI lineage: Bacteria > Pseudomonadati > Pseudomonadota > Gammaproteobacteria > Pseudomonadales > Pseudomonadaceae > Pseudomonas > Pseudomonas sp. St386. The sequence goes on from NZ_AP021900.1 coordinate 1,932,156, forward strand.
TTTGGAAACGGAACATTGACTGTTGTCATAAAGAATGCCGATCCGGTTGCTATGTGAAATGCTGACTTTGATAGGGCGCGAAAACATAAAGCGCTTCATAAATTTAAATATAAGAGCGGCTACGTTGGTTAGTAAGTTCGCTCTCATTTTTTTTATTGCCAAATACCTTGATGCCAAGGATGTGGGTGTCTACGGCTTGATATCGGCTACAATTGGGTATGCTATATATTTAGTTGGATTCGAGTTTTACAATTACTCTACTCGTGAAATTATCGGCTCTGACCCTGATCTTTTGTTCGGCTATATAAAAGATCAGCTTGTACTGTATTCTATAGCCTATGTTTTAGTTGCTCCGCTGACCGTTGTGTTTTTTTCGACTGGGGTTATATCGATTGAATATATCTACTGGTTTGGATGCTTGTTGGTGGTCGAGCATTTAGCTCAAGAGTTAAATAGAGTGCTGGTGGCTATCTCGAAACAAATGCTCGCCAGTGTTGTCCTGTTTGTACGCAGCGGTGTTTGGTGTTTGCTCGTAATAGTTGTAATGGTTTTATCGCCGGATTCACGTAGCTTGAATCTGGTCCTGGTGCTATGGTTTTTGGGTTGCTTGTTTGCGTTGGTTATAGGTCTCTGGAGTTTAAGGTCCTATAGCTTCAATTCTTTTTTTAAACCGGTGAATTGGTTGTGGATTAAGAAGGGATTGAGGCTGATGTGGCCTCTGTTGATCGCCAGTCTTTGTATTCGCGGTATCTTTACGGTTGACCGATATTGGATTGAACGTGTCGCAGGTTTAGACGTCCTGGGCGCGTATGTATTGTACATCGGAATGGCGACAGCGGTACTTTCCTTTTTAGATGCTGCCGTGATTGTATTTTATTATCCGAAACTCATTCTTTCAGCCAAAAATGGCGACATACATCAGTTTTCATCTGTTATGCGTGGCCTTACTCTGAATGTCGTTGGTTTTACCTTGTTTCTTTCCCTGGCTTGTTATTTCTTTGGCTGGGGTATGGTGCTGTGGTTGGATAAGAGTGTTTATGTGGATTACTTTTATATTTTGAAGTGGCTGATCTTATCGATTGCCTTGTATTCGCTTAGTATGATTCCTCATGTAGGGTTATATGCGCTCCATAAAGATAAGCATATATTTTTTAGTCAGATAGGCGGGTTATTGGTTTTTGTCATGTCTTATCTTGTTATGCGAGTTGCGAAAGTTGACGGGGTTTCATCAGTTCTCTGGGGGATGTGCAATGCTTTTGCGATTATATTCGTCTGGAAGACTTTGGCTTACGTTTTTGGCTTTGGATTGATTAAAATGGATGGTTGTGATGCTAAGGCCTAAAGGGGAAGTTCCAGAAGTAGGGCGGGAAAAGTTATCTTCTTTTTTTGTCGCGGTCATATCATTATGGCTTGTGATTTCTGCGATTTATTATATTGAGTTTTTGTTTTCTGGCAATATTTTAGCTTCTCGCGATGATCATTTGTTTCACAAAATGGCAAAATACCTGGTGACTTTAGGTGTGTCGATGGCTTTAATGCTTAGATCGGGTTGCTATTTAAGTAGTCTGATCTACGGCATGGCATTGTTTTTGGTCTGCATAATATATTCTATTTTTCCCGATTCACTATGGTTGATTGAGGCCTTAATAGTTTTCTTTTCGATGTCCGGTATGGCTCTTCTGTTGGGTAGTTGTACTGAGAAACAGCGTCATGTATTGGTCGGAGCAATTTTATTTGGTGCTTTTTGTGCGGGAGTCATGTCATTTTATGAAATGCACTTTCTTGTAGAATTGTATCAGGGCTATTGGGCGCAGACCGGAACAATAAGATCCATATCAACTTTATTTAATCCCAATAATTTGGGGCTTTACATGGGGGCTTCATTAATTTTGCTTTTTGGATATAAGGTGTCTCTTGTTTTAAGAGGTATCTTGTTTCTTCCGATTTTTTACGGCTTTTGTATGAGCGGCTCTCGAACCGCTTGGATGGCGCTGTTTATAACTTTTTCTGTGTATTGTTTGCTTGAGTTGAGAAGGGCTAATATAAAAATTATTTTCGGTTTGGCGGTTGCGTTTCTGTTTTTGTCTTTTGGTGTGGCGTATTTCATTGTTGTAGGAGAGTTTTATGCTCCGGAAAGGATGTTGAATTTCGATAGCGCTCTCATAAGATTTGAACGGTATTTTGAGTTTGTACAAAATTTTGATTTGACCTATTTCTTGCCGGATTCTGAGGGGGCGAGGCTTGGTCTTGTGAGCGAAAGTGCTTATTTTACCTTGATGAACTCACTGGGTGCCTTGGGCTTCATGCTGTTCCTGGTTTTTGTAGTCTTTATTTTCAAAGCTCGTTCGGGTGTGGATAGGGATGTTTCTTTCAAGCTGGTCTTTTGGTATTACGTCGTCTGTGCATTATTCGAAAATACATTGAATTCCTTTCCAAATAATCAGATGTTCTTTATTTCGATGGGGGTGTTTTTTGTCTTTAGGGAGTCACAGAGGAACAAAGTGCGTGGATAAGAATAAGTCTAGCCAATTGAGGTTGCTTGCACATTATCTTGCTGCGACAAAAAATGAAGTTGCTATTGATAAGAGTGTGTACTCGCTTTGTTCCTGTGAGCCAAGTGACTTGGGGTATGCACCACGCCCAGCCAAGTTGATAAGTATCGCGGGTTCAAATTTACGCTCGATTCGTTTGATTATAAATCTAGCTGCTTTCATGTGGCGGGTCGGGCTGGATAAGTGTTGGTTTTTGCTTGACTTCTTAAGGTTGATGATTGTTAAGGATAGATTCGATGATCGATATTCGAATTTGCCTTCGAATTTACCTATCGGACTTTCTTTTTCTCCGCGTGCGTTGGGTGTACTTGAGTCAGCTGGCGTGCTAAATGGAATGGGTGCTTTGATCAAGTGTCCTGGCAGTGAGGCGCTTGACTTAGATTCCAAGGTGTTGGCATTTAACTTTTCCGCACTGTTGACTTGGCAAGATTGTATTCAAGCATTGAGGCTGTCTTTTATTATCTCAAGTCGGATGAGGAAAAAAGCGTTATTTGATGTATGGAGGCTGCAAAGCTACACCGCGTTCAAATGGATCGCGTTCTATCTGGCTATTGAAAAAATGTCCTCTCATAAATTTGTCATAACCGATCATTACGATAGGTGGGCGGTCCTGATGGATCGTCTTGTTGCTGAAAGGTCAAAAAAGGAATCAAGCCTTACAATCGTTCAGCATGGGTCATTGGTTGGGCTGGCTTCGACAAGCATGGAGTCCAGTTTTTCTGTGGAGATTCCAACGCGGTTGTGCAATGTGGCGAAGCTATACGTTTATAACGAAGGGTCAGCTGAAGTGTTTCGTCACTATATTTTGTCTCATAGGGCTACCGAGCATTCCCTTGAGGTCGAGTTTTTCAAGCCTAAAATTTCATTGTCCCCTGTATCCTCTGATTTCAGCGTCCTGATAGTCGGCCATGCTATATGTGAAAACTTTCACTTGTATCTTTATGATCAAGTGGTGTCGAATTCCACTGTTGATTTTTTTTATAAGCCGCACCCCACGGTGTCTCCGAGCAAGGAGATAAAATCAAGGGGATGGCACATGATTGAGCAGGCCGATTTCTTTCCTGAGGTCGATTTGTTAATATCCTACCCCTCTACCTTGGTGGCTGAGTATGAGGGGCGCGGGATAGGGGCAGTTTTGCATCCCTTGGCGATTAAGCCTGAAGAGTATTGCGAAGTATTATCAAGAATAAATAATAAGTTACAAGCGGTGAAGTAGTATTTTAATCGGGGGGGGAATAGATGAGTAGTGCCATGGAGTATGCTATTTGTAGTAATTGTATTATGGATACAAGTGATCCTAATATAAAGTTTGATGAGCAAGGTGTTTGTGAGTATTGCAATAATTTTTCCAAGGTTATTGAGCCTAGTTGGCACACTGATGCGCGGGGTGATGCTGAGCTTAAGTTGTTGGCTAAAAAAATAAAAGCTGATGGTGTTGGGCGTGAGTTCGATTGCATCATCGGCCTTAGTGGCGGTCTTGATAGCTCGTATTTGTGTTACGTAGCTAAAGTAGTTATGGGCCTGCGCCCTTTGTTGTTTCATGTTGATGCGGGTTGGAATACGGACCAGGCGGTCAGTAATATTGAGAAGCTGGTCGATGGTCTAGGTTTGGATTTATACACTGATGTTATAAACTGGGAAGAAATGAAAAGCCTGCAAGTGGCTTTTTTAAAGGCTCAGATCCCGGATCAGGATATTCCGCAAGACACTGCTTTTTTTTCAGGGCTCTATAAGTTCGCCAAAGCTAATAAAATAAAATACGTGCTGACTGGCGCCAACTATTCTACCGAGTGCTGTCGGGAACCGGAGGAGTGGGGGGCTTACCCGGGCATTGACGAGATGCTGATAAATGATATTCATGCTAAATTTGGTACGCGAAAACTTAAAACTTTTCCACTTGTAGATATATTGTCCTATAAAATTTATTATCGTTATGTCTTGGGTATGCAGGTTGTGCGTCCTTTGAATCTTGTGCCTTATGTGAAGAGCGAGGCTGAGGATACGCTTGAGCGCCTGTTTGGTTGGAAGCGTTTTCAGCATAAGCATCATGAATCCAGATTCACTCGTTTTTACGAAGACTACTGGATGCCGCGCAAGTTTGGCTATGAGAAACGTCGTGCTCATTTCTCCAGCCTTATCATGACCGGGCAAATGACCCGGGAAGCCGCTTTAGCGCGCATCGCCAAACCCGAACTGGATGAAAACTTTCTTGCTTCGGAATTTGAATACGTCGCGCATAAGTTGGACTTGACTGTTCCCGAGCTTCAGCGCATTTTCGACGGCGAAAACAAGACCTTCCATGATTACAAAAACAAACGCTTCTTGATTGGAATAGGTGCTCGTATCCTCAGCGCAATCGGATTGGAAAGACGACTGTTCAGATGATTACCATCATTGACTACGGTCTGGGTAATATCCAGGCTTTCGTGAACGTTTATCGACGTTTGCACATCCCGGTCGCAGTCGCTCAGACGGCTGCGCAGCTAGACGGTGCAACGAAGTTGATTCTCCCCGGGGTAGGCGCATTCGATCATGCGGTGGAGCGGCTTGATGCCTCAGGTATGCGGCCCACGCTTGAAGAGTTGGTCCTGCATCACAAGGTTCCGGTCCTGGGCGTTTGCGTAGGCATGCAGATCCTGGCGAACAGCAGTGACGAGGGAGCCTTGCCTGGCCTTGGCTGGGTGCCTGGTTGTGTTCGGTCATTCAAGTCGATTCCTGACCTGGCCGAGCTGCCTCTGCCGCACATGGGGTGGAACGACGTCAGTCCTTCCTCAGGTTCCGCTTTGTTCAAGGGGTTTGAGACTGACGCGCGCTTCTATTTTCTCCATTCGTTCTTTTTTGATTGCGAAGACGCTGGATATAGCGAGGCGACGTCCTCCTATGGCTTGGAGTTCAGTTGCGCGGTGCGCGCTCAAAATGTGTATGGCGTCCAGTTTCACCCTGAAAAGAGCCATCACTTCGGCGTCGGACTACTGAAAAACTTCGCGGAACTATGACATGTTGAGACCCAGGATCATTCCCTGCTTGCTGATTCAAGATGGCGGGCTGGTGAAGACAGTGAAGTTCAAGGACCCCAAATACGTCGGGGACCCGATCAATGCGGTAAAAATCTTCAATGAGAAAGAAGCCGACGAATTGATCGTGATCGATATCGATGCCACCGCAAATGCTGTGGAACCTAATTATGCCCAGATTGCCAAATTGGCGGCGGAGTGCAGGATGCCGCTGTGCTACGGCGGGGGCATTCGTACAGCTCAGCAGGCCAAGAATATTATTGCGCTGGGTGTCGAGAAGGTTGCCATCAGCTCGGCGGCATTTGAAAATCCGCAATTGATCAGTCAGATCGCTGAAGAGATTGGCAGGCAGAGTGTTGTGGTGGTCCTGGATCATAAAGCGCGCTTGTTGAGCAAGCAGCAGGAAGTCTGGACGCACAACGGCACGCGCAATACCAAGCGCAGCGTCATTGAGGCCGCTCAAGAGTTTGAAAAACTCGGTGCCGGCGAAATTGTGCTCAATTCCATCGAAAACGACGGCAAAATGAAAGGCTACGATGTGGAGCTTGCAATCAAGCTTCGTGAAGCCGTGCGCATCCCCATCACTATTCTAGGCGGTGGCGGCTCGCTTGAAGACATGCGTAGCGTCGTGGCAGCTTGTGGCGTGGTGGGCGTAGCGGCGGGCAGCTTCTTTGTGTTCAAGGGCGCGTACCGGGCGGTGCTGATCAGCTATCCAAGTGCTCAGCAGAAAGACGACATCATTTATTCAGCTCTACGAGCCAGGTAATTCGCCAGGTTCGTGGCAAGGGTCAGATCATATGTTCAACGGCAAAAAACTTCTTATCACTGGTGGTACTGGGTCCTTCGGCAACGCGGTGCTCAAACGTTTCCTGGATACCGACATTGCTGAGATCCGCATTTTCAGTCGTGATGAGAAAAAACAGGACGACATGCGCAAGCGTTACAGTAACGTCAAGCTGAAGTTTTACATCGGCGATGTACGGGACTACCAAAGCGTGCTGAATGCTACCCGTGGTGTTGACTATATCTTCCATGCTGCGGCCCTCAAGCAGGTACCGTCCTGCGAATTCCACCCCATGGAGGCGGTGAAAACCAACGTCATCGGCACCGACAACGTGCTTGAGGCGGCCATCCAGAATGGTGTCCAGCGCGTGGTCTGCCTGAGCACGGACAAGGCTGTCTACCCAATTAATGCCATGGGTATCTCCAAGGCCATGATGGAAAAAGTCATGGTGGCCAAGTCGCGTAATGTCGACGAAAGCAAGACGGTTATTTGCGGTACACGATACGGCAACGTCATGGCCTCCCGAGGGTCAGTCATCCCTCTGTTCATTGAGCAGATTCGTGCAGGGAAATCGCTTTCGATCACCGATCCCAACATGACCCGCTTCATGATGACCCTGGCCGATGCGGTGGATCTGGTGCTTTACGCCTTCGAGCATGGCAACAACGGTGATCTCTTTGTTCAGAAAGCCCCGGCTGCCACTGTCGAAACCCTCGCTCAAGCGTTGACATCGATGCTCGGTCAACCTGACCACCCGATTCAAATCATTGGCACGCGCCACGGTGAAAAGCTTTACGAGGCACTGCTCAGTCGTGAGGAGATGGCCTGCGCTGAAGACATGGGCGCCTATTTCCGTGTACCACCAGACCTGCGCGACTTGAACTACAGCAAGTTCGTGGAGCTAGGCGAGGAGAAAATTTCGCGCACCGAGGATTACAACTCGCATAACACCGAGCGCTTGGATGTCGAAGGTATGCAAAAGCTGTTGTTGAAGCTGGATTTCATGCGGGCCATACAGCGTGGCGAGCCCGCCACTCCAGAGGAGTGATGCCCATGAAAGTTCTTATTACCGGGGCTGGCGGCTTTGTCGGCAAAAACCTTGTGGCCCACCTGCAAGAGCGCCAAGACGTTCAGGTGGTTCGATTTGGTCGCCAGGAGGCCCCATCCGATCTGTTGTCGATGCTTGATGAAGTGGACTTTGTGTTCCATCTGGCGGGCGTCAATCGACCCCAGCGTATCGAGGAGTTCAGCGAAGGTAACAGTGGCCTCACTGCTACGTTGTGTGCTGCCATCAAGGCCACTGGCCGGTCGATACCCGTGATCTACACCTCATCCATACAGGCTGAGGTCGATAATCCTTATGGGACCAGCAAGCGCGATGCTGAACACGCCTTGCTTGATCTGTCGAAACAGCAAGGTTCGCCAGTTTATCTTTATCGTTTGCCCAACGTTTTCGGAAAGTGGGCGAGGCCAGACTACAATTCGGCGGTGGCGACGTTCTGCCATAACATCGTCCGTGGCTTGCCAATTACCGTCAATGATCCCGCGGCACCGCTGCAGTTGGTCTATATCGACGATGTAATCCGAAGCTTCATCGATGTGATGGATGGCAGCGCCCCGGAAGGCCCTTATCTGGATGTACAACCTGTTTATGCCACGACAGTCGGGGCATTGGCCGATCAGTTGCAGGCGTTCAAGCGCAGCCGAGAGACGATGGTGACCGAGCGGGTGGGGACTGGGTTGGTCCGCGCTTTGTATTCGACTTACCTGAGCTATTTCACGCCAGACGATTTCACCTATGAGCTGCCCAAGCACGGTGATGTGCGAGGCGTATTCGTTGAGATGCTCAAGACCCCGGATGCCGGTCAGTTCTCTTACTTCACTGCTCATCCTGGCATTACGCGGGGAGGACATTACCATCACAGCAAGACCGAGAAGTTCCTGGTTATCAAAGGTCACGCCTGCTTCCGTTTTCGGCACATTGTCAGCGGTGAGTTCTACGAACTTTACACTGACGGTGAAACACCACAAATAGTTGAAACCGTCCCGGGTTGGAGCCATGACATCACCAACACTGGCGAAACCGAAATGATCGTAATGCTGTGGGCCAACGAAATTTTTGATCGTGAGCGGCCAGACACCTACACCATGGCTGTTGGCACTCAGGCCTGAAGGATTAGCAATGAATACTGCACTAAAAAAACTGAAAATCGTCACCGTGGTGGGCACGCGTCCTGAAATTATCCGTTTGTCCAGGGTCATGGCCGCACTGGATAAGTATTGCGAACACGTGCTGGTGCATACCGGTCAGAATTATGACTACGAGCTGAACGAGATTTTCTTCCAGGACTTGGGCATCCGAAAGCCTGACCACTTCTTGAATGCTGCCGGGAGCACCGGCGCGGAAACCATCGGCAATGTGATCATCGCGGTGGACCGGGTACTGGCTATTATTGAACCTGAAGCCTTGCTGGTGCTGGGTGATACAAACAGTTGCATGGCAGTTATTCCCGCCAAGCGGCGCAAGATCCCCACGTTCCATATGGAAGCCGGAAACCGTTGCTTTGATATGCGCGTCCCCGAAGAAATCAATCGGCGCATCGTTGATCACACGGCAGACATCAACCTGACCTATAGCACCATCGCCCGGGATTATTTGCTGGGCGAGGGTTTGCCTGCCGATCGTGTCATAAAGACTGGCAGTCCTATGTTTGAAGTGCTCAATCATTATCGCGACAGTATCGAGGCGTCGAACGTCCTGGAGCGACTTGGTTTAGAGGCGGGCAAGTTCTTTGTGGTCAGCGCGCACCGCGAAGAGAACGTCGACTCGGATAAGAACTTCCTCAAGTTGGTCGAGGTGCTCAATACCGTTGCCAGTACGTTTGGCCAGCCCGTGATTGTCTCTACCCATCCACGCACTCAAAAGCGTGTCGATGCCATGGGCATTGTTTTTCATGAAAATGTCAGACTGCTCAAGCCCTTGGGATTCATGGACTACAACAAGCTGCAACTCGAGTCGCGTGCAGTCTTGTCTGACAGTGGCACCATCAATGAAGAGTCGTCGATTCTCAACTTCCCAGCCTTGAACCTGCGCGAAGCTCATGAGCGGCCCGAGGGGATGGAAGAAGCAGCGGTGATGATGGTGGGGCTGGAAGTCGAGCGAGTCCTGCAAGGACTGAATATCCTCCAGACACAACTCTCGGGTAGCGAGCGCAGCCTTCGTCTGGTAGCGGACTACAGCATGCCTAACGTTTCCGAAAAAGTAGCCAGAATCGTGCACAGCTATACCGACTACGTAAACCGTGTCGTTTGGAAGCGGTATTGAGTCGAGTCGTGAATATGCCTGAGAGCAAGCTGAATATTTTGGTGGTCACGCAATACTTCTGGCCAGAGAACATGCGCATCAACGATCTGGTGCGTGACTTCACCGAAAAAGGGCATTCGGTCACGGTGCTTACTGGAGTGCCTAATTATCCGGAAGGGAAGGTGTTCGATGCCTACAAGTCAGCACCAGGGCAGTTCACCGAATACCATGGTGCCCGCATTGTGCGGGTGCCCATGATCCCGCGCGGCAAACGCAGCATTCAGTTGATCCTCAACTACCTGAGTTTTTTTTCCAGTGCTTCGACCGTTGGCGCCTACGCGCTGCGGGGACGCACTTTCGATGCCGTATTCGTCTACGCAGTCTCCCCCATCATGGCGGCTATTCCTGCCCTGGTGATCGGTCGCTTGAAGAAAGCCCCCGTATTCATTTGGATTCTGGATTTGTGGCCGGAAACACTGAGGGCGGTTGGTGTATTGAAAAAACCAGCGTTACTGTCCATGGTCGGTCGAATGGTGTCTTGGATCTATAACCGTGCCGACTACCTATTGCTGCAATCGAATGGTTTTCTCGAAAACGTCAAAGGCTACTGCACACGGCCCATAGATCCACAACGCTTGGTCTACTTCCCCAGCTGGGCTGAAGACGATTTCTCTGCGACTTCGGAGCACTCGAACTCGATACTGGCACGCGATGAGTCGGTATTTACCGTGGTATTTGCTGGAAATCTGGGCGAGGCTCAGGATTTCCCCGCCGTGCTTGACGCTGCCGAGCAATTGCGTGGGAAAGTCGCCGTGCGTTGGGCCATCGTGGGGGATGGCCGGATGAGCCAGTGGTTGAGCCAGCAGGTAAGTGCGCGAGGTCTGGACAATGTCCTGCTTCTGGGCAGGCATCCGTTGGAGGCCATGCCGGCGTTGTTTGCCAATGCCGATGCACTGTTGGTTTCACTGAAGACCAATGATGTGTTTGAAAAAACCATTCCCGGAAAAGTCCAGGCTTACCTGGCCTCGGGCAGGCCTCTGCTCGGCATGATCAATGGCGAAGCCGCGCGCGTAATCAACGAGTCCGGTGCAGGGTTTACGTGTGCATCCGGTGATGCAGGTGGCTTGGCACGTATCACTCAGACCCTGGCGGGTTTTGCGCCATCCCAGCGCAAAGTCATGGGGGAAAGCGGTCGTGACTATTACCTCCAGCACTACTCCAAGCAACGCTTGCTGGCGCGTTTGGAAGATATCTTCAGAAAAGCCACGCTACGGAAGGTGAACCGCTGATGCAGAAAAGTATTCTTGTGACCGGGGCAAGTGGGTTTGTAGGTGGTGCGGTACTTACACGGTTGCAAGCAGATGCAGGACGATCCGTGATCGCAGTGGTTCGTGGTGACCGGCATTCGCCAGGCCCGATCAGCACTGTGCGGATTGAGTCATTTTCCGCGCAAACTCAATGGCACGCGCACCTGGCTAATGTGGATACAGTCATTCATTGCGCTGCTCGCGTGCACGTGATGAACGATACGGAGGCTGATCCGTTGGCCGCCTTTCGGCAGGTCAACGTGGAGGGGACGCTCAATTTTGCAAGGCAGGCGGCTGAAGCCGGTGTCCGTCGATTTATTTTCATCAGCTCCATCAAAGTGAACGGGGAAGGTACGTCGCCCGGCCAACCTTACGCCGCCGACGATATTCCTGCGCCAGCGGACCCGTATGGCGTGTCCAAGCAGGAGGCCGAGCAAGGTCTGCGGGAGGTTGCGCAGGCGACAGGAATGGAAGTGGTCATCATCCGGCCTGTCCTGGTGTACGGGCCCGGCGTGAAGGCTAATTTCTTGAACATGATGCGTTGGTTGGACAAAGGCGTGCCTTTGCCATTCGGTGCCATCGATAACCGACGTAGTCTGGTGAGCATCGATAACCTGGTCGACCTTATCGTAACCTGTATCGATCACCCCGCGGCGGCGAACCAGACCTTCCTGGTCAGTGACGGAGAAGATCTGTCGACCACGACATTGCTCAGCCGGATGGCTCGTGCGCTGGGTAAACCTGCCCGGTTGATTCCGGTTCCTAGCTGGATGCTCGACCGCGGCGCCAGCATGCTGGGCAGAAAAGCGCTGTCCCAGCGCCTATGTGGTTCGCTGCAGGTCAATATCGAGAAGACACGTACACTTTTGAATTGGAACCCACCCGTGAGTGTCGATGATGCATTGGCCGAAACCGCACGGCATTTCAGGATGAATCAAGCTAAATGATGTACTTCTGGTTGTTTGCCTCTGTCACGGTGGCCTCACTGCTCATGACCGCGGGGCTGCGCCGCTATGCCTTGGCGCGTAGCATCATCGATATTCCGAATGCGCGCAGCTCCCACAGTATCCCGACGCCCCGGGGCGGAGGTGTCGCCATAGTCGTGGCATTCCTGCTGACATTGCCCTTGCTGGGGCAACTGGGTCTGGTACCGCCTCACTACCTGATCGCATTGGGCGGTGCAGGTGCGCTGGTCGCCATCGTGGGTTTCATGGATGACCATGGACACATTGCAGCGCGGTGGCGATTGCTCGGACATTTCAGCGCCGCTATATGGGCGTTGGCATGGCTTGAAGGTCTGGCGCCGCTGAACCTGTTTGGTGTCAGTGTCGATCTATCCTGGATAGGACATGCCCTGGCTGCCTTTTATCTTGTCTGGGTTCTCAACCTGTACAACTTCATGGACGGTATTGACGGTATTGCCAGCATAGAAGCGGTGTCGGCGTGCCTGGGCGCGAGTGCTCTCTACATACTGTCGGGTTTCACCGACCTGATCTGGCCTCCGTTGATCTTGGCCGCCGCAGTGCTGGGCTTTCTGTTTTGGAATTTCCCACCTGCGAAAATTTTCATGGGGGACGCGGGCAGTGGTTTCCTGGGGATCGCGCTTGGGATCATGTCCTTGCAAGCCGCCTGGGTCTCTCCGGCCTTGTTCTGGGCATGGCTGATCCTGCTGGGGGTGTTTATCGTCGACGCGACGGTCACCCTGACTCGGCGGTTTTTGCGGGGAGATAAAGTCTACGAGGCTCATCGTAGTCATGCCTATCAGTTTGCCTCGCGCCGTTATGGGCGCCATCGTCCGGTCACGATGGCAGTGGCGGCGATCAACGTGCTGTGGTTGTTTCCCCTGGCGTGGTGCGTCGTGGTTCTGAAGCTGGATGGGCTGACAGGCGTTGTGTTGGCCTACGTGCCCTTGGTGATATTGGCCTTCAAGTTCAAGGCCGGTCAGTTGGAGGATGCCTGAGCGCCCGGGTAAAGATGTGAAATGGGTCAAGCCGGACATAACGAGAATGAGTAGGAACAACAAGGGGCTGGAAACATTCATGGATAGACTTCGCGTTGCATTGCTGGGCCTGCCGCGTCGGCAGAAACGACTGCTTCAGGTCATGGCCGACGTAGTGCTGGTCTGGGGGGCCTTGTGGTTGGCGTTCGTGGTGCGCCTTGGCTTTGACGAGATGATCAATCCCTTTACCAACCATCCATGGCTCCTTGTCAGCGCATCTTTGATCGCTATCCCATTGTTCGTTCATTTTGGTATGTATCGGGCCGTCATGCGCTACCTGGGTAACGATGCCTTGATCGCGATCATCAAGGCAGTCAGCTTGAGCGCGTTGGTATTGGCGCTCGTGGTGTACTGGGGCGCATCTTACATGGCGCCTGTCCCGCGTTCGGTCATCTTCAATTACTGGTGGCTCAGCCTGGTGATGATCGGCGGCTTGAGGTTGTTTATGCGCCAGTACTTCATGGGCGATTGGTTCATTCCCTCCCGCCATGCGCCCTTCATCAACCGTAACGCCAGCCTTACCAAAGTGGCGATCTACGGAGCCGGTGCTGCCGGTAATCAACTGGTAGCAGCCTTGCGCATTGGTCGAGATATGCAACCAGTGGCTTTCATCGATGACGATGCCAGTATCGCCAATCGAATGATTTCTGGTCTGCAGGTATTCAAGGCCAAGCATATCCAGAAGATGATTCGCCTCACTGGCGCTCAAGAAGTGCTGTTGGCCGTTCCTTCGGCGAGTCGTGCGCGACGCCGTGAAATCCTTGGGTATCTGGAAGGCTATCCACTGCACGTACGCAGTGTGCCGGGTTTCATGGATCTGGCCAGCGGCCGTGTGAAAGTCGACGATATCCAGGAAGTCGATATTGCCGACTTGTTGGGTCGAGATGCGGTGCCTGCACAACCCGAGCTTCTGTCGCGTTGTATTCGGGGAAAGGTTGTCCTGGTTACGGGAGCGGGTGGGTCGATTGGTTCTGAACTCTGTCGTCAGATTCTCGCCCTGCAGCCGTCCACTTTGCTGTTGTTCGATCACAGCGAGTTCAACCTCTACAGTATCTTGAGCGAACTGGAAGAGACCATCGTCCGACAATCAATCGCAGTAAATCTATTGCCGATCCTGGGCTCGGTACGTAACGCGACCAAACTGTTCGACGTCATGAAGTCCTGGAGCGTCGAGACGGTGTATCACGCAGCAGCCTATAAGCATGTGCCCCTCGTGGAGCACAATATCGCCGAAGGCATGCTCAACAACGTCATCGGTACGTTGAACACCGCGCAAGCGGCGTTGAAGGCTCAGGTCGAGAACTTTGTGCTCATTTCCACGGACAAGGCCGTGCGTCCGACCAATGTCATGGGCAGCACCAAGCGCCTGGCAGAAATGGTCTTGCAAGCACTGAGTCATGAGCTGGCGCCAGTGCTCTTCGCAGACAGCGGTAATGTTGCCCGGGTCAATAAGACCCGTTTTGTCATGGTGCGCTTCGGTAATGTGCTGGGGTCATCCGGCTCGGTTATTCCGCGTTTCCGGCAGCAGATCAAATCCGGCGGCCCCATCACCGTCACGCATCCCAATATCACCCGTTATTTCATGACAATCCCGGAAGCTGCCCAGTTGGTGATTCAGGCAGGTTCGATGGGGCGAGGCGGCGATGTGTTTGTGCTGGATATGGGAGAACCGGTGAAAATCGCCGAGTTGGCTGAGAAAATGGTCCACCTGTCTGGCTTGAATGTGTGCTCCGAGAAGAATGTGCACGGGGATATTGCAATTGAGTTCACGGGGTTGCGTCCAGGCGAGAAGCTCTACGAGGAACTGTTGATCGGTGACAACGTGGTCGCGACCCAGCACCCCATGATCATGAGCGCCAATGAAGATCATCTGCCCTGGGACCAACTCAAGGCTAGACTGGATGAATTGATGGCCGCCGTTGCCAAGGATGAATATTCACGGGTCCGCATGCTGCTACGCGAAACCGTAAGCGGTTACACGCCCGAAGGAGAGATTGTCGATTGGATATTCCAGCAACGACGCCTGATGCCAAAACACAAGGATCGTTGAGTGGAGCCTTGGCGCGCTGTGGCTGATGATGTTGGCCGCTCAAGCGTCGTACTGGATCTTGAGGAGGTCTAATCTGAAGGTCGGTACAAGTTCGTTTTCAAATGATCGTTTTTACTAAGTGATGTGTAACGTTGCTACGTACAATAGAAACGTATTCAAGACGGGAACGTGCCAAGGTGAGTAAAGGGTTTATGGATAAGTTGAGAATAGCCCTGCTGGGATTGCCAAGACGCCACAAACGGGCGATACAAGTGGCAACAGACATCGTCCTTGTCTGGATCGCCCTCTGGTTGGCGTTCGTCGTTCGACTGGGTGTTGAAGCATTGGCCAGCCCGATTGCAACGCATTTGTGGCTTTTCGGGTCCGCACCGCTGGTCGCCATTCCTATCTTTATCCGCTTTGGCATGTATCGCGCGGTCATGCGTTATTTCGGTAACGACGCGCTGATCACGATTTGCAAGGCAGTCAGCCTTTCGGCCTTGCTGCTGGCCTTGGTGGTGTATTGGTACAGCAACCATAAAACCGTGGTACCACGCTCCATCATTTTCAATTATTGGTGGTTGAGCCTGATCATGATTGGTGGCTTGCGCCTGATGATGCGGCAATACTTCCTGGGGGACTGGTTTACTGCAGCCCAGCATGTACCCTTTACCAACCGGGACGACGGCCTGCCCAAGGTTGCTATTTATGGTGCCGGGGCCGCAGGCAACCAGCTCGTGGCCGCACTACGCATGGGGCGGGTGATGCGACCGGTCGCCTTCATCGATGATGACAGCAGCATCGCTGACCGCGTGATCGCTGGGCTACAGGTCTACGCGCCAAAACATATCCAGAAAATGATCGACACAACTGGCGCGCAGGAAATTCTACTGGCGGTACCGTCCTCGTCACGCGGCCGCCGTAGAGAGATCTTGACACTGCTTGAAGGTTTTCCGCTGCATGTACGCAGTGTCCCCGGGTTCATGGACCTGGCCAGCGGCCGGGTCAAGGTCGATGACATCCAGGAAGTGGACATCGCGGACCTTCTAGGGCGCGATCCGGTTCCCGCGCAACCTGATCTGTTGGAGCATTGCATCACTGGCCAGTCGGTTCTGGTCACTGGAGCCGGTGGCTCGATCGGCTCCGAGCTTTGTCGGCAAATTCTGACACTGAAACCGACTACGTTGCTGCTGTATGAACATAGCGAATTCAATCTCTATAGCATTCTGTCTGAACTTGAACCTCGAGTTATTCGCGAATCGTTGTCCGTTCGGCTGCTGCCTATCCTCGGATCAGTACGGGACCAGGACAAACTGCTGGACGTAATGAAGACTTGGAATGTCGATACGGTCTATCACGCCGCCGCTTATAAACATGTCCCGATGGTCGAGCACAATATCGCCGAAGGTGTCCTGAACAATGTGATCGGCACGTTGAATACGGCACAGGCTGCGTTGCAGGCAGGCGTATCGAACTTCGTGCTGATCTCTACCGATAAAGCAGTGCGCCCGACCAATGTAATGGGCAGCACCAAGCGGCTTGCAGAACTGACGTTGCAGGCCCTCAGCCGCGAACTGGCCCCCGTGTTATTCGGCGACAAGGGCAACGTCTCGCGGGTGAACAAGACGCGCTTCACCATGGTCCGGTTCGGCAACGTACTGGGTTCATCCGGTTCGGTCATCCCCCTGTTCCATAAACAGATCAAGTCCGGCGGGCCGTTGACTGTTACCCATCCCAAGATCACCCGTTATTTCATGACCATTCCCGAGGCCGCGCAGTTGGTGATCCAGGCGGGTTCCATGGGGTTGGGCGGGGATGTGTTTGTGCTGGACATGGGCGAGCCGGTGAGGATTGTCGAGCTGGCGGAAAAAATGATTCATCTGTCTGGCCTGAGTGTTCGTTCGGAAAAGAATCCCCACGGCGACATTTCAATCGAGTTCACAGGTTTGCGTCCGGGCGAGAAGCTTTACGAGGAGTTGCTGATTGGTGACAACGTCGTCGCCACCCAGCACCCAATGATCATGAGTGCCAACGAGGACCATCTGTCGTGGGAGACGCTCAAGATCAAGCTGGCTGAGTTGCTGGCCGCCATTGAACACGATGACTACACCAGGGTTCGCCAACTGCTTCGGGATACAGTCAGTGGTTACGCTCCGGATGGCGAGATTGTCGACTGGATCTACCAGCAGCGCCGTCTCGAACCCTGATTGTTACATACGCTGTAACGTACACATTTTTGACAGCGACATCTCATCGCCTAAGTTTGAGAGGCAGCTTCGGAAAAGTTGCTTCTCTCTTAACGATGTCATGGAGCGTCATTTATGCGTACAGGCTATTTCTACTCTCTGGTTTTTGCCTTTCTCACCAGCGCCTCGATTGCTGCTATCGCCGCCCCAGTGGTCAAACCCGAGTTGGTCGCTACGCCGCAAACAGTGGAGCAGCCAGCCAAAACGCAGAGCACCAAGGTGGATTTAAACGGGGCGGATGCTGCCACGCTGCAGCGTGAGCTGTCAGGGATAGGGAAGGGTAAGGCCGAGGCAATTGTTGCGTATCGGGAGAATAATGGGCCGTTTTCTTCGGTGGAGGAGCTGCTGGAGGTCAAGGGGATTGGCAAGGCGATTCTTGACAGGAATCGTGACAAGCTGGAAGTGAATTGAGTTTGTGATTGAAGGAGGCCGGTCGAATTGACTGGCCTTTTTGCTGTCTTGCGGGTGCAAATTTTGGACGCGTTCTCGAAACGCTCCCGCGACTGGCATAAATAATGATTACCTACAGCCAATCGATTGTTCAACAATCCAAGGCCTTCCTCCCATGATTAACACACTCTCCCTAGCCGACCGGATCACCCTGGAGCTACGCGCCGATATTATCGGCGGCCGCCTGCTGCCAGGCATGGCGCTGGTAGAGAACAACTTGGTCTCGGCTTACAACGCCTCGCGCAACACCATCCGCGAAGCGTTACACCGCCTGGGCCAGGAAGGGTTGACCCGTTACGTGCGTAACAAAGGGGTGATCGTCCGCAGGTTAGGTGTCGATGATGTGCGAGATCTGTTCAAGGTCCGTCGCACCTTGGAGCTTCAAGCCATCCTGGGCAGCCAGCCATTGCGCGAGTATCAGTCCGACCGGATGCTCGAAGCTCTCGAGGCTGCGGATTTGGCCCGGGAGCGTGAAGACTGGCGTTCAGTTGGTACCCATGGCCTGGCGTTCCATCAGCACATCGTCGGGTTGATGTGCAGTCCATTACTTGATGAGTTTTTCACCAATGTGGTTGCACAACTGCGCCTGGTGTTTAGCTCCGCGCCCGATGAGGCGCGTTTCCAAGCACCGTGGCTAGCCCGTGACCGCTATATCCACGATTGCCTGGCCGAGGGTGACAAGCTTGCGGGCCACGAAGCGATGAGTCTTTACCTCGACGATTCCGAGCAACTGCTTCTGCAACTGCTAACTCCCACCCATCACCACTGATCAAGGACCCGCGCCATGTACAAAGACTACCCAGCCGCCTACCAGGTCAGCAAAGGTTCCGCCCTGCAAGTGGACAAACCCTTCTACGACCGCATCCGCGCCCAGCAGGACAAGCGCACCCTGATCGAACAGTTCGAGGTGCCGATCCGCACCGGCCGCGCTTGGCACGTACCTGCCGGTCATGTGTTCCGCGTCACGACCCCGGTGGGCCCGCAGGTAGGGGACTTCAACGTCTGGAACGCCCACGATCCGCGGGAACGCCTGTGGGCGGCGCGCACGCGCCAGCTTCAAGGCGCCCACGTCAGTACCCATGATCGATTGTGGTCGAACCTGCCGTTCCTGCGGCCCTTGGTGACCATCACCGATGACAGTCTGGCCGGCTATGGCATCGACGAGCATGGTGGACGACTGCATGATCTGTTGGGTACGCGCTGTGATCCCTATGTGAACAAGATGCTGACCGGGGAGGATTTTCATCATCACTGCCACTCGAACCTGACCCGTGCGGTGTTGCCCCACGGCCTGACGGAGTTCGATGTGCATGACGTGCTGAATATCTTCCAGTGCACGGGGCTTAATCATGACGACATGTACTTCATGAAGGCCTGTCCGGCGCAGAAGGGCGATTACCTGGAGTTTTTTGCCGAGATCGATCTGTTGTGCGCCCTGTCCACCTGCCCGGGTGGCGACTTGTCGCTGGCGATGTGGGGGCCGGATGCGCAGGATCCCCTTAGCGTCTGTCGCCCGCTGGGGGTTGAGATCTATCGATTGGAGGATTCATTGCTGGAGGGCTGGAGCCAGCCTGAGCGGGCGGCATACAACGGGTTGCATGGCTTGCACATCGCCAAGGCGGATTGGGAAAGGTGATGCAGTTGGCGCTGGCTTTGTAGGAGCTGGCGAAGCCTGCGATCTTTTGATCTTCGCTCCAGACTCAATTGATAGGGGAAAGATCGCAGCCTCGTTGCACTCGACAGCTCCTACAGACCCAGCGGGAGCAAGCTCCCTCGCCACACAAGCAGATCAACGATCCTTGGCCTCCTTCGCATCCATTTCCGCATTGCGCTCGGCAACGCGCTTGCGTTGCTCATCGGTCAACTCGACCTTGTTGGCGGTGTCGCGCAGCATCATCAGACCACCAACGATCGAGCCGATTGCAACAATCAGAATCAACCAGGCATACCAGGGCATAGGGTTCTCCTTGAGGGGGCGATGGACGGACGAACATTTCGCCGATCCATCGCACCTACCACTTATGAGCGAAGGTTGCTCGCAGTGGTTCAATACTACGCCCGTTCGGCAGGCTTCACCTTAAAGCCCGGTCAGCATCGCATCGGCGGGAGCGTCCGCTCGCAGCTGTGCGGTGAGGATGAAGTAGACGAAACCCACCGCCATGAAGCCGAGGAAGATCAGCCCGATCAGCGCGTTGAACCAGGCCATCGCCACCAGGCACACCACTGCCAGCACCAGGGCGATGCCCGGCACGATCGGATAGCCCGGGGCGCGGAAAGTACGTTCCAGGTTGGGTTCGGTTTTACGCAATTTGAACAGGCTGAGCATGCTCATGATGTACATGACGATGGCACCGAACACGGCCATGGTGATCATCGCTGCAGTCAGGGTCATGCCGCCGAGATTGATCAGGCCGTCGCTGTAGATCGCTGCGATGCCGATCAGCCCACCGGCGATGATCGCCCGGTGCGGCGTCTGGAAGCGTGACAGTTTGGCCAGGGATGCGGGCAGGTAACCGGCGCGGGCCAGGGCGAAGAACTGGCGCGAGTAGCCAAGGATGATGCCGTGGAAACTCGCCACCAGGCCGAACAGGCCGATCCACACCAGCATGTGCAGCCAGCCGGAGCTTTCGCCAACCACGGTTTTCATGGCTTGGGGCAGGGGATCGTTGATGTTCGACAGGGTGCGCCAGTCGCCGACGCCGCCGGCGAAGAACATCACGCCCATTGCCAGGACCACCAGGGTCAGGATGCCGCTGATGTAAGCCTTGGGAATCGTGCGTTTCGGGTCCTTGGCTTCTTCGGCAGCCATGGCCGCGCCTTCGATGGCCAGGAAGAACCAGATGGCGAAGGGAATCGCGGCAAACATGCCGGCGATGGCCGGTGCGCCGAACACATCGGAACCGGCCCAGCCGTTCAGGGCAAAATTGCTGAAACTGAACGCCGGAGCCACGACGCCCATGAACACCAGCAGTTCGGCCACCGCCAAGACGCAGACAATCAGCTCGAACGTCGCGGCCAGCTTGACCCCGAGGATGTTCAGGCCCATGAACACGATATAGGCACCGACCGCTGCGTGTTTTGGGTCCAGGGCCGGGAACTGCACGTTCAGGTAGGCGCCGATGGCCAGGGCAATGGCCGGCGGGGCGAAGACAAATTCGATCAGCGTCGCCAGGCCGGCAATCAACCCGCCTTTCTCGCCGAAGGCGCGACGGCTGTAGGCAAACGGTCCGCCGGCATGGGGAATGGCGGTGGTCAGTTCGGTGAAGCTGAAAATGAAGCAGGTGTACATGGCCGCCACCATGAAGGACGTCACCAAAAAGCCCATTGTCCCGGCCACGCCCCAGCCGTAGCTCCAGCCGAAATACTCGCCGGAAATCACCAGGCCGACGGCAATACCCCATAAATGCAGGGTGCCCAGGGTGGGTTTGAGTTGTGTGTTCATCGGTGGCTCCCCTCGATCCATAGCAAAAGCGCTGGGGAGGGGCAGTGCAGTGGGCGTGCCAGTGTGGCGAGGGCGGTCGTAATGGGCGAAATCGTGTCGTATCGGGGATGTTCGCTATCGGATGGCTTGGTTTTGTGCCCCAGTTCAGAGCGTCGGCGCCTGGGCTGGCCTCATCGCGAGCAAGCTCGCTCCCACAGGAGGGCTTCAGCGAACACAAATTCTTTATTCACCACAGATCCCATGTGGGAGCGAGCTTGCTCGCGATGAGGCCGGCCCAGCCAACACTTTTTACGGATTCTTTACCCCCCAGCCCCGCTCTCGATCTCGTTCCTTTACAGCCTCCCTGCCGACAATCACTTCACACACGGCACGACGCCGTACCACGGAGAAATCCCATGAGTGTTCTGGACGGGGTGTCGCTGCTGCTGGCAGGGGCGCTGTTCATTTATCTGCTGGTTGCGCTATTGCGCGCAGATCGGAACTAGGAGCGGCTATGCACGGTTATGACTATGGGCTGATCCTCGCCTTTTTCGCCCTGGTGCTGATTCCGGCACCGTTTCTGGGGCGTTTTTACTACCGGGTGATGGAAGGCCAGCGCACTTGGCTTTCGCCGATCCTCGGCCCGGTGGAGCGCGGTTGCTATCGCCTGGCCGGTGTCGACTCCACCGCTGAGCAGAGCTGGCAGAAATACACCCTGGCCTTGCTCGCGTTCAACCTGGCGGGTTTTGTGTTGCTGTTCGCCATTCTCCTGCTGCAGGGATATCTGCCGCTCAATACCGAACAATTGCCCGGCATGGAGTGGACCCAGGCTTTCAACACGGCCGTGAGTTTCATGACCAACACCAACTGGCAGTCCTACAGCGGTGAAGCGTCCCTGAGCTACCTGAGCCAGATGGTCGGCCTGACCGTGCAGAACTTCGTCAGCGCCGCCACCGGCCTGGCCGTGCTCGTGGCACTGTGTCGCGGCATCGGGCGCAAGTCCGCCGCAACGTTGGGTAACTTCTGGGTCGACATGACTCGCGCCACCCTCTACGGGCTGTTGCCTCTGTGCCTGCTGCTGGCATTGTTCCTGGTCTGGCAGGGTGTACCGCAGACCTTTGCGCACTATGTACACGGGGTCACGATGCAAGGTGTCGACCAGGTCATCCCGTTGGGGCCGGCCGCCAGCCAGATCGCGATCAAGCAACTGGGCACCAACGGTGGCGGTTTCTTCGGCGTCAACTCGGCGCATCCGTTCGAAAACCCGACGGCCTGGAGCAACCTGTTCGAAGTCGCTTCGATCATCCTGATTCCCGCCGCGCTGGTGTTCACCTTCGGCCATTACGTCAAGGACCTGCGCCAGAGCCGGGCGATCATCGCCTGCATGCTTGCCCTGTTCCTGATCGGCGGTGCCACGTCGCTGTGGGCCGAATACCAGCCCAACCCGGCCCTGAACAACCCAGCCGTCGAGCAAACCGCGCCGCTGGAAGGCAAGGAAGCGCGCTTCGGCACCACCGCCACGGTGCTGTGGTCGGTGACCACCACGGCAGCGTCCAACGGTTCGGTCAACGCCATGCACGACAGCCTCAACCCGCTCAGTGGCATGGTGTCGCTGGTGAACATGATGGTCGGCGAGGTGATCTTCGGCGGCGTCGGGGCTGGGCTCTACGGAATGCTGTTGAACGTGCTGATCGCAGTATTCCTGGCCGGCTTGATGATCGGTCGCACCCCGGAATACCTGGGCAAGAAGCTGGGCGCCAGGGAGGTGCAACTGTTGGTGGCAACCCTGCTGGTGATGCCTGTCAGCGTGCTGGTGCTGGGGGCCGTCGCCGCAAGCCTGCCCGGTCCGGCCGCTGCGGTGAGCAACCCGGGTGCCCACGGTTTCAGCCAGTTGTTGTACGCCTACACCTCGGCGGGAGCGAACAACGGTTCGGCATTTGCCGGGTTCGGCGCCAACACACCTTTCCACAACCTGATGCTGGGCCTGGGCATGTTGATCGGCCGGTTCGGCTACATCCTGCCAGTGCTGGCGTTGGCCGGCAGCCTGGCCTTGAAGAAAACCGCGCCGATTGGCCAGAACAGCTTCCCCACCCACGGCCCGTTGTTCGTGACCTTGTTGACCGTGACCATCCTGTTGGTGGGCGGCTTGACCTTCTTGCCGACCCTGGCCCTGGGGCCGATTGCTGAACACTTGAGCCTGGGCTTCTGAGGGATATGAAAATGAATATGCCGATGAGCAAAACCGCCGTCGCCAAGGCGCCGGAGCAACCGAAAACCGCAATCTCGGCCCTGTGGCGGCCAGCGCTGGTGCAAGCTTTCGTCAAGCTCGACCCGCGTCAATTGCACCGCGCCCCGGTGATGCTGGTGGTGGAACTGACCGCGATCCTCACCACCGTGCTGTGCTTCATTCCCGACAACGCCGTGCCGACTTTTGTCGCCGCGCAAATCGCGCTGTGGCTGTGGTTCACCGTGCTGTTCGCCAACTTCGCCGAAGCGTTGGCCGAAGGCCGCGGCAAGGCTCGGGCCGACAGCCTCAAGGCCGGTAGCGAAGGCCTCAACGCACGTCGCCAGACCGCCAGCGGTTTTGAAATCGTCCCCGCCACCCGTCTGCGCAAAGGTGATGTGGTGCGCGTCGAGGCCGGCGACATGATCCCCGGCGACGGTGAAGTGATCGAAGGCATCGCCGCGGTCAACGAGGCTGCGATCACCGGCGAATCGGCGCCGGTCATCCGCGAGTCCGGCGGCGATCGCTCGGCCGTCACCGGCAATACGCGGCTGGTCTCCGACTGGCTGCTGATACGTATCACCAGCAATCCCGGCGAGTCCACACTGGACCGCATGATCGCCCTGGTCGAAGGCGCCAAACGCCAGAAAACGCCGAACGAGGTGGCGCTGGATATCCTGTTGATCGGCCTGACGCTGATCTTCCTGTTGGTGGTGGTGACGCTGCAACCGTTCGCCCATTTCGCCAACGCCAACCTGCCGCTGGTGTTTCTGGTGGCGCTGCTGGTCACCTTGATTCCCACCACCATCGGCGGGTTGCTGTCGGCCATCGGCATCGCCGGGATGGACCGGTTGGTTCGCCTGAACGTGATCGCCAAATCCGGTCGTGCGGTCGAGGCGGCGGGGGACGTGCATGTGCTGATGCTGGACAAGACCGGCACCATCACCTTTGGCAATCGTCGTTGTACAGCGGTCTATACCGCCCCTGGTGTGAGTGCCAAGGAACTGGCCGAAGGCGCGCTGTTCGCCTCGTTGGCTGACGACACCGCCGAGGGCAAGTCCATCGTCGAGTACCTGCGAGGTTTGCATCCACAGTCTGAGCCTGGCGTCGAAGCGCTGACGGCCGTGCCGTTCAGTGCTGAAACCCGTTTGTCCGGAGTCGACTATCAGGGCCGTATCTACCGCAAGGGCGCCGTGGACTCGTTGCTGGACTTCATCGGCCTTGCACGCAATGAGTTGCCGCAGGCATTGGCGCGGGAGGTCGACAAGATCGCCCAGAGTGGCGGCACACCGCTGCTGGTTTGCATGGACGGCCGGTTGCTGGGGGCCATCCATCTCAAGGACGTGGTCAAGCCGGGCATTCGCGAGCGCTTTGCCGAGCTGCGCAAGCTGGGGATCCGCACGGTGATGGTCACCGGTGACAACCCGCTGACCGCTGCGGCGATTGCCGCCGAGGCCGGTGTCGATGACGTGCTGGCAGAGGCCACGCCGGAGAAAAAGCTGGCGCGTATCCGTCATGAGCAAAATGACGGTCGGCTGGTGGCCATGTGTGGCGACGGTGCCAACGACGCCCCGGCCCTGGCCCAGGCCGATGTCGGCATGGCGATGAACGACGGCACCCAGGCCGCGCGGGAGGCGGCCAACATGGTCGACCTCGACAGCGACCCGACCAAACTGCTCGATGTGGTACAGATCGGCAAGGAACTGTTGGTGACCCGTGGTGCATTGACCACCTTCTCCATCGCCAACGACATCGCCAAGTACTTCGCGATCCTGCCGGCGCTGTTCGCTTCGATTTATCCACAGCTCGGCGTGTTGAATGTGATGCACCTGAGCAGCCCCCAGAGCGCGATCCTGTCGGCCATCGTATTCAACGCCCTGATCATCGTCGTACTGATCCCCCTGGCCCTGCGCGGTGTACGAGTGCAAGCGGCAAGTGCGGCGGCGCTGTTGCGACGCAATCTGTTGATCTATGGCCTGGGTGGGATCGTGGTGCCGTTCGTGGGGATCAAGGCGATCGATATGTTGCTGACGGCGTTGAAGCTGGTTTGAGTTCGCCGTTTCTTGTGGGAGCAAGCTTTGCTCCCACAAGGTGACTCCCACAGGCTTTGAGCACTGGATTTACTTCAATTCGAGGATTTTGAAATGTCCACTCTGATTCGCCCGGCCTTGAGCCTGTTATTACTGATGACCCTGATCACCGGTGTCGCGTACCCACTGGTGGTCACTGGCGTGGCGCAAGTCGCCTTTCCCGCCCAGGCCAATGGCAGCCTGATCGTCGATGCGGCCGGCAAGGTCCGTGGCTCGACGCTGATCGCCCAGGATTTCACCGGCGATGCCTGGTTTCATCCACGGCCATCGGCTGGAGCCTTCGCCACGGTCGCCAGCGGCGCCAGCAACTTTTCCCCGAGCAATCCGGCCCTGGCCTCGCGGGTAATCGAAGACGCCCAAAAACTCCAGGTGCCCGGCCAGGGCCCGGTGCCGCTGGCATTGCTGACCACCTCCGCCAGTGGGCTGGATCCGCACTTGCCTCCGGCGGCGATTGCCTATCAACTGGCGCGTGTCGCCGCCGCGCGCAACCTGCCGGCCTCGACCTTGCAGCAACTGCTCGACGACAACACTGAGCAATCCTTGGTGGGCCCGCCAGTGGTGAATGTGCTGGCGCTGAACCTGGCCCTGGAAAAACTGTAAAACCCGTGGGAGTGGCGCCTGTGGGAGCAAAGCTTGCTGCAGTAAAAGCCCGCTGTAGCAAAGCCTGTGGGAGCAAAGCTTGCTCGCGATGAACGATAACGCGGTCCATCCGTTGAACTGTGTCGCCTTGATCGCGAGCAAGCTTTGCTCCCACAGGTCCACTTCCCATAAGCTTTGCTCCCACAGGTCCGACTCCCCACAGGGTGTTTGATCAATATTTGAAAGAGATTTCCACGCCATGAGCGACTCCGGCCGCGCCGACGCACTGTTAGCCAATCTGCCCCGCAACGACCGTGGCCGGCTCAAGGTCTTCCTGGGTGCGGCGCCCGGTGTCGGCAAGACCTACGCCATGCTGCAAGCGGCCCACACCCAACTGCGTCAAGGCGTGAAAGTCGTCGCCGGAGTGGTGGAAACCCACGGTCGTGCCGAAACCGAAGCACTGCTCGGCGGCCTGGTACAGCAACCGTTGGTGCGTTCGGAATATCGCGGCGTCATGCTCGAAGAAATGGACCTCGACGGCCTGCTCGCGGCCCGCCCGGCCTTGGTGCTGGTGGACGAACTGGCCCACAGCAACGCCCCCGGCAGCCGTCATGCCAAACGCTGGCAAGACATCCAGGACTTGCTTGCCGCCGGTATCGATGTCTACACCACCGTCAACGTCCAACACCTGGAAAGCCTCAACGATCAAGTGCGCGGCATCACCGGTGTGCAGGTGCGCGAGACGCTGCCGGACTGGGTCTTGCAGGAAGCCGATGAACTGCTGTTGATCGACCTGCCATCACGCGAGCTGCTGGAGCGCCTGCGTGATGGCAAGGTCTATGTGCCGGAGCAGGCGCGAGCGGCGATCGATGCGTTTTTCACCCAGACCAACCTGACCGCGCTGCGTGAACTGGCCATGCAGACCGCCGCCGCCCAGGTGGACAACGACCTGGCCCAGGGTTATCGGCAACTGGGCCAGGCCGCGCCGGCAGTGCGCGGACGATTGCTGGTGGGGGTGGGCGCCGATGTGCAGGCCGAGCGTCTGGTGCGCCACGCCAGCCGCGTCGCCCAGCGTCGGCATCTGCCGTGGAGCCTGGTCCACGTAGACAGCGGCGTCGCGCACGACGAGTCATCGCGACAGTACCTGCAAAATGCCCAGCAGCTGGCTGAACGTCTCGGCGGCGAAGTGGTGCTGTTGCGGGCCGGCGAAGTCGCCAAGACCTTGATCCAGCACGCCACCGAACGTCGCGCCACGCTACTGCTGGTGGGCCAGTCCCGGCCGCGTTTGCGGCGACGGTTGTTCGGCGGTGGCTTGGCTTCACGCTTGTTGCGCGATGCCCGGGGACTGGAAATCAACGTGCTGGACAGCGATGAACAGCCCCGTCCCGCCCAAGTGCGTTCGAGCGCGGTCCAGACCGGGTTCGACTACGTGCTGGCGCTGACGGCGACCGTGGCGGCCAGCGCGTTGGCCTGGGGTATTTCAGGGTGGCTGGCGCTGCCCAATATCTCCCTGGTGTTCCTGATGGCGGTGCTGCTGGTGGCGGTACGTAGCAGCCTTGGCCCGGCGCTGGCCTGTGCGGCGCTGTCGTTCCTGGCCTATGATTTCCTGTTCATCCCGCCGAATTTTTCCTTCACCATCCAGCGCGAAGAAGACGTGCTGACCCTGGTGTTTTTCCTGCTGATGGCCGCCCTGACCGGCAATCTTGCCGCTCGCCAGCGTCGCCAGTTGCAGGCCCTGCGCGACACCCAGCAGGAAACCGGCGAACTGCTCGACCTGTCGCGCAAACTCACTGCCGCCACCGACCGCCAGGCGGTGATCAGCGCCGCCGCGCAGCATCTCAACGGCCTGCACGACTTGCAGCTTTGCCTGCTCAATCGCGACGGCCAGAGCGATTGGAAGGTCGAGACCGGCGAGCCGTTGACATTCACCGAGGCCGAACGTGCGGCGGCCGACTGGGCCTGGCAGCACGACCAGCCCGCCGGTGCCGGCACCGGGACGTTGCCATCCGGACGCTGGTGGTGGTGGCCGCTGTCGGCGGAAGGCGGGCCACTGGGATTGCTGGGTGTGTGCCCGAACGAAGGCAAGCCGTTGAGCGGCCAGCGTCGCCGTTTACTGGCGGCCCTCAGTCAACCATTGGCCCAGGCGTTGGCGCGGGCGCAACTGGCCCAGGACCTGGAAGCGGCGCGCCTGCACGGTGAAACCGAGCAACTGCGCAGCGCCTTGCTGGCTTCGGTGTCCCATGACTTGCGCACGCCGCTGACGTCCATGCGCGGCAGCATCGACAGCCTGCTGGCGCTGGGGGAGGCGATCCCACTGGCCGATCGCCGCGAACTGCTCGAAGGCACCCGCGATGAGGCCGAGCGGCTGGATCGCTACATCCAGAACCTGCTGGACATGACCCGTCTTGGCCACGGCGCCCTGAAGCTGGCGCGGGACTGGGTGTCGCCGGCCGATATCGTCGGCAGCGCACTGAACCGCTTGCGGGCGGTGTTGGCGCCGCTGGCGGTCGGCGTCGAGGTGCCTGTTGACCTGCCTTTGCTGTATGTCCACGCGGCGCTGATCGAGCAGGCCTTGGTCAACGTGCTGGAAAACGCCGCACGTTTTTCACCGGCCCACGGGCGGCTGCTGCTGAGCGCGGGTACCACGGACGGCGAAGTGTTTTTTGCCGTCGCCGATGAAGGCCCAGGAATCCCTCAAGAAGAACGGGAGAAAATCTTCGACATGTTCTACACCGCCGCGCGCGGTGACCGGGGCGGGCAGGGCACGGGGTTGGGATTGGCCATCTGCCAGGGCATGGTCGGTGCCCATGGCGGGCGGATCAGCGTGGCCGATGGTCTCGACGGACGCGGCACCTGCATCACGTTGCACCTGCCCTTGCAGGCACAACCGGGCATGGACGATGAAGCTTGAGCGGCGCTGGGTTACTCTCGTCCCACCTGCTTGCCTTTCCACCTGAGTGCAACGAACGAACCCCATGAGCCAGACCGCGACCCTTTTGGTCATCGATGACGAGCCGCAGATCCGCAAATTCCTGCGCATCAGCCTGAGTTCCCAAGGCTACAAGGTGCTGGAAGCCGGCACTGGCGCTGAAGGGCTTGCCCAAGCGGCGCTGAACAAACCCGATCTGCTGGTGCTCGACCTGGGCCTGCCGGACATGGACGGCCAGCAGGTGTTGCGCGAGTTTCGCCAATGGTCGACGGTGCCGGTGCTGGTGCTCTCTGTGAGGGCCAGCGAAGCGCAGAAGGTCGAGGCGCTGGACAACGGAGCCAACGATTATGTGACCAAGCCGTTCGGCATCCAGGAATTTCTCGCCCGCGTTCGCGCCTTGTTGCGCCAGGCCCCGGCAGGCGAGCCTCAGGAAGCCGCGCTGAAGTTCGGCCCGCTGACGGTGGACCTGGCGTATCGACGGGTGCTGCTGGACGACACCGAAGTGGCCCTGACTCGCAAGGAATACGCCGTGCTGGCGCAGCTGGCGCGGCACCCGGGTCGGGTCATTACCCAGCAGCAACTGCTCAAGGACATCTGGGGCCCGACCCACACCGAAGACAGTCACTACCTGCGGATCGTGGTCGGCCACCTGCGCCAGAAACTGGCCGACGACCCGACCCGACCGCGGTTCATTGTGACCGAGGCGGGGGTGGGGTATCGGTTGTTGGGGGAGGGTGGGCTTTAGTCTGGTGTTGTCAGGGCTGCCGCCATCGCGAGCAAGCTCGCTCCCACAGGGTTCACTGCAGATCAATGTGGGAGCGAGCTTGCTCGCGAAGAGGCCCGAACAGCCACTCGATATCTCTCAGTTCTGGTCGCTCTCATACCGATCCAAAGTATCGCTGGCAATCTCCCGCCCCAACGCGATCAGCTCCGGCGCCTTGTAGAACTCGAAGAACCGGCACACCCGTTTTGGCACGTTGATCAGCACATCCGGCGGGTAACCGGCAATCTTGTACTGGGCCAGCGAGGTCTGCATCACTTCGAAACTCTGGTTGATCAAATCCAGCAACGAGGCCGGGCCGACGTTATCGATGATGAACGAACCGGTGGCGGATTTCGGTGCGCCTTCGTTCTCTGGCGCGGCGGCCGGTTGTTGGCCTTCGGGCTCGGCCGAGTCGATCCACGGGTTGATGTCAGCGGCTTCGGCCTTCAAGGCTTCCTGCTCCAGCAGCAACAGCTGCTCGGCCTGCTTGCGGCGAAACGGCAGGCGCGACCCCAGGGAACTGACCAGGGTGTCGAAGCGCCGCCGGAACGCGGCGGGGCGCGGGATCACCGGTAACCGATATTGTTTCTGATTGGTGGCGTTGAGGTTGACCGCGATGATCAGGTCGCAGTGGCTCGACACCACCGGCACGATCGGCAATGGGTTGAGCAGGCCGCCATCCACCAACATGCGGTTGCCTTGCATCACGGGCGTGAACAGGCTGGGAATCGCCGCCGAGGCGCGCATCGCCTGATGCAGGCAACCTTCCTGGAACCAGATTTCCTGCTGGTTGGTCAGGTCGGTCGCGACGGCGGTGTAGGGGATGCGCAATTGTTCAATGTTGATTTCGCCGACGATCTTGCGGATCTGCCCGAAGACCTTTTCGCCACGGATCGCCCCCAGGCGAAAACTGACGTCGACCAGGCGCAGGACGTCCAGATAATCCAGGCTTTCGATCCAGTTGCGGTACTCCTCAAGCTTGCCCGCCGCATAAATCCCCCCCACGACCGCGCCCATGGAACAACCGGCGATGCAAGCAATGTCGTAGCCACGTCGTTCGATTTCTTCGATCACCCCGATATGGGCATAGCCCCGGGCGCCACCCGAACCCAATACCAATGCGACACGTTTTGTCATGACCCGGCCTCTTGTCGAACAGATTTCAACAATGCACCCATCGACGACTTGGCTCAATCGTTGTGGCGCACGCGTCGTTTTTTGACACGCCGTGGCGGCATTTGCGTATGCTCGGCCACACTTGAATTTACGCGGTCAAGCAAGGCACTTTTCGCCGTTGCCACCGTCTTAATAGCACGACTGTTGACCTGACTTGAGGTGTTATTGATGAAAGCCCGGATCCGCCTGCCCTTGGTGGCTTCTTTGATGGTTTTGGCCCTGGCCGGTTGTGCAGGCAAAACCGCTTACCGCGACAGTTGTGGCAGCCAGCTCGACAGTGCCTGGCATGAACTGGACCTGGCCAAGGCCGAAGGTTTTGCCGGCACCGTCAGCTACTCCAAGGCCCTGTCCTTGCTGACGGGCGCCAAGACCCAGCAGCAATTCGAAGCGTTCGAAGGCTGCGCCAAGAAAGCCGAGAAGGCGCGTTTCTACATTCGCGAGTCCCGCGCCGGACGATAAAGGCAGCGACAAGCAATCAACTGCAAGCTACAAGGGAAGGACGCAGAATCGTTTTTCACTGGTAGCTTGCGGCTTGACGCTCAACGCTGTGTACGGAGTACGTCCATGATCGATCGGCTGGTGGCCCGGATACTGGGCCTGGAAGTCCGCCTGTTGGCCTGTCAGGCCCGCTTGAATGCCCATACCGACAGCGAAGCGCTGCATGACCTGCGGACCACGGTTCGCCGTTTGCGCAGCCTGCTTCGACCATTGCGTGGGTTGCCCGGCGTCGAACAGCTGGAAACGGCTGCTTCGGCGGTCGGCACCCTGACCACGCCCTTGCGCGACCGGGAAGTGTTGGCCGCTTACCTGGAGCAGCATGGCCAGGCCGAGGCGGCGCGGCGACGCCAGGTGCAAATGGCCGAGGCTTATCCCGCCGTGGCCGCGAGTGTTGAACTGGCGCAGTTGCTGATGATCCTCGATGCCTTCCCGCGCTTCATTCGCGCCGCCCAGCGTGAGGGGTTGCTGAAGGGCTTGCGCAAGCGCATCGAAAAGCGCCTGGACAAACAGTGGAAGACGCTCGGCGAAGCCCTGCGTGATCCGGCCCATGACCGCCATCGATTGCGCCTGCTGATCAAGCGCGTGCGCTACGCCATCGAAGCCTACCCTGAACTCGACCGCCTGCCCGAAGCGGCCATGCCCCGGCTCAAGTCCGCCCAGGCCGCGCTGGGTGACTGGCACGATTGCTGGCAATGGCTGGCCAGGGCCAAGGAAGAAACCGATCTGCACGCTTGTGTGCCAACCTGGCACGCCGCGATGGAAAAGGCCGAGGCCAAGTCCGACAAGGTGCTCGACAAGCTGATTGCCAGTTGCTTCGAAAAATCCTGAACCCCAGCACATCCCCCTGTGGGACTTCCCCTCTGTGGGAGCGAGCTTGCTCGCGATAGCGGTGGGTCAGTTCGCGTACAGATTGACTGATACACCGCTATCGCGAGCAAGCTCGCTCCCACATTGGTTTGGGGGGAATTCAAAGACTGCGGCTTTTCTGTCAGTCTCTTTGGCCGGAATGAGCCCTGTGCCGCCAGCCCGGGCTGGTTAAGATCCCTTCATCCTTTTCCCTGTTTTCGAGGTCGTCATGCGCTTTTCCGATTTGATCGATGCCGTGCGCCGGCAGCCAGGTGCGGTGAGCATCGCGCCTGAATGGGGCCAGGGGCGGGCCAGTTTTGGCGGGTTGGTGGCGGCACTGCAATATGAGGCGATGCGTGCCCAAGTGCCGGCGGACCGCCCGGTGCGCTCGCTGGCGATCACCTTTGTCGGCCCGGTCGAACCCGACGTGCCTGTCAGTTTCGAAGTCGACGTATTGCGTGAAGGCAAGGCAGTCAGCCAGGTGTTGGGGCGCGCGGTGCAGAACGGCCAGGTGGTGACCGTGGTGCAAGGCAGCTTCGGTGCATCGCGCTCATCCGTGGTGGCGGTGCAGGCCGATCCCGCGCCAGAATTCAAAAGCGTGGAGCAATGCCAGGAGCTGCCTTATGTCAAAGGCATGACCCCGGAATTCATGCGGCACCTGGCGATGCGCTGGAGCGTTGGCGGCTTGCCATTCAGCGGTAACAAGTCCCGGAGCATGGGCGGTTGGGTACGTTTGCGCGGGGACGTGAAAGAGGAACAGCTGAACGAAAGCCACATCCTGGCCTTGGTCGATGCCTGGCCTCCAGCCTTATTGCCTCACCTCACGCAAATGGCCCCGGGCAGTACGCTCACTTGGACCATCGAGTTCGTCCAGCCGCTGCTGGAGCTCACGACACTGGACTGGTGCAAGTACCTGGCCGAGATTGAGCACGCCCAGGACGGCTACGGCCATGTCGCCGCGAAGTTCTGGAGCGCCGATGGCCGCTTGATCGCCCTGAGTCGGCAGACGGTCACTATCTTTGGGTAAGGCTGCTCCGGTCAAGGCTTGCGGTTGTGGCGGTGGCGCTCCCGCCAGGCGCGCCACCAGCCACCGCTGAGAAAGAACCGTGGGAAAGTCAGGAACTGTTCCACCAGCAGGCGTGACACGGCATCCTTGCGATCGCTGAACGGCTCGGAGGCCTGGGCCTCCAGGCTGTGTCCGTGACGTTGCAAGCCGAGTGCCGCGAGCAGGCCGATGATGCCGATGGCGATATCGCCCAGGCTCAAGCTGAACACCCCCGACACAATCAGCAGAAACGCGATGATGAACAGCGGCACGGCAATCAGGTGCAACACCAGGTTGGTGGGGTGCCGATGATTGTCTGGGTAGGCGCGCCATTGCCAGGCGGGAAGATTGGGGTGACGTTTGCCCATGATGCTGTTCCTTGAATGAAGCTGAATAATCCAAGGATAGGTCCGGTCGGGTGAGGCGGCGAATGGCGGTTGGCTATCGAAGCGATAGGTGGCCATACAGTTTGCTGTTGTGGCAAGGGGATTTATCTGTGGGAGCAAGGCTTGCCCGCGATGGAGGCACGTCGGTTCGCCAAAGACCGCATTGCGCCCATCGCGGGCAAGCCTTGCTCCCACAGAGGGAATCCCCTCACCACAGGGAAACTCGGGCAAGCCAGTGTTCTACAGTTT
Organism: Pseudomonas sp. St386; assembly: GCF_018325865.1. NCBI lineage: Bacteria > Pseudomonadati > Pseudomonadota > Gammaproteobacteria > Pseudomonadales > Pseudomonadaceae > Pseudomonas > Pseudomonas sp. St386. Next base: position 1,966,047 of record NZ_AP021900.1, read on the forward strand.
CAACTGCCCAATCGCCTTGCTCAACTCGCCCGCCAACGTCGCCAGTTCATGGCTGGTGGTGGCTGAGTCGACGGTTTGGCGCACGGTGTTTTCGGTCACGTCGCGAATACTCACCACCGCCCGGTTCATTTCCTCGGCGACATGGCTTTGCTGTTCGGCCGCGACAGCGATCTGGGTGTTGCTCTCGCGCATTTGCGCCACCGCTGCGGTGATCTGTGCCAACGCGTCACCGGCCTCGCGGGCCTGTTGCACGCAATCGTCGGCCTTGAGCGAACTCTCCTGCATGAAGTCCACCGCGTCCCGGGTCCCGGCTTGCAGGGCCGAAACCATGGTGGTGATTTCGTCCGTGGAGGTCTGTACTCGCTTGGCCAGGTTACGCACTTCGTCGGCCACCACGGCAAAGCCTCGGCCCATTTCCCCGGCCCGTGCGGCTTCTATGGCCGCGTTCAGGGCGAGCAGATTGGTCTGTTCGGCGATGCTGTGGATCACACTGACCACGCCATTGATCTTCTGGCTGTCTTCGGCCAGGCGCTGGATCATTTCGGCGGTCTGTTGCACACCCGAAGACAACCCGGTGATCGACTGTTGCACCCGGGCGACCACTTCGTGACCGTTGCCGGCCAGGGTGTCGGCGGTTTTCGACAGGTCGCGGGTGGCGCCGGCATGTTGGGCGATGTGATAAACCGTGGCGGACATTTCGTTGATCGCCGTGGCGGCCTGATCAGTTTCGCTTTGCTGGCCGAGCATGCCGTGGCGAACATCGTTCATGCTCGACGCCAGGCGTGCCGCACCACTGTCCAACTGCCGGGCGGTGCTGGCAACGGTGTCGACCACCCGTTGATAACCGGCCTGCATGGCGTTGAACGCCGCCGCCATCTGGCCCACTTCGTCCTCGCAGGCCAGGGGCACGCGGGCGGACAGGTCACCGGTTTTTTCCACATGCAGCATCACGTCTTTGAGCGTGTTGAGCTGGCTGAGCAAAAAACGGATCAACAGCTGCGAGGCGCCCAGCATCGCCAACATCAACACGAACACGGCCACGGCGTAATGGCTGAAGCGTTCACCGAACACTTGGCTCAGGCTCACACCTTGGGCCAACACGGCGAGTTGTTGGCCGTCACCTCGACGGACCACTTGGGCGCCCAGCAGCGGGTCGTCGCCAAACAGCAGCCCGGTGTCGAGTTCGACCCAGCCGTTGGCCTGGGCCAGCGAAGGCAACGGTTGTTCGTTGATAACGGGGACCTGGTCGCGCTGGAATGCCAGGAGATAGTCGACCTTGGGCAAGGGCGTTCCGGCTGGCCAGGCATCAAGCAGGTGCGCCTGGGCCTGGGCGTTCGCCTGGGCCGCGTGGTTGCGCGCCTGCTGTTCGAGGTGCACCGCGTAGAGCACCAGCAGCAAGGTGGTGACAAAGGCGACCGCATTGACCGCCCAGAATTTGTATTTCAGCGAGATATTGCTAAGCCAGGCACCCATGGAAGGTCTTCTCTGATAGCGGAAACAGCATTGGCAAGGTGCCATTATTCTGCCGCTACTCAGGTGACGGGATTTTGATATGGGTCAACAGACAACATCGACCCCAGGGTTTTGATGTGAGCCCACAGGGATCTGCAGGGTTCAGGATATTGTGGGTAAACCAAAAAACGCCCGGGCGCAGGCGGTGCTGTGGGCTGCCAGGTCTTCCTGGGTTTCGCCCCGGTGCAAGGCCACTTCGCGCAGGACCTCCGTCAGATAGGCCGGTTCGTTGCGGCCATTCTTGGGTTTGGGCCGCAACGTACGGGGCAGCAGGTACGGTGCGTCGCTTTCGAGCATCAGCCGACCGCGGGGAATTTCGCGCACCAGCGGGTGCAGGTGCGTGCCGCGGCGTTCGTCACAGATCCAGCCAGTGATGCCGATGTGCAGGTCCAGGTCGAGGTAGCTGAACAGCGCCTTTTTTTCACCGGTAAAGCAGTGCACCACGGCCGCCGGCAATTGATCGCGAAAATCCCGGAGGATGTCCAGCAAGCGTTGATCGGCATCGCGTTCATGCAGGAACACCGGCAATTGCAACTGGACCGCCAAGGCGAGGTGTTCTTCCAGGACCTTTTCCTGTTGCGGTCGGGGAGAGAAGTCCCGGTTGAAATCCAGCCCGCATTCGCCCACCGCGCGCACGCGGCTGTGCATCAGCAGATCCTTGAGGTGCCGGGCGCTGTCGGCGGTCCACTCGCTGGCACTGTGAGGGTGAATGCCGGCGGTGGAAAACAGTCGCTCGCCAGCGTCGTCGAGGTGTTGACACAGTTCCAGAGCCTGTTCGCTGCCCTCGATACTGGTGCCGGTCAAGACCAGTTGGCAGACTCCGGATTCATAGGCGCGCTCGAGCACCGCCTGATGTTTGTCGGCGAAACTGGGGTTGGTCAGGTTGACGCCGATATCGATGAGTTGCATGGTGCTACCTCGGCCCAAAGGCTGGAAAGCATATCAGAGCTGTAGATTTATAAGAAAAGCCAAGAACTACAACGAGTTGAGGCTGTCTGTTAAGGCCGCGAGACACATCGGGTTGGTATAAAAGCCATCACTGTGCCAGTCTTCCGCACTTTTTCAGCGCCCCAGGCGCTCTGTTTCTGTCGACTCAGCCTCGTTTTTTCAAGGGAGGCGGTCCGCAGTATTCCTTCCGGAGAGTGGATGACACGTCCCCAGGTATTGCTACTGTTGTGTTGTTCGCTGTTGTTGCCAATGCCGGCCGAAGCGCGGCTGCCTGGGCCGGTGCAGGCGGTGGCGCCGGGCACGGTGCGCGACCTGGCGCAAATTCGCAGCAGCCGTGTGTTGAAGGTTTTGGTCAACCAGAGCCGCAACAGCTCCGGTGAAGTCCAGGGCCAACCCATTGGTGTCGAATACCATCGGCTGCGAGCCTTCGAGCAATACCTCAACGGCCACGCCCGGGATGGCCAGGAAATCACCCTCAAGATTATCCCCATGGCCAAGGACCAGTTGCTCGGCGCCTTGCAGCGCGGGGAGGGCGACCTGGTAGCGCCGGGTGAGTTGCTTGAGCTGCAGGCCGGCCATGCGGTCAGCGCCAGCGATCCGATCCGTACCGGCGTGCCGTTGCTGCTGGTGGGTATCAAGGGCGAGAAGCGCTACACCCGTGTGGAGCAACTTTCCGGCAAGACCCTGGCCCTGCCCAACGGCAGCGCGGCGGGGGACGCGGTGAGCCAGATCAACCAGAAACTGGCGCTGCTCAAGCTGCCGCCGGTGAAGGTCGAATGGGTCGATCCCACCCTGGCTGTTGAGGATGTCCTGGAAATGGTCCAGGGTGGGATTTTCCATTTGACCATCGTCGAGCAGCCCATCGCCGAGCGCTGGAGCAAGATCCTGCCCAAGTTGCGCTTCGACCGTCAGGTGCTGATCGGCGAGCCGAGTGACGAGTATTGGTTCGTTCGCCGTGACGCCGCCATGCTGCGGGCGAGCATCGACCGATTCCTGGCGACCTACAAGGTCCCCGCCAACGAGGACGCGGCATTCCTGCGCATTTACCGTCGTTTGTACCAGGTCCACTATCCGCTGGCCCGGGCTGATCGCCAGCGTCTGGAAAAACTGCGCCCGGTGCTGCAAAAACATGCCGATGCCCAAGGCATGGACTGGCTCAACCTGGCGGCCCTGGCGTTCAAGGAATCAGCCCTGCAACCCAACGCCCGCAGCGGCACAGGCCCCACCGGCCTGATGCAGATCACCCCATCGGCGGCTCAGCGCGTCGGAGTCGATAACATCCAGAACCTGGATGCCAATGTGCAGGCTGGCGCCAAGTACCTGGCCCTCATCCGCCGCAAGTTCTTTGCCAGCCCCAAGCTCAACGAGCGCGAGCGCATGGCCTTCGTCCTGGCCGCCTACAACATGGGCCCCGAGCGCGTCCAAGGTATGCGAGCCGAGGCCCGGCGGCGGGGACTGAACCCCAACCAGTGGTTTTTCCAGGTCGAGCGCATTGCCATGGAGCAGGTAGGAATGGGCGCCGTCAGCTACGTTAATAGTGTCAATAAGTACTACTTGGCGTTTGATCGTGAGCGAGAGTCGCTGGAGCCTGGAGATCAAAAGGTCGCCCAGCGAAAATAATCGATAAATTCGATTTGTATCTCGCATTTTTTGCGCTTTTGGTACAAGTTTTTTTGATTAATATAGCGACCAACAACCACATACCTAGGGATGAACCCGCATGAGCTCGTTGATCAATAAAGTCTTGTTTACCCGCGCTGGCTACGGCCTGACTGCCCTGCGCATCGCTGTCGGCATCATTTTCGCCGCCCATGGCTCGCAGAAACTCTTCGGCCTGTTCGGTGGCTACGGCTTGGCAGGCACCGCGCAGTGGATGGAAAGCATCGGCCTGACCCCAGGTTACGTGATGGCGACACTGGCGGGCGGCACCGAGTTTTTCGCCGGCCTGGCGCTGATCATCGGGTTGCTGGCGCGTCCTGCGGCACTGGGCCTGGCCTTTCTGTCGCTGGTGGCGATTTTCTCCGTGCACATCGGTAACGGCTTGTTCATGGCCAACAACGGTTATGAGTTTGCCCTGGCGTTGCTGGCGGGCAGTATTGCCGTGCTGATCGAAGGTGCGGGCAAGCTGTCGGTCGATCGCGCCATCGCGGGTTGATTGCACGATTGGAACCCGTCTTGTACGTGATGCTGTTCACTTCGAAAAAGCGGCGCTTCTTCCAGAAATGGGAAAGCGCCGTTTTTTTGGTTTTGTTGTTTTGGCTGTGGGAGCAAAGCTTGCTCGCGAAGGCGGTGTGTCAGTTTGCGGTGATGTTGGATGTGCCGGCCTCATCGCGAGCAAGCTCGCTCCCACAGTGGTTTTGTGTCGGACATAATTTTGTGTTCACTGGAGATTCTGTGTGGGAGCGAGCTTGCTCGCGATAGCGGTGGCTCAGCCCCAAAGATGCTGGCATGTGTCCCCCGGTCTTGCTCTTGCTCTTGCTTTAGATCTTGATCTGGACGCCCCGTAAAACCACGCTGGCCGAACGCAGGCATTGCGCAGTGGGCACCTCGGCATGGATGCCGAGGTAGCCGCGCTGGGCCATGGATGGCCCTTCGCGGCGGGCCCACGGAGCAATGCCGGAGTGCGGGCACACCGAGCCTAGGCGAGGTGCCGAGTGGTGGGGCAAAGCGCTTTTGGGCGCTTTTCCAAAAGTGACCCGCCGTAAGGGCGGAACCCTAAGTCGCCGTTACCGCAGCAACGGATATACACACCAACCCACACCTCTCGGAACAGATAATCAGAAAACAGCATTACTGTCTTCTACGGGCCTTTTTATGGAGAGTGATTCTTGACACTGGCCAGTCAGCTTCTCTAGGATGCCGCTCATGCGCCGATTTAAACAGCTACTTGCGGGGCGCCAGGTGACTCAATCCAGTCGCTGATAGAAGCCGAAGACAAGGCTTCGAAATACCGCTAAAGCGCTGGTTCGGTGTTGCCTCTCACCTGCCATGCAGACTTTTGAGGCAGAGACACGACACGATGAACGCACCCAGCCCCCTAGTACGTCTTGCGCCGATCACGGCGAACCTTGTGCAACGCAATCCGAAAATTCTCCTGGGCGGCACTCACCAGCCAACGCTCTTGCGCTATCTCGACGGCTGGCCACGTCGTAATCATGGGCCCGCAGCTTTCCTGATCCAGTTTGTCGAAGACGGCGAGTCACTGGCCCGGTTCGCCAATGACAGTTTCGATCTGGCCGTCATCCAGTCCCCCAGTGCGGTGGACGCTCCTGAAATGATCCGGCAGTTGACCCGTGTTGCCCGGCAGGGATTGATCACGCGCCGCTGAGGCGAGGATTACGGATACGCGATGTCCACGATGTAGACCCGTTTCTCGCCGGTAGGCGTCTGGACGCTGACCTCGGCGTCCAGGGCCTTGCCGATCAGGGCCCGTGCCAACGGTGAGTCGATACTGATCAGGTTCTGCTTCAGGTCCAGCTCGTCCGGGCCGACGATGCGATAGCGTGATTCCTTGCCATCCTCATCTTCGACCGTCACCCAGGCACCGAAGTACACCTTGTTCGGATCGCTGGGTTTTTCACTGACCACTTTAAGCGCTTCAAGGCGCTTGGTGAGGAAGCGCACGCGACTGTCGATTTCCCGCAGCATTTTCTTGCCGTAGGTGTATTCGGCGTTCTCCGAACGATCACCCTGGGCCGCCGCCTCGCTGACCGCCTGGGTCACCTGGGGACGGCGCACATGCCACAGCTCATGGAATTCAGCGCGCATCCGCGCTTCACCCTCGGGGGTGATCAGCGCGGTGCCGGCGGTGCGGGGTGGGCGATAACGGCTCATGGCAACTTCTTGTAATAGCGAAGCCGGGAGTCTATCAACCCTCGCGCAATACTGTCAGCGGGCTGGCGTTGAGCGCTCGACGGGTGCCAAACACCCCGGCCGCGCCGATCAACAAGGCCCCCAGCAGCGGCAATGCCAACAGCCATGGATGCGGATGCCAGGGCAGGTCGAAGGCGTACCGGTAAAGCACCAGGCTCACCAGCTCCGAACCCAGGGCCGCAAGCAGGCCACTGACCGCGCCCAGCAGGCCGAACTCGATGCGCCGGGCCTTGACCAGCAAGGGCCGTTCGGCGCCCAGTGCACGCAATAGCGCACCTTGGCGAATGCGCTCGTCGAGGGTCGCCTGCAGGCCGGAAAACAACACCGCCATCCCCGCTGCCAGTACAAACAACAACACATACTCCACCGCCAGGGTCACCTGGGCCAGGATGCTGCGCAGTTGTTCGAGCAGGGCCTCGACTTGCAGGATCGTCACCGCCGGAAAGGCCCGGGACAGGTCGACGATCTGTTGGTCGTGGCCCGACGCCAGGTAGAAACTGGTGAGATAGGTCGCTGGCAGATCCTTCAATGTGCCTGGCTGGAAGATCATGAAGAAGTTGGGCTGGAAATTGTCCCAGTTGATCTCCCGCAGGCTGGTGACCTTCGCTTCACGGTTGACGCCGCCCACGCTGAACACCAGGCGGTCGCCCAGCTTGATCTTGAGGTTCTCGGCCACTTTGCCTTCCACCGAAACCCCCGGGATATCGTCCGGTGGTTGTTGCGGCCACCAGGTCCCTGCGGTGACGATGTTGCCCGTCGGCAGGTCCGCGGCCCAGGTCAGGCTCAAGTCACGTTGCAGCGCCCGGTCACCCGCAGAGTCCTTGGTGACGAACTCTGTGGCCGGTTCGCCATTGATGCTGACGAGGCGCCCGGGTACCACGGGGTAGAGCGGGGCCGATTGCGCCGACAATGCCAGCAGCTTGTCGGTGAAGGCCTGCTTGTCGTTGGGCAGGATGTTCAGCGCGAAATAGTTCGGGGCGTTTTTTGGCAACTGGTTTTGCCAGGTGTCCAGCAGCTCGCCGCGCAACAACGCGATCAACGCCATGGACAACAGGATCAGGCCAAACGCCAGGGCCTGGCCGGCGGCGGCCAAGGGATGACGCAGCAATTGGCCGAGGCCCAGCCGCCAGGGCAGGGAAGCGCGGGCCAACAGGCGACGCAGGCTCTGGAGCAGCAGCAACAACAAGCCGCCGAGCACCAGCGCGGCGACGACGCCACCACCCAGCAGGGCGAAGGTGAGGACCAGGTCCAGGCTCAGGCGCCACATGATCAGGCCCAGGGCGCCCAGCGCGGCACCGTAGATCACCCAGGAGCTGGAGGGGATCGGCAGCATGTCCCGGCGCAGCACGCGCAACGGCGGTACCCGGCCCAGCGCAGCCAATGGCGGCAGGGCGAACCCCGCCAGGGCCACCAGCCCGGTGCCGATCCCGGCGATCGCCGGCAGCAGGCCACCCGGCGGAACGGTGGTGGGCAGCAGGTCATGCAGCAGGGCGAACAGGCCCAGTTGGGCGATCCAGCCGAGCAGGGCGCCGCTGATGCTGGCGAGCAGGCCCAACACCGTCAATTGCAGGCTGAACAGCACCATGGTTTCCCGGCGTGACAGGCCCAGGCAGCGCAGCAGCGCGCTGGCGTCGAACCGTCGGGTGGCAAAGCGGTTGGCCGAGAGCGCGACGGCGACACCGGACAGCAACACCGCCACCAGGCTGGCCATGTTCAGGTAGCGTTCGGCCTTGCCCAGGGCGCCACCGATCTGCCGGTTGCCGTCGCGGGCATCCTGCAGGCGCTGGTTGGCTTCAAGGCCTGGCTTGACCAGGTCGCGGTAGGTTTGCAGCGCCGATGCCGGGCCGCGCCACAGGTCGCGATAGCTGACACGGCTGCCCGGCTGGACCACGCCGGTGGCCTCCAGGTCCTTGAGGTTGATCAGTACCCGCGGGGTGAGGCTGTAGAAGTTGCCGGCGCGATCGGGCTCATAAGTCAGCACGCGGCTCAGGCGCAAGGTCTGGTTGCCGACGTCGATGCTGTCGCCGATCTTCAGCTCCAGTGCCGTCAGCAGTCGTGCTTCGACCCAGGCCTCGCCAGGGTTCGGGCGTCCGCCGATTTCTTCCGGGGCGAACGGGGTGGGGGTGCTTTTCAGCTCGCCGCGCAATGGGTAGCTGTCATCGGCCGCCTTGACGCTGGACAGCTGGATGCCATTGTCGGTGGCCACAACACTGGAAAACTCCACCACCCGGGCGTGTTCCAACCCCAGTTCGATGCCGCTGCGAATCTGCTCCGGGCGGGCGGGGGAGCTGCCTTCGAGCAGCAGGTCGGCACCGAGGAACTCGGTGGCGCGCATCATCATCGCGCCGTTGAGGCGGGCACCGAAGTAACCGATGGCGGTACTGGCCGCCACCGCCACCAGCAGGGCGAAGAACAACACCCGCAACTCACCGGCGCGGGCATCGCGAAGCAATTGACGGACAGCGAGACTGAACAGGCGCAACAGCGGCAAGCGTGCCATCAAGGCTCCAGAGGGGCGACCATCTCGCCGGCTTCAAGTCGGATCAGGCGCCGGCAACGATGGGCCAGGCGTTCATCATGGGTCACCAGCACCAGGGTCGTGCCGCGTTCCTTGTTCAATTCGAACAGCAGGTCGCTGATGCGCTCGCCGGTATGGCTGTCGAGGTTGCCGGTGGGTTCGTCGGCAAACAGCACGTCGGGCTCGGCGGCAAAGGCGCGGGCAATCGCCACGCGTTGCTGTTCGCCGCCGGAGAGCTGGCGTGGCGAGTGGGTCAGGCGCTGGCCCAGGCCGACGCGCTGCAACAGTTGCGTGGCCCGTTCGCGGGCATCCTTGCGCCCGTCAAGTTCCAGCGGCAGCATGACGTTTTCCAGTGCATTGAGGCTGTCGAGCAACTGGAACGACTGGAAGACGAAGCCGACATGCTCGGCGCGGATCCGCGCACGCTGGTCTTCATCCAGAGCGCTGAGCGCTTGGCCGGCGAGTGTCACCTCGCCGCTGCTGGGCAGGTCGAGGCCGGCCAGCAGGCCCAGGAGAGTGGATTTGCCGGAACCGGACGCCCCGACGATGGCCAGGCTATCGCCTTTGTTCAGTTCCAGGCTGAGTTCGTGCAGGATGGTCAGTTCACCTTCCGCGCTGGAGACCACTTTGCTAAGGTCCGTCGCGGTGAGAATGCTTGAGCCCATGGAGAATCCGATGCGTGTGTGGTTTTTGAGTGCCGGCCTGGCCTTGATGTGCATGGCCCAGAACGCAGCGGCGGGTACAGTCCTGATCGTTGGCGATAGTATCAGCGCGGCTTTCGGCCTGGATACCCGGCAAGGGTGGGTGTCGTTGCTCGAACAACGGCTCAAGGCCGAGGGTTTTGACGATAAAGTGGTCAATGCTTCCATCAGTGGCGACACCAGTGCCGGAGGCCAGGCGCGGCTGCCGGCGCTGCTTGCAGCCCATAAGCCGGACCTGGTGATCCTGGAACTGGGCGGCAACGATGGCCTGCGCGGACAGCCGCCAACACAATTGCAACAAAACCTTGCAGCGATGATCGACAGCGCTCGTGCCAGCGGTGCCCAGGTACTTTTGCTGGGCATGCAACTGCCACCCAATTACGGACGGCGCTACACCGATGCCTTTGCCCGGGTCTACAGCACCCTGGCCGAGGAGAAAAAAGTCCCGCTGGTGCCGTTTTTTCTCAAGGACGTCGGTGGCATCCCGACCATGATGCAAGGCGACGGATTGCACCCGTCCGTCGCGGCCCAGGGCAAGTTGCTGGAAAATGTCTGGCCGACACTGAAACCGCTGCTTTGACGCTTTTCTACCGGCGGGCTTTCGGCTAATGTGGCGCCCCCGATTTGGAGCCCCCGATGCCGCGTCCCGCCTGGTCCCTGTTTGCCTACCAACTGATCGAGCCTGACGAGCAGCTGGATCTGTTCGCCTGCCAGGAAGTACGGGTGCACCTGGTGACCCGGCAGTTGGAACTCGGTGGCTCGGCCGACCGGACCCTCTGCGGCAGCCTGCTGCCGGCCCAGCCACGCTGGTCGAGCGTCGATCGCAAGATTTTCCAGGATCATCGCCTGTGCTCGTTGTGCCGGGCGATCCTGGAGTCCCAGAAACGCGGCACCTCGCCAATCTGGCCGGAGCTGCGGTTCGAGTTGTAGTTTCCCAGATTTCGACATGTCCCTTGTGGGAGCGAGCCTGCTCGCGATGGCGGCAGCACATTCAACATTAATGCAAGCAGACCCTCCGCTATCGCGAGCAGGCTCGCTCCCACAGGGATTTGGTCGAACCATCCATAGATGTGAACGCCTGAAACAATGCTTCACATCGGACGCCTCTGTACCGCTCTCCCCGAAATAACAGGTGGCAGTGTACAATCGCCGTTTTCATAACCCCTTGTTCGATCTGCGAAGGATTTCCCGGATGTTGCCGCGCTTGCCTGCCGTCGCCCGCTGCCTGTCTCTTGCCGCCCTGTGTATGGCGGGCCCCGTTGCCGCCCTGGAGCTGCCTCTGCCACCGCCGGGTGAAGACATCGTTGGCCAGGTGCAGGTTATCAAGGCCAAATACGAAGACACCTTCGCCGACCTGGGTACCACCTATGACCTGGGCTACAGCGAGATGGTCGCCGCCAACCCCGGGGTCGATCCCTGGTTGCCGGGCGCAGGCACCGAGATCGTGCTGCCGACTCGCTTCATCCTGCCGCCGGGTCCGCGCGAGGGCATCGTGATCAACCTTGCCGAGTACCGTCTCTACTATTTCCCCAAGGGGCGGAACGTGGTCTACACCTTCCCGCTGGGGATTGGGCGTGAGGGGTGGGGATCGCCGATCGCCCACACCAGCATCATCGCCAAGACGCCGAACCCGACCTGGACCCCGCCGGCATCGATCAAGGCCGAACACGCCGCTGACGGCGACCCGCTGCCGAATGTCGTGCCCGCCGGCCCGGATAACCCGCTGGGTCCGTTCAAGTTCACCCTGGGCACCCCGGGCTACCTGATCCATGGTTCGAACAAGAAGTTCGGCATCGGCATGCGGACCAGCCACGGTTGCTTCCGGATGTTCAACAACAACGTGCTGGAAATGGCCGGCATGGTGCCGGTGGGGACATCGGTGCGGATCATCAACGACCCCTACAAGCTGGGCTTGAGCGGTGGCAAGGTGTACCTGGAAGCTCACACACCGCTGGACGACAAGGGCAACCCGTCGGTGGTGGACAAGCACACCTCAGTGATCAACGCGATGCTCAAGCGTGAAGACATCACCAGCAACTTGCGCATGAACTGGGACGTGGTGCGGGACGTGGTGGCGGCCGAAGATGGCATGCCGGTGGAAATCGCTGTTCCGAATACCTCGGCACCGATGGTCACGAGCGCGCCGATCGACTTGCAGCAGTAAAAGACTCGACAACAACCCGCCGACGTTTCGCGATGTCGGCGGGTTTTTTATTGCTTGGGAAAACACCGGGCAATAGCTCTCGAACCCAAAAAAAAAGCCGACCCAAAAATGGGTCGGCTCGATAACAATCCCGAAGGACTATTACTTGCGGCTAGCTTTGTCCAGCATGCGCAGAGCACGCTCGTTAGCTTCGTCAGCAGTCTGTTGTGCTTTTTGAGCAGCAGCCAGAGCTTCATCAGCTTTACGGTAAGCTTCGTCTGCACGAGCCTGGGAGCGAGCTGCTGCGTCTTCGGTAGCAGTCAGACGTGCTTCGGTTTCTTTCGATGCGCTGCTGCAACCGGTAGCCAGAACTGCGGCCAGGGCCAGAGCAGAGAATTTCAGAACGTTGTTCATCGTGTTCCCCTTCAAGGACATTCTATTAGTGACTGTCTCCCCAGACTGAGGAGTTAGCCGGCGTACATACTACCCATTACTTGTAGTAAGTAAACTGACGTAGCGCAAGAAGCAAAAAAATTGTAGGCGGTGATTCTTTTTCGAGCAACTTTTCTAAGGGGTGTTTAAAAAATATACAGCCCGAAGCCCTTTGCTGGAGCGCGTCAACGAAAAAAAGTTCCGTGGCGACGGAGAACTCTGGCAGCCCTCGCTAACACCGTTGTTTATTGATTCACCTACACTTTTGTACATTTTTTGTGCAATGCCCCAGGCATCTTTATTGGTATTGGCGGTGACTTTAACTACGCGCGCTCGTCTCAAGACTCAACAACTGGCGATGTTCAGCTATTGCACCGTGACCGACTACAGCGCGACGATGGCGCTCAATCGATAAACCGGACGAGGTTTACCCCTTCGATGACAGGCGTGCCTTGAGCATTTGCGTCATTGGTGCCTACTATTCACGACGTGCTCGGGTTTGAGCGGATCGGTTTTGGCGCTCGGTGACCAGGAAGGCACGGGGTGGCGTAGATGTTCCTTCGCCGGAAAAACATCGGTAAGGTAGGGGTCGGCATTCAGACCCGCGAGGAGTAGTGATGAGCGAGGCGGTTACCATCCACCATGACCAGGCTGGTCATCAGTTCGAGACCAATGTGGACGGTCATCGTGCCTATCTGACCTATATGGACCTGGGCAAGCAGACCCTGGATATCTATCGCACCTTCGTGCCCAACGCCTTGCGCGGTCGGGGCATCGCGGCGGCGTTGACCGAAAGTGCGCTGCAGTACGCTGAAGAAATGGGCTATACGGTGATCCCATCCTGTTCCTACGTGGAGCGCTACATGGAGCGTCACCAGCGGCACGCGGCGAAACTCTGAGAAAACGGATTCCCAATAAAAAACGCCGAGCTGAAGAGCCCGGCGTTTTTTTATGTCTTGAGGAAAGCAAAAGATCGCAGGCTTCGCCAGCTCCTACATCCCCGCTCCAAATATGTGTAGAAGTTACGTAGGAGCGTGTAGGGGCTGTGTAGGAGCTGTCGAGTGCAACGAAGGCTGCGATCCTTTTTAGCCGCGCTGCCGCTTCGGCAGAACATCCTTGAGCTTGGCATGCATGCTGCGCAGGGTGTTCTCGGTGGCGCTCCAGTCGATGCAGGCATCGGTGATGGAGACGCCGTACTGCAAGTCGGCGAGGTCTTTCGGGATGGCCTGGCAGCCCCAATTCAAGTGGCTTTCGACCATCAGGCCGATAATCGACTGGTTGCCTTCCAGGATCTGGTTGGCCACGTTCTCCATCACCAGCGGTTGCAGTGCCGGGTCCTTGTTGGAGTTGGCGTGGCTGCAGTCGACCATGATGTTCGGCTTGATCTTGGCTTTGTTCAGCGCCTGTTCACACAGCGCGACGCTGACCGAATCGTAGTTCGGCTTGCCATTGCCACCGCGCAGTACCACGTGACCGTAGGCGTTGCCCTTGGTGGTGACGATCGACACGCCACCTTCCTGGTTGATGCCCAGGAAACGGTGTGGGCTGGAGACCGACTGCAAGGCGTTGATCGCCACGGTGAGGCCACCGTCGGTGCCGTTCTTGAAGCCCACTGCCGACGACAGGCCGGAGGCCATTTCGCGGTGGGTCTGGGATTCGGTGGTGCGCGCGCCGATGGCCGACCAGCTGATCAGGTCCTGCAGGTATTGCGGCGAGATCGGGTCCAGCGCTTCGGTGGCCGTGGGCAGGCCCATTTCCGCCAGGTCCAGCAGCAATTGACGACCGATGTGCAGGCCGTCCTGGATCTTGAAGGAGTCATCCAGGTACGGGTCGTTGATCAGGCCTTTCCAGCCGACGGTGGTCCGAGGCTTCTCGAAATACACCCGCATGACCAGGTACAAGGTGTCGGAGACTTCCGCAGCCAGCACTTTCAGGCGCTCGGCGTATTCGTGGGCGGCCTTGATGTCATGGATCGAGCAGGGCCCGATGACCACGAACAGGCGATGATCGGTGCCGTCCAGGATGTTGCGGATGACTTCCCGGCCCTTGGTCACGGTGCGCAGGGCAGCGTCGCTCAGGGGAATATCGCGCTTGAGCTGGTCAGGCGTGATGAGGGTCTCGTTGGAGGCGACGTTAAGGTCGTTGATCGGTAAATCAGCCATCGTGTTACTCGTCAGGTCACGGGTGCCGGCCGCCAGCGATCCCCGCGCGGCGGTGCACAGCGGATTTTAAGCGCGTCGGGGAGCCGAACCTTATCGCGTTACGAGGTGGCTCGACAATGGGCTGGGTCGGGTTTAATGCCCTAAAGGCTGGGGAGCAGGCCTTGGGGATGGCTCTGAAGCAGATTCGTGAGCAGATGTAATGATGATTGCATGCCATGCCGCTCGCGCTGATAGTGTGCAGGGACTTTTACCAGGAGAGTTGCAAAGATGCAGGCAGGCGTGAAACCGCGGATCGGGATGATCGGCACCGGGGCGATCGGTGGGTTCTACGGCGTGATGCTGGCGCGTGCCGGTTTTGACGTGCACTTTTTACTGCGCAGCGAATTTGCTGCCGTGGCCGAAGCCGGCTTGCGGATCGACAGCGCGGTTCACGGTACGCTGGCCCTCAACCCCGTCCAGGCGTATCGCTCGGCAGCCGACATGCCGCCCTGCGACTGGCTGCTGGTCGGCGCCAAGACCACCAGCAATGCCGAGCTGGCCCCGGCCATTACCCGGGCTGCCGCTGACGGGGCAAAAGTCCTGTTGCTGCAGAACGGCCTGGATGTCGAAGACGATCTTCGACCCTTGTTGCCCGATTCGTTGCACCTGCTGGGTGGCCTGTGCCTGATCTGCGTGCATCGCGTCGGCCCTGGTGTCGTCACCCACCAGGCCCTCGGCGCGGTCAACGTCGGTTATCACAGTGGGCCTTGCGCCGACCAGGCACAACGCATGGTGATCGTCGAAGAGGCGGCGACGTTGTTCCGCAACGCCGGTATCGATGCCCAGGCCATGCCGGGCCTGCAACAGGCCCGCTGGCAGAAGCTGGTGTGGAATGTGCCGTACAACGGTCTTTCGGTTCTGTTGGGCGCCAGTACCACGCCGTTGATGGCCAACGACCATAGCCGCGAATTGATCCAGGCACTGATGGGGGAGGTGGTTCGCGGTGCGCAAGCCTGCGGGCATCACATCGCGCCGGGTTATGCCGAGTATCTGTTCACGATGACCGAGAAGATGCCCGACTACTGGCCGAGCATGTACCACGATTATTCCCACAAGCGTGCGCTGGAACTGGACGCGATCTACGGCCGGCCATTGGCGGCTGCGAAAGCGGCAGGGTGTGAGCTGCCGAAAATCGAAGCCTTGTATCAGGCGTTGGCGTTCGTGGACCGATATAACCGCTGAGCGGGCGAAAGGGGAGCGGTATGGCAAACAACATCGACGACAAACTGGTGCTGGCGATTTCGTCGCGGGCGTTGTTCGACCTGCGGGAAAGCCACAAGGTGTATTTGTCCAGTGGCGTCGAAGCCTATCGGCAGTACCAGATCGAGCATGAAGACGAAGTCCTGGCACCCGGTGATGCCTTCGCCCTGGTGCAAAAGCTGCTGAACCTCAACGAGCACCTGGGGCGCGCCCGAGTCGAGGTGATTCTGGTTTCGCGCAACAGCGCCGACACCGGCCTTCGAGTGTTCAACTCGATTCATCATTACGGGCTGGCGATCTCGCGCGCGGCTTTCGTTGGCGGCCGCAGTCCTTACCCGTACCTCAAGGCGTTCGGTTGCGATCTCTTTTTGTCGACCCACGCTGAAGACGTGCGCAGTGCCCTGGACGCCGGGTTTGCCGCCGCGACCATCCTGTCGGGTGGTGCCAGTCGCGCGGCCAGCGAGGAGCTGCGCATTGCCTTCGACGGCGATGCCGTGCTGTTTTCCGATGAATCGGAGCGCGTCTATCAGGCCGATGGGTTGGAAGCCTTCCAGGCCAGCGAGCGACAGGCCGCCCGCGAGCCACTGCGAGGCGGGCCGTTCAAGGGGTTCCTGGCGGCGCTCAATGCACTGCAGCGCGAGTTTCCCGAGGACGCCTGTCCCATTCGTACGGCGCTGGTGACGGCCCGTTCGGCACCGGCCCACGAGCGGGTCATCCGGACCTTGCGTGAGTGGGATATTCGCCTGGATGAGTCGTTGTTCCTGGGCGGCCTGACCAAATCGGCCTTCCTCGAAGCGTTCGCCGCCGATGTTTTTTTCGATGACCAGACCGGCCATTGCGAACTGGCCCGAGAGGTGGTCGCCACCGGTCACGTGCCCCACGGTATCAGTAACGAAATGAAGCCCTGACTGCCCTTGGTCCGGGACGTCAAGCCACACGTCGCAGTCCCCGAGGCGCTGCTAAGCTGAATCAATCTCCGCCATTTTGGCACGCGAGGAGGTCACATGATTCGTTCGATGCTGTACGCCACAGACCTGGGCCTGTACGCCCCTTATGTGATGCAGCATGCCTTGGCGTTAGCACGGACGTTTGAAGCCGAGTTGTATGTGGTGCATGCGGTAGAACCGATGGGGCTGTTCGCCGAGTCGGTGTTGCAGAGCTATCTCGATGAGCAGGCGCTGAACGAATTTCATCGCCAAGGTCTGAATACGGTGATGGCCAATATCGAACAGCGAGTGCTCGACAGTTTCCGCGAGGAGTTGGGAGACGGGCAGCAGGATTTGCAACTGATCAAGTCGGTCAGGGTGTACCAGGGCGATCCTTCCCAGGTCATCCTGGAGCAGGCTGCGAAACTCTCTGTCGACTTGCTGATCGTAGGCA
Organism: Pseudomonas sp. St386; assembly: GCF_018325865.1. Taxonomy (NCBI): domain Bacteria; kingdom Pseudomonadati; phylum Pseudomonadota; class Gammaproteobacteria; order Pseudomonadales; family Pseudomonadaceae; genus Pseudomonas; species Pseudomonas sp. St386. The sequence continues at coordinate 1,982,955 of NZ_AP021900.1, forward strand.
GTCATTGCCAAGGGGCAAGCGGTGAGACCCCCTTGGGCAGAACCGCTGCACGGGTGTTGCAGTTATCCCGGGTACCGGTCTACCTGGTACCGCTGGTACAGCGTCGACGCCAGGGAGAGGCTTGAGGCTAAATGATGGCTTTTTATAAAAAGTTCTAGATTTATTGTCGTAACCTTTCATATAGTTATATACCGTCGCTGATGCCCGTGGCGTCCAACTGCTTTGAGGGATACATATGAAGCTTCAACAACTGCGCTACATCTGGGAAGTGGCGCACCACGACCTCAACGTTTCCGCTACTGCCCAAAGCCTTTACACGTCGCAACCTGGCATCAGCAAGCAGATCCGCCTGTTGGAAGATGAACTGGGCGTCGAAGTCTTCGCCCGCAGCGGTAAACACCTGACCCGCGTGACTCCGGCCGGCGAGCGCATCATCACCACCGCTGGCGAGATCCTGCGCAAGGTCGAAAGCATCAAGCAGATCGCCCAGGAGTTCTCCAACGAGAAAAAGGGCACCCTGTCGATCGCCACTACCCACACCCAGGCCCGCTATGCGCTGCCGCCGGTGATCAGCAACTTCATCAAGCAATACCCCGACGTGGCGCTGCACATGCACCAAGGCTCGCCAATGCAGATCGCCGAGATGGCGGCCGACGGCACGGTGGATTTCGCCATTGCCACCGAGGCCCTGGAACTGTTCGGGGATTTGGTGATGATGCCGTGCTATCGCTGGAACCGCTGTGTGGTCGTGCCCCAGGGCCATCCGTTGACGAAGCTGCCGAAGCTGACCCTCGAAGCCCTGGCCGAATACCCGATCGTGACCTACGTATTCGGTTTCACTGGTCGTTCCAAGCTTGACGAAGCCTTCAGCCATCGTGGCCTGACGCCGAAAGTAGTGTTCACCGCCGCCGATGCCGACGTGATCAAGACCTACGTTCGCCTGGGCCTGGGCGTGGGCATCGTCGCGAAGATGGCCGTCGATACCAAGCTCGACAGCGACCTGGTGGTGCTGGATGCCAGCGAGTTGTTCGAATCCAGCGTGACCAAGATCGGCTTCCGTCGTGGCACTTTCCTGCGGGGTTTCATGTGCGATTTCATCGAGAAATTTGCACCGCACCTGACCCGGGAAGTCATGGCCAAGGCCATCCAGTGCCACAACAAGCAAGAGCTCGAAGAGTTGTTCGACGGCGTCGAACTACCGGTGCACTAAGACCCTTCTAGATCGCCTCGGTGACAGCGAACTGTTGCCGGGCGCCCGCTACCACGATCTCTACTTCATCCCCTTCGAACTTGCCCAGAAGGCCGCGGCCCAGCGGTGAGCGAGGGGTGATGACAGTGATCGGCTGGCCCACCAGCGAGACCTTCAAGCCCGCCGCATCCGGCCCCAGGAAGAGCCATTGCTGACGGCCGTCCTCATCTTCCAGGCCGATCAAGGTGCCGACCTGAATACCGCGCTGCTCGTCGTAAGGCCTTAGCGTCAGGTTCTGGCAGAGGGTGAGGGCCTGGCGGATTTCTTCCACGCGCCTGGCTTGTCCGGCGGCGAGGTAGGACGCCTCGAGACCCAGGGTGTCGTACTTGTTCTCGGCGATGTTTTCTTCGTGGGTCGCGGTTTCGTAGGCGGTCTGCGCGGCGCGTTCGGCGATGTCGAGATCAATCTTGAGCTTGTCGAGAATCAACTGGTGGACGGTCTGTTTGTTCATGGTCATTCGCAGAATTGCAGAACGTTGGCGCGGCTTTTTTCACTGGGCGCATTCTGGTCCTGTTGCAGCCAGAACTGGCACTTGGGGTTGGACAGGTTGCGCGGATTGTTGCGGGCCTGATCGAGCGCCTGGCGCTGCTCGTTCCGTTGCAGGTTCTGTTGGTACTGCTCGAACATCGGTGTGGGCGGCTCTGGGGGTGGTTGCACCGCCGGTGGTTGCGCCAGTTGATGGACGGCGGCGGCCACGGGTGCCAGTTGTTCATTGAACAGAAATCTGGACAGCAGCCAGCTCGTCAACACGATGGCGAGGAACCCCAGCCAGAGGCCCAGGGCGATGCTGAAGGTCAATTGCAAAGCCGTGAGGCGCGAGGGTGTCGAGTGATCGGGCATGGCTGCTTCCTGGCAGAGTCATGGGCAGGCGATGATTGTCGCATGAAGATTAATCGCCGTCGGCTCTTCTGCGTGATCGGTTTATTCGGGACAATCAGGCCTTTGCCACAGGGAGTCGGGAATGACCGTGCGTTGGGATATTTTTTGCACCGTCGTCGATAACTTTGGCGACATTGGTGTCACGTGGCGCCTGGCTCGGCAGTTGGTGGCCGAGCATCGATGCGCGGTGCGGCTATGGGTCGATGACCTGCGTGCCTTCGAACGGTTGTGTCCGGAAATCGACGTCACCCTGTCCGAGCAATGGCAGCAGGGTGTGCAAGTGTGTCACTGGCCTGGGGAGTGGGCGCCCACCGACGCCGCCGACGTGGTGATCGCTGCGTTTGCCTGCCAACTGCCGAGCGCCTACATGGATGCGATGGCGGCGCGCCAGACGACGCCCCTGTGGATGAACCTTGATTATTTGAGCGCCGAGGACTGGGTGATCGGTTGCCACGGCCTACCGTCGGTCAAGTACAAGCACGTGCAGAAATATTTCTTTTTCCCGGGCTTCCAGGAAGGAACAGGTGGCCTGCTGCGTGAGGCGGGGCTTCTGGAACGCCGCCGGCAATTCCAGCAGGATGCCGCGGCGCAACGAATGTTCCTGCAAGGTCTGGGCGTCGAGCGGGCGCCGAATACCTGCCTTATCTCGCTGTTTGCCTATGAGAACGCCGGGCTGGCGAGCTGGTTTGACGCAATGGCCGCTGATGCCCAGGCGTTTCATGTGCTGGTTCCCGAAGGGCGGGTACTGGGTGATGTCGAGCGTTGGCTTGGCGTCGACGGCCTGGCGGTCGGTGCGGTACATCGACGCGGCGCACTGACGGTGCAGGTATTGCCGTTCATCCGCCAGGACCAGTACGATCAATTGTTATGGTGTTGCGATTTCAACGCCGTGCGTGGCGAAGATTCCTTCGTGCGCGCCCAATGGGCCGGCCGGCCGTTGCTCTGGCACATCTACCAGCAGGAAGAAGACGTCCACCTGGAAAAACTCGAGGCGTTTCTCAGGCTCTACACCCAGGGGCTTTCCCAGGCGGCGCAAAAAGCGATCAGCGGTCTTTGGCGGGCCTGGAATGCCGGCCAGGAGATGACTGAACATTGGAAAGACACCCGTGAACAGCAGCAGGAACTGGCCGAACATGCCCAGGCGTGGTGTCTGGAACAGGCCTCGCGAGCCGATCTTGCCGCAGCGCTGGTGAAGTTTTATGTAAATTGGATATGATACGCGGCCTAGATTTTTGTAAATCCCATCCAAATTCGGATATTCGCAATGAAAACTGGTAAAGAACTGAAACCCGGGACCGTGATCCGTCTCGAAAACGATCCTTGGCTGGTTCAGAAAGCTGAGTTCACCAAGTCGGGTCGTAACAGCGCGATCATGAAGACCAAGCTGAAGAACCTGCTGACCGGTTACAAGACCGAGATCGTCTACAGCGCCGACGACAAACTGGACGACGTGATCCTCGACCGCAAAGAAGCGACCCTGTCCTTCATCAGCGGCGACACCTACACGTTCATGGACACCACTGACTACACCATGTACGAGCTGAACGCCGAAGACATCGAAAGCGTTCTGCCGTTCATCGAAGAAGGCATGACCGACGTCTGCGAAGCCGTGTTCTTCGAAGAGCGCCTGGTTTCCGTAGAGCTGCCGACCACCATCGTGCGTCAGGTTGACTACACCGAAGGCTCCGCTCGCGGTGACACTTCCGGCAAGGTGATGAAGCCTGCCAAACTGAAGAACGGTACCGAACTGTCGGTAGCTGACTTCATCGAAATCGGCGACATGATCGAGATCGATACCCGCGAAGGCGGTTCCTACAAAGGCCGCGCTAAATAAGCGAAGCCTTGTGTATGAAAAAGCCCGACCATTGAGTCGGGCTTTTTTATGCCTGCGGATCATGTTCAGGCCAAGGGACAGGATGGGGTCTGTGGTGAGGGGATTGATCCTTGCTCCCACAGTGTTTCATCACAAGTCACTTCAGGTGTTGCTTGAGCTCTTGCGACACCTGCAGCATCGCCGAACGTACCGCCGGCACCTGGCTGACCACGTTGAGCAAGCCATAGTCGTGGATCATGCCGTTGTAGCGCACGGCGGTGACGGGTACACCGGCTGCGTCCAGCTTGCGGGCATAGGCTTCACCCTCATCGCGCAGGACGTCGGCCTCGGCAGTTTGTACCAGCGCGGGCGGCAGGCCCTTGAGTTGTGCGGTGCTGGCGCGTAACGGCGAGGCATAGATCTGGCTGCGTTGCCCGGCGTCGGTGGTGTAGTTGTCCCAGAACCACTTCATCATGTTTTTACTGAGGAAGTGCCCTTCGGCGAACTGGTTGTAGGACGCCGTCTCGAAGCTGGCATCGGTCACCGGCCACAGCAATGCCTGGAAGCGGATCGCCGGCGTGCCTTTGTCCTTCGCCATCAAGGCCACGACCGCCGCCATGTTGCCGCCGACGCTGTTGCCCACCACGGCCAGGCGCTTGCCGTCGACGTTGATCTGCTTGCCGTGTTCGGCCACCCATTTCGTGGCGGCGTAGGCCTGGTTGATCGCCACCGGGTAATGCGCCTCGGGTGAGGGCGTGTAGTTGACGAACACCGCGACAGCGCCCGAGCCCGCCACCAGATCCCGAACCAGGCGTTCGTGGGTCGGGAAGTCACCCAATACCCAGCCACCGCCGTGGAAGAACATGAACACGGGCAACTCACCCTTGACCCCGGCCGGGCGAACGATGGTCAGGCTGATCGGTTGGCCCTCGACCTGGATGGTTTTCTCGCTGACGTCGGCCTTGGGCAAGGTCAGTTTCACCCCTGCCTGGGCGCCCACCAATACGGCGCGAGCGTCCTTGGGTGACAGTTGCTCCAGGGGCTTGCCGGTGCCGGCATTCAGCGCGTCGAGAAACGCCTGGGTGTTGTGTTCGACGATGCCGTCGGCGAAGGCACTGCTGACGCCGAGGGCGAGAAGGGTGGCGGTCAAGGCTTTGCTGAGCGTGTTCATGTGCATCTCCTTAGGTTCGGGTCCAGGGTCGGTGGTTAGACGGTGACGTGCAGGCGCACATCAACGTTGCCGCGGGTGGCGTTGGAGTACGGGCAGACCTGGTGAGCCGCATCCACCAGGCTTTGCGCGTCGGCCTGGTCCAGCCCTGGCAGGCTGATGTGCAGGTCGATGTCGAGGCCGAAACCGCCGGGGATCTGGCCGATGCCGACATGGGCGGTAATCGAGGCGTCGTCCGGGATCTTGCGTTTGCTCTGGCTGGCCACGAATTTCAGTGCGCCGATGAAGCAGGCCGAGTAGCCGGCGGCGAACAGTTGCTCAGGGTTGGTTGCCGCACCGCCTGCACCACCGAGTTCCTTGGGCGTGGCGAGTTTGACGTCGAGGATGTTGTCGCTGGAGATCGCACGACCATCACGGCCGCCGGTGGAGGTTGCGATTGCGGTGTAGAGAGTTTGCATGATGAGAGCCTCGTTTCTGGATTGATGTTGTTGCGCTAAATGTTTGCGCGCTAAGTAGGTGTGAGGAGAATGTATAGCGCTAATATTTAGTGCGCAATATAAATTTTCGAAGCGAGTTGAATTTGCGCCGCTGAAAGGGCGTGTAACCCTTGATCTAGAGCGTTTAAGCGCAGCATAAAAATTTTAGATGGGCGAGTTACAGATCAGGGAGCGGCAGGACTGCCGCCATCGCGAGCAAGCTCGCTCCCACATTAGATTTGCGTCGAACGCAGATTTATAGTCACTGAGCATCAAGTGTGGGAGCGAGCTTGCTCGCGATAGCGGTGGGTCAGTTGGAGGTAAGTCAGAGGCTGTCTTGCAAATGCCCGCGCAGTGCCTGCAGGTCAAGTTGCAGCTTCTTCAACTGCTCCAGGGTCAGGCCGCTGGCGGCGAGGATGCACTGGGGGATGTCGAGGGCTTTTTCGCGCAGGGCGCGACCCTGTTCGGTGAGTTCGACAATCACTACGCGTTCGTCTTCACGGCTGCGGGTGCGGCTCAGCAGGCCTTCGGCCTCCAGGCGCTTGAGCAGTGGCGTCAGCGAGCCGGGGTCTGTCAGCAGACGTGTGCTGATTTCACCGACGGTCAATCCGTCCTTTTCCCACAACACCATCATCGCCAGGTATTGCGGATACGTCAGGCCCAGGGCCTGTAGCAGCGGCTTGTAGACTTTGGTCATCAGCAGCGAGGTGGAGTGCAGGGCGAAACAGACCTGGTTGTCGAGCAGCAGGGCTTCGCAGGCTTCGGGGGTGTCGCGCAGGGTGTTCATGGCAAAACCTTCAATCAATGATCGTTACGAATCTAGCGGGCGAATCTTTAATGCGCCAGATAATTCTGACGTCTGCACAGATGTTACGTTTCCCCGCTGGCGCCGACTGCGTAGGATAAGCACCCTGATGAAAGGGGAATCGTCTTGTTCGAATTTGTGCTGTTTTTGGTGTTTGGTGCCGTGTTGGGTACCTTGGGGGATTGTTCGGGATCGGTGGCGGCCTGATTGCCATTCCGGTGCTGGGCGTCTGGTTCGGCCTCGACCAGCAACTGGCCCAAGGTACGGCGCTGGTCATGGTGGTGCCCAACGTGATGCTCGCGTTGTGGCGCTATCACCAGCGCAATCGCATTGAATTGCGCCATGTCCTGCCGTTGGCTTCCATGGGTTTCTGCTTTGCCTGGCTTGGTTCGATCTGGGCCGTGGGGATCGACGCGAACAGCATGCGGATCGGCTTCGTCGCGTTCCTGATCGCGCTGACCCTCTACAACCTGGCCCGCATGTTCGCCGCCAATGCACCGGCTTCGGCGCAGATGCGTTATGGCTGGCCATGGCTCGCCGTACTGGGGGCAGCATCCGGCACCATGGGCGGTCTGTTCGGGGTTGGCGGGGCCGTGGTCGCGACGCCGATCCTGACCAGCATCTTTGGCACCAGCCAGGTGGTCGCCCAAGGGTTATCCCTGGCACTGGCCTTGCCCAGTACCGGCGTGACCCTCGCCACTTATGCGTTTCACCATGAGGTGGACTGGAGCATCGGCCTGCCGCTGGCCGTCGGTGGCCTGCTGAGCATCAGTTGGGGGGTGAAAGTCGCCCACGCCTTGCCGGAGCGGCTGTTGCGCGGGCTGTTCTGCGGTTTCCTGGTGCTGTGCGCGGTGCTGCTCGCCTTTAAAGTTTGAAGCCTTCGACGATGTGCTCGGCCAGGCACTCGGTGATCGGCGAGGGGTTATGCAGGTTGCGGATCAGCATGATGCTGGCCTCGGGCAGTTCCGGCAGGTCTTCAGCTTCGCCCAGTACGCGCATGTCCGGGGTCAGCAGGCTTTCCAGTTGCGCCGTGATTGCCAGGCCGGCGCCCACCACCGCCATGAGCGCCGACAGGCTCGAGCTGTTGTATGCCACGCGATAATCGCGCCCCATGGCATCCAGCGCATTGCAGGCCCATTGCCGGCAGAAACAGTCACTGTTGAACATCGCCAGCGGCAGCGGTGTTTGTTCATGGACGTTGAAGCAGGCGGCTTCGGCCCAGACAAAACGCTCCTTGCGCAGCAACTGGCCGATTTCGTCCCCTGGCTTGCGGGTGACGATGGACAGGTCCAGGTCCTGGCGCAGCAGCAACTGCTTGGACGATTCGCAGTGCACTTCAATTTCGATCAGCGGGTAGAACTGGGCGAAGCGTTGCAGGATGCCAGGCAGAAAGCGCATCACGTAATCGTCCGGCGTGCCGATGCGCACCGTGCCGACCATGTGCGGTTCGCGCAGGGTATTGAACACCTCGCTGTGCAGCTTGAGGATCCGCCGAGCGTAGCCCAGCAGCACCTGGCCTTCGGCGGTGAGCTTGACCTGGCGTCCGTCACGCTCGAACAGGCGGCGTTGCAATACGTCTTCTTCCAGCCGCTTCATCTGCATGCTCACGGCAGACTGGGTGCGATTGACCAATTCCCCGGCCCGGGTGAAACCGCCTTGGTCGGCGATGGCGACAAAGGTACGCAGCACTTCCGTATCGATGCTCGGGTAACTCGACAATTGATCAATCTCCGAGATGTATTGCATAAGAAACATTCGTTGGATTGATCTTATCGTTAGCGCGAGACTTGATCCATCCCCAACGGAGGACATCACGATGAAAGGTCAAAAAGGTTATCTACTGATAGACAAACTCTCCCACGGCTTTTCCGTCAGCGCCCTGCTGCACAAGTTTAGTCGCTGGTACGAATTGCACCACGAACGCGAACTGCTGGCCGGAATGAGCGACGAGGCGCTCAAGGACATTGGCGTGAGTCGTGCCGACGTGGAACAGGAAGTGGTTCGGCCATTCTGGGACGACCCAATGCACAAATGAGCCATCCTTTCCTACACAAACCCCTTATTGGTGAGGTAGGTTGCGAGCAGAGAAGGAGATCTCCATGCCCGCGACTCTGTCCTTTACCCTCAAACAGGCCCGGCGTCTGGCGTTGGCCGCCCAAGGATTCGATGGGCGGTCGCCGCCAGCTTCGGTGCAACCCTCACGCCTCAACCGCCTGATCGAACGCCTCGGCGTCCTGCAGATCGACTCAGTCAATGCGTTGGTGCGCTCGCATTACCTCCCGCTGTTCTCCCGCCTCGGTCACTACAATCGCGATTTGCTCGATCAAGCAGCCTGGAGCCAGGGCCGACGTCGTACGCTGTTCGAATACTGGGGACATGAAGCGTCGCTGCTGCCGATGTCGATGTATCCGTTGATGCGCTGGCGCATGAATCGGGCGTCGGGTGGCGAAGGGATTTATCAGCAGTTGGCGCGTTTCGGCCAAGAACGCCAGGATGTCATCCGCCGTGTCCTGGCGTCGGTCCAGGAGCAGGGCGCCCTGGGTGCTGGCAGCTTGTCCACGCGCCAGGAGAAGGCCGGGCCTTGGTGGGACTGGAGTGCGGAGAAACATGCGCTGGAGTGGCTGTTTGCCGCGGGTGAAGTCACGGTGGCGGGGCGGCGCGGGTTCGAGCGGCTCTACGACTTGCCCGAACGGGTCCTGCCGGCCTCGATCCTGCAGCAACCGTTGCCGGACGAGGCCCAGGCCCAACGCGCCTTGCTGCTACATGCAGCCGACGCCCTAGGCATTGCCACAGAGAAAGATCTGCGCGACTACTTTCGCCTCGCTCCGGCCGACAGCCGTGGGCGCCTGGCTGAGTTGGAGGAGGCCGGAGAGCTGCTGCGCTGCCAGGTGCAGGGCTGGAAACAACCGGCCTGGTGCCGACCTGAGGCGAAAGTTCCTCGCAAAGTCGCCGCCAGTGCCTTGCTGTCGCCGTTCGACTCGCTGGTCTGGGAGCGCGGCCGTACCGAGCGGTTGTTCGACTTTCGCTACCGGTTGGAGATCTACACGCCTGTCCACAAGCGGGTGTATGGCTATTACGTGTTGCCGTTCCTGCACCACGAACGCATTGCAGCTCGGGTGGACCTGCGGGCGGAGCGGGCCCTGGGGCAGTTGGCCGTGCATGCCGTGCACGAGGACGCGTCGGGGCTGGACGAGGAGGGGATGCAGGCCCTGGCGCTGAACTTGAGGCGCATGGCCCGGTGGCTGGGGTTGGAGCGGGTCCAGCTCAATTGCCAGCGAGTGAGTGGGGTGCGGTTGGCGGTGGCATTGGCCCAGATTGATGGTGACTGAGCCGACGCCTTCGCGAGCAAGCTCGCTCCCACAAGGGATTTCTGGTGACCACAGGTTTTGTGTTCACAGCCGATCCAATGTGGGAGCGAGCTTGCTCGCGACAGCAATCCAGCAGGCACCGAAAGCCTTACTGACTCACCGCCGAACCTGCTTCAACGTCTCGGCAATCAAAAACGCCAGCTCCAGCGACTGATCGGCATTCATCCGCGGGTCGCAGTGGGTGTGGTAGCGGTCCGACAGCCCGTCCTCGGTAATCGGGCGTGCGCCGCCGATGCATTCGGTGACGTTTTGCCCGGTCATCTCGATGTGAATCCCGCCGGCATAGGTGCCTTCGGCTTCGTGGACCTGGAAGAACTGCTTCACTTCACCGAGGATCTGCGCAAAGTCCCGGGTCTTGTAGCCGCTGCTGGCCTTGATGGTGTTGCCATGCATCGGGTCTGAGCTCCACAGCACTTGCTTGCCTTCACGCTGCACGGCGCGCAACAGCGGCGGCAAGTGTTCGCCGACCTTGTTGGCGCCCATCCGGGCGATCAGGTTCAGCCGGCCGGGGTCGTTCTGCGGGTTGAGCACGTCGATCAGGCGGATCAGGTCGTCGGGATCCATACTCGGGCCGACCTTGACCCCGATCGGGTTGTTCACCCCGCGCAGGAATTCGACATGGGCGCCGTCCAACTGACGGGTGCGGTCGCCGATCCACAGCATGTGGGCCGAGCAGTCGTAATAATCGTTGGTCAGGCTGTCACGGCGCACGAAGGCTTCTTCGTAATTGAGCAGCAACGCTTCGTGGGCAGTGAAGAAACTGGTTTCGCGCAGTTGCGGCGAGCTGTCCATGCCGCAGGCGCGCATGAATGCCAGCGTTTCGTCGATGCGGTCGGCCAGGTGACTGTACTTTTCCGCCAGGGCCGAATTGGCGATGAAGTCCAGGTTCCACTTGTGCACCTGGTGCAGGTCGGCGAACCCGCCCTGGGCGAAGGCGCGCAGCAGGTTCAAGGTGGCGGTGGACTGGTGGTAGGACTGCAGCAACCGCTCCGGGTCCGGTACGCGGCTTTTCTCGTCGAAACCGATGCCGTTGACGATATCGCCCCGGTAGGCCGGCAAGGTCACACCGTCGATGGTTTCATCATTGGCTGAGCGCGGCTTGGCGAACTGCCCGGCCATGCGCCCGACCTTGACCACCGGGCAGCCGGCGGCAAAGGTCATGACGATCGCCATCTGCAAGAGCACCTTGAAGGTGTCGCGGATCTTGGCCGCCGAGAACTCGGCAAAGCTTTCGGCGCAGTCGCCGCCTTGCAGCAGGAACGCCCGGCCCTGGGTCACCTCGGCGAACTGACGGCGCAACTCCCGGGCCTCACCGGCAAACACCAGAGGCGGATAGCTGGCCAGGGTCTGCTCTACCTGCAACAGGTGCGCGGCGTCGGGGTAGCGGGGTTGTTGCTGGATCGGCAGGGCGCGCCAGCTGTCAGGGCTCCAGGGTTGGCTCATCATGATCTCTAGGTGATTTACGCTTGGACGGCCATGTTATCAGCAAATTAGTGCGTGACCTGCTCCGGTTGCTTCGCGGACAATCGCGCCTTTGTCCCGTATACGCAGGCTCAAGCCGGCACGGTCACCATCAGGAGATGAAATGACAGAGGAGCGCGTCGAGCATTTGCTCGCCGAGGTGCACGACGAGTTCGGCATGATTCGCGTATTCGAAGTGGCCGATTACCGGTTTCTCGAGTTTGGCGATGCCATCGAGCAGAGTTGCGTGTTCACAGCCGATCCGAGCTGGCTCGAATATGACTATACCCGCGCCATGCTCATCGGCGCGTTGTGTCACGAGCAGCCGGAAAGTGCGCTGTTTCTGGGGCTGGGCGCCGGTACGTTGACCCAGGCCTGCCTCAAGTTCCTGCCGTTGGAAGATGTCGAGGCCATTGAACTGCGCCCCGACGTGCCACGCCTGGCCATCGAATACCTGGGGTTGGATGACGATCCGCGGCTGTACATCCGCGTCGGCGATGCACTGGAGCTGCTTGAAAGCGCCGAGCCGGCGGACTTGATTTTCGTCGACCTCTATACCGATGTCGGTCCCGGCGTCGGGCACCTGGCCTGGGGCTTCCTGGAAAACTGCCAGAAACGCCTCAACCCGGGCGGCTGGCTGGTGATCAACCAGTGGGCCACCGATGACGGCAAGCCATTGGGGGCGGCGCTGTTGCGCGGCTTGTACCACCGGCATTATTGGGAGCTGCCGGTGAAGGAGGGCAATGTGATCCTCATCGTGCCGGCGGACCTGGATCAGGAGCTGGACATGCAAGGACTGGTCGCCAGGGCCGAAGGGCTGGCGCCGCGACTGGGCTATTCGTTGCAGTCGTTGATCAAGGCCATTCGCCCGGCAACGTGACCCCCGTCCAAGGCGTGACAACCCCCCCTGTGGGAGCAAAGCTTGCTCGCGATGAACGCAACTCAGTACCTGCGCAAATCGCGGTGTCCGCATCGCGAGCAAGCTTTGCTCCCACAGGTAAAGATGAACCGTTTTAGCACCTCATCCCCGCAACGCTGGGCCTCTGCAAAACAAACGGTTGTACCGTTAACCCCTGGGCCTGTGACAGCGAGCCCCATAACGGTGTCTGGCAATAAAAAAAGCTCCCTTTTTGGGCGAATTCCGGTATAGTGCGCGCCGGCCTTTAGCCGGGCCGCGTCAAGGTAGCGCAATTCCCCGAAGTCAGCTTCGGTTGCATGTCCGCACAACGGATGCTTCCACGACGTTCTTTTTCATTCATTCGTTTTCGCAAATCCCCGCCGACAAAGCAGCCAGGGCGACTCTTGAGTCTCAACACGGCATGCGCAGCTTTGGAGCATGGGTCTTTGCGGATGCACTTAGAGGCAGACCCATGACCCAGGAAACCGGCGGCTTCGCCGCTTTTAATCTCAACCCGAACATTCTCGCTGCCGTCACTGCGACCGGCTACGAAGAACCTTCGGCGATTCAGCAGCAATCGATCCCGATCATCATGGCCGGCCACGACATGATTGGCCAGGCGCAAACCGGTACGGGTAAAACCGCTGCGTTCGCCCTGCCGATCCTGCATCGCATCGATCCTGCCAAGCGCGAACCGCAAGCCCTGATCCTGGCGCCAACTCGTGAGTTGGCGCTGCAAGTAGCAACCGCTTTCGAAACCTATTCCAAGCAGATGCCTGGCGTTACTGTTGTGGCCGTTTACGGCGGTGCCCCGATGGGCCCACAACTCAAAGCCATCCGTAATGGCGCGCAGATCGTTGTCGCCACTCCGGGTCGTCTGTGCGACCACCTGCGTCGTGACGAAAAAGTCCTGGCCACCGTGAACCACCTGGTTCTCGACGAAGCCGACGAAATGCTCAAGCTGGGTTTCATGGATGACCTGGAAGTCATCTTCAAGGCCCTGCCAGCAACCCGCCAGACTGTATTGTTCTCGGCCACCCTGCCGCAATCGATCCGCGCCATTGCCGAGCGCCACCTGCGCGATCCGCAACACGTGAAGATCCAGACCAAGACCCAGACCGTCACCGCGATCGAACAGGCTCACCTGCTGGTTCACGCTGACCAGAAGACGTCTGCCGTTCTCAGCTTGCTGGAAGTGGAAGACTTCGACGCCCTGATCATGTTCGTGCGCACCAAGCAAGCGACCCTGGACCTGGCCAGCGCCCTGGAAGCCAAAGGCTACAAAGCCGCTGCGCTGAACGGTGACATTGCCCAGAACCAGCGTGAGCGCGTGATCGACTCCCTCAAGGATGGCCGCCTGGACATCGTTGTGGCGACCGACGTTGCTGCCCGTGGCCTGGACGTTCCGCGCATCACCCACGTATTCAACGTGGACATGCCGTACGATCCGGAATCCTACGTTCACCGTATCGGCCGTACTGGCCGTGCCGGTCGCGAAGGCCGTGCGCTGCTGCTGGTCACCCCGCGTGAGCGCCGCATGCTGCAAGTGATCGAGCGTGTAACTGGCCAGAAGGTAGCTGAAGTTCGCCTGCCGGACGCCCAGGCCGTTCTCGATGCCCGCATCAAGAAACTGACCAACAGCCTGTCGCCACTGGTGGCTGACGCCGAATCGACCCACGGTGATCTGCTCGATCGCCTGACCGCCGACATCGGTTGCAGCCCTCGCGCCTTGGCCGCCGCACTGCTGCGCAAGGCCACCAATGGCCAAGCGCTGAACCTGGCTGCAATCGAGAAGGAACGTCCCCTGGTGCCGAACAACGCACCGCGTGGCGATCGTCCTGAGCGCACCGGTGATCGTCCGGATCGTGGTGATCGCGAGCGTCGTGCGCCGATCCCGCTGGCCGAAGGTCGTGCTCGCTGCCGTACCGCGCTGGGTGCCCGTGACGGCATCGCTGCCAAGAACCTGCTGGGTGCCATCCTCAACGAAGGCGGCCTGGCCCGCGAAGCTATCGGCCGCATCCAGGTGCGTGACAGCTTCAGCCTGGTAGAGCTGCCGGAAGATGGTCTGGAGAAGTTGCTGACCAAGTTGAAAGACACTCGTGTGGCTGGCAAGCAGCTCAAGCTGCGTCGCTATCGCGAAGATTGATCGGCTCTTGGGCTGATTGATCGAACATGAAAAATCCCCGACTGGTTCGGGGATTTTTTTTGCCTGTCGTTTGGTGTTCCTTCAGGTTGATTGGCGTTGTCCCATTCGCGAGCAAGTCCGCTCCCACAAGGTTTTGGGAGCGCCGAAAATCCAATGTGGGAGCGAGCTTGCTCGCGATTGAAGCGACCCGGTCAATCGAACCGATAGATGTCCATCCCCAGCGTCCCCATCGTGAACCCCGCATGGGCAACACTGAACTTGCCCCCTGCACCCCGGGCAAAATACAGCGGCAGCAAGTGCTCATCACTGGGGTGGCTGCGCACGGCGTTCGGTGCCTGGCGACGGTAATCATGCAGCGCGGTCTCGTCGTCGGCCGCCAGCTTCTCAACCATCCAATCGCGAAAGTCCTTGGCCCAGGGCTCGATGCTGTCGGGACCGGCGTTCCAGTCCAGGTCGCGCAGGTTATGGGTGATGCTGCCAGAGCCGATCAGCAAGATGCCCTGTTGGCGCAGGTTCGCCAGGGCCTGGCCGACCTGTGTCTGCAACATCGGTCCCTGGCGGCTGGGCAGGGAAACCTGCACCACCGGGATGTCGGCCTCGGGGTACATCAAGGACAATGGCACCCAGGCACCATGGTCAAACGGCCGTTGAGGGTCGAGGCGTGCCGGCAGGTCCGCGGCGTTGAGCATGTCCGCGACTTGCGTCGCCAGTTGAGGATCGCCAGGCGCGGGGTACTGCACCTCATACAGCGCCGGTGGAAAGCCGCCGAAGTCGTGCCAGGTGCGCGGCTGCGGATTGGCGCTGACCAGCAGTTCGTTACTTTCCCAGTGAGCGGACACGATGACGATGGCCTTGGGCTTGGGCAATTGAGCGGCCAGGCGAGCCAATGCCGGACCGCTGTCGCCGGGTTCCAGGGCGAGCATCGGTGAGCCATGGGAGATAAACAGGCTGGGCAGCATGAAGGGACTCCTGAGCGTTAAGATGGGGTCATCTTCCATCAGGTCAATGATCTAAATCTAATATAAGTTTTAACCCATTTTGATCGAATTTTCTGGAGTGAATCATGGAGCCCGAGTTTTGGCACAAGCGCTGGTCATCGAACCAGATTGGTTTTCACTTACCGGAGGTGAACCCCTACCTGCAACGTTTCTGGCCACAATTGGGATTGGCCCAAGGCAGTCGGGTGCTGGTGCCGTTGTGTGGGAAAAGCCTGGATCTGCTGTGGCTTGCCCATCAGGGCTACTCAGTGCTTGGCGTGGAGTTGTCGGAAAAAGCCGCCACGGATTTTTTCCTTGAGCATCAGCTTGAGCCGGTTGTGAGTGAAGAGGGCGCTTTCAGGGTGTTCCGTGCCGGTGATATCGAGATTCGCTGCGGTGATTTCTTTGCCCTGGGCCCGAAGGATGTGGTCGATTGCGTGGGACTGTACGACCGCGCCGCGCTGATCGCTTTGCCCCTGCCGATGCGCGAGCGGTATGCGGCCCATCTGCAGAAGATCTTGCCCAATGGCGTCGGATTGTTGATTACCCTGGATTACAACCAGGATGAAATGCCTGGCCCACCGTTCTCTGTCGGGGATGATGAGGTGCAGCGGCTGCTGGGGGATGCCTGGCGGCTGGAGGTCTTGCAGGAACAGGATGTACTGGGAGAGAGCTGGAAGTTTTTGCAGGCGGGTGTGAAGCGGCTGGATGAGCGTGTTTATCGGCTGTCCAGAGGTTGAAGCGTTGTTTGTGCTGATGCCATCGGGAGCATGCTTGCTCCCACATTTGATCTGCTGTGAACACAAAACCTGTGGTCACCCAAGTTCCCCTGTGGGAGCGGGCTTGCTCGCGAAGGCGGCCTGACGGGGTGGCCTGGATTTTGTTGATCGAGTACATATCCGTTACCGCAGTAATGGATATACACACGACCCATCAGGAAAAGGGCGAGTAGATTTTTCCAAAAAAAACTCCCCAAAAAAAGACGCTTCCCATTTCTGAAAGAAGCGCCGTTTCTCTAAGCTGAACCAGCATTACGCATTTCTGCGGGTTTTCTCTTGAGGCTAACGATCAGCCCCGACGACGCAGTGCGTCAATACGCTCTTCCAGCGGCGGATGGCTCATGAACATGCGAGCCAGGCCCTGCTTGATGCCACCGTTGATGCCAAAGGCATTCAGGGTGTCGGGCATGTGCACTGGCAAGCCTTGTTCGGCGCGCAGGCGTTGCAGGGCGCCGATCATGGCGCTGGTGCCGGCCAGGCGTGCACCGGCGTCGTCGGCGCGGAATTCACGCTTGCGCGAGAACCACATGACGATGGCGCTGGCGAGGATGCCCAGTACCAGTTCGGCGAAGATGGTCGCCACGTAGTAGGCGATGCCTTGGCCTTCTTCGTTCTTGAAGATCACCTTGTCGACGAAATTGCCGATGATGCGGGCAAAGAACATCACGAAGGTGTTCACCACGCCCTGGATCAGCGCCAGGGTCACCATGTCGCCGTTGGCGACGTGGCCGATCTCGTGGGCCAGCACGGCCTTGACTTCATCGGGCGAGAAGCGCTCGAGCAAGCCCTGGCTGACGGCGACCAGTGCGTCGTTCTTGTTCCAGCCGGTGGCAAAGGCGTTGGCCTCATAGGCCGGGAAGATACCGACTTCCGGCATCTTGATACCGGCTTCGCGGGACAACTGCTCGACGGTTTGCAGCAGCCATTGTTCGTGGCGAGTGCGCGGCTGGCTGATGATCTGGGTGCTGGTGCTCATCTTCGCCATCCACTTGGAGATGAACAGCGAGAACAGGGAACCGGCGAAACCGAACACCGCACAGAAAATCAGCAGCTGATTGAGGTTGAGATCAACCCCGTTGGCCGCCATGAACCCGTTGAAGCCGAAGAGGCTCAGGGTGATGCTGGCAATCAGCACGACCGCCAGGTTAGTGGCCAAGAACAGCAGGATGCGCATCATGGTTGTGAAAATCTCCTCGTGCTAAAGATGTAGCGTTATGCGGGGTATATAAGGTGCCGCCGCAGGCTATTCAACTCGCCGACTATTTCAAACTGTGTCCTACAGCCGTCCTAAATGTTTGAAAGACTTTTCTGAAAGTGACTGGGGAAAAAAATATGGCGCCTGCCCCCCGTGAACGTTGAGCCAGAGTGCCCGTTGGCTGTTCAACCCCTAGTGTAGAAGGCGTTGCGGAGTCGGCAGAACGGATGTGTTGCTGAATCAAACAGCGTGCGAGGCGAGGACTCCCCGCACGCTGTCTGGCTTATTGGCGGTAGGACTTGAGGAAGTTGCCGATCCGGCCAATGGCCTGGTCGAGGTCATCGACCCGCGGCAGGGTCACGACGCGGAAGTGATCCGGCCACGGCCAGTTGAACGCCGTGCCCTGGACCACCAGTAGCTTCTCGGACAGCAGCAGGTCGAGGACGAATTTTTCATCGTTGTGGATCGGGCAGACCTTCGGGTCGATCCGCGGGAAGGCATACAGCGCGCCCATCGGCTTGACACAACTGACGCCGGGAATGTCGTTGAGCAGCTCCCAGGTTCGATTGCGCTGTTCCAGCAGTCGGCCCTGGGGCAGGACCAGGTCGTTGATGCTCTGGTAGCCGCCAAGCGCCGTCTGGATCGCATGCTGGCTCGGCACGTTGGCACACAGGCGCATGTTGGCCAGCATGTCGATGCCTTCGATGTAGCTCTGGGCGTGATGCTTGGGACCGGAAATGACGACCCAGCCTGAGCGGAAACCCGCTACCCGATAGGATTTGGACAGGCCGTTGAAGGTCAGGCACAGCAGGTCCGGTGCCAGGGATGCAGTGCAGATGTGCACGGCGTCGTCGTAGAGGATCTTGTCGTAGATCTCGTCGGAAAACACCACCAGGTTGTGCTGGCGGGCCAGTTCCAGCATGCCCAGCAGCACTTCCCTGGAATACACGGCGCCGGTCGGGTTGTTCGGGTTGATGATCACCAGTGCCTTGGTATTGGGCGTGATCTTGGCCTTGATGTCCGCCAGGTCGGGAAACCAGTTGGCCTGTTCGTCGCACAGGTAATGCACCGGGTTGCCACCGGACAGGCTCACGGCAGCGGTCCACAGCGGATAGTCCGGCGCCGGCACCAGCACTTCGTCGCCGTTGTTGAGCAGGGCTTGCATGGACATCACGATCAGCTCGGACACACCGTTACCCAGGTAGATGTCCTCGATGCCGACGCCTTCGACCTGCTTCTGCTGGTAGTACTGCATCACGGCCTTGCGGGCGCTGAACAGGCCCTTGGAGTCGCTGTAGCCCTGGGCGGTCGGCAGATTGCGGATGACGTCCTGGAGGATTTCATCGGGCGCTTCGAAACCAAAGGGGGCCGGATTACCGATGTTCAGCTTGAGGATGCGATGGCCTTCCTCTTCCAGGCGTTTGGCGTGCTTGAGCACCGGGCCGCGAATGTCGTAGCAGACGTTGGCGAGCTTGTTCGATTTGCTGACCTGCATGGCGATGTGTTCCCGAAAATGAACGATCCAGGCGGCGTATGAACTACCGTACTGGGAATCCTGCGTCTGTGCCCAGGCCTGACGCGGTATAGGCGCCACAATCCGTTTGAATGCGCATGACGTGACTGCCAGACTGGCGTCTGACGAGGCGCAATCATACGTGCCGCCCGATCTGCGGAAAAGCGTCGGATCGGGCTTTTTCAATTGCCGAGGTAGGACGATGGAAAAGTTGGAAAAAACCCTTGAAGAATGGCGCTCCATGCTCGACCCGGAGCAGTACAACGTCTGTCGGCTGAAGGGCACCGAGCGGCCATTCTCCGGTAAATACAACGCCACCAAGACCGACGGCGTGTACCACTGCATTTGCTGCAACGAGCCGTTGTTCGATTCGCAGACCAAATTCGATTCCGGTTGTGGCTGGCCGAGTTTCTACGCGCCGATCGAGGGCAGCGCGGTGGTGGAGGTTCGGGACGTCAGCCACGGCATGATTCGCACCGAGGTGGTCTGCGCCAAATGCGACGCTCACCTGGGCCACGTCTTCCCCGACGGCCCGCCGCCCACGGGTTTGCGGTACTGCATCAACTCGGTGTGCCTGGATCTGGTCCCCCGGGAGTAATTCGGTGGGAGCAAAGCTTGCTCGCGAAACAGGGCCTCTCGATTTCTGAACGACCGTATCGCCTTCATCGCGGGCAAGCCTTGCTCCCACAGTTTGTGGTGTGGGTATTTTTGATAATTAAATTGCATGCAATTTAATTGCTCGCTATCTTCGCCGCCTGTCCTATACGTTTTCGGAGCCTTGCCATGAGCGATAACCTGTTGAGCATCCCGTGCACCACCATCAAGGGTGAGCAAAAGACCCTCGCCGATTTCGCCGGCAAGGCTGTGCTGGTGGTCAACACGGCCAGCCAGTGCGGGTTCACCCCGCAGTACAAGGGGCTTGAGGCGCTGTGGCAGACCTACAAGGACCAGGGCCTGGTGGTGTTGGGCTTTCCCTGCAATCAATTCGGCAAGCAGGAGCCGGGCAACGAGGGGGCGATTACCGAGTTCTGCGAGCTGAACTTTGGCGTGAGTTTTCCGCTGTTCAAGAAAATCGAGGTCAATGGTGCCAACGCCCATCCCCTGTTCGTCCAGCTTAAGCAGCGGGCGCCCGGCGTGCTGGGGTCCAAAGGCATCAAGTGGAATTTCACCAAGTTCCTGATCGGCAAGGACGGCCAAGTGGTCAAGCGTTTTGCCCCGACCACCAAGCCCCAGGACCTGACCGGTGAGATCGAAGCGCTGCTCAAATGAATGACCTGTCAGTCGATTCGCTGAAGCTCGACAGCCAGTTGTGCTTCAAGCTGTACGCTGCTTCGCGCGCAGTGATCCGTGGCTACAAACCGATGCTCGATCAGCTCGGTCTGACTTATCCGCAGTACCTGGCGATGCTGGTGCTGTGGGAATGGCAGGACACGGCCCCACCACAGCCGACGGTCAAGGCCCTGGGTGAGCGTTTGCTGCTGGATTCCGGCACGCTGACGCCGCTGCTCAAGCGCCTGGAACAGCTGGACCTGGTCCAGCGCCAGCGTTCGGCCCGGGACGAGCGGGAGGTGCACTTGAGCCTGACGACTGCAGGGCGAGCCTTGCGTGAACAGGTCGCTCCGCTCAAGGCCCGCCTGTTGTGCGACAGCGGTATCGACCTGGACCGCCTCAGAACGTTGCGAGACGGTCTCGATCACCTGTTGGGCCAGATCAAAGCGCTGACGTAGTCGGCACCCACTGGTCCAGCACTGCCGCCAGTTCTTCGCGGCGGAATGGCTTGGACAGGTAATCGTTCATGCCGGCCGCGCGGCAACGCTCGCGTTCCTCGGGCATCGCGTTGGCCGTCAGGGCGACAATCGGCAGATCCGACCAGCGCCCGCTTTGGCGGATCTGCCGGCTGGCTTCGTAACCATCCATCACCGGCATGTTGCAGTCCATCAACACCAGGTCGAACACCCGTTGTTCCAGTTGATCCAGGGCTTCGCCGCCATGGGCCGCGACGGTGACTTCGCAGCCCAGCTTTACCAACATCCCCTTGGCCACCAGTTGGTTGACCGGGTTGTCCTCCACCAGCAGCACCCGTCCACGCCTGGACGGCGCCAGGGCTTCGATCTGTGCGTCATCGATGACGGTCGCCTCGCTTTGCATGGCGCGCCGCAGAATCTGGTATAGCGCATGGCGCGCCAGCGGCCGGGCCTGTTGTATCAGCGGGGCGAGGGCGGCGGCTTCTTCGCTGGGCATGAAGCTGCCATAGGCGGTCACCAGCAGGATCGGTGCGTCAAAGGTTGGCCGCAGGTTGAACAGGCATTCCGGGCAGTCGGTAATCAGTACATCGGGTGTGAGCCCCAACAACCCGTCATCGATGGAGCGCTGCACATAATCCAGGCCCCATCCCGGCAACAGCATGCCCAGCAATTCGGCCAGGCCGCTGCTGCTGCCGGTGATGGCGACGACGTTGCCGCGCAACGGTTCGACCGGCGTTGCCGGGAGATGGCAGGGCAGGGGCAGGTCGGCACAGAACTGACTGCCAAAGCCGGCTTCGGAACTGATCGTCAACCGGCCCTGCATGGCTTCGCAGAGGTTGTAGGTCAGTGCCAGGCCCAGCCCGGTGCCACCGAACTGGCGGGTAATCCCGGCGCCGGCCTGGGTGAACGGTTGCAGGATTCTTGCCTGGGCTTCCTGAGGAATGCCGATACCCGTGTCGCAGATCTCGATGCGTACGCCGCCCTCGTAATGACTCAACTTCACGTCGACCCGGCCGAAGCGCGTGAATTTCAGTGCGTTGGACAGCAGGTTGCTGACGATCTGGCGCACCCGGGTCGGGTCGCCGAGTACTTGCGCCGGGAACTGCGGGTCGATCAGGCAGGCCAGTTCGACACTGGGGGCCGCGTTCTGGGAAAGCAGGTTGGCGGTATCCTCCACCAGGGAGCCGAGGTCGAACGGGATGTGTTCGAGCTCCAGTTGACCGGCGTCGAATTTCGACAGGTCGAGGATGTCGTTGAGCAGTTCGACCAATACCTTGCCCGAGTCATGGGCAATCGATAGCTGTTGCTGTTGTTCGGCCGTCAGGGGGCCGTCCAGGGACAGGGCGATCATTCCCAGCAGGCCGTTCAGCGGTGTGCGTATCTCGTGGCTCATGTTGGCGAGGAACGCAGAGCGGGCCTCGGCCATGTCCAGGGCCGTGCGCCGGGCCACTTCCAGTTCCTCGTTGGACTGGCTGAGGCGGGCGTTGCTGGCCTTGAGTTCGGCGGTGCGTGCCGAGACGATGTTTTCCAGTTGCGCGAGGTATTCGGTGAGGCGATTTTCGGCCGTGCGCCGCTGCTGGATTTCGGTGGAGATATTTTCGAACTGCTGGTTGGCGACGGATACCAGCACGCCAATTTCATCGGACTGGTGGCCGGTGGGGCATTCCAGGCGGCTCTGCTCGTTGCTGCTCGGGTCGCGGCTGCTCAGTTCGCGGATGACCCGCACCAAGGGCTTGGTCAGCATCACGTAGAACAGTGCCAGCAGCAGGCCCGTCAGGATCAGGCTGCGGGCGAAACCGTTGAGCAAGGTGACCTCGGCACGGCGCAGGAAACGACTGCCGAACGCAAAAGTGTCGACGTCCAGTCGCAGCATGCCCAGGGATTCGCTGGGCAAGTGATCCAGGTAGAGCCGGTCCTCGAACTGACGCTGGGCGCCGAACAGAAAGTCGCTGATGAACCGGTAGCTGCTTTGCAGCTCGGGCCGCTTGACGCTGGCGAGCACCGTATTGTTGTTGTCGATCAGCTCGGCCCCGATGATGGCCGGTGAGCGCAGCAGGCCCATGGACAGCTCTTGGGCGAGCTCGGCGTCGATGTTGTAGGCGATGCGCGAGGCCGGGTTATGGCTGATTTCCAGCAGCGAGAGGATTTCACGGTTGATCGACGCGTCTTCGCTGGCATAATCGATGCCGATCTGCATCAGGCTGAGCAAGGTGCCCAACACGAAGCCCACCAGGACGGTCAGGCGGGCCTGCTTATAGGAAAGCCGTTGGGTGAATCTGATGTCCATTGAGTGATGAACCACTTACGTTTCCCTTCGCCGGTCAAGCATAGCTGATCATCTCTGAAATCCGGTGCAGCCGGTGTGTATTGTGTGAAGTAGACCCGCCATTGGATACGGCGTTTCGTAGCTCGAGCGCCATCATTACTGTGAACCTGTCCGAGGAGAAGACGTGGACTCGCGATTGAATGCTTTTCTTGAGCGTGCCGATGCCGTGCTGGCCCGGATCGAACCTTTGCTGCCGGCGCCCCGGCCCACCATCGATTGGACCCAGACCCTGGCTGCCCGCTGGCAGCGTGACGGCCGTAGCGGCTACCTGCTGCCGCTGCAGGTCAGCCTCGACATGCGCCTGTCGGACCTGATCGGCGTGGACCGCCAGGTCGAACAACTGGGCCGTAACACCCGGCAGTTCATCGATGGCATGCCCGCCAACCATGCCTTGCTCTGGGGCTCGCGTGGCACCGGCAAATCGTCCCTGGTACGCGCCTTGTTGGCTGAACATGCCCCGCATGGCTTGCGCTTGATCGAGATCGAACGCGATCACCTGGCCGATTTGCCTCGGGTGGTCGAGCAGGTTGCGAAACTGCCCCAGCGCTTCGTGTTGTTCTGCGATGACTTGTCGTTCGAATCCGGTGAAGGCGATTACCGCGTGCTCAAGAGCGTGTTGGATGGATCCCTGGAGCAGGCGCCGGACAACGTGCTGCTGTATGCCACCTCCAACCGTCGTCACCTGGTGCCGGAAAAGGAAAGCGACAACGAGAATTGGAAACGGGTCGACGGCGAACTTCACCCCAGTGAAGCGGTAGAGGACAAGATCGCCTTGTCCGACCGCTTTGGCCTGTGGCTGTCGTTTTATCCGTTTACCCAGGAGCATTTCCTCAACGTGGTGGAGCACTGGATCGGCGAACTGGCGGCCAAGGCCGGGCTGGCCTGGCAGCGCGACGAAGCGCTGGATGTGCTGGCGGTGCGCTGGGCAACCGGTCGCGGCAACCGCAACGGACGTTGCGCCTATCAGTTTGCCCGTTATTGGGTAGGCCTGAAATTGTTGGAGCACAAGGCATGATCGATTTGAAGGACACCGGAGTCGGCCTTGACGGCTACGCGTTGTTATCGGCACAGCTGGAATCCTTGCTGGCCGATGAGCGTGACTTCATTGCCAACGCCGCGCAGTTCTCGGCTTTCCTGTCCAGTCAGCTGGATGATCTGAACTGGGCCGGTTTCTACCTCAATCGCAACGAAGAGTTGGTCCTGGGACCGTTCCAGGGCCAGATCGCCTGCGTGCGGATCCCCTTTGGCCGCGGCGTGTGCGGTACGGCGGCCGCGACCCGGCAGACCCAGCGCGTCGAAGACGTCCATGCCTTCGCCGGGCACATCGCCTGCGACAGCGCGTCGAACAGCGAGCTGGTAGTGCCGCTGGTCAAGGACGGGCGCCTGATCGGCGTGCTCGACCTGGACAGTCCGAAACCGGCGCGTTTTACCGAACATGATCAAGCCGGCATCGAGCAGTTGGCCGCGATATTCCTGCGCCTGACGGATTGCTGATCATACCTTCAACCCTGCCTTGACCAGCAGGCTGTGGGGATCGACTTCATCGATCTGGTGTGGGGCGAGGAACTGGTTGGCGTAGCTCTCGTAGATTTTTTCTTCGATGAACAACCCGAACAGCTCGGGATCGATATGGGCGTCACGGCACATGGTAGCCATGATGCCCAGGGCCTCGCTCAGTTTCTTCGCTTTCTTGTAGGGGCGGTCGGCTGCCGTCAGCGCTTCGAAAATGTCGGCAATGGCCATCATGCGTGCCGGCAGGCTCATCTCTTCACGTTTGAGGCGCTTGGGATAACCGCTGCCATCCATTTTCTCGTGATGACCGCCAGCGATCTCCGCGACATTGTCCAGGTGACTGGGGAAGGGCAGCTGACTGAGCATCATGATCGTCTGCACCATGTGATGGTTGATGACGTAGCGTTCCTCGCGGGTCAGCGTGCCTCGCGTGATGCTCAGGTTGTAGAGCTCGCCGCGGTTGTATTTCCAGGCCGGTACGTCGAGCTGGAAACCCCACGGGTTGTCCGCCGGGATCAGTTCGGCTTCGTGGTGTTCGAGCAGGTGCTCGGGCTTGTCTGCCAACAGCGGCTCAGTGACCGGTAGCGACGGCTTGGGTGTGCGATTCTGGCGTCGGTGCTCTTCCCAGGAAACCCCAAGGCGATCGTCGAGGGTCCGGGTCCATGGGCGTTGGGCAATCTGTTGCAAGCGTTGCAGATCGGCCTCGGCCATGGCTTCGCAGCCCAGGTTGCAGCGTGCGACGAAGGTAAAGTCGTCATCCAGGGCCGTCAATGTCGCGTCGCGCTGCTGTGCCAGGGATGACGGCTCGCCGCCGCTTGCCACGGCCTGCCAGTAATCGACCCAGGCGTCGCGCTTGAGCACTTCGAAGCGAGTGCGTATCTCGTGGATCCGGTCGTTCAGGGTTTCCAGCTTGGTGGCCTTGTCGACCACGTATTCGGGGGTGGTGACCTTGCCGCAATCGTGCAGCCAGGCGGCGATGTGCAGGGCTTCCCATTCATCCTCCGTTGGCCGGTAGGCGTCGAATGCCGGTGCCTGGCTGGCAGCGGCCGCCTGGGCGAGCATCAGGGTCAGGACCGGCACCCGCTGGCAATGGCCGCCGGTGTAGGGGCTCTTGGCATCAATCGCGCCGGCCAGCAATTGGATGAAGGCGTCCAGCAACTGCTTTTGCCTGTCTTGCAGGCGCTGGCCCTCGATGCTCACGGCGGCGGCACCGGACACGGCCTGCAGGAAGGCGATGCGGTCGGGCTGCAGTTTTTCCAGGTCGGCTTCGGTGCCGCTGTCTGTGATCAACAGTACCAATACGCCGACGGTTTCCTGGTGTCGATTGCGCAGGCGAATACCGATCAGATGGACCCGCGGCGAGTCCAGTGCCTGCAGGACGCTCTGCAGATCGGCCGCCTGTTCGAAGCCCAGGGAGGCCACGAGGTTGTCCGAGGTGGCCAGTTGCTGGAGCCATTGCGGACTGTCGCCAGCCTGTAGTTCATGACTGCGCAACTTGAAGGCGTCGAGGTCCCTGGGTGTTCCATTGATTATCAGCCCATACGGCTTGACCCGGTTTTCGTCGTTCTCGCGCAAATAGATCAGGCCGGCCTGGGCCTGGCCGATTTTCACGGTTTCAAATAACACCCGTTCCAGCAACGGGGCGAAGCGGGTTTCGGCGCGCAGGCTGGCGGTGATTTCAAAGAAACTCGCCAGGGTCTCTTTCATGCGCGCCATTGATACGCCCAACTGATCGACTTCCAGCACCGGGGAGCGACGGGACACTGGGTAGTTGAAGTCAAAGCTGCGAATGGCATCGGCCTCCTGCACCAGGTCGCCCAAGGGCTTGACCAGGATCCGGGACGTCAGCCAGCCCAGAGGCAGGCACAGCAGCAGGGTGGCGAGGGTGATGAGCGCGCCTTGCCAGCGCATGCGATAGGCATTGTCCAGCAGCTCATCTTCAGGGACCAGCAGCGCCAGTTCCAGGCCCTGGGGCCCACCTTCCTGCATGTGGCTGCGAGAAACGATCCACTGGCGTCCGGCCGCTTCCAGGCGCGTGGTGTCGGTGTTGTCGTCGAGCGCGGCGGCGATAGCCGGACTGAGGTCGCGGGCCTTGGTCAGGCGTGCCGACTGGGCGTCGGCGAGCAGCCGGCTGCTGTCGGGATAACCCACTGCGTTGCCCGTGGGATCGAGCAGGACGACTTCGGTGCCGGTGGTCACCTTATGCTTGGCCAGGGTCTGGGACAGGGCCGCCAGGGTCAGGTCGGCGCCGATGACCGCCTGCTCGCCACTGCGCCGGGCAAGGGTGGTGCCGACGTTATGGGTGGAGAAAAAAACGTAGGGCTCGGTGGTGATCTGCTCGGTGCTGCCGGCGGCGCTGCGAAACCAGCTGCGGCTGCGGGGGTCGTAGGTTTCGTCGGCAATGTCCCGGCGTCCGATGAGCGTCAGCGTCTCGTCGTAGAACAGCGACTGGGAATGAACCGGGCCTTGCTCGGTTGTCCGCTCCACCGTCCAGACCTGGTAGGCCGCGTCGGTCGGTGCCTGCAGGGCGGCTTTCAGGGCCGCGGTGCGCAATGGCCGGACCATCAGGAAGTTGCCCTGATGATCGCCCAGGTACAACGACGCCAGGTTCGGGTTGTCCCGCAGTGCCTGACTGAAGGGCACGAGCAGGGCCAGGCGCTGCGCCATCTGGGGCGTGCGCGTCGCTGGATAGTCGGCCAGCAGGCTCAACAGGTGACGGATGGGTTCGTAGGTGTCGTACAGATCCAGGCGCACATCCTGTTCAATACGGTTGAACAGCTTTTCACTGCTGGACAGGATGATTTGCGTGGTTTGCCGGTAATTGAAAATCCCCAGCACCACCCCGGTCAGCAACAGAAGCAGGGTAAACATCACGCTGATATGAACGTGCAGGGGGAACCGGCGTTTTTCCGGACGCGGTGCGCTGGGCATTGCAGTCACTCCAAGTGTCAGGGGGCGTTCTCGATGGGTATTCCCGCGTGCAGGGGAAACCGCTCGAGAACCCCCCAGGTACGCACTGCTGAGCGAATAGCATAGTAAACGCTGGATTATTTTGCCTTGGCGATCTCCGTTTCGAGGGCCTGCTCCAGTTCGCTCATGGCGCGGTCGAGGGCGTCGATGCAGTCGCTGATTCGCCCAGGTGCTTGCGGCTGATGACAAGCGCGCTCCAACGCCTCGCACCGCTGGATCAGCGAGGTCGCCTGGACGATGCGGGCGACGCCTTTTATCTTGTGCGCCATTTCGCTCAGCGCTTGCCGGTTTGCGCCGCGGGCGACGTCGAGCAACTCCTGGCGGTCCGAGCGGCTGCTGCTGAGCAATTCGGCCAACAGGCGCCGGTTGGACGAAGGGTCGCCGCCAGTCAACGCCTGCAGGCTTTGTACGCTGAAAACCGCTGGGCGGCCGGTGGGTTTGACCGCGTTGATCCATTGGCTCAACGCGCTCAGGCTGATCGGCTTGAACAGGCAGTCGTCCATCCCAGCGTCCTGGCAGCGCTGTTTTTCCTCCGGTTGGGCATTGGCAGTGAACCCCAGGAGGGTGCAGGGTGGCCGTTGCTGTTCGGATTCAGCGCGACGAACCGACCGGGCCAGTTCATAGCCGCTCATGATGGGCATGTTGCAATCGGCGATGACCAGATCGAAATGTTTCTTTTGCCAGACCTCGAGTCCGTGGGCACCATCATGGGCGACCTGATAGTGATGGCCCAGGTATTCCAATTGCTGCGACATCAGCAGGCGGTTGGCGGGATGATCGTCCACGATCAGGACGTTCAGGGGGCCAGGGCCGTTTCGATGACCGGCTCAGGTGGGGGGCGAACCGGGGCTGTCGACAGGACGGTCAGTTGCAGGCGTACCTGGACCTGGGTGCCGGTGCCGGATTGGCTGTTCATGTGCAGGCTGCCACCCATCATCTGGCACAAGTTGCGACTGATCACCAGCCCCAACCCCGCGCCGTTGCGGGCCATCCGGCTGGTGTTATCGACCTGGGCGAAAGGTTCGAACAACCGTTGCAGGTCCGCCGGGCCAATACCGATGCCGCTGTCGTTGACCTCCAGGTGCATCTGCAGAGCGTCGTCCCGGTCGGTTGGCGACAGCCGGACCTTGATCGCTACCTGGCCCTGCTCGGTAAATTTGAGGGCATTGCTGATCAGGTTCGACAGCACCTGTTTGAACCGCAACGGGTCCATCAACACGTCAGGGCTGCCCTCGGCAGCGTCGAACTGCAGGGACAGCGCCAGGTTTTTCTGCCGGGCCACGCCCTCGAATACTCGTATGACCGATTGCAGCAGGGCCCTGAGATTGACGCGTTCGGGGGCCAGGCTCAAATGGCCGGATTCGATACGGGCGATGTCCAGGATGTCGCCTATCAGTTCGAGCATGCCGGAGGCCGATTCGTACGCGACTTCGATAGTCGAGCGATCCACGTGGCCTTTGTCGGCGTGTTTCAGGGCCAGTTCAAGCATGCCGATCACCGCGTTCATGGGGGTGCGGATTTCATGGCTCATGGTTGCCAGGAACGTGCTTTTGGCGCGGTTCGCGTCGTCGGCCCGTTGCTTGGACGCGCGCAGTTCCTCGAACAGCTGGCGCCGCTCACTGATGTCGATCCAGCCGCCGATGATGCCTTGCACTTCGGCGGCGGAGTTTCGGTAGGGGAGGATCCAGTGGTAGATCGTCAGTTGCCTGTCCCCGATGTGCAGGGGCCGATCCACGATCAGGGCGGTGCCTTCGGCCATGACGCGTTGGTAGTCCGCCTGGTACTCCTGCGCTTCGAAGGCGTTGCTCATGGAACCTGGCATCAGGTTCTTGCCGATGACGTCTTCGCGTTTGACGTCGAACGTTTGCAGGTAGCTGTCGTTGCAGCTTTGCAGGATGCCGTTGCGATCTCTCACGTAGATGGGGTGAGGGGTGCCGTTGAGCAGCGAATGCATGAATTCGAGCTGATCATTGAGGGCCAGTTCCGCCCGTTGACGCTGCCTGATCTGGCGCTGCATGTAGGCATTCCACGCCAGGGAAAACAGCAGCAACAGGCCAATGCCCGCGCCGACCTGGAGGAACAGGCGGTTGTAGGTGCGCCAGGTGTGTTCCGAGGGCGAGACGTAACCGCGCCAGCGGTTGTTGATGACGCCAAGTTCGTCGGGGTCGATGCTGGTCAGGGCCTTGTCGAGGATGGCGTTCAACTCTGTGGCGTTTTTTACCGTGGCCAGCGCGAACATGGCCTGTTGGGTGCCCACCGTGCTGCTGATTTGCAACCTGTCGCGCCACGCATAGGAGGAGATGAAGTAGTTGGCCATCACTTGCGAGTTCACGCTGCCGTCGACCTGGCCATGGGCGAGCATTTCCACGGCGCGCAAGGGGCCGTCCGTTTCGATGATTTGAATGTTCGGGACTGGCTGCGTAGCCATTCAATGACCGGATTGCCTTTGGCGATTGCCAGGCTGGCGTGGCCGAACTGATCGAGTGTCGTGGGCGTGTCGGACTGTTTGCGGGTCAGCAGGACGAACGAACTGTCGACGTAGGGGCGGCTGAACTTCAACTGGAGTTGTCGTTCGCTGCTGGGCAAAAGTGCGGCAATCATGTCGGCTTGATCGTTGAGGACCGCAGCGATCATTTCGCTGTCGTTCTGGCGGCGCTGGATGTCCAGGCGCAGGCCGGTGCGCAGCCTAATCAGTTCCAGCAGGTCGGCACTGATGCCGCGAAAGTCCCCATCCGCATCGAAGAAGGTGAAGGGCGCGGAGGTTTCGTTCACCACCACCCGTACCACCGGATGCCTCGCCAGCCAGCGTTGCTCGCGGTCGGTCAGTTGTATCCTGTGGTCCGTGAGGTACAGGTCGCTGCCTGCACTCCAGCGCTTGGAGATGGCGGCTTGCTCGGCAATGGAGACCTGGTTCAGCGTAGCGTTGATGACCTCCAACAAACGGGTGTCGTTACGTCGTACGGCAAAACCGAACCCGTGGGATTCATGTTTGCCGAAGCTGGCCATGCGGATATTGCTCAAATAGCCCTTGTTGATCATGTAGTGGGTGGAGAGGGTATCGCCGAGAAATACATCGGCCTGACCGAAGGCGACGGCATTGATGGCGTTCTGGTAGGACGGGTAGGTGGTAATGAGTGCCTTGGGGTAGAGTTTTTCAATTTCCCGTAGCGGCAGGTAGTGATAGACCATGCTCAGCCGCAACCCCTCGAGATCGTCAGTCAGGGATCGGCTTTCATTCGTTCGGGTGACGAGAACGGGTTGGTCCACTGCATACGGTGTCGACAGTACAATGTCGGGGTTGCGCGCCTCGAAACCGTTGGCGGTGCCAAGCATATCGATTTGCCCATCCTTGAGTGCGGCCATGGCCGCCTCGCGGGAGTCGAAGCGCAGGACGCTCATGGGCAGGCCAGTGGCCTTGGCGATGATGTCGGCGTAATCGGCCGTCAGGCCTTCGTAGTCGCGTCCGCTGGTGGAGAGATCGAAGGGCGGGTAGTCCGGGGCTGAAGTTCCCAGGACCAGCGCTTGCCGATCCTGTAGCCAGGCGCGGTGAACATCATCCAGCTTGACCTCGGTATGGGCCATGGACGAGTGGCCCAGCAGGGTATATTGCTCGGGCGCATTCGCCGCCGCCGCGAGCATTCCTGTATATAACGCCGCACTGATCAGCAGGAGACATTCGGTTATGCGTCTGAGCATCCTGTTTTTCTCACACCAGCGCGTTGCGCTTCGCCATTTCAATCAGATCGACCAAGGACTTGACCTTGAGCTTCTGCATCAGCCGCTTCTTATAAGTACTGACGGTCTTATTGCTTAGAAACATTCCCTTGGCTATTTCCTTGTTGGTACGACCCTGGGCAAAAAGTTGCAGCACCATCAGTTCTCGATCATTGACACTTTTGAAAAGGTCCAGCTCGATACTGCGTGGATCATCCGGGCGTACCGGATTCAGCGCCTGGCTGGGAAAATAGTTATAGCCGGACAATACTGCTTTGATTGCGCTGACAAGTTCGCTGAGGTCTTCCTGTTTACAAACGTAACCAGAGGCACCCGACTGCATGCATCGAATGCCGAAAAGTGTCGGCGACTGGGCCGTGAGCACCAGCGTCTTGAGAGGAGTGGTCATGGCGTTGAAGCGCGAGAGGATTTCCAGCCCGTCGAGTTTGGGGATGCTGATGTCCAGGATAACCAGGTCTGGCATGCATTCGCGCACCATTTGCATCGCATCGACGCCGTTGTCAGTTTCACCTACGACCTTATAGCCTTCATGCTCCAGAAGCATGCGAACAGCGAGGCGGATGACCGGATGATCGTCGACAATGAAAACGGAGTTCATGAATAAATTACCCTGCGAACTTGAATAAAGCGCGCACCTTAGCCCACTTACAACCGGGGTCGTACGAAGAGACGGGCATGCAACTTCAATTTCAGAAGTTTCCTACAAAAAAAGAGGCAACGTATTACGATGTAATCGGTTTTTTAGTAGGCGGGTGGCAACAGGAGGGGGAAGAGTTGGCTGTGTGTGAAGGGATATTTCTTTGATAGTGTTGTTTGTGCAAACAAAAGAAGCGTTTTAATCGAGATTTTTTGTAAGCCATATAGTTATTTATCTACTTCAAACTCCTTGTGGCGCAGCGCTACAAAATTCACATTCACCGCCAATCCCTGTGGGAGCGAGCTTGCTCGCGATGACGGTGGCACATCCTGCATTGATGCGCACAGATCCACTGCCATCGCGAGCAAGCTCGCTCCCACAGGTTTTGTACCAGGTGCAGCACACCGTCGATCCAGGCCTTTTATTGGCGCGTGCGGCCGGTCATTTCCTGGGCCATTTCGCTGGCGTAGCTGTCAGTCATCCCGGCGATGAAATCGATCATTCGCAGGAAAGCGCTATGCAAAGGGCCATTGGGGTCCGGCGCGTTGTTCCCCAGCAGGTCGAGAATGCGGCGATTCTTGAACGAAGGCGTGCGGCCCCCGTGCTGTTCAAGGGCCGCTCCGCAAAATCCGTTGAGCAGGATTTCCAGCGTGGTGTAGGCGCCGATTTCGTGCAGGGTCTTGCGCTTGTCCTGGAAAATTTTCCGGCGCGCCATGTCCTTGGCATTCAACACGCAGCGTTTTGCCGGGCCGTGCATATGCTCCACCAGATCCCCGGGCAATGTGCCGGCAAGCAATGCTTCCTGCTGTTCGACAAAAGCCCGGGCGGCGGCGTTGGTCAGGTGTTCGATGGCCTTGCCTCGCAGGATCGCCAGTTTGCGTCGCCGCGAGTCCAACGGCCCCAACTGCCGGTAGGTGTCCGGAAGATCGTCGCCCACCAGGTCCAGGAGCAGCGATTCCACCTGGGGGTATTCCAGGAGATCCATCTCCACGCCGTCTTCCAGGTCGATCAGCGCGTAGCAGATGTCATCGGCGGCTTCCATCAGGTACACCAAGGGATGCCGTGCCCAGCGTTGATCCTCGATCTGTGGCAAGCCGAGCTTGTGGGCAATCTGCTCCAACAGCGGCAATTCGCTCTGGTAGCAACCGAACTTGTGCTTCTTGTAGCCCAGCGAGTCCGCGTGGCGGGCAGTCCAGGGGTATTTCAAATAGGTGCCGAGGGTGGCATAGGTCAGCCGCGTTCCTCCGTCGAACTGATGGTATTCAAGTTGAGTGAGGACGCGGAATCCTTGGGCGTTGCCTTCGAAGTTGAGGAAGTCGTTGCGCTCGGCTTCGCTCATTGCATCGAGCCACCCACGGCCGGCGGCCTGCTGGAACCAATAGCGGATAGCATCCTCGCCGGAGTGACCGAACGGCGGGTTGCCAATGTCGTGGGCCAGGCAGGCCGATTGCACCACCATGCCCAGGTCGCTTGGCTCGCACCAGTCAGGCAGGGCATTGCGGATGGTTTCTCCCACGCGCATGCCCAGGGAACGCCCGACGCAGCTGACTTCCAGGGAATGGGTCAGGCGCGTATGGATGTGGTCGTTGCTGGAGACCGGATGCACTTGTGTCTTGCGTCCGAGGCGGCGGAAGGCGCCGGAAAAGATGATGCGATCGTGGTCCTTGTGGAAAGGACTGCGGCCCAGCTCTTGCGGACTGTGCAGCGGTTTTCCGAGGCGTTCGCGAGTCAGCAGGGTGTGCCAATCCAAGGCCGGTTGCTCCGTTTGATGATGTCGGTGTCCTAGCTTCCCGGTTCGTGGGCTGCCCTGCAAGGCCTATGGGCGTGCACAGACCGGATACATAACCCTGTGGCGAGGGAGCTTGCTCCCGCTTGAGTGCGAAGCACTCACGGAAATAGGCCTATATCGCAGTCCAGCGGGAGCAAGCTCCCTCGCCACGGATGTCGTCCTCAGGGCTTGCGCAAGTCCTTGGCCAGCTTGACCAACGGCAGCAATGTCGTTGCCAGGCGGATCAGGCCAGTCAAGCCACCGCCACCGCCATTGCGGGTCCGTTTGCCGGTGATGAAACCGAGCAGGGACACCGCCGCCACGCCCCACAGTGGCGCGTGCTTGATGCCGAAGCCTTCGTGCCAGCTTTGCGTCAAGCCGCGCACCCGTTGCAAGGGCTGCAGCAACTGGCGCGTTTCCTGACGGATTTCCTGGCGATGCATTTCCATCCGCAGACGCACCAGCGCCTTGCGCATTTCCTGTCGTGTCCGGGCTTGAGGAATATCAGGCAGGCTCATGGCAACAGGCGCTCCCGGTCATTGGCCAGTTCTTCGAGGGTGGCATGGAAAGGAGAGGACTCGTCGTAGATCGCTGCCTTGAGCCGGAGCCCGCAGAACAGCGCCGCCAGCAGATAAAACAGGCACAGGCCGATAATGCCGGCCAGACGATAGGTGTCCCATACCAGGATCAGTACCAGTGCTGAAAGCCCGACCAACAGCAGCAGGCCGAACACCAGCGCAAGGCCGGCGAACAGCAGGAGGCTGACGGTGCGTGCCTTCTGTTCCTGCAACTCCATGCCGAACAATTCGACGTGGCTATGCAGCAAGCCAAGGAACGCCGCACCCAGGCGGCGTGCTGTAGGTTGTGTGCCCGCTTCGGACGAGCCGGATTCGTCGATGCCCATCATCAGCGCCGTGTCGCCAGCAGACCAATCAGAAAGCCAACGCCTGCCGCAATGCCCACGGATTGCCAAGGGTTGGCCTGTACGTATTCCTCGGTGGCGACCACCGCAGCCTGGCCGCGTTCGCGCATGGAGTCTTCCGTCAGCTTGAGCGTTTCGCGGGCGCGCAGGAGGGTTTCGTGAATCTGGCTGCGCAGTGCATCGGCTTGATCGCCTGCCAGCGTCGCGGTGTGATCGAGCAACCGTTCCGTGTCGCTGACCAGCGTCTGGAAATCTTCCATCAGGGTTTCTTGAGCAGTCTTTGCCTGGGTTCTGGCCATCAGTGAATCTCCGTAAGTGACGTCTGAAACGTTCGAGTATGAGCCTTGCTGGAAGGTTCAGTACAAGTGACTGGTACAACTTTTGCTCAGGCTTTTGCCATGTACTGGTGCATCAGCCTGCGCCAGTGCGCTGAAGCTGGGCGAAAGCCCGAAAAACCTTAACCCAAATAATCAAAACCCGCGAAGCACCTCCAAGCGGGATTTCGTTTTGACCATTCTTGCGCACCAAAGCGGTTCACCGGCCTGCGTCTGGCCAATGGGTCGTTTCAACTTGGTGCGTTCGCAAGGCAAGCGAACCGGTTTGGTGCTTTTTTCAACTTTTTCAGGTCTGCCAATACCATGGAAAATATGCAAAGTGCCGTGGACGGTCTGGTCCACAGCTCCAACACGCTGTTCATCCTGCTCGGCGCAGTCATGGTCCTGGCCATGCATGCCGGCTTTGCGTTTCTTGAAGTGGGAACGGTCCGGCAAAAGAACCAGGTCAATGCGCTGTCGAAAATCCTCAGCGATTTCGCGGTCTCGACCCTGGCCTATTTCTTTATAGGCTATTGGATTGCCTACGGTGTGACCTTCCTGCAACCGGCGGCGGTGCTCAGCACCGATCATGGCTATAGCCTGGTGAAGTTCTTCTTCCTGCTGACCTTTGCCGCCGCGATCCCGGCCATCATTTCCGGCGGTATTGCCGAACGTGCCCGGTTCGTACCGCAGTTGTGCGCCACGGTGCTGATCGTGGCGTTTGTCTATCCGTTTTTCGAAGGCATGGTCTGGAACGGCAATTTTGGCTTGCAGGCCTGGCTGCAAGCCCGGTTCGGCGCCAGCTTCCATGACTTCGCCGGCTCCGTGGTGGTGCATGCCATGGGCGGCTGGCTGGCGTTGGCTGCCGTGCTCTTGCTCGGCCCGCGTAACGGCCGCTACCGGGATGGCCGCCTGGTGGCGTTTGCGCCTTCGAGCATTCCTTTCCTGGCCCTGGGTTCGTGGATCCTGATTGTCGGCTGGTTCGGTTTCAACGTGATGAGTGCCCAGACCTTGCCCGGGGTGAGCGGGCTGGTGGCAGTCAATTCGTTGATGGCCATGGTGGGCGGTACCGTGGCGGCCTTGATTGTCGGGCGCAATGACCCAGGCTTCCTGCACAACGGCCCGCTGGCCGGTTTGGTGGCGGTCTGTGCCGGTTCCGACCTGATGCACCCGGTCGGTGCGCTGGTCACGGGGGCCATTGCCGGTGCCTTGTTTGTCTGGTGCTTCACCGCGGCCCAGGGCAAGTGGAAGATCGACGATGTGCTCGGCGTCTGGCCGCTGCATGGGCTGTGCGGGGTCTGGGGCGGCATCGCTTGTGGCGTCTTTGGCCAGAGCGCCCTGGGCGGCCTGGGTGGGGTCAGCCTGGTCAGCCAATTGATCGGCACGGCGCTGGGAATTGTCGTCGCCCTGGCCGGCGGGTTTGCGGTCTATGGCGTGATCAAGGCCGTGCTGGGGCTGCGCCTGACCCAGGAAGAAGAGTATTACGGCGCCGACCTGTCGATTCACAAGATCGGCGCGGTCAGCCAGGACTGAGCGTCGCACTATGGCTCCTTGTCCTGGTTGCCGGGATAAAAGCCGTGGAGCAGGCGATAGCGGTCATGACGAACCTGATCCACATGATGCCGGACCTGCTGCTCGGGCAGGCCGAGCATGATCAGGGCGTGGGAGGCCAGCATCAGGCTCGACTCCAGCAGCTCCGGGACCACTTCGCTGGCCCCGGCAGCCTGCAGCTCGGCCAGTTGGCTGTCGTCACGGGTGCGCACCAGGATCGGTACCTGGTGGTTGACCTGTCGGGCCGCCTTGAGCACGGTGATGGCGATGTCGGTCTTGTCCACTGCGATCACCAGCAACCTGGCGCGGCTCAAGCCAACGGCCGCAAGCAGGTCTCCTCGTCGCGAATCCCCATAATGCACGCAGTTTTCCCCGACGGTGGCTTCCTGGATGATCACTGGGTCGTCATCCAGGGCGACGAACGCCTGGCCTTCGCGACGCAGGAACCGTCCGATGGATTGACCGACGCGCCCATAGCCGCAAATGACCACATGGCCCGACAAGCCGGCATTGAGTGCGCTGATCTGGTCCAGTTGCGCCTCTTCGTTGGGTTTGCGATGCAGGCGCGCGGCGATGCGTGGCGCGGCGCGCAGCAACAGCGGGGTCAGTAGCATCGAGCAGAATGTCGCGGCCAGCAGCAGGCCGCTGATGTCGGCGGGCATGAGGCGGTTCTGCTGCATCAGGGCCATCAGGGCAAAGCAGAATTCACCGCCCTGGGCCAGCGCCAGGCCACTGCGCCAGGCGGTTTCAACGTCGCTGCCGCGCCATTTCACCAGGACGGCGACCACAAGGCCCTTGATGAGCATCAAGCCGAGGGTCAACCCCAGGATCAACAAGCCGTCATCGAGGAACAGCTGCAGGTCGATCAGCATGCCGATGCTGACGAAGAACAGCCCCAGCAGGATGTCGCGGAACGGACGAATGTCGGCTTCGATCTGGTGCCGGTAGTGGCTTTCCCCCAGCAGCATGCCCGCCAGGAAAGCGCCCAGGGCCGGCGACAAGCCGAGCAGGTGGGTCAGCCATGCCGTCAGCAACACGATCACCAGAGCCAGTAGCACGAACAGTTCTGCGGACCGGGACGCCGCCACCTCATGGAACAGCCGGGGCAACAGCAGCCGGCTGGCCAGCAGCAGGCCGCCGAACAGAACCAGGGTCTTGCCCAGGGTCAAGGGCAGCGCCCAGTACCACGGGTGGTCGCTGCTGCCCGCGAATACCGGCACCAGGGTCAACAACAGCACCGCGACAACGTCCTGGAACAACAACACGCCGATGGCGTTCTGGCCGTGGCTGCTGAAGATCTCTCCCAGGCTGGTCAATTCCTTGCTGACGATGGCAGTGGAGGACAAGGCCAGTCCTGCGCCGAGCAACAACGCGACGATCACAGGCGCGCCGGCCAACGCCAGCAATCCCGCCAGGACCGCCCCCGAGCACAGCACCTGCAGGCTGCCGAGACCGAACACGACCCGACGCAGTTCGAGCATTTTCGACAGGGAAAACTCCAGCCCCAACGAGAACAGCAGGAACACCACCCCGAGCTCGGCCAGGTCAGGCAGTTCTTCGCTGTCGTTGACCCAGTCCAGCGCGGTAGGCCCGACCGCCAGCCCGACGCAGAGATAACCCAGCACGGGTGGCAGGCGCAGCCGCCTGAACAAGGCGATGACCACCAGGGACGAGGCAAGGATGATCAGCAGGTTGGCAAACAAGGGGAACTCCGTTTCAAGGCTACAACGCACAGCGTAGAGGGGAAAATGCGACAAGCGTCGCTGGAAAAGCATTGGCGCTCAGTGATTTGCATCAGCGTTT
This sequence comes from Pseudomonas sp. St386, assembly GCF_018325865.1. Classification (NCBI taxonomy): domain Bacteria; kingdom Pseudomonadati; phylum Pseudomonadota; class Gammaproteobacteria; order Pseudomonadales; family Pseudomonadaceae; genus Pseudomonas; species Pseudomonas sp. St386. Next base: position 2,020,965 of record NZ_AP021900.1, read on the forward strand.
TACCGAAACACCTTGAAGCGAGCCAGCGACTCGACGGTTTCCCGGGTCGGGCCTAGAATGACCGTCTATCTTTTTTGGGTCTACCCGCCATGCTTCCTGAATGCCAGTTGTTCGGCACCCTGGGGTGTCATCTATGCGAAGTTGCCGAAGGGGTGTTGATGCCTTTCGTCGAACATGGATTGTTGGTGGAACTGGTGGACATCGCCGAGAACGAGGCCTGGTTCGAAGCCTATGAGTTACGCATCCCGGTCCTGCGCAGGATCGATACCGGGGCGGAGCTGGAGTGGCCTTTCGATGACTCCGGCCGGGTGGCTGAATTTCTGCGTTGACCCATTTCCTGGCTTGCCTTCACGCGAGGCCATTGGCGAAAGTCGCATTCTTCGGTTACTGTATGTTTATACAGTTATCTGGAGTGCATCCCCTTGGTCAATGTCGAACAACTGAAAAGCAGCGTGAACAGGATGTCCGCGGACGTTGTGCGCGAGGCAGTCCTGGAGCTGCGCCTGGATGGCTTGGTCACCGAAGGCAAGACCCCCTTCAACAAACTGCATTTCAACACCTGTTTCGCCGAGATCGAAGCGTTGTTCCAGCGTGCCGGCTATCACAAACAATTGGATGTGGTGGGTTACCAGGGCCTGTTGTACGCGCTGTACGATCCAGGTCGCTGGGAGGCGGTGGAAGTGCTGCGCTGGTTGAAAGAGTTCACCGAAGCGGCGGCAAAATCGACGTCAGTCACCGCGTGAGCAATCATTGCTGGGCTGGCCTGTGCGACTGTCGGATAATACCGCCTCGCAACAATGCCTAAGAGTTTTCAATGTCCGGTTCATCGTTTTCCGCCGCTCATCATCAGGCCAGTACGCTGTACCTGCCGCCCGGTTCCTGGCAGACGGTGCTGGAGTGCCTGTGCGAGCATTTCAGCACCATCAGTCGCGAGCAGTGGCTGGACCGGATCGCTCGGGGCCGGGTATTGGACGGGGAGGGCAAGGCCATCCAGGTCGACTTGCCGTACCGTGAAGGCCTGCGCATCCACTATTTCCGTGAAGTGCCCGATGAGAAGCCGATCCCGGTGGTGGAGTCGATCCTGTATGCCGACGAGCACCTGGTGGTGGCAGACAAACCGCATTTTCTGCCTGTCACCCCGGCGGGCGAATACGTCGAGCAAACCTTGTTGCGACGGCTGATCCGGCGGCTGGACAATCCTCATCTGGTGCCCCTGCACCGCATCGACCGGCACACGGCCGGGCTGGTGTTGTTTTCGGCCAACCCGAACACCCGCTCGGCGTATCAGTCGTTATTCCCGACGCGGCAGATCGAAAAACGCTACCAGGCCATTGCCCGCGCATTGCCCGGGCTGACCTTTCCGTGGGTGCATAAAAGCCGGATGATCGATGGCGAACCGTTCTTCCGAATGCAGGAAGGGCCAGGCGAGCCCAATACCGAAACGGCCATCGAAGTGCTGGAAAGGAACGGCGAGTTGTGGCGCTATGGCTTGTATCCGGTTACGGGTAAGAAGCATCAGTTGCGGGTTCACATGAATGCCCTTGGGGCGGGGATCTGCAATGATCCGTTTTATCCTGATGTGCTTCGGGATGTTGAGGATGATTACTCGAATCCTTTGAAGCTGCTGGCTCAAGGGTTGCGTTTTGTTGATCCGGTTACTGGTCAGGACCGGGTGTTCGAGAGTGATATTGTGTTGCGGTGGTAGTTTTTTGTTCGGGGTATGGTGTGTATATCCGTTACCAAAAAAAACGGATATACACCCAAAACCAAGCCCAAAAAAAAACGGCGCTCCCCTCTTCAGGAAGCGCCGTTTTTTCTAGCGACTTAGGGCAGCAGCGTTACAGATTACAAATCCTTAACGGTACGAACCTGATCTTTGTTCACGCGAGTCTGCTTGCCATCCAGTTGCTCGAATTCGTAGAAGCCGCTTTCTTCATCGTAATGTGGGGTATCGACGGCCTGGATTTCGCGACCGTCATTCAAGGTGATCACTGTTGGCGAAGCGCACCCGGCAAGGGTGGCGAGGCCCAGAGCGAGCATGAACGTGGCGAGGGTCCGTTGTGTCATGGTGTTTCTCCGAAATGGATTCTTCAAGTTACTGACCTTCAGACGTATACATTGCGCGCAAGTTCCTGGCTAGTGTCAATCTGACACGCCTTTGTGTTGGGCCAGCAGTTCCGGGGTGTTCAGATTTGCCAGCCGCGGATCGTCGGCAGGGCATTGCAATGCAACCGCGTGCAGTGCGCGCATGATACGACCGGGGCTGCGTTCGCCTTCGCGCCAGGCTTGTTCGAAGCTTGATGCCAGGAACAACGGGATGACACACAACAGCGGCTCCCAATGCTCGCCGTGCCGCACCATCAGCGGCTTGTCGGGGTGCTGGCTGGCCGTCTTGCGCATGTTGTCGAGCAGGCTCGAGTCGATTTGCGGTACGTCGCACGGCAGCACCAGCAAATACGGATGCTTCGCAGCCTTGAGGCCTGCCCGGATACCTGCCAGTGGCCCGGGAAAGTCGCCTTCCTCGTCATGCACCAACTGATCGGCATACATCGCATAATGTTGCGGGTTGCGGTTGCAGGAGATGATCAGGTCATCGCTCATGGCCCGGGTCTGGCGATGCAGATGGGCAATCAGCGGTTCGCCCTGCCACGGCACCAGGCCTTTGTCCTGGCCGCCCATGCGTTGTCCGCGCCCGCCCGCCAAGAGCAGGATGGAGCAGGGTGGCAGTGACGTATTCGAGGTCATGGCGTGTCTCCGCACGGGCGAAAAAATGAAGCGCTGTGATATAACACCGGGCTGTTTCCTTCACAACTGGACTAGCCTATGAAAGCCAAGGCTGATGTACCTTTCGTGCCGCTCAATATCGCGGTACTGACTGTCAGTGATACCCGTACCCTGGAAACCGATACGTCCGGGCAGCTCTTCGTCGATCGGCTCACGGCGGCCGGCCACAACCTGGCGGAGCGGGTCCTGCTCAAAGATGATTTGTACAAGATCCGGGCGCAAGTCGCGACCTGGATTGCCGAGGACGTGGTGCAGGTGGTGCTGATCACCGGCGGCACCGGCTTCACGGGGCGTGACAGCACGCCGGAAGCCGTCACGTGCCTGCTGGACAAGCAGGTCGATGGCTTTGGCGAGTTGTTCCGACAGATATCCGTGGCCGACATCGGCACTTCCACCGTGCAGTCCCGCGCGCTGGCAGGCCTGGCCAATGGCACGCTGGTGTGTTGCCTGCCGGGTTCGACCAACGCGGTGCGTACCGGATGGGATGGCATCCTGGGCGAACAACTGGATGTGCGGCATCGGCCGTGCAACTTCGTGGCTCATTTGAAACAGGCAGCGCCTTGTGAATCTCGCGGGTAAACCGGGCAAGGCCGGCGCCTTGATGGCCGTTGAGGTCGCGTTGGAGCGACTGCTCGAGATGGCTGCGGCCACGCCGATCGTCCAGCGCGAGCATTTGCCTTTGGCCGCGGCGCTAGGGCGAGTGCTCGCCGAGGATCTGGTGTCGACCCTTGATTTGCCGCCATGGCCCAACAGCGCCATGGACGGTTATGCCTTGCGGCTGGCTGACTGGAACGGCGAGCCGTTGAAGGTCAGCCAGCGGATTTTTGCCGGGCAGGCCCCGGAGCCGCTGGCCGTTGGCACGTGCGCGCGGATCTTCACCGGGGCGCCAGTCCCTGCTGGCGCCGATTGCGTCGAGATGCAGGAAAATGCCGTGGTTGAAGACGACCAGCGGGTGCGGTTTACCGAGTCCATGGTCGGCGGACAGAACATTCGCCCCCAGGGGCAGGAAACCACCGTCGGCGAGCAGGTTCTCTCTGCCGGTACTCGCCTGGGGCCGATCGAGCTGGGGCTTGCGGCCTCCTTGGGCTGTGCATCGCTGGACGTGGTGCGCAAAGTCCGCGTCGCAGTCCTGTCCACGGGGGATGAGTTGGTCGAACCCGGTCAGGCCTTGGGCCCAGGCCAGATCTATAACAGCAACCGCGTGCTGCTGTGTGGCTGGCTGCAACGCATGGGTTGTGACGTGATTGACGCGGGTATCCTGCCCGACGATTTATCGGCCACCCGCGAGCGTCTGGCACAGCTGTCTGATGTCGATCTGATCCTGTCCACCGGTGGAGTATCGGTGGGAGAGGCGGACTTCCTGGGCATCGCCTTGCGCGAGGACGGCGAGCTGGCGCTATGGAAACTCGCCATCAAGCCGGGTAAGCCGCTGACGTTCGGGCATTACCGTGGCGTGCCGGTCATAGGCCTGCCTGGAAACCCTGCCTCGACCCTTGTGACTTTCGCACTGCTGGCGCGGCCCTACCTGTTAAGACGCCAGGGCGTTCTGTCGGTGGCGCCGCTCAAGTTCAAGGTGCCGGCCGGTTTCGCCTGGCCGAAGGCAGGCAGTCGACGAGAATACTTGCGAGGCCGCATGGAGAATGGTCGAGCGATCATCTACCGCAATCAAAGCTCGGGTGTCCTGCGCAGCGCCGCCTGGGCCGAAGGGTTGGTCGAAGTGCTCGAGGGACGGACGCTGGTGGAGGGCGATGAAGTGGGCTTCATTCCCTTGAGCGAAGTCCTGGGCTAACACTGTGGCAGGTGTTCTGCGGCCCGAGCCGGATCCTCGGGCCTTCACGCGCCTCACCTTCATCGTGTGAGCAGCATCACCACCTGATCGAATCGATTGTTCGCAATCCAGCCCAGCAGGCCGAGCACCACCGCTGCAGCGCCAGCCGAATAGGCCAGCCTGTGGCGGATCACCTTTACGTCGGTGCGAATTTCATCCATGTCTTTGCGGATGTATTTGAGGTGGGTTTCCAGTTCAACGACGCGCGGTTCCAAATCAATTCCTCCAACGGGATTACTGCAACTTTTGCATTCGTTCTGAGTATCGGCCCGCCCGCTTCCAAGGGGCGCGCGCTGCTGGGGCAACAGCTTGTATTCACGGTTATGCATGGGACGGATCATCCCCTTGGCCATAACTGTTCGAACGACTGATCCGGCCCCAGCGGGCCGTGACGTATCCATCCATGGGTAATTGCTTCCTTGTCTGATGAGGGTTTTAGCGTTCCAGCAAAACAGAAGACCAAGGTGTCTCAATACCGCTAGAGGGTCAATTGAGCTGATTCGCCAGATCTTGTAAGAAAACTCTTCGAATCAAGACGTCCCGGTCGAACGAGCTGCCCTGCGGGTTTTCTCCCGGGGGCAAGCCTTCCTGCTTTTTTAATAAATTGAGATGTTTCGGGCTTTTTCGCTCGAATGAGCGGTCCCATTTCCTGAACCTTCCAATGACGGAGACAACGATGAGCAAAGGCAAGGCGCTGTTGATTTTGCATGGCAAGCAAGCGCTCAACGAAGAGGTTCGCGCGGCAGTGATGCTCAAGCGCGAGCAGGGCTGGGACCTGGCGGTACGGTTGACCTGGGAGGCGGGTGATGCCCAACGATGCGTCGATGAGGCGCTGGAGGCCGGTTATACGCAACTGATCGCCGGCGGCGGTGATGGGACCTTGCGTGATATCGCCGAAGCGATCGTCCTCCATTCGAGTGATGCCAGCCTGGTACTGCTGCCGCTGGGCACTGCCAACGATTTCGCCCGGGCGGCCGGTGTTCCGTTGGAGCCTGCGCAGGCCCTGGATTTGCTCGACGTTGCGCCGCAGGTCGTGGATGTGGGTGAAGTCTGCGGTCGGATTTTCCTGAACATGGCCACCGGCGGATTCGGCAGCCAGGTGACGGCGAACACCTCCGAGGACCTGAAGAAAGTCCTGGGAGGTGCGGCCTACCTGTTCACCGGCCTGTCGCGATTCAGCGAGCTGAGTGCCGCCTACGGTGAGTTGCAAGGCCCCGATTTCCACTGGCAGGGCGATTTGCTCGCGCTGGGTATCGGCAATGGCCGGCAGGCAGGGGGGGCCACGTGCTGTGCCCGGAGGCGTTGGCCAATGATGGGTTGCTGGACATCAGCATCTTGCCGGCGCCTCAGGAAGTGGTCAGTACGTTGAAGGACTTGCTGGCGGGTGGCCTGGGCATCGACAACATGTTTGTCCGCGCGCGCTTGCCATGGGTGGAGATCAAGGTCGCGCAAGGCCTGGATATCAATCTCGATGGCGAGCCGTTGCAGGTAGACACCCTGCGCTTCACTGTCCACCCGAAAGCGCTGCACGTGCACCTGCCGCCCGATTCGCCGCTGTTGGGCGGCGCGACGGCGATCAATCGTCCAGGCTGATGATCTGTTCGCGCACCGCGAACAGCACAAGGCCGGCCACGTCATGGATCTGCAGGCGCTTCATGATTTGCGCCCGGTGGGTTTCCACGGTCTTGATGCTCAGGTTCAGGCCATTGGCTATTTCCCGGGTGGACTTGCCGCGCACGATCAGCCGCAGTATTTCCAGCTGGCGTGCCGTCAGGTTATGGGCCCGGGCAGGGTCCGACTGATGCTTCTGGACGCGGGTCAGCGCCTGGTTGATCACGGTATGGGCGATGGCCGGGCTCAGGTAGCGTTCGTTGTTGCGCAGCGCCTCCAAGGCGTGTTTCAGCTCATTGGCGGTGGTGTCCTTGAGCAGGTAGCCATGGGCGCCGGATTCCAGCGCCTGCATGATCAGCGCTGGATCCGTATGCATGGACAGGATCAGTACCTTGCTGTGGGGGCGTGCCCGCTTGAGCTGTTGCAAGGCGTCCAGGCCGCAGGTGTCCTTCATGGAAATGTCCAGCAGCACGATATCGGGGTTCAGCCGTTCGACCAGTTCGACCAATTGCGTGCCATCACTGGCTTCGCCAATGACGGCATAGCCCGGGATATCCATGACCAGCGCGCGTACGCCGGCCCTGATCAGGGAGTGGTCATCTACCAGAAGCAAATTACAAATCAAAGGAAAACCTTATTCTTACTGGCTCGTTCCAGGGCTCGCGGTGCCCAGGGGAAGCGTGCTTCGATGTGCGTGCCTTTTCCGGCCTCGCTGATGACCTTGAGGGTGCCGCCCAATTGTTCGACCCGCTCCGACATGCCGGCCATGCCCCGTTGACCTTCGCGAGCGGGGTGGGTGGCCGGGACAAACCCCTGGCCATCGTCGCTGATCAGCAGGGTCAGGCCGTCAGGCAGGCGTTGCAAGCGTACCAGCAGATTCGTCGCTCGGGCATGACGCAAGATGTTGGTGACCGCTTCCTGGGTGATCCGGAACACCGCGACCGACATTTCCTCCGGGATGCCAGCCATGCGCTGTTGGCAATCGAGGCTCCACTTCACCGGGGCATTGGCCAGCGTCTTGAGCAGGTGCGCCCGCAGGCTGGCCTCCAGTCCGAGGCTGGTCAGTTGCCGGGGGTTGAGGATCGCCGATACGTCGCGGACCTTGTTGAGGGTTTCGTCCAGGGTCTCGCAGAGTAGCGTGCATTGGCCTTGCAATTCTTCCGGCATCCGCCGCTTGAGCCATTCGCCTTGCAGTTTCGCCGCGGTCAGCAACTGGCCAATGTCGTCGTGCAATTCGCGGCTGAGGCGATGACGCTCGTTTTCCTGGACCTCAAGCAACCGGTCGGCCAGTTCCTGGGGCTGGAACTTGATGGATTTGCGTGACAACCGATGGTGGATCCAGACACAGGTCATGGCCGCCACATTCAGTGCCAGCAGGCTCAACGGCACCGTAGGGGCGAACAGGTAGGCCAGCAGGCAGCCGACGGCCGAGCAAATGCACAGTAATAATGTGAAGCGACGGGCGTTTTCTCGGGAGGGAGGCCAGGTGATGAGTGACTTGAGGCTGGCGTACATAGCGGATGGAGCCAATGAATGTTCGCTGCGGGCTGGCCGGTCAGCGCATCTGACAGGCCCGGTCGGGTAAACGTTTCAGGTCGAGGGCAGCTTCGGTCGGCGGCTTTTACGGCGCTGTCTTGAAGTGGCTGACGCGCGAGATAGTACCACTTCACCTATCGTTGGTCGCGCTCGGCATGGCGCGGTGTAAGCGCTACGTACCAGGGACGCGGCACTGAGCCGGCATCATCGTCTCAGGCTTGTTTCTGGGGGTAGGGTACCAACGCCAGCGGACGTGACGCTGCCGATGCCTGGTCGGGGCTCTGGCCTACCTGGAAAGCGAATGCCTCGATCAACAAGGTCTGTTCGCTGCTGTCCAGGCCCAACTGGCCGGTGGTGTGATCGACCAGTTCCAATTGCCAGGCCATCAGGGTCAAGCAATCCTTCAGGGCGTCCAAGGCCTGGTCATGCAACTCCATGTGGTTTTGCGCGTGACTGAGCAAGCCATGAATATGCAGTGAAAACTCCGAAACGGCTTCCAGTGCCAGGGCATTGGCCTTGTTCGACAGTTTCAGCAAGGTGCTGAGCATGCAATCGATGGCGTCCTTGTCGTTGTTGATCAATTGCAGATGGCTCAGGCATTCCTCCGACTTGGCCAACAGTGTCTCGGCCTCGATCAGAAGCTCGGGAAGACGCTGACTCCAGTTCCTACGATCGTTCGGCATGCTTATCTCCACAACATCATGTCAGGCGAAAGAAAACCGCTTATGGCGAACGGCTGGATCTCAAGGTCGACCGCGGTCGGACGCACAGCGACACTTCCCTGCCGTTTAGCGAAAGTGAATTCGCAAACAATTGCACGGATGGGATCGGCCGAAAGGCTGGAGGTCCGATGTCCTGTGGTCGCGCACAAAAGCCTGACTCCGTTCAGCAATGAGAATGGCGTCACATTAATGGCTATTGGATAACGGGAATATCAGGTTGGACCTGATTGTGCCTAGGGGAATCCCTTAGACAGGGGAACTTTGCACGCAAACCAGGGTCGCGCGGCAGAGAAAAATTGCAGATGAAGTCATGAAGCCAGTAAAGCATGATGTTAATGTGACATCAATGCCCCGCGCTTGTATTTTATCCGGGGGTCAAGATTCGGCTCATGCAGCCGATATCTCATTCATTGGATTCATCCGAACAAGCCCAGGAGTCATCGATGGCCGGCATTCTCGACACAGTAGATCAACGAACCCAACTGGTGGGTGAGAATCGCCTGGAAATTCTCATGTTCCGCCTGGCGGGTCGACAGTTGTTCGCCATTAACGTGTTCAAGGTCCAGGAAGTCCTGCAACTGCCGAAACTGACCCTGATGCCGCAGCGCCACCCGTTCGTGTGCGGCGTGGTCAATCTGCGGGGCCAGACGTTGCCGGTGATCGACCTGTCCCAGGCCATTGGCATGCGTCCGCTGGTGCCGGGCCCCAACAGCACCATTATCGTGACTGAATACAACCGCTCGGTTCAGGCATTTTTGGTGGGCGGCGTCGACCGCATCGTCAACATGAACTGGGAAGCCATCCTGCCACCGCCGACCAGCGCTGGCCGTGAGCACTACCTGACGGCCATCAGCAAGGTGGACGATCAGTTGGTGGAAATCATCGACGTGGAAAAAGTTCTGGCCGAAATCGTTCCGTACAACGCCAAGGTCTCCCGGGACAAGCTCGAAGACCCGGTGCTGGAGCGCGCCCGTGGTCGCGAAGTGTTGCTGGTGGACGACTCCAACGTCGCGCTCTCGCAACTGCGCGATACCCTGGGGCAACTGGGCGTGAAAATGCACATTGCCAGCGACGGCCTCAAAGCCCTGAACATGCTCAAGGCCTGGGCCGATACCGGCGAGGTGATGACCGATAAATTGCTGATGATCTTCACCGACGCGGAAATGCCGGAAATGGACGGCTACCGCCTGACCACCGAAATCCGCAACGACCCGCGCTTGCGTGGGCTCTATGTCGTACTGCACACCTCGCTGTCCGGCAGCTTCAACGATTCGATGGTCAAGAAGGTCGGTTGCGACAACTTCCTCTCCAAATTCCAGCCGGACAAGCTGGTCGATGTGGTGCGCCAGCGGCTGATGCTCGACTGAAACCGATGGTGGTTTGCTTCAATGGCCGGCTCGTATAAGGTGGCATTTTTTCGCCACCAGGGAAGTTGACCATGTTGCGGCTGAGCGCGCTGTATCGGTATCCGTTGAAGTCCGGCAAGGGCCAGCCCTTGCAAGGGATCGGCCTGGACAAGCTCGGGCTGGACGGTGACCGACGCTGGATGCTGGTGGATGAGGGCACGGGGCGTTTCCTGACCCAGCGCGCCGTGGCGAAGATGAGCCAGCTCTCAGCCTCGTGGAACGAAGCGGGCGGCCTGACGCTCAGCGCGCCGGGCCATGGCGCCATCGACGTGCCGCTACCACCAGTGGTGGAGGAACAGCGGCGCGGGGTGATCATCTGGCGTGACACCTTGCGTGTGCCGGATGCCGGTGACGAGGCCGCGGCCTGGGTCAGCGAATTCATCGGCAATCCTACCCGCCTGGTGCATGTGCCGGTGGATCTGGCGCGTACCACTGCCGCCGGTTATGGCAAGGATGACGACAAGGTTGCCTTTGCCGATGGTTTCCCCCTGCTGCTGATTGGCCAGGCGTCCTTGCAGGACCTGTCGAACCGGGTCGGTCGTTCGCTGGAAATGTTGCGCTTTCGCCCCAACCTGGTGGTCGAGGGCAGCGAGGCGTTTGCCGAGGACGGCTGGAAGCGCATTCGTATCGGCGAGGTTGAGTTCCGGCTGGTCAAGCCATGCTCACGTTGCATCATGACCACGGTCGATCCGCAAACCGGCGAACGCGATCCGAATCGCGAACCCTTTGCCACGTTGCAGCAATACCGTTCGACACCGGACGGTGCGATGTTCGGCCAGAACCTGGTCAACGACAGCAACGGTCGGCTTGAAGTCGGCATGCCGGTTGAAGTGCTCGAATAAAAAGATCCGTAAACAAAAATGCCCGTGTCACTGGACACGGGCATTTTTGTTTATCACGCAACCGCTTTTGTGATGAGGGCAGGCTTAGCCGCGGTACTCACACAGGTAAGCGGTATCGACGGCCACTTTGAGCTGGAACTTGCTGTTGGCCGGAACATTGAACTGGCTGCCGGCCTCGAAGATTTCCCAGTCGGTGCTGTCCGGCAGCTTCACGGTCAGCGCGCCGGAGACCACGTGCATGATTTCCCGTTGGGCCGTGCCGAACTCATATTCGCCCGGTGCCATGACGCCGATGGTCGCAGGGCCTTCGGCTGTGCCGAAAGCGATCGACTTGACGGTGCCGTCGAAGTACTCGTTGACTTTAAACATGGGCGATTCCTCGAAAAAGGGGCTGAAAAAGGCCGGCCAGTATGCACAAGGCTGCAACATTCGTCATCTGCCGCACTGGGAGGTGGCTTACGCTCAACCCGGAAGCACCAAGGGCAACAACCGCGCGGTATTGCGCGCGTCTTCCAGCGCACGGTGCTGTTGACCGCAGAATTGCAGGCCAGCCAGTTGCAGCGCGCCATTGAGCCCCAACGGTCGCTCCAGCCGACGGGCCTTGGCGAAGCGTTGCTTGAGGTTCATGTGCGGTACCTGGCCGAGGACACTGTGCAACTGCTGGTGCTGCCATTCCTGAAGCAGTTGCTTGCGGTCGTAATCGCCCCAACTGACCCAGCTTTCCAGCTTCGACTGATACGGCGTCAGCCAGCGCTCGAACGCCGGCCAGACCTCGGTCAAGGGCGCGGCACTGTCGATATTGGCCTGGGTGATGTGGGTCAGTTCGCGACAGAAGGGCGTGAGCAGCGGTCGCCTCAGGGGCCGCACGAAGCGCTGGAAATGATCCACTTCGCGGCCGTCACGATTCACCAGCGTGGCGCCGATTTCGATAATTTCCATTTCGGTTACCGGCCAGCCACCTTCATCGGTGGTGGCCTCCAGATCAATCACCAGCCAGTGAGGCATTGCAGGGTTCCCGGTATCGGCGTGCTGATGGGTTTGAGCGTAGTCAAACCCTCGGCATCCGACTAGTGGGCTGTTTCAACGCGCAACAAAACCTGGCGGTTTTTCACCTGGTCCCCCGCGTGACCTGCAATTGCCTGACCACGCCGTCGACGCCTGCCTTGAGTGGGTGCTCCATTTTCATGGCTTCAAGCACCATGAGCAGTTGGCCTTGGCGCACCGTGCTGCCTTCGCGGACCAGCAGCTCGATAATGGCGCCGTCCATGGGCGCCTTGAGCGTGCCGTCGCCGGGGCTGGTCTTGGCGGCGATGGGGGACAGGGTTCGATCTTGCAGGTGCAGGCCGCCAGGGCGGGTGAACAGCCAGAGATCGTTGCCATCGAGGCGCCAGGAATGCCGCCGGCGAATCCCATCGATCATCAGTGTCGCGCCATGGGGATCAGCGTCGAGCAGCCTCAGTTCGATCACGCGCCCGGCACTGCGGATATTGAGTGTGCCGTCGGCTTCGGCCACCAGGCTCAGCGTCCAGTCGTGCTCCCCGACGCCGATCCGGTAGTGCAGCGCCGCGCCGATGCTGTTGCGCCATCCGCCCAGGCCCGGTGCGCGTTGTGCTTGCGAGGCCAGATAAAACGCCGCCGTGGCGATGGCGAGTTGTTCGGCAGAGGGATCGAGGGGCTGGAGCGCCCCATGATTGGCAAAGTGCTGCCCGATGAATCCGTTGCCGAAGTCGCCGTCGATGAACCGCGGGTGTGCCAGCAACCCGACGAGCAATCGCTGGTTGCTCTGCACGCCAAGCAGTACGCAATTTTCCACCGCTCGCAACAATTTGCGTCGGGCCTCCTCGCGAGTGGCGCCGTGGACGATGAGCTTGCCCAGCATCGAATCGTAGAACGGCGTGATGGCCTGGCCCTCCAGCAGGCCGTGGTCAATTCGCACGCCGTCCCGTATGGGCGGCTCCCAACCGATCAACTGCCCGGTCTGAGGCAGGAAATCGGCCGCCGGGTCCTCGGCGTACAGCCGCACTTGCATGGCATGGCCGCTGAGCGTCACCTGCTCCTGGCGTAGGGGCAGCGGCCTGCCGGCGGCGACGTCCAATTGCCAGGCCACCAGATCCAGGCCGGTGATCAACTCGGTGACCGGGTGTTCGACCTGCAGGCGCGTGTTCATCTCCAGGAAGTAAAACCGACCGTCCGCAGCGAGCAGGAACTCCACGGTCCCGGCCCCGACATATTTCACTGCGCGCCCCACCTTGAGTGCCGCATCGCCCATGGCCTGGCGCAGGTCGGCGGTCATGACCGGGCAGGGCGCTTCCTCGATGACTTTCTGGTGGCGCCGCTGGATCGAGCAGTCCCGTTCGCCCAGATGGATCAGCTGACCGTGGTGGTCGCCGAAAATCTGCACTTCCACATGCCGCGGATCGATCAGGGCCTGTTCGAGGATCAACTCGTCGCTGCCAAAACCGTGCAGGGCTTCCGAGCGCGCGCTGCGCAACTGCTCCAGCAGGTCCTCGGCCCTCTGGACCAGGCGCATGCCTCGGCCCCCGCCACCGGCGCTGGCCTTTATCATCAACGGGTAGCCGATGCGCCCGGCTTCGCGCTGCAGCGTGTCGTCGTCCTGGGCGGCGCCCTGGTAACCGGCGATGCAGGGAACGCCGGCTTCAATCATGGCGATTTTTGCCCGGCGCTTGCTGCCCATCAGGTCGATGGCCTCGGGGCTGGGGCCGATGAACACGATGCTGGCCGCTTCGCAGGCCTTGGCGAACCCGGCATTTTCCGAAAGAAAGCCGTAGCCGGGATGGATCGCATCGGCACCGCAGCGCCGGGCTGCATCGAGAATCGCCGAGGGGTTGAGGTAGGACTGCTGCACCGCGGCCGGGCCGATCGGCACGGCTTCATCGGACATGCGCACGTGCAGTGCATCGGCGTCGGCCTCGCTGAACACCGCCACCGTGCGATAGCCCAGGGCCTGGGCGGTGCGCTGGATCCGGCAGGCGATTTCGCCACGGTTGGCGATGAGGATTTTGCTGAAGGCGGGCATGGGGTCATTCCTGGGTTTTTGCGGTGTCTGTCTGGGCCTCATCGCGAGCAAGCTTTGCTCCCACAATGCCCGGTGAGTGCATTCAGCTGTGGGAGCAAAGCTTGCTCGCGATGGCGGTCTGGCAGGCGATGTACTCAGTTTTTCTTCCCCGGCAAAATCCCCATGAGCTTGCAGATGATGCCCAGCATGATCTCGTCCGCACCGGCACCTATGGACACCAGCCGCACGTCGCGATACGCCCGGGCGACCGGGTTGTCCCACATGAAGCCCATGCCACCCCAGTATTGCAGGCAACTGTCGGTGGTTTCCCGGGCCAGGCGTCCGGCCTTGAGCTTGGCCATCGACGCCAGCCGCGTGACGTCCTGGCCGTTGATGTACTGCTCGGTGGCCTGGTAGACCAGCGCCCGCAGACATTCGATCTCGCTGGCCAGTTCCGCCAGGCGAAAGTGGATCACCTGGTTGTCGATCAGGGCCGTGCCGAAGGTCTTGCGTTCCTTGCAGTACGCGATGGTGCTGTCGATGCAATGCTCCAGGCCCTTGAGCATGTTGGCCGCGCCGAACAGGCGTTCTTCCTGGAACTGCAGCATCTGCATCATGAACCCGGCGCCTTCCTGGCCGATGCGATTGCGTTGTGGCACCCGCACGTCGTCGAAAAACACCTGGGCGGTTTCCGAGCTGCGCATGCCGAGTTTGTCCAGGTGCTGGCCGAGGCTGATGCCGGGGCTGTGCATCGGCACCATGATCAGCGATTTGTTGACGTGGGGCTTGTCGTCCGAGGTGTTGGCCAGCAGGCAAATGAAATCGGCGCTGGGTGCATTGGTGATCCACATCTTGCTGCCGTTGATGACGTAGTCGTCGCCGTCCTTGCGCGCCGTGGTCTTGAGGCCGGCGACGTCGGAGCCGGCGCCGACCTCCGAGACGCCGATGCAGCCGACCTGTTCGCCGCGGATGGCCGGGCGCAGGAATGCTTCACGCAACTCATCGGAGCCGAAGCGGGCCAGGGCCGGGGTGCACATGTCGGTCTGGACGCCGATGGACATGGGCACGCCGCCGCAATGAATGGTGCCGAATTCCTCGGCCGCGACGATCGAATAGCTGTAGTCCAGGCCCATGCCGCCGAAGGCAGCTGGTTTGGAAATGCCCAGCAGGCCCAGCTCGCCGGCCTTGCGGAAAACCTCGTGGATGGGGAAACGCCCGGCCTTCTCCCATTCGTCGACGTAGGGGTTGATATCATGCTCGACAAACTGGCGGACGGTGCGCCGCAGTGCTTCGTGTTCCTGGGTGAAGATCATTTCTAGTGTTCTCCTGTGAGCCGTGGAGCGTCCTCAGAAACGGGCCACGCCGAAGCTGTTGGCTTGCAGTGGCCGCTGCTCGGCCTCGTGACAGATGTCTAGCAGATAGCCCAGCAGTGTGCGGGTGTCGCGCGGGTCGATGAGCCCGTCGTCCCACAGGCTGGCGCTGCCGTAGAGAGCGGTGGACTGGCTGTCGAGTTTCTGCGCGGTGGTTTGCTCGAGCAGGTCCAGCATCTTCGGGTCGGGGGTCAGGCCGTTCTTGATCTGCGTGGCCTCGGTGACCATGCGCAGGACCTTGCCGGCCTGGGCGCCGCCCATCACTGCCGTATGGCTGTTGGGCCAGGCGAAGATGAAACGTGGGTCCAGCCCACGCCCGCACATGGCGTAATTGCCGGCGCCGTAGGAGCCGCCCACCACGACGGTCAGCTTGGGCACTCGGGCATTGGCCACGGCCTGGATCATCTTGGCGCCGTGCTTGATCACCCCTTGTCGCTCCGACTCGGTGCCGACCATGAACCCGGTGGTGTTGTGCAAAAACAGCAACGGCGTGCGGCTCTGGTCGCACAGCTGGATGAACTGCGCGGCCTTGCTGGCGCCTTGCGGCGTGATCGGTCCGTTGTTGCCGATCAGGCCGCAGGCGTGGCCGCGAATGTGCAAGTGGCCGCAAATCGTCTGGGCGTCGAACTCGCTTTTGAAGGCCAGGAAATTCGAGCCGTCGGCGATGCGGGCGATGATTTCCTGCACGTCATAGGGTTTCTTCGGGTCGTCGGGGACCAGTCCCAATAATTCGTCGGCGGGGTAGAGCGGCTCCGTCCACGTCCGTTCGAGCTGTGGCGGCAGTTGCGCATTCCAGGGCAGCAGGCTGAGGATCTCCCGGGCCAGGCGCACGCCGTCGGCGTCGTTCTCGGCCAGGTATTCGGCGGTGCCGGCCACCTGCGCATGCATCTGTGCACCGCCCAGTTCCTCCTCGCTGGCCACTTCGCCGGTCGCGGCCTTGAGCAACGGCGGCCCGGCCAGGAACAACCGCGCCTTGTCGCGTACCACCACCACGTAATCCGACAGCCCTGGCTGATAAGCCCCGCCTGCGGTGGCCGAGCCATGCACCACGGTGATCTGTGGCAGGCCCATGGCCGACATGCGTGCCTGGTTGGCGAAGCAGCGCGCGCCTTCGACGAAAATCTGCGCCGCGTAATTGAGATTGGCGCCGCCACTTTCGGCGAGGGTGATGACCGGCAGTTTGTTCTCCATGGCGATCTGTTGCAGGCGCAGGGTCTTGTACAAGCCGCTGGGGGAAATCGTGCCGCCCTTGATTGCGCTGTTGTTGGCCACCACCAGCGCCCGCACCCCGGACACGTAGCCGATCCCGGCGATCAGGCCGCCGCCGGCCTGGCTGCCGTCCTTGTCGTCATGGAGTTTGTAGCCGGCCAGGCTCGCCAGTTCGAGGAACGGCGCGCCAGGGTCCAGCAGCAGGTTCAGGCGCTGGCGCGGCAACAACTGGCCGCGCTGGTCGAACTTGCCCTGGGATTGGGCGGCTTTCTCCAGCACGGCCTGTTCGAGCTGGCGCAGCTGTTCGACACCAGCCAGCATCGCCGCGTGGTTGCGTGTGAAATCAGCACTGTGGGGATCAAGGTGCGATTCGATGACTGGCATTGGCGACCGTCCCTTAGTTGATCTGGTCGGCGATGCCTTGCGGCACCGGAATCTGAATCTCCAGCAACTGCTGGGCGAACGCCTTGCCCTGGGGATCGATGCGCAGGCTGGCGACACCGCCGCCGCCGAGGGCGTTTTCCAGCAGGAAATTCAAACTGTGGGTGCCCGGCAGGTACCAGCGTTCGACCCGGCCCAAGCGCGGGTCGAGCACGTGGCTCATCCAGTCGACCATCACCTCCGGTGTCAGCGCTTCGGCGATCCAGGGCAGGTATTCGGGTTCCCGGGCGATCACGCCAATGTTGCTGTGGTTGCCCTTGTCGCCGGAGCGCGCCACCGCCAGTTTGACCAACGGCACGCTGGCATCGGCCCGGCCCTGGGGTTTGGGCAGGTCCGGGGCAACGGGCAGATCGACGGTGTGCAACGGTTCGAACGCGGGCAGGGGGCAAGGGTGACGCTGGCCGTCGAGTTCGATGTCGAGCCGGCAAGTGGTTTTGTCGATCAGGAACGAGAACAGGCGAATCAACGGCGACACCGTCGGCCGGCCACCGACCAGCCCCGTCAGCCCTGGCGCCATGCCGGTGGCGGCTTGGGCGATCTCCCTGGAAAACAGCACCAGCGGCTGTTTGTCCGAGTGCCGTACCGCCAGCTTGATCACCACCTCACGGCTGTCCTGGCGTTGGCCGTGCTGGCCGTAAGTGGCTTCGCTGCCCAGCAGTTCGATGTCCACTTCGCTGTAGGGCGCCCAGCCACGCTGGCTGAACATCTGTGAGGTCTTGGCGACGATTGCCTGGCTGACCCGTTCAGCCTTGGCCACCGCATCAATGCCGGCGATCAGGCAGGTGGCGGTGCAGCGCCAGCCGTCCAGCCAGGTGGCGCTGACCTTGTATTGATCGGTGGGTGGCAAGCCCTTGGCGCCGTGGACGCGCACGGCGTGCTTGCCTTGCTGGATCAACCTGACCTGGCTGAAGTCACAGACCACGTCCGGCAACAGATAGCCTTGCGGGTCGCCGATTTCGTAGAGCAACTGCTCGCCGACGGTCAATGGCGTGACCAACCCGCCGCTGCCTTCGGCTTTGGTGACCGTGAACTGGCCGTCGGCGCTGACCTCGACGATGGGAAAGCCGATGTGCTCGTAATCCGGCACTTGCTGCCAGTCGGTGAAGTTGCCGCCCGTGCACTGGGCGCCGCACTCGATCAGGTGCCCAGCCAGTGCGGCCTGGGCCAATCGGTCGTAATCGTCCCAGGCCCAGCCGAACTCATGCACCAAGGCGGCGCTGACCACGGCGCTGTCCACTACGCGGCCGGTGATCACGATATCGGCCCCCAGGCGCAACGCCTCGACGATGCCGGGCGCGCCAAGGTAGGCGTTGATGGACACGCACGCGCAGGGCATTGGTTCGCCACTGAACATTTCGCGAATGCCCTGGGCGGCGAGTCGATCGAATTGCGGTTGCAGGTCATCGCCCAGCAGCACGGCGATCCTCAACGGCACGCCGGCCTGATCGCAGGCCGCTTGCAGGGCCTTCGCACAGGCTTGGGGGTTGACCCCGCCGGCGTTGCTGATGACACGGATGCCGTGGTCATGCAAACGCCGTAGCAGCGGTGTGAGGACCTCAATGAAGTCCGTGGCATAACCGCTCGAAGAATCCTTCAGGCGCGCCCCGGCCATGATCGATATCGTCACCTCGGCCAGGTAGTCGAACACCAGGTAATCCAGCGCCCCGCCCTCGACCAGTTGCGCTGCCGCTGTACAGGTATCGCCCCAGAAGGCGCTGGCGCAACCGATACGGATCGTTTTTGGCATGGCGTTCCCTCCGGCAAAGGTGGTTCGAGACTACCAAGCAAGCGCTTGGTTTGTAAACGACCGCTGGTTCTTCTGGCCGAGCGCTTGCTTGGCTGCCTCGGTCAGCTTAAATTGCCCGCGCCACTGATGGTTTGGTGTGCAATGCTCGCGCGTGGGTTGATCGACTGTAGGAGAGAATGGGTGGACGAGCAAAAAGCCCTGGGCGTGATGCGGGAGCTGGTCGACAACGGGCAACTGACCGACCCGGACAGTGCTCGCGGTAAACTGCTCCAGACCGCCGCCCACCTGTTTCGCAACAAAGGCTTCGAGCGCACCACGGTGCGTGACCTGGCCAGTGCCGTGGGCATTCAGTCGGGCAGCATCTTTCACCATTTCAAGAGCAAGGACGAAATCCTGCGGGCGGTGATGGAAGAAACCATCCGCTACAACACCGCATTGATGCGCGCCGCCCTGGCCGAGGCCGACAGCGTGCGTGAGCGGGTATTGGCGCTGATCCGCTGCGAATTGCAGTCGATCATGGGCGGCACCGGCGAGGCCATGGCGGTGCTGGTCTATGAATGGCGTTCGCTATCGCAGGATGGGCAGCGGCATGTGCTGGCCCTGCGTGATATTTATGAGGACTTGTGGCTCGAGGTCCTGGGCCAGGCCAAGGAGGCCGGGTATATTCGTGGAGACGTGTTCATTACCCGGCGGTTCCTCACGGGAGCGCTGTCCTGGACCACCACCTGGTTTCGCGCCGAAGGCAGCCTGAGCCTCGATGAGCTGGCCGAGCAAGCCCTGATCCTGGTGCTTGAAGAAAAACAATAATCGAGCAGTGCCTTGAATGACCGAGTGGCTGGCTAAGTGGCTGAAACCGCCTAGCTTGATTGTTATTGATGGGACTTTTGGGGAGTGGGTTATCTTGACGTTTTCGCCGATGGGGATGACCTCGCGTCTGGTGCTGGCTGCTCTGGCCGTTTTGCTGGCGTTGCCGACCGAGGCTGCGCAACTGGTACGGATCGGCGCGGCGCATTTTCCGCCTTATACCGTTCGTCCCGAGAACGGCGCCGACACCGGCCTGCTGCCGCAAATGGTGGAGGCCTTGAACCAGGCGCAAACCGACTATCAGTTCGTGCTGGTGCCGACATCGATCCCGCGCCGCTTCAATGATTTCAAGCAGGGCCGCGTCGACATGGCGATCTTCGAGAACCCGGCCTGGGGCTGGCAGGACGTGCCGCACACCTCGGTAGACATGGGGCTGGAGGATGCGGAAGTCTTCGTCGCCCAGCGCGAGCCGGATCGACAGCAAAGTTATTTCACCGACCTCAGGGGCAAGCGCCTGGCACTGTTCAGCGGTTATCACTATGCCTTTGCCGAATTCAACGCCGATCCCAAGTTCCTTACCGGCCAATACAACGCCACGCTGACGTACTCCCACGACAGCAACCTGCTGATGGTCTTGCGCGGGCGCGCGGATATCGCCCTGGTGACCCGTTCTTACCTCAACGATTACGTGTTGCGCAACCCCGAAGTCGGCCCGCAATTGCTGGTGTCTGAACGCATCGATCAGGTCTACCACCATTACGCGCTGATCCGCCCACAGGCGCCCATTTCCAGTGAGGCGTTTGCGCAGTTGCTGCAAATGTTGCGGGATAACGGTCAGTTGCTGAAGATTTTCCAGCCCTACCAGATTCATCTGGTGCCCATGCATTCCCATTGAATGCGCCACTAAATTTCCCTTCCTGGCTCACGTCCCACGTTGACTACCGACGAATACGCGAGCCCCTCCCATGTCCAACCTCAACCCCCCGACGACGTTGCCCTTGCCCGGCGGCCGTCGCCTCGGCGCCGATGAAACCGAACGCCACCTGAGCCTGATGCTCGAAGGTGCGCCGCTGATCCGGCTGCGCCTTGCGCGCGGTCCCGAGTTGCACGTGCACTTGCAGGAACTCGACGATCGACCGGTGGGCCCGGCGCTGTGGGCGGCCTGCTATTGGCTGTTTGCTCGCGACTCCGACTGCCAGCGCCTGACCTGGCACCTCGACGAGCGCCCAGGCGAAGCCTTGCTCAGCGGTTTGTTGACAGCCACTGAACGTGCCGGTGAATACATTTGCGAGCGCACGATGTTCTGGCAATTGCCGCAGCCCTGGCTGGGAGTGTCGTTCAACGGCAGTTATCCACAACACATGATCATCACCGATGGCCAGCGCCATCCACGCCGGCCCATCAAGCCTCGTGGCGAGGTGTACCGGCGTTTCGATGCGCGGCTGGGCGCCTGGGTGTCCTTGCGCACCTTGGAAATCGAGCAGGACCTTACGCGTTTCAACCGCTGGCAGAACAGCCCGCGAGTGGCGAGCTTCTGGCAGGAGGAGGGGAGCCTGGAACAGCATCGCGAGTACCTGGGCAAGCTGCAGGCCGATCCCCGGGTCTTGACCCTGATCGGCTGCTTCGATGACCAGCCGTTCGCTTATTTCGAAACCTATTGGGCCAAGGAAGATCGGATCGCGCCGTTCTATGACGCCGGCAACTACGATCGCGGCATCCACATGCTGGTGGGCGAAGAGCAACACCGGGGGCCGCACAAGGTGGCGAGCTGGTTGTCGGCGCTGGTGCATTACCTGTTCCTGGACGACCCGCGCACCCAGCGCGTGGTCGCCGAGCCCCGGGCCGACAATGCCCGGATGATCGGGCACCTGCACAACCAGTGCTTCCATTGTGAAAAGGAATTCGATTTCCCCCACAAGCGCGCGGCGCTGATGATTCTGGGGCGTGAGCGGTTTTTTGATCGGTGTGGATTGATGTGAGGTTTGGCATGGGGCAGGTAGTGGTCATCAGGCCGCCATCGCGGGCAAGCCTTGCTCCCACAGGCTCCGGGCTTCACACACTATTTGCCCGCCAGAAAAACCAGTGGGAGCAAGGCTGCTCCCACAGGCTCCGGGCTTCACACACTATTTGCCTGCCAGAAAAACCAGTGGGAGCAAGGCTGCTCCCACAGGCTCCGGGCTTCACACACTATTTGCCCGCCAGAAAAACCAGTGGGAGCAAGGCTTGCTCCCACAGGCTCCGGGCTTCACACACTATTTGCCCGCCAGAAAAACCAGTGGGAGCAAGGCTTGCTCCCACAGGCTCCGGGCTTCACACACTATTTGCCCGCCAGAAAAACCAGTGGGAGCAAGGCTGCTCCCACAGGCTTCGGGCTTCACACACTATTTGCCCGCTAGAAAAACCAGTGGGAGCAAGGCTGCTCCCACTGGCTCCGGGCTTCACACACTATTTGCCTGCCAGAAAAACCTGTGGGAGCAAGGCTTGCCCGCGATGGGGCCGGAACTGACACCTCATATCACCGCCGGGCGAAGGTATCCCCCGAACCCCCGACACCTTGCGGCAATGCACCAGGGCATCGCGGATCATGAAGTTCACCAGGGTCGGCGAGACACCCAGCTCCTTGGCGATGTCCTTCTGCGGCACGCCATGCAGGCGATACATCTCGAAGGCATAGCGGGTGCGGCTGGGCAGTTCGGTCAGCGCGTCGGCGATGTGCTCCAGCGTGGAAAAGTTGATATGGGAGGTTTCTGGCGAAGCACCCTGGATCACCACGTTCAACCCTTCCTCTTCCGGCCCCGAGTATTTCAGTTCCAGCGCCTGCTTGCGGTAGTGGTCGATCGCCAGGTTGCGCACGATCTGGAACAGATAGCTGAGCTGCGCCTTGAACGAGGAGGTGATCTGGGGCGCCGATTGCAGCCGGAAAAACGCGTCCTGCACCACATCTTCGGCACGGGATCGGCAGCCGGTAATGCGTGCCGCGATCTTGACCAGGATCAATCGGTTGTCCACGAATGCCTGGAGTAACGGTGAGTCGCACCTGCTTGTGGATACTTGTTCCGTCATGGAATTCACCTTGCTGCAAAAAGTTAGCAGGACGTCCGGATGCCGCACTCGTCCTACACATCGAGCGCCAAATTAGGATTAATGATAATGATTGTCAATTGAGAAGAAGAATTATTGATGATGCAGCGTCCAGCCTTGATGCTGCGACTCATTGCCGCGGCGCGTGGCTGGCGGATGCTTCGGTTCGATGCCTCGGTGAGTAGGCTCCTCGACTAATTATTTGTCGGGACTATCCGTTCCCATGGGTGACAACTTGCAAGCCGAATCCAGGCAGGAAACCCCCATGACCGACGCGTTCGAACTCCCCATCACCCTGGCTCATGCCCTCCAGCGCCGCGCCGCGTTGACGCCGGACCGGGTGGCCCTGCGCTTCCTCGCCGACACCCCAGGGCAGGGTGTGGTATTGAGTTATCGCGACCTGGACCTGCGTGCCCGGACCATCGCCGCCACCTTGCAGGCCGAGGCCGCGCTGGGGGATCGCGCCGTGCTGCTGTTCCCCAGCGGCCCGGATTACGTCGCGGCGTTCTTTGGCTGCCTCTATGCCGGGGTGATTGCCGTGCCGGCCTATCCGCCGGAGTCCGCTCGTCGCCATCATCAAGAGCGCTTGCTGTCGATCCTCAAAGACGCCGAACCGCGCCTGCTGCTCACCAGCAGCGATCTGCGCGAGCCGTTGCAAGCCATCGAATCGGCGCCGCCAGTGTTGTGCGTTGATACCCTCGACCCGGCCCGCGCCGGACAATGGCGGATGCCGACGCTGCAGGACGATGACATTGCCTTCCTGCAATACACCTCCGGCTCCACCGCGTTGCCCAAGGGCGTGCAGGTCAGCCACGGCAACCTGGTCGCTAACGAACTGCTGATCCGTCATGGCTTCGGCATCGACCTGAACCCCGATGACGTCATCGTCAGCTGGCTGCCGCTGTACCACGACATGGGGCTGATTGGCGGCTTGCTGCAGCCGGTGTTCAGCGGCGTCCCCTGCGTATTGATGTCGCCGGCCTACTTCCTGGCCCGGCCCCTGCGTTGGCTCGAAGCAATCAGCGAATACGGCGGCACTATCAGCGGTGGCCCGGATTTCGCCTATCGGCTGTGCAGCGAACGGGTCAGTGACTCGGCCCTGCAGCGTCTCGACCTGAGCGGCTGGCGCGTGGCCTATTCCGGTTCCGAGCCGATCCGTCTCGACACGCTGGAGCGGTTTGCCGAGAAGTTCGCCCCGTGCGGCTTCACGCCGGACAATTTCATGGCCTCCTACGGCCTGGCAGAAGCGACCCTGTTCGTCGCCGGTACGCCACGCCGCCACGGCATTCCTTCGCTGCGGGTGGATGATGCGGCACTGACGCAAAACCGTGCCGAGCCGGGGCAGGGCAGTGCGGTGATGAGTTGCGGTGTCAGCCAGCCCGGGCACGCGGTGCTGATCGTCGAGCCCGCCACGTTGCAGCCGCTGGCCGACAATCAGGTCGGTGAAGTCTGGGCTGCTGGCCCGAGCATCGCCCTGGGTTACTGGCGCAACCCTGAAGCCAGCGCCAAGACCTTTGTCCAGCACGACGGGCGGACCTGGCTGCGTACCGGTGACCTGGGTTTCCTGCGCGGCGGCGAACTGTTCATCACCGGCCGTCTGAAAGACCTGCTGATCGTGCGCGGGCATAACCTCTATCCCCAGGACATCGAGCAAACCATCGAGCGCGAAGTGGAGGTGGTGCGCAAGGGCCGCGTGGCCGCGTTCGCGGTCAACGATGGCGGCGAGGAAGGCATCGGTATCGCTGCGGAAATCAGCCGCAGCGTGCAGAAAATCCTCCCGCCCGAAGCCTTGATCAAAGCCATTCGCCAGGCCGTGGCCGAGGCCTGCCAGCAAGCCCCGAGCGTGGTGGTGCTGCTCAATCCCGGCGCGTTGCCCAAGACCTCCAGCGGCAAGTTGCAGCGCTCGGCGTGCCGCAGTCGATTGGCCGACGGCAGCTTGGACAGTTATGTACAGTTCCCGTCAGCCGAGGCAGAAGTCGCTGACGAATCTGCGCCGTCATCCGAGCTGCAAACGCTCATCGGCCAAATCTGGCGCGAGCAACTGCAGGTCGAACAGGTCCAGGCTGACGATCATTTCTTCCTGCTGGGCGGTAATTCCATCGCCGCCACCCAGGTGATCGCACGACTACGGGAAACCCTGGGGCTGGAACTGAACCTGCGCCTGCTGTTCGAAGCGCCAACCCTGGCCGCGTTCGCCGCAGCGGTGGCGAACCAGCAACAGGACGGCGGCCAGCCTCAAGGCGCGATCAGCGCATTGTCGCGCGACGATGCGTTGCCGCAATCCCTGGCCCAGAACCGTTTGTGGTTTACCTGGCAGCTCGATCCGACGAGCCATGCCTACAACATTCCTGGCGCCTTGCACCTGCGCGGCGAGCTGGACGAAGACGCGTTGCGCGCCAGTTTCCAGCAATTGATCGAGCGTCATGAGTCCCTGCGCACGCGGTTCCTGGAGCGGGATGGCGTGGCCCTGCAACAGGTCGATCCGGCCGGTGAATTCAAGCTGCATGTCATCGATCTCGGCGACCTGCCTGCCGACTTGCGCGAAGCCCGGGCGCGGCAGGTTCGAGAAGACGAAGCGGCCACGCCGTTCGATCTGGAGAAGGGGCCGCTGCTGCGGGTCAGCCTGTTGCGTCTCGACGAGGATGACCATCAGTTGCTGGTGACACTGCACCACATCACCGCCGACGGCTGGTCGATGAATGTGTTGATTGAAGAATTCTCCCGCTTGTACGCCGCCGCCTCCCAAGGTCAGCTCGCCGAGCTGGCGCCGTTGCCCTTGCAATACGCCGACTACGGCAGTTGGCAGCGCCAGTGGCTCGCCCAAGGCGAGGCCGAGCACCAACTGCGCTTCTGGAAGCAGCAACTGGGCGCGGAACCTTCGGCCCTGGTGCTGGCCACGGATCATCCACGCAGCGCTCAACGCCAGCGCAGTGCCGCGCGGCATAGCCTGCGCCTGGACAAGGGCCTCTGCGATACCTTGCGCCACGTGGCCCAGGCACACGACGCAACGCCGTTCATGCTGTTGCTGGCAGCCTTCCAGGCGCTGTTGCAGCGTTACACCGGCCAATCCGATATCCGCATCGGTGTGCCCAACGCCAACCGTCCGCGCCTGGAAACCCAGGGGCTGATCGGCTTCTTCATCAACACCCAGGTGCTGCGCGGGCAGGTCGATTCACGTCAGCCATTCGCTGCGCTGCTGGCCCAGGCCCGGGAAGCCACACTCGGTGCCCAGGTCCACCAGGACCTGCCGTTCGAACAACTGCTCGAAGCGTTTCCCGAGGCGCGTGAACAAGGCCTGTTCCAGGTGATGTTCAACCACCAGCAGCGTGACTTGAGTGCCTTGCGGCGCCTGCCGGGGTTGCTGGCCGAGGAGTTGCCGTGGCACAGCCGCGAAGCCAAGTTCGACCTGCAACTGCACAGCGAAGAAGATCGCAACGGCCGCTTGACGCTGTCGTTCGACTACGCCGACGAACTGTTCGAGGCGGCGACCATCGAGCGGCTGGCGGCGCATTACTGCAACCTGTTGCGGGCGGTCTGCGCCGATCCGCAACAAACCATCGGCGATGTGCCGTTATTGGCCGCCGATGAACACAGCCAACAGCAGCAATGGAGCGCGGCCCCGTGCGCGCCGGCCAGCCAATGGCTGCCGGAGCTGTTGAACGAACAGGCCCGGTGCACGCCGCAACGCACTGCGTTGCGCTGGGACGGTGGTCAACTCGATTATGCCGAGCTGCACACCCAGGCCAATCGCCTGGCCCATTACCTGCGGGACAAGGGCGTTGGCCCGGACGTGTGCGTGGCGATTGCCGCCGAGCGCTCGCCGCAGCTGCTCATCGGTGTGCTGGCCGTCATCAAGGCCGGCGGTGCCTATGTGCCGCTGGATGCGGACTACCCGGCCGAACGCCTGGCCTACATGCTCCACGACAGTGGCGTCGACTTGCTGCTGACCCAAACCGAGCTGCTCGAACGTTTGCCGGTGTGCGACGGCGTCAGTGTCATCGCCATGGACGCCCTGCATCTGGAGCAATGGCCAAGCAATCCGCCGGGCCTGCACCTGCACGGCGACCATCTGGCCTACGTGATCTACACCTCCGGCTCCACCGGCCAGCCCAAAGGCGTCGGCAATACCCACGCGGCCCTGGCCGAGCGCCTGCAATGGATGCAAGCGACCTACGGGCTGGATGCCACCGATGTGCTGATGCAAAAAGCGCCGATCAGTTTCGACGTGTCGGTCTGGGAATGCTTCTGGCCTCTGATCACCGGCAGCGAATTGGTACTGGCCGGCCCCGGCGAACACCGTGACCCGCACCGCATCGCCCAATTGGTGCAGCAGTTTGGCGTCACCACGCTGCACTTCGTGCCGCCGTTGCTCAGCCTGTTTGTCGATGAGCCGTTGAGCGCCCGCTGCAGCAGCCTGCGTCGGCTGTTCTCCGGTGGCGAAGCCTTGCCCGCCGAACTGCGCAACCGGGTGTTGGCGCAACTGCCGGCGGTGCAATTGCACAACCGCTACGGCCCGACCGAAACCGCGATCAACGTCACCCATTGGCATTGCACCGAGGCCGATGGCGAGCGCTCGCCGATCGGCCGGCCCCTGGGCAACGTCCTGTGCCGGGTACTCGACAGCGACCTCAATCCCGTGCCGGCCGGCGTGCCCGGCGAGCTGTGCATCGGCGGCCTGGGCCTGGCCCGGGGTTACCTCGGTCGTCCGGGCCTGAGCGCCGAGCGTTTTGTCGCTGACCCTCTGGGGCCGGCCGGTGCGCGGTTGTACCGTACCGGCGACCGCGCGCGTTGGAACGCCGACGGCGTGATCGAGTACCTCGGCCGCCTCGACCAGCAGGTCAAGCTGCGCGGTTTTCGGGTCGAGCCGCAGGAAATCGAAGCGCGCCTGCTGGCCCAGGACGGCATCGCCCAAGTGGCAGTGCTGGTGCGCGACACCTCGACCGGCCCGCAGTTGATCGGCTATTACACCGCCCCGGATGTCGCCCAGGACCAGGACGCGTTGAACATTCGACTCAAAGCCGCCCTGGCCGCCGAACTGCCGGACTACATGGTGCCCACCCAACTGCTGCGCCTGGACGCCATGCCCCTGGGCCCGAGCGGCAAGCTCGACCGCCGCGCCTTGCCCGAGCCGCAATGGCAGGTGCGCGAGCACGTCGAGCCGGCCAGCGCCCTCGAGCAGCAAATCGCCGGCATCTGGCGCGAGGTGCTGGGCCTTGCGCGCATCGGCCTGCGGGACGATTTCTTTGCCCTCGGCGGTCATTCGCTGCTGGCGACCCAGATCATTTCCCGCACCCGCCAGGCCTGCGACGTCGAACTGCCGCTGCGCACTCTGTTCGAGGCCAGCGAGCTGGGCGCCTTCGCCGAACAGGTGCGCTTGATCCAGGCCAGCGGCCAGGCCAACCGTCAGCCACCGATCGAGAAAGTCGACCGTAGCCAACCGGTGCCGCTGTCCTATTCCCAGCAGCGCATGTGGTTCCTCTGGCAGATGGAGCCGGACAGCCCGGCCTACAACGTCGGTGGCATGGCGCGGTTGCGCGGGGTGCTGGATGTCGGGCGTTTCGAGGCGGCCTTGCAGGCGTTGATCCTGCGCCACGAAACCCTGCGCACCACGTTCCCGAGCGTCGACGGCGTGGCTCGCCAGCAAGTGCACGGTGAGACGGGCTTGCGCATGGGTTGGAAGGATTTCTCGAAGCTGGCTGCTGACGTCCGCGAACAGCGGGTGCAGCAACTGGCCGACAGCGAGGCCCACCAGCCCTTTGACCTGGAAACCGGGCCGCTGCTGCGGGCCTGCCTGGTCAAGACCGCCGAGCATGAGCATTACTTTGTCCTGACGTTACACCACATCGTCACCGAAGGCTGGGCGATGGACATCTTCGCCCGTGAACTGAGCGCGCTGTACGAAGCCTTTATCGACGATCGCGAATCGCCCCTGGAACCCTTGCCGGTGCAGTACCTGGACTACAGCGTCTGGCAGCGTCAGTGGCTGGAGTCCGGCGAGCGTCAGCGACAACTCGACTATTGGACCGCGCAACTGGGCCGCGAACATCCGCTGCTGGAACTGCCCGGCGACCGCCCGCGTCCATCGGTACAAAGTCATCGCGGTGAATTGTTCCGTTTCGACCTCAGTGATGATTTGGCGGCGCGGGTCCGTGCCTTCAACGCGCAACAGGGCCTGACCCTGTTCATGACCATGACCGCCGCCCTGGCCGTGCTGCTCTATCGCTACAGTGGCCAGACCGACCTGCGCATCGGCGCGCCGGTGGCGAACCGCATCCGCCCGGAAAGCGAAGGGCTGATTGGGGCGTTCCTCAACACCCAGGTCCTGCGCTGCCAACTCGACGGGCAGATGTCGGTGGGCGAACTGTTCGAGCAGGTGCGCCACACCGTGATTGAAGGCCAGTCCCATCAGGATTTGCCTTTCGATCACCTGGTGGAAGCCCTGCAGCCGCCGCGCAGTGCGGCCTACAACCCGCTGTTCCAGGTGATGTGCAACGTGCAGCGCTGGGAGTTCCAGCAGAGCCGCACGCTGGCCGGCATGACTGTTGAATACCTGGTCAACGACGCCCGGGCCACCAAGTTCGACCTCAACCTGGAAGTCACCGACCTGGATCAGCGCCTGGGTTGCTGCCTGACCTACAGCACCGACCTGTTCGACGAACCGCGCATCGCGCGCATGGCTGGGCACTGGCGCAATCTGCTGGAAGCGTTGCTGGTCGATCCGGCCCGACGCCTGAGCGAACTGCCGTTGCTGGACACCCGCGAGCAGCAACAGCTGCTCGACAGCCTGGGCGTCGAGCCCGGTGAGCATCGCCTGGACCAATGCCTCCACGAACTGTTCTACGAACAGGCGCGGATGCGTCCCGATGCGCCGGCCCTGACTTTCGCCGGGCAGCCCCTGACGTATGCGCAACTGAACAGCCGCGCCAATCGCCTGGCCTGGATGCTGCGTGAGCGAGGCGTCGGGCCGCAGGTGCGGGTCGGCCTGGCCCTGGAGCGTTCGCTGGAAATGGTCATCGGCCTGCTGGCGATCCTCAAGGCTGGCGGTGCCTATGTACCCCTGGACCCGGAATACCCGCTGGACCGCTTGAGCTACATGATCGAGGACAGCGGCGTCAGCCTGCTGCTCAGTGACAGGGCGATGTTCCACGCCCTCGGTGCATTGCCCGAGGGCGTGGGCTGCTGGTGCCTGGAAGATGATTCGGCCGCCCTGGCCCAATACCCGGATCAGCCGCTGCCGCTGATCAACCTGCCGCAACACCAGGCGTACCTGATCTACACCTCCGGCTCCACCGGCAAGCCCAAGGGTGTGGTGGTGTCCCACGGTGAAATCGCCATGCATTGCCAGGCAGTGATCCAGCGTTTCGGCATGCGCCCGGACGATTGCGAGCTGCATTTCTATTCCATCAACTTCGACGCCGCCACCGAACGCCTGCTGGTGCCATTGCTCAGCGGCGCCCACGTGGTGCTGCGGGCCCAGGGCCAATGGGACGCCGAGGAAATCTGCGGGCTGATTCGCCAGCATCGCATCAACATTCTTGGCTTCACCCCCAGCTACGGCAGCCAGTTGGCCCAGTGGTTGGCGACCCAGGGCCAGACCTTGCCGGTGCGCATGTGCATCACCGGCGGCGAAGCCCTGACCGGCGAACACTTGCAACGCATTCGCGCGGCGTTCAACCCGAGCCTGTTCTTCAACGCCTATGGCCCGACCGAAACCGTGGTCATGCCATTGGCGAGCCTGGCTCCGGAGCGACTGGAAGAGGGCGCGGCCAGTGTGCCGATTGGCAGCGTGATTGGCGCCCGCGTGGCGTACATCCTCGACGCCGACCTGGCGTTGGTGCCGCAAGGCGCCACGGGAGAGTTGTATGTGGGCGGCGCCGGTCTGGCCCAGGGTTATCACCAGCGTCCGGGGATGACCGCCGAGCGTTTCGTCGCCGACCCGTTCGCCAACGAGGGTGGACGCCTGTATCGCACCGGCGACCTGGTGCGCCAGCGTGCCGACGGTCTGGTGGAATACCTGGGACGGATCGACCATCAGGTGAAAATCCGCGGCTTCCGCATCGAGCTGGGGGAAATCGAAACCCGCCTGCTGGAACATGACGCGGTGCGCGAGGCCGTGGTACTGGCCCTCGACACGCCCGGCGGCAAGCAACTGGCCGGCTACTTGGTGAGCGACCTCGCCAGCCAGGACGGCGAGCAACAAGCGACCCTGCGCGAAGCCTTGAAAAACCACCTCAAGGCCCAGCTGCCGGACTACATGGTGCCCGCGCACCTGATCCTGCTGGCGAGCATGCCGCTGACCGCCAACGGCAAGCTCGACCGCCGTGCCTTGCCGTTGCCCGATCCCGAACTCAATCGCCAACACTACGTGGCGCCAAGCAATGCCCTGGAGCAGACCCTGGCTGCGATCTGGTGCGACGTGCTGAACGTCGGGCAAGTGGGTCTTAACGATAACTTCTTCGAGCTGGGCGGTGATTCGATCCTGTCCATCCAGGTGGTCAGCCGCGCCCGGCAGCAGGGCATTCACTTCACGCCCCGGGACCTGTTCCAGCACCAGACCGTGCAGACCTTGGCCGCGGTTGCCACGCGCAGCCAGCAGGTGCTTGCCGAGCAGGGCCTGTTGCAGGGGGAGTCCGGGTTGACGCCAATCCAGCACTGGTTCTTCGAGCGCCAGATCCCCAACCAGCACCACTGGAACCAGGCGCTGGTGCTGGCGCCGACCACGGCCCTGGAACCGCAACCTCTGGAACAGGCGCTGCGCAGCGTCTTCCAGCACCACGATGCCTTGCGCCTGGGCTTCGGCGAAACCGCCGGGCACTGGCGTGCCGAGCACCAGCCGTTGTCTGACGCGGCGTTGTTGCAGCACATATCCGTGGCCACCGCGCAGGATTGCGAAGCGTTGTTTGCCCAGACGCAGAGCCGTTTCAATCTATCAACCGGGCCATTGCTGCGCGCAGTACTGGCGCAGTTACCCTACGGCCAGCAACGTTTGCTGATCGTCATCCATCACCTGGTGGTCGACGGCGTGTCGTGGCGGGTGCTGATGGACGATTTGCAAACCGTCTACCGCCAGCTCACCACCGGGCAGCAGGTGCAGTTGCCGGCCAAGACCAGCCCATTGCGCGACTGGGCCGCGCGCTTGCAGGCTTACGCCGGCAGCGAATCCCTGCGCGAAGAACTGGAGTGGTGGCAAGTGCAGTTGAGTGGCGCGCAGCTGCAGTTGCCCAGCGCGAATCCCGAGGGCGGGCTGCAGGAACGTCATGCTGAAACCGTCAGCGTGCGCCTGGACGCCGAGCGCACCCGGCAACTGTTGCAACAGGCGCCGAGCGCCTACCGCACCCAGGTCAACGACCTGCTGCTTACCGCGCTGACCCGGGTGCTGTGCCGTTGGAGCGGGCATGCCTCGGCCTTGGTCCAGCTCGAAGGCCACGGCCGCGAAGCGCTGTTCGACGACATCGACCTGACCCGCACCGTCGGCTGGTTCACCAGCGTCTATCCCGTGCGCCTGAGCCCGGCGGACGAAGGCTTCGGTGCCTCGATCAAGGCCATCAAGGAGCAATTGCGCGCGGTGCCCCACAAGGGCCTAGGCCATGGCGTATTGCGCTACATGGCCGACGCGGCGACTCGCCAGACGATGGCCAACCTGCCGCGCGCGGCGATCACCTTCAACTACCTGGGCCAGCTCGACCAGACCCTGGGTCAGGATGCGCTGTTCCAGCCGCTGGATGCGCCGCTGGGCGCGATCCACGATCCCGATGCGCCGCTGCCCAATGAGCTGAGCGTCGACAGCCAGGTCAGCGGTGGCGAGTTGGTGCTGCGCTGGACGTTCAGCCGCGAACGGCATGATCGTCAGGCTATCGCCACCCTGGCCGAGGCCTACCTCGATGAGTTACAACGCCTGATCGAGCACTGCCTGACGGACGAGGCGGGCGGCCTGACGCCATCGGACTTCCCCCTGGCGAAGATGACCCAGGGCCAACTCGACAGCCTGCCGGTACCGGCCGGGCAGATCGAAGATGTCTACCCGCTGACACCGATGCAGGAAGGCATGCTGTTGCACACCTTGCTGGAACCGGGCACAGGCCTGTACTACATGCAGGATCGCTATCGCATCAACAGCGAACTGGACCCGCAGCGTTTTGCCCAGGCCTGGCAAGCGGTCATCGCCCGGCATGAAGCCTTGCGGGCGTCGTTCTGCTGGAACGTCGGCGAAGACATGCTGCAAATCATCCACAAGCCGGGCCGCACACCGGTGGACTATCTCGACTTGTCCGAGGTGCCCGAAGACGCCCAGGAAGCCAAGCTCCAGGCGCTGCTCAAGAACGAGCGCCAAGCCGGTTTCGATCTGTTGAACCAGGCGCCGTTTCATCTGCGACTGATTCGGGTCGGCGCGGCACGCTACTGGTTCATGATGAGTAACCACCACATCCTCATCGATGCGTGGTGCCGTTCGCTGCTGATGGACGACTTCTTCGAGATCTACACCGCCCTGGGTGAAAACCGCGAACCGCAGTTGACCGTGCCACCGCGCTATCGCGACTACATCGGCTGGTTGCAGCACCAGAGCCTGGCCGAGGCCCGGCAGTGGTGGCAGCGCAACCTGAAAGGCTTCGAGCGAACCACCCCGATCCCTGGCGACCGGCCGTTTCTGCGCGAGCACGCCGGTGACAGCGGCGGCATGATCGTCGGCGACTGCTACACCCGTCTCGATGTCGAGGATGGCGCACGGCTACGGGAACTGGCCCAGGCCCATCAACTGACGGTCAACACGTTCGCCCAGGCGGCGTGGGCCCTGGTGCTGCGGCGGGTCAGCGGCGACCGCGACGTGCTGTTCGGCGTCACTGTGGCCGGGCGTCCGGTGGAGCTGCCGCAGATGCAACGCACCGTGGGGCTGTTCATCAACAGCATCGCCTTGCGCGTGCAGATGCCTGAAGACCATCAGCGCTGCAGCGTGCGCCAGTGGCTCAGCGATTTGCTGGACAGCAACATGCAACTGCGCGAGTACGAATACCTGCCACTGGTGAGCATCCAGGAAGTCAGTGAACTGCCCAAGGGCCAGCCTCTGTTCGACAGTTTGTTCGTGTTCGAGAATGCCCCGGTGGAGGTCTCGGTGCTGGACCGCGCCCAAAGTCTCAATGCCACTTCGGACTCGGGCCGGACCCACACCAATTTCCCGCTGACGGCGGTCTGCTACCCGGGGGATGACCTGGGGCTGCACCTTTCATACGACCAGCGCTACTTCGATGAAAGCACCGTCCAGGGGCTGCTGGGCGAGTTCAAGCGGTTGCTGCTGGCATTGATGGCGGGCTTGCACGGCGACATGAGCGAGCTGCCGCTGATCGGTGCCGAAGAACAGGACTTCCTCATCGAGGGCTGCAACCAGAGCGAGCATGCCTATCCGCTGGAGCAGAGTTACGTCGAGCTGTTCGAGGCCCGAGTCGCGGCCCATCCGCAGCGCCCTGCGGTCAGTTGCCTGGACGCGAGCTACAGCTACGCCGAGCTGAATGCGCGCAGCAACCGCCTCGGTCATGCCCTGATCGCGTCCGGTGTCGGCCTGGATCAGCCCGTGGCGCTGCTGGCCGAACGGGATGCCGAGCTGCTGGGCATGATCGTCGGCAGCTTCAAGGCCGGTGCCGGCTACCTGCCGCTGGACCCGGGCCTGCCGAGCCAGCGCCTGAGCCGCATCATCGAATTGAGTCGCACGCCGTTGTTGGTTTGCACCCAGGCCTGCGAGGCCCAGGCGCAGGCTTTGCTGGACGAGTTCGCCTGTTCCGGGCGGCCGAAGTTGCTGGTGTGGGAAGCCGTCCAGGCCAGCGCTCTTTCGCTGGAAAACCCAGGGATCTACAGCGGGCCGGATAACCTGGCCTACGTGATCTACACCTCCGGTTCCACCGGCCTGCCCAAAGGCGTGATGGTGGAACAGCGGGGCATGCTCAACAACCAACTGAGCAAGGTGCCGTACCTGGCGCTGAGCGAGGCGGATGTGATCGCCCAGACGGCGTCCCAGAGCTTCGATATTTCGGTCTGGCAGTTCCTGGCCGCGCCGTTGTTCGGTGCCCGGGTCGACATCGTGCCCAACGCCATTGCCCACGACCCGCAAGGGTTGCTGGAGCATGTACAGCAGCAGGGCATTAGCGTGCTGGAAAGCGTGCCGTCGTTGATCCAGGGCATGCTCGCCCAGGAACGCATCGGTCTGGACGGCTTGCGCTGGATGCTGCCCACCGGCGAAGCGATGCCGCCGGAACTGGCCCACCAGTGGTTGTTGCGTTACCCGGACACTGGTCTGGTCAATGCCTACGGCCCGGCGGAATGCTCCGACGACGTGGCGTTCTTCCGGGTCGACCTGGCCTCGACCCGTGGTACGTATCTGCCGATTGGCACGCCCACCGACAACAATCGTCTGTACCTGCTCGACGGTGCGCTGGACCTGGTGCCGCTGGGTGCGGTGGGGGAGTTGTGCGTGGCGGGCACCGGGGTCGGGCGTGGTTATGTAAGCGATCCGTTGCGCACCGCCCCGGTCTTTGTGCCGAACCCGTTCGGCGCGCCGGGGGAGCGGCTGTACCGCACCGGCGACCTGGCACGGCAGCGCAGCGATGGGGTGTTGGAGTATGTCGGGCGCATCGACCATCAGGTAAAGATCCGCGGCTACCGCATCGAACTGGGGGAAATCGAAGCACGCTTGCATGAACAGCCGGAAGTGCGCGATGGGGCGGTGGGTGTGCAGGAGGGCGCCAATGGCAAGCATCTGGTGGGCTACCTCGTGGCCACCGACTCGGCGCTCAAATCCGCCGAACGACTGGAGCGCATCAAGCAGCGCCTGCGGGCCGAACTGCCGGAATACATGGTGCCGCTGCACTGGCTGTGGCTCGAGCGCCTCCCCCTCAACGCCAACGGCAAACTCGATCGCAAGGCCTTGCCGACCCTGGAGATCGGTCAGTTGCAAAGCCAGGACTACCAAGCCCCCGGCAATGAACTGGAACAGACCCTGGCAGACATCTGGGCCCAGGTGCTGAAAGTCGAGCGGGTGGGGGTGCGGGACAACTTCTTCGAACTGGGCGGGCATTCCCTGCTGGCGACGCAGATCGCCTCACGGGTGCAAAAGGCCCTGCAACGCAACGTACCGCTGCGGGCGATGTTCGAATGCAGCACGGTGCAGGAACTGGCCGACTACATCGATGGGCTGGCGGCCAGCGAAATCACTGAGGAGAAGGTGGATCGGTTGAATGATTTGATGGCGGAGTTGGAAGGAATGTAGTTTTGCGGCGTCTATAAGGACCCCTTCGCGGGCAAGCCTTGCTCCCACAGGGATCAGCTGTGAACAGAGTATTTGTGTTCGAGCATCAACCCTGTGGGAGCAAGGCTTGCCCGCGATGAGGGCAGCATAGGCACTGCCGGCTCAAAGGTTGACTGCTCAGCCTGCACAGCTCAGTCTCCCAAGGCTTTTTCCAGACACAAACAAGGAGGTCACCCATGCCCTTTTCAATCATTGACGGACAACCGCTTCACTACCTGGACCAAGGCCAGGGCCCGGTGGTGCTGCTGGGCAGCAGCTATCTGTGGGACCACACCATGTGGGCGCCGCAGATCGAGGTGTTGTCCCAACATTACCGGGTCATCGCCCTGGACTTGTGGGGGCACGGCCAGTCCGGGCGTTTGCCTGAGGGCATGACCTCCCTGGACGACCTGGCTCGTCAGGCATTGGCATTGATGGATCACCTGGGCATCGACTGTTTCAACCTGCTCGGGCTCTCGGTGGGCGGGATGTGGGGGCACGGCTGGCGCTGGCGGCGCCTGAGCGCGTGCTGTCGCTGGTATTGATGGACACCTACGTCGGTGTCGAGCCGGAACCGACCCGCCAGTACTACTTCTCGTTGTTCGACAAGATCGAAGCCAGCGGCAGCGTTCCCGAGCCGTTGCTGGACATCATCGTGCCAATCTTCTTCCGGCCGGGGATCGACCCGCAGTCGGCGCTCTATCAGCAGTTTCGCGCCGCGCTGGCCGCGTTGCCGACCGATCGCCTGCGCGACAGTATCGTGCCGCTGGGGCGGATCATTTTCGGTCGGGACGACATCCTGCCGCGCCTGCATGAACTGGATGCCAAGCGCACGGTGGTGATGTGTGGCGACCAGGACAAACCGCGTCCGCCGTCCGAGTCCATGGAGATGGCCGAGTTGATCGGTTGCCCACATATACTGATTCCGGAGGCGGGGCACATCTCCAACCTGGAGAACCCTGAATTCGTGAATCGGACATTGCTGGGGTTATTGCGCAACTGATCCGCCGTCATCGCGAACAGGGATTTTGTGACCGATGCAAAGCCCCTGTGGGAGCGAGCTTGCTCGCGATTGCGGTGTGTCTGTCATATCAATGCTGACTGATCTGCCGCTATCGCGAGCAAGCTCGCTCCCACAAGGGGTCTGCAGTGGAGGCCAGTCACTTGGGCCCGAGAATCTTCGCCAGTTTGTCCGGTGACGGCGCGCCTTGCTGTTGTTGCAGTTCGCCTTTTTCATCCAGATAGAAAATTGCCGGGGTGGCGGACAGTTCCAGTTCGTCCATCAACTGCTGGTTGGCGTCCAGTTTCGCCTGGATGGCCGGCGGTATGTCCTTGAGCGGTTTGAGCGGGCTGCCCTTGCCGGCCTTTTCATGCTCGGCCAGGGCTTTTTCCGGGTCCTTGGCCGCCAGCAAGGCAGCGGATTTACCCGGGCTGTCTTCGCGGATGATGCCCACCATGATGTGACGCAACTGCACCTTGCCGGCCTTGACCCAAGGCCGTGCCTGTTCCCAGAACATGTTGCAGTACGGGCAGTTCGGATCGCTGAACAGGTACACCGTGCGCGGTGCGTCCTTGTTGCCGTCGGCGATCCAGTTGCTGCCCTCCATCTTCGCCCAGATGGCCTTGGCCATCGGTGCATAAACCAGTTTTTGCAGTGGCTCGGCGCTCAGGTCCTTGCCGTCGGCGTCGTACAGGTTGCCCAGCAGGACGTGTTGCCCATCCGGGGTCAGGTACAGCGCCATGCCACGGTTCTGGTATTGCGCCGCGTAACCGCGCAAGCCGTCCGGCGCGTCGAAGGTGCCAACGATTTTTGCGCCCTTGGCTTCGATCTTCTTGATGGCTGCGGGCAATTCTTCGGCCTGGAGCAGCGGGGCCTGCGACAGTGCGGCGGCAACGGCCAGGGTCAGCAGGTGGCGGAGGCGGGGCATGGCGTTTTCCTTGTGGCGGAGTGGGGCGTCGTGGACGAGTCCGGCGTTTCGAAGTTTTCCAGGGCGCGAGCCAGGCTCGCTTCCGACAATTCCCCCAGGTGGCTGCCCAGCAGGCGGCCATCGGCGCTGTAGAACAGGGTCGTCGGCAGGGCCATGGAGCCGACAGCCTGGCCGAGACGACCGCTGCCATCGAACAACACGTTGTCCAGGCTCAGGCCTTGGGTGGCGAGGTAGGTGCTGACGCTTTGCATGCTTTCGGCCTGATTGACGAACAGGAAGGTCAGGTCTGGACGTTGTTGCTGGGCTTCTTCGAGCACCGGCATTTCACGCCGGCAGGGCGGGCACCAGGTGGCCCATAGATTGATCACCAGGGGGCCGCCCTGGTAATCGGTGAGTTTCACGGTCGCGCCGTCGGCGGTGCGCAGGGTGATGCCCGGCAGCCGGGTGCCTTGTTCATAAATCGTCAATGACAAGGTCGCCACCAGCCAGAACAGCAAGCCGCTGCCGACGCCAAAGCCCAATGGCCGGCGCAGGGGCGGACGGCGCCGGGCCCACAACAAGGCGCCAATCAGCAGCGCCACGATGCCCGGCCAGGCCAGGAAGCCACCGTCGCGCAGGTCGACGATCTGCCACGGGTCGTCCCGGTAATGTTGCCAATAGGCGACGACGAAGCCGATCCGTGCGGCCAGCAGGCCCAGTAGAAACAGCACGAACAGCACCGACTCGGGGTTTTCGCCACCGCGCTTGGCCACTCGCCAGCCCACGAAGGTCGCCAGCGCCAGGGCGCTGATGAGCAACAGGTGGTTGAGGGC
Organism: Pseudomonas sp. St386; assembly: GCF_018325865.1. Taxonomy (NCBI): domain Bacteria; kingdom Pseudomonadati; phylum Pseudomonadota; class Gammaproteobacteria; order Pseudomonadales; family Pseudomonadaceae; genus Pseudomonas; species Pseudomonas sp. St386. The sequence continues at coordinate 2,059,372 of NZ_AP021900.1, forward strand.
GATGGCAAAGGTGCCCAAGGTAAACGTCAGCATCAGCGCGCGTCCCGGGTGAGGTTCCAGCGCTCCAGGAACGCCTTGGCGTCGACTTCCCCGGTGATCCGCTGGCTGCGGCGCTCTTCACCGTCGGCGCCGATCCACAGCAGGCTCGGCGGCCCCGGCACTTGGTAACGGCCCAGCAGTTCGCGGCTGGCAGGGCTGTCGGCGGTGACGTCCAGGCGCAGCAGGCGCACACCGCTCAGGGCGTCGAGCACTTCGCTGCGGCCGAAGACCTGTTTTTCCATGATCTTGCAGGACACGCACCAATCGGCGTAGTAGTCCAGCAGCACCCACTGGCCCTGGGCCTTGGCGGCGTCCAGTTCCCGTTGCAGGGTGGCGGGCTCGTTGACCGTGACGAACGCATCGTGGGCACTGACGGTCGCGCGGCCTTCGGTGCCGGCATAGACCTTCAGGGGCTGGAAGAAGTCATCGCCGCCGCCTGCTGCGCCAATCACCAGCAGGCTGCCCCACAGGCCGAACAGCAACGAGGCGCTGCCGCAGACATAGGCGATGCGGCCGAACCCTTCGGTCTGGCGCCAGGCGCTGTAGGCGGCAATCAACATCAGCACGCCCCACAGGCCGACCCACAACGAACCGTCGATGATCGGACGAATCATCAGCAGCGCGGTGCCCAGGAACAGGAAGCCGAACACGCCCTTGAGCAGGTCCATCCAGGCACCGGGCTTGGGCAGGAAGCGGTTGCCCACGGTCACCAACAGCAACAGTGGCAGGCCCATGCCGATGCCCATGGTGAACAGGATCAGCCCGCCGTGCAGCGCATTGCCGCTCTGGGCGATATACAACAGCGCGCCAGCCAGCGGCGCGGTCATGCACGGGCCCACCAACAGGCCGGACAGCGCCCCGAGAATACCGGCGCCTACCAGGCTGCCACCGCGCTGCTGGCGCCCGGCGTTTTCCAGGCGGTCACGCAGGGCGGCCGGCAATTGCAATTCGAAGAAGCCGAACATCGGCAGTGCCAGCAACACGAACACGGCCGCGAAGCTGCCCAGCAGCCACGGTTGTTGCAGCAGCGCCTGAAGATTGGCCCCCAACAGCGCGGCGAGCACACCCATGGCGGCGTACACCAGGGCCATGCTGATCACGTAGCTGCCGGCCAAGGCCAGGCCGCGTCTCGGCCCGGCACCGCTGCCCACCACCAGCCCGGCCAAAATCGGCAGCATCGGCAGCGAACAGGGGGTGAACGCCAGCAGCAGACCCAGGCCGAAGAACACCAGCAGGCTCCAGCCCAAGGCCCGTTGTTGCAGGCCGCTGGCCAGGGCCTGGTCCGGCGCCTCGCCGCTGGCCGCCACCGGTGCGCTGCCCCCCAGGTCGACCACTTGGGTCTGGGGTGGATAGCACAGGCCGGCGTCGGCGCAGCCTTGGAAGCCGACCTTGATCTTGCCCGTGGCACCGGCCGGAATCTTCAGCTCCAGCGCCTGGCGATAGACCTGCTGGTCGCCGAAAAACTCGTCGCTGTGGGCTTCACCCTCCGGCAGCTTGGGTTTCTGCGCCTCGGCCAGGCCATCGAACTTGAGGCGCTGCTGATACAGGTAGTACCCATCGGCGATCTGCCAGAACAGCTGGGTTTCACCGGAGTCCAGGCGTTCGGAGGTAAACACGAACGCCTTTTCCACCGGCAGGAAATCGGGTTTGGTCTCGAAGGGATTGGCGGCCTGGGCCAGGCCCGAGATCAGGAACAGCCACAGCAAAAACAATCGACGCATGGATAAAGCCTTAGAACGAAGCAAGTGGAAAACACAATGGCGGCTGGCGATTAACCGTCGATTAACCCGACGACGGCCGGCAGGCGCCAATGATCGCCCATGTTGGCCGTACTCGTCGCATAATGTCGGCTTAATCGGCCGGCGGCCTAATGTACCTTTTTCCACGGGGCTTACCATGCGCGTACTGGTCTGCGAAGACGATGAGTTGATTGCCAGCGGGATCGTTGCCGGCCTTACGGCGCAGGGCCTGACCGTCGAGCACGTCGCCACTGCATCGGCGGCGCGGGCGATGGTCGGCGTGGCGGAATTCGATGTCATGGTGCTGGACTTGGGATTGCCCGACGAGGACGGTCTCAAACTGCTCAGGCAGTTGCGTCAGCAGGGGCTGGAGACGCCGGTGCTGATCCTCACCGCCCGGGACTCGGTGACCGACCGGGTCGACGGCTTGCAGGCCGGCGCCGATGACTACCTGCTCAAACCCTTCGACCTGCGCGAACTTGCGGCGCGCCTGCACACGTTGCTGCGGCGCGTGGCGGGGCGCAGCGTCAACCTGATCGAACACGGTCGCCTGACCTATGACCCCAGCAGTCGGGAAACCACCCTGGACGGCCAACCGGTGGATCTGTCCCGGCGCGAGCAATCGCTGTTGCAGGCACTGTTGCACAGTCGCGGCAGGGTGCTGTCCACTGAACAGCTCAAGGACAGCGTCTACGGGTTCAACGACGAACTGGAAAGCAACGCCCTCAACGTCCATATCCATCACCTGCGGCGCAAGTTGGGTAACGGGATTGTCGAGACCGTGCGTGGCCTGGGCTATCGCCTGGGGCCGGCCGAAGGTGGAGAGTCTTCCAAGTGATGAGCCTGCGACTGCGCCTGAGCCTGACCCTCGGCGCGGCCTTTGCCCTGATCTGGGCCCTGGCCGCGGCGTGGATGCTCAGCGACCTGCGCAACCAGATGATGTTTTCCCTCGACCAGCGCCTGGTGGCTTCGGCGCGGATGGTCGCCGGGTTGCTGGAACAGATGCCACCGTTGCCGAGCAAGGGCGACGGCACGCATTTGAGCTCCGAGCAATTGAGCATTCCAGGCGGCATGGCCTGTCAGGTCAGTTCCTTGCGCGGCGAGATTCTGGCCCGCAGCCACGGCACCCCGGAGCAAACCCTGGAAGCCGAGAAAATGGGCTTCCACGACCAGATGATCGACGGCGCGCCCTGGCGCAGCTTCACCCTGGCCCGGGGCGATTTGCGCATCACCACCGCCGACCGCCAGATCGAACGCGAAGCCCTGAACATGTCGATACTGTTGGCCGCCTCGGTGCCGGTGGGCGTGGCGCTGCTCGGTTGCCTGTGCCTGTTGTGGCTCGGCATCGGCCAGGGCCTGGCACCGCTCAATCGCATTCGCGATGCGCTGATGCGGCGTAGCGCCGATTCCCTGGAGCCCTTGCAGATCCATCCACTGCCCAGCGAATTGCGACCGCTGCTGGAGACCCAGAACCAGTTGTTCCAGCGCATCGGCAAGACCATCGAGCGTGAGCGCCGGCTGACCGGCGACGCCGCCCACGAGCTGCGTAGCCCGCTGACCGCGATCAAGACGCACCTGCAAGTGGCGCGCATGACCGAAGGCGCCGCCCGCGACCAGTCCCTGGCTCGGGCCGAGGAGGGCGCCGACCGCATGCACCGCACACTCGAACAGTTGCTGTTGCTGGCGCGGGTCGAAGGCAGCCTGTCGTTCGACGATGGCGTGCAATGCAACGCCGAGCAGGTCGCCCGACTGGCGATCCAGGATGCCGTCAGCAGTGATTCGCGGCGGATCAGGCTGCACGTATCCCCAGGGTTGTCCGATGCACCGGTGCAGATGCCGGCGGTGCTCTCCATCGCCGCCTTGCGCAACCTGCTGGATAACGCCCTGCGCCATACCCCGGACGATACCGATGTGGAGCTGAGCCTGGAGATGGTCGGCCAGCGCGTGCGCTTCCAGGTCCGCGACCACGGCCCCGGCATCGCCGCCGACGACATCCAGCACCTGACCCAGCGCTTCTGGCGCAATGGCCAGAGCACCGGCTGCGGACTGGGGCTGGCGATCGTCCAGGCCATCGTCCAGCGTTGCGGCTGCGGCCTGCATTTCGACACGCGCCCGGATGGGTTGCGGGTCGAGTTGACGGTGCCGGTGCAGGTGTTACCGGCCTGATTCACTCCAACAATGGCCTGTGCAACGGCTCTGTGGGAGCAAAGCTTGCTCGCGATGGCATCACCTTGGCCGACAGTCAGGCCGAGGTGCCTGCATCGCGAGCAAGCTTTGCTCCCACAGGCTTCATGAACAAGCCACTGATCGCGTCGACCCGCAAAGTTCTGCCCGAGAGTAAATCCCTGCGTTGCTGATGCGTTTCCACAACAGGAAACCTGCATGTGCGCTCCGACCGGAGATGCACCTGTGCGGTGTGTCGTTGGGTCATTACTTCAGTGTATTGCGGGGTCGAGGGATGTCAGTCGCCAACAGTCTTATCGAAGCACAGCCGGCCCGGGTCAGCCCTGCGCCGGTCGAGACGCTCTACCAGTTCAATGAGTCGCCGCTGCTGGCCCGCCAGAATCGGCAGGAGTCCAACGCCCGCAGCTACCCAAGGCGGATTCCCCTGGCCCTCAAGCGTGCCAAGGGGCTGTATGTCGAGGACGTCGAGGGTCGCACCTTCATCGACTGCCTGGCCGGCGCCGGCACCTTGGCGCTGGGGCATAACCATCCGGTGGTGATCGAAGCGATCCAGCAGGTGCTGGCCGATGAGCTGCCCTTGCATACCCTGGACCTGACCACGCCGGTCAAGGACCGTTTTGTCCAGGACCTGTTCGGCTTGTTGCCGGCAGAGCTGGCCGCCGAGGCGAAGATCCAGTTCTGCGGCCCCACCGGCACCGACGCGGTGGAAGCCGCCCTCAAGCTGGTACGCACCGCCACCGGCCGCAGCACCGTGCTGTCGTTCCAGGGCGGTTATCACGGCATGAGCCAAGGGGCGTTGAGCCTGATGGGCAGCCTGGGGCCGAAGAAACCCTTGGGCGCCTTGCTCAGCAGCGGCGTGCAGTTCATGCCCTATCCCTACGATTACCGCTGCCCGTTCGGACTGGGTGGTGTCGAAGGCGTGAAGGCCAATCTGCATTACCTGGAAAACCTGCTGAATGACCCCGAGGCCGGCGTGCAATTGCCGGCAGCCGTCATCGTCGAAGTGGTGCAGGGCGAGGGCGGGGTGATTCCCGCTGATCTGGACTGGCTACGCGGTTTGCGGCGGATCACCGAGCAGGCGGGGGTGGCGTTGATCGTCGACGAAATCCAGAGCGGCTTTGGCCGTACCGGCAAGATGTTTGCGTTCGAGCACGCCGGGATCATCCCGGACGTGGTCGTGCTGTCCAAGGCCATCGGTGGCAGCCTGCCCCTGGCGGTGGTGGTTTATCGCGATTGGCTCGACACCTGGCTGCCGGGCGCTCACGCCGGGACCTTCCGTGGCAATCAGATGGCCATGGCCGCCGGTTCCGCAGTGATGCGCTATCTGCAGGAGCACGACCTGCCGGCCCACGCCGCGGCCATGGGTTTACGCTTGAGCGAGCACCTGCGCATCCTGCAGCGAGACTTCCCGCAACTGGGCGATATCCGCGGTCGCGGGTTGATGCTCGGCGTCGAACTGGTGGATCCGGCGGGTAAGCCTGACGCCCTGGGCCATCCGCCGGTACATGCACGGCTGGCGCCACAGCTGCAACGTGAATGCCTCAAGCGCGGGCTGATCCTGGAACTGGGTGGCCGGCAAGGCGGCGTGGTGCGGTTCCTGCCACCGCTGATCATCACAAAGGCGGAAATCGACCGGGTTGCCGAGATTTTCGGGCGAGCCCTGCAGGCGGCGGTCGTCGAGGCCTAATTTTCACCCCGGCCCGTACGTTCCTTTCATATCCTGGCTGCGCAGATGCCGCCGCGAACCTCGAGCAAAGATGGAGAGACACCCATGACTTCAGTATTCGACCGCGAGGACATCGTCTTTCAGGTCGTGGTCAACCACGAAGAACAGTATTCGATCTGGCCAGACTACAAGGTCGTCCCAGAAGGCTGGCGCACCGTCGGCAAAAGCGGGTTCAAGAAGGAATGCCTGGCCTACATCGAAGAAGTCTGGACCGACATGCGCCCGCTGAGCCTGCGCAAGAAGATGGAAGAGCAGGCGGCTGTGGCTCATTGAGGTAGAACCTGTGGGAGCAAGCTTCCACAGGAGGAAAGCAGGGGGAATACAAATCCTGAAGTCATACCAGAACCAATGTGGGAGCGAGCTTGCTCGCGATTGGGGAGTGTCAGGCAACATTCATGCGGCTGACACACCGCAATCGCGAGCAAGCTCGCTCCCACAGGTTTTTGCTTCAGGCCTCTACCTCACTTGAACCGCCGCTCCACCCCTTTCTCCACCAGGATCTTCGCCGAAATCTCTTCCACGGAAAAATGCGTGGAATTGATGTGCGGAATATTCTCCCGCCGGAACAGGTTTTCCACCTCGCGCACTTCGAACTCGCACTGGGCATAGCTCGAATAGCGGCTGTTGGGCTTGCGCTCGTTGCGGATCGCGGTAAGGCGGTCCGGGTCGATGGTCAGGCCGAACAGCTTGTGCTGGTGGGCGCGCAGGGCGCTGGGCAGTTGCAGGCGCTCCATGTCGTCTTCGGTCAGCGGGTAGTTGGCCGCACGGATGCCGAACTGCATCGCCATGTACAGACACGTCGGCGTCTTACCACAGCGCGACACCCCCACCAGGATCAGGTCGGCCTTGTCGTAATAATGCGTGCGCGCGCCGTCATCGTTGTCCAGCGCGAAGTTGACCGCCTCGATCCGCTCCATGTAGTTGGAGTTGTGGCCGATGGAGTGGGATTTGCCGACCGAGTAGGAGGAATGCTCGCTCAGTTCCTGCTCCAGGGGAGCCAGGAACGTGGAAAAAATGTCGATCATGAAACCATTGGACGTTGCGAGAATCTCACGGATGTCCTGATTGACGATGGTATCGAAGATAATCGGGCGGAAACCGTCGGTTTCGGCGGCTTTATTGATTTGCTGTACCATGGCCCGCGCCTTGTCGACGCTGTCGATGTACGGCCGTATGAATTTGGCGAAGGTAATGTTTTCGAACTGTGCCAACAGGCTTTGGCCTAGCGTTTCGGCCGTAATGCCGGTGCCGTCGGAGATAAAGAAAGCAGATCGTTTCATTTGCGCCTTGGGCCTTAAGCTAGTGAGCTAGTGACGATTCTTGGATATGATAGGCGCGATTTGCTGGCCGCCAGTGGTCCGCATTCTCACTTATTTTCCAGGTCCAGGCCATATCGCCGGTCATCGCTCCCCTGGAGCCACCGGTGCCTTGAGCTTTTCCAACACAGTTAGTGGAGAGATCACCTTGGTAGAGTACGTAGTTTCCCTCGATAAGCTCGGCGTCCATGATGTGGAGCATGTGGGGGGCAAGAACGCATCCCTGGGCGAGATGATCAGCAACCTCGCCGGTGCCGGCGTATCGGTGCCAGGTGGCTTCGCCACGACCGCCCAGGCTTATCGTGATTTCCTGGAACTGAGCGGCCTGAACAAGCAGATCCACGATGCGCTCGATGCCCTGGACGTCGATGACGTCAATGCCCTGGCCAAGACTGGTGCCCAGATCCGCCAATGGATCATGGAAGCCGAGTTCCCCGAGAAACTGAACGCCGAGATCCGCACCGCTTTCGCCAAGCTGTCCGAAGGTAATCCCGACATCGCCGTCGCCGTGCGTTCCTCGGCCACCGCCGAAGACCTGCCGGACGCCTCCTTCGCCGGCCAGCAGGAAACCTTCCTGAACATTCGTGGCGTGGAAAACGTCATCCGCGCCGCCAAGGAAGTCTTTGCCTCCCTTTTCAACGACCGTGCCATTTCCTACCGCGTGCACCAGGGCTTCGACCACAAGCTGGTTGCCCTGTCCGCCGGTGTGCAGCGCATGGTCCGCTCCGAAACCGGCACCGCCGGCGTGATGTTCACCCTCGACACCGAGTCGGGCTTCCGTGACGTGGTGTTCATCACCGGCGCCTACGGCCTGGGTGAAACCGTCGTGCAGGGCGCGGTGAACCCGGATGAGTTCTACGTCCACAAAGGCACGCTGCAAGCCGGTCGCCCGGCCATCCTGCGCCGCAACCTGGGCAGCAAGGCCATCAAGATGATCTACGGCGACGAAGCCAAGGCCGGTCGTTCGGTGAAGACCGTCGACGTGGACAAGGCCGAGCGCGCGCGTTTCTGCCTGAGTGACGCCGAAGTCAGCGAACTGGCCAAGCAGGCGATGATCATCGAACAGCACTACAAGTGCCCGATGGACATCGAATGGGCCAAGGACGGTGACGACGGCAAGCTGTACATCGTGCAAGCCCGCCCGGAAACCGTGAAGAGCCGCACCCAGGCCAACGTCATGGAGCGCTACCTGCTCAAGGAAACCGGCACCGTGCTGGTGGAAGGCCGCGCCATCGGCCAGCGCATCGGCGCCGGCAAGGTGCGGATCATCAAGGACGTCTCGGAGATGGACAAGGTCCAGGCCGGTGACGTACTGGTCTCCGACATGACCGACCCGGACTGGGAACCGGTGATGAAGCGCGCCAGCGCCATCGTCACCAACCGCGGCGGGCGTACCTGCCACGCGGCGATCATCGCCCGTGAACTGGGGATCCCAGCAGTGGTCGGTTGCGGCAACGCCACCGAACTGCTCAAGGATGGCCAGGGTGTGACCGTGTCCTGCGCCGAAGGCGATACCGGCTACATCTTCGAAGGCGAACTGGGCTTCGACATCAAGAAGAACTCCGTGGACGCCATGCCGGACCTGCCGTTCAAGATCATGATGAACGTCGGCAACCCGGACCGCGCCTTCGACTTCGCGCAGCTGCCGAACGCTGGCGTGGGCCTGGCCCGCCTGGAGTTCATCATCAATCGCATGATCGGCGTGCACCCCAAGGCGCTGCTGAACTACGACGGCCTGCCGCAGGAAATCAAGGACAGCGTCGACAAGCGCATTGCCGGTTACAACGATCCGGTCGGTTTCTACGTCGAGAAGCTGGTGGAAGGCATCAGCACCCTGGCCGCAGCGTTCTGGCCGAAAAAGGTCATCGTGCGCCTGTCGGACTTCAAGTCCAACGAATACGCCAACCTGATCGGCGGCAAGCTTTACGAGCCGGAAGAAGAAAACCCGATGCTGGGCTTCCGTGGCGCTTCGCGCTACATCAGCGAAGCGTTCCGTGACTGCTTCGAACTCGAGTGCCGCGCCCTCAAGCGCGTGCGCAACGAGATGGGCCTGACCAACGTCGAGATCATGGTGCCGTTCGTCCGGACCCTGGGCGAAGCGAGCCAGGTCGTCGACCTGCTGGCGGAAAACGGCCTGGCCCGTGGCGAAAACGGCCTGCGCGTGATCATGATGTGCGAGCTGCCGTCCAACACGATCCTGGCTGAAGAATTCCTCGAGTTCTTCGACGGCTTCTCCATCGGTTCCAACGACCTGACCCAGCTGACCCTGGGCCTGGACCGCGACTCCGGGATCATCGCGCACCTGTTCGACGAGCGGAATCCGGCGGTCAAGAAGCTGCTGGCCAACGCCATCGCCGCCTGCAACAAGGCTGGCAAGTACATCGGCATCTGCGGCCAGGGCCCTTCGGACCACCCGGACCTGGCCAAGTGGCTGATGGAGCAGGGCATCGAAAGCGTTTCGTTGAACCCGGACTCCGTGTTGGAAACCTGGTTCTTCCTGGCTGAGGGTCAGGCGGCGGTCTGATCGAGTGAAGGGGCCTCACCGGTAATGTAAGCCGGGTAACCTTTGTGGGAGCGAGCTTGCTCGCGATAGCGGAGTGTCAGCCAAGATTGTTTTGCTGATCCACCGCCATCGCGAGCAAGCTCGCTCCCACAGTCGTCTTTTTTTTGTGCAAGAAGATCATGCAAAGCAGCAGCAACCTTTTTCCTGTCGCCCTGATCAGCGCCGAGCGGCGCGGTGATCTGAGCGAAGATGTCTATCGCTTGAAACCCGGCAACAGCCCGGACGCCAGCGTCGAACTGGCCGTCACCCGGCTGGGCATGGCCGACGCCTGCGAAACCCGTGGGGTCCCGGTGATCCTGTTGCACGGCAGTTTTTCCAATCGGCGTTTCTGGTATTCCCCCAAGGGCCTGGGCCTGGGCGCGTACCTGGCACGCCTGGGGTTCGATGTCTGGATTCCCGAGATGCGCGGCCATGGGTTGTCCCAGCGCAACCAGGGCTATCGCAACAATCGCGTGGCCGACTACGCCCGCTACGACTTGCCGGCCATTGGCGCCTTCGTGCGTGAGCAGAGTGGGCAAGTGCCCCACTGGATCGGTCACTCCCTGGGTGGCATCACCCTGGCGGCCGCCTTGGGCGGCCATTACCTGGGCGAGCCGGCGGTGGCTTCGGCGGCGTTCTTTGGTACCCAGGTCAGCCGTACCTACTGGCCGTTGAAGATTCCGCCAGTGGAGTGGAGCGGTCGCTTCATCCTCAAGCGTTTTGCTCAATTGTCCGGTTCAAGGCTCAAGCGCGGCCCCGAGGACGAGCCCATCGGCCTGGCCCTGGAAAGCATGCGCTGGTACGGCCTGTTCGGACGTTTCGGCGATGCCGAGAAGAACTGGTGGGCCGGGTTGGCCGATGTCCAGTTGCCGGTGTTGGCGGTGAGTGCCACAGGCGATCACCAGGACCCGACCTGGGCGTGCCGCAAGCTCTTCGACCAGATTGGTTCCGAGCACAAGCAGTTTGTCTGCCTGGGCCGGGGACAGGGTTTCACCGAAGACTTCGGTCACGTCGAGATGCTGGTCAGCAAGGCTGCGCATCTTGAAGTCTGGCCGCTGGTGGCGCGTTGGCTCAAGGATCAGCAGGCCCCTTTGCTGGCCGAACAGCCCCAGTTGGCCGAGGCGGTTTGAGGCGAAGGCTCTGACAAGGGCATTTCGCTCTGGTCGGCTTGCGGCTAAGATATGACGCTTCAAGCGGTTCCAGTCACAAACGGTTGCTCATTCAGTCCGACGTTCCAGCCTTTCAGGAGTTGTTCGATGAACCATTACCTCACGCCCGACCTGTGCGACGCCTACCCGGAACTGGTACAGGTGTTGGAGCCGATGTTCAGCAATTTCGGCGGCCGCGATTCCTTCGGCGGCGAAATCGTGACCATCAAGTGCTTCGAGGACAACTCGCGGGTCAAGGAGCAGGTTGAACTCAAGGGCAACGGCAAGGTGCTGGTGGTCGATGGCGGCGGTTCCCTGCGTCGGGCGCTGCTGGGGGACATGCTGGCGGAAAAAGCCGCGAAAAACGGCTGGGAAGGGCTGGTGGTCTACGGTTGCATCCGCGACGTCGACATCATCGCCCAGACGGACCTCGGGGTTCAGGCCCTGGCCAGTCACCCGATGAAGACCGACCGGCGTGGCGTCGGCGAGCTCAATGTGCCGGTGACCTTTGCCGGCGTGACGTTTCGCCCGGGCGAGTATGTCTATGCGGACAATAACGGCGTAATCGTCTCGCCAAGCCCGCTGAAAATGCCTGAATGAAGCAGTACAGCCATAAGGGATGAGGATGTTCGAGGAAGAAAACGCGCAATGGGGGCTGGTGCATGCCCTGGTGCTGGACGGTAAAGGCGGCGCGCGTTCCATAGCCCGGACCGAACTGGACGATTTGCAGTTGCAGGCCCATGAAAGCCTGTGGCTGCACTGGGATCGCAGTCATCCGCAAACCCACACCTGGCTGCGCAAATCCAGCGGCCTGAGCGAATTCAACTGCGACTTGCTGCTCGAAGAGAACACCCGGCCGCGCTTGTTGCCGTTGCCCAACGCCGAACTGCTGCTGTTCCTGCGGGGGATCAACCTCAACCCGGGTGCCGAGCCTGAAGACATGGTGTCGGTACGGATCTTTGCGTCTGCCCAGCGGGTGATCTCCCTGCGCCTGCGTCCGTTGCGCGCCACCGATGAGCTGCTGGCGCAGCTGGCCGAGGGCAAGGGTCCGAAAACGGCGTCCGAACTCATCCTCTACATGGCGCAATACCTCACCAATAAGGTGCAGGACCTGGTCACCTGCCTCTCCGAAATCGTCGATACCGAGGAAGAAAAACTCGATACCGACGAACGGTATACCCCTGAGCACGACGCCATTTTGCACATCCGTCGAAGGGCTGCCGGGCTCAAGCGATTCCTGGCGCCACAGCGGGACATCTTCGGCCAGATGACGCGGCTCAAACTGCCATGGTTTTGCGACGATGACGGCGACTACTGGAACGAATTGAACAACAGCCTGACCCGTTACCTCGAGGAGCTGGAATTGACCCGAGAGCGCGTGGGGCTTGTGCTGGAGGCCGAAGACCGGCGCCTTTCGGTGCGCATGAACCGCACCATGTACCGCTTCGGTATCGTCACCGGGATTTTCCTGCCGATGAGTTTTCTCACCGGCCTTCTGGGTATCAATGTCGGCGGCATTCCGTTTTCCGCAAGCCCCTACGGTTTCATGGTCGCCTGCCTGCTGATGATCTGCGTGGCGCTGGGGCAGTGGTGGTTGTTCCGTCGTTTGCGCTGGGTGTGATGGGGTTTCATGTGACCCGACGAAATTTGATCGCGTCTTCCACAGACATCACGAGAGGTGCGTATGCACGATCCGTTTGAACAGTCTTTGCGCGACATGCTCAAGGCTTCGCCGTCCAGCCGGGACGACGATGCATGCCTGGGACGTGTACTGAAAACCGCCAACCGCCAGGTCGGCGCAGGTGATCTGTTCAGCCTGCTGGGCCGCTGGTTGCCCGCGCTGATGATCGCCCTGAATAACGGATCGGCCCATCTCTCGCCGGTTTCCCGCCGTAAACCTGTTACTCGCACCGCTGATAAGGCTGATTGAATATGGAACTTGATCTCTGGACCCAGAGCCTCGTCACGGCGATGACTGCGTTGTGGACCAAAGTAGCTAACTTCATCCCGAACCTCTTTGGCGCCCTGGTGGTGCTGCTGTTGGGCTTTGTCGTGGCCAAGCTGCTGGACACGCTGCTGTCCAAGCTGCTTGCCAAGCTGGGCCTCGATCGCCTGATGGGCGGCACCGGCCTGACCAAGTTGCTGTCCCGTGGTGGCATCCAGGTACCGATCTCGACCCTGGTCGGCAAGATCGTGTATTGGTTCGTATTGCTGATTTTCCTGGTTTCGGCAGCAGAATCCCTTGGCCTTGAGCGAGTTTCGGCTACGCTCGATATGCTCGCATTGTATTTGCCGAAGGTTTTTGGTGCTGCGCTGGTGTTGCTGGTCGGCGTTCTGCTGGCGCAACTGGCCAATGGGCTGGTGCGCGGCGCGGCCGAGGGCGTTGGGCTGGACTACGCCGCTGGCGTAGGGCGAATTGCTCAGGGCCTGGTGATCATCATCAGTATTTCGGTGGCGATCAGCCAGTTGGAGGTCAAGACTGACCTGCTCAACCACGTGATCGTGATCGTTTTGATTACCGTTGGTCTGGCGGTTGCGCTGGCAATGGGATTGGGGAGTCGTGAAATCGCCGGTCAGATCCTGGCGGGAATCTATGTGCGTGAATTGTATGAGGTTGGGCAACAAGTGCGTGTTGGCGAGGTCGAAGGCCAGATCGAAGAGATTGGCACGGTGAAGACCACATTGCTGACCGAGGAGGGCGAGCTGGTGTCGCTTTCCAATCGGATCCTGCTGGAACAGCATGTGAGTAGCCGCTAACCCGGCAAACCCTGCTAATGTATGCCGCCGCAAAATGCCTGCTATCGCAGGCTGCGGCGCACATTGACCTAGACTGTCGGCCCGACTTGTTTTGAACAAACCCCAATCGCTATCTACGCGCTACGACCCCCGTGATCTCTCCGATGAGGAGTTGGTCGCGCGCGCGCATACCGAGCTGTTTCACGTAACGCGCGCCTATGAAGAATTGATGCGCCGCTACCAGAGAACATTATTTAACGTTTGTGCACGATATCTTGGGAACGATCGCGATGCTGACGATGTCTGTCAGGAGGTGATGTTGAAGGTGCTGTATGGGTTGAAGAACTTCGAGGGGAAATCGAAGTTCAAGACCTGGCTCTACAGCATCACCTACAACGAATGCATCACGCAGTATCGCAAGGAACGGCGAAAGCGCCGCTTGATGGACGCTTTGAGCCTGGATCCTCTGGAGGAAGCGTCGGAAGATAAGGCGCCCAAGCCCGAGGAGAAGGGGGGACTCGATCGCTGGCTGGTCTATGTGAACCCGATCGATCGGGAAATTCTGGTGCTACGATTTGTCGCAGAGCTGGAATTCCAGGAGATCGCAGACATAATGCATATGGGTTTGAGCGCGACAAAAATGCGTTACAAGCGCGCTCTTGACAAATTGCGTGAGAAATTTGCAGGCATTGCTGAAACTTAAGTTCGGCGCAAATATCTCTTACGTGTAGGCAAGTTCTGTTAGACTTGCCGCCGAGTTGTCCCCCGGTTTGCGGGACTGCTTCACAATCACCAGATGGGGATTTAACGGATGAAACTGAAAAACACCTTGGGCTTTGCCATTGGTTCTTTGATTGCTGCCACTTCGTTCGGCGCTCTGGCACAAGGCCAAGGCGCAGTTGAAATCGAAGGCTTCGCCAAGAAAGAACAATTCGACAGCGCTCGTAACTTCAAGAACAACGGCAACCTGTTCGGCGGTTCGGTTGGTTACTTCCTGACCGACGACGTTGAACTGCGTCTGGCCTACGACGAAGTGCACAACGCCCGTACTGACGACGGCACCAACGTCAAAGGCGCCAACACCGCTCTGGACGCTCTGTACCACTTCAACAACCCAGGCGACATGCTGCGTCCATACGTTTCGGCCGGTTTCTCCGACCAGAGCATCGACCAGAATGGCAGCAACGGCCGTAACCGTTCCACCTTCGCCAACGTTGGCGGCGGCGCCAAGCTGTACTTCACCGAGAACTTCTACGCCCGTGCTGGCGTTGAAGCTCAGTACAACATCGACCAGGGCGACACCGAGTGGGCTCCAAGCGTCGGTATCGGTGTGAACTTCGGTGGCGGCTCCAAGCCTGCTGCTGCTCCAGTTCCAGCTCCGGCTGAAGTCTGCTCCGACAGCGACAACGATGGCGTGTGCGACAACGTCGACAAGTGCCCTGACACCCCAGCCAACGTAACCGTTGACGCTGATGGCTGCCCAGCTGTTGCTGAAGTCGTACGTGTTGAGCTGGACGTGAAGTTCGACTTCGACAAGTCGGTTGTCAAGCCTAACAGCTACGGCGACATCAAGAACCTGGCTGACTTCATGAAGCAGTACCCATCCACCAGCACCACTGTTGAAGGTCACACTGACTCCGTCGGTCCTGACGCTTACAACCAGAAACTGTCTGAGCGTCGTGCAAACGCCGTTAAGCAAGTTCTGACCAACCAGTACGGTGTTGAATCGTCCCGCGTTCAGTCTGTTGGCTACGGCGAATCCCGCCCAGTTGCTGACAACGCCACTGAAGCTGGTCGTGCAGTTAACCGTCGCGTAGAAGCGCAGGTTGAAGCCCAAGCTAAGTAATTAGCCCACAGCTTTGGAAGAGCCCGGCCTAGGCCGGGCTTTTCTTTGCCTGGGATTTATGAAAATCAGCGGGGAAATAGTTTACGGTGGCGGTTTGATTGGGTGCATATCCATTGCTGCGCGATGGCGGTCTGACGGCATGACCGGGTACATATCCATTGCTGCGGTAACGGCTACTTAGGGTTCCGCCCTTACGGCGGCTCACTTTTTTTCAGACGCCAAAAAAAGTAAGCAAAAAAGGCTTGCCCCACCACTCGGTGCCTCGCTTAGGCTCGGCATGCCCTCACTCCGGCATTGCTCCGTGGGCCCGCCGCGAAGGGCCATCCATGGCCCAGCGCGGCTAACCCGGCATCCATGCCGGGTTGCCCACTGCGCAATGCCTGCGTTCGGCCAGCGTGGTTAACGGGGCGTCCCAGATCAAAATCAAAAGCGAGGCGGCCTAACAGCCGGTCTGGTTCTCCCGGTCGAACTCAGATCCCATTGTGGGAGCGAGCTTGCTCGCGATTGCTGTGTGTCAGTCACCATCCAGGCTGCTGATACACCGCCATCGCGAGCAAGCTCGCTCCCACACTGGTAGGGGGTCTATGTCAGAGGGCTGAAACCTGGACCCAGGCAGACGGGGATGTGGCCAGTTCGGCAGCACCGGCCACCGCGCCAATCACCAGGATCGCCGGGCTCTTGAGTTGAAAGGTGCTGGCATCGGCTTCCATCGAGGCCAGGTCGCTGCGGCAGTCACGTTGATGGGGCAGGGACGCATTTTCGATCATGGCGACAGGCGTGTTCGCGGCCAGGCCACCGGCCAGCAACTGTTCGCGAATTTCGCTCAGTTTCGCCACACCCATGTACACCACCAGCGTCGTGCCGCTTTGCGCCAAGGCTTGCCAGTTCAGGCTGCTGCCATCCTGGGTGTGGGCCGTCACCAGCGTCACGCCCCGGGCAATCCCGCGCAGGGTCAGTGGAATATCGCACTGGGTCGCCCCCGCGAGGCCGGCGGTGATGCCATTGACCATCTCCACTTCGACACCCTGCTCGCGCAGCCACTGCGCCTCTTCACCGCCGCGGCCGAAGATGCATGGGTCGCCACCCTTGAGACGCACCACGCATTTGCCCTGGCGGGCATAGCGCAGCATCAGGCGATGGATAAAGGCCTGGGGCGTGGAGCGGCAGCCGCCGCGCTTGCCCACGGCAATGATGCGCGCGTCGGGGCAATGTTCCAGCACCGCGGCGTTGACCAGATCGTCGATCAGCACCACGTCGGCTTCGCCCAAGGCGCGCACGGCTTTGAGGGTCAGCAATTCAGGGTCACCAGGACCTGCACCCACCAGCCAGACTTTTGCGTTCATAGTGTTTTCCTCACGAGATAGCCGCCAGCGGTTGCGCAGTGGCAACCAGCAGGCGCTTGATTTCCGGTACGCAGGAGCCGCATTGCGTGCCACAGCCCAGCTCCTGTTTGAGCCCCTGCAAGTCCAGGCCGCGTTCAATGCCTGCGCAGATCGCACGCTGGCTGACGTTCATGCAGTTGCACAGCGTTTTACTGCCACCCGTTGCGGCGCCGACATTGCCCGGCGGCGCGCTCAAAGGCGCCAGCAGCCAGCGCCGCAGTTGTTCATCGGCACGACCTTCCAGCCACAGGTTCTGCAACCAGTGCCGGGCCAGGGTTTCGCCGGCCAGGCGAATGGCGGTGATGCGGCCGTTTTCGATGCGCACCCGCTTACCGATGGAGCGACGCGGATCGTCGTAGGCCAGCACCGGCCCATCGATCAGGCCCAATTGTTCATCAATGGCCTGGAGCAGTTGCGGTTCGGGGGCGACAGCGCTGGCAGCGCGAATCAGCAGCGCGGGACGCTCACGGCCAGTCAGGCTCAGGCTGACGTAGGAAAACGCCTCGCACAGGGGGCGCAGGGCCTCCAGATGCTGTTGAACATCGCCTTCGATCAAGGCGAAAAGCTGCCAAGGCAGGTTTACCGGTTCCAGGCGTACGCCGCTGTGCTTGAGTTCCGGTTGTTTCGACAAGGGATCGAAGGCCGGTTGCGTCAGGGTATTTACGCCGCCCTTGAGGAACCGGTCGCCCCAGTGCATGGGCAGGAACGCCTGGCCGGGCCGTACGCTGTCGTCGCTGTCCACGGCCACGATCACGCTGCCGCGACGGCTCTTGAGGCTGACCAGGTCGCCCGCTTGCAGGCGATGGCGTTGCAGTTCGTCGGGGTGCAGGCTGAGGACCGCTTCGTTCACATGACCAAACAACTGCGCGGCGGTACCGGTACGGCTCATGCCGTGCCATTGGTCCCGCAGGCGGCCGGTGTTCAGGGTCAACGGGTAGCGGGCGTCACGCAGTTCCTTGGCGGCGCGATAGGGGTCGGCCACAAACCGCGCCCGGCCGCTGTCAGTAGGAAAAATTCCGTCCACGTACAGGCGCGCCGTCCCGACCGTGGCGCCGTCCGGGAAAGGCCATTGCTGAGGGCCGAGTTGGTCGATCAGGGCATGGCTGATGCCGGACAAGTCCAGGTCGCGGCCACGGGTCAGCTGTTTGTATTCATCGAAGAGTTGGGCCGGGCTTTCAAAGGCGAACAGGCTGGGTTGGCCCGGGCGCAGGTGTTTTTCCAGGCGTTGTGCGAAATCTACCGTGATTGCCCAGTCCGGCCGTGCTTCACCCGGTGCGCCGATGGCCCGGCGGACGTGGGAAATGCGCCGTTCGGAGTTGGTCACCGAACCTTCTTTCTCGCCCCAACTGGCCGCTGGCAGCAGCAGGTCGGCAAACGCGGCGGTTTCGGTGGTCCGGAACGCTTCCTGCAACACCACGAACGGGCAGGCTTGCAGGGCTTCACGTACCGCGGTCTGGTCCGGCATCGATTGGGCAGGGTTGGTACAGGCGATCCACAAGGCCTTGATCTTGCCGCTGCGAACCTGCTCGAACAGCTCGATGGCGCTCAAGCCAGCGGTGGCGGGCAGTTGCTCGACGCCCCAGTAGTGGGCGACTTCGGCACGATGTTCCGGGTTGGCGGCTTCGCGATGGCCCGGCAGCAGGTTCGACAGGCTGCCGGTTTCCCGTCCGCCCATGGCGTTGGGTTGACCGGTCAGCGAGAACGGCCCCGCACCTGGACGGCCGATCTGCCCGGTGGCCAGGTGCAGGTTGATCAGGGCGCTGTTTTTCGCGCTACCGGCGGTGGACTGGTTCAAACCCATGCACCACAACGACAGGAAGCTTGGCGAGGTGCCGACCCATTCGGCGCACTGATGCAGTTGTTCGACACTGATGCCGCACAGCTGGGCGACCATGCTCGGGGTGTAATCGCGCACCAGGTTTTTCAGCTCCGCCAGGCCTTCGGTGTGGGCCTTGATGAAGTCGCGGTCGATCCAGTCTTCCCACAGCAGTAGGTGCAAAATCCCATGGAACAAGGCGACATCGGTGCCCGGCAGGATCGCCAGGTGCAGGTCTGCCAGATCGCAAGTGTCGGTGCGCCGGGGGTCGATGACGATGATTTTCATCTGCGGTCGATGGGATTTCGCCTCTTCGAGACGGCGAAAGAGGATGGGATGGGCGTAGGCCATGTTACTGCCGACGATCATCACGCAGTCGCTCAACTCCAGGTCTTCGTAGCTGCAGGGCGGGGCGTCGGCGCCGAGGCTGCGCTTGTAGCCCACCACGGCGGAGGACATGCACAGCCGCGAATTGCTGTCGATATTATTGGTGCCCACCAATGCCCGGGCGAGCTTGTTGAAGGCGTAGTAGTCCTCGGTCAGCAATTGGCCGGAGATGTAGAACGCCACGCTGTCCGGGCCGTGCTCGGTGATGGTCTCGGCGAAGACGCTGGCGGCGTGATCCAGGGCGCTGTCCCAGTCGGTGCGGGCCCGGGCCAGTCCTTTGCCCAGGCGCAGTTCGGGGTAGAGCGCGCGTGCGGCGAGGTCGCCGGTCAGGTGCAGGGTCGAGCCCTTGCTGCACAGTTTGCCAAAGTTGGCCGGATGGGCGGGATCGCCGCTGACGCCGAGGATGCGCTCGCCGTCATGCTCGATCAGGACGCCGCAACCGACCCCGCAATAACAGCAGGTCGAGGCAGTGATCTGGCGGTTCATCAGCTTGCGTCCCGCAGGGCCAACTGCACCCGGCCGTTTTCGACCCGGGCCGAATGATGATGGGCGCAGCCTACGTCCGGGGCCTGGGCCTGACCGCTTTCCAGGTCGATCTGCCAGTTGTGCAGCGGGCAGGCCACGCGTTTGCCATAGACCAACCCTTGGGACAACGGGCCACCCTTGTGCGGGCAACGGTCATCGAGGGCGAACACTTCATCGTCGCTGGTACGAAAAATCGCGATGTCGCCTTTCGGGCCATTGATGATGCGCGAACCCAGGATATTGATGTCTTCCAGTGCGCAGATATCCAGCCAGTTCATGCCGGCACCTCCAGGTTTTTCACGGGGATGACCTCAAACTCTTTCTTCAACTGGGGTTGTTCCAGGCGTTGTTTCCACGGGTCTTGTTCCAGCGACAGGGAAAACTTCAGGCGTTCATGGAGCGCCTTACGTCGAACCGGATCTTCAAGCACGGCTTTCTTGATGTGCTCCATGCCGACCCGCTGCATGTAATGCACGGTGCGTTCGAGGTAGAAGGCTTCCTCGCGGTACAGCTGCAGGAAGGCACCGTTGTATTCACGCACTTCTTCGGCGGTCTTGAGCTTGACGAAAAACTCCGCGACTTCGGTCTTGATCCCGCCGTTGCCGCCGATGTACATCTCCCAGCCGGAGTCGACACCGATAATGCCGACGTCCTTGATGCCGGCTTCCGAACAGTTGCGTGGGCAACCGGAGACGGCCAGTTTCACTTTGTGCGGCGACCACATGTTGAACAGGTCGTGCTCCAGCTCGATACCCAGTTGGGTGGAATTCTGTGTGCCGAAGCGGCAGAACTCGCTGCCCACGCAGGTCTTCACGGTGCGGATGGACTTGCCGTAGGCGTGGCCGGACGGCATGTCGAGGTCTTTCCAGACGCCGGGCAGGTCCTGCTTCTTGATGCCCAGCAAATCGATGCGCTGACCGCCGGTGACCTTGACCATGGGCACGTTGTATTTGTCGGCCACGTCGGCGATGCGCCGCAGTTCCGAAGGGTTGGTCACGCCACCCCACATCCGCGGGACCACGGAATAGGTGCCGTCTTTCTGGATGTTGGCGTGGGCGCGTTCGTTGATCAGGCGCGACTGTGGGTCGTCCTGGGCTTCGCCGGGCCAGGTGGAAATCAGGTAGTAGTTCAACGCCGGGCGGCAGGTGGCGCAGCCGTTGGGGGTGCGCCAGTTCAGGTAGCTCATGGCCCCGGCGATGGTCAGCAGGTGCTGGTCGCGGATCGCCTGGCGGATCTGGCCGTGGTTGAGGTCGCTGCAACCGCAGATGGCTTTTTCGCTTTTCGGCTTGACGTCCGCCGCACCGCCGACGGTGTTGATCAGGATCTGCTCCACCAGGCCGGCGCAGGAACCGCAGGAACTGGCGGCTTTGGTGTGTTTTTTCACGTCATCGACGCTGAACAGCCCGTGCTCCTGGATCGCCTTGACGATGGTGCCCTTGCACACGCCGTTGCAGCCGCAGACTTCGGCGCTGTCGGCCATGCTCATGGCTTTGTCCTGGCCCTGGTGGCCTACGTCGCCCAAGGCGTTTTCACCGAACATCAAGTGATCGCGGATCTCGCTGATGCCATGGTTCTCACGGATCTGGCGGAAATACCAGCCGCCATCCGCCGTATCGCCGTACAGGCAGGCACCGACCAGCACGTCATCCTTGATCACCAGCTTTTTGTAGACGCCGCCGATGGGGTCGGAAAGGGTGATGGTCTCGGTGCCTTCGCCGCCCATGAAGTCCCCGGCGGAGAACAGGTCGATGCCGGTGACCTTCAACTTGGTCGAGGTGACCGAACCCTTGTAAGTGGCGAAGCCCAGTTGCGCGAGGTGGTTGGCGCAGACCTTGGCCTGTTCGAACAACGGCGCCACCAGGCCGTAGGCGGTGCCACGGTGGCTGGCGCATTCACCAATGGCGTAGATGCGCGGGTCGTAGGTTTGCATCGTGTCGTTGACCAGGATCCCGCGGTTGCACGGGATGCCGGATTTTTCCGCCAGTTCGGTATTGGGACGGATGCCGGCGGCCATCACCACCAGGTCGGCGGGGATGATGTCGCCGTTCTTGAACTGGACCGAGCCGACCCGGCCATTGCCGGCATCGTGCAAGGCCTGGGTCTGCTCGCTGAGGCGGAATTTCAGGCCACGGTTTTCCAGGGCGGTCTGCAGCAGTTGGCCGCTGGTCTTGTCCAGTTGCCGTTCCAGCAGCCATTCGCCCAGGTGCACCACAGTCACGTCCATGCCCCGCAGCTTCAAGCCGTTGGCGGCTTCCAGGCCGAGCAGGCCGCCACCGATCACCACGGCGTGCTTGTGGGTCTTGGCGGTGTTGATCATCGCCTGGGTGTCGGCGATGTCGCGGTAACCGATCACGCCTTCCAGGGTGTTGCCAGGAATCGGCAGGATGAAGGGTGTGGAGCCGGTGGCGATCAGCAAGCGGTCGTACTCGGCTTCGCTGCCGTCTTCGGCGATGACCCGGCGTTTGACCCGGTCGATTTCCACCACTTTGCGGTTGAGCAGCAGCTTGATGTTGTTGTCCAGGTACCAGCTCAGGTCGTTGAGCACGATCTCTTCGAACGTCTGCTCACCGGCCAGCACCGGCGAGAGCAGGATGCGGTTGTAGTTGGTGTGGGGCTCGGCGCCGAACACCGTGATGTCGTACAGCTCGTTGCTCAGCTTGAGCAGTTCCTCGAGGGTTCGAACCCCGGCCATGCCGTTGCCGATCATCACCAGTTTGAGTTTTTTCATCAGGGTTCTCCGCAAGCTCAGGTCCGCTTTATCACGGCGATCGGACTGGCTCGGTCATTTTTACGAAAACAAAAAAAGGCGTCCCGCTAGCAAGCTAGCGAGGACGCCTTTGTCCTGGTCCCGTTCTCTCGGGAAGCACCGCCTTCATCGTTGGAGGCGTTGCCTTATGTCTGTTGAAAGGGATTATGCAGTGGTTGTGCCAACTGGCGCGAAGGCACGGATTTATTGAGTGGCGGGCTGGTGGAGCGGATTGGGGAGGGATTTATTGCACCGAATCAAAGCGTGTTGCCCGGTAATGGAGCGTGGCAGCCGGCAGCTTGGTAGTGGCAGGCAGGCCGCCATCGCGAGCAAGCTTTGCTCCCACAGCAGATCCCCTGTGGCAGCAAATTCCCTGTGGGAGCAGGTCCCCTGTGGCAGCAAATTCCCTGTGGGAGCAGGTCCCCTGTGGCAGCAAAGCTTGCTCGCGATGGGCGCGACCGGATCTCAGCCATGAAACACTAGAAACAGCAGCACCAGATTCACCACCAGCGACACCAGCGCCAACGTCCGCCAGACCTTCAGCGGTTCTCTTTCCAGCAGCGGCCTGGGCCTGACGCTCAAGCTGCGGCGCTCGCCCTGTTCCAGCAGCAACAACCATTCCTCGGCGGTTTCAAAACGCTGCTCCGGATCCGCCGCGACGGCGCGTTCCAGGCTTTGCCCGAGCCATTCGGGCAGGTCCGGCCGGTAGCGGCTGGCACTGACCGGCACGCCAAAGCGCGGGCGCTGGAAGGCTTCGATTTCTCCGTAGGGATAGTGCCCGGTCAGCAGGAAATACAAAGTCACGCCGACGGCATACAAATCCTGTTGCGCCGTTGGCGCGGTGCCGCCGAAGGCTTCCGGGGCAATGTAGCTGGGGGTGCCGGGCAAGACGTTGGCCTGGTCCTCGGACAGGCCCGGGCAGTACGCCAGGCCGAAATCCAGCAGGCGCAATTCCCCGTCGTCGCCCAGGTGCAGGTTTTCCGGCTTGATGTCGCGGTGGTAGATCTGCCTTCGATGCAACAGGCCCACCGCCCGCACCAGCCGTTGCGCCAGGTCCAACCACTGGGCCAGAGGTAGCGGCCCGCCCTGGTTGAACAGCTCGGCCAGGGTCGCACCCGGATATTCCCGCATCACGTAGTACAAATGCTGACGCTGGGGAACGCCATGGACCTCGGGAAACTGCCGCCCGGCGACGCGCTTGAGAAACCATTCTTCCGAAAGCAGGGCCTGTCCGGCCCGGCTGTCGTCCCGTAGATGCACGGGCAGGGTTTTCAGCAGCCAGGGTTGGCCCTGGCCGTCGCGTACCCGGTAGAGCAACGATTGCTGGCTGTGGCCGAGCAGGCTTTCGATCTGCCAGCCCTCGAACACCTGGCCCGGTTTCAGCGCAGGTGGCAGGGGCCATTGCTGCAGCTGGATCAGGGCATCGCCGATGCTGGCTTCGCCCACCGCATCGACCCGCACCAGCAAGGCGCTGGCGTTGTCCTGGCTACCGGCCAGGTGTGCGGCGTTGACCAGCGTCTGCGCGGCCAGGTCCAGGTCCGGCTGGTCGCGCAGGATACCGGCGATGGCCGTATCCCCCAGGACCGCCCAGACGCCGTCGCTGAGCAGCACGAAGGTTTCGTCGGTGCGCAGCTCGCCGTCGAGAAAGTCGAGGATCAGGTGTTGATCCAGGCCCAGGGCGCGCTTGAGCACATGCTGCATGCCTTGCTGTTCCCAGACGTGATCCTCACTGACCCGTTGCAGGTGGTCGGCGTGCCAGCGGTAGACTCGGCAATCGCCGACATGCGCGAGGGTGAAGCGCCGGCCCCGCAGGACCAGGGCGCTGACGGTGGTGAGCAGCGGTTGCCCGCCACCGTTGGCTTGCAGCCAGCGATTCTGCGCCAGCAACAGCCGGTCCAGCGCCTGGGCCACGCCCCAGGTTTGCGGCGTGGAGTAGTAGTCCAGGGCCAGCGCCTGCAAGGTCGAACGGGCGGCCAGCCCGCCGTCGGCGCATTGGCTCACGCCGTCGGCGATGGCGAACAGGTAACCCTTGCTGGCGGCCAGGGCTGGGGCGGGGGTGACCAGGCGCAGGGCGTCCTGGTTTTCCTCCCGCGGGCCGATGGCACTGGCTTCGGCGAAACTCAGTTGCAGGCTCATGGTTGCAGCTTATACCCGAGCAGCGGTGACAGCTGCCGAACCCCAAGTGGTTCTCCAGCGACGCTTGACGCCGTGCAGACCGAACCAGGCCAGGACACCGAGGCTGGCGAACAACCACAGCGCCAGTTGATAGCTGCCGGTGCTTTGCTTGATCGCGCCCATGCCCGCCGCCAGGGCGAAACCGCCGATGCCGCCGGCCATGCCGATCAGCCCGGTCATCACGCCGATCTCGCGACGGAAGCGTTGTGGCACCAGTTGGAACACCGCGCCGTTGCCCGCACCCAAACCGAGCATGGTGCAGACGAACAGGGCCAGGGCCGCGTAGGAACTCGGCAGGTTGAAGCCCACTGCGGCGATGCAGACGGCCGCCACAGTGTACATGCCCAGCAAGGTGCGGATGCCGCCGAAACGGTCCGCCAGGGCGCCGCCCAATGGACGCATCAGGCTGCCACCGAAGACGCAGGCGGCGGTGTAGTAGCCGGCGGTGACCGGGCTCAGGCCATATTGGTCGTTGAAGTAGCCGGGCAGGGCGCTGGCCAGGCCGATGAAGCCGCCGAAGGTCACGCTATAGAAGAACATGAACCACCAGCTGTCGCGGTCGCCCAGGGCCTTGAGGTAATCGGCCATGGATTTGGCTTTTGGCCGCTCGGGGGCGTTCTTGGCCAGCCAGGCGAAAAGCACCAGGGTCAGCACCAGCGGGATCAGCGCGAAGCCGAACACGTTGGTCCAGCCGAAGGCCACGGCCATGACCGGTGCGATCAACGCAGCGAGCACGGTGCCCGAGTTACCAGCACCGGCAATGCCCATGGCCTTGCCTTGATGCTGTGGCGGATACCACTGGGACGCCAGCGGCAGGGCCACGGCGAACGAAGCACCGGCCACACCCAGGAACAGGCCGAGCAGCAGGGCTTGTTCGTAGCTGTGGATACCCAGTTTCCAGGCGCAGAACAGCGCGCTGATCACGATCACCTGGCCCACCATGCCGGCGGTTTTTGGCGAGATCCGGTCGGCCAGCAGGCCCATGAACAAACGCAGCACGGCGCCAGCCAGGATCGGCGTCGCGACCATCAGGCCGCGTTGCTGGGTGGTCAGGTGCAGGTCGGCGGAGATCTGTACCGCCAGTGGGCCGAGCAGGTACCAGACCATGAAGCTCAGGTCGAAGTAGAGGAAGGCCGCGAACAGGGTCGGGGTATGGCCGGATTTCCAGAAGCTTGAATTCATCGCGCACCTCAGCTGTAAAAGTCTCGAGAAATGAGTCAGTGCTTTGAGCAGTGCGCCGTCTGTGGTCGCACCACCGGTCCCGAAGGGCCAAAACAAAAAAACGCCGCAACCCGGATCGCCAGAGAGGCAAGAAGGGTGTGCGACGTCTTTGTCGTAGGTGGGGCAACCGCCGTTGGTTACCTGTGGGTTTGCTTAAGCGAGATCTGTGCCAGGTCTGTCATGATCGTTCCTACGCTCTGCGTGGGAATGCATCCCGTGACGCTCTGCGTCACCTTGTGAAGCGGAACGCGGAGCGTCCCTGGCGGCATTCCCACGCAGAGCGTGGGAACGATCATTAGTAGGGGGCGAGGCAGGCGCTACAAGGCTTTCAGCCCAGCAGCTCATTCATGGCAATGATCTGCTCCGCCACCTGGATCAGCTTCTGCTGGCGGCTCATGGCCTGGCGGCGCATCAGGGTGTAGGCCTGTTCCTCGTTGCATTCCTTCATCTTCATCAGCATGCCCTTGGCCAGTTCGATGCGCTTGCGCTCAGCCAATTGCTGGTCCCGGGCCAGGAGCTGGGCGCGCAGGGCCTGGTCGCTTTCGAAGCGGGCCATGGCCACGTCGAGGATCGGTTGCAGGCGCGCGGCATGGATGCCTTCGACGATGTAGGCGCTGACGCCCGACTTGATCGCCTGGCGCATCACATTGGGGTCGTGCTCGTCGGTAAACATGACGATCGGTCGTGGCTGGTCGCGACTGACCAGCACCACTTGCTCCATCACATCGCGCCCGGGTGACTCGGTATCGATCAGGATCACGTCCGGACGCACCGTTTCGACGCGCGCTGGCAGGTCGATGGTCAGGCCGGATTCGTCGATGACTTCGAACCCGGCTTCAATCAGGGCGGCCTTGAGGCGACCGACTTTTTTCGCGGTGTCGTTGATCAGCAGGATACGCAGCATGGTCGTGGCTCCTGTCAGCGGCTGGCGAGAAGGGGAGCCGCATCGCTCAAGGCGTGCAGTTTGAAGCTGCGGGCGTACCCGGCCGGATCCGAGCCGTCCCAGGTGATGCCGTCGATCAGTTGGCTGCTGCGCATGTCCTGGCGCGGGGACGCGATGTCCAATGCCGCGCAGGCTTCGCGGTACAGCTTGAGTTGCTGGACGTCCTGGGCCACGGCCAGGTAATCCGGGTCTTCGCGCAGCAGGCCCCAGCGGCGGAACTGGGTCATGAACCACATGCCGTCCGACAGGTACGGCAGGTTCACCTCGCCGTTGCCATGAAAGCGCATGGCGTGGGGATCCTGCCAGCTGTTGCCCAAGCCGTCGGCATAGATCCCCAGCAGGCGCGGCTCGATGCAGTCCAGCGGGGCGTCGAGGTATTCAGGCGCAGTCAACAGTTGCGCGGTGCTGCGACGGTTTTCGCTGCTTTGTTCGATGAAGCGGCTGGCTTCGAGGATCGCCATCACCAGGGCCCGGGCGGTATTGGGGTATTGCTCGACGAACGCGCGGGTGCAACCCAGGACTTTTTCCGGGTGATCGGGCCAGATGGTCTGTGTGGTCGCCAGGGTGAAACCGAGGTTCTGCTTCACCGCGCTGGCGCACCAAGGCTCGCCGACGCAAAACCCGTCGATACGCCCGGCTTGCAGGTGCGCGATCATTTGCGGTGGAGGCACGACCACGCTGTCGACATCCGACAACGGGTGGATGCCCTGGGCGGCGAGCCAGTAATAGAGCCACATGGCGTGGGTGCCGGTGGGGAAGGTCTGGGCGAAGGTCAGTTTCGGGCGAGTTTGGTGCACGTGTTGTTCCAGTGCTTCAGGACTGGTCACGCCCTGGGCCTGCAAGCCATGGGACAGGTTGATGCTCTGGCCGTTCTGGTTCAGCCCCATCAGCACGGCCATGTCACTCGCCGCGACCCCGCCGATGCCCAGGTGCACCGCGTAGATCAACCCATACAGGCTGTGGGCGGCATCGATTTCGCCGCTGACCAGCTTGTCGCGCAGGTTGGCCCAGGAGGCCTGGCGCTTGAGGTTCAGGGTCAGGCCGTAGGGTTGGGCGAAGCCCTGGGTGGCGGCCACGACGAGCGGGGCACAGTCGCTCAAGGCCATGAAACCGAGGTTGACCGCGCTCTTTTCCGGGGCATCGCTGCCGTTGACCCAGGCCAGGGGGTTGGCTGGAACTTCATTCATCGGTATCACCTTCCGCATAAAAAAGCGCCGTGTCCGGGCCCAGGAGGCCGGACGACGACGCCGTTGTCCCTTAAAACAGTGTGGCACTCATTCCGTCGTTGGCATGGGCGCTGATGACCAAAAGGGTGCAAGGCATATGCCAGCGCTATCGTTTTGTGCGGGCGCCTCGCTTGAGCCGCCGTTGCCCGGCTATAATCGCCGCCTCATTTCGTCGCCCGAGTCAAAGCCGCCCATGTACACCCTGGCCCGTGAACTGCTGTTCAAACTCTCCCCGGAAACTTCCCACGACCTGTCCCTGGACTTGATCGGCGCGGGCGGACGCCTCGGCCTAAACGGTTTGTTGTGCAAGGCCCCGGCAAAATTGCCGGTGACGGTCATGGGCCTGGAATTCCCCAACCCGGTCGGGTTGGCGGCGGGCCTGGACAAGAATGGCGCGGCCATCGACGGGTTCGCCCAGTTGGGTTTCGGTTTCGTGGAAATCGGCACCGTCACCCCCCGACCGCAGCCGGGCAACCCCAAGCCACGGCTTTTCCGCCTGCCGCAAGCCGAGGCGATCATCAACCGCATGGGGTTCAACAACCTGGGCGTCGATCATCTGTTGGCCCGTGTGGCCGCGGCCAAGTACAAGGGCGTGCTGGGCATCAACATCGGCAAGAATTTCGACACGCCGGTGGAGCGCGCCGTCGACGACTACCTGATCTGCCTGGACAAGGTCTACGCCCACGCCAGCTACGTGACCGTCAACGTCAGCTCCCCCAACACCCCGGGGCTGCGCAGCCTGCAGTTCGGTGATTCGCTCAAGCAACTGCTGGCCGACCTGGCCCGGCGGCGCGCAGAACTGGCGTTGATTCACGGCCGGCACGTGCCGCTGGCGATCAAGATCGCCCCGGACATGACCGACGAAGAGACCACCCAGGTGGCCCAGGCCCTGATCGAGACGGGCATGGACGCAGTAATCGCCACCAACACGACCCTGGGTCGCGAAGGTGTCGAAGGGCTGGAACACGGTGACGAGGCGGGCGGCTTGTCTGGCGCGCCAGTACGTGACAAGAGCACCCACACCGTGAAGGTGCTGGCCGCTGAATTGGCGGGGCGCTTGCCGATCATCGCCGCGGGCGGGATTACCGAAGGCCGCCACGCCGCCGAGAAGATCACCGCCGGGGCGAGCCTGGTGCAGATTTATTCGGGCTTTATCTATAAGGGGCCGGCGTTGATTCGTGAGTCGGTGGATGCCATTGCGGCGTTGGGTTGATTCAGGAACGGTCGGCATCTATTGATGCGAGCAAGTTGTGGGAGCAAAGCTTGCTCGCGATGCAGGCGCCTCGGTTCCAGGTGGACCGCGTCGTCTTCATCGCGGGCAAGCCTTGCTCCCACAGCGTGTCGCCACAACAGTGTTTGCAGCTCAACCTCTTGAAACCCAGGCATTAAAAAGGGCTCCTCGAAGGAGCCCCCTGGGCCGTAGCCCGCCGTCCGGATGGGACGTGCGTGGTTAAATCGATATGAGTGTCAAATTGTCGAGTTCTTGAGTATTAAGCCCTGTGTCAGCCGACGGCGTGAAGTTCGTTGAGTCTATGGATACCCGCAGTGCCGGTCATACCGTCCCAGTTGTCGCCGCGTCCTTCTCGCCAGCCATTGATCCAGGCTTGACGTACCGACGGTAGAGTAAAGGGGCAAAGCTCACGGGATTTACCACCAACGCCATATTGGTAACCACGTAAAAATGCTCTTTCCAACGGATCACGCTTAAGTCTTCTCATAGGGTGTTGCCCTCACTTGTTGACTGTTACTTAGCGTCGACCTCTATCGAGGCCGGGGCAGAATCATTCTGCCGTTGGTGGCTCGTTGCCGGCGTGACGAGCCGAGGTGTTGACGCCGTTGCGACGTCAACCTGTGTTGAGTTCTAACCAAAGCGTCACATGGATGGAATGATCGTTTTGTCATAAGCACGTAACAATAAAGATGTTAGGGCGATAAGTAACTTGATGTTCGTTGACCGCTTTTGAGCAAGACCCCTGTATGATCGGCCCTGCGCCGAAAGGGGTAGGTCTGGCTCGGATGAGAATGTCCTCCCGTTGCACTCGGGTACTATTCGACGAAAGGGTCGAGTTTTCACAATTTGTTGCACAGAATTTTTTTTCTGCCTTCGCATCTAAGCTCTTTTAACTGAGCGGCGAGGGTGGCACGGCACACTTTCGTGCCACGCGGGTGCTCTTGAGAAAAGCACCTGATTGAACCCGGCCCGGCAATGCGTTGCCCGGTCCACTTAGCCAAAGGCTCTGGAAATCCCATGTCCGATCGTTTCGAACTCTTCCTCACTTGCCCCAAGGGCCTCGAAGGCCTGCTCATCGAGGAAGCCGTCGGGCTTGGCCTTGAAGAGGCGCGCGAGCACACCTCGGCCGTGCGCGGCATGGCCGACATGGAAACGGCGTATCGCCTGTGCCTGTGGTCGCGCTTGGCCAACCGCGTGTTGCTGGTACTCAAGCGCTTCCCGATGAAGGACGCCGAAGACCTGTACCACGGCGTGCTGGATGTCGACTGGCAAGACCACATGCTGGCCGATGGCACCCTGGCGGTGGAGTTCAGCGGCCACGGCTCGGGCATCGACAACACCCATTTCGGCGCCTTGAAGGTCAAGGACGCCATCGTCGACAAGCTGCGCACGCCGACGGGCGAGCGGCCGTCCATCGACAAGCTCAACCCGGACCTGCGCATCCACCTGCGCCTGGACCGCGGCGAAGCGATCCTCTCCCTCGACCTCTCCGGCCACAGCCTGCACCAGCGCGGTTATCGCCTGCAGCAGGGCGCCGCGCCGCTGAAGGAAAACCTCGCCGCCGCGATCCTGATCCGTGCCGGTTGGCCACGCATTGCCGCTGAAGGCGGGGCGCTGGCCGACCCGATGTGCGGTGTGGGCACGTTCCTGGTGGAAGCCGGGATGATCGCCGCCGACATGGCGCCGAACCTGCGCCGCCAGCAGTGGGGTTTCACCGCCTGGCTCGGCCATGTGCCGGCGTTGTGGAAGAAACTCCACGAAGAGGCCAGTGAACGCGCCGCCGCCGGCCTGGCCAAGCCACCGTTGTGGATTCGCGGCTACGAAGCCGACCCACGACTGATCCAGCCGGGGCGTAACAACGTCGAACGTGCCGGCCTGAGCGAATGGATCAAGATCTATCAAGGCGAAGTCGCCACCTTCGAGCCGCGTCCGGACCAGAACCAGAAGGGCCTGGTGATCTGCAACCCACCGTACGGCGAGCGCCTGGGCGATGAAGCCAGCCTGCTTTACCTCTACCAGAACCTTGGCGAGCGTCTGCGCCAGGCCTGCCTGAACTGGGAGGCGGCGGTGTTCACCGGCGCGCCGGACCTGGGCAAGCGCATGGGCATTCGCAGTCACAAGCAGTATTCGTTCTGGAACGGCGCCTTGCCGTGCAAATTGCTGCTGATCAAGGTGTTGCCGGACCAGTTCGTCACGGGTGAGCGTCGTACCCCGGAACAGCGTCAGGCCGAGCGTGAACAGGCCGTCTACGATCAGGCCCCGGAAGTACCGCAGGAGCGCCAGTACAACAAGAACGGCAACCCGATCAAGCCAGCACCGGCGCCGGCCCCTGTGGTCGAGCAGGCGCGGTTGAGCGAAGGCGGGCAGATGTTCGCCAATCGCCTGCAAAAAAACCTCAAGCTGCTGAGTAAATGGGCCAAGCGTGAAGGCGTTGACTGTTATCGGGTCTACGATGCCGACATGCCGGAATATTCCATGGCCATCGACCTGTACCACGACTGGGTGCACGTCCAGGAATACGTCGCGCCGAAGTCCATCGACCCGGAAAAAGCCTCGGCCCGGCTGTTCGACGCCCTGGCGGCGATTCCCCAGGCGCTGAACGTGGACAAGAGCCGCGTGGTGATCAAGCGTCGCGAGCGCCAGAGCGGCACCAAGCAGTACGAGCGCCAGAGCGCCCAGGGCAAGTTCACCGAGGTCAACGAAGGTGGCGTGAAGCTGCTGGTCAACCTCACCGACTACCTGGACACCGGGCTGTTTCTCGACCATCGGCCGATGCGCCTGCGGATCCAGAAAGAGGCGGCCGGCAAGCGTTTCCTCAACCTGTTCTGCTACACCGCGACCGCCAGCGTCCACGCCGCCAAGGGTGGCGCGCGCAGTACCACCAGCGTCGACCTGTCCAAGACCTACCTGGACTGGGCGCGGCGCAACCTGTCGCTCAATGGTTTTTCCGACAAGAACCGCCTGGAGCAGGGCGATGTGATGGCCTGGCTTGAAGCCAGCCGTGACGAATACGACCTGATCTTCATCGACCCGCCGACTTTCTCCAACTCCAAGCGCATGGAAGGCGTGTTCGACGTGCAGCGCGACCATGTGCAGTTGCTGGACCTGGCCATGGCGCGCCTGGCGCCGGGCGGCGTGCTGTATTTCTCCAACAACTTCCGCAAGTTCCAGCTCGAGGACAACCTCGGCGAGCGTTATGCGGTGGAAGAAATCACCGCCAAGACCATTGATCCGGATTTTGCCCGCAACGGCAAGATCCACCGCGCCTGGAAGATCATGGCACGTTGATTTGCAGTTGATTGGATCCACGAAGCCTTGTAATACAAGGCTTCTGGCCTATTTTAAGGGCTGGTCAAAGTGATGGCGAATAGCTATAACTTAGGCTGTGTCCAGGGCTATGCCTATGCCTGGCTCCTTTCTGAGTTGTATTTATGGCATTGCATCAGGTGCGTCCCAGGATCCTGGGCTTTATCAGCGAAGACGTTTCGGCCTGGCTGGTGGCTTCGCTGGTCCTGCTGGCCGGTACGGTCCTGACCGGCTTGCTGACCTGGGCGATGATGAACCTGTTCAATCAGCAATTGCGCCAGCGCTTCGAGCTGCAAGCCGAGGAGCGTTTCAGCCGCATCGAAGAACACTTCCAGGACCAGGAGCAACGCCTCGACAGCCTCAGGCGTTTCTTTGCCAACTCCGAAGGGGTCTCCAACACTGAATTCCGTGGTTACGCCGACGCGCTATTGCGGCGTACTCGCGCCTTCGCCTGGGCGCCCAGGGTGCTGCGCGACGAACGGCAATCGTTCGAACAACACGCGCAGGCCGAAGGGGCCACTCAATTCACGATCCGCGAGGCAGACGGCGACGGTGGCTTGCGGCAGGCCTCCGAACGGGACGAATACGCTCCAATGCTCTACATCCAGAGCCAGGCTTCCTACGGGGCGCCGCTAGGCCTGGACCTGCTTTCCGAACCCTTGCCTCGTGCCGCCCTCGAGCGGGCCCGCCAGCGTGACGGGCTGGTGGCCTCGCAGCCATTGGACCTGATGGGTACCGACCCGGTGTTTGCCCGCGGTGTGTTGCTGGTCGCGCCCGTCACCCGGGAATCGGCCAGCGAACCGTTGGGGTACGTGGTGGCGGCTATCAGCATGCGGCAACTGGCGGGTGATGGGCTGCCAGCGTCCAGTCACGACAATCTGTCGATGCGTGTCATGGACCTGTCTGGCGAAAACGCGGAAGAGGCGTTGTTCGAATCCCACAACCCGCCAGGTCGTAGTGATTTGTCGTCGACCCGCCTGCTGCGTCTGGCTGATCGCGACTACCGGGTGGAATTGCGGCCCAGCCGGGTGTTCCTGGCCACCAATCATTCTTCGGTCACCAGCATGGTGATACTCGGCGGTTTGCTCAGCCTGCTGCTCAGTGCCTTGCTCTATGTGCTGGTCAGCCAGCGGCAGCGGGCCTTGAAACTGGTAGAGCAACGCACCCGTGAACTGCGCGCCCGGGAGCAGGAGCTGCGCGGTACCCACGGCCAGTTGCGCGGTGTACTGGATGCCGCAACCCAAGTCGCGATCATCGCCACTGACCTGCGCGGCGTCATCACCACCTTCAACGCCGGCGCCGAACAGATGCTCGGCTACCCGAGCTGCGAGGTCCTGCAGAGCATGACCCTGGAAAGCCTGCATGTACCGCGCGAACTCCAAGCCCGCGCCGCCCAACTCGGCGCGCGTTTTGGCAAGCCGATCCCGGCGTGCCACGCGATGCTGCTCGAAGGCGGCGAGCAGGGCGGGCAACAGGCGCGGGAGTGGACCCTGGTGCGCCGCGATGGGAGTCACCTGACCGTGAACATGCTCGCCACACCGATGCTCGATGACCAGGGGTTGTGGATCGGGCACCTGGCGATCTGCATCGACATCACTGAACGCAAGCGCGTCTACGAAGCATTGGCTGCCCGTGACCTGTTGCTGAAAAAGCTCAGTGCCCACGTACCCGGGGGGATCTACCAATTCAGAATGGATTTCAACGGTCGCTTCAGCGTCATCTATGCCAGTGACGGCATTCGCGACATCTATGAATTGGAACCCGATGTGCTGGTGCAGAACGCCGAGGCGATTTTCTCGCGCATTCACCCGTTGGACAGCACGCGCGTCCGCGCTTCGATTCGCGCTTCGGCCCACACCTTGAGCCCGTGGCGGGAAGAGTACCGGGTGCAACTGCCTTTGCGCGGCCTGCGCTGGGTACGCGGCGAGGCCACGCCCGAGGAACTGCCCGGCGGCGGGGTGTTGTGGCACGGCTATATCTCGGATATTTCCGACCTCAAGCGCGTAGAAGAAGAGCTGCGGGCCCTGTCCGTGACCGACGCCCTGACCGGCATTCGCAACCGTCGCTATTTCCAGGACCGCCTGACTTCGGAGATGGCTCGGGTCGAGCGCGGTTCCGGAGGGCTGGCGGTCATCATGCTCGACATCGACCACTTCAAGCGCATCAACGACCAGCATGGCCACGCAGTGGGCGACCGGGTGTTGCAGGCCGTCTGTCAGCGCGTCGGCCAACGGTTGCGGCGCACCGATGTGTTCTGCCGGCTGGGCGGAGAAGAGTTCGTGGTGCTGTGCCCGGACACAGACAGCGAGAGTGCCTACACCTTGGCATTGGAGCTGTGGGAAGGCTTGCGGGCGGCGCCCATCGAGGGTGTGGGGTTTGTCACCGCCAGCTTCGGTATCGCCACCTGGCGCATCGGGGAGGGTGCCGATGCGTTGCTGCTAAGGGCTGACTCGGGCGTGTATGCGGCCAAGCAGGCCGGACGGGATCGGGTTGAGGTGCAGTTGGGCTAGCCACATATCATCGCGATATCGGTGGTTCAGTTGATGAATAGACTGAATGACATGCCGCTATCGCGAGCAAGCTCGCTCCCACAGTGGGTCGGCTTCGTACACGAGTTTTGTGCCCGCGGCAGATCAAGTGTGGGAGCGAGCTTGCTCGCGAAAGCGGTGTGTCATTCAGCATCGATGTCTGCTGACCTACCGAATCGCGAGCAGGCTCGCTCCCACATTGGGTTTGTGCTGGATTAGAGCGCCGAAGCCGTCTGTGGCAGTTTCGGCTGGCGATACAGGTCCAGCAGCACCTGGTCCAGCACCGATGAAGCGCCCCAAGGCTTCGGATCGTTGAGAATCGCCACCACCGCCCAGGTGTTGCCATTGATGTCACGGCTGAAGCCGGCGATGGCGCGGACGGTGTTCAGGGTACCGGTCTTGACGTGGGCTTCGCCGGCCATGGCGGTGGTCTTCAGGCGTTTGCGCATGGTGCCGTCGGTGCCGGCAATCGGCATCGAACTGATGAACTCGGCCGAGTACGGGCTGCGCCAGGCAGCCTGCAGCATGGCCGCCATTTCCCGGGCGCTGACCCGTTCGGCACGGGACAAGCCGGAACCATTCTCCATCACCAGGTGCGGCGCGGTGATGCCTTTCTTGGCCAACCACTGGCGCACCACCCGTTGCGCGGCCTTGGCGTCATCACCGTCGGCTTCGTTACGGAACTGCGCACCGAGGCTCAGGAACAGTTGCTGGGCCATGGTGTTGTTACTGTATTTGTTGATGTCGCGGATGATCTCCGCCAGGTCCGGGGAGAACGCCCGGGCCAGCACCTTGGCGTTGCTCGGGGTCGCGGCCAGGCGGTCCGTGCCCTGGATGCTGCCGCCCAGCTCTTTCCAGATCGCCCGCACCGCGCCTGCGGTGTAGGTGGCATGGTCCAGCAGCGAAAGATAGGTCTGGGAGCTGCAACCGTCACCGAGCTGGCCGCCGACGGTCACTGTCACGCTGCCGTCCGTCTGGGCCACCGGGTTGTAGCGCACACCGCCGGTGCATTGCTTGGAGTTGACGGCCTTGACCTGGTTGTCGATGCGAATGCTCGCAATCGGCGGCTCCACCGACACCAGCACCCGGCCGCCGTCGTTACGGGCGACGAAGCGCAGGGCCTTGAGGTTGACCAGCAACGAGTCGGGCTTGACCAGGAACGGTTTGTTTTCGTCGTTGCCGTCGTCGTTGAATTCAGGCAGTTGCGGCTGGATGAAGAAGCCTCGGTCCAGTACCAGGTCGCCGGTAACCTGCTGCACGCCGTTGGCCCGCAGGTCGCGCATCAGCAGCCAGAGTTTTTCCATGTTCAGCTTGGGATCGCCGCCGCCCTTGAGATACAGGTTGCCGTTGAGGATCCCGCCGTTGAGGGTGCCGTCGGTGTAGAACTCGGTTTTCCACTGGTGATTGGGGCCGAGCATTTCCAGGGCCGCGTAGGTGGTCACCAGTTTCATGGTGGAAGCGGGGTTAACCGAAACGTCGGCGTTGTGCAGGGTCGGGGTGCCGGGGCCATTGAGCGGCACCATCACGAGGGACAGCGCGTCATCCTGCAGCTTGCTGGCCTTGAGGGCCTTTTGCACGTTGGGCGACAGGGCAGTGTTGATCGTGGCGGCGTGGCTGGTGACAGGGAGGGCCAGGGGAAGAAGAAGGCTGGCCAGAAGCAGTGGACGCAAAGATTTGATCATTTGAAATAAAACCCTACGGGCGAGGGGGAAATAACGAGGACATGAAAATGAACGTCCTCAACGGTCACGAAAGTGTCGGCATTATGCCCCAAGCCGCAGCCGCTTGGGCCGTGCCTGAGCCCTTCGGCTGCTATTTTTTACCGACGGTAGGCCGATACGCCCGATCAGTCGGGCAATCGACGCATCAAACTGGTAAAGTGCCGGCCGTTATTACTTATGAGGATTGTTCCAATGGCGACTAACCGTTCCCAGCGTCTGCGCAAAAAACTGTGCGTGGATGAATTTCAAGAGCTGGGTTTCGAACTGAACCTGGATTTCAAAGAAGATCTGGCCGATGAGGCTATTGACGCTTTCCTCGACGCTTTCCTGAAAGAAGCCATGGAAGCCAACGGCCTGGGCTACGTCGGCGGTGACGACTACGGTCTGGTTTGCCTGCAGAAGCGTGGCTCGGTTTCCGAAGAGCAGCGCGCTGCCGTTGAAGCCTGGCTCAAGGCACGTCCTGAGCTGACCAGCGTTGAAGTCAGCCCACTGATGGACGTCTGGTACCCGGAAAAGCCGATCAATCCGGTCGCTTGATGGTCAGAAACCGGCAGCCCTTTCGGGCGCCGGTTTTTTTGTGCCTGTCTGTTGGGTTGATCGTTCCCACGCTCCGCGTGGGAATGCCTCTAGGGACGCTCCGCGTCCAGTGACGCGGAGCGTCACGGGCTGCATGCCCACGCAGAGCGTGGGAACGATCAGGCGCTACGCCAGTTCAGGATCAGCAAGGTCAACACCCCCGCCACAATCCCCCAGAACGCCGAACCGATGGAGAACAGCGTCAGCCCCGACGCCGTGACCATGAAGGTGATCAACGCCGCTTCCCGCTCCTTCACTTCGCTCATGGCGATGCTCAAGCCATTGATGATCGACCCGAACAGCGCCAAGGCCGCGATGGACAGCACCAGCTCCTTGGGCAGCGCCGCGAACAACGCCGCCAGCGTAGCGCCGAACACCCCGGCAATCCCGTAGAAGATCCCGCACCAGACCGCCGCCGTGTAGCGCTTGTTGCGATCTTCGTGGGCGTGGGGGCCGGTGCAGATGGCCGCGCTGATGGCCGCCAGGTTGATGCCATGGGAGCCGAACGGTGCCAGCAGCAGCGAGGCGATGCCGGTGCTGGTGATCAACGGCGAGGCCGGCACGTTATAACCGTCGGCCCGCAGCACGGCGATGCCGGGCATGTTCTGCGAGGTCATCGCCACTACGAACAGCGGAATGCCGATGCTGATGGTGGCCGCCAGGGAAAAGTGCGGCGTGGTCCAGACCGGCGTCGCGACTTCCAGGGCAAAGCCGCTGAAGTCCAACAGCCCCAGCAGGCCCGACAGCGCCGTACCGATCAACAGTGCCGCCAGTACCGCGTAGCGGGGCGACAGGCGCTTGACGATCAGGTAGGTGAAAAACATCCCCAGCACCAGGCCGGTGCGATGCTGGGTGGCGACGAAGATCTCGCTGCCGATCTTGAACAGGATCCCCGCCAGCAACGCCGCCGCCAGCGAGGCTGGAATACGCTTGACCAGGCGCTCGAAACTGCCGGTCAGGCCGCAGATCGTCACCAATACTGCACAGGTGATATAGGCGCCGATGGCCTCGCCGTAACTCACACCGCCCAGGCTGGTGATCAGCAGCGCCGCGCCGGGTGTCGACCAGGCGATGGTGATGGGCGTGCGATAGCGCAGCGACAACCCGATGGAACACACCGCCATGCCGATGGAAATCGCCCAGATCCACGAAGAAATCTGCCCACTGGTCAGCCCTGCCGCTTGCCCGGCCTGGAACATCAGCACCAGGGAACTGGTGTAGCCGGTCATCATCGCAATGAACCCGGCGACGATGGCTGAAGGCGAGGTATCGGCCAATGGACGAAGTGGTGTGGTCGTGACTTCGGTCATGGTGGGCGGTGGTCCTTGTTGTAGATTGACTGGGCTTGATCGCGCCGCAGGTTTTGGGTTTGAAGCCTAAACTCAACGCAGTAGCCGATTGCAATACAGCCATGCCCGCAAACAGCCGTACAGTCGTGTTGCCATCAGAGGTTGTGTACAATCGAGCTGTTTTTTACGCGATACTTGCCAGCGACCCGCTGTGCCGTATTACAGTCACGGTCAATTCGCCGCAGTTCTCCCGACTCGAGTGCCCATGAACGAACAGTTGCAGCCCCTCAAGAAACAACCGCGAGCCGGTAAAGCCGGCCGCAGCGGAACCCAGGACGATATTGTCTATGCGCATATCTTCGAGGCCATCCTCGAACAACGCCTGGCGCCCGGTACAAAGTTGAGCGAAGAGGCACTGGGGGAGATTTTCGGGGTCAGCCGCACGATCATTCGCCGGGCGCTGTCACGCCTGGCTCACGAAGGCGTGGTGTTGCTGCGGCCCAACCGCGGTGCCGTGGTGGCGAGCCCGAGTGTCGAAGAGGCTCGCCAGGTATTCATGGCCCGGCGCCTGGTGGAAAGGGCGATCACCGAATTGGCGGTGCAGCACGCCACGGCCGAACAATTGGCTGAGCTGCGGCAGATGGTCAGCGATGAGCGCGACAGTTTCTCCCGTGGCGACCGCGGCGCCGGCATCCGTTTGTCGGGCGAGTTCCACCTCAAGCTGGCCGAAGCGGCGAAGAACGCCCCGCTGATCAGCTTCCAGCGCAGCCTGGTGTCCCAGACGTCGCTGATCATCGCCCAGTACGAAAGCGGCAACCGTTCCCACTGTTCCTATGACGAACACACCCAGCTGATCGACGCCATCGAGGCTCGCGATGCGACGCTGGCAGTGGACCTGATGATGCATCACATGGACCACATCGACAGCAAGCTCAACCTCGACGAGGAAAGTGCGTCGGATGACTTGCATGCGGTGTTCTCGCACCTGCTGCAGAGCAAGAAGCCTGGGCGGTCGACCGCTAAGCTCTAACCCCCCGACCCTGATCGTTCCCATGCTCTGCGTGGGAACGCAGCCCGGGACGCTCCGCGTCCCAAAAGCCGAACGCAGAGCGTCCGTTGAGGCATTTCCACGCAGAGCGTGGGAACGATCAAAAATCTACCGCTGATGCACCAATTTACCGGCCGCATAAGTCTGCGCCACCGTCCGGTCATCCCCCAGCGTCATCAACACGAACAACCGCTCGGCAATGTCCTTGGCCTGCTTGAGGCGATAGCCCAGCAGCGGCGTGGCGTTGTAGTCCAGCACCAGGAAATCCGCATCGGTACCCGGTTGCAACGTCCCGATCTTGTCCTCCAGGCGCAGGGCCCGGGCGCCGCCGAGGGTGGCCAGGTACAGCGACTTGAACGGGCTCAGCCGCGCGCCCTGCAACTGCATCACCTTGTAGGCTTCGTTCAGGGTTTGCAGCAGCGAAAAACTGGTGCCGCCACCCACGTCGGTGCCCAACCCCACGTTCACTTTATGCTTCTGCGCCATCGGCAGGTTGAACAGGCCGCTGCCGAGGAAAAAGTTCGAGGTCGGGCAGAAGGCTATGGCCGAACCGGTCTCGGCCAGGCGAGCGCATTCGTCGTCACATAAGTGCACGCCGTGGGCGAACACCGAACGTTCGCCGAGCAGTTGGTAGTGGTCGTAGACGTCCAGGTAGCCCTTGCGCTCCGGGAACAGCTCTTTGACCCATTGCACCTCCTGCAGGTTTTCACTGATGTGGGTCTGCATGTACAAGTCTGGGTATTCCCCCAGCAACTGACCGGCCAAGGCCAGTTGTTCCGGAGTGCTGGTGGGGGCGAAGCGCGGGGTCACGGCGTAGTGCAGGCGGCCCTTGCCGTGCCAGCGCTCGATCAGCGCCTTGCTCTCGGTGTAGCTGGATTCGGCGGTGTCGACCAGGTAGTCCGGGGCGTTGCGGTCCATCATCACTTTGCCGGCGATCATCCGCAGGTCGAGCTTCTGGGCCACTTCAAAAAACGAATTCACCGATTGCGGGTGCACGCTGCCGAACACCAGTGCGGTGGTGGTGCCGTTGCGCAGCAGTTCCTTGACGAAAATATCGGCCACGGCATCGGCGTGGGCCTTGTCGGCGAACTGGCTTTCGCAGGGGAAGGTGTAGGTGTTGAGCCAGTCCAGCAATTGCTCGCCATAGGCGCCAACCATGCCAGTCTGGGGCAGGTGGATGTGGGTGTCGATCAGGCCGGGGGTGATCAGCGCGTCCGGGTAATGAGTGATTTCGATGTCAGTTGCCAGGGTCGGCAGCAGGTCATGGGCGTGGCCGATGGCACTGATCTGGCCGTTTTCCACCACCAGCAAACCGTCTGCGAAATATTCATAGGACGCCTCGATACCGACTTCGGCCGGGTCGGCGAGGCTGTGGAGCAGGGCGGCGCGGTAGGCTTTGCGTGTCAGGGGCATGGGAATTCTCAACGAGTGTTCAACGGTTCGCCTGGCTGCGGCGCGAGGCCGGCAGCAGCTTGGCAATCGGTTCGGCGCGGGCGGTGTGCTGGCCGAAGTCGGCGTTATAGGTGGCGATGATTTCGCCGGTGATGGAGATGGCGATTTCCACAGGCAACTTGCCTTTGACTTCGCCGATGCCCATCGGGCAACGCATGCGCTGCAAGGTGCTGCTGTCAAAACCACGATCACGCAGGCGATGCTCGAACTTGACCCGTTTGGTCTTCGAGCCGATCAGGCCGAAGTAGGCAAAGTCGTTGCGCTTGAGGATCGCGGCGCTCAGTTCCAGGTCGAGCTGATGGTTGTGGGTCATGACGATGCAGTAGCTGCCGACGGGCAATTCGTCGACTTCATCCAGTGGCTCCTCGGTGACGATCTTGCGCACGCCATGGGGCAGGTGTTCGGGGAATTCCGCCTCCCGTGAGTCGATCCAGCGCACCTTGCAGGGCAGGCTCGCCAGCAGCGGCACCAGGGCGCGGCCGACGTGGCCGGCGCCGAACACGGCGATCTGCGCCTGGACCTGGCCCATGGGTTCGAACAACAGCACGGTGACGCCGCCGCAGCACTGGCCCAGGCTCGCACCGAGGCTGAAGCGCTCCAGATGGGTGTTCTGCTGGCCGCTGGCGAGCATGTGCCGGGCGATTTCCATGGCCTTGAATTCCAGATGTCCGCCACCGATGGTGTCGAACGTCTGGCTGGCGCTGATGACCATCTTCGAACCGGCGTTGCGCGGGGTGGAGCCGAGCTCTTCGATGATCGTCACCAGCACGCACGGTTCACCGCGGGTTTGCAGGTCGGCGAGGGCGCTGATCCAGTTGTACATATTCACCTCGACATCTTTGTTGTCTGTTCCGGCCTCATCGCGAGCAAGCTCGCTCCCACAGGGGATTTGTGAACACCGACCCAATGTGGGAGCGAGCTTGCTCGCGATTGGCCGCGCCGCGGTCTAAAGCGAAGCCAACTCGGTTTCAGCTTCCCCAACCTCCACCGCCCTCAACCCGCGCATCTGCTCACACCCCCACAACACCCGTTCCGGTGTTGCCGGGGCGTCGATGTTCGGTTGGTGCCGGTAATCCCCCAGGCTCGCCACGGCGTCCTTGATGGCGCACCACGCGGCGATGCCGAGCATGAACGGCGGCTCGCCCACGGCCTTGGAGTGGAACACCGTGTCTTCGGGGTTCTTGCGGTTTTCCACCAGCTTGACCCGCAGGTCCAGCGGCATGTCGGCCACGGCGGGGATCTTGTAGCTGGCCGGGCCATTGGTCATCAGCTTGCCCTTGTCGTTCCACACCAGTTCTTCCATGGTCAGCCAGCCCATGCCCTGGATGAAACCACCCTCGACCTGGCCGATGTCGATGGCCGGGTTCAGCGAGGCGCCGACG
Organism: Pseudomonas sp. St386; assembly: GCF_018325865.1. Taxonomy (NCBI): domain Bacteria; kingdom Pseudomonadati; phylum Pseudomonadota; class Gammaproteobacteria; order Pseudomonadales; family Pseudomonadaceae; genus Pseudomonas; species Pseudomonas sp. St386. The sequence continues at coordinate 2,101,602 of NZ_AP021900.1, forward strand.
TCGTGGAGGATGTCAGTGCGCAGCATCTTGTACTCGCCGGTGAGGGTGTCGACGATCACCTCGGCACAGGCCGCGCCATAGGCGTAGTAGTAGAACGGCCGGCCACGGGCCTGGCTGCGGTCGTAGTAGATTTTCGGGGTCTTGTAGAAGCCGGTGCTCGACAGCGAAACCTGGGCGAAATACGCCTGCTGCACCAGCGCCTCGAAGGTCAGGATGTGATCGCGCACCCGCACATGGCCGTTGTGGAATTCCACGTCCTCTTCGCTGACCTTGTACTGTCGCGCGGCGAATTCCACCAGGCGCCGCTTGATGGTTTCGGCGGCGTTCTGCGCGGCCTTGCCGTTCAGGTCGGCACCGCTGGAGGCGGCGGTGGGCGAAGTGTTCGGCACCTTGTCGGTGTTGGTCGCGGTGATTTGCACGCGGTCCATTTCCACCTGGAACACCTCGGCCACCACTTGCGCGACCTTGGTGTTCAAACCCTGGCCCATTTCGGTGCCGCCATGGTTCAGGTGGATGCTGCCGTCGGTGTAGACGTGGATCAGCGCCCCGGCTTGGTTGAGGAAACTGGCGGTAAAGGAAATGCCGAATTTGACCGGGGTCAGCGCCAGGCCCTTTTTCAGGATCGGGCTATTGGCGTTGTAGCGACGGATCGCTTCGCGGCGTTCGGCGTACTGGCTGCTTTCTTCAAGCTCGGCGGTCATTTCCTCGAGCATGTTGTGCTCGACGGTCTGGTAGTAGTGGGTGACGTTGCGTTCGGTCTTGCCGTAATAGTTGGCCTTGCGCACGGCCAGCGGATCGAGCCCCAGGTGCCGGGCGATGGCATCCATCACCTCTTCGATGGCGACCATGCCTTGGGGCCCGCCGAAACCGCGGTAAGCGGTGTTCGACGCGGTGTTGGTCTTGCAGCGGTGGCCGTTGATGGTCGCATCGCCCAGGTAGTAGGCGTTGTCGGCATGGAACATCGCCCGGTCGACGATCGAGGCCGACAGGTCCGGCGAGCAACCGCAGTTGCCGGCCAGTTCCAGGGCGATGCCGTGCAGGCGTCCGGTGCTGTCGAAGCCGACGTCGTATTCGATGTAGAAGGGGTGGCGCTTGCCGGTCATCAGCATGTCTTCGACACGGGGCAGGCGCATCTTGGTCGGCTGGCCGGTGAGGTGCGCGATGACGGCGCACAGGCAAGCCGGGCTGGCGGCCTGGGTTTCCTTGCCGCCAAAGCCGCCGCCCATGCGGCGCATGTCCACCACGACTTTGTTCATCGACACGCCCAGCACCTCGGCCACCAGTTTTTGCACTTCAGTGGGGTTCTGGGTCGAGCAGTAGACGAGCATGCCGCCGTCTTCGGTGGGCATCACCGAGGAAATCTGGGTTTCCAGGTAAAAGTGTTCCTGGCCGCCGATGTGCAGCGAGCCCTGGATGCGATGCTCGGCGCTCGCCAGTGCCGTGGCCGAATCGCCGCGCTGGTGGGTGTGGCTGTCGAGCACGAAGTGCCGCTTGCGCAGGGCCTCGACCACGTCCAGCACCGGTTCCAGGTCTTCGTATTCGACGATGGCCGCCATCGCCGCCTTGCGCGCGGTGTCCAGGTCCTTGGCGGCGACGGCCAGCACTGGTTGGCCGACGAACTGCACGTCATCGATGGCCAGCAACGGATCACCCGGCAACAGCGGGCCAATGTCCTTCAGGCCAGGGATGTCTTGGTGGGTAATGGCGATGCGCACGCCTTCGAAGGCGTAGCAGGGCGTGGTATCGATGCGAATGATCCGGGCGTGGGCGCGGTCCGACAGCCGGGCATAGACGTGCAACTGGTTCGGAAACTCCAGGCGATCATCGATGTACTGGGCCTCGCCGGACACATGCTTGGCGGCGCTGTCGTGCTTGACGCTGCGGCCCACGCCGGTGGTCAGGTCGCGGGCGAACAGCTCGGCGAGTTCGGCTTGGGTCTTCTCTACGGTGTGATGGTTAGACATAAGCGGTCACCCGAGTCTCGATGTGCGGCGTTTGCAGTTCGATGAAGTATTTGCGCAACAGGTTGCGGGCGCTGAGCAGGCGGTATTCCTTGCTGGCGCGGAAGTCCGACAGCGGCGTGAAGTCTTCGGCCAGTGCGAGGCAGGCGCGTTCGACGCTGCTGTCGGTCCACGGCGCACCGATCAATACCGCTTCGCAATGCTTGGCGCGTTTGGGCGTCGCGGCCATGCCGCCGAAGGCCACGCGGGCGTCGCGGACCACGCCGTTGTCGATGCGCAGGTTGAACGCCGCGCACACGGCGGAAATGTCGTCGTCCAGGCGCTTGGAGACCTTGTAGGCGCGGAACGCCTGTTCGGCGCTGGCCCGTGGCACGATGATCTTTTCGATGAATTCGCTTTCCTGGCGGGCGGTGACCCGGTAGTCGATGAAATAGTCTTCCAGGGCCAGGGTGCGGCGGGTCTGGCCCTTGCACAGCACGATCTGCGCGCCGAGGGCGATCAGCAGGGGCGGCGAGTCGCCAATCGGTGAGGCGTTGCCGATGTTGCCGCCCAGGGTGCCCTGGTTGCGGATCTGCAGCGAGGCGAAGCGCTGCAGCAATTCGCCAAAGTCCGGGTACTCTGCTTTCAGGGCTTCGTAGCAATCGGAGAGGGCGGCGGCGGCGCCGATTTCCAGGCGATTGTCGAAGCGTTCGATACGCTTGAGTTCGGCGACGTTGCCCACGTAGATCATCACCGGCAGTGTGCGGTGAAATTGCGTGACTTCCAGGGCCAGGTCCGTGCCGCCGGCCAGCAGGCGCGCCTGGGGATAGGCATCGTAGAGATCGGCCAGGTCGGCGACGGTCAGCGGCACCAGGCAGCGTTTGTCGCCACTGTTAAGCTCGCCGGTCTCGGTCGGCGCAATGGCTTTGAGGCGGGCGATGGTTTCGGTTTCGCGGGCATCGAACTGGTCTGGCCGCTGGCCACAGCAGGCCTGCTCGGCAGCGGCCAGGATCGGCCGGTAGCCGGTGCAACGGCAGAGATTGCCGGCCAGGGCTTCGTGGGCTTTATGGGCGTCGGGTTGCTCGCTGTTCTTTTGCAGGGCGAACAGCGACATGACGAAGCCCGGTGTGCAGAAGCCGCATTGCGAGCCGTGGCAATCGACCATCGCCTGCTGGACGCTGTGCAGTTGGCCCTGGTGCTTGAGGTCTTCGACGCTGATCAGTTGCTTGCCGTGCAGGGACGAGACGAAGGTCAGGCACGCGTTGAGGCTGCGATAGCGAATGCGTTCGCGGCCATCGGCGTCCGTTTCCAATTCGCCCACCACCACGGTGCACGCGCCACAATCGCCGCTGGCGCAGCCTTCTTTGGTGCCTGGTTTACCAACGTGTTCGCGTAAATAGTTGAGCACGGTCAGGTTCGGGTCCAGGGCGTGCTCGCTACGGAGTTCCTGGTTGAGTAAAAACTGGATCACGGAAGGCCTCGCAGACTCATTATTGTTGTATCGACGTGGGCTGAATTTATCAGTTCTGACTTTTCGGTCAACGATTTTCTGACTTAAAGGTCAAGAAATTCCACTTGGTCGATGAACAACGATCTATGGACACTGTAGAACCCTGTGGGAGCCGAGCTTGCTCGCGATGACAGCGGTACATTCAGTATGGATGCAAGATGACAGACCGCTATCGCGAGCAAGCTCGCTCCCACAGGTTCTTCCACAGGTTCTGTTTCAGCAGGAAAGCTCAAACTTTTTTTGCTTGAATCGTGCCAAAAACCCGGTACAGGCCCTGCGCCATGACGTATCGAGTGCGCTACACTGCGCCGCTTGTGCAAATCGAAGAGTTTGAAGGACAACCATGACGTTCAAGGCCCCGGACAGCCTCGCCGAGCAAATCGCCCATCACCTCGCCGAACGCATCATTCGCGGCGAAATGAAACCGGGAGAGCGCATCCAGGAGCAGAAGGTCACGCTGGCACTCAACGTCAGCCGCGGCTCGGTCCGCGAGGCCTTGCTGATCCTGGAACGACGCCACTTGATCGCGATCCTGCCGCGCCGTGGCGCCCACGTCACCGAACTCACCGAACACAAGGTGCGCAGCCTCTGCACGCTGATGAGCGAGCTGTACATCCTGCTGGGCAACGCCGTGGCCCATGGCTGGAAAGAGCAGGCCGACATGGCGCCGTTCGTAGCGATCCAGCAGCGTCTCAACGACGCCTACGCGCGCCAGGACATCCGTACCTTCGTCGATGAAAGCTTCAGCGTGATGCGCGCCGCCTATCCCTTTGCCGACAACCCGTACTTGCAGGAAACCGTCGAGAACCTGCAACCGGCCATGAGCCGTGCCTATTTCCTGGCCCTGGACCAGCGCAAGGCGGAAATGAGCGAGTTCCTCGACCTGTTCCAGCGCCTGCTCGCCGCTGTGCTGGCCCGTGATTTACCGCAGATCCGCATCGTGCTCACGGCCTACGCCCAGCGCAGTTGCGACCTGGTGGTCTCTGCCTTGACGAAGGCCTGAACGTGCGGCTCAAGTGCATCAAGCTGGCGGGGTTCAAATCCTTCGTCGACCCGACCACGGTGAACTTCCCCAGTAACATGGCGGCGGTGGTCGGGCCCAATGGTTGCGGCAAGTCGAACATCATCGATGCCGTGCGTTGGGTGATGGGCGAGAGCTCGGCCAAGAACCTGCGCGGCGAGTCGATGACCGACGTCATCTTCAACGGCTCCACCAGCCGCAAGCCGGTGAGCCAGGCCAGCATCGAGCTGGTGTTCGATAACTCCGACGGTACCCTGGTCGGCGAGTACGCGGCGTATGCGGAAATCTCCATTCGTCGCAAAGTGACCCGCGACAGCCAGAACAGCTATTTCCTCAACGGCGCCAAGTGCCGGCGTCGTGACATCACCGATATCTTCCTCGGTACCGGCCTGGGCCCGCGCAGCTACTCGATCATCGAACAGGGCATGATCTCCAAGCTGATCGAGGCCAAGCCCGAAGACCTGCGCAACTTCATTGAAGAAGCCGCCGGTATTTCCAAATACAAGGAGCGGCGGCGCGAGACTGAAAACCGCATTCGTCGCACCCACGAGAACCTCGCGCGCCTGACCGATCTGCGCGAAGAACTCGAACGCCAACTCGAGCGTTTGCACCGTCAGGCCGAGGCCGCGAAGAAGTACCAGGAATACAAGGGTGAGGAGCGCCAGCTCAAGGCCCAGCTGTCGGCCCTGCGCTGGCAAGCGTTGAACGAGCAGGTCGGCCAGCGTGAGGCGATCATCGGCAACCAGGAAGTCAGCTTCGAAGCCCTGGTGGCCGAGCAACGCAACGCCGACGCCGCCATCGAACGCCTGCGTGACGGACACCACGACCTGTCCGAGCGCTTCAATCTGGTGCAGGGGCGCTTCTATTCCGTGGGGGGCGACATCGCCCGGGTCGAGCAGAGCATCCAGCATGGTCAACAACGACTGCGGCAGTTGCAGGATGACTTGAAGGAAGCCGAGCGGGCGCGCCTGGAAACCGAATCGCACCTGGGTCACGACCGCACGCTGCTGCTGACCCTTGGCGAAGAACTGGACCGGCTCACGCCAGAGCAGGAAATCACCAGCGCCGCCGCCGAAGAGGCCGCCGCAGCCCTGGAGGAAGCCGAGCTGACCATGCACGGCTGGCAAGAGCAGTGGGACAGTTTCAACCTGACCTCGGCCGAGCCGCGGCGCCAGGCTGAAGTCCAGCAGTCGCGCATCCAGCAGTTGGAAACCAGCATGGAGCGCCTGGCCGAACGTCAGCGCCGCCTGTCCGAAGAGCGCGCCTTGCTCGCGGCGGATCCGGAGGACGCGGCGATTCTGGATCTGAGCGAGCAACTGGCGGCCAGTGAAGCCACCCTCGAAGACTTGCAGGCCAGCGAAGATGCCCAGGTCGAACGGCTCGAGCAACTGCGCCAGGCCTTGCAACTGGCCTTGCAGAACCAGCAGCAGGGCCAGGGCGAATTGCAGCGACTCAATGGACGCCTGGCCTCGCTGGAAGCCCTGCAGCAAGCCGCGCTGGACCCAGGCACCGGCACCGCCGAATGGCTGCGCGATCAGCATCTGGCCGAGCGTCCGCGACTGGCCGAGGGCCTGAAGGTCGATGCCGGTTGGGAGCTGGCGGTGGAAACCGTGCTGGGTGCCGATCTGCAGGCGGTGCTGGTGGATGACTTTGGCGGCTTCGATTTGTCGGGTTTCACCCAGGGCGATCTGCGCCTGCTCAGTCCGGCTGGTGACGGCGTGCGAATCCCCGGCAGCTTGCTGGACAAGGTCGAGGCCCAGGTTGACCTGTCGCCCTGGCTCGGGCAGGTCAAACCGGTGGATAGCCTTGAGCAGGCCTTGGCCCTGCGTGGGCAATTGGCGGTCGGCGAAAGCCTGATCAGCCGTGACGGGTATTGGGTCGGCCGGCATTTCCTGCGGGTACGCCGGGCCAGCGAAGCCGAGAGCGGCATGCTTGCCCGTGGTCAGGAAATCCAGCGCCTGAGCGAAGAGCGCGAAGAGCGCGAGGCCAGCGTCGAAGCCCTGGAAACCGAATTGCAGAACCAGCGGGCGCAACAGCGTCAGCAGGAGAACGGCCGCGAACACCTGCGGCGGCTATTGCAGGATGAAGCGCGCCAGCAAGGCGAGCTCAAGGCGCAGTTGTCGGCCGGCAAGGCCAAGGTTGAACAGCTGGCGCTGCGCCGCACCCGCCTGGAAGAAGAAATCGCCGAACTGGGCGAGCAGCGGGCGTTGGAGCACGAACAGATCGGCGAGGCGCGCTTGCAACTGCAGGAAGCCCTCGATGCCATGGCGCTGGACACCGAGCAGCGCGAACTGCTGCTGGCCCAGCGCGACAGCCTGCGCGAGCGCCTGGACCGGGTGCGCCAGGAAGCACGCCAGCACAAGGACCATGCCCATCAGTTGGCGGTGCGCCTGGGCTCGCTCAAGGCTCAGCACGATTCCACGCGCCAGGCGTTGGAACGGCTGGAAATGCAGTCCGAACGCCTGACCGAAAAACGCGAGCAGTTGAGCCTCAATCTGGAGGAGGGTGAAGCGCCGCTGGAGGAGCTGCGCCTCAAGCTCGAAGAGTTGCTCGACAAGCGCATGAGCGTCGACGAAGAGCTCAAGACGGCGCAGATCGCCCTGGAGGACGCCGACCGTGAACTGCGCGACGCCGAAAAGCGCCGCAGCCAGGCCGAGCAGCAATCGCAACTGATTCGCGGCCAGATGGAACAGCAGCGCATGGAGTGGCAGGCCCTGACGGTGCGGCGCAAAGCCTTGCAGGACCAGTTGCTGGAAGACGGCTACGACCTCGACGGCGTGCTGGCCACCCTGGTGGCCGGGGCGAACGAGAAGGACGCCGAGGAGGAGCTGGAACGCATTGCCCAGCGCATCCAGCGCCTGGGGGCAATCAACCTGGCGGCCATCGACGAGTACCAGCAGCAGTCCGAGCGCAAGCGCTACCTGGACGCCCAGAACGACGATCTGGTGGAAGCGCTGGAGACCTTGGAAAACGTCATTCGCAAGATCGACAAGGAAACCCGCAACCGCTTCAAGGATACCTTTGATCAGATCAACGGCGGTTTGCAGGCACTTTTCCCAAAAGTTTTCGGTGGCGGCAGCGCTTACTTGGAACTGACGGGCGAAGATTTACTCGATACAGGGGTGACAATCATGGCGCGTCCTCCTGGCAAGAAGAACAGCACCATCCATTTGCTCTCCGGTGGCGAAAAGGCGCTGACCGCGCTGGCCCTGGTCTTTGCCATCTTCAAATTGAACCCGGCGCCGTTCTGCATGCTCGACGAAGTCGACGCACCACTGGACGACGCCAACGTAGGCCGTTATGCACGGCTGGTGAAGGAGATGTCTGAAACGGTGCAGTTCATCTACATCACCCACAACAAGATCGCCATGGAAATGGCCGATCAGTTGATGGGGGTGACCATGCATGAGCCGGGCTGTTCGCGGCTGGTGGCGGTGGATGTGGAGGAGGCCATGGCTATGGTGGATGCCTGAAGAACGGTTTGTAGGGCTTCTACTTGGAACGCTGTAGGTATTTTTTACCCTGGAGCCTGTTGTTCAAATCACAGATTGGACACAAGCCTGTGCGACAGACGGTGTAAAGTTATCTTTGGTCGTGCTAGTTTAATGTCAATTTTTCGTATGCGTGGGCAAAACGCCATTCAGAACATAGAGTTGGCGCCACGTTTTAAAGCGGTTTGCAAATAGCTAAGCCCCTTATTTTTCAGCATTTTTATAGAGGCACGGGATTACATGGAAATCGGTCTGCGCGAGTGGCTGATCGTCATCGGCATCATTGTCATTGCCGGTATTCTTTTCGACGGCTGGCGCCGCATGCGCGGCGGTAAGGGGAAACTGAAGTTTCGCCTGGACCGCAGCCTGTCGAACCTGCCCGATGAGGATGACAGCGCCGAACTGCTAGGCCCGCCCCGGGTGCTGGACACCCACAAGGAGCCGCAGCTGGACGAACACGACTTGCCGTCGATGAGCGCGCCTGCCCGTGAGCCACGGGAGTCGAGTTCCAAGCGCGGCAAGCGCAACAGCGAGCCGTCCCAGGGTGATTTGAACCTGAACCTCGACCTGGATGGTGGCCCGAGTTTCAGCAGTCGCGACAGCGATTTCCCGGACGAGAACAAAACCTCGAGCGCCGACAAAGACCAGGCCCAGGCTGAAGAAGTGCTGGTGATCAGCGTGATCTGCCGCGACCCGGCCGGCTTCAAGGGCCCGGCGTTGCTGCAGAACATCCTGGAAAGCGGCCTGCGTTTCGGCGAGATGGACATTTTCCATCGTCACGAGAGCATGGCCGGCAACGGCGAGGTGCTGTTCTCCATGGCCAACGCCGTCAAGCCTGGCGTGTTCGACCTGGACGACATCGATCATTTCAGCACGCCGGCGGTGAGTTTCTTCCTCGGCCTGCCGGGCCCGCGTCATCCCAAGCAGGCCTTCGACGTGATGGTGGCCGCGGCTCGCAAGCTGTCCCAGGAGCTCAATGGCGAACTCAAGGATGACCAGCGCAGTGTGCTGACTGCCCAGACCATCGAGCACTATCGCCAGCGCATCGTCGAATTCGAGCGCCGGGCATTGACCCAGAAGCGCTGAGGCCAAAGATCGCTGGCCTGCAGGAGCTGACGAGTGCAGCTCCTGCACGCGATCGAAGTATTGAGAATGAGCAGCCTAGGCTGCTCTTTTGCTTTATGAGAGAACACCCATGAACGCCGTTGAAACCCGCATCCAACAGCTGCGCACCGAGCTGGATCAGCACAACTACCGCTACCACGTCCTCGACGAACCGAGCATCCCGGACGCCGAGTACGACCGCTTGTTCCACGAGCTCAAGGCCCTGGAAGAGCAACACCCGGAGCTGGTGACCAGCGATTCCCCGACCCAGCGCGTCGGCAGCGTGGCGCTGTCGGCGTTTAGCCAGGTGCGTCATGAGATCCCGATGCTCAGCCTGGGCAACGCCTTCGACGAAACCACCATGCGCGAATTCGACCGGCGGGTGACCGAAGGCCTCGACCTGCCCATGGGCGATTTGCTGGGCGGTGGCGCGGCGGTTGAATACAGCTGCGAGCCGAAACTCGATGGCCTGGCGGTCAGCCTGTTGTATCAGGACGGCATGCTGGTGCGCGGTGCCACGCGCGGTGATGGCACCACGGGCGAAGACATCAGCGTCAACGTGCGTACCGTGCGCAATATTCCCCTCAAGCTGCAGGGCAGCGGCTGGCCGCCATTGCTGGAAGTGCGCGGCGAGGTGTACATGTCCAAGGCCGGCTTCGAGCGCCTCAACGCCACGCAACTGGAAGCGGGTGGCAAGACCTTCGCCAACCCGCGCAACGCGGCGGCGGGGAGCCTGCGCCAGCTGGATTCGAAGATCACCGCCAACCGCCCGCTGGAATTCTGCTGCTACGGTATCGGTCAGGTGACCGCGGACATTGCCGATACCCATATCGGCAATCTCAAGCAGCTCAAGGCCTGGGGCCTGCCCATCAGCCGTGAATTGAAGCTGGCCCACGGTATTGATGAGTGCCTGGATTACTACCGTGACATCGGCGAGCGGCGCAACGCATTGCCGTATGAAATCGATGGTGTGGTGTTCAAGGTCAACAGCATCGCTTCTCAGCGCGAACTGGGTTTCCGCGCCCGGGAACCACGCTGGGCCATCGCTCATAAATTCCCGGCCTCTGAAGAACTCACCGAGTTGCTGGACGTCGAGTTCCAGGTCGGCCGCACTGGCGCCGTGACGCCCGTGGCGCGCCTCAAGCCGGTCAAGGTCGCTGGCGTGACCGTGGCCAACGCCACGTTGCACAACATGGACGAAGTGGCGCGCCTGGGCCTGATGATCGGCGACACCGTGATCATCCGCCGTGCCGGCGACGTGATCCCGCAAGTGGTGCAAGTGATCACCGAGCGCCGCCCGGACGATGCCCGCCCCGTGGAGATCCCCCGGCAGTGTCCGGTGTGTGGTTCCCATGTCGAGCGCACGCAACTGATCAAGCGCAGCAAGGGCCGTGAAACCATCAGCGAAGGTGCGGTGTACCGTTGCGTCGGTCGCCTGGCCTGTGGCGCGCAGCTCAAGCAGGCGATCATTCATTTCGTGTCGCGCCGGGCCATGGACATCGAGGGCCTGGGCGAGAAGAGCGTCGAGCAACTGGTGGATGAGGGGCTGGTGGGTTCGCCCGCCGATCTGTATGCCCTGACCTTCGAGCAGGTGGTCGACCTGGAAGGTTTCGCCGAACTGTCGAGCAAGAACTTGCTGGCGGCCATCGTCGACAGCAAGAAGCCGAGCCTGGCGCGTTTCATCTACGCCCTCGGTATCCCGGACGTGGGCGAGGAGACCGCCAAGGTCCTGGCTCGCTCTCTTGGTTCGCTGGAGCGCGTACAAGCGGCTGTGCCCCAGGTGCTCACCTACTTGCCCGATGTCGGCCTGGAAGTGGCCCACGAGATCCACAGCTTCTTCGAAGACCCACACAACCGCCAGGTGATCAAGGACCTGCTGCGCCACGGTCTCGAGATCCAGGACCAGGGCGAGTTGGGCGCCGAGTTCTCCGCCAGCACGACCCTGGGTGGCTTTCTCGACAAGCTGAACATCCCCTCGGTCGGGCCGGGCGGGGCGCAGAAACTGGCAGACAAGTTCGGTTCACTCGAGGCGGTGATGAACGCCGACTGGCTGGACATGCGTCAGGCGTTGCCGGAAAAGCAGGCCAACGCCGTGCGCGAGTTTTTCGCCGTTGCCGCCAACCGTCAGCAGGCCGAGGCAGCGGAGCAACAGTTGCGCGACTTTGGCATGCATTGGCAGAGCGAGAAGAAGGTCGTCGAAGGCTTGCTCGAGGCAGGTCACACCTGGGTGCTGACCGGTTCGCTGGAGTTGATGAGTCGCGACGTCGCCAAGGACAAGCTGGAGAGCCTGGGGGCCAAGGTCGCCGGTTCCGTGTCGGCGAAAACCCACTGCGTGGTGGCGGGGCCGGGTGCCGGTTCGAAATTGACCAAGGCCAATGAGCTGGGGCTCAAGGTGCTGGATGAAGAGGCGTTTGTCGTCTTTCTGAGTCAGCATGGCATCACGGTTTAGCCGGGTTGGCTCTTGTGGCGAGGGAGCTTGCTCCCTCGCCACGGTTTATCGGGCACTATGACGCAACGCGTGGGAACGATCATGGAAGTGGGGTGATCTAGTCTTGCAGGCTCCAGGGAGAGATCGCCATGTACCGCTTCTTCGAACAACTGAGCTCACGCATCGCCGCGCCGTTCGTGGGCGATCGGTCACGTAACAGCAAGGTCTGGCCGTGCCGCTGTGGCCAGTCGTTGTTTTTTCGCAATAGCCAATGCCTGGCCTGCCTGGCGGCGCTGGGTTATCAACCTGAGCAGAGTCGCCTGACGTCCTTGCAACCCGGCGAGCAAGCCGGGACCTGGACGCTGGACGCCGATCCCCAAGCCGGGCTGTTCCGCCGTTGCGCCAACCTTGACACCGCGGCGGCCTGCAATTGGCTGCTGCCGGACAATGGGCGCGATACCCTGTGCATCGCCTGTAGCCTGAACCGTACTATTCCCGACCTGTCGATCCCGGAAAATCCCGAACGCTGGCGCAAGGTCGAGACCGCCAAGCGTCGTCTGGTAGCGCAGTTGATTACTTTCGGCTTGCCGGTCATCCCGAAAACCGTCGACGAAAATATTGGCTTGGCGTTTGATTTCATCGGTGTCGATCCCGACGGCACGCCACCCACCACCGGTCACGCCAGCGGGCTGATCACCCTCGACATCAAGGAAGCTGACGATGCCCATCGCGAATACGTGCGCCAGCAGATGCGCGAGCCGTATCGCACCTTGCTCGGGCATTTCCGGCATGAGGTGGGGCACTACTACTGGGACCGGCTGGTCGCCAACAGCCATTGGCTCGAGGCTTTTCGCGAGCTGTTCGGCGATGAGCGCGCCAGCTACGCCGACGCCCTGGAGCAGCACTACCAGCAAGGCGCGCCGCTGGACTGGCAAACCCGCTACGTCAGCGCCTATGCGACCATGCACCCGTGGGAGGACTGGGCCGAAACCTGGGCCCATTACCTGCACATGATGGACGCGGTGGACACCGCCCTGGGTTTCGGCATGAGCGCTCGGGAAATGGATTTCGACTACCAGCCGTTCCCGCCCGAGACCTTGTACGACGCCGAACATGCAGGCGGTGCGGCTTTTCTTTCGTTCGTCAACGCCTGGATCGAACTGGCTGGCATGCTCAACGAACTGTCCCGCAGCATGGGCCAGCCGGATTTCTACCCGTTCGTCGTACCGGCGGCAGTGATCACCAAGCTGCACTTCATCCATCTGGTGATCCAGGAGGAGGGTGGTCGGGCGGATGAGGTGTTGTTGTAGTTTTGCTCACACAGCGAATGATTGAACGTCCAAGTCGGTATTGAACTCATCTGATGCATTGCCAGCTCTTCATAAAAGGCTGGCAAAGTTAAGTGATACCATTTGTTTTGATTGTGCCTGCCATTCATATTTTCCTCTAGCATGAAAACCGCCATGGATGATGGCTTTTTTATTATGGAAGATACGATGGAAAATCATGATATGGATAAAGCGGCGATAGTGCCCAATGCACCACGGAGGCTTTCCCAGGCCGGGCAAAGCCGATACACGATCATATTGGCCTGGCAGATCCCGGATAATATCCGCCCTGACCAGATTGCCGCGCACACCTTCAGGGTGACGGCCGTGGCAGGTGGACAGGGGCAGTTTGTCCCTGCAACCAGAGTGCAGCCGGATCACCGTGGTTGGTATCGACATGAGATCGGTGTCAGCGGGGCAGCCCAGCCAGTTTATTTCAATGTTCAAGTTCGAACTCAGGCTGTTAATGGCCAATATGGACCGTTCTGTCCGGTGGTGGTTTGTAATACTTCGTCGTGATTGGGGGCAAGCAATAACCTGGATACAAAAAGTTTTAATCAGTTATGAGTGCTTGGTGTAAGCCTTCAATCTACTAAAGGTTCACTTCATGCGGACAAGCTCATTCCCACACGGGCTCTCGGATATTCACAGATCCAACCTCCACCCCGATCCCTGTGGGAGCGAGCTTGCTCGCGATAGCGGTAGATCAGCTTGCATCAATATTGAATGTACCGAGGCCTTCGCGAACAAGCTCGCTCCCACACAGGCACTTGGATGTCCGCAGAATCGACGCCCACCCCCCGATCCCCCTGTGGGAGCAAGTGCTTGAACATCTTCAGTTTTTTAATCCGGCACGAACGGTTGTAACTTCTTGCCAGATAGGTACAATGGCGCGGCTCGCCGTCAGGCGGGCGTCGTTATGGTGACCCCATCGGTCCCCCCGCAACGATTACCCGTGAACCTGGTCAGATCCGGAAGGAAGCAGCCACAGCGGGAACATTGTGTGCCGGGGTGTGGCTGGTGGGGTTGCCTCCATAACGCCCAAACCTTCGTTCGCAAGGTTTGCAAATTCCCATTTTTTTCTTTTAGGCCTGGTTCGGTCGATGTTTTCTGTTGTCCGGATTTCGGCTCAAGCAGAGTGATTGAATTAAAGGCGTGCTCCCGAGCAGTGAGGCTAAGCCTTCCTTTTAGGCCACGAGTCTCGGGTAATCCCTACCGTTGATCAGGACTGTCAAATCTGACAGTAGAGTCTAATGCTGTGCTCTTCTATGGTCTTGTTCCACAGGCAACCTGCTTCATGAGTCCCCAACAATGGGCTTCGCAGTCGCAGGGGGGCGCTCAGCCAGGAGCACGCTCATGAGCGACGACAGGGTATTAACGCAAGGCGCAAGCGGCAGCGTGGTGAAGTTGGCGGCAGCGCTGGGTTGGTTGGCATTGTTCCTCCAGCTTTATCTGATCCTGATTTCGCGCTGGCAGAGCGGGAAGAGCCTGCTAGGTGGGGTGGATATCTTTTTCAGTTATTTCACGGTGCTGACCAATATCCTGGTGGCGGTAGTGCTGACCTTCGCGGCAACGACAGGGGATTGGCCGTTGCGGCGCTTTTTCCTCCGGCCGTCCGTGCAGGGTGGTGTGGCCGCTGCCATTGTGTTGGTCGGTCTGGCGTACAACCTGCTGTTGCGTCACACGTGGAATCCCCAGGGCCTGCAGTGGGTGGCTGATGAGTTGTTGCATGACGTGATGCCGGTCGTGTTTGTGATTTATTGGTGGTTCTGCGTGCCCAAGGGGACTTTGCGCTGGAGCAATGTGTGGTCGTGGCTGATCTATCCACTGGTCTATTTCATTTATGTCCTGATACGCGGCCGATGGGTCGGCTCCTATCCTTACCCATTCATCGAGGCTGATCGGTTGGGTTACCCGCAGACGCTTGGCAATGCGTTGATGGTGCTGCTGGGGTTCATGGTGGTGTCACTGGCGGTAGTGGCTGTGGATCGGGCGAAAGGCAAGGGTTAACTGGTTTGGATTGCCAGCCGAGCATCGGGCGCTCCGATCTGTCAGGCATCGACAGGTCGGGGCGTCTCCTTTCATATTGCATCAAGGCTTGGACAAGGCCTGGTCGACCGCTGCGATCAGCTTGCCCAGGTCCTTGGAGGTGGCTTTGTGTATGACGCCGAACAGATACGCCCGCTGTTCATCCTCATCGCCCATGTCGGCAAAAAAGGCTTTCAGTTGTACATCCAGCACATTGGCAAGCAGGAACAAGGCTTCGACGCTGGGGGTGTAGGTGCCGGTTTCGAAGCGGCTGATGGTTTTGGGGTCAAAACCGGTTTTTTCGCCAAGTTCAGCCTGAGTAAGCCCCGCTACTTTGCGGTAGCGTCTGATGGCTGGACCCAAACTTGAAATTTGCATCGCTTAATTCCCATTTAGAATCAAGAACTTAACGATAGATTTTTGCATTAGGCAACCACGCAATCCATCACCTTGCTTTGCAAAGTGTGATGTGTTTCGTAGAATCGGCCTTTGGCACGGGTATTTGGTGACCTGCTTCAGAAGCCGGGGTGTGTGCAGAGACCGGGCCTTGCGTTTCTTGCCGCGATACATGGCAAGGGCTGAAGCTCTCCCTTAGCACCGCCAGGGCCCGCGCTCCAGCTTCCCTCAAAGTGTTTGAGCCTAGTTGATTTTCGCCTGTCTTGAAGGCGGTGCAACCGCGCGCGACAAATGAGCCTGACTCATGGATGACTGCTTCGATGGATAAGAAGTACCGCAGAGCCGTTGACGCCGCCGCGATTTTTTCCGAAACCGATCTGAGCGGGCGCATCACCTACGTCAACGATCAATTTTGCAGCCTTTTTGGTTACCGGCGCGATGAGTTGCTGGGTGGGAACCATCGCCTGCTCAATTCCGGCCAGCACCCTGACGAGTTCTTCGGCGCCATGTGGCGCACCATTGCCCTGGGCCAGGTCTGGAAAGGGGAAATCTGCAACCGGGCCAAGGACGGTACGCTGCACTGGGTCGACACGACCCTGGTGCCAGTAATCGATGACGATACAGGACAAATCGAACGCTACCTGGCAATTCGCTTCGATGTCAGCGAAAAGCGTCGCCTGCTGCATTCCCTGCAATGGCGGGTCGGTCACGATGTGCTGACCGGGTTGCCCAACCGCACTTATCTGTCCGATCTGCTGGACCAGGCCCTGGAGTTTTCCCGTGCGGAAAACTTGCCTCTGGCGGTGTGCATGCTCGATCTCGATGGCTTCAAGGCGGTCAATGACGGTTATGGTCACGCCAGTGGCGATCGGCTGCTGGTGGAGGTCGCCAGGCGCCTGCGCAGTATCGTGCGTGGCGAGGACGTGGTGGCGCGGCTGGGTGGGGACGAGTTCGTGCTGGTGCTGCGCCATGTGCGTGGGATGGATGAGTTGCATGCCGCGTTGAGCCGGGTGTTGATCGCCGTTTCCATGCCGTATGGCATTGACGGTAAGGACATCAAGGTCTTCGCCAGCATTGGCGTCACATTGTTCCCATGGGATAACGACGACGCCGAGACCTTGTTGCGCCACGCCGACCAGGCGATGTACGTGGCCAAGCAAAGCGGTCGCAATCGTTTCCACTTGTTCGATGTGTCCCGGGACAAGGAAGTGCGAGCCACTTACCAGACCGTCGAGCGGGTCCGCCAGGCACTGGCCGGTAACGAGTTGCGGCTGCATTTCCAGCCCAAGGTCAACATGCGTCATGGCACCGTGGTCGGCATGGAGGCGCTGCTGCGCTGGAAGCATCCGCAACGTGGCCTGGTGCCGCCACGGGAGTTCCTGCCGCTGGTGGAAGAGACCGACCTGATTGTCGAGATCGGCGAGTGGGTCATGGAGCAGGTACTGACCCAGTTGCAGCAATGGCAGCAAGCGGGGCAGGGCTGGCCGGTGAGCATCAATATCTCGGCGCGGCATTTCCAGCGGGCGGATTTTGTCGAGCGGTTGCGACAGGTGTTGGAACGGCATCCGGCGGTACCGCCACGCCTGTTGGATCTGCAGATTGTCGAATCGGTCGCATTGGAAAACCTTGCCCACGTCAGCGCCTGCCTCCAGGCCTGCCATGCCTTGGGCGTGGGGTTTTCGCTGGGTGGTTTCGGCACGGGCTACTGCTCGCTCAACGACCTCAAGCACCTGCGCACGCAAACCATCAAGATCGACAAGACCTTTGTCCGCGACATTCTCCATGACCGCGACGACCTGGCACTGACCGAAGCGGTGATCGGCCTGGCCCGGGCGTTTGGCCGTGAGGTGGTCGCCGAAGGGTTGGACAGCCTTGAGCATGGCCAACTGTTGCTGAACCTGGGCTGTGAGGTGGCACAAGGTTATTTCATCGCCCGGCCCATGCCGCCCGAACGGATACCCGGCTGGGTGCAGGGGTTCATCCCGCCGTCGCAATGGCAGCAGCGGCCAGGCGATCAGGGGGAGGGTGCCTCGCTCCTGGCCTGCGATGCGTCACTGCGGCCCGTGTAAAGCTGGATGATCGCGTCGATCTCCCCGGAGGTTTTCATGTTCAACAAGGTCCTCAGAATGCGTTGTGCTGGAATGTTCGGGTCGTTGCGCACATAACAGCTCAACTGCTGTTCCTGAAGCACTGCCACCTCATGGAGTTGCCGATCAGCGGTATGACGTTGATTGAACCAGTCCAGCGCCCATTGGTTGCTGATCCCGTAGCGATAACGTCCGGCCAGCAGTTTCGCCAGCACTTGTTCCTGGCTGCGGGCGTCGTCGCGGTGCAGTTGGCTGCGGTCGAACAAGGGTTGCAAGGTCGGGTAGGTATAGCCGAGCACCGTGCCGATGGGCTGTTCCGGCAACGTGGCTAGTGTGACCGCCACAGGGGCGCTTGCCGTGGCGACGAGCAGGTCGCGCTGGAAAAACAACGGGACGCTCCAGAGGTAATCGCCACTGTCCTTTACCCAGTCGGGGCTGACGTAGCAACGCATGTCGATCTCGCCGTGTTTCATGGCGCCGTCCAGCCGGGCGCGGGACAGGACATGGAATTGCGCCGGCAGTCCCATCCGGGTCGCCAGGCTTGTCATTATGTCGGGAAGGATGCCCTGGGTCGGGCGACCCCGTTCGATCTGCACCATGGGCATCGCCCAGCCGTCGGTAACGGCAAAACGCAAAGGTACTTCATCAGCAAAACAACCTGTACCCAACAACAGCAAAGCCCCCATGGCTGAGCGCATAAACTCTCCTGACTGTGCAAAACCGCGTCGACAACCGAGTCCCTGATCCAATCTTAGTCAGATTAGACGAGCACACCGGATGCAATTTCGCCCCTGCTCCGCTAGCATTAGCCGCTTATGTTCCTTCGATGCGACGGTTTTCGATGAGTTATCAGGTTCTTGCACGTAAATGGCGTCCGCGCTCGTTCCGCGAAATGGTCGGCCAGACCCATGTGCTCAAGGCCCTGATCAATGCCTTGGACAGCCAGCGGCTGCACCATGCCTACCTGTTCACCGGCACCCGCGGCGTGGGCAAGACCACCATCGCGCGGATCATTGCCAAGTGCCTGAACTGTGAAACCGGCATTACCTCCACGCCCTGCGGCGAGTGTTCGGTCTGCCGGGAAATCGACGAGGGCCGTTTCGTCGACCTGATCGAGATCGACGCCGCCAGCCGTACCAAGGTCGAAGACACCCGCGAGCTGCTCGACAACGTGCAGTACGCGCCGAGCCGTGGGCGCTTCAAGGTCTACCTGATCGACGAAGTGCACATGCTCTCCAGCCACTCCTTCAATGCGCTGCTCAAGACCCTTGAGGAGCCGCCGCCCTACGTCAAGTTCATCCTGGCGACCACCGACCCGCAGAAACTTCCTGCAACGATTTTGTCGCGGTGCCTGCAGTTCTCCCTGAAGAACATGACGCCGGAACGGGTCGTCGAGCACCTGACGCATGTACTGGGCGTCGAGAACGTGCCCTTCGAGGACGATGCGCTGTGGCTGTTGGGCCGCGCCGCCGATGGTTCGATGCGCGACGCCATGAGCCTGACCGACCAGGCCATCGCTTTCGGTGAAGGCAAGGTCATGGCCGCGGATGTCCGGGCCATGCTCGGTACCCTCGATCACGGCCAGGTCTATGACGTTTTGCATGCGCTGATCGAAGGCGACGCGAAGGCGTTGCTCGAAGCGGTGCGTCACCTGGCCGAGCAGGGCCCGGACTGGAATGGCGTGCTCTCGGAAATTCTCAATGTGCTGCACCGGGTCGCCATCGCCCAGGCCTTGCCTGATGGCGTCGACAACGGCCACGGCGACCGTGATCGCGTACTGGCCCTGGCCCAGGCGTTGCCGGCCGAAGACGTGCAGTTCTATTACCAGATGGGCCTGATTGGTCGTCGCGACCTGCCCCTGGCACCGGATCCGCGCGGCGGCTTTGAAATGGTCCTGCTGCGAATGCTGGCGTTCCGGCCAGCCGATACGACGGACGTCCCGAGGCAAGCGCTAAAGCCAGTGGGGATCAGCCAGGCCACAGCTGATTCCGCCAAGCCAGTGGCTGCCGCGCCCGTCGTTGCGCCGGCAGTGGCTTCGGCTCCGGTAGCGCCGGCACCTGTGGCAGCACCGGCTCCGACACCCGTTGTCGCGGCCCCTGAGCCAGAACCTGAACCGATCGTCGAGGCGCTGCCCGAACCGGTCGCTGAAGCCGTTGTCGATCTGCCCTGGAACGATCCGATCGAGCCCGAGGTTGTCCAGCAACCTGCCGTGGAGCCGGTTCTGGAGACCATCGCCGAGCAACCCGAGTTGCCGCCGATGCCTTTGCCGACGCCCGACAGTGTGGTGCCCGATGCACCGGAGTGGGTCGCCGCGCCGGTGCCCGAACCAACAGTGGCCGACGTCGATGTCGCCACGCCAGGCCTCGATCAGGACGACGAACCGCCGCTGGACGAGGATTACATCGAGCCAGACATGGATTCGGCCTACAGCTACCTGGACGACCTGGCCAGTGAGCACGCCGCTGAGCCGGCCCCGGAGCCCGAGCCGGAACCCGCGGCGATGCCGGCCACCGGGCTGGCCCTGCAATGGCTGGAGCTGTTTCCTAAACTGCCGATCAGCGGCATGACCGGCAGCATTGCCGCCAACTGCACGCTGATGGCCGTGGAAGGCGACCACTGGCTGCTGCACCTGGACCCGGCCCACAGCGCACTGTTCAACGCGACCCAGCAACGTCGCCTCAACGATGCGCTGAACCAGTATCACCAGCGCACCCTGACGCTGACCATCGAGCTGATCAAGCCCGAGCAGGAGACCCCGGCCCAGGCCGCGTCCCGGCGCCGTGCCGACCGTCAGCGCGAAGCCGAGGAGTCGATCCACGGTGATCCATTCATCCAGCAGATGATGCAACAGTTCGGCGCCGTGGTCCGTCACGATACTATCGAACCTGTCGAGGCCCCGGTCACCCAGGGCTCATAACTGAAGGCGCCGGGCCGAACGGGCCGGGCGCGTTGTTTATCCAAGTACTTTCGAGGTGATTCCCATGATGAAAGGTGGCATGGCCGGCCTGATGAAGCAGGCGCAGCAGATGCAGGAAAAAATGGCCAAGATGCAGGAAGAACTGGCCAACGCCGAAGTCACCGGCAAGTCCGGCGGCGACATGGTGACCGTGGTCATGACCGGTCGCCACGACATCAAGCGCGTCAGCATCGACCCAAGCGTGGTCGAAGGCCTGAGCGAAGACGACAAGGAAATGCTCGAAGCCCTGTTCGCCGCCGCCGTCAATGACGCGGTGCGCAAGATCGAAGCCAACAGCCAGGACAAGATGTCTGGCATGACGGCCGGCATGCAACTGCCGCCGGGCATGAAACTGCCGTTCTGATTCGCCATCCCGGTCGGGATGGGCTACACACAATGCCAGGCATCGCGCCTGGCATTTTTGTTTCTGTCTAGGGGCGAGCGAAACCTTGCCTGTGAGAGCAAGGCTCTGTGGGAGCAAGGCTTGCCCGCGATGCAGACGCCTCGATTTGTCGGAACTGCGCGCCATCGTTCATCGCAGGCAAGCCTTGCTCCCACAAGTACCCGCTGAACAAACATCGAACGCCGCCCCCTCGGCAATGGTCTGCTCCCTATACGTGCCACTCAACGATCAAGGAGACGCTTCCATGTCACAAGCATCGACCTCCAACCAGCGCATCGTCCTTGCCTCCCGTCCTCACGGCGCCCCAACCGCGGACAATTTCCGCCTGGAGCACGTGACGCTGCCGGACCTGGCGCAGGGGCAGATCCTGCTCAAGACGCAGTTTTTGTCCTTGGACCCTTACATGCGCGGGCGAATGAGTGACGCGCCTTCCTACGCTGCTCCGGTAAAAATCGACGAGGTGATGACCGGCGGCGCCGTGAGCCGCGTGGAGCGCTCGATGCACCCGAAATTCCAGGAGGGTGATCTGGTGGTGGGGGCCACCGGTTGGCAGAGCCACAGCATCAGCGACGGGCGCAACGTGATGCCCGTCCCTTCGGGGCTGCCGAGCCCGTCGATGGCCCTGGGTGTGCTGGGCATGCCGGGCATGACCGCTTACATGGGGCTGATGGACATTGGCCAGCCCAGGGCCGGGGAAACCCTGGTGGTCGCGGCGGCCTCGGGTGCGGTGGGCTCGGTGGTTGGCCAGGTGGCGAAGATCAAGGGCCTGCGTGTCGTCGGCGTCGCGGGTGGCAGCGAGAAATGCAAGTACGTGGTCGACGAGCTGGGGTTTGACGCCTGTGTCGATCACAAGAGCGCACGTTTTGCCGAGGAGCTGGCGCAGGCTTGCGACAAGGGCATCGACATCTATTACGAAAACGTCGGTGGCAAGGTCTTCGATGCCGTCGTGCCGCTGCTCAACGCCAAGGCGCGGATCCCGCTCTGTGGCCTGATCGCTTCCTACAACGATCATCAAGCACCGAGCGGCCCGGATCGCTTGCCGCAGTTGCAGCGCACTTTGCTCAACAAGCGTGTGCGGATCCAGGGGTTTATCGTGTTTGATGACTACGGTGACCGTCAGCCGGAGTTCATCAGCGCCATGGCCCCTTGGGTGCGTGATGGCAAGGTCAAGTTCCGTGAGGATGTGGTCGATGGCCTTGAGAATGCGCCACGGGCGTTTATCGGGCTGTTGGAGGGGCGCAACTTCGGCAAGTTGGTGGTGCGGGTCGCGCAGGATTGAGTATTTGACGCTAATCGGAGGCACGGGTATAAACCGCGTCTCGTTGTTATGTCGGACATTTCCTCCATGAGCTTCAGCCCTTTGATTCGCCAACTGATCGATGCCCTGCGAACGTTGCCGGGTGTAGGTCAGAAAACTGCCCAGCGCATGGCGTTGCAATTGCTCGAGCGTGATCGCAGCGGCGGTTCGCGCCTGGCCCAGGCCCTGAGCCAGGCCATGGAAGGCGTAGGGCATTGCCGTTTGTGCCGCACCCTCACCGAAGACGACCTCTGCCCGCAATGTGCCGACCCGCGTCGGGACGACAGCCTGCTCTGCGTGGTGGAAGGGCCGATGGATGTGTATGCGGTAGAGCAGACCGGTTTTCGTGGCCGTTATTTCGTGCTCAAGGGCCATTTGTCACCGCTCGACGGCTTGGGGCCTGAAGCCATCGGCATTCCGCAGTTGATCGCGCGGATCGAAGAAGCGGGTACGTTCACGGAAGTCATCCTCGCTACGAACCCGACGGTCGAAGGCGAAGCCACCGCCCATTACATCGCCCAACTGCTCAACAACAAAGGCCTGATCGCCTCGCGCATCGCCCACGGCGTGCCGCTGGGTGGGGAGCTTGAGTTGGTGGATGGCGGGACACTGGCGCATTCGTTTGCGGGGCGCAAGCCGATCGCGTTGTAACAGCAACCAATCCCTTGTGGGAGCGAGCTTGCTCGCGATAGCGGTAGATCAGCCAATATCTATGCTGGCTGACACATCGCTATCGCGAGCAGGCTCGCTCCCACAGGGGTTGTGTTTCGTTGCCGAGGATTATTTTTCGCTGAGCGAGAACTGCGTCAGGCAGAACGTGGGAATCCCCATGTCTTCCAGGCGCTGGGAGCCGAGCAGCTCCGGCAGGTCGATGATCGCCGCGGCTTCGTGGACCTTGGCGCCCATGCGGCGGATCAGGTTGGCGGCGGCGATCAGCGTGCCGCCAGTGGCAATCAGGTCATCGAACATCACCACCGAATCACCCTCGCACAAGCTGTCGGCATGCACTTCAAGGAAGGCTTCGCCGTATTCGGTCTGGTAACCCTCGGCCAGCACATCGGCCGGCAGCTTGCCTTGCTTGCGGAACAAGATCAGCGGCTTGTTCAGCTGGTAGGCCAGGATCGAGCCAATCAGGAAACCCCGCGCATCCATCGCGCCGATGTGAGTGAACTCGGCCTCGACATACCGGTGGGCGAAACTGTCCATGACCAGTCGCAGGGCGGTCGGGGATTGGAACAGGGGGGTAATGTCGCGAAAGATCACGCCGGGCTTGGGGAAATCGATCACGGGGCGGATCAGGGATTTGATATCGAAGGAGTCAAAGACCATCGTGGAGGTGTCCTGGCTGAGCTGCAAACGCGGCAGTATAGCGCGGCTGGGAACATCCCTCAGCCGCGCGCGGCCATCAGCCTTCGATCGAGCCGCCGGCCAGGGCGCAGAGCTGGATCGGGTCGAGAATGTGAATTTCCTTGCCTTCGGCGGCAATCAACTCGTTCTGCTGGAAGCGGGTGAAGACCCTGGACACGGTTTCCACCGCCAGGCCCAGGTAATTGCCGATTTCGTTGCGCGACATGCTCAAGCGGAACTGGTTGGCCGAGAACCCACGGGCGCGGAAGCGTGCCGAGAGGTTGACCAGGAACGTGGCGATACGCTCGTCGGCGGTTTTTTTCGAAAGCAGCAGCATCATTTGCTGATCGTCACGGATTTCCCGGCTCATGACCCGCATCAACTGGCGGCGCAGTTGCGGCAGCTGTATGGCCAGCTCGTCCAGGCGATCGAAGGGGATTTCGCACACCGAGGTGGTTTCCAGCGCCTGGGCCGAGACCGGATGGGACTCGGTGTCCATGCCGGACAGGCCCACCAGTTCGCTGGGCAGGTGGAAGCCGGTGAGCTGTTCTTCGCCGCCATCGCTCAGGTTGAAGGTCTTCAAGGCGCCCGAGCGCACCGCATAGACCGAATCGAAGGTATCGCCCTGGCGAAACAGGAATTCACCTTTTTTCAACGGGCGGCCCCGTTTAACGATGTCATCCAGCGCGTCCATGTCCTCCAGGTTCAGCGAAAGCGGCAGGCAGAGGGGGGCCAGGCTGCAATCCTTGCAATGGGCCTGGTTGTGGGCGCGCAGTTTGACTGGCTCGGACATTTCTTAAATCCTTGTGGGAAATCACGCATAAGGCGTAAGGGTACCCCAGAGATGGCACTCCGGCCAGTGCGATGTCGTCGTCAAATTGTCGCGCTCAAATGACTCGGGAGAAGCGTTGGCGATTGTGCTGGTCCAAGTAGGCATCGAATACCATGCACACGGATCGCACCAGCAGGCGCCCGGCGGGCAATACCCGGATATGGGTGTCATCCAGCTCGATCAGCCCATCCGCGGCCATGGCCTGCAATTGCGGCCATTGCGGCGCGAAGTAACCACGAAAGTCGATGTTGAAGGTTTGCTCGATCTCGGCGAAGGGCAGGTGGAAATGACAGATCAACTGCTGGATCACCGCGCGCCGCAACCGGTCGTCGGCATTGCAGATCAGCCCGCGACTGGTCGCCAGTTGCCCGTCGGCGAGGGTGTTCTGGTAATGGTTCAGGTCACTGCTGTTCTGGCAATACAAATCGCCGATCTGGCTGATGGCTGACACGCCAAGGCCGATCAGGTCGCAATGGCCATGGGTGGTGTAGCCCTGGAAGTTGCGCTGCAACGTGGCCTCCTCCTGAGCGATTGCCAGTTCGTCGTCGGGCAGGGCGAAGTGGTCCATGCCGACGTAGCGGTAGCCGGCGGCGGTCAGTTGTTCGATGGTGCCTTGCAGCATCGCCAGTTTCTGCTCCGGGGTCGGCAAGTCCTGGCTGTTGATGCGCCGCTGGGGCATGAAGCGTTCCGGCAGGTGGGCGTAGTTGAACACCGAGAGCCGGTCCGGTTGCAGGTGGATGACTTCCTGGACGGTGCGGGCGAAGTTTTCCGGGGTCTGCTTGGGCAGGCCGTAGATCAGGTCAATGTTGATCGAGCGGAATTGCAAGGTCCGGGCGGCTTCGACCACTGCGCGGGTTTCCTCGAGGCTTTGCAGGCGATTGACGGCCCGCTGCACCGCTGGATCAAGGTCTTGCAGGCCGATACTGACCCGGTTGAAACCCAGTTCGCGCAACAGGCCCATGGTCGACCAGTCGGCTTCCCTGGGGTCGATTTCGATGCCGTAGTCGCCAGAATCGTCGTCCAGCAGGTTCAGGTGCTGGCGCAGCTTGGCCATCAGTTGGCGCAGCTCATCGTGGCTGAGGAACGTCGGGGTACCGCCGCCAAAGTGCAACTGTTCTACGCGCTGGGTGGGGTCCAGGTGGCAGCCGATCAGTTGGATTTCCTGTTCCAGGCGTTGCAGGTAGGCGTGGGCGCGGCCGCGGTCCTTGGTGATGACCTTGTTGCAGGCGCAGTAGTAGCAAATGTTCGCGCAGAACGGTATGTGCACGTACAGCGACAGCGGCCGCAGGGCCTTGCGGCTGTCGCGCAGGGCGTGGAGCAGGTCGAAGGTACCCACCTGGCTGCCGAACTGCGCCGCCGTGGGGTACGAGGTGTAGCGTGGTCCCGCCAGGTCGTAACGGCGGATAAGATTTGAGTCCCAACAAATGGTGTCGAGCATGCGGGCATTCCCCGGATAGACTGGCATGGGGCGAGTCTAGGGGCGCGTGGGCGTGGCCGTTTTGATTTGCGTCAACAGGGCATCGGAGTTGTCGATGCAGGCCTCATCGCGAGCAAGCTCGCTCCCACAGGAGACTTTCCATGTGGGAGCGAGCTTGCTCGCGATTGGGGCAACTCGGTCAGTGCCCCATGAGCCAATGTTGATGCGGCCCCGGCAGTGTCCATACCCCGAAAATAATCACCAACAAACCACCGGCCATGCGCACGCTGCGTTTGCGCAGCAGGGCGGTGACGCGTTCGGCGGCCAGGCCCGTGGCGAGCAGCACCGGCCAGGTGCCCAGGCCGAAGGCGAGCATCAGCAGCGCGCTGTCCAGTGCATTGCCTTGGCTGGCGGACCAGAGCAGGGTGCTGTAGACCAGGCCGCACGGTAGCCAGCCCCACAGCGCGCCGAGCAGCAAGGCCCGAGGCAGGCTCGACACCGGCAGCAAACGGTTGGCGACGGGCTGGATGTGTCGCCACAAGCCACGCCCCACACCTTCGATGCGAGTCAGGCCGCTCCACCAGCCCGCCAGGTACAGGCCCATGGCAATCAACAGCAAGCCGGCCAGCACCCGCATGATCATCGCTGCCGGGCTGTTGGACACGGCCCAACCGGCCAGGCCGATCAGCAACCCGGCGGTGGCGTAGCTCAGGATCCGTCCCAGGTTGTACGCCAGCAGCAACCGGAAGCGGCGGCTGCGCTGTTCCTTGGGAATCGCCAGGGTCAGGGCGCCCATCAGGCCGCCGCACATGCCCAGGCAGTGTCCACCGCCGAGCAGGCCAAGGATGACCGCAGAAACCAACAGGGGTGCCAGGTCAAGCATGGGGCGGGGCCTTGTCGTCCGGCTTGCGGGCTTCGCCGCTGGCTTCGTCCACCGCTGCCTTGTGGTTCGGGTCCTGATCGTCGAACAGAATGCTGTGGGCCGGACCGTCGAGGTCGTCGTACTGGCCGCTGTCCACGGCCCAGAAGAAAATGTACACGGCGATGGCCACGATCAGCAGCGCGGCCGGGATCATCACGTAGAGAGCTGGCATGTCGGAACTCCATGCCCGCGCGGCTCAGGCCGGCAGCGGGCGGGTATCGGGCGTGGCGTCGAAAACCTGCGTCTTGGGCTGACGTGTCAGCCTCAGCGCATTCAACACCACGGTCAACGAACTGATGGACATGCCGACCGCCGCCCACACCGGGGTAATCCAGCCAAGGGCGGCGAACGGCAACATGAGGCCATTGTACAACCCTGCCCACACCAGGTTCTCAATGATCACCCGGCGGGTGCGTCGAGCCAGACTGAAGGCGTGGATCAGGGCGTCGAGGCGGTTGGACAGCAGCACCGCGTCGGCGCTGGTCTTGGCCAGGTCGGTGGCCGAGCCCATGGCGACACTGATGTCCGCTGCCGCCAGCACGGGCACGTCGTTCACCCCATCGCCGAGCATCAGCACCTTGCGGCCCTGTTGATGCAACTGCTGCAACACGGCCAGTTTGTCGTCCGGGCGCAGGCCGCCGCGAGCCTCATCGATGCCCAGTTCGGCGGCGACGCTGGCAACCATGGGCGAACTGTCACCCGACAACAGCAGCGTCCGCCAGCCCCGTGCCTTGCAGGCCGCCAGCAGCGCCGGGGCATCGACGCGCAAGCGGTCATCGAGGACGAACCAGGCCAAGGGCCCGATCTCATCGCCCAGCAACAGCCATTGCCCGGGTTCGTCCGGCATTTGCGGTACCGCGGCGCCACTCAGTTCGCAGACAAAACCCGGCTGACCGATGCGCAGGTGCTGTTCCGCCACGAGGCCTTCCAGCCCCAGCCCGGGGGTGCTTTGCACCTGTTCGGCGGCCAATGGCGCGCGGCCGAAGGCGCGGGCGATGGGGTGTTCCGAGCGGTTCTCCAGGGCAGCGGCCAAGCCCAGGCATTGATCACTGTCGAGGGCCGCCAATGGCCGAATGGCGCGCAACGCCAGGCGGCCTTCGGTGAGGGTACCGGTCTTGTCGAAAATCACCGTATCGATCTGGTTCAGGCCTTCCAGCACATGCCCGCGCGTCAGCAGCAGGCCGAGCTTGTGCAAGGTGCCGGTAGCGGCGGTGAGGGCGGTCGGCGTGGCGAGTGACAACGCGCAAGGGCAGGTGGCGACGAGCATCGCCAGGACGATCCAGAACGCGCGCGAAGCGTCCAGTTGCCACCACACCAGCCCGATGACGGCAGCGGCGACCAAGGAGAACAGCAAGAACCATTGGGCGGCGCGGTCGGCGATTTCCGCCAGTCGCGGCTTCTCGGCCTGGGCCCGCTCCAGCAGCCGCACGATGGCGGACAACCGGGTGTCTTGCCCGAGGGCCAGCACCTCGACCGTCAAGGCCCCTTCGACGTTCAGCGTGCCGGCGGTGACCGCGTCGC
The DNA here is from genome assembly GCF_018325865.1 of Pseudomonas sp. St386. Classification (NCBI taxonomy): domain Bacteria; kingdom Pseudomonadati; phylum Pseudomonadota; class Gammaproteobacteria; order Pseudomonadales; family Pseudomonadaceae; genus Pseudomonas; species Pseudomonas sp. St386. The sequence continues at coordinate 2,129,630 of NZ_AP021900.1, forward strand.
CCACCTGGCGAGGTTGTGGCAGGTATTCACCGGTCAGCAGCGATTCGTCGATGCTGGACTGGCCATCCAGGATCTTGCCATCGGCCGGCAGGACTGCCCCGGGATGCACCAGCACCCGGTCACCGGTGCGCAATTCGCTGAGCAGGATGCGTTCACTCTGGCCGTTATCCTCCAGGCGCAGGCACGAGGCCGGCAACAGATTGACCAGTTGGGCGGTGGCGGCAGCCGTGCGTTCCCGAGCCCGGCGTTCCAGGTAACGGCCGGCCAGCAGGAACAGGGCGAACATGCCAACGGCATCGAAGTACAACTCGCCGACCCCGGTGATCGACGTCCAGATCCCGGCAACGTAGGCACTGCCGATGGCCAGGGACACGGAAACGTCCATGGTCAGGTGGCGGGTGCGCAGGTCGCGCATGGCGCCTTTGAAGAACGGCGCGCAGCTATAGAAGACGATGGGCGTGGTGAGGAACAGGGCAACCCAGCGCAGGATGGTGTGCATCTCCGGGCTCAGGTCGATGTTGAATTCTGGCCAGGTGGCCATGGTCGCCATCATCGCCTGGAACCACAACAGACCGGCCACGCCCAATTGGCGCAGGGCCAGGCGGTTTTGTGCGGCGAGTTGTTCACAGGCCTGGTCGGCCTGGTACGGGTGCGCTACGTAGCCGATCTGGCGCAATTCGGCGAGCAGCGTGCTCAGCGGTAGTTGAGCGTCGGCCCAACGTACATGCAGGCGATGATTGGACAGGTTCAATCGCGCTTCGGCCACGGCCGGCAGGCTGCGTAATTGTTTTTCAATCAGCCAGCCGCAGGCGGCGCAACTGATGCCTTCCATCAACAGGGTGGTTTCGGCCAGTTCGCCTTCATGGCGCACGAATGATTGCTGTACGTCAGGGCGATCGTAGAGCGCCAGTTCATCGGTCAACTGGACGGGCAGGGATTCGGGATTGGCCGACGCTTCGCTGCGATGCTGGTAATAACTTTCCAGGCCTCCGGCGACAATGGCCTCGGCCACCGCCTGGCAGCCCGGGCAGCACAGCTCGCGGGTTTCACCGAGGACAACGGCGGTGAAGCGACTGCCCGGGGGGACGGGCAGGGCGCAGTGGTAGCAGGGCTGTGGAGTGGTCATTGCGTGTTCACAGAACGTTGTCCAATGATCGTTCCCACGCTCTGCGTGGGAATGCATCCTGTGACGCTCCGCGTCACGCTTAGAAGGGACGCAGAGCGTCCCGGGCCGCGTTTCCACGCGGAGCGTGGGAACGATCAGAAGCGCCGTCGTTTATTTCTTCAGGTCTTCAGCGCCTTGCAGCGGTTCATCGCCAAGCAAGAGGTCCTGGCCGTGATTGATCTGTTCTTCTTCGAACAGGCGCCAGGTCTTGTCGTTCTCCACACCCAGCAATTCGACAAAGCGCCGGCCTTCGACCTTGTCGGTCAACTGGCCGACGTAGCGCCCCGGTTCACTGTCGTTGCGGGTCAGGACGATCTTGCGGTCCTTCTCCGGCTGGGTCGGCGAGATCAGGCTCAGTTCCAGGGTCTGGGGACGGCTGTTGCCGTTCAGGCGCAGGTTCACTTCACCGGTGAGCTCGTCCAGTTGCACGTTGGCACGCAGTTGCAGGGTCTGGGCCAGCAATTCGCGCTCCAGCGAGCGGTTGATACCCTTGCCGGCTTCGTAATAGTTGTCGTTGACCAGGTTGTCCGGGTTCTTCACCGCAATGGTCACCATCGTCAGGCTCAGTGTCACCGAACAGGTCAGGATCGCGATGATGATCCACGGCCAGAGGTGCTTGTACCAAGGGCTGGAGGCGGTTGCTGCAGGCATGTTCAGTTCTCTCAACGAGTTTGTGGGCCGATGAACCGGCTCTTGGCTTCGACATGTACGCTTTCGTCATCGGCATCCTTGAGGATGAAGGTCACCTCGTTGGTGCTCGATGGCAGTTGTTCCGGTGCGCTGGACAGCTCGACCGGCTGGCTGTAGATCTCGCCGGCCGCGACCTTGATTTCCCGCCGGCCTTGCAGCTTGAGGTCGGGTAGGCCGGCGGCTTCCAGGACATACGTGTGGTCGCGTTGGTCTTTGTTCATGATCTTCAGGCTGTAGACGTTCTCGATCCGGCCTTCGGCGTTTTCACGGTAGAGCACGCGGTCCTTGCTGACGTCGAAACCCACCAGCGAGCGCATGAAGAACGCCGCCGCCAACAGGCTCATCATGGTCAGCAGCACCAAGGCATAGCCGATCAGGCGCGGGCGCAGTTTATGGGTTTTCTGCCCCGAAAGGTTGTGTTCGGTGGTGTAGCTGATCAGGCCGCGTGGATAATCCATTTTGTCCATGATGTTGTCGCAGGCATCGATACAGGCCGCGCAGCCGATGCACTCGATCTGCAGGCCGTCGCGGATGTCGATACCGGTAGGGCAGACCTGGACGCACATGGTGCAGTCGATGCAATCCCCCAGGCCCAGGGCTTTGTAGTCAACGCCCTTCTTGCGCGGGCCACGGCTTTCGCCACGACGCGGGTCGTAGGAAACGATCAAGGTGTCCTTGTCGAACATCACGCTCTGGAAGCGTGCGTAAGGGCACATGTAGATACACACTTGCTCACGCAGCCAGCCAGCGTTGCCGTAGGTGGCGAGGGTGAAGAAACCCACCCAGAAATACGACCAGCCATCGGCCTGGCCGGTAAAGAACTCGAACACCAGTTCGCGGATTGGCGTGAAGTAACCGACAAAGGTCATGCCGGTGACGAAACCTATCAGCAGCCACAGGCTGTGCTTGGCGAGCTTGCGCAGGAATTTGTTGGCGCCCATGGGGGCCTTGTCGAGCTTGATGCGCTGGTTGCGGTCGCCTTCGGTGACTTTTTCGCACCACATGAAGATCCAGGTCCACACGCTCTGTGGGCAGGTATAGCCACACCACACTCGTCCGGCATAGACCGTGATGAAAAACAGGCCAAAGGCGGCAATGATCAACATCCCCGAGAGCAGGATGAAATCCTGGGGCCAGAAGGTGGCGCCGAAAATAAAGAATTTGCGCTCTGGCAAGTTCCACCAGACGGCCTGATGACCACCCCAGTTCAGCCAGACCGTACCGAAATACAGCAGGAACAATAGCGCGCCGCCAGCCATTCGCAGGTTGCGGAACAGGCCAGTGAAGGCGCGGGTGTAGATTTTTTCCCGAGAGGCATACAGGTCGACGCTTTTGTTCGCGTCCTTGGCAGGCGGGGTGACGTCATGTACCGGAATCTGGTTACTCATCGAATGCATCCCACGGCAGTGGAAAAGTGCCGGGGCCAGTACGTGCCGACCACGGTCAGAAAGGGTGTTGCGGTGGCGCAATGATACGCCTGTCGCTCTAGCCCAAGGGTGCGACCTTTGGTCGCGTTGGGGGTCTGCATAGAATGGTGTAGCGGATGTAACAAGTCATGACTCAGATCAATTGACTATAGACTTTCTGTGGCGTTGGCGAGCCGAAGGGCATCTTGTGATGACTGCCGAATATGCATCAGCCAACCCACGGGTCGAGCACTGCCACGCCGATGTAGGCATGTTGCTACCGGGGCGGGTGGCCGACAGGCGAAACAGATTTACCCAGGTTTTCGGCCGGTAACAAAAAGGCCCCGCCAATCAGATTGGCGGGGCCTTTGGTGTATCAGCTACTCGTCTTACTGGGCGTCAGCGGCCGGAGCCTTTTCGCCATGAGACAGGCTATAGACATAGGCGGCCAGCAAGTGGACCTTGTCGTTGCCTTGCAGGTCAGCCTGGGCAGGCATCTGGCCCTGGCGGCCGTAGCGGATGGTCTGCTGCAGTTGAGCGAAGCTCGAACCGTAGATGAACGCCGCAGGGTGCGTCAGGTCAGGTGCGCCCATGGCGGGCGTGCCTTTGCCGGCTGGGCCATGGCAGGCCACGCAGTTGGCCGCGAACAGTTTCTGGCCGTTGGCCGGATCGGCCTTGGCGCCTTCCGGCAGTTTGCGGCCGTGCAGGCTGGTCACCAGGTAGGAAGCCACGTCAGCGACGCCTTGCTCGCCAACCACGGCAGCCCAGCCCGGCATCACGGCGTGACGACCGCCCATGATGGTGGTCTTGATGGTTTCCGGCTCACCGCCCCAGCGCCAGTCGGCGTCGGTCAGGTTGGGGAAGCCATAGGCACCCTTGGCGTCGGAACCATGGCAAACCGAGCAGTTGGAGGCGAACAGGCGGCCACCCATCTTCAGGGCTTGCGGGTCCTTGGCGACTTCTTCGATCGGCATGGAGGCGAACTTGGCGAAGATCGGACCGAACTTGGCGTCCGAGCGAGCCATTTCCTTTTCCCACTCGTGAACACCTGTCCAGCCGGTCTGGCCGTTGGCGAAGGCGGTCTGCTTTTCGGTGTCCAGGTAGTTATAGCCTGGCAGCAGGCCTTTCCAGTTGCCCAGGCCAGGGTAGAGCACCAGGTAACCGAGGGCGAACACGATGGTGCCCACGAACAGCATGAACCACCATTTCGGCAGTGGGTTGTCGTACTCCTCGATCCCGTCGAACGAGTGGCCGACGGTCTCGTCCGTCTGCTCGGCGCGCTGGCCCTTGCGGGTCGACAGCAGCAGCCAGGTCAGGGAGAAGATCGTTCCCAGGCTGAGGACTGTGACGTACAGACTCCAGAATGTAGTCATTCTTTGTTACTCCTAGAAGCTTGCTCGACGTGCTTGATGGCTTCGGGATCATCCGCGAACGGCAGCAAGGTCGCGTCGTCAAACTCCGACTTGCGCTTGGGGCTGAACACCCACAGGGCCAGACCGATGAAGGCCACCATCACGACGACGGTGCCCAGGCCGCGAATCATCCCGATATCCATAAAGAATCACCGTTTGCTTTTGATGATGGTGCCCAGGCCTTGCAGATAGGCCACCAGCGCGTCCATTTCAGTCTTGCCCTTGACGGCATCCTTGGCACCGGCGATGTCTTCGTCGGTGTAAGGCACGCCCAGGGTGCGCAGGACTTCCATTTTCTTGGCGGTGTCTTTGCCGTCGAGCTTGTTTTCTACGAGGAACGGGTAGGCCGGCATTTTCGACTCAGGCACTACGTTGCGCGGGTTGTACAAGTGCGCACGGTGCCAGTCGTCGGAGTAGCGGCCGCCAACGCGGGCCAGGTCCGGACCGGTACGCTTGGAACCCCACAGGAATGGGTGGTCCCAGACGCTTTCACCGGCGACCGAATAGTGGCCATAGCGTTCGGTTTCGGCGCGGAACGGACGGATCATCTGCGAGTGGCAGCCGACACAACCGTTGGCGATATAGATGTCACGGCCTTCCAGTTCAAGGGCGGTACGTGGCTTCATGCCTTCGACCGGCTTGTTGGTCACGTCCTGGAAGAACAGCGGAACGATCTGGGTCAGGCCGCCGATGCTCACGGCGATGACCATGAAGAAGGCCAGCAGGCCGATATTCTTCTCTACTGCTTCGTGCTTCATCAGTGAGCTCCAACTACGGCGATCTTGGCGGCGGCTTCAGCTTCAGCCGGGTCAGAGGCACGAACGGTGCGGTACACGTTGTAGGCCATGAACAGCATGCCGCTGGCGAAGAACGCGCCGCCCAGGGCTCGGACGATATAGCCCGGGTGGCTGGCTTGCAGGGCTTCGACGAACGAGTAGGTCAGGGTGCCGTCGTCGTTGATCGCACGCCACATCAGGCCTTGGGTGATGCCGTTGACCCACATCGAGGCGATGTAGAGCACGGTGCCGATGGTCGCGAGCCAGAAGTGCGCGTTGATCAGGCCGGTGCTGTGCATCTGCGCACGACCGAACAGTTTCGGGATCATGTGGTAGATGGCGCCGATGGAAATCATCGCAACCCAGCCGAGCGCACCAGCGTGTACGTGGCCGATGGTCCAGTCGGTGTAGTGGCTCAGGGAGTTGACGGTCTTGATCGCCATCATCGGGCCTTCGAAGGTCGACATGCCGTAGAACGCCAGCGACACAACCAGGAACCGCAGGATCGGGTCGGTGCGCAGCTTATGCCAGGCGCCCGACAGGGTCATCATGCCGTTGATCATGCCGCCCCAGCTTGGCGCCAGCAGGATGATCGACATCGCCATGCCCAGGGACTGCGCCCAGTCTGGCAGTGCGGTGTAGTGCAGGTGGTGGGGACCGGCCCAGATGTACAGGGTGATCAGCGCCCAGAAGTGGACGATGGACAGGCGATAGGAATAGATCGGACGCTCGGCCTGTTTCGGCACGAAGTAGTACATCATCCCCAGGAAGCCCGTGGTCAGGAAGAAGCCTACGGCGTTGTGGCCGTACCACCACTGGATCATCGCATCCGTCGCGCCCGAATAGGCCGAGTACGACTTGAAGAAGCTGACCGGCAGGGAAGCGTGGTTGACGATGTGCAGCATGGCTGTCACGACGATGAACGCACCGTAGAACCAGTTACCGACGTAGATGTGCTTGGTCTTGCGCTTGACGATGGTGCCGAAGAACACCAGACCGTAGGTCACCCAGACGATGGCCAGCAGGATAGCCAGGGGCCATTCCAGCTCAGCGTATTCCTTGGTGGTGGTGTAACCCAGTGGCAAGGTCACGATCGCACCGACGATGACCGCTTGCCAGCCCCAGAAGGTGAAGGCGGCGAGGCTGTCGGAGATCAGTCGCGTTTGGCAGGTTCGCTGCACGACGTAGTAAGAAGTGGCAAACAATGCACAACCACCGAAGGCGAAGATCACCAGGTTGGTGTGCAGCGGGCGCAGGCGTCCAAATGTCGTCCATGGCAGATCGAAGTTCAACTCCGGCCAGACCAGTTGCGAGGCGATGAAGACACCGAGCCCCATGCCAAGGATCCCCCAGACCACCGTCATGATGGCGAACTGGCGGACTACCTTATAGTTATAAGCAGTCGGACTGATTGCTGTGCTCATTCTAAGGTTCCACGGTTTGGGTGTTTTATTAGGATAAAAATCGGTCGCAAGTATGGAGAAAGCGGGGGGTCATTGCAACGCGCCATGACCTGGGTCAATGCTTTCCAAAGCTGATTCTGCGGCCTTTCCATGTTCCTTGTAGGGACAAAAATGGCCCACGGCAAAATGTCGCAACGAAGGAATGAGGCGAGGGGGTCAGGTCGGTTGTAACGGGGTGTGTTCAAACACAGCGTTCGGGTGATGCCAGGCAACTGTCGCAACAGCCGGTATTCACCTGCCTTTGCGGCCTTTTTGACGAACGATTGTCGAACGCATCGGGTCGGGTCGACCTGAAACCGGCAGTCGCCAGCGCACGCAAAGGCAAGCTTAGACCCGATTCCGGGGAACCGAAAGAAAGACTATGGGAGGGTGCGACAATGCGTCGCGCAGGGACACGGAGCAGCCGCATCCAGACGGATGCGGCTGTTCACGCGGTCAAGATTTATTCGCTTTTGTGTTCGGCTTGCAGGCGCTCGGCACCGGCGGTGTGGGACAGACTGTAGACGTAGGCGGCCAGCAGCTGCACCTTGTCATTGCCCAGCAACTCATTCTGCGCTGGCATGTGGCCCTGGCGACCATGGCGAATGGTCTGCTGCAACTGTGCCAGGCTGGTGCCGTAGATGAAGCCGGCCGGTTTCGTCAGGTTCGGCGCGCCCATGGCTTCGGTTCCCTGGCCGTTGGCGCCGTGGCAGGCGACACAGGTGGTGCTGAAGGCCTGTTGGCCGGCTTGCAGGTCGGCACCACTGTCCGCCGGCAGAGGCAGACCGGCCAAATCGTGGCGTACGTACGCGGCCACGTTCTTGACCCCGGCCTCTCCCAGCACTTCACCCCAGGCCGGCATCGCCGCCATGCGGCCGCCCATGATGGTGGTCTTGATGGTGTCGGCAGCGCCGCCCCAGCGCCAGTTGCTGTCGACCAGGTTCGGGAAGCCGAAGGCACCCTTGGCGTCCGAACCGTGGCAGACCGAGCAGTTGGAGGCGAACAGGCGGCCACCCATCTTCAAGGCTTGTGGGTCCTTGGCCACTTCCTCCACGGGCATGGCGGCGAATTTGGCGAAGATCGGCCCGAACTTGGCGTCGGCCTTGGCCATTTCCTTTTCCCATTCATGGGCGCCGGTCCAGCCGTTCTCGTAGCCTGGCAGGATGCCTTTCCAGTTGCCCAGGCCCGGATAGAGGACCAGGTAGCCGACGGAAAACACCAGGGTGCCGGCGAACAACAGGAACCACCACTGCGGCAGCGGGTTGTCGTACTCCTCGATGCCGTCGAAGCTGTGGCCCATGGTCTGGTCGACGCTGCCCTTGGTCTCGCCCTTGCGAGTGCCGATCAGCAACCAAGTCAGGCCGATGAGGCTGCCGATGGTCAGTACGCAGATCCACGTACTCCAGAAGGTGGTCATGGCCGGGTACTCCTTGTTGCAGGGTCTTGGGGGGTGGCGATGTCGGCAGGTGGCTCGTCGGCGAACGGCAGCAGGCGCGCTTCGGCGAACTCTGGACGACGTTTGCTGCTGAATACCCACAGGGTCAGGCCGATGAAGGCGATGAACACCACGACCGTGCCCAGGCCGCGGATCATTCCAGTACTCATTTCAAGAACCATGGCTCACCTCTTGCTCTTGATGGCAGTGCCGAGCACTTGCAGGTAGGCCACCAGCGCGTCCATTTCGGTCTTGCCCTTGAGCGAGGCCGTCGCGCCTGCGATGTCGTCATCGGTATACGGCACGCCCAGGGTGCGCATGGCGCGCAGCTTGCCTTCGGTGTGGCTGCTGTCTACCGCGTGGGTCACGAGCCACGGGTAGGCCGGCATTTTCGACTCGGGCACGACGTTGCGCGGGTTGTACAAGTGGGCGCGGTGCCAATCATCGGAGTAGCGCGCGCCGACCCGTGCCAGGTCCGGCCCGGTGCGCTTGGAGCCCCACAGGAATGGATGGTCCCAGACGCTTTCGCCGGCGACGGAGTAGTGGCCGTAGCGCTCGGTCTCGGCGCGGAACGGACGGATCATCTGCGAGTGGCAGCCGACGCAGCCTTCACGGATGTAGATGTCGCGGCCTTCCAGTTGCAGGGCGGTGTAGGGCTTCATGCCGTCTACCGGTTTATTGGTCACGTCCTGGAAGAACAGCGGCACGATCTGGGTCAGGCCGCCAATGCTCACGGCCAGGACCATCAGCAGCATCAGCAGGCCGACGTTTTTTTCGATTGTTTCGTGTTTCATGGTGGACTCCTCAGGCCATCTGCGCGGCAGCGGCGGCTTCGGCAGGCTGGTAGGCCCGCACGGTGCGCCAGGTGTTGTAGGCCATCAGCAGCATGCCGAGGAGGAAGATCGACCCGCCCGCCAGCCGCACGACGAAGCCTGGGTGGCTGGCCACCAGGGTTTCGACGAAGGAGTAGGTGAGCGTGCCGTCCTCGTTCACCGCACGCCACATCAGGCCCTGGGCGATGCCGTTGACCCACATCGAGGCGATGTAGAGCACGGTGCCGATGGTTGCGAGCCAGAAGTGCGCGTTGATCAGGCCGATGCTGTGCATCTGTGGCCGGCCGAAGACTTTCGGGATCATGTGGTACAGCGCGCCGATGGAAATCATTGCCACCCAGCCGAGCGCGCCGGCATGTACGTGGCCGATGGTCCAGTCGGTGTAGTGGGAGAGGGCGTTGACGGTCTTGATCGCCATCATCGGACCTTCGAAGGTCGACATGCCGTAGAACGCCAGGGACACCACCAGGAACCGCAGGATCGGGTCGCTGCGCAGCTTATGCCAGGCCCCCGACAGGGTCATCATGCCGTTGATCATGCCGCCCCAGCTTGGCGCCAGCAGGATCAGCGACATCACCATGCCCAGCGACTGTGCCCAGTCCGGCAGCGCGGTGTAGTGCAGGTGGTGGGGACCTGCCCAGATGTACAGGGTGATCAGCGCCCAGAAGTGCACGATGGACAAGCGATAGGAATACACCGGGCGCTCGGCCTGCTTCGGCACGAAGTAGTACATCATCCCCAGGAAGCCTGCGGTGAGGAAGAAGCCCACGGCGTTGTGGCCGTACCACCATTGCACCATCGCGTCCGTGGCCCCGGCGTACACCGAGTAGGACTTGGTGAAGCTCACTGGCAGTTCCAGGTTGTTGACGATGTGCAGGATCGCCACGGTCAGGATGAACCCGCCGAAGAACCAGTTACCGACGTAGATGTGCTTGGTGTTGCGCTTGGCCACGGTGCCGAAGAACACGATGGCGTAGGCCACCCAGACGATGGTGATCAGGATGTCGATCGGCCATTCCAGCTCGGCGTATTCCTTGGAACTGGTGTAGCCCAGTGGCAGGCTGATGGCCGCCAGCAGGATCACCAGTTGCCATCCCCAGAAGCAGAACGCGGCGATTTTCGGCGCGAACAGCTGCGTCTGGCAGGTGCGTTGCACCGAATAGAACGAACTGGCGAACAGGGCGCAACCGCCGAAAGCGAAGATCACTGCGTTGGTGTGCAGTGGGCGCAGGCGGCCGAAGCTGGTCCATGGCAAATCGAAGTTGAGTTGTGGCCAGACCAATTGGGCGGCGAGAAAAACCCCGAGCCCCATGCCGACGATGCCCCACACCACCGTCATAATGGCGAATTGGCGGACCACCTTGTAGTTGTAGGCGGTACTGATAGAAGTGTTCATGGTTCCCCATCCACGGTTCAGCCGAAGTGAGCGCCTGCGCAAGGCAGTGCGGCGTTCTTCGCCTGGAGTTATAGGCAGACTAAAAGCGAGGTCAGCATGGACAAACAGCACAAGGCCAGTATTGACGGGGATCAATGGGCGCGATGTGTAGCCGAACATGGCTGGTTATGGACAGCCGGACAATCGGTCGCTGGCGCCAAGGCGCCAACCCTGATCCTGGCCCATGGTGCCGGTGCGCCAATGGACAGTGGCTTTATGGAGGAAATGGCCGCGCGCCTTGCCGCGCATGGTGTCAACGTGTTGCGTTTCGAGTTTCCCTACATGGCCCAACGGCGCCAGGACGGGGGCAAGCGTCCGCCCAACCCGGCACCTAAGCTGCTGGAATGCTGGCGGGAGGTGTACACCACGGTGCGGCCTTATGTCGCTGGGCGGCTGGCGGTGGGGGGCAAGTCCATGGGCGGGCGCATGGCGAGCCTGCTGGCCGATGAGTTGGGCGCCGATGCGCTGGTGTGCCTGGGGTATCCCTTCTATGCGGTGGGCAAGCCGGAGAAACCACGGGTCGAGCACCTGGCGGCGTTGAAAACCCGGACCATGATCGTCCAGGGCGAGCGCGATGCGCTGGGCAATCGGGAGGCGGTGCAGGGCTACACCTTGTCACCGAGCATCGAGGTGTTGTGGTTGGTGGCGGGGGATCATGACCTCAAGCCGCTGAAGGCTTCGGGGTTCAGTCATGAGCAGCATCTGGAGGCGGCGGCGCAGAGAGTGGCCGGGTTTCTTCTTCAGAAATGATGATGCTGTTGCCGGCCTTATCGCGAGCTTGCTCGCGATAGCGATCTATCAGGCAACAAAAAACCCGGAAGCTTTCGCTGTCCGGGTTTTTTGATCAAGCCAACATCTATCAGCGATTAAACCGCTCCACCAACGAATACTGCGTGTTGGCCGTGCGGGTCAGCTCTTCGCTCAGCAGCGCCGAGCTGTGAGCCTGGCCAGAGGTCTGGTCGGCGAGAGCCGAGATGTTGCTGATGTTGCGGCTGATCTCCTCGGCCACTGAGCTTTGCTCCTCGGTGGCGGCGGCGATCTGGGTGGTCATGTCGGTGATGTGGGCCACCGCTTCGCTGATCCCCACCAGCGCCTCGTCCGCTTCCATGACCCGGGCCACGCCTTCTTCGGCCTGGCGATGGCCAGCGTCCATGGTCTGCACGGCGTTGGTGGCGGTCTGCTGGAGCTTGGCGATCAGGGCGTGGATCTGCCCGGTGGATTCGCTGGTGCGTTGTGCCAGTTGCCGCACTTCGTCAGCCACCACGGCAAAACCACGGCCCATCTCCCCGGCACGGGCCGCTTCGATGGCGGCGTTGAGGGCCAGCAGGTTGGTCTGGTCGGCGATGCCTTTGATCACGTCTACCACGCCACCGATCTCGTCGCTGTCCTTGGCCAACTGGGTCACGGTCTGCCCGGTTTCGCCGACCACCACCGACAGGCGCTCGATGGCTTCGCGGGTTTCGCCGGCGATGTCGCGGCCGCGGCTGGTCAGGCGGTTGGCTTCCTGGGTGGCATCGGCGGTGCGCTGCACGTGGCTGGCGACTTCCTGGGTCGTTGCGGCCATCTGGTTGACGGCCGTGGCGACCTGTTCGGTTTCCACCCGCTGGCGCTCCAGACCGCTGGAACTGTCATGGGCCAGGGTGTTGGACTGGCGAGCCTGGTCGTTAAGGTGCTCGGCGGTGTCCTGCAGGCGGGTCAGGCAGGTTTTCAGGCGCGCCTCCTGGCTGAGGATCGACATCTCCAGGCGTGCCTGGACGCCGCGGCTGTCGGTGTACATCCGGGCGATCAGCGGGTCGGACGTGGTCTGTTCGGCCAGGCGCAGCAGGCGCTTGATCCCGCGTTGCTGCCATTGCAGGCCCATCAGCCCCAAGGGCACCGCCAGCACGGCCGCCAGGGCAAAGCCCCAGGAGGAATCCAGGAACGCGCCGACGACGAAACTCAACTGGCTGACCAGGATAAACGGTAGCCAGTCCTGCAGCATGGGCACCCATTTGTCGCTGCCCGGAACCGCGGACTTGCCTTGGTTGATGCGTTGATAAAGCGCTTCGGCCCGGGCGATCTGTTCGGCGGAGGGCTTGACCCGCACCGATTCGTAGCCGACCACCTGATTGCCCTCGAACACAGGCGTGACATAGGCGTTGACCCAGTAATGGTCGCCGTTCTTGCTGCGATTCTTGACGATGCCCATCCATGGCAAGCCTTGTTTCAGCGTACCCCACATGTGTGCGAACACCGCGGATGGGACGTCGGGATGGCGCACGAGATTGTGCGGCGAACGAATCAGTTCTTCCTTCGAATACCCGCTGATGTCAACGAATGCGTCGTTGCAGTAGGTGATCACGCCCTTGGCGTCGGTGGTCGAAATCAATCGTTGCTGGGCCGGGAAGGTCCTTTCGCGTTGTGTGACGGGTTGGTTGTTACGCATGTGTGTAGATCCGCAAGGCTTTGAAAGGCTATGAAAGGTTGTCGGCGGTGTCAGGTTTAAATTGAAGTTATTTTTGCCTGTCGCTATCACGCCAGCATCGGGTAGGTAAATAGGGCGAAATGAAGCAGATTGAGGAGAAAATGCGTGGCAATCGCCGCACCCAGGCCGCCAAAACGATATGCCAGGCCGTAGCCGACCCCCGCCAGGCCCGACAGCAGCACCCATTGCCAACCTGCGCCAGCGTGTACCAGGCCGAACAGCAGCGAGGTCAGGAGCAGCGCCAGGTTGTCGCCGTAACTCAGGTGTTTGAAGCGCTGGCTCAAGCCTCCCTGAATGTAGCCGCGAAACAGCGCTTCCTCCACGAGCGTCACCAATAAAAGATTATTGAGCACCCACAGCCAGGCGTGCTCCGGCCACTTTGGTGCCCAGTGGATCATGCCCAGCAGCATCGCCCCGCCGAGGGCCAGCACCGCGCTCAGCGCCAGACCCAGGGCCGTGGCATAGACCGACAGGCGCAACGAGCGCCGACCGACGATCCAGGGGCAGGCCAGCAGCAGCCAGAATCCGATCAGGGGCTTGTCCTGGTTGAGGTACATGGCAAATGGCGCGGCGTCGTCGGTCAAGCGTTGAGCGGGGATCACCCGCCCGTTGAAGAAGCCGGGCATCCAATGCAAGGCCAACGCCAGGGCCATTACCACAAATAGAATGTGACCGAGAAACCGGCCGATTGGCATGGGTTGCTGGCGAACGGCATACCCGGCGAACAGCAATAGCGCGACTGAGATGAGGGCGGTCCAGGCCAACTGACCGTAAGCCAGGGCCAGGCCATAGCCGATGGCGAGCATGGCCAGGTAGGGCCAAGGTAAAGCGGGCATATAACATCCTTTTAGACGGTAGAGCTTTGGGCGAAAGTGGCCGCCGCGTCTATGACGCCGCCAGGTCGCGCAAAGAACACGTTTTGTATCCATGCAGGTTCATGCGTAGGAGGGTGCAAGCCGTTGGCTGACTCTGTTCCGTGAGTGCCGACGGGATTATAGGCAGGCTCGTGCAAAAACGCCGCCTGTTAAAACGCTAATGACGGTCAGGCAGCCGCAGAACCTGTGGGAGCGAGCTTGCTCGCGATAGAGGCTTGTCAGTCAACATCGATGTTGGCTGTTCTACCGCTATCGCGAGCAAGCTCGCTCCCACAGGGGGTGCTTATCTTTAACTGGCAATCAATTGCCGCAACACATAGTGAAGGATCCCGCCGGCCTTGAAATATTCCACTTCATTCAAGGTATCGATCCGGCACAACACTTCGATTCGCTCCTGGCTGCCGTCCTCGCGGGTAATGACCAGGGGCAGGTTCATGCGCGGCGTCAGTTCGACGTTGTTGAGCCCGAGGATGTCCAGGGTTTCCTTGCCCGTGAGGTTCAGGCTCTTGCGGTTCTGGTCGAGCTTGAACTGCAACGGCAGCACGCCCATGCCCACCAGGTTGGAGCGATGGATACGCTCGAAGCTTTCGGCGATCACCGCCTTGACCCCCAGCAGGTTCGTGCCCTTGGCTGCCCAGTCCCGGCTCGACCCGGTGCCATATTCCTGGCCGGCGATCACCACCAATGGTGTGCCCGCGGCCTGGTACAGCATGGCGGCGTCGTAGATCGGCATTCGTTCGCCACTGGGAATGTAGATCGTGTTGCCGCCTTCTTCGCCGTCGAGCATTTCGTTGCGAATGCGGATATTGGCGAAGGTGCCGCGCATCATCACCTGGTGGTTGCCGCGCCTGGACCCGTAGGAGTTGAAGTCTCGCGGCTCCACGCCTTGTTCGCGCAGGTAGCGACCGGCCGGGCTGTCCGCCTTGATATTGCCAGCCGGGGAGATGTGGTCGGTGGTCACCGAGTCTCCCAGCAGGGCCAGGACCCGGGCGCCTTCGACGTTCCTGACAGCCGGTGGCGGCCCGTCGATGTCGTCGAAGAACGGCGGGTGCTGGATGTAGGTCGAGTCGTCCTGCCAGACGTAAGTCGCCGCTTGCGGCACTTCGATGGCCTGCCATTGCTCGTCACCGGCAAACACGGCGGCGTATTCCTTGTGGAACATGCTGGTGTTGACCTGGGCCACGGCGGCGGCCACTTCCTGGCTGCTGGGCCAGATGTCCCGCAGGTACACCGGCTTGCCGTCCCGGTCGTTGCCCAGCGGCTCGCTACTGATATCGATACGCACCGTGCCGGCCAGGGCATAGGCGACCACCAGTGGCGGCGAGGCCAGCCAGTTGGTCTTCACCAGTGGATGCACCCGGCCTTCGAAGTTGCGGTTGCCTGACAATACCGAGGCCACCGTCAGGTCGGCTTTCTGGATGGCTTTTTCGATGGGCTCCGGCAATGGTCCGGAGTTGCCGATGCAGGTGGTGCAACCATAGCCCACCAAGTCGAAACCAAGTTTATCCAGGTACTCGGTCAGGCCGGCCGCCTTGTAGTAGTCGGTGACCACCTTGGAGCCCGGCGCCAGGGAACTCTTGACCCAAGGCTTGCGGGTCAGGCCTTTCTCCACGGCTTTTTTCGCCAGCAGCCCGGCGGCCATCATCACGCTGGGGTTGGAGGTGTTGGTGCACGAAGTAATGGCGGCAATCACCACCGCGCCGTTTTTCAGGCGATGGGTGTGGCCTTCGAATTCATATTCGGCTTCGCCCACCTGATCGGCATTGCCCACCGCGACGCCACCGCCACCTTCACTTTCCAGGCGACCTTCTTCTTTGCTGGTGGGTTTGACCTGCAACCCCAGGAAGTCGCTGAAAGCCTGGCCGACATTCGGCAACGAGACCCGGTCCTGCGGGCGTTTCGGTCCGGCGAGGCTGGCTTCGACGCTGCTCATGTCCAGCTCCAGGGTGTCGGTGAACACCGGTTCCTGGCCGGGCAAGCGCCACAGGCCCTGGGCCTTGCAATAGGCCTCGACCAATTTCACCGTTTCCGCTGGGCGTCCCGACAGGCGCAAGTAATCCAGGGTCACATCGTCCACCGGGAAGAAACCGCAGGTGGCGCCATATTCCGGGGCCATGTTGGCGATGGTGGCGCGGTCGGCCAGGGGCAGGTCGGCAAGGCCGTCGCCATAGAACTCGACGAATTTGCCCACCACGCCTTTCTTGCGCAGCATCTGCGTGACGGTCAGCACCAGGTCGGTGGCAGTGATGCCTTCGCGCAGCTTGCCGATGAGTTTGAAGCCGATGACCTCGGGAATCAGCATCGACACCGGTTGGCCGAGCATGGCGGCTTCCGCCTCGATCCCGCCGACGCCCCAGCCCAGCACGCCGAGGCCATTGATCATGGTGGTGTGGGAGTCGGTGCCCACCAGGGTGTCGGGGAACGCGTAGGTGCGACCGTCTTCCTCTTTGGTCCACACGGTGCGGCCCAGGTATTCGAGGTTGACCTGATGGCAGATGCCAGTGCCCGGCGGCACCACGCTGAAGTTGTCGAAAGCGCTCTGGCCCCAACGCAGGAAGGCGTAGCGTTCGCCGTTGCGTTGCATTTCGATGTCGACGTTCTGCTCGAACGCCTGGCTGCTGGCGAATTTGTCCACCATCACCGAGTGGTCGATCACCAGGTCCACCGGCGACAGCGGGTTGATCCGCTGGGGATCGCCGCCGGCCTTTTCCACGGCGGCGCGCATGGCGGCCAGGTCGACCACGGCGGGGACGCCGGTGAAGTCTTGCATCAACACCCGGGCGGGGCGGTATTGAATCTCGCGGTCGGAACGGCGCTCCTTGAGCCACCCGGCCAGGGCCTTGAGGTCGGTGCCGGTGACGGTTTTTTCATCTTCCCAGCGCAGCAGGTTTTCCAGCAGTACCTTCAACGACATGGGCAGTTTGTCCAGGTCGCCCAGGCTTCGGGCGGCATCCGGCAGGCTGAAGTAGTGGTAGGTCCTGGCGTCGACTTGCAGTGTTTTAAGGGTTTTCAGGCTATCGAGGGACGGCATTGAAATCACTCCTTTGAGTCCGCACGGCTACGGACTGACGGAACGGACAGAGCCTTTAACCTAGCCCTGTTTTGAGCGTATGACTAATCACTGGACTCTATGGGCAGGTTCGCGGTTCCGAACTCCGCTATCATGCGGCGGTTTTCGTGACAGGCTTTGCTACGGAGTTTCAATGAACACGCTTTTCATGCACTGCCGGCCAGGCTTCGAAGGCGAGGTCTGTTCCGAGATCGCCGAACACGCGGCCCGGCTCAACGTGGCCGGCTACGCCAAGGCCAAACCGGCCAGTGC
This sequence comes from Pseudomonas sp. St386, assembly GCF_018325865.1. Lineage (NCBI taxonomy): Bacteria > Pseudomonadati > Pseudomonadota > Gammaproteobacteria > Pseudomonadales > Pseudomonadaceae > Pseudomonas > Pseudomonas sp. St386. Next base: position 2,146,885 of record NZ_AP021900.1, read on the forward strand.
CTGCGCTGAATTTGTCTGCACCGAAGACGACGGCGCCGAGCGGCTGATGGGCGGCCAGCGTTTCGCCGAACTGATTTTTCCGCGCCAGTGGGCGCGCGGTACGTTCATCGATTTGCCGGAAACCGATCGCATCAGCGTCATCCTGGCCCACATGGCCGCTTTCCCGACCTGTGGCAGCCTGTGGCTGGAAGTGGTGGATACCAACGACGGCAAGGAACTGTCGAACTTCTGCAAAAAATTCGAAGGCCCGTTGCGCAAGGCGCTGATTGGCGCCGGCAAGCTGGTGGACGACTCGCGCAAGCCGCGCCTGCTGCTGACTTTCAAGAGTGGCCGCGAAGTGTTCCTGGGCCTGGCCGAATCCGATAACTCGGCGATGTGGCCCATGGGCATTCCCCGCCTGAAGTTTCCCCGGGAAGCGCCGAGTCGTTCCACCCTCAAGCTTGAAGAGGCCTGGCACCATTTCATTCCCCGGGATCAGTGGGACGAGCGCCTGCACAGCGACATGACCGGCGTGGACCTCGGCGCCGCGCCGGGTGGCTGGACCTGGCAACTGGTCAACCGGGGCATGCTGGTGACCGCCATCGACAATGGCCCGATGGCCGAAAGCCTGATGGACACCGGCCTGGTGCAGCATCTGATGGCAGACGGCTTCACGTTCAAGCCCAAGCAGCCGGTGGACTGGATGGTCTGCGATATCGTCGAGAAACCGGCACGCAACGCGGCGATGCTGGAAGAGTGGATTGGCGAAGGGCATTGCCGCGAGGCCGTGGTCAACCTCAAGCTGCCGATGAAACAGCGTTATGCCGAGGTCAAACGCCTGCTCGAACGCATCGCCGAGGGGTTCAAGGCTCGGGGGATCAAGGTCGAGATCGGTTGCAAGCAGCTGTACCACGACCGCGAGGAAGTGACGTGCCATCTGCGGCGGTTGGACACGAAAAAGCCCCGTGGGAGCAAAGCTTGCTCGCGATGAACGATGACGCGGTCCGGAGATCGAGGTGCCTGCATCGCGGGCAAGCCTTGCTCCCACAGTCTTGCTCTCACATGTTTGCCGCCCCACAGGCTTTGCTCAGAACCGACATTGCGCGACAATGCCGGCCAGTTTCAGGAGTAGAACATGAGTGAAATGAACGACACGCCGGTCGACGGCACGCTGGATGCCACGGGGCTCAATTGCCCGGAACCGGTGATGATGCTGCACCAGCACATCCGCGACCTGGCCCCCGGTGGCCTGCTGAAAGTCATCGCCACCGACCCCTCGACTCGCCGCGACATCCCCAAGTTTTGCGTGTTCCTGGACCACGAACTGGTGGCCCAGCAGGAGGAAGCGGGCACTTACCTCTACTGGATCCGCAAGAAACTCGCTTAATCCGTCGAGCGGCTGATGCGGATCTGCTTGCGCGCGCTGCGTGCCAGGCGGATCGACAGCATCAGCGCCGCGCAGCTCAAGCCCACGATCAGGCCTTGCCACAATCCGCTCGGGCCGCTGGCGGCACCGAGCCAGTCGGTCAGGCCCAGGGCGTAACCCACCGGCAGGCCGATGCCCCAATAGGCGAACAGGGTCAGGATCATCGTTACCCGGGTGTCCTGGAAGCCGCGCAACGCGCCTGCCGCCGTGACCTGGATCGCATCGGAAAACTGAAACAGCGCCGCGTAGACGATCAGCATCGAAGCCACGTCGATCACCACCGGATCGGCGGTATAGATCGCCGCGATAGGCCCGCGCAGCGCGAACATCAGGCTCGCCGACAGGCAGGCGTACGCCAGGGCCGTGCCCATGCCCACACCAGCGGCGAAGCGCGCTTCGCGAGGCTGACGACGACCCAGGGCCTGGCCGACCCGCACCGTGACGGCCATGCCCAGGGAGTAGGGGATCATGAACACCAGGGAGCTGAAGTTCAGCGCGATCTGGTGCCCGGCCACCACCGTGGCACCGAGGCTGCCGATCAGCAGCGCGATCACCGCGAAAATGCTCGATTCGGCGAACACCGCAATGCCAATCGGCAAGCCGATGCCCAGCAGGCGCTTGATGACCGCCCATTGCGGCCAGTCGAAACGGCTGAACAGCCGGCTCGACTGATAGGCCGGTGCCCAGCGGGCCCACCCGGCCATGCCCAGGGCCATGACCCACATCACGATGGCCGTGGCCCAGCCGCAACCGACGCCGCCCATGGCGGGCACGCCGAGGTGCCCATAGATGAAGATGTAATTGAGCGGAATGTTCAGCGCCAGCCCGCACAGCCCCAGCACCATCGCTGGCCGCGTGCGTCCCAGGCCGTCGCTGAAGCAGCGCAGTACGTGATACAGCGCCACGGCCGGCAGGCCCGTGCCGATGCCCCGCAGGTATTCCATGCATGGGCCAATCAGTTCGGGGTCGACATTCATGATGTGCAGGATCGGTTCGGCGCTGAACAGCGCCAGTGTGGCGATCAACCCCACCACCAATGCCAGCCACAGCGCCTGGCGCACCAGCGGCCCGATCTCGTCGAACGTACCGGCGCCGAAGCGCTGGGCAACTTTCGGGGTGGTCGCCAGCAATGTGCCGGTCATCAACAAGAACACCGGCACCCAGATCGAGTTGCCCAGGGCCACGGCGGCCAGGTCCCGCGGGCCAACCCGACCGGCCATCACCGCATCGACAAACCCCATGGCGGTGGTTGCCAGTTGCGCCACCATGATCGGCAAGGCCAGGGCCAGCAAGGTCCTGAGTTCAAGACGAACCCGGGCCGGGCGGGAGAGGGTGGTGGGGTATCGATTGCAGGGTTCACAGGGAAAGCGTCCGAAAAGATTAAGCGCAAGGCGGCGAATTCTACGCTTTGACACAGTGGTCAGGAAAAATCCTGTGTTGTGGATTTGTAATCGTTTTTTCAGTTTTCGAGCACCTGTGGGAGCAAGGCTTGCCCGCGATGAAGATGATGCGGTCTGCCGAGGAACCGAGGCGCCGGCATCGCGAGCAAGCTTTGCTCCCACATACATTCCCTCGCCACAACATCATTCGCTCCGGGTAATGCACAGGCCCAACGGAACGCCTACACTGCCCCTCCCGCCAAAGGAGCTTTGCCATGCTGATCGTCGCCGACGAAAACATCCCCCTGCTTGATGCATTTTTCCAAGGATTCGGCGAAATCCGCCGGGTGCCGGGCCGGGGGATCGACCGGACGATGGTCGAGCAAGCCGATGTGCTACTGGTGCGTTCGGTCAGCCAGGTCAATCGGGCGCTGCTGGAAGGCAGCAAGGTGCGCTTCGTCGGCACCTGCACCATCGGCACCGATCACCTGGACCTGGACTATCTTGCCGAGGCTGGTATCCGCTGGGCCAGCGCGCCGGGCTGCAATGCCCGTGGCGTGGTGGACTATGTGCTGGGCAGCCTGATGACCCTGGCAGAAATCGAAGGCGCGCAACTTGAGCAACGAACCTTCGGTGTGATCGGCGCAGGCCAGGTGGGCGGGCGGTTGATCGAGGTGCTCAAGGGGCTGGGCTGGACCGTGAAGGTCTGCGATCCGCCGCGTCAGGCCGCCGAAGGGGGCGACTATGTGAGCCTGGAGCAGATCATCGAGCAGTGCGATGTGATCAGCCTGCACACACCGTTGACCCGCGACGGCGAGCAACCGACCTGGCACCTGTTCGACGAAGCGCGTCTGAACCAGCTCAAGCCCGGGACCTGGCTGATCAACGCGGCCCGCGGCCCGGTGATCGACAATGCCGCGCTACGTGAAGTGTTGCTGGAACGCGAAGACCTGCAAGCGGTGCTGGATGTCTGGGAGCAGGAGCCCACCGTGGATGTGGACCTGGCCGATTTGTGCGTGATCGCCACCCCGCACATTGCCGGTTACAGTCTCGATGGCCGCCAGCGTGGCACCGCCCAGATCTACCAGGCCTTGTGCGCTTTCATGGAGCGGCCGGTTGAAGTCAGCCTCAGCGACCTGTTGCCTCGGCCTTGGCTGGGTGGCATCACCCTGGATGCCGCAACCGACCCGGCCTGGGCCTTGGCGGCGCTGTGCCGGAGCGTGTACGACCCCCGTGGTGACGACGCGAACTTTCGCCGCAGCCTGGTGGGCACAGTCGGCGAACAACGCAGCGCGTTCGACGCCTTGCGCAAGCACTACCCGCCACGGCGGGAAATCGACAGCCTGAAGGTTGGTATCGAGGGGCAGTCGGCGGCCTTGCAACAGATCGTGACAGCGCTGGGTTGTGGGAGCAAAGCTTGCTCGCGATGAACGATGACGCGGTCAGGGGACCGAGGTGCCTGCATCGCGGGCAAGCCTTGCTCCCACAACGTTTCTCGCAGGCATAAAAAACCCGACATCAAGGTCGGGTCCAATTGAAGACGGGCTGTATCACTTTTGTTCGGCAGGCTTGACCAGTCGTTTTTCCAGCTCGCTGCAGGCTTTCTGGATCATGTCTTCGGTGATCGGTACTTCGCGCCCTTGGGCATCGATGAACGAGCAGCCCAGAGACTGGTCCGGTTGCGTGCGGATTACTTGAATCTTGTCGTCGCTGCTGTGTTGCAAGGACATGGCCTGTCTCCTCATCAGGTTGTGTGCCTACTTTAATGTCGCCAGGTGACCGAGCCATGACACTCCTTGTAGGTTCATGGCGACACCTCCACTCAATCAGAAACATAGTTGCGTTTCCAGCCAGACTTTAGACCGATAACATCTAGCCTCTAGTCGTTGTGGTCATATTTAACCTGACTCATTCTGATTCAATTTGGTTCCGCTACGCTTTGGCGTCGCTGGCCGGCCTTTTTCCTGCTGCATTATCGGATGCCCTTGATGCTTTCTTCCCGACATCGCCGTGCCATACGCCTGGCCAGCGGCTTCATCGCCCCTTACCGCAAACAGGTCGTCGGCGCCTTGCTGGCCCTGATTGTCACCGCCGGTATTACCTTGTCCATGGGCCAAGGCATCCGGTTGCTGGTGGATCAGGGCTTCATGACCCGCTCACCGCACCTGCTCAATCAATCCATCGGCCTGTTCATGGTACTGGTGGTGGGGTTGGCGATCGGTACGTTTTCACGTTTTTACCTGGTGTCCTGGATCGGCGAGCGGGTGGTGGCCGATATCCGGCGGCAGGTCTTCAACCATCTGGTGTACTTGCACCCCGGTTTCTACGAAAACAACCGCAGTTCGGAAATCCAGTCGCGGCTGACCGCCGATACGACCTTGCTGCAATCGGTGATCGGTTCGTCGCTGTCGTTGTTTTTGCGCAACGCCTTGATGGTGGTAGGCGGCATCGTGCTGCTGTTCATCACCAATCCCAAGTTGACCAGCATCGTGGTGATTGCCCTGCCGCTGGTATTGGCACCGATCCTGGTCTTTGGTCGTCGGGTGCGCAGCTTGTCGCGCCAGAGCCAGGACCGGATTGCCGACGTCGGCAGCTACGTCTCCGAAACCCTTGGGCAGATCAAGACCGTGCAGGCCTACAACCACCAGGTCCAGGACGAACAACGATTCTCCGTGACGGTGGAACAGGCTTTCGACACTGCCCGCAAGCGCATCGCCCAGCGGGCCTGGCTGATCACCCTGGTGATCGTGCTGGTGCTGGGCGCGGTGGGGGTGATGCTCTGGGTCGGCGGCATGGATGTGATCGCCGGGCGGATTTCCGGCGGTGAGCTGGCGGCATTCGTGTTCTACAGCCTGATCGTCGGCAGTGCCTTCGGCACCCTGAGCGAGGTGATCGGCGAGCTGCAACGGGCGGCGGGTGCGGCAGAGCGCATTGCCGAGTTGCTGCGTTCGGAGAACATTATCCAGCCGCCGGCTTCAGGTCTTGTCACGTTGCCGGAGCGGGTCCGGGGCGACCTGCGCCTCGAAGGCGTGCGTTTTTCCTATCCCTCCCGGCCTGACAGCTATGCGGTCGACGGCCTCGACCTGACTATCAAGGCCGGTGAGACCCTGGCCCTGGTCGGGCCTTCCGGTGCGGGCAAGTCAACGGTGTATGACCTGCTGCTGCGTTTCTACGATCCGGTGCAAGGGCAGATACTGATCGACGACGTGCCGTTGACTCAACTTGATCCGTTGGACCTGCGCCGTCACTTCGCCCTGGTTTCACAAAATCCGGCACTGTTTTTCGGCACGGTCGAAGAGAACATCCGCTACGGCAACCCTGGCGCAACGTCCGAGCAGGTGCGTGAGGCCGCGCAGATTGCCCACGCCCACGATTTCATCGAAAAAATGCCCGACGGCTACCAGACCCACCTGGGTGACGGTGGTCTCGGGTTATCCGGCGGTCAACGCCAACGCCTGGCCATCGCCCGGGCGTTGCTGGTGGACGCGCCGATCCTGCTGCTGGACGAAGCCACCAGCGCCCTCGATGCGCAAAGCGAACACCTGATCCAGCAAGCCCTGCCCAACCTGATGAAAAACCGCACGACCCTGGTCATCGCCCACCGCCTGGCCACGGTGAAAAACGCTGACCGGATCGCGGTGATGGATCAAGGCAAGGTGGTTGCGGTGGGCACTCACCAGGAGCTGGTTGCCAGCAATGCGCTGTATGCGCGGCTGGCGGCGTTGCAGTTCAATGTGGGGTTGGAGGCGGCAACCGACTAAGTATGGTCCCTTGTGGGAGCGAGCAAAAAAAAGCCCGCATCTTTCGATGCGGGCATTTTTTTCTCCTCAGGAACCGCTTTTGCTAATAATCACTGATCATCGAAATACCGCTCATGCCAATCCACCAGCGGTTGCGGCGAGTTGAGTTTCTGGCCGTAGATCACCGAGTACGACAATACGTTCTGCACGTATTGGCGGGTTTCGTCGAACGGGATGCTTTCGACCCAGACGTCGAAGCTCAAGTGGTCGGCGCCGCGCAGCCACTGGCGCACGCGACCGGGGCCGGCGTTGTAGGCCGCCGAGGCCAGGACGCGGTTGCCGTTGAACTGGCTGTGAACCTGGCTCAGGTACGCCGCGCCCAACTGGATGTTCTTGTCCGGGTTCAACACTTGCTGTGGTGAGGCCAGGGGAATGCTGAACTTGCGCGCGGTTTCCTTGGCGGTGCCAGGCATCAGTTGCATCAGGCCGGCGGCACCGACGCCGGAACGGGCGTCGTCCATGAAGGCGCTTTCCTGGCGGGTAATGGCGAACGCCCAGCTTGGATGCAGGCCGCGGATCTTGGCTTCGCGCACCAGGGTGTCGCGGTGGGCCATCGGGAAGCGGATGTCCAGGTCGTCCCAGTACTTGGCCTGGCTGATGGTGCGAATGGCCGGGAAATACCACTTCAGGTCATACGCCAGTTTGGCCTGGGCGACCATTTCGTCGCGGTTGAAATGACGGCTGACGTGATACCACTCGCGGCGCCCGTCGACGATGTCCCCACGGGCATGAAATTCCAGCGCCCGACGCACGCCAGGGGTGTTGCGCACTTTGTTGATCAGCGCCTGGCTCATCACCAGCGGCTTGTTGACTAGCGAGTACGGTGACTGGGAACGATCGGCAGCCAGGAAACCATAGAAATCCCGTTCACGGGCCAGGTGCTTGTAGAGCGCCAGCGCTTCGGGGTTCTGCGGCTGCGCCAGTTCCAGCGTGCGGGCTTGCCAGTACCTCCAGCGATTGGTGCTCGACAGCGACTCGGGCAGGCGACGGGTCAGTTGGTAGGCGTCGTCCCAGCGGGCCAGGCGCAGCAGCAGGCGCAAGCGCCATTCCGAAACGGTGTCATCGCGCAGTTCCGGGTCGTATTTCGTCATCACGTCCAAGGCCCGGCTGTCGAAGCGCTTGGCCAGGGTCAGGCCGATTTCCCGGGCAATCGCAACTTTTTCATCACGGGAAAAATGCATGGTACTGGCGTAGCCGTCCAGCAGTGCCATGGCCTTTTCCGGATCCTGGCGGGCCAGGCGACGCAGGCCGAGGCTGACGATATCGGACATCGGCTCATCGGCCGGGATGAAGCGCGAGGGCTGGTTGAGCAACTCGGGCTTTTGCGCCACGTCCACCAGCAGCTTGCCGCGGGGGGCGAGGGTGGTCAGGCCGCTGACCAGGCTGTTGGCCAGCGGGTAGTTGCGGGCCTGGGCCGCCAGTTTTGTGCGTTCCCAGCGTTTCTGTTCGGTCAACTGGCCCTGGGAGGCCCATAGACCGAACAAGGCATCGCACGCCTGGGGCTGGGATTTACCGGAGAGCCACAGCTTTTCGGTATTGGCATAGCCTTCGGCCTTCAAGCCATGGCTGAGCTGGTACTGGGCGTTAAGGCAGTCCAGTTCGGTGAAATTGAGCTTGGGATCGTAATACTTGACGAAGGTCTCCCAGTCGCCGCGTTCGGTCAGCCAACGCAGCCAGCGCAATTTCATCCAGTTGGCCTGGGGCAGGTCACCATGTTCGGCGAGGAACTTCTCGATTTCGGCGTTGCTGGCGCTCTTGAGGCGAGCGGTCAATTCGTCGTAGGCCAGATAGGGTTCCAGCGGATAATCACGCAGGGCCTGGCTGTAGCGAAAGTAAGGGCCGGAATCACCCTTGGCCAAGGCGCGCTTGGCCTCGTCGTAATATTGGCGTTGAGTGGAGATATCCACCGCCTGCGCGGATTGAACGGCAGTGGCACATACAAAAAGACACGATAAAACACTTAAAAGGCGACTGCGCATGAGACGTCCGGGCATAAAAAAACATGACAAGCCCAAGGGGTAACCCAGGGTAACTGTCTGTAGCTTAGCCTTTTGCCAGCAGCCGGCGAAAGCTTTGCAGGGCCGTCGGTGCAAGTTCGCAACATTTGTTATGCAGAGTGCTTCGGTGGCGAAATTGGCGGAACCTTGAGGCCTCATCTCAGGTAGAATGCGCGCCCGGTTTTTGGAGAAGCTCATGACCCTGCTCAAATTCAGCGATGTGTCCCTTGCTTTCGGCGCTATGCCGTTGTTGGACAAGGTGTCCTGGCAGATCGCCCGTGGTGAGCGGGTGTGCATCATCGGCCGCAACGGCACTGGCAAGTCCAGCATGATGAAGCTGGTCAAGGGCGATCAAAAGCCCGATGACGGCTCGGTCTGGCGCGCGCCAGGCCTGAAAATCGGCGAATTGCCCCAGGAACTGCCGGTGGCCGACGAGCGGACCGTATTCGATGTGGTCGCCGAAGGCCTGGACGGTGTCGGCGCGCTGTTGGCCGAGTACCACCACCTGAGCCAGAACATCGTCACCGATGCCGACCTGGACAAGTTGATGCACGTGCAGCACGACCTTGAAGCCCGAGACGGCTGGCGTCTGCAGCAACTGGTCGACAGCACCCTGAGCCGCCTGCAATTGCCGGCCGACAAGACCCTGGCCGAGTTGTCCGGCGGCTGGCGTCGTCGCGTCCTGCTGGCCCAGGCCCTCGTGTCCGAGCCGGACCTGCTGCTGCTCGACGAACCGACCAACCACCTGGACATCGGCGCCATCGCCTGGCTTGAAGAAGCCTTGAAGGACTTCCAGGGTGCGGTGCTGTTCATCACCCACGACCGTTCCTTCCTGCAAAACCTGGCGACCCGCATCCTTGAACTGGACCGTGGCGGCCTGATCGACTGGAACGGCGACTACGCCAGCTTCCTGGTGCACAAGGAAGCGGCGCTGGCGGCGGAAGAAACCGCTAACGCGTTGTTCGATAAGAAACTGGCCCAGGAAGAAGTCTGGATTCGCCAGGGTATCAAGGCGCGTCGCACCCGCAACGAAGGCCGTGTGCGGGCGCTCAAGGCCTTGCGCATGGAGCGCAGTGAACGTCGCGAGCGCACCGGCAAGGCCAACATCCAGCTGGATACCGCTGACAAGTCCGGCAAGCAGGTGATGGTCCTTGAGAACGTGAGTTTCGCGCACCCGGGCGGCCCGTTCCTGATCAAGGACTTCTCCATGGTGCTGCAGCGTGGCGATCGCATCGGCCTGCTGGGTGCCAACGGTACCGGCAAGACCACCTTGCTCAAGCTGATGCTCGGTGGCCTGGTGCCGACCAATGGCAAGGTGGAAGAGGGCACGAAGATCGACGTCGCCTACTTTGACCAGTTGCGCCATCAGTTGGACCTGGAAAAGACCGTGATCGACAACGTCGCCGAAGGCCGCGATTTCATCGACATCGATGGCCAGAGCCGCCATGTGCTGAGCTACCTTGGCGATTTCCTGTTCAGCCCCCAGCGTGCCCGTACGCCGGTCAAGGCGCTGTCGGGTGGCGAGCGCGCCCGTCTGTTGCTGGCCAAGTTGTTCAGCAAGCCGGCGAACCTGCTGGTGCTCGACGAACCGACCAACGACCTGGACGTGGAAACCCTGGAGTTGCTGGAAGAGGTGTTGCTGACCTTCAACGGCACCGTGCTGATGGTCAGCCACGACCGGGCATTCCTCGACAACGTGGTCACCAGCACCCTGGTGTTCGAAGGCGAAGGCCTGGTGCGTGAATACGTCGGTGGCTATCAGGACTGGCTGCGCCAGGGCGGCTCGCCGCGTCTGCTGGGAGTAACCGAAAGCAAGTCTGGCAAGGCCGACCTGAATTCGGCCGTGGTCAAGGCCGAGCCAGCCCCGGTAGCTGCCGCGGCGACCCCGGCACCGGCCAAGAAAAAACTCAGCTACAAGCTGCAGCGTGAGCTGGAGGCGCTGCCGGGTGACATCGACGCGAAGGAACAGCAGATCGCCGCGGTGGAAGCCGAGATGGCTGACGCCGGCTTCTACCAGCGACCTGCTGCCGAAACCGCCAAGGTCATCGCGCATCTGGAGCAGTTGCAGGTCGAGCTGGACGCACTGGTCGAGCGCTGGGCTGAACTGGACGCTTGATCTGCTGTTGAAAAAAAATCCCGGAATTCAGCAATGAACGCCGGGATTTCTATTTGAGACGCTATTCCCCTGTAGGGGTGAGCCTGTGGGAGCAAAGCTTGCTCCCACAAGGTCAGGGTCTGGGGTTATGTGCGCTTGACCAGATGTACCGCCAGCACATCGCAAGGCGCGCCATGCAGCACGTCGTTGGCGGTCGAGCCCAGCAACAGCGCCAGGCCGTGGCGACCATGGCTGCCGACCACAATCAGGTCGCAGCCCTGTTCCTTGGCCAGGTGATGGATCTCCTGGCGCGGCTGGCCGTAGGTCAGGTGGCTGAATTCCTTCTTCAGGGCAGGGTATTTCACGATCAGTCGGTCAAGGCGTTCCTTGGCCTGGTCGAATTGCTGCTGCTGCAATTGGGAAAGGTCCATGGGCACGTCGCCGCCGAAGGCCATGGCCATCGGTTCGACGATATGCACCAGCGACAGCTTGGTGTCCCGGCTTTCGCAAAGGGCGAGGGCGCGCTTGACGACCGGATCGCATTCTTCAGTGAGGTCGACGGCGACCAGAACGTGTTCGTAGTACATGGAAAGCACTCCAGAGAATTGCGATACGGTAAGTATGGCTGGTTTCAAGCGCATTGACGGCGACGTGGCTCAATGGGCTCATCAGAATTCGGGAGTACGAATATGACGGTCTGGATAGTGGTGTCAATCCTGTTGGTGGTGTTAAGTCCACTGGCATGGTTGCGTCCGTCCCGTGTTCAGAGCGGTCGCATGGCCCTGCGCATGGAAGCACGACGCCTGGGCCTGGCCATGCAGCTGGCGCCGCAGGAGTGGCCGCACTGGCTCGGCCAGCAGCCGCCAAACCCCTGCGCCCAGTACCACCGGCCCCGGCGTGGCAAGGAACCGGCGGTCTGGAGCTATTGGCAGACTGCGCCAGGCGTCTGGGTCAACCAGTGGCGAGAAGTCTGCCAGGATGAGTCCCTGCTCAATCATTTCGAAAAATTGCCGGCCAACGTCTACAAGGTCGAAGCCGATCGGCAAATGATCGCCTTGTACTGGGGCGAGAAGGGCGAAGCGACTGTTTTGCAAGATATTTGCGCGGTGCTCAAGGCGCTGGCCTGAGGCATAAAAAAGCCCGACAGTCTCATCGGGCGGGTTGGCCAGGCAGGCCGGTAATCAATCTCGTGTCAGGACGTGCGTTCGTAACGTCCTTTGTTCCCAATTTTCAATCGCGTCCCGACAGCGTAGACGGCTGGATCCGATATGTCTGGAATTAGGGCGATTTTTCTAATTATTGATCCTATGAATAGCTGCTCATGCGGCGCCGTGTTGCGGATCCGTACGGTACGGAAATGACCGAGAAGTCGCGTTCACGCCTATGTTTAGGGCGATTGACAATTGTCGGAAATTCCGTGAAGGTGACGTACCCAAATCAAACGGGCGTATGAATTGAGCGTTTGTATTTTCAGAATGCTCCTACAGACCCCGACTATCGCGTTGACGGGTGTGCCTGGCGGATTGGCGTAGCATCGACGGTAAACGTCAATGCCGAACCAGTGGTCAGCGTTCAACGTGTACTGTTCAGCTTCCATATCGTGGAGATCAGTTGATGATTTACGAAGGTAAAGCCATCACGGTTAAGGCTCTTGAAAGTGGCATCGTCGAATTGAAATTCGACCTCAAGGGTGAGTCCGTCAACAAGTTCAACCGTCTAACCCTGAATGAATTGCGTCAGGCCGTGGACACTATCAAGGCAGATGCTTCGATCAAGGGTGTGATCGTCAGCAGCGGCAAGGACGTGTTCATCGTCGGTGCCGACATCACCGAATTCGTCGACAACTTCAAGCTGCCCGATGCCGAACTGATCGCTGGCAACCTCGAAGCCAACCGTATTTTCAGCGACTTCGAAGACCTCAACGTACCGACCGTCGTGGCCATCAACGGCATCGCCCTGGGTGGCGGCCTGGAAATGTGCCTGGCGGCGGATTACCGCGTCATGTCCACCACGGCCAAGATCGGCCTGCCGGAAGTCAAGCTGGGCATCTACCCAGGCTTCGGCGGCACCGTGCGCCTGCCGCGCCTGATCGGTGCCGACAACGCCATCGAGTGGATTGCCGCCGGCAAGGAAAACCGTGCTGAAGACGCGCTGAAGGTCGGTGCCGTGGATGCCGTGGTCGAACCTGGCAAGCTCCAGGAAGCGGCCCTTGAAACCATCAAGCGCGCCATCAGCGGCGAGTTCGACTACAAGGCCAAGCGTCAGCCGAAGCTGGAAAAGCTCAAGCTCAACGCCATCGAACAAATGATGGCCTTCGAAACCGCCAAGGGTTTCGTGGCCGGTCAGGCAGGCCCGAACTACCCAGCGCCGGTCGAAGCGATCAAGACTATCCAGAAAGCCGCGAACTTCGGTCGTGACAAGGCTCTGGAAGTCGAAGCCGCCGGCTTCGTCAAGCTGGCCAAGACCTCGGCTGCGCAAAGCCTGATCGGTCTGTTCCTCAATGACCAGGAACTGAAGAAAAAGGCCAAGGCCTACGACGAAATCGCCAGTGACGTGAAGCAGGCCGCCGTGCTCGGCGCCGGCATCATGGGTGGCGGTATCGCCTACCAGTCGGCGTCCAAAGGTACGCCGATCCTGATGAAGGACATCAACGAACACGGGATCGAGCAAGGCCTGGCCGAAGCCGCCAAGCTGCTGGTCGGCCGTGTCGACAAAGGTCGCATGACCGCTGCGAAGATGGCCGAAGTGCTCAACGGCATTCGTCCGACCCTGTCCTACGGCGATTTCGGCCATGTCGACCTGGTGGTTGAAGCCGTTGTCGAGAACCCGAAGGTCAAGCAGGCGGTACTGGCTGAAGTCGAAGACAAGGTCAAAGAGGACACCATCCTGGCCTCGAACACCTCGACCATCTCCATTTCGCTGCTGGCCAAGGCCCTCAAGCGTCCGGAGAACTTCGTCGGCATGCACTTCTTCAACCCGGTGCACATGATGCCGCTGGTGGAAGTGATCCGTGGCGAGAAGTCCAGCGAACACGCCGTTGCTACCACCGTGGCCTACGCCAAGAAAATGGGCAAGAACCCGATCGTCGTCAACGACTGCCCGGGCTTTTTGGTCAATCGCGTGCTGTTCCCGTACTTTGGCGGTTTCGCCAAGCTGGTCAGCGCCGGTGTGGACTTCGTGCGCATCGACAAGATCATGGAAAAATTCGGCTGGCCGATGGGCCCGGCGTACCTGATGGACGTGGTCGGCATCGACACCGGCCACCACGGTCGCGACGTCATGGCCGAAGGCTTCCCGGACCGCATGAAGGACGACCGTCGTTCGGCCGTCGACGTGCTCTACGAAGCCAAGCGCCTGGGCCAGAAGAACGGCAAGGGCTTCTACGCCTATGAGACCGACAAGCGCGGCAAGCAGAAGAAAGTTGCCGACTCGTCGGTTCTGGAAGTGCTCAAGCCGATCGTCTACGAGCAGCGCGAAGTCACCGACGAGGACATCATCAACTGGATGATGATCCCGCTGTGCCTCGAAACCGTGCGTTGCCTGGAAGACGGCATTGTCGAAACCGCCGCCGAAGCCGACATGGGTCTGGTCTACGGTATCGGTTTCCCTCCATTCCGTGGCGGTGCGCTGCGCTACATCGATTCGATCGGTGTCGCCGAGTTCGTTGCCCTGGCTGACCAGTACGCTGATTTGGGCGCGCTGTACCACCCGACCGCGAAGCTGCGTGAAATGGCCAAGAACGGCCAGAGCTTCTTCGGTTAAGCGCCCAACGACTAGAGCGAGAGAACATTTATGAGCTTGAATCCTAGAGACGTCGTGATTGTCGACTTCGGTCGTACGCCGATGGGCCGCTCCAAGGGCGGCATGCACCGCAACACCCGCGCCGAAGACATGTCGGCGCACCTGATCAGCAAACTGCTGGAGCGCAACGTCAAGGTCGACCCCAACGAAGTCGAAGACGTGATCTGGGGCTGTGTGAACCAGACCCTGGAGCAGGGCTGGAACATCGCCCGCATGGCCTCGCTGATGACCCAGATTCCTCACACGGCGGCGGGCCAGACCGTCAGCCGCCTGTGCGGTTCGTCCATGAGCGCACTGCACACCGCCGCCCAGGCGATCATGACCGGCAACGGTGACGTGTTCGTCGTCGGTGGTGTCGAGCACATGGGCCACGTGAGCATGATGCACGGCGTCGATCCGAACCCGCACATGTCGCTGTACGCGGCGAAAGCCTCGGGCATGATGGGCCTGACAGCGGAAATGCTTGGCAAAATGCACGGCATCACCCGCGAACAGCAGGACGCCTTTGGCGTGCGCTCCCACCAGCTCGCCCACAAGGCGACCGTGGAAGGCAAGTTCAAGGATGAGATCATCCCGATGCAGGGCTACGACGAGAACGGTTTCCTGAAGCTGTTCGACTTCGACGAAACCATTCGTCCGGAAACCACCCTGGAAAGCCTGGCGGCCCTCAAGCCGGCATTCAATCCGAAGGGCGGCACCGTGACAGCCGGTACCTCGTCGCAGATCACCGATGGTGCCTCGTGCATGATCGTGATGTCGGCCCAACGTGCCCAGGACCTGGGTATCCAGCCGATGGCGGTGATTCGTTCGATGGCCGTGGCGGGTGTGGATCCGGCGATCATGGGCTATGGTCCAGTACCGGCCACGCAGAAAGCCTTGAAGCGCGCAGGCCTGGGTATTGCCGATATCGACTTCTTCGAACTCAACGAAGCTTTCGCCGCACAGGCCCTGCCAGTGCTGAAAGATTTGAAAGTGCTCGACAAGATGAACGAGAAGGTTAACCTGCACGGCGGCGCGATCGCCCTGGGTCACCCGTTCGGTTGCTCCGGTGCGCGTATCTCCGGCACGCTGCTCAACGTCATGAAGCAGAATGGCGGCACCTTTGGTGTGTCCACCATGTGCATTGGCCTCGGCCAGGGCATTGCCACTGTCTTCGAACGCGTCTAAGCGTTGCGTTGATGGAAGCCGGGGCCAAGTGCCCCGGTTTTTGTTTTTTCGGGTTTAGTAAAAAAAGATTTTGTTTTTATTTTGAAAAAATTTGAGTGAGGGCCAAAGCATGCCGATACAACCTGGGCTCTACCAGCATTACAAAGGTCCGCAGTACCGCGTATTCAGCATCGCGCGGCATTCCGAGACCGAGGAAGAAGTGGTCTTCTATCAAGCCCTGTATGGCGATTACGGCTTTTGGGTGCGTCCCTTGAGCATGTTCGAGGAGTCCGTCGAGGTTGACGGCGAACAGGTGCCACGCTTTGCTTTGGTGCAGGCCGAGGAGAGCATTTTTTCCAAGCCTTGAGGCCGGTAAGCGGGCAACCCTGCGCTTGACCTCACCTTGCAGCCACTATATATAGCGGTGCCGCGTCAGGCGCCAACCGCCTTTCACTTTTTAGAATTCAGGAATTTTCTGATCCATGGGCAAATCGCTGGTCATTGTGGAATCCCCGGCTAAGGCCAAGACCATCAACAAGTATCTGGGCGACCAATACGTGGTGAAGTCGAGTATCGGCCATATCCGAGACCTGCCCACCAGCGGTTCGGCTAGCGCCAGCAAGGAGCCAGCCGCCAAGCGCGGCAAGGCTGCTGCCGGTGAAGCGCCGGCGCTGTCGCCGAAAGACAAGGCGCGCAAGCAGCTGGTCTCACGCATGGGGGTCGATCCGGAACACGGCTGGAAAGCCAAGTACGAGATCCTCCCGGGCAAGGAAAAGGTCATCGAAGAGCTGCGCCGGCTCGCCAAGGATGCCGACACCATCTATCTCGCGACGGACTTGGACCGCGAAGGGGAAGCCATTGCCTGGCACCTGCGCGAAGCCATTGGTGGGGATGACAGCCGCTACAAGCGCGTGGTGTTCAACGAAATTACCAAGAAGGCCATCCAGGAAGCCTTCTCCCAGCCGGGCGAGCTGGATATCGATCGGGTCAACGCTCAACAGGCGCGTCGCTTCCTCGATCGCGTGGTGGGCTACATGGTCTCGCCCCTGCTGTGGGCCAAGATCGCCCGCGGCCTGTCGGCCGGTCGCGTGCAGTCGGTCGCCGTGAAGCTGGTGGTGGAGCGCGAGCGGGAGATCCGTGCGTTCATCCCTGAAGAGTACTGGGAAGTCCACGCCGACCTCGGCACCGCCAAGGGCGCTACCGTGCGCTTCGACGTGGCCCGGGAGAAGGGCGAGGCCTTCAAGCCGCTCAACGAAGCCCAGGCCATGGCCGCGCTGGAGAAGCTCAAGGCTTCCAGCTACAGCATCGTCAAGCGCGAAGACAAGCCGACCAGCAGCAAGCCGTCGGCGCCGTTCATCACCTCCACGTTGCAACAGGCCGCGAGCAATCGCCTGGGCTTTGGCGTGAAGAAAACCATGATGATGGCCCAGCGTCTGTACGAAGCCGGCTACATCACTTACATGCGTACCGACTCGACCAATCTTTCGGTCGATGCCGTGGCGATGGCACGCACTTATATAGAAAGCGAGTTCGGCAAGAAGTACCTGCCGGACACGCCGAACGTCTACAGCAGCAAGGAAGGCGCACAGGAGGCTCACGAAGCGATTCGTCCGTCCGATGCCAACACCGAGCCAAGCAAGCTGTCGGGCATGGAGCGCGATGCCGAGCGTCTCTACGAGCTGATCTGGCGCCAGTTCCTGGCCTGCCAGATGCTGCCGGCGCAATACCTGTCGACCACGGTCAGCGTCGGTGCCGGCGACTTCGAGCTGCGCGCCAAGGGCCGCATCCTGAAGTTCGACGGCTATACCCGCGTCATGCCGCAGATCACCAAGCCTGGGGATGACGACGTCCTGCCGGACATGGCCCAGGGCGACGTGATGAAGCTGATCAAGCTTGATCCGACCCAGCATTTCACCAAGCCACCGGCTCGTTACTCCGAAGCCAGCCTGGTCAAGGAAATGGAAAAGCGCGGCATCGGTCGTCCTTCGACCTACGCAGCGATCATCTCCACCATCCAGGACCGCGGCTATGTGGCGCTGCACAACCGTCGTTTCTATTCGGAAAAGATGGGTGACATCGTTACCGAGCGTTTGTCCGAGAGCTTCTCGAACCTGATGGACTACGGCTTCACCGCCGGTATGGAAGAGAACCTCGACGATGTGGCCCAGGGCGAGCGCGACTGGAAAAACGTTCTCGACGAGTTCTACGGCGACTTCAAGAAAAAGCTCGAAGTGGCCGAAAGCCCTGACAGCGGCATGCGCGCCAACCAGCCGGTCATGACCGATATCCCGTGCCTGACCTGCGGGCGCCCGATGCAAATCCGTACCGCCTCGACCGGCGTGTTCCTCGGTTGCTCGGGCTACAGCCTGCCACCCAAGGAGCGCTGCAAGGCGACGGTCAATCTGGTGCCGGGTGACGAAATCGCCGCGGACGACGAGGGTGAATCGGAATCCCTGGTGCTGCGTGGCAAGCATCGCTGCCCGATCTGCAGCACGGCGATGGACGCCTACCTGCTGGATGAAAAGCGCAAGCTGCACATCTGCGGTAACAATCCGGACTGTGCTGGCTACGAGATCGAAGAGGGCACTTATCGCATCAAGGGCTACGAAGGTCCGAGCCTGGAGTGCGACAAGTGTGGCAGCGAGATGCAGCTCAAGACCGGCCGTTTCGGCAAGTTCTTCGGTTGCACCAACCCGACCTGCAAGAACACCCGCAAACTGCTCAAGAGCGGTGACGCGGCGCCGCCGAAGATGGACCCGGTGAAGATGCCTGAGCTCAAGTGCGAGAAGGTCAACGACACCTACATCCTGCGCGACGGTGCTTCCGGCCTGTTCCTGGCGGCCAGCCAGTTCCCGAAAAACCGTGAGACCCGTGCACCGTTGGTGATGGAAATCGTGCCGCACAAGGACGAGATCGATCCCAAGTACCATTTCCTCTGCGAAGCGCCGCAGAAGGATCCGGAAGGGCGCCCAGCGGTCATTCGCTACAGCCGCAAGACCAAGGAGCAATACGTGCAGACCGAAGTCGACGGCAAGCCGACCGGCTGGAAAGCCTTTTACGACGGCGGTAAGTGGACGGTGCAAGACAAGAGTTGATGGCAGCACTCGCGTGTGACAAAGGGACTTGCTGTGGCGAGGGCGCTTGCTCCCGCTGGACCGGTCCGACGTTTCGGGCGCAGCCGTCCCAATAAGTCCCATGTGAACAAAAGGCCGCATGACAACCCATAGGTTTTCATGCGGCCTTTTTGTTTTTGGCTTGCAGTGGCCTCGGTTGATCCATGACACTGTCGCACTTGCGTGAAGCTTTCATTTCGTTGGGGAGATGCCGCCATGGCCCACGAACTCTATACCCGCACCAATCAGAAAATCTATTTCGCCGGTCTGTCGCTCGAGGCGCTTACCAGGGCCGAGGACGGACGTGCGATGAATTCCCCGGCGCTGCTCCAGGCAGGGCGCGAATCCGTGCTGTTTCACCTGTACGGTGCATTGTTGGGGTTGTGCCATGAAATCGCCGGTTTCTATCGCCTGCCTCAAGCGAATGCACCGCGGGCCGAGCTGTTGTTGACCCGCGAAGTGCTGGAAACCATTGCTATCCCGGAATTGGCCGAAATGGTCGAGCTGGCGCACAACCCGGAAACCTGGCTGGCGAAGCTATTGGCGGCCCATGCGGCGCTGTTCGAACCGCCACGTGCCCCGCGCAAGCCCAAGGGGGACGTGACCCAGCCGTTGATCGTGGCGGTCAATCTGGACGAACAAGAACCCGAGCAGGAGTTGAGCCGGGAGGAGCTGGAGAGTTGGCGTCAGAACCTCAAGAGCCTGGCGATACGCTTTCGTGAAGGTTTGAACGAGTGCTGAGTTTCCTCTCGGCCCGTTACGTTCGTTGATAACGCTTGGTCAAGATCCCGAGCGGAGCCTGGCCGATGACTATATAATCCTCGCCTTTCGTGGAGAACAGACTTTTATGCCTACGTCCTTTCTAGAAATTGTCGAACTTCCTGATGGCCGCATCGAGCTGCGCAGGGCTGAGGACGAGGGTTCTCTGGTTACCCTGAACTTCTCCGAAGATGCCAAGGTATTCCTCCAGGGCCAACACGTCGAAGTCGCCAAGGCGATGCTGAGCGTGGGCGTTCAGATGGCAGGTCGCCTGGTTGAAGGCGAATTCAACAAGGAAGAGGGGCCGCGGGTTCTTCATTGATCCCGTCTGTCGGCTTTTTTGGATAGTGTGGCTGGTCGGCTTCTCTGCCTTGGAGAAGCCCCGCGTTTGTCTTAGCCCAATCGAATGTTCAGACTTTGTGCGTCCCCGGTACGGGCGGCGCTGATCAACTGTTGCCGTGCGGTGGCGGTCAACGGGTTGAGCCAGCTGACCACGGTGTGGCTGCGGCCCAGGCGCAAGGCTTCGCAGGTCAACTGTTGGGCGCTTTGGGTGCCCCGCGGCTGCAACAACAGGATGCGTTCGCGGTTCAGGCCGGCATCCCGCAGCCAGGCCTGGGTGACGCTGGCCGGTGGTGCGATCAGCGTCAGCCAGCGAGCATCCTGGTCCTGGCTGAGTTCTCGCAGAATCGGCGCCAGCAGGTTCAGGCAGTTTCCAGCCGCACCACGTAACGACAGTTCGCTGAAAGCCTCGGGCTCGACGCCCCAGGGCGACTCGATGACCTCTTTCAGGACTGGAACCAGCGGTTGGGCCATAAATGCCTCGAACAGCGGAAGTTGTGTGTGTTGTGGTGTGTGAGGGAACTGCATAAAGCCTCCTTTAGCGGCGAATGACGCCGACGCTCAAGCCTTCGATGACCAGGTCCTGATCTTTCAGATTCACTTCGATGGGCGCGAACTCCGGGTTCTCGGCGATGAGCCAGACCTTGCTGCCGTCGCGCTTGAAGCGCTTGACGGTCACATCGTCGCCGATTCGCGCCACCACGATCTGGCCATTGCGGGCTTCGCGGGTGGTGTGCACGGCCAGGAGGTCACCGTCGAAGATGCCGATGTCCTTCATGCTCATGCCGTGTACACGAAGCAGGTAGTCGGCCCGAGGATGGAAGAACGAAGGATTGATGTTGCAGGACTCCTCGACATGCTGCTGGGCCAGGATCGGTGCGCCTGCCGCTACCCGGCCGATGATCGGCAGGGTGGTTTCGTCGGCCTTGGCTTCGAAGCCGGGGATGCGAATGCCACGGGATGCGCCCGGGGTCATTTCGATAGCACCCTTGCGCGCCAGCGCCTTGAGGTGTTCTTCAGCCGCGTTGGGCGACTTGAAACCCAGTTCCTGGGCGATTTCCGCGCGGGTTGGCGGGTAGCCGTTGTCTTCGAGGCAGCGTTTGATGAAGGCCAGAATCTCTGCTTGGCGTGGCGTCAGCTTTAGCATATTGATCGCTCTGTCTTTTTATACAGTGACTGGGATTATATACAGTGGGCGGCGCTTGGCAATCCTCCTTTTTTCACCGGCCGCTGGACGGTCGGTCAGGCTGTTGGATGCGACATGGCTACCACCCGTGAAAAGGTGTGGTTAAATACGTGACCGGGCGTTCGCAAAACGCCCCGGCAGGCTTGACAACCCCTAGGCTGAAACGTATGTTTCAAACAAGTGTTTGTCAGGCGGAGTAACCATGGCCCAGTCGGAAACCGTTGAACGCATTCTCGATGCTGCCGAGCAGTTGTTCGCGGAAAAAGGTTTCGCTGAAACCTCGTTGCGTCTGATCACCAGCAAGGCCGGGGTGAACCTGGCGGCGGTGAACTATCATTTCGGCTCGAAAAAGGCCCTGATCCAGGCGGTATTCTCGCGATTCCTCGGGCCTTTCTGCCTCAGCCTCGATCGCGAACTGGAGCGCCGGCAGGCCAAGCCTGACGTCAAGCCGACCCTGGAAGAGCTACTGGAAATCCTGGTCGAGCAAGCCCTTGTCGTGCAACCGCGCAGCGGTAACGACCTTTCCATTTTCATGCGCCTGTTGGGCCTTGCTTTCAGTCAGAGCCAGGGCCACCTGCGACGTTACCTGGAAGACATGTACGGCAAGGTTTTCCGGCGCTACATGCTGCTGGTCAACGAAGCCGCACCGCGTATTCCGCCCATCGAGTTGTTCTGGCGAGTGCATTTCATGCTCGGCGCCGCGGCGTTCAGCATGTCCGGTATCAAGGCGTTGCGCGCCATTGCTGAAACCGACTTTGGCGTGAACACCTCGATCGAACAGGTGATGCGCCTGATGGTGCCGTTCCTGGCAGCCGGCATGCGCGCCGAAAGTGGCGTCACCGATGAAGCCATGGCTGTCGCGCAATTGCGTCCGCGCAGTAAATCGACGCCGGCGCTGGCCAAGGCGTAAGTGCATGGGTGGGCGCGGCTGCCTACATCCGCTAAGCTAGCCGCCCATGCCGACTCTCGTTTCGAACCCGTTCCATTTTTTGTTGCATGACCGCGACCTGCCGGGCCTTGGGCCCAGCGGTGAGGTCGTGCCTGTGTTGTCGCGCGGGTTCATCGTTATTAAGGAAATGCTATGACTGCTGGCCTGCAAGGCTCGTTGATGGTGGACGTCGCCGGTACCTGGCTGACGGCCGAAGATCGCCACCTGTTGCGCCAGCCTGAGGTAGGCGGGCTGATCATCTTTGCCCGCAATATCGAGCATCCACGTCAGGTGCGTGAGTTGAGCGCGTCGATCCGCGCCATCCGCCCTGACCTTTTATTGGCGGTGGATCAGGAAGGTGGTCGTGTCCAGCGGCTGCGCCAGGGTTTTGTGCGGTTGCCGGCGATGCGGGCGATAGCCGATAACCCGAACGCCGAGTACCTCGCCGAGCAGTGCGGCTGGATCATGGCCACAGAAGTGCTGGCGGTCGGTCTCGACTTGAGCTTTGCCCCGGTGCTGGACCTCGATTACCAGCGCAGCGCCGTCGTCGGCAGTCGTTCCTTCGAGGGTGACCCCGAACGCGCTGCGTTATTGGCCGGTGCCTTCATCCGCGGCATGAACGCCGCCGGGATGGCCGCCACTGGCAAGCATTTTCCGGGGCATGGCTGGGCCGAGGCCGATTCCCACGTGGCGATTCCGAACGATGAGCGCAGCCTGGAGCAGATTCGCGCCAACGACCTGGTGCCGTTTGCCAGGCTGAGCAAACAACTGGCCGCCGTCATGCCGGCCCATGTCATCTACCCGCAGGTTGACCCCAATCCAGCCGGGTTTTCCCGCCGCTGGCTGCAGGACATCCTGCGCGGCGAGTTGCAATTCGATGGCGTGATCTTCAGTGATGACCTGTCGATGGCCGGGGCTCATGTGGTCGGTGATGCTGCCAGTCGTATCGAGGCTGCTTTGACGGCGGGTTGCGACATGGGCTTGGTGTGCAATGACCGTGCTGCCGCGGAGTTGGCCTTGAGCGCTGCCCAGCGCCTGAAGGTCAAGCCTTCGGCACGGATCGCCCGCATGCGCGGCCAGGCCTGTGCCTCCACTGAATACCGTCAGGACCCTCGCTGGCTGGCGGCGCTCGGCGCGCTGAGGGCTGCCCAGCTGGTTGATTGAGGAAGTGTCGTGACTGATATGCGTAATGCTCGGCGGTGCCCATGACCCAGCCAATTGAGGTGCTTCTTGAGACGGATTGGGGAGAAGACTTCCATCAGAGTTACCTTCAGCGCGGGTTCGACTACGCCGAGAGAGACCGAGTACGGATACTGCGGATAGACGAGCAATCGATTCACGCCGAATGCGAGGGTGGCGGCGATAATGTCTATCAGCAGGTGATCGAGCTCACTCGTTATCGGGGCTACGACGGCGTTCGTTACGAATGTTCGTGCCCGGTCGGTAACAGCTGCAAGCACTGCGCTGCCGTCATGTTCCATTTGATGTGGAATCCGCAAGCGCTGGAGGCCGGCTCCGCCAGCGAGCGCCTGAGTTCTGAACTTGAAACCTGGATCAAGGGTATTCCCGAGTGGGACGCCGATTCGCTACCGAGCAAAAAAGACGCCGATGTCCGGATCTTCTACAAACTCAAGAAGACGCACATAGGGCAGTGGATTTTGGAACTCTTCAAGGGGCGCCAGCTCGATGATGGTTCCCTGAAGGATCTGAAAGCGTTTGGCCAACTGACGGACATGCTGAATCGTTCTCCGAATTATATGTCCGACGTCGACAAGCAAATTGGCCAGTCGCTTATCAGCAGTCAGCATTATCACAGCCAGAACAGCTTTCCGTTGCAAGGTCGCAGCGGCGCCGAAGTGCTGGCGCTGGCATTAAAGTCCTCGCGCTTGTTCCTGGATTTCGACCCGCCGCAGCCATTGGGCGCAGGTCCGCTAAAAAATGCGCAGTTTTTCTGGGCTGAGCAGGCCAATGGCAACTATCGGTCTCGGTGGCGCAGTGGCGATCAGGTACTGGATAACCTCCTGGTGCTTGAGCCGCTTCATTATCTGGATTTATCGCGCAGGGAACTTGGCCGGCTGTCCTATGAAGTGGACGACAAATTGGCGTGCCATTTATGCCGTGCGCCGGAGGTACCCGCTCGGGATGTTGTGCTTTTCAGCCATAGGATCAACGCTGTCGACCGACCTATCCCGCCGCCGAAAGAACTGACTGAGCGCATCATCGAAGGTGTTGAACCGCGAGCGTTGTTGACGTTGGGAAGTGCAATCACCTTCCGGCACTGGAAATCTGTTCCAGAACATCGCGCGGCACTGACCTTTATTTATGATGGTCATGTGGCGGACGACAAAGCATCCACCGAACTGTCGATCCTGTCCGGAACCGAAATTTTGCGCATTCAGCGTAAACCGGATGTCGAGCAAGCCTTTCGCACCGTTCTGCGTAAGGTAGGTTTCAAGAAAACCAGTCGCAAGAGCCTTGCGCTGGCGGACATCGGGGGTGAGCTATTTCAAATGGCGGATGACCACGCCTGGTTGGCCTTCATGGACAAAGGCCTGCCGCGATTGCGTGCCGCCAATTGGCAGATCGATATCGAAGCGGGTTTTCATTTCGATCTGCAACCGGTGGAGCAGTTGTACGCCGACATCGAGGAGTCTCCCGGTCGAGAGTGGTTCGATTTACAACTGGGCATTGTCGTGGATGGAAAACGGCACAGCCTGCTGCCGATCTTGCTTCATCTGCTCCGCTCAAGCCCCGAGATGATGGATCCGGACAACCTTGATCGGCGTGGTGATGAAGAGTTGATGTTGCTCGATCTCAACGGCGGAAAGTTCGGGGCGGGTCCTGGTGTGAAGGTCGCGTTGCCATATGGGCGGGTCAAGCCGCTGATGGCAACGCTTGGTGAGTTGTACATGAAGGAGCACCGGGGTGACTCGATACGGTTGAATGCCTTTGATGCGGCCAGGTTGAATGTGCTTGAAAGCGTGCCATTGACCTGGCAAGGCGGGGAGCGGTTGCGTACGTTCGCCAAGCGATTACACGAGTCGACTCATGCTCATGTCCCGGCGCCGATGGGGCTCAAAGCCACCCTGCGACCTTATCAACTGGAAGGGTTCAATTGGATGCAGACCCTGCGCGAGCTGGAAGTCGGCGGCATCCTGGGCGATGACATGGGCTTGGGTAAAACCTTGCAGACCCTGGCTCACCTGCTTTGTGAGAAGCAGGCCGGGCGCCTGGATGTCCCGGCGCTTGCAGTCATGCCCACCAGTCTGATTCCCAACTGGCTCGACGAAGCGGCACGCTTCACGCCGCAGCTCAACGTCGTGGCGCTTCATGGTGCAGCCCGGCAAAAAGATTTCGCCAGCCTTGCACAGTACGACCTGATTCTGACGACTTATGCCTTGTTGCCGCGGGATCTGGAGGCGCTGAAACCCCAGGCCTGGAGTGTGCTGATTCTCGATGAAGCGCAGAACATCAAGAATCCCACCAGCAAGGCCGCCCAGGCTGCTCGCGAACTCAATGCCCGGCAGCGCTTGTGCCTGTCCGGTACGCCCCTGGAAAATCACTTGGGCGAACTCTGGTCGCTGTTTCATTTCCTCCTGCCCGGCTGGTTGGGGGATAACAAAAGCTTCAACCGAGACTACCGGACGCCGATCGAAAAACATGGCAACAGCGAGCGAATGCACCATCTGACGGCGCGAATAAAACCATTTCTACTGCGGCGTAAAAAAGAACAAGTCGCTACTGAGCTGCCACCCAAGACTGAAATCGTCCATTGGGTCGACCTCAGTGACGGACAGCGGGATGTCTATGAAGCCGTGCGTGTGGCCATGGACAGGAAAGTGCGCGACGAAATCGCTCGCAGCGGCGTGGCCCGTAGCCAGATTATCATTCTCGACGCGTTGCTCAAGTTACGCCAGGTCTGCTGCGACCTGCGGCTGCTCAATACCGTACAGACCGCCAAAGCGCTACGTTCCGGCAGCGGCAAGTTGATCAGTTTAATGGAGATGCTTGAAGAGTTGCTCAGCGAAGGGCGCAAGATTCTGCTGTTTTCCCAGTTCACCTCGATGCTGTCCCTGATCGAGGAGGAACTGCAAAAGCGCAGCCTGACCTATTCCTTACTGACCGGATCCACCACGGATCGCCGCACCCCGGTGAGGGAATTTCAGAGTGGCAAGGTGTCGCTGTTTCTAATCAGCCTCAAGGCCGGCGGTACGGGGCTCAATCTGACGGCTGCCGACACGGTGATTCACTTCGATCCGTGGTGGAACCCAGCGGTGGAAAATCAGGCGACCGACCGGGCTTATCGGATCGGTCAAAACAAGCCAGTGTTCGTCTACAAGCTGATTGCCCGAGGCACGGTGGAAGAGAAGATACAGGCGCTTCAGGAGGATAAGGCCGCGTTGGCGGGCAGTCTGCTGGATGGCGGCGCGACGGGTGGGTGGAAGCTTGAGCAGAGCGATATCGAAGCGTTGTTTGCACCGTTGCCCAAGACCTGATTCACCGGCACATTCACTGGCTATGTCGCCTGATAGTCAGCCATCGCGAGCAGGCTCGCTCCCACATTGGAGTGGGGCAGGCTCCGGCTTTGTGGACGCTGCAAATCCCCTGTGGGAGCCGAGCGTGCTCGCGATGGCGGCAGTGCAGTCAACATCTGTGTAAGCTGAACCACCGCCATCGCGAGCACGCTCAGCTCCCACAGGAAACGGTGTGAATCAGCGCTTTTCC
The DNA here is from genome assembly GCF_018325865.1 of Pseudomonas sp. St386. Classification (NCBI taxonomy): domain Bacteria; kingdom Pseudomonadati; phylum Pseudomonadota; class Gammaproteobacteria; order Pseudomonadales; family Pseudomonadaceae; genus Pseudomonas; species Pseudomonas sp. St386. Next base: position 2,173,558 of record NZ_AP021900.1, read on the forward strand.
AGTTTGTCCGGCAGCGGCGCGAACAATGCTTCGATATCGTCGCTCTGCAGTTTCCAATCCCCGGCCACACGCCCGTCCAGCACACCGGCCGCGAGGTCGGATTTTTCCTTTTGCAGTAGCTGGATCTTCTCTTCCACCGTGCCTCGGGCAATCAGCTTGTAGACGAATACCGGTTTTTCCTGGCCGATGCGGTAGGCGCGGTCGGTCGCCTGGTTTTCGGTCGCCGGGTTCCACCATGGATCGTAGTGAATCACTGTGTCGGCCTCGGTCAGGTTCAGGCCTACACCGCCAGCCTTCAGGCTGATCAGAAAGATCTGACGCTTGCCGCTCTGGAATTCCTTGACGGGCGTGCGTCGGTCGCGGGTCTGGCCGGTCAGAATGGCGTACTCGACGCCGCGTTTCTTCAGCTCCTCTTCAATCAGCGCCAACATGGACGTGAATTGGGAAAACAACAGCACCCGGCGACCTTCTTCAAACAGTTCTTCGAGCATTTCCATCAAGCTGTCGAGCTTGCCCGAGGTGCTGCCTCGGGCGGGCAGGGTGGCGTCGTTGATCAGGCGCAGGTCGCAACACACCTGGCGCAGCTTGAGCAGCGCTTCGAGAATGATGATCTGGCTGCGGGCCACGCCTTTGCGGGTGATCTCGTCGCGGACCTTCTTGTCCATCGCCAGGCGCATGGTTTCGTAGACGTCCCGCTGGGCATCGCTGAGTTCGACCCAATGGATGATCTCGGTCTTGGGCGGCAACTCTGTCGCCACTTGCTCCTTGGTCCTGCGCAGCAGGAAAGGTTTTATCCGACCATTGAGGTGCTGCAGTCGTACATCGCTGCCGCGCTTTTCTATCGGTACACGGTAATCGCGGTTGAAACTCTTGACGTCCCCAAGCCACCCCGGCAGCAGGAAGTGAAACAGCGACCACAATTCGCCCAGGTGATTTTCCAGCGGCGTGCCGGACAGGCACAGCCGCTGGCGGGCATTGAGCTCGCGGGCGGCCTGGGCGGCTTTGCTGGTGGGGTTCTTGATGTACTGGGCTTCATCGAGGATCAGCACGTGCAACGGCTGCGCGGCCAGGCGCTCGACATCCTTGGGCAGCAGGGCATAGGTGGTGAGGACCAGGTCGTAATCGGCCAATCGGTCGAAATGCTTTTTGCGCCCGGCGCCATACAGGGCCAGCACCTTGAGCTGCGGCGTGAAGTGAGCCGCCTCGTCGAGCCAGTTGGGGATCAGGCTGGTGGGCATGACGACCATGCACGGTCGGTCGAGGCGTCCGGCGTTTTTTTCGCTGAGAATGTGCGCCAGGGTCTGTAGGGTTTTACCCAGGCCCATGTCGTCCGCGAGAATACCGCCGACTTCCAGCTGTCGCAGCGATTGCATCCAGCTCAAGCCTTCGAGTTGATACGGCCGTAGCGTCGCGTTCAGGCCCTCTGGCGCGGTGGCAGTGTAATCCTTGATGTCCCGCAGGCGTTGGGCCAGGCCGCGAATGTGTTCGCCACCTTCCCAGGTCAACGGCATGTCCTGCAGCGGGTTCAAGCGCAAGGCGTCCGCGCTGTTGAGGCGCAGTTTGGTGGTGCCGGGTTCTTGCAGGTAAAACTCGCCCAGGGTCGCCAGCACCGGTTTCAGCCGGCCATAGGGCAGGGCCACCTGCTGCGGGCCGAACTCCGAGTTCGGACGGTTGGGCAGGTTGACCAGAATGAGTTCGTCGTCCCGACGCCGGGCCAGGCGTTCCGGGTTGAACAATTCGATGTGCGAGCGCATCAGGTTCAACAGGATCGGTAGCAGGCTCAGGCGCTCACCGTTGACGATGATCCCCAGTTCGAGGTCGAACCAGTCCCGCTCCGGCGTTTCCTCGACGGTGGCGTACCACTCGTCCACTGCCGTCAGGTCGAAGCCGAAGTCCTCGTCGATCTGCAGTTCCCAGCCCTGGCTGCGCAGTTTCGGCAGGTCGTTGAGGGTGAAGGTCAGCCAGGCACTGTCGTTGACCATCTCGTACAGTTCGCCGGCGCTTTCCGGCAGGGCCTTGCTTTGTCGGGTCGCGACCTTGAAGCCGAGGATTCGCAGCTGTTCGCGGTAGGACTGTTCCACGTCGGTGTGGCGTTTTATCCGCAGTGTCTGGGTTTCCTGGCGAATCAGCACGTCGGTGTTGCGCTGGCCGCTGACGTATTCGTCCAGGTAGCTGAACGACAGCGCGGCGCGGTGTTGAATGTAGCGCTGCATTTTGCCGTTGCGCGGCTCGAAGGCGCTGAACTCGATACTGGCCAGCCACAGGCGCGGCACCGGTTGCACGTTGTCCACCAGCACTTGTGGCGGGGCCTTGGGGCTGCGGTTGTCCAGCACGGCCTGGAGTTTCTCCAGTAATTGCGCGTCTTTTTCGGCGGCTGGGTAGGCCAGGGTTTCCTGGACTTGCAGCAACACGGCTGCGCAGTGCTTGCAGTTGATGCGCACCGGGCAGGAGCACGCGGCTTCGAGCAGAATCAGCGTGCCCTTGGCTGACTCTTTAAGGCGAATGGTCTGACGGTAGACGTTACCGCCAGAGCCTTCGCAGCTGGCGGTGATGGTGCTGTCGCCGGCCTCGACAATCCTGACGCGGTTTTCCAGCGCATAACGGCGCCCGCGCTCCAGGCTCTGTTCCTTGAATCGATTGACCCAGGAAGGTGCCAGGGGTTTGCTCAGGGGCGAGGGCATAGGCGCGCCAATCAGTCCGGAATGACTTCAGGTGCCTGCCGTGGCGCGGGCGCGGTCAACGAGGTGATCTTGATCAGCAGGCCAAGATGACCGTTGTCGAGGAAGTTCAGTTGGCCATTCTTGGTATGGCTCTGCTGCTTGAGACGCTCGCTGGCGGTGACCAGGCCATTGGCGTTGATCTGGTTGATCCAGAAATCGGCATCCACGTCGGTGAAACGGCCCAGCTTCAGTTCCAGGGTGCCTTCGATGGGGAATTGCCCGAACTGTTCGGCACCGTCGCTGATGGCGACTTTGCGTCCCTGCTCACCGAGGGTCTGCTGCCAGGCCTTATGCATCAATACCGTGTATTGGCCGCTGGCGGTGAGTTTCTCGACGATGTTGCCCATGGCCGGTGTGCGCTGGCTATCCGCGTCCAGGCGTTGCGCGCCGGCGTCCCAGTCTTCCGGTGCGGCACGGCTGACAATCGCCGGCTCGGCGTTCTGGCGCACCAGGATCATTTCAACCTGATACAGGTCATCGGCAAACGCCAGGGGAGCGACCAGGGTCAACAACAAGGTCAGTGAGCAAAACAGGCGCATGTGGCGTCCTTCAAGCAGTGGTCGGAGTGAGGCGCTCGAACAGCGCCTCTACGATATTGAAACGCTCTTCCGCGCGCTCCATGGGCACCATGAATTTGAACATCGTGGCACCTTCGAACTTGTAGCGTTTGGGCTGGCCCTGGATCAACTTGATCAGCACCAATGGATCGACCGGGGTCTGGGCCTCGAACTCGATCCGGCCGCCGTTGGGGCCGCCGTCGACTTTCTTGATGCCCAGTTGTTCGGCCTTGAGCTTGAGCTGCGTGGTACGCACCAGGTTCTTGGTCGGTTCCGGCAGCAGGCCGAAGCGGTCGATCATCTCAACTTGCAAGTCCTTGAGGCCTTCCTCGTCGCTGGCCGAGGCGATGCGTTTGTAGAGGATCAGCCGTGCGTGAACGTCCGGCAGGTAGTCTTCCGGGATCAGTGCCGGCACCCGCAGGTTGATTTCCGGCCCGCCGCCCAGGGGTTGATCGAGGTTCGGCTGTTCGCCCTTGCGGATCGACTTGACCGCGCGCTCGAGCATTTCCATGTACAGGGTGAAGCCGACGGCCTGGATCTGGCCGCTCTGGCCGTCGCCGAGCAATTCGCCGGCACCGCGGATTTCCAGGTCGTTGGTGGCCAGCACGAAGCCGGCGCCCAGGTCCTGGGTATTGGCGATGGCTTCCAGGCGCTTTTCCGCATCCGGGGTGATTTGCTGGCGCGGTGGCGTCAACAGGTAGGCATAGGCCTGGTGGTGGCTACGACCGACCCGGCCGCGCAACTGGTGCAGCTGGGCCAGGCCGAATTTGTCGGCGCGCTCGATGATGATGGTGTTGGCGCTCGGCACGTCGATGCCGGTCTCGATGATGGTCGAGGCGATCAGCACGTTGAAGCGCTTGTGGTAGAAGTCGCTCATCACCTGTTCGAGTTCACGCTCGCGCATTTGCCCGTGGCCGATGCCGATCCGCGCTTCCGGCACCAGTTCGGCGAGGTCGGCGGCGCATTTCTCGATGGTCTTCACGTCGTTGTGCAGGTAATAGACCTGGCCGCCACGCAGCAACTCACGCAGCAAGGCTTCCTTGACCGTGCTTTTGTTCTGCTCCATGACAAAGGTGCGCACCGACAGGCGCCGGGCCGGCGGCGTGGCGATGATCGACAGGTCGCGCATGCCCGACACCGCCATGTTCAGCGTGCGCGGGATCGGCGTGGCGGTCAGGGTCAGGATGTCGACTTCGCTGCGCAGGGCCTTGAGCTGTTCTTTCTGGCGCACGCCAAAGCGGTGCTCTTCGTCGATGATCACCAGCCCCAGGCTCTTGAACTTCACGTCGTCCTGCAGCAGCTTGTGCGTACCGATGACGATGTCGATCTTGCCCTCGGCCAGGTCGGCCACGGCGGCGTTCACTTCCTTGGTGGATTTGAAACGGCTCATCACTTCCACGGTCACCGGCCAGTCGGCAAAGCGGTCGCGGAAACTGTTGTAGTGCTGCTGGGCGAGCAGGGTGGTCGGCACCAGGATCGCCACCTGCTTGCCACCGTGCACGGCAATGAACGCGGCGCGCATCGCCACTTCGGTCTTGCCGAAGCCCACATCGCCACACACCAGTCGGTCCATGGGTTTGGGCGCGAGCATGTCGGCGCGCACGGCTTCGATGGTGGTCTGCTGGTCGACGGTTTCTTCGAACGGGAAACCGGCGCTGAAGGTTTCGTAGTCGGCTTTCGGATCGGCGAAGGCATAGCCCTCGCGGGCCGCGCGGCGGGCGTAGATGTCCAGCAGCTCGGCGGCCACGTCGCGCACCTGTTCGGCCGCCTTGCGCTTGGCTTTCTGCCAGGTTTCCGAGCCCAGGCGATGCAGCGGGGCCAGGGCGTCGTCGCTGCCGGTGTAGCGGGCGATCAGGTGCAGGTTCGCCACCGGCACGTAGAGCTTGGCGCCTTCGGCGTATTCCAGGGTCAGGAACTCGGCGGCCTGGTTGTCGATTTCCAGTGTCGCCAGGCCCAGGTAGCGGCCCACGCCGTGGTCGATGTGCACCACGGGTGCGCCTTCGCGCAGTTCGGTGAGGTTCTTGATGACGGCGTCGTTGGCGGCGTCGGCGCGTTTCTCGCGACGGCGGCGCTGCATGACGCGCTGGCCGAACAAAGGACTTTCGGCGACCAGGGCCAGGGCCGGGTCATCCAGGACCAGGCCGTCGTTCAACGGCGCGATGGTAATTGCCAGGCGATCCTTGCCGGCGACGAAGTCCGGCCAGCTGTCCACCGTCTTCGGTCGCAGCTTCAGGCGCTCAAGCAGCTCCAACAGCACTTCGCGACGACCCGCGGATTCGGCGGTGAACAACACGCGACCGGGGAACGCATCGAGAAAGCCAGCCAGCGCCGCCAAAGGTTGCGTGGCCTTGGCTTCGATGGCCAGGTCTGGCAACGCCTTGGCCGGGAAACGTTCACGGCCGACGCCGGTTTCCACGTCCTGCTGGCTCGCCACCACCCGTGGCCAGCTCTTGAGGCGGGCAAAACAGTCTTCCACCGGCAGGAACAGCTCGGCCGGCGGCAATAGAGGCCGGGAAGGATCGATGCGACGTTCTTCGTAGCGGTTGCGTACGTCGTTCCAGAAGTTTTCCGCAGCCTGCTCGATGCCCGGCAGGGAAAACACTTGGGTGTCCTGGGGCAAGTAATCGAACAGGGTGGAGGTTTCTTCGAAAAACAGCGGCAGGTAGTACTCGATACCGGCGGGCGTGATCCCGCTGCTCAGGTCCTGGAAGATCGGGCAGCGCCGGAAATCCACATCGAAGCGCTCGCGAAAGCGCGCCTTGAAGCGGGTCACGGCATCTTTCTGCAGCGGGAACTCCTTGGCTGGCAACAGGCGGATCGACTGCACTTTGTCGATGGACCGCTGGTTTTCCGGGTCGAAGGTGCGCAGGGTCTCGATTTCGTCATCGAACAGGTCGATGCGATAAGGCAGTTTGCTGCCCATCGGGAACAGGTCGATCAAGGCGCCGCGTACCGCGAACTCGCCATGCTCGTACACCGTGTCGACGCAGCGATAGCCACTGGCCTCAAGGCGCGTGCGCATTTGCTCGACATCGAGCTTCTGGCCGATGTCCAGCACCAGGCTGCTGCCAAGCAGGAATTGGGTCGGTGCCAGGCGATGTAGGGCCGTGGTGATCGGCACTACCAAAACGCCATGACTGAGTTCCGGCAGCCGGTAAAGGCTGGCGATTCGCTGGGAAATGATGTCCTGGTGCGGTGAAAACAGATCGTAGGGCAGGGTTTCCCAGTCCGGGAAATGCAAGACCGGCAAATCCGGGGCGAAGAAACTCAGCTCCTGTTCCAGCCGCTCGGCGCTTTGGCTGTCGGCGGTCAATAGCAGGGTGAAACGCTTTGCAGCGCTGGCAGCCTCGGCGATGGCCAGGCTCAGGGCGGCACCGGGCAGGTTGCCCCAGTGCTGTTTACCTGCCGCGGCAGGGAGAAGCGGAAGACGCAGAACGGGCACGGAAGGTTGAGCTCCAGCGTTGCGACAAAGTCGACAATTGTAGCGGGGGAAGGGGCCTGCTGTCAGTCGCAGACTACCCAGGCAGACAGGAAAACCACGGTGCGACAGGCGCGCATTGCTCCGCCGAGGACTCGGCGGCATAATGTAGCCCCTTTTTTCAGCCCCTACATGTGGAAGGTTACCGTGACTCAGAAGCCCGACCAGTGTCTTGGTGAATGGATTGATCGTGAAGCTCTCGCAGAAGCGATGATCCCTCTCATCGGTCAGCTCTACCGCAATAACAACGTGGTGAGCTCGATCTATGGCCGCAGCCTGATCAACCAGTCTGTCATCGCGATCCTCAAAGCCCACCGCTTTGCTCGCCACCGTTCTTCCGACGACAGCGAACTCTCCGTCCACGAAACATTCCCCCTGCTCAAAGCCATGAGCGAGCTCAAGCTCGGCGCGGCTTCGGTGGATCTGGGCAAGTTGGCGTTCAAATTCCGCAACGAAGGCAATGGCCGTAGCGCCGAGCAGTTCGTTCGTGAAGAGATGGCCGATGTGGTTGGCCAGCAGAACGCTTCGCCTCGCAAAGGCACTGACGTGGTCCTGTACGGCTTCGGTCGTATCGGCCGTCTGCTGGCGCGCATCCTGATCGAAAAAACCGGTGGCGGCGACGGCCTGCGCCTGCGGGCCATCGTGGTGCGCAAGGGCGCCGAGAACGACCTGACCAAGCGCGCCAGCCTGCTGCGTCGTGATTCGGTCCATGGTTCGTTCAACGGCACCATCATCATCGATGAAGAAAACAACACCATCCTCGCCAACGGCAACCTGATCCAGGTGATCTACGCGAAGAACCCGACCGAGGTCGACTACACCCAGTACGGCATCAAGGACGCACTGCTGGTGGACAACACCGGCGTATGGCGTGATGCCGAGGGCCTGGGTCAGCACCTGACCTGCCCGGGCATCGCCCGCGTCGTGCTGACTGCGCCTGGCAAGGGCAAGCTGAAGAACATCGTTCACGGCATCAACCACGGCGAAATCACCGCTGACGACAAGATCATCTCCGCTGCTTCTTGCACCACCAACGCCATCGTGCCGGTGCTCAAGGCAGTGAACGACAAGTTCGGCATCGTCAACGGTCACGTCGAAACGGTTCACTCGTACACCAACGACCAGAACCTGATCGACAACTTCCACAAGGGCGACCGCCGTGGCCGCAGCGCCGCGCTGAACATGGTCCTCACCGAGACCGGTGCTGCCACCGCCGCTGCCAAGGCCCTGCCTGAGCTGGCTGGCAAGCTGACCGGCAACGCGATCCGTGTGCCGACGCCGAACGTGTCGATGGCCATTCTCAACCTGAACCTTGAGAAAGCCGCCACCCGTGAAGAGATGAACGAGTACCTGCGCTACATGGCGCTGCACTCCGATCTGCACAAGCAGATCGACTTCGTCAATTCCCAGGAAGTGGTGTCCACTGACTTCGTGGGCTCGCGCCACGCCGGTGTCGTGGATGCTGAAGCCACCATCAGCCAAGACAACCGCGTTGTTCTGTACGTCTGGTACGACAACGAATTCGGTTACAGCTGCCAGGTGGTTCGCGTGATGGAAGACATGGCCGGTGTAAACCCGCCAGCATTCCCGCGCTAAGCCTTAGCCGCTTGTGAAAACGCCCCGACTTGTCGGGGCGTTTTTGTATCTGAAGGTTTGTGTTGGCTGGGCCGGCCTCTTCGCGAGCAGGCTCGCTCCCACAGTTGACCGAGTTGTTGCTGATGTATGCGGTCCAATGTGGGAGCGAGCTTGCTCCGGGCGGCGATCCGACGATAGCGATGTGTCAGGCGCCGCCGACGACTGAAGCTTGTGCAGTCCGCAGTGCATGCCGATTGCCCTTGAACAGCACCAGAGTCGCAATCAACCCCAGCACCGCCGCACCACTGAGCCATATCCCCGGTGCAGCCTTGTTGTCGAGCACATGAATCAGATACGTACAGGCTGCCGGGGTAAATCCGCCGAACGTCGCTGTCGCCAGGCTGTAGGCCAGGGAGAAACCGGTGGTGCGCACCTCGACCGGCATGATTTCCGTCAAGGCCACGACCATTGCACCGTTGTACGATCCATACAGGAATGACAACCACAGCTCGACGATCAGCAAATGGCTGAAGCTGGGGTTCGCCACCAACCAGGACAGCGCCGGATAGGCGGTGAGGATCGCCAGGACAGTCGCACCGAGCAGCAGGGGTTTACGTCCGATCTTGTCGGAAAACGCCCCCATCACGGGCAGCCAGAAGAAATTTGACAAGCCGATGCACACCGTGACCAGCAGCGCATCCAGGTCCGACAGGTTCAGCTCGGCCTTGCCGAAGGTCGGTGTGTAGGCGGTGATCAGGTAGAACGACACGGTGGTCATCACCACCAGCGCCATGCCGGCCAAGACAATGCCGAAGTTCTGACCGATGGAACGGACAATTTCCGACAGGCTGGGACGATGTTTTCTCGCTTGGAACTCAGGTGTTTCTTCCAGTGAGCGACGAATCACGAATATCGCCGGCACAATCATGCACCCCACCAGGAACGGTACGCGCCAGCCCCATTCGCCCATTTCCTGGGGGCTCAGCCAGTGATTGAGGCCCACCCCCAGCAGGCCGGCAAACACCACGGCAGCCTGTTGGCTGGCGGATTGCCAACTGACAAAGAAACCCTTGCGCCCCGGCGTGGAAATTTCCGCCAGGTAAACCGACACGCCGCCCAGTTCCACGCCCGCGGAGAAACCTTGCAGCAATCGGCCCAGCAGCACCAGCAAGGGGGCCGCCACGCCCAGGGTGGCGTAGCCCGGCACGCAGGCGATCAGTATGGTGCCCATGGCCATCAGCGCCAGGGTGATGATCAAGCCTTTGCGGCGGCCGTGGCGGTCGATGTAGGCGCCGAGAAAAATCGCTCCAAGGGGACGCATCAGGAACCCGGCACCAAACGTGGCCAGGGACAGCATCAGCGAGGCGAACGCACTGTCGGCGGGGAAGAACGTCTTGGCGATGGCTGTGGCGTAGAAGCCATAGACCATGAAGTCGAACATCTCCAGGAAGTTGCCGCTGACAACGCGAAAAATCGCCTTGCCGTTGCTCGTTTGGGAAGACATGTGTAGGTACTCACTCTGGCAAATCTTGTATGGAAGCGCTGCGTCCCCTGCGGGAGCCTTGGTGCCTTGGTGCCTTGGAGCCTGTGGGAGCAAAGCTTGCTCGCGATGAACGATGACGCGGTCTTGCTGCTAAACCGTATCGTCTGCATCGCGAGCAAGCTTTGTTCCCACAGGGCTCCATTGGCTCCCACAGTTTTTGCGTGCGCTGGAGTTCATAATGGCCGGCGCGGTTTTGAGGGGAGATGAAGATTTGTTAACTGGACGATGGATTGGGCTTATGGTGCTGGCCGGCGTGTTGTCGGGTTGCGGCAACGGCGACACCCTGGAACGCTTCGACGGCCCGACCATGGGCAGTCACTATTCCATTCAGTACGTCAGACATTCCGCCGGGCCCGCTGTGAAAACGGTGCAGGCCGAAGTGGAAAGCATCCTCGCCGAAGTGGATCGGCAACTCTCGACCTATCGCAGCGACTCGGACATCGAGCGTTTCAACGCGCTGCCGGCCAACAGCTGTCAGGTCATGCCTGGCCCGGTCCTGGAGTTGGTCCGCGTGGGTGAGCAGTTGTCGGTTCAAAGCGACGGCTCCTTCGACCTGACCGTGGAGCCGCTGCTGAACCAGTGGGGCTTCGGTCCCCAGTCCCGGGAAGAGAAAGTGCCGACCGCAGAAGCTTTGGCCCTGGTGCGCCAGCGCGTCGGCCATGGTCATTTGCGCATCGAGGGTGATCGGTTGTGCAAGGACGCTGCGGTGGAAGTCGACTTCAACAGTATCGCCGCAGGCTATGCCGTCGACCGCATCGCCGCCAGGCTCCAGGCCCTGGGTATCGACAGTTACCTGGCCGAAGCCACCGGCGAACTCAAGGCCGCGGGGCACAAGCCCGATGGTTCGGCCTGGCGCATTGCCCTGGAGGAGCCTCGGGACGACCGGCAAGTGGCCGAGCGTGTCATCGAGGTCGACGGCTACGGGGTTTCGACCTCGGGCGACTACCGTAAATATTTCGAACAGGGCGGCAGGCGTTATTCCCACACCTTTGATGCACGTACTGGTGCGCCGGTCCTACACAACCTGGCGTCAGTCACGGTGATTCATCCTTCGGCGTTGATGGCCGATGGACTATCGACGCTGTTGCTGATTCTCGGTCCTGAACGGGGTTGGGACTATGCCCAGAAACATGGCATCGGGGTATTTTTCGTGTTGCGCGATGGCAATCGTTTTGTCTCCCGTACCAACGATGCATTTGAACGGATCAGCAGCGGAAAAACCCAATGATGACAGCGCCCTGAAAGGTTACCTGTGGCGAAATAGCACAGGCAAAACTAGCCTACGACGCGACCAAGGGGTAATGTGCGCGGCGTTGACGCTTCTATAGACTGTGGCCGGGCTCGTGAACCGGCCCCAAATTGTTCCTTCATGCCGCAGGCCGGCATGATTTAGCCGTCGGTGCCAAGTGAGGCACAGCGGCCTGTTCTGAGGAGTACGCATGGCTGTCTACAACTACGACGTGGTGGTACTGGGCTCCGGCCCGGCGGGGGAAGGCGCGGCAATGAACGCGGCCAAGGCAGGGCGCAAGGTGGCGATGGTCGACAGCCGTCGGCAGGTCGGCGGCAACTGCACCCACTTGGGTACCATCCCGTCCAAGGCCTTGCGTCACTCGGTCCGGCAGATCATGCAGTTCAACACCAACCCGATGTTCCGGGCCATCGGCGAGCCGCGCTGGTTCTCCTTCCCGGACGTGCTCAAGAGCGCCGAGAAGGTGATCTCCAAGCAGGTGGCCTCGCGCACCGGCTACTACGCGCGTAATCGCGTTGATGTGTTCTTCGGCACCGGCAGCTTTGCCGATGAGCAGACGGTTGAAGTGGTCTGCGGCAATGGCGTGGTCGAGAAGCTGGTGGCCAAGCACATCATCATCGCCACCGGTTCGCGCCCGTATCGCCCGGCCGACATCGATTTCAACCATGCACGTATCTACGATAGCGACACCATCCTGAGCCTGGGTCACACCCCGCGTAAGCTCATCGTCTACGGCGCTGGCGTGATCGGTTGCGAATACGCCTCGATCTTCAGCGGCCTGGGTGTGCTGGTGGAGCTGGTGGATAACCGCGGCCAGTTGCTGAGCTTCCTGGACTCGGAAATCTCCCAGGCCCTGAGCTATCACTTCAGCAACAACAACATCACCGTGCGCCACAACGAAGACTACGACCGCGTCGAAGGCGTCGACAATGGCGTGATCCTGCACCTCAAGTCCGGCAAGAAGATCAAGGCCGATGCCTTGCTCTGGTGCAACGGTCGTACCGGCAACACCGACACCCTGGGCCTGGAAAACATCGGCGTGAAGGTCAACAGCCGCGGCCAGATCGAAGTCGACGAGAACTACCGCACGTGTGTGCCGAACATCTACGGTGCCGGTGACGTGATTGGTTGGCCGAGCCTGGCCAGTGCCGCTCACGACCAGGGCCGTTCGGCCGCCGGCAGCATTGTCGACAACGGCAGCTGGCGCTTCGTCAACGACGTACCGACCGGCATCTACACCATTCCGGAGATCAGCTCGATCGGCAAGAACGAGCAGGAGCTGACCCAGGCCAAGGTGCCGTACGAAGTGGGCAAGGCGTTCTTCAAGAGCATGGCGCGGGCGCAGATCGCCGGCGAGCCGCAAGGCATGCTGAAGATCCTGTTCCACCGCGAGACCCTGGAAGTGCTGGGCGTGCACTGCTTCGGCTACCAGGCCTCGGAGATCGTGCATATCGGCCAGGCGATCATGAACCAGCCGGGCGAATTGAACACGTTGAAGTACTTCGTCAACACCACGTTCAACTACCCGACCATGGCCGAAGCCTATCGGGTAGCGGCCTATGACGGGCTCAACCGGCTTTTTTGAGCGGCTCCGGCCGGTGGCCTGAGCCGGCCGGGGAGACCGATTTCAGCAATTCTCGAGGGTGGCAGTGGCCAAACCGGGAAAGTCTGTAATCAGGCTGTCAGCGCCAAAGTCGGCGAGCCTGCGCATCAGCGCGGGCTCGTTGACGGTCCACACCGACACATGCAGCCCCTGGCGCTGCGCCTTGATCAGGCGTTCCGGCGTGCACAGGGTCCAGTTCAGCGCCAGAATCTCGCAGCCGTAACTCTGGGCGACCTTCAACGGGTCGAGCCAGGCGTATTCGGCCACCAGTCCGCGGGAGATGTCCGGGGTCAGGTCCAAGGCTGCCTTGAGCACTTCCCGGGAGCTGGACGTGATGGTGATTTTGTCCAGCAGCCCGAAACGCTGGGCCATTTCGCGGATGCCCAGCACCGTGGCGGCGGCGCGGGTGCGCGAGGCGCTCTTGACCTCCAGTTGCCAGTGCTCGAAATCACACTTCTCGAACAGCTCCTCCAAGCGTGGGATCGGGCACGGCTTGATCCAGCCCGGGCCACCCTTGCGCGCATCGTAGGTCACCAGCTCGGCGGCGGTATGCTCCACCACCTTGCCCCGGCGATCGGTGGTGCGCTTGAGGGTCGGGTCGTGGATCACCATCAACTCGCCGTCCATCGAAAGGTGCAGGTCCAGCTCGCAACGGCGTACGCCGTGCTTGAGGCACTCCTGAAAGCCGGTCAGGGTGTTTTCCGGTGCTTCGCCCTTGGCGCCGCGGTGGCCATAAATGAGGGTCACGGTTCTTCCTTATTGATACCTGAGTCGTTCTGTTCCCGAGCCAGGCGACGCTCTTGCGCCTGTTTCTGCAGGATATAGCGGGCCAGCAACTGGCGCTGGGCGTCGGTCGGGCGTTCAAACTCGGTGCCGACGTCGAAGCCGTCGCCCTTGGGGTCGCAGTGGGTGACCCGTGCCCGCAGCAACAAGCCGAGGGCTTGCGGCATCAGCACCAGTTTGATCGACAGGTGGGTGCCGACCGCGATCGGCGTGAGGTGTTGGAAGTCGATGCCGCCTTCGGAAATGATCACCGGCTGCGGCTCGCCGATTTCGCCGAGCACCGTCAGGGCAATGACCTGGCTGAGCAGGTCGATGCGTTTGTTCATTGCCTTGAGGTATGCCGCGATGCTGCGTTCGCGCTCGCTGATCTGGCGCAGCAGGTGCTGTGACTCGAATTCGCTCAGGTGCAATTCACTGAGCAGATTGAACAGTGGAGAAGCATCCTGCAACACTTCCTGATCAGCAGCTTCAGGAATGGACAGGGGCCGAATTTCCAGTGCGATCGTGTCCTCGATACGGTAGTATTCGCGGCGATCTTCTTCATCTAATGTCGACATGGCGAACCCATGGTAGCGGCGGTGGTCTGAGTGTAAAGCTGGTTTGTGACCCCCGCCACAAGGACGTTCCTTTTCCCTCCGAACAAGCCCCGACATGTTCAGACCTCTCTTCGTATTTATCGGCACGCGTTATACCCGTGCAAAGCGTCGCAATCATTTCGTATCGTTCATTTCCCTGACGTCCATCATCGGGCTGGCCCTTGGCGTGGTCGTGATGATCGTCGTGCTCTCGGTGATGAACGGCTTCGACCATGAGATGCGCACCCGCGTGCTGGGCATGGTGCCCCACGCGACCCTCGAATCCGGCGAAGCCATCAGCGATTGGCCGAGCCTGGCCGCCAAGGTCAAGCAGAACCCGCAGGTGCTGGCCGTTGCGCCGTTCACCCAGATGCAGGGGCTGCTGACCAATGACGGCAAGGTGTCCAAGGTCTTGCTCAATGGCATCGATCCTGGGCTCGAGCGGCAGGTGTCGATCATCGACAACTTCATGCAACAGGGAAAACTCGATGACCTGGCGCCAGGCAGTTTCGGCATCGTCATCGGCGACAAGGCCGCGGCCAAACTCGGCGTGGCCATCGGCGACAAGCTGACCTTCGTCGCCCCGGAGGTCACCGTGACCCCGGGCGGCATGTTCCCGCGCATGAAACGCTTTACCGTGGTCGGCATTTTCCATGTCGGCGCCGGCGAGCTGGATGGTTACCTGGGCGTCACCAATCTCCAGGACCTGGCGCGCCTGCATCGCTGGAAGCCGGACCAGGTCCAGGGCCTGCGGCTGAAGTTCGACGATCTGTTCCAGGCACCGCGCGTTGCGTGGACCATCGCCCAGCAGCTCGGCGAAGACCGTTACTACGCCCGGGACTGGACCCGTACCCACGGCAACCTGTACCAGGCGATCCGCATGGAAAAAGCCATGATCGGCCTGCTGCTGTTGCTGATCGTCGCCGTGGCGGCGTTCAACATCATCTCCACGCTGGTGATGGTGGTGAACGACAAGAAGGGCGACATCGCCATCCTGCGCACCCTCGGTGCCACGCCGGGGCAGATCATGCGGATCTTCATGGTCCAGGGCACGGTCATCGGCGTGATCGGTACGTTCGTCGGCGCTCTGGTCGGGATGTTCGCCGCGCTGAACGTCAGTGCCGCGATTGCCGCCCTCGAAGGCCTGATCGGGCACAAGTTTCTCAACGCCGACGTGTACTTCATCGACTACCTGCCATCGCAATTGCAGGCCGATGACGTGTTGATGGTCTGCGGCGCCGCGTTGGTCCTGAGTTTCCTCGCCACCCTGTATCCTGCCTGGCGTGCCGCGCGCACCCAGCCTGCGGAGGCGTTACGTTATGAGTGAGTCGGGCATGAGTGAAAAAGCAATCTTGAGCTGCCGCAACCTGGGCAAATCCTACGAGGAAGGTCCGGAGTCGGTGGTGGTGTTGTCGGGCCTGCAACTGGAGTTGCATCCTGGCGAGCGCGTGGCGATTGTCGGCACCTCCGGGTCGGGCAAAAGTACCTTGCTCAACCTGCTGGGCGGCCTGGATACGCCGACCGCCGGCAGTGTCTGGCTGGCTGGCGAAGAACTTTCGGCACTGAACGAGAAGGCCCGTGGCCTGTTGCGTAACCGTTCCCTGGGCTTCGTCTACCAGTTCCACCATTTGCTGCCCGAGTTCACCGCGCTGGAAAACGTCTGCATGCCGCTGTTGATCGGTCGCACGGCGATTCCTGAGGCCCGCCAGCGTGCCACGGCGTTGCTGGAGCGGGTAGGGCTGGGGCATCGCCTGGAGCACAAGCCGGCCGAATTGTCCGGTGGTGAGCGCCAGCGCGTGGCGATTGCCCGGGCCCTGGTCAACAAGCCTGGCCTGGTGATGCTTGATGAGCCGACCGGCAACCTCGACTCCCACACCGCCCAAGGCATCCAGGATTTGATGCTGGAGCTCAGCACGTCGATGCGCACCGCGTTCCTGGTGGTGACCCACGACATGAACCTGGCCCGGCAGATGGACCGCGTCCTGCACTTGCAGGAAGGTTGCCTGACGCCCATCTGACCGACCGAAACCCGGCGTTTGCTACACACGCCGGGTCTTTTATTTTTATACGGTGCCCCGCGAATGTTCAGACCGTTATCGATCTTTATCGGCACGCGCTATACCCGCGCCAAGCGCCGCAATCGCTTTGTTTCGTTCATCTCCATGACCTCGATGATCGGCCTCGCCCTGGGTGTGCTGGCGATGATCGTGGTGTTGTCGGTGATGAACGGCTTCCAGCGCGAAATGAGCTCGCGCATCCTCGGCATGGTGCCCCACGCCACTATCGTCGGCGTCAATCCGATCGACGATTGGCAGCCGGTGGCCGCCGCGGCGTTGAAAAACCCTGAAGTGACTGCCGCCGTGCCGTTTACCGAGATGGAAGGGATGCTGAGCCATAAGGGCTCGATGCAGCCGATCCAGATCAGCGGCGTCGACCCGGCCCAGGAAGGCAAGGTGTCCATCGTCGCCCAGCATATCGTCCAGGGGCGTCTCGATGCCTTGAAGCCGGGCGAGTTTGGCGTGGTGATCGGCGAAATCACCGCCCGGCGTTTTCGTCTGAATGTCGGCGACAAAATCACCCTGATCGTGCCGGAAGTCAGCACGGCCCCCGGCGGCATCACCCCACGGATGCAGCGTTTGAATGTGGTGGGTGTGTTCAAGGTGGGCGCCGAGCTGGACGGCTCCATGGCGCTGATCCACCTGGCCGATGCCGCACAGATGCAGCATTGGCAGCCGAACCAGGTGCAAAGCGTGCGTCTGGCGGTGAAGGACTTGTACGCAGCGCCGAAGGTCTCCGGTGACATTGCTACCGGTCTTGGCGCGGCCTACAAGGCCGACGACTGGACCCACACCCAGGGCAGCCTGTTCAGTGCCATGAAAATGGAAAAAACCATGATCGGCTTGCTGCTGCTGATGATCGTCGCGGTGGCGGCGTTCAATATCATCGCCACCCTGATCATGGTGGTGAACGACAAAGGCGCGGACATCGCGATCCTGCGCACCATCGGCGCCACGCCGCGGCAGATCATGGCGATCTTCATGGTCCAGGGCACGGTGATTGGCGTTGTCGGTACGCTGATTGGCGGCGTGCTGGGGGTGATCGCGGCGCTGAACGTCAGTGCGCTGGTGGGCTGGCTGGAACGGGTCAGTGGCCAGCACATCTTCAGTTCCGATGTGTATTTCGTCAGCAACCTGCCGTCGGAGCTGCAGCGCGGTGATGTACTGCTGATCTGCTCGGCCGGGTTCATTCTGAGCTTCCTTGCCACCGTGTACCCGGCGTGGCGTGCGGCGAAGATCGAACCGGCGCAGGCGTTGAGGTATTCCTGAAACGACACAGACCTCCGTGGCAGAAGGGCTTGCTGAAGATTCCGCTGTGGGAGCAAGGCTTGCCCGCGATGCAGACGACGCGGTCTGCGGGAGAAACAAGGCACCGGCATCGCGGGTAAGCCTTGCTCCCACAGATATGTTCCTTCGCCACAGGGGGGCGTCGGGCTTAATCTCCCTTCGGTAATTCGATCAGGAACCGCGTCCAGCCATCGGCCGATTCACAGCGGATCTGTCCGCCATGGGCGCGGATGATCGAGCGGGTGATGGCCAGTCCGAGCCCCGCGTGTTCGCTGCTGCCCTCCTGGCGGGCTGGGTCGGCGCGGTAGAAGCGGTCGAACAGGCGCGGCAGCAAGTCCGCTGCAATCCCCTCACCACTGTTTTCCACGCTGATGTTCACCCCTTGAGCCTCATCGACAATTCGCACCCGCACTTCGCCGTCAGCGGGGGTGAAGCGCAGCGCGTTGTCCAGCAGGTTGGAAAGCGCCCGGCGCAACATGTTGCGGTCACCCTCGATGCGGCCATCGCCCTCGCGGCTCAGGCGTACGTTGGTGTCTTCGGCCAGCGGCGCGAAAAAGTCCAGCAGCACGTCCACTTCCTCGGCCAATTGCAGCGGTTCGCGATTGAGCGCCAGCAGGCCGTGGTCGGCCTTGGCCAGGTACAGCATGTCGTTGACCAGTTGCGCCATCCATTGCAGTTCTTCGAGATTGCTGTGCAACGCCTCGCGGTAATCCTCCAGGGGGCGTTCGCGGGTGAGGGTGACCTGGGTGTGGGTCAGCAGGTTCGACAGCGGCGTGCGCAATTCATGGGCAATGTCGGCAGAGAACGCAGAGAGTCGCTGAAACGCATCGTCGAGGCGTCCGAGCATGGCGTTGATGCTGTGGGCCAATTCCGCCAGTTCGGCGGGCATTTGCTCCTCCGGCAGTCGGGCGTTGAGTGAGCGGGCCGAGACACTGCCGGCAATGGCGCCCATGCGCCGCAAGGGGCGCAAGGCCCGTCGGGCGGCCCAGGCGCCGAGCAAGGCAGTGGCCAGGGCCGAGAGACCGACGGTCAGCCAGATCAAGCGCTGCATGCGTTGCAGAAAGTGCTGGTGATGGGTGATGTCCAGCAGCAGGGTCAGTTGCGGCGAGTCGGCTCGATCGGGATACAACGGCGCATTCAACACCCGGTAATCGGTGTCGGCATCGTTGAGGGTCGACAGGCCGGGCCGCTCTGGCAATTGAGCGGGAATCCGGATCGAGCTGTCGTACCAGCGCACACCATCGCTGCCCTTGATGCGCAGCGCCAGGTCGGCCTGACGGCTCAGTTCATCCTCCAGGCGGGCCTGGGTCTGCTCGGCGTCGAGATCTTGCAGGGCCCGGCGCAGGCCGATCAGCTTGCCTTCGAGCAGTTGCTGGTCCAGCTCGATGAAATGCGCCTCGCTGCCACGGCTGAACAACACCCCGGCAAACAATGACACCACGGCAGTGCAGGCGGCGAACAGCAGCGCCAGGCGGCTGCTCAGTGACCACCGCCTCACAGGCTGCGCTCTTCAAGCACATAGCCCATGCCCCGAACGGTATGGATCAGTTTGCTGGGGAAGTCATCGTCAATCTTGATTCGCAGGCGTCGTATCGCGACTTCGATGACGTTGGTGTCGCTGTCGAAATTCATGTCCCAGACCTGGGACGCGATCAGCGATTTGGGCAGCACTTCGCCCTGGCGGCGCAGAAGCATTTCCAGCAAGGCGAATTCCTTGGCGGTGAGGTCGATGCGCCGACCGCTGCGTTCGACGCGACGGCGGATCAGGTCCAGGCGCAAGTCGGCCAGTTGCAGGCTGGTTTCCTGCTGTGTCGAACTGCCTCGACGCAACAGACTGCGCACCCGTGCCAGCAACTCGGAAAAAGCAAAGGGCTTGACCAGGTAATCATCGGCGCCCAGCTCCAGGCCGTGTACGCGATCCTGTACCGCATCCCGCGCGGTGAGAAACAGCACCGGTGTATCCAGCCCGGCGCCACGGACGGCTTGCAGGATCTGCCAACCATCGCGGCCGGGCAACATCACGTCGAGGATCAGCAAGGCGTATTCACCGCTCAAGGCCAGTTGCTGGCCGGTGATGCCATCGGCCACCAGATCGGCGTTGAACCCGGCTTCGCCCAGGCCCTGGCGCAGGTATTGGCCGGTTTTGGTTTGGTCTTCGACGATCAGCAGTTTCATGGGCAGCTCAGGGCATGGTTTGAACGTGGGCGTTATACCGCGGCGGCCGGGGTCGTGGCACAACCTGACAGAGTTGTAATGCAACTGTCAGTCAATTGGCAGCCGCACCGATCTAGAGTCTTGGGCAAGTTGAACCTTACCTTGTCGGAGTATGAACATGTTGATGGTAAACCGTCTGATCCTGGCCGCCTCTGCGTTGGTATTGAGTACCTCGTTGTGGGCATCGCCCGGTGCGCACTTTGATTTCGGCCAGCCCGCACCGGCGGCCAAGGCCAGTCGCACCATCGAGGTGGTGATGGGCGACATGTCGTTCAACCCTGGCACGCTGGATATCAAGGCGGGCGAGACGGTGCGGTTTGTATTGATCAATAAAGGCCAGTTGTTGCACGAATTCAACCTCGGTAACGCCGCGATGCATGCCCAGCACCAGCAGGAAATGCTCAAGATGCAACAGAGCGGCATGTTGACACCCACCGGGATGAAGCCGGGAATGGACCATGCCTCGATGAATCCGGCCTCGATGGGGCATAGTGGTAAAGACGGCATGATGGGCCACGACGACGCTAACAGCGTTCTGGTCGAGCCGGGCAAGTCCGCCGAGCTGACCTGGGCTTTTGGCAAGGCTACACGGCTGGAATTTGCCTGCAACGTCCCCGGTCATTACCAGGCCGGGATGAAGGGCGACCTGACAGTCAGTCAGTAAGCACTCAAAGGCTGCGGCAAAGGCTGATAGAATCGGCTGATTCTTCAGTCAGGTTTCCGTCATGCATCCCGCAGCCGAACATTCGCCGCTGGGCAAATCCAGCGAATACATCGCCACGTACACGCCGTCACTGCTGTTCCCGATCCCGCGCACGGCGAAATGGGCGGAACTGGGCCTGACGGCCGAGACCCTGCCGTACAAAGGCGTGGATTTCTGGAACTGTTTCGAGCTGTCCTGGCTGTTGCCGTCCGGCAAGCCGGTGGTGGCCATCGGTGAATTCGCGATCCCGGCGGATTCGCCGAATATCATCGAATCCAAATCCTTCAAGCTGTACCTCAACTCCTTGAACCAGACTCCGTTTGCCGATACCGCGAGCCTGGAAGCGACCCTGCGCCAGGACCTGTCGGCGGCTGCCGGCAAAGCAGTGGGCGTGCGGATCCGCAGCCTCAAGGATGTGGAGCGTGAAGGCATCGTGGCATTGCCCGGTACGTGCATCGATGATCTGGACATCAGCGTCGACTCTTACGCGCACCCGCGTCCGGAGCTGCTGCGTTGCGATGCTTCGCGCATCGTCGAGCAAAGCCTGCACAGCCATCTGCTCAAGTCCAACTGTCCGGTGACCAGCCAGCCAGACTGGGGCAGCGTAGCGGTGGAATATCGCGGCGCGGCCCTGGACCCGGCCAGCCTGCTGGCCTACATCGTCAGCTTCCGCCAGCATTCGGATTTCCATGAGCAATGCGTGGAGCGGATCTTTCTCGACCTGCAGCGCTTGCTCAAGCCAGAGAAATTGACGGTGTACGCGCGGTATGTGCGTCGGGGCGGGTTGGATATCAACCCGTATCGCAGTACTGAAGACGTTCAACTGCCAAACCATCGCCTGGTCCGCCAATAAACGTTCCTTGTGAAAGTGAGCTCTTGTGGGAGCGAGCTTGCTCGCGATGAGTCCGGTACATTCGACATTGATGTCAGCTGACACACCGACTATCGCGAGCAAGCTCGCTCCCACAGGGATTGCATTGCAGGTCGTGAAACTAAAAAGCCCCGCTAGCGATAGCAGGGCTTTTTGCATTTAAAGGGTTCAGATCCCCATATTGCCCAAGGCTTGCACGATGTTGCGCAAGGTCCCGGCAAGGGTAGGGTGTTCCACCTCGAAGCGCTCGACAGCCAGATTCACATTGTCGGCGAGGTTGTTGTCCGGTGCTTTGGTTTCCAACTCAAGCTCAAGTTCGATCTTTTGCATCAGCGCGTGCAGGTCATCGCGCTCGATTTCGGAAAGCGGTGGATTCTGGTCCAATTGCTCGCGCAGTTTGTTGAGCTGTTCTTGCAATTCGCGGGCAGGCATTGGCGTACTCCCTTTATTGATAGGCACTGCCATGGACCGCGACGCCGGGTCAAAAGTCCATGGCCTACCTTAAGAGTAATCTACCCTCGTGTTCCCTGCATGATCCCGGTCATGGCTTCTCGCCTTTGAGTCGGCGCAGGCTGATGTCCGCCAGGCAGGTGTCGAGTTCGCCCAGGTGATCGATCACCGAATGCACCCCCAGGCCGAACAATTGCACGGTGGCCTTGGCGCGCTTGGTTTCCCGTTCCTGTTGGCTCAGCGCCTGCCATTCGCCAGGCGTCAGGCCACACAGCGAGCCGCAGGACGCCAGGCCGATGGTCCACAAACCGGCGTTGAGCCCTGACTGCAACAACCGGGGTTCGCCACTGACCAACACGCAACCGTCCAATTGCTGGACGTTCAACGCCATCAGCGCCTGCCAGCAGGCATGTGGCGCCGGCCAAGGATTATTTGTTGCAGGAAGTTGCGGCGGTTCGATCCATGTCGGCAATGAAGCCGCCAGGGCATGGCTGACGGCAGGTGGCAATTCGTCGAGCCAGGCGCAGGGGATTTCCTGGAGCTGCAAGTGGTGCAAGCTCTCCAGGGCGCCAAGTGTTGGCTGTGCATGCTCATCCGGCGCTGCCCCTGGCTGACGGATGCGCGCGCCGAAGTCCACCAGACATCCGCTCAGGCCAAACAGTACCGCGGTCAGGCTGGGGGCGGGGAGGGGCAGGGCTTCGGGGCGGGGCATGGGAACGTCCTTGAAATAACCAGCAGCCTAAAGGGCCTCGATGACAGTCCGGTGACAGTGAAGTGAAGGGTGCCAGTCGTGGAAACGTCCTACGGCCTACTTGTTTTTTCGGTGCTGCCTATCCACGCGTTCCGTCTTATACTAGCCACCTTACCGCCTGGGCTCGGCGCCCTTGCCTGATTAATCCAAGGAGTTTTCCCCTATGCGCTGGAGCCATCGTCTAGCTCAGCTGTGTTTGTCTGCCAGCGTAGTGCTGGTTCCGTTCGCTGCCCAGGCCGCCACGGAAGAAGATCCTTGGGAAAGCATCAACCGTCCGATCTTTACCTTCAACGACACCATTGATACCTATGCGCTCAAGCCACTGGCCCAGGGTTATCAATACGTGACGCCGCAGTTCCTCGAAGACGGCGTCCACAACATGTTCCGCAACATCGGTGACGTGGGCAACCTGGCCAACAACGTGCTGCAGGCCAAGCCGGCCGCGGCCGGGGTCGACACTGCCCGGTTGATCTTCAACACCACCTTCGGCCTGCTGGGCTTCTTCGATGTGGGCACCCAGATGGGCCTGCAGCGCAGCGATGAAGATTTTGGCCAGACCCTGGGCTACTGGGGGCTGGGCAGCGGGCCGTATGTGATGCTGCCGCTGCTGGGGCCAAGCACCCTGCGTGACGCCCCGGCCAAGCTGGTCGATGACTACACGGCCCCGTATCGTTATATCGATAACGTCTCGGTGCGTAACTCTATTCGAGGCCTGAACGTCGTCGACACCCGCGCCAGCCTGTTGTCGGCCGAGAAGATGGTGAGCGGCGACAAGTATGTCTTCATCCGCAACGCCTACCTGCAAAACCGCGAATTCAAGGTCAAGGACGGCCAGGTCGAAGACGATTTTTAATTCCGACCAGTAAAACCACGAAGGCGGCCCAAAAGGCCGCCTTCTGTGCTTTGGCGTCGTGTTTGAGCGGGTTTGATCCTTCCATTGAGTTACGCTTCGCTCGGTTCTTATAACTCTCTGGACTTTGACAAATAAAGACGGCAAGCGGCTATCTGCCTGAGCTTGAAACGCCCCGCGGATGGGAGTACCGTCTGCGCCTTAGAAGGGCACCTCTGATGTAGCTGTGTGTAGGGCAAAGGCCTGAAACCGGTACGACAGAGAGGCTAGAAAGCGAATCCAGTAGTGCGTGCAAGGCCAGACGGCCCAGCCCGCTACGCCAACCTAATTCTGGCGCCGTTTGCCCACATGCCAAAAACCAGTGCCACGCTGCTGATAATCGATGATGACGAAGTGGTGCGAGCCAGTCTCGCAGCCTACTTGGAAGACAGTGGTTTCAGCGTCCTGCAGGCCAGCAATGGCCAACAGGGTCTTCAGGTATTCGAGCAAGACAAGCCCGACCTGGTCATCTGCGACCTGCGCATGCCGCAGATGGGCGGACTCGAACTCATTCGCCAGGTCACCGAGCTTTCCTCGCAGACCCCGGTGATCGTGGTTTCGGGCGCGGGTGTGATGAACGACGCGGTCGAGGCGTTGCGCCTGGGCGCGGCGGATTACCTGATCAAGCCCCTTGAAGACCTGGCGGTGCTCGAGCACTCGGTGCGCCGGGCCTTGGACCGTTCGCGCCTGTTGGTGGAAAACCAGCGTTACCGCGAGAAGCTGGAAACCGCCAACCGCGAACTGGAAGCCAGCCTGAACCTGTTGCAGGAAGACCAGAACGCCGGGCGCCAGGTGCAGATGAACATGCTGCCGGTCAGCCCTTGGGCCGTCGATGATTTCCGTTTTGCCCACCAGATCATCCCGTCGTTGTACCTGTCAGGCGATTTCGTGGACTATTTCCGGGTCGACGAGCGGCGAGTGGCGTTCTACCTGGCGGACGTTTCCGGCCATGGTGCTTCTTCGGCATTCGTGACGGTGCTGCTGAAGTTCATGACCACGCGCCTGTTGTTCGAGTCCAAGCGCAATGGCACGCTGCCAGAGTTCAAGCCTTCTGAAGTCCTTGGGCATATCAACCGAGGCCTGATCAGTTGTAAGCTGGGCAAACACGTCACAATGGTCGGTGGAGTCATCGACGAGGAGACGGGTTTGTTGACCTATAGCATCGGCGGTCACCTGCCTTTGCCTGTGTTGTATACGCCAGACAGTGTGCGTTACCTGGAAGGGCGTGGTTTGCCGGTGGGCCTGTTCAACGAGGCCACCTACGAAGACCACGTACTGGAATTGCCGCCGACATTCAGCCTGACGCTGATGTCTGATGGCATTTTGGACCTTTTGACAGAACCTACACTCAAAGAGAAAGAAGCGGCCTTGCCTGAACGGGTGAGCGCAGCGGGCGGCAGCCTGGAAGGCTTGCGTCAAGTGTTTGGATTAGCCACGCTAGGGGAGATGCCGGATGATATCGCCCTGTTAGTGTTGAGCAGGAACCTTTGATGAGTACCGGTAGAATCCAGTTCGCCGAGCAGGACGGCACCTTTGTCCTGAAGTTTGTCGGTGAAGTGCGCCTGACCCTGTGTTCGGCGCTGGATGCGACTATTGAGCGGATCTTCACTTCGTTGAATTTCAACGCCATCGTGATCGACCTGACCGAAACCCGTAGCATCGACAGCACCACATTGGGCCTGCTGGCCAAACTGTCGATCCTGTCGCGGCAGAAGGTCGGCCTGCTGCCGACTGTCGTCACCACCCACAACGACATCACCCGTCTGCTGCAATCGATGGGCTTCGACCAGGTGTTCAACATCGTGGGCGACCCTGTGCCGTGCCCGGAGTGCCTGGACGACCTGCCTGACCAGGACCAGTCCGAAGAGGAAGTGCGGGTCAAGGTGCTCGAAGCCCACAAGATCCTGATGGGGCTCAACGATTCCAATCGTGAAGCCTTCCATGACCTGGTGAATGCGCTGGAAGGGCCTTGATCCCTGGATTTTGCTTAGGCTGACCGGCCTCATCGTCGGAACGCCGCCCGGAGCAAGCTCGCTCCCACATTGGAATGCAGTCACCTGTGGGAGCGAGCTTGCTCGCGATAGCGTTTATCGATCCGCCACATCCCTCAGGACAAGCCACATAAAAAAGGGCGAACCCACCAAGGTTCGCCCTTTTTGCATGCCTTGTGAATCAGCTCAAAGCTTGGCTTGCAGCAACGCCTCCAGTTTCTCCTGGTCCCGGGCAAACTGACGAATGCCTTCGGCCAGTTTCTCGGTCGCCATGGCGTCCTCGTTGGACAACCAGCGGAACTGCGCTTCATTGAGGATCAAGCGCGCTTCCCCGGCTTGCCCTGGCGCCAGCTTGCGCTCCAGCTTGCCTTCGTCGGCGGCCAGTTTTTCCAGCAGGTCCGGGCTGACGGTCAGGCGGTCGCAGCCGGCCAGTTGCTCGATCTGGTTGAGGTTGCGGAAGCTCGCGCCCATGACCACGGTCTTGTAGTCATTGGCCTTGTAGTAGTTGTAGATGCGTGTCACCGACTGCACGCCCGGATCATCAGCGCCGGTGTAGTCGTTGCCATTGGCTTTCTTGTACCAGTCGTAGATACGGCCCACGAACGGCGAAATCAGGAACACCCCGGCATCGGCGCAGGCGGCGGCCTGGGCGAAGGAGAACAGCAAGGTCAGGTTGCACTGGATGCCTTCACGCTCCAGTTGCTCGGCGGCGCGAATGCCTTCCCAGGTGGAAGCGATCTTGATCAGCACGCGCTCGCGGCCAATGCCGGCCTTTTCGTACAGATCGATCAGGCGATGGGCACGCTTGAGCATGGCCTCGGTGTCGAACGACAGGCGCGCGTCCACTTCAGTGGAAATACGCCCTGGGATCACTTTCAGAATTTCTTGCCCGACCGCCACGGCAAAACGGTCGCTGGCCAGGCCCACATCGCCCTTGCAGTCCGCCACACAGGCGTTCAGTTGCTCGGCATAACCTTGAATGGCCGAGGCCTTGAGCAGCAGGGAAGGGTTGGTGGTAGCGTCCACGGGTTTGACGCGGGCGATGGCCTCGAAGTCGCCGGTATCGGCCACGACGGTGGTGAACTGTTTGAGTTGTTCCAGCTTGGAAGTCATGAGCGTGCTCTGTCCTATGGGTCCGTTGACATTACCCGAGGGCCGGCAGCCACTCAAGGGCGTGAAGGGGTATCGTCGGGCCCCAGCGGCAACAACCTGAAAACGGCTGTTTGAAAGGCCGGGGCGATATCGGTAGATACGATGCCAAAACAGCGCGCAGGTTCAAAGCAAGTGACGGTTAACGCCCTTCCAGCAATTGCCCCGCCTGGTCCAGCAGCGCCAATGGATCCTTGGTCTTGTGAATATCCACCGACAACAACTGCCGAAACCGCCGCGCCCCCGGGAACCCGGTGCCCAGGCCCAGCACGTGACGGGTGATGTGATGCATTGCCCCGCCAGCGGCCAGGTGATCGGCGATATACGGCCGCAACTGCGCCAGCGCCTCGGCCCGGGTGATGATCGGCGCTGTGCTGCCGAACAGCTGCTGATCCACTTCGGCCAGCAGATACGGGTTGTGATAAGCCTCGCGCCCCAGCATCACGCCGTCGAAGGTCTGCAAATGCTCGTGGCACGCCTCCAGCGTCTTGATCCCGCCGTTGAGCACAATCTCCAACTCCGGAAAATCCGCCTTCAACCGCGCGGCCACGTCATAACGCAGCGGCGGGATGTCGCGATTCTCCTTCGGCGACAACCCCTCCAGAATCGCAATCCGCGCATGCACGGTAAAACTCGTGCAACCGGCCTCACGCACCGTCCCGACAAACTCACACAACTGCTCGTAACTGTCCCGCCCATTGATCCCGATGCGATGCTTGACCGTCACCGGAATCGACACCGCATCGCGCATGGCCTTCACACAGTCAGCCACCAAACCCGGATGCCCCATCAGGCAGGCGCCGATCATGTTGTTCTGCACCCGATCGCTGGGGCAGCCGACGTTGAGGTTCACCTCGTCGTAGCCGTGCTCCTGGGCCATACGGGCGCAGGCGGCCAAGTCGGCTGGGACGCTGCCACCTAGTTGCAGGGCTAGCGGGTGTTCGGACTCGTGGTGGCGCAGGAAACGTTCGTGGTCGCCGTTGAGTAGCGCGCCGGTGGTGACCATTTCGGTGTAGAGCAGGGCGTGCTTGGAGAGGATGCGTAGGAAGAAGCGACAGTGGGCGTCGGTCCAGTCCATCATCGGGGCGACGGAGAAGCGGCGGGAGAGCGGGGCAGTTTGTAGGGGCATCGGAAATCTGATTCATCGGGGCGAATGGACGCAGTTTATCAGGGATGCTTGTCGGGTACTTGGCGGGCTCTCAAGCCTGGCAGCTCAATCTTTGATGACAACCAGGCAGAGCGCATGCTCGGTCAGCGTTTCAACTCACCTTGTGTTGACGATTTAATGTGGCTACGATAATTGCATGCAGATTACTTATGACCCAGCCAAAGACGCTCGCAACGTCGAAGAACGTGGACTTCCGTTTGCCCTCGTGCGGGACTTTGAATGGTCTACAGCATTGATCCTGGAAGATGATCGATTCGACTACGGCGAGTGTCGTTATCGGGCGATGGGGTACATAGGGGATCGGCTGCATGTCGTAGTGTTTACCCCACGGGGTGACGCGGTCCACGTCATCAGCTTTCGTAAAGCCAACAAACGGGAGGTCAAAAATTATGACCAAGAAACCCAGTCCTGAGAGGGTCGATACGGCAAACCCCGAATGGTCGACCGAAGACTTTGCCAAGGCCAAACCAGCCAGCGAGGTGCTTGGTGGGTTGTTTGGCAAAGCTCAGGCAAAGGAAATGCTCAAGCCAAAGCGTGGTCGACCCAAGTCGGTAGCCACTAAAGAGCACGTCAATGTTCGTTTCGATGCTGACGTGCTGGAGAGATTCAGAGCTTCTGGCCCGGGCTGGCAAACACGGATGAACGCCGCCTTGGCCGATTGGCTCAAGACGCATACACCAGAAGAACTGAAGGCTTAGTCGCTAAATATTATTCGTAAAAAATTAGCCGTCGATGAGGCGGCTTTTTGTTGTCTGCTGATTGGATTTGTTTCGGTAGCGGTACAATAGATCTTTCCCCTTTTCGGGTTTGATTGTGCTGAGCGCTACCACTGCACTCATACGTTTCACTACATGGGCCCGCCGTACTGGCAGACCGCTGGATATGGCGTGGACTTCCCGTTCGAGAACTACGAACGGATGACTGACTTCATGCCTGGCTGTCAGCGGTGATGATCACGAAGCGTTAGCGTCAGCATAGTCCAGCGGGCGATCCGTCGACAAAGCACAGGTAAGCGGCTCACGACCGCGACCTGCATCAGCCCGGGCCTGCTCAGCCACTTGTCAGAATATTCTTACTAGGGCTGCAGAGTCTTTGATTTCTCAAACGCAATCGCCTGCTACGCGCCCTGGTAGCCTCGGCCCCTATCATCTGATAGCGATTTTGCCTCGAAGAAAAATTGAGTAGAGGCGATGCCTTGTCTCACTGGTTCATATTTATACTAATGATTGTTTCGGTTTGGATATCAACTAGGCTTAACGCACCATCGGAAAATGAGCAGCCTGTGTCGATATAAATGACGTTGCCCAGGCGTGTAACGCCGGGTACTGTTGAGTGCCCAACATAGAGCCGGTCTATTCCTTTGATGGAAGTGTGGTCTTGTTGCTCGATTTTCTCTCTTGCATACAGCGCTGTTCTCAAGGCGTGCCGCTGGTGTGGCTCCCCAGAACTTCCAGTGATAGCGTCTTTGGCTTCCTGCCAGCCATCGTTACTTCGGATGACAGGAGCTTCGGCATGGACTATTCCAATTGTTTGATCACTTGATAAATTGATCTCAATGATCAGTGGAAGTGCTTGCAGGGCTTTTGATAGTTCTTGCTGAATGTCGGGTTGTAACTCGTAGAGCCAGGCACCACCGTTTCGGATATGTCGGGGTATGTCCCCATGGCCGGAGATGCAGTCAATAAGCATCTGTTCATGATTGCCGCGCACGGCATGGAACCACGGCTTCTCAAGCCAATTCAATATGTCTATGGAGTCGGGACCTCGGTCGATGAGGTCTCCCACGGAAAAGATGCGATCCAGCTCAGTGTTGAAGTCTAGTTTGTTCAAGGCTGCTGTTAGAAGTTTGAAATGCCCGTGAATGTCGCCCACCACAAAGTCGCGACCTTTTTTGTTGGGTGGGAAAGATCTCGTCCTGTACATTTTCAGTGCTTCAGCAGATGTTGATTGGCGGTGACTGTATCACTTGGCGAAATAAACAGTAAGACGCTGGGCGGGGGGGAATAACGTCGTACGGTCAAGCTTGAATCGCCTGCCCAATGCATTTCTCAAAAACCTGCTCCATAGGCTCCATGACGCAGTTATAAGCCGCGATATTGGCGAAGATCCACTCGTCCTTCTCTATCCCCCACCAACTGATTTCAAATCCGGCATTCATGATCAGGTGTTCAAACAGGATGCGTTGCGCACGACCGTTGCCTTCGCGGAAGGGGTGTACGACGTTGATGTCGGAATAGGCCTCTGCCACAGCGACGATCAGCTCAGCCCGCTCCATGCCCTCGAACCAGTTTGCTGCTGCCAGGGCGGTGAAGATCTTGCTGGCTTGCTTCTCCATGTACTCAGGTTGGCAGAAGCGGGTGGCTTGTTTGGACATGCCAACGGTGCGCAGTTCCCCGGCCCATTCGAACAGGTCAGAAAAGAGAAGTCGATGAATGTTTTGAAGGTAAGCCAGGCTGTAGGGAGGAGGGCTGAACTCGACGTTGTCCGCTGCGATGGCCGAGAGCTGTTGTTCGGCTTCGCTTAGGGTCGGTTCGTCACGGATATCGAGTTTGTTGCGAAGGACCGTGGAGCCGGGATAGCAATAAGCGTCCTCGCCGACTCCATATTTGTCAGGCATCAGGTTCTGGTCTGGGTGAAGGCCTTCAAGACCTCTTCACGCGTTGGCATTTTGCGTTCGTCGTCGGCGAAGGTCGTTTTGAAACCTTCCAGACGGAGGCTGGCCGCGTAGTTGGATCTACGCGTCCTGGCGGCATAGGCTTTTTTGGTTTCAAGGCTGACATTGCCCATGGGCTGGACCTCAAATCGCGCTGGTGGGCGGATTATAGCCCATCCGATTGGCATGGCCTACGTCGCGCCTGGACGAATCAGGTTTGACCGTGCGAGGCCGCTTTCGGGCTGACTATTCCAGACTGTGAGCAGTCTTTGATAGCAGGCCCTGGCGCAGTAGATGGTTGATGACGGTTTGATATCCAGTGCCGAGACTTTCGGCGTACTCGTAAGCGGCCTTGATCACTTCATCATCAAGCATGATGGTTATGCGGGTTTTTCCTTCGCTGTTCGTAACGGGACCCCGCTTGGCCGTGCTGAAGTCATATTCTTCTTTCATAAGTTATCCCTGGGTACTGCGCAGTTTATTTTTGAGGCTATTCGTGCGCCCATGGCTGCGCTTCACCGTACGATAGAATCATTGATGATACCAAGGCGTTGGGCGCTCATTCGTTTCGAGATTTGTCCTTGTCGCCCATAGCTGCGCTGCCCAATCCATCGCCGGACACCCCCATCGGAAATTTCCCTCAAGACGCGTCGCTCCCCGCTGACTATCCACCCAATCACCCCGTGCGCTAAGTTCTCTCCTCGCTGCAAATTCAGCGAGAGGGTGTGGAAGCCCTCACGAAAACCTAGCGCGTTGCACCGCTAAATTAAAAAGCAGACGCTTTTCCTAGGTCTGCTGTTAAATTACGGCGGCTGTACGCGGGGCGCCTTCGGGTGCGCCGGGTCCTAGGTTCTCGGTCTTCCACACCCGCGTACAGCTGCCACCCACCAGGTGGAAGTGGTGAAGGCAGTTCCTTTACATAACCTAGGTACAAGCCAATGAAAAAGCTCACCCCCAACCCTCCGAAAACCACAATCTATCCAAGGTGGCTTTCGTCTAGCGTCACCCAAGAATATCTCCTGCCAAATATCCGAATCTCGATCCGGGATTCGCTTCCTTTGCCAGCGGCATCCCAATCCGCCACTGACCTCCCATCCCTGCAGGAGTAACCCCTCATGTCCCGTTACATGCCCATCACCGGTATCGAAAACAATTTCCATGCGCTCTTGATCGACACAGAAGCTCCGCTGGACGTGCTGCACGACACCGCCGCTTACCGCATCGCCGCTGTCACCCAGTTGTTGGAAAACCTCGCCATGCGTTCCGACATCAGTACGGACGCCGTGATACTCCATGATTTTGCCCAAGTGCTAGCGATCCCACTGCGCGATGGGTGTGATTTGCTGGATGTGATTGGGCGGCGATTGCAGGCGCAGGTTTTGGCGTCGTAAGGGAAGTGGGCGACTTCACGAGGTCGCCTGCACTGTCTTGCTCATCACCCTTTGCAGTCTGCAATCCTGTGGGAGCGAGCCTGCTCGCGATAGCGATGGGGCAGTTGATGGAGGCGTTGGATGTGATGCCGTCATCGCGAGCAAGCTCGCTCCCACAGTTTTTCCGGGTTGTTCACAGATAGTGCGTTCACCGCAAATCTTTGTGTGGGAGCGGGCTTGCTCGCGATAGCGGTGGGTCAGTTGGTGAGGATGTTGGATGTGATGCCGTCATCGCGAGCAAGCTCGCTCCCACAGTTTTTTCCGGGGTGTTCACAGATAGTGCGTTCACCGTAAATCCATTGTTGGAGCGAGCTTGCTAGCGATAGCGGTGGGGCAGTTGGTGGGGATGTTGGATGTGCTGCCGTCATCGCGAGCAAGCCCGCTCCCACAGGTTGGTCGGCGTTTCGATGGGTTTGCTTACATCCTCCCTGGGGGGATAGGATGACGGGGTAAATTCACCGAAACACAGGGCTCAAGTTATGAGTGCGCACGACCACGAACATCCCCACCAAAGCCATGCGGCGATCGTCAAGCGTCTCAAGCGGGCGGACGGTCATTTGCGCAGCATTATCACGATGATCGAAGAGGGTCGTGAGTGCGTGGATATTGCCCAGCAGTTGCATGCGGTGGAGAAAGCGGTGTGCCAGGCCAAGCGGACGTTGATCCAGGATCACATCGATCACTGCCTGGAGGACACCGTTTCGTCGTTGCATAAAGGCGAGCGCGCGCCGCTGGAAGCCTTCAAGCAAATCACCAAGTATCTCTAGGCCCGACATGCCCAATTTTGCTGAATTGCTACAACAGGGTGGCACTCACGCTTGGCTGTATTTCCCCAGTGCTATCTTGCTGGGCGCCTTGCATGGCCTGGAGCCTGGCCATTCGAAAACCATGATGGCGGCGTTTATCGTGGCAATTCGGGGCTCGGTCAAGCAGGCGGTGTTGCTGGGCTTGGCGGCTACGCTATCCCACACTGCGGTGGTGTGGCTGGTCGCGATCGGCGGCATGTACCTGGGCCAGGGGTTGGACGCCGAAACCACCGAGCCTTATTTCCAGCTGGCATCCGCTGCGCTGATCATTGCCATCGCACTGTGGATGCTGTGGCGTACCTGGTGCGGCGAGCAGATGTTCAGGTTCGCGCAAAGTCATGACCACCATCATCACAATCACGATCATCACGATCATCACGATCATCACGATCATCACGACCACGACCACGACCACGACCACGACCACGACCACGACCATGACCATGACCATGACCACGGGCATCCCGAACCCAAAGGCCTGGCGCTCTCGCTTGAGGGTTACCAGGACGCCCACGAACAGGCACATGCCAACGATATCCGTAAGCGCTTCACCAACCGGGAGGTCACCACCGGCCAGATCATCGTGTTCGGCCTGACGGGCGGGCTGATTCCTTGTCCTGCGGCCATTACCGTGCTGCTGCTGTGCCTGCAAGTCAAAGAGGTCACGCTGGGCGGTCTGCTTGTCCTGTGCTTCAGCATCGGCCTGGCGATTACCCTGGTGACCGTGGGGGCTGCGGCGGCCATTGGTGCACGGCAGGCGTCCAATCGCTGGCCTTGGCTGGGCACCGTTGCTCGCCGCGCACCTTATCTGTCCAGTGTGTTGATCATCGGCGTCGGTCTCTACGTGGGTATCCACGGCTGGATCGGCTTGAACGCGTAGCCTCCACCGATCAGTTCGCACCTTCTGACACAGAGGGTGCGCTGCCCGGCTGCTGCAGCGAAGCGCCTTCCAAGGTCTTCCACAGCTTACGCATCGTTGGGTTGCGATTGGCAATCGCACAGTACGAACGAATCTCCAGGCGCGTTGAAGTGCGTTGCGTTGGCGCAAAAGGCACCACTCTGTGGGAGCAAGGCTTGCCCGCGATGAAGCTGACGCGGTCTCCCGAAGGCCAAGGTGCCTGCATCGCGAGCAAGCTTTGCTCCCACTGATGAATCAACCAGCCTTGGCCGACCCGCGTAGCGCCGCAATGTCGCGCTTGGGCGGCACGCCAAACAAGCGGGCGTATTCGCGGCTGAACTGGGAAGGGCTTTCGTAACCCACCTTGAAGGCCGCACTCGCCACGTCCACGTGCTCGTTGAGCATCAAGCGTTTTGCTTCGTTCAACCGCAGCCACTTCTGGTATTGCAGCGGGCTCATCGCCGTGAGCTGGCGGAAGTGGTGGTGAAACGTCGGCGCACTCATTTGCACTCGCGCGGCGAGGTCGTCTACGCGCACGGGTTCGGTGTAGTTCAATTTCAACCAGTCGATGGCCTTGGCGATCCGGTAGCCCTGGCTATCGACCGAGGCGATCTGCCGCAGCCGGGCGGCCTGGTCGCTGAGCAGCAACCGGTAGTGGATCTCACGCTGGATCAACGGCGCCAATATGGGGATCGCTTCGGGTTCATCCAGCAACCCCAGCAGACGTGCGAACGGCGCCAGCAGGTCGGGCGTCGCGGTGCCAATCCCCGCGCCGATCCCGACTGCTCGATCACGCGGCGGCGACAGGCTGCCTTGGGTGATCAGATCGGCCACCATGCGCAAGTCGAGCCTCAGGACCAGGCCCAGGCAGGGCTGTTCCGGGCTGGCCTGCATCACCTCGGAATTGGCGGGGATGTCCAGGGAGGTCATGAGGAACCGCCCGGTGTCGTAGCCATAGGCTTCGCCGCCGATCCAGACCTGCTTCTCGCCTTGGGCCACTAGCACGATGCTCGGTTCGATCATGCAAATCACCGGCGGCGCTGGGGCTTCACGCCGAAAGAAGGCGAGGCCGGCGATGGGCGTTTCAAAGTCGCCCGGGTGTGAGGTCCGGCCGCCGATGATGGCGGCCAGAGTCTCTTGTACGGATCTGCGTTGGATGGCCATGTCGGGTCCGGGTGTCATCTCAGCTCAAGCGCTATAGGCAGAACATTAACTCGGCAAACGAAGCGCTGCCTATGCGAAATGGAGAAGCTCATAGAATCAGGCAAGAATTTAACCGTAATGCACTACCTGCCGGCCGGGATGAGCCCTGAAGATAGAACCTCATTCAATCCAGCAAGGAGTCTTCTGATGCGTGTACAAGCCTACGGCGCCCACGCGGGCGACAAGCCCCTTGAACCCCTGCAGATCACTCGTCGCACGCCGGGCGCGCATGACGTCCAGATCGACATCGCTTTTTGTGGTATCTGCCATTCGGACCTGCACCAGGTGCGTGCCGAGTGGGCGGGTACCCAGTTCCCTTGCGTGCCGGGCCACGAAATCGTCGGTCGGGTCGCGGCGGTCGGCGCCCATGTGTCCGGCTTCAAGACCGGCGACCTGGTGGGCGTCGGCTGCATCGTCGACAGCTGCAAGCATTGCGACGACTGCGACAGCGGTCTGGAAAATTATTGTGACGGGATGATCGGGACCTACAACTTTCCCACCCCGGATGAGCCCGGTTGGACGCTGGGTGGCTATTCGCAAAACATCGTGGTGCATGAGCGCTATGTGTTGCGCATTCGTCACCCCGAAGCCCAACTGGCCGCCGTCGCGCCGCTGCTCTGCGCAGGCATCACCACCTATTCGCCGCTGCGCCACTGGAACGTCGGGCCGGGCAAGAAAGTCGGCGTGGTCGGCATCGGTGGCCTGGGCCACATGGGCATCAAGCTTGCCCATGCGATGGGGGCTCACGTCGTGGCGTTCACCACCTCCGAGTCCAAGCGTGAGGATGCCAGGCAGTTGGGGGCCGACGAGGTCGTCGTGTCGCGCAATGCTGAAGAAATGGTCGCGCACACCAAGAGTTTCGATTTCATCTTGAACACCGTGGCGGCCCCTCACGACCTGGACGCGTTGCTGGTGCTGCTCAAGCGCGACGGCACGATGGCCCTGGTGGGCGCCCCGGCAACCCCCATCCTTCGCCGAATGTCTTCAACCTGATCATGAAGCGGCGCACCCTCGCCGGGTCGATGATCGGCGGCATCCCCGAGACCCAGGAGATGCTCGATTTCTGCGCAGAGCACGGCATCGTCGCCGACATCGAACTGGTCCGGGCCGAGCAGATCAACGCGTCCTACGAGCGCATGCTCAAGGGCGATGTGAAGTATCGCTTCGTGATCGATAACGCGACCTTGGTCGGCTGAAGACAGGCGCCAGCGGACCGCTCGCGAAAGCGGTCTGCCTGAGGCGGTGATGTTGGATGTGCCGCTGTCATCGCGAGCAAGCTCGCTCCCACACGGGGAGGTGTGGCGGGCACGAAATATGTGAACACCCCCATTCAAAACTGTGGGAGCGAGCTTGCTCGCGATAGCGGTCTGCCTGAGACAGTGGTGTTGAATATGCCGCCGTCAATCTGCCCACAGATCCATCAAAGAAACACAGGATTGTCCTCCAATGACAGATAACTCATCGCCACAAGTCCAGCCCGCCTGGGGCGCGGTACTTGCCATGGCCCTCGCCGCATTCGTGCTCGTTGCCTCGGAGTTCATGCCAGTCAGCTTGCTGACGCCGGTAGCGGCGGATCTTCACGTCAGCGAAGGGCAGGCCGGTCAAGGCATTGCCGTCTCTGGCGCCTTTGCCCTGATCACCAGCCTGTTCATCGCATCGATCGCCGCCCGGGTCGACCGCAAATGGCTCCTTTTGGGGCTGACATTGCTGATGATCGTTTCAGGCACCGTGGCGGCGTTTGCACCAAACTATGCGGTATTCATGCTCGGTCGCGCGTTGATCGGCGTGGCGATTGGCGGCTTCTGGTCGCTGTCGGCGGCCACGGCCATGCGGCTTGTGCCGGACGATCAGGTTCCGCAGGCACTGGCCATCGTCAATGGCGGCAATGCCTTGGCGACGGTGATCGCTGCGCCGCTGGGCAGTTTCCTGGGGGCGATCATCGGTTGGCGTGGCGCGTTTTTCTGCATCGTGCCCGTCGCCGCCATCGCCCTGGTCTGGCTGCTGTTACGCCTGCCCTCCATGCCTTCGCAGGCGAAGCAAGGCAGTACCAATGTCTTCAAGTTGATGACCCGGGCACCGGTCGCACTCGGCATGCTGGCGGTCAGCACATTTTTCATGGGCCAGTTCATGTTGTTCACCTACCTGCGACCGTTCCTTGAAACGGTGACGCAGGTGAGCGTTTCCATGCTCTCCTTCATGCTGTTGGTGATCGGTGTGGCGGGATTGCTGGGCACCTTTCTGATCGGGGCCTGCCTGAAAAACAACCTCTATCGGACGCTCATCGTCATCCCGCTGTTGATGGCCGCGATTGCCATTGCCCTGGTGGGGTTCGGTGGCTCGGTAACGATCACGACCGTCCTGCTCGGCCTTTGGGGCCTGGTGGCCACGGCGGCGCCCGTAGGTTGGTGGACCTGGCTTTCGCGAACGCTGCCGCAAGATGCCGAAGCCGGCGGCGGCCTGATGGTGGCGATCGTCCAGCTTGCCATCGCCGCGGGCGCGACAGTGGGCGGCCTTCTGTTTGACCTGAGTGGCTATCGCGCGACGTTCGAAACCAGTGCGGCGGTGTTGGGCGTTGCCGCTGTTCTTACGGTGCTGGCCGCTCGGTCAGCGCTCCGGGAATCTTCATCGACTACGCAAGCAACGCCCTACAGCACGGTGGGTTGAGGTAAATATCCGTCAGTCGAGGATGACCTGGTGCTGCGCCGCGCCAGGGGCATAGGGCGACGGAGCTTCGCGGACCGCGTTCTGGGTCAGGAAGGAAGCGATCAGCAACACGATGCCTATCGCCGCAGGAACTGCACCGCGCGGCTTGCGCACACCGATGTGCGCGGACCCCGACAACAGCAAGTGATAGAGCATGCCTGCATAAGCCAGGTCGCTGAGCGCCACACTTGTGCGCGACAGGATGGCGACCACCCCGAGGACTTTCAGGACGGTGAGCATCGGTACCAGATAGCTGGGGTAACCGAGGTCAGCCAGCGCCTGGCCGACCCAGGCCTTCTTGGTGACGTACAGCGTTGCGGACGCCAGGTAAAGCAGGGCCAACGCCGCGGTACTGATCCAGTAGAGGTAGTGTTCAATCATGAGGTTCTTCCTGAGTGGGCTGGGTTGAATCGACAAGAGGCGAGAATGTCGCCTAACATGAAAGCCCACAAGAAGGATGAAAAAGTGATGGTTAGTATGGAAAACCAGACTAATGAGCACGCCAGCATCAGCATGCACGAGCAAATGCGCCGCGCATTCGCGCTGCTCTCGGGCAAGTGGAAACTGGAAGTCATGTGGTTGCTCAATCAGCGGATCTACCGCTTTGGGGAACTGCGAAAGGCCATTCCCGGCATCACGCAACACATGTTGACGGCGCAACTTCGCGAGCTGGAAAGAGATGGCCTGGTGTCTCGCACTGTGTTCGCAGAAGTGCCGCCGCGGGTGGAATACGAAATCACGCAAAAGGCCCGAGGGCTTGGGCCGACGATGGAGGCGCTGACGACCTGGTGGACGGAATATGGCAACAGCGTGCCTGTGAAGGGGGCCTCGCGCGGGCGCAAAGCCAAAGACAGTTGAAAGGGCGACCTCAAGGGTCGCCCATTTGCGTTAAAGCCCCAGGCCTTGCTCGACCAGCGCGAGCAAGGTGTCCTCGTCCAGCATGGCGGGTTCAGGACGCGGTTGTGCGGACAGGCGCAGTGCCTGGATATGCCAGAGCGATTCACCATGTTCGCCGAGTGTGCGCACGATGCAGTGTTCCTGCCCCTTCATATGGACTTCAATGCATCCCTCTCCCTTGGACGAGAAACGCGCAATCGGGTCGAATGAAATGCGCTGGTGATTGCCTTCGATCACCAGCTGATCGATGGCGTAGCTGTACGTCGAACCGCTGGAATGACTTTCAAATACATGGGTGGGGTTACGCCGAATGTCCAGGCCTGCCTCGCACACGGGCGCCAGCCAGATTTCGATCTGGCGATACAGTTCGTAGACCTGGGCGGGCCAGTGCTCGATCGCCAGGTCGGCGCAGTTGTCGGTATCCGCGCGGGTTTGCTGGGTTTTCCTCAGTTTGGCCGCTAGCTCGTCTGCCTTGCTCATGTCGATTCCCTGTCGTGATGATAGGTTGAGCTTAGCTGATGGGCTGGGGTGTTCATTTGCGCTGGGTCATGGGGTGGTGTGTTGTTGAGTTTCGGTGCGATGACGATTACCGGAACAATTTATGAGGAGCAAGTCATGCACATGAGAATACTGAGCAATAACGACCTGGGACCGTTGCGCGATGCGCTCGCCCTGGCCGGTCTTCCCGTGGACGACCTGACATACCCTGGTCGACAGTTCTTCAGCTTCAGCCACCAAGATGTTGTTGTGGCGTTTGGTGGCATCGAGGGGGAGGGGGCTGGCCGGTTGCTACGTTCGCTGGTTGTCCTTGAGGGGCAGCGGGGGAAGGGCACTGGCGCGGCGGTGTTGGCCGCTATCGAGGCGTTTGCGAAACGTGAGGGTGTAGAGCAGCTCCATCTGCTGACTGACAGCGCCGCGGCGTTTTTTACCGGCCAGGGCTATCAGGCGCGGGACCGCTCGCTGGCGCCTGCTTCGATCGGTGCGACGGCCCAATTCAAAACCTTGTGCCCGGCTTCGGCGACGTACCTGAGCAAACGCCTCGTCTAGCGCAGCAAGTGCACCGCCAGCCCGGCCAGCCCGCACGCCAGCAACACCTGGATCACCCCCAGCTTGTAGCGAAACAGCGCAATGGCCGCTGCGATTGCGATGATTGCCGACGGCCAGTCCAGGGCACCTGCAAAACCGTTGGGCCAGAGTACGTGGTAACCGAAGAAGCACGCCAGGTTGAGGATCACCCCGACCACCGCCGCGGTGATCGCAGTCAGCGGCGCGGTGAATTTCAGCGCGTTGTGC
Organism: Pseudomonas sp. St386; assembly: GCF_018325865.1. Lineage (NCBI taxonomy): Bacteria > Pseudomonadati > Pseudomonadota > Gammaproteobacteria > Pseudomonadales > Pseudomonadaceae > Pseudomonas > Pseudomonas sp. St386. Next base: position 2,213,054 of record NZ_AP021900.1, read on the forward strand.
GTCGATTCCACCAACGGGCCGCCGGCCAGGATGAACAGAAACGAGGGCAGGAACGTGAACCAGGTCACCAGCGTGGCCGCGACGGCCCCGGCGAGAAACGCCTGTTCGGGACCAAACACCTGCATCACGTAGCCTCCGACGAAACCAACGAAGGCCACGACCATGATCAGCGGCCCGGGCGTGGTTTCGCCCAGGGCCAGGCCATCGATCATTTGCGTCGGCGTCAGCCAGCCGAAGTGTCCGACGGCGCCCTGGTACACGTAGGGCAAAACCGCATAGGCGCCGCCAAACGTCAGCAATGCAGCCTTGGTGAAGAACCAGGCCATTTGCGTCAGCGTGCCTTCCCAGCCGAACACCGCGGTCAGCAGGCCCATTGGCAACGCCCACAACAGGGCACCGATGATCACCAGCCGGGCGAGCCTGAAGGCGCTGAACCGGACGTGGTCCGGGGGCGGGGTGTCATCGTCGATCAATGCCGGGCCGAAGGATTGGTGCTTGTCATCGTGGCCGCCCAGGCTGAATTTTTCTGGTACCCAGCGACCGCCCAGGTAACCGATGACGGCGGCACCCAGCACGATCAGCGGGAAGGGCACGTTGAAGGCGAATATCGCGGCGAACGACGCCGCGGCGATCGCCCACAGCCAATTGTTCTTGAGTGCGCGGGAGCCGATCCGGTGGGCGGCATGCACCACGATTGCCGTTACCGCTGGCTTGATGCCGTAGAAAATGCCCGCCACTATCGGCACTTCGCCAAAGGCGACGTACAGCCAGGACAACGCGATGAGAATGAACAACGAAGGCAGCACGAACAGTGTCCCGGCGATGATCCCGCCCCAACCGCGGTGCATCAGCCAGCCCAGGTACGTGGCCAGTTGCTGGGCCTCTGGCCCCGGCAGCAACATGCAGTAATTAAGGGCATGCAGGAATCGTCGTTCGGAAATCCAGCGTCGGCGCTCCACCAACTCCTGGTGCATGATCGAGATCTGCCCCGCAGGGCCGCCGAAGCTGATGAAGCCCAGTTTGAGCCAGAACCAGAAGGCCACGCGCAGGCTGACGGCGTCGGGTCTGGTCAGGGGGCGTTCGTCATCGGTTCGGGTCGGTTTGCTCATGGGCGACGGGGCACGTAAAAGTCAAAGGCGATCTACGTTATGAGGCGTTACGCAATTTAGATAGCCCCCGGCAAGCTTTGCTTGTAAAAAAGGTCTGCTTGTGAAAAACAGCCCTTCAAACAGTTGAAACACAAGGTTGAAACAATCATCGCCCGATCATCCCGCTTTCGCACAATCGCCCCAAGGAGTGGGTCAATGAAACAACGTCTTGCCATTGTCGTGCTGATCGTACTGACACTGGGTTCCATGGGCGCGGCCAATGCCCGCGAATCCGGCAACGCACGGGCGCAATCCGTGGCCGGGGTGTTTGATTACTACTTGCTGGCGCTGTCCTGGTCACCGACGTTCTGCCTGACTCACCAGGAGGATGCGCAGTGTTCCGGCAAGGGCTACGGCTTTGTGCTCCATGGCCTCTGGCCGCAATACACCCGGGGTGGGTGGCCGCAAGCCTGTGCGCCCCAGGTGCCGTTGACGGCGGCGGAGCAGAACAAGGGCCTGACCTTGTTTCCCACCCGCAAGTTGATGGCACATGAATGGTCCAAGCACGGCACGTGCAGTGGCCTGGGTGCCATGGGCTACCTGGAGGTTGCCGATAAAGCCTTGGACGCGGTGAAAATCCCACCGCAGCTGCAACCATTCAATTCCTCGTATTATTTCGAGGCTGATGAAATCATCCGGCTGTTCCGCCAAAGCAATCCAGGCATCGCTCCCGACGGCATTGCGGTGATTTGCAGCGGGCCGCAACTGTCGGAAGTGCGGGTGTGCATGGACAAGGACTTGGCGTTCGCCGCGTGTGGCAGGGGCGTCAGGACACAATGCCGCGCCGGGGAGATCCGGGTGCCGCCGGTACGGTGAGAGCGACGGCCCTAGCCACAAGTGTTCATCGTTCTGAAGAGGGCATTTTTATCGGCTGGCAGGCGGGGTTTTGGATCCACTGCAGCCACCCATCGGCTCTGCTGCACGGGCAAATTGCCGCCTCACAAGCGGTAGGCTAAGCTCACGAATATTGGGGGCTTTGAGCGAATTCGCTCATGTTTTGCCCCCTTCAGGAATTCGCTTGCCTATCTCTATTTTCGATCCTTTCCATGTCCCTGGCGGTGCCTTGAAGCGCCTGCCGTTGCTCAAGGCAGCGGTTACGTTTATCGCGGCGGTGTGCCTGTGCCTGTGCGGTCTGCTTTACCTGCAACTGGAGCAATCGCGCAGCCACGACCTGGAGTCGGCCCGCGTCGCTTCGGCGACCCTTACCCGGGCCATGGCCCAGCAGGCCCAGGACACCTTCCTCCAGACTGATCTGGTGTTGGCCAGTCTGACGGATTGGATCCAGGTCGATGGCTACGGCCCCGCCGTACAGCCACGCTTGCAGCAGACCTTTGCCCGCCGTGTGCAATCGCTTGAGCAATTGCATGGCCTGTTCCTGTTCGACAAGCACGGTCACTGGGTGGTGACCTCTTTTGACAACCTGCACAGGGGCGCAGGGGTGGCGGACCGGGATTATTTTGCTTTCCACCAACAGAATGCCTCCTTGATCGCTCATATCGGCCCAGCGATTCGCAGCCGGCAAAACGGCGAATGGATCATTCCCGTTTCCCGCCGTTTGAACGATCAGGATGGCAACTTCCAAGGCGTGTTGATGGCCGGCATCAAAATGTCGTACTTCGACCGATTCTTCAAAAGCTTCAGCCTGGATGAGCAAGGCGAGATGGCCCTGGCTTTGTCTGACGGGACACTCTTGGCCCGGCGCCCCTTCGATGAGGGACGGATCGGTCACCCGCTGGCAGAGGAACACATCTACAACCATGTCCTGACCGGCGGGATGTCTGGCGATGCACTCATCCGTTCGACCATCGACGGTGTCGTCAGGCTGTATGGACACCAGCATCTACAGGCTTATCCGCTGGTGGTCACTGCTGCGATGTCTGAGGACGCGATCCTGTCGGGGTGGCATGACCGGGCTTTCCAATCCAGCCTGATTGTCGGTCTGGTGGTGCTGGGCATTTGCTTGTTCGGCTGGGTATTCGTGCGCCAGGTACGTAACAGCGAACGGATCGAAGCGGACTTGCGCAAGGCTCAGCAAGCGTTGGAGCTGATTGCCACCCATGACAGCCTCACCGGGCTGGCGAACCGGCGTCTGTTCGAGCGTGCCCTGGACATCGAGTTCGGCCGGGGCGCCCGTCAGCGCAGCCCCTTGAGCCTGATCATGCTCGATATCGATTTTTTCAAGCGCTACAACGACGCCTATGGGCACGTGGCCGGGGACCATTGCCTGGCGGAAGTGGCCAAGGTGCTCAAGGACTGTTGCCATCGCAAGGCCGATCTGGCGGTGCGTTATGGCGGCGAAGAGTTTGCGGTTTTGTTGCCCGACACCAATCTTTCGGGGGCCATGGCGTTGGCCGAGCAGATCCGCCGCAGCGTCATCGACAAGCACATCACCCACTCCGGCTCCCCGACCGGCCACCTCACGGTGAGCCTGGGCTGTTATGCCTTTGTGCCCAGCGGCCTGGACAGCATCGAAGTCTTCATCCAGCGGGCCGATGCGGCGCTTTACCAGGCCAAGCACGGCGGCCGCAACCGTGTGGCGGTGTTATCGACGGAAAGTGGGCTCGATACACTGGCGCGCTCGGATCGTTGAGATCGGTTGGAATCATCGGCAACGTGCCACGGTCCATTGTTCAGACACTGTGCTGGTGCCATATACGAGGTGTGTAGGTTCTTTCGCAAAAAACCGTGGGCTCGCCAAGTGATCAGGCAGCGGGTGCTAAGGTTGGGAGCATGACTGGCCGCGGACCCTCACCGTTCTCGATCGGAGCCAGCGTTGACAGGACAGGAGCAGATCAATGGATTCCGCTGCCGATACCCCTTCAAACACTGCGCGTCACACACCGATTACCCGTCGCCTGGTCGTGGCGGTCGGGGCACTATTTGTCCTGGGCATCCTGGTGGCGGTTGCCGCGTTGTTCGATATTGCGCAAAAGCTGGACGCGGAGGATGTGCGCAAGACGCATTTCTATATCGAGCGCGCCCTCGAGAATCGCACCACCGCCGCGAAAAACTACATCGCCAGTTACGCCTACTGGACCACGGCCTACGAGCGCCTCAACGGCGAGGTCGACGTGCAATGGGCCTACGCCGAACAGAACATGGGAAAGACCCTGTTCACCAACGATGAATACGAGGGTGTGTTTGTCATTGATCGGCAACGCACCAAATACGCCGTGGTGCGCGGGCGCAATGTCCAAGGTGATGCCGCGGTTTATATGAATGCGTCGCTGACCAACCTGGTGGATCAGCTCCAGGCGCAGCCCGACCTGACGATGTCCACGACCCGCTACACCTTGTTCGAGGGCTGGCCGGCCATCGTCACGGCGTCGGTGATTCTGCCCAATGACGAACGGCCCCAGGTCGAGTCCAAAGGCACCTCGGTCTTGCTGTTCGTCGACCAACTGACACCGGTCAAGCTGCGCAAGCTGGGCAAGAGTTATGGCCTCACCGACTTGAACCTCAAGAAAGACATCGAGCTTGAGCCCGGCCAGCCGGCCGTGCCGCTGGACAGTACCGGTTTCAGCCTGGTGTCCCGCCTGGAGCGGCCGGGCCAGCAATTGCTCTGGTCCCTGGTGCCGCCGCTGGGTGGCGCATTGTTTATTCTCGCACTGCTGACTGCCTACTTTTCTCGCTATGCGTTGCGCACGGCACGGCATGTGGACGCCAGTTACGACAGCCTGGAACAGTCGGCGCATGCGCTCGAGGCCAGCGAAGAGCGCTTTCGGGCCGTGGCCGAGGCGGCCTCCGACTGGATTTGGGAAATCGACGGGCAGCAACGCATCACTTATCTGTCGGGGCGTTTCAATACGGTCACCGGGTTTTCCGACCAGCAATGGCTGGGGCAGGACATCGAGCAACTGCTGTATTGCGATACCACGCCGATTGCCCTCTGGCTGGGCAAGTTGACGGAGGAACAGAACGCCAGCAACTTGCGCTGTTCCTACCGCGATCATTCCGGGCAATTGCGTTTCTGCCGTGTATCGGCACGCCCGATCTATAACAAGGCTGAGGTGGTGGGCTATCGCGGTACCGCCAGCGACATCACCGATGAGGTGGCGGCCCATGCCCAGGTCCAGCATCTGTCGATGCACGATGCGCTGACCGGCCTGCCGAACCGTAACAAGCTGGCGCGGCACCTCGATGATGCGCTGGTGGCCAAGGAGCATTCCGCACCGTTGACCTTGCTGATGGTCGACCTGGACAATTTCAAGCCGATCAACGACTCCCTCGGCCACCCGGCCGGCGACGCGGTGTTGCTGGAAGTTGCCCAGCGACTGCGCGACTGCACCCGCGAGCAAGACCTGGTGGCGCGCCTGGGAGGGGACGAGTTCGTGGTGGTGCTCAACGGGATGGAGCACACCACTGAGATCGACCGATTCTGTGAGCGGCTGATCGACAGCCTGCAGCAGCCGATCCTCTACGAAACCCATTCGTTGCACATCGGCGCGAGCATTGGTATCGCTGTCAGCCGCCGCCAGGGTTATGCACCCGGAGAACTGATCCGCTGCGCCGACATTGCCTTGTACCAGGCCAAGTCCGAGGGCAAGAAAACCTGGTGCTATTTCGCCTCGCAGATGAACGATCAGATCCAGCATCGTCGCCAACTGGAAAGCGACCTGCGCCAGGCTGTGAAGAAAAACGAATTCGTCCTGCATTTCCAGCCGCGCTACACCGTCGATGGTCGGGAGATCGTGGCGGTCGAGGCGTTGGTTCGCTGGCAGCATCCGACCCAAGGTTTGTTGAGCCCCGACGCCTTCATTCCATTGGCCGAGCAAACCGACTTGATCGTCCCGCTTTCGCAATGGGTATTGCGCGAAGCCTGCGAAACCGCGCTGACCTGGCCGGGAGAATTGATGGTCTCGGTCAACCTGTCGCCGGCGCAGTTCGAGCGCAGCGATGTGGTGGAGGATGTGCGACAGGTGTTGATCGAAACCCGTTTCCCGGCGAGTCGCCTGGAACTGGAGATCACTGAAAACGTGATGCTCAACGACGTTGATGGCGCCCTGCAGGTCATGAATGCCCTGAAGGAACTGGGCGTGCGCTTGAACATGGACGATTTCGGTACCGGTTATTCGTCCCTCGGTTATCTGCGCACCTATCCATTCGATGGCATCAAGATCGACAAGCGCTTCATTGCTTCGATGAGCAACAGCAGCAATGACCGCGCCGTGGTACAGGCGATCATCAACCTGGGCAAGGCCATGGGGCTGACGGTGACTGCCGAGGGCGTGGAAACCCAGGCCCAGCTCGGCTCACTGGGCTCGGACCAATGCCACGAAGTGCAGGGTTATTTCCTCAGCCGGCCGATCGACAAGCAAGCCTTTGCACACTTATTGGCGAGTGGCCTGCCGTTGCCGAAAACGGGTTCCTGAAAACCTGTTGCAACCACCCAGTCCGGTTGTCGGTCACAACTGTGACTTGGCATTTCGAGTTCTGGCGCTATGAAAAACCTTCGGATCGCGACCTTCAACATCAATGGCATCCGGACCCGGCTGCCCAACCTGCTGGAATGGCTGGAGCGGGAAAAACCCGACATTGCCTGTTTGCAGGAGCTCAAGGCCGTGGACAAGGATTTCCCGGCGGCGGAGCTGGAGTCGGTGGGGTACGGGGCGATCTGGCATGGGCAGGCGTCCTGGAACGGCGTTGCGATCCTGGCCCGTGACGCGCAGCCGCTGGAGAGCCGCCGAGGCTTGCCCGGTGGGGATGACGACAATCACAGTCGCTATCTGGAGGCGGCGGTGCATGGCGTGCTGGTGGGCTGCCTGTACCTGCCCAACGGCAATCCGCAACCGGGTCCGAAGTTCGATTACAAGCTGGCGTGGTTCGAACGGCTGATCGACTACGCCCAAGGGTTGCAGGCCAGCGATCACCCCGTGGTGCTGGCCGGTGATTACAACGTGGTGCCTACCGACATGGACATCTACAACCCGCGCTCCTGGCTCAAGGATGCGCTGTTGCAGCCAGAAAGCCGCGCGTGCTACCTGCGGCTGCTGGACCAGGGCTGGACCGATTCGTTGCGCCACCTGTATCCGGACGAGCGGATCTACACTTTCTGGGATTATTTCCGCCAGCACTGGCAGAAAAACTCCGGGCTGCGCATCGATCACCTGCTGCTCAACCCGGCGGCCAGCGCCTACCTGAGCGAGGCCGGCGTGGACGCCTGGGTCCGGAACCAACCCCATCCCAGTGACCATGCGCCCACCTGGATCCGGCTGGCGTCACGCAAGCGGCGGTGACCAGGGAGGCATCCGGTCGATTGTTGTCTCTGTGAGGGGAATGCCTTATACCTGGCGCCCAATAGCAGTGCGCTTGTCGTGAGCGCAGCGCCGACCCTGGAAAAGGACACCCCTCATGAGTCACCCCCAACTGAGCGACACGGCCCGCTATCTGCGGCGCCTGGGTTTCGACGCCCCCCCAGCGCCGACCCTCGACACGTTGCGCCAACTGCAACAGCGCCATACCGCCGAATTCCCTTTTGAAACCCTGTCGACCTTGCTGCGTCAGCCCGTGCCCGTCGACCTTGAATCGGTCGAACGAAAAGTGTTCGAACAGGGGCGCGGTGGCTATTGCTATGAACTCAACCAACTGTTTTTGGCGCTGTTGCTGGAGTTGGGTTTCGACGCCCGCGGCATCACCGGGCGCGTGGTGATGAACGCGCCTGAAGGCTCTTGGGCTGCCCGGACCCACCGGCTGAGCCTGGTGACGTTCGACGGCGTGCGCTACATCACTGACGTCGGCTTTGGTGGCATGGTGCCCACTGCGCCGTTGTTGCTGGACAGCCGTGAAGCCCAAGCAACGCCCCATGAGCCGTACCGCATCGAAACCCATGCGGACGGTTATATGTTGCGCGCCAACGTCGCCGACGAATGGCGGCCGATGTACCTGTTCGATCTGCAACGCCAGGAAGACATCGACTACACCCTCGGTAATTGGTACGTCAGCAGTCACCCGGAATCGCCGTTCATGGGCCGGTTGATGGTCGCGCGTACCGGTGACGGGTTGCGCAAGACCCTGAACGGCAACAGCTATGCGGTGCACCGGATAGGGCAGGAGAGCGAGCGCCGGGTGATCGCCGATGCCGATGAGTTGATCGACTTGCTCGAACAAGAGTTTGGCCTGCGCGTACCGCCGCGCGAGCTGTTGCGGCCGGCGATCGTGGGGTTGCTCCAGCCATAAAAAGGCTGTTGGCCGGGGAGCCTGTTCCTGCGTATGGCAACAAGTTGTATACAACTCTATGGACATTTGTCCTGAGTTTTGAATACAGTGTGCCCATAACAAAAAACAGGGAATCCCCGAACCATGAAAACGCCCCATGTTTCACTCCCACGGCCCGAGGACGAAAACCTTGGCGTCGGCGCGAATATGGCTTACGGCCTGCAACATGTGTTGACCATGTACGGTGGCATCGTCGCCGTGCCATTGATCATCGGCCAGGCGGCCGGGCTCTCGCCCGCGGACATCGGTCTGTTGATTGCCGCGTCATTGTTCGCGGGGGCTTGGCAACGTTGCTGCAAACCCTCGGCCTGCCGTTTTTCGGCTGCCAACTGCCCTTGGTGCAAGGCGTATCGTTCTCGGGCGTGGCGACGATGGTGGCGATTGTCGGCAGCGGCGGGGAAGGCGGCTTTCAAGCCATCCTTGGCGCGGTGATCGCCGCGTCCCTGATTGGTTTGCTGATTACCCCGGTGTTTTCACGCATCACCCGGTTCTTTCCGCCACTGGTCACCGGCATCGTGATCACCACCATCGGCCTGACCCTGATGCCGGTGGCGGCGCGCTGGGCCATGGGGGGCAACAGCCATGCCGCTGATTTCGGCAGCATGGCCAACATCGGCCTGGCCGCAGTGACCCTTGTGCTGGTGCTCCTGCTGAGCAAAATGGGTAACGCAACCATTTCGCGGTTGTCGATTCTGTTGGCGATGGTGATTGGTACCGTCATCGCTGTGTTCCTCGGCATGGCGGACTTTTCATCGGTCGGCCAGGGCCCGATGTTCGGCTTCCCGACACCGTTCCATTTCGGCATGCCGACTTTCCACATCGCCGCCATCCTGTCGATGTGCATCGTGATCATGGTGACCTTGGTGGAAACCTCCGCCGACATCCTGGCGGTGGGCGAGATCATCGACACCAAAGTCGACTCCAGGCGCCTGGGCAACGGCTTGCGGGCCGACATGCTGTCGAGCATGATCGCGCCGATCTTCGGTTCCTTCACCCAGAGTGCCTTTGCCCAGAACGTCGGGCTGGTGGCGGTGACCGGGATCAAGAGCCGTTTCGTGGTGGCGACCGGCGGGGTCTTCCTGGTGGTGCTCGGCCTGCTGCCGTTCATGGGCCGGGTGATCGCAGCGGTGCCGACCTCGGTACTGGGCGGTGCTGGTATCGTGCTGTTCGGCACGGTGGCTGCCAGTGGCATCCGCACGCTGTCCAAAGTCGACTACCGCAACAACGTCAACCTGATCATCGTCGCCACTTCCATTGGTTTTGGCATGATTCCCATCGCTGCACCGAACTTCTATGACCATTTCCCGAGCTGGTTCGAGACCATCTTTCATTCGGGCATCAGTTCTTCGGCAATCATGGCGATCGCGCTGAACCTGGCGTTCAACCACTTCACCGCCGGTAACTCCGACCAGCAGTCGGTTTTCGCCGCCGGCACCGAGCGAGTGTTGCGCTACCAGGACCTGGCGGCGCTTCGTGAAGGTGATTACTTCAGCGATGGCAAGCTGCACGACTGCGATGGCAACGAGATTCCCGTGGTGACTGAGCCTGTTCACGGGGCGGCGGAGCATGCGCCGGTCCGTTTGAAAAGCAGCGAGCACGTCTGACAATTACACTGTGGCGAATATGAAAAAGCCTGTGATCATTGATCACAGGCTTTTTTTTGCCACCCGGGAAGCTGATTACCAGCGACCGTAATGACCACGAGGCGGGCCATAGTAGTAGCCCCGTGGTGGCCCGTAATACACCGGCGCTGGGCGATAGTAGATCGGTTGCTCTACATACACCGGCTGTGGCTGGTAGTAGACCGGCGGTGGTTGCTGCACATAGACCGGCTGCGGTTGGTAGTAGACCGGTTGTTGCTGCACATACACCGGCCGATCACGGTTGATGAGGGCCGAGCCAACGATGGCCGAACCGACGATTGCGCCAAACACTGCGGGCCCCTCCCAACCACCACGACCGTGGGCGGATGCCTGGCCGGTGACCGCGAGTGCCCCCATGAGCAGGGCGATGATGGGAAGTCTACGATTCATGGCTGTTCCTCGTTTCGGCCCCGGCGCCTGTGGTCTGTAACAGACCCGATGAGGGTCGCGGGGATACTTGCTCTGACAACGATTTTCTCAGGATTTGCGACGCCGTTGGGTAAATATTGTGTAAGGTCTGTAGCGCTTTTCCTTACCGCGCCGCGTCATCCAGGGGCCTGAGACCGGGCTGGGGCTGGCGGTATCATCATCGAATAAAACCTTTCGCAGCGGTGATTCCGTCTGTCCGAAAGTGAATTGCAAGGAGACACGCATGCAGATCAATCCCAACAAAGACACCCAACTGTGCATGTCGCTATCGGGGCGTCCCGGAAACTTCGGCCTGCGCTTTCATAATCACCTGTATGAACAATTGGGCCTGAATTTCTATTACAAGGCGTTCAGCAGCCGGGACCTGCCTGGAGCAGTGGGCGGTATCCGTGCCCTGGGAATTCGTGGATGCGGCGTGTCGATGCCGTTCAAGGAAGCCTGCATTGCCCTGGTGGATGAGCTGGATCCTTCCGCCGCGGCGATCCAGTCCATCAACACCATCGTCAATACCAATGGCCATCTGAAAGCCTACAACACCGACTACATCGCCATCGCCCAGTTGTTGCAAAGCCACGCGGTGCCCAAGGACTCGACCTTTGCCTTGCGCGGCAGCGGCGGCATGGCCAAGGCTGTGGCCAGTGCCTTGCGCGATGGGGGTTACAAGAACGGGCTGATCGTTGCCCGCAATGAAGCCGCCGGGCGAGCCCTGGCCGAGTCCCTGGGGTATGAATGGCAAGCTGACCTGGGTACCCGGCGGCCACAGATGCTGATCAACGTCACGCCGATCGGCATGACCGGGGGGCCGGAAGCCGACCAGTTGGCGTTTGAGCCCGAGACCATCGTCGCGGCCGAAACTGTGTTCGATGTCGTGGCGATCCCGTCGGAAACGCCGCTGATCGTGCGCGCCAGGGCCGAAGGCAAGCGGGTCATCACCGGGCTGGAAGTCATTGCGATCCAGGCACTGGAGCAGTTCGTGCTGTACACCGGCGTGCGGCCCAACCTGGAGCAATTCGAAAAAGCCGTGGCCTTCGCCCGGTTGGCGTAGGCGCTGCTATTCCAGCCGCGACAGGCGTTCTTCCAGGGCCGCGATCCGCGCTTCGAGTTCTTCGATGCGCTCCAGCGAGACAGCGCCGCCGGCTCCACGCTCCACCGGGTGCTGGCGGGCGGCGAGAATCGCCTCGATGTCCGCCGGGTCGCCCATGGCGTGCACATAGCGGTCTTCGCGCTGGCCGGCCTGGCGTGGCACCAGCAGCGCCAGCCCCCGGGCGATCAGGCGTTCAAGCTGGTGCACCACTTGTTCGGCGTCTTCGAAGTCGTGCATCCGACCGCTGCGGGTCAGTAGCTCATTGACGGTTTGCGGGCCACGCAGGAACAGCAGGCCCATCAGGATCACTTGGGCCGGTACCAGCTCCAGGGCTTTGTCGACCCGATGTTCCCAGCGGTCGGCGCGGCTGCCCATCACCAGTTTGGTAAAGCCGCGACCTTCCAGTGCCCGCAGGCTCTGGCCGACCTGGCCCGGATTGAGGTTCATCACCGGTTCGCGGCTGGTTTTCTGGTTGCAGGCCAGGACCAGGGCGTTGAGCGTCAGCGGGTAGGTCTCGGGGTTGGTGGCCTGCTTCTCGACCAGCGTGCCGAGGATGCGGATTTCCGTGCTATTGAGCCGTGGTTCTTCAGCCTGGCTTTGTTCTTCGATGCTCATCGCGCGTTCCCTATGCTGTGGAAGCCGCCTAGCCTAATCCTTGCGCAATAAAAGACAAGCTGTGCAACAAGCCGTGGCTATAATCGCAGCCGTTTGATTCATTCTTTCCTGCCACCTGCATGAGATCGCCATGACTATTTCCCTGTACGCCGCTTCCGTCCCGGTTTTCAAGCAGATGCTCAACGCGTTGAGCGACGTTCTGAACAAGGCCGAAGCCCACGCCACCGCGAAGAACATCGACCCGAACGCCTTCCTGCAAGCTCGCCTGTACCCGGACATGTTCCCACTGGTGCGCCAGGTGCAGATCGCGGTGGACTTCGCTAAAGGTGTGTCTGCACGCCTGGCCGAGATCGAAGTGCCGAAGTATGAGGACAGCGAGACCACGTTCGCCGAGCTGCAAGCCTTGATCGCCAAGGTCTTGGCCTTCATCGACGGTATCCGCCCTGAGCAGATCGATGGCAAGGAAGGCATCGAAATCGTCACCCGTCCGGGCACGCCGAAGGAAAAACGCTTCAGCGGCCAGAACTACCTGCTGACCTACGGCCTGCCGCAGTTCTTCTTCCACGTCACCACCACCTATGCCTTGCTGCGCCACAATGGCGTGGAAGTGGGTAAGCGCGACTACATGGGCGCGTTCTAACCCCGCAGGCATGAAAAAGCCCGGGACGGTGTGGGCCGTTCCCGGGCTTTTTTGTGGCTGACTGGCACATCCTCGGCGGATGTACCGCCGCTATCGCGAGCAAGCTCGCTCCCACAGGGGGCAGTGGCGCTCACACAATAGCTGCTACACAACACATCCCCTGTGGGAGCGAGCTTGCTCGCGATAGGGACCGAACAGCCACCGCAACTGTTACGCCGTACGCGCGAGCTTCTCTTCCTCACCCAGGCATGCGGCCGCTGTGAACAGCACATCCGTAGACGAGTTCAACGCCGTCTCCGCCGAGTCCTGCAGGACACCGATGATGAAACCCACCGCGACCACTTGCATGGCGATTTCGCTGGGAATGCCAAACAGGCTGCATGCCAGGGGAATCAGCAACAGCGAACCGCCGGCCACCCCGGATGCGCCGCACGCGCAAATCGCCGCGACAACGCTCAGCAGCACGGCCGTTGGCATATCCACTGCGATACCCAGGGTATGCACGGCCGCCAGGGTTAGCACGGTGATGGTAATGGCGGCGCCCGCCATGTTGATGGTCGCGCCCAGTGGGATCGACACCGAATAGGTGTCTTCGTGCAGGCCCAGGCGTTTGCTCAGTTCCAGGTTCACCGGAATGTTTGCCGCCGAGCTGCGGGTGAAAAACGCCGTGATACCACTCTCGCGCAGGCAGGTGAACACCAGCGGGTAGGGATTGCGACGCAGTTTCCAGAACACGATGAGCGGGTTGACCACCAATGCCACGAACAGCATGCAGCCAATCAGTACGGTGAGCAGGTGCAGGTAGCCGAGCAGGGCGCCGAAACCGGAGGTTGCCAGGGTCGAGGCGACCAGGCCGAAGATCCCCAGTGGGGCGAAGCGGATCACCAGGCGCACGATCACGGTCACGCCGTTGGACAGGTCTTCGAGCACGGTACGGGTGGTCTGGCCAGCATGACGAATGGCGATGCCCATGCCGATAGCCCAGGCCAGGATGCCTATGAAGTTACCGTCCATCAGCGCCCGGACCGGGTTATCCACCACGCTCAGCAGGAGGCTTTGCAGCACCTCGCTGATGCCACCGGGCGCCGTGACTGCGACGTCTTGGGTCGACAGCACGAGGCTGGACGGAAACAGCGTGCTGGCAACCACCGCGACCACTGCGGCGGCGAAAGTGCCCAGCAGGTAGAGGAACAAAATCGGCCGGATATGGGTTTCCTGGCCATGCTTATGGTTGGCGATCGAAGCCATGACCAGCACGAACACCAGGATCGGCGCCACGGCCTTGAGCGCGGACACGAAGACCTTGCCGATGAATGCGGTGGACTTGGCCACGTCGGGCGCCAGCCAAGCCAGGACGATACCGGCGATCAGGCCGATGACGATTTGCGTCACCAGGCTGGTGCGTTTGAGGCGTTGCATAGGGGTAACGGACGAAGCTGTCATAGCGGCATCTCTGATTTTATTGTGTGCGACGGTCGACGAGTCAGGGCAACAAGCGGGCAGGCCACATGAGCGGACCGTGAGAAAAGTACGGCGTTTTGCAGGCCGCGGACTTTATCACAGCCCGATGAAAAATCTGACGGACCTGTGACGATCCGTCACTCGGGTGTTCAAGCGCGTTTTGTCTGGTGGACGCATTCTGTTAGGCTTTGCCTTCATCACCTTTCTATATCCGCCAGCGAGCCCACGGGCTGACGCTGGTGTCGTCGTTTCGCTGGAGTTCTGCATGTTGTTACCCATTTTTCTGTTGTCGGCCGCCGGTTTTACGGTGCTGACCACGGAATTCGTCATCGTTGGCCTGTTGCCCTCTATCGCCCGCGACTTGCAGGTCAGCATCCCCCAGGCCGGGCTGCTGGTGACGTTGTTCGCGTTTACGGTGGCGGCGTTCGGGCCATTCCTGACGGCCTGGTTCGCCCGTTTTGAACGGCGCAAGTTGTTTATCAGTGTGCTGGTGATGTTCGGCCTGGCCAACATGCTCGCCGCAGTCGCCCCCAACATCTGGGTGATGGCCGTTGCCCGGTTGATTCCGGCCCTGGGCCTGCCGGTGTTCTGGGCGCTGGCCAGTGAAACGGCGGTGAACATTGTCGGGCCACAGTTGGCCGGGCGGGCCATCGCCCGGATCGGCTTTGGCATCGTCTGTGCCACGGTGTTCGGCATTCCCGTGGGCACGTTGATTTCCGATGCGTTTGGCTGGCGCAGTGCGTTCGCGATCCTGGCGGTCATCGCCTTCGCCAAGGCGTTGCTGCTGTTTATCTACTTGCCGAAAACCAATCTGCACCAGCATCAGGTGAGCTTTCGTTCGCAATTCAAGATCCTGCGCAGCCCGTTGATGCAAGGGCATGTGCTGTTGTCGATCCTGGTGTTCAGTGGCATGTTCACCGCCTACACCTATCTGGCGGATATCCTCGAACGCCTCGCCGGGTTCGATGGCACCCTGGTGGGCTGGTGCCTGATGGGCTTCGGCGCCGTCGGGCTGCTGGGCAATTCCCTGGGCGGTCGGGCGGTGGACCGGCATCCGTTGATCGCATCGATGGTCTTCTGCCTGTTCCTGATCGGCGGCATGGTGGCGTTGGTGCCGAGCATTCATTCACCCCTGGCGCTGGCGGCGGCGATGGGCATCTGGGGCGTGACCCAGGCGGCCTTGTTCCTGGTCAGCCATGTGCGGCTGATGAAGGCGGCCCCGCAGGCCCCGGCCTTTGCCGCATCGTTGAACATCGCCGGGGCCAACCTGGGGATTGGCCTGGGGGCGATGGTTGGTGGCCGGGTCATTGATACCCTGGGCCTGGGCAGTGTCGGGTTTGCGGCGGCCGGGTTCATCTTCGTATCGATCCTGCTGGCGTTGCTGCTGATGACCTTTAAACCTCGTGTCGCCTGCTAAGCGCTGAACAACTCGCGACGCGCGCCTTCGGCAATCGCGACGATGCCGGGGTGGCTGACCTTGCGCTCCACGGAAATGGCGTAGAAGGATTCGCTCACCGCGTCGGTCTGGCCGATCACTTCTACGCCGTACTGGCGCTTGACCTCTTCGGCGATCACGCTCGGGCCGATGAAAATCCCGCTGCCTGATTGGCCGAAGGCCTGCATCAATGCGCTGTCGTCGAACTCGCCGACGATGCGCGGCTGGATCTGTTGCTCGGCGAACCAGCGTTGCAAGCGGCTGCGCACCACGGTTTCCGGTCCGGGAATCAGCAACGGAGCGTCATGCAGGCCGTGGGGGAAATCCCGCCCGTAGCGTTCGGCCAGCGCGGCGGTGGCGAAAAAGCTGATCCCGCATTCCCCCAGTTTCTGGCTGTAGCCCTTGATGTCCAGGTGGGTCGGCATCGGGCTGTCGGAAATCACCAGGTCCAGACGCTGGATCGCCAGGTCCGCCAGCAGCCGTTCGAGCTTGTCCTCGCGACAGGTGATGCGTAGCGGCTCACTCAACTCCATGGTCGGCGCGAGCAGCCGGTAGACGATGGATTTGGGCACCACATCCGCCACCCCGACCCGAAACAGGGTTTGCTGCTCGTTGGGCTGGGCGCGCAGCATCAATTCCAGCTCACCGCCCAACTGGAACATGTGTTCGGCGTAGGGCAAGGTCTGGCGGCCGGCCTCGGTCAGTTCCAGCTGCCGTCCGACGCGGCGAAACAGCTTGATGTTATAGGTCTGCTCGAACAGGGAAATCTGCCCGCTGATGGTCTGAGGGGTCAGGTTCAACTGCTCGCAGGCGCGCACGATGCTGCCGGTTTTCGCCACCACCCAGAAGTAATGCAATTGTCGGTAATTGAGCATGGGTTCACGCGGATTCGTAAAAACCGAAGTATAACCGCTGAAAATACGAATTTTCCTGAAGTGTTCGCGTCTCTAGAATGCCTGGCCATTGGCGGGCCATTTTCGTGCACCTTCTATTCTCTCAAGAGGCATTTATTTCATGACATACAAATCCCTGGGACTTGCAGCCTTGTTGACGATGTCTGCAATGACATTGGCGGGCTGTGAACAGGCTGAAAAAAGTGCCCAGCAACTGATGGGACAGGCTGCGCAAACCGCCAAGCAGGCCATCGATGACACCCACAAGGCCGCCGAACAGGCGATCAGCGAAGCCACCGGCGGGTTGATCAGCCCGAAGAAGAAGCCGGCCGACGAAGCTGACGAAACACAAACCCCGACCAAAACCATCTAACACGTCACATCAGTCAGGACTGACCCATGGATTATCTTCTGCAGCTCGCCGCCAGCCCCACCGCGTGGATCGCCCTGGCAACTCTGGTGGTCATGGAAATCGTGCTCGGCATCGATAACCTGATCTTCATTTCGATTCTGACCAACAAGCTGCCCGCCCAGCACCGTGCCAAGGCACGGCGGATCGGTATCGGCATGGCGCTGATCCTGCGCCTGGGCTTGTTGAGCACCATTGCCTTCATTGTGCAGTTGACCGAACCGGTCATCGAAATCCTGGGTCAGGCGTTCTCCTGGAAAGACATGATCCTGATTGCCGGTGGTCTGTTCCTGCTGTGGAAAGCGACTACTGAAATCCACCACAGCATGGACCCGGCACCGGATGATCCCAAGTCGGCCACGTCCGGCGTGACCCTGGGCTTTGCTGCAGCGATTGGTCAGATCCTGATGTTGGACCTGGTGTTCTCCATCGACAGCATCATCACGGCTGTGGGCATGACCGAGCATTTGCCGATCATGATCATCGCGGTCGTTGTGTCGGTACTGGTGATGCTGCTGGCAGCCGAACCGCTGGCCAAGTTCATCAATGACAACCCGACGGTGGTGATGCTGGCCCTGGGCTTCCTGATCATGATCGGCATGACGCTGATCGCCGAAGGCTTCGGTGCCCATGTGCCCAAGGGTTATATCTACGCGGCCATGGCGTTCTCGGCGGCGATCGAAGTGTTGAACATGTTGTCCCGTCGGGCCAGGGAAAGGGCGTTGGCCGACAACGCCTGATGCCACGCAAACAGAAGCCACCCGGGTCGAGGCCCGGGTGGTTTTTTTTGAGGGTTTGAAAAGCGAATGCTCAGTGTGCGGTGGCGTGGCGTCGCGCGGATTTTGTGGTTTTTTCCGATTGCGCAGGTGGCGCGTGATGATGGCGCCGGGTGATCCGAAGCACGCCCCACAGCATGGCCGTGGCTACGCTCAGCCAGCCGAATATCAGCATCAGAATTGTCGTGGTCAGGCTCATCTGTGCCTCCTTTTATCCCCAGTCCGGGATCACGCACCTAATACATGGACAGTCTAGTCGCTCAAGTGTTGCAGGTAATCGATCCGTGGCGGTCGGGCACGGATCGGTTCGTTCTATCGCGCTCGTAAAACTGCCGTTATGGCTATACCCAGGGCTGTGCGCGCCTTATGATCGTCGACCCAAGCCTGGCCCGGATGCCGGGTGCCTGAACAAGAGAGTCATCATGTCGCCGGTCATTTCATCTTTTCGATCACTGGTACTGACGCTGTCCTGCCTCGTTGCCCTGGTGGGGTGTGCGGGCAGTGTGTCGCCGCAGATCCAGCGCCTGCCCGAACGGGTGGAGCTCAACAGCGTGCCGTTCTTTCGCGGCGAAATGTACCAGGGCGCCCCGCAGTCCCTGGCTGCCCTGCTGACGTTGCAAGGCACGGTGATCACGCCGGGGCTGCTGGAGAAACCGTTGCACCTGCCGGGTGGCGAAGCCGGTTTGCAGCAGAACATGCTAACCCTGGCGCGCGAATACGGGCTGCTGGTGTATCCCCTCGACGCCAGGCTGCCGGCGTTGTTGGAACAGGTCGCGGCAGGCTATCCGGTGCTGGTGCGCTATGTCGACGGTTCGGCGTTCTGGGCCGAGCCTCGGTACGGGATTCTCGCTGGCTACAACCGTCAGAAGCAGACGGTATTGCTGCGCTCAGGCATGAACCGACGGCAGTTGATGAGCTTCAGTGCCTTCGAATCGGCCTTCAAGAGCGCAGGCGGCTGGGCGGTGCTGGTCCAGCGACCTACGCAGCTTCCGGCCAATGTCGACTCGCAGCGGTGGCTCAAAGCGGCGGCCGAATTGGGCGGGGCAGGGCAGGAGCAAGCGGCGGCGCGGGCCACCAAGACCTTGGAAGCGGCGCATTGATCGTTCACCCCGTTCGTCACTTGCCGGGCACAACCTGGCAGGCCTGAGGCTCTTATCGTCAGGGTTGGGCATTTTCCGACCCGTGATTGGAGGAGGCACGCATGGCACAGTCGAAAACACCTACGGGGCCACATTCGTCAGAGCATTCCAGTGGTGATGACCTGGGGTTCGATCCGGATTCGCCGGACCTTGAGGACCCCCAGGTTGATCCGGTAGGGCCGGCCAAGGCGCCTCTGGACAAGAAGGATGGGCGTAAGCCCAAGCCCTATGATCCGCTGGGTGACCTGAAGGCCTAGGCATTATCTGTTCCGAGAGGCGTGGGTTGGTGTGTATATCCGTTATTTAGGTAACGGATATAAACACCAAAGCAATAAAACAAAAAAACGGCGCTCCCCATTTCTGAAAGAAGCGCCGCTTTTTCTAAGTGAACAGCATTACGACGAGTCGGGGCTTTTCTGTGTGCCGCGGATTATTGGGAGGCTTCCACCACACCACTCTGGCGGCTCTTGAGATTCTTGGCAGCCTTGTATTGCAGGGCCACTGACGGCACGTCGGTGCTTTTTCCGGTCTCGACCCAGCTACGAATCCGGCTGGCATCGGCGAAGTGCGTGAACTTGCCGAATGCATCGAGGATCACCAGTGCCATCGGGCGATTGCCCATCTTCGTCACCAGCACCAGGCAGTGGCCGGCCTCGTTGGTGAAACCGGTCTTGGTCAACTGGATATCCCAGTTGGCCTTGTGGATCAAGTGGTCAGTGTTGCGAAAGCCCAGGCTATACACAGGCTTGCGGAAGGTAACGGTCTTTTCCTTGGTGGTGCTCAGTTCGCTCAGCAATGGATACTTGCGAGCGGCGATCAGCAGCTTGGTCAGGTCCCTGGCGGTCGAGACGTTGTGGATCGACAGGCCCGTCGGTTCGACGTAATGGGTGCTGGTCATGCCCAGCGCCTTCGCCTTGGCGTTCATGGCGGCAATGAACGCCGCATAGCCACCTGGATAGTGGTGGGCGAGGCTGGCGGCGGCGCGGTTTTCCGAAGACATCAGGGCGATCAGCAGCACGTCCCGGCGCGACAGCTCGCTGTTGAGTTTGACTCGGGAAAACACGCCCTTCATCTCTGGGGTGTTGGCAATGGTGATGGAGATGTACTCATCGAGGTTCTGTTTGGCATCCAGCACGATCAGGCCGGTCATCAACTTGGTCACCGACGCGATGGGTACCACCACGTCCGGGTTGCTCGAATAAACGACTTTATCCGTCTGCAGGTCCAGCAACATCGCGCTGCCCGAGGCGACTTGCAGCTTGGTCGTGTCCCGGGGGGCCGCGATGGTTTCCTGTGCAACGACATTTTGCGTGATAAAGCTGCCTGTGAAAGCGATGAATAGGCTGATGATGGAAAGACGGATTTTCACGCGAGTAGACTCGATAGAGTTGAAGGTGCCGTTGAGCAACGACTTTTAAAAAAAACGTCGCATTTTAGGAGTATGGGCGACAGCAGCGCTATATGCCTGTATCGCCAGGGCTTGTGAATAAATAAAGTTTCATGAGGGGGATTTTGGCGAAACGAATCTGAAAAATTCGTAATTTGGCGGCTAAAGTCCGGTCGCCAGAAACACCTGTGGGAGCAAGCTTGCTCGCGATAGCGACGTGTCAGTCAACTGGATGTTGGCCGGTCCATCGCTATCGCAAGCAAGCTCGCTCCCACAGGTTTGTTGACGCGTATCAGCTGTGCAGCGTTTCAGCCGCGTACAACGTGTTTTCCAGCAGGCAGGCGCGGGTCATCGGGCCTACGCCGCCAGGTACCGGCGTGATCCAGCCGGCGCGGGGCAGGGCGGTCTCATAGACCACGTCGCCCACCAGCTTGCCATCTTCCTGGCGATTGATGCCCACGTCGATGACGATGGCGCCTTCCTTGATCCACTCGCCCTTTACCAGGCCGGGTTTGCCGGCAGCCACCACCACCAGGTCCGCGCGGCCGACATGGCCAGCCAGATCCTTGGTGAAACGATGGGTCACGGTCACGGTGCAGCCGGCCAGCAGCAGCTCCATGGCCATTGGACGACCAACGATGTTGGACGCACCCACCACTACGGCGTCGAGGCCATACAGGTCCACGCCAGTGCTTTCCAGCAGCGTCATGATGCCTTTAGGGGTGCAGGGGCGAAGCAACGGAATGCGCTGGGCCAGGCGACCGACGTTATAAGGATGGAAGCCATCGACGTCTTTGTCCGGGCGGATACGCTCCAACAGCTTGGAGGCGTCGAGGTGTTCAGGCAGCGGCAGCTGGAGCAGAACGCCGTCGATGTTCGGGTCATCGTTCAGGCGATCGATCAGATCGGCCAACGCTTGCTGGGTGGTTTCGGAAGGCAGGTCGTAGGCCTGGGAAAGGAAGCCGACCTCTTCACAGTCTTTACGCTTGTGCGAGACATAAACCTGAGAGGCAGGATCGCTGCCGACCAGGATCACCGCAAGGCCGGGCGTACGCAGGCCTTGCTGGCGGCGCTCGGTGACTCGTTGGGCGATCTGCTGGCGCAGGCTGGCGGCGATCGATTTGCCGTCGATAAGTTGTGCAGTCATTGCGCGTGGTTAACCATCGAGAGGGGAAAAAAAGAGAACGCATTCTCGCATGCCGGGGCGTGGGGGCAAAGGCGCTTGGTCTGCAAATTCCCCTAACCCCTTTAATTAAATGAATTTTTTTTAAAAAAGAGTTGACGACCTATCAGGCCGTCTATAACATTCGTCGCACTTGTCGGGCACAGCCTAGCACTGGTTAAGAAGGTGGAGCGGAGTTGGTTGTTTCAACTCGGTAAAACTGAAAGCACTTAGTTTGTAATCGTCCAAGAATACAGATTAAAAAGGCGCCCGTAGCTCAGCTGGATAGAGCATCCGCCTTCTAAGCGGATGGTCGCAGGTTCGAGTCCTGCCGGGTGCGCCAATTAGGCAGCTTTGGCACAAGTAAGGCAACAAGGCAATATGGTGGGCGTAGCTCAGTTGGTAGAGCACGGGATTGTGACTCCCGTTGTCGTGGGTTCGATCCCCATCGTCCACCCCATATTCTAGAAAGGCGCCAGATCTAACAATCTGGCGCCTTTGCTTTAAAAGCTTGATACGCGGATGTGGTGGAATTGGTAGACACACTGGATTTAGGTTCCAGCGCCGCAAGGTGTGAGAGTTCGAGTCTCTCCGTCCGCACCATACAAGTCGCTATTTAAATAGCAGAAAACGGCGCAGTACCTGAAAAGGGCTGCGCCGTTTTTGTTTTCAGTGGTTCTGTGTTTGGCGTCGGTACGGTTTTTGGAGCTGCGCGCAGCGGTCGGTTCTTCGTGAATGTGTTTCGTGATGATGCGCGGTATGCCCGTTGGTCTCCTTGTGGGGCGGGGCGCTGCGCGACCGGACAAGCCCCTTCTATATATAGAAGCGTTGGCGCAGAGCCTTGGACTGAATCGACTGTATTTGCAATCCGGGTGGGGCATGACCGTTTGCCCTGTCCTAAATCCGGCGCCTGTTTCCAGCGCGTTTTCAGTAGGGTGACTTCTTGAGTTTGACCTACTAGAATGCATGCCCTTGATTCTGGGGTCGGAAACGCCCGGCCAACGTCTGTGCAACGAGGAATATCCATGCAAGTTTCTGTTGAAAATACTTCTGCTCTTGAGCGCCGCATGAGCATCACCGTGCCGGCTGAGCGCATCGAGACTCAGGTCAACAAGCGTCTGCAGCAGACTGCCCAAAAGGCCAAAATCCCAGGTTTCCGCCCAGGCAAAGTGCCAATGAGCGTGATCCGTCAGCGTTACGAAGCTGATGCGCGTCAGGAAGCCGTGGGCGACGTGATCCAGTCTTCGTTCTACGAAGCGGTCGTCGAGCAGAAGCTGAACCCGGCCGGCGCTCCGTCCGTCGAGCCTAAAGTGCTGGAAAAAGGCAAGGACCTGGAATTCGTCGCCACGTTCGAAGTGTTCCCTGAGTTCACGGTTGCCGGTTTCGAATCCATCGCCGTCGAGCGCCTGAGCGCTGACGTGTCGGATGCCGACCTGGACAAGATGCTGGACATCCTGCGCAAGCAGAACACCCGTTTCGAAGTGACTGAGCGTGCTGCCCAGAACGAAGATCAACTGAACATCGATTTCGTCGGCAAGGTCGACGGTGAAGTGTTCGCGGGCGGTTCCGCCAAGGCTACCCAGCTGGTGCTGGGTTCCGGCCGCATGATTCCTGGCTTCGAAGACGGCCTGGTTGGCGCCAAGGCCGGTGAAGAGCGCGTTCTGAACGTGACCTTCCCTGAGGACTACCAGAACCTGGACCTGGCTGGCAAAGCCGCCGAGTTCACCGTGACCGTCAACACTGTTTCCGAGCCGAAACTGCCTGAGCTGAACGAAGAGTTCTTCGCCCAGTTCGGCATCAAGGAAACCGGTCTGGAAGGTTTCCGCACCGAAGTTCGCAAGAACATGGAGCGTGAGCTGCGCCAGGCCATCAAGTCCAAGGTCAAGAACCAGGTCATGGACGGTCTGCTGGCCTCCAACCCGATCGAAGTGCCAAAGGCCCTGCTGGACAACGAAGTGAACCGTCTGCGCGTGCAGGCTGTTCAGCAGTTCGGTGGCAACATCAAGCCGGACCAACTGCCTGCCGAACTGTTCGAAGAGCAAGCCAAGCGCCGCGTCGTGCTGGGCCTGATCGTCGCCGAAGTGGTCAAGCAGTTCGAACTCAAGCCTGACGAAGCCCGCGTTCGCGAGCTGATCCAGGAAATGGCCTCGGCCTATCAAGAGCCTGAGCAAGTCGTGTCCTGGTACTACAAGAACGACCAGCAACTGAACGAAGTCCGTTCGGTTGTGCTGGAAGAACAAGTTGTGGATACTGTTCTGCAGAAAGCTAGCGTGACCGATAAAGCGGTCTCTTACGAAGAAGCGGTCAAGCCGGTGGAAGCTCCACAAGCCGATTGATGGTTCTGCGGTAAGAAATAAACACCCATAAGCCAGCCTTCGTGCTGGCTTATGCGTATTCAAGACATAACTATTTGGGAGTGACTGCGAGACATGTCCCGCAATTCTTTTTATCAGCAGAGCTCTGACATCCAGGCCGCAGGCGGCCTGGTCCCGATGGTTATCGAGCAGTCCGCCCGCGGCGAACGTGCCTATGACATCTACTCGCGTCTGCTCAAGGAACGCGTCATCTTTCTGGTGGGCCCGGTAGAGGACTACATGGCCAACCTGATCTGTGCGCAACTGTTGTTCCTTGAAGCCGAAAACCCGGACAAGGATATCCATCTCTATATCAACTCCCCTGGCGGTTCGGTGACGGCGGGCATGTCGATCTACGACACCATGCAGTTCATCAAGCCTAACGTTTCGACGACCTGTATCGGTCAGGCTTGCAGCATGGGTGCGTTTTTGCTGACAGCTGGTGCCCATGGCAAGCGTTACTGCCTGCCGAACTCGCGCGTGATGATTCACCAGCCGCTGGGCGGTTTCCAGGGCCAGGCATCGGATATTGAAATCCATGCCAAGGAAATCCTCTTCATTCGCGAGCGCCTCAATACCTTGATGGCCAAGCACAGCGGGCGCACGCTAGAAGAAATCGAGCGCGATACCAACCGCGACAATTTCATGAGCGCTGAAGCCGCACGTGAATATGGTCTGATCGATGAAGTGATCAACCAGCGCCCCGCTTAAAATAAGCAGCTCAAAATGAGGTTGATCGGCAGGTCCGATCACCTGCGGGCTTGAAAAAGCCCGCAATTGCCTTCATCTTGTGTTGCAAGCCTATCGGATTTGGATCGATCGAATGACTGACACCCGCAACGGCGAGGACAACGGCAAACTGCTTTATTGCTCCTTCTGTGGCAAAAGCCAGCATGAAGTGCGCAAATTGATTGCCGGCCCCTCGGTCTTCATTTGCGACGAGTGCGTCGACCTGTGCAATGACATCATCCGCGAGGAGGTGCAGGAAGCCCAGGCCGAGAGCAGCGCGCATAAATTGCCTTCGCCTAAAGAAATCAGCGGCATCCTTGATCAGTATGTGATTGGTCAGGAACGTGCGAAAAAGGTACTGGCCGTAGCGGTGTACAACCACTACAAGCGCCTGAACCAACGTGACAAGAAGAATGACGACGTCGAACTCGGCAAGAGCAACATCCTGCTGATCGGCCCGACAGGCTCGGGTAAGACCCTGCTTGCCGAAACCCTGGCCCGCTTGCTGAACGTTCCGTTCACCATCGCCGACGCAACCACCCTCACTGAGGCGGGTTATGTGGGTGAGGATGTAGAGAACATCATTCAGAAGTTGTTGCAGAAGTGCGACTACGATGTGGAAAAGGCCCAGATGGGCATTGTCTACATCGATGAAATCGACAAGATTTCCCGCAAGTCCGACAACCCGTCCATCACCCGGGATGTTTCCGGTGAGGGCGTGCAGCAGGCCTTGCTCAAGTTGATCGAAGGTACGGTCGCTTCCGTTCCACCCCAAGGTGGTCGCAAGCATCCGCAGCAGGAATTCCTGCAAGTCGACACCCGTAACATCCTGTTCATCTGCGGTGGTGCGTTCTCCGGCCTGGAAAAGGTTATCCAAAACCGTTCCACCCGTGGTGGCATTGGTTTCAACGCCGAAGTGCGCAGCAAGGAAGAAGGCAAGAAAGTCGGTGAATCCCTGCGTGAAGTCGAGCCTGACGATTTGGTCAAGTTCGGTCTGATCCCGGAATTCGTCGGTCGTCTGCCGGTCCTGGCGACGCTGGACGAGTTGGATGAAGCGGCATTGATGCAGATCCTGACCGAGCCGAAGAACGCCCTGACCAAGCAGTATGCCAAGTTGTTCGAAATGGAAGGTGTAGACCTGGAATTCCGTTCCGACGCGCTGAAATCGGTCGCAAAACGTGCCCTGGAGCGTAAGACCGGTGCCCGTGGATTGCGCTCGATTCTCGAAGGCGTATTGCTCGACACGATGTACGAGATCCCCTCGCAGTCCGAGGTGAGTAAAGTCGTGATCGATGAAAGCGTCATAGAAGGCAAGTCCAAGCCACTGTATATCTATGAAAACAGTGAGCCGGCTGCCAAGGCCGCACCGGACGCTTAAGCGTTCGGCTGCCGGAACAAAGGAGGGGCCTTCGGGCCCCTTTGCTTTTTGCGCGTTTTAGACGTGTCTTAGCGCTTGTTTTTTTTCAAGGCTGCCCCCATCTTGGTTTCAAGCTTACTTCCATCTGTTTCCGGCCCGAGGGCCGCCGTAGAGGCGAAATCATGAAGACAACCATCGAATTGCCTCTCCTGCCATTGCGCGATGTCGTGGTGTATCCGCACATGGTTATCCCGCTGTTCGTGGGGCGCGAGAAGTCCATCGAAGCCCTTGAGGCTGCGATGGCGGGTGACAAGCAGATTCTTTTGCTGGCTCAGAGAAACCCGGCCGATGATGATCCCGGCGAAGACGCACTGTATCGCGTAGGTACGATTGCAACGGTTCTGCAATTGCTCAAGCTGCCCGACGGCACCGTCAAGGTCCTGGTCGAAGGCGAGCAGCGCGGTGCTATCGAGCGTTTCAGCGAAGTGGACGGCCATTGCCGGGCCGAGGTGTCGCTGATCGAAGAGGTCGATGCGCCCGAGCGTGAGTCAGAGGTGTTTGTCCGCAGCCTGCTGTCGCAGTTCGAACAATACGTGCAACTGGGCAAGAAGGTGCCTGCAGAGGTCCTGTCGTCGCTTAACAGCATCGATGAGCCTGGGCGACTGGTCGATACGATGGCGGCCCATATGGCCCTCAAGATCGAGCAGAAGCAGGAAATTCTCGAAATCATTGATTTGTCGGCCCGTGTCGAACACGTGCTGGCACTGCTCGACGGCGAAATCGATCTGTTGCAGGTCGAGAAGCGCATTCGCGGTCGCGTCAAGAAACAGATGGAGCGCAGCCAGCGCGAGTACTACCTGAATGAGCAGATGAAGGCCATTCAGAAAGAGCTGGGCGATGGTGACGAAGGCCACAACGAAATCGAAGAGCTGAAAAAGCGCATCGATGCCGCCGGCTTGCCCAAGGATGCACTGGCCAAGGCCCAGGCTGAGCTGAACAAGCTCAAGCAAATGTCGCCGATGTCTGCTGAGGCCACCGTAGTGCGCTCCTACATCGACTGGTTGGTCCAGGTGCCGTGGAAAGCCCAGAGCAAGGTGCGTCTGGACCTGGCGCGTGCCGAAGACATCCTCGACGCCGACCATTACGGCCTGGAAGAGGTCAAGGAGCGTATCCTTGAATACCTCGCCGTGCAGAAGCGCGTGAAGAAGATTCGTGGCCCGGTCCTGTGCCTGGTCGGTCCTCCTGGGGTCGGTAAAACCTCCCTTGCGGAGTCGATTGCCCACGCGACCAACCGCAAATTCGTACGCATGGCTCTTGGCGGCGTGCGCGATGAGGCGGAAATTCGGGGGCATCGCCGTACCTACATCGGTTCGATGCCAGGAAGATTGATTCAAAAGATGACAAAGGTCGGCGTGCGCAATCCGCTGTTCCTTTTGGACGAAATCGACAAGATGGGTAGCGACATGCGCGGCGATCCCGCCTCTGCGTTGCTCGAAGTCCTCGATCCTGAGCAGAATCACAACTTCAACGATCACTACCTGGAGGTCGACTACGACCTGTCGGATGTGATGTTCCTCTGCACCTCCAACTCCATGAATATTCCGCCGGCGTTGCTGGACCGGATGGAGGTGATTCGTCTTCCGGGCTACACCGAGGACGAGAAGATCAACATCGCCGTGAAATACCTTTCGCCCAAGCAGATCCAGGCCAACGGCCTGAAAAAAGGCGAGCTGGAATTCGACGAGGAAGCGATTCGCGACATCATCCGCTACTACACCCGCGAAGCCGGTGTACGTGGCCTGGAACGGCAGATTGCCAAGGTCTGCCGCAAGGCGGTCAAGGAACATGCGCTGGAAAAACGCTTCGCGGTCAAAGTCACTGCGGACCTGCTGGAGCACTTCCTGGGCGTACGCAAGTTCCGCTACGGCCTCGCCGAGCAACAGGATCAGATCGGCCAGGTGACTGGCCTGGCCTGGACCCAGGTCGGTGGTGAGTTGCTGACCATCGAAGCGGCCGTGGTGCCGGGCAAGGGGCAACTGATCAAGACCGGTTCCCTGGGCGACGTGATGGTCGAATCGATCACCGCTGCGCTGACGGTGGTTCGCAGCCGCGCCCGGAGCCTGGGCATTCCCCTGGACTTCCATGAGAAGCGCGACACGCATATCCACATGCCTGAAGGGGCTACGCCCAAGGACGGCCCAAGCGCTGGTGTAGGCATGTGCACGGCCCTGGTCTCGGCATTGACCGGTATCCCGGTGCGTGCCGACGTCGCCATGACGGGTGAAATCACGCTGCGCGGCCAGGTCCTGGCGATTGGCGGCCTGAAGGAAAAACTGCTGGCGGCACACCGTGGTGGGATCAAGATCGTGATCATTCCCGAAGAGAATGTCCGCGACCTGAAGGAAATTCCTGACAACATCAAGCAAGATCTTCAGATCAAACCCGTTAAATGGATTGACGAGGTCCTGCAAATTGCGCTGCAATACGCGCCGGAGCCCTTGCCGGATGTGGCTCCGGAGATTGTCGCGAAGGAAGAAAAGCGAGAGTCTGACTCTAAGGAAAGAATTAGCACGCATTAATACGCATTTGCCTGGGGGGCTTCCTTGACAGTTTTTTAGAGCCCTTGTTATAAAGCGGCTCTTAAGTGTCTGCAGGCCATTCAGCACTCGTTTTGCTTTCACCAAAAAAACTTAGAATCATCTCAAATAGATATAAGGGGACTTAGAGTGAACAAGTCGGAACTGATTGATGCTATCGCTGCATCCGCTGATATCCCGAAAGCTGCTGCTGGCCGTGCGCTGGACGCTGTAATCGAATCCGTCACTGGCGCTCTGAAGGCTGGCGACTCCGTTGTTCTGGTTGGTTTCGGTACCTTCTCCGTGACCGATCGTCCTGCTCGTATCGGTCGCAACCCGCAGACCGGTAAGACGCTGGAAATCGCTGCTGCCAAAAAGCCAGGCTTCAAAGCTGGTAAAGCACTGAAAGAAGCCGTTAACTAAGGTTTCGTTGAGTTTATCCGGGTCGGGGTCATGCCTGGCTTGGCAGCGGAGCGGTAACACGGCCGGTTGCAACCGGTCTGGCACACCAGGGCTTGAAGGTTAGAGCCCGGTCCGCTCCGCCAGTTACGAGAAGGCGCATCCTCGGATGCGCCTTTCTTCTATCCGGATTCTACCCACGCTCCACGGTTGCCTAAATTTGAAGTTCAACCGTTTCTGGGGGACGCATGCTGCAGAATATCAGGGACAATTCACAAGGCTGGATTGCCAAGACCATCATCGGGGTCATCGTCGCATTGATGGCGTTGACCGGTTTCGATGCCATTTTCAAAGCCACTACCAACAGCAACGAAGCGGCCAAGGTCAACGGCGAAAACATCAGCCAGAACGAGCTGAGCCAGGCGGTCGATATGCAACGCCGTCAGCTCATGCAACAGCTGGGCAAGGATTTCGACGCCTCCCTGCTGGACGAAAAAATGCTGCGTGATTCGGCGCTCAAGGGCCTGATCGACCGCAAGTTGTTGTTGCAAGGCGCACACGATGCGAAATTCGCTTTCTCCGAAGCTGCGCTTGATCAAGTGATCCTGCAGACGCCTGAGTTCCAGGTCGATGGCAAATTCAGCCCCGAGCGTTTCGATCAGGTGATCCGCCAGCTGGGTTACAGCCGTATGCAGTTCCGCCAGATGCTGGCTCAGGAAATGCTGATCGGTCAGCTGCGCGCCGGCCTGGCAGGCAGCGGTTTCGTCACCGATGCCCAAGTGCTGGCATTTGCACGCCTGGAAAAACAGACGCGTGATTTCGCCACCTTGAACATCAAGGCTGATCCTGCCTCCGTCAAGCTGACCGATGATGAGGTCAAGGCTTACTACGACCAGCACGCCAAGGAATTCATGACGCCTGACCAGGTGGTCATCGATTACCTCGAACTGAAGAAGGCCTCTTTCTTCGATCAGGTCAGCGTCAAGGACGAAGACTTGCAGGCGGCCTATCAGAAAGAAATCGCCAACCTGTCCGAACAGCGTCGGGCTGCGCACATCCTGATCGAAGTGAACGACAAGGTGACCGAAGCCCAGGCCAAGGCGAAGATCGAAGAGATCCAGGCTCGCCTGGCCAAAGGCGAGTCGTTTGAAGCGTTGGCGAAGGAGTTTTCCCAGGACCCGGGTTCGGCTAACAATGGCGGCGATCTGGGCTACGCCGGTCCTGGTGTCTACGATCCGGAATTTGAAAAGGCCTTGTACGCCTTGAACAAGGACCAGGTCTCGGCACCGGTACGCACCGATTTCGGTCTGCACCTGATCAAGCTGCTGGGTGTCGAAGCGCCTGAAGTGCCTACGTTTGCCAGCCTCAAGGACAAGCTGACCCGCGAGCTGAAGACTCAACAGGTGGAGCAGCGTTTCGTTGAGGCGACCAAGCAACTGGAGGATGCCTCGTTCGAAGCGTCCGACCTGGCGCAACCCGCCCAGGACCTGAAGCTGACCGTCCACACATCGGCCCCGTTCGGTCGTGAAGGCGGCGAAGGGATTGCGGCCAATCGTGCCGTAGTTACTGCTGCGTTCAGTCCGGAAGTGCTGAATGAGGGGGCCAACAGCACCGCCATCGAGCTGGACCCGGAAACCGTCGTGGTGCTGCGTGCCAAGGAGCACCGCAAGCCTGAGCAACTGCCGCTGGAAAGCGTGGCAGGGCCGATTCGTGCTCAATTGACCAAGGAACACGCCAGCGCGGCAGCCAAGACCCGCGCCGACGAGCTGATCGCCAGCCTGCGCGATGGCAAGGTTGCACTGGACAAGCCGGTCGACGGCCAAGGCTGGAAAGCCACCCAGGCGGCAACCCGCAAC
The DNA here is from genome assembly GCF_018325865.1 of Pseudomonas sp. St386. NCBI lineage: Bacteria > Pseudomonadati > Pseudomonadota > Gammaproteobacteria > Pseudomonadales > Pseudomonadaceae > Pseudomonas > Pseudomonas sp. St386. Next base: position 2,243,761 of record NZ_AP021900.1, read on the forward strand.
CAGGAAGGCATCGACCCGGCGGTGCTGCAAGCATTGTTCCGCATGCCCAAGCCTGAGTCCAAGGACAAGCCGACGTTCACCAGCGTGACCTTGCCTGATGGCAGCCTGATGGTCGTGCGTTTGAATGGCGTGAACGAAGCGGCGGCACCGACTGACGAAGAGAAGGCGGAATATCGCCGCTACCTCGCGTCCCGTGTTGGTCAGCAGGACTTTGCGGCGTATCGCAAGCAGTTGGAGAGCCAGGCGGAGATCAAGCGTTTCTAATTGCTTGATGCTTTTTCAAACCTGGTTGTGATGCTGTTCAGTTAGAAAAAACGGCGCTTCTTCAGAAATGGGGAGCGTCGTTTTTTTTGGCTTGGGTTTTGTGAGTAGATCCATTACCGCAGAAATGGATATACACACTGAACTACGCCGCTCTGAACGTGATATCAAAATCTTCATTAACGGCGCAACTGAACAGGATTAAGCTAAATCCCGGATTTTTTTGTGTCTGCTTGTTGCTCGGGGCGGGTGTTCGTCGATCTATCCGCTTGGCGTCTTTTTCCTGCAAACAACCCCCAGTAAACTTGTAACCCCCTTGAAACAAGATTAGCCACGCTGCCAGGTCGCGTTCTGTTGCACAATACGCCCCGGACCGTTTTTCTCAGGATGTTCAATGTTCAAATCATTTCCCATGCGCACCGTCGGGCTTGCACTGGTGCTGGCCGCCGCAGCCGGTTGCTCGTCGAAGAAAGCCGCCATTTACGAGCACGAGAACTTCGATGACTCCGGCACGTTCTCGCGCACATATCCGGTTAACGACGCGGCGACCTGCGAGGCCGGGCGTCGGGCGTTGCTCAGCCAGGGCTACATCATCACCAGCAGCGATCCGAAGCTGGTCAGCGGTCACAAGAGTTTCCAGCAGACCGGCGACACTCACATGGAAATCAGTTTCAACCTGGTCTGTGCCGAGGACGGCGGTGCCGGACACCGTGCGACCATGTTCGCCAACGCCTTGCAGGACCGTTATGCCCTGAAGAAAACCAACAACTCCGCCAGCCTGGGTGTGGGCGTGCTGGGTTCGGTGTCGATGCCGATCGGCTCCTCGGATGATTCGATGGTCAAGGTCGCCAGTGAAACCGTGTCGGCGGCCAAGTTCTATGAGCGCTTCTTTGCCCTGGTGGAGCTGTTCCTGCCTCCCGAGGCGAAGAAAGCGGCCGACAACGCCGAGAAACCAAAAGCTGAACTGGGCATTCCGGAAACCAAGGTCGAACCGGCCGCCCTGATGCCTGCTCCAGCGCCTGCACCGGAGCCTGTCGCCCCCGCGCCCGCGCCGGCCCCTGTCGAAACAGCTCCTACGGTGTCGGAGCCCGTCGCACCGCCGAGCGAGCCTGCACCGATTGCGCCCGAGTCGTTCGAGTCTGCGCCGACGACGGAAACCGTTACACCACCACCGTCCAGTTCGTTGCCGGCCCCGACCGAGCCGATCCAGCCGCTTCCGGCATCCTGAGGTCCAGTGGCAGGGAGTAATGCCCTGTCACACTTCACACGGTAATTTCCCGACCCTGTGCTACGTTTAATTCATGAAGCCTTTGCTTCATGTTTTGTTCATAAAGCAGCTTTATGCTGATGCCAGCGCCATCAGGCATTGGTTTCAATGACAGGGGAAGGACACGTAATGGATGATTATCAGGAAGAGCTGCTGGAATACCAGGCGTATGAACTGGACCCGTTGGAACCCGCCGAAGATGCGACGGAGTTGTGAGGATCGCTACACGCTACAAGTGGTAAGCGCCAAGCCAGGTTCTTGAAGCTCAAACCCCTCGGTGACTACGACGAAACTCTCCGGGCGTCTGGTTGTTCCAGCGCTTGAAGGCTCGTTGAAATGCCTCGGCTGAGGCGAATCCCAATAGATAAGCGATTTCGCCGAACGCCAGTTCGGTATCGCGTATGTAGGTCATGGCCAGGTCGCGGCGGGTGTCGTTGAGGATGGCGCGAAACTGCGTGCCTTCCTCGGCCAGCTTGCGACGCAGGGTCCAGGTCGGCAGCTTCAGGCGGGCCGCCACTTCTTCCAGGTCGGGTTCCCGGCCGCCGTTGAGCAACGGTCCCAGCAGTTGGATGATGCGCTCGCGCAGGCTGCGGGTGCGGGTCAGTTGTTCCAGTTCCCGTTCACACAACTGAAGCAGATGGTGCCAGGTGCTGGGGCAATGCTGTGGGTTGCGCTGGGCGAGGCTGTCCAGGCCCAGGCGCAGTTGATTCTGTTCGGCGCCAAATTGGATCGGGCAGTCACCGAGCGTGCGGTAGGCCTCCAGGTATGCCGGCTCCTCGAATTCGATTTCGATGCGTTCTGGCCGCAGCGCGATGCCGCTGACGCTGGACAGTTGCGCAAGCCAGCCGGCAATGATCGAGTCCACGACAAAGCGGTTGTAGGCGTTATACGGGCTGATGGAATAGAACCGTAGCCAAGCGCCTCGGGCATCTTCATGGAAACTCGATTGGCCGCGATAGTTGGAGCCATACAGCGGCTCGAAGCGGATCATGCAGCGGGCGGCCTCGCGCACGGTTGGCGCCTGGGCCGCGGTGACGCCCGCGAGTCCGGCCTGGCTCAGACGGCCGAGTTGGCCCATGCGCAGGCCCAAGGCCGGGTCCTGGGTCTGTTGAATCGCGGCGTGGCCCAGGCGCATGTAGCGTGGGATCGACAGCCTTGCCCCGGGCTCGGCCAGGCGCGCGGCATCGAGACCGTACTGTTCGAGCAAAGGTTGAGGGTCTTGCCCATGGCTGGCGACGGCGTCAGCCAGGCTATGGACGAAGCCCACTGACAGGTCGCCCAGGCGCATCGGCCGCGGTTTCATGTTCACAACCACAGGTTCAGCAGGCGGGCGCCACGGGCGTTGCCATCGGAGAAGTGTTGGCCGTCGTGGCTGATGAAACTCTGGCCGGCACTGCCGCTGTCCCAGAACTGGCCCCGCAGGAACACGCTGACGCCGGCCCGGGCCTGGCTGATGGGCAATTGGCCGGTCAGTGTCAGGCGATGCCAGGCTTGGCCCTCGCTCACTTCACCGGGCTTGAGGCTCACCTCGCTCGGCGTGGACAGGCCTTTATAACCGCTCCAGGGTTTTTCCCACGTATCGCGACCGGTGATGAAGGCGGGCACGGCAATCAGTTGCGCGCCCTGGTCGTTGAGTTGCCGGTAGTGGAGCGGATACCAACTGTCGCTGCCGATCAGCACGCCCAGGCGCCCGGCGGGGGTGTCGATGACTTGGACAGCGGTCGGTCGGTCGGCCCCAAGCACGTCGCGCTGTTCAAACACTGGATGTCGTTGGCGTTGTGGCTGGCCGATCGGCCGGCCATCGCTGCCGAACACCAGGCTGCTGTTGTACAGCGCACCGCGACCGATCTTCAGTTCACCGTCGCTGACACTGGGCTCGGGAAGCACGATGGAGCCGGCCACCAGGGTGATACCGAACTCCTTGGCCAGCCCACCGAACAGTGCTTGATAGTCATGGGCCATGCGCTCGGCTTTCATGCGCAGGTAGGCATCGTCCAGTCGGCTATCGCCTTGAGCGCTGACCAATGCCTGGATAAACGCCAGCGGATTGCTGACCGCCAGCCAGTTCATGGCGTCCTTCAGGCTGGTGGCCTGGTACAACTCGTCTTTTTCGCCGCCGACCATCAGCCAGGTGCCGATGTGCTCGGGCAGGACCACCACGGTCTTGGCATTGAGAAAGCCCTGGTCGCGAGCCGTCTGCAGATAGGCCGCCAGTTTGCGATGCAGGCGCTCGGGGCTCTGGTAGTCGGTGGGGAACAGTTCGGGTTGGATGCCCAGCAGGTTGCCGCGGTCGGCGGGCGTGCCCTGGTCGACCGCCAGGCTGATGCGCAGGTCTGACAGGTAATGACCCGCCGGACGATCCGTCGTCCACAGTGCGTAGGTGATCAGAGCGGCAATCAAGGCCAAGGAAAACAGCAGGTACAGAAATTTGCGCATGGGGGAACAGTCAGCGGCCGTGTGCAGGTTCGTGATTTTTCATCAAGAGCTACGGGGCAGGGTACGGTAAAATAAGGGATTAGCGAAGGGCGGGCGCTGATTTGTACGCACGGTAAGCACACACAGAGGGTGTCCAGGAATCTTGGGACACCCTCTACGCTGGCAAGGCGCGCTAGTGACTTTTGGCTTTCCGGATCCGGATCAGAATCAGCAACATGATCAGCAGCACCGGTGGCGTCATGCCCACCAGCGCTTCGCGGGCCGAGAGGTTTGCGCCCAAGGTGTGCAGCCCGCTATAGACCAGTTTGAACAGGTTGATCAGGTAGTAGGTGATGGCAATGATCGACAGACCTTCCACCGCGCGCTGGATCTTGATCTGTGCATCGGCACGCGCATTGAGGCTGCGCAGGATCTCGGCGTTCTGGTCTTCCATCTCGACTTGTACGCGGGCTTGCAGCAGGTCACCCAGGTTGGCGACGCTCATGGCCAGTTGTTCAAGGCGCTGTTCGGTGGCTGCGCAATAACGCACCGTGGGTTTGAAACGCCGTTCGATGAACACGCCCAGCCGCTGGCAATCGCCCAGGTGACTTTCGCGCAACTCCCCCAGGCGCTCGAACACCAGTTGGGCGTAGGCGCGGGTGGCGCTGAAACGGTGGCGATTCTTGACCGTGCTACTGACGACCTGGCGAGACAGCAGGGCGATGTCCTCCAGCAGGGCCTTGGCATGCACGCCGCTGGCATTGGCGTTGCGTTCGGACAGGCTCACCAGGGTGCGATCGAATTCGTTCAGTTGCGGGTCCAGTGCCTTGGCGGTATTGAGCGACAAGGACGCCATCATGCGATAGGTCTCGATTTCCAGCAGGCGCCGGATCATGCGGCCCTGGCGATAAGCGTTGAGCCGTCGGTTGATGAACAGCAGGCGATTGGTGCCATCCTCGGTCAGGCGAAAATCGCTCCAGACCACCGCATCGCCACCGCCCACGCAAGAGCCGCAAGGGTCCTTGAAACCGTAGCTGGGCAGGTCGAGACCGGCTTCGGCGCGCACCACCACCTGAACCGCATTGATGAGGTGCTGGGAATGGCCTTCGATACCCTGGGCAAGGCATTCGGGCAGCGTTGTCCAGTGCAGTTCATTGGTGCTGGCGGGAACAACCAGGGTCAGGGTGAAGAACTCGGCGTGGCGCTCCCACTTGAGCGGATGTCCTTCAAGGCGGGTGATGCCTTGTGCGGCCTCTGCTGCGACGGTTTCAGGGCACAGTCGTTCGAGCAACGCGTTGCACTGGGCATTGTCGCCAAGAAACGCCAGGTGGAAGACGTGGGCCGGCTCGTCGAAATACAGCGACGGGCGGGCGTGCAACTCGTTGTGCAGCATTTTTCGTTGGGGATGCATGCAATGAGCACCATGTTATTAGGGTTATTTTTGGTTTCAGCACCTGGGCCAGCGTTGATAGGACTGGCTCACCCCGCCGAGAGTCACGCACGACTGATCGGCACCCTGCACATTTGGATCATTAAGTTGTCAGTTACGGTCATTGAGTGCCCGCATCCCGACTCTTACGCTGTGGGTCATGACAGACGCAGGCCGCAGAGCTTGCGCTTTTCCCCGTGATCGCCCGTTGTGGAGTTACCGATGACCGCCTCTCATTACCCGCATCTGCTGGCCCCGCTGGACCTGGGTTTCACCACCTTGCGCAACCGTACCCTGATGGGCTCGATGCACACCGGCCTGGAAGAGAAACCCGGCGGCTTCGAGCGTATGGCGGCGTATTTTGCCGAGCGCGCCCGGGGCGGCGTGGGTCTGATGGTCACCGGCGGGATCGGACCGAACGACGAGGGTGGTGTCTACTCCGGCGCGGCCAAGCTGACCACCGAAGAAGAAGCGCTCAAGCACCAGATCGTTACCCGGGCCGTACACGAGGCCGGTGGCAAGATCTGCATGCAGATTCTCCATGCCGGGCGCTACGCCTACAGCCCCAAGCAGGTGGCACCGAGCGCGATCCAGGCACCGATCAACCCATTCAAGCCCAAGGAGCTGGACGAGGAGGGTATCGAGAAACAGATCAGCGATTTCGTCACCTGCTCGGTACTGGCCCAGAAGGCCGAATACGACGGCGTCGAGATCATGGGCTCGGAAGGTTATTTCATTAACCAGTTCCTGGCGGCCCACACCAACCACCGTACCGACCGTTGGGGCGGCAGCTATGAAAACCGCATGCGCCTGCCGGTGGAAATCGTCCGTCGAGTGCGCGAGGCGGTAGGCCCGAATTTCATCATCATCTTTCGCCTGTCGATGCTCGATCTGGTGGAAGGTGGCAGTTCCTGGGACGAAATCGTCCAGTTGGCCAAGGCCATCGAGCAGGCTGGCGCGACGATTATCAACACCGGTATCGGTTGGCACGAAGCGCGAATTCCCACCATCGCCACCAAGGTTCCGCGCGCCGCGTTCAGCAAGGTCACGGCCAAGCTGCGTGGTTCGGTCAGCATCCCGCTGATCACCACCAACCGCATCAACACCCCGGAAGTGGCCGAGCAGATCCTGGCCGAAGGCGATGCCGACATGGTCTCCATGGCCCGGCCGTTCCTGGCCGATCCGGAGTTCGTCAACAAGGCCGCTGCCGGTCGCGGCGATGAAATCAACACCTGCATCGGCTGCAACCAGGCGTGCCTGGACCACACCTTTGGCGGCAAGCTCACCAGTTGCCTGGTCAACCCGCGGGCCTGCCACGAAACCGAGCTGAACTACCTGCCGGTGACCCAGGTGAAGAAAATCGCCGTGGTCGGTGCCGGCCCGGCCGGGTTGTCCGCTGCCACGGTGGCGGCCGAGCGTGGGCACCAGGTGACGCTGTTCGATTCGGCCAGTGAAATCGGTGGTCAGTTCAACATTGCCAAGCGCGTGCCGGGCAAGGAAGAGTTTTTCGAAACCCTGCGCTACTTCAAGCGCAAATTGCAGACCAGCCATGTCGAGCTGTGCCTCGACACCCGGGTGGATGTGGCGCAATTGGTGGCTGGCGGTTATGACGAGATCATCCTCGCCACCGGCATCGCACCGCGCGTGCCGGCGATTCCTGGCGTGGAGCATGCCAAGGTGTTGAGCTACCTGGACGTGATCCTCGAGCGCAAGCCGGTGGGCCGCAGTGTCGCGGTGATCGGTGCCGGCGGTATCGGCTTCGACGTGTCGGAGTTCCTGGTTCATCAAGGCGTTGCCACCAGCCAGGACCGCGAGGCGTTCTGGAAGGAGTGGGGCATCGACACCCACCTCGAGGCTCGCGGCGGCGTGGCCGGGATCAAGGCCGAACCTCATGCGCCGGCGCGCCAGGTGTTCCTGCTGCAACGCAAGACATCCAAGGTCGGTGACGGCCTGGGCAAGACCACCGGCTGGATTCACCGCACGGGCCTGAAGAACAAGCAGGTGCAGATGCTCAACAGCGTCGAATACCTGAAGATCGACGACGAGGGCCTGCACATTAGCATCGGCGAAACCGGTGAGCCGCAAGTGCTGGCCGTGGACAACATCGTGATCTGCGCCGGCCAGGATCCGCTGCGTGAATTGCAGGAAGGCTTGGAGGCGGCGGGGCAGAAGGTTCATCTGATCGGCGGTGCCGACGTGGCGGCGGAACTGGACGCCAAGCGGGCGATCAACCAGGGTTCGCGGTTGGCGGCGCAGTTGTAAGGCAGCGCCCCAGGAAAACCCTTGTGGGAGCGAGCTTGCTCGCGATAGCCGCAGGTCAGTCAACATTCATGCTGCTGACTAACCGCCATCGCGAGCAAGCTCGCTCCCACAGGGGATGTGGTGAACCTGAAATCACCCGCTGCCAAGCTGTTAAGATGCCGGCCTGTTTCCCCTCGGGCCCGCTGCCATGCTGCTTCCCGCCCTCGATTGGCATCCCCAACCCCGACTCGAACCCCTTCACCTGGACTGGCTCGCCCGTGCCGGTGTTGAGGTGGCGGTGTTGCGCCTGGACCGGATCGATCCACTGATCAGCGGCAACAAGTGGTTCAAGCTGGTCCATCATTTGCGCGCCGCCCATGAGGCCGGTGCCGAGGGGGTCATGAGCCTGGGCGGGGCCTATTCCAACCATTTGCATGCGTTGGCGGCGGCGGGCAAGCGCTTCGGGTTTCCCACGGCGGGGCTGTTGCGTGGTCAGCCCCAGGACACGCCGACGGTGCGCGACCTGAAAGCGTTTGGCATGGACCTGCACTGGTTGGGGTATGGCGGGTACCGAGAGCGACACGCGCCGGGTTTCTGGGCGCCGTGGCAGATCCGCTATCCACATTTGCATCCGGTGCCCGAGGGCGGTTCAGGATTACCCGGCGCACAAGGCTGCCAGGTATGGGCAGCCAGTGTCCGTGAACAACTGGCGACGTTGGGATGGGCGGATTTTCACGGTTGGTGGCTGGCCTGCGGCACCGGTACGTCGTTGGCCGGGCTGGTGCTGGCCGAAGCGGGACAGCGCCCGGTCTATGGCGTGCTGGCGGTGCCCCAGGACCATGGCGTGGCGCAGCAAGTCGAACGCATCGTGGGGGAGGCGGGGCTTTGCAGTCCACTTTATGAATTGTTCGACGGCAGCCGTGGCGGTTTCGCCCGGGTCGATGCTGAACTCACCGCGTTCATCGACAGCACGGCGGCCATCGAACTGGAGCCGTTGTACACCGGCAAAGCCTTGATGTTGCTTAGAGCACGGGTCGAGGCCGGAGGGTTTGCCCCAGGCACCCGTTTGATCTTCGTCCACACCGGCGGTTTGCAAGGCCGCCGAGGGTTCGAGTAACGGCGATCAGCCGCGCTTGGGCATCATCCGCAGCAGCGTGTTGTCCCGTACCACATAGTGGTGGTACAGCCCCGCCAAGGCATGCAGGCCAATCAACCAATAGCCGATAGTGCCGCCCAGCACATGCCAACCTTCCAGCTGCTTGGCAAATTCCTTGTCCTGATCGATGAGCAAGGGCAGATCGAAACCATAGAACATCACCTGATGCCCTTCGGCGCTGGTGATCAGCCAGCCCAGCAGCGGCATGGCGATCATGAACAGGTACAGCGCCCAGTGCATCAGGCGAGCGAGAACGGTTTGCCATGCAGGTGACGCCGGGAAAATCGCCGGTGCCTTACCCATGCTGCGGGCGAACAGGCGTAGCCAGACCAGCAGGAACACCGTCAGGCCGAGCATGAAGTGTGCTTCCTTGATCAGGGTCCGGCCGCCACTGCCCTTGGGGAAAATCCCTCGGAACTCGATGCAGGCATAAACCACGGCCAGCAGAACCAGCATCAGCCAATGCAAGGTTACCGTGACGGTACTGTAGCGGCTTTCTGAGTTTTTCCAGGGCATTGCAGGTATCTCCAACGATCAGGGTAGAGCGCCGTCTAGAGCGGCGTTATCCGTTTACTGTAAGCCCGTTTCGCTGGGTTTGCATGAGCCAGATCAGTTTTGCCGGCATGAAGTTACAGGGTTGAGTCAGGGCGTGAAGTCCGGCGGATTCAGCAGCCAGTCCAACAGCAGCCCCGCATCATGATTGCCACGGGGCGATTTCGGGCGCGTGGCGGTATGGTCTGCGCCGGTATCGACAGCCCCTGGGCACAGCACCGGTCGATCAGGGTCGCCATCGAGAAAACTCACCAGCACTTCGCTGCCGGCCATCAGGTTGGGGCTGCCATCCAGCGTCAGCCGCGATACGGGCAGCGTGATGCCGTCCTGGTCCGGCGTCCATAGGCTGACACGCACCTGGCCACGTTCATCGGGGCTGGCCGGCTGGCCGGCGCGGCCGAGTACATGGGCCAGGTGGTACCCGGGGATGCAGGGCTTGGCATGCTTGAGGGCTGGCCTGAACGCGGTGGACCAGGGAATGGCGGTGAACCGGTTGCGGTAGTCACGGGACGAAGGTGCGGCGGGCACGTCCGGTTCCAGGATCGAAAACTGCCGTCCGCGGTGCTGGACCTCGGTGATCAGCCATTGATCGTTGAAGGCTGCAACCGGGTGTTCGCAGATCTGCACGATGTTGCCACCGTGCAGGACCGGTTGGGTACTGTGGCCATGGATTTCCCGTTGCCGGCAGCGCAGCCGTTCAAGGTGGCGGCGACCGGCCTGGTAACGGTGTGCCAAGGCCGGGTTGTCGCGCATGGCTTTGTGATCGATCCGCTCAAGAGGTTGATTCGCCGCCGAGGCGTTGGCTTCGGGCGGGGCCCGGTCACTGAACCCGACGGGCAGGCCAGGCATCATCGGATGGTGACGCAAATACAAGCGTTTGGCGGCCGGTAGCTGGCTGTCGTTCGGACGCAGGGGCAGTTCGACGGGGCGCGCGGGAAAGCTCTTCGGGTCTTCGGCAAACACCAGGGCATGACCCTGGGGAGCGTGTTCGAAGTGGTAATGAATGCCTTCTTCCTCGCACAGCCTTTGCAGGAGGGTCAGGTCGCTTTCGTCGTACTGTATGCAAAACGGGCGACATGGATACTGCCCATGGGGCAGTTCGAAACGGTAACTGTCGACGGGTAGCGCGTGTTCTTCCAGCAGCCGTTGCAGCACCTGCACCACGCTGAGCCGATGGAAAACCCGGCGCCGCGGACCTTGCTCCAGTTGCTGGAGGTAGGGGACCAACGTCAGGCGATAGCCGATGCGCCGCGGCGCCAGGGTACTCAGGCTAACGCTGTGGACAATCCCATGGACGCCCGATTCGCCGTCAAGGCGCAGGAAAGCCGGATGCCCCAAGATCAGCTCAGGATCTATCGGCGGGGCCAGGCCGATCAGTTCGAGGTCAAAGCGGTATGGCTGGTTGAGGGCTTCGCGGCCATTGAACCGCAAGACTTGCAGTTGCAAGTCGCTTTGCGTGAGCGTCAGGCTGAAGGGACTTTCCGTGTCGTTGCGCATCGCAGCTCCTACTGGCGGGAAGAGAGGCGCAGAGGGTACGAAACTGCGGGGGGAAACGGTGCTTGTGAGTCGCTATTTCAGAAATGCCCTACAACACGCTGTGAAAATGTCGATCCGGCGGGGTGAATTTTTTGGTCGATCAGCCGGTTTAGGCCGTATAAACTTGCGCCACAGCGCCGGCCGGCAGATGTCTCGGCGCGTCAGACAAGAGAGTGAGTAATGGGCGCACAGTGGAAGGTTAAACACAAAGAAGCGGCTGCCAACGCCAAGGGCAAGATCTTCGGCAAATTGGTGAAGGAAATCACCATTGCCGCACGCAACGGCGCTGATACCGCTACCAACGCGCACTTGCGACTGGTGGTCGAACAGGCGAAGAAGGCCTCGATGCCCCGCGAGACCCTGGAACGTGCGATCAAGAAAGGTTCTGGCCAGCTCGGTGAAACCGTGCAATACCACCGCGTCACCTACGAAGGGTTCGCACCGCACCAGGTACCGCTGATCGTTGAATGCGTGACCGATAACATCAACCGTACCGTTGCCGAAATTCGCGTCGCGTTCCGCAAGGGCCAACTCGGCGCCTCGGGTTCGGTGGCGTGGGACTTCAACCATGTCGGCATGATCGAAGCCGCGCCGGACAGCCCGGACGCCGATCCGGAAATGGCCGCCATCGAGGCCGGTGCCCAGGATTTCGAGCCGGGCGAAGAGGGTGCGACTTTGTTCCTCACCGATCCTGCCGATCTCGATGCCGTCCAGAAGGCCTTGCCGGAGCAGGGCTTCACCGTGTTGTCGGCCAAGCTGGGCTACCAGCCGAAAAACCCGGTCAGTGGCCTGACCGACGAGCAGATGGCTGAAGTCGAAGCCTTCCTCGAAGGCCTCGACAACCACGATGACGTGCAGGACATGTTTGTCGGGTTGGCCGGTTAAGCAGTACACCCCTGTGACGAGGGAATTTATCCCAGGGTGCGGTTCACTCTGTGGGAGCAAGGCTTGCCCGCGATGAAGACGACGCGGTCTCTGAGAAAACGAGGTGTCCGCATCGCGGGCAAGCCTTGCTCCCACAGATAAATCCCCTCGCCACAATAAGTAGTGTGTTTGTTAGTTTGGGGGGCTGGTTTAGTCGATGTGTTTGAAGTCGCTCAGCAACCTTTCAATCTCATCGAACCCCGGCCGCGCCAGTACATCTGACTGACAGCAGCGCACCTGCAGATCCTGCAACCCTGCAAGCTCCTCAGCGCTGAGCCCCGGTTCGATCCGCGCCAGCAATTCCCCCAGCAAAATCCCGAAGGCCCGCACTTCGATGCGTTGCAGTGCGCGGGTTTGCACGTTGTCCGTGGTGGCGTGGAACGACGCCGCGCCAAAATCCCCCAGCAGACAATCGCCCTGGTCATCGCACAGAATATTGTGCCCGTAGAGATCCCCGTGGGTGATGCCCTGGCGGTGCAGGTGCGCCGCCACCGAGGCGATGCCATGGGCGATGCGCAGGGCCGCCGGAGCGCTCAGGCGCAGTTCATCGGCATAGACGTCGCGGCTGCACGACGCCAGGCTCGGCAGTCCGGCGAGGTTACGGTAGCTGGGTTCGATCAGCGCCATCACCAGCCCGGCCTGTTGCTCGGGGTGCCCGGCAACCTGGCCCAACACCTCAATCAGGTTCGGGTGTCGACCGGCAGTGATGCAGGCATGCATCTCATGCAGGGGCGAGCCATCGCTGGTCATCTGCCCTTTGTACAGCTTCACTGCGACCTTTCGTGCCACCTGGCCGGGCGCCTGCCAGAGCGCTTGATGAATCACCCCCGACGCGCCTTCGCCCAGTTGTTGCTGCAGTTCCAGATGCGACCAGTCGATAGGCGTCGTGGTATTCAGGGCCGCCGCCTCTGCCTGGGCTTCCAGCGGGTTGCCGGCGTAGGCCAGCCAACTGAGACTCGGCAACGTGAGCAGCCATTGCGGCAGTTCGCTCAGTTGGTTGGCGGCGATGCGTAGCAGTTCGAGGCGATGACACAGGCCCAGGCTCGCCGGCAACTGCTGCAAACGGTTGCCGGCCAGCATCAGTTTTTGCAGATAGGGGCGTTGGCCCAGTTCATCCGGCAATTGGCTGACGCAGTTGTCGGTCAGGATCAGCCAGCGCAGCAGTGGCGGCAATGCGGCGCCCGTGACGTGCGTGATGCGGTTGGCCTTGAAACCGACCATGGTCAAGGCGCTGCAACGGCCCAGGCATTCGGGCAGTTCTGTGAAGCGGTTGTCCGAGCAGAACAGCACGCGCAGGCGAGTCAGCCGATGCAGGTCGTCGGGCAGCGTGTCCAACTGATTGCCGCTGAGGTTGAGAATTTCGAGGGAATCGGCCAGGTCGAAGATTTCCCGGGGAAATTCCGTCAAGCCGCAGGCCAGGTCCAGCCGGGTAATGCCGGAGAGCTGGCCGGCGCGTAGTTGGGCGAGGGTGTGCATGGAGGGGGCCGCTGTTGATCAAGGGGAGGGGCTGGCGCCCGTAGCCAGACAGTTAACCAATAATCAGCTCAGTACAACACCCTGTGGCGAGGGGATTTATCTGTGGGAGCAAGGCTTGCCCGCGATGAAGACGGCGCGGTCTCTGAGAAGACGAGGCGCCTGCATCGCGGGCAAGCCTTGCTCCCACAGCAATTTTTCACAACAGTTTTTCCCACAACAGTGTTGCTTCCCTCGCCACAGTCGATCGCTCTAGCGCTCGATGCTGCGGTTCCAGCGGGCGTTCCAGGCCGGGCGTTGTTCGTTGACCTGATCCCAATCCACGGCAATCGCCGTTTCCAGGTATTGCTTCATCGCCTCCACCTGACCGCGAGTCTTGTCGGTGGTCGGGGTGTTGGGGTTGGACGGGATCTGGTCGCCTTCTTCCAGGGCGATGGCCTGGGCTTGCGGGGTCAGCAGGAAAGCCGCGAGCTTTTGCGCCAGTTCCGGTTGGGTATTCTGGGCGATGGCACATTCGGCGACGTTTAGGACCACGGCGCCTTCCTTCGGCTGGGCATATTCGACCGGCATGCCCTTGATTTTCAATGCGGTCACCTGGGTTGGCGTCAGTGGGAACAGCGCGGCTTCGTCGGTCTGCAGCATTTCGGATATCTTCGCCGAGCTCGGGATGTACTCCAGCACGTTGCGCCCCACCGTGTTCGGCCAGGCCTTGAAGCCCGGTTCGACGTCGGTTTCGCTGCCGCCCTGGATCCGGTTGAACATCAAAAAGCCGTGCAGGCCGAACGTGGATGAGGCCATCGACTGGAACACCACTTTGTCCTTGAAGCGTGGATCGGCCAGGTCCATCCATGAGGTGGGCGTATTCCAGCCCTTTTCCTTGAAAAGCCGGGTGTTGTAGGCCAACCCCGTCACCCCGAGGCTGACGGCCACGGCCTGATCCTTGATGCGCCCCTTGGCCGGGATCTGCGCCAGGGGCGGGCTGTCCTCGAGCTTGTCGCACAGGCCCATGGCGATGGCGCGATACATGATGCCGTCATCGAGGAACATCACATGCATCTGCGGGTTGCCTTTGCTGGCCTGGACTTTGGCGAGGATGTCGGCGGAGGTGCCGGGTACGATGACCACTTTGACGTTGTTGGCTTTCTCGAAAGCCGGCAAGACCTTGTCGGCATAGAGCCGCTCCATCGTTCCGCCGTTCATGCCCAGGTAGAGCGTCGGCTCGGCCAACGCCTGGGTGACCGGGAGCAGGGCGCCCAGGCAAGCGGAACCCAGCGAGCAGAAACCGAACAGTGCACTGCGTTTGACGTTATTCATTGGCGCGACCTTCCTCTATCAAGCAACGGAGATGGAGTGAAACCGGGTGATGGAAAACGCATCCAGCGGCGTGGTCGAAGCCCCGCTGCAGATGATCTCGGTGAGCGCCTGGCCCACCGCCGGGCCGATCTGGAAGCCCGCGCCGGCAAAGCCGAATGCGTGCAACAGACCAGGCTGGGTGCTGCTGTGGCCGATCACCGGTTGGCGATCTGGCAGGTAACCTTCGGTGCCGCTCCAGGTACGAATCGCCTGGGCGCCCTCCAAAAACGGGTAGAGCTCGACGGCCTGGCGCAGGATTTCCAGCACTGCGCTCTGGCCGGGTCGGGCGCGTGCAGCGTCCAAGGCAAAACCCTGCCCGCCGCCCAGCACGCAATTGCCGCGCGAGACTTGGCGGGCATAGATACCGCCGCCCTCGACGCCAGTGCTGGCGTCCATGACCAAAGGCAAGGGTTCGGTGACCAGCATCGCTGGGTGCCCGGCGTGCATCGGCACCGCTTCGCCGAATTGCGCGGCGAACTGGCTCGCCCAGGCACCGGCGCAGTTCAGCAGCCAGGGCGCGTGGTACGTCAGGCCCGTTGCGGTGTGTACGACAAAGCGCTGGCCGTCGTGCACAACGTTGCTGACGGCGCATTGTTCGTGGACTTGCGCGCCATGCCGGCGAGCGGCCTGGGCAAAGGCTGGCGATACCAGGCGCGGATTGGCATGGCCGTCGTCCGGGCACAGCGACGCCCCGACCGCAACGGCGCCGACCCACGGAAAACGGCCGCGCAGCGCCTTGCGATCAAGCAGTTGCAGATTCAGGCCAAAGCCTTGGCTGGCGGCGGCATAGTCGTGCAACGCTTGCAGATCTTCCGCGCTGCGGGCCAGCTTCAGATGACCGCTGCGCTGGTACTCACCGTCGATGCCGATCAACTGTGGCAACTGGCTCCAGATCTCATGGGCCCGTTGCGACAAGGGCAATTGCGACAGCGGCCGGCCCTGGCGGCGCACACCGCCGTAGTTCACGCCGCTGGAATGCGAGCCGCAGAAGTCGCGCTCCAGCAACGCCACCCGGCGTCCGGCCTTGCTCAGGAACAATGCGGCCGAGGCGCCGACGATGCCGCCGCCAATGATCACTGCATCCACTTCGATCATGGCTCGACCTCCAGGCCGAACGGTACGGGCTTGATCGGCGCCTGGGCCCGCAAGCGGCCGATGCTGGACACGGTGCGGCCACTTTCGCGGGCAATGATTTCCGCTGCGGCGGCACCGCACATTCGTCCCTGGCAACGGCCCATGCCGACCCGGCAATGCGCCTTGACCCGATTGATCTCCCAATGGCCTTCGCCCACCACCCGGCGAATGTCGCCGGCGCTGACTTCTTCGCAGCGGCAAATCATCAGGTCATCGACAGCGTCTGCGGCCCACTCTTCAGGAAAGGCAAACGCACGTTCCAGGCCCTCTCGGAAATGGCCGATACGTTCGAGGGATTGTTCCAACTGAGTGCAACGCTGCGGGTCGATCAGATAACCAATGTCTTCGAGCAAGGCGAGGGCCGCCCGTTCACCGGCCATCTCAGCGGCGTCGGCGCCCATGATGCCGGCGCCGTCACCGGCCAGATAGATCCCCGGCACGCTGCTGCGACCAGAGCGATCCCGTCGTGGCAGCCAGACGCGGTTGAGGGCGTTCCAGGAAAACTCGCAACCCAGCAGGTCGGCCAGCTGGGTTTCACTGCGCAAGCCGTGGGCGAAGGCCACCGCGTCGCAGTCGAGGGTGTGTTCGCCATTGGCGTTGCGCCATTTCAGCGACTGCACTCGGTGTTCGCCGTCGAGATGCGACAGGCTCGCGCCTTGGTGCACGGCGATGCCATGGGCGGTCAGCCAGGCGCGATAATAGAGGCCTTTGGCGAGGGTGGCCGGTTGTGCGAGCAGGCCGGGCAGGGCACGGACCTGGGCGCTAAAGGGCGAACTGTCGAGGACCGCGACCACGTTGGCGCCGGCCCGGGCGTATTGATAGGCCACCAGATACAGCAAGGGGCCGCTGCCGGCGAACACCACCCGCTCACCGATGGCGCACCCCTGGAACTTCAGGGCGATCTGCGCCGCGCCCAGGCTGTACACCCCGGGCAGAGTCCACCCGGGTACCGGCAGGATCCGGTCGGTGGCGCCGGTTGCGACGATTATGCTGGCGTACTCGAGGCGGTCGGCGCGGCCTTCATGCAGGGTATCGAGCAGGCCGGCTTCGGCGTTCCACACCAGGGTGTCGGGACGGTAATCGAGCTGTTCGCGCAATGCGTCGAGCGTCTGGTGGATGGCGTTGGCCTTGTGCGCTTCGAAGCCATAGAGCTTGCCTGGCGAGCGCTTGAAGTTGGCCGGTTGGCGCCGATAGATCTGCCCGCCACCGCGGGCGGCTTCGTCCAGCAGGATCGGGTATAGGCCGTGGGCGACCAATGTCTGCGCGGCACGGATACCGGCGGGGCCGGCGCCGATGATGGCTATAGGTTTCATTGCCACCTCATTGGCCGGGCCGGGGGATTTGTGCTGTGCTTGAAGCCGTCATCGCGAGCAAGCTCGCTCCCACAAGGGGTCTGTGGTGGATGCGGCTCTTGTGCGCGCCGCAGTTCCCCTGTGGGAGCGAGCTTGCTCGCGATGAGGCCAGGCCAGTCGACAGTGTTCATACCTGACGCCCCGGTTCGCGGCTGATGTGCTGGCCGGCTTCGAGCAGGGTCGAGCAGGCGCGTACGCGGCGGCCGTCGCCCAGGCGGACCCAGCAGTCCTGGCAGGCGCCCATCAGGCAGAAACCGGCCCGGGGTTCGGCGCTGAAGTCGCTGCCGCGCAGGTGTTCGCTGCAGGTCAGCACGGCGGTCAGCAGCGTGTCCCCCAGCAGGCCGGTGGCAGGCTGGCCGTCGAGGGTAAAGTCCAGGGCCGGGCGGTCGCCTTCGGCCAGTCGTTTCAGCAGCGCCATGGTGTCCTCATTGTTTGCCTACCAGGACCCGATCCAGGCCATAGACCCGGTCGAGCAGAATCATGGTCAGCGCGGTGAGCGCGATGACCAGTGCCGAAACCGCCGCCATCATCGGGTCGATGGATTCGGTGGCGTACACGTACATGCGCACCGGCAAGGTTTGCGTGGCCGGCGAGGTGACGAAGATCGACAGGGTGACTTCATCGAAACTGTTGATGAACGCCAGCAGCCAGCCCCCGGCTACCCCCGGCAGGATCATCGGCAAGGTGATTTGCCGGAACAGCGTGAAGCGCCCCGCCCCCAGCGATTGCGCGGCCTGTTCGGCGCTGCGGTCCAGGCCGATGGCCGAGGCCAGCACCAGGCGCAACACATAGGGCGTGATCACCAGCACGTGGGCGAAGATCAGCCAGGCAAAGCTGCCGTTCACGCCCATCAGCGCAAACAGGCGCAGCAATGCGACCCCCAGCACCAGGTGCGGAATGATGATCGGCGACAGGAACAGGCCGTTGAAGAAGTCCCGGCCGGGGAACTCGAACCGGGTAATCGCGAGGGCCGCCGGCACCGCGATCAACGTCGCCAGCGAGGCCGCGCTGAACGCCAGGACCAGGCTGTTGTAGAACGCATCGACAAAGTCCGCGCGTTCGAACACGGCGCGAAACCAGCGCAGGGAAAACGTCGTGGTCGGCAGGCTCAAGGTGTTTTCCGGGGTGAAGGCGACGAGGCAGACCACCACCAGCGGCGCGAGCATGAAGACCACCACCAGGGCGTGAAACAGCAGCGCGAAAGGACCGTTTCTGGACATGAAGAATTACCCCAATGACTTCTTGTAGCGGCCTTCGATCATCCGGTTCCACGACAGCATGATCAGCAGATTGAGCAGCAGCAGGGCAACGGCAATGGCCGCGCCCATGGGCCAGTTCAGCTCCGACAGGTACTGGTCGTAGATCAACGTGGCGACCATCTTCAAGCGCCGTCCGCCGAGCAAGCCGGGAATCGCGAAGGAACTGGCGGCGAGGCCGAACACAATCAGCGTGCCGGACAGCACGCCGGGCATGATCTGCGGCAACACCACTTTTCGGATCACCGTGAACTGGCTCGCTCCCAGAGACAGCGCGGCCTGTTCGGCGGCCGGGTCGAGTTTCTGCAGCGAGGTCCAGACCGGAATGATCATGAACGGCAACATCACGTGGACCAGGGCGATGACCACGGCGAATGGCGTATAGAGCAGCTTCATCGGCGAGCCGCCGAAGGCTTGCAGGGCCTGGTTGACCAGGCCGTCGGCGCCGAGCAGGAGGCTCCAGCCAAAGGCGCGCACCACCACTGAAATCAGCAGCGGGGTGAGAATCAGGATCAGGAAAATCGAGCGCCACGGTGCGCCCATGCGGCTGAGAATGTACGCCTCGGGCACGCCGATCAGCACGCACAGGAAAGTGGTCAGGGCGCTGATCCAGAACGTGCGCAAAAAGATCTCGTAGAAGTACGGATCGCCCAACAGGCTGGTGTAGTGCTCGAAGGTATAGGCGTCGCCGTTGATGCCCGAGCTGTAGTCGAAGACGTTGAACGACAGGACCAAGGTCAAGCCCAAGGGAATGACCAGCAAGCCCAGGTACAAGGCCAGGGCTGGCGCGGACATCAGGTAGCCTTGGCGACCGCGGCGCATCGCATCGATCAGCTTCATGCCGGCACCTCGTCCGCAGTCAGCACCCGCAGCAGCGTCGGGTCCCAGTCCAGGCCCACCGCCGTGCCTTCGACCAGGGGCGCGGAGCCGTCGTTGCGGCGCACCACGCAGAGTTCACCCAGGCTGGTCGAGACGCCGTAAAGCCATTGGCTGCCAAGGAAGAAGCGGCTGACGAGGGTGCCTTGCAGTCGCCCTGAACCGGCCTCGCACAGGTCGATTTTTTCCGGGCGCAGGCTTAGCGTCAGCTCGCCATTGCCCTGGCTGCAGGCTTGAACGACTCCCGCACTGTCCCGCATGCCGGGCAGCAGGTTGGCTTTGCCGACGAAGCCGGAAATGAACTCGGTGCGAGGGTGCTCGTAAAGGGTGTACGGCGCATCGATCTGGGTGATGCGCCCGGCCTGCATCACCACGACCCGGTCACTGATCGACAGGGCTTCGGACTGGTCGTGGGTCACCATCAGCGTGGTGATCCCGACTTCGCGCTGGATGCGGCGGATTTCGTATTGCATCTCTTCGCGCAAATTGGCGTCGAGGTTGGACAGTGGCTCGTCGAGCAACAGCACTGGCGGCTCGATCACCAGTGCCCGGGCCAGTGCCACGCGTTGGCGCTGGCCGCCCGAGAGTTCTCGCGGATAGCGGTCGGCGTGGCGGTCCAGGCGTACCAGTTTCAACACCCGGTCTACCCGTTGTTGCAGTTCGGTATTGGCCACTTTGCGCATGCGCAGGCCGAAGGCGACGTTGTCCTTGACGGTCATGTGGGGAAATAGCGCGTAGCTCTGGAACACCACACCCAGGCCACGGCTGGCGGGCTTGGCGTGGGTAATGTCGCGACCATCCAGCAGGATGCGCCCGCTGCTGACTTCGACGAAGCCGGCGATCATCTGCAGGGTCGTGGTTTTGCCGCAGCCGGAAGGTCCCAGTAGCGAGACGAACTCGCCTTTTTCCACCGACAGGTTGGTGGCGACCACGGCGTCGATATCGCCGTAACGTTTGCCAAGTCCTTCAAGTTGCACAAAAGCCATAGCTGCGCTCCACCTGAGATTGTTATGCGTCGCCCGCGGGCGCGCTTTTTTATGGGCAGATACGAAAGGGTGTTGCTGGGGTGCGTTGGCGCTCGACCTTGAGTCGGCTGCCGCTGTTGTTCGAATCGCCCCTGTCTGGACGAAGAGTAGGACGAAGAATAGGATGGGCTCAATGGACTATTTCACTGAAGCGAAGACTATTTTCAGTTTCATTCAGTGAGTAAATTTAATGACGAGAGATGGCATGTCTAATTCCACTGATCGGAATAATGAGAAAGGCGAAGTCGGTGTCGGTGCGGTCTCCCGGCTGTTTGCCGTGCTGCGCAGCCTGGGTGACACCGCCGAGGGTGGGGAGCGGGTGACACAATTGGCCCAGCGCATCGGCCTGTCCCAGCCCACCACGCATCGCTTGCTGCGCAGCCTGATGGACGAAGGCATGGTCGAGCAGGACGCACGCAGCAAACGCTATCGCCTGAGCCTGGAGTTCTTCGCCCTGGCCGCCCGCGCCGGCAACACCGGCAACCTGCGCGAACTGGTGCGCCCGGCGATGCTGCGGTTGTCGGCCTCCCTGGGGGACTCGTTATTTTTGCTGGCACGCAGTGGTTTCGACGCGGTCTGCCTGGACCGCAGCGAGGGGCCGTTTCCGATCCGCACGTTCACCGGCGACATTGGCGGCCGCGTGGCGTTGGGCGTGGGGCAGGGCAGCTTGGCGATCCTGGCGTTTCTGCCGGAGGAAGAGCGCGACACGGTGATTCAATACAACCTGCCGCGGCTCAAGGATTTCCATTTGTACGATGAAGTCTTCCTGCGTTCGGAAGTGGAGAACGTCCGTACGCTGGGCTACGCCGGGCGTAACACCGGTGTATTGCAAGGCATGGCCGGAGTGGCCGTGCCGATCCTGGACCGTGACGGCCGCGCCGTGGCCGCCTTGAGCGTGGCAACGGTGAGCGACCGCCTGGGGCCCGATCGCCTGCCGACGGTGGTGGACATGCTCAAGCGCGAGGCGGCCCTGATCGGACCGCGGATCAACCCGTTCGACCCGTTGCTGCGCAGGCCTTCGCAGGTGTTTGGGCAGGGGTGAACACACTCTCAAGAGCGGCCTGTATCCCCTGTGGGAGCGAGCTTGCTCGCGATAGCGGAGGTTCAGTTAGAAATGATGTCGACTGATACACCGCCATCGCGAGCAAGCTCGCTCCCACAGAGATTCCCACAAGGGTAGGGGGCTCAGAACTTCAGGGTCTGCTTGAGCCGTTGCACCGTCGGCGTATCACTGGGAATGACCATCGCATAGTTGTAGCCCGGCCCGGACCAGTACTCGGCTTGCAACTCGCCCTCGCGGCGACTGCCCCGGGGCAGGAGGAAGTTTTTCGGGCCGGGTGGGCGCACGTAGAAGCTGATTTTCTGACCGCTCGGGTCCTGATAGACCACCATTGCCGCCGCGCCTTGTTCGGTGCTGAGCAAGCGCCCGCTGATCGGCTTGAAGCCTGCGCCCGACAGGTCTGGCAGCCGGTCGGCCTGGGTGAAGTAGCGGTCGAGCCAGCCTTGCATGCTCTGCTCGTCACTCGTCTGGTAATCGGCCGGAAGGATGCCCTGTTGGGCAATCAAGCGGTATGCCTGCAGGGCGTCAGCCATCGGGGCAGCAGCGCTGAGCAGGGTCATTTGCCGCGCCTGCCAGCCACTGACCCCGCCCACGCTGACAGCCAGCAGCAACACCGCGGCGCTGGCCAGGTGGCGGCGGGAGCGATGTTTCAGGTGCTGGCGAATCATGGCCGGGTCGAGGTCGGGGTTGGGCGGCTGTTGCAAAGCGCCGCTCAGGGCCGTGCGCAGGTGTTGCGCGTCCTGTTGCCAGGCGCGGACCCGGGCGGCGACTTCCGGCTGGTTGGCCAGGTAAGCCTGCACCAGGCGCTGGTCGGCCTCGCTCAGTTGGCGATCAACGTAGGCGTGCAGGTCGCTGTCGCTGGGGGGCATGCTGATCATTTGAGTATCCGCAGGGTAGGGCGGGTGATTTCGCCGTCGCTGAGTTGGCGCAGGGCCTGGCGAGCGCGGGACAGGCGGGACATTACCGTGCCGATCGGCACGTCGAGGATGTCGGCGACTTGCTGGTAACTCAAGCCTTCCACCGACACCCACAACAACAGTGCACGTTGTTCCGTCGTGAGTTGATCGAAGGCCTGCAGGGACGATTGCGCGATCACGCTGCGCTCGGCCGAAGGGTGGGCATCGTCGCGGCCGGTGAAAAACTCCAGCATGCGCGCATACCGACGGGAGCGGCGATGACCGTCGAGAAACTGCCGGTACAGAATCGAAAACAGCCAGGCCCGCAGATCGCCGTCCGGACGCTTGTCGTTCCACTTGGACAACGCCCGCTCCAGGCATGCCTGCACCAGGTCATCGGCGTTGCTCGGGTTGCGCGTCAGCGACACGGCAAAACGCCGTAGCCTGGGGATGAGCTCGCGCAACTGTTCGTCGAGTGCGTTCATGAAAGTGTGGCTTCTATGGGCAGTCATTGCGCCGGGACTGGAAAGACGATCCGCGAACGAGATTATTCCAGTGCAGGAAAAATAAATACGAGGCGTGGGAATAAACCTGCGGGGCTTTCGTCTGACGGGTCCTTTCCAACAAATGGCCTCGAGCCCTGGAGCTTCTCATGGTTGATCCTTCACCCTCGTCGAGCCGGCCACCCTTGAGTGCCGCCGGCCTGACATTGCGCCTGAGCGGCATCGCAGTGATTATTGCCGCGCTGGCCGGGGCGTTTGCCTACGTCAATGGCAGCCTCGACCCACAACGCCTGACACCGCAGGCATTGGTCAATGTGCTGGAAAAAAACAACGGTGTTCACCCGGGTTTTCGACGCAACCACTCAAAAGGTGTCTGCGTCGCGGGCTATTTCCAAAGCACGGGTGAGGCCAGCGCCTATTCCAGCGCCCAAGTGTTCTCGCAGCCGCAAACGCCAGTGGTTGGGCGTTTCGCCTTGCCCAGCGGCAACCCTTATGCACCGGACGGCAGTGTGCCGATTCGCAGCCTGGCACTGCGCTTTACCCTGGCCAACGGCCAGCAATGGCGCACCGGCATGAACAGCATGCCGGTGTTTCCGGTGGGCACGCCCGAAGCCTTCTACCAACTCCAGCAAGCCCAGTCGCCGGACCCTGCCACAGGAAAACCGAACCCTGCGGCCGTACCGGCGTTCTTTGCCGCGCACCCCGAAGCGGCGCCGTTCCTGCAATGGATCAAGACCGCCAAGCCGTCGGCCAGTTATGCCACCGAAACCTACAACGGCATCAACGCGTTTTATCTGGTCAACCCCGCCGGGCAGCGCCAGGCGGTGCGCTGGGGCGTGGTGCCGATGAGCCAGGACGCTGCGGATGCGACGCCACCCCAGGGGGGCGACTTCCTCGAGCAAGACTTGGTGAAGCGTCTCGCCGCCGGGCCGTTGCGCTGGCAGTTGAACATCACCCTGGCCAACCCGGGTGACCCGGTGAACGATGCCAGCAAGGCCTGGCCCGCTGACCGCAAGGTCCTCAATGCCGGCACGTTGGTGCTCGAGCGCACTCAGGCGCAGGACAACGGCGAATGCCGCGACATCAACTATGACCCGCTGATCCTGCCCCAAGGGATCGAAGGTTCCGAAGACCCGCTATTGGTCGCGCGCTCCGCCGCCTATGCCAGTTCCTATCTGCGCCGTACCAGCGAAGTGAGCCAGTTGCCCGCCAAACAGGAGTCCCGCCCATGAGCGCCCCTCGTCACTTTGCACCGCTGGCCCGGCTGCTGCACTGGCTGATGGCAGTGATGATCATCGCCATGCTGTTCATCGGCGCGGGCATGGTCGCCTCGGTGTCCGAACGCCATGAATGGCTGCTGCAGTTGCACAAACCATTGGGTATCGCGATTTTGCTGTTGGTGATCGTGCGCCTGGTGGTGCGTTTTACCACCCGCCAACCGCCGCTGCCGGCGGATCTGCCGGCCTGGCAAGTGTTGGCGGCAAACGCCTCGCATGTGCTGTTGTACGCCCTGATGCTGGTCCTGCCGCTGTTGGGCTGGGGCATGATTTCGGCGGCGGGGGACCCGGTGATGCTCGGCGACTCGTTGCAACTGCCCTCGATTCTGCCAGCCCACGCCCAGACGTTCGCACTGCTGCGCAAGGCCCACGGGTACTTGGCTTACCTGTTGTTCGTGACGGTGCTGGTGCATCTGGCGGCGGCGTTGTTTCACGCTTGGGTGCGCCGGGATGAGGTATTGGACAGTATGTTGCGCGGCAAGGGTTGATGGGTTGTGGCCAGGGAGCAAGCTCCCTGGCCACAGAGGATTGATCAGGTCATTGGATCAGCGCAATTCGTCGACCATGGCCTCGATGGTGCTCAATACATCCTTGCCCAGTTGCATCGAGCGTTTGCCAGACCAGCCGGTGATCGGGTTCGGGTGATCGTTGTGGTCCTTGAACGGCATTTCCAGGGTCAGGGACAGGCAGTCATATTTCTGCCCGACCGCGTTGCAGGCCAGGGTCATGTTGGCCTGGCCCGGTTCGTCGCGGGTGTAGCCGTGAATGGTCTGGAAGTCTTTGGTCTGGTGCTTGAGATGGCTGCGAAAGCGCTCTTCGAGTTCGGCAATGCGTGGCGTGTAGCCCGGGTTGCCTTCGCAACCGGCGGTGAAGACGTGGGGAATTTCCTCATCGCCATGAGCATCGAGGAACAGATCGACGCCGTACTTTTCCATTTGCTGCTGGACGAAAAAGACCTCGGGACTGATTTCCGGACTGGCGTTCTGCCAGGCACGGTTGAGGTCCTGGCCCATGGCGTTGGTCCGCAGATGCCCGTGGAACGCGCCGTCCGGGTTCATGTTCGGCACCAGGTACAGATCGGCCTTGGCGAGCAACTGGTTCAGTTGCGCATCGTCCTGCTGCTGGAGGCGTTCGATCACGCCCTCCATGAACCACTCGGCCATGTGCTCGCCGGGATGCTGCTGGGCGATGATCCAGACTTTGCGCCGGCCTTGCGCACCGCTGCCTTTGCGCAGCAGCTGAACGTCACGGCCTTCCACGCTTTTACCGACGGCCAACAGTTCGGCGCCGGCCTTGTGCTGCGCTTGCTCGATCAGCCAATCGTGCCGGCCGCGACTGTAGGGTTCGAAGTAGGCGAACCAGGCGTTGGTCTGTTCGGTCTCCAGATAAAAACGCAGGGCGTCGCCTTCAAATTGGGTCGGAATGCGGAACCAGTTGACGTGATCGTAGGAAGCAACGGCCTGGTAGCCCGTCCAGGCCTTGTTGTAAGACGATTGGCTGGCGTTGAGCAGCCGGAAGGAATACTCCTGGCCGACGTGCAGGCCGCTGGCCTTGAAGTGGAACCACTGGAAATGGGCGCTGCGGGTGTCGGGCCTGATCTTGAGCAACGACTGCAACGGGTTGCTGATGTCGACGACCTCGATGTTACCGCTGTCGAAATTGGCGCTGATATCAAAGGAAGATTTAGCCACGGTCACGATTCCTGGAGAGGATTTTCATGGCCATTACTGTACACGCAAGAAGGGGGAGCCGAGACGATTTGCGTCACGTAAAAGAGGGGGCGTCCTCCCTGGACGCCGAGCCAGCTTAGAGAGTCTGCAATTGATTCTCAAGTGCTGGCTGTCGATAGTTTCAGCCTGCGTGGCGGGGCTGCTCTTGCAATCAGATATTCATTTGCTATCATCGCCGCCACCGAATTGGCAGCTCCCAAAAAGACTTCATTAGCCTGAAGCCATAAGCCGAAAAATCGGCAAAAAAAGACCCGGCAAAAAGCCGGGTCAAAAACCGTGATTAGCCTGATGAGGAGATATTCCAGAAGTCCGACCTAAGGTCTTCTGGTCTATCGACTGATCTCGCGACCAGCTGATACAATAATAATCATTATCATTTGCAAGTCAAATGGTTTTATCGCATCGATTGGAAAATTTTCTCGTCGTCCGCGTTCGCGGCGACATTCCCAAGTGTTACCCCTAGCGAGTCGGGTAGCGATCCAGGGATCGGTCAAGCATCACCTTGACCAGATCAATCATGTGCACCACCGAAAATGCCAGGTCACGGCTCGAACCGTTCAACTGGTTGGCGGACTCGTGGGCGGTTGCCGCAGCGCAGCGCAGCAGGTCGCAGGCGTGAACAAGGGCTTCTTCTGCGCTGATGCTGTGGTTGACGTCGAAGAAGCGATGTTCCGCCTGTGCCTGCGAAACACCTGGTTTCAAGTAATAGTCGAGGGCGCGTTTGGCCGCCGGGCAATCCTGCAAGGAAGGGAACGTGCTGTCGAAAGGGCTGCCGGGTTGGTCTTTGTCGGGTGTATCCATGGTGATGAAAATCTCCGTGTGTGGGGCTGAACTCCTGAATCCAGAGTAGTACTTATCGTAATTGTGACGATAATTTAAATACTACAATTTGTGTTTTGAATGGCCGGAGTCATCCACGTATCGTGCCGCACATGGATAAATGGATAGAGTTGGTCAAGGCCAAGATGAAGGAGCTGCGCATCACGCAAGTGGTGCTGGCAGAACGGTTGGGAATGTCCCAGGGCGGCGTCGGCCATTGGCTGACCAGGCGCCGGCAACCCAGTGTCGAAGACATGAACCGGGTCCTGCGGGAGCTGGGGCTGGAGTTCCTGGAAGTGGCGATGGTGATTCGCGAGCCGGACACCTCCACGGACGAAGGCCTGGCCCTGGCGCAGAAGTACAACCCGTACTTCCGCTACCCGGTCAGTGAGTGGCACGAGGTTGGCGAGGTTCGCGAAGGCGATCCTGGCGCCTACAGCCAGGTGCGCTACGAACTGACGGACTACCACGCCCTGGGGGCCGCGTTCTGGCTGGTGGTGGTGGGCGACGCGATGACCGCACCCAGCGGGTTGAGCATTCCCGAGGGCATGTCGATCCTGGTGGATCCGGCGATCGAGGCGGTGCCAGGCAAACTGGTGGTCGCCTGCTTGCCTGGCAGCACTGACGCGACCTTTCGCAAATTGATCGAAGAGAGCGGGCAGCGTTACCTGGTTCCGCTCAATCCGACTTACCCGAAAAACCTGTACACCGAGCAATGTCGCCTCATCGGTGTGGTGGTGCAGGCCACCATCAGGTTCTGACTGGATCGGCCCAGGGAGCGGGCCGATGCCTATTCTTCGAACGCCACCAGGGCGCTGCCTTCGCTGACCATTTCGCCTTCCTGGCAATACAGCGCCTTGATCACCCCGGCCTTGGGCGCACGAATGCTGTGCTCCATTTTCATGGCCTCCAGGACCACCAGTTGAGCCCCGGCTTCCACCGGCTGGCCGACACCCACCAATACCCGCACGATACTGCCGTTCATGGGCGCGGCCAGGCCGCCTTGATGGCTGTGGCTGGCCTCGGCGGCGGCCAACGGGTCGTACAGGTCGATCCGGTGCAGGTCACCCGCCCATTGCAGGTACAGGCTGTCGCCCAGGCGAATAGCCCGATGACTGCGGCGCAGGCCGTGGTGCTCGATCACCAGTTGCTCGCCCTTGAGTTCCGCGCAATGGGCGCTAACGTCCAGCGTCAGCGCGCGATCCTGGCCTTCGCAGCTCAGGTGCAAGGTGGTTTCCCTTGGCAGCCCCAGACGCAGCCCGGTGGTGCTGGCCCAAGGCGAATCGGCATCATCGCAGCGCACGCGCGGTGTCAGGTTCAAGGCGAAGCCCTGGGCGGCTGCGAACCAGAACGCATCATCCAATTCGCCCGGCTCTGGCAGCAATTGCGCCTGGTAACGTGGGATAAATCCGGTGTCCAGTTCTGCCGCCGCGAAGGCGGGGTGGGCCACGATTCGGCGCAGGAACCCGATGTTGGTTTTCAGCCCGCCAATGGCAAATTCGTCGAGCATGCTCAACAGCCGCAAGCGTGCCTGTTCGCGATCCTCACCCCAGGCAATCAGCTTGCCGAGCATCGGGTCGTAGAACGGCGAGATTTCATCGCCTTCTTCAACCCCGCTGTCGACCCGTCGACCCGGACCCTCGGCCGATTCGCGATACAACGCCAGGCGTCCGGTGGCCGGCAGGAAATCGTTGACCGGGTCTTCGGCATATAGCCGCACTTCGATGGCGTGACCGAGCAGCGGCACTTGCGCTTGAGTGATCGGCAGCGGTTCGCCTTGGGCGACACGGATCTGCCAGGCCACCAGGTCCAGTCCGGTGATCGCTTCGGTGACCGGATGCTCGACCTGCAAGCGGGTGTTCATTTCCATGAAGAAGAATTCGCCCCGCGCATCCAGCAGGAACTCCACTGTGCCGGCCCCGACGTAACCAATCGCTTGGGCTGCGCGCACGGCGGCTTCACCCATGGCCTGGCGCAATTGCGGGGTCAGGCCGGGGGCGGGGGCTTCTTCCACCACTTTCTGGTGGCGGCGCTGGATCGAGCAATCGCGTTCGTTGAGGTACAGGCAGTTGCCGTGTTGGTCGGCAAATACCTGGATTTCCACATGGCGCGGCTTGAGCAGGTACTTTTCCACCAGCATCCGTGAGTCGCCGAACGAGGACTGCGCTTCACGCTGGGCCGAAGCCAGGGCTTCGGCCAGTTGGCTGACGTCCTCGACGACTTTCATGCCCTTGCCACCACCGCCGGCCGTGGCCTTGAGCAATACCGGGTAGCCGATGTGCTCGGCGGCGTCGCGAAAGGTCTCCAGGTCCTGGGCTTCGCCGTGATAACCGGGCACCAGGGGCACCCCGGCGGTTTCCATCAAGGTCTTGGCCGCCGATTTGCTGCCCATGGCATCGATGGCCGAGGCCGGTGGGCCGAGGAAGATCAGCCCGGCGCTTTCAATCGCCCGGGCGAACCCGGCGTTCTCGGATAGAAAACCATAACCGGGATGGATGGCCTGGGCGCCGCTGGCTTTCGCTGCGGCGATCAGTTTGTCGATTTGCAGGTAGCTGTCGGCGGCCTTGCTGCCGCCCAGGTCGACGCGGATGTCGGCTTCACGGCTGTGGCGGGCATCGCGGTCGGTGGCGCTGTGGACGGCAACGGTGGTCAGGCCCATGGCCTTGGCGGTGCGCATCACGCGGCAGGCGATTTCGCCACGGTTGGCCACCAGCAACGTGGTGAGGGCAGGGTCGCTCATCGACGCGGCTCCTTGTTATTCGATTCGGCTTGCCAGTTTGGCGCACGCTTTTGCAGGAAAGCCCGCAGGCCTTCCTGGCCCTCCGGGCTGACGCGGATGCGAGCGATGGCGTTTTCGGTGTAGCGCCGCAGCGCTGGGGTAAGGGCGCCGTTACCGACTTCACGCAGCAGTTCCTTACTGGCGCGCATGGCCGCCGGGCTGTTGAGCAGCAGGTTGTCGATCCACTGTTCGACCTGCTGGTCCAGGGCCTCGGCCGGGTAGCTTTCCGACAGCAAACCGATTTCTTTCGCACGTTGCCCGTCGAAGCGTTCCGCCGTCAGGGCATAACGACGCGCGGCACGCTCGCCGATGGCTTGCACCACGAACGGGCTGATCACCGCTGGCGCCAGGCCAATGCGCACTTCCGACAGGCAGAACTGTGCTTCATCGGCGCCAATGGCCATGTCACAAGCGCTGATAAGCCCCAGTGCGCCACCGAACGCGGCGCCCTGGACGACGGCCAGCGTGGGAATCTTCAGCTTGGCGAGGTTGTACATCAGCTCCGCCAGTTCCCGGGCGTCATCGAGGTTGGTGTGGTAGTCGAGCTCGGCCGATTGCTGCATCCAGGCGAGGTCGGCGCCGGCGCTGAAATGCTTGCCGCGACCGCGGATCAGCAGGAAGCGCAAGCTTGGATCGCTGCTGACGTGGTCCAGGGCCAGGATCAGTTCGCGGATCATTTCGGCGTTGAACGCGTTGTTTTTCGACTCGCGGCTGAGCCACAGGGTGGCAACGCCCCGTGGGTCGGTGTGCAGTTCGAGGGTGTTGAAGTTATCCATGGGCATTCCCCGTTTACATCCGGAACACGCCGAAGCGGCTCGGTTCGATAGGCGCGTTCAGTGACGCGGACAAGGCCAGGCCCAGCACATCGCGGGTCTGGGCCGGGTCGATGACGCCGTCGTCCCATAGCCTGGCACTGGAATAGTAGGGGTGACCCTGTTCTTCGTACTGATCGAGGATCGGTTGCTTGATCTCGGCTTCCTGCTCGGCGCTGAAGGGGTGGCCGCTGCGTTCGGCTTGTTCACGCTTGACCTGCACCAGCACGCCGGCCGCCTGTTCGGCGCCCATCACGCCAATCCGCGCGTTCGGCCACATCCACAGGAACCGCGGGTCGTAGGCGCGACCGCACATGCCGTAGTTACCCGCGCCGAAACTACCACCAATGATCACGGTGAATTTTGGCACTTTGGCGCAGGCCACGGCCGTCACCAGTTTGGCCCCGTGCTTGGCGATGCCGCCGGCTTCGTACTTCTGCCCGACCATGAAACCGGTGATGTTCTGCAGGAACAGCAGGGGGATTCCGCGCTGGCAGGCCAGTTCGATGAAGTGCGCGCCTTTCTGCGCGGCTTCGGCGAAGAGAATGCCATTGTTGGCCAGGATCGCGATCGGGTAGCCATGCAAATGGGCGAAGCCGCACACCAGCGTCGTTCCGAACAGCGCCTTGAATTCGTCGAACACCGAACCGTCCACCAGGCGCGCGATCACCTCCCGCACATCGAACGGCTGCTTGGCGTCGGCCGAAACCACGCCGTACAACTCGTCGCCCGAGTAAAGCGGGGCAATCGGCAGGCGATGCTGCAACTCGCCCTGTTTGCGCCAATTGAGGTTGGCCACGCTGCGGCGAGCCAGGGCCAGGGCATGTTCGTCGCTGTCGGCGTAATGGTCGGCCACGCCTGAGATCTTGCAGTGCACATCGGCGCCGCCCAGGTCTTCGGCACTGACCACCTCACCGGTGGCGGCTTTCACCAACGGTGGGCCGGCGAGGAAAATCGTCGCCTGCCGGCGAACCATGATCGCCTCGTCCGCCATGGCCGGCACATAGGCGCCACCGGCGGTGCAGGAACCCATGACCACGGCGATCTGCGGGATGCCCTGGGCACTCATGTTGGCCTGGTTGAAGAAGATCCGGCCGAAGTGCTCGCGGTCCGGGAACACTTCGTCCTGGCGCGGCAGGTTGGCGCCGCCGGAGTCCACCAGGTAAATGCAGGGCAGGCGGTTCTGCTGGGCGATGGTCTGGGCGCGCAGGTGTTTTTTTACCGTCAGCGGGTAGTAGGAGCCACCTTTGACTGTCGCGTCGTTGGCGACAATCATGCATTCGACGCCTTCCACTCGGCCGATGCCGGCAATCACGCCAGCCGCCGGCACGTCTTCGCCATAGACTTCATGGGCTGCCAATGGGCTGATTTCCAAAAACGGCGAGCCCGGGTCCAGCAGCCGGTTGATGCGCTCACGGGGCAACAACTTGCCTCGCGAGGTGTGCCGCTCCTGGGCCTTGGGACCGCCGCCTTGGCGAATTTGCGCGAGCAGTGTGCGCAGGGCCTCGACGTGTCCGAGCATTGCATCGCGGTTGGCGATGAACTCCGGCGAGCGCGGGTTGAGCTGAGTGTGCAGCGTGGCCATGGTCAGCTCCGTTAGCGGGTTTCGTTGAACAGTTCGCGGCCGATCAACATCCGACGAATCTCACTGGTGCCAGCACCGATTTCGTACAGCTTGGCGTCACGCAGCAGACGACCGGCCGGGAATTCATTGATGTAGCCATTGCCGCCGAGGATCTGGATGGCGTCGAGGGCCATTTGCGTGGCGCGTTCGGCGCTGTAGAGGATCACCCCGGCGGCGTCCTTGCGGGTGGTTTCGCCGCGCTCGCAGGCCTGGGCCACGGCATACAGGTAGGCGCGGCTGGCGTTGAGCTGGGTGTACATGTCAGCGACCTTGCCCTGGATCAGCTGGAATTCGCCAATGCTCTGGCCGAACTGCTTGCGGTCGTGGATGTAGGGCACGATCAGGTCCATGCAGGCCTGCATGATCCCGGTCGGGCCGCCAGAGAGCACGACGCGCTCGTAGTCGAGCCCGCTCATCAGCACTTTCACGCCACCGTTGAGTGCGCCGAGGATGTTTTCTTCCGGCACTTCGACGTCATCGAAAAACAGCTCGCAGGTGTTGGAGCCGCGCATGCCGAGCTTGTCGAATTTGTTGCTGCGGCTGAAGCCTTTCCAGTCGCGCTCGACGATGAAGGCGGTGATGCCATGGGGACCTTTTTCCAGGTCGGTCTTGGCGTAGATCACGTAGGTATTGGCATCGGGGCCGTTGGTGATCCAGGTCTTGCTGCCATTGAGCACGTACTTGTCGCCATGCTTGTCGGCCCGCAGTTTCATCGATACCACGTCGGAGCCGGCGTTCGGCTCGCTCATCGCCAGGGCACCTATGTGTTCGCCGCTGATCAGCTTGGGCAGGTATTTGGTTTTCTGTTCGTGATTGCCGTTGCGGTTGATCTGGTTCACGCAGAGGTTGGAGTGGGCACCGTAGGAGAGGGCGACCGAGGCCGAGCCGCGGCTGATTTCTTCCATTGCCACTACGTGGGCCAGGTAGCCCAGGCCAGCGCCGCCGTATTCCTCCGGTACGGTGATGCCCAGCAGGCCCATGTCGCCGAACTTGCGCCACATGTCGGCGGGAAACAGGTTATCGATATCGATCTGCGCTGCTCGCGGCGCCAGCTCGGCCTTGACGAAGGCCTGCACCTGGTCGCGCAACATGTCGATGGTTTCGCCGAGGGCAAAGTTCAGGGATGGGTAGCTCATGGGACACCTTTGGCTTTTTTATCGGGTGCGGAGAGTGGCGGAATCGCTCTCACCTTTACGTTAACGTAAGCTTGTGACGAGAGGCTGTCAATCGCCCTTTACGTTAACGTCAACTTGAGCCAGAGTAAGTGCGCTTCAATAGCTTTACCCAAGGCATCTGTGCGTGAGATTCCACTGCTACACCCACTAATAAAGACAAGAGGGGGCGTCATGGATCAACCCGGTTCGCATTCGCAGCTCAGCTACACCCGTGGCTCCCAGGCCAAGGCTTTGCTGGCCCAAACCATCGGCGAGGTTTTCGACCAGACGGTGGCCCGCTATCCCGAGGGCGAGGCGTTGGTGGTTCGCCATCAATCGCTGCGTTATACCTGGCAACAACTGGCCGACGCCGTTGATCTGCACGCCCGAGCCTTATTGGCGCTAGGCTTGAAAGCCGGCGATCGCCTTGGCGTGTGGGCGCCCAATTGCGCCCAGTGGTGCATCAGCCAGTTCGCCAGTGCGAAGATCGGCGTCATTCTGGTCAACATCAATCCAGCCTATCGCGTTTCTGAACTCGAATACGTGCTGAAACAATCCGGATGCCAATGGCTGGTGTGTGCCGGGGCGTTCAAGACTTCGGATTATCACGCCATGTTGCAAGCGCTGGTACCAGAGCTGGCGGAGCAATCGATTGGCCACCTGCAGAGCGAACGCTTGCCGGATTTGCGCGGTGTGATCAGCCTCGATTCCCAGCCACCATCAGGTTTCCTGCCCTGGTCGCAACTGGCCGCCCTGGGTGCGGCGGTGACGCCGGAACAACTGGCTGAACGCCAATCCAGCCTGCGGTCCGATCAACCGGTGAATATCCAGTACACCTCCGGCACCACTGGTTTCCCCAAGGGCGCCACCCTCAGTCATCACAACATTCTCAATAACGGATACATGGTCGGCGAAAGCCTGGGCCTGACGGCTGGCGATCGGCTGGTGATCCCGGTGCCGCTCTACCATTGCTTCGGCATGGTCATGGGCAACCTGGGCTGCATGACCCATGGCAGCACCATGATCTACCCCAGCGATGCCTTCGACCCGTTGCTGACGCTCAAGGCCGTGGCCGAGGAAAAAGCCACGGCACTGTATGGCGTGCCCACCATGTTCATCGCCCTGCTGGACCAGCCGCAGCGGGGCGACTTCGACGTGTCCAGCCTACGCACTGGCATCATGGCCGGGGCCACATGCCCCATCGAAGTGATGCGACGGGTCATCAACGAAATGCACATGGCCGAAGTGCAGATTGCCTACGGCATGACGGAAACCAGCCCGGTGTCGTTGCAGACCGGTCCTACAGACGAACTGGAACTGCGCGTAACCACCGTCGGCCGTACCCAGCCGCAACTGGAAAGCAAAATTATCGATGAGGCCGGCAATATCGTCCCGCGTGATGCTGTCGGTGAGTTGTGTACCCGTGGCTACAGCGTGATGCTCGGTTACTGGAACAACCCCAAGGGCAGCACCGATGCCATCGACCCGGATGGCTGGATGCACACGGGCGATCTGGCGACCATGGACGAGCAGGGCTACGTGCGCATCGTCGGGCGCAACAAGGACATGATCATCCGCGGCGGGGAGAATATTTACCCGCGTGAGCTGGAGGAGTTCTTCTTCACTCACCCGGCGGTGGCGGACGTGCAAGTGATCGGCATCCCGTGTTCGCGCTATGGCGAGGAAATCGTCGCCTGGATCAAGTTTCATCCCGGCCACAGTGCCTCCGAGCAAGAACTGCAGGCCTGGTGCAAGGAGCGCATCGCTCACTTCAAGACGCCGCGTCATTTCAAATTCGTCGAAGAATTTCCCATGACGGTCACCGGCAAGATCCAGAAATTCCGCATGCGCGAAATCAGCATCGAAGAACTGCGCGATAGAGAAGGCTGAACAAGATCCCCTGTGGGAGCGGGCTTGCTCGCGAAGGCGGCGCCACAGTCGATGAAGATGTTGGATGGGCTGGCCTCTTCGCGAGCAAGCTCGCTCCCACAGGTTTTGCGGTGCACATGGGCTTTGGGTCTGCTGAAGATCCAGTGTGGGAGCGAGCTTGCTCGCGATAGCAGTGGCCCAGCCACATAGATGCCGGCATGTGCCCCGCTCTTGCTCTTGCTCTTGCTTTAGATCTTGATCTGGGGCGCCCCGTTAAACCACGCTGGCCGAACGCAGGCATTGCGCAGTGGGCATCCCGGCATGGATGCCGGGATAGCCGCGCTGGGCCATGGATGGCCCTTCGCGGCGGCCCACGGAGCAATGCCTTCGTTCGGGCACACCGAGCCTAGGCGAGGTGCCGAGTGGTGGGGCAAGAGCGTTTTGCTTACTTTTGCGCTTCTCAAAAGTGAGCCGCCGTAAGGGCGGAACCCTAAGCCGCCATTACCGCAGCAACGGATATGTACTCGATCAACAAAATCCAGGCCACCTGCAGGCCGCCTTCGCGAGCAAGCCCGCTCCCACAAGAAAAGCTCAAACCCCAGACAGCACAAAGGGGAGCCGAAGCTCCCCTTTAATTTTGTCGTCGCGTGCTCTTTTTTTATTATTGAGGGGCGGCCTGTTGTTGTTTTTGGCAGCCGTTGCCCTTTACCGCTGTTTTTGGCGATCCCCATCCGGGATCAAGAGCAAACGTATTTTTTTGAGCGCTGATCTGCTTTTTCGCCTTGCGATCCAACCGATTCGGGAGCTACCTGAAGGTAGTTTTATTGTTCTCTGCCCGGTTGCGGGTTGCTCCTGAAAGCACCCTGAAAAGCACATCCTCTCCAAAAAAATCTGTTAGCTGCGTCTCTGCCGTGTTGTTTTTGTTATGTCAGAGTCGTTTCGTCTTGTTTTTATTGGGTTTGCTGCGTTTTTTTATTCTTGTTATGCAAGAGATATAGCAGGTGGCGTGCCAACTTTTAAAACTCTATATAAATCAATAAGTTGTATTTTTTCGTCGAAAAAGCTGACGCGCCAGACCTGACAAATTGTTTCCGTGTTACTCGTTTCACCGCTGTTACAAGGCCAGCGGTAACACCTCACTGTGCGCTGCGGGCCTTGGCGACACGCGAACCGCTAGGGCGGCCGAGCACGTCGCAGATCTGCCGACCCGCGGCGATCAGGGCGTCCAGGTCGACACCGGTTTCGATACCCAAGCCATTGAGCAGGTACAGCACGTCTTCGGTGGCAACGTTACCGCTGGCGCCCTTGGCATAAGGGCAGCCGCCCAGGCCGGCGATGGAGCTGTCGAACACCGCGATGCCTTCCAGCAGGCTGGCGTATACGTTGGCCATGGCTTGGCCGTAGGTGTCGTGAAAGTGTCCGGCGAGCTTGTCCCGAGGCACTTCGGCGCCCACCACCTCGAACATCCTGCGGGTGGCCCCGGCGGTGCCCGTGCCGATGGTGTCGCCCAGGGAGACCTCGTAGCAGCCCATGGCATACAGCTCCCGAGCGACCCAGGCCACCTGTTCTGGCTTGACCGCCCCTTCATACGGGCAGCCCAGCACGCAGGACACGTAGCCGCGCACACTGACGCCGTGCTGCTTGGCGGCTTCCATGATCGGCGCGAAGCGCTCCAGGCTGTCCTTGATGGAGCAGTTGATATTGCGCTGGGAAAACGCTTCGGACGCGGCGGCGAACACCGCCACCTCTTTTACACCTGCCGCCAGCGCGTCTTCAAAACCTCGCAGGTTCGGCGCCAGGGCGCCATAGGTCACACCGGGCTTGCGCTGGATCTGCGCGAACACCTCGGCGGAACCGGCCATTTGCGGCACCCACTTGGGCGAGACGAAACTGCCGACTTCGATGTAGCCCAGGCCGGCGGCGCTCAAGGCATCCACCAGGCGCACCTTGTCGGCGACGCTGATGGGCTGTGCTTCATTCTGCAGCCCGTCACGGGGGCCGACTTCGATCAGGCGTACAAAGGAGGGGAGGGACATGGGGATTGACCTGTAGTGAGTTGCCAATATATCGAGAACGATGCTGCCCCCTGTGGGAGCGAGCCTGCTCGCGATAGCGGTATGTCAGTCAACATTGATGTTGTCAGTTACATCGCTATCGCGAGCAGGCTCGCTCCCACAGGGGGAAAGTGTTACTGGACGATTTCCTCGCCCTTGATCGTCTGCTCCAGCGCCTGGATGCAGCGTTCTTCGGCGGTGTCGAGTTCCAGCTTCATCTGTTCGATGTCCAGCAATTGCTGTTCGAGCTGTTCCCGGCGCTCGGTGATTTTCGCCAGCATGCTGTGCAGCTGTTTCTGATTGCCGCTGGAGGGGTCGTAGAGTTCGATCAGCTCGCGGCACTCGGCCAGGGAAAAACCAATGCGCTTGCCGCGCAGGATCAGCTTCAGGCTGACCTTGTCCCGTGGCGAATAAATGCGCTCCTGGCCCCGTCGCTCCGGGCTCAACAGGCCTTGTTCTTCATAGAAGCGGATGGCCCGGGTGGTGATATCCAGTTCGCGGGCGAGGTCGGAGATGCTGTAGGTCTGGCTGCTCATGGAAGCGCTCGAAACGAAAGGGACTGGCGCTAAGCTAAAGGCAGGTTGACGTTCGCGTCAAGCAATGACGTTTCTGCACACAAAACCTTGTGGGAGCAAGCTCGCTCCCACAATTTTGATCGCCTAAACCTTGTCGAGCTTCTTCTCATGGGCCGTCACCTGCTGGCACAGCTCGATCATCTGCTCGCGCATCCAGCGGTTGGCCGGGTCCTGGTCCGTGCTTTCGTGCCAGTAGAGGTGGGTTTCCACCGGCGGCACATCGTTGACCGGTAACAGGAAGGCGTGCAGATCGTGGCGACGGGCAAAGCGCTCGGGGACGGTCATGACCATGTCCGTTTGTTGCAGGACCTGGGAGGCCATCAGGTAATGCTGGGAGCGCAGGGCGATCTTGCGCTGGATACCCATCTTGCCGAGGGCCAGGTCGACATAACCCAGCCCGTTGCGGCGGCTGGAAATATGCACGTGGGTCTGCGCCAGGTAATCATCGAGGCTGATTTTTTCCTTGCCCGCCAACGGATGACCCTTGCGCATGGCGCACACGTAGCGATCTTCCATCAACTTGACGTGGCGTACCTGCGGGTCGGTGTTGAGCGGTGCGTCCACCGCGAAGTCGAGGCGGCCGGCGGCCAGCTCCTTGGTGGTTTCACGGCGCTTGGACAGGAAACTCTCGATCGCCACGGTCGGTGCCAGGCGACGCAGGCGCTGGAACAGCAGCGGCAGGATCACGCCTTCGGTGAGGTCGGTCATGCTGATGCGGTAGGTCTTGACGGCCTGCAACGGGTTGAAAATCCGGCTTTCCTGCACCGACACCCGCAGCAGCGACAGGGCGTTGCGCACCGGACCGATGATGTTCTGGGCCATGGGCGTCGGTACCATCCCCTGGGCGGTGCGCACGAAGAGCGGGTCGTTGAAGGTTTCCCGCAGACGCGCCAGGGCATTGGACACGGCCGGCTGAGTGATGCCGACGATCTGCCCGGCACGGGTCAGGTTGGCTTCGGTGTAGATCGCATCGAAGACAATGAAAAGGTTGAGGTCGACCTTGCTCAGATTCATGGCGCTGCACTCTTATTCTTGGGCTTGTTGTGAGGTGCCGGGTGGCGATGAGAATCAGTGAAACATATATCGGTGATGAATGTTAATACACGCCGAGAATAGGTTAGGTAAATTTTCGTAGCTGAACTAGCATCGATTTCATGACCTAAAACAACCTCTGCCAAGAAGGTGCTGCTCATGGATTTTGCCTATTCCCCAAGGTTCAGGAACTGCGTGAACGCGTCACGGCGTTCATGGATGCCTATGTCTACCCGGCCGAAGCAGTGTTCGAACGGCAAGTGGCCGAAGGCGACCGCTGGCAACCCACGGCCATCATGGAAGAGCTCAAGGCCAAGGCCAAGGCAGAAGGCCTGTGGAACCTGTTTCTACCTGAGTCCGAACTGGGTGCCGGCCTGACCAACCTGGAATACGCACCGCTGGCAGAGATCATGGGGCGCTCGTTGCTGGGGCCGGAGCCGTTCAATTGCTCGGCGCCGGACACAGGCAACATGGAAGTGCTGGTGCGCTACGCCAATGAAGAACAAAAGCAACGCTGGCTCGAGCCACTGCTGCGCGGCGAGATCCGCTCGGCTTTTGCCATGACCGAGCCGGACGTTGCCTCTTCGGACGCCACCAACATGGCCGCCCGTGCCGAGCGCGACGGCGACCAGTGGGTAATCAATGGCAAGAAGTGGTGGACCTCAGGAGCCTGCGACCCGCGCTGCAAGATCCTGATCTTCATGGGCCTGAGCAACCCTGATGCGCCACGCCATGCCCAGCACTCGATGATCCTGGTGCCAGTGGACACCCCTGGCGTCAAGATCGTCCGGCCGCTGCCGGTGTTCGGCTACGACGATGCGCCGCACGGGCATGCCGAAGTGCTGTTCGAGAACGTGCGGGTGCCGTACGAAAACGTCCTGTTGGGTGAAGGACGTGGCTTTGAAATTGCCCAGGGTCGCCTTGGCCCGGGCCGGATTCATCACTGCATGCGTTCCATCGGCATGGCTGAGCGCGCATTGGAGTTGATGTGCAAGCGTGCCGTCAGTCGCACGGCCTTCGGCCAGCCGTTGGCGCGTCTTGGCGGTAACATCGACAAGATTGCCGACTCGCGGATGGAAATCGACATGGCGCGACTGCTGACGTTGAAGGCGGCGTACATGATGGACACGGTCGGTAATAAAGTGGCGAAGAGCGAAATCGCCCAGATCAAGGTCGTCGCGCCGAACGTGGCCTTGAAGGTCATTGATCGGGCAATCCAGATCCACGGTGGTGCCGGGGTTTCCAACGATTTCCCGCTGGCCTACATGTACGCCATGCAACGCACCCTGCGCCTGGCCGACGGCCCGGATGAAGTCCACCGCGCGGCCATCGGCAAGTTCGAGATCGGCAAGTATGTGCCCAGGGAAATGTTGCGCAGCAAGGGCTAGGATCTGGCCCACCACAGGCTAATCCTGTGGGAGCGAGTCCGATTACTCCTTGACGCTCATGTATTCCTCGGCCCAGCGGATGTAGTCCTCGGGCTGGGTGTAGGTGTGGGTCAGTTCGGTGGCGCTCAGGTCCGAAGCCTGGGTGAAGATCTGCCGTTGTTCGCGAAGGCTGTCGTAGGTCGCCTTGATCGCGGCGAAATAGGCGCCGTGGCCGTCGATGGTCACGCGCACACCCAACTCGGCCAGGCGCTTGTCGTCGCGCAGCAACGGGTTGCCATAAGTGACAAGCATCAGCGGCACCGTCAGGTTTTCGCTGATCTTCTCCAGATGATCGAAGTCTTGCACGCCCACCATGCAAATCCCGTCCGCCCCGGCACGCTCATATTGCTGGGTACGGCTGATGATTTCCTGGACCGGCAGAATCGCGGCGTTGGTCCGGGCGATGATCGCCATTTCCGGATCGACTCGCGCCTCCAGCGCCGCACGAATCTTGCCGACACCTTCGGCTACGCCGATCAGGTCGGTGGATTTACGCCCGAACTGGGCCGGCAGCAAGGTGTCCTCGATGGTCAGCGCCGCGATGCCGGCCCGTTCCAGTTCAACGATGGTGCGCATCACGTTCAGGGCATTGCCATAGCCGTGGTCGGCGTCGGCAATGACCGGCAGTTGGGCCACGCGGCCGATGCGGGTGGCCTGTTCGGCAAATTCGCTGAGGGTGATCAGGGCGAAGTCCGGCGCGCCCAATACTTGCAACGACGCCACCGAGCCTCCCAGGATGCCAACTTCGAAACCCAGGTCAGCGGCAATGCGCGCCGACATCGGGTCAAACACCGAGGCGGTGTGGTAGCAGGTGTTGGAAGCCAGCAATTGGCGAAAGTTACGACGCAAATCTTGATGGGAAAGCCTGGACATATGAGTTCCACCAATGGAATGGAAAGGCTTGAGCAAAAGTGTCAACGCCGAAAGATCCAAAGGCTATCACGTGGCAGGCGCAAAGATGATGACGAATGTGTATGGGTGATGCCGTTATGGCATCGAAAGAAGGCTGCAGGCCCGGAAAGTCTGCAGCCGGGCAAAAAAAGCCCATTTCAAACTATTCAGTCTTCGGTCGGTAGGCTCCAGAACTGCTTGATCTCATGGATGTTTCCGACGTTGAAGCGCGTCGGGAAGCCGGGGAGCGTGCAGTGGATTTCGTTGGTTAACTGCATGGCGGTATCGACCACATTGGTACCCGCCCGCAGTAATGGGGTTTCATCCCAGTCTTTCATCAGGTTATTCATGGTTTCTCCTTCTTTAGTTGTTGGACAGCGAATGACTAGCTGGCGTTGAGCTGTGACAGCGTCTCTGTAAACAGTGCGATCTCTGGCGCAGCGATGCCGGGGTAAAGTGGTCTGTAATTTTTATCGAAACACCAAGCTTCGTCGGTCTTGACCAGGTGTTTAGGATGAATAAGTACACTCAATGAAGCGGACATTGAGTTCGGGGCGATTTGCTTATGGATTTCCTGTAGTGCAGGCATGTGCAGGACTTCACCTGGCGCAAGTTTAAGTTTTCGCACTTTACCCAACCTGGGTTTTTTACCTTTTTGCAGCGGTAGATCATCAAGTATTTCGCGTGTAATGGTGGTGTAGCCATCTCCGCTGTAGCCGACTGCATACATTTCAAAGTCGTGACTGTGGTTCAGGTTATAAATGAATGTTTCGCTTTCATCATGAGTCTCTACCGGCGACCAGAATCCCAGGCGAAGGGTGAATGAATCATTCTTGTGCAGTACAAAACCATAGGCGTTATAGAGGCTGTTGCGCGTACTGAAACCGTCTCGCTGGAGGGTGGTATAAAGATGATCGCTCAATAGACAACGGTTTTTGGCCAGTTGGCGCAAGTCTGCAATGATCCTGGTTTTGTCTCGCTGCAGGTCATAAGTGTTCAGTCGCTCGACAAACGTTTCCAGGTTCATGCCGCCAGCTCCAGTGGACGGAGCAAATTGTCCAGGCGGGCGTCCTTGCGTTTTTTCAGCGACGGGACGTAACTCAACGCGTTTTGCGGGTCAGCCCGATAAAGCATCTGGAAGGCTTTCCATGCCACGGCAGGGTGATAATGGTAGATCAGCTCCCCGGCAACCCTGACACCTTCCGGGTCCTGGATCGTTTCGAGTAATTCGAGGCTCAACAGGTACCGGGCGGTACTATTGTCTTGAGGCAGCCAGGCTGTTTTGCGCAATGAGACAGGATCAAATACGTTGATGTCTGCACTGCGGTCGGGGAAATTGATTCTGCCAATCAATGCAGGTTGTTTTTTGCCCCTTTGAGAATAGTCGAATAAGGTTCGATTGCCATCAATGATCAGCGGATTGCAGTTGTCGATGATCGAGGTGTCGGTTTTTTCAAGTTGATGCGTTTTGAGGGTGTATTGCTGGATTTCGAAAGGCTGATCAAGTGCGAATAGAATACTTTGACCGGGCACCGAGTACAGTTGTGAAGAGGCGGTGTTAGATGCTGGTGCCTTGACACTGATATT
Source organism: Pseudomonas sp. St386 (assembly GCF_018325865.1). Lineage (NCBI taxonomy): Bacteria > Pseudomonadati > Pseudomonadota > Gammaproteobacteria > Pseudomonadales > Pseudomonadaceae > Pseudomonas > Pseudomonas sp. St386. The sequence continues at coordinate 2,286,100 of NZ_AP021900.1, forward strand.
GCCCATGCTCGTGCAATGCAGCGTGATGGTCCCGGTATGCGGGTTGGTCATGTTCATGATGGCCGCGCGTCGAGACTGTGCCGTGGCAACGTTGTGTTGTATATCCAGATCGGCGATCAATTGTTTGACTTGCGCGGTCATGTCTAATGTCTTGATTTTCTCCGCTATGCGTTCGAGCGGTATTCGTGTAGCAATCAGATTCTTGATCATGAATATTGTCGTTACAGTGGGGCGATGCGCGAAAGTATGGGTCCCGAGTAGGTAAGTGGCAATTATGCAATTGTGGAGAAGTATTGCTGATTAACGAAGTTCTTATGTATTGAATATCCAAGGTCGGGCGGTACCTTGGCTACGCCGCCACCGCCTGTTGCCCCTGCCTGGGCAATACCACGGCCCGCACCGTATCACCCGGTTGCACTTGCAGGCGTTTGGCGGTGAGGCGATCGACGAGCAGCTTGTGGCCATGCAGGTGTGCGCGAGCGCTGGTGACGCGGCAGTTTTCCAGGCGCCGATTGTGAATCAGCCAGACCGGTGCCTGTTCGTCCGGGGTGCCAATGACCAGGGTCAGCATCTGGCTGTCGCGCACGGTACGGATCTTCGACACTGGCGCCTCGATCACCGGACCGCCGTCAAAGATGTCGATGTAGCCCTTATGGCTGAAACCTTCGGCACTGAGGATCTTCAGGGCCGGCTCGGTGTTCGGGTGAGCCTTGCCGATCACCGCCTGGGCCTGTTCGGTGAGCAGGCAGGTGTACAGCGGCTGGCGTGGCATCAGCTCGGCGATGAACGACTTGTTGCCCATGCCGGACAGCTGATCGGCGTAGCTGAAATCCTTCTTGAAAAAATGCCGTCCCAGGCTGTCCCAGAACGGCGAACAGCCTCGTTCGTCGGCATGGCCGCGCAGTTCGGCGATCAGTTTTTCGCCGAACAGCTGGGAGAACTCGGCCACGAACAGCAGGCGCGCCAGGGACAGCAGGCGTCCGTTGTGACCGTGACGTTGCTCGGGGTGCAGGAACAACGAGCAGATTTCCGATTGCCCGGACATCTCGTTGTTGAGGAACAGGGTCGGGATCTGCCGCTGGATCCCCAGCTCCGGCGCCGAGCTGACCGTCAGCCCGACCCGATAGTTGTACCAGGGCTCGCGCAGCCCGACCGCGCCGGTCAGGGCACTGATACCCAGCACCTGCCGGTCATCGTCTTCGAGCACGAACAGGTAATCGGCGTCGGCACGTTCGACTTGCCCGGCAAAGGTTCGTTGGGCCCAGCGAATGCGGTGGGCCAGGCGCTCTTCGTTGGCTGGCAGGCTGGTGAAGCCGGGACCTGCGCAACGGGCCAGGTCCAGCAACGCGGGCAGATCGGTAATGGCGACCGGACGGACAATCATGCTGCAGCTCCTTCATTGTGTCGGTCCAAGCGCCAATGCGTGCCACGGGATCGAGTGCGGTTCATAGGGCAACCACCCGGATCCGCTCGCCATCCAAGACGCCCAGGGCGGCCAGCATGTCGGGCGACAGGGCCACGGGGCCTTCGGCGTTGACGTCCAGCTCGGCGACGATGGCCCGGTAGTTTCCAAGACGGTCGTTGCTCACCAGGTAACGGCCTCTGGCATCGATCTGCAGGCTTTGCCGGGCCGTGGCGCTCCGACTTTGCGTGATGGTACGGACGTTGGCGATACGGGCATGCAAGGTCGGCCCACCGTCGAAGATATCGACGTAGCTGTTGGTCTCGAAACCCTCGCGCGCCAGGATGTCGAAGGCCTCCTGGCCGTCGGGATGCACCCGGCCGATGCAGGCCTGGGCGGCTGGCGGCAGCATGGGTACGTAGATCGGGTATTGCGGCATCAGCTCCGCGAGAAAGGTTCGGCTCTGCAAGCCACACAACCGTTCGGCTTCGACGTAGGGCAGGTCGAAGAAGTGCTGGCCTATGGCGTCCCAGAAAGGCGACTGGCCGTCCTCGCTGCTGAAACCGACGATTTCGGTGATGACCGATTCGGCAAAGCGCTGGGGATGGGCGGCGATGAACATCAGTCGGGCCCGGGACAGCAGCTCCGATTCCGGCGTGCGCACCCGCTCGGCGTCGATGTGGAAGCCACGTAGCAGCGTCTGTCCGTTGAGGTCCTGGCACAGCGACAGCGCGGGCACGCCATGCTGGATGTTCAGCTCCCGGGATTCGCTGGAAAACGGCCGGTTGCGCAGGCTGTAGAACGGTTCGTTGCACCCGGTGCTGGAGAGAATTTCCGAACAACCGACCAGGCGCCCGGATTCCAGGTCCTCCAGGACAAAAAAATAATTCTCCGCGCCAGGGCCCTGCACATCGGCTTCGAACGAGGCGCACGAGTCGAGGATCTTTTCCTCCAGGCGCGCGGTATCGTCCGGCAGCGACGTCACACCCACCAGGCTGTCACGGGCCAGTTGTTGCAGTTGCGGCAGATCGGTTAATTGAACTGGACGTAAGGCCAGCATGGATTGCACTCCTGTTCCAGAGAGCCCGATGACCAGCACCGGGCTTGACGATCACTGTCGATGTCCACGCGTTGTAACCACGGTTGGCCGAGTCCTTCGGCCGCCGGCCCTCACTGACCGGCCGGATCGGGCACGGCGGTAGGGTTGCCGAATTTGTTGAGCACACACAGATAGATCACGCCCGCGGCGATCCAGATCAGGCCGAGCTTCTGCGCAGCCACGCCCATGTTGTACATGATGGCCGCGACGATCACGAAGCCGATCAGCGGGCAAATCAAGTGGCGAATCAGTTGGCCGGACTGCTGGCGACGCCAGTAATGGTTGATGACGGTGATGTGCAGCAACATGAAGCCGCTCAGGGCACCGAAGTTGACCAGGGAGGTGAGGGTGTCCACGGCGTCGATGAACAGGTAGCAGATCAACAGCGACAGCACTGCCACCAGGTAGATGCTCAGGTACGGGGTGTTGTGTTTCGGATGGACCTTGGCCAGCACCTTGGGCAACTGGCCGTCCCGGGCCATGCCGAACAACAGGCGCGATACCGCCGCCTGCGAAGTGATCGCCACGGCCACGCCCCAGGCCAGGGCCGTGGCAACCGCGGTCAAGGTGGCCAGCCAGCTGCCGGCTGCCAATTCGGCGATTTCATAGAATGCGGTGTCGGCGGACTTGAAACCCATGCCGGCGGCCAGGTCCGTGGCGATCCAGGTCTGCACCACGAAGATCGCTCCCATCACCAGCAAGGTCACCAGGGCAGCCTTGCCGACGCTGCGGCCCGGGTCGTCCTTGATCTCTTCAGCCAGGGTGGAAATGGCGTCGAAGCCCAGGAACGACAATACCGCGATGGACACGGCTTGCATAAGCAGGGCGAAGTTGAAATGTTCGGGGCTGTAAAGCGGTGCCAGGGTCAGTTGGCCGTTACCGGCACCACCGTGCAGGGCATTCCAGGCGTAGAACAGGAAAATCCCCAGCACCACCAGTTGCGCCAGCAGGAAAATGATATTCATCCGAGCGGTGAAGGTGATGCCCCGCAGGTTGACGAAGGTCGCGCTCACCAGGAAGGCCAGGATGAAACCGACCTTGGGGATGTCCGGGTACAGATGGTTCAGCGCCATGGCGGCGTAGACATAGAGCAGCGGCGGGATCAGCAGGTAGTCCAGCAGCATCAGCCAACCGGCAATGAAGCCAACGTGTGGGTTAAGGCCCCGTTGCGCGTAGGAATAGACCGAACCTGCCACCGGAAAGGCCCGGGCCATGCTGCCGTAGCTCAAGGCAGTAAACAGCATCGCCACCATGCCGATGATGTACGCCAGCGGCACCATCCCCGGTGCCTCGGCGTTGACATAGCCATACACGCCGAACGGGGCGATGGGGATCATGAAAATCATCCCGTATACCACCAGGTCTGTCAGCGACAGGCCGCGTTTCAATTCCTGTTTGTAGCCAAATGCCTCAATGCTCATGAGCCGTTTTCCTTTTCAGCTGTGGGGTTGCTCTTGCTTGCTGTCTGTCGCAGGAAACTTGCCGCTGCCGCGTTACAGCAGGGGCGCCAGGTAGGCGCTCCAGGTCCGTACCGCTTCGGGGCTGCGCAGTTGGTCGTTGCGCACTTCGATCAACACCGAATCCAGGCCGCGGCCATCGCCGTGCACCGGGACCGTCATGTCGGTCAGGGGGTTGATCTTGTAGGGCTGGTTGCCCGCCGCCCGCAGCGAATGCCGGCCCAGCCCGTCGACGATGTGCTGGGCGTATTCCTTGGCTTCGCCGAACAGCACGCCCGCTTCCAGGGCGCGCGGCTGGCCGTAGAACACCGGGGTGAAACTGTGGATGCCCACCACGCGCACCGGTCGGTTGGCGGCCAGGCGCTGATCGATCAACGCCTGCAACCGATCATGGAAGGGATGGAACAGGCGCTGCTGGCGATATTCGCGAGTGGCTTCGTCCAGGGCATGGTTACCCGGAACCTGGTAGATCTCGCTCTGGGCCGGAATGCTGTCGGGCACGTGCAGCGGGCGGTTGAGGTCGATCAACAGCCGTGAGTAATTAGCCGACAGCAACGTTGCGCCGAGGGTTTCGGACAGGCGTTCGGCCAAGGCCAGGGCACCGATGTCCCAGGCAATGTGCTCCTGGGAGGCCGTTTCATCCAGCCCCAGGTCGTTCAGCGCATCGGGAATGAAGCGGCTGGCGTGTTCGCACACCAGCAGCACCGGGTGTTCGGATTCCTCCCGGGCCAGTCGGTAGGGTGGCCTGGTGTAGAGGCCCGATTCAGCACACTCAATAGATTCGTGCATAGTGCTCACAACGCTCGGCAGGTGACAGCGCCTCGGTCAAGGCCAGCTCCTGGGCCTTCAAGGCGAAGTAGGTTTCAACCAGCGGGCCGGGCAGGGTCTCGACCAGCGCCCCGCTGTGGCGCAGGCAGTCCAGTGCCTGGGCCAGGGATGTCGGCAGCGCGATAATGCCACGGGCGTGCCGTTGTGCTTCATCCAGCTCATCGGGTATTTCATCAGTGACAGCGTTCAGGGCCAGTCGTTGCTGGATGCCCAGTCGCCCGGCGATCAACAGCGCTGCCATCGCCAGGTGCGGCGAAGCGGTGGCGTCCATGGCGCGGAACTCCAGGTTGTACTGGTTCGCCAGCGGTTTGCCGCTCAGGCTTACGGTCGGGCAGATGCGCAGCGCCGCTTCGCGGTTGCGCTGTCCCAGGCACGCATAGGACGCGCTCCAGTGATGAGGCTGCAGGCGTTCGTAGGACACCGGTGTCGGCGCGGTCAGCGCACACAGTGCAGGCAGATAGTGCAGCACACCAGCGGCCCAATGCTGGCCGAGGCTGGACAAGCCGTTGCTGCTGGCGGCGTCATGCAGCACCGGGTCCGCGCTCAGATCCTGCAGGCTCAGGTGCAAATGCACGCCGTTGCACACGGCGTTTTCCGCGGTCTTGGGGGCGAAGCTCAGGTCCAGGCCCATTTGCCGGGCGATCTCGCGGGTGATTTCCCGTACGTTCACGGCCCGGTCGGCGGCGGCTACGCCCAAAGTCGGGCGGCAGGTGATTTCGTATTGATGCTGGCCATATTCCGGCAGGAACATTTCCGGCTCGACACCGCCGGCCCTCAGGGCACTGAGCAACCATCCGGCGAATTCGGCCTGCTGGCGCTGGGCCTGGAGGCTGAAGGCCAGGCGATCAGGCTGCGCAGGCGTGGCAACCAGGTTGAATTCATGCTCGAACGCGGCGAAAACCTGCAAGCCCAGTTCGGCGCGATAACGCTCCACTTCGTTCTGCAACAGCGTGCGCGGGCAGGCGTTCCAGGGCCGGCCGTCGGTCTCGCGTACATCGCAATGGATAAAGTCGAGGACGGGCGCCTGGGCGTCGGGGCCGTTGTTGACGGTCACCCGGCTGGACAGGTCCGGCACCAGTCGCAGGTCGCCATAGGCGCCCCAGGGGTTGGTCGAAGCGATGATGTCCTGGGGCGTCAGCGCGCTGTTGGCCGGCACCCAGCCACAACCGGCGGTGACGTAGTGGGGCAATTCATCGCTGGGAAACGAGCGCCCACGGGTCACGCCGATCAGGTCGGTGGTCACCAGGGTCGTGACGGGCAACGGGGCGAGGACGGCGGCAGGATCGAGGCGGCTCATGGCTGCATCTCCTGCAAACGCGCGAGCACGGTGTCGGTATCGGTGATCCAGCAATAGCCCTTGATCGCGTTCAGGCACGCCAGGTGCCGTTGTTCGGTGTAGGTGGCGCAGGCATCTTCCACCAGCGTGACCAGGTAGCCGCGATCGGCGGCGTCGCGCACGGCCATGTCGACGCACTGGTCGGTGACGATGCCGGCGACGATCAAGTGGCGGGTCTGCAGGTTGCGCAGCACATAGTCGATGTTGGTGGAATTGAAAACCCCTGAGGAGGTCTTGGGCAGCACGATTTCGTTTTCCAGCGGCGCCAGTTCGGCGATGATCTGCGCCTCGGGGCTGCCCTTGGGCAGGTGCATGTCCGACAGTTTGTGATCCAGGGAACGGTCGCGGCCATCGGCGGTGAGGCTTTCGATGTGGGTGTGCAACACGTTGTGCTTCCCTTCGCGCATCGCGTTGAGCAAGCGCTGCTGGTTGGGGATGACCTGCTGGCGGGCCCGCTGGATGAAATACTCGGCCTCGCGGGTGTGCAGGTGGGCATCGAATTGCGGTTCCAGCCAGGCGCGTTGCATGTCCACCAGCAGCAAGGCGGTGTGCTGGCAGGTGAACGGCAAATCCCGGGGCGAGCGGTGGGGGAGCGAGAACATCCTTATTTTTCCTCCAACAGGTGCGTGTTGAATTCCGTGCGCAAGGTATCGATGCCTTCCAGGCGTTCGGCCAGCTCGGGGCATTGCAGGGTCAGGCAGGCAATCAGTGCCTCGACCTGGGCCAGCGCTGGCACCAGGCTGTCGAAGGCCGAGATCGATTCCACCGGGGCGCTGATGATCAGGTCGGCCAACTCGCGCAACGGCGAAGCGTAGACGTCGCTGAACAGCACGACGCGGGCGTGGCGCTCCTTGGCCGCGCTGGCCACACGCAGGGCCTGGGCCTGGTAGCGACGGTAATCGAAGATCAGCACCACATCCTGGCGCTGCACGTCGAACAGCCGGTCAGGCAGTTGGGCGTTGTCTTCCAGGGCGAAACAGCCGGCGCGCAACAGCCGCAAATGGTTGAGCAGGTAGTGGGCCAGGAAGCTGCTGAAGCGCCCACCGAAGCAATGCACCTGATGGCGGCTGTCGAGCAACCACTGCACGAGAATGCGCACGTCTTCGGGTTGAGTCAGGGCCTGGGTGTCGATGAGGTGGCGTTGACTGGCGGCCAGGTACTGGCTCCAGGTATCGCCTTGCTGCAATTTGGCCCGCGGTTTCAACAGGGTGCGGGGGGAGCGCAGGCGATGGTCCATGTCACTGAGCAGGGCATCCTGGAATTCGGCGTAACCGCCAAACCCGAGTTTTTTCACCAGCCGCACGATGGTCGGGTCGCTGACGCCGGCATGGTCTGCCAGGCGTGACATCGGGCCGAGGCCGTTGCGTGGGTAGTGATCGAGCAGGGCACGTACGACCTTGCGTTCCGACGGCGTCAAAACCAGGCCGGGATCGGTGATCAGGTCTCTGAGAGGTGGCATCCGTGCTCCTTGCCAGGATGGGTGTTGAATTTCTTTCATAACTCCTGAAAACAGTATTTATGTAGCTGGTGCTACATGTCCAGTGGTTTTTACGTTCCGTTTAAAATGCTCGAATATTGTGCGAAACCCTTGTAGGAGTTGGTCCCGGCTGAGTAGACCAGGTATGTCAGTCGATACTTCTGGCGATGTCGGACATAACGCCTTTTTGTCTCATTTATTTGATTTCGTATAAGGTGCTGTACAACTAAAAGCATGAATATCTCGCCCATGCGACCTTTTCGATTGCCTGAGAATCCAGTGTGCAAGCCACTCGTCTGACCTTGATCTGCCACGCCCGCACCGCCGCCCAGAAGCAGGCGCGCTTTGGCCTGGACGAATCGCTGGACGCCGACTGGCTGGCACGCCGCGCGCAGGTCGAGCATCGCTACCGAAATGTCCGGCAACTGCTGTGCGGGCCGGAACTGCGCACGCGCCAGACCGCCGCGTTGTTCGGCGCCGAGCCCGAGCAGGACCAGGCCCTGGCCGATTGCGATCTGGGACGCTGGCGCGGATTGTCCATCGATGACTTGCTTCAGGCTGAACCGCAAGCCCTGCAGAGCTGGCTCGACGATGCCGAGGCGGCTCCCCATGGTGGTGAATCTGTCGCCCAGTTGTGTCGCCGTGTCGGGGGTTGGCTGGCCAGTCTGGAAACCCGGCCAGGACATCTGCTGGCCGTCACCCACCCCTTCGTGATCCGCGCAGCCCTGGTGAATGTCTTGGGTTGCCCAGCCGCCACATTCAACCGGATCGACATTGAACCGTTGTCCTCCCTCGAATTGCGTTTCAACGGCGTATGGCGATTACGCACCCAGGGACCTGGCCAGGAGTCGCCGCGATGAAGAAATTGTCAGTCATCGGCATTGGGGCCGGCGATCCGGATCACCTGACGATGCAGGCAGTGAAAGCCTTGAACCGCTTGGAGGTGGTCTTTCTCATGGACAAGGGCCCGGCCAAGGACAAACTGTTGGACCTGCGGCGCGAAGTCTGTCGGCGCTACATCGTTGATCGCACCTACCGTTTCGTCGAAGCCTACAGCCCGGAACGCCAACGCGGCGACCTGGACTACAAGGACAGCGTCGAAGCGTTGAACCGCGCTAAACAGGCCACCTTCGAACGCTTGATCAATGAAGAGCTGTCCGACGGTCAACGGGGTGGTTTTCTGGTGTGGGGCGATCCGGCGCTGTACGACAGTACCGTGCGCATCCTGCAGGCGATCCTCGATGCGGGCCGCTGCACCTTCGAATTCGAGGTGATCCCCGGCATCACCAGCGTCCAGGCCTTGGCCGCCCGGCATAAAGTGCCTTTGAACAGCATTGGCGGTTCGCTGGAAATTACCACCGGACGCCGGTTGGCGGCGGGGCAGGTGGGTGATGCGGCGAGTGTGGTGGTGATGCTCGATGCCGAGGACGCCTATCGCCAGGTGAGCGATCCGGATACGCACATCTACTGGGGTGCCTATGTGGGGACGCCGGATGAAATCCTTATCGCCGGCCGCCTGGGGGACGTGGCCGACGACATCGAACGCACCCGTAAGGCCGCGCGCAAGGCCAATGGCTGGATCATGGATACTTATTTGTTGCGTAAACCTCAATGACGCTTGCACATCAACCTGTGGCGAGAGGGCATGTGGGAGCAAGGCTTGCCCGCGATACAGGCGATGCGGTCTTCCAGAAATCGAGGCGCTCATATCGCGAGCAAGCCTTGCTCCCACATATATGCCCTCACCACAGCAGCGTTCGACAGCTTCATCACCAGTAGGCTATTTACCCCCGCCCAAACCGCTCCCGATACACCGACGGCGCCAACCCGACGACGCTGCGAAACGCCACGCGAAAGCTTTCCACCGAGCGGTAGCCGCACAGTTGCGCGATGTTGTCGGTGTTGTCCCCGGTGCTTTCCAGCAACTCGCGGGCCCGGGCCAGGCGTTCATGTTGCAGCCAGGCCTTGGGCGACACGCCGCAGGCCTGGGTGAAATGGCGCAGGAAGGTGCGTTCGCTCATGGCCGCCTGGCTGGCCAGTTCGCGCACCCCGAGGGGTTCGTGCAGGCGTTCGCGGGCCCATTGCATGACACTCGACAGGTCGCTGCGTGGCGTGCGGCTGACCGGCGAGGGAATGAACTGCGCCTGCCCGCCCGTACGTTGCGGCGACATCACCAACCGGCGTGCCACGGCGTTGGCGACCTGGACGCCATAGTCCCGTGCCACCAGGTGCAGGCAGGCATCGATACCGGCGGCGCTGCCCGCCGAGGTGATGACCTGTCCTGAATCCACGTACAGCACATCCGGGTCTACCCGCACGGCCGGAAAGCTTGCGGCCAGTTCGTCGGCGTAGCGCCAATGAGTCGTGGCGCCCAGCCCGTCGAGCAACCCGGCGGCGGCGAGTACGAAGGCACCGGAGCAGATCGACAGCAGGCGCGCACCACGGGCGTGGGCCCTGCGCAGTGCTTCGAGCAACGCCTGGGACGGTGGTTCGCTGCGGTTGCGCCAGCCTGGCACGATGATGGTCCGGGCGGTTTCGAGCAGTTCCATACCGCCATCGGCCAATACCTGGAAGCCGCCCATGGCGCGCATCGGGCCGTCATCGACCGCGACGATCCGATGCGTGTACCAGGGGAAATCGAATTCCGGTCGCTCCAATCCGAAGATCTCGACGGCGACACCGAATTCGAACGTGCACAGGCCGTCGTAGGCAAGAATCGCGACCAGACCAGGGTTAGGCTGCATTTGGCGGAAAATTCCCACAGAGTGTCTTGTGCGCCACTGTAGCGGTAAGCATCGGGGGGATAAAGTCTCTTCACGCCTTATCTATCCTGGAGTACACGCCCATGACCAGCCTGGTTCGCGAAGTGCCTGCTGCCCCCTCCGATATCGCCCTGCAGCATTTCAGCCGTCGCCTGACATTCGAAACTGATTGTTCCGACGTTCACGCCAGCCAACAGGCCGGTGATATCGATTTTGTGCTGGTGGATGTACGCGGACCACTGGCCTACGAACGCGGCCACGTACCCGGGGCGATCAACCTGCCAACCCGCACGCTCACCGCCCAGGCGCTGGCCGCCTATGCCAAGACCACCCTGTTCGTGGTGTATTGCGCCGGCCCGCATTGCAATGGCGCGAACAAGGCGGCAGTGCGCCTGGCAACGTTGGGCTACCCGGTCAAGGAAATGATCGGCGGCGTCATGGGCTGGCTCGATGAAGGCTTTCGCCTGAGCGGCACTGTGGAGCGCATGGCGGACGAGGCGATCAGCTGCGACTGCTGAGACAGCGCAAACAGCTTTTTGTGGGAGCGAGCTTGCTCGCGATGACGGCGGCACATTCGGCATTGAGGCACGCTGACGCACCGCGATCGCGAGCAAGCTCGCTCCTACAGAACTTCGGCGTTACAACACGGCATTAGTGGCTTTTTATAAGTATTTGTCGCCTCAACATAATTCCCCTCCCGAGTGCCCCTCTAGACTCCCGGCCACTTCGGTTTTTGCTGACCGAACGCTGCTTACGAATCTGCCTATAACGATCAATAAAATACCTGCGCACTCAGGAGCGAAAATGAACAAGCTAGCCATGTTCGGTGCCCTGGCACTGTCCGTATTGTCCCTGTCGGCCGTGGCCGAAGAGGCCAAGCCGATCCGCCTCGGGATCGAAGCCGGTTACCCGCCTTTTTCGATGAAAACCCCGACGGCAAGCTGACCGGCTTCGATGTCGATATCGGCGACGCCCTCTGCGAGCAGATGAAGGTCAAGTGCACCTGGGTCGAGCAGGAGTTCGATGGCCTGATCCCCGCGCTGAAAGTGAAGAAGATCGATGCGATCCTGTCGTCCATGACCATCACCGACGATCGCAAGAAAAACGTCGATTTCACCATCAAGTACTACCACACCCCGGCGCGGTTCGTGATGAAGGAAGGCTCCGAGGTCAAGGACCCGCTGACCGAGCTCAAGGGCAAGAAAGTCGGTGTGCTGCGTGCCAGTACCCACGACCGTTTCGCCACTGAAGTGCTGGTGCCCGCCGGGATCAACCTGGTGCGCTACGGCTCCCAGCAGGAAGCCAACCTGGACATGGTTGCTGGTCGCCTCGACGCTATGCTGGCCGACTCGGTCAACCTCGACGACGGTTTCCTGAAGACCGATGCTGGCAAAGGCTTCGCCTTCGTGGGCCCGACCTATGAAGACGCGAAATACTTCGGCGGTGGCGCCGGCATTGCGGTGCGCAAGGGCGATAAGGTACTGGCCGACAAATTCAACGCCGCCATCAGCGAAATCCGCGCCAATGGCACGTACAAGAAAGTGCAGGACAAATACTTCGCCTTTGATGTCTACGGGCATTAATCGGTAAGAGTTGCTGTAGGAGCTGCCGAGCGAAGCGAGGCTGCGATCTTTCCACTGCCAGTTGAGTCCAGAGCGAAAGATCAAAAGATCGCAGCCTCGCTTCGCTCGACAGCTCCTACACAGCTCCTACGCCTAGTCATTCGGAGATTTCATGCAACGCATCGACCATACCCTGCCATGGAGCCACCTGGGCACCGAGCGTCGGCTCAGTGTGTTTCGTTACGGCCATGGCCCGCGCAAGGTTTATATCCAGGCCAGCCTGCACGCCGACGAACTGCCGGGCATGCGTACTGCCTGGGAGCTGAAGCAGCGGCTCAACGACCTCGAGGCGCAAGGCCTGCTCAAAGGGGTGATCGAGCTGGTGCCGGTGGCCAATCCCATCGGCCTGGATCAACATCTGCAAAGCGCCCACATGGGGCGTTTCGAACTGGGCAGTGGCAAGAATTTCAACCGCTCTTTCGTGGAGCTCAGTGCGCCGGTGGCGCAACGCATCGGTGATCGGCTGGGTGACGACCCGGCCGCCAACATCACCTTGATCCGCCAGACCATGGCCCAGGTTCTCGACGAGCTGCCGGCGCCGCTTTCGCAACTTGAAGCACTGCATCGCCTGCTGCTGCGCCATGCCTGCGACGCCGACATCACCCTGGACCTGCATTGCGATTTCGAGGCAGCGATCCACTTGTATGCCTTGCCGCAACAGTGGCCGCAATGGCGCTCCCTGGCCGCACGCTTGAAGGCCGGGGTGGCGTTGCTGAGTGAAGATTCCGGTGGCAGTTCGTTCGACGAGTCCTGCTCCTCACCCTGGTTGCGCCTGGCCAAAACCTTTCCGGCGGCGTCGATCCCAGCGGCGAACCTGGCGACGACGCTGGAGCTGGGCAGCATGGGCGACACTCGCGTGGAACAGGCCCAGGCCAATTGTGAAGCCATCCTCGGGTTTTTGGCCGAGCAGGGTTTTATCGCCGGGGACTGGCCATCCGCCCCCGCCGAATGCTGCGAAGGCTTTCCGTTCGAAGGCACCCAATACCTGTTCGCGCCGCACCATGGTGTGGTGAGCTTCCTGCGTGAGGCCGGTGAATGGGTGGAGCGCGGCGATCCGCTGTTCGAAGTGGTCGATCCGTTGAATGATCGGGTCACCACCGTGCGGGCTGGCACCAGTGGCGTGCTGTTTGCCCTGGACCGCGGGCGCTACACCCAGCCGGGCATCTGGCAGGCAAAAGTCGCCGGGCGTGAACCGATTCGTACGGGGAAATTGAGCAACGACTGATAAGTGCTGTCTACCTCACCGCACGCTTCTTGTCGTGCGGCTATCGAACGATGGAGGAAGATTGATGTTTAAAGCGCTCGCCCTGTTTCTATTGCTGGTCTCGTCCGGGTTGCAAGCCCAACCCTCGCTGCACACGGACTTGCCGCTCAACTACCTGGCCCAAGCCGATGAGCAAGCCGGCAACCGCCCGCTGGTGATCTTCCTGCACGGCTCCGGCAGCAACGAACAGGACCTGTTCGAACTCAAGAGCGAGTTGCCCCGGGATTACAACTACCTCTCGGTGCGGGCGCCGAAGAGCATGGAACAGGACCGTTATCAGTGGTTCGCGAAGACGGGCGACGGTGCCTACGACGGTGACACCTCGGACTTGAAGGCCAGCGGTCAGATGCTGCTGGACTTCATCGACAAGGCTCGGGCCAAGTACTCGACCGATGCGAGCAAGGTCTACCTGGTAGGGTTCAGCCAGGGCGCGATGATGAGCTACGAAGTGGCCCTGCGACACCCCGAAGCCGTCGGCGGTATTGCCGCAATGGGTGGGCGGGTCCTGTCAGTGCTGCGGGCGGAACTGACCCCAGATGAATCGCGCCGGACACTGGCGGTGTTCATCGGCCATGGCACGGCAGACCCGATCATTCCCTACCACGATGGTACCGAGGCCAACAGCTTCCTGAAGACCCTGGCGCTGGAACCGGAATTCCATGCCTACCCGGGCGTCGGCCACAGCATCAGCGCCCTGGAAGTGCAGGACCTGCGGGCCTGGCTGGAGCGGCTCAATCCCTGACTACCCTAAGCCCTTGTGGGGAAACCCTGTGGGAGCCGAGCTTGCTCGCGATAGCGGTGGGTCAGCTTGCGTCAATGCCAGGATGTGCCAACGCCATCGCGAGCAAGCTCGGCTCCCACATTCCCACATGTTCCGGGGCGCTTATTTACCGCTGGCGATCTGTTTCACCAACGCTTCATGACCGGCCTTGTCGCTGGCCCGGGAGATGATCTGCACCACGGCCATGTGCGTGCCGGAGGCACCCAGCAGCGTGGTGTCGAGGGTTGGCCCGCCGCCCTGGGTCGCGCTGGTGTCGAGCTGACGCAGGCCCAGGCCGGTGCCTTTTTGGGTCAGGCTTTTTTCGCTGAGGATCTTGGCGTCCGGCAGGGCCTTGATGCGTTGGGCGGCGAAGTCGGCCATGGTGGTGTCGAGGAATGCACCATCGTCGTCCTTCACATTCGTACCGTTGACGATGGTGTTCTCAGCGGCAATCACCACGGTCCTGCTGGTGGCATTGCTGTACATCGTCCCTGTCGCCCCAGCGGTGCCCTGGGCCACTTCACCAGCGGGTAGCGGCGTCGCCGTGAAGCCCTTGGGCAAGGTGAAGGTGAACTTGCCGCCGAGCATCGACACTTTCTGCGCCGGTGCATCGCCGGCAGGTTTGGCCGGGGCCGCTTGGGCGGATACCACGACCAGGCTGGCGATGGCCCCCAGCAACAGGGCGGCGGCTTGTTTACTCAGCAATGACATTGAAACGCTCCACAGATGGTCGTGCCTGGAGGCCGATCATCCCATGGGCGTCGCACCTGACTCCAGCGCCAGTGCAGAAGAGACCGTCATTTTGGCGAAAGGTGTGCGGTGTCGCCGGGCGGTGGCCGCACCAGCAGGCGTCGGGTCACCAGCAACATGGCCATCGACACCGCGACGCCCAAGGCAAAGGCGGGCATGCCCAGCACCGGCAGGGCGAGGGCCAGGGTCAGGCAGAAGGCGGCGAAGCAATACATGCCGGTGGCCGTCGCCCGCAGCAGCGCGGCGGTGAAGGCCGGTCCCCGGGTTTGTTGGGAGAACACCGCCATGACACTGCCCAACACCGGGAATACCGCCAGCAGCCCGCTCCAGCGCTCGCCCACGGTACTGGCCAGCAGCGTCACCGCCAGGGTCAACAGCGCGCCGGCGATCATGCGCAGCAGCAATTTGTCGGATTTGGCCGCCGGCCCGTTCATCACCGGTCGGACCGTCGGGAACAGATATGGCGCCGCCAGCAGCGCGACCAGGGCGATCAGGCTCGACAACGGCAGCGAAGCCGGTAGCCAGGACAGGATCAACGCCACCAAGGCCCAGACCCCTAGCGCGATGCCCAGCGCCCAGGGCCAGTTGCGATGCTGGGCGACCTGGGCGTACACCACGCAGAAAGCGATCATCGCGAACATCGCCGCCAGTGCCGCGGTCGCCGACTGCGCGGCAAACAGCTCGCCTTGTTCCACGGCCAGGAACAACAGGATCGGTCCCACTACGACGGGCAACCCCGAGAGCCAGCCGGCCACGCTCGCCCCCAACGCCTGCCCGCCCGGGAAATCAGCAGCAGGAACGTGGGAATCACCAGCAATTTGAGCAGCAGCACGCGGTCATCCTTGTCAGTCGTCGAGGCGCCACGTTAGCACCGCCCGCACCGCAAACCCACTGTGGGGGCGAGCTTGCTCGCGATGGCGGCCGCACTGGCACGAAAGACCCTAAGGCTCAACCCCACGCAGCACTGAAACGCCGCGCCAACCCCTCACGCTCGAAGTGTTCGGTGATGAAGTCGATAAAGGCGCGAGTCTTGGCCGGCAAGGACACGCTCGATCACCCGGCCTGAAGCACTCAGTCGGGTTCCACGTCCAATTGCAGGCTGTCGTCTGCCAGGCGTTTGGCTCGCCGGACAATGCCGCTGATGCGTCGGCCTTCGGCATTGAACACCACGAGCTGGGCCTTGTGCAGATCCTTCGGCAGCGGAGGTCGCACGTGCAGCGTGAACCATGGCGGTCTGCCGTCGTCAAGGCGTTTGACGTCGAACTCGCAGCTGACACTTGTGGTATTGCGACCAAACATCGTGTCGAGAGCGTAATCAAGATGAGTGCTGTCGGCAGCAGGGTCGAGGGACATCGGCGGTCTCCTGGATGGGTACGCACGGCTGATGTTCAAGTGATTCTTCCCGCAATGGAAAATTCCATTGAGTGATCTGTAGAGATTAGCCTCAATCTGTGGGAGCAAGGCTTGCCCGCGATGCAGGCGCCTCGGTTCACAAAGGACCGCGTCGACTTAATCGCGGGCAAGCCTTGCTCCACAGATCATTCCCTTCTCCCCAAGAGCCGGGCGGCTGTTGATCAAAGACCAGGCACGCCGTCTTTCCACGCCGACCAGTTTTTCACAATGTCCTGCACCAGCGGGTTGCCGGTGCGGAAGAGGTTTTCCAGCGCCGGGACGAACGCGCCCTGGTCGGCATATTTGAGCAGGTTGTCCACTTCGTTGCCGCCGGGCTCGGGGCGGTCGAAATCGGACCCGGCCCGCAGCACGGCCAGCCGGTTGATGTCCACCCGGCCTTCGCGGCTGGCCCGGAGCAGGGCCTCGTAGGTGGAGTTGTCTTCCTGTTGGGTGGTGCAGTAGACACCTTTGTTATCGGTGAGCAGGCGGGTCCAGACTTCGGCACGCTCGCTCAGGCGCGTACCGGAGAACCAGGTGTTGCCGGCCAGGGTGTCGCAGCGGGTCACCACCGGCGGCTGGTTGGCCGGGGCGTACGGATACTTCAAGCGCCAGGCCGCCGATTCCTTGCTTTCCGCCAAGCTCACCTTCTGGCTGAGGGCAAAGGCCTTGGCTTGCAGGGCCGGGTTGAGTTCGAAGACTTCCGTCTTGTAGTCCAGCGGCGGCTTTTCATTCGGCCCCTTGGTATTGATGCCCAGGTAGCCGGTGGGCCAGTCCTTGGGCACATCCCGCGAATCCAGCTCCCACTGGGTGCCGAACTCCACCAGGTAATGGGCCCAGGCCGTCGTGCCAAGCGTGCCGTGGTGCGGGTTGATGCCGGCGATCCCGGCCACCAGGAAATAGCTTTTACGCAGGTCGACGGTGGGGGAGAGCGCCAGGGCCAGTGTCGAGGCTGCAGCGTTGGTCTGGCCCATGCCGGTGATCAGCAGGCAGACCCGTTCGGCATTGCAGCGGATCGTCGGATACTCGGCGGACAGCCCCGGCACGCGGATTTCAGTCTTGAGTTCGAGGCGTTCGATCCAGTTCTGCGCCTCGGGGGCGAACATCGTGATCAGCATCACTTTGGGTTGAAGCGGCGGCGCGGCCCCGGCAGTCGAGCAGAACAGGGCCGTGCAGGCCAGGCCGATTGAAATAGACAGGCGATTGATCATGTATTCGTGACCTCCATGGATTCGAAGTGGTGCTTCTACGGTTTGCTCAGAATTGATAGCCAACCCCGGCGTAGTATCCCCAGCCATCGGAGCGGGCGCGGAAGTTGCCGTCGCCAAAGTTAAGCTCACTGCCGTCCTGCCAGTTGCCGCCGTTGTGAAAGTAGCGGCCCACCAGCGTAAAGCGCAGGTGCGTGAACGAATACAGCAGGACGTTGGTGGCGACCGTGGCGTTGGCGGTCCGGGCAGGGTTGTCCTTGTGCAGGTCCGAACCGAAATCGAAGTTGGTGAAGCCAATGTAAGTCAGGGATGCGCCGTTGCTGAACTGGCTGATCGGCACGATGTATTTGAGCTGGGCGCGGTAGCCGTCCCAGGAGTATTCATTGCTGGCGCCATAGTTTTCCCACTGATAACGACCATAGAAGTTGGCCGATAGGTTGACCCTCGAGTGGGTGTCGATGTCGGTGCCCAGGCCGCTGTACAAGGTGTTCGCACGATTGGCGCTGTTGCTGCCGTGATCGTAGATCCAGTCGAACGCCACATACCACTCCTTGAACGGACCGATGGCCAGGCTGCGACCGGCAAGGTAGTCGATGGAAATACGCGGTTCGTGCTCCATGAATACGGGGGAACCGTGGTCCCACACACCTTTGTCGTGACTGTTGCCAATGTTGAAAATCTTTGGAATGTCGACGTAGCCATAGAGCTCGAAGGGCCCTTTGCGTCCGAAGTATTCATATTCCAGATAGACATCGTCGACCGGTTGCGGGCCGAAGCTGATGTCCTTGCTGCCGATGAGCGTCAGGTCCTGGTTGTACCAGTCCGACAGGTAAGCGCCTTTTTTCGAGGGGGTAGCCTCGGGGCTGAGGGCTTCGCCCTGGGCGGACGCCTCGGCGGTTTGGGCTTGGGTCGTGGTGCTGAGTAGTCCGGTAACGGCGGTCAGTAGCAGGGCGGCTGCCAATACGCCGGGTGTAGCGCGACACCGGGAAGTGCAGTGCATGGAAAGTCCTTGTTCGTGCGGGCCGAAGCCCGGGTTCCGTGGTTGAAAAAAAGCCATCGATCCGCTAGGTAGGATCGATTGCGCAAACGTTTGCACATGTCGTACCAGTTTTTTGTATTGGCTTGAAATGCATGGGGTTCAGGCTTTTTTCCTGTCCTGTTGGTCAGGCTTGGTGCACCGAATTCGGCAGCGTCGTATGAAGTGGCACCAACGTGTTGCAGTAGCATGTGCTCGACGCGGCACTGAGTCGGTGGCGTTGCTGGTAGAATCGGCCATCTTGACTGACCAGAGGTATGCCCATGAGCGAGCCGATTCGCCTGACCCAGTACAGCCACGGCGCCGGCTGCGGCTGCAAGATTTCGCCCCAGGTACTGGAAGTGATCCTGGCCGGCAGCGGTGCGCAGAACCTTGATCCCAATTTGTGGGTCGGCAATGCGTCCCGGGACGATGCTGCGGTGTACGCCATCGACGAGGAGCGCGGGGTGGTCTCGACCACCGACTTCTTCATGCCGATTGTCGATGATCCTTTCGATTTCGGTCGCATCGCCGCCACCAATGCCATCAGCGATATCTACGCCATGGGCGGTGACCCGCTGATGGCCATTGCGATTCTCGGCTGGCCAGTCAACGTATTGGCCCCGGAAATTGCCCGGGAAGTGATTCGCGGCGGTCGCTCCGTGTGCGACGAGGCCGGTATTCCCCTGGCCGGCGGGCATTCGATCGACGCGCCTGAGCCGATTTTCGGCCTGGCGGTCACAGGCCTGGTACAAAAGCGCCATATGAAACGCAACGACACGGCCACCGCCGGTTGCCGCCTGTACCTGACCAAACCCCTGGGTATCGGCATCCTCACCACGGCGGAAAAGAAAGGCAAGCTGCGCGCCGCCGACGTCGGCCTGGCCCGTGACTGGATGTGCACCCTCAACAAACCTGGCAGCCGCTTCGGCAAGCTCGACGGCGTGACGGCGATGACCGACGTCACCGGGTTCGGCCTGCTCGGTCACCTGGTGGAAATGGCCGACGGCAGCCGACTGACCGCGCGCATCCGCTATGACGCGGTGCCGCGCCTGCCGGGTGTCGAGTACTACCTCGACCAGGGGTGTGTGCCGGGCGGTACGCTGCGCAACTACGACAGTTACGCCAGCAAGGTCGGTCGGGTCCAGGAACTGCACAAGCGCGTGCTGTGCGACCCGCAGACCAGCGGCGGCCTGCTGATTGCCGTCACCCCTGAAGGCGAGGCCGAGTTCCTGCGGGTTGCCGCTGAACTCGGGCTGGCGCTGGAACCTATCGGCGAACTGGTCGAGCGACAGAGTTACGCGGTCGAGGTGTCTTGATGAGCAATGACATCACCGATTACCGCGACATCTTCCTCAACGACCGGCCGATGATGGACACGCGCGCCCCGGTCGAATTCATCAAGGGGGCCTTCCCCGGCGTGATCAATTTGCCGTTGATGACCGACAGCGAACGGCAACGTGTCGGTACCTGCTACAAACAGCAGGGGCAACAGGCCGCCATTGTCCTGGGGCATCAACTGGTGTCCGGCGAAATCAAGGCCGAACGCATCCGGGCCTGGGCCGAGTTCGCCAAGACCCATCCTGACGGCGTGCTGTATTGCTTTCGCGGCGGCCTGCGTTCGCAGATCGTACAGCAATGGCTCAAGGATGAAGCGGGCATTGATTACCCCAGGGTAGGCGGCGGCTACAAGGCCATGCGCACCTTTTTGCTGGACACTGTCGAGCAGGCGGTAGCCCAATGCGACCTGGTGCTGCTGGGCGGCATGACCGGCACCGGCAAGACCGAAGCGCTGGGGCAACTGAGCAATAGCCTGGATCTGGAAGGTTATGCCAACCATCGCGGTTCCAGCTTCGGCAAACGCGCCACCGGCCAGCCTTCCAACATCGATTTTGAAAACCGCCTGGCCGTGGACGTACTGAAAAAACGCGCCAGTGGCATCGAACAATTCGTGCTTGAAGATGAGAGCCGTGCGGTCGGCAGTTGTGCCTTGCCGCTGCCCTTGTACCAGCGCATGCAACAGGTTCCGATGGTCTGGCTGGAAGACAGCCTGGAGCATCGGGTCGAGCGGATCCTGCAGGATTACGTCATCGACCTGTGCGCGGAATTTGTCGCCGTACATGGCGACGAAGGTTTCTCGTTGTTTTCCGAGCGGTTGCTGGCAAGCCTGGACAACATCCACAAGCGCCTGGGCGGTGACCGTCACCGGCGCCTGATGAACATCCTGGAAACCGCCCTGGCCGAGCAGGCCAACAGCGGCGCCGTCGACTTGCATCGCGGTTGGATCGAAGGCTTGCTGCGCGAGTATTACGACCCGATGTACGTGTTCCAACGGGAAAAGAAGGGGCTGCGGATCGAGTTCTCGGGGGAGCAGGCGGCGGTGCTGGAATATCTGCGGGAGCGTGTGGCCCGGGGAGGGTGACCACAGGTTTGATATCCACTGTCAATCCCTGTGGGAGCGGGCTTGCCCGCGATAGCGGTGTTTCAGTCACATCAATATCAATGGGTCTGACGCTATCGCGAGCAAGCTCGCTCCCACAAAGGGAATTAGCGACTGATCAAGTCGGACAGGCTTCCTTGCCATTGTCCAAGCCTTGCTTGTAGCTTTGGCTGGTGAGGCTGGCCTTGCCGTTGTGCCAGGTCAGGGTCAGCACATACAGCGAATCGAAGTCTCCCGAGGCCCAGTCTTCGGTAATGGTTTGCTCCTTGCCGACCGCCTCGCCGGCGACCTTGTTGATCAGCTCCGGCAGGTAGCCATGGGACCAGGCGGTATAGATGGTGGCGTTGTGGTACTTGTCGTGCAGCAGTTCGTCAGCCAGGTCGCTGGTGTCGTTGGCCGAATAATTGATGTTCACCGGCAACCCGAGCTTGATGGCGCTGGGGCTGATGGTCATCAGCGGGCGAATATAACTGTAGGAGTTGTCCTGCTCGCCCTCTTCGACATTGCGGGTCGGGTTGGCCGCGAACACGTAGTCGGCCTTGCCGAATTTTTCCGGCAGCAGGGTGGCCAGGTCGATGGCGCGGTTGAGGCCCTGGCAGTTGAGTTGGCCCAGGCCACCGGCGGGTTTCTCGGCGTGGCGCAGGAACACCAGGGTCTGCACGCCGTCGGCTGGTTGGGCCCGGCTGATGCTGGATTCCAGCGCCAATCCCAGGCCGCAGACCACAAGCAGCGTCGGCAGCAGTAGCCACGAACGGTGTTTGAAGCGTCTGGCGAAATTCAGTGGGTTCATCATCGAATAATTATTCTTCAGCACTCTTGAGTCAGGCTGACAAACCCTGGCAACACGAAGCGGCTGGCCTCGGGTGTTTTCCCTGTCGTTACGCCGCGTTGAATCCTCGGGGCATTGCTCAGAGTCCCTTCAAGCCCTTTGGTTCGATCCTGGCGGGTCCCGGTGCACTGTAAGGCCTCCTGTGGGGAGGTAGGGCGAATGTTAGCGACAGGATGTTGCGGATTTAAGAAGGGCCGATGTGAATTCCGTGACGGGCAGTGATGCCGTCCCGTACATCTTGGATTATCCTCGGGCTTTCCTTCATTTCCGAGCCGACCCCATGCCCGACTTGACCCCATTCCCCATCACCGAAAAGTGGCCTGCCCAGTACCCGGAGTGGATCCAGCTCTACTCCCTGCCCACCCCCAACGGCGTGAAGGTCTCGATCATGCTGGAAGAGATCGGCCTGCCGTACGAGCCCCACAAAGTGGACTTCGCCAGCAACGACCAGTTGTCGCCCGAGTTCCTTTCCCTGAACCCCAACAACAAGATCCCGGCGATTCTCGATCCCCATGGGCCGGGCGACCAGCCGTTGGCTTTGTTCGAGTCGGGGGCGATCCTGATTTATCTGGCGGACAAGAGCGGGCAGTTGCTGGCGCAGGAGTCGGCGGCGCGCTACGAGACGATCCAGTGGCTGATGTTCCAGATGGGCGGGATCGGGCCGATGTTCGGGCAACTGGGGTTCTTCAACAAGTTTGCTGGCAAGGACTACGAGGACAAGCGGCCGCGCGATCGCTACGTCGAGGAAAGCAAGCGCCTGCTCAAGGTGCTCGATGGTCGTCTGCAAGGGCGTGACTGGATCATGGGTGAGCGCTATACCATCGCGGATATCGCCACGTTCCCCTGGGTGCGCAATTTGATCGGATTTTACGAGGCCGGTGATTTGGTCGGTATCCAGAATTTCCCCAATGTGACGCGGGTGCTGGAGCGCTTCCTGGCTCGACCGGCTGTGGCGCGCGGGTTGAAGATTCCGGAATGAGTTAAACCCGACGACTCGCCGATTCGATTACAAGCCACCGGCTGACGTGCATCAATGGCTCGCTGACCTTGCGAGTAGATTATTGCCTGGCCGGTAACACTCTGTTTTCCACCCGCCGTTTGTGCCCTGGCCGGCCAGGGCATAAGCTTTGCTCTTTGTGATCGAGCACCCATTTCTGCCCAGGAGCCCCATGTCCAGCCAGTTCCCCGAAGCACGTCCACGCCGTCTGCGTCGCAATGCAAGCCTGCGCAGCTTGTTCCAGGAAACCGAGTTCACCTTGAACGACTTGGTGCTGCCGATTTTCGTCGAAGAAGAAATCGATGATTTTGTGCCGATCAAGAGCATGCCCGGCGTGGTACGCATTCCTGAATCGAAGCTGGCCGGCGAGATCGAGCGCTATGCCCGTGCCGGCATCAAGTCGGTGATGACCTTTGGTGTGTCCCATCACCTGGACAACGACGGCAGCGATACCTGGAGCGAGCGCGGCCTGGTGTCGCGCATGGCCGGGATCTGCAAAGACGCAGTGCCGGAGATGATCGTGATGTCCGACACCTGCTTCTGTGAATACACCGATCATGGTCACTGCGGTGTGCTCCACGGCGATGAAGTGGACAACGACCGGACCCTGGTCAACCTGGGCAAGCAGGCCGTGGCGGCGGCCCGCGCCGGTGCCGATGTGATCGCGCCATCGGCGGCCATGGACGGGCAGGTCCAGGCGATTCGCCGGGCCCTGGATGAAGCCGGCTTCAGCCAGACAGCAATCATGGCCTATTCCACCAAGTTCGCCTCGGCACTCTATGGCCCGTTCCGCGAGGCCGGCGGCAGCGCGTTGAAAGGCGACCGCAAGAGCTACCAGATGAACCCGATGAACCGCCGCGAAGCATTGCGCGAATCCTTGCTCGACGAGCAGGAGGGTGCCGATGCGCTGATGGTCAAGCCGGCCGGTGCCTACCTCGATATCATCCGCGACATTCGCCAGGCTTCGAACCTGCCGTTGTCGGCTTATCAGGTCAGTGGCGAATACGCGATGATCAAGTTCGCCGCCCAGGCTGGTGCCATCGACGAAGCCCGCGTGGTACGCGAGAGCCTTGGCGCCATCAAGCGGGCGGGGGCAGACCTGATCTTCACCTACTTTGCCATGGACCTGGCGCTGAGCGGGATCTGATCCTGCACTGCCCCCGGAGTTGGCTGTGAGTCCATGTTCACCGCCATTCCCACATGGTTTTAGATGATAGGAGATTCTAGGTACACCACCATTCTCCTGTGGGAGCGAGCTTGCTCGCGATAGCGGTGGGTCAGCTTGTATCAGTGTTGCCCGTGCCGCCGCCTTCGCGAGCAAGCTCGCTCCCACATTGGGCATAGCCCGCATCCACTTTTGATCGTATGGTTGCTCCGGAATAACGAACCCGATGGAGCACTATGCAATTCAACCGATTGATGATCAGCCTTGCTGCGCTGCTGGCCTTGGCCGGTTGTGGCAGCCGTCAGGCGCAGGAGCCTGAGCGTCAGCCTGCTGAGGTCAAGAAACAGATTGTGCAGTTGTTGCCGGCCAAGACTGTGGATCGCGAAGGCTGGGCGACTGACATCTACGTGGCCTTTGCAGCCCAGCAGATTCCCTCTACCACGCAGAACATCTGTGCTGTCCTGGCGGTGACCGAACAGGAGTCGACGTTCCAATCCGATCCGCCAGTGCCGGGGCTGGGCAAGATCGCTCGTCAGGAAATCAACCGCCGGGCGGCGAAGGTGCACATTCCGGAGCTGTTGGTCAGTGGCGCACTCCAGGTGCGTTCGTCCAACGGCAAAAGCTACAGCGATCGGCTCAATGCGGCGCGTAGCGAGAAGGAGCTGAGCGAGATTTTCGATGATTTCATCAGCATGGTGCCGCTGGGCAAGACACTGTTCGGCGGTTTCAATCCTGTGCACACCGGTGGACCGATGCAGGTCAGCATCGCGTTTGCCCAGGCCAATGCGCGCAATTATCCCTATACGGTGGAAGGCTCGATTCGTCGCGAAGTGTTCAGTCGTCGTGGCGGGATGTATTTCGGCATCGCGCATTTACTGGGCTATCCGGTGAGCTACACCGAGCCGTTGTATCGTTTTGCCGATTTCAATGCTGGCTGGTACGCCAGCCGCAACGCAGCTTTCCAGCATGCGGTGAGTGTGGCGTCGGGCATTTCCCTGGCGCTGGACGGCGATCTGATTGCCCATGATTCCATCATGCCAGGCAGTACGGAACTGGCGGTGCGCACGCTGGGCAAGTCGTTGGGAATGCGCAACCCGACCATTCGCGATCAATTGGAGCAGGGTGACAGCCTGGCGTTCGAGGACAGCAAGCTCTACAAGCGCGTGTTCGAACTGGCTGAAAAGGCCGAGGGCAAAGCGTTGCCACGGGCGGTATTGCCGGGGATCGTGCTCAAGAGCCCAAAGATCACGCGCAAGCTGACCACAGCGTGGTTTGCCAAGCGGGTGGATGAGCGTTATCAGCGATGCATGGCGCGAGCGTCGGGGCGTTAACCAGGCGTTGGCGCGTGAAAAAGCCCGGTGGATGAGGCCGGGCTTTTAGGGGGATGGGTTTGGTGCGGGATCAGTCTCAAGCGGTGTATCGGGTAGGCTGCCAGGCAACTCATGCGTGGTTTTCGATCAGGCGATCAGAGCCACCCTCAGCGACACGACGTTCCAGCAAGCGATCGGCACCACCTTCGGCGACGCGGTTTTCCATCAGGCGGTCGGAGCCACCTTCAGCGACACGACGTTCCAGCAGGCGATCGGCACCGCCTTCAGCGACGCGGTTTTCCATCAGGCGGTCGGAGCCACCCTCAGCGACACGACGTTCCAGCAAGCGATCGGCACCACCTTCGGCGACGCGGTTTTCGATCAGGCGATCAGAGCCACCCTCAGCGACACGACGTTCCAGCAAGCGATCGGCACCACCTTCGGCGACGCGGTTTTCGATCAGGCGATCAGAGCCACCCTCAGCGACACGACGTTCCAGCAAGCGATCGGCACCGCCTTCAGCGACGCGGTTTTCGATCAGGCGATCAGAACCGCCTTCGGCGACGACGGGTTGGGACGAGGCGGCAAATACGTTGGCGGCCAGTACAGAGAAAGCGAGGCTGAGGATGACTTGGCGTTTCATGATGGTGTGCTCCGGGGGTGCAGTGGTTTGTGTGGGGCCATTGTTGTCCCGGGCGATCATCAAGAGAACTTCATTGACATGATGGTGAACATCGACGGCAGTGATAGCTCGTTGGCCCGCTGCCGGTCAGCTTGATGGAACACTGACGGGCTCGCGGGCTCTATTGGCTAACGCTTATGCAGGAGGTGCTTTCATGTATCAGTTATTCGGTTGCAGGCAATCCGGCTCTTCGGCGGTGGAGGTTGCCCTGTGTCTCTGTGAGGTGGCTTATCAGCGGGTCGATGCCTATTCGACGCAAGACAACGATGCGGCGAAAGAGCTCGAGGCGCTCAATCCTCTGAAGCAGGTGCCGACCCTGCAGTTGCCAGATGGCTCGGTGCTGACCGAAGCGGCCGCAATCCTGATTCACCTCGGGTTGACCTTTCCCGCATCGAAGCTGCTCCCGCAAGACCCTGCCCAGCGCGCGCAAGCCATACGGGGCCTGGTCTACATCGCGGCCAATTGCTACACGCCCATCGGCATTATCGATTTTCCGGAACGCTGGCTGGACGAGGCGGACGAAGCGACTCGGCAGCGATTGATATCCGGCACGCAGCAACGGCTGTATCGCAATTGGGCGCGGTTTGCCGACCAGTTCCCGGCCCGACCTTTTCTAGGCGGTGACGAACCGGGGGCGCTGGATATCCTGGCGGCGGTGATCACGAAGTGGAGAAACACGCGGGAGGCGATGCTGAGCGCCCGCCCAGCGTTCCACGAGTTGTTGGAGCGCATCGACCACCATCCGCGCGTTGCGCCGGTGCTGTCGCTGCACTGGCCGTTGTAGGCGCTGCCGAGCGAATCGAGGCTGCGATCTTTCCCCTGACGCTTGCGTCTCAAGCGAAAGATCAAAAGATCGTCCGAACGCGGCCCGAGCCTTTGGCAGCGCCTACGGGGTCAAGGGCAGGCTTTGCGTGCAGCCGCCTGTTCAAGAAGGCCGGCAAATTGCCGGACATTTTCCTGATGCGCTGTCACCAGCTCGTCGATACTGGCGCCCGCTGGGGTTTGCAGGCTGCTGCGGCACGTGAGGGGGCGGGCGTCGTTGCCCAGGTTGCGCAGGCGCCATTGCACATCCATGCGGGCATAGCGGCCAGGGATCGAGTCGAAGCGTTGCACGTCTACCCGCAGCAATGATTTCGGTGCGCCAGGGTTGCTCAGTTGTTCGTCCAGGCTGCTGTGCAGTTCATCGGCCAGGCTGGCGCCCCACCATTCGGTTTCCAGGATCGCCAACCCGCTGTTGCCCTGGCGAATGACCATCTGGGTGCGATCCACTTGGGGTGGGACACTGACCTGTTCAATCTGGATGTCCACGCTGGAGCGCGATTGGCCTGCCGGTTGGGCCGGGCTCAGGGTGTGGTAGTGGATCGGATCGCTGCGGCAGGCGCCGAGCAGCAATGCCACGGCAACCAGGGTGAGTTTCAGCGTCAGTGGCATGGGGCGGGCTCCTGTGATCATTCTTTCACCGGCAATGTGAGGTTCTGCGCCGGTGCGTCCTTGGGACGGCCGCGAAGCAGCGATTCGGGATGGCGGCTCAGGTAGTCCGACAGTTCGCGCAGCGAGCGCGACATACGCCCCAGGTCGTCCAGGGTCTGGGTCAGTTGTTCGCGCTGCGGTGAGTCTTCAGCCAGGGTCGAGTTGGCTGATTGCAGGGTCTTGCTGACGTCTTGCAAGGTGCTTTGCACGCCCGGCAGGGTCTTGCTGTTGAACTGGGTCAGGCCTTTGCGCAGCTCCACCAGGTTGCCATCCAGGTTGCCGGCAATGCTCTCCAGTGGCAGTTTGTTGATCCGCTCGATCATCGCCTGCAGTTGTTCCTGCAGTTGCTGGAGACTGCCCGGAATGGTCGGGATACGCACGGGCCGGGCGCTTGGGTCGAAGGCGACTTTTTCCGCCTTGGGGTAGAAATCCAGCGAGATGTACAACTGCCCGGTCAGCAGGTTGCCGCTGCGGGCCTGGGCGCGCAGCCCTCGCTCGACGAAGCTGCCGATCAGGCGGGCGCCAGCGGCTTCGTCGTCTGGATTGTGATTGAGCGACTTGAGCAGTTTTTCATGGGCCTTGCCCAGGCGTTGCGGGTAGATCACCACGCCGACGTTGACCGGAAAGCTGCGCTGTTTCTCATCGAAATCCAGATGGATGGCCACCACCCTGCCGACTTCCACCCCGAGGAACTCCACCGGCGCACCGACGCGCAAGCCGCGCAGCGCCTGATCGAAGCGCAGGGCCAGGTATTGCGCCTTGCCATCAGGCGGGGCGAGGGCGCTCTGCTGGTCGGCAAACAGCTCATAGGTCTTGTCCTCGCTGGCGGGGACGTCGTTGGGGCTGTACTCCGGCGCCCGAAACGCGATGCCGCCCAGCAGCAAGGCCGAGAGCGATTCGGTCTTGACCGCGAAACCATTGGCGCCGACGTTCACGTCCACGCCGCTGACGTTCCAGAACCGGGTGTTTTCGGTGACATACACATCGTTGGGGGCGTTGACGAATACGTCGATGTTGACGCCTTTGCCCTCGGCGTCCAGGGCGTAGGACACCACTTGGCCCACCGGGATCTTGCGCAGATACACCGGCGAGCCGATGTCCAGCGAACCGAGGTCCTGGGAATGCAGGGTGAAGCGCTTGCCCGGTTCGCCGTAGGTGATGGGCGGCGGGTTCTCCAGGCCCGTGAAGGACTTGGCGCGCACTTTCGACTGGCCGGCGTCGGCGCCGATGAAATCCCCCGACAGCAAGGTGTCGATCCCCGAGATACCGCCGGCCCCGATGCGTGGCCGTACGACCCAGAACACCGAATCTTCGTGAGTGAAGGTGTCGGCTGTCTTGGCGAGCTTGACCGTGGCGGTGACGTTCTTCTGGTCCTCGCTCAGTTGCACGTCGGTGACCTGGCCGATGACCACGTTGCGATATTTGACCTGGGTCTTGTTGGCGGTCAGGCCTTGGCCGGTCTTGAAGGTGATGGTGATGGTCGGGCCTTCCTGCAGCCAGTTGTGGACCACCAGGGAAATGCCCACCAGCACCGCGATGATCGGCACGATCCACACCAGCGACACCGTCCAGCGGCGGGTGGTGACGTGGGCGCGGCCGGGGGCGGGTTGCTGCCCGTCAGTGGCTTGCGACTTCATCCATGACCTCCTCGGATGGTTGAGTGTCCCAGATCAGCCGGGGGTCGAAACTCATGGCCGACAGCATGGTGAACAGCACCACGAGGCCGAAGAACAGGATGCCCGGTCGTGGTTCGATGTCGCTCAATGCCTGGAACTTGACCAGGGCCGCCACCAGGGCAACCACCAGCACATCGAGCATCGACCAGTAGCCGATGACTTCCACCAGCCGGTACAGCTTCGCCCGCTGGACCTGGGCCCAGGTGCTGCGCCGCTGTGCGGTCACCAGCAACAGGGTCAGCACCACGAACTTGATGCCGGGCACCGCGATGCTGGCGATGAAGATAATCAGGGCGATGTCCCAGGCGCCACTTTGCCAGAACTCGATGACGCCGCTGATGATGGTGCTGTCGGCGCCTTCGCCGAGCATCTGGGTATTCATGACCGGCAGCAGGTTGGCCGGGATGTAGAACACCAGCGCGGCGAGCATGTAGGCCCAGGTGCGGGTGATGGCGTCGGGTTTGCGTCGATGCAGGGCGGCGTCGCAGCGGGGGCAGGTCTGGGGCTCGTCGGTCATGTCGCAGGCCAGGCCGCAACTGTGGCACAGGCACAGGTCCAGGTCGCGGGCCTCTGGCGGGGTGTCCAGCGGCTGGCCGTTCACAGGCTGTCCCACAGGTCGCGGACATCGCGCCCGGCAATGCGGATCATCAGCAGGCTCAGGGCCGCCAGGGCGAACAGGCCGATGCCCGGGAGCACGTCCAGCAGGCCGGCGAGCTTGATCACCGCCACCAGCGCGCCCAGCAGGCACACTTCCAGCATGCTCCAGGGCCGCAGGGTTTCCAGGCTGCGCATGCACAGGTTGAACCCCGGTGCCCGCCGCTGGAGGTAGGCATGGCCCAGTACCCAGAGCAGGAGCGCCAATTGAAAGGCCGGTGCGATGATGATCGCCACCGATGTCACCAGGGCGATGAAGGTGATCGGCCCATGGCTCAGCGCCACGATGGAATCCCATAACGTCGCGCTGTTGCTCAGGCCCTGGAGGCGGATGCTCATGATCGGGTAGATGTTGGCGAAGGCCCACAGCACCGCTGCCGTCACGCTCAAGGCCAGGCGCTGCTCGATGGTCAGGCCGTTGTAGCGCTGGATCACCGCGTGGCAGCGCACGCACGAAGCTTTCTGGTGCGCGACGAGCACCACCGGCTCGTACACCGCATCGCAATGTTCACAAATGATCAGTCGGTCGGTGTTGGCCATTGGGATGCTCGCAGGAACAACCCCTTCAATATAGAAGTGCCTTGAGAATGAGCAACCCGACCGAATGGATCATTCCCCGCGAATGTATTGCTCCAGTTGTTTGATCAGATCGGCCTGTTCGGCGATGGCTTCCTTGACCAGGTCGCCGATGGACAGCAGGCCGACCAGTTTGCCGTCCTCTACCACTGGTAAATGCCGCAGGTGTTTTTCGGTCATGATGCTCAGGCAGGTCTCGACGTTCTGGTGCGGGTCGATGGTGATCACGGGGGAGACCATGATGTCACTGACCTTCGTGCCCACCGATGAGCGCCCGCGCAAGACCATTTTGCGGGCATAGTCGCGCTCGCTGATGATCCCCAGCACTTCATCGTTCTTCACCACCAGCAACGCACCGACGTTCTTCTCGGCCATGCGCATCAGGGCCTGCAATACCATGTCGTCCGGTGAGATGGTGTGCACTTGCTGGTTCTTCTCGTCTTTTATCCGGAGCAACTGCGCGACGGTTTTCATGGGGGGCCTCGGGTGTTGTTTTTGCTGGTTGTTAAAGCATCGTAGACCCAACGGCGCAGAGCAAGCGGTAAAGCGGCGGCCAGTCGTCCAAAAGCGTCATTACCGGGGGATTTCCCACCGATGTGATGCCATCCAGCATTGTGGCGAGGGGCGTCCCTCTGTGGGAGCAAGCCTGTGGGAGCAAAGCTTGCTCGCGATGAACGATGACACGGTCTAGCAGTTGAACCGCATCGCGGGCAAGCCTTGCTCCCACAAAGGAATAAATCCCCTCGCCACAGGGTAGAATCGTCGCCTACGTAGAATTCGAGGTTGCAGCGGTGGATTTACAGCAGGGCTTCGTCCTGACCCGGCATTGGCGCGATACCCCGGCCGGCACCGAAGTCGAGTTCTGGCTGGCGACCGACGCCGGTCCCCAGCGCGTGCGCCTCCCAGTGCAAACGTCGGTGGCCTTTGTGCCGCAGATCCAGCGCGGCCAGCTCGAAGCCTTGCTGCAAGGGGAGAAGGAGGTAGAACTGCGCCCCCTGGACCTGCTGGATTTCGAGCATCGTCCGGTGCTGGGATTGTATTGCCAGCAGCATGCCCAACTGATGCGCCTGGACACCACCCTGCGCCGCGCCGGCGTGGAGGTGTTCGAAGCGGACATCCGGCCGCCGGAGCGCTACCTGATGGAGCGCTTCATCACCGCCCCGGTCTGGTTTGGCGGTACGCCGGCTGCCGATGGCCTGCTGGTCGATGCCCAGATGAAGCCGGCGCCCGAATACCGTCCACCGTTGCGCCTGGTGTCCCTGGACATCGAAACCACCGCCCAGGGCGAATTGTATTCCATCGCCCTGGAAGGCTGCGGCGAGCGCCAGGTCTACATGCTCGGGCCAGCCAATGGCGACGATACCGGCGTGGATTTCCAGCTGGAATACTGCGAATCGCGCACGGTGCTGCTGAAGAAACTCAACGATTGGTTCGCCCGTTTCGACCCTGACGCGATCATTGGCTGGAACCTGGTGCAATTCGACCTGCGAGTGCTGCATGAACACGCCCGGCGCCTGGCGGTGCCGTTGCGTCTGGGACGCGGTGGCGAAGAGATGCAATGGCGCGAGCACGGCGCGCGCAACAACCACTTCTTCGCCTCGGCCGCTGGCCGGCTGATCATCGACGGTATCGAGTCCCTGCGTTCGGCCACCTGGAGTTTCCCCTCGTTCAGCCTGGAAAACGTCGCCCAGACGCTGCTGGGGGAGGGCAAGTCCATCGATAACCCGTACCAGCGCATGGACGAGATCAATCGCATGTTCGCCGAGGACAAGCCGGCCCTGGCCCGCTACAACCTCAAGGACTGTGAACTGGTGACACGGATCTTCGCCAAGACCGAGTTGCTCAAGTTCCTCTTGGAGCGGGCCAGCGTCACCGGGCTGCCGGCGGACCGCAGCGGAGGTTCGGTGGCGGCCTTCACGCACCTGTACATGCCGCTGATGCATCGCCAAGGGTTTGTTGCACCCAACCTGGGCCAGCGTCCGCCCGAGGCCAGCCCGGGTGGTTTTGTCATGGACTCCCAACCGGGCCTCTACGAGTCGGTGCTGGTGCTGGACTACAAGAGCCTGTATCCATCGATCATCCGCACCTTCCTGATTGACCCGGTGGGTTTGATCGAAGGGTTGCGTCACCCGGATGACCAGGAATCGGTGCCAGGCTTTCGCGGGGCGCGCTTCTCCCGTACTCGACATTGCCTGCCAGCCATCGTGGCGCGGATCTCCGAAGGCCGGGAGACCGCCAAGCGCGAGCACAATGCGCCGCTGTCCCAAGCGTTGAAAATCATCATGAACGCCTTTTATGGCGTGCTCGGTTCCAGTGGCTGCCGTTTCTTCGACACACGCCTGGCCTCGTCCATCACCCTGCGCGGTCACGAGATCATGCAGCGCACCCGCCAGTTGATCGAAGCCCAGGGGCATGTGGTGATCTATGGCGATACCGATTCCACGTTCGTTTGGCTTCGTCGTGCCCATGGCCAGGAGGAAGCGGCCAGGATCGGTCGCGAGTTGGTGGCCCACGTCAACCAATGGTGGCGTGAGCAGGTGCGCGATGAGTTCGGGCTGGAGAGTGCGCTGGAGCTGCAGTTCGAAACGCATTTCAAGCGCTTTCTGATGCCGACTATCCGCGGCGCCGAGGAGGGCAGCAAGAAACGCTACGCCGGATTGGTAACCCGTGCCGATGGCAGCGACGAAATCGTCTACAAGGGCCTGGAAACCGTGCGCACCGACTGGTCGCCGCTGGCCCGGCAGTTCCAGCAGGAGCTGTACGGGCGGATTTTCCACCGCAAGCCCTATCAGGATTATGTGCGCGATTATGTGCGGCAGACCCTGGCCGGCGCGTTCGATGAACGGTTGGTCTACCGCAAGCGTCTGCGTCGGCCGCTGGAAGACTATGAACGCAACGTCCCACCCCATGTGCGGGCCGCGCGGCTGGCCGATGAGTTCAACCAGCGCCAGGGCCGTCCGCGGCAATACCAGAATGGCGGCTGGATCAGCTACGTCATCACCGTCGCCGGCCCCGAACCGCTGGAAATCCGCAGTGCGTCAATCGATTACGACCACTACGTGACCAAACAGCTACAGCCGGTGGCGGATGCGATCCTGCCGTTTGTGGATGATGATTTTTCGACGTTGGTGGGTGGACAGATGGGGTTGTTCTGAAACTCCGTGGTATTCAGGCCGAGCCCGTGGTCAGGGTTTATCCCCTGTGGGAGCAAGGCTTGCCCGCGATGCGGGCGCCTCGTTTTTCCTAGGACACCGTATCGCCTCCATCGCGGGCAAGCCTTGCTCCCACAGATGAACTCCCTCGCCACAAGTCAGTGTGAATCCCGAGGTTGAATGGGTCTTCAGACCATCGCCAAGCGCTGCTTGCGCTGGGGCTGGGGAAATATCAGGTCTAGGGCTGCCAGGTCTTGCGGTTCCAGCTTGAGGTTGGCCGCTTCGGCATTCAAACGCACATGCTCAGGTTTCACGGCCTTGGGAATGGCAATCACATTGTCCTGGCGCAACAGCCAGGCCAGTGCGATCTGCGCCGGTGTGGCGCGATGGCGTTCGGCGATCTGTCCCAGGGTGTGATCCTTGAGCAGGTGTCCGCCCTGGCCGACCGGGCAGTAGGCCATGACGGGCATGGACTGGCGCTGGCACCAGGGCAGCAGGTCGAATTCGATGCCGCGTTCCTGCAGGTTGTACAGCACTTGGTTGGTCGCGCAGGCCGGCGCGGCCAGTTCTTCAAGGTCCGCTACATCGAAGTTCGACACGCCCCAACGGCCGATCTTGCCTTCTTCGCGCAGCCGCTCGAAGGCTTCGACGGTTTCGTCCAGCGGGTACTGCCCGCGCCAGTGCAGCAGATAAAGGTCGATGTAATCGGTGTCGAGCCGCCGCAGACTGCGTTCGCAGGCCAGGGGAATGCCTTTGCGACTGGCGTTGTGAGGGTAGACTTTACTCACCAGGAAAACCTGGTCGCGCAGGCCGGTGATCGCTTCGCCAACGACGGTTTCGGCACCGCCTTCGGCATACATCTCCGCCGTGTCGATCAGGGTCATGCCCAATTCGATTCCCAACCGCAGGGCGGCCACTTCTTTCTTGTGATGAGACGGTTCCTCACCCATGCGCCAGGTGCCCTGGCCAATGACCGGTACGGACACACCCGCCAATTCCAGCGTCCTCATGCCTTTCTCCTGTTGTGCTGATCGATAATCCAATGGACAGCAGGATAGTCGTAGGAGCTGGCGAAGCCTGCGATCTTTTCGCTCCAAACTCAATTGTCTGGGGAAAGATCGCAGCTTCGCTTTGCTCGACAGCTCCTACGGGTGTGGTGCTTTTTTTTATTTCGCGGAGAACTTCAACACCATGGTCTGGGTGTAGGTCTGGCCCGGATCAAGCCGCGTCGAAGGGAAGTTCGGCTGGTTGGGCGAGTCGGGGTAGTGCTGGGTTTCCAGGGTGAACGCGCCCCAATGTGGATAGACCTTGCCTTGCTTGCCCTTGACGGTGCCGTCGAGGAAGTTGCTGGTGTAGAACTGCACGCCAGGCTCGGTGGTGTAGAGCTGCAGGCGTCGTCCGGAGTCCGTGTCATACACCTCGGCGGCCAGTTTGTTCACGTCGCCCTTGGCGTCCAGCGCCCAGTTGAAATCGAAGCCGCCTTGTTTCGGTTCGGCGAATTTGAGTTGTGGGTGATCGGCCTTGATATGGGTGCCGATGGCGGTGGGTTGGGTGAAGTCCATCGGTGTGCCGGCCACGGGGGCCAGTTCGCCAGTGGGAATGAGCTTGCCGGTGACCGGCGTGTAATGGGCCGCGTGCAGGGTCGCGACCTGCTCGAGTATGTCGCCGTTGCCTGCCCCGGCCAGGTTGAAATAGCTGTGGTTGGTCAGGTTCAGCACTGTGGGCTTGTCGGTGGTGGCTTTGTACTCGATGCGCAACTCGTTCTGTTCGTTGAGGCTGTAGGTGACGTCGGTCTTCAGTGCACCGGGGAAACCCATCTCGCCATCGGCTGACAAGTAGGTCAGGGTGACGCCCACCGAGTCCTTGGCATTATGGGGCTGGGCCTTCCAGACGCGCTTGTCGAACCCTTGCGGCCCGCCGTGCAAGGAATTGCCATGGTCGTTCTGCGGCACCTGGTAACGCTTGCCGTCCAGCTCGAAGGCGCCGTCGGCCAGGCGATTGCCGAAGCGGCCGATGGTCGCGCCGAAATACACGCTGCCGTTCTTCTGGTAACCCTGCACGTCGTCGAAGCCGAGCACGATGTCGGCGGCCTTGCCGTGTTTGTCCGGCACGCTCAATGACTGGAGGATGCCGCCGTAGGTGATGACCGTGGCCTCCATGCCGTGACTGTTGCGCAGCACGAATTTTTCCACCGCCGTGCCGTCGTCGGTTTTGCCGAACGCACCACGTTCGTTGGTCAGGCCGGCAGCGTGGGAAGCCGAGGTGGCGATCATCAGAGACACTCCGAGGGCCGTGAGCAGTTGTCTGGATTCAAGCATGGTATGACCTTCCTTCCTGTTGTTTTGTTGTTGTTTTGAACGCGGGGCGAGTCCGCTACTGGTCGGACAGCGCTGAAGGTTTTTCTGGTTAGTAGTCTTTCTATTTGAAGGGTGAGAAGGGATTTATAGCCATTAATAAGGATTTATCAATTAAAAAGTAATACTAATTGAGTGGGGGAGACGTTGCTGGAGACCGAAGGTTTGCTCCGGGTACTGCACTTTTGCGATTTTTGCCGCTCTATCCATGGCCTGGAAGCGACGACCCCCCATCGCTTCCCCATGCCCAGACCGAGATTCGATGGCCGGTGTTTTTTATTCTGTGACGAGATTGCGCCGTTGTTGCCTGGCATTGTTGGTCGGTGTGTCGATGCTGTTCAGCGGCGGCTGCAGCCATCAGCAGGGGCAGGACATGGTCACGCAGTTCAGCAACGCCAGGCCCCAGGAGTTCTTGCAGACCAGCGTCGATCGCATGGCCACGTTGTCGATGCACGACAACCTGCAAAGCCTCTATCTGCTGATGAACAAGCTGTACCTGCGCAACCCCGAGGAACTGCGCAAGTCCGGTTTTCTCGACGCCCGCACTGCGGAAAAACAGGTGCGCATGGCCATCGAGCAGCAACAGCCCTTGCCGACCCTGGGTGGCAAGAAGGATCTGGCAGCCCTGAGCTATGCCATGAGCCCGGAATTTCTCGGCGATCGGGTAGGGGCGTTCATCTATGCCATTGGCAGCATGCTGGTCACCGCGCACGGCAATCGCCTCGAGTTCTACATGACCGACACCATCGACCCGCGTTTTGTCAGCAACGCGGCGCGCAATATCGAAAAGGCCACCTGGCTGCTGAGCCAGCGGCAGAACAAGGACGGCAAGCTGTTGCTGTTTTCCAATGAGATTTCGGAGGAGGGCAGCAACCTGAGTTTCGCGGTGGAGTTCGGAAAAATCGTCGCCCGATTGGACCTGCTGACCCAGATGCTCGATGAGCGCTACCGACGGATCGGCTTGAATTACGCCCAGAGCCTGCTGTTCCTCAACTTCCTGCCGGTTCAGTGAAGCTATGGAAAAGGAATAAAGATAGATCACATCGATATAGGAGGTTATAAGAAAAATCGCTATGCTCGCGACCAGATTTTTCACGCGGTCGTGCTGAGACGGGTTTAATGGATTTCGGTAATGTCGGTTTAGTCGTTGCAGGCCTGGTGGTCGGTTTCATCGTTGGGATGACCGGCGTCGGCGGTGGTTCGCTGATGACCCCGATCCTGTTGTGGTTTGGTATCAACCCTGCGACGGCGGTAGGTACGGACCTGCTGTACGCGGCTATTACCAAGTCTGGTGGTGTCCTGGTTCATGCAAAAAATCGCAACAT
Organism: Pseudomonas sp. St386; assembly: GCF_018325865.1. Classification (NCBI taxonomy): domain Bacteria; kingdom Pseudomonadati; phylum Pseudomonadota; class Gammaproteobacteria; order Pseudomonadales; family Pseudomonadaceae; genus Pseudomonas; species Pseudomonas sp. St386. Next base: position 2,323,099 of record NZ_AP021900.1, read on the forward strand.
CGACTGGGCGATTACTGGCTGGCTGACGTTGGGCAGTGTGCCGGCGGTCGGCTTGACGCTGTGGTTCCTCAGCAGCCTGCACAGCTCCCCCGAGGCGATGAACGCGGTAATCAAGCAAGCCTTGGGCTTTGTGTTGTTCGCCACCGCCCTGGCGATCCTGTTCAAGAAGCGCCTGCTGCAATTTGCCCACGACCGCGCTGGCGGCCACTACAACCCCTCCGGTTCGCGCCTCAATGTGCTGACGGTCATCACTGGCCTCGTGCTGGGTGCGATGGTCGCCTTGACCTCCATCGGCGCTGGCGCCCTGGGCACTGTCGCGCTGTTCATCCTCTACCCGTTCCTGGTCACCAAGCGCCTGGTGGGCACCGAGATCGCCCACGCCGTACCGCTGACCCTGGTGGCTGGCCTGGGCCATGCGAGCATGGGCAACATGGACTGGCACATCCTGGGTTTCCTGCTGATCGGTTCGTTGCCGGGGATCTACCTGGGCAGTCATTTGTCGGGACGCATCTCCGACGAATTGCTGCGCCCGTGCCTGGCGGTGATGCTGGCGATGATCGGGTTCAAGCTGGCGTTCTAGAACAGTCAGCTCAAGTCCAATAGTGTGGGAGCGAGCTTGCTCGCGATAACGGTGTGTCAGTCGACTCGATGTTGGGCGTCATGACGCTATCGCGAGCAAGCTCGCTCCCACAATTAGTCTCTCCCGACTTCAGCGCTCTCCTTGCGGTTGCGCAATGAACCCCCTGGCCTAAGCTTCAAGTCAGGCAGGCGCAGTATTGAGCGACTCTCGCGGAACAATCGCCGCCCTGTGCAATCAGTACAGCGTAAATATCAAAAGGAGAGGCGCATGCTCATTCGGTCGTTGACCTTCGCTACCTTGCTGGCCATCGCCGGCCCACTGTTCGCTGCCGATGGCGACTCGCCGCTGTTGGCGGACGCAGGCAAGTCACGTCCCCTTGTCGTCATCGCGCCCAGCACGGTCGACCCTGCCTGGGTGAGCCTGAAAAAGGCCTTGGATGAACCGGCAGGCAAGCAGGGCTTTTCCGAGCGCAACATGGTGCTCTATACCGTGCTCAATACCATTGGGCAGCGCGATGGCAAGGATCTGGATCCGCAAAGCACCATGGCGTTGATTCGCTCGCTCAAGCTGGGAGCCGGAGCACAGACCAAGATCATCCTGGTGGGCAAGGACGGGGAAAAGAAGCTTGAGCATTCCGGGGCGATCGAACTGAAAGACCTCTTCGATGCCGTCGATAAACTGCCTGCGGCAGAGAAAGAAGCAACACCTCCAGCCCCACCACCCGCGCCAGAGCCTGCACCGACCAAGGATGCGAAAGGCGCCAAGCCTGGCAAGGCAGTCAAGCCGGCGGGGCCGGTGAAGCCGCTGGATGATTGATTTCCGCCGACAGACTCTTGTGGTGAGGGGATAAATCCCCTCGCCACAAGTGAGCCCAGCCGATTTATTTCACGTCCAGCGCAGCGAGGATCCGATGCGCCGCTTTCACCCGTTCTTCGATCGGGTAGTTCCTGTTCGCTAGCATGACGATCCCCATGTCCTTTCCGGGTACGAACGCCGCGTATGCGCCGAAACCGTTGGTAGATCCTGTCTTGTTGATCCAGGCGCCGTCCGGCGCTGGGCGAGGCGGGTTGAGAGGTTCGACTTTTTGTGGGGTCAGGGCCATTTGCGGTGTGTTGCCAGCGAGCAGGTCATCCAAGGTGAACGGAGCGGGGTAGAACTCCCAGCCCAGCCCCTGATTCATCCCGCCAACCCTGTAGAAACCTGTATGCGTCGTGGCGATCGCTTGCTTCAGATCCGCGTCCAGTTTTTCCGGTCGCAGGTTGGCCTCGAGGAAACGCATCAGGTCCGATGAGCTGGTTTTCACCCCGTAGGCCTCGGAGTCCAGGGCTCCCGGTCCGACCCGGACGGGCTTGCCGTCTTTTGCATAGCCTTGGGCGTATCGGCCCAACTGATCCTGCGGCACCCGCACATAGCTGTGCTGGAGGCCCAGCCCTGGCATCAGCGTGCGCTCCATCACCTCGTCAAACGGCCGCTCCAGGCTGCGGGCTGCCAGATAGCCGAACAGGCCGATGCTCGGGTTTGAATAGAGCCGCTGGGTGCCGGCCGGGTAGAGCGGCTTCCAGGTCGTGTAATAACTGAACATCCGGTCCGGATGGTCCGCCTCGGCGGGGAACTGCAACGGCAGGCCACCGGCGGTATAGGTGGCGAGGTTGAGCAGGCTGATGCCCTCGAAGGCACTGCCGCGCAGCTCGGGAGCAAAGCGACTGGCCGGGTCCGCCAGGGACAGCTTGCCCTGGGCCTGGGCATAGGCGCCAAGGGTGGCGGTGAAAGTCTTGCTGATCGAGCCGATTTCGAAGAGAGTCTGGTCGGTGACCGGCTTTTTCGTGTCCTTGGAGGCCACGCCGTAGTTGAAGTAATGGCGTTGACCGTTGTAGGTGATCGCCACGGCCATGCCGGCGATGTCCTGTTGCTTCATCAAGGGCTGGATCGTGGCATTGACAGCGTCTTCAATACGATCCTGGGCAAAGCCCGGAGCTGCCCCGCAGACCAGGAAAAAAGTGCCTGCGAGTATCGATTTAGCCATGTGCATGTCGGACCGTCTCCTTGGATGGCGGTGGTTCAAGCCGCTCTGCATCCAGCAGCTTTCGATGCCTGAGTGCATCTTGGGGTGGTCAATCTAGGAGGTTTTCGGTTGTTCGGCAATCGGTGCTCATCCGGCTCAAGGGCGCTTCGGAGTCGTCCGACTGGACCGCAGGAGTGTTCCTACGAAAATCTTCGGTCGCCGGCTTTTCGGTGTCGCATGGCAAACCACACAAACCCACGGCTGCCGGGTAAACTTGCGCTCTTTCTAAAGGAGTTCACATGAGTTACTACCAGCCCGGCATTCTCGCCACCCCTGTTCCGCCTCAGGCCCGTCATTTGTTTTTTGCCCTGGAATCGGTCGAGGCATTGCCGGCTGCGATAGACAAACTCCTGTTGCTGGTCGATGGGCGGGCCGTGGTCGGTTTTGGCGAATCGCTGGTCCAGGCGCTGGGCGCCCAGGTCGAAGGCTTGCGAGCCTTCCCAGCGTTGGCCGGCGTAGGCGTGGACAACCCCTCGACCCAACACGCGCTGTGGTGCTGGCTGCACGGCGAAGACCGCGGCGAGCTGATGCACCGCAGTCGCGCCATCGAGGCGGTGCTGGCCCCGGCGCTGCGCCTGGTGCAGATGAACGAAACCTTCCGCCATATGACCGGCCATGACCTGACCGGCTACGAAGACGGCACCGAAAACCCTCACGACGAAGCGGCCATCGCCGCCGCCCTGACCCAGGGTGTCGATGGGGTGCGCGGTGGCAGTTTCGCCGCGATCCAGCAATGGCAGCACGATCTGGATGGCTTCGCGGCGATGCAACCCCATGAGCGCGACAACATCATGGGCCGTCGCCTGAGCGACAACGAAGAACTCGACGACGCGCCGGAATCGGCCCACGTCAAGCGCACCGCCCAGGAAAGCTTCGCCCCGGAGGCGTTCGTGGTGCGTCGTTCCATGCCGTGGATCGAAGGCGACCGTGCGGGGCTGATGTTCCTGGCGTTCGGTTTCTCCCTCGATGCTTTCGAGGCACAACTGCGCCGCATGAGTGGCCTGGAAGACGGCATCACCGATGGCCTGTATCGCATGAGCCGGCCAATCACCGGCGGCTATTACTGGTGCCCGCCACTGTTGGACGGACGCCTGGATCTGCGCGCCCTGGCCCGGTAAGCGCAACGGTTTGTGCAAAGCGTGACGTGAACGCTATTCTTGGGCCGGATGTCTATCCGTGGAATGGGGGAAGCAAACGTGGATAAAGTCATCGTCATCACCGGTGGCGGCCGCGGAATCGGGGCGGCCACGGCGCTGTTGGCTGCCGAGTTGGGCTATCGGATCTGCATCAATTACCAGTCCGATGAGAGTGCTGCGCAGGAGGTGCTCGAACAGGTCCGGGCCAAGGGCGCGCAGGCGATTGCCGTGCGGGCCGACGTGAGCATCGAAGACGAAGTGATCGGCCTGTTCGACCGGGTGGACGCCGAGCTGGGCCGTGTCACCGCCCTGGTGAACAACGCCGGCACGGTCGCGCAGAAATCCCGGCTCGATGAAATGTCCGAATTCCGCATTCTCAAGATCATGAAGACCAACGTGCTGGGGCCGATTCTTTGCGCCAAGCACGCGGTGCTGCGCATGTCGCCCAGGCACGGCGGGCAGGGTGGCAGCATCGTCAACGTCTCGTCGGTGGCCGCGCGCTTGGGCGCACCGGGGGAGTACGTCGATTACGCGGCCTCCAAGGGCGCGCTGGACACCTTCACCATCGGCTTGTCCAAGGAAGTGGCCGGCGAAGGCATTCGCGTCAACGCGGTGCGCCCCGGCTACATCTACACCGATTTCCATGCCCTGAGCGGTGACCCGGACCGGGTCAGCAAGCTGGAATCAGCGATCCCCATGGCTCGGGGCGGGCGTCCGGATGAAGTGGCCGAAGCGATTATCTGGCTGTTGTCGGACAAGGCTTCGTATGCGACCGGGACGTTTGTGGATCTGGGGGGCGGGCGCTGAGTCCTGGGGTGTCTGTTTTGGCCCTATCGCGAGCAAGCTTTGCTCCCACAGGGGACAGTGTTCCGATGTGGGAGCAAAGCTTGCTCGCGATGGCGGTCTGACGGACAACCCGATATCAGAACGAGCGAATAATCCGCCCCAACGTCTCCATGGCCTTTTCCGAGGCCTCGGTCCACGGGCTGCCGTAATTCAAGCGGATGCAATTCCTGAAACGCCGGGTTGGTGAAAAGATCGGTCCCGGCGCGATGCTGATGCCCTGGGCCAGGGCCATCTGGAACAGCTTGAGCGAATCCATCTGCTCCGGCAGCTCCAGCCACAGGAAGTAGCCCCCCGCCGGCTGGCTGACCCGGGTCTGGGCGGGGAAGTAGCGGGCGATGGCGGCGAGCATCGCGCTTTGCTGTTCCTCCAGGGCATAGCGCAGTTTGCGCAGGTGACGGTCGTAGCCGCCGTGTTGCAGGTAGTCGGCGATGGCGGCCTGGGCCGGCATCGAGGCGCACAACGAGGTCATGAGCTTGAGCCGTTCGATCTTCTGCGCGTAGCGCCCGGCGGCGACCCAGCCGATGCGATAACCCGGTGCCAGGCTCTTGGCGAACGAACCGCAATGCATCACCAGGCCTTCGGTGTCGAACGCCTTGGCAGGCTTGGGGGCCTGCTGGCCGTAATAGAGTTCGGCGTACACGTCGTCCTCGATCAGCGGCACCTGATGGCGGCGCAGCAACTCTACCAACGCCTGTTTGCGCTCCTCGGGCATGGTCGCGCCCATGGGGTTCTGGAAGCTGGTCATGCACCAACAGGCCTTGATCGGATGGCGCTCCAGTGTCTGCGCCAGCACGTCCAGGTCGATGCCGTCGCGCGGGTGCACGGGAATTTCCACGGCCTTGAGCTTCAGGCGCTCCAGTACTTGCAGGCTGGCGTAGAACGCTGGCGCTTCGATCGCCACCAGATCGCCGGGCTCGGTCACGGCTTGCAGGCACAGGTTCAACGCTTCCAGGGCGCCGTTGGTGACCAATAGCTCCTCCATGGGCAGCATCAACCCGCCGACCATGTAGCGCAGGGCGATCTGTCGGCGCAGTTGCGGGTTGCCTGGCGACATGTCCGTGACCACCATTCGCGGGTCCATGTCCCGTGTTGCGCTGGACAGCGAACGGGACAGCCGTTGCAGTGGGAACAGCATCGGGCTGGGGAATGCCGAGCCGAACGGTACGGTGGCCGGGTCCTTGATCGAGTCGAGGACCGAAAATACCAGTTCACTGACGTCGACTTCGGTGGACTCGTGCACCTGGCTGCTGATCGCAGGCTCCGAAAACGGGCTCGGCGCATGGGTGTTGACGAAGTAGCCGGAGCGCGGCCGGGCCCGGATCATGCCGCGTCGTTCCAGCAGGTAATAGGCCTGGAACACGGTGGACGGGCTGACACCGTAGGTCTGGCTGGCGTAGCGTACCGACGGCACGCGCTGACCTGGCCCCAGCATGCCCGAGCGGATCAGTTCAGCGATGTCGTCGGCAAATTTCTCGTAGCGTTTCATGGTGGTGCCCAGTCTTGAATGACGCGTGGTTTGCGCTTTTTAAACTGTGGGAGATTCTGTGGGAGCAAAGCTTGCTCGCGACGCAGGCGACACGGATCAACAGTAAGGTCGCGTTATCGTTCTTCGCGAGCAAGCTTTGCTCCCACACGCTCGCTCCCACAGGTGCCCGGCATCTTAAAGCTTCAACGATTCATCGGTGCGACAAAACGGCTCTTGGCGATGCTGTAGATGCCTGGCTCGTCGCTGTCGGCGACCTTGAACGTCATTTCCTGGGAGCCTTTGCCGGGCCGTTCGCTGAGCATCGCCACCGACACCGGCACATCGACGATTTCCCCCGGGGCCAGGCTCAGTTGGGTCTTGCCATGCAGGATGAAGCCGTCGCCGTCCACCAGGGACAGATGGTAATCCTGGCGCTGTTGGGTCTTGTTGATGATTTTCAGGCTGTAGATGTTCTCGATCTGGCCTGCGCTGTTTTCCCGAAACAGGCCACGGTCCTTGCTGACGTCCAGCGACACCATGGGCCGTTGCATCAGCGCCACGACCAGCGCGCCGATCATCACCAGCAGCACGGCGGTATAGCCGATCAGCCGAGGTCGCAGCAGGTGAGTCTTGCCACCCTGCAGCTGATGTTCGGAGGTGTATTTGATCAGGCCGTGGGCGTAGCCCATCTTGTCCATGATCGAGTCGCAGGCATCAATGCAGGCCGCGCAGCCGATGCACTCCATCTGCAGGCCGTCGCGGATGTCGATGCCGGTGGGGCAGACCTGCACGCACATCTGGCAGTCGATGCAGTCGCCCAGACCAATATTGGCCGGGTTTGCCTCGCGTTTGCGTGGGCCGCGGATTTCACCGCGGGCCGCATCGTAGGAAATGGTCAGCGTGTCCTTGTCGAACATCACGCTCTGGAAGCGTGCATAGGGGCACATATGCATGCACACCGCTTCACGCAGCCAGCCGGCGTTGAGATAGGTGGCTGCGGTAAAGAAGAGCACCCAGAACAGACTCACGCCGGCCATTTGCAGGGTCAGCAGTTCTTCGGCCAAGGGGCGGATCGGTGTGAAGTACCCCACGAACGTCAGGCCGGTGAGCAGGCTGATGGCCAGCCACAGCGTGTGCTTGGCGCTGCGGCGCAAGAGTTTGTTCAGGCCCCAGGGCGCGGCCTGCAGTTTGATCCGCTGGTTGCGTTCGCCCTCGGTGATTTTCTCGCACCACATGAAGATCCAGGTCCAGGAACTCTGCGGGCAGGTGTACCCGCACCACACGCGGCCAGCAAACACGGTGATCGCAAACAGGCCGAAGGCGGCAATGATCAGCAAGGCCGACAGCAGGATGAAATCCTGGGGCCAGAAGGTCGCGCCAAAGATGTGGAATTTGCTTTCGGAAAGGTCCCAGAGCACCGCCTGGCGTCCGCCCCAGTTCAACCACACCGTGCCGAAGAACAGCAGGAACAGAACCCCCGCACCGCTGATGCGCAGGGTACGAAACAAACCGGTGAAGCTGCGGGTGTGGATCAGGTTGTCGGTGCTCCTGGCCTTTATCTTCGTTGGCGCAGGTTCGAACGTCTGTATCAACTGGACGGGGATTCTATCGCTCATGGTCGGTCGCTCATCAGCCTCTATCTGGCCGGGGCACTATGACCATGGAACTGTTTGCATAACAGACTCAGGTGTTTCGATAAAAACCGGATCAGATGCCGCGAAACCCAGGCCCTGCGACACTTTGATGCACCCGAGGACGAGCGAACATACCGTTGAGGCCAGGGGGTAGTGGGAGCAAAGCTTGCTCGCGATACAGACACCTCGGTTCAAGAAGTATCGTGTTGTTTTCATCGCGAGCAAGCTTTGCTCCCACGGATTGAACACCTCGCAGAGGCTTCAAGCCGTTCAGATCGCCGAGCCGCTGTCGCTGGCCTTCAGGTGCTTGCGCCCGTCGACTGCGCCGGCCACGGTCAGTGCATCGGCCTCGGCCTCGGTGATGTAGACCCGGTCGCCATTGAGCTCCACGACTGACATGGCCTTGTCCGGGTCGGTGATGATGGTCAGCTCGCTGGCAGGGCGCTGTTCGGTGCCATTGGGGGTTTCGAAATGGCAGGTCTGGTTGTCATCGATACGGACAGTCATGGTGTTGCTCCTTCTGGGGTCATGAACGTTAGGTCGCGCGGCCAAGCCAGGGTTCGTTGCGGCTGATCAGCGGTCGGGCGCACCTCTGGCGCCGCCTGCGGTCCATCGTTTATCGAATGAAAAAGAGGACGGTCCATGGACGCCTGGTGGCATGAAGTCTGGGTAACCCTGCAGGCGGAATTCGCCGACATCACCGATGCCCAGCAGATGACCCGGGTCACGGTGCGTCTGCTAATGGCCGCGCTGTTGGGCGGCATTTTGGGTTTCGAGCGCGAACACAAGGGCAAGGCTGCCGGCGTGCGGACCCACATGCTTGTGGCCCTGGGGGCGGCGCTGTTCGTATTGGTGCCACAGATGTCCGGGTCACAGGCCGACGCGATGAGTCGGGTGATACAAGGCGTGGTCGCCGGCATCGGTTTTCTCGGCGCCGGCACCATCCTGAAAAACACCGACGGCGACGAAGGTCACGTCAAGGGCCTGACCACGGCTGCGGGCCTCTGGATGACCGCCGCCATTGGCGTCGCCGCCGGGCTGGGCCGGGAGGCGACGGCGGTGCTCAGCACGGTGCTGGCGCTGGCGATCTTCAGTGTGATGCCGGTGATCGTCCGGGCGCTGGAGAAGGGCGGCAAGCCGTGAAGCGGCTATGAGCCTGCAAACACAACAGGTTTTTTATTACTACGCTTGAATCAAACCCGCTCCGGCGGCGCCTCGCTCGGCGGGTCGCCCAGCGGCGGTTGTGGGTCCAGTGGCGGGTCTTTCTCTGGAATCGGCTCGGGATCAGGGCCGGGCGGGGGCAAGGTGGGGTCGTCGATGTTCGGATCGGGTGTTTCGGCCGGGATGGGAATGTTCATCGGGACGGGTCTCCGTGACGCACATGGCTTGAGTCGTGCTTATTGTTGTTGACCACCTTGCACCGGCTTTGATCCCCGGGATGCATCGGGGTAAATCCCTCTGAACTTTTAGCCGCTGATCCGGTTCGGAGTTTAAGTGAGTTTTTTCAGGGACCCGTTGGGCCTTTACCGCCACAAGCGCGTCCATGGGGCGTAAAAGGAGCGATGCTCGATGACTGCCGAACACCCGACTGAACTGGCCTACAACCCGCATTTGCCGCTGTCCCAAGCTTTGCTGTTGCCGCGTATCGCTATTGAAAGCACCATGCCGGTGATCGACGGCGGGCAATTCGCCGCCAAGGCCGTGGCTGGGCAGGACGTGACAGTGACCAGCAAAGTCTTCGCCGATGGTCATGACAAGCTGGCCGTGCGCATTCGCTGGCGTGCGCTGCAGGATGAAGTGTGGAACAGCGAGGTCATGAGTGATCTGGGCAACAACGGCTGGCACGGCCAGTTCAACGTGCCGGAACAAGGCCGCTATGTGTTTTGTATCGAGGCCTGGATCGATCAGTTCGCCAGTTTTCGCTACGAGTTGGAGAAGAAATTCGGTGCAGGGGTGCCGATCAGCCTGGAGTTGCAGGAAGGGCGCAGCCAAGTGCAAATGGCCGTCGAGCGCAGCACGGGTGAACTGAGCGAGCAACTGGCGGCCTTGCACCATGAGCTCTCCGGCTTGTTGCCGACCGAGCAGGTGGCGCTGTTCCTGGCACCGCGCAGTGCCGATCTGATGTCCCGGGCCGATCATCGCCCGTACTTGAGCATCAGCCCCGAGTATCCGCTGGATGTGGAGCGCAAGCTGTCCGAGTTTGCCAGCTGGTATGAGCTGTTTCCCCGCTCGATCACCGACGATCCCCAGCGCCACGGCACTTTCAACGACGTGCATTCGCGCCTGGCGGTGATCCAGGACATGGGCTTCGACGTGCTGTACTTCCCGCCGATCCACCCCATCGGTCGCAGTTTCCGCAAAGGCCCGAACAATTCCCTCACTGCCGGTCCCGACGACCCGGGCAGTCCGTATGCCATTGGCAGCGAGGAGGGCGGGCACGAGGCCATTCACCCGCAATTGGGTAGCCGCGAGGACTTCCGGCGCCTGGTGGCGGCGGCCGCTGACCACGGCCTGGAGATCGCCCTGGACTTCGCGATCCAGTGTTCCCAGGATCACCCCTGGCTCAAGCAGCACCCGGGCTGGTTCAGCTGGCGGCCGGACGGCACGATCAAATATGCGGAAAACCCGCCGAAGAAATACCAGGACATCGTCAACGTTGATTTCTACGCGGCCGATGCGATTCCCAGCCTGTGGACGGAGCTGCGGGACATCGTGGTGGGCTGGGTCAAGGAAGGCGTGAAGATATTCCGCGTCGACAACCCTCACACTAAACCGTTGCCGTTCTGGCAATGGCTGATCGCCGATGTGCGGGCGCAATATCCTGAAGTGATCTTCCTGGCTGAAGCGTTCACTACGCCGGCCATGATGGCGCGGCTGGGCAAGGTCGGTTACTCCCAGAGCTACACCTATTTCACCTGGCGCAACACCAAGGCTGAGCTGGCGACCTACTTCAGTGAGCTCAATGAATCGCCGTGGCGTGAATGCTACCGGCCGAATTTTTTCGTCAACACGCCGGACATCAACCCGGCCTTTCTCCATGAGTCGGGGCGTGCCGGTTTTTTGATCCGCGCGGCCCTGGCAACCATGGGCTCAGGCCTGTGGGGCATGTATTCGGGCTTCGAGCTGTGTGAGTCGGCACCGGTGCCGGGCAAGGAGGAATACCTCGATTCGGAGAAATACGAGATCCGCCCCCGGGACTTCACCGCGCCGGGCAACATCATTGCCGAGATCGCCCAGCTCAACCGCATCCGCCGGCAGAACCCGGCGCTGCATACCCACTTGGGCCTGAAAATCTACAACGCCTGGAACGACAACATTCTCTATTTCGGCAAGCGCGCCGCCGACGGCAGCAATTTCATCCTGGTGGCGGTGAGCCTTGATCCGCACAACCCGCAGGAAGCCAGTTTTGAGTTGCCGCTGTGGGAGATGGGCCTGCCCGACGACGCCCAGACCCAGGGCGAGGATCTGATGAATGGACATCGCTGGACCTGGTACGGCAAGTACCAGTTCATGCGGATTGACCCGGCGTACCAGCCGTTCGGGATTTGGCGGATCAGCGTGGCGTGATGCTGTGGGAGCAAGGCTTGCCCGCGATGAAGAGGGCGCGGTCTCCCTGAGGAATCGAGGTGCCTGCATCGCGAGCAAGCTTTGCTCCCACAAAGCGCAGGCCTCACAACACAAAAAGACCTCACAAGCCTGTATCCCGCGGCTTTATTGAATTCATCAGGAGTTGCAAATGGCGAAGAAACCCCGGTCTGCCACCTTCATCAAAGACCCGCTCTGGTACAAGGACGCGGTGATCTATCAGGTCCATGTAAAATCCTATTTCGACTCCAATAACGACGGGATCGGTGACTTTCCCGGCCTGATCGAAAAGCTCGACTACATCGCCGATCTGGGCGTCAACACCATCTGGCTGCTGCCGTTCTATCCTTCACCCAGGCGCGACGACGGTTATGACATTGCCGAATACCGCGGCGTCAGCCCCGACTACGGCACCATGGCCGATGCGCGGCGGTTCATTGCCGAAGCCCACAAGCGCAACCTGCGGGTGATCACCGAGCTGGTCATCAACCACACCTCGGACCAGCACCCCTGGTTCCAGCGCGCGCGCAAGGCCAAGCCGGGTTCGAAGGCGCGGGACTTCTACGTCTGGTCCGATGACGACCACAAGTACGACGGCACGCGCATCATCTTCCTCGACACCGAGAAGTCCAACTGGACCTGGGACCCGGTGGCGGGCCAGTACTTCTGGCACCGCTTCTACTCCCACCAGCCCGACCTCAACTTCGATAACCCGCAGGTCCTCAAGGCCGTGTTGTCGGTGATGCGCTACTGGCTGGACATGGGCATCGACGGCCTGCGCCTGGACGCCATCCCGTACCTGATCGAGCGCGACGGCACCAACAACGAAAACCTGCCCGAGACCCATGACGTCCTGAAGCTGATCCGCGCCGAGATCGACGCCAACTACCCCGACCGCATGTTGCTGGCCGAAGCCAACCAGTGGCCGGAAGACACCCAGTTGTACTTCGGCGATGTCGACGCCCAAGGGATGAACGGTGACGAATGCCACATGGCCTTCCACTTCCCGCTGATGCCGCGCATGTACATGGCGCTGGCCCAGGAAGATCGCTTCCCTATCACCGACATCCTGCGCCAGACCCCGGAGATCCCCGCCAATTGCCAGTGGGCGATTTTCCTGCGCAACCATGATGAGTTGACCCTGGAGATGGTCACCGACAAGGAGCGTGACTACCTGTGGAACTACTACGCCGCCGACCGTCGGGCGCGTATCAACCTGGGCATTCGTCGGCGCCTGGCGCCGTTGGTGGAGCGCGACCGTCGTCGCGTCGAGTTGCTCAACAGCCTGCTGCTGTCGATGCCTGGCACGCCAACGCTGTACTACGGCGATGAAATCGGCATGGGCGACAACATCTACCTCGGCGACCGCGATGGCGTGCGTACGCCGATGCAGTGGTCCATCGACCGCAACGGCGGTTTCTCCCGTGCCGACCCGGCCAGCCTGGTGCTGCCGCCGATCATGGACCCGCAGTACGGCTACCAGTCGGTCAACGTCGAGACTCAGGCCGGCGACCCGCACTCGCTGCTCAACTGGACCCGGCGCATGCTGGCGGTGCGCAAGCAGTCCAAGGCCTTTGGCCGTGGCACGTTGAAGATGCTCTCGCCGAGCAATCGCCGGATCCTGGCCTATACCCGCGAATACACCGGGCCCGACGGCAAGCACGAAATCATCCTCTGCGTGGCCAACGTGTCCCGCAGCGCCCAGGCTGCTGAACTGGATCTGTCGACCTACGCCGGCATGGTCCCGGTGGAGATGCTCGGCGGCAATGCCTTTCCACCCATCGGCCAGTTGAACTTCCTGCTGACCTTGGCGCCGTACGGCTTCTATTGGTTTGCCCTGGCAACCGAGAACCAGATGCCGAGCTGGCACGTGGAGCCGGCCCAGAGCCTGCCGGACTTCACCACCCTGGTGCTGAAGAAACGCCTGGAAGAATTGCTCGAAGCGCCATCGCGCACCACGCTGGAGCAAACCATCCTGCCGAGCTGGTTGCAGAACCGGCGCTGGTTCGCCGGCAAGGACAGCGCGATCGAGAAGGTCGAGATAGTCTATGGCGTGCGCTTTGGTGACCCGCAGCACCCGGTGCTGCTCAGCGAAATCGATGTCACCAGTGGCGGCCAGACCCTGCGTTATCAGCTGCCGTTCGGCCTGCTCGCCGAAGACCAGGTCGGTGCGGCATTGCCGCAGCAACTGGCGTTGTCGCGGGTACGTCGGGTGCGTCAGGTGGGCTTGATCACCGATGCATTCAGCCTGGAAAGCTTCGTGCGCGCCGTGCTGCACAGCATGCAGGCCGCCACGGTGCTGCCGTTCGCCGAAGGTGAGTTGCGCTTCGAACCCACCGAAGGCCTGGCTGCGCTGAACCTGGGTGAAGAGCCGGAGGTGCGCTACCTGTCCGCCGAACAGTCCAACAGTTCGGTGGTGGTGGGCAGCAGCCTCGTGCTCAAGCTGATTCGCAAGGTCGCCTCGGGTGTGCACCCGGAACTGGAAATGAGCGCCTACTTGACCGCCGCCGGTTTCAGCAACATCTCACCGCTGCTGGGTTCGGTGGTTCGCCGCGACGCCCAGGGTGAAGATGCGCTGCTGATGATCGCCCAGGGCTACTTGAGCAATCAGGGCGATGCCTGGGAATGGACCCAGAACAACCTCGAACGCGCCCTGCGCGACGAGCTGGCGGACGCGGTGTCCGAACAGGAGCAGCATTACAACGCCCTGGGCGAACTGAAGGATTTCGCCGGCATGCTCGGCCAGCGCCTGGGGGAAATGCACCAGGTATTGGCCCAGGCCACCGACGACCCGGACTTCGCGCCGCAGGCTACCAACGCCAAGCAAGCCCAGGCCATCGGCAAGGACGTGGCCGCCCAAGTGGAAAACGCCTTGCGCCTGCTCAAGCAGAACCAGGGCCAATTGAACCCCGCGGACCAGGCCATGGTCGCACGTTTGCTGGAGCACAAGAAAACCGTCCTGGCCCATGTCCAGACGCTGGCCGGCAAGGCTGAGGGAGGCTTGCGCATTCGCGTCCACGGAGACCTGCACCTGGGGCAGGTGCTGGTGATCAAGGGCGACGCCTACCTGATCGACTTCGAAGGTGAGCCGGCGCGGCCATTGCATGAGCGACGGGGCAAGCACAGCCCCTATAAGGACGTCAGTGGCGTGTTGCGCTCCTTCGATTACGCGGCGGCCATGGCGATTCACTTGCACACCGTCGACAGCACGGCCGATGCCGATGCAGCGAGGCAAAGGGTCGCCGATCGTTATTTGAAAGAGGCCCGCCAGGCATTTGTCGAGGCATATCGGCTGGCGGCAGCTAGTCTTGCCCATGAGTGGAAGGATGCTGAAGGCGAAGACGCCGCACTGGCGTTGTTCGGCCTGGAGAAGGCGGCCTATGAAGTGGCCTATGAAGCCGAGAATCGCCCCACCTGGCTACCCGTGCCGTTGCACGGTCTGGTCGGGTTATTGAGTGGGCTGCAACCCTTTTCCGACGTAGCCGGACCGATTTAGTGGAGAGAATCATGAGTGTCTCGAACAAAGAACCACAGGGGCAGGCCAAGGAGTCGTTGCTGCCGGCGCCCCATGACATCGACGCGCTGGTGCGCGCCGAACACCACGACCCGTTTTCCATCCTGGGGCCTCATGGCGACGACGCCGGCGGCCAATTCATTCGCGCGTATCTGCCCGGAGCCCTGAGCGTGCATGTGCTGGCCCGCGATGGCGGCGACGAGCTGGGGGAGCTGCAACCCACCGCAACCCCGGGACTGTTCGTCGGCCATTTCGACCGTACCCAGGCGTACTTGCTGCGCACCCGTTGGGCCGGCGGCGAGCAGGTTGCCGAAGACCCCTACAGCTTCGGCCCGTTGCTGGGGGAGATGGACCTTTACCTGTTTGGCGAGGGCAATCACCGCGACCTCAGTTCCTGCCTCGGTGCGCAACTGACCACCGTCGATGGCATCGACGGCGTGCGGTTCGCTGTCTGGGCGCCGAACGCCCGACGCGTTTCGGTGGTCGGGGATTTCAACGTCTGGGACGGGCGTCGGCATCCGATGCGCATCCGTTATCCGTCCGGCGTGTGGGAGATATTCATCCCCAGGCTGGGTCCCGGCGAAGGTTACAAGTATGAAATCCTCGGCGCCCACGGCATCCTGCCGCTCAAGGCCGACCCGGTGGCCCTGGCCACGCAGATGCCGCCAGACACGGCGTCGAGAGTCGCCTCACCCCTGAAGATCGAGTGGCAGGACGACGAGTGGATGCAGCACCGTCGCGAGCGGCATCTCCCGGGTGCGCCGCTGTCGATCTATGAATTGCACGCCGGCTCCTGGCAGTGCGAAATCGACGAGGCGGGTGAGGTGGCCCGGCAGTACAACTGGCATGAAATGGCCGAGCGGCTGATCCCGTATGTCAAGGACCTGGGCTTCACCCACATCGAGCTGATGCCGATCATGGAGCACCCGTTCGGCGGCTCCTGGGGCTATCAGCCGCTGTCGCAATTTGCGCCGACGGCACGCTTCGGCTCGCCGGACGATTTCGCGGCGTTCGTCAACGCCTGCCACCAGGCCAATATCGGCGTCATCCTCGACTGGGTGCCGGCGCATTTTCCCACCGACACCCACGGCCTGGCCCAGTTCGACGGCACTGCGCTGTACGAATACGGCAACCCGCTGGAAGGCTTCCACCAGGATTGGGACACGCTGATCTACAACCTGGGCCGCACCGAAGTGCACGGTTTCATGCTGGCGTCGGCGCTGCACTGGCTCAAGCATTTCCACGTCGATGGCCTGCGGGTGGATGCCGTGGCCTCGATGTTGTACCGCGACTATTCGCGCAAGGCCGGCGAGTGGGTGCCCAACCGCCACGGCGGACGGGAAAACCTCGAAGCCATCGATTTCCTGCGGCACCTCAACGATGTGGTGGCGCTGGAAACCCCCGGTGCGCTGGTCATCGCCGAAGAATCCACGGCGTGGCCGGGCGTCAGCCAGAGCACCCAGCAGGGCGGCCTGGGTTTCGCCTACAAGTGGAACATGGGCTGGATGCACGATTCGCTGCACTACATCCAGCAAGACCCGGTGTACCGCGCCCATCACCACAACGAACTGAGCTTCGGCCTGGTGTATGCCTGGTCCGAGCGCTTCGTCCTGCCGATTTCCCATGACGAAGTGGTCCACGGCAAACGCTCGCTGATCGACAAGATGCCCGGTGACCGCTGGCAGAAATTCGCCAACCTGAGGGCCTACCTCAGCTTCATGTGGGGGCATCCCGGCAAGAAGCTGTTGTTCATGGGCTGTGAATTCGGCCAATGGCGCGAGTGGAACCACGACCAGCAGTTGGACTGGTACCTGCTGCAATACCCTGAGCACCGTGGTGTGCAGAAACTGGTCAGCGATCTGAACCGTCTGTATCGCGAAGAACCGGCGCTGCACGACCAGGATGATGCGCCCCAGGGGTTCCAGTGGTTGATTGGCGACGATGCGCTTAACAGCGTCTACGCCTGGCTGCGCTGGAGCAAGGAGGGCCGGCCGGTGCTGGTGGTCGCCAACTTCACGCCGGTGCCGCGCGAGGCCTACCGGGTCGGCGTGCCATTCGGCGGGCGCTGGGTCGAATTGCTCAACAGCGATGCCGACACCTACGCCGGTTCCAACTATGGCAATGGCGGTGGAGCCTCCACCGAAGAGGTGCCCAGCCATGGCCAGGCCCTGTCGCTGGAACTCAACTTGCCGCCGTTGGCGGTTTTGATCCTGCGGCCGGAGGGTTAGTCGCGAGTCTTGCCATGCAACCCTGTGGGAGCGAGCCTGCTCGCGATGCGGTCTGCCTGAGAAGGTGATGTGGATGTGCCGCCGTCATCGCGAGCAGGCTCGCGATGGCGGTGGATCAGTCACCTGGATAGAGGCTGACACTGCGCAATCGCGAGCAAGCTCGCTCCCACAAGGGATATTGCCCGCTTTAGCGAACCAGGCACGGCCGCTTGTTGTTGAACGTCCAGCCTGGAATCAGGAACTGCATCGCCACCGCATCGTCCCGCGCGCCAAGGCCCATGCCCTTGTACAACTCATGGGCCTTGGCCAGTTGGTCGGTGTCCAGCTCAATCCCCAGTCCCGGTTTTTTCGGCACTTGCACGCAGCCGCCCTGGATCTGCAACGGTGCCTTGGTCAGCCGCTGGCCGTCCTGCCAGATCCAATGGGTGTCGATGGCCGTGATGTCGCCCGGTGCGGCAGCGGCCACGTGGGTGAACATCGCCAGGGAAATGTCGAAGTGGTTGTTGGAGTGCGAGCCCCAGGTCAGGCCCCATTCATTGCACATCTGCGCCACCCGTACCGAACCCTGCATGGTCCAGAAGTGCGGATCGGCCAGGGGAATGTCCACGGACTGCAAGGTGATGGCGTGGCCCATCTCGCGCCAGTCGGTGGCGATCATGTTGGTGGCGGTCTTCAGGCCCGTGGCGCGGCGGAACTCGGCCATGACTTCGCGGCCGGAGTAGCCGTTCTCGGCACCGCAAGGGTCTTCGGCATAGGCCAGCACCTTGTGCTGATCGCGGCACAAACGGATGGCTTCCTTGAGTGACCAGGCGCCGTTCGGGTCCAGGGTAATGCGCGCCTGGGGAAAGCGCTCGGCCAGCGCCGTGACCGCTTCGATCTCCGCATCACCTTGCAGCACGCCGCCCTTGAGCTTGAAGTCCTGGAAACCATAGCGGGCGTGTGCCGCTTCGGCCAGGCGGACCACGGCGTCGGCGTCCAGGGCCTTCTCATGGCGTACGCGGAACCAGTCGTTGTCGGCGTCCGGCTCGCTGCGGTAGGGCAGGTCGGTCTGCTGGCGATCGCCGACGTAAAACAGATAGCCGAGCATCTTCACTTCATCGCGTTGCTGGCCTTCGCCAAGCAGGGCGGCGACCGGTACATCCAGGTGTTGGCCGAGCAGGTCCAGCAACGCCGCTTCCAGGCCGGTCACCGCGTGGATGGTGATGCGCAGGTCGAACGTTTGCAGGCCACGACCGCCGGCATCGCGGTCGGCAAAGGCTTGGCGCACGGTGTTGAGGATCTTCTGGTACGTGCCGATGGGGCTGCCGACCACCAGCGAACGGGCGTCTTCGAGGGTCTGGCGAATGCGCTCGCCACCGGGCACTTCGCCCACGCCGGTGTGGCCGGCGTTGTCTTTGAGGATGACGATGTTGCGGGTGAAGAACGGGCCGTGGGCGCCGCTGAGGTTCAGCAACATGCCGTCATGGCCGGCCACGGGCACGATCTGCATGCTGGTGATGATCGGGGCTTTGCTGGTTTCTGGGGTGCTCATCTGTACTTATCCTTGAACAATCGAATGATCAGACGTGGCTGGCGGCCGGGTCGGCTGGGGTTGTCACGGCTTTGGGCTTGGGCGTGTTGCGTGCGGCAAACACGATGATCGCGGCAATGATCGAGGTGGCCGCCAAGCCATAGAGGCCGCCCTGGATCGAGCCGGTGTTCTGTTCCAGCAGGCCGAACGTGGTTGGAGCGACGAACCCTCCGAGGTTGCCCACCGAGTTGATCAGGGCAATCACCCCAGCGGCGATCCGTGCGTCCAGGTAAGCCTGGGGAATTGGCCAGAACAGCGACGACGCCGACTTGAAGCCCAGGGCCGCGAAGCAGATGGCGACGAAGGCGAAGATCGGCCCGCCGGTGGTGGACATGAACATCCCGGCTGCCGCGATCAACAGGGCCGTGGCGACCCAGGCCTGCTGGAATTTCCACTTGGCCGACAGCGAGGCGAAGGCGTACATGCCGACGATCGACAACAGCCACGGGATCGAGTTGAACAGCCCGACCTGGATGTCGCTCAGTTCGCCCATTTTCTTGATGATGCTCGGCAGCCAGAACGTGGCGGCATAGATCGTCAATTGGATGAAGAAGTAGATCAGGCAAAACAGGATGATCTGGCGGTCCTTGAGCAACTGGCCGATGGACAGTTTGATCGGCGAGGCGGCTTCTCGTGCGCGCTGTTCATCGTCGATGGTTTTGACCAGCACATCTTGTTCTTCGCGGCTCAACCATTTGGCGTCGTGGGGCTTGGAGTCCAGCCAGAACCAGACGAAGACGCACAGGCCGACGGAAAACATCCCTTCGATGAAGTACATCCACTGCCAGCCGTGCATGCCCAGGCCATTGATTTGCAGCAGCAGCCCCGACAGCGGGCCGGAGATCAGCGACGCAATGGCCGAACCGCTGAGGAAGATGGCGATGGCTTTGCCGCGTTCGACACCCGGCAGCCAGCGAGTGAAGTAGTAGATCACCCCAGGGAAGAAGCCGGCTTCGGCCACGCCCAGCAGGAAACGCAGGATGTAGAAGTGGGTTTCGTTCTGGATGAAGGCCATGCCCGCGGCCACCAGGCCCCAGGTGAGCATGATGCGGGTCAGCCAGATACGGGCGCCGATTTTTTGCAAGAGGATGTTGGACGGGACTTCGAACAGCGCGTAGCCGATGAAGAACAGGCCGGCGCCAAAGCCGTAGGCCGCGGCACCGATGCCCAGGTCGTGCTCCATATGGGCGCGCACGAAGCCGATGTTCACGCGGTCGATGTAGTTGACGATAAACATGATGACGAACAGCGGCAGGATGTGGCGCTTGACCTTGGCGATGGCCGACAGCAGCACCGGATCCGCTCCGGCATTCGCCTTGAGGCTGGATGTGTTCACTGGTTTTTCTCCCACTCGTTATTTTTATGCGGGGCATCGTGCAGGTGCCGATGTTGATAGACATCATACAACCTGATTTTTTTGAGTGACAAGATATTTTTTAGCGTGATTGGATGGGCGGTCAGACTTTTTAATGCTGTATTTGTTGGGTGTAGTTGAAGTTTTTGACGGTGTGCAGGGCGCACGGTGCGATAGAAATCGAGCTTTTATGGGCGTTGATTTTCGAAGTCGATCGCCAGGTGCGGTGTGTTGTCATACAAGTTTGGCGTTCTGTAATGCTCACTCTCAAGCCTGCTGATGGTAGGATCGACCAGCCTGTTTTCGAGGAACCCTGGCGATGCAAGACACCGAAGCGCCGCTGCGCAAGCGTACCCATAACCTGGCCCATGACCTGGTGGCGAAGCTGAGCCAGAGCATCTTGCTGGGACAGTTGAAACCCGGCGAAAAACTGCCATCGGAAGGTGCCATCGTTCGCGAGCATGGCGTCAGCCGGACCGTGGTGCGCGAGGCGATTTCCAAGTTGCAGGCTTCGGGGCTGGTGGAGACCCGCCACGGCATCGGCACCTTTGTGCTGGCGCAAACCGGCGAGCCGGGGTTGCGGCTCAATGTCGACACTGCGGCAGGGGTGCGGGCAATCCTGGAGCTGCGCCTGGGCCTGGAAACCCAGGCGGTGGCATTGGCAGCCCAGCGCCGCAGCGAACACCAGTTGCAGCAGATGCGCCAGGCGCTGGATGACTATCAGCGGCTGTCCAGCAACAACGACAGCTGTGTCGAGGCCGACCGGCGGTTCCATCTGCTCATCGCCGAAGCCACGGACAACGCCTGTTTTGTCGAAATCATGCAGCACCTGGGCAGTGCGATGATCCCCAGGACCCGAGTGAACGTGGCCGAACGCGGCCAGGCGGACCTGGGCAAGCTGGCACAACTGGCCAACCTCGAGCATGAGGCGATCTTCAACGCCATCAAACGCCAGGACCCGGACGCCGCCCGCGCCGCCATGTGGCTGCACCTGACCAACAGCCGCGACCGGTTTGGCGCAGGTTCCTGACGGCTCATCGTCGCCTGACCCACCGCCATCGCGAGCAAGCTCGCTCCCACAGGGGATTGGCGGTGGGCACAGAATCCCAGAACACCACAGATCCACTGTGGGAGCGAGCCTGCTCGCGATGAGGTCGGTAGGCCATGCGCAAAACAGCAGGCAAAAAAAACCGGCGCAACCGAGATTGCGCCGGTGGTGGTGCCAGTGGTTGTGCGGATATTCGTGGGTCCGCGCAACCACCGTTGAACCTGTATCGGTTATGCCCGTTCCAGCGCCAGGGCCACGCCTTGGCCGCCGCCGATGCACAGTGTCGCGAGGCCTTTCTTGGCGTCGCGCTTGATCATTTCATGCAGCAGCGACACCAGGACTCGGCACCCCGATGCGCCGATAGGGTGGCCCAGGGCGATGGCGCCGCCGTTGACGTTGACCTTGTCCATGTCCCATTTCAGTTCCCGGGCCACGGCCAGCGATTGGGCGGCGAAGGCTTCGTTGGCTTCGACCAGGTCCAGTTGATCCAGCGACCAGCCAGCCTTGTCCAGGCAGCGGCGGGTGGCCGAGACCGGGCCTATGCCCATGATGGCCGGGTCGACGCCGGCATTGGCGTAGGCACTGATTTTCGCCAGCACGGGCAGGCCCAGGGCCTTGGCTTTTTCCGCGCTCATCAGGATCACGGCGGCGGCGCCATCATTCAGCGAAGACGCGTTGCCAGCGGTGACGCTGCCGTCCTTCTTGAAGGCGGGTTTGAGCTTGCCCAGGGATTCGGCGGTGGTGCCGGCGCGCGGTTGTTCGTCGGTGGCGAACGCCACAGGATCGCCTTTGCGCTGGGGAATCAGGATCGGCGTGATCTCATCGGCGAACCGACCGCCCTCGATGGCGGCGACAGCCTTCTGCTGGGACGCGGCAGAGAAAGCGTCCTGCTCCTCGCGGCTGATGCCGTACTTGTCCACCAGGTTCTCGGCGGTGATGCCCATGTGGTAATCGTTGAAGGCATCCCACAGGCCGTCGGTGATCATGCTGTCGATCATCTTCGCGTGGCCCATGCGCAGGCCGGTGCGGGCGGCCGGCAACACGTACGGGGCCAGGCTCATGTTCTCCATGCCGCCGGCGATGATGACGTCGGCGTCGCCACAGCGGATCGCCTGGGCGCCCAGGTGCAACGCCTTGAGTCCCGAACCGCAGACCTTGTTCAGGGTCAGCGCCGGCACCGCATGAGGCAGGCCGGCCAGGATCGCCGCCTGGCGAGCCGGGTTTTGTCCGGATCCTGCGGTCAGCACCTGGCCAAGAATCACTTCATCGACCTGTTCGCCCGACAAACCGGTCTGTTCCAGCAGGCGACGAATCACCGCGGCACCGAGTTCCGGCGCGGGAATGGAAGCCAGCGAACCCTGGAAGCTGCCGATGGCGGTACGGGTAGCGGCGACAATCACGACTTCTTGCATCGAATCTCTCCTCACTGGGCAGCGAACTGCATTTCAGGCACGTGGTCCGGCACGATCAATTTGCCGGCGGTCTTGGCGACGATTTCCTCGACGCTGACGCCCGGGGCACGTTCTTTCAGGATGAAGGCGCCGTCCTGGATTTCCAGGTAGGCCAGGTCGGTCAACACCCGCTTGATGCAACCGGCGCCGGTCAGCGGCAGGCTGCAACGCGGCAGCAGTTTCGACTCGCCGTCCTTGGACGCATGGGTCATGGTGACGATGATGTTCTCGGCACCGGCCACCAGGTCCATCGCGCCGCCCATGCCCTTGACCAGCTTGCCGGGGATCATCCACGAGGCAATATTGCCTTCCACGTCCACCTCGAACGCGCCGAGCACGGTCAGGTCGATATGCCCGCCACGGATCATGGCAAACGATTCGGCCGAAGAGAAGATCGACGCGCCAATGCGCGCGGTGACGGTCTGCTTGCCGGCGTTGATCATGTCGGCATCGACTTCGGCTTCGGTGGGAAACGCACCCATGCCGAGCAGGCCGTTTTCCGATTGCAGCATGACTTCCATGCCTTCGGGAATGTAGTTGGCGACCAGGGTCGGAATGCCGATGCCCAGGTTCACGTAGTAGCCGTCCTGCATTTCGCGGGCGACGCGTTGAGCCATTTGTTCGCGGGAAAGTGCCATGTTGTTATTCCTTCATTCGGGCCGGGGGCAGGGGATCACTTACGCACGGTGCGCTGTTCGATGCGTTTTTCGAACGTGCCGCAAATGACCCGGTCGACGTAGATGCCAGGGGTGTGGATCTGCGTCGGGTCCAGCTCGCCGGGTTCGACGATTTCTTCGACTTCCACCACCGTGATCTTGCCCGCCGTGGCGGCCAGTGGATTGAAGTTCTGGGCGGTGTGGCGATAGATCACGTTGCCGAAATGATCGGCCTTCCAGCCTTTGACGATGGCGAAGTCGCCGGTGATGGATTCTTCCATCAGGTACTGGCGACCATGGAATTCACGCACTTCCTTGCCTTCGGCCACCGGGGTGCCGACGCCGGTGGCGGTGAAGAACGCCGGGATGCCTGCGCCGCCGGCGCGCATTTTTTCCGCGAGGGTGCCTTGGGGGGTAAGTACGACTTCGATTTCACCGCTGAGCAGTTGCTTCTCGAACAGGGCGTTTTCGCCCACGTAGGAGGCGACCACCTTGCGGATCTGCCGGTCTTCCAGCAGCACGCCGAGGCCGAAGCCGTCGACGCCGCAGTTATTGGACACTACGGTGAGGTCGCGGATGCCCTTGCGCTTGATCTCGGCGATCAGGTTTTCCGGGATACCGCACAGGCCGAAGCCGCCGGCGATGACGGTCATGCCGTCCTTCAAGCCTTCCAGCGCTTCCTCATAAGAGCTCACGCGTTTGTCGAAACCTGCCATAGACACCTCTTTTATTCTTGATGGGGTCGCAATGGGATGCAGTGTTGCGCCAAGTCATATATTTGTTAAGTTGATTTTTAGGTTGGATTGATTGATAAAACTCAACAATAGACCTTGGAGCGTAGCGAGCATGACCCTCAAGCAAATCCGCGCCTTCCTCGCCGTGGCCCAGAGCCTGAGCTTTGCCGTGGCCTGCGAGCGGTTGCACCTGTCCCAGTCGGCCCTGAGCCTGACCATCAAGGCCCTGGAAGAAGGCCTCGGCGGTCGCTTGTTCAGCCGTAATACCCGTAACGTGGCGCTGACGCCCGAAGGCGAATCCTTGCTGCCACTGGCCCGACGGCTGATTGCCGACTGGGACAACGCCGAGGACGAAATGCGCCAGCGCTTCACCTTGCAGCGTGGCCGCGTGACGTTGGCGGCGATGCCGTCGTTTGCCGGCAACCTGCTGCCGCCGATCCTCAAGACCTTCCGCGCCCGCTATCCGAATGTCAACGTCACGGTCAACGACGTGATCAACGAGCAAGTACTGGAAATGGTCCGCGATCGTCATGTCGAATTGGGTGTGGCGTTCGAGCCGATGCAGGGTTCGTCATTGGCGTTCACGCCCTTGTATCTGGATCGCTTCGTCGCGGTAGTGCCGTTGGACTCACCGTTTGCCCTGCGCGACGAAATCCACTGGGAAACCCTGCTGGAACAGCCCTTCATCACGCTGCAACGGCCCTCCACCGTACGGGTGATGCTGGAGGAGCATCTGCGGGCCCGGGGCATGAAACTGCCTGTGGAGTTCGAGAGCCACCAATTGGCGACCGTCGGGCGGATGGTCGCCAGCGGGCTGGGGGTGAGTGCCGTGCCGGCGCTGTGCGTCGGGCAGATGCATGAGCTGGGCGCCCGCTGCATCACCTTGAGCGATCCGGTGATCGAACGGGCCATCGGGGTGCTGACCAAGCCGGGGCATGAACTGTCTGCGGCGGCGCAGGCGTTGTTCGATACGCTCAGGGATCAGGATTTGGGCACATTGACCGCAGGCTACCACTGATCCTGTGGGAGCGAGCAAGCTCGCTCCCACAGGGGTATGGCGTGGTGTCAGATCAACAGTGGCAACAGTTGCTCACACGGCTCTTCAAGCTTGAGGTCCAGCAGCTCATCGGCCCGGGTCTTGCCTCGGTTGATCGCCAGCAGCGGCTTGCCCTGGTCCTTGATGGCCCGGCACAGGCGAAACGCCGAATACGCCATCAGCGACGAGCCCACCACGAGCAGGCCGTCCGCTTGCTCGACGGCTTGCACGGCGCGGGTCGCGGTGAGGGGGGCGACGTTCTCGCCGAAAAACACTACGTCGGGTTTCAATCGCTCGCCGCCGCAATGAGGGCAGCGAGGCACTTGGAAGCGCGCCTCGAAGGCCGGGTCGAGCAGGGTGTCGCCATCGGGTGCCTGCACCGCATCGACACCGGCCAGGTAAGGGTTTTCGGTTTCCATCAACTGTTGAATCTGCTGTCGTTCGCTGCGCTGGCCGCAATCCAGGCACAGCACGCGATGCAGGCTGCCGTGCAGTTCGATGACGTCCTGGCTGCCGGCCTGGTCATGCAGGGTGTCGACATTCTGGGTAATCAGGCCGGTGATGCGCTGCCGTGCCTGCAATTGGGCCAAGGCCTCGTGAGCTGCGTTCGGCCTGGCCTGCCGCACCCGTGGCCAGCCCAGCATCGCCCGCGCCCAGTAGCGCCGTCTTGCCTCGGCCTGGGCGAGGAACTCCTGATACATCATCGGCTGTCGACCCCGGCGTACACCGTCGCTGTCGCGGTAGTCGGGGATGCCCGAAGGGGTGCTGATGCCAGCACCGGTGAGCACCAGGAAGCGGCGTCCGGCCAGGTACGCCTGCAACTGATCGAGCGGTTCGCGATGGAAATCGTCCGGCATGGGTGTTTCTCCGTGGGCCTGGATTCGTTGAGGGTAGCACTGTCGAGCACGGGGCCTGCGTCACGCCTTTCGTCGCTCAGCGGCGCTGTTCTGCAAACTTTCCTTGCAGGAGGGGCCTCCACACTTATGTGCGAAAGAGCAATCGGGTTGTTTCGGTCGCTCTGAACCTGTCGCAGGGGAGGCTTATGAAACAGACCATCGGTGAAGTACGGGCCATCAATCGACCGCGCGCAATGGTGGGTGTGTACGTGGGGCAGGAGCACGGCCATACCGTGCTAGCGCTGCGTTCGGCCAATGACATCGATATTGGCGACATCCTGGAGTGGGACAGCGGCACGGCCTTGGGCACTCAGTCCTATCACAACCAGACCAAGGGCTGGACCGCCGATGTGTATGTGGCAAACCACGGTGTGGCGACGGCCAACCTTGAGGTCCAGTTGATGGTGGGCTCTTCCTGACGGCGCCTTCGACTTATTACTTCGGGAGAAAGAGCATGAGCAAACTAAAGTGCGGTTGCCCCGATTGCCAATGCGAGGTGGATCCGCAACGGATGTTCAACCACGACGGCGAGGCTTATTGCAGCCAGGCGTGTGCCGAACAACATCCCAACGGTGAGCCGTGTCCGGCCCCCGACTGCCATTGCGAACGCAGTGGCAAGGTGGGTGAGCGGAATGTCACCGATAACCAACTGGACGACGCGCTGGAGGAAACGTTTCCGGCGAGCGATCCGATTTCACCCTGAGCATTCTTGAATCCGGGTATCGGCGACAGGGTATCCGGACGCCGCAAGCCGGTCAGTGCGGTGGTGCAGGACAACACCGGCAGCCCGCGAGTTTTGGCTTCCTGGAACGGCGCGAGGCCAGGGTGACGAGACCGGTGCAATGGGGTGCCGGCGCCACTTGGCCTTTGGCGGACAGCGTGGAAAGACACGCACTGTTTTCCCCATGTGGGAGCGAGCTTGCTCGCGATAGCGTTGGATCAGCCTTATTGATATCGACTGACACACCGCCATCGCGAGCAAGCTCGCTCCCACAGGAAGTTTCAGTCTCGACCTATTTAATAGCCTGATGCAATAAAGATCATGGCGGCGGCAATATAAATCGAGCATTGACCATTCGTCGCCGTTTACAACGTTTCCCTAAAACCTTGGCGGCGTCATGTTTTCCGAATAAGACGAGTCAGCAAGGCTCGTTGACATCAACTAAACGAGGTGAATGAAATGGCTAACACAGGAAGTAACAATCCTGGCAATTTCGCTAACGATCGTGAAAAGGCATCGGCAGCCGGGAAAAAGGGCGGCCATGCATCAGGGGGTAACTTCGCCAATAATCCTGAGCGTGCATCCGAGGCAGGGCGCAAGGGAGGGCAGGCATCGGGTGGTAATTTTGCCAACGACCCTGGGCGTGCCGCAGAAGCCGGCCGCAAAGGCGGGCAGGCCTCTGGCGGTAATTTTGCCAACGACCCTGAGCGGGCTTCGGAAGCCGGCCGCAAAGGTGGCCAGGCCTCGGGCGGCAACTTTGCCAACGACCGGGAGAAAGCCTCCGAAGCGGGTAGAAAAGGCGGTGAGAACAGCCGCGGCGGCGGCCGTGATTCATAATGCCCGCTGACATGGCAAGCCCCGTGCCCATGGCATGGGGCCCCATTGGTTTATATAGCCGAGTTTGCCGGGTTTAAACTACTGCCGGGCTTACAGTCTGTTCGCTTTGTTCGTTAAAAATATGGGTTAATTGGTGAGTTAATCACCGTTCGTCTCGTTTATTGAATAAAAGATAAATCATCCTGTTACTTCCTCCGACTATAAAAAACGGCGAGGGCGGCGCTTCCTTGCCTGGATATTATGTTTGATCGTTGCCACCGTTTAGGAGCACGATCAGCCATGTTTTGGTCAACACCCGTAAGGACCTTCGATGGACCAACCCACCTCCCGGAGTCGATCTCCCTGGCGCACCTGGCTCAACCCCGTGCAAGACAACCTGTTGCTGGGGTAACGTTCTGGCTCGGGCTGGCGTTGGTGGCCGCGTTGTTGCTCTACAGTGGCTACAACGCCCTGGTTGGCGCTAATCGTCAAAACCTGGGCTACGCAGTGCTGGGCGGTACCTCGGGCTTTGCCGCCACCGCCCTGGGTGCGTTGATGGCAGTGGTGCTGCGCGATATCGCCTCGCGTACCCAGGACATCATGCTGGGTTTTGCCGCCGGCATGATGCTCGCCGCCAGTTCGTTCTCATTGATCCTGCCGGGCATCGAAGCGGCACAGGTCATCTGCGGCAATCAGTTGCTTGCCGCGTTTGTCGTCGTGGTCGGCCTGGGCCTGGGCGTCGCCCTGATGATCGGCCTGGACCGTTTCGTGCCGCACGAGCACGAACTCAGTGGCCGGCGTGGGCCCCAGGCCGAACGTATCAATCGCGTCTGGCTGTTCGTGCTTGCCATCACCTTGCACAACTTGCCGGAGGGCATGGCCATCGGCGTCAGTTTTGCCGACGGCGACTTCAAGGTCGGCCTGCCCCTGACCACCGCCATCGCTATCCAGGACATCCCCGAAGGCCTGGCCATTGCCATGGCGCTGCGGGTTACCGGTATCAGCACCTTGCGTGCCGCGCTCATCGCGGTCGGCTCGGGGTTGATGGAGCCACTGGGCGCGGTGATTGGCCTGGGCATGTCATCGGGTGTCGCCGTCGCGTACCCCATCAGCCTGGGGTTGGCGGCGGGGGCGATGATTTTCGTGGTATCCCACGAAGTGATTCCCGAAACCCACCGCAACGGCCATGAAACACCGGCCACTCTGGGGCTGATGATGGGGTTTGCGGTGATGATGTTTCTCGACACGGCGCTGGGCTGAGCCCCCTGAACCGAATGCATGGTTTCAGCCGGTATTGACGGGACCGCCGTAGAACATGAACCAGGTACCTGCCAGTGTCGCTATCCAGGCCAGCACAATCAACACCGCCGCTAGCTTGTTCACCGGGCGCTGGCCATCGTTTTCCTGCCATTGTCGGGCCTTGGCTGCACATTCTGCCAGCACTGCGAGCGGCGTCAGGCGAAGCGCCAACCAAATCCCCAGGGGCAGCAAGATCACATCATCCAGATAACCCAATACCGGGATGAAATCCGGGATCAGGTCAATGGGGCTCAGGGCATACGCCACCACGATAACGGCGATCCATTTGGGCAGCCAGGGCGTCTGCGGATGGCGATAGCAGAACCACAGCGTCATGGTCTGGCGTTTCAGGGTCCTGGCCCATTGGCGAAGACGTTCGAGGAGCTTGGTCATCAAAGCCCTGCAAGGTCTAGGGATCGACAAAGGATACTCGCAAACTGCGAGATGAAACCTGTGGGAGCAAAGCTTGCTCGCGATAGGTGTATCAGCAGTATTGATGTCGGCTGATACACCGCTATCGCGAGCAAGCTTTGCTCCCACAGGTTTGCTCCCATAGGTTTTTGCCTCCACAGGTTTTACTGTTCTCGCGACCTATACTCAACCCCATGGGTGACCTGAATCCGGGGTGGCGCGATCGTGCTGCGTTCGCTGGTGCTGGCCGTTTTGCTCGTTCTGGCGGGGTGCGCCACGCCGCAGCGCGGTCAACAGGCTGCCACGGTGACGATTGACCAGGCCACTTGGCGACAGGTGGACCAGCAGATCATCGCAGCATCGAAAAGCGCTATCGAAAAGGCGGGGCTCTACGCCCGCGGGTCGATGGAGCATTGGCGTGTGTTGGTCTATGAGCGCACCGAGGCTGAGTTCATCCCCTGGTTCAGCAGCTATTGGACCCAGGAATGGCTGGCGGTGAAGGTCAGCTGGTATGCCGCCAGTGCCAAGGCTGAGGAGGATTCCTCGGCCAGGCGCCTGGCGGTTTACCTGCAAGAACAATATCGCGAGCAGGTACTGGAACCGGTGGCGGTGGAAATTGATCCCGAGGCGATCAGGGCTGCCGCGACGGACTACTACATACGTCAGCTCAATCAGCAGGTCCAGGTCATCGCCCTGCGGCATCGAATCCCGAACGAACTGATGAACCGGCGCCTGCACGGCATTCCTGCCATCAACCTGGGGCCGCCGGCGGCGCGTAACGCGTCGTTGTACGAGGTGGTGCATACCGAACCGCTGAACACGCTGCCGGCTTATGCAGCCCTGATCGACCACGTCAACAAGGCCGCTACCACAGGTGCCGGGCCCTCAGAGGCGGTGATCGCAACGGTGGCGCAACGCACCAGCGAAAAAATCGAGGCGCAATTTGCCACCCGAGGGGCGACCGGCGCGGCGGCGGCGGTCGCCGGGAAGGCGGCCGGGGCGTTGATCTCGGTGGGCGTGGCGGGTATTCGCGCGATCATCCACGAGGGCGAGCGGCCGGAAATGGAGGCAGAAATTCGCAAAAGCCTGAGCGCTGCGTTCGATGAGGCGTGGTTCAGGTCGCTCAAGCATCCCCTCAGCGGGGTGATGGCGCCGGTGTACTACCTGGACGAGGAAATAGAAGGCAACCTGGTGGAGGCGGAGCTGGCCAATCGCGCGGTGGCATTGCCGGACATCAAGCCGTGACGGGCTGGCTCATTCTGACCCGAGGGTGACGCGGCAACCCTTGCGCTGGCGGATCTGCTCGTCCGATGGGCGTTCCTTGATGAACTCGAAGCGCGGCTCGCCTTCGCTGTAGATCACCAGCCAGCCCCATTCCAGCTCGCTTTCATCCTGCCCGGGCTTGGGCGGCGAGGCCCACCAGGGTTCTTTTTGCATGATCTGGCGCATCGTCTGCTCCTGTCGATTGATCCTTTGAACTATAGACCGCTCGATTTTGTGACAAGCGCCTGTGAAAGCGCTTGCTCCCACAAAGTCTGCTTCCACAGATCCCCTTGCCGGAGGGTTGTGTGCCTGAAGCTTGATAATCAGTGTGCTCTGACCTCGCCCACCAGCGTCTAGCGTCTGTATCCCCGCACTCGAACGGGGAATGACTGGACCCCGCGCATATGCAAGCACTGTTGAACGAGATCCTCGATGCGGTTCGCCCCCTGATTGGTCAGGGCAAGGTGGCCGACTACATTCCGGCCCTGGGCACTGTGGCGCCCAACCAGTTGGGCATTGCCGTGTATGGCAACGACGGCGAGTTGTATTGCGCCGGCGACGCCGAAACAGCGTTTTCGGTGCAGAGTATTTCCAAGGTGTTCAGCCTGGTGCAGGCCATCGGGCATTCCGGCGAAGCGATCTGGGAGCGCCTGGGCCATGAGCCGTCCGGCCAACCGTTCAATTCCCTGGTGCAACTGGAATTCGAACGCGGTCGACCACGCAACCCGTTCATCAATGCCGGCGCGTTGGTGATCTGCGATATAAACCAGTCGCGTTTCGCCGCCCCGGCGCTGTCGATGCGCGATTTCGTACGCCGTCTGTCGGGTAACCCACAGGTGATGGTGGACGGCAAGGTCGCCGAATCGGAATACCAGCACCGCGCCCGCAACGCGGCGATGGCGTACCTGATGCAATCGTTCGGCAATTTCCATAACGATGTGGAAGCGGTACTGCGCAGTTACTTCAGCCACTGCGCCCTGCGGATGAGCTGTGTCGACCTGGCACGGGCATTCTGCTTCCTGGCCAACGACGGGTTCTGCAAGCACAGCGGCGAACAGATCCTCAGCGCCCGGCAAACCCAGCAGGTCAATTCCATCATGGCCACCAGCGGCTTGTACGATGAGGCCGGCAATTTCGCTTATCGCGTCGGCCTGCCGGGCAAGAGCGGGGTCGGTGGCGGGATTGTCGCCGTAGTGCCGGGGCGGTTCACGGTGTGCGTCTGGTCGCCTGAGCTCAACGTCGCCGGCAACTCCCTGGCCGGCATGGCGGCGCTGGAGTTGATGAGCCAGCGGATCGGCTGGTCGGTGTTCTAGAACCTGCCTCACAAAAAAAGGCCCGCTCCTGGATCAGGAGCGGGCCTTTTTGTGGAGTGGTTATCAGCAGAGGCGGTCGATGACCCGGACCTCAGAAGTGTTCTGCATCGACTGCCAGGCCTGGGTCAGCGTTTGCAACACGCGACCGATGAAGTCTTTGTCGGCCGCGGCCTTCTTGCCAACGTAGCCCTGGCCACGACGGTACATCTTCAGCCGGGCACCCAGCTCTTGCGTGTTCTTTTCGAACTCGTCTTCGCGGGTGTAGGGCGACAGGCAGTCCATATGCACCTGGCCAGTCTTGCTGATCCACAGGATATGGCTGTCGAGAGTGTCCTTGTGTGCTGCGAATATGCGAGCCAGTTCATCAATAGATGGTTGATTATTCAGATTCATGTGTAAGCCCCTTGACCATTTGGTTGATCTGTCTGGTGGTTCGCAAAAACTTCGCTACTCGGTAAGTACCTGCCTGCTACCGAAACCAGGCCGTCAGCATTCTTCCGTCGAACTTCGACAGGGTCGTGCATCGGTTGTGTAGTGTTATCGAAGGGCTGCTACGCAAATGCGCTACAACGAAGAGAAACAGCGAAGAATCTTCAGGCAGTGTCAACTTTCGAGGGTCGAACCACGCGCGTCATGAGGATTGATCGCCGGCGTTTCTCGTCCTTGTTACCGGACGGTCAGGCCAGGTCAGCACCTTCAATCTGCCTTGTGGGCAGTCCCTTATCCAAAAAACAGCTCGGCGGTCAGACGAGCTTGCTCAAACAGTTGCCTGTACTCCCGATCGGGGAGACGTCTGCATCATGCAAGGGCAAATCGGAGGCGTCAACGGTTTTGTAGTGATTATTTTTGCTCACTACATATTGTCGGACAAAACGGTTTGGGTATGAAAAATTGGCGAAGGCGCGGACTTATCTGTGGGAGCAAGGCTTGCCCGCGATGAAGATCACACGGTCGATCTGGAACCGAGTCGCCTGCTTCGCGGGCAAGCCTTGCTCCCACAGATCTTCTGCCACAGGTTCCATGTCTTCGGTGAGCCGCTGCTCAGGTCGCCTTGGCCTTGCTCGCCTTGCGCGGTGCGCCGCCAGCCTTGCGCTTGGCCGGCTTGCGTTTGTTTTTCCACGGCGTTGCGCCGCGCCCGGCGGGGCTGGCCGGGCCGCTGATGGTCAGGCTCATGCCCTGGCAGCGAGCGACGTGCTTGCTCATCCAGGCGGCTTGTCGGGTCACGAATTCCTCCAGGCTCATTTCGCCGCTTTGCACCATGTCCAGCGCCTGCTCCCAGATGGCCGTGGTGCCCGGGTCGGCGATGGCCCGGGGCACGGCGTCGATCAGGCTGAAGGCCGCCGGGGTGGCGGACAGCGCCTTGCCGTTTTTCACCAGGTAACCGCGGTCGAGCAGCCCCTGGATGATCGAGGCCCGGGTCGCTTCGGTGCCAATGCCGGTGGTGTCCTTGAGCTTTTGCTTGAGCAGCGGATCTTCTACCAGTTTGGCGACGTTCTTCATCGCCTTGATCAGGTCGCCTTCGGTGAACGGCTTGGGCGGTTGGGTCCACAGGTCCTTGGGTTTCACCTCGTCCACGGCGCAGTCGCGGCCTTCGGCCAGCGCCGGCAAGGTCTGCGGCGCCGGTGCTTCACGGCCCCTGGCCGGGGCCAGCGCTTCGGGCAGGGCGCGTTTCCAGCCGGGTTCGACGATCTGCTTGCCCACGGCCCGCAGCGCCTGGCCGGCACAGTCGAAGTCGGCCTGGGTCCGGTCGTATTCGTGGTTGGGCAGGAACTGCGCCAGGTAGCGCGCGCGAATCAGCGTGTAGACCGCGCGCTGCTTGCCGGCGAGTTTGTCGAGGTTCTTGGCGGCGGCGGTGGGAATGATGCCGTGGTGGGCGCTGACCTTGGCGTCGTTCCAGGCCCGGGACTTGCGTTGCGGCTGCAGGTGCTCGCGCAGCGGTGCAAGGCTTGGGTCGGCCTGGGCGAGGGCGGCCAGGATGGCTGGTGCTTCACTGTGCTGGCTCAAGGGCAGGAAACCGCAATCGCTGCGAGGGTAGGTGATGAGCTTGTAGGTCTCGTAGAGCGACTGGGCGATGTCCAGGGTTTCCTGGGCGCCGAGGCCGAGTTTCTTCGAGCAGACTTCCTGCAGCGTGCCCAGGTCGAAGGGCAAGGGTGCCGCTTCGCGCAGACGCTCGGTGCGCACTTTCAGCGTCCGGGCGCTGGCGGCGTTGCTCATGGCCATGGCCGCGTCTCGGGCCAGGGCCTGGTTCAGGCAGCGCTCCTGGTCGTCGCAGGCGTCCGGGTCGGCGCGCCACTGGGCGGTGAACGCCGTGCCTTCGTGGCTGAGCTGCACGTCGATGGCCCAATAGGCGATCGGTACGAAGTCGGCGATGCTGCGGTCGCGGTCCACCACCAGGCGCAGCGTGGGTGTCTGTACGCGGCCCACCGGCAACACGCCCTGGTAGCCGGACTGGCGCCCCAGCAGGGTGAACAGGCGACTCATGTTCATGCCGATCAGCCAGTCGGCCCGGGAACGGCCCAGCGCCGAGTGATACAGATTGAAGGTTTCGGCCCCCGGCTTGAGGGCGGCCAGGGCCTTGCGGATCGATGCTTCGTCCAGGGCCGACAGCCATAGCCGCCGGATCGGCCCGCGATAACGGCAATGTTCCACCAGCTCCCGGGCGATCATTTCGCCTTCGCGGTCGGCGTCGGTGGCGATCACCAATTCCTTCGCTTCCCCCAGCAGGCGCTTGACCGCCTTGTACTGGCTGGCGGTTTTCGGCTTGACGGTCATTTTCCATTGCGCCGGCACGATGGGCAGGTCGGCCAGTACCCAGCGCTTGTAGCGCGCGTCGTAGGCGTCGGGTGGGGCGGTTTCCAGCAGATGGCCGATGCACCAGGTGACCGTGATGCCAGGGCCCAGCCAGCAACCGTCGCCACGGCGCGTGGCACCGAGCACGGCGGCGATGTCCTTGGCCTGGGACGGTTTTTCACACAGGTACAGCTGCATAGCGCCCTTTTCCCGAGCAGATTTTCATGGGGCTGTAGCATGGTCATGGATGCGCGCCAGGGCAAGTTTTATCTGTATGGATATACAGATAAAAAGCGTTGCGCTGCGTTGCCAGGACGGCTCTGGCATGACATTCGGCGGCCTGTTGGCACACAGAATGAATTTCTCGCAGGGGGATTGCTCATAACTTCAAGGCGGTTGCTGCCGCAAAGAAGGTTTTATGAGGTCAAGGAGAGTCACTTTCATGAATTCGATGCCAAATGGCAACGGCCAGGCGACTACACGTTTGATTCTCGTTGTGGAAGATGATCCGACCATCCTGGAGTTCCTCTGTGAAATTCTCGAGGAGGAAGGGTTTGTCGTGGAGCCTCGGGAAAGCGCCGACGCGGCGTTGACGTTTCTCGAAGAGAGCGCCCATTACGTCGACCTGTTGCTCACGGATATCACCATGCCCGGAAAGATCGACGGCGCGGACCTGGCCAACCTGACCGGCGACCGCTGGCCGCAGATACCGCTGCTGATCATGTCCGGTTTCGAGACCCCGGAAAGCGCGGGAATCAAGCATCATGCTTCGTTCATCGCCAAGCCCTGGGCGCTGGGACAGATGCTGGACCTGGTGGAAAGCACGGTAAAAAGTCACTCCATGAACTGAGTCATTCCAGCGAGTGGGTGGTGGCCGGGCATGTTTGGGTTGCAAGCGGCGATAGGCTCCATGACAATGCGAGTCATTATCAGTCGCGAATTATTCCATTGCCATGTCTGCCAACGATCTGTCCCTACGCAGTGCTGTCGACGTTCTGTACAGTGATCATCATGGTTGGCTCCAGGGCTGGCTGCGCAAGCGTTTGGGCAACACCTTCGATGCCGCGGACCTTGCCCAGGATACGTTTGTGCGGGTCATCAAGGCGCGCACTGCGCTGGATATCCGTGAGCCACGACCGTACCTGTCGATGATCGCCAAAGGGCTGTTGATCGACCTGTTTCGCCGTCGCTCGCTGGAGCAATCCTACCTCGAAGTATTGGCGGCCATGCCGCAAGAGCAGCACCCCTCGCTGGAAGAGCAGGCAATCATGCTCCAGGCCCTGATGGAGATCGACCGCTTGCTCCTGGGGCTGGGGCCGCGGGTAAGGCAGGCGTTCATCCTGTCGCAGTTCGATGGCCTGACTTACCCGCAAATTGCCGAACGCCTGGGTGTCAGCGTACGCACGGTCAACAATCACATGGCCAAGGCCATGGAGCATTGCTGCCTGATGCAGATTCAACTGCAGCTTTCATGAACCTGCCCCCTGAAGAGTTGCACGCCATTCGCGTGGCGGCGCAGTGGTACGCCCGGCTGCATTCCGGTATCACCACCGACGCGGACCGGGCCGACTGGCGCGCCTGGCTGGCTGCCGATCCGCTGCACGGCCAAGCCTGGCAACGCATGGCGGCAGTGGCCGAGCAGATGGCAAGCGTACCGGGCGCCCTGGCCGCACCGACCTTGAGCGACGCCCACCATCGATCCCGCCGCCAGGTATTGCGTAGCGTTTTGCTGCTGACGTCCGCTGGCGGCCTGGGCTGGCTGGGCTGGCGCAGTCAGGCAAGCCAAAACCTGTTTTGCGATTACCGCACCGCCGTGGGCGAGCGTCGCGAGTTCCAACTGGCTGATGGCAGCACGGTCCTGCTCAACACCGATACCTCGATCAATGTTCGTTTCGATGGGAGGCAGCGGCTCGTGGAGTTGTTGCAGGGTGAGGTGCTTGTGACGAC
The DNA here is from genome assembly GCF_018325865.1 of Pseudomonas sp. St386. NCBI lineage: Bacteria > Pseudomonadati > Pseudomonadota > Gammaproteobacteria > Pseudomonadales > Pseudomonadaceae > Pseudomonas > Pseudomonas sp. St386. The sequence continues at coordinate 2,359,454 of NZ_AP021900.1, forward strand.
GGCGGTCGATCCCTTGCAGCGTCCGTTCAAAGTGGTGACGGGGCCGGTCGAGGTGCTTGCGCTGGGCACGCGGTTTATCGTCCGTGGTCAGGTGCGAGGCGGCGAAGTGGCGGTGCTGGAGAAAGCGGTCGAGGTGAGTCTGCCGGCGATGGGGTCAAGGAGGCGGGTCGAAGCCGGCCAGCGCCTGGATTTCAATGAGCGGTCGCTGGGCACGTTGCGGGGCAACGATGTGTCGGTCGGTGCCTGGCAGAAGGGCAGCATCATCGCCATTGACCGTCCCCTGGCGGCGCTGCTGGATGAACTGTCGCGCTATCGCCCCGGTGTGCTGCGCTGGGCCCCGGCGATTGGCGACTTGAAGGTCTCCGGTGTGTTTCCTGTCGATAACACTGACCTCGCCCTGGCGGCGTTGGAGAGCGGCTTTTCGTTGCGGGTGACGCGCTACAGCCGATTCTGGGTCCAGGTCGCAGGTGGCGAGCGGCGGTGACGCTGTGTAATAAAAATATCCGCCCCTGCACTTTTCAGCCTCATCGTTCGGCTCTTCCTCAGTGAGTTTTTATCGACCGTTTTGGGGAGGGGAAATATGCCTTGGGTAAGCGCGCCAGGCCGTCTGGTGTTTGCAGTGAAAATCGGCTTGCTGGCTGTCACCACCGCCGGCGCCACGGCCGTGAATGCCAACCCGGTTCCAGGCGCCTCGGTGCAGCAGCGTTCGGTGCAGGCCTACGATATCGGCGCCGGCAGCCTGGTGGATGTGCTGACCCGTTTCTCCAGCGCCGCCGGTGTCGCCCTTTCGTTTGATGCCCGGCAACTGGAGGATCTGCAATCGCCCGGCCTGAGAGGTTCTTTCGGCGTGGCTGACGGCTTCGCTCGCATTCTTGGCGGGAGCGGCTTGCAAGCTGAGCCCCAGGCCAACGGCACGTACGTGCTGCGCCGGTTGCCCGCCAACGGTTCGGTCATGGAACTGGGAGCAACCAGCATCGAGGCACAGATGCTCGGGGCGACCACCGAGAACAGTGGTTCCTACACGACGGGCGCGGTGACCATCGGCAAGGGCGAGCACTCCCTGCGCGAAACGCCGCAGTCGGTGACGGTGATCACCCGCAAGATGCTCGATGACCAGAACCTCAACACCATCGATCAAGTGATGGAAAAGACCCCCGGCATCACCGTCTACGACTCGACCATGGGCGGCAAGTATTTCTATTCCCGTGGGTTCCGGATGTCCGGTCAGTATCAATACGACGGCGTTCCGCTGGACATGGGCAACAGCTATGTCCAGGCCGACAGTTTCAGCAGCGACATGGCTTATTACGACCGGGTCGAAGTCCTGCGCGGTGCCGCAGGGATGATGAAAGGCGCGGGCGGTACTTCCGGTGGCGTCAATTTTGTCCGCAAGCGTGGCCAGGCCACGGCCCAGACCGAACTCAGCCTCTCGGGCGGCACTTGGGACAACTACCGCGGGCAGGTCGATACCGGTGGCCCGTTGAATGATTCCGGCACCGTGCGGGGCAGGGCGGTGATCGCCGAGCAGAGCCGGCATTATTTCTACGACGATGCCCGGCGCAAGGACCAGATTTATTACGGTGCCCTGGATTTCGATCTGTCGCCCGACACGACGCTCGGCGTGGGCGTTGCCTATGAAGACGTCGATGCAAGCCCTTGCTGGGGCGGGCTTCCTCGCTACCGCGACGGCAGCGATCTGAAACTCAGCCGTTCCACTTGCCTGGATCCGTCGTGGAACACTTGGCGCAGCCAACGGACCACGGTGTTCAGCGATCTCAAGCATCAGCTCAATGACGACTGGGCGGTGAAGGTAGCCGGTGTCTATACGAAAAATACCCAGGACATCAAATACGCCTTTGCATCGGGTTCGGTGGCGCCAGGCACCTCGACCACCAACCTGCTGGGCAGCATGTACGACTACGACCAGGTCGATTACGGCCTCGACGCCTACCTGGACGGCAAGTTCGACGCCCTGGGGCAGCAACATGAATTGATCGTTGGTTTCAACGCCAGTCGTTCGGACAAGGATGACTTCTTCTCGGTGGCACTGCTGCCACAGAAGCAGAACGTGTTCGATCCGGATCGACATATTCCCGAACCGGACGACAGTTACTTCATCGAAAACTCGACGCGCGGTGGCCCGGTCAAGACCGTTACCCAGCAGCAAGGCATGTATTCGACCCTGCGCCTGAAACTGGCGGACCCGCTGACCTTTGTCGTCGGCAGTCGGGTGAGCTGGTACCGCTCCAAGACCGACTCGGTGTTCCTCACGGGTGGTTCGGAGCACGCCAAGAGCACGGAGACCGGCCAGGTCACGCCGTTTGCCGCCGTGCTGCTGGACCTCAATGAGCACCTGACGGCCTATGCCAGTTATTCGGATATCTTCACGCCCCAGGGCAACTATCGCTCCGAAAGCGGCGCGGCGCTCAAGCCCCTGGTGGGCGAGAGTTATGAGTTGGGGATCAAGGGCGAGTGGTTCGAGGGACGCTTGAACAGTGCTTTCAACCTGTTCCGCACGCTGCAGAAAGACCAGGCCCAGACCGACTACAACTCAAGTTGTGCGTCCTCGGACGGTTACTGCTATGAGAACGCCGGCAAGGTTCGCGCCCAGGGCTTCGAAGCCGAGATCAGCGGTGAAGTCATCGAGCGCCTGCAACTGCTTGCCGGCTACACCTACACCCAGACCAAGACCCTCAGCGACATAGACACCAGCCTCAACGGTGGTTCGTTCAACAGTTATGTGCCGCGTCATGTGCTGCGCCTGTGGGGCGATTATGCCCTCGGCGGAGCGTTCGAACGGTTCAGTGTCGGTGCCGGGGTCAATGCCCAAAGCGACAACTTCCGGGTATCGCCAGCGACGGGCGAGAAGATCACCCAGGCCGGTTATGCCGTGTGGAATGGCCGCGTCGGCTACCGCATCGATGACACCTGGTCGTTGGCCCTCAATGGCAACAACCTGTTCGACAAGCGCTACTACACCACCATCGGTACCGAGGGTTTCGGTAACTATTACGGTGAGCCGCGCAACTTCACCATGACCGTGAAGGCGCGCTTCTGATCCGCTGGCGAGGGCGCCAGTGCCCTCGCCACGGTTTCGTCCTCAGTTTTTATCCAGGTCCACGTTCCGGGTTTCCCGCAGGCAGATCATGCCCACCACCAGGCTCACCCCGGTGATCACCACCGGGTACCACAGCCCATAGAAAATATCCCCGGTGTAGACCACCAGGGCGAACGAGACGGTGGGCAGGAAGCCGCCGAACCAACCGTTGCCGATGTGATAGGGCAGGGACATGGAGGTGTAGCGAATGCGGGTCGGGAACAGTTCGACCATCAACGCTGCCAGCGGTCCGTAGCACATCGCGGAGATGATGATCAGCGCCACGATCAAGGCCACGATCATCGGCCGGTTGATCTGCTGGGTATCGGCCTGTTGCGGGTAGCCTGCCAGGGTCACGGCGCCGCGCAGGGCGGCTTCGTCGTAACCTTCGAGTTTCACGTCACCGACGCTGACCTGCACCGTGCTGCCGGCCGGGGCCGCGACGCTGCTGTAGGGCAGGCCTTGCTTGACCAGGAAGGTCTTGACCTTGTCGCAAGGGCTGTCGAAACGCGCCTTGCCCACCGGGTCGAACTGGAAGGTACAGGTTGCCGGGTCGGCGATCACGGTGATCGGTGCCTGGCGGCTCGCCTGGTCGATGGCCGGGTTGGCGTAGTGGGCCAGGGTCTTGAAGATCGGGAAGTACAGCGCGGTGGCCAGCAGCAGGCCGATCATCAGCACCGGTTTGCGCCCGACCTTGTCCGACAGCCAGCCGAAAAAGATGAAGAACGGTGCGCCGATCACCACGCTGACAATCAGCAAGCTGTTGGCCAGGGCCGGGTCCATCTTCAGGAACTGGGTGAGGAAAAACAGCACGTAGAACTGCGCGGCATAGAAGGTCACCGCTTGCCCGGCGTTGATGCTGAACAGGGCGATCAGCACCACCTTGAGATTCTCCCATTTGCCGAAGGATTCGCGGATCGGCGCCTTGCAGCACTTGCCTTCTTCTTTCATTTTCAGGAAGGCCGGCGACTCATGCAGGCTCAGGCGAATCCAGGTGGAGATGCCCAGCAGCAGGATCGACAGCAGGAACGGAATGCGCCAGCCCCAGACTTCGAACTGATCGCCGGTGAAGTAGCGACAGCCCAACACCACCAGCAGCGACAGCAACAGCCCGAGGGTAGCGGTGGACTGAATCCAGCTGGTATGAAAACCGCGCTTGCCCATTGGCGCGTGCTCGGCAACGTAGGTCGCCGCGCCACCGTACTCACCGCCCAGGGCCAGGCCCTGGAGCATGCGCAACACCACCAGGATGATCGGCGCGGCGATGCCGATGCTGGCGTAGTTGGGCAGCAGGCCGACGCAGAACGTCGCCAGGCCCATGAGGATGATGGTCGCCAGGAAGGTGTATTTGCGCCCGATCATGTCCCCCAGCCGGCCGAACACCAGTGCCCCGAATGGCCGCACGATGAAGCCGGCGGCGAACGCCATCAGGGCGAAAATGAACGCGGTGGTGTCGTTGACCCCGGCAAAGAACTGCTTGCTGATCACCGCCGCCAGGGCGCCATAGAGGAAAAAGTCGTACCACTCGAACACCGTCCCCAAGGACGAGGCGAAGATGACTTTCTGGGTTTCCTGGCTGGTGCCGACGCTGCGCGTGGCTTCCAGGGACTGAACATGCTCGGACATAGCGGTATCCCTCACAGTGATTGTTTTTGTTGTTCCACTGCGACGCCGGGGTGGCGTCTCCTGATTTGACACACTTTCCTTGAATCGACCCATCCCCTTGTGGGAGCGAGCTTGCTCGCGATAGCGGCGGCACATTCAACCTATGCGTGGCAGACAGACCGCTATCGCGAGCAAGCTCGCTCCCACAGGGGGGCTCTGCTGTTTTTCAGACCGTGGCCGGCTCCTTCTGGGGCGTGGTGATTCTTGTGTCTGCCTCAAGCATCATCTGCGCCGCCTTCTCGGCAATCATCAAGGTCGGCGAGCAGGTGTTGCCCGAGGTGATGCGCGGCATGATCGAGGCGTCGGCGATGCGCAGGCCCTTGATGCCGTGGACACGCAGTTGCGCATCCACCACCGCGTCGCGATCCTGGCCCATGCGGCACGTGCCGACCGGGTGGAAAATCGTCGTGCCAATCCGGGCGGCGGCCTGGTGCAGCTCCTCTTCGGTTTGCAGGCTGGGGCCCGGCAGGTATTCCACCGGTTTGAACGCGCTCAGGGCCGGGGCCGCGACGATGCGTCGGGTCAGGCGGATGGCGTCGGCGGCGACCCGCAAGTCTTCGGGATGGCTCAGGTAATTGGGTTGGATCAGCGGTGCTTCGTGCGGGTCGGGCGAACGAATGTCCACCCGGCCACGGCTTTGCGGGCGCAGGTCGCAGACCGATGCGGTGAACGCCGGGAAGCTGTGCAGCGGTTCGCCGAAGCGTTCCAGGGACAACGGTTGTACGTGGTATTCGAGGTTGGCCGAGGCCTGTTCCGGGCCCGAGCGGGCGAATGCACCGAGCTGGCTGGGGGCCATGGACAGTGGGCCGCTGCGGTCGTACAGGTAGCGCAGGCCCATGCCCATCTTGCCCCACAGGGTGCCGGCGATCTGGTTCAGGGTGCGGGCGTTTTCCAACTGGTAGATCAGCCGCAGTTGCAGGTGGTCCTGCAAGTTGCCGCCGACACCGGGCAGTTCATGGGTCACACCGATGCCCAGGCGTTGCAGCAGGCTGCGCGGGCCGATCCCGGAACGTTGCAGGATGCCCGGCGAGCCAACGGCCCCGGCGCACAGGACAATTTCCTTGCGGGCCTTGAAGGTCATGCCCTTGCCTTGCCAGCGCGCGCTGACGGCGTGGGCGCGGTCGTCACGCAGCAACACGCGGTCGACCTCGACGTCGGTCAATACCGTGAGGTTGGCGCGGTGGCGAATCGGCTTGAGAAACGCCTTGGCCGCGTTCCAGCGTACCCCGGCTTTCTGGTTGACCTGGAAGTAGCCGCAGCCTTCGTTGTCGCCGCTGTTGAAGTCGTCGACGTTGGGGATGCCGCTCTGTTCGGCGGCGCTGCGGAAGGCATCGAGAATCGGCCATGACAAGCGCTGGCGTTCGACCCGCCATTCCCCAGCGGCGCCGTGGAATTCGGACGCGCCGGCAAAGTGGTTTTCACTCTGGCGGAACAGCGGCAGCACATCGTTCCAGGCCCAGCCGGAATTGCCCTCGGCGGCCCAGCTGTCGTAGTCCGTCGCCTGGCCGCGCATGTAGATCATGCCGTTGATGGAGGAGCAGCCACCCAGGACCTTGCCGCGAGGGTAGCTCAGGGCGCGCCCTTGCAGGCCTGGTTGTGCTTCGGTCTTGAAGCACCAGTCGGTGCGTGGGTTGCCGATGCAGAACAGGTAGCCGACCGGGATGTGAATCCACGGATAGTTGTCGCGCCCACCGGCTTCGAGCAGCAGCACCCGGTGTTGCGGATTGGCCGACAGCCGATTGGCCAGCAGGCATCCGGCAGGGCCGGCGCCCACGATCACGTAATCGTATTCATCGACGACAGGTTGCATTCGCGACCTCATTCTTGTTTTTGTGGGATCCATCCTAGTTGTTAGTTTTCGTCAAAAGAATGTTAGTTTTTGCGCAGCGGCTGTGCGTTTATAAACAGTCATGCCTTCAGGCGCGTTCAAGGATCGCTTCATGTTCGACTGGAATGACCTGCGTTATTTCCTGGAGCTGCAACGCAGCGGACGTCTGCTGACGGCTGCACGGCGGCTGAACACCACCCACGCCACCGTGGCCCGGCACATCGAGGCCATCGAAAAAAGCCTGGGCTCCGCGCTGTTTGTCCAGCATGCCCAGGGCTATGAACTGACCCCGGCCGGCGAGACGCTGCTCAAGCACGCCGAAGCCATGGAAAACGTGGCGTTGCTGGCCCAGGAGGACATCACCCAATCCAGTGCGCCCCTGGGCAAGATCCGCCTGGGGGTGACCGAAGGGCTGGGCATCATGTTCCTCGCCAGTCGCATGGACGGGCTGTTCCAGCGTTATCCGGGGCTGGAAGTGGAACTGGTGGCGGTGCCGCGCTTTGTCAGCATCCTCAACCGTGAGGCGGAAATCAGCATTCACCTCGAACGCCCGGCGGCCGACCTGCTGGTCACCCGCAAACTCACCGACTACAGCCTGGCGCTGTACGCCAGCCAGGCCTACCTGGACCGCTCGCCAGCACTGCGCAGCCGCGAGGACCTGGCCCGCCACGCCTGGATCGGGTATGTCGATGACCTGCTGTTCAGCCAGGAACTGATGTTCCTCAACAGCTTCTGCCGCAACCCTCGGGTGGTGTTCCACAGCACCAGCGTCATCGCTCAGCAACAGGCCGCGCGCTCGGGCCTGGGGATCGCCGTGCTGCCTTGCTACATGGTCAGCGGCGACCCGACGCTGGTGCCGTTGCTGCCGGACGAAACCATCCGCCGCAGCTACTGGATCAGCACTCGTCGCGAACTGCACAAATCCGTGCGATTGCGGGTGCTGTGGGATTACGTGGTGCAGTTGTGCGAGCGTGAGCAGGGGCTGCTGTTGCCCTGAGCAAGCTCCCTCGCCAGGGTGCATATGTCCTGGCCGCCCAAGCCCCCTTTTATGGCCCCCAATGACCTCAAGCCGATGCAGTGGCGTGCCTTAGTGTTGACCCACAACAAAAGCGCCGCCGAGAGGGCCTCTATGCCGGCTACCACGCCTTCAACCGTGTTCCACTCAGCCTTCATCGTGCTGCTCGGCACCCTGCTCACAGGGTGCGGCGAAGAGGCCAAGCCGCCCGCGCCCACGGTGTTCACGGCCATGCCCAGCGATGCGGCGCTGGCCCAGGTCTACGACAGCAGCTGCAAGCTCTGCCACGCCAACCCCGCTGCCGGGGCGCCGTTGACCGGCGATACGAACGCCTGGGCGCCACGGGTGGCCCAGGGCGCCGACACCCTGCTGGACCACGCGATCAACGGCTACAACGGCATGCCGCCGATGGGCCTGTGCATGCACTGTTCCGAAGAGCAGTTCCTGGCCCTGATCGCCTTCATGTCCGGCCAACACTTCCAATAATAACTACGGGTACTACGGCATGACGATGGACTCCTCACGGCGCCGGTTGCTGCAACAGGCCGGTGTTGTCGCAGCCTTTACGGCCCTGGGCAGCCAGGGCGCCCTGGCCGAGCTGATGCGCGCGCCGCGGCTGATTCCATGGCGCAACTGGTCCGGTGCGCAGAGTTGCCTGCCGGCGGCGCGCCTGGCCCCCAAGGACCTCGATGAACTGGTGAGCGTGGTGAGACGCGCCGAAGGGCGGATTCGTCCGGTGGGTTCCGGGCATTCCTTCAGTGCCCTGGTGCCCACTGACGGCACCTTGTTGTCGCTGAGTTTTTTCAGCGGCCTGTTGGCTCATGATGCAGCCAGCCTGCAAGCCGAGTTCGGCGGCGGCACGCCCATGTCCCGCATGGGCCCGGCGCTCAAGGCCATCGGCCAGGCACTGCCGAACATGGCCGACGTGGATTACCAGACCCTGGCCGGTGCCATCGCCACCTCGACCCACGGCACTGGCAAGGCCTTCGGCTCGTACGCGTCCCAAGTGGTCGGCCTGCAACTGGTGACGGCCAGCGGTGCGGTCCTCGATTGTGATGCCCAGCGTCATCCTGAAGTGTTCAAGGCCGCTCGGGTGTCCCTTGGCGCGCTGGGGCTGGTGACCCGCGTGCGCCTGCAGAACCGCGCCGCCTATCGCTTGCGCGAGCACCAATGGGTGGCGAAAACCGAGGAGTTGCTCGAAGACGTGGACACCAACACCCGGGACAACCAGCACTGGGAAATGCAGGTCGTCACCCATTCCGACTATGCGTTGTCGATCGCCCTGAACGAAACCACCGATCCGGCCACGCCGCCGATCAGCCCCGAGGAGGAGGGTGGCAACGAATTCGTCAGCCTGATCGAAAACCTCGACAAGTACGGCAGCGACTTTCCAGCGATCCGGCGAGCGCTGCTCAACAGCCTGCGGCTGGTGGCCGATTTCGACGACCGGGTCGGTGACTCCCATGACATCTATGCCAACGCTCGCACCGTGCGCTTCAACGAGATGGAGTACTCGGTGCCGGCCGAACACGGCCCGGCGTGCCTGCGGGAGATTCTGGCGCTGATCCGCGACAAGGACCTGCGCACCTGGTTTCCCATCGAATACCGCTACGTGAAGGCCGACGACATTGCCTTGAGCATGTTTGAAGGCCGGGACAGTTGCTCGATCTCGGTGCACCAGCATTACCAGATGGACCATCACAATTTCTTTGCCGCCATCGAGCCGATCTTCTGGAAATACCAGGGTCGTCCGCATTGGGGGAAATTGCATTCGCTGAACGCCAAGGCGCTCCAGGCGCTGTACCCGCGCTGGACGGAATTCACCGAGGTGCGCCAGGCGCTGGACCCCAGCGGCAAGTTCCTCAATGGGCATCTTTCATCGATTCTGGGTTTGAGCTGAAGGAAGAACCTGTGGGAGCGAGCCTGCTCGCGAAGCAGGCGACTCGGTCTTATGACAAAACAAGCGGTATGGCTGCATCCATTCAAAACGCAAACGGAATACTGACCTTGGCCCAGAGCATTTCGCCCTCGGTGCGGTTCTCCACTGCAAATTCCTTGGCCCAGCGGATTTCGGCGCTGGCGTACTTGAGGAAGGTCAGGTGCAGCGCCGGGCCGATGGCGAAGACCTGGCCGCGCACACCATCGTCGACGTCCTGCCCGGCGAATTGCACGGTGCGGCCGTACTGTTTGTCGTCGGTGGTCTGTTTGAGGTAGTAGCCGTTGAGCCCCAGCATCACGTTGTCGGTCAGGCGGTAGCTGGCGGAATAATCGAAGTGGAAAATCTGCCCCGAACGGTAGTCGGTGTCCTTGTTCTTGCGGTTGAAGCTGTAGGTGGTTTTCATCGACACCTCGGTGTTTTCCGTGGGCAGCCAGGTGAAGGAAAACAGCGGCTTGTAGGTGTAGAAATTGTTGCTGGTATTGGCCAGTCGATCGGTGCTGTATTCGCCGGTCGGCACGGTGATTTCCACCGCCGCGGCCAGGGTCAGGTTCTTGCCCATGTCCCAGAGCACGATGGGCGAAATCGTGGTGTCGCCCATGCCCTCGCGGGTGTCATGCAGGCCGAACACCGAGACTTCCTGCTTGAGCCACGGCTGGGCGATGTAGATCCCCAGGCGCCCACCGGCCACCCGCAACGGGCTCAAGTAATCGATGCGCGGGATCACCGCCGTGGATTCGATTTCGACATTCGGCACTTCGCCGCCCAACGAACTGATGTTGAGCTTCCGGGCCTTGTAGTGGTTGTAGTAGACGTTGAACGCAACCATGTTGTCCGGAAGGCTGTCGACCTCCAGCGGCAGCATGAAGAAGCCATCTGTACCGGGGCCGATGTTGTCGACCCCGGCTTCGGTAGCCAGGGCCGGCAAGGCACTGGCGCAGGCCAGGCCGAGGGTCAATTGCAAGGCGAGTGTCGTGCGGATCGGGTTCATGTGGGGGCTCATTATTATTGTTGGTGATGCACCGAAAGTCCGAGCCATACAAATAAGCCGTTCGCCGCCAACAGGGCAGGGTATTGGCGGCCATACAGGGGACTTGGGCGGCCAGATTTTTGTGCCCCTTGATCCGCTGGGGCATGCTAACTTTGTGAAACAACCGGTTACAAAAACGCCACCTAACGTGCTCCGGAACCCGCCCCATGCAGATGAAAGTCATCGACCCGACCTATGAATTGGCGCTGGTATCGCCATTCCTGCTGCAGACCCTGGCCGAAGTGGTGGCGGACAAAGGCTTCGATGCCGCCAGCCTGTGTCGCGGCCTGGGGTTCGGCCTCGATGATCTGCAAGATCCCGCCCAGCGCATTTCCTACCGCCAGGCCGTGGTCATGATTCAACGGGCGCTCAAGCTGTTACCCGACCAGGGGCTGGGGTTGTGGGTGGGCGACCGCAACGTGCTTGGCACCCTCGGCCTGTTGGGCCACGTCTTATCGCTGTGCGAAACCCTGCGCGATGCCTTTGCCCTGGGCGTCCGTTACCAGCACACTAGCGGCGGCATCGCCGTGGCCAGCGTCGAAGAAGCCACTGACCGCATCATGGTCGAGGCGATCTGCCGCCTGCCTTTCGCCGAGATCCAGGTGTTTGCCGTGGAAGAGTTCTTCGCCAGCCTGATGGTCTATGGCCGGGCGCTGGCGGGGCCCGACTTCAAGCCCCAGGCCGTGGAGTTCATGCACGCCGCGCCGTCCTATGCCCAGCAATACCAGCGGATTTTGGGACCGGATGTGCACTTCGGTTGCCGACACAATCGCATGCTGATCGACGTGCGCTGGCTGGATATGCGTTTGCCCAATCACCACCCGTTGGCCCTGCGCCAGGCATTGGCCTTGCTGGAGCAGGAGGCCACCGAGGTACACCAGAAAATCGATCTGATCCAGACCGTGGAACGGGCGATTGCCCGGGACCTGACCCGGGGCAGCCATATCGAGAAAATCGCCAGCGATCTCAACATGAGCAGCCGCACTCTGCGTCGGCGCCTGACCGAACACAACCTGACCTTCGAGGCCTTGCTCGAACAAGTGCGCCGTGGCCGGACCCTGAACCTGTTGGCCAACCCTGGACTGTCCATCGAGCGCATCACTGAAGAAGTCGGCTATAGCGATGTGCGCAGTTTTCGCCGGGCGTTCCGACGCTGGACAGGCATGAGCCCGAGCGCATTTCGCAACGAGAGCGCCGACGCCCGGCTCTAAGGATATGTCCAAACAGTATTTCTCAAGCCGTGTGAGAAGCGACCTGACAGTCGGCCTGGTTCTGCAGCCGTACCTCGATCCAACTGTGGGAGCAAAGCTTGCTCGCGATGGCGGTGGGTCAGCCTCCATGGATGTCGAATGGCCTGATGCCTTCGCGAGCAGGCTCGCTCCCACAAGGTAATGCTGTTCACTTGAGGAAAAGTGTTGATACCTGTGGCCAGAGATTGCTCCCGCTGTGAACTGACTGGCGGCGCTTGTCAGAAAAATCCTTAAAGAGTACAAATGTACTCCATGACGACTCTCACTCCCCGCCGTACCGCCATCCTGACTTTCATCCGCGAACGCATCGCCGATCAGGGCCAGCCTCCCAGCCTCGCTGAAATCAGCGAGGCGTTTGGTTTTGCCTCCCGCAGTGTGGCGCGCAAGCATGTGCTGGCGCTGACCGAAGCCGGTTTCATCGAGGTCAATCCGCACCAGGCCCGGGGCATTCGCTTGCTGAACCAGCCACCACGACCCGAGTTGCTGGACGTGCCGGTGCTGGGGCGAGTGGCCGCCGGGCTGCCGATTGGTGCCGATGCCGAGGTCCACAGCCGCCTGATGCTGGACCCGGCGATTTTTACCAAGGCGCCGGATTACCTGCTGCGGGTCCAGGGCGATTCGATGATCGAGGACGGCATTCTCGACGGTGACCTGGTGGGCGTGCAGCGCACACCGCAGGCCGCCAACGGCCAGATTGTCGTGGCGCGTCTGGACGGTGAAGTCACCATCAAGCGCTTCGAGCGCATTGGCGAGCGGGTGCGTTTGTTGCCGCGCAACCCGGCCTACCAGCCGATCATCGTCGAGGCCGATCAGGACCTGGCGATAGAAGGGGTGTTCTGTGGCTTGGTGAGGCAAGGCTGATGGGCGCCGTCGTTGCGCTGGACACGCTGTTCAACGGCGGCCAGGTCTGGAAGGGTCGGCCTGCGCCGCCAGCCGCCAGCCCGCAACCCACCGGCCATGCGGCGCTGGATGCGGCGTTGCCCAGTGGTGGCTGGCCGGAGGCGGCGTTGACGGAACTGCTTATCGCCGCGCCGGGCGTGGGTGAGTTGCAACTGGTGTGGCCGACCCTGGCGCGGCTGTCGGCGGCGGGGGAGCGGATCGTGCTGGTGGCGCCACCGTTCGTGCCCTATCCCCAGGCCTGGCAGAACGCTGGCGTCGACCTGCAACAGTTGTCGGTGATCCGCGCCGATGAGCGCGATGCCCTGTGGGCCACCGAACAGTGCTTGCGTTCGGGCAGTTGTGGCGCGGTCCTGTGCTGGCCCCGCCAGGCGGACGACCGGGCCTTGCGCCGTTTGCAAGTGGCGGCGGAAACCGGCCAGACCCTGGCATTCGCCTGGCGCTCGATCCAGGAGGCCATCAACCCGTCGCCGGCGGCGCTGCGCATCGCCATCGATACTCGGCCGGCGCAGTTGCGCGTGCTCAAATGCCGCGGCGGGGTGGCTCGTTCGGCGCCGATTGCCTTTGCCACGCTCGCCCCACAAACCGGGCATTGAGGTTGCGATGCGCTGGGTCTGTATTCTCTTCCCGCAATTGGCGCTGGACGCCGCGCTGCGTCAGCGCCCCGATCCCGACCAGCCCCTGGCATTGCTGACCGGTCCGGCACAGCGTCGGGTGCTGCAAGCGGTGAATGCGCCGGCACGGGCCCTGGGCTTGCGTCCCGGCCAGACCATGACCGCCGCCCAGGCCTTGAGCAAAGGCTTTGCCACCGCCGAATACGACGCGGCGCAAATCGAACACTGGCAACAGTTCCTGGCGGCCTGGGCCTACCGTTTCAGCTCCCAGGTCAGCGTGCATTACCCGCGTACGCTGCTGTTCGAGATCGAGTCGAGCCTGGGCCTGTTTGGCCCCTGGCCGGTGTTCGAGGCGCGCTTGCGGACCGAGCTGACCGAGCTGGGTTTTCGTCATCGCATCGTCGCCGCGCCCAATCCGGTGGCGGCGCGGGTGTTGGCCAATGCCTATGACGCCCTGGTGGTGCCCGACGCCGAGACCTTGCAACAATGCCTGGGAGACATGCCCGTGGAGCGGATCGGCCTGGAACCCGAGGTCGCCACGGCGCTGTCGCGCATGGGCCTGCGCCGTCTGAGCCAGGTCCAGGCCTTGCCCCGGCAGACCCTGGCTCGGCGCTTCGAGGCCCAGGTGCTCAAGCACCTCGACGCGCTGACGGGCAGTCGCACCCTGGCGCTGTCGTTCTACCTGCCGCCAGACCGTTTCGATGTGCGCATCGAACTCAACTACGACGTTCAGTCCCATCAGGCGCTGCTGTTTCCGTTGCGCCGGCTGACCGGTGACTTGTCGGCCTTCCTGTGCGGTCGCGACAGCGGCGTGCAGCGCTTCGACCTGCACCTGGAGCACGCCGGTTTGCCGGACACGCTGATCAAGGTCGGCTTGCTCAGCGCCGAACGGGACCCTGCGATGCTCTTCGAACTGGCCCGCGGTCGCTTGGAACAGGTGCAGGTCGCGGCCCCAGTGCGGGGTTTTCGCTTGTGTGCCGAGGACCTGCCGAGTTTCGTGCCCCAGCGCCTGGAGCTGTTCGACGAGCGCCCGCAACAGTCCTTGCCCTGGGAGCAACTGCGCGAACGCCTGCGGGCGCGGCTGGGGGATGACGCGGTGCAGGGCCTGGGGTTTCGCGATGACCATCGACCTGAATGCGCCTGGCAAATGACACCGCAACCCCGGCCCCAGGCCTGTCCGGTGCGCGCTGGCGTGCAGCGTCCCGGCTGGCTGCTGAATGAAGCCCAGCTGCTGCAGGACAGCCAGGCGCGAATCCTCATGGGCCCGGAACGCATCGAGACCGGTTGGTGGGACGGCGCCGACGTACGCCGTGACTACTACCTGATCGAAACCCGCAGCGGACAACGTGGCTGGGCCTATCGAACGGTGGGCGAGGGCGGGCCGTTGTGGCTGCAGGGCTGGTTCGCATGAGCGTCGAGTATGCAGAGCTGCATTGCCTGTCGAACTTCAGCTTCCAACGCGGCGCCTCCAGTGCCCTGGAGCTGTGTCGTCGGGCCAGGCAAGAGGGCTACCAGGCCCTGGCGATCACCGATGAATGCACACTGGCTGGAATCGTCCGGGCCTGGCAGGCGGCCAAGGAACTGGAACTGCAACTGATCGTCGGCAGCGAAATCCAGGTCGAGAACGGCCCGAAGCTGGTGTTGCTGGTGGAAAACCTGGAGGGCTATCAAGCCTTGTGCCGGCTGATCACCCGCGCCCGACGTCGCAGCGAGAAGGGTCACTATCGCATTGTGCGAGAGGACTTCGACCAGCCCTTGTCGGGGCTGCTGGCGTTGTGGATAGACGAGGGCAAAGACGCCGAGGAACATGGCCGTTGGCTCCAGTCGATCTTTGCCGGGCGCCTGTGGCTGACGGTCCAGTTGCATTGTGGACAGGACGACCGCCGTCGGTTGGCAGACTCGTTGGCGCTGGCCGAGCGCTTGGATCTTCCAGTTGTGGCCAGTGGTGATGTGCACATGCACGTGCGCGGCCGTCGTGCCCTGCAGGACACCATGACCGCCATCCGCCACCACGTCACGGTGGCCGAGGCTGGCCAGCGCCTGCACCCCAACGGCGAGCACCACCTGCGCAGCCGCAAGGATCTGGCCGATCTCTACCCGCTGGCCTTGCTCGACGAAACCCTGAACATCGCCCGGCGTTGCACCTTCGATCTTGGCCAACTGCGTTACCAATACCCCCGCGAGCTGGTGCCCGAGGGGCATGACCCGGCGTCCTGGCTGCGGGAACTGACTGAGCGCGGCATGCGCGAGCGGTGGAAGGATGGCGCGACAGACAAAGTGCGGGCACAGATCGACAAGGAGCTGAGCCTGATCGCCGAGCTGGGCTATGACAGTTATTTCCTCACCGTACAGGACATCGTCAGCTTCGCCCGCAGCCGCCATATCCTTTGCCAGGGGCGTGGTTCGGCGGCCAACTCGGCAGTGTGCTACGCCCTGGGTATCACCGAAATCGACCCCAGCCTTACCAGCCTGTTGTTTGAACGCTTCCTGTCCCGGGAGCGCAACGAGCCGCCGGACATTGACGTCGATTTTGAACACGATCGTCGCGAGGAAGTGCTGCAGTACGTGTTCCGGCGCTACGGTCGTCATCGTGCGGCATTGACGGCGGTGGTCAGCAGTTACCACGGCGCCGGCGCGGTGCGCGATGTGGCCAAGGCCCTGGGGCTGCCGCCGGACCAGGTCAGCGCCCTGGCCGATTGCTGTGGCCGCTGGAGCGACGAGGCGCCGCCAGTGGAGCGCCTGCGTGAAGGCGGCTTCGACCCGGACAGCCCGGTGTTGCGCCGGGTCCTGAGCCTGACCCGGCAATTGATCGGTTTCCCTCGGCATTTGTCCCAGCACCCTGGCGGCTTCGTGATTTCCGAGCAGCCCCTGGACACCCTGGTGCCGGTGGAAAACGCCGCCATGGCCGAACGCACCATCATCCAGTGGGACAAGGACGACCTGGATGCGGTCGGGCTGCTCAAGGTGGACATCCTGGCCCTGGGCATGCTCAGTGCGATTCGTCGCTGTTTCGATTTGATCGAGCACTACCGGGGCCAGCGCTACGCCCTGGCGTCGCTGCCCCAGAATGATCGAGCGACCTACGAAATGATCAGCCGCGCCGATACTATCGGTGTGTTCCAGATCGAGTCCCGGGCGCAGATGTCGATGTTGCCCCGGCTGAGGCCCAAGACGTTCTACGATTTGGTCATCGAAGTGGCGATTGTACGGCCCGGGCCGATCCAGGGTGGGATGGTGCATCCGTACCTGCGGCGCAGAAACAAAGAAGAGGCGGTGACTTATCCCTCTGAAGCGTTGAAGCAAGTGCTCAACCGCACCCTGGGTGTTCCCTTGTTCCAGGAGCAGGTCATGCAGATCGCCATCGTTGCGGCCGATTACACCCCGGGTGAAGCAGACCAATTGCGTCGCTCCATGGCTGCCTGGAAACGTCACGGTGGGTTGGAGCCCCATCGGGAACGCCTGGCGCAGGGGATGAAGAAAAACGGCTACACCGCTGAATTCGCCGCGCAAATCTTCGAACAGATCAAAGGCTTCGGCAATTACGGTTTTCCCGAATCCCATGCCGCCAGTTTCGCCTTGCTGACCTACGCCAGCAGTTGGCTCAAATGCCACGAACCGGCCGCGTTCGCTTGTGCCCTGATCAACAGTTGGCCCATGGGGTTCTACAGCCCGGACCAGATCCTCCAGGATGCCCGCCGGCATCAACTGTCGATCCGCCCGGTGGACGTGCGTGCCAGCGATTGGGATTGCAGCCTCGAGCCCATGGAAGGCCGACAACCGGCGATTCGCATGGGGCTGCGCATGGTCAAGGGCTTTCGCGAAGAGGATGCCCGCCGTATCGAAGCGGCCCGCCGGCATCGGCCCTTCAGCGACGTGGCCGACTTGGGCGAGCGCGCGCAGCTCGATGCCCGGGCCCTGGCGCAACTGGCCGACGCCGGTGCCTTGCAGGGTTTGGCCGGTGATCGCCATCGTGCCCGCTGGGAAGTGGCCGGGGTGCAGAAGCAACTGGGCTTGTTCGCCGGTTTGCCCAGTCAGGAGGAACCACCCGTGGCCCTGCCAAAACCCACGCTGGGGGAAAACCTGTTTGCCGATTACACCACGCTCGGCACGACACTGGGCCCTCATCCACTGGCCCTGCTGCGTCCCGAACTGCGCGCCCGGCGCTGCCGCAGTTCACGGGAGTTGCAGGATGTGGAGCATGGGCGCAATGTCAGCGTCGCCGGGTTGGTCACCGGCCGCCAACGCCCGGGCACGGCCAGCGGTGTAACCTTCGTCACCCTGGAAGATGAATTCGGCAACCTCAACGTGGTGGTCTGGCGCGACTTGGCCGAACGCCAGCGCAAGACCTTGGTGGGCTCGCAATTGCTCAGGGTCGACGGGCGCTGGGAAAGCGTCGGCGAGGTCCGCCACTTGATCGCCGGGCGCCTGAGCGACCTGACCGAGTTGTTGGCGGGTATCCAGGTGCATAGCCGTGATTTCCGCTGAATCCGCAAACAGGATCCTCCCATGAAACCAAACGCCAACCCAGCGCTCGAAGCACTGATCGCAAGGGATTTGTGTAATGCCGACTCCCTGCAGGCATTTTGAGGTTCAGAATCGACCATGCAGTTTCTATCCCAAAATCACGGGTGCCCTGGATGGGGCGGTGAAATGGCCGGGCGTATCCGGGCGTTCGATTGGAGCCGGACCGAGTTGGGCGCCATCGAGCACTGGTCCGCCAGCCTGCGCAGTGCCGTTCAGTTGTTGCTGGCTTCGCCCTTGCCGATGGTGATGTTGTGGGGCCGCCAGGGCTTCATGATCTACAACGATGCCTATGCCGAGTTCGCCGGTGGCCGTCATCCCTACCTGCTGGGGTGCGCGGTGGAGTTGGGTTGGCCGGAGGTCGCCGAATTCAATCGGCATGTGCTGGACGTCTGCCTGGCCGGCGGCACCTTGTCCTACCGCAGCAAAGAGTTGGTCCTGCTTCGCGATGGCAAGCCTGAAGATGTGTGGATGGACCTCTATTACAGCCCGGTGCCCGATGACGACCAGTCCCCGGCGGGCGTGCTGGCGATTGTGGTGGAGACCACCGAGCTCGTGTTGACCGAGCGCGCCCGGCAAGAGGCCGAACGCAGTTACCGGGCCGTCAATGAGCGCATACAGTTGGCCCTCTCGGCCGGACCATTGCTGGGGTCGTTCGTCTGGGATATCCAGGCCGACACCCTGTCGGGCGATGAGCGTTTCGCCCGTACCTTCAACTACCCGCCAGACTGTTCGCTGGACGCACTACCCATCGAAATTGCCCGCCAGCGCATCCACGCCGATGACCTCGAAGAGGTCAACCAGCGGGTCGAACTGACCTTGCTCACGGGCATCCCCTACAGCGCTGAATATCGAGTGCGCCGCGTGGGCGGTGATTACCTGTGGGTGCTGGCCAGCGGTCGCTGCGAATTCGATGCCACGGGCAAGCCCCTGCGTTTTCCAGGTGTGCTGATTGACATCAATGAACGCAAGACAGCCGAAGCTTCGCTGCTCAAATTCACCCGCGACCTGGAACAGCGGGTCGCCGATGAGGTGCAGGCGCGGCTGGCGGCAGAAGAGCAGTTGCGTCAGTCGCAAAAGCTCGAGGCCATTGGCGGTCTCACTGGCGGCGTGGCCCATGACTTCAACAACCTGCTGCAAGTGATTGCCGGCAACCTGCACTTGCTGGCCCGCCACGAGCGGGACAACCCAAACGTGCAACGGCGGGTCAGTGCCTCCATCGAAGCCGTGGAGCGGGGGGCCAAGTTGTCATCGCAGTTGCTGGCTTTTGCCCGGCGCCAGCCATTGTCACCGGCGGTCTACAACCCACGACGCATCTACGATGGCATGGGTGAACTGCTGCAGCGGGCCTTGGGCGAAACCATCCAGATTGAAGTGAGCCTGCCCCAGGAGCCCTGGTGCATCCACGTCGATCGCAATCAACTGGAAAACGCCCTGTTGAACCTGGCGATCAATGCTCGCGATGCCATGGGCGGCGAGGGCACCATCCGCCTGATCGGTGAGAACATCGGACTCGATGAAGCGTTCTGTGCCGGCAAGGGGATCCCGGCCGGCGACTACGTCCGGCTGTCGGTGATCGACCGCGGTGCCGGCATGCCGCCCGACATCCTGAAGCAGGTGTTCGAACCGTTTTTCACCACCAAGACCGATGGCCAGGGCACCGGGCTTGGACTGAGTATGGTGTTCGGGTTCGTCAAGCAAAGTGGCGGCCATATCGAGATCTCCAGCGACCTGGGCGAGGGCACGCGGGTACGGATGTATTTCCCTCGAAGCCTTGCGCCCGAAGCGGGGGAAACCGAGCAACACGACGTGCTTCAGTCCGGCAGGCAAGAGACGATCCTGGTGGTGGAGGACAACGAAGAGGTGCGCAGCGCGTCGGTGGAACTGTTGGAACAGTCTGGTTATCGGACCCTCACGGCCGCCAACGGTGATGAGGCGATGAAGCTGCTGTTGGAAGGCATCTCGGTCGACTTGATCTTCACCGACGTGGTCATGCCCGGCTTGATCAAGAGTTCCGACCTGGCCGCCTGGGCCAAGGTGCAGAACCCGCCGGTTCCGGTGCTGTTCACCTCGGGACACACCCGGGACATCATCTCCCGGAACCATCAACTGAGCCCCGATACCCATTTGTTGAGCAAACCCTACGGCCCGGACGCGCTGACCCGGATGGTGAGGAGTGTGCTGGGCGGCTGATCGCGGCGCTGCAAACAAATGGAACCGAAGCCGTCGCGTCACCTTCGAATGTTCAAGACCGGTCATCCATCCGGCCCTGCCATGAACGAGGTGCCCATGAACGACGATCCCGCAACCACCCAGCAACAAGGCCAGGCGCAGACACCGTCCCCCCGTAACGATCCGGCCATCGACCCCCAAGTCCCGGACAAGCCTGCGAGCGCCCAGCCAGTCAGCCCTGCCGGAACGGACCAGGCCCAAAGCGGCGCCACTGAGGTCGATCAGAAGCATCATCATCAGGACAATGACAACACCTTCAGTCCCGGCTTCAAGCCTGAACCGGATCGGCCGAAATCTGGCGAGGATACTGACGCTGATATCGACACCGATGGTGGCTAGCCCCTGAAGGATGTGCGACACCGAGCCATTGTGGGAGCGAGCTTGCTCGCGATGACTGTGGCAAATTCGCCATCCCTGTGACTGAAACACCGCTATCGCGAGCAAGCTCGCTCCCACAGGGGGGCGCTTCGAGAAAACGGCGCTTCCCTTCCAAGGGAGGCGCCGTTTTTCCTTGAGTGAGCAGTGTCTCGCTCTACTTGCTTGGATGCGCAGCCTGAAGTTTCTTGGCGGCATCCAGGTGATGTTGCAGGTCTGGCAGCATCTTCTGGGCGAATGCCTTGAGTTCGGTATTGCCAGCCTTCTTGTCGTCGGTAACGGTTTCGGCTTCTTTCTTGAACAGGGCGATGGTTTCTTCGTGGGCCTTGACCTGGTTGTTGGCGTAGGCCGCATCAAAAGACTCATCGCGCACGTCGAGAATCTTCGCCTTGGCTTTTTTCATCAGCGTGGTGTCGTCGGGTACTTCGATGTCATGTTTTTGCGCCAGGGCTTTCAGCTCTTCGTTGGCCTTGGTGTGGTCGGTGATCATCTTGTTGGCGAACGCCTTGATGTCCGCCGATTGGCTTTTTTCCAAGGCCAGTTTGCTGGTCTCGATTTCTGCAATGCCGCCGGCCGCCGCGTTGTCGACAAAGTCGTTGGAAGTCGCGGCCCATGCCATGCCCATGCTGGTACTCAGGGCAACTGCCAGGCCGAGTTGACGCAGGGTAAATCTGTCCATAGGTAAGTCTCCACACAAGTTGAACGAGCGACTCTTGTCGTCTCTGAGCAATGGAGGGTGGGGTACAGGCAAAGGTTTGATCGCCAAGCGATCCGGTACGACGAACGGTCACCGCTGGTCGGATTGGCGGTCGACAGAACCCTGTCGAGGAGGCCATCCTGATAATCGACGGGTGCCGCAAGGGCGCCTGCCACCGACCCATCGAAGGAGGTGTTCCATGCCGGTGTCCCACGATTTGTGCCAGGATCTCAAATGCACAAAAGACCACATCCAGCAAAAACGCAGCGAGAATCCAAGGCTCGACTCGTTAATTCAAAAATACTCCCAACTTGATGCAGAGGTGGTCGAAGCCGAGAAACCGTCCTCCGGCGCGCTGTCCGACGATGCTTTGGAGACGCTCAAGAAGAAGCGATTGCTGGTCAAGGACGAGATCGTGGCTCAGATGCAGCGCTAGCCTCGGGACCGAACCTGTGAAGGCCCTTCGTGTTGCGAAGGGCTTTTTGGGCGAGGCCCTTACTCTCATAAACTCAGGTCAATGGATTCCAGCGCTGCGACCAGTCGCTGCCGGTCTTGACGATCTCTCGCAACACCTCGAATGCCTGCTGCAACGCTGCTGAATCCCGATCGCGGGAGTAGACCAGGTAAGTGGGGTAGTTGAATTCCGGTGCCTTGGGCACCCGTTCCAGGATGCCGCTGTCCAGGTAGCTCTGCACGACCCGGGTGCGGAAGTAACCGCTGCCGCCGTTTTCCAGGATGTACTGCAAGGCCAGGGGACCGAGGTTGAAGGTCACGGCGGCCTTGGCCTTGTCCGGTAGCGCGGTGTCGTGTTGGCGGCGGAAGTCAGCACTCCAGTCGATGTACACGTAGGGTTCGGGACGGGCGGCCAGGCGTACCAGGATGAGTTTTTCTTCCAGCAGCTGTTCTACCTGCAGGCGCGGCCAGTATTCGGGTTGATACACCACCGCCGCGTCCAGCAGCCCCAGCTCCAGCTGTTGCAGCAGTTTCTCGCCGTCGCGGATGTCCATGCGCAGGGCATGGCCGGGAATTTTCTGGCGCAGTTCGCCGGCCCAGGCGAGCATCAAGGGATTGCACAGGCTGACCTCGCCTCCCAGGTGCAAGACGTTGCGATAACCCTCGGGCAGTGGCAGGTCCCGGCGGGCTGCTTCCCAGGTCTGCACGAGCTGGTTGGCGTAGACCACAAACGCCTCGCCGTCGCTGGTCAAGCGCGCGCCGGCACGGTTGCGCACGAACAGCGCGCAGCCGAGCTGGCTTTCGAGCTTCTGCACCCGGGCGGTGATCGCCGTCTGGGTCACGTGCAGCTTTTCGGCCGCAGCAGCGAGGCTGCCGTGGCGGACGATTTCCAGGAAGGTGCGGGCGAGGTCGATGTCCATGTTCAGGCCGATACGGGGGAAGCGGGCATTGTAAGAGCTGCCGCGCCTCGCCGATACCGGGCATTATTGGACGGCTTGGGCCTGTGCTGTTCGCGCCCAAGGGGCGACCAGGCGTTCTGGTGTGCGGCAGGCCATGTGCTTGAAGACGAACCCACGGCACTTGTCGGCGAAGCCGTGGCGATTGTCCACCATGTCATGTCGCATCTGCGCGAGTTCGCCATCGCGGCACGCCTGGATCGCTGACAGGCTCCGCTCGGCCTTGCGAATCCGGATGCTTTCATAGTTCGGATCGAGCAGCGCACTGTTGGCTCGCTGCAGCAGCCACAGGCCGAACTCGTCGGGGCAGCGTGGTCCGATCTCCTGGACCATGCCGTAGCGCAACGCCTGGAGGGCGCTGATCGGCAGGCAGTCCTGGGTGAGTTTCCAGGCCATGTCCGGGCCGACCGCGCGGGGCAGGCTGTAGGTCCAGTATTCGGAGCCGTACAGGCCCATGGTCGCGTAGTGCGGGTTGAGCACGATGTCACGGCGCGCCAGCACGATATCGGCCGCCAGAGCCAACATCACACCGCCGGCCCCGGCGTTACCCGTCAGGCCGCTGACCACCAGTTGCCGTGCGCTGAACAACTCAAGGCAAACGTCATCGATGGCCTGGATGTTGGCCCAGGCCTCCAGGCCGGGTTCGGCGGCGGCCTGGATAACGTTCAGGTGCACACCGTTGGAAAAGCTGCCGCGCCCGCCGCGGATCAACAGCACCTGGGTGTCCCGGGACTTGGCCCAGCGCAATGCCGCCACCAGCCGTTGGCATTGCTCAGTGCTCATCGCCCCGTTATAGAACTCGAACGTCAGCTCTCCCACATGGCCGCATTCCCGATAGCGAATGGGTTGGTAAGGCTCATCGCTGAACGGCTGGCGAGCCAGGGAACCGTCGAGCATCGGGACGCCTTCGAGCCGGTTCGACAATACGTGGCGCGCCGGACGCTTGAAGGTCTGTTCGCCGGGCTGCGGCTTGCGGCGCAGGGCGCCGATCCACAGGCTTGCATCCCCTGTCGCCACCAGCACCGCATCGTCACGCACGGCCAGCAGTTCGCCGGGCAGGCCGTGACGAACGTCCGGATGGGCGTCGTACAGGTAAAACTGCTCGCCGGCCAGGCTTGCCAGCACTCCGGGTTGACCGTCGGCGGCATCGATGCAGCGTTTGATGAAGCCGGTGCTGTCGTGCCAGCTGAAGGTGCGATGGGCCTGGGTCATGTTCGGTTGCAGGCGTCCGACCACGTCATGACGGTCATAGTCCAGTGGCACCGGGATGAAACCGTCGAGGTATTTTTCCACGACCTCGCGGATGCAACGAATGGCCGCATCGCTGACCGGGCCGTTATACAGCTCGGATTTGCGCAGGCCTTGGGGCAGGTCGAATTCGCAAGTGGCCCAGACTGGCCCGGCGTCCATTTCCTCTACCGCCTGCAACGCCGTGACACCCCAGCGTTCGGGCTGCCGAGTGATCGCCCAGTCCAGGGCGCTGGCGCCGCGGTCGCCGACAATTCCGGGATGAATGATCACCACCGGGCGCCGCGGGTTGCGCCATAACTGCTCGGGTACGCGGTCCTTGAGGAACGGGCAGATCACCAGGTGGGCGCCGCTTTCTTCGATTTGCCGGCAGACCGAGGCCGGATCGGTGAACAGCACGACGCTGGGGTGATAGCCGGCCTCGCGCAGATCCAGCCAGGCGCGTTGGGTCAGGCCGTTGAAGGCACTCGACAGCAAAATGATCTTCAGTGTGGGCATGAGTCTCTTCCGTGAGATGAGCAGGCGCCGGCTCCCGATGAGCCGTCCCTGGCTTGATGGAAGCGCTACGTTAGCGGCTGGGGGAAGAGCGACAACTGACAGGGATCAAGGTTGTGAGTGCAACGCGGGATCAGGGGAGGGCAAAAACACGAATCCCGCCACGGGGGCGGGATTCGTCTGCAATCAAAGGCCCGCGAAGAACGCGAGCGCAGTCTCAGCCTGGGAACAGCTCGGACAGTTTCATGGCCAGCATCATGTCGCCTTCGGCGCGCAGCTTGCCGCCCATGAACGCTTGCATGCCGTCGGTGCTGCCGTCGACGATGCCTTGCAGGGTTTCGCCGTCCATCACCAGGGTCACCTGGGCGTCCGGGTTTTCACCTTCCTGCAGTTCGCAGGTGCTGTCCTTGACGACCAGCGAGAAGTTCTTGGTATCGTCGATGCGGAAACCGAATACCAGGTCCAGGCCGGCAGCGGCGGCTGGGTTGAACTTGGCTTTCATGGCTTGTACGGCGTCGGCTACGGAGGTCATGGTTTCGATCCTTATTTGGGTGGTACAGCAAGGGTCTACAGTAATCCGGACTCAGCGAAAGGTGATGAGGTCCGGGGCCTTCAGCAGTTGCAGGTGGGCATGGCTGTTGAAGGAAGCCAGGGCCACCTCGCGGCCCCTGAATTTCAGGTGGTTGAGCGAGGTGTTGACGATTTGCCAGTTCAATTCGAAGGCCTGTCGGGCCGGTATCCGGGTGATCAGGTGGAGCAGGGCGGTGATGGTGCCGCCGGAGGTGAACACGGCGATTTTATGGGTGTTGTCGGCTTGCTCCAGGATGCGGTGCAGGCCCGCCTGGACCCGCTCGACAAAACCCAGCCAGCTTTCCAGGCCCGGCGGGTCATACTGGCCGCTGAGCCAGCGTTCGACGATCAGTGCGAAGATGCGCTGGAATTCGGCGCGGTTCTGCGCAGCGTTGCGCAGGATATGCAGCGCCTCGGGCTCTTGGGGAAGCATGTCCGGCAGCAGGGCGCGAATGACCGCGTCGGCATCGAACTCGTTGAACGCGGCGTCGATTTCCAGCTCGGGAACCGGCAACCCGGCGGCGGACATCTGGCCCAGCGCACCGATGGCGGTATCCTGTTGGCGACGCAGGTCACCCGAGAGGCAGCGATCGAATACGACACCGAGCTCCGCCAGGTGACCGCCGAGCACTTGCGCCTGGCGCACGCCATTGGGTGAAAGGACATCGTAGTCGTCCGCACCAAAGGAGGCCTGGCCATGTCGAATCAGATAGATACTGCCCACGTCCGCGTCATCCCGGTACGTTGAAGGTTTGGCGAGGTTATGGGGATGGCGGTGAGCTGTCAATGAAAAAACATACGCTTGTTTGAAATGCCCGTTGCAGCCTTGTCCTGCCTCGCTCGCGTTAAGGTAACCAGCGGTTTCATGACTGGTCGCGACGCAGGCGCATGGGTATGCTGGGACCGTTACGCGCCTGCGTTCAGTGGCGCATTGCATTTAAGGAGTTGCTGTGGAGTTTTTCATCGAGTACGCCGGTTTCCTGGCCAAGACCGTGACGTTGGTGATCGCCATCCTGGTGGTGCTGGCCAGTTTTGCGGCGCTGCGCAGCAAGGGGCGACGTAAGTCGACCGGCCAGTTGCAGGTGAGCAAACTCAACGATTTCTACAAGGGGCTGCGTGAGCGCCTGGAACAGACGCTGCTGGACAAGGATCAGCTCAAGGCCCTGCGCAAGGCCGAAGGCAAGGCTGAAAAGGCCGGGAAGAAAAACAAGGACAAGCCGGCGGCCAAGCCCCGGGTGTTCGTGCTGGATTTCGACGGTGACATCAAGGCCTCGGCCACCGAGAGCCTGCGTCATGAAATCACTGCGCTGCTGACCCTGGCGACGCCGAAGGATGAAGTGGTGCTGCGCCTGGAAAGTGGCGGCGGCATGGTCCACAGCTACGGCTTGGCCTCGTCGCAACTGGCGCGGATCCGTCAGGCCGGCGTGCCGTTGACAGTCTGCATCGACAAGGTCGCGGCCAGCGGCGGCTACATGATGGCGTGCATCGGCGAGAAGATCATCAGCGCTCCCTTCGCGATCCTGGGCTCCATCGGCGTCGTCGCGCAATTGCCCAACGTCAATCGGCTGCTGAAGAAACACGACATCGATTTCGAAGTGTTGACGGCCGGGGAATACAAACGCACGTTGACGGTGTTCGGCGAAAATACCGAGAAGGGCCGGGAGAAATTCCAGGAAGACCTGGACATCACCCATGAGCTGTTCAAGAACTTCGTGTCCAACTACCGCCCGCAACTGGCCATCGATGAAGTGGCGACCGGTGAGGTCTGGCTGGGTGTCGCGGCGCAGGGCAAGGGCTTGGTGGACGAGCTGAAAACCAGCGATGAATACCTGGCCGAACGCGCCAAGGGTGCCGAGCTGTACCACCTGCACTACGCCGAACGCAAAAGCCTGCAGGAACGCATCGGCATGGCGGCCAGCGGCTCGGTGGATCGCGTGCTGCTCAGTTGGTGGAGCCGCCTGACCCAGCAGCGGTTCTGGTAATTCGGGGGCAGAACCGCCAATTCCCTGTGGGAGCGAGCTTGCTCGCGATAGCGGCGGCACAGCCAACATCCTCTGTCCAGACACACCGCCATCGCGAGCAAGCTCGCTCCCACAGTGGTTCGGGGGGGAGCTGGGCATTGATCATTCAGAAACAAAAAAGCCCTGAACCGGTACACCCGGCTCAGGGCTTTTTCATAGGGCTTTCTCAGCGACGACGGAACAGCGGCAGCGGCTCGTCAGTGGCTGCCTGGTAGGTCACCGAGAAGTCCTTGAGGCTTTCGAGGGCTTCGTAGGGATCTTTGTCGGCGCGCAAGGCAAAGGCGTCGAAGCCGCAGCGGCGCATGTAGAACAACTGGTCGCGCAGTACGTCGCCAATCGCCCGCAATTCACCCTTGAAACCATAGCGGTCACGCAGCAGGCGGGCGTTGGAGTAGCTGCGCCCGTCGGTGAAGGCCGGGAAGTTCAAGGCGATGACCTGCAACTGGTTGGCGTCCTCGCCGATTTCCTCGGCTTCCTCGTCGGCGTCCAGCCACACGCCCAGGCCGCCGTCGCGGGCCTTGAGGGCGTGGGCATGATCGCGCCACAGGGCCAGGGGCACGATCAGGTCGTCACAGTTGGAGATGCCATCGAGGGTCGCGTCCTTGGGCAGCAGGTGCCAGGTTTCGTCGACAACCTCGTTGTTCTTAATGATTCGCTGCATAGACGCGTTCCTTGAAGAGGTCGATGCCAATACGTTGGTAAGTGTCGATGAAGCGCTCGTCTTCGGTACGTTGTTCGATGTACACGTCGATCAGCTTCTCGATCACGTCAGGCATGTCGTCCTGGGCAAACGACGGGCCGAGGATCTTGCCCAGGCTGGCGTCGCGGCTACCGCTGCCGCCCAGGGAGACCTGGTAGAACTCTTCGCCTTTCTTGTCCACGCCCAGGATGCCGATGTGGCCGACGTGGTGGTGACCACAGGCGTTCATGCAGCCGGAAATGTTCAGGTCCAGCTCGCCGATGTCGAACAGGTAGTCCAGGTCGTCGAAACGACGCTGGATCGATTCGGCGATAGGGATCGACTTGGCGTTGGCCAGCGAGCAGAAATCGCCGCCCGGGCAGCAGATCATGTCGGTCAGCAGGCCGATGTTCGGGGTGGCGAAACCTTGCTCGCGCAGCTCGCCCCACAGGGTGAACAACTGGCTCTGTTCAACGTCCGCCAGGATGATGTTCTGTTCGTGGGAGGTGCGCAGCTGGCCGAAGCTGTAGCGCTCGGCCAGGTCGGCCACGGCGTCCAGTTGCTTGTCGGTGATGTCGCCTGGCGCGACGCCGGTCGGCTTCAGGGACAGGGTCACCGCGACATAACCCGGCTTCTTGTGGGCCAGGGTGTTGCGGGTGCGCCAGCGGGCGAAGCCTGGGTGTTCCTTGTCGAGGGCTGCCAGTTCGGCGTCCTGATTACCCAGCGCCTTGTACTGCGGGTCGACAAAGTGCTTGGCGACGCGATGCACTTCGGCTTCGGTCAGGGTGGTCTGGCCGCCACGCAGGTGAGCCATCTCGGCTTCGACCTTCTCGGCGAACACTTCAGGCGTCAGGGCCTTGACCAGGATCTTGATCCGCGCCTTGTATTTGTTGTCGCGACGGCCGTAGCGGTTGTATACCCGCAGGATGGCGTCGAGGTAGCTCAGCAGGTCCTGCCACGGCAGGAACTCGTTGATGAACGCGCCGACCACCGGCGTACGCCCCAGGCCACCGCCGACCAGTACACGGAAGCCCAGCTCGCCGGCCGCGTTGTAGACCGTTTCCAGGCCGATGTCGTGGACTTCGATGGCCGCACGGTCCGAGGTCGAGCCGTTGATGGCGATCTTGAACTTGCGCGGCAGGTAGGCGAATTCCGGGTGGAAAGTCGTCCACTGGCGGACAATTTCGCACCACGGGCGCGGGTCGATCAACTCGTCGGCTGCGACACCGGCGAACTGGTCGGTGGTGACGTTGCGCAGGCAGTTACCGCTGGTCTGGATCGCGTGCATCTGCACGGTGGCCAGTTCGGCGAGGATCTCGGGCACATCTTCCAGGGCTGGCCAGTTGTACTGGACGTTCTGCCGGGTACTGATGTGGGCGTAGCCCTTGTCGTAGTCGCGGGCAATTTTCGCCAGCTTGCGCACCTGGCGCGAGGTCAGTTGGCCATAAGGCACAGCCACGCGCAGCATCGGGGCGAAGCGCTGGATATACAAGCCATTCTGCAAGCGCAGAGGGCGGAATTCTTCTTCGCTCAGCTCGCCTGCCAGATAGCGTCGGGTCTGATCACGGAACTGCTTGACGCGGTCCTCGATGATCCGCTGATCGTACTCGTCATATACGTACATATAAGTCTCGGTCTCAGGCTTGGGCCGATCAGAAACAGCTGCATGTTGGCTCGCTGGAATCGGGTTCTGCCTCGGCAATTCTGCGCGCACGGCCGCGCACTCCTAGAGGAGCCGGTGCAAGATACCTGTTTTGAGTTATGCGCAAAAGTGATGTTTGAGTATATGTAAAGAACCAAATCGACTAATGAGATTGATTATTGCCTAACCCACATTTGTCGTACGGGCAATCATCGTCTTAACTGTGGTCGAGTCCCTATGCAATCACCTACAAAACCGACAAGAGGCGATGCAATGAGCAATCCGACCAAAGCAAGGAAAAGCGACAGTACTGTTGATGCCTGGGCCATTTTGTTCCTGATTATCCTGGTGGTGGGCACCGCAGTGTTCTGGGTCAGTCATCAATAAGTTCGAGCCGTTGCAGGCCACATGAAGGTCGCGCGTTCATGTGCCCGTTCGCCACCCGGGTCGTTATACTGGGTGGCGTATTATTTGGGGCGGGCGGGATGTCGAAGTTTATCTGTAGGCTACTGGGGCTGTTATGCCTGTCATTCTGGGCCCAGGCCCAGGCCGCCCATGTGGTTTCTTCTTCGTCCGAGGCGTTGCCTGGCAGTTCGGCTGCTCCTTCAGTCGTGTTCCTTAACCCGGGGTACTCCACCGAGCCCTTCTGGGTCAGCTACACCGAATTCATGCAAGCGGCGGCAAGCAAACTGGGCTTGCGGCTGCGCGTGGAGTATGCCGAGCGCGATCCCCAGCGGATGATTCGCCAAGCGCGCGAGGCCGTCACGGCCAAGGACCGTCCGGACTATCTGGTGTTGGTCAACGAGCAGTATGTCGCCCCGCGGATCCTGCAGTTGGCGCAGGGCAGTGGGGTCAAGCTGTTCCTGGTGAACAACACGTTGACCAGCGATCAGACTCGCCTGCTGACAGAGAACGGTGCCCCACCTCCCGAGTTGCTCGGCAGCCTGGTGCCCAATGATGAGCGCAGCGGTTACCTGATGCTCAAGGAACTGTTGCGACAATACGGACCGTTGGCGCCTGGGCAGACGCTCGATCTGCTGGCTTTTTCCGGGAAGAAACTCACCCCTTCGGC
The DNA here is from genome assembly GCF_018325865.1 of Pseudomonas sp. St386. Classification (NCBI taxonomy): domain Bacteria; kingdom Pseudomonadati; phylum Pseudomonadota; class Gammaproteobacteria; order Pseudomonadales; family Pseudomonadaceae; genus Pseudomonas; species Pseudomonas sp. St386. The sequence goes on from NZ_AP021900.1 coordinate 2,389,747, forward strand.
GCAACTGCGCGAGAAAGGCCTGCTCCGGGCGCTGGCCGAGCACCCGCAAGTGCATCTGCGCCAGTTGGTCTATGGCGAGTGGAATCGCGAACGGGCTCATGAGCAGGCAAGCCAGTTGATCAAGCGCTATCCGCAGACCGCGCTGGTCTGGTCGGCCAATGATGAAATGGCCCTGGGCGCCATGCAGGCGTTCGAGGAGGCGGGTCGCCAACCGGGCAAGGATGTGTTGTTCAGCGCCATGAACAGCTCCAGGGCGGCGCTCCAGGCCCGCATCGACGGGCGCTTGAGCGTGCTGTTCACCGGGCATTTCAGCTTGGGAGGGTGGGCCATGGTGCTGCTCCATGATCACGCCCGGGGCGTCGACCTCGCGCGTCATGGCGGCTACAACCAGCAGATCGACCTGATGCAATCGCTCGATCCGGCCCGTGCCCGCGCGTGGTTGAACATGAATCCGGCCAAGGACTATCGCCTGGACTTCAAGCGCTTCAGCCTGGTGTCCCACCCGGATGGCGAGCGTTATGCCTTTTCGCTCGATGCACTGGGGCGGCGCTAGAGCGGCTCAGATCGAGATGGGCGATATGGCTGTTTCGGTTCGCAAGAGAGCTGTTTCCATACTGTGCAGACGTTCTATACGTCCGCAAAGTACAACACCAGATTGACGATCCCATACAACGTCAACCCGAAAATCACCGTAAACAGGATGCCGAGGATGATGAAGTGGCTCGGCTTGCCATGGGTGAAGTCGCGGGCGCGGTTTTTTCCGCTTTGCACGCCGAAGGCCGCCGCTCCCACGCTGTGGAGCATTTGCCAGAGGGTGGGCGGCTTATTTTCGGTTGGTTCGTCCATGATGCTCTCCATACACAAGGTCGTATGTAGAGAGCATAGCCAATTGCTGCGCACTCAGTTGTCGTAACCCAGGTTTGGCGACAGCCAGCGCTCCGTCACGCTCAGGTCCTGGCCCTTGCGGGCGGTGTAGCTCTGGACCTGGTCCTTGTCGATCTTGCCCACGGCGAAGTATTGCGCCTGGGGGTGGGCGAAATACCAGCCGCTGACCGCTGCTGCCGGGAACATGGCGTAGTGTTCGGTGAGGAACACACCGCTGCGCCCGGCCTTCAGTTCGCTGGCCTCGGGGTCGAGCAGGCGGAACAGGGTGGCCTTCTCGGTGTGGTCCGGGCAGGCCGGGTAGCCAGGGGCAGGGCGGATGCCGGTGTACTGCTCCTTGATCAGGGCGTCGTTGTCCAGGCTCTCGTCCTGGGCATAGCCCCAATAGTCTTTGCGCACCTGCTGGTGCAGCCATTCGGCACAAGCTTCGGCCAGTCGGTCGGCCAGGGCCTTGACCATGATCGAGTTGTAGTCGTCGCCGGCTTCCTGGTAGGCCTTGGCGACTTCTTCGGCACCGATGCCAGCAGTGGTAATGAAACCGCCGACGTAGTCGGTCACCCCGCTGTCCTTCGGCGCGACGAAGTCGGCCAGGGAGAAGTTCGGCTTGCCGTCGGTCTTGATGATCTGTTGGCGCAGGTGATGCAGGCGGGCCAGTGGCTTGCCATCGTCGCCGTAGACTTCCAGGTCATCGTCGTGCACCTGGTTGGCCGGCCAGAAACCGAACACGGCGCGGGCGCTGATGAGTTTCTCGTCGATCAGCTTGCGCAACATCGCCCAGGCATCGGCGTACAGCGCGGTGGCGGCTTCGCCGACCACTTCGTCGGTGAGGATGCGCGGGTATTTGCCGGCCAGGTCCCAGGAAATGAAGAATGGTGTCCAGTCGATGTATTCGGCCAGGACGTTCAGGTCGATGTTGTCCAGTACTTTGGCGCCCGTGAAGGTCGGCTTGACCGGCTGGTAGCTGCTCCAGTCGAACTGTGGCTTCTTGGCCACGGCGGCGGGGTAGCTCAGGCGTTCGGTGCGGGCGCTGCGGTTGGAAGTACGCTCGCGTACGTCGATGTAGTCCAGGCGGGTTTTCTCGACGAAAGCCGGCTTGAGCTCCTTGGACAGCAACTGGGTCGCCACGCCTACGGCGCGGGAGGCGTCGGTGACGTAGATCACCGCGTCGTTGCTGTACTTGGGCTCGATCTTCACCGCCGTGTGGGCCTTGGAGGTGGTGGCCCCGCCAATCATCAGCGGCAGGTGGAAGCCCTGGCGCTGCATCTCGCGCGCCACATGCACCATCTCATCCAGGGACGGGGTGATCAGCCCAGAGAGGCCGATAATGTCGCACTTCTGCTCCTTGGCCACCTGCAGGATCTTCTCCGCCGGCACCATCACGCCCAGGTCGACGATGTCATAGCCGTTGCAACCGAGCACCACGCCGACGATGTTCTTGCCGATGTCATGCACGTCGCCCTTGACCGTGGCCATCAGGATCTTGCCCTTGGCCTCCGGCTTGTCGCCTTTTTCCGCCTCGATGAACGGGATCAGGTGGGCCACGGCCTGCTTCATCACGCGGGCGGACTTGACCACCTGGGGCAGGAACATTTTGCCGGCGCCAAACAGGTCGCCGACGATGTTCATGCCGGCCATCAGCGGGCCTTCGATGACCTCGATCGGGCGGGCGAAAGACAGTCGCGATTCCTCGGTGTCTTCAACGATGTGGGTGGTGATGCCCTTGACCAGCGCATGCTCCAGGCGCTTGTTCACTTCCCAGCCGCGCCATTCCTCGGTTTCCGCTTCCTTGACGCTGCCGTCGCCCTTGTACTTGTCGGCGATGGCCAGCAGGGCGTCGGTGCCTTCGGGGGTGCGGTTGAGGATCACGTCTTCCACGGCGTCGCGCAGCTCCGCCGGGATCTGGTCGTAGATCTCCAGTTGGCCGGCGTTGACGATGCCCATGGTCAGGCCCGCGCGGATCGCATAGAGCAGGAACACCGAGTGGATTGCCTCGCGCACCGGGTTGTTGCCGCGGAACGAGAAGGACACGTTGGAGACCCCGCCCGAGGTCAGTGCGTAGGGCAGTTCGTCACGGATGTAGGCGCAGGCGTTGATGAAATCCACGGCATAGTTGTTGTGCTCTTCGATACCGGTGGCGACCGCGAAGATGTTCGGGTCGAAGATGATGTCTTCCGGTGGGAAGCCGACTTCATTGACCAGGATGTCGTAGGAGCGCTTGCAGATTTCCTTCTTGCGCGCCTCGGTGTCGGCCTGGCCGGCTTCGTCGAAGGCCATCACCACCACGGCGGCACCGTAGCGCTTGCACAACTTGGCGTGATGGATGAACTGCTCGACGCCTTCCTTCATGCTGATGGAGTTGACGATGCCCTTGCCCTGGATGCATTTGAGGCCGGCTTCGATCACTTCCCACTTGGAGGAGTCGATCATGATCGGCACGCGGGAGATGTCCGGTTCGCCGGCAATCAGATTGAGGAAGGTCACCATGGCCTTCTTCGAATCGAGCATGCCCTCGTCCATGTTGATGTCGATCACCTGGGCGCCGGCCTCGACCTGTTGCAGGGCCACTTCCAGGGCCTCGGTGTAGTTGTCCTCGCGGATCAGCCGGGCGAACTTGGCGGAACCGGTGATGTTGGTCCGCTCGCCGACGTTGACGAACAGCGAACTGCGATCGATGGTGAACGGTTCCAGGCCCGACAGGCGGCAGGCCCGCGGGATCTCCGGGATTGGCCGCGGCGCATAGCCGGCCACGGCCTTGGCGATGGCTTCGATGTGCGCCGGGGTGGTGCCGCAGCAGCCGCCGACAATGTTCAGGAAACCGCTCTGGGCGAACTCTTCGATGACCTTGGCCGTTTCGGCTGGCAGTTCGTCGTATTCACCGAATTCGTTGGGCAGGCCGGCGTTGGGGTGGGCCGATACGTGGGTGCTGGCCTTGTTCGACAGCTCCTCCAGGTACGGACGCAGTTCGCTGGCGCCGAGGGCGCAGTTCAGGCCCACGGAGATCGGCTTGGCGTGGGCCACCGAGTTCCAGAAAGCTTCGGTGGTCTGGCCCGAGAGGGTGCGGCCGGAGGCGTCGGTGATGGTGCCGGAGATCATGATCGGCAGTTCGACGCCCAGTTCTTCGTAGACCCCTTGCACGGCAAAGATCGCCGCCTTGGCGTTCAGCGTGTCGAAAATGGTTTCGATCAGGATCAGGTCGGCGCCGCCTTCGATCAGGCCCTTGGTGGCCTCGGTGTAGTTTTCCACCAGTTCGTCGAAGGTCACGTTGCGGTAGCCGGGGTTGTTCACATCCGGTGACAGCGAGCAGGTGCGGCTGGTCGGGCCGAGCACGCCGGCGACGAAGCGCGGCTTGTCCGGGGTTTCCAGGGTCTTGGCGTCGGCCACTTTACGGGCCAGGCGCGCGCCTTCCAGGTTCAGCTCGTAGGCCAGGCCCTGCATGCCGTAGTCGGCCTGGGACACCTGGGTGGCGTTGAAGGTGTTGGTCTCCAGGATGTCGGCGCCGGCATCCAGGTAGGCTTTTTCAATGGCACCGATCACGTCGGGGCGGCTGAGCACCAGCAAATCGTTGTTGCCCTTGACGTCGCTCGGCCAGTCGGCGAAGCGCTTGCCGCGGTAGTCCTGTTCTTCCAGCTTGTAGCTCTGGATCATCGTGCCCATGCCGCCGTCGAGGATCAGGATGCGTTCCTTGAGGGCTTGCTGGAGAAGATAAAGGCGAGCGCTGCGATCAGACATAGGACTACCTGGAAAAAAAGACCATTACGAAGGCCGGGATGATAGCAAACCTGTGCAGGATTTGATCATGAGGGGCTTTTGCATGAATATCGCTCATGTTTGCAAGGCGATGCTGGCCCGGTAGAATCGCCGGACTATCTCTTAGGGACCCGAGACATGCCGTACCGCGTCTTATTCGGCAGTCTGTTGCTGCTGTTGTGTTTTACCGCAGCCGCCGGGAGTCTCGCTCCCGCGATCTCCTACACCCGCGACATCCAGCCGATCTTCACGGAAAAATGCGTGGCCTGTCATGCCTGCTACGATTCCGCCTGCCAGTTGAACCTGGGCAGCGGCGAAGGCGCGGCACGGGGGGCGAGCAAGCTGTCGGTGTACGACGGCGAGCGGCGCCAGGCGGCCGATCCGACCCGTTTGTTCTATGACGCCTCCGGCCAGCGCGCCTGGCAGCGCAAGGGTTTCTATTCGGTGCTCGATGCACAAGGCAGCCAGGCTGCCCTGATGGCGCGCATGCTGGAGTTGGGCCACCGCACGCCGTTGCAGCCCAACGCCAAACTGCCGGAAGAGATCGTGCTGGGCCTCAATCGTGAAAACAGTTGCGCGATGCCCGATCAATTCAACGAATACGCCGGTGCCCATCCCAAGGAAGGCATGCCCCTGGCCGTCACCGGCCTGACCGACCAGCAATACCAGACCCTGCAACGCTGGCTGGCCGCAGGCGCCCCCATCGATCAGCAGGCCCTGGCCCCGAGTGCCGCCGAAGCCTTGCAGGTGGTGCAATGGGAAAACCTGCTCAATGCCCCTGGCGCCCGGGAAAGCCTGGTGGGCCGCTGGTTGTTCGAGCATTGGTTCCTGGCGCACATCTATTTCAAGGACGGTGAGCCGGGGCATTTCTTCCAGTGGGTCCGTTCGCGCACGCCCACCGGCCAGCCGATCGACCTGATCAATACCCGTCGTCCGAATGATGACCCCGGCACCAGCGTCTATTACCGGCTCTGGCCGGTGCAAGGGGTGATCGTACACAAGACCCACATCACCTACGGCTTGAGCGCTGCGAAGATGGCGCGCATCAAGAGCCTGTTCTACAGCGGCAAATGGCAGGTTTCCGCGTTGCCGGGCTACGGTCCGGAGCGCCGGGCCAATCCGTTCTCCACCTTCGAAGCTATCCCGGCCCAGGCTCGCTACCAGTTCATGCTCGATAACGCCGAGTATTTCGTGCGCACCTTCATTCGCGGGCCGGTGTGCCGGGGCCAGATTGCCACGGACGTGATCCGCGACAATTTCTGGGCGTTGTTCCAAGCGCCCGAACACGACCTGTACATCACCGATCCGAACTACCGCGGCCAGGCCACGCCGCTGCTGGCGATGCCGGGGCAGAACGACGATGTGGGCAGCGTCGTCAGCCTGTGGCTCGACTACCGGGACAAGCGCAACGAATACGAAGCCTTGCGCCGCGACGTCTATGCCGACGCTCCGGCGCCGAGTTGGTCGACGCTGTGGGCCGGGAACGACAATGCGTTGCTGAGCATTTTCCGGCACTTCGACAGCGCCTCGGTCAACAAGGGCCTGATCGGCGAAGTGCCGCAGACGATGTGGCTGTTCGACTTCCCATTGCTGGAGCGCACCTATTACCAATTGGCGGTGAACTTCGATGTATTCGGCAACGTGTCCCACCAGGCCCAGACCCGGCTGTATTTCGATCTGATCCGCAACGGTGCGGAGCAGAACTTCCTGCGCCTGATGCCGGCTGACTCCCGGGAAGGCTACCTTGACGACTGGTACCAGGCCGGCGGCAAATTCAAGATGTGGCTCGATTACGAGACCATCGACGATGACAAGCCGACCGCCCTCAAGCTCGACGAGCGCGACCCCAAGGGCGATTTCGCCCAGCAATTGCTGGCCCGTTACGGCGAGCTGAATGCGCGCCCCGATCCGATCAACCGCTGCGACGGGGCCTACTGCTCGCGCCCGAATATCGACCCGGCGCTGCAAAACGCCGAACAGGCCCTCAGTCGGCTGGTGTCACGCCCGGCGGCGGGGCTCAAGGTGATCGACCAACTGCCGGAAGCGACCCTGCTGCGCGTCGAAACCGCCAGCGGTCATCGTGAGGTCTACAGCCTGCTGCGCAACCGAGCCCACAGCAACGTGGCGTTCCTGCTGGGCGAGGAGGCGCGCTACCAGCCGGGGCTGGACACGCTGACGGTCTACCCGGGTGTGCTCAGCAGCTATCCGAACTTCATGTTCAACATTCCGGCCGAGCAAGTGCCGGCGTTCGTCGAGGCCATGCAAGGCGCCCAGGATGCATCGGCGTTCGAGCGGATTGTCGAGCGCTGGGGCATTCGCCGCAGTCACCCGCAGTTCTGGCACTACTTCCATGACCTGAGCCAGTACATCCAGGAGACGGAGCCCGTGGAAAACGGTGTGCTGGACATGAATCGCTACCAGAACCTCTGATCGACAGCACCGGTGGCAAACTCCGTGCCGCCGGGCTCTTTCCTGACAAAAATACTAGGACTTTGTCCGGCGCGATGATTGGCGTAAACTGCCGGCAAGCCTGCGAGGAGTTTCCATGACCGCCATTACCATTACCGATGCCGCCCACGATTACCTGGCCGACCTGCTGTCCAAGCAGAACACGCCTGGGATCGGGATCCGCATCTTCATCACCCAGCCCGGCACCCAGTACGCTGAGACGTGCATTGCCTACTGCAAGCCGGGGGAAGAAAAACCCGAAGACACCGCGCTGGGGCTCAAGAGCTTCACCGCGTACATCGACTCGTTCAGCGAAGCCTTCCTGGACGATGCGGTGGTCGACTACGCCACTGACCGCATGGGCGGCCAACTGACCATCAAGGCGCCAAACGCCAAGGTGCCGATGGTCAATGCCGACAGCCCGGTCAACGAGCGCATCAATTACTACCTGCAAACCGAAATCAACCCGGGACTGGCCAGCCACGGCGGCCAGGTTTCGCTGATCGACGTGGTGGAAGACGGCATCGCCGTACTCCAGTTCGGCGGCGGCTGCCAGGGCTGCGGCCAGGCTGACGTCACCTTGAAGGAAGGCATCGAGCGGACCTTGCTCGAGCGCATTCCGGAGCTCAAGGGCGTACGCGACGTGACCGACCACACGCAGAAAGAAAACGCCTACTACTGATTGTGGCAATACCATCTTGCGATCAGCTCGTAACCTGTGGGAGCGAGCTTGTGGGAGCAAGGCTTGCCCGCGATGCAAACACCTTGGTGTAGCGGATAGACCGAGACGACGCCTTCGCGGGCAAGCCTTGCTCCCACAGATTCGCTCCCGCAGGGGGATCCCGGTGGATTCTCTGGCGAGTCAGGGCCTGTAGAGATGCGCATGCCCGGCGCGGTACAGCGAAGACTCGCTGAACACATCGTTGCCCAGCACACGTCCCACCAGAATCAGCGCCGTGCGGCGAAAGCCCTTGGCGTGTACCTTTGCTGCGATATCGTCCAGCGTCCCCATCACCCAATCCTGATCCGGCCAGGTCGCCCGGTGGATCACGGCAATCGGGCAATCGGCGCCATAGTGGGGCCGCAGTTCGTCGACGATTTTTTCCAGATGATTGACCCCCAGGTGAATCGCCATGGTCGCCCCGTGCTGCGCCAGGCTGCCCAGTTCTTCCCCAGCGGGCATCGGGCTTTTGTCGGCGTAGCGGGTGAGGATCAGGCTTTGGGAAATGTCCGGCAAGGTCAGTTCGGCACCCAGCAGGGCGGCGCAGGCTGAGGTCGCTGTCACCCCCGGGATGATTTCGAAAGGGATGGCCAATTCCCGCAGGCAACGAATCTGCTCGCCGATGGCGCCGTACAGGCTCGGGTCGCCGGAATGCACCCGGGCCACGTCCTGGCCCTTGAGATGGGCGCTCTTGATCAATTCGATGATCTGTTCCAGATGCAGCTCGGCGCTGTTGATCACCTGTTCGGCACAATGGCCTTCAAGGACGGCGGTTGGCACCAGCGAGCCGGCGTAGATGATCACCGCGCACTGGCGGATCAGTCGCTGGCCTTTGACCGTGATGAGGTCCGGGTCGCCGGGGCCGGCGCCGATGAAGTAAACGGTCATGACCGGCTCCTGTGGAAGGTGGGTGAGCGTTGCCCAGATGAAGATCGCTCATGATCCTGGGCGCCGATTATCGGGATTTACGCCACGACCGCCAATGCCAACGTGCTCTTGGGGCCTTTTTGGCGAGTAATCAGTAGCGTCGCGGGCGATCTGCCCAACTGGTCGGCCAAGGCGAGGGCGGCGCTTTCGGCGATGCCGTAGCAACCGGTTCGCTCGAAGGCGATCTCGGAACGGTGACTGAGCCGCTGCTCGTAGCTGGCCAACTGTTCGACACTGAAGCAGGTCAGCGGCAGCGCCAGTTGCCCGGCCAGCTCCAGCAGCCCGGGCTCGTCACGCTTGAGGTCGATACTGGCCAGGGCCCGTACCCGATGAAGTTCGATGCCGTGGGCCAGCAGCGTCTGGTCGAGCAGGGCCCGCAGCGTGCTGGCCGGGCAACCACGCTGGCAGCCCAGGCCGATCACCAGGATCGGCTCGGCGCTCATGCGTCGTGGTGGGCTTGGCCGTCACGGCGAAACAGCCAGGCGCTGATCAGGCCCAGGGCCAGCCAGAACGCGACGTTGGTCAACTGCGAGGCAATCTTGAACTGGCTCTCCAGCGCTTCGGGCGCCAGCATCGAGTGGACTTCGGGCTGCGGCGCGCCGATGACGTGGGGCACCAGCAATGTTGCCACGCCCAGCACCTTGAGCAGCCAATGCTGGCCGAAGGCGATCAAGGCAATGCCCACCGCCGTGGACGCCGCGGTGCCGATCCACCACATCTGTCGTTGGGCCAGGTCGGCCGCTGCGGTGCCAGGCAATTCCGGGGGCAGGCCAAGCGTCGGCGCCAAGACGAAAGTGGCATAACCGGCCAGGCCCCAGAGCAGGCCCTGGGACGTGCGAGTCGGTGCGCGCAAGGTGTACAGGCCCGCCAGCATCAGGGCAAACCCCACGGCGACCACCAGGTTGCCGCCCGTGGTGGACAGCACGCGCTGCCAGCCGTCTTCCGGCTCCCAGGCCTCGGCATCATGGGTATGAGCCGCCCCGTCGGCGTGTTCATGGACCTCGGTCGCCGGGGCCTTCTCGAAGGTTTCCGCCTGGAGAATCAGCGGCGATACCCAGAAACTTTGCAGCAGGGTCAGCAGCAAGGCGGCCAGCAAGCCGCTGAAACCAGCGGTCTGCGCGATACGCTTGATCATGTCGTCAGTTCTCAATGGCACGGGAATGCGGCGCTGTGACGGGTATCGTGAGCAGCGTTGTGCACCGCTTCGATGTGGGAGAAACCGGCGAAATAGACCAGCCCCGCGCCGAGGATGGAAGCAAGGATCGCGGCGCTCAGGCGTTGGCTCAGGGTGGTGGTGCTGCTGGCGGTGCGGGCGGTGCTGCTGATGGTCGACATGGCGCTTCCCTCTGTTCTTGTTCAGTGGGCATTCGAGCGCGATGAAACCCCGGGCGAAAACCCGCCAAGGTTCGAACAGCGCCCGCCCACCGCGGGTTTGTTGATGCATGAGTCAAGGGCCGGTCTCCGGGCTCGCGAGGGGCGGGGCTTGCGCCTGGCCTGCAAGCGTCACCTTCCCATGTCCGGGGACACAGTGGTTCAGACGCTTCGCTCGCTTACCGTTGCGGGGGCAGCACCGGACTGACGTGGCTTTGGAGTAAAGCACACGATTCACCGGTTTCCCGTTTCACCCTGTGAAGGGCACCCGTAACTAGGCGTACAGGAGAGCATGGGCGGGGGCGGGGCGTCAATTGGCGTGGGTTCTCAGGCTGGCACCGAGTTGCGCCCATCGCGAGCAAGCTCGCTCCCACAATGAATCTCGCGGATCACAAAACTCATGTTCAACAAAGATCAACTGTGGGAGCGAGCCTGCTCGCGATGAGGCCCGGACATACACCGCAGAACACTCTGGCGATTGACCCGCCCCCACACCCTGCGTAGCCTTGCGCCTTCGAGGTTCTTCGGCACATGCCGGAGCTAAGAAGGGAACGCGGTCCAAGCCGCGGCTGCCCCCGCAACTGTGAACGGTGCTGTTTCTGCAAGGCCACTGTGCATGCCCTTTAAAACGGGCGCACGGGAAGGCGCAGCAATTGCCAGTCGAAAGATTGGCCCGCCGTCAGCCAGGAGACCTGCCTCGAGACAGATTCTCACTACAACCGGGCGGGGTGATCCGGTGGCGAAATCTTCCGCGCACGCCTGTGCCAGCGGTTGTCGTCCCGTTTGCCCGCCACCTTGCCAAAGGGCATCCGATGAAAACACTGGCCAAACTCCCCGTCACCATCGTCACCGGTTTCCTCGGCTCGGGTAAAACCACCTTGCTGCGGCACATGCTCGACAACGCCCAGGGCCGGCGCATCGCCGTGATCGTCAACGAATTCGGCGAGCTGGGCATCGACGGCGAAATCCTCAAGCAGTGCTCCATCGGTTGCACCGAAGAAGAAGCCAACGGCCGCGTCTATGAACTGGCCAACGGCTGCCTGTGCTGCACGGTGCAGGAAGAGTTCTTCCCGGTGATGCGCGAACTGGTGGCCCGGCGTGGCGACCTCGATCACATCCTCATCGAAACCTCCGGCCTGGCCCTGCCCAAGCCGCTGGTCCAGGCCTTCCAATGGCCGGAAATCCGCAGCGCCTGCACCGTCGATGCGGTAATCACCGTGGTCGACAGCCCGGCCGTGGCCGCGGGTACCTTTGCCGCGTTCCCCGACCAGGTCGATGCCCAGCGCAAACTCGACCCGAACCTGGACCACGAATCGCCGCTGCACGAACTGTTCGCCGACCAACTGGCGAGCGCCGACCTGGTGATCCTCAACAAGGCTGACCTGATCAGCCCTGAGGACCTGGCCAAAGTTCGCCTGGAAGTCGCCGAAGAGCTGCCACCGGCGGTCAAGGTCATCGAAGCCAGCAGCGGTCGCCTGCCGCTGGACGTATTGATCGGCCTGGGCGCTGGTTCCGAAGAACACATCGACGGCCGCCACAGCCATCACGACCATCACCACGATGGCGACGATGATGACCACGATCATGACGCCTTCGATTCCATTTCCATCGAACTGCCCCAGGCTGACGAAAGCCTGTTGCTCGACGCGCTGACGCAACTGGTGGTCCAGCACGGAGTATTGCGAGTCAAGGGTTTCGCGGCGATTCCGAACAAGCCGATGCGCCTGTTGATCCAGGGCGTCGGGACGCGTTTCGACAAGCATTTCGACCGCCAGTGGGGCGCTGAGGAAGCGCGGGTCACCCGCCTGGTGCTGATCGGCCAGGCGCTTGACGCCGCGCTGCTCGAAGCGCAGTTGCGCGCCGCCCTCGGGGCCTAAGCCATGCACCTGCTCAGGACCCAGCCCGGCGGTTTCGTGTCGGATGACAACATTGCCGACCTGGGGCAAACCCCCGCCGAACTGGTGATCCTGTGCAGCGGCGACTCCAGCCTGGCGCTGCTGGCCGAAGCGGCGAAGCAGTTGCCGGGTGACTACCCGCAGTTTCGCCTCGCCAACCCGATGCAGGTGCAGAACCACGCCTCGGTGGATCTGTATGTCGAAGACGTGCTGCAACACGCCAAGGTCATCCTGTTGTCGCTGCATGGCGGCATCGGCTATTGGCGCTACGGCATCGAGCGCCTGATGGAACTGGCGGGGCGCGGGGTGAAGCTGATCCTGGTGCCGGGGGATGATCGTCCAGACCCGGAACTCAGTGACCTGAGCAACGTGGCCGTTGAGGACCGCGACCGGCTCTGGCAGTTCTTGCGCCAGGGCGGGCTGGGCAATGCCCTCGACCTGTTTTACAACCTAGGCAGCCAATGGTTCGGCCGCGATTATCCGTGGGCCGAGCCGCAGGCCTTGCCACGCACGGCCATCTATCACCCGGCGAAAACCAGCGCCAACCTCGACGACTGGCAAGCCGACTGGAGCGCCGGGCAACCGGTGGCGGCGGTGCTGTTTTATCGCTCCCACCTGCAAGCGGCGAACACCGCGTTCATCGACGTGTTCTGCCAGCGCCTGCAAGCGGCGGGGCTCAATCCGCTGCCGATTGCCGTGGCAAGCCTCAAGGAGCCTGGTTGCCTCGCACTTGTAGAGGACTGGCTGGACGAGGTGCAGGCGGGGGTGATCCTCAACACCACCGGCTTCGCTCAATCCAGCCCCGAAGCTCCGCATTTGCGACCGTTTCGCCGCAACATCCCGGTGATCCAGGCGATCTGCGCCCAGGACAACGAACCCGGCTGGCGGGCCAGCGAGCAGGGCTTGGGACCGCGAGACCTGGCGATGCACATTGCCTTGCCGGAACTGGACGGACGGATCATCAGCCGCCCCATCAGTTTCAAGGACCTGGCCTGGCGCAGCGAGCGCAGCCAGAGCGATGTGGTCTGCTACCGGGCCGCGCCCGAGCGCATGGATTTTGTCGCCGAACTGGCCCGACGCTGGACCACCCTGGCGCGTTTGCCCAATGCCCAGAAGCGTGTGGCGCTGATCCTCGCCAACTACCCGACCCGCGACGGTCGCATCGGCAATGGCGTCGGCCTGGACACCCCGGCGTCGGCCTTGAATATCCTGCGGGCCCTGCAGGCCGAGGGCTATCCGTTGCCGTCCGAACTGCCGGCGAGCGGCACCGCGTTGATCCAGCAATTGCTCGGCGGGGTCAGTAATGACCTGGACAGCCTCGACCTGCGTCCCTGTCACCAGAGCCTGGCCCTCGCCGAGTACCAGGCCTTGTTCGACGCATTGCCCGAAGGCAATCGCCAAGCGGTGCTGGCGCGCTGGGGCTCGCCCGAGCAGGACCCGATGTTCCGCGACGGCCGTCTGATGGTCGCCGGTCTTCGGCTGGGCCTGACCTTCGTCGGTATCCAGCCGGCGCGGGGTTATCAGGTCGATCCGAGCGCGGTGTACCATGACCCGGACCTGGTACCGCCCCACGGTTACCTGGCGTTTTATTTCTGGTTGCGCCACACCTACGGCGTCCACGGGGTGATTCACGTCGGCAAGCACGGCAACCTCGAATGGCTGCCGGGCAAGGGCGTCGGGCTGTCGGAAAACTGCTGGCCGGACGTGCTGCTGGGGCCGCTGCCGAATATCTATCCGTTCATCGTCAACGACCCGGGTGAGGGCGCCCAGGCCAAGCGTCGTACCCAGGCGGTAATCATCGACCACTTGATGCCGCCGCTGACCCGGGCCGAAACCTATGGGCCACTGCGTAACCTCGAGCTGCTGGCTGACGAGTACTACGAGGCGCAATTGCTCGATCCGCGCCGTGCCCGGGAGCTGCAACGGGACATCCTCAATCTGGTGCGCGAGACCCACATCGACCGCGAACTGCAACTCGATGCCGGGCTCGACAGCGATGCCGACGCGGCGATCTGGCTGCCACGCCTGGACACTTACCTGTGCGACTTGAAGGAGTCGCAGATCCGCGATGGCTTGCACATTTTTGGTGAGTCGCCCAGCGGACGGCTGCGCATCGACACCTTGCTGGCGTTGCTGCGCATTCCCCGGGGCGACGGCAAAGGCGCGCAGTCGAGCCTGTTGCGGGCGCTGGCCAAGGCGTTCGGGCTGGGTTTCGATCCACTGGATTGTGCCTTGGCCGAGCCCTGGACTGGCGAGTGTCCCGAGGCGTTGCGTCAGGTCAGCGCCGAGCCCTGGCGCACCACCGGCGATACCCGCGAGCGCCTGGAGCTGTTCGCTGTGCAGTTGATCGAGCAGGCGCTGGACGGTGCGGTGGAGCAGCTCGACGCGCCGGGTTGGGAGGTGGCGGGCAGCATCATTGAAAACCTGCGATCCGTCGTGGCCCCGCGCCTGGACGCTTGCGGCCCGGCGGAAATGCGCGGCCTGCTCGATGCCTTGAACGGGCGCTTCGTGCCGGCCGGCCCCAGCGGCGCGCCGAGCCGCGGGCGCCTCGATGTGTTGCCCACCGGGCGCAACTTCTTCTCGGTGGACGTGCGCAACCTGCCCACCACCACGGCGTGGCGCATCGGTTTCCAATCGGCGAACCTGATCCTTGAACGGCACTTGCAGGACCACGGCGATCACCTGCGTCAGCTCGGCCTGTCGGTGTGGGGCACCGCCACCATGCGTACCGGCGGCGATGACATCGCCCAGGCCATGGCGCTGATGGGCGTGCGTCCGGTGTGGGCCACGGGCAGCCAGCGGGTCGATGACTTCGAGATCCTGCCGCTGAGCCTGCTGGACCGGCCTCGGGTCGATGTCACGCTGCGCGTGTCCGGCTTCTTTCGTGACGCCTTTGCCAACCTGATCCGCTTGTTCGATGCCGCCGTGCAGGCCGTCGCCGCCCTCGATGAGCCGGACGACATGAACCCGTTGGCGGCCAAGGTGCGCGGCGAACGCGAAGCCTTGCTGGCATCGGGTCTTGAGCCGGAAGCCGCGGCGCGCCAGGCCGGCTGGCGGATCTTCGGCGCCAAGCCCGGTGCCTATGGCGCGGGCGTGCAGGGGGCGATTGACGGTCGCTTGTGGCAGAGCCGCGAGGATCTGGCCGAGGTGTACCTGAACTGGGGTGGTTACGCCTACGGCGCCAGCGATGAAGGCACTGCTGCCCGGGAGCAGTTCTCCCGGCGTTTGAGCCAGGTGCAGGCGGTGTTGCAGAACCAGGACAACCGCGAGCATGACCTGCTCGATTCCAACGATTACTACCAGTTCCAGGGCGGCATGCTGGCGGCTGTCGAGACCCTCAGTGGTGATGCGGCGGCCAGTTACCATGGCGATCACAGCCAGCCAGACTTGCCCAGGATCCGCACCCTGAAAGAAGAGCTCAACCGCGTCATCCGTTCCCGCGCAGCGAATCCGAAGTGGATCGACGGCGTGAAGCGTCACGGCTATAAAGGCGCGTTCGAACTGGCGGCGACGGTGGACAACCTGTTTGCCTTCGACGCCACCACTCGGTTGATCGACGATCACCAGTACGCCTTGCTGGCCGATGCCTACCTGCTCGACCCGGACACCCGGGATTTCGTCCGCCAGCACAACCCCGACGCTCTGCGGGACATGACCGAGCGCATGCTCGAAGCGCAGCAGCGGGGGATGTGGCAGGCGCCGGGCGAGTACCGCGAGGCGCTGGAGAATTTGTTGTTGGATATAGAAGAAGATGGCTGACGTGCCTACTCAGCAGGCGAGACACAACCCCTGTGATGGGTTGACCTGTGGCAAAGGGATTTATCTCCACCCTGTGGGAGCAAGGCTTGCCCGCGATGGTCGCGCCGCGGTTTAGCAGCTAAACCGCGTTTTCGTTCATCGCGGGCAAGCCTTGCTCCCACAAGTCCCCTTTTGACATTGACGTTACCGACCACCCTTGAGAATTAGATATGACCCACACCCCCCATTTCCCGCTCTGCGCCGTGGTCGGCGCCGATGATCTGAAACTGGCCCTGTGCCTGGCCGCGATCGATCCGAAAATCGGCGGTGTGCTGATCGAAGGGCCGCGGGGCATGGCCAAGTCCACACTGGCCCGGGGCCTGGCGGACCTGCTGGCCAGCGGTCAGTTCGTCACCTTGCCCCTCGGTGCTACCGAAGAACGGCTGGTGGGCACCCTGGACCTGGACGCGGCGCTGGGGGAAGGGCGCGCGCAGTTTTCTCCCGGCGTGTTGGCCAAGGCCGATGGTGGCGTGCTGTACGTCGATGAAGTGAACCTGCTGCCCGATCACCTGGTGGACTTGCTGCTCGATGTGGCCGCCAGCGGCACCAACCTCATCGAGCGCGACGGCATTTCCCATCGGCATCCGGCGCGCTTTGTGCTGATCGGCACCATGAATCCGGAAGAGGGCGAACTGCGCCCGCAGTTGCTCGACCGTTTTGGCCTGAACGTCGCCCTCGACGGTCACACCGCACCGACTGAGCGCGGCCAGATCATCCGACGGCGGCTGGATTTCGACAGCGATCCGCAGGCGTTCTGCGCGGCGTGGGAGACGACCCAGGCGCAGTTGCGCGAACGTTGCCAACAGGCACGCGACCGCTTGGCCGGGATCGCCCTGGATGACGCGGCGCTGGCGCAGATCACCGAGCGCTGCTTTGCCGCCGGGGTCGATGGCTTGCGCGCCGACCTGGTCTGGCTGCGGGCGGCCCGGGCCCATGCGGCTTGGCGCGGGGCTGCTGCAATTGCCGATGAAGACATCGATGCGGTCGCCGAGTTTGCCTTGCGGCACCGGCGGCGCGGGCATTCGGCACCGACACCGTCCCAGGCGCCGACCGGCGCGGAAAAAACCACTGAACCCAGCGAGGGCCAGGGCCAGTGGGGTGACCTGCCGGCCCGGGCATTGCCGACCGGTGCTCGGCGTGACGTGCCGAGCTGGCCAAAAAAGCCCTAGGCATTCGCCCCCGTTCGCCAGCGGGGGCGAATGCCAGACCCCGTGCCGGACGACTCGACCAGGGCCGCCAGGGCCGCAGCAAAGCGGCGGCCAGCGGTGCGGTGAACTGGCCGGGGACGTTGCTCAATGGCCGGCCACGTCTGCGTGAGGACCTGTGCTGGCACGCTCGCCAGCGCTCGCCCCATGAGCTGTGGCTGGTGATCGTCGATGCGTCGGCCTCGACCCGTCGTCATCGCGCCTTGAGTGACGGCAAGGGCCTGCTGGCGCAACTGTTCGACGACGCCTATCGCCAACGGGCCCGCCTGGGGCTGTTGACGGCCAGCGGTACGCAGCCGGACTGGCAGGTGCAAGGGCTCAAGGCCTCGGCCGGTCTGCGCGACTGGCTCGATGGGCTGGGCGCCGGTGGCGGAACGCCGTTGCTGGCGGCGCTGAACGAGGCCGGGCGCTGGCTGGAGGCCCGACGCAAGCGCTACCCGGCGGAGCAGCAACGGGTCTTGGTGATGACCGATGGGCGAGTCAAGGAGGGGCTTTCACTGCCGTTGCTCGATTGCCCGTGCCTGTTGATCGACATCGAAAGAGGCCCGATTCGCCTGGGCCGGGCCCGGCAGTTGGCGGGGCGGTTGGGGGCGGAGTATCGGCATATCGATGAAACCACTTGAAATGTTCTTTGACTGTGAAGGCCTCATCGCGAGCAAGCTCGCTCCCACATTTGGTTTCGCTGTGCACACATAACTGATGAACACCACTGCCCCCTGTGGGAGCGAGCTTGCTCGCGATCAGCATCACCTCGGTCCCTGATCTGACCATCTAACCTGTATCACTGCACTATGCTCAGGCAGCCCCCTCACAGGAGTGAACCATGCGCGTACTCGTCACCAACGCCCAGGACGATTTTCGGGTCAAGGCCTATGCCGGCACCAACGGCGTGCTGCTCGCCATGGACCTGGCGGAATCCCGACGCCAGGGGCTGCTGGGTTTTTCCATCGAGAAGCAGCAGGGGGACAAACCCTGGCTGTTCCTGTTCAACAGCCTGACCTTCCCCGACAAGGCCCACACCTTTCCTCAGTTCCACGCCACCCCCAGCGACAAGGCACCCTTGCAGAAATTTCGCTGGGCCGACTACGCGGTCAACCCCGGCGTGACCATGCACTACCGCGTGCACCTGGCCTACGGCAGCCCCGATGCACCGCAGTTGGGCGAATCCCTGGAGGTCACGGTCACCAGCGACGACGGGCAGCCGGCCAACCAGCGGGTCATCTTCAACCGTGCCGTGGCCGCCAGCCAGGCGTTCCAGCGCAAGTTTCCTGAAGTGGACGCGCTGATCGACGCCAACAAGCACCTGTCCATCGATGACTGGCCCGACGCCCCGCGTCGCTGGCTGGAGAATGGCCTGTTGGGACGCCTGATCGGTTTTATCGACCGGGCGCTGGATGCCAACTGGGCCCTGGATGTCGCCATTTATGAATACGAACTGCCGGTGATCGTCGACGCGGTGAATGCCGCCCATGCTCGCGGTGCGAAGGTGCGGGTGCTGTATCACGCCGAGCCGGGGGACGACACCACGGCGCGCAACGAAGCCAGCCTCGAGAAAATGCCAGCAGCCAACAAGCGCGGACGAGTTACCCATAACATTTTCCACGACAAGTTCATTGTGCTGAGCAAGGTGGACGGCAACGGCTCATTGCAACCGGAGGCGGTGCTGTGCGGCAGCACCAACTTCACCGCCAACGGTGTCTACCGCCAGGCCAACGTCGTTCATGTGCTGGACGACCCTCGGGTGAGCGGCAGCTACTTCCAGGTGTTCGAGCAAATCTGGGCCGAACCCCAGGACGTCGGTGCCACTCGCCAGTGGCTGACCGACAACAATGCCATGGCTCCACAAGAGGCGTTGTTCGCCGGGTTCTCGCCGCGCACCGGGGAGGGCGACCTGGATCGCTTCGTCGACATCATCAAGGGCGCGCGAAAGGACCTGCTGTTCGTCACCGCCTTTGTGTTGCCCGAGCGCATCCTCGACGCCGTGCTCGGCGCACCCAATGACGACGTGCTGCGCTACGGTCTGCAAAACTCCAAGAGCCGCATCACCGGCTTTCACGCCGACCGCACCGCCGAATTCGCCGCCACCGCGCTGCTCAACACCGGCCTGGAAGGCTGGCTGCGGGAAAACATGAAAGGCCAGAAGGGCAACCTGCTGGTGCACACCAAAGCCATCGTCACCGACTTCACCAGCGATACGCCGACCATCATCAGCGGCAGCCACAACCTGAGCGCCGCGGCGAGCAGCGGCAACGACGAGAATTACCTGATCATCCAGGGCAACACCGACCTGGCCGACCGCTACGGGCTGGAGTTGCTGCGTTTCTATGAACATTACCGCTTTCGCTACTTCGCAAAAAAACTCGCCCTCAAGCAGGTCAAGCCACTGGCGGTGGATGACAGTTGGAGTGATGACTATTACCGCGAGGGGGATTTGCGGATGTTGTCCAGGGTGAGGTTTTGCGGGCGCTGACAGTTTTAAGAGTTGTATTAGAACGCTATTGTTTAGCGCCATTCAGTACTCAAGGTCTCATTCCATGACTCGTATCGTGCTTTCTCGAGTTGTAGCCAGCATTTCTGAACTCAAGAAAAATCCGATGGGTACCGTTGCAGCGGGTGAGGGATTATCCGTAGCGATCCTGAATCGTAACGAGCCGGCTTTTTACTGCGTCCCAGCCAGAGAATACGAAGCCATGATGAATCGGCTTGAGGACATGGAGCTTGTCGCTCTGTGTCACGAGCGGGAGAACGATCCATCAATCAAGGTTGCGCTTGATGATTTATGAGCAGAAGTTCCTGTAGAAAACAGGGTTGTTCGAGTTGAGATCTTGCGGGCGTTAGCCGCAGTAGATGATCCAGTGCTAGCATAGGGCCATATATCAGCCTGGAAGCTGCCATGAGTCTCTGTCACGGAACGTCCGCTTTACTTCGCGCCTGTGTCGCGATTCTGTTGTTGACCCTGGGCACTTCGGCCCTTGCCGCCAATCAACCGTGTTCCGGGCGCAAGGGCGGTATTGCCGGGTGTGACGGCGATACCTTCCTGTGCAACGACGGCTCCATCAGTGCTTCGAAGAAGTCCTGTTCCGCTGTGCTGGGGCTTCGGAACGAGGCCCGGCCGCAGTCGTTGCTCAAGTCCGCCGACGGTTGCCAATGCGGCAGTGGCAATTACTGCGTCGGCCCCCGGGGCGGGGTCTATTGCCTTACGCCTGGCGGCAGCAAGAGCTACAAGCGCAAATAGCCCAGGCACACCGCCGAACCATTGTGGGAGCGAGCTTGCTCGCGATAGCGTCAGGTCAGTCGCCATCAATATTGACTGATACACCGCCATCGCGAGCAAGCTCGCTCCCACAGGGTATCCATTTACAAATTCCAGAGTGGCTCCGTTTCGGTGCACCGGGGGCGCCGAATACCCGGCTTGGGGCCTTGTTACCCGTGCGTCGTGGCCCACGGTAGCAACAGTGTTCGCACGCAGATGCCACTGTGCGGGCGCCTGTTTTTCCCATCCCCCTGATTTCCTTAACTTTCCATTTTCCTCACCCACGCGTCGCCAGCCTGTGGCACACTTTCTGCTGTCTATTCCGTTGTTACATACCACGTTCCGGTATAGCGGAATAAACTCATTCTGGAGTGCTTGCCATGCAACGCCGACCTTCCTTGTTCAAAGCGTGTGTTTTTCTCTTCGCGGCCACGACGGCTGCCATGGGGGTCGCTCAGGCGGCCGACAGCAAGCTGGACAGCGTGCTGCAGCGGGGGAAATTGATCGTGGGCACGGGCAGTACCAATGCGCCGTGGCACTTCCAGGGAGCGGATGGCAAGTTGCAGGGCTTTGATATCGATATTGCGCGGATGGTCGCCAAGGGGTTGTTCAACGACCCGGAGAAAGTCGAGTTCGTGGTGCAGTCTTCCGATGCGCGCATACCCAACCTGTTGACCGACAAGGTCGACATGAGCTGCCAGTTCATCACCGTCACCGCCAGCCGCGCCCAGCAAGTGGCGTTCACCCTGCCGTACTACCGCGAAGGCGTGGGCCTGCTGCTGCCGGCCAACAGCAAGTACAAGGAAATCGAAGACCTCAAGGCCGCCGGCGACGGCGTCACCGTGGCGGTGCTGCAGAATGTCTACGCCGAGGAGCTGGTGCACCAGGCGCTGCCCAAGGCCAAGGTCGACCAGTACGACAGCGTCGACCTGATGTACCAGGCAGTGAACTCCGGTCGCGCCGATGCCGCCGCCACCGACCAGTCCTCGGTCAAGTACCTGATGGTGCAGAACCCTGGCCGCTACCGCAGCCCGGCCTATGCCTGGAGCCCGCAAACCTACGCCTGTGCGGTCAAGCGCGGCGACCAGGACTGGCTGAACTTCGTCAACACCACCTTGCATGAAGCCATGACCGGCGTGGAATTCCCCACCTATGCGGCGTCCTTCAAGCAGTGGTTCGGTGTCGAGCTGCCGTCGCCAGCGATCGGTTTCCCCGTCGAATTCAAATGACCCTGTGAGCCCGGGGCGCCACTTGCGGGCGCTCCGTCGAAGGTACTGCCGACCATGAATTATCAGTTGAACTTTGCCGCCGTCTGGCGCGATTTCGACACCCTGCTGGCGGGGCTTGGCCTGGGGCTTTCCCTGGCACTGGTGTCGATCGCCATCGGTTGCGTGATCGGCCTGGCGATGGCGTTCGCGCTGCTGAGCAAACATCGGATCTTGCGAGTGCTGGCGTCGGTGTATGTGACGGTGATCCGCAATACGCCGATCCTGGTGCTGATCCTGCTGATCTACTTCGCCTTGCCGAGCCTGGGCATCCGCCTGGACAAGCTGCCGTCGTTCGTCATCACCCTCTCGCTGTACGCCGGGGCCTACCTGACCGAAGTGTTTCGCGGCGGACTGTTGAGCATTCACAAGGGACAGCGTGAAGCCGGGCTGGCCATCGGCCTGGGCGAGTGGCAGGTGAAGGCCTACATCACCGTACCGGTGATGCTGCGCAACGTGTTGCCGGCGTTGTCGAACAACTTCATTTCGCTGTTCAAGGACACCTCCCTGGCGGCGGCGATTGCCGTGCCGGAGCTGACCTATTACGCCCGCAAGATCAACGTGGAGAGCTACCGGGTGATCGAAACCTGGCTGGTGACCACGGCCCTGTATGTCGCGGCCTGTTACCTCATTGCCATGGTGCTGCGTTATTTCGAGCAGCGCCTGGCGATCCGCCGTTAGGAGTGTCCCATGTACGAATCACCCAGTTGGTTGCATGAGTTATGGGTTGCCCGGGACACCCTGTGGGCCGGCTTCCTGACCAGTGTGCAGTGTTCGCTGCTGGCGATTGTGTTGGGCACGTTGATCGGCCTGGTCGCCGGGCTGGTGCTGACCTATGGCCGGACCTGGATGCGCGCGCCGTTTCGCTTCTATGTCGACCTGATTCGCGGCACGCCGGTTTTCGTGCTGGTGCTGGCCTGCTTCTACATGGCTCCGGCCCTGGGCTGGCAGATCGGTGCGTTCCAGGCCGGCGTGCTGGGCTTGACGCTGTTCTGCGGCTCCCACGTGGCCGAGATCGTGCGTGGGGCCTTGCAGGCGTTGCCCCGTGGGCAGATGGAGGCGAGCCAGGCCATCGGCCTGACGTTCTACCAGTCGCTGGGCTATGTGCTGTTGCCCCAGGCGTTGCGGCAGATCTTGCCGACCTGGGTCAATTCCTCCACCGAGATCGTCAAGGCCTCGACCCTGCTGTCGGTGATCGGCGTTGCCGAACTGCTGCTCAGCACCCAGCAGATCATCGCCCGGACGTTCATGACCCTGGAGTTTTACCTGTTCGCCGGGTTTCTCTTTTTCATCATCAATTACGCCATTGAATTGCTCGGGCGGCACATTGAAAAGCGGGTGGCCTTGCCATGACTGACGTTTCGAATCTCTCCAACACGGAGCTTTCCAACACAGAGCTCTCCAACACCCAGCCGCTGCTGGACATTCGCGGCTTGCGCAAACAATACGGCCCGTTGGAAGTGCTCAAGGGCGTGGACCTGAGCATGCAGCGCGGCAACGTGGTCACGCTGATCGGTTCCAGCGGTTCGGGCAAGACCACGCTGCTGCGCTGCGTCAACATGCTGGAAGAGTTCCAGGGCGGGCAGATCATGCTCGACGGCGAATCCATCGGTTACGACGACATCGACGGCAAGCGTGTGCGCCACGCCGAAAAAGTCATCGCCCGGCACCGGGCCATGACCGGCATGGCTTTCCAGCAATTCAACCTGTTCCCGCATTTGACCGCGTTGCAGAACGTCACCCTGGGCCTGCTCAAAGTGAAAAAGCTGCCCAAGGACGAGGCCGTAGCCCTGGCCGAGAAATGGCTGGAGCGAGTGGGCCTGTTGGAGCGGCGCGATCACTTTCCCGGCCAGTTGTCCGGCGGCCAGCAGCAGCGCGTGGCAATCGCCCGGGCAATTGCCATGAACCCCAGCCTGATGCTGTTCGACGAAGTGACCTCGGCCCTGGACCCGGAACTGGTCGGCGAGGTGCTGAACGTGATCAAGGGCCTGGCCGAAGACGGCATGACCATGCTGCTGGTGACCCACGAAATGCGCTTTGCCTTCGAGGTCTCCGACAAGATCGTGTTCATGAACCAGGGCCGCATCGAAGAGCAGGGGCCGCCGAAGGAATTGTTCGAACGGCCACAGTCGCCACGGCTGGCAGAATTTCTCAAGAACACGCGTTTTTAATTTTCCATTCAATAAGGAGATAACCCATGAGCATTACGCGCTACGGCACCGGCAGCACCGCAGGTGGCGGTCAGCCTCGGCCATTCGCCCGCGCCGTGGAAGCCGATGGCTGGCTGCACGTGTCCGGCCAGGTGCCGGCGGTGAACGGCGAGATCATTGTCGGTGGGATCGTCGAACAGACCCACCAGACCATGAAGAACCTGGTCGCTATTCTCGAGGAGGCCGGATACGGCCTGGAAGATGTGGTGCGCTGCGGTGTGTGGCTGGAAGACCCGCGGGATTTCTGGAGTTTCAACAAGGTCTTCGGCGAGTACTTCAGCCCGGAACACGCCCCGGCCAGGGCCTGCGTGCAGGCGAGCATGATGGTCGATTGCAAGGTCGAGATCGATTGTGTGGCCTACAAGAAGAAGGCCTGAACCACGGGGGCCTCATCGCGGGCAAGCCTTGCTCCCACAAGGAAACGCATTCTTCCGTGGGAGCATGGCTTGCCCGCGATAGCGATCTATCAGGCGGCGCAGCAGTCTGGTTAAACTCCCGGCCAACTGAATGGGAACCAATGACATGACCGAAGACACCATCAAACGCCGGGCCCGGGGATTGGATCGGGCGTTCGATATCCTCGATTTCCTCAAGGAAATCGGCCAGCCGCTGCGCCCGAACGATATTGCCAGCGGCATCGGCAGCCCCAAGTCCACGGTCTATGAACTGGTGGCGTCGCTGCTGGAGCGGCGCATCCTCGAGACGGTGGGCAAGGACGGCCATGTCTACCTGGGCCGCCAGTTGTATTTTCTCGGGCAGGCACACCTGCGGCATTTCGACCTGAGCCGCGAGGCTGACCAGGCCTTGCAGGAGATCGTGCGCCAGACCCGGGAAACGGCGCAGATGTGCCTGCTCAACGGGCGCAAATACACCGTCGCGCTGATGAAGGAAGGCGAGCGGCATTTTCGCATTTCATCGGACATCGGGGAAAACGCGCCGATCCCGTGGACGGCGTCCGGGCGCCTGCTGCTGGCGCATTTGAGTGACCAGCAGATCGTTGACCTGATCGATCCCGACGACTTCATTTTGCCGGGCGGCGAGCGCCTGCCCCTGGAGCAGTTCCTCAAGGAAATCCGTCAGGCCGGCCTCGATGGGTTTTTCTCCTTCGACAGTGTCGCCGACACCTTCACCCACTGCTTCGCCGCACCGGTCAAAGACCCGAATGGCGTGGCCATCGCCACCCTGTGCATCGTCGCCCCTCGGGCCGACGCCAAGAACAATTACGCCGACTACCGCCGGGTGCTGATCGAAAGCGCCAACCACCTGGCCCGTCGTATCAATGAATAGACAGCAACGGCACTAGCGGCCGTGTGCGAGGAGTTCGAACATGCCTTCCGCCATCCTTAATGCCGGCGTCGAGAAGGGCGCCGCCATCGTCGGCGCCTACCTGCTACGGGACGTCAGCCTGCCGGCGCTGGTGCTGCATCGCGCGGCGCTGGAGCACAACATCCGCTGGATGCAAGATTTCGTCACTAGCAGCGGTGCCGAACTGGCGCCCCACGGCAAGACCAGCATGACCCCCGCGCTGTTTCGCCGGCAACTGGAGGCCGGCGCCTGGGGCCTGACCCTCGCCAGCGCCGTGCAGACCCGTGCCGCTTACGCCCATGGCGTGCGCCGGGTGTTGATGGCCAACCAATTGGTGGGCACGCCGAACATGGCGCTGATTGCCGATTTGCTCGCCGACCCGGCGTTCGAATTCCACTGCCTGGTCGATCATCCGGACAACGTCGCTGACCTGGGCGCTTACTTCGCCTCTCGCGGCGTACGGCTCAATGTGATGATCGAGTACGGCGTGGTCGGCGGCCGGTGTGGCTGCCGGACCGAAGCCGAGGTGTTGGCCCTGGCCGAGGCGATCCAGGCGCAACCGGCGTTGGCGTTGACCGGCATCGAAGGCTACGAAGGGGTGATCCATGGTGACCACGCCATCAGCGGCATTCGTGCGTTCGCGGCGTCCCTGGTGCGGTTGGCGGTGCAGTTGCAGGACAACGGCGCGTTCGCCATCGACAAACCGATCATCACCGCCTCGGGGTCGGCCTGGTACGACCTGATCGCCGAATCCTTCGAAGCCCAGAATGCCCACGGGCGTTTCCTCAGCGTGCTGCGTCCCGGCAGCTACGTGGCCCATGACCATGGCATCTACAAGGAAGCGCAGTGCTGCGTGCTGGAGCGTCGCAGCGATTTGCACGAAGGCCTGCGCCCGGCGCTGGAAGTCTGGGCCCATGTGCAATCGCTGCCGGAGCCGGGTTTCGCGGTGATCGCCCTGGGCAAGCGCGACGTGGCCTACGACGCTGGCTTGCCGGTGCCGCTCAAGCGCTACCAGCCCGGTTCGGACACGGTGGCGGGTGACGATGTGAGTGGCTGCAAGGTGACGGCGGTGATGGACCAGCATGCGTTCATGACCGTGGCGGCGGGGGTTGAGTTGCGTGTGGGCGACATCATTTCGTTTGGTACTTCACACCCGTGCCTGACGTTCGACAAGTGGCGGGTGGGGTGCCTGGTGGATGAGCAGTTGCGGGTGGTCGAGAGCATGGAGACGTGTTTCTAGCCTTTAGACCGAGTCGCGGCTATCGCGGGCAAGCCTTGCTCCCACACTGATCGACTGTGAACACAAAATGGGTGTTTACCCAAGATCCCCTGTGGGAGCAAGGCTTGCCCGCGATAGCGACCTTCCAGACACCGCTGAATTATCAGGATCATCCATGAGCAACCCCAAACCCCGCATCGCCCTGATCGGCGAATGCATGATCGAACTGCAACAACGCGCCGACGGCAGCCTGCTGCAAAGCTTCGGCGGCGACACCCTGAACACGGCGGTGTACCTGGCCCGCGCCTTGGGCGACAGGGGCGCGGTGGATTACGTCACCGCCTTGGGCGACGACAGTTTCAGCGATGCCATGTGTGAAAACTGGGCCGCCGAGAACATCGGGCTGCAACGGGTCCAGCGCTTGCCTGGACGTCTGCCGGGCTTGTATTGCATCCAGACCGATGCGGCAGGTGAGCGGCGATTCCTGTACTGGCGCAACGAGGCGGCGGTGCGCGATTGTTTTACCACCCCGGCCGCCGGGCCGATCCTGGCCGCGTTGCTGGATTACGATGTGCTGTATTTCAGCGGCGTCACCCTGGCGGTGCTCGGCGAGCAGGGGCGTGGCAAACTCATCGAAACCCTGGTCGAAGCGCGTCGGCGCGGGGCGCTGGTGGTGTTCGACAATAACTTCCGGCCCCGGCTCTGGGGCTCGATCGAGGCAGCACGGGCGGCGTATCGCAGCGTCTTGCCCTATGTGGAGTTGGCGCTGCTGACCGTAGAGGACGAGCAGGCATTGTTCGGTCATGCCGACAGCGAAGCGGTGTTCGCCGCCTATGCGCAGCTTGGCACGCCCGAGGTGGTGCTCAAGCGCGGTGCCGAGGCCTGCCTGATTCGTTGCGACGGCCAGTCTTATGAAGTACCTGCCCTGCGGGTCGAGCGCGTCGTCGACACCACGGCGGCGGGGGACTCCTTCAGCGCCGCGTACCTGGCGAATCGTTTGCTGGGCGGCAGCCCGGTGGAAGCGGCCGAGGCAGGCCACCTGTTGGCGAGCCGGGTGATCCAGGTGCCGGGGGCGTTGATGCCCAGATAGAGGAGACACAGAACCTGTGGGAGCGAGCTTGCTCGCGATAGCGTCGGATCAGCCGGCATCCCTGTCGACTGACACACTGCTATCGCGAGCAAGCTCGCTCCCACAGGGGGATTGGGCGATCGTTAGTCCCGGTAGAACACCTGCACCAGGTGATACCCGAACTTGCTCTTGATCGGCCCATGCACCACCCGCAGCGGCTTCTTGAAAATCACCGCATCGATCACGCCGACCATCTGCCCCGGCCTTACTTCACCCAAATCGCCGCCGCGTTTGCCTGAAGGGCAGGTGGAGTATTTCTTGGCCAGCACATCGAAGGCTTCGCCCTTGGCGATGCGTTGCTTGAGCTGTTCGGCTTCTTCGGCGGTTTTCACCAGGATATGGCGGGCTTGGGCTTTCATTGCTGCGGTGACCTGAACGGTGCGACGGGGCGGCGATTATGCCTCAAGTCAGCTGCCATGGTTGATCATCGTCCGAATCTTGTTGGCCAGCAGATCGAGGGAGAAGGGCTTGGCGACCATGTCCATGCCCTGGTCGAGGAACCCCTGGCGTTCGGCGGCTTTCTGCGCGTAACCGGTCATGAACAGCACTTTCAACCCAGGCCGGTGCTGGCGGGCGATTTCCGCCAGTTGCCGGCCATTCATGCCCGGCAGCCCGACATCGGTCACCAGCAGGTCGATGCGCTGGTCCGATTCCAGCACGGGAAGCGCGGTCACGGCGTCCCGGGCTTCTAGGGCGGTGTAGCCCAGGGCCTGCAACAGGTCGAGCACCAGCATACGCACGGCGGGCTCATCCTCCACCAGCAACACGGTTTCCCCGGCAATGGCCGGCGGTACGACGAACGCCTCTGGCGTTTCGGGTGGTTGGGTCGGCGAAACGTGCAAGCGCGGCAGGTACAACTGCACCCGCGTGCCCTGGCCCGGCACACTGTCGAGGTTGAGGTGCCCACCCGACTGCTGGGCAAAACCGTAGATCATCGACAAGCCCAGGCCGGTGCCCTGGCCGATGGGCTTGGTGGTGAAGAATGGATCGAAGGCCTTGGCCAGCACGGCGGGGGTCATGCCGCTGCCGTTGTCGCTGACGGCGATCATCACGTAGTCCCCGGCCTTGACCGGCTCCAGGGTGTTGATGTCAGTAGCGTCGAGATAGACGTTGGCGGTTTCGACGATCAGTTCACCGCCCTCGGGCATGGCATCGCGGGCGTTGATCACCAGGTTGAGCAGGGCGTTTTCCAACTGGCTGGCATCGGTGTTGACCGGCCACAGCTCGCTGGCCAGTTGCAGCCGCAGCACGATGTGATCGCCGGTGGTGCGGCTCAGTAGGTCTTCGAGCGAGTGCACCAGGTCATTGGCGTCCAGCGGTTTGCGGTCCAGGGACTGGCGCCGGGAAAAGGCCAGCAGCCGATGGGTCAAGGCCGCGGCGCGGTTGGCCGAGGACACCGCGGCTTCGGTGAAGCGCCCGATCTCGTCAGTGCGGCCAGCGGCGATGTAGCGTTGCATCAGGTCGAGGCTGCCGAGGATGCCGGTGAGCATGTTGTTGAAGTCATGGGCAATGCCGCCCGTGAGCTGGCCCACGGCTTCCATTTTCTGCGCATGGCGCAGGGCTTCTTCGGCGCGCTCGCGTTCGAACATCTCGCTTTGCAGCCGGTGATTGGCTTCGGCCAGTTGCTGGGTACGGGCGATGACCCGTTCTTCCAGTGTTTCGTTGAGGTTGCGCAGGGCCTCCTCGGTTTTCCGGCTCTCGGTCTCGTCGATCACGAAGATGTAGAAACCGTTCACCGCACCGTCCGCCCCATGGCGAGGCAGGTAGTTGATCAGCGAATGGCGCGGGCGCCCGTCGCGATGGTCCATCTGCACGGTGAAGCTGCACGGCTGGCCGGCCAGGGCGTCGGCGATCTGTTGGGCGCGGGCGGCGTAGGCCTCTTCGCCGAGCACTTCGCGGATGGTCTTGCCGTAGAGCTCCTGCGGGGTCAGGCCGTACCAGTCCAGGTAAGCGCTGTTGTTCAGCCGGAAACGCTCTTCGCGGTCCACGTAGCTGATGAGGATCGGCATGGCATTGATGATCAGCTGCAGCTCGGTCTGGCTCTGACGCAGGGCTTGCTCGGTGCGCTTGCGTTCGGTCAGGTCCAGCGCCGCGCCAAGAAAGCGCTTGGGTCGGCCGTGGCGATCCTTGTAGCAACGGCCGCGTACGTACACCCAGCGCAACTCATCGTCGGGCTGCAGCAGTCGGTACTCCTCGGCGTATTCGGTGCCGTGGGTGATGCAGTGCTTGATGCTGCGGGCAACCATCGCCCGGTCCTCGGGGTGCACGCCTTCAAGGTAGGCACTGATGGGCAACTGGCGTGACAGGCTGGGGTCGACGCCATGCAACAGGGCGAAGTGCGCATCGGCAATAAAGCGGTCTTCGCTGATGTCCCAGTCCCAGGTGCCCAGCGCGTCGGCGGCAGCCAGGGCCAGTTGCAGGCGCTCTTCGCTTTCGTGCTGGGCCTTGAGGCTGGCCTCGGAGCGGCGTTCGAACTCCATGGCCAGGCGGCGTCGTTCGCCGGTTTCGATGGCGGTGACCAGGATGCCGGCGACGTTGCCGCTTTCGTCACGCACCGGGCTGTAGGTCAGGTCCAGCCAGACATCACAGAGACGGCCGGCGAAGGGCACGCGCCATTGCTGGTCGCGGCAGGTGTGCGTCTGGCCTTGCAACACACGGTGATAAATCCCTTCGGTCGCACTCTTGAGTTCGGGCCATGCTGTATGGGTCGGCCGGCCGAATGCCCGGGGTGCTTGTCACCGGCCAGTCGGCCGAAGGCGTCGTTGTAGAGATGGGACAGCTGCGGTCCCCACAGCAAGGCCATCGCCATGGGCGAATGGAGCATGATGTCCACGGCGGTGCGCAGGCTTTGGGGCCAGTTCTGGGCAGTGCCCAGCGGAGTCAGGGCCCAGTCCATCTGGCTGATCAGGCGCTGTGTATCGCTGCCGGCGGGTGTCGCGTTCATCCCGCGATCCCTGGCTGTCGTGTCTGTGCCACGGCGTCGACTATCCTCAGAAGAGGGTACATGCGGGTGGGTCTGAAGGGTTTCATGTTCGGCTCAGCTTGTTTCATTGACGTCTCGCGGAAGTTTCAGTCCATGGAAATCGATCCGTTGTTGCGAATCCTGGCGAGCCAGAATGGTTCCGACCTTTACATGTCCACGGGTGCGCCACCGTGCGCGCGTTTCGAGGGCGTGATCAAGCCCTTGGGGAACGAGGCGTTCAAGGTCGGCGACATTGCCAGGCTCGCCGAGTCTCTCATGGACGCCGAACAGCGTCTTGAGTTCGATCGGGAGTTGGAAATGAACCTGGCGATCTCCCTGGCTGGCGTCGGGCGGTTCCGGGTCAATATCTTCAAGCAGCGCAATGACGTGTCCATGGTGATACGCAACGTCAAGCTGGACATTCCGCGCTTCGAAGACCTGAAACTGCCTCGGGTGCTTTTGGACACCATCATGCAGAAACAGGGGTTGATGCTGTTCGTCGGCGCCACAGGCTCGGGCAAGTCGACCTCCCTGGCGGCGCTGATCGATTACCGCAATCGCAACAGCAGCGGCCACATCATCACCATCGAGGACCCGGTGGAGTATATCCATCGGCACAAGAAATCCATCATCAATCAACGGGAAGTCGGTGTCGACACCCGCAGTTTCCATGCAGCCCTGAAAAACACCCTGCGCCAGGCGCCTGACGTGGTGCTGATCGGCGAAATTCGCGACCGGGAAACCATGGAACATGCCCTGGCGTTTGCCGACACCGGGCATCTGGTGATTTCCACCTTGCATGCCCATAACGCCAACCAGGCCCTGGACCGGGTGATCAATTTCTTTCCGGAAGAGCGTCGGCCGCAGTTGCTCAATGACCTGGGCAACAACCTCAAGGCGTTCGTCTCCCAGCGCCTGGTACGCACCCGCACCGGCCAGCGGCGAGCGGCGGTGGAGGTCATGCTGGGCTCGCCGACGGTGGCCGACCTGATCCGGCGTAACGAGCTCGGCGAGCTCAAGGGCATCATGGAAAAGTCAGAGGAACTGGGGATGCAAACCTTCGATCAGGCGCTGTTCAACCTGGTGGTCGAAGGCGCCATCGATGAGGAGGAAGCGCTGAAAAATGCCGACTCGGCGAACAACCTGCGGTTGCGTTTGAAGTTGCATAGCGAGTCGGGGGCGGCGGCGCCACCGGCCGATCCGGCGGCGGGAGAGTGGGGGCTGGTGGATTGAGTACTTCTGTGGGAACAACACTTGTGGAAGCAAAGCCTGTGATGAGCCTGTGGGAGCAAAGCTTGCTCGCGATGAACGATGACGCGGTAGGTCTGAAAAACCGCGTTGCCTGTATCGCGAGCAAGCTTTGCTCCCACAGACCTGGCTCCCACAAGTGTTTTTGCTCCCCACAGGTCTGAGGCCTGCTCAGTTCAAGTAGCCAGCTCCGGCCGATCCCGAAACTGCTCCAAAGCCCCGGGGTTGGCCAAGGCATCGGTGTTCTTCACCACCTCGCCATGCACCACATTGCGCACCGCCAGCTCCACCACCTTGCCGCTGATGGTTCGCGGAATATCACTGACCGCGAGGATCTTCGCCGGCACATGACGCGGGGTGGTGTTGGCCCGGATGACCTGGCGGATCCGTTGCTCCAGTGCTTCATCCAGTGTCACGCCATCGCGCAGGCGCACGAACAGCACCACCCGGACATCGCCCTGCCATTGCTGGCCGATGGCGACGCAGTCCAGCACTTGCTCGACTTTTTCCACCTGCCGATAGATTTCCGCCGTGCCGATGCGCACACCGCCGGGGTTGAGCACGGCGTCGGAGCGTCCGTGGATCAGGAAACCGCCGTGGGGCAGTTCTTCGGCGTAGTCACCTTGGGCCCACACGCCGGGAAACTGGGCGAAGTAGGAGGCGTGGAGTTTTTCCTGCCGAGGGTCGTTCCACAAGCCAATGGGCATCGCCGGGAAATGGCGGATGCACACCAACTCACCTTTTTCACCAATGACCGGGTTGCCGGTCTCGTTCCAGACCTGCACGGCCATGCCCAGGCTCTTGCCCTGCATCTCGCCCCGGCGCACCGGTGACAGTGGGTTGCCGTTGACGAAGCAGGACACAATGTCGGTGCCGCCGGACATCGAGGCCAGGCAGACATCGGCCTTGATGTCGCGGTACACGTAATCGTAGCTATGGGGCGCCAGTGCCGAACCGGTGGAGAGCAGGGTTTTCAGGCTGTCCAAACGGTGCGTCTGACGGGGCTTGAGGCCCTCGCTTTCCAGGGCGGCGAGGAATTTGGGGCTGGTGCCGAATACGCTGATGCGCTGCTGATCGATCAGGTCCAGCAAACGCTCGGGGCCGGGGTGAAACGGCGAACCATCGTAGAGCACCACCGTGCTGCCCACGGCGAGGGCCGACACCAGCCAGTTCCACATCATCCAACCGCAGGTCGTGTAGTAGAACAGCCGATCATCGGGCCCGAGGTCGACGTGCAGGCCATGTTCCTTGACGTGTTGCAGCAGCACGCCACCGGTGCCATGGACGATGCACTTCGGCACGCCGGTGGTGCCGCTGGAATACAGGATGTACAGCGGGTGATCGAAGGGCACGCTGACGAACGCCGGTTCGCCACCGCTTTGATAAAAGTCGTTCCACAGCGCGACAGCGGCCGTGGTCTTGAAGTCCTCGACGCGGGCGTCAGCCTGGGCATAAGGCAGTACGATCAATTGCTGCAATGACGGCAATCGTTCAAGGATTTCGTTGACCTTGGCTCGCTGGTCGATGATTTTCCCGGCATAGCGATAACCCGCGCAGGTGATCAACACTTTGGGCTCGATCTGGCCGAACCGGTCGATGACGCCCTGGGTGCCGAAGTCCGGTGACGAGCACGACCAGATAGCGCCCAGGCTGGTGGTGGCGAGCATGCCGACCAGGGTCTGCCAAGTGTTGGGCATGCAAGCGGCGACTCGATCGCCCTGGGTGACGCCGGCGGCTTTGAGGCTTGTTTGCAGGCCGGCGACATGGGCGGCGAGTTCGGCCCAGGTCAGTTGTTCCTGGCCGCCGTTTTCGTCGAGCGCCACCACCGCGACGGCGTCATCGCGGCGGCGCAGCAGGTGTTCGGCGAAGTTCAACGTGGCGCCAGGGAACCACTGGGCGCTGGGCATTTGCGAACCTTCCACCAATACCGCGTCGGGCGCTTGATGAAAGCGAATCTCGAAGAAATCGACAATGGCCTGCCAGAAGGCTTCGCGCTGGTCGATGCTCCAGGCGTGCAGGGTCGGGTAGTCGTGCAGTTGCAGGTGATGTCGCGCGTTGACGAACTGGCGAAAGGCGTTCATGCGCGACTGGGCGATGCGTTCGGGGCTGGGTTGCCAGAGGATGTCGGACATGGGGTGCCTCTTGTTCTTTTGTCGGGCCTGACGATCGTTCCTACGCTCTGCGTGGGAATGCCTCTGGGGACGCTCCGCGTTCCGTTCTTGGGACGCAGAGCGTCCCTGTCTGCATTCCCACGCAGAGCGTGGGAACGATCAGTATCCAGTAGAGAGGGTTATTGAGCCAACCACCCACCATCGATATTCCACGCCGCGCCGCGCACCTGGCTGCCGGCTTCGCTGCACAGGAACAGCACCAGCTCCCCCAGTTGCGGCGGGGTGACGAATTCCAGGGAGGGCTGTTTCTCGGCCAACAGATCGTGCTGTGCCTGTTGCGGATCGACGCCGGCGGCAATGCGATCATCGATCTGTTTTTGCACCAGCGGCGTCAGCACCCAGCCCGGGCAGATGGCGTTGCAGGTCACGTTGCTGGTGGCGGTTTCCAGGCCGACCACTTTGGTCAGGCCGATCACCCCATGCTTGGCCGCGACATACGCCGCCTTGCCCACCGAGCCGACCTGGCCATGCACCGAGGCGACGTTGATAATCCGCCCCCAGCCCTTGGCGCGCATGCCTGGCAGGCTCAGGCGGGTGGCGTGGAACACCGAGGACAGGTTGATGGCGA
The DNA here is from genome assembly GCF_018325865.1 of Pseudomonas sp. St386. NCBI lineage: Bacteria > Pseudomonadati > Pseudomonadota > Gammaproteobacteria > Pseudomonadales > Pseudomonadaceae > Pseudomonas > Pseudomonas sp. St386. The sequence continues at coordinate 2,424,071 of NZ_AP021900.1, forward strand.
TGATCGAGTCCCAGCGCTCCACCGGGAAATCCTCCACGGCGGCCACGTGCTGGATCCCGGCGTTGTTCACCAGGATGTCCGCGCCGCCGAACTCGCGTTCGGCGTAGGCGAGCATATCGGCGATCTGCGCCGGGTCGCTGACGTCGGCCGGATGATGACCGACCTGGCCGCCGAACTGTTTCACCTCGGCGATCACCGCCGAGGCGTCGCCAAAACCGTTGAGGATCAGGTTGGCCCCGGCCTTGGCCAGGCTCAAGGCGATGCCCAGGCCGATGCCGCTGGTAGAACCGGTGACCAGGGCCGTCTTGCCCGAAAGAGTGGTTGTCATGGGAACCTCACACAATGCCAGTGGCGTAGAACACACCGATCACCACGAAGACCGCGAGGGTCTTGATCAGCGTAATGCAGAAAATGTCTTTGTAGGCTTCGCGGTGGGTCAGCCCGGTTACCGCCAGCAGGGTAATCACCGCGCCGTTGTGGGGCAGGGTGTCCATGCCGCCGCTGGCCATGGCGGCTACCCGGTGTAGCACTTCCAGGGGAATGTTGGCGGCGTGTGCGGCGCTGATAAAGGTTTCGGACATCGCCGCCAAAGCGATGCTCATGCCTCCCGAGGCGGAGCCGGTGATGCCCGCCAGCAGCGTGACGGTCACCGCTTCGTTGACCAGTGGGTTGGGAATGCTCTTGAGCCAGTCGGCCAGTACCAGGAAGCCCGGCAAGGATGCGATGACCGCACCGAAGCCGTATTCCGAAGCGGTGTTCATCGCCGCCAATAAGGCGCCGCCCACGGCGCTCTTGCTGCCTTCGGCGAGTTTGCTGCGAATGGCGCGGAAACCGAACAGCAAGACCATGATGATGCCCACCAGCAACGCCGCCTGCACCGCCCAGATCGCGGTGAGCTTGGCGATGTCGCTGGTCACTGGCGTCGCCATGCCCGGCAGCGCCAGGCTGTGGGTCTTGCCATACCACTGGGGAATCCACTGGGTGAACAACAGGTTCATGAGCCCTACCGCCAACAGTGGCGAAACGGCGATCCAGGGGTTCGGCAGCTTGATGTCTTCGGCGGTTTCCGGCTCGTTGCGCAACTCGGTGCCGTAGCCTTCGCCCGTGCGCTGGGCCTTGTTACGCTGGCGTTGCAGGAACAGCATGCCGAGGCTGAACACGAAGAGCGTGCCGATCACGCCCAGCCACGGTGCGGCCCAGGCAGTGGTGTTGAAGAACGTGCTGGGGATGATGTTCTGGATCTGCGGCGTGCCGGGCAGGGCGTCCATGGTGAACGAGAACGCGCCGAGGGCGATGGTGGCCGGGATCAGGCGCTTGGGGATATTACTCTGGCGAAACATCTCGGCGGCGAACGGGTACACCGCGAACACCACGACGAACAGCGACACGCCGCCATAGGTCAGCAAGGCACAGACCAGCACGATTACCAGCATGGCCTGGCGCGTCCCCAGCAAGCGAATCGCCGCGGCGACGATGGAGCGGGAGAACCCCGACAGTTCGATCAGCTTGCCGAACACCGCGCCGAGCAGGAACACCGGGAAATACAGTTTGATGAAGCCGACCATTTTTTCCATGAACACCCCGGTGAAGGCGGGAGCGACGGCGGACGGGTCGGTGAGCAGGACGGCGCCGAGGGCGGCAATGGGGGCAAAGAGGATAACGCTGTAGCCACGGTAGGCGGCGACCATCAGCAGCGTGAGGGCTGCCAAGGCAATGATCACACTCATGGTGTGTCTCCTGGATTGTTATTGTTGTGGTGAAGCTGTGGGGAGGGCTTTAGCGAGTTTTGTGCCAGGTGTGTAACCGACTGAAATATAAGGAAATTGTTTGGGGTTGTAGGGCGGGAATGAGAGGTTTGTCTCTGTTTTGAGATTTGTGTGGGGTGTGCAGGCCTCATCGCGAGCAAGCTCGCTCCCACAGTTGGCCGCGTATTTCAGGAGAACCCAGTCCCCCTGTGGGAGCGAGCTTGCTCGCGATGAGCGCAAAGCGCTCCAAAACCATAGGTCTATATTTTGAGAATAAAGTCTCTTTATTGAGACTCTGCAATCCCCAACGCCACCATCTTCTTGTACAACGTCGACCTCCCCAGCCCCAACCGCTCGGCCGCTTCAACCACTTTGCCCCCGCATTGCGCGAGGGTGGTTTCGATCAACTGCCGGTCGAAGCGTGCCCGGGCCTGGCTGAAAGTTTCTTGCGGCAACGGTTCCAGGCTTGGGCTTGCCGTGTGGGTTACCGGTATGAACGTGCCGATGGCGGCGCGGATGTCCGCCGCCGTGAGCACCAGATCATCGCTGAGCAGCGCGGCCCGTTCCAGCACGTTGCGCAGTTCGCGGATGTTGCCCGGCCAGGCGTGTTGCCGCAGCAGGTCGAGGGCGGCGGGGTTCAGTTCGTGCTGGCTGCGCAGTTCTTCAAGGATCGCTTCGCTCAGGGCCGGCAAATCATCCAGGCGTTCGCGCAACGGCGGGACCTGGATCGGCAGCACGTTGAGGCGGTAGTACAGGTCGGCGCGAAACTCTCCGCGCTTGATCGCCGCTTCCAGGTCCATGGACGTGGCGGCGATGATTCGCACGTCGCTTTGCAGTACCTCATTGGAGCCCACCGGTTCGTATTCCTTTTCCTGGAGCACTCGCAGCAGTTTGCTTTGCAGCGGCAACGGCATGTCGCCGATCTCGTCGAGGAACAGCGTACCGCCTTGGGCGATCTGCAGTTTGCCGGCGCGGCCCTTGCGGTCGGCCCCGGTAAACGCCCCTGGCGCGGTGCCGAAGAATTCGGCTTCCAGCAGCGATTCAGGAATCGCCGCGCTGTTGATGCTGACGAACGCCTTGTGGGCGCGCGGCGAAGCACTGTGGATGGCCTGGGCCAGCAGTTCCTTGCCGGTGCCCGTTTCGCCGAGCAGCAGCACTGGCGAATCGGCGCTGGCGCTGCGCCGGGCACGGCGCTTGACCTCAAGGCCGGCGTTGCTGGTGCCAATGAAATGGGCAAAGTTGTACTTGGTCTGCCGCGCCCGCAGCAGCGAGCGGGTGGAGGCCAGTTCTTCCTGCATGCTCAGGTAGCGCTTGAGCATCGGGGACAGGCTGCGTAACTCATCGAACAAGGCAAAGCCGATGGCGCCGATCACCGCGCCCGCGCTGTCGTGGATCGGCAGGCGCATCACCACCAGGGGCTCCTTGGGCGTGTCCTGCATGTCCAGCAGGATCGGGCGCCCGGTGCGCACCACTTCACGCAACAGGCTGCCGGGAATCACGCTCTCGCACGCCCGGCCAATCGCCTCCTGCGCCGAGTTCAGGCCGAAGCGGCGGGCGTAGCGTTCGTTCATCCAGACGATGTTCGCGTCACGGTCGACAATCACCGTGCCTTCGCTGGACTGCTCGATGATCTCGAACAACGAACGGATCGCCAGCGTGCGCACGCGCTTGTAATCCTTGAGGCTTTCGGTGGGGTTCATGGTCGGGTCCGGATTGTGTGTTGCCTGTCAGGTCCTCATCGCGAGCAAGCTCGCTCCCACAGTTGATCTTCAGTGCGACGCAGACCACTGTGGGAGCGAGCTTGCTCGCGATGAGGGCGACACGAAGCTACGTCATGCGCCGCATTATGCCCACCCCGTATGCGCCGCCGCCAACAACTCCTTGGTATAGGGATGCTGGGGCGAGTCGAACACGTCATGACTGGCGCCTTGCTCGACCACTTTACCGTCCTTGATCACGATCATGTCATGGGCCAAGGCACGGATCACCGCCAGGTCGTGGCTGATGAACAGGTAGGTCAAGTCGTACTTCTCCTGGAGCTGACGGAGCAGGGCGACGACTTGTTTCTGCACGGTGCGGTCCAGTGCCGAGGTGGGTTCGTCCAGCAAAATCAACGCTGGCTTGAGCACCAGGGCCCGGGCAATGGCGATGCGCTGGCGCTGGCCGCCGGAGAACTCGTGGGGGTAGCGATGACGGGTCGAAGGGTCGAGGCCGACCTCCTTGAGGGCCTGGATCACCCGGGCTTCACACTGTTCTGGGCTGGAGGGCTGGTGGACCTCCAGGCCTTCGCTGATGATCTGCTGCACCGACATGCGCGGGCTGAGGCTGCCGAACGGATCCTGGAACACCACCTGCATCTGCTTGCGCCACGGCCGCAATGCTTTTTGCGAGAGCTGATCGAGGGCCTGGCCCTGGAAGTGAATGCTGCCTTCGGATTCGATCAACCTCAGGATCGCCTGGCCGAGCGTGGACTTGCCGGAACCGGATTCGCCGACGATGCCCAGGGTCTTGCCCCGTTGGATGGACAGGCTGATGCCGTCCACGGCGCGCAAGTATTCCTTGCGCCGGAACAGGCCGCCGCCCAGGGGGAAACTGACGTGCAGGTCCTGTACCTGCAGCACCTCTTCGCGCTCGTCCCGGGGCAGGGCTTGGCCTTCCGGTTCGGCGTGCAGCAACTCACAGCTGTAGGGGTGTTTCGGCGCGTTGAAGAGGGTTTCGCAGGGCGCCTGTTCGACGATTTCTCCATCCTTCATCACGCACACCCGTTGGGCGATGCTGCGCACCAGGTTCAGGTCGTGGCTGATCAATAGCATGGACATGCCAAGCCGTTGCTGCAGCGACTTGAGCAGCAGCAGAATCTTGCGCTGCACGGTCACGTCCAATGCAGTGGTCGGTTCGTCGGCAATCAACAGTTCCGGCTCGCAGGCCAGGGCCATGGCGATGATGACCCGCTGCCGCTGGCCGCCGGACAGTTGATGGGGATAGGCCTTGAGTCGCTCGACGGGGTTTTGAATGCCAACCAGGGCCAGCAGCTCCAGAATGCGCTGGCGCGCGGCTTTGCCTCCCAGGCCCTTGTGCAGCATCAGCGTTTCACCGATCTGCTTCTCGACGCTGTGCAGCGGGTTCAGCGAAGTCATCGGCTCCTGGAAGATCATGGCGATCCGGTTGCCGCGCAGCTCCCGCAGGGCCGTGGTATCGGCGCTCACCAGTTCCTGGCCGCGATAGCGAATGCTGCCGGTGGTGCGGGCTTCTGTCTCGGGCAGCAATTGCAGGATCGAGTGGGCCGTCACTGACTTGCCGGAGCCGGACTCGCCAACCAGGGCCAGGCATTCGCCGGGGCGGATGTCCAGGCACAGGTTGCGCACCACCGTCTGCTCGTTGAAGGCCACGCTCAGGTCGCGGATTTCGATCAGGTTGTCGCTCATCTCAAGGTTCCGCTTCATGGCCGTTTCACGATCGAGGGTCGAACGCGTCTCGCAACGCTTCGCCGATAAACACCAGTAGAGAAAGAATCAGCGCGAGGGTGAAAAACGCCGTCAGCCCCAGCCATGGCGCTTGCAGGTTCTGCTTGCCCTGGGCAATCAATTCGCCCAGGGAGGCGCTGCCGGCCGGCATGCCGAAACCGAGGAAGTCCAGGGCGGTGAGGGTGGAGATCGCCCCGGTGAGGATGAAGGGCAGGTAGCTCAGGGTGGCGTTCATCGCGTTGGGCAGGATATGTCGCACGATCACCTTGCGGTCCGACAAACCCAGGGCTCGGGCGGCTTTCACGTATTCCAGGTTGCGCCCGCGCAGGAACTCGGCGCGGACCACGTCCACCAGGGCCAGCCAGGAAAACAGTGCCATGATACCCAGCAGCCACCAGAAGTTCGGCTCCACGAAGCCGGACAGGATGATCAGCAAGTAGAGCACCGGCAGCCCGGACCAGACTTCCAGCAAGCGTTGCCCGAGCAAATCCACCCAGCCACCGTAATAGCCTTGCAACGCACCGGCGGCGATGCCGATCAGCGCGCTGATGGCAGTCAGGGCCAGGGCGAACAGGATCGACACTCGCGCGCCGAAGATCACCCGGGCCAGCACGTCCCGGGACTGGTCATCGGTGCCCAGCCAGTTCACGGTCGAGGGTGGGCTCGGGGCCGGCTGGTTGAGGTCGTAATTGGGGGTGTCGTCGCTGAACGGGATCGGTGGAAACCACAGCCAGCCGCCGTCCTTGTGGATCAGGTTCTGCACGTAGCTGCTGCGGTAGTCGGCCTGGAACGGCAGTTGGCCACCGAATTCCTGTTCGGTATGGCGCTTGAACACCGGGAAATACAGCGAGCCCTGGTAACTGACCACCAGCGGCTTGTCATTGGCGATCAACTCGCCGCCCAGGCTCAGGATGAACAGGCCGATGAACAGCCACAGCGACCACCAGCCCCGACGGTTTTTCTTGAAGCGTTCGAAGCGCCGACGGCCCAAGGGGGAAAACTTGAACATCAGGCGTTCCTCGCGGCGAAGTCGATGCGCGGGTCCACCAGGGTGTAGCAGAGGTCGCCGATGAGTTTGATCAGCAGACCGAACAACGTGAAGATGAACAGCGAACCGAACACCACCGGATAATCCCGGGACACCGCGGCCTCGTAGCTCATGCGTCCCAGGCCGTCGAGGGAAAAAATCACCTCGATCAGCAAGGAACCGGCGAAGAACACGCTGATGAACGCCTGGGGAATACCCGATACCACCAGCAGCATCGCGTTGCGGAACACGTGGCCGTACAGCACCCGGCGTTCGCTCATGCCCTTGGCACGCGCGGTGACCACGTACTGGCGGGTGATTTCATTGAGGAACGAGTTCTTGGTCAGGATCGTCAGGGTGGCGAAGCCGCCGATCACCAGTGACGTGACCGGCAGCACCAGGTGCCAGAAGTAATCGGCGATCTTGCCCAGCGTCGACAACGACTCGAAGTTGTCCGATACCAGCCCGCGCACCGGAAACCAGTTCAGCGAGGTGCCGCCGGCGAACACCACGATCAGGAACATCGCGAAGAGGAACGCCGGCATGGCATAGCCAATGATGATCGCCGTGCTGCTCCACACATCGAACGCGGAACCGTGACGCACGGCCTTGCGAATGCCCAGGGGAATCGACACCAGGTAGGTGAGCAGCGTCGCCCAGAGACCGAGGGAAATGGTCACCGGCATTTTTTCCAGGATCAGGTCGGTGACCGTGGCACCGCGGAAGAAGCTCTTGCCGAAGTCCAGGCGAGCGTAGCTGCTGAGCATCAGCCACAGGCGTTCGTGGGCCGGTTTGTCGAAGCCGTATTGTTTCTCGATGTCCTTGATCAACTGTGGATCGAGCCCCCGGCTGGCGCGGGAACTGCCGGTCATGGTGTTGCCCGAACTGCCAATGCTGGCGCCGCCGATGCCTTGCAGGTGAGCGATGGCCTGTTCCACCGGCCCGCCCGGCGCGGCCTGTACGATGACGAAGTTCACCAGCAGGATGATCACCAGGGTCGGAATGATCAGCAGCAGGCGTCTTGCGATATAAGCCCACATCAATGCCGCCCTCCGGGTGTGCCGCGCCTGATGAGTTCGGCACGCATCTGCTCGTTGGTCAACGGTGTGCTGCTCACTTCCCACCAGCTCTCGATGGCTTCGTCATTGCTGGCCTGTACCTTCGGGATGCCGAAGCGGTTCCACCACACGGTCGAGCTGCCCGGCGGGTAATAGTTGGGGATCCAGTAGTAATTCCATTGCAGCACCCGGTCCAGTGCACGGGCGTGGTGGAGCATGTCGGCTTTGGTCGTGGCCTTGACCAGGCCGTCGATCAGGGCATCCACCGCCGGGTTCTGCAGGGCCATGTAGTTGTTGGCCCCCGGGTCGTTGGCCGCCGCCGAGCCAAAGTAGTTGTAGAGTTCCAGACCCGGCGAGGTGCTGACCGGGTAGCCGGTGATGATCATGTCGTAGTCACGGCTCATCAGGCGATTGACGTATTGGGACGCGTCGATGCGCCGGATGCTCATGTCGATGCCAATCTGCGCCAGGGTGCGCTTGTAGGGCAGCAACAGGCGATCCATACCGTTCTGGCTGTTCAGGAACGTGAAGCTCAGCGGCTCGCCCTCGGCATTCACCAGGCGGTCGCCGTCCGGTTTCCAGCCGGCCTGTTCCAGCAACGCCAGGGCTTGCAGTTGTTTGTCGCGGATCACGCCACTGCCGTCGGTTTTCGGAGCCTGGAAGACTTGAGTGAAGACTTCGTCGGGAATCTGTCCGCGCAACGGCTCGAGGATCGCCCGTTCGCCGGTATCGGGCAGTTCTCGAGCGGCGAGTTCAGTGTTGGAAAAGTAACTCTGCTGACGCACATAGACATTGCGCATCATCTGGCGATTGCTCCATTCGAAATCCCAGAGCATCGCCAGGGCCTGGCGCACACGACGATCCTGGAACTGCGGTTTCTGCAGGTTGAAGACGAAACCCTGGGCGGTCTGGGGAGCCTCGGTGGCCAGGTGGGCCTTTTGCAGGCGACCGTCGTGCAGGGCCGGGCTGTCATAGCCGATGGCATAGCCGGTGGCGGAGAACTCGCGATTGTAGTCATAGGCGCCGCCGCGCAGCACCTGGCGGGCCACATCGGTGTCGCCAAAATACTCGATGCTGAAGTGGTCGAAGTTGTAGAGGCCGCGACTGACTGGCAGGTCCTTGCCCCACCAATCGGCATTGCGCTCGAAGGTAATGCTGCGCCCGGAATCGACCTTGCTCACCCTATATGGACCGCTGCCCAGTGGCGCCTCGTAGCCACCGCCGTTGGCGAAATCGCGGGTCTTCCACCAATGTTCGGGAAGGACCGGCAAGGTGGCGATGTCCAGGGGCAGGGTGCGGCTTTCATTGTTCTTGAAGTTGAAGCGCACGGTGCGCTCGTCCTCGACCACGACGTCCTTGACCGCCGCGAACTGGGTGCGATAGCGCAGGCTGCCCTGGGTCATCAACAGCTCGAAGCTGTAGCGCACGTCCTCGGCGGTGATGGGCTTGCCATCGGCGAAGCGCGCCTTGGGGTTCAGGTAGAAGCGCAGGGACAGGCCATCGTCGGCCCGCTCCATCTTCTGCGCTACCAGGCCATAGACGGTATAGGGTTCATCCAGCGAGCGCTGGGCCAGGGGCGAATACAGCATCCCGTCGATCTGGCTGACGCCGATGCCTTTGTCGATGTAGGGCAGGATGTGGTCGAAGTGGCCGATCTCGACGGCCGAGCGGCGCAGGGTCCCGCCTTTGGGGGCCTGGGGATTGGTGTAGGCGAAGTGGCCGAAGCCTTCGGCATATTTGGCCGGTTCGCCATAGACGGTCAGGGCATGTTGCGGTGCTGCATCGACGCCGACGGCGCCTGTCAGCAGGACCACGGCAGTCAATAGCAGGGAAGGGAACGCCAGTCGCATTGTCAGCCTTAAAGCCGGGTGATCGATGACACGATTTGTACGCGAGCGGCGCGTGGATCGCCAGTCCTTATGGCGAAGGGATTTATCTGTGGGGGCAAGGCCTGTGGGAGCTAGGCTTGCCCGCGATGGCCGCGCCGCGGTCCAACAGCTAAACCGCGTTATCGTTCATCGCGGGCAAGCCTTGCTCCCACAAGGAGCCATCAGTCCTGACGGCTGGTCACTTCCAGCAGGTGGTAACCGAACTGAGTCTTGACCGGACCCTGGACCACATTGATCGGTGCGCTGAACACCACGGTATCGAACTCCTTGACCATCTGGCCCGGGCCGAACGAACCCAGGTCGCCACCCTGACGGCTGGATGGGCAGGAGGAGTTGGCCTTGGCAACTTCGGCAAAATCGGCGCCGGCTTCGATCTGGGCCTTGAGTTCGTTGCACTTGTCTTCGGTGGAAACCAGGATGTGGCGGGCAGTGGCTTTGGCCATGGGGGAAATTCCTTTCGCTGTATTTAAAGGTGTTGAGCCTACCGGATTCATTGACGGGTTGTTGTCAAAATTGCGTCAAAACCTTGGGGCCGGCGATCAAAGGCCGGCTTTGCGCAGGCGCTCGGCGTGGCGCAGGTAAAGCTCTGTGGGGTCTGTACCCTTGCGTAATGTGCCGACTCCTGGATTGATGGCCTCCATGTGGTCCATTGGATAGTCGGAGCGAATGACTTTGCCCAGATGCGAACTGAAGCGTCCGACCAGGCCGTCGTTCTGCTCGGCTTCGGTGATGAAGTAGTCGGAAAAGGCGCGGCAGAAACCCTGCAAAGGCTCCGATGCTTCCCCTGTAGCCTCGGGCAACGTACCGCTCCATGAGTAGTAGCGCACGCCATTGACTCGGTCCGGGCCGTTCCCACCCCAGTGCTTCGGCAGGCCCTGGGGGTATTTGTCGTTGAAGGCGCCCACGCCCTCAGTGGTCAACGTCGCCAGCGCGGCGACGGCGGTGGGCGATAGCTGCGCCTGCCCGTCAAGCAGCGAGATGAAATCGGCGAACAGCGTGGCGACGTCTCGTGCCACATGCCCTGGCAACCGTCCGGGGGTAAGGGCCTTGCGCAGGAAATCGGCCAGTTCGGAACCATGGTTGGGGCCGCTGACCGACGTGACCGAGGCAACTTTGTCGGGTGCCAGCGCGGCAGCATATCGAACGGCCAGCGCACCCTGGCTGTGGCCGATCAGGTTGACCCGGGCCGCACCGGTGCCGGCCAGGACCCGATCGATTTGCGCCAGTAGTTGTTCGCCTCTGGCCTCGTTGCAATGGGTGGCCGACAGGTACGGGATGAACACCCGGGCACCGCCTGCGCGCAGGGCTTGTTTGATGCCATGGAAAAGTTCGAAACCGCCGATCCTGTCAAACCCGAACAACCCATGGACCAACAGGATGGGAAATTGAGTGGTTGCATTCCGTTGCATGTTCGTACCTTTTTCGAAGAGGTTCACGGTGAATTTGCGACCTCACTCTAATCCAGACCCGTAATGGACGGTGTAGGAAAAAACCGCGCTGAACCGGGGAAACCGGAATAGAAAAAGTGGGAAGAATGGGAAATCCCCCGACGGTGGCTACATGTGTAGGAGCTCTCCTATAACCCGAGTCGTTTGCAGCTACAGCTTTGAACGCCAGGGACCACCGCCGTTGTTGTCTTGTCTGGCTGTGGGTTTGCCGCGAGCAGGTTTTAATGGCCCCATCGAGCGCCGTTATGCAAACGGTGCCTTCATCCAAGGACTGGAGCCTGTACATGATCACTTACCCCTCTCTTCAACGATCCCGTTCAACTTCAGGGACAAGGCTGCCGCCACCGATCCTGGCAGCGGCCCGGGACGGGGTGATCGACCCCGCTTGGCGCAAGGCCGTCGTTACCATCAAACCTTATCCACTGATGACGTGCGGGGATGAGGTGCTGCTGCGTTGGCATGGGCTCAACAACGAGGGTGAGTCTTACCGACATGAAGTGGTCGGGTTCGTCACGGAGCGGCAAGTAGGGCGAGACGTCGTGTTCGTCGTGCGCGAACCGCATATTGCCGAGTTGGACGGTGGCTCGCTGGAGCTTTCCTACCAGGTGACGGGCAAACAGTTGCCGGCCACCCTGGTTTCGCAACACCTGCAACTGGATATCGGCGATGTATCACCGCAACTGCTGCCTGCCGTTGCCAACGACGCGGTCGGAGGCAGCCTTGATCCGAGTCGGGTGCCCGACGGAACGTGGCTGACCATTCGGCCCTACGCCAGGATGGCGGTTGGCGATCGGTTGATCTTGACGGCCAGCAAGGGTTCCAACGCGCTTTGGCGCGATGTGCTGGAAATAGAAACCCATGCGGTTGGTCGTGAGGTGTCGCTCTGGATCGATCATTCGCTGATTGCTCCCCATGTGGGACACAACCTGGCCTTGGCCTATGTCGTCAGGCGTGGACATTCGGTGCGCCGCGCCGAGCCCTTGTCATTGCGCATCGGTCCGCTACAGCGTCCTGCGTTGAAGGCGCCCAGGATTCGGGAGATGAACGACGGGTGGCTGAATGTCGACGATTTGCAAGAGGGGGTGACGATTGTCATCGATGATCCCGGGCTTGAGGCGGGCGAGCTGGTCTGGTTGCAATGCAACGGGAACTCGTCTTATGTCCGTGAACGCGAAATCACCGAGGCCACGGCAGGCCAACCGCTCGTTTTTGTGATTCCTGCGGCGTATTGGCAGGATCAAGGTGACAGGTCGGTGGGCGTGTTCTATCAGGTTGAGCGCCTGGATGACGTCAGCCAGCGTTCCGAGTGGGTGACGGTCCAGGTTCGTTCCAGTGCGCCAGGCTAAGCGAAGCCCGGCACAACCTCTGTGGGAGCGAGCTTGCTCGCGATGACAGTGTTTCAGGCAACATTAATGCTGGCTGAACTGACGCTATCGCGAGCAAGCTCGCTCCCACAAAGGGGCCCACGCCGCCCCCTGGTTCCAGGGGAAGGTGGGTTCGGGACCTCAGGCTGGCAATTGCAGCTTGCGATGGGCTTCGCGCAACAACTGCTCGGTAGACTCCCAGCCCAGGCAACCATCGGTGACCGAGACGCCGTAGCGCATCGACGGGCCCAACGGCTGGCAGCCTTCGAACAGGTGGCTTTCGAGCATCATGCCGATCAGGGAGCGGTTTCCTTGCAGCCGTTGCTCCAGCACGTCATTGAACACCTGCGGTTGGCGCAGCGGGTCTTTGCCGCTGTTGGCGTGGCTGCAGTCCACCATGATCCGGGCCGGTATCTTGAGGCGGGTCAGGTCATGGTGTATCTGCGTGACGCTCTGCTGGTCGTAGTTCGGCCCGCGATGACCGCCGCGCAGCACCAGGTGGGTGTCGGGGTTGCCCGGCGTCTGGATGATCGCCGGATGCCCCTGGCTGTCCACGCCGAAATGCCGATGGGGGTGGGCGGCAGAGCGCATGGCGTCGCAGGCAATGCCGACCCCGCCGTCGGTGCCGTTCTTGAACCCCACGGGCATGCCCAGGCCGCTGGCCATTTCCCGGTGGATCTGCGATTCAGTGGTGCGCGCACCAATGGCCACCCAACTGAGCAGGTCGTCGAAGTAGCTGGCGGCCATGGGTTGCAGCAGTTCGGTGGCGACAGGCAAGCCAAGCTGCAATATCTCGCGCATCAGTTCCCGGGACAAGGTCAGGCCGGCGGCCATGTCGTCGCTGCCATCCAGGCCAGGATCGTAGGCCAGGCCTTTCCAGCCTACGGTCGTGCGGGGCTTTTCCACGTAGGCGCGCATGACCAGCAGCATGCTGTCGCGCACTTCATGAGCCACGCGAGCCAGGTTGGCGGCGTATTCGAGGGCGGATTTCGGGTCGTGGATCGAGCAGGGACCGACGATGACCAGCAGGCGGGAGTCCTCACCGTCGAGGATCGCGCGGATGGCCTGGCGATGAGCGCTCACTTGATGGCTCAACGCGGTGCTGAGCGGCAATTGGTGCTTGAGTTGCAACGAGCTCGGCAGACGCAGGGTCAGGGCTTCGTTGGCAGGGTTGAGCGTGGACAGCGGCAAAGCGGAGACGGACGAATTCATGATCTGGCTTCCTGGACGGGCAGCGGGTTCATTCCCGCGCGCCGGTCCTAGTGGGGTGTTCGACAATTGGCCGGATTGGCCCGCAATTGAGGCTTGCCACCGGTAGGTGACCGATCGGAGGCGGCAGGCTGTCCCGAGCGGTGGCTGGTAAATCGCCAGGCGGAAAAACTGTCGTAACGGTAATAAGTGGCGTAGTTCATGGCTCAATCCTCAAGTTGTCTGGTGTTGCAAATGTGTGGGGCCTGAAAAAACAAAACCCCCGGTCGGGAGGCCGACCGGGGGTTTGGAAAACTCTGGAAGGCGACCCGTTTAAAATGGGCGCCGGTTGGGTATCAGGCGCGCCAGTGGCTAAACCAATACCCAAAATAAAAGCTGACCGGAGTTTGCACGCTGTTCGCCCAGGCAGCCGCAACCAAGCGCGGGGCGCTGGCGGTTTGAAGCGGTGAGAGGGCGTTGAACATGGTCTGTCTCCGATGAATGGCCCTGAGCTTACTTGAGGACGGGGCGCCGGTTCAATCAGAAAATTCTATCGAGGGCATGCAATTGTTCGCCCCGGCTTGAGTCCGCTGGGCTTTGTGACAAACTTCAGGTTTGCAGCGCCTCCCAAGGATGACCCATGACCGCTCCAGCCTTCGCCGCCGCCCAGTCGATCTCCATCGCGGGGGACGTTCGTGCCAACCTCGTGCGCCATCAGTATTTCATGCAGGCGGCCGCTGAACAGGGCGTGCAGTTGCTCGTGTTTCCTGAGCTGTCGCTCACCGGCTACGAACGTGGCTTGGCGGCGGACCTGGCCATCCTGCCGGAGGATGGCGTATTGCAACCGCTGCGCGACCTGGCCCGCGAGCTCGGCCTGACGACGGTGGTGGGCCTGCCGATTCGCCTGTCGGCGGCCGCCCCGGTGTTGATCGGCGCGTTGGTCCTCGGCGCTGATGGTTCCCTCGGGGTGTACAGCAAGCAGCATCTGCACCCTGGGGAAGAAGTCGCCTTCGCCCCGGGGCATGGCGGCTCGATACTGGCGATGGGGCAGGATTGCATCGCCCTGGCGATATGCGCCGATTTTTCCCACGCCAGCCATGCTGCCGCGGCAGCCGGGCAGGGCGCTACGCTATATGCGGCGGGGGTGTTGATCACCGAGGGTGGCTACGTGCCCGATACGACATTGCTGCAAGGATATGCCCGGCAGCATGCCATGACCGTGCTGATGGCCAATCATGGTGGCGCCACCGGAGGCTGGGAGTCTGCCGGTCGCAGTGCTATCTGGGGCCCGGACGGTTCGTTGCTCGCGGCAGCGCCCGGCACGGGCGAGCTGTTGGTGATCGCCCGCCGCGACGTCAACGGTTGGGTAGGGCAAGTCGTGCCGGTGGCCGTGCTTGGATGAGGTGTTCATGAGTTTCGAGTGGCGTGCCGCAACGGCTGGGGACATCGACTTCGCCCGGCAGCTGACCTGCGACAACATGCTTGCCTATTACCTCAAGCATGATTTGCTCTGGCAGGACGAAGCGTTCGACTTGGCCTGGATTATTCGCCAGAACTGGATAATCAGTCGTGCCGGCCAGGCACTGGGCTTTGTCAGCCTCAGCCGCGATGCCCGGGCGTTGTACATCCGGGAACTGCAGGTTGATAAAGCGTTTCGTGGGCAGGGCGCCGGTACCTGGGTGATCGGACAGGTTTGGGATCTGGTGGGCCTGGAGCGTCGGCCGGCGCTGCGCCTGACGGTGTTCAAGGATAATCCGGCCAGGGCGTTGTACGAACGCATGGGCCTGCGTGTCGTGGGCGAGGATGAGTGTTTCCTGAGGATGCAGCGAGACGCCGGTGCTTGAAGCCTCGGACGTTATGCCAATAAAGATGCGTTGTAACTTTTATCTGTCCCTTTGCGCTAGGTCTGCCGGACGCTTTTTGCTAAGGTGTTGTGCAACCCAAATAAGACCAAATCGTGAGGTGTCTGCTTGATTAGGGTGTTAGTGGTCGATGACCATGATCTCGTCCGTACGGGCATTACACGAATGCTGGCTGACATCGACGGCCTGCAGGTAGTTGGCCAGGCTGAATCCGGGGAAGAATCCCTGATCAAAGCGCGCGAATTGAAGCCCGACGTGGTGTTGATGGACGTCAAGATGCCTGGCATCGGCGGCCTTGAGGCCACGCGCAAGCTGCTGCGCAGTCACCCGGACATCAAGGTGGTCGCGGTGACCGTGTGTGAAGAGGATCCGTTTCCCACCCGGCTGTTGCAGGCGGGCGCGGCGGGTTACCTCACCAAGGGTGCTGGGTTGAACGAGATGGTCCAGGCCATTCGTCTGGTTTTTGCCGGGCAACGCTACATCAGCCCGCAAATCGCCCAGCAATTGGCGATCAAGTCGTTCCAGCCAACCAACGATTCTCCCTTCGATGCACTGTCGGAGCGGGAAATCCAGATTGCGCTGATGATTGTCGGTTGCCAGAAGGTGCAGATCATCTCCGACAAGCTGTGCCTGTCGCCAAAAACCGTCAACACTTACCGCTACCGTATCTTCGAGAAGCTTTCGATCAGCAGTGACGTCGAATTGACACTGTTGGCGGTGCGCCACGGCATGGTCGATGCCAGCGCCTGAAAATGACTGAATTGTTTGATCCAAGTGCGTTCCTCTCCACTTGCAGCGGCCGCCCCGGCGTGTACCGCATGTTCGACGGCGACGCACGCCTGCTTTATGTCGGCAAGGCCAAGAATCTCAAGAAGCGCCTGGCCAGTTACTTTCGCAAGACCGGCCTCGCCCCGAAGACCTCTGCCCTGGTGGGGCGCATCGCGCAAATCGAAACGACGATCACCGCCAATGAAACCGAGGCGCTGCTGCTCGAGCAGACGCTGATCAAGGAATGGCGCCCGCCGTACAACATCCTGCTGCGCGACGACAAATCCTACCCCTACGTGTTTCTGTCCGACGGGGCCTTTCCGCGCCTGAGCATTCATCGGGGCGCCAAAAAGGCCAAGGGTCGGTATTTCGGTCCTTACCCCAGCGCCGGGGCGATTCGTGAAAGCCTCAGCCTGCTGCAGAAGACCTTTTTCGTTCGCCAGTGTGAAGACAGCTACTACAAGAATCGCACCCGGCCCTGCCTGCAATACCAGATCAAGCGCTGCAAGGCGCCTTGCGTGGGGTTTGTCGAGCCGCAGGTCTACGCTGAAGACGTACGTCACTCGGTGATGTTCCTGGAGGGCCGCAGCAATGCGCTTACCGATGAACTGTCGGCAGCCATGGAAGACGCGGCGGTCAACCTTGAGTTCGAACGGGCTGCCGAGCTGCGTGACCAGATTGGCCTGCTGCGCCGCGTTCAGGACCAGCAGAGCATGGAAGGTGGCAGCGGTGATGTCGATGTGATCGCCGCGTTCATCAACCCGGGCGGCGCTTGCGTGCATTTGATCAGCGTACGCGGCGGGCGCGTGCTGGGCAGCAAGAACTTCTTTCCCCAAGTGGGTATCGAGGAGGACGTGGCTGAGGTCATGGCGGCGTTTCTGGGCCAGTACTACGTCAGCAGCCCGGAACGCGACTTGCCTGCCGAGTTGATCGTCAACGTGGTCCACGAGGATTTCCCGGCCCTGATCGAAGCCATCGACAAGCTTCGCGGTCGTGAACTGACCATCAGCCACCGCGTTCGCGGTACCCGTGCCCGTTGGCAGCAACTGGCCGTGACCAACGCCGAACAGGCCCTGGGCGCGCGCCTGGCCAACCGTCAACACGTGGCGGCGCGATTCGATGCCCTGGCCGATGTCCTCAACCTGGACGAGCCGCCGCAGCGGCTGGAGTGCTACGACATCAGCCACTCCAGTGGCGAGGCAACCGTGGCGTCCTGCGTGGTGTTCGGTCCGGAAGGCCCGATCAAGTCCGATTACCGCCGTTACAACATCGAAGGCGTCACGCCCGGCGATGACTACGCGGCGATGCATCAGGCATTGATGCGCCGGTTCGGCAAGCTCAAGGACGGGGAGGGCAAGTTGCCAGACATCCTCCTTGTCGACGGCGGCAAGGGCCAGTTGTCCATGGCCCGCGATGTGCTCAATGAACTGATGGTGCCCGACCTGATCCTGCTGGGGGTGGCCAAGGGCGCGACGCGCAAGGCCGGTTTCGAAACCTTGTACCTGAACGACGCCGCCCATGAGTTCACCCTCAAGGGCGATTCGCCGGCGCTGCACCTGATCCAGCAGATCCGCGACGAAGCCCACCGCTTTGCCATCACCGGACACCGTGCCCGCCGTGGCAAGACGCGCCGGACGTCTACACTGGAAGGTGTGGCAGGCGTCGGCCCGACGCGCCGCCGCGACTTGTTGAAACATTTTGGTGGATTGCAGGAACTGTCTCGTGCCAGCATCGAGGAGATAGCCAAAGCACCCGGTATCAGTAAAAAGCTCGCTGAGTCGATTTATGCAAACCTGCACAGCGAGTAGAATGCCCGTCAACCTCGCAGCCAGTTGTGCCGATGAATATCCCAAATCTGATTACCGTCCTACGCGTCCTGCTCATTCCGATCTTCATTTTGCTGTTCTATTTGCCGTACCACTGGAGCTACATGGCCTCCGCCTCGGTCTTTGCCTTCGCCGCCGCGACGGACTGGCTGGATGGTTACCTGGCTCGACGCCTGGAGCAGAGCACGCCGTTCGGCGCGTTCCTCGACCCGGTGGCCGACAAGCTGATGGTCGCGGTGGCCCTGGTGCTGCTGGTACAGGAACACGGCAACCTCTGGCTGACCTTGCCGGCGGCGGTGATCATCGGCCGCGAAATCGTCGTCTCGGCGCTGCGTGAGTGGATGGCCGAGCTGGGCGCCCGCGCCCAGGTCGCCGTGTCGAACCTCGGCAAATGGAAAACCGCCGCGCAGATGCTGGCGCTGGTGATCCTGCTGGCCAACCCTTCGGACTTCAGCTTCTGGGTGCTGTTGGGCTATGCGCTGTTGCTGGTTTCCGCTGGGCTGACGCTGTGGTCGATGGTCCAATACTTGCGCGCCGCCTGGCCGCATCTGCGGACGGATGTAGAGCCGAAATAAAACTTTTTTGAATCAAGGGGTTGACGGCGTAATTTGAATCTATAGAATGCGCCACACCAAGACGCGGGAATAGCTCAGTTGGTAGAGCACGACCTTGCCAAGGTCGGGGTCGCGAGTTCGAGTCTCGTTTCCCGCTCCAAATATTGCGCTACAGAGTTCCACTGAATTCTGTAAGTGATTGAAATAAGGGCCTTTAGGCCCTTTTTTCGTTCCAGCGGGAACCACTGAAATCCAGCACTATCCGGTGCGTTTAAGTCCAGAATTGAGTCCAGGATTCTGACGAGCACTGAATCGGTTTAATGCTGGAGCAGATTGTGTAGCGAGATGAGCATCTGGCCCTGACTCTGTTCAGGAGCTCGCGATGGCACTCTCAGAAATGGCAGTTCGGCATGCCCGAATCACCGGTAATGACTACACCCTCGGTGACAGTGATGGTCTCACTCTCAATGTGACGGCCAGAGGCGGAAAAGTCTGGCTCTTCCGTTATTACTGGGCGGGCAAGCAGAAGCGCATGTCCTTGGGTTGTTACCCGCAAATCAGCCTCAAAGAGGCGCGCACGCGACGTGACGAGGCGCGCGCCTTGGTTGCCCAGGGCATCAACCCCTACGAGCATCGTAAACAACAGCGACTAGCTGTTCATGCTGCGAAGGAGCACACCTTCGAAGCGGTGTTTAATCAGTGGGTGGAGTTCCGCAGGCTAAGCCTGAAGGAAGGACGCCAGAGCACGCTCTCGCAGATCTTGAGAATCTTCAGTAAAGACGTCTTGCCCATGCTGGGCGGGCGGTCCATTTACGATATCAATCGTCACGATCTGCTGGATTTGCTGAGCAGGATTGAGCAACGCAAGGCCTTAACGACCGCCGAAAAATGCCGGACCTGGTTCAACCAGTTGTTCCGCTATGCGTTGGTGAAGATCGAGGGGCTGGAACACAACCCAGCTTCAGATCTTGATGTGGTCGCACTTCCCAAGCCTCCAGTGACGCACAATCCGTTTCTCCGAATGGACGAGCTTCCGGCATTGATGGCTGCTCTTCGAAACTACGGTGGCGCCAACCAAACTCGGCTTGGCCTTCGGTTGTTGTTGCTGACCGGTGTCCGCACGGGCGAATTGCGGTTGGCGACACCCGACCAGTTCGATCTGGAGAAGCGCTTGTGGGTCATACCGGCGGAAGTGGTGAAACAACTCCAGCTAGCGATGCGGAAGCCAGGTAAGCAGACTCAAAATGTACCGCCTTATATAGTGCCGCTGTCGGTTCAGGCGCTGGAGATCGTGCGTCACTTGCTGGACCAGGTTGTCCCCGCACAGCGCTACTTGTTTGCGCATCGAAGCGATCTGAGCAAGCGCATCAGCGAGAACACGCTGAATGGCGCGTTGCGTCGGATGGGGTATGCCGATCAACTCACCGGTCATGGGATGAGGGCGACGATCTCGACGGCGCTGAACGAGATCGGGTATCCAAAGGTTTGGGTGGATGCTCAGCTTTCTCATGCTGATCCGGACAAGGTGAGCGCGGCCTACAATCACGCGGAATACGTGGAGCAGCGCCGGACCATGATGCAGGACTGGGCGAACCGTCTTGATCTTTGGGGGCAGGGCCAGCTGAAAGCGGCTAGCTCTCCGCTTACCATCCGGTTGGAGGGTGCTGCTTCGCTGCCGTCGCTGGAAAGCGCGAGCGCAAACTCCATTCAGTTCAACGGCACCTTTCCAATGACAACCGTCTCGGTGCCCAAGGCTTCGGTTAGCGGCGAACCAGCTCTTATCGTGCCGCACCAGTCGCCTGTCGTACCTCTTTCGGTCCCGACTGAAATGCCGCATAAATCTCACGTGTCTGACATCCAGCGCGAACGCGCCGAGATGCTTGCCATCTATGAGGCCGCTAGTAATTTACCGTTACTTGTTTTCGCTAAATTGGCTGGTAAATCCCGAGATCAGATCAATCGTGATATTAAGGCTCGGCGTCTGCTGTCCCTCAGCCTGGGGAATCGTGGTCAGCGCATTCCGGATTGGCAGCTTGATCCACTGCGGCACAAGTTGGTACTTGCTGCGTTAGCGAGGTTTCCGGGTACCGGTGCGTGGAGGCTTTATCGGGCGGTCTGTGAGCCTCATGAGCGACTTAAGAGGCGTGCGCCAATCGATGTGCTGACTCCGGAGAATTTCGACGCGACTGTGCGGATCGTTTGCAGCGCCCTGAGCCCAAGCTGAGTTGCTGTCCTAGCGCGGTGACAAATGGGCGTCACCCCTTGCTTGAGTACTGCTTGGCACGGAACTGTAGTCGAGGCCTGCCGACGGTGTTATGCGTCTAGTCGACCTGATTCCGCTGCAATACCGCGTGTTGGTCGCCGGCCTTCTACCGTGCGTTTTAGTCGCCGCTTCGGCGGCCATCGCCTGGACGGTCCAAGGCTGGCAATACGGTCAGCAGCTGGAAAAAAAAGCCCGGCAAGGCATAGCTCAGCGGTGTACTGGTGATAATGAACTGGGAAACCGGAAGCACTAGGAAGGTTGTTTTGATGGGAGATGCTCCTCAGCAACGGCTCATTTCCTGATCGCCCGGGCTGACCCGCTCAAGTCTAGGGGAGCAGACTGTCAGCTCCCCGGTTTGAAATCAAAAAAAGAAGCCTGGGCAACCAATGCCCCATCGTTCCAGCAGCTCAGAGATCCTGATAAGCAATACAACAGTCGCCGTCAATAAAATAACTATGTTCATTTCTTCTTCTCGCAAAGAAACTCGCCACGCTGATAAGCGCGGTGTTTGTGGACGTTGGGTAGGGCTGTTAATAAACTAAATGTTTATCGGCTCGGTCGTCAACGGATGTTTTAAGAAATAATTAAATGAGGCGACGACATACACCTTAAGCCCTCCTAAAGCAGGGCGGCTGTGCTGGTGTGAGGGTATATACGCCTTTAGCCCTAGGGGCAAAGATGTCCGGTGGTAGAGGAGATTCAATAGTGTAGTTTCATAAGCTGTTAACAACACTTTACGTGTAGATCTCCTGCTCTATTTTTCGCTTAAGATTTCGTACTATGTTGTTCCACGAAATTATAATTTTGTTGAAGTGCCCGATTTTATTGGGTGCGGTAGCCTATGTGTAGGAATAAGTTTCGCAGGGCAGGTGTTACACGAAAAGTGTAAATAACACTATTTCTGTGGATCGAATAAGGAAACCGATTGGATCAGGGCTGCCCCCTGATTGCGAACATTCCCCACGGCCTGGTCAACCCCGAACCACTCGAAGACCTCGCTAGGTTCGCCCTGCAGCAGCACAATTTGTTCGGGGCGCTCTGTGGGTGTGGCGGGGTCGATCCATTCCCGCGCCAGTTCCGCATTCAGCGCCACAGGGCAGCGATCATGGATTTTCACGATGCCTCCCTGGCTGTCAGCGGTGATGATCACGAAGCCGTCATGCTCCAGCGGCTCCCAGGCTCCCGTCGGGTACTGACCGATGGCAGCGCACAAAATCGGCGCTAGGTCCTTTCGGCGGATCAAATACGGCTGCTTTTTTGGCCCGCCTTCATCCACCCATTCCAACCAACTGTTGATTGGAGCCAGTGCTCGGTGCGGCCAGATCGACTTGTAGTAAGGACCGTGCGCAACTTTCTCGACCCTAGCATTCACCGGGGTTCTATCCTTCGCCCAATGCAGCTTCGAGCCCCAACGCACCATATCGGCGTGTAGAACGTCACCCCCCTGATGGAAGAGTGCGAACTGATTCGAGGGTGCGCCGTTATAGCGTCCCAAGGGCTGATCGCCCACGGTACTGACCATGGCGTTCGGCATGCTCAGCACGCGGGTGAGCTCAAGGCTTCCGGTGTACTGGGAGAGTCGTCCGCCCTGTTCAGCCCTCTGGTTAACGTCAGCGTAGTCCAGCGGGCGATCCGTCTACGAAGCACAGGTGAGCGGCGCACGACCGTGACCTGTATCAGCGTGGGCCTGCTCAGCCATCTGTCCGAATATTCTTACAAGAAATTGACCGCAAAACTTGTACAACGTTAACTGTATATATGTACAGGTTTCTGGAAGTGATCCGTCATGAGCTTTTCGATTTTGGGCCCTATTGCTGAGGGTGGCTTGAAGCTGCCCCTGTGTTCGTTTCGTGTGCCCGCCGGGTTTCCATCCCCGGCGGCGGACCACATCGAAGCGCACATCTCATTGGACGAGGTTCTGAATATTCGCGCCCCGCATGTCTACTTGGTATCAATCGCAGGGGAGAGCATGCAAGGCGCTGGGATCTTTGAAGGGGACCTAGCCGTTGTGGATCGTGCGATGGAACCTGCGCATGGTCACGTCGTCGTGGCGCTGCTGAACAACGAACCCGTGTGCAAACGCCTTTGCAGGCGTGGTGGGGAGGTGATTCTCCTGTCGGAGAACCCAAAGTACCCACCGAGGTACGTGCTCGAAGGCGACGAGCTGATCATCTGGGGCGTCATCACCTGCAGCGTGCGCAGCCATGTCTAAACCCCAGCCAGTTTTCGCCCTGATCGACTGCAATAGCTTCTATGCCAGTTGCGAGCGCGTATTTCGACCCGACCTGGCCCGCGTGCCCATCGTGGTGCTGAGCAACAATGACGGCTGCGTGATCGCCCGCAGCTACGACGCCAAGCCCTATGTGAAGATGGGCGAGCCGTATTTCCAGATCAAGCACAAGCTGCATAAGCACGGCATCGTCCCGTTCTCGTCGAACTACGCGCTCTACGGCGACATGAGTGAGCGGGTCATGACACTCATTGAATCAATGGTGCCCGCCGTCGAGGTCTACAGCATTGACGAAGCCTTTGCCGACATGACCGGCATTGATGGCCGGGATGCGCTTGGCAGGAAGATCCGCAGCCAGGTGCTTCGCTGCACAGGCATCCCGGTTGGGGTGGGGATCGCCCACACCAAAACCCTGGCAAAGCTGGCAAACCACACCGCCAAACGGCTCCAGGTGGAAACCGGCGGTGTGGTCGATATCTGCGACCCGTTCAAGCGTGACTGGGTTCTGCGCAACACCGACGTGTCCGAGGTCTGGGGCGTCGGTCGCAAGATGAAACTTCACTTGGACGCCCTGGGCATCAAGACCGCAATGGACCTGGCGAAGGCCGACCCGTGGACGCTACGCAAGAAGTTCAGCATGGTGATCGAGAAGACCGCCCGGGAGCTGGCCGGCACGCCGTGCCTGGAGCTGGACGAGCCGGACCCACCGAAGCAGGAAATCTGCTGCAGTCGGATGTTCGGGAAGCGGCTCACGGACCTGGCACCCATCAAGGAAGCGGTGGCTACCTACATGATGCGTGCTTCGGAAAAGCTCAGGGCGCAGCAGTCGCTGTGCAAGAAGATCCGCGTCAGCATCCGCACCGGCATGTTCAACCCGGAGGAGGCGAAGTACGCCAACGGTGTGCTGATCGACATGCCGTACCCCACTGATGATGTGCGGCTGCTGATCAAGGCAGCAGTAGACGCGCTCGACCGCGTGTTTCGGCCGGGCTTCAAGTACAGCAAGGCTGAGGTGCTGTTGATGAACCTATGTCAGCAGGGGGAGTACACCGACGACCTGTTTGCCACCTCCCAACCAGCCGACGCCACGAAGTTGATGGCGGTGCTGGACCAGATCAACGGGCGATGGGGTAGAGGGACACTCCGATCAGCCAGCGTGCCCGTTAACCCTGACTGGGGCATGCGGCGGGAGATGATGAGCCAGAGCTACACGACCAGACTGGACCAGCTGTGGCAGGTGCACTGTCGATGACCTGCTAACCCCATGAGCCGCCCGCCGAGGCGGCTTTTTTTCGCCCCCCAAGAAATCGCACCGAAATGGGGCGCTATCGGCGGCAGTGGCGTGCTTCACACCTGGCGCGCGCCGTCGTCCCCCCGCCTCGCCTGCGGACTAAATAGGTCTTTTTTTCTGCACCCCTGCATCTTCCTTTCAATCAAGCCAGCCGGGGCCGTCGGAGCGAATTCAGGCTATCGAAAACCTGCGAAACCCTGCGAAGGCGGGTGCCTTTTCGCAATGCTCCCACGTAAGCACAGGCGGTCGAATTCCGAAGGTGTCTCGGGAAAAGGGTTAGGTTTTTTTTGAGTGGAGTGTGATGAGATGGAGCGCCCGTATTTGCTGGGTTTGAGGCCTAACTTTGATGGGTTAGGTTGGGTTAGGTCAAAGGTTAGGATTTAATAACTTACTGTTTTTAAAAGACTTTATAAATCGAGTATTTAACATCAATAAAGGTTAGGAAATTACCAAAACTAACCACAAGCTAACCTTGGTATTTCTTCGCAAAGCCTTACCAGACAAGGCTTTCAGGGCAGCGAGGAAAAAACTAACCCTTCTAACCATTTTCCTATGGGTCAACATAAAAAAGCTGAAAGCATGAGGGAAACGCGTAGGCATGGCGCACCGTTAGTTGTCCGCACAGGCCGGAGCACTAACGCTTCTAGGATTAGTACGTTCCATCTCTCTATGACCAGCTTGAAGGAATGTCACTCCGGTACCGCTGGGAGCTTTGAAAAAATGTTGAGCAGGAGAAGGGCGTCCTTTAGGGCTTTGGTAGGCGCATGAGGGGCGTTAGAAAAAAGGATGGAATGTTTAAAAAATGATCAGGAAAACAGCTCTGGGAATTGTGCTGGCTTATTGCTATCTTCTGGCGACTATTTGGCAAGCAAGGAGCAAATATGGCCGCCGTAAGTAATTCAGTTGTTCATTTGACGATGCGATTTGGAAGAACGAATCTTGCCATCGGCACGGGTATGGTTTACGAGCGCGAGGGGAAATTTTATGTGGTGACCGCTTGGCATAACCTGACAGGCCGTCATCCTGATAATTTAAGATTTCAGAGCGAACAGAACGCAGTACCAAACAACGTTGTTGTTAACCTTGCTGTTAGCTATGGTGGTTTTGGTGCGTCACGGATGTCAGTTGTTCTTCCGTTGATGGATGAGGAGAAAGCCCTTTTCCTTATTCATCCGTCAGGATGGCCAAGGGTGGATGTAGTAGCTATCCCCTTTGATCCAACGGGGAATCTAAAGATGGAGCTTCATCGTTTTGGTGAAGAGGTTGAAGAGGTATTGATTGCTCTCCTGGATAGTAGTATCAGCAATATTCCCGCTGATCTTTGTCCTATACAACGCTACCTAGTACCGGATCCAGCTATCAGGGAATCATGGTTGAAAAATGTAGAGGTGACTGAGGAGCTTTTCATCCCGGGCTATCCACATAACCTTCAAGACTACTATTCCCAGCCCGTCTGGAAACGCGCAACAATCGCCTCGTCAGTACAAAGTGGATGGGATGGCCAAGCCAAATACCTTGTTGACTCTGCGTCGAAGAGTGGTATGTCTGGTTCACCTGTCCTTTACTACAGTCCAAAAGGTGCTGTTCAAGTAGGTGGTATCTCTTATCGATTCCAAACCGATGTTGCAATACTTGCGGGTATCTACGTCGGGCGGGAGGGAGTAACTGAAAAAGCAGATCCACAAGTTGGTATCGTATGGCATCAGTCCGTAATAGATGAGATCATTGATGGTGGGATCTTCGAGAAACTTCCCTTTGAGATTGAAATCAATCCAAGCGCTCTTGATGTGGCAGTTAATGAAGAGCTAAAAACCTGTTCGCGAATAGGTTTGAACAACATCTTAAATCCCAAAATGCCTTCTAGGTATCTAGTCCGGGAGAGCGTTCTCAAGAATATACAGGGGAGAGCGATGCCGGAACAGGCTTTAGAAGCAGTGATTCGGTTAGCGGCGATTTACGACGGGCCGCTTGTCCCGGACGAGGAGGACTAGCGAAAAGTCCAAATGAATAAATATGGAGTGCATAAAGCACTCCCTTTGTAGGGCCACTTTCGGGCGTGCCGTGCATAACATTTACACTTTTCAGTCGACGCCCCCTCACTTAGACACTATTTCAGTCAGGTGGGATCTATCCCGTTCAATCGAGCTAAACCTTGTTTGATATGACCTGCATTCTCGGCGAGTGTGAAAAGCGCCCCTCGAACGTTTTCACCTAAGATCCCCGCGTCTTGCTGCTCAGCCCATAGAGTCAGCTCCATCAGCGCAGCTTCCAAGGCCAACTGATTTTGATAGATCCGTTCGAGAACGTCGGTCAGTGAATATTCGCTTGCCATGGCTTTCGACTCGCTTTTGAGAGAATGCAAGCATAGCAGTGACGATAAGGTAAATTTTCCGATGGCGAAAAAAGATTGGCTGGGTCAGTTCGCTGGAGTGGCGCTGGTACAAAAGTGGTACGGGTTCTCGCCGTTAGCGCTAGAGGCCCCTTGCTAAAAGGTCTGTAAAATTAATAGTTTCAATCCATCACCGATAAGGCTCGTAATTTCGCGTACGGTTGGCAGATATCATCCAATAGCGGCCTAACGAATATTTCTACGAGTATGGGTGCAATTCAAGCTGCGGTTTATAACTGGTCCCGTTTACAAGGCTCACATGAGAACGAGATTGTAATATCGATTCGGAAGCCCGGTTTGCTCCACTCAGTTGCTAGGTGGGAGCGGTTCACCAAGCACGCTTGGGTCTGTGTGAACTACCCAAGAATCTCCCGCTTGCAGTTGTGTCGTAATGGTTGATTTATCAGTCGTATAAAACCTTATCTTGGGGGTCTCGCGGGCATCCAGATCACTGAACAATGAGAACTTTACATCGGTATAAATCGTCTCGACACGTGGAGCCGTAATTGCCTGTCCAAACAATTCAAAGGTCATAGTGTCCTTCTGAGCAAGCTTGATTATAGGATCGGAGGCAGTTGACACGAAACTTGGAAGCTCGCACACATCGTGAGAGGTGAACGAACCGCCGCAAAACCATCCCGGTTTGCGGGTAGTTACCACTGGCCCAGCGAGCAATTTGACGTACTTTCGAAGAACCGTATAAACCTCGTGGTCAAAGTCGATAGACTTCAGGATGACATGATCACTGCATTGCTCTGCCACCTTGCGAGCATAATCCAGATACTCGATCAACCAACGCAACTGAGCATGATATTCCTCATTGATCGGGCTGGATTTAGTGTCAAAGGAAGCGACGTTGTTTCCGACCTCAATTTCAACAACTAGACGCCCCTTTTCGAGGTTTTGTGTAGCCTTCGATAGTCTGGCAAAACCTGGCAGATCGAGGATGTTCTTGCCGAGCCAAGCCTCGGCACTGAAGGTAAGATCGAACTTCGTATCCCGCCCGTCATGGGCGCATGAAGCTTTAACAGAAAGGAAGCCTCCCAACGCCATCCCGTTGAAAACCGTGCGCACGCTACCCGAGGTGTAGTAGCACGTGAAAGTATCAATTGCGCGCTCATGCCCTTCCGGGGTACGGAAGTAAAGATTGGCGGTCATCGCTCGCTTCGGCGCCCCCATTGTAAGCAAGCCCGGGCCTGGTCGATGAGCCCGCTGATGGATAGCATCGAACAGTTTCGAGCCTTCAAGCTTAAAATGCGCTTCGGGGATCTGCAGCTCCCGCCCTTCTTCAAACAATGCTCTTTCCGCCTCCCAGTAGCCCTCCAGCTGATCTAGACCTTGGAGGATGAGCTGTAGGCTGACCGTATCCTGTGCGGCGCTGATGATATGATTGAAGCTACCGCCGACCTTGTCGACCTGTACCTTGAATCGCGGGTCGAGCGCTTCCAGTCCGGACTCATACCCCTGCATAATTTCGGCTAAGGGGGTATTGAAGGGGTCGCTAGACTTGTTCACCCAGCGCTGCAACATTGAAACAGTACCCTCTTCAACAGCAGCTTTGACTTCACCTTCAGTGAAGCTCTTCTGGTTGATAAGGTGATTGGATCGCGCCTCCGCCTTTTGCTTCCATTCGAGCAAAGTTGCAACGCTGTAAGCCGAGTCGTCAGCGTCGACAAGCTTTGAATGCGTCTGACACATCCAGATTCCATTGTTTATGTGACGACGCTCGTTCTTGGTCTGTTCGAAATCGTAGCGTGGACCACCTGGCGCAGCCGCTTTGATATGGCATGCCACCCCGACTCCCACAGCCTTATCACCAGTGAACGCCGCGCCGTGCGTATGCACATGGCAATCGGGAAACGAACAGACATTTCCCGCGCAATCCCGCAAGCGTCGAACGGTTGACTGGAGAAAATCATGACGTTCATGGGTGACCTGTTTCGATGCCTCGGCAGGCTTCTTTCCTTTGGATTTCATGCCACTCATAAACGCCCTCATGATGTCCTTCCGTGGCCTTGCTTGGTATGCGTAGTAGAACGCTCCGGAGCCTCGAGATTTAATCGGCTAAGTATAGTGGTTTATTGGTTTTCCTTGGACGAAAATGACCATGAGATCGCGACCGGATACTCTGATACGGCACTAATTTGAGACGCAGCTTTGGGCCGATTGCCGCCTGGCGTGCGGGGCCGGGCATCAATGTGTGGAAGTAAAGTTGGTACAAAAGTGGTACGCAGCTTCTAGGTCTGCTCTGTAGGGCAGGGAATGCAAGGCCTACAGGATTAGCAGTTCCAATCCATCATTGGACGCAAAGCCCGCTAGGACGGATAATGGGGCGATCAAGCAGCGAGGGTTCTCCAGGGGCCAACTCTGCGTTTCGAACCCATCAATGGGCAGGATGTTCAGTTTTTTTCGATTTTAAGGAAGGGATTGTCGGGCGGAATTAATTCAAAAAGTAGCTTCGGTTCCTCAATCAGATATCCCTTGAGGACGGTTTTCTTCCTTGGACCTTGCACGTGGCATGTCCAGATGTTCAGACCATTGTCTCGCTTCCTATGAACCCTCAGCTTCTCGAACTGCTTTTGCACCCAGCGCCATGCCTCAATCTCCTGATCTGAACCCTGCGAAACGCCTGGAAACTCCTGCGCATAGCGTTGGAAGAGACCAGGCGTGACCAGAAATACGCTGCCATCCACCGTGTGGATTTTGGCCTTGCTGTCGTTGATGATCAGTTTGTAGCTCAGAATGCTTTCCTTGACCCAATTCAGGAATGCCTGGCCTGGGTTATCCGATTGAAGCGTTGAAATTTCGATAGCACTTTCTGACAGTGCGTCACTGGCCTCAGGCTTTTCCAACTCGAACATGTCCAGCAGCGTGCCGAGGTAATCGCCATCCTTTAGTACCATGGGATCCGGCTGCGGTTGGCTTTGAGCTGATCCTGCACTGGCTGTCTCAGGCGCTGGTGTTGGTATCTGGGTGTCAGTTGAGTGGTCATGGGCTGCAATGCTCACCGTTCCGCTGAAAGCCTCGGGCCGGTCTTCGTTCCCCCAAATCAGCGCCGGTTGAAGGCGCAGAAAGGTGAAACTCTGCTGCCAATTTCCCTGTGCCACAAGCGCGGTCCAGATGGCTTTGCCTTCCGGTGTGGACTCCACCAATCCATGCGATTGCAGCTCGTCAAACACCGCGAGATTGGACGAGGGAATGCCTTCAATCGATTGCGACAGCAGATAGGCTCGTAGCCTGTCCGTGACCGTCTTACTGACGAGCCAGAGTGCGTCCTGGGTCAGCCATCCCGCGGCACCTGGCTGGTTGAGTTTCAGCTCGTTCAGAACCAGATGACGCAGTCCGCTGATCAAGTGATGTTGCAGCGAAGGAATGGGCGCTTGTAATGCCTTGCTTGGGTTGCCACCGATGTTCTGCGCAGTGGAAACGCGGTCGGCCTGAGTCACCAATTCGCCCAGCACGCCGGCACGTTCGTACTGACCCGCCAGGACATACAGCAGGTTGGCCCAGAGCGATGGGAACCCACTGAGCCAATCGAAGATCGGGCGGTCGAGAATCTGCGTGTAGAGCAAGCCTGCGGCCGCGCCGTGCAGGTGGTAGTCGCGCCCCTTGAGGTAGCGAAAACGGTAGGGCTGATCTAGGGATCCCTGCCAAGGATGCCAGACACGGCCATCCTGGCGTTCGACCAGCAGGTCCACGGCGATTTTGCCGATGTCATGCAGCAGGGCTCCATAAGCGATGCCGGCGGACCAGGCATCTGTCTGTGCGGCTTGGTCTTCGGGTGCGGCACCGGTGGGAAGCAGATACGACTGACGCAGTTTCAAACTACAAGCGACCAGCTCCAACCCATGATCGAGCATGCCGCCAAGATAAGCATGGTGGTGCGTCTCGCTGGCTGGAAGCTGCTGGACCAGCTCGGCGTATCGATGGATCGGATTTAAATAGAGCTGGCTGAATTGCGGATGGGAGAGGGCGGTGTACTGCCAAATGCGATCAAGCAACTGGCGGCGATGCTCGGCTGCTAACAAGCTCTGGGACGATTCGATGGACAGGTACCCATCGGCGACGTTTACGGTTGGTGGCGGAGGAGGCTTTTGCCTTTTGTGCCGAAACAGACTGAGCATCATGGTCCTCCCGGGAACTGGCAGAGTCAGTGGCCTTTTAGCCTTTTCGGATAGGGCTCTTACCCTTGACTCCCCATTCCCTTCCCACCCTTACCGGTCCTTTTGACGCGTTTCCCTTTGTGCGGCAATCGGAATATCGATTTGTCCTGGTGCCGTTTTGTTGGATGCGCATGCTGGTGCGTAAAAGGAAAGTGTCGGTACACTGCGGTGCGAATTTTATTGGGTCTTGCCATGAACCTCACTGACGCCACGCTCGTGCTGCTGCTCGCGGCACGTATCCATGGAACAGACGAAGCCGTCAGGGCCTCGGCGAAGAGCGTGGTCAAGAAGCTACCGCGCAGCAAACGTGATCTGATCTACAAGGTGATCTACAAGGTGATCGACAGCCGAAGTCCACTCGAGCTGGTGGATTACCTGGCGGAGAATCTGGATACGTAACGGCGTGCTGCTGCTATGGGATTACCTCATATTCTTTGCGTCAGAGTTCCGCGGTGTAGGGATTTTTCTGGGCATAGAAAAAGGGTCCAACTCGTGTTGGACCCTATGAAGCGTTTGCAGCGGTGAGGTGACGATCAAGCTCCATCGTTCATGCATCGCGAGTCATCCATTACCGTCTGCTTCCGATGCTGCTCCAGGTTGAGCACATACTCCGACGCGCATCGGGCCTGGCCACTGGCACGGAAGATGGCGCGGTTGTCAGCCTTGAGCAGGCCGAGCCAGGAGTCGATATAGCCCTCGTGCCGAAGCTCTCCCCGTATACCGGCGTAGGCACATAAAAAAGCGGCGCCCATTTCGGCGATCAACTCTTCAAATGCATAGCCTGGCGAGCCAAATGGACACGGAGAGATCACGCCTTCGCGCTGCAATCGAGAGTGGTGTCCGGTCCAGTGCGTCAGCTCGTGAAGTGCAGTGGCGTAGTATCCACATTGATCGTGGAATTGCGATTTTGTTGGCAGTTGGATGAGATCCCTGATCGGGTGGTAAAAGGCTTCGTCGGCAAATCGATGAATGATATTTGCGCCCGAACTTAGCAGCAGATCTTCCGCAGCGCTGTTGGGGAAGAAGGGATCGCTCGGTTCTGTTTCGAGCACGGTTTCGTTGAGTGTTTCGAGCCCCTCCGTTTGCTCGATGTTGAACAGAAAATGCGTCCTGAGAATCCCGAAATGAGCAACCTTGGGCTGACCGTTTTCATCGAGTACGGGTTGGCCTGATTCGGTCTGTTCCTCGCGCTCCATCGGCTTGTAGAGCACTGCCAGAGTGCTGTGCTCACTCTTACGGATGTACCCGCCGGCTTTTTTGGCTTGGTTGAAGGTCAGCCAGCGATCTTGAGTGAACCCCTGCAACCTGGCCTCGGCCCAGAGCAACGGTAAATTGATGCCCGAATAAGGACGCTGCGTGACGGCGTTGATGGGATAGGGTTGATGATGACCGACGTCAGTTGAGCCACTTGAGGACCAGGGCTTGATCCAGGGGGCTACGCCTTGGCCTAACGCGGCAACAATTTTGTCAGTCACGTCTTGGTAGATATTGCGCATGGCACTTTCCTCGGAGAAAACGAGGAACGCCTTGCCCGTCGGGGAAGGGTTCCCCGGTGGGTGTTGGTTTGGATTGATGCAGGACTGCGCGCAGTCTGAGTGTGTATGCGTTCAGCGTTGATGCTCTTCTGCAAGCGCTATCAATAAGGCGTCAGGCTGGTCCGGTGCCTGAAGTAGGCTGAGGCTCAGTTGCAGCAACGGTTCATGATTTGCTTCACGTGTTGAGGCAACTTTGACTACCTTGAACGCCACGTAGGGTGCGTTTGGATCGGCCAGGTGAGCTTTAAAGGCTGCGCGTACGACGTTGCTCAGCCTATCGAGCTGCAGTTTTTCAGGATGATTTAAACCGTCGAGCAATACCGCGTGTTGCCACGCGTCTGGAGTGAACACAACGGGCAAGCGCAGAGTGTTCAGTGCTTCGCTTGTGAGTGAGTCGGACATGGTGTGCCTCCGTTGAAAGCGCGAAGAAACCTGTCCCATAGGGGAAAGAATTTCCCCGCGGCGGGTTGAAGAAAAGCAAGAGGGTTGGGACGAGCCGAGCTCGAAAGACGCTCGGGAGAGCAGTAGGCGTTCATCACCGTGAAACGTGACCGTGCGAGCCACCGAACGCTAATCGCACTTGGGGGGAACCATCACCGGAGTGACGTAGCTTTGAAGGCTCTGGCTACCTGGGAAGGTGCTGTCGATAACAGCGATCCGTATCCTCTATGTAGCTGGATGATATGGATGGGTCAACGGCCATAGAAGCGCTGGTGCACGAGCTGCGTCTTCTGTCTTCCAGTAAAGAGTTTTTCGACCGAGCAAGCTGATAAACGGTTAAGCGTGGGCGATTTTCAGTAGTAGGCTGTAATCTCGATTTCCACAGGAACACGTTCAGAAGAGGGCGCAATCATGCCGGCTCAGCAGCCACTTCAAATCTCCCGCGCACACCGCTGGGCCTATGCATGCGGTATGTCGGTAAAACGTGTTTATCGCAGGTTGAAAGGATTTGAATCTCGTGTGGCTAAACGTGCGGCGGCGACAGGTATGCCTGCGGGGGGCTATTGGTTCGTGGGAGCTTTCTAGTTACGAAGCTGGCACTCATCCTTGGGTTGCTCTTTATTGGTTTCTGGTTGGTAGCTTCTGTCGTAACGATGATTGCTGTGATTGGTCTCCTATTGTCCAGGGCTGCCATTGATGGGGATCTTGAAGGCAATGATCCAGGTCCAGACTTTTTAGGGGTCAACTCCTATCTAGGCAATTACGACGATAACGGCCATTACATCGGCCATTCCAAATCATCGAGTAGTGACGTCAGATGATCCTTTTCGTAGCTCCCATCAACTGATCTGTGCCTTTGCTTGCCGCGCCATGCGCTGCCTTGCTCGCACTTCCTAACATTCCTTCAAGGCTGCTGCCAATTGAGTAGCCTGCCCAACTCATAGCAACCAGAAATAGACCTGGCAGAACCAAGAACATCGCCCCCATCACATACTCAATCACCTGCGCCGTGACGGTTCCGTCCATAAAGCCGGATGTGGGCAGCGACAACAGCACCTGATTGGACGCCGACACTTGGTTGTACAAGGTATCGAGCATGCTGGAGTCGACCCAACGGGCCAACTCCCACCAGAAGGTCAGCATGTGCAGCGTGAACAGCGCGAACGTCACCGTCATGACGGTCTTTAGCTGGTAGGTACTGACCAGCAGAATCAGCGGCACGCTGATGATGACGCCCATGATCAGGAAAGCCTGCACCATCGGCAGGGCAGCGCGTAGTGCATTCATTGCCGGGAAGTTGCTGAACGAGCCAAGGGCCAGCCCAGTGTTGGTGGCCAGGTTATTGAGCCCCTGATTGATCGATCCACCGCGAGCACTGGAGCCATAGTCCTGGTACACCTGTCCGGGCGACATGGACATCGATTGTTGGCGTGGGCTGACCAATTCGCGCAGTGTGGCATCCTCGATCTCGTTGCTTGAGCGACCAGTCAACCAGCCTTTCAGCTGAGTCAGTAGCGAAGGGTCAACTTGCTCGACCAATCGTGCTCGCAACCCGATACCGCTGTCACTCCACCATTGTTTGCAAGTGGGGTAGCCTGCGCCATTCTCCAGCCGTGGCAAGGAAATATCGCGGGTTTCATCGTAGGGCCAACTGACTCGCGGCGTCCGTGAGCGATCAGTGTCGTAGTATCCCGGAGTGTCGAGAAAATAGCGTGAGCCGATCCAGGACGCATCATGACTTTGTGCCTTGTCCAGCTGCGGACGATTGGTGAACAGCCGAGAGCGGGAATAGCCGTAGCAGTCGCGAGTGAAGTCGGCGACTTCCTGTTGCAATACCTGGTTATCGATGCGAGAACTGTCGATCTCCATGCGCATCTGACGGATGTCCGGTGCGCAGGGGATGGACGCGCTGGCCGCTGCGGTCACTCCTTTGCTCAAGGCATGCACCAGGAACCACCAGATCGGCACGTTGGCAGAGCGTTCGCCGATGGTGTTGAACGTGGTGCCCCAAGCGGTTTCCGCTGGCTTGGCCACACTGACACCGCACCGTTGGCTCGCAGCATCATCGAACGCCATTGACGTGAGGCTCAATGGAAAGACCGGCGCGCAGCCGAACAAGACAACGATGTAGGCCAACCAAAGCCGGTTCTCGATTCGAGGCACCGAGAGCAATCCCTTGTTGCCTTCATCCGCGCCTTGCTGGCGGGCAGACAACCACTCTTGCAAGATGATCGCGCCGAAGGGCGCGGCGAACAATCCAGTATCGGACAGGACGTTCCAGATACCGTTGTTGATGATCCATGCCAGCAGGGAGAGGTAAAACTCCAGGTAGCTGTTGGTGCTCATGAGCATGGTGGTGACCTCACAATCGAGTGAGCTCGACGCAGGTAAAGAGCAAGAGCCCTAATGTCCCGGCGCGTTTCACGCGCAGTCGGTCCTGTGGTCGATGTCGGTAGCGCCTCAGCAGGTCCCACCAGAGCGCAAAGAGGACGCCGTAGAGCAGGGCGCGCCACCACCGCAGATAAGGCCGTATCGACTCCAAGGTTTGCTGCCAGACCTCGAAACTGCCCAGCGCAGTGCGGCCGATCCAGGCGACCAGTGCGGCGGCGAGGATCATCACTGCTGCAACCCGGAGACTTGAAAGCAAAGTGAATAGCCGTGAGCGTTTCATGGCTCACTTGCGCCTGGCGTTAGCGTCGTTGAGTCGGCCAGGTTCAGGGTCGCCTTGCTCGACGGTACGCGAAGCATCGGCGCCGCCGGCATGCCGATCGAGCACGAGGCTGGCGGTATTGGTGGCCAATATTTGCCGTACCTGCAGCTCGGTCTGCAGCAGGCGTATTTCACGCTCCAACGTGTCGATGTTTTTCATCAAGGCCGTTTGGGCCGGCTCGGCTGAAGCGATGTTCGGTTCGTGACTGCCTGCCAGCAGGGTGCGCAGTAGCAGGAGCGCCTTATTGAGTACGCTGGACAGGGCCGTCTCACTGGCCAGGCGCCGCGCCAGGAGTTCCTGATCAGGATCGTCGCGCAGGGCTTCGATCACACCACGGGTCACCGGCAGCATCGGGCTGGAGGCTTTGCTCAGATTGTCAGGGTTCGGCGGCAGAGATCCGGACAGTAAGCCTTGCAGGGTTTTGAGGTGTTCACTGTAGGCCTCCTGGATCAGCGGCGTCAGTCCGCTGCCTGCGGTAGCCCGCATAGTTTCGCAGGTGTCGCAGGTCGCGACTTCGGTCTCACCCAACACTCGAACAGCCCATTCGGATTCCTCTTGCGGCGAGGTCCACGCTTGGCAAATAGCGCCGCCCAGGCAATCACTGCTACTGATCGAGGCGCTGTCATCCACCGACCGGTTATGCAGCAGGTTGTAGCCCGCGCGCACCACATCGGAGGTTGCCCGGATGGGTGTTTGTCCGCTACCTCCAGCTTTCTGCCCACCGACCCATGACACCCCATTATTGCCGTTACGGGCTTCGGTGTTTTTCACTGCGGCCACCGCATCACCGCCGGTTTGTTCGAGGTTGCCCTGCATCTCCTGGTTCTTGGCCAATGCGCCCCAGCCGGCTTGGCCGACCTTGTCAGCCATCTTCTCGGCCATGGCCTGGCAGGTCAGTTTGGAGCGGTCGAAGTCGATACGCCCCTGCATCACCCCGTTACTGAGCAACTCATAGAGACCGGGATTGGCGCGCTGAATAATCAGCGCGGGCAGCGACATGACTGCTTGGGTCGCGTTCTGCACGATGCTGCCCATGATCTGCTGGAAACCTTCGGTGACGCCGTTCAACTGGTTTTGCAAGGTGTTGGTGAGGCTCATGTTTCCGCACATCATGTTCGCCTGCCAGGATCCGCCGACACCGAGCCCGTTGGGGCGATAGAGCGAGCTCGGCGAGCCCGCTGCCGAGCCGCCACCGATGGTGTACATCACCTTGTCGTCGAGCACTTCGCCTTGAGTGCCTAGACGGTAATCGTCCTCGGCGGTGTGGGCATGCGTGGCCACGGCGAGCAGTCCGCAGAGCAAAAAACTCCTCGGGCCCAACCATGGTCCTGCAAGAAGCCCACTCATAAAGCACCGCCTTCGAAGTCGATGCTAAACAGGAAGGTCTGTCCCTCACGCTTACAGCAGCTATAGGGGCGCCACAGCGACCAGGCGTAGCCGCCATCCGCGCTCTGCACCGAATTGCTGGGGAAAATGGCACATGTGGGTTGAACCTGAGGGTAGAGCAACTGCCATTTGTGAGTCGAAGCATCGTTTTCAATTATCGGGCCGGGAGGCCAGTAACCGTCGCGTGGCGCGGGTGTGAGCGGTAAGTACACATGCGGCTGCCAGTTGCGAGTAATGAAATCACCTGCCCGCTGCGCCATCACCGCAGCGGCTTTGAAGTCGTCGGGTTGTACCAGAAATCCTTGCCGGGGATAGACGTTGCCCCACATGTTGCCCGCGAGCTGACGACCGATCTCACGGACTCCCGGTAAGAGCGACTCGGGATAAAGGCTTTCAGGGATGCCATGACGCCAGGCCAGTGAGTCCAAAGTGCTCAAGTAGTAGGACGTGAACGCAGTGGCGCCGCTGGCGCAGGCGTAGCCGGATTGCGAGGCCAGTTGTGTGGTGGCCCAGCCACCGGGGTGGCCGATGCCATCAACATTTTTGAAACGAGGCAGGTTATCGCGTTGGGTGTTCGGCGTGATCAGGTTACCGCCACCTTCCGCACCGCTGATGGGAGAGGAGAGTGCGGCCATCTCGATCCAAGGATTGGCACCGGTGGTGGCATAGATCGAGACCACCAGTTCAGGAATGAAATGACGAACCTTGGTCGAGGTTTTAACCGTGCAGCCGAAGGGGGTACAGAGTAACCAGAAGCAGATGCCGACGACTTTGTACTCGAGGCAGTCTGGAGAAAGTACGGAGGCGGTAATGCTGCCGGTATCCAGCGCCACGCTCGACCCGGATGCCAGCAGAATGCTCAGCACCAAAGGATGTAACTTCTGGGGCGAAATATGCGGGCAGGCAGCAGACATGATCCAGGCTCTGGGTGTATGGCCTGGACAGGTTCAATGATCGAAAGAGGGGTGTCAGTGAGAAAGCCGAACGCAGGATAGTCGGTTTACAGCGACCTTCTAGATCAGCTGATAGTCATTCAGCGCTCAGCGTACGAGCAAGCGTGTCAGACTCGATGAGCAACTGATCCGTTTTGATCTCGAAAATGTTGGCGAGTTTGCAGAGGACCAATAACGATGGGTTGCCTACCCCTCGTTCGATTTGACTCACGTAGGTACGATCCACCTCGGCCATGAGCGCCAATTGCTCCTGGGTGAGATTCTTCACGCGTCGCATCGAGCGGATATTTTCCGCTAGTTGCAGACGGAGCTGTTCGTAGTCTTGAGTCATGCGCGCAAACTGCGCCTTGAGGGACTCTCAATCCACGGGATATAGTCTACATTGGCTCTGATTCAGGCTTTTTTGATGCTTAAGCCGAGTGTCAGTTTTGTTTCTATGCTGCTTAGAACAGACCGAGCATTAATAAATAATCGAAAGCTAAGGTGTCTATGGACGAAAATTACGTTTCAATTCCGGCGGCGGATGGTTGCCAGAGCCTTCTGACGCCGTGGGGCAGCGAATTTGCGCCTATGATCGAACGCGGCGTGCAATGCGCCCAGGCTTGGCTCGATACTCCCGGCGAGACTCCACTGTGGTGGGAGCTGGCCCAAACACGCAAGACCTTTCCTATCGGTGACTGCCAAGATGCTTTTGAAGCCGGATTCTTGTTGAGGATTCAGCAGCGGCTTCGAGGTGCATCGCAGTAACCGGCCGCTCGATTAGAGTGCGATACTTGAGTAGATTTCCCTATGCGGGTTCTATGCCTCGCGCTCTATCGATCCGTTCAGCTACCCGGTAAGCGGCTTCCAACTCCGAACAGCCAATGTTCTGCATCAATGTCCATCGCTCTGCTTTTTCCTCAGGTTCCGTCATGGCCAGGGCGAGGTAAAGGCTGGGCGGCACGGCTCGAAACAGCGTTTCGAGTTTCTTCGACAGCACCACTCCCTCGGTATATTTCCCCGGTTCTTTGCTGGCTGAGAGCAACAAAGATTTCTGTGCAGGCGTGAGCTTCTTGAAGCGTGCTATTTCTTCGATTTCCGCGGGCGGCATGTTCAAACAAATCCACCATTCGATCATGTTCAGCATGGTCTGCGCAGCGGAAGGAAAGTCGGCAAGGTTTTGCGTCGCCAGCCAGAACCAGGCTCCGAGCTTGCGCCACATCTTGGTTCCCTTGACCACGAATGGCGCCAGCAGCGGGTTTTTGGTGATGATATGGCCCTCGTCAGTGACCATGATGATCGGTCGGCCCAGGTACTGGTCGCGCTCGGCCAGGTTGTTCACGGTGTTCATCAGGCTGATGTAGCTGATGGACATCTGGGCCTCGTAGCCTTCGCGAGCGTAAGTGGCGAGATCGACAATGGTCACATCGCTTTCGGGCCAAGGTGTGCCTTCGCGATCGAACAGTTCACCCTCGAAACCCTGGCAAAACAGGTCGATAGACTCTCCCATTTCTTGGGCACGCTCACGACGCTTCTCCGGCAAGTGCGTATCGGCGGCGACTCGCAGCAACGCGTCGCGCACGTCGCGGGTCAGTACCTGGCGAATCGCCGCGGCACAGGTCTGCGCCGCATCGAGAATGCACTCGCGGATCAGACTGCGATCGGCTCGACTCAGGCGCGCCTCTTCCTTAGCCTCGCCGCCGGTGATCATCAGCCGGGCGGTGATTTCCAGTTCGCCAAGAACATCGCGTTGGTCTTCGCGACTTGCTACCGCCTCATCGTCCAGCTCATCAATCGACAGACTCGCCACCTGATCCGGTTGCTCGACCAGGCGCCAGGCATCGGCGAACGGGGCGAGACTGACCGAGGCGCCAGGTTTTAATTGGACCTTATTGACCGACAAGCCCTGAGTTGCGAAGTAATCACCCTGCAAGCCGAATGAGTTGCCGGCCTCGACGATAAACAGGCGAGGGCGGTACACGGCCATGACCTGCATCAGCAGAGTGACCAGGGTGGCCGACTTGCCGGCGCCGGTGGGGCCGAACAACAGCAGATGGCCGTTCATGGCCCTGTCCAGACGTGATAACGGGTCAAAGCTCAACGGCGAG
Organism: Pseudomonas sp. St386; assembly: GCF_018325865.1. NCBI lineage: Bacteria > Pseudomonadati > Pseudomonadota > Gammaproteobacteria > Pseudomonadales > Pseudomonadaceae > Pseudomonas > Pseudomonas sp. St386. Next base: position 2,463,712 of record NZ_AP021900.1, read on the forward strand.
CCGCCACGATTGAACAGGGTTATGCCCGGGTGGCCGGTACCGGTGCTGCGACCCCACACCGGGACCAGATGCGCCAGGTGCTGGGCGAACATCAGTCGCGTGTACCAGTTGCGCGTGTCGCGGGCCGGGTTGTAAGCCATTGGTAGCCAACGCAGGTAACTGTTGCAGGCGGCGACCTCATCGCCTTCGCGTACCGGTTGCAGGCCCGCACCCAGCAGTGCGCTGGCCAGGCTGACCGAGCGCTGGTGCAATTGCTGCTCATCGTGACCGCGTACGTAAAACGCCAGGGTGCCCCGGTACAGCTTGTGCTGGCGGCCGATGATCGCGCGAGCCTCTTCAACATCCTGGCGGGTCTGGGTCGAGGCCAAGTTTTCACCGATGGCTTTGCGTGCCAGGCGGTTCAGCTGCTCCTCGAGCACATCTTGGGGTTTGACCACCAGGGTCAGACTCATCACCGTGCCTTCGGGTAACTGGTCGAACAGCGCATTGACTGCATCGCCCTTGCGGGTTTCTCCGGTGAGTTGGCCAATCGACGGTGCCCGCCGCAGTTTGTCCACCACCATCACCCGATGGGGTTGCCCATCGAAAAACCAGAGTCCCTGTTGCACATCCGAACGCGGTTCGTTGAAAAACAGCCGCTCGGCGAAGTCGTGATCGAAGGGCAGTTCCAGCGACTCGCCATCACCTGACTCCGGATAGGCCACGCATTGGTAGAAATCCTCGAGCGCTTTATCCGTGAGCCTGGGTGCCGGATTGAACCAGGGCAACAACCAAGCATACAGACCGTGGCCATCGACTCGCGCCGATTGCACCCCGCATGCCTGCAACGAAGCCACGATACGTTCGCAAGCCTGTTGCAGGGATTGCACCGGGGTAAGTCCCATCTCCTCAATGCCAGCCTCAAGCCAGCGATAGATTACCAGGCGCACCCGCCGATTATTGCCACGCCAGGGTAGGCGCGTGACGGCCTTGTCTTCGAACAGACCTCCCGGCTTGGCGATGGCCTTCAGGTGACGACGACTGAGTTCCAAAAACGTTTCGGTGAAGACCGTGCCTCGCGCGCTGTCTTGAATATAATCGGTGAGCCGCGTCAGGTAGGGGGTGAAATCGTTATCGTCCTGGCAGAAAAACTGCGCCACCCAAGGCGCTTGGTCCAGTTCGTCAAAGCTATCCTGCAGGGCGTCTTCGAGGGCATCGCGGGCTGTCACAAGCCAATCGGGTTCGCGCCCTTCAGTGCCGATGGGCAGCAACTCGAACACCGCGCCCACCGAGCGATTGTCATCCAGCAGAAAACACTGCTCGGTGTCGAGGTACTCGACCCAAGGCAGGTGATCGGTGAAGCTGGGGTTGTGCGCGTAGAGTGCAGCTTCATCGGCCAGGGTCGCGCGAGGGCGCAATGGGTTGCGCCAGGCCTTCCACGCAGAAGTGCGCTTGCCCGAATCGGCGGTACGCACTACAGGTCTTCCTGACGTTCACCCGGCAATGCGTACTGCACCCGTTGGTAGAACGGAAAGACGGTGGAGTAACCCGGGACCGGCGCTTGTTCGGTACCACTCAAATGCGGATACACGTACAGAACCAGATCGGGATTGGGCAGGCGAGGGAACAAATTGTGGATCTCGTTCGTCGCTGTGCGCGTGTACGGTTCCTGGAGAGCCACGGAGAAATCTGCCTGGTCCAGCGGACGGCGTAACTGCTCCCGAGCATCCAGCAGTTGCTGCTGAGTACCTTGCGAACCGGCGCCGTTCCAGATCTCCAGCATGGTTTGCTCGCCATGGGGCAGTAGCGTCTCCTTGTCGGTGGAGCACCCCGTCAGGACTAAGCAAAGCACGCTAATCCAGGTCAGGCAGAGAAGCATGGTTTTTTTCATGGCGAACGCTCCGGCCCTTGGGCTCGTAGTCGATGGTGATTTCATGATCGAGGTGCAGGGCGACCTGTGCAGCCGGTGGCACGTACACAGCAGCAAAGGTCTCGCCATAGAGTTTGTTGATCCACTCACGGATGTCGCTGACCCCACCACTGAGAATTGAATTCAGCGCGCTATTGCCACTACTGCTGGTGACCCCGAGCGTACTGCCGCCCGAACTGATCACGCTGCTGTTGTTCTGCTCATCCCCAAGCAAGGCGGCGACACCGGCGCCGGCGGCAGTGATCAAGCTCTGGCTGCCGAGGTACTGTTGAGCGTTTGAGCGGCGCTCACCAGCGATGCAAGGAATGCCATACGGATCGGACAGGTAACCGAGTCCGCCGCGAATCTTGTCGGTGTTTGAGCTCTGGGTGGTAGAGGCATTGCGACTAGCTACTGCCTTCGGCTGAGGCACCGTGCGGATGGTGCCATCGGTAAACACAAAGGTAATTGACTCGACCTGTCCGCGTACGCAAGACAGAGTCCAGTCACCGGACGCCGTGCCGCTCATTACAGCGCCCGCAACATCCGGCAGGTCGATGCCGTTGGCGGTCAGGTTCTCCGGACCAACCAGCACCTTGAAGGGGTAGGGATCATTCACGGTGCCGTCCACTGGGATTCGGCCGATCAGCGCGGTCATGGCTACCGAACCCATCAATGTTGCGTTTTCGGGAATGGTGTAAACCGGCTTCGCGCCTTCGGTACGCTCAGCGGAGCGTGTCTGGTCGCGTTCACCCTTGGTGACCTCGCGTAACTGCTTTTGGCTGCGGTCGATGGCATTGTCCTTCAAACCCTCCGGTGAGTTGAAGGCAGTAGGCAAACTCAGGGCGGACATGGTCTTCGTTTTGCCCTGGGCGTCGGTGGGCAGAGCATCCGAGGGCTCAATCCACTGCAGTGCATCATTGACAGAATGCTGCCGTTCGAACTGGGAGCCGTCGCCCGGCTCAAGCCCCAGTCCGATAGGCATATCCTTGTCTTTGCCGGTCAGCCCCGATAGCTGCTCCTGCAATTGCGTCAGCAGACCGCGAGCCTGACGACTGTCTTGTTCCGCTTTGAGTCGGGCCTCGTTGGTTTGTCGGCGACCTTCGTCGACCTGTTGAGTCACGCTGCCAAGCGCCGTCTGGATACGCGAATCGACACTGTTTTCCCGCTCGCGCAGACGATTGTTTTCCGTCTGAAGCGAGTCGTTGTGTTTTTTCAGGCCGAGCATGTCGCTGCGCATGGCCTTCACCTGGCCGATCAGGGTGGCGACCGTATCGCGTGGGGTATCGCCAGCAACGCCGAGCGACTTGGCTTGCTCGGCGGATAACTGAAGATTGCTTTGATCAACCGAGTGCTCTGGAGAGGGAGTGCTACTTCCCGCGACCCAGGTTTTCAGGATGATCAGCGCCACGCCCAACAGCGCAGCCGGTACCAGCCATTTGAGCAATGCGTTAGCCTTCATCACCAGCACCTCGCGCGACGGGCGGAAGTAGCACGGCGTGTTCGAGGCCGGCACCGCGAGTGACGAGGTAGGCGATCGTGGTGTCTTCTGCACTGCCGACCTGCCCGAGGAAAGCATGCTGGAAAGCCGTGGCGAACAGCTTGGCCTGAAGTCGACGTGGATCGAGTTGCACCCTCTCTGAACCACGATTGCGCAACTTCACCGCCGTCACCCAGTAATCACCGAATCGCCAGGCGGCGATGGGTGTGCTGGACACGTTTTCGGTCGGCAGCAAGGTTGGCAGTTCGCTGCGCAGCTTGAGCGGGACGCGGCGTACGCCGGGTAGGGACTCCACGGTGCGTAGCGGCGCGTACAGGCTTTGCGCAGCGTAGCGCGTCAAAGCGACTGGGATTGGCGTACGTTCTGGAAGAGGGACGCTTTTAGATTCAGCCTCAGTAGCCTGCACCGAAGCATTCTTGAGAATACGCACGGGCTCCAGCGGTTGATCGCCAGGCGTGGCTGCGATGTCCAAGAGGATGATCTCGCCCGTCGCGACCGATTGCAGTTGTAATCGCGTAGGTGCAATGGCTTCGGACGCGCGCAGGTACAGCGTGCCACCGGTTGATTGCACACGCAGTTTGCCTGTCAGAGTTGACGGCAGGCCGACTCGAACATCCTCATCGATAAAGACCACTCGTTCCTGATTGGTCACCAGCGGGACCGTGAGAGGGAGGCGTTCCCAGCGCATCAACTCGACGGCCTGCGCTGCACCTCCCCATAGCATCAGTACGATGGCGAGCCCCGGGGGAGACATCCGCTTCATGGCTCACCTCCAGGCAGAGCGATTTTTTGCGGCGTGCCCTGATAACAGTCCAGTGCCAGCCCCCACTTATTGCGTTCGGGATCAAGATCAAAACGAACTACACGTAATGGATAACGCACCACCACCCGTTTCACCGGTTCGGCGGCGTAATACTCATCCGCGTTGAGGTCGAGCTTGACCAGCCAGCTGTCGCGATCGAGTTGCTTGACCCTGAGTTCCGGATCTTCGCTATAGCCTCGACCGAGAATTTCGTAGACGCCACGCACCCGCTGGCGGAGTTCGCCGGCGGCCTTGCGGTATTCGTAGTCGCCATCGAGGAAGGTCTTGCAAGCGGGTGTCAGGTAGGACTGCAAGCTATAGATGGCGCGGCGATAATCCTGCTCGCCATCGGAGGGCCAGCGGTTAAGTTGGCCGAAGATGTACAGGGCAAATGCATAGACATTCTCCGAGGGGATGTCCCACCACTTGCGCGTGCTACCCGAACGCAGGTCCGGGGGCACATGCACGGTCAGATCAGTCGGTGCCGAGCGCCAGCCATACCAAAGTCCAGCACATACCAAGGCGAGGATTACTACAGCCAGGCGCAGACTGAGGATATGAGCCTGTTGGGCATCGACTTTGTTCCGAAATCGGCTCATGACTGCCACCGGGACAGGGCAGGGCGCAATCGGAGCGAACGGCGAACCGTCCAGGCGCCGGAGTGGAGGACCAAATTGCCGCGACCCAGGCGCCAACGGCTGGTCAGTACCCATTCGAGCTTGCGGTACAACCAGGTCTCGGGACGGGCCCGTTTGGCCCGACGCAGTAGCGTGCCACCGGCAAATAACACCACCGTCATGCCTGCGATCATGCCGGTCGGTGCCACGGCAATAGAGGCGGTGGCGATCGCTAGAGGAGCGCCCAACAGCAGACCAATGACGGCGCCGATGCCGAGCGCGACCCACATCTCATCATTGGTCAAACCGCGCAACACGGCGGGATCACGATTGAGTCGCTCAGGCAGAAAGACCAAGGTGCCGTCGGCAAGGTGTTCGATAGTGTCATTCATGTCGATCTCACAGAATCGCGGCTGCCTTGGTCAGGAACCAGATGATGATCACCACCAACAGCGCTCCGATACCAACCACCGCGCCGAGGTCCTTCCAAGTTTTGCGCTGGTTCTGCACGTCGGCATAGACGGTCAGGGAGTGCCAGGCCACACCAAGAAAAGCGAGTAGGGCGATCAGCAGGCCGAGCAGGATGCCGCCGTCGTAGGCGTAGTTTTTGATCGTCTCGATCAACCCAGAACCTTCGCCACGCGAAGGGGCTTCCATGGTGGGAAGCTCGGCAAAAGCCAAACTTGGACCGAGCACCAGCAGCAGACCGATCAAGCGTTGGCTCGTACAATCACGCAGGTTGTTTTTCAGAAGGGCAAGGCACTTGAGCATGGCGGCGATCTCCTGGATTAGGACAGGGTGAAGAACATCAGTACGAGCAGGGCGAGCAAGACGCGCGCGGCGCTGCCGCCGAAGGCTCCAAAGCGCACATTGCCAGCGGCCCAACCACGGTAGGCCGTCCACATCACCCAGGCGCACCAAAGCAAAGCCAGAACGAGAACCAGGGACACCCACAGCGTCGAACTGCTCTGTGCCGAGAAACCGGAGGCGTTTTGGAACGCTGTGATCTGGGCGTCAGTCATGCTCATGGCGAGGACTCCGCGGACGGGATGTCGAGGCGGTAATCGCCGACCAATTCAACGGGGTCGCGTGGTTGAGCGCGGGAAGGGGAGAGATAGCCCTGCACACCAAGACGGATGCGCTGTATGTCTCGAATCAGTCGGTGGTAGTCGAAGCGATAGCGATCGTTGGGTTCAGCCGTGCTGGCTGCCTCAGCTTGCGTTGCAAGGCGTTCGAGAGTGTCTAGCTGCTGCTGGACTAGGCTGAGCTGATCCTGCTCAGATGCGGCATAGCTGCTGCCATGGGCGGTAGCCAGCGAGAGCAGTAACAAGCAGCGAAAGATGGTAGTTGGCATGATGCTGGCCCATATGGATATGGGAGCAGAATCAAGTTAGAGGTTGAGTTTTTCCGTAAGAAACATGAGGTCTGATGAATCGCTTTTTCTGGGGAGCGACTGAGGGTCGCCTTTACACAAGATTGTTTAGGCTTGCCGGTATCGAAGGGGCCAGCGCACAATCAGGCAGGCGTGCCTTGGGAAGCGCCGAGGGATCGACCTGCGACACCTTAGAAAAATATTTGGCATTGAGAGTCTTGAAGCGGTCAAGAAACTCTGTGCGGGCGATCTTGTGCGACTGGGCGACATAGTCTAAGAATCATTTAATGGAAGTTAGCTGATGAGTAAGGTGTTCCTAAGTCATAACCATGCGGACAAACCTTTTACAAGGCGTCTCGCGAACGATCTTCGCCAAGCTGGTCATTCTGTTTGGATTGATGAAGCCGAAATAAACATCGGTGACTCCCTCATAGGGAAAATTCGTGAAGGTCTTGATGAAGTAGATTTTGTGGCAGCGGTTTTAAGTGAGCACTCCATTGGTAGTGTTTGGGTGCAGAGGGAACTGGAGATCGCGTCAAACCGAGAGATTGAGGAGCGCAGAGTGGTTGTCCTGCCACTGTTGGTGCAAAAAGTGGCGCTGCCAGGTTTTCTGAAAGGGAAATTTTACGCTGACTTCACCGATCCCTCGTCTTACAAACCAATGCTTGATCTTCTACTTCGCGCGCTTGGCCCTGCAACGCCGGTAGAAAAGCCCGCAGAAGCTGAGATGGAAGCTCTAAGGAGCGAACTTGCCGTCATGAAGCATGCTTTAGATGATCTTTCTAAACAGAATAAAGCTCATCAGCATTTCTCGCTGATGCATAAGAGCCCCCTACTGGCTGAAGCTGTTGACCGTGCTAACCAGAAATTTCCGAGTCATGCGCCGATCAATAACACATACGCTTTTGAGGTTGGTAACACCGTGGTAACCCTGGATTACCTGCTTTGGGGTATTGGGAAAGCCATGAGAACGGGAGCTCACGTTCTAGAGGCATTGCTTTCAATGCACAACAAGTGGCAAGAGGCTCACTGCATGATCGAAGCATATGACGACCTACTCGCTAGCTATGACTAGGAAACGCGCCGATGAGCATACAACAATCACTCCGCGATTATGAAATCGCCCTCTGCGCAGCAGCTCGCAGAGTCGTAGCGGAAGGACAAAAATGGGCGAGCGACGTACCACAGGATGCTGGTGTTTACGTTCTCTGGAAAGATGCTAGCCCCGTCTACGTGGGGGAAACCTCATCTTTGCGTTCTCGTATGCGGGACTTGACTCGCGTTGAGAACCACACTTTCGCTCGGATTACGTGCGAGCAATTCAGCATAGCGCTTGCGGACAAAGTCGGTTTGCTCGGCGTGCTATCGAAAACCTACACGCTCTCCTTCATCTTGGTGCCCTTCGGCCGAAAGGAAGTTGAGGAATTCCTGATACTACGGTGGCGTTCGAGCCTCTTCAACAAACCAACGACGAGGTTGATGAAGGGCACTCAGTACAGCTGGGTTTCTGCAATCGTATCCAGCCCGGAAGCCTCCCTGATCTAGGAAACTCAATGAAAAAACGATCAGGGTAAGCGCGGTGCGATTTTCCAAGCATGGCGGTTAATGCATCAGCCGAATTGCGAGATTTGGCCGTACCAGGGCGCTGTTTCTTGCGTCCGCGAACTGACTAGGAAAGTCTGAATGCGATATGCCGACGTCAATGGGGTGAAGTCAGAGGCGCAGCCCAAAATGCAAGCTGTATGCCGAGCTTGCGGCGGTGAGCTTGTCGCTAAATGTGGCAAACATGTAATTTGGCATTGGTCTCATCTTTCCTTGGATACCTGTGATCGGTGGTGGGAAACAGAAACGGAATGGCATCGTCGATGGAAGGATCGGTTCCCGAAGGACTGTCAAGAAGTCATTCAATACGATGCACTGACGGGTGAAAAGCACATCTCCGACGTTCGTACAGAGCATGGCGTGGTTGTGGAGTTTCAGCGCTCGACTATCGACCATTCAGAAGTGAAGGCTCGCGAGAGCTTCTACTAGCGAATGGTATGGGTGATCGATGGGGCAAAAAGTGAATTTGATTGTGTGACTTTCTCGAATATGCGCACTCATCCTGATGACGATGGGTTTGCATTTTTTCGATGGTTTGGCAGGAGCAAATTGTTTCATCGCTGGCATACAACTACCCCAGTGTTCATCGATTTTGGTGATCAGTATGGGTTTTGGCGAGTATGTAGATTCGATCCTCAAAACAATGAAGGGGTAGCGCTTCTGGTAGACCGTTCGCTGTTCATCGCGGCGTTGGCTGAAGGGACCTCAGATTTCAGTAGAAATGGTGGGCCAGCATCCGCCTCTTGATTGATAGGAAAATCGATATGAAGCGAGTTTTGCTTGGCTATACGCTGGTGATCGCACTGGTGGGCTGCTCTGATCCTAGTGAAACCTCCAGCGGTACCAGCAAATACGTTGGTGCGTGGAGCAATGAACGCAGCAGCGGAGGATTGAAACTGGTCATCGATCAAGACGGCGGTCACTTTATCGTTAAGGAGTTTTTTGCAAAAAACAATGTTGTGCTCGGGGTAAGTGTTGGTGAGATTGCAGGCGGCTACCTGAACGCCAAGACAGGAATCGGCCCCAAGATTTTTTATTCCGCGAAGGATGACGCTCTGATAATCGAGCCGTCACCCACCTTGTTCTATCGGCTATCCCAGTAACGGAAAAGATCGCCCATAACACAGTTGATTAACGTGATACGTGCAACCGCCACGAAGTGGCGAGCAGGCGATAAGGAGCACCGTGGCGGTGCCGTGCTGGTATGGAATTGCGAAGTGTACGGCTAAAAACGAACTGCGTGATCCGGCAAGCGAGCGCCCAGGAGCCTGCGCCGTGGACAAGGCGGGACTGGTCTTTCCCTATAGACGAAGGCTCAACAACTATAGGACCCAATTCTGGCGCGAACAGTCTTGAACACCTGCGCAAACACCAGCTCCACGAACAACGGAAAAAGCTGAACGAAGCACTTAAAGATATTTTTTGAACGTTGTCGCTGTGATCGCTACTACTGCTCCAAGTATTACTGCACAAGGCAAAAAAATAGCTATGGGATTGAGCGAAAAGGGCAGGGATAGGTAAATAATCCAGGGCACAAGCAATAGTGGTATCACTGCTCGTTTTGCTCGGTGATAGACGAAGCTACTCTCTCGTCCAGCACCAAATTTGCGCAGGTCGCGACGCATCAAACCATCGATAAAACCGGTGAGAGAGGCCAGCAGAAACAAGGGCGTGGCCAGGACCAGAATGGTCAGGCGCACCACGAAGGTAAAGGTCACATACACCGCCGCCAGCACAAAATCTTCAATGCTCACGTAAAACTGGTTGATCCACCCCAGAAGCTTTTGTCCATGCTCGATACCCGCGCCTGCTGGGCAAAATCCGCAAAGCCAGTCTTGACCAGTAACCATTGATTGAGAAAATCCAGTACTTGAACAATCCTTCGCCCGGGTTGTTGGAGGATGAGTGAAGCTTTGAAGTGCTCGCTGAGCCAACCCAGCTCACTATTCAGCATGACCTGGCTGTGTCGCCAACCCTGATCGCCCCAGAACAGCAGCAAACCGGCGAACTCAATGAGGATCGAAAACAGCAACGAGGCGATCAGCAAGCCAATGATGCGTAAGACCAAGCCAATAACCGAGACGATCAATCCCGGGCGCTGGATCGGTTGTGGCGGCGTGTTCTGTACGGAAGTCGCCATCCTTTACTCCATTGCGCACCGTTAAGTTGATGCTGCCACGGCGCCTGCCGAATACGTGTTTGCTGAATCAAAACCTGTAGCGGGGCGGGCTACCCCACCTGATCCAGATCGAAGTTTGTGGTTGGACCGCCACCGCTTGCGCTCCACCATTGACCCGCCTGTTCGTTATAAATGGCCCGCATCCGTTGGGTAAGCTCCTGCAGGTCCTTGGGCATAGCATCGTCGTTGGAGGGTTTTGGCAACGGCATGCGGACTTTCCAGAGCTGGCCACCGGCCTGGAGGGAGAACATCTGCCCTTTGGGCAAACTGACGATGTGCGCCGGCTCGATCAGCGGCACGCTGGTGCTGCTGACATGGTCCTGTGAGGACGACGTGAAGTCCGTGTTGGCCTCAGGATCGGAGGTGTCGGTGGCACCCGACACCAGGGTCTTGGTCAGCACGTTAACCTTGGGCAACTGCTGGGTTAGTAGTTCAGCCGTAGGAGTTTCGCGCACCCGGAGGATTTGAAGGGTGTTGAAGTTACCAATGACTTGGCCGGCCTTGGCGCGGTTACCAATGCGTGCTTCGATATCGCTGAGGGTTTGGGTATAGGCCGTCACCTGGATGCCAGCTCCGCCACCCTTGTTGATCAGTGGGATGAACTCGTCGCCCATCAACTCGTTGAACTCATCGGCATGCAGGTTGATCGGCAGCTTGTCACCGCTGCTGCCCGATGCGGGCAAACCGTGGTCAATGCCATGTTTGTAGATGTGGCCCGCGACCGAGACCAAGTCGGCGAACATGGAGTTGCCGACGGCGGCAGCCACCTCGGCATCGGTCAGTGCATCCAGGCCGACGTAAACGATGCCGCGTTTTCGGATGATCTGCATCCAGTCGAAGATCGGCCGCGGGTCATCTAAATCGGTGTAGTTGGGGGCCAGTAACTGGGCAGTCTTGCCGGTGGTGAGTTTCTCCAGCAGCGGCAGTAGCGAGGCAACGATTTTGTCGAAGTAAGTACGGTCGTAGCGTACAGCCGAACGCAGCCCGTCCATTACTGGATCAAATACCCGCTTCACCGCCAGGTACTGCTCGATGGCCACCACGCGTTTTTCGCGTCCCACCATATGCCTGGGAATATTTTTCTCGGTGAGCTTGCCTTCAAGCTGGACGATCACTTCCCATGCTTTTGGATTAGTTCTGGCGAAAAATTGCTGGGCATACTCAATGAACAATGCGTCGATGTTGACCACATGCCGTTGGATTTGCAGGTAGTCCGGACGTCGGCCCAACTCGATCAGGGCGCGGGCGATGATGTTGACGAAACGCCAGGCGAACTCGCGAAACGCCGCCGAGTTACCTTCGCCACTGAGCTGCCCAGCGATGCGCGACGCCACTTCCGAGATTCGCCCGAAACGTCCCACGGCGTTGTAGCGGGCGGAGATCTCCGGCCAACCCAGATGGAACACATAAAACTCTTTCTCCCGACCGGCGCGTTTGGCTTCTACGTACATGCGCTTGAGCAGGTCGGCATCGCCCTTCGGATCGAAGACAATGACGACCTCATGTTCGACGCGATGGATGTCTTGGGTGATGTACACCTCGGCGAGCCGCGTCTTGCCAACACGGGTCGTGCCCAGCACGAGGGTATGTCCGACTCGTTCACCCAGCGGCAGACTGACTTCCGTTTCGTCGGGCTCAACACCATGCAACAGCGGTGAGCCACCGACTGGGTGTAAAGGGCGCAACGGATTAAAGGCGCTGTCCCAGGCCGTGACACGGGCCAGTGTCGAGAGCGGAAACGGTGCATGTTCTAGGCGACGTTCGAGTCCACGTGCCAGGCGGTAACGGGTCGGTTGGTCGACGTAGTGAGCGACGGCCGGATCCTGGGCCTCGACTAAGCGCTGGGTGTGCAGGCGGGTCCAGCGAAAGCCTCGGCCCATGAACAGACGTTTGCGGCTCACCGGAATCTGCCGGCTGGTCAGTTCGTAGCGGGGCAGCCGGCGGATATTGCGCCGATAGCGCAACACCTCCCAGGCTTGTCGGAGGCGGATCAAACCGAACAGGGCGTAGGCCAGAGCCGCAATCAGACCGAGTTCGGGTGATAGCGCCACGGCCCAGGGCGAATACACGCATAACACCGCCGCGGCGACGCAGATCGCCACGGTATACAGCTCGACCGCGGGCCGGAGCTTGGACTCCATCGCATGCTCGGCCATGATCCAGACTCACTGTTCCAGTGAGGTGGCTGTGATTAAGACAGGATAGTGCTCAATTTTCAGGCGAGAGGCGATGTCGTTGCCGTTGACCGGCAGGATGGTGATGCCCGGCGCGGCTGCTCGAATTCGGGCCAGGGCTTCCGTATCGGTCACTTCGACGGCGAGGCCGGCCGCCTGCATTTCTTGCAGTTCAGTCGCACGCTGATGCAGCCAAGCCAACGATTGGGGATCCTCCCCGACAAGGAAAAATGGCTGCAAGCCCGGCATGTCCAGGGTGCGAGTTGTGATTTGGCCTGGGCTCAAGTGAGAGCTGCGCACGGGCAGTATCCAGGTTTCATCGGCAAATGCAGATAGGTCTGCATGTATGGCCCGAGCAGGCTGGGTCTTGTTGTTTATTGGCGGCCTGGAAGCTTCAAACTGGGGGCGGGTGAAACCGCCAGGCTGAACTTCTGCAAACGACAGTCCCGGCTGGACGAGCGCAGCCAAGAGCACGGCGAAGTAATACGCACTGGGAATTCGCTTCATGGTGGTGTGCCCTGTTTAAAGGAAACCTGCAGTCGTTCGAGTTGTTGAGAAAAACCGGCGCGGTAGCGCGCGGCCGGCGTTCCTCCTGCCGGGCGGTGATATCGGCCAGCAGCTGACACCCAATCACCGGTGACGGCGTGATGCTCTTGCAGCAGCGCGGCAGTTACGGCCAGATTGCGGTAGGGTTCAAGGGCTTCGCAGGGACTGGAAAAATGCTGTCCGTGATAACCCAGGTTGATTTGCCCAAGCCCCGCATCGACGCGCTTGGCGTCATACCGAGCAAGCGCCTGAAGCAAGGCGTGACAGGCGGTCTGACGATTGGCGAAACGGTAAGAGCTACCGGCAATATTCAGCGTCCAGGGCCAGGGCAGCAGTCGACCACGGAGGCGGGCGCCACTCTCCTGCAGGGCAATCGCGAACAACACCATGGAAGGGATGTTGGCGTCATGCGCCACCAGTTGATAAGCCGGAGGTGGAAGTTCGTCCGCCCGAACGGCGAGCACTGTCAGCAGGGGCGCAATAGCAATCAATCGAGACGTTGCCATTGTCCATTCACCTGTTTAAATGTGACGGGTAATGGTCTCGGGGCTCCCAGGCTGAACCAGCGACCACGGTCATGGTTCAGTGTGATCTGCCGGCGTTGGACCTTGCCCGGATCGATGTCCGCTTGCCGAGCCCAGCGACGGACGCGTTCATCCTCGCCTTGGCTGCCCACCAGATAAATATCAAGCGCCGTATCACTGCTTTGCAGACGCTGCGCTTCGGCGGTGCACGCAGGGCAATGATCTTCGACAAACAGAGCACGGCGCGGCTCTACCGGTGAGCTAGCGGCGGGCGGGGATGCCATACCCTGAATCGGCAACAGTCCAGGAAGCAGCTTGGCCCAAGCTGCGGTGTAGGCGTTTTGGTAAGCCAACTCGCGCTCGGCACGTTTGGCTTCCAGCGCTACCTGCAATTCGGCATAGCGCTGACGCTCTTGGTCGTTCTCTGCTTCGACGCCGAGTGCAGTCAGCGGATCGAGATTTGGGCTCCAGTAACCACGCGGGCCGGCTTGGATCTGTTCGAAGCGTGTCCACTCCTGCTCCGTCAGCCCCCAGCCTGCCGCCTGTTCAGAGTGCGAACGCTCCAGCGGAGCAGACTGCGTGTCCTGGGTTCGTGACGGTGTCGTGACGGGGTTGCCCAGCGCAGCGCCCGTGCTCAGCAATGAAATGAAACAGACGATGGGGCTCAGCGGAGCTCTGTTCATGATCGCTTCTCAAGGGAGGTGCACGGTCTGGTCTGAGTGAGCGTTCACCGCGAAGATAGCCGCGTTCGGCTCCAGCACCTTCAGTTGCCATGTGCCGAACTGCTCGCCGTTGTGCAGCAACTGGATATCATTGAGCGAGCGACTGTCAGGAGGTGCGACCGCCAGAAAGCGCTCGCCACCACGGGACTCGACGCTCAACACTGAAAATGGCGGCAGGAGCGGGGCAGGCTTGGGCTGAGCGGTTTTTTTCGGCTTGGCCGAGGAAGGCGTCGGTGGTGGGAGTGGTGGCTGGCTTTTGAGGTCCAGGAGTTGCTGCTCGACGTGCTCAAGTCGTGCGCGTAGCGCGATCATGTCGGGTTCGGTAGCACGGGCTGCCAGACCATCGCGCAGTTCCTGTATCTCCTGCGCCCATTGATCCAACATCGGATCGAGGGTATTGGCCTGTTGCTCACCGGTATCGACCATCTGCTTCAGGTCTTTCAGTGCGTACTGCAGCTTCTCCTGTGCATCCAAGAGGGTGCTTGAATCACGTTGCAGGGCATTTAGGGTCTGTAGGCGTTGGGCGTTCGCATTTTCCAGCTCGGTCACGCGTTGATACTGGTTATACAAGCCACCACTCAGCCCGGAGACCGCCAGACAAAGTGAGCCGACAATGAGGGTTTGAAACGTCGAGGCTTTCATGGGCGTGCCTCCGGCTGATGGGCCGCGCTGGGTGCGAGCCGCACGACGGCAGCATTTTTTAGCCGTTCGAAGCAGACCGAACGGCTGACCTCATCGACCATGAGTTGCCAGGCGGGGCCAGCCAGTACTTGTAGCGCGTTGCGAAGTGAGATCGGGCCGAGCCGGTAATGGGCGGCGGGCAGAGGCCGGGTAAACATTATTTTTACTGGTTCGGCAGCAGGGCAGAGCGAATAACCTGAGCGCTTCAGCACGTAGTGCATCGCTTCCTGTACCGAGGGATTCAGGTTGGACGGAATGCTCACGTCAACGATTTGAGCGAGAAGATCACGTTGCTCTGCCGCGGGCTCGGTGCTGACCAGCGTATAGCGGCCATAGCGGAGCTCTGTCGGGTGACTCTCTTCGGCTGTACTCCTCGAAAGCTGGGCCCGATTGGAACCACCGGTATTCTCTGGACTAGTCGGCAATGGGGTGGGGATCTGCGCCGTGCAGGCGCTCAATAAACCCAGCAGGCAGATAGGCGTGAAAAAACGCTCCATGGAAAAAACCTCATGTCAGATTCAGTGCAGAACCTGACATGAGGTGAAGGAGCGATTCAGTGAGTAAGTTGATTCAAGACGGGTCGTGTTTAAGTTGAACGCGTTGCTATTTCGTCATAAATGGCGAGCCCATCCAAGACGGCAGCGTCGGGGTCGAAAATCACTAACCTCACGTCCGCCAATGCCGCCAGATACAGTACGTTGACCAAGGCCTTCGGCGCACCGGCGTCGAGCTGTTCTTGCCTCAACGACGAGTAAGGATTGCCCTCGATCTTAACCAAATTATCGTCAGTCCAGGGCGTGCCGATCAGCTTACATCCGAAGCCATTGCAGTCTCTCAGGGCGAAGGGTTCAAACAGCAGACCGGTTGGTCCAGTGTTGAAACTGCCAGCTCGGTGTTCCAAGTAGCGCAATGCATCTTCAGTGAGGTGTGCGGTACTGATTTCCCAGGCTCGACTGTAGTGTCCCGTTTCGAAGTTTAAGCGATGGACCATGGCTTGGGCTTCTTCGAGGGAGTACAGATCGCCGACGTGATGCCGCTCGCTGAGCATTTCACCATTCACGGCGTAGATCACTTGGCGCACCAGCCCGGTGGATTGGCAACGTTCATCCAACTCATCCGGAATCGATTGGTCTTCGCTGAGTATGGCGAAATCATCGCAGAACAGGCATGGGAACAGTTCTAGCGCATCGTCGGGAAGATGAGCTTGTGAGTCGTGTACGGAGCGAAAGCAGGGAGGGCAGTCGTTCGCGTAGGTGATCAGCAGCAGCCGTTCGATAGATAGATTGTCATAGCCGCGAGCGAATGGGTTTGAGGCCCCTAGCATGGCTGGGGTTTGGGTAGTGGAGTTCATGAGTATTCTCCAGGATGAAAATGAACAAGGCGCCCGAAGGCGCCTGTGAGGGTTAAAGCCAACCGTACTCGGCAAGAGAAAGTGGGCGGCCTTCACCCACGATGAAGTGATCCAGTACGTGAACTTCGATCAACGCCAAGGCCTCCTTCAAACGTGCGGTCAAGACGCGATCTGCCTGGCTGGGTTCCGTACAACCCGAGGGGTGGTTGTGGACAAAAATGGCGGCTGCTGCGTTATGCGCTAGGGAGCGCTTGACGACTTGGCGGGGATAAACGCTGGCGCCGTCGATGCTCCCGTGAAAGAGGATTTCGAATGCCAGAGCGCGATGGCAAGCATCGAGAAAAATCACACCGAAAACCTCATGCTCTTGGGGTGCAATATGCAGTTTTAGGTACGAGGCCACGGTGTCAGGTGAAGTCAGGCCGGGGCCGCGGGTGAACAGCCGACGATCCAGAATTTGCAGCGCTTCGTCGATCAGCTGGTTTTCCTGGGCGATGCGATCAGTCTCGACATCCGAGGTTTCAATCAGCGTGAATTGGGTGCTCATGGGGTACCTCCGAAGGGAACAATCCGGGGGTACACACTCGAGGGGAGTGGTGTCCCCGAGGTGGATATAGAATGACGGGCATTGCGCGATGACGCGCTGTTTACAGCCGAGTGAATCGGTGGCGTTGTCCATGCAGGTGTGAATCGCAACCGTCGCAGGGCAATGGGGAGAAGGTTCTTATGCCACAGCCAGTTTCGGGGTCGAAGTCGGCACTGATGGCATTAGCCGAACCAGCCCAAGATCGAGGCCGGCGATGCGTTTCTCGATCTCATCCGTCATGTAGTAGAGCGATAACGTGCTGTAGTCCTCGTAAGCCGTAGCGAAGAGGCAGTCGTCGCAAAGCCAGAAGGATTCCATATTGGTTCTCCTGTGCGGATTGAAGAAAAGGCGCTCGATTGAGCGCCTTGATGTAAACATCGTGGAATTGTTCAGGCGGACTGAACAGCACGTGTGGCGACACGGCGGGCCGTGCGGGGAGTGGGTGCAGATTCAGGTTCAATCCTGGATTCTGTTAGGTTTTCGGAATCCTCAGCTTCGGCATCGGCCAATGGTGGGGATGGCTCACTTTTTGGCGCTGGCTCAGCAGGTGCTGTTGCCTCCTGCCTGGCAGGCGCTTTGTATTC
Organism: Pseudomonas sp. St386; assembly: GCF_018325865.1. Taxonomy (NCBI): domain Bacteria; kingdom Pseudomonadati; phylum Pseudomonadota; class Gammaproteobacteria; order Pseudomonadales; family Pseudomonadaceae; genus Pseudomonas; species Pseudomonas sp. St386. The sequence goes on from NZ_AP021900.1 coordinate 2,480,841, forward strand.
GTACGTGCCGTTGACCTTGATCCAGTCGATGTACAGCAGCCGACCTTTCAGGCTGGCGCCCGGCTGGCCTTGTTTATCGCCTTTCTCATAGAGAAATGGGTCAATCCACAGGTCGCCGATACGGAACGACAGCAAGACCTTTTTCTCGGCTTTGACGGCGTCCATATAGAGACGAATCAAGCGTTCAGCTTCGCCTCCAGCGACTTTGCAGTCGAAACGGGTGTACTCGACTGCATCGGTGGCACCGTGCAGGGCTGCGATATCGCAGGCCATGAACGGCTGGCCGCGGCGGACTTGTACTTCACGAACACGGTTGAGGTAGCCGATACCGACGGTGTGCAGATTGAAGTAAGTGGTCGCTTCATGGGATTGGTTGGTGTGGGCCATGGTGGTTCTCCTGTTTCAAGGGAAAACGGCGACGCACAGCCCCCTGAGGGGGAAGTGAGCCCCCGTCAGGGTGGGTTAGGTGAAGGCGAGCGATGAACGACTCGTCACCGGCAAGCCGATGACCATCAGAACGATGCGCCTGGGGAGTAGCGGTGCAGCAGAAGAGAATCTGCAGTAGTGGTCTGCGGACTGGGGATAGTGGGCATTCATCACCGCTGACGCGGTGATCGTGCGAGCCTCCGAATGCTGATCGCACTTGGGTAAACCACCACGAGCGTGGCGTAGCCTTGAAGGTTCAAGCTACCTGGGCTGGGCTGTCAACGACAGCGAACCACACCTTTTGTATAAGCCTGTCATAGGGGAGCGTCAAGACGCCCCAAGCCGTTTTTTTATGGCCGGAATACAGTGGAAATTACTGGACTGAAGAAAGTGAAGAATGGGCCTGGCTAGGGGCCAGGCGAGGAATAGAAAAGCCACCTTAGGCGGTCTGACGCAGTCGACAAGCTCCTCGCAAAACTTGATTTAACAGGGCCATGATTCGCCAACCGACCCTTATCGTGGCCTGGGTCGGAATACGCTGGCACGCATCCGCGCACAAAGGGTGCCCAGTATTTCCCCGGCGGGCTCCGGGACTGAATGCGATCGCGGTAGCGGATGACCGCTGCTGCCTGGCAGAAGCAACAGTGGTCATCCGCCACATTAATCCGGTCGAGCACAAAGCGGGAATGAAATTCCGCAGAAGAGAAGGCTCCGAACTCAGGGAGTCCGACCGAGCTACCCGGAGCGAATCGGTCTTGGGTCGCCGTAGCGATGATGCTGAGGCACTACAGCAGAGCGGGTGTGACGACGTCAAGCCAGTGTGCTGAGAGGTTATTTGCTACTGAGATGAGCGGCCAGCTGTTCGACGGTCGTCAGGATAAAGGCACGGTCGCGTTCTTGAAGGCCGCTCAGCAGGCCCGCGATCATCTGGCCCTGGTCGTTGGGGCGAGTGCTCGACTCCGTCAGCAGTTCATCCATCCGGCAGTCGAAGATGTCTGCCAGTTGCATCAGCTTGACCACGGAAAGCTCCACCACACCCCGCTCAAGGCGCGAAATGGCTTCGCTACCGATCCCCAGTCGTTCAGCCACCTCTTCCTGGGTCAGATTACGCTGGGTGCGGTGCTTCGCGATCATGCGTCCGATTTGGGCTTGGGTTGGATGTTTATGTGCCAAGTGATGAGTTCTCCAATTCAACCCGAATGGTTGAGCAAAGACCCGTTGACATGAACATCCTTAACAGTTGAGTATCGACTTATCGGGTTGTTATATTGACTGAAATACCTGTTTGTCGCGACGTGACATGTGTTCCTTCAGGAATCAGAGCCCGTAGTGACCAGTGAGACTGAGCGGTCTGATAGGACCCAATGGAGGAAAGGTTGAGCATGGATGAGCAACGCGAGAACGACATGGACTTGATCTGGGATCGAACACTGGAGCTGTTCATTAAGATCCATGATTGCCCTGATAACCCCGCACACCTCGACAGCCTTGTTCATTGGCTCAACGAAGATCCTGCTCACCTGAAAGCGTTCAACGAACTGGGGCAGATATGGATCGCGACAGGCATCGCGTTGGCCCGTGAAATCGGACAACCGCTAAGCGACTTGGAGAAGGATCAACTGCCGTTGATGATGCACTGACCCGTACATTAGCCCCCCGAAGATTCATGTGATCACCAACGGTGCGTCATGGCCGACGCGGCCCTTTGCTGATCGGCACAGTGCCTTTGCAGTTCGGGTAGTGGGAGCATGACCAAAACGGTCCTGATTTTCCCTTCCGCCTAAGCATTGAGGCGTTGCAAATGGGGCAGTGCGGTCCTGCTTCGACCGGTACCGACAAAGTGAGCGCTCCGGAGTGCTCGACCAACTGCGTAATCCAGTTCGCCTGCTTGGCAACGAATGCATCCAAGGTCAGACGTCCCGCTTCGATTTCATCCAGAGCTTGCTCCCAGATTGCTGTCATACCCGGATCCGCGACTGCAGCGGGTACCGCTTCGATCAGGGTATGGGCCGCTGCGGAGGCCGTTAACGCACGTTTTTTCTTCAGCAAGTAACCGCGATCAATCAACCCTTTGATAATGCCGGCTCGCGTGGCTTCGGTGCCGATACCGGTGGTGTCCCGAAGTTTTTGTTTCAGGCGCGGGTCGTTGACCAGCTTGGCGGCGTTTTTCATCGCCTTGATCAGATCGCCCTCGGTGAGCGGTTTGGGCCCAGTGGTGCGCATGGACTTGAGTTCGACGTCGTCCACTGCGCACTGTGTACCCTGTTGTAAGTCGGGCAATACCTGGGACTTTTGACCGGGTTCATCGTCTTCGGCGTTGTCGGAGAGCAAGCCTTTCCAGCCTTGGACGAGGATCTGTTTACCAACAGCGGTTAACCGTTCTTCGCCACACTCCAGTTCGACCTGAGTTCGATCAAACTCGTGATACGGCAGAAATTGCGCGAGGTAGTGGCTACGAATCAATTCGTAGACTTGGCGCTCTTGTTCAGACATCCGCCCAAGGTTCGCCGGTTCAGTGGTGGGGACGATGGCGTGGTGCGCGGTGATCTTGGCGTCGTTCCATGCTCGTGAGCGCAATGATCGATCGACGCTTCCGAGCGCTGGGCGTAACGAGGGATCCATTCTGAGCAGGGCATCGAATACTGCGGCTACCTCGTTGAACATGTTTTCTGGCAAATAACGGCAATCGCTGCGCGGATAGCTGGTGGCTTTGTGGGTTTCATACAAGGCTTGGGCGATGTTCAGGGTTTCCTGAGCGCCGAGTCCCAGCTTGCGTGAACAGACTTCTTGCAGTGTGCTTAGGTCGAAGGGCAGGGGCGGCGCTTCGCGCAAATGCTCAGTCTGCAACGAGACTACGGTGGCGGTCTTTCTGCTAGAAATCGCTTGGACGGTCTGACTGGCAAGCGCCTGCTGCAGGCAGCGACCGGCTTCGTCACGTCCTGAGCTTGGCGGTATCCACGACGCGATGAATGGTTGCCCCATTGAAGACAGGTGCACATCCACCACCCAGTACGGCACAGAGACGAAGCTGGCAATCGCGCGGTCTCGTTCAACCACCAAACGCAAAGTGGGCGTTTGGACGCGCCCAACCGACAGCACGCCGTCATAGCCCGCCCGCCGTCCTAGGAGGGTAAACAAACGACTGAGGTTCATACCAATCAGCCAATCGGCGCGGCTGCGGGCGAGGGCTGAGTGATAGAGCGGGAAGGTCTCCTGACTTGACTTCAGCGACGATAGTGCTTTACGAATCGACGCCTCGTTGAGTGCGGATAACCAGAGGCGCTCAACAGAGCCACGATAGTTGCAGAGCTCCAATAACTCGCGGGCAATCATTTCACCTTCGCGATCGGCGTCGGTGGCGATGACGACGGTGGTGGCTTCGCTGAGCAGCTGTTTGATGATTTTGAACTGCGCGACAGTCTTGGATTTGACCTCAACCCTCCACTGCGCGGGAATGATCGGTAGATGATCCAACGACCAGGTTTTGTACTGATCGCCATAGGCTTCAGGTGGGGCCGTTTCCAGTAGGTGACCGATACACCAGGTGACGGTTGTCTCGCGTCCGATCAAGCAACCATCGCCACGTCGGCTGGCTCCGAGAACCTTGGCGATGTCACGACCTTGGGAGGGTTTCTCGCAGATAAAGAGACGCATAGAACTGCTCCGGGTTGAGTTCGAAGCAGCGTTGTTGGAAACAGCAGTGGCGAGCTATGAGAAACCTGAATGGCAGGTTCCTCATATTAGTCGGTGAGGGCAATCTTGATTGGGGGCGAGGCTAGTACCTTGTAGTCACGTGGACCACAGTGCTTCACGAGCAGCGAGTAATGACAGGCCAGGAACTTCGCGCAAAGGCGCAATCTTTATGCCTCAAGTCAGTCATGCCGATGGTGGCTGCCCTCTGCGCTTTTTGGACTTTGACGCAGGCGAGCTGGCCTGGTCTGTAGTCTGCCCGACGGGAGCCGCAGACGAGGCTGATTCACTTGAGCGATCCCGCATGACCACGTTCTGCACGCGATGAGGCAGGATGCCGACACGACGCGCCTCGATCTTGAAGGTGACCCGCGCATTATCTTCACTGTCCTCCCACTCATCGCGCACGGTGCGGCCCTCGACCAACACGCGCATGCCTTTCTGGTACAGCGTGCTCCAGTGTTCAGCCTCGCGGTGCCAGAGCTCGACCGGCGCCCAATAGCCGCCTCGATCCTCATAGCTGCCATCGCGTGGCACAGGGTTGTCGAAGTACACATTCAGGCGCAGCAAACGCCGTGGCTCGTCATTGCCTGATGGGAACTCTTGGAACTCTGGCGCACTGCCGATGTTGCCTTCGCCGACGAAAAAAGTACTCATCGTGATATCTCCGCTGCTGGTGTGAACTGGCGCAGCAGCCGTTCGGCGCTGGCCATTTTGATCGCGCAGGTTGAAGCCTGACGGTAGAGCGAATGCACCACGCTCATCTGCAAGTTCAGTGCAATGCGCTCGCATTCGAAACGGTGCAATCCCTCGTGTACGGTTTGCGGCAAGGCCTTGTTGGAGACCTGGCGTTCCCAGACCGCAACGCCCATACGGGCGAAGTCACGGGTGCGCCATCGCAAAAAGGTGCTACCCGCGCTGGTGTTCTGCAGCACCAGTCGAATATCCAGCAGTGAGTAAGGGGATTGTCCGGCCTGCAGAGCCACAGCCTCCATCAGGCGACATAACTGCGCCTCGGTTTCCCTCGCCACCTGCACCAGATGCTCCAGCTCTCCCTTACCCTTAAATGGTTTTAAAAGGCCTTTTAGGGAGGCAGCGTGTTCGAGCTGTCGATAGGCATCCTGTGTGAGTGTTTCGAGGGGCATTGGTTGAGTCGGGATCACGGGGTTCATACTTCGTCCTCCGGCTCATCGACTGTCGCAGATGGCTCTACTGCTTCCTCTGCCAACGTGTCAGCGCCATCCTCTATCAAAGCGCCACGACGAATGAGGGGTGGCGCGAACTGGGAGCGGCGATGCCCCTCAAGGATGTCCATAGGGGGGAGTCCAAACTTCTCCATGGCCGCCAGAGCACGAGCGTTGTTCGCCGCCATGTCGTCACGGGTGACGCCTGCATGCCGATAGCGCTGCGCCTGACCGAACAGGCTGCGCAACAGGTGGGCGCCGTCGTCGATCCAGGCTTCCATGTCTCGGCGACCAATCAAGGCGGTGTGATGGGCCAACAGGGTGTGGCGCACCAGCGTGTCGTAGTCAGTCAGCAGGTAGATGGCGAGAAACCCCAATTGGCTGCCGATGTACAAGGGCAAGGTGACGGGGTGGATATTGAGGTTATCGCTCATGTCGATCTGCGTAGGCAGGTCCTGTCTGATCCGGTCCAACTGCTGGGTCAGTTCCAGCATCCCAGCCTTGGCCTGCGTCAATTTTTCTTCGAGCTGCACGATCGCCCAGTCGGCATAAGGATCGTCCTGCGCTGCGGCTTGTTTGATCAGATTGGTGACGCTGATGTAGCCGGCCATGCCCATGATCGAATGGACGCCTTCACGTGCGGTTCGACCTTGCCAGATACGGGCGGCGTGGTGGGTGTGCAGTGTCAGGGTGATGCTGCTGCGCAATGAGCCCAGGTTGAGCTGATAGTGATCGGCCACGGTGTTGTCCTCGCATAGGCTTGGACGGGAACGTTGCGACAGACGAAGGTCAAGGACAGCCGAAAAGCTGAATGCTGTCTGTTCGATTTGGTTCGAGGCGGTTGATTTTCGAGACGCTCGTCAGTGATGCCAGTGGCATCAAATCTACTGACGTCCAGGGCGTTTGCTGCGCAGCTGGCGTAGTTCATCCAGGCACGCTTGGGCGAGGGCAGAGGCGGGTTCGCCCTTTTTCCTAAGTTGGCGCGGGGGAGCGGGTGGCGGCTCTGTCATGGGTAACGATTCAGCCTGACCTGCCCAAGGGCGGAAATCGCCACTGAGCGCCCGCTGGATCAGGCCCATCAGATACGCCGCGGGTTTGCGGACGCCGCCCGCCGCACATCGCGCGCCCGCTTCGTTGAGCACCGCCTGCCGATCTGCTGGTTTTAGCTTGTTCAGCGTCACGGTGACGGCCTGCCGCTCGCTCAGACTCAGGTGCAACGGATCAGGCCAGTGCAGGTTATCCACTGCTGGGGTCGCGCGCGGTACAGTACATATACTTTCTTTTAATACAGTACAGGCGGCATTCGGATTCCGAACGGTGCCGGAAACATGGGCGTTCAGACCCGGTTCGGAATCCGAACGAGGTCCCGCATGATTCCGAACGCGGTGATCGCCACCCCGTTCGGGATCGTGTAACGCTTCATCGGGCGCCTTATCCAATCCTTGTTGTGTCCAATGCTCGCTCAAACTGTCGAGCCGGGTGGGGAGTCGACCCAAATCGATATCAGTGTCCTGACGAATCTCTTCCAAAACATGCTGAGCGACAATTCGCACAGCCTTGGTTGCATGGGTGAGGGCATGTCCGACCAGCTCCAGATAATCCTGATCCAGCTCCATGGCTTCGGCGGGTGTCAACGGCTCATCGTGCAGGACGTACAAAGAACCTTGCAGGCGTCCGCTGAACTGATCGCGGCCACGACTCACCAAGCTAAGCCAGCGCGTCAGCCTGAGCATCGTCAAGACGCGAGCGATGGTTTCACGGGAGGCTGACGTACCGTAGGGCACGCTCGACAGATAAGGCTGCAGATCTTCATAGCGCGGTGTGACGACGCCCTGACCGTGTAGCATGAGTCGAAACACCTGCCAGGCATTCCGTTCCAATGGCGTTAGCCGACTATCCAGCAGCAAGCGACGCGGCACGACTTCGTGAGATTGGCCACTGAACAAAAAGCCCGCCTGCAGTGACTGGTTGGAAGGAGGTTCACAGGTGGGGCGTGCGGGCCAACGTTCACTTAGTTGTTGGGTGCATTGCTGCAGGACACGCTGCCAGCGACCGGACGGGACAGTGTTCATGTTCCGTTGCTGTAATGGTCGATCTGCTGCCAAACGATGGTCAAGCTGATCTGTTGCTCCTCCGCCAGCATCATCATGGCGTCGAGCTGATCCTCAGCACCGTCCTGATCGCGTAGTTGGCACCAACGCTGCCAGAGTGCATGTTCCTGCGCCTCGCTCAAGTTCTGGGGACGGCCCTTACGGGTTTCTATCTTGAGCAGACGTCGACGCAGGGCGGTTTCCGAATGCGCCAAGCCGAAGCACTGATACATGATGGTACTGCTGGCACCGAGCTTGAGCGCTCGGTTGATCAGCCGCTCGTTCTGTTCGTCGCGTTCGGCCTGGTCGATCAACCGATGCAGCACCGGCGAATCAATCTTGACCTCAACCCAGGGGACGGTGGCATGGGCCAGGCGTGACAGTGTGGTCGGCGGTAAGGATTGCAACAGGTAGATCTCGTCTTCACCCAGTCCGAGGGCCTTGCAGCGTTGCAAGTTACCCAGGCGCAACTCGTGAAGGATCTGGGTCAGCATGGCCTGGTTGAGCACATTGAAGGACAGGTTCATGACAGCTCCCTTGGTGAGTCGTCTTCATGGGTAAGCGTTAAGTCGATTAGGCGCCGGGCTAAGCGAATGAGGCGATACAGTTTGATTAACAGGTAGTCGGGCAGTCGCTCCAGTCCTACGTCCACGGCGGGACGATCGGCCAGCGGGAGTTGATAGACCCCCAATAGCAGTTGCCCGAAAAGGGCTGAGGGCAATTGCTTGCGATCCTCCCAGTTCACTTCGTCTTGGGCGCGCAATAGGGCCAGGAGCAGAAGATGAACGCCCGTCGAACGAGGTGTCGCAAGATCTACCCGCTCCATATCTAGAGCAAAACCCAATCCTTGCTGCTGATCGATGATGCTCTCGGGACGTCCGGCATAGGCTGCCAGTTCCCGAGCCAGACCGGCGATGGCTAAGCGCAGTTGTTCGGGGGTATCCAGTGTTGGTGCGATGATCCAGATGTCGTCGATCGGACAGGTTGCGACGGTTTTTGTTGGTTCGGAGGCAGTGGCGCGATCAATCTGTCCGCGGATCTGCTGGACACGTGACGGAGGGCTGACTGCTGATACGACATTCGTTACGGGCAGCGTGAGCTGTTCCTCTCGCGCTGTTTCGGCCGGGGTCTTGGTTTCAGCTGATTTGGAATGCGGCTCGGAGGGGGAGGCTCGGCCGCGGGCTCATTGACGCTCTGCAGAGGGTTGCTCTCCGGGGGCGTGACGACAACGTCGGGCGCCCGGATAACCCGGTGGGTATCGCCCAGCTCAAGGGCCAACATGCGGTAGGACTGGCCGAGTAAGCGGCTCATGCGTTCGAGCAGCTCATCCTGGATTTGCTCAAGGTTGAAGGACTCTGGGTCGGCATCAAATTGCCCTAAGGTGTCGAGCCAAAACTCGGTAAACACAATGGCGTCGGATGGATAACGATTCCAGGTTCTTTCAGCCTGGCTACGCAGACCAATTAGGCGTTCAATTTTTGGTTTCCCCAACCCGGCATACAGGGTTTGTGGAATGGCGGGCAATAAATGTTCAAGAGTGTCCAGCATCCGGCTGATGTGCGACTGTGAAATGGGGTAGCCCCCACCAGCTAGGCGTCGCGCCAGCTCACGTTGTGAGAGTGTTGCGCCATCTGATTCAAGCATGGTCTTGAGTTTGGCCACTGCCTGAGCACGCTCGATGAAGGTGAGCTGACCGTGCAGATCGCTTTCGGCCAGATGACCGAGGAGGGCGCTGATTTCATCGGTCCAGGGGCGGAACAGGCAATGGATGCGGAAGAAACGCTCGTCGCGGGTTTCCTGCCACAGCTCACCAAGAATCGCCAAGCGCGTATTGCCGCCGTTGCGGATGATGAAGTGAGGTTCACCCGGGCGGCGGGTAATCGGTGGAGGTTGGTCCAGCCCGCGTTCACGGATGGAAGCCTTTATGTCGTCATAAAGCGGATTACGGATGAAGCGCGGGTTGTGCTCGTAGGGCCGCAACTGCTCCAGCGTGACCAGCATGGGGGTATCGATGATTGGATCGGATAGCCGCTCCAGTTCTGGACCCCGAGGAAAATGGTCCAGGTTTAGTTTTTCGGTAATCTCCTCCTGACTGAGCTTCTTCATTTGAACAGCCTCAGTTAACGCCGGTTATGCAAATGGTCACCGACCTCGAACTTAACGATCTCGGCTGTACCCGAACCTTCGAAATGCCGAGACAGTTCCGCGAGAAACCGACCCATGGCCGAGCGCCCACGCTGCAGGCGAAAGACCACGGTGCAATATTCCTCGCTAGGCGGATGATCTTGTCGTATGGATGGCTGAACGATGATGGGAAACTGATCCAACATCAAAAGACTCCTCGCCAAACGCTGTTGGCCTTGAGGTTGAACAAACAAAATGACCTGGCGAGAAATACCGGTTTCGGTATTCGCCTTATCGAACCTCTGCGTATCTGCTAACCCTAGAAATCGCCTCGCGCCATTCCGGAAACAACTCGATGGCCAGCGCTTGCATGGTTTTCAGCGCTGATTGCGAGCGTCGTTCATGTGACTGGCGAGTCTCGATTCGGTGGGCTGGTAGACCAAGAGAGGCGGCATTGAGGTAAGCCACTCGGTCTGGAACTGCGGTGTCTAGAACAGAAATGTTGGGAGCTCCAGCGAATGACTCGTGCAGGCCACGAATGATCATTCGCGTGTCTACTCGGATGCTATTTACCTGGTTCAGCAGTAGTCGCAACGGTGGCAGCGTAATACCCAAGTGACGAAATGGTTCGAGGTCAGTGAACAGTCTCAAAGTGCCGCGACTCAGTTCGCGGGCGGCTAGCATTTCCGGTGTGATGGGGGAGAGGGCGATATCGCAGGCGAGGATGGCCATCTCCAACAGCACGCTACGTGCGCCTTGGGTGTCGATCACAAGCAGGTCATAACGGGGGCGAAAATCGTCTAGCAAATTGCGTAGCCGTAATCGCCCGTCAGGGGCGTGTAGCAGTAATGTACTCAACTGGCCTTGAGCGTCGTTGGAGATGATGAGGTCAAGCCCCGCAATCACGGTCTTGGAAACAATCTGCGCAGGCGTTGTTAAGTTGAAAGCAATGAGTTCGTAGGCGCCAGCAACAGCCTTTTGGCTCAAGGCGTAATAGCTGGAGAGGGTGGGTTGGCTATCCAGATCGAGCAGTAGCACGCGTAGACCCGCATCCGCCAGAAGACCGCCGAGATTGGCGGCTACTGTGGTTTTGCCTACGCCACCTTTGGTGGACACCACTGATACCACGCGCATGGCATCAGGCCTGCTGCGCCAAACGCTCATTGATCCATTGCTCGATCTCCAGCGAGTCCCAGCCAACTGCGCGCAGCCCAATGCGTTTGGCTTGAGGGAATTTACCTTCCTTCATCAAGTTGTAGATGTGCGCGCGCTTGAAGCCGGTTTTTCGCTCCACCTCGTCACGCCGCATGATATGACGCTCTAGCGATGGTTGATTATCAGAAGCGTTCGGGGCGGTTTGGGATAACATGTCGACACTCCGTGGCGCTGCGTGCGCGTAGTGAGAAGTGACCAGAATTGAATAGCAAAAAAGGACGAGAGTCATTGCGCCGCAACGGGAGTGATTGCAGCGCAATCCGTCTCATTGATTTATGAGGCTGCGCTTACCAGCAGCAAATTTTTCGTCCAACGTACGCTTGGTTATGCCCGGTACGTTTTTATAGTGAGCGGTTAGCGCGTCAACGATGGCCGCTTGGGATTGGAAAACTGACAATGGTTTTCCAGACGGGGACTTATCGAGAAACAGGTTGACCATCGACCCGATAATGTTTAGATAAACGGCTTCGCTACGATCGCTGACTTTATGATTAGTCTTGAGCAAGTGATGTATGTTCTTTCTTTCTAGTCCAATGGCTTCTAGATCGCTAAGTAATTGCTCATGAGCTGCCTCCAAAGCCTTTAGTTTTACTTGCAGTGCTTCTCGATCCGCTTGCAATTCTAAGTATGTTTCAATGCTAATGCCATTTTTTTGATGGAGGGGCTCCCCAAAGAGAAACTCTGGTCGTTGATCAGGATAATATCGCGACATCCAACATTTTAGATCAGTGTGACGGACGGTTATGTGGTCGTAATTAACGGGAGTGCCAATGGCCACCGGTACGCCGAAACATCCATAAGCGAGCTCCCCATGTTGAATGGCATCGAGAATTTTTTCCGTGTTTACATGCAGGCAGGGCCACTGCGGGAAATTAGTTTTGAGCCTGCTTGGACAGTGCTGAGCCACTTCGAGTATTTCTCTTTCATAGGTGGTCAAGTTGCACCAGCGCAAGGCTGCATCAACGGGTCTGTAAAAGAGTTTTGCATAAAGGTTACAGCTTTGGTTTGCGTACATAACGAATCACTCCATTGAGATGTTTTGCTCCTTAGCTTGCAAGTGAACGTATGGTTATTTGGTGTGCTGCGAATCCCGAGTCTTAAAGAGAGGGGGTTGTCGCCACGGTTGAGATATATGATGATCGTTTCGTAATGGTGTATTTATATTTTGTATGATTGTAGAAGAGGTGATTTATTGGTGTGTTTGTGGGATTTGTTATTCGTCGTGTGAGTTCTCTTGAGCTTGGCAGAAAAAAATGGGGTTGAGGTCCGCGGCGTTGACGGGGTTGCAAGTTTTAAACCGCGAGGTTGTTTTTTTGTATAATGCTCTTATGGGCCAGATTTATCTGATATTATTATCAATGGATGCAATTTATAAAATAAAACTCTATTTTTATCATGATGCTACGTTCGCTTCTCGCAAAAATGTCAAAATATTGATTTTTTACGCCATATTGGACTTCGGGCTCGCCATTATTAGGATTGGGTCGATGGTATCAGAGGAGGGCGACGGCGCCAGGTGCCCGAACTGTTTCTCCGGGACTTGGCGACGTTCGCGAAAAATTTAGAACAGTGAATATACGGCGATTGTAGTCAAGCAAAGGGCATCACCACACAGTACATCTGCGGCTTCGCAGAACCTATGGCCGCCTACTGAATGAGCAATGCGGATAGGATATAACGCCCTAGCCGACCTTCTCGCCTCACATTTGAGACGAGCCCAGCGCCTGGCTCAGATCGTCGATAAGGTCTTCAATCGCCTCGATGCCTACCGACAGACGAATCATTTCGGGCTTCACGCCAGCCTTTGCTTGTTCCTGCTGGTTCATTTGCCGATGGGTAGTGGAAGCCGGATGGCAGGCAAGCGACTTGGCGTCACCGATGTTGACCAGTCGCTTGAAGATTTGCAGAGCATCATAGAAGCGCACGCCTGCGTCATAGCCGCCCTTCAAACCAAACGATAGGATCGCCGACGGTTTACCCTGCATGTATTTTTGTGCCAGTGCGTGATGAGGATGGTCCGGGAGACCGGCGTAGCTGACCCATTCCACTTCAGCATGGCTCTGCAGGAATTGCGCAACTTTCAGGGCGTTGTCGGTGTGACGCTCCATGCGCAGCGCGAGCGTTTCCAGGCCTTGCAGCAGCAGGAACGCGTTCATGGGTGCCAGTGCCGCGCCGGTGTTGCGCAATGGCACTGTGCGTGCGCGCGCGATGAAGGCGGCGGGCCCGAACTTCTCGGTATAAATCACGTCATGGTACGCCGGCTCGGGCTGGTTGAGGCTGGGGAATTTTTCCGGGTATTGGGTCCAAGGGAAATTGCCGCTGTCGATGATCACACCGCCCAGGGAATTGCCGTGTCCGCCGACGTACTTGGTCACGGAATGCACAACGATATCGGCCCCAAACTGAATCGGCTTGCAGAGGATAGGCGTAGCCACCGTGTTGTCGACCATCAGCGGTACGCCGCGGGTGTGAGCAGCTTCAGCCAGGGCTTCGAGATCAATGATGTTACCCGCCGGGTTGCCGATGCTTTCGCAGTACACCAGCTTGGTGTCGTCGTCGATCAGTTCGGCGATAGCCTCGGCAGAGTCATCTCGGGCAAAACGCACATCCACGCCAAAGCTTGGCAACAGGTGTGCGAAGAGAGTGTAGGTGCCGCCATAGAGCTGTGGAGTGGTGACGATATTGTCACCTGCGCGGGTTAACGTTTGGATCGCATAATGGATTGCCGCGCTGCCGGCCGATACGGCCAGCCCTGCCACGCCGCCTTCGAGGGCGGCCATCCTTTGTTCCAGCACATCATTGGTGGGGTTCATGATTCTGGTGTAAATGTTGCCCGGCACGTCCAGGTTGAATAGGTCAGCACCGTGTTGGGCGTTATCGAATTCGAAAGCAACATTCTGATAAATAGGCACTGCGACAGCCTTGGTGGTCGGGTCCGACTTGAAGCCATGGTGCAGCGCGATGGTGGCGTCTTTCATGATTGGTATTGATCCCTTTAAATTGTTCCGGATTTTGCGGCACGAAGATTTTTGTCGAAGTCGATTATGCCGACTTTCGAGTGCTTTGACCCGGTAAGTCCAAATCTGCCGAAGGGGGGGGCGCCCACAACGCTGCGCGCAGAATTTATGTGAAGGCGTTCCACAATTTCTGGTGATCACGCGTTCGCGGCATGACATTAAACGCAGATCAGACAGCACACAATCTCCAGACACGAGTCGCCGTCATGACTTTGCCAGGAGGTGCGGGCAACTGCGTCCTGCGACTGTTTAAGGATCGTCTTGGACTCATGCGCGAGTGCATATCAAATCGGGGCCGCGTACGAACTGTGAGTACATGCGGAGCTCGGAGGATTTTTGGATTTTGGTTTGTGGCAGCGCCTTCTCAGAGCCGCGGAGTAGTCTTACCCTTCAGTGTTCAAGGTTTTTTCAAAGTAAAGTTTCGTACATCTGGAAGCTAATAACGTTAGAAGGGTCTGCAATGATTCAGAGGAAAAGTGATTATGCATTGAGGCTGCATCAATCCAAGTGAATTTTATAATCCAGCTGTTGAGGTTTGTACTTTGCGTGAGATCGTACTCAACGCATTGTGGCGAAAGTCTTTTTATGTTTTTTAGTCGCGATAAGATCTCCATGTGCAGGTTGTTATCCAATTTTACTTGTAGCTCGATTGTGTTGATTGCCAGTTTGGACATGGGGGAGTCTCTGACGCTGAACATGAAGGAAGGTATCCAAGCGTGTTATCTATACGGTGTTAGATGCTAAGGTTTGATCTCCAAGTCTTAGTCTCTGTCGCCTCTGAACAGGCTATTTGAGGTGGGGTAATTTAAAGAAAATTTTTCATGAGGAAATGACAAAATATTGATCATGTCCGCCAGATTTTGGCGGATGTCGCTTCAAGGCGATCAAGCTATTTAGCTCTTTGCTATTGATAGGTGAGATGACGCTCAGGATTGGGGAAGGCGTTTTTTGCCAAAAATATCGCTGCGTAGTGAGCGTTGGCAACGTTATTCGGTCGAATTGAAGCGTGCGCGATGCTCCTTGGGGGTGATGCCAAAATTCTTCACAAACCTTCTGATGAGGGTTGATTCACTACCTAGCCCGCAGTACTGGGCTATGGTTTTGAGTGGTTTGTTTGAGCTTGTAAGCATATCGCGGGCAGCGTCTAGTCGGAGCAGTTCCACCATTTTGCTTGGTGTTTTTTGCATCGATTCCGAGTATTTGCGTATGAAGGTTCTTTCGCTCATATTCATGAAGTTTGCGAGCACTGGTACTGTTAAATCGGTGCTTAGGTTTTCACTAATCCATGCATGCAAATCTGAGAATTGACTGCTCTTCGATTGCAGGGTTAGGGAAGAGCTGAATTGATTCTGATCTCCAGGGCGTTTGAGGAACATTACCAGATATCGAGCAACCTCCAGCGCAACGGTATGTCCCAAATCTTTCTCGACGATCGATAATGCTAGATCAATCCCTGATGTCACACCTGCTGATGTCCATATGTGGTCATCATTAATAAATATTGGGCCTCGTTTAATTATTATTGATGGAAAGTTTCTTTCCAGTTCGTCGTACGCCGACCAGTGAGTGGTTGCTTTCCGGCCGTCAAGTTTTCCGGCGCAGGCTAGTGCGAATATACCAGTGCAAACAGAAATCAGGCGCTCGGCTTTGTCTACATGGTTTATGAAGTGTGTGACGAACTTCGGGTCTTTACAGAAATCATATATGCCTGGTCCGCCGGGTACAATTAAGGTGTGCGGTGAAGAGGTTTCTGCTTGCAGCGTTTCAGTGTTTATTGAGAAATTTGAGCATATCTCAGTGGTTGGATCTAACGCTAAAATGGAAATCGTATACGGTTGATGGTTTTGGCGGGAGAAGCGGTTGGCTGCCGTGAACACGTCGAGAGGCCCTGCCAAGTCAAGCAAACTTACGTTCGGGTAGGTGATGAACTGTATGGATTTGGGGCGCATAAACAGCTATTCCAAGAGGCAAAGACTGGACACGTTCACTGACGACTTACGGAGCAATTTTGAGCACTCGATCGCCCTCTCGCAATAGATATCTATGCGCTTTTTCGGAACATCGTCATGATTTTTTGATGGACGGATTGCCTGAGCGCTAAAACAAGGAATTGCCCTACCTCGAACGCAGGTTGAGAAGGCGCTGCCTGGCGGCAATAGGCGTTACATTTAGCTCGGCAACGGCTGCAGAGAGCTTCGATATCACGACGGCTTAGAGAGTTCGCAACGCTCAAAGTCACCAGGATTGCGCCGTATTGCCAGTCGGTGCTGCTTGGCAGGGCGTCACTACTTTGGAAAAGAGAGATCAATTGTAACGAGCGTCGGCTGCGCTGCAGGTGGCGGCTCAACCTTAAGCTCGTACCCGATCTCTCTGACAATAGAGCCGCTTTGCCTCAATCGTTAGGTTTTCATGGTCTGGGCAAAGCTCTTCGGCCTCTACTTCGTGTCAGCGATGTTTTTCATCGCTTGCCAGCCATGGGTAATACCTCCACCAGCACGAAGGGCCGTCGCCACCATGATTGCTTCAGCCACATCTTGCTTCGACGCACCCGCGTTGACTGCTCGCTTGGCATGGTCGGCAATGCAGTAGGAACACTGTGTAGTGACGGCTACTCCCACGGCGATCAGCTCCCGTGTGGCTAGGTTAAGGCTGCCGACATCCTTGTTGAAGACAGCTTTATCGAAGTTGAAAAAAGCTGCGACCATCTCGGGAGCGGCGTCTTGCAGGTCGCCCATGTAGTTTGCGTCAGCCTGATGGTTGTGCATTTCGGAGTACCTTTGAGTTCGGTGTTAAGGAGTGGAGGTAAATTCGAAGCTTTCATTGTTCATCTGATGCGAGCTTCATGCGGTGGCCAGACTCGAGTAAGTTGAGCCCGCGCAGCGTCAATGCCCTGCCGGTCGGCGTTTGCGGCTCGTATGCAGCGAGACAGGAAAGACGCTCGGCTGCACGTTGGTTGAGCCAATCGGCTGATCGCCCCTTCTTACCCATCTCTTTCAGGTCTAAGTAGAGTGCTCTGATAACTCGTCGCTGAAGCCATGTATGTTTGGGCGGCCCTATAAGATCAAATCCTGCGTATAACAAGCCGAGGCCTGCTGCGATTCCCAATCCAGTGGACAGGCACTGATCAATTGCGAATGTCATGTAGTTGCTTGGCTGAACAAGCACCGCCAGGGTGAGGCAAAAACCGAGACCGTAAGGTGCGAGTGACGGTGAAGTCATGCTCATCAGCCCCAGAAAAAGAGGTGCAGAAAGCACCAGTATCAACATCTCGAAATCGCCCGAACCCTGCGCAAGCGAACTGAGTACAAACAGGATGGCAATAGGGATGGCAATCAAGGCTCCCCCCAGTAACTTGGCGGTTGCCACGCGCGGCACTGGGTGTGAGGAGAATGCCTGGGAGAGCAAGGCAGGTAGCACGATCATCATGATGAGTGCGGCTTGTTCGCCTGACAGAATCCATATGGCGATAGCGCTCAGGAAAACAAGTGAGCTTCGCAGCGCCGCTCTCAGTCCGACGAGCCAGTCACGATGTCGATTGAACCGTGGAAAGCGCTGCGTCCCGTGCGATCTTTCAGCGATTGAATCGCAGGCCCCATGCATCGCTGAAAGTGCCTCGGATACTTTCTTCAGGCTCTCTGCCTCGAGCGAGCTGCAGCCATGAGCGTGGTGATCGACGAAACGGGCCAGCATCTCCGATAAACGCTTTGGGTTATCACTCAATATGCGCTCGATGGTTTGTCCCCATGCAACGATGGTCAAGGCGTTGCTGGCGGCGAGTAGGGCTGCATCGATATTGCTTGCCAGTTCATAGCGTCCTGCATTGGCGTCATCGTTTATGGAAGTGGACAAGGCGATGATGCCTATGCGCTGCTGATGGACAGCTGCTGGATTTGATTGAGCGTGAAGAATCGCCGAGACGTGGGTGAGGCTCAAATCCCGTAGGCGATTCATACCCGTCTCCAGCACCTTCTGCACCTTGAAGGGATAAAGCAGGACGCTGGTCAGGATGGCACTGCTGGCTCCGACCAGAACTTCGCTCAACCGAGCCCGAATCACCATAAAGATCGATCCGCTGCTGGTATTTGCAGGATCGGCCAAGGCGAAAAGTACAATCAGAATCGCTGTAACACTCACTAATGACGTTGCGAATACAAAATTGACATGCCGCATGGTCGAGGCGATTGTAGAAGTGACGGCAACGCACAGCGCGAGTGCTCCAATAGCTAACACAGGATATGGCGTCAAATTGTCCAAGATCAGTACCGCTATCACGGCGCCAACCGTTGATCCCAGAGCAAGGCATGCCGCTTTTTCGATGACCAATCCGGCCTCGGGGCGAGCCTGGAGCATCATTGACGCCACCATCGCCCAGAATGGCTTGTCCAGATCCAGGCTCATCGAAATCGCTAGAGCGAGCGTAACGGCACACAGCCCCTTGCAAGCGAATACCAAGCTGCGCAAGTCAGGCGCCAAGTAGTGCTTCAGTGCGTCTCTCATGGTCTGCCCCTCTCAGTGGGGCGCTGATGAATCCTCACCGATGCGCTCATGCCAGCGATCAAGCGCGTGCTCGCAGCGTTCGCCTCCAGCTTTATGTCGACCGGTATGCGTTGCGCCAGTCGCACCCAGTTGAATGCCTGCTGTACTTGAGGCAGCAACATTGGATCTGCTTGTGTGTTGGTATTGGCGACGCCTCTGGCGATGCTTTGGACGCGGCCACTAATCGAAGGCCCTCCGAACATGAACGACACCTCGGCCATATCCCCCTCACGTATATCGAGAAGCTTCGTTTCCTCGAAGTAGGCAGTCACGTAAAACGAATCGTTTTTGATGAGTGAGAAGGCGGGAGCCCCCTGGGCTACGTAGTTGCCTTCCTGCAATCTGACGTTGGTGATCGTACCGTCAGCTGGCGCAACCACGGATGTGCGGGCGAGGTTGATCCTCGCGGTTTCCCACTGCGCCTTGTTGACCTCATATTGGGATTTGGCCAGCAAGACTTGGGAGTGGGCGTTATCCAAATCCTCAGCGCTTATGGCGTTGATCCTGGCCAATGGAACACGGCGGCTCTCCAGAAGTGCTGCAAGCTCCCAAGCGTGCTTTGAGTGTTCCATTCGGGCTTTCGACTCGTTCACGAGGGAGCGATAACGGACGGGATCAATTTCAAAAAGCAGATCGCCTTTATTTACCACCTGGTTGTCTCGCACTTCGAGCCTGGTCACCCAGCCCGCTACATCGGGTGCTACGACCACTACATCGGCCCGAACTCGCCCATCTCGCGTCCAGGGTGAGAGTTGGTAGTGCTTCCATGTCCACGACCCCGCCAGCACCGCGCAACATGAGATCAGTAACGTCACGCAGACCCGAATTGCCGAATTCATTTCCATCCACCATCGAGAAAGGCGAGGGCGCTGGCGATGTAGAAGACGAATAGGGAAAGCCCCAGCCATGAGCGCTTCCAAATCCATTGCTGTATTGCCCATTGCGGAATGAGCACATACGTAATCCAGGTCAGGGATGCCGCAGCGCCAACGCAGATCACCATTGGGGTAATCAGCAGGCCTGCGACTGAAAATTCACGCAACATCGTCAGCCTCGCACTTGTGATGTATCGCAATGCGGTAACTGTACCGAAAAATAATGTTGTATCGCAATATGATACAGTGACCGAAAAAGTGGAGGTGTCCATGGACGAGCGGGTTCAAGCAGGCGTCAGCGATGAGCGTAGTGGGGGTATTCAGGTCATTGCACGCGCGGCAAAAATTCTGAATGTATTGGGAAGAAGCGCTGGCGGGATGAGTTTGGGCGAAATAGCCCAAGCTGTAGATTTGCCTCGCTCAACGGTGCAACGCATCGTAGGAGCGCTCGAAGAGCAGGGAATGATTCGTACTGAAGGCGCTGGCGGAATCAGCCTTGGCGCGGGTTTGTTGAGGCTCGTCGCGAACGCCCATGTCGACCGTATGACCGTCGTCCGCCCTTGGCTGCATAAGCTGAGCGAGAGGGTTCAAGAGACGGTTGTCTTTTCTAGACCTGCCGGAATCCAACTGATCGTTGAGGATCGTGTAGTTGCTGATCGTGAGTTGCAGGTGATGCCACGCCTTGGCCAACTGGATACGCCACTCTATGGAACGTCTGCTGGACGGGCTCTTCTCGCTTTAGACCAAGATGAGGATGTGAAAGAGTTGTTTGCAGCTGAAAGCGCTACCCAGGGAAACACGTCGGAATTCCAGAGTCTTTTCAATCAGCTGGCCGATATTCGGAAAACAGGGCTTTCAAGCGATCACGGCGAACTCATTGAGGGCATCACCACTACAGCAGTCGCGCTAGATACCGTGTTAGGCCGTTTCGCAATATCAATGCCCATCCCCACATTGCGTTTCGAAAGGAATCGCAGTGTTTACGTTGAGGAGTTATTGAGCTGCAAGCAAGGGTTGCTCAAAGAAATAGGTATAGACGGCTAACGCGCGAACGGAGAGTTCCGAGAGGTCAGCCTGACCGATCCCGAGGCCATGGAAACGTGGAGGGTTGCCGCCGCCATCAGCTTATTTATGCGTTTACGATGAAAGCCAGGGCCCAATGGGCCCCGGCAAGTTTTGTCGTCACGCGGTCAGGCCGAGAGGTAATCTTCCACCGACTTGACGGTGGCGTAACCGAACTCGAACGCTGCCATCATCGTGGCGTGTGCGTGAGCAGCAGGAACGTTAACACCACCAAATGTGAGATCCAGGGTGGCGCAGGCGTCATGCAGCACCGTAACGGGGTAGCCCATGTCTGCCGCCGCGCGCACTACGGCATCGATGCACATGTGACTCATTGCACCGATTACCACGAGTTCCTCGATGTCCGCTGCTTCCAACTGCTGCTTAAGATCCGTTTCCCGGAAGGCGTTGATGTGTGCTTTTACAATCACAGGCTCATTACCCAGAGGTGCAACAGCGGGCTGGGTTTGCGCACCGTTCGAGCCTTTGACGAAGATTGGAGCGCGTTCATCGTTGGACTCATGCCGTATGTGAAAAACCGGAGCTCCTATATCGCGCGAGTGGCTGATCACTCGGACAGCATTCGCTACAGCAGCTACGATGCCGTCTAACGGTAATTTGCCTGTGGGCAGGTATTCATTTTGCAGGTCAACTACTACAAGGCCACGTTTCATGAACGATCTCCGGTCGAATTATCCGAGCTAAGCATGCGGCTTGAAGGTTGAAGTCGACAGATAGAACACCTGCATTTCCAACCTCAAAAAATTTAAGTCAGAACTCCAGTGATGCGCCATCTTCGGGTATCTCTACGCGACTCTCGATACCGTGCTCTTTGACGTAAGTGCGCAATTCCTTGCGGGTCAGCGACATGTGGTTGACTGCGTCCATGTGCACGGCAACAATTTTGGCGTTTTTTGCGGCCTGTGAAGCGCGCAGAACATCCTCTTCACCCATGATGATCGCGCCCTCGAACCCGTTTACCTTCGCTTTCCCGGCGTTGAGTACGATGACTTCAGGGTGATATTTCTCAATAGTTTGGTCTACCTCTTTACGCCAGATAGTGTCGCCGGCTAGGTAGAGAGTTTTGTAGCCTGGCGCTTCAAACACAACGCCCATGGCCTCGCCTAGAAGTTTGGCGAGTGGGGGAGCGGCATACATTTCGTCGGTGCCGTGCTGACCACCTGCTTTGGTGATTTTGACGCCGCCGAATTCCGCTTCGTCTGTCAGAACGCGTACGTTCTTGAACCCTTGCGAGCGAATCAGCTTCGCATCGTCCTCATGCTGCGTGAACAGCGGGATGTCTTTCGGCAGCGCTTTTTGTGCGGCATCATCCCAGTGGTCGAGATGCGTATGAGTGACGATGACGGCGTCAACACCAGAGATTACTTTTTCTGGCGACTCGGTCAGATCGACAAGTGGGTTGCGCAGGTTACTACGGTAGGTATTTTCAAATCCTGGGTAGGTTCCCTTTTGGGACAGCATCGGGTCGATCAGAAAGGTTGTGCCACCGTAGGAGATTTTTACCGTTGCGTTACGAACTTGCTGCAAGTCGACTTTATGGGCCGCGTCCGGGGAATTGGGAGTGTCGGAGCTCGCAAATGCGGGTGAGGCCGCGGCAGTGCAGGCAAGGCTAAGGGCGATTGGAAGTGTTTTAAAGTTCATCTCGTTAATCCTGTTATTGCATCAGTGACTCTATTGTTGCCCAATGCTCTGGGACTCAACAGTGGCCTGAATGACAGATTCCGATATAATTGGGCCACGATACCTGCGCTGTTCTCGAATATGAGGCTGACTGATGCAATCCACACGCGTTGCTGTTCTGGCTTTTGACGGTGTCAGCCTGTTTCATCTTTCCGTGCCTGGAATGGTGCTAGGAACAGCTCAATCCGCCCCCGGTGAACCTCATTACGAGGTCAGTTACTGTGCAGAGACGCCGGGAATGGTGATAAGCGACCAAGGCATAGGCTTAGCGGTCGATCATGGCCTGGAACTGATGGAGACATCCGACGTAATTGTCATTCCGGCGTGGGGCGATCATTCTGTCGCAGCGTCTGCGCAGCTTGTGCAAGCCTTACAGCGTGCAAATGCCCAAGACAAGCTCATCGTCGGGCTATGTCTGGGAGCATTCGTGCTCGGCGATGCAGGACTTCTTGATGGCAAAGAAGCAACCACTCACTGGGCAGTCAGAGACGAGTTTGGGCGACGGTTCCCAGAAGTTCGTTTCAGGCCTGAAGTGCTGTATGTCAGTGATGGCAACATCATCACCTCTGCGGGAACTGTGGCAGCAATTGATTGTTGTCTGCATCTAATACGTCAGCGACTCGGTGCTGATGTTGCCAATCGCACTGCGAAGATGCTGGTGACGCCGCCGCACAGGCAGGGAGGCCAGGCTCAGTACGTAGAGCATCCTGTGCCGCAGCTGTCTAGCGAGACTCATTTGTCTAATGTACTGGCGTGGGCCCGAATGAACCTTGCGAGTGATCTGTCGCTCGATTTGCTGGCGGACATGGCGAAAATGAGTCGGCGCACTTTTACCAGGCGATTTAGGGAGGCGACCGGCAGCACCGTCTCAAAATGGTTGAATGCTGAGCGAGTCGCCAGAGCACAACAGCTGCTCGAAACGACCGACTTACCTATCGAGTGTGTCGCCGGTGAGGCGGGTTTCGGAACGCCTTTGTCGTTGAGACAACAGTTCGGCGTTCACCTTGGCACTTCACCCTCTGAGTATCGGCGAATGTTTTTCCGTGAAATGAAGCCAGGCCCGAAGGCGGGCGGCAATGAGCACACGGCCGAGTCATTTACCCATTCCCAGGTAAAAGTTTAATCATGCCTCGTGGCTCAGGCAGCAAGATTCCTGACGACAGCGAGCAGCGCCTGCAGCGGATGTGAGACGGTTACTCCATCCTGTCGTTTCACCTGGCTTCGGCAAGAATATCCGTCGGCCACTAACCGGCCAGAAGCATTAAATCTTTTCACAAGCGGCGCCCAGGATTGTTTGTAGATCACTACAGAAGTTCTGGTGTTCTTCGTCTCATGCCCATAGGTGCCGGACATGCCGCAGCACCCGCTGGCTTGAACGCTCATTTTCAGTCCCATGCGCTCATAGACTTGTTGCCAAAGGACGATGCTGTTTGGCTCATTTGTCTTTTCAGTGCAGTGGGGAAGGAAATGATAGGGATCGGCATCTTTCACAATCTGCGACTGTGGAAGCATATTGGCGAGCCACTCCTGCGGCAGTAGTACGGTAGGAACCTTGTGACTGCCAAGCGTCTTCGCATACTCCTGGCGATACACCAACGTCATCGCGGGATCGAGGCCCACCAGCGGTATCTCGTGCTTCTGAAGCTGGTGCAACGCTTCACCGTTGAAACGTGCGGCCTTTTCAAAAGCTTTTCAACTAGGCTTCCAGGAACCCAGTGCCTTTCATCGTGCGTTTAAGAAATGGACTGGGGAGAGTCCCGGACAATATCGCCTGCGACTTCAAGCGTGTGCCGATGAATCTCAAAGTTCTGAACCGTCATGAAAAAGAACGGGGCTATCGGTTGTGATGGCTGGTCGGAAGACTAATTGATTCCACAAAGTAGTCCCGTATAAATATGGCGGTGACATGTAAGCGCTGCTAGCGGGCCGTTCGCGTGTAGAACGGCCAGCTAATTGCGTCATGTTCGACCATAGCGCTGCAGCGCTATGGCACTTTGCTCGTCAATAATTCCACTGCATAGCGACCTCCAGGCTGCGCGGCTCCCCCAGGTAATATTGGGTGTTGCTCTGGTGGATGAAACGGGCGTAGACCTCGTCGGTCAGGTTACGTAGACGCGCGCTGAGCTGCACGTGTTTGTCCAGGTCATGGACAAACAATAGACGGTGTACGAAGGCCCCCACGTCGTATTGGCGGTATTGGCGTAGACCGACGATACGTAGCGCACGTCGACCCCAAGTTGCCAGTCAGGAGCCACGTCATAAGTCAGCCAGAGATTGGCTACGCGGTCGGGAATGTTCACCGGATTCTTGCCTTTGCGCGAGAACACAACACCGGCGATGGTTTCATTGAACTCGTCGTACTCAGCCCTTACCCAACTGAAGTTACCGGCCGCCAATAGCTTGGGCGTGATCTTGAATGAAGCGGCCAGCTCTATGCCGGTGGAGGTTTGTTGACCCGCTTGTTCGGTGGTGTTGGGCACCGTCGAGGAGGGGACGGAGATGTTCTTGCGCACGATGCGGTAGGCCGCGGCGGTGGCCGAGCCGCGACCGTCAAGAAAATCGAACTTGCTGCCCACCTCGAATTGGCGACCAGTGCTCAAGTCGAAGTCGCTCACCTGGGCAATGGAGGCGCTGGTAAGCGTCCCTCCCGGCGGCTCGGCCGAGGTACCGTATTGGGTATAAAGGCTGACATTCGACGTCAGGTCGTACACCAGGCCCAGGCGTCCCGTGATTGCATCCCAACGCTTGTCGAGCCTGGCCTGCGCCGCATGATCGACGATCTCGAAGTCGATATGGTCATAGCGCAGCGCAGTGATCAGCGCCAGTTGCTCGGTCAGGCGCGTGCGGTTCTCGACGAACGCCGACGAGGTATCGGTCCACGTGCTGCGATCTTTAGTGCGCGGTGCATCCATCCCCGGAATGTCCAGGAAGTGGCCCGGCTCGAAGCCATCTGGATCGATGGTGTCGAAGGCGCCTTTGGACAACGGGTAATTGGTTTGCTGGTTGGTGTTGTAATCCACGCCCAGCGCCCAATCGCTGGCCAGGCCGAACAGTTGAGCCTGGTGAGTCAACTCGATTCGGTCACCGTTGACCTCCTGGTCGTGCCGCTGGCGGTAACCGCCGGAGCGGGCGATGGCGCTGTTGTCGCTGTTATAGCGGTAGACCTCAAGGTTGCGGTAATCGCGCTGGCCATCGTAGTGGTAGAAGGTATTGCGCAACTGGGTATTGTCGTCCAGCTGGTAGTCCGTGATCGAGCGTATCCAGCGGGTGCGCTGCTCGTAGCGGCCATCCTCGACGTTGTAGTTGTTGAAGCGGTTGAGCAGGTTTTGGCACCACCTTATCCTTGAGGCAACAATTCGGCGTTCAGCTCGGCACCTCGCCTTCTGAGTACAGGCGAATGTTTTGTCGTGAAATGAGCCCGGTCCAAAAGACGAGCAACAGTGAGCACACTGCCGAACTGTCTAGCTAATGACTGGAACCGAAAAGCTTCAGTCATTATCGCCCCTAGAAATCTACGGTCACTCCGGTATAAAACGCGCGACCATCACCTGGCGAGTGGAGGGATGCCTGAGCACCGTCCGGGTCGTACCAGACGTATTCGTAATATCGGTTTGTGAGGTTCTTCAGTTGCAGATCGACGCTCACTGACCGCGTTACCTTGTAGGTTGCGCCAAGGTTCATCAGCACGTAGCCGCCATAAGTTCCCTTCGTGTTTTCCCGTTCAAGGTAGTAGTTAGTCTGACCGTTCATCCAGGCAGTCAGCTGTAATGCAGGTGTCGCGTCATAGCTGATGCCCACGTTGTATAGGTGATGCGGGATATGGTCGATTTCCTGACCTTCGCTGTTAGGCAGAGTGGCGCTCGGCTGGAGGATTTTCGAATACTGCCAGGAGTACGCCATCCATATTTCGGTGCGATCGTTTGGGTGCAGGTTCATCTGCAAGTCATAACCCCACCGCCGAGTTTCACCAACGTTGTCTGACTCACCACTCGGGTCGTTCAGCCGGCGACTGACTTCACCTGAAGCCTCTTGCTGCCAATAGGCAACACGCCCGTCCACCCAGTCAGCCGGCGTGAACTTGATTCCGGTTTCCCAGCCTTCGTTGATCGACGGTGCTAGGTCGGTATCCCTGGGCGGAATCTTATAAGCCGCAGCCCCGGTGCCCACTTGAAAGGTACGTCCCCAATTCGCGTAGAAGCTGGCCACATCCCACGGCGAATACACGACGTTGATTTTCGGCTGTTTGATCAACCCGTAGTCGTTGATGTCGTAGTCCATGCCGGTCATCTCATTGGTGAAATCGCCTTGGATCTTGTCGACCCGATAGGCCGGTATGATCTTCAGAGATTCAAGCGGTTTGATCTCGGCCTGGACATAAGCGCCATAGGTATCGAAGTCGAACTGCTGGTCGCGCGTAGTCGCCAGACGCGCACGGTCTTTGGTGCGATAGCGCTCACTTTTGTTTTGCTGCTGTTGTATGTCTGTACCACCTTCCAGGGCGAAATCGTAAAGCCAACTGACTTCCGGGCGCCAAGTCAGAGAGGTGAGCGCCCCATATTGCGTTTCGTAGTTGTCACGCTCCTGCTGCGAGCTCGAACTCCAGTATTGTGTCCAGCGCCTGTCATCGAAGGTGTTGACGTAGCTCTTCGCTGACCAGGCAAGGGTGTCAGCCAGGTCTGTATCGAAATGCAGACTGACCTGGTTCAT
Source organism: Pseudomonas sp. St386 (assembly GCF_018325865.1). Classification (NCBI taxonomy): domain Bacteria; kingdom Pseudomonadati; phylum Pseudomonadota; class Gammaproteobacteria; order Pseudomonadales; family Pseudomonadaceae; genus Pseudomonas; species Pseudomonas sp. St386. Next base: position 2,507,468 of record NZ_AP021900.1, read on the forward strand.
GCGCCGGGTGCCCTTGTCGGTTGAGTTGAAGCTGTTAGTCATTTCCGGATGATGTCGGGCATCATCCTCAGCCAGATAACCTGGCTCCTGAGCCTCGGTTTCGTAATGACGAGTGACCAATCCGATGCGGTAGCTGCCGTCGTCCGGCATATAGAACCATTTGCCTGACATTGAGAACTTGTCTGCCTCGGCATGATCCCGGTAGCCATCGGATTTTTGATAGGCGAAGAAGTAATTCTGAGTCCAGTTGCTGCTCTCAAAGCCCTTGGCGATTTGGGCTTCCTGAGTATTGAAGCTGCCATAACGCAGCCGCGCCTTGTTGTAGTCGCCACCCGTGCGGGTCAGCATATTGACGTTGCCAGCAATGTTATTCAGTCCATAACGCGCATCACTGGTGCCACGCACCACCTCGATGCTGTCCAGCTCCATGGGGAAAATCATGTCCATGTACGGCATGTTGCCGTCATTGCTGTTGCTCGGAATGCCGTCGATCAGCAATTTGACCGCGTTCACTTCCCCTTCGCCATTGAAGCCTCGAAAGGAGATTTTGCCAGAGGTGGTGCCTTGATTGAACTCGGTCAGCATCACCCCAGGCGCGCGGCTGAACAGCTCCCAACTGTAGTTGACCGGCATCTTTTCAAGGATGTCAGCACCCAGAATATCAACTGAGCTAAGCACGCTACTTGTGCTTAACGGTCCGCTGGCGGAACCTTGAATGCTGACTGCACCCAGGGTCAGGGTCGAACTTTCGACTCTGCTGGCTTCAGCTAATGCCACTGACATCGGGCTCAACGTGAGCACGCCTATTGAAAACAGGGGCCATAGGGGACGGTGCACAGACAAACGCGTTGCGGGGCGCAAAGTAGTTGAAGCAGGCATAGCACGCACTTCCTGATGATCAAGAAACTTTAAGGGCGTTCAGCGTCCATCGCAGGTCGCTAAAGAATTTAAAGATGGCAGCACCGCACTGTTAGCGGTGTTGTGATCAGGCGAAGGGGGAGGCGCGTGGACTCAAGCTGGGCCAACGGATCCGCGGATGCAGCGTCGGCAATTCAGGGTTTTCGAGGGCAGCGTTGGAAGTGTACTGCGGGAGAAAGTGCCGGTAGTAGTTGGACGGTAACGCTGCCAATCCTGCATGGCCGCAACAACAGTCGCCATGCTGCATGACAGGTTTCGACTGGGGCAGCTGCAAGGCATCAATCATCTTGCCGAGGTCTGCTGGCAAGGCCCTCAAGTTCCCGCCCGAACAAAAACCACCCCAAAGCATCAGGCGCACGTCCGGCGTCTGCATCGCACGACTCATCGGCATGGCGAACAGATTGAGTAGTACGGCCAGACAGGCAATCCAGGGACAAATGCGTTTCAACGAACCCATAGATGAAATCGCCGCGAAGGGGCGGCTATTTAGCCCGCTTTAATGACTGAAGTAAATTTTACCCGGGTGCGCCATATCGCCTCAGGTCATTGGAGAGGCAGGAGCGAGGCTCCATCCAAACCATGCGCCTGCCCCAACTGGTAAGCTCGGCCACCAATTTGCAGGATGAATGGCTATGTCATTACGCGCGCTTCGAACACTGCTTGCCATTGCCCAATACGGTTCTTTTGTTAGAGCAGCGGACGCCGTGCACCTGACCCAATCAGCTGTCAGCCTTCATGTTCGGTCTTTGGAGGAGGATTTCAATACACGCCTGTTTGACCGCTCACGACGGTTGCCGGTGCTGACGGATGCAGGCCATATTGCCGTTGAGCGCGCGCGAGAAATTCTAGCCCTATACGACGGGATCTCCTCCGAGATTGGAGGCGACACTGAGTTGCGCGGCAGGCTCAGAATCGGTGCCATTCATACAGCGCTGGCGAGCGCCTTGCCCCTCGCGTTGTCGGCAATGCGTGCTGAGCATCCTCACCTGCGCATTACTGTTGCGTCGGGAATGTCCGCTGAGTTGGCCACGCGCGTGGAGGCGGGCGAGCTTGACGTTGCGATCACCACGGAGCCGGTGAAGCCACACCCTTATGGCCTGGCAAGCACGGTACTTTACGAGGAAGGGTTCTGGATCATCGCGCCGGTGTCTCATGCGCATGAGGACTTGAAGCTTCTACTCAAAAGCCAGCCGTTCATTCGATTTGATCCTCGCGCCTGGGCAGGTCGAACGATTGAGCGAGAGCTTCGCGCTATGCGGCTGCGCGTGCAGACCAGCATGGAACTGGATAGCCAGGATGCGATTATCCAGATGGTCTCAAGCGGACTGGGCGTATCCATCATTCCACTCTCTGGACATCAAGTCGCAAGCTTGAAAACACTGGCCGTTGGGCCGTTCGGCATGCCTCAAAAAACCAGGCGCGTGGTATTGCTGGAGCGCGAAGATCGTCCCCTTGGGCGACTGGCGGTAGCCCTGGCGAACGCGGTGAAAGCGCATGTCTTGCACGATAAACCATGAGTAATACTTGTTGATTGCTGAAGTTTAAAACGTTTTTATTTTGGAGTCCGACCTCTTATCGTGGTCCTCGTACAAGTGAGTTCTTGAGGGCACCATGATCACTGGACCTGCCGTAGACATGCCGCTGATGAGCCGACTGATTGTGGGATGTGAACCGTCGGCACAAAAAACCAAGGCACGCGTATGACCCTTTCCTTGTTGACTGCCTTGTTGCCCATCGCACTACTGATCGTGCTGGGCGCGTGGCTCAAGCGTCGTCAATTTCTGACGGATACTTTTTGGGCACAGGCAGAGCGCCTGGCGTATTACGTGTTGCTGCCTTCTCTTTTCTTTCACGGACTGGCGACCGCCAACCTTGATGGCGTGCCCTTTCAAAGCATGGTTTCGGTGCTCGTATTCTCGACTGTGGTGGTATCGCTAATGTTGTTGGGCGCGAAGTCGCTGATCACCATGGACGATGCTGCGTTCACTTCGGTTTTTCAGGGTGGGATACGTTTCAATAACTACGTAGGCGTGTCGGCAGCCGCGGGCCTGTTCGGTGTGCAGGGTATAGCCCTGGCAGCGGTCGCGAACGCGGCCATAGTGCCCAGCGTGAACATCCTGTGCGTAATGGTATTCGCGAAGTACGGGTCAGCCGGCAGGATGCCATTTAGCAAAGTCCTCAAGCAGTTGGCATTGAACCCACTGATACTCGCGTGCTTCGCCGGCGGATTGATCCAGGTCTCGGGCTGGGGACTGCCTGTCGGTATTGAGCCGATGCTCAAGGCCTTGGGACAAGCGTCACTGCCGCTCGGATTGCTCTGCGTTGGTGCTGCGCTTGAGTTCGGAAGCATAAGACAATGGTTTCGCCCGGTGGGTTACTCGTCGCTGACCAAGTTTATAATCATGCCACTGGTTACGCTTTTGGCGTGCCACCTATTCGAACTTGAAGGAAAGGCCGCGGTTGCAGCACTTCTATTCCAGGCACTGCCCACAGCCTCATCCTCCTACATCATGGCAAGGCAATTAGGGGGAGACGCCCCCCTTATGGCTGGGATCATCGCTTGCCAGACCATGCTGGCAGGATTAGCACTTCCAGCGGTTATCCTCGTGATGGCCCAGTGGGTTTGAGTGTCAAGTGTTTACAAACATTGAGTAAAGTAAGACCGACAAGAAAGCGCCTCTGGTTCGATCGAGTGTGTCAGGTGTTACTCATTGACAAACGAGAGATGAGCAGACCACTTCAGGAAACTTTGCATCTGCCCCCCTCGAACACCGTACTCCTGTTTGGAAAACGACTTTTGCTGCCGCGACACCGGGTCGAGTTATGAAGCGAGAACATGAGTTGGTGCCGGGCGGCCAAACCCTTCGGGTTGATCGCCTTCACGCGTTAGGCACAGCCCATAATGCGCTGTGCCTAACACAGTTTCATGAGTATTCGATAATCTGCTGGCTACGTAACATATTGAACCTCGCAAAGCCTTCTTCGAGATCGGAGATAAGATCAGATGGATCTTCAAGACCGATATGAAGCCGCACCAGGTGCCCGTCGACTTCCCAAGAGGTCGCACTTCTGACGGGTTTGGGGTCGGCAATCATCGCCAAGCTTTCAAAACCACCCCAAGAGTAACCAATTGAAAACAACGATAGGCTATCCAAAAGTGCATCTGCCGCTACTTGTGTTGAAGGTTTGGTCACGAAGGAGAGTAAACCGGACGCTCCTTTAAAATCCCTCTTCCATAACTGGTGCTGAGGGTGAGATTCTAATGCAGGATAATAAACCGCTTTCACCTCCTCGCGTGTCTCCAACCACTTGGCGACAATCGTAGCGTTTCTGTAATGACGCTCCAGTCGCACATCAAGTGTTCTCATGCCCCGGAGCGCCAGCGTCACGTCATCTGGACTCGCAAATAAGCCCATGCTGAAATGGAATCGTTTGAGGCTGTCCCACGCGCGCTTGGAGGCTGATACGGTGCCAAGAACCGCATCGGAGTGACCGACGATATATTTCGTAGCTGCCATGATGGACAGATCAACACCAAGTTCCAATGAAGGAAAGTAAAGCGGGGTGCCCCAAGTGTTGTCTGCAATAACTAGGATGTCATGATCATGTGCAACCTTGGCTATAGCAGGGAGGTCTTGTATTTCCAAAGTCAAGGAGCCAGGAGATTCGGTATAGATCGCTTTAGTGTTCGGCTTGAGCAAGTCAACGATTCCGGCTCCTATTGTCGGATCGTAAAACGAGACCTCAATCCCCAGCCGTTGACCCACCTGCTCACAAAAAGCCCTTATCGGCGCATACACATTGTCGGCAACTAGCAGATGATCCCCAGTTCCCACGACAGACAGTATGGCAGTCGTGCATGCCGAGAGCCCTGAAGGACAAAGAACCGTGCCTTCCGCTCCCTCCAACTGCTGGAGGGCCTGAGTCAATGCCTCTGTCGAAGGGTTATTCCACCGGCCATACGAATATTTTTGGCGACCCTCGCGCATCGATTCCGATGTAGGAAAAGCTACGGTGGAGCCCCGGTAAACCGGTGTATTCACGAAACCATGATGCTGATTGGGGTTGATAGAAGCATGGGCGAGCAGGGTTTGCACGGTTTTATATTTCTTCATACAGGCTGCCATTTCTTGAGTAGTGGGGGCGTGTCGTTGCGCGTGTCACTGAGATTAAAGTACTAAATTTATTAAATGTCTACCATCTGGTTTGCGTTTAGTAAAAACGTCTTTAGAAACAGAGGGTTATCCTTGTATTATAAAATCTATTGCATGGCTACCGAGTAGATGGTAGGTTTTTCGTGCCTGATGGTTTCGGCCTTTTCGAACGAAATGTGATGCTTATGGCGCGCGAGGACATTTCTAGAGCGAGGCCTAATAACCGTAATGGTGAAGGCGCGGTGCGCTCTCTTTCTTCTCTTTGAAGCTGGGGAGGAAAGACTTAAGTTTGCAAGGGATAAGAAAAATAACTGCAAATTAATTGTTTGGGTGACACATGAAAAAGAAAAACGTACAGCCCGCTCCAGCCGTTCAGTGTGAAAGCGAATTGAGAGACAGATCAAACTGGCTTGACTCTCATGAAAGTGGCTACTCAAAACACCTAAAAAAACGCCATGTGCAGATGATGGCACTCGGCGGAGCTATCGGCACTGGGTTGTTCTTGGGAGCAGGGGCCAGACTTCAAATTGCCGGGCCTGCACTTGCGGTGGTGTATTTAGTGTGTGGAGTTTTCGCCTTTTTCATACTAAGAGCATTGGGTGAGCTGGTTATGCACCGCCCTAGCAGCGGGAGTTTTGTATCTTATACTAGAGAGTTTATGGGGGAGCGCGCCTCCTTTGTAGCGGGCTGGATGTACTTCTTGGTTTGGGCACTAACGGGTGTAGTTGACATAACAGCGATTGCGATATACATGAAATACTGGAGCGTTTTTTCGGACGTTCCACAGTGGATATTCGCGCTTAGCGCCTTGGGCGTTGTGACATTGATGAACATGGTTGGTGTCAAATGGTTTGGTGAAATGGAGTTTTGGTTTGCTGTTATTAAGGTGGCAGCTATCAGCATTTTTTTGATTGTCGGCTCGTTTTTTTTTGCAACTGGCCACGAGGTGGCGGGGCACATCCCGGGTCTGCATTTGATCTCGGATAATGGAGGTGTTTTTCCCCATGGCTTTCTGCCGGCGATTATTATCGTGCAAGGCGTAATTTTTGCTTATGCGAGTATAGAGTTGGTGGGAACCGCTGCTGGTGAGACGGCAGATGCCAAAAGGGTCATCCCTAAAGCAATCAATGGCGTGGTTTGGAGAATAGGGCTTTTTTACGTAGGCTCGGTATTCTTGCTAGTCACTGTATTGCCGTGGACGGCCTACAGCGCTAATGTCAGCCCTTTCGTGACGTTCTTTGAAGCGCTCGGCATTCCTGGAATTGGCTCCGTTATGAATATCGTTGTAATGACTGCCGCACTCTCTAGTCTGAACTCAGGCTTGTACGCAACGGGGCGGGTACTGAGATCGCTAGCCATGGGAGGATCTGCCCCCAAGATGTTTAAACGTATGAGCACCCAAGGGGTTCCCTATATGGGGATCTTAGTGACAATGGGGATCAACGTATTTGGCGTGCTATTGAATTTTCTAATTCCGTCCCAGCTATTTGAGCTGCTGCTTAATCTAGTTTCTCTGGGGATCCTTTCCACTTGGGCATTCATTGTACTTTCTCAAATAATGTATCGTCGTGCGGTGAAGAGAGGTGAAGCCGAGATGGTCTCGTTTAGAATGCCAGGTGCTCCGTTTACTTCTTGGCTGACCCTGGGTTTCTTGCTCGTAGTGCTGGTGCTATTGGGTTTCGATTATCCTAATGGAACATATACTGTTTTATCTATACCGGTAGTCGCTGGAGCTCTAATGCTGGGTTGGGCAAAGGCCGTCCGTTCCAAAGCCGTGCGCTCGGAAAAAATAGAGAACAGTTCGAGCCATGTAGGAGTATAGCTTAATGCCAATGAGAGCACGGTTTATGACGTGCTTTCATCGCTTTAAGTTGAATCGTTGCTGTAAAGCAGTTAATATGCGTGTGTCAATAATGCAAGGTAAGATTTATGAGTACTCGTTCTGACCTTTTAACCACTGCCGAGCTGTTGCTGCGTACCAAAGGGTACGCTGCATTTAGCTATGCCGATTTGGCTGACGAAATTGGTATAAAAAAGGCGAGTATTCATCATCACTTTCCTACAAAGGAAGGGCTTGGAATTGCCGTTATTGATAGCTATCTTTTTAGGTTTGTGAAGAGTCTAGAATTGATAAATGAAGAGAGCACCGACACGATCGTTCGGTTGAGAGAGTTTTCTAAGCTGTTTATTGATAGCTCAAAAAATGGAATGCTACCCTTATGTGGTGCGCTCGCTGCCGAACTTTCTGCTCTGCCGGACAGTCTTAAGGATTTGACTAGGAGGTTTTTTGAAATCCATATTGCTTGGTTGGAAAATAATCTCGCATTGGGTCAATCTGAAAAGGTTATAAAGGCGGATCTTAATCCCAGAACAGTTTCACGGGCGATATTGAGCTTGCTTGAGGGTAGCAGTTTTGTATCTTGGGCGCTCAATGATACAGTTGTTGATCAGTCTGGGTTTGATTTGATATTGAATAGTATTGTCGTTTCGTAATATACACAGAGAATCAGATTACCAAAATCAGTAGGAAGCCTTTCACGTTGTGTTTGCCCATCTTATTAGGTGGGCTTCATATTTCTACCCCCTCTGCAGTCCACCTCAACAGCTGATCTAATCCCACAAATAGGTTTTCTGTTCGCACACACCTTCCAAGCGTTTCTCCGCCTGTCAGATCGGACAGGCGGTACTTCGCCATAAGCTACGTTTAATTAGGGATAGGAGCTGATCGCACCGTTAGCACGTGGGAGGTGGGGTACCAGGTCAAAGAATTTTATTGCTAGCAAACCTACTAATAGGTAGGATTGCTGTGCGTAACATTTATCCAGCCAAAAAATGCGTTCAATAGAGGGTTTTTTAATGACAACTAATCTGAATGGTATTGATGTCGTAGCTCTGCAGCAGTTTGCTCAAGGTGTTGCGGAGGATGCGAATAAGCGTCACGCGAGCTTCAACGTCAATACCCAGTGGAAAGGCCAGACGCGCTCTGTGGCGAAAGTCAGCCGTTACAGCTTAGCCGGTGAAACCTATTCGCGTGATTTCGAAATCGTCGCCGATGAGCCAATTGAACTGTTAGGTCAGAACTCGGCGCCAAATCCTCAAGAGCTGCTGATGGCCGCGCTGAACGCCTGTATGGCGGTAGGTTACGCAGCTAACGCAGCCATGATGGGCATTAAAATCCACAGTCTGGAAATTGAGACCGACGGCACTCTCGATTTGCGTGGTTTTCTGGGCATCGACGAGAGCGTAAACCCAGGGTACGACCAAGTGCGGGTCGTAATCCGTCTTCACACCGATGCACCTCTTGAGCGTGTAGAAGAACTGCACAAAAATGTAATTAAAACATCAGTTAATTACGCGAATTTCTCCAAAGCCATCCGCATGGTGCCAACCCTCGAGGTTCGTGAGGACTGATAATTATCAGATCTTTCATCTTTACAACCTTGAGAGCGCCAGTAGGCAAGGCCTACTGGCGTTGCTACCTTTGCTATTGTAATTGAGCGCGTTGCTTTCTGTTTTTAAACGGTTTTTGAACTTTGCTCAATGGGTAGCAGCGTTTTTTATTTATTTTAATATAGAGGGGTGTATGAGCGCTATTTCGAAAAAGTTTGTAGTGGATATTTGCTCTGATTTCGTCTGTCCTTGGTGTTGGGTCGCCAAGCGTCGTTTTGAGAATGCGCTTGAGGACTTTCCGTACAAAGACGATGTTCAGGTAAACGTGAGAGCGTATCGTCTTGCCCCTAACCATACTGCTGAGTCTATGGTGAGAGCCCTTAAAGTCAAATTAGGTAGTTCAACCGCTGCTTTGAATATGATGAGTGCGGTAAAGCAATATGGCCAATCTTTAGGGCTTGATTACCGTTTTGAAACCATGATGTTTGGTGACACCGCGGATGCGCATGTCCTCGTCAAAGCGATTGACGATGAAGTATTGAAGACGCACTTGGTGGAGGCGCTCTATGAGCAAAGTACTACCCAGGGTAAGTCACTATTTGACCGAGGTAGTTTAGAGTCGATTGCAAAATCTGTAGGTGTTTCTGATGAGTCGATTCGACTCGCGTGGTCATCTAATGAATTGTTTCACCGGATGCAGGAAGACGAGCGTGCTATGGGGCAATTTCACTCGGGCGTCCCGTTTTTTGTTTTCAATAGTTCATTTTCTATTTCGGGGGCTCAGCCTCAAGAGATCTTTTCTCAAGCACTCAATCAAATGTATTTCGAACCAAGTGACGAACATGAGTCGTCCAGCAGTCAAGTTTGCGGGCTTGATGGATGTAATTAATACCAGAGATGCTTCGGCACTGTTGGTGCCGCAATTTCTGGGTTTGGAATGATGTTGTGGGTGAAGTGCAGATGAGCCGTATTGTAGACGTGAAAGCCGGAGAGTTCGCCCGATTCGTTGCAAAAGGTAACTGCGCTGTGCTGTTTTCGGCGTCCTAGTGCAAGCCCTGTCAAGAAATGAAACCGGTTTTTAATGAGCTGGCAGAAAAGCTGCAGTCGCGCGCCGCATTCGGGAAGATTGATGTGGCTGTTTCGCCCACGATCTCCCAGATGCATGGTGTCCGGTCGGTTCCATCCTTGGCGATTTTCTACGAAGGGCGATTACGTTTGGTTTTGGCTGGCTCTCGATCGGCTGCCGCGTTGAAGAAAGCAGTCTTAGCTGACTTAAAGGATGTTCTGTAGGTCGGACTAAAATTTCGATGCGCTCTCAAATTGACTGTCCGAATGAGTGTAGGAAGCGCGTCAGGATGTTGCTGGGCTAAGTGTCCGACTGGCGTATAGGCAAGCTAAGCTCCGCTTTGCGACCGGCCAGGCCATGTTTAGCCCAGCGTAGCCTTTGCTTGAATACAGTTACGCTTCAGCCGGAGTATCAGCGATAACGAAGTTCGGATAATGTAAAGACTTTGATTTCATCGGCAGGCCATCAGCACAACGACGTGGTTGGCTAATGGCATGCAGAACAGCTTATAGGGCTTTAGCGACTTCTCAGATTTAACTGGCGACGGGGGTAGCTAAGCCTCTACTATTATTGATCCTTCCGCACTGCTGGGTATCAAGATTTATCGAATGCATCCAAAACGTGAGTGCTGTAAACCAATGCAGCGCCAGCGTTCATATTAATCGCAACGCCCAAAGCTTCTGAGACCTCTTCAGTCGTTACGCCGAGCTTTTTGGCCTCAGCTGCGTGGAAAGCGATGCAGCCGTCGCAACGGGTGGTGACGGCAACTGCGAGTGAGATCAGTTCACGAGTCTTAGCGTCGAGGTGGTTTGTTCTTTCGCCGGCGCTCCCTAAAGAAGCCAAACCTTTCATGGTCTCTGGGGATAGGCCATTCAGTTGCACTAGGCGGGCGCTGACGTCTTTTCGAGTTTGCTTCCAATCTTGCATGGGATATTCCACTTTGGGCGCGGTGCCCTGTAGGTGTAGGGGAGGTGTGAAACTGATCAAAACATACCATCCAGTTGGTAGGCATGCAAGTGTGTCTTACAAATGCTTGATCGTGCGGTCGACGTAGAAGGGGTGAGCTGGTGTGATGAGAGGGCATTGACGTTAATGCCTTATTTGTAGTGATGAGCTCTCCCGGCTCAGAACCAGGAGGTACTTGAGCGGAGTTCGCGTGATCAGGGAATGCTGCTGGTATCAGAATTTTGAGCGCATAAGGAGCCTTAGGGGTGTAATGCTGTTGTCAAGCTAATTTTCCCGCGCACTTACATAAGACTATTACTGGGAAGCAATAAAAAGCTCCACAGCCAAAACGAGAATCTATCGTCATAGCTGTGGAGCAAAAAACTGCCTGGGCATTTAACGCGTACGGGACTATCAGCTAGAATAACTCACGCGATCATGGCGGATATCATCTATCAGATGCTGGGCAACAATGTGTTCAATACCAAGTCGTTCAAGCAGCCGGAAGCCAATAATTCACTGGCCGCATTGATATCCGGCGCGAAGAAGCGATCCTTCTCGTAATAGGCCACTTTGCTTCGCAGACTCTTCCTGGCCAGTTCCAGCTTGGGCGACGTCTTCAAGCCGTCACGCAAGTCCAGACCTTGGCAGGCCGCTAGCCACTCCACAGCCAGGATTCCACGGGTGTTTTCAGCCATTTCCCACAACCGTTTGCCGGCGGCGGGTGCCATCGACACGTGATCTTCCTGATTGGCGGATGTGGGCAGGCTGTCTACGGAATGGGGGTGAGCTAGCGCCTTGTTCTCGCTGGCCAGCGCTGCTGCTGTCACCTGAGAAATCATGAAGCCCGAGTTCACGCCGCCATTGGCTACCAGGAACGGCGGCAGTTGTGACATGTGTTTGTCCATCATCAACGAAATGCGGCGCTCGCTCAGCGAGCCGATTTCAGCAATGGCCAATGCCATATTGTCTGCGGCCATGGCCACTGGCTCGGCGTGGAAGTTGCCGCCAGAGATCACGTCACCTTCAACGGCAAAGACCAGTGGGTTATCGGATACGGCATTCGCTTCGACGACTAATACTTCCGCGGCCTGACGGAGCTGGGTCAGGCATGCGCCCATGACTTGAGGTTGGCAGCGTAGAGAGTAGGGATCTTGGACCTTGCCGCAGTCTTTGTGCGAATCGGCGACCTCACTGCTTTGGCCCAGCAGGTCGCGATAAGCAGTAGCTGTATCAATCTGGGCCTTCTGGCCGCGAGCGGCATGGATACGTGCGTCAAACGGCGAGCGGGAGCCCAAGACAGCTTCGACCGTCAACGCACCGATGGCCAAGGCGCCTGCAAACAGGTCTTCGCCCTCGAACAAACCGCGCAGAGCATAAGCAGTGGACACCTGGGTACCGTTGAGCAACGCCAAACCCTCTTTGGCAGCCAGCGTCAACGGCGCCAAACCGGCCACCTTCAGTGCTTCGGTGGCTTCCAGCCATTCGCCCTTATGACGGGCTTTGCCTTCTCCCAGCAGCACGAGGGACATGTGCGCCAAAGGTGCCAAGTCACCAGATGCGCCGACCGAACCTTTTAACGGAATATGCGGATACACCTCGGCGTTGATCAATGCTATCAGAGCATCGATCACCACGCGGCGTATGCCGGAGAAACCACGGCTGAGGCTATTGACCTTGAGCACCATGATCAACCGCACCAGCGCATCGCTGATCGGCTCACCCACACCAGCGGCGTGGGACAGTACTAGCGAACGTTGCAGATTTTCCAGATCTTCACTGGCGATACGGGTCGAGGCCAGCAGGCCGAAACCGGTATTGATACCGTAGGCGGTGCGATTCTCGGCGAGGATCTGCTCCACGCAAGCGACACTGGCTTCAATTTGCGCAGAGGCACTGTGGTCGAGGGTGATTTTTACTGGGTGCTGGTAAACGGCACGCAGTTGGGCAAGGCTCAATTGGCCTGGGATAACGTTAAGTGTTTTCATGCTTTGGCTCCTTTAACAAGAGTGATCATTGGCAGGTTCAAGCCTTGCTCATTCGCGCAATCAATGGCGATCTGGTAACCGGCATCGGCATGGCGCATCACGCCGGTCGCCGGATCGTTGTGCAGCACGCGGGCAATCCGCTCGGCCGCTTCATCGGTACCATCGCAGACGATCACCATGCCCGAGTGCTGGGAGAAGCCCATGCCGACGCCGCCACCGTGGTGCAGCGATACCCAAGTCGCGCCACTGGCGGTGTTGAGCAAGGCATTGAGCAGCGGCCAGTCGGAAACGGCGTCGGAGCCGTCCTGCATGGATTCTGTTTCACGGTTCGGGCTGGCCACGGAACCGGAGTCGAGGTGGTCACGGCCGATGACGATCGGCGCCGACAGCTCACCGCTGCGCACCATCTCGTTGAACGCCAGGCCCAACTTGGCGCGCTGGCCCAGGCCAACCCAGCAGATCCGTGCCGGCAAGCCCTGGAAACTGATGCGCTCGCGGGCCATGTCCAGCCAGTTGTGCAGGTGGGCGTCGTCGGGGATCAGTTCCTTGACCTTGGCATCGGTCTTGTAGATGTCCTGCGGGTCACCCGACAGCGCCGCCCAGCGGAACGGGCCGATGCCGCGGCAAAACAGCGGACGGATGTAGGCCGGGACGAAACCCGGGAAGTCGAAGGCATTTTCGACGCCCTCTTCCTGGGCCATCTGGCGGATGTTGTTGCCGTAATCGAAGGTCGGCACGCCCATTTTCTGGAAGGCCAGCATGGCTTTGACGTGGACGGCCATCGATTGCTTGGCGGCCTTCACCACGGCGGCGGGCTCGGTCTTGGCGCGGGCACGGTATTCGTCCCAGGTCCAGCCGGCCGGCAGATAGCCGTTGAGGGGATCGTGGGCGCTGGTCTGGTCGGTGACCATGTCCGGACGCACACCACGACGGACCATTTCCGGCAGGATTTCCGCCGCGTTCCCACACAGTGCAATGGAAATCGCCTTGCCTTCGGCGATGTATTTCTCGATGCGCGCCAGGGCGTCGTCGAGGTCTTTGGCCTGCTCGTCGACGTAGCGGGTTTTCAGGCGGAAATCGATGCTCACCTGCTGGCACTCGATGTTAAGCGAGCATGCGCCGGCCAAGGTCGCGGCCAACGGTTGCGCACCGCCCATGCCGCCCAGGCCGGCGGTCAGCACCCAACGGCCCTTGAGGTTGGAATCGTAATGCTGGCGACCAGCCTCGACGAAGGTTTCATACGTGCCCTGCACGATGCCCTGGCTGCCGATGTAGATCCAGCTGCCGGCTGTCATCTGGCCGTACATGGCCAGGCCCTTGGCGTCGAGTTCGTTGAAGTGCTCCCAACTGGCCCAGTGCGGCACCAGGTTGGAGTTGGCGATCAGTACGCGAGGGGCGTTGCTGTGGGTCTTGAACACGCCCACCGGCTTGCCGGATTGCACCAGCAGGGTTTCGTCGTCGTTCAGGTTGGTGAGGCTTTCGACGATCTTGTCGTAGCACTCCCAGTTGCGCGCCGCGCGGCCGATGCCACCGTAGACCACCAACTCCTTGGGGTTCTCGGCCACTTCCGGATCGAGGTTGTTCATCAACATCCGCAGCGGCGCTTCGGTCAGCCAGCTCTTGGCGGTCAGCGTGTTACCGCGAGGGGCGCGGATTTCGATATTGCGGAAATGGAGTGGTTTGCTCACCGGTAATCCTCTCGAAATGACTTGCAGCTTATTGTTGGTTTTCGCTACATCGGGCGAGTAAATATAATCATGTATATACAAGCCTAATCAAGCAGATTTTTGACCGCTATTGTTGTCGGCATGATTATCTTCACGTGATTAGTTTTTTTCGTTCGAATGGCATTGATGCAGGTTTTGCCATCAAGCTTTGCGCACTGGGCGCGCCGTGACAGTTTCAGCCAGGGATCATGAGCTGAGCCATAGCAAGACGCTGGGATTGCTCTCGCACGGGGCTCTTCTAGTCAACAGAACGGCGAACCATTCCGGCCGCAATCGCGCGCCTGAAAACATTTTTCAGGCGCGGTAAGTGTCCAGTCGGCTTAAGGCACTTCGGTTATTTCAGATTGCCGCTGAGAAATTGCTGCAAACGCTCGCTCTTAGGGTTCCCCAGCACTTCCTCAGGCGGCCCTTGCTCTTCTACGAGCCCTTGGTGCAAGAACAACACCTGGTTCGATACCTTACGAGCGAAGCTCATTTCGTGCGTCACCATGATCATGGTTCTGCCTTCTTCGGCGAGGCCCTGAATGACTTTCAGCACTTCTCCCACGAGTTCAGGATCCAGGGCAGAAGTGGGTTCATCGAACAGCATGATTTCCGGTTCCATGGCCAGCGCCCGGGCTATCGCGACGCGCTGCTGCTGGCCGCCCGAGAGAAAGGCCGGGTATTGATCGGCAACTCGCGATGGTAAACCAACCTTGTCCAGGTAACGCCGAGCCAGCTCCTCTGCATCCTTCTTGCTGACCCCCAACACTCGGCGAGGGGCCATTGTGATGTTGTCGAGCACGGTCATGTGGCTCCACAGATTGAAATGCTGGAATACCATCGCCAGTCGCGTGCGCAGCCGCTGCAGTTCATCTGCATTTGCAACGCGCATGCCGTGGTGGTCATGGATCATGCGTATGGGCTGATTGTCGAGGCTCATGGCGCCGTTGCTAGGGATTTCCAGAAAGTTGATACAGCGCAAAAAGGTGCTTTTGCCCGACCCGCTGGCACCGATCAGGCTAATGACGTCGCCGGCCTTTGCGTTCAGTGAAACACCCTTGAGGACTTCGTGGTCGCCATAACTTTTATGCAGGTTTTCTACGGTCAGTTTGTACATATTCAAGCACCCTGAATTAATGAGCTGGGCCGAGGAATGACAGCCAACGGCGCTCAGCCAGACGGAACAGACCGACCAGAGAGAAAGTGATAACGAGGTAAATCGCTGCGGCGATGCCGAACGATTGGAAGGTCAGAAATGTTGCTGAATTGGCATCTCTGGCAACCTTGAGGATGTCCGGTACCGTGGCGGTGAAAGCGACCGTGGTGGAATGCAGCATCAGTATCACTTCGTTGCTGTAGTTCGGCAGTGAGCGACGCAATGCAGACGGCATGATGATATAGGTGTAAAGCTTCCATCCTCGAAGCCCAAAGGCCTTCGCTGCTTCGACTTCACCATGATTCATGTTGCGAATCGCCCCGGAGAAGATCTCCGTAGTGTAGGCGCAAGTGTTCAAGGCAAAGGCCAGAATGGTGCAGTTCAACGCATCGCGAAAGAATGCATCAAGAAGCGGTTGGGAGCGCACCGCAGCGAGGCTGTAGATGCCGGTGTAGCAGATCAGTAGCTGTATATACAGAGGTGTGCCACGGAACAAATAGGTATAGAACTGCACGGGCCAGCGCACGAAAAGGTTGCTTGATACCCTGGCAATCGACAGCGGGACCGCCATCAAGAAGCCGAAGAAGAGCGAGGCACTGAGCAGCCATAATGTCATCGCCAAGCCCGTGATGTGATAACCATCGTGGTACAGGAAGGGTTTCCAATATTCTTGCAATAGCTCGATCATCGCACGGCCTCCCGAGTGCCTGCGGCGTAAAAACTTTCCAGCCTGCGCAAGACATAGTTTGATGCGGTGGTGATAACCAAATAGATCAACGCTGCAAGGACCAGGAAGAAGAACAGTTGATAGGAACTCTTTCCTGCATCCTGGGCAACCTTGACCAGGTCAGCCAGACCAATGATCGAGACCAGTGCGGTCGCTTTCAGGATCACCATCCAGTTGTTGCCAATGCCCGGTAATGCAAAGCGCATCATTTGCGGGAAAAGCACCAGGCGGAATCGTTGGGCGCGGGTCAGGCCATAGGCCGTGGCTGCTTCTAATTGCCCCTTTGGAACGGCGAGAATCGCTCCGCGGAAGGTTTCGGTGAAATACGCACCGTAGATGAAGCCCAGGGTGATGACCCCTGCGCTGAACGGATTGATTTCGATATATTCCCAGCCAAAGGCATCGGTCAGATTCGTCAGCCACGTCTGAAGGCTATAGAAGATCAGCAGCATCAAGACCAGGTCGGGCACGCCGCGGATAAGCGTGGTGTAGGCTTGCGCAGGGATGCGTAGCAAGGCTGACTTCGAGAGTTTCGCGCTGGCACCGATCAAGCCCAGGCCCACGCTCAGCAACAAGCACAGTGCGGATAATTTGACAGTCATCCAGGAGCCTTGCAGCAACAGCGGGCCGAAACCCTTTAGGCTGAAGCCTAGAGTCTGCAATAGGTTTTCTAGCATTGGACAGCCCTTCGTCAATCAAGAAAAAACGCCCATCCGAAAATGGGCGCAGCGTGTTATTTACCGCTGTAGATATTCTGATCACCAAAGTGTTTTTTCTGGATGGCTACATAGCTGCCATCCTCATGCAGTGCCTTGATGCCTTTGTTTATCAGGGCCTTGAGATCGGCGTTGCCTTGGGCGAGACCTACCGCGGTTTTCGCGGGCAACAGTTCATGCTCGACTGCTTTACTTACCTCAAAATTCGCCCCTTGCGGCGACTTCAAGAAGCCCATTTCGGCTTGCAACATATTCTGGATCGAGGCATCGAGACGGCCAGTCACTAAGTCCGAATAGACCTGATCCTGGTTGGCATAGGCTTGGGTTTTGACCCCGGCCTTGTTCAGTACGGCTTTTGCATAAGCTTCCTCTGTGGTGCCTTGCTCATAACCAACCGTCTTGCCGACGAGCGTCTTGATATCTTCGGTCAGGCCGGAGCCTTTCTTGAAAACGAAGGAGGTAGGAACGGAGAACAGCTCATCGGAGAAGTCGATGACCTTTTCGCGCGAGGATGTCACGGTCATGGCGGAGATCACGCCGTCGAATTTGTTGGCTTTCAGGCCGGGAATCATGCCGTCAAAATCACTCTCGACCCATTTGCACTTCACTTTCAATTCAGCACAAATCGCATTGCCTAAGTCGATGTCAAAGCCCACCAGGCTACCGTCGGCAGCTTTGGACTCGAAAGGGGCATAAGAGGGGTCAACGCCGAACCGCAACTCCTTGTACTCCTTGGCCGAGGCAAAGCTGCCAGCCACACACAACGCCAGTACGGAGAGGGTCAAAATAGATTTTTTCATTGTTTTTATTCCTAAGGACCAAAGAGCGCTTGAGCGCACGGATGCGGTACGGAGCTCGTGTGTGTCGCTATGGGAGTGGTACACAGAGCCCATTTTTTGGTTTAAGCGTGTCGAGGTGACGGATCGACTTTACCGCGTAAATACATACTTGTACATACAGGCATAGCCAATCAAGCAGCCATTTATCTGCTCGGATGTGCATGGGTGGAAGAAGGGCTGGAAACGCTGAGGGGAGGGGGGTGATCAGTTTCGTTTTTCCGGTCACTACGGGCGTAGGGCCTGGGTCTATTGTGATGTATGAATCAGAAAGCGACCGACGCCCTTTGGAAGCGGCGCTGGTCAAGTTTTACGGCAGATGTGTCGAAGAGTCAGACGTCTCTGTGAGCTGCATTCATGGGTAAGCGACTACCCAGTCGATAGCGGGAGGAGGGGTGGACGAGCCGCACAAAGGTGACAATTTTGTTTTGGCTCCAAGTCCGGCGTATGAGGGCCAGGCAAGGTTCAGTTGCATCGATTTGCAGATGTTTGCTCTCCTCTGCGCTGGGGTGGCAGGCCTCTACGATATGTTCCATTTCGTCGGGCTTGATGACTTGCAAAAGGTATTTGGCCGGTTGCAGGTGTTCGCCGAATTTTTGTTTCAGGAACTCTGGCACCAGCTCGGGATTGACGTAACGATCCTCAAGCTGCACTGGCACGTCTTCTTCGCTGTGCGCACAAACCAGATGAAAAACCGAAGAGCCCGTGGGCAGGCCCAGGGCGGAAGCGACTGACATCGATGCGGATTCGCGTCCCAGGTGCAGGACGCGACAGCCGTAACTATGACCCCGAGCGAGAATCTCGTCAGCGATGTTGGTGATGCGCAACAGGTTCGATTGCGGCTTGCTTTCGGCTACGAATGTTCCAACACCTGAAATCCGCACCAATAGACCTTCTTCGGTCAGCTCGCGCAGGGCTCGATTGACGGTCATGCGCGAGATGCCCAGCTCTTGCACCAACTGGTTCTCTGAGTAGATCAGGTCGCCAGGTTTCCAAACGCCCGCTCGAAGTTGGTCCAGCACAAATTCCTTCGCGCGTCGGTAGAGCGCTTGTGGTGCATTTTTGATCATCAGTCGGTCCGTGTCTCTTGTGCGGCAAGGACTCTTGCCAAGGAATGGAGGAAAAGATCGTTATCCTCACAGCTTCCTATAGATACCCGCAAGTACTGAGTATATCCCGCTTCGCGCCAAGGCTTGATGATGACCCCTTCGCGCAGCAATGCCTGGTTGATGACTTCGGCAGGATAAGGGGTGCTGAAAAAAAGGAAGTTAGCCATGGAGGGGGCAGTTGTGATGCCTTGCTCTTGCAGTGCGATCTCCAGTCGTCGGCGTTCGCTGGCGACGTGGGAGAGGCCAGCATTCAGATGATTTTCATCGGCCAGCGCGGCGACCGCAGCGGCTTGGGCCACTCGGTTTACGTTGAAGGGGGTGCGCAGGCGATTGATCAAATCGGCCAGTAGCGGGTCGCTGACAATGCCATAGCCGATGCGTAAACCTGCCAATGAATAGGCCTTGGAGAAGGTTCGAAGCAGGATAAACGGCTTGCCGCTGGCCTGGATCAAGCCGAGGCAGTCTGGGTACTCAGGCTCCCATTGGGCGTATTCGTAATAGGCTTCGTCAAACACCAGCAAGCACTTCGGAGGTAATGCATCGAGCAATTGCTTCAATTCGATTGCGCTCAAGGTGCAGCCAACCGGATTGGAGGGGCAGGAAAACATCAGCACATGGGTATGCGGTGTAAGGGCGGAAATCATGGCCGCCACGTCAAAAGTGCCTTGGTCGGTCATGGGGACACCGATTACCCGAGCGCCGGCTGCCACTGGAAAAATAAAATGCAAGCCGAAGGAGGGCACTACGGTAACCACTTCATCATCATGGTCCAGAAACACTCGGCTGATGACACTCAGCAAATCCTCAGAACCGTTGCCGAACACGAAGCGATCTTCCGGAACATCAAGTTTTTCCGAGAGTGCGGAGCGTAGTGCCTGGCAGCCAGAGTCGGGGTACAGCGCAATCTCATGGCAGGCTTGGGTGGTCGCGGCGTTGACAGCGGGGGCGGTGCCCATTGGGTTTTCATTGCTGCCCAATTTAGCGACGCGTGTCAGACCGAAGCGTTTGCGCACTGCATCAGCGGCGAGGCCGGCGTTGTAACTGGCCAATTCGCGTACTTCAGCGCGAGCAAGCAGGGTCAGGTCGTTGGCGTTCATACAAGGCTAACCTCTCGGGAATTTTGCTGGAAGGTATTGCGATCTGGATGGTGCCGCAGGGGACGCTGCGGGCTCGGCTGTTCAGCGCTTTGAAGGATTTCGTGCGGGAGGCTGTAGTGGAAGAGTGTCGCCAATTCGGCGATCCGGTCTGCGAGGCTCATCCCTTCGGTAGTCGCGGCAGTCATCTGGTGCAGTTTTTTCATTGATTACCTCTTAGGTGCAGGGCCACAAGGAAGTGGTGCTGTATGATCCTGTATATATAGGTAACGCAATGTTCAGGCCAAGCCTTATCTTTTCTGTTGATCGCTGCTCGTAAACGCCTTCCAGGCCAGGGGGGGCTCACATGAATATTTTTTCAGGTGTAACTGAAGGTTGCATCGGAGTGTTTCCGGTATCTCATTGATGAGTCGAAAGGAAGCGCATGGTAAGGCTTTCTGCGGACAGTATTTTGGACAGAAGCAGTGCTCGATCCACTTCGGATCAGGGGTCTGAAGGGGGTCCTTGTCTAACAGGCACGTTAAATGCTTAGTCCTGTATATACTTATCCATCGATAAAGCTTGTAGACCGATTTCCGATCTGCTGTGACACGCTCGGTCGAGTCGATGGCTAAAAATGGCGCCTGTTATAGGCGCGTTCATAAGTCCGCTTAGAGAGAATCACCACAATGACGGTTAGCAATCTGCCCTTTTCAAAAGTCCGCCACAGCCAAGGTCTCGTGTTTTTGTCTGGAGAGTTGCCGTTCAATGAGGATGGCAGCTTCCCGGAGGGTATCGAGGCACAAACGCGCCTGACCTTGATGCGCATTGCTCAAACACTGGAAGCTGAGTCACTGTCGTTGGATGACGTTGTGAGCGTCACGGTGTACTTGACCGAGCGGAGTAACTTCGCCGAGTTCAACAGGATTTATGCTTCGTTTTTCACGGCCAATTTGCCTGTTCGCGCTACCGTCTGTGCCGGCCTCGTGGTGGATGCGTTGGTTGAAATCAGTGTCATCGCGCAGCAGCGTGCTTGAGTTGGAGGCAGCGTGAACGACAAACAAGTAGTAGTACTGGGTGCCGGCATCGTTGGTATAAGCACGGCCCTGCATCTGCAACGCCGGGGCTGTGCGGTGACCTTGGTAGACAAGGGGGCGCCCGGGCGCGAGACGTCATACGGTAATGCCGGGATCATCCAGCGCGAGGCCGTTGAACCGTACGGGTTCCCAAGGGACCTGGCGAGCCTGATGAGAGTGGTGACCAAGCGCGATATCGGCGTCAATTATCATCTGCGTGCGCTGCCGGAGTACATGCCTACGCTGACCAGGTATTGGGCCAACTCAGCGCCAAGGCATTACCAAGCTATTGCGGACGCCTTTCGGACCTTGGTCGAGCATTCAATCAGCGAGCACTCCGAGTTGATCGAGCAAAGCGAGGCCCAACACCTGATCGTGCGCAAAGGTTGGATTCAAGCTTTTCGAACCCCGGAAAAATATGAAAAGGCGATGGAGAGCGCCCAGCGTGTGAGTGCGCACGGTGTATTGTCGCAAGCGTTGGACGGCGCCGGGCTCAGGCTCGCAGAACCCGCTTTGGGTGAAGCTCTCGTTGGGGGGATTCACTGGCTTCAACCTTGGACCTGTGTTGATCCGGGAGAGCTGGTGCAACGCTATGCCGAGCTCTTCTTGCGTGAGGGCGGACAGTTTGAACGCGGCGATGCCCGTTCATTGCGCCAAGCGGGAGCTGGCTGGCGAGTCTCCACCGAGTCCGGGCCGGTCGAAGCATCACAGGTCGTCGTGGCGCTTGGTCCTTGGGCCCAAGAGTTGCTGAGGCCCATGGGTTACCGCATCCCGTTGTTTATCAAGCGTGGTTATCACGCCCATTTCGCCGACGGGGCAAACTTGAGTCGCCCCGTGCTTGATACCGAGCAAGGCTACATGTTGGCGCCGATGAAGCGTGGTGTGCGTCTATCAACGGGGGCCGAATTCGCCCGTCTCGATGCGCCTCTGACCCCAGTGCAGCTAGGGAAGGCCGAAAGCGCGGCCCGACAACTCTTGGCATTGGGATCTCAGGTTGAGCGGACGCCATGGAGCGGTGCGCGACCTTGTACCGTTGATATGAAACCGGTCATTGGTGCCGCGCCGTCGCATAAGGGGCTCTGGTTCAACTTCGGCCATGCTCATCAAGGTTTTACGCTAGGTCCGGTCAGTGGCCGGCTGCTTGCGGAATTAATGATGGGAGAAACACCAGTGGTAGAGCCGGCACCCTTCGCTCCTGGGCGTTTCTGAATTGACGATGCGTCGGCCTTCTCGTCCCTCCTCTTGAGAGGAGGGCAGGCATTATCTGAAAGAAAAATGACGACCGAGTTGTCTCGTTTCCACGTCGTGTGAGCAACGTTTACGGCACTCGCCGCGGGCGCTTTTACCCATGGGCGCCCACGTTCCATCTGCCTGCCCAGGAATACTCATGAACATCAAACAGAAACTCACGTGGGCGTTTGCCGCTATCGCCTGCGCGCCAGTCATATTGGTCGCAATGGTTGTCGTACTGAACTTGCGTAGCGCAGCGCAAGCCAGTTTCCTGGATAGCAGTGGCCGCGAAATCAGGCAGATTGACCGCGGGATGCGGCAGTTTTTCGACAGCATCCGCCAAAACGTCGAATACCTTGCCAAAGACCCTCGGATCGCCAACGTTCAGGGATTGAAGAACTATACGGCCGCTGACGCCCCGAAAACGCCTGTGACGAAGGTCGATCGACAGATCCAGGTGGTATTCGACAGTTTCGCAGAAACCCACCCAACCACGGCTTCCATTTCCCTTGGACTCAATGACGGAGGTTTTGCAGGTTGGCCCGATGACCAGACAATGGCCAGCTACGACCCACGGGTGCGACCTTGGTACAAGGCTGCCATGGAAGCCGCACGAGGCTCAACCGTAAGGACGGGCGCGTATTACTGGGCACCCGATGACATGGTGCTGGTCAGCACGGTCCGCACGATCAATGACGCGAGCGGTGCCGCGGTGGGCGTCGTTGGCGTGGACGTATCGCTCAAGCAACTGACTGAATTGGTCAAAGCCATCAAGTTGGGCAAGAGTGGTTACCTGATGTTGGTCGAGGCCAATGGCAATGTCTTGGTCGATCCCGCAAATGCCAAAAACAATTTCAAGCCGTTAGGTGAGCTAGGACCCGGCTATGCCGAATTGGCCAAAAGCGCTGATGGGGTGACTCAAGTCGAGATCGATGGTGTGCCATACATGGTCAACGTCCTGAGTTCCGATGGCCTGGGATGGCGTTTTATTGGCCTGATCAAGCGTGATGAAGTGATGGCCGACGCCATGAGCCTGACCTGGTTGATTGCAGCCATCGCTGTTGCATTGGCCGTGGTGTTCGCCATCGTTGGTGCTGGTTTTGCCAGCGTGATCGTGCGCCCGATTCGTGGCGTGGCTGATGGGTTGCAAGAGATTGCCGAAGGTGAAGGTGACCTTACACGTCAACTCCAAGTACGGGGCAAGGACGAAACTGCCAACCTGGCCGGTTGGTTCAATCAGTTTCTAAGCATGATCGCTCAGTTGGTGAAGCGTATTGGCAATGCGTCGTCCGATCTGCAAGTCGCTGCCGCTGACACCAACGAAGTCGCCAATAACATGAACCTGGCTGCCGGCCGCCAACGTGAGGCGGTGGAATTGGTAAGCACCGCTTTCAATGAAATGCTCGCCACTGCCAATGAGGTCGCACGTTCCTGCAGTGCCGCGGCGTCGAGTGCTGACGAAGGCTACCGCGACGTGCACGATGGCCAGAAGCAAATCAGCGAAGCCACCGGCAGCGTGCTCAAGCTCAGTGAGGAGCTGCAGGTATCGACCCAGACCATGCAGCTGCTCGAGCAAGACAGCAATAACATCAATGCGATTCTCGACACCATTCGCTCGATTGCCGAGCAGACCAACTTGCTGGCGCTCAACGCCGCCATCGAAGCCGCCCGTGCGGGTGATCAAGGGCGTGGCTTTGCAGTGGTCGCGGATGAAGTTCGCGCCCTGGCTCGTCGCACCTCCGACTCTACCGGCGAAATAGACAGCCTACTGGGTAACCTCGCTCGCCGCACCCAGGAAGTCACCCAGCAGATGCAAGGCAGCCTGCAAGCGTCCCAGGCTAGCGTGCAGCGGATCCAGCGGGCCCGCGACAGCTTCGACAAGATCCGCGCTTCAGTGGACTCGATTCGCGACCAGAACACCCAGATCGCCACGGCGGCAGAGGAGCAGCATCAAGTGGCGGAGGAGATCAATCGGCACATCGCACAGATCCACGCCGATGCGCAGATGGTAGAGGAGTTCGCGCATTCAGCCCATGCCGGATCGGGGCGAATGACGGCCATTTCTGGCCAACTTCAAGGATTGGTCGGGCGCTTCAAGTTTTAGTCCGTACGAACAATGGACGCTCAATTGCCGATTAGAGGGTAAGCCCCATGAGCGTTGAGCCCAGAGAAAAAACAGTGAAAGCCGCCGTCCCTGGCGGTCCCGTCCAGCGGGCCATTCAAACAGGCTGATCAACGCGGGAAGGACTGCGCTCCGAATCATGATTAGACCTGTCAGGTCGCCAGACCGTGTGCTGCATTCCGTTCGGGGGCGTCAGTACTTCCACTGCACAGCGATTTCCAGACTGCGCGGCTCGCCCACGTAATACTGGGTGTTGCTCTGGTGGATGAAACGGGCATAGACCTCGTCGGTCAGGTTGCGCAGGCGCGCGCTGACCTGTACGTGTTTGTCCAGATCGTGGGTCATGGACAAACCATAGACAGTGTACGAGGGCACCCAGGTCGTATTGGCGGTGTTGGCGTAGACCGACGACACATAGCGCACGTCAGCCCCGAGCTGCCAGTCAGGAGCCACGTCATAGGTCAGCCAGAGATTGGCTACGCGGTCGGGAATATTCACCGGATTCTTGCCTTTGCGCGAGAACACAACACCGGCGATGGTTTCATTGAACTCGTCGTACTCAGCCCTTACCCAACTGAAGTTACCGGCCGCCAATAGCTTGGGCGTGATCTTGAATGACGCGGCCAGCTCTATGCCGGTGGAGGTTTGTTGACCCGCTTGTTCGGTGGTGTTGGGCACCGTCGAGGAGGGGACGGAGATGTTCTTGCGCACGATGCGGTAGGCCGCGGCGGTGGCCGAGCCGCGACCGTCAAGAAAATCGAACTTGCTGCCCACCTCGAATTGGCGACCGGTGCTCAAGTCGAAGTCGCCCACCTGGGCAATGGAGGCGCTGGTAAGCGTCCCTCCCGGCGGCTCGGCCGACGTACTATATTGGGTATAAAGGCTGACATTCGACGTCAGGTCGTACACCAGGCCCAGGCGTCCCGTGATTGCATCCCAACGCTTGTCGAGCCTGGCCTGCGCCGCATGATCGACCACCTCGAAATCGATATGGTCATAGCGCAGCGCAGTGATCAGTGCCAGTTGCTCGGTCAGGCGCGTGCGGTTCTCGACGAACGCCGAAGAAGTATCAGTCCAAGTGCTGCGACCTTTACTGCGCGGTGCATCCATCCCCGGAATGTCCAGGAAGTGGCCCGGCTCGAAGCCATCTGGATCGATGGTGTCGAAGGCGCCTTTGGACAACGGGTAGTTGGTTTGCTGGTTGGTGTTGTAATCCACGCCCAGCGCCCAATCGCTGGCCAGGCCGAACAGTTGAGCCTGGTGAGTCAGCTCGATGCGGTCACCGTTGACCTCCTGGTCGTGCCGCTGGCGGTAACCGCCGGAGCGGGCGATGGCGCTGTTGTCGCTGTTGTAGCGGTAGACCTCAAGGTTGCGGTAATCGCGCTGGCCATCGTAGTGGTAGAAGGTATTGCGCAATTGGGTGTTGTCGTCCAGCTGGTAGTCGGTGATCGAGCGTATCCAGCGGGTGCTCTGCTCGTAGCGACCGTCCTCGACGTTGTAGTTGTTGAAGCGGTTGCGCTTGTCGATCTGCAGCTTGCCGGTCAGCGGTTGCAGCACCGGCGTGCCCCAGTAGGGACTGTCTTCCTTCTCCTCCAGGTACTCGATCGCCAGCGTATGGGAGAGTCGGTCGTTGATGTCGCTGAGCAGCGAGAAGGCCAGGTTGCCCGCACCGTTCTCCTGGCGGTCGATGTAGCCGTTGCTGTTGGTGCGGCTGTAGTCGAGGCGCGCGTAGTGGCGTGGGCCATCGCCACTGTTGAGCGCTTTATTGAAGCCGACCGCGGTTTCCCAGGTGTCGTAGCGACCGTAGCTCATCCGGCCTTCGAAGGTATCTTCGTCGCGGTTGGCAAGCTTGGTGATCACGTTCAGGCTGCCACCCACGGCACCGCTGCCGTTGAGGAACGAGGAGGGGCCGCCGAGCAATTCCACCCGGTCATAAATCCAGGCGGCGACCGGACGTGCTGCGCCGCCGTATTGCAGATTGATGCCGTTGAACAACTGGCTGATCTGGGCACCGTTGAAACCACGGTACGACACATAGCCACCCCAGCCGGGCGGCGCGGAAGCGTTCACCCCAGGCAGGGCGTTCGCCGCGTCCTGAAAGTTGCGTGCCCCGATGCGTTCCATTGTCTTGCGATCGGCCACGCTCACAGAGGCGGGATTTTCCCGAGCACTGAGGTTCAGGCGCGAGCCGCTTTCGATGGGGGTGTCCAGGTCCAGGCTGGTGGCCGGTTTCGGCTGGTCGGCCGAGGCGTTGATGTAGCTGGTGGGTAAGTTCAGTGTCGTGTCTTGCGCCCACGCGCAGGTGCTGCCCGCGAGCAGCGCTAAAGTAGTCAAGCGAAACATGAAAAGCTTCCTGGCTTAATTCGATGAGCACACACCGACCGCGCGTCATGCAGCGGCAAGTGGTGATGATGTCAAGGCGAGGGAAGCAGGGCGGGGGAGGCGCGAGGATTGATCAAGGGCCATCGCTGCCTGGGTAGGCAACGGGTCGGTTGTGCGGGCAAGGGCTTGGTTGGCTCGCCGGCAAGCAGGGCGAGCAGCCCGAAAAACGCCGCCAGCAGGATCGCACCGAACAGGCTCGCAATGACGCAATCAGCGACGACGGGCAGCGAAGGGGCGGGCACATCCTGCAGGCCCTCGAATATTGCCCCGCCGTCAGTAGAGCAAAACAGTCCGCCGTCCAAACCGCTCAATCGCAAGCCGGCCATTTGTCCATGGCCCATCGCGCACAGCAACGAACCGAACAGGATGCTGAAGTACAGCACCCAGGCAATCATCGATTTTTCGCGGCTGGCCAGCTTCATCAGCAAAGCTCGTTGAGAAGGAACGGTTTATCGGCGAGCGGATTTTACATTTTTTGATCCGTCAGTGAGCTTTTAAACAGTTCGACATACAGGCAACCGCCTTGCTGTCCGGTCTGTCGTCGGTATAAAAACCGTCTCGATTCGGCATCTTTACATCCGCCAAGGTCGATGCATCCACGGTCGCGTTGGCGTCCAGCAGCTTGTTCATGTGCAGGATGTAGCCGGTCACCGCATAGACTTGTTCGTTGGACAATGACTGTGGCGCCTGGAAGGGCATGGCTCTGCGGATGTAGTCGAAAAGCGTCGTTGCATAGGGCCAATAGCTGCCGACTGTCTTGAGCGGTTTGTCAGTCGTCAGCGTTCCAGCGCCCCCCGCCAACGCGGGGCCGATGCCACCTTCGAGCTTCACGCCATGGCAGCTGACGCAGCTGCTCATGTAGACCTTTTCCCCATCAGCCACCGTTGCGCGCCCTGGAGGCAAGGCCTTGCCGTCGGGCGCCACGTCGATGTTCCAACTGGCGATCTGCGCTTCGGTAGCCTTGGTGCCCAAACCGTATTGGGATTGTGCCGAGGCATGAGTCAGCGCACAGGCGCACAGCAAACCGATGAGAAACGATCCACCTTTAAGCCCGTCCATTGGTCACCTCCCCATTGCTGGAAACACGCCACGGTTGCACCGAATTGTTGTGGTAGAAAGAGACCTTGCCACGTTCATCAATCAACTGTTCCAGCATCGGCTGAACATAGCCGGTCTCGTCGATGGCGCGGCTCATGATCATCAATTCCTGGCCGTTCCATTCGAAAGGCGCCCTGAAGACAGTCAGCGCCTTGGTCAGAATGGGTTCTTGTAATTTGGCTTGCGTCCAGTTATTGCCGCCATCGACGGAAACGTCAACGCGGGTGATTTTGCCGTGGCCGCTCCAGGCGATGCCACGCATCTCATGCAGGCCCTTGCGTGTCAGTTTCTGGGTGCCGGAAGGGTAGGTCACCAGCGATTTGCACTCCATGACGAAGGAAAACTTCCGAGCTTTGCCGTCCGCCATCAAGTCGGTGTATTTGGCGGTTTCTTCCCGGCTGTAGGCGGGCGCATCGGTGACATGAAGTCGGCGTAGCCATTTGATGTGGGTATTGCCCTCGTAGCCGGGGACAAACAGGCGCAGCGGGTAGCCCTGTTCCGGCCTTAGACGCTCGCCGTTCTGGCTGTAGACAACCATCACATCGTCCAGGCATTTCTCGATGGGAATGCTGCGTGTCATTGCCGCGCCGTCCGCCCCTTCGGCGATGATCCACTTGGCTTGCGGCTTGAGCCCTGCTTCATCCAGCAGGGTCTTCAGGGGAACGCCCGTCCATTCAGCGCAACTCACCAGGCCACTGACTTCGGCGGCGGTTTTGCCCCAGGGAGGTAGAAACGATGGATTGCCCGAACACTCCATGAAGTGCACGCGTGACACGGCGGGGAACTGGCGTATCTCGTCCACGGTAAAGATCAAGGCGTTTTCGGTGAGGCCGTGGATCACCAGCCGGTGTTGCGCCGGATCGATTTGCGGGACGCCCGCGTGATGGCGCTCATAGAACAGGCCGTTCGGGGTAATGATGCCGTCCAACTCTTGAAGTGGCGAGGTGCTGTAGGCGGACATCGTGTCCTTCAGGCCGGGATATAAATTCCTGACCGCTTTGGTTTCGAACGTTGAAGGTTTGCCATAAGGGCTTGCAGTGGGAGCGCCAAGGCTACGGGTCCATTGCGGGACTTCAAGGGGCAGGTTCGGATCAAGAGGGGCGACGTTGGTCGTCTCTGCGCTGACCAGGTCGCTATCGCCCAGAGCAAAGGCAGCAGTACCGATAACGGCCCCGCTTTTAATCAAGAAATCCCTGCGAGCCAAAGATGTTTGAGGCATGTCTTGCTTGGCGGGGACCATGGATTTTTTTGTCATTGTTGTTCCCTCTGATTCCTTTGTCGGGCTGGACCCAACGGCGATTCTACAGACCGATCGGTCGGTCTGTAGGTAAGCCTAGAACGAAAAACGCGCGTGGTCCAGTCGCAAGGACGACCATCGGTGATGGCACGTGAATGAGGGGAGCGAGGAAAGCGGCGCACTTGAAGCGCCGCTGATAACAGTCAAGCCGGGCGCGGCTCAACCTTCAGTCCGGGCAGAAGGGTGTCGCAAAAGAACGTCGCGATGGATTCCGGAGAGCGCGGGCCACCGGGCTTGATCCACAAGTAGCTGTAGTGGTGGATACCAAGAATAGCCTTCACGGCTAACGAGTCAGATGTGCGGAAGGTCCCCTCGCTCACGCCAGCCTTGAGGATATTCGACCAGAGCTTTTCATACTGCCGGTGCAGGTCGAGCAATTCAGTCTGGCGCTCGCCAATGACCGAATACACTTCTCGAAAACACACCGTCATTTCGGCCAGGTGGGTGACAATCGTGCGCATCACGATGGCCGAGAATTGGCGAAATTTATCTTCTGCAGGCTGGTCGCTCTCGCACAGGGGCGTACCTTCTGCGATGAGCACTCGCAAATACCGGCTGGTGATTTCGAACAGCAACTCTTCCTTGCTGCCGATGTGGTAATACAGCGCGCCTCGAGCCAGGCCAGTGGCTTTTTCCAACTCAGCCATGCCGGTTGCGTGAAACCCGCGCGTCGAGAACAGCTGCGCAGCGATCTTCAGTATCCGCTCCTTAGTGCTTGTTTCAGCAGGTTCGGCAGCGACGACGGCGTTCTTTTTTCCCATGGGTCAATTCCAACCGGTTGAGCGCCAATCATACCCATGCGTGCGCGGTGAAGGATACAAACGGGCGAAGCTCATCCCATGGTTGCAGGAAGATAGTTGTATTGACCGATCGGTACAGAGGCGTTTAACGTGTTTTTAAGGGCGCGGTGGCGTCAAGAGTTCTGAGAGCCTGCCTAGGCATTGGGATCGACCATGACAATAAGCAACCCCGTAACGAAGGCGTCCAGCTCGTCAGCTTCGGCAAGATTGATCGCGATGATCTGTTTCGCCATGCTCGCCTTTGCCGCGAACTCGCTGCTGTGCCGCCTGGCGCTTAAGCACACCAACATCGATGCCGCGAGTTTCAGCGTGGTCCGGCTGGCCAGCGGGGCATCGGTTTTATGGCTGTTGTGTGCCTTGAGGCGGACCTCAACCATAGGCAAAGGCAGTTGGCAGGGCGCCGCAGCCTTGTTCGTTTACGTCTTTGCTTTTTCTTTCGCGTACCGTCATTTGGAGACCGGGACGGGGGCGCTGCTGTTGTTTGGCGCGGTTCAACTGAGCATGGTTCTGTACGGCGTGTTCAAAGGCGAGCGGATGCACACGTTGGCAGTCGTTGGGTTTGTGCTGGCGATTGTTGGCTTGGTTAGCCTGCTGCTTCCAGGTGCCGCAGCACCTGACCCCGTTAGCGCACTCACGATGCTGTTATCGGGGGTGGCATGGGGGATCTACTCACTGCTTGGCAAAACTGTCGCCGATCCGCTGGCCACCACAACCGACAACTTCTTGCGCTCGATTCCCCTGGTCTTGATGGCAAGCTTGCCGTTTCTCTCTGCGCTGCGTTGGGATCCGCAGGGGATACTTTATGCGGTTCTTTCCGGCGCGCTGGCGTCAGGCGTCGGCTACGCGGTCTGGTACGTCGCGGTGCGTCATTTGGCAGCGTTTCAAGCCGCGACGGTGCAGCTGAGCGTGCCCATCCTGGCTTCGCTGGCGGGCATCGTTTTTCTGGGGGAAAGCCTGAGCGTAAGGATGGTGTTGGCATCCATTGCTGTACTGGGCGGCGTTGCGTTGGTGCTGGGTGGCAAGCATGGCAGAGCCACAGGCAGCTAGAGGCTCCGCTCGCTCAATCATGTGCGCCTGGGCGTGCCTGAGTTTGTTCGCTCAACCACTCAAGGACTAGACTGGTGCCGCCCAGTCATAAGGCCCGTCAACCCATGCTCCTCGTCCCGTCAGATACCGCCGAACAGACGAAGCTCACCCTCGAGGTGGTGCTGCGCTATCACATGGCCTGGAAGCACCGCGACCTGGAGGCGATACTCGCGCTCTATCACCCGCATGTGCAGTACAACGATTTTTTCCAGAATCGCAGCATGGGCCTGACCGAGCTGCGCGCCTACATCACTGGCACATTGCCGCGCCATCCCGATGAATATCTTGAGCACAATGACCGCATCCGCGCTGACGGCTGCACGGCATTCATCCAGTACCAGACCGCTCTGAAGGGCAGTGGCGAGCGGGTGGTCTTTCGCACCAGCGAAGCGATCATCGTATGTGAGGGTCAGATCCTGCGTGTCAACGAATACGCGTCACTCGTGCGCGACGGCGAGCCGCACGCCGGGCGTCGCGCCCCCGCCATCAGTAAGCTAGGGCTATCGGCGCGCCAGTTGAGCTTCATGGCGCGAGACTTGGCTGATTACTTTACCCGCCAGCAGCCATTCCTGGACCCTGACCTGGATCTTGCACGGATCGCCAGCGCCACCGGGTACAGCCGTAATCAGTTGTCTTACTTATTGAATCAAGTGCTCGGGCAAAGCTTCTATCGCTACGTGACTCAGGCTCGCTTGGCCTACCTCCTTGAACGCCTCGCCAGTTACGACGAAAACGCACCCATCGATGCCCTCGCAGTGGCTGCCGGATTCAATTCCACCTCTGCGTTCTACAAGGCTTTCCGCTGCCATACCGGCTGCACACCAAAAGCCTGGTTGAAGGCCAATTGCGCGCGTACCCGCAGATAACACAGGCCCCTTCGCTGCGCATTAAGCTCTGTCGGCAATCAAACGATGGAGCAGGTAATGGCTGGTTGGGGTGGTGTGAGTTTGTGGATGGAGCAAGTCGACGAGGCGCTGACGCCGCGTCCGACGTTGCATCAGGATCTGCGAGCCGATGTGGTGATCATCGGTGCCGGCTACAGCGGCCTTTGGACGGCCTATTACCTCAAGCAGCAAGCACCGCACCTGGATATCGTCATAGTTGAAGCACAGATTGCCGGTTTCGGCGCCTCCGGCCGCAATGGCGGCTGGTTGATGGGGAATCTGCTCGGCGAAGACCGACTCCTGGGGCCCTTGCCCGCCGCCCAACGTCATGCAGGATATCAACTGCTGCACGGAATCCCCGATGAAGTGGCGCGGGTGTGCCACGTCGAAAGCATCGATTGCGAACTGCGTAAAGGTGGCGTGCTGTACTGCGCGGCGCGGTATCCCGAGCAAGAACGGCGCCTGCGCGAACAACTCGCTGCCGCCCGTGCCCAAGGCCTGGGTGAGGACGATTATCGCTGGTTGAGCGCTCAGGCCTTGTGCGAACAATTGAATGTGGCCCAGGCGTACGGCGCCCTGTATTCACCTCACTGCGCGACCCTTCAACCTGCCCGGTTGGTACGGGGGCTAGCCGATGTCGTGGAACGCATGGGTGTGCGGATTTTCGAGCAAAGCGCTGTGCTCGACTGGACGGCAGGCCAAGTTCGAACCGAGCACGGTCGGGTGAGCGCCGATTGGGTGGTGCCGGCAGTCGAGGGATATGCCAGTGCCTTGCCCCCGTTAAACAAATATCAACTGGCCGCCCAGAGCCTGATCGTTGCAACTGAGCCGCTCCCGGCCGATGTGTGGGCCGAAATTGGACTTAGCCGTGGCCAGGCTTTCAGCGAAAACAGCCGACAGGTCACCTACGGTCAGCGCAGCCGCGATGACCGCTTGGTATTTGGTGCCCGCGGTGGCTATCGCTTTGGAGGTCGCCTGCGCAGTGACTTCAACCTCAGTCAGGCCGAACGTGAGTTGCGTCAGTACTTGTTTAGCGAACTATTCCCGATTTTGCGCAATGTTCGTCTGACTCATGCCTGGGGCGGCAACTTGGGCGTCGCGCGGCGCTTTCACCCGCACATGCTGGCCGACCGCCGCCAGAAAATTGCACTCGCCGGTGGCTATGGCGGCGAAGGCGTAGGCGCCAGCAACCTGGGTGGTCGCACCGTGGCCGCGCTGATTCTTGGTCAGGACAACGAACTGACCCGCCAGCCTTGGGTGTGGTCCGACCGTCCGCTGGCCTCGTTGCCGCGCTGGGAGCCAGAGCCCCTGCGCTGGCTGGGTTACAACGCCATTATCCAGAGCTTTGTTCACGAGGATCGGATACTGGCCAACCTCCATGTACCGCGCTGGCGTCGCCGGATGGCCGAGGGCCTGGCGGGTTGCATGGAACGTCTGATGAAGTCCAAGGAGCCGTTCCCATGAAGATCGATCATTTTCGCGACACCCCACGCTTGTCTCTCGTGGAATCGGGCGCTGTCGGTATACCGCTGGGTGAGCCGGTTTCACAGGTTGCCACGACAAGCGTTGAGCGCGATGACGGCGTCGAAGCCGGGGTGTGGGAATGCACCCCCGGCCGCTGGCGGCGCCAGATCGTGCAACAGGAGTTCTGCCATTTCATCCAGGGGCGCTGCACCTTCACCCCGGATGGCGGTGAGATCCTTCATATCCAGGCCGGCGACGCATTGATGTTGCCTGCGAACACCACGGGAGTCTGGGATATACAAGAAACCGTTCGCAAAAGCTACGTGCTGATTTTCTGAACTGCCTTCACCCATAACGTAAAGAACAAAGGTTGAGGTCTCGTATGTTGAAGTCGATCGTTCCGCTACTGTTGATCGCGTCCACCGCTCAGGCGGCAGACACCGTCAGGATCTACAACTGGAGCAGTTACATTGCCCCAGATACCCTGCAAAACTTTACCAGCCATACCGGGCACCCGACTCAGTATGATGTGTACGACAGCAACGAGGTCCTCGACGCCAAACTGATGGCCGGCCGTTCCGGGTATGACGTGGTGTTTCCCTCCAACCACTTCATGGCCCGGCAGATCAAGGCCGGTGCGCTGAAACCGCTGGACCGCAGCAAACTGCCGAACTGGCAGAGCCTCAACCCGACGCTGATGAAGGTTCTGGAGGCCAACGATCCGGGCAACCGATACGGTTTTCCCTACCTATGGGGCAGCACCGGCATCGGCTACAACGTGGCCAAGGTCAAGGCAGTCCTGGGCGATGTACCGATAGACTCATGGGACATCGTGTTCAAGCCGGAGAACATGAAAAAACTCGCCCGATGCGGCGTAGCCATGCTCGACAACGGCCCCGAGATCCTTCCCATCGCCTTGAACTACCTGGGGCTTGCGCATCACAGCAAGGACAAGGCCGACTACGAGAAGGCCCAGGCCCTGCTACTCAAAGTGCGGCCCTATGTGAATTACTTCCACAACTCCAAGTACACAAGCGATCTTGCAACGGGTGACGTATGCCTGGTCGTGGGGTTTTCTGGCGACGTGATGCAGGCAGCCGCCAGAGCCAATGAGGCCGGCAATGGCCAGCAGATTGCTTACGCCATCCCCAAGGAAGGCTCACCGATGTGGTTCGACATGGTCGCCATGCCCGCCGATGCTCCGAATGAAGCGGCCGGTTACGCGTTTCTGAACTACCTGCTGGACCCCCACGTCATGGCTGACATCAGCAACCACGTGCACTATGCCAACGGCAACGCTGCCGCTGAGGGCATGGTCGACAAGGCCATTCTCAACGACCCAATGGTGTACCCGCCTGAAAGCGTGATGAAGAAACTCTTCGTGCTGGAAGCGATGCCGCTGGAGACCGACCGGCTGCGCACGCGTGTTTGGAGTCGGGTTAAAAACGGACAATAAAAGCCAATCGCCGGTGATGCGGACAACCCGGATCATCGGCGACATAGCCCGTGCCTCATGTCGATTTCAACTGTAAATAGGACTAGCGTTATGCGAACCTCAAAGCGCTTCGATTAAATGGGTTGCAGCGACCATCGCCTACCTCAATGCTTCTGCCAGTGGAGTTCGCCGCAAGGCCAAAATCGGGCTACGCGCGGCCATGGCAACGATCAAAGGTGTTTGTCATACAGCCTGGGCCTCCAACATCTTCAGAGCGAGCAAAGCCGGCGTCGAAGATATCTTCGCGCAAATCTCTTAATCGCTCAGGCAGCGAGACCTCAAATAGCCGTATTTACACCTCTGGCTCTTCCTCTCAGCAACGCGCTAAAACGGCGCTGAATCGTTGAGGGAGAAACTCCGTCAGACGTAAAGCAAAGACGAGTGACTTGAAGTGCTTTCTTTGTACCTTGCTGAGTTGTACTTCTAGGTTGTGCAGGAGCTTGCCTCGGCTTTCATGGACGAGCGCCTATCGATGCGCGCCACGGTGTAGGCGCACACGGCAAGCACCGCCGGACACAGAGCCAATACCGCGAAGCTCTTCACGACAGGCATGCCGCTGTTGAGCACATGAGCACCGAGCAGCGGCCCGCATACCGAGCCAAACTTGCCCATGGAGGCTGCCCATCCGGCGCCGTTGCCGCGAATGGCACTGGGGTAGAAAATCCCGGCGATGCTGGTGATGCCGTAGTGACTGCCCTTGACGAAAATGGCGCCGACCATGCTCAGCGCAATGAAGGCGTTACCCTGCAGGTCGCCAATGCCCAGCGCCAGCAGGAAGGGTAATGAGAGCAGGGGGTAGATCATCACCGCATAGGGCCCCCGGGTGTCGACCACTCGCATCAGCACCAGCCCGGCCATGGCGCCGCTGAAGGACGCGAAGGAGCTTACCCAGGACGCAGTAGCCCGGTCGAAGCCCGCATACTGATACACCAGAGGGCTCCATGACGCGAGGAAATACATGGCCATGGAGCTTGCGCCAAAGCCGATCCAGATCATGGGCGTGATCCATTTCAGTTTGCCGATGAACAGTTGCCCGACCCGAAATGGCTGGCGGCCAATGTCGATTTCATCGGCGAGAAAATAGCGGTCCCCGGCGCGCACATCGATGCCGGGATCCAGGAGCTTGAGGATGCCCACCACGGTTTGCGGTTGTTTCTGTTTGCTCACCAGGAACCGTACCGACTCCGGCAGGGTGAAAAACAACAGGACGCTGGAGAGCAGCGTGGCGATGCCGCCCAGCACGAACACACTGGCCCAGCCGTACTGCGGGGCGAGCCATACGGTCAGTGGACCGGCTGCCGCGCCCCCCAGGCTGAAGCCGACCATGATGATAGTGATCACGCTGGCACGGTAGCGCTTGGGCACGAATTCGATATTCAGTGCCCAGCACAGCGGCAGCATGGCACCCAAGGCAAAACCGTTGAGGAAACGCAGTACCAGCAGCGAGGCGTAGCTGTCGGCAAAGGTGAACAGCAGCGTCAGCACACCAAAGGCGCTGGTGGACAGAATGATGGTCGGACGGCGGCCGATCCGGTCGCCGAGATAACCGAAAAAGAACCCGCCCAGCATCATGCCGAACAATCCGATGGAAAAAATGTTGCCCAGTTGCAGTTTGTCCAGGCCGATTTCCTCGGCCATATAGGCGGCGGTATGGGACAGCATCAACAAGTCGAAACCATCGAGGAAGGTTATCAACACCGACACGCAGATGATCAGATAGTTGAAGCCCGACAGCTTGCGCCCCTCGATCAGGGCGGCGACATCAATGGCGCGTGACGACGTCATAAGTGTTCTCCCGGTAAGACGTATGCGAGCGGGTTCCGGTGGGCGGGGCTCACCACAGTTTCCAGGTGTAAGCCACGATCAGGCGGTTCTCATCGAGTCGCTGGGTCAGGCCATTCCCGGAGCGGAAGGTGAGGTTACGCCAACGCACGTTCAGGCCTTCCAAGGCACCGCTTTGGAAGACGTAAGCCAGGTCGGTGTCACGCTCCCACTCACTGCCGTCGCTGACCGTGCGCGTATGGATATCGCTGCCTTTCACGTAACGGGTCATGAACGTCAGGCCGGGCACGCCGAGCGCAGCGAAGTCATATTCGTAGCGCAACTGCCAGGACTTTTCGTTGGCTTTGGTGAACGAGTTGTAGGTGACCAGGTTCGCCACATAGGGCGTACCGGTATCGATGACTGGAAACACGCTCTCGCCCGACAGGCGCTGGAACGCCGCAGAGAAGCGCTGGGCCCCGACGGTCAGGGTGAACATGCCGTTGAAGTTGCGGTTATCGATCCTCCCGGCTTTTCCAACACCGACATCGTCGCTGTCGACGTAGCGCAGGTCGGAGCGCAGGCTCACGCCTTCCCCCAAGGGCAATACATGGATCAGGCCGGCGAACTGCTGACGGTAGATGTCTTGCAGCTCACCGTAGTGGTAACGCAGGGTCAACTGCTTGCCGACGGTGTAATCGCCGCCGAGCAGGTCCAAGTGATCGCTGCTTTGGCCGGCATAACTGACGTCGTCGTTGCTGGATGAGTCGCGGCCATTGGCTTTGGTCAGTCTGGCTGCGGTGACGGTCAAGTTGTCGAGCTCGCCGGACGTCAGGTAGGCACCGGTGAAGGTGGAGGGCAGCAGTCGGGTATCGCTGTAATACGCCAGCGGATGAATCGGCATCAGCGTGCCGACCTTGAGCTGGGTCTTGGACAGGCGCATTTTTGCGGTCAGCCCCAGTTCGCTGTAGTCGTCCACCGGTTGATGGCTGTCGGGGCCATAAGGCAATAGCCCACTGCCACGACGGCCCGCGCCGGAGTCGAGCTTGATACCCAGTTCACCCAGGGCATCGAGGCCGAAGCCCACCGTGCCGTCGGTGTAGCCGGATTGAAATTCGGCGATAAAGCCTTGGGTCCATTCCTCGGCCTTGGCCTGAGGCGCGTCGCTCTGGCGGAAGTCGCGATTCAAGTAAAAGTTGCGCGTCGTCAGGGTCGCGCTGCTGTCTTTGATGAAGTCCGCATGGGCGCAGGTGACTGGGCCACAGAGCGTCAGGGCGGTGGCAAGGAGAAGGTTCCTGTTCATTTTTATTGGTCTCAGGATCAGTAGGATTATTCAGGACGAGTTTTGCCTGACCGCGTCGATAGCGACGCGACACGGGGTGCCTGGGTCAGGCGCTGTAAGCCGGCAGGAAGGTGCTCAGGTTTGAGACGGGGCGGGCAACGGGTCTGCCGCAGGAGGGCGGCGAGTCAGGTGGCCGATGACGAAGGCGCAGGCCGCCAGCATGGCCGGGCAGATCGCCAGGACCAGGAAACTCTTGACCACCGGAAGGCCGCTGTTGAGTACATAGGCGCCGAGCAATGGGCCGAGGATCGAGCCGATCTTGGCGATGGAGGTGGCCCAGCCGGCGCCATTGGCGCGAATGGCACTGGGGTAGAACACCCCGGCGATGCTGAGGATTCCATAGTGAGAGCCTTTGACGAACACGCCGCCGACCAGGCTCAACATCAGGAACGCGGTGCCTTGCATGCCGGTGATGCCCAGTACCAGCAGGAAAGGCAAGGCCAGCAACGGATAGATCATCACCATGTACGGCCCACGGGTATCGACGAAACGCATCATCGCCAGGCCCGCCATCGCACCGCTGAACGATGCGAGCGAGCTGACCCACGACGCTGTCGCGCGATCAAATCCGGCGTATTGGTAGACCAGCGGGCTCCAGGAAGCGAGGAAATACATGGCCATGGAGCTGGCGGAGTAGCCCAGCCAGATCATGGGCGTGATCCATTTCAAGCGACCGATGAACAGCTGGCTGACCCGAAATGCCTGGCGACCGATGTCCGGCTCGTCCAACAGGACGAATTGGTCAGTGCTGCGTACGTCCAGGTTCGGGTCCATGCGCTTGAGAATCGCAGCGATTTTCTCCGGAGCCTTACGCTTGCTGGCCAGGAAACGCACCGATTCGGGCAGGGTGAACAACAACAGCACCCAGGCGAACAGCGTGACCACGCCGCCGAACACGAACACGCCCTGCCAACCGATATGCGGCGCCAGCCACACCGTCAGCGGGCCGGCCATCGCGCTGCCGAGGCTGAACCCGACCATGATGATGGTCACCACCGTGGAGCGGTAACGCTTGGGGACGAACTCGATGTTCAAGGCCCAGCACAACGGCAACATGGCGCCCAGGGCGAAGCCGTTGAAAAAACGCAGGACCATCAGCGATGCGTAGCTGTCGGCCATGACAAACAGCAACGTCAACAGGCCGAACGAGCAAGTAGAGAACAGAATGGTGGGACGCCGTCCGATGCGATCACCCAGGTAGCCGAAGAAGAACCCGCCCAGCATCATGCCCAGCAGGCCGATGGAGAAAATTTCGCCCAGTTGGATCTTGTCCAGACCGACCTCATCGGCGATGTAGGAGGCGGTATGGGAAAGCACCAGCAAGTCGAAGCCATCGAGGAAGGTGATCAATACCGAAACCAGAATCACCACGTAGTTGAACCGTGACAGTTTGCGCGCCTCTATAAGCGCCGCGACATCCAGGGTACGGGACTGTGACATGTGCGTTCTCCACTGTATTTCTTATTGTTGTCGGAGTGGCGCCCCCCGTTCACGCGGCGGGCGCATCGAACTGCTTGAAAACCTATTCCAGATTGAAGGCCAGCCGTTCGCGCAAGACTTGCGCGGGTATATCACTCAGGCGGCCGTCCGGGCCAGCCAGATCCAGCGCGTGGGCGGCGGCGGCCCCCATGGCGATACACGGTCCCATCACGCGCACACTCGACAGCGCGGCCGCGTCGGCGTCGATGCAGCGGCCCGCGACCACCAGATTATCGCTGCCTTCGGGGAGCATGCTGCGCAGCGGCACACTGTGGACATGATCGTCGCCAAAGGGCTCCCACTGATAACCGGTGCTGTTGCCGTGCAATTCCACCGGCCAGGACGTGCGCGCCACCGCATCCGGGAACATCGTCGCGGCTCGTACTTCATCGGCGGTCAGGTGATGTTGGCCGACGATCCAGCGGGTCTGGCGAATGCCTGGCAGTGCATACGCCCGTACCCTGGCCTTGCCGTAGGCCTGGGGGTACTCCGCTTTGAGAAAGTTGATCACCTGGTCCACCTGTTGGCGCCCGGCGATGGCGACGTGAGACGCGGCGATCGGATCCAGGGGCGTTTCGATGTGCGTCATGTTGAACGCCGCCGTGCCGCGTCCAGGGAACTGGAAGAACAAGCCGTCGTCGCGCTCGATGCCGTAGTGCCTGGCTTTTTCCTTGACCCGTTCGGTGAATTGCGCGCGAGTCGGCAGGTGCGCTTCATTGATATGCTCGAGGACGAACATCTGGGTGCCATAGATGGGCGTATCCGGCTCGCGACAGGCGAGCCCGGCGTTCCAGACCAGTGCCGCATCGCCACTGGCATCGATAAAGCCATTGGCCGCCACGCGGACGTCGCCATAACGGGTGGCCAACTCCACTTCCTGGACCCGCGTGCCTTCGCGCACCACGTCACGCAACACCGCACCGAGCACCACGGTGATGCCAGCGTCGAGCACCTTTTGCCCCATCCAGCGACCGAGGGCCACCTCGTCATAGTAAACCACGGTGGTCAAGGGGCCGATGGATTGGTGCAAATCGCCCGAGGCGCCCAGGTCGCGAAGGATGCCGTCGGCGATGCCATGGGTCAGCAACTGGCGGTTCGGACCGTTGGAGAACAATCCGCAAAAAGTCCCGATGATCGAACCGACCGCCTGGCCGCCGAGCATGGGCAGGGCATCGAACAGCACGACCCGCTTGCCGAGCGCGGCGGCCTCCAGGGCGGCGGAAATACCGGAAATACCCGCGCCGGCAATGCACACGTCAGCCTGCAGGTGTTGAGGGGTGGGGGCGCTGGTACGGCGTACCGTGCGAATGACATGAGCCATAAAACTTCCTTTGAGGTGTAAAAAAGGCAGCCGAGCCCGAACCCGTTGGCCGGTGGCCACGGGGAGCGGTTGTGTTCAGCAGGTATCTTCGGGTTATGACGGCGCCGGCGTTCGTTGCGGACCGTTGGGCTGTTGCGGTATGGGCGGGTCACTGCGCGATAGGCGCGGGGTCACTTCGACGATCCCGGCGTCGGCATCGACGCGCACCCAGTCCCCGGTACGGATCCGCTCCAGCGGGTCCTCGGTAAAACCGGTCATGGCGGGTGCGTGTACGACCACCGCGCCCAGGCCCATTTTTGCAGTCATTTCATTGAACAGCATGGCGCCAGGGGCCACGCCGGCGAGACGCGCGATATGGAACTGCGAGGACCAGCCGGAGGAGCCCTTGGCGCCCGGAAACACCAGGACCTTGCCAGCAAAACTGATGCCCTTGAGTTCGTGGCGGGTCTCAATGACCGTGCCGCTGCGTGGGTCGATGCCGCCCCAGCCAGAGATGCGGTCACGGGTCACCAAGGCTTCACCTTCGAAGCAGCCGCCAACGACCTTGCGGCCTCGCAGCGTAAAGGTCGCGCTCATTTCAGTACTCCTTTCCAACGACCGTCGATGGCCGCCTGGATGCATTCGGCGGTGGTGCCGAACCACGCCTGGATACCCATGATCGCCGGCAGGTAATGGGCCTGTTTGGCCGAGTCCACGGCCGCCACCCGCGTGCCCTTGGGCAGCACCTTGCCGATTGCCGAGCAGGTATCGGTCATCACATGACCACCGGCCTGCTCAATGATGCGGGTGTAGCCGGCCACGTCAGCCAGTTGCTTGATCGACGCCGCGGTAAATATCCAGAGCTCGGTGTTTGCATTCAGGCGCTGGCCTTCCAGCAGTTGGCAGATTTCCCAGATTTGTTCGAGGCTGTAATGCGGGCAGCCCAGCATGACGAAATCGACTTGCGCATCGTGCCCCGTGACGTTGACTTGCTCGTAGGCCCAGCGTCGTTCGGCTTCACCAAAGCGCAAGGTGGCTGAAGGCCGGGTAGCGCCGAACGCTTGCTCGCGGGTGGGTGCTTCAGGCGTGACCCCGACCAGGTGATACATCTCCACGCCACCGCTGGAAGCTGCCGCCGCGCCGAAGTGCTTGAGGCGAGCCAGGTTGGGCTGGTGGCTCACACCCTCGATGACCGGGATGCAATCCTGCACCTGTTCACCGACCCAGTAGCCGAGCAGTCCCCAGTCGGCGGTGGTGTTCACGTCTATATCCAACTGGATCAGGTGGGTGCCGCGACGGTTCTCGTCCAAGTGCAGGCCCCAATAGGGGATCTTGCCGGTCAGCATCGCCGCGCCAGTGCTTTCCCGGCCCTCGGCATTGGTTCGGGCGCCGAGGACCGAGTTGATATAGATCACCGCTGAGGATTCCATCCAGGCGCAGTGCTCGCCTTTCACCGGTACGTTGCCGACTTGATAAGGCGTGCAGGTATTCAACGGCTGTACGCCCAGGCCGCTGCTGTAGGCCTGGCCGGTTTCATAAATGCGCACCACGTCTTCGCCAATGCCTTGGCGGCTGGCGTGCCTGGGGTCGATGCCTTGCTGCAGGTGACTGCTGAATACCTTGACCTTGGGGATTTGGACCACCTCGGCGCTGTCGAGGTTGAACTCGCTGAACACCGCGTCCATGCCACCCTCACGCTCGGCGTACTGACGCAGGAAAGGGGTGGTGGCACCGATGGTTCCGGCCACATTCCGGGTATCCACCAAGCACTGTGCATCCAGGGCCTCACCATAACGCACCAGCAGATCCATGGCTTTCTGCACCGCCGGGCCTTGATCGCCGGCGAGCATGGCTTTCTCGTCGTCGCGCAATCTCATTGCGGTTGCTCTCCGGCGTGGGTGATGTCGCGCGGCTTGATCAGTACCGCACCGCGTTCCATGGAGGACACGTTATGGCGGTAGATATCCAGCCAGCCGCCGCCGAACTGCGGTGCCAGAGGCTGCCAACGGGCGCGCCGCGCCTGCATGTCGATTTCGCTGATATGGGCGTCGAGGCGGTTGTGGTCCAGATCGATGGTGATGATGTCGCCGTCCTCGACCAGCGCCAACGGACCACCGACGGCCGCTTCAGGGGCGACTTCGGCCACCACCAGGCCCTTGCACACCAACCCTGAAAGGTGGCCGTCTGTCAGCATGGCCACGTGGTCGCCGAGCCCGGCGCCGTCGATGGCGAACACCACTTTCGAAGCGCCGCCGCCCATGGCCGGGCCGCCGCGCACACCGGCACCGCGCATGACCACCACGTGGCCAGGCTGTATGCGCCCATCCTGCAAGGCTTCGATGGCATCGGCGGAGCGCTCGAAACAGATCGCAGGGCCTTCGAAGCGGCGCATCTTGTTCGGGTCGATGCCGTATTTGACGATGCCCGCCTGGGGCGCGATGTTACCGCTCAGCATCACGATGGCGGGCTGGGTGGCGAAGGGGTTGTCCAACGGGCGGATCACCGCGTCATCACTGACGGTCACCCCTTGCAGGTTTTGCTTGAGGGTTTTTCCGGTGACCGTCAGCACGTCTCCATGCAACAGCGGTTCCAGGCGCTTGAGCAGCCCACGCCCACCGCCCGCGGCCTCCATTTGCTCGATGCTGTGTTCTCCCACCGGCCGTACACCGACCAGCACCGGCACCTTGTTTCCCAGGTCCCTGAAGAGTTGGTAGACGTCGACCTCAACGCCGCCTTCGGCGGCCACCGCCTGCATATGTTTGATGGTGTTGACGGAGCCGCCCGCGGCGAGAATGGTCGCGACGGCGTTGGCGAAGGCATGGGGGGTCAGGATATCCCGGGGTTTGAGGTCTTCCTCGATCATTTCCACAATACGTTGGCCGGCCTGGCGCACGAAGTCGAACATCTGCGGGCTGTTGGCGGCAATTGGCGTGCTGCCAGGCAGGGCCATGCCCAGGGCTTCGCACACCAGGTGCATCGAGTTGGCGGTGCCCATCCCCGAGCAGACCCCGGGGCCCTTGATGGCATTGCGGGCCATGCCGGCCAGCTCCTCGACCGGCAATTTGCCAGTCACCACATGCATGGAACTGATGAACACGTCTTCGATATCGACATGCTTGCCGTTGTATTCGCCGCTTGGCTGGTACCCGCACACCACCACCAGGGTCGGGATATTCAGGCGGGCGGCCGCCATCAGTTGGCCGGGTACCGTTTTATCGCAAGAGGCCAGGCAGATCATGCCGTCGAGCTGCGCTCCTTCGACCGCGACTTCGATGTCGTTGGTGATGAGGTCGCGGGCGGCGAGCATGTAGGCGCCCCCGGCACCGGCGCCGGTGATGAAGTCGCTGGGCGCGGCGGTGCGAATTTCGAAGGGCAGGGCACCGGCCTCGCGTATTGACTGCTTGAGGACCTCCGCGATGCCATCCAGGTGACTGAAGCAGATCGCCAGGTTGGACGATGAGTTCACGATAGCGATCTTGGGTTTCTCCAACTCGCTTTCGTCAATGCCCAAGGCACGCCACTGGGCGGCGCGCACAGCCCATAAATAGGAGCCATAGGGGAAATTGCTGCGCAGTTTCTTGGGCATGGTGTGCTCCGTTATTGTTATGAGGATGCCAATTCGGTTAATCGAGTTAACGATCTTGTGCC
This sequence comes from Pseudomonas sp. St386, assembly GCF_018325865.1. Classification (NCBI taxonomy): domain Bacteria; kingdom Pseudomonadati; phylum Pseudomonadota; class Gammaproteobacteria; order Pseudomonadales; family Pseudomonadaceae; genus Pseudomonas; species Pseudomonas sp. St386. The sequence goes on from NZ_AP021900.1 coordinate 2,551,719, forward strand.
GAGTCTAGGCTTCGACCTAGAATCCGAAAACCTTATTTCACTTATAGATAAAATCCAAAATATGGATATCAAGGACGTCGATCTCAACCTGCTGAAGGTCTTCGATGCGCTGCGCAAAAAGCAAAGCGTGACCCTGGCCGGTGATCTCATGGGCCTCAGCCAGCCTGCCATGAGTTTCGCCCTAGCCAAGCTACGCACGTTGTTCGACGATCCTTTGTTCATCCGGACCTCCCGCGGCATGCAGCCTACCGCCAGGGCCCTGCAGATCGCCGAGCCGGTGCAACGCATCCTGGAGATGGTCAGCAGCGAAGTGTTGCCGTCCACGGGGTTCGTCCCCGAACACTCCGACCGACAACTGGTGCTGTGCATGTCGGACATTGGTGAAATGGTGTTCCTGCCCCGACTGATGCGCATGCTCGACAAAACCGCGCCAAATTTGCGAATTCGCACCCAGGCCTTGTCGTCGGAGCAATTGGAGGAGGGGTTGGACGCCGGGGAGGTGGACGCGGCCATCGGCTATTTCCCGCGCTTGCTCAACACCTCGATCCGGCACCGGGCGCTGTACAGTCACTCATTCGTGTGCATCGTGCGTAACGATCATCCCACTATCGGCGACAGCATAAGCGCCGAACAGTACCAGGGGGCCGTGCACGTCGCGGTCCAGGCCGAAGAGCGTGGCATGAGTGTGCTGGACCGTGAACTGGCCGCCCATGGCGTCACGCGCCGGGTGCGTTTCAGCCTGCCACGGTTCATGGGCGTGCCGTTTCTGGTGGCCGAGTCCGACATGATCGCCACCGTGCCTCTGGCGGTCGGCCGCCGTTTCGCCGAAATCACCGATGTGCGCCTGGTCCGCCTGCCTTGGGACATTTGCGGTTACGACATCCACCTGTACTGGCATACGCGGTTCCACCATGACCCGGCGAATCGTTGGTTGCGTCAGTCCTTCATTGAGCTGCTTGGCGCCTTCTATCCCAGCGAGCAGGTGATAATTTAATTTCATTAACTATCCGTCGGCACAATCCTTTGGCGTCGTACAAATCTACGAGCCACTCAGCAAAACTCACGTGTAGCATTTAAAAGATGACTCCGAGTACGCGATGTAGGGCCGAATCAGCGCTAGCGTCCGCCCTTCAAGGTCGAGACGACGCGCAGGAACTAAAGTGTGCTGCGGCCATGAACATCGAGTGCCTGCTACGACCCATACATGCAAGCGCAGTAGGGATGGTCTGAGCGTGATGCCATACGGTTGGCCATGCATAGCCCATACGAAGCGGTCCTTCGGCGTTGATGTCATGCAATCTTTCAGTGGTGTAATGGAGTGTTAGCACGCGAGGTTCTGGTGCGCTGAGAGCACCAAGCAGATCGCGTAAGCCTCCTTCGCCTCGCCTGCTCAAGGAAGCAGCAATGCTGGTTCAAGCCCGCAAAGCGGTGTTGGAAAGCGGTGATTGGCTGACCGCCGCGGACATCGGCCAGGTGGCACAATTAAGTACCCGAAACCCGAGTGCCCAGCCCAACAAATGGAAAAAGCAGGGGCAGATCTTTGCCATAAGTCACGGTGGGGTCGACTATTTCCCTGGTTATGGCTTGGATCCGGATGCAGGCTATCGGCCATTCAAGGCACTAGCCAAAGTCATTGAGGCTTTCGCTGGCCACAAGGACGGCTGGGGTATGGCGTACTGGTTCCGCTCAGATAACAGTTTTCTGGGCGGCAAAAGGCCCCAGGACTTGCTGGCACCGGCGCCTGATCGGGTGATTGCTGCCGCACTGGATGAGATCCAGAGCATTGTCCATGGCTAAGCAGCGTATCGAGTTCAGTGAGGGTAGGGCGACGCCTGCCACGGATTTGGCGGCGTCCGTCACTCCGGTGCCTGCGGCTACGCTGCACGTGACTCTCACGGTGCTTGTCAAGGGCGACGTGCTCCATCGTGTGCATCAGGATAAATATCAGTCAGATCAATTCAATCCCGGTGTACGCGGCAACGCACGCTTCAGCCCGATCCAGGATGATCAGGGCAGAGCGATTCCCACCTTGTATGGCGGCACGACAGTCGATTGCGCCTTGATGGAGACCGTTTTCCACGACGTTCCCCACACGGCTGGCTTCAAGAGTTTCGACAAAGGCAAGCTGGCTGGGCAGGTGCATTCTGCTGTTCAAATCAGCCAGCCGCTGCACCTGGTTGATCTGTCCAGCGTGGCGCTGCGTAAGTTGGGCGTCACGCGCAAGCAATTGATCGACACTGAGAAAGATCAGTACCCCGCGACACGCAAATGGGCTGAGACAATCCACCGTCAATGGTCTGATGTGCAAGGACTGTCATAGTGTCACGACAAGATGATTCGGCACGTGCGGTGGTGCTCTTTGGGTGATCGGATTCCTGACGGTGCGCTCCATCCGCAGGGGGCGTCACGAAGCTTGACCGGCGACTCGACTGTGTTCGACACGGTGCTCAATCTGGCTGACCGTATTGGGGCCGCCGTCATTGCGGGAAAAAGCTGAATCAAATGGACCGAACAGCACATGGTCGAAGCGGCGGCCATACTGACGATAGTCGGGCGCGCTAAGAAAGAAGACTTGCTGCGTTTGATAACGGACGGACTGAGCCTAGTTAGGGAGCCCTGTTCTGATGAAGGACATACAAGCTCTAATTCGGAGCTGGATCAACGGCGGGCCATGTCCGCCTCAGATCCTCTGTCCATACTCTTTATCACTGTGCTAGCAATAGCGTTTCCCTGAGCCAAATTGCGTACATCTTCGTTGGGGCGACAACCCTCAAGTGTTCGAATCCTCGAAGCTGAAGGTCCATTACCCAACGAGTTGCAGCCATGAGTATATTGCTCAACCCATCACGCGAGCATGTCCGGTAAATGTGTTGGGTTGTCACCTAATGTGCGCTCAATGGTTTGACCCCAGGCAACGATGGCCATGGCTTTGCTGCCGGTTAGTAAGGCTGCTTGGGTATTGGTTGCTTGTTCATACCGTCCTGCATTGGCGTCATCGTTTATGGACGTGGGCAAGGCGATGATTGCTGTCCGCTGCTGATGAAATAGCTGTTGAGTTGGATTTGATCCTTAAGAATCGTCGAGACATGGCTGAGGCTTAAAACCGGTAGGCAATTCATACCCATCTCCAGCATTTTTGGCATAAGCGTGTTCTATGGCGATCCCTGGATGGTCCAGAGAAAACTGACGCACCTTCTCGCCTGAACGCTCTGCGCGGTCTAGGCGCGCGGCGGCTTGCTGAATAAGCTGTTGATCGAGTATGACAAGGATCTCTTAGTGAGGGTTGACGATGGCTGCCTGGGTGCGCAGCACCAGCACGCCACCGAGTGCAATGAGCAGCGCCAGGGCGTAGAGGGCCAGGCTGGCGCTGTGGGTGGTGTCGCGCATCCAGCCGATCAGGTAGGGCGCGAAGAACGAAGCGATGCTGCCGAAAGAGCTGATCAAGGCAATGCCGGCGGCCTGGGTGTGGTTGGACAGGAACGCCGGCGGCAGTTGCCAGAACATCGGCAACGCCGCACTGGCGCCCATGCCGGCGATGATCAGGCCGCCCAGCACCAGGGTTGGATTGGCAGGGGCGAGCCCGGCGAGGGCAATGCCGCCCGCCGCCATCAGCAACGGCATGCACAGGTGCCAGCGGCGTTCGCGGTGCCGATCAGACGAGCGCCCGCAGCCGATCATGAAAAAGCACCCGGCCAGGTACGGCACCGCACTGAGCAGGCCGACCTTGCCGTCGCTGCCGACCCCGGCACCGTGGATCAGCGTCGGCATCCAGAACGCCAGGGTGTTGACCGCCAGCATCACCGCGAAATACACCGCCACCAGCAACCACACCTGCCGGTTGTGCAGAATCGCGGAAAACGAGGTGATGGATTTGCGTTGTTCTTCGCTGTGCAGTTGTTCGCGCAGTTGGAGTTTTTGCGCAGGTGTCAGCCAAGTGACGCTCTCGAAACTGTCCGGTAGGCATTTGAGCACCACCAGCCCGAGCAGGATGACCGGTGCGCCCTCGATCACGAACATCCACTGCCAGCCGCGCAGGCCGCCCAGGTCATGAAAGTGTTCGAGGATGCCGCCCGAGAGCGGCCCGCCGATCACCCCGGCCATCGGCACCGCTATCGCAAACAAGGCAGTGATTTGTGCGCGCCGACCGGCCGGGTACCAGCGGTTCAGGAATACCAGGATGCCCGGAAAGAAACCCGCCTCGGCCACGCCGAGCAAAAAGCGCAGTACATAAAAGCCGCTCGCGCTGTCGACCAGGAACATGCAGGTCGACAGCGCGCCCCACACCACCATCAGCGTGGCGATCCAGCGCCGTGGGCCGACGCGGTCCAGGGCCATGTTGCTTGGCACGCCGAACAGCGCGTAGGCGATGAAGAACAGGCCGGCTCCGAACCCGTAGACGGTGTCGCTGAAGTTGAGGTCGGCGCTCATCTGCATCTTGGCGAAGCCGATGTTGATGCGGTCTAGGTGGGCGAACAGGTAGCAGATCAGCAACAGCGGCATCAGCCGCCAGGTGATGGCGCTGTGGGTGCGGTCGCGGGCGATGGTCGCAAGAGTGTCGGCGGTGTTGGCTGTGCTCATGGTTTTATACTTTTTGTTTGAGAGGCCGATGGGACGAACGGGCTGGGGCGGGTTAACTCACCTGTGCCTTGAGGAAGGCGCCACATTGTTTTGCTTGAAGTTGAGCTGCTCGTGCAATTCGACCATTTCAAACGACAAGGCCAGCAGGCGTTGGGCTCGCAGGTCGGCGAAGTGCGCGGTGATGACATCGAACGGGCGTTGGGCGACGGCCTGTCGTGTCGCCAAGTCGCGGCCATGGCCGACTTTGAGGGTCATGTGTACGAAGGCGTAGTCGTGTTTGCCGTCGGCCATGCGCCAGGTGTCCAGCCGCACGCCACGGCTGCGGATGTCGCCCAGCGGGAACACGCCGCTATCGCCCAGGGTGGCGTGGACTTGTTCGAACAGGCCGGGCAGGTCCACGTGTTGCTCGATGTTGTCGGTGTACTCAGCAATGAAGTGGGGCATGGTGGCTCCTTCAGGCCGCGCGGGATGCCGGGCGGCCATGCGCTCAAACAGGGAAAATGGCGTTGATCTGCCCGGTGCCCGAGCTGCCAAAGGGTTCGGTGATGATCTCGGCGGGCTTGGTGTAATCCGGCCCGCCGAGCAACCCCAGCAGCATCGCGGTGTCATGCATCTTGCCTTCGCCAAAGCAGTGTTCGGCATAGTCCGGGAGCATCGCGCAGAACTCTTTCCAGCGGCCCTGGCGCCACATTTCGACGACGTGCAGGTCGACCTGTTTGTCGAATTCCCGCGTCCAGTTGTGGATGTTGGTTTCGGCGTTGCGATCATCGGAGAAACGGTGGGACAGCGAGCCGGACGCCAGCACCAGCACCTTGCGATCGCTTTTTTCGATGGCCCGGCGCACGGCGGCGCCGAAGGCGAAGCTGTCTTGCAGGCGATGCCAGGCGCACCAGGCGGCAATCGACACAACGTTGAGTTTCTGGTCTTGCGGGACATCCATGTGCATGTAGCGCATGGGCACCAGCGTGCCGTATTCCAGTTCCAGGCTTGGTATGTTGTGCGTCAGGGTGCGCACGTCGACGGCATTGGCTTCGGCGGCGATCAGTTCGCCCAGTTCCGGGGCGCCTGAGTATTCGTACTCCATGTTCTTGATGAAGTGCGGCAGCTCGTTGCTGGTGTAGACACCCTTGAAGTGCTCGCCGCTGTTGACGTGATAGGCGCTGTTGACCAGCCAGTGCACGTCGAACACCACGGCGGTGTCGGCGCCCAGTTCACGGGCACGCCGGCCGATTTCCTTGTGGCCGGCAATCGCCGCCTCACGGCAGCCATGGTGTTTGCCGGGCAGCTCCGACAAATACATCGAGGGGACGTGGCAGATTTTCGCGGCCAGGACGACTTCGCCCATGATAATTCTCCTGAAATCGTTGTTGTTTTAGGGGGATTCCGGTATTGCTCAATCCCCCAGCGTGGAAGGTGATGACCGCCCATCGAAATACATGCGTTTTTGATCTCGGCGAACACCTCGAAGCTGTACTGGCCGCCTCTATGACTGGTGCCGGAACCTTGATTATTTGTTCGAGGAGTTGAGTGAGAGTAGAGATGGTGAGTTATCGTCCCGGGCGTAGCGCGGCGCTGGATAGTTTGACGCGACTGACCATGGTGAATTTGTTGTGCCTGTTTTCCAACTCGTTGGAAGCAAGGCCGGCTTGGCACGAGGATATGAAAATTTTCCACCGGTTCAATGAATCGATTGAAGCTCATTCCCTGCAACATTGACCCTTGTCGCGTTACGCTGACGGTATCGGAGTGGTGGAAGCACGGCTCAATGACGTGTGTCGGAGGATGGCCGCCCTGCCGCCCAAACGGTCTATGATGGAACGTCTGATGCAGGAAGCTAAGCGTCTGCTGCTGTTCACAGACAGTTCCGCCAATGAAACCTGCTATCAGCTTTGGTTCAAGGATCCGGCTTACTTCTGTCGGTTCTTCCAGCGCTACGCGCAGATCATTCCAGGGGAGTATCGCCAGCGGTAGCCGGGGTTGCGTTGAGCAGAGCATAGGTGAATTGGCTGTTGTCTTATTGATCTTGTGCTGATGATCATGGCCGCCGATTGGGTACGTAAAAATGGCTTTTACGGTGAATTAATTGCACTTTTCAGAGCGCTTCGGCAGCAGATGCATTGATCTTGACCGAGGGAGGGATGGGCAAGCGGGCGCTGGGCCGGTAGGCTGGCGATACTAAGCTACCGAATCGCCCATTCAAGTATTTCGATATGGCTCCCCCAGACTTTCCCTGACACTGGCGTTATTGCAAGCCCGCGAAGCCGCAATGGCTTTTTTTCGACCGGCACTTAACAAGCACAATCGGACGGAACAGCAATGGCGGATCATTCGGATATCGCGTCAGCAGGGGGCGCCTGAGAGCCATCAGCTTGCTCACCATGCTTGCATTCTCGTGCCAAGCATGACCGGGGTTCTCAGTCGGCTGGAGCGCGATGGTCTCGTGCGTCGGCAGAAATCCGGTCATGGTGTGCATCATTGTGCTGTTTATGCGCAAGCCTTTAAAAAAAATAACCGGGTTTAAGTTGACGCGCGCGGTTAGTGACCGGACTGAATCAGTGCTTTTACCCAGGGGCGAGTTGATGTTCAGTTTGCCCATGCATTGCGGCAGTTCGTCCATGATTGGATTGAGCTGGAAGCGATGGACAGAGGAAAGCTTGCTGGTAGCGCAGATTTTCTAGGATGCAGGAATTCGGCTTCGATAATGCCGCTTATAGCCCTGACCAGCGCGACATCACGCAGGAAGCGTGCGGAGTTTTCGCCCAGTTCAAGCGTGGTACGGGTCAGTCTGGCCCCATGGCACTCTCGCCGATAGCGATACCGGTCGGTATCGAGCCGGTGAACGAAAAACCTTGTCTGTGCCCGTGGGGTCGACCAAACCTCTGCCTACTAGAGCCGCCACCGATCAAAATGTTCAGCGCACCCGCGGGAATATTGGCTTCAATTGCCAATTTTGGGGTTCTGCGGAATGGCAAGATTTCCTTAAGCAAGGCCTGGGGCCAGATGCTCCATGTGCTGATGGGCCAGCTTCGCTGGGACGGTCTGGACAGCCAAGACTCCATTGACGAGGGCAAGGCTGTGCAGTAGGCCTTTGTCTGGTTGTTGGCGTTAGCGTTCGACGTCAGTGGCTCAGCGGGAGATGGTCAGGCAATCTATTGATCATGGCTATGTTGCGTCGTCGTTAAGTGAAGTCGCAGTGCCAAGAACGTTACTTATCGAAGCTACATATCGTTTGGGGAGAATATTCGACTCACCTAAAAAGGGAGAAAACTGTGTCAATCAGCAGTGCTATAGGAACCATTTTCTAACCGGCTGAAAATCGCAGCGAGATAAGTGCAAGAGCCCTACGCTAGTGAAATCACGACCGATATCACGATTTTTTGAGGCTCTTGGCATTACCAGACAACGCAATCAGGCCCAGAAATTGCTCGGACGTCCGGGTTAATTACAGAGGCATGCCATGCAAATCAACCAAATGACTATGACGAGTTATGAGCTTGACTTATTCGCTCAAGTCGTCTGGCGACTCCGCACAGGTGGCGCGGGTGACGACGTGCGTCAGCAGGTGCTTGGTGATGTTACGCTGTTACTGCGGTCAGACTTTGGAGCTTCGTACCTTTGGGATAGCGGACTGAGTCGATCGACCCGTTGCGCGGCGGTCAATATTGATGCGCAAATGCTTAGGGAGTATGACAAGCGAATTCACGTGAACGATATCTTAACACCGGCGTTGAGATCCAGGCGCCAAGCTATCTGTGTCGACGACGTGATCAGCCGGCGAAGCTTAGAGCAAAGTGAGCTCTACGCCGAATTCCTCAAGCCGTGCTGGATGCACCATGGAGTGAACATTTTCTTCTTCAACCAAGGTCGGGATGTGGGTGATTTGCGCATATGGCGTAGCGTCGATCAACCTGCGTTTGGAATTAGAGAGCTTTCACTGCTTAACGCGCTAACACCCTATTTTCAGAAAGCACTTGCAGCTGAAATGCCTCCTAAGGGTGCTTTGAGTCCACGAGAACGGGCTGTTGTAGAGCACGTTGCGGCAGGTAGGAGCGATAAAGAGATCGCCCGTATAATGTCCATAGGTTTCACCACGGTTCGAACTCATTTGAAGAACGCGATGATCAAGACAAACTCTGGTAATCGAACCGAGCTTGCCATGCGTATGGGCGCGCACTGACACCTCCTCATTAATGAGGATGTTTGACGGATATTTCCATGTGCGTAAATGAATAATCGAGACCTGCAGTGGGGATCGAATGATTCGCAAGGAATATCCGTGAAGACCAGACTCTCTTGCTTAGCGATCGGCCTTATGGCAGCAAGCGCTGGCGTATCGGCGTCGGACATACCGAAAGACTTCTACTTGATGAGCGCTGAGCAGACGGCACAAGCCATCTGCGCGAAGAAGGTTTCCAGTCAATCGGTTGTCAGCTACTGGCTGGGCCGCATTGGCGCGCATCCCGAGCTCAACGCTTTCATTTCTTTAAACCCAAAGAGAGCCTTGAGCGAGGCCCGTGCTGCTGATGCGCGACTCGCTAAGGGTGAGCAGTGCCTTCCCTTGGGTGGCGTCCCTATAGCGATAAAGGACAACATTCAGGTCATTGGTTTTACGAACACAGCCGGTACTCCAGCTCTCGTTAATTTCTTTCCGAAGGTAAATGCGCCGATTATCGATAAGCTTCAGGCCGCAGGCGCCATTGTGATCGGCAAGACCAATATGCATGAGCTCTCGTTTGGCGCTACCGGTTACAACACTGCCTTTCATCTTCCACGGCTGATCGGTGTACGCAATGCGTTTGATAACTCTCGCATTGCCGGTGGTTCGTCATCGGGGAGTGCCGCCGCCCTGGGGGCTCGGTTGATTCCGATCGCAATGGGAACGGACACAGGTGGCTCAAGCCGTGCGCCCTGCGCGTTGAATGGCTGTGTTGGATTTCGCCCAACGGTTGGGCGATACAGCAGTGTAGGCATCACACCTATTTCGACCAGTCGCGATACGGCAGGTCCAATGGCCAACAGCGTCGGAGATATCATACTGCTGGATTCGATTCTCAGCGGTGCCTCTCTTCTGAAGCCAATACCTGCCCATCATATTCGACTGGGCATTCCAGATTTTTTCTGGGCTGATCTAGAACCGGAAGTCTCGGCACAAGCTAACGCCGCTGTAGAGAAGCTCCGCAGTTCGGGAGTAGAGATCGTCTCAGTCAGCATGCCGGGTATGGGGCAATTGGCATCAGCTGTGGCAACGCCAGTTGCGATAATGGAAGCGCGTAAGGCCCTGACTGACTACCTGAAATCACAATCCACCGGAGTGTCATTCGAAACCCTGGCCACCAAAATTTCGAGTCCCGACGTCCAAGGTATTTTCTCGGCTATGGTGGTGCCTGGTAATGTCGTTGGGTCTGATGGAAAGATGATTCCTGGCGGCCCGGCTTATGCGCAAGCGATCAAGACGGGTATCCCAGCCTTGCTAGCTCTCTATAAAAAGACATTCGAGGAGAACAAGCTCGATGCTCTTCTGTTCCCCACGGTTCCAGAGGTGGCAATCAAGGCCGGCCCTGACGCCGGAACGCCTCAAAAATTTGGTCGGATTATTCGAAATACCGACCCGAGCAGCAACGTGAAGATGCCTGGTCTTAGTATTCCCGTAGGTGTTGGGAAAGAGTCCGGACTTCCAGTAGGAATGGAGATTGACGGATTGCCTGGAACGGATGCCCAACTTCTGGCAATCGGTCGCACGCTTGAGTCGATCTGGGGGCCTGGCCCACTTTCGCCCATCGCACACTGATCGGCTGGTCTTACCTTAAGCGCAACTGCACTGGCTGCGCGACCAAAAACCTTTCTCGGATTAAATGAATGAACGCGATCTCACTCGTCGCAGGTACTTCTGCGCGCCGATTTTGTGTAACCGCTGGTTTGGCTTTGGGTAGTATGGCGAACTCGGCATGGGCCGATTCGTCGACCACAGACAGTAGTCCAGTCAAGGCACACCTGATCGTTATCGATCTGATGCTGGAGAACCTTAACACTGGACCTCGTCCCCATACATTCGCCAACGCTGGTGCAGTTTTCGCTGGCGCCGATTTTGACATGTCAAAAATCATGGGGTTGACAGGCGGCACGTTCCAGTTTGAATACACATTCTTTCCGTGGATGCGCAATGAAGGTCAGCCGACTGCTAACGCTTGGCAAGGAGCCACAGGTAGTGCACTAGGTGGCGCAGCTATGCGTAACGACATCGACAAGGGATATCTGTCGAAGTTTGAATACCAACAAATGCTGTTGGATAACCATCTTGAGATCGACGTTGGTCGTAGCAATCCTAAGCGGCATTTTTACATCATAAATTGCGAAAACTGGGTTACTTGTAATGACCCAATCATTGAAAACACCACCGGAATATTACCTTACCCATACGGTAGCTGGGGCGGTTACTCGCGTTACTCATTCGACAATGGTCAGTACATACATGCTGGCGCTTTCGAGTCCAACCCTACTCATTACATCAAACGCACCAAGGGGTGGAACTGGGACCCGGGCGACGCGAGTGGTATCACTTGGTTGGCAGGCATCGGTGCTCAAAAAAACTTCGCGCAGACTCCCTTGGCCTATCACTACGAGCTTAATAGTTTTTACAATACCTCCGAACAGACCGACATATTGGATGGCTCGACCCGTCGTGGAAGCAGCGGCTTAATTTACCGCTTTATGCAAACGCTATCTCGCGAAGGCGGTTCTTCTGCCGGAAACCCAGACAAAGCGTGGCAAGTATTCGGCGCATGGACTTGGAGTGCTGACGATCTACAGCCTTTCGAACACTTCGTGGAGGCAGGTGTAACCCGTGTTGGCCCATTCGGGCGCCCTCAAGATTCAGTCAGCTTGAAAGCGAGCTATCTACGTTTGGGAGACAAGCAAGTTCAATATCAGCATGACCAGCGACTTCTGGCCACCGGTGTTGACCAAGGAGTGTCGAAAGGAGAGTCGCGAGTAGAGCTCAACATGGTGTGGCAGGCGACACCTTATCTAGCACTCCAGCCAAGCGTGCAGTACGTGTTCAACCCCAGCAACTTCTACAATCCACAGGCCGAGGCTAGCAGCAATGGAGCCGTCGTCGGATTGCAGATAGTTTATAATTTGGGATCTCAAATTGGCCTTTAAATCCCAGTTCTGATCACTGATCAGGCCTCAGCCGCTCTGCGTAGGATATCAACATAATCTTTCTCCTGGTTTGTGTTAGGTGGCAGGGATGCCGAAAAGATTACCGGGGCCGCAAGAAAATTATGCCCCAGGCAGTAAAGTTCGTGTACATGGTGGTGACATCGCCAGAACAGTTACGGGTATAGCGTAGGTTGGCGTAGCGGACAACTAATTTGGTGGTGTGGATGCTCTCATCAATAACGCAGGTATCTTCAATTACAAGTTTCCGTGCTGCTAGTTTTTCCGTAATTCTTTGTCTTAAAATAAAATTTTCTTATTTTCAGGCTTCGAGAAATAAATCGCAGTGTCGCACCTTGTTCACGCCCAGCAGGCTAACGGAATAATTGAGAGAGGAGAGTTTGGCAATAACGGTGTTAGTCTTCTGGTCAGCGAGCAGATATTGACTATCCGGAGCGGGCTTACAGTTCATCAGCGAACAAATGCTATTAAGGACATTTGTAGAGTGATAGTCAGAAATTTGCTTTTTGAATGCTGATAACAAAGGCTTGCGTATCCGATACGGATACGCAAGCCTTTGATGGCTAGGAGTAAATTAGACGGATAATGTCCTTTGTGGTCTCGATGTAGCCGTCGACGTCCTCGTCAGTCATCGGAAGTGTGAGTCCTACCTGGCCACGGTGGACAGGATAGTAGCCGCGAGTCGCCATTTCCAATGCGTAGATGCCCATGCTGTTTTCGTCGATTTTATGCCAGTAGTCACGATGCGTGTTGATGGTCTGACCTAGCTCTCTAGTGAATGCATAGGCGAATACCGAAAAGGAGCCGAAAACGGTAAACGGATATTTGGATTCTTTCGCCCAAGTATTCAGCTCGAATTTGATCTTAGCCGCCATTTCGTTGAGTCGTGCATAAGCCTTCTCATCCATGGCCTTAAGGCAGGCAATGCCCGCTGCGCATGCCAATGGGTGGCCATGGTGGGTGCCCGAGATCATGACCTGGTTTTCCTCGATGACTCGAAAAACCTCTTTGCTACCGCCCACCGCCCCGATAGGTAGGCCCCCACCGATCATTTTGCCGAGGACTGTCAAATCTGGCTTGATTTGATACTCGCTTTGCAGACCCTTTATATTCGCTCGAAGTGTGATGGTCTCATCAGCGATTAAAAGGATTCCCAGTTCCTTTGTAAGAGTTCGAAGCTTTTGCACGAAATCTTTATCGAGCTCTACGATACCTCCCGCGCAGGTCTGTAACTCCATGATCAGACACGCGATTTCTTCCGCATTGCCCCGGAGAATTTTTTCGCAAGACTCGAAGTCGTTTTGAGTTAAAACGATGACGTTGTCGCTTTTATACGCAGGGATCCCATCGGAATCTGGAAGTGCCTTAGGATTAGTATCCGGGCCGGGGAAATTGTTCGGGTTAGGGTGAGCCGAGATCGCTAGGTCGTCGGAAAAACCGTGGTAACCACCTTCAAATTTCGCAATTTTTTTACGCGCAGTATAGCCTCGTGCGATCCGCACGGCACTCAAGCATGCCTCACTGGCAGAGCAAAAGAATTTAACCTGCTCAACGGAGTCAATGCGCTCGCAAATCAGCTTGGCAAGATCGAGCTCGTGATTCGTAGGGTTTCCAAATGAGAATCCATTTGGCAGCGTTTCGTGAATTGCCGTTATGATCGCTGGATGATTGTGGCCCAATACATTAGTAGCGAAATTATTATTGAGGTCGAGTAGCTTTTTTCCTTCGATAGTATGAAGATATTGAGCCTCGCCCTTATCGATGAAAATCGCATGTGGGCCATAGCCAAATGTTCGTCTGCTAAAACCTCCTGGAATGTATTCCTTTCCTTTCGAGGTTTCTTTCTTTGAAAGGTGAAAGGCTTCAGAGAAATTATTTAGCGACTGCTGGTAATTAAGCTTCATGGCTATTTCCAAAGTTACTTAAATTATGGTTGTTTTGAAAGTCTCAGACTTGCCAATGGTTTATGCATATTTCTATCTTGGGATTCGACGCCGAAATTAAAATTCATGAGCTGCCGGATTGTTCCGGATTATAATCACTAGTACAGCTTCTGTTCCTGTGCACTTGACTAAAGCTTAGGCCATAGTATTTTTCCTGTTAGTATCAGAGCAATGGTCATTTGTAGATCGTTTGATCAGGTTTCGTGATCGCTGGTATTTTCAAGAAGCCTCCATAGACTGAAAGCTATATCGTTAAAAATAATGCGTAGCCTCTTCAATTTCCTGAATCGAAAGGACTCAAACTGAAGGGCTTGAATTGGGAAGTAATGCTGCTTCGGCGCAGCCGAGGCTGGGGCGCCGGTGTGTTACCGTGGGAAAAGGCTTTGTTACCGACTGCTTCCTACCTGCCCATGATGCGTACTGGCTAGTAACGTTTCTGAGGGGGCGCGAAGGTACTACGGGTTCTTGATCGGCATTTTGAACCTAGAGCTCATTGCGCAAGAGTGTCAAACGTCATAGATATGCTACGCGAGTGCGTTTTTTTTGCGATTTGCTCGATTGGGGAGCGGTGTCGGCCTAGGTAAAGGCCCCCGGCTAACCCACAGATCGATAGCCATCGCTATTCACCAGTGAAGTCAAAAATTAGCATGAATCTTGCTAGATGTTAGGTTCATACACGCTCCGTGAATAGAGGGTACCCCTCAATGGACACTAGACAGCTTCTCTTGGCAACCAGGCTTGCTGAGACCCTTCATTTCGGCAAGGCAGCCGAAATCGAGAACATTGCTCAATCTGGCCTGAGCGCTCAAATTGCCAAACTTGAAAGCGAGCTAGGCTTCAAATTGTTTGAACGCACCAGTCATCGTGTTTCTTTGACGGAGGCAGGCCAGCGATTCGTAGAGCAAGCTCGAACGCTTTTGGGAAACATGAACAATACGATCCTGGAATGCCGTGCCCTTGCTGAAAACAGCCGGGGTGTATTGAAGTTAGGCTTCTTTGGCGATGCAGCGGGCGAACTTACTCACCTTATTTTTACGTTATTCCAGCAGAGTAATCCTGACATTCGGCTAGTGTTTACTGAGCTGTCCATGACAAACCAAGTGCAGGCGCTGATCTCGGGCAAAGTGGATGCCGCCCTCGTCAGGCTACCGATCAGCGACCCGCGTCTTGAACTCGATGTGATGTTTGACGAGCCGCGAGTGGCTGCCGTACCGGCCAGCCACGAAATGGCGCAGGCCTCGATCCTTACAATCTCAGATCTGATCGAGCAACCGTTTGCAGTAGCGGGAGAGGGAGCCCCGACTGAATGGGCCGCTTACTGGAGTTTGGGCTCAGAGCGGCAGGAGGCTAGCCGGATTGGCGCGTATGTCCAATCGATTCCAGAGAGTTTGGCTGCGGTCGCCTATGGTGGCGCGTTTGATACCTTCCCACTTACCGCCACACGCTTGTTCAGTCACCCGGGCGTGCGGTATGTGCCATTGGCTGACGCGCCAAGGAGCTCGTTGGCTTTGGCGACACTTGCTGGCAACAGGTCGCCAGCTGTTAGATCGCTGCGACGCTGTGTGACAGAAACCCTTGAAAACTCTCTTTCATGTATTCCTGAGGCTCGTCGCTTCGAAGTTGCTTAGCCGCTCGCGCCCCCCAGGAGTGTGTTGTTCTGGCCCTCCAGTCAATCAACTGGAGGGGATTCTCAGAAGGGGTAATGGCGTGGTTTCCGCTGGACAGACACCCATTGAGTGGTGGTGAACTCATCGATTGCCCAGTCGCCATTGAATCTTCCGAGGCCTGAGTTCTTTTCCCCACCAAATGGGACGTTAGGGGCATCTGCCACAGGCATGTCGTTCACATGGGCCATGCCAGAATGGATTTGCCTCGCGAAATGGACGCCGCGGTCAATGTCACCTGAGAAGACCGCAGCGGAAAGTCCAAAACGAGTAGCGTTAGCCAGTTCTAATGCGTGATCGGCATCCCTCGCGCGCATTATTCCTGCAATAGGCCCGAAAATTTCTTCGTAGGCCAGCTCCATATCGGATGTCACCTCAGTGAAAACGTGCGGCGCAAATACCAGTCCTGCAGATTCGCCAGCGTAAGCCAACGTTGCGCCTTCTGACTTCGCTTGTTCGATCTTGCGTACCAATCCGTCAAACTGTTTCCGGTTGATGACGGGCCCAACCGAGGTTGCCGAATTTTTAGGATCACCGATTACCAAATGGCTCACGCGCTGGATAAACAGGGAAACGAATGAGTCGTAAATCGGCTCCTCCACGATAATCCTATTGATGGCCATGCAGATTTGACCCTGATGCAGAAATTTGCCAACAACAGCCGCATGAACTGCTTGCTGGAGATCCGCATCAGCGAGCACCACAAAGGGGTTGTTACCGCCTAGTTCCAACGCGACATGTTTCAAGTAGTCGCCGCTGCTTGCCTGGCGGGCTATATTCTGGCCAATCGGCGTGGACCCAGTGAAGGATATAAAGCTCGGTATTGGATGTAGCACGAAGTCGTCTCCAATCTCCGAGCCCGCCCCTACCACTACACTGAGCACACCCTCTGGCAACCCGGCCTCTTCAAAGATGCGTGCAAGCAGCAAGCCTCCGGTTACTGGAGTATCGCTGGCAGGTTTCACAACTACGGCGTTACCGAGTGCCAATGCCGGGGCGAGCGATCGCTGGGTGAGATGGAATGGAAAGTTCCATGGACTAATCACGCCAACTACGCCGAGCGGGCGTCGATATACTCGGCTTTCCTTGTTCGGCACATCGGACTCCACGATGCGACCATGAACCCGGCTTGGAAAGGAAGCAGCTTCCAAAGTGATAGCTTTCGCTGACGCCCATTCAATCTCGGCTTTTATGCGCGTACTTCCTGATTCCGAAATGATCCAATTAACCAACTCGTCGTGGCGCTTATCAAAAATCTGAGCTGCTCTTAGCAGCACTCCGGCTCGCGCGGACGGCCCCATGGCCGCCCAAGCAGGCTGGGCTGTTTTAGCTCTTGCATAAGCTTCGTTCAAGTCTTCCTTGTTGGCCAAAGGGATTTCGAGCAGAGTCTGCTGGGTGAAAGGATCGCTAACAGTCATAGATCGTCCTGTCCGACCTTCCCGCCAAACGCCTCCTATTAGCTGCAGATTGAAGTCGCTATAAGGTTGATGATTGTTCAAGTTATTCTCCGAATTTATTGGCGACGTGGAATTAATTTTGCGTCGCAGCCTTCACGAGATGACTCCGCGAGTAAGGAATCATCTGTAACTGTTGTTCAATTTAAATAGTTGGAAGGTTGCCGTTCTACGAAACTACTGGTGTGACAGGAAATTTCTCTTTGGCCCTAAGTCCGTTAATAACTCCTGCCAATGCCGCTATCACAACGAGCCAAGGCAGCAGAGTTGCGATACCTTCCTTAGCGCCAGTCAGCTCGTCAAAATTCGCCACGGCGAGAAAAACAGCAGTTGCCAATCCGCATCCACCTAGCGTTGGGGCGATTATCCCTTGCCACCTGCTGCACTTTTGAGTCTTGAGAGTGAATCCGACGACTGCGGCAGCACCTAGGGTTTGTAGGGCGAGAACGGCGAGGGTGCCAAGCCCAACCATCCACAGATAGAGATGCTGGATTGGGTCGGCATTGGTGACCATAAATAATCCCACTGCAACAAGGGTTGTGATTGAAAGCACAACGCTAGCGACGTGCGGACTTGCGTGTTTGGGATGTACTCGGCTGAGCTGTCGAGGTACGAAATGGTTGCGAGCCAGTGCGAAAAGGTAGCGACTGAGAGCGTTGTGGAAGGAGAGCAAGACCGCAAACACGCTCGTGACTACCAGAATTTTCATGACTTCTGTGGAAAGGGGGCCTACGTACTGTGTGTTGGCATTAAACACAAAATTGATCATGTCTGCGCCGGCAACACTTTGGACGTCACTATTTGCATAAGCCAGGCCGAGGCACCAAGTTGTAAGCGTGTAAAAGATACCGATAATGGCGATAGCTACATACGTAGCAAGGGGAACGGTGCGACTTGGGTTCTTAGCTTCTTCTCCGTAAATGGTTGTGGACTCGAACCCTACAAAGCAACAAAACGCGAACATCAATGCCACCCCGAGACCAGGAGTGAATATCTGAGAGGGCATGAAGCCATTCCAAGTGAAGCTCTCTGCATTCGTTTGGGCTATGACCGCGACGTCAAAGACAAGCAAGATCAGGATCTCGAAGATCATCAGCACGCCTAACACCTTGGCTGACACCTTAACGTCCATGTAGCCGAAGATTCCTACCAGTCCGATGATAAGGAGAGCTACGACGCGCCAGTCCACCTGCAATCCCGCAATCGACATAGCAAGGTCTGCCCCAAAGGCAGCGAATTGTCCGTAAATGCCAGTCAACATGGTGATATACGCAAGCAGCGCAATTCCACCAGCTGCGTTGCCAGCCGCTCGCCCTAATCCGTGAGTCACTAGCTCGGCGAAGCCTCCTGCACTGATCACATGGCGACTCATCGCTGCAAATCCAATTGCAAACAGCAGCAATACGAGCGAGGCGATCAGATAGATGCCGGGAGCGCCTGTGCCTCCCATGGCGAAAACCACAGGGCCAGCACCAAGCGTAGCGCCGAGCGGCGCCGCAGCTGCAATTACAAAAAAGACGATGTCGGAGACACCTAAAGACTTGGGCTTGAGCCCAGGCTGTGTTGGCTCACTTTGCATACAGGCCTCCCCTGAACACGGGATTTGAATTGTTATTGGTAACCCCGATTTTTCTCCCAGCGGTTCAGGCTGGCAATCCTCAAACGCTGATCGTTCGATCATAGCCGGTGATTGAACCGACGTTTGCTCGATGGCACGTAGTCACGCGCGAATTAGGCACAGCTCATGAGATACGTATGCTTAATCTGCATCTGCGCGTGTGCGCGACTTAATCTTAACTGGCGATCATTCGATCAGCAAAACGCCATTGCCAAGAAGACCGCTACGCCCAAAAAATCAGTCTGCCCGAAGGTGAATTTATGGCTGACTGTGTGGGAAAAAGTATCGAGTCGTACTGTGGGAATATTTGTTTTTGAATGTTGCAGTAATTCTCTAGCGTAAAATCCAATAATAAATATAAGATAAGGGGTTCGTTATGTCGTTTAAATATGAAGCTAAGAAATGTGGATATGCCTCGGTCGCTTTAGCCGTAGGTGCATTGGCTCTTCCGCTAGAGTCCCGGGCTTACGAACTCTACAATCAGGGCGGCCAGGTACTTAATGCTAAGGTCGAGGCCGTATTTGCCGCGATGCACAGTGACGAAAATTACGCCACGACTGGGACGCGGGATTCTGACTCTTCGAACTGGCGAGAAGGCTTTGTCAAGTATGGGCTAAATGGAAGCAGCGAACTTGAGGGCAAAGCAAGTGTGTATGGCGCTTTTAGCCTTCTGAGTTCAGGGACGTGGGGTGACGGCGATGCAGCAGGCTTCACGGAAGGCACTGAGCGGCGGACCGCGGTTGAAGATGCCTATCTTGGTTGGCGCTCAGGAAGCATTTTTCCTAGCCTTGGCGAAAATGGTATTGAGATTTCCACCGGTCGCCAGGAAGTGATTGTTGGGGACGGATTCTTAATTAAAGGTGATGCACTTAGCCTGGGCGATGTCGATCTCGGTGATAACTATGATCGGGGCGGCGCTTATTATTTAGCTGCTCGTAAGGCGTTTGATAAGACAGCTGTGCTTCGTGTGGGTGGGGAAAAGGGGTGGAGGGGAGACCTCATGTGGCTGGGCTCAAATAATCGAGCCCAAGCAGAAACCAAGTTAGCTGTGGCTACTTTAGAGCATGTGGCCGATGAGGGAGCTTTGGGTCTCACGTACATCAAAGGTCTCGATGTCAATGAGCGTTTTGCAACCCCGTTCCAATCAGAGCGTGACGGTATGCAAACCGTCAGTCTACGGGGAGCAGGCTCTCTAGGAGTCCAGAATTTAAATCTTGCGGTCGAATATGCCACTCAATCCCGAGACAGTGGTCGAGAGAACGCCTGGTATCTTGAGGGCAGTTGGACTTTTGCAGCTATCCCATGGTCGCCCATATCCACTTATCGTTATAGTCGCTTCTCTGAATCATTCGACCCATTGTTCTATGGCAATAGCCGTGGGTATGGCACATGGTTTCAGGGTGAAGTGGCCTCTAACTATGCAGGCCCTTTCAACAGTAATACGCGCGTCCATCATGTCGGTTTGAAGGTCACTCCACGTGAAAACCTTACGTTAGGAGCGCTTTACTTCGATTTTGATCCGGTTGATCGTAGCCTAGCGAACCTCGGCGGAAGGGAGTTCGACATATATGCCGAGGTAGCGATAACTGATCATATTTTCGTCAGTCCGGTGTTGGGATTGTATAAGCCGGAGAAAGCTGCCAGCCAAGGAGGTTCGCAGTTAGGTGGTGATGACATCAATACGTACGTACAGCTCATCGTAGGAACTTCCTTCTAGATCCCTTCGCCAATAATCGCATGCGTGGGTTAGTAGTTTGGCTTTGTGTCAGTTGCGGCATAAAGCATTCGACTTAGCTGAAAATTACAAAGAATCGCCATGGTGGCATTCACCCGTTTAGGACGAAAACGATGAGAACAAAAGTTGCAATTATCGGCGCTGGCCCTTCTGGTCTACTGCTTGGTCAACTGCTCCTAAAGGCTGGTATTGATAATGTCATCATCGAACGGCAGAGCCCTAATTATGTACTGGGGCGTATCCGTGCCGGCGTGCTTGAGCAAGGGACTGTAGATTTGCTGCGACAGGCGGGTGTTGCTGAGCGAATGGATCGCGAAGGTCTTGTTCATGACGGATTTGACTTGGCGTTCGATGGGCGTTGTGAGCATATAGACTTGAGAGGTTTGACCAACGGTAAAACGGTAATGGTTTACGGTCAGACCGAAGTCACTCGCGATCTAATGGAGGCTAGAAGCTCCAGCGGAGGTATTACTTACTACAGCGCCACGAACGTACAACCGCAAGATATGAAATCACTGGCGCCTTACATTACCTTTGATCATGATGGATCGACTGTTCGCTTGGACTGTGACTACATCGCAGGCTGTGATGGGTTTCATGGCGTGTCGCGCAAGACAATCCCGGAAGGGGTTCTCAAGGAGTTTGAACGTGTCTACCCATTCGGTTGGTTGGGGGTGTTAGCGGATACACCTCCTGTGAGTGAGGAACTCATCTATGCCAGCCATGAGCGCGGTTTCGCTTTATGCAGCATGCGGTCGCCTACGCGTACCCGCTATTACATTCAGGTATCTACCGATGAGAAAGTCGAAGCATGGTCTGATGATCGTTTCTGGCAGGAACTGAAAAAACGGCTCCCTACAGAAATAGCTCACCGGCTCACGACTGGCCCATCCATTGAAAAGAGTATTGCTCCACTTCGGAGTTTCGTTGTCGAGCCTATGCAGTACGGGAGCCTTTTTCTACTGGGTGATGCGGCGCATATTGTGCCTCCAACCGGTGCAAAAGGCCTTAACCTTGCGGCCAGCGATGTGAGCACACTCAGTCGCATTCTTGTTAAGGTTTACCAAGAGGGGCGTACGGATCTTCTCGAACGCTATTCTGAAGTTTGTCTGCGCCGAATCTGGAAGGCCGTGCGCTTCTCGTGGTGGATGACTTCAATACTGCATCGTTTCCCTGGTAATGATGATTTTGGGCAGCGAATAAAGCAGGCCGAGCTCGACTACTTTGTCCGTTCTGAGGCTGGACGCCGGACGATTGCAGAAAATTACGTGGGGCTTCCTTACGAGCCTATTGAGTAGGTACCGCAGGCCTTGAGGGTTTTCAAGTCACTCAGGGCCTATCCATGTAGCTTGCTAATGTTCTTGACTGAATAAAGTTTAGGAAGATTTAGAGCGTTGAGGACTTCATGATTCGTTGGGAGCAAACTCTTGTTCTCTTGGCCATGAGGTCTTTTCGTATTGCTCACTGAAAAATAATGGAAGCGATCAGCGCGGATCGACTTTGCATCTCTTGATGTGGTCTCCGTACTAATTTCGAGGATATGCGATGATCTTGCTCAGGGATTCAATTAAGTTTCGCATGCTTGTAATGGTGGGTGCATGTCTCGGCTTGATAGTGCTTTTATTAGTTTCTATATCTATATACAGAACCAACAAAAATACGGATTTGGCCAGTGCTGAGGCTCAGGAACTTCTCAAAAGTTCTGCTAATAAATTGCTCCTGGCCGAAGGCGCGCTGCAAAGTGGCTTAGTGCAAAAATACTTTCAAGCAGGCTACCAGAGTGGGGTTGATCTAGCAGGAAGTGCAGTTCAATTTCGAAGAATGGTACTTGGCGGTGATTTGCCGGTAGGTAGATATTCGTTTTGTAGGTCAACCACTACAAGACCTCGTTTCATGAACGGTCTCCCGTCGATTGTCCAATAATTTGGAGATTAAGCTGGGATCGGGAGTAAAGAACTATTACCCCGCCCCTGGAAGGTTTAAGTCAAAATTCCAGCGAAGCACCGTCTTCTGGAATGTCGACGCGACTTTCGATACCTTGCTTCTTGACGTAAATGCGCAGCGCTTCACGTGTTAGCGAGGTGTGGTTAATAGCATTCATATGCACGGCGACTATCTTCGCGTTTTTTGCCGCTTGGGATGCGTGTAGGACGTCGTCCTCACCCATGATGATTGCGCTATCGAACCCATTCACCTTCGCCTTCCCGGTATTAAGTACGATAACTTCGGGCTGATATTTTTGAATGGTCTGATCTACTTCCTTTCGCCAGATGGTGTCGCCGGCAAGGTAAAGAGTTTTGTAGCCTGGGGCTTGAAACACAACGCCCATTGCCTCGCCCAGAAGTTTCGCGAGGGGAGGCACGGCATACATCTCATCGGTGCCGTGCTGACCACCTGCCTTAGTGATTTTGACTCCGCCAAACTCAGCTTCGCCAGTCAGTACGTGCACATTTTTAAAGCCTTGGGAACGAACCAGTTTCGCATCGTCCTCATCTTGAGTGAATAGAGGGATTTCCTTAGGCAGCGCTTTCTGTGCGGCATCGTCCCAATGGTCAAGATGCGTGTGTGTGAGGATGACAGCATCCACGCCAGTGATTACTTCGGTAGGTGATTCGGTGAGATCGACCATTGGGTTGCGGAGATCGCTTCGGTACGTATTTTCAAAACCAGGATAGGTTCCCTTTTTCGCGAGCATCGGATCGATCAGAAACGTTGTGTCGCCGTAGGTGATTTTCACTGTTGCGTTACGAATTTGCTGAAAATCCACTTTTTGGGTCGTGATCGGTGCGGGCGAGATATCTGTATTGGCGAATGCCCATGTGCTGGCAGTAGCGCAAGCGAAGCTGAGTGCCAGGGGCAGTTTTCTGAAAATCATTGGATTTGATCCTATTAATCTGTAGAGAACCGCATTCTTGCCTACTGCGTCGTATCACAATAGTGGCCTGAAGGACATATTTCGATATAATCGGGCCAGTCGATCGGCGCAACTGTCAGACAGCACGAGAGAAGCATTCAATCACCGAAAACGCTCTTGTTTAAGCGGTCGACTGTCAACGTGAAGGTTGGAGGGTGTGGGGCCGCACTTTTTTCGGCGGTATGTAGCTCCGAGCCAATCCAGCGAAATAGAGGTCATTGGTTGAATGACTGCTCCCCCCGATTGGCTGTCGATAGATCTCGACAGCTTGGCTTGGAATTGCGACTACTTTTGCTCTTGATACAGTTTAAAAACAAGTCCAGAATCAAGTCTTCTCCTGCCCAGCAAAGAAAAGAAACCCCTTATATTTCAACGAGTCGGACACCAGATACGAGTCTCGTTTCCCGCTCCAATTATTTTTCTATAGACTTCCATTGAAGTATTTAGAAGTCAAAGAAAGAGGCCTCGGCCTCTTTCTTCGTTCCAGTAAAGTCTACTCTGATACATTAGTATCCACGATTTTTTAGTACATTTTTTAGTACATCAACTCGACGCTTGGTAAATCAGTTTTTTGAGCAGCTTGGTACTCTGAAAACTGTACAACACACCTTCATTTCATATGAGGGAGTTAGTACGATGGTCCTTACCAATACGGCGATCCGGCACGCCAAACCTCGCGCCAAAAACTATACCCTTCCTGACTTTGATGGCCTCGCACTTTTCGTGAATACGAAAGGCACCAAGAGCTGGCACTTCCGCTTTTCCTGGGCGGGCAAGCAGCCTCGTATTTCGCTCGGTACTTATCCTGAAATAGGTCTGCGCAATGCTCGCGCTCTGCGTGATATCGCCAGGGCGCAGGTCGCGAAGGGTATCGATCCCCGCGACCAGCGACGGCTTGAGCGCAATGCCAAACTGTTGGCGGAGAGAACACCTTCTTAGATCGATGTGGTACAAATTTTCGGCCCTTAGGGGAGCGGGACCGCCCGGGAATTCAAGCGGTGCTGAATTGGGTTATGCCGACTCTTTCGATCCACCATTGCTGGTCTTTAGCTCGCTCGCCACACCTGAAAGCCAAGATCGTATCCTTAGACTTTTCGTCCCAGAGTCACCGTGCTGATCGACGGCATGGCGTGCTCCCCTCAATCCTACCTATGTATCCGGATGAATGGAGGCTAGGCCAGGGCTGGGGTTATCAAAGATATGCTAGTATTTGATAGCGCAGATAACTGGTGAGGAGATTTCCATGAGCGTTACAGAGCAGTCGGGCGTCTCCACTTTGGTCGGTACGCCTAAGGAGGCTCGGGCCAGCTTGAGCCGCTCGCATGCGGACCGAGTGCTGGTCGTGTCTTTTGATCAGGTCAACCTCAGCGTATTTGAGGCGTTGGCGGAAAACTTCGCCAATGTGGCTTCTTCGATGTACGAGGTGCTGCAGGAGCGTCAGGACCCGAAGTCGCTGGAGCGACTGGCCGAGGTGTTTGTGACGCGTAAGCCGCCTTCGCCTCGCTTGCTCAAGGAAGCGGCAATGCTGGTACAGGCCCGCAAAGCGGTGTTGGAAAGCGGTGACTGGCTGACCGCCGCAGACATCGCCCAGGTGGCCCAGTTGAGTACTCGAAACCCCAGTGCTCAGCCTAATAAGTGGAAGAAGCAAGGGCAGATCTTTGCGATCAGCCACGGTGGGGTCGATTATTTCCCTGGTTACGGCTTGGACCCGGACGCGGGCTATCGGCCGTTCAAGGCACTGGCCAAAATCATTGAGGCTTTCGCTGGTCACAAGGACGGCTGGGGGATGGCTTACTGGTTTCGGTCCGATAATAGTTTTCTGGGAGGCAAAAGACCTCAGGACCTGTTGGCATCGGCGCCTGATCGGGTGATTGCTGCCGCACAGGATGAGATCCAGGGCATTGTCCATGGCTAAGCAGCGTACCGAGTCCAGTGAGGGTAGGGCGACGCCTCCCACGGATTTGGCGGCGTCCGTTACCCCAGTGCCTGCGGCTACGTTGCACGTCACTTTCACCGTGATCGCCAAAGGCGATGTGCTTCATCGTGTGCATCAAGATAAGTATCAGCCAGGTCAATTCAATCCCGGTGTGCACGGCAATGCACGCTTCAGCCCGATCCAGGATGATCAGGGGCGGGCGATTCCCACCTTGTATGGCGGCACGACAGTCGATTGCGCCTTGATGGAGACCGTCTTCCACGACGTTCCCCATACGGCTGGGTTTAAGAGCTTCGACAAAGGCAAGCTGACTGGACAGGTGCATTCTGCCGTCCAGGTTAGCCAACCGCTGCACCTGGTTGATCTGTCCAGCGTGCCACTGCGGAAACTAGGCATCACGCGCAAACAATTGATCGACACTGAGAAAGATCAATATCCTGCGACGCGCAAATGGGCCGAGGCAATCCACCGTCAGTGTCCAGATGCCCAAGGGCTGTCTTGGGTGTCGCGACAAGATGATTCGGCACGTGCGGTGGTGCTCTTCGGTGACCGGATTCCTGACGGCGCACTCCATCCGCAGGGGGCGTCACGCAGCTTGACCGGCGACCCGACTGTGTTCGACACGGTGCTCAATCTGGCAGAGCGGATTGGGGTCGTTATCATCGCGGGAAAAAGCTGAGTCAAAATGACCGAACAGTGGCCCCTGGAATCCGCTCTCTGAGGCTGGAATTGCCATTCCTCAGTCATTAGATCTTGCTGAAGACGGCGGGCTTTGATGGGGGCATTGATGGATTCTTCCGTACAGGCTTGCGTAGCATCGACGGTCAACAAATAGGTCTTCTGTGCGTTCTAGGAACGGACGGTGCTTGTCCCGGAACACGCAGCAATAACATGATGGCTGGCTCCGTGCTGGCCTAAAATGCGGAGCTCGGTATGGACGTCAACCAGATGTTAAATGATGAACTGGTGAGCCGGCTGGAAGAGAAAATTCCAGCCATGGCGAAAGGCGCGATTAATGCGGCCTATATCAATACGCTGGCGGCCGGACTCAGTGTGATGGAAATCAGGAATGGCATGCTCGTTGAAACAATGGCCGATGGTCAGCACAAGGTTATTCGAGCGGCCAAGCCCAAGCATAAGGTAGCTTCGGACATGATTATCAAGGTGCGCCGCTTTTCATAACGAAAGGTTGAGGGCGCCTGTATCTTCACGCTGTCGCCGCGCAGCGCGCGGGAGTTCTGACACTTCGGCGAGTCCAGCCTTTATGCTGTGCAGGATAACCGCCAAGCTCGCCATCGCATGGGCCGTTAAATCAGTGACCCTGGGTTCTCAGCTTAGCCAAGCCCTGCTTGATGTGTCCGGCATTTTCTCCGATGGTGTGAAGTGCACCTCGGACGTTGGCACCTATCTCCGCTGCACCTTGGTCTTCTACCTTCAAGGTCAGCTCCATCACCGCGGCCTCCAAGGCGAGCTGATTTTGGTACAGCCGCTCGAGAACATCAGAAAGTGAATATTCGGTGGGCATTGTTTCGACTCCAATCGAGGACTCAAGAGCGTAGCAGCGGAAGGGACGGAAACCAAAGGGCGGTAGGCCGAGAGAGTACTTGCCGAGACTCAGTGGCAGCAATCGGCCAAAAGCGGCCTGTCGTTAAGGGCTGCCATCGACCCAAAGCTGCCTTTCGCGAGGTGTAGCTAACGGCCAATAGCGGAGGTCACATCAGTCTGCTTTCGACCAGAGCGCCTCTCGGGAACGGCAGCAATCTTCCTGTGGCTTTCAAAAAATGGATCACCATTTCTAGGATTGCTGGCGCGCAGCCTGATTTAAACACTGGCTCTTGTGGGCCTAGATTTAGCCTGTCACTTTTGGCGCCAGGGCCATGCTATTCTCGATTCGGTAGACAGGGTAATGGCAAATTGGTAGTTTTCTGGTGCGATCGTTCCACCAGTCAGGTCTAGCATTGCGTCGCGAGAAAGGAATCTGTGTTATGAGCTTAATGTTTTTAGAGAGCCACTTCGACAAGATTAGCTATTTGCAAAATCTTCTGGCCGCACGTGCTACTGGAAATGCAGCGGACTCAACAGAATATCTTCAACTAAGACATCAACTCCTAAACGACTCAGAAATTGGGCATCGACTTCCGCCGCTTGTTAAACAACATGGAAGCTTGGATTCGTTCTGGACTTGGATTAAGCAAAGATTTCCAACCTATGCTGAGCGCAGAACCTATCTATCTGAACAGTTTACTCCCCTGCTAGATTCTCTGGAGCTACCAACTTACGAAGCAGTTCCTCAAATGAAAACCGCGACGCCCGTGCCCCCCACTGCGAAAATTTCATGGCCATCGTCAACCTCTGTCGTTGCAAGGAACAAACGCAAAGTTTTCATCGTGCATGGAAGAGATGATCTTGCTAAATACGAAGTAAGTCGGTTTATCGAACATCTCGGCTTAGAGGCAATAATCCTGCATGAGCAGGCCAACGCCGGCCTGACAATCATAGAAAAAATTGAGCGCTATACCAACGATGCGGACTTTGCTCTTGTGCTGTACACGCCCTGCGATCAGGGGCGAGGATACCACGAGCAGCAGGATAAGCCGAAAGACCGAGCTCGGCAAAATGTCGTCTTTGAGCATGGCTATCTAATGGCTAAGCTCGGCAGGAAAAACGTATGCGCTTTGGTCAAAGGCACAGTCGAGACACCGAACGACATTAGTGGTGTGGTTTATATACATCTGGACCAGGCGGGGGCGTGGCAAAAAGAGATAGTCAAAGAGCTTAGGGCTTGTGGTTATACGATCCAGAATTGGTAGCTACGAGCTCTTATGGTTTAGTGATAGCTTGATCAGTTGCTCAGCAATTGTGAACTATGCTGAAGAAACGCCTGATGCAGACCTGCCGAAGCTATCGATGGATTTTCTAGAATTAGAAATGCAATAACCCTTAACTTTTGCATTTAAAATGTTGGTAAAGCTCTCATGCACAATACTCACATCATGATTCCGTCAAACCTAGATGACAAGTCGCTTCTAAATTTTTTTCAGGGTTGGAAGTGGATTGACAAGCCTGTCGGCCCGGTAAAACTTGATTTTACTCAAGTAAATTTTATCGCCCCTTACGCAGTTACATTATTCGCCGCTTATTATTTTTACCTGAAGGAAGTCAAGAGAAAGCATGCTCAGATATTGTTCTCTCCATCATCCGTCGCAGGCTCTTATCTTGTTAACTCCGGATTTCTGGAGTTAACGAAGCAAGGTAATGAAACTCCTAACTTCATCAGCGGTGACCGCATTGTCAAACTGAGTCGAATTAAAAAAAGCTCCGAAATACCGGCGTTTGCAAATAACGTTATGCAAGTATTGAGTATTGAGGATGAGGAAGTCTCAGGCGCGGTTAAATACTCGCTGATCGAGCTACTTCGAAATGTAGTTCAGCATTCATTCAGTGACATTGGGGCGGTAGCAATGGCCCAGTACTACCCTAACACCGGGCTTGTTGAAATATGTGTTGCGGATTGTGGGTTAGGCATCGCCAAAACCCTAAGTGAAGCTTACCCGGAGATTGACAGCGACATGAAGGCTGTTAAGTTTGCAACTCAGCCTCATGTTTCAAGAACCTTCGTTCCCGCCATGTACAACTCAATGCAAGACAACGCTGGGCTCGGGTTGTTTTTTATTAAGCAAATTGCCGCACGGGCGAGTGGCAGTCTATTCTTGGGAAGCGGCTCGGCGCTGGTTGATATCTGGGGTGACAAAAAAGGTGAAGAGCAAAAGATATATAAAATTGCTAAAAAAGATGGATGGCCAGGCACGTTTGCCTATCTTCAGCTGAGAAAAGACTCAATTGCTGAGTTTGACCAGATTTTACAGGGCTGCCGACATCTTGCCGCTGAGGCCAGGAAATACCCTAACGAACTAGCGTTGGATTTTATTACTGAGATCCCAGAAATAGATGGCCTTTATGTAGTCAAAGTTACGGAATTTGAAGAAGATGTTGAGCGGGCAAGTCACATACGTGAGGTTGAAATAATTCCCAGAATTAATGGCGGCGTAATGGTAGTTATAGATTTTCAAGGTGTCAGCTTTGCTACACAATCGTTTGTGCACGCCTTGATGTATAAGGTTGTGCGCGATGGCCAAACCTTAGGTTCATCGCTATCTATTGCAAATTGTTCTAATTCAACTCGAGAGGCTGTCCTGGCTGTAGCTGCATACGCCAAATTAACGCCAAGCTGATCATTTCGTACAGACTGTGTCTTTCTATTATCTAGAAACAGTTGAATATGGTTGAGAGATGCATGAGGCAATCTTCGTTTTGAGTCAATAGCGGTCAGCCGCGAGCGGCCGCATTCGACCGACTCTGTTGAAAACAGTCGGCGAGAGTTCCCACGGCAGAAAAGTAAGCGCCTGAGATTGAAATCTGTCCTTTTTGCAGAGCGCTCACATACAGATTTTACGTAGCCGTGCGTAAGAATGACGTTCTCACCGCTCAATGCACGGGCGAGGTGGTTAGGTCGACTTTTCAACACAACCGATCCAAAGCGGCCGGTGAGCGTCAACAAAAATTTGAATCCGCTCACTTTCATAGGCGGCTACTAAACCAAAGACTGTGTCACCCCTCCCCCTTACTTCAATGCTCTTCCAGCTTGGAGATGCATTCAGATTTTAGTGTGTCGGCTGCTTATGGCTTGCAACTGCTTACTCTGTTGAATGTTCGTTACTAGCTTTCCAGAGTGATAAGCGCCTTTGCCGAAGGTTTTCTCTAGCAAGTTCGAATATTTTTCTACGAACAGCAGCAACTAATAATTGATTCGAAGGATCAAACTTTTGGAAATAATCTGTAAGGCCAAAGTTCATAATGCATACTCTGTCCGCCGAACCAGATAGTGCTGAAGGGATGGATTTACAATAAGGGTCGTAGATATTGATCGATACGTTAGGCGCCTCCAGCCATTGCTGAAGAACCTCATTGACATGGTGATCTCCAAAGCCGTAACCGATAACATCAAGCTCAGTAATTGCTTCCATCCTATTCTTAAATTCTTCGAAGAAAGCAATTGGAGCTATTTGGTCAAAATCTCCTTTAAACTTATGCGCCCCGGACAGCAATGATCGCCTTAGGAATTGAATCTCGCCATCCTTATCAGTAACGTCTAGCTCCCCAACGGTCCTGATTTTCAACCGCTGACTTAATTCAAGACTGTGGTCCTCTATCCGTCGAATTTCTTGCACGTGGCCGCCAATAGGCGCTTCCACAGGTGGCACACATTTGAGATAAAGATTTTTGTCCTCAACCGCAAACATGTCAAGAGATCCGTGAAGCTTTATTAGATTTACACCTAC
Organism: Pseudomonas sp. St386; assembly: GCF_018325865.1. Classification (NCBI taxonomy): domain Bacteria; kingdom Pseudomonadati; phylum Pseudomonadota; class Gammaproteobacteria; order Pseudomonadales; family Pseudomonadaceae; genus Pseudomonas; species Pseudomonas sp. St386. Next base: position 2,582,076 of record NZ_AP021900.1, read on the forward strand.
ACCTGCTGAGTCAAAAAAATTTAGAACCCCGTTGTTAAGCTGCTCTTTCGTCAGTGATTTGAATTTTGCGATGTTGGAGTAGCGCTCAACTGCTTGATCAAAAAAGCCATCTCTACACTGAATCTCGTGAAACTTACAGATCTCCTCGAAATTAATATCGTGATTCAATGAGAAAACATGAAGGCAAGGATGCTTGGCAAGCAGCCCCTTTATGCCTGAATAGTCCTTTGCTTTTTCAGCAAGCAACTTGGTTGTGAGCACCTGATCTTCGAGTAGGAGAATTTGCACGCAATCAATAAGTTGGAGTGCCGTAGTGCGTGCAATCTCCGAACTAGGGCCCCGATCAAGCTGGAGAGCTTCCAGCTTACCAATCATTTGTTCGTAATGAAGGTCTGGATCAGAAAGAATGGCCTCAAAACTAGTGCGAAAATGCGGATCTTTTTGAAAGTCGAAGAGCTTTGAATTCAGCCTTTTTAGGACGTTCGCTCTGAGCCCATTTGTAAACTCCCATACAAGCGGCATACCGCATTCATAGGAGGCGCCTGCACCCAAAAAAAGAGCTTTCATGTAGTCCCTCTACCCAATCATGTTTCGACTGTGCCTATTGTAGGTCTTGAAGGGTGAATGGCCCGCTTTTCTGTAGATAGTTTTGAGTGCCTGCTTCTGGCCGGTAGCCGTCTTCCGCTCCGACAATGGCGCGTCCTGTTCTACTCTCCGATCAGACCTCATGCCCTCCAGCTCAAGGGCATTTCGAACACTTTGGCAAGCCGAGCCAGCTTCTCGGCAGATCTGGCAGAGATAGCGAGAGGAGGCTCTTTGATCATGTAGAACAGATGATCGAGTGCGACACCCGCTTCGCCATGCGCGATGTAGTCCAGAACGATCTCTGCCCCATTCTCAAGACCTGACTGTGCCAGTGGATGATCATCAGGTAAGGGGCCAAGCTGCGCATATTCAGCGGACATCAGTGTAGAGACCTCATCCAGCACTTCGAGGAGGTCTTCACGCAGATCGGGACTCAGCTGATTCATTTCGCCTCTATCCATGTCGTCATATGCTCAGTTTGTACCACCATTTGCCGAAGAGTTGCAGCGCTGACTCCACGACGGACAGCTTTCGACCCAAAGCGGACATTGCCTGTAGCTGAAGTTGACCGACCATGAATCCGTATTGCAGCATGGAACTGACGTGTGGCAGCGCTGTGCGGCTACTCTGTAAGCGCTATCTTCGCACCTAACCGGAAGAAGCTCATGATCATGGTGTTACCGAAGATCGAACTCAAGGAACTGTCGGTGAAAGCGGAAGCAGACGGTTTAACGCTGAGTGATCTTGTCCCCATTTGCGAAAGGTTCGCCGTTACACCGTATGATGTGCTGAACGAGCTGTCCGTCGCGGTTGCGGAAGGCTATCTACAAGGATCTTTGCTCTATGAATTTTGCAACGGCGTTATGAACGGGATCATAAATGCTGTGGTTGAAGGAGGTATGACTAACGACATGCCTCAGCCTGCTTTCTCGCTTTACCAAGCATTCGATCAAGGTGAATGGTTCCGCAGTAACGACCCACCGGAAACTGACCCCAGTGAGAAATACACGAAGCCGGTGGTCGAGGAAATAATGCGTAACCTTAGAGACTAGCTTTCACTGATCGAGAGGTTTTCGCTCTTCGGCTGGAAGGTCGTGGATCGAACGCCGCTTTTGGCCGATTGCTGTCTATTGGGGCGGGCAAAAACCCAAAGCGGATATTGGCAAGTGGTGAGTGTTGGCCGGCACTGGCTCGGTTCCTAGTGGAGACACATTCAGCGCATCCAAGCACGAAGAGCTTCGAACTCGGTTGGGTTCGGATGGCGTAGTCGGACGGCTAACGATTCCTCTTCTTCTTGAGAGATGAAGGCTTTGACAATTCTCGAGATGCCTCGAGGGCCAGCCTGGTAATTCATGGCGACACACTGTCGACTAAACAGGGCCTCAAGAAGCGCATAATCTGCGGGTAGTAAAGCCGTTTCGATCAATGCCACTTCACTTTTCAGTGCGATACTGAAGTCCGTTTGAGGCGGTATCCAAGATAAGTCCGTAGCGACACGCACGTATTCCCTTGTCACGAACGACGAGATATCGGCATGGGCAAGTGGAGATGGCTGAGCAAAATGAAGTACCTGAGCGATCCCCGAAGTCCCGTTTTCCAATCGAACCAGGCAGTAGGGCTCACCGCCGCCTGTAGCCGCAAAGGGAAGAAAGGTTCGACCTTGCTGGTCATCAGGGTTAAGCCACTCATTGATTTCTCGTTCTGCTTCTTCGGCATCGAGCCAGTGAAAATCTACAAGGCTACTCAGTGCAGCCTTTGAAGGGGGTGTATGCGCTATTCCCATGAGTGCTGCGAGGCGTTCTGGAAATTCAATGTCAATTCTGTGTGCAAGATCTTGAAAGGCTTCGACGACTGCAACAGCTTGTCCATAATTCAAAGTAGGAGAATCTCCATATCTGATAGCAGCGCAATCGAAGTCTGGATTTTAAAGCAACGCCCTCGATTTCCAGCCTTGACCTGCTGTTCATGTGAACCGCTATTGTCGGGCGCTCGCAGGATCCTACAAAGCTACAGCTAGAGGCGCAAGCCCCCTAAATTCACTGGCCGCTTTTGGCCGTTTTGTAGTGGTCAACTAATCCCGGACACGACGTTAAGTTTTTCCTCGGCCCGCGCTGGTGCCAACCCATCGTTGAATTGATGAGGCCGAATCCAGTTGTAGCGATGCATCAAAAAATGGCTGATATCGCGCTGTGCTTCCTGCGCAGTTCGATAACCCACGGTCGGTATCCATTCTGTTTTCAAGCTGCGAAATACGCGCTCCATCGGTGCGTTATCCCAGCAGTTTCCTCGTCGACTCATGCTCTGGCGCATGCGGTATCGCCGTAAGCGTCCCGCAATCACACCTTGCGGCATCGCGCTTAGCGCACCCTACTCACCGGTCAGTAGGCGTTCAGCGAGCATTGATACGGCTTGAGCTGGTAAAGTCACAGCCGTGTCTATCGTAAACGGTGCTTCAGCCCACGCTTCATATTCGTGATTTAACACAGATTGCCAGGTTGGTGGAGTCAGCCCAGGAATATCGCCCAGCCTCGTTTCTACACGTCGCTGATGTTCATTTTTATCCGAGCAAATCACTTCAATATTCATCAACCTAACGCCAGCCCTTGAGGCGATTTCGCTCCAGGCCAGTCGGCTATCGATCACTGGATTTACACAGTCAACGACGACGGTGCGCCCTAGATCAAGATTACTCAGTGCAAGCTCATTAGCGACCATGTAACCGCTGCGCCCTACGCCTTGGGCAAGTACACCAGAGTTTCGTATCGCTTGCTCAATAGTATCGATCCGCAGGTAGAACGCGCCCATCGTATCTACCAGCCCTTTGGCAATAGTAGTTTTTCCGGTTCCTGGAAGGCCGCTGAATACGATAAGCATTATCTGTCCTTCGTCGTGAGTTAACTCAATACTGGCCTTGGCCAGTTATGCGGTAGTAGTTGCCCAATTTCACTCGCCCGCTGTGTCGGTAACCGCGTCAGCACGTCCTTGAGATAGGCATACGGATCATGCCCATTGATGCGTGCAGACTGGATCAGACTCATGATTGCCGCAGCCCGTTTCCCGCTGCGCAAAGATCCGGCGAACAACCAGTTGGAACGACCAAGCGCCCATGGCCTAATTGTGTTTTCGACCGGGTTGTTGTCGATAGGCACGGCACCATCATCCAAGTAGCGCATCAGTGCTACCCAGCGTTTCAAGCTGTAGTCCAAAGCTTTGGCCGTAGCCGATCCTTCGGGCACAAGCTCGCGCTGAGCCAACATCCACTCATGCAGTTTATTTGCGATTGGCACAGCCATTTTCTGGCGCAACTGCCTGCGGTCTTCATCGCTCATTTCCTTGGCTTGTCGCTCGACCTCGTACAAGCCACCGATTGAGTGCAGTGCCTGCTCTGCCAGCTGACTTTTGTTCGCCACATGCAGGTCGAAAAACTTGCGGCGCGCGTGGGCCATGCAGCCGATTTCGGTGATGCCCAGCTCGAAGCTGGCCTTGTAACCCGCGAAGTCATCGCAGACCAGTTTGCCACTCCAAGTGCCAAGGAAGGTACGCGCATGTTCGCCTGCACGACTAGGGCTGAAGTCGTAGACCACTGCTTTCAGTGCTGAGAACGGCGCTGTGCAGTAAGCCCAGACATAGGCGCGGTGCGTTTTCTTCTCGCCCGGCGCCAACATCTGTACGGGCGTTTCATCGGCATGCACGACTCGCTGGGCTAGCACCGCTTCGCGCAGTGCATCTACCAACGGCTGGAGCTGCACGCCAGTTTGTCCGACCCACTGAGCCAGCGTTGAGCGCGGGATGGCCAAGCCTGCTCGGCCAAAGATCTTTTCTTGGCGGTACAGCGGCAGATGATCGGAGAACTTGGCCACCATCACATGGGCCAGCAGACCGGCAGTGGGGATGCCCTTGTCGATGACTTGCGCGGGCACCGGCGCCTGGATCAGTGTTTCGCACTGACGGCAGGCCCACTTTCCACGCACGTGCTGCTCGACAGTGAACACGCCTGGTGTGTAATCCAGTTTCTCGCTGATATCTTCGCCGATACGCTGAAGCTGGCAGCCGCAAGCGCACTGGGTGTTCTCTGGCTCGTGACGAATGACGGTACGTGGGAATTGCGGCGGCAACGGCACACGCTTGGGCTTTTGACGGGTTTCGTCCGGCGTTGGGGCAGGACGAAGTGCGTTTAGCTCAGCCTCAATGGCTTCAAGGTCAGTGTTGAGCAGGTCATCCAGCAAGTTGCCTTGCGCTGGGCTGATTTGCTCACTGCGCTTGGCGAACTTGTGGCGCTTGAGGATGGCAATCTCGTGAGAGAGCTGCTCGATGGTCGTCTCGTCACGGTTGATCTTTCTGCCCATGGTGTCGACCTTCGACAGCAACTGCGCAGCGAGAGCGCGCAGTTGATCGGGCGTCATTTGGTCGAGATTAGGCGAAGAAGTCATGCCGTGGATTTTACCAAAGCGACTCATCCGCCACAGCTGAAAGAAAGGGCTAAATCATTGTAATCGCGCCGTTAGCGCCGACCCGTTGCCACGGCAGGCCGAGCACCAGCGCTTGCAGTTGTTCGGCATCAAGTTCGACTTCCAGACCACGATGAATACCAGGCCAGTGGAACTTCCCTTGGTTTAGCCGTCGTGCAGCAAGCCAGATGCCGACGCCATCGTGCACGAGCACCTTCATTCGATTGGCGCGGCGATTGGCGAATAGATAAGCGGAGTGCGGCTTCGCCGCACCGAATACGGCGACCACGCGGGCCAACGCTGTATCTGTGCCCGCGCGCATGTCCATGGGTTCGGTGGCGAGCCAAATGGCATCGATGCGAATCACCGCAATAGCTCTCGAATAAAGCTTGCGCAGGCGACGGTACTGTCCACCGGCCAAGTCATTTTGACGGGTATGCGTGGATGCTGAATTTCAAGGCAGATGCTGGAAGGCTGATCAAGTGATCCACCACTCAGCGCCTGCGTATGCAGCGGGATGAACGCGGGCTGGATCGATTTGGCTTCTTGATTATGCAACCGAATCCACTTGTGAAGGAGGTTGGCGTTGAGGCTGTAGCCCAAGGCGATATTTGCGATGGAGGCGCCAGGTTCGGCGCACTCCTGAATGATCTGGGCTTTGAAGGACTTACTGTAGGTACGGCGCTGAGGGGGCATGAGAAATCCGCTTGATGGGCCAGAACTGGTGTCCACTTAAATTAGGTGGACACCATGGCCTTCGGCGATAGCTTCAGGAAGATGTGTTTGCCGGACGGTTACGTATCGCCACAACCGCTGGCGAAAGAGTCGGCTTGCATATTGCGATCCCTGGTCCGAGTGGAATAGCAGATCCGAAGGCCTGCCACGCTGCTCGTAAGCCATATCCAGCGCTTTGATCACCAGCTCAGCGTCTGGCTTTTCCGACAGCGCCCAGCCCACGATCCGACGCGTACAAAGATCCAGGACGACAGCCAGGTAATGCCACTTTCCTTGCGCCCAAATGTAGGTGATATCGCCGCACCAGACTTGATTGGGCGCTGGCACGTCGAACTCGCGGTTCAATGTGTTCGGGATATCGAGTCTTTCTACTGTTGCTCGTTTGTAGGCATGGGAGCCGGGTTGTTTGCTGACTAAATCAAGCTCGCGCATCAAGCTACGCACTTTGAATCGACCGAGTTGCTCACCGTCTTCACGCATCAGCGACAGGATGCTGCGACTGCCCGCAGAGCTGCGACTTTGCGAGAACAGCTCACTGACGCGACTACGCAATCGAAGCCGTTCAACATCGGGCGTGCGGCGCCGCAGGCGCTGGGCGTAGTAACACGAGCGAGTGACGTCAAACACCTTGCACAGCCAATCAACCGGCTCATGGGCGCTCAACTGGTCAATCAGCGCGAACGCTCGTGATCTTCCGACATCAAGAGCGCGGTAGCCTTTTTTAGTATTGATTTCTCTCGCTCAAGCCGAGCAATCCGGGCTTCCAGCTCCTGAATTTTTTGCTGTTCCGGAGTCAGTGCCTTGCTCTGCGGGGTGACGCCTTTATGTTCTTTCTGAATCTGGTCAACCCAGCGGCGCAATGCCGACTCACCAATGCCGAGTGAACGGCTGGCTTCGATGTAGCTGTAGTTTTGTTTGAGCACAAGGTCGGCAGCCTCGCGCTTGAATTCAGGAGTAAAGGAGCGGCGTTGTTTGGTCATCTGACACCTCGATCTGGCGAGCATTCTCGCCTAAATGGGTGTCCGGTTTCATTAGACCACTACAATGCTTGCTTGCTGGGAAAATGGTTATACAGTGAACCAGGAGCGAGGCCCACATGGCGAGCCAGTTCCCGCATGCTAACTTGACCGAATCTCTTGTTGCCGAAAAGCTCTAAAGCTTGAGCACGTATAGTGTCATAACCCCTATAAGCTTCAGCCGTAGACATAAAAGCCTCGTCCCGACTTTTTGCCTAAGAAGCCCGCAGCGACAAACTCCCTAAGTAAAGATGCGGCACGGTATTTCGGGTCACCAAAACCAGTTTGCAAGCTTTCCAGAATGGCTAGCACGGTATCCAATCCAATCAGATCGGCCAGCGCCAAAGGCCCGATCGGCTGATTGCACCCCAAGCGCATGCTGGCGTCGATTGCTTGAGCATCGCCATTTTCCTGAAGGACGAAGATGGCTTCGTTGATCATCGGAATTAGGATTCGATTGACAATGAATCCCGGGCGATTTTGAGAATGTATCGCGGTTTTTCCCAGCTGTTCGACCAATGCCTGGGCGATGAAGCAGGTAGTGTCGCTGGTCTGCAAACCGCGGATCAACTCCACCAGGCCCATGATCGGCACCGGGTTGAAGAAGTGAATCCCCATGAAGCGTTCCGGGTGCTTGATGCTCGCCGCCAGTTCTGTAATCGATAGCGATGACGTGTTGCTGGCGATCAGGCAATCCAGGCGAGCGTGGGCGTCAATCTGCTGAAGAATCTTGCGTTTGAGTGCCAAGTCCTCAGTGGCCGCTTCGATCACCATGTCCATTCCATTCAAGTTGGTGTAGTGAGTCGAGGTATGGATACGTTGCAGGGTCTCAGAGGCCTGCGCGTGGGTGAATGTTCCTTTTTCAACCTGCCGGTCGAGATTTTTTTGCACGGTTTGCAGGCCCCGGCTGAGCACCTGTTCATTGATATCGATGAGCAATAACGTGTGGCCGGCTGTCGCACAGGTTTGGGCAATTCCACTGCCCATCGTGCCGGCGCCAATCACAGCAATGCGATGCAGCGTCATATTGACCACCTGAGTTCAGGGTTGGGGAGTGTTGGCTAGTCGCGCTTCGTGCCGATCATCACGAACAATGCGCGGGCGATTTGATCGCTCTTGTTACGCCAGGCATGGCGGGTCCCATGCTGGATGACGACCTCGCCGGGCCGGATCAGTTTTTGTTCGCCATTATCCAGCTCCAGCCAGAGTTCGCCCTGGAGCAGGATGCCGTAGTCGATGGTCGGAGTCGTGTGCATACCTGGGTGGTCCGGCTCGAAGCACTCGAACAAGCCGGGCAGGGCACGACCCAGTTCCTCGATCATCTGTCCGACATCCGTCGGGTTCTGCATCACGGTGTCTGGCGGAAAATCATAGATTGCCAGACTGGTTTCGCCCGGCCCGGGCACCAGGAAAGGGTGCCCCAGGGTGGGGTCCTGCTGTGCGACGGACGTTCCGGCCGTTGATCCGGTGGACCACAGGTGCGCCATGGCATGACCGGGAATGGATTCAAAGGAGCACGCGCGTGGAGCAGCGTCATCGCTGATGAATACGGATTGGCCTGCGGCATCCAGGCCCGTGACGACTCTTCGGATTTTCATAGCATTCCCCTGGGGTGTGGGCGGGCATTACAGTGCCCGCCGTTGTGGTGAACGGGTTTCGTTAATGTCAGGGGCAGATGACGTAATTGCTGAAGCCGCCATGTCGATTTTCGATACCGGTAATCGCGTCGTTCACTTTTTCCAGGCTGAAAGCGGTGTTTTCAAAGAATGAAAGATCCAGCGTGCCAGATTCCACCATGTCCGCCATGGCTTGTCCTTGACCTGTGGTAAACCAGGCCGAACCGCTGATCTGGATGTCGTTGTCCATGATCCAGTGCAGATCGATCGGGACGTCACCGGCGATGGCGCCGATGTTGACCAGATGCCCGCCGCGGTGGATGGACTTTAGGGCTTGGATCAGGGTCTCGTGTGGCGCACCTGGACCCAGGGCATCGATCACCACATCGACTCCTTCGCCATGGGTGATTTCACTGACCCACTCGTTGGTCGGCAGCGTGCCCAGGGTGTGGATTTCAATCCGACCTGGCGCGGCGAGGTCTTTCACCCGCTGGAAGAGCTCCTGGTTGCGGGCCGTGCCGAGAATCTTACGCACGCCCATCGCCAGCGCCAGTGCCACGGCGCCCAAGCCGAGCGTGCCACTGATGCCATTGATCAGCAGGGTGGTGCCAGGCCCGACATTGGCCTTGAGCATTGCTTTGTAGGCGGTACCCAGGTAACCCAGTCGCGCGGCCGTCTCGAAGCTGAGGTTATCGGGCAGTTTCACCAGACTGTATTGCGGCGCAGGGATGTACTCGCAAAGACCACCGTAGGGATAGTCTTCGAACATGCGCGGGCTTTTGGGCGTGAAACCGAAATAGCCATTGAAGGTGTACGCCGTGCAGGCGATGGTATTGCCCGCACGACAAGACCGGCAGGAACCGCAGTGGCGGCCTGGATTGACGTAGACCCGGTCACCAACCTTGAAGTCGTAGACCTGTTCGCCTACTGCCTCGATGACTCCCGTTGGGTCAAGGCCGAAGGTCGCCGGCAGTTTCGGCAGAGGATTTTGGGGGAACCATTTAACCCAGTTGGTCAGGATGTTATGGAGGTTGGGGACGATTCCGCAGGCCTTGATCTTGACGAGCACTTCAGTTGGACGAATGCCCGGTACGGGCAACTGCTCGATGACCATGGGTTTGCCGCCTTCATACAGGCGTGCGGCGCGCATCGTTTTTGCAGTCATGATGTTCTCCGATACTCATATTATTTTTGTCGTAGTACGTAATCCGTGGAGCGACACTTCAAAACCCTGGCATCAACGTAACCCGTCTTCGCCCTTTACTTCGGCAGCACTCAGGCCGCCCAGCCGCGCATGAATCCTGCCGCCGGTGGCCATGGCCAGGCCAAAAGCGATTTCGCCACGGCGAGGACCATCCCACACGGTCATTTCCGCCACACCGAAATGACTGCGGACATAAGCTGCCTGGATATGCCCCAGCGGAATCATCACCCGGCAACCAAGGCCACCGATAGTCTTGCCCGCTGGAACGATTGCCTTGGGATTGCCCAATGCTTCACGCATCGCCCAGCCGCCGGCTTCGTGCCAGACCGCACCGTGCTCCAGTTCGCCGTCTTCACCAACAATTGCACCCTTGCCATAAGCCTGAACCTGCGAAGCACCGCCCAACGCCTGGATCAACTGCTCCGACAGTTGTGCGCCTAACCTCCTGAGCTCCTGCATGAAGGGCAGCAGATCATCTTCATACCTGCCGGCGTAGGGATTGGCGACCACGGCGGTGGCAACCGCAATGCGCAACGGAGCTGACGCACGCGGGCCTCCCTCGTGAAAGATTTCTTCAACGTCCAGTTTGATCTTACGAACCATCACCAGCGACATGCTTGCCTCCAGAACCAAGAGCCTTATCGGACTCATTATTTTTTTTTCGCTACCTTTCGCATTATGCATTTAATGATGTATGGTGCAAGAAATTAGTTTTTGTGCATAAAAATAGGAGAGTAACATGAAGCTGATTTCGTACCGCAAAGAAGGGAAGGCCCATTTTGGCGCCGTGTCAGGTGACGGGGTGATCGAGCTGACCCGTCGTTTTGCGCAGGTTCCGGACCTCGCCTCCTTTCTGGCCAATCGATTGCTGGTACAGGAGGCACACAAGATCGTCGAGACCGCCCAGGCCGATTATTCGTTTTCCAGCATTCAACTGGAGGCCGTCGTCCCTAATCCCGGCAAGGTGATCTGCGTGGGCATCAACTATGTGGCTCACGCCGAAGAGGCCGGCAGGAAGGTCGGGGAGTTTCCGGTGATATTCCAACGATTTGCCGAAACGCTACTGCCTCACGGCGAACCTCTGGTCAGGCCAAAAGTGTCGGAGCAGTTCGACTTCGAAGCGGAACTGGCCGTCGTCATTGGAAAGGGTGGCGCGCACATCGATCCGGCCGATGCCATGGACCATGTGGCGGGCTATACGTGTTTCAACGATGCCAGCGTGCGGGATTGGCAGTTCCATACGCACCAGTACGGCATGGGCAAGACATTCAGAAAAACTGGCGCACTGGGCCCCTGGATCATTCCAGCGTCGGAAATTTCCGATTACCGTAAGCTGGTGGTGCGGGGGGTTCTCAACGGCGAACAACTGCAGGAAGGCAGCCTTTCGGAGTTGGCTTTCGACATTCCTCATTTGATTTCCTACGTGTCCAAGGCACTGCCGTGGAACCCGGGCGACATCTTGGCAACCGGTACCCCGAGCGGGATTGGCTTCAAGCGTAAACCGCCGATTTTCCTGAAACCCGGCGATGTCTTCGAAGTGGTCATCACTGAAATCGGGACCCTTTCGAACGGCGTTATTGACGAAGCCTGAGCGTTGTCCTCTACACAATCATAAAAACTGGAGGTTCCACATGCCCGCATTACCTACCATCAATTTCACCCATTCCGGCGTGTTCTGCTCAGACCTGGATCGGATGGTCGATTTCTACTGCCGCATCCTGGGTTTCATCGTCAGCGACAAAGGCGTGGCCTCGACCGGGCATCGTCTGTTCTTCATGACACAGAATCCCGAACTGCACCATCAGGTCGTGCTCTTTGACGGCAAGCCCGTTGATTTGCCCTTCAACCCGATCAATCAATTGTCGTTCCTGCTCAATTCGTTGGATGACCTGAAGGCGTACTATCAATTCGCCAAAAAAAGCGGCATTGAGGGCATCGCCCAAGTGGACCACGGGAATGCCTGGTCGATTTATTTCAAGGACCCTGAAGGCAACCCCGTCGAGATGTATGTCGATACACCGTTCTATACCGCTCAGCCGTGCAAGGAACCTCTGGATCTCGAGCTACCGACCGAGGTCATTCTGGCCCAGACCGAGGCAATGTGCAGGCGCCGTCCAGAGTTCCAGACGCGCGCGCAATGGATGGACTCCATTCGCACAAAGATTGTGGAGCAGCGGGTCCGAATCGCCTGATCGTTCTGTTCGGTAAAGACGATATCTGGTTGATGAACAGGCGTCGTGATTGCATCAACCAGCACTCGCAATCGACAACTACAAGAAGCGGAGTAGACGATGGACTACGATGTCATCATTGTTGGAATGGGACCGGTGGGCGCCTTGTGCGCCAATCTGGCCGGTCTGTGGGGGCTCAATGCCCTGGTGGTGGAGAAGTCCGAGACGGTCTATGCCAACCCTCGAGCCATGGGCTTTGACCATGAAGTGATGCGCGTCTTCGGAAATATCGGCTTGGCAGACAGCATTGCCGAACACGTCATGCCTTACCGCCCCTCGGAATACCGAACAACCGGTTCACAATTGATCAAGCGCATTGACGCTGCCCAGCCGCCTTTTCCACTGGGTTGGGCGCCGAACTATGTGTTTTCCCAGCCGCCGGTGGAGCGCGCACTTCGTGAAAAAATCACCGGTTTTAAGTCGGTAACCGTTGAGCTTGGCGCTGAGGTGTTGTCGGTCGACTCTGCTGAGTCCCAGGCGAATGTCCGTATCCAGGCGAAGGATGGGACCGAGCGCACGGTCACTGCCGCCCATGTGCTGGCGTGTGATGGCGGCACCAGCCCGATCCGCACCCGCCTGGGGTTGAAGATGGACGACCTGGCGTTCGACGAGCCGTGGCTGGTGGTCGATGTGATCCTTAACGAAGGGGCGGGGGAAGATCTGCCGAAGACCAACGTTCAGTTCTGCGAGTCGGCGAGGCCGTGCACCTTTGTCGTCGGCCCCGGGCGACATCGTCGCTGGGAGTTCATGATCAATCCGGATGAGCAACCTTCGGAAATCTCACAGCCTGAAATGATCAAGAAGCTGATTGCCCGTTGGCTGCCGGAGCAGGACTATCAGTTATGGCGGGCTTCGGCATACCGATTCCATGCATTGATCCTCGAGCAGTGGAAAGCCGACCGGGTCTTCTTCCTTGGAGACGCGGCCCATATGACGCCGCCATTCCTGGCACAAGGCATGTGCCAGGGGATTCGCGATGCCTTGAATCTGGTCTGGAAAATCGCTCTGGTGAAAGAGGGACTGGCCGCTCCGGATTTTCTGGAGACGTATCAGACCGAGCGGATCCCTCATGTGCGCCAGACTACCCTGGCGGCCAAGGAGTTCGGTGGTGTGATCTGCGAGCGCGACAGTGAAAGGGCCGCGAAGCGGGACGCACGGCTGATCGAACATATGAAGGAGAACCCGGGCGGGACCATCCGGCAATCGCTGATCCCCGGTCTGTCCCAAGGGTTTATCGCGCAGGTGTCTCCAGCCGGAGAGCTGTTTCCCCAGCCAATGGTGATCAACCATGCCGGCAAGCAAGCCTTGCTCGATGAATTTACCGGTCAGGCGTTTCGCGTGGTCGTTGCCCCCGGTTTCGATGCCAGCGCATTGTTGAGGTGCCTGCGTAGCAGCCAGTCGCTTAAAGGCTTGCCTATCCACGTCGTACGGTTGGTTAACCCTGAGCAATCAGGGGCTCGTGCTGTCGATGAGTACCAGGAAGTCGATGGGTTGCTAGCACAATGGCTGGAACAGCGAGGCTGTAATGTGGTGATCGTGCGGCCCGATCACTACGTGTATGGCGGGGCGGTCACGGTGGCCTGGGCGATGGAATTGCTCGAGGGCATGGAGCTTGCGCTGTGGTGCAAGCCGCCGCAGAAGCCCGCGCCGGCCCAAGGCGGTATTTGCGATAAGACGATCAGGTTCGCACAGGCTTAGCGCCTGAAAGGCAACACGCCCTTCGCCTGGCACTGTCCACAAAACAGTGCCAGGCGAAGGGTTTTTTACATGAGGCTTATTGAAACGTGGCTTGTCGGCGCTCTATGGCTTCTACGATCCGGCCCAGGGTTTCCTGGATGTGATTGCGCAGTAAGGTGACGGCTTTCTCGGAGTCGCGAGCCAGGGCCGCTTCCATCAACTTCTGATGCTCGTTGCCCTTGTGCCGCTGGGTAATGCGCTGCTGGGCGGAAAAGCGTCGGTAGCGTTCGGCCCGATCAAACAGCGAGTCGATCATCTTCAACAGCAGGGGCGATGGACACGCCGCAAACAAGGCGAAGTGAAAGGCCTTGTGTCGGGTCGACCATTCATCATCGAGTACCAGCACACCGCTGCCGAGTTTTTTCTCGACCAGATTCAGGCGATGAAATGCCCCGAGCACATCGGCTTCCCAGGCGTCGTCGCCCTGTTGGATGGCATCGGCCAACGCCTCGCATTCCAACAGGCAGCGCATGCGCGTGATGTCGCGAAAATCAGTGACGGAAATCGGGGCAACTCTGAAGCCTTTGTTATCGCTGGCCTCAACCACACCGTCCTGGGTCAGTCGATTGAGGGCTTCACGAATCGGCGAGCTGCTGAGTCCGTAGGTCTTGGACAACTCTGCGACCTTGAGCTTTTCACCGGGGGCCAGCTCACAACAGACGATCGCTTTTTTCATCTTCGTCAACGCGACATCGATCAGCGGAACGCTGGGAGAGGGAATCATGGTCGGAGTTGTCCTTAAATTTGCACTAAACGCATTTTATGCGCAAAACAGAGTTTAGTGCAAAGACTGATTAGGCGCCTGCTGTCGATGGGGTTTTCTGCCAGGTCTTTCGGGCCACTGCCTGCTCTCCCTCCTTCTATCAACCCTCAACGCGCGGTGCCCGCTTGAATCCGCTTGACTTTGATTTTGCGCAGGGATAGTTTTTGTGCACAAAGTGATGATAAGTGCAATAAAAGCGTTTTTACGCATTGTGGCGACGCCAGCGGTATTCGCGGCCAATGCTGCGAGTGGATGACCTTTTACAAAAACAAAAAAACAGGAACATCTTCATGAAAACAGCCAACCAGCGGTTCTGCCCGTTGCCGGTCTCCAGCCTTGCTTGCGCAGTCAGCGCAACGGTACTGCTGGGCCTTTCAACCCAGGCGCAAGCGTTCCAGATCAATACCGGTAATCCCGACCTTTCGGCGACCTGGGACAACACCATCAAGTACAGCAACGCCTGGCGCGTGAACAAACTCGATCACAAGGTGGCGGTGGGCCCTGGGACCTCCAACAGCAATCCCAACCTGGACGACGGCGATCGAAATTTCGATCGCGGGCTGATTTCCAATCGTCTGGACATCCTTTCCGAATTCGACATCAAGTACAAAGACGTCGGTGCACGCCTCAGCGCGGCGTCCTGGTACGACAACGTCTACAGCCAGGACAATGACAACGATTCACCGGGCACCGCCAACTCGGTGAGTGTCGACCACGATGAATTCACCAGCGACACCCGCCGTATCCATGGCCAACGGACTGAAATCCTCGACGCGTTTATCTATGGTTCGACGGAAATCGGCACGACCTCGTTGTCCGGGCGGCTCGGGCAGTTCACCCAGATTTACGGTGAAAGCCTGTTCTTCGGCGCCAACGGCATTGCCAACGCCCAGTCCACCGTGGACCTGGTGAAGCTTCAATCAGTCCCCGGTTCCCAATTCAAAGAAATCCTGATGCCCACCAAGCAGGTGTCTGGTAACTGGCAACTGAACGACACGGTGAGTGTGGGGGCCTACTACCAATTTGAATGGAACAAGACCCGTCTGCCCGCCGCAGGTAGCTACTTCAGCGGGGCGGACTTTGTGGGTGAAGGCGGGGAGCGGGTGTTCTTCCCCACGGGTGAGTTGCGTCATGGCAAAGACAAGGAGGCGAGGGACTCCGGGCAGTTCGGCGCACAATTGAAATTCGCGGTGGAGGACTGGGAGTTCGGGCTCTACGCCGCGAAGTATCACGAAAAAACACCGGTGTTCTACTTCCGCCCGGCCGCGCTGGTGCCGGGGGCCGACGACTCGTTTATCAACGTCTATCCCGAGGACGTGAAGGTCTTCGGTGCCAGCTTCAGTACGCTGGTGGGCGAGGCCAATATTGCCGGTGAAACGTCGATCAGGCTCGATACGCCCCTGGCGGGTGTCGGCGGCACCATCATCACTGGCATGGACGCCGACAACGATTCCGACCCCGCGTATCCCATTGGTCGGTCGTGGCATGCCCAGGTATCGATGATCAATGTCTACGGCGGATCCGCGTTGTGGGACGGCGCTTCCCTGGTGGGTGAACTGGCGTTCAACCGACGGCTGAGCGTGACCAAGAACGCCGATCAACTGGACCCCAACACCACGCGCGATGCGTTCGCCATGCGCTTCACGTTTGAACCGCAATATTTCCAGGTTTTTCCTGGCATCGACGTCCAAGCGCCGATCACCCTTGGCTATAACCCGTCCGGGCGTTCTTCCGTCACGCCCCAGGCATTTGGCCCGGAACATGGCGGCGACCTGACCCTGGGTCTCAAGGCCGATTACAAGAAGCAGTGGTACGCCTCGCTGAGCTACACCAACTTCTTTGGTGAGGCCGGGCCCGTCATCAATTCAGCCAATTCGTTCACCTATCAGCAAAACATGAAAGACCGGGATTTCGTGGCGTTTTCGATCCAGCGAACCTTTTAAGCAAAGAACAGGCGGGCCCTGATAATGATAAAAATTAAACTGCTGTTGCTGTCCACTCTGTCGATCTCACTGTCTGTCGGTACCGCGCTGGCAGCGGTCAGCCCTGACGAGGCGGCGAAGCTCAAGACCACGCTGACACCCATGGGGGCCGAAAAAGCCGGCAACGCCGATGGCTCCATTCCGGCCTGGACCGGTGGCTTGACCAAGGATGTCGCCGGGGCCAAGTTCGGCGATGTACCCGCCGATCCGTTCCCCGGCGAAAAACCGCTGTTGCAGATCAACGCCAAGAACGCTGCGCAGTACGCCGACAAGTTGAGTGAAGGAACCAAAGCCCTGTTGGCCAAATTCCCCGACACCTTCCACCTTGATGTCTACCCGACTCACCGCAGCGCTGCGGCGCCGGACAGCGTCTATCAAAACACCTTCGCCAATGCCACCCATTGCAAGACCGCCAGCAATGGTTTGTCAGTAGAAGGGTGCTACGGCGGAATCCCGTTCCCGATTCCGAAAAACGGCAATGAGGTCATCTGGAATTTCCTGCTGCGGGTTGAAGCCGAATCCATACAGATGGGCTATTCCAACATCATCGGCAACGCCGACGGGACTCGGACGCTGGCCAGCCGGGGCGTGGAGAACTGGCAGTACCCGTACTACTACAAGGACGGTGCCGCAGATAAATGGTCCGGGCAGTATGCGCTGCTGCGGTTCTTGACCAGCGAGCCGCCGTTCAAGGCTGGGGAATCACTGGTGACCCATGACAGTATCAATGCACAGGAACCCCGGGAGGCCTGGCAGTACCTCGTCGGCCAACGTCGTGTGCGGCGTGCGCCAACCGTGGGTTATGACACCCCGGACTTCGTTGCTTCAGGCGCCAACTATTTTGATGAGGTGCACGGCTTCATCGGCCATCCGGATCGCTACGACTGGAAACTGGTGGGCAAGAAAGAGCTGTACATCCCTTACAACGATAACAAGTTCCACGCCGAGAAACGCGACGATGCCTTCACCGCCAACCACCTGAATGCGGACAAAGTGCGGTGGGAACTCCACCGTGTCTGGGAGCTGGAGGCCACGGTTGCGCCGGGCAAACGCCACGCCGTGCCCAAGCGTCGATTCTTCATCGACGAAGACAGCTGGACCATCTCACTGGTGGATGGCTACGACGCCGAGGGCAAGTTGTGGCGTGTTTCCCAGGTGCTTCCATTCGTGGTGCCGTCCATCCCGGCGGTAGTGGTCAAGCCTGTGGTGATCTACAACCTGCAGGCCAAGACCTACAGCGTTGTCCAGAGCCTGAACGGGGAAACCTATAGCGTGATACCGCGCAAACCCGAAAACTTCTTCACCGGAACGTCGGTGGCATCCGGATCGGTTCGCTGAGCCTCGCGACAGTTGGCTAAAACATTTGCTCTCTGGAGGCGGTGCATGGCCATCGCTTTTAGAGAGCGGCATCATCGGGGTTCAGACATGCCTATTTTATATTCAGGTCCCATGAAGGCCTTTATCGTCACTCTGTGGATGACGTTGATGTTTTATGGTTCAGGTGCTGTAGCGCAAACGACTGTATTGCCGCAGCAACCGGCCATCCATAGCACGATAGCAACGCAGTCGGTCATGCTCAGTGTGGCCCGGGCAGGGCGGCGGTTGGTGGCCGTGGGCGAGCGAGGTTTCATCATCGTCTCGGATGACAACGGGGCGACCTGGCGGCAAGTTGGTTCGCCGGTCAGCGTGACGCTAGTCAAGGTGCGTTTCATTGATGCCAACCACGGCTGGGCGGTCGGGCATGCTGGGATCGTCCTGCACAGCGCGGATGGTGGAATGACCTGGGTGAAACAGCTCGACGGCATCCAGGCTGCCGAAATCGAACTGGAACAAGCCAGGCGCGACACCGACGGGCAGGCCCCGGAGCGTCTGTCCCTGGCTCAACAGTTAATGGATGAAGGGCCGGATAAGCCGTTGCTCGACCTGCTTTTCCTTGATGCACGAAACGGTTGGGTAGTGGGGGCCTATGGCCTTGCCTTCGTCACTCATGACGGCGGGCTCAGTTGGCAATCCATTCGCTCCCGCGTCGAGAATCCAAACGGTTTGCATCTCTACGGTATCGCGCAGATAGGGACCGATGTCTTCATGACGGGCGAGCAGGGGACGTTGCTGCGTTCCAGCGACACGGGCCAGTCCTTCGAGGCGCTGACGCCCCCTTATGGGGGAACGATCTTCGGTCTTGCAGCCACCGACAACCATTCGATCCTGGCGTTCGGACTGCGTGGGAAGGCATTCGAGTCTTGGGATCGCGGCGAGACCTGGAAACGCCTCGACACCTTGCAGCCGGTGACGTTGACCAGCGGTCTGCGTCTTGATGACGGTTCGGTCGTGCTGGCAGACGAATCGGGCCGGGTGCTGCGTTTTGCCGATGGCGATACACAAGCCACCGCCCTTCAGATACCTCAACCTCGTTACTTCACAGGCATGACGCAAGCGGCGAACGGTGACCTGATCATCAGCAGCACGCGGGGCATGCTGTCGTCCGCCCTGAAAGTGGAATCGTCGGAGCCGTCACGATGAACAGTTTTACCCACTCTGCCGAACACTCGCCTGCACTTGCATCATCTACGTTTGATCCTGCTTCCGGGACCTTGGTCGAGCGATTGCTGTTCAATCATCGCAGCATTGTCCTGGGCATCTGTGTGCTGCTCAGCCTGGTGCTCGGCTATCAGGCGCTGAGCCTGAAGCTCAATGCCGCCTTTGAAAAAATGATCCCCACGGATCACCCCTATGTGCAGAACTATCTGCAAAACCGCAGCCAGCTGGGAGAGGGCGGCAATACCTTGCGGATTGCGATCGAGGCCAGGCAGGGCAGTATTTTCAGCGCCGCATACCTGGAAACGGTCAAGAAGATCAATGACGAAGTGTTCTTGCTCCCCGGTGTTGATCGGTCCTACATGAAGTCCCTCTGGACGCCGGCCACGCGCTGGATTGGCGTGACCGAGGAAGGCTTCGACGGCGGGCCGGTCATCCCGGACGATTACGACGGCTCGGCCAAAAGGCTGGAACAGGTTCAGCAGAACATCGAACGTTCGGGCGAGGTGGGGCGGCTCGTGGCCTCCAATTTCAAGTCCAGCATCGTGCTCCTGCCGCTTCAGGAAAGCACCTCGGATAACGGTACTCCGCTGGACTACAACGCACTGTCAAACCGACTCGAACAGATTCGGGCTAAGTATGAAAATGAGGACATCCAGATTCACATTACCGGTTTCGCCAAGGTGGTGGGGGACCTGATGGACGGCATGCGGCAGATGCAGCTGTTCTTCGCCGCGACCCTGGTGATCTGCGGGCTCGTGTTGTTCTGGTACACCCGTTGTGTGCGCAGCACAGTGCTGGTGCTGCTGTGCTCGATCATCGCGGTGGTCTGGTTGCTGGGCTTGCTGCCGACCCTGGGGTTCGACCTGGATCCGTATTCCATCCTGGTGCCGTTCCTGGTGTTTGCCATTGGATTGAGCCATGGCGCCCAGAAAATGAACGGCATCATGCAAGACATCGGCCGCGGTGCCGACAAGCTGGTGGCGGCGCGCTTCACCTTTCGCCGACTGTTCTTGACCGGGCTGATGGCGCTGGTGGCGGACGCCGTGGGATTTGCAGTGTTGATGATCATCAAGATCCCGGTGATCCAGGACCTGGCGGTTACCGCGACCCTTGGTGTGCTGACACTGATCTTTACCAACCTGATCCTGCTGCCGATCTTGCTGTCATACACCGGCGTGAGCAAAGTGGCGGCGCAACGGGAAGCCGCCAACGACCGTTTTTCCCAGCTGGACGCCCATCACGCACGGCATCCGCTCTGGGCTTTCCTGGATCGCTTCACCAAACGAAAATGGGCCACCGGCGCGATCCTCATCGGAGTGGTGCTGGGTGCGGTGGGCTTTGCCATCAGTCTTCACGTCAAGATTGGCGACTTGAATCCCGGCGCACCGGAGCTGCGTCCCGAGTCGCGCTACAACACCGACAACCGCTTCATGGTCAGCAACTTCTCCGCTAGCAGCGACAAGTACGTGGTGATGGTCAAGACCCCGCAGTATTTCTGCGCCAATTATCAGACGTTGGTAACAGTGGACGCCCTGGAGGCGCAACTGCAGCAGCTGCCGGGCGTGGTGTCCACCACCTCGCTGGCGGCGCTGAGCAAGCAGGCCGCCGCCGGCATGAACGAGGGCAGCATGACCTGGTATGAAATTCCCCGTAACCAGGGGCTCCTGAATGCAATCATCACCCGCGCGCCCCGTGAGTTGTTCAACCAGAACTGCGACCTGTTGACCGTGTACGTGTACCTCACCGACCACAAGGCTGACACGCTCACCCGCGTGGTGCAGACGGTCGAGCAGTTCGCAGCCAGCCATGACAGCGATAAGATTCAGTTCTTGAGCGCGGCGGGCAACGCGGGTATCGAGGCCGCTACCAATATCGTCGTGAGGCGTTCCAACGTCCAGATGCTGTTCATGGTGTACGCGGCGGTCATCGCCCTGTGCTTTATCACCTTCCGCTCCTGGCGCGCGGTGGTCTGCACGGTGTTGCCGCTGATGCTGACCTCTGTGCTGTGTGAAGCCTTGATGGTGGGGCTCAACATCGGTGTCAAAGTGGCGACCCTTCCAGTGATTGCACTGGGGGTGGGAATCGGCGTGGATTACGCGCTCTACATTCTCAGCGTGACACTTGCCAACCTGCGCAATGGTTCAAGCCTGTCGGATGCCTATTACCTGGCGCTGTTGTCCACCGGCAAGGTGGTGGTGATGACCGGGATAACCTTGGGAGTGGCTGTGACCACCTGGGTGCTGTCGCCGATCAAGTTCCAGGCCGACATGGGCATTTTGCTGGGCTTCATGTTCGTCTGGAACATGGTGGGGGCATTGATCCTGGTGCCCGCGCTCGCGCATTTTCTCCTCAAGCCCAAGCCACAGACCGTGAGTATCTAAATGACTGCAACGATAAACATCCTGGGCTTGTCCGGCAGCCTGCGTCGGCAGTCGGCGCATACAGCGATCCTGCGCACGGTGGCCGAACGATTGCCTGGGCATGTCCGGTTGACGCTCCATGGCTTGGACAGTATCCCGCCGTATAACGAGGATGACGATGGCGCTCATGCACCCCAGGCTGTGATCGCCTTGCGCGCCGCCGTGGCGGCGGCCGATGGGGTATTGATCGGCTCGCCGGAGTACAACCACGGTATGTCCGGCGTGTTGAAAAATGCACTGGACTGGTTGTCTCGTCCTCATGGTAAATCGGCGCTGCTGGGCTGTCCGGTATTGAGTTTCACTGCCTCGCCGGCGTTCACGGGTGGGGTGCGCGCGCATCAACAGCTCAATGAAACGCTCAGGGCGATCCAGGCGGTGCAGGTTGTCTATCCGCAGATCGTGATCGGCAACGTGACCAGCAAAATAGATCAGGGGCAGCTACGGGACGAATCAGCTCGGGCTTTTTTATTGGATGGCGTTGGCGCGTTGATCACGCAGATCGCTAACGCGCCTATGAGGGGACGTTCACGTTGCTCTTGATGCCTGCTGGAAACGAGTCCAGAATTAAGTCCATTCCTGCTTCAGGAATAACGGAAACCCTTTAAATTTCAATGGGTCGGACACCAGATACGAGTCTCGTTTCCCGCTCCAAGATTTAAAAAAAGCCACTCAGATGAGTGGCTTTTTTTTGTCTG
This sequence comes from Pseudomonas sp. St386, assembly GCF_018325865.1. Taxonomy (NCBI): domain Bacteria; kingdom Pseudomonadati; phylum Pseudomonadota; class Gammaproteobacteria; order Pseudomonadales; family Pseudomonadaceae; genus Pseudomonas; species Pseudomonas sp. St386. Next base: position 2,604,046 of record NZ_AP021900.1, read on the forward strand.
AAATTTATGTGCCGAGGCGTCAGCCTGCGTCTGGGAGAGCCTGAGGATGCCGACAATGTCGGTGCGCGCAGCGTTGGAAATCCGACACTGCGGCATGCTCAGTGTGTCTCCCTCGCCGGGATGGTTGCCACCTGGCTCAATCCCTCAAGGAAATGCTCCAGATCCCCTTCGTTCAACTGAGTGAAGCGCCCGTGCTCAAGGTCCATGATGCCTATCGAGGTCGCCTGACGCAGGGCCTCGATTTTGGCGGCGTCTTCGGCGATGCGCTGTTCCAATAGACGCAAACCTTCCCGCATCACTTCGCTGGCATTCTGATAACGGCCGGACTGTACCAGGTCCTGGATAACCTGTTTCTGGTGAGGGGTGAGCACAACGTTTCGCGTCGCCATAGTTAGCTCCAGCTCTGAGCAAACAGGTTCTTTCTATCCTTGGCATATTATGCCATTTTGCCCGCGAGCATATAGTTTGGGATGTGTATCTGATGAGCTGTGTCGTACGGGGGGGCATCCTTCGCGCCGAACAGCGCGCTGGCTCCAGACCGCATGTGCACAGGGTCCAGTTGCAGGGGGGGCGTCGGGGGACAGCCTGATTGGTGGGCTTTGGACCTCAACTCCATCAAGGCCACCTCTAAGGCGAAGGCGAGCTGGTTTTGGTACCGGCGCTTAAGGACATCCGGTAGCGAGTATTGGGGGAGGGCATAGCTGCGACTCCATTCGAGAGAGTGGGGAGCTTAGCAGCGGGAATGGCTGACAACAAAAAGCCCGCGCATGGCGGGCTCTCTGTATGGGGTCAAATCCTTTTATCCGTTCAATCTGCGCCCCGTTCTGTGAGCATTTCGTGAAAAGCATGTTGCTGGAACGAAAAAACCTGGCACTTAGCCGGGCTTTCTGTCGATGGGGCCAAATCCCTTTGGCTGACCGCATTGTGCTTGGTGGGTGTGACGAAGGCATGACAGGGCGGATACGAAAACGCTGGCAAAAACCCACGTAAGGCGGTAAGGCGGGCCTCTCCATAAGGATTGATCGGTTATCGGTTAAACCGCTCCGCTATTTATACTGTCAGTAGCGTGCAGCAGTATTACTCTCAATCGCCTCCGCAGCTGCCAGGGTGTTTTTCATCAAACAAGCAACGGTCATAGGACCAACGCCGCCAGGAACTGGAGTCATGGCCGCCGCGATGTCCTTGGCAGAGTCGAAATCGACATCACCGACTAAAACCGAAACTCCGTTTTTCTCGACTCTGTTGATACCAACGTCAATGACCACTGCACCCGGCTTGATCGCCCTTGCATCAATAAATTCCGCCCGTCCAATCGCTACCACCAGGATGTCGGCCTGACGACATTCAGCGATGAGATCTCGTGTTCGGGAATGCACAATCGTGACCGTGCAATTTTCCTGTAAGAGCAAATTCGCCATTGGCTTTCCGACGATGTTGGACCTGCCGACAATTACCGCTTTTTTACCGCTAAGGTCACCGATCTGATCCTTCAACATCATCAGGCATCCCAGAGGAGTGCACGGAATCAGTTTGGCTTTACCCTGACCCAGCAGACCCACGTTGATCGGATGGAAACCGTCGACATCTTTGACCGGGTTGATTGCCGCAATAACCTTCGACTCATCGATGTGGGCGGGCAACGGGAGCTGCACCAAAATCCCATGCACATAGCGGTCATTGTTCAGCTTATCGATCAGGTTCAGCAGGTCCGCTTCGGACGTTTCGCTTTCGAGTAGGTGAGGGAAGGAGTCAATCCCGGACTCAAGCGCCTTTTTCATTTTGGTTTTCACGTAAACCTGGCTGGCAGGATCGCTCCCGACTAGGACGACAGCCAGCCCCGGTGCCCTGCCGCGCTTCTCCCTGAAGGCCCTTGCACCGACGGCAACATCCTTGCGCAAGATTTCGGCAAACGCCTTCCCATCGATTATGGAGGCCTCTGCATTGGGCGCTTTATCCAAAGGTTGTGTAGTGGTCATTTCGTCCTACCCATTAGCGGTCAGAAAGCTGCCTCCACGTTCTTGAAGGCAGTTGCATAATCAAGATTTCAGGCGTTCGCCTTTCGGGTCGTAAAGGCATCCACGAATGACTTTCGCGGAGCATTCTTCACCCAGAATTCTGATGGTGAGTTCAGTATCCAGGGACGCGAGTTCGTGCTTGATGAAACCCATGGCCAAACTCTTATTAACGCGATAACCATAGGCTCCGGATGTGGTAAGCCCTACCAGTTTCCCTTGATGGAAAATGGGCTCGCTACCCAATGCATCAGCAGGGCCCGCTTGAACTTCCATCAGCACGAGACGGTGGGTGCTCGGCCTCTCTTTTTCTGCCAGCACTGCCGCACGCCCTTCAAAATCACCTTTATCGGTCTTGATGAAGTAGCTCATGTTGGCAGCCAGCGCCGAGTACTCGGTTGTCAGCTCGCGGCCCCAGATTTGATAGCCCTTTTCGATACGCATCGAGTCCATGGCCCGCAGCCCGAAGTCGACGATTCCATGTGCTTCTCCCGCCCAGACGAGGGCTTCGTAGAGAGCTTGCTGATGTTGGAGTGGGTGGTGAAGTTCCCATCCCAGTTCGCCGACAAAGTTCATCCGCAATGCTCGAACGGGAGCGCCGACAACCTGGATCTCCTGGCCGGTAAACCATGGGAACGCCTCATTGCTCAGATCGGCGTCGGTTAGTTTTGCCAGTACTTCTCGTGCTCTAGGGCCTGCCAGGATGAGCGTGCCCCAATCCCTGGTGATGTTCGCGATGGAGATATCTGCGTACTTCGTTGCCCGTTGCCGCAGCCAATCTTCAATCAGCAGCTCACAAGCCGCCGGGCACATCAGGTAAAACGCGCCGCTCTCCAGCAGCGTCATGGAGAACTCCCACGCCACGCTACCTGATGGGGTGAGCACATGGGCGAGAGCCACATCCCCGCATTTGGCAGGAACCTGGTTGGGGCTGATCCGATCCAGAAATGAACGAGCATCCTTTCCAGAGATCTCGAATTTTGTGAAGGCGCTCAGATCGAGGATACCCACACGATTCTGCACGGCTTCGCATTCCGACCGGACTGCCGCATCCCAATTGCCCCGGCTGTAGCTGAAGTTTTCGACAGGGGCATTGGCAGGTTGCGCAAACCAGCTGGCACGCTCCCAGCCGTAATAAGCGCCGAACACCGCATTCTTGTGTTTGAGGATTTCGTAAATCGGCGTGGTCTTCACTTCGCGACACGCCGGGCGCATCGCGTATTCGTTCGGGCAGCTTAGTTGGTATTCGTTGGCGTACAGTTCAAGCGATTTGGTGACGGTGTAGGAAAGATTGGCGTAGCTACCAAAGCGTCGGGAATCCAGCTCCCAAAGTTCAACCTCAGGGTGGCCGTCGATGATCCACTGAGCAAGGTATCGGCCGGCGCCACCGCCCTGAGTGATCCCGAAACTGAAACCTGCGCAAGCAAAGTAGTTGTCGTAACCGTGCACCGGGCCGAGTAGGGGAAGGCCATCCGGGGTGTACACGATAGGGCCGTTGACCACGGTCTTGATGCCGCCGTCACCGATTATCCCCACCTGTTCCATCGCTGCACCGATGATTTCTTCGAGACGGTTCAGTTCCGGTTGCAGCAGTTCCTGACCGAATGTTGCTGGAACACCATCGACTGCCCAGGCCACAGGCTCGCGCTCGTACGGCCCGAGGATCAGCCCCTTGCCCTCTTGGCGAAGGTAGTAGGAAATATCGGGATCGCGAAGCAGGGGCAGATGGTTGGATCTGTCCACCAGGGCTGGAATATTGTCAGTGACCAGATACTGATGTTCCAGGGAACAGATGGGGAACTGATGGCCGATCATCGCGGCCACTTCATTGGCTCTGAAACCTGCGGCGTTCACGATAATGTCTGCGTGAATGACACCTTGTTCGGTAGTGACTTGCCATTTTTTGTCGGCGAGTTGAGTAATCGCGGTAACCGGATTGTGCCGAACAATCGTAGCGCCGTAACCACGGGCCAATTGTGCCATGGCATTGGTCACACTGGTGGGATCGATATGACCGTCATACGGGTCCCAAAGCCCACCCAGCAATCCGGTGGTGTCCAGGAAGGGATGCAGTTCCTTCAGACGTTCATTGTCGACCACTTCGACGCCAGGCAAACCTGCGAGCGTGGCCAAGCCTGCTACCCGTTTGAACTCATCCAGACGTTCCTTGGTATGCGCAAGCCGGATAGAACCTGTTTGATGGTGGCCGACCGATTGACCAGTCTGTTCCGCGAGTTGTTGATACAACTCGATGCTGTTTTTCTGAAGCTTCATGATGTTCAGGCTGGTGCTGAACGAAGGAAGGTTGCCCGCGGCGTGCCAGGTGGATCCAGATGTCAGTTCAAGCTTCTCCACCAGCATGACATCCGTCCAGCCGGATTTGGCCAGATGGTAAAGCGTGCTCACACCAGTAATGCCACCACCAATCACTAAAACTTTGGCTTCCGATTTCATCTCGGGGGATCCTTTGACGGGTCTATTGGAGACGTGATTCGCCGGGGCTCCGGGCGTCTGGATTCGATGCTAAGGCGCTTGAGATGGCACTACAAACGATGTATACCAGTGTCATTTATAAGTAGGGCTTATGCCGGGGTGCCGCGATGTCGTTGACCAATCTTCAGCTCAACTGGCTTCGGACGTTTGAATCCGTCGGGCGACATTTGAGCTTTTCGGCCGCGGCCATTGAACTGAACATGAGCCAATCGGCGGTCAGCCAGCAGATAAAATTGCTCGAACACAAACTGGGCAAGGCGCTATTCCTAAGGCAAACACGTTCGATCCAACTGACCGTATCGGGGCGGGCGTATTTGGCAGTGGTCCGGGAAGGCCTTTGGCATATGCACCAAGGGATGAACAACATCTTCAGCTCGGTCGCCCAAGGCGTACTTGAATTGAGCGTAAACAACTCCTTTGCGCAGTTGTGGCTCGCCCCGCGCATGGAGCGGTTTGCTGAGCTGTATCCGCAAATTTCTCTTCGCATGTACGGTGTTAACTGGGAGGCGGATGCGCCACCTTCCAGCGCAGAGCTGGAGATTCGTTATGGTGCCGGTAACTGGCAGCAGTACGATATCCAACAGCTGCTCTCGACTGAGCTGAAACCTTACTGCTCGTTGGACGTTGCCGCCAAACTTCGCAACGCCGGGGGATTGCTCAGCCTGCCCTTGATCGATGTGTTGGGCACACCCAATGGCTGGAGTGACTGGCTGGCTACTTACCCGCAAGGCGAGGCGGAAAACTATCAGCGGTTTTACGTCGATAGTTACGCAATCGCGGCGAGCATGGCGATTGAAAACGCAGGCGTGTGTCTGCTTAACGAGGAACTTGTGGAGAAATCCAGGCTGCGTGGACAGCTTGTGTCGCCGCTCGATCAGAGCATTGAATGCCTTGCCGGTTTCTACCTGCTGAAGCCGCATAACAAGCCGCTGTCAGGGGCTGCACAGGCGTTTTGTACCTGGCTGGAGTCGGAGCTTCGTTAATCTCTGCGAAATGGGTGAGGAATCGGGAGCCCGCCATAAGCGGGCTCCTTTCCCTTAACTGTTACTCGGAAACGCGAACTGCGCAGCCTCATGGCTGGCACGTTGCGGCCAGCGCTGTGTAATCGCTTTACGACGAGTGTAGAAACGAACACCATCCGGACCATACGCATGAAGATCGCCAAACAGCGAGCGTTTCCAGCCGCCAAAGCTGTGGTACGCCACCGGAACCGGTAGCGGAACGTTCACACCCACCATGCCCACCTCGATCTCGTCACAGAACAGGCGCGCAGCTTCACCGTCGCGAGTGAAGATGCAAGTTCCGTTGCCGTACTCGTGATCGTTGATGAGTTGCATGGCCTGTTCAAGGCTCGCTACGCGCACGATGCACAGCACGGGGCCGAAAATCTCCTCCTTGTAGATGCGCATTTCAGGCGTTACGCGGTCGAAGAGGCATCCACCTAAGAAGAAGCCATTTTCGTTGTTGTTTACCTGAAGCCCACGACCATCAACGACCAGATCGGCCCCCGACTCAACACCTTCGTCCACGTAGCCCTTCACTTTGTCCCGGTGGGCGCGAGTGATCAGTGGCCCCATGTCGAGGCCACAGGATGTGCCTGCGCCAATTTTCAACGCCTGGATCTGCGGTACCAACTTATCGATCAGCGCATCGGCGATTTGGTCACCCACACAAACGGCGACGGAAATCGCCATACAGCGTTCGCCGCAGGAACCGTAAGCCGCCCCCATCAGGGCGCTAACGGCATTGTTCAGGTCAGCGTCCGGCATGAGCACAGCATGGTTTTTAGCGCCGCCCAAGGCCTGGACACGCTTGCCGCGTTTTGTGCCTTCGGCGTAGATGTATTCAGCAATAGGCGTCGACCCTACAAAGCTCAATGCTTTCACTTCCGGCGCTTCGATCAACGCATCGACCGCTTCTTTGTCGCCGTGAACTACGCTCATCACCCCTTTAGGCAAACCCGCTTCTATCAGCAACTCTGCAATGTAAAGGGTAGAGCTTGGGTCGCGCTCAGAAGGCTTGAGAATGAAGCAGTTGCCACACACGATGGCTAACGGATACATCCAGAGTGGAACCATCGCCGGAAAGTTGAACGGCGTAATACCGGCCACCACGCCAACAGGTTGGAAGTCGCTCCAGGCGTCAATGTTCGGGCCAGCGTTGCGGCTGAACTCACCCTTCAGGATTTCAGGGGCCGCGCACGCAAACTCAACGTTCTCGATCCCGCGTTTGAGTTCTCCGGTGGCATCTTCAATGGTTTTGCCATGCTCTTCGCTGATCATCCGGGCGATTTTGGCTTCGTTCTGTTCCAACAATTGCTTGAAGCGAAACATGACCTGAGCACGCTTGGCGGCCGGCGTCTTGCGCCATGCGGGAAAGGCGGCTGTCGCGGAGTCAATGGCGTGTTGAACGGTGGCGCGATCCGCGAGTGAAACCTGATGGATGACCTCGCCCGTGGAAGGGTTGAACACGTCCGCGGTGCGGCCGGCGGTGGCGATATGCTCGCCGTTGATCAGGTGTTGAATGATGCTCATGGATGAAGACCTGCAAGATTGAAAATTGAAGTGATGCTGGCGGAGTTGCCCCGCCAGCACAGGTGGTTTGCCTGCACGTTGTTGCGTTAATCGATGTGGTTCAAGGCTTCCCCGACGGCGTCAAACATCCGGTCAAGATCTTCAGGTTTAGCGTTGAAGGTCGGTCCGAACTGAAGGGTGTCGCCACCGAAGCGCACGTAGAAACCCGCTTTCCAAAGCGCCATGCCCGCCTCGAACGGCCGAACAATCGCATCACCTTCACGGGGTGCAATTTGAATAGCGCCTGCGAGGCCGCAGTTCCTGATGTCCACAATGTGTTTCGCGCCCTTGACGCCGTGCAATGTGCGTTCGAAATGCGGTGCCAGATCAGCTGATTGCTGGATGAGGTTTTCCTTCTCCAGCAGATCCAGTGTTGCGAGGGCCGCAGCGCAGGCAACCGGGTGCGCCGAGTAGGTGTAGCCATGGCCAAATTCGACCGCGTATTCCGGACTCGTCTGATTCATGAAGGTTTGGTAGATCTCACTGGAAGCGATCACGGCGCCCATTGGAATGGCGCCGTTGGTGATCTGTTTGGCCACGTTCATGATGTCCGGCTTCACGCCGAAGTACTCCGCGCCGCTCCAGGTACCCATCCGCCCGAACCCGGTGATCACTTCGTCAAAGATCAACAGGATGTTGTGTTGAGTGCAGATCTCGCGAAGGCGCTGCAAGTAACCTTTGGGAGGCACGATGGCACCTGCGGAGCCCGACATCGGCTCGACAATAACGGCTGCGATGTTCGTCGCATCGTGCAGTTCAATGAGTTTGAGCAGCTCATTTGCCAGTTCCACGCCACCGGTTTCCGCCATGCCTTTGGTGAAGGCCATTCCCGGCTGCAACGTGTGGGGCAGGTGGTCGACATCCATCAGTTGACCGAACATCTTGCGGTTGCCCCCGATGCCACCCAGGCTCGTGCCCGCGATGTTCACGCCGTGGTAGCCGCGTGCTCGGCCGATCATTTTGGTCTTGGTCGACTGACCCTTGAGGCGCCAGTACGCCCGGGCCATTTTGACCGCGGTGTCCGCGCACTCGGAGCCCGAGTTGGTATAGAACACATGGTTCAGGTCGCCGGGCATGAGGTCAGCGACGCGCTCGGACAACATGAACGATAACGGGTGGCCGTATTGAAACGCAGGCGAGTAATCCAGCGTACCTAACTGAAGGGCTACGGCTTCCTGGATTTCTTTGCGCGAATGGCCTGCACCGCAGGTCCACAGGCCGGAGAGGCTGTCGTAGACCTTTCTGCCGTCGGAATCGGTCAGCCAACTGCCTTGAGCCGAAACGATGAAACGTGGATCGCGCTGGAAGTTGCGATTTGACGAGAACGGCATCCAGTGCGAGTCCAGTTTCAGCTGGCTGGCCAGGGAAGGTGTGTGAGCCTGTTGTGTGTTCATGAGCAGTGGTCCTCGTGGAGAGATACTCATCGTGGTCAATCGGAGAGTTGTCCTGTTGAGCGTCCTGAATGCGAATTCAAGGCTTGCTTAGAAACTGACACGCGATTAGATTCGATAAAACATACCTTTCGATACCTTTAGTTTCAGGTTGTCTAAACTATGAAAGCGCGCCGTCCCAATCCCGTTGCTCAAGTCACTGATTTTGATATTCGAATGCTCAAAATTTTTCGGAGTGTCGTGGAATGCGGTGGGTTCTCCGTTGCCGAGAGTGTTCTCGGTGTTGGCAGGTCAGCGATCAGCCAGCAAATGACAGAGCTTGAACAGCGATTAGGCTTACGGTTATGCCAGAGAGGGCGCGCCGGGTTCTCCCTGACGGAGGATGGGCAGCAGGTGTACGAGGCGTGTTTACGCTTGTTGTCCGCAATGGAGGGATTTCGAAGCGAAGTCAACGGGATGCACAGTCACCTTCGGGGCGAGTTGATCATTGGCCTGACGGACAACCTGGTAACGATGCCGCACATGCGTGTCACGGACGCACTGGCTTCACTCAAGAAGAAAGGACCTGACGTTCAGATTCAAATTCGAATGAGTACACCTGGTGAGGTTGAGCAAGGCGTGCTGGATGGTCGCCTGCACGTTGGCGTCATCCCGCAAGTCGGTGCGCTTTCAGGTCTTGAATATCAGCCGCTGTATAGCGAGCGTTCCCAGCTCTATTGCGGTGTTGGCCATCCTTTGTTTTTCCTCAAGGATCTGGATTTGAGTGAGCAGCGTATCCAGGAGCAGGACGCCATAGCCCCGACATTCCGCCTACCTGCAACCATCCAGGAGCACTATCAAGCGCTGAAGTGCACTGCCAGCGCATCGGATCGGGAAGGGATGGCTTTCCTGATTCTCACCGGGCAGTACATCGGTTACCTGCCCGACCATTACGCGCGGAGTTGGGTTGCAGAAGGAAGGCTCAGAGCACTGAAACCCTATTCCTGTTTTTACGATCTGACGCTGGCTTCTGTCACTCGAAAAGGTCGCCGTCCCCATTTGGTTTTGGAGACCTTTCTGGAATCGCTTGCGGTGAACGGGTGACGGGTTGTCGAGCCTCCGAGTGGTCACTCATGGATTAGCTCAACTTATTAATAAGCAACTGATACATCGTTTGTTGTAGCTGTTAAGCCGCTCGTACGATGGGCTCCAGAGGCTATGTTCGATGCCTGTGGAGGTTTTGATGCAACGCGAGGCTATGGAATTCGATGTCGTCGTAGTGGGTGGAGGGCCTGCCGGGCTATCTGCTGCCATTCGCCTGCGTCAGCTGGCGATTGCAGAAGGACGGGACCTGACGGTATGTCTCGTTGAAAAAGGCGCAGAGGTCGGCGCGCACATCATGTCCGGTGCTGTATTCGAACCCACCGCGCTCAATGAATTATTTCCTGACTGGCGAAACATGGGGGCACCACTGAACACCCCGGTGCAGTCAGACGAAATTTTCTATCTGTCATCCTCGAGCCTTTCAATTCGGGTTCCCGGGGTGTTCGCGCCCAGCACGATGCACAACGAAGGTAACTACATCGTCAGCCTGGGCAACGTTTGTCGTTGGTTAGGCCAGCAAGCGGAGGCTCTGGGCGTCGATGTGTTTCCAGGCTTTCCTGCTTCCGACGTTCTGTACGATGAGGCAGGCAGGGTCAGAGGCGTTGTAACCGCAGACATGGGTGTGGGACGGGCCGGAGAACACAAAGGCGGCTTCACCCCGGGTATCGAGCTGATCGGTAAGCAGACTGTCTTCGCGGAAGGCTGTCGCGGGCACTTGGGCAAGCAACTGATCAGCAAGTATCAGCTCGATGCCGATTCCGATCCTCAACACTACGGTTTGGGTATCAAGGAAGTCTGGGAAATCCCCGCTGCGCAACATGTTCCCGGGCTTGTGATTCATAGCACTGGATGGCCATTGACCCAGAGTGGCACGCAGGGTGGCGCCTTCATGTATCACTTGGAGGACGGCACGGTGGTGATCGGGCAGGTCGTGGATCTCAACTATCGCAATCCTTACCTCTCGCCGTTTGATGAGCTTCAACAGCTCAAACATCACCCTCTTTACGAGCAGTATCTTCGGGGCGGCTCTCGCATAAGCTACGGCGCGCGAGCCATTGCGAAAGGCGGGCTTCAGTCCTTGCCGAAAATGCACTTTCCGGGTGGTCTACTGATTGGGTGTGATGCCGGCACCTTGAATTTCGCCAAGATCAAAGGCTCCCACACGGCGATGAAGTCCGGAATGCTGGCGGCTGAAACGATCTTTGAGGCTTTTGCTGCCAATGAGTCGGCTGGCCAGGATCTGGCAGCGTATGACGGGAAATTCAGGGCATCGTCCATCCACGACGAACTTTACCAGCAGCGTAATTTCGGACCCGCCATGCACAGGTTCGGCAATCTGATCGGGGCCGCATACGCCTGGGTTGATCTGAACCTGTTGAAAGGGAAATTGCCTTGGACTTTCCACGACAAACGCCCCGACTACTCGACCATGGATCCTGCCGATAGCGCTTCGGTCCTTCACTACCCGAAGCCCGATAACGTCCTGAGTTTCGATAAAACTTCCTCAGTCTATCTGTCGAACACGAACCATGAAGAAGACCAGCCCTGTCATCTGACGCTCAGGGACTCCTCAATACCCATTGCTTTTAACCTGCCCACCTTTGCCGAGCCTGCGCAACGGTACTGTCCTGCCGGTGTGTACGAGATTGTGCAGGAAGGGGCGGCGAGCCGATTTCAAATCAATGCGCAGAACTGTCTGCACTGCAAAACCTGTGACATCAAGGACCCGAGTCAGAACATCGTTTGGCGTGCACCCGAGGGAGGCGGGGGGCCCAACTACACCAGCATGTAGAGGAGAAAGAGTCGCTACGCGATTGAGCGACCGGAGCGTTACTAGTGCGATGCGTGGAACAGAACAATAACTAATTCGATGAACACACTGCCTTCCTTACTAGAAATCTATCGGGAGCGTCATGAAAAAATTAGCGTTAGTCCTCGTCTCTGGTTTGACCTCCTTCGCCGTAATGGCGCAAGAAAACCTGACGGTTGTCACATATGGCGGGAGTGTCGCGGCGGCTCAGCAGCAGGCTGCGATCAAACCCTATGCAGATAAAACAGGCGTCAAGATTCGTACTGAAGATTATTCGGGAGGTATCGCCCAACTCAAGGCCCAGGTTGAGTCTAAAAAAGTTGCCTGGGATGTGATCGACATGGAACTGCCAGATGCTGTGCGGGCATGCAATGCCGGTTTGCTGGTCCGCATCAACCCGGCGAAAGATCTCGAGGCCGCGCCTGATGGCTCCACAGCGAAGGATTTTCTTCCAGGTTCACTTAATGATTGCGGGGTCGGTGCCTACATCTGGAGTACGACGGTGGCCTACAACACCAATGCCTTTAAAGGGCAGCCACCAACCACGCTGGCTGATTTCTTTGACCTCAAGAAATATCCTGGCAAGCGTGGCCTGCGTAAAGCCCCCCAGGCGAACCTTGAATGGGCTTTGTTAGCCGATGGTGTTCCTCGTGATCAGGTATACGCAACACTTGAGACTGATAAGGGGCTTGAGAGGGCTTTTCACAAACTCGACTCTATCAAGAGCCAAGTGATCTGGTGGGAGGCTGGCGCTCAACCTCCACAGTTGCTGGCTGACGGTCAGGTCACGATGACCTCCGCCTGGAATGGCCGGATCTGGGCCGCACAAACGAAAGAAAAACAGCCATTCAAAATCATCTGGGATGGTCAGATGTATGACATCGATGTGTGGGCTGTTCCGGTTGGTGCTCCCAACATGGCCAAGGCCATGGACTTCCTGCGTTTCGCAACCTCCACTCAGATTCTGGCGGACCAAAGCCAGTACATCGCTTATGGGCCTACACGCAAGTCGTCCCAGCCACTGGTCCACGCTGATATGAAGTCGAGTATGCCGACTGATCCAGATAACTTTGCGACAGCATTGCAGGTGGATTCGCAGTGGTGGGGTGATCATGCTGACGAGCTGAATGAACGTTTCAATGCCTGGCTTGCAAAATGATCCCCTGAATCTAGCCGTCAAGCCGTGTGGGTCGGCTTGCCATCGAAGTACCAGATTCGATGAGGGGTAACGGCTAGTAGCCTGGCTGAACCAAAAGGAATTGTTCTCTGTTTGGTGCACATTTGCCCGACGCTAGCGTCGGGCTTTTTTTGTGCGTTATTTAAAACAAAGAAAATGCGTAACTGGCGATCAACCGATTTTCATCAATGTCGCGACCATCATCGCTGCGGTAGGTTGCGTTACGCCAGCGGACGGAGAGGCCTTTCAGGACGTCTTGAAAAGCGTAGGTCACATCGATGTCGCGCTCCCATTCCTTTTCGGCGCCTGTTTTGTCCAAGCCTGTCCCGCGGATGTAAGCGGTGAAAAAGGTCAGGCCAGGAATACCCATTGCCGCGAAGTTGTAGCCGTAGCGCATTTGCCAACTGCGCTCACCGGCACTACCGAAGTCGTGGTATTGCACGTAGTTGGGCAAGTAGGGGTTGTTGATGTAAGGGAAACCGGTCGCGCCCTTCATGACTTGGTAGGTGGCCATTACGCTGTGGCCGCTGTCGAGGTTGTAGCCCAACGCTGCGGAGTAGGCCCGGTTATCGACCTCACCCGCTTTTGCGGCGCCGATATCTCTGCTAGAGAACGCACGTACATCGGTGGTCACTTTGCCTTTTCCAATACGCGTGGTGTGAACCAGTCCGAGGAATTGCTGGCGATACACGTCGTCCAACTCACCGTAGTAATAACTTCCCGTGAGTGTCGGCGTGAGTTCATAGCTGCCACCCCCATAACGGAAGCGGTCTCCGACACCTGTTGCCTTGTAACGCCCATCTTTGGCCGCAATACCGATATCACGTTTATCGGTAGAGTCCGGCGTGACGGTTTTATCGAACTGCGCGAAATTGACGGTCAGGTGTTCGATCTCGCTGGAGCTGAGTTGGGTGCCTTGGAACGTCTGGGGAAACAGGCGACTGCCATTGAATTGCAGCACCGGAACTTTGGGCAATGCAATGCCGTAGTTCATGGTTGTTTTCGAGAACCTGACCTTGGCCGCCACTCCACCCTTTGAGTACTCGTCAGCGGCTTCACCGGAGGCGCGTCGTGGTAACAGGCCGCTACCGGTACGGTCTGGGCTGGAATCCAATTGAAAACCAGCGTATCCCAAGGCATCGATGCCGAATCCTACAGTGCCCTGTGTAAAGCCGGACGCGTAGTTAAGCAAAAAACCTTGTGCCCATTCATCCCGCTTGGACACGCCGACGCCATCCCGGAAGTCGCCGTTGTAGTAGAAGTTGCGTGCTTCCAGGGTTGCCTTGCTGTCTTCAATAAAGCCTTGGGCAAGCGTGGAAATGCTCCAGCAGACACCGGGTACGAACAATGCAATAGAGAGGTTACGGTTCATTTTTATTATATTCCTGACACGACGGGTCGCTGTTCGGTACTGGACCGAACAGAAACGCGACGGAAAGTTGTGAGGGGAGAGGTGTTAAGCCTTGCAGCCCAGCTCTTGAGCCAGCTTTTTGCGGTCCAGCTCTTTTTCCCAGGCGGAAACCACCAAGGTCGCTACACCGTTGCCCACGAGGTTGGTCATGGCCAGCCCTGTGCCCATGAAGCGATGGATGCCCAGAATCAGCACCATACCGGCGACGGGCACGACCGGTATCACCATCAAGGTGCTGGTCAGCATGACGAATGCGGCGCCTGACACGCCACTGGCGCCCTTGGATGTCAGCATCGCCACGATCACCAGGGTCAACTGTTGTGACAGGCTCAAGTCAATGTTCAACGCCTGGGCAATGAACAGCACGGCCATCGTCAGGTAGATGTTGGTACCATCCAGGTTGAAGGAATATCCGGTCGGAATCACCAGGCCCACGACGGGCTTGGAGCAGCCCAGGCGTTCCATTTTGTCCATGATTTGCGGCATCACCACCTCTGAAGAGCTGGTACCCAGCACCACCAACAGTTCCTCTTTGATGTAGCCAAGGAAACGCAGAATGCTGAAACCACACAACCGGGCGACGCTGCCAAGGACAACGATGATGAAAAATATGCAGAGCAAATAGAAGCTGCCAATCAGTTTGAGCAGTGGCAGCAGCGACTGGACACCGTAGGTGCCGACAGTGAACGCGATGGCACCAAATGCACCCACGGCGGACAGTTTGGCGATGATGTGGACAATGCGGAAAAATACCCCCGACAAACCCTCGACGATGTCGTACACCGGCTTGCCTTTCTCTCCCATGGCTGACAACGCGCAACCGAACAACACCGAAACCAGCAAGATGCAGAGCACGTTGCCCTCGGTGAAGGCCTGGGAGAAGGTAGTAGGGATGATGCCCATGAGGAAATCGACCATGTGCAAATGCTGGGCTTTTTCCGCGAAGCCGGTGACGGCCTTGGCATCGAGCGTGTTGACGTCAACGTTGAAGCCGCCGCCGGGGTTGAACAAGTGGCCACCGATCAACCCGATCAGCAGTGAGACCGTTGAAATGACTTCGAAGTACAACAATGCCTTGCCGCCGACACGGCCGACCTTTTTCAGATCACGCATGCCAGCGATACCGGTCACCACCGTACAGAAAACGACGGGGCCGATGATCATTTTGATCAGTTTGATGAACGCATCGCCCAACGGTTTGAGGTCGGCGGCGAAATCAGGCCAGAAGTGACCGACCAGCACACCGGCGATGATTCCCAGCAGGACCTGGAAATACATCGCACGGTAAAAGGGTTGTTTGGTTTTTACGTGAGTGCTGGTCGGTGTTTCGACCTGCGCGGGCACAGGGATAGGGCTCATAAGGTTTACTCGCTGCCATCTTATTGTTGGAGGTGTGGCAAAGGGTCCTGCTGTCAGCGTCCGTACAATTTCAGCGGGTTGTCTACCAATAGCTTTTGGCGCAATACCGGGTCGGTGCAGAAGCGGAACATCAAATCCACCAGGCCGCCGTCGTTAGGCATGTCCTTGCTGATGTTCGGGTGCGGCCAATCGGTTCCCCAGAGCACTCGATCCGGGGCTGCCTGGATCAGTCGCTCGGCGAACGGGATTGCGTCATCGAAGGGCCGGCGACCGATCGACACCCGTTCAGCGCCACAGACTTTGACCCAGGCCAATGGATTTTCCATGAGATCGAGCAAGGCCAGAAAAGACGATTGTTCGATCCCGTCTTGAGCCTTGACGCGGCCCATGTGATCGATGATGAACGGCACGGGAATGCGTTCCAGGCGCTCGGCGTAAGTCAGAATGTCCTGAGCGTCCAGGTGCAACACCACATGCCAGCCAAGCGGGGCGAGTCGTTCCACCGTGCGATCAAACACCTCCAGGTCGGGTGCGCCGCCCAGGTGCGCGACAAAATTGAAACGCACCCCACGTACGCCGCCAGCGTCCATTTCGGCAAGTTGGGCGTCGGTTTCGCTGCCGTCGACAATGGCCACCCCACGATAACGTCCTTCACTGCGGGCAATGGCATCGAGCATCGCGCGGTTGTCATTGCCGTGACAGCTGGCCTGGACGATCACGGCGCGACTGAACCCCAGGTGGTCATGCAGGGCTCGCAACTGTTCATAGGGCGCGTCAGGCGGGGTGTAACTGCGGTCGGCGGCATAAGGGAACTGCGCGGCGGGGCCGAACACATGGCAGTGCGCGTCCCAGGCACCGACTGGCAGTGTTTGAATAGGTTTGCTGGGGTTGGAGTCCGGAGCCAGGCAACTTTTCATCGTGAGTCCTTATTGTTCTACGTTTGAAAGCGATGACTGATGGTCGTCGTTGCAAACGCGTCGAACAACAGAGTCTGAGTTCTAGCAGCTATGCAGTTTTTGCATGCATATCTTCACGGTATGCAGATTTCACGGACCATAGCCAATGTCTTCTCAGCCAGACGCGTCAACGGCCGCTGCTCCGAGGTCGCAATAAACAGGTGGGTAGGAATGGAGGGTTCGATAATCTGCGCCGCTCCCAAGCCATCCGGCAGACTGTTGCTTGTGGCGAGGGCAGAACGGAATAACACGCCATAGCCCATGCCCAGCTTGATCAGCTCCAGGAGTGAGGGAATGCTATCGATTTCCAGGCAGACGTCTAGGGTGATGTCATGGCGGGATGCCTGGGTTTCGACGAGCCGACGCAGCGAATGGGGCTCGCTGGGAATGATCAGTGGATAGCGCCCCAGGTCTTTCATGGCGACCGTGTCTGGCAGCTCCGAACGGGAGGCACCGATCAACATCAATGGCTCGGAATGGATGTGTTCGTAGTGCAGCTGCGCACTGTGGGCGGGGTTGAACAGGAGAGCGAAATCCAGCCGACCTAGCAATAGCCACTCCCGCATCGAATGACTCAAACCCTCTTTGATACCTAACGAACACGCGGGAAATCGCTCACGAAAAGCCGACACCAGGGCCACGGTATGGCGTCGGGAAATGCTCGGCGGAAGTCCGATCACCACTTTGCCGGACAAGGTGTCGCGTTGCTCGCGCAACTCTTCGCGAGCGACTTGCACCTGTCGCAAGATGCCTTTGCCGTGATCGAACAGGCGCTGGCCAGAAGCAGTCAGCAACACGCCACGGCCGTGGCGCAGCAGCAGATGCTCCTGTAATTCGACTTCCAGTTGTCGAACCTGGCGGCTGACCACCGACTGGGAAATGTTCAATACCGCGGCCGCTTTGGTAAAGCTTCCGAATTCGGCGACTCGTACGAAACATTCGAGTTGTTTTAAGTCCATGAGCCGTTCTCGGGGGAAAAGCTCATGTTAACGCTTTTCCTCCAATACGCTTTCCCGGGAGACGGGGCTGCCGTAGAGCGTATCGATCAAGCGTAGCCAGTCGAACGGTTCAAGACTTGAGTAATCAAGGTCGGCATCCAGCATGGCGTCCACAAGGCCCCGCTGGGCCTTGACGATGGCCTGGCTCATGTTGGGTACAACACCCATGTCGCTTGAGGTTTTTGCCACCTCTTTCATTTCTTCGGACCGGCGCAGACCATGTTCTGCCACGCGGCTGATCAAGTAGTCAGGTAGCGCGCCGTCCCAGCCCATCTGCGGGAAACTCTGATGTAATGAGGCCAGCACCTCGCGCTCAGCCTGATACTGTCGTGCGGTGCTCAAACACTCGGTCGTCAGCGCTTCCAGCCCCTTGATCATGATGCTGCGGCACATTTTGATTGCCGATGCGACACCCACTTCTTCGGACACCGGGCGAACGTTCATGCCCAGCTCACCGAGCCGCTCAGCAACCAGCCCGGCGGCTGAACCGCCTACCAAAATGGGTGTTTTCAAGCGTTGAGGCGGGACCGGGGCCATAACGGCGGCATCGATGTAACCGACGCCGCGCGGCTGCATGGCGGCGAATGCAGCCCGTTTGGTGGACGGAGCAACGGAATTGATATCGATGAACAGCTGATCGGATCTCATCAGCGCCGCTGCCGTCCGAGCAACATCCAGCGCCGCATCGGCGGTGACCGCTGAGATGACCCAGTTTGCGAGTGCAATGGCTTCGGCGAAACTGTCGCACAGACGGACGCCGCTGCGTCGAGCCTTGTCGTGGAGAGCGGCGCGAGTGCGAGGATCTTCGTGCAGGCGGTCATAGGTGAATACAGTCACGCCGGCAGCTACAAGATCCTGGCCAAAAATACGACCCGCCTCGCCGAAGCCAATCAGCGTGATGGTAGTCGGCTTCATGGTTTCACCTCATTCGGCCAGACGCCCTGCGCGACACATACCTCGCCGTCGAACAGCAACCGGGCCGTACGCAGCAGTCCACAGCCCGCCAGTTGGCCATTTTGCAGGCGCAATTCCACCGTGAACTCTCCCGTCGGATGTTCTACCGATACTTGTACGCGGTCACCGGTATGCGCTGCCTGGGCCAGTCCGCTGGCGACCGAGCCCGGAACCTGGCAGGCGGAAGCCACGCTCACCGCACCGAACACCCCGATCGAGGCGTGGCAACGATGGGGGATGAAAGTGCGACTGCAAATTGCGCCACCCTCTCGAGGGGCGGCAATCAAGGATACTTTCGGTACGCTGCGCTGACTGACATCCCCCAGATTCATCAATGGACCCGCCTGCAGGCGGATGGATTCGAGCCTGGCTTTGAGCTCGCTGTCAGCGTCCAATTGTTCGGCACTTTCGTAACCGCTACGACCGACATCGATGGCTCGAATCAAAATAACCGGCATGCCGTTATCGATGCAGGTCACATCAATACCGTCGAAACGATCTGCTGGGTTGCCGGTCGGCAGCAGTGCACCGCAGCTGGAGCCGGCAATGTCCTGGAATTCGATGATCAGTGGGGCGCCGGTGCCGGGAACGCCGTCGATGCGAGCTTCTCCTGCGTAACTGACCGAACCGTCCGGGGTGGGGACATGGGCGATGGCGATCTGACCGGTGTTCTCCATGAAAATCCGTACCGACGTAACGGGGCCCTGGACGTTCACCAGGCCACGTTCGATGGTGAACGGTCCAACCCCTGCCAGGATATTTCCGCAATTCTGGCCGTAATCGACCTGGGCCTGTTCCACCAGCACCTGGGCAAACAGGTAATCGACATCGGCGTCAGGACGCTCTGAGCGGCGAATGATCGCGACCTTGCTGGTCAACGAGTTCGCGCCGCCGATACCGTCTATTTGTCGGGTATCGGGTGATCCCATCACGGCCAACAATATCTGGTCACGCAGCGGCCCTTCCGCGGGGAGGTCGTGGGCAAGAAAGTACGCGCCCTTGGATGTGCCGCCACGCATCATCAAGCAGGGAATACGAGTCTGGCTCATACGGGTCATCCTTGCAGATCGCTGAGGCTGTCGTAATAGGTCAGCCCACGATCGGCGAGTTTCTGCCGCATGTTGTAGATATCCAGGCCTAATTCACCGGCTGCCATGCGCAGGCGTTTTTCCTCTTCGAGCCTGGCGCGCTTGCGACTGGTTTCAAGGACCGTGGGCAGCTCTTCCCGACGGACAATCACCACGCCATCGTCGTCCGCGACCACGACGTCACCGGGCTCCACCCACTGGCCGGCGCAGATGATCGGTACGTTCACCGAACCTAGCGTTTCCTTGACGGTGCCTTGGGCATGAATCGCTCGTGACCATACCTTGAAACCCATCTCTCTGAGGGTTCGAGTATCCCGCACTCCGGCATCGATGATCAGGCCACGTACCCCTCGGGCCATCAACGACGTGGCGAGCAAGTCGCCAAAGTAGCCGTCGGTGCAGGGCGATGTCGTCGCAACTACCAGGATGTCGTCGGGTTGGCATTGTTCGACCGCGACGTGGAACATCCAGTTATCGCCGGGTGCGACCAACACGGTCACCGCCGTTCCCGTGGTGCTCTGGTTTTGCTGGATCGGGCGAATGGCAGAGTCCAACAAGCCTTTACGGCCCTGGGCCTCA
Source organism: Pseudomonas sp. St386 (assembly GCF_018325865.1). NCBI lineage: Bacteria > Pseudomonadati > Pseudomonadota > Gammaproteobacteria > Pseudomonadales > Pseudomonadaceae > Pseudomonas > Pseudomonas sp. St386. The sequence goes on from NZ_AP021900.1 coordinate 2,623,930, forward strand.
TGCACGGTGGCGACGCCGAAGCGATCCAGTTCATCAATTAACGTGCTGTCGGCACGGGGAATGTTTCGTACGACGATGCCGGTTTTTCCGATCAGCGCGCTCATGCCAGATTCTCCGTTACACGTGGGAAGATGCTCTGGTAGCCCTCGGCGTACTCGATGTTTCGGGTGGAGGTGATGCCGACATTGCGTTTGGCTTGTACGCCCCGCTGCAGGGCGACACGGGTGTAGTACTCCCAGAGATGCTCTTGACCGGCCATACACTGGATGGCGGCATATTTCTTGTCCCAGACCTCAGTGATATCCAGCAGCACATCCGGGCGCCATTCGCACTGTTCCGGTTGGTGGGGTTCGAAACTGTAGACCGGTGGGGCTCCGACAATTTTTTCACCGGGCTTGTAACCTTCTGCCTGGGCGATGATGCGCGCCTCCTGGGTCAGGTTCATGGCCAGCGGGTGGTCGTAGTTGTAAGGGTCTTTGATCGAATGGCTGAGGACAAACGTTGGCTGCACTCGGCGGAACACGTCAGCCAGACGGAATAGCGTCTCTTTATCGGCCCGCATCGGGTAATCGCCTATGTCGAAGAATTCCACCGTGGCGCCCAGGATCTGTGCCGCTGCTTCGGCCTCGCTGCGACGGGCGGATTTGACCTTGTCTTCGGACATCTCGCCTTTGCGCCAAAGCTTGGCCGATTCACCTCGTTCTCCGTAGGACAGGCATACGATGTGAACGGCATAACCCTGGCTTGCATGTAATGCGATGGCACCGCCGGCACGCCAGACGAAATCGGCGGAATGGGCGCTGACGACCAGTGCGGTTTTTGTTGTAGGAGTCATTGAAGGGCTCTTCTTACGGCTATTGGGTAGGGCCACATTCGCACTTGGTTGCGGCGATGAATAATGCGTTCGGTTGCAAGAGGTATGCTTTTTACTTATCGATGCAAGTTCTGCATGCTGTGCAACCGCTTCCCTGAAAACCCGATAGGTGCCTATGAACAGTCTTGAACTGCCCAATCTCATGCAGGTTCGGGCGTTCCTTCATGTCGTCGACTACGGCAGTGTATCCAAGGCGTCTACCGTGCTTTTTCGCGCACAACCTGTCGTGACGCGCGCCATCCTGGCGTTGGAGAAACGCCTCGGAGTCTTGCTGTTCGAGCGTAACATCAACGGTATGCGTCTGACCGACTATGGCGAGGGGATGCTTCCCCGTGCTCGTCGTACCCTGGAGGAGTTGCAGGCTGTTGTGCCGTTGCTGGGACAGATGCCGGGGCATACCGCCGAACCGCTTTACCTGTTTCAGACGCGCCGTCTGGAAGTCTTCGTGACGCTTTGCAAGACGCACCATATGCAAACTACCGCGAGCATCCACGGGGTATCGCAGCCAGCAATCAGTGCCGCCATCAAAGTTCTCGAGCAAGGTAGCGGTTGCAGCCTATTTGAACGCACCCCCCATGGCTTGCTGCCGACCCGTCCATGCCAGGCGATGTTGTTGCGGGTGCGTCGAGCACTGAACGAACTTCGTCATATCGACGCCGACATCGCCGCGCTGCGTGGTTCCCTTCAAGGCGCCGTGCACGTGGGGGCATTGCCGCTTGGACGCGCGGGAATATTGCCCGAAGCCATAGTGCGCCTGACTTCGGAGCACTCCCATATACGGATCGTGACCAACGAAAGCCCGTTCGATCTGTTGGCGGGGGAGCTGCGCGCGGGGGATGTGGATTTCATCCTGGGTGCTCTACGCCCGTCGGCCTACGCCAGTGACTTGCATAGCGATGCCTTGCTGCAAGAAGAAATGATAATTCTGGTACGCCGTGACCATCCCTGGCTAACGCGTTCTCTAGGCTATGACGACTTGAGCGCCGCCCGCTGGATCCTGCCTCGTGCAGGCTCTCCGGCACGACAGCTGCTGGACGCATTTTTCATCCACATCGGTATCGCCGCACCCAGCCCTGTGATCGAAACAGCCGACCTGGCAATCCTGCGAGGGGTGTTGTTGCGCTCAGACATGCTCGCCGCCGTTTCGGCTCATCAGTTGGAACACGAAATGGCCTGCGGTGATTTGGTGCGGCTGCCGCTTGCCCTTGACCACACGACGCGACCGATCGGTCTTATCTCCAGGTCCGGGGCACTTCAATCGCCAGCGGCGCAGGCGCTGATGGACAAGATTAGGCAAGTCGTGAATGAGAGAGCGGGGAGCGTCAACAATTCGATTTGAAGCAACGGTGGTGACGGCTTTAGCGTTTTGAACGATCGTTTTTAAGTCTCATTTTTGGTTGCCAGCGCCGTTCCACGACGTGCAACTACGAATAAGCAAGGCTTATCTATAAGCGCCATATAGATCGTTTGTAAGCATCCATAGGGGCTTATAGCATCGGATTCCAGAGGTTTGGACTTATTCGGAGATTGCTATGAAGGTGCTGGTGGCGGTGAAGCGTGTCGTAGACGCCAACGTCAAAGTCCGCGTCAAGGCGGATGAATCTGACGTTGAGTTAAACAACGTAAAAATGTCGATAAACCCCTTTTGCGAGATCGCTGTGGAGGCCGCACTTCAGTTGAAGGAAAGCGGGCAGGCCAGCGAAATCATCGCTGTATCGGTGGGGCCTGATGCTTGCCAGGAGCAGTTGCGCACCGCACTGGCAATGGGCGCAGACAGAGCCGTGCTGGTCAAGGCAGGTAGCGATCTGGAACCCCTTGCCGTTGCCAAGCTTCTCTACACGGTCACCCAGCGTGAAGAGCCCGGCATTGTTCTCCTGGGTAAGCAATCCATTGATGGTGATAACAACCAGACCGGTCAAATGCTTTCCGCCTTGATGGGCAGCGCTCAAGGCACCTTCGCTTCGCAAATCAACGTCGTCGGTGAGTGGGTCAATGTCATTCGCGAGGTCGACGGTGGACTGGAAACCAGAAGCTTGCGGTTGCCCGCAGTGATCACCGCGGACCTACGCCTGAACGAGCCACGCTACGCCTCTCTTCCGAACATCATGAAAGCGAAGAAAAAACCACTGGAGGTCATTGATGCCGGCGACCTCGGTGTCGATATCACTCCTCGTTTGAAAGTCATCAAGGTCTCGGCGCCGCCTGAGCGCAAGGCAGGCATTCGTGTGAGTAGCGTTCAAGAACTGGTCGAGAAGCTGAAGAACGAAGCGGGGGTGATCTGATGGCTGTTTTATTGATTGCTGAGCACCACGAAGGCGCTCTTAAATCGGGCACCTTGAACGCGCTTTCAGCGGCGGCGAGCCTTGGGGCAGACGTCGACGTTTTGGTGGCGGGTCAGCAGGCGGGCAGTGTCGCTGAGGAGTTGGCCGGATTCGCGGGTGTGAGTTGCGTACTGATTACAGATGCGCCCGAGTATGCAGATCAAGGTGTGGAGAATGTGGCCGCTCTGGTGACCGAGCTGGTGAAGACCTCGACCTATGGCCATGTCATTGCCGCCTCTACGGCGTATGGCAAAAATCTGCTTCCTCGTGTGGCTGCATTGCTGGATGTCGCCCAGGTCAGTGACGTTGTGGAAATCGTTTCCTCGAACACATTCGTTCGGCCGTACTACGCCGGTAATGCCCTGGCGACCATTGAAAGCGCTGACTCAGTCAAGGTGCTGACCGTCCGCACCACGGCGTTTGCAGCTGCCGAACGGACCGGGGCATTGGCGTCCATCAAGTCCATTTCCGTCTCTCACGATACCGGTCTTTCCAAATTCCTGAGTGCCGATTTCAGCGTCTCTGAGCGGATCGAACTGACCTCGGCCAAGATCGTTATTTCCGGCGGTCGTGGCATGGGCAGTGGCGAAAATTTCGCCCTGCTGGAAAAGGTCGCCGACAAGTTGGGTGCCGCCGTGGGTGCCTCTCGCGCAGCCGTCGATGCAGGTTTCGTCTCCAACGATATGCAGGTTGGCCAGACAGGCAAGATCGTGGCGCCTGACTTGTACATCGCTGTTGGCATATCGGGTGCCATTCAACATTTGGCCGGCATGAAAGATTCCAAAATCATCGTCGCGATCAACAAGGACGAGGAGGCGCCGATTTTCCGCGTCGCCGACTACGGCCTGGTTGCCGACTTGTTCGAAGCCGTTCCAGCTCTTGAAGCTGCCCTGTCTTAAGGAGTCTGAAATGAGCGCCAAGCGTACCTATACATTCGCTTTCGATTGTCCAGACCGGGTGGGAATCATCACCCGCACGGCGGGCCTTTTCGCCAGTCATGGTGGTTGGGTGGAAGAGGCCTCGCAGTTCTCTGACGAAGAGAGCAATCGCTTTTTCAGTCGCATGGTTGTTCGCGCGGAGACCCTGCCGTTTGACATCGAAGTGTTAAAACGCAAAGTCGAACCGCTCGCACAAGAAATGTCGATGAACTGGCGTCTGGTCGACAGTGACCAGCGCAAGCGTGTGGTGCTGATGTGCAGCAAAGGCTCGCACTGCATGACCGATCTGCTCGATCGCTGGAAGACCGGTGACTTGGTCTGTGACATTGCCTGTGTGATTTCCAACCACGAGGATTTGCGCAGCCTGGTCGAGTGGTACGGCATTCCATTCGAATACGTACCGGTCGACAAAGACAACAAGGCTGCGGGGTTTGCCAAAACCGAACAACTGATCGATGAGTACCGCGCGGACTGTATCGTTCTCGCTCGTTACATGCAGATTCTTCCGCAGAACCTGTGTGAAAAATACCGCCATAAAGTGATCAACATTCATCACAGCTTCCTGCCCTCGTTCATCGGCGCAAAGCCTTATCACCAGGCGTCCCGTCGTGGGGTAAAGCTGATTGGCGCAACCTGTCACTACGTCACCGAAGACCTCGACGAGGGGCCGATCATCGAGCAGGACGTCGCGCGCGTCAGCCACGAACAGTCTGTTGATGATCTTGTGCGGTTAGGCAAAGACGTCGAAAAAACCGTATTGGCCCGTGGGCTTCGAAACCATCTCGAAGATCGCGTGCTTGTGTACGGCAATAAAACCATCGTGTTTTAAGCACCCCCCAATCGTCGAGCCAGTTGCCCTGCCTGGGGTGCTGGCCCTGGAGTTTTAAAATGAGCAATACCGTTCCGAGTTCGGCTCGTGTCGTCATCGTCGGTGGTGGGGTTATCGGGTGCAGCGTTGCATACCACCTGACCAAACTGGGCATCAAGGATGTCGTGCTGCTGGAGCGCAAGACGCTGACCTGCGGCACGACCTGGCATGCCGCCGGCCTGGTGCCGACCCTGCGCGCGACCTACAACATGAGCATGCTGGCGAAGTACAGCGCTGGTCTCTACGAGGGCCTTGAAGCTGAAACCGGTCAGGCCACTGGCTTCGTGCGTAACGGCTCCTTGAGCGTCGCGACTCACCAGGAACGTTTCACCGAGCTCAAGCGCGGCGCTTCGATGGCCAAGCTTTGTGGCTTTCCCTGTGAAGTGGTCAACCCTGAGCAAGCGCTTGACCTGTGGCCACTGCTGAACATCGAAGACATCGTCGGCGGCGTGTATTTGCCTCTGGACGGTGTGGTCAACCCGGTTGACGTCACCCAGGCACTCGCCAAGGGCGCTCGAATGGGTGGCGCTAAAATCATTGAAAACACCCAGGTCTTGGACATCAAGATCAAGGATGGCAAGGCCGCTGGCGTCGTCACGGCTCAAGGCGATATCGACGCTGAGTTCGTGGTGAACTGCGCCGGTATGTGGGCGCGTAATTTCGGCAAGAAAGCCGGGGTCAACATTCCCCTCCACGCCGCAGAACACTACTACGTGGTCACGGAGCCGATGCCGGAAATCAACGGCATCATGCTGCCGACACTGCGTGACCTGGACTACTGCAACTACTTCAAGACCGACGCCGGCAAACTGCTGATCGGCACCTTTGAGCCCAATGCCAAACCGTGGGGCCATGAAGGCATTCCCGACAGCTTCAGTTTTGATGAGTTGCCGCCTGATTTCGATCACTTGGAGCCCTACCTGGAAGCCGCCATTCGCCGTATCCCGGCGCTGGAGAAAACCGGCCTGCAAGTGTTCTTCAACGGCCCGGAAAGTTTTACCCCCGATGACCGCTACCACTTGGGCGAAGCACCTGAGTTGCGTAACTATTTTGTCGCTGCGGGCTTCAACTCGGTGGGCATCCAGTCAGCGGGCGGCGCCGGCAAGGTGCTGGCCGAGTGGATCGCCAAAGGTCACGCGCCGATGGATCTGTGGGACGTCGACATCAAGCGTAATTTGCCTTTCCAGGGCAACTCTCAGTACCTGTATGACCGCACCACGGAAGGTTTGGGCCTGTTGTATGCCATGCACTGGCCATTCCGTCAGTTCGAGTCCGCCCGTAACGCGCGCAAAAGTATCCTCCATGACCGCCTAGTGGCCGCCAATGCCTGCTACGGCGAAGTGGTGGGTTGGGAACGCGCTAACTTCTTCGCACCGGTGGGTGAGAAGCCGGAATACGGCTATAGCTGGGGCAAGCAAAACTGGTTCGAGTGGTCGGCAGCCGAACACAACGCGGTGCGCAAAACCGTCGGCCTGTTTGATCAAAGCTCCTTCGCCAAGATACTGGTCCAGGGCCGCGATGCGATGTCGGTGCTCAACCGCATTTGCAGCAACAACATCGATGTCGAGCCGGGCAAGATCGTCTACACCCAGTGGCTCAATGAGCGCGGAGGTATCGAGGCCGACCTAACCGTGACACGACTTGAGAAGGAGTCGTTCCTCATCGTCACCGGTCCATGGACGCAGACGCGCGAACTGAACTGGCTGCGCCGCAACACGCCGGACGAGGCGAATGTGGTCTACACCGATGTCACCTCGTCGATGGCCGTGATCAGCGTGATGGGCCCTAACGCCCGCAATTTGCTGCAACCGCTGACCACCGACGACCTCTCCAACGAAGGTTTCCCGTTTGCCACGTCCAGGGAGATCGAACTCGGCTATGCCCGCGTACGAGCGTCACGGATTACCTACGTGGGCGAGTTGGGCTGGGAGCTGTACATCCCGACTGAATTCGCCCCGGATGTATTCGACCGAATCGTCGCGGCGGGTGAGCCTTACGGCTTGAAGTTGTGTGGTTATCACGCCCTGAACTCCCTGCGTATCGAGAAGGGCTATCGCCACTTCGGCCACGACGTGATGGAGGAGGACACGCCGCTGGAAGCCGGGCTGTCATTTGCCTCGGACTTCAACAAGGCTGGCGGTTTCATCGGGAAGGAGGCCTTGCTCAAGCAGAAAGCCGAAGGCGTGAAAAAGCGCATGGTCCTGTTCAAGTTCCTCGACCCGGAGGCCACCAACTACCACGAAGAACCGATCTATCGGAACGGAGAAATCGTCGGCCGCACCACCTCTGGCATGTACGGCCACTTCATCGGCGGCAACGTCGCCATGGGCTATGTCTGTAACGCCGAAGGTGCAACGACCGACTGGGTGAAAGAAGGCAAGTACGAGATCGAGGTGGCCACCAAGCGCTATGAGGTGGAGGCAAGCCTTCGAGCGTTCTACGACCCTGAGATGAACAAAATCAAGTGCTGACCCCCTGGCAACCGTATTAGCGGCGGTCAGGCACGGTATAGAAACGTCATAACAACAAGTCGATTGAATCGCGCAGTGCCCGGAGGTCCGACTCCGGGCCAGGCGCAAAAATCGCCGGAGACAACCATGAATGCAAAATGCATCGCCAGGTCCAAGTCGTCGCCAACCCCGTCGGGGGCGCAGCTTTGTGCCGCTCCATCACACCTTATCGATTCTGGGCTCGCCCTGAGCCTTTTCTGCCGAAAGATTCCTCTTGAGTTTGCCGCGTCGACCATCAGACACGGGCGTCCGTACGCCTGATTGATGGCTGTCCTGTGTCTACGCGAACAAGAGAAACCGTGTGAGTGCCGTTTAAGACGGCTTCGCACTTAGCTGATCAAAGAATTGCAGAAGGGTGTTCACATGCAAACAGAATCCTTTGTGAGTTTTCGCAATGTGCAGAAGAGCTACGACGGCGAAAACCTCGTGGTCAAAAACTTCAATCTGGATATTCAGCGAGGCGAATTCATCACCATGCTTGGGCCGTCCGGCTCTGGAAAGACAACGTGCCTGATGATGTTGGCGGGTTTTGAAACCGTCACTCACGGGGAAATCTCCATCGACAAACAGCCGGTTAACGATATCTCGCCACAGAAGCGCGGTATCGGCATGGTCTTTCAAAACTATGCCTTGTTCCCGCACATGACCATTGCTGAGAACCTGGCTTTTCCGCTCAAGGTTCGCGGCCTGTCTTCAAGCGACATCCAGGGCAAAGTTAAGAAGTCACTAGACATGGTCGCCATGGGCCCGCTGGGCAATCGCATGCCAGCGCAACTGTCCGGTGGGCAGAAACAACGAGTGGCCCTGGCTCGGGCGCTGATTTTTGAACCTCGCCTGGTGCTCATGGACGAGCCGCTCGGCGCGCTCGACAAGCAACTGCGTGAACAAATGCAGTACGAGATCAAGCGCCTTTCCAAGCAGCTGGGTATTACCGTTGTTTACGTCACCCACGATCAGACTGAAGCACTGACCATGTCCGATCGCATTGCGGTGTTCAACGATGGTGTGGTTCAGCAACTGGCCAATCCGTCCGACCTGTACGAGAAACCCGAGACCGCTTTCGTTGCCAGCTTCATCGGTGAAAACAACCGGCTGACGGGTGAGGTCATCGAGCGCGATGGTGATTACTGCCAGGTGCAAGTCGGCAACCTCCGAGTGAAGGCCGTTGCGGCGAAATCCGCGAGTACCGCCCGTGGCACGAAAACCACCTTGTCGATTCGCCCAGAGCGCGTCTACCTCGATCCGGCCGACGGTCAATGTGACAACCGGCTACCGGCAAAAATTCAAGAGCTGATCTATCACGGGGACCACCTGCGTCTGCGGTTAAGCGTCGCGGACCAGGATGACTTCATCGTCAAAGTGGTGAATGGCGTCAACCAGTCGACGCCGACCCCCGGCGCCCTGGTGACCGTAGGGTGGCGTGCTGACGACTGTCGAGCGCTCAACACCGTTATCTAACTTTCTTCACCGCTCACACGGAGATCACTCCATGAATCGCCCTGTAATGTCTGAAGGGCCTGCGGATCGGCTGTTTGTGCAGCCGAAGGTTGGCCAGTCAATAAAGGAAAGCCTGGACAAGGCCGAGCGTCGGAACAAGTTCAAGTCCGTGCTACTGGTGTTGCCACTGCTTGCATTTATCGCCGTGTTCTTTCTCATGCCGATCGGCGACATGCTGATGCGCAGCGTGCAAAACGGCACGCTCGCGGACTATATGCCCAACAGTGCAGTCGAGTTGAAGCACTGGGAGCGGCAGGCACTGCCTGAGGAGAAGATGTTTGCAGTCCTCGGCAACGATATTCTCGCCCTACTGAAATCGCAGAACCTGGACCGGGTCGGGACTGACTTGAACCGCGTGCAAAGCGGCATGAAGCTGCTGTTGAACAAGACGGCGAGAGGCCTGGAAAAACAGAGTCAGGCAGGGATCACCGAATTCAAGCCGCTAATGATCAGCATCGACAAACGCTGGGGTGAAACCGCAACGTGGTCGCAGCTCAAGGTGATGGCACCCTCGATTTCTGCAGTTCATTACCTGGCGGCGCTGGATCGTCAATACGACGATAACGGCGACATCGTCCTGCAGCCTGAAAGCCGGCAGATCTATGTCGACAACCTGCTGAAGACGCTTGCGGTCAGTGTCGCGATCACTTTCATCTGCTTTCTGCTGGGCTATCCGCTGGCGTACTTCCTGGCCAGCTTGCCGGACCGCTTCAGCAACTTGCTGATGATCCTCGTGCTACTGCCGTTCTGGACATCGTTGCTGGTCCGGACCAGCGCCTGGATCGTGATTCTCCAGTCAAACGGGGTTTTCAACGATGTCCTTCGCAGTCTCGGCATCATCAATCAGCCGCTCGATCTGATGTACAACCTGTACGGCACCATCATCGCCATGACGCATATTCTGCTGCCGTTCATGGTGCTGCCGCTTTACAGCGTCATGCGCGGTGTCGACCAGACCTACATCCGTGCCGCGCACTCCATGGGCGCCAGCTCCATGCGGACTTTTTTCAAAATCTACTTTCCGCTGTCCCTGCCGGGCGTCAGTGCCGGGGGGATTCTGGTCTTCATTCTCGCGGTTGGTTACTACATTACGCCTGCACTTGTCGGTGGCCGAACCGGCCAAATGATCAGCAACTTCATCGCCTATCACATGCAGACGTCCTTGAACTGGGGTCTTGCCTCGGCAATTGCCAGCCTGCTTCTGGTGGTAGTGCTGCTGATGTACTGGGTCTACGACCGATTCGTAGGCATTACCAATATGAAGTTGGGGTGAGCCATGAGCCTTCCAAATTACATCGGACCTTTCGAACGCTGCTGGTTTTTCACCGTGCGCGGATTTGCCCTGCTCGTGCTGCTGTTTCTGGTGGTACCGATTCTAGTAATCATCCCGTTGTCCTTTAACGTCGAGCCGTATTTCAGCTTCACGTCGGACATGCTTCACCTGAAACCGGAAGCATTTTCCCTACGCTGGTATCACCAGCTGATCAACGACCCGCTTTGGGTGCTGTCGATCAAGAACAGTTTCCTGGTGGCGTGTGGTGCAACAGTGATCGCTACCGCGCTCGGTACGCTCGCATCCATTGGGCTGAGCCGCGCTGACCTGCCGTACAAACGCCTGCTCACCGGCATTCTGATTTCGCCGATGATCGTCCCGGTGATTATTTCCGCCGCTGGCATGTACTTCTTTTACAGCAAATTGGGGATTGGCCAGAGCCTGCTCGCGCTGATCCTGTCGCACGCTGTGCTGGGTACGCCTTTCGTGATTCTGACCGTCACCGCAACGCTCGTGGGGTTCGATCATTCACTGACCCGCGCCGCCGCCAGCATGGGCGCATCGGCGACTTACACGTTTTTCAACGTGACGTTTCCGCTCATTCGCCCCGGCATCATTTCAGGCGGGCTGTTCGCATTTATCACTTCGTTCGACGAGGCGGTGATCGTTCAGTTTTTGGGTGGAGTCGAGCAGCGCACCATCCCTCGTCAGATGTGGTCCGGAATGCGTGAGCAGATCAGTCCCACGATTCTCGCTGCTGCCACGTTGCTGATCATTTTGTCTGTCCTGCTGTTGCTGTCTATCGAAGTCCTGCGCCGTCGTTCGCTCCGCGTTCGTGGAATCACTAATTGATCTGAGATCTAGGGAAGCAGTTATGAAAAAGATGTTGATATGCGCGGTAACAAGCCTCGTGTGTGTGTCTGCGATGGCGCAAGAGAATCTGACGATTGTCACGTACGGTGGCTCATTGGCGGCTGCCCAGACCAAGGCAGCGATCAAGCCATTCAGCGAGAAAACTGGGGTGAAAACCACGCTGGAGGATTACTCCGGTGGCATCGCTCAGCTCAAAGCTCAAGTCGATACCAAAAACGTCACTTGGGACGTCGTCGACATGGAATTACCGGATGCCGTTCGGGCGTGCAATGCGGGGCTGTTCGAACGTATCAACCCGAGCAAGGACCTGGAAGCAGGGACGGGCGGCGCCCCGGTTGACGTGGACTTCATCTCCGGCGCTGTCACCGACTGTGCGGTGGCCAACATCATTTGGTCGACGGCGGTCGCTTACAACGTCAACGCGTTCAAAGGTGAGCAGCCCGCAACGCTGAAGGATTTCTTCGACCTGAACAAATTCCCTGGCAAGCGTGGCTTGCGCAAGGCGCCTCAAGGCACGTTGGAGTGGGCACTGCTGGCCGATGGGGTGCCTCGTAATGAAGTGTATTCCACCCTGGAAACTGAGGCGGGTATCGAGCGGGCTTTCGCCAAACTCGACTCGATCAAGAGTCAGGTGATCTGGTGGGAAGCGGGTGCTCAGCCGCCGCAATTGCTTGCGGACGGCCAGGTCGTAATGACCTCGGCATGGAATGGACGTATCTGGACGGCCCAGACCCAAGAGAAGCAACCGTTCAAGATTATCTGGGACGGTCAGCTGTACGACATGGATGTATGGGCTGTGCCGGCCGGCAGCAAGAACAAAGCGCGGGCCATGGAGTTCCTCAAGTTCGCCACGAGCACCCCGGTGCTGGCTGAGCAAAGCAAATACATCGCCTATGGCCCGACGCGTAAATCGTCGCAAGCCCTGGTCAGCGAGGAAATGAAACCGCATCTGCCGACCTCCCCGGAAAACTTCAAGACAGCGTTACAAATGAATGCCGAGTGGTGGGGTGACCATGCCGACGAACTCAATGAACGCTTCAATGCCTGGCTGACAAAGTAAACCTTTGCCTTCACAGCCTTCTCAGGAGTCCAGCGCCATGTCGACTTTGGTTTACCTCGGGCTAGGGAGTAACCAGGACCGAGATCATCATTTGGGGTTGGCGTTGGAGTTCCTGGCCGCATTGCTAGTGGATGTTCAGTACTCCCCGGTTTATTCCTCCGCGGCTGCCGGCTGCGTGGGCGACGATTTTTTTAACGTTGTTCTGTCCGGGCGCACTGATCTATCGCTGGGCCAGTTGAGTGATGTCCTAAAGCGTTTTGAGGCTAGGTACGCCCGCGTGCTGGTTCCTCGAATCGTCTTGCCAGTGGATATCGATATTTTGCTGTATGGAGATTTCGTGGGGACTTACGCGCATGGGGTGCTGCCGAGGTCGGATCTTATCGATAGACCTTACGTGATAATGCCGCTTGCTGTGCTCGCCCCGGAAGCAGTGCATCCCGTCACTGGTAAAACCTATAAAACAACCTGGCTTGAGTTCGAGCGGCACATACCTGCCGAGGAAGCACCGGTCCTTGTAGCCCGTGACGGGCTGTCCCTGCCCAAGGGTGCAAAAACAGCTGGGGCGGATGATTTTGTGATGGCGCAAACGCTTAAATCACTACGTATTCGACAAGGTCTTACTCAGCGCAAGCTCGCTGAAAAAGCACGGGTTACCCATAGTTCCATATCTGTCATAGAAAAGAATCAAGCAAGCCCTGGGGTTAATACGCTGGGCAAGATCCTGTCCGCGCTATCGACTTCACTGCCTGAGTTCTTTGCAGAGATTGAGCGAGGAGGAGCAGAAGTAAAACCCAAGAAGAGAGTTCTAGAGTTTTAAACACGGATTGGAGTGGTTTTAATTCATCAAATCTGAGGTCGAAGACAATGAAAATGGTACCCAGACTGACAATGGCTGATGCTCAACACATCATGCAAGCTTGTCTTGCGAAAGCCAGGGAACTGGCGGTTGATATGGACATCGCCATTACCGATGACGCCGGTCATCTGATCATGTTTCAGCGTATGGACAATGCGCGGATCACCAGTATCGACATTGCCATCAGCAAATCCTTCACGGCTGCCGCCGCACGTAAATCGACGCGCGCCTATGGCGAAATCAGCGTGCCAGGCAAACCGGCCTTCGGCATCAATACCAGCAACCAGGGACGTTTTTCCATCGTCGCCGGTGGACTGCCGCTCTTCATGCAAGAGTTCATCGTGGGTGGGGTAGGGTGCAGTTCAGGTACTCCCGATCAAGATGAAGTTGTGGCGCAAGCAGGTGTCAATGCCTTTACCGCCTATATCAGCTGACCAACTCAAAAATTCAAAAGTCATTCATCCGGCGCGTTCACGTTTGCTGTTGGAACCGTTTCTGCGCGCCTGATTTCCTGATCCGAACAAAAATAAAAGTTGATGGAGATTTAAACGATGTTCAGCCAGCAAGACCAAATCCAGGGCTACGATGATGAACTGCTGAGTGCGATTGACGCCGAAGAGCGCCGTCAGGAACAGCATATCGAGCTGATTGCTTCAGAAAACTACACCAGTCAGCGGGTGATGGAAGCCCAGGGCAGTGGGCTGACCAACAAATATGCTGAAGGTTACCCGGGCAAGCGTTACTACGGCGGCTGCGAGCACGTCGACAAGGTCGAGCAGTTGGCGATCAACAGAGCCAAGGAGTTGTTTGGTGCAGATTACGCCAACGTTCAGCCGCACTCTGGTAGTCAGGCGAATGCCGCTGTTTACCTGGCACTCCTTCAACCGGGTGACACCGTATTGGGGATGAGTCTGGCCCACGGTGGGCATTTGACTCATGGTGCCAAGGTCAGTTTCTCCGGCAAGCTCTACAACTCGGTGCAGTACGGTATCGATACCGTCACGGGGTTGATTGATTACGACGAAGTCGAACGACTGGCGGTCGAGCATCAACCCGAAATGATCATCGCCGGGTTTTCCGCTTACTCGAAAACCCTTGATTTCCCGCGCTTTCGCGCCATCGCCGATAAGGTCGGCGCCTACCTGTTCGTCGATATGGCCCATGTGGCTGGATTGGTAGCGGCAGGTCTGTATCCAAATCCACTTCCTTACGCCCACGTAGTCACGACCACCACGCACAAGACGCTACGCGGTCCCCGTGGTGGTTTGATTCTCGCCAAAGGTAATGAAGACCTTGAGCGCAAACTCAATGCCGCGGTCTTCCCAGGCGGGCAGGGCGGCCCATTAATGCATGTGATCGCCGCAAAGGCTGTGTGCTTCAAGGAGGCGCTGGAGCCTGGATTCAAAACGTATCAACAGCAGGTGATCAAAAACGCCAAGGCTATGGCGAGCGTGTTTATCCAGCGCGGTTATGACGTGGTCTCGGGTGGGACCGACAACCATCTGTTCCTTGTCAGCCTGATTCGCCAACGTCTGACGGGCAAGGATGCCGACGCCGCTTTGGGCCGCGCGAGCATCACGGTCAACAAAAATGCCGTGCCGAATGACCCACAGTCGCCGTTCGTAACTTCTGGCTTGCGCATTGGAACACCTGCGGTGACTACACGTGGCTTCCAGGAGCCCGAATGCAGCGTTCTTGCCAGCTGGATCTGCGACATTCTCGACAAACTCGGTGATGCCGAGGTAGAGGCCCGTATCGCCCGCCGCGTTTCAGAGTTGTGCGAGCGTTTCCCGGTCTACAAAGCCTGATCATCCACCAGCATTCGATGCGGAGTTGAGTATGTCGCTGAGTGTTTTTGATCTGTTCAAGGTGGGCATCGGTCCTTCCAGTTCGCACACCGTCGGTCCCATGCGCGCAGCCGTGCGCTTTTCCGAGGGACTGAGGGACCAAGGTTTGCTGGAGCAAGTGGAGAGTGTTCGGGCAGAACTGTACGGTTCTCTCGGCGCCACAGGAAAAGGGCACGGAAGCGACAAAGCCATACTGCTGGGGCTGGAAGGGGAGTACCCGGATACAGTCGATACCACGGCAGTAGAGGCAAGGTTGTCGATAATTCGCGGTTCCGGAACCCTGAAGCTTTTGGGGGGAAGTCCATTCGCTTTGTTGAGAAAGAGCACCTGGCGATGATCCGTAAGCCTTTGCCCTATCACCCAAACGGCATGATCCTGCGTGCATTCGACAGGGCTGGCTTACAGATTTGTAGCCGTGAGTACTACTCGGTGGGCGGCGGGTTTGTGGTGGATGAAGAAGCGATAGGGCTTGATCGTATCGTCGAAGATCAAACGCCACTTCGTTATCCTTTCTTGACTGGACGGGAGCTGCTTGAGCAGTGCTCACGTAACGGTCTCTCGGTCAGCCAGTTGATGGCCGAGAACGAGAAGGCGTGGCGTAGTCCGGAGCAAACCCGTGAAGGTCTGCTGCATATCTGGCAAGTGATGCAGGATTGCGTGCTTGCTGGCTGCCGCAACGAAGGCATCATGCCTGGCGGGCTGAAGGTCAAGCGTCGTGCTGCGGCGTTGCACCGTCAGCTCAGTGGTAGTCCTGAGGCCAATCTAAGGGACAGCCTTTCAGTGCTCGACTGGGTCAACCTTTATGCCCTGGCGGTTAATGAGGAAAACGCCAGTGGGGGCCGTGTAGTGACAGCACCCACTAACGGCGCCGCTGGTATCGTCCCGGCGGTTCTTCACTATTACCGCCGGTTTGTACCCGGGGCGGATGAAGAAGGGGTGCAACGGTTCCTGCTCACTGCCGCTGCAATCGGGATTCTCTACAAGGAAAACGCGTCGATTTCTGGCGCAGAAGTCGGTTGCCAAGGTGAAGTGGGGGTGGCTTGTTCGATGGCGGCTGGAGCGCTGTGCGAAGTCCTCGGTGGAACGGTGCAACAGGTAGAAAACGCGGCGGAAATTGGCATGGAGCACAATCTCGGCCTGACCTGCGATCCCATCGGTGGTCTCGTCCAGGTTCCTTGCATTGAGCGAAATGCCATGGGTTCGGTGAAGGCCATCAACGCCGCGCGCCTTGCTTTGCGTGGTGATGGGCAACATTTCGTCTCGCTCGACAAGGTGATCCGCACCATGCGTCAAACGGGAGCGGACATGAAAAGCAAGTACAAGGAAACCGCGCGAGGCGGTCTTGCGGTGAACATAATCGAATGCTGAGTCAGACGTCAGAGTGATCTGCCCTTAATCGCAGAACAACGCGAACATGAGCTGTCGCAACCACCGATTGGCCGGATCTTTGTTGTATTGGGCCCTGGTAGATGCGCACGAGGTGCGAACCTGGGCGAAGGGCAGCGACAATTTAGCATCCGAAAAATTTTCGGAAAGCACCACTGAGAGTCTCCCTTGAGGGTCTTGAGTTCCTAAAAAAAATGCAGGGCGAAGGGGGAGAGGAAGACATGGTGGTCTTGTTTCTTGCCGCGGGTGCCTTTGATGTTTTCACTGGGGAGGAATCAGGTCTGCCGGTCCAGATCGACATTTTTCCATTCGGCCTGCAACAACTCGCCAATCCGGCACAGCGTGCCCAGGCTGATCCAGAACGCGAGTTGGGTTTCCTTCTCTAGCGGCCGAATGCTGTCATATTTTTGGCCTGCGGGGAGGGCGTTGTAATCGGCGGTCATTTGCTGGAAGCGGTTTGTGCAGTTCCAACAGCTCAGCCGGGGGAGGATGCGGCTTCTTTTTGGCGAATTACCCCTTTTTCGCTCTTGAAACACCCCAGAAACAAGTCCAGAATCAAGTCTTTTCCTGCCCCGGCAAGAAAAGAAACCCCTTACATTTCAACGAGTCAGACGCCAGATAAGAGTCTCGTTTCCTGCTCCAAGATTCACAAAAAAGCCACTCATCGAGTGGCTTTTTTGTGCCTGAGAAATGTCACAGCGTTTAGATGTACTGCGCTAGGTGAGTACGCCCGCCGAGCACTTCAGCCACCCAGTCGGCAATGTATTGACCAGCATTGATACTGTTATCGAAACTCGAATGCTGCACGCCGCCCTCACGTTCGGTGAAGACTTTCAGCTCGCGCTTTGGACTGTTGACCAACTGCTCGAAGGTGCGGTGTGCCCACTTCAGCGGAATCTGCGAATCCTTTTCTCCGTGGGTGACCAGGAAAGGCACCTTGATGCGATCCAGGATGCCGTCCAGATGAACATTCTCGGCGATGGTCATGAACTCATCGGTGTCTTTGGCGCCCCATACCCAGGCCACATGCGACCAGTAATGCGGCACCGGAAAGCTGCCTTCCTTTTCCAGGCGACGTTTCTGCACATCACGCCAATCATGGTTGGCACCCCACACGACGCCGCAAGCGAAGCGCGGCTCGAAGGCTACCGCGCGCGGGCAGTAGTAGCCGCCGAGCGATACTCCTTCCAGGCCAATGCGTTTGGCGTCGACATCGTCGCGGGTTTCCAACCAATCCACCACGGGGCTGGCCCAATGTTCGCTGTCGAAACGCGCAGTCAGATTATGTAGCCGGAGCGCTTCGCCCGTCCCGGGTTGGTCGATGATCAACGATGACACGCCACGTTTGGCCAACCAGGCGGGCAGGCCGACGCGGTATTTCATTTCTTTGGTGGAATCCAGACCATTGACCTGGACCAGGATCGGCGCTGGGCCGCTGACGCCTTCGGCACGGACCAGCAGACCGGAAATGTGTTTGCCTTCGTAAGGGATTTCAACGCGCACGCAGTTTTCTCGTGCCAGTTCGATACCGCGTTGGAAGGTGTGCAGAAAGCGCTGGTACAGCTCCGTGCGGCCAGGGGCACCATGGGCCTGCAGGCGTTCGCAGCTCAGGTAATAGGTCGCGGCGCGGTTGTATTTTTCACCGGCAGACAACATCCGCCCCTTACTTTCGTCTTCTTCAGCCAGGCCGCACAGCTTGTCGGCCATGTTCGCCCAGGTCTCACGGAAGGCCTTGCTACCGGCGGCGTCTGGTTGTTTGGCGGCCTCTTGCAACGGCGCGCACATCTCTTCGATTTCGCCGATGCGGGCGCCCATTTCAATGGCCAGGTCGACGGAAAGATTCCACACGTAGTTGGTCGGGAAGTAGCGAAACATGATTGTTATTGTCCTTGTGCGAGCAATGGCAGGCGGCCAGGTCTGGCGCGGGGATGGCCAGGCGACGGTTCGAAGCAGGCTAAGGGGAGGCCAATGGTTTGGCCAATCGCGAGTCGGGATGGGAGGTATTGCGAACGCTGATAGAGCGTATGTGCGCCGTGGCCTAAGGGTTTTCTACTCACTGTTCAAGCCGCAAATCCGGATACCTATCATCGTACTTTGCGATTGCTCATAACGCGGGATGCGATTGGTGTCGTCGAGGTACGACTCATTAGAGTTGCTGCTACACCGCGCTATTGGTCGGAGTCCCGGGCGCGCACAACAACAAGAATAAGGTATCGGCAGATGAGTGAGTCCAAACCCGGCACAGCGATCAGCCTGGTCGCCAAGGGCAGGCTGTTTTTCCACGACCGTGCGAGGAGTTGGACATGCCCGTACTGAGCCGTGTGTTTGGCAACCTATCGGTGGGGGCCAAGCTGTCGCTGGGTTTTGGCCTGGTGCTGCTGGTGACATTGGCGGTGGCAGTCACTGCTTTTCGTTCCCTGGGTGTGTTGCAGCAGCGCGGTGAACAATCGCGTCAGGAGTCGTCGATCCAAGCACTGATCCTGCGCGCGCGTATCGCCGAGAAAGCATTCGCCCTGGACCTTGCTCCACAGCGCCTGGAGCAGGTCCGCGAGGCGATCGGCACACTGAACCGGCAACTCGATGCTGAGCCCGCCAATAGC
Organism: Pseudomonas sp. St386; assembly: GCF_018325865.1. NCBI lineage: Bacteria > Pseudomonadati > Pseudomonadota > Gammaproteobacteria > Pseudomonadales > Pseudomonadaceae > Pseudomonas > Pseudomonas sp. St386. The sequence goes on from NZ_AP021900.1 coordinate 2,642,833, forward strand.
GCAGTACGCACGGCCGCTGGCACGTATCTGGAGCAGTTTCTCGGCTATGCCGATTCGTTGCGTCGGGCTCGGGAGGCGCGCCTGCGCATGCAGGCACTGGCGCAGACGGCTGGCGACAGTTTTACCCTGCTGTTTCTCGATCAACTGGATGCGCTTAACACTCGGTTAGGGCAGGGGACGCCACCGAGCAGCGATCAGATGGTGTTGCTTGAGCAGACGGCCGCATTGCGGGACAAGCTCGCCAAACTGCGTGACAGCGAGCTGTACTACTCGCTCGATGGCGAGGAGCGTTACCGCAGCGATTGGGAAATGAGCATGAGTGACCTGCTGGCCGCCATGCAGGCGCTCGCCTTGGATGAGCAGCAAGGCGAGTCGCTGCAGGAGGCGAGCGGGGCTTTGGGCGACTATCGCAAGGCCTTCCTCGAGTTCGTCGACAGCCGTCAGCAAAGCGCGCAAAGCAGCACGGCCATGAACGCGCAAACCGAGCAGGTAAGTCAACTGCTGACCCAGGCCGATGAACAGCAAAGGCAGGCGGTACTGGACGATAACCGTGATGCCAATCGCCAATTGGGTTTGATCACTGTCCTGGCGCTCGCCTTGGGCATTGGCGCCAGCCTGCTGATCCGCCAGTTGATTGTGCAACCGTTGCGCCAGGCTGTGCAGTTGGTCCAGCGCGTGGCGGCGGGGGACCTGAGTGATCCGCCGTCAGACAGTGGTCGTCGTGATGAGTTGGGCCAACTGTTAGGCACCGTGGGCAGCATGCTAGGCAGTCTGCGGGGATTGGTCGGGCGCATCGACCGTGGTGTCGGCTCGCTTAACGGCATGGCCGGCAGCTTGGCCGAAGTGACCTTGAGCAACAGCCGTGGTGTCGAACATCAACGCCAGGAAACCGAACTGGCCGCCACCGCCATGCAACAGATGGCCGCCACGGCGCAGGAGGTCGCGCGCAACGCGGGTGAGGCCAGCGAAGCGGTGGCGCATGCCGACCAACAGGCGCGTGAAGGCGATGAGTTGGTGCGTCAGGCGAGTGACAAGATTGACCATTTGGCTGTGGAAATGGGCGGTTGCGCTGAAGCCATGCGGTCGCTATTGGTGGAGAGCGCGGCGATTGGAGGCGTGCTCGATGTGATCAAGGCGGTGGCCGAGCAGACCAACCTGTTGGCGCTCAACGCCGCCATTGAGGCCGCACGCGCGGGCGAGCAGGGGCGTGGCTTTGCCGTGGTCGCCGATGAGGTTCGCGGTCTGGCACGGCGCACCCAACGTTCGACCACGGAAATCGAAGGGTTGATCGTCCGCCTGAGCAATGTTGCCCAACAAGCCGCCGAGCGTTTGCAAGGCAGCCATGTGTTGAGTGATGAAACGGTGGTGCTGGCTGCGCAAGCCTCCCAGGCGCTGGCGCGGATCACCCGGGCGGTGTCCAGTATCGAGCAGATGAACCAGCAGATCGCTGCGGCCGCCGAACAGCAGAGCGTGGTGGCCGAGCAAGTCAGCCAGAGCATGACACGGGTGCGCGAAGTGGCCGAGGGCAGTGCCAGGGAAAGCCTGCAACTGCAAGTCTCAACGGCCGACTTGCAACAGGTTGGCGGCGAGCTCAAGGCGGCTGTCGGGCACTTTCGTACCTGACCTCGCCTGCGAGTAATGGTCGCTACTACTGCTCCAGCTCGTTGATGATCTGACTGATTTTCGCCCGCAGCCAACGGTGCATAGGATCCCCCTCCATGGTCCGATGCCAGAGCATGAACTCACGCATCACCGGGATTTTCACCGGTGGTTGCACGATGCGTAGCGGCAGGTAGTTGGCGTAGAGCCTGGCCATGCGCTGGAGCATCGTGGCTACACGTTGGGTGCCGACGATCAACTGCGGCAAGGTGTTGAAGTCATGGGTCACCACTTCCATGCGACGGGTGAAACCGTACTGGCTCATCAGCCATTCTTCGACGCTCAGTTGCCGGTTGCGGCCAAAAATCACTGAGACATGGCCCATCTCGATGTACTGATCGAGGCTGATGCTGTCGCCCACTAGTGTGTTGCCATCCCACACGACGCAAACGTGCTCTTCTTCGAACAGAAGCTGCGATGGGTGGCCTTCGATGAGGTAGCGCTCAGGCACGATCATCATGTCGGCCTCACCGCGCATCAGCATCTCGGTGGACGTGTCGCCGGGGCCCAGCAGTTCGAAGGTGATGTGCGGGGCTTCCAGGGAGATCTTCTGGATCACCCGGGCAAACAGGACGCTGATCAGATAGTCCGAAGTGATCAAGCGAAAATGGCGTTTGCTGGTGGCTGGGTCGAACACCGGTTTGGCGGTAATCGAGGACTGGATCGTCAGCAGCACCTGGCGCACCGGTGCCGCCAGTTCACGGGCATAAGGCGTGGGCTGCATCTTGCGTCCTACCTGCGCCAGCAGCTCATCTTCGAAGTAGAGGCGCAGCCTGCCCAGTACGCCGCTGGTGGCGGATTGGGTCATGTGCAGGCGTTCAGCGGCGCGGGTGATGTTCTGCTCTTCCAGCAATACATCCAGCGCCACCAGGAGGTTGAGATCCAAGTGGTTAAAACGCATGGCGGTCTCGATTCTTGTATTTATTTTGTAAATACCTTCCGGCCTTCCTATCGCGGCGTCAAGTCCCGCGAGTGGGTGAATCGAACGATGACTGTTCGATTTTTCAGGCCATTTGCGCTGTGCAGCCAGGTATCGCGTTTGCCGATAGGTCGCATCCCGACAAGCGATTAGTCAGTGAGTTTGTCCCCCTTCAGTATCAGCCCACAGTCGGTTGGCGTGACGCTTGATCGACTCCAAGACCAGCCTCGGCAGCGCTCCGCCTGGCACGGCTCCCGTAAGCGGGGTGCTGGCCTGCGCTGAATAATTACAATGGAGTGGTAACTCAATGAACATCATTGGCCTTGATGCCTTGATTTTTGGCGTCGACGACATTCAAGCCTGTACCCATTGCCTGCGTGACTACGGCCTGCTGCCTGTCGATGTCGACAGCGAGGGCGGACGTTTTGAAGCACTCGACGGCACGGCGGTGATCATCCGTCGTGCGGACGATGCCCGTCTGCCGGCGGCCATCGGGCCCGCCCCCTCGATTCGTGAAACCGTTTATGGCGTGGCCAGCGCAACTGATCTTGAGGCCATCGCCGATGAACTGGGGCGCGATCGCCCGGTGACCCGCGGTTCCGATGGCTCCGTGCACAGTGTGGACGACATGGGCTTTGCCATTGGTTTCCAGATCAGTGTGCGGCGTGCGTACAGCGCGCCAGCCGACCTGACCAATGCACCGGGCCATGCCCCCCAGCGCCCGGTCAACCAGCCGGGCATCAACCCCGATATGCAGGCCTTGCCTCGAACTTTGTCCCATGTGGTGTATTTCGTACCGGATGCGGCCAAGGCCGAGGCCTTTTACAAACGCCTGGGCTTCGTGACCACCGACACCTTTGTTGGCGCGGGCCCGTTCATGCGTCCCGCCGGTTCCGATGACCATCACTGCCTGTTCATGATCCAGACGCCACCGCACATGAAGGGTTGCGAGCACTTTACCTTTCACATGGGCAGCGGTACGGAAGTGCTGTTGGCCGGGCGCCGCTTCGAACAGCAAGGCTGGACCAGCTTCTGGGGGCCGGGCCGTCACCTCTTCGGTTCCAACTGGTTCTGGTACTTCAACAGCCCGCTGGGCTGCCACATCGAATACGACGCCGACATGGACAAGCACGATGACGCCTGGCAGGCGCGCCAGGCGCCATTGTCGGCGGATAACTCGCAATTGTTCCTGTTCACTTCCCGGGAAAAATGGTTCCCCAGCGGCCCGCCGCCCAAGCAGGCCTGAGTGCGGAGGTCGTCCGTGAGTCACGACGCCATTGTTCTGTGTCGCCTGGATGACGTGGTCGAAGGGCAGGCCCGCGGGTTCGATCCCCTGGGCACGGGGAAGGACAGCGTGTTCGCCCTGCGCCATGGCGGCGAGGTGCGGGTCTATCGCAACAGTTGCCCGCACCTGGAGGTGCGGCTGGAGTACCGCAAGGACCGTTTTCTCAGTGTCGATGGCAGCCAGATCGTCTGTTACGCCCATGGTGCCCGGTTCCTTCCGGACAGTGGCCTGTGCGTCTACGGGCCGTGCCTGGGGGAACGCCTGAGTGCGCTGCAGTGGCATGCAGAGGCCGATTGGCTGGTGCTCGGAGCGGGTCAGTTGGAAGCGTGTGGACCTTAGTTAACGTATCGCAGTTGCTGATACATCGTATCCCTACATGCGATTAGTCAAACGCCTGCTTTGCCGAGAAAGTGAACACAACGCGGTAGCGAATGCGTGCAGAAACAGCCGGTCGTGAAGCCTGGGATCGCTCTGGCAGAACGCTTGCGTGAATAACAAGAATAAGAGTGAGACGAGCATGAACGCAGTGAAAAAGGTGCTTATCGTCGGTGGTGGTATCGGTGGTCTGTGTGCCGCAATCGCTTTGCGTCGCAAAGGTATCGAAGTCGATCTTGTCGAGCTCAAGACGCAGTGGACCGTCTACGGCGTTGGCATCATCCAGCAGAGTAACGTCGTGCGTGAGATGGCCAAGTTGGGTGTGTTGGACGGCTACTTGGATGCCGCCTACGCGTTCGAGGATTTGACCATCAATACCACGGCTGGTGAGCAGCTGGTACGAATCCCCGGTCAGCGCCTGGCCGGCCCCGAGTATCCGGCCAACGTCGGCATCTCGCGCCTGGCCCTGCATCAAGTCCTCAGCGAAACCACCATTGCCTTGGGCGCCTCGATTCGCTTGGGCCTGAGCGTCGAGACTCTGGAACAGGTGGATGCGGGCGTTGATGTGCTGTTCACCGATGGCAGTCGCGGCCGTTACGACCTGGTCGTGGGCGCCGATGGCCTGTACTCAAAAATGCGCGGCTTGCTGTTCGGCGACCAGTACCCGCCGCGCTTCACCGGCCAAGCGGTGTGGCGCTACAACTTCCCACGCGCCGCCGGGATCGATCATCTGGCCACCTTCCAGGGACCTGCCGGTAATGCCGGGCTGGTGCCACTGGGTCGCGACCAGATGTACCTGTTCATGACCTCCCACGAGCCCGCCAACCCCAGGATGGATGCCGCCACGCTGGCGACCCAGATGCGCCAACGCCTGAGCGGTTTTACCGGGCCGATCGGCGAATTGCGCGAGCAAATAATCGACAGCGAACAGGTGATCTACAAGCCGCTGGAGGTGGTGTTTGTCAGTGAGCCTTGGTACTGCGGCCGTGTCGTGTTGATTGGCGACGCGGTGCACGCCACGACGCCGCACCTGGGCCAAGGCGCCGGCATGGCCATTGAAGATGCCGTCGTGCTTGGCGAAGAGTTGGTCGCCGGCGGCAGCGTTGAACAGCAGCTCGAACGCTTCATGGCGCGCCGTTATGAGCGCTGCAAATTCATCAGCGAAAGCTCGGTGCTGGCCGGTGAAAAGGAAATGGCCCACGACAGCAGCTTCGACCGGATCGGCCTGGTCAGGCGGATGCTCGAGGTCACGGCACAGCCCATCTGAGGCGCCGACAAAACCGAATTCGCTCTCCCATGGATGCTTCATGCCTGTGCAGGCTTGGCCCGGTTCGACTGTGGGCGCCGTTTCACCAGAAGAGCTGACATACAACAACAATAAAGAGGGTTACTTCGATGGCTACTCGCAAGATCGCTGCGTCGCGGCGCGTCCCGTTCACCCTGACCCTTGCGGCCAGCCTGGGGCTTGGCGCTTCGGCTGCCCAAGCCTTTCAGATCGACACCGGCAATCCCGATCTCAGCTTGCGCTGGGACAACACGCTGAAGTACAGCGCGGCCTGGCGTCTCAAGGACCCCAGCAGCAAGCTCAGCCAGGGCCAGACGGCGTTGAACCAGAATGACGGCGATAACAACTTCGGCAAGGGGCTGATCTCCAATCGCCTGGATATTCTTTCCGAACTGGACATCGGCTTTCACAACTTCGGTGCCCGTGTGAGCGGTGCCGCTTGGTACGACACCGTCTACCAGGACCGCAACGACAATAACGACGCGGCCAGTGCCAACCAACGTTCGGTGGGCTTCGACGAGTTCACCAGCGATACCCGTCAACTGCACGGGGGTGACGGTGAACTGCTGGACGCCTTCGTCTACTGGAATGGTGAGCTGGCCGACCGTACGTTGTCGGTTCGCGCCGGGCGCCACGGCCTGATCTGGGGCGAGAGTCTGTTCTTCGGCGGCAACGGCATTGCCGGGGCCATGGCGCCGGTGGACGTGGTCAAGGCGCAATCAGTGCCCAACACTCAGTTCAAGGAAATCACCCGACCGGTCAACCAGCTCTCGACCGCCTACCAACTGACCGACGATGTGTCGTTGGGCGCCTTCTATCAATTGGAATGGGAGGCCACCCGCTTGCCGGGCGCCGGTAGCTATTTCTCCACCAGCGATACCATCGGCGACGGCAATGAACGGCTGATCACCGGCGGGCCGTTCCCGGATTTCCTGGGCGGCAATGCCAACAGCCCGGCCGCGTTTTTCCATGGCAAGGACAAGAAAGCCAGGAGTTCCGGCCAAGGCGGCCTGCAGCTCAAGTACAACACCGGGACGACGGATTACGGGCTGTACGCGCTGCAGTATCACGAGAAGACGCCCTCGTTGTATTTGAAACCGAATGCCACCGGGCCGAACTTCAGTACCGGGCAAGTCGGCGAATATTCCTGGGTTTACCCGGAAGACATCCGCGTCCTGGGCGCCAGTTTCGCGACTTCCGTGGACGAGTACAGCTTTGCCGGTGAGGCATCCATGCGCTGGAACATGCCGCTGGTGTCCAACGCCCAGACCGTCCTGGCGGGTGTCGACGCGGACAACAACGATGACGCCTTGTACGCCGTTGGCCGGACGGCCCACGTCAACCTCAACGTCCTGGCGTCGCTGGGCCCTTCCTTCGTCGCCAATGAAGCGAGCCTGACAGGGGAAGTGGCTTGGAACCGCCTGTTGGCCGTGACCAGGAACCGCGCAGCCCTCGACCCTAACGCCACCGATGACGGCCTGGGCCTGAAGCTGGTGTACACGCCCACCTATCGCCAGTTTTTCCCTGGCGTCGATATCAGCGTGCCGCTGGGCATCAGCTACTTCCCCATGGGCAAGTCGGCGGTGATCAGCGGGTTTGGCCCCGATAGAGGAGGGGACATGAACATCGGCGTCTCCGCCACCTACCTGGACCAAGTGACCGTAGGGCTGACCTACACCCACTTCTACGGTCCCGAGGACACCAGCCTCAACGCCGCCAACCAGTTCAATTACAAGCAGTCGTTGAAGGACCGGGACTACCTGGCTTTCTCCGTCAAGACCACGTTCTAAGAGGATTTGCGCATGACCATTCAGTTCACTCTAAAGGCCTTGTGCTTAACCCTGCTGGCCGCCGCCGCGCCGATGACCTTGGCCGCCAGCGCTGAACAAGCGGCCGCGCTGGGCAAGACCCTGACACCCTTCGGTGCCGAGAAGGCGGGCAATGCCGACGGCAGCATCCCGGCCTGGGACGGTGGCTACACCAAGGTCGATCCAGGCTATGTCCCGGGCGGCAAGCGGGGCGATCCGTTTGCCGCGGACAAACCCTTGTACAGCATCACCGCCCAGAACCTGGCCAAGTACGCCGACAAGCTCAGCGACGGCACCAAGGAGCTGTTCAAGCGTTTCCCGGACACCTACCGCATCGATGTCTATCCGACCCGGCGCACAGCCGCCGCGCCGCAGTGGGTCTATGACAACACGTTCAAGAATGCGACCCGCGCCAAACTGGTCGACAGCAGCGCCGGCCTGATCCCCGACGGCGCCTATGGTGGGATCCCGTTTCCGATTCCACAAAACGGTACCGAAGCCATCTGGAACCACCTGCTGAACTGGCGCGGCACTTCGGTGGCGGCGCATTTTCGCCACTATCTGATGACGGCCGACGGCAACCAGGTGATGACCAGCGACGGCCTGTTGACCCAGGAGATGCCCTACTACTTCGAGGAGGGTGGTCCTGAAAACTACTCGGGTGACTACTGGCAGGTGCACTTTGTCAATTCCGGCCCGGCGATTCGTGCCGGCGAACAGATTTTGGGGCGTGAGAACATCAACGGCGAAAAATCCCAGGCTCATGTCTATCTGGCCGGTCAGCGCCGGGTGCGCACGCTGCCCAACGCCTGCTGCGATACACCGACGCCGTCCACTGCCGGTGTCATGTCCTTCGACGAACTGTTCGTGTGGCAGGGCCGTACGGACCGGTTCGACTGGAAACTGGTGGGCAAGCAGGAAATGTATGTTCCCTACAACACCAACAAGGTGCAGACCGCTGCCCAGCCGCAAGACCTGTTCGCCAAACACCATCTGAATCCTGACTACGTGCGTTGGGAGTTGCACCGCGTCTGGGTAGTCGAGTCGACGTTGGCCGCCGGTAAGCGTCACCAGTTGCCCAAAGGCCGCTACTACCTCGACGAAGACACCTGGCAAGCCCTGCTCGGCGACCGTTGGGACGCCAGCGGTCAACTGGCCAAGACCCTCTGGTCCCTGCCTTCCGTACTGCCCGACCTGCCAGGCCTGGTGCAACTGTCTGCCGGTTTTTATGACCTGACTTCGGGGGCGTGGTTTATCCAGAACGTCTACGCCGGATTGCCGGATCAGTATCACGCGGTCGATCGCTACAAGGCCTCGGAGTTCTCGCCAGCGGCGATGGCCGGTCGCGGCGTGCGTTGAGTCTGAGCTGAGCGTGAAGGGCAGGCCTGTCGGCCTGCCCTTGGGGTGCGAGTGTTTTTCCGAGGTTAGGTTATGAACAGAATCAGTCAGGCGAGCGCTGTGCTCTTGGCCCTGTATTTGCCCTTCGCCGCCACCGAGTGCCTGGCAGGGCCGACTGCCGTGGGCGCACCGTTGAGCACCCCGGCCATGCCGGTGCCGGCGGCGCAGAAGAGCGTATTGATCGACCTGGCGCGGGCCGGCACACGTCTGGTGGCCGTGGGCGAGCGCGGCCTGGTATTGCTCTCCGACGACAACGGGCAAAGCTGGCGTCAGGCCCCGGTACCGGTTTCGGTCAGCCTGACGGCGGTGCAGTTTGTCGATGCGCGCAATGGCTGGGCAGTGGGTCACGCTGGCGTGGTATTGGTCACCCGCGATGGTGGCGAGCACTGGACGCTGCAACTCGACGGTGCGCGTGCGGCTCAGCTCGAACTGGACGCAGCCAAGGCTGACCAAGCCACGGCAGCCAACCCGGATGACGCATTGGTACGCGTACAAAATGCCGAGCGTCTCGTCGCCGATGGCGCCGACAAACCCTTCCTGGCGCTCGAGTTCATCGACGCACAACACGGGCTGATCGTCGGTGCCTACGGCCTGGCGCTGTGGACCGCGGACGGCGGCGCCACGTGGCAGTCGCTGATGGGGCACATCGCCAACCCGAACGGGATGCACTTGTACGCCATCAGTCATCAAGGACCGCGCTGGTTCCTGGCTGGCGAGCAGGGTTACCTGGCGCGCTCGGATGACGACGCGGTGTCGTTCAGTCAGTTGGAAAGTCCCTATGAAGGCAGTTTTTTCACCTTGCAGAGCCGCGCCGATGGCGCCCTGTTGGTGGGTGGCCTGAGAGGCAATGCCTTTATCTCCAATGACGGTGGCGCAAGCTTCCAGCACCTGTCTGTCCCTATGCCGATTTCTTTCAACGACGCCACCCGCCTGGCCGGCGGCCAAGTGCTGCTGGTCAACCAGGGTGGCGCACTGTTTCTCAATGGTGAGCAGAACGGGGCGACGTTGCAGCCACTGGGCGAGCCCTTGGGAAAACCTGTTTCAAGTGTGATCGAGGCCGCCGATGGCAGCTTGATCGTTGCCGGTTTCACCGGGCTGCAGCGTCTTGCGCAGCCATCCACTGCCGCTTCGGAGTGAGGTTATGACGTCCCCTGGTAATTTTTCCCAGTCCCCCGCGAATGCGTTCGAAGACTTTGATCCGCGTTCCGGTTCGGTGCTCGAGCGAGCCCTGTTCAACCATCGCCTGTGGGTGTTGCTGCTGTGCCTGGCGACCACGCTGGTGCTGGGTTGGCAGTCCAGTCGTGTCGAGCTCAACGCCAGTTTCGAAAAGATGATTCCCACTCATCATCCCTACATCGCCAACTACCTTGAGCACCAGAAGGAACTGAGCGGGCTGGGTAACGCGGTGCGCATCGCTGTGGTCAACAAGCGGGGCGACATCTACGACAGCGCCTATCTCAAGACGCTGCAGGCGTTGAGCGACAAGATTTATCTGCTGCCCGGTGTCGACCGCGCGTACATGAAGTCGCTCTGGACACCGGCCACGCGCTGGGTGGCGGTGACCGAAGCGGGCCTGGACGGCGGGCCGGTCATTCCAGACAACTACGATGGCGGCGCCGCCAGCCTCGCGGCATTGCGGCGCAATGTGCAACTGTCCAACGAAATCGGCCAGTTGGTGGCGTTCGACCAGGCTTCGAGCATCATCCAGGTACCGCTGCTGCAGCGCACCCCCGATGGCCAGCCGTTGGACTACACCCGGCTGTCGCAACAACTCGAATCGCTGCGCAGCCAATACCAGAGCGACAGCATCGACATTCGTATCACCGGTTTCGCCAAGAAAGTCGGTGACCTGATCGCCGGCCTGCGGCAGATCCTGGTGTTCTTTGCCGTGGCGATCCTGATCACCACGGTGGTGCTCTATTGGTACACCCGCTGCATTCGCAGCACCTTGCTGGTGGTGTTCTGCTCATTGGTGGCGGTGGTCTGGCAGCTCGGCCTGTTGCCGCTACTGAATTATCAACTGGACCCCTATTCGGTGCTGGTGCCGTTCCTGGTGTTTGCCATTGGCATGAGCCATGGGGCGCAGAAGATGAACGGCATCATGCAGGACATCGGGCGGGGCATGCACCGGGTCGTCGCTGCGCGCTTTACCTTCCGCCGCCTGTTCCTTGCCGGTCTCACCGCGCTGCTCTGTGATGCGGTCGGTTTCGCGGTGCTGATGATCATCAAGATCCAGGTGATCCAGGACCTGGCGATGATCGCCAGTATCGGTGTGGCGGTGCTGATCTTCACTAATCTGATCTTGCTGCCGATATTGCTTTCCTATGTCGGGGTCAGCGGTCGCGCCGCGCGACTGAGCCTGAAAAGCGAGCACGCTGAACAGGCCGGTCAGAATCGCCACGGGTTCTGGCGCTTCCTCGACCTGTTCACCCAGCGCCGGTGGGCGGCGTTGTGCATTGCCCTGAGCCTGGCGTTGGCGACGCTCGGCTTCATCGTCAGCTTGCAATTGAAGGTTGGGGATCTGGACGCAGGCGCGCCCGAGCTGCGGGCAGACTCGCGCTACAACCAGGATGACGCGTTCCTGACCCGTCATTATGGCGCCAGCAGCGATCTGTTCGCGGTCATGATCAAGACGCCAGCCAGCGCCTGTTCGCGCTACGACATCCTGCGCAAGGTCGATGCCCTCGACTGGCAGTTGCGCACCTTGCCAGGGGTGGATTCGACCAATTCCCTGGCGCTGCTCAACCGCCGGATGCTGGTGGGCCTCAGCGAAGGTAGCCCGAAATGGTATGAGCTGCAGAACAACCAGGCGATGCTCAACATGGTCACCGCCGGAGCACCGCGCGGGTTGTACAACGAAGACTGCAGCTTGCTGACACTGTACGTCTACCTCTCCGACCACAAGGCGCAAACCCTGACCCGCCTGGTAGATCACGTCGAACAGTTCGCCGGGGCGAACAATACCGACGAGGTCCAGTTCCTCCTGGCCGCTGGCAATGCCGGGATCGAGGCGGCGACCAACATCGTCGTCAAGCAGGCCAACCGCGAAATGCTGTTCTGGGTCTACGGTGCCGTGATCCTGCTCTGCCTGATCACCTTCCGTTCCTGGCGCGCCACGATTTGCGCGGTGATTCCGCTGATGCTCACCTCGATCCTCTGTGAGGCGCTGATGGTCTGGCTGAACATCGGCGTCAAGGTCGCGACCTTGCCGGTGATCGCCCTCGGCGTGGGCATCGGCGTCGACTACGCGCTGTACGTGATGAGCATCCTGCTCGGTCATATGCGCCAGGGCACAAGCTTGTCTGAGTCGTATTACCGGGCACTGCTGTCCACCGGCAAGGTGGTGATGCTGACCGGGGTGACCCTGGCGATCGGCGTGGCCACCTGGATGTTTTCGCCGATCAAGTTCCAGGCTGACATGGGCGTGCTGCTGGCCTTCATGTTCGTCTGGAACATGGTCGGTGCACTGGTTCTGTTGCCGGCCCTGGCTCACTTCCTGTTACCGAGCAAACGTGTCAGCACGGGGCAGGCTGAGGCCAGACCCAGCCACCTGACGAGCCTGCCGCTGATGCCGGCCGTAGCCGAGGAGGGGGCCTGCGTGAAGCACTCGCTGCGCCTGACTTCGGGACACGATCAAACGACAACAGCCGCCAATCCCGTCGCGTCATAACAACAAGAAAGGACTTTCCCATGCCTCGTGTATCGCTGTTCCAGCAGTCTCTATGGCTTGACCTTATCGCCGGCCTGAGTGCCTTCGGCATGGCGTTCTGCGCGACCCAACCACCGGAGGTGCGCGATGAACGTTGAACGCCAGGCGCGGCTGCCGCAATCCTTGTTGCTCTTGCTCGGCAGTTGCCTGCCGGTGCTCGGTGCGGTGCTGCTGGCCCCCATCCTGCCGCGTATGCAGGAGCACTTCGCCGACACGCCGGGTGTAGCCGTGCTGGTGCCCATTGCCCTGACGCTACCGGCATTGATGATTGCGCTGTTGGCACCCGTGGCCGGGATTATCGCCGACCGGCTCGGGCGCAAGCCGTTGCTGATCGGTGCGATGTTTCTCTACACCGTCTGTGGGGTGCTGCCGCTATGGCTGGAGTCGCTAGAGGTCATCGTGATCAGCCGCGCCGGCATCGGTGTGGCCGAGGCGGCGATCATGACCTGCTGCACCACGATGATGGGCGACTACTACAGCGGTGCGCGGCGTGAACGCATGTTCGCCCTGCAAATGGTTGCGACCTCGTTGTCGGCGGCGATTTTCATTGCCGTCGGTGGCGTGCTCGGCGAGCACGGCTGGCGCACGCCGTTTGCCCTGTATGGGCTGGGGCTGGTGTTTCTGCCGCTGATGGTCTGGTTGCTGTGGGAGCCGCGGGCGCAGGTCGTCACCGCGACAACAGCGGCGGGCAGGGCATTCCCCTGGCGCCCCCTGGCACCGTTGTATGCCCTGGCATTCCTGGCGGGCTTGAGCCTGTTCATCGTACCGGTACAAGTCGGTTACCTGCTCAACCTGCTGCATGTCGAAGGCTCGCAGCAGATCGGCATGACCATGGGCGCCAGTCAGTTTGGCGTCCTGGTCGGCGCCCTGAGTTTCCGTCTGTTGCGTGGTGTCCCTGCGCACCGGCAGATGCTCCTGGCTTTCGTCGCGGCCGGTATCGGTGGCGGGCTGCTGGCGGTGGTCGACAGTCATGGGCTGGTGGTGATCGCCGTCCTGATCAATGGCCTGGGCATCGGCCTGATGATGCCGACCCTGCTCACCTGGATCATGAGCCAGGTCGACTTCCAACAGCGCGGCCGCGCCGCCGGCGGCTTCACGGCGATGTTCTTTGCCGGTGAGTTCGCCAGCCCGCTGGTGGTGTTGGCGATTACCGGGGGAATGATCAGCGCTTTGCCAGCCGCACTGGGAATCGTCGCGGGCGTTCAACTGCTGGTGGCCCTGGCCTGCATTCGGTTGCGTGGCCGCAGGTCAGTTTTTCCCGCTGCGGTTGCCGCAGACACTGATCGCTGATCTGCCCATCCGACGTGTCATCAAAATAAGAAAAACGAGGAGAACATCATGAGTTATTTGCTCAACACCTGGTACATCGCTGGATGGGCGGACGAGCTGGCGCAAGGTGGGATGCTTGGCAGAACCATCGTCGAGCAACCCATCGTGTTCTTTCGCAATAGCCAGGGTGCGATCCAGGCGCTCGCCGATCGTTGCCCGCACCGTTTTGCCCCGCTGCACATGGGCAAGATTGTCGGCGACAGCGTTCAGTGTCCGTACCACGGCTTGCGTTTCGATGGCAGTGGCCAATGTACGCACAATCCCCACGGCGATGGGAGTATCCCCAAGGCTGCGTGTGTCCGCGCGTTCGCGGTCGCTGAGCGCCATGGCGCGATCTGGGTCTGGCCTGGCGATCCGAATTTGGCCAACGATGCGCTGATCCCTGATTTTTCCTTCTTCGAGCAGGCGCCTACCGATGCCAAAGGGCACGGCTATTTGCCTACGCGTGCACACTATGAGCTGCTGGCCGACAACATCATGGACTTGAGCCACGTTGATTTCCTGCACCCCGATACGCTCGGTGGCGGAGCGTTGTCCCGCACGCGCGCCACCATCGAGGAGTTGCCCAATGATCGCGTGCGCATCAGTTGGTGGGCGCCTGATGATGTACCTCCACCGGCCTTCGGCGCTCATCTTGAGGATCCGACTCGGGCGGACGTCTGGGCCGAGGTCATCTGGCACGCCCCCGGCCTGATGCTGCTGGGCAGTGGCGCCACGCCTCCAGGGTGCCCCAGGGAAGAGGGGCCCGTGACATGGAACCTGCACCTCATGACACCGCAGGACGCGACCAATACCCATTACTTCTTTGCCAACACGCGCAGTTTCGAGCAGGACAACGCGCAGTTGAATGCCTTCGTCCAGGAAATGTTGATTGGTATTTTCGCCGGTGAGGACAAACCCATGGTCGAGGCTCAACAGCGCCAGATTGGCGAGGTTGAGCTGCTTGGCCTTAACCCGGTGTTGCTGCCGGTCGATGCAGGGGCTGTGCGTTGTCGACGTGTTCTGCGTCGGTTGATCGCCGCTGAACAGCCGATGGGTAGCCAGTGATGATCGATGTCGTTGTGACCCGCAAACGCCTCGAAGCCGAAGGCATCTACAGCTTTGAACTGGCCCCGGTCGAGCATTCCATCTTGCCGGCTTTCAGCGCCGGCTCGCATATCGACGTGCACCTGCCCAATGGCCTGGTGCGCCAGTACTCGCTGTGCAATCACCCTGAAGAGCGCCATCGCTACCTGCTGGGCGTGTTGCTCGACCCGGCGTCTCGCGGCGGTTCGCAGGCCATGCACGAACACGTGCACGAAGGTAGCCGGCTGCGCATCAGCGAGCCACGCAACCTGTTCCCGCTGGAGCATGCGGCCGGGTACAGCGTGCTGTTCGCAGGCGGCATCGGCATTACGCCGATCCTCTGCATGGCCGAGCGCCTGGCTCGGATTGGCGCGCCTTTCGAGCTGCACTACTGCGGTCGCTCGGCTGAACGCATGGCCTTTATCGACTACATCCGCCATTCGCCATTTGCCGACCGTGTGCATATCCATGTGGACGACGGTGAGGATTCCCAGCGTCTCGACACGGCCCGGGTTTTATCCATGCCCGCCGCCGATCGCCACCTGTACGTTTGTGGCCCTACTGGTTTCATGGAGCACGTGCTCGGCACTGCGCGCGAGCAGGGCTGGGCCGAGGCGCAACTGCACCGTGAGTACTTTACCGCCGCTGTCCCGACGGGTGAGGCGGGCGGCTTTGAGGTGCAGCTGGCCAGTTCGGGGCGGTGTCTGCAGGTGCCTGCCGATCGCAGTGTGGCGCAGGTGCTGCTGGAGTCCGGTATCGACATCCCTTTGTCTTGCGAGCAGGGCATCTGTGGCACCTGCCTCACGCGCGTACTGGAAGGCGAGCCGGACCATCGCGACATGTTCTTGACCGATGCCGAGCGAGCCCGCAACGACCAGTTCACGCCGTGTTGCTCGCGTGCCAGGAGCGCCCGACTGGTGCTCGATCTCTAAGGTTTTTCCATGAATCCATCTTTATCCGCTGCCGTGCTTCGCCAACTGATTGAGGACTCGAACATGCAACAACTTCCTGGTTTCAAACGCGTGGTCACCAGGCACGATGCCCAAGGCCAGGCGGTAGTCGCACTCAGCGGCCCGACGCCCAACAGCTTCGCGCTCAAGGCCGTACCCGGCACGGTCTTCCATGAGATCTGGAACAGTGACGCCAGCCCGGCCGTGCTGGACAACGGCGACGACCCCACCCGCAAGCCGCTTCAATTGAGTCCGGCCCCGCTGGGCAGTGTGATTCGCGTGGTGGATATTCCGCCTGACAGCGTGCAGAACCAGGTCAGTGCCGAGGACGCGGCGGCGGCCTTCGCCGAAATTGGCCAGGCCCATGCCGGCACGGGGCAGGCTGATTCCAAGCACAAGCTGATGCACCGCACCGAAACCCTCGATTACGGCGTGGTCACCGAGGGTGAGGTCTGGCTGGTGCTCGATGGCGAGGAGGTGCATCTCAAACGCGGTGACATCGTCGTGCAGCGCGGCACCAACCACGCCTGGAGCAATCGCACCGAGCAGATGGCCCGCATGCTGTTCGTGCTGCTCGATGGCCGCTTCGCGCCCGAGTTGCAAGGAGAACAGGCATGAAGCTCAGTACTCTCAAGAATCACAACCGCGACGGTTGCCTGCTGGTGGTGTCCCGCGACCTCGCCTGGGCGGTGGATGCCAGTGATATTGCCGCGACGCTGCAGGATGCCATCGATCATTGGTCCAGCGTCGAGGCCGCTTTGCGCGTGCGGTATGAGGCCTTGAATGAGGGCACCCAGGCCGGTGCCTTTGCCTTCGATCCAGCGCAGGCCGCCGCACCCTTGCCGCGCGCCTGGCAGTGGTTGGATGCCTCGTCGTTCCTCAGTCACGGGGAGCGGATGCAGAAGGCGTTTGCGCTTGATCCGATCGAAGGCGTTGAACACACCCCGCTGATGTACCAGGGTTGCGGCGATGATTTCCTGGGCCCCCACGACGACATCGTTCTACCGAGTGAGGCCCACGGCATCGACTTTGAAGGCGAGTACGCGGTGTTGGTCGATGACGTGCCCATGGGCTGCTCGGCAGAACAGGCCGCCAGTCATATTCGACTCATTCTGCAAGTCAACGATATCAGCCTGCGTGCGCTCGCCCCCCGTGAAATGAAGACTGGCTTCGGTTTTATCCAAGCCAAATCCTCATCCAGCTTTGCCCCGGTGGCGGTCACCCCCGACGAGTTGGGCGAGGCCTGGCGCGATGGACGTGTGCACTTGCCGCTGAAGGTTGAATGGAATGGCAAGTGGTTTGGCCATGCCCATGGCGGCGCCATGCATTTCGGTTTTCATCAGTTGATTGCCCATGCGGCGCTGACCCGGCGCCTCAGGGCGGGCTGCCTGATCGGCTCCGGCACCGTCTCCAATGCCGACCCCACGGTTGGCGCTGCCTGCATCGCCGAACGTCGTGCCGTCGAGATGATCGAGCGAGGCGCGCCACAGACACCTTTCATGCGCTTCGGTGATCGCGTGCACATGGAAGTCTTCGACCAGCAAGGGCAATCGGTGTTCGGGGCGATAGACCAGTGTGTCGTGTGTGGAGGCCTCCCATGCGCGTGATGATTACCGGGGCCAATGGTTTTGTAGGCCGGGCGCTGGTGAAACGATTGCTCGAAACCAATGAGTTACTAGGCCGGACGATCAGTACGTTGATCCTGCTGGATAAAGAGCTGGTGGGCTTTGCTGACGATAAGCGCTTGCGCCGGCAATGCGGCAGTGTGACCGACGCCGCGTTATTGCGCCGAGCGTTGGCCGATGGCATTGATGTGGTTTTTCACTTGGTCAGCGTCCCGGGTGGCGCGGCCGAGCAGCACTATTCGCTGGGCTATCAGGTCAACCTGTTGGCAAGCCTGGAATTGCTTGACCAGTTGCGCGAACAGCCGGGCCGGCCGGTGCTGGTGTATGCCAGCAGCGTGGCGGTGTACGGCGGCGACCTGCCGGCCCGCATGGATGAGCGTGCGGTGCCGAGCCCGCAGTTGAGTTACGGCGCGCACAAGGTGATGGTGGAAATGGCGCTCAACGACCTTGCCCGACGAGGCGAGGTGGACGGTCGTGCCGTGCGCCTGCCCGGCATTGTCGCGCGTCCACGTGAACCCAATGGACTGCGCTCGGCGTTCATGAGCGACCTGCTGCACGCCTTCGCCGAAGGCCAGCCATATTGCTGTCCGGTCTCGCCGCAGGCGCAGGCATGGTGGATGTCCGTGCGGTGTTGCGTGGATAACCTGCTACGGGCCGCCGAACTGCCGGCTGCTAAGCTCGGTGAGTCACGCGTTTGGCAACTGCCGCTGTTGCACCTGTCCGTTGCCCAGGTCATCGATGCCTTGGCCGCGGCCTATGGCCAGGAACGCCGCGCATTGATCAGCTTCGCACCGGATGACGGGCTGCAAGCGTTGTTCGGCAATTTTCCGGCGATGAAAACCCCTCTGGCCCGCGCCCTTGGCTTTCGCCATGACGGCTCGGCAGCCGCCTTGATACGTAACAGTTTGAACACGGCTACCCCGATGCGTCGTGCGCGTGGGCGGGTGGCGCTTGGAGTGAGCGAAAATGCAACCAACTAAACGCCGCCTGGTGGACCTGTCCGTTACCCTGGACAACAACCCTTACACCGATCCACCGCCGTTGCTGCCGAAAATCGACTACATGGACCATCAGCAAGGCTGGCCGGAGATGGCTGCGATGTTTCCCGGCCTGTCCAAGGCGCAACTGCCCGGCGACGAGTCCTGGGCGGCTGAGCGCCTGCAGATCACGACGCACAGCGGTACGCATATGGACGCCCCTTGGCACTACGCCTCGACCACGGACGGTGGCAAGCCGGCTTTCGGCATCGACGAACTGCCGCTGGACTGGTGCCTGCAACCGGGCGTGAAACTGGACTTTCGTCATTTGCCGGATGGCCATGTGGTCAGCGCCGCCGAAGTGCAGGCTGAGCTGGCGCGCATCGAACACGTCCTCCAGCCGTTGGACATTGTCCTGATCAACACCCGCGCCGGGGCGCTGTTTGGCCAGCCTGGGTATCTGGATGCCGGGGTTGGCATCGGCCGCGAGGCCACGTTGTATCTGCTCGAGCGTGGCGTGCGGGTGGTCGGCACCGATGCCTGGAGCTGGGATGCGCCGTTCAAGTACACGCGCGAACGTTTCGCGGCCACGGGCGATGCTTCGATCATCTGGGAAGGGCACAAGGCCGGACGTGACATCGGCTACGGCCAGATGGAGAAACTGGCCAACCTGGAATGCCTGCCAGCCCATGGTTTCCAGGTGTCCTGTTTCCCCTACAAGATCAGGCACGCTTCGGCTGGTTTCGTCCGTGCCGTAGCGATTTTCGAGGAATGAGCGTGACTGCGGACGCTGCTTTGACGATTGTCGATCCTCGATGGACATTGTTTGTGCGGGTCGCGGCGGCTGGAAGTCTCAGTAAAGCGGCTGTTTTACTGGATATGCCGCAGTCCATGGTCAGTCGAAACATTGCTCAGCTCGAATCGCAATGTGGCGAGCGGCTGTTTCATCGTACTGGCCGTGGAGTGCTCCTGACTGAGTTTGGGGAGCAGTTGCTGCCTTGCGTATCGAGTCTTATCGCGGACGCCGAAGGCCTGGCCGATGACATTCGTACCCGGCGTGGGAAACCCGTGGGGGAGGTGGTCGTAGGGATGCTGCCTTCGGCGGTCCGGCGGTTTGCCGGTACGCTTTTCGCGGCGGTACAAGCACAGATGCCGGGTGTGAGATTGCACCTGATCGAGGGCGCGAGTGCGCAACTCGAAGAGCAGTTGCAGGATGGTCGTCTGGATATGGCGCTGGTCCTGCGCGAGAACGAAGCCAGCATCGGCGAGGCGTATCTACTGGCCAGGCTGGCGCTGCATTTGATAGGGCCAGCCAGCGATCCGCTCTTTGCCGAGCGAGACATTGCGTTAGAGCGGCTATCTGGATTACCACTGGTAGTCCCGGGGCGTCCCCATCTGTTAAGGGCCAGGCTCGATCATCTGGCCGCCGAACAGTGCGTGGAGTTGTGCGTTGCCGTGGAAGCCGACTCCGTCCAGCTCCAGTACGAAGTTGTCGCGGCTGGCGGAGGTTATGCGATTGCCTCTGTGCTGCCGGGCTCGCTGGATCAACGACTGATTTCATCGCGCATTATCGAGCCCGTGCTGGAGCGCTTTGTGGTGCTGGTCGAGTCGCCCCGTCGCCCCTTGACCCGTGCTTCCCGTGAAGTGCGACGGCTGATTTGCAATCTGTCCATGCCATCGATTTGAGCGATAGCTGCTTTCGATCCCAAGCAGTATCCGGTGGGGTGCGCGCCTCGTAGGGTGTCAGTCAATCAATGATTGATACCCGATTGCGAGGTTAGCGATATGCATCATGCCCAAGAGTCCCAAGTCATTACCCCGACGCTTTTTCTCAGCGACGCCGATGTTGCCTCGCTCGCCGACTGGAGCACAGCCGTTGCCGCGCTCGCGCAGGCGTATGCCTGCCCTACGACGGATGCCATGGTGCCGCCTCGTTCCATGGCCCGCGGCGACGGTATCTGGTTGCGCAGTTTGACTGCTGTACCTCCCGCTGGCGGCCAAATGGGCTGCAAGTTGATCGCGGCCTCCATGCGGGCACGCTGCGCCAGCTACCTGATCGCATTGTTCGACCAGCAAACCATGGCGCTTAGCGCTTTGATCGACGGCAATCGGGTGACGGGTTTGCGCACGGCGGCAACCGCTGCGTTGGCGGTCGATTTGCTGGCGCCCAAGCGCGCGCTGCGGGTGGGCGTGATTGGCTCGGGATTTGAGGCCCGTGGCGCGTTGGACTGCCTTAAGTCCGTGCGCGATGTGGCCCATGTCCGGGTGTTCAGTCCAACGCCCGCGAGCCGCGAGCGCTTTGCCGAAAGCTTCAGGCCGGGGCTGGACATCCAGGCGGTGAACAGCGCGCAAGAGGCCGTGCAGGATTGTGATGTGGTGATCTGTGCCGCTCGCAGCCGTGATGAGTCTCCTGTATTGCAAGGCGCCTGGCTTTGCCCGGGCGTCACGGTCGTGTCATTGGGCTCCACCTTGCCAGAGCAACGGGAGGTTGACCCGGCCACGATGGAGCGAGCCGTCTGCATCGTCGCCGATATGCCACAAGAGGTACTTCACGATACCGGCGACGCCATTGCCGCGATCAGTGCCGGCGTTTATGTCGTCGACAAATTGGTCGCGCTGTCGGATCTGGTCGCGGGTCGCGTCAATCCGCGCCAGAAAGAAAGCGACATCGTTCTCTACAAATCGGTTGGCTCGGCGCTGCAGGATGTCGTCATCGCACAAGCGTTGTACGAGCGCGCCAGGCAACAAGGCCTCGGCATCGAGCTGCCTGCCAGCATTGTCCCTGTCTCGAAATAACCCCTCCACTGTTCGAAGGAAAATCATCATGGCCACTTACAAGAAAGCTGATGCCCGCGCCTGGGCCCGTGAATACCTGGTGGGCTGCTCGGCTGTCACCATCCCCAGCTTCAGTGCTGACCTGAAGCGTCTCAATGAGCGTGGCATCCGCCACGACATCGAGCACACGGTTGGCCTGGGCTACAGCAGCACGTTGCTGTGCAGCGAACTGGCGATCTCTGCCCAGGAAAACGCTCAATTCACCGCCTGGGCCCGTGAGTCGGGGAAAAACCTGATCCTGTTCTTCCACGCGGCCTTTGGCACGCTTGCCGAGAATATCGAGGCGGTGAAGCTCGCCGAGAATGCCGGTGCAGACATCGTCCTGCTTTCCTATCCACCACAGTTCTGGCCGACCAGCGAGCAGGAAATCTACGACTA
Source organism: Pseudomonas sp. St386 (assembly GCF_018325865.1). Taxonomy (NCBI): domain Bacteria; kingdom Pseudomonadati; phylum Pseudomonadota; class Gammaproteobacteria; order Pseudomonadales; family Pseudomonadaceae; genus Pseudomonas; species Pseudomonas sp. St386. The sequence goes on from NZ_AP021900.1 coordinate 2,664,430, forward strand.
CACCAAGGCATTCTGCGACGCGACGGACCTGGCCGTCATGCTCTTCCCGATTCCGCTCTGGGGCTTTGAGCGCGTGCATCCGGCGGGTATGTCGCTGGAATTGGTCCGTCGGCTGCTGGCCGATTGTCCGAACATCGCGGCCATCAAATCGGAGCAAGGGTTTCCGCTGCCGGCGGGCATTTGCGAGATGTATTACCACTTCCGTGATCAGGTGGTGATCAGTTGCCCGATCGAAGGTGACGCCATTCCCTTGATGAGCCTGATGAAGCTGCAGTTTTCCGGCACCAGCAACACCGCCTGGATGAGCGACTACTACCCGAAAGCGTTCGAACTGGCCCGCACGGGCCGCTTCGAAGAAGCGATGGAGCTGTATTGGAAGGTCAACCCGGCACGCAGTGCCAATGGCGCCGCGGCGCAAAGCTATGCCGGCGGTACCGGGGTGCTCAATCGCACGATGTGGAAATACCAGGACTGGCTCGCCGGCTTCAACGGCGGCCCACTGCGTGCCCCGGCGATGCGCGTGCCGGATCGCCTCATGAAATCTTTGCGCCAAGGGTTGGTTGCGGCGGGTCTGCCGGTGACTTCGGATCCGGATAGCGCGTTCATGATCGGGCGTCACCCTTGCTGATTAAGAGGATTGCAAAGTGAAGCATTTACTTAAGGATCCAACGCTGTGGCGCACCGGTGCCTACATCGCCGGCGAGTGGTTGAACGAGACGCCGCACGGTCGGTACACGCTGCGTAATCCGGTGGATCAAGCAGTGCTCATCGAGCTGCCGCGCTGCCGCGAAACTGAAGTTCGGCACGCCATCGATGCGGCGCATGCGGCCTTTGGTCCATGGCGACGCTTGACGGCTAAACGCCGGGGTGAGGTGTTGCGCCGTTGGTATGAGTTGATGGTTGAACATCGGGAGGACATTGCCACGCTGATTACCCTGGAGGAGGGCAAGCCCCTGGAGGAGGCGCGGGGTGAGGTCGATTACGCTGCGTCGTTTGTACGATGGTTTTCCGAAGAAGCCACACGGGTGCGCGGTGATTTGATTCCGGGCGTAAAGGACACTCAGCGTATTGTGGTACTGCGTGAACCCATCGGGGTTTGCGCCGCGATCACGCCCTGGAATTTCCCCGCTGCGATGATCACGCGCAAGGCAGCTCCGGCACTTGCGGCGGGCTGCACGATGGTCGTGAAGCCGGCCAGCCAGACACCCATGACCGCCCTGGCCCTCGCTGAACTTGCGCAGCGGGCGGGTGTGCCGGCTGGTGTGTTCAGTGTGATCACGGGGAATGACACCCGCGACATTGCCGGTGAACTCACGGCCAACCCGTTGGTGCGCAAACTCACCTTCACCGGGTCTACGGAGGTGGGCCGATTGCTGTTGGCGCAAGCGGCGCAGACGGTCAAGAAATGCTCCATGGAGCTGGGCGGCAACGCGCCGTTCATTGTCTTCGACGATGCCGATCTTGATGCGGCAGCCGACGGGGTGATGTTGGCCAAGTTTCGCAATGGCGGGCAGTCCTGCATCGGCGCGAACCGGGTGCTGGTCCAGTCAGGGATCTATGACGCACTGGCCGAGCGCATCCTCGAGCGCATGGCACGCTTGACGGTGGGCAATGGCCTGGAGCCGGGAGTACAGGTCGGGCCGTTGATCGATGACGCGGCGGTACGAAAATCCCAGGCTCTTGTTGATGATGCACTGGCGCAAGGTGCTCGACTGCTGTCCGGCGGCAAGCCTCATGCGCTGGGTGGGTGTTTCTTCCAGCCCACCTTGTTGGCTGATGTGACTCATGAAATGCGGGTCGCTCGCGAAGAGATCTTCGGCCCGGTCATGCCACTGGTGCGTTTCGACAGCGACGACGAAGCCATTGCGATGGCCAATGACAGCGAGTTTGGCTTGGCGGCGTATCTGTACAGCCGTGATGCGGCACGCATCTGGCGTAACGCCGCGCGCATCGAGTCGGGCATGGTGGGCATCAACTGTGGCTTGATTTCAAATGAAGTCGCACCCTTCGGCGGCGTGAAGCAGAGTGGTCTGGGGCGAGAGGGATCTCACCTTGGGATCGACGAATTCCTTGAAGTTAAATACCTCTGCTGGGATGGCTTGGAAAGCGTTTGAACTAACGTCGTGAAAGGCCGATGGATAGCGGTTCGCATGAGCCGCAGTTCGCCGGCCCTTTTTATTTGTTCTGCCGCAAAGGCAGGCATCCCGGTCAAGGCGCCCGGCTCATCTGCGAGACCCATCGCCGCCAGCGATACCTCGGATTGTGCAAAGCGATTTCAGCGCTGATATCCGATTCGATAGTCTCGTGGCTGATCCGGCATTTGCGTCGGCATTTCATGTTTCTGCGGCATTGACGCGATGACGCCGCAGCGCTTGTCGGTGCGCCATGCAATGTCTGCCCGAGTGAATAAGAATAATTAGGAGAGCGTGATGATTGCAGCAGTCAGTAAGGTCCTGGTGATCGGAGGAGGGTTCTCCGGTATGACCGCGGCTATCCAGCTCGCCCGTCAGGGCATCGAAGTGGACCTCGTCGAAATCGACCCTTTGTGGTGTCCTTTGGGAGCGGGAATTACGCTCAGTGGGCCCACGCTGCGAGCACTTGATACGGTTGGGATTCTGGAAAGGGTCGCTGGGGAAGGGTACCTGTCGACCAATTTCGACGTGTTTTCACCGGTGGGCGACCTGATCGTGCAATTGGCGCTTCGACCGCCGGTCAGCGATAAACCGATTCCCTGTGGTGGCGGTATCCTGCGCCCGGTGCTGGCTCGAATCTTTGCCGACAGGACGCGGGAAGTGGGTACCCGAGTACGCCTCGGCATCACCTATGACAGCGTCATCGAGCGTGACGATGGCGTTGAAGTGTCTTTCACCGACGGGACCACTGAACGCTATGATCTGGTCGTCGCCGCTGACGGTGTGCATTCGCGCACGCGAAAGGACTTTTTCCCGGAAGCACCCTCGCCAAAACCCATTCATCAGAGCGTCTGGCGCGCGGTGCTGAAACGTCCGCCGGAAATCGTGCGTCCCAGTCACTGGCTGGGACGCACCAAGGTTGGCGTCAATCCGATTTCCGAAACGCACATGTATATGTTCCTCATGGAAAACCGCGAGTTTTCCGAGTGGATCGATCCGGCCAGCTGGCCGGGTGAAATGGCGCGCCTGTTGAGTGAGTTTCCAGCCCCGATCCTGCAAACGCTGGTGCCGCAACTGTACGAGGCGGGCGCCAATATCGACTATCGTCCGCTGGCCAATCTGTTGGTGCCGTTGCCCTGGCACAAGGGCCGTATCGTGCTGATCGGCGACACGGTGCATGCCACCACGCCGCATCTGGCTTCTGGGGCTGGCATTGGTATTGAGAGCGCCATCGTGCTTGCCGAAGAATTGCTCGCCAGTAGCAATCTACAGACGGCCCTGAGCCGGTTCGAAATGCGGCGCTGGGAGCGTTGCCAACTCGTGGTCGAGAATTCCGCGCGCCTGTGCGAGATAGAGAAAAGTGGTGGGGACAAGGAAGAGCATGCCCAGATCATGCGTGAGTCCACTGCGACGTTGGCTGAGCCTATCTGAGTGATCGCGACCCTTCTGAATGGGAAGGGTCGCGCTGCTTGTCTTCAGGAGCAGTGATCGAAAATAACGACCTCTTTGACGTAGGCAAAAAAAGACGCCGATGTCAGCGCCACGCCGTCCTCGGCAAGTTTTTGAAACAGCGCACGCTGATACTGCCGAAAGGTAGAAAAGTCCGCTTCATTTTCAAACCACAGGCTGGAGGCACCTTCGTATACGTTGATGTTTGGACCGAAATAGGCCGTCACCTTGTCACCCTCGGGTAAGTACCGGGAGCGAACATACCGGCGTAAGGCGTTCTGGAAGTCAGGTTGTTCCCGGGTAATGCTCTCGTGAGCTGCGTCCCAAGCGTCGAAAAAACGATCGAGCGCCATGGCTGGATTCTTCTTCAGCAGGATCATCACCTTCCATGGGAGAGGCGCTGTAGCGGTGCTAGCCGTCTCCACTTCATCCATCAATTGAGCAAGCTGCTCGGAAAGGTCAGCGAAGTTCTTTGCATCAGGGCCGACGGTTTGCTGGGTATAGGGATCGCTGAAGGTGCGAATCAAACCTGGCACGTCTTCAAAAAACAGCTCCGTAATGGAGTCTTTGTGAAAGGACTGTGCGTAGGCACTGTCGGCGTCAACCCCGAAAGCCGCGTCGATGACATGGTTCTGCACGTACCGTTTGACACCTAGCGGTTTGGCTTTAGCGATTGCTCCGTGGGTGTGCTCCACATAGTTTAAAAACTCGGCATGCGTCATTCCGGGTTTTCTGCGTACAGCGGCTAGGATTTTTATCATGAGGCGTTCTCGCTTTTGGCAGGGTTGACGGGGTTTGAACCTTAAATGCACTTCGTGCGGTTGGTATTCAGCTGATTGTTTTTCAACACCAAAATATAAGGCCAGGTTTGTCCCGCAAACCAATCGGTATTCATGCTGGTAGGTATCGCGCAATAACATGCTTGGTAAGCGCTGAGCTCGTTCCGCCATCGCTCATTGCCACATGCGATTTGTCGTAGGAACTGCACACGAATCAATCGAGACGATTCTCAGAGAGCATTTGGATAACCATGGCTTCGGTGGCGTTGGGATTCATATGGCGGATTCCTCGGCCGCCACTCGACTAAATCCCAATGATCCCTGGGTAGACTTTGCGGTGGCTTCAATTTCTCGCTCGGTTGGACGTGCGCCGGTAGTTCTGCCCAATATCGGTGGGTCTATTCCTAACGATATGTTTGCCCATTCCCTTGGGTTACCGACGCTGTGGATACCTCATGCCTATGCAGCCTGTGCTCAGCATGCGCCGGATGAGCACCTGTTGACCGGTATTGTTCAAGAGGGGCTGAGGATAATGGCAGGGCTGTGGTGGGACTTGGGAACGCTTGAATTCACATCGCGGACTCACGGAATAACCACGTAGTGTTTCGCAGCTTCCTGTAGTGCCGCGACCCGTGATCATGCCAGCGTTGGTCTTTTGAGCGTTCACTCTGCGGCAACGATAAACAAAATTCTTGGTATTGGTTGGACATTATACGGGCGACATACTCGAGGCAGGCTAGTGAGTCTGGTGTTAAAAAATAAGTGATTCCTGATCTCGCCGCAGTACAGCGAGCTAGCGAGTCTCGCATAGACCTCGCGCTGCAACACAAAGCCGGTTTTACGTTTAATCATCGACTAGATCGATTTGCATCTGCCCTGGGTGTCGTCGACACCCCCTGAAAACACAATAACTCTTGATTCGGCCGCCACGGCCATCAGCAGGCGAGGGGAATAACATGCAACATACCCAAACCGTGACGCTCGGTGATAACCGAGCCGTGTCCGCTACAACAAAACTTTATATCTGGGCTGCCGCTATTCTCCTATGTGCAGAACTGATCGGTTCGGTCAGCATTCCCTTGGGCCCCGGGAAGGTCGTGCTTCTTCCTATGGTATGGGCCTTGCTGCTCGGCGCTGCCGTAGGGATTGCCAGCAAGCGCATGCCCGGAACGATTGGTATCGATACCCGCGCTCAGGTGCGTTCCGCCTCAATCCTGCAGCCGGCTCTGTTGATTTTCATCGCCAAGCTCGGCTTGGTGGTGGGCGGGTCTCTGCCGGTGGTGTTTGCGTCCGGTTGGGCCCTGGTCTTTCAGGAGTTCGGCCACTTCGTCGGCACGGTGCTCTTGGGTTTGCCGGTGGCCCTGCTGCTTGGGATCAAGCGAGAGGCGGTAGGTGCGACGTTCTCCGTAGGGCGTGAGCCAAGCCTCGCAATCATTGGCGAACGCTACGGCATGGACTCGCCCGAAGGGCGTGGCGTGCTCGCTGAGTACCTGACCGGTACGCTGTTCGGGGCGTTGTTCATCGCCATCGTTGCCGGCTTCGTCACCAGTCTGGGCATCTTCCACCCGAACTCCCTGGCCATGGGCTCGGGTATCGGCTCAGGCAGCATGATGGCAGCGGCAGCAGGTGCCATCGCTGCCCAACAAACCCCCGATGTGGCCAAGGAAGTCATGACGCTGGCAGCAGCGTCTAACTTGATCACCACGACGATCGGCACCTATTTCACGCTATTCATTTCGCTGCCTTTGGCCGTGTGGGGTTACCGCGTCCTTGAGCCGATGATTGGGCGGACCACCAAGGCGTCTACTGCTCAGCATGGGCCGATGCATGATGAAGTCTCACTTGAGACTGTCGAGCTGGGTTGGCTTGGCAAGGTCAGCGCGTGGTTGGCTGCCTGCGCGCTGGCACTGATCGCCAACTACGTGGGCTACAAGACGCTGTCGGGGGACGCGTTCGTGGGCGTGGCACTCATGTTGTTTGCAGCATTTGTCGGTGAGGGGGTATGTAGCCTGCTGCGCCGCAAGATTCCTGCTGTATGCATCGTCTCGCTGGTGGCGATGTTCATGACCTCTCCGCTCTGCCCCTGGGCTACGGAGATTGCTCGCCTTACCAGCTCGATCAACATCCTGGCCGTCATCACTCCGATGCTGACCTTCGCAGGGCTCTCGATTGCGAAAGATATCCCGGCTTTCCGCCGTTTGGGTTGGAGGATCGTGCTGGTGTCGTTCCTGGCCAACCTCGGTACTTTCATGGGAGCGGTGATGATCGCAGAATTGTTCCATTAGCAGCATCCGCTAGGCATGGCGTGGCGCTGCCTAGCGCCGCGCGCAGCCCTGGCGCTTTTCTAACGCAGCAACGCCGGCCGCTATTGGACCTCAACAACATTTCTTCGCCAAATCAGCGATCGCGTAGCCTAACGCCGCGTGATTCTGCCGCATGAATGCTGCGTAGTATTTGACCGATGGTGCTGGAGGATCTGTTATGAGTACCTCCAGTTTTCCTGAATCGATTTCTGACTGGAAAAGCTCCTTGGGCATGCAGCTCGTCCCTAAGCCGGCACAGACAAGTCCCTTCAGCGCAACCGCTGGTGATTGCCAAGTGGGAAGAGAAAAAGGCTGAACCGCGACATTCAAGCACTCGCTCCGCTGCATACCAGCAGAACGAGTCAGCTTGATTGCATGGACACGCCGGCTTCTCCCGCCATGCCCGGCAGAGAATTAACTACCGGGCAAGTCAAGGTCAGCGTACAGGCGGAGCGTATTGGAGACCGCCTTGGCTCCACAATGCGTTCAGCCCGCGTTTAATCTTCATGTCACTGCCCGTCCCCAGATTGCGTTCAAAGGATTCGCCGTAGTTGCCGACCTGGGCAATAATTTTCGCCGCCCAGTCATTGGGCAGGTTCAGGTCTTTGCCGAGTGCACCTTCCGTTCCGAGTAACCGCGCGATGTCGGGATTCTTGGAAGATTTGACCATGTCGGCGACGTTCTTCGAGGTAATGCCCAGTTCCTCGGCATTGAGCATCGCGGCGAGCGACCAGCGCACTACGGTGAACCAGTCTTCATCGCCTCTGCGTACCGCAGGGGTCAATGGCTCTTTTGAAATCACGTCGGGAAGAACCGCGAAGTCATCAGGGGTTGCGAGTTTAAGGCGCTGGCCGTAAAGCTGCGATTGGTCCGTGGTCAGAACATCACAACGTCCTGACTCCAGTGCCTTGAAACTCTCATCAGACGTATCAAATGTGATGGGGGTGTACTTCATGCCGTTGCTACGGAAGTAGTCCGACAGATTCAGCTCGGTAACCGTACCGGCCTGGATGCAGAAGGTGGCGCCATCCAGTTCCCTCGCGCTTTTGACGCCGAGCTTTTTATTTACCAGAAAACCCTGGCCGTCATAATAAGCGACGTTGGTGAACTGGATGCCCATGGCTCCATCTCGGGACGACGTCCAGGTCGTGCTTCGAGAGAGCATGTCGACTTCTCCCGATTGCAGTGCGGTAAAGCGCTCCTTGGCGGTCAACTGAGTGTACTTGACCTTCTTTGCGTCGCCGAAAACGGCTGCTGCCACGGCACGACAGACATCGACGTCGAACCCATGGAATTCACCTTTGGCATCCGCATATGAAAACCCCGGAAGGCCGTCGCTGATGCCGCATTGTACGAACCCTTTCTTTTTAACGTTATCAAGCGTTGCCCCCGCGTGGGCATTGATTGCAAACACGGTGCCGAGGGTTAGGCACGCTACGGTTGAGGCCAATTTCAACAGCTTTTTTTCTTGTTTCATTATGATGCTCTCGTGTTTGGGGCGGGTAAGTTGCTAAATCCGCACGCAGCCAGGCCGTCGGCCTGGTGTTCTGGCGTAGCGTTCAACATCAAAATCTGGAGGGCAGAAACAAGAGCAGGGCGTCAGGGAACCCAGCAAGGACTGTATTTCTTTTTATTATTTGGCATGGTTGTCTTCTTATTGTTGTTTCGGCTTTGAGTGCCGGTTTACGGTGGGACGGCAACGTTCCATCAGGTTAACGGTAGTGATTGCTCTACCAATTGGCTCCAAACAGCTACACCAGGCTCAATGACCTGGTCGTTAAAGTCGTAGTAAGGGTTATGCAGCGCGGCTGACGGTTTCTCTCCATCGACCCCCATCCACAAGTAAGCACCGGGGCAGGCCTGGAGCATGAAAGAGAAGTCTTCCGAGGCCATTGAAGGATTACATCCCCACTGGACTTTTGACTCGCCCACAGCCGCAACCGCCGCCCGGCGAACCATTGAGGCTGCTTGCGGATGGTTTTCCGTGACGGGATAACCAACGAGGTACGTCAACTGTCCCTTGACGTCGAAGGTCACCGGTAACTGTTCTACGAACTGACCTATCAGCGCTTGGACCTTGTCGCGAACCGGAGACTGCAAGCAGCGTACTGTTCCCTTGATCACCGCCGTTTCAGGAATGACATTGATCGCTTCGCCTGCGTTGATTTGGGTGACACTGATCACCGCACTGTCGAGCGGGGATAGCCGCCGAGAGGGGATCGTCTGCAAGGCGAGGATCAGCTGCGCCGCAGCAATGATGGGGTCCGCCCCTTTGTCCGGCATAGCGGCGTGACAGCCTTTGCCTGTCAGGGTGATTTCAAAGGTATCCAGAGACGCCATCATGGGACCGGGATTGATCACCACGTGCCCAGCCGGGGCGCCCGGCCAGTTGTGCAGACCGTAGATGGCATCCATGGGAAATTGCTTGAACAGTCCGTCGTCGATCATTTTTTTTGCCCCCGCGAGACCTTCCTCGGCGGGTTGAAAAACAAAGTGGACGGTTCCGCTGAAATGCCGGGTTTCACTTAGATGGCGAGCGGTGGCCAGCAGAATTGCCGTATGCCCATCATGCCCACAGGCATGCATGCAGCCTTGATGAGTCGATTTGTGGCTACAGTGTCCCAGCTCCTGGATGGGCAGGGCGTCCATGTCGGCTCGAATGCCGATGGTAGGGCCCTGGCCATTGCTCAAGGTGCCGATCACGCCGGTACCGCCCAACCCGCGATGGACTTCGACTCCAAAGCTTTCAAGAAGCTGTGCAACACGGTCAGAGGTCTGCAGTTCGTTGTAGCCGAGCTCGGGGGTCGCGTGAAAACCACGGCGCCAGGTAATGGCGTCTTCTATCAAGGCTTTGGAGATCGACATGGTGCTTACTCCAGGCTCGCGCCGTAGCCGAAGCTGGCGGCAGGTTTAGCAGCGGTTTCGACCCAAACACTTTTCACTTCGCTGTATTCGCGAAGAGCGTCCAGCCCGGAGGAACGACCATAGCCGCTCTCGCCGTAGCCGCCGAACGGTGAGCTGACGTGAATAGTCTTGTAGCCGTTGATCCAGAAGGTCCCCGCGCGGACTTGCTTGGCCACTCGGTGTGCACGACCGACATCTCTCGTCCATACACCGCCGGCCAACCCGAAGCGACTGTCGTTGGCGATGCGGATTGCATCGGCTTCGTCTTTGAACGGGATGGCGACCACCACCGGCCCGAAGATCTCCTCCTGTGCGCAGTACAGGTCGTTCGTTCCGGCCAATACGGTTGGGTTGATGTAGTACCCAGGCTTGTCCGGAATGGGATCTGCATCTTGGCCGACCAGTTTCGCGCCATCTTTCAACGCGCCTTCGACCATGGTTTTTACATGGTTGTACTGTTTGGCGTTGTTGATCGGGCCTATCTGCGTTTCAGGATCGCTCGGATCGCCGACCTTGAAGTTCGTGGCTGCCCGGGCAAGGGCTTGGGTGAATTTTTCAAAAATCGACTCCTGGACCAGCAAGCGAGAGCCTGATACACAACTCTGGCCAGCACCGGAGAAAATTGCTGCTTGAGCGCCGCGCAATGCGACGTCAAGATCGGCATCCTCGAACACGATGTTTGCCGATTTTCCACCCAATTCCAGCACCGCAGGGATGCAACGCTGCGCGGCTGCGACGGCGATGTGTCGGCCTGTTGCTGGCGAGCCCACAAAGACAACTTTGCGGATGTCAGCCTTGGCGATAAAGCCTTGGCCGATGGTGTGACCAAAGCCTGCGATGATATTGACCAGACCCTTGGGGACACCTGCACGCTCGATCAATACGCCGACCACGAGCGACGACAAGGCGGTCAGCTCAGAGGGTTTGAGGATGACCGCATTGCCCGCGGCGATGGCCGGTGCGATCTGCCAGCCGCATGTAAAGATCGGAGCGTTCCAGGGCGTAATTTGCAGGACAGTGCCCAGTGGCTCGTAAGTCACGTAGTTTAGATGCGAGGTCGGAACAGGAATGACTTCGCCGTGCAGTTTGTCTGCCCAACCTGCGTAGTATTCGAACATTTCCGCGACCTTGGACACCTCGACCTTGGCGTCACGAATGGGCTTGTTGCCCGTCAACGATTCGATCTGTGCGAGGCTGTCAGTGTTTTCGCGAATAAGCGTGCCGACCTGATACATCGCACGGCCACGCGCTTGGGCAGTGAGCGCCCACCATTGGGCCTGTGCTGCCTTTGCCACTTTGTCGGTCTGTGCAATCAACGTCTCATCAGCATCGGGGAAGGTAAGCAACACGCTGTCATCGTGAGCATTTCGTACTTCTACCGTGGAGCCGTGACCATCGATGAACTCGCCACCGACGAAGCTGCCGACCACACTGCGATCACCCCAGAATGGGCGCATCAGTTCAAGGATTTTTTGAGCGCTCATTGATTATTCTCACGGCCATAAAGTTTGGCATCGGTGCGCTGGACAATCGCGCAGAAGTCTTCGTTATCTGGCAGCGATTCGCTGCTGGCTTCCCAAAGCAGGGCGACGATCCTGGACAGGGGAAGGTCGAGATCCAGGCTGTCGGCCAGGTCACTGGCGAGCCCAACGTCTTTGCGCATCAAACCCATGGTGAAACCCGAGTCATACGCCTTGTTCAGGACCCAGTTAGGGAACATGACCTGGGTAGCGCCACTGCGGCCCGAACCTGCGTTCAACCCCTGCAACAGCTTTTCAGGTTCCACACCTGCTTTAGCGGCCATCGAGACGGCTTCCGCGGTGCTGATCAAGTGACACGCGGCGAGCATGTTGTTGGCTATTTTTGCCACGTTGCCGGCGCCACATTTACCTACATGAACGCGCGTACCGCTCATGCCTTCCAGTACCGGCATGGCGCGAGCCAGATCCGCATCCTCTGCGCCGATGACCATCGACATGGTCCCGGTAGCGGCACCCTTGGGCCCGCCGGAGACTGGTGCATCGATGAAGGCGATACCCATTCTTGCCAGTGCAGTGGCGACCTTGCGGCTGGCTTCAGGGGTGGAGGTGGTGGTGTCCACCACGATCAGGCCTTCACGGCCGAATTCGATAATTCCACCCTGACCCAGGCACACCGCTTCCACATGTTCGGCTTTAGGCAGGGACAGGATCAAAACATCCGATTCCTTGATCAGCTGTTTACGGTCAGTGATCGGTTTGACGCCTTTCTCTTTAGCCTGGGCGAGCGCCGCTTCAGAAAGATCGAAGCCACTCACATCAAAGCCTTTGCCAGCGAGCGTTGCGGCCATGCCACCGCCCATGTTACCCAAACCAATGACGCCAACTTTCATAGTCATTTGAACAGTCTCAGTTAATAGTTCTGTACGAATTCGAGGATGACGTTGCCGGCCGCTTGCGGCTCAACGAAGACCCTACCGGGAAGGTCACGATGGGGAACTTCGTTGTGTTCGAGGATCGATCGCAATGTCATGAGGCTTTTTGTGTGCAGGCGAATGGAAATAGCGTGAGGGGATTGCTGAGCCCTCTTGGGCAGGTCCATGCCTGGAAACTCCTGGGCCGCTGTCGTAGCGTCGATGGCACGCAACACACCGCATTGGGTATCTGCTTCCAGGACGGCGCCTTTATATTTCACCGCATCGCCATAGATGGCGCGCCAGCGAGGTTCAAGCAGCTTGGGGTCTGCCAGATAGGTGATGGCGAGAATCCCGTCCGCGCCATTTGGATGGTTCTGCCAGCCTGGAACCCAGATCAGCTCAGGACGGTGTTGATGGCAGATAAAGTTGGAGGCGTCGGGCAGTGCTGGGTCGATAAAGAGCGCCAGCGACACCACCGCTTCATCGTGGCGACCATCGGGGAGGGTCATTCTGCGGCGGAAATCAATACGCCCCTGGCTGTCGAGTCCAGCCTCGACCATCCGCCCATGATCGGCATCGGCGTCCTTGCTGTGCAGCGCCACCAACGAGACACCTTCCTCGCCGCGGTCAAGGAATTGACCCAACTGGCGTCCGAAGCAGAAGCCGTTCACCGAGTTGGTACCGAACTTGGACGGGTCATCGACACCAATCAGCTCGATGAAGTTGCTGGGGAACATCATCAAGGACGTCACGCTTCCCCACGGGTGATAGCTGACTGGAGAAGGCGCGAATCCCATCCTGCGATAAAGCTCCAAAGCCTCGGCGTGATTTCGCACGGTGACCAGGGGGTGATCGATACCCTGCGGAAATTGAGCAACGGCTGTCATGGTGGTGGCTCCTGGTTAGCCTTGGGATTTTGTTGTGAAGGTGGCGAGAGACGTTGGGGTATTGCCGACAACCTTGGCCGGAGTCCCGGCGACAACCGTTCCAGCGGCCACGGATTTGAGCACTACCGAGTTGGCCGCCACGATCGCGTTGGTGCCAACTTCGATGTTTCCGAGCACGGTCGCTCCCGCGCAAATCAGTGCGCCTCTACGGACTTTCGGGTGTCGGTCGCCGGCTTCGTTGAGCGTGCTGCCCAGCGTCACCCCGTGCCACAGGCTGACCTCATCCTCGACTACGGCGGTTTCGCCAATAACGAGGCCAATGCCGTGATCGACAAAAAGGGATCTGCCCAGGCGCGCCGCCGGATGGATATCGATAGCCCAGGTGTTTGCTGCCCAGTTCTGCACGAGCACGGCGCTTTGCACGTCACCCTCAGTCCACAGCACATGGGCAATGCGATAAGCCTGAACCGCCTGGATGCCACGGAACGTGAGGAAAGCCGTGAGGTGGTCCAGGCAGGCAGGATTGACGACTTCCAAATGGTTGATATCGGCGGCGGCGGCCTGCGCGATGGAGGGGGTGGCGGCGATGATCGACTTGAACCAGCTTTCCAATGCCACGTTGCTGGCTTGCGCTTGCAGCTGACGTGCAAGGTTCGCGGCGAGCGCAGCCTCGAAGGTGGAATAGGCCAGCAGGTGGCTTGTCGCATAGTCGCGTAGTGCCGGGTTGCGCTCGGCCAGTTGGTGGGCTTGATCGCGAAGGCGCTGCCAAAGGGGGCTCATATCCATCTCCTGTTGCTGATGGATCGAGTATGGACACGCCGCGGAAGCTCCAGCAATATTCACAAATTCGAAACTTTGTTGCCTTTAGCGCAACACAGGAGATGTATGAGCTTGGTGCAGGATCGTCGAATCCTCTATTTCTTCGAGGCCGTAAGACTTGGCAGCGTACGAGCTGCGGCTGATTTCCTGAACGTCGCGCCGTCCGCCGTAAGCCGGCAGATAAGCCAGCTCGAGCAGGAACTCGGTGCGCCACTGCTGGAGCGGCATCGGCGGGGTGTAAAACCTACCGAGGCCGGTGACCGCGTACTGGGCTATTACCGCCAGCGTCTGACGCATCAAGAACTGTTGCTTGATTCCCTGCAGGCGTTGCGAGGGCTTCAGAGCGGATCCGTGGTGCTGGCGGTGGGAGAAGGATTCATCGATGGATTGGCAGGTCCGCTGAGCAACTTCTCAGCGCTCTACCCAAAGGTCGAAATTCAGGTGAATGTATGCGGTAGTAACGAAGTCATACGGCAGGTCGTAGAGGATGAAGCGCATTTAGGCTTGGTATTCAACCCGGCGGCTGATCCGAAAATACGCACCCACGCCTCCCAACCGCAGCCGGTCCGCGTGATCGTTAATCCACAGCACCCTTTGGCCCAAACCAAAAGCCCGATTCCGCTTGAAGGATTGGACTCGTACCGACTGGCGTTGCCAGGTGTCTCCTTTGGCATCAGACAGATTCTCACGCTCGCTGAGCATCAGTTGGGTGTCATGCTAAATCCGACCTTGACCTGCAACACCATCGCCATGCTCAAGCGTTACTCCATGCAAGGCGGAGTGACGCTCCTGCCCACGTTCGTGGTGGACGAAGAGGTGGAGGCCGGTCGCCTTTGTACTCTGGCTCTGCACAACGAAATTTTTGCCAGCCCGCGAGTGCATTTGATCAGCCGCTTGGGAAGGCAACTGAGTGTCGGCTCGAGTCGCTTACTCACCATGTTGCTTCAGGACATGTCTGCGTTTAAATCGCGCTGATCCATCCGATTCTTGATCGACGTTCGTCGCGGGTAGCTGCCTGTCACCAAGGGCCGCTATCGACCCTGATTCGCAGCCCTGAACTAACCCATCATGCTCAGCGACTGGGTGCGTTCTGCCGCTATAGCACTCGGCTGCGAACTCGCAATCCTGTTCACGGCTTCATGGTGGGCAACCACAGGCCGAGTGGCAGATTCATGAACCGATCGCGCGTTCGGCGGGTGTATCTGATCAGGTCATCGAAGCGCTGCGTCAGCAGACATCGCCGCGATTCACCCGAGATGATGAACTGCTGGTTTATCGAGTGGGCAAGACGCTGTACGAGACTCGCCGTATCGACGACGGTCTTTATGCGCAAGCTGTGCAAGCGTTTGGAGAGCCCGCTGTCGTCGAGTTGACGGGGGTATTCGGATATTACGCACTGGTTGCGATGACTCTGAATGTCTTCTCTGTTGCGTTCAAGGTCCAGGATCGAGTCCAGGATGCTGACGTGCACTGAATCGGCTTGTTGCTGGAGCAGTTTGCACCGCGAGATGAGCATCTAGGCCTAACTCTGTTCAGGAACTCGCGATTGCACTCTCAGAAATGACAGTTCGGCATACCAGAATAAGTCCCGTACAGGCGGGGCAGGGACAAGGTGCGCCCATTCCTTCAGGGCATGATCGGTAGTTCAATGAGATTCGGGCAGCCTGAGCGAATACCTTCTTCGACAGCTCCCGCAATATCGCCGGCGCGCTCGATCCTGCGGGAAGGGACCCCCAGGGAGGAGGCGAGGGCCAGGAAATCGATCGCCGGGTCGCAAAGTTCCATGCCGATGAACTGGTCAGTGCTTGCACTTAGATAGTGCGCCTGGCTACGAGCGTAGTTCTTCAAAATGTTGTATTCGCCGTTGTTCATGACAACGAACGTGACCGGCAGCCGTTCATGCGCCGCCGTCCAGAGTGCTTGCGGTGAGTACATTGCCGAGCCATCACCGACCAGACAGACTACCGGGCTGCGGTCCAGGCCAAGCGATGTACCGACGGCCGCCGGCATGCCCCAGCCCAGGATGGCGCTGCGGGTAAAAAGATACTGGCGGGCCGAATGGGAATCCAGGCAGGCACGGACATGAGGAATCGTGGCGGGTGCTTCGTCGACGATCCAGACGTCCGGCCCGATTGCCCGGATAGCCTCGTGGGCAGCCACGAAAGGCGTTGTCACCGGAGTGTTGAATTCGCGACTGACGCGAGCGGCGACGTCGGCACGACGTGTATCGCGTTCTTGGCCCGCGACGTTTCGCAGCGTCGCGATTGCCTCGCTGTGTGGGGCCAATTTCTTGTCCAGTATCGGCAACAGCGTTTGCAAGGAGAGTCTTATATCCCCGATCAGCCCTAGTGCTGTCTCGTGGACTCTGCCTAGTTGGTGTCCATCGCCGGTCAATTGGATAAGGCGACAGTGAGATGGAATAGCGGGGCCCTGGGAATATTGATAGCTGATCAACGAATGGCCGCCGAGCAGGAAGACCGCGTCGAAGTCAGAGAACGTCTCCCTGATATCGCAAGCCTTCGCAGACAGCGTTCCCCGCCACTGCGGATGAGCTGTCGGGAACGGAATATGCCCGGGCCAGGATGGCCCGTAGACCGGCGCGCCGAGTGCTTCGGCGAGCATCACGGCTTCAACTTCCGCGCTCGACTGGATCACTTCTTCGCCAACGATAATCGCCAGACGACCGGGGGTAGTTGTCGCTAAGGCCGCGGCCAATTCCTCAATCGCCCCGGTCACGGCACCGCGCTCGATTCGCGATGGCGGGCCAGCCTTTACATCCGTGTGTTGCTCCATCACGTTAATCGGCAGGGAAAGGAAAACCGGACCGGCCGGCCCCGTGCGACAGTCCTGAAACGCACGACGCAGCAGCATCGGGATGTGTTCGGGATGATGAATTTCCTCCGCCCATTTGACGCTCGGTCTGGCGAGAGCGACGAGGTCTCCGTGGAGCAGCGGGTCGGTCACGCCATGTCGCGTGTCTTGTTGACCCGCCGTGACGACAAGCGGCGTATTCGCCATCTTCGCGTTGAGAATGGCGCCCGTTGCATTGCCGAGTCCACCGGCGGTATGGAGGTTGACGAAGCCAGGGCGACCGGATGCCTGCGCATAACCGTCGGCCATCGCTACGACTGAGGCCTCTTGGAGGCCGAGGATGTATTGGATGTCTGAGGCGCCTGAGAGGGCGTCGAGCAAAGCCAGTTCGGTTGTTCCCGGATTGCCGAAGACGTAGCGTACACCTTCGCTGCGAAGCACTTCTACGAACAGGTCCGCGCCGCGTTGCCCGCGGCTGTTGAAAGAAACATTGGATCTTAAAGGCATGGCGCAGAACCTCATCTGATCTGGAAGCTTTGATTTAGCTGGCTTGCTGTGGCGACTGTCGTGCGGCAATCGCATTGCACAAGGCCCGGGCGACAGGTGCGTAACTGGTCTGGCTGGGCTGGCCGGCTTCGGGAGCCCCGGTGGGATTGATCAGGTGCACGGCGATCTGTCCTGGCAGCCATGAGACGAGTGGCCAACGGGTGCGATAGGCAGGTTTGGGCCGGGTATCTCCGATAGTCGGATCAAAATCGCAGGATGTCACAAACGCTATCCCTATCAGGCAAGCGCCTTGGAGCTGCGAGCGCACACGACCAGGATTTTTCAAGAAGCCCAAGTCCGCGACAACGACCGCGTCATGAATGATCAAGCGGCCTTCGTCGCTCACTTCGATATCGAGAACGACCGCCATGCAGGTCTGCGCGTCATAGTGGGCAGCGATGCCTTGCGCCCGACCATGTCTTGGGGGCTTGCCCCAATGAGCTTTCTTTGCCGCTTCGGTGATGACGCTCCGCATTCGATGGCCATCGACGCTTGATGAGTGCTGAGTGCCGTCGTTCACCGCCAATACCGGATCAATCAGCGAAAGCAGATAGTCCCTGTGATCCAGCTTGCAGGCCCGCACCTGCGCGGCCATGAGTCGCTGTTCGGCGAACAGGCGGAGCAACAGGCCGTTTCTGTCCAGATTGCTGTCGAGCGTCGATTGCCAAGTGAATGGGTCAAGGGCACTGACGTGCGCATCAGGATGGCTCATTGCATTTCTCCTTCCGGTTGATGGCAAGAGGTCCAGCTAAAGCGATGTGTCCTTGGTGCCTGTAACGCTGGCACCGTAGGGGCAGTCATTGAGGGTACTTTAGGGGGAAGGATCTGACGTCAGAGTGACCGGAGGCTGACAGGAACATGTCAGGCGTTGGGCGAGTCGGCTTTCCAACCAGTGGGCCTATGGAGCAGTCACCGGAACGGCTCGGTACACGGCGACCTGGTCTGAACGTATGGTTTCTTTCAACACGTAAGTAGACCCCTCCTTGCTGTCGATCTCCCAGTGTTTTTCCGCCTTTGATGCTTTTGCGTTAAAGCCCGACTCAGGCACGTTGTCGAAGCTGTCGTATCGGTACAGGTTGTAAGGCACGCCTGGCTTGAGTCCCGATACAGTGACAGTCAAGTTCACCTTCGCGGAAGCAGGACGAGTACTGGAGCCTTCGCCCATTGCCGGTTTTTCTTCATTCGCGTCGGTTGTCAGACGAACCGGCAGCGTCTTGCCGTCTCGGTCGATAACCCATTTGAGCAGCGGTGGCCCCATCGTTCCTCCCCAATAGTAACTGACTGCCCCGCTTGGATTGTTTAACGTTCGGGCTGGCGATTGCGCGGGCATCGAATTGTGAAACGTATTGGCCATAGTAAAGTCCGGCACTGATGAGCGCGGTCTCACCGCAATAGCCATAGTTCGCTTCCCATTGAAGGCGTGGAGGAATGTCGTTCATTGCGGTGCGGTTTTTTGTTGCGCCTATTTCTGCCGAGTTCGGCTGAGTGTCTGCTGCATAGGCTATTGAGAAAGGCGCACACAGGGTCAAAGCCATTAACAGACACAGAGGTCTTGGGGGCGTGAACTGGCTTTTCATGAGCCTGCTGAAGTCAAACATTCTTATCACCGTTACTGACTGCCATGGGATGTATCAGCAAGTGGAACAGAATAATGTCGTGGTAGTCTTAAAATTTGCCCTTGGCAACGGACTGTTCTTACATGGGGGCGGTCCGCAACGTTGGAGTATTTTTTCCATAGGAGGTCTCGCGTGCCCTGGAAGTCAAATCTGGTAGTGCTCGTCCTGTCTGCCGTTGCCTTTTCGGCGCAGGCCCAATCCGATCGTCAAGTGGTCGAGGACATGGTTACTCGCTCGGCCAATGTCTGCCCGGGCCACAGCACAGAACGCACCACGCCCACGGTGAAGGCGGTGCCTGTCGGCGCGTTGCGGGTTATGCTCGACCGCGGCTTGGTCATGTGTCCTGACCGACGCCTCGATGTCGACGCACCGGCTGTGTTCTACGGTAGAGTTGGCGTGTTTGAATGGAACCCCGAAGTGCCTGCAAGCTCGGAGGTGATCGCCAAGCAGATCGACGCCATGACCCGCAAGGACGAGTACCCATCGGACACCTTGGTTTGGGATGCCAAGGGTATGCCACTTGAGCAGCGCACTGTGCCGGCCTTCGAACCCAAGCCAGGGGCTGCTGTGCTGTACCAGGTACGGTGAGCCCTGTCGGGGAGGCGCTTGGAAGTAAGCCGCTCGGCTTCAGGAAACAGCGGACTGCCTCGACTGACGGCTTAATCCAGGCGTCTTGCCTGTAATACGCTTGAATGCGCGGCTGAAAGCCGCCTGGGATGTATAGCCCAGGCGTTGCGCCACCTCTTCAATCGGCAGCCTTTCAAGCGTCAACCACTGGCTCGCAAGCCGCATCCGCACCTCAGTGACGTAGCGCAGTGGGGCCATGCCAATAGTCGCTTGGAAACGGTCCGCGAAGGCCGAGCGAGAGGTATTGCATTGCTCCGCCAGCTGCGCAACGGTCCAGTCGCGCCCCGGTTGTTGATGGAGCGCGAGAAGCGCACTTGCCAAGCGTGGATCGCGTAATGCAGCGACCAGGCCAGAGGCATTACCGCAGGCGCACTCCACCCAGCCGCGAACGACCATGGCGGCCACCACGTCGGCCAAACGCGCGAGGATGCCGGCGAAGCCGACACGTGCGGCGCTGACCTCGCGCTCCATGGTGGCCAGGATAGGCACCAGTCCGGGGTAACGCTGGCCACCGGCATCAATCAGCATCAGGCCCGGCATCAGCCTGCCAAGGCCATGGATACTGCCCAGTTCAAACTCCATGCAGCCACTGAACAAAAGGGTGGTTGGCGTGGGGCTGGCATCGGTCCCGGCATCCACCGCGCTGACCGTATCACCGAGGGGGGCACCGTCTAAACGGTCGATGTCCTGAACAGGCACCTCCGCATGGGAAAGCAGTTGATGGGCCGCGCCATGGGAGATGAATACGGCGTTGCCGGCAGATAGCGCATACGTTGTCCCGTCTTCCATCCGCAGCACTGCATTGCCGACCGCCAGGAAGTGGAACCAGGCATGTCCAGGTTTGGCAGCGAAGCCCAGGCCGAAGGTTGGACCGGCTTGGATACGTCGGTACTCGACGCCACGCAGGCGCATGCCGCGCAACAGTTCGTTGATGAGATCCGAGGAGAGGGCAAACTGATCGGTAGGCATCGTTCAGGTGTTTCAGTCAAAAAATCGAGGTTTTTGATCATAGATCATCCAGTACCCCACGCCTAGACTGCGGGTCGCCATTCAAATTGGGAGATCCGTGCAATGACTGATTGTGTGTGTAATGCCGTATCCGACAGCCGTCCCGGCGCCGGGCTGTATGTAGAACCTGCAACCCCTGCGTGGATGGCAGTCTTCTCGTTGGCAATGGGCGTGTTCGGATTACTCACCGCCGAGTACCTTCCGGCCAGCCTGCTAACGCCGATGGCTACCGATCTGGGCGTGTCCGAAGCGCTGGCTGGCCAGGCGGTAACGGTGACAGCAGTGGTGGCGCTGTTCGCTGGTCTGTTGGTGCCAGGCCTGACTCGCGATATCGACCGCCGCTGGGTGCTGCTGGGTTTTTCCACCTTGATGATCGCATCCAATCTTTTGGTCGCCGTTTCCTCCAGTTTCGCGGTGCTATTGGTGATGCGTATCTTGCTGGGCATCGCCCTTGGTGGGTTCTGGAGCATGGCGGCAGCGGTGGCGATGCGCTTGGTACCGGGAGCTTTGTTGCCTCGAGCGCTCTCGATCATTTTCAGCGGCATTGCCGTCGGGACGGTGGTTGCGGTCCCGCTGGGCAGCTACCTGGGCGGGCTATATGGCTGGCGCAGCGCGTTCTTTGCAGCGGCGGCGGTAGGTCTTGTGACCCTGGCTTTCCAGTCGTTCACGCTGCCGCGCCTTGCGCCGCGCACGCCGGCACGCCTGCGCACCGTACTCGAGGTTTTGCGGCGCCCGGGCATCGCCATGGGGATGTTCGGTTGTGTGCTGGTGCACAGCGGCCACTTTGCGATGTTCACCTATGTTCGGCCATTCCTCGAGGGCACCACCGGCATCGGTCCGCAAGGGTTGTCGCTGATGCTGCTGGGTTTCGGTGTGGCGAACTTCGGCGGCACGCTGTTGGCCGGGTGGCTGCTTGAGCGTCATCCACTGGCCACCCTGGTGTTGATGCCCGCGCTGGTGGGCGTTGCGGCACTGGCGTTGGTTCTGTTGCCGGCCTCGGTGCCAGGGCAGGCGGTGCTGCTGGCGATCTGGGGCCTGGCCTTTGGCGGTGTGCCGGTGGCGTGGTCGAACTGGGTCGCCAGCGCGATACCTGATCAGGCGGAAAGCGCCGGAGGCATGGTGGTGGCTTCTGTGCAGTCGGCCATCGCAACGGGCGCCGCTGCTGGCGGTGCGATGTTCAGCCTCGGTGGCAGCGCAGGCGTATTCGTAGCGGCGGCGGTGCTGATGCTGCTGGCCGCGCTGCTGATTGCGTTGCGTGTTCGAGTCCCTTCGGCCCATGGCAGTGCCCAGGCGAGGCCGGCGCTGCACCTTTGATCCGGCTCCCCCGGTAGCCGCTTGCGGATCACCAGCCGCTTACTGTTCTCGGAACGCTTACGCTGGAAGGCTTGTCACGGCCCACTGACGCACCGGCCCCCTGCGAGCTTGCGCGCACGATCCTCTTCCTCGTTTGGGGGAGCTGGTTTTCATTTTTATTACATCCTTTGGAACGCTTCTCTCTGCACGGTCACTCAGGTGTAAGGATGTCGCCGCTCATACCGGAGTCATTTGCATTCTTCTATCTGCCGATCACTACGAGGACATGCCATGGATACGCCTAATGTACGTGCAAGCCGCGAGCTGACTCGTGTACCTGATGAGATACAGCAGGAAGCAACGCAACAGACCTCTCACTCTCCTGACCTCGGCGCTATCGGGTTAGCGATGAGCACGCGGCTTCAAAACCATTTCGAGGCTCACCTTGAAACAGAAGCCGGCTCCGATCAACCCGCTGCCCCTGCTTCAAGCGCCCGCAACGCGGAGCTGAACGCCATTCGCGATGACCGTGCTCTACGGTTGGAGGCAGGAGGCTATAATGTCCATGACATGGAGAAGGCGGAAAAAAACGCCGCCAGAGCCGACAGATTGTTTGCGTCTATAAAGTCCGGGATGGGGGGGACGCCCTTTGCGGCGCTCACCGAGGCAGGCAATTTCAAGCCGTCCATCCTCCAGGTAGCGGGCCAGCATGCCAATACCGTACGCGAAGCGGCTATAGAGAACGCTATGGCATGCTTGTATGCCGGTATGGCGGATGCTGGTGGTAACAAGCTGATTGCAGGCTTCAAGCCTGGTTATTACCTTAAACCCGAGAGCAATACGCTGCACCCGGCGCTTCAAGCATCAGTGGCGGAAAAGCTGCTGGCGTTGGACAAAGGTCCATTGCGCAATGCTTTTGACGAAGCCAACAAGTGGCTTACCGGGTTTGCCGTACGTAATACTGCAATGTACGCGTCAACGCTTGCCATGACGGCTGCTGGCAAAGAGCACCTGGATGCAGTCCTGCAGCCTGCCCTACGGCCGGTCACGGCTATCATCGTGGGTATGGCAATCGAGCATTACAATGTGAGCCGCGATCGCACTAACCATTTAGCTGACCCGGCAATGCTCTATGGTCGTCGCGATGCTGTACCGCAAGGGCAGGCTCATAAGCCTATTGATCAAGATACCGAATGGCTGGATGACTTCCAGACGTTAAAGGATCTCGATGCCACTGCCCTGGTCAAGATGGTCTCCGCGCGGCTGGGTGAAGGCGCGGCTACGGCTCTGAATGCGGTCATCAGCGGCGATGCCTTGAAAGAGATAGCAGACCCGGTCAGTGTCTTAGGAAATGGTCTCCTGATTGGCGGTTTTTCTGCCATGGGCGCGGGTACAGCCGCCACAGCCAACTTGGCCAAGTCGAAGGAGCTGGGAAAAATGGCGGCTACCGCAGCCTCGGAGGGTGTAAAAAACGTATTGGGTACCCTGGCTTTCGGGCTGTGGGCAGCTGGCGCCTCGCTAGGTGGATCATTGCCGAAAAAAGCCGTCGCTGCTGTCGATGCCCATGTACCAAAAGCTGTAGAAGGGAGCGCAGATGCAGCTGGCCGGGTGGCGGTCAAGGGAGGTGAGCTTGCAGTCAAGACATCGCTCACTGGCGCCAGGTTTGCCAAGGAGACAGCTGTTTCAGCGAGCAACCACGCAAAAAGTGCAGCCCAAGCGGCAGGGGATGGAGTCATTAGCGTTGCTAGCGCCATTGGCACCACCTCCCAATCGGCCTGGGACAAAAGCGTGGGCGCCCTGAGGCAACGCCCCACGGCCACCTCTCAAAGCCAAGTCGTTCATGGTCAGAGCGTGCCCATGCAGCCGCTCGCAGCTACGCAGGTCCAAACGTCGTCCTCAGTACCCGCGCGTCCGCCTGCTCAGGATGATGGCGATATCGTGTAGCAGCCTTCCTCGTCGCGCATTGTCGTCTTTCCCTAATGTCCAGGGATCGGACACCAGATACGAGTCTCGTTCCCCGCTCCAGGATTCAGAAAAAAGCCACTCGATGAGTGGCTTTTTTGTGCCTGTCGAAAAAAACGAGTTGAGTTATAAAGAAGCTCAAGAGCGCTACGGCACTCAGGGCTAACGCCCGCCCATTAACCAAACGTCAGGCGTTCAAAGATGGGAGGCGTAGTTCAATGTTGACGAGAAGAAAGTTCATCACTGCTGCTGCAGCAACGGGGGTGGGTGCCGCAGGGGCCCTTGCGTTCCACACCTTGAGCAAGGGCAGTGTGGAATATGAGCATGCCGTGAAGCAGATATGGCGTCACAGCGAACTCGATTCGAGTAACGTTCCTGCAGTACTGCGCGAACTTGTGCGCTACGCAACCCTGGCGCCATCCAGTCACAACACCCAGTGCTGGAAGTTCGGGCTGGACGATCAGTCGATTTCAATCCTGCCTGACTATCAACGCAGATGTCCGATTGTCGATCCAGACGATCACCACCTTTTTGTCAGCCTCGGCTGCGCCGCCGAGAACCTTGTGCAGGCAGCGGCAGCGATGGGCTTTAGGGGTGATGCCGTTTTCAATACCGGGAAAAACGAATCATGGAACATCTCCTTGGAGCGCGCAGCGCAGGTCCGAACTCCGCTTTTCGAGGCAATCCCGCGTCGGCAGTCGACCAGGGCCGAATTTGATGCCAAGCCTCTTTCAAACGACGAACTGCGGCTTCTGGAAATAGCCGGCTCGGGAAATGGCGTTCGGGTTCAGTTGCTCACGGATAAACAGGACATGGAGAATGTCCTTGACTTCGTGGTTCAGGGAAACACCGCACAGATGCGTGATCCGGCATTTGTGCGCGAACTCAAAGAATGGTTGCGTTTCAACGGAGGGCAGGCTGCGAGGCAGGGCGACGGACTGTTTACAGGTTCTTCCGGCAACCCAACTGTCCCCAGTTGGCTTGGTGGCCTGATGTTTGATTTCTTTTTTTCCGAAGAGTCCGAAAATGACAAGTACGCGCGACATGTTCGGAGCTCCTCCGGCATTGCGGTATTTGTTTCAGCGCTTGAGGACAAGCATCACTGGATCGAGGTGGGTCGTGCCTTTCAACGGTTTGCTTTGCAGGCAACGGCGATGGATGTTCGAACCGCTCACCTTAATCAGCCGGTGGAAGTCGCGTCACTCAGGCCGCAGTTCGCCAAATCAATCGGTATCTTGGGTGAAAGGCCTGATCTTGTCATTCGGTTCGGTCGTGGACCCGAGATGCCCAGATCCTTGAGGCGCCCAATTGAAGCCGTACTGTTGTAGACGCCTGACAATTCGTTCCAGCGGACGTTGGGGTGAAACAGGTGTAAACCTATTTCAGGACCACCTTGCTCTAGGGTATCGGCATGGTGGCGATCCGGCTTTCCACCTGATTACCTCCCCAGAGCCGGTTGACTACGCCTGAAGTCTTAGCGCGCTGATGATAAAAGCATGAAGGCTATTGACTGCTTTAGACCCGCGAGAGGTTCGGCTACGTAGAATCGACACTTCCATAGGTTCAATGTTTCCTAAGCCGTGTTCGTTGCTTAAGACGTGAAGCGATGGCTGCACGCTGCACTGAGTGATCGCGGCGATAGCGAGTCCTCCCTCGACTGCGGCCACCTGGCCAGCAAGGCTGGAGCTGTTGTATACCACCTTGAATTCACGTCCCTGCTGGGTCAGTGAGTTCACTGCATAGCGTCGAGCCAGGCTCTCCCTTTCGTAGACTGCAATGGGCACCGGGTCTCGCCTCCATAGTTCGAACTGGGGTGAACCCACCCAAACCATGGGTTCCTTGAAGAGGAATGTGCCGCTTTGAGGCGTGTCCCTGGACACCAGCGCAAGATCAAGATCGCCGCTTCGCACACGTGGTATCAGCGTGGTCGACTGTTCACAGGTCAACTCTATTTCCACGCCTGCGTAGCGCGGCGAAAAGCGCTTCAGAACGGGCGTGAGATACTTTGCCGCGTAGTCCTCCGCGACGCCAAGGCGGATTCGTCCGGTTAACTCTTCACCGTGAAATGCCGCTTGGGCTTCTGCGTGGAGCGCAAGTATGCGGCGGGCGTAGCCCAGCAGCGTCTGGCCGTCAGCGGTCAGGTGTAGGTGCC
This sequence comes from Pseudomonas sp. St386, assembly GCF_018325865.1. Taxonomy (NCBI): domain Bacteria; kingdom Pseudomonadati; phylum Pseudomonadota; class Gammaproteobacteria; order Pseudomonadales; family Pseudomonadaceae; genus Pseudomonas; species Pseudomonas sp. St386. The sequence goes on from NZ_AP021900.1 coordinate 2,690,113, forward strand.
TCGGGCCACGACTCAATAGCGGCCGTCCAAGGGCTGCCTCCAGCTTCTTCATCTGCATGCTGACAGCTGATTGCGATCTGTTGACCTCGTGGGCTGCACCCGATAGAGAACCTGCATCCACCACTGCCACGAAACACTTGAGCCAATCGGTCTGCAAATCGCTGGCAGGCATCGCTGTCACCTCTATTCGTTAATCGAATGGCTACGACGTGAATTATGCGCTTTTCATGGCGGCTGTTCACTCGCAGGATGCTGATCAGGATCGACACACTGGGATCGGATCATGCCATTTGAGACTTGGTTGCTCTATCTGTTTACCTGCTGCGGCATAGCGGTAGTGCCAGGACCCAATGCGCTATTAGTGCTTACCCATGGAGCCATTCATGGGAGCCGAAAAACGTTGTTCACTATCACGGGTGGCGTTCTCGGCTTTGCCGTCGTGCTTTCACTTTGCGCATTGGGATTGGGGGCGCTGATCCAGGCGTCGGCCACCTGGTTCACAGCGTTGAAGATAATCGGCGGGCTTTATCTGATCTGGTTGGGATTCGGGCTGTGGCGCTCCCCACCCGTGAGTCTTGATGCAACGGGTACCAGGAACTTCCGAGGCTGGTCGCTGTTCCGCCAGGGGTTGGTATCGGCCATTTCAAATCCCAAGGCGCTGCTGCTATTCACCGCATTTATCCCGCCATTCCTGGATCCCCACAGAAGCATCATCGCGCAGACGGTCGTCATCGCATTGACTTACGCCGTGGTGGAGTTCGTCGTTGAGTATCTAGTGGCCAGCGCTGCGCACCAAGTCAGGCCGTGGTTAGCCCGAACCGGGTGGCGATTCAATAAAGTCTGTGGTGGTTTTTTTGTTCTTTTCGGGTTGGTTCTGCCCGTCCATGCTTGAAGCCATGCTTCGTTTTGGAGCCGACGGCAGCAGCGCTCCACGTTGTGCAAAATACTGTGCGGGCGTGCTCCCCAGGGCCTTTTTGAACATAGTGATAAAGGCGTTGACCGAGTTATAGCCCAGCTCGGTTGCAACGTTCTGCACCTTCGAACCACTGGCCAACTCTCGCAGTGCAACGACAAGGTGCAACTGTTGCCGCCAGCGTCCAAACGTAAGGCCCGTCTCACGAATCATCAATCGAGACAGCGACCTGTCGCTCATCGCCACGCGTTTGGCCCATTCGGCTGACGTACTGCGGTCGGAAGGGGTGAGCGTCAGTGCATGGGCTATCGCACGAATTTTTGGATGACTGGAGATGGGGAGGTTGAAGCGCTCACGCGGCATTTCGACCAGTTCGTCGAGGATCACTCTCGCAAGCCTGGCGGCATGGCCAACCGGAGGATAATCGGCAGGCTCCTGTGCCAGCCGATCAACCATTTCCCGGATCATCGGGGAGATGGACAGCGTGCAGCAATCCTCGGGCAGCTTCGCCGCTCCGGGGTTCACGAACAGATAATTGAGCCGGGCATTCGCTGTCGCCCGTGCGCTATGGGGCACGCCGCCCGGAATCCAGACACCGCAGTTGGGCGGTACGATCCAGATCTCGTTGTCCGCAGTACAAGTGACCGCCCCGTGCAGCGCGAGGATCAGTTGACCCTTGCGATGCACATGCGTCGGCACTTCCGCTTGGTGATCTGCAAAGTCGAGCTGCCGGGCCACCGCCGTCCGATCCGTGAGGTCGGGGTCGAAGACAGAGACGGCTGATGGTGTGAGTGGCATCGGTTGGCAGCTTTTAGGGATATTTTGGAAGAATACTGAATTTATTTGCGTTGGCAACGCAGCAATAATGGTTCGCATGAACATCCTATCTGCTGTGAACAAACCACCTGGGCGCGCCGACGTCGGCATAGCGCACGCGGTAGTGTCTCTCCTGCAAACTCCTGCCATGAGGGCAGATGTGGACGCGTTGCTGTTTTCGGCGAAGAGCTTTGCCGCGGCGATGTTGGCCTACTATGTTTCGCTGCGTATAGGACTTGCCAATCCCTACTGGGCAATAGTGACTGTCTACATCGTCTCGCAGACGTCTGCGGGTGCGTCGCTCAGTCGCGGTGTCTGTCGCTTCGTGGGAACCCTCGCCGGGGCGGCGGCAACGGTGGCAATCATTCCGAATTTCGTGAACGACCCTATCGTATGCAGCGTGGTGCTCGCCTGCTGGATCGGCCTGTGTCTTTATTTCTCGCTGCTTGATCGCACGCCAAGAGCCTATGCTTTCGTTCTTGCGGGTTATACCGCGAGCCTGATCGGATTTCCCTGCGTCCTTGATCCAGGCACGGTGTTTGATACAGCCTCTGTGCGGGTCCAGGAAATCTCCATCGGGATACTGTGTGCGGTTCTAGTGCATCGCTACATCCTGCCCAAGCGTATGACGGGTCAGTTCATTGGCAAGCTGTTGGCAGCGCTGCGGGACGCCCGTCAGTTGGCAGCTGACGCCTTGAAGGGAGCGCCGAGCGAGAATCGTCGCGACCGCACCCAGCTCGCAGTAGATCTTCTTGCCCTTCAGGGGCTTGCAACGCACCTACCCTATGATCCTGCCCCTGGGCTGCGGCACGAGTCGGTACAGTTGATCCATGACCGGCTCGCGCGATTGCTTGCGCTCGCTGCGGAGATCGAGGACCGGATCCATTCCCTGGGTATGGACGGCTACAACGCGCCCGATGAACTGGTCGCTTTGCTCGATGACATTGCGACGTGGATCCCGGCTGTCGAGGCGGTCGACCGGGAGGGCGTGGCAATGTGTTTAATCGCCCATGCACGCGAGATCAACAAACGTTTCGACGTAGACGCCGCAGCGCCTGGCGTCAGGCTCGCCGCTAATCTCGCCGGTTATCTTGGCGAAATGATTGGCCTGCTCCAGGACTGCGACAACCTGGGGCGCCACATCGTGACTGCCGACCTATCACACGAGGCGACAGTGCTTCATTGGCCCAAGCCCGCGAAGGGCTACATCTATCACCGCGATCGCTGGATGGCGGGCCGGGCCGCGTTGGGTGCCATCGTCGGCATCCTGATCAGCTGCGCTTTCTGGATCTGGTCGGCCTGGCCTGAGGGCGGGACAGCCGTATCGATTTTCGGCGTATGTTGCACGCTGTTCGGGAATGTCGATGCGCCAGCCCCTAACGTCATCAAATATATGCTCGGCTCGATCTATGGGGTGGTCATCAGCTTTGCCTACAGCTTCGTCATTCTTCCTCAGGTCACGGACTTCGCTCTCCTTGTTGCAGTGCTAGCACCGGCGTTCCTGTTCGCGGGTTCCCTGCAAGCGCGTCCGCCGACAACGTTCATGGCACTCGGTATCACCCTGACCATTCCGATTCTATCGGGGCTGCGCGCCACCTACGCCGGCGACTTCGCTGCATCCCTCAATACTGTTGTTGCGCTCTTCGCGGCGGTCGGATTCGGGGCGGTCAGCATGACCTTGTTCCAGACCGTCCCGGTCGACGCGGCGATCAGCCGGTTGCTTCGATTGAGTCGCAGGGGCGTCAGCCGTCGAGCGCTGGGTAATGTAGCCGATGACCGGCATTGGACGAACCTTATGATCGATCGCACGGCGCTGCTGCTACCAAGGCTACGGGTGTCCAACAAAGGCTATTCAGATGTTCTCGACGATACCTTGCACCATCTGCGCGTCGGGCACGCTGTTGGGTCGCTTCGCAAGATCATCCCGCAGGTTGACGGCAACATTGCCGAAAAGCTGGGTGAGCTGCTTTGCGCGATCGCCGCACGCTTCAGCGCCAGAGACCTTAAGGATCATGTTGATCCGATCGGTTTTGACCAGCGTATCGAGACCTTGCAGGTGATGATCGCTGACAGCTCGATCAACGACCGCTCCCGGATCGCCGAGCTGCTCATGGACCTTGGATTTGCACTAGGTCCCAGTCATACGGCGAGTGCGCCTCATGATCGTTGATCTCGACGTCGGTGGCGTCCTCATCCCCGGTTTACTGGCGCTGGTATTCGTCGCCATTTTTGCCACCGTCGCGATAATCCGCGTCCTCCGCGTCCTCCGCGTCCTCCGCGTCGTGGGCATCTACCGCCTGTTCGCTCACTGGCCGCTCGTCGAACTCGCCATTTTCGCGCTCATCTACGGTTTGCTCGTGCAGCATCTGCCCTCAATCGGACACTTATCTTGAAGCCTGTTCTATCCTTGCTCAGCCGCTATGCCCTGACTCTTTGCCTCGTTGCTGGCGCCACGCTCATTGCGCTAGGGGCTTGGAACCATCACGAGCGAACGCCCTGGACTCGCGACGGGCGAGTGAGCGCGGATGTCGTGCAAATCGCACCGGAAGTCTCCGGTACTGTCAGTGCCGTCCCGATCGTTGATAACCAGTATGTCCATCGGGGTGACATTCTTTATGTGATCGACCCGCAGCGGTATCGACTCGCATTGGCGGCGGCCGAAGCCGACGTCGAAGCCAAGCGTCAGGATAGGCTCGTTCGCCAGGCGGCGGCGCGGCGGCGCGGCCAACTCCGCGATATCGTGTCCCAAGAAGATGTTCAGCAAACAGGAGGTGCGGCTGCGGTGGCGGGCGCCACCTATCAAGCAGCGCTGGCGGCTCTGGACCTCGCCAAACTCAATCTCGCCCGCTCTACTATCCGCTCGCCGGTCGATGGCTATGTCACTAACCTGAGGTTGCGTCCCGGCGACTATGCGACGGCCGGTTCGGCAACGGTTGCTGTCCTCGACGCGGCGAGCTTCTGGGTCACTGGTTATTTTGAAGAGACGAAGATCCGGCAGGTCCACGTCGGCAAACCGGCGCGGATCATGCTGATGGGCTTTGATCAGCCTGTGTCGGGGCATGTCGAAAGCATCGGTCGCGGGATCGAGAACAGTAACGATTCGCCAGGTCATCTCGGCCTGCCAAATGTGGCGGCGACATTTACCTGGGTGCGTCTTGCGCAGCGGATCCCGGTTCGTATCCATATCGATAGGGTGCCAGCAGGCGTTGAATTGGCCGCAGGCATGACCGCGAGTGTTGAGATCATCCCGCTTTGAGGCGTTGTGCTTTTCAGCCAGCCAACCAATCAGGGGAGGGCATGTCCCTCTAAAATCTCGAATCCGTCGTCAATGGGTGCGTAACCAACCACTTCACGGGTCTTATCAATGGAAAGGCGCTTGTATCTATTGTCTGATACGCCATGAACCACATGGAACCCGTTCAGCTCCGCATCCACGCAACTTCTAAGTAACGCTACGACATCCCTCTCGCTGATAAACGCAGCTACATCTCTGTGGCTGTGGGTCTCTCCAGGCTGAAACTCGGCTACGTTTGCAATGCGGACTGCAATGGTCGTCATTTGACCATCGTTTGCATACATCGATGCGAGAGCCTCCCCAAATGCTTTGCTGACCCCATAAAGATTTCCTGGCCTGGGCGACATGTGTTCATGTACCTGGACGTCCTTTGGGTAACCCTCAATGGCTTGGGCACTGCTCGCAAATATGAACCGCCTGCAACCTTGTGCCTTCGCGGCGAACAGCATGTTGTAGGTGCCAACAATATTTACAGGCAGGAGGGAAGTCATGAAGTTAGCGTCTGGACTCGGGTCAGCAGCCAGATGAATCACGGTGTCGATGCCTTCGCAGGCCTCAAGGCAGCTTGACTGATCCCTGACATCAAGAGAGAAACTTTGCGCTGGTTTCGGAAATTTCCGTACATCGATATCAGCGAGGCGCAAATCCAATCTGTCGGCTTGCGCGGTCCAAAAAGCAGTGCCAATCCGACCCGCCGCACCTGTGACTAAAATTTTTCGCGCGCTCATGTGTATGTGTCCTTACCGTTAAGCTGCATTGAGCATTTGAGATCAGCAGTGCCTGATACATGTCGCACCGATCAAGGTGAGCGGTGGGGGGGCCGGCCGATAGTGTTTCAGAAACTTCGGCCCGCGCCGACTCAGGTGGTGTCGGCTACAGTTCCTTGTAACCGCAGGAATGTATCACGACCGCCACGGAATATTGATCATGACGAAACACCCTCCGTTCCAATCGCTTGGCTGCGCCGAATGCCGCAACCACGAGGCATTGGGGTTTGATTTCACCATGGCCTTCCAGCCTATTTTCAACGTCCGGACACGCGCTGCGTATGCTTATGAGGCGTTGGTCAGAGGCGTCAATGGCGAGTCGGCTGGCTACATCCTGGGGCTCGTGAACGACAGCAACCGCTACCGATTCGACCAGGCCTGCCGGGTGAAAGCCATCGAGGAGGCCGCAAGGCTGGGCCTGCTGGAGATTCCCGATTGCCTGCTGAGCATTAATTTCCTGCCCAACGCCGTATATCGACCAGAGACGTGTATCCGGGCCACCCTGGAAGCGGCGCGCCTGACCCATTTTCCGCCGGAAAGGCTCATGTTCGAAGTGACCGAAGGCGAGAAGGTGGTGGACCCCGAGCACCTCAAATCGATTTTCGTGGAGTACGAGCGCCAAGGTTTCATTACCGCCGTCGACGATTTTGGCGCGGGCTATTCGGGCCTTAATCTGCTGGCCATGTTCCAGCCGCAGGTGCTGAAGATTGACATGGCACTGACCCGAGGCATCGATCAAGACTCGGTCAAACAAGCGATTGTCGAAGGCATCATCCTGGTTGCCAGGCGCTTGGATATCCTGGTCATCGCCGAAGGTGTCGAGACTCGTGAAGAAAGCTCGACGCTTCTGGGCATGGGAATCGAGCTGATGCAGGGATATTTGTATGCAAGGCCCGAGGTCGGTCATCTCCCGGCTGGATGCTTTGACTTGGGTTGATGTGCCTCGATTTTCCTGCCAACACCCCAGCAGATCGTCATTGGCTACGCAGCCTGGCTGACACTGCGAAAGTCCCTCACCGTGTTCACTACATCGAAGTTGAAGATGACACCTGCCGTCGCAGGCTGCACCACAGGAATGCGCGTGCCGAGCATGACTTCGCAGCCACTGATGCTGAATTCGATCTGATCACGAGCTACTTTCGTGCACCAGACCAGGCGGAAGGGCTGGATGTGGTCATACACCGGACTTGATCCGTTGAAAATGTCGGCGCATTGAAAGTGGGTTTGTAGCTCGCGAAATACGGGGCATCGAATCCATAGGCTCGATACGGCAGGAGTCCTTCACGATCCCATCCAGTTATCCAAGAAATCCGTGAGTATGTCTGTGGATAACTGCGCTGAGGCCAGGTAGGCAGAGCGTTTTAACGGGTGCTCAAAAAATGTACAGGCAGATTGGTATCATCCCGCCGTAGGCCATTGAATTTAAACAGGGCGCTGAAAACCGGGATCACCTTGCATGCATGTTCATCGACTCCATTCGAGAAGTGGCGAGCTTGGCAGCTGGAATGTCTGACAACAAAAAGCCCGCGCATGACGGGCTCTCTGTATGGGGTCAAATCCTTTTGTCTGTTCAATCTGTGCTTCGTACTGTAAATATTTCGTGAAAAGCACGTTGCGGGAGCGAAATAACCGGCCCTCAAAAGCCCGCGTAAGGCGTGCTTCTCCATGAAGAAGATCGGTTAACGGTTGAACCGCTCGACCAATGAGTACTGCGTGGACGCGGTCCTGGTCAGTTCCTTATTCAGATCTGCCGATTGGTGCGCCTGTTCCGAGGTTTTATCGGCCAAGTGGGCAATGGTCGTAATGTTTCGGCTGATTTCCTCGGCGACGGCAGTTTGCTCTTCAGTGGCCGCGGCAATCTGGGTGGTCATCTCGGTGATGTGGGAGACCGCTTCGCTGATGCCCACCAATGCCTTGTCTGCCTCCAGTACCCAGGTCACGCCTTCCTGGGCCTGACGATGACCGCTCTCCATGGTCTGCACGGCGTTGTTGGACGACGCCTGGAGCTTGGTGATCAGATCATGGATCTGGGTGGTGGATTGCGAGGTGCGTTGGGCCAGTTGGCGAACCTCATCGGCCACGACGGCGAAACCCCTGCCCATGTCACCGGCGCGCGCTGCTTCGATGGCGGCATTTAATGCCAGCAGATTGGTCTGGTCGGCGATTCCTTTGATCACGTCAACGACTGTTCCTATTTCATTGCTGTCTTTGGCCAGCTGTGCAACGGTCAGGCCTGTCTCGCCGACCGCGGCGGAGAGGCGCTCGATCGCCTCTCGGGTGTCTCGGGCCACATCGCGGCCGCGATTGGTCAGCAGGTTAGCTTGTTGAGTAGCGTCAGCCGTGCGCTGGACGTGGCTGGCGACTTCCTGCGTGGTCGCGGCCATCTGGTTAACCGCGGCAGACACCTGTTCGGTTTCGACGCGCTGACGATCCAGCCCTTTCGAGCTGTCCGTGGCAAGTACATCGGATTGTTCCGCCAGTTTGCTGAGTTGCTCGGCGGTGTCTTGCAGGCGCGTCAGGCAAGTCTTCAGGCGCGAAGTCTGGCTGACGAAGGCGGTTTCCAGGCGCGCTTGTGGTCCGCGCGCATCGCTGTACATCTGAGCGATCAGTAAGTCGGAGGTAGAGGGCTCTGCCATCTGCAGCAGGCGCAAAGTTCCTCGCATCTGCCAGCGTGAAGAGAGCAGGCCGATCGGCACGGCGATGCCTACGGCTACGGCAATCGCAATGGGCGTGCTGAAGAACAAGCCGCCCATGGTGCCTGCCAGCCCCATGGCTAAGAACGGCAAGCAATCCAGCAGGGACGCTTGCCAAGCATCTTGGCGGGGGACGGCTGGTTTTCCCTGGCTGATGCGCTTATACAGGGACTCAGCTCGACGAATCTGATCAGTCGTCGGTTTGATTCTCACCGATTCAAAGCCCACCACCTGACTGCCTTCAAATATTGGTGTGACGTAGGCGTTGACCCAGTAGTGATCGCCGTTCCTGGAACGGTTCTTGACGATACCCATCCATGGGCGGCCTTGCTTGAGCGCACCCCACATATGGGCAAATACGGCAGGGGGGACGTCAGGATGGCGGACGATATTTTGCGGGGCGCCAATTAGATCGGCTCTATCAAACCCACTGATCTCCACGAAGGCGTCGTTGCAGTACGTGATAACGCCTCGCTCATTGGTTGTCGAGATGAGTTTCTGTTGAGGCGCGAGTGAAATTTCACGCTGCGTAACTGGCTGATTATTTCTCATTCCGACTGTTCCTTGATTCCTTGAGGAGGCCATCGGCCGGTATTTGAAAAAAATGAGCGCAGCTCTATAAAAAATTCTTTTATAACAATGAGTTGCATTTATTTTTCAAGCTGTTTTGGTTCGAATCGCTCTTTTGGATATAGGCTTGTTCTTGATTGAAAAAAACCGTTGTTACCATCGAAGAGACTAGCTCTTCTATTAACAATCAGTCAGTTGTCTATCGAGGTTTTTCCCGTGCTATTTCTGTCGCGGAGATCATTGCCAGTGTTCCTCAGTTTTGGGACTTGGAGTATGAGCGGATCAAAGGGGCCCTCTGAAGCCGCATGACGCGATGCGCAAATGCCGTAGGGCACTTCCAATGTCCTGACGTAACGTAAAGGGGATGGCGACAAGGCGCTGAACTTGGAAGGGCACAGGGCGGACCGATCCGGAGTACTTGATGATGCTGATAAAAAACAATTCATCCCAAACTGACGAACCGGGTGTACAGGTTCATCCTCCACGCCGCACAGCGCCTGCCGGCTCCGGGTGTTAACGAGGTGCTTGTATTGCTGCTGCTATTGCCAATGGTGTGGCAGGTGGGAACGGCCATGGAAATGAAACGGTACGCGCCGAACCTGCTTTCAGCTCAGTCTGGTCAGATACGCCGGCACTTGTTGCTCAGGGAGCACTGACAGAACCTTCAACCGCTGCAACATGCGTTGGCGGGCGCGGTGGAGGTGTTCCTTGAGGTTCAGCGCAGCGGCGTCGAATGCGCCATGCAATAGCAGCTCTAGAATCAGGCGGTGCTCGGCCAGCATGGCTTCGTCGGGACCGAGGCCCAACTGACTGTAAAAAATCCGACTGATGATCCTCGGGCTCTGGGCCTGTCGGATCAGTGTTGCGATCTTGCGATTGTTTATTCCGGCGAGGCAGTGGTAATGCAGGTCTTCTTCAAGTTGCTCGATGCATGCGAGGCTGCAATGTGGGTTGCTCTGTGCCTCTTTAACCCGAGCCAGCATCGCTTCAAGGGTCTCCCGGCTAAGTCCTGGTGCGCTCTGGCGTAACGCCTCAGGTTCAAGGCAGGCGCGCAACTCGTAGTCTTCGGTGACCTCCCTGGCGGTGAGCGGGCCGGCCAGCCACTGGGAGTAGGGTTCCTTTTCCACCAGGCCGCGGTCACGCAGACGCATCAATGCCTCGCGTATCACCGCCCGACTGACGCCGTAATGCTCGGCGGCCTTTTGCTCGTCGAGCCGATAGTGCCCGAAAGCAATACAGGTCGATAAAGCCGAGCCAATCTCGTCGAACATCCGCTCGCCCAGCGGCCGGGTATCGACCAGTTCTTCGCTGCTATCAAGGCCGAGTTGCTTGTGGGTAACGGCCAGCCGCAGTGGCTCCACTTCAACCCCCTTCGGGTTGACCAGATAACCGCGGCCGTCGAATCGACTGATCAAGCCTTCCTTGTGCAGCAGGTCCAATGCTTTGCGTACCGGTACGCGGCTGGTTCCGAACAGTTCGGCCAGAGGTGCTTCGAGCAGGACGAGTCCTTGAGCCACCTCTCCATTCACGATGGCGTCACGCAGGACCTGGCGGATCATGGCGTAGCGCGATGCAGTGCGGTAATCCTCGGCGGTCATCGATCTCATACGCTTCTCGAAAGGCGGGGGCAGATTCTCGCACAAGTCTGTTGTCACCGTGGACCACGTCATTTGTGCGCGTTCGTTGGGCCGTTGTTACTGATCTGCACCAAAACGGATATTTTTTAATTAGTACATTATTGGTGTTGTTGGCTGATCATGCATGAAAGGCTTCGCAAAATTGAAATATCCACCCGCTTGGAAAGGTGTCTAGCCCGTGTGCTAGCTGCAGGCTGCTTGCTCAGGTGAGCGCCCTGACATTCCTTCATCGCTCATTCTGGCACGCTATCTGCTCTTTAAAACGTACATTTTAATAATGAATACGTTTTTGGTGGATCAGATGTCCTACACCATTCCTCAATTACCGTTTGAAGCCGATGCATTGGCGATGGCGGACGCATTCGCCTCGGGCAGCAGCGACCCGGTCAAGGCGTTGGAAGAAACGCTGGCCAGGGTGGCGGCAGTCGATGACGTGTTCATCTCTCTCTGTTCGGCGCGTGCCTTTCGCGAAGCCCACTCATCGGCCGCACGCTGGAAGGCCGGACAGCCGGCAAGCGCACTGGACGGCGTCCCCGTTGCTTGGAAAGACATGTTCGACGTCGCAGGCAGTCCAACGACCGCAGGCGCTGCCGTGCGCCGCGACATTACGCCAGCGCTGCTTGACGCTAATGTCGTAGGCCTACTGGCGAAAGCCGGAATGGTCAGCGTCGGGAAAACAAACCTAAGCGAGTTCGCTTACTCAGGCCTTGGACTCAATCCCCATTTTGGAACGCCGCACAATCCAGTCGGGCTGGACCAGCCACGCATTCCGGGCGGCTCGTCCTCAGGCTCAGCGGTCGCGGTCGCGGCGGGAATCGTACCGATTGCCATGGGCACGGATACCGCTGGGTCAATCCGAATTCCAGCGGCCTTCAATGGGCTGGTGGGGTTTCGCAGCAGTTGCAGGCGCTACAGCCGCGAAGGCGTCTTCCCGCTCGCGCATACCCTCGACAGTGTCGGGCCTCTGACACGTAGCGTGCGTGATGCCTTGGCTATCGATGACATCCTGTGCGGGCGCACCAAGTCGACATCACTCATCCCTCACAGTTTGGCAGGGCGGCGTTTTTGGGTCGACCAGGCGGTCCTTGATGATGCACGTGTAGAACCTGCGGTACGTGACAACCTGCTGAACTGCTTGAGCGTATTGAAAGATCACGGTGCGCTGATTGACCTGCGGCCTTCGCCAGCCTTTCAAGCGACGCTTCAGCTTATCGAGCAGCAAGGCTGGCTCGGCGCCCCTGAGGCTTTCGCCCTGCATCAGCCTCTGCTCGACAGCGATGCCGCCACCCGACTCGACCCCCGCGTGCGACGCCGTCTGGAAGCCGCACGTGCATTTCCCGCCAGCCAGTTGATCAACCTCCACAGCGCGCGCAACCGGCTGCAGCAACAAATGACCGATGAGCTGGATGGGGCGTTTTTGATCACACCAAGCGTAGCCCATGTAGCGCCACCTCTGTCGCCACTGGAAGCCGATGACGAGCTTTTCGTGCATACCAATCTCGCTACGTTGCGCCTGACCATGCCCGGCAGTTTGCTGGATCTGCCGGGTGTGTCACTGCCGAGCGGCCGCGATGCGCTCGGTTTGCCCACCGGCATGTTGATTAGCGCGCCTGCGGGCGAAGACTTTCGATTGTTGCGCGCGGCGCTGGCAGTGGAAGCCGCGTTGCGCCAGCCCTGAAACATCCCACGACTGATTTGATAAAACTGCAGGAGAACAACGATGGCTAAAGAAATTCTGTGCGCCTTCGGCGTCGACGTAGACGCCGTGGCAGGCTGGCTGGGCTCATATGGTGGTGAGGATTCGCCCGACGATATTTCCCGCGGTCTGTTCGCCGGCGAAATTGGCGCCCCGCGCTTGCTCAAGTTGTTCGAGCGTTACGGCCTGCGCACCACCTGGTTTATCCCCGGGCATTCGATGGAAACCTTCCCCGAACAGATGAAGGCCGTGGCCGACGCCGGCCACGAAATCGGCGTGCACGGCTACAGCCATGAAAACCCGATTGCCATGACCGCCGAGCAAGAAGAAATCGTGCTCGATAAATCCATCGAGCTGATCACCCAAGTCACCGGCAAACGCCCCACTGGCTACGTCGCGCCGTGGTGGGAGTTCAGCAAAGTCACCAACGAGCTGCTGCTGAAAAAAGGCATCAAATACGACCATAGCCTGATGCACAACGACTTCCATCCCTACTACGTGCGCAAGGGCGACAGCTGGACCAAGATCGACTACAGCCAGCACCCCGACACCTGGATGAAACCCCTGGTGCGCGGCGAAGAAACCGATCTGGTGGAGATTCCGGCCAACTGGTACCTCGACGATTTGCCGCCGATGATGTTCATCAAAAAGGCCCCCAACAGTCACGGTTTCGTCAACCCGCGCCACCTCGAGGAAATGTGGCGCGACCAATTCGACTGGGTCTACCGCGAACACGAATACGCGGTGTTCACCATGACCATCCACCCCGATGTATCCGGTCGCCCGCAAGTGCTGCTGATGCTTGAGCGTCTGATCGAACATATCCAGAGCCATGCCGGCGTGCGCTTCGTCACTTTCGACGAAATCGCCGACGACTTTATCCGCCGCCAACCGCGTACCTGACACCCACCCATTCTCCGAGGCGCGATTCATGTCTATCTACAACAAGCTTGACCTGACTGGTTGGAAACCCCGGCAGTTGACGTCCCAGGAAGTACGCTTCGCCACCTGGATCGCCTTCTTCGCCTGGGTGTTTGCGGTGTATGACTTCATCCTGTTCGGCACCTTGCTGCCCGAGATCGGCCGGCACTTTGGTTGGGGCGAAGTGGAGCAAGCTGAAATCGCGACCTGGGTGGCAGTCGGTACCGCGGTTGTCGCGTTGGCCATCGGGCCGATCGTCGACAAACTGGGGAGACGCAAAGGGATTATCTTCACGGTGGCCGGTTCCGCACTGTGCTCGGCGCTGACCGCGATTGGCGGGGCGTGGGGCAAGTCGCCGCTGATTCTGATCCGTTCGTTGGGCGGCCTGGGCTATGCCGAAGAAACCGTCAATGCCACCTATTTGACCGAGTTGTATGGCGCCTCGGAAGACCCGCGGCTGACCAAACGCCGCGGCTTTATCTACAGCCTGGTGCAGGGTGGCTGGCCGGTCGGTGCGTTGATCGCGGCGGGCTTGACCGCGTTGTTGCTGCCGATTATCGGTTGGCAGGGCTGCTTCATCTTCGCCGCGATTCCGGCGGTGGTGATTGCGATCATGGCGCGCAAGCTCAAGGAGAGCCCGCAGTTTCAGATCCACCAGCGCATCACTGAGCTGCGTAAAAACGGCGCGGTGACCGAGGCGCAGAACGTCGCCGTGACCTACGGCGTCGACTACGACGAACACAGCAAGGCAGGCCTCAAAGCCGCGTTCCGTGGCCCGGCCCGTCGCGCCACCTTGGTGATCGGCGCTGCGCTGTTGCTCAACTGGGCGGCGATCCAGGTGTTCAGCGTGTTGGGCACCTCGGTGATCGTCAGCGTGCACCACATCTCGTTCGAGAACTCGTTGATCATCCTCGTGCTGTCGAACCTGGTGGGTTACTGCGGCTACCTCAGCCACGGCTGGATGGGCGACAAGATTGGCCGCCGCAATGTGATCGGCCTGGGCTGGATGCTCGGTGGCCTGTCGTTTGCCGGGATGCTGTTCGGCCCGAGCAACATGCCGATGGTGGTCGGGCTGTACAGCCTGGGCCTGTTCTTTCTGATCGGGCCGTACTCGGCGGCGCTGTTCTTTATCAGTGAAAGTTTCCCTACCAGCATCCGTGCCACTGGTGGCGCGATCATTCATGCCATGGGTCCGATTGGCGCGGTGGTCGCAGGGTTTGGCGCCACCCAGGTGTTGTCTGCCGGCAGTGACTGGCAGACCGCCGCACTGTGGTTCGGCGCGGTGCCATGCTTCTTGTCCGGTGCCCTGATGTTTGCCGCACGCCATGTGCGTCCGGAAACCGTTCAGTAAGGAGTTTTTGATGAGCCGTAAAGTTGCCTTGATTACCGGTGCCGCCAGCGGCATCGGTCAAGCCCTCGCCGTGGTCTATGCGCGCACTGGTGTGGCGGTCGTCGGCGGGTATTACCCGGCCGATCCCCATGACCCGCAGACCACGGTGGCGTTGGTGGAAGAAGCCGGTGGCGAGTGCCTGATGCTGCCGCTGGACGTGGGCGATACCGCTTCTGTGGACGCCTTGGCCGCACAGGCCGTGGAGCATTTCGGCCGGCTGGATTACGCCGTCGCCAACGCCGGTTTGCTGCGCCGTGCGCCGTTGCTGGAAATGACCGATGCGCTGTGGGACGAGATGCTCAACGTCGACCTGACGGGGGTGATGCGCACCTTTCGCGCGGCGACTCGGCATATGGGCGAAGGCGGCGCGCTGGTGGCGATTTCGTCGATTGCCGGTGGCGTGTATGGCTGGCAAGAGCACAGCCATTACGCAGCGGCCAAGGCAGGTGTGCCAGGGTTGTGTCGTTCGCTGGCGGTGGAGCTGGCGGCCAAGGGCATTCGTTGCAATGCGGTCATCCCGGGGTTGATCGAGACGCCGCAGTCACTGGATGCGAAGAACTCCCTCGGACCGGAAGGCTTGGCGAAAGCGGCGAGGGCGATTCCGTTGGGGCGGGTAGGGCGCGCGGATGAAGTGGCTTCATTGGTGCAGTTCTTGACCAGTGATGCATCGAGTTACCTGACCGGGCAGAGCATCGTGATTGATGGCGGCCTGACCGTACGCTGGCCTGACTGACTGTACTGGATCAAAAGTGTGGGAGCGGACTTGCTCGCTCCCACATTGGAACTGTGTTTTTTTCGGGAGATTGTTTACATGCCCCAACTGACTAATCGCCGCGCCGTGATCACCGGCGCCGGTAGCGGTATCGGTGCCGCCATCGCCCGTGCCTATGCGGCAGAAGGCGCGCGCCTGTTGCTGGCCGACCGCAACGCCGTCAGCCTCGCCGAAACCGCTATCACCTGCCGCAACCTCGGCGCCGAAGTGGTGGAGTGCCTCGCCGATGTGGGCACCGTCGAAGGTGCCCAGGCCAGTGTCGACCGCTGCGTCGAACATTTCGGCGGCATCGACATTCTGGTCAATAACGCTGGCATGCTCACCCAGGCACGCTGCGTCGACCTTTCCATCGAGATGTGGAACGACATGCTGCGCGTCGACCTCACTAGCGTATTCGTGGCCAGCCAGCGTGCCTTGCCGCATATGCTCGCTCAGCGTTGGGGGCGGATCATCAACGTGGCCTCGCAACTGGGCATCAAGGGCGGCGCCGAACTCACCCATTATGCCGCGGCCAAGGCCGGGGTGATCGGCTTCACCAAGTCCCTGGCGCTGGAAGTCGCCAAGGACAACGTGCTGGTCAATGCCATCGCTCCGGGGCCAATTGAAACGCCATTGGTCGTCGGGATCAGCGACGACTGGAAGCGCGCCAAGGCCGCCGAGTTGCCCCTCGGCCGTTTCGGCCTGGCGGATGAAGTGGCGCCCACCGCCGTGCTGCTGGCCAGCGAGCCGGGTGGCAACCTGTTTGTTGGCCAGACCCTAGGCCCGAATTCCGGCGATGTCATGCCATGAGTGAGGTGTAGCCATGTGCGGACTCTGCGGTTTGCTCGGCGAAGACCTGCACTGGAGCGACCCCCTGGGCGATGAGCTGCCCAGGCGCCGCGAACGCCTGCGCCGCATCGCGGCAATCAATCAGGTACTGTCGGTGTTCCGGCTCAAGGTCGAAGACTTTCAGGGTGCCTCTTATCTGCTGCTCGGCGCGACCGGCAAGCAAGAACTGGCGAGTGGCCTGGATCAACTCTGGCGAGCGGCCGAAACCATGCTCGGTCGCCCGTTGGACCCCCTGGACCCGCGCCTGTTGGATCACTTGGAGTCAGCCGTATGAGCATCGCTCTCAACGTCATCACCGGTTTCCTCGGCAGCGGCAAGACCACCTTGCTCAAGCGCCTGCTGCAAGGCGAGAGCCTCGGCGATACCGCTTTGCTGATCAATGAATTCGGTGACGTCGGCATCGACCATCTGCTGGTGGAAGAAGTCGCCCCGGATACTGTGCTGCTGCCCAGTGGCTGCATCTGTTGCTCGATTCGTGGCGAACTCAAAGACGCCTTGCTCGGCCTGTTGCAACGCCGTGAGCGTGGCGAAATCCCGGCGTTCAAACGGGTGATCCTGGAGACCACCGGCCTGGCCGACCCGGCGCCAATCCTCGCCACGTTGAACAACGATGTGCAATTGCGCGGACGCTTCCACATCGGCTTGGTGGTCACCTTGGTTGACGCCAGCCATGCCGCGCTGCAAGAGCGTCTGCATCCGGAATGGCTGGCCCAGGTCGCCGCCGCGGACCGCTTGCTGTTGAGCAAGACCGATTTGGTGGAGGACTGCGCCCCACTGCGAGCGCACCTGCAAGCGCTCAATGCCGGTACGCTGATCCTCAATACCTGCGACGTGCGCTGCGGCGATCAACTGTTGCTCGGTGAAGGTCTGCGCAGCGCCGAGCCGACAGTGGAAGTCGGTCGCTGGCAACTGCATCGCAGTACCAGTGCCACCCACGGCGCTGCGCAAGTGTGCAGCCTGACCTTCGACCAGCCGCTGGATTGGGTCGGCTTCGGGGTTTGGTTGTCGATGCTGTTAAGATGCCACGGCGAACGAATTCTTCGTGTCAAAGGACTGCTCAACGTGAACACCAGTAACGCCCCCATCGTCATTCATGGTGTGCAGCATTGTTTGCATGCCCCGGTGCATTTGCCCGCCTGGCCGGGCACTGACCGACAATCGCGGCTGGTGTTTATCCTGCGTGGCCTCGATCCCGCGCTGCTGCGGCGCTCCTTTGACGTGTTCTCCCAGCGGTTCGCCGCATGATCACACTCCGCGTCCTTGGCACCTCTGTGACCTTGCTCGAATGCCTGCGTGTTCGTGCGGAACAGGAGTTGGGCATTCGCCTGGTGTACCAGGTGCACGACGTCGAACAGGCCCAGCGCATCGCGGTGATGCAGCCCGACAGCTACGACCTGTACGACCAGTGGTTCCACAACGTCGACTTCGTATGGCCGGCCCGGGCGATCCAGCCCATCGATACGCGGCGCATTGCGTTGTGGCATGAGATCAACGACCTGCCCAAGCGCGGCCGCCTGTCCGCCAACGATCGGTTGGGCAGCGGCAGCGTGCCTAGCGAGCGCTTATTCGTGCAGCACGATGGCAGCCTCGGCAGCACCGTCACTGAGCGAATCAGCATGCTGCCCTTGACCCATAACGCCGACAGTTTCGCCTACCGGCCCGAGCGCTTGCCCGAGGGTTTTCGCCACGACAATGAAAGTTGGGGGTGGTTGCTCGACCCCGCGTGGCGTGCGCGCACTGCGCTGCAAAGCGATGCGGCCATCGGTGCCCTGGATGCTGCGCTGGCGGCGCAGGGCGCGGGGCTGGCGCGCTTCAAGGACATCGGCAACATGAGCATCGAAGAGATCGATGTGCTGGCCGATATTCTGGTGCGCAAACAGAGGGAAGGTCACTTTGCGGCGTTCTGGTCCGATGACGAGGAGGCCGCGCAATTGATGCTCAGCCCGAGCATCGATATCCAGAGCCTGTGGTCGCCGACGTTGATGCGCCTGCATCGCGCCGGGGTGAAATACCGTCTGGCGGTACCTCGCGAGGGCTACCGCGCCTGGTTCGGCGGTTTGTCATTGTCGCGCCACGCCCAGGGCCCGGTGCTGGATGCGGCCTACGCATACCTCAATTGGTGGTTGTCCGGCTGGCCCGGCGCGGTGATGGCGCGTCAGGGTTACTACATCAGCAACCCGGCGCGCAGCCGCGACCATCTGAGCAGTGCCGAGTGGGATTACTGGTACGCCGGTCAACCTGCGCGAGAGGAGTTGCTGGGCAGTGATGGTTTGCCGCTGATTGACATCGGTGATGTGCGCGATGGCGGTTCCTATGAGCAGCGCATGGGGCACATCGCTGTGTGGAACTCGGTGATGGATGAGCACAACTATCTGGTGCGTCGCTGGGGCGATATTTTACGGGCGGGGGCGAAAGGCTCCCGCAGGCCGGGGAATGGCGGGCCGTGCTGACATCTATGGTGATACCCACAGGTCCTGCTGACGCCGGTCTCATGACCAGCGTCAGCAGCGAAAATAAATGTACCCCTCTAGCGCCCCAAGCAGGTTTTCAGGCGCGAAGAAAAACTGTCGTAAGACGACTTGCTGCCCGTACCTGGCTTACGTCTCGTAAGCAATGGTGTAGCTGTTACCGGAACGCTTGATATGAGCAAAGCCGAGCGCGGCCAAGTGCATGCCAGCGACCATCAAGTTGTCTGAACTGGCAACATCCAGCAGCCTCGTTCGCGTGGCCGCCGATAGCAATGGGTCCTGGTCGAAGGCAATCGTGACATCGGGGCGCGCGATCTGAATCTGAGGAAAATGAACGATATCGCCCCACACCAGCAGGCTGCTCGCCGCAGACTCGAAGCGGTAGCCGCAATGCCCGACGGTATGCCCAGGCAACGGCATCGCGCTGATTCCAGGCAGTACGTCATTGGCGGTGAACGGGCGCAGATTTTGCCGGTACCGCTCGAACACCCTTCGTGCAAACAGAAAGTTTCCACGCGCGCGTTCACTGGCTTGACCAAGGTGGCCATCGTCCTCCCAGAACGCTAGCTCTCGCTGGTGCACAACCAATTCAGCATTGGTGAAGGCCATTTCTCCCACTGCATTCAACAAGCCACCGATGTGGTCGGGGTGCGCGTGCGTCAGCAGAATCGTATCTATTTCGCCGGGTTGCACGCCAGCCAATGCAAGATTGGCCAGCAACTCGCCGCCCCATTGATTGAAACCGCCGGCGCCGGCGTCGATCAGAATCGTGCGGCCACGCCCACGTACCAGATAACAATTGATATGGATCGACGCTGGCTCGCTGATCCCGGCGGCCAACTGAAGTCGGGCCGCCTCCGTTGGCGCGATATTGGCGAGAAAATCCAGGCTCGCACCCAAGTAGCCATCGCTGATGGCTGTGATTGAAAACTCGCCGATTTGCTGGCTGGGGAGTCTCCGGTGATTTATGTCCACGTTACTCATGACTGTAACTGCACGGTCATTGCGCAATAGACATCCAGCCCCTGCAGATCGCTGGCTTTTGCCTGAGTGCAATCCAGTTTGGCCAGCCAGCGGTGTGCAGGTCTCTTGTCCAAAGCAACTGCGTGTAGCGCTAAAGGTGTAAGGCCTAATTCAATCAGTATTTGAGGGCCTTGATCACTGAGCAACAGGAATTCGTCCGCGCCCACGGCAACGGCTCGGTCCAGCCCGGCATAGAGGTTGCGCCTCCAATCAGTGATGTGCGACTGCCAACGGGAAAAATTGCCACCCCCTTTTTGGCGGTACTCGTCGCTCTGCAACACGGCTGGCGTGTCGACTGAATGCAGGGCCAGGTAGGCCGGGCAATTGTCGCTCAAGGCTTTGAAACGCTGTGAGGAGCTAAATCCGCTCACCGAGATCAGCGCTGGCAGTTTTTCCAGGCTGTAAAACGCATTCCACTCGGCTTCGCTGGCGGGTTCAGCGTAGTTGCATTCGACTGTGTAAATCATAAATTTCACTTCATGGGTTGATGTTTCATCATGCTAGTGACACGGTAATCGCTTATAAAACGACTTTATTGCACCATTCAGTGACTAAACATCAAGATGGATGCCTGGACTTGCCTCAGGAAAACCCATGCGTCGAAAACTCCCTAGTAACGCCGCCTTGATAGCCTTTGAAACAGCAGCCCGTCATGGCAGTTTCGCCCGTGCCGCAAACGAATTGGCCTTGACCGAAGGCGCCATCAGTCGGCAGATGGGGCGCCTGGAAGCCTTTCTGGGCGTTACGCTATTCGAGCGCGTTGGCAACCGCGTGCGGCTTTTGCCTAACGGTGAGCGCTACGCTGCCCAAGTGCGCGAACTACTCGACCGGCTCGACAGGGAAAGCCAGTATTTGATGGGCCAGCCCAACGACGGCGCAAGCCTGGATATCGCCGTCAGCCCAACCTTTGCCCTGCGTTGGCTAATTCCTCGGTTGTCCGGCTTTGGCGAGCAACACCCGAATATCTGCGTGCACCTCTCGGAACGTATGGAACCGTTCGTGCTTGCCGGCAGCGGCTTCGATGCCGCTATCCATTTTGAGCACCCAGCTTGGACAGGCATGCATACGCATCGGCTGTTGAGCGAAGTGTTGATTCCGGTCTGTCATCCTGACCTCCTGGACCCGGGCAAGCAGGCAACGGCTCTGGATTCACTGCCGCGATTGCACCGCCGGCAGAACCCGGATGCCTGGCAGCGCTATGCCCAGGAAACCGGGATTGTCCTGAGCAACGCAGCGATGGGCGCGCGCTACGATTTGCATGCGATGTTGATCGAAGCCGCACTGGCTGGTCTCGGCGTGGCCCTTGTACCGCGCTTGTACGTGGAAGCAGAGCTGGCGCAAGGCCGGCTGGTTGCGCCATGGCCGCAGGAGACGAATGTCGCCAAGACTTTTTGCCTCGTGTTACCCGAGCCCCTTGAGCTGAGCCGCGTGCCCATCCAGGCATTTGCGCATTGGCTTTTGAAGGAAGCGCAGGTGAAGTAGGGGCGTGCAGTGGTGTCAGTACCGGGTCGATTCCGTAGGCCACGCTAGTATTGATCACCCCCGGGTGACAGTGTCGGTGCGCGACAGGGGCACTCAGTTGGCTGAAATCCTCCATGGCCGCGCGAAGCGGGCACGTTGAGACTATGCTCATTGCCACTGCAGGCAATGTGCTGGTTTCACGTGTCGCCCACCAAGGAAAGGAGTCTGTATGTGTCTGATTCTTCATGCCCGGTTCTATTATCTGAATGGTCGAATGCGCAGTCTGGTAACACGTGTCCATCGGCGTATTTCGAACGCCCACAAAGTCTTCTGGCGCTTCGCCGGCTGCGTGACCGGGCTGGCGCTGGTTGCTGTCAATCCGGCCCAAGCTGCCGACGGCGGCATCGTCGGCGGCTCTACCGCAAGCTATAGCATTGCCTTCAGCAACTCCTACGCGGGCAGCGATTTTCGCAAGGTGATGGTGCGCAATTGGCAGGAGATTGCGGCCCAGGCGCAAAAGGATGGCTTGATCCGCGAGGCTCCGGTGGTCAGCGCCAATAACTCGGCATCGGAACAAGCGGCCCATATCCAGGACATGATCGTCAAGGGCGCCAACGCCATCGTCATCCTGGCCGCGTCCGACACGGCCCTCAACGGGGTGATCCGCGATGCCTGCAACGCCGGCATCGTGGTGGTCGTCATGGCCAGCCTGGTCACCGAACCCTGTGTCTATACCGTCGACTACAACTGGTCCGCCATGGGCCGCGTGGAAATGGACTATATCGCCGGGCGTCTCAAGGGGAACGGAACGCTGCTGGAGATTCGCGGCATTGCCGGCGATGCCACCGATAAAAACATCAGCGACGGCATTCGCAAGGCCGCTGGCGACTATCCGGGCCTGAAGTTCGCCAAGACGGTATACGGGAACTGGACGGCTTCTGTCGCACGCAAGGAGGTGGCGCTGGCGCTGCCGTCGCTGCCCAGTATTGATGCCGTTGCGACTCAGGGCGGTGACGGTTATGGCGCAGCCATGGCGTTCAAGGCGGCGGGACGCCCTTTGCCAATCATCGTGATGGGGAACCGTCAGGACGAACTCGCCCTGTGGAAACAGGAGCGCGATGCCAATGGCTACGAGACCGTCTCTGTCTCCGCTTCCCCGAGCGTCTCCCAGGTGGGTTTCTGGGTGGCCCAGCAGATTCTGGCGGGCAAGCAGGTGCCGAAGTTCGTCGAGGTGCCGCTGGTACGCATCGATGCGAAAGACCTGGACACCTGGCTCGCCACGATGCCGGTGGGCGGCGCTGCCAATCCTCCCTACAGCCAGGCTTCCGTTGCGGCGATGATCGACGCGGCCATCAGCAACACGGCGCCGCCGACGCCTTTGCCGGAGGTGACGAAGCAGTAGTGGCAGGCGTGGAGCGAGGAGGCGAGGCGCCATGTTGACATTCAAATCCTCCACGGACAGGCCCATTGCCGTCAGGATTGGCCTGGCGGTCGCCGCGCTGGTGTTCCTGATGCTGGTGGTATCGCTCGTGAACCTCTATGGCCTGCGAGGCATGGTTCGTGCGGTGGATTCCGCCAGCCATTCCGCGGAAATTCTGGCCTCGGTCAACGGGGCCACCGGGCGGGTGGAAAACTTCATCGCCACCCGCGACCAGGAAAGCCTGTCCCAGGCCGAAGGCATGGTGGCGACGGCTATCGCCGGCCTCTCCGCCATTCCGGTGGCAGAGGCGCAATCGCTCAAGGGCAGCCTGGAAAGGCTCGCCGCGGCAATCGCCGCCTTGCGGGCGGCGACCCTGACCATGGATGGCGAAACGGAGAACATGACAGCCCACTACGGGCGGATGCGAGAGGCGACGATCCTCGTCGAACAGGGCATCGCCGATGGGCTGAAGGGGATTGATGCCCGCGCCGCTGAGCACGAGGCGCGGGTGAGCAACATCGAAAGTGCTCACCGCATTCTGGATATCCTGCGCGACGGCGAACGGATCATCATCGTCAATGTGGCCAAGATGCTGGTGTCCGGTGATGGGGCGGCCGTCACTGCGGCGCGCAACGCCTGCGCAGCGCTCCCGCCGGTGGTCGAGCAATTGCGCGAGTTGATGGAGGCGCCGCAGGAGCGAGAGACGTTGGACCAGTTGGCGACGGCGGTCGCTGCTGTCAGCAAGGCGGTCGAGCACCTTGGCGAGACGCCCAAGCTCCGGGGAGACGAGGCTTTGCGGCATCTGGCCGCCGTCGAGGATCTGGTCGAGCGCCTCGATGTCATGCTGGGTGAAGTGGACGAGCATGTTTCCCGTGACGAAAATGACATTCAGGCGGCAACCGGCTTGTTGCACAACGCAGCCGCGTTGTCCAAGCGTTTCGCCGAGCGTGTTGCCACCCTGGAGGCGCAGACCTTGTCGTTTCGCCTGTCACCGTCGGCCGAGGTCGCCGGCTCGGTCGGCGAGATTCTGGACGAGCTCTCCCGTCTCGCGCGGGTTCTCCCTTCGTCCGTGGGGCTGCAAGCCAAGGCTACCCCCCTGACTGTCAGCGATCAGATTGCCGGCTACCGGGCGGCATTCGCCCGGTTTAATCAGGCGAGCAACGCCTTGAGCGGCGCGCGCGACCAGGTACGCAACGAGGCACGAAGCGCCGGCCTGTTGGTTGCGCGCTTCGCAGGCCAGGCGCGCTCCGATGCCTTGATCCACAATGACCGCGGCATGCTTGCGACGATCGTTGCGGGTACCGTCGCCATCCTGCTGGCCGGCGCCATCGCCTGGAGCACGTCGCGATTCATCGCCCAGCCCATCGTGGCCCTGGCCTCGGTCATGCGCCGGCTTGCGGCCGGCGACTTGAACGCAAAGATCGCCAGCGCCGAACGCGGCGACGAGATTGGAATCATGACCCGCGCCGTACGGGTGTTCCAGGAGAATGCCCTGCGCATCCGGGTGCTGGAGGCCGAGGCCGAAGCCGAGCGACAGCAAGTCCAGGCCTCTCTGGAGAGAATGGTCGCCGAGCGGACCGACGCGCTGCACCACCAGACCGAGGTGCTGGAGGCACAGGCCATCGAACTCATCCAGGCGCGCAACCAGGCCGAGACGGCTAACCAGGCAAAGAGCGATTTCGTGGCCACCGTCAGCCACGAACTGCGCACCCCCCTGACCCTCATTCTCGCCCCTCTGGAGCAGCTCTCGGCGGCGACCACCCCACCGGCGGACTGGCATGTGCAAGTCGACCGCGCTCAACGCAACGCGTTGCGCTTGATGAACCGGGTGAACGACATCCTCGATTTCTCCAAGGCCGAAGCGGGCAAGTTTGAGTTGTGTCCGATGCCAGTCGATTTGAACAAGACGGTGGGTGTGCTGGCCGAGGATGCCGCCATGGTGGCCGAGGGTAAAGGCTGCACCTTGACCTGCAGCATCGATCCCGCGCTCGGCACGGTGTTCCTGGATCCCCGGCACTTCGAGAAGATTCTCCTCAACCTGGTGAGCAATGCCATCAAGTTCACGCCCGCTGGCGGCACCGTGCACCTGACGGTGACTGCGCTTGATGGCGAGCGATTCGAATTTGCAGTGCAAGACTCGGGGATTGGCATTGCGCCTGACAAACTGCCGTTGCTGTTCCAGCGTTTTTCCCAGATCGACAATTCCGCCACACGCCACTACAGCGGCACCGGCATCGGTCTCGCCCTGGTCAAGGATCTGGTCGAACTAATGGGGGGCGAAGTCGGCGTCAACAGCGAGCCCGGACAGGGCTCGTGCTTCTTTGTTCGACTTCCGCTGGGGGCCGAGCAAAACACTGTACCGACCGAAGTCAGCAACATGTTCGAGCGATCATCACCGAGCACGGCAAGCACAACCGAGCAGCGCCACCTGCGTTTCGACGACGGTCGCCTTGGCATTCGCAATGACCGGGCGCCGATGGAAGAAGCGGACGAGCAGCACCCGGAACACGCCCTGCGATCCAAAGTGCTGGTAGTCGACGACAGCCCGGAAATGCTTGGCTATCTCAGCGAGCTGTTGCGCGACGACTACAGCGTCGCCACCGCAACTGATGGCGAGCAGGCCTGGGCACTCCTGCAGCGTCGGCCCATCGATGTCGTCGTCTCGGATGTAATGATGCCGAAGCTCGACGGCTTCGGCCTGACTGCCAGAATCAAAGGCAGCCCCGGTTTTGCCCATTTGCCCGTGATCCTGGTGACCGCCCGCGGCGGTAGCGAGGCCTGCGTCTCCGGGCTGGAGAGTGGCGCCGATGACTATATCGCCAAACCCTTCTCGCCGCTGGAGCTCAAGGCTCGCGTACGGGCGGTGCTACGCATGAGCCAGGTGCAAACCGAACTGAATGCAAAGTCCCGTCAGGCGGGCATGGCCGAAATCGCTACGACTGTACTGCACAACGTCGGCAACGTCCTCAACAGCGTGAACGTATCGGCAGAACTGGTCAGCAGCCAGATGCGCACCTCCAAGGCCCAGGGGTTGGGCAAGGTGGCGCAAATGATGAACGAACACGTCCATGACCTGAGCGACTTTCTCACCAAAGACCACAAGGGGAAGATGCTGCCTGATTACCTGCTCAAGCTGGCGAAAGTGGTGGCGCAAGAGCAACAGGGCATCATCGAAGAACTCGGGCAACTCACCAAGGGCATTGACCACATCAAGACCATTGTCGCTGCCCAGCAGTCCTATGCCGTCGCCGTCAGTATCGTCGAGACAGTGCCGGTCGCAGAGTTAATCGACGATGCCTTGCGCATGAGTGCTGGGTTACTGGCGCGCCAGGAAGTGACGGTGGTCAAGGACATTGCCGACTTGCCCCTGCTGCCCCTGGACCGGCACCGGATGCTGCTGATTCTGGTGAACCTGATCAACAATGCCAAGCAGGCGTTGGACGGCGTGATCGATCGTAGCCGATGCGTCACGTTCAGCGCGTCTCTCGCTGACGGGGCAGTATTGCGTATCACTGTGGCCGACAACGGCAATGGGATTGCGCCTGAGCACCTGGCGCGCATCTTTTCCCATGGTTTCACGACGCGCAAAGACGGTCACGGTTTTGGCCTGCACAGTTGCGCGCTCGCTGCGCAGGAAATGGGTGGCAGCTTGACCGTGCGCAGCGACGGGGCCGGGCAGGGCGCTACCTTTATCCTCGATATTCCCCTTGATGCGCCGCTGAGTAAGCGATGAATGCCGAACCGGCACATTCTACGGGTCGATGATATGGCGGGCTGACCGGAGCCTCAAAGAGGGATGTGGGTTGTCGACAAGACCTGGCGCAAGCCCATGAACGAGCGAATCTGGCGAACCCCGGGCAGGTAAAGCAATTGCTCCGCGTGGAGCCGGTTGAAACTGTTGCTGTCCTTGGTGCGCAGCAACATGAAGTAGTCGAACTCCCCGGTCACCACATGGCACTCCATGCAGCCGGACACCTTTTGTGCGGCCGCCTCGAATGCGGCGAAGGATTCCGGTGTGGAGCGATCCAGCACTACGCCGATCAAGACCACCATCCCCGCATCCAGCGCTTCATTGTCCAGCAGCGCGACAATGTCCTTGATCAGGCCGACCTGCTTGAGCCGTTCGACGCGCCTGAGGCAAGCAGGGGCACTCAATTTCACCTTCTCTGCCAGCGCCACGTTGGAGATGGAGGCATCTCGTTGCAGGGTCTTGAGAATGGCGCGGTCGGTTCGATCCAGTGGATGCGGCACTGGGTCTGAGGTGGCTGGCTTCTTGTGAGTATTTGTTGCTTTCATATCGATTTCTACGCAATGAAAGTATGTTTTGTGCGGTGTTTGAAAAGTTATGTTTCTTTATGTGGTGGAAACTTGCAACACATATTTTTCGGATTCTTCTTAATATTGAACTCATCGAAGCGCCTCCGGAAAGAGCCTGGAATGCGGCCTTTTCCCTTTCGGTCTGGCGCTTGGATATCCCATATCAAGGAGCAGAGTCATGAATCTGAATCGTTTTGAACGTTATCCATTGACCTTCGGTCCTTCTCCCATCACGCCCTTGAAGCGCCTCAGTCAACATCTGGGGGGCAAGGTCGAGCTGTATGCCAAACGTGAAGACTGCAACAGTGGCCTGGCCTTTGGTGGGAACAAGACGCGCAAGCTCGAATACCTCATTCCCGAAGCGATCGAGCAAGGCTGCGATACGCTGGTCTCCATCGGCGGCATCCAGTCGAACCAGACCCGCCAGGTCGCTGCCGTCGCTGCCCACTTGGGCATGAAGTGCGTGTTGGTGCAGGAAAACTGGGTGAACTATTCCGACGCGGTGTATGACCGCGTAGGCAACATCGAGATGTCGCGGATCATGGGCGCTGATGTGCGGCTTGACGCCGCTGGCTTCGATATTGGCATTCGGCCAAGTTGGGAAAAAGCCATGAGCGACGTCGTGGAGCAGGGTGGCAAACCGTTTCCGATTCCAGCGGGTTGCTCCGAGCATCCCTATGGCGGCCTCGGTTTCGTCGGCTTTGCCGAAGAGGTGCGGCAGCAGGAAAAGGAACTGGGCTTCAAGTTTGACTACATCGTGGTCTGCTCGGTGACCGGCAGTACGCAGGCAGGCATGGTTGTTGGTTTCGCGGCTGACGGTCGTTCGAAGAATGTGATTGGTATCGATGCTTCGGCCAAGCCGGAACAGACCAAGGCACAGATCCTGCGCATCGCCCGACACACCGCTGAGTTGGTGGAGCTGGGGCGCGAGATTACGGAAGAGGACGTGGTGCTCGATACGCGTTTTGCCTACCCGGAATATGGCTTGCCCAACGAAGGCACATTGGAAGCCATCCGACTGTGCGGCAGCCTTGAAGGCGTGCTGACAGACCCGGTATATGAAGGTAAATCGATGCACGGCATGATTGAAATGGTCCGTCGTGGTGAATTCCCCGAAGGTTCCAAAGTGCTTTACGCACACTTGGGTGGGGCGCCGGCGCTGAACGCCTACAGCTTCCTGTTTCGTAACGGCTAAGCGTAGAACTGCTTTTGGAGTCATCTGTGGGAGCTCGCTCCCACAGGGAATTGCGTCAGCCTTTAGGCTCAGGAATCACGCCGGGAGTACCACCATGCATGCGATATCGCAGTCTGCAATCTGGGTGAAAGAACCGCTGGCGGATACCGGGGTCGTCATCGTGACCAGCGCCGCGTTGCCCAAGTACCTGATTGACAAGTTGCATATGGAGATCGACGACTGGGACCAGGTTGCTTATCTGGTGGTCCAGCAATCCAGGGCGTTCATGCTCGACTGGTTGCAGTTTGGGGCCAACCCGATAGATACGGCACCGGCGACCACTTGCCGGGCCAGCCAACTGCTGCGCGGTGTATCCAAAGGCTGCTTTTTACTGGATGTCGAAGTCAGCCCGATACCCCGTCTCACCTGGCTGGGATCAGTCTGCGGTCACCCACTGCGTGTCCTCAAACTGGAAGACGCAGCCTCCCATGCAGCGATCGATAAACAGGTGGAAGAGATTTTATCGGTGACCCGGACACTGGTGAAAAGCGGGTTGCAAGAGCGTTGTTTCATTTAGCGAAAGTCATCGCCACATACGCCTGAATTTATGACCCCAATGGAAAGGCCGCACTCATGAGCCGACCTGCCGACTGTCGTTCTAAAACCATGAAGTGGATGCGTGAACCTTCGAGCTGTACCCGCATCGTTGTCATCGTGTCCGCAATTGACAGTGATCATATTGACCTGATGCATCATGGGTTCAGCTGTTTTGACAATATCGCGCTTGTACAGGTTGAAGCTTCGGATACAGGGGCTGACAGGTGCGTTGAAGTACACGTGGCGGGGTGTGATTACAGCTTTCTCGTTTGCGGTGAACTTGAAGAGCATTTGTTGAACAATCTTTCCATTGGCAACCCGTGCATCTACCAGATAGGGCAAGACAGCTGGGCCGAGCGCTCCGTCATTGACGCGGTAGAGCAAGTCAAAAAACTCGCCCGATTGAGCTATTCGCGCCACCTGGAAGCGTTGCCCGACATTTGCAGGAGATGCCCATGAACCTGTTCGATATTCGTGCCCAATGGCCGGACCAGACCACCGAAGATGCTCAAGAAGTTGCTGAATGGCGGGACGCCTTGCTGTCGGTTATCGCCCATAGCGGCACGGCACAGGCCAAACAGATCCTCGACATGCTGGTGGCTGTGGCAAGCACCTCGGACATCGGTTGGCGGCCCAGCCATGGCACGCCTTACATCAATACCATCAGCGTTGAGTGCCAGCCGGTATTTCCAGGGGATCTGGCCATCGAAGAACGGCTGGCCTCGATCATGCGCTGGAATGCGTTGGCCATGGTTGCCAGGGCCAACTATGCCTATGGCGAATTGGGCGGCCATATTGCCAGTTATGCCAGCGCGGCGGATTTGTTCGAAGTGGGCTTCAACCATTTTTTCAAAGCGCGAACCGAAAGCAGCGGTGGCGATCTGGTGTTCTATCAACCGCACTCGGCGCCAGGGGTCTATGCCCGGGCGTTCCTCGAGGGACGCCTGGAAGAAAAGGATCTGCTGCATTATCGGCAAGAGATCAGCGCGCGCGCCAAGGGTGCCCGAGGTCTGTCGAGTTACCCGCATCCTTGGTTGATGCCGGACTTCTGGCAGTTTCCAACGGGCTCCATGGGCATCGGTCCGATCAGCTCGATCTACCAGGCGCGCTTCATGCGTTATCTGGAGCATCGAGGCCTGCAAGACAACGTCGGGCGAACCGTCTGGGGCGTGTTTGGCGACGGGGAAATGGATGAGCCGGAAAGCATGTCGGCACTGACGCTGGCCGCGCGGGAAGGGCTGGATAATCTGGTCTGGGTGGTCAATTGCAACCTGCAACGGCTGGACGGGCCGGTTCGTGGCAATGGCCGCATCATCGACGAGTTGGAGGCGCTGTTTGGTGGTGCAGGCTGGAACGTCATCAAACTGGTTTGGGGCGCCGACTGGGACGGTTTGTTTGCGCGCGATGCGGATGGCGCGCTGGTCAAGGCGCTATCGAGCACCGTCGATGGCCAGTTCCAGACGTTCGCGGCAAAAGACGGGCGCTTTAACCGTGATCATTTCTTTGGCCAGAACGAGGCATTGGCGCAGTTGGCACAAGGCCTGACCGATGAACAGATCGACCGCCTGAAACGTGGCGGTCACGACATGGTGAAAATCTTCGCCGCCTATCAAAGCGCGCTGCTCGAAGGCAAGAAACCCACCGTGATTCTGGCGCAGACCAAGAAGGGCTTCGGCATGGGCGATGCCGGGCAGGGCAAGATGACCGTGCACCAGCAGAAGAAGCTCGACAGGGAGGCGCTGATCGCGTTCCGCAATCGTTTCAACCTGCCGTTGACCGATGAACAGGCTGCCTCGTTGAGCTTCTTCAAACCCGACGAAGACAGTGCAGAAATGCGCTATCTGCATGAGCGCCGCCGTGCATTGGGCGGCTACATGCCATCGCGTCCTTCAAGTGCCGAATCATTGGCGGTGCCTGACGCCAGCAGCTATGGCGCGTTTGCCATTGCCGCCGAAGGCAAGGAAATGTCCACCACCATGGCGTTCGTTCGAATGCTCAGTGGTCTGCTGCGGGACAAACAACTGGGCCCGCGCATCGTGCCGATCGTGGCGGATGAAGCGCGTACGTTCGGCATGGCCAGCCTGTTCAAGCAGATCGGCATTTACTCCAGCGTGGGGCAGCGATATGAGCCGGAAGACATCGGTTCGATCCTGAGCTATCGAGAAGCGCTGGACGGCCAGATTCTCGAAGAGGGCATCAGCGAGGCCGGGGCGATCAGTTCCTGGGTTGCAGCGGCGACCAGCTATTCGGTGCATGGCTTGCCGATGCTGCCGTTCTACATCTACTACTCGATGTTCGGCTTCCAGCGCATCGGCGACCTGATCTGGGCGGCGGCGGATCAACGGGCCCGCGGCTTTCTGCTCGGGGCCACCGCAGGCCGCACGACATTGGGCGGCGAAGGTCTGCAGCACCAGGATGGCAACAGTCATCTGATGGCGGCGATGGTCCCCAATTGCCGTGCTTACGATCCGGCATTTGCCGGCGAGTTCGCGGTGATCCTGGATCACGGCATGCGCCAGATGCTGGAGCGTCAGGTGGACGAGTTTTATTACGTCACCTTGATGAACGAGAACTACCCGCAGCCCAACCTTCCTGCAGGTGTCGAACAGGCGATCATCAAGGGTATGTATCTGTTTGCCCGGCATGAAGTCGAGGGTGCGCGTGGAAGTGTCCAGTTGTTGGGTTCCGGCGCCATCCTGCGCGAAGTGATTGCCGCTGCCGAGTTGCTGGCCAGCGATTGGGACATCGACAGTCAGGTCTGGAGCGTTACCAGCTTTACCGAGCTGGCACGTGATGCCCGTGAAGTGGAACGCTGGAATCGACTGCATCCTGGACAGCCTTCGCGCTGCAGTCATGTCCAGGCGTCGCTCAACGACTCGGCGCCGATCATTGCCTGCACCGATTACGTTCGCGCCTTGCCGCAGTTGATCGCCAGCTATCTCGACGCCCGTTACACCGTACTTGGCACCGATGGATTTGGTCGCAGCGATACTCGCGACCTGTTGCGCAGGTTCTTCGAAGTGGACCGCCACCAGATTGTCTTGAGTGCGCTGACTGCACTGATGCACATGGGGCGCCTCGATGCCAGTGTGTGTGCCGAGGCCATTGAGCTGTACGCCATTGATGTCGATGCGGTGGCCCCCTGGGAAGCTTGATTTCAAGAGGGGGGTATATCCGTTGTTGCGGTAACGGCCGCTTATGGTTCCGCTTTTACAGCGGCTCACTTTTGAAAAGCCCGGGAGCCGGCCCAGTCAAAAGTAAGCAAAACGCTTTTGCCCCACCACTCGGCACCTCGCTTAGGCTCGGTGTGCCTGAACGAAGGCATTGCTCCGTGGGCCGCCGCGAAGGGCCATCCATGGCCCAGCGCGGCTAACCCGGCATCCATGCCGGGTTGCCCACTGCGCAATACCTTCGTTCAGCCAGCGTGGTTAACGGGGCGCCCGAGATCAACGTCCACCGCGAGGCGGCCTGGTAGCCGACCTGGTTCTTGATAGGACCGCGTTTCTTCTGTGGGAGCGGGCTTGCCCGCGAAGGCGGTGTGTCAGTTTGCGGTGATGTTGGATGTGCTGGCCTCATCGCGAGCAAGCTCGCTCCCACAGGTTTTGCGGTGCACATGGATTTTGTGTCTGCCAAAGATCCAATGTGGGAGCGAGCTTGCTCGCGATAGCGGAGGTTCAGCCACATCGGTGCCGAAATGTACCCCGCTCTTGCTCTTGCTCTTGCTTTAGATCTTGATCTGGGTGCCCCGTTAAACCACGCTGGCCGAACGCAGGCATTGCGCAGTGGGCATCCCGGCATGGATGCCGGGATAGCCGCGCTGGGCCATGGATGGCCCTTCGCGGCGGGCCCACGGAGCAATGCCGGAGTGAGGGCACACCGAGCCAAAGCGAGGTGCCAAGTGGTGGGGCATGAGCGCTTTGGTTACTTTCGCGCTTTTCGAAAGTGACCCGCTGTAAGAGCGGAACCCTAAGCCGCCGTTACCAAAAAAACGGATATACACACCCCCCGTCCAGAAAAACGCGAATAGATTCCCCCCCAAAAAAAGCCTCAACTACCCTAGCCAACAGCCAGAATAGTCGCCACCAACGCCAGAGCCCGAGGCACCAGCGTATCCAGTTCCAGATATTCCCGGTCGGTATGAACCTTGCCACCCACCGGCCCGAGGCCACACAGCGTCGGAATGCCCAGGCTGGCAGTGAATCCGGAGTCAGCACAACCACCGGTGAACTCGCCCTCCACACTGAAACCCAGCGCCAGGGCCTTTTGTTGGTAGATCTGCAGCAGCCGTTCGCTGTGACAGGCTTCCATCGGCAGAAAGGTCGTCGCTTCCTTGAGGATGGCGCGGGTGCCGATCAGCTCTTCTTCCGCGACGATGCCCAGGATCGCGGTAAAGATCTGATCCCAGTGCTCGAGTTCGATGAAGCGCACGTCCAGCCTGGCGGAGGCGCTAGGCGCGACGGTGTTGCTGGACGTGCCACCGGATATCAGGCCAACATTGGTCGTGATGCCTGCTGAGTAATCGGTCAAGGCATGCAGCTTGACGATCTTGCGTGCGAGGGCTTCGATGGCACTGGCTCCGTCGGCATGGTTGACCCCGGCATGCGCCGCGCGGCCGCTGACTTCGATGATCAGCGTGGCGCCGCCTTTGCGTGCGCTGACCACGTTGCCGCTGGCCCGGCCGGGTTCGGTATTGAGCACGGCACGCGCGCCACGGGCGGTTTTTTCGATATGGGTTCTGGCGCTGCCGGAGCCGATTTCTTCGTCCCCGGTGTACAGGACCTGCACCGGATAGGGCAACTCACCGGCGCGTTTGAGAGCCTTGAGCGCGAAGCAATTGAGCACCAGGCCGCCTTTCATGTCGGCGACGCCGGGACCATAGGCGAGGTTGGCGTCGCGGCTGTAGCCGCGAGTCGAGGTGGTGCCTTTGGGGAACACCGTGTCGCGATGGCCCAGCAGCAGCACCGGCTTTCCAGAGGCACCTGGCACTTCGGCGAGCATCACGTCGCCAAAACCATCGACTGGCATGCGCTTGAGCAGGATGCCGTCGGCTTCCAGTTCCGCCGCGAGCAGCGCGCCTACCGCGTCGACGCCCGCCTTGTCATAGCTGTTGGAGTCGGTGTCGACGATACGCTGCAGCAGCGCTTCCATGGCGTGGCGCTGGTCGGCAAGCCAGTCCAGCGCCTGTTGTGGCGTGGCACTCATTGCGCCTGCTCCCGCAACTGATGTTCCTGAGTCAGGCGTGCCGCGTCATTGCCCAGGTCCCAGAACAGACCGGCCATGATTTGCAGGCTTTCCTTGACCACCGGTGCCAGCAAATGCTCGTTCGGCGCATGTTGCGAGCAGGCCGGGTACGAGTGCGGCACCCACAATGTTGGCAGGCCGAGCACGTCGGCGAACACGTCGTTGGGCAGCGAGCCCCCAAGGTTTGGCAGCAGCGCAGGTTTTTTGCCGGTGGTCTGTGTCAAGGAGCTGAGGGCCCAATTGACCCATGGGCTTTGCGGGTCCAGCCGAGTGGCATGCATCACATCGATGCGGCTTTGCTTGACCTCGACATTGCTGAAGCCATGAGCATCCAGGTGGGCACGAACGGCCGGGATGAAGGTCGTGTAGTCGCTGTTCACCACGAAGCGGATATGGCAGTGGGCATTGGCTTTACCTGGGATCGCATGCACCGGGGCGTCCGGGTTGCCGGTCTTGAAGGCAATGACGTCGAGGGTGTTCCAGCCGAATACTTTTTCGCTCAGGGAGAGCTGCGGATTACCCCAGTTGGCGTCGATGTCCGGATCGCCCGGCCCGCCACCCACGTCAATGTCGGCCAGTGCCTGGCGAACCGGCTCCGGCAGTGTCTCGGGCTGCAGGCCTGCCACCTTCACCCGGCCCTGTTCATCGATCATGCTTGCGATGGCATTGGCCAGAATGATGCCAGGGTTGGCCAGCAAGCCGCCCCAGTTGCCAGAGTGATGAGCGCCTTCGCGCAAGTTGACCACCAGCTCGAAGTTGAACACCCCACGCGAGCCGAGAAAAATCGTCGGTCGTGATGCCGCCAGGCGCGGGCCGTCCGAGGCGATGAAAACATCCGCCGCGAGCTCTTCGCTGTGGGCGGCACAGAACGCATTCAAGCCCGGCGAGCCTTCTTCTTCACCCATTTCCAGCAGCAGTTTGACGTTAAAACCCAGCTTGCCGTCGCGAGCCTTGAGCGTTTGCTCCAGCGCGGTCAGGTTGATCAGGTGCTGGCCTTTGTTGTCCGCCGTGCCGCGGCCGTACCAGCGATCGCCTTCGACCGTGACTTGCCACGGTGACAGGCCTTCACGCCATTGCGCTTCATAGCCGCGCACCACATCACCGTGGCCGTAGCTCAGTACAGTCGGCAGTTCTGGATGCTCAATGCGTGTGGCGATCATGAAGGGCCCACGCT
The DNA here is from genome assembly GCF_018325865.1 of Pseudomonas sp. St386. NCBI lineage: Bacteria > Pseudomonadati > Pseudomonadota > Gammaproteobacteria > Pseudomonadales > Pseudomonadaceae > Pseudomonas > Pseudomonas sp. St386. The sequence goes on from NZ_AP021900.1 coordinate 2,725,286, forward strand.
CTGCCACCGGGTTGTCATAGATATTGACGCTGAAGCCCATGGCCTTGACATGCGGGGTGATGAAGTCATTGAGATAGCGATACAACTCGGGCTGGCTGTCCGTTGCCTGGCTTTCGGTGGGCAAGGCGACGCTACGTTCGAGCAGATTGAAAAAGGCGCCGTTGTCGAATTGCTCTGTGGTGTTGCTGATGGCCAATGAACGACTCATGAGTGGACAAGCTCCAGTGTTTGGGCAGGATTGTCGTGAAGGTGGCAACGCACGTTGCCCCCGATAATGGAATCATTGGCCGGGTAGGCCGTTTTGCACGGTGCGAAGCAGCTCGGGCAGCGCGGGTGGAAAGCGCAACCGGACGGCGGTGACATCGGATTGGGAAAGGTGCCGTGCAGGCCGATGTCGGGAATGCCCAGGTGCGGATCGGGCGTGAGCACCGAATCCAGCAAGGCGCGGGTATAAGGGTGGCCGGGTTCAGCAAACAACGATTCGCGCGTACGCTCTTCGACGATGCGTCCCAGGTACATCACCGCTACCCGGTCGGCGAGGTGTTCGATGACCGCGAGGTTGTGGCTGATCAGCAGATAGGTCAGGCCGAATTCGCGCTTGAGGTCTTGCAGCAGGTTGAGAATCTGCGCCTGCACCGACACATCCAGTGCTGAGGTGGGCTCGTCGCAGATCAGCACATCGGGGCGCATGATCAGCGCCCGTGCGATCGCGACTCGCTGGCGTTGTCCGCCGGACAGCTGGCTCGGGTAGCTGTCGATCACTCGCTTGGGCAGGCCGACCACATCAAGCATCGCTTCGGTCTTCTTGCGCCGCTCGGCGGGACTGCCGATGTCATGCACGATCAGCGGCAGGGTAATGATTTCGCGCAGTGTCTTGCGTGGGTTCAGCGAGGAATACGGGTCCTGGAATATCGGCTGAATATGCCGGGACATTGCCTTGCGATCAGTCGCCGCCAGGTGTCTGCCGTTGACCAGCACATCGCCGCTGGTAGGCGGCAGCAGACCGAGCAGCAGCTTTGCCAGGGTACTTTTTCCGCAACCGGACTCACCTACCAGACCGAGAGTCTCGCCCCGCATCAGACGCAGGGAAACGCCATCGACGGCTTTCAGGATGGCGGCGGGTTTGAAAAAGCCCTGGTTGATCCGAAACTCGCGGCGGATGTCACACAGTTCCAACGTGATGTCTTTTTTCATGACCTTGCACGCTCCTGAAGGCGAATCGGTGCCTGGGCCGGTGCGGCGAACAGGCAGCGCGCCATGTGTCCGTCCTGTTCGACTTCGGGGATGTTCTGCGCGCAGGTCGGTATCGCCTGAGCGCAACGATTGCGAAACGCACACCCTTGCTGTTCGCCTACCAGGCTCGGCACCAGGCCTGGAATCGAACCCAGCGCCTCACCCGGCCTGGTCTGGCCAGGGATTGGAATACTGGCCAGCAGACCACGGGTGTACGGATGCTGCGGGTTCTCGAACAGTTGCAGGGCAGGGGCGGTTTCGACGATCTCCCCTGCATACATCACGGCGACCCGATCGGCGATCCGTGCCACCAGCCCAAGATCGTGGGTGATGAAGATCACCGCCAGGCCGAGTTCTTTCTGAATGTCGCGAATCAGGCGCAGGATCTGCGCTTGAATGGTCACGTCCAGTGCAGTGGTGGGCTCATCGGCGATGATCAGGTCCGGTTCGCACATCAACGCCATGGCGATGATCACCCGTTGGCGCAAACCGCCAGACAGTTGATGCGGATACTGCCGCAAGCGCTCGGTGGCATTGCTGATACCGACTTTCTCCAGCATCTGCCCGGCGCGAACCAGAGCATCCTTGCGCGACACCTTGCGATGCCGGGTCAGCACTTCGCTGAGTTGATCGCCAATGCTGTAGGCCGGGTTCAGCGAAGTCATCGGTTCCTGGAAGATCATCGCCAGGCGATTGCCGCGCAGGTCGCACATGTGCCGTTCGCTCTGGCCGATCATGTCGATACCGTCCAGTGTCAGCCGGGACGCGGTACGTTTGGCCTTGCGTGGCAACAGGTCCATCAGCGCCAGCGACGTCAAGGATTTACCGCAGCCTGATTCGCCGACGATGCACAGCATTTCACCGCGCTCGACTTCAAAGCTCAGACCGCGCACTGCATGCAGCGTGTCATCCGGCGTCGGGCTGTTGCCCATGGGGATATCCACGCGCAGGTTTTCTACATGGAGTAGTGCCATGTTCGGTACCCTCTATCAGTTACGGCGTCTATCAGTTACGGCGTCTATCAGCTACGGCTGTCTATCAGTTACGGCCGTCGGGCAGGATCAGATCGCGCAGGCCATCGCCGACCAGGTTGATGCCCAGCACCAGAATCATCAGGGCGACGCCGGGAATGGCGATGACCCACGGGGAAAAGAACATGTAGGGTTTGCCTTCGGCGATCATCAAGCCCCAGGACGGCGTCGGCGGCTGCACACCCACCCCGAGGAATGACAGTGCCGACTCCAGCAGGATTGCGTGGGCCATTTCCAGCGTCGCGACGACGATCAGCGCGCCGACCAGATTGGGCAGGATTTCACTGGCCAGAATGCGCAGGGTCGAGCAGCCCAGCGCCTGGGCCGAGGCCACGTATTCCGCATCGCGAATCTGTTGCACCGAAGCCCTGACCACCACCGCGAAGCGATCCCAGAGCAGGCAGCCGAGCAGCACAATCACCACTTTCAGCGAGCCGCCCATCAGCGAGGCCGAGGCCAGCGCGACCATCACCACCGGCATCGCCAGCCGGGTGGTGATCAGGTAGCTGATGAACGCATCGACCTTGCCGCCGTAGTAACCCGCCAACAGCCCCATGACGGTACCGATAAAGCCGGAGATAAGCGCCGCCGCAATGCCGATGAACAATGAAATACGTGCGCCGTAGAGCAGTCGAGACAGGTAATCACGGCCCAGCTTGTCGGTTCCCAGGACGTATTCCCAGGTGCCGTTGGCCATCCATACCGGCGGTTTCATACGCAGCATCACGTCTTGCGCATAAGGGTCATAAGGTGCCAGCCACGGCGCGAAGAGCGCCCCCGTGAAGATCATCAGCAACAACACCGTGCCGATGGCGAAACCACGATGACGAAAGCTCTTGCCAAGTACGCGGCTCAGGCTGCTGGGGGGTGGCAGGTAGTCATTGATCGCGAGGGTAGTGGGGGTGCTCATGTAAGCCTCCTAGCGCACGCGAATGCGCGGGTCGAGCAGTGCGTTGAGCACATCGGCCAGCAAGGTGAGGATGATGTAGATCACTGCGATGAGCAGGACCACGGCCTGTACCACCGGAAAGTCATCACGGGCGATGGCGTCCCAGGCGAGCTGTCCGATACCTTGCAGGGAGAACACGGTTTCGATCACTACCGAACCGCCGAGCATGAAGCCAAACTCCACCGCCGCCAGGGCGACGACCGGAATCAAGGCGTTGCGCAGCGCATGCTTGAACAACACGCGGGCAGGGCGCAGGCCCTTGGCGCGGGCGGTGCGGATGTAATCGGAACTGAGCACATCGAGCATGCCAGCACGGGTCAGACGCATGATTGCCGGCGTCGCGTAATAGCCCAGGGCAATGGCCGGCATGACGAAGTGCAGCATCGTCGAGTTGCCGGACACCGGCAGCCACTTGAGCGTCACCGCGAACACCACGATCAGCATCAGTGCAAACCAGAAACTGGGCATTGCCTGACCCAGCACCGCGATGCTCAAGGCCAGTCGGTCAACCCAGGTGTCGCGTTTGACCGCGGCCAGCACACCCAGTGGAATCGCCACCAGCAAGGCGATAGCCAGCGCCATGGCGCCTAACCCGAGAGTGATCGGCAAGCGGCTGGCGACGAGGTTGTAGACCGACTCCTGAAAGAAAAACGAGTTGCCCAGGTCCAGCCGCAACAAATCGCCCAGCCAGTTGAAGTACTGGGTCGGTAGCGGTTTGTCCAAACCGTACTGCATGCGGATCTGTTCGATCTGCTCGCTGGTGGCTTCCGGTCCGCCGATGGCCGTGGCCAGGTCGCCGGACAGGTGCAAAAGGGAAAAGCTGATCACCGACACGGTAATGGCAACGCAAACAGCGATGCCCAGACGGCGCAGAAGGAATCCAAGCATGGCAAGTTTCCTCATATCCAATGGATGACAGGTATGGGGACGTGTCCGTGGCGCGGGTCAGTCCGCAAGCCACGGCACCTCTCGATCAATCCGCTCGGTTGCGGATTACTTCCAACTGGACTGAACGAAACGCGGCAGCTCATCCGGGTACGACGTGAACGCCAGCTCGGAGGTGTAGGCGTAGTTCATCGAGTAGTTGAACAGCGGCGCCCAGTACGCCTGTTCGCTGATGCGCTGCAACGCCTTGCGGTAGTTGTCCTTGCGCAATTGCGGGTCGAGGGCGTTGTCAGCGGTCTGCAACCAGCTCTGGACTTGCGGATCCTTGATGTTGTCGTCCGGATTGCCCTTGAACCAGGTGCCGGCCGACGCCGAGGTATCGAGGATCGAGAACGAGCCCCAGGCCTGAAACGACATGGGTACCTTGCCGCCACGTTGCTGATCGCGCAGGGCGGCGTACTTCAAGTAGCGCAGCTTGGCGTTGATGCCCACGGCCCGCAGGTTGCCGATGATGGCTTCGACGTAATCCCGGTCGCGATAAGCGAAGATTTCTGTCTCGAAGCCATTGGGGTAACCGGCTTCGGCGAGCAACGCCTTGGCCTTGGCCGGGTCGTAGTTGTAGACCGTGGCCGCGGTGGTATCGCAGCCGAACTGGCCTGGATAACAGGCCACCTGCAAGGGCTTGGCTTCGCCCCCCACCAGTTGCGTGGCCAGCGCGTTGCGGTTGATCGCATGGTTGATGGCCTGACGCACCTTGAGCTGCTTCATCGGCGAGTTTTCCGTGGAGGTGCCTCGAGCATCGAGAATCAGGAAGCCGATGCGCATGGTTTCGCCGCTGGTCACGGTCAGGTTCTGCATACCTTTAAGGTCGACTGCCTGATCCGGGGTCACACGCCACGTCCAGTCGACACCATCGGTCATCAACTCGGCCAGACGGGTTTCTGCATCCGGAATCACCCGGAACTTCAGGTGGCCGATATGCGGCTTGCCTTGTGGGCTGTCCGGAAAGTAGTCCTTGTTGATCTCCATGGTCACGCCTTCGCCAGCCACCACCGACACGGCTTTATACGGCCCGGTACCCACTGGCTTGCGGCTGAATTCAGCCAGGCCGACCTTCTCGAAGTACTGCTTTGGAAACATGGGAACGGCGTTGGACAGGTATTCCAGTGCCGGAGGGAAAGGTTTTTTCAAATGCAGGCGGACGCTGTAGTCACCGGTTTTTTCGGCGCTCTTGATCCAGTCGACGTTTTGCACGGTAACGACTTTCGCTTCGGGCGACACCACGTAGTTGAGGGTGAACACCACGTCGTCGGCGGTGAAGGCGTCGCCGTTGTGAAATTTGACGCCTTTGCGCAGCTCAAAGTCGATGGTGGTGTCGTCGACCTGTGTCCAGCGGGTGGCCAACATGGGTTTGTATTCGCCGCTCTTGGGATCGCGGTAGATCAGGTTGTCCCAGATCAGCCGGCCGAGAATCACACCTTCGCGTAGATCGTTGTGATAGGGGCTGATGTTTTCAGGCTCGCTGTCGGAAGCGTAAACCAGGGTGTCGTTGGCTTTACCGGCATGCGCCGGAAAACTGCTGATGAGGCCCATCAGCGCAATACTGCAGGCGAAACCTTTGATGCCCATGCCGTCGTCTCCGTTGGCGAGAGTGGTTGAATCAAAGGGCAGCGAATCGCAAATGCGGTAAACGAGGAGGAGAAGCTCAGGCGTAGTTTTTTTTGGTCTGGACACGAATGTAGGGAAAGGCTATCAATGCCACAAGAATAATATTTCGATACTTGCGTTGCCGAAAAGGCAATCCATGGGGGCGCCGATGCAACTGTATGGTGTGCAGTCCACGGCACTGCGTTATTTTCTGGAAGTCGCGCGATGCGGATCGATCAGCGATGCTTCCGTGCGCTTGAATGTCGCCGCGTCAGCAGTGAGCCGACAGATTGCCAAGCTCGAGTTGGCCCTGGATGCCAGCCTGTTTGAGCGTCGTGCCCGAGGGATGGTGCTCAGCGAGGCGGGGGCGCGACTGGCGGCCTATGCGCGCAAGTCGCAGCTTGAGGCTGAGCAGGTGGTGCTGGAGATTACCGAACTGCATGGCTTGCAGCGGGGCCATGTGCATGTTGCCTGCTCGGAAGGCTTTGCACTGGAATACATGCCCAGGAGCATCAGCGCGTTCAGGCGTGAGTATCAGGGCATTCATTTCACCTTGGAGGTCTGTGCGCCTGCCGAAGCGACCGAGAAGGTGCGTTCCGGCGAAGCCGATCTGGCGATGACTTTCAGCCTGACGCCGCAGAAGGAAATCAAGGTCGAACATGTCCTGAGCGGGGCGATTTTTGCCGTGGTCGCCAATTCCCATCCCTTGGCCGGACGTGAAGCGGTCAGCCTCGCCGAGTTACAACCCTGGCCCGTTGCGTTACCCAAGGCCGACACCACGATACGGCAACTGTTCGACATCTGTTGCGGTGTACAGGGGTTGTTGTTCGACCCGGTGTTGACCACCAACTACGTTGCCGCGCTCTATAGCTTCGTTCGCGAAGAAGGCGTTATCAGCCTGGCCAGCGAAATGACCTTGCAAAAGCAGGTGGCGGACGGGGTCCTGCAATGCGTGCCGATCCTTGACGAAGGCATGCAGGCACGCCGCATCGAACTGCAAAGCATGGCCGGCCGCAATCTACCGGCAGCGGTTTGTGCCTTCAGGGATTTTCTGATTGCGGATCTGGCGAAAGCGAAGCGCTGAGTCGGGTGAATTTTTGAACATCAGCCGCCGCGCTGTATCTGCTCCAGTATCAGGTTGTCGGTGATGTTCATGTCGTCCAGCAGCAGAAACATCTTGCTCAACACCTCGGCCATTTTCCTGTCGGTGTCGGCGAACGGCAGGTAGAACTCCGTGGAGCTGCTGCCTGCGGGCACGATGCACAGGTAGTTGCCAGGTTCGATATGGATGGCCGCGCTGCCCAGATGAATGCGGTAGTTCGCACGCTGGCCGGTAATGTGCAGAAAATGCCCTTCACATTTAACGTTTCGCAGCCCTAGCCCTCGAACCAACTCACCGACCAGTTCGGCGCGGCGTTGCAGGGTTTCTTGGCTGGTGCTGTAGTCGTCTGCGGTGTGGGCCACGGAGACCAGCAGGTCGGCGTCGCGCATGATTTCCGAGAACAGCAGCGGTGGTACTTGCTCAAGGGGTAGGGCTTTTTGGTCGCGGTGGAACGCAATCGTGTCGAAGGTAAAGTGTTCTGTTTCCGAGAGATAATGGCCGGTATCCAGAAAGTTGAACATGGCGTATATGCCGTGCTCTTTGCTCTCGTAGTAGATGTCCTCGACGCTTGAGGTCGACCAGTTGCGGACCTGCAGCAACCGGGCGGCGACTTTGCCTTTGAGGCGGTGGCCGGCAAATCGGTTGGACCACAGGCCGGTGTCTCGCTCAGCAGGTGTTAACAGGTACAGCTCGCGAAAGGCCTGTTTGAACGGCTGCACGCGGCGCTGGGTCACCACTTCTTTCTGCCAGGCCGACAGTTGTCCGGCCGTGAACAGATGAAAAGGGTGAGCGATACGCAGAGTCTTTTCAGCGACGTGCTGGCGGCCTTCCAGGTCAGTCACCGTCAGCGTTGCGGCATCGAGCCAGCCCAGCGTAGCGTCGTCGGCTTGCACAATCAGCTGTTCGAGCAGCAGGCGAACCGCGGGCATTTTCAACAGCGGCTTCAGGTCGTCCAGAGCCAGGGTTTCGCCGCTGCTCATCATCGTTTCCAGGGTGCGGCAGAAGCGGGCGATCTGTTCCTTGAGCTGGGTCTGCTGCGTTTTGAGGGCGATGAAGTCTGGGTTTTTGCGCACCGCAGGCGGCGCGGTCTTGAGTGTTTTTCCGGCTTTGCAGATGTGCAAGGTGGGCGACAAGCCGTCGATGACGAGCGTGACGTCATAGCCATCGATGGTGGCGGCCGTCAGCGCGGATTCGGCGATCTGCGATTCCATGGCCCATTCCAGGCGAATCGCCGAGGGGTAACCGGCGACACGCGCCAGGTTTTCCAGGCCTGCCTGCACCGCCGCGTGGGAGTTGGCCTGGCGTTGAGCGCCGTATTTGCGCACCTCTTTGTGCAGTTTCTTGAGGGTCAGATAGCGTTGGCGTACGTCGTCCGCATCCTTGACGGGCAGCAGGCCATAGATACGCATGGCCGGCTGTGCGTGGCGGGCCAACTTCTTTTCCAGTGCCGGTCGACCGATGCCCTGGTAGGCGTCGAGCAGCACACGCGTCTCGGGAAATGCCCAGTGCGAGGGTTCAAGTGCCGCGAGGTATTCGCGCAGGTGGTCGGGGTCGGCTTCGGCCAGTGCCTTGTCCAGCAGGTAGCGGTCCACCACACCCACGGTTTCATCCAGCGTATTGGGCAGGTCGGTGCCCCAGCCGGACTGAGGTGCCAGGGCAATGTTCAGGTATTCACGCTGGAAGGCTTGCAGATCACTCCAACCGAGCGCGTCGAGCACCACACGGCTGGCTTGTCCGGCGTAGGGCAGGGCAGTCAGCAGGCTGTTTCTGGACAAACCGGTCAGCGCCGGGAGCAGCTCTGCCGACGGGTGCTTGGGCAACGCCTGAAGCGACAGGAAGCGTTCGAGCACCGCGGCCGTGTAGCCAAATCCGTCGAGAAAGTTATCCGGCGTCATGCCCAGTCGTTCGACGACCGCCAGGGCCTGCAGCAACCAGCGGGTCTGATACACCTCGACCGAACGGAAGGTGTCAGCCAGCTTCTCGGCGTTAGCGGGCAATCCAGCCAGGGCGTCCTCGACATAACGAACGGTGAAGTTCGCCAGTTCAGGGGGCGCCGCAGCAGCTTCTTCAGTGGGGGGCTCATCGCTCTGGGACGACTCATCATCAAGGCCTTCGTCTTCCGCGGCCTCGTCGTTTGAATCGTCCTCGTCGAACGCTTCCTCGGCGTACCGATCCAGGTCCACATCATCGCTGTCCAGCCCGGCGTCGTCGGCGTAGAACATCATGGCGCGGCCCCAGGTATTGGCTGCCCGGACGAAGCGAGGGTAGTCGAGGCGGCCCGCTTCCAGCAGGCCCAGCGCGATGCGCTGGATTTCCTTGTGCACGTAGATATACGCGTCGGCGATTTTCCTTTGTTCGTCACCGGGCGCTGAAGGGGGCTGCTCGCGGTTCCAGCTGCCGTCCAGCAACCATTGGGCGAAGGTCTGCCAGGCCGGGGTGGGCGGGTAATTGCTCAGGCGACTGATGCACGTAGGGACGTCAGGCAAGGCCCAGGCCTGGTCCGGGCTTCTTCGGTAATAGGCCGGGCCATCTTCGTCAGTGGGCAATGGATAGTCACTGTCCTCGAAGGCAAATTGCAGCATGTGCTGCAGCCGCGCGCAGATCTGCTCCAGTGAATAGGCATCCGGGTGAGCCGTGATCCACGCATCGCAGAGTCGATACTGCAGGCCATAGCGCTGTTGATCGCGGCGGTCCTCCAGATCGTCCCAAACGGTCGGGAACACAAAACCATCAGCCAGTGCTTTGGGCCCCTCCTGGGGATGCTGCCTGACCCAGTCATCGGCTATGCGCAGGCAGTCGATGCCGTCCCAGAAATCGGGCTCGAATTGGTCATATGGGCTGAGCTCGGGATAGTCATCCAGCGCTCTATCACAGAATGCTCGCAGCGCAGCGAGGCGTGTGGCTTGTTCGGGCACAGGACGGCGTGATTGCATGAGGGTATCCGAGGAAGAGAGTGACGAGAATCAACCGCCAATCAGCGGCACCAGGCGGATAAACGCGAGGGTGGAAGGGGGGCTCAATTCGATTGTCTCATCGAGACTTTGCAGCATGACGCCGTTGTGCAGGACGCGGAACGCACGGGCCTCAAAACCCTTCAGGGCTCGCTCGACCTCAACGCCGACATCCAGGTCTGGAGGTGCGCTGGCTTGGGGCATGACCACCGCACCTTCACTGGCTTGCTGAAGAACGTCCCGCTCGCTCAGGTATTGGCGGTCGAGCACTTCACGCAGCGATACGTGTTCCAGCCAGTGCTGGACCGACAGCGCGGCGATCTGCTCGGCAACGGTCAGGTGAATGAGCTCGGCGACCGTCAAGGTCAACGAGCTCGGTGTCAGGGTGACAGGGGGCAGCAAAGGCTCCTGGCGTGCGCCTTTCAGGCAATAGCTATGAACCACGAACTCCATGACGCATTCCTTGCAAGCCAGGCCAGCCGGGGGGATGGCGCCTTAGCATATCCGGCTCTGCAATAAATTTCATCGCGCCGCGCGCTCAGGCGTCGTAATAGAAGCCTGACAGGTGCTGGTTTACGACATTACTTTTTCACAATAGCCATCCGGCGACCACTCATGAAGCACAGCAGGCCTCCCATCGCGGTCAGCGCGCTCAACGCATAGAACATCGTCGGTGCCGGGGTGTGCATCAGCAGGTATCCGCAGATCACCGGGCTCAGGGCGCCGCCGAGCGCTGCCAGGTTTTGAGCACCGTAGTAGCTGCCGCGCAGTTTTTCCGGGGCCAGGGTATCGACGAAAAGGAATTCGGCCGGGTAAATGATCATTTCACCGAGGGTGAAAATGAACATCGCCACGCACCAGCTCACCATGTCGTCCGCCAGGCTGAAGCCGATCAGGCCAAGCATGAACAGGCTGGTGCCCGCGGCAATCCAGTAGCGCAACTTCTCGCGATCGAGGAACCGGCCGATCTGGTATTGCAGCACAATTACGGTGATGGCGTTGCAGGCGAGCAGGGCGGCCATGATGTCCAGCGCGCGTTTGGATTCGTGGGTCACCAGCAGGTATTGCGACAAGTAGAGGGTGAAGCGTCCGTGCACCACGGTGCTGAGCAGGCAGCCGCACGTGAACATGATCAGGGTACGGTCGTTTTTCAGGGTCTTGAGCGTCTTGAGAAAACTGGGTGGTTGACCAATGACCGCTGGCGGCGCGGCATCCCTGGGGATGCCGGTCATCAGGAAGATGCTGAAAAACGCGATGCCAGCGGCGATCAGGAACGGCGCTATCGGATAGACACCGGCAATCACCACGCCGAGCATGGGGCCGGTGGCATAGCCGATGTTGGTCAGGGTGTAGCGCAGGGAAAATGCCTTGGCGCGCTGGCCCATGGGCAGGTTTTCGCTGAGGATCGCTTTCGAACCGATAAGGAACAGCGCTGACGCGGTCTCGGTGATCACCACGGTCATGGTGGTCAGGTAGAGGTTTTCGGCAAAGGTCAGCAGGATGAAACCGATGGCACTGGAGAGCATCGCCAGGATCAGCAGGCGGCGCTTTTCCAGGCGATCGATGACATATCCGCCATACAGCGCCAACAGGGTGGCGATGAACACTGCGATACCGAGCAGCAAGCCGACATCCTGTTGGTTGAGGCCCAACTTGTTGCTCAAAAATAGCGTGAGCAATGGACTGGTAATGGCGCGGCTGACGACGATGGTCAGTGAAACGATCATCAAGCGTCGGATAACGAGCGAGTAAGTGGCCACGGTGGTGCAAATGTCCTTATTCAGATGTTTGGCGTTCGCCGCAATACCGCGTCGCGGCTATCGCGGACAAGCCACCGATCCAGTGTGCGTACCGATTGCAGTTCTTCAATGCGCCACAGTTGCCCCAGCAATCCTTCAGCCTGTTCCCGCGACATCACCCGCATCGCCAGGCTGAAAAACTTCTGTTCCAGAGCCACATCGGTCAGCGGATTGCCTGGTGCGCCCAATGGCACTTCTACGCACAAGCTCGCCTGCCGGCCATCCACGGTCCGCAGCGTCACCATGGGCTCGCCATCCTCGGACAGACGCGGGTCGACTTCAAGGTGAATGCGCGACAGCCATTGGGTCATGGGCGGATCGTTACGTTGTGAATCGTCATACGCCTGCAATCGACAATGCCCTTGCACCAGTCGTGCGGCCAAGGCATATGACAGGCTCATTTGCGCCGCTGCAAGGGTGCTGACGTCCCGGCCGCCACACATGTTGTGAAGAAACCCGCTCAGCCGCACCTGCACGTCTTCAACCTGGTCGACCTGTGCATTCAATTGATCCAGCAGCAGCCCCAGGGCGTCGATGGCCGAATGGGTCCCGCGGCAGGAGGCATGGTTTGATCGAGCAGCGGGCGAGCTTCCAGACCACACCTAGGTCCGCATCCAGCGCTTCGGGCATGGAGGTCTTCGGGGCGAGGGTTTTCAGAAAACCACCCCAGACCTCATCGAACAACTGCGTCGGCCCGCTGATGCCTTGTTGGGCAAACCGCGCCGCCAAGTCGGGCTCTTCCAGATTGACGAATCAGCTCATGGACGTTCTATACGCGGACAGCCCGAAAGCTTGAAGAAGAAACCGTCGAACACTTGACTAAGTGCTCGACGAACAGTGTGCCTACAACGAGCGATGCAAAGGCGCTAGCATGAGCGCTTACTCATAGTAGGGAACATCATGAGAAACCTCCCTCCTTCTTCGAGCCTGCGGGCCTTTGAAGCCGCTACCCGGCACGCCACGTTCACTGCGGCAGCAGAGGAGCTGCATGTCACACAGAGCGCAGTGAGCCACCAGCTCAAGCATTTGGAACAGCTCTGGGGATTGCAGCTGTTTCATCGCAGCAGCTCGTTGCACCTGACCTCGGCGGGAGCCGCGCTTGCGCCCATCGTGCGGGAGTTCTTCATGAAGCTCGAGGCCACCCTGGCCGATTTGCGAGAGCAAAACGGCAGGCAGCGGCTGAGCGTCAGCACGACCTATTCCTTTGCCTTGAAGTGGTTGCTACCCAGGCTGCCGGACCTGGCGCAAGCGCATCCGGAAATCCTGCTGACGCTGGACAGTACCGATAGCGCCATTAACTTCTCGACGACAGACCCGGACGTTGCGATCCGCCTGGGCAGCGGTCATTTCCCGTCGCTGTTTTCAGAGTTTCTGTTTCGCGAGCAGATTTTTCCTGTCGCCAGCCCGGCTTTGCTTGCGCGCTTTGGTACGCCTCAAACGGCCGCCGAATTGCTGCGCTATCCGCTGCTGACGCGCGATGGTGCAGCGCTGGTGCCGAAATGGGAGCAGTGGTTTGCCCAGATGGGCGTCGAGGTCACGACCTTGAAGGAAAGCATTCGCTACGCGGACACCAATATGACCATCGAGGCGGCGCTGTTGGGACAAGGTATCGCGCTGGCACGCAGCGGGCATGTTGAGGCCGAGCTCAATGACGGCCGTCTTGAAAGACTTTTCGAACTGCCGTTCGCCTCGCCTCTGGCGTATTACTTTGTCTGCCCCAAAGGGATCGAGACTCAACCTCATATCGCCAGCTTTCGTCGTTGGCTGGTCACGCAGGCCGTAGGTGCGCAACACGCTTATGCATGAGGTTCTATTCATGCCTGGATGAAGAGACTTTGCTTTTATAGCCTGACTTGAGCGGTCTAGGATGATGCATGCCTCTATACATCATCTGCCTCGTCTTGTTCGCCGCGCTGCTGCACGCCAGTTGGAATGCCATGCTGCGCGGAGGTGCCGACCGTTTGTGGTCGATGACCATCATGTGCATGGCGATAGCCCTGGCGAGCCTCATCGTGGCGACGCTACTGCCTCCGCCCGCCCGTGCAAGCTGGTTCTGCGTCGGACTCTCCGCGGTATTGCACGTGGGTTACAACCTGTTTCTGGTGCGCAGTTACAAGTCTGGAGACCTGGGCCAGACCTATCCCATTGCCCGCGGTGTCTCTCCAATCCTGATTGTCCTGGCCGCTTCGGTGTTCGCCGGTGAGCGGGTGTCGCCGAGTGGGCTGCTAGGCGTTGCGTTGGTGTCGACTGGAATCATCTCGCTGGCCTATACCGGGCGCCGGCGGGCGTTGCCTGACTTGCCCTACGCATTGGGAACCGGTTGTTTCATTGCCGCTTACAGCGTGGTCGATGGCATCGGCGTTCGCCTCTCCGGGGCGCCATTGGCCTACACCGCCTGGATGTGCCTGTTGTGGGGCGTGATGATGCCCGTGGTTTATATCGGACTGCGAGACGCCAAAAGCCTCTTTGCCTTGCGGCCAGGTATCGCCGTGGCCTCCGCTGGCGGGCTGGTTTCATTGCTGGCCTATGGGGTCGTGATTTACGCCATGGCCCATGCACCGATGGGGGCGGTGTCCGCCCTGCGGGAAACCAGCGTCATGTTCGCCGCTTTGATCGGATATGCATTTCTTGGCGAAGCATTGACCTTGCGCAAGCTGCTGGCCTGCGCAGTCATTGCCCTCGGTACGCTGGTTATCGGTTGACGTTGCTTGTTTTCATTTAGCCGTGAGGATTGATCATGAATGACGATTCGCAAAAGCCGGTGATCCTGATCACCGGAGGCGGGCGCGGGATCGGGGCGGCGACTGCCATGCTGGCCGCTGAGCAAGGTTACGACGTCGTACTGACCTACATCGCCGATCAAGCGTCGGCGTTGGCGGTGGCAGAACAGGTCGAGGCCAGGGGCGCCCGTGCCTTGGCGGTACGTGCCGATAACGCGGATCCGGCACAGATCGCCGAACTGTTCGCCACCGTTGACCTGCGCTTCGGACGAATCGATGTGCTGGTCAACAACGCTTCGATCCTGGCACAGCAGTCTCGCTTGGAGGATCTTGGCTTCGAGCGCATGCAGCGAATATTTGCGGTCAACACATTGGGCCCGATGCTCTGCGCGCAGCAGGCTACCCGGCGCATGGCCTATCGTTATGGCGGGCGTGGCGGTGCCGTCATCAACATCTCCTCGGCGTCGGCCCGCCTCGGTAGTCCGAATGAATACGTGGACTATGCGGCGTCCAAGGGAGCGGTAGAAACGTTCACGACGGGCTATGCCAAGGAAGTGGCTCGGGAGGGTATTCGGGTCAACTGCGTTCGCCCCGGGCATATCTATACGCAGATGCATGCCAGTGGCGGAGAGCCGGGCAGAGTCGACCGGGTGAAGGAAACGATCCCGATGGGGCGTGGTGGCCAGCCGGAGGAGGTGGCGCGGGCCATTCTCTGGTTGGCGGGGCCGGATGCTTCGTTTGTGACGGGTACCTTCCTGGATGTGACCGGAGGGAAATAGACCGGCTAGCAAGGTCGTTTTTCAAATGAAAGCGCCCGATCATTGCCGCTGCATCACGGCCGGTCAGGTGACGTGTCCGTCGCATGGCTGCCTGGCGACACGTCAACGGACCCAGAAGGTCAAGGCAGTGAGGTTGGGTTGTACCGACTGACCTCGAACTCCTCCAGAGCATCCAGCAGCGCGTCGTTGAAGTATTGCTTCGAGGCGCGATCCCACAGGATATGAAAGGCCGGTGCCTCCACACTTCCCGTATGGATCACGATCACATTGATCCGCGCCGCCGATGTCTGCGCCACCGCCCCTGGCTTGAAGGCCGGGAAGCTGAGGTCGACCCCGCAGAGCTTGGCCATCACCTGGGCAATCGCACCTCCGCTGAGCACCAGGCAGGCGTGGCTGTCCTGGCGGGGCAGCAGGTAGTTGGCCTGGTGGTCGAGTTCCCAGCGCGCCTCTTCATCGGCAATCCGCTGACCCTGATCCTGGGGGCTGCCCAGCAACACATATTCGGTCTGTGACAGGCGCGCCACCCAGCTGCCGTCGGCCTGGGCGGTGGCGCGGTTGGGGGCGTCCGGCAGGGTGAAGCCGCGCGCTGTGAGGTACTCGGCACTGTGGCTGCCACGAAAGCCGACTCGGGGCAGGTCGGTCTGGTCGACCAGGTGGTACGGTTGCGTGAGTGTCTCGTGGTCTTTCAGACTGGTCATGGCTTAACCCTCCTGGCGTTGGTTGGTGGGGTCGAAGAAGGGCAGTTGCACCACTTCGGCCTGGACGATGATGCCGCCCTCGACGCGAATCGGAATGTGCTGTCCCGGGGCACTCTGCTCGATACCGGCGTAGGCCAGGCCGATGATTCGGCCCAGCGTCGTGGAGTATTCGCAGGAGGTGACGTTGCCGCTGATGTCCGGGCCGTTGAGTACCAGGTGGCCTTCCAGCGGTTGTACGCTGCCCTTGGGCAAGGAGAAACCCACCAGTTTGCGTTTCAGCGGTTGGGCTTCGAGGATGTCCACCGAGCGCCGGCCGACGAAGAATGGTTTGTTGCGGCTGACCGCCCAGCCCATGTCGATTTCCGCCGGATGGGTCATGCCGTCGGTGTCCTGACTGATGATCACGTGGCCTTTTTCCAGGCGCAGCAAACGTTGGGTTTCGACGCCGAAGGGGCGGATGTCATGGGCCTTGCCGGCCTCCATCAGCGCGTCCCAGAGCATGAGCCCGTGACGCGCCGGCACGTGGATTTCATAGCCCAGTTCGCCGACAAAACCCACGCGCAGCAAACGGGCCTTGATGCCCGCCACGGTGCCCTGGCGCACGCCCAGATAAGGAAACGCTTCGGCGCTCAGATCCAGGTCGGTGCAGACCTGCTCCAGCACTTTGCGCGAATCGGGCCCGGCGACGTTGACCGCGCAAATAGCCGCGGTGACGTTGGCGACGTCCACGTCGAGGCGCCATTGCGCGTTCCACTTGAGCATCTGCTGGTAGATCCGGTCGACACCACTGGTGGTGGCGGTGACGTAGAAGTGATTTTCGGCCAACCGCGCGCAGACACCGTCGTCGATCACCACCCCGTGCTCGTTGGTCATCAGCGCATAGCGGGAGCGGCCGACCGGTTGCTTGAGGAAGGCAAAGGTGTACATGCGGTTGAGCAGCTCGGCGGCGTCCGGGCCGCGCACATCCAGGCCACCGAGGGTCGAGACATCAATGATGCCGACCTTGTTGCGCACGTGCAGGGCTTCGGCCTGCATGCAGGCTTCGCGATCCTTAGCGTTGCCATAGTAGGCCGGGCGTTGCCAGATGCCCGCAGGCATCATCTTCGCGCCAGCTTGCAGGTGACGAGCGTGCATCGGCGTTTGCCGGTACGGATCGAACGCGCGACCGGCGACATGCGCCAGTTTTTCGGCCACAAACGGCGGCCGTGCCGTGGTCACTCCGGTTTCGCTGATGTTGCGTTGGGTGGCCCACGCCACCAGCCGGGCGGTCGGCAGCGCCGAGTGACGACCCTGAGACGGGCCCATGCCGACGGTGGAGTAGCGCTTGACCAGTTGCACGTCGCGATAGCCGATCTTGGTCGCGTTGACGATGTCGGCCACTTGCAGATCCTCGTCGAAGTCGACGAAGTCCTTGCCTTTGGGATGCGGGAAGATCGGCCAATTGAAGTTGACCCGGGCTTCACCGCTGAACGATGCGCGTTGCGTGCCGACTGTCAGGCCCAGCGCGAGGGCGGCTTCGGCACCGGCATTCACGCCATCGGCAATCACGTTATCCAGCTGATGACGACCGTTGACCGAGCCGGCGATATTCAGATTCCGTGGCAGGCTGCTGAGCGTGAACTCGGCACGTTGATCGTCGTAGGCCAGTTTGCCGCCGGCCTGGCACAGCAGTTGATAGACCGGCATGTAACCGGCGGACATGCACAGTAAGTCGCACGCCAGATATTGCCCGCTTTCGGCGACCTGGCCCTGTGCGGTGATCTGGCGCACATCGACGCCGTTGATGTGGCGCATGCCTTTCTCGTGCAGGGCCTCATAGACGGTGCTGTTGCCCTGGTGGTAGATCTTGCGTTGCGCCAGTGCGCGTAGCAGGGATTCGTCCGAAGGCCCTTGGCGCAGGTCCACCACCGCGACGACATCGACGCCCTGGTCATGCAGGTCCAGCGCGGCGAGGTAACCGTCATCGTTGCCCGTCAGCACCACGGCGCTGTTACCCGGTTTGACCGCATACAGCTTCATCAGCCGTTGCGCGGCGCTGGTCAGCATCACGCCCGGCAGGTCGTTGTTGCGAAAGATCACCGGCTGATCGAACGCGCCGCTGCAAACCAGGCATTGGCGAGCGCGCACTTTGTACAGGCGTTTGCCCTGGATCACCGGCAGGTAGTTATCGGTGAACCAGGCGTTGCACGTGGCTTCGGTCAGGATCTGGATATTGGTGTGTTGCTCGACCGCCGCGAGCAGTTCGCGGCGCAGGTTTTCAGCCTTGTTGCCGTCGATATCGAAGCGGGCGTAGGTGAGCGACCCGCCGAGAATCGGCTGTTGTTCGATGAGCAACACCCTGGCCCCCGCGTTGGCGGCGGTCAGGGCTGCGTGCAGCCCGGCGGGACCGGCACCGATCACCGCCACGTCGGTAAACAGGTAGGCCTTGTCGTAGTACTCAGGCTGGAACTTCAGGTCGAGCACACCGAGACCGGCCTTCTTGCGAATGATCGGCTCCCAGACCTTCCACATGCCCTTGGGCTTATAGAACGAGCGGTAGTAGAAGCCCACCGGCATGAATCTGGAGAACTTGCCCAGGTAGGCGTCGCGGTCGTTATCCAGCGAGCCGTTGACGTTCTGCGCCGTCACCTGCAACCCCGCGGACAAGGCGTGAGCATCGGCCAGCACATTGGGTTCCTGGGGCAGTTGCACCAGGCTGTTGGCATCCTGGCCGGCCATGGTCAGCGGGCCGCGCGGGCGGTGGTATTTGAACGAGCGGGAGATCAGGAAACGCCCGTTGGACAACAGGGCGCTGGCGATACTGTCGCCTTGCAAGCCTTGGTAGTGCTGCCCGTCGAAACTGAAATCCAGCGGCTGATCGCGGTTGATCAGCAGGCCCATGGGGGCGGGTAGGCGATTCATCCTGCGATCTCCTTGGGGGCGGCGTTGAATTCGACACGGCTGCTGAAGAGCTCCTTGGGATCGAAGGTCCGCAGGATTTCGTCAGTGACGGTGTGCCGCTCCGCGAGAAACCAGTAGCTGGAGGGGTTGTGCATCCACCACTCGCGCACCACGCCGGCGAGGTTGTCGGTGTTGAACACGTAATCAGCCCATTCGCCGTCGCTGCACGTAACCGGGTCGGGCATGGGTTTGAGTTCACCGCCATAGGTAAACTCGCTGATATTGCGCGGCCCGTTGAGCGGGCAAGTCATGATTTTCATAGTCCGCTCTCCGTCAGTGACTGGCCGCCGTAGCGCCCATTTCGTTGACTTGCTGGAAGGTCGAGAAACGTTCGAGGCCGAACGGCTTGATCAGGTCTGGCACCTTGCCGCCGCTGGCGACCAACTCGGCCATGGTCTTGCCGCAGATCGGCGTGGCCTTGAACCCCCAGGTGCCCCAGCCCGCGTCGAGGTAGTAATTCTTCACCGGCGACAGGCCCATGATCGGACTGTAGTCCGGGGTCATGTCGGTGATCCCGGCCCATTGGCGCATCAGCTTGGCGTTGGCCAGGAACGGGAACATCTCGATGGCATGGGCCAGCAGGCTCTCCTTCAGATCGAGCGTGGAGCGGGTATTGAACAGCGGATAGGGGTCGGAGCCGCCGCCAAACACCACCTCGCCACGACTCGTTTGCTGCACATAGCAGTGCAGGGCAGAGGAGCTCACCAGCGGATCGAGGAACGGCTTGAACGGCTGGGTGACCATCGCTTGCAGCGGGAAGGTCTGGATCGGCGACCGGATTCCGGCCTTGGCCATCAGCAATGAACTGTGCCCGGCAATCGCCTGCACCGCGCAACCACACTTGATGGTGCCGCGGTTGGTCTTGACGGCGGTGATGGCGCCATTCTCGATGATCAGGTCCTGGACTTCGGTGAGCTGATGGATTTCCACACCGCGCTTGGCGGCTTGTTTGGCGTAGCCCCAGGCCACGGCGTCGTGGCGCGCGGTGGCGCCGTCGATGTGCCACAGGCCGGCGAGCACCGGCAAGTGGCCGGGATCGAGGTTGAGGCTGGGCACCAGTTCGCGGATCTGCTGGCGGTCGATCATCTCGGTGCGACCGCCGAAGTGCTTGTTGACCTCGGCCCGCTGGCGGAACGAGCGCACCGTGGCATCGGTGTGGGCCAGGGTCAGTTGGCCGCGCTCGGAATACATGATGTTGAAATCGAATTCGTTGGACAGCGACTGGAACATCCGCACCGACTCGGCATAAAAGCGCACGCCTTCGCTGGTCAGGTAGTTGGAGCGGATTACCGCCGTGTTGCGTGCGGTATTGCCGCCGCCCAGGTAGGACTTCTCCAATACCGCGACATTGGTGATGCCGTGGTACTTGGCCAGGTAATAAGCGGTGGCCAGGCCGTGGCCGCCGGCACCGATGATCACCACGTCATAGCTCGATTTGAGTTCCCGTGGTGGTGGCAGATCCACTTCCACCGGGTACTCCGAACTCAGCCCGTATTTCAATAGATTGAATGGCATAAGGCCTCCGATTGGCTGCGTAGGGCCCGGTGTTGTGCAAGGGCTGCGGTGACGGTGTTTTTCATCAGGAAGGCAATGGTCATCGGGCCGACACCACCGGGTACCGGGGTGATCGCCGCGACGTGCGCCAGGGCGCTGTCGAAGTTGACGTCGCCCACCAGACGGCTGCGGCCATCGTCGTCGATACGGTTGATGCCAACGTCGATCACCACGGCGCCAGGCTTGAGCCAACTGGCGTCGATCAACCGCGGGCGACCCACCGCAGCGATGACGATGTCGGCCTGCCGGCACAGCGCCTGGGGATCCGGGCTGCGCGAATGCAGGACGGTCACCGAGCAGTCGGCTTGCAGCAACAACGCGGCCATGGGTTTGCCGACGATGTTCGAGCGGCCGATCACCACTGCGTGCTTGCCGCGCAGATCGCCGCAGGTTTGTTCCAGCAAATACAAACAACCACTGGGGGTGCAAGGCGCGAGTACCGTGCGACCCTGGCTGAGGCCGCCGACGTTCTGACTGTGGAACCCATCGACGTCCTTGTCCGGCGCGATAGCCTCCAGTGCCCGTAATTCATCGATATGGGCAGGCAGCGGCAGCTGCAGGAGAATACCGTGGATCGAGCGATCGGCATTCAGTCGAGCGATCAGGATGAGTAGCTGTTCAGTGCTGGTGTCCGCAGGCAGCCGATGTTCCAGCGAGCGGATACCCACCTCTTCGGCGCGCAGGATCTTGTTGCGCACGTAGACCTGGCTGGCCGGGTCGCTGCCCACCAGGATCACCGCCAGTGCCGGTTCAATGGCCTGCTCGCGCAGGCGTACCACGTCCTCGCGGACCTGTATCAGCACGCGGGCGGCGCTGGCTTTGCCGTCGATCAGTTTGTGCGTGTTCACCGGAAGATCACCGTTCTGTCCTGGTTGAGGAAAACCCGGTGCTCCAGGTGGTACTTGACCGCCTTGGACAGGGCCACGGTTTCGGTGTCACGGCCGGTGGCCACGAGATCGTCGGGCAGATAGACGTGATCGACGCGCTGCACTTCCTGCTCGATGATCGGTCCTTCATCGAGGTCGCTGGTGACGTAGTGAGCGGTGGCGCCAATGAGCTTCACGCCACGCTGGTAGGCCTGGTGATACGGCTTGGCGCCTTTGAAACCTGGCAAGAACGAATGGTGAATGTTGATCGCCCGCCCCGAGAGTCGCTTGCACAGGTCATCGGAGAGGATTTGCATGTAGCGCGCCAAAACCACGAGTTCGGTGCCGGTGTCGTCGACGATCTTCATCAGTTCGGCTTCCTGCCGGGCCTTGGTGTCCTGGGTCACCGGCAGGTAGATGAAGCGAATGCCTTCGCGTTCGGCCATGGGGCGCAGGTCGAGGTGGTTGGAAACGATGGCGGTGATGGTCATGTCCATCTCGCCCTTGTGGTAGCGGTAGAGCAGGTCGGTCAGGCAGTGGTCGAACTTGCTGACCATCAACAACACGCGCATCGGCTCGCGGGTGTCGTGCAGTTCCCAGGTCATCTCGAACGCCCTGGCGACGTCGGCGAAACCGTCCTTGATCTGTTGAATGTTGCCCTGATGACCGTCGTTGAAGCGGAACACCGCACGCATGAAAAAACGGCCGCTGAAATCATCATCGAATTGCGCCATCTCCCCGATGTAGCAACCGTTGTCCGCCAGGTAAGTGGTGACGGCCGCGACGATGCCGGACACCGCGGGACAGGTGATCTTGATGATGAAATGGTTTTTTTCGTGTTGCATGACACGTCCTCGGGATGATGGCGGCAGTTCATCGCATAGCGAAAAATGTCTGAGGACAGCAGGCTCATTCCTTGAGCGTATTTTCTTGTAAGGAATAAAATATTCCTGAAGTGGCTTTATAGGGGAGTGGAGGCGGGACGTCTAGGGGGTTGGGAAAGTTTTTTAACTGAGGGGAATTTTTTGTGAGGGGCGGCGACTCGTTTCCGTCGGTCGAACGCGGTCAAAAATGTGGGAGCGGGCTTGCTCCCACAGGTTGATCTTCATGCTTCGGGAGGGGGGCGTTATTCTTTGTCGTTGCCGTAGTTCATGATCGACAAAAGCCGGATAGGCACCTGCACCAGTTGCTCGGGGCCATGGGGGATTTCGCCTTCGAACGTCAGGCTGTCGCCAGCCTCCATGCGGTAAAGCTGATTGCCGTGGCGATAGATCAGTTCACCTTCCAGCAGGTGAAGGAATTCGGTGCCGGGGTGAGAGAAGGTCGGAAACTCTTCACTCGCGTCATCCATGCTGACCATGTAGGCCTCGAAGCTTTTCTTCGGCCCGCGGGTGTGGTTGAGCAGATGGTAGGTATGGCCTTTCTCGGTGCCACGGCGCACCACTTCCATGCCCTGGTCAGCCTTGACCAATAGCGCACTGCCGTCTTGCTGGTCGTATTCGCTGAACAACTTGGACAGTGGCAGGCCGAGCACGTCGCACAGGCGGCTCAGGGTATCGAGACTGGTGGACACCTGGGCGTTTTCGATCTTGCTCAACATGCCTTGGCTGATATCGGCGATCTTGGCCACGTCAGACAATTTCAGATCCTGAGCCTGGCGCTGGCGCTTGATCTGCAATCCCAGGTATTGCTCAAGCTTGAGGCGCGGGGCGGTTTCGGTCGACATAGTCATCAATCCTGCACACTTTCCGTTCAGTAATATTAGTTTCGCACTGAGAAAGTGCAAATAGCGGCGTTCCGCTCGCGTCTGTCGAGCGATATTCCCACGGGGAAAAGAATTTTCCCATATATACAGCACAAAAGCGCTTTCTGAAGACCGTCGGCGCTTCACTCGCGAATCTGGCAAGGGCCTTGCATTCCTATTGGGAAACTAACTTTCTTTTTAGGAATAAAAAGTCAGTCCAGGCCCATCCACAATGTTTTGCCCTTTCGCGAGGAGTGACGAGCAATGTTGCCAGCAGAAACCCAGCGCATCATCGACAAGCACGCAATCAAGTACGTGCTTGCGCAGTTTGTGGATATACACGGGGCGGCCAAAACCAAATCGGTGCCTATCTGTGGGCTCAAGACCGTTGCCGAAGAGGGGGCTGGTTTTGCCGGATTCGCGATCAGCGGCATGGGCATGGAGCCCCACGGGCCGGACTTCATGGCCCGTGGCGACCTGTCCACCCTGACCCCGGTGCCCTGGCAGCCGGGATACGGGCGAGTAGTGTGCATCGGCCACGTCGACGGCAAGCCGCATCCATACGACAGCCGTTATGTGTTGCAGCAACAAGTGCAGCGCCTGGCAGAAAAGGGTTGGACGCTCAACACCGGCCTGGAGCCCGAGTTCAACCTGATGCGCCGCGACGAGCACGGCAAACTGCAACTGGTGGACCTCAGCGACAACCTGGACAAGCCTTGCTACGACTACAAAGGCCTGTCGCGCTCCCGCGTTTTCCTTGAGCGGCTGACCGAAGCCTTGCAGGCCGTGGATTTCGAGGTCTATCAAATCGACCACGAGGACGCCAACGGCCAGTTCGAGATCAACTACACCTACAGCGACGCCATGACCTCGGCGGATCGCTTCACGTTTTTCCGCATGGCCGCCGGTGAAATCGCCAATGACCTGGGCATGATCTGCTCGTTCATGCCCAAGCCGGACCCGAAACGCGCCGGCAACGGCATGCATTTTCATCTGTCGATCAGCAGTGCCGAAAACAAAAACCTGTTCCATGACGCCAGCGACCCCAGCGGCATGGGCCTGTCGAAAATGGCTTATCACTTTGCCGCCGGCTTGCTGGCCCATGGTCCGGCGCTGTGTGCCTTCGCCGCGCCGACGGTCAACTCCTACAAGCGTCTGGTGGTCGGCAATTCGTTGTCCGGCGCGACCTGGGCGCCGGCCTTTATCGCCTTCGGCGCCAACAACCGTTCGGCCATGGTGCGGGTGCCTTACGGCCGCCTGGAATTCCGCCTGCCGGACGCTGGCTGCAATCCCTATCTGGTCAGCGCCGCGATCATCGCCGCCGGCCTGGATGGCATCGATCGCCAGTTGGAAATCGACCACGTCTGCAATGAGAACCTCTACAGCCTGAGCCTGGAACAGATCGCCGCGCGGGGCATCAAGACCCTGCCGCAATCGCTCAAGGAAGCCTGTGACGCCCTGGAGGCCGACCCGCTGTTCGCCGAGGTGCTGGGCCCGCAGATCGTGGGCGAGTTCATCAAGCTCAAGCGCATGGAATGGGTGGAATACAGCCGCCACGTCTCCGACTGGGAGATCCAGCGCTACACCGAATTTTTCTGACTCTCAGTGTTTTTACAACCATTCGGGCACCCGGCACGGCGTCGAGTGTTCAGTGCCTTCGAAGGAGACTTTGTTATGTGTGGGATCGTAGGTCTTTACCTGAAAAACCCGCAGCTGGAATCCCAGCTCGGCAAGCTGTTCGAACCCATGTTGCAGGCCATGACCGACCGTGGGCCGGACAGTGCCGGGTTTGCCATCTATGGCGATGAAGTGGCGGACGGTTGGGTCAAGCTGACCCTGCAGGCAACCACCGAAGGCTTCGATTGGAAAGCTCTGATGGGCGAACTGGAAGGGCGTCTCGGCTGTTCGCTGGACTGGTTTCAGAACGCCAGCGCTGCCGTGCTCAAAGTCAATGCCCAAGAGGCGCCGGTACGTCTGGCCCTCGCCGAACTGGCGCCGAGCGTGCGCATCATGAGCGCTGGCCAGAGCATCGAAATCCTCAAGGGCATGGGCTTGCCCCAGGAAATTTCCCAACGTTTCGGCCTGGCCGGCATGAAGGGCAGCCATATCATCGGCCACACCCGCATGGCCACTGAAAGCGCGGTGACCATGGAAGGCAGCCATCCGTTTTCTACCGGCGCCGACCTGTGCCTGGTGCACAACGGCTCGCTGTCGAATCACTTCCGCCTGCGGCAGGAACTCAAGCGCGAAGGCATTCACTTCGAGACCGACAACGACACCGAAGTGGCCGCCGGCTACCTGACCTGGCGCCTGCAGCAGGGCGATTCATTGAAAGAAGCGCTGGATCACTCGCTGGAAGATCTGGACGGTTTCTTCACCTTCGCCATCGGCACCCGCAACGGTTTTGCCGTGATCCGCGACCCGATTGCCTGCAAGCCGGCGATCCTCGCCGAGACCGACGATTACGTCGCCATGGCGTCCGAGTATCAGGCCTTGTCGAGCCTGCCGGGCATCGAACACGCCAAGGTCTGGGAGCCGGCACCGGCCACCATGTACATCTGGGAACGCGAGTCAGCTTAAGGAGCGCACACATGAAAACCATCGACCTTTCCACGGCCACCGTGCGTGAACTCAATCAGGCGTTGCACGACCAGGTCAATAGCGTTGAAGAGCGCGAATGGGTGGTGACTCATTCGGACGGCAAGCACAACCTCGCGGTCGGGGTGAACGAAGTGCTGTCCATCGATATTCAGGGGCACGCCGGCTACTACTGCGCGGGCATGAATCAAAAGGCCTCGATCACCGTTCACGGCAATGTCGGCGTCGGTTGCGCCGAGAACATGATGTCGGGCTACGTCCGCGTCAAAGGCAGCGCCTCCCAGGCGGCCGGTGCCACGGCCCATGGCGGGCTGCTGGTGATTGAAGGGGATGCCGGCGCGCGTTGCGGCATTTCCATGAAGGGCATCGACATTGTCGTGGGCGGCAGCATCGGTCACATGAGCTGCTTCATGGGCCAGGCCGGGCGTCTGGTGGTCTGCGGCGATGCCGGTGATGCGCTGGGCGATTCCTTGTACGAGACCCACATCTACGTGAAGGGCAATGTGGAGTCCCTGGGTTCCGATTGCGTCGAGAAAGAGATGCGCGCCGAGCACCTCCAGGAGCTCCAGGACCTGTTGAACCGTGCCGGTTTCGCGCACAAGGCGGCTGACTTCAAGCGCTACGGTTCGGCCCGTCAGTTGTACAACTTCAAAGTCGATAACGCGTCCGCGTACTGATCCGCGCGAGGAGAACAGATATGAGCGACCCCATCAGCCAAAAAACGGCTCCGGTACTGCGCGAGTCAGCCACCTTCGACCGCCTGACCATCCAGGAAATCCAGCGTGCCGCCGAGACCGGCATCTACGATATTCGCGGCGGCGGCACCAAGCGCAAACTGCCGCACTTCGATGATTTACTGCTGCTCGGCGCCAGTGTTTCGCGTTACCCGTTGGAAGGTTATCGGGAGAAGTGCGGCACCGACGTGATCCTCGGCAACCGCTTTGCCAAGAAGCCGATCCACCTGAAGATTCCGGTGACCATTGCCGGCATGAGTTTCGGTGCGTTGTCGGCCAATGCCAAGGAAGCCCTGGGCCGTGGCGCGACCATCGCGGGCACCAGCACCACCACCGGCGACGGCGGCATGACCCCGGAGGAGCGCGGCCAGTCACAGCATTTGGTCTATCAGTACTTGCCGTCGCGCTACGGCATGAATCCGGACGATTTGCGCAAGGCTGACGCGATTGAAATCGTCCTGGGGCAGGGCGCCAAACCTGGTGGCGGCGGTATGTTGCTGGGGATGAAAGTCACCGAGCGTGTAGCCGGCATGCGTACCTTGCCCATCGGTGTGGACCAGCGCAGCGCTTGCCGTCACCCGGACTGGACCGGCCCGGATGACCTGGCGATCAAGATTGCCGAGCTGCGCGAAATCACCGATTGGGAAAAACCGATCTACGTGAAAATCGGCGCCAGCCGGCCGTACTACGACGTCAAGTTGGCCGTGAAGGCCGGGGCGGATGTGATTGTGCTCGATGGCATGCAAGGCGGCACGGCGGCGACCCAGGAAGTGTTTATCGAACACGTGGGGATTCCGATTCTGTCGGCCATCCCGCAAGCGGTACAGGCTTTGCAGGAGATGGGCATGCATCGCAAGGTCCAGCTGATCGTTTCCGGCGGGATTCGCAACGGTGCCGACGTCGCCAAGGCGATGGCGCTGGGGGCGGATGCGGTGGCCATCGGCACCGCCGCGCTGATCGCGCTGGGCGACAACCACCCGCGCCTGGACGAGGAACTGAAGAAAATCGGCTCGGCCGCCGGTTTCTACGATGACTGGCAGAACGGTCGCGACCCGGCCGGGATCACCACCCAGGACCCGGAATTGTCCAAGCGACTGGATCCGGTGGAGGGCGGCCGCCGCTTGGCCAACTACCTGCGCGTGTTGGTGCTGGAAGCCCAGACCATGGCCCGGGCTTGCGGCAAATCGCACCTGCACAACCTCGATCCCGAGGATCTGGTAGCGCTGACCGTGGAGTCGGCGGCCATGGCACGGGTGCCGTTGGCGGGGACCAACTGGGTTCCGGGTTCCGGTACCGGTTACTGACCAAAACCTGTGGGAGCGAGCTTGCTCGCGATGACGGCGGCACAGTCAAGACCGATGCAAGCTGACCCACCGTTATCGCGAGCAGGCTCGCTCCCACAAGTCCTGTTCATGACATTAATATTCGAGAGGCCGAGAAGGCCCGTATCTCATTCTTTACTGCTCGCTGCCCGACACCCACCTTTCTTTGCAGGAGCTTTGAACATGGTCAATCGTCTTCTTGGCAAATCCCTTCTTGGCTTACTGGCTACCGGCGTGCTTGTGCCGCTTGCGCAGGCGGCCGAGACGCCGACTTTGAACACAGGCAGCACTGCCTGGATGGTCACTGCCGCCGTGTTGGTGTTGTTCATGTGTCTGCCAGGCCTCGCGTTGTTCTACGGCGGCCTGGTGCGCGCAAAAAACATGCTTTCGCTGTTCACCCAGTGCTTCGGCATCGCCGGCCTGGTCGGCGTATTGTGGGTGATCTATGGCTACAGCATGGTGGTCGACAGCACCGGCATGGTCGAAGGGCAGGTGACCTTCAACAGCTTTGTCGGCGGCCTGAGCCGGGCCTTCCTGGCGGGCATGACTCCGGAGAGCCTGGTAGGAGATATTCCGGAGGGCGTGTTCGTGACCTTCCAGATGACCTTCGCGATCATCACCCCGGCGCTGATTGCCGGTGCATTCGCCGAACGCATGAAGTTTTCGGCGGCGCTGTGGTTCATGGCGTTGTGGTTCACCCTGGTGTATGCCCCGGTGGCGCATATGGTCTGGGGTGGTGCGGGGGCTTTGATGCATAACTGGGGGGTACTCGATTTCGCCGGTGGCACCGCCGTGCACATCAATGCCGGCGTCGCCGCTTTGGCGGCGTGCCTGATCCTCGGCAAGCGCAAGGGCTATCAGAACACGCCGATGCCAGCTCACAACCTGAGCCTGACCATGGCCGGTGCGGCGATGCTCTGGGTGGGTTGGTTCGGCTTCAACATCGGTTCCGGCGGAGGCCTCAACGGCACTTCTGGCATCGTCATGCTCAACACCCAGTTGGGGGCGTGCGCCGGCATTCTCGGCTGGATGTTCACCGAGTGGTTCAAGGTTGGCAAACCAAGCGCTCTGGGCCTCGCCAGTGGTGCCTTGGCCGGTCTGGTCGGCATTACCCCTGCGTGTGCCTATGTCGGCGTCGGCGGTGCGTTGGCCATCGGTTTGCTGTGTGGGGTGTTCTGCTACTTGAGCGTCACCGTGCTCAAGCGTCGCTTTGGTTATGACGACAGCCTCGACGTATTTGGCCTGCACGGTATTGGCGGGATGATTGGCGCGGTGCTGACTGGGGTGTTCTGCGTGCCGTCGGTGGGAGGATTGGTCGAAGGTGTGACCATGGGGGCCCAGGTCGTGGCGCAAATCAAAGGCGTGTTGCTGACGACGGTCTACTGCTTTGTCATCAGTTGGCTCATTCTCAAGGTGATCAACGCGGTGATCGGCTTGCGCGCCAATGAGTCGGTGGAGGAGATGGGGCTGGACCTGGCTGAACACAACGAGCGTGCCTACAACCACTGATCGTTGCTGTTGATCGACAGGGTTCACCTTCGAGTGTTCACTTGGAAAAAGTGGTGCTGTATCTGCTTGCTTTGGTGTGTATATCCGTTGCTGCGGTAACGGCGGCTTATGGTTCCGCTCTTACAGCAGGTCACTTTTGGAAGAGCCGGGAGCCGGACCAGCCAAAAGTAACCAAAAGCGCCTTGCCCCACCACTCGGCACCTCGCCTAGGCTCGGTGTGCCCTCACTCCGGCATTGCCCCGTGGGCCGCCGCGAAGGGCCATCCATGGCCCAGCGCGGCTACCTCGGCATCCATGCCGAGGTGCCCACTCCACAATGCCTGCGTTCGGCCAGCGTGGTTAACGGGGCGCCGAGATCAAAATCCAAAGCAAAGCAAGAGCCTATGTGGCTGAACCACCGCCATCGCGAGCAGGCTCGTTCCCACAATGGTCCTGCTGTGAACACAAGACTCAAGAAAACCCAAGATCCCTTGTGGGAGCGAGCTTGCTCGCGATGAGGCCCGCACATCCAACATCACCGCAAACTGACCCACCGTCTTCGCGAGCAAGCCCGCTCCCACAGGGGAACGCGATCACCCAGAGCCAGGTCGGCTATCAGGCCGCCTCGGTTCTGTTTTTGATCTGGGGCGCCCCGTTAACCACGCTGGCTGAACGAAGGTATTGCGCAGTGGGCAACCCGGCATGGATGCCGGGTTAGCCGCGCTGGGCCATGGATGCCCCTTCGCGGCGGCCCACGGAGCAATGCCTTCGTTCAGGCACACCGAGCCTAAGCGAGGTGCCGAGTGGTGGGGCAAAAGCGTTTTACTTTTGACTGGGCCGGCTCCCGGGCTTTTCAAAAGTGAGCCGCTGTAAAAGCGGAACCCTAAGTAGCCGTTACCGCAGCAACGGATATACACACCATCCTCACGTAAAAACCATGCCTCTCGGAACAGAAACTCAAAATCTCCGGGAACGCTCAAGTGAACAGCATTACACCCTCGAACGGGCCGTACGCGTTGTGCTCAACTCACCACCAGACGGCTAGCAGATGCCAGCCCACGGGCGTGCTGCAACTGGCTGGCGATCAGGGTGTTCTTGAGCAGATAAGCAATGGTCATCGGCCCGACGCCACCGGGTACCGGCGTGATCGCGCTGGCGACGGTGCGCGCGCTGGCGTAGTCGACATCGCCCACCAGATGGCTGCCGGATTCGTCGGTAATACGATTGATCCCGACATCGATCACCACCGCCCCAGGCTTGAGCCAACTGGCATCGATCAGCGCTGGACGGCCTACCGCTGCGACGACGATATCGGCCAGTCGACACAACGCCGGGGCATCGACGCTGCGTGAGTGGACCACGCTGACCGAGCAATGAGCCTGCAACAGCAGGGTCGCCATGGGTTTGCCGACGATGTTCGAGCGCCCGACGACCACGGCGTGCAAGCCGCTCACATCACCGCAGGTTTCCTGCAGCAGACGCATGCAGCCGCTGGGCGTGCAGGGCGTAAGGACTTCTATGCCTTGCACCAGGCCGCCGACGTTTTCCCGATGAAAACCGTCCACGTCCTTGATCGGGTCGATGGCATGAATGACGGCCGCCTCGTCGATATGCCCCGGCAATGGCAACTGCACCAGAATGCCATTCACCGTGGCATCGGCGTTCAGTTGGGCAATCAGTTCCAGCACCTGGCGCTGGCTGGTGTTTTCAGCCAGACGGTACTCCAGTGAGCGGATGCCGACGTCCTTGGCTCGCAGCAGCTTATTGCGCACGTAAACCTCGCTGGCCGGGTCTTCACCCACCAACAGTACCGCCAGGGCAGGGTAAATGTGCTGCTGCGCCAGGGTCAGAACCTCTTCTCGAACCTCGTCGAGAACCCGGGCGGAGATGGCCTTGCCGTCGATGTCGCGGGCAAGTGCGGGGGTGGTGCTGATCAAAAGAGTCACCGTTGTCTTGATGGATAGAGGGCCGAAATAATCATCGAGGCGTCGTTGCACCTCGATGATTCATCAGGGATCTGCAGGCAAGGGCGCTCAGACTACCAATTGATGGCTGCCGTACACCACAAGGACACCCGCAATCAGCGTGAGGTAAGGCAACCAGCCCGCGCGTTTCTGACCCGTGTCGGCCTGAACGTAGAGATCGTTGAGCATGGCTTCGGGGAACAGCCCCTTGTCCTGCACATAGTGGCGGTAGCAGAACACCGGCAGGATCAACAGCGCCAGCAGCAGGCCGGTCATCAGGGTTCCGGCGCCCCAGATATCGGCGCCCAGCCCCATGCAGGCCAGGTTGACGAAGCTCAGCACGCCACCGGCCACCAGGAGCACGGTAGGGGCCCTGTACGGGCGCGCCCAGTCGGGACGATCCAGGCGATGGATCCAGCCAGCGTTGAGGTTGAGGAAGTTGAAGATGATGTAGCTGACGTTGGACGCGGCGAGCACAAAGACATAGTCGGACATCAGCAACAGCAGCAGGTTGAAAGACAGGTCGGTCCACATCGCGGCGGTGGGCGCGCCGTGTTCATTGGTGCGGCCCAGGTACTTCGGCAGCCAGCCGTCCACCGACGCCTGGTACAAGGTGCGCGATGAGCCGGACATCGACGTCATGATCGCCAGCAAGGTGGCCAGGACCAGCATGATCAGCACGATGTTGGCGACCAGTTTGCCGCCGCCGATACTGTCCGCCATCACCTGGCCGACGCCCATGCCGCTGTAGATCGCGGGCGACAACAGGCCGTTGTAGACCGCCGGAGAAACCACTGCGCCGCTGGCGTCCAGCACCGCCGGTGTCACCAGTTGGCCGAGCCCCAGGCTGCCTTGGAACGCCAGGGGCACCAGGGTGAACACCAGGATGCACAGCAGGCCCGCATAGAAAATCGCCTTGAACGTGTCGCGCTTGGGGTCTTTGAATTCCCGCGTGTAGCACACCGCCGTTTCGAAGCCGTAGGTGGACCACGCGGCCATGAACAGACCGCCGGCCATCAGCGACCAGCCGGACAGATCCCAGGGGCCATCGATCACTTGCCCGGCCGCATCATGGGCCAGGGGGTACAACGGCAGGAAATTGGCCTGGGCCGAATCACCGGTGAACAACGGCACCACGCCCACCAGCAGCAAGGGGATCAGCGATGTCACGCCAAGCACCAGGGTCAGACGCGCCGAGCGCAGAATGCCGCCATGCTGCACGGCGAAAACCGTCAGCAGGATCAACAGACCGATGGCGAATGTCGCATTGATCCGCAGCGACAGGCCACTCTTGATCCAGCCCAGATCGAGCAGGGTCAGTTGCCAGGTATTGATCAGCGCATCGGCGGGGAACAGTGCGGTGAGTATGTAACCGGCTGCCAGCCCAGAACCGATCGACAGCACTGGCGACCAGGCCAGCCAGTTGCACCACACCGAAACCGGTGCGATCAGCTTGCTGTAACGCACCCAGGCGACCGCGCCATAGACCGAGGCACCGCCGGATTTGTGCGGGAACAGTCCGGCGATTTCGGCGTAGGTGAAGGCCTGGATAAACCCGAACAGGATCGACACGATCCAGACGATCCACGCCGGTTTGCCCACCGTGGCGGCAATCGCACCGATTGAAAACAGCACCAGCGCGGGTACGCCACTGGCAACCCAGAATGCCCCGCGCCAATCGATCTTGCGGTGCAGGCTGCCCACTGAGCTGGCGGCCTGCGGTACGGTCTCGAACGTAGTCGCTTCCATCTTCGTATTCCCATGTCTGAGTAGCGGAGTAGTGGGGGCAGTCAAAGTCAGGGTGGCGCTCAGGTCCGTCTGGTTGATCAACTGCGCACCCGGCTCTTGTCCGGGTCGTAGAAAATCGCTGCGGTGACCTCGGCGCTGATGCGCTTCTGCAGGCCATCGACTTTGCCGATCTCAAGCATGGTGCCGACGTCGGCGCAGGCCACATCGACCCGGCACAGCGCGATGTTGCTGGCCAGCAGCGGCGAGCGGCAGGCACTGGTGATGACCCCGACCTGGGCCCGGCCGCGATACACCGGGTCACCGTGGTGGGCGGCTTCGTTGCCACTCAGTTGCAGGCCCACCAGCTTGTGAGTGGGGTGGGCGCTGCGCCGCAACAGCGCATCGCGGCCGATGAAGTCGTCGGTTTTACTTTTCATCGGCACAGAAAAGCCGATACCCGCCTCGAAAGGATCGGTCTGGTCGCTGAATTCGTAGCCGGCGAAAATCAGCCCGGCTTCGATGCGCAGCATGTCCAGCGCTTCCAGGCCCAGTGGCACCAGGCCCAGCGGTTGGCCCTGTTGCCAGATCCGGTCCCAGACCCGCTCGGCGTCTTCGGGCTGGCACCAGACTTCGTAGCCCAGTTCGCCGGTGTAGCCGGTGCGCGAGATCATCAGCGGGCAGCCGTCGTAACCGTCCAGGCGGCCCACCAGGAACCGGAACCAGCCCAGGTTTTCCAGGCTCGGTTGGGTCGCTGGGGTCCAGACCATCTGTTTGAGCAGCTCACGACTCATCGGGCCCTGGACGGCCAGGTTGTGAATCTGCTCGCTGGCGGATTTGACCCAGACCTTCATGCCGAGCTTTTGTGCCTGTTCGCGCAGCCAGGCCCCGGCGTAATCCTCACCGCAGATCCAGCGGAAATTGTCCGGGCCCAGGCGCAGCAGGGTGCCGTCGTCGAGCATGCCACCGTGTTCGTGGCACATCGCCGAATACACCACTTGACCCACCGCCAGGCGCCGTACATCCCGGGTCAGGCAGTACTGCAGCAAGGCTTCGGCGTCGGGGCCGATGATTTCGAATTTGCGCAGGGCGGTCAGGTCCATCACCGCGACGCGTTCACGGCAACCGAGGTATTCCTCGATTGCGCCATAGCCGTCGTAGCGCAACGGCAGCCACCAATTGCGGTAGTCGGTAAAGCTGCCGGTCAAGGCGCTGGTGCGTGAGTGGAACGCGGACTCACGGGTGAGGATCGGGTCGGCATCGGCCGTGGTTCGAGTGCTCATGGCGATGGAAAAACGCTCCTTTTCGCTGTAGATGCGGACCTGGATATCGGTCGGGTTCCAGCCGTTGGCCGGGTCGATGTCATCCGGGCATGAGGTGCTGCCACACAGCAGGTCGGTCATGGCCCGCAGGAGTACGTAATCGCCGGGACGCGACCAGGGCTCGTCCAACGTCATCTGCTGGTGAGCGTCGACCCCGGTGTTGAAGAACAAATTGATCGCCGGCCAACCGCTGCGAGCCTCGACCCCGTGGGGCGCCAGGGCCCGGCTCAGGTTGTCGCTGCAGTTGTCGTGCCCGAAGTAGCCATGGCTCTCGTAGTAGCGCGCGGCGCAGGCCAGCGCGAAGGAATCGTGGCGGCCGACGGTGTCACGCACCACTTCCAGCATCGGCTGCATCTGCCGGTCGAAAAACTTCGAGAACAGTCCCGGAGCCGGGTAGGCGCTGCCGTTCAGGGTACGGGTGACGGTCTGGTCCAGGTCCAGTTCCAGGCCGCGATCCAGTGCCCGTCGATCGAGGGCGACGAAGTCCGAGCATTGGCGACCGGCGACATCCAGCACCTGCACGTACTGCCCTTTGCCGACGGTGTAGCTGTGGGCGGTGCCGGCGTGAATTGTGAATTCGTCGAGTAACTCACCCAACGGTTCGGGTAACGCCGGGAGCAGCAGCGACGAGGGATTGGCTCGGGTCACCCACAACCGCAGTTCGCTGGGCCGGTACTGTCGATCGACGGATGTGGGGCCTGCGGGGGCGGCGACAATTACCAGCAGTTCATCGCTGGCGACGAAGTGGCGACTGAAGTCGGCAGGGCTGTCCTCGTCCCAGAGCGAAGCCGCGCTGGGCAGTTGGTAAGGCTCAACACCGCGTCGGCTCAACGCTTGGTTGATGCGCCGAGCTTGCACCGTCGGCTCGGCGAGCCGTGCGCCGATGAACCCGCAGGCCGCCGAACCGCTCAATGCCCAGGCCGCCAGCGCGCTACGACCGTTGGCGTCCACGGCCAGCAGTTCACAGGGTTGCTGTCCTTCAAGGTCGATCACTTGCAGGCTGTCGCCGGGCTGCAAGGCCACCAGTGTCAGGCCGCCGGCCGCTACCCGATAGCGCTCCAGGGCCGGGGCCCGGGCAAACAGTCCGGGCTCCCGGGGATGAGAGACACGAGGTGCGTTCATGAGAACCTCCCGGTCAGCCGACCGACGTGATGGACGTTGGCGGCTCGGCAAGGTACGCCGCCATCGAGTCGTCCAGTGCATGCAGCCAGGGGGTGTGGTGCGGCGGTGACTGGGTGCCGGTCATCAACGAGCGATAGGACTTGTCGCGATAACCCATGATGTTTTCCGCTTTGTCATGCTTCCAGTGCAGGAAGGTTTCATTGACGGCGGCGATGTCGAAGTTCGGGTAGTCGGTGGCGTCCACCAGGTGCTGGATATAGGCACCCTGGTATTCGAACATCTGCTGATTGGTTTCCAGTGTCTGTTCCCGTTCGTGCCATTGCCGGCTGTCGGCGATCATTGCAGCCTGATCAGGCAGTTGAACGCGCCCCAGGATGACATCGCGTGCGTACCAGGCTTGGGCGTCGAACATGTTGAAGGAGTACCACTGGTCCTGCATGCCGAGGTAGATCAGTTGCGGGTTGGACTCCCAGAAAATGCCTTTGTACAGGTTCATCGGCCATAGCCGGTTATCGGTCTTGAGGCACAGTTCGTCCGGCAGGAAGGGGAAGTGATGTTTGTAGCCGGTGCAAAGGATCACCGCATCGATGGTCTTGTGGGTGCCGTCGATAAAGTACGCGCGGTTTTTTTCCAGGCGCTGCAACAGCGGCTTTTCTTCCCAATTGGCGGGCCAGTCATAGCCCATGGGCGCGGTGCGGTAGCAGCTGGTGATGCTGCGGGCGCCGTATTTGTAGCACTGGGAACCGATGTCTTCGGCAGAATAGCTGCTGCCGACGATGAGCAGGTCCTTGCCCTTGAACTCCAGCGCCTCGCGAAAATCATGGGCGTGCAGGATGCGCCCGCCGAACTGCTCGAATCCGGGGAAGTACGGCATCTTCGGCGTCGAAAAGTGCCCACAGGCGTTGACCACATAGTCGAACTCTTCCGAGGTCTGGGTATCGCTGCCGTGGTCGTGGGCGACCACCGTGAAGCGGCGAGTCGCTTCGTCAAAGGTGACCTGGCGCACCACGTTGTTGAAACGGATGTAATCCCGTACCCCGGCTTTTTCGACGCGGCCCTTGATGTAGTCCCAGAGCACTTCCCGTGGCGGGTAAGAGCCGATGGGGCGGCCAAAATGTTCTTCGAAGGTGTAGTCGGCGAACTCCAGGCATTCCTTCGGGCCGTTCGACCACAGATAGCGGTACATGCTGCCGTGCACCGGTTCGCCGTTCTCGTCCAGACCGGTGCGCCAGGTGTAGTTCCACATGCCGCCCCAGTCCTGTTGCTTTTCAAAGCACACCAGTTCGGGAATGGCGGTGCCCTTGTCGCGGGCCGACTGGAAGGCGCGAAGTTGGGCCAGGCCGCACGGGCCGGCGCCGATGATTGCTACGCGTATTGTCATGAGCGTGCCTCCTGAAGGGTTTCAGCGAAAGATCACTGTCTTGTCCTGGTTGATGAATACCCGGTGTTCCAGGTGGTATTTCAGTGCCTTGGAAAGGGCGACGGTTTCGGTATCGCGGCCGATGGCAACCAGCGAATCGGGCAGGTGCGTGTGATCGACGCGCTGGATTTCCTGCTCGATGATCGGCCCCTCATCGAGGTCGCTGGTGACGTAGTGGGCAGTGGCGCCGATCAGCTTCACGCCGCGGTCGTAGGCCTGGTGATACGGCTTGGCGCCCTTGAATCCGGGCAGGAATGAGTGATGGATGTTGATCGCACGCCCCGACAACTGCTGGCACAGTCCGTCGGATAGAATCTGCATGTAGCGCGCGAGCACCACCAGGTCGGTCTGGGTGTCTTCGACGATGCGCATCAGCTCGGCCTCCTGGCTGGCCTTGCTGTCCTTGGTGATGGGCAGGTAAATGAAACGGATGCCTTCACGCTCAGCCATGGCCCGCAGGTCCAGGTGGTTGGAGACCACGGCGGTGATGTGCATGTCCATCTCGCCCTTGCGGTGTCGATAGAGCAGGTCGGTGAGGCAATGGTCGAACTTGCTGACCATCAGCAGCACCCGGGTCGGTTGGCGCGAACTGAACAACTGCCACTGCATGTCGAAGCCGCCGGCCAGGTCGCCCAGGCCTTCGCGCAGGGTGCCTATATCACCGTCGACGCCGGTGTTGAAACGGAACACCGCGCGCATGAAAAACTGCCCGGTGAACTCGTCGTCAAACTGTGCCAGTTCGCTGATGTAGCACTGCTGCCGGGCCAGGCAGGCGCTGATCGCGGCGATGATCCCGGATGCCGCCGGGCAGGTGATCTTGAGAATGTAATGTTCGCTGGAGGCGTCCATTGAAGGCTCCTGATTAAATTAAGGGGCGGCTCAGCCCTTGGCCGTGCGTTTGGTTTTTTCCGGGTCGTCGAAGGGCAGGGCATGGGTCACGGCGCCCGCTTCAAGGCTGCCGCGCACCTGCAGTGCAATACCGGGCACGGAGCAGGCGACGCTCAGGCGGGCGATGGCCATCGAGCGTTTGCTCAGGCGCGAGTACATGCCGCAGGTGATCACGCCGACTTGCTGGTTGCCCTGCCACAGGGTGTCGCCGGCCTCGGCCGGGCGTACGCCCTCGAGCAGCACACCGGTGATCTTGAAACGCTCCTGACCGCGCAGGCGCAGGTGTTCCTCGGCGCCACGGAAGGCTTGTTTGCCGGGTGAGACGGTGAAATCCAGGCCCATTTCCCACAGGGTGTCGCCGGCCTTCTGGTCAGCGAAGGGGTACATCTGCGAGTTGTCATAGGGGAAAAACATCAGCGAGCTTTCCACCCGCAGCCAGTCCAGCGCGGTGAAGGCACACGGGATAATCCCCAGGCTGGCACCCTGTTCGAGGATGCTGTCCCACAGGAACGGTGCATCGGCCGCCTTGCAGAAAATCTCGTAGCCGCGCTCGCCGGTGTAACCGGTGCGGGAGATCATCACCGGGCGTTCGAACAGGCGCGTCTGCAGGTGATGGAAGTACGGCAACTGGCGGACGCCGGGCACGTGCTCGGCGAGAAAGTCCACCGCCAGCGGCCCTTGCAGCGACAAGTCGTGCAGGTCGTCGTCGAACAGCACCGCCACTTGCCGGCCCAGGGCGGAACGCACCAGCATTTCATGCCCGGTGCCAGCGCCATGCACCACCATGAACGCGTTAGGCCCGGTGCGGTAGACGATGCAGTCATCGACGAACTTGCCGTCCTCGTCGAGCATCGAGGCGTACACCGATTTGCCGGGGTAGAGTTTGGCGATGTCGCGGGTGGTCGCCCATTGCAGCAGGCTTTCGGCATGGGGTCCCACGTAATGGACTTTTTTCAGCCCCGACACGTCCATCAGGCCGGCACGGGTGCGGATCGCTTCGTGGTGGTCGGCCAGCGCGCTGCTGTAGGTCCAGGCGGTGCCCATGCCGTTCCAGTCTTCAAGGTTTGAACCGAGGGCACGGTGCCGCTCGGCCAATGCAGAAATACGCCATGAAAGGGTCATGTGAGGGTCCTTGTCGGGAAAGAGAGATCAGGCGTGCGGGTCGAATTGGCTCAGCCACTCGACCAGCGTGTGTCTGTAGCGGGTCATGCCCTTGTAGTCGGCGATAGGGCCGGGCAGGTCGCGCAGCACGCGATGCAGGCGACAACCCCAGCCGGGTTGAGTGACCAGTTCGTCCAGGCTGATCAGGTAGGTGCGGATGCTGAACATCACCGCGTTGCTGCGCGGCAGACGGGCCATCACCTGCAGCTCGACGCGCAGATGCACCTGTTGGCCGACGTTTTCGGCGGTGATGCGGCCGCGGTCGGCGCCCCATTCATGGAACGTCTCGGGCGAGGAGTCCAGGCGCGGCTTGATGGTCAGGGTCCAGTTCAGGCGCCGCACCGGCTGACCCACTTGCAGGTTGAGCAGATACTTCAGCGCACGGTCGAACACGCCCATCTGGTGGGCCATGGGCACCGGTGAATGCCACTGCTTGAAGCTCATGCCGGCGTCGAAGGCCAGGGACCAGTCAGCGGGACTGGTGACCAGGCCGGCGTCCATGTACAGATCGCCGTCACGTTGATCGAGCAGGGCGAAATCCCCCTGAACCTGTCGGCCGATGAACTCCAGCGGCGCGCAGGGCAGGCTGGTGGCATCACCGAAAATGAACGGCTGATCGATCTCCAGCAGGCGGTTGCGCCAATGCCAGCGGTCGCCGTCACGCACCAGGCTGAACCACTGCGGATAGTCGGCGGCCAGGTGTTCCATCAGCATCTGCAAGGCATCCCAGGCTGCCACTTGCATGTGCGGCATCACCAGGTAGCGGCGCGGGTCCTGATCCAGTACCAGGGCGCGTTCGGCCATTTCCGAACAGTAGTGCTCGTCGATGTCGAAGGCATGCTCATAGATCGAGCCGGGGTCGCGGGAGGTGGCCGGTTCGATATTGACCGAGTACAGGTAGCTGTCCTCGACAAAGGGGAAGGGGAAACGGCGGATTGCCGCAGGGCTGTTGCGAAAGCTGAAATCATCGCGATAGCTCAGCACGGGGCTCGCTTGCAGGGGCATGTCACTCACTCCTATAGGTCCAGCGAAATGCAGGGGCCGCTGCCGCGTGAGACGCAGGGCATCAGAAAGTCGGCCTGCTCGGCCGGGCAGAGGAAGCTGTCGCGGTGTTCGATGGCACCGCCGGTGTGGCGGGTGATGCACTGGCCGCAGACCCCGCCACGGCACAGGTTGGGCACTTGCAGGCCTGCGTGTTCGAGGGCTTCGAGCAGGCTCTGGTCGGCCTCCACCCGCAGGCGACGACCGCTGCGCAGCAGGTGCAGGTCGAAGGGTTGGCCGGGTTGCGCGCCTTTGAACGTTTCCGAATGCACGCGCTTGCGCGGCCAACCGAGGCGCGAGGCCTCACGCTCAACCGCGTCGAGCAGAGACTGCGGGCCACAGGTGTAGACATGGCTGCCCAGCGGCCGGTCGGCGAGGATCTGGCTCAGGTCGGGGCGATTGTCATAGGCATGCAGGCGCGCGCCGAGGCGCTGTTGCAGTTCGTCGAGGTAGGCGTCGCTCAGGCCCGGGCGGAACAGGTAATGCAGTTCGAAATCGGCCTGCTGCTGTTCCATCGCAGCGATATAGGCCATGAACGGCGTGATGCCGATGCCGGCGGCGATCAAGATATGCAGGCGTGCAGTGCCGTGGGGGGCGAACAGATTGGCCGGTGGTGAAATCTGCAACGTGTCGCCGACCTGCACCTGGCGATGCAGGTACTGCGAGCCGCCACGAGAAGCGTCCTGCAAGCGCACGGCGATGCGGTAGTGCTGGGTGTGCGCCGGGTCGCTGGTGAGCGAGTAGGCGTTGCGCACCTTGCCCTCGGCCAGTGGCAGATGCACCTGCACATGGCTGCCGGGCGAGAAGCCGGGCAGGGCGCCGTCGCAGGCCGTCAGGGTGAATTCGCGCACCACCGGCGTGAGCATTCTTGCCGCGCTGACCTGAACGTCGAGGACCGCGCTCATGGCTGGAATGCCGCATAGGGTTGGTCGGGGTTGATGCACACGCCGAGGTAAGCCCCCAGGCGCCGGGAAAAATGCGTGCGCACCTCCAGCCCGACGTGGCAACCGACGCAGTTCAGCGACGACTCCGGCCCGGCCGCCTGGGTCAGGCCACAGTGCGCGCAGTACACCTGGCGCAGGCCGGGCGTTGCGCAGGTCATGCTGATCTCGTCGTCTTCCAGGCCAGCGGCGCGAGCCTGCCCGTGAACACGCCAGACAAAAGCTTCATCGCCCAGCAGGTAGAGCCGACACCCAACGGTTGCGCTGGCCAAGGCCTGTTGCAGGTGCCGGGTGAAGTCGGCTTGTTCGCCGTTCAACAGCAGGGGATTGTCCAGTTCAGCGACAACCTCTGTGCAGACGGTTGCCGATTGCATCACCACGATGGGGCGGCTAAGGGTGGGCTTCATGCGGGCTCTCCAAAGTGCTTTTTTATTTCCTGTTGGGAGAGATACTTTCCTATGGGGAAAATCTTCTCAATCTGGAAAAAGGGCTATGCCTTTGGAGATAAGCCTTGCTACACGGCCGTCCGGGGCATGGAAGTTGCTGGTGTTCGAGGAATGTGGAGCAACCGGACGGGGAGTTATCGAGAGTGCGAACACGACCGCAGTGGTGGCCGCTCTGGTTAGGGCCTGTGCGCCCTGAACAGGCCCGCAGCGTGCGTAAGCTGTTGGCCGGGTTGCCCTTGAGCCAGGCGCACGCTGACGGTGCCTTATCGGGTTTTCTGGACCGTTTCGACGCACTGCTGCCGCCTGCCAGATTGAACCTGATCCTTGGCGGCGAGGACCTCAGCCCGACGCGACGCGGTTTGATCGAGGGCTGCCAGGACGTGGTGACTTGCCCCTGGCGCGACGCAAGCGCGGCAGACACCCCCCAAAGCTGCGGCCCGTGTCGGCAACGCGGCGTGCACCGACTGGTGTGCGCCTTGCCCGAGGGCCAAAAGGGCGTGTTGCTGCTCGATAGCCCGAAACGGGCCGGTGCCAGTTGGCGCCAGTTACTGGAAGAGGTGGCGCAGGCGGTAGGCATGGCTGTGCGCTTGCGCAGCTACAACCGTGAGCAGCAGCGCAAACAGGCGACGTCCCGCCACGGTGCCTTGGCCCGTGAGCTGCACGACTCGGTGGCACAGCAACTCGGTTACCTGTCGTTCCAGGCCCATGGCCTGCAATCCCAGTTGGGCGAGCCGGAACAAGCCACTGCGGGTTTGCAGGACCTGTGCGCTGGCTTGAGCCAGTTGCAGCGCCAGGTGCGCGAGTTGATTACCAGTGCGCGTCTGACCATGGACGGGCGCTCGCTGCGCCAGGCACTGGCCGACTCGGTCGCCGAGTTCTCGCGGCGCTGCATCATCGTGTTCGAGCTGGACAACCGCCTGGCTGACGATGCTTTGAGCCCGGGAACCGAGTTACAGATTTTGCAGATTATTCGTGAAGCACTGGCTAACGCGGTGCGCCACTCCCATGCGCGGCATGTCCGCATCGAGTTGCGGCAAAACCAGGACGGTGATGTCTCCATTTCGGTGGAGGATGACGGCATCGGACTCAGTCCGGCGTCAGGGGAGGCCAATCATTTCGGTCTGGCGATTATCCGCGAGCGCGCCGCGAACATTGGCGCCCGATTGACAATTGAGGCGATCCGCCCGCATGGGGTCCGCGTACATCTTGGCCTTCGCTGCCATCAAGACCAGCCACAGGGGAGTTTCGATGGACTGCACAACCTTATTACTGATCGATGATCATCCGCTGTTTCGCAAAGGCCTGGCGCAGCTGTTCGGCGCCAGTGACGACTTCGAAGTGGTGGGGCAGGCGGCCAGCGGTCGCGAAGGCATCAACCTGGCCGTGAGCCTGGCGCCGCAGCAGGTCTTGCTCGATTTGCACATGCCCGGCTTGAGTGGTTTGCAGGTGCTCGATGAACTGCGTCAGTTGCGCCTCGACTGTCAGGTGGTGGTGCTCACTGC
Source organism: Pseudomonas sp. St386 (assembly GCF_018325865.1). NCBI lineage: Bacteria > Pseudomonadati > Pseudomonadota > Gammaproteobacteria > Pseudomonadales > Pseudomonadaceae > Pseudomonas > Pseudomonas sp. St386. Next base: position 2,767,857 of record NZ_AP021900.1, read on the forward strand.
GTCGATGGATCGCGCCGAGCTGTTGACGGCCTTGCGCCTGGGGGCCAGTGGTTATGTGCTCAAGGAAACCGAGCCCGATGCGTTGTTGAGCTACATGCGCAATTGCCACAAGGGCGCGATCGTTCTGGATTCAACCCTGGTTGCCCTGCTGGCCGATCAGGACGAATCGGTGAGCCGGCCTGCGTACGACCCGGACCTGCCAGACACAGGCAACCTGACCGAGCGCGAAGGGCAGACCCTGGCCCTGATCGGTGCCGGCATGAGCAATAAACAGATCGGCCGGGAACTGGGAATCAGCGATGGTACGGTCAAGATTTATGTGAGGAATCTGTTGCAGAAGTTCAGCCTGCACTCACGTCTGGAGTTGGCGGCGTGGGTGCACAACGGCGCGTCGGTAAGACACGAGGAGCGTCATTAGATGAGGGAAAGCCCGGAAGCTTTTGCACAGACACCGAGCGTGCACCTGATGGATCGCTTTCCCGCCGCCCTGCTGGAATTGCGCGACAACGGCCAGATCGCTCACTTCAACCTGGCCTGGACCGAGTTGATGGGGGCGCCGGGCGCGGAGCGCAATCTCATCGATTATGTGCACCAGGAAGACCGCCCGCTGTGGCGCAAGGCCTTGCATGAGCTGCGTCGGCGTCCCGAGACCTCGTTCAATCAACGCCTGCGTTTTGTACATCCTTCTGGTGAATTACGCTGGTTCGAGGTGAGCCTCAAGCGCGGCCCGCAGGGGTTCTATCTGGTCGTCGGGGACGTCACGGCACACAAACGCCGCGAAATTGCCTTGCAGGCCAGTCAGCGCAGCAGCATGAGCCTGCTCGATAGCATGCCTGGGCTGATCTATCGGGGCCGTAACAACCGCGACTGGACTATGGAGTTTGTCAGTGCCGGCTGCCTGCAACTGACCGGATATCCTGCGGAGCGGCTGGTGGACAATCATGAGTTCACTTACAACAGCCTGATCCTGGCGCAGGATGCCGACTACGTCTGGCGCGAGGTGCAATATGCGTTGTCGCGCAACGAGCCGTTCGAGCTCAATTACCGGATTCGTTGCGCCGATCAGTCGATCAAGCACGTCTGGGAAAAGGGCATCGGGATCTATGCCGATACGCGTGAAGTGCTGGGTATAGAGGGGGCGATTTTCGAGCGAGCGGCAGGTCAGGCCTCAGTTCGCTGAGTCGCCGCTGATCCCTGGCCGGGATCGCGGCGAAGTGTCGAGCGTGTCGCTACTTGTAATGTTGTTCAAACACCGCCAACTGCTCAGGCCTGATCAACTGAAAGGGCACCCAGACGTCCGTTTCCACCGGCTCTCCCTTGATCATCTTGAGTGCTGCCTGTACCGCGCTGGTCGCCTGGGCCTTGGGGTCCTGGAACACCGAGGCGACCAGCATCCCACGCTTGATCGCTGCCAGGCCGTCAGGCAAGCCGTCGATGCCGACAATCGCGATCTCGCCCTTGGCTTTGCCGGCCTGTTGCAAGGCCATGGCCGCACCGATGGCCATCTCGTCGTTGTTGGCGACGATGGCATCGAAACGACTGCCCGCCAATAGCCAGTTGCTGGTCAGGTCCATCCCTTTGTTGCGCTGCCACTCGGCGCTTTGCTGCTCGACAATCTTGATCCCGGGATAATCCTTGAGCACCTGTTTGACGCCTTCGGTGCGGTCGTGGGTGGCGTTTTGCGCCAGGTCGCCCATGATGATCGCAAGGTTGCCCTTGCCGCCGAGCTTTTCGGCCAGGTAGCGCATTTGCAACTGTCCGGCCTCGATGTCATTGGACGCGACCGTGACCACGCCTTTGGGCAAGGTGCGCTCGTCCGGGTGACGGTTGACGTAGACCAGCGGCGTCTTCGCTTCGACCGCGGCGCGGGTGATGTTGGCCGTGGCGGAGGTGTCCACCGGCAGGACAATGACCGCGTCCACTTGCTGGTTGATAAAGCCCTGGACCTGGTTGAGTTGGCGCACCACATCGCCTTGGGCGTCCTCGAACTGAATCTGCACGTTTTCCTTTTTCGCGGCCTCGTCCAGGCCATTACGCACGTAGGTCATGAAGTTGTCGTCGACCCTGGCGATGCTGACGCCGATGCGATAGTCGGCGGCGGCCCATTGGCTGAAGAGCAATAGCAGGGTGGCGAAAAGCAGTGTGCAACGACGCATGATGGTTTTCCTTTTGTTGTTATGAGTTGTACGTCACCAAAAGATGAAAATCTGCCGCACGTTTTGAGTTAGACGAACGCTTTATCGATCAAGCGTGAAGGCCTGCCTGAAACGCTCAAGCGCAACCTCGCTGTCACCGCTGGCCCAGCCTTCGAGGCCGACGACACCGCTGTATCCGATGCCGAACAAGGCCCTGGCAATGGCGGGATAATGGATTTCACCGGTACCGGGCTCCATGCGCCCCGGGACGTCGGCAACCTGGATTTCGCCGATGGAGCTGCCGGCGCGCTGGATCAGTTCGATCAGGTTTCCTTCGCCGATCTGTGCGTGATAGAGGTCCAGGTTCATCTTCAGGTGCGGGCTGCCCACGGCCTCGATCAGCGCCAGGGTTTCGTCAGCGCGGGCGAACGGTGTGCCCGGGTGGTCGACTTCGGTGTTGAGGTTTTCCAGCAGGAAAACCCGACCCGCGTCCTCGCCCAGGCGGGCGATTTTTTCCAGCGTCTTGCAGGCGTTCAACCACATGCGGCCAGTGGTTTGGGCAACAGGTTTGACCGGCAACCCCTGGTCACCCAGGCCGGTGCCATGCAGGTTCAGGCTAGGGCAACCCAATTGAGCGGCGACGGCCAAGGATTCCTGGGCGCTGTCGAGCAGGTGTTGGATGTCCTCGGGATCGGTCAGGTTGCCGCAGATGTAGCCGGTCATGGAGGTGAAATCCGCGCCGGTCGCCGAGAGGGCCCGGATGTCTTTGGTCGTCCAGTTCCATATCTCGACGCTGAAGCCTAGTGCGTGGATACGTTTGACCCGCTCGGTAAAGGGCAGCTCGAGGAAGACCATCTCGGCGCTGATCGCCAGTTTGAACGGTGTGAAACTCATGACAGAGCTCCTTGCACACGCACCGCTTTGCCCTGCTGGAAGGACTCGATACAGGCACGGGCAATCGCCAGTGCTGCCCGAGCGTCTTCACCGCTGGCCAGAGGTTTTTCACCGCTGCGCACGCAACTGACGAAGTGGTTGAGCTCGGCCACATAGGCATCACGCAGCAGGTCGGTGTCCATGCGCTGGGTGTCGGCCTGGACCCCATTGGCCAGGTACCGCAGCAAGTCAGAGTCGTTGACGTTGCCCATGGTCAGCATGCCAGCGCTGCCGAACACTTCGCCGCGGACATCGTAGCCATACACTGCCTGGAAATTGGCCTCGGCCGTGGCGATGGCGCCGTTATCGAAACGGATCGTGACCACCGCGGTGTCGAGAAATCCTTTGTCCTTGTAGTCCGGTGCGATCAGGGCATCGGCCATCACAAAAACCTCAACCGCTTCGGCGCCCGGATTCAGGTAGCGCAGGGTATCGAAGTCATGGATCAGGGTTTCGAGGAAGATTACCCATTGCGGCGACGCGGCCGGGTTGTTCAGCGCTGGGTCGCGGGTCAGCGAGCGCAGCAGTTGTGGCGTACCGATGCGGCCGCCGACCACGTCCAGGTGAGCAGTGCGAAAACTTCTGGCAAAGCGACGGTTGAAGCCAACTTGTAGCGTCACCCGCGCGTCAGCAGCGGCGGCGATGGCGCGGTCAGCTTCGTCCAGGGTGATGGCCATCGGTTTTTCACAGAACACCCCTTTGCCGGCCCGGGCCGCACTGATCACCAATTCGGCATGGCTGCGTGCCGGGGCGGCAATCAGCACGGCGTCGATGTCCGGGTCACCGAGTAATTGCTGTGGGTCGGTATAGACCTTCTGCACGTCCAGTTCTGCCGCCAAGCGTGCGGCTTGGCCGGGGGTAGGGTCGGCGATGGCGGCGAGGCAGGCGCCGGGGATGTGCCGGGCGGCGGTCAGGCCGTGAGAACTGCCCATGCGGCCGGCGCCGATGAGGCCAAGGTGAATGGTCTTGGATGTGCTCATGAACATGACTCCCTTTATTGTTTTTACGACTCGGCGGTAAGAATGTCCTCGTCTGTCCAGGCAGGGAGCAAGTGCTGTGCCAATAATTAACTAATTGATACTAAAGGGAATTTATTTGTTTTTATTGAAATTCATGTTCATTTAAATGACATGTCTATACTGACATGTCGAAAATATGAACAGTTGGCCGGATAATGAACCAGCAACCTGCAGCATTGAGCGCCGAAGACCGTGACTACCTCACCACGCTGGGCCCCGCGTCGTTGAACGAAGGGCCAGGCACTGCGCTGGATGAGGCTTGGCGCGCGTGCTTGCAGGGAGCTATCGAACGGCCTGCCGGGATCCGCCGGGTGATTTGGGAGTCCTGGTTGCGCAGCGTCGCTGCCGGCCTCGATCCGGAAGACGGCGAGTACCGTTTTGTCGCGCCTGCCGACCTGACCGCGACCCTGGCAGCCAACCGGGTGCTGATCGCCGCTGCGGCGCAAGTCATGCGCGGTTTGCTCGCCTATAACCCAAGGGGCCATATCAACCTGACCGATGCCGAAGGCACGACTTTGTATTTCTGTGGCCTGGACCTCACACCCATTGGCAGTCGACTGCTGGAGTCGGTACAGGGCACCAATTGCACCGGGCTGGCGATCGTCGAAGACCGTTTGGTGTATGTGTTGGCCGAGGAGAACTTCGGGCTTGGCCTGCGCCAGCGCCGCATGCATTGCGCCGCCGCGCCAATTCGCGATCCCCAGGGCCGGACGCTGGGTATGTTGACCTTGACGGCGGAACCCGGCTGGTTTCATTTCCATACGCTGGGCACGGTCCAGGCCGCGGCCGAGGCGGTCTCGAGGCAGATGGCGCTGCAAGCCTTGCTGGAAGAACAACAGACAGTCCTTGAGGTGCTCAACGAGGGCTTGGTGGTTTTGGATGAGCAGGGCCGCATCAAGGCGCTCAACCATTACGCCCGACAGTTGTTCCGCGTCGGCCGTGACCTGCTCGGCAGCCCGTTCAAGAGCCTGGGCCAGAGCGAATTGACCGATGCCGTCCTGCTGGGGGGCGGGGAAGGGGTGCGGGACCTGGATTGCACCTTTGAACTGCACGACCGCAGCCATCTGGCCTGCCTGGTGTCGGTCTGCCCGCTGGAGCAAGGCGGGCGGATTGTGTCGTTGCGCGAGAACCGACGCATCCGGGAAATCACCCGGCGGATCATTGGCACCCAGGCCAGCTACACCTTCGAAACCATCCTCGGCCGCTCACAGGCGATTGAGGATGCACTGCACCTGGCGCGGATTGCCAGTCGCAGTGATTCGACCACGCTGATCCTCGGTGAGAGCGGCACTGGCAAGGAGCTGTTCGCCCAGGCTATCCATAATGGCAGCGACCGATGTGGCGGGCCTTTCGTGGCGGTCAATTGCGGCGCCATTCCCCGTGACCTGGTGCAGAGCGAACTGTTTGGTCATGTCGAAGGCGCCTTCACCGGAGCGGCGCGCGGTGGGTCGGCAGGCAAGTTCGAATTGGCCGATGGCGGGACGATCTTCCTCGATGAAATCGGTGACATGTCCTTTGATGCGCAGGTCAGCCTGCTGCGTGTCCTGCAGGAAGGCGAGGTGACACGGGTGGGGGCGAAAAAATCGCTGCGGGTCAACGTGCGCATCATCGCCGCCACCCACCGCAACCTGAGCCAGGCAGTGGCCGAAGGCGCCTTTCGTGAGGATCTTTACTACCGGCTCAACGTGCTGAACCTGACGGTGCCGCCACTGCGGATGCGCCGCGAAGATGTGCCGTTGCTGGCGCGGCATTTTCTTGCGCGTTGTGCCCGGTCGCTACGCAAGTCGATGCAGGACCTTTCGCCCGCGGCGCTGGACATGCTCGGCGCCTATCACTGGCCAGGCAATGTCCGTGAGCTGGAAAACGTCATTGAGCGGGCCACCAACCTGGCGATGACCGAACTGATCGAGCCGAGCGATCTTGCCTTGGAAATCAGGCAGCGAGGGCGCCCATCGACATGGGGAAGTGTCCCTGAGCCGCGGATGGCGCCGGACCTTGGCACCCATGAGATGAATGCCATCATCGCCGCCCTCAAGGATACGCGCGGAAATATCCGCCTGGCTGCTCAGCGGCTGAATGTGTCGCGGGGTGGGTTGTACAACAAAATGAGCCGGTTTGGGCTCAAGGTTGATGCATTTCGTTCTTAGCGGGTGACGCATGGCCAGGGGGGAGGTCAGAAAGCGGTTTTCTTGAAGCAGCGAGCGGACACGCCCCGAAAGAACGACCAAATGGCGAGCCCCTGCACGACGACCGCTGCTGTCACGACGGCGACGATGGCGTGATTCGGATCGCGGAAGAGCGAGCGCACCAGGCCGAAAAAGGCCGGGGCGAAGGCGTAGGTGGCTTGACTGATCGCGACCATCAGGGCGATTACCCTGGCGGTTTGTTCACGGCTGAACTCGGTCTGGGCTATCAGTGGCGGCAAGGAGGTGGCATTGCCAATGCCTGAACCGATCAACACCACGGCTATCCAGGCCACTGTCGGGTGAAGATCCAGGCCCAGAAGCATCAGCGTGCCCAGCATCTGGATGACATAACCGAGGCAGGCCAGTTGTCGGCGGTTCATGCCTTGGATCATCAAGCGTGCGGCGACGTATCGCCCGCCCATCGCACTGGCAGTGGCCAGACCCATGGCGAATGAGGCCTCATGCGCCCCCATGCGACCCACCAGGATCGAGTACAGGTGCGCGATCAAGCCGATCTGGGCGAACAGCCCCAAGGACATACCGGCTGCCAGGGTGCGGAAACTTGCCGAGCGGAGGGTCTGCATGGCGGTCCACGGCGTGGCGCTGGCACTGATCGGTACGGGTTCCGGTTGGTCTGCATGGTCGGGATGTTGCCCCAGGCTTTCTGGGCTTTTGTTGAAGACCAGGAAAGCGAAGGCGCCTATGAGCAGCACCGCGACAATGCTGATCGCCAGCGCCGCCATGGCAAAGCCGAACCGCTCGATCAGCAACACCCACAGCGGCGAAAAGATCACCCCACCCAGGCTGGCGCCGTTGTAGGCCTTGCCCAGGGCCTTGGGTCTCTCCTTGACGTACCACGGCGCGATCAGGGTGTTAACGGCCGCAGCACCCAATGTCACCCAGCCGATACCCGAGCAGAGGGCGCCGGTATACAGCACCCATAACTGGTTGGCGTGAGCCCAGATGTTTACGCCAATGCCCAGGACGATGCTGCCCAGCAGGGTGATGGCGGGTATCCCGAAGCGCGCGTAAAGGCGCGGCAGGTTGGCGATGACAAGCGTGCCGCTGAGAAAGTGCAAGGTCACGGCAGCCGAGACCTGGGCGATCGGCCAACCCGTGCGCTCCATGACGGCTTGCATGTAAATCGGCGGCCCATAGAAGCCGATCCCCCAGCCGATAATCGCCAGGATGAACGTGCAGGCCAGTACGGTTTTTCCATAAAAGCGGGTGTGTGTCATCGCCATCTCCTCCAGGGTGGCTCACAGACTATGGGGTCGACAGGTTCCTCACTTCGAGGTGCGTCGAACTGTGGATGTCGGGCGGGTGATCTTCATGGGCAAAGATGCAATCGTCGAACCGACCTCTTCGACAATCCGCAGAACGACCGCACCAAGCTGTTCCTGAGCCAGATCCTGCATTGAGGATGAAGTCCAATAGCCTAGCCTGGCGTCTGTTAAAAAAATATTCGTAGCGGGCTGTCGATTTCGGCCAATGCCATTCGATTAACCCATAGAGCCGCCACACGGACGGCCTAATCCATCCACTCTCAGGAGATCAGAGCATGCGATTTATGGTGATCGTCAAAGCCAGTCCGGAATCGGAAGCCGGAGAAATGCCCAGCGCGGAACTGCTGGCCGCCATGGGTGCCTACAACGAAGAGCTGGTCAAGGCCGGGGTAATGCTCGCCGGTGAGGGCCTGCACCCCAGTGTCGAGGGCGTGCGCGTGCAGTTTTCCGGCAAGGACCGGACGGTGATCGACGGGCCCTTTGCTGAAACCAAGGAGCTGATCGCCGGCTTCTGGATCTTCAAGGTCCAGTCATTGCAGGAGGCCATCGACTGGGTCAAGCGCTGCCCGAACCCGATGGTCAGCGACAGTGAAATCGAGATCCGCCAGATCTTCGAGCTCGAGGAGTTCGGTGAGTCCTTTACCCCCGAGTTGCGCGAGCAGGAAGAACGCCTGCGGGCGCAGATGTCCGATCAATCGTGAAACCGACCACAGGAGACCCCACCATGAGAATCATTCCTTACCTGACCTTCAACGGTAACTGCAAGCAAGCTTTCGCCTTGTATAAGGAGGTACTGGGCGGCGATCTGTTTTCCATGTCTTTTGCCGAGGCCCCCGAGGAAACCGGGATGCCCAAGGATCCCAACCTGATCATGCACACTTGCCTGACCGTCGGCGCTTTCAGCCTGATGGCCTCCGACTGCCCACCGGGCCAACCGTTTCGCAAGCCGCAAGGCGTGTCGGTTTCCCTCAACGTCGACAGCGTGGAGGAGGCCGAGCGGCTGTTCAATGGTTTGAGTGCAGGTGGCAGCGTGTACATGCCCCTGGAGAAGACCTTTTGGGCGGAACGTTTTGCCATGTTCGAAGACCGTTTCGGGATTGCCTGGATGGTCAATTGCGAGGGGGAAAAATAAGTCGAGCGCAGCCCACGGATGGACGACTTGGGTGAGCACGCTCCAGGGTTTGCCTCTGTCGGGTGAACCTTGCGCCAATACTGCGTTCACTTATTGAGTTGCCGTTTCAAGTGGTCCTGTGGGAGCGAGCTTGCTCGCGATGGCGGAGTGTCAGTCTCTATCTCTGTAACTGATCCACCGCTATCGCGAGCAAGCTCGCTCCCACAAGGGATCAGTCTAAATCCGGCGGCTGCCCTCCAGTGCCGATAAGGATTTCGCATGCATCCAACCTCGTCCACATTCCCCTTGAACGCCGCCGTCGAACGCGAGCTCAGTCCACGTGCGGTCAGTACGGGAATCGTCCTCGGTATCCTGCTGACACCTTCCAATGTCTATGCCGGGTTGAAGATCGGCTGGTCGTTCAATATGTCGATCATTGCCTTGCTGGTTGGCTATGGCATCTGGCAAGGCTTGGCGAGTCGATCGGTGGGTCGGCTGCCCTGGACACTGCACGAAAGCAACATCAACCAGACCGTGGCCTCTGCCGCTGCGTCGATCATTTCCGGTGGGCTGGTCGCGCCCATCCCGGCCTATACCTTGCTGACCGGCCAGCAGTTGGACGCCATTCCCATGGTGGCCTGGGTCTTTTCGGTGAGCTTCCTGGGGATTTGGATTGCCTGGTACCTGCGCCCCTCACTGCTCAATGACAAGGCGCTGAAGTTTCCCGAGGGCATGGCGACCCTCGAAACCCTGCTGCATATCTACAACCACGGCCACGAAGCTGCGACGCGCTTGAAGGTGCTGCTCAGCGCCGCGTTGCTGTCCGGGCTGGTCAAGGCGGTCGACACGTTCATGTGGACCATCCCGCGCTGGTCTCCGAGCGCCCAACTGGAGCGCCTGACGTTTACCGCCGACCCTTCGCTGTTGTTAGTGGGGTTTGGCGGAATCATCGGTATTCGCGTGGGCCTGACCCTGCTGCTCGGTGCCTTGCTGGCGTGGGGCGGGTTGGCGCCGTGGCTGCTGGCGCAAGGCTTGGTGCGGTTGCCGCACGGCGGCAGCGGTCCGCAGTTCGCTGCGTTGGTGGAGTGGTTGCTCTGGCCGGGGGTGAGCCTGATGGTCTGCTCGACCCTGGCCTCGTTGGCGATTCGCTTGTGGGCATTGCATCGGTCCACCAAGGCGGGCGGCGGGGCGATCTGGACGATACCCAAGCCTGGGCCTGCCGTCGGTTTCGTACTGTCGATCATCCTGGTGGTGAGCCTGCAAGTGCTGTTGTTCGGCATCAATCCGTGGATGGCCTTGTTGACCATTCCCTTGGCGATCTGCCTGGCGGCGGTGGCCGCCCGAGTGGTCGGCGCCACGGGCATTCCGCCGATCGGGGCCATCGGCCAATTGTCCCAGTTGAGTTTCGGCATCGTCGCCCCGGGGCAGGTGCCGATCAACCTGATGAGCGCCAACACCGCCGGTGGTTCGGCCGGGCAGTGCACCGACTTGATGAACGACTTCAAGGTAGGCCGGGCGATTGGTGCCACGCCGCGCAAGCAGTTGATCGCCCAGACCCTGGGGATTTTTGTCGGTAGCATCGTCGGGGTGTTGGCTTACCTGGCCCTGATCCCGGACCCGCAAACCATGCTGCTCACCGAAGAGTGGCCGGCCCCGGCGGTCGCTACCTGGAAGGCTGTGGCACAAACCTTGACCCTGGGCCTGGATTCATTGTCTGCGAGCATTCGCTGGGCGATTTTCATCGGCGGCCTGGTCGGCTTGTTGTTGGGAATCCTCGACAGCCTGCTGCCGGCGCATCGGGCTCGCTACCTGCCAAGCACGGCGGCCTTGGGCCTGGCCTTCGTCTTGCCGGCCTCGGTGTCGCTGATGATGGCCCTTGGTGCGGTGCTGACGTGGCTGGTGAGCTGTCGTTGGCCGAGCCTCACGGAACGTTTCGCCATCACCGCGGCGGCGGGGTTGATTGCCGGGGAGAGCATTACCGGGGTGGGGGCGTCGTTGTGGCAGATGCTTGGGAATGGGTGAGATGGAGTAACTATCGACGGTTGGGGTCCGTCAATGCGATGGGCGCGCTTCAGAGAGGTGTGTATATCCGTTACCGCGGCAACGGATATACACACACCTAAGCAGCAAGCCTGCCAAGCCGTCCGGTTCAGGTCTTCCCTGCGGACAGGCGGGTCAGCCCCGCGGCCAAGTTTGTCGGGGACGCCTTCATCGAGATTGCCGCCGATCTGGTCGAGCGCAAGATTTGGGCCGGACACATGCTCTGAGCAAGGGGTTGTGTTGCCAATTGGCTCCCCATCAATCGGCCGGTTCAAGGCGCGGTGGGCAGCCCCAAGACCACTCAGTCCACGAAAGCTGGGTGGTTTTGGTTTTTTCGTTGTCGACGAGGGTCAAATTGCTAAGGCTGGGCTGCGGTCTTGGTGGAGACAATCTTGCCGTAACCTTCTACCGGCAGCGTCTCATGGACCACCAAGGTACGTTCTTTGCGACACTTGAACTTCACCCCTTTGCGCGGCGCCATGACTCTGGCCGTCTCCATGCACATTGCCTTGGAAGCAAAGGTTGGCCCTGGTTGTCGTTCATCGACACAGCCTTCGAAGCCACTGCAGATCGTCATCACAACAAAATAAACAGTCATCATCTCGGTGTTGCTCCATTGAGTGATGCGATTGATTACTTCCTGTAGTCCAGGTCGGTGGCCTAAACGTTTTGCGGGGTTGCTTGCGGATGATGAGCTTCGATTTGAACCCCCAGCAATGGCGCATTGGTACCGTGCGTCGGGAAACCGTCACTGTATTAATTTATTTTTATTAGGTAGGTTTTTATGCCAATAAGTTGGCGCCATGGCGGCTGTAGTAGACGCTTTGAGGAGCGGTCGGGATAGCCTGCAGGCACCGATATTCAGGCGTTAAAAAGGAAAGGGGTGGGATAAAGGGAAATGCCGCTCAGTTAAGAAACGAAACCTGTGGGAACGGGCTCGCTCCCGCTGGAAATTCCCTTTACCCACAAAGGAGCTGATGGCAGCAGAACCGACTATTCTTTCGGAACACTGCATTCTTGGCAAAAAGGGACGTCATGCCAGACATTGATCGCACCACCGGCCCCAGACACGGCATCACATGCGGTGATCGAACCTGTTCGATTGGGCCCAGGTTAGTAAGGCCCTGGCGACTGCGAATGGCCTCAATAGCGGTTTCCTGTGTTTTCATGGCCACTTCCGGATACGGTCAGGACCTGCCAACCGCAGCGGGTCTCGAAAAAGCCACGGTCACGGTTATTCAAGCGCAGGAAATCGTTTCCAAGGCCACCCTCGGTGCCGTTCGCTGGAGCGGCCCTGAATCTGGCCCGCAAGCCCAGCGGGGCAAGAACATCGCGCTTGTCGCAGAAGATTTGCGTAACGGAGGCATTGTCGGTGTCGCGCAGGGTGCCCGGGAGGCCGCCAGCGCGTTGGGCTGGACGCTGAAGATATTCGATGGTGCCGGCTCATCGGCCGGACGCGCAAAGGCGTTCTCCGATGCCCTGGCTGCGAAGCCCGACGGCCTTATTCTGTGTGGCTCCGATGCCCTTGAGAACAAGGCGGCGCTGCTGCTCTTCGCCAACAAGGAGGTACCGGTGGTTGGCTGGCACGCCGGAGTACGCCCGGGGCCGATTGACGGTACGCCGGTGGCCATGAACGTCACCACCGACCCGCTTGAAGTGGCGCGCCTCACGGCCATGGCGGCAGTGGCGCAGTCAAACGGACGCGCCGGCGTGGTCATCCTGACCGACTCCAAGTACAGCATTGCCATGGCGAAAGCCAAGGCCATGGAAGACGTCATTCGGGCCTGTCGTGAATGTACGTTGCTGGAGGTGCGCGATGTGGCGATCTCCGAAAGTGGCGAGAAGATGCCGGCGATCACCAAGGAACTGCTTCAGCGCTATGGCAAGCGCTGGACCCATACGTTGGCCATCAACGACATCTATTTCGACTACTCGATTGCCTCGCTGACCAGCGCCGCCATACCCAGTGATGGCATCAGTCTGTTGTCTGCCGGTGACGGCAGCGCTTCGGCTTTCTTGCGCATACAGGCAAAGACCTACCAGACCGTGACTGTGGCCGAGCCGCTCAACCAGCACGGCTGGCAAGTGATGGATGAATTGAACCGGCTGTTTGCAGGTCAGCCAGTGAGCGGCTTCGTCGCGCCGATTCATTTGGTCAATAACGACAATATCGCCTTCGATGGCGGGAAAAAATTCCAGTACGATCCTGACAATGGCTATCGAGACATCTATCGCCACCAATGGAATCCCTGACGTTGGATATGACTTCCCGGTTTGGACGCCAGCTCTTGCCACAATCGCTGCGCGCACAATTCACCCTGGCGTTCCTGACGCTGGCGCTGCTGATCCTGGCAGGCGGTGCTACGGCGGTCTACGCGCTGCGCACCTCAAACAGCGCCACTCGCCAGTTGACGGATGAACGACTGGTCCGCATGCAAAATGGGCAAGACATGGTGCAGCGCACCTTGCTGATCGAACGCCAGACCGACCAGCTTCTGACAACCCGTTCCTCCGACATCCTGCGCTCAAGCTATGCGGCGACCGTCGAACAGCTTGAAGCGCTCGATCAACTGGTGCAGCAACTGACTGCCGCAAACAGTGGCGTGGCGATACTCGATATGCATCAGTCGAGTCAGATGTTCCGCAATACCGCCAACATCGTTGCGCAACTGCGAGAAAGCCTGCTGCAAACCGAGGTCACCTTCGAGCAGACCCTGGAGGACCACACCGCTCGATTGACGGCGACCAACACCCGGGCCAGCCTGGAGCTGGCGGTGCTGCTTTTCGATCTGCCGCAGGCGGTTGACAGTGAGGCCGTGCAACGGCTGCGGGCCCGATATGAGCGCCTGCCACGCACCGCAGGCGCGTTATCCGACGCTGACGTGCAGACGCCGGATCTCTTCTCCCTGCGCCAGACGCTCATCGATCAACATAACGTCCTGCAGCGCTTCAACGAGCAACTAAAGAACGAGGCCGGGGGCCTCGTCGCGGTGGCCCGTACGCAATCGAGCGCCTACACCCAGGACTATCGCGAAGCGGTGCAGCGTCTGGTCGAGGCCTCGAATCGCAGCCAGCAATGGGTGCTGATCATGTTGGGCGCCAGCCTGGTGTTCGCCTGGTTCGTGACCCGGGTTTTCATGGGCCGTCATGTGCTCGTGCGCCTGAATGAAATTAGCCGGCAATTGCGTCAGGAACACACGGACAAAACGCATTTGCTGATGGCCGACCATGGGAAGGACGAGATCGGCAACATGGCGCGGGCGGTGAATCAATTTCTCGAAGACCGGCTTCAGCTGGAGAAAAGAACGGCTCAATTGAGTATCGCCACAGAGCGGCTCGCCGTGCAAAACGACCGATTGGAACAAGAAGCGATCATCCGTACCGGGCAAGGTCATGTCCTGGAACTGATCGCCAGGAGCACCGAGCTTACAGAAGTGCTCGACAGCCTGGCCCACCTGGTCGAGTCCCAACTGGAGGGCATGAAGGTCTCCATCCTGCTGCTGGATGAGGAGGGTAAACACCTGCTGCACGGGACTGCACCCAGTTTGCCGAAAGCCTATTGCCAGCTCATCGACGGAATTGAAATCGGTCCGAACGTCGGTTCATGTGGCACCTCGGCGTATCGACGAGAGCCGGTCATCGTCACGGACATCGAGCAGGATCCACTATGGGAAGCATACCGTTCACTCGTTGCGCCCTATGGGTTTCGCGCCTGCTGGTCGACGCCGATCCTGTCCCATGAGCGAAAGGTCTTGGGTACGTTTGCCTTGTATGCCAACACCGTGCGCAGCCCCAGCGCGGCCGAGACGCAACTGATCGACCTGGCGACACCGCTTGCCGGCATTGCGATAGAGCGCCAACTGACCGAAAAGCGCATTCGCTTCATGGGCGACCATGACGCACTGACCGGGCTGCCGAATCGCACGCTGCTCGAAGACCGCCTCAAGCAGGCGATGCTTTATGCCCAGCGCTACAACCGGCTGGTGACAGTGGTGTTTCTCGACCTGGACAAGTTCAAACTGGTGAATGACAGCCTTGGGCACAGTGCCGGGGACGAACTGCTGAAAACCGTCGCCCAGCGCCTGCTGGGGTGTGTGCGGCGTACCGACACTGTCGTGCGACTGGGTGGCGACGAGTTTGTGATCATCCTGTTCGACCAACCCTCGGACCTGGACGGCGTGACGCCAGTCTTGCACAAAATCCAGGAAGCCATCCTGCGGCCGATTCAACTCGGCGGCCATACGCTTCACGTCACCTGCAGCATGGGACTGGCCACATATCCGGCCGACGGCAGCGATACCGACACGTTGCTCAGCAATGCGGACGCCGCCATGTACCGGGCCAAGGAGCTGGGGCGCAACAGCTTCCAGTTCTATACGAGCGAGATGAATAACAAGGTCCAGGGCAAGCTCGCCATGCAAGATGGGCTGCGAAGCGCACTCTACAACGACGAGTTCCTGTTGTTGTACCAGCCACAAGTGGATTTGCAGTCAGGCCAGATCATCGGCGTGGAGGCATTGATCCGTTGGCAGCATCCCGAGCTGGGCATGGTCTCTCCCATCAAGTTCATTCCCCAGGCCGAAGAGACCGGGCTGATCGTACCCATCGGCGACTGGGTGATTCATACAGCCTGCAGACAGAACAAGGCGTGGCAGGATGCCGGCTGGCCGCCGATCACCATGTCGGTGAACATCTCGGCTCGCCAGTTCATCGAAAGGGACCTGATCGACCGGGTGATGCATGCCTTGCAGGAAACCGGATTGGACCCGATGTACCTCGAGCTGGAGCTGACCGAAAGCCTGATCATGCAAGACCTTCAGCAAGCCATCAGCAAAATGAAGGCCCTGCAAGCCATGGGGATCAGCCTCTCGATCGACGACTTCGGCACCGGCTATTCCAGCCTCGCCGCATTGAAAAGCTTCCCGATCGCGAGGCTCAAGATCGACCAGTCTTTCGTGCGTGATCTACCTGACAACGAGAACGACAAAGCCATCGCCACCGCCGTGATTTCGTTGGGGCACAAGCTGAATCTCAAGGTCATTGCCGAGGGGGTCGAAACCGAGGAGCAACAAACCTTCTTGCGTGATAACGGCTGCGATGAAATCCAGGGGCACTTTTTCAGCAAGGCGGTCAGCGCGGAGGAAATCAGCCGGTTACTGCGTACGTCCGGAGTGTCTGAACCAAGCCGCCTTGCCAGCCCTGGTTCGGTCAGGCAAAAAAAACGCGAGGTAAAACGCCCGAGCGGTCCAATGTCCGGGCGTTGATGACGCAGCGTGCGCTAGCGCGCTGCTGTGCCGGCCAAGCCTGCAATCAGGCGCGAACACCCACACGGGTGTGCAGGTGTTCGGTGTTATCCAGCCTCAGAACTGTTCGGGTTGCAGTTGCAACAATGACGGGCTGCCAGCGCGGATGCTTTGTTCCAGGCTGAGGATGCGCGGTAGCAGACGGCTGAAGTAGAAGCGCGCGGTGCCCAGCTTTGCACCATAGAACGCAGGGTCTGTGGCGTGTTGGTGTTCGGCTGTCTGGGCCATGCGTGCCCACATGTACGCGTAAGCGACGTAGCCGAACAGGTGCAGGTACTCGACGCACGCGCTGCCGATGGCGTGGGGATCGAGGCTGGCCTGTTGCTGCAGCCAGTCGCTGAGGTTTTCCAGGCGTTGCACGGCGTCCAGCAGCTCGGCGGCATAGGCGGCGCCGGGCAGGTAAGCGAAGTCACGGATCTGAGTGGTGAACAGCCGCAGGGCCACGCCGCCGTTGCCCACTACTTTGCGCCCCAGCAGATCGAGGGCCTGGATGCCGTTGGTGCCTTCATAGATTTGAGCGATGCGCACATCGCGTACCAGTTGTTCCTGGCCCCATTCGCGGATGTAGCCGTGGCCGCCGAATACTTGTTGGCCATGGATGCAACTGTCCAGGCCGGTGTCGGTGAAGAACGCCTTGGCCACTGGCGTCAGCAGGGCCACCAAGGCTTCGGCGTCGTGTCGCTCCTGGGAGTGTTCGCAGAACTTGGCCAGGTCCAGTTGCTGGCCGACGTAGCAGGCGAAGGCCCGGCCGCCTTCGGTCATGGCCTTCATGCTGAGCAGCATGCGGCGCACGTCGGGATGGACGATGATCGGGTCGGCGATCTTGTCCTTGGCCTGGGCGCCTGCGGGGGACCGGCTCTGGATGCGTTCCTGGGCATAGCGGCGGGCGTTCTGGTACGAGGCTTCGGCACAACCAATACCCTGGATGCCAATGGATAGCCGCTCGTAGTTCATCATGGTGAACATCGCCGCCAACCCCTTGTTGGCCTCGCCGATCAGCCAGCCACTGGCACCGTCGAAATTCATCACGCAAGTGGCCGAGGCCTTGATGCCCATCTTGTGTTCGATCGAACCGCAGCTGACGGCGTTGGATTCCCCCAGCATACCCTGTGCATCAACGTGGATTTTCGGCACCAGGAACAGCGAGATGCCCTTGGGCCCGGCGGGCGCATCCGGCAGCTTGGCCAGGACCAGGTGAATGATGTTTTCCGTCAGGTCCTGCTCACCGCCGGTGATGAAGATCTTGCTGCCGGTGATCTGGTAGCTGCCATCCGCCTGGGGTTCGGCGCGGGTGCGAATGATGCCCAGGTCGGTGCCGGCATGGGCCTCGGTAAGACACATTGAGCCGGCCCAGCGACCCTCATACATCGGCGGCAGGTACAGCGCCTTGAGTGCTTCGCTGGCGTGGGCGTCGATGGCCAGGCAGGCGCCGGAACTCAGCGCCGAGTACAGGGCGAAGCTGGAGTTGGCGGCGTAGAGCATTTCTTCGAACTGCACGGCGAGCATCTTTGGCATCCCCATGCCGCCATAGGCCGGGTTGCCGCTCAGGCCAACCCAGCCGCCGTCGATGTAGGTCGAATACGCGGCCTTGAAGCCGCCCGGTGTGCTGACCTGGCCGTCGTGCCACTGGGCACCTTCCTCGTCGCCGCTGCGGTTGAGTGGAAAGATCAGGTTATGGGTGACCTTGGCGGCTTCTTCGAGAATCGCATCGGCGGTGGCGGCATCGACAGTATTCGCCAGCGCGGGCAGGCGGGCCCAGAGGTTCGGTGCGTTGAAGACTTCGTGCAGGACAAAACGCATGTCGCGCAACGGGGCGTTGAATTCGGGCATTGCAATGAGCCTCATGCAAGGAAAGGAGGTTGGATGGCCGCAGTTGCGCGGATCACGATCCCAGGCCCCGCTGACGTGCGGGTGCTCGCCGGCCCACGAGACGGCCGGTGAGACGCCGGGGCTGTCAGCGATACCTGGGTTTTTTTGGCGTTCGGGCTAGAGATTCTTCGCCATGTCGCGCAGTACGAACTTCTGGATCTTGCCGGTGGAAGTCTTGGGCAACTGGGTGAAGACCACCGTGCGTGGCACCTTGAAACCTGCCAGGTGCTCGCGACAGAAGCTGATGATCTCGGCTTCGTGCACCTCTTCACGGTCGGATTTCAGGGTGATGAAGGCGCAGGGGGTTTCTCCCCATTTTTCGTCAGGACGGGCCACCACGGCGGCTTCCAGAACCGCCGGGTGTCGATAGAGCACGCCTTCCAGCTCGATGGTGGAGATGTTCTCGCCACCGGAAATGATGATGTCCTTGAGCCGGTCGCGGATTTCCACATAGCCATCGGCATGGGTGACGGCCAAGTCGCCGGTGTGGAACCAGCCGCCTTCAAAGGCTTCGGCGGTGGCGCTGGGGTTCTTCAGATAGCCCTTCATCACGGTGTTGCCGCGCATGAAGATTTCACCGATGGTCTGGCCGTCATGAGGTGTCGGTTCGAGCGTCCTTGGATCGGCCACCATCAGCCCCTCCAGGGTGGGGTAGCGTACGCCTTGGCGAGCCTTGATCTGGGCTCGCTGCTCCAGTGGCAACTCATCCCAGGCCGCGTGCCAGGCGCAGAGAGTCACCGGTCCGTAGACCTCGGTCAGACCGTAGACGTGGGTGACCTTGATACCCATTTCCTCGACGGCGCCAATCACCTTGGCCGGTGGTGCCGCTCCTGCAACCATGGCACTGACCGGATGGTCGATCGCGGCCTTGGCCGAGTCGGGCATGTTCACCAGGGCGTTGAGCACAATGGGCGCACCGCAAAGATGGGTGATCTGATGCTCGCGAATCAGGTTGAGGATTTTTTGCGGATCGACCCGGCGCAGGAACACATGGACGCCGGCCAGGGCGGTCACGGTCCAGGGGTAGCACCAGCCGTTGCAATGGAACATCGGCAAAGTCCAGAGATATACCGGGTGATTGCCCATGGCCCACGTCATCTGGTTGCCCAGGGAATTGAGGTAGGCGCCGCGGTGGTGATAGACCACGCCTTTGGGGTTGCCCGTGGTGCCAGAGGTGTAGTTCAGGGAAATGGCCTGCCATTCATCGTCTGGCCACTGCCAGGCGAAGTTCGGGTCGCCCTCGGCAAGAAACGCCTCGTAGTCCAGTTCACTGTTTGCCTGGCCTTCGCCGTACTCCGGATCGTCAAGGTCGATCACCAGGGGCGGGTGGTCGAGCATGCCGATGGCTGCTTGCACCACGTCATGGAACTCACGGTCGGCGATCAACACCTTGGCTTCGCCATGGGCCAGCATGAATGCGATGGCCTCGGCATCCAGGCGTACGTTGAGGGCATTGAGCACCGCTCCGATCATCGGCACACCAAAATGCGCTTCAAGCATGGCGGGAATATTCGGCAGCATGACCGCGACCGTGTCGTTTTTACCGATGCCGCGTCCGGCCAGGGCTGAGGCGAGGCGCCGGCAGCGGCTGTAGGTGTCGGCCCAGGTGCGCCGGATCGAGCCGTGGATCACGGCCGGGTAATCGGGATAGACGCTTGCGGTGCGCTCGATGAAGCTCAGGGGTGTAAGGGCGATGTGGTTGACGCCAGTTGGCGCAAGACCTTGCTCGTAGATGGACATGGCTGGGGTACCCGGTGGCTGATTATTAGCTCTATTGGCCGAGGTTCTCGTGGTCACGAGCTGCCGGTGCTAGCTGAATCGCAATGCGATTGTCGGCAGGCGCGTTCACCACAGAAAAGCTCGGTGACTTATCCGGGGGAATTTATATACTGTTTGCCGATTGATATGGAAGTACTACCTGAGTTGTATAGTATATGTACCATATGTTGCTGATCCTCTTTTTACGACAGGTTTTCTGATGATCTCCACCTCCGTTCGCTTGCACGGCTGGTTGCGCCTGCAACGTGAAGGCATGGCCCTGGCGGCTTGCGCCGATGCCCTTTGCCGGGCCTTGCAGGACTGCGCGCAAATCCGCCGGGCGGTCTACCTGAGCTGGCATGCGCCAAGTGGCATCTATCGGCATGAAGGCCGTGCCCGGCATTTGCCGCCGGGCTTTGGTGAGGCTTTGCAAAGCAGTGACCGGGCGCTTTTCCAGCGCTTGCAGGACGAGGGACGATTGGAGCTGGCTCAGGTGCGTCAGCTCGATTGCTGGCTGGCCGGTCGTCTGCGTCGTGCGTCCCTCGAGCATGGCCAGGTCCTGGAGTTGGCCCTGCAGCCGGGGCAGCAAGGCTTGCTGTTGGTTGAGCTACAGCCGGAAGTGGGCCAGGACTGGCTGGTGGCCGTGCACGAATTGCTGAATCTGCTGTTGGCCAGTGTCGGTGGCCAGTTGCGCGATTCGCCGCTGCTCGGCCATGACCCGCAGCCAAGTGCATTGCTTGATTCGCGAGGCCGACCGCTGGAGCTCAATGAGGCGCTGATGGCGCTGCTCGAACAGCTGTCGTTGGTCGATGCTTCGAGCCTGTTGCCGGTCAGCCACTCGCACCTGGTGCAGGCCTGTCTGGCCCAGCAGCGAGCCATCGAGAACGTGGAGGTGCAGGTTGCCGAGCAGATCCTGATCTGGACGTTCATTCCCGACCCCAAGGCCAATCGTGTGCTGGCCCGGTGTCGCCAGGCCACCGCGCAGATCCTCGCTGAGCGCGAGTCGGCCAAGGCGCGGCGCCTGTACCGGCTGATCACCGAAAATACCACCGACCTGATTTCCCGCCATACCCCGGACGGCTGCTTCCTTGATGCGTCACTGGCTTCTTGGACCTTGCTTGGTTACTGGCCGCAGGAGCTGCATGGGCGTCGGGCCCACAGCCTGTTTCACCGACAGGACCAGGCTAGCCTGATGCAGCGCACCCGCGATGCCCTGGAGCTGGACGGCTATCACACCATGACCTACCGCATTCGCCATCGCGACGGCCATTACTTGTGGTTCGAGACCGCGTGCCGTGCCATTCGCGAAACCTACACCGGCGCGGTGGTTGAGGTGATCAGCGTGTCGCGGGACATCACCGCCCGGGTCCAGGCCGAAGAAAACAAGCGCCGTTTGGCGGAGGTGGTGGAAGCCAACACCGACCCGGTGCTGTTCATCCAGCCCGATGGCGCGGTGACCTACCTCAATCCGGCGGCGCGCCGCACCCTTGGACTGGATGCGCAACACAGCCTGCCTACGCTGGATGCCTTTCTCAGCGCCGAGGTGCTGGCCAGCCTGGAACAGGAAGGGTGGGATTATGCCGAGCGCAGCGGCCGCTGGAGCATCGAGGCTCGCCTGCAACCGCCGGCCGGAGGGGCTTCGGTGCCGGTGTCGTTGATGCTTCTGGCCCATCGCGCGGCCAGTGGCGAGCGTTTCTATTCGCTGGTGGCTCACGACCAGTCCGAACGAGAGTTGCGTGAAGCCCAGCAGCGTCATCATCAGGACGAACTGGCCCACACCGCGCGCCTGGTGACCCTTGGTGAACTGGCCTCGGGCATTGCCCATGAGATGAATCAACCGTTGGCGGCGGTGGTCAATTATGCCAACGCCAGCCAGCGCTATTTGCAGGCCCTGGGCAGTCATTCCGAGGCCGCCGAGAAGGTAGCCCAGGGGCTGGAGCGGATCGCCGTACACGCCAATCACGCATCGGAGGTGATCAAGCGCCTGCGCGCCTTTCTGCGTAAAGGTCGCCGCCGTATGGAGGCCTTGGACCTCAGTGAAGTTGCCCGGGCAACCACGCGCCTGTGCCTCTGGGAAGCGAACAGTTGCCAGGTGGAGATCGTGGAGCGGTTGCCGGATAATCTGCCGCTGGTCTACGCCGACCGGGTGCTGCTGGAGCAGGTGCTGCTCAACCTGCTGCGCAACGCCATCGAGGCCAATCGCGAGGCCCATCCCGGCCTGCCGTCGCAGATCGTCCTGGCGGTCGAGCCTGGGGCCGACGGCGGGGTGCAGGTCAGTGTCAGCGACCAGGGACACGGTGTGCCGACGGCGCAACTGGAGCAGATCTTCACCCCGTTCTATTCCAGCAAGGTCAACGGCCTGGGGTTGGGGTTGTCCATGAGTCGCAGCATCATCGAAGGTTTTGGTGGCGAGTTGCAGGCCCGGCCCTTGGCCGTGGGCTTGCAGATGCGCTGCAACTTGCCGGGGCCGACCCTGGCCGGCTTGGCCCGACAACAAGAGGAGTAAGGCAATGGTGAATGTGGCGGAGCAGGTGGTGTATGTGGTCGACGATGACCAAGGCATGCTCGACTCGACGGTCTGGCTGCTGGAGTCCGTGGGCCTCAAGGCCCTCTCGTTCACCAGTGGCCGGGAATTTCTCGAGGCCTGCGACAACCCGCTCAATGGTTGCGTGCTGCTGGACGTGCGCATGCCAGGCATGGGGGGGCTCAACGTGCAGGAAGAGATGCGCAACCGTGGGCTGCGCCTGCCGGTAATCTTCGTCAGTGGGCATGCCGATGTGCCGATTGTGGTGCGGGCGTTCAAGGCCGGGGCCCATGATTTCATCGAAAAGCCCTACAACGAACAGTTGCTGCTCGACAGCGTGCAACAGGCCTTGAGCCTGGCCGACGACAGCCAGACCGTCAGCGCAGGCCTGGCGCGGGTGCAGGCCCGGCTCCAGAGCTTGACCCCGAGGGAAAATGACGTGTTGCTGCCTCTGGTCCAGGGCTACACCAACCGGGAAATCGCCGAGCAGCTTGGGGTCAATGTCAGGACCATCGACCTCTATCGTTCCCGTGTCATGAAGCGCATGGAGGCCGAGAACTTGCCGCAGCTGGTGGGCATGGCGATTGTCGCTGGCCTGGTCGACCCGTTGCAGTTGCGCTGAGGGCTTGGCTCAAGCCGTGGTGACAGACAACGTTGCTTCGGCTGCGACTTTGGAAGCCAATACCCGTTCTATGGCCCCAGCGAGCAGGCTCTCCAGCAACTCATCGTGCTCGTGTTGCTCCAGAGGCTGGTGCGCCAGCCAACTGGGCGCGCTGTTGAGCAGGGTGGCAATGGCGTGGCCGGCAGCGGCTAACGCTTGAGAGGGGAGACGCCGAGCAGGGCCCAGCATCAGCAACAGCCGCCGTTCGTAGTGTTCGCGTAAATACCGTACTCGCAGTTGCTGCTCGACATTGAGACAACCGCTGTCGCGCTCCGCCAGGCGAAAATGCCAGGGCATCTCCCGGTGCAGCTTGAGGTGGGCGCGGATCAACCGTTGCAGGTTGCCGCGCTTGTCCCGGGGTTGCTGTTCAATGCGCCCGAGGGTGGCCAACAGCTCCTCGAAAAACTCCTCGATCAGATCGGCCAGCAGGTGCTGCTTGCTTGGGTAATGGTGATACAGCGAGCCAGGTGTCAACCCCAGGTGGCTTGCCAGCTCCCGCATGCCAACCTGGCCGAAGCCCTTGTTGGCGAACAGCTCCAGGGCCTTGTCCCGGCTCTCGGCGAAGCGCGAGCAGCGCTCAGCCATAGGCATGGAAACCCCGCCCGGACTTGCGTCCCAGATAGCCGGCGGCGACCATTTCCTTGAGCAATGGAGCCGGGCGATATTTGCTGTCGTTGAAGCCTTCGTAGAACGCCTCCAGGATTGCCAGCAAGGTGTCCAGGCCGATCAGGTCCGCCAGGGCCAGCGGTCCGATGGGCTGGTTGCAGCCCAGGCGCATGCCCGCGTCGATATCTTCGGCGCTGGCCAGGCCTTCCTGGAAGACCAGGATGGCTTCGTTGATCATCGGCACCAGGATCCGGTTGACTACGAAGCCCGGACGGTTCCCGGCGGTGATCGCGGTCTTGCCCAGCCGTCGGGCCATTTCCAGGGCCATGGCGTGGGTTGCGTCGTGAGTCTGCAGGCCACGAATCACCTCGATCAGGCCCATTACCGGCACCGGGTTGAAGAAGTGCAGGCCGATAAAACGTTCTGGATGACTGACGCCGGCAGCCAGTTGAGTAATCGATAGGGAGGAGGTGTTGGACGCGATCACGCAGTCGCTGCTGACTTGAGTGGCGACCTGTTGCAGCAGTCGCAGTTTCAGCTCGAGGTTCTCGGTGGCGGCTTCGATCACCAGTTGTGCATCGGCCAGGCTGGCGTAGTCGGTGCTGGTGCGGATCTTGTCCAGGGCGAGATGTTTCTGCGCTTGGCTCAGGGTCTGCTTGGCGATTTTCCGATCGAGGTTCTTGGCCACGTTGGCCAGGGCTTTTTCCAGGGCGCTGGCGGAAATGTCCAGCAAGGTCACTTCGAAACCGGCCAGGGCGCAAACCTGTGCTATGCCGTTGCCCATGGTGCCGGCGCCGATCACGCCGATTGTCTGCAGATGCATGTGGAGTGTTTCCCTTTTTTTGCGCGCCCCAGCGAGCAGCCACTGGCTGGCCCTGGACGCGGTCCGCTGGAGGGGGCTCGACAGATGGTGTGCCGTGCCCCTTAATGCCGCCAGTCTAGAGGCCGCCGTTGGGTGGGCCTATGCCATAACTGCTCAGCGATGCTGGCGTTTTTTGCCATCCGGGAAGTGGGGAAACTGGGTTTATGCGGGAAAAGGATTCGGTCGCGGTCTACTTCGTGCACACCATGATCCACGCGTTGCGGGAACAGCCTCAACGGCTGGCGGCGATACTGGCCGAGGCCGGCATCGACCCGGCGTTGCTGGGGCAGCCTGAGGCCCGGGTTTCAGCGAGCGCTTTTGCTGCTTTGTGGCTGATCCAGATTCGCGAACTACAGGACGAGTTCTTCCAGCTGGATTCCCACGGCATGCCGGTCGGCAGTTTTGCCCTGATTTGTCGGGGATTGATTCAGGAACCCGACCTGGGCAAGGCCTTGCGCCAGTGCCTGGGTAACTTCGGGTTGTTCCTGAGGGACTTTCGCGGCAGCCTCAGTGTGCGCGGCAAGCGGGCGGTGATCAGTCTGCAGACGTGCTCGGCGGATCCGGATGCCCGCCGTTTTGGTGAGGAAACCTTCCTTGTGCTGATGATCAGCCTGCTGTGTTGGCTGGGCGGGCGGCGTATTCCCATCGATCGCGCGGACTTTCGTCAGTCGCGCCTGGCCCTCAGCGACGATGCGCTGCTCTGGGGGCCCAACCTGAGCTTTGGCGCCGAGCGCACGGAAATCGAATTCGCCAGCCGCTACCTGCGCTTGCCAGTCGTCCAGGACCTGGCCTCCCTCAAGGTATTTCTGCGCAGTGCGCCGCAATGGCTGGTAATCCGTTTTCGCAATCAGCATGGCCTGGCTACGCGGCTTCATCAGTGCCTGCGCCACAGCCATTACAGCCAGTGGCCGACCCTGGAAGCCTTTGCCAGTGACTTGCGGATGAGCCCCAGCACCTTGCGTCGACGCCTGGAGCGTGAAGGAAGTTCGTTCCAGGAAATCAAGGACGAGGTCCGCCGTGGGCTGGCCGTCGAGCTGCTGCGCCAGCCCGGCAGCAGCATCAGTGACATTGCCGAACAGACCGGCTTTCAGGAGCCCAGCGCCTTCCATCGTGCCTTCAAGAAATGGACCGGCGAAAGCCCCGGTCGCTATCGTGCACGCTTCCAGCGGTCGGCATGACCAGCCCACAGGCCACCGCAGCACTGACGGCCTGCTGGCGGCTTACCGAACCCAGCTTGCGTCGGGCATTGAGCAGGTGGAAGTCGATGGTGCGTTCGGAGCAGGTCAGGATGTGGCTGATTTCCCAAGTGGTCTTGCCTTCGCTGGCCCAGTACAGGCAGTCCATTTCCTTGGGCGTCAGGTCCTGGCGCGGTTGGGCAGGCCGCTGCAACTGATGTCGTATCCCGGCGAGCAGGTAGGGGATGAGCATGAACAGTTGGTAAACGGCGGGGTTGGAAAAACCCTTTTGTTCGGTGATCTGTGTGTCGTCGAAGGCCACGCTCAGTGTTCCCCTGAGCATTTCGTAGCGCAGCGGGATACTCACGCCGCTGCGCAGGCCGTGTTGCTCGCGTTGCTCCCAGAAGTGCCGGGAGCGTCCCCGGGCGCGCCGTCGCTCGCTGTCCCAGAAAAACGGCACCAGTTCGCGTCGACAGTGCCTGAGTATCGGGTCGATCTCGATCAGCCCGTCACAGCGGTAGTGTTCCAGCCAGCGTTTGGGAAAGGTGGTGATGAGGCCGGCCAGAGGGTCGGTATCCCTCGGCGCTGCCGGCCCCAGGCTGATGAGGTAGCTGCCGAAGCCGAGTTGGCGCAGCACTTTGTTCAGCAGGCGCTCCCAATCGCAACGGTTGGCATCCTTGGCGAGGCTCGTGAAGGCGGTCAGCGTAGCGGCACGCTCGGCCTGGGTCCGGCCGCAGGCGGGGGAGTGGTGTTTGTCCATAAACGGATCGCTCTAGTTGTAGCAGGAATGAAGCAGTCGCAGTACGGGGAAGGAAGGGGCGCATGCCCCTTCCGGGAGGATCACTTGTGCACGTGACACCGGATGAAACTGCGGAACAGGTCCAGGCCGTTTTCGGTGAGGATGCTTTCAGGGTGGAACTGCACGCCCTCCACCGGCAGGTGGCGATGGCGCACGCCCATGACATAGCCGTCGTCCGTGGATCTGGACGTGATCTCCAGGCAGTCGGGTAGCGGCTGCTCGCTGATCATCAACGAGTGGTAGCGGGTCGCCCGAATCGCATGTGCCTGGGTGTGGTCATAGACGCCCTTGCCATCGTTCTCGATCGTGCTCACCTTGCCGTGCATCACGTGTGGGGCCCGGCAAACCTGGGCACCGAAGGCCAGGCCGATGGCCTGGTGACCCAGGCACACACCCAACAGCGGCAGGCGCCCCTGAAAGTGCCTGATCACTTCGATGTAGCCCACGTCGGCCGGATGCCCAGGCCCAGGGCCCAGCACGCAGAAATCCGGCGAGAACGCTTCAATGCGCTGGATGAGGTCCGGTACGTCGTGGCGCTCGACATGGGTTTCCAGCCCCAGTTGTTCCAGGTACTGGCTGATGATGAAGACGAAGCTGTCATAGGCGTCGATCAAGAATACTTTCACAGTGCGATCTCCTGGCCGGTCACTGCCCGGTAAACGGAACCCATCTTGTACAGCGTCTCTTTCCACTCAAGCTCTGGCACCGAATCGGCTACCACCCCGGCGGATGCACGCAAGTGGTATGTGCCCTCGTCGAAGACCGTCGAGCGAATGCACAATGCGGTGTTGACGCTGCCATCGAAACCGACCAGGCCAAGGGCCCCGGCATAAATGCCCCGGCGGTTGCTCTCCATTCCCTCGATCAGCTCCATCGCCCTGACCTTGGGCGCGCCGGACATGGTGCCTGCGGGGAACGAAGCCTTGATCACGTCGTAGGCATCCAGGCCTGGGCGCAGCAAGCCGCGAACGTTCGACACCATGTGGTAGAGGTGCGAATACTCTTCCACCAGCATGAACTCATCGACCTCCAGTGAACCCGCCTGGCACACGCGACCGATATCGTTGCGACACAGGTCGATGAGCATCAGGTGTTCGGCGCGCTCCTTCTCGGAGCGGGTCAGCTCCAGGACCAACTGAGTCGGATCGACGCCAGGCTTCTTGCCCACGGTGCCGGCGATCGGGCGCATCTCGATCAAGTCGTCCTTGATCCTGACGAACAGCTCGGGGCTGGCGCCGATCAGGTCGATACCACCTACGTGAGCCAGGTACATGTAAGGGGAAGGGTTGCGCAGGCGCAGGTTCTGGTACACATCGAACGGTGAAACCTGCGAGCGGATGCGAATCTCATGGCCGAGCTGGATCTGGTAGACGTCGCCGGCGCGGATGTGCTCCATCGCCACTTCGACACGCTCGACGAATTGCTCCGGGGTCACCGTGCGCTCTTCCTCGAAGCCCTCGGGGTACGGTAGCGGAGCCAGCGACTCGGCTGCCGGGGTTGTGCTCAGGAAGGGGTAGTCCTCCAACGTACGGGGCGACCAGAGATCGTGGTTGTTGATCAGGGTTTCGACGATGCCATTGCTGTGGAAATAAACCAGGGTCTGATAGACCGACAGGGCAATGAGCGGGTAGTCGTAGGTCTGTTTGGCCAGATCGGGAAGTCGCTCGATCAGGCGAACGCAGTCGTAGGAGAAATAGCCGAAGAAGGCCAGGCTGGAAGGGGCATTGGCCGCCGGCTGGAACGTTGCCTGGATCGCCCGGAGCAGGTTCCACGCCGACTCGCTGTCGGGTAGATGGATCTTGTGTTGCGGGTCGACCTGCATGCCCGCTTGCCGCAGGCTGGCGGACAGATGTTCACACAGGGCGGCGCAGCCTCGCAGTTGGGCCTGGCCCTCATTGATACACACTTCGAAAAGCGGTTCGAGCCCGATGATCGTCGCCCGGCGATCACGGCTTGGGCCGGACAGTGATTCAAGAATGAAAACAGACTCGCGACCCAGTTGTTCCAGTGCATTTGCATATATGCCAAGTGCATCCGTAGGTCGACGTTCTTCGCGGCGAAGAACATTCACGCCAATTAGATTTTTATTCACGGTTAATACCATATTCAAGGTGTAACGATTCAGGCGCTCGATTAAGAGAGCGCCACGGGAATATAAAGCGCGCAGGCACTTTAAATGCGTGTTGACGGATGTTCTGAATAGACGGGGCGGACGCTGTTCATGTCGCGCGCACTAAAAAGCTCGCAATGGATTGCAGCCAATTGTTGCGCAGGGCACAAGGCGCGAGCGCCTTCGATTTCAGAGGGGAAAGATCAGGACGTTGCTGACAAGCAGCAGACAGGCTCCGGTCTTCGCTAGATTAGCGACGCCAGATATTGCTTTTGAAGATGGCCAGAATGGCCCGGGAACAGCTGTCGGGATAGCTGTGGGAGGAACTGATAGCAGAAAGGTGATAGTACATTTTTAGACATCCCAGTCTTGGCTAAGCACTGCGGGAATAATTGGCAGTGCGGCGAAATTACCAGCGTGCCCTGGGGCTGTCAACTGCTGAGGGAATATTAATATTTCATTCATTTCTGAATGTCGACGAGGCGAAGAGCTATCCCTACGCGTATGTAACCGCGCGTGCTTTTAACAAGAAACTCGTGCGCGCACAACTGCGAGATAGCGCAGCTGGGTATTTGTAAGTTCTGTTACTAACGTAGCGGCCGTTGAGTTCCAGTAACCCATCAAACCTGAGCGGCTGAAATGAAAGAGCATTTAGAGACATTCAAGAAGCGGTACGATCCGATTCATCATGCCTATTGGACCGACGTCCTCAGCGACACCGAGCTGGCGGCCTGGCACCAGGCACAGTTGCGGGAAGTGGTCGGCCACGTGAAGCGGTCCTCGCCGTTCTACTCCAGGCACCTTGCCCAGGTCGACGAGCGTTCGCTGACCTTGGATGACCTCGCCACCCTGCCATTCACGACCAAGGATGATCTGCGCGAAGCAGGCTTCGACATCTTGTCCGGTCCGCTGGAAGACAGCATCTTCTATTACGAGACCACGGGGACCACCGGGCCCGCCACGCCATGCCCACGGGACCGCAAGGAAAGCTACGCGAGCAATCGCCAGCTGGCGATGGCCTACCAGGCCGTGATCGAAAAGCATTTCCCGGGCGAAAAGACCGTGGTCGGCATCATGGGACCTACCGAGGTCCATTCCTTCGGTGACACCCTGGGTGATGTCTGCACCCAGCTCGACCTGTGCAACGCCAAGATCTGGCCGCACTCACCGGTGATCGGCTGGCCCAAGGCACTGCAACTGCTCAAGGACCTGCGGATCGGTGTGCTCGCATCGGCGCCGGGGCTGTTGCTGGCCATGGCCAAGGAAGCCGAGCGCCAAGGCTTGAACCCACGCGAGGACTTCGCCCTGCGCGCATTCATGATGAGCGGCGAACTGTGCACCCCTGCATTGAAGAACAACCTCTACAGCCTGTGGGGCGCGCAGGCCTACAACAGCCTGTATGGCTCCCAGGAAGCGATGATCATCGCGGCCTGCAACGCCAACGACCAGTTGGTGCCGCATCGCCTCAACTACATCATCGAGGTGCTCGATCCCAAGTCCGGGGAAAGCCTGGGCTGCACCGGCGACGGTGAGTTGTGCGTGACCATGCTGATCCCTGGCAGCAAGCCGTTGATTCGCTACCGCACGGGCGACCTGGTCTCGATCCAGTCGCGCCCCGGCTATCCGCAATCGATGCGCCAGACCGTCAAGGTCGTCGGTCGGGTGAAGGATGCCGTGCAACTGAACGATCGCGCCTTCTCGGCCGCACAGATCGAGCAGGCGCTGCTTGAAGGCGTCGAACAATGCCTGGGTTACCAGATCATCCTCAGTCGCGCCAATGATCGCGACACCGTCATCGCCAAGCTGGAAATGTCGCGCTTCTTCGAAGGCGATCGTGGGCGTCTGGTGCTGCTGATCAAGGAGCGCCTGCGCGAACGGCTGGGGGTCGATGCGACGGTCATGGTGGTGGGCGATCTGGCCGAGCATGTGAACCTTGGCAGTTGGTTCAGCTGGAAAGAAGCGCGCATCGTCGATCAGCGTCAAGGCCAGTGAGGTCAGCGATGAGCCTGTCTGTTCGCGTGATCGACAACGCCAATGAACTGTTCGAGTCCGTCCGGCAACTCAGGAGTCGCTACCTGGGGACCAACCCGGCACGGGAGGATGACTTCGAGCGCAGGGAGCAGGTGCGCGACGCTTTGTCCTATCACCTGGTCTACCTGGACAAGGACGAAGTGGTCGGGACGTTGCGCGTCACCCCGCTGGGTCATGGCCTGAGCTTCGTCGAGCGAGCGGTCGACGTGCAGGCCTATTTCGAACAATCGACGGATGCCTTCGATGCCAATCGCCTGGTGCTGGACGAGCGATACCGCGGCGGTCGGCACCTGCGCATGTTTCTCCTGCAAGCGGCCATTTGGCTGAAAGCCAACACCCACCTGCGATTTATCTCGGCACTGTGCCGCGGCCAATTGGCTGCGCTCTATGTCGGCCTGGGCGGGCGCGTGCTGGTGGATGACGTTACCTGGACCGGGGAACAGGTCGAGCGGCGCTACAGCCTCGTGTACCTGGAACTCGAAAGTGTTTACCTCAATGTTAAAGGAGCCAATTGAAATGCAAGCATTCTTCAAGGAACTCGACGCTATCGTCGACGCAGGCTGGGCCCAGATCAAGCAGGGCGCCTACTGGAAATTCAGCCTGGACAACCCGACGCCGCCAGCCCTCTACCAACAGCTCATGCTGCAGGTCTACCACTACACCCGCTACAACTCGGTGAACCAGGCCGCCTGCGCCTTCAGTGCCGATCCAGAGGAAACGACGCTGTTGCGCTTCGTCTACAAGCACGCCCTGGAAGAGCTGGGCCACGAGCGCATGGTGCTGCGTGACCTGGAGTCGGTCGGGCTGCTGCCGCAAGCCATGCCGGCGCCCCTGGCGCCGACTCAGGCACTGATCGCCTTTCTCAACGATGTGGCTATCCGCAAGGGGCCGATCGCTCGCCTGGGCTACAGCTACTGGGCCGAGGACGTCTACGAGCACATCCAGCCGATCCTGGAACGGTTCCGTGCCGACCTGGGCTTGAAGGATGAGCAGATGACCTTCTTCGTCGCCCACTCGACCATCGACGAGAAGCACGCCGAGGAAGTGCGTATGGCGATGCAGCGTGCGGTGAAGACCGAAGAAGATCGTCGTCAGATCAAGGAAGTGGCACGCGTCACGCTGTGGCTGACCGGGCAGTTGATGGAAGAGGCTTTGCGCGCCTACCTGGCTGGCGAAGAAGGGTTGCGGGAGGCGTCCTGAATCATGAATCTGACCATCATTGTCGGGTCAAGCCGACCTTGTGGTGTCAGTGCACGGGTGGTGGCGCTGGTGCGCCGCCACCTGGGCGAGGAGGTCGCGGTCGATGACATCTGGCTCAAGGATTACCGGATCGATTACTGCGACGCCGACAACGCCTGTTCCGACCAGGACTGCCAAGTGCAGGACGACGTCGGGCAGTTGGTGGCGCGGCTGGACCGCGCCGATGCGGTGCTCTATCTCCCCGTCATGCATGCCTATGGCACCAACAGTCGCTTCCAGGCGTTTCTGGAGCGGGTCGGCTATGGCTTCCTGCGGCCACGGGAGCGTCCGCTGCGCGACAAGCTCGCGGCGATTGCGGTCGTCGGCCGACGCTATGGACACACGGCGGTTTTCTCCCAGGTCGCGCTGAATGTCCTGCTCAACAAAATGATTCTGGTCGGCTCGGGATTTCCGCCGTGCTTCCAGACCCAACTGGCCCACGATCCTGAAGCGGAACAGGCCCTGCGCGAGACATTGGACCGGCTCTGTGAGCATCACTGTCGACTTAACCCCCCAGCCCTTGCGACAGGCAAGCCGGAAAGAATCCTGCGGCCCATTCAATTTCAGAAGGGATAACTGTCATGCCATTGAAAGATTCATTGCTCGCGCTACTGGTCGCGTTTCTCTGGGGCGCGCAGGTTACCGCAGTGAAAATCGGCGGCGCCGAGTTGCCGCCTATCCTCATGGTCGCCATGCGCTACGCGATCATGGCGCTGTTTCTCCTGCCGCTGCTCAAGCGCGTCAAGCGTGAACAGTTTGCGTCCGTGACCCTGGTCGCCACGATTACCGGGACCTTGCATTTCGGTTTGCTGTATTGCGGTATCGCCCGGGTAGACGCCTCTACCTCGGCGATCATCTATCAACTGGCGGCACCGTTTACCCTCGTCCTGGCATTCGCGTTACTGGGGGAAGTCCTGAAACTGCGACTCCTGGCGGGCATCCTGCTGGCGTTCGCCGGCGTCCTGGTGCTACTGGCTACGCCATCGGCGGGCGGGACGTTTATCGGCATGTTGCTGGTGGCGCTGGCGGCCTTGGCATTCGCTGCCGGGTCAGTGTTGACCAAACGTCTCGGGCCCCTCGATCCGCTGGCCTTGAGTGCCTGGACGGCGGTCATCGCCGCACCGCAACTGTTGCTGTGGTCCTTCGTTCAGGAAGGCGAGCAATGGACACGCGTCTACACGGCCAGCGCCCAGGCGTGGTGGGCGGTGCTCTACACCGCGCTCAGTGGTGGTCTGCTGGGGTTCGGCCTGTGGTTCTGGTTGCTCGGCCGCAACTCGATGCAGCAATTGAGCCCGTACCTGCTCCTGGTGCCGGTATTCGCGATCGCTGTCAGCCAGGTCATGCTCGCCGAAGGTTTCAGCCAGCGCCTGGTGATTGGCGCCGTGTTGACGCTGTCAGGTGTGGCGCTATGCCAACTGCGCCTGCCGGCAAGATTCTCCCTCAAGGCGGCTAGCAAAGGACAAGGGGTGGCGGATGAACCGCGTTGATCGACTGCTGCTCGGCACTTTGCGCCTGGTCCACCGCTGGCAGTTCGGTTTGAAGCTGCGCTGGCACAGCGGTGCGCATGGACGCCTGGCCTATCTGCAAAGCCCTGCACGGCAACAGCGGACGACACTGGTCATGCTCCATGGCTTGGGCGCCAGCAAGGATCAGTGGGGCCCTGCGATGCTGGGCATGGCGCGCCATCACCATTGCGTTTTCGTCGACTTGCCGGGGCATGGCCAATCCGTGTACGAGGCGGGTGCCGGCTTTGGACCCCAGGCAATGCTGGCGGAGCTCGAAGGCTTGCTGGAAACGCTCGTCGAGGGGCCCTTCGTGCTGGTCGGCAGTTCTTTGGGCGGGTGCGTGGCCGGGCTGTATGCCGCCAAACACCCGCAGCGTGTCAGTCACCTGGTCTTGCTGGCGCCTGCCGGTCTGGGCGAGCAAACGCTAGGCCCCACATTGAAAGCCGGCCTGCAAGGGGCGGGGACGGTGTTTGGCTATCGTACGGTCGAGGAGATGAAGCGCTTCTGGAGCCTGGTATTCAAGGCGCCGCCCGAGGTAGGAGGGCGCTTGGCCCAGGCCATGGCGGCCAGCGGCAAATCGAGGTTTGCCACGGTGCAGCGGGTCGTCGAGGATTTTCGACGCGAAGGCCTGGACGTGCTGCTCGAACGGTTGCCACAGATTGCTGCCAAGACGCTGGTGATCTGGGGGCGGCACGACCAGGTGTTTCTGCCAGCGACCCTGGATAACCTGCTCCAGCAACTGCCCGATGCACGCGGCGAGTTCATCGAGGACTCCGGGCATGTGCCCTATCTTGAACGGGGTGCCGATGTGGTGGCGGCCATCACGCGGTTCATTGCAACGTCCAGGGGTTAGGAGGATTGGATCAAAGCCTGGCCGCCAAAGTCCCCTTTCTGACCTCCCATAGCCTCAACAGCCGGGTACCGCTGCCGTAACGTGCACTTGACTGCGCACGCAGAGGGAGCGTCCTGATGAATCGTAGAACCTTTATGCTCGGCACCGCAGGAGTGGGTGCATTGATGGTCGGGGCGGGGGCGTTGTTGCGTCCGAGCGATCGCGGCAGCCCTTACAACGAGTATTTCCGCGCGCTGAACCAGGAGCTGAAGCGCCACGGGCCGATGCGCCCCGTGATGCTGATTGACCTGGACCTGCTCGATCACAATATCAATGTGG
This sequence comes from Pseudomonas sp. St386, assembly GCF_018325865.1. Taxonomy (NCBI): domain Bacteria; kingdom Pseudomonadati; phylum Pseudomonadota; class Gammaproteobacteria; order Pseudomonadales; family Pseudomonadaceae; genus Pseudomonas; species Pseudomonas sp. St386. The sequence goes on from NZ_AP021900.1 coordinate 2,802,180, forward strand.
TCAAGCAATCCGTCACCCGCGCTGGTAAACATTTGCGCCTGGTGGAGAAATCCCTGCCATCACCGGGACTGCTGACGTACATCGCCAAACGTACCGATACCCGGCGGCTGATGTCGTTTCATCAGCCGTTTCTCAATCACGACGCGGTGACCTTTCCCGAGGCAGACATTTTGCTCGGCAAGCCTTTACCGGTACGCTCGGCCGAGGTGTTTTACCAAACCCACAAGGGAACCTTCGACCCTTCCAGGCAACTGCAATGGCTGCTCGATACCCCCCGGCGGCTGATGGATTACCTGGCATTGGCGCAAGGCCTGGGCATCCGGATGCGGATCAATATCGAGCTGGATGTCGGCCTGCACCGTGGCGGAGTCGCTGACCACGCGGTGCTCGGCGAGATGCTGACGCTGATCAGTGCCCATGCGCAGCAGCTCGAATTTTCAGGCTTCATGGGGTATGACCCGTTTGTCGGCATGGGCGTGCCCAAGGTCCTCGGTTCGTCCCAGGCGCTGTTCGACAAGGTGATGGTCATTTACAACGGCCATGTGAATTACCTGCGTGAACACTTCCCTGCGCTTTGGCACGAAGGGCTCACGCTCAATACGGCTGGCAGCCCCAGTTACGGTATACATGAGCAGGAACGCTTGAGCAGCGAGGTCTCGGTGGGGACGGCGTTTCTCAAGCCGACCCATTACGACCTGCCATCGCTGGCCGAGCATGTGCCGGCGGCCTTTATCGCAACGCCCGTGCTAAAGAGCACGGGGGCCGTCAACTTCCCAGCCCTGGATGACAAGTCCCGATTGTTCTCCTGGTGGGACCCTAATCAGCGCGCGACATTCTTCCTCTACGGCGGTAACTGGATGGCCGAGTTCGAGTCGCCCGAGGGGCTGCAAAGCAATGAGCTTTATGGTCGCAGCTCCAATCAGGAAATGGTCAACGGCTCCCTGGCCGTAGGGTTGAACGTGGAAGACCAGGTGTTTTTACGGCCGACCCAGACTGAATCCGTGCTGCTGCAATTTGGCGATTTGCTGGCCGTGCGCGGCGGGAAGATTGTTGAAACCTGGCCTGTGTATTGATCGGAGCGTGAAGGCGAGCTTTTGGCTTGGCCGGGAAAGCGCCTTCAAAGACGACCCCGAAACAGAAACAGCATCAGCGCCACCAGGCAGGCCGTCGTCTGAATCCCACCCAGCGTCGTGACCGGCGCGAAGCTCAAGACCGAGGCCAGCCAGGTGGTCAGCGCAGCCGCACCCATGGAGAGAAAACCCAGCAGTGCAGAGGCCATCCCGGCTTCCTTGCCGAAAGGGCCCATGGTGATTGCCGTGCCCAGCGGATTGGCCAGGCCCATGCCCCACAGGAAGGTGATCATCGAGAGGGCATACCACCCAAGACCAGGCGCGGCTGGACCGACGAGCAGCAGGCCGCCGCCGGCCATGGCGCAGGCAATGCCCACGAGTGTGGCGATTCGGGCGCCATGACGATGCGCCAGGCGCGGAGCCGCCATGCCGGCTGCGAACACCACGAATACCGTAGAGGCGAAATACAGGCCGGTCTGCAACGAGGTCAGGCCGATACCTTGCATCAGGATGGCGGGCGCCGCCGCGAAGGAGGCGAACAGGCCGCTCATCAGCAGGCTCATTGAAAGGGCAGGGAGGATGAAGCGCTTGTCCAGCGCCAATCTGCCATAGGCAAGCACCACGCTCTTGGCCGAGTGCGGCGCCCAGCGATCGGCGGGATGGGTTTCTCCGAGGTCGCGCACGTAGAAAAAGGCCAGCACAACGGCGGCCAGTCCCACCAGGATGAAGATGGCACGCCAGCCGAGCGTGACGGACAGGACGCTGCCGGCCAGCGGCGAAAACCCAGGCGCCGCCGCAGTGGCGATCATCGTCAGCGACAATGCCCGGGCGAGCGTCTCGCCTTCAAACAGATCCCGGGCGATGGCGCGCGACAGCACCGAGGCTGCGCACACGCCCAACGCCTGGACGACGCGTCCGGCGATCAGCACATCAAGGGTGGTGGCAAGGCCGGCGATGACGGTGCCGACCACGAACACCGAGAGGCCGCCAAGCACCAGCTTCTGGCGCCCGTAGCGGTCGGCCAGTGGCCCGACCACCAACTGACCCAAGGCGAACGTGATGAAGAAGCTGGACAGTGTCAGGCCGAGCTCGCGAGCAGTCACGCCCAAGTCTTCGCCGATATCCGCGAACGCCGGGAGAATGATGTTGGTAGACAGCATGCTGATCGCCGCCAGGCCTGCCAGCAGCGCTACGACTTTGCCGGTCAATGGTTGTGTGGAGGCGTGCGGTTGGGTACTGGCAATCGCCAATGAAGTTTGGGCTTCCATACATCCTCCGGCGTCAAAATGATGGTCGTAATATTTTGCTAAATATGATGATCGTCATCTCTGGCGTCAAGCTAAATATCGGGAGGGCGCAGGTGTCGCCCTCAAAGCGGCAACGTTCCGTTCGGGGCCGGACTGACCAGCGATGCTTGTGCGAATGAACTATTTGAACGGACGGGAAACGGGTGAGGTCTACGTTTTTCAAGCGTTGTGACAGGAACCTATCCGATGCCTTCAATGGACATTCCGCCGCTGCTCGAAGCACTGCTTCTGGCCCGCGGTCCCGGCGGGCAGGAAGACGAAGTCCGGGAAATATGCCTCAGGGAGCTGGCCAAGCACTGCGATGAGGCCTTTGTCGACGAGGCCGGCAACGTCCGGGGCCTGATCAAGGCTACGGAGGGGGCTTCGCAGGCATCGCCCATCAGGGTCATGGCTCATCTTGATGAAATTGCCATGATCGTGAAGAAAGTAAGGCCTGACGGTAACCTTGAAGTCGTCGCGCTAGGCGGTGCCCAGCCCATCTGCTTTGGTGTGTGTCCGGTCGACATACTCGGCGATGGCCAATGCCTTCCCGGCGTACTGTCTTACGGTTCCATGCACAACAGTGGCGGTTCTGCCCAGGGGCGGGATGTGCTGTCAGGAGCGGTGAAGTGGAGCGATGTCCATGTAATTACCCGCTGTTCCCAGGAGGAATTGGCGTATGCCGGTGTCCGGCCCGGCGTACGCGTGGTACTCAGCCGACACTGGCGTCAGCCGTTCCAAGTGAAAGACACAGTCGCTGCTCACTTTCTGGATGACCGGGCGCCATTGGCGGCAGTGATCACCACGGCGCAGCAGTTGAAAAACCAAAGGCATGCGCTCAAGCAAGACGTCTGGTTCGTCTGCACGACACTTGAGGAAGAGTCCAACGCCGGTGCGCTCTATGCCTCTGCCCGCGTACCAGGCGACACCACGATCGCGGTCGAGGTGGGCCCGGTGCTGGAGGAATACGGGACGGTTTTATCGGCAGACCCGATTATCAACACCGGGGATCAGAAGGGCTATTACACCCGCTCTGTCGTGGACGCCCTGGTCAAGGCTGCACAGCGCTCGGGCTATCACCCACAAGTAGCGCTCCTGGTTGATTTTGCCTCCGACGCGAGCGCCATCCTGAGTGCTGGCCTGGCCGCTCGGGTGGGTTGCATCGCCATTCCGACGGAAAATACCCATGGCTTTGAAATGGTGCTCCATGAGGGGATCGTTGCGTGTGCGGCGACACTCACTGAGTACCTGCTTCATCCCGATCGGTGAATACGTAGTGTCTGCCACCGGACAGTTGATCAACAAGGGTGTCCCCACACAGGCATTTCCATTGATGGAACGCGCATCTAACTGATTGTAAATAAACGACTTATCACTTGGCACGAATCATGTTGATAGAACAGTGAGAAGCACCGGGAAGTGGTGCTGAATCTATCGAGCAGGAGTTCCCATGCCACGTGAAATTCGTTTGAATGCCTTTGAGATGAACTGTGTCGGTCACCAGTCGCCTGGTCTCTGGAGGCATCCCAAGGATCGCGCCTGGCAGTACAAGGACCTGGATTACTGGACCGACCTGGCCAAGCTGCTGGAGCGCGGCAAGTTCGACGGCATCTTCATCGCCGATGTGATCGGTATCTACGACGTGCTTGGCGGCAATAGTGATGCGGCCATCCGCCAGGCGACCCAGGTGCCGGTCAACGATCCACTGGCGTTGATCACGCCGATGGCGCTGGTGACCGAACACCTGGGCTTTGGCCTCACCGCCTCTTTGACCTTCGAGCACCCGTACCCCTTCGCCCGCCGGCTGTCCACGTTGGACCACCTGACCAAGGGGCGCATCGGGTGGAACATCGTCACCTCTTACCTCGACAGCGGGGCGCGTAACCTCGGGCAGAAGGCGCTGAGCGATCATGATGCGCGCTACGACTATGCCGACGAATACCTGGAGGTGCTCTACAAGTTGTTCGAAGGCAGTTGGGAGGAGGGCGCGGTGGTGCGCGACCGTGAGCACGGCATTTTCAGCGACCCGAGCAAGGTCCACGAGATCCGTCACCAGGGCAAGCACTTTCAGGTGCCGGGCATCCACCTCTGCGAACCGTCGCCGCAACGCACGCCGGTGCTCTACCAGGCCGGGGCGTCGAGCCGTGGCAAGGACTTCGCCGCCGGGCATGCGGAATGTGTGTTTGTCGCTGCACCGTCCAAGGTGATCCTGAAGAAGACCGTGGCTGATATTCGCCGGCGTGCCGCCGAAGCCGGGCGCGATCCGCGCAAGGTGCTGATCTTCAACCTGCAGACGGTGATCGTCGACGAAACCGATGCCAAGGCGCAGGCCAAGTGGCGAGAATTGAAGTCCTACAGCAGCTACGAGGGCGCGTTGGCGCTGATCTCCGGCTGGACCGGCATCGACTTCGCTCAGTACCGACCTGACCAGGTCCTCAAGCACATCCACACCAACGCCATCCAGTCGGCGGTGGAAACCTTCTCTACCGCTGACCCGGACAAGCAGTGGACCGTCCAGGAACTGGCCGACTGGGTCGGCATCGGCGGCTTTGGCCCGTTGATTGTCGGCAGTGCGCAAACCGTGGCCGACGAGTTGCAGGCTTGGGTCGAGGACACCGATGTGGATGGCTTCAACCTGGCCTACGCCCTGGCCCATGAAACCTTCCGCGATGTGGTTGAACTGCTGGTGCCCGAGTTGCAACAGCGCGGTGCGTACAAGACCGAATACCGCCCCGGTACTTTGCGCGACAAGCTGTTCGGCGACGGCCCGCGACTGCCGGGCAACCACCCTGGCGCCGGCTATCGGGACTTGAGTCGCCTGGCCCGGCGCACCCACCTCGCTGAACCGGCCTTGGCCGGCGAGGAGTAAGCCCATGAGTGTCTACGAACTCAATTCGCCACTGCCCGACAGCGTGACTGACAGTGCCCTGGCGGCCTTGCAACGCTGGGCCAGGGAGCGACCGACGCAGATCGCCCTGCGCCATCGGCGTCTCGGCATCTGGAAAGCCTGGCGTTGGATCGATGTGCAGCGCGAGGTCGAATGTGTTTGCGATGGTTTGCGCCAGCAGGGCTTTGCCCCAGGCGCGCGGCTGGCGCTCAGTGGTGCCTTCGAGCCGAGCCTGTTGATCCTGGCACTGGCCGCACGCCAACTGGGCGGGCACAGCGTGGTGATCGACCGCGACAGCCGTGGTGGGGATCTACAGCGCCAGTTACGCCTGGCCCGTCCGACGTTCGCCTTTGTCCAGCGCCGCGAAAGCGTATCGCACTGGCTGCAGTGTGGCCTGGATGAGGATTGGCCGCTGCGGCTGTATTCGGCCCAGGCCAACGCAGCGAGTCGCGGCCTGTGGCAAGTGCAGTCGCTGTCGGTGCTGTTCGTCAGCGAGGCGCCGACCGCACAGCGCCAGGGCTGGGCCCAGGTCGCCGAGGACACAGTGGTATGGGTCGACGAAGGCACCGAATGGCGCGATGGCTTGACCCACTTGTTCAGTCGTTGGCTGGACGGCGGCGAAGGCCTGGCATTTCCGGAAACCCGCGAGTCAGCCAGTCGCGATCGTCGCGAGATCGCCCCGACGGCCTTGTTGCTGTCCGCCGTGCGAGTCGAATCGCTGGCGGCGGAAATCGAGGCTCGCCTGCCACTTCCAGGCAGTTGGCGACGGCGCCTGTGCGAATGGACCCTGGATGATCCGCGGCGTGGCCTGCGACGCTGGCTCAAGGCGCGGGTGCGGCATCTGCTTGGCTTCCAGCGGCTGCGCCGGATCGAAGTGCCGAGCGCGCCCGCACACGCCGTATTGCAAGGACGGGCACCTCAATCGTGGTTGCAGGAGTACCTGGAGCGAGCGGCATGAGTGCGCTGCTGGAGGTGCGCAACGTGTCGCTGTCGTTCAGGGGTGTGAAAGCGATTTCCGACCTTTCGTTCAGCGTAAAGCTTGGCGAAATCTGCGCGTTGATCGGGCCGAATGGTGCGGGCAAGAGTTCGCTGCTGAACATCCTCAATGGGGTCTACCGGGCCGATGCCGGCCAGTTGTTCTTCGCCGCCGAACCGTTGCGCCGCCCGCATCCGCTGAAGGCGGCGCGGCTCGGCATCGGCCGGACGTTCCAGAACAATGCGTTGTTCAAGAAAATGAGCGTGGTGGACAACCTGCTTACCGGCCTGTCTCGTTTCCAGCGCACGTTTTTTCTCGAACAGGCCCTCGGCCTGCCGCGTGCCTGGCGCGAGGCGCGGGCGTTCGCCGAGCGTGCCGAGCGGGTACTGGAATTCCTTGAATTGCAGGCCTGGCGCGACGTCGCCGTGGGCAGCCTGGCCTACGGCCTGCAGAAACGCGTGGAGCTGGGCCGGGCACTGATCGCGCAGCCAACCCTGCTGTTGCTCGACGAGCCGATGGCCGGCATGAATGCCGAGGAGAAACAGGACATGAGCCGCTTCATCGCCGACATCAATCGCGATCTTGGCACCACGGTGATTCTCATCGAGCACGACATCCAGGTGGTCATGGGCTTGTCCAGCCATGTCGTGGTGCTGGACTACGGACGCAAGGTCGGCGACGGCTCGCCGGCCGAAGTCCAGGCCAATCCCGAGGTGATCGCCGCTTATCTGGGGGCGCCTCACCCATGAACTTTTTTCTGGAAACCCTGATCGGCGGGTTGCTGGCCGGCACTCTGTATTCGCTGGTGGCCATCGGTTTCGTTCTGATCTACAAGGCCAGTGGCGTGTTCAATTTCGCCCAGGGCGCCATGCTGTTGTTCGCCGCGCTGACCTTCGTCAGCTTGCGCGAGCAGGGCCTGTCCTTTGCCCTGGCGTTGGTCCTGACGGTGTTGGTGATGATCGTCGGCGCATTGTTGATCGAGCGCCTGGTGCTGCGGCCGTTGGTCAACCGTTCGCAGATTACCCTGTTCATGGCCACCCTCGGCCTGTCGTTCATCATCGAAGGCCTCGCCCAAGGGCTGATGGGCGCCCAGGTGCGCGCGCTGGACCTGGGCATCGAGGACGTTCCGCTGTTCGTCGGCGAGATCATGATCAGTCAGTTCGACCTGATCGCCGCCGGAGTGTCGGTGCTGACGGTGGCGGTGCTGGCCTTGCTGTTCAACAAGACCCGCGTCGGTGTCGCCCTGCGTGCCGTGGCCGACGATACCCGTGCGGCGCTGTCGCTGGGCATCAACCTCAACCGCATCTGGCAGATTGTCTGGGCCGTGGCCGGCGTGGTCGGGCTGGTCGCCGGGCTGCTCTGGGGCGCGCGCCAGGGCGTGCAGTTTTCGCTCTCGCTGGTGGTGCTCAAGGCACTGCCGGTGCTGATCATTGGTGGCTTCACTTCGATCGGCGGGGCCATCGTCGGCGGGCTGATCGTCGGCGCCGCCGAGAACCTTGCCGAGGCCTACATCGGGCCGCTGATCGGCGGAGGCATCACGCCCTGGTTCGCCTATTTCCTCGCCTTGATCTTCCTCTACATCCGTCCGTCCGGCCTGTTCGGCGACCGGATCATTGAACGGGTATGACGCCATGACCGCTACTGTTCCGCGCCTCACTGCCAGCTTCGACGAGGCGCCCCTGACCCTGGTGCGTCGGAACTGGCGGCCGGGCCTGCTGCTATTGCTGCTGGTGGCCTTTGTCGGCCTGCCGTGGCTGGGTAACGACTATTGGCTCAATGCGATCCTGATTCCTTTCCTGGTGTTGTCGCTGGCCGGCCTGGGGCTGAACCTGCTGACTGGCTACACCGGCCAGACGTCGGTTGGCGCCGCCGGCTTCATGGCGGTGGGTGCGTTCGCCACCTACGGCCTGCTGTTGCGCGTGCCTGGCCTGCCGTTGCCGCTGGCGCTGCTTGGCGGCGGGGTGATCGCCGGGTTGGTCGGGCTGCTGTTCGGTATCCCCAGTTCGCGGATCAAGGGCTTCTACCTGATGGTCACCACGCTGGCCGCGCAGTTCTTCCTGGAATGGGTGTTCGCCAAGTTTCCCTGGTTCTACAACTACGCCTCGTCCGGCACCATCAGCGCGCCACGCCTGGAGTTGTTCGGGCATAACCTGGCCACCCCGGTCGGCCGCTACCTGTTGACCCTCAGTTGCGTGGTGCTGCTGACCTGGGTGGCGATCAACCTGGTGCGCAGCCAGGTCGGCCGCAACTGGATGGCGATCCGTGACATGGACACCGCTGCTTCGGTGATTGGGATTGCGGTCGAGCGCGACAAGCGCATGGCCTTCGCCGTCAGTTCGTTTTACCTGGGTATCGCCGGGGCGCTCTGGGCGTTCGCCTACCTGGGGACGGCCAGTGCTGGCAGCTTCGACATCAACCGCTCGTTCCAGATTCTGTTCATCATCATTATCGGTGGCATGGGCAGCATTGCCGGCGCCTTCATCGGCGCGGCCTTCATCAGCCTTGTGCCGATCCTGCTCAGCCATGCCGGGCAATGGCTGTTCAACGGCAACGTCGACGCCGGGCAACTGCAGAACCTGCAGAAGGTGCTCTTCGGCGGTTTGATCATCTGGTTCCTGATCAAGGAACCGGAAGGACTGGCACGCCTGCTCGGCGATCTGCGCGAACGCATCAGGGTCTGGCCGCTGCGGTTCTGAGCGCCGACCCACGCCCCAACAGACCTTGACCCGACCAAGGGAAAGGAGGTTTCCAACACTGCACAAGAAGTACAAACCATGCGTAGAACCTTGCCTCGCCTCCTGTTCGCCGGTCTCTTCGTGGCTGGCGTCCAGGCCCTGCTGCCGACCGTCACCCAGGCCGCCAGCAACCAGCAATTCATCCCCATGGCCACTTACCGGGTCGGCGCCTATGCCTCAAGCGGTATCCCGTGGTGGGCGGGGGAAATCGACTATTTCCGTTACATCAACGAGGTCGAAGGTGGCATCAACGGCGTCAAGCTGGTCTGGCAGGAGTGCGAGACCGAGTGGAACGTCGATCGTATCGTCGAGTGCTATGAGCGCTACAAGGGTGGGCTGGACGGTGCGCCGACAGCGTTCTTCTTCACCCACAGCACGCCGGGTTCCTATGCGCTGATGGAGAAGGGCGCGGCCGACCGGATCCCGCTGATCGACGGGGCTGGCGGGCGTACCGAATCCACCGACGGCAGCGTGTTTCCCTATGCCTTCCCGCTGCTGCTCAATTACTACGGCCAGGCCTCGGTGGGCATCAACTACATCGCCGAGCGCGAGGGCGGTTTCGACAAGCTCAAGGGCAAGAAGATCGTCACCGTCTACCACGACTCCGCCTATGGTCGTGAAACCCAGGCGCCGATGACCTTGCTGGCGCAGAAGTACGATTTCGAGAACATCCAGATCCCAGTGGCCGATCCAGGCAACGAACAGTCCGCGCAATGGCGCCAGGTGCGGCAGATCAAGCCGGACTGGGTGTTCCTGCGGACCTGGGGCGTGTCCACTCCAGTGGGGATCAAGACAGCTGCGCGGTTCGGCATCCCGGTCGATCACATCATTGGTGATGTCTGGGCCGGCTCCGAGGCCGATGTGATCCCGGCTGGCCCTGCCGCCAAGGGCTACCAGGCGCTTGCGCCGTTCCCGGGCGGCGACGGTTTCGAGATCCACAAGCGCTTGCGTCAGTCGATCCTCGACTCCGGCAAGAGCGACCTCAAGGACCGCAGCTATTTTGGCAAGGTCTACTACAACATCGGCCTGATCAACGCAGCCATCGCGGTCGAAGCACTGCGCACGGCCCAGGCGAAGTTCGGCAATCGCCCACTCAACGGCGAGGAAGCGCGCTGGGGCTTCGAGCACCTGGACATCGATGCCGCGCGGCTCAAGGCCAGTGGTTTCGAAGGCCTGCTGCCGCCGCTGAAACTGTCCTGCTCCGACCATGAGGGCGGCGGTGCGGCGCGCGTGCAGCAGTGGGACGGCGAGAAGTGGGTGCTGGTGACCGACTGGGTCCAGGCCGACCGCGCCACGCTGCGCCCATTGATCGAAGCCAAGTCCGCGGCCTACGCCAAGGAAAAGGGCATCACCCCACGAGACTGCGCCAGCGAGCAGTGAGCCGCCGTCGATAACTGTCGCCCGGCCGCCGTTGTGCGGTCGAGCACTCAAGCCGAGAAAAAATCATGCATGCAACCTTCAAACGTAGCCTCGCCGCCTTCGGCCTGGCGCTCGGTGCCTGTGCGGCGCTGATCCCGGCTGCCCAGGCGGCCAACGAACAGTTCTTCCCGCTGGCCACCTTCCGGGTCGGCGCCTATGCCTCCAGCGGCATTCCGGTCTGGGCCGGGATGATCGACTACCTGCGCTACATCAATGAGGTGGAAGGCGGGATCAATGGCGTCAAGCTGGTCTGGCAGGAGTGCGAGACCGAATGGACGGCGGAGAAGGGCATTGAATGCTACGAGCGCTTCAAGAATGGCCTCAACGGCGCGCCGGTGGCGATCTACTCGCCCAATGGTGCACCAGCGGCCTATGCCCTTGCGGACAAGGCCGCCGCCGACAGGATTCCCTTGATCACCCTCGGCTATGGCCGCACCGAAGCCACCGACGGCAGGGTGTTCCCCTACAACTTCCCGGTCATGCTGACGTTCTACAGCGAGGCCTCGGCGTTCATCAACTATGTGGCCGAGCGCGAGGGCGGGCTGGACAAGCTCAAGGGCAAGAAAATCGCCACCGTCTACCACGATTCTGCCTACGGTCGGGAAACCCAGGGGCCGCTGGCACTGCTGGCGCAGAAGTACGGCTTCGAGAACATCCAGATCGCGGTGGCCGATCCGGGTAACGAACAGGCCGGGCAGTGGCGCCAGGTGCGACAACTCAAGCCGGATTGGGTGTTCCTGCGCACCTGGGGCGTGTCCACGCCAGTGGCGATCAAGACCGCGGCACGTTTCGGCTACCCGGTGGAGCGCATCGTCGGCGACATCTGGGCCAGTTCCAACGAAGACGTGCTGCCGACCGGCGAGGCGGGCAAGGGGTATCTGGCGCTGACACCCTATCCGGGCGGCGCCAACTTTGACATCCACCAGCGCATCCGCCAGTACATCCTCGACACCGGCAAGAGCGACCTCAAGGATCCGAAGAGCTTCGGCAGCGTCTACTACAACTCTGGCCTGGTGAACGCCGCCATTGCCGTCGAAGCGATCCGCGCCGGGCAGAAGCATTTCGGCAATCGCCCGCTCAACGGTGAGGAAGGTCGCTGGGGCCTGGAGCACCTCGACCTCAACGATGCACGCCTCAAGGAAATCGGTTTTCTCGGGCTGATGCAACCGCTGCGGTTGTCCTGCAACGACCACGAGGGCGGTGGGGCGGCCAAGGTGCAGCAATGGGACGGCCGGCAGTGGAACCTGATCACCGATTGGGTCCAGGCCGACCGCGCCACGTTGCGCCCGTTGATCGATGCCAAGGCCGCCGAGTACGCGAAAGAGAAGGGCGTGACCGCCCGCGATTGCGCGGCGCAGTAACCAGGCACACAGCTCGCAAATCGAAACGCAACCGGGCGCGACTGCGCCCAAGGGGTAGGAAACCATGACCATTGAGGCCCTTGCGGGTACTGAGAATCGTGAGTTGCTGGCGGTGCAAGACATCGAAGTGATCTACGACGGCGCGATCCTCGCCGTGGCCGGGGTTTCCCTGCGGGTCGGACAGGGCGACATCGTCGCCCTGCTTGGCGCCAACGGGGCCGGCAAAAGCACCACGCTCAAGGCCATCTCCGGGCTGGTCCAGGCCGATCGGGCACAGGTCAGCCGTGGACGGATTGTCTTCCAGGGACAGGACACCGCCGGGGTTGCGGCCAATTTGCTGGCACGCCAGGGCATCGTCCATGTGCTGGAGGGACGGCATGTGTTCGCTCACCTGACCGTCGAGGATAACCTGCGTAGCGGCGGTTTCCTGCGCAAGCCGACGCGACGGGCGCTGGAGCAGGATCTGGAACGTATCTATGCCTGGTTCCCACGGCTGAAGACCAAGCGCAAGACCCAGGCCGGACTGACCTCGGGCGGCGAGCAGCAGATGCTTGCCATCGGCCGGGCACTGATGACCAAGCCTCGACTGGTGCTGCTCGATGAGCCTTCGATGGGCCTGGCGCCGATCCTTGTCGAAGAGATTTTCGCCATCGTCGCGCAGCTCAATGCCCAGGAGGGCGTGAGTTTTCTGGTGGCTGAGCAGAACATCAATGTCGCCCTGCGCCATGCCAGCTACGCCTACATCCTGGAGAACGGTCGGGTGGTGGGTGAGGGTGACGCCACGGAGCTGGCGGCGCGGGAAGACATCCAGCATTTCTACCTGGGTGGCAAGGTTCGCTGAGGGAGGCGCGATGCAACTGTTGGCTGGGCAACAGTCCGCCGACAACTTGCCGCTCACGGGGCTTTCATGCGTATCTGGGTGTCTCGTCAACTTATTGAATATAAAGAGTTTTTAAGTTTGGTACGGGCTGTGCTTTGGCTCTGGGTGAACCCGTTATGCATGGAGTAGCACATGACCGACTCACCGTCTTTCGATCTGCCTGGGCAGGCCCGTCCGGTGCCGCGCAGCCCGGCCCATATCATCCGTAGCGACGCCGAGGCCATCGAGGTGGCGCAGCGCCTGGCCGAGGATTTCTCCCGCGAGGCTGCCTTGCGCGACCGCGAGCGACGGTTGCCCTGGGAAGAGCTCGAACGCTTTTCCGCGAGCGGGCTATGGGCGATCCGCGTGCCGAAGGCATACGGTGGCGCCGAGGTGTCCTATGCCACTCTCAGTGACGTGGTCGCGATCATTTCCGCTGCCGATCCGTCCCTCGGCCAGTTGCCGCAGAACCATTTCGGTGTGCTCAGCAACCTCAGTCTGACCGGCAGCGAGGAGCAGAAGCGCCGTTACTACGCCAAGGTGTTGCAAGGCTATCGTTTCGGCAATGCCTTTTCCGAAGCGCGCAGCCAGTACGTCACCACCTTCCAGACGCAGATACGCTTCGACGGCGACACAGCCGTACTCGACGGCGAGAAGGCCTACTGCACCGGCGCACTGTTCGCCCATATCGTGCCGGTTGCCGGAGTGGATGAGGAAGGGCACGTCCATATCGCGCTCGTCCCACGCGATGCGGCGGGCCTGACGGTGATCGACAGTTGGGACGGTTTCGGCCAGCGCATTACTGCCAGCGGCCAGGTGCGCATCGACGGCGTGCGGGTGCCAGCGAGCGACGTGGTGCCGGCCTGGAAGGCCTATGATCAACCTACCTCCGACGGCCCGATCTCGCAAATCATCCAGGCTGCGGTGGACACCGGCATTGCCCGTGGCGCCTTCGCCGAGACCTTGCGCGTAGCACGCCAGGCGCGTCCATGGGTGGACAGCGGGCTGCAACACGGCTGGCAGGACCCGCTTGGCCAGGCGCTGATCGGTGAGTTGGCCTGGCGCCTGCAGGCGGCCGAAGCGATTCTGCGGCGCGCGGCGCATGCGGTCGACCGTGCTGTCGCCGAGCCCTGCGAGGAGCGGGTGGCTGAAGCCTCGGTGATCGTCGGCCAGGCCAAGGTGCTGTCCACCGAGATTTCCCTGGAGGCGTCCAGCCGCCTGTTGGAGTTGGGCGGCACCCGCAGCGTTTCGGCCAGTCAGGGGCTGGACCGGTTCTGGCGCAATGCGCGGACCCATACTCTGCACGACCCGGTGCGCTGGAAATATCACTTGGTCGGCAATCAGCTGCTCAACGGCATCAAGCCACAACGTCATTCCTGGAACTGAGGTATCGCGCATGTCCAACTTACATTCCCAAGGCCGTAGCGACCTGGCCCATGCTCGTCATGTCGAGGCTGCTTTGCTTGACTACCTGCGAGCCCAAAGTGCCCGTCATGAAGCCCTGGTGATCGCCGCGGTTGGCGAACTGCGCATCCGCATCGACGCTGCCGATGCCTTGCTGGAGTACGCCGACGAGTCCCAGTCGGCCGCCATCGCGTTTCGCCTGGCCGCCGCCGAGGCGGCGCGCCTGGCCGGTCATGTGTACTTCGAGTTGGCCGGTCGCAGCCTGCCGCGACCCTGGCCGGACAACCCCGAGCCGGCATTGCTGACCCAGCGTCGGCTGCTTGGCGACCATTACCTCAACGGCGCTGCGTTGGCCGACGGACAAGGGGATGGATTGAGATAAGGACGGCGGCAGATGCCTCGTTCTGTGGGGGCGAGCCTGCTCGTGATAGCGGTGGGAACGATCAACACCCCAGAGCGTGGGCAAGCTCCCTCGCCACGGATGCAGTTTAGTGAGCGGTCACTTTCTCCTGGCCGGCGCGGACGTCGAAGGCGCCGCCGGTGAAGGCTCCTTCCACGGTGACCTTGCCCTTGCCGGGCAACAGCGGGAACACCAGTTCGGCGAAGCGGTAGGCTTCTTCCAGGTGCGGGTAGCCGGACAGGACGAAGCTGTCGACGCCCAGGTCGGCGTATTCCAGCAGGCGTGCGGCGACGGTTTCGGGGTCGCCCACCAAGGCGGTGCCGGCACCGCCGCGTACCAGGCCAACACCGGCCCACAGATTGGGCGCCACTTCCAGCTTGTTGCGGTCGCCACCATGCAACGCCGCCATGCGCCGCTGGCCCTCGGAGTCCATCTTGACGTAGTTGGCCTGGGCGGCGGCGATGGTGGCGTCGTCGAGGTGGCTGATCAACTCGTCGGCAGCGTCCCATGCGGCTTCGCTGGTTTCCCGTACGATCACATGCAGGCGCACGCCGAAACGCACGCTGCGGCCATGTCTGGCAGCGCGGGCGCGCACGTCGGCGATCTTCTCGGCCACGGCCGCTGGCGGCTCGCCCCAGGTCAGGTAGGCGTCCACATGCTTGGCCGCCAGCTCGTGGGCCGCTTCTGATGAGCCGCCGAAGTACAGCGGCGGGTGGGGTTGTTGCACGGGTGGGAAGAAGTTCTGGGCGCCACGTACCTTCAGATGCTTGCCATCGAAGTCGACGGTCTCGCCTTGGAGCAGGCGCCGCCAGATGGTCAGGAACTCGTTGGAGGCGTCGTAGCGTTCGTCGTGCGTGAGGAACACACCGTCGGCCTCCAGTTCGGTAGCGTCGCCGCCCGGTACGACGTTGAGCAGCAGGCGACCACCACTGGCCTGGTCCAGGCTGGCGGCCTGGCGTGCCGACGCCGTGGGGTTGCCCAGCGAAGTGCGCAGCGCTACCAGCAGCTTGATGCGCTGGGTCACCGGAACCAGGCTGGCGGCGGTCACCCAGGGATCCAGGCAACTGGCCCCGGTGGGAATCAGCAGGCCATCGTAGCCGAGCTGATCGGCGGCCACGGCGATCTGGCGCATGTAGGCGTTGGTCGCCGGTCGGCCGCTGCCGGAATGGCCCAGGTAGCGGGTGTCGCCGGAGGTGGGAAGGAACCAGAAAATATCCAGGCTCATGAGGTTTGATCCTTGTGCGGTTGGGAGTCTGGAAAGGCGCATAGGCCCTTCCGGTATCGCAACGCTTGGCGTATTGGGGCTTTGTCGGCCGGGCCGCATCGCCTGGTTTTATTTTGATTAGATCGACAGTTGCAGGGCTCGGCCCGGGCGTGTGTTGACGTCCGGACGGCGCCGGTTGACCACCAACTCGCCGATGGCGATCAGTCGCGCTCGCGTGACGTTGCGACTCAGGCCCAGCAAGCTGGCTGTGCGCACCTGGTTGCAGTGGCAAAAGCGGTAGGCGGCGCGCAGCAGGCTGTCTTCAACCTTCTCGTGGAGGCCGCCGGCCTGTTCTTCGAACAACCGGTGGAAGGTGCGCAGCAGTTGTTCGTCGGCGCTCTCGCCGAGGCTGGCCTGCGGTTGTTCCTGGCGCTCGATCCGCAGGGACGACAGGCGCAGGTCGTCTTCCTGCACCAGGCCGTTGCGGCATACCAGCAGGGTGTGGTGGATGACGTTCTCCAGTTCGCGAATGTTGCCCGGCCAGCCGTAGTCCACCAGTTTGCGCTCGGCTCCCGAGGTCAGGCGCACTTCGCCGTAGCCCAGGCGGTTGCAGTAGGTCTTGATGAAGTGACGGGTCAGCGGCAGGATGTCGCCCGGCCGCTCACGCAGCGGATAGAGTTGCAGGCTGACCACGTCGAGACGGTAGTACAGATCCTCGCGGAAGTGGCCGGCGCCGATGGCCTTGTCCAGTTGCACGTTGGTGGCAGCGACTACGCGCACGTCGATCGGGATGCTCTTGCGCGAGCCCAGGCGCACCACCTCGCGCTCTTGCAATACACGCAACAGCTTGACCTGTATGGCCATCGGCAGGTCGCCGATCTCGTCGAGGAACAACGTGCCGCCATTGGCCTCCTCGAACCAGCCGGCCTTGGCGCCGAGGGCGCCGGTGAAGGCACCTTTCTCGTGGCCGAACAGCTCCGCCTCCACCAGCGATTCGGAAAAGGCTCCGCAGTTGACGGCGACGAATGGCCCGGCGCGTCGGCCGCTGAGGTTGTGGATGTGGCGTGCGACCAGCTCCTTGCCCGTGCCGGTCTCGCCAATGATCAGGACGCTGGCCTCGCTGGGGGCGACCTGTTGCACGTGGGCGAGCAGCGCCTGCGATCTAGGGTCTTCGAAGACCTGTGCGGTCGCCCGGATCGAGGTAGCCAGTGTTGGCGAAGGGGGAGAGTCAGCAGTTGCATGGGCATCCCTATGAGTAGAAGGAGGGGGTAGGCCGCGTCTGGTTCAGCGCCCATTCACCCAGTTCGTGGAGTTTGTAATCCACCGGGTCGTGCAGGCTCTGGGTGCGCAGGTTGCGCCAATGGCGGTCGAGACGCAGCGATGCATGGGTGGCGCGGGCTCCGGTGACTTCGAACAGACGGCTACAGATATCCAGGCCGGTGCGTACGGCGGCGACTTTGGCGGTGGCGATGGACAACGCCAGTTGTGCGCGTTCCTCGGCACCCAGCGCGAGCCCCTTGTGCCAGGCCTCATCGAGCTGCTCGGCGGCACGCTCCACCAGCAGGCGCACGCTTTCCAGGCCGACCCAGAACTCACCGTAGTGACGCAGCACGTAGGGGTCTTCGCTGACATGCTGAGCCTTGGAGCGGAACCACGGACGGCCTTCCTTGAGGGTGTACTGACGAGCCTCTTCCAGGGCGCCTTCGGCGATGCCGAGGAAGATATGGGAGAAATGCAATTGGGCGATCAACGGGCGCAGGCAGGCGAAATGCGTGCTCAGGGGGCCGGGGTCAAGCAGCAACTCGTTCTCTTCCACGCGCACCCGTTCGAAGGTGGCGCTGCCACTGTCGGTCTGGCGCTGGCCCATATTGTCCCAGTCGCCGTGCAGGGTGATGCCGGTGCGGCCACTGGGGATCGCGGCAATCAGCAGTTTGCCGCCGGCGCTTTCGTCGATGGCCGAGGCGATCAGCATTTCCGAGTCGCTGGCACCGGAACAGAAGCTCTTCTTGCCGGAAAATTCCCGCCAGCCGTCAAAGGTCTTGACCACGGTACGGGTGTCCAGGGGGTTCAGTGCATTGCCCCAGAACCAGTTCTTGCGGGCGGTCTGTTCGAACCAGGGTTGCCACTGATCGGGGCGCGAAAACAGGCGCACGGTGGCCAGCATCAGGTGCTGGAAACCGAAGACGTGGGCGATGGAACTGTCCACCTTGGCGAACTCGCGCACCACCCCAAGGGTTTCGCTCCAACTGGCGCCGAGGCCGCCAAACTGGGTTGGAATGCTCAAGGCCAGCAGGCCGCTCTGGCGAATGGCGTCGCGTTGCTCCTTGGGCGTGCCGCCGGCCTCGTCGCGCTCTACGGCGGTTTCGGCGAATTCCACCGCCAGGCGGCGGGCGGTCTGCAGCGGGGTCAGTACGGTGGGCTGTTGTTGGGTTCTCACGCGATATCCCTCGCAAAAAGGCCTTCCAGGCAAATGCAGTCGTGATTCATGCGGGCTCCTCAGGCGATCTTGCGCAGGGCGTGTGCCTGGCCGGAAAACAGGCGAGCGGCGCGCGCGGCCGCCAGCTCGATGCGCGACTGCAAGGTCTCGCTGACGATGCGGTAGTCGGCGAAATCGGTCTCGCAGGCGTACACGCCGATGGGCAAGGTGAGTGACTGGAAGAAGCTGAACAGCGGGCGCAATTGGTGATCGAGGACCAGGGCATGACGCTCGCTGCCACCGGTGGCGGCCAGCAGTACCGGCGTGTTGACCAGGGCGTCCTGACCGACCAGGTCGAACAAATGCTTGAACAGGCCCGGATAGGTGCCGCGATAGACCGGTGTGGCCACCACCAGCAGGTCGGCAGACTCGATCAGGCGCAGTTCGTGCTCGACGGTTTCCGGCAATTCCTTGCGCCACAGCGCGCCGCCCAGCGGACGGACAATGTTGCCCAGTTCGATCAAGTGGGTATCGATGACCAGATGCTGGCCGAGCTCGCCCAGGATGGCTTCGGTCAGTGCCAGAGTGCGGGAGGGGCGGGAGGTACCGCCGGAGACAGCGACGACTTTCAGAGGAGTGCTCATCCTAGGTGTTCCTGTTGGACTGTTGATCGGGGTACATGGGCTTGAGCAAGGGCCGTACCAATGTGAAAAGCCCAGTGTTTACTGGGCTTCGCGGGGTAGGAGAGGGGGGTGACTGTTGATCTGGCGGATGAATTGTTGAGTGGCTGTTGCACAAGCAACAGTTGAGCCGATGTTCCTGCGGCAACAGTTTTCAGTGCTGGGATTGATGCACGTCGAGCAACGGCTTCAGTTCTTGTTTATTCAGCAAGTTGGGGCGGGACAAACATGCAGCCGTCCTAAACAGCCGGCCGCCGCATCGCCAGAATGGCCGCACCGAAGCCGATGAACGTCGAGCCAACGAGCCTGCTGATCCACACGGAAAACGCGGGCCGTTTCAGCACGCCTTTGGCCTGGGCCGCGATGGCGGCATACAGGCTCAAGGAAACCAGTGACAAGCCTGCGAATATCGAGGTGAGGAGCAGGAACTGCGGTAGCAGTGCGGCGCTCTGGTCGATGAATTGCGGGAACAGGGCGGTGAAGAACATCGTCGCCTTGGGGTTGGTGATGGCTGTCAGGAAGGCCGACTTGTACAGCTTTGAACGCGATGGCTTGCTGGTTTTGCCATCGGCTTGCACATCCTGCGCGAGTATCGGGCTCTTTTTGAACAGCTGCCTGGCGCCCAGATAGAACAGATAACCCGCCCCCAGGACTTTCACGGCGTTGAACAGCCATTCGGAGCTGGCGAGCAACGCGCCCAATCCCAGCATGGCGGCGGCCGACAAGCAGAACAGCCCGCTGGCGTTGCCCACCGACGACCACACCGCGTAACGCGGCCCGTAGGCCAGGCTGTTATTGATCGCCATCAAGGTGGCAGGTCCGGGACTGGCGATGGCGATTGCCGCGACCAGGGTAAAGGCGAGAATTGAGTGCAGTTCCATTGATCACATTCGCGACTGATTGAGAGGATGTGCATCCTACAGGAGAACCTGGGGTTGGCTGAATACGGCCACCCAGCGTTTCCATTGGTGCAGCCACGCTCGGGGTGTTCATCGAGTGGTTCGCGACCCTGCTGGGGCCTGGCCTTGAGCGCTGAGCCGTCGGGGCGGCTTTAATGCTACAGTCCGGCCTTTCCTGGGGGAGGGGCGCGTCATGCGGATCGTAGTAATGGCTTTGACGATGGCGCTGCTGGGCGGATGCGCCACGGCCAACGAAACCTTTGGCATGGGACAGCTCTGCGGCCGCCATCCTTACTGCGGTGCGGCGACCGATATCGAGATCATCAAGGCCTCGACGAATGACAACGACGTGTATTCACGCGCGCTGGCACCGTTTGCTGTCGTCGACCTTCCTTTCAGCATCGTCGCCGATACGCTGATCCTGCCTTATACGATTTTTCATATGAGGCCTGCCGAGGAGTAGGTGTATTGCCTCGACGGGTTGAATCCGTGGGGCAGCAATGCGGCATTTTTGGTGACGATCACCGCCTACAGATTTCGCGAGGGACGCACATGATCGACGGTTCCGCTGTCTTGACAGTTTTTTTGGTCTACCTGGCTGGTGTCGTGATTCCTGGACCGAATTTCGTCGCGGTGGTCCATAAGGCGGTGGCGGCTACGCGCTCTGAAGCGCTGGCCTTGGTGGCGGGAATCGTACTGGTCAACCTGTTCTGGTCCACCTGTGCGATTGCAGGTCTCGGGGTTGTATTTGCTGCGCTCCCTTGGGCTGCGCTGGTTGTAAAGGTTCTGGGCGCAGCCTACCTGATGTGGTTCGGATTCCGACTGCTGATCAACGCGGGGAGGAATGCGCCGGGCCCGCTGAATGATGCCGTCGCCGGTAGTTGCCGCCAGTCCTTTATTCAGGGGGTGATCACCAACATTGGCAACCCCAAGTCCATGGCTTTCTATGCCGCTGTTTTTTCAGCCGCGGCTCCCGCCCACGTTTCGCCAGGCACGTTTTTGTCGATGCTGGCAGTTGTCGTGGTGGTTTCAATGGCCTGGTATGCAATGGTCGCAATTGCGCTTTCGCAACCGAGGATTGCTTGCGCCTATCAAGGTAGGAAAAAAGCAATTGATCGACTGTGTGGTGGTTTGATCTTGTCTCTGGGGATTCGCCAGCTGGTTTAGCGAGTAGCCGTTGCTGGAGCAAGCCTTCCTCGTTGCACGCCAGGTCGGTGTTCCGCTGACCGACCTGGCGCTTACTGCCCAGCTGTTCAAACCCCTGCGGTGGCCTCGCGGACGAAGTCTTCGTAGGTGCGCAACGGACGCCCGAGGATGGTTTGTAGCCGTTCCACGGTTCCTTCAGCAGCCTGCATGCCAAACGTCTGGATACCGGACATCATCAGGCGCATGTCATAAGCCAGCCAGGCGGGACCGTACGCGGCCAATTGCGCTTCGAAGGCGGCCACATCGTCACCGCCGTAGGCGATCTCGCGACCCAGGGCTGAACTCCAGATATTCGCCGCGGCGGCACCGGTCAGTGCTTGTGGGCCGACTAGCTCGAGGGTTACACGGTCCAGGGCCGAAGGTGCCCTGTCGCGTCGCAGCAACTCGGCAGCGGCGATATCGGCGATGTCGCGGGCATCGATCATCGAGACGCCCGCCGAGCCGATCGGCATCGGGTACACCGAGTAGTTCTGAATCGTCTGCTGGACCATCAATTCGTTTTGCATGAAGTACGCCGGGCGCAGGATGGTCGCCGGGATGTCGAGGCTTTCGATCATGCGCTCGACCGTGTGCTTGCCGGTGAAGTGCGGAACGTGGGTGAACTTGTCAGCGTGAATCACCGACAGGTAGACGATGCGCTCGATGCCGGCCTCGCGAGCGAGGTTCAAGGTGATGAGGGCTTGTGTCACCTCGTCGGGGGTCACGGCATTGAGCAGGAACAGCGTACGCACCGACGCCAGCGCCTCGCGTAGCGAAGGCACGTCGGTGAGGTCGGCAACGACTTCAGTCACGCCCGCCGGGAATGTTCCCTTGCCAGGCTGGCGCACGAGGGCTTTGACGTTGGCGCCTGCGTCGGCGAGGCGCTGGATGATGAGTGAACCGATGGTGCCCGTGGCGCCGGTAACGAGAATGCTCATGTTGAATCTCCTGCAAAAGGGTGGGTAGCCGGAAAAGTCCGCTACGGCCTTGTCGGCCCGTTGCGATGATCAAACGATATTCCGTTGCAGAAACAAAACGAAGACGCCAGGATGTAGACACTCCGTTTCAAAAGTGGAACAGCATGAACCTGAACGCGCTGATCGATTTCACCCTCGTCGCAACGAACGAGGGGTTGGGAAAAGCAAGCCGTGCGAGCGGAATATCCAAGGCAACCTTGTCGCGCCGCATTGCCGACCTCGAGGAGCAATTGGGCGTCAGGCTGATCGAGCGCAGTGCGCGTGGTCTGAAGCTCACCGAGGCTGGAGAGCTGCTGCTGAGCAGGGCCGAAGGGCCGTTGGCCGAGGTGGTCGAAGCCATGGCGGCGGCGAAGGAGGGCGTATCGACGCCTCGCGGACGCTTGCGTGTCGCTGCCCCGGTCCTGTTTTCGCAGCTGGCGATGGGCGGCATCGGCGCAGCGTTTTGTGCGGCTTACCCGGACGTCGCGATCGAGGTCATTTCGGAGGATCGCGTGGTTGATCTCGTCGAGGAACAATTTGATGTCGCCATCCGGATCAACCCCAGCCCGGACAGCGATTTAGTCGGTCGCTGTTTCGCCAAGGACCGGCTGGTGGTGGTGGCCGCGCCTGGATTACCTCGGCCTGCACCCGGCGCCATCCGCTCAGTTCCCGGTGTTGTGATGTCCAGTTTCGAGCCCACCCATTGGACACTCGATGGCGGCAGCCTGATTCTGGAGCCGATCCCCAGGCTGCGCTTCTCTTCGTTCCTGATGATCCGCGATGCGGCCATCGCCGGTGGTGGGGCTGCCCTCATTCCACAGTCCATCGCATGGAACCAGTTGGCCAGTGGCGAGTTGGTCCAGTGGGGCACGGTATCAGGGAAGGAAGCCGAACTCTGGGTCTTGCACACGTCCCGGCGTCTTGCTGCACCGAAGGTGCGCGCATTTGTCGATTTCATGTGCGCCAGGTACCCGGACATGTCGTTGGTACTGAAGGGGTAGGGACGATCAATCTCACGTCGGGTTGTCGGCAATGAGCCTCACCCTGTGGCAATCGGCCGGTCCGAGTTTCTGACCGCTTGAGGATCGAACATCCATCGGCATGAGGGCCTGTCCGGACGTGTTGTCCAACAGCACGGAACGCGTTTCTCCCGGCTCGAACAGGAAGCGTTCACCCCACTGTCGCAGGCTGACCACGACCGGAAAGATCTCTCGGCCTTTCTCTGTCAGGACGTATTCCTTGTAGGCGCTTCCATCGGATGCGGGTCGAACGTCGAACACCCCGACCTCGACCAACGCCTTGAGTCGCGAAGCCAGAATGTTCTTGGCCACGCCCAGGCTCTTCTGAAATTCGCTGAAGCGGCGAATGTCGTCGAATGCATCACGAATGATCATGAGCGACCAGCGATCGCCTATCACGTCCAGTGTCCTGGCTACCGGGCATTCGCTGTTTTGCGGTGAAGCGTTTTCCATTGTATTGACCTCCTGAAAAAGCATCGCAAGTCCGGTCGATGTCTGTGGTTGCAAATCGAAACCTGATCAGGCAACAATCCAGTCAGGTTTTCAATTGAAACCAGTTTAGCGTCAAGGAGACGTGCATGACAGCAGATGTCGATTGTTGCACCCAGCAGCCTTCGGGAAATTTGAGTGACGACCAATGTGCCGGGCTTTCGCCGGCGCTCACGTTATTGTTTTCCGTGACCTGCGCACTGGCCGTCGCCAATGTCTACTTCGCCCAGCCCTTGCTCGCCTCGATGGCCGAGAGCCTGGGCGTCGCGTCAGGATTTATCGGGGTGGTGGTGACGGCCACTCAGGTGGGTTACGCGCTGGGGTTGCTGTTCATCGTCCCGCTGGGGGACAGGGTCAACCGTAAACGCCTGGTTTTCGCGCAATTGGTGTTGTCCGCGCTTGTGCTGGCGGTCGTCGGTGCCGCCCAGCATTGGTTGGCTTTGCTGGGGGCCATGATCGTGATGGGCTTGCTGGCGGTGGTTGTCCAAGTGCTGGTGGCCTATGCCGCCGTGCTGTCTACGCCCTCCCAACGGGGGCAGGCCGTGGGAACCGTCACCAGCGGCGTGGTCCTGGGTATTCTCCTGGCGCGGTTTACCTCTGGAGTGATTGCCGATCTGGCGGGCTGGCGCGGGGTTTATTTCGTTTCCGCGGGATTGATGCTGACCATCGCGGCAGTGTTCTGGGCAGTGGTGCCTGCCGCCGTGTCGTCACCTGACCGGCAGCCTTACCTGGCGCTCATCCGGTCGCTGTTCAAGCTGTTCATGACCGAGCCGGTGCTACGGATCAGGGGGCTGCTGGCCTTGCTGATCTTTGCCGCGTTTTCGGTGTTATGGACCGCCATGGTGCTGCCGTTGAGCGCCGCGCCGCTGTCGCTTTCACATACGGCCATCGGCCTGTTTGGCCTGGCTGGCGTCGCCGGGGCCCTGGCAGCCAGAAGGGCCGGTCGCTGGGCCGATCAAGGCTTTGGACAACGCGTTACCGGCTGGTCGCTGGGGCTCCTGACGCTCTCCTGGCTGCCTATCACGTTTACCGAAACCTCCCTGATCGCACTGGTGTGCGGCGTGGTGTTGCTCGACTTCGCGGTGCAAGCCGTGCATGTCACCAACCAGAGCTTGATCTTCGCAGCACGGCCCGACGCGCAAAGTCGCATGGTCGGCGCGTACATGTGTTTCTACTCGGCGGGCAGCGCGCTGGGCGCGGCGGCCGCGACCCAGGTTTATGCGCTGTGGGGCTGGATGGCGGTCAGCCTGCTAGGCGCCTCGATCAGCCTCGCCGCGTTGGCAGTGTGGAGGCTCTCGCTTCATTGCGGCCACTGCTCAAGCAGGATCGAGACGAACTTCTCCGCAGCCGGGGAGAGCGATGCGCCCCGGCGGTAGACCAGGCCCAGCGAGCGGTTTACCACCGGCTCGATCAGCGGCACGCTGACCAGCGTTGGATGATCCCCAGCCGGCATCGCCAGGCTGGGCATCGCCGACACGCCGAGGCCAGCCTCGACCAATCCCAGCGACGTGGACAGGTGCTGCACTTCGTAAAACCATTGCGGGCGCCAGCTCAGGCCCGACAGTGCGTGGTCCAGCAGCATGCGGTTGCCGCTCAGGCGACCAACACCGATCAGCCGATAATCACTGAGTTCCGACCAGGTAACCGCACTGCGTTCAGCCAATTCATGATCGCGCCGGCAGGCCAGCACAAAGGGTTCGTTGACCAGGGGCACGAACTCGATGTCCGGGTGCTGGCCGCTCATCATGTTGATGCCGAAGTCGGCTTCGCCGCGCAGAACTGCTTCGAGCCCTTCGTTGGCGCTGAGGTCGAGCAGGCGGATGCGGATTTTCGGGTAGCGCTCGTTGTAGAGGCGGATCACCGAAGGCAGGAAATAAAACGCTGCCGTGGGAATGCAGGCCAAAGTTACCCGGCCGATCTGCCGCTCCGCCAGCTCGCGGATGTTGAGAATCGAGTCGTCGAAATCATCCAGCAGGCGCCGCGCCTTGGGCAGGAAATCACGGCCGACGCTCGTCAGGCTGACCTTGCGGGTGGTGCGATCGAGTAAAGCGGTTCCCAGGCCTTCCTCGAGTTTTTTCATCCGTCGGCTCAAGGCTGGTTGCGACAGATGCAGTGCGTCAGCGGCTTCGTGGAAACTGCCGAGTTCGGCGATTTTCACGAAAGATCGTATGTCCTGGAGTTCATATTCCATGTGCTACCTCACCGAGGAAGGGCCGTGCGCGATGATAATTAGCGTAAAGCAATTCATTTGTGAAACGCAATAATCGCTCTGATCTTTGCATTGGAAACACTTTTCAAACCCTGCCACTCTTGTTTCCAGAGCATCAATTATCCAGATTGATCAACAAGAGTTAGTGAACATGCAGCGAATTCCTTGTGTGCTAATGCGCGGCGGTACGTCCAAAGGCCCGGTATTTCTCGCCTGGGATCTGCCGGTCGCCATCGCCGAACGTGACGAGCTGCTGCTCAACCTGATGGGCTCGGGCCATGAGTTGGAAATCGACGGCATCGGTGGCGGCAGTCCACAAACCAGCAAAGTGGCGATCGTCAGCCCATCGCTGCACCCTGATGCGGATGTCGATTATTTGTTCGTCCAGGTCATGGTTTCCCAGCGTCGGGTCGATACCGCCCCCAACTGCGGCAACATGCTCTGCGCCGTCGGCCCGTTCGCTATCGAGCAGGGACTGGTCAAGCCTTCCGGCGACCTGACCCGGGTGCGTATTCGCAACCTCAATACCGGGACTTTCGTGAATTCCGAAGTGCAAACCCCAGAAGGCAAAGTCCGCTATGAAGGCGACACCGCCATTGATGGCGTGCCTGGCACAGCGGCTCCGGTGCAACTGACCTTTCTCGATGCGGCGGGCAGCAAGACAGGGAAACTCTTTCCCACTGGACAACCCCAGGACCTGATCGACGGCATCCCGGTGACCTGCATCGACATGGCGATGCCGATGGTGATCGTTCAAGCCAGTCAGCTTGGCAAGCGCGGCGATGAAAGCCCCGCTGAGCTGGACGCCGATAAAGCTTTCCTGCAGCGCCTGGAGTCCCTGCGCCTGAAAGCCGGCCTGGCCATGGGCTTGGGTGATGTCAGTGACAAGGTCATTCCCAAACCGGTGCTGGTGTCTCCGGCCAAGTCTGGCGGGACGGTCCAGGTGCGTTATTTCATGCCGCACAACTGTCACCGCGCCCTGGCGATCACCGGTTCCATCGGCTTGGCCACTGCGTGTGTGACCGAAGACAGCGTCGTCGCACAGTTGCTTGGCATCGTCAGCGAGCCGCGCTTGCAACAGGTTCGGATTGAGCACCCAAGCGGCGGCATTGATGTCGTACTGTCCTACACCGGTGAAAAGGGTGAGACCATTCGGGCTTCGGTAGTACGTACCGCGCGCCGGCTTTTCTCAGGTTACGTCTACGCCACGGCGTCCCAGCGGCTGGCCGGATAGCCCAGGCAGCCAGGGTCTTTTGCATCAGAACAATTCTAAAAATGGGTGATGCCATGAAAGTTGTTAAATCGCTCTACTTCCAGATCATCTGCGCCGTGCTGCTGGGCGTGGTCGTCGGGCACTTCTGGTCGCAACAGGCAATTGCCCTGAAGCCGCTGGGTGATGCCTTCATCAAGCTGATCAAGATGATGATCGCGCCGGTGGTGTTCTGCACCATTGTCACCGGCATCGCCGGCATGAGCGACAAGCGCTCGCTGGGGCGTTTGTTGAGCAAGACCATGCTGTTGTTCCTGGCGCTGACGGTGATCAGCCTGATCATCGGCCTGGTGTCGGTCTACCTGTTCAAGCCCGGCGCGGGCATGAACATCGATCCGACGCAGTTGAGCACCCAAGGATTGTCGCAGTACACCGAATCCGCCGCGAAACTGAGCGTGGTGGACTTCTTCATGCACATCATTCCCGACACCTTTATCGGCGCCTTCAATAAAGGCGAGGTGTTGCCGGTGCTGTTTATCGCGGTGCTCTGCGGTTTTGCCCTGTCGTCCTTGGGTGAGCGCGGCAAGCCGGTGCTGGAGGTCCTGGAATCAGCTTCGCACATGGTCTTCAAGATTTTCTCCTACCTGATGCGTTTCGCTCCGATCGGCGCTTTCGGGGCCTTGGCCTTCACGGTGGGGCAGTACGGGATCACGTCGCTGGGCTCGCTGGCCAAGCTGATCATGACCTTGTATATCGCCTGCGCCTTCTTCGTCTTCGTGGTGTTGGGCAGCATCTGCCGCGCACATGGCTTCAGCCTCTGGAAGCTGCTGCGTTATCTGCGTGAAGAATTCCTGGTGGTACTGGGGACGTCCTCGACCGAACCGGTGATGCCGCGAATGTTGGAAAAACTCCAGGCCCTGGGTTGCAAGAAAGGCGTCGTGGGGCTGGTGCTGCCGACAGGTTACTCGTTCAACCTCGACGGCACGGCGATCTACCTGTCGCTGGCGGCGATCTTCATTGCCCAGGCCTGCAACATCGACCTGACGCTGACCCAGGTCATCAGCATGCTGGCGATCATGCTGCTGTCGTCAAAGGGGGCCGCGGGTGTGACCGGCAGCGGGTTTGTCGCCCTGGCCTCGACCTTGACGGTCATCCACGACATTCCCCTGGCGGGCCTGGCCCTGTTGATCGGGATCGACCGGTTCATGTCCGAAGCGCGGGCGTTGACCAGCCTGGCGAGCAACGCCGTTGCGACCGTGGTGATCTCCCTTTCGGAGAATGCCTGCGACCGCGAACTCCTGTTGCGGACCCTGGATGGCAAACCCGCCCTGACGCAGACCCCGGCAACGGACTCAGCCTGGGACGACACGAAGGTCGCCAAACACATCTAGCCGCTCGCGGCTGACTCGACGGCACCACATCAGCTCACTCACTACCTGCGCCAGGCACACTTTTGCGTGTTGCCTGGCGGGTTGGGGGGCGTGCGCCTGAATGTCAGCCAAGCTACTCATAACAACAAGAGAACTGACATATGCTCGCTTTACTTGGCTTGGCCATGGTGGTGGTCTTTACCTTCCTGATAATGACCAAACGGTTGTCACCGATCGTCGCCCTGACGGTGGTGCCCGTCGTCTTTGCCGTGCTCGGCGGCTTTGGCGGGACCACCGGCAAGATGATGTTGGACGGCCTGAAAATGGTCGCGCCGTCGGCGGCACTGTTGTTGTTCGCGATCCTGTTTTTCGGCCTGATGATCGACGCCGGTCTGTTCGACCCGTTGATCCGCAAAATCCTCAAGCGGGTCAATGGCGACCCGATGAAGATCGCCGTGGGCACTGCGCTGCTGTCGCTGTTGGTGGCGCTGGACGGTGACGGCACGACGACTTACATGATCACCTGTGCCGCGATGCTGCCGCTGTACAAACGCATCGGCATGAATCCGATGATCCTGGCGACTGTTTCCATGCTCTCCTTGAGCATCATGAGCGGCATGACCCCTTGGGGCGGCCCGGCGACCCGCGCGATCGCG
Organism: Pseudomonas sp. St386; assembly: GCF_018325865.1. Classification (NCBI taxonomy): domain Bacteria; kingdom Pseudomonadati; phylum Pseudomonadota; class Gammaproteobacteria; order Pseudomonadales; family Pseudomonadaceae; genus Pseudomonas; species Pseudomonas sp. St386. The sequence continues at coordinate 2,830,870 of NZ_AP021900.1, forward strand.
GCATTGGGCCTGGATGCCGGTGAGTACTTCGTGCCCTTGCTGCCGACCATGATCGGCGGTGCGATGTGGGTGGTGTTCACGGCGTTCCTGCTAGGTCGTGCCGAGCGCAAGCGCATCGGCAACGTCCAGCTGCAAAGCGGTGGCGGTGACTGCTACATCAACGCGATCATCGAGAATACGCCGCACAAGCGTCCGAAGCTGGCCTACGTCAACCTGCTGCTGGTGGTTGCGGTGATGGTTGCGCTGGTGATGGGGCTCATGCACTCGGCGATCCTGTTCCTGATCGGTTTCGTCCTGGCGCTGATGATCAACTATCCGCAGTTGGACATTCAGAAGGAGCGCATTCTCGCCCACTCGGGCAACGCCATGACCGTGGTCCTGCTGGTGTTCGCCGCGGGCATCTTCGCCGGGATTTTTTCCGGGACGAAAATGGTCGATGCCCTGGCACAAACCCTGGTCGACTGGATTCCGCCTTCCTGGGGCCATCTGTTCCCGCTGGTGGTGGCGATTACCAGCATGCCGCTGACCTTCGTATTGTCCAACGATGCCTACTACTTCGGTGTCGTGCCGATCCTGGCCAATGCCGCTGCCGCCTATGGCATCGATCCGGTGGAAATTGCCCGGGCGTCCATTCTCGGCCAGCCGGTGCACTTGATGAGCCCGCTGGTGGCCTCGACCTTGTTGCTGGTGGGCATGGTTGACCGCGACCTTGGCGACTTCCAGAAAGCCACCGTCAAATGGGCGGTGCTCACGTCCCTGGTGATTACTGCACTGGCGCTGCTGACCGGGGCGCTGACGCTGTTTTCCTGATTCACCCGACACCTTAGCTTTTTGCCTGACACGCCTGCGCAAGCGGGTGTGCGCTGGCTTGCACGCCAAATAACAACAACGAGTAGCTCGACATGACCACTTTGCTTACCCGCGGGGCTTTGTTTCCAATCCTTGGGCTGTTGCCTCTGGCCTCGGCCAGTGCCGAAGGTTTCATCGACGACAGCAAACTCAAGCTGCAATTGCGCAACGTCTACTTCAACGAAAATTTTCGCGACGAGCACGGGATGAGCGCACGGGCGGCGAGGACCGCCAAGAGTGAGCGCACCGAATGGGCCCAGGGCTTGCTGCTGGATTACCAGTCAGGCTTTACGCCGGGCACCATCGGCTTCGGGGTCGACGCCCTGGGCCTGCTCGGGGTCAAGCTCGACTCCGGGCGTGGTCGCAGCGGCACCGGCCTGCTACCGGTGCATGACGACGGTCGCGCCGCCGACGAGTTTGCCAGCGCAGGGATGACCGCCAAGGCCAGGGTGGCCAAGACCACGCTCAAATACGGCACGTTGCTGCCCAAGACTCCGGTGCTGGTCTACAACGATGCGCGGCTGTTGCCCCAGACTTACCAGGGCACCCAGATCAGCAGCACTGACATCGACAACCTCACCATCATCGGCGGGTATCTGGAGCGTTTCAAGCTGCGCGATTCGAGCGACAGCATGCCCATCGTGCCCGATGGCTACGGCGGCGATAAGTCCGGTGACTTCAGCTATGCCGGTGCCGACTACAGGTTGGGCAAAAACATCCGTCTGAGCTACTTCTATGGCGAGCTGGAGAATTTCTATCGACAGAATTTTGCCGGCATCCAGCATGATCTGTCCTTGGGCGCTGGGGTATTGACCAGCGACCTGCGCTACTTCAACAGCGTCGATTCGGGTTCGGCCTACGGTGGCAAGATCGACAACGACATGCTCAGCGGATCGCTGTCCTACGCCGTTGTCGGCCATACACTGAGCGCCGGCTATCAAACCCTCAGCGGCGAGGCGGGCCTGCCTTATGTCAGCGGCGCCACGGTGTACTCCTTCAGCAACGTCGGGATCGGCAAGTTCATCGAGGAAGACGAGAAGACCTGGATGCTCGGTTATGGCTACGACTTCGCTCGCCTCGGTGTGCCCGGCCTGACATTTTCCACCCGCTACCTGAGCGGCAACGACGGCAAGTCCAATACCACCGTCAAAGAGTGGGAGCGTGACGCAGAGATCGCCTACGTGGTGCAGCAGGGTACGTTCAAGGGGCTGGGGGTGAAGTTGCGCAACTACGTCTATCGCTCGGACTTTTCCCGTGGCCGTGACAGCAACCGGATCTATTTCACCTACGACATCGCGCTTTGGTAGGACGCCGTGCGCGACGGCCGGCGCGTTGGCGTAGCGTGTCCCCAGGGCACGCATCCAACCCAACACCCCATGTGGGAGCGAGCTTGCTCGCGATGACGGTGTCAGATCCAGCATCATCGTTGGCTGATGGTCCGCCATCGCGAGCAAGCTCGCTCCCACAGGGAAAGGGGCCCGCGCTCATCACGGTGGCCCGGTTCGATTCTTTGCGACATCATGGCGGCAATTTTCTTTGGGGCAATGCCCGTCGAGGCCGCTATGGATCGCAACCGAGACCGACGTAACAAGCTTTCCCTGGATGGCCTGAATTTTTTCCTCGCGGATGTACGCGATGGGCTGGGTCCTTACCTGGCGATCTACCTGCTGGCGGTGCATCGCTGGGACCCTGCCAGCATTGGCGTGGTGATGACGGTGGCCGCTATGGCCGGGCTCGTCGCCCAGGCGCCCGCCGGAGCGCTGATCGACCGGGTGCGCAGCAAACGTGCCGTGGTGGCCGTGGCTGCCTTGATGGTGACGCTGGGTTGCCTGGTGCTACCGTTCACGTCTTCCTTCGGCCTGGTGGCGCTGACCCAGGCGCTCGGCGCCGTGGCGGCGTCGGTCTTCGCGCCGGCCATTGCGGCCATCTCCCTGGGCATTACCGGCGTCCGGGCCTTTACGCGGCGTACTGGGCGCAACGAGACATTCAACCACGCGGGCAATGCCTGCGCAGCGCTGCTGGCGGGTGGGTTCGCCTGGCTGTTCGGTCCCATTGCGGTGTTCTACCTGATGGCCGCGATGGCATTGGCCAGCATCGTGGCGGTCAGTTGCGTGTCCGCCGAGGCCATCGACCATGACGTGGCCCGGGGCCTGGAGGCCGGTCAGTCGGTGCAGGGCCCGACGCCCTCGGCGCTGCGCGTGTTGCTGGATAACCGCACGCTGCTGTTGTTCGCCATTTGCTGCGGGCTGTTTCACCTGGCGAACGCGGCGATGCTCCCGCTGGTCAGCCAGAAACTCGCCCAGGCCAATGCCCACCTGGCCACGCCGCTGACGTCGGCCTGTATCGTCGCGGCGCAACTGGTCATGGTACCCATGGCGTGGCTGGTCGGCGTCAAGGCCGATGCCTGGGGACGCAAGCCGTTGTTGCTGGCCGGCTTCCTGATCCTGCCCATTCGAGGGGTGTTGTACGTGCTCTCGGATGACCCCTATTGGTTGGTGGCGGTGCAGTTGCTCGATGGGATCGGTGCCGGGCTGTTTGGCGCGCTGTTTCCACTGGTGGTCAAGGACCTGACCCAGGGCACCGGGCGTTTCAACGTCAGCCTCGGGGTGCTGTCGACGGTGTTCGGGTTCGGCGCGGCGTTGAGTAACAGCCTGGCCGGCTTTGTGGTGCAGGGGGCTGGCTACAGCGCGGCGTTCCTGACCCTGGCGGCGATTGCTGCGTTGGCATTTGGTCTGTTGCTGGCGATGCCCGAAACTTTCATGCACAGCCGCGCCCCACAGCCCGGCACGCTTACGGTCGCTGACGGCGGGGTCGCTTGAGCCTGCGTATCACCTATGTGTGAGCGAGCTTGCTCGCGATGGCGACCGGCAATCAGAGCCTGGGTACCGGCCGTTCCACGACGCTCCAATAGGACGAGGTGTCGATGAGGCTCAAAACGCGCCCTTGGTCCATGTCCTGGTTCAGCACGCCTCGTATCAAATCACCGGCCAACCAGCTCGCCGTATTAGCTGCCAATACTCGACCTTCGGCATTGAGCAACAGCGCTTCATTGCTGACTCTCATCAGGCTGCGCACGAGCAAGGGTTCCAACGAGTGCAGGGAGATGTCGGCGGCGGCAACGCCAATGAAGCGATCATCGAAAAAAATCGGCACGGAGAAGGCAACGATGTACTGCTCGGTGCCATACAAGTCGACAAAAGGCCCGTCTATGGAGGGCTGGCGAGTCTGCTGCGGACGGGTGTACCAAGGCATGTGCAGGTAATCGTAGAAACGATCGCTGCGGCTATCGAGATTCAGCTGCAAAGGCTGGACTTGTTCGTTCTGGGTCCGGCACCACCACTGCAGGTGCATCTCGCAATCTTCCAGCTCACCAGGGGCGAAAACCACGCCAGCGCCATGAAACTTGAGACTCTCGGAGTCAAGGATCTGCCGGACGCCACCCAACAATGGCTTGAGGTCGCGTTGATTGGGGCGCCTGGTCTTGCACCGTTGCCGTTCCCAAATGCTCGATACCTGGGCGCCCAGGTCGTTGAGACCCTTGAAGACGTTACCAATGGAAGCGTTGATCAACGTTGCGCATTGGGATAACCCATTTGCTGAAATTTCGTTATCCATGGCTCTAACTCATGCCTCGGAAGGGACAGTGCGGTGTTTGCTGGCGACACGGACAGGCTGTCGGGCGGTGTTTGGAGTCAGTTGTTGAGCAAGTTCTGTTCCAGTCATCAGGCATCTTGCGCCATCTGCTGCAAGCGTATGGCGGTCAAACGCCGGACGCCGCGAGCAACATGGGCTTCGGCCAGTGCCCCCGCCAGATTGGCATCGTTCGCAATGATGGCCTCCAGAATCGCCCGGTGTTCCCGCTCGATCACTTGGGGATCCGGTTGCTCATCAAATGGCAACCATAACAACTCCCCCAGTTCCGCCTGCAAGCGGGCCTCGCTGTGGGTCAGCCGTACCGACTGCGACGCCACGGCAATTTCGATGTGGAACCTGGCGTCGGCACGTCGGCGCTCCAGACGTTCTTGTGCCTTGGCCAGCGCATCGATGTAGCCACCCAGCCGCGCATGTTGCTCAGGGCCGGCGCGTTGGGCTGCCAAGCGGGCGGCGGCGCCTGAAATGGCTGCGTGCTCGTCGGCCAGGTCACGCAATTCAAGCGTGCTCATTTCACGCAATTGATCGAACAACGCCTGATCGGTGGTTTGTGGGGCGGCGCAGATAAAGCTGCCGCCGTTGCGTCCACGCCGGGTTTCGATGACCCCGCGCTCTCGCAAGGCAGCCAACGCATCGCGCAGGGTGACCGTGGCGACGCCGAGTTGGGTGGCCAGGGTACTTTCGCTGGGGAGCTGTTCACCTTCGACCAGCAACCCCAGGTCAATCATTTCAACCAGGCGGCGGGTGACGGATTCCGTTTTCCCTTCCTGACTGAGGCGTATGAGGCTTGATGTAGGGCTCATGGTCGTTTCATTCATTGGCGGCGTCGTCGACGCCTGGACTCAAAAAAATTCTATTTCATAGTTCAAAGGCATTTTCAGGGGCCACTGGCGCGGAATTCTAGGGATGAAAAGGCGTTTAAGTCAAAAAAACCTGGCTGAATTTGGTTTTCCTGGGGTTCTCATGAACTAAAAGATATGGTTCCATATGTTTAAGCGAGCCGAGATCGCATTCATCCGAACCCAGGAGCACTTCAATCATGAGTCACTTGACCCGAGCAGAGTGGGAAGCCAGAGCCAAGGCGCTGGACATCGAGGGCCGTGCCTTTATCGACGGGCGATACAGGCCTGCCAGTTCAGGCGCTACCTTTGAATGCGTGAGTCCTGTGGACGGGCGATTGTTGGGCCTGGTTGCAAGTTGCGATGCCGCGGACGCCGAGCTGGCCGTGACCAGCGCCCGGGCGGCATTCGACTCCGGCGTTTGGTCGCGTCAGGCACCGGCAATGCGCAAGGCGGTCATGCTGCGTTTTTCCGACCTCTTGCAGTCTCACGCCGAAGAGCTGGCACTGCTGGAAACGCTGGACATGGGCAAACCGATCGCCGACTCGCTGGCGGTCGACCTGCCTGGCGCCATCGATAGCATTCGCTGGTGCGGGGAGGCCATCGACAAGATCTACGATGAGGTGGCCGCGACGGCGGTAGATCAGCTCGGGCTGGTGACGCGGGAGCCGGTCGGGGTGGTCGCTGCCATCGTGCCGTGGAATTTCCCGTTGATGATGGCTTCGTGGAAATTGGGGCCGGCATTGGCGACCGGCAACTCGGTGATTCTCAAGCCTTCAGAGCGTTCGCCGCTGACGGCTATTCGTATCGCACAGCTTGCCCTGGAAGCAGGGTTGCCGGTCGGTGTGCTCAATGTGCTGCCAGGCCATGGACACACGGTGGGCAAGGCCCTGGCCTTGCACGGTGACGTTGATGCGCTGGCGTTTACCGGTTCCACCCGAGTGGCCAAGCAACTTCTCGTGTATGCGGGCGAGTCGAACATGAAGCGGGTTTGGCTGGAGGCGGGGGGGAAGAGTCCGAACATTGTCTTCGCAGATGCCCCAGATCTACAGGCAGCCGCCGAAGCGGCAGCGGCCGCCATTGCTTTCAACCAGGGCGAGGTGTGCACCGCCGGTTCACGTTTGCTCGTCCAGGCTTCCATCAAGGCGCACTTCGTGCCGATGGTGGTCGAGGCTTTAAAAGGCTGGAAGCCAGGCCATCCGCTGGATCCCGACACCAATGTCGGTGCGCTGGTGGACGCGCGCCACCTGGAAGGGGTGTTGCAACACATTCGGCAAGGACAGGATCAAGGCGCCCAGTTGTTGCTGGGAGGGCGCGTGGCATTGGAGGAAACCGGCGGCAGCTACGTGGAGCCGACACTGTTCGACAATGTCAGCAACTCGATGACAATTGCCCGGGAAGAGATTTTCGGCCCAGTGCTGTCGGTGATCGAATTCGACGAAGCCGAGGATGCGGTGCGCATCGCCAACGACACGCCTTACGGGCTGGCTGCAGCCGTCTGGACGGCCAATCTGTCGCGCGCCCACACCATGGCCCGCGCACTTCGCGCCGGAAGTGTCTGGGTCAACCTGTATGACGGCGGCGACATGATGGCGCCGTTCGGTGGCTACAAGCAGTCCGGTAATGGCCGCGACAAATCCCTGCATGCCTTCGATAAATACACCGAGATCAAGGCCACCTGGATACAGCTCTGAGGCATTTCTGGTGAACCACGTTACGGGTGGAATGGTTCTGCCTGCTTGACGCTTACTCAACGAATTCCTTTTTGAAGGATGGCGCAATGAACAGCTCAATAAGCTCCACGGCAGCCGTGGACCAGGACGCGGAGCAACTCCGTGCCCTCGGGTACACCTCGAGTTTCGAACGTAGCATGAGCCTGTGGCAGAACTTTGCCCTCGGGTTCACCTACCTATCACCGGTAGTCGGCGTCTACACATTGTTCGGCCTGTGCCTGGCAACGGGCGGGCCGCCCATGTTCTGGTCCTACCTGCTGGTGGGGTTCGGGCAAATGCTGGTGTGCCTGATTTTTTGCGAAGTGGTGTCCCAATATCCCATCTCCGGCGGTGTCTATCCGTGGGCCCGTCGCCTGGTGGGGAAAAAGTGGGCCTGGATGGTCGGCTGGATCTACGCCATCTCCCTGTGCGTGACCATTGCTGCCGTAGCTCTGGGCGCCGGTCCCTACATTGCCAACCTGCTGGGTTTCGAGCCGTCGCCGGTCACCAATACCTTGGTCGCGCTGGTCCTGACCGCTACTGCGACGGTCTTGAACCTGAGCGGCACCAAGCTGCTGGCGCGGGTGGCTATGTTCGGCTTTCTGTGTGAGCTGGTCGGGGCGTTGTTGATCGGCGGCTATTTGCTGATTTTTGAGCGCCACCAGCCCTTGAGCGTGTTGTTCGACACGTTCGATATCTCCATCGATGGGGAGTACTGGCCGGCCTTCCTGGCCGCATCACTGGCCGGGATGTTCCTTTACTACGGTTTTGAAGCGTGCGGCGATGTGGCCGAGGAAACGCCCAATCCCAGCCGCCAAGTCCCCAAGGCCATGCGAATGACGATCTGGATCGGCGGTGCCGCGTCGATCTTTGCCGCCCTGGCCTTGATCCTGGCCGTGCCTGATATTGCCGCCGTTGTTTCCGGCCAGGACAAGGACCCCATGGCCACGATATTCGGCGCGGCGTTCGGTCCGGTCATGTCGCGGGTGGTCATGGCGGTGATCACGGTTTCGTTCGTTTCCTGTGTGCTGAGCTTGCAGGCATCCGCCAGCCGCTTGTTGTATGCCTACGCCCGAGACGAGATGCTCATGGGCAGTGGCGTGCTGAAGAAAATCTCCCCGGCTACCCATGTGCCGACCGCCGCCCTGATGGTCTGCGGGGTGCTGCCGGCGATCATCGTGTGTGTCGGTTTCTATCTTCAGAACGCCATCGCGCTGGTGGTGAGTTTTGCCGCCATCGGTATCTACCTGGCATTCCAGATGATCGTCGGGGGTGTGATGTACGCCCGTCTCCGGGGCTGGACACCCAATGGCCAGTTCACCTTGGGACGTTGGGGCTGGCCGGTGAACATCGCTGCGCTCTGCTATGGCTTGTTCGCCATCGTCAATATGTCCTGGCCGCGTATGCCAGACGCGCCGTGGTATGTGAACTACGGCATCGTGTTGGTTGGCGCCATCGTGATCTTCGTCGGCCTCGTCTACATGGTCCTGTTTCGCCCCTACGAGAAAGGTACCGCCCCGGCTTCCGATGCCTGGAAAAAAACCTAAGCGACATGACGGCCTGCCGCCGGGCGCGGCAGGCAAATCCTCTGATGATAAAAGGGTGAACGCTATGACGTCTCGAATCCATTCGATGCTGTTTGGGTTGCTCCTGATTCTGGCCAGCCATGGGGTTCTGGCAGCCAGTCAAAACGATACCCTGGGTGTGATCCATGACTATATGAAAGCTTGGAACGCTCGCGATGCGGAGGCTGCGGCGAAGTACTTCACCGAGGACGGCGAGTTCCTCGACGCCTCGGTGGGGACACCGCAGGTCGGCCGGGAAAATGCCAAGACCCAGGTGATCGAAGTGTTCATGCACGCAGTGCCGGATCTGCAATGGACGATGCTGGGCGAGCCGATCGTCAACGGTGAAAGCATTGCCTTCGAATGGGAATTCAAGGGACACAATACCGGGCCTTGGAGCACCGAGACGCCGGCCACCCAGCGCCCCCTTAGCTTCAAGGGGGTGAGTTTCATCCGGCTCAAGGAGGGCAAGATTATCACGCAGCACGACTACTATGACGCCCTGGGTTTCAACAAGCAGCTCGGCTGGTAGATCAATGTTCCCGCCGCGAGAGCTGTAGCAACAAACCAGGCTCGGCTCTCCTGGCCGAGAGCGTCCAGCCGTGGGCCTGGGCGATTTCCTGGCAGATCGTCAAGCCCAGGCCGGCGCCATGGTCGCGGCGATGGGCCCCGCGCCAGAAGCGAATGAACAGGTGTGGCAGTTGCTCCCGCTCCACCCCGGGGCCCCAGTCTCGTACGCTCAGGTGATCCGCGCCGATGTCCACTCGAACCTCTGTGCCCCGAGGGGCGTGTTGGATGGCGTTTTCCAGCAGGTTCTTCAACAAGGTGAAGAGGGCGCTGCGATCCGCCTGCCATGGGTCAGCAGAGGCAGCGTTCTGCGCCAGCACCAAGCGCACGTCTGCGGCTTCGGCCATGCGCTGCAAATAGTTGCTGGCTTCCCTCGCGACATCGGCCAGTTCGACCTCGGCAAACTGGTAGTTCCGGGCCTCACTGGCTTCGGTCAGGAGCAGCAGTTGCTGGACTTGACGGGTCATGTGAGCGACATCGTTGAGCAACGCGTTGCGATCGTGGCTGTCCTCCATCAATTCGATTTGCGCGCGTATCAGCGCCAGCGGTGTCTTGAGCTCGTGGGCCGCGGTTGCTAGAAACTCCTGTTGGGTCCGGTAGCCATGTTCCAGGCGCTGGAGGGCCCGATTGAAACTGTCCACCAGTGGCACGACTTCGGACGGTACGCTGGTGACCTGCAAGCGTGAATGCAGGGAACGAGGCGAAATGGCCGCGGCCGACTCGGACACCTCGCGCAAGGGTCTGAGCGTATAGCCCAGGGTGATATAGGCACAGGCGGCAAAGACGAAGAGCAGCACCAGGCTGAACAGGACGATACCGGCGCCCATGAATGGCAACGCGAATGCACCATGGAAGAGGTCCATCAGCCGTTCGCTGACGGCAAGTTGCAGGAACCAGGTCTTGCCGTCGTGTTCGACCGGCGCGGTGGCGCCATACATCAGGATGCCCTGGCGCTCGAACTTGAACGGTTCGTGCTCTGAAGGACGCACCGCGGTGCTTGCAGGCCAGAAGGTTGCTTCGGTGGACGTCAGGACCACATTTGCCGAGGCGTCCAGCACGCGGTATCCGATGTCTTGCGGCATGCTTTCATAGGTCCAGATTCGATCGGCCTCGCTGCGATCGAATCCGACCGGGCGGCCGGCAGGATCGAACTGGAGTTTCTCCGCCAGCTCCTGGGTGCGTTCGGCCATGTTCATGACCAGCAGGATGTCGCTCTGGGAGGTGACCAGGGCCAGCGCCGTCAATACGATCAGCAGGATGCTCAGCGCCACGCCAGCAATATAGGCCAGCAACACTTTGAATCTGAGGCTACTCAGCCACGTCGACCTGGCGCAGCGCATAACCAAGACCTCGCAAGTTGACAATGCGTTGGCGGGAACCGATGGCAAGCAGCTTGCGGCGGATACGGTGAAGGGCCACGTCCAGGGCGTTCGGCGTGACCGCCTCGCTCAAGCCCCAGCCTGCTGCCTCTATCGTCTGACGGCGGACGATCTCCCCAGGTTTGCGCAACAGCAGCAACATGATCTGCATTTCCGCTGGCGCCAGAGCAATGCTTTCATTGGCACACCACATGCTGCCGGTGTCGGGTTGCAGGCTCAGGTCGCCATGGCTGGGCGCCAGTGGGCGACAGTCCACGGGGCGTCGCAGCAACGCTCGCACGCGCGCGACCATTTCATCCATGGCAAAGGGCTTGGGCAGATAGTCATCCGCGCCGGCATCGAGCCCCTGTACCCGATCATGCAGGGCATCCCGCGCCGTGAGCACCAGGCACGGGATGCCTAGCCCGGCGCTGCGCAGACGCTTCAACAGGACGAGCCCGTCGCCGTCCGGCAACCCGCGATCGAGGATCAGCGCCTGGTAGGGCACACGCTGGATGGCCGACCACGCGCCATCCATGCGGTTGATCACATCGACGGCGATCCCCGCATTCGCCAGGCCTGTGCAGACCAGGTGCGCCAATCGTTCGTGGTCCTCGACCAGCAGAATTCGGCTCATCAGAAGCGGTACAGGTAGCCGAACAGCGCGCTGTTTTCGGTAGAGCTGTCTACCAGCGGGCTGTCCTTGATCTCACTGGCGAGGCTCGTCGCTTTGATATCGAGGAACAGGGCGTGGTGTTTATCGAACATGTAGTTTCCCCGGACGCCAAATTCGGTATTGAGGGCAGACTTGCCATCATAGGCCGCACGATCGATGCGGGCCTCACTGTCGCGCACGCCAAAATAATAATCGACGTATTTTTTGTCCTGCCACATCGCCGTGACTTGGGGTGTGAGCGTGATGTGTTCGCCGACCCGCCAGGTCCGCTCCAGGCCCACGTTGAAGCGCTGCCCCTTGCTGTTGCCCGACACCTCCGACAGCCACTCGGCGCGCACGTCCACCAGACCGGTGTGCCACTCCACTTTGGCCCCCGCCCAGAAGCTGCTTTTGCGGTCGCTCATGCCATCGAAGACCCGCGCGTCGTCAGCGTCGTAGCCACTGAAGTCGTACTGGCCCATGAGGCTGAAATCGATTTGCTGGGTGTCGCCGATCTCGAGTTGTGACAGCTTGACCTCGGCGTTTGGGCCGAACACCCATAGGTATTCGTTCTCGAAGTAGATCAGCGGTATCGCCTTGTTGTCACGATCGATGCCGGTATAGGGCTGCTGGCTGCTTAATGCGCCGACCCCCAGTCCCCAGGACGAAGACGGTTCGGCGTTGTCAGACTCGGCCGCCTGTGCGGCCATTGCTGAAATGGCCACGGCGAGCAGGAACACACTCGGGATTGTCGAAACGGCTAAGCGCAAAGGCATTGAGTTCTCCAACAGGACAGGATGAATGCACGCCCATCGTCGAGAACTTTCTCTTACCGAATACTTACCGTTATTTGTCGAATGCTTGATCTTGATCAAGGCAAATACAAATTCCAGCCCCCCGGGTGGATATAAGTGCCAAGCAGTGCAATATCAGGCGTGATGGCCATTTGGTATTGCGTTAAGATCGTTCAGGATCAGCGTGTATAACAGCGGTTTTACAATAAGTTCACGCATCACTAATTCAGTATGAAATGAGGCTTGAACGGAAATGCTCAGGAATGCACCGCTGCGTCTGAAACTTTTATTGATACTGCTACTTCCCTTATTGGGGTTTCTCACCTTGGCCGGGGTCTTTGTAGTGGATAACTACAAGACACTACGCGATATGAACACCACGGTGACTGCCAGCGCCACGGCGCAGAAGTTGAGTCAACTGATTACCGTATTGCAGCGCGAGCGCGGAGCCAGTGGGGTCTTCCTGGGCAGTGGCGGCAAGTCCATGGGTGAACGGATGTCCCAGGCGCGCCAGGATGCCAATACCTCGGTCGAGGTGGTGCGCCGATTGTCTGCGTCGGGAAGCACGCAATTGGACAATGTCCTGCGGGCATTGGACGCGTTGCCCACCATTCGCGGGCAAGTTGATAAGTTGAGTATTAGCAGCACCGAGTCGGGTGTTCGTTATACCGAGATCATTCAAACGCTCATGGGTTACACCCACTCTCTGGAAGCAACGATCAACAACGCCACCATTGTCCATGCGCTCGGTGCCCTTAATCAGTTTATCGAGATGAAAGAGCGGGCCGGACGTGAACGGGTGGTACTCGGTCTGGTGTTCAGCCAGGACCATTTCGATGAGACGTTATTGTCACGCTTTAGCCGCAATCTCGGCGAGTTCTCCGCTTATTCCGACGGGTTCCGTCGCAAGGCCCAGCCAGGATTACTTCAACAACTGACTGATCAAATGCTGAAACCCGCTGCGGTTGCAGTCGACAAGTTGCAACGCCTGGCATTCGAGGTGCCATTGGGGCAGCCGCTGGGCATCAAGCCCGAGGCCTGGTTTGAACTCTCCACTCAACGCATCGACATGATGAGCCAGGTGGAACAAGCCCTGGGTGAAAGCGTCAGTCGCCTGGCGACACATGAGCGCGATGAAGCAAGCCGTGCATTGTGGCTGACCATTGGCGCGGTCGTCGTGGCATTGCTTGCGGTGACGGTGCTGTCGTATGTGATCATCCGCATGATCGATTCGGCGGTGCGCGATGTGAACCGCGTCCTGAATGACTTGGCCCAGCGTGATCTCACTGCCAGGGCCACCTATGACGGCCGGGATGAGTTCGGCCAGATCTCGCGAAACCTCAACCGCATGGCGCAAGAGATCAGCGGGGTCGTGCAGGAAATCGGCAATGCCACGGCGCAAGTGGCAACCGCGGCGCAAGAGTCTTCCACGGTGACGGTCCAGACCAGTGAGAGTGTCGAGCAGCAGCGCCAAGGCACTGAGCTGGTGGCCACCGCGATCAATCAGATGAGCGCCACGGTGCGCGAGGTGGCGCAAAGTACCAACGACGCTGCGCACATGTCGCAACAGGTCAATATCAGTACGGCTCAAGGTCGGGTGGAGATCGAAAGTACCATCGGCTTGATTCGCCAATTGTCCGCGCAAGCCGAAGAGACCGCGGGGATCATTGGTGATCTCAAGCTGGAAAGCGACGCCATTTCCTCGGTGCTCGACGTGATTCGCGGCATTGCCGAACAGACCAATCTGCTTGCGCTCAATGCGGCCATCGAAGCGGCGCGAGCTGGTGACCATGGTCGCGGGTTTGCAGTGGTCGCGTCCGAGGTGCGCACCCTGGCGCAAAAGACCCAAGAGTCCACGGGCAACATTCAACAGATGATCAGCAACCTGCAGGCCGGCTCCGATCGTGCGGCCCTGTCCATGCAGCAGACCTTGGGCAAGGCCCAGGATGGCGCGAGCAAAGTCGAGCGAGCGGGCGAGTTGTTGGTGGAGATCGCCGAAGGCGTGGCGACGATCAGCGACCGCAACATTCAGATCGCCTCCGCTGCTGAAGAGCAGAGCGCGGTGTCCGAGGACATCAATCGCAATGTGAACGAGATCAATGATCTGGTAATCCAGGTGAGCGCCGGTGCCGAGCAGACGGCAATCACCAGCCAGGAACTCGCGCGCCTGGCCGAGTACCAGCAACAGTTGGTCAGTCGCTTCAAGGTGGCTTAGTGTCCGGTATCACAAATGCTGTGCCTTTTTGACGGCGTCGGGGAGCTGAATGCAAGCTCCGGCAGGCGTCCGTCAGGACGGCGCGCAAAGCCTGGCACAGCTCATCGGCCCCGGGCTTCTGGCGAAAGTCTCGAAGGTGTTGTTGGAGGGCGGCGAAAGCAGTCCCTTCGACGATCTTTGCCAGGCTGAGCAGCGGGTCTGGCTGGATGTAATGCGGGTGGTCTGGCGCCAGGTGGAGGCCATTGAGACTCTGGTAGTCGGCGTCGATCCAGGCGTACAAGTGATGGTCGAAGTGCTCGGCAAAACGATAGCGACCGAAGTCCATGATCTGCAGCTGCAGTGGGGCGGCGCTGGACTGCCCGGCCAATTGCACATTGACGCCGTCGATCACCAGCGGCTTGCCTTGGTTGTTCGCCAGTATCTGTTCCAGTGTCTTGGTCACCTGGTTGCTGACCTTGAGTGTTGCGCCGTCGCGTTCCACCTGCAGTTTCCCGTTCTCATGGCTGACCTGAAAACGCACCGCGCCGCAGCTGCTGGCAGTCAGGCCGTAACGCCTGAGCAGCAGTTCGGTCTGCATCAAGGCCCCCGCCAGTTCGGCCCCTTGCCAGTAACGTTGCCACTGGCAGCGCGGGCGGGTGCAAGGTCGGCGCAATAACAGCACGGCGGGTTCAGGTGGTCGACCGTCATGCCACAAGGCATCGAAACCCAGGTCAATAACCGCATAGGTCGGCAGCGGCGTGATTGCCTCTTTTGCATGAGTCATGGCCGCCAATACCAGGTGTTCCATCAGCACTTCATGCACAGCTTCTGCCAGGGTCAACAAACCGTTGGAATGAGGAAGCACGGGGGCTTCATCCGGTGGTACACCGATGCCTTTGACGTCGAAGAGCACCTTGTCGCTGGAAGGCAAGCAAAGCACCGCGGCCCTGCCATAACGGGGCGGACGCCAGGCCGGCATGCGGCGACCGTCGAGGGAAATCGGCGTGCTGATGCCTTGCGCTGCGGCTTGGCTGCTGGAGATAAAGGCCGCATTGTGTAGCAGCCAACGGTCGATCTCGGCGTGCCCGGACGTGTCTGCGCACGATCCCCAGAGAGCACCAAAGTCGGCCCGAATCGCTGCGTAGTTGGCGAGCAGGACCCGGGCGTTGGCCACCCCCAGCAGTTGTTCTTCGATCAGCGCCTGGCCACTGTCGGCGTAGTCCGCAAGGTGCTGCACCCTTGGGCCGATGTTGAAGGGCTGGGCCAGATCATGGACGGATGAATTCATCGAAGGTCTCCGGCCCAGGCTGCCAGATGCTGCGGATGATCGAGGGCGGCCTGGGGATCGAGCAGTATCCAGTTGCGGTGCAGGTCCAAGGTGGGCTTCGGCCCTTGGGCCACCTCTGCACGAGTGCCAAGCATGGGCAATTCCCGCAACGCATGGGCGGCTGGGGCACAGACGCCGAGGCGATCGGCATGGGGGCTGTAGCGCAGGTGTTCGAACACCCGGGCATCGCGGGTGCGGATCGGGATGAACTGCCAGCTTGGCGCCAACGTGTCTTGGCTGACCCAAGGGTCCAGGCCATATTGACGCAACCGCACCAGTAACTCGGGCACCTGCTGCCGCAGCCGTTGGGTTCGTGCCTGGGCCGCTGTGACGGCCTGCACCAGGGCGGGCAGGGCATGGATCGACAGGGGCGGGCTTGACGCCGGGCGTGTCCGCGAACGTTGGCCTGGCGACCACACATCGATATCGGCATCCACCGGGGTGTCACCGAACAGTGCTCCGCCACCGCCGATATCCAGTGGTTTCCCGCTTCCCAGGGAGGTCACCACCCGTGAAGCGCCAGGGCGATTGAGATCCCAGGCGCCGGCGCTGTCTTCGATGATTGGCATCCGGGGCCCCAGCTGTCGACGCAGGGCCGGGATATTGCAAGGCAAACCGTATTGATGAACGGCAATCACCGCATCCAGGCTGTTTTTATGGCGCTCCAGGGCGGCGCTGCTGAGCAGTAACTCGGCACCGTTTTCAATGATGACCGGCACCGCGCCGGTATTGAGGACAGCCGCCACCACTTGATGACAGGTCGCCGCCGGAACCGCCACTCGCCAGTCGGACGTGGCGCCCAATTGCCGTAGCGCCAGTTCCAGCGCGGCGGTGCCGCTGCCAACCAAGGCACCGTGACTGCGCGCGTAAAACTGTGCGAGCCAGGACGAGCACGGGAGCCTGTCGGCTTCCCGTGCCCGCCACTGGCCATCTGCAGGGGCTGGCGTTACTTGCATTTGTCCATGGCGCAGGCGGTCAGCGCCTGGACCTTGCAGTGGTCATCGGCGCACGCAGTCAGGGCCTCGACCTTGCACTTGTCCATGGCACAAGCCGTCAAGGCTTCGACTTTGCAGTGGTCCATGGCGCACGCGGTCAGGGCTTCGACCTTGCACTTGTCCATGGCACAAGCCGTCAAGGCTTCGACCTTGCACTTGTCCATGGCGCACGCGGTCAACGCCTCGGCCCGGGACCCGCCAATGCGCCAGCTGGTGAACTTGCTTTCTGGCAGGGTCGCACGCTTGACCACATCCAGGTGCAAGGTGCGGGCATCGTGATCGTTGCACTCAAGGAGAATCTCGTCGTCGGCAACCGCGAAGTGATCATGCAGCAGGCAGAGTCCGAAGCGATCAAGGTTGCCATGGCGCTCTAGCAGCTCATGCAGGTCATTGATGAATTGCACGTCAGACGCCCCCAATGGCGTCGCTTCGGCAAAGGAGGGATTGGTGTGTCCGTTCATAAGGTGTACTCCAATATGTTTGAGTTAAGGCCTGTCAATGTCATCAACCGTGCGCGGTGCGTTTTCGTCTCATAGACCTCCTTGTCCCGGGGGAACCTTGCTGGCCGATACCCAAAGATTTTCGATGCTCAGCAATGGCGGCTGGTTGTCCGAGGCCAATGCACCCAGTGCCAGTTGGGCGGGGTCGTCGGCGCTGAAGGCGCGCAGGGTCAGGTCGACCCGGGCGTTGCCTTGGACCGTGACCTGTTCGGCCAGGCGCCAGCGATCGATGGCCTGGCTGAAGGCGTTGGTAAAGGCCGGCGGGCTGTTCAGCGACGTGGCCACTGGCAACATCAGCGCGGCCGGCAGCACGGTGCGCGCGACAACGCCCTGGCCGGCGATGTCGTAGCTGTAGCGCCCCTCCATGCCCACCTGCACCGTGGTGCCGTTGCTGCCCGAACCCAGGGCTGCAAAAAACACCTTCAGGTAATCGTCCAGGCTGGCATTCGCCACTGTCAGAGTGTCCAGGGAGAAACTGCCTTGGGTGATATGGGGGCTGATGCTGTCGGCAAAGCGCACGATCGGGGTGGAAAAACGAAACAGCGGGTTGGTCTGCAGGGTGCCAATGTCCGCGGCGGGGAACAGGATGCGGTTGCGCTCCACCGACAGCGAAGCCCAGGCGTCCTGATGATCGAACACATTGAGGGCCGGCAGGCTGGTGCGACGCTCGTTGACCAGCAGCGCTTGCTCGTAATCGAGCCATTGGACTGGCAGGACGTCCTTGAGCTGATAGCGGTAGGCGATCAACCCGGGATTGTCCGGATCGACGACGCTCACCGCCTCGTATTGCGTCGGATCTATTTCCACCCGTGGGGCCGGCAGGCTGACTTCGCCCAATTGCGCCAGGGTGGCGCTGATTCGTCCGGTGCCTGGATCGTAGCTGGCCGCCACATCGTTGATGGTCACGTCCAGCAGCAGGGTCTCGGCCACCTCTTGCCCAGCGACCGTCACCGGGGCGAGCACCTGGCTGAAAGCGCAGGTCAGGGCCTGGGGGGGCACAAACGCAGTTTTGCTCAGGATCGGACTGGCCCAGGCATGGTAGGCATCGGTGACCTCCTGGACGATGTACACGAAGGCCGCCACCGCATGCTGGGCCTCAGCGATTTGCAGCTCGGTCGGTTGGCTGACATCGATCCCGGTGAGGCTTTGCTGCATGGCCACCTCGATGCTCGGGTAGACGGTGACGAACTGGGCCAATGCGGTGACCAGGCTTTTGCCGGTGCTGCGCAGCGCACCGTCGAGCGTTGGGGTGTTCAGGGCTATGGCGACGTTGAGGCTGTCCTGGGCGGTACCGCGGAACAGCGATTCGAAAGCGTAGGTCCACTTGCTCAGGTCCGAGGCACTTTGCGGCGGCTGTACCCAGGCTGTCGCTGTCTGGCCCTGGATCGTCGGCGGTTCAGGCAAGGCCCGCAGCAGCACCGGCAGGTTCATGGTCTGCCCTCCAGCCAAGGGGATTCGCAATGGCCCGCCGATCAGGGAAATCCAGTTCGATTGGGTGTAGCCGCTGATCCCTGGGACACTGCGCATGTCGTGTTCCAGGTGACTGATCTGCAATTCCAGCTCCAGCGGCACGTAGCTTCTTGCCGCCTCGTTGCGGGAATTGAAGACAAACGCCAGGGCGCTTTCGCCGGCCGATGCCTGCAGGCCGATGCGGCCGCTGCCAAAGGCGTAGTTGTTGTTCCCGGTGCCGGGCGTGGACTGGCTGGAGCCTGAAACGGTCGGCTGGCCATACAGCGACAACGTCTGGTCGGTCGCGTTGCCTTGTACGGAGAAGCCGACGATGGCGGTGGTGCTATAGGCCGAGTACAGCTGGTTGAGCAAGGTCTGACGCAGTTTTTCGCCCGCCGCGGCCCGTGTCTCTCCATCTTGCGGACCTGTCGACAGCACCGGTTCTATGGTGGAGGCGATATCGTCAGCCAGGGTCTGCTTGGCGCTGAGGATCTTGCCGAGATTGCCGTCCTTGAGCGGGTCCTTGCTGCCGAGCAAGGTGTCGAGCAGGAACACCGAGGGGGCATAGGTTGGCGACAGGAAGCCGTCGATGGCCTTGAGGGCTGTCTCGAACCAGAGGTTCTGGTCGACGCCGGTGAGGTTTAGTGTCGCCAGGTCATTGCCAGGGAATGGCTGGTCCGGCCGGTAGGTGGGGGCGATCTGCACGCTGTCCGAGGTCAGGCTGTTGGCGATCGGTCGGGCCGCGAAGTAGCCCGGGGCCGGATCGATGCGGTAGCGAATGCCGACCGCGCCATCCTGCAGGGCGAAGCGGGCGGCCCACAGGGTCTGGCTGCGTCCGTCCGGTGTGCTGCCGGGATCTGCGGTGCCGCTGCCGACCCGTGTCAACCAGGCGCCGGAGCGCTGGAACAGCGCCTCGAAGGTCGCGGCGAACAAGTTGTAGCCGCTGGTGCTGGCCGCCTGTGGGTCGGGGACTGGCAGCAGAGTGCTGGTGACCGCGACGCCGCCCTCCAGGCCGGCGACATCCGGCGCGACCAGGGTCGAGACCCGACGCAGGCTGAGGGTCAGGCTCAGGGGCAGGATCGAGCCGGGCGCGAGGCTATCGATATCCACCGCCAGGCACAAGCGCACGGTGGCCGGCGGTGTAGCAGTGGCGCCCAGGACCACTTGCCCGAGGTACAGAATCACCCCGTTGATGTAGTCCAGCAACGGTTGCGATTGACTGTCGTCGAGCCGGCTCAGTGGCTGGGCGAACAGGCTGTTGACCAGTTCCACGCTGACGGCGCGGCCCTGGCACCAGGGCAGGTTCAAGCCCTGGTAGGACTGGTTCAACTGGTAGTAGATCAGGCTGAACATTTCCAGGTCCTTGCCGGCCTGGACCTTGATGTCACCGCCGCTGGCCGGGTCGTAGCTGGAGGTGTCCAGGCTCAGGCTGATGACCAGTTGCGCGCCACCGGCAGCGGCTTCATAGGTGTAGAAGCTGCGGGTATTGGGCCAGGCCGACAGGGCAATCAGGCGATCGTTGTAGCGTAACGGCAGCGGTGGATGGTTGAGGCTGCCACTGTAGCCAGCCGGCGGTTGCTGGAAGGGCGTCACCGTGATGTTGCCGAAGATGTCCAGCCAGGAGAGGTTGACCTGGGCGAAGCTGCCCACGCCTCGATAGGGGTTGTCGGCGGCGGCCGGTAGGCCTGGGTTCGTCGGTTGCGGGGCGGCGTTGCTGGTGGCGCGCCGGGCCAGGCCGAGGGTTTGCTGATAGTTGTACTGGCTTTCGTCGGCCAGGGCATCGAGGGCCTCGCGCCGGCTTTGCGGGTTGCGCATTGCTCGGCGATGGATTTGCGCCTCGAGTTCATCCGCCCCGCTGTCCGGCCGCTGTGGGCCGAAGGGCAGGGCCAGGTCGCTGGCGCTGAACCAGGGCGAGCCGTCGATGCCGGCGGACAGCACCGAGTAAAGGTTGTACAGGTAGGCACTGGCATAGCCGTCCGGGTCCACGCTCGGTGAGTCCACCGGTGGCGGGTTGTCGCGCAGGACACTGAAGGCGGCATTGCCTTGGTTGAACACCGCTTGCAAGTCGAAGGTCCGGGTATCGAGGGTCAATGTACTGCCGCTGACCAGCAGTCCGGGTACCCGCTCGGCGCCGACCGCCAGTGCATCGAGATCGAGGTTGTAGTAGTCGGCCAGGGACTGCAGGCTGTTGCCCGGGGCAAGGCTGCCATCGACGAGATAGACCAGCGCCGGGATGAACAGCGCCACGCTGCTGGCGGCGCTGACGCCGGGGTTGAGGGCCGCGATCTGCGCAGCGGTGAGCGGTTGCAATGCCCCCACCGAGTAGTAGCGGGCCAGGTTGTCGAGGATGGCCGCGGGCTGGCCATTGCCAGCGCTGGAATCGGCCGGTGTCACCAAGTGAATGATGCCGTCGATCGGCACCTGTGCGTGGGTGGTCAATGTCGCGCCCGGATTGAGTTCGGCAATGCGCCCGGCGCCGATACCGTAGAACGTCGCCAGGCTTTCCAGGCTGTCGCTGACGCGGGTCGGCTGGCTGGGGTTGACGGTGCTCGCCGAGCGCAGGGTCATGTGGCTGCCTTGCTGGATCACCGTATCGGTCGTGACAAAGGCGTTGATGAAGTTGCACAGGCGGCCTAGCAGGGCCTCCCTCGGATAGGTCACCACCAGGGTCAGGGTCGCGGTGCCACTGTCGTCGAAAATTCCGTCGGGCAACCCGCTGCTGGCGATCACGTCGTAATAGCTCAGGTAGTAGCCGCCCGAACGGACGGTGGACAGTTCCCAGAGCAGTTTCACCACCTCCTGGGGCGGATTGAGGATACCGCGCGGCCCGGCGTCGTCGGCCATGCGTGGGGTCATCAAGTCGGGTGGCGGGTTGGTCTCGGTCGACAGGTTGGTCTGGGTCAGGAACGCGAGGAAGTCGCTCTGGGCCTGACTCAGCAGGTTGCTGGCCTTGGCGTTGCCTTGGGGCATCAGCAGGAACTGGCCGCTGATGATTGACGTACCCAACTCGTCGACTGCGCTCAACAGGCGTTCCAGCAACTGTGCATCGGTGGCCGAAGGACCCAGCAGTTGGTAGGTATAGGACACGCTGCTACCACTGCTGGCGATGACGCCGGGCTCGGCCTGGGGCAGCCGCTTGATGGTGAAGTCGACCCGGGTCGCGTAGCTGTAGGAGGCTATTTCGCGGTGGGTGGTTTCCAGGGTCGCGGGGTCGGTTGAAACTTCGCAGGGGGTGAAGGCCAGCAAGTAGGGCAGTTGCTGCGAGAGATCGGGCAGTTGCGTGGCGAGACTGCCCACACGCTGATTGATCAGGCGAACCAGGCCATCCGGCAGGGACCAGAGCATGGGTTGGACGCTGGGGGCCTCTTCGGTTGAGGCACGCAGGCCCGGCTGGCAGAGGTCACGCAACTGCTGGAGGTCGGCGGTCGACCACAGGGACACGCTTTTCACTGCATAGTCTTTCGGGCTGCGGGCCACCGTCGGCAGCAGGCTGATGCTCGGTGCCGGCTGGAACTTGCCTTGTTGTGCGTAGGCCAGCACCACGGACAGGTTGCTGTAGGCCTGGTTCAGGTTCATCGAACCGTTGCTGCCGCCGGCGATCTGCACGAACGACAAGTCGACGCCATGACTGCTGGCGGCCCGGCTCAAGCTGATAGGGAAGTCGGTGCCGGGCACCTGGTCGGTTGGCGTGGGGAACTGCTGGCCGGTCAGTTGGTAGAGACCGTAGGCGCTCTGATTGTTTGGGTAGAGAAATTCCGCACTCAGGCTCAGGCCACCCATGCCCGCCGGGTTCGACGGCAGGCGCAGGCCATAGGCCAGGAAGCGCGAAAGCATGCCTGCCAATTGGGCCAGTTGATCGGTGCCCACCACCACGCTCCACAGGTCCTCGGTAAAGAGGCTATTGAGGGCTGTCAGGGTGATCTGCGGCGTGGCGAAGAGTGGCCCGACACTGAAGTTGCCGGACAGCGGGTCGCTGAACAGAGCCATGGCACTCACGCCAAAGCGTGCGCCACTGCTGTTCAGGCTGTCGCCGGCGGCGGTCTGGTACGCCAGGGTCGGCAGCAGCAACGGTTGGCCGGGCAGCAGCAGGCCGGCCATGTCGTAGAGCGCGCTGTCCTGGGCCAGCACTGGCAGGTCGACACCCAGGGCCCTGGCCAGGCTGTTGAAGGTTTCCCCAGGGCCTGTGGTGTACTGGTGAATGTCGTTGCCCACCAACAGGCTGATGAGTTGATTGGCGGCGATCACCGTCGAGTTGCCATTGGCCAGGATCAATCCCGGGGCGGTGGTCGTCCAGCGTGCCGGCGCGGCGCTGTCGGACCAGGCTCGTGCGACGGTTGCCAGGGTGTCGCTGCTTTGCAGGGTATAGGCGGACAGCGGGATGTCCAGGGTCAGCCCAGCGGTCAAGGCGACCTCGGCGTTGGGCCGGACAAGATCGTCCAGGGTCAGGCTGTTGCCACGAGCGTCATTGGTCCATTGCAGGATCTGTTTGATGGAGTTGCCGTTCGCCGTGGCATAGGCGTAGTCGTCAAAGGCATTGAGGGCGACCTGCAACAGCTGTCGGCCGATGACCATGAAAGCATCGGTAAAAATCACGGCGGCCATGGATTCGTTGTCATCGCCCGTGGCCCGCAGTGCCGGCGGGTGGCTGTCGTCCTTGGCCGTGACCACGGCCGCCAGTTCCTTGAACAACTGCGCGACGTTGCTGCGGTAGGTGCTGTTAGTGCCCACGTACTGGAGAAAGTCCAAGGTCGTACTACCAGCGTTCGCGAGGGGCACCTCCAGGGACAGGCCGTCGAAGACCGGGAACAGCACCGAACCGGCTTCCAGCACCTGCTTGATCTGCGCCTGGTTGGTGGCGTCGGGCAACGTGATGCTGACGTCGAAGGACGACAGGAACGTCAACAACTCGCTGATGCCGAACGGCGGATTGGCCAAGTCGGCGAGGCGTTCGATATCCACTTCCAACAGGGCCTTGTCCACCAAGGTGCCGAGGATGTCGGCCAGGGTGTCCTGGTCGCTGCTGGCTGAACCCAGGGTGCCGATCAGCCACGGCAGGTAATCGGCGCACAGGCGCTCGAAACTGCTGGAGCCATCCGTCTGCCGTGTCTGTTGAGTCGGGGACGGTGCGTCCATGGTCAACAGGAACACGAAAGCACCTAGCTGGCCGCTGTAGCTGCTCACACCCTCGTTGCACATCACGGTGAATTGCGGTGTCGCGTACAGGTTCAATACCGGTTTGGTCGTACTGCGCGACACCGACATTGCCTTGGGCGTGGTGGCCCGTCGTTGGTTGGCGAGTTGCAGATGCCGGGCCTGGCGAGCCAGCTGCAGGGTCGGCTCGGCCCAGGGGGCCGGGCCGCTGTTGAGGGCATTGATCTCGAAGCGTGCCGAGACGTCGGCATGGAATGAAAAACTGATGCTGAAACTGAACAGCCCCAGGTCGATCTTGACCTTGACGCTGACTTCCACCGTGGCGCGGGCGGCAATGGGAATTGGCTTGTAGCTCTCGTAGGTCAGGGAGAGCGACAGGGTGATGCGTACATTGACCGCCGCCGAGATAATGGCGAAATCGATACTGCCGTAGAGCAGGCCGATGACCCCGACCGTGCCCTGGATTTTGAAGTAGTAGTCGTCCTGGACGCTGCTGTTGGCCGTGACCAGTGCGGTGGACGGACGATAGGCGTGGAAGGCGGCGATAGTGCCTTCCAGGATGCCGAACACCGTCAGGGCGAAGCCGGCCTTGAGCGGCCCCTTGACGAAGTTGTAGCCCAGCCCCAGTTGCAGGCCCAAACCGAAGACGATCACCGGGTCGAAGGTGCCCTGGGTAGTCTTCGGTACCTGGGTCGCGGTGACCGACGACAGCTTGCCCAGGTAGAAACCACCAGCGCCCAACACGGGTACTCCATAGACGATCGCGGAAATCGAGAACGAGCGAGTGAAGTCGAGGTTGTAGGGGAAGCCTATGTCGATGAAGAAGTCACCGTTGGTGTAGATCTTGACCCCGATCTCCGGCAGCACGATCGACACTGCGCCGAAGTTCAGGTTGCGGATGCTGTCGGGAAAGGTCCATTCGATCTGGTACACGCCCACATCGTCGGTGATTTTCTTGTAGAGGATGTCGAGTACCAGATTGCCCAGCGCCTTGGCTTTCTCCCCGGCCAGCGCCAGGCGCAGGCCGTAGAGGTTGGGGTCGTTGAACACCAGCATCAGATCGACGGTCCAG
Source organism: Pseudomonas sp. St386 (assembly GCF_018325865.1). Taxonomy (NCBI): domain Bacteria; kingdom Pseudomonadati; phylum Pseudomonadota; class Gammaproteobacteria; order Pseudomonadales; family Pseudomonadaceae; genus Pseudomonas; species Pseudomonas sp. St386. Next base: position 2,855,548 of record NZ_AP021900.1, read on the forward strand.
TCCTTGCCGGTCTTGAGCAGCAACAGTTGCCCGGCGATCAGCCAGTCGCTGTTGCGGTTGTAGTACGGCGTGCCCTTGGTACCGCTGTCGCCAGGGTTCAGCGGGTTGCTGGAACCGGTCGTCGAAGGCACCTTCTTCAAGGCGTCGATCACCGCTTTGGTATTGGCGAAGCTGTCGTAGCCGCTGATGGCCACGCGTTGGCCGAGCACCAGCAGCGGCAGGCTGAAGTAGTCCGTACCCTGGCCCGGAACTGAAGGCAGCTTGTCCACGGGCTGGCCTTTCTGCGGATCCAGCAGGTTGCTCCAGTCCTGTTGTTCCTGGGGGTTATTGCCTTTGAACACCGAGGAACCGTCGATACCCAGGGTGATCTTGTCGACGCCGTCGACCTTCTTGCGCTCGAATACCAGGCCGTCGATGCTCATGAAACCCAGGTCGATCTTGCTCGCCAGGGTGTATTTGGCGGCGATGGTCGGCGTGCTGTCGTTGCTGGTTTCCAGGCTGATGATCAGCGACAGGCCATCGAGGGAAATCTGGTTGAGCACGTCCCAGGGTGAATCGAGCGTGAAGTAGGGGTCGCCCAGCGATTGCATGAGCTTCTGGATCAGACGCCCCAGGCTCCAGTTTTTCAACGTGAAGGTAAGGGTTTTTTTGTCGACCTGATAAATCGCCGTCAGGCCTTCCCAGGACAGGCTCAACTGGGCGTTGCTGCCCTGATTGTCGGGGGCAAAGCTATAGCCCAACAGCACGCTGTCGTTGAGGAAACTGAAATCCCATAGCGTGGTAGCGCTGCCACTGTACTGTTGTTGGGCGGGTTTGCTGGCGTCATAGCTCAGGCTCAAGGTTGCCAGGGTGTCGACGCTGAAGGCCTGGCCCAGGTTGAAGGTCCAGCGCAGGCTGCCGGCGACGGTGTAGCGGTCGATCGGGGTGGCGCCGGTGGCGAGACTGGCGTCGACCTCAAGGGTGTTGACCAGCAGCGTGCCGGGCAGGAAATCCGGGAATGTGAAGGCACCACCGAAGCTGAGAAACTGGCTTACCAGTTGTTGCACGTCCACCGGTTGCGCCAGTCGGGCGGCGACTTTCCAGGTGGCCGGGGTCTGGGTGCCGTCATAGTCGACGTTGACGTTGGCGAAGTACGGCCCGATGCCGACCAGTCCGCCGATGCCTGCCTGGTAAGTGGTGACCGGCGGGGTATTGGCGACGCCGTTGGCACTGGGGGGAGTGGTGGCCTTGATATAGAGCTGGCCGTCGGTGACCGAGAGTATTGGCTGGCCGCCGAGCGTGAACAGATTCAGGTCCAGCTCGAAGCCGGCATTGAAGGCGTAGCTTTTGGCGCCGACGTCAAGGCTCAGGCCGACGTCGGACAGCGACGCATCGACAAACCCCTTGGGAATGCGGATCAAGTCCAGGGTGAGCGTGGCAATCAGGTCGTTGAGGTTGGCTGTGCCGTCGAAGCGTGCGAGCAACTGGAGGTCGGAGTTGAACTGGACGAAGAACAGGCCGTTTTCTGCGACGGTCTTGCCTTTGAACACCTCGGGTAGCAACAGGAACTGGGTCTGGAACAAAAAGCTCTGGGCACTGCCCTTGGGCAGAAAATTGATGCCCCACACCAGTTCGAAATCGGTGACGCCGAAAACCAGCTGGTTGGTCGGGTCCTGCAAGGGAACCCAAGGGTGCTCGATATTGATCACCGTCGGGTCGGCACCCAGGGTCACACTGGCACTGCTCAGGGCCAAGCTGGGGCTGGTGGCGCCGCTGAGGCTGAGGCTGCGCAGGCCGATCCCTGACAGAAACTGCTGCAGTACCGGTGGCGTCCCGGTGAAAAAACTGCCGTTGTTGTCCAGCAGGCCGATGATCGTGGCCGGGGTCAGCAGGGCACTGCCGTCGTCGCTGTGACCGAGGTAGAAATTGAAAGCGCTGCCATTGTTGATCTGGGCCAAGGCACGCATCTGGTAGTCGATGGACTGTCCTCGTTGGTCAGTCAGGCTCAGGTCGAGACCGAAATACAGGCTGACCTGCTGGTCGTAGAAGGCCTCCGCCGGGTCGTCGCCGTCCTGTAGTTCCGGTGGGCCGATGATCAACCCGAAAACCGGCACGTCGACGCTCAGGTATAACAGTTTCAAGCCGCTGTCCGGGCCGAGGAACGGTGCCTGCAGGGTGGTGGTCGGCATGAAGATGTCGACCCCGTCGACCTTGGCGAAATCCATGCTGCCGGTAAAAGGCAGGGCGAGGGTCGGAAACCCCAGGTTCTGCACCACCGCGACCGCGTTGCTGAGCTGGTTGGGCGGTGTCAGGTTGGCGGCAAAGCCCTGGCAGGGGCCCAGGCTGTCATTGAAGGTGAACACCGCGTTGCTGATCCCGGCCCACTTGAAGGGGATGCCGGTGGCAAAAGTCGACAGATCGGACCAGCCCCAACTGGCTGGCGTGGTGACGATCTCCAGGCTCAGGCTCTGCGCGCCGACGCTGCCCCGCAGGCCGAAGGTCAGCACCAGCCCTTGCTTGACGTCCTGTTGCAGAAAACGTGCACTGACTCCGGTGACCTTGAACGTCTGACTGGTGGGGTTCAGCGGTTGCACGCTTTGCGCTGTCAGGTTTATCGACAACCCGGCGACAGTCGATTGGAAGGCCGCCTTGAGGTCGCTGTCCAGACTGGTGGAAACGCTGACGCTGGCATCCGCCAGGCCTGCGATCAGGTAGTCACGGGTGAGGAGGATCGGCGCGCCGGCATCGCGAGTCAGTGCCGCGGCGAGATTGCTCAGTGGGTTGTTGGCCATCTGTCTTCTCCTTGATTCAGACCGTCACAAACAGGGCCAGGTGATCGCTGGTGGAGCGGATGTGCCCCATGTTTCTCCAGCCACGGAAACGTTGTCGGTCACCAGCGGCAAATGCCGGTGCCGGTGATGGCGGCCAGCCGAGCGGGGGGGCCTGGAAATCGCTGGCGATGGCCACCACGCCCATGGGCGCACCGCCCGGCGAGGGGTTGACCACGTTCAGCGGCATGCCGACCACGGTGTTGGCGATGGTGAAGTTCCCGGCCGCGCCGCCGCGCACCAGGATGTTGTCGATCGAATACAGGTTGCTGCTGCTCGAAGAGCCGATGTAGCGGTAACCCGGATAAGGCACGACCCCCACATTGGTCGACCAGAAGATCGTCGAGTTCTTGCTCTTGAGGTGCGTGGCGAAATAGCCCGTGTAGGCATCCAGGGCCGGAGGCGGCGCCGCGGCCGGTGGTTGCAGTTGCAGGGCATAACCCAGACCGGTGAGCGGGGCGTAGCGCAGTGGATCATTGCCGTTCTGGCTCAGCAGGTTGACATTGAAATCACCGGTGATGACTCGGGTTTCCAGCGCTCCCAGGGCGGCACTGATGTCACGCACATTAGCCAGACCGTTGAGGTAGGCGTTGGCTGCCACATACTGCGGCGGCGAATGGATGGCGAACAGCGTGAGGTTGCGCTGCACCACCACGGGCGGGCCGTCGACGGTTTCACAGAACGTCACCATGTAGGGTTCGCGCAGGCCGCCATAGTTGATTGGCGCGCCGAGGTTGTCGACGAAATCGACCCGAGCCGCGCACCGGCTCTCAGTGAGGTTGCCGGGGTTCAGGGCGGTAGGAGGAATAGCGCGACCGGCGACGGTAAAACAGGTGTTGGTCTGCAGCAGCGGGTAGTTGCCGGCGGCGGGGGCGGGCAATACGGTAGGGTTGAAACTGATGCCATTGCCCGCCGGTGACCAGGCGTTGGGGCCGGTGAACAGGCGTCTGCCGGCGCCAACGCCACCGCCCGCCGGGATCACCGGTTTGTAGAACACCGCGACGCCCTCGGCGCGCCCGGCCTGGCCGACCACCAAGGGCGGTACCAGATTCCAGGCAAGGCCGGTCAGGTTGCGAATGCGCAACAGCAACTCGACACAACCTTGCCAGCCGCCGGTGGGGGAGATCAGCGAGCCTGGGCCGTTGCTCGGGCCGCTGGCGGTCTCCACCACCACGAAGATGTCCGGGTTGAAGGCCGTGATGTGGGCGAGGATCAGCGCCAGTCGATCGGCTGCGTCCAGGTCGGGAATGAGTGCCCCGGTGTGGTCCCGCTTGGTGGTCAAGGGACGAATCTTGTTATAGCCGAAACTCTCGATGTTCCAGTACAGGACGCGAGTCATGAGGCGATCTCCGATGGCCCGGTCAGTGCCGGATGCGTGGGCGTGTCCGACGCGAGGGCCAGCAGGCGTTCGGTTTCGCTGTCCGGATCTTTGACGTAGGCGGCATACCAGCCCAGGCTGCCGGAAGACTGAGGGTCGCCAAACAGGAAAAACTGCAGGGTCGCACCCGGTGGCAACTTGGCTATGCCGAGAATCTTGATGCCTATATCGGTCAGTTGCAGGTTGAAGAATTTCGCTTGGGGATCGGGCTGCCCGGGGATGGTCTGGTAGAGCAGTTTGATCGGCCCGGTGGAAACCTTGATGATCCCCTGCAAGGAGAACACGCTGGCGGACGGCGCGGCGCCCGGCAGGCTCAAGCCAACGAAAAGCATGGGATTGGCATCGGTGCTTTTACTGCCGGGCGACCAGGCGACCAGCAGGTCGGACTCGAAACCGGTACCCGACACCAGGGCGCCAGGCGAGCCCATGGTGACCTTGTAGACAATACCCGACCAGGCTCCGGACAGGGCCTTGAGCGCCAGGTCCTGCGGCAGGACCGGAAGAAAACCATAGTCCGCGGGCTTCTTCTGTTCCGGCGCCTGGATGAACTGTTTGAGCTGCAGGGTAAAACCCTTGTACAGGCTTTTTCCACGAACCTGGCTGGTGACCGGATCGAATCCAAGGTTGTCGGGATTGAAGTTGAAGCTCACGGCATTTGGCGTGGCGCTGGGAAAGCTCATGCCGATTTGCAGGTTGGTATAAGCCAGGCCCTGGTTGCTCGGGCTGCCATCGTCGCTGCCAAAGGACAACAGATCGAAGGGGCCGGCAGAGGTCTTGAGCAGGGCGAAATCCAGCTTGCCCCACAACAGGAAGCGACTGGCAGTGGTGACGCCGCCGTCCGGGCTGCCCAGGGTGTTGAACTGGATGCGATTGACCGATGCGGCTGGTAGCACGTTGCTGTCCAGGTTGAACAGGTAGCTCTGGCTTTGCTCGAACACATAGGTGGTGGTGTCATTTTGTTGCAGGGCGCTGCCATCGAGCACCATCGCGTTCACTGCGCAGGGTTCTGCGGCGCGCAGCGTGGCCAGAATTGGTGAACCGAAGAGGCGGTCCAGGCTCAACTGGATACGACTGTTGAAGGTCACCAGCCTGGATTGGCGAAACAGCGCCTGGAGCTGGAGAACGCTGAAGGCATAACCTTCGGCTTTGGCCAGGGCGATCGGCATGTCGGCATCCGCCCCGTTGGCCTGGGCCTGTTCATAAGCCGGGTTCTGGTAGTCGATCAGTCCGAACAGGTTGGAAATGCCCTGGATATCCAAGGTGTCGTCCTGATGACTGATGCGACTGACACTTGCACCGAAGTGGTGGGCGAAAAAACGGCTGTAATCGATACCGGCGGCGATCCCGGCCAACTGCTCGGGGAGACTGTCCAAGGGCAGGTCGGCGTTGAGCACCATGAAGCCGTTCCAGTCGGGGTCGTTGACCTGGGCGACGAAGTCCGCATAGAGGCTGTCGGATGTGGCGGCGGCCTTGAGCTCGGCGGCGCCGATGAAGTCTTGCAGCCATTGGGACAAGCCGGTATAGGCCAGGGTTTCCAGGCCGGGCACCAGGTCTGCGGTTTTCGAGAACGTCTCGGGCATGGTCCAGCGGTTGGGGTTGTCGATGCGTTCCTTCAGGCTGCCGCTGCAATACTTCATGATCAACACGTTGCGATAGCTGGTGGTCTGCACGCCGACACCGATATTGGCGATGAAGCGCCAGTCGGCGATCTCCAGCTCGTTGCTGAACGTTGCGCTCTGGTCGATAAACGGTTGCGAGTTGACGCCGACGAGGAACAGCTGATTGGTTTGCAGGGCCTCGTGCAACTCGTTGGTGGGCTGCTCGAAGGCAAAATCCAGCAAACTCTCGGCAGATTTCGAGCGTGCCAACAGTACTTTGCGGTAGCCGACACCGTCCGGATCGAGGTCGACCAGCAGGCCTTGTGGTGTCGTCGCTCGATCAGGTTTTTCCGTCGTGGCGGTCAGGGCCCGTTGCAGGCGTTTGAGTCGTGCGGCCTGCTTGCCCGGCAGGGTGGCGGCGCTGATCAGGCTCTTGCGCGAGGCAGCGAGAATCTCGCTCTCGAACTGGGTCAGGTTGACGCTCGTAGAACTGGTCATGCCGGCATAAGGCACCAGGGGAAGGCGAAGCCGGGGTCTTGCGGGAGCGGTGTACGGGGGGCGGTCGGCGCCAGCAGCACGGTGTCGCCATCGGTCGCAGCTTGGCCATAAAGCGGGCTACCGTCGGGCTGCGCGCTGTAGGCCGGGGTGGAGGCGCCGGCAATCAGGTTGCTCCAGGAGGTCCGGTAGGCCTTGGTCAACAGGTCAGTAACCGCGCCACTGGTGGGCGAGACCAGGCTGCTGGTCTGGAACGGAAAGACCGGTGCATATGCCGATTGCGCGGCGAGCAGGCGCATGCGGTCATTGTCGGCGGGGCTGGCCGCGGGATTGTAGTTGGTGAAGCTCAGCCACTCGGTACCGAAGATGCCACACAACAGATTTTGTCCGGCGGTGGCGGCGGGCACGTTCGGCAGGCTCAAGCCATAGTCGCCGCTCAGGGTGAGGCTGTAGCTGGCGCCGTCATCGCAGAATACCAGGCTGGCCGCGTGGGGCAGGGGCCAACCATTGGCGTCGAGGCCATTGAGTGGGACCAGATTGATGGGGTTGCCGGCAGTATTGCGCCATTGACTGGGGAGCAAGGTGCTGCCGGGAGCGGCGAAGGTCAGGCCGGTACGGATCAGCCCGGCGGCCAGTTGTGGCGCACTGATGTTCTGGTTCAGCGGGTCCAGCGGGTCGAGGACACCGCCCATGTTCAACTGGGCCGGCATGCCGACCGGGTTGAAAACCGGGTAATTGAGTATGTTGTTGCCGTTCCCGGTGTTGACCACATAGGCGAAGCCGGTCTGGAAGTACCGCAGCGCAGGCAAGGCGTTGTAGATCAAGGCATAGGTCAGGCTTGCGGCTTGGCTACCATCCAGCGGTACATAGGCCAACGGCTGCAGCGCGGGCGTCAGTTGCAGGCCGCTGTCGGCCTGTAGTTTGTCGTTGAAGCCCATGCTGATACCGATGTTGCCAGACTTCAGGCGCAAGGCATTGAAGTCCGCGTCGTATTTGACAAAGGTGCCGAAGTTGATAAAAAAAGTCAGGTGATCGCCGAGTTGCAGATTGAGGTTGTTCTGCACCTGGCAAGGCACCCCCAGGCTGATGCGCAACCCATAATCGTTGAAGCTAGTGGGCGCCGGCAGGCTGCTTGCAGGCAACCAGAGCAGCGCCCGACCGACGAAGTTTCTCTGTTCGACGGCAAACAGGAAGTCGTACAGCGCGGCGACGAAACCCGAGGGGTCGCTGCGCAGGCTGACCGGCTCGCTGGGGGCGAACAGGTAATGGCCGGCATTCTTGTCGAACGCATCGGTAGGGCTCAGGCTGGCCGGCAAGCTGGCGGGCGGGGTGCCCTTGGGCATGACGTAGCCGCGCCAGCCATAGCCACTGTCATCGGGCAGGGCATAGGCCGCGCTGTTGGCGATTTGTTGATAGTCGGACGGGGTGGCGGCGCGGCTGGTCATGTCTATCCCCTGCAATTGTCGGCACGGCCACGAATCCACGACCAGTCGGCGATGCTGCCGGCATAGTGGTTGGGCGGGTTATGGCCGGACTGGAAAGTGCCATCGAGGCTGAGCTGTCCCCGCTGTTCCTGGGTAGCGGGACGAAACGACAAGGCCCCGCCCTGGATACGCACCGGCCCGACGCTGGATTTGCGTAGGGTCACGGGGGTGGCGGTGGCCATGACGGTGTAGCGGTCGATAAGGTTCGTGGCGTAGTAGAAACTCACTTGGGCCGTCAACGCGTTGCTGCTGTCGGGTTTGTAGGGATCGAGCAGTTCCACGGTCACTTGCAGGTCGGGCAGCAAGGGCTGGTGATAACGGGCAATCACGCTGGTGGTCGGGCTCTGCCAGCGAATCAGGTCGCCGCGGTAGGCTTGCGCGCTGTCCTTGTTGTCATCGTGTGTGCCCTCGATATTGAAATCGGCGAGCAGGTGCGACGTGTTCGGCGGGGTGCAGAAAAAGGCCCCCAGGCTGCCCCGTACCCGCCGGCCATCGCTGGCCAGGTCAAAGGTGGCAGTGGGTGTTTCGGCCGTCATGCTCAACCCGGTCAGGCCCGCGCTGCCCATGGACAGTTCGGCGTTCACCCGGGCCTCACGGCTATCGATTACCAGCACGAACAACACCGGACCGACCTGGCGGCTGACGTTCATGCCGGGCAGCAGTATCGGCCCGGGCAGGCAGGGTGCCGGGATCTCTGAAGTGGTGGAGGAAGAGGGCGCAAGGTCGGCGCAACCCGATATTGGGGATGCGCGCTCGGCGCTGGAAAAGATAGGCCTATACCCGTCAGGCGAGGCCGTTGGCGCAGGTCTGCCGGTGGTGAGTCCCCACAGTATTGTTGCCAGGATCGCGCCCAGTGTTACCCAGAAAACACGGGTATAAAGCATCCGATGCTTTGTCACGCGAGGGTACCGTCCATGTCCCGTACTGCGTTAAATGAAGCCGGCGTATGACGTCCGCGTCCGCCGGCTTCAAGGATGGGGTCTGGTCACAGAGCCCGTGCGGATCAGGAAAGGCTGAATGTGCCGATGTTGGTGCCGTTGAAAGGCGTCTCGGAACCGCTGTCGACGATGCTGCCAGTGAACAGGATGGTGAATGCCGAACCGACGATTTGCAGCGTTACCTTGGCGCCCGCACGCAGGATTACCGGCCCGGCAGAGGCGTCGGCGGAGAGCGTTTGGGTTGAGGCGGTGTTGTTGACCTGGGTGGCCCACAGCAGGTTGTTCTGGTAGCTGAAAGTGACCTTGGTGGTGTCGTTGGCATCACCGTTGTATGTGGCCACGGAGTTGCAGTTGATGGTCAGAGGGGTGGTGACGGTATTTACCGAAGTGAAGGCGGTCATTTTGAATATCCTTTTCGTGTGTTGGTCATGATTCAGGGAGCTGAATCGAGTGAGAGTCTAGGCGCGCTTCTTCGCCTGTAAAGGAAGGTCTTGAACGTGATGAGGTGCATTCTGCGGTCAATTTTTGCAGCCAAAGCGGAGCTTTTTTGCCGTCCAACTTGCTGTAATTCAATGATTTTTTCTTTGTAAAAAAAGTAAGGCACAATGCCTCTAATAGCGTTTTGTTAGCAGTCTTAGGCCGAAATAGTCATTCGCTCAGGCCTCGGGCCAGGCCTGTACGAAAAGTAATGCGCCACCCGCTGTGCGCGGCGAATGCAGATCGCGCTCAAACGATATCGTCGATCAGGATGTGGGGCTGTCCGCGGCTGCATCGTTCGATCCGCGCCTCGACCTTGTAGACCTGGCGAAGCATCGACTCGGTAATCACCCCGGTGTTTGGTCAGGCTGCCCATCGTCCAGAACACCACGGCGGCCACGGCTTGTTCGGTGGCAAAGAATTGCACCAGCGCCAACAGCGCATTGAAGGTGAACACCAGGGCGATGCCGAGCAGCACGATGGTCTAGGACGCTGCAGATCAGTAGCAGCGCGAGCCCGCCGAGGATGAGGCGCTTGCGCAGCATCAGGCGCCGGTAGGTGTCGCGTTGAACCACCAGGGCTTCGTTCAACGAGCTCATGGCGTGACCTCTGCCCGGCGCAGGCTGACGGCGTAGCCCGGCTCTCCGCGCACATTGCAGCGGTCGGCCACGGTCGATTTTTAAGAAGCGGGCAGGGTGGCTCAAACCACGGGCCACCTCCCTCGTCTATAGCGGTCGATCAGAACTTTTTCGGTACGGGCAGGGGCCGGTCAATACAGCCATGGTCAGGTGCGCGTCGCGCAGGCAAGGGCACCAGCGAAACCAATTCCTCTTCGACGATTTGATTGCTCATGGCCAATTCCAGCTCGGGGCAGTCAATGCTGAGCCAGTCACCGTGTTGGAGCGGCACATTCGCGGTGCGATGGCTCAAGCTGTGAAACACGTAATGAACCAGCCCAGGCTCGAGAAACTGCTCATGTTTCTCCAGGAACTCTTCCGAGTATCGGCGCAAACTCTGCCAGCGATGCAAACTCATCCGGTGGTGACTTGCCGTCAAGGGTTGGCCGTCGCGTTCTATCTGGACATTGATGGCCAAGTCAGCCTGCAATTCCCCCACGATCAATGCCGGGGCAATCGCACAGGTACGCAAGTGCGCATGCGTTGAAGAAATGGCGTCACGACTGTGCAATACATGATCGTGAATATCGTTGCCCAGGGTAAAACCAATGAAGCGCAGCGCGCCAAACGGGTCGACCCAATAGAGGCAGACAATGCACGGCTCGCTACTGATGCTTTGTGAATGATAAGGCACCTGCAAAGGGTCGCCGTCGGTCTTGAGCAGTCGGCCGTTACCTTTGTAATACCAGGCTTGTTCTGTCTTGGCGGTACAGAGGGTGATTTCGCTGATCTGGACCAATAAGTTGTTATCGGGCTTGAGCGGCGGTCGGTATTTCACCGCCGCAGGCGTAAGCGGGTAGGGTGTGGACGGCAGGTCCTTGAGATAGGACTCCCAATCCATATTCCGATCCGCGCAATGGGCCAGGGCTTCATAAAGATTTCCCTGGGGTGGGCGCACCTCCCGGCTTTGCCCGGACTTGAAGTCAAATACGCCAAGACCTCCTCGCGGCACTGGAGAGTCCAGCAACATTACATAATGGGTCATCACTTATCCTCCAGGGTCAAGCGTGCGGACAGAGGGACGTAGTCCTTGAGTCCGTTGAAAGCCGGGTTTGTCTCTTTGAGCCGTAAGGACAGCAAGCCCCCCGTGATACTTCCGGCCAGTGCCAGGAACAGAATCGCGGTAAGCCCCCACGTCATGGCGATGTAGCCAGCGACGACAGGCGCGACGCCGCCTCCAAGAATCTCTCCGCAGCCCACCACCAGGCCCGTCGCGGTGGCCAATAGACTGGGCGGCACTGATTCGCTGGTCAGTGGACCGACCGTCATGCAGATCAGGCTGAAGTTGATGAAGGACAAGAAAAATAATTGAAGGAACAGTAGCCAGGGCAGCGGTGGGCTGATGATCAATAAACCCACCAGCAGCGCGCTGATCATGAAGCAGATGGAAACCACTGGCTTGCGACCCAGTTGGTCGGACAAGCCGGGAATGACCAGTTGGCCAAAAAAACCACCCAGGCCAATTGCAGAAATGATCATGGCCATGGAGAAATTGCTCAGGTGCAGGATGTCTGTCAGGTAGCTGGGGAGCAGGGCGCACAGAACGAACTGGCACGTCAGAATGCAAAGCATCAAGGCAATATTGAGCCGTACATTCCCGCTGGACAGGGCCGTCCTCCACTGACTTTTGGAGGTGTGTGCAATCGACACCGCGCTGGGCGCCTGGGTCGGTTGGTAGGTTCTATAGAGGTACCAGGCCACTAACAGGCCGGGTAACGAAATGATGGCGAATACGGCGCGCCAGGATCCGAACATTTCCAGCAAGACACCCGCCAGCAGCGGTCCGAGGCACAGGCCAATGATGGGGAACAAGGCCTGTTGAATGCCTAGATTGAGTCCGCGCCGGCAAGGCTGCGAAACTTCGTCGGTGACGATGATACTGACTGGAGTGAAGGCACCTTCACAGACGCCCATCAAGGCGCGCAAGAGCACCAGGCCCACCAGGCTGGTGATCAATGCAGACGCGCCGGCCAGAAGCGATAGCAGGGTGATCGACAGCACCAGCAACTTCTTGGGGCCCAGTACCCTGATGGCGGCGCCCATGAACAGGGCAGAGCCTCCCCATGCAAATGCCAGGATGGCCGACAACATGCTCAAGTCCTGATAGTCCAGGGCCAAGTCACGCATGATCACCGGGAACAGCGGCATGATAATGAACCTGTCCAGTCCTACCAGCCCGAAGCTCAGCGACAGAAGCGTGATCATGCGTCTTTCATAGCCGCCCCAAGGTCGAGCGACCAGATACTTCATCTCCATGTTCCTTCCCCTTCTTTCCCTAGTGCTTTCGAAGCCCTCTCGAACGAGGTGAACGCCTGCGATCCATACTCCGGCAGCCAGGGACAGGTGTGCCCCTGGCTGGGTGCCGGTGTTTTATCGGGTCTGTCAGGCGACCCACTTGCCCACGGCCATTTCAGCGGTGAAGCCGGGGCCGAAGGCCGCCAGCATGCCCGTCGCGCCATCGACAAGCCCGCTGTCGAACTGGCGCTTGAGCACATCGAAGACCACCACGCTGGCGATGTTCCCGGCTTCGCTCAAACTGTCGCGAGACTGCGCGACCCGACCGGGTTCCAAGTCCAGTTGCAGGACCAGTTCATCAAGAATTTTCCGTCCGCCGGTATGGAAGATGAAAAAGTCATTTTGAGCGCAATGTTGATTGAAGGTCTCGTAGTTCAATTCCTCCATCATCGGTGCGACATCTTTAATGGAGTTCATGACAGCCTTGTCCAAGGTGAAATGAAAGCCGCTGTCTTTAACGTCGTATTTAATGTAGTGCTCGCTATCAGGCAGGAAGTAAGACCCGGTATTGGCGATCTTGAAACCAGGCGCCTGGTCATCGGCGCGCATGACGCAGGCCGATACGGCATCGCCGAATAACGCGGCTGATATGAACGCGTGCAACTTGGTGTCCTGGGGTTGATAGCAGAGCGATGAGAACTCCAGGGAGACGATGAGGACATGGTTGTCCGGCGCCCGGCTGGCGAAGTCATTGGCTCGATTGATCGCCGCAGCGCCTGCCACGCAGCCCAGTTGAGCGATGGGCAGTTGTACGGTCGACGTTCGCAGGCCCAGGTCATTGATCAAGTGGGCTGTCAGCGAGGGCATCATGAAACCGGTGCACGATGTCACCGCGACCATGCGAATGTCATCGATGGTCAGCCCGGCATTCTCGATGGCTTGGCGCGCCGCGATGGACGACATTCGGCGGGCTTCGCGCTCATAAACGATACTGCGGTGGGTGAAGCCGGTGTGCACCGCCAGTTCATCGATAGGCAGGACCAAGTGCCGTTCGTTCACCTGCGTGTTTTGAATCATTCGTTTGGCAAGTGCCATTCGTGGATGATCATCATGCAACTGCTCTAGATGCTCGATCATTTGTTGCTGGGTGATCTTGTATTGCGGAAACAACAGACTGGGTTTACAAAGAGTAGACATGACAAGTCCTCGGCGAGAAGCCAATAAAGTTAGAAGCACATTTAAGGCAATGACTGCAAAGCAGGACTCTGAAAGACAGAATCAAAGCAGCGGGCTGGAGAGCCAAAAAACTTGACTGTTGTTATCGAAAGAGCGGGGTGTAGCGGGCGCCTGGTTTGTTATTTCACCAGTACAAACTTATAGGCATATTGCCAGGCCAAGTTGCTTTCCCGGACATGTTTGCGAATAACCATGCGCACAGGCGCACCGCTGACGACTTGCCGGGGATCGGTGACATCAACGATTTCCGAGGCAATCACCAGGCCATCATCCAGGCGCACCATCGCCATGAAGCGAGGCACGGTTTCGCCATAGCCCATGGCCGCCAGTATCGGATTCTCGGCATGGGCGCTGACTTGGATCGTGCCGGTGCGTGCGCAGCGATACGGTTCCACATTCAACGAATTGCACGCGCCGCAGACGGTGCGCCGAGGGAAGAAAATTTCTTCGCAATCCTGGCAGCGGCTGCCTTCGAGACGGTATTTGCCGCCATGCTCGCGCCATTCGCGCAACATGCTGGCGGTGGTCATGCGGTGAATCTGTTCAGGGTAAAGGGACATGGTCGGCTCCTTAATCGTTGGAAAGCACAATGACACTGTTGTGCGCGGCGTAACCGCCCAGATTTTGCGAGACGCCAATACGGGCGCCTTTGACTTGGTTGTTGGACTCGCCGCGAAGCTGTCGGAACAATTCAGTAATGTGCAAAATCCCATCGCAACCGGAGGCGTGGCCGCGTCCGATGTTGCCGCCGTCAGTGTTCAGGGGAAGTTGCCCGTCAAGGGCTATGCCGCCTTCCAATACAAAGTCGCCTGCCTGGCCTGGACCACATGCGCCCATGGATTCCATTTGAATCAACCCGGCGCCCAGCAAGTCGTAGACTTGCGCCACATCGATATCCTTTGCAGTGATGCCGGCTTTTTTGTAGGCGATTTCGGCGCAGGCCATCGAGTTGGCGGAAACCGCCATGCCTACATCTTTTGGCAGCCCTGGAAATTGCAACGTCGGGTTGTGATAGCGCGTGCCGAAATAGTGCGATACGCCGGTGTAGGCACAGCCACGGATAAATACCGGCTGGGTCGTGTAACGGTGCGCAAGGTGTTCGGCAACCAGGATGGCGCAACCGCTGGCTTCACCCCAGGCCAACATCGAGCCACATGCTTCGCTACTCTTGAGTGCTTCGAGGGACGGAATCGGCACGCCATAGCGGGTAGCCGTGGGGGTGTTATGGGCATAGATACGCATCTGCCGCCCAAACGTTGCCAATACATCCGCCTCGCGTCCTGCATAACCGAACTTTTCAAAATATTCGGCGGTCGCCAGGGCGAAGGCGTCTGTGTGTGAGATGCCGAGAAAATAATCGTATTCACATTCAGTGCTGGAGCCAATGTACTCGGCGTAGTTGATGTGATCGGTCATTTTTTCAAAGCCGCCGCACAGGACAATGTCGTATTCACCTGAGGCGACCATTTGGTGAGCCATCTGGAACGACACCGAACTGCTGGTGCAGTTGGCAGTACTCATGAACGTGGGGGCAGGGCTGATACCCAGGGCATCGGAAATGGTCGGGCCCAGGCCTCCGTATTCAGAAATGCCTTCACCGTGGTAGCCATAGGCAACTGCCTGGAGTTCGCGGGGGTGCATCTTGATGGCGTTGAGCGCCTGGTAGGCGGACTCGACGATCATCTCCTTGAAAGTCTGACGAACTCTGGAACTGCCGGGCTTAGGGGTATAGGCAGCCGAAACGATAGCAACGCGTCGTGCGCTCATAAAAAAGTGCTCCTTGCTGGATGGATTGGAATCAGAGATAGGCCGTCAGGGCATAGTCGGGCCGCAAGTATTTGAACTCGTACTTGATCGACGTCCCGTAATCCACGTAGTACTTATCCTCCAGCAGCGTGCGCAGCGGAACGTTGGTCTTTTGATAGGCTTCGATGGCATCGGTGACGGTCAAGGCAATGGCATCGCTGCCTGCACCAAACCCATAGGAAACCACCAGGATTCTTTCGCCGGGACGCGCTTGATCGAGGACGTTGACCAAGCCCAGCAAAGGGCTCGCTGCCCCAGCATCGCCGACGCTCTGGGCATAGATGCCAGGTTCTATTTGCGCCGTCGTGAATCCCAGGTGCTTGCCGAGAGAGTAGGGGGTCGACACCAGGTTCTGTTGGAAGACGACATAATCGAAATCACCGGCCTGCGCATGGATCTTGGCCATCAATCCCGAGGCAGCACGGCGAGTCTGGTCTTCAAGGCCGATGCTGTTCTTGTCCGAACCCAGTCCCATTCCCGACCGGATATAGCGGTCCCCTTGAGGCCTGATGTTGTCAGCGACATCCGCCGCGCAAGAAAAACTTGCGTCAAAATGCGCGATCACATTTTCTGTACCCAACAGCAGGGCAGCGGCGCCCGCTCCGGCGTAGGACTCTGTCAGATCACCGGGGGCGGTGTTGCGGTTGATCGTATCGGCGCCCACCGCCAACGCGTTGCCCACCATGCCCGATGCTACCAGGGCGTATGCAATCTGAAGGGCGCTGGTGCCTGATTTGCCGGCAAACTGCACGTCAGCACAAAAGGCGTCATAGCCGCAGCCAAGCATTTCCAGGATGATCGCGGCCGAGGCCCGGGAGTCATATGGATTGGTGCAGGTGCCAAGATAAAGCGCTTCAAGGGAACAAGGCGGCGCTTTGTCCAGTGCGCGTTGGGCGGCAAGGACGCCCAAGGTAATGACGTCTTCATCAGGCTGCAGTACAGCCCTTTCGAGAACGCCCAGTTGACCCTTTACCAAGCTCAAATCGGTGTTTTTCCACACCTGGATCACGTCGTCCACCTTGAGCCGGCAGACCGGGATGCCCGCGCCATAGCTCACAATTCCTACTTTATTCATGTGTACTTCCTCCAGATTCCGTTCTTTCACCTGCTGGCAGAAAGCCGTGACAGGTGCATGAAATATTTAGAAACTATCTATTGGTGCTCGCAAAGTGATAAATGGCGGTCCCATGCCCATAAATCGGCAGGTTCAAGCGTCAGAACCTACCGGTCAACCTATGAACAATAGGTTTGTTTTCGTACAATCATTATGTATGATACGAAACGTACCGTATCGTTAAGGTAGCGTTAAAAATTTATGACTTTCCTTCTCATATCTCCCTATTTAGAGGTAATAAGCGCTCAAGAGACCCCCTGCTAAGCAGAAGCTGAGATCAAATAAACATACAAAACGAAACGATCCGTTTCATTGCTTTTCGAGAGAATCCTATACCCTGAGTCTCTTTTGTCAAGCGCCATATTGGAGATTTTGATTTATGGCCCGTAAACCATCTCGGAGCTCCATTGGCTCATTGAGGAGCCCTCACACGCACAAAGCGATCATCATTTCTGCCATAGAAACCCTTAAGGAGTGCGGTTACTCGGGGTTGAGCATCGAGGCGGTGGCCCGCCGCGCTGGCGCGAGCAAACCGACAATCTACCGGTGGTGGGGTAACAAGGCAGCCTTGATCGCCGAGGTCTACGAGAGTGAAAGCGAGCAGATTCGCAAAGAGCCTGATAAAGGCTCTTTCAAGGAGAATCTCAATTTCTTGCTGCTCAATCTCTGGAAGGTCTGGCGAGAAACGATTTGCGGGGAGGCTTTTCGATGCGTCATTGCTGAGGCCCAGCTCGATCCCAGCACGTTGCCCAAGCTGAAAGACGAATTCATGGAGCGGCGCCGGGAGTTGCCTCGCAAGCTGGTGGAAAAAGCTATTCAGCAGGGCGAGTTGCCCAAGGATACGTCGCGTGAATTGCTCTTGGATATGATCTTTGGGTTTTGCTGGTACCGGCTGTTGACCGAGCAGTTGGAGGTGGAGGCAGATATCAATGAGTTCACGACACTGCTGATGAACGGGGTATTGCGTCCGACTTCGGCGGCGGTTCAAGACGCCGCCGAAGCCTGATTATCGGGGAGGGGATGCGCTTATTTCGTGCCGCTGAATTGTGCATGAAGGCTCGGCAGGATGCTGGCCAGATGGTTGAACTCACACAAGTCATGCACCGCAAATTCATAAGCCAGGGTTTCCAGCTCAACCTCTCCCAGACCGTTTTCTTCCAGTAGCTGAGCGGCTCGCTCGGCGCCTGGAAAACGCTGCATGGCGGGGTGGCTGCCGACCCAGTAACGGCTCGTCAGGTACAAACCCTCCGGACATTCCTTGAACAAGTGCGCCATCAGCGACACCGGCACTTGCGGTTCATGGGCCAGGCTCATCAGGGCGCTGACGCTGCCGTCTATTTTGGATTCGCGGTACAGGTCCGGACAGAAGCCCAGCTCGCAGGGGTCCCTGAAATCAATGTGCAGGTGCATGAGGCGGTCACCGACGTACTCGGAGGCGCAAAAGGTATTGCCATACAAGCGCTCCTCGAAGCTCAGGGTATCGTCCAGGAGGCGCTCGTGATGAACACAGGGGTTTTCCACATGGGCATAAGGAAACCACAGGGTGTAGCGTTCAGCCTCCAGTGGATGCCACATGAACCACCACTTGAGCATCTCAGCTGTGCAGTTGGGGAAAAACTTGCGACTTTGCACGTAGGCCATCGGCCCTGGCAGCAGCGCGTATCCGGCCTCTTCGCTAATGAAATCAGCGGCGAGCATGCGGTTAAGGTCTTCAACGCTGGGCGTCAAGGCGTCAGCCAAGGGCATGGGGCCTTGCTGTATCTTTTCGACGGCACTGAGCGGCACGCTGATCTTCGAGCGGAAAAAGTCGGCGTAGGGTTTGCCTTGGATGGCCCGCTGATTGGCTAGGAACTGCTTCTGCATTGGCAATGAGAAGTAGGTGAAAGGTGTCATTACGCGCGCTTCCATGACGGTATTTCCTTGGTAGTGCGTGAAAAGCCCGCAGCATCGGCTGCAAAGTCCTCACGTGGTGTTGTAAAGGGACAATGACGGGACCAAAATAGGTAGGCTGAAATAAAAAGTCAAATTTGAATTAGAACTATAAAGAGATGAGCTCATGGACAATGCCATTGGCAAGCCTTCCCTGCCTCGTGCTTCGCGACTCGATGGGCAGGCAACGCGGCTGCAGATTCTGGAAAAGGCGGGTGAGTTGTTTGCCGAACAAGGGTTGGCCAACACCACCAGCAAGCAGATTTGCGAACGTTCGCAAGCCAACAGCGCGGCGGTGAATTATCACTTCGTAAACAAAGAGGGCCTGTACCGCGCGGTATTGCTCGAAGCCCACGCTCGGTTGATGCGGATGGAAACTCTGGTTTCGCTTAACGAGCGGCCAGGGTCGCCGCAAGACAAATTACGTGCCCTCATCACCGTGTTGGTCGAGCGCCTGCACGACCATCCGGATGGCTGGGCGCTGAAAGTGCTCACGCGCGAAGTGCTTTCGCCTTCTCCCGAGTTCGAGGTGGTGCTCAAGGAACAATCGTTTCCCAAGGCGCACATTCTGCGTGGCTTGCTTGGACAAATCATGAACTTGCCAGCGGATCATCCGACAACCCTGCGCAGCGCCATCAGCGTCTTCGCCCCCTGTCTTTTTTTGCTTATAGCCCATCAGCCGTTAAAGCAGCATGTACTGCAAGGGTTGAGTCTCGAGCCGCAGGGTTTGATCGACCACATGATGAGTTATGCCCTTGGTGGGCTCCAGGCAGTGGCGGCGACTGCGCACGACGCTGCAAGCTGACGCGGGATCCATGGTTATCGGGGGCTACCGTTGGCGCGCGTCCATTGAGTAGGCGCCGCCGCCGCGCGCGACGATGTAGAGGGCCAGAAAACCCATCAGTACAGGAAACTCGATGCCCCGATCTATCCAGGGCCATGTCGGTCCCAGCGCATAGCTGATTGCAACCATCTCAATGGCGATCAGCAGTGCGACGAGTCGCGTGCCGAGCCCCATCGCCAGCATGAGCGCACCGACCGTCTCCAGGAGCATGACCAGGAAGGCAAGCTGTGCAGCGAAAGGCAGCCCCATCACGTTCTGGATGAGGTTGATCGACGCGCTCATTGGATCAGCCATCGATCCATGGGCGGTGCGCAGAACCTTCGGCAAACCGTGGGTAAACAGGACCACGGCGAAGACGATCCGCAGCGCGGCGTACAGGTGAGGTTCGAAGCGGGCGACTCGTGCAGTCACCGTGGCCACCGCGCAGCGCAGCGATGATAGGTCTTGAGTTGTCATGGGAAATCCTTGGCTGGTTTGCTTGAAGCACTGATACATGACGTCGATAGGCCTTTTGAATACTCCGAAGGCGCTATTGTCCTTTGGCAGGCAGCCCCATCTTCGCCAGCGTCAGCGTTTCATCAGCGCGCCCCCATCCGCCGTCTGCAACCTCTTCGACCAGCACCATGGTGAACGGACGAACTCCCTCGCCGAAGTATTCGACGAACATCTCTGTGGTGCGATGAATGATCTCTTCTTTGCGGGCGTGGTCCAGGATTCCTTCGGGAAATTTATAGTTGGCGAATGGCATCGGTTTGCTCCGTGGGTGTGAAACAGACTGGGTCGGGCGAACAGCCCATGGCGCGCATTTTTCTTGTTTGGGCCCTGGAGATAAACCCTGCCGAGTTGCCATCTGAATTCAATAACCGTGAACAATCGACGCCGTGGAACGCTCTCACGTGCCAACCTCCGGATGCATGCGGTGTCATTTGATTTTCGCCGCAAGAACCGGATAGCGGGTTCTGCCCAGGTGTTCTCTTCTAGGCACTCACATCAAGAGGTGCCCATCATGAACTTTCGCATCACAGGCCTTGCCCCCGATCCATTCCGCGCGCTGTTTGGATTGTCCGATGAAGCACTCGCCTCGCGGGGGATAAGGCGTTATGTCGTTGACTGCCAGCCAGGCTTTCCTGATCGCATAGAAATGAAAGATGCGGAGCTGGGGCAACGCATGCTCTTACTGAACCATGTCAGTCAGCCGGCCAACTCGCCGTATCGCGCCTCCCATGCGATTTTCATCCGAGAGGGGGCGCCCCAGGCTTACGACGCCGTCAACCAAGTGCCCGAGGTCATGCGCATCCGACTACTGTCCCTGCGTGCTTTTTCCGAGGAGGGGATGATGCTTGATGCCGATGTGGTGGACGGACAGGCAATAGAGCCTGTGATCAGCCGGATGTTTGCCAATCCTGAGGTCAGTTACATCCACGTTCACAATGCTAAGCAGGGGTGTTACTCGGGGCGGATAGATCGGGTGTAGGCAAGGGGAGGTCGTGCTTGCAGACTTGGCTTGAAAGCATTCGGGCCTGCAAGCCTGGAGCATCGCTCCACGGCCCGATGCGCGGAAGCGATACTGAGTTGGCTGTTGTCAGTGCGAATGACGCGGCTCACCACTACGAGCAATCACCCGCAGGTGCAACGTGGCCGGCTCCAGGCAACCCCCGGTGGAAAGCTGTCCCACCAATTGCCGGTACAGCTCCTGCCAGGGCGTTTGCGAAGGCGGAATATTCGGCGTCCATTCGCGTCGGCGCTGGGCCATCTCGGCGTCGTCGATCAGCAGGTTCACGGTGCGGGTATTGAGGTCCACTTTCAGCCGGTCGTTGGTTTTCAGCAACGCCAGGCCGCCGCCCACGGCCGCTTCCGGGGACATGTTGAGGATCGATGGGCTCGCCGAAGTGCCGCTCTGGCGACCGTCGCCGAGGCAGGGCAGGGAGTCGATGCCTTGTTTGATTAGCGCGGCCGGCGGGGCCATGTTCACCACCTCGGCGCTGCCGGGATAGCCCACCGTGCCGACACCGCGAATGACCAGGATGCAGCGCTCGTCGATGTCCAGCGCCGGGTCGTCGATGCGGGCGTGGTAGTCCTCTGGTCCTTCGAACACGATGGCCCGGGCTTCAAAGCTATTCTCGGCGCCGGGCTCGGACAGGTAGGTCTTGCGAAACGCTTCGCCCACCACCGACATCTTCATGATCGCGCTGTCGAAGAAATTGCCGCTGAGCACGATGAAGCCGGCCCGGTGCTTGAGCGGGGTATCGAAGGGATGGATCACATCGGTGTTGCTGGTCAGGCTGCTGCCGACGATTTCGCCGATGGTCCTGCCGCTGACCGTGGCGCAGTCTTCATGCAGGCGCCCGGCTTTTTGCAGTTCGTGCATGACCGCTGGCACGCCTCCAGCCCGATGGAACCCTTCACCCAGGTACTTGCCCGCCGGCATGCAATTGACCAGCAGCGGCACGTCCTCGCCAATCCGTTGCCAGTCCTCCAGGCTCAGCTCGACGCCCATGTGCCGGGCGATGGCGATCAGGTGCGGCGGGCAGTTACTCGAAGCACCCAGGGCCGAGGCGACGGCGATGGCGTTCTCGAAGGCTTGGCGGGTCATGATTTGTGACGGGCGAATGTCTTGCAGCACCAGTTCGCAGATGCGCTTGCCGGTGGCATAAGCCATTTGCCCGCGCTCGCGATAGGGCGCCGGGATGCTCGCGCAACCGGGCAGGGACATGCCCAGGGCTTCGGCCAGGGCGTTCATCGACAAGGCGGTGCCCATGGTGTTGCAGTGACCCACCGACGGCGATGCCGCGGTGGTCATTTCCATGAAGCCTTCGTAGTCGATCTCGCCGGCGGCCATCAGGTTGCGCGCATGCCAGAGCACGGTGCCCGAGCCGATCAGCTCGCCCTTGTGGTGACCGTCGAGCATCGGCCCGCCGGACAGGACAATGGCCGGCAGGTCGGTGGTCGCCGCGGCCATCAGGCAGGCCGGGGTGGTCTTGTCGCAGCCGGTGGTGAGCACCACGCCGTCCAATGGGTAACCGTGAAGAATCTCCACCAGCCCCAGGTACGCCAGGTTGCGGTCCAGCGCGGCGGTGGGGCGGCGCGACTGTTCGGCGATCGGGTGTACCGGGAATTCCATGGGAATGCCGCCGGCATCACGGATGCCGGCCTTGACCCGTTGTGCCAGTTCCAGGTGATGACGGTTGCAGGGCGTCAGGTCGCTGCCGGTCTGGGCGATGCCGATGATCGGGCGTCCCGACTGCAGCTCTTCGCGGGTCATCCCGTAGTTCATGTAGCGTTCGACATACAGGGCGGTCATGTCCGCGTGGGCAGGGTCATTGAACCATTGCTCGCTGCGCAGGCGGCGTTTTGACGTGTCACTCATGATTCATTTCTCTCTTGTAATTGGATGAATCGGTCACGGTCGTGGCGTTTTAGCGGTCCAGCAGTCCTCGGGCGGCGAGGTTACGCAGCAAGGCGCTGACACCAAAGGTCCAGGGGGCGGCATCGCAGCTGTGGGTCACCTGGTTATGCAGGCTTCCGAGCAACGGGCTGCTGATGCTGACCACGTCCCCGCGTTTGTGGGTGAAACCGCTGCCGGCATGATCACGGTCTTCGGTGGGGGCGAACAGGGTACCGAGAAACAGCACAAAACCATCCGGGTATTGGTGATTGGCGTTGAGCGTCTGGCCTGCCAGGTCCTGCGGGTCGCGGCTGATCTGGCTCATGGAGCTGGAGCCGTGCAGGCGATAGCCATCCTCGCCTTGTACCTGAAGATCGACCACGCAATCCCTTACATCATCCAGGCTGAAGTGTTCGTCAAACAGGCGAATGAACGGCCCGATGGCGCAGGAGGCGTTGTTGTCCTTGGCCTTGCTCAGCAACAGCGCACTGCGGCCTTCGATGTCCCGCAGGTTGACGTCGTTGCCCAGGCTGGCGCCGTGGATCTGGCCACGGCTGTTCACCGCCAGCACCACTTCCGGTTCCGGGTTGTTCCATTGCGATATCGGATGAATGCCGATGCGGCTGCCGCTGCCCACGGCGGCCAGGACCGGTGCCTTGGTGAAGATCTCCGCATCCGGGCCGATGCCGACCTCCAGGTACTGCGACCACATGCCCTGTTCGATGAGCAGGGCCTTCAGGCGCATGGCTTGCTCGGAGCCCGGCACGATCGTGCGCAGGTTGTCGCCGATCACGCTGTGCACCGTGGCGCGTACGGCTTCGGCCTTCGCGGCGTCGCCGCCGGCCTGTTCCTCGATCACACGCTCGATCATGCTGGCGGCGAAGGTCACGCCGGCGGCCTTGATCACTTGCAAGTCCAGTGGCGGCAACAGCGACGGCTTGCTCGGGTCGGCATCAGGGCCGGTGTTGGCCAGCAGGGCTTCGACACTGGCGATGAAGGTGCCGGGCGTCTGTCGCACGGCGGCCAGCGGCGATTCGGTTTCCAGCAGATCACTCAATGTCGCAAAACGATCCGAGAGATCGAACACGCCATCGCTGCGCAACGCAATGGGCGAAGGCCCGGCGATCCGGCCTGGCACCCAGGCACGTCCAATCAGGGTTCCGGCCACGCCATCGACGGGCAGGGTGTTCTCGGGAGTAAGCAGTAGCGACATGGCGAGTCTTCCTGTTCGTAAAGCCTTCACGCTAGGGTGGCCGCTCGATAAACTCCAATGAGATATATTCAGTATTTGATAACGTCGGGTTATCGCCGGCCTGAGGAATAGCCATGTCAGATCTGTCCTTCTCCAGCTTCTGCGGCTGGCTCAAGTTCCGCCACTTGCTGCTGATCGACACGTTGGGGCGCACCCGCAACATGCACCTGGCGGCGCAGCAGATGAACCTCAGCCAGCCGGCCATCAGCAAGATGCTCAAGGAAATCGAAAGCCTGCTCGGCTTTGCCTTGTTCGAACGGCTGCCACGGAGCATGCCGCCCACGGCCTTGGGCGAACACGTACTGCGGTATGCGCAGATTGCCTTGAATGATGCGCGCTCGTTCGTCGAACAGATCAGCAGCTTGCGCGAGGGCGGCCACGGCTTTCTCAAGGTCGGCGGGATCTTTGCCGCCACTGCGGTGGCTTTGCCCGAGGCGATCCTGCAGATCAAGCAGCGCTGGCCGTTGCTGTCGATTGAAGTGGTGGAGCAGACCAGTAACCACCTGATGGAGATGCTTGAAGAGAAGACGCTCGACCTGGCGGTGGCCCGTTTTACCGATCAAAGCCAGCAGCAGCGCTATGACTTCCAGCCGTTGGCCCCGGAACCGTTCTGCATCGTGGTCAACTATCGCCATCCGTTGGCTGGCGCGGGTCCGGTCTCCTTGCAGCAGTTGGTGGACTTGCCGTGGATTCTCTATCCGGTCGGCACACCGATTCGCGCACGCATGGAGTTGGCCTTTGCCGAGGCTGGCGTAGGAATGCCGCGCAACACCATCGACACCATTTCCATGCAGACCTTCCTCCAAGTGCTGCAGCGCGGGCCCATGATCGGCATGCTGCCCAATGCAATGGTCGACCCGCTGCTCGAAAGCGGTCAGCTCAAGACCCTCGATACCCCACTGCACCTGGCGCCGCAGGATTACGGCATCCTCACGCGCAAGGATGAGCCGTTGGTGGGCGCGGCGCTGGAGTTCGCCGAGATCCTCAAGGACAACGCGCGCCTGGCCGCCATGCAGCCTGCTTAAGGGCAGTATGAATCTGTGGGAGCAAGGCTTGCCCGCGATGCAGGCGCCTCGTTTCCCCTCAGACCGCGTCGTCTTCATCGCGGGCAAGCCTTGCTCCCACAGATGACTCGTCACAGGTTCCATGGGTCTGAAGATCATTTCGATAACGCATCGTTATCAACTAATCCAAAAATGCCATTGGGAAAGAATCGCTTCCCGACAGTAGAGTCCTCGTTCAATCGCCGGATGATTCGCTCATTCGACGTGACCCAATAAAAACAATCAGGGGTTACCTCATGCAAACCATCTCCGAGCAGTTGCCCGCGCAGGCTCCCGCCTGCGAATTGGATTTCGAAGACCGGACCTACCGCAAGGTCATCTGGCGCATCCTTCCGGTCCTGCTGTTGTGCTACATGGCGGCGTACCTCGATCGGGTGAACATCGGGTTCGCCAAGCTCGACATGCTCAACGAGCTGCAGTTCAGCAACACCGTATATGCCTTGGGCGCCAGTATGTTTTTCTGGGGCTATTTCCTCTTCGAAGTCCCCAGCAACCTGTTGCTGCATCGCTTTGGCGCGCGGTTCTGGATTGCCCGGATCATGCTGACCTGGGCGGTGGTGTCCATGGCCGTGGCCTACACCGTGCCGCTGGCGGCTTTCTTCCACCTCGAATCGAGCACGATGTTCTATGTGCTGCGTTTCCTGTTGGGCATCTGTGAAGCGGGCTTCTTCCCTGGCGTGATCCTGTACCTCAACTACTGGTTCCCGACCCATCGGCAGAGCCGGGTGATGTCCGGGTTCCTGCTGGCGTTGCCGGTCAGCCTGACCCTGGGCGGGATACTCTCCGGTTGGCTGATGAACAGCATGCAAGGGGTGCATGGCCTGTCTGGCTGGCAATGGATGTTGCTGATCGAAGGCATTCCTTCGATCATCATGGCGTTCGTGGTGATCGTCTGCCTGGCCGACAACATCGACAAAGCCAAATGGCTTTCTGTCGCGGAAAAAGCCCTGCTCAAGGCCAACCTGCAAACCGACAACCAGGGCAAGGCCACGCGCTTGAGCGAAGTGTTCCTCAACCCGCGGGTGTGGTTGCTGGTATTGATCCTGCTGACCTTCAACACCGGCTTCTATGGCCTGGCGTTCTGGATGCCGTCGATCATCAAGAGCACCGGCATCACCAACAGCTTGCACATCGGTTTGCTGACCGCCATTCCTTACTCGGTGGCAGTGGTGGCGATGCTGCTCAACGCCCGGCACTCCAACCGCACCGGTGAGCGGCGCCTGCACGCGGCAATTCCGGCGTTCATTGGCGGCGCCGGCCTGATCCTCAGCGCGTTCTTCGCCGACAACCTGGTGTTGTCCGTGCTCTTTCTCAGCGTCTCCGCTTCGGGGATCCTCAGTCTGATGCCGATTTTCTGGACCCTGCCGGGCACCGTGCTGTCGGGCGTCGCCGCCGCAGCCGGGATTGGCATGATCAACGCCATCGGCAACCTGTCGGGTTTCACCGGTTCGATGATCACCGCCGTGGCCGAGACCCTCACGGGCAACATCAACAACGGCACCTATGTATTAGCCTTGTGTCTTTTGGTCAGCGGTGGACTGATCCTGGCCATTCCCGCCTCGATGCTCGGCAGGACACCCAAGCACGCCACCACGGCAGCCCAACTGGAGACCGCATGAACCTACAAAACAAGCGCGTACTGGTCACGGCAGCGGGGCAGGGCATAGGCTTGGCCAGCGCCATTGCCTTCGCCCGGGCCGGTGCCGAGGTGTTCGCCACTGACATCGATATCCACGCACTGGCGGGGATCGAAGGGATCACCGCCATGACCCTGGACGTCACGTCGCCCGTTGCCATCAGCGCCGCCTGCGAGCGCATCGGTGGGCTCGACGTGCTGTTCAACTGCGCAGGCTTCGTACACAGCGGCAACATCCTCGACTGCGACGAGGCCGCCTGGGCACGTTCGATGGACCTCAATGTCACGGCCATGTACCGGATGATCCGTGCGTTCCTGCCGGGCATGCTGGCCCGTGGCGGCGGTTCGATCATCAACATGTCGTCGGTGGCCTCCAGCGTCAAGGGCGTGCCCAATCGCTTCGCCTATGCCACCAGCAAGGCCGCGGTAGTGGGCCTGACCAAGGCCGTCGCCATCGACTTCGTCAGCCAAGGCATCCGTTGCAACGCGATCTGTCCGGGCACCGTGGATTCCCCCTCGTTGCGCCAGCGCATTGCTGACCAGGCCGCGCAGCAGGGCGTCGATGAGGCACAGGTCTACCGGCAATTTCTCGACCGCCAGCCCATGGGCCGCATCGGCCACACTGAAGAGATCGCGCAGTTGGCGTTGTACCTGGGCAGCGATGCGTGCGCCTACACCACGGGTGCCATCCACATCATCGACGGTGGCATGAGCATCTGAACCCCGGTCTTCACTTGAGCAGGAGCACGACATGAAACTATTGCGCTACGGCGAAAAAGGTTCGGAAAAACCCGGGCTGTTGGATGCCGACAATCAGATCCGCGACCTCTCGGCCCATGTGCCGGACATCGCCGGGCTGGTTCTCGGCCCGGATAGCCTGGCAACGCTCGCCGCCCTCGACCCGCGCAGCTTGCCGATCGTGGCCGGCCAGCCACGGATCGGAGCCTGTGTCGGCCAGGTCGGCAAATTCATCTGCATCGGCCTGAACTACGCCGACCATGCGGCCGAGTCGAACATGGAGGTGCCAAAAGAGCCGATCATCTTCAACAAGTGGACCAGTGCCATCTGCGGGCCGAACGACGACATCCAGATCCCGCGCGGCTCGCTCAAGACCGACTGGGAAGTCGAGCTGGGCGTGGTCATCGGGAAAGGCGGGCGCTACATCGACGAAGCGAACGCCCTGGAGCATGTCGCCGGCTACTGCGTCATCAACGATGTGTCCGAGCGCGAGTGGCAACTGGAGCGCGGCGGTACTTGGGACAAGGGCAAAGGCTTTGACACCTTCGGTCCCCTTGGGCCGTGGTTGGTGACCCGGGACGAAATCGCCGACCCGCATACGCTGGACCTGTGGCTGGAGGTCGACGGACACCGCTATCAGAACGGCAATACCCGAACGCTGATCTTCAGCGTGCCGCAACTGATTGCCTACCTGAGCCGCTGCATGAGCCTGCAACCTGGGGATGTGATCTCCACCGGCACGCCGCCCGGCGTCGGTTTGGGCATCAAGCCCAACCCGGTGTTCCTGCGTCCGGGCCAGACCATGCGCTTGGGAATCCAGGGCTTGGGCGAGCAGCGCCAGGTCACGGTGCAGGCGGACTGAGGGCTAGACCGGACCACTGCTATCGCGAGCAAGCTCGCTCCCACATTGGATCTTCGGCAGGCACACAATTCATGTGCCCCGCAGGCCCCTGTGGGAGCGAGCTTGCTCGCGATAGCGATGGTCTGGCTTAACCTCACTTGGGATCAACACGCCTCACGCGCTTCATCACCACCACAAAAAACACCGGCACAAACACCACCGCCAGTGTCGCGGTGATCATCCCGCCGATCACTCCGGTACCGATGGCCTGCTGGCTTGCCGAACTGGCGCCCGTGGCAATCGCCAGCGGTACCACCCCAAGGATGAAGGCCAGCGAGGTCATGATGATCGGCCGCAGGCGCAGGCGTGCTGCCTGGAGCGTGGCGTCGATCAGGTCGTGGCCTTCGTCGTACAGGCTCTTGGCGAACTCGATGATCAGGATCGCGTTTTTCGCCGACAGGCCGATGATGGTGATCAGCCCGATCTTGAAGAACACATCGTTAGGCATGCCGCGCAACGACACGGCCAATACCGCGCCGAGCACACCCAACGGCACCACCAGCAACACCGAGGTCGGGATCGACCAACTCTCGTACAGCGCCGCCAGGCACAGGAACACCACCAGCAGCGACAGGCCCAACAGGATGGGCGCCTGGCTGCCGGACAAGCGTTCCTGCAAGGACAACCCCGTCCATTCCTGGCCCAGTCCCGTCGGCCCCAGGGCCACCAGCCGTTCGATTTCAGCCATGGCTTGCCCGGTGCTGTAGCCCGGTGCCGGTTCACCGGAAATGCTCACCGCCGGATAACCGTTATAGCGGGTCAATTGCGCCGGCCCCTGGGTCCAGCGGGCCTGGACGAAGGCTGACAACGGGACCATTTTTCCGCTGTTGTTGCGCACATGAATCTTCAGCAAGTCTTCGACCTGGCTGCGCTGGTCGCCCTCGGCCTGGACCACCACCCGTTGCATGCGCCCCTGGTTGGGGAAGTCGTTGATGTAGGTCGAACCCACTGCCGTGGACAACACACTGCCGACGTCGGCAAAGGAAATGCCCAGGGCATTGGCCTGCTTGCGGTCGACCTCCAATTGCACCTGCGGCGCCTCCGCCAGGGCGCTTTCACGCACATTCATCAGCATCGGGCTTTTGTCGGCGGCGGCGAGCAATTCGCTGCGGGCCTGCATCAAGGTGGCATGGCCGAGGCCACCACGGTCCTGCAAACGGAACTCGAAACCGCTGGACGTGCCCAGGCCGTCCACCGGCGGCGGTAGCACCGAGAACGCCATGGCGTCCTTGATCTGGCTCAGCGCCAGGTTGGCGCGGTCGGCGATGGACGCCGCCGAATCATCGGCGCCGCGTTGCGACCAGTCCTTGAGGGTGGTGAAGGCCAGGGCCGCGTTCTGCCCACTGCCGGAAAAGCTGAAACCGAGAATGATCGTGCTGTCACCGACTCCCGGTTCACCGGCGTTGTGGGCTTCGATTTGTTCCACCACCTGCACCGTACGACTCTTGCTGGCACCCGGTGGCAACTGGATGTCGGTGATGGTGTAGCCCTGGTCTTCCACCGGCAGGAACGAGGAGGGCAGGCGACTGAACAGCAGGCCCATGCCCACCAGCAACACGCCGTAGATCAGCAGATAACGGCCGCTGCGTTTTACCGCATGGGCCACCCAACCTTGATAGCGCTCGCCGAATCGGTCGAAACCACGGTTGAACATGCCGAAGAAACCGCTCTTGGCGTGGTGATCACCCTTGGCGACCGGTTTGAGCAAGGTCGCGCAAAGCGCCGGGGTCAAGGTCAGTGCGAGAAACGCCGAGAACAGGATCGAGGTCGCCATCGACAGCGAGAACTGCTGGTAGATCACCCCCACCGAGCCCTGCATGAACGCCATCGGAATGAACACCGCCACCAGCACCAGCGTGATGCCGATGATCGCCCCGGTGATCTGCCCCATGGCCTTGCGCGTGGCCTCTTTGGGCGACAAGCCTTCCTGGGCCATGATACGCTCGACGTTCTCCACCACCACGATGGCATCGTCCACCAGGATGCCGATGGCCAGCACCATGCCGAACATCGTCAGCACGTTGATCGAGAACCCCAGCGCGAGCATCGTCGCGAAGGTGCCCATCAGCGCCACCGGCACTACCAGTGTCGGGATCAGGGTGTAGCG
Organism: Pseudomonas sp. St386; assembly: GCF_018325865.1. Taxonomy (NCBI): domain Bacteria; kingdom Pseudomonadati; phylum Pseudomonadota; class Gammaproteobacteria; order Pseudomonadales; family Pseudomonadaceae; genus Pseudomonas; species Pseudomonas sp. St386. Next base: position 2,885,649 of record NZ_AP021900.1, read on the forward strand.
GATGTTCTGCAGGAACAGGAACATCACCGCGAACACCAGCAACATCGCCTCGCCGAGGGTGTAGATCACCTTGGTGATCGAGACCTTGACGAACGGTGAGGTGTCGTAGGGAATCTTGTATTCCACGCCGGCCGGGAAGTAGCGCGACAGCTCGTCCATCTTGTTGCGCACCAGGGTCGCGGTGTTCAAGGCATTGGCGCCCGGCGACAGTTGCACCGCCACGGCAGTGGACGGCTTGCCGTTCAGACGCGTGGAAAACTGGTATTCCTGGCTGCCGATTTCCACCCGTGCCACGTCGGCGATGCGCACCGTCGAGCCGTCGGGGTTGGCCTTGAGCACAATGTCGGCGAACTCCTGCGGCGTGTTGAGCTGGCCTTTGACGACGATGGTCGCGGTGATTTCCTGGGTGCTGCGGCTCGGCAAATCGCCCAGGCTACCGGCCGACACCTGGGCGTTCTGCGCCACGATGGCGGCATTGACGTCGGCCGGGGTCAGGTTGAAACCGACGAGTTTCTGCGGGTCGATCCAGATCCGCATGGCCCGTTCGGCCCCGTACAACTGGGCCTTGCCGACACCGTCCAGGCGCTTGATCTCGTTCATCACGTTGCGCGCCAGGTAGTCGCTGAGGGCCACGTCGTCGAGCTTGCCGTCGCTGGAGGTGAGGGTGATCAGCAGCAGGAAGCCGGCGGAGACTTTGTCCACTTGCAGGCCTTGCTGGGTCACCGCTTGCGGCAGGCGCGACTCCACGGCCTTGAGGCGATTCTGCACGTCGACCTGGGCCAGTTCCGGGTTGGTGCCGGGTTGGAAGGTCGCAGTGATGGTGGCGCTGCCCAGGCTGCTCTGGGACTCGAAATACAGCAGGTTGTCGGTGCCGTTCAGCTCTTCCTCGATCAGGCTGACCACGCTTTCATCCACGGTTTGCGCCGAAGCACCCGGGTAGACGGTGTAGATCTCGATTTGTGGCGGGGCCACGACCGGGTATTGCGCCACCGGCAGTTGTGGAATGGCCAGGATACCGGCCAACAGGATGAACAACGCGACGACCCAGGCGAACACCGGGCGGTCGATGAAGAATTGCGGCATGGCTTAGTGTCCTGCCTGTGGCCCGGGAACCTGGGCGAGGGGAAGTGGGGTGTCATCGACCTGGACGTGCTCGCCGGGACGGGCGTGTTGCAGGCCTTCGATGACGATGCGGTCGCCGGGCTTCAAACCTTGCGTGACGACCCAGCGATCGTTTTGCGCGACGCCCAGTTGCACCGGTTGCTGGCTGACCTTCTGCTCGGCGTCCAGCAGCAACACCTGGGCGACTCCGGCGCTGTCTCGCAGGATCGCCCGTTGAGGCACGGTGATGCCCTGGCTATTGACCGCCTGTTCCAGGCGCACGCGAATGAAACTGCCAGGCAGCAAGTCCAGGTCGGGGTTGGGAAATTCGCTGCGCAGGGTGATCTGGCCGGTGCTCGGGTCGACGCTGAGGTCGGTGAACAGCAATTTGCCGGGCAGCGGATAGGGGCTGCCATCGTCCTGAATCAACGTGGCCTTGGCCTGGCCCTGGCCGACCGCTTGCAAAAGCCCTGAACGAAAGGCGCGGCGCAGGTCGTTGAGTTCGCGGGTCGACTGCGTGAGGTCGGCGTGGATCGGGTCCAGTTGCTGGATCAACGCCAACGGCGTGCTTTCGTTCTGCCCGACCAGGGCGCCTTCCGTCACCAGGGCGCGACCGATCCGTCCGGAAATCGGCGCGGTCACCGTGGCGTACCCCAGGTTCAGTTTTGCCCGTTCCACCGCGGCCTTGCTGGCAGCGACGTCAGCGGCGGTCTGGCGCACGCTGGCCCGGGCGTTGTCGTAATCCTGGCCACTGATCGCCTTGTCATCGATCAACTGGGCGTAACGTTGTGCCTGCAAGCGGGCCTGGAACGCATTCGCCTCGGCCTTGCGCAACGCCGCCTCGGCACTGTCCAGGTCGGCCTTGAATGGTGCCGGATCGATGCGAAACAGCACCTCGCCCTGTTTGACGTCGCGGCCTTCACGAAACACCTGCTGCAAGACCACGCCGGCCACCCGCGCCCGGACTTCGGCGACCCGCGGCGCGGCGATCCGGCCACTCAGCTCGTTGCTGATCGACAGTGGCCGGGCCTGGACGGTTTCAACGCGCACGCTTGGCAGCGGAGCGGATGCCTCCGGGGTCGAGGCGCTATCACAGCCACTGAGCAGCAGTGCCCCGACCAACAGGCCCAGTGTGACGAAAGGAATCTTGGACATGGTGCTTCCCCAATATTGAGCCGCCCATGGTAGGGGGCGAGGTCAATGGCAGGGGTGAAGCTTTGTAGGCGCTCTGTGAAATTGTGTAAGCACCCTAGTGGTCTGTTTCAGGGGCCACTAGATCCGAAAATGTCCCACCAACTGCTGTTGACGGTTGGCCATGGCATGCAGCGAGTGGCTGGCCTGCGATGCTTGTTCCATCTGGCCGGTCAAGGTCTCGCTGATCCCTCGAATGTCACTGACGCGATGGCTGATGTCCTCGACCACAGCGCTTTGCTCCAGGGCAGCGCTGGCGATCTGCTGGTTCATGTGCTCGATCACTTCCACGGCGTCGCTGATGTGTTGCAGTGCCGCCTGGGTCTTTTCGACTTGAACGACGCTGTCCCTGGCCTGCTCGCGGCTCAATTGGGTGCTGTGCACGACCTCCTGGCTCAACTGTTGTAACGCTTCGATCACCGTGCGTATCTGCTCGACCGAGTTCTGGGTGTTGCTGGCCAAATGGCGGACTTCGTCAGCCACCACCGCGAAGCCGCGCCCCTGTTCACCCGCCCTGGCGGCTTCGATGGCGGCATTCAAGGCCAGCAGGTTGGTTTGCTGGGCAATGGCGCAGATCACGTCCAGCACCTGGCCGATGTGTTGACTGTTGCCGGCCAGCGCCTGCACTTGCTCAAGCGTGGTCTCCAGGCGCCGGTCCAGGCTGTCGATGCTGGTGACCGCGTTGGCGAACAATTCACGCCCCGATCGGCTGGCGTTTTCGGCAACGGTGGCGGCATCGGCCGCCTGGTGGGAGTGGCGGGCCACTTCCTGGGCATTGGTGCTCATTTCATGCAGGGCGGTCGCGGCCAGCTCGACCTCCCGGTACTGCGTGTGCATGCCTGCGCTGACTTCCCGGGCCACCTGCGCCGAGGTATCGGCGGTGTCGCGGGTGTCCAGGGACGCTTGCTGGATATCGCGGATGATGGGCTGCAATTTGTCGAGAAAGCGGTTGAAGCCCTTCGCCAGTTGGCCCAATTCATCGTGGCGGTCGTTGGGCAGGCGCTGGGTGAGATCGCCGTCGCCCTCGACAATGGCGTCGAGCATGTGCGCCACCCTGAGCAAGGGCCGTGTGACGCCGTAGGCCGTCAGCCAGATAAGCAATAATCCCAGACAACTGGCGAGCAAGCCCAGGCTGAGGTTGAACCAGTTGGACTGGCGACGCTTGTCGTCCAACTGGGTCTGCATTTGCAGGGCTGGCGCTTGCACAAGCGACTCAGGCACGCGTATCTGCAATTGCCAGGGCGTATTGGCGGGAGCGGTTTGCACGGCTTGCTGAACGTCGATGGAGATGCCATCAACCGTGCCGCTATGGCCGGCAACTTGCCCTGACGGGGAAAGAATGTTGATCTCGCTGTGGCCGGGGTACAGGTCGTTGGCAAGGCTGGCGGCGAGTTGCTGAAGGGTATCGAGGCTGATGTCCATGCCCACCACGCCGATGACTTTGCCCTGGTCCAGCAACGGTATGGAGATGCTGCTCATCAACGTCTTCTGGCCTTCGACCTCGATCGCGTAGGGCTCTGTCACGCAGGTGCGCCCCTGGGTCTGCGGGCAGACGTACCAGGCGTTGGCCGGCTCGCTGCCCGGTGGTGCGGTGTTGGCGCTGATCTGGGCTTCGCTGAGCACCTCTTGCACCAAATTGCCGGGTTGGCTTTGCGACCAGTACAGGGCAAAGCGACCTTTTTCATTGCCGGCCAGATCGCGTTGGCCAGTGAAACCGACATCTTCACCGACCAGCGCGTCGGGAAGCAGTACCACGTAGAAACCGAGGACTTTTTCGCGGTTTTGAAGGGCTTGGCGGGTCGCGGCGATCAGGTCCCGGCGCAGTTGCCCTGGCGTCAGTCGCCCGTTCCACGCTTGGGTGCGCAGTTGCAGGACCTGCTGGGCAAAACCTTCCCCATAGATCGCCGTTTCGCTGAAAAAGCGTTCCACCCGCTGACCATGGGCCATGGCCTGTGCCTGCAGGCCTTCCAGGGCCGAGCGCCCCAGCAGTTGACTGCTTTGCTGCTTGAGCAGCGTTGCGCCTTGCTGGTTCTGATACAAGGAAGCGCCGGTCAATGCCCCGACGACGGCGAGCAAGCACAGGCCACTCAAGAGCGTGATCCGCCATTGGATAGAGAGACGAGCGAAGAACATGCTGAGGTTTCCTGCGCTTAGGGATTTTTATTGTTCTGTGCCCAGCACTGTTTGAAGGACGGGCAAGGCTATCTTGCGGGAGGAAACGCCTGCCGGTTATCCCGAATCGGCAGCCGCTGCACGCTGCATGCAGGAGTGTTGACCTGTTTTGGGGCGCGGCTTTGGATGCTGCCGTTTTGGGATAGCGAAGGGTTTTGGCAAGGGCCTAGGATCGAATCCAGCGTGCAAGCAAAACAATAAGCTTTTGGAAGCCGGCGAAGCTGGCCGCCTCCGATCCAGCAACACTGCCTCATACAATAAGGTCAAGAACAATGAGTGTATCTTTCCCGATCAGCAGCTCGACGGAGTTGAAGCGCGGCGCCTTGGGTGTCGGTTTCATCATCTTCTTTGTGATTTCGGCGGCGAGTCCCTTGAGCGTCATCGCCGGCGGTTTCCCCATTGGCATCATGCTGGGCAACGGCGCTGGCACGCCGGCATTGCTGCTCCTGGCCTTGCTGGTGTTACTGGCGTTCTCGGCGGGCTACACCGCCATGTCCCGCCACATGACCAACGCCGGTGGGTTCTATGCCTTCACCTCCCGCGGCTTGGGTGGCCTGGCCGGCGGCGCGGCGGGCGTGCTGGCGATGTTTGCCTACAACATTCTGCAGGTTGGCCTCTACGGCATGTTCGGCGGCGTGGTCAGTGGCACGATGGCCAGCGTCTTTGGCCTGGACTTGCCTTGGTGGACCTATTCGTTGCTGGCGATGGCGAGCATCGCGATTCTTGGCTATCGCAAGATTGACCTGTCGGCCCGGGTGCTGTCGGTGGTGGTCATTGCCGAGTACCTGGCGATCCTGACGCTGGATTTCGCCATTCTCAAAACCGGTGGCGACAGTGGCATCAATCTCGATTCGTTCGATCGCAGTCATGTGTTCAGCGGCACGCCGTCCATCGGCTTGCTGTTCTGCTTCGCGGCGTTCATCGGCTTCGAGGCCACCACCATCTACGGCGAGGAGGCGAGAAATCCGCACCGCACGATTCCCATTGCCACCTACAGCTCGGTGCTGTTGATCGGTGGTTTCTATGCCTTGTCGGTCTGGGCGATGGTGATTGGCGTCGGGGCCGACAAGATCGTGCCGACCCTGCAAGCGCTCCAGGATCCCACCACGTTCATCTACGGCATGTCCGATCACTTTGTCGGCCCGCACCTGACCCAGATCATCCGCGTGCTGTTCATGGTCAGCATCTACGCCGGGCTGCTGGCGTTCCACAATGCCGCGGCGCGTTATTTCTATGCCATCGGTCGTGACGGTTTGCTGCACAGCCGGTTGGGCACCACCCATCGCGTGCACCAGAGTCCGCACATGGGCTCGGTCCTGCAAAGCCTGATCGCGGCGGTGGTGGTGCTGATCTTCGCCGCGCTGGACGCCGATCCGATCCTTCAGCTGTTCGCCTGGTTTTCCAACCTGGCCACGCTGTGCGTGATCCTGCTCATGGCGCTGACCTCAGCGGCGGTGTTTGTCTATTTTCGCGCTCACCCGGAGCTGAAGCTGGGGCTCTGGCGCGGTCGGATTCTTCCGGTCTTTTCGTGCCTGGCATTGCTGGCGGTCCTGGCCCTTGCGGTGATTCATTTCGACGTGCTGACCGGCGCCAGCCAGCTTCTGTCCTATGGCCTATGCGCTGTGATTCCCGCCGCGCTGATCGTCGGCGTGTTCCTCGCCGCTCGATTGCGCAAGGTATCGCCCGAGCGGTTCATGGCGCTGGGAAGCCACAAGCTCTAAGGCGTCAGGCACAACGTCAATCCACCCAGAAAACAAGTCCGCTGTCGTTCGGGACGGTTCGTCAGCGCGTGAAAGGAAGGTTCTATGCACGATTATCAAATGCTCATCAATGGGGCTCGGGTCGACGGTGAAAACGGGCACTTTGATGTGCTCAATCCGGCGACCGGTACGGTGTTCGCTCGATGCCCAGCCGGTTCCCTGGCCCAGCTGGACCTTGCCGTCGAAGCGGCGCAGTCGGCCTTTGTCGAGTGGCGACACAGCACCCATGAAGATCGCCGCCAGCGCCTGCTGAGCATCGCTACCGATCTCGAACAGGAAGCCGAGGCGTTGGCCCGGCTCATTGTCCTGGAACAGGGCAAGCCACTGGAATTGGCGTTCTCCGAAGTGATGGGTGCGGTGGCCTGGACGCGCTATGCCGCCGAGCAGCAGATTCCCGTGGAGTTGGTGGAAGAAACCCCGACCCAGCGTATTGAACTGCACCGCAAGCCGTTGGGCGTGGTCGCGTCGATCACGCCTTGGAATTGGCCGTTCATGATCGCTGTCTGGCACATCATGCCGGCATTGCGGGCCGGTAACTGCGTGATCAGCAAACCATCGAGCCTGACCCCCTTGAGCACCCTGCGCCTGGTGGAAGTCATCGCTCGCCACGTGCCTCGGGGCGTGATCAATAGCGTGACCGGTGAACAAGGGTTCGGCAGTGCGATCACCTCCCACGCCGGTATCCAGAAGATTGTCTTCACCGGCTCCACCGCCACCGGCCAGAGCGTGATGCGCGGCGCCGCCGGCAACCTCAAGCGTCTGACCCTGGAGCTGGGCGGCAACGATGCCGCCATCGTGCTGCCAGGCACCTCGGTCGCGGCGGTCGCCGAAGATATTTTCCAGGCCGCATTCCTGAACATGGGGCAGACCTGCGCCGCTCTCAAGCGGTTATACATCCACCAATCCCAGTACGAGGCCTTTGCCGAGGCCCTGACCCTGATCGCCAAGCGTCAGGTAGTGGGTGACGGCCTGGCGCCCGGGGTCACGTTTGGCCCGGTGCAGAACCTCGAACAGCTGGCGCTGGTGGAGGAACTGGTGGCGGATGCCCGTGCCCAGGGCGCGCGTGTGTTGTGTGGCGGTGCTCGTCTGGACCGCCCCGGCTTCTTCTATCCGCCGACGCTGGTCGCCGATGTGACCGATGGGCAGCGCCTGGTGAATGAGGAGCAGTTCGGGCCGGTGTTGCCGCTGATTGCCTACCAGGATGTCGAGGATGTCCTGCGTCGCGCCAATGCTGGCGACATGGGCCTGGGTGGATCGGTCTGGGGACGCGACAGCGAGCAGGCACAGGCCCTGGCCAGTCGCCTGGAATGTGGCATGGCCTGGGTCAACTGCCATGCGCAGATCCAGCCGAATACGCCGTTTGGCGGCAGCAAGATGTCCGGGTTCGGCGTCGAGTTCGGCCTTGAAGGGTTGTTGGAGTTCACCGGCCAGCAACTGCTGTACGTACGCAAGCGTGAAACAGAGTGAGGAATGCAACCATGTACGAGCAATACAAGACAGCACCAAAAAAATTCTGGCACCCGATGAGTTCTTCGGCGCCGGCGAACCGGTCCAAGACGTTGATCATCGCCCGTGGCGACGGTAACTACATCACCGATATCGAAGGCCATCGCATGCTCGATGGGGTCGGCGGTTTGTGGAACGTGAACGTGGGCCATAACCGGGCTTCAGTGAAGGCGGCCATTGCCGCGCAGCTGGACGAACTGGCTTATTACCAGACCTTCGACGGCATCGCCCATCCGCGGGTGTTCGACTTGGCCGAGCGGCTGACGTCGATGTTCGCCCAGGAAAACATGACCCGGGTGTTGTTCAGCTCCGGCGGTTCCGATGCGGTCGAGACGGCCCTGAAAATGGCCCGCCAATACTGGATCGCCAGCGGCGAGCCAGGGCGCACGCGCTTTCTGTCATTGCGCAATGGTTACCATGGCGTGCACGTGGGCGGCACCTCGGTGGGCGGCAACGGCGTGTATCACTACAACCACGGGCCGCTGCTGGCTGGCTGTCATCTGCTCGACACGCCGTGGCTGTACCGCAACCCCTGGGACTGCCGCGATCCGGAAGAACTGACCGCTCACTGCATTCGTCAGTTGGAAGACCAGATCGCACTGCTCGGCCCGCAGACCATTGCCGCGCTGATCGCCGAACCGGTGCAAGGTGCCGGCGGTGTGATCGTGCCGCCGGCGTACTACTGGAAGAGGCTGCGCGAAGTCTGCGACCGCCACGGCATCCTGTTGATCGCCGATGAAGTGGTGACGGGTTTCGGCCGCACCGGCTGCATGCTCGGCAGTCGTGGCTGGGGCGTCGCTCCCGACGTACTGTGCCTGGCCAAGGGCATCACCGCCGGTTACATCCCCATGGGCGCCACGGTCTTCAACCAGCGCATGGTCGATGCCATCGAGAACGGCCCGGGTTTCAGCAACGTAATCATGCACGGCTACACCTACAGCGGGCACCCGACTGCCTGTGCGGCGGCCCTGGCAGTGCTGGACATCGTCGAGGCCGAGGATTTGCCGGGCAACGCCGGGAAAGTCGGTGCCCAGTTGCTGGAGCAACTGCAACCGCTGACCGAACGTTATGCAGTGGTGGGCGAAGTGCGTGGCAAAGGCTTGATGATCGCCGTGGACCTGGTGGCGGACAAGGCCACGCGCGAGCCGCTTGACCCTGCAACGGGCCTGGCCTCGCGCATCGCCGAGCAGGCGCGCCTGGCCGGCGTATTGATGCGCCCGATAGGCAACAAAATCGTGATGTCGCCGCCGCTGACTCTCACGTCCGACGAGGCCGCCATGATGGTCGGCGCGTTGGACAGCGCACTCGCTGACTGCCGTTAGCCCGGCCAGCCGGTGCCGCTTGCGGTGCCGGCTCCTGCATATAAAAACAGCCTACAAGGGCGCACCACAAGGAGCTCCAGCCATGCGAAATCTATTGCGTATGGGATTTTTCGGCAGTGGCCTTGCCTGTACGCTGGCGCTCTGCGCTGCGAGTCAGGTCCAGGCCTATGAGTTGTATGCCGATGACGACACTCACCTCAACGCCGACATGCTGGCCGTGTTCGGTCTTTTCAACAGTCGCAAGAATTACGACGGCAGGCCAGGTGGTTCAACCTGGCGCGAAGGCTTCATCAAGTATGGCGTCAGCGGCGACCAGGGCCTGGCCGGCCATGGCACCGCCTACGGGGCGTTCAGCCTGGTCAGTTCCGCCACCTGGGGCGATGGCGACGCGGCCGGCAATACACTGGGCAGCGAGCGCACGACGAAGATTGAAGACGCTTACCTGGGTTGGCGTTCCGCCGATCTGTTCCCCGTATTGGGACAGGACGGTGTCGATATCTCCGGCGGCCGCCAGGTGGTCAAGCTGGGCAGGGGGTTCCTGATCAACGATGACGGGCCGAACCTGGGCAAGGGGCCTGCCGATGGTCGCTTGAATCGCGGTGGAGCCTATTACCTGGCTGCCCGGCACGCGTTCGATCAAACCGCCGTATTACGTCTGGGCGGGCAGGATGGGCTGCATGGCAGTGTGGTGTGGCTCAAGTCCGATAACCGCGCCCAGGCCGAAACCGAACTGGCCGCCGGTACGCTCGATTACACCGCCAAGGCGGGCACGTTGGGGCTGACCTGGATACATGGCCTCGACGTGAACGAGCAGTGGGCCAGCGATTTCCAGAAGCAACGCAAGGGCATGGACGTCTACAGCATTCGTGGTGAAGGTGACGCGGGCATCGAGAACGCCAGCCTGGCATTCGAATACGCCTGGCAGGACAAGGACGCCGGCCCGCAGAACGCCTGGTACGCCGAGGCCGGCTACACCTTTGCCGATCTGGCCTGGGCCCCGAAGCTGACGTACCGCTACAGTCGTTATTCCCAGAAGTGGGACTCGCTGTTCACCGGGCAGAGCACCGGCTATGGCACCTGGTTCCAGGGCGAAGTCGCGGGTAACTACGCAGGGCCCTTCAACAGCAATACGGCTATCCACCATGTCGGCCTGAAGGCCACGCCACTGGAAAACCTGACCCTCGGCGTGTTGTATTTCGATTTCAACACGGTACGCAAAAATAACGCCCTGAACCTGGATGCCCGTGAGCTGGATCTGTATGCCGAGTGGGCGGTCAACGAGCATGTGATCATCACTCCGCTGATAGGGCTCTACAAGCCGGATCGGGATGCAACGACCGGGGGCAATCAAGTGGCGGGCAATGGCACCAACGTGTACAGCCAGGTGACGGTGGCCGTTCCGTTCTGAAGTAGGGGGTGTTCGATAAAACCTGTGGCGAGGGAGCTTGCTCCCGCCGGGACATGTAGGAGCTGCCGAAGGCTGCGATCTTTTGATCTTGATCTTTCGCTTGGGACTCAATGGGGGAGCGAAAAGATCGCAGCCTCGCTTCGCTCGACAGCTCCTACAGGGCAGCGGTATGGCCGCACCTCCGGTTTCTAGCCGATGGCAGGCGGATTCTGCATTCTCTCGGCAATCCGCCGGGTGGTGTCCATCACCATTTCAATCACGGTTTCCTGGCGCAGCAGTTTGAAGCTGTCGGTGCTGCCGACGGCTGAAAGGCTGCCCACCACCTCGTCGAGCCCAGGGTTGATGATCGGTGCCGCGATACCGGTGAGTCCCAGGTTGAGTTCGTCGTGGGTCATGCAATAGCCGTCCTTGCGGATCTTTTTCGCCACTTTGGAGAAGCTTGCCCAGTCATAGCCGTTGTCGGGGTCGTTGGCCATGTGTTCTTCGAACAGGCGTTGCAGGCGCCGTCCCTTTTGGAAGGCGATCAGCACCTTGGATTGCGCACCGCGAAAAAACGGCAGCGGCTGGCCGCGACCGAATGCGAACTGGTAGGTGTCGTTGGGTTCGGCGATGTAGGTGTTGATGATGTGGCCGTCATAGAAAACGCTGGCGAACACCGCCAGGCCCGTGGCTTCGGACAGCTGGTGCATCAACTCGCGGCCCGCCACGAGGATCGGGTCGTACTGGCGCATCATCCAGTCGAGCTCGATGATCCGTGGCCCCAGGCCGTAGCTACCGGCATCCACCCTGACCAGCAGGCCCGCATCACACAAATCCTTGACGTAGCGGTACACGGTCGCCCGTGACAGGCCCATGCGCTCGGCGATGGTGTCGGGGTCGATCTTCAGCGTTGCCGGGTCGAACAGGTCCAGCACACTCAGCATTTTGCTCAGACTGCTCATTTCGCTCCTAAAGGGGGGATGGCGCGTAGGTGGTCGTTGGGTGAGCACTATAGGTAGGTGCGCCGATGATGAAAAGCCCGCTCGCTCGGCGAACAGGGCGTTGCCACGATACGTCAGTGCTTGAGAAAAACATACATATTGAAGGTAGTATTTACGTAATATTTTTGCATAAATCTCAAAATAAGAGTTTTTGTGTATAAAAATGCTTGAGTGCAGGGTTTTTCTGTGTGATAAATCTCAGCCACTGCAAACGCTCGATCAAGAGGGCTGGAAATGAATGGTGCGCAACTGATAGTGAAAGCGGCGGTGGCGAGTGGTATCGAATACTGCTTCGCCAATCCCGGAACGACTGAAATTCCCCTGGTGGCAGCCATGGCCAGTGCGCCAGCCCTCAAGCCGGTGTTGTCCTTGTTCGAAGGGGTGTGCACCGGTGCTGCGGACGGCTATGGCCGGATTGCCGGCAAGCCGGCGATGACCCTGACTCACCTGGGGCCAGGCTTTGCCAATGGCATTGCCAACCTGCACAACGCGCGTCGCGCCAACACCCCGATCGTCAACGTCATCGGCGATCACGCGTCATGGCACGTCAATTACGATCCGCCGCTGGCCAGTGATATCCAGGCGCTGGCCGGGAGTGTTTCCGGATGGGTGCGCACATCGCGCACCGCATCGGGTGTCGGCGAAGATTTCCAAGAGGCAGTGCGTGCCGCCTGGCAAGCCAACGGGCAGATCGCCAGCCTGATTCTGCCGATGGACCTGCAAGCCAACACGGTGCAGCACGAGAAAGCCTTCACGACATTGCAGGCCCCGGTTCGCCGTTTTGCTGGTGACCGGATCGAGGCGGTCGCCCAGGCCCTTCGCGATGGCCAGCGCCTGGTGTTTATCGTTGGCGACCAAGGCTTGTCCGTCGCCGGACTCGAAGCGGCGGGGCGCCTGGCACAACTGCCAGGCGTGCGCCTGTTCGCCGAAACCTTTCCGCGCCTGAGCTATCGCGGTGGTGGTTTGCCTGACCTGGATCGCCTGCCTTACTTCCCCGAAGTGGCCATTGAGATTCTTGACCAGTACGACGCGGTGGTGTGCGCCGGCGTGCCGGACCCGATCAGTTATTTCGGCTACGAAGGCATCGCTTCTCGCCTGGCCGAACGTGAACGCCTGCTCTGCCTGGCGGAAGTAGGGGACGATGTTGCCGGCGCGCTCACTGCGCTTGCCGATGCGCTTGAAGCGCCGGCTTATGTGCCAACGCCAACCGGTATCGAGCTGCCGCCAAGCGAAGCTACGTTGACACCGCAGTCCGTGGGTCAGGTGCTGGCTGCGTCGCTGCCCGACGACTGCATCGTTTCGGTGGAAGGCGGGACGTGCGGCTATCCGTTCTTCACCGCCTCGGCCCATGCCGCACGGCATCGGGTCTTGACCAACACCGGTGGCGCCATCGGCCAGGGCATCCCGGTGGGTTTTGGCGCCGCCATGGCCGAGCGCGGCAACCGCGTGTTCTGCCTGCAATCGGACGGCAGTGCCCAGTACACCATCCAGACCTTGTGGAGCATCGCCCGCGAGCAACTGCCCGTGGTGATCCTGATCGCGGCCAACCATCGCTACGCCATTTTGCAGAACGAACTGCGCCGCTTCGGCATGACCGAGCTGGGCCCCGAGGCCCTGAGCCTGACGGTGCTGGACCGTCCACGCATCGATTGGAAGGCTTTGGCCAAGGGCTACGGCTTGCCGGCCAGCACCGTGCACACCAATGGTGAATTGCAGCGCGCCCTGGCCAACGCCAAGGCCGATGGCGGTCCTTGCCTGATTGAAATGGCCCTGTGAAGGAGCGGATATGAACCCGATTCAATTGTTACCTGCCGTCGAGAAGTTCCTGTCGCAGCCCGGGCGCCTGTTTATCGGCGGGACCTGGCAGGACGCCGCCAACGGCCGCCGGTTTTCCGTGGAAAACCCGGCCACTGAGCACATCCTGGCGGAAGTCGCCGAAGGCGGCGAACGCGACGTGGATGCCGCCGTCGCTGCCGCCCGCGCGGCCTTCACCGGGCCCTGGGCGCAGCACTCACCGGCCCAGCGCGGGTTGTTGCTGTTTCGCCTGGCGGAACTGCTCGACCAGCATCGCGAAGAGCTGGCGCAACTGATCACCCTGGAAAACGGCAAGCCAATCGCCGCGGCCCGGGGGGAAGCGGCCAGTGCGGCCAATATCATTCGTTATTTCGCTGGCTGGCCGACCAAGATCGAAGGCAGCACGCTGCCGGTATCGCCGTCCAGCGGCGCGCCGATGCTCAACTACACCTTGCGCGAGCCGGTGGGCGTCTGTGCCTTGATCGTGCCGTGGAACTTCCCGCTGACCATGTGTGTGTGGAAGCTTGGCCCGGCGCTGGCGACCGGTTGCGTCGCGGTGCTCAAGCCCGCCGAACAGACGCCTCTGGTTGCGATTCGCCTGGTGCAGTTGATCGAGGCCGCCGGTTTCCCGGCCGGGGTGGTCAACCTGCTCACCGGCCTCGGCGTGCATACCGGCGCACCGCTGGCCCAGCACCCGGACGTGGACAAGATCGCCTTCACCGGTTCGACCCAAGTGGGACGACTGATCGCCCAGGCGGCCACGGGCAACATGAAGAAGGTCTCCCTGGAGCTGGGTGGCAAGTCCCCCAACATCATCCTGCCGGACGCCGATATCGTCCGTGCCGCCAAGGGCGCTGCCGACGGCATTTTCTACAACCAGGGGCAGGTCTGCACCGCCGGGTCGCGTCTCTACGTGCACGCCAGCGTCCTCGATCAGGTGCTTGAGGAACTCCAGCGCCATGCGGCCGCCCATGTGTTGGGGCCAGGCCTGGATCCGGCCAGCAGCATGGGTCCTCTGGTCTCGGCCCGGCAATTGGGCACGGTGCATGGCTACCTGCAACGCGGCCAGGAAGAAGGCGCCGAGCTGATCTGCGGCGGTGATCGGCCGGCCCACTTGGAGCGCGGCCACTTCATCCGGCCCAGCGTGTTTCTCGATCGCGCCGAACGCGCCTGTGTCGCCCGGGAGGAAATCTTCGGGCCGGTGCTGACCGTCATGAGCTGGACCGAGATCGATGAACTGGTGCTGCGCGCCAACGACTCGCCCTATGGCCTGGCCGCCGGGCTCTGGACCCGTGACTTGCGTTCCGCCCATCGCGTGGCCGCCCAGTTGAAGGCCGGCTCGGTGTGGATCAACTGCTGGAACGTCGTCGACCCAGCCTCGCCATTTGGTGGCTACAAGCAATCCGGCTGGGGCCGGGAAATGGGTAAGAACGTGATCGATGCCTACACCGAAACCAAAAGTGTCTTCGTCGATCTCGCCTGAGCCGAACAATCACAAGAGGAACTGCTATGGATCTGGAATTACAAGGCCGCGTGGCGATCGTCACTGGCGGTGGCATGGGCATCGGCAAGGAAGTCGCGCGCTTTCTGTCCCAGGAAGGTTGCAAGGTGGTGATCTGCGCGCGGCGCATGGAATACCTCCAGCAAGCCGCCGAGGAAATCACCGCAGAGACCGGCAACGAGGTGCTGCCGCTGTTCTGTGACACCAACCAGATGTCGGCGGTGTCCGACATGGTCGAGGCTGCCCACAAGCACTTTGGCCGCATCGACATCCTGGTCAACGGCGCCGCGGCCCCGTCCGGTGTGGTGCGCAACGACATCGAGCACGCCGGCGACGACGAACTGCTCTCGGACCTCAACACCAAGGTGATCGGCTATTTCCGTTGCGCCAAGGCCGTGACCCCGCACATGAAGGCCGGTGGCTTCGGTCGCATCATCAATATCGGTGGCCTGACCGGGCGTGGCAGCAAGGTCCTCTCGGGCATGCGCAACCTGGCCATCGCCCACATGACCAAGACGCTTTCCGACCAACTGGGCCCAGCCGGCATCACGGTCAATCTGATCCACCCCGGCGTCGTGGACACCCCGCACATCCAGGAGCTTTACGAGCGCGAAGGGATCAAGCAGGGCAAGACGCCCGAGCAGGTGGAGCAGGGCTACATCGACGCAACGCCGATCCGACGCACCCTGGCACCCATCGAAATGGGCTGGCTGATCGGTTTCCTCGCATCCCCCAAGGCCGGTGCGGTGACCGGGGAATCCATTGGTATCGACGGCGGCTTGACCCGCGGCATCTTCATTTGAGGAGCAGCAGTGATGAGTAACGGAACCCTTTTGGTCGCCACCGTAGGGCAGGCGGTCATCCGCAGCGCCGACGATGGCCGTACCTGGCATCGCCTGGGCCTGGGCCAAGACCTGGAATTCGACGCGATCACCCGCTCCCTGAGCTTGCATCCAGGGACGCCTGAGGTGATCTATGCCGGCACCGATGTCGGCCTGTGCATCAGCCGTGATACCGGAGGCCATTGGCAGCGGGTGGATTCGCCATTCAACGGCCAGACCGTCTGGAAGGTGGCCGTGGATCCTCAGGACGCACAGCGGATTTTCGTCGGCACCGGTGCGCCGTCGCGCGCGGTGCTGTGGCGCACCCTCGATGGTGGCCAGACCTGGGAACGTGCCCCGGTGGAGATCCCGGAGTTTTGCGAAGGGGTCAGCCGTCCACGCTTGCTGGCTTTCGCCTACGACCCGACCGATCGCAACCAGTTGTGGTTCGGCCTGGAAGAGGGCGGGTTGTTCCACAGCCGTGACGGTGGCGATAGCTGGACCCGTGTCGATGACCGCCTGCTGTGGGACTTCAACTCGGACGTGCACAACATCGTGGTCCTGCCCAACCACGGGCAAAAGGTCATCGTGGTGGTGTGCGTCAACGCCGTTTACCGCAGCCTCGACGAGGGGCAGACCTGGACCGGCATCGTCGCCCGGGAAACCTTCGGCCTGTACTACGTGCGCGCCATGAATGCAGCGCTGGGCAGCGAGGATACGCTCTACCTGAGCATTTCCGACGGCACCCCTGGCACGACCAGCAAGGTGCTGGTCTCCCGGGATGCCGCCCTCAGCTGGGAAGTGCTGCCACTGCCGCAACAGCCCAACTCCTGTGTCTGGGCGATTGCCTTGAACCCTGCCGACCCTCGCCAGATTGTCGCCGGCACCAAGTACGGGCATCTGTTCACCTCCGAGAACGGCGGTGACGGCTGGCAGAAGCAGTGGCGTGAATTCAGTGAAATCGCTGATGTGCTCTGGACGCCCGCGGTGGCGCAAATCAAGTCCGGGCATCAATCCATCATCAAGAAGAACTGAGGTATCGCGCGATGAAAGTCGAAGTCGTTCGTACTCACCTGTCGCTGTCCGTGAGCGACCCTGAAGTGTCGGCGCGTTGGTACGCCGACGTGCTGGGCATGCATGAAAGCGCCCGGGGTGAAAGCTGGATCATGATGGCCTTCGGTGCCAAGCACCACGATATCGCGTTGCTCCGTGCAGCACCCGGGGCCCACCAGGGCGGCCTGGGGCTGCAGCACTACGGGCTGGAGATCGCGGGCGACATGACCACCCTGCGCAAGCTCTACGGCATGTTGCTGAAGAAGGGCGTCGAGGTGGTGAAGATCACTGACCACGAGATCGGTAACGGCGTGTATTTCAACGACCCCGATGGCAATCGCCTGGAATTCTTCCTCGAGTCCGAACACGACGATGCACGCGGCAAGGCCCGCTTCAAGGCCGCTGGAGCCCCCAGCCGGCATTTCGATCTCGACCCACTTTGAAAGAGACTTCTCTTATGAAAACCGCAAATTTCGCCAGTTACCACATCCGCAAATGGTACACCTTCGTCGAGGAAACCCTGGCCAACGAAACGGGCCAGTTGGCCGATGGCGAGCCGCTGTTCAAGTACGCCATTGGCGCGGTGATCGCCAACCCTTATGCCGGCCGTTTCAGTGAAAGCCTGGCCGAGTTGATTGAGCCATCACCCTTGCTGGGTCAGGAGTTTGGTCGGCGCATCCGGGTACTGGCCGGCCAGCACAAGATCGTCAGCTATGGCAAGGCGTGCCTGGTGGGCAGCCAGGGCGAGTACGAGCATGGCAATGCATTGTTGACCAATCCGGCGGCGGATCCGATCCGCGTCGCATTGGGCGGCGGCAAATCCTGGGTGCCTTCCACGGGCAAGCGTGGCGGGCCTGGCGTGACCATCGATGTGCCGCTGGCTCACAAGGATGCGCTGTATGTCCGTTCGCACTACGACAGCATTTCGTTGTCGTTCGGTGATGGTCCGGCGGCCGACGAATTGATCATCATCTGGGCCTTCGCCACGCGTGGGCGCTTGCATGCGCGCCTGGGTGGCCTTGAGGCTGCCGACGTCAAGGGCAATGACGGCCTGTATTGAGGTACGGATCGTGGGAAGCAAACGAATGTCTGCAAACAGCCAGTTCTTCACCAATCGATCGGGGCTGCGCCTGCATTATCTGTCCTGGGGCAATCCGTCGGGCATTGCGGTGGTACTGCTCCACGGGCTGCGCTCCTATGCCCAGACCTGGGATGGCCTGGTCAATGCGTTGGGCGAGCGGTACTGCTGCTATGCCCTTGACCAGCGTGGTCGTGGCCACAGTGACTGGGCGGATGCCTCCAGTTACCGGACCGAGGCCTATGTCAACGATCTTGAAGATCTGGTGGCGCATCTGGAACTGCAGCGTTTCGTCCTGGTGGGGCATTCCCTTGGCGGCACCAATGCACTGGAGTATGCGCGGCTCAATCCGGGACGACTGCAAGCGTTGGTGATCGAGGACATCGGCCCTGGTTCTTCGGTCAGCGGTGACGGCGCCGAGCGCATTCGGCGCGAGATGAGCCAGACACCGCTGTTGTTTCCTGACTGGGAGAGTGCCGCCCAGTTCTGGCTGCAAGCGCGACCTGGCCTCTCTCAGGAGGGGCTGGCTTCCAGGTTGATGTATTCCATGAAGGAAACCCTGGCTGGAATCGAATGGCGTCACGACCAGCAAGGTATTGCCCAGGCGCGCCTGAGTATTACCCCGACCGACCTGTGGCCGGCGGTACGGGCGCTGGATTGCCCGACGCTGTTCATTCGTGGCGCCCGTTCCGATTTCCTGCCCTTGGCGACCCTTGAGTCGATCAAGCAGGCCGGTAAGTGGGTGCGCACAGAGGAAATCGCCGACGCCAGCCATTATGTGCATGATGACCAGAGCGAAATGTTCAACCTTGTCGTCATGGACTATTTGTATGACCAGTGCCTACAACCACAACAACAAAGCGGTGAATAGCGATGAAGCAGGAGAAAACCCAGGTTGTCATCGTGGGCGGCGGCCCCAACGGGATCACGGCCGCTCATTACATGGGGCTGTACGGCATCGACTGCATCGTCCTTGAGTTGGCTGACGGCGTCCTGCCGTATCCGCGTGCGGTGGGCATGGATGACGAGGCCCTGCGTGTGTTGCAGGGCATCGGCATCGCCGAACTGGCCGCGCGCGACATGATCTGCAACGTGCCCTTGCGTTACTACAATGCGCGAGGCGTGTGTTTTGCCGAGGTCAAGCCGAGCACGGCAAACTATGGCTGGCCGATGCGCAACATCTTCATGCAACAGTTGCTGGAAACGACGTTGCGCGAGCAGTTGGGCAAGCACGCCAGTGTCGAGTTGCGCCAGGGCCATGAAATGCTCGATCTGGAGCAGGATGCCGAGGGCGTGACCTTGCAGGTGCGCGATGCCCAGGGCGAGCTCTATCAATTGCAGGCGCAGTACGTGATCGGCGCCGATGGTGGACGTTCCAGCGTGCGCAAGAAACTCGGCATCGAGCTGCTGGGGCTGACCCATCCGCGCAAATGGGTGGTGATCGACACGGCCAACGATACCCTGGATGCACCGTATACCGCCCTGCATGCCGACCCTCAGCGACCTTTCGTCTGCATCTACTTGCCGTATCAGCAGCGGCGCTGGGAGTTCATGCTCCTGGAGGGCGAAGACGAGACCCGGATGTGCGAAGAGACGACGATCCGGGACTTGATCCGTGGGCATATCGGCGATGCGGTCGATCAACTGGAAATCATCCGGATCCGCGCCTACACCCATAACTCTCGGGTCGCGGCGCGCTTTGTCCAGGGCCGTGTGGCCTTGGTGGGGGATGCGGCGCATATTTCCCCGCCCTGGGCCGGGCAGGGGCTCAATTCGGGCCTGCGTGATGTCGCCAACGTCACCTGGAAACTCGCCGCGATCCTTCAAGGGCGAGCGTCGCCGACGATTCTTGCCAGTTACGACCAGGAGCGCCGTGGGCACGCGACCGATCTCATCGCGTTGGCCGACAACATGGGCGCGGTGCTGGGGCTGACCAACCCGTTGATGGCCGGTGTGCGGGACTGGTTGTTCCAGGCCGTCAACAGCGTCGACAACCTTCGCTCGCACTTGCTGGAATTCAAGTTCAAACCCAAGGCGACCATCACCAAAGGCCTGGTGCATCACGAGCGTGCCGAGCTGCATGAGGATGATCTGGTCGGGCAGTTGTTCATCCAGCCGTCTGTCGAGGACGCCCAGGGTCAGCGCCGGCGCCTGGACGATGTACTGGGGCATTCCTATGCGGTGCTGGGGTATCGGGTCAATCCGAGCGAACAGCTCAGCGAGCAAACCGCCGCCTGGTGGGCGCGCTGGGAGACGCGCTTCATCCAGATCAATCGCTCGCGCAGTGGCGTGGGGCGTAATCAACCCTTGTCCGCCAGCGGCGCCATTTGCGTCGAGGACATCGATAATCGCTTGGGCGAATGGTTTGCCAAGGTGCGTGACTGCGTTGTGGTGGTGCGGCCAGATCGGTTCGTTGCCGCGATCACCACACCCGAGCGGCTCGAAGGCGTTTTGCGCAAACTGGCGGAGCAACTCTCATGAAGCGTGAGGATGATTTCCTGATCCGGCTCCACGATGCTGCGCAGGTCGTACACGCCTTGCCTTCGTTGGAACCTCAGGCCCTCGACCTGTCGGCGGGCTATACCTTGCAACGCGAGGCGCTGCGCCGGCGCCAGGCCGCTGGTGAGCGGTTGACCGGGTGGAAAGTGGCCTTCGCCGGCCGCGCCGCCCAGGACCGTTTCGGTATTGATGAACCGGTATTGGGCGCGCTGACCGATGCCATGGCTGTGGAACCCGGCAGCACGGTGCCCCTGGCACGGCTGATCCAGCCCAAGCTGGAGATCGAGCTGGCGTTTGTCCTGGGGCGCACGCTGGTGCCAGATTTCTACAGTGACGAGGACATCCTCGCCGCCATTTCCGAGGTCGCGCCGGCATTCGAAATTGCCGATTGTCGCTGGCAGGGCTGGCGTTTCGGTGTCGGAGCGTTTCTTGCCGACAATGCCGCCGCGGGGCTGTATTGCCTCGGGGCCAGGGTGGGGTTCGATCCGGATCGACTGCCCGAAGTGAACTATCGCCTGGTGCATGACGGCGGGTCCTGCGGTGAAGGTAACGTCCTGGCGCGCGAGGACACACCTCTGGCGAATCTGTGTTGGCTGGTCCGGCGGTTGCTGGCCGACGGGCAGCGCGTTGAAGCGGGGCAGGTGGTGCTGTCCGGGGCGTTGTTGGCGCCGATGGACGTCAGGGCAGGCGAATATCGTTTGCACATGCTTGGCACGGAACTGGCTTTGGTTTTCCGACAATAAGAACGGTTCACGAGTCCGTGGCGAGGGAGCTTGCTCCCGCTGGGCTACGCAGCAGACCTGTTTTGTGAGCGCTTCGCGCTCAAGCGGGAGCAAGCTCCCTCGCCACAGGTTTATCGACCTCTTTGGATATCAGCACCAGGGTTAAGCACAGCACCACCGAGGAACAATGATCATGTTCGCCGAAGTCCGTACCTTCAATGATCCTCAGCAACATGCCGGTTCGATCCTGGGCTGGCAACAGGTCTATGACCAACTCGGGCGTGGCTGCCTTTCCAGCGAGCTGCGGCAGGTGTGCGCCGATCGCTTCCAGATCTTCCAGGAGGTGCTGGATAAACGTGTAGTGCAGCGCGGTTGCGCGCCAAAAGGGCGTTTGTGCATTGCCATGTCGCTGGGCGGCGCGCCGGTGGTCCAGGGGCACCAGGTGGGCGCCCACAGTGTCGTGCTATTGCGCGATGGCGAGGACTTCGTCTTGCACGCCCCGGAGGGCATGCACTTCTTTGCGGCCAATGTCGACACGGTGCGGTTCGCCAAGCTGGCGGCCTACGAACTGTCGAGCGAACAGCTCAAGCGCCTGCAAAGCGTGTCCCAGGTCAGCGTGGATGAGGCGGTGCTGCGCCGCGTGCAGCAAAGGATCCACCCACTGTTTCGTCAGCTTCTGGAACAGGCGGACGCGGTCAATCCGGCCTCGGAAAAAATCCTCGAGGACGTGCTGCTCAACGCCTTTCTCGACTTGTTCAGTCACGCTTCGGACGAGGTGCGTGGCCGGCGCGGCAATTTTGCCGTCAGTGCCTATCTGGTCAAGCGTTGCCAGGAGCTGGTCGTCACCAGCGCAGAGGTGCCCTTGAGCATCCTCGACTTGTGCGAGCAATTGCGGGTGAGTCGCAGGACCCTGCAGAACAGTTTCCAGGCGGTCACCGGGATGCGTCCGGTGGAGTACCTGCGCAACCTGCGGCTCAATGCCGTGCGCCGGCGTTTGATCACGACCCGTGCGGCGGCATTGAACGTCAGTGAAATCGCCGTGGCGATGGGGTTTTTCCACCTGAGTCATTTTGCGGCCCATTACCGGGCGCTGTTTGGCGAGTCACCCTCAGATACACCCAGGGCACCTGCATGATGGGCTGCCGCCTGCGGTGTTACCGAAGCGTCATCCTGCACACATAAAGGGCAGCCACTGAGCTGTTTGGTAGCACAGGTGTGCGGCCAAGCCTATGGCAGGGCTTTAAGGCTGGCAGTGGTTTTCCTCTGAAAATTCCTTCAAATCAAACACTTGCACGATTATTCGTGAGCTTGGCACGCATTCTGCTTTTTTGAATCCATGGATAATTGGATACAAAAATTCAAAAGGTGCTGCCATGCAATTTGCCCCGACTTACGCTGAACGTCCGCCGATGACTGCCGAGGAAGAGGCCTACAACTTCCTGCTCGATGCCATTTGTGGCGGTCGGTTACGCAAGGGCGACCGGCTGATTGCCGAGGACATCGCCAACGAAATCGGCATGAGCCGGATGCCGGTGCGCGAAGCCTTTCGCCGTCTGGATGCCCAGGGGCTGGTGACCCTGCGACCCAATCGCGGGGCGATTGTCAGCGGCCTGGACATCGATGAGTTGCACGAAGTCTTCGAGATGCGCAGCGCCCTGGAAGGCCTGGCAGTCCGTGTCGCGACAGCCAGAATTGGCGAGCGCCAGTTGGCTGCCTTGGAGCGACTGCTGGACGAGATGGACGATTACCGCGAGGAAAGCGCCGAGTGGGTCAGCCGCCATCGCGCGTTCCATGAGTACCTGTGCAGCCTCAGCGGTCGTCCGCGATTGCTCAAGCAGATCAGCGCGCTCTATTCCCTGATCGAAGCGCCCATGCGCCTGTGGCTGCAGCATGTGGAAAAGCCCCTGAGTGCGCGCCAGGAGCACATGCTGATCCTCGATGCCCTGCGTGCGGGCGACGCCGACAAGGCCGAGGCGGTGGTGCGTGCGCACATCGAAGGCACCGTCCCTGAATTGATCGAGTTCCTGCAATCGAAAAAATAACGAGAGCGGGCTCCGAGCCTGCCCGTGTTCTGACTTTGAGTACTGCCCGTTACTTACTGAACTGGAGTGTCTGGTCATGCATAAGCCTCGCCTGTTGGTTGCCGCTTTATCCTTGGGTTTCTGTGCACAGTGGGCGGTTGCCGCGCCCGTTGTCCCGGAGCGTTTGCTCAAGGTCGATAAACTCGTCTACTGCTCGGGCATGGATTCGCCGCCGCTGGTGTCCTTCGATGAGGCGCAGAAACCCAAGGGACTGACCGTGGACCTGGGGCTGGAAATCGCCAAGCGCCTGGGCGACAAGAAGGTGGAATGGCGGGTCATTCCCTTTTCCGGGCTGCTCCCCGCGTTGCTGGCTCGACAGTGCGACATGATCGTCGACCAACTGTTTGACAAGCCCGAGCGCCGCGAGGTGATCGACATCGTCAACTACATGTATTCCAGCCAGGCGGTGGTGGTGCCCAAGGGCAATCCAAAGGGCCTCAAGACGCTGGCGGATCTCTCCGCAGACAAGGTCGCGGTACTTAACGGTTCCACCATCAAGACCCTGCTCGACGCCGAGAGCGAGACCCTGGCCAAGGCCGGCAAGCCGCCTATGAAACTGGTGGTCTACAACTCCGACACCGATGCCTTCCAGGCTCTGCGCATCAGCCAGGTCGACGCCTACGGCACCACCGTGGAAACCGCCGGTTATTACGCCGCCATGGCGCCCGATCTGTTCGAGGAGGGCGTGCCAGCCTTCAGCCGGATTCTCACCGGCCTGGGCATTCGCAAGGACGACCCGCAACTGACCGCCGCCGTGCAGCAGGTCATCGGCGATATGCGCAGCGACGGCAGCTACAGCCAACTGCTGGGCAAATGGCATGTCGCCAGTGACACGCTTGATTGAGGTGAACCACCGATGAATTTCAATTGGGATGTGTTCTGGCAGTACCTGTTGCAGCCCAGTGGGGTGTACCTCACCGGGCTCTGGCTGACCTGCCTGATCAGTGTGCTGGCGATGCTGCTGGGCTGTGCCCTCGGGCTGGCCGCCGCGCTGTTGCGGTTGTCGAGGAACCCGTTGCTGCATTTGCCAGTGCGCTTTTACGTGTGGCTGATGCGCGGCACGCCGTTGCTGGTGCAGATCGTCTTTCTCTATACCGCGCTGGCCGCTGGCGGGATTTTCCGCTTCGAAGACATCGACCTCTTTGGGCTGGTAATCCCTGGCAATATCCAGGCGGCGATCATTGCCCTGGGTCTCAACGAGGGGGCCTACATGGCCGAGATCATCCGCGCCGGCATCGGTGCGGTGGACAAGGGCCAATACGAGGCCGGGCGCTCGCTGGGCATGACCTTCGCCAAACTGATGCGCCGCATTGTCCTGCCCCAGGCGTTCCGGGTCATCGTGCCGCCGCTGGGCAACGAGTTCAACGTGATGCTCAAGAACACCACGCTGGTCAGCGTGATCGGTGTACAGGAATTGTTGCTCAGTACCCAGATGGTCACGTCGGCGACGTTCCGGGTGTTCGAACTGTATCTGGTGGTGGCGATCTACTTCCTGTTGCTGACCACGCTGTGGGGCTTTTTCCAGCGCTGGCTGGAAGCCCGTTTCGGTCAGTCGGACCGGCCCTCGTCACCGCCGCCGGCTTCGACGCGGATGTTCGGTCGCAGCACCCTGAACCTGCTGAGGGCACGTTAACCATGGCGCATAAAAGCGAAGAGCTGATTATCGAGGCGCTGGATGTCCACAAGTCCTTCGGCGAGCTGCAGATTCTCAAGGGCATCTCCCTGCAAGTGCGGCGCGGCGAAGTGGTGGTGCTGATCGGCGCTTCGGGCTCCGGCAAGACCACCTTCATCCGTTGCATCAACCTGCTGGAGGACATCCAGGGCGGGCGGATCCGCGTCAACGGTCGGGCCATGGGCTATCGCGAGCGGGCCGATGGCAGCCTGGTGCGTGAGTCGGAGCGCAACATCGCCCGTCAACGGCGGGACATCGGCATGGTCTTCCAGCGCTTCAACCTGTTTCCTCACATGACGGCCCTGGAGAACATCATCGAGGCGCCGATCCAGGTGCTTGGCGTGACTCGCACCGCAGCGCTGGAGCAGGCCCGCGGCCTGCTGGAGCGGGTCGGCCTGGCGGACAAGGCCGATCACTACCCGTCGATGCTTTCCGGCGGCCAGCAACAGCGGGTGGCGATCGCCCGGGCCTTGGCGATGAAACCCCAGGCCATGCTGTTCGACGAACCCACCAGCGCCCTCGACCCGGAGACTGTCGGCGAGGTGTTGCAAGTGATGAAGGAGTTGGCCGAGGAGGGGATGACCATGGTCGTGGTGACCCATGAAATGGGCTTTGCCCGGGAAGTGGCCGACCGTGTGGTGGTCCTGGATCAGGGCGAGCTCATCGAGCAGGGGCCGCCGGAGCAGATTTTCTGTCACCCCATTCATCCTCGTACCCGGGCTTTTCTCAGTCGCGTGTTATGACTTTTCCCGGCCACTGAATTCCTGTATCGAAGAGCCTCCGCCATGCTGAAATTTTCTGCCCACCAATACCCTTATCCGTCGCAACGCCAGAGCGTTTTCGCCCGTCGGGGCATGGTCGCCGCGTCCCAGCCCCTGGCTGCCCAGGCGGGCATCGAGATCATGCAAAAGGGCGGCAATGCCATCGACGCCGCCATCGCCACGGCAGCCACACTGACGGTGGTCGAACCCACCGGTTGTGGCATTGGCGGTGACGCCTTCGCGCTGGTCTGGTGCAAGGGCCAGTTGCACGGCCTCAACGGCAACGGCCATGCGCCGGCCGCCTTGAGCATAGAGGCGGTCAAGGCCGCCGGCCACGGGCAGATGCCGCTCTATGGCTGGACACCGGTGACCGTCCCGGGCTGCCCGTCGGCCTGGGCCGAGTTGTCCCGACGCTTTGGCAAGCTGCCCTTTGCCGAGCTGCTGCAACCGGCGATCAGCCTGGCGCGGGAGGGCTTTGCGCTGTCGCCGGTGGTTGCCCATCAATGGCAGGTTGCGGTGAACGAGTTCACGCCCCATCGGGATGCCGTCCTCGAGGCCTGGTTCGATACTTTCCTGATCGATGGCCAGGCACCACAGGCCGGGGAGGTTTTTCGCAACCCGGCCCAGGCGCGCACCCTTCAGGAATTGGCCGATACCCGCTGTGAGAGCCTGTATCGCGGCGCGTTGGCCGAGCGCCTGGACGCCCATTCCCGGGCCAGCGGCGGCTATCTGCGGGCCTCGGACCTCAAGGATTATCGTGCCCAATGGGTGGACCCCATCCACGTCAATTACCGAGGCGTGGATGTCTGGGAAATCCCGCCAAGCGGGCAGGGCCTGGTGGCCTTGATGGCGTTGAAGATTCTGGAAGGTTTCGACTTCGATCACCGTGACAGCCAACAGACCTGGCATCGCCAACTGGAAGCGATGAAGCTGGCCTACAGCGACGGCCTGCACTACATCACCGATCCTTTGCACATGCGCGTGGCGGTGGCTGACCTGCTCAGCGATGACTACAGTGCCCACCGTCGTCGACAGATCGGCGAACAGGCCCAACCGCCCGCGCCCGGCGACCCCCACGCCAGCGGCACGGTGTACCTGGCGACCGCGGATGGGGAGGGCAATATGGTCTCGTTCATCCAGAGCAACTACCACGGGTTTGGCTCCGGTGTGGTGCTGCCCGACAGCGGTATCGCCTTGCAGAATCGAGGGCAGGAATTCAGCCTCGATTCGACCCACGCCAACTGCCTGGCCCCAGGCAAGAAGACCTTCCATACCATCATTCCCGGTTTCCTCACCCGCAATGGCGAGGCCCTCGGTCCCTTCGGCGTGATGGGCGGCTACATGCAGCCCCAGGGGCATGTGCAGATGGTCATGAACCTGGTGGATTTCGGCCTGAACCCGCAAGCGGCGCTGGATGCACCGCGCTGGCAATGGCTGGGGGGAATGAAGGTCGGGATCGAGCACGGGGCCTCACGGGACCTGGCCAATGCCTTGGTTCGACGGGGGCATGAGGTTCAGATCGCCAGCGACCTGACCGACTATGGCCGCGGCCAGATCATCCTGCGCGACCCGGTCAGCGGGGTGCTGTGTGGTGGTACCGAACCCCGGGCGGATTCGCATATTGCTGTTTGGTAAGGGTTGTCACAGACGATCAGTCGGCACGGGCGTCGGTCAGTGCCTGCCTGATCGCCTGCGCCAGATCCAGCAGCACCGCTGCATAACGCTCTTCCACTTCCTGCGCTGTTGCAACGGTCGCCAGACTGATGTTCAGCGCATGGCTCCGATAGGCCGGGTGGCCGAGCGGGGTGGCAATCGCCATGACCTCCGGCTGCCATGAGGCCACGCAGTACCCGGTCGCCCATACATGCCTCACCGCATCGTCGATCTCCTGGATCAGTTGACTGGCGCGGGACTCGCATCGACGAGAGCCGAACAGTTCCAGCAATGGCCGGCGTTGTCCTTCTTCAAGCCCCGATAGATAAGCCCGGCCCAGGGACGTCACGTCCATGGGCAAGCGCTGCCCGGCGAGCACGTTGCGCGGCGACTTGCGCTTGCCCAAGCGAATCGACTCCAGGTAGATCATCTCGTCGCCATCGGCGGCGGCGAGGCTGACGTTGACCTGATGTTCGCGAGCCACTTGCAACATCAGCGGCGTGGCGACCTGCAACAGCGTACTGGCGTGGTACATCGAATGCGCCAGCCCAAGCAGGGAGGGCGCCAGTCGGTAGGTGCCCGTTGTCGGGTCGTAATCCAGGAAGCCGGCGTGAACCAGAGTCTGGGTCAACCGACTCACGGTGGATTTCGACAAACCGGCGATCTCGCTCAGATCACCATTGGTCAGCGATTCGGTACCCGGCCGAAACGCCCTCAGCAAATCGAGGCCGCGCTCAAGGGATCGGTTGAGCGGCGCCTTGCCTTGCCCGGGAATGTTTGCCGAAGCAAGGCCAGTGTCACCCTGTTCCAACAGGTGGAACGGTCGCGTTGTCATCAGGTTCGCTCTCCCGCAGATTGAATCCAAGCTTGGCTCAGCGCCGGGCAGTCAATCAACCGAATAATAAAAGAGGCACCGTATGACCAATCCTGAGCTATTGTCTTGCCCGGTCGAACTGTCTGTTGTCGAAGGCATCGCCACCCTGACCCTCAATCGTCCTCAAGCGCGCAACGCAATCAGCGACGACATGCGCTCGTTGTTGATCGAGCATCTGGAGCACATTGCGTCTGATAATTCGATCAAGGCGTTGATCGTGACTGGCTCCGGCAAGGGCTTCTGCGCCGGTGGCGACATCAAGGGTATGCAAGCACGCATGAGCGCTCCGATCGGTTCCGTGGCGTTCAATGGCTGGAAACGCCAGCAACGGGTTCATCATGCGGTGTCGCTGCTGCACAACCTGCCCAAGCCGACCATCGCCGCAGTGAATGGCGCCGCGACGGGCCTGGGCTGCGACATGGCGTTGAGCTGCGATTTCATCGTGGCCTCCGAGCACGCCAGCTTTGCGATGAGCTATATCGCTCGCGGCCTGATCCCGGATGGCGGCGGCTTGTATTTCCTGCCCCGTCGTGTCGGCCTGCCCAAGGCCAAGGAACTGATCTTCAGCGGACGCACGGTGGCGCCGGTGGAGGCCCAGCGGATCGGCATGATCGATCGCGTCGTCGAGCACGATCATCTGTTACCGGCGGCCCACGATTGGGCGTTGCAACTCGCGGGGGGATCCGCCACGGCCCTGGCGTTGAGCAAGTCGATCCTGAACAACACCTTCGAGCTCACCCAGAGCCAGATCTTTGCCATGGGCAGCCAGGCCCAGGGCATTTGCTACACCTCCAGCGAGCATCAGGAATCGGTTGCCGCCTTCCTTGCCCGCAAGGCCGAGCGGAGCTGAACCATGAACCAGATTGCACGCCTTCTCAGTCCCGCCAGCGTCGCCGTCATCGGCGCCTCGGGCGATGCTCGCAAAACTTCGGGCCGGCCCATCGCGTTCCTGCGCAAGCACGGTTTCCAGGGGCGCTTGTATCCCGTCAATCCACGTTATGAAGACATCGATGGGCTGCGCTGCTACCCCAGCATTGCCGAGCTGCCGGAAGTGCCGGACGTGGCGATCATTCTCCTCGGGCCGGCGCGCGCCAACCAGGCCGTCGCCGAGCTGGCGGCATTGGGTTGCCCCGCCGCGATTGTGTTGGCCGGTGGTTATGGTGAAACCGGTACTGCGGGTGCATTGCGCCAGGACGAACTGAAAGCGGCCCGTGGGTCGATGAGGATCCTGGGCCCGAATACCATCGGCCTGGTCAACCTGACCGAGCGGATCACGCTGTCGGCCAGCGGTGCGTTGGACATGGACGAGCTGCTGGCCGGCCGTGTAGCCGTGGTATCGCAAAGTGGCGGGATCCTGGGCGCGCTGCTGTCTCGTGGCGTCGCTGCCGGCATCGGTTTTTCCAAGCTGATCTCCACCAGCAACGAGGTCGACCTGGATGTCGCCGACTTCGTCGATTACCTGGCCGACGATCCCGCGACCTCGGTGATTGCCCTTTATCTGGAGGGCTTGCGCGACAGTGAAAAGTTTTCCCGTGCGGCGCGCAAGGCTCGCGATGCCGGCAAGCCTGTGGTGGTCTTCAAAGTGGGACGCTCCCAAGCAGGTGCCCATGCGGCAGCCTCCCACACGGGGGCCATGGCCGGCTCCGATGCACTGTATAGCGCCTACTTCCGTCAGCTTGGGGTGATTCGGGCCGAGACGTTTGCCGACCTGCTGGACATTCCCTTTGCCTTGGCCAGTGGCAGGGTCATGCGTGGCCGACGGGTCGCCATTCTGACCTCGACCGGTGGCGCGGGCACCTTGATCGCCGACAGCCTGGGCGTCAGTGGTTTCGAAACCCCTACGCCCGGCGCGCAGACCGCGGCGAAACTGCGTGACCTGGATATTGGCGACCAGGCGGTCCTGGACCGTAACCCGATCGACTTGACCTTGGCGGGGCTGCAGCCGGAGTTGATGCGCGCGGCCATTGGCATCCTGCTCGACAGTCCGGATTTCGATGCGGTGATCAGCGTCGTGGGCTCTTCCGGTGTTGCCCAGCCCCACCTGATGGCCGATGCCATTCGCGACAGCCTGGCCAGCTCCGATAAACCGGTGCTGGCGTACATCAGCCCCCATGCTCCGGCTGCGGCTCAACGTATCAATGGCTCGGGTGGCGTGGCGTTCAGCGCGCCGGAAAGTTGTGCCAGCGCACTGAAGGCATTGGCGGCGCAGGCCACATGGAGCGAGCCATCTCCTGAGCCAGGCAGTGCGCAGCCCCGGCCTGAGGTTGTCCAGGACCTGCCAAGTGGCCCGCTCGATGAAGAGCGCAGCAAGCGCTTGTACGCCAGCTTCGGCATCCCGGTGACGCGGGAGCGGGTGGTTGGTGATGGGGAACAAGCCGCTCAGGCCGCGCAGGAACTGGGCGGTCACGTCGCCCTCAAGGTTCTTTCCGAGCAGATCCCGCACAAGAGCGAAGTGGGTGGCGTGGCCTTGCATCTGGACGCCGGAAATATCGGCGCGCGGCTGGATCGCATGCGCGTCGAGGTCTGCGGCCATGTGGGGTTCGAGCCGCCAACCTTTCTCGTCCAGGAAATGGTCACGGGCGGGCAGGAACTCATTCTCGGTTTTCACCGCGACCCGCAACTGGGCCCGGCGCTCCTGCTTGGAATGGGCGGGGTGACGGCGGAGTTGTTCCAGGACACCACCTTGCACTTGCTTCCGGTAAACCTCGAACAAGCCCGGCAGATGCTGCGCGAGCTGCGCACTTACCCGTTGCTGGACGGCTATCGCGGGATGCCCAAGGCCGACATCGAAGCCGCCGCGCACTGCATCGTCGCGTTCTCGGACATGGCCATGCAGTTGGGCGAGCGCCTGATTGAAGCCGAGATCAATCCGTTGCTGGTGCGTCCTGCCGGAAGCGGGGTGATGGCCTTGGACGGCTTGACGATCATGGCGTAAGGGAGGGCTGTTCCATTCTGTGGAACAGCTGTCTTTACCCTGGAAATCACGCTCGCATAATCAAAGAACGCTCATTTAAGACTCATAAAAACAAGCAGGTCTCTATGAACAGCCCCCATATTGCCATTCAGTCGCGCAGTTCCCCGATCAGCGCCACGGCGACCGCTCCGACGGTGGTTTCTTTCCGTGACGTGTCCAAGTCTTTCACGGTGAAAGGCGTCGCCAAGCAGGCGTCCCACAGCATCAACGTCGATATCCAGCAAGGTCAGTTGGTGACCATCATCGGCCCCTCCGGCTGCGGCAAGTCGACCTTGCTCAACATGGTCGCCGGGCTGTTTTGCCCCACCACCGGCGAGGTGCTGTACCGAGGCGAGGCCGTACACGGCGTCAACGGCCGCACCGGCTACATGACCCAGAGCGATCATCTCCTGCCGTGGCGGGATGTGGCCGGCAACATCGCCGTGCCCTTGGAAATCCAGGGCGTACCCAAGGCCAAGCGTGAAGCGCGTATCCGCGAGTTGCTGACCCTCGTTGGCCTCGATGGGCATGAAAAGGCCTACCCGAGCCAGCTCTCCGGTGGCATGCGCAAGCGCGCCGCCCTTGCTCGCTTGCTGGCCTATGACCCGGAGACGCTGCTGATGGACGAGCCGTTTGCCGCGTTGGATGCGCAACTGCGGATCCGCATGCAGACCGAGCTGTTCAAGCTCAGCCGCCAGCTCAAGAAAACCGTGTTGTTCGTCACCCATGACCTGGACGAAGCCGTGGCCCTGGGTGATCGCTGCCTGGTCTTCTCCGGTCGGCCGGGCACGATTGTCCGCGATGTGCCCATTCCCTTGGGGGATGACCGCAACATCATCCAGCTGCGCAAGAACCCGCGTTACCACCAACTCTGTGGCGACCTCTGGGAAATCATCACGCCGGATCACGACGCCTAAAGGCCCAGTCTTGGAGAACCCTGCACATGAATATCTTTCTCGGTCGTCTCGCCATCTTCGCTGCGATTTTTTTGTCCTGGCAGTTCGCTTCCGGTCCCTTAGTGGACCCGTTCTTCGTCAGCTCACCATTGGAAATCGGCCGGCGCTTCATTGAACTGGTCGCCAGTGGCCGACTGTTCGCCCACGGTTGGATCACCGTCGTGGAAACCTTGGTGGGCTTTTTCTTCGGTGCCTTGGCAGGTATCACGGTGGGCTTGATCCTGGGGCGCAACGCGCTGCTCGCCAAGCTGCTGGACCCCATCCTGACGTCCATCTACAGCCTGCCCAAAGTCGCCCTCGCGCCGCTGTTCATCATGTGGTTCGGGATCGGCATCGAAATGAAGATCATCCTGACCGCCACCATCGTGTTCTTCCTGGTGTTCCTCAACACCTACAGCGGCGTCCGTGCGGTGGAGCGCGAGCAATTGGAAATCCTGCGCCTGATGGGCGCCAAGGAGCACCACCTGATCACCAAGGTCGTACTGCCATCGGCCATCCAGTGGGTGTTCACCGGCCTAAAGCTGTCGGTGCCCTATGCCCTGATCGGCGCCATCGTCGGTGAAATCATGGCCGCCAACCGCGGCCTGGGCTACCTGTTGCAGGACGCGGCGGGGCAATTGGACACGGCCGGCGTATTCGCCGCGCTGATCGCCATCATCACCTTGGCGCTGCTGCTCCAGGCGGCGGTTCGCGCGTTGGAGACATACCTGATGCCGTGGAAGAAAGAACAGGACGAGCGAGAAATGTCGGTCTGAGCAAAACCATCACAACAACAAAAACAGAGGGTCGCATCATGTCTATCAAAGGTTTTATTTCTGCTTTAGGACTCAGCGTCGTACTCAGTGCGGTCTCGTTCCAGGCGCAAGCTGCCGAAAGCGTAAAAGTCGCCTTGGGGACGGAAGGTTTCGTGCACATGCCGCTGTTCGTCGCACTCGACGGCGGCTTATTCGAAAAGCACGGCCTGGATGTCGAACTGGTGAAATTCAAGGGTGGTGGTGCGGCGGCTTCGGGGCTCGTCAGCCGTTCGGTGGAGTTCTGCTCATGCGCCACCCAGAATGCGATCAACGCCAAGATCAAGGGTGCCGACATCACGCTGTTGGGGCGCATGGTTGGTCAATACGCCAGCAACGTCGTCATTCGCCAAGAGGTGGCCGATCGGCTCGGCCTGGATGCCAATTCCACCGTCGAGCAACGCCTGGCCGCTTTCAAGGGCCTGCGCCTGGCGGTGAGCGGGGCTGGCGGCAGCGCCGATTTTCTGGTGCGTTTCCTCGGCCAGCAGGCTCACCTGCAGTCGGAAAAAGACTTCACGCTGCTTTACCTCAATAACGGCGCGGCCATGCTGGCGGCGTTCGCCCAAGGCAAGATCGATGGCTTTGCCCTGTCATCGCCGGCATCAGATAGTGCGGTCATTGATCACAAAGGCTTCACCCTGCTGGACATGTCCGAGGGCATGGTCGCCGAGCTGGATGGCTACCCCTCGATCGCCCTCAGTGCTCGCCGGCAATGGGCCGAGGACAACCCGGCCATCGTGAAAGCCTTCCTGGCCGCCCTGGGTGATGCCACTCAGATGATCAACGAACAACCGCAGCAAGCCATGAAAGCCGTGCGCAGTCGCTTCGACGGCGTGAATGACAAGGTCTATGCCGCCGCCTGGGAAAGCAATCGCAAGTCGTTCCCGAAAACCCCGTACCTGACGGATACCGACGTGGAGCGGGCGATCAAGTTCCTGGGCGCGGTCCAGAACGAAAAAATCCCGGGCAAGGCCCAGGACTATCTGACCCAGGTGCGCTGAAGCGCGTTTGAATTCCATTTGGCCGGCGCGTCAAGGAGCACATTGGCCGCGCTCGGCTTCTTCTCGGTAAGCAGTCATGAAATCAATAAAAACAATGCCGCTCTGCGCGGCAGGGGTTGGCTTTGCCGTGTATCTGCCGATGGCAGGCGCCGAAGGTTTTTTCGAGGACAGCAAGGCTTCCATGGAAATGCGCAATTTCTATATGAGCCGGGATTTTCGCGAGGGCTCGGGCCAGTCAAAACGCCAGGAGTGGGCCCAGGGTTTTATCCTGCGCTATGAGTCCGGTTTTACCCCTGGCGTCGTCGGGTTCGGTGTCGATGCGATCGGCATGCTGGGCATCAAGCTCGATTCCGGACCAGGACGTTCCGGCACCGGCCTGCTGCCTGTCCAGGACGATGGGGATGTCCCCGACAGTTATTCCAAGGCCGGCGGGACCCTCAAGGTCAAGGTCTCGGAGAGCCAGTTGCGGGTCGGGACCTTGCTGCCGAAATGGCCGACCTTGGCCGCCAACAACGGTCGTTTGTTGCCGCAGACCTTTGAAGGTGCCCAGGTGCAGGTCAACGAATGGAAGCCCCTTGAACTCACCGCGGCACAGATCCAGGGCACGGTGTACAGGGATCAGTCGGGCTCTACCGGTCTTGAGCTGAACAACAAGAACCGACGTTTCAGCGGCCCCCTCGATGGCGGCGATTTCAACCTTCTCGGCGGGACCTTTCACGCCAGTGAGACGACCGACCTGATTGCCCAGTACGCCGTCTTCGAAGACGTCTACAAGCAGCGCTTCCTGGGCCTGACCGACCGCAGGAAAGGCGACTGGGGCGCCTTCACCAGCGATGTGCGCTTTTTCGACAGTGACAGCGACGGCCAGGCACGAGGCGGGCGCATCGACAACCGCGCCTTCAGCGCCTTGGGCACTTACAAGCTGAAAGGCCATTCGTTTGGGCTGGGCTACCAGAAGATGTCCGGGGACTCCGCGTTTCCCTACGTGGCCGGCACCGATCCTTACCTGGTGAACTTCGTCCAGGTGGGCGACTTTGCCGAGAAGGACGAGCGCTCCTGGCAGGCACGCTATGACTTCGACCTCGCCAGCGTCGGCGTGCCGGGCTTGAGTTTCATGACCCGCTATGTGCGCGGCAGCCGGGCCGATGTGACGGGCGCGGATGCCGACGGTGAACGCGAGCTCGACGTCGAACTGCAATACGTGGTGCAGAACGGTTCGATGAAAGGCATGAGCATGCGGGTGCGCAGCGCCACCTATCGAGCGGACTTCGCCCGGGACGCTGACGATGTTCGCGTGATCGTCAGCTACCCACTGTCGCTTCTGTAATCCAAGCCATTCAACGGGAGGTAACCGATGCACGCCACTGTAGTGCTCCAACGTGAAGGTGATGTCGGCCAGGTCATCATCGACAATCCACCGGTCAATGCCCTGTCGCAGGAGGTTCGGGAGCAGTTGCTCGAAAGGCTGCAGGAAGCGTTGGCCGACAGCGCCATCAAAGCGATTGTCATTGCATGCCAGGGCCGGACGTTCGTCGCTGGCGCCGATATCAAGGAGTTTGACTTGCCCCTGCAGGCACCTCATCTGCCTGACGTGTTGGTTGCGATTGAACAGGCGTCGAAACCCGTCGTTGCGGCGCTGCATGGCTCGGCGTTCGGTGGTGGGCTCGAACTGGCCTTGGCCTGCCATTACCGAGTGGCCGCACCTGATGCGCAGTTCGCCTTGCCGGAAGTCAGCCTGGGCCTGATACCCGGAGCGGGGGGCACGCAGCGCTTGCCACGGTTGTGCGGTATGCAGGTGGCGCTGGCGATGGTGCTGGAGGGCGAGCGTATCGGTGCGGTACAGGCGTTGTCGATCGGCTTGTTGAATGGGTTGAGCGACGCCTCGGTACTGGTGTGTGCCAGCGACTTCGCCAGGAAGGTCATGGACAAGCCCATCCCGCGGGTCTGCGACCTGTCGGTCGCGTCATTCGACCCGCAGCTTATCCACGAACGCGCCCAGGCGATCATTCGCAAGGCAGCGGGCCAGGAAGCGCCCAGCATTGCCCTGCAAGCACTGCAAGGTGCCTCGCAGCTGACCTTCGCCGAAGGGATGGCGAACGAGCGTGAGCGCTTCATCGCTCGCCGCCATAGCGAGCAGGCCAAGGCGTTGCGGCACGTGTTCTTTGCCGAGCGGGACCTGGCCTCCAGGTGTCGTGCATTGGCCAGGCAAGCTCCCACGCGCGCCGTCGAAGTGGTAGCCGTGATTGGCGCGGGCACCATGGGCAGCGGCATTGCGCTGTGCCTGGCCAACGCCGGCATCGCTACACGCCTGATCGACACGCAACCCGAAGCCCTGGAGCGTGGTCGCGCGACCATCGACCGCTACTTCACCAGCGCCGTGGAAAAAGGTCGGCTGGATACCGACGAAGCCGCCCGACGTGCCAGCCTGATCGAGTTCGACTCAAGCATTGAAGGCGTCGCCAGCGCCGATCTGATTATCGAAGCCGTGTTCGAGGACCTCGCCGTCAAGCAGGCCGTGTTCAGGCAACTGGACCGCTTCGCCAAGCCGGGTGCCATCCTCGCGACGAATACCTCGTACCTCGATATCGAGGCCATTGCTGCCGTGACCACCCGCCCGGGCGATGTCGTCGGCATGCACTTCTTCAGCCCGGCGCACGTCATGAAGCTGCTTGAGGTGGTCAGGACGCCGCAGGTCCAACCTGATGTCCTGGCAACGGTGCTGCAATTGGGTGGCCGACTGGGCAAGACCGCTGTCGCGGTGGGCAATTGCTATGGTTTTGTCGGCAACCGGCTATTGGCCGTTCGCGAGCGCGAGGCGGGTTTCCTGCTGGAGGAGGGGGCGGCTCCAGAGGATGTGGACCGGGTCATCCGGCAGTTCGGTTTCCCCATGGGCCCCTTCGAACTGCGTGACCTGGCGGGCGTGGATATCGCTTGGCGAAACCGCCAGGGTCGGGCCGATCTACTGAGTGCATCGGAGCGCCGTTGCAACTGGATCGAACAGCTCCACGAGGCAGGGCGTCTCGGACAGAAAACGGCGGCCGGTTTCTATCGATACGAGGAAGGCCAGCGCCGGGGCCTGCCGGACCCGTATGTGGCCAGGATGCTCGTGGCCCATCGACAGAACCGTGGCATCGAGCCGCGTGCAATTGACGATGAGGAAATTCTCAACAGGTGCCTGTTCGCCATGATCAATGAGGCCGCGCACCTGCTTGAGCAAGGTATCGTGGACAGCCCCAATGACATCGACCTCGTCTGGATTCACGGCTATGGCTTCCCCCGTTACCGGGGCGGGCTTCTTTACCATGCCGACCGAATTGGCTTGCCTGGGATCGTCGAGGCACTTTCCGGCTGGGCGGCCTTACTTCCCGAGCGAGGCCTGCGGGTGGCTCCGCTGCTTCGGACAATGGCAGCGCAGGAGGCGTCGTTCATTCGGCCATGAGGCGAATGAGGTCACGCTTCATTGCTCGAGCATCAACGTGCGCCAGACGATCACTGGCGCAACGAAGTCTTGCTCCTCCTTGTCTTCCTCCAAGGGGGCCGGGGCCGAAGGGGTCACCTCTGTTGCTGGATCCTGGTCGCTGTCTGGGGTGGATACGGTTTCACTCATCGGCCATTCCTGAGCGGACTTTGATGACGACCTTGCCTTTGGAGCGTCCTTGCTCGACGTAGCTCAAGGCATCGGCTGTCGCCTCGAAGGGGAAGGATCGGTCAAGCACCGGCTTGATACTGCCGGACTCGACGAGCGTGGTGATTTCACGCAGTTGAGAACCGCTGGCACGCATGAACACGAAGGCGTAGCTCACACCTTTTTGGCGGGCCTTGCGGCGTATACCGCTGCTCAACAGGCCCATGATCAGTCTCAGCACCCAGGAAAATCCCTGGGCCCGGGCGAACTGTGGGGTGGGTG
Organism: Pseudomonas sp. St386; assembly: GCF_018325865.1. Lineage (NCBI taxonomy): Bacteria > Pseudomonadati > Pseudomonadota > Gammaproteobacteria > Pseudomonadales > Pseudomonadaceae > Pseudomonas > Pseudomonas sp. St386. Next base: position 2,923,206 of record NZ_AP021900.1, read on the forward strand.
GTCCTGAGATGGAGATGAGCTGGCCGCCAGGTTTCAGGATCTTCAGCGATTTCTCCAGCTCATCGGCGCCCAGGCTGTTCAACACGACGTCATAGTCCTGCAGAACGTTGGCGAAATCCTGTTGCTTGTAATCGATGACAACGTCCGCGCCCAGGGCTTTGACCCACGGCACATTGGCGGTGCTGGTAGTGGTCGCAACGAAGGCGCCGAGGTGCTTGGCAAGCTGGATGGCGAGGGTGCCGACGCCACCTGAGCCGGCCTGGATGAAGACCTTTTGGCCTTTCTTCAATCGGGCGGTTTCAACCAGTACCTGCCAGGCGGTCAGGGCGACCAAGGGCAGGGCGGCGGCTTCTTCCATGCTGATGTTTGCCGGTTTCACGGCCAGGGCATTTTCGTTCACTGAAATCTGCTCGGCGAAGGTGCCGATATGCCCATCCGGGGCGCGGGCATAGACTTCATCGCCCGCCTTGAATTGCTCGACACGGGATCCCACGCGGACCACGACCCCCGCCAAGTCATGACCCAATGCCAAGGGAAATGAGTAGGGCAGGATCAGTTTGAATTCGCCTTTGCTGATCTTTGAATCCAGCAGATTGACGCTGGCGGCCTGCACGCGGACCAGAACGTCATGGTCACCCACGTCAGGGGCCGGTAGCTCGCCGATACGGCCACTGTGCTTGCCGTAGCGGTCGATTAAAAATGCCTTCATGGTGCTTTGCTCTCATAAGGGATGCGGCGCAGTGATCGCCCGGCCCGGCATCCGGAAATACCGGCGCTGTCCTTCGCGCCGGCGCCCGCTAAACAATGATCACGCCGGGTCTTGATAGCGTTCGGCAACATGGGACTGCCGGATTTGCCCGAGCAGGCCTTGACGCGCGGCCTGCAAGGCATCCCAGCGTGCTTCTTCATGCAAGGGCGGGATGGTCACCGGCTCGCGACGATCAAAACCGACCAGCGCGGCATCGACCAGGTCACCGACTTCCATGACTTCATTCAGGGTGTTGATATCGATGCCCGCGCGTTCCCAGATCTCGGTACGGGTGGCCGCTGGCAGGACGGCTTGTACGTAGACGCCTTTCGGAGACAGCTCCAGGCTGAGTCCCTGGGAGAGAAACAGCACGAACGCCTTGGTCGCGCCGTAGACCGACATACCGAACTCCGGTGCCAGGCCAACGACGGAGCCGATGTTGATGATCGCGCCGTCACCCGCTTTGACCAGGCGTGGGGCGATGGCGCTGGCCAGCCGGACCAGCGCGGTGGTATTGAGCGACACCAGGTGCGCGACACTGTCGGTCGACTGTTCGATGAAGGTCCCGGATTGGGCGGCGCCGGCGTTATTGACCAGGATGCCGATGTTGGCGTCATCGCGCAGCCGGGCTTCGACGGTTGTCAGGTCGCCGATCTGGGTCAGGTCGGCCTGGAGAATATCGACGGCAACGTTGTGTTCGCTGCGCAGCTTGGCGGCCAGCGCTTCCAGGCGCGCGCTGTCGCGGGCCACCAGGACGAGATCGTGTCCACGTTGCGCAAAGCGCTGGGCATAGACAGCGCCAATACCGGTGGAGGCGCCAGTGATGAGAACAGTTGTGCGAGTGTCCATGGAGATTCTCTTCTTCAAGGTATTGATGAGCGAGTCGCGCGCTGTTGTTCAGGCGCGCGGTCGGGTCTGGCCAGTGTTACTGCGTGCTGGATTCAGCGAGCGTTGGATAATCGATGTAGCCCGTCGCACCACCACCGTAGAGGGTAGCGGGATTGAAAGCCGACAAAGGCGAACCGGTTCTGAGCCGCTCCACCAGGTCCGGATTGCCGATGAACGGCCGGCCGAAGGCGATCAGGTCAGCCTTGTCCTCGGCGAGTCGTGAGGTGGCCAGGTCCAGGTCGTAGCCGTTGTTGGCGATGTAGGTTTTTTTGAAGCGCTGGCGCAAGGCACCAAAGTCGAAGGGCGCAACGTCGCGCGGCCCACCGGTCGCGCCTTCGACCACGTGCAGGTAAACGATGTCGAGGGCGTTGAGCTGGTCGACCAGGTAGTCGAACTGGGCCTGTGGCGCGCTGCTGGACACACCATTGGCCGGCGAGACCGGCGAGATGCGCAGGCCGGTGCGGTTGGCGCCGACTTCGTCCACCACTGCCGCGGTCACTTCCAGCAGCAGGCGAGCACGATTTTCAATCGAGCCGCCGTAGGCATCGGTGCGCAAGTTGGCGCCGTCCTTGATGAACTGGTCCAGCAGATAGCCGTTCGCGCCGTGGATCTCTACGCCGTCAAATCCCGCGGCGATGGCGTTCGCCGCCGCCTGGCGAAAATCGTTGACGATCCTGGGCAACTCGCTGATGTCCAGCGCTCGCGGTTCGGAAACGTCCTCGAAACTATTGTTGACGAAGACCTTGGTCGCCGGACGCAGAGCGGAGGGGGCCACCGGCGCCGCACCATTCGCTTGCAGGTCGACGTGGGAAACGCGGCCGACATGCCACAGTTGCAGGAAAATCCGCCCACCTTTGGCATGCACGGCCTCGGTGACCGTGCGCCAGCCGTCGATCTGTGCCTGGGTGTAGATCCCGGGTGTGTCCTGATAGCCCTGTCCTTGCTGGGAAATCTGTGAAGCCTCGGAGATCAGCAGGCCTGCCGACGCTCTCTGGCTGTAGTAAGTGGCAGCGAACTCGCTCGGTACAAAGCCTTGCCCCGCACGGTTACGTGTCAGCGGCGCCAGGACCACTCGGTTGGAAAGCGTGAGATCACCCAACGTGTAGGGCGTGAACAGGATCTGGTCGGTCATGACGTCTTGTTTCCGTAGGTTTGGATAAAGGGAGCGCGTGCAGCCTGGCGAGGTGAGCGCGACTTTTCATTAGGATGATGACCGAAATCTAAACTGTCAACGAATTTGATTATGTTCGACATCTATGTATGATGTGAGCATGATTTTCGAGCAGCACGAGGGAGTGAAAAATGAGGGTGACCAAGGCCCAGGCCCAGGCAAATCGGGAGCACATCGTCGAGACGGCCTCTGTCTTGTTTCGCGAGCGAGGCTTTGACGGCGTAGGTGTGGCGGACCTGATGGCGGCCGCCGGCTTCACCCATGGCGGGTTCTACAAGCATTTCGGCTCCAAGGCCGACTTGATGGCCGAAGCGGCAGCTAGCAGCCTTGCGCAGTCGCTGACCGACAATGCGGGCATCGACGTGGCTGATTTCGTCGATCTTTACGTGTCCAGGGATCACCGTGACGGCCGGGGTGGTGGTTGCACCATGGCGGCACTGTGTGGCGACGCTGCCCGTCAATCGCCCGAACTGAAGGCTACCTTTGCCAACGGTATCGAAAACACGCTGGCCGCGCTCGAAAGCCGGTACGAGGCCGGGCAAGACGCGCCGCAGGAAGCGATCAGGGCAAAAATGCTCGACATGTTGGCGCATGCCGTCGGTGCGATCATGTTGTCGCGTGCCTGCCCGGACGATTCCGCGCTGGCCGATGAAATCCTCGAGGTATGCCGCGCCCGGATCATCGCGGCGCTGCCGCCGTCGCCCGCGAAGCAGCCTTGAGGGCAGGGCGCCGGATGCCGATTGGCGTTATAGCGACGCCCTGACCACCAGCGGGCAATCCACCGGCTGGGCACCCGATACCTCGAGGTTCTCGATCAGGTGCCGGGCCGCCTGGCGACCGATCTCGTAGTACGGCAGTTGTACCGTGGTCAGTGGCGGGATGAACAGTTCGGCGATGCCGATCATGTTGTCATAGCCGAGCACCGCGACATCGTCGGGAATTTTCAGGCCGCGCCCCAGCAACAGCTGATAGGCGCAAAAGGCGATGCGGTCGTTGCCGCAGACCAGGATGTCGAATTGCGGACGGCCGTCAACGATATGCCGGTCGAGAATGGCGGCGGTTTCACCGTAGGCGTCGTGATCGGAAAGGTCGTACTGCAGGAGTGCTTCAGGTGCCAGCCCGACGGCCTGGCAGGCGCGTTGCAGGCCTTGCTGGCGCAGGCCCCAGGCAAGACTCTTCCTCGGCAAATTGATACACAGCGGGCGCCGATAGCCTTGGTTCAACGCATGCTGCATGGCTCGATGCTGCCCGGCTTCATCATCCGGCACATAACTGACCAGGTGGCTGTCATCGGCCAGGCAATTGGCGAGCACCAGCGGCTTGCTCTTGAGTCGCTCGGGAATGCTCACCTGGCGCAATCCCATGGCACTGAAGATCAACCCGTCGGGGCGGTGCGACAGCATCAGGTCGATGTTCTGGTCGGTGGGCGGGTTGCTCAACAGGTTGAGGATGAAGACGTTCCAGCCTGCCTGCTGCGCGGTCTGTTCGATGGACAGCAGCAACTCGACGGCGAACGGCGTGGTCGCGGTGTCCAGTGCGAACACACCAATGGTGCGCGCCTGCAGGTTGTCGCCGCGCATCCTGCGCGCCGACAGGCTCGGTACGAATTGCAGTTCCTCAATGGCGCGACGTACCCGCTGAAGGGTTTCGGGGCTCAGTTTTTCCGGCGTGTTGAGCGCGCGCGAAACCGTCATCAGGGATACGCCGGCCAGCTGTGCAACGTCTTTCACGGAAGTCATGCGAAGTGCGGCCAGTCAGGTTGACGCAGAATCATGACACAGGCCCTGGGCTTCTCGCGACTCGAATGACGGTACTCACAGCCAGCCCGAGTCCAGCGGCCAGGCCTTGGGAATGGCGACGCGCCCGCCAGTCCCGTTCGCCAACAGCTTCACCCCGAGGCTGTCGGGCCGCGGGTAGAGGCGGCTGCTGAAGCTGAAACGGCCGTTTTCCTCGAACACCTCGATGGACGAGCGATCGAGAAATACCCGCAGGTGCAGTTGTGTTTGCGTCGACTCGATCGACACGCTGCGCTGACCACTCACTTGCGCACCCGAGTGGCTGCGATCGAGCACCAGGCGTTGCAGTGACGCGTCGTAATAAAGCAGGGTTTGTTCCTGCTCATCGGCACTGCAGCGCAAGGCGACGCCCAGGCGGCCTTCGGTGCAGCCGAGCAGATCCAGATGCACATGGATTTCCAGCCTGTCGCCCTGCACTTGCGGCACCCAGCAGCTGCCCGACTCGCCCCACGGTGCGACGCTCGGCAGCGGCGCCTGGCGCAACGCCGTCAGTTCCCGTGCCGGAAACACGCCAAGGCGATCGCCCTGCAGTTCAAGCTCGCGGGGCAAGCCGAGCATGCCGCACCAGTGATGAGCCTGGCTCGGCATCGGGCTTTCCCACATATCCAGCCAAGCCCACACCAGGCGCCGACCATCGGCGGCCTCCAACGTTTGCGCGGCATAGAAGTCGTGACCGTTATCCAGTTCGATGAACGGCCCGCCGGTGAAGTGCCATTCGCTGTCGAGTCGGCCAATGCGATAACCGGTCTGGTACTTGTTGAGGCGTTCGTAACCTTCGGGTTGCATGCCCTGGGGGGAGTACAGCAGCACGTCGCGCCCGTTGAGGCGAAACAGGTCCGGGCATTCCCACATGTAGCCATCGCCCTCATTGCCGCTGGACACGTAGTCGAGGAATTCCCAGGTGTGCAGGTCGGTGGAGCGGTACAGCGGCAGCAGCGGCTTGTCGCCCAGGCGCGCGCCGGCAATCAGGTACCAATAGCCGTCCTCCTGCCAGACCTTGGGGTCGCGAAAGTGCATGATCGTTTCTTGCGGCGCGTTCTCGATGACAGCGCCATGCTTGACGAACCGGATGCCGTCGTCACTGGTGGCCAGGCACTGGACCTGGCGGATAAAGCGTTCGTCACCCACTTCTCCCAGCCAGGTGTGCCCGGTGTAGATCAGCGCCAGGGTGTCGCCACACACCACCGCGCTACCGGAAAAACAGCCGTGGCGGTCGAAGTCATCGCCTGGCGCCAGGGCAAGGGGCAGATGCTGCCAATGGACCAGGTCGGCGCTCTTGGCGTGCCCCCAATACATTGGCCCCCATTTGGCATCGAAAGGGTGGTGCTGGTAGAACACGTGATATTCGCCACGGAAAAACACCACGCCGTTAGGGTCGTTCATCCAGCCCGCGACAGGCGCCAGATGATAGTCCGGTCGATAATCGTCGATGAGACGAGACTGACCTTCACTCAGCGCCTGCTGCGCATGTTCAAGGGGGGAGGGCATGGGTGCATTCATGGCATTCACAGACACAGTCATAGGGCGCCTGCTTTTGGCGAGCGCTGCGGGACGTCCTCCGGGAGGACTTCAATAACAGCAGGATGGCGTCTCAAGGCCGTGCCATCCGCGTCGAACAGATGCACGCTGCCGAACGCCAGTTGCAGTTCAACCCGATCGCCCACTCGCCATCCGGCGTTGATTTCGCAGCGACAGATCAACGGTTCATCCTCGCCTGACTCCAGGTGCACGTAGGTTTCGCTGCCCAGGTATTCGACCCCGACCACGACGATGCCGGCGCTGCCTTGCGCCGCTTTGAGCGACACGTGTTCCGGGCGAATCCCCAAGGTCAATGGGCTGTTCGCCGCCAGGTGGGCGCTGTCGAAGGGAAGGGGCGTCATACCCAATAAAGGGCTGTCGATCTGGCTGGTTTCACCTGGGGTGTGCAGGTGCGCCGGCAGAAAGTTCATCTTGGGCGAACCGAGGAAACCGGCGACAAAGCGGCTGGCCGGATGCTCATAGAGTTCGCGTGGCGAGCCGACCTGCTCGATGCGGCCGCCATTGAGCACGACAATCTTGTCGGCCAGGGTCATCGCTTCAACCTGGTCGTGGGTCACGTAGATCATGGTCGAGCCCAGTCGTCCATGCAGACGGGCGATTTCGTTGCGCATCTGCACGCGCAAGGAGGCGTCGAGGTTGGACAGCGGCTCGTCGAACAGCAGGATGTCCGGTTCCCGCGCCATGGCCCGGCCCATGGCCACCCGCTGGCGCTGTCCACCCGACAGTTCCCGTGGCTTGCGCTGCAGCAGTTTGTCCAACTGCAGGATCTGCGCGGTTTTGAGCACTCGCTCGCGCAGGCTGGTCTTTTCGGTCTTGGCCAGTTTGAGGCCAAAGCTGATGTTGTCGTAGACGCTCATGTGCGGGTACAGCGCATAGGACTGGAACACCATGCCGACGCCACGCTCGCGCGGTTCCAGGTCATTGACCCGGCGTCCGTCGATCAGCAGGTCGCCGTCACAGATCGAATCCAGTCCGGCGATCAGCCGCAGCAAGGTCGACTTTCCGCAGCCCGAAGGGCCGACGAAAACCACGAATTCACCCGCCGAGATTTCCAGGCTGACGTCGCGAAGAATGCGTGCGCCGCCCAATTGTTTGTTCACGTTGTCCAGCTTCAACTTGATCACGATGCTGTTCCTTTCTTGTCTGTGTTGGGCCTCAACCCTTTAACGCGCCGGCAGTGAGGCCGGAAACGATGCGGCGCTGGAAGACCAGCACCAGAATCACCAATGGGACCGTGACCAGCACCGACGCCGCCATCAGCAAGCCCCAAGGCAGTTCATGTGGGCTGCCGCCGGAAATCAGCGCGATGGCGACCGGGACCGTGCGTTGCGAGTCGGTCAGGGTGAAGGTCAGGGCAAACAGGAACTCGTTCCAGGCGGCGATGAAGGCCAAAAGCCCCGTGGTGACCAGTGCCGGCCAGAGCAGCGGCAACAGCACGCGGGTCAGCGTGACCCAGGGTGACGCACCGTCCATGATCGCGGCCTCTTCCAGCTCATGAGGCAGTTGGCCCATGAAGGTGGTCAGCACCCAGACGGTGAAGGGCAGGGTGAAAATCGTGTAGCTCAGGATCAACGCCCAGGACGTGTTGTACAGGCCCAGGGCACGTATCACTTCGAACAATCCCGACAGCACCGCGACTTGTGGAAACATCGAGACGCCCAGGACCATCATCAACACCACGCCGCGGCCGCGAAACTTCACGCGGCCCAGGGCATAGGCGGCGGTCAGGCTGAGGAACAACGCCAGCGCGACCACGCTCAGCGCAACCACCAGCGAGTTGCCGATGGCCCGCAGGAACGAGGCCTGGCTCAGCACGGCGGCATAGTTGGAGAAGTCGGGTTTGTCGATCCAGTAGCTCACCTGGAACAATGCGCTGGACGGCTTCAGCGACGTCACGATGGCGTAGTAGAACGGGAAGACCGCATACAGCAGCAAGATCCCGATCAGGCACCAGAACCCGGCGCGCAGCAGGGCTTTTTTCAGCAGGCGCGGGCTCATGAGCGAACCTCCAGTTGACGGCGTCCGAGGTACAGGTAAGCCATGGCGATGACCGCCACGACCAGGAACAGCAAGGTCGAAGCGGCGCTGCCGTAACCGACGTCCTGGAATTCCACCAGGTGCTGGCGGGCATAGACCGACATGCTCATGGTGCTCGATGAGTTCGAGGTCAGCACATAGATGACGTCGAACACCCGCAAGGAATCGAGGATGCGAAAGATCGCCGCCACCAGCAATGCCGGCATCAACAGCGGCAGGGTGACCCACCAGAACACTTTCACCGGGTGAATGCCATCGACCCTGGCGGCTTCGTAGCAGTCGCTGGGCAACATCTGCAAGGCCGCCAGCATCAGCAGCGTGACGAAAGGCACGGTCTTCCAGACGTCGACGATGATCACTGCCCACATCGACAGGTCCGCGTCGGCTGTCCAGGCCAGGGGCGCATCGATCAGGCCGAGGCCGAGCATCAGGTGATTGATGATGCCGAACTGGTCGTTGAGCATCCATGACCAGATTTTCGCCGAGACGATGGTCGGGATCGCCCAGGGGATCAGGATCAACGCCCGCACCAGCGCGCGTCCGGTGAACTTGACGTTCAGCAGCAACGCCACCATCAGCCCCAGTACGATTTCCAATCCCACTGACACCACGGTGAAATGCAAGGTGTTGCGCACCGCGTTCCACCACTGTGGATCGACCAGGATGCCCGACCAGCCGGCGCTGCTGTGATACAGATAATTGCTCAAGCCGACAAAGCTTGCATCGCCCGTGTCGGCCAGGCTGGCGTCGGTCAGGCTGAACCAGAATGTGCGCAGCAGCGGCCAGGCCGCCACCAGGGCCAGGCATAGCAACATCGGGCTCAGGAACAGCCAGGCGGCGCGAACGCGACGGCGTTGTACCGGCGTTTCCCGAGTGAGCAGGTACTCGTCGTCGCCGGGGGCGAGTGTAGTGGAGACAGACATGGTGATTTCCTTCCTTGTGGCTTACCAGTTCCGGCGTTTGATGCGCGTGAGTTCGCTTTCCAGTTCGGCCAGCGCCTGATCGACCGGCCGTTCGTCCGCCAGCACGCCGTGCACTTGATCGAAGAACGCATTGGAGACCCGTGGATAGCGGTCGGCGGTGATTGAAGCAGGGCGCATGACCCCATCATTGAGGATGCTGCGCAGTTGGCTGTAGTACGGCATGGCGGCGAGCAATTCGGGATCCTGGTAGAGCGACTCGATCACCGGGTTGTAGGCACCCACCAGGGCGCGGTGTTTCTGCTGTTGGGCGCTGCTCAGGTAGCTCACCAATTCTGCGGCGAGCTTGGGGTTGGCGCTGTAGCGCGACACCGCCAGGCCCCAGCCACCGAGGGTGGACGCATGGGTGCCCGTCGCGCCGCCGCGGGGCAGGGGAGCGACGCCGACCTTGTCCTTCACGACGCTGTCCTGGCTTTGCACCAGGGCCCAGAGATAAGGCCAGTTACGCATGAACAACGCATTGCCCGACTGGAAGACGCCGCGTCCTTCTTCCTCGGTGTAATTGAGTACGCCACGCGGGGAGATGTCTCCCACCCAGCTTTTGGCCAGGGTCAATGCGGCCCTCGAGGCCTGGCTGTTGACCACGATGTCGCCTTGCGCGTTGACCAGCCCGCCTTGCGGCTGGCTGCTGATCCACTCCAGTGCGTTACACGTCAGGCCTTCGTAGGCGCGCCCCTGGAATACATAACCCCAGGCATTGGCGTTCCCGGCATCGCGTTCGGCCTGCTGGACAGCCCTGGCAGTCGTGGTCATTTCTTCCCAGGTCTGGGGCACGGGCTTGTTGTACTTCTCGAGCAGGTCCTTGCGGTAATACAGCAGCCCCGAGTCGGTGAACCACGGCATGGTCACCAGGCGCCCGTTCACCGTGGCGTTGTCCACCTGGGCCTGGAAGTAACCTTGGGTCGCGTTGGCAGGAAGCACCTCGCGCAGGTCCATCAAGTGCTTGGCAAGCATCCCCGGCCACACCATGTCGATCTGGATGATGTCGATGTCGCTGGATTGCGCACTGAGGATCTGTTGGTAGAACGACAACCGCTCGGTCGCCGAGTTAGGCGTGGAAACCACTTCGACGCTGTTGCCGGTCTGCTTCGACCACGCCTCGACGGCCTCTTTGCACAGTTGCAATTCAGCACCCACGGCACCGCAGGAAATCGTCAGGCTGGCGGCTGTGGAGAGGGATGGAAACCCGACGCACAGGCCGAGCAGTGCCGCTGGAAGGATCGATTTGAGCTGTTTCATAAAGCCCTCTTTATTTTTGTTTTTAGAAAAGTTAACGTTAACATCGCCAAATGTAGCAGTGTATTTGCGATGAGGCATCCTTTTTTTCCTTTGGTTTGACAATTCAGAACCTGGGCGAAAAAGGCCGGTCGCGGCAACAGAACAATAAAAACAAAACAGGGAAAATCCACATGCAGAAAGCATCAAGCTGGCTACTCGCAGGCGTGCTCGGCGCCGCGGCGACCACTTCTCAGGCCGCGACTCTGGAAGAGCGCATGGCCGCGTTCGAGGCCCGTGCCAGCGCAGCGGAAAAACGCGCAGCCGCCGCCGAACAGCAAACCCAGGCACTCGCCAGGGAATTGCAGCAACTCAAACTCGCCACGTCCGCCACACAACCGGTGGCGTCCGCTGCTACGGTCCCCACGCTCGATGCTCGCCTGGCAAAACTCGAAGCCAGCCAGCAAAGCACGGCGAAGCAGGGCAGTGGCGCACACCTTACCGACGGCTTCAGCTTCAAGGGCTATGCTCGCTCCGGGTTGCTGATCAATGATGGGTTGGGCGGTGGTCGTGGCGGTCCGTACACCACTCCGGCCGGTTCTGTGGGTGGCGCTGTCGGGCGACTCGGCAACGAGGACGACACCTACATGCGCATCGACCTGTCGAAAGAGCAGTACGCGCAAAACGGCACCCACTCCAAGTTCACGGTGTCCATCGCCGATGGTGTGGAGAGCTCCAACGACTGGACCGCCGATGAAAGCAACCTGAACGTGCGCCAGGTGTTTACCGAACTCGATCACCTCGCGGCATTCAAGGGCAATTCGATGTTCGAAAACTCGACCCTGTGGGCCGGCAAGCGCTTCGACCGGGACAATTTCGACATCCACTGGCTGGACTCTGACGTCGTCTATCTGGCCGGCACCGGTGGCGGCATCTACGATATACAGATGACCAAGGACTGGCGCTCGAACTACTCATTGATCGGTCGCAACTACGGGGATTTCAGCGAGGGTGGCGTCAATGCCGATGTGGAAAGCTACATCCTGACGTCCAACCAGTTTTTCGACGGTGGCCAGTGGCAGTGGATGTTCAACGCCATCGGCTCGAAGAAAAACGACTTTGCTACCCGCACCAACGAGGCGGGGCTGACGCCGGCCGACTCCGGCTTGCACAGCATGGTCGCCAATCACCAGAAAAACTTTTTCGGCCGCGAAGGCTTCTTCAAGACGGCGCTGCTCTATGGGCAGGGCCTGGGGGCTGAGGTCAAGAACGTTGGCTCGGATGGCGAGCTGATCGATGATGCTCGTGCCCTGCGTCTGGCGCTCTACGGCGAGACCCCTATAGCGTCCGGCTGGCGCATCGGCCCGAGCCTGCTGGCTGAACAAAGCAAGGACCGCTATGTCAAGGGCGACGACTACCGTTGGATGACCCTGAACGTGCGGTTGGCCAATGAAATCAACAGCAATTTCGAGATGGCCTACGAGATGAGCTGGCAAACCATGAAGCTGGACCCCAAGGGTTACCTGCAACGCAATGCGGTCGACGGCAACTTCTGGAAGTTCACGGTCGCCCCGACCTTCAAGCCTGACCTGGGCGATCTGCTCACGCGTCCTGAGCTACGCCTGTTCGCCAGCGTGATGAACTGGTCGTCGGACCTGGACAGGTACAGCACCACGGATTCCTTCGGCAAGACTGACTTCAACGCCGGCGGTGTCTGGCAGTACGGCATCCAGATGGAAACCTGGTTCTGATGCCGGCCAGTTGAAACCTGTGGGAGCGAGCTTGCTCGCGATAGCGGTGGATCTGCCTGCAATGATGTTGGGTGTGCCGACACCTTCGCGAGCAAGCTCGCTCCCACAGTTTTACCGAGTTGCTCACAGACCTTGCGTACGCCACACCCCCTTGTGGGAGCGAGCCTGCTCGCGAAAGCGGTGGATCAGTTTGCAATGATGCTGGGTCTGCCGACGCCTTCGCGAGCAGGCTCGCTCCCACAGGGGCTTTGCTTGACTGATGGGTATTACCGCGCATGCCAGCCCAACTGGCTTGAGATCTGTTGGGTGGCTTGCATCAGTTGCTTGACGTAGTCCTGCTTCAACTCTTCCCTGAAGCGAAAGCAGGGAAATGAAACGCTCATCCCGCCGATCACATGGCCAAAACGGTCGCGGATCGGTGCCGCCAGGCAACGCATGTTGTCTTCGAACTCTTCATGGTCCTCGGCATAGCCTTGCTGGCGGACGGTCTCCAGTTCCTGCAGATACGCTTCGGCACTGGTCAAGGTATTGGCCGTGCGACGCTCGAAGCTTTCCTGCGCCAAGTGCGCCAGCAACTCCTCTTCTTCAAGCCAGGCCATCAGCACCTTGCCGATGCCGGTGCAGTACAACGGCGCCCGCCGGCCGATGCGCGAGTACATGCGCAGGTTGTACTTGGAGTCGATCTTGTGCACGTAGACGATGCTGCCTTCGTCGAGAATCCCCAGGTGGACGGTTTCGCCGGTCAGCTCGTTGATCCGCCGCATACCCGGCTCCGCTTCCCGGACGATGTCCAGGTGGGGCAGGGCCTGGGCCCCCAGTTCAAACAGCCGGACGCTGAGGCGATAGCGATCCTCTGCGTCCTGCACCACATACCCACGCGCCTTGAGCGACTGCAGGAAGCGATAGACCGTGGCCTTGGACATGTCCAGCTTGTTGGCGATTTCCGAGACGCCGCTTTCTTCCGGATGCTCGGCCAGTGCCTCGAGCACGGCCATGGTCCGGCCAACCGCCGACACCAGATCGTTGTTTGGAATGACGCTGTTGTCCATGAAGGCTCCAACGTGAAAGTAAAACCCAAGGATATACGCAAGCAGAACAAAACGCTGTTTCATTTTTGCTTGACGAGGCGGCAAATCTGACTAGACTCGGGCCTTGAGATAAAAATGAAACGCCGTTTTAAAAACAAGAAAGGCGCGTTGATTATGGATGTAACGCTTAACCATGGCCCAGAGACCCGCTTCGCCCGCCCGATGAAGGTGGCGTTGGTGGGGGAATGCATGATCGAGATGCGCGGTGAACCGGGTGCCGCGATCACGCAGACCTTCGGTGGCGATACGCTCAACACCGCGGTCTACCTGGCGCGATTGAATCTGCGTGGCGCAGTGGCCGTGGACTACGTGACGGCCGTGGGCTGCGATGCGTTCAGCGTTGCCATGCGCCGCTCCTGGCTGGACGAAGGGATCGGTGATGCCCATGTCCGCGTGATCGAAGACGCGCTGCCGGGGCTGTATTTCATCCAGACCGATCCCCACGGCGAGCGGCGTTTCCTCTACTGGCGTGGGGAAGCGGCGGCGCGGCGCATGTTCGAGGGCCCCGAGGCAGAGGCCATGCTCGATGCGCTGGCTGATTACGACTACGTCTATTTGAGCGGTATCAGCCTGGCGATCCTCACGCCAGAAGGGCGCCAACGCCTGATCCAGGCTTTGCACCTGGCGCGCCGAGCCGGCACGCGCATCGTCTTCGACAACAACTACCGTCCCCACCTCTGGCCCGATCCTGAAACGGCCCGGCAGGCCTACCGCGACCTGTTGCAGCTGACCGACCTGGCCCTGGTCACTTGGGAAGATGACGCGGCCCTGTTCGGCTATCGCGACACGGAGGCCTTGTTCAGTGCCTACGCCCAGGCGGGAGTTCGCGAGGTGGCCCTCAAGCGCGGCGCCGCCAGCTGTTTGATCCAGTGCCCGACAGGGCGTTTCGAAATACCCGCGCAAACCGTCGTCCATGTCATCGACACCACCGCTGCCGGTGATTCGTTCAACGCCGCGTACCTGGCCTGTCGCCTGCGTGGCGGCGATCCAGAGCAGGCCGCCCGCTGGGGCCATCGCCTGGCTGCCCAGGTCGTCCAATACCGAGGTGCGCTGATTCCCCAAGCGGCGATGCCGAACATGGGCACGTCCTCACTCCCTTCTGTTGCACAGGTCTGACTTTATGAAAATTGTTGAAGCGCGCGTCATCGTGACCTGCCCGGGTCGCAACCTGGTCACCTTGAAAATCGTCACCGACGAGGGCCTCTACGGCATTGGCGATGCGACGTTGAATGGCCGCGAACTGGCGGTGGTCGCTTATCTGGAGGAGCACGTGCTGCCCGCGCTGATCGGCCGCGACGCCCACCGCATCGAAGACATCTGGCAGTACCTGTATCGCGGTGCGTACTGGCGCCGGGGGCCGGTGACCATGACCGCCATTGCCGCCGTCGACGTAGCGCTCTGGGACCTCAAGGCCAAGGCCGCGAACATGCCGTTGTACCAGTTGCTCGGTGGCAAGAGCCGCGAGCGGGTGATGGTCTATGGGCATGCCACCGGCAAGGACATCGAAGGGTGCCTGGACGAAGTCGCCCGTCACGTCGAGCTGGGCTATAAAGCCGTGCGTGTGCAATGCGGTGTGCCCGGCATTGCCACCACCTACGGCGTCGCCAAGCGCAGTGGCGAGCGCTATGAGCCGGCCGACAGCGACCTGCCCGCCGAACACGTCTGGGACACCGCCAAGTACCTCAACTACGTCCCCAAGTTGTTCGCCGCCGTGCGCGAACGCTTTGGCGATGACCTGCATATCCTCCACGACGTGCACCATCGCCTGACGCCCATCGAAGCCGGGCGCCTGGGCAAGGCCGTGGAACCGTACAACCTGTTCTGGCTGGAAGACTGCACGCCGGCCGAAAACCAGCAGAGCTTTCGCCTGATTCGCCAGCACACCACCACACCGTTGGCCGTTGGCGAGGTGTTCAACTCCATCCATGACTGCCGCGAGTTGATCCAGGAACAATTGATCGACTACATCCGCACGACGCTGGTGCATGCCGGTGGCATTACCCATGTGCGGCGTATTGCCGATTTCGCCGCTCTGTTCCAGGTGCGCACCGGCTTTCACGGCGCCACCGACCTGTCACCGGTGTGCATGGGCGCGGCCCTGCATTTCGATACCTGGGTGCCCAACTTCGGCATCCAGGAACACATGCCTCACGAAGACCGCATCGATGAAGTCTTCCCCCATGCCTATCGCTTCGAGGACGGCCATTTCACGCCGGGCGAAACACCGGGACATGGCGTCGACATCGATGAAGACCTTGCCCGCCAATACCCCTACAAGCGCGCCAGCCTGCCGGTCAACCGTCTTGAAGACGGCACGCTGTGGCATTGGTGAAACGCTTTTAACCCTTTGAGCAAACGGGGCGAATGTCCCGTCAGGAGTGACCCGATGAAAGCGTTCCAGGTAAGAGCACCCTTCGAGTTCGGGTTGGCCGAGGTCGACCGACCGCAGCTCGCCCGAGGCGAGGTCCAGGTCGATGTGGCGTATGCCGGCATCTGTGGCTCGGACATGCACATCATTCATGGGCAGAACGCATTCGTGCGTTTCCCCCGTGTCACCGGCCATGAGTTCTCCGGGGTGGTCCGGCAAGTCGGCGACGGTGTCGAACACCTGCAAGTGGGTGACCGAGTGTGCGTCGATCCGGTGATCAGTTGCGGTACCTGTTATCCCTGCCGGATTGGCCGACCGAATGTCTGCACCCGCCTGCAAGTGATCGGCGTGCATCGTGACGGTGGTTTCAGCGAGCAGGTGTGCGTACCGGCCGAGAACGCACACCGCTTGCCCGATTCGATGTCCCTCAGCCACGGCGCCCTGGTCGAGCCTTACTCCATTGCCTTGAACGTGCTGGATCGGATGCAGCCTCATCCGGGCGACAGCGTGCTGATCTACGGTGCCGGGGTGATCGGCCTGACCCTGGTGCAGATGGCCCGGGCGCTGGGATTGACCGACATCACCGTGACCGATGTCATCGACAGCCGCCTGGAGACGGCGCGGGCGCTGGGCGCCAGCCGGACCCTCAACGGCCAGCAAGTCGACGTCGAGGCCACGATGCGTGAATTGACTCAAGGTGAAGGTGTGCCGTTGATTGTCGATGCCGCCTGCATTCCGGCACTCATGCCGCAGATGGTGCGCCTGGCTTCGCCGGCCGGGCGCATCGGGTTGCTGGGGTTCAATGCCACGCCGAGTGATCTGGTGCAGTTGGAAATGATCAAGAAGGAACTGACCCTGGTGGGCTCGCGGCTCAATAACCGCAAGTTCCCGCGGGTGATCGAACTGATCGCCAGTGGCAAGTTGCAGGTCCAGGACCTGATCAGCCATCGCGTCAGCTTCGACGAAATGCCCGGCGCCATCGACCTGATCGAAAAACATCCCGAGCAAACCCGAAAAATACTGGTGGAACTGACGAACGCCCATCCCTGAGCTGTCTGTACCACCGGTTTCATCGTGCCTGTCATGGGCACCCTCACCGAATAAACACAACAAGCGGGAGGTTCCACCATGTTTGGTCAAGGACGTAGCTTAATCATCATCATGCTGTTCCTGGCCGGGGTCATCAATTACCTCGACCGGTCGGCATTGTCTGTGGCGGCGCCTTTCATCCAGAAAGACTACGGTCTGAGTACGGGTGAGATGGGCATGATCTTCAGTAGTTTCTTCGTCGGTTATGCCGCCTTCAACTTCATCGGTGGCTGGGCCGCCGACCGCTACGGCGCCAAGACCACGTTGCTGCTGGCCATGGTCCTGTGGTCGTTGTTCAGCGGCCTCACCGTGTTGACGGTGGGCTTCGCTTCGCTGGTACTTATCCGGATCCTGTTCGGCATGGGTGAAGGACCGCTGAGCGTCACCACCAGCAAGATGGTCAACAACTGGTACACCCCCAAGCGCCGGGCGCGGGCGATTGGCACCTCGATGTCCGGCACGCCGCTGGGCGGGGCGATTTCCGGTCCGGTGGTGGGCTTTATCGCCGTCACCTACGGCTGGAAGATGTCGTTCATCATCATCATGGTGATCGGCCTGGTCTGGGCGGCGGTGTGGTTCAAGTTCGTCAAGGAAAGGCCAGAAGGCGAGGGGGCCGAGGAGATTCTGCGGGCCGAGGGGCAAAGCGAGTTGGCAGCACAACCGGTGTTCCCACTGCGCTTCTACCTCAAGCAGCCAACGGTGCTGTTCACCTCCCTGGCGTTCTTTTCCTATAACTACACCTTATTCTTCTTCCTGACCTGGTTCCCCAGCTACCTGACCATGGCCCACGGCCTGAACGTCAAGGACATGAGCATCGCCACGGTCATTCCCTGGGTGTTGGGTTTCCTCGGCCTGGCCTTGGGCGGTTTCATCTCCGACTTTGTGTTCAAGAAAACCGGAAAGATGATGTTCTCCCGCAAGGTGGTGCTGGTGACCTGCCTGCTGGCCTGCGCCGTTTGCATCGCCTGTGCGGGGATGGTCAAGACCCTGTATCCGGCGGTCATCCTCGTCGCCTTGGCGGTGTTCTTCCTGTACCTCACCGGTGCCATCTACTGGGCGATCATCCAGGACACCGTCCCGGCGGCGCGGGTGGGCGGCGTCAGCGGTTTCATGCATTTCCTGGCTAACACCTCGGGCATTGTCGGCCCGACCCTGACGGGCTTCCTGGTGCAGTTCACCGGCTCGTTCACCAGTGCATTCCTGCTGGCGGGGCTGTTGACCGTGATCGGTGCCGTGTGTGTGGCGCGCTACGTGAAACCGCTGTCGGTGGCCGATACCGGCAACGCGGCGGCACAAAGCTCGCAACCCGCTTCGGCCCTGGGCCATCCCTGAACAGAAGGAGTGAGTCGATGCCTGTTGTGAAACGTGTACCTTGTACCGGGACTGCAGCGCAGATCGGTATCGTGCACCTGGGCCTGGGCGCGTTTCACCGCGCGCACCAGGCGGTCTACCTGCAACGCCATCTCAATCGCCATGGCGAAAGTGACTGGGGATTATGCAGCGCCAACCTGCGCTCCAATCGCACCTTGGTCGAGCAATTGCGCGAGCAGGACGGCCGCTACCATGTGGCCGAGTACCGCGACCGCGAGCAGGTGACCCTGCGCGAGATGGGAGTGTTGCGCCAGGCCTTGTATGTGGGCGAGGGCGGTGATGAATTGGAGCAGTTGCTGCAGCGCATGGCTGCGCCGCAAACGCGGATCGTCACGCTCACCGTCACCGAAAAAGGCTACTGCCTGAGCCCTTCCTCCGGGCAGTTGCGCCGCGAAGATCCGACGATTGCCCATGACATCGCGCAGCCACAAACGCCGCGCTCGGCCCCCGGCATTGTCCTTGAGGCCTTGCGTCGCCGTCGCGCGGCAGGCATTCCGGCCTTCACCGTGTTGTGCTGTGACAACATGCCCGACAACGGCCAGCGCACCCGCCAGGCGGTGAGCGCCTTGGCGGCGTTGCAGGATGAGGCGCTGGCGCAGTGGGTCGAGCAACAGGTGGCGTTTCCCAGCTGCATGGTCGATCGCATCGTGCCGGCCATGGACGACGAGTCCTTCCGTCGGCTGGAGCAACAACTGGACTGCCACGACCGCGCGGCAGTGGTCTGTGAAAGTTTCAGCCAGTGGGTGATCGAGGATCACTTTCCCCTCGGCCGCCCGGACTGGGAAGTGGAAGGTGTGCAGATGGTCGACGATGTGCGTCCGTTTGAAACCATGAAACTGCGCATGCTCAATGGCAGCCATTCATTGCTGGCCTACGTAGGGCTGCTGGCCGGCCATGAGTCGGTCTTCGACGCCGTCAGCGACGTGAAGCTGGCGCGCTTCCTCGAGCGTTACATGGCCGAGGAAGCCGCACCCACCCTGGACATGCCGGCCGGCATCGATCTTTCGGTGTATGCCCACGACCTGCGGGCGCGCTTTGCCAACGACAGCCTGCAACATCGCTTGCGCCAGATCGCCATGGACGGCTCGCAGAAACTGCCGCAACGCTGGTTGCTCGGCGCGCAGCAATTGCTCGACCAAGGGCGCAGCATCGACTGTACCGCCCTGGGCATCGCGGCCTGGATTCACTACTGCACGCAGCCGTTGCCTGGTCAGTCGATGCACGTGATCGACGACCCGCTGAGCGCAACCTTTGCCGATCTTGCGGGACGCTTCGAGGGCGCATCGCGGGTGAATGCTTTCCTCGACCTGGATGAAGTCTTCCCGCTGCAGCTGGCGGCTCGCGCAGAGTTTCGCGATGCCGTGCACCGCGCCTATCGCACCCTGGTCCGCGATGGTGTGGACAGCCTGTTGCCCGCCCTTGCCGCACTCAACTGATAACAAGGAGAAGAACATGGAACAGACATGGCGTTGGTTTGGCCCCAAAGACCCGATTTCCCTGGCGGACGTTCGCCAAACCGGTGCGACCGGCATCGTCACCGCGCTGCACGAAATCCCCAATGGCCAGGTGTGGCCAGTGGAGGCCATCGCGGCGCGCAAGCAGATGATCGAAGCGGCCGGCTTGAGCTGGTCGGTGGTGGAAAGCATTCCGGTGCACGAAGACATCAAGCGCGGCTGTGGGCGGCGCGACGAATACATCGCCAACTACCAGCAAAGCGTGCGCAACCTGGCGAGCTGCGGCATCGATATCGTCTGCTACAACTTCATGCCGGTGCTGGACTGGACCCGTACCGACCTGGCCTATGAGCTGGCGGATGGTGGCTGGGCATTGCGTTTCGATCAAACCGCATTCGCCGCTTTTGACCTGTTCATCCTCCAGCGCCCGGCTGCGCAGGCCGAATACAGCGCCGAGGATATCCAGCAAGCCAAGGCCTACTTCGAACAACTGTCACCTACCCAGCGTGAAACCTTGGTCAACACCTTGATCGCGGGCTTGCCCGGCGCCGAGGAGCACTACAGCCTGGACAACTTCCGTGCCTTGCTGCGTACCTACGCCGACATCGACGAGGCCACGTTGCGCGAACACCTGGGGTATTTCCTGCGCGCGGTGATCCCCGTCGCGGAGGAGGTGGGTGTGCGCATGGCGATCCACCCGGACGACCCGCCCCGGGCGCTGCTCGGTTTGCCACGCATCTTGTCCACTGCCGAAGACGCCCAATGGCTGCTGGACGCGGCGCCTAGCCCGGCCAATGGCCTGACGTTCTGCACCGGCTCCTATGGTGTGCGTGAAGACAACGACCTGGTGGCGATGGCCAAGCACTTTGCGCCGTTCATCTACTTCACTCACCTGCGTTCAACTCGCCGGGAAACCGACCCACGCAGCTTCCATGAGGCCCATCACCTGGATGGTGACGTCGACATGGTCGGGGTCATCGCCGCCCTGGTGGCTGAAGAGCGCCGACGTGAGCGCGAAGGCGGCCCGCGCTTGCCGCTGCGGCCAGACCATGGGCATCAATTGCTTGACGATCAACAGCGCAAAAGCAATCCCGGCTACTCGCTGATCGGCCGTCTCAAGGGCTTGGCGGAAATCCGCGGCGTGGAGCTGGCTGTGCGGCAACAGCTGAGCTCTGTAGGAACTGGCGAAGCCTGCGATCTTTGATCGTTCCCACGCTCCTGCGTGGGAATGTCGCCAGGGACGCTCCGCGTTCCGCTTCCGGGGTGTGACGCAGAGCGTCACGGGATGCATTCCCACGCAGGAGCGTGGGAACGATCAAGCCCCTTCCGGTTCCAGCGCTTGCAGCCAGCGGTTCTCCGAACGGCTCAGATGCTGGCGCATCGAGGTTTGGGCGCCGAGCACATCCTTGTTGGCTACGGCGTGCAGGATCGCCTCATGCTCGACGACCGCAGCTTCCCACGTCAGGGCATTCTCCGAGTGTTTGCTCAGGTGAGCCGAAATCGGGTTGTGTCGTTCATCAAAGAGCGCAGTGATAATCCGGACCAGGGCGGAGTTGCCGCTCATCTTGGCCAGGCGCTGATGGAAGCGACGGTCATCCTCCAGCGGAGGCAGGCCATTGGCGATGCTTGCGCGCATGGCATCGATACATTCCTGCAGATAGCGGTAGTCGCTTTTCTTGCCATGCAGACACGCCAGGATCACCGACTCACCTTCGATCAAGGCACGCGCCTGCATCAGTTCCGAGGGGCTTTCGCCCAAGGTCATGCTCGGGTTTTTTCCGTCCTTGGGCTTGGCGCGCACGTACACGCCGGAGCCCATCTTGATCTCGATGTCGCCGTCTATTTCCAAGGCAATCAGCGCCTCGCGCAGCGACGGCCTGGAAACCCCCAGCAGTTGGGTCAAGTCACGCTCGGGGGAAGCCTGGAGCCTGCTTTGAAATCCCCCTGGGCGATGTAGTTGCGCAGTTGATCGGCGATTTTCTGGTACGGCTTTCGCTCGGTGGTGTTGATCGGTGAGACCATGGGGTGGCGTCCATCGGAGAATCCGCAAAGGCTACCATAGGCGCTTGATGGTGTTCATTTATGTGGGGAAGGGTTGCAGTGACTCTGCCATTCACATCACCGCGCCGATCTGCCAAGGCAGGAACTCGTTATCGCCCAAGCCGTTTTCCTCACTGCAGGTGCGATGTCCGGACGCCGTCTCCAGCATCAGTCGGAACAACCGCTCTCCCGCCTGCGCCACCGACTCCACGCCATCGACAATGCCGCCGGCGTTGAAATCCATATCCAGTTCCATGCGTTGGAACAGGCGAGTATTGGTGGCGATCTTCAAGGAGGGCGTGGGTTTGCAACCGTAGGTCGAGCCGCGGCCCGTGGTGAAACAGATGAGATTCGCGCCTCCGGCCACCTGGCCGGTCGCGGACACCGGGTCATAACCGGGTGTGTCCATGAACACGAGGCCCCCGGTATCGACCGTTTCAGCGTATTGGTAGACGCCCATCAGCCCGGTCGCACCGGCTTTCGCCACGGCGCCCAGGGATTTTTCCAGAATGGTGGTGATGCCCCCGGCCTTGTTGCCCGGCGAAGGGTTGTTGTTCATGTCGCCGTCGTTGTGGCGCACGTAAGCTTCCCACCAGTGGATCCGCTCCATCAATTTTTCCGCGATTTCGGCAGACGCCGCGCGGGCCGTCAGCAAGTGTTCGGCCCCATAGATTTCCGGCGTTTCCGAAAGAATCGCGGTGCCGCCATGCTGCACCAACAGATCCACGGCCGCGCCGAGTGCCGGATTGGCCGTAATGCCCGAGTAACCATCCGAGCCGCCGCATTGCAAACCGACGCATAAGTGGCTGGCGGCCACGGTCGACCGTTGGTATTGGTTGATGGCCGGCAGCATCGCTTCAATATGGGCGATGCCACGGCGCACGGCTTCGCGAGTACCGCCTTCTTCCTGAATGATCAGGCTGGCCTTGAGCACAGCGCGGCGATCTCCCAGTTCATTCATCAACGGGGTCAGTTGGTTGACTTCGCACCCCAGGCCGATCAACAGCACGCCGGCGAAGTTGGCGTGATCGGCATAGCCGCGCAAGGTGCGTTTGAGGATGTCGATGCCTTCACCCTTGGCGCCCATGCCGCAGCCGCTGCCGTGGGTGATCGCCACGACGCCATCGACGTTGGGAAAGTCTTTCAGGCGTTCCGGAGAAAAGGCATTGGCGATGTGTTTGCAGACGGTTGCCGAGCAGTTGACGCTGGAAATGACCCCGATGTAATTGCGTGTACCGACGCGCCCATCCTCACGAACGTAACCTTCGAACGTAGCGGGATCATTGCTCAACGAGGTGGGCACATAGACGTTCCGTACACGGTGTTCGGCATTGGAGGCGGGCATGTCCAGGTTGTGCACGTGGACGTAATCTCCGGGCTCGATGTCCCGGGTTGCCTGGCCAATGGTCTGCCCGTACTTGAGCACCCGTTGGCCGGCCAACACCGTGCGCAGGGCGATCTTGTGGCCGGACGGAACCGGCTGGCTGGCGGTCAGTGTGATGCCGTCGGCACTCACGTGCTGACCTTTGGCGATATCGCCCCGGGCCACTGCGACATCATCGCCCGGTGCCAGCACAAGCAAAGAAGAAGGCGGGTTCATGTGGCGTCCTCCGATTCCTAGCACTCGATGATGGCTTTGACGACACCCTGGCTGGGATCGAGCAATGTGGAGAACGAATCGGCCACGTCGCCCAGGGCCAGTCGGTGGGTGTTCAGGGCCGCATCCGGAATCAATCCGTCGCGCAGGCATTGCTCGACGTGGCGGAAGTCTTCCTGGGTGGCGTTACGGCTGCCCATCAGCGTGGCTTCGCGCTTGTGGAATTCAGGGTCGGAGAAGGTGATGGAGTCCCGCACCACCGAAATCATCACATAGGTGCCGCCATGGGCGATGAACTCGAACCCGCGCTCCATGGCCCGTGCGTTACCGGTGGCATCGAACACCACGTCGAAGAAATCACCCCCTGTCAGTTCAGCCAAGGTCTGCTTGTCGCCTTCGCCGATGTGCACGGCGGCGTGGATATCCAAGTGTTGCTTGCAGAATGCAAGACGATCCTCACGGGTATCCAGGACAGTGACTTGCGCCCCACGCAGGCTGGCGAAGATCGCCGCGGCCATGCCGATCGGGCCGGTGCCGACCACCAGCGCACGTTTATCCGCCTGGACATTTGAGCGCCGCACAGCGTGGGCGCCGATGGACAGGAACTCGATCATCGCCGCCTGATCGAGGGAAACACCCACAGCCTTGTGCACGAACTCGTGGGGAACGCTCAGGTACTCAGTGAACGCGCCATCGCAATGAACCCCCAGCACTTGAATGCGGGTGCAGCAGTTGGTCTTGCCCTGGCGGCAGGCGATACATGTCCCGCAGGAAAGGTAGGGCATCACATAGACAACATCACCGATGGCGAGGTCGCTGGCGCTGTCCGTCTCGTCGACAACCCCGGAAAACTCGTGGCCCATGACGCGCGGATATTCGAGGTACGGCTGATTGCCGGTGAAGATGTGCAGGTCGGTGCCGCAGACCCCGACACGCTTGACCCGGATAAGGATCTCTCCCGGTTTCCTGAGGGGCTTTTCACGTTCGATGGCGGTTAACGAGCCGGGTTCGTTACAGATGACAGTCAGCATGTTGATGCTCCTTGGCTGGCGTACGGGCAGTGGCTGCCTGCAGGCGGGAGGAGGGTTGTGAGCGCACGGCTGCCGGGACCGGGGCTCTTTTTTTGTTGTAGGCGGGCAGTGACCTGCACCGATGACCTTGGCCCGAAACTACACGCCGTAAAATATATTGGCAAGACCAATTAATAAAAATATTGATTGGACTGACCAAATTCAATCTGGACGTCGCCCGGCGCTGCATCTTGAGTGAACCCAGGTCCATCCCGACAGGTCACTCGTTTATCAGGAACGAAAAACAGGATGGACCCTCTGATGCGACCTATCGATCTCGCCAGCCTCTCCTTTGCCGCGCTGCTGTGCGTGGCCTGTTCAAGCCAGCCGCCCGCCAAATGGAGCTACGCTGACGCCCAAGGACGGGCCAATCTCCCCCCCGATCAGGCCTATCCCGAACTCTTTGAAGCGGTGCAACGCGGGCAGGTGTTCACTGACCAGAAGCATTTCGTGGACGCACTGCCCAACCGTGATCCGGCGCAGATTCGCGCCGATTACCTGGCCCGACGTAACAGCGATGGCTTCGATATCAAGGCTTTCGTGAAAGACAACTTCATCGAGTCCGGCGAAGCCGAAAGCCCGGCTCCCAAGCCCGGTGCTGCGATCGAGGCACACATCGACAGCCTCTGGCCGGTACTGAGTCGATCCTACAGCCAGGTGCCGGCCTACAGCAGCTTGTTGCCGCTGCCGCAGCCCTATGTGGTGCCCGGTGGACGCTTTCGCGAGATGTATTACTGGGATTCGTATTTCACCATGCTGGGGCTTGAGCAGAGCGGTGATAAGGCCCAGGTCCGCCAGATGACCGACAACTTTGCCTACATGATCGACACCTACGGCCACATTCCCAACGGCAATCGCACCTACTACCTGAGCCGGTCGCAGCCGCCATTCTTTGCTTACATGGTGGAGTTGCAGGCGCGTATCGAGGGCGACCAGGCTTATGGACGATACCTGCCGCAGTTGCAGAAGGAGTATGCCTATTGGATGGAGGGCGCCCAGGCACTCAAGCCCGGCACGGCTGAGCGGCACGTGGTCAAGCTCGCCGATGGCAGTGTGCTCAACCGCTATTGGGATGTCAGCCCGACGCCTCGACAGGAATCCTGGCTGCAAGATGTCAACACCGCCGAGCAGGCGCCGGACCGGCCCAGGGAGGAGGTCTGGCGTGACCTGCGCGCTGGCGCCGAAAGTGGCTGGGACTTCAGCTCGCGCTGGTTGGACGATGGCCACAACCTGGCGAGCATTCGCACCACCGCTATCGTGCCCGTGGATCTGAATAGCCTGATCTATCATCTGGAAAACACCATCGCCAAAGCCTGCGAGACGGTGCACAACAGCCCCTGCGTCCAGGCTTACGGCCGGCGCGCCGAACTGCGCCAGCGTGCCATCGAGAAGCACTTGTGGAATGCCGACAAAGGCTTCTACGTGGACTACGACTGGCAACGCAACCAGCCACGCCAGCAGCTCACGGCCGCGACGCTTTTCCCGCTGTATACGGGGCTGGCGTCTGTCGAACATGCCAATCGCACCGCCGATGCGGTACGTGACGGCCTGTTGCGCCCCGGCGGCATCGCCACCACCCAGGTCAGTAATGGCCAGCAGTGGGACGAGCCCAATGGCTGGGCACCGTTGCAATGGGTCGCGGTGGAGGGGCTGGACCGATACCGGCAAACCGCCCTGGCGCAGCAAATTGGCAGCCGCTTCTTGCAGCAGGTCGAGAACCTTTACCGCAAGGAAAACAAACTGGTGGAGAAATACGATCTGTCCGGGCGCGGTGACGGCGGGGGAGGCGGCGAATATGAACTGCAGGACGGTTTCGGCTGGACAAATGGGGTGACGCTCAAACTACTGGGTAAATATGGCGCGACTCCCCCAACCCTGGTGGGCAAGTGAATGCCGTACACATCTCTGTGGGAGCGAGCTTGCTCGCGATGACGGCGTGCCAGCCACCCTCAATGTTGCTGAACCACCGCTATCGCGAGCAAGCTCGCTCCCACAGGGGGATGTGTGGCGTGGTCAAGTCGCACCATCACCTTAGTAGGAAGGTGGGCTCGCTATTCATGGATCGTCACCCGATTGCGCCCGCTCTTCTTCGACGTATACAGCGCCTGGTCCGCCCTGGCGATCAGGTCGGCGTGGTCGTTCGAGGGTTGGCTCAGGTCGGCCACCCCCAGGCTGATGGTGAAGCGGATGGCCTGGTCGTTGTAGTGCACTTCCAGCGTCTCGACGGCCTTGCGCAGGCGCTCGGCGAAAATCTGCGCGCCGGCCTTGTCGGTGTCTGAGAGCACCACGCCGAACTCTTCACCGCCATAACGCCCGGCCACGTCGGCGTCGCGCACATGCTCGCGCAGTAGCCCGGCGACATGCTCGATGACCTTGTCGCCGGCCTGGTGACCGTAGGTGTCGTTGACCCGCTTGAAGTGGTCGATATCGAGCATTACCAGGCTCAACGCATGGCCGTAGCGCTGATGCCGGGCGTAGGCGGCTTTCAGGTTGGCCTCCCAGTGACCACGGTTGTACAACCCCGTCAGTCGGTCCGTGCTGGAGAGTTTTTGCAGCTGTGCATTGGCGGCCTGGAGTTGATGCCGGTTGGTGGCGACGTCGGTGACGTCATAAATCACCAGGCAAATGTGCTTGATGGTGTTGTCAGGCGAGCGCAGCGGCAACAGCGTGGTGTTCTGGTACATGAACGCTTCCTGGCCGGTGATCGGCTGGTAGCTCTTGAACCGAATCAGGTACGGGCGCTGCTCCCAGACCGTGAACGCCGGCGTGCCCAGGGTTGCGACACTTTCCACCTTGCGGCTGAACCATTGGCGATCGATTTCAGGGAACAGAGTGAAAAAATGCTGATTGTGGGCGTCCTTGGGCTGCACCCCGGAGCGGTTCTCCATGAAGGTGTTCCAGACCTGCACGCGGTACTCGCGGTCGAGCACCACGACACCGACGTCGATGCTCTGAACGATGGCCAGCAACCAGTGAAACTCGTTCAGATCGATGGAATCGTTCATGGCTCAGCTCATCAGATAGGCGAGTTTGTGGGTCAACCGTTCGATGGAGTCTTCCGTGAACAGCAGCAACAGGTCGAAGCGAATATCGTGCCCTTCCAGGCTGTAGCTGATTTCCACTGCCAGGGTCTTTTTCCAGTGCTTGCGGTTGACCTGGATCAGGTCCTCGATGGCCGCGTGCTGGCCGAGGATTTGCGGATGGCCCTGGGAAAACACCACATCGATCTGTTCGGCAATGCTGCTCAGGCACGCACCGATCAAGACGCTGGAAAGGTCCAGCAACATTTCCAGGTCCGAATAATCGGCGCTCTCGCGCTGCATCAGTTGCGCGATGTCAGCGATTTCCGAGTCATGGAATATCAGCAGGGCTTCGCCGGCGATGCCGCTGCCGATGAAACCCTGGCAGATGGCCGTGAGTTGCTGGGAGCTGCCGACGTCGTTGAGCGCCATATGCAGTTCCCCGACCTCGAGAATGTTCACGTTCGGCACCGGCAACTGCACAAAGACCCCCAATACCTTGGCGATCAGGGCCGCTGCCCGGCCGATGGCCACGTTGACCGTCTCGCGGAACACATCGTGAAAACTGATGGCCGTGTTCGTGGCCGAACGATTCTGCAGCGGCACCTGGCCGGATTGGGTCAGTAGCCCCACCCGGATGAGGGTCTGGCGCAGTTCGTTTTCGTCGAAAGGCTTTTTCAGGAACGCCAACGCGCCCAGCTCAAGCACGCGGCGCACCGCCTCGTCCTGGATGTCACCGGAAATCACGATGACTTGCGCCTGCAATCCCTCGGCGCGCAAGGCGCTCAACACCTGGTAGCCATCCATCTCCGGCATGGTCAGGTCGAGCAGCACCACTTGCCCCAGGCCTTGGCGTATGGCGTCCATGGCCTGGCGCCCGTTGACCGCCTCGGTGACCGAAACCGGCCAATCTGTCGGCAGCGCGCGCAAAACCTGTTTGCGCGCCATGTTGGAGTCGTCACACACAACCAGGGGAATCAACGGCACAGGGGCATCCATTGGCGTTCAATGGCAGGGGAGGTCCTACGTACATCATTCATAGGCTGGCAGGGGCCCTTTGATTAACGAACGGGATTTATCAGGCATTGCGTCGTGCATGAAAGACCTGCATGACACTGTTGTATTAAAAACTGGACCAATAAGTCAGGGGAGTCAACTGCACTTCGTCATTACAACCAGCGCAAAGCCACGGACGACGTGCCGATTGGCAGTGGCAGACGCGGTTTGTGGTCTATAGTTTTCTGCAGGTCCGGAATCCTTCAGTGCCGGCGATCAGGAACCACGGACGCCTCGCAGCGTTGCCGCGTCGGATACCCGCAGGCCGTCAGCAGTGAACAATGCAGGGAGCACATCATGGCGATCCAACGGGCGAGTGTACTGACGTCGGCCCAGGATGTTGCCCCTCGTGAAAACGCCTTGTCCGATGCGACGAGCGATCTGTTTCGGCGCCGCTTCGACCAGGTCAAGGAAGCCTACATTCTGTTCCCGCTGCTGGCGGTTCTCCTGCTGTCGGTCATCTGGGCGGGCACCCTGTACCTGATCAAGTTCGAACAGGCCCGCGCGCAGCAGGGCATTGCCGAGGCGAGCCTGGAAATCGGAGCCACCTACGAAGCGCAGATCCTACGGGCGGTGCGTGAAATCGATCAGACCCTCAAGCTCGTCAAGTACACCTACGAGTCCGAGCGCGAGCCAAACCCGCTGCCCAAGCTCAAGGCCCGCGCCTTGCTGCCTTCACCCTACTTGTTTGATGTCAGCGTGGTCGATGCCAGTGGCCTGGTCGTCGCCAGCACCCAGTCGAGCGAGGTCGGAAACCGGATCGCCAAGGATGAGCTGCAAACGGTGGGGCGTGACACTGCACTGTCGATCAGCCGCCCGTGGAAAAGCCCGGCGACGGGGGAGTGGAAGTTGCGTTTCAGTCGACGGCTCGACACGGGGGATGGCGCATTCGCCGGGATCGCCATGGTCGAAGTCGATGCGGCCTATTTCGTCAGCAGTTATGACACCTCCAAGCTTGGCAATCAGGGCTTGCTCGGTCTGCTGGGCATCGACGGTGTCTTTCGGGCACGGCGCAGCGGGGAAGCGATATCGGCGGGCGACGAGGTCGATTACGCCGTCGTGGTGCCAGACACTGAAAACGCTGAAGCCGTACGCTTGATCAACGGACCGGACGGTGTGCGGCGCTATATCAGCGCCCGTCAGCTCTACGATTTTCCGCTGGCGGTGATTGTCGGCTTATCCGAAGAAGAACAGCTGGCCACGGTGAAGCGGCAAGCGCGCACCTACCTCTGGCGGACCGCGGGCGGCAGCCTGTTGCTGGTGTTGTTGGCGGGGCTGCTTGCCCGGATGAGCTGGCAACTGCTGCAAAGCCGCCTGCGCGCTGGTGAAGCGAAAGTCGCCTACGCCGAAAATGTCGAGTACCTGGCCTATCACGACGGCCTTACGGCGTTGCCCAATCGCAGTCTGTTCAGCAAGCTGTTGAGCCGGAGCATTGGCGAGGCGAGTCGTTATCATCGGCAACTGGCGGTGCTGTTCCTGGATCTCGACCGCTTCAAGCAAGTCAACGATACGCTTGGGCACGATGCTGGCGATCAATTGCTCAAGGAGGTCGCGCTGCGACTCAAGGCGTGCCTGCGCACCAGCGATACGGTGGCCCGATTGGGCGGCGACGAATTCGTGATCCTGCTGCCGGAGCTGTCCGATGACAAGGACGTGGCAACCACTGCCCAGAAAATCCTGGGTGCCATTGCCCGGCCTTTCAACCTCCAGGGTCAGGAGTTCCGGGTGACCGCCAGCGTCGGCATCAGTGTTTTTCCACAGGATGGCCTGGACGAGCAGACACTCAAGAAAAACGCCGATATCGCGATGTACCAGGCCAAGCAACGCGGCAAGAACAACTTCCAGTTCTACTCCGCGAAGCTGAACGCGGACTCACTGGAACGGTTGACGCTGGAGCTGAGCTTGCGCCACGCCCTGGAGCGCCACGAGTTCCAGCTTCACTACCAGGCCAAGCGAGATATCGGCAGTGGCCGCATTACCGGCATGGAAGCGCTCCTGCGCTGGAATCATCCGGACCTGGGTATCGTGGCACCGATGCAGTTCATCCCCGTCGCGGAAGAGACCGGTTTGATCGTGCCGATCGGCAAGTGGGTACTCAAGACCGCCTGCCAGCAAAACATGGCCTGGCAGCAACAGGGATTGCCGCACCTGGGGGTCGCCGTGAACCTCACGGCACGGCAGTTTGCCGATGAGAACCTGCTTACGGACCTGGCTGAGATATTGGCCGAAACCGGTATGGATGCACGTCTGCTGGAGCTGGAGATCGCCGAGAGCCTGCTCATGCAGGACGTCAAGAGAGCGTTGAGCGTGTTGACCGGGCTCAAACACCTGAGGGTCCGCATCGCCATCGATGATTTCGGCATTGGCTATTCTTCGCTCTCTGCCCTCGAGCAGTTTCCGCTCGACGTCATCAAGATCGACCGCTCGTGTATTTGCGATACCAGCAGCGTGTCGGAGGACAAAGCCTTGACCGAGGCCATTATCGCCATGGGCCGGACCCTCAGCCTGACCGTGGTGGCCCAAGGCGTGGAAACCAAGGAGCAGGCCGATTTCCTGCGCGACAATGCCTGCGACGAATTCCAGGGGTTCTACTTCAACAAACCGGTTCCCGCCGATCAGTTCAAGGTGTTGCTGCAAGCCCAGGCGGCTGACACGGATCTCGATACGTAAAGGCCCGCGCTTATTGCGGGTCAAGCGGCAGCGCCCTGACGCTGCCGTCCACCTCCCGAGCATCGATATAGCCAATGGTGCCGGGGTTCTCTGCGACACGCTTCTTGACCTCCGAACTGCTTGAAACAGCCTGGGGCGGTTGGCCTCTGCCGGTAAAGATGATTTTCGACCAGTGCGCCTTGAGCTGGGAGGCGGACTTGCTTGTGAACGTTGTGTAGAACTCATCGCGGGTCGGCGAATCTTCCGTCAGGTCAATGGGAGTAGCCTGTCCGCCGTCGGGGAAACGACTGGTCTTGCCGAGGAAAATATCCGCCACCTGATTACGCGCGAGCGCTTTCACCGGGCTGGACGTGGCGACGACCACAACCACGTCGGCCTTGACGGCAGCGCTGGCTGCGCACATGGCGAGTCCCGCTACGGCGAATCCGATGAGCCTCACAAACCACATGTCCCGCTCCATCAGAATACAAAATCGACAGCTAGGCTGATGACGTTGAATGAGCCCCCAGGCTCGAAGTCCGGTTGGGGGTTGATCAACGGACCGACCGAGTTACCCTTGAAACGTGTGTGATCGTATTGCAGCTTGGCGTCCATGTTCTTGGTGAAATCCCAGCGCACGCCCAGGGAAAGGGTCTGCTGGCCTTCGTTGGAGCCCAGGACAGAGTTGAGCGCACCATTGAGCTGCGCGGCGGCACCCGCCAGCTCCGGTGGCAAGGCCGATGTCGTCAAGCCCGGGCTGGAGACTTCTGTTTCGGTCTTGGACCGAGCGTAGGTGGCATAGGGGGTGAACGCTTCAATGCGGTACCCGCCGCTGATGTACCAGGCGCTGGTCCTGCCGAGGCCAGAACGGCTATCCAGACGCCCCCATTCGCTCATGACGAACCAATCACCCGGATCATAGCTGGCGCCTACTCCAAAGAATTCGACGGGCGTGTGATCGGAGTCGTAGCGATCGGCGATGGCGATGCCTTCTGCACCAAACTCCCTGAACGTATCGAAGAGTGAGTTGAACTGCTCCAGGGTCAGGTCGGCTTTCATGAAGGTGATGCGCGTGGTCAGGACGCCGAACTCAGTGGTGTTGGTGATCCCCCAGAAATTTCTCGCCAGTGCTTTGCCGGCACCGTCAGGCAGTCGGCTGTCGGTCTGACCGTAGTGAGCCTGCACGGTATCGGTGATTTCATCGATATGAAACCGGTAGCTGCCATCGATGCCGTCGCTGCTGGAAATCGGCATCAGGCTGTAGACCTCCATGGGCGCCCGCACCCAGGGCAGGGTATAGCCCACCTTTTGAGTGTCGGAGACCAGGAAAGTCGGCAATACGGTACGGCCAATGCGTGCGTTGAAGTCCGGCGTGAACTGGTACTTGATGTTGGCCCACTCGACAAAGGGCCGGTAGCTGTTGTCGTAGCGCTGCTCTGAAATGACCTGCACCACGGCCGACAGCTGCGGGGTGAACGTAGCGGTCAGTTGGGCACCGATCAGGCTGTCGACGTCGGCGCTCCAGTTGCGTGAATGACCTGCGCCGTTGGGTTTGAAGATACTGGAGGTGAAGTCGGCTTTTTTCTCGCTGGAGTGGACGATCCCCACCGTGCCGAAGCTGCTCAGCGAGAACATCGACGTATCGGCTGTGTCGGCGCTGGCGCCGCCGGCATACAGCGTCATGACGGCCAGGGCCAGGGTATTGGGTCTTGTCGCCATAGGGTCAACGTGACCTCGTTGCATGGATCGCCATTCGTCTGTTCCTTGTAACGTTGGCTGAAGCTGCGTGAAACCACCGAAGCGTAGCCTAGATCGCCAATTTGAGCGTAAAGGTCGCCCCCGTTCCCGGGCCTTCGCTGTGGGCCTCCAGCGAACCACCCATCTCCATGGCCGCCAGGACGCAGCTGTGCAGACCAAAACCATGACCATCCTTGCGCGTGGTAAAGCCGTGGGCAAAGATCCGTGTCAGGTTCTCGGGCGCGATGCCTTCGCCATTGTCGATGACCTTGATCACCAGGGTGTCTCCTGGGTGCATCTCACTCTGAAGAATGATTTGATGGGCAAGCTCCGGCTTGTCATCCATCGCCCTGCTGGCGTTTTTTATCAAGTTGACCAGGATCAGCAGCACCCGGTGCTTGTCCAACAGCAGCAAGGGCGTTTCGGCAAAGTTTCGCACCACGGTTATCTGGCGCGCCGCGATGATGCCGGCGTTCATGCGCAGGGCATCCTCGATCAGTTCCTTAATCTGCACGGTTTCGGCAATGGTGGAGGTGCCCGCATACGATTGCTGGGCGGAAACGATTTCCTTGATATGGTCAACGCTTTTAGTCAGTTGGCCGAGTTCCTCGGTCATGCTCTGTTGCTCGACCGCCAGCGCGTCCACCAGTTGGTTCAGGTAGCCGGGCAGCAGCTTGCCTTTTTCGTCGTGGGAGATGAAGTCGCCGAGGTCCTCGGCATGCTCGTTCATCATTTGCACCGCCTTGCCGAGCCCCAAGGCCTTGCTGGTACGCAGCTTGCGGGTGACCAGGTCGGCGGAGATATTCACGCTGTTGAGCACATTGCCCACGTTGTGCAGGACGTTAGTGGCGATTTCGGCCATGCCGGCCTGGCGGGCGGCCGCGGCCAGTTGCGTCTGGGCTTCGGCGGCGCGCAAACGGCTCTGCGCCAGTTGCCAGCTCATCCGGGCGAGCAGGCCCACCAACAACACCAGCACCAGGCTGCCGCCCGCGGCGCGCCAGAGATAGGTGCGCGCTTGCTGGTTCACCGCGGCCAGTTGCTCTTGCTCGGACAAGCCGACAATCACCGCCAACGGAAAGTCGTAGAGCTGGCGGGCACTGGTGTAGCGCCGCACCCCGTCCCATCCATTGACCGAGAGTACGGCCTCGGTGTTTTCGGCGTCCGGCACCACGGCGCTGTAATCGACCGTATCGCCGGCCAGTACCGTTTCCCCGGTGCGCCGTACGCGGAAGATGCCGTCGGTGCCAAGGAGCCCGAGCGCACCCTGGTCGCCGAGTTTCGAGGCGTCGTAGCTGCTGACGAAGTAGGCGGCATCGACCTCGACCCTGGCGATCCCGGAAAGCCCGCCATCCGCGGCGTCGAGTCGCCGACTGAAGCGCAAGCGCCATTCCCCGGTGACAGGGCTTTTCCACGGGTGGCTGATGGACAGTGAGTCGCTATGGCGCAGCGTTTGTTGCTCATCCGGGTCCGCGATATTTTCCCGGTCGTTGGTCCGCGTGCTTGCCACGAGCCTGCCGTCCGGGTTGACCACACTGACGTCAAACACCAAGGCCGGCGGCAACAAGGCCCGCTCCTGGAGACGGCGCAAGGGATTGGGCTCACCCTCAGCTTCGTAGGTGTATTTGACCAACTTGAGGGTTTGATCGATTTCGTGAATGGCGCGCAACATTTGCGCTTCGTAGGTGGCGCCCATCTCCAGGCTTGCCGTCGCGGCGCTCTGCTGCGCGCGGGCGTGTTCAACCTTGATCAGGTACAGGGTCGCGGCCCAGATGGCCAGCAACAGCAGCGCGGCCAGCAATGGGAACAGAATGTAGGCTTCCTTGGCCTGGTCGAAGCCGAACCGAAACACGCCGGCCTCGGTATCGCCATCCATCGCTGGATGATGGGCAGGGCCAGGGGCCAACCTCAGTGTCTCAGGCCGCTGGATCGGCATGGTGTGCTCCCTGCATTATTCACTACCGAAGGCTGGTGGGCATCCGACATGGTTACGGCTCGAGGGGGTGTTGCTCCTATGGCCCGAGCGAAACTCTGGATCTGTCAGGAACTATAGACCACAAAACCTGCATGCCAATGTACAAAGGGGGGCGATTGACGGGGATACTGAGGACTTTGTGACGAGGGGGTTTTGTGGGAGCAAGGCTTGCCCGCGATGAAGGTGACGTGGCCCTCCTGAAGTCGAGTCGACTCCATCGCGGGCAAGCCTTGCTCCCACAACTCCGCCCGCCACAGGTTATTCAGCGTTTGCTCTATTGGGCTCACACCGCTTGTTTGACCTTGCGATGCACCCACTGCGCCTCGTCCCGCAATTCAAGGACTTGCCAATGGAAGTGCTCCAGGGAGGCGCTGTGCCCGACACTGATCAGGATCGTGTCCGGCAGCGTTTGCTTGAGCAGTTGATAGCAGCGCGCTTCGTTTGCCGCATCCAGCGCCGAGCTGCTCTCGTCGAGAAACAGCACCGTAGGGCGGGTCAGCAGGGCCCTGACGAATGCACAGCGTTGCTGTTCGCCGACGCTGAGGGTCTGCGCCCAGTCCCGTTCCTCCTCCAACTGATCGGCCAGGTGTTGCAGGCCGACTTGCTCCATGATCTGGCGCAGCGCCGCATCTTCTTCGCGACGGGGCGGTTTGGGATACCACAGCGCCTCGCGCAGGCTGCCCAACGGCAGGTAGGGTTTTTGCGAAAGTGTCAGGGCGCGCTCACGGTCATAACAACTTGAACCGCGAGCGTGATGCCAAAGCCCGGTAATCGTGCGGATCAGCGTCGATTTGCCGTAGCCGGACGGCGCGCTGATCATCAGGCTGTCGCCGGGCTTGAGGGAAAGGTTGAAGCCTTTGAACAATGGCCGGCCGTTCGGCAGCCAGATGTCCAGGTCCTTGATGTCGAGGCCGCTGGCCTGTTGCTCGTGCCTGACCTGGGACTTGACCTCGACGTTATCCAGGCGCTCCTGGAAACCGACCAGCCGGTCGATCACCGACTTCCATTCCGACAGCTCCGGGAACACGCTCACCAGGTAGGCGATGGCCGCGTGCACTTCGCCGAAGGCCGCGCTTATCTGGGTCAGGCGGCCGAGGGGAAAGGCGCCGGCAAAGAACTGTGGGGCCATGATGAACATCGGGATGACCGTCGCGCTGCGCAAGTAGAAGGTCGAGTAGCCCATGATCAACTTCTGTTTCTTCACCAGCGCCCAGAAGTTCTCCAGCGCCGCCTCCAGGCGACGGTTGAAGCGTTCGTTCTCCACGACTTCACCCCGGTATTGCGCCACCGAATCAGCATTCTCCCGCAGGCGGATGAGCGAGAAGCGAAAATCCGCCTCACGCCGCTGTTGCATGAAATTGAGGCTGGGTAGCGCGCGGCCCAGCCAGAAGGCCAGGCCGGTGCCCGCCAGCGCATACACCAGGGCGACCCACACCAGCAGCCCCGGAATGACCACCGATTGGTCGTTGAACGGCACGCTGACAAGGCTGGAGGCCTGCCAGAGGATATGCAGGAAGGAAAACAGCGACACCACCGACGTCAACAGGCCCAGGCTCAACTTCAGCGACTTGACGATAAACAAGTCGATGTCCTCGGCGATCCGCTGATCAGGATTGTCGACGTCGGTTTCGGTCAGTTTCAGCTTCTGGTAGCGCTGGCTGCCCAGCCATTGATCGAGCATGTTGCGGGTCGCCCAGCGCCGCCAGCGGATGGTCAGCTTTTGCTGGAAGTGGAATGCGCCCACGGTAAAGGCGGCCGTGCCGATCTGCAGCAGGATGAATTGCAGGCTGCCGATCAGGAAACCGTGATAGTCCAAGGCCTGCAAGGCGTTATAGAAGTGCAGGTTCCAGAAATTGGTGAGGATATTGACGCCAACCAGGCACAGGGTCATCAGCACGGTGGCCAACAGCAGCAACAGGGCCGGGTACTTTTCCTCGGAGGCCCAGAAAGGCCGCGCGAGACGCCAGAAATTGCGAAGTGTGTGCATGTGGTCTTGGTAAGCCTGGTCGCTAACGACGTTGAGTTTGCAAGGGCGGGAGGATAGGATCAGCCAATGCTAATCGTTTGCATTAATTAGGGAAAGCCACGGGAGCCCCGCTATCGAATTTCCAGAATGGCTTAACCAGGCCTGGCCGCCGATACAGCGGGTTATCCGGCAGGCACCTGGCGACCAGCCTGCCATCGCGTTGAGCCAGCTTGCCGACCCTGCCGTACTGCAACCCTTGCTGAGCCGGTTTGCCCTGCGTTACCCGGGGGTGAACCGCGCCGCCGTGGTCTCGCAGTGGTCGATGAACTACATGAGTATTGTCCTGCCGGCCACCCTGGCCTGCGTGCTGACGCGTCATTGCGCCATCGAGTTCTGGGGCGAAGACGCGCTGCTGCTGCACGACGACGGTCAACCTGCGGCGCTGGGCCTGGCCACCGGGCTGTCGGCCTTGGGTGCGGATGATCGTGCCGCGTACTGGTCGCGATTGATCCACGAGCACCTGGCGCCGCTGTTCAGCACCTTGGCCGCCGCTGGTGGCCTGGCTCCGAAGATATTGTGGGGCAACTTCGTCGCCATCTGGGATGGCGCGTTCGCCAGGCTGGACCCGGACCTGTCCAGGGACGGCTTCGCCGAGGCGCACCAGTGGCTGGAACACGTCACGGTGAACAACGGACGCTTGAAGCTGCGAGGCCTGCAACGCATGGTCGAATCACCGGCGCCGCAGATTTGCCCGTGCTTGCCCCTGCGCCGGCATTGCTGCCTGCATTACCAGCTGCATGAGCCGGTCGAAGGCCAACCGCCAGTGCTCTGCGAATCCTGCCCCAAGCTGCACCGCCTGCCGGTGGCGGAGCAGGTGAGCTACCTGCGTTACATCTATGAGTAGGGGGGAGCGCGTCGTTTTCTTTTGGGTGGGTTGGACTGGGTTGGATTGGATTGGGTGCATATCCGTTGCTGCGGTAACGGCTGCTTAGGGTTCCGCCCTGACGGCGGCTCACTTTTGAAAAGCGCAAAAGTAAAACGCTTTTGCCCCACCACTTGGCACCTCGCTTCGGCTCGGTGTGCCCTCACTCCGGCATTGCTCCGTGGGCCGCCGCGAAGGGCCATCCTTGGCCGCGGCTATCCCGGCATCCATGCCGGGATACCCACTGCGCAATGCCTGCGTTCGGCCATCGTGGTTAACGGGGCGCCGAGATCAACGTCCACCGCGAGGCGGCCTAACAGCCGACCTGGTTCTCCCGGTCATACACCCATCAGAACTGTGGGAGCAAAGCTTGCTCGCGATGGCGGTGGCTCAGTCGCATGGATGTTGGGTTTGCTGGCCTCATCGCGAGCAAGCTTTGCTCCCACAGGTGATCTTGGGTGTTCATGAGTTCTGTGTTCACTGCGGCCCATTGTGGGAGCGAGCCTGCTCGCGATAGCCGTGGCGCAGTCACATAGATGCTGGACATGCCCCGCTTTTGCTTTGCTTTGCTTTGCTTTAGATCTTGATCTGAGAGCCCCGTTAAACCACGCTGGCCGGCGTGAGGGCATGCCGAGCCCTAGCGAGGCACCGAGTGGTGGGGCAAAGCGTTTTTGGTTACTTTTGGCTGGTCCGGCTCCCGGCTCTTCCAAAAGTGACCCGCCGTCAGGGCGGAACCGCCAGCTGCCGTTACCGCAGCAACGGATATACACACCATCCGTCCGGAAAAAAGGCGAGTAGCTTTATCAAAAAAACGACGCTTTCCATTTCTGAAAGAAGCG
Source organism: Pseudomonas sp. St386 (assembly GCF_018325865.1). Classification (NCBI taxonomy): domain Bacteria; kingdom Pseudomonadati; phylum Pseudomonadota; class Gammaproteobacteria; order Pseudomonadales; family Pseudomonadaceae; genus Pseudomonas; species Pseudomonas sp. St386. The sequence goes on from NZ_AP021900.1 coordinate 2,961,569, forward strand.
CCGTAAGTGAACAGCATTACCCACAATGTTCAGGGTTTCCTCAAGACAGCATTTCGGCCACGGGCATCGCATCAGCCTGCGGGGCGACTTCGCTGAGCTTGCCATGTTCGATGCGTATCAGCCGGTCGGCCAGGCCGAAGTAGGCGTCGTCATGGGAGATGACGATCAGTAATTTACCGCGCTTGCGCAGGTCCGGCAGGATCCGGGTGTAGAAAAAGTGCTTGAACACCGGGTCCTGGTCGGCGGCCCATTCGTCGAACAGATAGCAGGGACGATCATCCAGGTACGCACTGAGCAGCGCCAGGCGCTTGCGTTGCCCGGTGGACAGCGCCAGCGTCGTCAGCTTGCCTTCCTCGATTTTCACCTTGTGGTCCAGTTGCAAGTGCACCAGGTAGTCCTGGGCCTGTTTCACCAGGTGTGGATCGTCGCCATCGAACAGGTTTTCGAACAGGCAGAAGTCGGTAAAGATCGCCGAGAAGTGCTGTCGGTAATGGTGGTTGTCATTGCTCGAAGACACTTGCTCGTCGAGCATGATGTCGCCGCTTTCCGGCCGGTATAGCCCGGTCAGCAACAAGGCCAGGGTGGTCTTGCCGCTGCCGTTGCCGCCGGTGATGAACACCACTTCGCCGGCATTGAGGGAGAGGTCGATGGGGCCCAGGGTGAAATGACCGTCCTCGCGCTCGCGGTAATAGGTGTGGGTGACCTGGCGGCACACCAGGCTGCGAACCTGGGTTGGCGAGATCGTGTCGAGGGCCTCGCCGACGGTTTGCATCTCGCCTTCCAGGGCGCGGATCTTGTTCAGCGCCACGCTGGCCCGGCCGAGGGTCGGCAAGGCGTGCATCAGTTCCGACAGCGGCGTGATCATGTAGAGGATCGCCAGGATATAGCCGGTGACCAGGCTCACGCCCAGCTCGATGAAGTGCGGCGCGGCGAACAGCACCACGCCGATCAGCATGTAGAACACCGCATTGCCCCAGTTCAGGACCAGGGCGTAGATGCTCATGCCCCGGACAAAATCGCGGCGATATTGCTGGCTCACCGGTATCAGCAGGCGGGTGAAGAAGTGCTGCCGGCGCGGATGGTTGAGTTGCAGTTCCTTGCTGCCATCGGTGAGCAGGCGGTATTGATTGAACAACTGGTCCTTGAGCTCGCGAGCGCGGGAAATCGAGGTCAGTGCCCGGCGTTGCGGCCAGTGAAAGCTCAGGCTGCCGAGGGCGATCAGCAGCAGCGTCAGGCCCAGCAGCGGCATGCTGAGCCAGCCCAGGTAGCCCAGGCATGCGACGATGATCCCGACGTTGACCAGCAGGATCGGCACCAACTCCACCGCTTGGCTGATGGTTTGCGTATCGTCGGTGAGCATTGCCAGCAGGCGATGTTTGCCCAGGCGCTGCAATTGCGCGTAGGGCGTGTCGATCAGCTTGGCGCTCAGGTGCAGGCGCATGTCGTTGACCGCGGCCTGGCCCAGGCGTAGCAGGCTGATGTCGGAGACTATCCGCGACACCGCGACCAACACCACCAGGCCGGCGAAGAGCACGCCATCCACTGGGCGCAGCTTATCGAACACCTCCAGGCTGTGGTTGATGTTGGCGATCAGGCCGGCCGCTGCGAGGCCGCAGGTCAGCCCCGTCAGGGTCGCCACCAGCAGTGCGCGCCATGAGCGTTTAGCCATGAGTAACAACAGATCCATTTCAAACCGCTCCGTGTGTAGCAATGGCCGTGAGGCGCGCCGCCAATTGTTCATGCAAGGCGCGTTGCTCCAGGATGGTGAGGTGTTGTGCGGCGATGACCTCGCGGGTCAACGGCCCGCTGCTCAAGCGTTCCCACTGCGGGTCGGCGAAGTCAGGCTGGGCGAGGGTGTCGCTGGCCCACCAGACATGCACCGGGCAACTTAGCCGGGCAGGCTGGAAAGTCGCCAGCAGATGCTGCGTATGTTGCTGGTAGCGCAGCCGCATTTGCAAATGCTCCCAACTGTCGCCATCGAGTTGCAGGCCTTGTTGCCGTGCCCACTGGACCAGTTCCGGCAGGCGTGCCGCTGGAGGCAGGGCGTCCAGTTGCGCCAGCAAAGCGGCCATGATCGGCGGCGGCAACTGGCGCAACACTGCCTGGCTGTCCGGTGTCACTGCTTGGGAAGCCGATTCCAGCAGTGCTTCGACACTGTCTTCCGGCGCCTGACGCTGGTATTGCGAGTCGATGATACCGAGAAACGCCACTTCTTCACCCTGGCCTTCCAGGCGAGCGGCCGCGGCAATCGCCAGCAGGCCGCCGAGGGAAAAGCCCAGCAGGTGATAAGGCCCTTGCGGTTGCTGCTGGCGCAGGTGTTCGACATAAAGCGCGCCGAGGCTCTCGATATCGCCGCCCAGCGCTGTGCTGTCGTCGCTCAGGTACGCCGCCTGCAAGCCCCACAGATGCCAGCCCGAAAGCGGCGCCAGCAGCGTGCGGTAATCCTGCACGTGACCGGTGGATGGGTGGAAGCAGAACAGGTTGGCGGCCTCAACGGTGTTGGGCGCCGACAGCCGGACCAGCGGCGAGAGCTTGAGCTCGGCCTGTACCAGCGCCGCAAACGCCGAGACGCTCGGGGCGTTGAACACCGCATTGACCGTCACCGGTGCCGACAGCGCGGTCTGCAAGCGACTGGCAAGGGTCACTGCTGCCAGGGAGTGGCCGCCCAGCTCGAAGAAGTCATCGTCGATGCCCACCCGCTCCAGGCCCAGCACCTGCGCCCAGACGTCGGCGAGCAGGGCTTCCATCGGTGTGCGCGGCAAGGCGCTGCCGACCGTGTCGAGGACTTTATCAGCCCATTGCTGCAGGGTCTTGCGGTCGAGCTTGCCGTTGCCCATCAGTGGCAATGCTTCGACGATCCGCAGGGTGGGCAGCATGTAGTCTGGCAAGCAATCCTGGGCCTGGCCGTGCAGCCGGGCGACCGTGGTCGAATGCCCAGGCGCCAGGGTCATGAACGCGAACAGTTGCTGGCCGAGCTCGCCCCGAGGGATGCATTCCACGGCAGCCTGGGCTACACCGGGAAGGCCGGTCAGCTGCGCCTGGATCTCGTCGAGTTCCACACGGAAACCGCGGATTTTCACCTGGCGGTCTGCGCGTCCGGTGATTTCCAGGCTGCCGTCATGGCGATAGCGGGCCAGGTCGCCGGTGCGATAGAGGCGTTCGCCAGGCAGTTGCGCCAGTTCGATAAAACGCCCAGTGCTTTGTTCTGTGTCCAGATAACCGCGGGCCAGTTGCGGGCCGGCGATATACAGCTCGGCGCTCTGGCCGGGGGCGGCCAGCGCTTGCTGCTCGTCGAGCAGGTACAGGCGCATGCCGTCGAGACGGTCGCTCAGCGGCAGGCGGCGATAATCCATGGTCGGCTCGGCTTTGTGCATCACCACGCCAACGGTGGTTTCGGTCGGGCCGTAATGGTTGAAGACCACCAGCGTCGGCGAGAGGTCGCGAATGCTTTGCAACAGGCGCCGCGAACAGCTTTCGCCACCGAGGATCAATTGCTTGCGTGGCAACACGGCAGCGCTTTGGGCGTGAATCAACCAGGCGTCGAGCAACGACGGCACGATCTTCAGGTGGTCGATCGGGTATCGCGCCTGCCAGGCAGCCCAGGCCTGGGCGTCCATCGCCGTTTCCTTGTCCAGCAAGTGCAATTCGCCGCCGCTGAGCAGTGCCGGGAACAGCAACGTGTAGCCCAGGTCGGCCGCCAGGGAAGTCACCACCGCGCTGCGTTCGCCGGGCGCCAGCGCCAGGCGGCGGGACACGCTGGCGACATAACTGGCCAGCTGCCGATGCTCGACGATAACGCCTTTAGGCGTGCCGGTGCTGCCGGAGGTGAACAGCACGTAAGCCGCGTCCTGGGATTGGATCTCGACATCGACTGGCGTGGTGGGTGCTTGCTGCCAGGTCGCTTCATCCCGCAGGTCGAGGCTGCCGATGGCGGGCAACGCAGGGGCGCTGCCGGCCGAACCACTCAGGATGAAGACCGGCTGCGCCTGTTGCAGGATGGCCAGGGAGCGCTGTGCCGGCTGATGCACGTCCAGGGGAATGAACGCCGCGCCGCTCTTGAGCACGGCGAGCATGGCCAGGACCATCTGCGACGAGCGATCCAGGTACAAGGCGACGCGGTCTTCGCGACCCACGCCTTGAGCGCGCAGGTAACGCGCCAGTTGGCTGCTGCGGGCCTGCAATTGGGCGTAGCTCAGTGGCCCGCTGTGGTCGCGCAGGGCCAAGTGCTCGGGGAACTGCGCGGCACACGCATCGAAGCTCGCCGGCACGCTGGTAAACGGCAGCGCCGCGACGTCGACTGGCGCCTGCAGGGCGGCCAGCGTCGCGGTGAAACTCGGCGACTGCAATGACAGCTCGGCCAAGGGCTTGCCCGGGTTGGTGAGGGCGTCGAGCAGCAGCGATTGGAACTGCTCCAGCAAGACCAGGGCGGCTTGTTCGCTGTAGCGGCTCGGCAGGTGGCAGAGGTTCAAGCGATAGCCGCCAGCGATGGTTTCGGCCACCAGCAGCAGCTCCATGCCCGCGGGGATGGCCTGTGCGTCCAGCACGGTGAGCGTCGATGCCAGGTTGCCCAAGGTGTCGAGCCGATCGGGCAACTGCCCACCCCACTGGAAACCGTACTGCGAGGCGTCGCCCGGCTGTGCAGCGCTGACGCCGCAGTATTCCTGCCATTCCGTGGCTTGCTCGCAGAGCACCTGCAGGTTCGCCAGCGCCTGGGCAAAATGGCTGTCCGCCGCCGGTTGCCAGCGCAGGGGCAGGGGCTTGGCGAACAAGCCCCAGCAGTCGGCGAGTTCTTCATAGTCGTCGCGGCAATCGTGGACCCAGTTCAAGGTCAGTGCGGGGCTGTCGCCAGTACTCAGGCGCTGCAACAGCACGCCCCAGGCCGTCATCAAGACCTGCTCGGGCGATGCGTCGTGACGCTGGCAAAAGCTGTCCAGGGCCATGCTCACCGACGGGTTGGCGTCCAGGCGAGTGGTGACCGGGGCGTCCGGGCGGTCGCTGCGTACCTGGCGGTAGAGCAATTCGCTGGCGGCCGGCTCGTCCAGGGCCTGGCTGGCCCAGAAGCGTCGGCCAGGCTCGGCGTCTTCATCGGCCTGCAATTCGTAGAGCCAGGCGCTGTACTGGGTATAGGTCATGGCCTCGTCATCCACCGATGGCGCATCGGTCGAGCCCAATGCCTGCGCCAGGCGCAGCAAGGTTCCGCGATCGGCGCTCAGTGCCGGCAATTGCAGCGTCACCCGGTGGCGATCGGCGCCGATTGCTTGCACCTCGACGTTGAAGGCGTTCGCGGCCATGACGGTGGATTCGATCACTTGCAATGGCATCAATAAGCCAGGCTCAGGCCGCACCCGCAGGCGCAAGGCCTCGTGGCAGGCGCTCAGGGCGACGAGTCGTTGCTGCAGACGTTCCAGGGCCAACGGACCTTTTATTTCCAGTTCCAGGCGCGCTGCTGGCAACCCCGCCAACCACTGGCTGCGTTGTTGGGGCGAGAGGGCGAAGGCTTCTTCACGTTTTTCGAAGGCGCTCATGCCTGCACCTCCGCAGCCGGCGACGGCTGCGCTTCGGGCAGGCAGCCGGTCAATTGTTCACGGCGCATCATCTGGCCCATGGCAACGCAGATCTTGCGCTCGCCCTCGAAGGGGTCCCGGGCATGGGCCACCAACATATTGTCCAGCATCACCATGTCACCCTTTTGCCAACTGAAACGTACTGCGCAGTCTTCATAAGCTTCGCCGATCACTTGCATCACCGCGTCTTCGATCACGCTGCCGTCGCCGTAGTACACGTTGCGGGGCAGGTGCCCGGGGCCGAACAGGCTGATCAGGTTGCTGCGCACTTCCGGCTCCAGGCAGGCGGTGTGGTGCAGTTGCACCTGGTTGAAGAACGACAGTTCACCGGTCTCGGGATGCGCGACGATGGCCGAGCAATGCTGGGCGATCCGCAGGTTGTCGGTCCCCAGCCATTCCCAGCGCATGCCCGACGCCAGGCATTGGCGCTCGACTTCCTCGCGCTGTTCGGTCTTGAAGAAGTCCTGCCAGCGAACATCCAGCTTGTCGGTGAAGTGCCGCACATAAAGCAGCCCCAGGGCCTTGAAGCGAGCGACGATGTCCTCGGGCAAGCGCGCCAACACCTGCCGGCAATCGACGATGGGCGTGCAGCCGCCGCGCGGTGCCGGCGTTTCGCAATAGAACCACTGCTTGCGTGGCCACTGCGGCAGATGGGAGCTCTCGTTGTGGAAGAGAATCATGTGCTGTTCCGGGTACGGCGTGGAGTGGTAGATGTTCTTGCCCGAGGTGTTTTTCGGCAGGTCGCCGTAGGTCCCGTAGAGGTCGGGTTCGATGGCCTGGGCGAATTGTTCGAAAGCGCCAGCGTCCGGCAGGTTGAAACCCCGGAACAGCAGGCCACCGTGGGTCAACAACTGGGCATTGATCCATTCCCGGGCTTGCAGCGCCCAGTGCACCGGGTCCAGGTCGCCGAGCAACGGCTCGATCACCAATGGCAAGGCCTGCCCGGCGTTGAGGGTGCGGGTACGGACCTGCTCGTGGGCCACCTGGCTCACGGCGGTAGCGCGGGTCTGCTTGAGCTTGCTCAGTTTCGACTGCTTGCGCGCGCTGCGGGCCGAGGCCTCGTCGAGCGACGAATCGGCCTGGGACGGCGTGCTGGCGTTGCCGCCCTCAAGGCGCCACGACCAATGCTCCAGCGCTTGGCCTGCGTCCGAGAGGATCTGCTCCAGCAGGCTCTCGAAGCCTTGTTCGAGGCGCTGGACGGTCTGCGCCTGCAGCACGCTGGTGCGATACACCCAGCGCACGTTCAGGCCTTGTTCCTCGTCCTCTTCGACGAACACAGCGAGGTCGAACTTGCTGCTTTCCTGGGGCGATACCAAGTGCTCCACCTCAAGGTCCGGCAGGCTGGCATTGCCGCTGGGTGTGTTCTGCATGACGAACAGCACCTGGACCAGTGGGTTGACCCCCGGCGTACGCGGCGGCTGCAACTCCTCGACCAGTTTGTCGAACGGCACCTGCTGGTGCTGGAACGCCGACAGGCAATCCTCGCGCAAGCGTTGCAGGCGGACGTCAAAGGTTTCGCCTTCGCTCAGGCGGGCACGGATCGGCAACACGTTGACGAAGAAGCCGATGAGGTGTTCCAGGGCCGGATGTTCGCGGTTGGCCAGGTCGGTGCCGACGATAAAATCGTTGGCCCCGGTGGCGCGCTGCAACAGGCTGTTGAAGGCATTGAGCAAGACCATGAACAGCGTCGCCCGTTGCGCTTGCGCATAGGCCTTGAGCACCTGCGTCTGGGCCGCGGTGAAGCGTTGCTCCAGCGCCGCGCCCTGGTAGTCGGGGCGCGTCGGGCGTGGCTGGTCAAGCGGCAGCGGGATCAGCGTTGGCGCGCCGTCGAGCTGGCGGCGCCAGTAGTCGATGGCCCGTGCCAGCAGGCGCTGTTGCGCTTCGCTGCGTTGCCAGTAGGCATAGTCGGCGAACTGGATCGGCAGCACCGGCAGCACCGGTGTCGAGCCGCTGGTACGGGCCTGGTACCCGACGATCAGCTCCTGCATCAGGATGCCCATGGACCAGGCGTCGGTGGCGATGTGATGCAGCACCAGTTGCAGCACATGATCATCGGCACCCAGGCGCAGCAGGTTGGCGCGCAGCATTGGTGCCTGTTGCAGATCGAACGGGCGAGCGGCCTGTTCAGAGATCAGGCGTTGCAGGGTTGGCGCCTGCTGCTTGCTGTCGAGGTGACTCAGCTCGGTCGGCGTCAAGTCCACCACAGGCGCCGGGCTGATGACCTGGCAAGGCTGGTCGCCGTGGAGGTGGAACGCCGTGCGCAAGGATTCATGGCGCTCGAAGACTGCCTGCAACGCCGCTTGCAGCGCCGCGATGTCCAGCGCGCCACGCAGCCTGACGGTGGTGGTCATGTTGTAGGCGGCGCTGGGGCCTTCGAAGCGATCCAGGAACCACAACCGTTGCTGGCTGTAGGACAGCGGCAACGGCTGGTTGCGCGGCGCCAGGGTCATCTCGCTGTCGCTGTCGGCTTCGGTCTGGGCGTTGCGCTGCTGATCGACCGCTTCGGCCAATTGTTCGAGGGTGCCGCGCTCGAACAGCGTGCGCAGTGGCAGGTTCACGTTCAACCGTCGACGAATCCGCGACAACACCTGGGTGGCCAGCAGCGAGTGACCGCCGATGGCGAAGAAGTCGTCATGCACACCGACATCGTCCAGGCCAAGGATTTCCTGCCAGAGTTCGGCGAGCACTGTCTCGGTTGGCGTACGCGGTGCGATGCCTTGCGCCTGCGCTGTCTCGTCCTGGGGCACATCCAGGGCGGCGAGGGCGCGGCGGTCGACCTTGCCATTGGCGTTCAGCGGCAATTGCGCAAGGGCCAGCCAACGGGCCGGGACCATGTAGCTTGCCAGTTGCTGGCCCAGGTAAGCGCTCAAGACCTGTTGCGCGGACTCACCGCCCAGGTCGACCGCTTCGTCGAGCACATACCAGGCCACCAGTTGCAACGCACCGCGGGCGTCGGGCAGCGCCAGCACCGCCGCGCTGTCCACCGCCGGGTGTTGCATCAGGCGGTTTTCGATCTCGCCCAGTTCGATGCGGTGGCCACGGATCTTCACTTGCTGGTCGCGACGGCCGAGGTACTCGATCACGCCGTCGGCGCGCATCCGGCCGATGTCACCGCTGCGATACAGGCGCGCATCGGCCTGGAACGGGTGCGGCACAAAGGCTTCGCGGGTACGTTGCGGGTCGCGCAGGTAGCCGCGACCTACGCCGACACCGCCGATGCACAACTCGCCGGGTACGCCGATGGGGACCATGCGCAGCGCCGAGTCGAGGACGAACACCTGGTTATTGGCGGTCGGCTTGCCGATGGGCATGTGCAGGCAGTCGTCGGCCGGGGCTTGGGTGATGGGGTAGAAGGCGACGTCGTCCGAGCATTCGGCGGGTCCGTAGGCGTTCATCAACGGGATGGCCGGGAAGCGTGCGAACCAGTCCCGCGCCAGGGCCGGTGGCAATGCCTCACCGGTAGGCAGGAGCCAGCGCAGGCTCGCCAGGCTGTGGTGCGCCTGGCTTTCCTGGAGCATGCCGCGAATCAGCGCCGGTACGGTTTCCAGCAGCGTCAGCTGCTGTTCTTGAACCGCATCGAGCAAGGCTACAGGGTCGTGGGCCTGGGCATCGGGAAGAATGTGCACGGTGGCGCCGAACAGCGGTGCGGCGAGGAATTGCCACACACTGATATCGAACGCCGCCGAAGCCGTCTGGGCAATCCGGTCGTGCTCACCCAGGCCCAGGCTCGGGACCTTGCCGAACATGTTGTTGAGCATGCCGCGTTGTTCGACCATCACACCTTTGGGCGTGCCGGTGGAACCGGAGGTGAAGATCACGTAGGCCAGTTGATCCGGGTTGTGCACATAGCTGACCGGCGGCTGTTCGCGGCCTTGCCAGAGTGCCTGGGCGATCAGGCAGGTGGGTTGCTGGCGCATCTGCGGCAGGACGTTGTCCAGTGCCGAGGTCGCGTGCTCGCACACCAGCAACAGCGGCGCTTCGCCCAGGTCCAGCAGCTCCGCCAGGCGGGCGTGAGGCTGTTGGATATCCAACGTCTGGAACGCGGCGCCGGCCTTGAGCGTGGCGATCATCATCGTCAGCAAGGCCAGGCCACGCTCAGCGAACAGCGCCACCAGGGTTTCCGGGCCGGCCCCGGCGGCTTGCAACGCATGGGCGATGGCGTTGGCGCGGCGATCCAGTTCGGCGTAGGTCAGCGATTGTCCCTGGCATACCGCGGCGAGGTGTTGCGGGCGGCTGCGCACTTGTTCGGCGAACAGCGCCGCATAGCCGCGCTCCAGCGGGAAGTCGACGTCGCTGCGGTAGCAGTCGATCTGCAACTGCCGGCGTTCCGACTCAGGCAGCATGTGCAGGCTGCCCAGGGGCGCCTGCGGTGTCTCCAGCATGTTCGAAAGCAGCTGCACCAGGTGCCCGAGCATGCGCTGCACGGTGTCAGTGCTGAAACGCATGCTGTCGTAGGACAAGCGAATGCCCAGGCGGTCGCCGGGGTACAACACCACCGTCATCGGGAAGTTGGTGTGCACTCGGTCTTCGTAGATGTCGATGCTGAAGGCATCCAGTTGCACGCTGCTGATATCCAGTGGCGCGTTCTCGAACACCACCAGGCTGTCGAACAATTGCTGGCCGCGCGGCACCTGGCTGCAACGCTGAATGTCCACCAGCGACGCGCTTTCGTGTTCGCGCAATTGCGCGTTGTGGGACAGCAGCGCCTGCAACCAGTCGGCCACTGGCGCTTGTGGGTCGACATCGATGCGCAGTGGCAAGCTGTTGATGAACAGCCCGACCATTTCTTCTACACCGGCGAGGTCAGTCGGGCGGCCGGCGACGGTCACGCCGAACAGCACGTCGCGGTTGCCGCTGTAGCGCGACAGCAACAGCGCCCAGGCGCCCTGAATCCAGGTGTTGGGGGTCAGTTGGTATTGCTGGCATAGCTGCTGCAGACGCTGGGTCTGGGCGATGCTCAGGGTCTGGTCGAAGTCGCCGACCTGTTCCGGGCCGGCTGCGGGGCTGTCCACATGCAGTGGCGTCGGCTCGCTGAAACCGGCCATTTCGGCTTGCCAGAACGCGTGTGCGGCGGCCATGTCATGGCGTTCCAGCCAGCTCATGTAGCCGCGGAACGAGCGCAAGCGCGGACGGGCCACAGGTTCCTGGCGCACGATGGCCTGGTAGATCGCCAGCAGGTCTTCCATCAGCAGGCCAAAGCACCAGGCGTCGGTCAGGATGTGATGGAAGCTGCGCACCACGGCGAAGCGTCGCTCGTCGAGTTGGAACACCCGCAGGTGGGTCAGTGGCGCAGCGGCCATGTCGAAACCTTGCAGGCGTTGTGCTTCGAGGGCCTGGTCCATGGCCAGGCGCTGCTGTTCTTCGTCGAGATGACGCAGGTCCTGCCAGTCGAACGCCCTGTGGGTCTGGCGGTACACGCATTGCAGCGGCTCATGGTCGTCCTGCCACCAGAAGGCGGTCCGCATCATCGGATGGCGCTCGAGGAACAACTGCCACGCAGCTTCCATCGCCGGGCGTTGCAATACCCCGTCCCAGCTGTAGCGTTGTTGCATCAGGTAGATGCCGCTGTGGGGTTGCAACAGCGTGTGCAGGAGCATGCCTTGTTGCATCGACGACAACGGGTAGACGTCTTCGATGTTCAACCAGTCCAGCGGCTCGGCCGCCAGGGTCGCCGCTTGCTTGTGGCACAGTGGAAACGCCTGGCTGGCAGGGCGCAGGTCCGGTGTGGCGACGAGTCCGGCGAGTTCGCTCAAGCGTTGAGCAAGGCGCGGTGCCCAGTCGGCGGCGAGGGTGCCCTGGCTGCGCAGGTGCAGGCAGTCATCCTGCCACCAGGCGTCCAGGGTCAGTGGGCAAGGCGAAGCCGTCGATGGGCTTGCGGCTTCGACCTGGGCCAGGATGCCGCGCTCTTCGCGATGGCTGTCGAGGTTGCCCAGCCAGCGAATGGCGACCGAGGCCGTCGGCAGGTCACGCAGCGGTTCTTGCAGGTAGGTGTTGTCCGACAGGTAGCGCAGGGCGCCATAGTCGACGCCGTGTTGCGGGTAGGCGCGCATCTGCGTGGCCAGTGCCTGCAAGCGTTGCAGCAGGCTGTCGCCTTCGGGCTGAAGGAAATAAGGCACCGCCAGTGCCAAGGGCCCGATGATGCGTGCCGGGTCGAGGTCGGCCACGGCAATCGGCGCTGCGACCGGCAAGCGCTCGACACTCGGTCGGGCGCCGTGCACGCTCAGCGCGATCAGGCCATTGCCGCACAGTTCACGGTACTGTTCGGCCACGGCTGCGGCCAACAGGCTATTCCAGTCCAGTTGCAGCACTTCGCCCAGGCGCTTGAGTTCGCCTGAGGTGGCGGCCGCCAGGGTCTGTTCGATCACGCTGACCGGCTGCTGGCTGTCAGGCAGTTGCAGCGGTTCCAGACCGGCGTATTGCAGCCAGTGCTCCCAGGCGTCGTCCAGGGCATCGCCCTGTGCGTGAGCTTGCTGGTGCCGTGTCCACTGGGTGAAGTCACCACCGGCGTAGGACAGGCGCACCGGCCGCTGATAACGCAGTTGCGCCAAGGCCAGGTTGAGGTCAGTCAGCAGCAGCGACCAGGAGGCTTCGTCCAGGCACAGCGGATGAGCGGCCAGCAGCAGGGCGTGCTTGCCGCCCACTTCCAGCAAGCTGGCGTGCAGGGTTTGGCCGGCGTCCAAGTCCAGCGCATCGACACCGGCCTGGGCCAGGGCTTGCAGTTGCGCCGGGGCGCAGGTCTCCAGTTTTTCGGTGGTGATGACCGGGGCCTTGGTCGCGACCAGCACCCGTTGCTGCCACTCGCCCTCCGGCAGGGCCTTGAGCGCCAGGCGCAAGGCCTGGTGGTGTTGCTGCAAGGCGCCGATGGCCTGGCTCAGCAGCTCGCTGTCGATCGCCTGGGTCAGCGCCACGCAACGCCAAGTCGCGTGCAACGGCCCTTGTTGCAAGCGCGCCAGTTGACCGGCGGCCAGCGGCAGTTCATAGCCATCGGCAATGTCTTGTGCCACACCCTGGCTGGCATCGGCGCCCAGCACCCGGGCGATGTCGGCGATGGTGCGGTTTTCGAAGAGCTGGCGGGGCGTGAGTTTCAGCCCTTGCTGGTTGGCGCGGGCGATGATCTGCAAGTTGATGATCGAGTCGCCGCCCAGGGCGAAGAAGTTGTCATGCACGCCGACACGCTCAAGCTTCAGCACCTCCTGCCAGATGGCGGCCAGTTGCGCTTCGACTTCATTGCGCGGGGCAACGTGGGTGGCGCTGTCGTCCGTGGGCTTTTGCGGGAGCGGCAGGCGCTGGACATCGACCTTGCCGTTACGGGTCAGGGGCAATTCGTCGAGGGTGATGAAGTGCGCCGGCACCATGTAGTCCGGCACCCGCGCTGCGAGGTCGTTACGCAGTTTCGTGGCGGACAGCGACTGGCTGGCGACCAGGTAGGCCACCAGGCGCAGGCTGCCGTCCAGTTCCACGGCGCGGACCAGCGCCTGTTCGATCAGCGGCGACAGGCGTTTGAGCTGCGCCTCGACTTCGCCCAGCTCCAGGCGGTTGCCACGGATCTTGACCTGGCTGTCGACCCGACCGAGGAACGCCAATTGGCCGTCCACTTGCCAGCGCACGCGGTCGCCCGTGCGGTACCAGCGTTGTTGATCCGCGTCGAGGTGGAAGCGCTCGGCGGTCAGGTCCGGGCGGTGCAGGTAACCCCGGGCCAGGGCGCCGTTGATCAGCAGCTCACCGGACACCCCGGTGGGCACCAGCCGACCGTTGGCATCCACCACTTGCAATCGGCGGTTCGGCAGCGGCCGGCCGAGGGCGATGCTGTGCAGGCCTGCCGGCAGTTCGGTGGCAATCGCCCCGACTGTCGCTTCACTCGGCCCATAGTGGTTGAACACCCTGAGCCCTGGGGCCAGGCGGTTGACCTGCTCCAGCAGCGCCGGGCTGAGGGCGTCGCCACCGAAGACCAGCAGGGCGCGCGGCAACAGGCGGGCGTCGGGAAGCGCCTGCAACAGACCGGCCAGGTGGCTTGGGGTGATCTTCAGCACATCCACCGGGTGTTGCTCGAAGAGTTCGGCCAGCGCCAGGGGGCTGAAGCCGCTGTCTTCATCCACCAGCAGCAGGCTGGCGCCGCTGCACAGGGCGCCGAACAGCTGGGTGTGGCCGAGGTCGGCGGCGATGCTCGACAGCAAGCCGTAACGGGCCGCCAGCGGTGGGTTGAGTACCGCGTGCACCGCCGTCAGGTAATCGACGATGGACTGGTGCTCGACCACCACACCCTTGGGGGTGCCGGTGGAGCCCGAGGTGTAGATCACGTAGGCGGCGTCAGTCGGGCTGTGGGCCACGGTCGGTGGCATGTCTGGCTGGGAGGCGATGGTCTCGGCCTGTTCCGCCAGCCACAGCGTCGGCGTGTGCTCGGCCAGGCCCTTGAGCAGGGGCGAGGCGGCCGCGCCGATCAGCAGCGCGGCGCGGCTGTCCACCAGCACATCGGCCAGGCGTCCGGCGGGTTGTTTGAGGTCCAGCGGCAGATAGGCGGCGCCGGCCTTGAGGGTGGCCAGCAGGGCAATCACGAACTCGGCGCTGCGCTCCAGGGCCAGCGCCACGACGCTGTCGTGGCCGATGCCCTGGGCGCGCAAATACTGGCTGAGGCGATTGGCCTGCTGGTCCAGTTCACGGTAGGTCAGGGCGACCTGACGGTCGCGGACCGCCAGGTGTTCCGGGTGAGCGGCCACCTGTTGTTCGAAACGCTGGTGCAGGCACGCCTCAGGCACCGGCAGCTGCACGCCGCGACCCTGCACGAGCAGTTGCTGGCGTTCTTCAGGGCTCAGCCATTCAAGCTCGTTGACCCGGCACTGCGCTTGTGCCGTCATCGCCAACAGGATGGCGCGCAATTGTGCCGACAACACCGCGACCTCTGCGTCGCTGAAGCGACTGCGGTCGTAGCTGATCAGGTAGTGCAGTTGTTTGTCCGGCACCACGATCAGCGATAGCGGGAAGTGGTTGCGGCCTTGGGTGAGGGTAATGCCATCGACCTGCTGGTCGTTGCTCGGGGCACTGAAGCTCAAGCCACCGGTGTCCTGGTTGAGCGCGTCGGTGACCGGGAAGTTCTCGAACACCAGGATCGAGTCGAACAGCGCCTGTTCGGCAGCGATGCGCGTCATCGACTTGAGCTTGCCCAGCGGCAGGTAGGCGTGGTGACGCAGATCACTGTTGGTTTGCTGCAAGTGTTGCAGCCAGGTCACCAGCGTCGGCTCGTCAGCCCATTGCACACGCAGCGGCAATGTATTGATGAACAGCCCGACGGTGCTGTCCACTGCCGCCAGGCTCTCCGGACGTCCGGCGACGGTGACGCCATAGACCACGTCGTCACGCCCGGCGTGTTGGCCCAGCAGCAGTGCCCAGGCGCCCTGGATCAGCGTATTGATGGTCAGATCGTTCTGGCGGGCGAAGTGCGCCAGCTGCTCGGTTTCGCTGGCTGCCAGCAGACTTTCCCGTTCGGCGAACGGCGCTCCTGCCGGTGCTGCCTGGCGTACGGCGAAGGTGGGCAGCGGGGTCGGCTCGCTGACGTCCTGCAACTGCTCGCGCCAGAAGCCTTCGGTGGCGACCATGTCCTGTTCCGCCAGCCAGGCGATGTAATCGCGATAAGGGCGGGTCGGCGCCAGGTGGGCGGGGCGGCCATGGGCTTGTTCGTAGTACAGCGCCAGCCACTCCTGGACGGCGATGCCGACGCTCCAGCCGTCCATGAGGATGTGATGGAAGGTCCAGATCAGGTGCCAGCGCTCGGGGGCCAGGCGCACCAGGCACACGCGCATCAGCGGCGAGTCATTCAGCTCCAGGGGTTGCGCCCGCTGCTCCAGCGCCAACTGTTCCAGCGCAGCCTGTGGCTCGGCGCGGTCTTGCCAGTCCAGTTCGGTCAGGGGCAGGGCGACTTCCTGTTGCACCACCTGATAGGCATCGTCCAGTTCTTCCCAGAGAAACGCACTGCGCAGCACCGCGTGGCGCTGCATCAGCGCCTGCCAGGCAGCGCGAAACGCGTTCAGTTGCAGCGGGCCGTTCATGTCCAGGCTCAATTGTTGGTAATAAACCCGCGAATCCGGTTCATAGACGCTGTGGAACAACAGGCCGTGCTGGGTCGGCGAAAGGGAGTAGATGTCTTCGATGTTGTTCATGCTTGCTTGGTCCATTTCAAAGTCTTGAAAACTCAAGTGAGTCGATCAAGGCGCCGCATCGGTCTGAGACCTGCGGCGCCGCATCGCTCGCTAGCTTTGGGAATTGGGTTTGGTCTTGAGCTTGCCCAGCAGCTTGTCCAGGGATTTCTGGTTCAGCGCCTTGGCCAGCGGGAAGTCCGCGGGCATCAGCGAACCGGCCTGCGGGTCGAGGCAGTGTTCGACCAGCGCCTGCAAACGTTCCAGCAGGCGAGCGGGCAAGCGGCTGTCGGCGTTTGGCGTGACGCTGTGCCACTCGACACGCAACACGCCGTCCTCCAGCCAGGCCACCACCTCACGGGCGTGGGTCACCCGGTTAACCGAGGCCACGTCCGGCGGCGGGGTCAGGCTGCTGGCGCGCAACCAGCCCTCTGGCGTTTGCTCATGCCCCAGGTAGTTGAACAGCACATCACCGTGGCTGGCCGGCAACTCGCCGCGCTGGCGCAGCAAGCCGTAGCCGAGGCCCAGGCCAGGTACGTCACGCAAGGCTTGCTTGGCGTTGCGCACTTGATCGCCCGCGGCGCCGCTGGCATTCACGCGCAGTGGGTAGAGGGTGGTGAACCAGCCGACGGTGCGGCCGACGTCCAGCCCGGCAAACGGTGCGTCACGCCCGTGGCGCTCCAGGTCCACCACGATGTCGCTGCGCTGTTCGGCCTCGGCCAGGGTCGCGGCGAGGGCGGCGATCAGCAGTTCTTCCGGTTGCGTGCGGTAAGCCGCATGGGATTCGGTCAGCCATTGGTGCGTGCGGCTGGCGTCCCAGCGGGCCGACAGGGTCTGGCGTTCGGCGACCGTGGCCATGGGCGGCTGGTTAGCGCCGATCTGGGCACTCCAGTAGCGATGCTCGGCGGCGACCTTGGCGGCATGGGCTTGCAGGTGCTCGCTCCATTGACGATACGAGGTGGTTTTCGCCGGCAACGTCGGGCTCTCGCTACGCTCCAGTGCCGGGTACAACTGCTGGAAGTCTTCCAGCAGCAGCGTCCAGGAAACTGCGTCCACCACCAGGTGATGGGCCACCAGGTATAGGCGCTGCGGGGTGCCTTCCAGCAGCGCCGCGGCAAACAGCGGGCCGTGTTGCAGGTCCAGGCTTTGGGCAACTTGCAGCAGTTGTTCCGGGCGTTCGCAGCAGGTCAGTTGGGCCGCAGCCACTGGTGCGATGTGCGCCTGCCATTGGCCGTCGACGTCGGTGAAACGCAAGCGCAGGGCGTCGTGGTGGGCGACCAGTCGATCCAGCGTGGCTTGGACCATGGCCGGCACCAGGCGACGGTCGCTGTCGGCCAGCACCGATTGGTTCCAGTGCGCGACCTGGACCTGCTGCTGGTCGAAGAACCACTGGTGCAATGGCATCAGCGGCATCGGCCCGGTCACGTCACCTTGTTCGGCCTGGGTCAGCAACGCCGTGGTCACGTGGGCCAGGGCCGCTGGGGTTGGCGAACGGAACAAGTCCCGTGGGGTGAGCGAATAGCCCTGTTCACGCAAGCGCGAGATCAGTTTCAGGCCGAGGATCGAGTCACCGCCCAGGGCGAAGAAACTGTCCGAGGTGCCGACTTCACGGCCACCGGTCAAGGTGTCGCCGAGCAGCTCGCCGAACAACTGGCAGAGCAGGCGTTCCAGGTCGTTGCGCGGTGCCGCGTAGTCCTTCTGGGTGTTCGGCAAGGGCAGGGCGGCGAGGGCCTTGCGGTCGATCTTGCCGTTGGTGCTCAGGGGCAGGGCCGGGATCTGCACCCATACCGCTGGCACCATATAGGCCGGCAGCTCGGCCGCGAGCTGGGTGTCGAGGTCCGGTTGCGCGGCGCTACTGCTGTAGAACGCCACCAGGCGGTTGTCGATGACCAGGGTGCAGGCACCGGTGATGGCCGGCAGGTTCAGCAGGGCTGAGTCGATTTCCCCCAACTCGATGCGCTGGCCGCGCAACTTCACCTGATGGTCGAGACGCCCCAGGTACTCGATGTTGCCATCGGCCAGGAAGCGGCAACGGTCGCCGGTGCGGTACAGGCGATCACCGGCCACGAACGGGCTGGCGAGGAAGCGTTCCTCGGTCAGGTCCGGGCGTTTCAAGTAACCCCGGGCCACACCGACGCCGCCGATGTACAGCTCGCCGATGCTGCCAATCGGTAGCGGTTGCAGGGCCTCGTCGAGGATGTACAAGCGCAGGTTGGCGATGGGTTTGCCGATCGGCACGATTGCATCGTCCGCCGAGCAACGCCAGACCGAGACGTCGATGGCCGCTTCGGTCGGGCCGTACAGGTTGACCAGTGCCGCCGGGTGCTGGCCCATGAAGCGCCGGACCAGGTCCACCGGCAGGGCTTCGCCACTGGCGAACACCTGGCGCAGGCTCTGGCAGTTGACCAGGCTCGGCTCTTCGACAAAGGCCCGCAGCATCGACGGGACGAAGTGCAAGGTCGTGACCCGTTCCTGCTGGATCAACTGGCTGAGGTAGGCCGGGTCGCGATGACCGTCCGGACGGGCAACCACCAGGGTCGCGCCAGTGATCAGCGGCCAGAAGAACTCCCACACCGACACGTCGAAGCTGTACGGGGTTTTCTGCAGAACACGGTCGTTCGGGCCGATCGGGAAGGCGTCCTGCATCCAGTGCAGGCGGTTCATCAAGGCGCCGTGTTGGTTCATCACGCCTTTGGGTTGGCCGGTGGAACCGGAGGTGTAGAGCACGTAGGCCAGGTCGTGGGCTTCGACATTGATCGGTTCGAAGGCGGGTGCTTGGGGCAGGGCGTCGAGGGTCCAGGCTTGATGCCCGACCGGGAGGCGCGACAGCCACTGCGCTTGGGTCAAGGTGACCCGGGCATCGGCGTCTTCGATCAGGAACGCCAGGCGCGCGGCAGGCAACTCCGGGTCCAGCGGCAGCCACGCGGCGCCGGCATGGACGATGCCGAGCAAGGCCACGACCATCTCCACCGAACGCTCCATGCACACCGGCACGATGCTGTCGGTGCCCACGCCAGCGGCGCGCAGGGCGCGGGCGACGGTTTGCGCCCGCTGGTCCAGCTCGGCATAGCTTAGGCGCTGGCCTTCGAACACCAGCGCCGGGGCGTTGGGGCTCAGGGCCGCTTGCTGGCTCAGGGCGGTGTGCAGGTTGGTTGGGCCGCTGTAGTGGCGGTCGGTGGCGTTCCAGCGGTCCAGTTGCTGCTGGTCCTGCTGTTGCGGGAACAGTTCGACCAGGGTGCGTCCAGGGCTTGCCACCAGGGCGTCAAGCAGCGCGCACCACTGCGCGCTCCAGCGTTGCATCGTTGCTTCGTCGTACAAGGCCGATTGGTATTCCAGCGCCAGCGTCATGTCGCTGCCGTCGTCCTGGACTTCCCAGCTCTGTTCAAACTTGGCGTCGATCACCGGCAGCATCTGTTCTTCGACGTTCAGCCCCGGCCATTGGCTGCTGTCGATGCGGCCGTAGTTGAGGGAGAACAGCACTTGGAACAGCGGCGTACGGTTCAAGTCGCGGTTCTGCGCGATAGCGCCGACCAGGGTGGCGAAGGGCAGGTCAGCATGGGCTTGGGCTGCACGCAGATCGGCCTCGAGGCTGGCCAGCAGTTGCTCGGCCGGGGCCCGTTGGTCGACGTCGCTGCGGATCACCAGGGTATTGACCAGGCAGGCCAGCAACGTCTGGGTTTGCCCATGGTCACGCTGGTCCGCCGGGGTGCCGAGACGAATCTCCCGCTGACCGCTGTAGCGGGCCAGCAGCGCGCTCAGGGCCGTGGCCAGCACCACGTAGGTGGTCGTGCCGCGCTGACGGGCAAACTGCCGGATGGCTTCGGCGCGCTGGGTTCCGAGGCGCACGGTGAGTTGCCGGGCGCGGCGATCGGCTTCGGCGCCGCGTGGGTGGTCGATGGGCAGGTCGAGTTGGTAGTCGTCCTGGCCCAGGTGGTTTTTCCAGTAGTCCAGGCTGTCATTGCGCCGGGCCTGGGTGTCCGGGTGCTGTTGCCACAGGGCGAAATCGACGTAGTCGATTTCCAGCGGAGCCCAGGCGGGCGACTGCCCGTTCAGGCCGGCGGCGTAGGCCTGGGTCAGTTCGTCGATGAGCAACTGCATGGCCCAGCCGTCGGTGGCGCTGTGATGCAGGCATACCAGCAACAGGTTCTCGTCACTGCCTTGGCGTTGCAGCAGGTGCGCCCGCCAAGGCGCCGCGGCGGCCAGGTCGAACGGCGTCATCAGTGCGTTCTGGGCATTGGCACAGGTCGCTGCCCAGTCCTGGGTTGCAACGCCAGTGACCGCGAGCGCCGGGCCGTGGTCGTCGATCAGCAATTGCGGCTCGCCGTCGACTTCGACGATACGGCTGCGCAGCACCAGGTGGCGCTGGCTGACCTGCGCAAAGGCCTCGCGCAAGACCTCGACCTGCAACTCGCCGCGCAAGGTCAGGGCGAATGGCATGTGGTACTCGCGGGACTCCGGTACCAGGCGGCTGAGCATCCAGAACCGGCGTTGAGCCAGGCCCAGGGGCAATTGCGCCGGGCGCGGTTGTGCGCTGATCGACTCACCGGGCATGGCCGCGCGCAGATGCTCGGCCAGGGCCGCGACCGTCGGTTGGGCGAACACCAGCGGCAAGGGCAGGGAAACCCCCAGGCGTTCACGAACCCGGCTGACTAGGCGGGTGGCCAGCAAGGAATGGCCGCCGAGTTGGAAAAAGTTGTCTTCGATGCCGACTTCCGCACCACCCAGCACTTCGCTGAACAGTTCGCAGAGCACGCTTTCAGTGACCGTGCGCGGCGCGGTGCGCGGCTGCTCGCTTTGGCTTTGTGGCAGCGGCGTGGCGGCCAATGCCTTGCGGTCAAGCTTGCCGTTGCTGTTGAGCGGCAGGTTATCGAGCTGCACGAACAGGCTTGGCTGCATGTGCGCGGGCAGGCTGTCACTCAGGTCGGCACGCAGGGTGACCTCATCGGCGTCACCGCACCAGAAACTCACCAGACGCTGGTCCAGCAACAAGGTGGCGGCGTCGCGAACACCGGCCTGTGCCAGCAGCGCAGCGTCGATTTCCCCCAGCTCGATGCGTTGACCGCGCAGTTTCACCTGATGGTCGAGACGCCCCAGGTACTCGATGTTGCCATCGGCCAGGAAGCGGCAACGGTCGCCGGTGCGGTACAGGCGGTCACCGGCCACGAACGGGCTGGCAAGGAAGCGTTCTTCGGTCAGGTCCGGGCGTTTCAGGTAACCCGGGCCACACCGACGCCGCCGATGTACAGCTCGCCGATGCTGCCAATCGGCAACGGTTGCAGGGCTTCGTCGAGGATGTACAAACGCAGGTTGGCGATGGGTTTGCCGATCGGCACGATTGCATCGTCCGCCGAGCAACGCCAGACCGAGACGTCGATGGCCGCTTCGGTCGGACCATACAGGTTGACCAGCGCTGCCGGGTGTTGGCCCATGAAGCGTCGGACCAGGTCCACCGGCAAGGCTTCGCCACTGGCGAACACCTGGCGCAGGCTCTGGCAATTGACCAGGCTCGGTTCCTCGACAAAGGCCCGCAGCATCGACGGGACGAAGTGCAACGTCGTGACCCGTTCCTGCTGGATCAACTGGCCGAGATAGGCCGGGTCGCGATGACCGTCCGGCCGGGCAACCACCAGGGTCGCGCCGGTGATCAGCGGCCAGAAGAACTCCCACACCGACACGTCGAAGCTGTACGGGGTTTTCTGCAGCACACGGTCGTTCGGGCCAATCGGGAAGGCGTCCTGCATCCAGTACAGACGGTTCATCAAGGCGCCGTGTTCGTTCATCACGCCTTTGGGTTGGCCGGTGGAACCGGAGGTGTAGAGCACGTAGGCCAGGTCGTGGGCCTCGACGTTGATGGGTTCGAACGCCGAGGCCTGGGGCAGGGCGTCGAGGGTCCAGGCTTGATGCCCGACCGGCAGGCGCGACAGCCACTGCGCTTGGGTCAAGGTGACCTTGGCATTGGCGTCTTCGATCAGGAACGCCAGGCGCGCGGCAGGCAGTTCCGGATCCAGCGGCAGCCACGCGGCGCCGGCATGGACGATGCCGAGCAAGGCCACGACCATCTCCACCGAGCGCTCCATGCACAGCGGCACGATGCTGTCGGTGCCTATACCGGTTGCGCGCAGGGCGCGGGCGACGGTTTGCGCCCGCTGGTCCAGCTCGGCATAACTCAGGCGCTGGCCTTCGAACACCAGCGCAGGTGCGTTGGGGCTCAGGGCTGCTTGTTGGCTCAGGGCGGTGTGCAGGTTGGTCGGGCCGCTGTAGTGGCGGTCGGTGGCGTTCCACTCGATCAGTTGGCGGTGACGCTCTGCCGCCGGCAGCGGTGTCCAATCGCCGAGGCGGGTCCGTGGCGCTTCGAGCATCGCCTCCAGCAGTTGTTGCCATTGTTCCAGCCAAAGCCGGGCCGTGGTTTCGCTGAACAGCGCGGCTCGGTACTCCAGCAACACCGACAGCACCTCGCCGTCATGCACTTCCCAGTTCAGGTCGTACTTGGTGGCCTGGGCGGTCACGGCGCGTTCGCTGACCCGCAACTGCGGCCATGGCTGGCTCGACGAGTCGGCGTTCTGCATGGCGAACAACACTTGGAACAGCGGCGTCTGGCCGAGGCTGCGCGAAGGCTTCAAATGCTCGACAACCTGGTCGAAGGGCACGTCCTGATGCTGCTGGGCATCCAGCACACGGTTGCGCACCTGGTTGAGCAAACCTTCGAAGTCCAGCGCCGGATCGAGGTCGGCACGCATGACCACGGTGTTGACGAAGCAGCCGATCAGCGGCTGCAGCTCGGCGAATGGACGCTGGGCCACCGGGCTGCCAACCCGTACATCGCGCTGGTTGGCGTAGCGGCCCAACAGCAATTGCGCGGCGCCGAGCATGAGCATGTACAGGGTGGCACCGCGGTGCTGGGCGAACTGTCGCAGGCGTTCCACCAGGACGGGCGGCAATTGCAGTTGGACCGCGCCGGCCGCCGGGGCGAGCTGGGTTGGCCGGCCCTGTTCGGTTGGCAGGTCCAGCAGGTAGTCGCCGTCCTCCAGTTGGTTGCGCCAGTATTCCAGTTGGCTGCTGAACGCGGTCTGTTGACCGGGTTCGCGCTGCCAGAGGGCGTAATCGGGGTATTGCAGCGCCAGCCCTGGCAGTGCTGCCGGGGCGCCCTGGCACTGGGCGGTGTAGCACTGTCGCAGTTCATCCAGCAGGTTCTGGCTGGAGGCGTCGTCGGTGGCGCAGTGGTGCATGTTGAGCAACAGCAGCGACTGGGTAGCGCCGCTGCGTTGCAATAGCGTGGCACGGACCGGCACTTCGGCGGCGAGGTCGAAGCGGCGGCCGGTTTCGGCGTGGATCACCGCGTCGGTCAGTTGCTGCCATTGCTCGTCGCTGGTCGCTTGCAGTGCCGTCACCTGCAGGCTGATATCGACCTGGGGTTCGATCACCAGCGCCAACTCGCCATCGCTATCGCGCACGATGCGGCTGCGCAGGATCTCGTGGCGCTGGACCACGCTGTTCAAGGCCGTGTGCAGGGCCTGGACGTTGAGTTCGCCGTCCAGTTGCACGGCGCTGACCACGTTGTACTCGCCACCGCCGGTGCTCAGTTGTTCAAGGAACCACAAGCGTTGCTGTTCGAACGACAGCGGCAGGCGCGCCGGACGCGCTGCCGGGACAAAGGTCGCCGCCGGGGCTTGCAGGGGATCGCCCAGCAGCGCGGCCAAGGCGTCGAGGGTCGGGTGTTCGAACACCGCCCGCAACGGCGGCACGCTGGTGAACTGTTGGCGCAGGCGGGCAAACAACGTCGCCGCCAGCAGCGAGTGGCCGCCGAGGTAGAAGAAATGGCTGTCACGGCCGATCTGCGACGACGGCATCTTCAGCAACTCGGCCCACAGGGCAGCCAGTTGCTGTTCGGCGGCGCTGCGGGGTGGATCGAGGGCGTCTGGCGCGGCTTGGATGTCCGGGGCCGGCAAGGCCTTGCGGTTGAGTTTACCGTTGTCGGTCAGTGGCAGCTCATCGAGCAATACGAATGCCGAGGGCACCATGTAGTCGGGCAGGGCGGCGCCAATGGCTTTGCGCCAGGCATGGATGTCGGCCTGCTGGTCGCACGTCACATAGGCGACCAGGCGCTTGTCGCCGGGCACGTCTTCACGGGCCAGCACCACGGCCTGGCGCACGCCCGGTTGGGCACCGATCAAGGTTTCTATTTCCCCCAGCTCGACACGGAAACCACGGATCTTCACTTGATGATCCATGCGTCCCAGGTATTCGAGCTGGCCGTCGGGCAACCAGCGCACCAGGTCACCGGACTTGTACATCCGTGCCCCGGCCACGGTGGAGAACGGGTCTTCGATGAACACCTTCGCGGTCTGCTCGGCGCGGTTGAGGTAGCCCAGGGTCACGCCGGCACCGCCGATGTGCAGTTCCCCGGGACGCCCACCGGCATCGGGTTGAGGAAGGCATCGAGCACGTAGGTGCGCACGTTGGCGATGGGCCGGCCGATGATTGGCCGCAGCGGGAAGTCATCCACCGCGCAACCAGTGGCATCCACCGTGCATTCGGTTGGGCCGTAGGTGTTGAAGAAGCGGCTGCCGGCAATCGACGGCAGGCGTTGCCACAGTTGTGCGTCCACCGCATCGCCACCGAACAGCACGAAGCGCGGCAGGTACACTTCGCCACGCCGAACACCGTCGCTTTCGAGCAGGGCCTTGAGCTGTGCCGGGGTACATTCGAAGGCGTCCAGGCGGGTGTCGCGGAAGAATCCAGCCAGGGCCTCAGGGTCGTAGCGCACGTCTTCCGGGGTCAGGTACAGGCTGTGGCCGTCGAGCAACAGGATCAGCTCGGCCACCGAACTGTCGAAGGCGAACGAGTAGTTGAAGCTGGTACGCATCGGCTGGTCGGTGTAGCGGCGATACAAGCCATGGATACGCGCCCAGGCCAGGTTGACCACCGAACCGTTGGTCACCAGGGTGCCCTTGGGCTTACCGGTCGAACCGGAGGTGTACATGATGTAGGCCAGGTCTTGCGGCCCGGCGAGCGGGGCAGGGTTGCTGTACGGCTGGTTGGCGAACAGGGCTGCGTCGCTGTCCAGGCGCAAGCGCGGCAGTTCGGCGCCCAACTGTTCCAACAGGCCTTGCTGGCCGAGCAACAGTGCCGGTTGCGCGTCTTCGAGCATGTACGCCAGGCGATCCACCGGGTAGGTTGGGTCCAGCGGCACATAGGCGCCACCGGACTTGAGAATGCCCAGCAGGCCGACCAGCAGTTCCAGCGAGCGCTCGACACACAGCGCCACCGGGCTGTTGGCGCCGACGCCCCGGCTGCGCAGGTAATGCGCCACCTGGTTGGCGCGCCGGTTGAGTTCGCCGTAGCTCAGGCTGCGGCCTTCGAAGCACAGGGCGTCACGCTCCGGGGTGCGTTCGGCCTGTTGTTCGAACAACTGGGCGAAGGTCAGGTGCGTTGGCACCGCCATCTCGGTGCGGTTCCACTCGACCACGGTGCGTTGCCATTCGGCGTCCATCAGCAGCGGCAAGGCGGCGACCGGGCGTTGGGGCTCGGCGAGCATGTGTTCGAGCAGATGTTCCAGGCGCGCCAGGGTCTGGCGGGCGCTGTCGGCGACGAACAGATCGAGGGCGAACATCAACTCCAGCTGGATCGGCGCATTGGCCGGGCACAGCACGTGCAGGTCCAAGTCGCATTCGGAATGTCGCAGCGGCGTGTCCAGCGCTTCGAATTCCAGCCCGGGGAAGCGCAACCGCGACTCCATGGCCAGTTGCTGGGCGACCATCACCTGGTACAGCGGCGCATGGCTGAGGCTGCGTGGCAGTTGCAGGCTGTCCACCAGTTGCTCGAAGGGCAGGTCCTGGTGCAGCAGGCCACTGCGCAGACGTTCGGCCACCTGTTTGACCAGGGCGCTGAAACCGACTTGCGGTTCGAAGTCCGCGCGGATCGCCAGGTTGTTCAACAGTATGCCCAGCAGGCCTTCAGTGCCCGGCTGTTCACGGTGGGTGACCGGGGTGCCGACCAGCACCGTGGCATCGCCGCTCAAACGGTGCATCAGCACGGCGAAACCGGCGAACAGGACGGTGAACGGCGTGGTGCCGAGGCGACTGGCTAAGGCCTGTACCCGGGCGCTGAGGTCGGCGCTGAGTTCACGCTGCACGATCCCGGCGCGGTAGCTTTGCACCGACGGCCGTGGATGATCGGTGGGCAAGGCCAGCAGCGGGCTGGCGTCGCTGTCGCGCCGGTCGAGGGTGGTGGTCCAGTAGTCGAGTTGGCGCTTGAGTTCGGCGCCTTGCAGGTGTTCGCGCTGCCAGAGGGCGAAGTCGGCGTATTGCAGCGGCAGGGCCGGCAGTTTGGCAGGGGCGCCGTTGCAACGGGCTTCATAACCCAGGGCCAGTTCGCGCAGGGCGATGGTGGCCGACCAGGCGTCCGAGACCAGGTGATGCAGGGCGATGCCGAGCACGTGCTCGCCCGGCGCCAGGCGTAGCAAGCGCGCACGCAGCAGCGGTGGGCAGGTCAGGTCGAACGGCAGCTCGAAGGTGTCTTGCAGGGCATTGAACTGCGCGCCGGCGCGAGCGGTGGTGGTCAGCCCCGACAAGTCTTCGAAGGGCAGCGCGATGTCCAGCGCTGGGCTGATGCGCTGGCACGGCACGCCGTCGGTGCTGTGGATGCCGGTGCGCAGGATTTCGTGGCGCAGCAGCAGGTCGTTCAGGCTGGCGTGCAGCGCCTCGACATTGAGTTCACCCTTGAGGTGCAGGGCGAACGGGATGTTGAACAGGGTGGTGCCCGGCGTCAGTTGCTCGATGAACCACAGGCGTTGTTGCGAGAACGACAGCGGTAGCAGCGCCGGACGTGGCTGGGCCTTGGGCACGCTGATCGCGCTGGCTTGCGGCGCGGCGGCCTGGGCCTGGCGGGCGGCGATGGCCACGGCCAGCAAGGCCACGGTCGGCTGTTCGAACAGCACCCGCAACGGCAGGTCGAGCTTGAACTGGGTGCGCAGGCGGGCAACGATCTGGGTTGCCAGCAGCGAGTGTCCGCCGAGGGTAAAAAAGTTGTCTTCCACGCCAACGGTGTCGCGCCCCAGGACCTCGGCCCAGATCGACGCGACGGTGGTTTCCAGCGCGTTGCGCGGAGCGATGCTTTGCTGGGTGTCGGCCTGCCAGTCCAATTCCCGGGCGGCCAGGGCCTTGCGATCGACCTTGCCGTTGTTGTTCAGGGGCAGTTTGTCCAGGCAGACGAACGCCGCCGGCACCATGTACGGCGGCAGTTGCGTGCGCAGGTGTTCGCTCAGGCCGTCGCTGCCCAGGGTTTCGTCATGGGCCGACCAGTACGCCACCAGCCAGGCTTCGCCGACGGTGTTTTCCCGCAGCAGGACGGCGGCTTCGCGTACGTTGGGGTGCTGGGCGAGACGGTGTTCGATTTCCGTCAGTTCGATCCGGTGCCCGCGCAGTTTGACCTGCTGGTCGCGGCGGCCGAGGTATTCGATCACCCCGTCTGCACGCCAGCGTCCCAGGTCACCGGTGCGGTACAGGCGACCTTCGAGTTGAGGGTGGTCGATAAAGGCTTCAACGGTGCGCTGCGGGTCGTGCAGGTAACCGCGGCCAACGCCGACGCCGCCGACACAGATTTCCCCGGCCACGCCCACCGGCACCGGGCGGAGGGATTCGTCCAGCACATACAGGCGGTTGTTGGCGGTCGGCTGGCCGATGGGCATGTGGCTGACCTCGGCCCCCGGTGCTTTGAGGATCGGCTGGAAGGCCACGTCGTCGGCGCACTCGGCCGGCCCGTAGGCGTTCATCAGGGCAATGTCGGGGAACCGTGCGAACCAGTCGCGGGCCACGGTCGGCGGCAGGGCTTCGCCGGTAGGCAACACCCAGCGCAGGTCCGGCAGTTGCAAGTCGCACGGGCACAGCGCGAGCAAGGTGCGCATCAGGCTCGGGACGATTTCCAGCACGTTCAGGCGCTCGCTGGCGAGCACCTGCAACAGGCGTTGCGGGTCGTGGGCAACTTCATCCGCAAGGATGTGCACGGTGGCACCGAGCACCGGTGCGGCAAGGAACTGCCACACCGAAATGTCGAACGCCACCGAGGCAGTCTGGGGAATCCGGTCGGCGGCGCTGAGCCCCAGGGCCGGTACTTTGCCGAAGATGTTGTTGAGCATGCCGCGCTGTTCGATCATCACGCCCTTGGGCGTACCGGTCGAACCCGAGGTGAACAGCACGTAGGCCAGGCTGTCGGGGCTGGCGAGCACCGGCAGTGGCGCGTCGTTGCCGGACGTCCAGCAGGCTTCGGCGAACAGCGCCTCGGGTGCCTGGTCGAGGCCGCTGAGCAGTTGATCGAGCAGGCCGCTGCAGGCTTCGCTGGCGACCAGGAGCGGGGCGCGGGACAGCCCGAGGATTTCCCGCAGGCGCTCGGGCGGGTGATTGACCTCAAGGGGCAGCATCGCCGCACCGGCCTTGAACACCGCCAGCATCATGCTCAACAGCGCCAGGCCACGGGGGGCCACCAGCGCGACCAGTTGGTCTTCAACTGCGCCGGCCTCGCGCAGAGCGTGGGCCAGGCGCGTGGAGCGCAGGTCCAGCTCGGCGTAGGTCAGCGACTCCCCGTCGCAGGTCGCGGCGATCTGTTCGCCGCGCTGAGCGACCTGGGCGGCAAACAGCTCGGCGTAGCTTTGCTCCAGCGGAAAATCGTGGGGGTTGAGCGCCCACTCGCCCAGCAACTGCTGACGTTCGTCGGCGGCCAGCAGCTCAAAGCTGGCCAACGGCGCCTCGGGTGCGGCGAGCATGTTGCGCACCAGGCTGGCGATGTGGCCCAGCAGGCGTTGCACGGTGGCGGCTTCGAAACGTTCGCGGTCATAGGAGACGCGGATGCCCAGCTGTTCGCCCGGCAGGATCACCACGGTCAAGCCGTAGTGGGTGTGCACGCTGTGGTCCATGCCTTCGAGGCTGAACTGGAAGCCGCCTTCGAGGATCTGTTCGTCGATGGGTGCGTTTTCAAATACCAGGATGCTGTCGAACAGGGTCTCGCCCCGGGGGAAATCGCTCCAGCCCTGGATGTCGGTCAAGGGCGTGTGTTCGAAGTCGCGCATGTCGACGTTGAGCTTTTGCAAGTCGCCCAGCCAACTGCCGAGCGAGGCGCTCGGGTCCACCGAAACCCGCAGCGGCAAGGTGTTGATGAACAGGCCGATCATTTCCGCGACACCGGTCAGGTCGGCCGGGCGCCCGGCCACGGTGACGCCGAAGACCACGTCCTGTTGCCCGCTGTAGCGTGATAGCAGCAGCGACCAGACGCCCTGGAAGAACGTGTTCGGGGTGATCCGGCGACTGCGGCAGAACGCCGCCAGTGCCTGGGTTTCCTGTTCGTCGAGGTGAATCAGTTGGTCGTCCACCAGCACCGCATCGGTGTAGCGGTCGCGGGTCACGCCGTTGTCCACGGTCAGCGGCGTGGGGGCATTGAGACCTTGCAGCTGGCCGCGCCAGAACTGCTCGGCCTCGCTCGCGTCCTGGCGTTGCAGCCACTGGATGTAATCGCGAAACGGCCGAGGGCTTTTCAGCTCCGGCGTGCGGTCGTTGCACAGCGCTTCGTAGACTTTGAGGAAGTCCACGGTCACCAGGGAAATGCACCAGGCGTCCATCAGGATGTGGTGGAAGCTGCGAATGAACTCGTAGGACTCATCGCCCAGGCGTACCAGCCGGAAGCGAATCAGCGGTGGCTTCGACAGGTTGAAGCCGACTTTCTGCTCGTCTTCCAGCAACGTGCGGATTCGCGCTTCCTGCTCATGGGGGGCGAGCCCGCGCAGGTCGAGGGTGTCCAGCGGTACCTTGACCTGGCGATGGATCACCTGCACCGGTTGCTTCTGGCTTTTCCATTGGAAACTGGCGCGCAGGGAAGGGTGCAGCGCCACCACCTGGCGCCACGATTCGAGGAACGCCCCTTCATCGATAGCCCCGCCGATGCGGTAGCGATCCTGCATCAGGTACACACCGGAGTCTTCGTGCAGCAGGGAGTGGAACAGCATCCCTTGTTGCAGCGGCGACAGCGGGTAAATGTCTTCGATCGGGTTACCGGTGGTTTTTTCGGTGGTCATTGAAAGCGTCCTGCGTAAAAAGGGGCAACGGTGATGGCGGGGCGACGGGACGAGCCGCTCACAGGTCGGCCTCGTCCAGTTCGGCCATCAGCGCTTGCATTTCGTCATCGGACAGGCCCGAGGCGCTGAACTCGGTGCTGTCGGCTTGCGGCTCGGCGGCGCTCGGTGCCAGCGGTTGCGCGACCTCGGCCATGGCCGCGATGGTCTGGCGTTCGAAGACTTGCTTGGCCGAAAGCGCGATGCCTTGCTCGTGGGCCTGGGCCACCACTTGCAGGCTCAGGATCGAGTCGCCGCCGATGGCGAAAAAGTTGTCGGTGACACTCACCGTCGAGAGCTTCAAGACCTTGGCGACGATGGCTTGCAGGGCGGTTTCCATGGCGTTGCGCGGCGCCACGTGGGCGCTTTCGTCGAACGAGTCGGGGTCGGGCAATTGGCGGGTGTCGAGCTTGCCGTTGGGCGTGCGCGGAAAGCTTGCCAGGGTCAGCACCAGGGCCGGCACCATGTACGACGGCAGGCGCTCGCCGAGGAAACGCTTGATCGCCTCGGAGTCCGGTGCGTAGCCGTGAGCGGCCAGGATGTAGGCCAGCAGGCGCTTGCCGGCGGCGTGTTCCTGGACGATCACCGCGGCTTCGCGCACGTCGCTGTGGCTGCACAACTGGCGTTCGATTTCACCCAGCTCGATGCGGTAGCCGCGCACCTTGACCTGATGGTCCTTGCGCCCCAGGAACGCCAGGCGCCCGTCGGCCAACCAGCACGCCAGGTCGCCCGTACGGTAGGCGCGAGTGCCGTCGGCCAGGGTGACGAAGGCCTTGGCGGTTTCTTCGGGTTTGTGGCGATAGCCGCGGGCCAGGGTCGGGCCGGCGAGGACGATTTCCCCTGGCTCGCCAATGCCGCAGGCAGTGTCGAACTCGTTCAGCAGGCGCAGGTCCATGCCGGCGATGGGGCGGCCAATGCTGACGTTGCGGTTTGGCTCCAACACCTCATAGGTGGCCCAGACGGTGGCTTCGGTGGGACCGTATTCGTTCACCAGCCGGGCGTGGGGCAGGGTCTTGCTGTGTTGCGCGATCAGCGATGGCGGGCAGGCTTCACCGGCGACGATCCAGCAGGCAAGGCTGTCGGTGCCTGTGCTGCGCTGCAGTTGATCGAGCAGGGCCTGGTACAGCGACGGCAGCGACAGACCGTGGCTGACCTGATGCTGGGTAATCAGTTGCGCCAGGCGGGACATTTCCAGCTCTTCTCCTGAGGCGGGCAAGACCAGGCGTCCGCCTTGGGCCAGGGTCCAGAAAATCCCGGCGACCGAACTGTCGAAGGCGAACGACGACAGCAGCAAGTAAGCGCGCACCGGAGTCTCATAGGCGGCCATGCGCACCTGGGTCGAGAAGCTCAGTGCGCCGTGGCTGATTTCCACGGCCTTCGGCGCACCGGTAGAGCCCGAGGTGTAGATCAAGTAGGCGAGGTCGATCGCGTCCGGCAACGGCAGCGCCGGCCAATCGCCGAGGTCCGGCGCTGCCAGGTCATCCAGCACGAAGCGTTGCAGGGTGGCCGGCACGCTGTCGGCCAGTTCGCTGCTGACCACGATGTGGGCAATGGCGCTGTCGGCGAGCATGTAGGCGCGGCGGTCGGCCGGGTAGGTCGGGTCGATCGGCACGTAGGCGCCACCGGCTTTCAACACGGCGAGCATGGCGACAATGGCCGCGTTGCTGCGGGCGAACAGGATGCCGACGGGCACGCCAGGACCGATTCCGGCCGCGACCAGTCGATGGGCCAGTTGCGTGGCGCAGGCGTCGAGGTGGCTGTAGCTCAGGTCACCGTTCTGGTCGCTGAGGGCAATGGCGTCTGGCTGTTGGCGAACCTGACGGGCAATCAATTCTACCAGCGTCACCGGTTCGATGGCCGGCACGCTCGTGCGGGTGCCGATCAACTGCGATTGCAGCGTTCCACCCAGGGGCAGTTGGGCCCAGGCCCGTTGCGGTTCAGCCAGGGCGCCTTGCAGCAGTTGCAGCCATTGCTCGGCGAGGCAACCCGCGGCTTCGGCGCTGAGGGCATGGCGGTCGTAGACCAGTTGCGCGTGCAGGCTGGCGGGCAACTGGCGTACGTTCAGGCAGGCCTTCAGCGGGTTCATCACCGCGCCGGCATGACGCTCCCGGGCATCGCCCGAACGCCAGGCAAAGGCATAGCCGGCGTTGAGGTGGCCGGTGTAATAGTCTTGCCAGCCGACTGCCCGTCCCAGGGTGGCGGCCACTTGTGTGCTTTGTTCCAGCAGGGTCGCCTGGGCATCCAGTTCGATGCTCACGGGCAGGCACTGCTCGAACAGGCCCAGGGTGTTTTCCAGCTCCGCGCCGCGACTTTCATGGATCAGGGTGAGCGGCACCTGTTGCTGGCCGGCCAATCGTCCCAGCACCGCTGCCCATGCCGCCAGCAGCAGGTCCGGGGTCAGGGCCGAGTGACGGGCGAGGTCGCTCGGCAGAGTCAGGTCCAGCCGGGTCGGCGCGAACCCGCCATCGAGGGCCACTTCGAGCGGCAGCTGCAAGGCGGCCTGTTCGGTTTCGCCCGAGGGTTTCCAGAAGCTCACGCCCGGATGGTCCGGCGCGTCTTCAACCAGGCTCCAGCGCCATTCGGCGTAGTCGGCGTACTGCAAGGTGTCGGACAGGTCCGTGGGGTTGTCTTGCAGCAGTGCGCCGGCCAGCCATTTCAGGCTGGCGAGGTCGAAGTGGCTGCTGGCCGCCGCCAGGTCCAGGACCGCTTGTTCATCGGACAGGCGCACCAGGGTCACGCACAGTGGGGTTGCCCAGTCGCGGGGCTGGGTGGCGAGCCGGGCCAACGCGGCGTCCTGGTCGACGCGGCTGTGCTGGCGCAAGTCCTGGAGGTTCACCGCCAGCGAGCCGGCTTCGTCGATCACCTGCACCGGGTGGCGCAGGCCGGGCACGGGCATCAGGCGCGTGCGCAGGATTTCACTGCCGGCCACCAGGGCTTGCAAGCGGTTGTCCAGTGCAGCGACGTCCAGCGGCTGTGACAGCGACCATTGCAGATGGCAGCTGAACGGGTGCTCCGCCGCGCCGTTGATGTGGGGGTAAACCGATGCCTGTTGCGGCGAAATACGAAAACCTTGAAGTCCGCTCATGTTCATCTCGACTGGAAAAGGGCTTGAGCCTGGATCACCGCACAGACGTCGGGGCTTGCTGGACACGTGTCAGGCAAGCCTCCTGCGAACGGCGGGTGGACCCGTTGAATGTCAGACGGCAACGTCGCTCGACAGCAGGGCTTCAGCCATGCCGGTCATGATTGCGCGCTTGCCGGTAAAGGGTTCGCGACCGTGCACGGCGAGCATGTTGTCGATGAACAACACGTCCCCCTGTTGCCAACTGAATCGCACCAGCGAATCGAGGTAGGCCGCACGCAGCGATTGCAGTACGTGTGGCTCGATCGGTTCGCCATCGCCATAAAAGGTGTTGGTGGGCAGGTCGAGGTCGTTGAAGTTGCTTTGCAGCGAATCGCGGATTCGCTCAGGCAGGGTGCTGATGTGGAAGAACGTGGCGTGATTGAACCAGACCTCTTCGCCGGTGCGCGGGTGGCGCACCACGGCCGGCCCGCGTTGGCGGGTGCGCAGGCGATTGTTGTCTTTCCATTCCACTTCGATGCCGACGCTGGCGCAGTAGGCCTCCACTTCGCGGCGGTCTTCGGACTGGAACAC
Organism: Pseudomonas sp. St386; assembly: GCF_018325865.1. Classification (NCBI taxonomy): domain Bacteria; kingdom Pseudomonadati; phylum Pseudomonadota; class Gammaproteobacteria; order Pseudomonadales; family Pseudomonadaceae; genus Pseudomonas; species Pseudomonas sp. St386. Next base: position 2,995,010 of record NZ_AP021900.1, read on the forward strand.
GGTCTGCCATGGCAGGCCGAAACCGTCGCCGTAGTTGCGCACGTACAGCACGCCTTTTTCCCGGAATCGCGCTTCGATCTGCGGGCTGATCCCGGCCTTCACGGCGCGGGTCGAGCCAATCGGTGTTTCACCACCGGTCTCGGACGGCAGTTGGCAGTAGAAGAACAGCCGCAGTGGAAAGCGCGGCGAGTAGGAGTGCTCGTTGTGGGGGAAAATCATCTGGTCGGCCGGGTAGTCGGTCGAGGTGTAGATGTTGCCGCCGACCCGTGTCCGGGGCGAGGCGCGGAACATGTATTCCAGAGCGCCGGGGGAAAGGGCGGCGATCACTTGGTCGAACTGCTCGACGGACGCGACGTTGAAGCCGCGAAACAGCAGGGCGCCGTACTCCAGCAGTTTCTTTTCCAGCGACTCGCGTTCCCGGGTGGCCCAGGCGATCAGGTCGACGCCGCTGACCGCCGGCTCGATCACCAGGGGCAGGACGTGGTCCGGGCTGAGCAGGCGCTCGGTGACCAACTGTTGTTCCGAGACGTTCATGGCTTTGCGACGCACGGCGCCGAGGGCGCGTGGCGATGGGGGCACGATAGACATAACGGCATCCGACTCGGTTAAAGGGACAAGGAGCGACGTTTGGCTTGCATCATCTGGCTGCGACCGGCCAGCGCCTGTGACTGTTGTCGCTCACGGGCAAAGGCCTGGTCCCAGTTATCGATGCGCTCGGCCAATGCCGGCAGCGGCTCGTCCAACAGGGTGTGTAGCTGTTCCAGCAGGCCCGTCCACAGGTGTTGCAGGCGCAGGGCACGCTGCTGGTCGAAGTATTCGCCGCGATACTTGAGGGTCGCGGCGAGGCCTTCGCTGCCGTGCACGAGGTCGAGCACCAGGTGGAAATCTCCCGGTGCCTGGGCCACGTCCAGCGCGGACAGCTGCGCGCCGGCGATGGCGGTCGGGGTCACCCGTGACGGTTGATAGTTGAGCTTGACCTGGAACAGCGGCGAGTGACCGGGGCGGCGTTGCGGCGCGAGGGCCGAGACCACCAGGTCGAAAGGCAGGCCTTGATGGGCATAGGCCAGGCGCGCTTCATCGCGAACCCGCTCAAGGAAACCGGCCAGGGTCGGTTCGCCACGCAAGTCGCAACGCAGGGTCAACTGGTTGACGAAGAAGCCGATGACGTCGCTGTGCTCGGCCAGTGGCCGGCCATTGACGTCGGTGCCCAGCAGGAATTGCTGCTGGCCGCCCAGTTGCTTGAGCACCAGTTGGTAGCTGGCCAGCAACAGCATGAACAAGGTCATGCCTTGCTCGCGGGCCAGTGCTGCCAGCCGTTCGCAGCGGGCCTGGGGCACGCTGAAGTCCAGGCTGTGTTCGCCCGGGGCCTGGCCGCTGCCACCGAGTTCCAATGTTTGCGGCATGCCGGCCAGGTGTGTGCGCCAGAAGTCCTGCTCGGTGGCGATCTGCTGTTCGCTCCAGTACCGGGCTTCCCATTGGGCGAAATCGAGGTATTGCCCCGGCAGCCCTACGTCCGTCGAACCAGCCAGCTCCGCCAGCAGCACTTGTGCCGAACGCCCGTCGAAGGCGATGTGGTGCAGGGTCAGCAGCAGGTCATGCTGTTGGCCATGTCGGCTAAGCAACTGCGCTCGCAGCAGCGGGCCGGCTTGCAAATCGACAGGGTTGGTGTGTTCGTGGGCCAGGTGCTCGCTCAGCGCCTGCTGTTGCTGCGCTTCATTCTGCTCGCGCAAATCATGATGGATCAGCGCTACCGCCGTGGCCGGCAACACCTGTTGTTGCGGGCCATCGACACCGTCGCGGTACACCGTGCGCAACACGCCATGCCGCTCGACCAGCGTGTTCAAGCGCAGGGCCAGGGCCTCGATGTCCAACGGCCCTTGCAGGCGCAGATGCAGCACCAGGTTGTGGCGGGTGTCGTCCGGGTTCAGTTGGCGCAGGAACCACAGGCGACGCTGGGCGAACGACTGATGGCCCTGGTTGAGGTTGGCTTGCTCGGTCGAGGCTTCGGCCGTGGGCGCCGGTTCATTCAGGAAACCTTGCAGGGCCAGCGCCCATTGTTCCAGGGTGATTTCCCCGAACAAGTCCTGGGTCTCGAGATTCCAGCCCAGGTCCCGGTGCAGGCGCGCAGCGAAGTCGGCCACGCCGATGGAGTCCAGGCCCTGGCCGATCAGGCTGCGTTCGAAATGGGCGGACAGATACGGGTTGACCGCGTGCAGCGTCTGTTCCAGCCATTGGCGGCAGGCGACCTGGGCCTGTTGCGGCGTCTCGGCCACCAGGCGCTTGAACTGGGCAAGGTCAAGGGTCTCGCCGTGCGAGGCATGCTGCCCACCGCTCTGGGCGATGATGCTCAATGTGCCGGCGGCCAGCTGCTTGCGTGCGCCTTGACGGGCGATCTTGCCGCTGGTGGTCATCGGGATGGTGCCGGCTTGCACCAGCACAATCTGGTCGATGCCACAGTCGGCGGCTTCGCGCACGGCGTTTTGCATCGACGCGAACAGCGCCGGATGATGCGCCGGGTCGACGAACTTGCGCTGCGGCTCGGCGACGATCACCAGTTTCTCGCGGCCCAGGGCCGGGTCCATTTCCGAGAAGGCGGCGATGCGTCCAGTGCGGATGCCCGGCTCGGCGTCGGTAATGGCGAATTCGATGTCGTGGGGATAGAGGTTGCGTCCGTTGAGAATCAGCAGGTCCTTGAGCCGTCCGCAGATCACCACCTGGCCTTCATGCATGAAGCCCAGGTCGCCGGAGCGCAGGTAATGCTCCGATGAGCCGGCAATCCGTGCTTCAAAGGCTTCGCGAGTGGCCTCGGGGTTCTTCCAATAGGACTCGGCGTTGCTCGGGCCCTTGAGCCAGACTTCGCCGATGCGGTCGGCGGCGCAGCGTTCGAAGGTGTGCGGGTCGACGATGGCGATGCCGTGCAAGGCTTGCGGGTAACCACAGGCGACGAACTCCACGGCGGCGGCATCGGCCGTCGCCAGGGCCACACGACCGGTCTCCAGCACGGTCTTGTCCAGGCGCAGCACCACTGGCAGCGCATCGGCCGGCGTGGCGCTGACGCACAGGGTCGCTTCGGCCTGGCCATACCCGGGGCTGATGGCCAACGGGTTCAGGCCACACGCGGCAAAGCGTTGGGCGAAGGCCTCCAGGGTGCCAGGGTGGATCGGTTCGGCGCCGTTGATCGCGTGTTTCCAGGCACTCAGGTCAAGCTGCGCGATCAGGTTGTCGCTGACCACGCGGTTGCACAGGGCATAGGCGAAGTTGGGGGCGAAACTGGCGGTGGCGCGGTAGCGGCTCAACGCCTGCAACCAGGTCGACGGCGCATTGACGAACGTCTGGGACGCCATCAGGTAGCAGGGCATGCCGCTGTAGAGCGGGGCCAGCATGCCGCCGATCAGGCCCATGTCGTGGTACAACGGCAGCCAGTTGACCATGGCGCCGTGCTCGTCGAAAGCGTACGCCTGGCGCATCAGTTCGACGTTGGCGATCAGGTTGCGTTGACGCACCTCGACACCTTTTGGCGAACCGGTAGAGCCGGAGGTGTATTGCAGGAAGGCCACGGTAGAACCGTCGATGACCGGGCGTTGCCACTGGCTGGCCGGTGGCGTGCCCAGGTCCTGGACGGTCAGCACATCGACGCGTCCTTCCACCAGTTCCAGCAAGCCTTCGCAATAATCTGCCGGTGCAAGAATCAGCCCCGGTTCGGCATCCACCACCACGTTGCGGACGCGATCGAGGTGGCGCGGCTTGCGCGACGGCGGTGGAAACAACGGCACGGCAATCAGCCCCGCATACAGGCAGGCACAGAAAGTGCGGGCGTAGTCGAGGCTGCTGGGCAACATCAACAGCACCCGATCACCCGGTGCATAACGTGCTTGCAGCGCGGCCGCCAGGGATTGGGATTGCTCGTGCAGCTGGGCAAAGGTCAGGGTTTCGCCGATCTCTACGCCGTCCGGCAGAAAATGCAGGGCCGCACGATGAGGGAAGTGCTGGGCGTTGGCTTCCAGCACGTCGATCCAGTGTTCGAATGAAAACATGTGCAATTCACGCCATGGCCACGATGACTTTGCGGTCACCGGTGAAAGGATTGCGACCGTGTGCGACCAGTCGGTTATCGAGCATCAGGATATCGCCGGGCTGCCAGGGGAAACTGATGGCAGTCTCGCGGTAGACCTCGCGCACGGTGTCGAGCATGTCGTCGGCAATCGGCGAGCCGTCGCCGAAATAGACATGGCGCGGCAGGTTCTCTTCACCCACTGCCGCCAGCAGGCTGGCGCGTACGCTCGGTTCGATGGCCGAGACATGGAACAGGTGCGCCTGGTTGAACCAGACCCACTCACCGGTATCGGGATGCTGCTGCACAGCGGCGCAACGCTGGCGGGTGCGCAGGTCGCCATCGGCTTTCCATTCCCACTCGATGTCGTTGTCCTGGCAGTAGCGTTCGACCTGGGCGCGGTCCTGGGTGTTGAAGACTTTTTCCCAGGGCAGGTCCAGGGCGCCGCTGTAGTTGCGCACGTAGAGCAACTCGCGGCTGGCGAACAGCTCGCGAATCTCGGCAGGCATGCGCTGGTAGATCAGGCGGCTGTCGGCAATCGGGGTCTCGCCGCCGGTTTCACTGGCCTTGATGCAGTGGAACCAGATGCGCGAAGGCCAGGGGCGGGTGTAGGCCTGTTCGTTGTGCAGCGGGATGAATTGATGGGCCGGATACTCGGTGGAGCTATAGACCCCGGCGAAGACTTTGCTGCGCGGTGTGGAGCCGAACTCGTAACTGGCCAGCGGTGCACCAAAGCTGGCAGCGAAGCGCTTGAAATCAATGGGCGTGGCGACGGTGAAACCGCGAAACAACACGCCGCCAACGGTGCTCAGGACATGGGCCAGGCTGTCGCGGATCGAGGTGTCCAGATCGTGGATCGACTGCCCCGATGTCCCCTGCACCAGCACGGGGAGCGATTGGGCGCTTGCATCCGTGGGCGCCATTGAAAAAAGCTCGGAACGCCCGTTCAGGTGTTCGATTGAGGTCATCCTTGTGCATCCTCTTATAGCGTCTTCGACCAGTCACAAGACCTCGAAAGCAGGGCAGCGGTCAGCGATGTAGGACTCGTCTGTAATGTATGTAAGGCGATACAAGACGACATACTAGGTACAAATGAGATGGATTATCAATACTATTTATTTAATTTTTTTTTTGGATTAGACTCCGCTCCGCTGGCGCCAAACAGCCTTCGGCCAGCTCAAAAAACCTAAAAATATCTGTCGCAGGGGAGCGGGGCGTGAATTTCAAAAAGAACACAATTGCGTTGGCTGTAGGGTCGGCCATCGGCCTGAGCAACGGCGCATGGGCGGCCGAAGAAGCCGGCAAGATGGAGATCGCTCCGATCACCGTGACGGGTGAAAAAATCGACCGCCCCCTCGATAAGACCCAGTCCAGCGTCGTGGTCGTCACCGACAAGAACCTGCGTGAACACGGCGACAAGGACCTGGTGGATGTATTTGCCCGCACGCCCGGCGTCTATAGCCAGGCCGGCAATGAGAACTGGGGTATCCGTGGCGTGCCGGTGTCCGGTTTTGACGACCAGGGCCCGGCGGCCCTCAACGGGGCAGTATCGGTGTATGTCGACGGTGCCGTGCAGCCCAACCGCGCGCTGACCCTCAGCCCGGTCCCGCTCTGGGATGCCGAGCAGGTCGAGGTTTTTCTCGGGCCGCAATCCACCACCCAGGGCCGTAACTCCCTGGCCGGTGCGGTGGTTATCCGAACCAAGAACCCAACCTTCGAACCGAGCTTCTCGGCGCAGACCAGCGTGGGCAACTACGGTGAGCACGGTGCGGCCGTGGCGGGCGGCGGGGCCATCGTCGATGACAAGATCGCCGGGCGTATCGCCGTGGATTATTCCGACGGTGACGGCTACATCCGCAACACCACGCTCGATAAAGACGCCAACCCGCATCGCACCAGCAACGCCCGCGGTAAATTGCTGATCCTGCCCAATGACGACACTGACGTCTTGCTGACTTATGCCCATAACGAACATCGCCAGGGTGACCGCTCGACGATGCGCGGCGCCGATGGCAAACCGAGCTATTACGACATCGCGTCCAATACCGAGGCCTTCGACAACCTCAAGCAAGACACCCTCAGCGCCAAGGTGGATTATCGTCTGAACGATGCCTGGTCGCTGACGAGCATGACCGCCAATACCAATACGGACTACAGCAACCGTCTGGACTTTGACCAGAATGCCGTGGACAACGAGGTCGTTCTGCGTAAGCAGGACGGCAACCTGTTCAGTCAGGAACTGCGCCTGAATTACGACTCGGACACGGTGAAGAGTTTCGTCGGTGCCTACTATGGTCACAACACCAACAACTTCCACGACCGGTTGTTGTTCGATGATGTGCTGGTTCGTACCGTCAAAGGTGATACCAAGATTGAAAACAAGGCGGTGTTCGGTGAAGTCAACTGGACGTTCGCCCCGCGCTGGACCTTGATCACCGGCCTGCGTTACGACCACGAAACGAACGATACCGACATCGAAGCAGATGGCCGCTTCGTGCCCGAGAAAATCAAGAAGTCGTTTGATGCCGTGCTGCCGAAACTTGGCATCGACTACGAACTGGCAACGGACCAGTACCTCGGTTTCACGGTGCAGAAGGGCTATCGCGGTGGCGGTGTCAACCTGCGTTCCGGTAGCGGTCACCAAGCCTACGATCCGGAATACACCACCAACTACGAGCTGTCCTATCGCGGTTCGTTCTTCGACAAGACCCTGCGTACCCGCGCCAACCTGTACTACACCGACTGGAAAGATCAGCAGGTCAGCGTGCGGCAGCCCGGTAGCACCGTCATTGATATCTACAACGCTGGTCGCAGTGAGATCAAGGGCCTGGAAGTCTTCGTCGAAAAAGACATCACCGAGCAACTGACCCTGAACGTCGGCGGCGCCATTACCGATAGCAAATACAAGGACTTCGTCGCTGACAATGGTCAGGACAGGAGCGGTGAGGCGTTCCTCTACTCGCCTAAATACAAGGCCTCGGTGGGTGGTGTCTATCGTTTCGACGATCGCCTGATATTCGGTACGGACATTGTCTATCAGAGCACCGCGCCTTCGGAGTACGAGTTCGATTCAAACGGTAAAGTCACTGGTGAGCGTAAGAGCGATGCCTATGTGCTGGTGAATTTCAACACCGAGTACAAAGTCACCAAGAACGTCGCAGTGTCCGCCTACGTGAAGAATGCGTTCGACAAGGAGTACGTCACCAACAATCGCGACGACGACATCATCGACGTCGGCGCACCGCGCACGGTGGGGATGATCCTGCGCTACGACATGTAAACCCACGGGCGCGGGGAGGCAATCTCCTCGCGTCTGTCCTGCAACGTTTCGGATGTTTGTTTCCAGGCTGTTTGTTCCCTTCCAAACCCAGCCTCCATGGAGGAAATCATGAGTGCTTTTTCGAATGTCACAGCGGGTGGCGCGCAACAGCTACGCCTGTTGCACACCGGTCTGTCGAATCCTTACTGCCTCGATTCGACACCACTGCTGGAACGTCAGCAACAGCAGGAATCCAACGCCCGCAGTTACCCGCGACGCATTCCCCTGGTGCTTGAAAGGGCCCATGGCATTTATGTGCAGGACAGCCGAGGGCAAGTGTTCGTCGATTGCCTGGCCGGTGCCGGGACCCTCGCGCTGGGCCACAACCACCCGGTGATCATCGAAGCCATCACCCAGGTCATGGCGGCCGGTGTGCCGATGCATACCCTGGACCTCATGACGCCCGTGAAGGACGCATTCGTCCAAGAGATTTTCGCTTGCCTGCCCAGCGAGTTCGCTCGCCATGCACGCATCCAGTTCTGCGGCCCGAGTGGGGCCGATGCGGTCGAGGCCGCGCTCAAGCTGACCCGTACCGCGACCGGACGGCATTCGGTCCTGGCGTTCGAAGGGGCCTATCACGGGATGACCCTGGGCACGCTGGCTATCAGCGGCAACCTGTCGCCAAAGAATGCCCTCGGCGCGTTGATGCCCGGCGTGCAGCGCCTGCCGTTCCCCCACGACTATCGTTGCCCGTTCGGGGTGGCCGGCGATCAGGCGGTCACGTTGAACGTTCGATACCTGGAACACTTGCTCAACGACCCGGAAAGCGGGGTGACAGCACCGGCGGCAATGATCCTGGAGCCGATCCAGGGCGAGGGTGGGGTGATCGCCGCGCCGGACCGCTGGCTGCAGGAGTTGCGCCGGTTGACCCAGGCCCACGGCATTCCGCTGATCGTCGACGAGATCCAGTGCGGCATTGCCCGCAGTGGACGGATGTTCGGCTTCGAGCAATCGGGCATCACGCCGGATGTCATCACCCTGTCCAAAGCCATCGGCGGCGGGTTGCCGCTGTCGGTGATGGTCTACCACGAGTCGCTGGACGTCTGGCAGCCGGGTGCCCACGCCGGCACATTCCGCGGCAATCAACTGGCGATGGCGGCGGGTACCGCGACCTTGCGTTTTATCCGTGATCAAGGCCTGGTCCAGCACGCTGAAACGGTGGGCGCCCACCTGCAGAAACAATTGCAGGCGCTGCAAAACGAGTTCGCCTGGATCGGTGATGTGCGTGGGCGTGGCCTGATGCTCGGCATGGAAATCGTCGACCCGCACGGCACCCCAGACGTACAGGGCCATCCGCCGGTGGACACCGCCCGGGCCAAGGCGTTCCAGCAGGCTTGCCTGAAGCACGGCTTGATCGTTGAACTGGGCGGACGCCACGGCGCGACCGTACGCTTCCTGCCGCCGCTGATCATCACCGAACAGGAAATCGATTTCGTCGCGAAAATCCTGTTCCAGGCCGCGAGCACAATCAACGAGCGCCCCGCAGGCTGATCATCCAGGTTCGACCCCGCATCCAGATACAACACCCAACCCTGTGGGAGCGAGCTTGCTCGCGAAGGCGCCGGCACATTCAACATCACCACAAGCAGACCCACCGCTATCGCGAGCAAGCTCGCTCCCACAAGGGATTGCGGCTGCCCACAGCATCCGGACTCAGCACCAAACCCTGTGGGAGCGAGCTTGCTCGCGAAGGCGCCGGCCCATCCAACCTCACTACAAGCTGACCCACCGCTTTCGCGAGCAAGCCCGCTCCCACAAAAGATTGCAGATGCCCACAGCACCTGGATTCAACACCAAACCCTGTGGGAGCGGGCTTGCTCGCGAAGGCGTCAGCACATCCAACATCACCGCAAGCAGACCCACCGCTATCGCGAGCAAGGGATTGCGGCTGCCCACAGCGTCCGGACTCAGCACCAAACCCTGTGGGAGCGAGCTTGCTCGCGAAGACGCCGGCACATCCAACATCACCACAAGCAGACCCACCGCTATCGCGAGCAAGGGATTACGGGTGCCCACAGCATCCGGACTCAACACCAAACCCTGTGGGAACGAGCCTGCTCGCGAAGACGCCGGCACATCCAACATCGATGCAAGCTGACCCACCGCTATCGCGAGCAGGCTCGCTCCCACAGGAGATTGCGGCTGCCCACAGCATCCGGATTCAACACCAAACCCTGCAACAGTTGCTCAAGCACTGGCGTGAGTCAGCCCCGTCAAGGTGTCCGCGATGGCCTTCGTGCGTTGTGCCGTACCTTCGGTGGTGCGGCTCGAGTCTTCCAGGGCATCGAGCATCTCGCGCAGGGCGCTGACGGCGACGGACTGGTCTTCGATCTGTTGGGCGACGCCTTGGATCTCCGTCGAGAGCAGGTCAATGTCCACGCCGATTTCCGCGGCATTCTTGCGGGTGATTTCCGCGAGCTTGCGGACCTCATCAGCCACCACCGCAAACCCTCTGCCCATCTCACCGGCGCGCGCTGCTTCGATGGCGGCGTTGAGGGCCAACAGGTTGGTCTGCCCGGCGATTTGCTGGATGACCTGTACGATCGACTGGATACGCAAGCTCGAACTGGCAAGCGCACGGGCGCCGACCACCGCTTCACCCGCTTGGGTGGCAAGCTGTTCGACGGTCGTGCCGGCCTGCTCGGCGACGCTGTTTTGCCGGTCGATCGTGCCCGTCAGGTCATCCATCGACAAGTGCAGTTCGCCAGAGTAGTGCTTGATTTGCGTCGCCATCAGCGCTTGTTGCTGGCTGGCCTGGGCCAATACCTGGCCCAGATCCGTCAGGCCGTCGAACACCGGCAGGATGGTGTTGTCCAGGCCGCGAGTGTCCAAGGCGCTGCTGAAGTCATTCATCTTGAACGCCATGATCTGCTTGACCACGACATGGTTCAGGCCCGCCAGCTTCTTGATCTGGCGGCGCAGGAAAAACGCCTTGAACTCGCCGTAGTGAGCAATGAAGTTATCGACGTACTCATCGACAAAACTGGCGCCCTTGGTGACTCTGAAGAAGAAAATCGCCGTGAGTGTCTGGTTGAGGTTCAAACCGAGGATTTCACCAAACGTCGAGAAGCCGGCCAAAGGCACATCGCCGAAAATACCGGCCATGCTGCCCAGGTCGCTGCTGTTGTTGAGCCGGCGCAGGATGCAGTCGTTGAGAATAGCGGCCACCGGACGGCCGCCTTTGCCCTTGAGGAATTTCTCGTAGTCGAGGCGGGTCGCCTCGCGAAGGGGCGTACGCTTGACCATCACCAGCTCTTCGCCGGGCGCCACGTCGCAGAACAGCTGGATGATCTGCTGCTGATAATCGATGCGGGCAATGGAGCGCACGAACAGCTCATCGCCCACACGGATGGCGAATGAATAATCGGCCAGCTTCTTTTCCAGTGCCTGGGCACTGCACTCGAATGCATCGCACAGCGCCTGGACCATGCTCTTGATGTTGCCACGGCTGTCGATGACCTGGTCGATGGTGCGGTCTTCGACCGACGCGGTCAGCACGCTGAACGTCAGCCCGGCAGGTTGGAAGTTCTGACTCTTGAACACCCCGAAGCGCACATCCGCCGCGGTTTTCAGGAAGACAATCTGCGCATGGTTCTGATAGCTGCGCTGCCCATCACTGATCAAGGTCTTCTTGAAATCGGCCTTGCCACCGGCCGAACCGCCGACGAACAGGCAAGGGAAGCGTCCCGACTCATAAAGCGCTTCCATAAAGAACGATTCGGAAGCCGAAAGACCATCGAACACCACGTAGGCCAAGGTATCGCGATGGTCAATCGGCGTGCTCACTTGCGCCTGCTTGATGTTACTCACCAACCGGGTGATTCGCTCACGCATGGCCAAGCGCTTGCCGCCACCGCGAATGTCCTCGCACTCCAGCGGCACCATCACCACCTCGGCCGACACAATCACACTGGCGTCAAACAGCTGCAGCACCACTCGATCCCAGGTTTCGCCGGTCTGGCAGTACAGCGTGTTCGCGCCGTTGCACAACTCACCCGACGTCGTGCACAGGCTGATGGCGCTGTGGGCAAAGCGCTTCTTGACCTTGGCGGCGACCTGGTCGATGTCCAGGTGCGGGGAGATGAACCCGGTAATCAACACTGGGGTGATACGTATGTTGGCCAGTGCCTGGTCAAGTTCAGCAGAGGTGCAGACCACGCTGACCGCGCCTTGAGTCTGGGCGCGGGCCTTGTTGAATAGATTCAGTAGGTTCATGGCTGGACTCGGTTGAGTGCGACGTGACGCGTACGAGGTATGCGTGCGGAGTCCATTCTCTGTAGCGGTCACGGCTGGGGGGGCTTGTGTGGGCGTGAGCTTGTGCTATTTGCGGGGAGGGTCCATAGGGGCTTTTGGTTGGGGTTTACTACGTCTGTTGGCCAGCGACTTTCGTATGGGTGCCAGGGGAGGGCGATGAAAAAACAGTCTCTGACCTCTAGACGAAAAAATGGCAGCCGCTATGCTTCGGTGATGCCTCTTGCTACTTGTTATGGCCGTCACAAGCAATTCTTGGCGCGAGACGGACCCCCCTTCATGAGGCGGTGATAAGTATGAGGCGAATTTTTGAGGGTGGATTGGGATGTTTTAGCGGAGTCTTTTGAGTTAATGGTTGATGAGTGAAAGGAGGTTGAGTAAGGCGGGAGCAGGCCATGTTTCTGGGAGGGTAAATGAATATTTCGAATGTTAGAGGAGTTGCTATAGTCAATGGTGCTATCTCGAGCGTTAGGTTGGTTGAGTTGCAAGGAGGTTTTCACGTGCAACTGCCAGACGCTTATGTGCAGATGCTTAATTCGGCAGATGGTTTTTCATTGCAAAATGGTGTGATCTTATATTCTTCTAGTGAGCTTGTTGAAAGGAATAAGACCCTGGAGGTGGATAAATATGCCTCAGCCTATCTTGCTATAGGTGACGATAGTGGTGGCCGTTCTATAATGCTTCCGCTTGCAGGTAAAGGCGTCTACCTAGTGGATCAAGGCAGTATGGATTCTGATGAATTTAAAAGGATCGGTATGTCGTTAACTGATTGGATTACTGACGGGTGTGTGATTTAACTATGTTGGGTGGGGGCTGTAGTGATTACACGGAAACAGAGAAGACAAAAAAGCAGTTAAGGATGATAAGTATGGTAACGGCAGGTTGGCAGTTTAGTGATCCTCCGAACGTCGCGGTCGTTGCAAGCCAGAAAATAGTTTCGGGTGGCTGGATAGCGTATGTTTCGCATGATAGCGATGATGGTGCTTGGCAGTTTCATACCAGTCAATCGGAGCCTGTCAGCGAAGAAGATGCAATGGTCGTGAGTTTGCAAAGCATTGTGATGCTCGACCCAACCGTTATTGAGCTGGCTGATCTTCCGCTTGGATGGCATGCGTGGCGGAGCTCTAAGTCAAGTGTTTGGCAAAGAAAGATGATGTAAGGGGGCGCAAGGATAGGTCGAGATTTGAATTCACCTGTAATTGGTTCGTTTCATAATCGTGATCTGTTCCCGGGAATAAATTATGACGAGTGATGAGTTGTGTGAATGCGCAAAGGCCGTTTCAACAAGAGCGGGTTTTGTCGATTTTGTTGAGATGTTAAGCCGGGATTATGTAAGTAATCGTGACGAGTGGCAGAACGATACTTTGGATCAGTTTCTTTTGGGGCTCTCAGGTTTCGCAAGTGACATGGGTGGATGTTACAAAAATATGGGGGAAGCTGTTGATGTTGAAAAAATAACTTGGCGGATTGCTGCGGAAATGTTAATTGCTGCTACTGTTTACGAGGGGTAGCGGATCCTCGGGGGGCTATATTCCTTATGTTTCTGCTGTTGGGAGAGCTTGCTTGAGCATCCAGCGCCGACTTAAATCTGCTCTATTTCGATACCATGAGTCTTGTGATGGAGTGGAGTTGTTTTAAGTGCTCAGCATCCATCCAGAAATAATTTCGGAAAAGTATGGTGAGTACCCTGACGTACATCGATTGATAGATCTTAGGGTAGGGGAGCGAGGTTTTCGAGTTTGCCGTCAAATATCATAGGGTGAGTTAATAACTCTGGTTTCTATTGAAGAGGTATTTGATACGCCAGGAGTTCCACTTTGGTTGACGGGAGAGAAATTGGTGCTGTGGACTATAGATGAAAAGGAAAGTCCGTCAGACGAACCAACTGATTGGAGTAGGTATTGTTAGCTATGAAATATCATTTGACAGAGGGGGAGTTCAATGACCCAGCTGAATCCGAGATCCTCAATGACCTCTCGACTCACTCGGGTATGGCACTTCCAAAAAGTTATATCGACTTTCTCAAACAGCATAATGGTGGCGAGGGTTTCATAGGCGAGAATTACATTGTTTTTTGGAGTGCAGAGGAATTGGCCGACTTCAATCGGGAGTATGAAGTAGAAGTCTATGCTCCGGGCATCTTCTTGTTCGCTTCGAGCGGAGGCGGAGAGGGGTATGGCTTCGATACCAATGACGCAGCGATGCCGATAGTGCGCATCCCGTTTATAGGCATGGATCGGCGGTATGCCGAAACGCTAGCCTACGATCTCCCCGATCTATTTGCTCGGTTGGCAAACGAGGATGAATAAGCCAGGGCGCCCCAAGGGAATGGAGTTGTTCGAGATTGTACCGGTCATTTTAGGTGGCGATCCAATAAGCCCAGAAAACAAAACATGGTTGACGAGGCAACAGCATTTTGAAGCTGTGCGCTATTGGAATCAAGTTGTCAGCGGTAGGCGAAAGGAGCAGGGGTAACAATAGCGGATACTGTAGGAAATGTGAACTGCTCCAATGTTTTTTAAAGTTGACAATATGGAAGATCGGAGATTGACTCATGTATGATATTTTTCGCAGTTCTTTCTCCGAGGATTATCGTGTAGTCGATAAAGGCCTGACTGCTCTGGATATTAAAGGCGACGCTTATGGGGTGTCTGAACTGATGTCGGAGTTTGGAGGGTGTTCATTTGATAGAGCATTATATCGAGTGATGGCGCCTAGCTCGATTAGTGAGTGGAACCAAGTCATTGAATATGCGTTCCCCAATTTCGATGGGCGTGTGCAATGCTTTGGTTACGATTGGCTAGGTCGCATATTTGCGCTGGATTCAGGCCGGTTGGAAGGGGGGCATTCTGGAGTTGTTATGTTTGAGCCAGGAACCGGAGAGGCGCTAGAGATTCCCTGCAATATCGTGACTTTTCATAACGAAGAATTGATGGAGTTCCGAGAAGAGGCCTTAGCTGTTAGCTTCCATATTCAATGGCTAGCTCAAGGTGCTGCTCCTAGCTATGAAGACTGTATCGGCTATAGGGTGCCATTGTTTCTCGGTGGTAAAGATGTTGTCGAAAACCTAGAGGTTTCAGACCTTGATGTCTACTGGACATTAATAGGCCAAATAATTAGGAAAACGAAGGAGCTTCCTCTAGGTTCATTACTGGCGAATATTGTGCTCACTGATGAGGGGGAAGGAGGTTAGAGCCACATTTTTACTCTGGCGAAAATCTCTCTTTTCACTTGACGCATACTAGGGGATCTATGGTGAGTCTGATGAGGCTAACAATGCAGTCGAGAGTTTTTATGGTGTCTTCAATAGATGTTGAAGTGGCTAATAAGATAATGTCTTAAACATATTTCCAATCTATCGCGAGTGAGAGTGGTGTCGAAAATTTTATCTATATTTTTACACGTTATTAAAGTGACGGTTCTGCCACTGGCGTTGTCTAGTTGTTGTCTGATAGAGATGGAACAGGTTTTTTTTGACGAGCTTCGTATTGAAAATAAGTTAGCAATACCAATAACATATTGCAACGAATTCGATGCTACGACCTGTTCTGAGGTAGTCCAGAGCGGCGGAAGCTACAGCGTAATTTTCGTTTCGCACGTTGATAATGACGATGATGAAGAGATTTTAGAGGCATTTGATCGTCAAAACATCAGGGTCTGTGGAAAGGTCCTTGATATCAAACTTATTCGCTCAGTGTCGCCAATAGTTAAGCGTGACAAGGACCATTTTGAGATCATCATTAATAGGGCGGCAAGCGATCAATTTTGCCAATAGTATAGCCTTTGGGTTTTATCGCATCGATCAGCGCGCTAAATAATGTGAGAGCAGGTTATGAGACAGATGACGGATGAAGAAAAGACTGAGTTAAAAAAGAGAAAGGACAGGTTTGACGTGTTTCGCAAGGAATGTATGCCCGTTCTACATGATTTTGCTAATATATTAGGTTGTGAAAGTCCGCATGAAATACTGATTGTGCCTGAAAAATTTCTACCTTATATAAGTAAATATATGGCAGCGCAAGATGTGAGCGATAGCAATCGCATTTGGTTGATGACAAGGATAGGCTATTTTATTGGGGAGTGGCTTGTTGGTAAATTTGACGGGTGCTGGGTAGTTGATGAAAGCGTTGAGTCAAAAACCTTTTCGAGGTATGTGATTGGAGAGTTTGGGGGGGCTGGGGCAGGAAAAGTCATAGATCCATTTTCTTTGGCTCAAGCATATGTCGATACTCGGCCGCCTAGAAATTTGATCGAGCAGTTGGATTTGGTAGTAAATTCTTTTGAGGACTCCTGAGGTGGTATGAGGCGCGGAGACGGATAGCGGCACGCGGTCACTGTTTTCCAGTATGGGACGATTTTTTTTGCTGAGCTAGAAGTGAGAGTGGATTTCCGCTTTAATTTATCAAAGGAAAGTTAATATGGAAGTGATAGTGACGTTGTTAGATCACTTTATTGATGGGAGAGATACAAGTATTGAAGCTGCAAATCGTTTAGAAGTGTTGATTGATAACGCTTATCCAGACGATAATTTTTTACAAGCGACGGTGGAAGTTTTGGCGTGCTATCGCCCTGAAGGTGGAGATTTTATTTTTGATGTGAATCAAGTGCGAAATCGTCTTGTTGAAACTCGAATTTATTTGATGAAAGTCGCTTCCCTATGAAGACTGGTCCGAGCACATAAAAGAGCAGTGGGCAGATCACTTTGATTCTCTGCCAACGCAGCTTGAGTTTGCGAGAAACGGGGACAGACCACGTTTTCTGATGAAATTGAAGCAATGATCGTACGGGGAGCTCAGTAAGGCCGACCGGGGCGCCCGGAAAGCGATGCTGTCTTGGTTTGGATACGTAGTCTGTCTCCGTTTTTTTTTAAGTAGAGGCGTAAAGGTGGCGATGATTTTATTATTCCTTTTCATGTTCGGCCGCTTGAGTCGTCAATCATGCCGTCTGATTTTTCAGGGGCATATGTAAGTTGCTATGCGTCTGGAATTGATTATGTTGATGCTACTCAGAAAGCGCTAAAGCGGCTTTCTGATGATGGTCTGTATCCAATTGAAATTTTGGAGCCGATCCATTAGGAAACGTGGTCTGTCCCTGAGGAATTTCAGCTGTCAATTGTTGTGAAACCAATCGTTCCTAGAGGTTGAATTCAATGCAATATGTAAACCTGCTTGGTGTGCACCCTGGTTGCGTGGAACTGCGACCATTTGCGAAAAAATTCTTTGACGCCCTAGGCGTTAATGATAGGGAAAAGCGCGAGAGCAGTAATTACATTGATGGTTATTATTTTAAGGGTTCCCTTGGTGGCATGACTTTCTCCGTCGCTATTTCAGACGAAGATGCGCATGAAAACGTACCGTACTGGATTCACATTTCAGCGGACTTGGTCACACCTGACGCTCTGGAAGATGCGGTTTCCCAGTTGATTCGAGATAAGGTACTTCCAATGGGATTTCAGTTGCTCCGTATTGTTAACTTCGGCAAGCGAGGTGAGCTGCGAATTGACTACTGACATGTCAAGCGTGATAAAGATAATATTGTTATTGGTAGCGTTGTGATGACGGATTTTGCCGATGGCGAGATTTTCAGATTGGATCACGGCGACCAACGCACTTGAGAAGTCAGAAGGCAACAGAAAGATAGGGCTCTAATAAATGAAGTTTACAATGAGCGTAGTCGAAAAATTTGAGTTGTCAGATGGAGTTACGATTCTCGCTTGTAAAGGCTGTAACTCAAATGTTGATGTTATCGGAAAACGATTTTATCCGGTTTCTGGTGATAAGGTTCGACAGCCTCTGACGATAGTTTGTGAGCGTAAGCTGCTAAATCAACAGTCGAATCTTGATCAAAAGGCTTTTGAAATAAGAGATGTTGTGGATCTGACGCAAGAAGAGGCAAGAAGTGGAGGTTGGCAGTTGGTCGTAGAATAAGATCAAGAGGGCTCAACGGAGGGGCAAAATTCTGGCTCACTTAAAGTAGTGCTATTAACGCTTTGTACGTTCTTTAAAGGCTAAATAGAATACTAGCGATTGTCGGGTAAAAGCATTGCGCACAAGTAGATTCTGAGTTTGGCGATAAAAATTATCTGTTTTGAGGGTTGGCTGGATGAGTTCTCCAATTATTTTTGGCTTGAGCGAAGATGATAATTCAATGAGGTTGATTTATCGTCTTGAGCATGACTTGGAAAGAGATCACGAAAGAGTATCGTTGACTCAAGCTTTAACATTGGATAAAACTCGCCCGCTTATAGGGCTTAAAGGAACCTATGGGCTTTTTGGATCAGTAGATTGGTGGGATAGCATCCGCCAAGGACAAATGCCACTGTTATTCGTTTCTGGCGTCATTTTGCGGGCTTATGTTGCGGGGCAAGATAAGCATCAAGCGAATAATATGCTTGATTTAGAGCTAGAAGACGGCTCGGTGCGAGCTGTTGGTATTTATGTCAATGACAGGGAAGACGTTCGGTTGTTTCGGCCTGGTTACAAAGCTAGTGTTGTGTATGCGTTAGATGAATTGAAACAACAGCCGGCTGCTGATGGTGGTGTGAATTATTCGAAGGTTGCATTGGAGATGGCGGTTTCGTTGCAGTCTGTTATATAGCAAAAGCCAGTTTGTGTTGGCAGTTTTGGGGCGGTGCGGGCAGACCAAGTCTTCTAGGCGTTTTGGAGATGGTGATTAAGCGTATGAAGAAGCAGCTTGAAATAAGGAATGAGGTGACAGCGTTTTATATTCGTAGTGAGTTTGAAAGAGGAGATGCTCTATTAGCTGATTCAGTGGGTGTGCTATCTAATTATATTAAACTCGAGTGTATTGGGAATAGGCATTTTTATAAGCGGGAGCTAGCTGATGCGATTCGTTGCTATGAGGAAGGAATTAGTTTGAATTCCGAACACCAAGTGGCGAGATATCAGTACTTGGTCGGCGTGCAGCTTGAGAAAAAAATGGAGTTGGTGGAGGCCTTTAAGCGCTATCAGGCAGCTATAGAGGCTGATTCTTCATTTGTGGATGCCTACGTAGAGTTAGGGGGGTTGCTTGTTAGGGTTGGTGATTTAAAGGGAGCTTTGCATTGCTATCGTGACGCTGTTCGTATTGATAGTTCTGATCCCGGTAATCTATTTAATCTAAAAGCAGTTTTAGAGAGGTTGGTAGAGGAAGATCCTGGTGACTATGAGGACGAGCTTAAGCGCATCAACAAAACTTATGAGGGTTGTCCAAGAGGCGCTCAGTTGCAGGATAAAAGTTGGTGATAAGCGGAATTTTTTGGAGAGCCGGGGACAGACCACGCTTTCTGATGAAATTGAAGCAATGATCGGGCGGGGAGCTCAGTGAGGCCGACCGGGGCACCCGGAAAGCGATGCTGTCTTGGTTTGGAAACGTAGTCTGTCTCCGTTTTTTCCTTAAGTAGAGGCGTAAAGGTGGCGATAGTTTTTATTATTCCTTTTCATGTTCGGCCGCTTGAGTCGTCAATCATGCCGTCCGATTTTTCTGGGGCATATGTAAGTTGCTATGCGTCTGGAATTGATTATGTTGATGCTGCTCAGAAAGCGCTAAAGCGACTCTCTGATGATGGTCTGTATCCAATTGAAATTTTGGAGCCAATCCATGAGATGAACTCTGGAAACTGGTTCGAGCACATAAAGGAGCAGTGGGTAGATCACTTTGAGTCTATGCCAACGCAGCTTGAGTTTGAAGAGGCGATGCAGAACAACAAAGTGGTATATGGGCCTTTTGGTTCATATTCCTAGCAGTGGAGCTTCTGGAGGTAGTAGTTTTTTTGCTTCATCCATCTGCTGATTCATTACAAGTGAATTGATCTTGTGGGCCAGTGGTGTTACGTCAGTAATCCGCTGAATCCATTCTTCGGTATATAAACGGACGGCCTCTTGGCTGAGGCCTATCTGGATGGCGCGATACGGCAGTGGTTGCAGTAGTAGATTGCGCTCTGGGTCCCACTGAACACGTACCGGGGAGCGGCTTTTGAGTTGTTTCCATTCCTCGTGGCTCATGTTAGGTTCAGAATGGCTAGAGCAGCTATGTGCCAGTGCCCACTCGAAACCTTCGCGGGTTATGTCGATGGCAAGGATGCGTTTTTGGCCTTCGTCCTTGAATCCCCAACCGGCGCGATACATCATCCACAGAAATGATGGCTTAATCCACGTCATGCGCTCCATTTTAAAGGGAGGCGAAACAAACGTTCCGCGTGTTAACGCGCTGTCGGCAATAGCATCGGAATAGGCTTGATAAACACGAATGGTTTTATCGTCATAAACAGCGCGAATTTGTTGGAGAACGGTTTGATTCATTGCTTTTTTCTCGCTGTAAGTCATCCGGTCTGAAGCATATTTTATGGGGAAGCGTCGTGAGTGATGGGGAGCAGGTCATCATTTCGTGCATGATGAGTCAAGAGTACACCCTATGTGAAAAGCCTGAAGCCCCTTGGCCGGGGTGGATCCCCTCCATTAAGCCAACCAGCACGATCCCTCAGGTACAGACCACGTTTTCTGATGAAATTGAAGCAATGATCGGACGGCGAGCTCAGCGAGGCCGTCCGGGGCGCCCGGGAAAGCGATCGCTCTCTTAGTTTAGATAACGTGGTCTGTTCCCCCATTTTCCTCACTCCCCAGCGCCTTATTAAATATTTTCTACACCCCCTAAACTTTTTTCAAGGAGAAACGGGGACAGACCACGTTTTCTGTGACGTATTTTAATTGACTGAAACAGTAGGAAATAGAAAGGGGTGATGTCTTCTCTTGAGTTGACTAAGCTTTGGTCCGACTTATATGAAAGGACTCTCCATATGCCACGCAGAGCACGCGTCTTGATACCGGGCGCACCCTTGCATTTAATTCAACGAGGAAATAATCGATCGGTTTGTTTTTTCTCGGATGATGATTATCTTTTTTATATGGAGCTGCTTGCTGAACAAGCCAGCAAAAGCGGATGTGAAATTCACGCGTGGTGTTTAATGAGTAATCATGTTCATTTGTTAGTCAGCCCTCAAGAGCAAAGTAGTGCGGGTTCGCTTATGAAGGGGATAGGGCAGAGGTATGTGCAGTACGTGAATCGTACATATGGACGCAGTGGGACCCTGTGGGAGGGACGCTTTCGTTCATGCCTTGTTCAAAGTGAAAACTATGCTTTAGCCTGCTATCGTTATATAGAAATGAATCCTGTCCGGGCAAAAATGGTAACGCATCCGGCGGAGTATCGTTGGTCGAGTTATCGTGCTAACGCACAATCAGAGCTTTCGTGTTTTATTACCCCGCATGCTCAGTACCTGTCGCTTGGAGGGCCAAATACATCGACTGCAGAAGCTTACAGGGAGCTTTTTAGAGACGAGCTGGGGGTAGGGTTGGTTGACCAAATTCGGGCCGCCACCAATGGTAACTATGTACTTGGTGGCTCGCGATTTGCTAATGAAATTGAAGCAATGATCGGACGGCGAGCTCAGCGAGGCCGCCCGGGGCGCCCGGGAAAACGATCGCTGTCTTAGTTAGAAAACGTGGTCTGTCCCCGTTTTCTCATGCCATCTGATATACAGCTTTTTAAGCATGAATACTTCGAATCAAAATTCGAAAAGATTTTCAAGGTAGACTACGGGCGGGCGCATGATGCTACCCAGCTTCGATATCCAAGCCCGCTCGTCAAGTAACGAAAATAGGACAAAAAATTATGGCTTTTTACATCGAAATGGACAAGATCGCTGATACCGAGGAGTTCGTTGACTACTCTTTTGGGCGGGGTATGGATGTTGGTGTTCTTAGACTAAACAAAGTGCGTGGAACGCTAACGGTACTTTCTGCGTGCCCATTAGACCAAGACGGAGAATGGTCGCAGAGGGCAAGCATGAAATTAGCGAGGCTCTGGAAGGAAGGCGTATATCCTGACAAGACCCAATGGGCCTCGTAAGGCAAGCGAAAACGGGAGAAACGGGGACAGACCCTGAGGGATCCCTCCTGAGTGCCGCGTCGCGCGCAAGAAGCTTTCTCCAGCGCTTGTTCAAAGCTCAATTGGAGAAAGCGCCGGGCAGGCCCTGAGGTTCGCCGTTTTTCCCGAGCCTTGCTTCATTCGAGCATTGGGTCCTCGCGTAGGAAACTTCTGAAAATCCCACCAAAAGCACTATTCTGGCCCTAAGCCTCTCGCCGGAGGTTTTCTGTCGCGTTACGCTCTGGGTGTCGCTGCACATTCAGCGACCGGGCTTGGTAACCCGGTGGAATAAGGCGTAATAGTGTACAGACAGGATTGCAGGCTTTCAGGCCTGCGATTTTGTTTTATGGCAGCTGTGCGTGGGACGTCTTCTGACGTGCCGGTTTCCTTGATTCCCCGGTTTACCAACCTGCGCACAGCTGCCACCCATTCGCTTGGTAACGGATGCGGTAGCTCTTCGGATCAAGGGAGTTGAACAATGCATATCGATAGATCAAGCAAACGGCCTCATCTGCTCCGCAGCTCTGTATCGCCGTCCCGCTGCATCTCAGTCAGTGGGGATCTCAAATGACCATACAGGCAGAAGCAAAAACCATCGGCTACACCCCATTCCATTATTGCTCCGATCGTCCGCTGTTCCGCGTTAACGGCGGTGTCCCGTTAGATGAAGCGTTGCAACAAGCGTCAGATCTCTTGCATCTCGCCTACCGGCTTGCAGAGGATGCAACCTTCGAAAGGAAAACGGACCGCCATGCCTGGGCCGCTCATTATTTAATGGAGATGAGCAAAGCAGTGATTGATGATGTAGTGAAAGTTATGACGGTTAGACCTGGGGAATCAAAACGCTCCAATAGCTAACGACGCATCCAAATTAGTCGAGAAGGGGGAAGGCGGGGGCAGGCCACGATTAGGGGACGGGCCGATTACAGGTGAACTCAAATCGTGGTCTGTCCCCGATTTCGTGCCTCAGGAACGGACCACGTTTTCGGTAATCGTGGTCTGTCCCCGGTTCCGTCCCCGGTTTCCGCTGGTCGATTGGAGATCCAAGATGAGCACCATCGTACCGCCGCCGCTAAGAAAGCAGATTTGAATAAAATTTCGGTTCTTGTATGGGAGTGATGTCATGAAGGGGAAATATCAGGCCGCTTTCATTCTTCCTAAAGGGGCAAGAGAAAAGTTGGGTGAGGATGGATGGGAGTTTGAGACGAGCAATCGCTTGCCGTTAGAGTTTAAAGAATGTCTGATTGATAGCCTGGGGTTGAGCTTTCTTAGTGAGAAACTTGGGGTCGAAATTTATTCAGGTTTTGAGTTGGAGGTTTCTTTTTTCTACGATGTTGATCAGCAAATTGAGTTTGTTCATATAAAAGTTTATGGCGATGGATGGCCTAGCACTCTAAGTGTAATCAGGGATCTAAAATTGGCCGGGGCATGGGAACTGTTTGTTCCCGATAAAAAAGCAGAGTAGGAGGCCGCTCCCACAGGGGGACTGTGCAAGTCGAAAAAACCGAGGTTCACCGCCGATACAATGTGGGAGCGAGCTTGTTCGCGATGGCGTCG
Source organism: Pseudomonas sp. St386 (assembly GCF_018325865.1). Classification (NCBI taxonomy): domain Bacteria; kingdom Pseudomonadati; phylum Pseudomonadota; class Gammaproteobacteria; order Pseudomonadales; family Pseudomonadaceae; genus Pseudomonas; species Pseudomonas sp. St386. The sequence continues at coordinate 3,018,112 of NZ_AP021900.1, forward strand.
GCACATTCAGCATCGAGGCCAACTGATCCACCGCTTTCGCGAGCAAGCCCGCTCCCACAGGGGGGCTGTGCTGATCGAGAAACCGAGGTTCACCACCGATCGAATGTGGGAGCGAGCCTGCTCGCGATGACGTTGGGACATTCAGCATCGAGGCCAGCTGATCCACCGCTATCGCGAGCAAGCTCGCTCCCACAGGGGGGCTGTGCTGGTCGAGAAACCGAGGTTCACCACCCATTCAGTGTGGGAGCGGGCTTGCTCGCGAAGACGTCGGCACATTCAGCATCGATGCAAGCTGATCCACCGCCATCGCGAGCAAGCTCGCTCCCACAGGGGGCTGTGCTGGTCAAAAAAAGCCGGGGTTTACCACCGACCCGACATGCGACCTGGCCTCAGCCCAGATCCCCAGCCTCATGCCGCTCCGGCACCTGGCTCGCCTCATCCCCCCACGTACGGTTGACCCGCTGTCCGCGCAGGACGGCCGGTCGCTTGGCAATCTCTTCTGCCCAGCGCTGCACATGGGTGTATTCGTGAGCACTCAGGAATTCGGCGGCGCCGTACACGTTGTTGCGCACCAGTTGGCCATACCAGGGCCAGACCGCGATGTCGGCGACGGTGTAGTCATCGCCTGCCAGGTATTGGCTTTCGCCGAGGCGGCGATCCAGGACGTCGAGTTGACGCTTGGCCTCCATGGTGAAGCGATTGATCGGGTATTCGAGTTTCTCCGGTGCATAGGCGTAGAAATGCCCGAAGCCGCCACCCAGGTATGGGGCAGAGCCCATCTGCCAGAACAGCCAGTTCAGTGTTTCGGTGCGGCCCGCCGGGTCGGTGGGCAGGAAGGCGCCGAATTTTTCCGCCAGGTACAGCAGGATCGAACCGGACTCGAAGACACGGATGGCAGGTTCCACGCTGCGGTCCAGCAGGGCCGGGATCTTGGAGTTGGGGTTGACCTCGACAAAACCGCTGGAGAACTGGTCACCTTCGCTGATGCGGATCAGCCAGGCGTCGTATTCCGCGCCCGTATGACCCAGCGCCAGCAGTTCCTCCAGCAGGATGGTCACCTTCACGCCATTGGGCGTGGCCAGGGAATAGAGCTGCAACGGGTGCTTGCCAATCGGCAAGGTTTTTTCGTGAGTTGGCCCAGCGATAGGGCGGTTGATGCTGGCGAACTGGCCGCCAGACGGGGCGTCGTTTTTCCAGACCTTGGGCGGAACGTAGGACGCTTGGCTCATCGGGACATACCTCATCGTTTGCTTGTGGTGTGATCCCCCAGAGTCTACCGCTGTTCGTTCATGATCCGCGCCACTTCACCGGAAGCCTTGAGCTGCTCGAAAGCGCGCTGGGCCTTGGCGACGACTTCGTCAGGTGTGCTCAGGCTGAACGCCAGGTGGACCTTGTGGGGTTGCTCGTCGAGGGTATAGACCTCTTCCAGCGAAGTGAAATCCACTTGGGCATCCTTGCTCATCAGGCGCGCGGTGTTCTCCGGCAGCGGCAGCATTTGGATCTGGTGATTCAGCAGCTTTTGAAAGTTGTCGTGGTTGTTGGCCGAGATGACCAGCCGGGTAAACCCACGCTGTTGCAGGTAAATCTGCTTGGCGTCATTTCGCACCACGCCGATGCTGTACTGCTTGGCATCCTCGAGATTGTTGACGGCGATGCCTTCACTGTCTCGCATCTTGTAGAGCCGGCTCGCCACCCGGTGTATCTCACCGACCCATTTGAACAATTGCTCGCGGGCCGGGGTGCGGTCCAGGGGGAAAATCAACACGTTAGGCTCGTGCAGCGCCTTTTCGTAGGCCCGGGCCCACGGGTATAGCGACAGGCTGTAGTCGGTGAGCTGCGCGTTCTTCAGCGTTTCTTCGGCGATGCGAATACCCGGCCCGACGACCTTGTTGTCACGCTGGTAGGCATAGAGGGAATCTTCGGTCACGACTTCGATCGTCTCGGCGTGGCTTTGCAGGCTGATCGAGGTGAGAAGCAGGCACGAGCAGAGTATCAGGCGATAGTACATATACAGACCTCATGGCACGCGATGGTTTACAGGGCGACGCAATCGCGTCCCTTGTGTTTGGCCCGGTACAGCGCCTGGTCGGCGCGTTGCAGCAGTTGATCGAAATGGTCCATGGTCTCCGGGTCCAGCTCGGCGACGCCGATGCTCACGGTGACAAACGACGAGACCTTGGAACCGCTGTGGGGCAGTTCACGTTCCGCCAGGCTTGTACGGAAACGTTGGGCGGCCTCGCAGGCCTGGGCGGCATCGACGTTGGGCAGGACCACGACGAACTCTTCGCCGCCTACGCGCGCGGTCAGTTCGCCAGAGCGGCCGAACACGCTGCGCAGGGTCTCGGCGATCTCTTTCAAGCACAAGTCGCCCTGCATGTGGCCGTAGGTGTCGTTGTAGATCTTGAAGAAATCGACATCGCACATGAGCACCGCCAGCGGGGTCTTGTGGCGGATCGCCCGGCGAAACTCGATGTCCTTCAACTCGTCGAAATAGCGACGGTTGGCCAGCCCCGTCAAATCGTCGTGGCGTGACAGTGCTTCGAGGGCCTGGTTGGCCGCCTTCAATTCCGCGGTGCGGGCCTCGACCAGTTCGGCCATTTGGTCGCGGCTGGCGGCAAGGGCCAGTTCGTCCGAATGCTGGCGTTCCAAATGGGCGCGCAGGTTGTCCTGGAGTGTATTGACCTGGAATTCGAGCAGGCTCAGCTCGTCCTGGCGCTGCACCGCCCGTTGCAGCTTGAGGTGACGCTTGAGGGTTTGCGGCGCCAGTTCGCCCAGGTGCCGGGCGATATGCACCACATGCACGGTCACCAGGCGGTTGAACACGGTCATGATCAACCCGGCCAGCAGCAAGGACTGGATGAGCTGGGTGATGACGATGCTGCGTGCTTCGCCCCAGAGGCGCTCCCACAGCAGGTTATTGTCGCCTTCGATGGTCAGCTCGCCGACTTTTTCATGGGCCCCGGCGTAAGGTTGTGCGATGAGCTGGCGATGCAGCACCGGCACCACGCCCGATTGACCGGCGGGGTATCGATTGAGTTCGATGACTTCAGGCGCTTGCCCGGGGCGCAGGATGTTCAATACCAGGCGTCCCACGGGCGCTGCCATGGCGACGCTGGCGATTTGCTGGTCGAGGGATTCACGGTCCAGTTCCCAAATGGCATGGGCCAGGGTGTTCTGGAACACCTGGTCGATCAGGGCCAGCTCCGAATTCATTTCCGCCAGATTGTTTTCCCAGGCCAACCAGGTACGCCAGGTGACCATCGCCAGGGTAAAGAGCAGGCAGAACAATAGCGTTGCCAGTACCAGGCGGCGTCCCAGGGAGCTGAACGCCCTGGTCTGTGGTTGTAAGGAGGACGCCCTGCGGAAATTGGCATCCATGTCATAACCATTTGCGCAGGATGGCATCGTAGACGCCATTGCGCCGGATGGTCTCCAGGCCCACACGGAACTTCGCCACCATATCGGCTGGCGTATTGCGGCTGAATGCCATGCTCAAGCCGTCTGCGCTGCTCAGCTCGGGCAGTGCCAGCGAGCGGATCAGCAACTTGTCCGGGTCTTCGCCGTTCTGGCGCGTCAGGTACAGCGCGTTGAGCTCATTGGAAATCCACAGCTCCACGTGATCGACCTTGAGCTTGCGGTAGTTGTGTTCGTACTTGGTGCTCGACTGCAATTCCTCGCCGATGCGAAAGCCCTTCGAGACCAGGTATTGCTCACCCACGTCCTGATTGACCGTGGCGATCTGGTGACCATGGGCATCGGCCAGCGAGTCGAGTTTCACCGGCCGGTCCGCCAGCGAGTAGAGGTACCACTGCGTCGGGCCGATGCTGCCGACCCACTGGAAAAGCGGTTCACGTGCAGGGGTGCGGACGATCGAGTAGATGAGCACGTTGCTTTCATTGAGCGCCAGTTCGTAGGCACGGGCCCACGGCATGGAATGGATAGGCGCGTCCATGCCGACCTCCTTGAGCACGGCCTGGACCACCTCGGTGCTCATGCCGGTCATTCGGCCGTTCTGCGTCATGTTGTAGGGCGGCAGTTCCTCGGTCACGATGCGCAGCGGCGCCTCTGCCGCGCCAGCGCTTGCAGCGAGGAACATCAGGACGCCCCACACCAGTAGGCGATTCAGCGGCAAACCCATTGATCATTACCCTATGCAACTGCAGAACCCGGAGGTCTGGAAGCTATTATTGATAGGGTTATCGGCTGGGCTGACGCCTGCTTGAATCCGGCCTGTCGAAACTGCCAGCCCAGCCGCAGGATCAACCGTTCAACAACGTCATCGTGTGCGCCTGGTATCGGTCGCCTGCCACGGCACCTTCGCCTGCGAAAATTCCATCCAGCTGGGCCAATTCGTCAGCGCTCAACATCACCGAAGCCGCTGCCACGTTGCTTTCCAGGTACTTGCGCTGCTTGGTGCCCGGGATCGGGATGACATGGTCACCCTGGGCCAATACCCAGGCCAAGGCCAATTGCGCAGCGCTGATGCCCTTGTCCAAGGCCAATGCCTTGACCCGCTCTACCAGCGCCAGGTTGCGATTGAAGTTGTCGGCCTGGAAGCGCGGGTTGAAGCGGCGATAGTCATCGGCGGCGAAGTCCTCCGGTGATTTCAGCTCACCGGTCAAAAAGCCCCGGCCCAAGGGGCTGTAGGCGACGAATGCAATGCCAAGGCGCCGGCAAGTATCGAGCACGTCATTGTGTTCTGGCTCACGGGACCACAGCGAATATTCGCTTTGTACCGCTGCCAGGGGATGCACGGCGTGGGCCCGCTGGATGGTCTCGGCGCTGGCTTCCGAGATCCCGATGTGGCGGACCTTGCCGGCCTTGACCAGCTCGGCCATGGCGCCGATGGTTTCTTCGACGGGCACTTCAGGATCGATGCGGTGCTGGTAGTAGAGGTCGAGGTAATCGGTATCGAGACGCTTGAGGCTGCCCTCGACAGATTGCCGGACGTAGTCGGGGCGACCATTGACGCCGCGGGCATGGGGATCGCTGCTGCGCACCAGGCCGAACTTGCTCGCCAGGTAAAGGCTGTCACGCTTGCCGCGCAGGGCCCGTCCGAGCAGTTCTTCGTTGGTATGCGGCCCGTACATGTCGGCGGTGTCGAACAGCGTCACGCCCAATTCCACGGCGCGGTGCAGCGTGGCAATCGCTTCGCGCTCGTCCACGCCCGTGGTGTAGAAATCCGACATGCCCATGCAGCCCAGGCCGATGGAGGAAACGTGAGGGCCGCGATGGCCGAGTTGGCGAGTCTTCATGCTGATAGCTCCTGGAAATGAACGACCTGTGCAGTCTCTATCAAGAGGTTTCCTGGATAAATCCACGATTATTGGTTTAACTATTCGTGATATCTAAATAATGAGGCACGAGATTGGACCGATTACAGGCCATGCAGGTGTTCCGGCGCATCGTTGAACTGGGCGGTTTTGGCAAGGCGGCCGATGACCTTGGGCTTCCGCGGGCCACCGTCAGCCTGCTGATCCAGCAGTTGGAAGCCCATCTGGGCGTGCAACTGTTGCAGCGCACCACCCGGCAGGTGCGCGCAACGCTTGATGGGCAAGCGTATTACCAGCGCAGCGGCCAGTTGCTGGACGACCTCGATGACCTCGAAAGTTCGTTGTCGGCGCAACGCAGCCAGCCGCGCGGCACCTTGAAAGTGGACATGCCCATTGCCTTTGGTTGCACCTGGATCGTGCCACGCCTGCCGGATTTCTATCGCCGCTACCCGGCGTTGCAACTGGACATCGGTTTTCATGACCGCCAGGTCCATCTGCAGCGCGAGGGCGTGGATTGTGCAATCCGCGCCGGCAACGTCGTCGACCAGGCGCTGGTGGCGCGTCCCATCGTGCGTCTGCATCAATTGACGTGCGCCAGCCCTGACTATCTGGCCCGCGCCGGCACGCCCGGGCGGTTGGAGGATTTGGCGGCGCACCGGGCCATCGGGTTTGCGTCCGGCAATGGGCGGTTCTTTCCGTTCGAATTCGAGGTGGCGGGGCGGGTGCGCGAAATGCAATTGCCCAGTGACTTGAACGTCAACAATGCCGACGCCTACGTGACGGCCTGTGAAGCGGGATTCGGCTTGATCCAGGTGCCGCGTTATCACGTGCAACAGCAGTTGGCCGAAGGCCGGCTGGTTCAAGTGCTCGACGACTACAGCGTGCCGTCGTGGCCGATCTCAGCGGTATACCCGCCCCATCGACAGTTGTCGCCCAGGGTGAGGGTCTTTATCGACTGGGTGATCGAGCTGTTGCAGGGAGAGGCGGATGCCCAGGGGGCGCTGATGGATAGGGTGTAGAGCAGCGCCGAATCGCTGTGGGAGCGAGCTTGCTCGCGATAGGGCCCTGTCAGTCAATAGGACCTCAAGCCTTGACCCAGCGTTGGCGACTCCAGCTGCTCAACGTATCGACCGCGAAAACCAGCAACAACATCGCCAGGATCACCGTGCTGCCCTGGGCTTCCTGGAACAGGCTGAGGCTGACGTAGAGCATTTGCCCCAAGCCCCCGGCGCCGACGAAGCCGAGCACGCTGGCCATGCGGATATTGTTTTCCCAGCGGTACAAGACATAGGCCAGTAGCTGGGGCAGGAGGTTGGGCAGCGTGCCGTAGCAGAAAGCCAATACCGCATTGCCACCTTGCAGGCGGATGGCGTCGGCCGGTTCGGACGGGGTATTTTCCAGGGCTTCGGCGAACAGCCGGCCGAGCACGCCGGTGGTGTGCAGGGCCAAGGCCAGGGTGCCGGCATTGGGGCCGAGCCCGGCGGCGAGGACCATCAGCGCCGCCCACACCAATTCTGGAACCGCGCGCAAGGCATTGAGCACCAGCCGCGAAGCGCTCTGCAGGGGCCAGCCGAAGCGCCCGGCCGCAGGCAAGGCCAATAGCAGGCCGAAGACTGCCGCGAGCAAGGTGCCAATGGCCGACATGGCGAGGGTTTCCAGGGCGCCGTGGCCGATCGCCTTCAGGTGGCCCAGGCTCAGGTCCGGGCTGAGAAAACGCTGCGCATAAGCGCCCATCTGGTGCAGATTGCCGCTGTCGCCGAGCTCGCCCAGGTCGATGCCCAGGTAGATGAACGAGGCGACGACTGCCGCACCGATGCCCAGGACAATGACCGCGTTGATCAGGCGATTCATGCCAGCCTCCAGCGCAGCAGGCGGCTGAGTTGATCGGCGAGCAGTACCAGCACCAGGAACGTCAGCAGCAGGCTGGCCACTTCACCGCCGGCGAACATTCGCAGCGACAGGTCCATTTGCTGGCCCAGGCCCCCGGCACCGACGAAGCCCATCACTACCGAGGCGCGGATGGCGCACTCCCAGCGATACACCGTGTACGACAACAGTTCCGCCGCGACATTGGGCAGGATCCCGTAGCAGAAAGCGGCGAACCGGCTGCTGCCGGATTGCAAGAGCGCATGGGCCGGACGCTGGTCGACCGACTCGTAGATTTCCGCGTAGACCTTGCCCAGCATGCCGCTGTAGGTAATGGCGATCGCCAGTACACCGGCCGTGGGGCCGAGGCCGACGGCACGCACGAAGAGCAAGGCCCAGACGATTTCCGGGACGCTGCGCAGGAAGATCAGCAGGCCGCGCACCGGCCAGCGCAGCAGTTGCCCCCAATAACCCGGGTGCCCGGCACGGGAGGCCGCCGACAGCGATAGGGCGCGGCTGGCCAGCAGGCTCGCGGGCACCGCCAACAGCAACGCCAGGGCCATGCCGGCAGTGGCGATCGCCAGCGTCTGCAAGGTGGCCTGCCACAGCAGCTCGACAAATTCGTCGCCATGGGCTGGAGGCCAGAAGGCTGCTACAAACCGGCCCATTTCACTCTGGCTGTCCCTCGCCACCAGCACGCGAAGGTCCAGTTCGCTGAACTGGATGCCCGGCCACAGCAGGACGAGGGCCAGCAGAGTGAGCAGCAGGCGCGGGCGGGTGGCGGGGTCTCGGGTATCGCGTGTCAGCATCGGGGAATCTGCACGCTCAAGGAAGCGGGGGGCGTTGGCGAAGACTGTAGCTGTTCGTTGGCGTAGAGCGTGTCGAGCAACTGGCGGTCTACGGCTTCGGTTGGCAGGTCGAACAGGATCTGTCCATCACGCAGGCCAATGACCCGGGAAAAGTGTGCCAAGGCCAGTTCCACCGCATGCAGGCTGGCGACCAGGGTGACGTTGTGCTCCCGGGCATGGCGGCAAAGCACCGAAAGCGTGTGCTGGGCCAGTACCGGATCCATGGCCGAAACCGGTTCATCGGCCAGCAGCACCTCAGGCGCCTGGTACAACACCCGGGCAATGCCTACGCGTTGCAGCTGTCCGCCCGACAGCTGCTGGCATTGCGCGAACAATTTGTCGCCCAGGTCCAGTCGGGCCAACGCCGCCCTGGCGCCTGGAATATCCAGCGGATGCAGCAGGTTCAACAGGCTTTTGCCGATGCCCCACTGACCGAGCTTTCCGGCCAGGACCGCCGTGACCACGCGTTGACGCGGCGGCAGCGGCGGCGATTGGTGGATCAGGCCGATGCGCGCGCGCAGGCGTTGACGCTGGCGGGCAGACAACTGCCAGGCGCGTTCGCCGAGCAGTTGCAGCTCGCCGTTACCCGGGCGCAGGGCAGTGGCCAGCAGGTTGAGCAGGCTCGACTTGCCCGCGCCGGACGGGCCGATGATGGCGACCTGTTCACCGACGCCGATGTGCAGGTCGATGCCGCGCAGCGCCTGGACGCCATTGGCATGGGTAACGCTGACCTGGGTCAGTTGCAGGGTCATTTGAGCAGTTCGGCGGCGCGTGCGGCTTCCTCGATGCCCTTGTAGTTCTCAGGCTTGGTTTCGATGAAGCGGCTGGCGGCCTGCAGATCGAGGATTTCCTTGTCCTTCGGGTTGGCTGGATCGAGTGCCAGGAAAGCTGCCTTTATCTTGGCCGCCAACGCTGGGTCGAGGGTACCGCGCACCGTCCAGTTGTAGTCGAAATAGGCTGGGGTGGTGGCGAAAACCTTGACCTTGGTCGTGTCGACCTTGCCGGCAGCGACCAGTTTTTCCCAGACACTGGCGTTCAGCACGCCAGCGTCGACCTTGCCGGCCTGGACCCAGGCGACTGTGGCGTCATGGGCGCCCGAGTAGCCCACGCGACTGAAGTAGCTTTCCGGCTTGATGCCGTCCTTGAGCATGAAATAGCGCGGCATGAGGCTACCGGACGTCGACGACACCGAACCGAAGGCAAAGGTCTTGCCCTTGAGGTCGGCGAGGGATTTGACGGCCGGGTCGGCGGTGATGAATTTACTGGTGAACTGGGCGTCCTGTTCGCGTTGGACCAGGGGAATGGCGTTGCCGGTTTTCAGGCGTGCCTGCACGAAGGTGAAGCCGCCCAGCCAGGCCATGTCGATCCGGTCGGTGGCCAGCGCTTCGACTACGGCGGGGTAGTCGCTGACGGGTACGAACTCGACTTTCATGCCGGTTTGCTGCTCCAGATAAGCACCCAGCGGCTTGAACTTGCGTAGCAGCTCGGTCGGGGCCTCATCGGGAATCGCACTGACTTTCAAGGTGTCGGCGGCCTGGGTCAGCAGGCTGCAAAAAGACAGGGCAACGCCGACGGCCAATGCCAGGGAACGCTTGAGCATGGAGGATCTCCGGTACATGAAGGCAAGGAATGGTGAAGCATCACGCCCACGTGGAGGGCGGTACGCCGCTCTGTGAGGGTAGACGAAGGAGAGCGATATTAACCGTTTTCTGGCCTGCCAGATGAAGAAGATAGGACAGAGCAGCGATCTCAAGCTCACCCACAACCCTTGTGGGAGCGAGCAAGCTCGCTCCCACATTGGCAGGTGGCGGACAGGAGATTCAGCGCGAGGCCTCAGTCAGGTGAGGCCTCGGCGAACGAGAGGTCAGAACAGCTTGGTGAACAACCAGTAGAGGCTGCCCGAAAGGAGGATGGCAGCAGGCAGCGTCAGTACCCAGGCCATCACCAGGTTGCGGATGGTGCGCATCTGCAAGCCGGAACCGTTGGCGACCATGGTGCCGGCCACGCCGGAGGACAACACATGGGTCGTGGACACCGGCAAACCGAACATGTCGGCGGCGCCGATGGTCAGCATGGCGACGGTTTCGGCTGAGGCACCTTGGGCGTAGGTCAGGTGGGACTTGCCGATTTTCTCACCCACCGTCACCACGATGCGCTTCCAGCCGACCATGGTGCCCAGGCCGAGGGCGATGGCCACGGCGATTTTCACCCACAGTGGAATGAACCGCGTGGAATTGTCGATCTGCTGCTTGAACAGTTGCAGCTGGGCGCTGGTGTCGGCGTCGAAGTTGCCGACCTTGTTCTTGTCCATCAGGCGAATGGTTTCGCTGGTCAGGTACATGTCGTTGCGCACGTTGCCCACGGCTTCGGCGGGGACTTTGGCCAGCGAGCCGTAGCCCTTGACCTCGGCGCCGATGCTGCCGGTCATGGCGGCCAGGGCCGGTACCAATTGCGGCGTCGCCTCCTTGCTGCCCACGTAGGTGGAAAGGATCGCTCGCGGATTTGCCGGGGCCGGCAGCGGCGAGTGCTTGACCAGTGCTTGCTGGGTGACTTGCGCCACGGCGGCGAATTGCAGCGCCTGGTCGGCCGGCATGGTGCGGTTCAGCGCATACGCCATCGGCAGGGTGCCGACCAGAATCAGCATGATCAGGCCCATGCCTTTCTGGCCGTCATTGGAGCCGTGGGCGAATGACACGCCGGTGCAGGTCAGGATCAGCATGCCGCGAATCCACCAGGGCGGCGGCGTATTGCCTTCCGGGGCCTTGTACAGCGAGCGGTTCTTGACGAAGGCCCGCAGCGCCAGCAGCAGCAATGCAGCGCAACCGAAGCCCACCAGCGGCGACAACAGCAACGCATAGCCGATCTTGGTCGCCTGGGCCCAGTCCACACCGCTGGTGCCGTCACGCCCGTGCATCAGGGCATTGGCGACGCCCACGCCGATGATCGAGCCGATCAGCGTGTGGGACGACGACGCCGGCAAACCCAGCCACCAGGTGCCCAGGTTCCACAGGATGGCGGCAATCAGCAGGGCGAAGATCATCGCGAAGCCGGCGGAGGAGCCGACTTGCAGGATCAGTTCCACCGGCAGCAGGGCGATGATGCCGAAGGCCACGGCGCCGCTGGAGAGCAGCACTCCGAGGAAGTTGAAGAAGCCCGACCAGGCCACGGCGAAGTTCGGCGCCATGGAATTGGTATAAATGACCGTGGCCACGGCGTTGGCAGTGTCGTGGAAGCCATTGACGAATTCGAAGCCAAGGGCAATCAGCAGCGCCACGCCCAACAGCAGGAACGGCGTCCAGGTGGTCACTACGGTGCCGAGTTCGTTCATGTCGTGCATCAGGCTGTAGGCGGTAAACAGCAAACCGCTGCCCAGTACGGCGAAAAACACCACCAAGGTGATCACGCTCGGTTTGCCGGTGAGCTGCGGTCTTGAGCTGGGGGCGATGGAACTCGATGAGTCCATGACCAGGGTCTGGTTTGTCATGATGAAATCCGATTCAGTGAGCTGTGGAAGTGGGAGGCGCGGTGCCGGGCGTCCCTGCCTGGCTGGCCTTAATAGACCCGAGGCACGATGAGCTCCGGTGGCGTCGGACTGCGGGAGTAGTCTTGCTGTCGTACTCGCTGCGGCAGTTCGATGGCCGGCATTTCCACCTCTTCATAGGGCATTTGCCCAAGCAGGTGATGGATGCAATTGAGCCGGGCCTTTTTCTTGTCGTCGGCGTGCACCACCCACCAGGGAGCCTCGGCGATGTGGGTGCGTTCGAGCATGATTTCCTTGGCCTTGGTGTAGGCCTCCCAACGCCGGCGGGACTCCAGGTCCATGGGGCTGAGCTTCCATTGCTTGAGTGGGTCATGAATGCGACTGAGGAAGCGCAGGTGCTGTTCCTGGTCGGAAATGGAGAACCAGTACTTGATCAACTGGATACCGGAGCGAGCGAGCATCCGTTCGAATTCCGGCACGGTACGGAAGAACTCTTCGTACTGGTCGGCGGTGCAGAACCCCATGACTTGTTCGACCCCGGCGCGGTTGTACCAGCTGCGGTCGAACAGCACGATTTCACCCGCCGCAGGCAGGTGCGAGACGTAGCGCTGGAAGTACCATTGAGTCCGTTCACGGTCGTTGGGGGCGGGCAGGGCGGCGACGCGGCATACCCGTGGATTGAGTCGCTGGGTAATACGCTTGATCACGCCACCCTTGCCAGCGGCATCGCGTCCTTCGAACAGGATCACAACCTTGTGTCCGGTCTTGACCACCCAGCTTTGCAGCTTCACCAGTTCGCCTTGAAGGCGGAACAGTTCGCTGAAATACAGTCGTCGGATTTCCTTCTCGCTGCTATCCGGGGCATGTTCATCGAACAAGGCGTTCAGGTCATACCCGTCTTCGGATAACTCCAGCTCCAGCTCTTCGTCACTGTGGTCAAGCAGTTCGCGGTGGATGCGCTGTACCAAGGTGTCCTGGGTTGAAAGCATGATGGAAAACTCGGTCGTGGAGGCGCCATCCACGCTAGTTGCATTTTGTTACATGACGGTGACGGTCATCCGAGCCTCACGCGCTTTCCCATGGCTAAAACGTTTATCTCTGGAGGATGCCTGCACGATCGAGTTTTATCGATTACGCTCGAAGGCGCAGGGTTCGCCCGAAATTTCGTTGGTGCGCGTCTGTTTTCCATGGCCGAGCGCCAGGGGTGTCATCCAGGTGTCATCGAAGCCATGGCAGGATCTTCGCAAACCATCGTGGGAAGTCCGGCAGCGCCTGTGCCTGCTGGCTGATGAATCAAGGAACACCGCTATGAAAGGCGACGCCCCCCTGTTCGCGGCCATTGACTTGGGCTCTAACGCTTTCCGCTTGATGATCGGCCAGTCGGTCAAGCGCAATCGACAGTTGGTGATCCAGGAAGTGAAAACCCTGCGCGAGCCGGTCCGATTGGCTGAGGGCCTGCAGGCCGGGGCGTTGGACGAGCTGGCACTGGATCGGGGCTGGCAGGCGCTCGCCCGATTCGGCAAGAAACTGCGCGGCTTTGAAGCCGGACGGGTGCGGGCGGTGGCGACCAGTGCCGTGCGCGAGGCGGCGAATGCCCAGCTGTTCCTGGCCAGCGCCGAGCGCCACCTGGGGTTTCGGATCGACGTGCTCTCCGGGCACGAAGAAGCCCGACTGGTGTATGCCGGTGTTGCCCATACGGTGCCCGGTGTCGAGCGTACGCGGCTGGTGGTGGACATCGGCGGTGGCTCGACCGAACTGATTCTGGGGCAGGGTGCGCAGCCGCTGTTCACGGAAAGCATTGCCATTGGCAGCGGCACTTTTGGCGCGCGTTACTTTCCGGGCGGATGCATGACTGCTCAAGCGCTGTTGGAGGCGGAGCGAGTGGCCGTCCTGCAGTTTGAAAGAGTGGCGTCTCGTTATCGCGCGCTGGGCTGGCAGCAGGCTATCGGCTCTTCCGGTACCGCGCGGATGTTGGCCAAAGTGCTCAAGGCCAACGACCTCAACGACTTGGGTAAAGGCGGCATTACCTACAGTGGATTGTTGCGGTTGTCGTTGCGACTGTTGGAGGTCGGCCATGTCAACCAGCTCAGGTTGGCCGGCTTGCAAACCCACCGCCTGGGCATCCTGCCCGGTGGCCTGGCGATCATGCTGGCGGCATTCAAGGTCTTTGGTATCTCGCAAATGATTGCTTCCGAGCCGGGCCTGAGGTTCGGCGTTCTGCATGGTCTGATGCATCAGCACTGATCACGGACGGTTGTTACCCATTGCCGTCTATCAGCGATGGCTCAATTTCGAGCATCAGCGCCTCTTCGGTGACCCCTTCTTTACCAGATCATCCAGCATTTCATCGCCTGGGCAGTCGGTACGTCCGGTTATCGCAAAGCGTGGGCCCGGATCAGGGTGATTGCGTGAACGGGGCTTTTCGCTCTTTCGATATGCAGTCAGTGAAGGCACAATGCGCATCCTTTTTTGGCTCGCCTTGCCCGGAGGCCTCGAAAATGATCAAAACGCCGTACTACCTCATCGACAAACAAAAGCTGCTGGCGAACATGCAGAAGATCGCCTATGTGCGTGAGCAGTCCGGGGCCAAGGCCTTGTTGGCGCTCAAGTGCTTCGCCACCTGGTCGGTGTTCGACCTGATGCAGCAGTACATGGACGGCACGACTTCGTCGTCGCTCTATGAGCTCAAGCTCGGCCGGCAGAAGTTCGCTGGCGAGACCCATGCCTACAGCGTCGCCTGGGCCGACGATGAGATCGAGGAGATGCTCGCCAACTGCGACAAGATCATCTTCAACTCCATCGGCCAGTTGCAGCGCTACACCGAAGCGTCGGCCGGCAAGGTCCGCGGCCTGCGGGTCAATCCGCAAGTGAGCAGCTCCGATTACCTGCTGGCTGACCCGGCGCGCCCCTTCAGCCGCCTGGGCGAATGGGATCCGGTGAAAATCGAGCAAGTCATCGAGCATATCTCCGGCTTCATGTTCCACAACAACTGCGAGAACGGCGATTTCGGTTTGTTCGACCAGATGCTGGGCACTATCGAAGAGCGCTTTGGTCACTTGCTGCATAAGGTCGAGTGGGTCAGCCTCGGTGGCGGCATTCACTTCACCGGCGAGGGCTACGCCCTGGACGCCTTCTGCGCGCGGCTCAAGGCCTTCTCGCAAAAATATGGCGTGCAGGTCTACCTGGAGCCGGGCGAGGCCGCGATCACCCAGAGTGCGTCGCTGGAAGTCACCGTGCTCGACACGCTCTACAACGGCAAGCACCTGGCCGTGGTGGACAGTTCCATCGAGGCGCACATGCTCGATCTGCTGATCTATCGCCTGGACGCCAAAATGGCACCGAGCGAGGGCGAACACACCTACATGGTGTGCGGCAAATCCTGCCTGGCCGGAGACATTTTCGGCGAGTACCAATTCGATCGTCCGCTGTCCATCGGCGATCGGCTGTCGTTCATCGACGCAGCGGGTTACACCATGGTCAAGAAAAACTGGTTCAACGGCCTGAAAATGCCGTCCATCGTAGTGAAGCAGCTCGACGGCAGCGTCGAGGTGGTTCGCGAGTTTGTTTACGACGACTATCTGTCCAGCCTGTCTTGAGTTGGCGGAAGGAGAAATGAAGAAATTGAAGAAGAACGTACTTATCATTGGTGCAGGAGGTGTCGCCAAGGTGGTGGCCCACAAGTGCGCGCAGCACAACGACGAACTCGGTCGTATTGCTATCGCGTCGCGCAACATCTCCAAATGCCAGGCCATCATCGACAGCGTCAAGGCCAAGGGTAGCCTCAAGCAACCCGCCGACATCAAGGCTTTCGCACTGAACGCTCTGGATGTCGAAGCGACCAAGGCGCTGATTCTCGAAACCGAGTCCCAGATCGTCATCAACGTCGGCTCTGCCTTTCTCAACATGTCGGTGCTGCGTGCCTGCATCGATACCGGCGTGGCCTACCTGGACACCGCCATCCACGAAGAACCGGGCAAGGTCTGCGAGACGCCGCCCTGGTACGGCAACTACGAGTGGAACCACCTCCAGGAGTGCCAGGAAAAGAACATCACCGCCATTCTCGGCGTGGGCTTCGACCCGGGTGTGGTCAATGCCTATGCGGCACTGGCGCAGCAACAGCATTTCGACCGCATTGATTCGATCGATATTCTCGACGTCAATGCCGGCTCCCATGGCAAATATTTCGCCACCAATTTCGACCCGGAAATCAATTTCCGCGAATTCACCGGACAGGTGTGGAGCTGGCAGGACAGCCAGTGGACCAGCAACACCATGTTCGAGGTCAAGCGCACCGACGACCTGCCGGTCGTAGGCTCGCAGAACCTGTACCTGACCGGCCACGACGAAGTGCACTCGCTGTCGAAGAACCTCGACGTGCCCAACGTACGTTTCTGGATGAGCTTCGGTGAGCACTACATCAACGTGTTCACCGTACTGAAGAACCTCGGCCTGCTCTCCGAGCAACCGGTCAAGACCGCCGAAGGCCTGGAAGTCGTGCCGCTGAAAGTGGTCAAGGCCGTGCTGCCTGACCCGAGTTCGCTGGCGCCGGGCTACACCGGCAAGACCTGCATCGGCGACCTGGTCAAGGGCGTCAAGGACGGCCAGCCGCGCGAGATGTTCATCTACAACGTGGCCGACCACGAGGACGCCTACGCCGAAACCGACAGCCAGGGCATTTCCTATACCGCAGGCGTGCCACCCGTGGCCGCAGCCTTGCTGGTGGCCCGTGGCGAGTGGGACGTGCAGCGCATGGTCAACGTCGAGGAGCTGCCTGCCGAGGCGTTCCTCGAGGCGTTGGACGTGATGGGCTTGCCTACGCGCATCAAGGACGAGCATGGAGACCGTCCCTGGAACCAAAACGCCTAAGGATAGCGGCGGGTTGCGTTCCGGCTCCCACAATCCGCGGGAAGCCTTGAAAAAATGCTCCGTATCGAAAGGTACGGGGCATTTTTCGTTTATGGCCGCGTCAAATGAATCCCCTCGCCACATAAGTCCCTGGATATACCTATTTGATAGTTCCCATGCTCTGCGTGGGAATGCATCCCGCGACGCTCTGCGTCACCTTCCAGAAGCGGAACGCGGAGCGTCCCTGGCGACATTCCCACGCGGGAGCGTGGGAACGATCGATATGTATTTTCAGCCTTAAAAATCACATGGTTGCAATTTGTTCCATGAGAGCCTGTTCTCGCTGGGTCGAGCGTAGGAGCTGCCGAAGGCTGCGATCTCTTGATTTTTCGCTCACCACTCAATTGGCTGGAGCAACGTCCACGTTTCGTAGTCAGGCATTTCTACTCTCTTGCTCCTTAAGCAAATCCAGTGTCCTTGCGTCGACCTTCAGCCCACCCTCCAACGCTTGGGCATACACGGAATGCTCGCCCGCAGCCGCTGCAAAAAGCGTCATGCAGGACGCGAACTTCATGGCATCGATGGTCCCGAGGAGTTTCTCCAAAGCGACTCCCGAGTCCAGTACGGCACGGGTGGCGCGCTCGAGTCGCGGTCCCAGAAGCGGGTGCTGCAAATAGTCACGCGCTTCGTCAATGCCGCACAGGCCATAGTAGGTGGCGTTCTCACTGACGCCCAGGCCGCGTAATTGCGGAAAGATGAACCACATCCAATGGCCTTCCTTGCGGCCACGCCGCAGTTCCAGCAAGGCGTGCTCATAGGTAGACGCTTGCGCCTGGATAAAACGCTCCAGTGATTCGGTCATGCGAGCCTCCGTATGGTTTCAAGGCTGAAGAATGAACCAGACAAGGGCAAAGCCTATAGCACACTTGCGCTATAGCGCCGCTCGGCGCTCGTCCCTAACCTATGAGCGTTATCGGTTTTTCGATCGATCGCAACGAGCACATCGGGACAAGGATCTGTTTTTTGAAAAGTACATCTGCCAGAAAGTCCAACGTCAATCCGGCTTGGCGCAAACGCCTGGCAACGGCGTTCACCGCCTCGACCCTTGCCGTCAGTGGCTGGGGTTCTTTTATCGCCGATGCGTCGGCCTCGACCGCCAGTGCAACGTCTTCAGCCGCTTGCACCAACGAAGCGGACTTTCAGGCCGGGACAGTGGTGGAGTACGAAAGCCGCGACAACCTGTCGTCGGCCATCAGTCGCGGCAAAACCGAGACGTTGGGGCGTGAGGCATTTGCCGACGCCAATCCGATGGCTTCGGCGCACACCTCGTTCTTGAACAATGCGCCGTTCTTCCTGACGACAACCTTCGCCGAGATCAAGGACGGTCGATTGATTCGTTACGGCGATCGCCATGGCGCCGGGGCATCGTTGGTGACCACCCTCTACCAGCCTCCCGCTTCCACACCAATTGATCTGCAACCTGGGCAGACCGTCACCGTCAGCTACAAAAACAAAGCCGTGAGCGCCGGGGCAACCATCGAGTTCGATGTCGTCGAGAAGCTGACTTACAACGGTCGCGAAACGATCAAGACCGCCCTCGGCACGTTTGATACCTGCAAGTTCACCAATGAAATTTCTACCGGCTCGGCTTCGGCCACGCAGCCGAAAAACGTCGTCGTTGTCCAGAATTGGTTTCCTGCGGACGGACCCTACCGTGGGCAGTCGATCCGATCCGTCACGCCGCCGGCCAATGGCGTTGCGCAGAGAATCAGCGAAGTTATCAAGATGCAGTATGAGGCGCGATGAACGACGCGTTTCGGGCCAGAAGATTTGCCGGATCATCGTGGCAGACGAACACCCGCTGTTCCGAGAGGGGATGACGCTGTTACTGCAACGCCTGGTACCTGAGGCGATGATCGAACAAGCAGGGAGCCTGGAAGAAGTACGGACGCTCGTAACGAATGGACACGCTCTCGATACGCTGATTCTTGATATACGTCTTCCCGGCCTGGGTTCCGTCAGCGAGCTTGCGCAGTTGCGCCAGGCACTCAAGCACACTGTGATGATTGTGGTTTCGACCCTGGATGACGGCGATGTCATTGGGCGTGTCATGGAGACCGGTGTCGACGGCTTTGTCGGTAAGAGCCTTTCTCCCGAGCAGGTCGGCAAGGCTATCGGCGCTATTCGTCGTGGCGAAGTACTGGTCAAGTACGAGCCTTCGGACCCGCTGCCGCTTGGCTCCAACGATGACATGAACAAGCTCACGTCCCGGCAGCGAGAGGTCTGGCAATTGATTGCCGAAGGCAAGACCAACAAGGAGATCGCCGCAGCGCTTGAGATTTCTCCCTTCACTGTGCGCATTCATGTCTCTTCGTTGATCCGTGCGCTGAACGTCCCCAACCGGGCGGTGGCTGCGGCGCGTTTTGCCGGGCGCCAGGCGCCTGGCACTTTGCGTTAGACGAGATGAGAAATCGACGCCTGGCCAAGGCAAGGCGTCGATCCGGCTAGCGCTTACAGCCAGTACCGCAGGCCGAGCATCAAGGACTGGGCGTTGTATTCGGTTTTCACATCGGCTGGGACCAGGCCCTGGATTTTGCCGTAGTTCGCTTCGCCGGTCTTGAAGTAGCGGTAATCCAGGGACATGGACCAATGGTCGCTCAGCTCGTAAGCAACGCCTGCGCCGAGTTGCCAGGCCGAGACGGTGTCGCGATGGGTGCCGCCGAACTCGACGCCACCCGCTTCCAGGCCCTTGATGGTCAGCACCGCGTAGCCCAGGCCACCGCCTACATAAGGTGTGAAGCGGCTGAAGGGGGCCGGCAGGTTCGAGACGTCATACCAGAGGTTGGCCATGAGGCTGCTGGCTTCCTCTTCGCCTTTGCCCTCGATGCTGCTTCCGCCCTCGTAGACCCGGTTATTGAATTGGTCCATGGTGTTGCGGCGGTAGCTCAGCTCCACCTCGGGCCGCAGTCCGACCGGGAACCGCCAGCCCACTGCCAGCCCGGTGGCGTAGCCCGAGTGCAGCGGTTGATTGTATTCCATCTCGACGAAATCATTGCTGTTCTGGGTCAGGTCCTGTTTAGAGACCCAGTTCACGCCGCCCATGCCACTGACATAGGGGCCGAGGTTGTCGGCGAAACTCGATGCTGGGGCAATAGCCCCCAGGCCAACGATGGCCATGAGCAGATATTGGCTGTTTTTCTGTAGGTTCATGCTAGATCCGAAATGTGCTGTTATCGATAAGTAAGCAAAGCGAGTCCGGGAAGGTGCGTTCAGCACGCGTGCTTCCGGGAGGCATTCACACGAGGTGCAAAGGCGTCGCGGTTTTCTCGTGTCCTGGGGCGCCAATGGCCCGTTGTTCAGCCAGCCGGCACAGGTTGTCCAGTGCCGTGGTCATCGCTGCGGTCAACGCTTTGCGCAGCAGTCCGCGATACAGGAAACTCAACGGCCCGGAAATTTTCGCGCTATGGATGACATGGGTTTCATCGGGAGAAAGCCTGCGCAACTGATGATCGAACTCGAGGTCGATCCACAGCAGCCGTGCACTGTTGCGATAGCTTTCGTGCAGGCTCACGGCTTCCAGTTTCAGTGGCATGTTCAAGCCATTCTTGAGCACGCATTTGCCGCGTGTCCCCGCCTGGAAAGGGCCGTCGAGTTGACACTGGCGAACGTCGGTATCCCATAACGGCGCTTCTGCAAAATTGCTCCAGATCTTCCAGATTTCAGAAGGGGGCGATTTGACTATGACTTGCACTTTGACATCGTTCACGGCGACACCTTGGTTGTGGGGGGCACGGTCATGCTGGAGGGCAGATCCATTCAATGCTCAGGCCGCCGGTGCGGATTGACTGAGCACCTGGGCGGTAATGCTCGCTTGACCGATTTTTTCGCCCCGGTTGAACAGGTCGATATAGATGCGGTTGGTCTTGAATGCCTGGAGCGCCGCATCAAAGCCGGCTTGCGGCGCCAATGACAGCGGGCTGTTCCTGGGGATGGGGCGATCCAGGGTGAAGCTCAAGGCCAGCAGATTCATTGGCGTATTGAGTGGAATCCGCAGATGGCTGTGGGCGATCTGCATGTAGCACTGGCGAGCCACTTCGAGGAAATACACCATCGAATAGTGTTCGGGATCACCTGCCTGGAAGAAGTGTTCCTGCGGCAGTTTCACCGTGTCCACGCTCAGGCCCTGGGCCACGCCGCTCATGTCACTGACGATGACGTTCTCCTCCCTGGCCTTGTGCAACAGGGCCTTGTTACGGCAGGGCGTGGCGGTGAATTCGCCGGCTGGCGATGTCTCGAACGCCGAGCTGTAGGCCATCCCGAGGACGCAGGTGCACATCACTTTCCCGGCCTGCATGACCTTGGCATTGAACACCTGGGGATCCTGGCCTTGCTCGACGTGCAGATCGATCACGCCTTGCTTCTGTACGTATTGCTGGAACTTGATCGTCAGGCTCTTGATGTAGGCGACCCGGCCGCTCAGAGGCGGCATGGCCAGTTCGATCAGTTGCAGCACGCCCTCGAGCAGCAAAATGCCCGGGACGTGATCCAGGGGGTGATCGAAGAAGTACGGGTGCGCTTCATCCACCACGAGCTGGGCGTGCAGCGACTGTGGGCTGCGCTGGGCGTTGGCGATCACGATATGTTCCACGCTGCGCTGCCAGTGCGTCGGGCGCTGGGTTGTGTCGCCATGGTGCAGGGCGAACAGGCTTTCCATGGCGCGAACCCGCACCCGCAGCCCGGAGAGCAAGGTGCTGGTGAGCATGTCGCTGAGTTGCAGTACGTCGACGCCATCGTTCTGTGGTTCGCGGACCAGGCTGACAGGCCGGGCAGGCGTGATGACCTGCTGCAGTTCGTGGGATGACGAATGGGCAAAGCGCAACATGAAGGGATGCTTGATGGGCGAGCTGGCTTCGGCCGCCGTCGGGCTCCATTGGCGAAGCTTTTCGGTAAACAGCCACATCACCGTCTTGCCGGCGTCGCGCACCTCGATCACGGAATGGGTCGCGCCATTCAACATCACCGCCAACAGGGTCTCGATGCCGCTGGCTTCAGCCAGGAAACCGGTCATCTCCTGCAGTGATCCGCTGGCAGGCGTCGCAGCAGGCTGCAACTCACAGACGTCAACGTTCGGATAGTCGCTCGGCGCTTTGTCCAGCCGTTGGCAAGCCTCTTCCAACGAGCCGGCAGCGTGGGCGAGGACCGCCGCGCGGATCACCAGCAAGGGTTTGTCAGCGGCATCCGGTTGGTAACGACGCAGCGCGATCAGTCCCAGTCCTTCACCTTGCGTGATTGCGCTGCTCCGGGCGCGCTCGACCTCGATTTCACCGCTGACAAAACGCCCTGCGCCGAGCAGCAGCGTGGTGATGCCGTCGTTGAACCATTGCGGCGAGGCCAGCAAGGTTTGCCAGAACAGGCCCGCTGTGCCGACCAGGGTCTGATGGAAACCCTTGAAGTCAAAAATCTGCGCCGGATAGCCGGACAACATGTTCGGCAGCATGGTTGCCACGTCTGTCACTTCGACGCCCGGTGCCGCACCTTGCGCCCGGGAGTAGAAGTTGTGGGCGCTGCTGTAGGCATTGCTGAAGCGCTCGCCACCCATGTTGCAGCACATGACCATCGCTGTGCCGGGCGAACCGGCCACGCCTGGCAAACGCCGCAGCAAATGATTGACGCGATCGGTGATCAACAGCTTGAACGGATCGACATGAGCCAATGGCTTGGGCCCCATGCCATAGCCATCGATATCGATGACGTGGTCTTGTGCGAGGAATTTACCCAACAACGGTTGACCGGGCGCCGGGGTGTAATCAACGAAGCGCCCATAAGGGAACATGACGGAGGGGGCGGCGGGTTGATCGAGTTGCTGCTGGAATGACTGCAAGGAACGGTGGCTGCCCAGCGCTGCTTCAGCCTCGACAATGGCAAGGTCGAGCATGACCACGCCACTGGCGCTCGCCGGCGCGGTCAGGGGGGCGGCAGGGTGGTTGTCGGGAATGTATTCATCCACCACCAAGTGCGCGTTGGCACCGCCGAAACCAAAACTGGAGATGCCAATCCGGCGTGCAGATGGATGATCCTCCAGGGGATGTACCTGCTGGGTGGCGAGTCTCAGGCAGGTCTCGTCGACCTTGGTGCTGGGGCGGTAACCGGGCTGCGGGGGGATGCCTTTATGGCGCAGTATCATCAAGGCCTTGGCGAGCGAGGCACCGCCGGCAGCGGCCAGGGGATGGCCGATGACCGACTTGATCGAGCCGATGGTGATTTTCTTGCCGTCCGGACGATGGGGGGCAAAGAAGCTGTTCAGCGAGGCCAGCTCCGTTGCGTCCCCCAGCGGTGTCCCGGTGCCGTGGGTCTCGATGTAGTCGACATCGCGTGGATCGAGGCCGCGATAGGCTCGTTGGTAGGCCGAGTACTGGGCCTGTTTGCCTGGCGCAAACACCGAGCCTTCGGCGCCGTCGGCGGACATGCCCAAGGCGCGCAGCACGCCCAGGGGATGACGCTGCGCTGTCAGGGCCTGGGCGAGCGGTTCGACCAGAAAGGCCACGGCACATTCGCCCGGCACGATGCCGTCGGCGTCCTGGCCGAACGCTTCCATCCGCGCGCGGGCGGAAAAAGCCGTCAACTGCGAGAAACCCAGGAACAGCGCGGGTGGCAGCACGGTGTTGAGGGCCATGACAATCGCGTTGTCAGCCTGGCCACTGTTGACCAGTGCCTGGGCCATATCCAGGGCATAGGGGAACGAACTGCACGCGGTGTCTACCGATAACGCCGGCCCACCCAAGGCAAAGGCCGCCGCCAGTTCTGCAACTTGTTCACCCGGTGTAAAGCCGGCCGGTGCGTCGGTTTTTCCGGACACGCCGGTGACGAAATAGCTCTCGTCACTCCAGGAGGTCGCGACCACCAGCGCGGTGCGCTCCCTGTTTAGCGCCGAGCCTTGTCCGGCGAGTTGGGTGAGCAGCGTCTGGAGCACTTTCTTGCCGATGGCGACCTGTCGTCCTTCGTGCCGTGACGGGGTTGAGACGTCATCGGTCAGGCAAAAAGCGCTGTCCAGGTACGTGCGATCCTTCTCGCCGGCCTTGGTTGAATAGATCGACGCCTTGTCCAATTCCCAGCGTGTCGGCATTGATTCGATCGGTGCGATCTGCCCTTGCGAGAGCAACTGCCAAAGCGCATCCGTGGACGGCGCCCCCGGAAACTCGCCCGCCATTGCGCTAAAGCAAAAATCGCCCTTTGTTGTGACTGCGCCACTCATACCTGTCTCCCTGATCGCCAAAATGCTGGGTGACCTGTTCGATCACCCGGATTCCATTCCTGTTGCTGCCGGGCTCAGCTCAGCCTGGCCAGCAGCGACAAGGCATCCTCAGGCGTGCGACGGGACATCAGCGCTTCACCGGCAAATTCGCTGGCAGAGCACTGTTGCGCCATGGATTGGCAGAGCGCCTCTCGGGCAAAGCCGTTGAGGCCCAGTTGTGCGAACGGCGTCTGGATGTCGATCGACTGCGCTGCGTCCGGGATCAGCGGGGACAGGGCGTTGAGCAGCAGGTTTTCTTCCTGCCCTTGAGTGTCCGTCGTGGCCGCTGAAGGTTCGTCGCCAGGCGCCGCCTGCGGCTGGGGAGCGGCCAGGGCGGTTTGAATCAGGGCGATGGTTGCCTGCGGGAACTTGGCGTTGGCCAGTTCGGAACTGTGGGCCTTGAGCTGCGGCCACATGGCGACTACCGACTCCAGGAAGTCCAGTTGCACCAGGGAATCCAGGCCCAGGCTTTCATAGCTTTGTGTCGGGTCGATCTGCTCGACCGTAAAGCCGGTGATGGTCGCGAGTTGGTCGAGTACCCACGCTTGGACATCCACCGTTGGTGCCTGCGGATCGGCTTCAAGCCGCGCCAGCAATGCGGTTGGGGTAGGGGCGTCGAAGAGCTGCGAGGTCAGGTCTTTCTTTTCCGGGAAGTGCTGGGCCAGGGATTCGAAAATATCGACCAGCCCCAGGGAGTCGATCCCCAGGCTCTCGAAGCTCTGATCGAAGTCGATCTGTTGAGCCTGGAAGCCGGTGACCGTACTGATTTCGGCACGCAACCATTGCCCGTAGCTGAGTGCATTTGTCTCTTCGACGGCTGCGGCGGCTTCGACGACAGGCGTCGGCGCCAGTATGGTCGGGTTTGAATGAACCGGCTCGAGTACGGGAACACTCGTGTTGACCGCCGCTTCGGTCCCATTGGCATAAACGCCTTCAAGGACTTGTTGATGAGCATTGAAGTAATGCGCAGTGACCGTTTCAGCCTGTTCCAAGAGTCGCAGCAATATTGATTCTTTGGCGATATTGGATTCGCAGAGTGAATCAATAATCTTTTCGGAAAGAGAGAAATAGCTATGGGCTATTCTCCCATTGGACACGATGAATTCCTGCACAACATCATTAAGTTGCAAGCGCATAAGATTCTCCTAACCAAGTCGGTCGATATTTCTATAAGTAAGAAAGATCAAAAATCATGGCCCAGGGCAGGGCCTTGTTTATATCAGTTCATCAAACTGGCAGTAGCCATGGAGCGACTTAAAGTTGGAGTTCCACTGCGTCGGTCTCGCAAGATATTGTTTTTCTGGCACCCTTGAGCAACCCGGACCTTACATTCAGATACGTCATCAGCGTTATTGCATCGGCACCGAGGAAAGCGATATAGCCGTCAGGACGAATCAGCATCATCGTGCCTTCCTTGGCGTGATAGCGCTTATGCAGTCGCCAATCGGGGTCCAGCAACGTCGAGTGCCAAGCCGGCAGGCCGGCGCTGCTCAGGGCGTCGATCACGCAGTAGGCCTTGATGCCTGGGAAGTCCTTTTCCACCG
Source organism: Pseudomonas sp. St386 (assembly GCF_018325865.1). NCBI lineage: Bacteria > Pseudomonadati > Pseudomonadota > Gammaproteobacteria > Pseudomonadales > Pseudomonadaceae > Pseudomonas > Pseudomonas sp. St386. The sequence goes on from NZ_AP021900.1 coordinate 3,043,260, forward strand.
ACTTGGCCAGCGCGTAGTAGCCTGGCAGCAACGGCGAAAACTGATCGGCCGCGCTGAAAATCAGCAGCGTGAATGTCCCGTGGAACAAGTCGATCAAGCGTTTTGCTGGCATCCCTTGCAGTTGCCACAGTTCGACATCGGGCGCCAGTTGCCCGGCGCGAGGCGCTGCGCTCTGGAACTCGGGTTTTTTCCCTTTCTTGCTCCAGTTCTTGCGCTGCTTCTTCGTCAGCGATTCTTGAATGTAGTCACTTTTCTCATAGTGATATTGATGACCGGAAATCATCGACGGCAGTTTGCGCTGGACCTTTTTGCGGTTGCTCAACAGCGGCAGGACATTGTCGCGCAGCCACACCAGGGCGCGACGCCGGACCGTAATCAGCCCCGTCAGCCGGTGTGCGGTGTTCTCGACTTCCAGGGCAACCGGGTAGCGCTCTTCGTTGTAACTGTCGAGCAAGGATGGATTCGCCAGGCCCTGATCGACATAGGCCATTTTCCAGGCCAGGTTGTAGGCCTCGGAAACCCCCAGGTTCATCCACTGCCCACCGATGGGGCTGCCGATATGCGCCGAGTCCCCCAGCAGAAACACGGAGCCTTGTTGCATCGATTGCACGCGGCGATGCTGGAAAGAGGCGATGGTGGTCGATGAAATGTTGGACAGCGTCATCTTTTGCCCGCGCCCTTCGCACAAGCGCTGGAAGTTCTCCAGGCTCAAGGACGGGCGCTCGCCTTCTGGCGGCAGGTTGTAGGGCATTTCGATGAACAACCGGTAACGCGATTGAGCGCTGATCGGTGCAACGGCCACATAACCGTCCTGCGCACCCAGGAAAAATGCGCCCTCGTCCTTGCTTCCGGACCACTCGATATCGGCATCGGCGAGCATGAAGAAGCGGTCGTAGGACGAGCCTTCGAAGGTCATGTCCAGGCGTTTTCTGATGTTGCTGCGAGCACCGTCGCACGCGGCCACCCAACGACTGGTGAAGTGTTCGTCGGTGCCGTCGGCATGCTTGAGCGTCATGCGCACCGAACCCGGCAGGTTTTCGATGTCCATCAGTTCGGTATTCCACTCCACCTCGGCACCCAGCTCCCTGAGCCGCTCCAGGAGAATCTTCTCCGTTTGCGGCTGTGGCAGGCTCAGGAGCAGGGGATAGGGCGCGTCCAGGTAGGAGAAGTTGTAGTTCAGTACCCGCTTGGCATTCGACTGCACCGAAAACTGGTTGATCGTGAAGCCGTCGCTGATGGCTTGCTCGGCAACGCCCAGGTCCCGAAAGATTTCCAGGGTCCGGGAATGGATAGCCATCGCCTTGGTCGCCGTCGAGGGGCCGGCGTTCCTTTCAATGATGCGGAACGACACGCCCCATTTCTTCAACAGGATTGCCAGGGACAGGCCAACAGGACCGGCGCCGACGATCATGACCGTCGGGGCGCTGCCAGGTCGCTGGAAATGCTTGGGGGCCAACGTGCTCAGAGTGTTCATCGATCAGTACCAGTTTCTGTAGAAGGGAGAGTTGGCAATGCCGAGCAGGGCATCGTCGCCTGATGAATCGCCGTAGGCATAAATGTAAAAATCATCAAGGTTGCTCAAGCAGCCCTTGAGCCGCGTGACTTTCTCTCGCTCTACACAGTTGGTACCGGATATCCCGCCGGTCAGCTTGTTCTTTGCCGTTGCCAGGCGGGTACCGCACACATAGTCGAAACCCGCGGCCTGGCCCCAGGGGATCAGGTAGTTTTCCGGCGAATTGCTCACCAGCGCGGTGACGTGCCCCATGGACTGATGCCATTGCAGCCGTCGCAACGCCTCGGGCCTGAGCCAGAGCGGCAGCAGCTCGCTGATGAAATACTTGGCATGCTCGCGCTCTTGCTCCACCGACAGGCCGCCCAGGTAGCAGGCGATGAACGCCAGGCGCGCTTGCATCAGCGGGGTGATGCCGACGATCACGCTGAGCATCTTGGGCAGCAGGGGAATGATCCGCAGCCAGAACGAACGGGTGCCTACGATGAAGCGCATGTAGCGCCAGAACGTGTGCCGGTCGGTCAATGTGCCGTCGAAGTCGAAAACGGCCAGGACCGGTTGTGTGCTGTTAGCGTGCATGTGCCTCTTCCTTGAGAGAAGTAATCTCGATGGTCTTGGGCAGCTTGAAGCCCGATAGGTAGCGCGAAAGCAGGGTGGACAGCGCGTTCTGGGTCAGCTCGCCGGTCCCTTCGACGCACAGGTGCAGCACGTTGACTTCCTTGTGGTCCGGGACGATATAGGCCTTGGCGCGCACCACGTCGGGGTGCTTGAGGGCGACGGATTCGATTTCCACCAGGTCGACCATCTGCGCCTTGATCTTCGAGATTCGCAGGCGTTGGCAATAGAAAAACACATGCCCATCGTCGTCCTGCCAGACCAGGTCACCGCTGTGGAACCAACCATCGCGGAAGAACCGCGCATTGGTGTCCTCGGCATCGTTATAGCCGTCGATCACCATCGAGCCGCGTATCAGCAATTCGCCGATACGCCCAGGCGCTACGTCCTGGCCCTGGGCGTCGACGATGCGTAGCTGCACACCGCTGATCGGCTGGCCCATGGCGCCACGGTGGACCGTTCCAATCGAGCTCTGGACGATCACGGGCATGCTTTCGGTCAAACCATAGCCCTGCAGCACCGGATTGCATCCCAGCAGCCTTCCCAGCTTCTCGGCCTCGTCGGCCGGCAGGTGGCTGCCGCCCGAGTAAATCATCAACTGCGGGTGCAACGGCAGGAGCGCGCCTTTACGCTTGGCCAGGCGCGTATTGAAGTAGCGAATGACGTCGGGCACCAGGCAGGCAAAGGTGACCTGATGCTCGGACAGGACTTCAGCCAGGTCTCGATTGAGCAGGGTGTTGGTCATCAGCAGGGTGGCGCCGATGCTCAAGGGAAACACCATCATCACGGACAGGCCGAAGATGGCATACAGCGGCAGCGTCACCAGATGAACGGATCCGACGCCTTGCAGATGAAAGTGCTCATGCAGCCCGTCGCTCGATTGCGTCAGGTCGAGATAACGGTGAGAAACAGCCAGGGGCCTGCCGATGCCACGATAGGTGAATTGTACCGAGACGATCGGATTGCCCTCGGGCAACAACAAGGCTTCGATCTGGCAAGGCAGTTGAGAGATGGCCGTTGCGTTGGCAGGCAGGGGCGCTGACGGTTCGCTCCCGCCGTCCAGCACCAGGGAGTGCCTGACACCGTTGTCAGCCTGGAATACCTCACTGTGTTGCACCCATAGCGTTTCGGTCGTGACCACGAGCGTCGGCCTGGCGAGGCTGACGACACTGGCCATTTCGAAGGAGGTCAACTTGTAGTTGAGGATGACCGGAATGGCACCTCGCCCGATGATCGCCAAGTAGTAAGCGATGAACGCCACGCCATTGGGCAGTACCAGCGCTACTTTGTCGCCTGGCAATACACCGAGCGCTGTAAGAGCGCCATTGCATTGTTCAGCCTTGATGCGCAACTCGCGATAAGTAACGGTATCTTCTTCCGTATCCAGATGCCGAATAGCAACTTGCTCGGGGAACGATTCCGAAAAACCGACAAAGCGATGCAGAAAACCTTCTTTATATGAAAGGCTTTTCATTTACCAACCTCTCTCAATCCTTGGATGTTTGGCTAGTCAAAAAGTACTACAGAGGCAGGCTATATATGAATTGTTTCAATTAAGCATCTGTGTAGTTGTTATTCCGATACCAGTCCAGGGTATCGGTCAGGGTTTCAGCAACAGGGCGGAACTTGCACTCCAGCTCCCTGGAACTTTTGTTATGGCTGAAATGAGTACGGCCTTGTTCTTGCTCCATGAGCTTGACCGTGGAGGTACTGATGAGCACCGGTTTTTTGGTGATCCGGTAATAACCTTCATAGATAAGCGCGATGATTCGCAGCATGAACAGGGGCACTTTTCGCTCTGGGGCTTTTACACCACTGACGCTGGACAGCGCCTGGAAAATGCTCTTCATGTCCATGTGATTGCCGGCGGCCAGGTAACGCTCTCCGGACCTGCCGCGGGTGATGGCCGCGATTTGATGCTCGGCCACATCCCGGGCATCGACAACGGAAAAGCTTCCGGGCAGTACACCGGGCAATTTTTGTCCGACGAAGTCGAGCAGGAACTGGCCTGAGGAAGTAGGGCCGATGTCGCCGGGGCCGAACATCCACCCTGGCAGGACCATGGCGATAAACATGTCCGGGTGCTGGGTCAGGAATTGCTGGACCTTCTGTTCGGACAATATTTTGCTCAAGTAGTAATCGTCAGCCTCCAATTCACTGCGAGACATGGTTTCATCGATCACTTGATCCCGGTTGCCCTTCAATACGGCAATGGAAGAGGTGTGGACTGCACGACGGATACCGGCGTCATAAGCGGCTTGCAGCAAGCGCTCGGTGCCGGTCACATTGGTGTCATACAGCTTTTGCCAATGTTTCCCGCCTTTGTAACTGTCGCGGAAATAGGCCGCCGTATGAAACAGGGCATCACACCCTTGCAGGGCATGGGCGAAGGCCTCGACATTAAGCATGTCGCCTTCGACAAACTCCACAGGCAGGCTGCCGAACTGTTTCTTGGCTTTCTCTACGGAACGAACCAGCGCTTTTACTTTGATGTTCCGCTTTAACAGCGCACGAACGACATTATTCCCGAGCAGGCCAGTAGCGCCTGTAACGAAGGCATATTCCATTAAAATCCCGCTCCTGTGAGGTGACCTGGCATTGCATCGAGAGCGGTGTCACTGACTCGATGCGCTGATCAGGCGTTGGGCTCCACCAACGGCGCAAGTAAAAACCATTCGGTATCTGAAAATCAAGTGGTATTTCGTCGGATTGACAAGCTGATGGCTCTGCAACGGGCTTCATGCGCGTTTTTTCACGATCCAGCGTGAGGTGTCGGACAGGAAAATATCCGGTTTGAGCCGCTCAAAGGGATGTCAGGGACTCATCAAACGGGGCGAAATGAAGATTTTGATTGCTTCATATTCGAGCAAAACTGTGGCGGGTAGCCCATCTAGCGTGCCTTTCCGGCTGTTCCAACTACATGGCACATACATGGCACTTCTTGAAAGTTAAAATGTAAATGATTGAACAAGGCGCGTATAAGATATGATGGCGAAAACGGGTTACGTACAGTGAGTAATCGATTCGTTGCATCCAGTTACACATAGCTATCTTGTTTGGCCAAAGGAGCCGAGGGCGTGATTAAAAAGAGACTAGGTCGAGAAGAGAGCCAGCAAGTAACAAGAGACAGATTGTTCGACACAGCCACTGAGCTGATGATCCGAAAGGGCTTTCATGCCGCCAGCGTCAACGTTATCGCCGAAGAGGCGGGCTTTTCCAAAGGCGCCTTTTTCTCAAATTTTTCAAGTAAATCGGACTTGCTGCTGCAATTGACTCAACGCTTCAAGCGAGTTGAGATCGACCGACTGAGTACGACCCTGGCATCGGGATATTCGGCGGAGCAGTTGAGTCACGGCTTGAATGCCTATATCGACACGCTGAAGAACAATACCCGCTGTGCGATCCTCGATGCCGAGTTGCAATTGATCGCCTTGCGCGATGAAGAATTCTCGCCGCATTACTACGACTTGCATGAGGAAAACAGCGAGGCCTTGGGCAAGTTGATTACCATCATATTCAATCACGCTGGCAAGAAGCCGCCGCTGGCCTACGCCGCGCTTGCCAAGACCTTCACCGCCCTGGCGGAAGGCCTGATATTGCAAGGGCATAAAGACCCAGCTGTTGAAATCAAGCTGGTATTGAACTCGCTCATCCAGACCGCAGAGCCTCTATAAGCCCTTGGTTTATCGCTGATAGGCCAGCAAGCGGCGCTCAGACCATCGGAATACACCCACCAGCATGCACGCCAGCAACATGTAGAGCAGGGCGGCAATGCCATAGGCCTGGAAGGTCTTGAAGTTATCCTGGGATTCGGGCCGCGAAGCTTGACTGAACGCATTGATGAGTATTTAGTTGTGCGGTACAACTACTCAATCATTGCGTCCGAGGTCCCCCATGAACCATTGCCCACCAGATCTGATTGAGAACGTCCGTTCAGCGTCGCGCCTCATGGTGCGAGAGCTGGGGTTCATGCGCACCACGCTGGCGGCGACGGATTATCCGCCGTCGTCGGTGCACACAATAGTGGAGATCGGCAATCACGAATCCCTGACGGCGGGTGAGCTTGTCGAGTTGCTCGGCCTGGAAAAGTCCAGCGTAAGCCGGATGGTTCGCAAGCTCGTCGAGGCCGGCGAGATCGAAGAAATTCCCCATGAACAGGATGCGCGCGCCAAGCGATTGCGACTCACCGCGCAGGGGCAAAACACCCTTCGAGACATCGATGCTTTCGCCACGCAACAGGTTGTCGCGGCCATGTCTCACTTGTCCAGCGGGCAATGTCAGATCGTGAGCGAGGGGATTGCCAGCTATGCCGACGCCTTGCACGCTCATCGGCTCGGTGCAGAGCCACCTGCGCCGGCGCAGTTGGAGATTGCCCGGGGCTACCGTCCTGGCCTCATCGGTCGCATGGCGGAAATGCACGCAAACTATTACGCCAGGCGTTCAAACTTCGGTCAGCCGTTCGAAAGCCTGGTGGCATCGGACATGGCGGAACTGATGGGGCGTTTGCACAATCCGCGCAACGAGGTCTGGTCGGCCCTGGATGGCGAACGAGTGGTCGGTTCAATTGCCATCGACGGCGAAGGAGAGGACGGCAGTGCGGTGCTGCGTTGCTTCATCCTGGATGATTCGGCACGAGGCAAGGGCGCCGGTAGACGCTTGTTGGCTGAAGCGATGAAGTTCTGTGACGAGTGGGGCTTCAGTTCAACGAGTCTCTGGACGTTCCAGGGGCTCGATGCTGCCCGCAAGCTGTACGAGGATTTCGGTTTCAAGTTGGAACTGGAGCAAGAAGGGCAGCAATGGGGGCAGCGGGTCATGGAGCAGTGTTTTGTCAGGCCGGGTCCAGCCGCCTCATCACGTTGACGCGTAATCCGTCGAGATCAACTGGCCGACGTGGATTTGAAAACCCCACTGAGGATGAAGGCATAGCGTTCCGGGCGGATGAAAAACGTCGTGCGGTCGCAGCAGCGTCCGTCGGCAAAATAGGATGTGCGCTCCATGACCAGCAGCGCGGCGCCGCGTTTGACCTGCAGCGCGCTGGCCAGGCCTTTGTCGGCTTCCTGCGCACGGATGGCCAGGTCGGCACGGGTGACCGCCAGGCCGGTGATCGACTCGAGAATGGAATAGATCGGTTGATGTTCGACTTCAGCCCAGGCCACGCTGGCCAGCTCTGCCGGTAAGTGGCTGCGCCCCAACGCGATGGGTTCGTCATCGACGAAGTGCAAACGCTCCAGGAGCAGGCAGTCGTCTGCGTCCTCAAACAAACCACGCAGGATCTCTGGAACGGGCTGCAGGGCATGGCTGACCACCTGCATGCTCGGTTGCAGCCCTTGCAGCAACAACGCCTCATGAAAACTGCGCAACGCATCCAGGCCGTGGCGTACCTGCTTGGCTGCCACGAAGGTGCCTTTGCCTTGCTTGCGCTCCACCACGCCGTCGTCGCTGAGCTTGCCCACCGCCAGGCGAACCGTGACGCGGCTCACCCCGAACCGTTCGCCCAACTGTGCCTCGGACGGCAGCTTGCCGCTGGGTTCGTAGTCGCCGCGTTGGATTTCCTCCAACAGTTGATGGGCGATCTGTTCGTAGAGCGAGGTGGTGCTGTCGCGAAGAATGGGCGTGGACACAGTCAGTTTCCATGGCCTTGAGCGGGGCAGGGTGCCTTCACTTCTAAGGTTATAAAAATAGGTTATTGGGACTACTTGTATTAATACGTATTATGTCAGGTATTCCCATTGTAAACGACCTGACGACACTTGCCATGCTCAAAACCTTTCCTTACGCACAGCCGCAAGCCGATGCCCTGACGGTCGATGACATCAGCTTCAGTTACCCCAATGGGCACTCCGTATTTTCCGCTTTCAGCCTGAACGCCCAGCCTGGCGAGTTCGTCGCGATCCTGGGGCCATCCGGTTGTGGCAAGACCACGTTGCTGAACTTGTTGTCGGGGTTCATGCAACCGCAAAGCGGTCGTATCACGATCAACCAGACAGCGGTACGTCCGGAGCGTTCGGAATTGGGCTATGTGTTCCAGGCGCCGCAACTGTTTCCCTGGTTGAGCGCGTTGGAAAACGTCCGTTTCGGTCTGCGGATGAGCGCTCGAATCGACGAATCGCAGCAGCGCGCCCAGGCGTTGCAGTACCTGCGCCTGGTCGGGTTGGAGAATGCGGCGCATCGGCTGCCGCACCAGCTTTCCGGTGGCATGCAACAGCGTGTCTCCCTGGCCAGGACCCTGGCCCTCGAACCCAGCGTGTTGCTGATGGACGAGCCGTTCGCCGCGCTCGATGCCATCAGCCGCAACAGCATGAATGAAGAGACGTTGCGCATCTGGGCCGAACTGGGCCAGACGGTGTTGTTCATCACCCACGACATCGACGAAGCGGTATTCCTGGCCGATCGGGTCGTCGTGCTCAATATCGCGCCGGGCGGTATTCACAGCGAGCTGGAGATCCACCTGCCGCGCCCCCGCAGCAACCTGCAAACCCGCCGCCTGCCGGCCTTCCTGGATTACCGCAATGAACTGATGACGCGCATTGCCCAGGTGATGGACGCGCCCCAGGCCATTGCTCACTCCACTCCTCGACTTGAGCTGACAGCATGATCAAACGTTCGCTGCTTGCCCTTACATTGTCTGCTGCCACGTTGGCGGGCAGCGCATTCGCTGTGGCGGGTGAAGAGAAACCCTTGCGTGTGGGGTACGTCTTCGCCATGGCCAACGCCCCGGCGCTGATTGCTGACAAACAGGGTTACTACCGCGAGGAAGGCTTGAACGTCGACCTCAAGTCGTTGGGCGATGGCCCGGTGATCCAGCAGGCTCTGGCCGCGGGTGAACTGGATGTGGCCTACGTCGGCACGCCGCCGGTGTACCAGTGGTTTTCCCGCGGGCTGCAAAGCCGGATCCTGGCGAAGGTCAATTACGGTCAGGCTGCAGTGATTGTCGACGCCAAGAGTCCGATCACCAGCCTGGATGCGCTCAAGGGGAAGAAACTGGCCGGGGTCAAGAAGGGCAGTGGCATGGATGTGTTGCTGCGCGGTTATGTCCTGAAGGAAAAGGCCGGGCTCGACCCTGACAAGGACCTGGACATCATCGACATGCCGCCGGGCAACATGAACGCGGCCCTGGAGCGCGGCGTCGTCGATGCGGCATTTTCCTGGGAACCCTTCGTCAGCCAGTCGGTATTGCGCGGCTCGAGCCGGATCCTGCTGGACGTCAACCAGGCGTTGCCCCAGTACCCGTGGTATGTGGTGATCGCCTTGCCGAAAACCTTGCAGGAACGTCCGGATGATGTGGTGAAGCTGCTGCGTGCCCATCGCAAGGCCATCGCCTTCCTCAATGAGCATCCCGCCGAGTCGAACCGGCTCATCGCCGAGGCCTTCAAGCTTGAAGCGGTGCAAGGCACTGACGGCAAGACCATCGCCCCGGACGCCATCGTCGCCCAGGCCCGTACCCGACTGGGCTGGTCGGCGGATTTGCAGGCGTCGGACATCCAGTTCATCCAACGCCTGATGGATTATTCCCACGACCTGGGCTTTATCGAGACCACGCTCAAGACTGATCAGATCGTGGATACCTCCTACCTCGAAAAAACCGCGCACTGAGTCCGTCATGTCCTTGCCAAAACCGAACTGGGGATGGGCGTCGCTGCCATTCCTGCTGTTGATCTGGATCGCCCTGGCGAGCCGCTTTCCCACCTACATCCTGCCGCAGCCCTGGGACGTTGCCCGCGAGGCGCTGCGCTGGCTGGGCGACCGCTCGCTGTTGCAGCACCTGCAGGCCAGTGTGCTTGAAGAGGTGGGGGGCTTTTGCGCGGCGGTGATCGTTGCGATTGCGCTGGGCACTGGCGCTGGCCTGTCCTCGCGTTTTCGCGACTTTATCTCGCCACTCAACAGCCTGTTCATGGCCATCCCGCCGATTGCCTGGGCGCCGCTGATCATGATCATTTTCGGCCTGGGCTATGTGTCCATCGTGCTGGTGATTTTCATTGCCGCGATGTTCCCCATGGCGGTGACCATCCAGGAGGGCGTGCAGAGTATTCGCGGCGGTGAAGTCCGCGCGGCGCGCACCTTGGGTGCCAATGCCTGGCAACTGTTGGCCCACGTCTACCTGCCGGCCTCGTTGCCGTTCGTCACGGCCGCCTTGCGCATTGGCTTCAGCCAGGGCTGGCGGGCACTGGTCGCGGCGGAAATGATCGGCGCCTCCCAGGGCATCGGCTGGATGGTGTCCACGGGCGGCCAGATCGGCAACAGCAGCCAGGTGCTGCTGGGCATTGTCGTGATCGGCCTGATTGCCTGGCTGATGGAGAGTTTTGTATTCCGGCGCATCGAGCGTCACTACCAGAAATGGCGCGTGCAATAAGCGCTACCTGCTTGTCTTCGTCCCCCTTTCAAACCTTCAGTGGACCACTGCACGAGGTGTCATGTGAGTAACGTTTTCGATCCCCGCGAAGCCGGGCATTACATCGCCCCGCAAGGCTTGTACGAGCGCAACAAGAAACGTCCGTTCCTGGGCAGCGTCCACTGTGATCGTGACACGCTGGTCGCCGGTCAATGGGATGAAATCACCCTGGTCTACGAGGTCGGTGGCAGTGGCCTGGCCGATGGTGCCTGGCTCAAGCTGGCCTTCAAGTTCTACTCCGACTGGGCTTTGTTCCAGACTTCGAACCCGGCCGGCCCCAACTACGTCAGCGCCGAATACCAGGCCGGTGAACTGGTGCCCGGCCAGAGCCAGGCCACCGTGCAGCACTTGAAAGTGCGCTTCGACCAGAAGGGCCATGAACGGCCGTTCCAGAAAGCGATCATCATCGACATCATCGACGGTTACCTGAACCCGGGCGACAAAGTCATCATTCGTCTGGGTGACCGACGCCAGGGCGGGGCGGGGACGCGGGTGCAGAGTTTCGTCGAGAAGGACTTCCGTTTCCGTCTGTTCATCGACCCGTTGGGCAGCTCGAAATTTGCCGAGGTGCCGGGCGACCCCTTGCTGGACATCGTGCCGGGACCGGCGCGGAGCGTGCAGTTGATCGTGCCGCGACTGGTCAGCGCCGGTGAGGCGTTCGATGTCCTGTTGCGGGTGGATGATGCCTGGGGCAACACCTGCCGAAACTTGCCGCTCAACGGTGTCCTGACCCTCGTTGACCCGGAAGGTGGCGAGCGCCAACAGCCGTTCACGCTGGCCGCCGAAGGTTGGGCCACGGCCCGGCTCGAGGGGCTTGATCTCGGCGCCGTGGGCGAGTGGCGTTTGTCCGCCAAGGTGGCAGAGCCTTTTGTCGACGGCGCCCAGGCCTTTGTTACCGTCGACCCGGCCGGTACTGCGTTGCGTCCGCTCTACGCCGACCTGCATGTGCACTCCGATGACACGGTGGGCACCAACGACACCCTGTACAACCTCAGCTACGGTCGCGATGTCGCCGGGCTCGATGTACTCGGCTACACCGCCAACGACTTCAATATCACCGAGCAACGCTGGGACCAGGCGGTCAAGTTGATCCACGAACTCAACGAACCGGGGCGATTTGTTTGTTATCCCGGCACCGAGTGGTGTGGCAACTCTTGTGCGGGCGGCGACCGCAACGTGGTGTTCCTGCATGACCGCAAGCCCGAGTTCCCCTTCGACAACCAGGGGCGGCTGGTGCGCTCCTTCGAGTGGAACGAGTTCACCGCCGGCACCATCAAGCCGGGGGCCTGGCCGGTGGACGAGTTGTACGCCGCCTATGCCAAGGACCCCGAAGGGCATCTGATGATGCCCCACGTCGGCGGACGTCGTTGCAACCTCGACTGGCATCACCCGGAGCTCGAGCGGCTGATCGAGGTCGGTTCGGCCTGGGGCCAGTTCCATTGGGTCTACGCCGAAGCGTTGCAGCGCGGCTATCGGGTGGGAGCCGCGGCGAACAGCGATGAACACCAGGGCCGCTGCGGTGGCGGCGTGCCGGCCACGGCGGTGTTCGGCTCCCGTGGCGGGCTGACCGGCGTTGTCGCCGAGGCTTTCGACCGCGCCAGTGTGGGCAAGGCCCTGCGCGCTCGTCGCACCTTTGCTACGACGGGGGAGCGTTCGTTCGCCAGCTTGCGTCAGGGCAGGCACTTCATGGGTGAAGTCTTCACTGCTGATTCGAATGCCACCTTGGACTATCGACTGCTGGGCGAGGCGGGCTGGGAGCAGGTCGATCTGTTCGATGGCGACAAGCTGATCTGGTCGCGCAACCTGCATCAGGAACTGGGTTTTTGCACGCAACGCATTCGCTTGCGCCTGGGGGGCGCACGGATCAAGGACCGTTATCGCGGCGCCTACTGGACCGGCGAAATCCGCATCACGGGCGCGGTCATCAATGGCTTCCGCGCGTTGGGCCTCGACCATCCCGAGCAGACCGTATGGCGCAAGGATGCAACGGTCCTGGCGTTTCGCACCGACACCAACGGCGATACCGACAGCATCGAAATCGACCTGTCGCAACTGGCCGGCGCGACGCTGCAGGTCCACAGCCGTATCGACAACTACGTCAAGGTCGGCGACCCGTCCGAGCCGCAACCTTACGTACACGCGCCGACGGTGTTGATGACGCTGTCCGGCGAACAGTTGCTGGCGCAATCGCAAGTGGTCGAAGAGTTGCCGGGCGCGGAGTTGAAGGTGTCCCTGGAACGGGTGACCGCCGCAGCGCTGCCCCGTGAGCTGCAGGGGACAATCGAACTGGCCCGGTTGGGTCTTGAGCCAGGTCGTGAACACCCGCTGTTCATCTGCGCCCGCCAGCGGGATCAATCACGGGTATGGACGTCCGCACTGTTTCTGACCCTGTAGGCGCTGTCGAGTGCAACGAGGCTGCGGTCTTTCCCCAGACACTTGAGTCTCAAGCGAGAGATCAAAAGATCGCAGGCTTCGCCAGCTCCTACAGGGCCCAGCGGGAGCCATCTCTGGCCACATTTTTCGCAAAACCCCGACAGTCCCGGCAAACCTGCGAAAGCTCGCTAGTCCCCGTTGCGAGAAAGTGAAGCCGTCGATAACGACAGCGCCCACGGGCGCCGGGCTGGCGAATGTCTCGTCGGCCCGCTCACGCAGGAGAGCGATCATGACCGATATCCAACATAGCATTCCCCACGAAGTCGAAGGCAAGGTCGCACTGGTCACCGGAGCCGCCAGTGGCATCGGCAAGGCCATCGCATTGCTGTTGCATGCCCGCGGCGCCAAGGTGGTCGCGGAAGACATCAACCCCGCCGTCCATGAGCTGGCCCGTCCCGGGTTGGTGCCGCTGGAGGCTGACATCACCGAGGATGGCGCTGCCGAGCGCGCCGTTGGCCTGGCCGTCGAACAGTTCGGCCGGTTGGACATCCTGGTCAACAACGCCGGGATCATCATCAACAAGCTGGTGATCGACATGACGCGCCAGGACTGGGAGCGCATCCAGGCAGTCAACGCCACCGCGGCCTTCCTGCATTCACGCGAAGCGATCAAGGCGATGATGCCCAACCAGTCGGGGGCCATCGTCAACATTGCCTCCTACGCGTCCTATTTTGCCTTCCCGACCATTGCCGCCTACACCGCCTCCAAGGGTGCCCTGGCTCAACTGACGCGGACCCTGGCGCTGGAAGTCATCGGGCATGGCATTCGCGTCAATGCGGTCGGAGTTGGCGATGTGGTCACCAACATCCTCAATGACGTGGTCGAGGACGGCCCGGCGTTCCTTGCCCAGCACGGTGAAGCCGCGCCTATCGGCCGAGCCGCACAGCCGGAAGAAATTGCCGAGGTGGTTGCGTTCCTGGCGTCGGACCGTGCCAGCTTTATCGTCGGTTCGGTGGTCATGGCGGACGGTGGCATGACGGTCACTGCTGGCTGAGTCAAGAAAAACGGCGCCTATCCCATGAAGGGTAAGCGCCGTTTTTTTGCCTGCGGCCTTGAGCGTTTGTTCAGAGTTGCACCCGACGAAGTCTGCCGTTTAACGGCACCACGCTTCCATCTGGCGCAGGCAGTGGCCGCCCGACCAGCCCCATGCCTTCGCTGACCAGTACCGCGTCGGGTAACAGGCATAGGTTGGAAGGGGTATCCAGGTCGCGGGCGAGAACCGTGATCTGGGCTGTCTGCAAGTCGCAGCTCAGCAGTCGCCCACTGAACCGGGTAAAGCCACCATGCAGGGGTTCGCCGTTCCAGTCGGGGAGCAGCGGTTGTTGCAGGCGCTCGCAGAGCTCCAGCACCAGCAACTGGCCGTTGGGGCGCAGCGCCAGCCCGGTGGGCAGTTGCAGGCCGCGAATCAGGATGTCGATCCTGGCGCTGGCGGGCCAGACCCGGATCACCTGGCCGGCCTTCTCGGCGAAGTCGATGCCCTTGCGGCTCGGGTCGCCGTGCAGTTCGCCCGAGAACAGGCTGATCAGCACGGCGTCTGTCGCCGGTTCGTACACCAGGGTCACGGGAACGGCCTCCTGGCCTTGATCCAGTTCGGGCAGTTGCGCCAGTACGCGCTCTTCCTGGCCTGTGACGAACTCCACCAACTGGTTGGTATCGGGCTTGACGGCCAGCCAACTGCGGCGGGTCGGGTGGTAGCACAGCGCATTCAGGTTGCCACGGCTATGAAAGACCGGTTCGGGCGGTGTGAATTGCAGGTCCAGCAGTTTGGAGCCGGCGACGTAATCGGTCTGGCTGACCAGGCAGCGTCCGTCACCACAGGCGATGTCCGACACCCCCATGATTTCATCGCGCAGCATGCGCGCCTGCATGTTCATGGCGCGAAACCCTTGCGCCAGGGTTTCGCGGGGCAGGTAGGCGTCGGGCCGCTGCGGATCCGGTCGCAGTCGGCTGATACGGCCGCTGAAGGGGTGGTCGGGCAACCCCGAGCCTGCTTCGGTCAGCAGCAGGCTGCCATCGGCTTGCAGGCAGAGGCCGCGAGGGTTCAGCAGGTCCTCGGCGACCAGGGTGCTGGGGCGCAGGTTTTCCCCGGGGTGTGCGGGGATCTGAAGGGGAACGGGCATAGGCTCTCTCCGTGAATGAGCAGGGGATACGGTCATTGCGGCGGCTGCCACGGTTCACCGGTGAGATAGGCCCGCAGCAACGCCCGTTGGCAGGGCGACATCGAGCGCACCACGGGCATGAACAGCGTGGTGCCTTTGTAGGCGTCCGAGGTACGGGCGAGGATGGGGTTCTTGGCGCCCATGATG
Source organism: Pseudomonas sp. St386 (assembly GCF_018325865.1). Classification (NCBI taxonomy): domain Bacteria; kingdom Pseudomonadati; phylum Pseudomonadota; class Gammaproteobacteria; order Pseudomonadales; family Pseudomonadaceae; genus Pseudomonas; species Pseudomonas sp. St386. The sequence goes on from NZ_AP021900.1 coordinate 3,058,513, forward strand.
GCGTCGGGCTGATTCAGCGGGATATAGCGCGACATGGCGGGGAAGGCCAGGTAGTGAAAGCGCAGCACGTTGGGATACATCAGCGGCCAGGTGATGGTGGTGCCCTTGGGAATGCCGAAGTCGGTCTGGGCGTATTTGCGAAAGTTGGTGAAGTAAGCGCTGCTGTCGAGGCCATTGGCCGTGCAGGTCAGGGCGACGAAACCGGCCTGGGCGGCGCTGCCCGGTTTGACGGTGACGGGGAAGCTGACTGAAAGCTGGCCGGCGCTGACCGTCAGCGAGTCAGGGTAGTCGAGGAAGTCCCAGTACTGCGGTTCTTTGTACGTGGGAGGATCAGCTGCCGGGATTGCCTGCAGGCCGATTTCGGTGGTGCTGGGGACCGCCCCGCCCAGGTACCTGACCTGCAGGGTGACCGACAGGCCGTTGGGGTAGTCCTCCAGGTAGACGTTGCGCTGGTCGGCATAGATCCGATAGGTCGACTCGGTGGCTTGCAACGTGGTGCCGGCGACCTTGCCCGGAGCGTCGATTGCCAAGGCAGAGGTCCGTACTGCCTGTAGCTGGTCGGCGGTCAGGGGCAGGTCGACGATGCCGCCATACACGTAGTAGTCGAATAAAAAGCGGCTGGTCGGCTCCAGGGTCGTCAGGGTGGTGGTGCCGGCACTGATGGTCACGGTCCCGTAATCGGCGTTGGGGCCGATCGGGCTGGTGATGTCGTCCCTGACGGCCCGGAAGGTTTCCTTCGGAATGACGTTCACCATGTCGATGCTCAGGTAACCGGTGTCGCCCAGGTCGGCATAGCCGGCATTGCCGGTACTCTGGTTGACCAGTTGCCGGCCCGGCTGGCAGTTCAGCGGCTCGTCGGCGAAGGCCGGGGCCAAGGTGCCGATGACCCGGCCGATGCTCGGGTTGGGCGTGTATTTGCCGGCGGCGTAGTCGGCGTCCAGTTGTTCGGTGGTCATCGTCGGGCACATTTCGAACATGACGAAACGCAGGACGATGCCCGTCGCCCCTGGTGCCTGGATGATCGAGCGCAGGCCGCTGCTGTTCTGGTTCCAACTGACAATGCTGCTCAAGGGAAAGGTCAGTTGAAACGTGCCGCTGGCGTGGAAAGAACCCGGCGCGTCCATTTTTTTCGGCAGCAGCACACGTCCCGCCACGTCGAAACTGCTGCACACGGTGTTGCTGCGGATCAGCAGTTGGATGTTGTCGTTGCCACCGATTTGCAGGCCGCCGACGAAGATCTGGGTGGTCGTCGAGGAGGTGGGGTCCAGGTCCACCATCATCGGGCCGGAAACGGGGCCCTGGCCGGTCACCGGGTCCACCGAACCGAGCAAATAGACGGCCTGGCCCACCAGGTCGCCGGTGGTGTTGATGCTGCCGGGGATGCCCTGGGAGCTGATCAAGGCGTTCTGCATGTCGACGACATGCTGTCCGTAGTGATTCCAGCCACCGGCGGTGTAGTAGTTGCCGGCGGGGGCATTGATCATGTTGTTCAACTGGTCGTCGGTGTAGGGCTCGGCGCCTGGTGCCAGGGTCGAGGTGGTCAGGTCGAAGAGCGGCCAGTCATCGTTGCCATCGTAGGGAATGGTCGGGGAGTTGTTCGGCAGGCTGACGTCGGTGCGGATGCCGCCCCAGAAGTTCAGCCGTGGTCCGTTCAGGATGCTCATGAGTTATTCCTCGTCCTTGATGGTTTTGCCGACAGGTGAATTGGCGAATTTGAACAGGTAGGAGTAGTCGGATTTGTAGGGACTCTTGACCGGTGTCGCCATGGAGTGGCAATTCATGCAGCTGCTGTTGGGCTGGATGTAGCTTTCCATGGTCACGTTGGCCGAAAGGGCGGGGGTCGGCTGGCCCAGCGGGTTGCTGGGGTTGTCCGGCATCAGCGGGCGCTGGGTGGTGATGAGTTGGTAGTACTTCAACACGCTGCGTTGCAGGCCCGGGTCGCTGCGGTAACGGGCGTTGACCTCGTTGGTGATCTCGGCGATCGGGGTGTACCGGTTCAACGGGTTCGGGGTCTGGAAGGTGGTGCCAGGTTTGGGCACGCAGACCAGGTGTGCGCCTTGGGTCTGCCAGTCGCAGGGCGACTGGTTGAGTGTGGCTGCCGGGGCGCTGGCGTTGAAGTAGGAATAGGCCGTGCCGGAGGTCGGCTGGTCGACCCATGCACCGTTCACCAGCGTTTTGGGCGGAACGTTGTCGATCTGTTCGAAGGTCGACCAGATCCACTGCGGATAGCCGTTCACCTTGGTGATGACGTGCAGTCCTACCAGCCCCAGGTAGGCTTCGGTGACGCCGGTGCGCTGGCCTTGGTCGTCGAACGTGGCCACGCGCGCAAGCATGGTCAGGTAGCGGCTGGCATTGTCGTTGGGGGTGAGGATGCGCCAGCTCGATTTGACCTCGATGACCCCATAGGGGAAGTAGATGTTGTTGGCTTTGGAAACCACATCGGCGTTATAGAACTGGTTGGCGACGATGTAGTTGTAGGAGGTCTCGTTGGCCGAGATGTCGTAGTAGGTCGGGTTGCCGGCCTGGTCGATCAGCCAGCCGCCGACGGCCTGGTCGACGGCATTCACCTGGGAACTGTTCTTCAGCGCGGCGATGTTGATGATGCCCAGGCTCTTGGCAAGCTGCGGGGTGTTCCAGGGGCCTGGGTCGGCCCCCCGTGGCAGGAAGGTTTCTTCCACGGTCTTGTAGGTCTGCCAGACGGTGTAGCCGGGGTCCCCCGGCTGTTTGCTGCAGTCGGGATCACCGCGCTGTCCCGCCTGGGCGGGCCAGTTCACGGCGATGAACAGTTGCCAGCTGTATTGATCGAACAGGTCCTGGCTGGCACTGGCCGCTGGCGCTGTACTGGGGGGTTGGCAATTCAGGTTCGAGGCCTGCGTCCGTGGCATGGTTTGTTCCTGGGATTGCTCCAGGCCCAGGGCCGGAAGATTGGCCAGGCCCAGCAGTACCAGGATGAAACGGAGTGAAGTGTTCATGGCGATCCTTCGTCATTGGTCAGGGTTTGCGCTGCATGAGCTTGTTCCACTGCGCCTTTTGCCCGTTGCTCTGTGAAGCCGGTGGCTCGAACAGCTGGCAGGGCGGTGGATTCGCCGGGCACATCGCGGCCACCTGCGCCCAGGTCTGGGCAGGGTCCGGTTTGGCGATGCGGAAGTTGGTGTAGTTCTGGCTGACGATGGGGGCATTGGCGACGCTGCTGTCACCGGAGAAAAAGAACGATTGGGGCTGCCGGTAGGGCGGTTGCCCCGACATTTTCTTGTAGAAGGCATAGCCGAACAGGATCGGACCCTGCGGCGATTGAAGGTCCAGCGCGTAGGCCTGCACGCTGCCATTGAGGTTCTGGCTGCGCTCGGCGCTGTAGGGCAGGTGCTGGATGAAGTCTTGCCGCGGCGGATGATTCATCGGCGAAAACATGCAGCAGGCCGGCATGTCCTTGGGGCGATCCTGCGGGTAGGTCAGGAAGTACGCCTTGTTGCCCAGGGACACGAAGGAGCAGGTGTAGTTGTTGTTCTTGATCGGGAAGATCGGCAGGCAGTACTTCTCATAATGCTCCATCATCGCACCGAAACCGTCGCCATCGGCCGGGATATAGGCCGTGTCGTAGTAGCTGGTTCCTCGGGAGACGGTGTAGTCCGCCGGGGTCAGGGTGGAGGGCGGATTGCTGTAGGGCGGCGGGTTTTTCTCATAGTTGTGCATCACCCGGTACATGGTCCAATCGCTGATCCAGAACGCCGGGAAAAACGGATCGGAAGGCTCGCCTGGGAGGCGTTTGGCGATGCAGTTGCCGTTCTGTTCGTTGCAGCCCTCGGTGTTGTGCACGCCCATGGTGAAGTACACCGCGCCGCTGTCCTGGGCGAACAGAGGTGTGCTGAACAGCAGGATCAACAGCAACAACCGGTTCAAGATACTGGTTTTCATAGGTCATTCCTTTGAAAAGTACCGGGTGACACTGTGGGAGCCTGTGGGAGCAAAGCTTGCTCGCGATGAACGATAACGCGGTCATTCGAAAGACCGCGGTGCCTTCGTCGCGAGCAAGCTCAGCTCCCACACAAGCTCGCTCCCATAGTGGTTTATCCTCCTTGGGTGAACAGCGTCACGGTCAGAGGTTGTCGTAATCGCTCATCTTGAGTTGTTGTGGCGGATAGTTGCGCTTGACCAGCTTCTGGGCCCACAGCTCCAATACCGCGCGGCGGCTCTGGGACATGTCACGGGTGATAGGCATCGAGAGCGTGCTTTCCTCCTGGTAGGGCTTGCTGATCAGCACAATCAACTGGTCGATGGCGCCTTCGACGCGCGCCTGGGAGTTGAGCGGCATGTACTTGTTCATGATCGGGTACAGGTAATAGAAGGTCTGCAGGATGCGTGGGTAGAGGAAGCCCTCCCACAGCTGCGTCGCGGCGTTCTGATCCTTGTAGACGGTGTTCCAGTAGTTGATGAAGTCCTGTTGCAGCTGCACGTCCAAGGGCAGGACGCGGAGCGGGGCGAGGAAGTCGATGTAGGCTTGGGGCAGCGGGAAGCTGAAGGGAAAGACCGGATCGCTGTCGCCTTCCTTGACGAAAAAACGCAAGGTCGGGAAGCCCGGGGCCACGGCCCTGAAGCTCACCTGGGCGATGCCGTTGGCGTCGGTGGTGGTCGCTACATAAGAGTAATCCACCGGAGTGGCGTGGACGTCGTCGCTCAGGGTTCCGGTGGCGTAGACGCCGGCATCGAATGCCAGGCAAGGGTGCAAGTCGATCGTGACCGGTTTGCCGTCGCCCTGCAGGAATTGCTGATAACCGATCGGGTTTCCACTGGACTGATCCGTACTCTGCAGCGCAGTCAGTCGGCGGCCGCTGCCTTTGGCCAGATAGTTTTGTACGGGCGGCGCGTTATTGAAATTCGGCAGATTGGCCTTGTTCTGGTTGGGGTCGTCTGGGTGGTCGAAGAACAGCGTGAAATTGGCCGCGTTGCTGGAGGCCAGGTAGTAGTCGCTGGTGGTCACCATGTAGGGGTTGCCATATTCCGCCACCCACAGCGTGGTATTGGCCGCCGGCTGACCATTTTTCTGCACCATGATGGTCAGCGTCTTGTGGTCGCCCACGTCGATGAAACTGCCGCTCTCCACCACTTCGGCGGTCCAGGTTTGCTGGGTGGCGGCGATCACGGGTGTCGGGGCGGCCGTGGCCTTGAGTCGCAGCTCCAATGGATGACCTGGTTGTAGTTTCGTCAGGTCCGCGTCGCTGAGCGGGAAGTCCTGCAGGCCGGAGCGTTTGTCGAAGGCTGCCTGGTCATACCGGTCGAAACCCAAGTCCACTACCGGCGTGAATTGATCACCCTCGCGTACACCCAGTTGATAGTCGCCGGCCTGGAATTTTTCGGCGGTCAGGATGGGCGCATTGGGCTCTACCGGATAGAACGGGAACGTGTTGGCCAGATCCAGCGACAGGGTGTTGCCGGTAATCTGCACTGAAGTCACGCCCAGTGTGGCGTTTTGGGGAGTCCCATTTGGTTGAACAACAGGTACGGCCTGCGCGGGCACCAGGCGCAGGCCGGCGGGGGCGGTCGGGTATTCGTCGGCGAACCAGAGGCCCAGGGTCGCAGCGGTGCGGCTGTAGGCGGGGTTGAAGAAAATACCGGAAACGTTGTCCAGGCCCTTCTGATACATCGCTTGCAGACGAGCCGTATCCGAGGGGGCATTGGAACGGGTGTTGACGTACGGGAAATCGTTGAAAACACCGTTCCTGTCGTAGCAGGTCAGGTAGGTGGAGAACCTGAACATCAGGCCCTTTGCCCCTTGCAGCTTCATCTGCTGCTGGAGGTTACTCAGCAGCGCCGAATCGCCGATGACCCATTCCAGGTTCTCCTGGGGAAAGCAGGTCTGCCAGGTGGTGGTGACATACACCAGGCCATGGAAGGTGCTCGCCCAATTGAAATTCAGGAAGCGATCCATCATTCGATACTGGCGATTGAGGGTCAGGCCACACGTGGCATCCCCCAGCATCAGCTTGTCGAAATACAACGCGGTGAAGGTGTTCTGCCACGGGCTGACGTCCACGAAGCGCGCGGCAGTCGGAGCGTTGCTGCCAAAGGGATTGCCGAGCAATTGGTAATCCCTGCCAACCAGCGCATCCTCGGTGATGTAGGTGTCGGCCTGCAGCTCGCCGCCAATGATCGTCGAGCGAGTACCTTTGTAGCTCACCGTGCCGCAGGCATTGTCGCCAAACAGATCCCATTCGGCGGGCATGTACGGGTAGGTTCCCGGGTTGGCATTGGTCGGTACCTGCAGCATATAGGCCGGCAGCTCCGCCATTGTCAGGGGCTTGATGGCCCAGGGCATCAGTAGGGTGGGGGCGTTCTTGGCGTTGATGTCGAAGTGGCTCATGAACGGCCAGTTTATGTCCGCGTTGACCGCGTCATACAGCGGATACACGTCGTTGTTGTTGGCCGTTGGCGGGTTCCAGAACATATGGCCGTTGAGGTAGATACGGGGGAAATTCAATACGCTCATGTCATGCTCCTTAGCGTTGCCACTGGGCGCGTTTCAGCGACCAGACAAAGTCCAGTTTTTTGTAGCCATCGAATGCCGAGGGCGGCAGCGGGGTGGTGGGATAGACAATGCCGCCCCCGTGGTTCAGAGCGAAATTGAAGTAGCCTTTGTCGTTCGAGTAGGCGGCGGTGCCGTGGCAGGCCAGGCAGGACGAGGTGTTCTGGAACGCCGATTCCAGCTGTGAGTTGGCCAGTACCTGGGTGATGGGTTGGAACTCGACCCCGATCAACTCGTACTTCGACAGGTTCCGGTTGTTGGCCTGGAAGCTGGTGTTCACCGGCTTGGCGGCCGGAGTCGGCCCCGTGGTGTTGGTCATCGGCGCAGGCGGGGCGGCATTGGTGACGGTGTACTTGCTGTTGTTGATGTTTTCGAAGGTGGTCCAGACCCAGTTGGCGTTCAGTTTGTTGACGACATGCAGACCGCTCAATGCCACATAGCCGACCTGGTAAGTACCGTCGTCCTGCTGGTAGTAGGCCTGTGCAATGTAGTAGCCGTCATTTACCAGGGTTTGTCGGTAGGTCGTGTCTGTGCCGATCCACAGCCACGCGGCTTTCAACTCCCAGGCGGTGGGGGGAAAGTTCAGGTCGTTGGCCAGGGCGGCCTGGCCATTCACGTTGTAGACCTGCTTGTTCACGATGTAATCGAACGTGTCCTTGCCCATCAGCAACTGAAAGCGTACGGGGTGGCCTTGTTGGGCATCGGGCACGGCACCCCCCATTTGCAGGATCAGGCCATCGACCTGTTGGGTGGCATTGATGTTATGGAAGGATCGGGACAGGTCCATGCCTTGTGCCTTGGCTTGCGTCACCACCGCGGCCGGGAGCGGCGCGGAGCTGTCATAGGCGCCCGGTGGTGCGCCGTTGGGCAGGTAGACCTGGTCCGAGGGCTTCATCATCTCCCACACCAGATTGCTGCTTTGCGCGGTACTGGGTTGGTTCAAGCAGACGAACCAGTTCCAGGCCATGGTCTCGGGACTCTGGGCAAACGCGGTCCGAGTCTGGTTGATGTCTGCTCCAAATTGCAGGAAGTTGCTGCAATCGAAGTTGTTGGTGTCCTGTGCCTGGGCCAAACCGGCCAGGGCACTGAGAACGGTTATGGAAATGGCTCGCCGCATGGAAGCTCCTTGGCATTCGCCGTATCGGCATGAGGGTGCCCCCGGAAGTGTTCCAGGAGCAGTTGCTTCACCGCCGTGGCCGCAAGGTGCTGTGGCAACGACAGATCACAATTGGTGATGAGCAGCGGGCCGGTCTTCTCGCTCGTGGGCAGCCGTCCGTGGCTGCCGCGGACCAGGCGGGTGTCCAGCGGAATCAGGTCCATGTAGTAGCGAAAGCCGAGCTTTTTCTGGAGCAGGCGGCGCGCCACTTTCAATTTCGGGAAGCGAATGGCCGGGTCGATGAACAGCTCGAGCGGGTCGTAACCTGGCTTGCGATGGATATCCACGGTGCGGGCAAAGTCGGGAGCCTTGCCCTCGTCGAACCAGTAGTAGTAATCGAACCAGTAACCGGGCGCGGCCACGGCCACCAGCTCGCCGCTGCGGGGATGATCCAGTTGCCAGGCCTGTTGTTCGGTTTTATCCAGTACCTGTTCGATGCCGGCCTGGCGTTGCAACAGCGCCTTGACGCGGGGGATGTCGCGCGCATGCTTGACGTAGATGTGCGCGACCTGATGATCGGCCACGGCAAACGCTGCACTGGCACCGGGATCGAGCAACTCCCAGGTCAGCGATTGGCGTACCTGCAACAAGCCCTCGGCACGTAATAACCGGTTGATGGAAACGGATTGGGTGACGGCTTCGATCCCGTATTCGGACAGCAGCATCACTGCCGCGCCTTGCGCTTGGGCAAAGTCCAGCAGACGCCCGACTTCGCTGTCGATGGCGCGTACCTCGTCGGCAATCGACGGGTGATCGGGCCCCAGGCGTTGCAGGCTGTAGTCGAGGTGGGGCAGGTAGATCAATTGCAGGTCGGGGTGGTTGAGCTGGAATTCGGAGATGGCGCAATCGACGATCCAGCGGCTCGAGGCGATGCCAGCCGCCGGTCCCCAGAAGCTCGGAAAGGGAAACTCGCCGATCTGCTGTTCGATACGCTCATGCAACGAGGCCGGCGCCGAATACAGGCCGAACATCTTGCGACCATCGGCCGGGTAATGCGGTCGTGGGGTAATGGCGGCGTCTACGTCGGCATACATGTTGTACCACCAGAACAACTGACTGCAGCGAAACCCGGGGTACTGACGCTTGAGTGTCTGCCAGACCTTTTCCCCCTGGATCAGAGCATTGGGTTGCAGCCAGAAACGCACTTCGGCCTGATCGCGAAAGTACCAGCCGTTGCCGATGATGCCGTGTTCCGACGGTGGCTGTCCCGTGAGGATCGAGGCCTGCACGGTCGAAGTGACCGCCGGGAACACCGGTTGCAGCGTGGCCATCTTGGCCGTTTTCAACAGGGCATTGATGCAGGGCGTCGCGGCACCCAACAGCGCGGGCGTCAGGCCGACCACGTTGATCAGCAGCAGCGGCTGGCGCGCAGGATCAGAGCGCATGGGCATGGGCCTCCAGCGCTTGAGGTTGCAGCAAGCGGCGCTGCTGCAACTGGTCCTCGACCCAATGCAACTCCGCCGCGATGCCCTGGAGTTGGGCGTGCTCGGTCGTGGGCCGCAATTGGCTGGGCAGGACGCCCCAGCTGTAGGTTTCCACTTCCAGTACGGGGCGAAAATCCCCATGGTCGGCCAAAAAGTCGAACGTCTGCGACAGGGCAACCTGGCTGCCGCTGAGTTCGGGCAGCAGTAACTGCTCGCTGAACAGCGGAATGTGGAAGTGAATCCTCAGTTCGGGATGAGAGACGCGGTTTTGCTCACAATCATCCAGGGCCGCGGGGAGGTCCGCCCAGGCCGATAACCGGTCCTGTCCATTGCGGGCCTTCACTTGATGCAGGTAGGTGGGTTCGGCAAAACCGCTCAATGTCTTGAGCACCTGTTCGCGCCGGTGCTCGTCCTCAGGCAGGCGACAAATCAGTGCATTGGATAACTGGATCTTGCCGATGGGGACCCGGGCCTGACGCAATCGGTCCAGTGATTGATAGCAGTCTTCGAACATCACGGCCTGGTGGCAAACATCAAAGCACAGCGCCAGGTGTTCATGGTGCGGGTCCGTGGCTTGCCAATGGCGGAAGAAGGCGATGGCCTGGTCGGTGTTTTCCAGCACGCAATCGGGCTCCATTTCCAGGCAGACCACGATCTTCTTGCCCGTCTCCCGTTGCAGCCGGGCCAGCCCGGCAGTGAGCTCGCGCAGTTGGTGCTCGGCATGTTGCTGTAGCGTCGGGCTCCAGTGGGCGGCATAGCCCAGCGGCAGGCTGGAGATCACCCCCTGGGCACAGTCCGCTGGCAGGGCCTGGGCGAGAAATCGAGCCAGGTCCAGGCTGTACGCCAGCCGCTGCGGATCGGCCCAGCTGGGCAGGTAGACGTCGGCTTTCACCGCGCCCTGGTGAAATTGGCCGTAGGGAAACCCATTGAGTGAGGTCAGGCGTAGCCCGCTGCGTTGCAGCAGGTCGAGGAAATCCGCACGGGTCGACGCTTGTTGGAGTTCGGCGGCGGCGAGGGCGCTGATCCACAATCCACTGTCCTGCGTGTCGAGCCCGCGCAGTGTGCGCACGGTGTGGAAATGCCGTTCGACGGATGCGCGCAGCCCGCCCAGGTCATGGGTCGGGTGCACGTTGCTGCAATAGCCGATCTGCGTGGCCGTCCAACCCGTGCGGGCGCTCATTTGATCACCGGTTCCTGGCCCCGCAGGGCGGAGTTGTCCTGCCATTGCCGCCGCTGATCGATGGGCAGGGGCGTGCTGACCAGGGCTTTGTCCAACTGGCCGCTCTGGGCAAAAAAGTCCACCGGGTTGTGGAACAGCACTTGTTCGACCTGGTCTTCACTGAAGCCTGCGGCCAACATTGCCTGGCCGGTCTTGGGCACCTTGAGCGGGTCGCTGATGCCCCAGTCGGCGGCGCTGTTGACCACCATTTTTTCCGTGCCGTACTGCTGCAGCAGCGCGACCATGCGCTGTTCCGACATCTTGGTGTTGGGGTAGATGGAGTGGCCGCGCCAGCAGTCGCTGTCCAGCACCAGGGGCAGGGTCAGTTCGTTGAGGTGGTCGATGATCACCATATGTTCGGCAATGCCGACCTCGCGGATGACCGCGAGCGTGCGTTTGGTGCCGCCGATCTTGTCGCGGTGCGGCGTGTGCACCAGCACCGGCAGATTGAATTGCTTGGCCAGCTCCAATTGCGCGGCGAGGAAGCGATCCTCTTCCGGGGTAATGTCGTCGTAGCCGATTTCACCCACCGCCACCACGCCGTCTTTCACCAGGTAGCGCGGCAGAATCTCCAGCACCTCGTTGGCCACCGACAGGTCATTGGCCTCCTTGGGGTTCAGGCCAATGGTGCAGAAGTGATGGATGCCAAACATGCTGGCGCGAAAGCGCTCCCAGCCCAACAGTGTGTCGAAGTAGTCGATGAAGCTGCCGACGCTGGTCCTGGCCTGGCCCTGCCAGAAGGCCGGCTCGATTACCCCGGTGATGCCGGCGGCCGCCATGTTCTGGTAGTCGTCAGTGGTGCGGCTGACCATATGGATATGCGGGTCGAAGTACTTGAGCATGGTGAATCCTCGTCAAAAAAAGCGGGGGACGGTGGGGCATCAGTTCGGCGAAACGCCGCCCAGGTGCTCGTGCCATTGCGCCGGCAAGCGTCGTTGCTGGCCCAGGCCGGCCAGGCGCTGACGCTGCGCCGGGCTCAGCAGGTCGAAGGCAATCACGTGGGGCAGTCCGGCGGACACCGTTCGTTCGGCGGCGAGTTGTTCGTCCAGCAGGTCGAGGGCCAACTGGTTGAGGGTGACGCTTTGTCGTTGTGCCAGGCCGATCAGGCGTCGCACGTCGAGGCCCATGCCCAGCGCTTTCAACACCAGTTGGTTGAAAGCCTGTTCGTTGTAGTGACGCGACGGGTAGGCGGTGTCCAGGGCGAGGGCGGCGAACACCTGGCTGTTGCTGGTGCGTCCGGCCTGGCGTGCAAGCTCCACGCACGCCCCGCGGCTATCGAGCCAATCGAGGGCTTTCAAGGTGGCGACCTTTTCCTGGTCGTCGCCCCACAGGAACAATTGGTGCAGCAGGGCGACTTGCCCGGCGGCGGGCTGCTGTTCCAGCACCTGGGCCAGCAGCAACGCCCGCGCCATTTGGACGTTACTCCAGCCGGCGATATCGGGCAGTGCTCGCTCCTTGAGGTTGCGCTTGCACTGGCTGCTCAAGAGTGACGAGGTATTGGAGTCCGGGCGCTGGGCAAGTTGCTCCTGTGCCTGACGCCACCATTGCCGCTCGGTTTCTTCGAGTTGACGAATGAAATTTTGCCGTTGTTCGTTCACGCAGTCGTGGCGCATGTCGAGGGCCGCCGATGCCGGTGCAGTAACGTCCGTGTTCATGTTGGTTTGATCCAGCGCTGGAAATGAGGAAGCAGGAAAAACACCAGGACACATAACAGGCTGCCCAGGGGCTGGTTAGCCACGGCCAGCACCAGGGCATCGAACAGCGGCAGGGCTGCCAGGCCAGCGCCGATAAAGACGCGGACCTGCCGTTGCCGAGGGTTGGCCAGGTTGCGCCAGTAGTGCCAGCCCAACCAGCCAAGCCATAACAGCAGCACCGGCCAGAACCAGGCGCTGCCTGCGTAGATCGCCAAGGCCAGTGGGCTCAGCATCAGCAGCAGGGGGAGGCGGCTGATCAGTTGGTTGCGATGTTCCTGGCGAGCCAGGTAGGTCAGGCCGCTGATGTAGACACCGAGCAAAATGGCGCAGAGCCAGATCGGTCCCGGCGGCACCGCCAGGCTTGCCGCTGCGGTGAGGTAGAGCGCCGAGCGGCAGGCTCCCATCAGCCAGACGCTGTGGGCGTATTTCTTGTGCAGCAGGTTGTAACCGAGGATGCAGCCCACCAACAGGGTGGCGCTGCCCAGCAGCCAGTGCGGCTGCTCGATCAACCGGCTCAGGCCCAGCAGTGAGGCCGCGGCCAGCACCAGCAACAACGCAGTGGCCAGCAGCACTTGCTGGCGGCTGACCAGGCCCAGGGTGATGGGGCGGGGGTTGTGGTGTTGTTGGTCCCAGTCGGCGTCCAACAGGTCGTTCAACAGCATGCCGGCCAGGTACAGCAGCGACAGTGCCGCCAGCAGCAGGATCCATACCAGGGAAGACGGCGGAGCCAGGGCCCCGGCGCTGCTGGCGAGCAGGGCGGCGGCCAAGGTGTTGGTCCACACCGTGGGCAGGTTGGACACACGGCCGAGGGTCAGCCAGGCCTTGAGGTTCGGCGCAGTCTGGTTCATTGCGCACAGCGCTCGTTCAGGGGTAGCGCAAGCTCGACCTGGGTGGACAGCCGCTGCAATGCCTGCTCCATTCGCGCGGTATCGATTTCATGCAAGTCCACCGACTCGCCGATCCGGCTGAGCATGGGGATGGAGAGTTGCCCACCCAGATGCTGGCGGAACTCCTCCAGCCCCAGCAAAACCTGCGAGCGCCCCAGTGCATCTTTCAAGATCAGTTCCGGCGGGTTCAGGCAGAAGCCGAGCTTGAGCAGCAGGTTCAGCACCCGTTCGGTGTCGCTGTCGTTCAACAACCCCAAGGCATTGGCATAGAGTCCATCCAGAGCCATGCCCACCGCGACAGCTTCACCATGGCGCAGTCGGTGCTGACTGAGATTTTCCAGTTTGTGAGCGGCCCAATGCCCGTAGTCCAAGGGCCGCCCGTTACCGCGTTCGAAGGGGTCGCCAGCACCGGTGATGTGCGCCAGGTGCAATTCGGCGCAGCGGCGGATCGCATAGCGGCTGGCCCCATGTTCGAAGCAGGCGAGGGCGTCGGCCTGTTGCTCCATCCACTGGAAAAACGCCTGGTCCTTGATCAGCGCCACCTTGACCGCCTCGGCCAGCCCGGCGATCTGGTCGCGCCGGGTCAGGCTGGTCAGCAATTGAAAGTCGTTGATGACTGCGGTGGCGGGATAGAAGGCGCCCAGCAGGTTTTTCTGGCCGAAGGCGTTGATGCCGTTTTTCACACCGATGCCGGCGTCGTTCTGGGCGAGCACGGTGCTGGGGATGCGAATCAGACGAATGCCGCGGTGGAAGGTGGCGCAGGCGTAGCCCACCGCATCCAGCACCGCGCCGCCACCGACGGCCAGCACATGGCAATGCCGGTCCAAGCCATGTTTCAGCATGTCGGTGTACAGCCGCTGCAACACCTTAGAATCCTTGCTCGACTCGCCGGCCGGGACCGCGATCGGCGGCGCCTGCAGGTGCAGGTCTGGAAAGTGGCTGACGAAGTAGGCGTTGATCTGTTCCAGCAGGTGCGAGGCGCTGTGCAGCAGTTGTTCATCGGCGAATATCAACACCGTGACCGGGCCCCTGTGGCCGGCCATGAGCTGGCGGTGCAGGCAGGGATTGAGTGGATCGAATACATGATCGGTGAATACCACCGGGTAGTCGTAGCTGACCTTGAAGCGCCCGTGCAACGGTTGCTCCGCGTCGCTGCGGCGAAGGCTCTTGAACAGGCTGTACCCGGCGATGAACAGCCCGGGCAACACCATGCTGGCGAGCAGGGTCACCAACAGCGCGTTCTGCTCGACGAGAAAGGTGCCAATGGCGCTGTAGGCCAATGCCAGGCCAGCATTGGCCAGGGTGGTGACGAGGATGAACGCGCGCAGCGGGTAGCGTTGCATCCCGGCGGCGACGACCGAGGTTTCCGCCAGCACCGGGACCCCGCGCAGGCAGATCAACGACAGTGTGCCCAACCGGTACGCCAGTTGCCCCGGCTGGCGCTGATGCAGGCCCAGGCGGCCGGCCAACAAACGCAAATAGCCGGCTCCCAAGGCATAGCCCAACCCGGCGCCCAGGCACAGCCCCACGAAAATCGCCAGGTAACCCCCACGCTGCCAAGCATCGCTACGGCCAGCAGCGCGACCATGCTCGACGGCACCGGCAGCACCACGTCCAGCGCCAGCAGGGCGATCAGCAGCAACGCCAGGTAGAGTTTCTGCGCGGGCGTCGAGGGCTGGTACAGGTTGAGATGGGTCAGGAAATCCTGGATCTGTTGTTCGAACAGCAAGAAGCTGGCGATCACCAGGGCTGAAAAGCAAACCAACGACAGCCAGAAATGTCCGGCTGCGCCTTTTTGCGAGAGCAAACGATACCCACGGCCATGCTTCATCAAGCATCCCTCTTGTTGTTATTGACTGATTCCGTGTCAGTAATTGAAAGCAACGCCAAGTGTGTGTTTTAGGCCAATAGACGCTCTCGCCCGAAGGGCTGTCAGGTGTGGTTGATGATGTGGTTGGAGACAGGTTTGAATCTAGACGGCCCGGGTGTTTTTGCAAGGTCATCTGATGGCAATTTGATTTGGGCTGCCACTGCGCGTTTCAGGTACCCCGTACCAGCGGCTTGTCCCGCTCGTTCAGGGCGTCGAATACCCGCGCAACTGCGCCGGGCTGACGCCAAGGCGTTGCTTGAACAGCGTGGTCATGTGCGCCTGGGAGTTGAAGCCACAAGTGTGGGCGATATCGGTCAGTCGGGCGGTTGAATCGCGCATCAGCGCCCGTGCCTTGGCCAGGCGCCGGTCGATCAGGTAGCTGTGTGGACTTTTGCCGGTGGCATTCTTGAATGCCCGCATGAAATACCCTTCGGACAAGCCAAGCAGGCCGGCCATTTCCTTGACCCCCAGCGGACCGTCGAGACCGGCGTCGATGAACTCGTCGAGCAGGCGCATTCGCCCGCCGGTGATGGCCCCTTGTACGGGGGCCGAAAACGTCTTGGGGTCCTTTACCCGTTCAGCCAATCCGAGCGCCCAGGCCTCCCAGTCATCCTCTGCGCTGGCACGCAGCAATGCGCTGCGCATTCTCAGCGCGAGGGTGATGGCCTGCGGGTCAATACGGTTGTTGAACGCATGCTCCCCCGGCAACGCCATACCGTCGGTGCGCACGACCCGCAGGTATTCACCGCCCCTGGGGGACTCGGAGAACACGTCGCATTCGGCGGGGACGAATGCCAGGCCGTTGGGGATCGCCTCGAAGGGCTGCACTCGGTCGCTGCCGATGGCATGCAGGCCGCGCTGGCTGTCGAAGGCGAAGCCGATCGCCGACTGGGTGGCGACATAGCGGGTGGCGTAGGCGCAGCCGGACAGCAATTCGATCGCCCACGGTCCTGCCTCGATGCGACGGACCGGTTCGGACTGGGGCGGCTGGTGGCGGTTTCGAGGGTTCATGAACAGCATAGTAGTGAAGAGAGGGCCTGAAAGTCAGGTCAGTTTTCTGAAAGCCCGCCGGTGGTGCCCTGATTAGACTGGGCAAAAACCCGGAGGCCCATCATGCACACACTGACTCGCGACGATATCGAACAAGCTGCCCGCCACTTATACGAAGTCATGCCCGCCACCGCCCAGTACGCCTGGCCCTTGCTGGCTGAGCGGTTGGGTTGCACGGTGTGGGTCAAGCACGAGAACCACACCCCGACGGGGGCCTTCAAGGTGCGCGGCGGCCTGACCTTCGTGCGCTGGCTCATGCGCGAGCACCCAGAGGCAAAAGGCATCGTCACGGCGACTCGCGGCAACCATGGCCAGAGCCTGGCGCTGGCGGCCAGCGCATTGGGTTTGAAAGCGTTGATCGTCGTGCCGCGCGGTAACTCGCTGGAGAAGAACAACGCCATGCGCGGTTTTGGCGGCGAGGTGGTCGAGTATGGCCGCGATTTCGATGAGGCCCGTGAAGAGGCCGCACGCCTGGCCCAAGTGCATGGCCTCTACCTGGTGCCGCCGTTCCATCCCGAGTTGGTCAAGGGCGTGGCGACCTATGGGCTCGAGCTGTTCAACGCGGTGCCGGACCTGGACACTGTCTATGTGCCGATAGGCTGCGGCTCGGGGATCTGCGCGGTCATCGCCGCCCGCGATGCCTTGGGCCTGAAGACCCACGTGGTGGGCGTGGTGTCCACCGAGGCCGTCGCGGCGAAGTTGTCGTTTGAAACGGGCAGGCTATGCGAGACCGATTCGGCGAATACCTTTGCCGACGGCTTGGCCGTGCGCAGACCCATTCCCGAGGCCTTTGCCATCTATGGAGCCGGGGCGGCGCGAATCGTAGCGGTCAGCGACGCTGAAATTGCCGGGGCCATGCGGGCGTATTACACCGACACCCACAACCTCGCCGAAGGTGCCGGCGCTGCCGCCTTGGCAGCGCTGATGCAGGAGCGTGAAACGATGCGGGGGAAAAGGGTGGCGGTGATTCTGTCCGGTGGGAATATCGACCGGCCGGTGTATGCGAATCTGATTGGCTGAGGTTGGGCTTGCCGCCGTCATCGCGAGCAAGCTCGCTCCCACAGTGGTTCTGTGTCGGATATGAATTTTTTATTCAATGGAGATTGAATCTGGGAGCGAGCTTGCTCGCGATGAGGCCGGTAAGCCCAATATCCATCGTTATTGCATAGCCGGCGAAAGGGCGGTTTTCGGGGCCCTCTATGGGGTAAAGGCTTCAAGCCGATGTTGCCCAGCCAACAGTCTGTTGCGGCACTGTTGCGCCCTGGACATTGGCTGCCTGTGACTATGAGCTTATGCTTTAAAAGAATTTCTAATGTGAATTCCAAGAGCGTTATGTTCTATGAAATTCACTCAGGAATGTCTTCATGAAGTTCGCCCGATCCCTGCGCCGTCTGTTCCTCAGCACATTGTTCGCCGCCCCTTTGGTCCACGCCAGCGAGCCCTTGGTACTGCACGTCGGCGACCAGAACTATTACAACGTACGGGCATCGGTGGAGGCTTCGGGTGTGCTTGAGGGCGCACCTTACCAAGTCGACTGGAAACACTTCCAGGCCGCCGCGCCCCTGGCCGAGGCGCTGAATACCGGCGACCTGGACCTGGGTTTCCTCGGCGATTCGGGTTTTCTGTTCCTGGCTGCCAAGCAGGCACCGGTGAAATTGATCGGTGTCTCGCGGCAGAACCCGGACACTATCGCGCTGCTGGTGCCCAAGGATTCACCGGTCAAGACCATCGCCGACCTCAAGGGCAAGAAAGTCGCCTATTGGCCCGGTGCCTGGAGCCAGCAACTGACTTTGCGCGCCCTGGAGCAGGCCGGTTTGCCAGAGAACCATGTGGCATTCATCAAGCTGATGCCGATCGACGCGGCGGCGGCCTTGCCCCAGGGCAGCATCGATGCGTTTCCGGTGTGGGAGCCCTACATCTCGCAACAGATCCTGTTCTCCGGCGCCCGACCGATCCTGACGGCGAAAAACCTCATGCCCGGCCTCAGCGCCATTGCCGCTTCGACGCCGGCCATCGACAGCAAGCGCGAAGCCATCGCCGACTTCCTCGGGCGTGTGAAACAAGCCCGCGCCTGGGTCGACAACCACACCGACCAATACGCGGACCTGTGGGCGAAAAAGGCCAACCTCGACCAGAACGTCTCGCGTCATTGGTTGCGTCAGGCACACATGAGTGTCGGCCCGGTGGACCAACAGGCTGCCGCCGACCTGCAAAGCACGGCGGACTTCCTGTTCAAGGTCAAGGCGCTGCCGGCACCGCTGGCCACTGCCGGGATTATCGACACGTCCTTCAACCAGGCCTTGAGCGAATAAACCGAGCCGCTCTGGATCAGGGCACCAGTACGGCTTTTGCGCTGCTGCCCTTGGCGATCAGCGCGTACTGGGCCTTGCCGTCCACCAGGGGGATTTCAAGAATATCCGTGGGAGCGTCGATGACGCCTGCCTCGAAGTGCTTGCCAAATTCTTCAAGCATCCGGGCGCAATCGGTATTGTCATAGAGCAGTGAGTTCACCCCGATCAAGATGCCGCCTTTGCGATAGAGCGCCAGGGCGGGGAAGTGCACCATCCCATCTGGCGGGGCAGCAATGATCGCGATTCGACCGAAGTTGGCCAATGCCGATACCGCCTCTTGCAGCCAGAAGCCGGTGGTGTCGAAGATGACCTGCGCCCCTCCCGGAAATACCGCGTTTACCTGCTCTGCAAGGCTGCCGGGCGAACTGGTCACGATGACGTCGTAGCCTTTGGCTTGCAACTCGGCGACCCGCTCCGGTCGCCGTACCGCCGCAAGCACACGGGCCCCGCGGGCCTTCGCCAGGGCCAGCGCTGCGCTGCCTACCGCGCCATTGGCGCCAATCACCAAAAACGTCGTGTCGCGCTGCACGTGAGATCGTTCAACGGCATCGTAGGCGGTGGTAAAAGGCACACCGATAGCCGCCGCTTGGACGAAGGACAAACGCTCGGGCTTCAGGGCCACGCCACTTGCCGGAACCGTGAGGTATTGCGCATGGGAGCCGTCACGCAGGAAACCTGGGCCCCTGCCGGTTCCCCAGACCGCTTTGCCGAGCAGGTGTGCCGGGCCTTGCTCAACCACCCCGGCGAAATCACGGCCGGGCACGCGGGGCAAGGTGGTATAGGGGAAGCGGCCCTCGACATTCTTGACATCACTGGGGTTGAGCCCAGCCGCCTTGACCCGGATGAGGACCTCGTCGGGGCCCGGGACGGGTGTCGGCAAGTCAACGAGGCAGAGGTGGTCCAGGCTGCCGGTGGCGGAAAACTGTAGGGCTTTCAAGCTGCAATACTCCTCGACGAAATGTGCATCGAGGATAGCGTCCGGGCCGATAGTGAGCCCGCCAGAGAGTTTCGTCTATCGGACAAATCCCCTCGATGCCATCGCGTTTTTATACGCCGACGGTGCAACGCCCAGGGAACGGCGGAACATCTCGCTGAAACTGCTCAGCGTATAGCCCAACCGCGCCGCTATCGTGCCCACCGAGTCACCCTCCAGGAGTGCGGCGACGGCGTGGGCCAACTGCACTTGGCGTCGCCACTCGGTGAACGTCAGGCCAAGCTCGCCATGGAACAACCGGGCCAAGGTGCGGGTGCTGGCCCCCACCGACTCGGCATGCTGCTCAAAGGACATGGCCAGGCCGGGGACGTCGAGCACCGTCTCGCACAAATTGCGCAAGCGCCTATCCCCGCCGGCAGGCATGGGCACCTTGAGCACCGCCGGGCGCTGCTCGCGAAGTTCCAGCACCAGCAGGTTGTCCAAGGCATCACGCAACGCAGGATCAGGACGGTTACCCAGCGCCACTCGCCGGATGATCAGCTCGCGCAGCAGTTTGCTGACCTCAAGCACTTCCAGCTCAAGCCCCACGCCCATGGCCAGTTCTGCGCGTAAATAGAGATTGCGCATCTCCAAGGGCGAAACCACCCGGATCCCATGTGTGACCCGCGGCGGCAGCCACACCGCGCGCTGCGGCGGGACCAGCAGCGCAGCACCGGGTGTATCGACCCACATGAGACCACTTTGCGCGTAGAGAAGCTGACCCCATTCATGATGATGAGGCGCGATCAACGTCCCGGATGAGTAGGTGCGGGAAAGCGGTTGAACAAGATGCGTCGTGTCCGTCAGATCGGGAGGTGAAGCAAGGGCCATGACCGGAACTCAGAACGATAACGGTGCTTTTTAGCACAAGTGCGCAAGCGTTGGGGCCTGGCGTGGCTGTACCGCCGCTATCGCGAGCAAGGGATCCGGGTGTATCTCGAATCTCACAATCACCCCGGACACCTGTGGGAGCGAGCCTGCTCGCAATAGCGGTGGTTCAGATCGCACCGAGATTGGATGCCGCCTCCGCAGCCATGGCCGCCCGGACGCTGGGGCGTGCGGCGATTCGCGCCATGAACGCCGCCAGCGCCGGCCAGTCCCTGATCTGGATATTGAACAACGGCAGCCAGTTCAGGACGGTAAACAAATAGCCGTCGGCCAGGCCAAAGGTGCCCATCAGGTAATCCTGTTGTTCAAGGGCCTGGCTGAGGTAATCCAGACGCCTGAACAGCTTTGCCCTGAAGATGGCCTTGGTCGGCTCTGCAATATCGGCGTTGAACAATGGCGCACATCCGCTGTGAATCTCGCAGGTAATGAAGTTCAACCATTCCTGCAGGCGAACCCGCTCCCAGGTGCCATTGACCGGCGCCAGTGTGTTTGCGGGAACCAGATCGGCCAGGTATTGGACGATGGCGGGGCCCTCGGTCAGGACATCACCGTTATCCAGCACCAAGGCTGCCACGTAGCCCTTGGGGTTGATGGTCAGGAAGTCGAGCCCATCGGCAGTTCGTTTGGTCTGGTTGTCGACCCGGATCAATTCAAAGGGCAGGCCCAATTCCCGCAGCACGATGTGCGGGGACAATGAGCAGGTCATGGGGGCGAAGTACAGTTTCATGGTTTCCTCAAGGTCGGGGGCGTGCCGCCAGAATCCGCGAGGGCCGGAACATTTTCAAAGGACATCTTCAGTGCTAGCGTATGACAAAATCTCATGAGCAAGCCAACCCAATGGCCACAAGAATCCCTTCCTTAAATGGCCTTAGAGCATTCGAGTCGGCCGCTCGGCACATGAGTTTTACCAAGGCTGCGCTAGAGCTGAACGTCACTCAAACAGCCATCAGCCATCAAATTCGCCGGCTCGAAGAGGAGCTGGGCGTGCGCCTGTTCCTGCGGCTCAAGGATGGCCTGGCGCTGACAGACGAAGGACATGGCTATTTCCCAGGCGTTCGTGCGGCGTTCCATGAGTTGCGCTATTGCACGCAGACGTTGCTGGAGAGCCGCAACAACAGCGTCTTGACCATCAGTACGCTGGTGTCCTTTGCCTCCAAATGGTTGTTGCCGCGACTGGCGTCTTTCCAGCAGGCGTTTCCCAGCATTGACGTACGCGTTACGGCCTCCACCGAACGGGTGGATTTTCGCAAGGGCGGCGTCGATGCGGCCATTCGTTACGGTTCCGGGGATTGGAAGGGCTTGCGGGCGGACTGGCTGATGGCCGATGAGATCTTTCCGGTGTGCAGCCCCAGGCTGCTGCAAGGTCCGACAGCCCTGGAGAATCCGCACGATCTGGCCCGGCACACCTTGTTGCAGGTCAGTGGGGTGACCCACGACGACTGGAGTGCCTGGTTGAGTGCCGCCGGCCAACCGAAAAAACTGGCCGAAGGCAGCCGGTTGACTTTCGACCTTGCCATGATGGCTGTTCAGGCTGCGGTTGACGGCCTGGGGGTCTGCATCGGGCGTTCAACCTATGTCGAGGATGACCTGAAGGCCGGGCGATTGGTTGTCCCCTTCGATCTACGCTTGAAATCTGACCTCGGCTTTTATTTCGTGAGCCCGCATGAAACAGCCGACACCCCAAAAGTGCAGGCCTTTAGAACCTGGTTGATGGATTCGGTGAGTTTTGGCGCCAAAACATAATTACAGCGTACCGTTCAGCCTCCAGCCAGCGAGCCGATATGAATAAAAGGTCCGGTTACTTCCAGGGTTCACCGAGGGTACGTCATGTTTAATACAACACTAAAAAATGAACTGACGGCTAGGACGGCCGAATTGGCAACATACAAAGGACTGGTCGGCGCCTTGGAGCGGTCGATGGCTGTCATCGAGTTCAGCCCCGATGGCAAGGTCCTTCGGGCGAACGAGAATTTTCTTGGCACGATGGGCTACCGTGCGGATCAGTTGGCCAGCCTGTCCCATCGGGATTTTTGCGCCCCAGCGCTGGTGGGCAGCGCCGAGTACCGTGAATTCTGGAACCAGCTGCGCGCCGGCCAATTTGTTTCCGGCACGTTTCAGCGCCGTAGCGCGCAAGGGCAGAACGTGTGGCTGGAAGCTAGCTATAACCCGGTAGTGGACGAGCAAGGCCGCGTCGTGAAGGTGGTCAAGTACGCACTCGATGTCACCGCCAAGGTTGCCGCCGAGGCAGAAACACGTGGCCGGCTGGCGGCTCTCGACCGGGCCATGGCAGTGATCGAGTTCGACCTGGGCGGCAACATCCTGACCGCCAACGACAACTTCTTGAATGTCATGAATTACACGTTGGCAGAGCTCAAGGGCAAGCATCACCGGATGTTCTGCGAACCGAGCCTGGTGGGCAGTTCGGAGTACAGTGATTTCTGGCGTCGTCTCAACGCCGGCGAGTTTTTCAGTGGCCAGTTCAAGCGCCTCGGCAAAAACGGCAAAGTCGTCTGGCTGGAAGCCAGCTACAACCCGGTCTACGACGCCGAAGGCAAGTTGTGCAAGGTTGTGAAGTTCGCCAGTGACATCAGCGAACGGGTGGAGAAGTTCGAAGAGGATTCGCGTGGCGCTTCCCGTGCGTACCATATCTCCGCCGAGACCGAGCGAGTGGCCGAACAGGGCGCCCAGGTGATCCACCAGACTGCCAAGGAGATGCGCGAGATCGCCGACAACATTGGCTCTTCCGCGCGTCTGGTTGGGCAGTTGGGGGCGCG
This sequence comes from Pseudomonas sp. St386, assembly GCF_018325865.1. NCBI lineage: Bacteria > Pseudomonadati > Pseudomonadota > Gammaproteobacteria > Pseudomonadales > Pseudomonadaceae > Pseudomonas > Pseudomonas sp. St386. Next base: position 3,081,316 of record NZ_AP021900.1, read on the forward strand.
TTCGGAAGAGATCACAGCCATCGTCAACACCATTCGCGGCATTGCCGACCAGACCAACCTGCTGGCCCTCAACGCGGCTATCGAGGCCGCGCGGGCCGGAGACCAGGGGAGGGGATTCGCGGTGGTGGCCGACGAGGTCCGGCAACTGGCCGGGCGCACCAGTCGCTCCACCTCGGAGATTGCCGAAATGATCGGCATGATTCTCTCCGAAACCCGCGACGCCGTCGCCAGCATGAACGTGACCCATGAAGGCGCATTGCGCGGTGTAACCCTGGCAGACCAGGCCGGCTCGGTCATCGTGCAAATCAGGAACGGGACCACGGATGCACTCGAGGCCGTGAGCATGTTTGCGTCCAAGCTCGACGAGTCCGAGGTGATTCCCAAGACGGCTATCGGCTGGGTGGGTTGAGGTGAGCTGAGTCCTCGCCCCAGCGATCCATGCGCTTGACCAATTCAAGCAATACCGCTCGCAGTTCCGGCGGTCGCACGGGCTTGGCCAGCACCGAGATACTCAGGCTTTGCAGCGATTGGCGTATCCGCTCGATCTCATGCCCGGTGATGACCAGCGCCGGGACTTGCCAGCCGCGCTGCTCGCGTAGCGCGGCAATGCATTCGGCGCCCGAGACTTTTGTGCCCAGGTCGAAATCGGCGATGACGATGTCGCAATCGCTGGTCAGCCCTTCACCGTCGCTGTGGGCCTCCACCTCGCATCCCCATTTTTCCAGCAGCGCCGAGGTCGCCATCAGCACGTTGGCGTCGTCTTCAACCAAACACACCCGCAACCCGTCCAGGCGATTCTGGACGGGCACCACCTTGGGCGCCATGACACGTGGTGCCGCCGGTTCCAGGCCGCTGATCGCCACCCGGGTGCCTTGTCCGACCTTGGAATGGATGTGTATATCGACATTTAGCATCTGGCTGATGCGCTTGACGATGGACAGGCCGAGGCCGAGCCCCTCGACATCCTTGTCGCGCGCATGGCGAATGCGGTAGAACTCCTTGAACACCTCGGGCAAATGTTCGGCGGCGATGCCGCGCCCCTTGTCGTAGATCACCACGGCCAGGCGCTGGCCCTGGCGTCGCACGCCGATCAGCACGGGTTGGCCGGGTGCGTATTTGAGCGCGTTGGACAGCAGGTTCTGGACCATCGTGGTCAGCAAGCCGGGATTGACGCTGACCCAGTAAGGACAGGCGCGCAAACGCAGCTCGACGCCGGCCCAGCGGGCCGCTTCGGTGTTCTGCTTGACGACGTCCTGCAGCAATTGGCCCAGGTGTACGGTGTCGGCCTTCGGCATCGGTTGGCCGTGATCGAGGGTGTAGATATCGAGGATCGAGCGGAACAGTTGCGACACGGTGTGCAGCGAACGGTCGATGTTGTCCACCAGCCGCAATTCTTCCAGCCCCAGCCTGGCGTCACGCAGGCAGGCCGTAAACAGACCGATGGAGTGGATTGGCTGGCGCAGGTCATGACTGGCCTGGGCCAGGAATCGCGATTTCTCCTGATTGGCCAAAATGGCTTCTTCGGAGGCAATGCGTGTGCGCTTGAGCAAAATGTGCGCGTAGGCGGGCACCACAATGGTGGTGACGATCAACATCAGGAACATGTAGGGCTGCGTATGCCAGAACGGGGTCAGCCAGAAAACCAGTACCAGGGTCGACAGCGCGATAACGGTCGCCAGCGCCAGGTAGCGCGAGCCGAAGCGCATGCCATTGCCCAGCGTGACCCAGAGTAATGCAGCGTACACCGGGAGCGTGCCCTCTCCACCCACGATCATGGCAAATGCGATGCCGGCATAGTCATGCAGCATCGTGAAAAGGCGCCGCCAGAAGAAGTGTCCAGGCCAGCGCTTGATGATCATGCGCAGGAACACCGAGACGAAGATGAACGTACAGATGTAGATAATGATGGGTACGTAGCTCGCGGCCTCTTCTGGATAGAGGCCGGCGAGGATGACGATATACAACAGCGCACAGGCGCTGACGGTCAGGCGTAACGTGGCCTGGTCGAGTTCACTGTTCTTTTCCACTGGTTTTGGCACCGCATGACCTCTGGTGCCTCCAAGCGTAGCGGCTAGCCTCGGTAAAGGTTGGGAACAGACTTGATGCTGTCCCCAACGGGCGATGCCATTGCGTCAGTAGACCCTGTAGTACTTCACGACATCATCGACGAAATAGATGGTCAATACCGAACCCTGGCTCTGGCTCTGGCCTGTTTTCGTGCCGGTCACGCTGCTGACGTCATTGGCTACGGTTTGCGCCTTGGACAGTTGTGCCGAGGTTTCATACATCTTCAGGCTGGTTTCGGTCGAGACGTACTTATGGGCCAGCTTCATGTACTTATCCAGGCCTTCATCAGTCTTTTCATAGGTCCAGTTCGACTCGTTGCTGGAGCTCGTCGAATTGAGTTCTTCATTGGTCGGCGCGCCGAACATTTGAGTGATCTGGCCTTTTGTCGTCTTGCCCGGAATGATTGTTTGCTTGAGGTACGAGACGTCGTATTTTTTGGCGCCCTGATTCAAGGAGCCCATCAAGTTGCCCAAGTCGCCGGTGTTTGCACAACCGTTCAGTACGCCCGCCAGCACGCACAGCGCCATTCCATTTCTAAGTGTTTTTCCATATTCGAAGGACATGATGACTTACCTTGAGTTAATGTCAGGACCATTCCATTTCAACCGTGCAGACGGTGAAGTTGACCCAGCATTGCGCCGCCTATCGATTTATAAAATCCATAGGCTTCGCACGTCATAACGTTTCAATAGGTACAGTGATACTGCACGGTGCATGGCATGTTGGCTTTCTTTATGTTTGGCTGTTCCAACAGCCTTTTTATGGAGCGTCCACAGCTTAGGGGGAGAGTACTGGGCGACGCTATAGTACAAGTGTGCTATGGCCTCGGAGATGGGCAGGCAGGGAGGGTGATGCTCAATTAATATTCGCGGTCGTTATACATTTAATTGTCTTGTTTTCCCGGCCATCCACCATTGCCTGGGAAGTTGGAGAACTGCGCCGCAGCCGCCGCGCGCGTGGGCACACCCAGGGATTTGAGCAGGCTTGAGACATGGATGCGCACCGTGAACGGGGAAATGCCCAGGTCCCGGGCTATCTCCTTGTTGGTCTTGCCGGCGGCGATCAAGCCAAGCACTTGCCGTTGGCGCGCGGTCAGTTGGGAAAGTGCATCGTCCAGGATCGCGTTTTCGGCCTGATACTTCACCACCACTTCGCCTTCGCGTATTGCCATGATGGCGTCGGCAATACCGGCGGGGTCGATATTCTTGCCGATGAATCCGTCGGCACCCAGCGCCATCACTTGGGAAATAACGTCGACATCATCCACCATTGAAACCACAATGATCGAGGTGCGCTTGAACTCACTGCGCAACTGGCCGATTACTTGCAACGATTTGATCCCGGGAAAGCGCAAGTCGAGTATCAGGGAGTCCACTTCCATTCCGGAACGTGCCAGCGCCAATACTTCGTCCAGATTTCCAGCCTGTTCTATGGATGCTGTCGGTATGAGTCGTTCAATGGTTCTCAGCATACCTTCGCGAAACAAAGGATGGTCATCTGCCACAATTACTCTGCACGTCATGCTTCAGATCCTTCTGATCTTCCAGTTCACGAATCGTAACCTAAACTGCCCCCTTGGGTTTCAAGTTTGAAACAACCTTTCATGTTGGAATAATCCAGTGACTATGACGGAAAAGAATAGCGAGCTTGATCAGGCTACCTTGAGATTGACGGTCGGGGCCTGTACTGCGCTCTACATCATAGTGGTGGCCTGCCTGGCCAGTGATTTCGAAACCTATGTCCCGATCCTGTGGTACATGGCCTTTTTTTTCGGCGTCGCGGTCCCGCTGCGCATGGCGATCAAGCGTTGGCCCGGGCACTTCATCCTGCGTCGTCTTTTTGCCATGACCCTCGACTATGCAAGCCTCGCCTTCGCCTTGATCGTGGGTGGGGAGGGGTTGCTACCGGTGTACGCCGCATTGCTCTGGGTCACGTTGGGCAATGGCATGCGCTTCGGCTCGCGCTACCTGGCTGCCGCGACGTTGATCGCTCTCGCTACCTTGGTGGTGATCTTCCTGCTCACGCCGTTCTGGCGTGGTCAGCCCTACGTGTTCCTGATGCTGATCGTCACCACCATAGTGGTGCCCGCCTACGCGCATATCCTGCTGACCCGAACCCGCATCGCTTCGGAGGAGGCGATTGCCGCGAACCAGGAGAAATCCCGCTTCCTGGCCCAGGCCAGCCACGACTTGCGCCAACCGATTCACTCGATCGGCTTGTTCACCGCCTGCCTGCGCGATGCCCGGTTGGGCCAGGAAGAGTTGCGACTGGTGGACAACATCGACCGCTCGTTGCACATCGTCTCGCAGCTGTTTCGTTCGATCCTCGATATCTACACCCTCGATAACGGGCAGCTTGAACCGCAGGCCGAACCTGTACACCTGGGCGCGTTGCTTCAAGATGTGGTCAAGCAGAACACCGAAGCCGCACGCTGGGCCGGTGTCGAGTTGCGCCTGCGGCCTTGCCGGCATTGGGTCAATGTCAACGCCGGCCTGTTGGCGACCATGGTGCAGAACCTGGTCTCCAACACGCTCAAATATGCCTCCGGCCAACCAGTGTTGATCGGCGTGCGGCCGAAAGGCAGCGGCCTGGCCATCGTCATCTACGACAAGGGCCGGGGCATTGCCGCCGAACACCTGCCCGAGGTGTTCAAGGAGTTCTATCGGGTGCGCCACGTTCGTGACAAGGACGTCGAGGGGCTGGGCCTGGGGTTGTCCATCGTCAAGCGAATCAGCCTCCTGATCAATCTGGACATCCAGCTGGACTCCCGGCTCGGCAAGGGCACGCGCGCCATGATCCAGGGGCTGGAAACGGTTGCGCCAAGGGCGATGGTGGACAGGCCGGTGTCCACCCATAGCCGTTTGCAAGGCTTGCGGGTGTGCCTGGTGGAGGATGACGCCAACGTGCTGATGGCGACATCCGCGCTATTGGAGAAGTGGGGGTGCGAAGTGGAAACCCACAGCGACGGGGTGGGCGTGACCAGTGACTGCGACATCATCATTGCCGACTTCGACCTGGGCACGAAGGTCTCCGGTTCCGAATGCATCGCCGCGATTCGCGAGCAACGGGGTTGGGAAGTCCCCGCCATGATCATGACCGGCCATGAAATCGAAAGAATTCGCCACGCGCTGCACCACATGAACATCTCGATCCTGGCCAAGCCTGTGCGGCCTCCGGAGTTGCGGGCGACCTTGCTCGAGCTGACCAAGAACTTTGCCAGCGTCAGGACCTGACCTCCGTTCGGGCCATGCCTCGTGCTTCCACCATTCCATTTTATGAAACGGTGGATTGCAGTTTGTGCGTATTCCTGCGCCGTCGCTTTGGGCAGAAGATGAGTCCAGCCATTTGCACAGCCGTGCAAACGATGGCGGAGAATCCCTAACCGTAGCGCACTGGCGCAGGCGTTCATGCTGCGAGCGCGAGGAGTAGCTGATGGACGAAGCCTTGCAAGCAAAAACCTCGCCCTGGCACGAAGGAGAGCTGGCCTTGCAGCGCTCCGTCGGGGCAGTCGACATGATGGCCGGTGTCGGGCAACGGCAACTGGCGCGCACGTGGATGCCAGACCAGCATCGGGAGTTCTACGCCCAACTGCCTTTCGTGGTGCTGGGGGCGGTGGATCGGCAAGGCGATGTCTGGGCGACCTTGCGCGCCGGGCAACCAGGCTTCATGAACTCGCCCGATCCGCAGACCCTGCACATCGACCTCGAGCCTGAGCCGAACGACCCGGCCCAGGAGGGCATGGGCGAGGGCGATGCCATCGGGATGCTGGGGATCGAGTTGCACACCCGCCGGCGCAACCGCATGAACGGTGTCGTGCGTCGTCAGCTCGACCCTGGGCTCGAGATTTCAGTGAGCCAGGCGTATGGCAACTGCCCTCGCTACATCAACCTGCGCCAGTACCACTTTGTCGACGCGCAGGCCGTTGCGCCGCGTCAACTGACCGTGTCCGACCCACTGGTGCGGCGCCTGGTGACGGCGGCCGATTCGTTCTATATCGCCACCTACGTGGTGCGCGACGGCGAGCGGCAGGTCGATGCTTCCCACCGTGGCGGCAAGCCGGGGTTTGTGCGCATGGACGAAGACGGATCGCTGACCATTCCGGACTTTTCCGGCAACCTGTTTTTCAACACGCTGGGCAACATCCTGCTCAATCCGCGGGCCGGGCTGGTGTTCGTCGATTTCCAGACGGGCGATCTGCTGCAAATGAGCGGCTCGGCGCAAGTCCTGCTGGACGACCCCGAGATCAGCGCGTTCCAGGGCGCCGAGCGGCTGTTGCGCTTTACCCCGCAACGCATCGTGTATCGCCCGGCGGCCATTGCCCTGCGCTGGAAGGACCAGGACGAAGGCGACTCGCCCAATTCAATGATGACCGGCAGCTGGGAGCAGGCCGCCGAGCGCTTGCAGGCCGAGGCGCTGCGTAGCCGCTGGCGTGCATTGCAGGTCGCGCGGGTGGTGGATGAAAGCCACAACATTCGCTCGTTCTACTTGCAGGCAAGCGATGGCTTGGGTTTGCCCCGGTTTGAAGCCGGGCAACATTTGCCGGTGCGGATCTTGCTGGAAGGACAGAACGCGCCATCGATCCGGACCTATAGCGTATCCAGTGCGCCGTCGGATGATTTTTTGCGCATCAGCGTCAAGCGCGATGGTTCGGTGTCGTCTCACCTGCATGATCAGGTGCAGGCGCTGCACGAGCTTGAGGCGCGGGCGCCCCAGGGCCATTTCACCGTCCAGGCCACCGAGCGACGTCCGTTGGTCTTGCTGGCAGCGGGCGTGGGCATCACACCGTTGTTGTCGATGTTGCGCGAGGTGGTTTACCAGGGCCAACGCATCAGCCGCATGCGCCCGGTCTGGCTGGTGCAAAGCGCCCGCTCGGTGGCCGACCTGGCTTTCCGTGACGAGATCGACGAACTGGCCGCCCGTGCCGGCGACAAGCTGCAGGTGCTGCGCATGGTCAGCCAACCACCCACTGATGGAGGAGGCGCTGAAGGTTATGACCTGACCGGCAGGATCGATGTGGAACTGCTCAAGAAGCTGCTGCCGCTCAACGACTACGACTTCTATTTGTGCGGGCCGGGCAGCTTTACCCAGGCGCTGTACGACGGGCTGCGCAAACTGCGCATCCCTGACGATCGCATCCACGCGGAGACCTTTGGGCCCTCAACGCTCGTGCGGGATCTCGAAGTGAGCATGCCGGCGCCAGAGCAAGTGCCGGCTGCGAGTGAAGCGGTGAAGGTCTTGTTCGCCAGTTCCGGCAAGGAGGCACGTTGGGAGCCGGGCAGCGGGACGTTGCTGGAGCTGGCCGAAGCGCGCGGCCTTAATCCGGAATTCAGTTGCCGCGGCGGTTCCTGCGGCACCTGCAAAACTCGCTTGAGCCGCGGCCAGGTGCATTACCTGAGCCAGCCGGCCGAACCGGTTGGTGAAGGTGAGGTGCTGATCTGTTGCGCGGTGCCGGCCCAGGGGAGCGAGCCGTTGGTGCTCGAGGTCTAGGCTGACCGCCTGACTGTTTCACCGGATGAAATGCTGGATTGTAGAAGCTGGTTATTCCGCTGTCCGGGGCAGGAGCAGAGGATAGCGCCATCGACGCGATCACCGCTTCGAGCCCAAAACAACATGGAGTACGTCATGTCTGAGAAAGCGATCAAACTTTATCGCCACCCGCTGTCGGGGCACGCCCATCGTGTCGAGCTGATGCTCTCGCTGCTTGGCTTGCCAACCGAGTTGATATTCGTGGACTTGATGAAAGGTGAGCACAAGACTCCGGAGTTTCTCGCCATCAACAGTTTTGGCCAGGTGCCGGTGATCGACGACAACGGCACCGTCCTGGCCGACTCGAACGCGATCCTGGTCTACCTCGCGGCCAAGTATGGCAAGGGGCAATGGCTGCCCAGCGATCCGCTTGCCCAGGCGCGGGTGCAGCGCTGGCTGTCGGTGGCGGCGGGCCAGATCAACCAGGGGCCGGCCAACGCCCGGTTGATCACCGTGTTCGGCGCCGGCTATGACGCCGAAGACGCCATCAAGCGTTCCCATGCCCTGTTGAAGGTGATGGAGACGGAGTTGGGGCAGAGCCGGTTCCTGGCCGGTGAGCAACCGACCATCGCGGACGTGGCCGCGTACACTTACGTGTCCCATGCGCCGGAAGGCAACGTCGCGCTGACCGACTACCCGAACGTCCGGGCCTGGCTGGGCAGCATCGAAGCATTGCCGAATTTCGTCGGCATGCAACGCACCGCCAAGGGCTTGCAGCAAGCCTGATTCACACCGCAGGTGCTTGCCGGGGGGCATCTTCCGGCAAGTACATTCAAGCCACGTGCCCTCAAGGCTGGATCGCCCATGGATCGCTTTCAGGAAATGCAGGTTTTCATGGCGGTTGCCGAGGAGGAAGGGTTCGCCGCTGCCGCCCGTCGACTGCGTATATCACCACCAAGCGTGACGCGCGCAATTGCGGCGATGGAGGAGCGGATTGGCACCCAGCTGTTGTCGCGCACCACCCGCAATGTGTACCTGACTGAAGCGGGGCAGCGCTACCTGGAGGATTGTCGACGGATCCTGAGTGAGCTCGATGAAGCCGAGGAGGCCGCTGCCGGCAGCTATTCGATCCCCTGCGGGTATCTGACGGTCACCGCCCCGGTGCTGTTTGGCGAGCTGTACATCGCGCCTTTGCTGACGGATTACCTGGATCAATTTCCCTCGGTACACCTCAACGCCTTGTTGGTCGACCGCGTGGTGAACATCGCTGACGAAGGCATCGACGTGGCGATCCGCATCGGCCATTTGCAGGAAAACAATCAGCACGTCATCAAGGTAGGTGAAGTGCGCCAGGTGATTTGTGGCGCCCCGGCCTATTTCCAGCGACACGGACGGCCAACCCATCCTGGCGAGTTGAGCAAGGCCAATATCGTGATGTCTTCGGCCAGTCATTTGCTGAGCCACTGGCAGTTCATGGACGAAGCCAATTCGCTGAGCCTGCGCTTTGATCCACGCCTGGTGGTGACCGCTAATCAGGCGGCAATCAACATCGCCTGCCAGGGTTGGGGCGTGACCCGGGTCTTGTCCTATCAAGTGGCCCGGCAGGTCGCCGACGGCGAGCTTGAGGTAGTGCTCAAGGCGTTCGAGCCACCAGCGTTGCCGATTCACGTGGTGTATCAGAAGAGCAATCGAGTGCCGGCCAAGGTGCGCACGTTCGTGGACTTCCTCGCTGATCGGTTGGGGGACGACGTCACGCTCAAGCCTGTCGTAAAAGGCATCGCCTGATGGCTCGCCACCATGAAATGCTGATGTTCCATGCGCTGTCGCAGTGCCCCAGTCTCGCCTCGGCAGCCCAGCGCCTCAACGTTTCCGGACCGACCGTGATGCGTGCCATCGCTCGGCTGGAGGCGCGACTGGGTGTGCAGTTACTGTCACGCAGCACGCGCGGGGTCGTGCTGACTGAAGCCGGGGTCGGCTTCATGGCTGACTGTTCACGGATCCTCAATGCGATTGACGAGGCCGAGGCGTCGGCCAAGGGCTGGCATGTCCAGGCCCAAGGCAACCTGACGATCCTGTTGCCCTTGCTGTTCAGCCGCTATGTCATGGCCCCGGTGCTGGCCGGCTACATGGATCAGTACCCCGAGATCAGGGTATTTGCCCACTACCACGATCGTTTTCCGAACATGCATGAGGAAGGGCTGGATGTGGCGGTGTTGGTGGGGAATCTGCCCAACTGCTCATTGATCGCACGACCGGTCGGCAGCGTTCGTTCGCTCGTCTGCGCCAGTCCTGGCTACCTGGCGATTCATGGTGAGCCGGTTGTGCCGCAGGATCTGCACAATCATCGATTGATCGCCACGCAGGCCAACCAGGATTGGGTCCAGTGGCCTTTCCAGCAGCAGGCCAGCGGCCTCAAGGCACGCACGCGGCTCAGTTGCGCCACGCTGCAGGCGGCCATCGACGCGGCGGCTCGTGGGGCTGGGTTGATGCGCTGCTTGAACTATCCGCTGTACGACTATCTGAACAGCGGACGCTTGCGCCGGGTCCTGCAACCCTATGAACCGCCCTCGATACCGGTTCATGTGGTCTACCGCGAAAGACGCAAGGCGCCGATGCGCGTGCGCAGTTTCGTGGACTACATCGTCGAGCACCTGCGCGAGCACCCGGCGCTGCGAGCGGATGTTTCTTGAATATCAGCTCGCGCTTGGACCCAGGATCCCGCGGCGCACACGGCCTGGCGCCTCACCGAAGACTTCCTTGAATTTCTTGCTGAACGCGGCCTGGGATTGGTAGCCGACCTGTACGGCAATATCGCTCAGCCCCAAGTGTGAGTGACTGAGCAGGCTGAAGGCCAACTCCATGCGGACTTGCGTCAACAGTACCCACGGCGAGACACCGGCCACCTTGACAAATGCACGCATGAAGTTGGCCCGGGACATGCTCGCGATGTCCGCCAGGCCTTGGATGGTCCACTCGTGCGCAGGGTCCGCCAGCATTGCCTGCCAGGCCCGGCCCAGACGCTTGTCGCCGAGCAGGGCCAGCGAGCCGCTGTCCTGTCCCTGGCTGGCCAGATGCGCACGCAGAATCAGGGTGAACAGCGCCTGTGACAGGGCATCGAGCAAGAAGCGCGCGCCGACCTTATTCCCATCTGCTTCTGCGCGCATGACCTCCACCAGCGCCGGCAACGGCCCATTGGCCGGTAATGCGCCGCTGGGAATCACCAGGTATTCGGGCAAGGCGCCGAACAGCAACGAAGCCCGGTTGAAGTGAAAGCCTCCGCAAAGCATGTCCAGCTCCGCGCTGGCGCCGCCAATGCGATGAATCGGCAAGGTGCCCCCGGTCAGGATTCGGGGGGAGGTCGGCGTTACCGTTTTGCCAGGGCTGTGCATGACGTGAGGGGCACCGCGCGGCAACAGCAGGATGTCACCGGCACGCATGGGCAAGCGCTGCCCATCGGCAAACTCGACGCGGCATTCGCCGGCCAGCACGATGTGATAGGGCGCTGTGCCCAGGGCTTGCTGCCCGTGATCCATGGCCCAGTCGCCCTGGAACTGACAGCGCAGGTCCAGGCTGCCGCGCACGTTGGCCAGGCTGATGAGTTTATCGATCGCATTCATTTGAGCATTTCGCCAAAAAAACTGAGCGCATTGAGCAAACCCGAGTGGCGCCAGGGTGAAAAACTGAGGGCGTCAAAACAGTACACCCAACCCACTCAGGAGTTAATGCCATGTTCAATAACTGGTCCGAATTGTTGCCCACCATTCAGAAGGCCTTTGGCGCACTGGGCCGCAGCAACCCGAAAATGGTCAAGGCCTATATGGCGCTAGGGGAAGCCGCCAGCGAAAACAATGTGCTCGATGCCAAGACCCGCGAGCTGATCTCGATCGCCATCGCCGTCACTACCCGCTGCGACGGTTGCATCGCCGCCCACACGGACGCGGCGATCAAGGCCGGCGCGAGTCGCGAGGAGGTCGCGGCGGCCCTGGCAACTGCGATTTCGTTGAATGCGGGGGCGGCCTATATCTACTCGCTGCGGTCGCTTGAGGCGTATGACATGCTGAAAGCGCCGGTGTGATTTGTATGGGGGCATATCCGTTGCTGCGGTAAGGGCGGAACCATAAGCCGCCGTTACCGCAACAACGGATATACACACCAAAAAAACACCCCTCTCGGAACGAAATATCAAAACCTCGGTAAGCCTTTTTTGTTCAGTCAGCTGCGATTGTTTCAGATTACGCAATCAAGTCATGTAATTCCTGGACATTCTCTAAAAACCGTCCGCCAGTGAAACTGATCCCAGAAGCGATTGACCGTTTCGGGTCGTCGCAGCGTTCTCCATCCATCGGGAGATTCCCATGATCGACACGACTTGCACCGGCAACCTTCGGCCCGATACCTCCGTTGCGACTTACCAGGAGCACGAAAGCGGATTCCTGTTGCCCCAATTGATGGGCGCCTTGGCAAGCGAGTCCGCAGGTTTCGTCTCGAACGACCTGTGTCAGCAACGCGCGCACGGCACTTTGCTGGCGAAGGCTGGCGCCTTGGTGATGCGGGTGCTGAAGCTAACGCCGATCGGCTAACGCAGAACCCGTGGCGAGGGAGCAAACAATGAAGCGTCGCTTCGTGCGCACTTGAACATGGGGATGAAAGAGGTCGCTACTTTTCCGTTCAACGGGTTTGAGTTCGCTGTTTATTCGTACATTGGCTAGGCAGAAAACGAAAGCGGGCCATGCATTACGATCGACTAAGTCGACACCGAATCATGGCAGCAGACGCAAAGCTTGTTGCCATCGAGATCTCGAAAGTAGGCGCCGTAATAATCAGGGTGGTAGTGGGGTCTCAAGCCGGGTTCTCCCTCACACGTCCCGCCCAGTGCCAGCGCTGTCGCGTAGCTGTTCCTCACCGCTTCCCGGCTGGGGGCAAGCAGAGCCACCATTTGTCCGTTGCCGGGTTGGTGCACCTTGCCGTCAAAGGGTTTTCCAATCACGAAGATCGGGCGCGGTGAATGCTCGGCAATCCAGCCCGCCCAGCCTTTGTGGGCGTCGCTAAATTTCAATGTCAGGCCCAGCCCGGCCATGACCTTTGAATAGAACCCGAAGGCGCGATCAAAATCGGCGATACCTAGAAAAACATGCGAGATCATGATGACTACCGTTTTGCCGTGGGCGCGAGGGTTGTTTGAAATTCCAGCCTACGCTGCCACAGGAATCATCGCGCTGCCAAGTCCGGGCGGTTAGCGCTCCGGCTCAGACGCTCGGCGCCTGGCCTGCCGGGCTTCGGTGCCGACGACCAGCCAGATGCCAATCCCGGAGACCGCCATGCCCGAGACCATTTGCCATGAAAGCGGCTCGTTGAACATGGCCCACGCCCAGAGCATCGTAATGGGCGGGCTGAGGTACAGGACGCTGGCGACCCGGGTGGCGGTTGCGCGGCGCAGGCACAGCCAGTAGAGCCCATAGCCGCCCATCGTCGACAGGCCCGCGGTCCACAATACGCTCAGTGCAAAGCCTGTGCTGGGTATCGGGGCGAGGCTGCCATGGGCGGCTTCGACCAGGGCGAAGGCCAGTCCCGAAACGCAGCATTGCAGCCACAGGTTAGGCAACAGACCCAGCGATTGCGCGGGGGGAGATATTTCTGCCACAAGGTCGCGACAGCGAGCGAGAGCATGCCAAGCAGCGGCAGGCCATAGGCCCACCAAGGCGCGTTGCCCCACGCCAGCGCGCCTTGGGTCACCAGCATGACGCCGAGCAGGCCGATGAGCAGCCCGGCCCAGATCTGCCAGGCCAGTCGTTGCCGCAGTACACCCGCAGCCAACAGCGCCAGGCCCATCGGCAGCAGGTCGGCGACAAGCGCGGCCAGGCCCGCCGGCACACCCAGGGCAATGCCTTGGGTGATACCGGCCAGGTAGCCCGCCATCGCCAGAAGGCCGATACCGGCATTTTTCAACAACACGACGGGCGAGGTTCGGCGCAGCGCTCTGGCGACGAAGGGCAACAGGACGAGCGTGACCACGACGCAACGCCAGAACACCACCAGCAATGCTGGCGCGTAATCAATGGAAAAACGCGCGCCGACGAAGCCGGAGCTCCACGTCAGCAGCAACGCCGCCTCGAGCAACGGCAACGGAATCAGCCAGTGCCAGTCGGGCTTGGGAAGGGAAGGGCAGTCCATCGATTTGGTCGGGTTCATGACCACAGGCTACGAAACCCGCGTAATCTAATAAATCAAAATGTAGTGCATCAGTCTTCACAAAGATTGAATAATGACGGCCATACTCGATATCGACTTGATACGTACCTTTCATGCGGTGGCACGGATCGGCAAATTCAGTGCGGCGGCAGAACAGCTGCACAAAAGCCCGGCGGCGGTCAGCGTGCATATTCAGCGCCTGGAAGCGGTCGCTGGCGGGCGTTTGCTCAACAGGGACAATCAATCCGTATCCCTCACCGCGTTGGGCAAGCGTCTGCTCGTGGCGACGACGGAACTGCTGAGCACCCACGACCGGGTGCTGGCCGATCTCCACGGAACCCGGCTGGCGGGACGCATTACGCTGGGGGTGCCGGATGAATACGCCGAACATGTCATTCGCGACATCCTCCCGACCTTCGCCGCCGCGTGGCCCAACGTGGTGCTGGAACTCAAGACCGCGCCCAGCTACGCGCTACGTGACCTGGTCCAGCGTGGCAAGCTCCAGGCAGCGGTCGTTGCGCAGCCGAAGGGGCAGGTCAGTGCTGGCGGGCAAGTGCTGGTTTCCACCACGCCGGTCTGGGTCGGTCCGGTCCACACAACAGTGGCCTCGATGGAGCCGCTGCCGCTGGCGGTGCATGCGGCGCAATGCCCTTATCGGCAAGCGATGATGGAGGCCCTCAGGCAAAGCGGCCGCAGGACCCGAGTCGTCCTGGAAAGCCCCTCCAACCAGGCCGTCAAGGCGTGTGTGGAGGCAGGGTTGGCGGTCAGCCTGATAGACCGCGCGCGGGTGACGGACACCATGCAGATCCTCGAAGGCCTGCCGGTTATTCAGGAGCACGAGGTGGTGTTCCTGCGAGCTCGGGCGTCACACGGCGATGAGGCCGTGGACCTGCTTTCCCGTGCCATGCAACAGTCTTTCCGGCTGTAGAGCCGGTCCAGGGACTGCTGCGCAGCCCCAAGACCAAACCCGCCAAACGATCAAGCCGACAGCGGCGGCGTCCGCGGCGGGATCAGGCGTTTGGAGCCAATCGATTCAAACGCCGAAGCCAGTCGCAACAGCGTCGAATCGTCATAGGCGCGGCCAGCGAACGTCAGCCCGACGGGCATGCCGATGTCCGCCATGACGCCCATCGGCACCGTGACAGTCGGCACGCCCAGATGGCGGATGGCGAGGTTGCCATTGGCGACCCAGACGCCGTTGCTCCAGGCGATATCGGCAGACGCCGGGTTGATGTCCGCATCCGCCGGCCCGACGTCGGCGACGGTCGGGAAGATCACCGCGTCCAGGCCCAGCTGCGCCATCCAGTCCTCCAGATCGATTCGACGTGTCTCTTCAAGCCCCCGCAGGCCGTCAGGCAGGGTCGGGATCTGGTCCCACGGCATGATGCCGCGCTGGGCCATCTTCACGTACTCATCCATGCCGGCGGCCAGATCGTCCTCCCGGTTGGGCAGGGTGCCCGGGTCGTGGGGGAAGATCTTCGGTCCGTCGACGTCGGCCAGGCGATTCAACTTCGGATCGCCGTTGGCCCGCAGGAAATCATCGAATGCCCAGGCCGACAGGTCCCACAACTCATGGTGCAGGAACTCCTTGGAAACCAGGCCGCGGGTGAAGACCGTCGGTGCGCCAGGACGATCGCCCTCGCAGTTGGATACCAGGGGGAAATCCACCTCGACCACTTCGGCGCCACAGGCCTCAAGCGCCTTGCGCGCTTGCTCCCAGAGCTCGATCACCGAGGCGCGGGTGATGATTCGCTGCCCCGTCGGACCGCCGATGCGGGGGCCGGGGCCGTGCCTGCTTCAGGGTCGGCGTTGATGTACATCCGAGGAACGCCGAACCGAACGCCTGCCAGCGCACTTGGGTGGCTGGCAAGGCTCGGATACGAGGCCGGGCGAACCGAGTCGACGCTCGGAATCGGCACCCAGGGTTGCAGGCGCCACAGGTCGCCACGGGTGTCCAGGTCCTCGGCGACCACCACGTCCAGCACTTCGAGCAGGTCGGCCATGGTCCTGGCGTAGGGCACGACGACGTCCATGGTCGGCGTCAACGGCCAGTTGCCACGCACCGAGATCACGCCGCGCGACGGCGTATACGCGCACAAGCCGTTGTTCGACGCCGGACCGCGTCCGCTCGACCAGGTTTCTTCGGCAAGGCCGAACGCCGCGAAACTGGCGGCGGTTGCCGTGCCCGCACCGTTCGAGGAGCCCGAGGCAAAGGGCGCGGTGAGGTAGTCGCCGTTGTACGGGCTTTCGGCACGGCCATACACCCCGCGCTGCATGCCGCCGTTGGCCATGGGCGGCATGTTGGTCTTGCCCAGGCAGATGGCGCCGGCGGCGCGAAGCCGCTCGATGGTGAACGCATCGCGATAAGCAACCAGGTCCTTGAACGCCGGGCTGCCGGAAGCGGCAGTGAGCCCCTTGACCAGGTAACTGTCCTTGGCCGTATAGGGAATGCCGTCGAGCGGCCCCAGGGTCTGGCCGCTGGCCCGACGGGCATCGGAGGCCTGGGCCTCTTTCAATGCATCGGGGTTGCGCACCACCACCGCGTTGAGGGCTGTGGGCGTATCGGGGCCGTCGTAGGCATCGATCCTGGCAAGGTAGGCCTGGACAAGCGCCACCGCCGTTGTCTGGCCCGACTCCAGCGCAGCGCGCAATTGGGCAATGGAGGCTTCGGTGATTTCGATCATGCTGTTAGCGCCGCGGCAGAGGGATGGCGGGGTGTTCGGGTCCATTGAAGTTGCTCCTGAGACTTCAGGTCATCTCAAAGTGGATATTTATCGGACTTGCGCACTGTACTACGGAATAGCGATCAGGGGCAGTTCAGGTTTGACCGAACTGCCTCTCTAACGAGCCAAAATTTTCCACCTTCAGACTTCGTTAAGAAACGACCTCGATACTTTCCCCCAATAGCCCGAGGGAGAACGTTGACCCATGCCCGATTTCGACTGGAACATCCACCTGCCGCTGGCCTTTGGCGATGCCGGCCCGCCGGTTCGCCACTTGCACCGGGCTTTGCCGGGACAACCTCGGCGAGATGAGTTCGAAGCGTTCATCCAGCAGCGTTTCCGCCAGGTCCACGGTGCCGATATTCGTCACTTCATGCCGGAGCTGTTCGGGCTCGACGATGTCCACGGCACGCTCTGCGCTGCCGCTGGCGTGCGCCGCGCCGCACAGGGGCCGCTGTTCCTCGAACGTTATCTGGACAGCCCCATCGAGCCCTTGATCAGTGCCGCCGCTGACCGTCCGGTGGACCGCGCCGGCATCGTCGAGGTTGGCAATCTGGCCGCCAGCGACACGGGCAGCGCCCGGCTGAGCATCATCGCGATCACTTATCTGTTGGCCATGGGCGGTCTGGAGTGGGTTGCGTTCACTGGCAACATCGGCCTGGTCAACAGCTTCCATCGCCTGGGTCTCAAGCCTGTGACGCTGTGCCCGGCCGACCCTCAGCGCCTCGGCGAGGACCGCCATCTCTGGGGCCGCTACTACGAAAGCCAGCCGTGGGTTCATGTCGGAAACATCCGCGCCGGTTTCATTCATCTGCGCAATACCGGCCTGTTCAATCGCCTGGGACTGCCGACGGACCTCGGAGAAACCAGCCATGTCGCCTGAAATGGAACGCTTCAAGCGCACCCTGCGTGGTCATGCCGAGCGCAGGGGCCACGCCGTGGCGCTGTGGGGCGACGGCTCGCAGCTCGACTACGCGACGCTTTATTCCGAAGTGGTATACCGCCAGCAACGCCTGCGCGATGAACACATCAGCGTGGTCGCCCTGGCCCTGGACAATGGCATCGAAGCGATGCTCTGGGACCTTGCCGCACTGTTCGAAGGGCTCACCTGCGTCATCCTGCCCGGGTTTTTCAGCCAGGCTCAACGTCGGCACTGCCTGGAACAGAGCCAGGCCGAGCGAGTGATTGCCGAGCCCGTGTTCGAAGCGGAACTGCAAGCTGCCGGATACCAGCACAGTGGTGAGTTCTGGCGGCGGCACTTCGACGGGCCGAGCCGTCTGCCGGTGGGCACCGCCAAGCTGACGTTCACCTCCGGTACCACCGGCACGCCCAAAGGCGTCTGCCTGAGCGCCGACAGCCTGTTGCGGGTGGCCCGTGAACTGGAGCAGGCCAGCCAACCGGTCGAGGCCAGGCATCACCTGGCGTTACTGCCCCTGGCGATTCTGCTGGAAAACCTTGGTTGCTACGCGGCGTTGTATGCCGGTGCCATGCTGAGCCTGCCCAGCCAGAAGACCCTCGGCATCCAGGGTGCCAGTGGGGTCGACCCGACGCGTCTGCTGGGATGCCTGGCCGAGCGTCGGGCGCAGAGCCTGATCCTGGTTCCGCAGTTGCTGTTGATGTTGGTCACGGCTGCCGAACAGAAGATGTTCAACCCGCACATCGTGCGATTCGCTGCCGTCGGCGGGGCACGGGTGTCCCACGATTTGTTGCAGCGGGCCCAGCGTGTTGGCCTGCCGGTGTTTGAAGGCTATGGGCTGTCGGAATGCGCCTCGGTGGTCTGCCTCAATCGGCCACAGGCCCACCGTGCCGGCAGTGTCGGCCAGCCGCTGCCCCATGTGGAGATCCGCTTGGCCGATGACGGCGAAGTCCTGATCAAGGGCTCGACGCTGCTCGGTTACCTGGGTGAGCCACCGCACACCAGCGAATGGTGGCCCAGCGGCGACCTGGGCGAGTTCGACGAAGAGGGTTTTCTTTACCTGCGCGGGCGCAAGAAGCACCAGTTCGTGACCAGTTTCGGGCGCAACGTGAACCCCGAATGGGTTGAAGCCGAACTCACCCAGGGCGGTGACATTGCCCAGGCCTTTGTCTATGGCGAAGCCATGCCGCACAACCATGCACTGCTCTGGCCCGCCCGGGCCGACTGCACGGATCAAGCGCTGGAGCTGGCCGTGGCCAAGGCCAACGACACGCTGCCCGATTACGCGCGGGTCCATCACTGGACGCGCCTGGACCAACCCTTCAGCGCTGCCAACGGCATGCTCACCGCTAATGGCCGGCCACGCCGGGAGGCCATCGTCGAGCATTACCGCGCGCAGCTCACTTCATCTGTCTTGTCCGAGGAATCCCCATCATGAGTTTTTTTGACACGTTGCAAGAAGCCACCCAGCAAGAACGCCAGACCCTGTTCAATCTGCCGATCATTCGTGACGCCCTCAACGGCCAGGTCAGCCTGGCCAGTTACCGGGGCTTCCTGATCCAGGCGTATTACCACGTGCGCCATACCGTACCGTTGATGATGGCGTGCGGGGCGCGGCTGCCAACGCACCTGGAATGGCTGCGCAAGGCCGTGTGCGAATACATCGACGAAGAGTACGGCCACGAGCAATGGGTGCTGGATGACATTGCCGTGTGCGGTGGCGATAAGGAAGCGGTGCGCAACGGCCAGCCCTCGTTGCCCATCGAGCTGATGGTCAGTTACCTCTACGACTTGATCGCCCGAGGCAACCCGGTAGGCCTGTTCGGCATGGTCAATGTGCTGGAGGGCACCAGTATCGCCTTGGCGACCCATGCCGCCGACAGCATCCGCGAGCGCCTGGAATTGCCGCCCACGGCGTTCAGCTACCTCAGTTCCCATGGATCGCTCGACATCGAGCATATGCAGACCTATCGCGGCCTGATGAACCGCCTGGACGATCCGGCGGACCAGGCTGCGGTGATCCATGCCTCCAAGGTTGTGTACCGGTTGTACACCGACATGTTCCGCGGCCTGCCGCGCGACGGGGAGCATGAACATGCGCTTGTGTGATGCGCGTGTCGTGCTGACCGGTGCCAGCGGCGGAATTGGCCAGGCCATCGCCGCCGCCCTGTGTGCCAGTGGCGCGCGGGTCCTGGCCGTGGCCAGGCATCGCGAAGCCTTGCAGCCGTTGCTGGAGCAGTATCCGCAGCAATTGAGCTGGGTCGAAGCCGACCTGACCTTCCTCGCCGACCGGCGCAAAGTGTTGGTCGCCGCCGAAGCCCAGGGCGGCATCAACCTGCTGATCAATGCGGCCGGCGTGAACCACTTCGCCATGCTCGAGCAACTCGACGACAGCGAGATCAACGCCATGCTGGCGCTGAACATCAGCGCGCCGATCTGCCTGACCAAACTGCTCTTGCCGCTGCTCAAGCAAGCTGACAGTGCGATGGTGGTCAACGTCGGCTCGACCTATGGATCAATCGGTTACCCGGGATACGCCAGCTACTGCGCCAGCAAGTTTGCCTTGCGCGGTTTTTCCGAAGCCTTGCGCCGGGAGTTGGCCGATACCCGTGTTGGGGTGCTCTACGTAGCGCCCCGGGCCACCCGTACCTCGATGAACAGTCCGGCGGCCGATGCGCTCAACCAAGCCCTCAAGGCCAACGTCGACGACCCGCAAACCGTGGCGGCGGCGGTGATCCACGCGATTATCGGCGACCGACGCGAACTGTATCTGGGCTGGCCCGAACGCTTTTTCGTCGGCCTCAACAGCCTGCTGCCCAACCTGGTGGACCGGGGTCTGCGCAAGCAGTTGCCACTGGTGCGCCGTCTCAGTCACAAACCCGAAAACGAGCACCTCAAGCCATGAAAAAAATCTTCGCTTGCCTGTTGATCGGCACCCTGAGCCAAAGCGTCTGGGCGTTGGAGGCGGCCGACCAGCAACGTCTCGGCGACATCCAGCAGAGTTGGGCCCATATTCAATATGAAGTGCCCGAAGGCCAACGCGCCGATGCGTTCGAAAAACTCGCCGTCCAGGCATCGGCGTTCAAGCAGGAGCGCCAATCGGTGGCCGAAGCGTGGATCTGGTCTGGCATCGTCAACAGCAGTTGGGCCGGTGCCAAGGGTGGGATCGGCGCGCTGGGCAAGGTCAAGGATGCCAAGGGCGACTTGGAAAAAGCCCTGACCCTGGACCCCAAGGCCCTGCAAGGCTCGGCCTACACCAGCCTCGGCGCACTCTACGACCGGGTGCCGGGCTGGCCCCTGGGTTTCGGCGATTCGGACAAGGCCGAGCAATTGCTCCAGCAGGCTTTGCAACTCAACCCGAACGGCATCGACAGCCTGTACTTTTGGGGCGATCACCTCTACCGTCAGAAGCGCTATAGCGAAGCCAAGGCAGCGCTGCAAAAAGCCTTGCAGGCAGCACCGCGGCCAGGTCGAGAAACGGCCGATGCCGGGCGCCGCAAGGAGATCGACGCTTTACTGGTGGATGTGAACAAGAAACTGAACTGACAGGAGCGGATGTGCGTTTATTACTGATCGAGGATGACGTGGCCTTGGGGGAGGGCATCCATCAGGCCCTGAGTCGCGAAGGTTATACCGTCGACTGGGTGCAGGACGGCAGCAGCGCCTTGCATTCGTTGCTCAGTGAAACCTTCGACCTGGCGGTGCTCGACCTGGGCCTGCCACGCATGGACGGCCTGCAAGTGTTGCGGCGCTTGCGTGACAGTGGTTCCAACCTGCCGGTGCTGATCCTCACCGCCCGCGATGCCACCGAGGATCGCATCGCCGGGTTGGACGCCGGGGCCGATGATTATCTGGTCAAGCCCTTCGATCTGGCGGAACTCAAGGCCCGGCTACGGGCCTTGTTGCGCCGCAGCGCCGGCCGCGCCCAGGCGTTGATCGAACATGCCGGCATCAGCCTGAACCCTGGCACCCAGCAAGTCAGTTACCAGGGCAAGCCGGTGGCCCTGACACCCAAGGAATACCAACTGCTCCATGAACTGCTCTCGCCGCCGGGCCGAGTCATGACCCGCGATCATCTGATGCAGTTGCTCTACGGCTGGAGCGAGGAGGCCGAGAGCAACACGCTGGAAGTGCACATCCATCACCTGCGCAAGAAATTCTCCACCGACCTGATCCGCACCATCCGCGGTGTCGGTTACCTGGTGGAGGAGCGTCGATGAGTTCGATCCGGCGTCGTACCCTCACGTTGATCCTCGGCCTGCTGTTCCTTGGCCTGTTGATCATCACCGTATTCAACCTGCATGACAGCAACCACGAAATCGCCGAGGTCTACGATGCCCAGTTGGCGCAGAATGCCCGGCTGTTGCAGGGCGTGATGCGCATGCCGATGGCGAGCAAGGAACACGCCGAGCTGTATCAGGCGTTCAATTCGGCGCTGGGGCAGGCGGTTCCCAGGGTCGATGGCCATCCCTATGAAAGCAAGATTGCTTTTCAAGTCTGGAACTCACAAGGTTCGGTGCTGGTTCATACCTCCAGCGCACCCTCGTTCACCTCACCGCCGGGCGCGCCCGGTTTCAGTGAGGTCGTGGACCAGAAGAACCGTAAGTGGCGGGCGTTCGTCCTGGACGATGCGCAATACGGCTTGAAGATCTGGGTGGGCGAGCGCGACGACGTGCGTGCCGACCTGGTCGATCGCATTGTTCGTCACACTGTCGTGCCCAACCTGATCGGCAGCGTGGTGCTTGCCGCAGTGATCTGGCTGGCCATCGGCTGGGGGCTCAAACCCCTGGTCGATATGGCGGCGAAGTTGCGCGCCAGGCATCCCGGCTCACTGGAACCCCTGCAAATGATGCCGCTCCCTACGGAGCTTGAGCCCATGCAGGCGGCGCTCAACCGCGTCTTGGCGCAGATCCAGGAGGTGATGGGCCGTGAGCGGCGTTTCATTGCCGACGCCGCCCATGAAATGCGTACGCCCCTGGCCGTGCTGCGGGTGCATGCACAGAACCTGATGGAGGCGGGAAGCGAGCAAAGCCGGCGCGAGTCCCTGGAGCACCTGATCGCTGGCGTCGATCGCACTACGCGCCTGGTCAATCAACTGCTGACCATGGCGCGGCTCGAACCGCAGGCAGGTGTTCCGACGCCTGCGGTCATCGACCTGCCCGCCACGGTTCGTGCGAGCCTGGTTCAACTGACGCCCTGGTTGTTGAGCAAGGGGCTCGAGCCGGTGCTGGACGTCAGCGATGACATCGGCCCGGTTCGAATCGACCCGGTGGCCATCGACATCGCCTTGAACAACCTGGTGACCAACGCGGCCAATTTTTCGCCGGCCAACGGCACGATCACCGTACGCCTGGCCAGGAAGGGCGATCACTACGAGCTGTCAGTCGAAGACCAGGGGCCGGGTATCGACGAGACCGAGCGTGAGCGGCTCTTCGAGCGGTTCTACAGCCGCGGCAATGACCAGGGGGCTGGGCTGGGTCTGACGATCGTGCGCACCATCGCGGATCGTCTGGGAGGGCGCATTCGCTTGGAAAATCGCACCGAGGGTGGGCTGTGCGCGACCTTGGAAATAGGGCGCTTCTAAGCGGTTTCCCGACGCCATGACAGGTGGCCAGCCCCTGGTGGTGGGCTCAAGCCGGCGTATCGGCCGTGGATTGTTCGGCGAGAAAGGCGACTATCTCGTCGACCGTGCTGCGTGCCGTGCGTGTAACGCCGATCAGGGTGGCGGAAGCCGACCCCGTCCACTCGCCGTAGCCGACCAGCCACAGCCTGGGCTCTTGTATCGAGCGGGTGCCCTCGACTTCCACACGGCCGTCGTTGTTGAGCACTCCCAGCGTATCAAGGTGCTGCAGGGCGGGCCTGAACCCGGTGCACCAGATCACCACGTCCACTGCTGATTCGCGGCCGTCGGCCCAGATCACGCCGTTGCGGGTAAAACGCTCGAAAGGCCTGACAGACTGAAGGACGTTGCGTTCACGAGCCTCGACCACCGGCGGCACCATGACGATGTCACCCAACCCTCCCACGGGTTGGTCGATGATGCGACCTTCCTGTTGGGCCTTCCAGCGTTCGGTGGCGCGCTCGAACAACACGCGCCCATCCACTTCGTCGGGAAGGAACAGTGGCTCGACGGGAGTGACCCAAGTAGTCTCGGCAATTTTCGACACCTCGGCCAGAATCTGCGCCCCTGAATTGCCGCCGCCCACCACCAGGACTCTCTTGCCAGCGAAAGGGGACGCCTCGACATAGTCCGCCGAATGCAGTTGCTGGCCGGCGAACAAGGCCGCATCAGGGTAGCGAGGGATGTAGGGGTTGCTCCAGGTACCCGTTGCGCTGACCACGACCCGTGCGTCCCATTGCCTGTCCCGGGAATGGACGCGCAAACCCGTTTCCGTGGGTTCCACACGGGTGACCTGTACCGGCCGCACCACGGGAAATCGATAGCGCTGTTCATACTGCTTGAGGTAGTCGATCACGTGGTTTCGTGACGGATAGCCATTTTGTGTGGGGGCATCATCCAGCCGGGGATCGAACTCCAGGTCGCCGGGGAAAAGAGTCGTAGCGAGTTCCAGCCATGCCGCCAGGCACCACCGGGTTCTTCCTGGGCGTCGAGGATGACGAACGACAGAGGCGTACGCCGCAGGAAATAGGCCACCGCCAAGGCCGCTTGGCCGCCACCGATGATGACTACGTCAAATGTATCGGGCTGTGAGCGGGGCATGACGGCGAATCCTTTGGTTGAGCAAGCCTGTTGCAGGACTCCAAGGGTGACTGGCAAGGTTCAATGGCCGTTCCAAAAGAACGGCCATTGCGCCTCTCAGCTATGTTTGCAGGTCTTGATGCCCAACAACGAATAGATCGGGCAGAAGCGCATGAAACCGGTGGCCAACGGCACGAGGCCGATCCAACCCCACGCGCCGATCAAGCCCGTCAGGCTGAGGATAATGAGGACAAGCCCCACAGCGATACGTGCGCCCCGGTCAATGGTTCCAATGTTGGCTTTCATGACAATCTCCCGATCAATGGACGCGCCGGGTTTCCAGCGCGGAGAACAACAACATGCCCGCCAACATGGCCAGCATGAACACAAAGGCTTGCCAGTGTCCGGTCAGCAGGATGGCCACGGCAGGGCCAGGGCAGATGCCGGCGATGCCCCAGCCGATACCAAACACCAGGCTGCCACCGATCAGGCGTGGGTCCAGTTCTCGCTTGACCGGCAACTGCATGGGGCTGCCCAGCAGCGACTGAGTCTGTTGGCGCGCCCAGGCCAGGGGGGCGATGGCGGTGCCAATCGCTCCGATCATCACCAGCGCCAGGGACGGGTCCCAGGTGCCGGCCAGATCTAGAAATCCCAACACCTTTTTCGGGTTGGCCATGCCTGCCAGGAGCAGCCCGAAGCCAAAGAGCAGGCCAGCGATGAATGCCGTCAGTTTGCGCATGTTCAAACCCCTATCACGTGACGCAGGACAAATACCGTGGCGAAACCGCTGAGCATGAAACACGCGGTGGCGACCATCGAGCGCGGTGAAAGGCGCGATAGGCCACACACGCCATGGCCACTGGTGCAGCCCGAACCGTAACGAGTGCCGACCCCCACCAACAGGCCGGCGACGGTGAGGCCGAGCCAGCCGTTCTGGAACTCGATCGGCGGCAAGGTGGCAAACACGCCCCATAACAGCGGCGCGACAAGCAGGCCCAGGAGAAACAGGGCCTTCTCGCCCAGCCCTTCGCTGCCACGTTGCAAGAGGCTGCCGATCAGCCCGCTGATGCCGGCGATCCGGCCGTTGGCGACCACGAACAGGCTGGCCGCCAAGCCAATCAACATGCCGCCGGCCAGGGATGCCCACGGCGTAAAGTTGAGCCAGTCAATATTCATCAGCGTTCTCCGCTACACATCGTTGATATTCCATCTGGTTTCAACCCAGGACCTTTACCAGCAGGGCGACCGCTACCAGCGTCGACACCAGGGCAAAGCCTCTTTGCAGATAGGGTTCCGGCAACCTCGCGGCGACCAGGCGCCCGCCGAGCATGCCGACGATGGCCCCCATGGAAAAGGGTAGCGCTATGGGCCATTGCAGGTGGCCCATCGCCGAACTCGCCAGCACCCCTGACATGGAAACCAAAGCGATGACGGTCAGCGACGTGGCGAGCACCGACTGCGTGGTCAAATTGGTGTACCGCTGGAGCGCCGGAACCATGACGAAACCACCGCCCACGCCGAGCAGTCCGGAAAGCACCCCAGCGACCATGCCCGAAGCCGTGAGCGCCCACGCGCAAGGGCCGGTCCAGTTCAGCTTGCCGCGATTTTCGTCCAGGACACAGGGCGGCGGTTTGCGTGTTTCGGATGCCTTTGCTCTGACATGAGAGGGCAATGATTTTTGCAATGCCCGGAACGCCACGTACATCAGCAACAAGGCAAACAGGATCGTCAGCGGACGGTTGGGCGTGCGCTGCGCCAACCAAAGGCCCAGCGGCGAACAGATGACCCCCGCACTGGCCGTCACCAGTGCAGCCTTGTAGCGCACGATGCCATTGCGCAGGCCCATCACGGCGCCCAGGGTGGCGGCCAGGCCCACCGCCAGCAATCCAATGGGCCCGGCTTCGGCCATGCTCAAGCCCACGCCAAAAACCAGGAACGGGACGGCGAGTATGCCGCCGCCGGCACCGGTCAGCGCCAGGATCACGCCCACCGTAAAACCCAGTACCAGGACGGTAATCATCTCGGTCTCCTGGAGGTGAAGGTTGATTTCATAGGTCCGCCAGTTCAGGTTTCGCCAGCCATTCACGGCCCTTGAGCATGGCTTTCCAGTACAGCGGTGGAAGAATTCGCTCTTTAAGTAGCCAGGCGAGCCGCGAAGGCCTAGTACCGTCGATCAGCCAGGACGGGAAACTGGGGGCGAG
The DNA here is from genome assembly GCF_018325865.1 of Pseudomonas sp. St386. NCBI lineage: Bacteria > Pseudomonadati > Pseudomonadota > Gammaproteobacteria > Pseudomonadales > Pseudomonadaceae > Pseudomonas > Pseudomonas sp. St386. The sequence continues at coordinate 3,107,578 of NZ_AP021900.1, forward strand.
CTTGCCGCCATAGGTGAATTCAGCGAGAACGACCTTGCCCCGTTCCACGGTCAGCGGGCAGGAACCGTAGCCGTCGTAATGGGCGCTGCCCTTGGCCTTGCCCATGGCCGCCAGCACGTTATGAGCGACCACGGGCGCCTGCTTGCGCGCCGCCGCTGCGGTCTTTGCGTTGCTGGTATTGGTCGCATCGCCCAATGCGTGAATATTCGCCCAGGCCTTATGCCGCAAGCTGTCGGGGTCGACATCGATCCAGCCCGCCCCATCGGCCAGAGGGCTTACGCGGATAAAATCCGGCGCTACCTGAGGGGGCACCACATGCAGCAGGTCGAAGTCGTGCGTCACCAGGTGCGTACTGCCATCGGCCTTGACGCACCTGAAGGTCGCCGTTTGTGCCGGTCCATCGACAGACGTCAGCGTACTGCCGAAATTCAGGTCGATCCCATAGGCGTGGACGTACTCCATCAAGGCTGGCACGTAGTCGGGAACGCCGAACAGGACTGTCCCGGCGCTGCAGAAGTCGATCTCGATATCGCCGAGTACCCCTTGGCGTCTCCAGTGGTCGGCGCACAGGTACATCGCTTTTTGAGGGGCCCCGGCGCATTTGATCGGCATGGGGGGCTGCGTGAAAATGGCCCGGCCACTGCGCAGTTGCTGCACCTGTTCCCAGGTGTAGGGGGCCAGGTGGTACAGATAGTTCGAGGTGACGCCGTTGCGCCCCAGTGTCTGCGGCAAACCTTCAATGGCATGCCAATCCAGTTTAAGGCCCGGGCACACGATCAACTGCTCGTAGCGGACCACGCGGCATCCATCGAGAATAATGGCGTCGTTTTCAGGTTCGAAGGCCGCGACAGCCGCTTTGATCCAATGCACGCCCCGGGGAATGGTCGCGCCCATCGTGTGGGCCGTTCTGTGCGCGTCGAAGACGCCACCGCCGACGAGGGTCCAGCCGGGCTGGTAATAATGCACATCCGCCGGGTCGATAATGGCAATGTCCAGGCCCGGCTCGCGGGCCAATAGGCTTGAAGCTGCCGCGATGCCCGCCGCACCGGCGCCGACAATGACCACGGCATGCCGGGCTTCGGCCACGCCAACGGGCGTGCGTCCCTCGTTGGCAATTCTACGGATGACGCCTTTCATGTCGAAGCCGGCTTTGCTGGCTGTTTCGACAATCCGTGGCAAGGGCTGCTGGCCGGCCTGGGACAGGGCCCACATCGTCGTCGAGCGCATGCCGGAGCGGCAATACGCCAACACTGGCTTGGGTAAGGACTCGAACAATTTACCGAAGGCAACGCCCTGTTCGTCGGTCACCTTGCCGGACTCTGCGGCAAGGTAATGCGCCTCGATGCCCATCGCTTGTGCCGCACGCTGGATGTCGGCAAACAAAGGTTGATCGCTGCCTTCACCATCAGGGCGGTTACAGATGATGGCGCGGAAGCCGCTGGTTTTGATCTCACTCATCTGGTCGGGATGAATCTGCCCTGAGATCGAGAGGCCGGACGCAAGGTGGCGGATGTCCATGACTGTCTCCGTGATGACGGTTTTTCTTATGAGAGGGGGCGGGTCTTCAGAGCCGATTGAGTGGGATTTTCAGGTAGCACGTGCCGTTCGACTCCGGCTCCGGGAAATGCCCGGCCCGCATGTTGACCTGGACCGATGGCAGGATGAGCGTCGGCATGTCCAGCGAGGCATCGCGCTGGGTGCGCATCGCCACGAATGCTTCTTCACTGATGCCGTTACGGACATGGACATTGTCGGCACGTTGCTCGGCGACGGTGCTGGAAAATTGCACCTCGCGGCCACCCGGTTGGTAATCGTGACAGGTGTAGAGGAGGGTGTTGGCCGGCAGGCTCAAGACCTTGTTGATGGATCGGAACAACGTATGCGCGTTACCCCCGGGGAAATCACACCGTGCGGTACCGTAGTCGGGCATGAACAAGGTGTCGCCGACGAATGCCGCTGTTTCCTGGCCATCGCTGATGACATACGTCATGCAGGCGGGGGTGTGGCCCGGTGTATGAAGCGCACGGCATTGCAGCGTTCCGACTGTGAACGACTCGTCATTGACGAACAGATGGTCGAACTGACTGCCATCGCGGGGCATCTGCCCACCTGTGTTGAACAGCGTGCCAAAGACTTCCTGCACGGCGGTAATCTGGCTGCCGATCCCTATCGTGCCACCGAGTTTTTCCTTCAGGTACGGGGCGGCGGTGAGGTGGTCGGCATGGACGTGGGTTTCAAGAATCCATTCGACCTTCGCCCCCAGCTCGATCACCCGGGCCATCAGCTTGTCGGCCGAGGTGGTCGTGGTACGGCCTGATTTGGGATCGTAATCCAGGACGCTGTCGATCAACGCGCACTGGCGGGTCACTTCGTCCAGCACCAGATAGCTGACAGTGTGGGTCTCAGGATCGAAAAATCCTTCGACGTACGGTTTTACGGTCATGAACGGTCTCCTTCGGGGCTCTCAGCCGCTTGAAGAACAGACACAGCAATAATGCTGCCATGTCGATTATGGGTTGCTTGCAAACGATAACCATATGATTTTATTGGTTTAAATTCATGGGTGCCGACAAGGTCTCTTCCGATGTCCAGACAATTGAACTGCCATTGGCAGCGTTTGTTGGCATAGTGGCAGTGTCAACCTTGCTGGATGAATCACTGGAGCCGCGATGACACACAGCCTGCCGCCCACCCAAGACCTGCTTCCGCATCCAGACCAGGTGCAGTCCCTGGTCTCGTTTCTGGAGCACGAGCCCCAGCCGATGATCGTCCTCGATCCCGATTACAACATCCTGGCGGCAAACACGGCTTACCTGCGTCAGTTCGGCAGCGCCGACAAGCCGTTCATTGGCCATAAGTGTTATCGGGTTTCCCACCACTACGATGTGCCTTGTGACCAGGCCGGTGAGAACTGCCCGATGAAAAAGGCCAGGGAGATGCGCAGTCCGGATCGGGTCTTGCACATTCATCACACACCGCGCGGGCCCGAACACGTCGATGTGGAATTGCGCCCGATCCTGAATGAGCAGGGTGTCATCACCGCTTATGTGGAACGTCTTACCCAAGTGCGTAGCGCATCGGCACGGCCCAGCAACGAGGGGCTGGTGGGCAGTTCGCCGGCCTTTAATCAGGCGCTGCTGGAGCTGCAGCGGGTCGCGCCCTCGATGTTACCGGTCCTGCTGCTGGGAGAGTCCGGCACAGGCAAGGAGCTGTTTGCCCGCGCCGTTCATGAAACCAGCGAGCGGGCCGCGGGGCCTTTTGTCGTGGTCGATTGCTCCGGGTTGACCGAAACCTTGTTCGAGAGCGAGCTGTTCGGCCACGAGAAGGGCGCGTTTACCGGCGCCACTGTGCGCAAGGTGGGCCTGGTGGAGACGGCCCAGGGCGGCACGCTGTTTCTCGATGAGATAGGCGACGTTCCCCTGGCCATGCAGGTGAAACTGTTGCGACTGATCGAGTCTGGAACCTATCGCCGTGTCGGCAGTGTGGAAACCCTGCACGCGGATTTCAGGCTGGTGGCCGCGACCCATAAGCCGTTGGAGAAAATGCTCGAGAAAGGCGAGTTCAGGCAGGACCTGTACTACCGCATCAGCGTGTTTCCCATCCATTTACCGCCCTTGCGGCATCGCCTTGAAGACATCGGCTTGTTGGTGGATTCGTTCCTGCAACGTTCCGGGATCGGTAAGCGTCGACTGACCATCGATCCCGAGGCGCTGATGCAATTGCAGCGGTTTTCCTGGCCGGGCAATATCCGCGAGCTGCGCAATGTCCTGGAAAGAGCTGCGCTGTTTGCCGACGACGGCGTCATTCACGCCTTGCATCTGCCCGCGCCCCCCCTGGCGTTGTTCGCCCCAGCCTTGACGCCTGCGCCCGACAGCAGGGACCTGGACCAGCTCCTGGCCACTTTCAAAGGCACCCGCAGCGAACTGGCCAGACACCTGGGCGTGAGTGAACGCACGTTGTACCGGCGGTTGAAAGAACAAGGCCTGGCCTGAGCCCCATCGAGCCTTGACTGCCAATGACTGCCAGCCCCTGGCAGTTTGGCAGGTTCTCCTCCCTCCAAACCAAGCGCTGAGCTTCGGCGTTTATCGCTAAATAATTGGTTTTTAAGCATAAATAATAAATTCAGGCGTTGGCATGAGCCGTGCTAATGCTTGCCCCATGACTATTTCCGATAAACGACTGCGTCGCCATCTGCTCACAGCAGTACTGATCAAACTGGTCGTGCTGACAGTGCTGTGGTGGCTGTTCATCAAGGATTCGCGCGTCAGCGTCGACTCGAACACCATCAGCGACAGGTTCGGCGTACCCACCTCGGCTCAAGGGGCAAGCAAGTGATCTCAGAACAACTGGTGGATCTGTCACGGCTGCAATTCGCAGCGACTGCGCTGTACCACTTTCTATTTGTGCCGCTCACCGTGGGGATGGTGTGGCTGCTGGTCATCATGGAAAGCGTCTACGTGATGACCGGCAATGTCATCTGGAAAGACATGACTCGCTTCTGGGGCAAATTGTTCGGTATCAACTTCGCGTTGGGCGTGACCACCGGCATCACCTTGGAGTTTCAGTTCGGCACCAACTGGGCGTATTACTCGCACTACGTCGGGGACATCTTCGGTGCCCCGCTGGCCATCGAGGGCCTGATGGCGTTCTTTCTTGAATCGACCATGATCGGGTTGTTCTTTTTCGGTTGGGATCGCCTGAAGAAAGAACATCATTTGCTGGTCACGCTGCTGATGGCCATTGGCACAAACCTGTCGGCGCTGTGGATTCTGATCGCCAATGGCTGGATGCAGAACCCGGTGGGTTCGGAATTCAGTTACATCACCATGCGCATGGAGATGGTGGATTTCTGGGCCGTGGTCTTCAACCCGGTGGCGCAGGCCAAGTTCGTCCACACCGTGTCTGCCGGTTACGTCACCGGTTCGATGTTTGTGTTGTCGATTTCCAGTTGGTACTTGCTCAAGGGGCGTGATGTCGAGTTCGCCAAGCGCAGTTTCCGGGTGGCGGCCGCCTTCGGCCTGGCCTCGGTGCTGAGTGTCATCGTCCTGGGGGATGAGTCGGGTTACACGGTGGGCGAGGCGCAGCAAACCAAGCTGGCGGCCATGGAGGCCATGTGGGAAACCAAACCCGCACCGGCGGGCCTGACCCTGGTGGCCAGCATCAATGAAGCCGAGTCCAGGAATAACTGGGAACTCGATGTGCCGTGGATGATGGGCTTGATCGGCACGCGCTCGGTCAGCAAGCAGATTCCGGGCATTCATGACATCAAGGCGAAAAACCGCGCACGCATTCTGCGGGGCATTACTGCGGTCAATGCGCTTGAAGCACTGCGCGCCGATCGCACCGATAAGGCCGCGTTCGATACCTTCGAAGCGTACAAGGCCGATCTGGGTTTTGGCCTGCTGCTCAAAAAGTACGTCGAGGATGTCAACCAGGCCTCGCCGGCCATCATCGACAGGGCTGTGAACGATACCGTACCGCGCGTGACCCCGATGTTCTGGGGGTTCCGGATCATGGTCGGCCTGGGCTTTGCCATGCTCGTGCTTTTCGGGCTGGCCTTCTGGAGCACCTTGAAATCGAGCGGCGCACATCATCGCGGGTTACTGCGCTGCGCACTGTTGATGCTGCCTGCGCCATGGCTCGCCTGTGAACTGGGCTGGTTCGTGGCCGAGTACGGCCGCCAACCCTGGACCATCTACGGTGTGTTGCCGACCCACATGAGCGTTTCCACCCTCAGCGTCGATAACCTTTACGGCTCGCTGGCTGGGTTCGTCGTTTTCTACACGGTGCTGCTGGCGGTGGAAATGTTCCTGATGGTCAAGTTCGCCCGCCAGGGGCCCGGCAGCCTCGGTACAGGTCGGTATGTCCACGACGCCAAGTTGAAGGAGCTTCACCATGCTTGATTACTTCACGCTCAAGATCATCTGGTGGGCGCTGGTCGGCGTCCTGCTGATAGGTTTCGCCATCATGGATGGCCACGACATGGGCGTCGGCACGCTGCTGCCGTTCGTGGGTCGCAATGACATGGAGCGCCGTGTCGTGATCAACACCGTGGGCCCTCATTGGGATGGCAATCAGGTCTGGTTCATTACGGCCGGTGGCGCGTTGTTCGCCGCATGGCCGGTGGTCTATGCCACTGCATTCAGCGGATTCTATTGGGCGATGATCCTGGTGCTCTGGGCGTTGTTCTTCCGCCCGGTGGGTTTCGACTACCGCAGCAAGATCCACCATCCGGTGTGGCGCAGTACCTGGGATTGGGGGCTTTTCGTGGGTGGGGCCGTGCCGCCGCTGGTGTTCGGCATCGCGTTTGGCAACCTGTTGCAGGGCGTACCGTTCCACTTCAATGAGTACCTGGTGTCAACGTACACCGGCAGCTTCTGGCAGTTGCTCAACCCTTTCGCGCTGCTGACCGGCCTGGTCAGCAGCGCCATGATTACGCTGCAGGGGGCACGTACCTGGCCCATCGCACCGAGGGTGGGATTCAGTCCCGGGCGATCAAAGGCGCGTTAGGCGCTGCCATCGTGCTGGTGTGTTCGTTCGTCGTAGCGGGTATCTGGCTGCAATGGATCGAGGGGTATCGCATCACGTCGCTCGTGGATACCGCCGGGTTGCCTGACATTCTCGGCAAGTCGGTCGTGAGGGAGGCGGGGGCCTGGATGGCCAACTATGGTCGCTATCCTTGGTTGTGGCTGCTGCCCGCGCTTGGACTGGCCGGCGCAGCCGGTGCGGCGCTGTTGCTGATGAGGCGCCGTACCCTTTGCGCGTTCGTTGCGTCTTCGCTCGCGGTGGTGGGCGTCATCAGTACGGCAGGGGTATCGATGTTCCCCTTTGTCATGCCGTCGTCATCGATGCCAGCGGCAAGCCTGACCGTGTGGGACAGTGTTTCCAGTCACCTGAGCCTGGCCATCATGTTCTGGGCCACGTTGTTCTTCATGCCATTGATCGTGATCTATACCGCTTGGGCGTATCGCGTCATGCGCGGCAAGGTCACGGCCACCCAGATCAAGGCCAACGAACATTCGGCGTACTAGTGTCGACAGAGGAGTAAAGCAATATGTGGTATTTCGCCTGGATGCTGGGAGTCGGTTTCGCACTGCTGCTGGCGATACTCAATGCAATGTGGGGTGAGAACGAGGCAGGACGAGCCATGAGTGACCGTGACGAGGCGCAGCCATGACGCCGGATGTCGCTGACGTGCAGCCCTCGTCACGGCTGCATCGGCTGAGCCTGGCCGTCGCGGTGACGATCATGTTGGCCTGTACGCTCTACCCGCCACTGATGACGGCGCCGGATGGGAAAGCCGACCATGCGCTGGCAACGGCATTGTTCATCGCCATGAGCGTGGCCTTTGTAAGAGGGGTGGGGTTCATTCCGCGCAGGCTTGTCTGGCGAAGGATGTTCTCGGGCTGGACCTGCCTGGGGGCACTTGCGCTTGCCGGCGGGTTGAAGTTCTTGCACTGAGGCCTGACGAGAAGCCCGGCGATGGCCGGACGGTGATCAAAAAACTCACCTGCCGACGCGGCAGGTGAGTGGGGGCAGTTCTGGAGGCCGGCCTAGCGAGCTGGCGGGCTCATTTGCTGTTGTTGCATCATCTGCTCCATCATCATCTGTTGCATGCCCATGTACCTGTCCATCATGTACTGGTGCTGCTTCATCTGCTCGGGCGTCATCTGGGAATAGTGGTTGCCCATTTGTTTCCAACCCATCATCGGGCCGTTTCCCTTCATGTGGCCGCCCATCATGCCACCTCCGCAACACCCCATCATCCCATTCATCATCTGCATGCTTTGCCGCATCGAGGCCTGGTGTTCTTGCATGAGTTTCTGGCGTTGCGCCGGATCGCTGGTGTTCTGGATCTGGGTCATCTGTTCCTGCATTTTTTTCAGGTTTTCCTGGGCCGTCGCCATCTGCTGATCGAATTGCTCGACGCTCATCGACGACTGGGGCGCCTTGGCGGCGTCGGTGGCTTGCTGGGCAAAGGTCAGCGTGGGGAAAAACACCGCGGTCAGAGCGAGGGCGGCGAGTCTGGGTGCGTTCATGGTTCAGTTCCTTGCAGGCTGGTGGAGCGGGGGAGCGGGATCGTCACGGTTGACGATCGGACTCGGTTAAACGCAGTCGAAGCTGTTTTTCAATTTCGATGATGGCGAACAGCGCGATGCCCACCGCGATGATCAGCAGTCCGTCCTTGAAGGGAACCGCTTGGGTCGCGAACACGGTTTGCAGCGGCGGCGCGTAGGTGATGGCGAACTGAGCGACGGTCACCACCGCGATGGTCGCCCACACAACCTTCGTACCTCGAAGGCCCTTCCAGGTCAGCGACGTGCCGTAGAGATTGCGGATAAAGAACAGATGGAAAATTTCCATCACGACCAAGGTGTTCACCGCCAGGGTGCGAGCCAGTTCGACGGAGTAGCCTCGGTCCAGGGCATAGGTAAAAATGCCGTAGACGCCGCACAGGAACAGAATGGAAACGAGCACCATATGCCAGACCAGTGCGCCGCTGATCAACGGCTCCTCTCGTGAGCGCGGAGGCCTGCGCATGGTGTTGTCTTCGGTCGGTTCGAACGCCAGCGCGATACCCAGCGTGATGGCGGTAATCAGGTTGATCCACAGGATCTGTATCGCCGTGACTGGCAATGTAAGGCCAAACAGCAGCGCGACAATCAGGGTCATTGTCTCGCCCGCATTGGTGGGTAACGTCCAGCTCAGGACTTTCTTGATGTTGTCATAGACCGTCCTGCCTTCACGCACAGCGGCCACGATGGAGGCGAAGTTATCGTCCGCCAGGACCAGGTCCGCGGCTTCCTTGGCCGCTTCACTGCCTTTGCCGCCCATGGCGATGCCGGCATCTGCGCGTTTGAGCGCTGGCGCGTCGTTGACGCCGTCGCCGGTCATGGCCACGGTCATGCCGTTGAGTTGCAGCAACGTCACCAGCCGCAGCTTATGTTCGGGGCTGGTGCGCGCGAAGATGTTCACTTGCTTGAGCGATTCCCTGAGGGTGGCATCGTTCATGGCGTCCAGGTCGTTGCCAGTCAGTACCTTGTCGGGGTTGTCCAGGCCGATCTGATCACCGATGGCGCAGGCGGTGCCGGCGTGGTCCCCTGTGATCATCTTCACGACAATGCCGGCCGCCTGGCATTGCTTGATCGCCTGGATCGTTTCCGGGCGGGGCGGGTCGATCATTCCTACCAGGCCAAGCAAGGTCAGTGTCCCTTGCACATCGGCAAATTCCAGGATGGCGTGTTCGGGTGGGACGGACCTGACGGCGAGCGCCAGCACGCGTTGGCCTTTGCGGGCGATGGCATTGGCCTGCGCGTGCCAATAGTCGGCATCGAGCGGGGCTGTTGCCCCTGTGCTGCTACGTTGGCGCGTGCACATGGTCAAAATCTGCTCCGGCGCGCCTTTGACATAAATCGCCGCTTGCCGGTCATGGTTGTGATGCAGTGTCGCCATGAAGCGGTGTTTGGCGTCGAACGGAATGGCATCGGTGCGGGCCCAGGTGCCGCGTTCCTCCTCGTCGTTGATGCCGGCCTTGGCGCAAAACACCAGCAGTGCGCCCTCCATGGGGTCCCCTTCGACTTTCCAGGTGTCTTCGTGCTGCCTCAAGCTTGCGTCATTGCAAAGGCTGGTCGCGCGCCCCAGTTCGGCCAGCACCGGGTGATGGGAGGTATCGATCAACTGATCGGCAAGGTTCATGTTGCCCGAAGGCTGGTAGCCGACACCGTCGACCGTGAAGGTCAGGTCACTGGTGACGACGGATGCCACCATCATCTCGTTACGGGTGAGGGTGCCGGTCTTGTCCGTGCAGATGACTGATACCGAGCCCAGGGTTTCGATGGCCGGCAGGCGCCGAACGATGGCGTTGCGATGGGCCATCGCCCGCACGCCCACCGCCAGGGTGATGGTGAGTACGGCGGGCAACCCCTCGGGTATGGCCGCGACCGACATGCCCACCACGACCATGAATATCTCGGTGAAGACGTAATGCCCGACAAAGTGGCCATAAGCGAGTAGCAGGCCGGCGATCAGCAAAATCAATAGCGTCAGCCAGCGGGCGAAGACATCCATTTGCTGTATCAGGGGTGTTGTCAGTGGCTCCACTGCCGACAGCAGGTTGCTGATGCGCCCGATTTCAGTCGAGGTTGCCGTGGCGACAACGACCCCTGTTGCTTGTCCGCAGGTCACCAGGGTGCCACTGAAGGCCATGCAGGCACGATCACCCAGGGCTGCTTCGATGCGTACCGGCTCGGTATTTTTTTCAGCCGGTGCGGACTCTCCGGTCAGGATGGCTTCCTGCACCTGGAGCCGGTTGGCATGTAGCAGGCGCAGATCCGCCGGGACTTTGTCGCCAGCCTCCAGCAAGACGATATCGCCGGGTACCAGTTCTTCGCCGGCGATGCCCAGGCGTTCGCCGGCACGTATCACCGTTGCACGGGGCGCCAGCATGTTGCGGATGGCATCCATGGCCTGTTCGGCCTTGCCTTCCTGGACATAGCCAATGATCGCATTGGCCACCACGACAGCGAGAATGACCACCGTGTCCCACAGGTGTTGCAGCGTTGCGGTGATTGCAGCGGAACCGAGCAGCACATAAATCAGGATGTTATGAAATTGCAGCAGAAATCGCCGCCACGCTGGCCGCCGGGTTGACGCTGACAACCGGTTGAACCCCGTACGCTCAAGCCGGGCCTGGACTTCGGCGATGTCCAGCCCGGCTTGCTCATCGACACCAAGGTGTTTGAGCGCCTGTTCGGCGGGCAACGTGTACCAGGCCAGGCCCTGCGAGGGCGTTGTCGGGTGCGCCGCTGGTATGTTGCTCGGTCGGTTCATCAGCCGCGTTCCTGTGGGTACGGAGCGGTTGTTCTACAGGCCATCTGCGCAGGTCTGCCTCAGCCAACTTGCTGCGGCGCAATCACCCACAGGCTGCAGGGCATCTTGTACAGCAGGCCTTCGACGGTGCTGCCGATCAGCTTGTCCAGGCTGCCATAGCGCACGCGCCCCATGACGATGACATCAATGTCATGGGACGCGGCGTAGCTCGCCAGCACCTTGGCCGGGTCACCCATGATCATGCGTCGCTGGTCCGGGGCGATGCCATTGCGTTCGGCCAGTGCATCGAAGGCCGCACCCTGGGACTCGTAGAGCTGGCGGGCCAGGGTCGAGGAGAAGAACATCGAACCGTTGCCAAAGCCGTATTCAGCGGCAGTGATAGACGAAAGGTCATAGGCGTAGATGACTTCCAGCGTCGCGTCGCAGCTGGTGGCCAGCTTGTTCGCTTCGCTCAGGATCCGATCATTGAGGCCTTCGTAGCGGCCGTCCTGATGGAACGGGTCGATGGCCGCCAGGATCTTGCGCGGACGGGCGTGGGTGACCTTGTTGACGAAGTGCAGTGGAACCTCGCATTCGCGCAGCAGATGCACGTCCAGCGGCGTGAACATCAGTCGGGAAAACCACGACTCGGGGTCCACCGACTTGATCAGCGCATCCATAGGCGCTTCCTTGAGGTGGACCAGGATCTCCTGCAAGGGGCGCTCGACCCACGTCACTTCTGTCGTGACCTCGATACCGAGGTTGCGCAGGGGCCTGGCCTGTTCTTCCAGCCACTGCCGATGGCGCTCGATGTAGCCCAGGCGCATCTGCTCCAGCGCCTGCTCGTTGACCAGGCCGGCCGTGGCCAGGCCTTCGAGGTAGTCAAAAGCGACGATGTGCAGCGCCGCGCCTTCGGCCTTGGCCAGTGCGGCAGCCCGGTCGAACGCCGGGCTGTGTTCCATCAGTGGCGAGACGACCAGCATCAAGCGTGATTGCGTAGACATGACAAACCTCCCGGGCAAGGACCTGTTGGCGCCGGGCGAGGTTTCGCGCGGCGTGGTGTCTGTCATTGATCATGAGCGCCATAGAGCTCGCTAACTTGATTTGCATCAAACACGCTGCAAAGCGTTGAATTGAAGGCGGCAACGGCGAGGCAATCGCGCTATGTTTGAGCATGATCAGTCGCCCCAGGGCACGAGTGCAGCCGGCTCGGACCGCTGGATTGAGTGACAACCGCAGACAGTGCCAGGGAGCCGTAACCATGACTGAAACCCTGGCCTTCGCCAATGCCGCCGCCGCGCTGGGAATCGGCCTGCTGGTGGGGCTTGAGCGCGAACGACGCAAAGGCGAGGGCGACCGGCGCGACTTCGCCGGTTTGCGCACCTTCGCCATCACGTCCGTGCTCGGCTACCTGGCGGTCCAGGCGGGCGGCCCCCTGTTACTGGGGGCATGACCCTTGCCCTGGGCGCTTTGGTGACCGTGGCCTATTGGCGAAACCTCGACAAGGACCCCGGGATTACCAGCGAGGTGGCCTTGTTCGCGGTATTGGCACTGGGCGCGCTCTGTGCGAGCGCCCCGGGCCTGGCGACCGCGATTGGGGTGGTGATGGCCGGGCTGCTCGCCAGCCGCCAGGCGTTGCACCACTTTGCCCGCAAGCAGTTGACCGCTACCGAGATGCGCGATGGCCTGGTGCTGTTGATCGCCGCGCTGGTCGTGCTCCCGCTGGCGCCGGATCGCTTCCTCGGACCTTATGACGCAATCAACCTGCGCAACCTGTGCACGCTCACCGTTATGCTGATGGCGGTGGGTGCACTGGGGCATGTCGCGGTTCGAACCCTGGGGACCCGCTATGGCTACGCTCTCAGTGCGATTGCCTCTGGATTCGCCTCCGCCACGGTGACGGTCGCGACCATGGGTGGCATCGCGGCCAAAGACCCGATCAATCTCAAGGTGGTGAGCGCCGCGGCAGTGTTATCCAACCTGGCGACGGTGGTTCAAATGGGCCTGATCCTCACGGCCGTGGACCCCGCGCTGTTGCGTTGGATGTGGGGCCCGCTGTTGTGCGGGATGCTGATGGTATTGCTCTACGCCGGCGTGCTGATGTTTCCCCGCCCAAGGGCGCGGGCCGATGAGCCCATCAAGCATGGCGGTGCCTTCAGCCTCAAGCTGGCGGTGACGATGGTCCTGGCGATGACCGCTATCACCGTCCTCTCGTCGGCAATGCTCGATGCGTTTGGCCAGGCCGGGGTGACCGTCACCGCGATTTTCAGCGGGTTGCTCGACGCCCACGCCTCGACAGCCTCCATCGCTTCCCTGGCCAAGGGCGGGTTGTTGCCCTTCGACGGCGTCGCCGTGCCGATCTTGATCGCGTTTAGCAGCAACTCCCTGAGCAAGTGCGTGGTGGCCTGGCTCAGCGGCGGACGGAGGTTTGCCGCGTATGTAATTCCCGGCCAGGTGCTGATAACGCTGGCAATGTGGGTGGGGCTGTTGCTCCCGAGTTTGTCAGCCTGAATGATGGCCGTTTGATAAAGATCAAGTCCCGTCCCTGGCATATGTTCATTCTGGAACCCTCAATCCTTTAAGTGGCTGTCGCCACGTGCCGAGGTGTTCCATGTCCCAGACTCAACGTTTATTGCTAGTGGCGCCTGACGCCATGATCCGTACGCCGGCGTTCGACCGCGCCACCGAGTTGGCCCTGGCGCTGGACCTGCCCCTGCACATCGTGGCGTTCGACTACCTGGAGTTGCTCTCGGTGGCCGGTCTGTTCGCCCCGGAGCAGGTCAAGCAAGCGCGTGAGGGTTATCTGGAAACCCACCGGCATTGGCTGTGGCAACAGGCCGAACTGGCGCGCCGGCACGGCGTCGAGGTGACCTGCGAGGTGGTTTGGAGCAAGGATGCCTTCCAAGCCTTGCAGCAATACGTCAAGGAGATGCCGATGGCGTTGATCATCAAGGACGCGCAGCCGGAACCGGCGATGAAGCGGGTGTTTTTCACGCCCCTGGACTGGCGCTTGCTGCGTGACTGCCCGGTGCCAGTGCATCTGGTCACGGATTCGCGTAACCCGCGGCCTCGGCGGATCCTGGCGATTGTCGACGTGCTGCGCAGCGAGGATCAGGACCTGGTATTCAACGACCAGATCGTCGACGCCGCGGTCAAACTGGCGGAACAATGCAACGCCCAGGTCGAGTTGCTGCACGCCTTCGATTGGACGGCTGTCTACGCCTCGGACATGGGCATTGGTGCGCTGCCCCTGGCCACCGGGCTCTATGAAGCGTTGGGCCAGGCACAGCATGAGGTGTTCGAGTCCCTGGCCGAACGGCATGGGGTTGCACCGCAGCAGCGCCACTTCATCGAAGGGGCGCCGCTGAACAGCATTTGCACGTTCGCCAGCGATCACCAGATCGATGTCATCGTCATGGGCACCACGGAGCATCGTGGCCTGGACAAGCGCCTGGGCACCACCGCCGAGCTGCTGCTGCAACGGGCGCCTTGCAGCGTGTTGGCGATCAAGCCGCAAGTGTGATTGGAGCAACGCTGCGCGAGGCCATACCAAGGCCTCGCGCGGCGCCCGGAGCTAAAGGTAGAGCCGGTGGATGACCTGCCGGGTGTCGTCGGGATCGCTGTGGGTTTCAAAACCCAGGCTATGGGCCAAGTCCCGCATCGGGGCATTGCTGGCCGCGTCCACGGAGTACATCTGGCGGTAGCCGTTTTTACGCGCGGTGTCGATCAGGTGCTCCATCAATAACGTCCCCAGCCCCAGGTGTTGCCAAGGGTCGGCGACCGTCACTGCGCACTCGCATTCGTGTTCCTGGGTCGAGCAATAGCGGCTGACCCCGATCTCGATCAACTCGCCGTTGTCATGGACCAGGGCGATGTAGGCCATGTGCGTCTTGCAGTCGACATCCATCAATTGATCGAGCAGCGCCGCGCCTGGCTCATTGATCTGCGCCAGGAAGCGCATGTGCCGGGACTCCGGTGACAGGCGCATGATGAAGTCGTATTCGCGCTGGCGGTCCTGCTCCCTGAGCGGGCGGATCAAGACATGCCGGCCGTCCTTGAGTGCCTGGATCCAGTGTTTGCCACTGATGCTGGCATACAGGGCAGCGGCGCGTTCGTTGTGGTCTTTGACAGTAAGCATGGTGCGATCCTCCCTCGGATGTGCACGTGCGGTGCGATAAATAGCTACGCATTCGGTACTGTTCTACGCCCGCCACGGCGATCGATTCTGATCTGGATCAGTGCCCGCGTATCCGTCCATCGATTGCCCTGCCTTTGATTCAGATCAAACCGTCCGGGGCCTTGATGGGCGCACGCTGAAGATCGCGCCGGAAAAGGCCGGTGCAAGGTTTCGGGTCTGAGTCGATCTGCCCGATGGAGGTGTGCGATGGGGCAATACCAGCGTCTGCTATTGATCGTCGAACCGGATCTGCACCCCTCCGCAGCGATGCGCAGGGCCTGTGCCCTGGCCCGGGCCAGCGGCGCGGCGCTGCATTTGTGCGCTTTCGTCCAGCCGCCGGCGCGTACCCACTTGTGGGGTGAGAAAACCGACGAAGCGAGTGTGCAGCGCTATTTGCACCACTACCGTCGCTGGATGGTAGAAGAGGCGGAGCTGCTCAAGGAGGAAGGCCTGGATGTGACGACTCACGTGGTGTGGACGCTCCATCCGTTGCTGGACATCCTGCGCTATGTCGAGCAGTTCCAACCTGACCTGTTGATCAAGGACGTCACCCTCGAACCTTTGCTCAAGCGCGTGTTCGCCACGCCCCTTGACTGTCATTTGTTGCGCGACTGTCCGGTGCCGGTGCATCTGGTCAACCAGGCGGTACACGGCTTGCCGCGCCGGGTCGTGGCGGCGGTGGACCCCTCGGACCCCGAGGCCAATGCCTTGAACGAGCACATCGTCCAGACTGCCGACGCGCTGGCCCGGCAATGTGACGCCTCGTTGAATCTGCTGTATGCCTGCGACCTGTCGCCGGCCTTCAATGGCGAAACCTCGTTGCTGGCCGGTGCCTGGGATGACGACTTTGCCGACGCCCTGCGCGAATCGCTGCATGCGGCGTTTATCAGCCTGGCCGAGCGCTGTGGCGTACCGGCGGAACGTCGGCACTTTGTCGTTGGCCTGCCGGTGCCGGTCATCCGTGAGTTCATCGACGAATTCGAGGCCGACGTGGTGGTGATGGGCACTGTGCACCGCGCCGGTCTTGAGCGTTTGATTGGCAGCACGACAGAACGCGCCTTGTATTCGGTGCCGGGCAGTGTGCTGGCGGTCAAGGGATAAGTACGATAGCCCCGTTGACCTGTCCGCTCCTCAGGCGCTCCAGGGCCTGGTTGGCTTGGACCAATGGGTAGCAGGTCACGTTGCAATGCACGGGCGTACGCTGGATCTGCTCGAAAAACGCCACGCCGTCCGCGCGGGTCAGGTTGGCTACTGAATGCACGCTGCGCTCCTGCCACAACAGGCGATAGGGAAAGGTGGGGATATCGCTCATGTGAATGCCGGCGCACACCACGCAACCGCCTTTGGCGGTGGCTTGCAAGGCCAGCGGCACCAGTTCGCCGACGGGGGCGAAGATCAGGCTGGCGTCGAGCAGGTGTGGCGGGAGCTGGTCCGATGCTCCGGCCCAGGTCGCGCCCAGCGAACGGGCATAGTCCTGGCCGCTGTCATCACCGGGGCGAGTGAAGGCATAGACTTGCTGGCCCCGGCCCACGGCGACCTGGATCGCCAGGTGCGCAGCGGCGCCGAAGCCATAAAGGCCCAAGTGAGGGGCGTTCTGCGCCATCTGCAAGGCCCGGAAACCGATCAGCCCTGCACACAGCAGGGGTGCGGCTTCGGCGGCCTCCAGTGTATCGGGCAGAGGGAAGCAGAACCACGCGTCGGCAACGGTGTAGTCGGCATAACCGCCGTCCAACTGGCAGCCGGTGAACAGCGCCTGGTCGCAGAGGTTTTCCCGGCCCGAGCGGCAGAACTCACACACGCCACACGTCCACCCCAGCCAGGGCACGCCCACCCGTCGGCCGATCCAGTCCGAGGCAACTTGCGCGCCAACGGCGGTGACCTCACCGACAATCTCGTGGCCCGGCACCCGAGGCAACCGGGCCTGGGGCAGTTCACCGTCGAACAGATGCAAGTCGGTGCGGCACACACCGCAGGCTTGCACCTTGATCAGCATTTGCCCGGCGGCCGGCGTCGGTTGGGGACGTTCCTCCAGTTGCAAGGGTTGACCAATCGTGTGCAGGACCATGGCGCGCATGAGCATTCTCCTGTGTGAATGGGCGCTCGCCATGCCAGTGAGCGGCGCCAGGGCATCGAGCAAGCACCTTGTATGACCTTAGCGTCCCTGGTTCTGATGTAAATCAAGTCACCCTTATTCCCGCGTTCCAGAATCAGGCATGGCAACCCTGTTTTTTGTGGAGGACGTGATGAGCGATTTTCTCAGCCCCGACCAACTGGAAGGCATTGACGCCTACTGGCGTGCGTCCAATTACCTGGCCGTGGGGCAGATCTACCTCAAGGACAACCCGTTGCTGCGCAAACCGCTGCAGCGCGATCACGTCAAGCCGCGCCTGCTGGGACACTGGGGCACGACGCCGGGGCTGAATCTGATTTACGTGCACCTCAATCGCCTGATCAAGTCCCGTGACCTGAACATGATCCTGATCACCGGCCCCGGTCATGGCGGCCCGGCCATCGTCGCCCAGAGTTACCTGGAGGGCAGCTTCACCCAGTGTTATCCCTCGGTGGAGCAGAACGAAAACGGAATGCTGCGCCTGTTCCGGCAGTTTTCCTGGCCTTATGGCTTATCCAGCCATGTCTCGGCGCAGATTCCCGGCTCCATCCATGAAGGTGGAGAGTTGGGTTATTCCCTGGCCCATGCCTATGGCGCGGCGTTCGACAACCCTGACCTGATCGTGGCTTGCGTCATCGGCGATGGTGAGGCCGAAACCGGCACGTTGGCGGCAAGCTGGCACTCCAACAAATTCCTCAACCCCAGGCGTGACGGTGCGGTACTGCCCATTCTTCATCTCAACGGTTTCAAGATCGCCAACCCCACGCTGCTTTCGCGCATCAGTGAAGACGAACTGTCGGCCCTGATGTATGGCTACGGCTACGATCCTTATTTTGTCGAAGGCGACGATCCGCAAGCGGTGCACCAGCAGTTGGCCAGGACCCTGGACGGCATGTTGCTCAAGATTCGCGAAATCCAGCGCATGGCCCGTGCGGATTCGTCGGGACGTACCCTGGAACGCCAGCTCTGGCCGATGCTGGTGTTGCGTACGCCCAAGGGCTGGACCGGTCCGAAATTCGTCGATGGCCAGCAGGTTGAAGGCACCTGGCGCGCCCACCAGGTGCCGCTTAGCCACTTCGAGCTGCCCGTGCATTTGACGCAACTGGAACAATGGCTCCAGAGCTACCGTCCGCAGGAATTGTTCGACGACAACGGGGCGTTGCTCCCGGACATTGCCGCGTTGGCGCCGACGGGACATCGGCGCCTGGGCGCCAATCCCCATGCCAATGGCGGCATGCTGCTCAAACCCTTGGAACTGCCTCGGTTCACCGATTACGCCGTGCAATTCAGCGCGCCCGGCAGCGTGCAGGCAGAGGCCGCCCGGGTGTTGGGTGGTTTTGTCCGTGATGTGATGAAGCACAACCTGCGGGCAGGCAATTTCCGCCTGTTCGGTCCCGACGAAACCGCCTCCAATCGCCTTGATGCGGTGTACGAGGTCAGTGGCAAGACCTGGATGGCGGCCCTGGAGGCGGGCGATACGAACCTGGCGTGCGACGGCCGGGTGATGGAAATTCTCAGCGAGCAAGTGTGCGAAGGCTGGCTGGAGGGCTATTTGCTGACTGGCCGGCATGGGCTGTTTTCCTGTTACGAGGCGTTCATCCACATCGTCGATTCGATGTTCAATCAGCATGCCAAATGGCTCAAGACCGCCGCCCAGATCCCGTGGCGCGCATCGATTGCTTCGCTCAATTACCTGCTCACGTCCCATGTCTGGCGTCAGGACCACAACGGCTTTTCCCATCAGGACCCGGGGTTCATCGACCTTGTGGCGAACAAGAGCGCTGACGTGGTGCGTATCTACCTGCCAGCAGACGCCAATTGCCTGTTGTCCGTTGCCGATCACTGCCTCAAGAGCCGCGATTACATCAATGTGATCGTGGCCGGTAAACAGCCGGAATGGCAGTGGCTGGACATCGATTCGGCCGTTCGGCACTGCTCGGTCGGGATCGGTCGCTGGGCCTTTGCCTGCAACAACGACGAAGACCCGGACGTGGTGATGGCCTGTGCCGGTGACGTGCCAACCTTGGAAACCCTGGCCGCTGTCACGCTGCTGCGTGAATACGTGCCAGACCTGCGCGTGCGAGTGGTCAATGTCGTCGACCTGCTGGCCCTGCAACCGCCGCAACAGCATGCCCACGGATTGCCGGACGCCGAGTTCGATGGGTTGTTTACCGTGGACAAGCCAGTGATTTTCGCCTTCCACGGCTATCCGTCGCTGATCCATCGGCTGATCTACAAGCGTCACAACCACGATAACTTCCATGTCCGCGGTTTCATGGAGGAGGGCGCCACCACTACGCCGTTCGACATGGCGGTCATCAACCACCTGGATCGCTACCAACTGGCGCTCGATGTCATCCAGCGCGTGCCACGCTTGCAGCCGCTGGTGGACAGCGCTCGGGATCGCTACTGGGCAACCATGGAAAAGCATCAGCTGTACCTCATCGAGCATGGGCAGGACATGCCCGAAGTCTTGAATTGGCGCTGGGCGCCGACGCCGCAATGACGGCCAACATGCCTCATGGCATCGACGCTGCGCCGTGGCGTTCGAGCCCGACTTTGGAGACCCATCATGAGCCAGTACCAACGCCTGTTGCTGATCCTCAACCCGGCACAACGTCATTCGCCCGCCCTGCATCACGCCGCGGCCCTGGCGGCGGCCAGCGGGGCGCACTTGCATGTCATCGCCTTGATTCCCTCGCTGGACATTCTTTCGCTGCTTGAAGAGAGGCCCCGTGAGGAGGCGCGGCAGAACTATCTCCAGGATCATCGCCATTGGTTGGAGGATGAGGCGGACAAGATGCGTCGCCGTGGCCTGCGGGTCACCACTGAGGTGGAATGGGCCCAGAAGATGGGCAAGCAGATCCTGCAACACGTTACGCAGATCCAGCCGGATCTGCTGATCAAGCAGGTACAACACGAGCCCATGCTCAAGCGGGCATTTTTCACCCCGCTGGACTGGCAACTGCTGCGCAACTGCCCGGTGCCGATGTACCTGGTGGGGGCCACCGGTCATGCGCTGCCGCGCACCGTGGTCGCGGCGGTGGACCCTTCCAGTGCGTTTGCCCAGAACAGCGGGCTGAACGACCGGATCATCCGCCAGGCAATGGGGCTGGCCTTGCAGTGCGACGCCGAGCTGCATCTGGTTCACGCTTATGAGGTGTCGTCAGTCTATCTGGGGGATGTCGGCGGTGGCGGCCTGTCGCTGTCGCAGCTCAGCAAGGAACTGCGCAGGAGCCTGGAAAAAACCTTCCTGGAACTGGCGAACCTGTTTGGTGTGCCGGCCGAGCGCAGGCATTTTCTGCTTGGGCATCCGGTCTCGGCCCTGAGTGAATTTGCCCTGGAGCATGAAGTGGACGTGATCGTCATGGGGCGATTCCAGCACGACGATCTGTATGGGCTGCTGGGCAGCACGACCGAACACATCCTCTACCAGGTGTCGTGCAGTGTTCTGGCGGTGTGATGAATCGGACTTGACCGCTGAGCTGTTGACAAAGATCAACGGCAACGAGGTCAAACAATGGGACCAATAGACCTATTATCGATTGTCCAGGAGCACCGCCATGCGCATGACATTTCTCGGGGCCGCCGGTACGGTCACCGGCAGCAAGTACCTGCTGGAACACGACGATCAGCGCATCCTGATCGATTGCGGCCTGTTCCAGGGCTACAAACAATTGCGCCTGCACAACTGGGATCCCTTCGAACTGCCGATGCGTGACCTGGATGCGATCGTACTGACCCATGCCCACCTGGACCACAGCGGTTATCTGCCGGTGCTGGTGCGTAATGGCTATCGCGGCCCTATCTATGCCTCGCCGGCGACCTGCGAGCTGGTGAAGAACCTGCTGCGCGACAGCGCCCGCCTGCAGGAAGAAGAAGCCGAATACGCCAACCGCAAGGGCTTCTCCAAGCACGCGCCGGCCTTCCCGCTGTACACCCGTGAACACGCTGAGCGAGCGCTGAAACTGCTGCGCCCGATTGCATTCGAACATCCGGTGGAGATCGCCCGGGGGATAACCATCTTGCTGCGTCGCGCCGGGCACATTCTCGGTGCCGCGACGGTACAGGTCCAGGCCGGTGGGGTGACGCTGGTGTGTTCCGGGGACTTGGGGCGGCCCGAGGATCCGGTGATGTTCGCGCCGAAGGTCGTCGAGCAGGCGGATATCTTGCTGGTGGAGTCCACCTATGGCGACCGTCGACACCCACACGAGTCGCCGGAAGACCAATTGGCAGAGGTGATCACTCGCACCGCGCTGCGCCGTGGCATCACGTTGGTGCCCTCGTTCACGGTTGGTCGTGCCCAATTGCTGATGTACCACTTGTATCGCCTGAAGCAACGCCGGGCGATCCCCGATATCCCGATCTACCTCAACAGCCCCATGGCCATCGACGTCACCCGGTTGTACCAGCGCTTTGGCGACGAGCATCGTCTCTCCAGGGAAGAGTGCGAAGGCATGTGCCACATCGCCCATCCGGTGCGCTCGGTCAAGGACTCCATGGCGCTGGACCTGCAACGCACCCCAGCGGTGATCATCGCCGCCAGTGGCATGGCCACCGGCGGGCGCGTGCTGCACCACCTCAAGAGCCTGGCGCCCAACCCGATCAACACCTTGCTGATGCCCGGTTTCCAGGCAGGCGGTACGCGAGGTGCGAGGATTGTGGCGGGCGAGCCTGCGGTGCGCATCCATGGCAAGGATGTGCCGATCAACGCCGAAGTGGTGCCCATGCAAACGCTCTCGGCCCATGCCGATGCCGACGAAATCATGCAATGGCTGCGCGGCTTCAAGACACCACCCCGGCACACCTATGTCGTGCATGGCGAACCCAATGCGTCCGATGTCTTGCGTCACCGCATTTGCGATGAATTGGGTTGGTCGGTGTCGGTCCCGGAGTACCGCGATAGCGTCGAACTCTGACCCACCGCCTTCGCGAGCAGGCTCGCTCCCACAGAGGATTTTCTGTGCCCGCCGGATCTGTGCCCGCCACGACCCAGTGTGGGAGCGAGCCTGCTCGCGAAGGGGCCGGCCGCTTCAACGACGCATTCGGCCTGAAATAAGCGCAGGCATGAAAAAGCCCCTCGTCGTTGGCCGGCGAGGGGCAGGGTTCAAAACGATCAATCGGCCTTGATCGGCACGACCTTTTCCGCTTTCAGTGCTTCGGGTTTTTTTGGCAGTGTCAGCGTCAGCACGCCTTTGCTGAACTGGGCTTCGATCTTGTCGCTGTCGACGCCTTTTGGCAGGTTGAACACGCGCTCGAAGGAACCGTAATGGCGCTCGGAGAGGTGATAACCCTTTTTCTTTTCTTCCCTGGTTTCTTTTTTCTCCCCCTTGATGATCAGGTTGCCGTTGGCCAGGCGGATTTCGATGTCTTTCTGATCCATGCCGGGCAGCTCGGCGGTGATTTCAAAGCTCTTTTCCTTCTCGCTGATGTCAACGGCCGGCAGGCTGCTGGTGGAGAACTCGCGACGCCAGAAGGGCTCGACATCGAACAACCCGCGACTGAATGGAGAAATCCCAGTGCCCCGGTTGAAGTCATCGAACAGGCGATCCACCTGCTGGCGAAGCTTTTCAAATGGATGCCTGAGGTCAGTCTTGGCGGGATGTGGCGCGTTTTCTTCGGTTTTGACCGGCATTTTTTTCACTGAATTGGACATTTGATTTTCCTCTTTGGTGATGTCCGGGCGAGTACCTGGCCAGATGACCAGGCACCGTCGCCGAACGGGTCAATGCACGCTTGCGAACCTACAAAGACAGTTGGCCGGACCAGAGCATCCAGCCGGCGAAAATCGCCGCCGCCCAGATCACCAGCAGCAGGCCCCAGCCAAACCCATTGAAGGCCCGGCCCGTCCTGGCCCGTTGGGCGCTCAGGTAGATCAGCGAGCCGGGGGCATAGAGCAGGGCACTGAGCAGCATGTACCGGGGGCCGGCAGCGTAGAGCAGCCAGACGCAATAGCCCGTCGCGACCACAGCGATGGCCATGTCGCGCAGTTGCAGGCCGCGATGGCCGGCGTAGGTCTGGCCTTGCCAGGTCATCTTCAGTGCATACAGGCCACTGAACAGGTACGGCAGCAGGATCATCGAGGTGGCGAGTGAAATCAGCGCCAGGTAGCTGGCGCTCGAATACAGGGTCAGCAACAGGAACAGCTGAATGCAGCCGTTGGTGATCCACAGCGCGTTGGCCGGTGCGCCATGTTGGTTTTCCGTGGCCAGCAGGCGCGGCATGACCTTTTCCTTGGCCGGCGTGAACACCGATTCGGCTGCCAACAGCGTCCAGGCCAGCAACGCGCCGCCCACCGACACAATCAGGCCAATGCTGATCAGCACCGCACCCCAAGGCCCGGCCACCGCTTCCAGTACACCCGCCATGGAGGGGTTCTTCAGCGCGGCCAGTTCGGGCTGTCTGAGGACACCCAACGACAATAGGGAAACAGCGATCAGCAGCAACAATGTGAGGACGAAGCCAATCACGGTGGCGCGGCCCACATCGGCCCGTTCGGCGGCCCGGGCGGAGAATACGTTGGCGCCTTCAATACCGATGAACACCCAGACCGTCACCAACATGGTGCTCTTGACCTGGTCCAGCGTACTGCCCAGTGCCGGCGCACCCCAGAAATCCACCATGAAGGTGTCCTTGGAGAAAGCGGCAATGACCAGCCCGATGAACAACAGCAACGGCACCACCTTGGCGATCGTGGTCAGGGCGTTGGCCTTGGCGGCGGTGCGCATCCCGCGCAGGATCATCCAATGCAACGCCCACAGCACCACGGACGCGCCGAGGATCGCGGCTTTGTTATTGCCTTCGCCAAACACGGGGAAAAAGTAACTGAGCGCGGCGAACAGAATCACCAGGTAGCTGACGTTGCCGATCCAGGCGCTGATCCAATAGCCCCACGCCGAATTGAAACCGAGGAATTCACCGCCCAGGGCACGGGCGTAGGCGAACACACCGTTGTCCAGTTCCGGTTGGCGGTTGGAGAGTGTCTGGTAGACCAGGGCCAGCGAGAGCATGCCCACGCCGGTGATGAGCCAGCCGATCAGGATCGCCCCTGCACCGGCGCTGGCTGCCATGTTCTGGGGCAGGCTGAAGATGCCGCTGCCGATCATCGAACCGACGACCAGGGCGATCAGCAGGCTCAGCGACAGGCGCCGGGGCTCGACCTTTCGCAAACTGCCGGCCAAAGGGTGGGGGGTGACGGTCGGGATGACCGGTTTTGTACCTTGCAGGTGCGTTGCCATGATCAAAGCCTCCATGAGACGGGAGGTTCGGTAACCTTCGTCGATACAAAGGTTCGAACGCTAGTCTTAATGTCGACCTGTAGGCATTGGGGGGTATTGATGTAGATCAGATGTCATGCAGGGCGGGCGTTACAGCTCGGAATGACGATGGCAACCGGCGACCTTCTGCCTGAGGCCGGGCAAGTCCAGAATGGTGACATTGCGCCCATGCATGTCCACCAGTTCCTCCTGGCGTAGGTGGGCGATGCCCCGGCAGATGGTTTCCAGGCGCAGGCCCAGGTAGGAGCCGATGGCTTCGCGGCTCATGCGCAGCACGAATTCCCTGGAGGAATAGCCGCGCATGTTAAGCCGCTGGGACAGGTTCAATAGGAATGCCGCCAGGCGTTCGTCGGCGTTCATGTTGCCGAGCATCAACAGCATGCTGTGGTCGCGCACGATTTCCTGGCTCAGGAGTTTGTTCAGGTTGTGCTGCAACGACGGTAAATCGTGGGCCAGTTTTTCCAGGAGGTTGAAAGGCAGCGGGCAGACTTCGCTGTCTTCCAGGGCAATGGCATTGCAGGCGTAGTGATCGGTACTGATAGCGTCCAGGCCAAGCATTTCGCCTTGCATCTGGAAACCGGTGACCTGTTCGCGACCGTCTACCGAAAGGACGCTGGTCTTGAAGAAGCCCAACCTCACGGCATACAACGAGCGCAGCGGGTCGCCGGTGCGATACAGCGCTGCGCCTTTCTTGACCTTGACCCGCTGGGCGATCAGCGTGTCCAGGCGCTCGACTTCACCGCCCGTCAGGCCGATGGGCAGGCACAGTTCGAGCACGCTGCAGTTCGAGCAAGCGGTCTTGAGCGCATGCACGTGCAGAAGTCGCGGTTCAAGCTCGCTCATGGAAAAATTTCCTTTATCTGGTGCAAGCATAGAAGAACAATGCAGCTGCGCTTGTTTTTTGTCGGCCTAAAGTGTTACCGACTGTCGATAGACGCAGAACGGGTACAAAGGATGGGGGTGCAAACCTTCACTATGGGGCTTGCAGATGACGCTATTGCGTCGTGGGTGTGCGTACAGGGGGCGTTGGATTCGTTCACGCCGTGACAGATCGATCAACGGTCAGGCGCTGTCAAACCAGTCGCAAGGTCAGCGCAGCGTGTTTAAGCGGCAGGAGCGGGGCAAACTCTTCAGGTGTCAGGGTTTCCTTTTCCACCAGCAGATGGGCCCCGGTGTCCAGGTCTTCCCGATGGCTTTCCAGCAGTGTGCTGGCGCGTTGATAGGCTTCAGCGAGCAAGGCGCGAATAGCCAGGTCGACTTCCCTGGCGGTTTGTTCCGAATAGTCCTTGTCACCGATTTCCATGCGTTCGCCCAGGTAGCTCGCACTTTTGCGCTCCAGCACCGCCAGGCCAAGCTCTGTGCTCATGCCAAAGCGGGTGATCAACTGCCGGGCGATATCCGTGGCGTGGGCCAGGTCATCGGCGGCCCCGGTCGAGACTTGGCCATAGGCCAGGCATTCGGCGGCACGTCCCGCCATCAGGACGACCATGCGGTCCTTGAGCATCTGGTAGCTGACAAGAAAATGATCTTCCGTCGGTCGCTGCAAGGTATAGCCCAGCGAGCCAATGGCGCGCGGCACGATCGAGACCTTATGGACCGGGTCCATGTCCGGCAGGTTGCTGGCCGCCAGGGCATGGCCCATTTCGTGGTAGGCCACCACTTGGCGTTCATCGGGGTGCAGCAGGCTGCCCTTGCGTTCGATCCCGGCAACGATGCGTTCCACCGCCGCGGTGAAATCGTCGAGGCTCACCGTTTCGGCACCGCGTCGAGTGGCGATGATGGCCGCCTCGTTGACCAGGTTGGCCAGGTCTGCTCCGGTAAAACCGGTGGTGATGTCGGCGATACGCTCGCTATCGAGGTCCTGGCCGGTGACGATTTTCTGAAGGTGGACCTTGAGGATCGCCTGGCGGCCTTTACGGTCGGGGCGATCGATCAGGATCTGCCGGTCGATCCGGCCGGCTCGCAACAGCGCCGGGTCCAGTACCTCGGGGCGGTTGGTCGCCGCGAGCAGCACGACACCCTCACGCGGGTCGAACCCATCGAGCTCTGACAGCAATTGGTTGAGGGTTTGTTCTTTCTCGTCATTGCCCCCGAAGGCGCCAACGCCGCGCATTTTGCCCAGCGCATCGAGTTCATCGATAAAAATGATACACGGCGCTGCCTGCCGGGCCTGTTCGAACAAATCATGCACGCGAGCGGCACCAACACCGACGAACATCTCGACGAATTCCGACCCCGATATCGAGAAGAAGGGCACGCCAGCTTCTCCGGCGATGGCCTTGGCGACCAGGGTCTTGCCGGTGCCGGGCGGGCCGACCAGTAACGTTCCCTTGGGGATGTGTGCGCCCAGGCGCGCATATTTCGCCTTGTCCTTGAGAAAGGAGACAATTTCCACCAACTCGACCTTGGCTTCGTCGATGCCGGCGACATCGGCAAAGGTCACCCCGGTATCGCGTTCGACGAACACCTTGGCGCGGGACTTGCCAATGTTCATCAGCCCGCCCAGGCCCTGCTTCTCGGCCAACCCGCGAAACAGGAAGTGCCAGACCGCCATGATCAGCACGAAGGGCAGCAACCAGCCCAGCAAACCGTTCAAAAAAGTGTTTTCGTTGATGCCTGTAAAACCGACACCTGATTGGGCGAGGTCCGTTGCCAGAGCCGGATCGACCCGTACGGTCGAGAACAGATTGTGACCCTCAATCGGTTCCTGCAATTTGCCGCTGATGTGTTCTTTTTCGACGCGTAAATCGCTGACCTTCTGATTGCTCAACAGCTGTAGGAACTGGCTATAGGGGATGACCTGCACCGCGGGACGTTCGAAAAACAGGAACTGCACAAGGCTGAACACGGCCAGTGCAATGAAGAAGTAGGACAGGTTCCATTGGTGGGTTTTTTTCATGGCCTCGACTCAATAAAAGGCCTCGGATGAACAGGCCGTGCATAAATGGTCGGGGAGATCGCAGGCTCCCCGGTTTGCTTTTTCTACGCCTGAGGGCTGCAAAGACATTGAGCTAAATCAACTAGGTTCAAGTGAGCCACGGTGTGGATGTCGGACGAGCCATGCAGTTGACAAAGATCAGAGTGCACCGGGGGTGTTGCCCGATACTCGAGCCAGTTGTTAGCCGTTTTTCCTGCTGCGCTTAACCGAGGAAATAACCATGGCCTTGAATAGATACTTACCTGTCGTATTGATGAGCATTTTTCTGGCGACCACTGCCGGGTGCTGTAACAAGCTCGCCCAAGAAGTGGATGCCCGACTGGAGTCGGCGGAGAATAACGCCGCGACGGCAAGGCTCAGGGCGGATGAGGCCTACAGGAAGGCTGAGCAGGCCGAGATAATGTCCGAGCAGGCGCAACGTACTGCCGAGGAGGCAAGCATCCGCGCCACTCGGATGACCGATAAGGCCAAGCGCAAGTAATCAGCGGATGAAGGAGGCATTTCTATCAGGAACAGTGGACGTCAGAATGATACGAACTGCCATCATCACCCCCACCAGCACGCCAGTAAGACCGGACGCTTCTAGAAGCGTTGGCAGCCGCTGATGAAACAACAGGCCCAGTAGTGTGGCAAATAGTGATTCCAGGGATATCAACTGCCCGGAAAGCACCATGGGAAGGCGACGGGACGCCGCGTTCCACGCCCAGGCCCCGATGACTGACGACATCAGCGCAATCACAAGACCCCAGGCATACAGGTGTCCCGCCAGGGAAACACTGAAACCCAGGCTTGGCAGCTTGAGAAGATCAAACGCTTGCGCTGCTGGTAACAAGCACAAGGTGCCGATCCCTGCGCCGACCATCATGAGGCCGGTCCAGGCCCCCGAAGCGCTGGCCGACAGGTTGACCAAGGCGCCCTGGTTCAACCAACTGAATACGATCCACAAGAGCACCGCACCGATCGAGAAAAACACGCCCGTCAACCATGAACCGTCGTCGCTCAGGGGCTGCTGGATACTGCTGATGTTCGACAGCAATAGCCCTCCCGTTAAAAAAACCAGCGGTATCGCCAGCCTTCGCCATGGGAGGGTTTTGTGGGTGGCGTTGCCGAGCAGTGCCTGCAGGATCGGCACCATGCCAATAAACGCCGGGGTCAGTACCGGCCCGGCAAACATGACGCCTGCGGCAATGCAACTGCTGTAGCCGAGATACCCGATGACCCCCAGGCTGGCGCCAAGTAGCAGTTGGCTGCGACGCATACGCCGGAGCTGGGTTCGATAGCCCACCACGACAGCCACGCCCAGCGCCCCGGCGATCAGGAACCGTATGATCATCAGATCGTGGATCGTGTAGGCACCGACGACGTAAGGCGCAATGAAATTCAACGCCCAGCTCAGCGTCGCGACGACGGCAAGGCTCACGCCGGCGAGGGTGTTCGAGTAGGCATTGGGCATTCATGCATATCCTTAAGGCATTGAACTCATGTTGCACAGCGTCGCAGCTATGCTACAAACGAGTTCTCGGCCCCGGATGCATTACCTCTGATTATGAATACCCTTGGAAAATCATTGCCGCCGCTTGCCAGCTTGTTGCCCTTCGAAGCGGCTGCGCGCCTGGAGAGTTTTTCCAAGGCCGCCGAGGAACTGCACATCACCCAAGCGGCGATCAGTCGGCAGATCCGTGGGCTCGAAGAGGACTTGGGGCTGAAGCTTTTCTGCCGTCGTAACCGCGCCGTCTTCCTGACCCCCCAAGGACGTGAGTTGGGCCGTGTGGTGAGTAACGCGTTGCAAAGTATCAGTGCCAGTGCTGTCAGCCTTCGTCAATCGCCAGGTAAAAACCGCGTCGTTTTGCTGTGCCAATTATGTGAAGCGTTCTATTGGTTGATGCCGCGGCTCTCGACGTTCCACCAGCGATACCCGGAAATCGAGATACAGGTGGCCACATCCACCGGGCCGCTGACTGAGTTCAATGAGCATTTTGACGTGGCCCTGCAAAGCACGGGACGGCCCAGCGGCGTCCATGGCTTGATGTTTACCGCCGCTGATGAAGTGTTTCCCGTATGCAGTCCTCATTACCTGCGTACCCACAAAGCGTTGCAAGTCCGTGACCTGAAGTCCCACACCCTTTTGCACTATCACGCTACGCCGCCTCATTGGATGCAGTGGGGTGCCTGGTTCCAGGCGTTTGGGCAGTCGTTCGACAATTCTTCCGAGGGCTCGGTGTTCGATAGCTACCCCTTGATGCTCCAGGCGGCGGTCGAGGGGCATGGCATCGCATTGGGGTGGCGGCGCACCGCCCAAGGGCTGCTTGAGAGCGGTGCGTTGGTGAGGCCTTGCGCAGAAAGTGTCCCTTTGCCTGATGCGATATCGGTATTCAGCCGGCCGGGCGGGGAAGGTCGGGTTGAGGTAAGCGCGCTGCTCGACTGGCTTGAAGGTGAATTGGGAAGTGATCGTCAGGCCGGCTTCGGTCAGTCGCGGTTAAACCGTTGAAGCTGCCATGACGGATAAAGTATTGGTATCCATTGTGGCTGGGTCAGAACGGCCCCAGCTTGAGGGGGTACTGGATGACGATATACAGCCGGTCGATGTCATCGCCGCCCTGGCTGCTATTGGCGCGATGGGTGACATGGGACAGTTGCAGCGACAGGTCCTTGGCCGGGCCTGACTGCACGATGTAATGCAGGTCCAGGTCGCGCTCCCAATGGCGTCCGCCAGCGCCTTGTTGCGGACTGTAAGTGCCAGTGTCGCTATCGAACAGGTTGTAGGCGCCGCCTTGGGGGGCATGGCTGCCGTCTACGTCCAGTCACATAGCGGGCCATGAAGCTCAGGCCGGGGACGCCCAAGGTGCCCAGGTCAAGGTCGTAGCGCGCTTGCCATGAGCGCTCACCCGGGCCGTTGAAGTCGGCATATTTGATCGAGTTGGCCAAGTAGATGGAGTCGCCGCCGACGAAATCGAAGGGCGTGTCGCCGTTGATTTTCTGATAGGCCAGGGTGAACGCCTGGGCATTGAGCCGGTATTTGCCACTCAGGCTATAAGCTGTGGTGTCGATGGCCCCGGCGTTGGCCTTGCCATAGTCGCGGGTGTGATACAGGTTGCCGTCAAGGAACAGTTCGCCAAGGGTGGCATGCAGGTTGGCATAGTACTGGCGCCAGGTGTCGCTCAGTTCGGAGGCGTAGAGCGCGCCGCCCAGGGCTTGGCCGGTGAACAGGTCGGCGCCGATGAAGTCGATGGCGCCGTTGCGCGTCGTCGCCCCATACCCGGAAAAGTCACCCTTGCTGGTCGAGGCGTCCTGATTCTTGAACGCACTGAAGTGGCCCGCCTGCAGATCGACCCCTTCGACCTCGCGGCTGGAGAGCAGCAGGCCGCTGGCGTATTCGGGTTGCAGGCGCTTGTCTGCGGTGTCGAATACCGGGCTCTGCACAGTCATTTCGCCGACCGCCAGGGTGGTGCGTGAGGTGTTGAATTTCAGCGCGCCACCCGCACTGGAGTAGTGATCCTCGCTTCGTCCGTTCTCATCCAGCGGCAACAATCCCGTTCCGGAATGCCCCTTGCCGCCGTCCAGTTTCAACCCCAGGAACGCGTGGGCATCGATGCCTACGCCGATCGTGCCGGGGGTGAAGCCGGACTCGAACGAGGCGATGAAGCCCTGGGCCCATTCCTGTTTGTAGCTTTTGCCGGCCGGTGTCGGGGTGCGATAGTCATTGTTGAGGTAGAAGTTGCGGCTGAGGACTTCCAGCGTCGCGCCGTCGAGAAAGCCAGGCGTGCTTTGCGCGAGCTGCGCTGCCATCGCCGGTGCGGCGCTGCCGGTGAGCAGGGCAAGCAGCCAGAGCGGTTTCAGGGTGACGGTTGAGTGGTGTTGTGCAGGCAACATGCTTCATTTCCATGTGAAATTGGGCGGGCGAAGGGGGCGGTACTACGCGCAGCCAGGTGTGTACGGCTGAGCGCGCAGTTCCCGACACCGCCAGGCAAACGGATTGATGCCTTCGCTGTGGGTGAAGATGTGACAAAAGTGCGCCTGGTCGCAGAACCCGCATTCCAGGCTGATTTGCGTCAGGGTCAAGTCGGTCTCCCGGATCAGTTGCTTGGCCCGGGCGATGCGCTGGCTACGGATCCAGGCTTGAGGGGACTGGCCGGTGCTGCATTTGAATGCTCGGGAAAAATGACTGCGGGACAGGGCGCAGGCCTTGGCCAGTTCGGTGATTTCCAGCGTGTCGCTAAGGCCGTCGAGAATCACTTTCTTGACCAGGCTTTCGCGCCAGGGAGACAGGCCCCCGGTGCCGGTTTTGCGCGTTGGCTTGATGGCCGCCCTGACGGTGGTGTGTGATGCACGAGCCATGACAAAAACTCCGTGTCAGTGGGAAATGCCGGGCGCACCGTACGGTGGACGGCCAGCTTCCCGCTTGAGAAAACAGGTCTGGGCAGAGGGCTTCATTCTTGGGTGTGAGGCGCGAGCGTGCGAGTTAAACGTTGTTAATTGCGTTCAGGTGCAGCACCGGACGCAGTACTCACTCAGCACATGCCTGCAAGTTCTGCGGTGTGAGACGAGTGCATGATGACCTTCTCCGGCTGGTGTATGAGTGGCCGTTCTTCTGACTCGATCAAGGTGAAGGTATGAAGCATTCTCTGGCGTGCACACTGCGCGGGGCGGGCCTGGCATTGGCGCTGACATCGCTGGGCGCCCTGGCCCAGGCGCCGCTCCAGGGCACTCAAGTACCCGGTTACTACCGCTTGACGGTGGGCGACTACGAAGTGACGGCGCTGTTCGATGGCTACAACGATCTGTCGCCCAAGCTGCTCGAAGGCCTGAGCCAAAGCCAGATCCGCGCCTTGCTCGCCCGTCGCTCGATTGAAACGCCGGGGGTGCAGACCGCGTTCAACGCTTTTCTGGTCAATACCGGTAGGCAACTGATCCTGGTGGACACCGGTGCCGGCCAATGTATCGGCGCCACGGCTGGAATGCTCTCGGCGAACATGCAGGCCGCCGGTTATCGCCCGGAGCAGGTCGATGCCATCTTGCTCACTCATTTGCACCTGGATCACGTGTGCGGGCTGGTCGACGACAAGCAGCAACCGCTGTTTGCCAACGCTACAGTCTATGCCGCGAAGGCAGAAGCCGATTACTGGCTCGATCCCCAGGCACTGGCGAAGGCGCCGGCCGGTGCCCGGGAATTCTTCAAGATCGCTCAGGATTCCACCGCCCCTTATGTGGCAGCCGGCCGCTTCAAGACCTTCGCCAGCGGCCAGTCGCCGCTGCCCGATGTCGACGCCGAGCTGGAGCCAGGGCATACGCCCGGCAGTACCACGTACCGGTTTACCTCCCAAGGCCAGAGCATTCTGTTCATGGGGGACCTGGTGCATAACCTGGCGGTGCAGTTCGAGCATCCTGAAGTGTCGATTCGTTTTGATGTCGACAATCAACAGGCAATCAAGAGCCGGGCCAAGGTGTTCAATGCCGCGGCCACTACCAGGACCTGGGTGACAGCGGCGCATTTGCCGTTTCCGGGGATAGGGCATATCAGTGCAGTGGGCGGGCACTTCCAGTGGGTACCGGTCGAGTACGGGCCTTATCAACGGGCAGCCAAGGTGCCGATGATCGAGTGAAATCCAATCGCTCGCGCCGTTAGAACAGGTGTTGCCCCAGGGCGTCGGCGTCAGCGCGTTTGAACCTGAGGCTGCAACTGTCCGCCGACTATGGATATTTCCTTGAGCTGCAAACCGTCGCGCATGACGAACAATGCGTCCATCCCGCGTTCTTGTGCCAGGCGGGGGCCTTGGGTTTCGCCCAGTACCATCAGCGCTGTGGCCCAGGCGTCGGCGAGCATGCATGAAGTCGACACCACCGTGACGGCTGCGAGTGCGTTGCACAGTGGGGTGCCGGTGGCCGGGTTCATTGTGTGGGCGAAGGATTGCCCACAGACGTCGACCCAGTGTCGATAATCCCCGGAGGTGGCGATGGCGGCGTCGCTGAGTTCCATCACACCCATGACCTCACGCACGCCCCGGCGGGGCTTTTCCATGGCCACGACCCAGGGCTGCCCATCTGGTTTGTTGTCGCGGGCACGCATCTCGCCGTCGATGCCTACCAGGTAGCGCGCGATGCCAAACCTGTCCAGGCAGCGGGCCAGCTCATCGACACCAAAACCTTTGGCAATGCCGTTCAAGTTGAGGTTAAGCGGTGCCTGTTTGCGCACCAGGTTGCGTTGTGAATCAACGACCAGCGCTGCACTGGTCGAGCGTCGAGTTGGCGCAGGCGCCGGTTCGGTGATGGACAGCTCGCCGGGACCGAAGCCCCAGGCGTCCACCAGATCACCAACGGCGATATCGAAGGCGCCGCCCGATTGCCGGCTGACGCGCAGCGCCGCAGACAATACCGTGGTCAGTTCCTCGGGCAGCGCTATCCATTCCTGCAACGGTGCGTTGTTGAGGCGATTGAGGTCCGAATCGGCTTTCCAGGTCGACATTTGTTGGTCCACCCGGCCCACGGCGTGCGCCAGGCTGCGACTGATCGGGCGGGTGTCGAGTTCGGTTTCGGCATAGAACAGGGCGGTATAGCGCGTGCCCATGGTTTCGCCGCTCAGGCTGTAGCGTTGCAATTCAGTAGACGTCTTCACGATAGCGTCCTTGTGCCTTGAGGGTCCGCACATTCAGGTTCAGCGGTGCCAGTACTTCGTCCAGGGCCAGCATCACCCCCTTGGCCATCTCGCGACCGCCGCAAACCAGTACCTGGGCGCCTTTTTCGATCAGCCGACGCAACATCAGGGCGTCGCTGATCAGCCGGTCCTGCACGTAGGAACGGTCCATGACCTGGGAAAAGGCTGCGTGCAATGCGGTGAGACGCTGGTCCGCCAAGTAATGGTTAAGCTCGGCTTCGTAGAGGAAATCCGAGGTCGGGTTGCGCCCGCCCCAATACAAGTGCATGGGGTGGTGGGCCTTGTTGTTGCGGATAAAACCGGTCAGCGGGCCGATGCCGGTACCGGCACCGATCAGGATCACCGGATGAGCGCCCGACGCGGGACGAAATTGTGGATTCGGTTGGATAAAGGCGTCGATGGTCGCCCCGATCTCCAGGCTGTGAAGGAATGACGAGCACAGACCTCCTTTGTATTTGCGTACGCAGATCTCCAGCACGCCGTCCTGTGAACTGCTGGCCAGCGAGTAGAACCGCGGGAGGGGGTTGCCAGGGGGCAGGATGCCGACCAGATCACCGGCTTCAAAGGCCGGTAACTTCCCTGGGGCTTTGAAACGCAGCACGTGGGTGGGCGCGCCTACCTGTTCACCATAGGCAATGCGTTCGACCAGGATCAGTTGATCGGTGCGGGGCGGCTGTGGGGTGTGGATCAGCGTCAAGTCATGCCCCAGCACTTCACCCACGGCGTGGCCCCACCGAGCGAACTCCTGGGAGGATTGGCGGTTGATGGTTTCCAGGCCAATCAAAGGCGTGCCACCGGCCTGCAACAAGGCTTCCTGTACCTGATGGGCAAACTGACAGAACTGCGCAAACTGCCGGTCGCCAAAACCCAGCACGGCAAACGGCTGGCCAGGTTTCAGGCCGGCTTCGGCCAGCCGTGCCAGGAACTGCGAAGCCGAGGCCGGGGCATTGCCGTCACCGTGGGTCGCGGTGAGGATCAACACGCGTTGAGCGTTGCCGTAGTCGTTGGCGTATTGATTCATTGCTGCGCTGTGAACGCGGTGGCCGGCTTGATGCAAGGCTTCATGCAAGGTGTTGGCAAAGCCCCAGGTGCTGTTGGTTTCGCTGCCGACCAGAATCACGGTGTCGGCGGATTGCGCAGCGCTGTTATGGCGGATATTCGGCCCGGCCTGGCGGCGACGCCACCAGATCAGGATGCCGGTGATGCTCATCACGGGCACGCCGAGGGCACAGAGGCCCAGCAACAGGCCCAGCCACCAGAGCCCTTCACCGGTGTGCAACTGATAGATCAACTCGTAGACGTTGCGCATCGAGTCGTGAGCTTGATAGGACAACAGGGCACCGCTGACCGGGTCCACGTAGCCGTCACCCTGGGCCGTGCGCAGGGAAAACACGTCTTGCGGATTATTCGGGCTGGGATAGACGAGCTCGCGCAGGTCAGTCAGATCGGTGGCCTGCAAAGCTTGCAGGCTCGCCACGGGCGAGGCCGAGCCTGCGCTGATGTGGTCGGGGAATGCAGGCTCGCTCTGACTGCCATCGGCGATGAAGTCGAAGGTCGTGGCGCACATGTAGAGCCCGCTCAGTGCCGATAACAGCAGCCCAAGCAACGCTAAGCGACCGACCTCAGCGTGCCAGCGCTGGCTGAAGTCGCCCCGCAATGGCCGCAGCAGGTTGCGCCAGCCGCCGACCCGCCGGACCAGCAACAGCGCCCCGGACACCGACAGCATCAGCATGAACAGCGCGCCGACGCCTGACACCCCGTGGCCCGGCGTGTCAAGAAACAGCGAGCGGTGCAGGTCTTTCATCCAGCGTGAGAAAGCGGAGGGTTCGTAGGGGGCCAGGCCTCGCCCGGTCAGTGGGTCGACCTTTTCGGCCCCGACCCGGCCGTCCTGATCGAAGTAGACAATGACGGTCCCGGACGCTGTGCGCTGGATCTGCTCCACGCCCGGAAAGTGACTGGCAACGCGTCCGGCCAACTGGCCGACATTGACTTGCCCGGCCGCAGTGGACGTGTTGTTCAGGCGTTCAAGGGCCGGATCGACAGACAATGTCGCGCCGCTGATGGCCAAGAGCATGACCAACAGGGCGGCGATCAGACCGGGCAGGGAGTGGAGCTGGCGAAGCATGTTCGGCCTCCGAACAGGTAGGTGCTACAAATCGTAAGTAAAGGATTCGACGTAGGTATTACCGGCCGCCGGCTTGCCTGCGCCTTCGCGGGTCAATGGCACGCTGACTTCGGCGCGGGCATCACGCTTATCCTCGACGGCGCTATCGATACGGATCTGATACCCGGCATCGATCAGGGTGTCTGCCAGCTCGACGCTGACTTTGAGGGTGTCGCCGCTGCCAACGCTGGCGCCGCTGACGCCGTCGTACTCGCTGGGGTTCAGCTTGCTTCCACGGGCCCAGTCGGCCAGGTGCTTGTAGTACTTGGCCTTTTTGCCGGCCACCCAGAGGGTTTTCTGGTACTGGCCGCTGGCGTCGGTGACGTAGATCGCCAGGTACGCGTCGTTGCCGCTGTAGCGCTTGAGCTGGGTGGTGAGGGTTACTTCACGGGCCTGAGCCAGCCCCGGCAGGATGATGGCGCCGGCGAGGCAGGTTGCAGCGATGATTTTTTTCATGGAGGTTGTCCTTTTGATCGTTGGGGCGAGAGCCTGGACCTGCTTGCTGACAGCAACCTGAACGGCAGGATCAACGCGTCGAAATGTCACGGTGCGGGGGCAGGGGCGAGGTAAGCGCTGGCATCGTCATCGTCCCGGAAGTAGATCTCGAGCTTGCGCAAGTGCAGCGACGCCGGTGCGTAGCGGGCCTCGATGACATTGCCCTGGCGGTCCAGGCCCTTGAGCTTGTAGCAGCCGTCGTCGACCTTGATGCGCTGCACCTTCCAGCCGTACCGCTGTTCCACCTGCAGGCGCAGGGTTTCCCGTGGCTGCCAGTCGTTGACCGGTTCGCCGCAGTCGTCATCGGCCAAGGCGTAACCGTTGGCCAGCACACTTATCAGCGCAGTGCTGGCGATAAAACCTGATTTCATGATCTGTCTCCTGCCGGGGGCTTCGTTGTGGGCATACCCTACGGTGCATTCCTGACAGCCAGCTGAATCTTCAGATTCACGTCAGGTAAGGCCGCTAAGGTGCGGCAAACCACGATTACAGGAGCTGCCCGATGCGGGTTTTATTGGTTGAGGACTCGCCACGGTTGGGGGATGCGGTGCGCGAGCAGATCGCCGATGACGGCCATGCCGTTGATTGGGTGCAGAACCTTGCCCAAGCACGCAGCAGCGTGAGCACCACCGCTTATGACCTGATCCTGCTTGACTTGATGTTGCCGGACGGTCGAGGGCTGGACTTCCTGCGTCAGCGGCGCAGCGCAGGTGACGCGACTGCGGTGATCATCCTGACGGCCCAGGACCAGATCTCTGATCGAATCGCCGGCCTCAATGCCGGCGCCGACGATTACCTGGTCAAACCCTTCGATCTGTTTGAACTGTCGGCCCGTGTGGCTGCGGTGGCTCGTCGTTACAGCGGCAACCCCAATCCCCAGATCAGGCTTGGTGAGCTGCACGTCGACATGACGGCCCGTACGTTGCATCGGGCCGGCATGGCCGTGGACCTCACGGCCCGGGAATGGGCGCTGTTGGAGGCATTCATCCAGCGTCCCGGCGCGCTGCTGTCCAAGGGGCAACTCGAAGATCGGCTGTACGCCTTCGGTGCCGAAATCGAAAGCAACACGATCGAGGTCTATATCAGTCGATTGCGCAAGAAGCTCGGGCGCGACCTGATCGAGACCGTGCGGGGCATGGGTTACCGGATGGTGTCGGCATGAAGACGACCTTCAGCCTGCAAAAACGTCTGGGCCTGGGCCTGACGCTGGGCATGACGTTGCTCTGGCTGGTGGCGACAGTCGGCACCTGGCGCGGGGTACGACATGAGTTGAACGAGGCCTTTGACAGCGCACTGGAAGAGACCGCCCAACGCATCCTGCCCCTGGCCGTGCTGGAAATCAGCAACCGGGAAACCCCGGGCGAGGCGCAGCAGGTTGCCACTTTGAAGATGCACAAGGAGTACTTGAGTTATCTGGTGCGCGATGCCGAGGGCAAGGTCCTGATGCAGTCCCACGATGCCAACCCGAAGGTATTCAGCAAACATCCGATTGAAGGTTTCTCCACGACTGGAAAGTACCGTCTGTATGGCGCCAGTGCGCTGCGCGAGACGGTATTCATCGAAGTCGCCGAGCCGCTGCGCCATCGTCGTGGGGCCGCACGAGAAGCCTTGTTTGCCTTGTTGTGGCCATTATTGGCGCTGATCCCCATCAGCCTGTTGGGGACCTGGCTATTGGTGCGCATGAGCCTGGGCAGCGTGCTGGCCTATCGTCACGCCGTAGAGGCCCGCGGCGTGGGTGATCTGTCGCCGATCAAGGTGTCGCGCCTGCCGGCAGAAATCAACCCCTTGGCGGATGCGGTCAACCGCCTGCTGGAGCGCTTGCGCAAGGCCCTGGAGGCCGAACGCAGCTTCACCGCCAACAGCGCACATGAGCTGCGTACACCCTTGGCCGCGACATTGGCGCAAGTCCAGCGGCTATACCAGGAGGCCCCTGAAGGTCCGTTGCGTTTACGTGCGAAAAAGATCGAAAGCGCTTTGCGCGAATTGGCCCGGTTATCGGAAAAACTCATGCAACTGGCCAAGGCTGAAGGGGGCGGACTGCTCTCGCAAACGCCCCAGGACCTGGTCCCATTGTTGGCTCACGTGGTGGATGAGTGGCGGCACAACAGCAGCCGCCAGATCGCGCTGCAACTTCCTGCCCAGACCCATGTGTATTCGACCGTCGACCCGGACGCCTTCGGCATCCTGTTGCGCAATCTGATCGAGAACGCATTGAAGTACGGTGCGATGGATCAACCCATCGAAGTCACCCTCACGGACCAGGCACTGCTGCGGGTGATCAATGCCGGACCGGTGGTGCCGGTGGCCGTCCTGCAGAACCTGACCGAACGTTTCGTGCGCGGCCAGAGCGAAACCAGTGGGTCGGGATTGGGCTTGGCGATCGTCAAGACGATTGTGCAGGGGATCAATGGACGAATCGAACTGCTGTCCCCGGCAAAAGACCGGCAGGAGGGGTTCGAGGTGCAGGTCCGGCTACCGCTTGCCACTGTTGCCACCGGCCATTCGTCAGCCAGCTAACCTGCGCATTCTTGACAAGCAATCGACCTTGAGCAAATACTCTCGTCCATATTCATATATATGACTAGATAACAAGGTGAATAAGGTCAATGAAATCTCTCTCCAGTGATGTCCGCCTGCCGCTGTATCAACGTTTACGCGACCAATTGGCTGAACAGATCGCCAATAACCGTTGGCGTCCGGGGGAGGCGATTCCTACTGAAGCGGTACTCTCGGCCGAATACCAGTTGTCTACCGGCACGGTGCGCAAGGCCATCGATGCGCTGGTCAGCGAGGGCGTCCTGGAGCGCCAGCAGGGGCGTGGCACCTTCATTCGCCGGCCGCAATTCCAGTCGTCGCTGTTCCGGTTTTTCCGCTTTCAAAGCGCTTCAGGCGAACGCCGGGTTCCCGAGAGCCGGATCCTGTCCGTGGAGCCGGTGGCCGCGCCTTCGGCGGTGGCCCAGGCGCTGGGGTTGCCGGCGGATGCGCCGGTGATTCGCATCGTGCGGGTGCGTCTGCTGGATGTGGCGCCGGTGCTCGCCGAAGAAATCTGGCTGCCCCGCAACCGTTTCCAACCCTTGCTCGAGATCGACCTGAGTCAAAAGGGACCGCTGCTTTATCCCATCTATGAAGAAACCTGCGGTCAGGTGGTCGCCTCTGCCGAAGAAACCCTCACCGCTGAATCGGTGAATGAGGTGTACGCGCGGCTGCTGCAGGTGCCGGTCAACAGTCCGGTGGTGGTGATCGAGCGTCTGGCGCGAGACTACGCCGGCAATCCCCTGGAGTGGCGACGCTCGCGCGGGCATGCCGAGCACTTCCGCTACAGCGTGGAAATCCGCTGAGCCTACCGGGTTAGCGGCGAGTCGGTCGCCGCAGCCCTTATCGTTTTGTTT
This sequence comes from Pseudomonas sp. St386, assembly GCF_018325865.1. NCBI lineage: Bacteria > Pseudomonadati > Pseudomonadota > Gammaproteobacteria > Pseudomonadales > Pseudomonadaceae > Pseudomonas > Pseudomonas sp. St386. Next base: position 3,147,586 of record NZ_AP021900.1, read on the forward strand.
GCCATGACTGGCCCTGTAGCGGCGCGGTTCGCTCTCGGCTGCCTTTCGTTCCACTTACAAGGATAAGAATCATGTTCAGCTGGTATCGCCAAGTCACTGCGCGGGAGCGTAAAACGTTTTGGGCCTGTTTCGGCGGATGGTCGCTCGACGCGCTGGAAGTACAGATGTTCGGCCTGGCGATACCGGCGTTGATCGCCGCGTTCGCCCTGACCAAGGGCGATGCCGGGCTGGTCAGCGGCGTGACCCTGGTCACTTCGGCCATTGGCGGCTGGGTTGGCGGGACGCTGTCGGACCGTTACGGACGGGTGCGCACGCTGCAATGGATGATCCTGTGGTTTTCGTTCTTTACCTTCCTGTCGGCGTTCGTCACCGGCTTCCACTCGTTGTTGATCGTCAAGGCGCTGCAGGGCTTCGGCATCGGCGGTGAATGGGCCGCCGGTGCGGTATTGATGGCCGAGACCATCAACCCCAAGTACCGCGGCAAGGTCATGGGCACGGTACAAAGCGCCTGGGCGGTGGGTTGGGGTCTGGCGGTCGGCGTCTTCACGCTGATCTACTCCCTTGTGCCGCAAGACATGGCTTGGCGGGTGATGTTCATCGTGGGCCTGCTGCCGTCGTTCCTGATCATCTGGGTACGACGCAACGTTGAGGAACCCGACAGTTTCCAGCGCCTGCAAAAAGCCAATGTCATCCCGCAAAGTTTCTTCAAATCCCTGAGCGGTATCTTTCGCCCTGAGCTGATCCGCGTGACCTTGTTTGGCGGGCTGTTGGGGCTGGGGGCGCACGGCGGTTACCACGCGGTGATGACGTGGCTGCCAACCTTCCTCAAGACCGAGCGCAACCTGTCGGTGCTCAACTCCGGCGGCTACCTGGCGGTGATCATCTTCGCCTTCTGGTGCGGCTGCGTAGTCAGTGGCCTGTTGATCGATCGCATCGGGCGTCGCAAGAACATCGTGCTGTTCGCGCTGTGCTGCGTGGTGACCGTACAGTGCTATGTGTTCCTGCCGTTGAGCAACACCCAGATGCTGTTCCTGGGGTTCCCGCTCGGCTTCTTCGCGGCGGGTATTCCAGCGAGCCTCGGGGCGTTTTTCAACGAGTTGTACCCGGCGGATGTACGCGGCGCCGGCGTGGGGTTCTGCTACAACTTCGGCCGGGTGCTCTCGGCGGTGTTCCCGTTCCTGGTCGGTCACATGAGCGACTCCATGTCCTTGGGCTCGGCCATTGGCATCGACGCCGGGATTGCCTACGGCGTGGCGGTGATCGCGGCGCTTTGCCTGCCGGAAACCCGCGGTCGCAGCCTGGAAGCCACTGCTGCATCGGTGCCTGCGGTGGAGAGTGACGGCCAGGGCGCCCGAGCCTGATTTCCCTTATTTTCGATAGATGAAACCCATGGTTGATACCCGCACTACGCCGATCACCGGCATTGACTGTCACGCCCACGTATTCAGCAGCGAGCTGGAACTGGCGGCTGTCCGGCGCTACACACCTGACTATGACGCCACGCTCGCCCAGTACCTGGGCCATCTGCACGCTCACGGCTTGAGCCATGGCGTGTTGGTGCAGCCAAGTTTTCTCGGCACGGATAACCGCTACTTGCTGGCCGCGCTACGGCAAGCGCCAGAGCAATTGCGTGGGGTCGTGGTGGTGGCGCGAGACGTCAGTCGAGCCGAGCTGGACGACATGGCCCGGTTGGGCGTGGTCGGTGTTCGCTTGAACCTGATGGGCCAAGCTTTACCTGATTTTCGCGACCCCACCTGGAAAGGCTTTTTGGGCCACATCGCGGAGCTGGATTGGCATGTCGAGTTGCATGCCAACCTGGCGGACTTGCCGGGGCTGATGAGACAGCTGTTGCCATTGGGCATCAAACTGGTGGTCGATCACTTCGGTCGTCCGGATGCGCGTTTGGGGCTGGATCAACCTGGCTTTGCCCAATTGATGGAACTGGGGCAGGGCGGGCAGGTGTGGATGAAGGTGTCCGGCATCTATCGATTGGGCGCAACAGCCCCGCGGAATCTTGAATTCGCCCGCGCCTCGTTGATGTTGCTGGAACACCACTTCGGCCCCGAGCGCCTGGTGTGGGGCAGCGACTGGCCGCACACCCAGCATGAAGAACACGTGGGTTTCGAAACGGTGATGGAGCAGTTGTGCGCATTGGAATGTTCGGGGCCACTTATGCGGGCGTTAATGGTCCAGGCACCCCAGGTACTGTTCAAGTTTTGAGGCCCGAGGCTTGTGACATTGAGTTTTCCTGAACTCGCCCGATGAATAGGGATCTAGACTCCATTGATGCCCTGTGAAAGGTTTCAGCCAGGCGGTTTGAGGATGACTGATGTCGAACATTGAAGAGCTATCCAGGGAAACGCGTGCGCCAAGCGAGTACGAGAGCTTGATCTCGATGGGGACGAGCGCACTCGATGCCATTCCTGGTGCGGTGTACCTGTGCGATCGCCAGGGGTGGCTCGTCAGGTACAACAGTGAGGCGGCCGAGCTGTGGGGAAGGGCGCCGGCACTTGGAGAGAACGGTGACCGTTTCTGCGGCGCCCATCGACTGTTCCAGACTGACGGTACACCGCTGGCGTTCGAACACTGCCCGACAGCCTCGGCACTCAATACCGGCATTGCCTCGCGTAATCAGGAAGTGCTCATCGAGCGTCCGGACGGCTCGCGGTTCGTGGCGCTGATGAACATCCGCGCCCTCAGGGATCGGCAGGGGGGCGTCCAAGGCGTGATCAACTGCTTCCAGGACGTCTCGGCGCACCACGCCATGGCCGAAGAGCTTCGGCGCAAGAGCGACGACCTCGAAGACTTTTTCGAAAACAGCGCGGTGGGCCTGCATATCGTCAGCGGCGAAGGCATTATCCTGCGCGCGAACAAGGCGGAGCTGACGCTACTGGGCTATTCGGCCGACGAATACATCGGCCGCCACATCACCGAATTTCACCTCGACGAGCCGGTCATTGGCGACATCCTCACCAAGCTCGGCAGCGGCGACTGCCTGGAAAGCTATCCGGCGCGACTGAGGGCAAAGGACGGCTCGATCAAGCATGTCATGATCACTTCCAATGGCCGATTCGAAGACGGAAAACTCTTCAATACGCGCTGCTTCACCATCGACAGGAGCTGTGTCCATGCGGCCGAGGCGGCGCGCCAGGACAGCGATGACCGGCTTTCGGCGACCTACGAGGCGGCGACCATCGGTATTGCCGAGGCCGGCGTCGACGGTCGCTTGCTGCGCGTCAACGATGCCCTGTGCAACATGCTGGGTCGCTCGCGCGAAGAGCTCCTGTCGATGACATTCCTGGACTATACCCACCCCGATTGCATCCCGCAGGACGCGGGGTTGTACGCCCGCCAGGTGGCCGGTGAACTTGATAACTACGTGCTTCGCAAGCGCGCCGTGAAGCCCGATGGCGAGGTCGTTTACCTCGACATCCACAGTTCCTCGGTGAGGGACGTCAGCGGTACGTTTCGGTATGGCGTGCGAGTGCTGCAGGACGTCACGCTGGCGCGGCGGATGGAAAACCAGGTCCGCGAAAGCGAACGGCACATGCGCAATCTTCTCGAGGCGTTGCCTGCCGCGGTGTACACCACCGACGCCGATGGCCGCATCACCTTCTACAATCGCGCCGCTGTCGAACTGTCCGGGCGCACACCTCGGCTGGGCGACCAGTGGTGCGTGACCTGGAAACTGTTCAACACGGACGGCAGTTTCCTGCCCCACGACCAATGCCCGATGGCGGTGGCCCTGAAGGAAAACCGGCCGATTCGCGGCGTCGAGGCAATTGCAGAGCGGCCGGATGGTAGCCGCGTTCCGTTCACGCCTTTTCCCACGCCTTTGCATGATGCCGATGGAAACCTGGTGGGCGCCATCAACATGCTGGTGGATATCTCCGAGCGAAAGCAGGCGGAAAACCGGCAGAAGACGCTGATCGATGAGCTCAATCACCGGGTCAAGAACACCCTGGCCACGGTGCAATCGCTGGCAGCCCAGACGGCACGCAACGCAGAGGATGCGAAAGACGGCTACAGGCGTTTCGAGGCGAGGCTCCTGGCGTTGTCACGGGCACACGATCTTTTGACGAAACGGCATTGGGGGCAGACGCCGCTCGACACCCTGGCCCCCGAGGTGCTGATGCCGGTGTTTGGGCATGAGCCTGGTCGTATTGTGATTGAAGGCCCTTCTATGGACGTCGGCACTCGCGTGGCGCTCAACCTAACGATGACCCTCAATGAATTGGCGATCAACGCGTTGAAATATGGCTCGATGTCGGTCGAGAGCGGGACGCTTGCAGTTACCTGGCACCTGCAAACCCGGGCGGACGGAACGTTGCTGACCCTCGACTGGCGCGAACAAGGAGGGCCACCCGTGTCACCGCCGGAACGGGAAGGGCTGGGTTCGCGCTTGATGAGGCGCTGCATCGAGCGCGACTTGGCCGGCAAGTTCGACCTCACCTACGCTCCGCAAGGCGTTTGTTGCCGCTTTTCGTTCCTGATTGGGGTGACCGGGGCATGACCCCATTTGTTGGTGTCAGGGTGCTGGTCGTCGAGGACGAAGGCGCGGTTGCCCTGTTGATCGAGGACATGCTGGAGGAGTTCGGATGCGAAGTGGTGGCCTCAGTCGCCCGGCTCGCTGCGGCACGTGACATGGCCGGCTCGGTGCAGGTTGATCTGGCGATCCTCGACGTCAACCTGGCTGGCGAGCGGGTTTTTCCGGTGGCCGAAATCCTTCGCGGTCGCCATATTCCCTTCCTGTTCAGCACCGGATACGGCGCCAGTGGACTTCCAGCCGAATACGCCGAGTGCCCGGTCCTGCACAAGCCGTTTTCGCAAAGTGAGTTGCAGCAGAAAATTGCCGTTACGCTGAGCGGGGCTCGCGAAAGCGGCTTGGCTGCCAGCACCGATGTCGACTGACCCGCCGCCTTCGCGAGCAAGCTCGCTCCCACCTGGGATTTGCGGTGGTCACTCAATCAAGCTCCACCGCTGATCCAATGTGGGAGCGAGCTTGCTCGCGATAACGGTGGCACAGGCAATCTCATCGCCAACGAATACAACACCGTCGCGAGCAAGCCCAGCCCTTGGCTTCAAGTAGGCCTCTGACTGTGCTAAATCTCTTACCGGTAACCAACCTCCCCAAACTCCAAGGAGTGATCATGAGTCTCCACGGTCATTACGATCCGCAGAACATCTTTGCGCTGATCATTCGCGGCGATGCGCCGTGCTACAAGATTTACGAAGATGCCGATGTGTTGGCCTTCCTGGATCTCTTCCCTCAATCGCGCGGGCATGTCCTGGTCATTCCCAAAGCCTCCCAGGCGCGAAATATCCTCGAGGTCGAGCCCGCCGTCCTGAGGGCGATGATGTCTGCCGTGCAGCGCCTGACGCGGATCATCGTGGACGAATTGCAGCCGGACGGGGTTCAGGTCGCGCAGTTCAATGGTGCTGTGGCCGGGCAAACGGTCTATCACATTCACATGCACATCATTCCTCGCTGGGACGGTGAAGCACCCGGTATACATGGCAGGGGCAAGGCCGATCCCGAAGAGCTGGAAGCACTCCAGGCGCGTCTGGTCGAGCGCATTCGCTCAGAAGCCTGATGCTGGGCAGGACGCCGTAAGGGGCACAGGGCGTGCCCCACTCATCAAAATGCTCGGCGACCTTGCCACAACGTCCAAGGCTGTGCACCCCACCACAAAACCTATCAACAATGGGCTACCAAATCCCTGGCCAACCGCTACCATTGCGCGCTGATCTCCCAATACCCCGGACCTCACCTTCATGAAATTGCGCCTGCTGACCGCCGCCTTGTTTTTCACCTGCACCCTGACTCACGCCGCTGAATCGAAACCCGTTCCGAAAGCCCTGGAAGTACAGATCGGGCACTTGGTAGCGCTCATCAAGGACAGCTATGCCACCGGCTATCCTGAAGCGACGCTGGTGCAGACGCTGGACACCGGCGAGGACAGCCAGGTCACCCTCGCGGTCTTCACCATCGAAGGTTTCGGTATGGGCAATAACTACAGCCAATACCTGGCGGCCTTTACGCCCGAAGAGAACGAAGAAGGTGTGCCGCACTACAGCCTGTTGGACGTGATGCGCATCGGTGGCGACAGCTGGCGTGCCATCGACAAACTGGATGCCAAGCTGGTCAGCGACCCGACCGGGGAGCAGACCCTGATCGACATTCCCGTGATGGAGAATACCGACGAGGACGCGCCGAACTTCCCAAGCAAGGCCGCCGTGATTCACTTGTCGCTGGACGGATCACAGGCAGTGCGGTTGGTTGAGATCAAGTAAAGCGGATTTATGCGATTGCGATATAAGTGCTATGTAATTGGCATGGTTTATCGATTAATGCAGCAAGGTTAATTTGTTTCTCTACGATATCAATCGAGAGGAAAGCCAAATGACTCTGCGTTCAACCGGTAGCCTTTGTTTTGCGCTATGCGCGGCGGCGCCTTTTGTCGACGCCGCCAGTACAGAAAGCACCAGCGAGTCCCGGACTTCGCAACAGATCAGTCGGGCCGGCAGCCAAGCGTCGGTCGCAGGCCCGGCGGACTCTTTCACCGGGCGCGTGCGGGTCGATCCTCTGTTCCCGGCAACCGATGAAATCGATGCTTCCGGCGCCTACGTCAGCTTCGAACCGGGCGCGCGTTCGGCCTGGCATACCCATCCTGCCGGACAGCGGTTGGTGGTGATTTCCGGTGTCGGTCTGACGCAGGAATGGGGCAAACCTGTGCAGCAGATCCTCCCGGGCGATGTGATCGTCTGCCCGCCTGGCGTCAAGCACTGGCATGGTGCCGCGCCGACGAGCGCCATGACCCACTTGGCCGTGACTGGCACGGTGGAGGGCAAAAACGTGGAGTGGCTGGAGAAGGTCAGCGAAGAACAATACAGCGCCGCTGGAGTGTCGACGCCATCGACCAAGCCGGATGCCGTGGCGGTTTCGCAAACCCTATCGGCCAAGCAGCAAGCCATCCCGCTGATTGCCGCCGCCATGGCGACGAGCAACATGCCCGGCCTCAATACCGCCTTGAATCAAGGGCTGGATGCCGGCCTCTCCGTCAGTGAGGCGAAGGAAATCCTGGTGCAGCTTTACGCCTACAGTGGCTTTCCCCGCAGCCTCAACGCCCTCGGCGAATTGATGAAAGTGGTGGAGGCGCGCAAGCAACGCGGCGTCCAGGACGACCCGGGGCGCGAGCCCGTTCGCCTGATCCCTACCGGCGATGCGCTGCTGGCGGCGGGCAAGGCCAATCAGACGCGCATTGCCGGTGCGCCCGTCCAGGGACCGTTGTTCGACTTCGTCCCAGTCATCAACCAGTACTTGCAGACGCACCTGTTCGGCGACATTTTCGAGCGTGACAACCTGGACTGGCAAAGCCGTGAGCTGGCGACAGTCGCCGCGCTGGCGGTCACCCCCGGTGTGGAGTCACAACTGCGCTCGCACATGGCCGCCAGCCTGCGCGTCGGCTTGAGCGCCGCGCAACTGCGGCAACTGATCCAGCTACTGGGCGAGCAGGGCGATGCCGCCGCGGCCAAGCGCGCCGCCGAAGCATTGGACACCGTCCAGGCCAGTCAACCCTCGTAGCGCAAGGCTTCGCGCAGCAGCGTGAAGGCCGGTGAACTTTGGCGGCGACTGGGATAGTAGAGGTGGTAGCCGGAAAACGGCTCGCACCAATCTTCCAGCACCCGAATCAACCGGCCTTGCGCGACAGCATCCTGCACCAGGTCCTCCGGCATGAAGGCCAACCCCAAGCCTTGCAGCGCAGCCTCCAGGCGCATCGCGATGGTGTTGAACACCAACTGGCCTTCCACCCGGACTTTCAGTTCCTGTCCGTTTTTCTCGAACTCCCAGATGTAGAGGCCGCCATGGGTCGGCATGCGCAGGTTGATGCAATTGTGCGCCGTGAGGTCGTCTGGGATGACCGGCTTGGCATGCCGGGCGAAATACGCCGGCGAGCCTACCACCGCCATGCGCATGTCAGGGCCGATGCGCAGGGCAATCATGTCCTTGGCCACCTGCGGACCCAGCCGCACACCGGCGTCGAAACCCTCCGCGACGATATCGGTAAAGCCGTAGTCGACGATGATTTCGATGTTGAGGTCGGGATGGTCAGGTAGCAGCCTGGCGAGAACGGATTGCAGGATGGTGATCGCGGAGTGCTCACCGGCAGTGATGCGCAGCTTACCCGCCGGCTTATCGCGAAACTCACTGAGCATCGCCATCTCGTTATCGATCTCTTCGAAGCGCGGCGCGACCACCCGCAACAGGTGTTCACCGGCTTCGGTCGGGGCGACACTTCGAGTGGTTCGCGACAACAACCTGACCCCCAGCCGCTCCTCCAACTGACGCATCGCCCGGCTCAGCGCCGGTTGCGACATGCCCAGTTTGGCGGCTGCGCGAGTGAAGCTACGCTCCTGGGCTACGGCGGCGAAGATGGCGAGTTGGTCGTAGCGTTCGGTGGTCATTGATCCGTCTCTGGTATGAGCAGGCTTGGATTATGACATCTATTGTATTAATTGGTTGAGCCATTTGAAGTTGGGATCTGCCAGGAAAATTGACTGCTATAGTCCACTGGCACCCCCTGATGAACTTGTTGTACGTGAGGCGCTAAGCGCTATAAAAAATTATTTAAGTTGGCTAATTGTTATATCGAACAAGGAGAGGGGCGATATGCGTAGGGCCATGGCATTTTTGGTACTGTTGATGAGTGCCTCGAATACACTTTTTGCGAGTCAATTTACAGGAGAGCTGAAGCTACTCCCTGAAGGCTGCCAATTTACCAAGGAGCGAAAGTGTCAGTTAGGATCGATGCTTACGTTCAAATCGCCAAATGGCTTGGTTTGGCAAACCGATATTTGGAAAGCAGGCAATCATGAGTCAGGAACCACGGATGGCGCGTCGATCCCCAAATGGGCGCAACCTATAATAGGTGATGCTTACGACGCGTCTTTCTTGAAAGCGGCAATTGTTCATGATCATTATTGCTACGAAGAAAATCGGGTCCGGTCGTGGGTTGAAACGCATCGGATGTTTTATTACGCGCTCATCGATCTTGGTATTGATAAAGTCAAGGCGAAAACAATGTATTTTGCTGTCTTTACTTTTGGACCTCACTGGAGGGATGTTGTCGAGGGAGAGAAGTGTGGTGAAAATTGCATCAAGACTTTAGCTCCTTCTGGACTGGTTTCAGAAGAAAGCCAACTCAATTGGGATAATTCAATAACGACGACACAAAATTTCAAGGCGGCTCTTGAGGCGGATCCGAGCATGAGTCTCAATGAAATCGAAGCTTATGCCGAATCGGCCAAGCCAAATGATTTTTACGTTGGTCAGGGGAGTACGTATGTTCCCGAGGGCGTGAATGATCCCAATTTATTACAGAAATATTAGTCGAGTGGAGAGGGCGATCCAAGATCGTTCATTTCTCCTCGCTCCGCAGCTTGCGCCCGCAACCGTCTCCCATCATATCGCACCCGTCGCGCAGCGCTTCGGTGGGGGAATGGTTGAACGAGCTTGTCGTAGGAATCGACGGAGCGAATATTCCCCATTGACTTGCAGGACATTTCCTAGAAAATTCCAGCCTCTTGCGCCTGCTGATTCCGGTGCCTAGTCTTTGTCCACCGCTGCCAATTCAGCGGTCGGGTTTAGTCGCTCGGTATTTCGTTAGGCGCAAGGTCTCCTTGAAGTCAGGCTACGGTTTTCTCGCTGATTTTATGGTGGCTGTGCGCAGGGCACTTTCGGGTGCGCCGGTTTCCTAACGTCCCGGTCGACTAACCTGCGCACAGCCGCCACCCCACTTCGTTTAGTCGCGAACAGTGGCGGATCCGACTGACGTTAGGAGGTCCATATGGACAAACTCATCCCCGACCCACCCGTTCCACCGCTGCACCTGGACATCGCAGCCGACGTCAACGCCGAACGCGTTATCGATTCCTATCTGAACCCCAAGCCCGCCCAGCCTGACAAGAAGCCACCTCCGGAGCAGCTATTCACCGTCGTGGAGGATGTCGATGCTGAAAGCCTGTTGGCCAACCTCAGCGAAACCTTGGCCTCCGCCAATGCCATGGCCGGCGATTTGGCGTTCGACCTGGAGGATTCTCGACGGCATGTTGCACTAGGGTTGCAACAGTTGATCGAGTTGGGTCAGCTATTGGCAAACCGGGCGCTGGATGTCATCGACCCTAGATAGACGTTCGTAACTGGCGTGGGATAGACCCCATTTTTCCAAGATAAATCGGGTCGGAAGCAGGGCAGCTTCCGACCCAAAACACCCGCTTGCAGATCATCCCCAAGCGCTCAGCGCTCATACCTGATCCATGTCCTCCGTCACCCCCCGATCCTCACCCAGGAACCCACCACTCTGATGGTGCCACAGCCGCGCATAAATACCGTTCTTGGCGAGCAATTCAGCGTGAGTACCCTGTTCAATGATGCGTCCATCATCCATGACAATCAGTCGATCCATCGCCGCAATCGTGGACAGTCGATGAGCAATGGCGATGACAGTTTTACCCTGCATCATTTCATCGAGGCTTTCCTGGATGGCCACTTCGACTTCCGAATCCAGGGCGCTGGTCGCCTCGTCGAGGAGCAGGATCGGGGCGTTCTTGAGCATCACACGAGCAATCGCGATGCGCTGGCGCTGACCGCCCGACAGCTTGATGCCGCGCTCGCCCACCAAGGTGTCGTAGCCGCTATGACCCTGGCGGTCGCTCAGTTGGCTGATGAACTCATCGGCCTGGGCATTGGCCGCGGCACGGCGGATTTGTGCGTCGCTCGCGTCGGGTCGGCCATAGGCGATGTTGTCGCGAATGGAGCGGTGCAGCAGGGAGGTATCCTGGGTGACCATGCCGATGGCGCTGCGCAGGCTGTCCTGCGTCACGTGGGCAATGTCTTGCCCGTCAATGCGAATCTGTCCGCTGTCGACATCATAGAAACGCAGCAGCAAGTTGATGAGCGTGGATTTGCCCGCGCCGGAGCGGCCTACCAGGCCGATTTTCTCGCCCGGGCGAATGTTCAGGCTCAAGCCATCGAGCACCTGGCGTTCACCGTTGTAGTTGAAGCTCACCTTGTCGAAGGTGACCGCTCCGCCAGTGGTCGCCAGCACCGCGGCGTCCGGCGCATCCTGCACCTTGGGGCCGCGGGTCAGGGTGGCCATGCCGTCCTGCAAGGTGCCGATGCTCTCGAACAGCGAGGTCATTTGCCACATGATCCAATGCGACATGCCGTTGATACGCAACGCCATGGCGGTAATCGCCGCCACGGCACCGGCGCCGACGTCACCCTGGTGCCACAGCCACAGTGCATAACCGCCTGCAGCCATGATCAACCCCACCACCAACGCTTGGTTGACGATTTCGAATTGGCTGACCAGGCGCATCTGGCGAAAGCCGGTCTGCTTGAAGTCCTCCATGGCCGCGCGCGCGAAGTGCGCTTCACGGTTGGAATGGGAGAACAGCTTCACGGTGGTGATGTTGGTGTAGGCGTCTGAGATCCGTCCGGTCATCGAGGAGCGCGCATGGGCCTGTTCCTGCCCGACTTTCCCCAAGCGGGGCACGAAGTAGAGCATGGCCAGCCCGAACAACACGATCCAGGCAAGGAACGGCAGCATCAGTTTCAGGGCGAAGCCGCCGGCCAATGCGATGATCGCAATGAAATACACGCCGATGCCGGGTGCGATCTCGATCAGAGTGAACAGCACGTCGCGCACGGCCAGCGCAGTCTGCATCACCTTGGTGGTGACCCGGCCGGAGAACTCATCGGAAAAAAACGACAGGCTTTGGCGCAGCATCAGGCGGTGAAAGTCCCAACGCAGCCGCAACGGCAGATTGATCGCCAATACCTGGTGCTGCACCATGGTCCGCAATGCCACCAGCCCGATGCTCGCCACCATGACGATGCCCATGCCCCATAGCACGCGACTTTCCTGCGCCGCCGCCTCACCACCGGCTTGCCAGGTCGAGAGCAGATCCACGACCTGACCGAGGAAGGAAAACAGCCAGGCTTCGTAGATCGACACACCGGCGCTGAGCAGCGCAAACGCAAGGATATAGCCGCGGGCGCCCCGTGTGCAGGCCCACAGAAACCGGGCCAGGCCTTCGGGGGGCGGCGGTACCTCGTCGGGTGGGAAGGGGTCGAGTCTTTGTTCAAACACGCGAAGCATGGTGGTCTCCAGAACGATCAATTAAGGAGATTCTGCCATTTAAAGGTGGCTTTGAGGGTTCTGTGGAGTGGTGGGTATGGTTCTATTGGCATGCTGCTCAAGATATTGGGTTGCCGGGAGGGGAGCTAAGCTACGTATTGACATATCGAAAAATCTCGATATTCTCGAGACATGGAATTGATCGAAATATTCAAAGCACTCTCAAACCCTACACGCCTGCAAATCTTGAAAGGCTTGAAGGATCCCGCAAAGAACTTCCCTCCACAGGATGAAGGTGACGTTCTCACGGTGGGTGTCTGCGTCAGCAGTATTCAAGAAGGTATCGGACTGTCGCAGTCAACGGTGTCTGGTTACCTTGCAACGCTGCAACGAGTGGGCTTGGTCGAAGTCCGGCGCGTCGGTCAGTGGACCTACTACAAGCGCAATGAAGCAACCATCAGGGCGCTTGCCGAGGTCATAGGGAAAGAGCTGTAATTTTTTACCGTAGCATATCGAGATATCTCGATATTCCTTTTTGTAGATTCGAGGATTTTACGATGAAAGCAATGGTATTTAAATCATTCGGCGGGTCGGGATCGTTCGAACTCTGCGATGTGCCCAAGCCTGTGCCGCACACGGGGCAAGTCCTGGTCCGGGTACACGCAACCTCCATCAATCCGTTGGATTACCAGGTTCGACGCGGCGATTATCCCGACCTGGTGCAACTGCCGGCCATTACCGGACACGATGTATCGGGTGTCGTCGAAGAAGTTGGGCCAGGCGTGACAGCCTTCGCTCCAGGAGACGAAGTCTGGTACACCCCGCAAATATTTGACGGGCCAGGCAGTTATGCCGACTACCACGTTGCTGCTGAAACCATCATCGGGAAGAAGCCACCCTCGCTAAGCCATCTGGAGGCGGCAAGTCTGAGTTTGGTTGGCGGGACGGTGTGGGAAGCATTGATCGTGCGTGCGGCGCTCAGATTGGGTGAAAGCATTCTGATACACGGCGGCGCGGGAGGCGTCGGTCATGTGGCGATCCAGGTGGCAAAAGCCATGGGGGCACGGGTGTTCACGACCGTGCGCGAGGCAAACGCTGAGTTCGCACGGAGTCTGGGGGCCGATGTGGTCATCCATTACGAAAAAGAGGATTACGTCGACGCCATCATGCGGGAAACGGGGGGCCGCGGAGTTGATGTTGTGTTCGACACCATCGGCGGCAATACCTTGTCGCGCAGCCCCGACGCGCTGGCACAGCTTGGCCGCGTTGTCACGATCGTGGACATTGCACAGCCACAAAACCTTGTCCAGGCCTGGGGCAAGAACGCGAGTTATCACTTCGTTTTCACAAGGCAGAACCGCGGCAAGCTCGATGAGTTGAGCGCATTGGTCGCGCGAGGTCAGCTGCGGCCACATGTTGGCGCTGTCTATTCGCTTGCCGACATTGCACTTGCCCATGCCCGGCTGGAGAGTCCCAACAACGGCGTTCAAGGAAAAATCGCGATCGCAGTCGAGCCATCGCTCATCGCGTAAGTGCGTACTGTTAACCGTTCAAGTCATGCTCGAGGAACGCCATGATTTATGAGATCGCTCTGCTCCCCATTCACAAAGAACGCATTGAAATGTTCAGGCGTGCATTTGCCGAGGTCGCTCCTTTGCTCACCCGCGCAAAGGGTTACTGCGGTCACCTGCTAGCGCAAGGGATTGAGTCCCCCCAACAATTCAACCTGATCGTGCGATGGCAATCGCTCGAGGATCACACGCCGGGTTTCGAAGAGAGTGAAGACCATCGGATGTTCATGATGGGTTTGGAGGACTATTTTTCGGAAGAACCGAGGGTCTACCATATTGACGGGACAGCGTCCTGCTCACCGTTTCTGACCGAGCAGTGGTCGAATTGACCGCCCTCAGGGATTGGAGCTCATCCGGCCCCGGATCGCCATGCGCAGACAACCCCAGGCGATGAATCCGATGATCAACACCTCGGCCATGCCCACCAGCATGTTGAATGAGAAGGTGAGCGGTTGCTCGGCCCAGTAGAAAGTTGTCGTGCCCGTTCGACCGCCGACACGCAGCCGCCCGGCAAACAGAGCGGGCACCAATGCGATGACGCGACTCAGCTCCAATAGTGCCAGGAAAACACCCATTAGAAGGAGCAGGGCGCGTGCGGGCGTGCCGAGTTTTTCGGTGACCTCATGGGCAGGCGTGAGCCCCTTGGCTTTGCGCTGCCTGGCTTCCCTCACCGCCTTACCGCTGGTTGGGGCTGGAGCAGGCCTGTAGGTAACCTTCTTCACTCCCGCCGCCGAACCCACCACGACTTCGGTGGGCACTGCCACGTTCAGGTAGTCGGCCAGCTCTCGCAGCCACACGTCGGTGCGTTTACTACCCGGCACTACCGGAACGTTGTCGGTCGTCAGGCGGTGTTCGCTGCCATCGCGCATCACCAGCCACAATTGGGTGTAAGCCGGTTCGGCATCTTGGCGGCGGCGAAGCTCGAGGCATTTGGGGGTATCGATTCTGAACACCGAATGCACACGCTCGCGGCGCCCAAAAAAGTTTTGGGTGCGGCGCTTGCCTTCACCGTCGCATCGCGATAACTGCAAAGTCTCGCGGATGCCGGTGTACACCATCAGGAGTAGGCCGAGTGCGGGAATCAACAGCAACCCGAGCACGATCAGCAGTGAGGACAGTGGATCGACGTCAATCAGCGGCGTGCCCCCATCAGCGATCACAAATACGGCGAACGCCACCGGCAAGATGAAGGCAAGCGCGCCTGTCAGCAGCACGAAGGCGCTCTGCACCCGGTTGCGCGAGTGGATGTGCAGGTCATCCTGGGCGGTGCGCTCGAAGCGATGTCCAATCAACATGCAGATCTCCTGGTGCGCCGCTTTTAGATCGATCAAGGGGACGTGACAATCGGTTGCACGTCGCAGGCCTGGATCGTGTTTTACGCCGCGCAGAATACCTCATGCCCAGACATAATCACTCCGCACTCAACTCCCACAACACATCCAGCACATGTTGCGTAGGCCGTTCGATCTCCTGACTGCGGTGGGCGATACCCAGTTGACGCCACAATAAGGGCTTTAGTGGCCGCATGACGATCCTGTTATCGAGCAATGGCGTGGCCGCCTCATGGGGCAACAACGTCGCACCATATCCGGCCGCCACCAGGCTTTTGATCGCGTCGTTGTAGTTCAGTTGAATACGCGGCGCAGGCTGCTGCCCATCACTGGCGAACCACTCCGCCGTCAAGCGCGAAAGACGCGTGGTGGTGTCGTTCAAAATCAACGGCTGAGCGGCCAGCCAAGCGGGGGTCACAACCTCCGGGGACTCCCAGCGAGCCGGCAGGAACGCCATGACCGGGTCCCGCCGCCACGGCTCGATCCGCAAGCCCTTCACCGGCGGCTGCGGCAGCGCAACCAAGCCGACCTCCAAAGCGCCCTCGGCAAGTTTCTTCAAGGTTTCCTGGGAGGTGAGCACCGCGACTTGTACATCGATCGCGGGGTGGCGTTGGCTCAATGTCTCCAACGCATGCGGCAGCAACTGTGCGATGGCCCCTGTGGAGGCGCCTAACCGCACACGCCCGGCCAACCCTTGAACCTGACGTTCAACGTCTTCAAGCGCCTGCTCTGCGTCCGCCAATAGGCGCCGCGCGCGTTCCACCAATGTGTTCCCTATCGCTGAAGGCTGAACGCGCCCGCGCGTGCGCGACAACAGCTTGCCGCCCACGCGCGCCTCCAGGTCGGCGATATGCAGACTGACGGTGGGTGGCGCAAGGTGCAGCACACGGGCGGCCTCGGCAAACGACCCCAGGTCGGCAATCGCTACCAAGGTGCGCAGACGGTCGAGGCTGATTTCGCGCATGAGGGATTCCTTGTTCAGAAAAACTGAATTTCATCGTTTATAAATTCAACTTTTCCTATCTTAGAGCCTCGCTGAAGATTGGGCTCCTGATTTCCAATGTTCCGAGAGCATTCCATGGCAAGTCCCCTTGTATTCATCGATGGCGACCAAGGCACCACCGGGCTGCAAATCCATCAACGTCTGCGCGAGCGCAGCGATCTGCGGCTTTTCACCCTCAGCCCTGAACATCGCAAGGATCCGCAACGTCGCGCCGAAGCCATCAACCACTGTGACATCGCGATTCTCTGCTTGCCCGACCAAGCCGCACGCGACGCGGTAGCGACCATCGAAAACTCCGCCGTTCGGGTGATCGATGCGAGCTCGGCGCACCGCACCCATCCAGACTGGACCTATGGATTCGCAGAGATGAACCCGCAACAGGCCCAACGCATCGCCGCTGCGCGCCGGGTCAGCAATCCCGGTTGCTACCCAACGGGGGCGATCGGGTTGCTGCGTCCATTGCTGGAGGCCGGATTAGTGCCCAGGGATTACCCGCTGAACATTCATGCAGTGTCGGGTTATTCCGGAAAAGGACGCGTCGGCGTGCAAGAGCATGAGGGCGCAGGCGCAGCACAGGCGTCGGCGTTTCAGGTCTATGGGCTGGGGCTGGCACACAAGCATATTCCGGAGATTCAGCAGCAAAGCGGGCTGACGGAGCGGCCGATGTTCGTGCCGGCCTATGGCGCTTTTCGGCAGGGGATCGTGCTGACCATTCCCTTGCAAACCCGATTGCTGGCGCCAGGCGTGAGCGCGGTGCAGTTGCATGGATGTTTGATGCAGCACTACGCCGATGCGCACCATGTACAGGTGATGTCGATGCAGGAATCCAAGGAGATGACGTCCCTTGATCCTCAAGCGCTTAACGGAACCGATGATTTGCGATTGTCGGTGTTTGAGAATGATGAGACCGGGCAGGTTTTGCTGGCTGCGGTGTTTGACAATCTTGGGAAGGGCGCCGCTGGCGCGGCGGTGCAGAATCTGGACTTGATGCTTGCAGGCGCATGACCGCGCAAATCAGCTCGCTGCCCTGACTTCAATGGGTAGCGGGAATATTCTGTTTGGGCATGAAGAATCGAGCAAAGAGCTCAGATTGTGACTTGATATTTAATTTTGCGTAAATGTTGCGGCGGTGAACTTTTATGGTCTCCGCCGAGAGGGACAGCTTTCCGGCTATCTCTTTATTGGAGAAGCCGCTGAGCAATAAACGGAGTACATCACTCTCGCGTGCTGTTATTTGGGTGCCAAGCTGATTGACCGTTTCCGGCCACAGAGGCGGTTCAGCCGGAGTTTTCTCTACGTCAACTTCATAGCCCATGCGCTGATGCATTAATGCAGTCACCCACGGCTTGATGATGTCAAGCATGGTTATTTGTTCTTGGCTAAAGCGAACTTTGCTGCCGATGGAAATGCACAACGTTCTGTCGGGGTCGAGCTGGACATTGTACTGTGCCTCATCCATGGAGATGTATTGTGCAAAATACTTGTGGTAGTACTCGGTTTCAAGAAAGTATGCCGGTGCAATATCCAATAGGTGGAAGAAACCACTCTGTGGATTTTCCCGATTGGCTATATAGAACGGATCCAGCAAGTAAAGACCCTTCACATAGCGATGAATGAACGCGTCGACTTCTTCCGCGTCTGCTATCTCAGGAAGGCTAACGACCTGTACGTGTTGATTGCTGAAAATCAATACAACCCAATTATCGATCTGTACATATTCATTTAATGTGCGAACAAGTGAACTCCAGAAATCTGGACGGTTCAGCTGCATGATCAGCTTCCCAATCGATCGATGCCAAGCCAGGCTGTGGAGGTCAAACGGCATTTTCTACCCCTTTAGGGTTAGGGATTCGCAGGTCAAAGGTAAGTATTCGTAGGTATTTACTATTCGGTAACACCCGGTATATTCGCTGCCAGGGTTAACGATGGCCATGAGGGCATATCGTCTTGACAAGGATGTTGCATGAGAAAGTCACATTTGCGAACCATTTTTTCCGCCTCGCTTCTCTGTGCAGGGATAAGCACATCAGTAGCGGCTGTAGAGCCCGGGATGTATCTGTATAACTGGTTCGGGTTGCTTGCGCCGGAGACGCCAAAAGAGTTTGAACAGGAAACTGGCACGAGCGTGCATATGGATGCGTTCGACAGCGCCGAAATCATGCAGAGCAAGGTCATGGCTGGGCGCACCGGTTATGACGTGGTTGTGGCGACCTCCAATGTGTTGCCCAGCCTGATCCAGGCGGGAGTCCTTCAGCCGTTGGATCGTAGTCAACTGAGTAACTTTTCACATATCGATCCTGAGCTCTTGGCACAGCTCGCGGTCAATGACCCTGGTAACCGCTACGCCGTACCTTATCTATGGGGCACTACCGGCATTGGTTATGACGTTGACAAAGTCAGGGTGGCATTGGGTGATAGTGCTCCGGTGAATAGTTGGGACCTGATCTTCAAAGAAGAAAACATTAGCAAGCTCCAGTCATGTGGTGTGGCAATGCTTGACTCTCCAAGTGAGATCATTTCCATTGCCTTGAATTACCTTGGACTCCCTAGCAACAGCAAGAACCCGGAGGATTACCAGAAAGCTCAGGCTTTGCTGTTGAAAATCCGTCCTTATGTCCTCTATTTCGACTCATCCAGAATCGACGCCGACCTGGCTGACGGCAATATTTGTGCAGTTGTGGGATGGGCCAATGGTGCCCTTGCGGCACAGGCCATCAACGAGAAGACCAACACAGGGCGCAAGATCGCCTACAGCCTGCCTCGCGAAGGAGCGCTGTCCTGGTCGGAGAATCTGGTTTTACTGAAAGATGCTCCCCATCCCAAAGAAGGTATGGCGTTCATTAATTATATGATGCGACCAGAAATTATCGCCAAGACCTCAAACCACACGCTATACCCAAACGCCAATAAAGATGCCACCGAGTTTGTCGAGCAGAAGCTGCGAGACAATCCTTGGATTTATCCAGACAAAAAAACGGTCGCAACACTTATTCCGCTTGAGCCACTGCCATTGAAGTTGGAGCGGATCCGCACGCGGATCTGGACCAAAGTGAAGAGTGGTGTCTGATCTGACTTGATTTGCATGTCTGGAAAGTAAGACGCAAACGCCGATATACAGGGATGCCGGGCGGGTGGGTGAGTACCTGTTAATCCATCAACCCAGTATTACTCAGGGTCTTCCGGTCCATTGCGCCGCCTTATGTAAGAAGAGAACAGCGGATGTTCAGCCCAGCCAATCAAACGCACTTCAGTTTGACCATCGACGGTTTTGAGCACGATTTTCAAGTGCTCGCATTCACTGGAGAAGAGGCGATCAGCAGGCCTTACCTCTTCAACGTGGAATTTGTTAGCGAGCGGCCTGACCTGGATCTCGAAAACCTCTTCGACGTAGAGGCTTTTCTGACCTTCGACGCGAAGGGCAACGGCATTCATGGACGGGTCTACCACATCGCTCAAAGCAGTAACGGTGAGCGTTTGACGCGCTACAGGCTGGCCCTCGTACCGCACCTGTCCTACTTGCGCCATCGCATCAGCCAGAGGATCTATCAACAGTTCTCGGTGCCGAAAATCGTCGCCTTGGTACTGGAAGAGCACGGCATTCTGGGCGACGCCTATCGGTTTCATCTGGGGGCGACCTACCCCGAGCGTGACTACTGTACCCAGTACGACGAAACGGATTTGCACTTCATTCAGCGCTTGTGCGAAGAAGAGGGTATCCACTTTCACTTCCAGCACAGCGCTCATGGCCACGTGCTGGTCTTTGGCGATGATCAGGCGGTTTTTCCCAATATTGGCCAACCCACTGCTTATGGCCATGAGAGCGATAGGGTGGCCAACGAGCCATTGATCAAACGCATCAACCTGCGTCTGGGACAGTTCACCAGTCGTATCTCGCCGCGCAATCATGATTTCGAGCAACAGCTGGACATTGAAAAAGATGACAGACCGGAGCGTTTCACCGGTCATGAGCACGGCAAGCAGATACGTCTTCGGACTATGGAGCGCCGCCATGCGGCCTATCGACAAGCCGAGGGGCAAAGTGACCAGACTCGGTTAGTCAGCGGCCATGTGCTGGAAATCTCAGGCCATCCGCGCCAAGAGTGGAACACCCTATGGCTAATGACCCAGGTCATCCACGAAGGTCGGCAACCACAGGTATTGGGTGAGAACGTCGCCAGTGGCAACTCTGGAAACGACGATGACTTTCATCAGGGTTACCGCAACCGCTTTGTCGTTCTTCCGTGGAATGTTTCCTATCGTCCGCCGTTGGCTCACAAGAAACCTCAGGTACCAAGCCTCCAGACCGCCGTAGTCGTCGCTTTGGAAGGCGAGGGCATCCAGAGCGATCGGCGCTGCGGGCGGATCAAGGTCAAGTTCCCCTGGGACCGCGAAGATAGATTTGACGACAAGAGTCATTGTTGGCTGAAGGGAACCGCCGATTGGAGTTGTGAGATGGGGCCGCCTCGGACGGGCATGGAAGTCGTGGTTACATTTCTTGAGAATGACCCTGATCAGCCGGTGGTCAGCGGTTGTCTGTGTTGTCGCTAAGGGGGACAGACCCTTACATTGATGTTGCTGAGCGCCAGTTTTTGGTCGATTGCTGCCTGTCACAAGTGACTGCAATCGACTCTGGTGACCTTACGAACTGCCTTCGCTACGGATCACTCTATAGGCGCACATCGAAGAGCTTGCCTATGCCGCAGAGCGGTCTGCGCGGGTTATTCTGCGGCCACAAACGATCATATCGCAGCGTCGGTCGGGTGCCTTTACTGTCTTCCCGAGCGGACATCACACAGACATTCGTCAGGATTTACCATGGGCGAAATACAAATGATCCGCCAAGCAGTTGCAGACGATGAAGTAGCAGTGCGTGCTTGTGCCGAGCAAGCGTATGCCCCGTATGTTTCGGTAATAGGACGAAAGCCTGCACCGATGTTAGCGGATTTCGGTGCTCAGATTGCAGCCGGTTTTGTGCACCTTTCAATCGGAGAACAAGACGAATTGCGAGGCTTCATCGTCTTCTTTCCTGTGGGTCAGCAGATGTTTCTCGAAAATGTAGCCGTGTCCAAAGAAGGTCGTGGGAAAGGGATCGGCAAAGCACTCATTCAATTTTGCGAGGCGCAGGCGACGCGCTTGGGCTTTGGTAGTGTTTGTCTCTATACGAATGTGAAGATGACCGACAATCTGTCAATTTATCCTCGACTTGGTTACGTCGAAGTCCAGCGGCGCTCGGAGGATGGATTTGATCGTGTCTACTTTGAAAAACGTTTGGGTTGACACTTTTTCAAGATCAAAGTCGTGGTAACCACTGATTGCACATGGCCGATTTCTGCCTGCCGCGATTGCCATGGATGCCCGCTTCAGCGCCCTCGCTGCCGGAGCCAAGGCAGACCTCATTGATGCAACGAACCGGGTTGTTCGATGAGTCGAGTCACGACGAGCATTGTGGTCGCTGTCATGCCTCAGACCGGCGGCAGCGCCGCAAGGTGTGGAGAGTCGCCGAAGTACTCGATCAGGAGTTCGGTGAGGACCCGTATCTTGCGTGCGGGATGCTGGCCTGACGGGCGAATGACATAGGCACCTGCCGGGGGCGGTGGATGACGCGTCATGATCGGCACCAGTGCCCCCGAGGCCACATGTTCAAAGGTGAGGCAATCGGGCAGGTAAGCGATCCCAAGGCCTGCTGTTGCCGCAGCGACTAACGCGATGCCGTTGTCGGCTTTGAAGCGGCCCTGCGGACGAACCGTGATGATCTTGTCCCCATCCATGAATTGCCAGGCTTCTGTGCTCTGCATCAGGGCCTGATGGGCGACAATCTCCTCCGGCGTCTCAGGTGATCCGTGCGCCTTGATGTAGTCCGGACTGGCGAGGAGCTTCCCATAGATCGGGCCGATGCGCCTTGCGATCAAGTTGGAGTCCTGAAGGTAGCCAACCCGTATCGCACAATCGTAACCCTCCGTGATGAGGTCAACGAAACGATCGCTGTAGCAGGTCTGGATATGAAGCTGGGGGTGGCGTCGTGCCATTTCCGCGAGCACGGGCGCGAAATGCGTCGGGCCGAAAGAGAGTGGTACGGCGACTCGCAAACGGCCACGAAGGGCTCCGGCGGGCAGGATCGTTTCCTTGGCTATGTCGATCTCTGCGCAGACTCTGGCGGCGTAGTCGCGGAACGTAGCCCCGGCTTCTGTGAGAGCCGCCCCGCGTGTGGATCGTGCAAGCAACTGGACGCCAAGTTCCGTTTCAAGCCGAACGAGCCTGCGACTGACGATCGATTTGGACACGCCAAGCCGAAGCGCGGCAGGTGAAATGCCCCCCGCATCAGCCACTTCGACGAAGGTCTGCAGCTCTTCAATGTCCATTCCAGCGTTCCCCATTTTGCGACACAGCTCGCCTCGCAATGCTACTACTGCACCGAATAGGGGAACAGCACAATGCTGCTTCCGGGCAACGTCGCCGCTGGTGCATGTCTCCCGGAAAATCATTTCTCCCACAAGCGTGGATTACCCATAAAAGGATTTGCCAATGGCAAGCGAGAATATCCGCAACCCGCAGACCGACCAACTCCTGTCCCCCGAGAACTCGGCATTGATCATCATCGACTACCAGCCGATCCAGGTCTCCTCGATTCGCTCGATGTCCCGTGACGAGCTCGTCTTCAACATAACGAGCGTCGCCAAGGCGGCGGTCAATTATAATCTTCCGATTATTCACTCGACCGTCAACGTCGCGACCGGCCGCAACAAACCACCGATCCAGGAGCTGCAGGACGTGCTCGGCCATCTGCCAACCTATGACCGCACCTCGATCAACAGCTGGGAAGACACAGAGTTCAAGCAGGCGGTCAAAGCGATCGGCCGCAGGAAGCTCATCATGACTGCGCTCTGGACCGAAGCATGCCTGACGTTCCCGGTACTCGACGCGATTCAGGAAGGTTATGAAGTCTATGTGCCGGTCGATGCGGTCGGCGGCACGTCACTGGCCGCGCACGAGGCGGCGTTGCGCCGAATGGAACAGGCGGGCGCGAAGCTCATCAGCCGCGTGCAGATGTACTGCGAACTCCAGCGCGACTGGGCGCGAGCGTTGACCGTTCCCGGCTTCATGGGTGTCTTCGATAACTTCGATGGTTTCAACGCCGAAAAGGCCCATGGAGGCACGCGCTAAGAACGCCTGACTGATACGTGATGAAAGTGGCGTTCGCGAATGCGGCCGCTACTTTCATTTCCATAATCGGCGTTGATGGTCTTGCATTGGTGCTCAAGTAAAACAACAAGGAACCCTCAAAAATGCCCACCGCCCACGTGTTCATCGCCACCAGCCTGGATGGCTTCATCGCTCGCCCCGACGGTGACATCGACTGGCTTCTACAACGTGACGACCCATCCGAAGACCACGGCTATTCAGCCTTCATCGCCGACAAGGACGTGATCGTGATGGGGCGCGGGAGCTATGAAAAGGTGCGGACCTTCGACACCTGGTTCTACGACCGGCCCGTGATAGTGCTGTCCGAACAGCTAGCCGATTCGCCAGTGCCCGAGGCGTTGAAGGGCAAGCTGCGTTTCTCCGATCTGGCCCCCAAGGATTTGATGGCTGAGCTGGAGAGTCAAGGCGTGCAGCGCGTCTATGTGGATGGTGGGCGGGTGGTGCAGTCGTTCCTGCGCGATGGGTTGGTCACCGATATGGTGATCACCACCGTTCCTGTATTGATCGGCTCGGGGCGGCCGTTGTTTGGCGGGCTTGAGCGGGATGTGGATTTGAAACTGGTATCCAGCCGCAGCTTTCCTTCGGGGCTGGTGCAGTCCACCTACCAAACAATCGGTGGGGCTTGACAGCCATGGGATACTGAAAGCGTAGCCACATCCATCGCGGCTTCAGCCCGTCACGACGCAAAGGAAGGTGCCCTCCATGCGCAATGAAGAACTCAAGGCTTTATTCGACCAGCAGGCCGCCAGCTACGATAAGCAATGGGCGGGAATGGCGCCCATTCGTGACGCCCTGTACACCCTGCTCGACTCGGTGTTCGCTGACTTACCGGAGAATGCCCGGATACTCTGTGTCGGTGTGGGCACTGGTGCGGAACTGACCCACCTGGCCAAGCAGAACCCCGGCTGGCATTTCACCGCCGTTGATCCCTCGGACGCCATGCTCGATATCTGCCGACAGAAAGCGGTACAAGAAGGCTTCCTTTCGCGTTGCCGCTTTCACCATGGTTACCTTGACGCGCTGCCTGCCGAGCCTGACCACGACGGCGCTACCTGTTTTCTGGTGTCTCAGTTTTTGCTCGAGCCACAAGCCCGTATAACTTTCTTCCACGAGATCGCCCGCCGGCTTAAGCCGGGTGGAATACTGGCAAACGCCGACCTCGCCGCTGATACCGAATCACCTGCCTATGAGGCGCTACTGCGCAACTGGATGACGCTGATGTCCTCTGCAGGCGTACAGCCGGAAATGCTGGTGAGAGCTCGTGCCGCCTACGCTCGAGACGTGGCTATCCTGCCGACACAGCAGGTCGCCGGTCTCATCGAGAGCGCTGGGTTCGAGGCTCCGGTACAGTTCTTCCAGGCGGGGCTGATGCATGGGTGGTTTTGCCCGCGCAAGGCAGACATCGTCTTGAGTTAGACGTGACCTTGACTTTCAACGCACGCGGTCGCGGCTTTGTGCGGCCAGGTCCAGGGCCTTTTGCATGTCCAGCCGCGCCGAGCGGCCGACGTCTTTGTCGTTGAGTTGGTAGCGGCGCTCCGACGGCAGAATGGGGGCGGTGAGGTCTTCGGCGTCCATCTGTTCGAAGTCGTGATTGTCGCCGATGGTCATGGCGCTGCGGCGTAGCAGCATGCGCAGTTGCTCGGGTTGCAGTTGCGGGTTGATGGACAGCATTGCCGCCAGCAGCCCCGCGACCATGGGCGTGGCGTAGGACGTGCCGCAATGCACTGCGCCTTGCTGGCCTGCGTTGGTCGTCGAGGCATGTGCGCATGCGGCGGCGGTGATGTCGACGCGCATGTCGATGTTCGAGGAGCTGCGTTTGACCGCGTAGGCCGGGTCGTCGACGGCGACGCCGGTGTGCTCGCTGCGCTGGTGCCCGCCGACCACCAACAATTGCTCGGTGATGAAGGAGGAGGGCAGGCGGTATTCATCGCTGCCCGAGAACGAAGCGCCATTGCCGGCGGAGTTCACCACGATTACGTCGGGATGTTCCTTGCGCAGCCAGAGGAAAAACTCCTCCAGCAACTCCTCGTACCCGCCCATGGCGATGCCCGAGCGCAGCAGCGAGTCGACGTCATCGCCTTTGATGTCTTTCGCGCCGACGCGGTGGATGCCCCAGCTCCAATTGAGTACGCGTACACCGTCCTCCACGAGGTTGACCGAGGCAGCGATGTTGGCGGTGATCCCGGCATCGGAATTACGTTCGACGATGACCTCGAAGCCACCGCTGGTTTTGTCCAGCCCGCGGAGAAAACCAGTGTTGCCGCTGTCCTCCCAGCGTGCTGCGAGAATGCCGGCGACGGTTGTGCCGTGGTTGTCCGGTTTGTCTGCATCGCGGGCGTAGACGCAGGTGCGTGGTGGTGAGCAGGCGCCGAGGTAGTCTGCAAAGTCCGTCGTGTCGAAATCCACATTACGCTCGATCAGGCCGATGCGCACCGGTTGCGGCTGGATGGGCGGCTGTCGTCCGGGGATGCGTCGTTGGTAATAATTCACCGCGTCGAGAAAGCGATTCGCGGCCCATTCATCGGAGTCCAGGGCTGGCTTCTTCGGTTCTTCAGGATGGGCTGCGGCTTGCTCGGTTTCTTCGGCCGAGGATTCTTCGATGACCACGGCGTCCACGCTGGTCTCGCTGCCCAGGCGCAGCACCAGGGCGTCGCGCTGCACCAAGTCCTTGGCCGGCAGGCGAAGTTGGTACAGGTTCAGCGGCGCGATGCTGCCGACCACCGTTGCCCCGTACTTGTGGGCCAGGCGCTCGGCTTCCTGGCGGCCATCACGGTCTTCCTCGATCAGTACGCTGACCAGGTCGACGTAGGTGGTCAGGCCATCCATGTTCTTCGCTACTTCGTCCGCTCCGGCGGCCAGTACGTGACTGTTGCGCAAGGTCAGCCAGGCGGCATTGCTGGCGCGTGGGCCGTCCTGCAGCCAGAGCGGGCCGCTCTGGTAGTCGGCGCTGTCCAGGCGCAAGCGCAGGTTTTCCCCTTCGCGCTGGATCGCGTCTGTGGGTATCACCTTTGTGCCCAGTTTCAGTTGCGGCCTTGCGTCGCCCAGTCCGCGTACGGTCAGGCACCAGTCCTGCTGCTGGCTTTGCAGCAGGTCGCCGCAGCGTTTCAGGCTTTCCAGGCGCAGCGGTTCAGGCACAGCGGCTGCCGTGCTGGCAGCAAAAGTGAGCAACGTAGCGAGGGCAGCGGATCGTAGGGGCATGAGCCAGGTTTCTTTGCCGAGGGTCCTGTTGCTCCGACTGTTGCGTTGCTTGCTTCGTTCAGCGCAATAACGCTACCCAGCGATGACGCCTCTTCGTTCAGAAGCTATCGAGGCGCACACCCAACATGAACGCGATACCTGATATCCCGATCAAAACTGTCTTCCGGGTTTTCATAAGCTTCCAGTGTTTCCAAGAACCCTGTGCGCTCAAGACTCACCAGATCCTCAAGGGACCAATCAAAGGGGAAGTCGCTGGAAAAGCTTTCGCCCTGGTATTCAATCCAATGAAAAACCGGGAAGGGCAGGTAACCGAGCCACTCTGATCGATAGGTGATCTCGTCGGATTCGCTGCTCGTCACCACGGCGTGGATCTTGTTCTTGATGGTTGCTTGGCGTTCATCCATGGTGTTTCGATCCTGGGTGATGAGATGGAGAGAGCAGCAAAGTTGTTCGGCTAATGGCAATCATCGACGACATGCCTCGTATCCTGTGTAGAATCCGTTTTTTCCAGTTTTCAAAGGATTGAGCCCGTGATTACTTGCCATGTCAGGTACGTCATTGACCCCTACCAGATCCCAGCTTTCGAGAGCTACTCGCGCCAATGGATTGAAGTGGTGACCCGAATGGGGGGCGTCCATCATGGCTACTTTCTTCCCGCCGAAGGCGCCAACAATATCGCCTACTGCCTGTTCAGCTTTTCCAGCCTGGCCGACTACGAAAACTATCGAAGGAAAGCCGAACAGGATCCAGCGTGCGTTGAATTGGTGACCCAGGCGACGGAACAACGATTCATTCTGAGTTATGAGCGTAGTTTCCTGCGGCCTGTTCTTGATTGAGCGGGTGGCTGCTTGAATCAATGTCAGATTTCAAGCCATGAGCCAACGTTCGTTAAAGTCCTACATCACACCGAAGACCTATTACTATCGCGGCACCTAGATAGACCTTTGGTTAACGCGTTTGGATAGCGCTTCGGCGCTTTCCTTGCGCTCGGAGTAGCGGTCGACCAAATAGGTTTCTCTGCCGCGCACCAGCAAGGTGAACTTCATCAGTTCCTCCATGACATCGACGACCCGGTCGTAATAGGACGAGGGCTTCATGCGCCCGGCTTCGTCGAACTCAAGGAAGGCTTTGGGGACGGAGGATTGATTGGGGATCGTGACCATGCGCATCCAGCGACCCAGCACGCGGAGTTGGTTCACTGTGTTGAAGGATTGCGAGCCGCCACATACCTGCATCACCGCCAATGTCTTGCCTTGGGAAGGACGAACCGCGCCCAGTGCGAGCGGGATCCAGTCGATCTGCGCCTTGAACACCGCCGACATCGAGCCGTGGCGTTCCGGCGAGCACCAGACCTGGCCCTCCGACCACATCACCAAGTCGCGCAGTTCCTGCACCTTGGGGTGATCGACGGGCGCATCGTCCGGCAGTGGCAACCCGGACGGGTCGAAGATAGCGGTTTCGGCGCCCATGAGCTCCAACAGACGCGCCGCTTCGCGGGTCAGCAACTGACTGAAAGAGCGTTCGCGGGTTGATCCGTACAGCAAAAGTATGCGCGGTTTATGTTCGGGTTCTGCGCTCTTTGCGAGTTTTTCCGCTGTTGGTACGTCGAAGAGTGACAGGTCAAGATTTGGGAAGTCATGCGGGGTTTCGCTGGAGAATTCAGTCATTACACAGCTCCAATCCGGTCCAGAACATATGGAAAAAACATATTCGTATTTCCATATGTTGATCGCAAGCCGCAATTGGCTGACCGCGCAAAATTCTGCCGATAGAAAACGATATTCCTTATGGGAATGCCGCGCATAAGATTAATGAATTTTTATTATCCATCAGCGCGGTGTAGCCTGATTTCAGCACACGGAGAACTGCGCCTTGAAATCATCCTCGTTAAATTCAGCGGAAAAATTTGATACCTCACGGGCCAACGAGTACGGCCGGCAGAGCCGCATTGCGCTCGCTGGATACGACGCCTGCCAGGACCTGGCGGCGTGCATGCTGGCAGCGACTCTTGGAAATGTGGGCTCGGCGAAAATACTGGTGGTGGGCGCCGGCGGTACGGCGCAAGAGATCATTGCAATGGCCAAGCTGGAGCCGGGTTGGCGCTTCACTGCCGTCGATCCGTCCGAGCCTATGCTGGAGGCCGCGAAGCAGCAATTAGTCGCAAACAACGTGCTTGAAAGAACCGCCATGCATCTTGGGCATGTTGAAGACCTGGTAGCCAACGGGTCGTACGATGCTGCCACCTTGATCGGTGTGCTCCATCATCTCGATGGGGATGAAGCCAAGTTGAAAATATTGCGGTCCATCCAGGCACGTCTAAAGCCGGGAGCGCCGCTGATTGTCGCCGGGAACCAATATGCGTATGCCAGTCAGCCGTTACTCCTCGCGGCCTGGGGGCAGCGCTGGCGACAGCATGGCGCCAGCCCGGAAGAAGTGACGGTCAAGCTTGGCAAGATTCTTCAAGGCGCCGACCCTCCACATTCCGAGGCAGCGGTTCAAAAACTGTTGAATGATGCAGGATTCGGCAGTGCTACCCGGTTCTTCAGCAGTCTTTTCTGGAGCGCCTGGTTAACCTGCAAAACGGCCTGAGCATGGAGCTTCAGCGACCTGGATCAGCTTTCCGGGGGCGTGATGGGGGCGTCGCTGGCTTCTGCCGCCAGCTTCAGTCGGTCGGCTTTGCTGATGTATTGAGTCTTGTTTTTGGGAGCCAGCTTGGCGCTGGCTTTTTTGGCGTTAGCCTTTAACAACTGGTTTATTTTCTTGCGGCGATTCATGGTGTTCTGCTCAGCCTGTCAATTTTCCGGATGGTATCAGCTTTCCGTTTTCTCAGGATTTTTCCTCATCTTTGCAGTGGGCTTCACACGGCGCTCGATAATGATCGAGTCATTCGGGATCTCCAACCGGATCGCCGTTTCCCCGGCGTGCATTTCAATGAGCGTCGAATTGCCAATGCCTCGGAAAATCACCGTCGCATTTTCAAATTTTTTGTAATTTTCCAGCGGGGAATCCCTGGGGGCAGGCAATAGATTGGCGTAAGGCGGTTTCACCAGAATCGTTGCCCTTTCTATACGTATTTGCGCGAAGCTCATGGCCACTTGCAACAAGTCCGAAGTCACGCCCCCCATGAGAAGGGGCGTCAGGAGGATGACCCCAACGATCACTGCCCTGGTTCTCTTCAAGGGTTTCATTTCGGCGTGAGGATTCTGGTCAGGATGCTCGGAATCGACGACTTCAGGTGCCGATGGCTGCGCTGCTTTTATTTTCTTGTTCTGCTCCAGATAGGCGGAGTAAACGATGTACTGAAAAATGGGCAGAAGGATGAGCTGAATGTGTTCCAAGGGGCTTTTATGAGTAAGGAAATAAATGGTCACCGCGCCGAATATTCCAAAAAATACCGAGAGGAAGGTTATTTTTGGTCGTTTGAATTCCAGTATGGGTTTTTTATCGGTGATTTTTCCATGTAGCCAGACGAAGCTTCTCAGCACGGGTATGAAGAACGGCGAAAGTAATATCCCGACAGCCGTGACGGAGACTGAAAAGTAAACACAAACCAGTCCGAAGCAAAACGCCGTGACCAGAAACAACAAACTGTCTCCAACGGATACGCCTTGTGGGTAATGACCGTTGCTCAATAAATAACTGACGATGCACGTGCCGCCAATCAGCAATCCGATTTTTGCCGACAGGGAGAGTAGTTTTGTAGCGATCTCTATCTGTTTTTCCAGTCCGGTGGTTGCTTCCCGCATCATAGAATCCTCCTTGATATTAAGCAGCAGACGGTCGCTTCCCGGACGCATCTATCCGTAGAGCATAGCGATGCTTTGGTTGTTCGTGGCGTGAGAGTGCGCGCAGAGTTGGGGCGAGGTTGGCGAATGCTTCCCATGAGTCTCTGGAGGTGATCGCGGGTTCGCACTTGGTACAACGTCTAAATATAAAAAAAGCGTCTTGAAATGCCGGTCTTCAGACTGCCTTAAGACTTTACCCGCAGGTTGGCAGCATCGCTTCCCAGCGATCGGATCGGGGCTGCCGAATGAGTCGGCGGCTCGTCAGACTTTCACGAGGCGCGTTATGACCCGCGATATTGCCGTAAACCGTTATGGAAAACTGTCGATCACCCTGCACTGGTTGATGCTGGCGCTGTTCGTCGGCGTATATGCCTGCATTGAGATCAAGGGGTTGTTGCCCCGTGGCAGCACCGGGCGAAGCCTTTTCCTGGGGTTGCACGGGCTCTTCGGGCTGAGCATTTTTGCACTGGTTTGGGTCCGTCTGCTCGGGCGTCTGACACCGCGCCCGCCGGTCACACCCGCGCCGCCGGCCTGGCAGACGGGTGTTTCCCACCTGATGCATGCGGCCCTGTATGGCCTGATGATCGCGACACCGGTGCTGGCCTGGCTGATGCTGGCCGCCGGAGGTAAGCCCATGCCGTATTTCGGGTTCTTCTTGCCAGCCCCCGTGGCGGTGGATCCCGACTTGGCCAAACAGCTCAAGTATTGGCACGAATTGCTCGGTAGCAGCGGCTACTGGCTCATCGGCCTGCATGCGGCGGCGGGTCTGTTTCATCATTACTGGGTGCGTGACAATACCCTGGCCCGAATGCTGCCGGGGCGAAACCGCTCTTGACTACTCAGCTGACGCGATGAGTGCTGCGCTAGAAACGCCTGTCTGACTCAGCCCAATTGCACCGGTTTTGTCATGTATATTTGCTCGCACGAACATATCTGGCAAATCGGCGTTCCTGTTTCCGTGTTCCCCCGGAACTCCGTGAAGAAACCAGTCCCTTTGTCACTTCAGATTGCTCTGGAAGAAGCTCGTCAGCTTATCGAACGGAATGAGGTTGACCCGATCATAAAGATCGACATGACCAGCCCCGGGAATGATGACAAGTTCCTTGGGTTGACCGGCGAGCTTGTAAGCCTCCTCGCTGAACTCCCTGGAGTGCGCATCGGCGCCAGCGATGAATAACATCGGATGAGGCGAAATGGTCTCGATGTCATTGAGCGGGTAGAAATTCATGAACTTGATGTTGCTCGTCAGCGTCGGGTGCGTGGTCAGGTCTTTGGAGGAGCTGGCTGGTGTGAATTCGCCGCGCGGGGTGCGGTAAAAATCATAAAATTCACGCTGGATAGGATGGGTACTTTCATCCAACTGATGCACCGTACCGCTGGTGTAAAGCGTTTCACCGCCTGCGAACTCCACATTACGCTGCTGTGTGGCCTGCGCGATGATCGCCCGGCGCTGTTCAAGCGTTTGGGAGTGCTTCAATCCGTTGCGATTGACGGCTCCCATGTCATACATGCTCACCGTTGCAATGGCTTTCATGCGCGGGTCAATCTTGGCTGCACTGATAACAAAGCTGCCACTGCCGCAGATGCCGATTGCGCCAATCCGCTCTTTATCGACAAAAGGCTGGGCGCTGAGAAAGTCCACCGCTGCGCTGAAGTCTTCGGCATAGATATCCGGCGAGACTGCATTGCGCGGCTGCCCCTCGCTTTCGCCCCAGAATGACAAGTCCAGGGAAAGGGTCACGAAGCCTCTTTCTGCCATTTTCGTGGCATAGAGATTGGCGCTCTGTTCTTTCACTGCGCCCATCGGGTGGCCTACGACAATTGCCGGATTCCTTGTCTTGCCATTGAGTTTTTTCGGGATGAACAGATTGCCTGCCACGTTCATCTGATATTGGTTTTTAAAATTGACCTTCTGTACGGTCACTTCGTCGCTGGAATAAAAATTGTCTGCGCCATTAGACATATCGGCCCCTATTGCTGACAGTGAACTGACAAGCAGCGTCAGTAAAACGATGATCTTTTTCATTGGAAATCCTATCGATGCGGAGTAATCAATTCTGGGAAAACATCACTTGCACACCCCGCCGGCCCAGCGCCTGAGCCAGTCTTGCGGGGTCGTCCACACGCCCCAGGCGCGTGTATGCGTAGGTTGAAACGAAGTTCGTATAGAAGATGACCAGGGTGTCCGGGCCATACAGCATGAGATCGCCGCTGTGGATCGTTCCCGGCTTGCTCGCTTGGGTAGGTAGTGCTTGGGGAGGGCGGCGTACTTTTCATTGCGGTTGAGATCACTCATGTCCAACGTCAGTGGCAATAACGCGACAAGCGCGCGGGCAGCTGCGTTGTTGGCCAGGGTGATGGCGAAGCGTTGTTCCCCGACGGTCATCCACATGCCAGTGTTCTCCGTTAGCGAAGATGCCGATGCGGCTTCATTCATTGTCGAGTAGCTGCCGAGCACGAGCATCGAAGCCCGCAAACCAAGCCAGGTCGCCCTCATCGCAGTTCTGCTTTCATTCCTGTTCATGGGGAACATGGTGAGCGACGGACAGTCACGCGACTAGCTAATGAATGCTTAACAAGGCTATAAGTAAGGCTAATCAATTGGCTTAGATGTGTTTCACCATGATCAAAAGAAATCTCAATGATCTGCTGTCTTTCGTCACGGTCGCGCGCGAAGGCAGTTTCACGCGCGCTGCCGGGGCATTGGGTGTCACACAATCTGCACTGAGCCAGGCAATCAATGGCCTGGAAGCACGCTTGCAGATCCGCTTATTGACGCGGACTACCCGCAGCGTTTCGCCGACCGTCGCGGGCGAACGGCTGCTGCAAGCAATAGGCAATCGCTTCGATGAAATAGAAGCGGAGCTGGATATGCTGACGGAAATGCGCGACAAGCCCGCAGGTACGGTACGCATCACCTGCGGCGATCATGTCTTGCGCACGACCTTGCTCCCCAAACTTACCGGGTTACTGCACGACTACCCGGATGTAAACGTTGAATTTGACGTGTGTTACGGCTTTCGAGACATCGTGGCGGATCGGTTTGATGCTGGTGTGCGCCTGGGGGACACCATCGACAAAGACATGGTTGCCGTTCCGATAGGCCCTCCATTGCGGATGGCTGTCGTCGCTTCGCAAGCGTACTTCGCTGCCCACGCCATTCCCAAGGCCCCGCGCGACCTGATGAGCCATCGCTGTATCAACCAGCGCATGCAGACATCAGGCGGGCTCTATGTCTGGGACTTTGAGCGGCGAGGCAAACAGGTGAACGTGCGAGTTGACGGCCAGCTGATTTTCAACACGTCGACTCATATCGTGCAGGCGGCAGTGGCCGGGCTGGGCGTTGCCTACCTGCCAGAAGAAGAGTTTGAACCGTACCTGCAAGAAGGCCGGCTGGTGCGGGTGCTGGAAGATTGGTGTCCGCCGTTTTCAGGCTACTATTTGTACTATCCCAGCCGGCGACAGCCTTCGCCTGCATTTACATTGGTTGCCAATGCTTTGCGCAAAGACATCTAAGAAAGTAGTCGCTTTCAGAACACGTTTCGTCGTCCATGTGCAATCGCCAACCCCCGGGAGTGGCAAGCTGTGAGGATGCCCCGGACCAGATGCGCCAAAGACACCTGGCCGGAGAGCGAGAATGGCGATCGGATGTGCCACGCGACCGTGACGTGGGCCGCACGCCCAAGCCAAGACTCCGGACGGCTGCCGCTATGCGGCGGTGGCGTTCGAGATGCCGAGGTACGTTTATGCCCGATGAGACGCTTCACCTGCCTTTGATCCACAGCGTGCTTGCGCGCGAAAAGGACACCCCCGGTGCCTTGCTGCCTATTCTCCATGCCATCCAGGCAGGCTGCGGGTATGTCCCCGACAGCGCCGTCCCGGAGATCGCCCACGCCCTCAACCTCAGCCAGGCTGAAGTGCGCGGGGTCATCAGCTTCTACCACGATTTCCGCACCACGCCGCCGGCGCGCCATACCTTGCGCCTGTGCCGGGCCGAGTCCTGCAAGAGCATGGGCGCCGAGACCCTGGCTGCGCAGTTGCGCGAGCAATTGGCGCTGGACGATCACGGCACCAGCGCCGATGGGAGCATCAGCCTGCGGCCAGTCTATTGCCTGGGTGCCTGCGTCTGCTCGCCGGCCCTGGAGCTGGACGGGGAGTTGCACGCGCGGATCACGCCCGAGCGTCTGCGTCAGTTGGTCAATGACTGCATGGAGGAGGGCGCATGCTGACGCTCTGTATCCCCCGCGATTCGGTAGCCCGTGCCGTGGGCGCGGACAAGGTGGCCGATGCGTTGGCCCTTGAGGCTGAGCGTCGACAGCTGCCGTTGACGGTGTTGCGCACCAGTTCCCGTGGCCTCTATTGGCTGGAACCGCTGGTGGAGCTTGAAAGCGCCGGCGTCCGGCTGGGCTTTGGCCCTGTCACACCGGCCGATGTGCCGGGCTTGCTGGATGCGCTGGCAGGCGATCCCGGCAGCCATCCGCTGGCCCTGGGGCCGGTGGAGGAGATTCCCTATCTCAAGAGCCAGCAGCGCCTGCTGTTCGCGCGCGCCGGCATCACACAACCGCTGTCCCTGGACGACTACCGTGCCCAGGGCGGCTTCCTGGGCCTGGCCCGGTCCATCCAGATGGATGGCGCAGACGTGGTCGCCAGCGTGCTGGATTCCGGCCTGCGCGGTCGGGGCGGTGCGGCGTTCCCGGCGGGCATCAAGTGGCGCACCGTGCGTGATGCCGTGGGGGCGCAGAAGTATGTGGTGTGTAACGCCGATGAGGGCGACTCCGGCACCTTCGCCGACCGCATGCTGATGGAAGGCGACCCCTTCCTGCTGATCGAAGGCATGATCATTGCCGGCATCGCCGTAGGCGCGACGATGGGCTACATCTACGTGCGTTCGGAATACCCGGCCGCCATCAGTACGCTGAACGAAGCGCTGCGCATCGCTCGCGACGCCGGCTATCTGGGCGCGAACGTGAGCGGTAGCGGCCGCGCCTTCGACATCGAGGTTCGTGTCGGAGCCGGCGCCTATATCTGCGGCGAAGAAACCGCACTGCTGGAATCCCTCGAGGGCAAGCGCGGCACGGTTCGCGCCAAACCGCCACTGCCGGCGATTCAAGGCCTGTTCGGGCTGCCGACCCTGGTGCACAACGTGGTGACCCTGGCCTCGGTGCCGATCATCCTGGAGAAGGGCGCGCAGTTCTATCGCGACTTCGGCATGGGCCGCTCCCTGGGCACGATGCCGTTCCAACTGGCCGGTAACGTCCGTCAGGGCGGTCTGGTGGAGCGCGCCTTCGGCCTGAGCCTGCGTGAACTGGTGGAAGGCTACGGCGGCGGTACTGCCAGCGGTCGGCCCCTGAAGGCCGCGCAAGTGGGTGGGCCGTTGGGTGCCTGGGTGCCGCCTGCGCAATTCGATACACCGCTGGACTACGAAGCGTTCGCCGCCATGGGCGCGATGCTTGGCCACGGTGGCGTGGTGGTCGCCGACGACAGCCTGGACATGGCCCAGATGGCCCGGTTCGCCTTGCAGTTCTGCGCTGAGGAGTCCTGCGGCAAGTGCACGCCGTGCCGGATCGGCTCCACCCGTGGGGTGGAAGTGGTGGATCGCTTGATCGCCAGCACCGAAGCCGGTGCTCGCCAGGAACAGGCCCTGCTGTTGCAGGATCTGTGCGACACCCTGCAATACGGTTCGCTCTGTGCCCTCGGCGGGATGACGTCCTACCCTGTCGCCAGTGCCCTCAAGTATTTCCCCGCCGACTTCGGTCTGGCGACCACGGAGGCCGACCAATGATCAACATCTTCGATCCCAGCAGCGATATCGACCTGGGCACCCCGGCGCGCGAAAGCGACGTGCAGGTCAGCCTGACCATCGACGGGCGCGAAATCAGCGTCACCTCCGGCACCTCGGTCATGCGTGCCGCGGCCTTGCTCGGCACCACCATTCCCAAACTCTGCGCCACCGACAGCCTGGAGGCGTTCGGCTCCTGCCGCATGTGCCTGGTGGAGATCGATGGCATGCGCGGCTACCCGGCCTCCTGCACCACCCCGGTAACCGAAGGCATGGTGGTTCGCACGCAAACCTCCAAGCTCGCCACGCTGCGACGCAACGTGATGGAGCTGTACATTTCCGATCACCCGCTGGACTGCCTGACATGCTCGGCCAACGGCAACTGCGAATTGCAGACCGTGGCGGGGCAGGTGGGCCTGCGCGAAGTGCGCTACGGCTACGAAGGCGCCAATCACCTGGATGAAGCCAAGGACGTTTCCAACCCCTATTTCGAGTACGACCCGAGCAAGTGCATCGTCTGCAACCGCTGCGTGCGTGCCTGCGAGGAAATCCAGGGCACCTTCGCCCTGACGATCACCGGACGCGGTTTTGACTCTCGAGTGGCGGCTGCCGGCGGTGACAACTTCCTCGATTCCGAATGCGTGTCCTGCGGCGCCTGCGTGCAGGCATGTCCGACGGCGACCCTGATCGACAAGAGCGTCGTGGAGATCGGCCAGCCGGAGCGCAGCGTCATCACCACTTGCGCCTACTGCGGTGTGGGTTGCTCGTTCCGCGCCGAGATGAAAGGCGAACAACTGGTGCGCATGGTCCCGGACAAGAACGGCCAGGCCAACCACGGCCACTCCTGCGTCAAGGGCCGCTTCGCCTGGGGCTACGCCACGCACCCGGACCGCATCACCAAGCCGATGATCCGCAAGCACATCGACGACCCGTGGCAGGAAGTCAGTTGGGACGAGGCGGTCACTTACGCCGCCAGCGAATTGCGCCGGATCCAGCTCAAGTACGGGCGCGACTCCATCGGCGGCATCACCTCCAGCCGCTGCACCAACGAAGAAACCTACCTGGTGCAGAAACTGGTGCGCACCGCGTTCGGCAACAACAACGTCGACACCTGTGCCCGCGTCTGCCATTCGCCTACCGGTTACGGCCTCAAGCAGACTTTGGGCGAATCCGCTGGTACCCAGAACTTCGACTCGGTGATGAAAGCCGACGTCATCCTGGTGATGGGCGCCAACCCCACTGACGCGCACCCGGTGTTCGGCTCCCAGCTCAAGCGCCGCCTGCGCCAGGGCGCACGGCTGATCGTCATCGATCCACGGCGCATCGACCTGGTGGATTCACCTCACGCCCGTGCCGAGCTGCACCTGCAACTGCGTCCGGGCACCAACGTGGCAATGCTCAACGCGTTGGGCCATGTGATTGCCACCGAAGGCTTGATTGACCAGCCTTTTGTCGAGGCACGCTGCGAGGCGGCGGACTTCGCTCGCTGGCGCGATTTCGTCAGCCTGCCGGAAAACTCCCCCGAGGTCCTGGGCCCGGTGTGTGGCGTGCCTGCCGAGCAGATCCGCGCCGCCGCACGGCTCTACGCCACCGGCGGCAACGCGGCCATCTACTACGGCCTCGGCGTCACCGAGCACAGCCAGGGCAGCACCTCGGTCATGGGCATCGCCAACCTGGCCATGGCCACCGGCAACATCGGTCGCGAAGGTGTCGGGGTTAACCCGCTGCGTGGACAGAACAACGTCCAGGGCTCCTGCGACATGGGTTCGTTTCCCCACGAGCTGCCGGGCTATCGGCATATCTCCAACGAAGCGGTACGCGCCGAGTTCGAGCAGGCGTGGAACGTCACCCTGCAACCCGACCCGGGCCTGCGCATTCCCAACATGTTCGAGGCGGCCCTGGACGGCACCTTCAAGGCGCTCTATTGCCAAGGCGAGGACATCGCCCAGAGCGACCCCAACACCCAGCATGTGACGGCCGCGTTGTCCGCTTTGGAATGCGTGATCGTCCAGGACATCTTCCTCAACGAGACGGCCAAGTTCGCCCACGTGTTCCTGCCGGGCAGCTCGTTCCTTGAGAAGGACGGCACCTTCACCAACGCCGAGCGTCGCATCTCCCGCGTTCGCAAGGTGATGGACCCGCTGGCCGGCAAGGCCGACTGGGAAGCCACCATCGCCCTGGCCGACGCCTTGGGCTACAAGATGCACTACAACCATCCTTCGGAAATCATGGATGAAATCGCCCGCCTGACGCCGACTTTCACCCGCGTCAGCTACGCCGAACTGGATCGTCACGGCAGCCTGCAATGGCCTTGCAACGATGCCGCACCGGACGGTACGCCGACCATGCACATCGATCAGTTCGTGCGCGGTAAAGGGCGCTTCATGCTCACCGGCTACGTGCCCACCGATGAGAAGGTCAACGGCCGCTACCCGCTGCTGCTGACCACCGGACGCATCCTCAGCCAGTACAACGTCGGCGCCCAGACTCGACGCACCGACAACGTGGCCTGGCACGAGGAGGATCGGCTGGAGATTCACCCAACCGACGCCGAGAACCGCGGGATCGTCGACGAAGACTGGGTGGGTATCGGCAGTCGTGCCGGGCAGACGGTGCTGCGTGCGAAGGTGACCGAGCGGGTGGCACCGGGCGTGGTCTACACCACGTTCCATTTCCCTGAGTCGGGCGCCAACGTGATCACCACCGACAACTCCGACTGGGCCACCAACTGCCCGGAATACAAGGTGACGGCGGTCGAGATCGTGCGGGTCAGCCAGCCTTCGGAATGGCAGAAGCGTTACCAGGCGTTCAGTGATGAACAGGGACGCTTGCTCAGGGAACGTCGCCATGCCGAGAAAGCCGAGGTGCGTCGATGAGTTCTGATAGCTTGATCAAGATGGCCAACCAGATCGCCCAGTACTTCGCCACCGAGCCGGATCACACATTGGCGGTGAATGGCGTGCGCCAGCACATCAAGAGCTTCTGGACGCCGGGCATGCGCCGGCAATTGCAGGATTGGCAGCAGATGCATCCGGGGGCTGTCCTGCACCCCCTGGTGCTGGAGGCGCTGACTGAGCCGGAGGGGACGACCTAGCGCGGTTTACTGGCGTCAAGTTATCTGCGTTGCGCTTATCAGGTGGCTGTCCTAATCTCCGAGACAAGGCATTGTGCCAGCAACGACTAGGGGAAAGGGATGTTCACCGAAAACGCACCGGTTCAGGTAGCGAAGGCGTTGCGCGCAGCCTTCAGCACTCGATTCGCATTGGTATGCGGATTGTCACTCTTCATCGTCGGTTGCGCCGTTCCAACAGGGACGGCGCATCTTTTCAAGGTTCAACCTGCTCGTCCCTCGAGCGTCGTCGATAAGCAGTTCGAAGAGGCGGCAGCACTAAAGCTCAAGTGGCAACAAGCCCAGCAGGCCCACGCCGCCCTGGTGAAAAAAGGGGCGACCTCCGCCGACCTCGCTGCTGCCGATGCACAAACGCAGCAAGCAAGAAAAGAATTCCAGGACGCCATCCGCAATTTGAAAGCCGAGCGCCTGCGCATCGATGGCGACATCTTCAGCGCCGATAAAGCTGGCGCTATTCGTAAACCTGACAGCGAGGGCAACGGTGGCGATGTGTTCGCTGTCTATTTGACGGATGCTTACTTTAAGTACCTCAAGGATCTCGGTGGGGTGAACGAAGTCGTGATCGTTGCCGAGTTCACCGAAGTGGGTGGCGAGAATAAAAGCGAAACGGTGACCAAAGTACTCGGGCCTTATCTCGGGGTCGCCGATAACGCCAAGCCGAACCTGCTGAATAAATTGTTGTACGGCCCCAAAAAGCTTGAGTCCGATCACCTGTCGATGAAATTGACTGTCCTGGAATATGACCAGGGCGAGAACGAAGACTCCGCTGCATTTCTCGATTTTATCGGCTCGGCCAGCAAGACATTGTCCCTGGCCAACCCGATAACAGCTGCTGAGCAAGTATTTGCCAAAGAAGTCGCCAAGAGTCTGCTGGCCCTCAACAAAGACGACATTGTGCTGCAGATCGACGTGGATCTGGTGGCTGGCCCCGACGATGAGGCAGTGGAAGATAACGGTTCGGTCTTGGCGCTCAGGCCTGGGAATTATGTGCTGATCAACCAGGAGCGCTGTGCCCCCACCAATTGCTATTTCTATTTGACGAATCGTGGCAATAAAGAGAACCCGCTGGCTTGGCTGGGGGATACGCTGATGCTGGTGCCTACCGCCATGCGGCGCGGTTGGACTGACACGCCAGACGGTACGTCGTTGGAGGACATCCAGGCTGGAGAGATCGAGTACGCCAATCACGGTCTGCAACAACGCGGCAAGAACGAGACGTTCCTGGACAAGACCTGGGTGTCGTTTGCGGTCCGCAAGGGTGGCGATGACGTGCTCTGGGGACGGCGACGTGCGTTGATCGAGGCAGAGAAAGCCGTCCAATACATCAACAGGCAAGAGACGAGTGCGCTGTTGAAGAGTGCCGACTATGAACGTGCGCGGACGGCCCTGGATGCTGCCCAGCAGGCCGAGCAAGAGAGCCGGAGTGGGATAACGTTCGTTTCCCCCCTGGATGCCAAGGGTCGATTCGCGCCTTCAGCCAAGAACGACTCGTTTTGCCTTACCCACGCCAAGCCGGTCAGCAACCCCCAATATTCGTTCTATCAATTGAACGAGGCTGCTGAGCCTACGCCGATCAAGAGCGTGGCTATTGTTCCGGGTAAATCCACCTCCAGCGTGTCGTGCTTCAGTTATCCCGCAAACACTTTGCTTGTTGGCAAGTATCAATTGGTGGTGACCACGCCCGGGAAGATGATCCCGGTGACCCAGACTGCGGCCTTTGAGATGTTGCCATGAGTTGAAGAGGGGAGCGCAAGTGCTTCGATAGGCAACCCTGGCCGGCATCGTCATGGCGAATAGCAAGCCGGCCAGGGTTGTTTACAACTCAGCGAACAGTCAATTGACGGTGACGTACGGGTCCCAAGTGTTGGTCGGGCCAATCTGGTTCAGGTCACGATCCAGCAGAACGAAGTAGATTTTGTACCAGAGCTTTCCTGCGCTCAGCGCCGTCGATTGCCACATGGTGTACATCACATCGGTTTTGGAAATACCGCCGGGAGCAGCCTTGTTCAGATAGGGCACCACACCGGGGATGTTGAAAGAGTTAGGTTTCGAAATGGTGCCCTTGTAATCACCGCCCTGGTGGGGGTCGCCGATCTCGATGTCCTTGATCAATGCGATGCGGTCGAAGTTGCGCGACAGCGTGGTGGCGCGCCAGCGAATGTTGTCACCAGGGTTTACGTCGAACCACAACTCGTTGCCGCCTTCGCCTTCGCCGGCATTGGTGTTGGCATGGCTGTCGACGGCACCGCGGGTCACCAGCATGGCAATCGCGCCGCCTACGTCTTTGGGGTGGGCGAGCAGGTAATCGGCGTCAACGTTGACGAGCACATCAATGGTTTGGGTCGCTCCAGACATGTTGTTGCTCCTTGAGAGTAATGACATTGACGACCGCCCTTGCAAAGGGGTGTCCGGGCCACCCGGTCCCTGGGTGCGGTCTCGAGAGGAACGATAGGTGATGGCCTTGTAGTGTCAAATTTCCAATTCTTGACGCTGGCGAAACGGAGCGAAGCGCAGCACAACCAAGGCTTTGATTTACCTTTGTCGTGGTCGATCTCTTAATGGGTTTTTGGTTGTTTTCTGAGGGCATCAGTGGACAAAGGCGCACAACCGTTGTCGGTGACTGCTTCTGATCCTGCGGAAGATGGGAGCCATTACCGACCGCGGTTCAGTTGTGGGACTGATTCGCCGTCCAGCGCTTCATCTCTTCGGCAATGAAGTGATGCACCAGGTCGCTGTACATCTTCTCGATGGCGTCCGGGCTCAAGCCTTCGGCCTCGGCCCACTTGCGTCGTGTCGCCAGCATGGCCTTGAGACGCTCCGGTGCCTGCACCGAAGTTGCCGATGTCTTGAATTTCGAGGCCGCGAGCACGTATTGATAGCGCTTGCCCAGCAGCGTGATGACCGCCTGGTCGAGGGCATCGATTTCGCGTCGGATGTCCTCCATGTTTGCGCATTGCGAGGGTTGCAACGGGTCCATGCAGTGAGCTCCGCTTGTTGAACAAGACCGGCCCGACGCGAGCCGATCTTCTGATGGAGTTTAGAAGCACCAGTCTTCAGCGCGAACGACACGACAGAAAGCGCCTGCCAGGGTTGCGTTGTGATGGGCGACGATCATTTCTGCCTTCAATTCAGGCGTGTCGGAACAGGTATGACCGTCGGCGATCAGGACCGCGTCGAACCCCAGGTCCCGAGCGGCTCGGCAGGTGCTGTCGATACAATACTGGGTTTTCATACCGGTGATGACCAGGCCTTCAGCAGCGCAAGCCTTTAGCCGCTCTGCCAGGCCTGTCTGGGTGAAGGCGTTGGGGCGATTTTTTTCGAAGATGACTTCATCACCCTCCAACTGCAGTTCCTGCACCAGTTGCGTCAACGGGCTTCCAGGCTCGATGGGCGAGCCAGGCGGGCCTACGTGGCGAACCAGGAAAATCGGTGCGCCAGCCCTCCGGGCCTTGAGCAGCAAGCCATTCAATGTGTCCAGCAACGCTTCGCCGGCCCAGGGCTTATCCGGGCCGTGAAACAACCCAACTTGCATATCGAGAATCAACAGAGCGTGCATGGTGCTTTCCTTGCGTTTGGGCCAGCGACGCAAGGGCAAAAGAAAAGGCCCTTACCATCACTGGCGGGCCTTTGAGATACGTGTGTTATTGGCTCACGACACCTCACGACCCGCCTTGGCGGTCGTGGTTGTGGTGGTCGAGGCAATCTGTGGCAGGTTCATGGTGCTGACAGTAGCTTGCGGCCGTCAGGTTTGGCAAGCGGGTATGTCACCTGCTTGCGAAAGCCGTCGATCGTTCCCACGCTCCTGCGTGGGTACGATCAGGTTGCGGGGCCTGTGGAAGATCGTTCCTCACGCTCCGCGTGGGAATGCCGCCAGGGACGCTCCGCGTTCCGCTTCTGGAGGGTGACGCAGAGCGTCACGGGATGCATTCCCACGCAGAGCGTGGGAACGATCAGATTGCGGGGGCTGTGGAGATCGTTCCTCACGCTCCGCGTGGGAATGCCGCCAGGGACGCTCCGCGTTCCGCTTCTGGAGGGTGACACAGAGCGTCACGGGATGCATGCCCACGCGGAGCGTGGGAACGATCAGATTGCGGGGGCTGTGGAGATCGTTCCTCACGCTCCGCGTGGGAATGCCGCCAGGGACGCTCCGCGTTCCGCTTCTGGAGGGTGACGCAGAGCGTCACGGGATGCATTCCCACGCAGAGCGTGGGAACGATCGGGTCGCGGGGGGCTGTGGAGATCGTTCCTCACGCTCCGCGTGGGAATGCCGCCAGGGACGCTCCGCGTTCCGCTTCTGGAGGGTGACGCAGAGCGTCACAGGATGCATGCCCACGCGGAGCGTGGGAACGATCAGATTGCGGGGGCTGTGGAGATCGTTCCTCACGCTCCGCGTGGGAATGCCGCCAGGGACGCTCCGCGTTCCGCTTCTGGAGGGTGACACAGAGCGTCACGGGATGCATGCCCACGCGGAGCGTGGGAACGATCAATTGTGCCGTCGCCGTCTCAACGGTTTAGCCCTCGAGCCCGCGTTGTTCGATCACGCCAAACACATCCGCCACATCCTGTACCAGGATCCGGGCAACGTTGGTGATGGTGTTGATGTCACTCGATGCCGAATCACGCAGGCTGCTGCACGCCACCAAGGTCAGGTAATCGAGCGTGGCGTGCAGGCGTTCGCTGGCACAGGCGTGGAGTTCGGGGAGTGGGGCGTGGGTGTCGATCAGCAGGACGGGATGGGTGGTGGCGGTTTGGGTCAGGGGGGTGAAGCGTTGATCCAAAGGATTCTGGCGCATAGTTACTAATTTCCTCATATCAAGAAAGATAGCTACTGCAATTCGCTGCGAAACGAACGGGTGGTAGCTGCATGTGGGTTCGCAGACCGAGGATACGAGGAACTCGGCAGACCCGAAGATCTCCCACACACAGCCACCATAAGTGACGTTGAACGCCAAACGCGCCCATTGTTACTTTTATGATGCCTGGTTGCCAGCGTATCTATCGGGCTGCGAAACCCAGCCACCGGCCAAAGCCAGCGACGCCCCAACTATAGAAGTCGATCCCGGCACCCACAACCGACCTGTAGGACGCACGCTTCCCCTGTGGCGAGGGAGCTTGCTCCCGCTCGGCTGCGCAGCAGTCGCAAAACCGGTGCCTGCGGTATACCTGGCGAAATAAGGTGTCTGGTTTGTGGCCGCTTCGCAGCCCAGCGGGGATAAATCCCCTCGCCACAGAGGTAAATTCCTACGAGATTTTCGGACCGATTTTTGCCGCTACCACTGGAGTGCACGACTTTCTGTGGGAGCAAAGCTTGCTCGCGATGCAGGCACCTCGGTTCCC
The DNA here is from genome assembly GCF_018325865.1 of Pseudomonas sp. St386. Taxonomy (NCBI): domain Bacteria; kingdom Pseudomonadati; phylum Pseudomonadota; class Gammaproteobacteria; order Pseudomonadales; family Pseudomonadaceae; genus Pseudomonas; species Pseudomonas sp. St386. Next base: position 3,192,063 of record NZ_AP021900.1, read on the forward strand.
CGGAAGACCGCGTCGTCTTCATCGCGGGCAAGCCTTGCTCCCACAGGAACAGTGCTCCCACAGGAGGCTTGCGGCGAGTATCTTCAGATTTTTCTAGCGACAGCCGCGAAAAAAAGCCCTGACATCCTCCGCCAACAACTTCGGCTGTTCCAACGCGGCAAAGTGACCACCGCGAGGCATGACGGTCCAGCGATCCACGTTAAAGCAGCGCTCCACCCAGCTCCTCGGCGGCATAGGCAGTTCGTTGGGAAACAGCGCAACCCCAACAGGCGGTTTCAGCCGTTCACCGTCGTTGAACAGCAACGGCCGCTTGCCACCTTCCACATACTGGCGAAACGACGAGCCGATGCAGTTCGTCAGCCAATACAGCGTGACATTGGTCAGCAACCACTCTCGGTCGATAGCGGGGCTGTCATCGCACCAGGACAGGATCTTTTCCCCCATCCACGCCAACAGTCCCGCCGGTGAATCATTCAGGCCCACCGCCAGGCTCTGCGGCTTGGTTCGCTGAATGTGCCCATAGGCGCCTTCGGCATCGGCAAAGGCAGCAGCGCGTTGCAGGAAGGCCGTTTCTGCCTCGGTCAGCGCAGGCTCGGTTTCGCCAAGGGGAGGGCGATAGGACCCGGGGATGTAATTGAGATGAATGCCCGTCACCCGCTCGGGAAAGCGCACGCCCAGCCACGTCGACACGCCTGCACCAATGTCCCCGCCCTGGGCGCCAAACCGGTCATAGCCCAACCCGCTCATCAACTCACCCCACAAACCCGCCACTTCATACGGCCCCATGCCGGATTGCTGGAACGGTGCGGAAAAGGTGTAGCCGGGCAGCGACGGCACCACCACATCGAAGGCGTCCGCAGGATCACCGCCATGGCGGGCCGGGTCCGTCAGCAATGGGATGATGCGCTGCATCTCGATGAACGAGCCGGGCCAGCCATGGGTGAGGATCAACGGCATCGGCTTCGGCCCGACGCCACGTTGATGAATGAAATGGACCCTTTGCCCATCGATGTGGGTGACAAATTGCGGCAAGCGATTGAGCACCGTTTCCTGGGCACGCCAATCGAACGTGTTCGACCAATAGGCGAGAAGCTCCCGAAGCACATCCATGTCCATGCCTTCGCTCCAGCCTTGGCCGGCCAGGGGTTCTGGCAGCCTTGCGTTCAGCAGGCGGTGGCGAAGGTCCTCAAGGGCGCTGTCGGGGATGTCGATGGAGAAAGGCTCGATGAGCATGCGTGTTTTCGTCCTGATTACCTAACATCTGAAAATGATATGACATGGGTCGCAAAATCATCTTCTACCGGCCGAAATCCGCAGCGCAGGTAAAAGGCTGCGCCCTCCGGCGTGTCTGTAGACAGGCGCACCGCTTGGAACCGTGACGCTGCGTGTTCCAAGAGATGTTCCACCAAAAACCTGCCCACCTTCAGCCCCCTTGAGGTTCGCGTGACATATACCCTTCGTAACCTACCGACACTCGGGGCGGCATAGGGATCACATGAAAGTCCGCCAACAGCAATCAGTTGCCCGTTGTCGAAGACTCCTAGAAAGCACTCCCCAGGTTGATCGAATCGATTGGACCCGTTTCTCCAATCGATGATCAAGCGAGTAAGAAACCTAAAACCCTCTGTAACAGATTCTGCCTCCAGTTGCAGAATCGCTGGAGGAAGTTCTAGCAGTTGCCGTACCGTCAGTGCTCGTACTGATTCAATCACTGGACATTCCTGTGTTGCTTTTAGTTGCCGGCACGACTTGGGCGCAGCTAGTGTAGCCACGATGGCCGTGCTTGATGCTGGACGAGTGCAGCAGATTAAAAATGGAAATATCTAACGAAGGAGTGGTACATGGCACGCTATTTCAAGAGCCCGGACAGTGATCAAGTTGAAGAAGTGGACGCGTTCCAGGTGTTGGCGATCCTGTTCTTGGGCGTGATCTATCTGTTTTTCGCAGGGCTCTGGCGACACTTGTTGATCTGGCTCGGCATCCTGGCGATCGGGCTTGTGGCGGGGCCGTCATGGATGGCAGGGGCAACGGCGCTACTGCATGTCGTCTACTGTTTCATGATCCGCAAGATTGTTGCGCAGGATTATTTGCGCAAGGGTTGGATTGAAGTCGTTGATCCAAAAGTTGTTGCTGGAAATTGAAGGCAAGCGGCTTTGCAGCTCTACGAGCTCTTTACTGGACCCTGTCCATCCCAATCCTGCTGGACCTGAGAAAACAGCCAATCAACAAAAACCTGCGTCTCAGCCACCGCATCCCCGGACACCCCGTAGTAATAGCGGGCTAACGGCAGGCGCAACGACGGCAGTGGACAGGTCAGGCGCCCGTTGGACAAATCCCTGCCCAGCAGCGAAGCCGGACACAGCGCCACGCCCAGCCCATCGACGGCGGCCTGCAGCACGAGGTGCATGTGATCGAATTGCAGGGTCGGCGAGTTGTTTAATGACTCGATCCCAGCGTGTTCCGCCCAGTCTTGCCAATCGCTGCTGCGCGTCCTGCCCGACAACAAGGTGTGTCGGGCCAGGTCGTGGATGGTTTCCAATGGCACGCTGTGCAGCAACGACGGGGCGGCGACCAGCAGCAGGTCGTCTTCCAGCAGCACCGTGGGCTGTACATGGGGCGACCAGCCGGCGTGCCCGCGGCGGATGACCACGTCGAACGTTTCCCGTGATGGATCGGGAGGTAGGGTGCTGGTGACGATGTCGGGCTTGATGTCCGGGTGAAGCGCCATGAAGTCGGGCAGTCGCGGGATCAGCCAACGCACCGCGAAGGAGGGGCGTACGTTGATGGTCACTTTGCGCTGGGCAGCGTTGCGCGTCAGTGCGGTGGCGGCGTTGGCGATCTGGGTCAGGGCCTCGCTGACCTGTTCGTAGAAAGCCCGGCCGGCCGGTGTGAGCAAGGACTGGCGGGTTCGACGTTCGAACAGCAGCACGCCCAAGCGCTCTTCGAGCAACTTTACGTGGCGGCTGACGGCACTGTGGCTCACGTGCAGTTCTTCGGCGGCGCGGCTGAAACTCTGGTGGCGAGCGGCAGCGGCGAAGGCGCGGACGGCGTTCAACGGGGGGAGGTTGGCGATCATGTGTCTAATTTAGTCACATATGTAGTGCAATTAAAGCGTTTGTCAGCGTCCCGGTGCCACGCCACCCTGAAGTCCACAGCAATTCGCTTTCAATGTGGAGTGATGCATGGCCGGTTACGGACTTTTTCTGATCCTGGCGACCCTGACGGTGCTCAGCCCGGGCCCCGGTGTGGTGCTGACGATTTCCAATGCCTTACGCCATGGCTGGCGAGGTGCGTTGCCGGGGATCTTCGGGATCGCGTCGGGCGCGTTTATCGTGGCGGGTATCTGCGCCAGCAGCTTGGGGTTGATCCTGGCCGCCTCGGCGACGGCCTTCACGCTTTTGAAATACATCGGCGCGCTGTACTTGTTGTACCTGGGCATCAAGATGTGGCGAACCCAACGCTTCGTGCCCGAACTCACGGCCACGTCCACGCGCCCATGGCGGCGATTCGGCGAGGCGCTGTCGATCCAGTTGCTCAACCCCAAGGCCGGGTTTTTCTTCCTCGCCGTGTTCCCCCAGTTCATCAAGCCGGCGGGTGACTACTACAGCCAGTTCTTCTTGCTGGTGTCGTCCTACAGCGTGCTTGTGGTGCTGGTGCATTCCGGTTATGCGCTGATGGCCAATGGCGCCAGGGGCTGGCTCTCCTCAAGCCAGGGCGCCAGGATTGTCGGCAAATTCTCGGGCATCACCTTCCTGGGCTTTGGTGTGTTGATGGCGTCTGCCAGCAAATGATGAGCTTCCTCAACGTCGCCCTGTCCGCGTACTGACATCCACCCACACCGCCAGCACCAGAATGCTGCCTTTGACGATCATCTGCCAGTAGCTGTCGACATCGAGCATGGACATGCCGTTGTCCAGGCTGGTGATCACCAGCGCGCCGAGGAGGGCGCCGTAGACCGTGCCGGAGCCGCCGCGCATGGAGGTGCCGCCGATGAAGCAGGCGGCGATGGCGTCGAGTTCACCCATGTTGCCGGCAGAGGGTGAGCCGGCGGCCAGGCGTGCGGTATTGACCACGCCGGCGAGGGCGCACATCACGCCCATGATGCCGAAGATCCACAGCTTCACCGCCTGTACGTTGATGCCGGACAGGCGCGTGGCTTCCATGTTGCTGCCTACCGAATAGACGCGGCGGCCGAACACGGTCTGGCTGGTGACGTAGCTGAACACCCCCAGCAGGATCAGCAGGAGCAGCACCGGCACCGGGATGCCATCGTAGCTGTTGAGGGTATAGACGAACCCGGCCAGCACCGCGCCGATCACCACCACGCGCAACACGTCACGTACCAGGGAGTGGGCCGCGAGGCCATGGAGCGCGCGGTTGCGTCGCTGTTTCCAGGTCAGGAACAGAGTCAGGGCGAACAGCAGGATGCCGAGCCCGGTCCCGACCGTGTGCGGCAAATAACCCTGGCCAACGTAGACCAGTTCCGGTGACACCGGGGCAATGGTGGTGCCGCCGGTCACCCCCAGCAGGACGCCGCGAAACGCGAGCATGCCACCCAGGCCAACGATGAACGACGGGATACGCAGGTAGGCGGTCATGTAGCCGTTGCCCAAGCCAATCACCAAGCCGCACAGGGCTACCAGGCTCAGGTTCGCCAGCAGCGGAATGTGATAGACCACGTCGAGAATCGCCGCCAGGCCACCGAGCAGCCCAAGCAATGAACCCACCGACAAATCGATCTCGCCGCTGATGATCACCAGCACCATGCCGCAGGCAAGGATCCCGGTGATGGACATCTGCCGCAGCAGGTTGGAGAGGTTGCGCGGGGTCACGAACCCACCCTCGGTCTGCCAACTGAAGAACAGCCAGATCAGCGCCACGGCGATCACCAGCGCGAGCATTTTGTAGCGGGAAAACAGCTGTTTGACCTGATTCATCTACGCGGACTTCCGATCATTATTGTTATGGCCATCGGGATGGCTGAGCGCGGCGGCGAGCACCTGTTCCTGGGTCAGTTCGTGGTTGATGAAGTCGCCGCGCAACTGACCTTCGCCGATCACCAGGACGCGGTCGGAAACCCCCAATACTTCGGCCAGTTCCGAGGACACCATGATGATCGACACGCCTTCGGCCGCCAGCGCGCCCATCAGCTTGTAGATCTCGTACTTGGCGCCGACGTCCACACCCCGGGTCGGTTCATCGAGAATCAGCACGCGGGGTTTGGTCAGGAGCATTTTCGCCAGCACGGCTTTTTGCTGGTTGCCGCCGGAGAGACTGGTGATCGGCAAGAACGGGCTCGCGGTCTTGAGGTGCATGCGCGCGATCTCCTTGTCGATGCTGCCCAGTTCGGCTTCGGCGTCGATGCGCGTCAGTTTCGAATAATTGTCCAGCACCGCCAGGGTGATGTTCTGGCCCACGCCCAGGTCCGGAATGATGCCTTGGCGCTTGCGGTCTTCGGGGACCATGCACAGGCCGGCACGGATCGACTTGAGCGGCGTGCGCGTGTCGATTTGTTGGCCGCCCAGCCAGACTTCACCTTCGTAGCGGCCGGGGTAGGCGCCGAACAGCGCTGACACCAGTTCCGTGCGGCCGGCGCCGACCAGCCCGGCGATGCCGAGGATTTCCCCGCGCTTGAGAACGAATGAAATGTCGTCGACCCGTTTGCGCCTGGGGTTGTCGACGTCGTAGCAGGTGAAGTGGCGCGCCTCGAAAATCACTTCGCCGACGTCATGGGGTTCAGTGGGGTAGAGGTTGCTCATTTCCCGTCCGACCATCTGGGTGATGATCTTCGGGATGCTCATGTCCGCCATGGCGGTGGTGGCGATGTGTTTGCCATCGCGGATCACCGAGATGGTGTCGCAGACGGCGGCCACTTCATCGAGCTTGTGGGAGATGTAGACGCAGGCGACGCCTTTGGCCTTGAGGTCGCGGATGATGTCCAGCAGCACCTCGATTTCCGAACGAGTCAGGGCCGAGGAGGGCTCATCGAGGATCAACAGCCGCGCCTGCTTGTTCAGCGCCTTGGCGATTTCCACCAATTGCTGGTAGCCACCGCCGTACTGCGAAACCGGCAGCGAGACGTTCATGTCCGGCACTTTGAGTTCACGCATCAGGGCTTCGGCGCGGTGGATCATCGCCGGGTAGTTCATGCGCCCGCCGGGCAGCGTGAGTTCGTGGCCCATGAAGATGTTTTCAGCCACCGACAGGTCGGGGACCAGGGTCAGCTCCTGGTGAATGATGACGATCCCGGCGGCTTCGGTTTCGCTGATGGACTGCGCCTTGAGCGGCTGGCCGTCCCAAACAATTTCACCCTCCCAAGTGCCGTAGGGGTAGACCGCCGACAGCACCTTCATCAACGTGGATTTGCCGGCGCCGTTCTCACCGCACAGGCCTACACACTCACCCGGCTTGACCTTGATGTCGATGCCGTTCAGGGCTTTGACACCGCCAAAGGTTTTGACGATGCCGTTCATTTGCAGCAGGTAGTCGGACATGGCAAGGACTCATGAAAAAGGGCTCACACTTCAGCAGTGGGGCAGGCAGCCAAGCCATGTGACCTGTGGGAGCGAGCTTGCTCGCGATAGCGGCGGTTCAGCTTGCATCAATGTTGGATGTGCTGCCGTCATCGCGAGCAAGCTCGCTCCCTCAGGGGGGCTTGATTGCCTGGTCAGATCACTGCCCGGCGATCTGTGCCTTGGTGTAGAACCCGTCCTTTTCCAGCAGGTCGATATTGTCCTTGGTCAACGGCGTGGGGGTAAGCAGGATGGTGTCGACTTTCTTGCTGCCATTGTCGTATTGCGAGCTGAAGGTCGGCTTCTCGTTGCGCGCCAGTTGCACCGAGAGCTTGGCGGCTTCGGAGGCGATCAGTTTCAGCGGCTTGTAGACGGTCATGGTCTGGGTGCCATCGATCACCCGCTTGACCGCTGCCAGGTCAGCGTCCTGGCCCGAGATCGGCACCTTGCCGGCCATTTTCTGGGCGGCCAGGGCTTGGATGGCGCCGCCGGCGGTGGCGTCGTTGGAGGCGACGATGCCATCGATCTTGTTGTTGTTCCGGGTCAGGGCGTTTTCCACGATGCTCAGGGCTTCGGTGGGGTTCCATTCCTTCACCCACTGCTGGCCGACGATCTTGATGTCGCCCTTGTCGATGGCCGGTTGCAGCACCTTCATCTGGCCTTCGCGCAGGACCTTGGCGTTGTTGTCCGTAGGGGCGCCACCGAGCAGGAAGTAATTGCCCTTGGGCGCTGCCTTCAGCACGCCGCTGGCCTGCATCTCGCCGACCTTTTCGTTATCGAAGGAAATGTAGGCGTCGATATCGGCGTTTAGGATCAGTCGGTCGTAGGACACGACCTTGATCCCGGCCTTCTTGGCTTCGGCGACGGCGTTGGTCAGCACGGTGGCGTTGAATGGCACGATGACGATCACATCGACGCCGCGGGAGATCAGGTTTTCGATCTGCGAGATCTGCTTCTGCTCGTTGGCATCGGCCGACTGGACGAAGACCTTGGCGTCGAGTTTTTCCGCCGCCGCGACAAAGTAGTCACGGTCCCGTGACCAGCGTTCCAGGCGCAGGTCATCGATGGAAAAACCGATTTTCGGATGGGCCGCATCGGCCATGACCGGAAGCGAGAGCAGGGCGAGGGCGCCGGCGAGCAGGGTACGTTTGAATGTATTCATGTGGTGCGTCCTTTTATTGTTGTTTGAAAGACACTGCCTGACGATGAGCGTGATACCGGGTAGAACTGTAGAGCGTTGCAGCGCGCCGTGGGCACAGATTTGTCGCGCGAATGTAACAGCCCCTGTGCCCCGACCATTGCCCGTTGTCAGGGGTAGATGAACCGATTGACCACGTTTTCGAGCATCTCTTGTCGACCGCTGACGGCTTGGGGATTCAGCTCGTTGGTGAAGGCATGCTCGGCCAGTGATTCAAGGCTGAAGTCACCGGCCAGTACCGCTTTGCCAAATGGTTGCTGCCAGCCGGCGTAGCGCTGGTCCTTGAACTGTTGCAACTGATCGTTCTGCACCATGGCCGCCGCGCGTTCCAGGGCGAGGGCGAGGACGTCCATGGCGGCGACATGGCCGTGGAACAGATCGATCTCGTCCAGGCTCTGGCGCCGGACCTTGGAATCGAAGTTGAACCCACCATTGCGAAAGCCCCCGGCCTTGAGGATTTCATAGGTGGCCAGGGTCATTTCCTCGACGCTGTTGGGGAACTGGTCGGTGTCCCAGCCGTTCTGCGGGTCGCCACGGTTGGCGTCGATGCTGCCGAAGATGCCCAGGGAGACGGCCGTGGCGATCTCGTGATGGAAGCTGTGCCCGGCCAGGGTCGCGTGGTTGGCTTCGATGTTGACCTTGATCTCGTTTTCCAGGCCGAACTGTTGCAGGAAGCCGAACACCGTGGCGCTGTCGTAATCGTACTGGTGCTTGGTCGGTTCCTGGGGCTTGGGCTCGATCAGCAGGTCGCCCTTGAAGCCGATCTTGTGCTTGTGCTCGACCACCATGCGCATGAAGCGGCCCAACTGTTCGCGCTCGCGCTTCAAGTCGGTGTTGAGCAGGGTTTCGTAACCTTCACGGCCGCCCCACAACACGTAGTTGGAGCCTTTGAGGCGCTGGGTGGCGTTCATGGCGCTGAACACTTGCGCGGCGGCGCAGGCGAATACTTGCGGGTCCGGGTTACTGGCGGCGCCGGCGGCAAAACGCGGGTTGCTGAAGCAGTTGGCGGTGCCCCACAACAGTTTGATCCCGGTCTCTTCCTGATGGCGCTCCAGATGATCGACCATCAGGGCGAAGTGTTCGCGGTACTCTTTGAGCGAACTGCCTTCGGGGGCGACATCGGTGTCGTGGAAGCAGTAGTAGTCGATGCCCAGCTTGGAGAAGAACTCGAAGGCCGCTTCGGCTTTGCCGATGGCCAGTTCCATGGGGTCCCCGGCGTGCTGCCACGGGCGCTTGAACGTGCCGGCGCCGAACACGTCCGATCCCGGCCAGACGAAGGTATGCCAGTAGCAGACCGCCATGCGCAGGTGCTCGCGCATGGGCTTGCCGAGCACCAGTTTGTTGGCGTCATAGTGACGGAAGGCAAGCGGCGAGTCGCTGGCGGGACCCTCGTAGCGAATCTTGTCGACAGCAGGGAAGTACGACATGGGCGAGTTCCTTTTTATTCTTGGCGGTGTCTCGATACTAACGCCGGCCCCGTGGCTGCTGATTATGAAAATCACCAACAGGGCGTTCGATTTTGAGTATTGAGGTTCGTCGCTTGCACGCCTAGTCTGTGTGCATCGGCCCAGGGTTAAACCAATGAAAACCGTCCCGCCCGTTCACCGCATTGCACTGTTGTTCAACGGCAGCAAGATCTACGACCGCGGCATCATCAGCGGCATCGGCAACTACCTGAGCAGCACGCGCGCGTCCTGGGACTTGTTCCTCGAGGAAGATTTTCTCTGTCGCTTGAAAGGGATCGAGCGCTGGCAGGGCGACGGGATCATCGCCGACTTCGACGACCCGCTGATCGGCGAGGCGCTGGCCGGGATCAAGCTGCCGGTGGTGGCGGTGGGCGGCTCTTATCAGGATGAACGCGCCTACCCCAAGGGCATTCCCTATGTCGCCACCGACAATGATGCGTTGATGACGTTGGCCTACGAGCACCTGATCGAGGCCGGGCTAACCCGTTTTGCCTGTTTCAGCCTGCCTGAAGCACAAGCCAATCGCTGGGCCCAGGAACGGGAAAAAGCCTTTCGCCGGCTGGTGCAGCGCGATGGCCTGCACGCCGAGGTCTATCGCGGCATGGGCACCAGCGCACCGCTGTGGGACAGCGCCGTCGAACAACAGATCGCCTGGCTGCAAAGCCTGCCCAAACCCATCGGCATCATCGCCGTCAGCGACGCCCGCGCCCGGCAGTTGCTGCAAGCTTGCCTGACCGCCGGGATCGCCGTGCCCGAGCAGGTGGCGTTGATCGGCATCGACAACGACCCCCTGACCCGCAGCCTGACGCGGGTGCCGCTGAGCTCGGTGATCCAGGGCACCGAAACCATGGGCCGCACCGCCGCACGCCTGCTCCATCAAATGCTGCACGGCATGCCGTCCACCGGCACACAGATTCTGATACCGCCGGATGCGATCAATGTGCAGGTTTCGAGCCTGCATCAACCGTTGGGCAACCCTTATGTCATGCAGGCACTGCTCTTCATCCGCCAATACGCCTGCCAGGGCATCAAGACGGCCCAGGTGGCGGCCTATGTGGGAGTGTCGCGCTCATCGCTGGAATCGCACTTTCGCAAGGAGCGCGGTTGTAGCGTCCACGACGAAATCCTGCGCTTCAAACTGGCCGCCGCCGCCAACGGATTGGAAAACACCAACTCGCCGATTGCCGACATCGCCCAGAATTGCGGCTTCAAATCGGCGCAATACCTGCACACCGTGTTTCGCCGCGAGTTCGGCTGCACCCCTCGGGAGTATCAACAGGGAACTAATGCGGCCACTCACTGACCTCCTGCCGAACCGCTCTTGTGGCGAGGGGGTACACCACCGAGTCTTCCTTGTGGCAAGGTTGCTGGCTTTATCGAATATTTAGGGAAGGATGGAATGACGCTCAGGGTGATGGTGGTCGGCGGGTATGGAAACTTCGGCAGTATCGTTTCCAGGCACCTGGTGGTGATGCCAGGTGTACAGCTAGTGATTTCGGGGCGTGACGCCCAAAAACTGCAGCTCAAAGTCGAGGAGTTGAACGCTCAATCGGGCACGGTGTGTGAAAGTTGGTGCGGCGACGCCATGGCAGCGGGCTTCAAATCCATCCTTGGATTGATGAACATCCAATGGGTCATCCATACCGGTGGCCCATTCCAAGGGCAATCCTATGCCGTGGCCGAGAGTTGCATCGACGCGGGTGTGAACTACTGTGACCTGTCCGATTCCAGAGACTTCGTCACCGGCATTGGCGCACTCGACGCCCGGGCAAAACAAGCAGGCGTGGCGATCCTCAGTGGTTGCAGCTCAGTGCCGACGCTCTCGGCCGCACTCATTGATCAGCAGCGGCATCGCTTTAAACGTATCGACACGATCGAACATGGTATTTCCTCTTCGGCCAAGATGCCGGGGTTGTCCACCGTCGAAGGCGTTCTGGCCTATGCAGGCAAGCCGATCAAGCAACTCAGGAATGGCCGAGTGCATGAGGTCCTGGGATGGCAGGATCTGACACTTCGCAGAATGCGCCATATGGGAACCCGGGTATTGGCCAATGTCGACGTGCCGGACATGGATATCTTCGCCAGCCGCTACGGTGCCCAGACCCTGACCTTCAAGGCCGGCTCAGGCTTGAAGCTCGGCGGCATTGCCAATTATCTGCTGGCCCAGGCAATGAGGATGGGGGTGGTGCGTGACCATGTTACTTGGGCCGCCAGGCTTCATCGGTGGGGGCTCTGGTTCGAACGATTTGGCGATGGCAAAAGCGCAATGTACATCGACGTCCATGGCATGGGGGCCAATGGCGAACCGTTGTCGATGAACGTGCAGCTCACCGCCATGAACGACAAGGGCCCGGAGATTCCCAGCTGTGCAGCCGTTGCCTTGGCGGCAAAAGTCGCCCAAGGGTATCTGCCCGAATCCGGTGCTCGGGCCTGCGTGGGTGAAATCACCGTTGACGAATACATGGCTGCCATCAACGACCCCGAAAACTTGAGCCTGTCCGTTCACTTCTCTGACGAGCAGGGCTGACAGATGCTCTATCTTTGCCTGAAGTACCTCCACATCATTGCTGCCATTTTCCTGTTCGGCTTCGGCATGGGGTCCTACCTCTACCTGATCGCGGCCAGCCGCACCGCCAACCCTCAGATCATTGCCCACGTGGCCAGGACGGTCGTCCAGTTCGACACTTGGATTACCACGCCGGCGGGCTTTATTCAGATTGGGACGGGCTATCTGTTAATGAGACTGGCCGGACTTCCCCTGACCACGGAATGGATAATGACGTCGTTGATCATTTTCTTTTGCGTGGGGGCGCTGTGGCTTCCTGTGCTGGTGCTCCAGAAGCGTTTATACGTGATGGCTTCGAGCGCGCTTGGGGACGGGTGGGTGCTCGGTGATCGATACTCATCCGTGTATCAAAAGTGGTTCTGGATGGGGGTTTTTGGCTTTTTGGGGATGTTTGTCATTGTGCTGATCATGGTGACGAAGATGACGCCACCTCAGTGGATCGAGCTACTGAAGGGCTAAGTACCGATCCGTTCCACCGGATGGCTCCCAGGCGTTGGAGCCGTCAAGAAACGCCGCTCATGATCCGGGCTCGGTAAAAGGCACACGTCGTATTTGCCAAACAGCCGATAACGATTCAGGGCAATGCGATCATAAGCCCAATCCCGAAGCTTGCGGGGGACGTAGCGCAGCAGTTTCACCGGGCGCCAGGGCCAGGGCAGCAGGGCTACGACTTCAAAAATTGCATCCGAACGCACCCAGTAATGCTGATCGCGAACCACGGCCATGGTGTCGAACTGCTGCAAGGGCAGGCCCGCCCAGGCAAGCAAGGCTTGTCCTTCGGGCGACTGTACGGAGGCCAACCGCACGCGGCGGGCGTGGTCATGGCGGATCAGGAACTTCGCCCAGCCATTGCACAGTTTGCAAACGCCGTCGAACAGGACCACTGTCTCGCCTGGCTTGAGCAAGGGCGCGGGTGAGGGACGAGTTTGGGAGATCGGCATGAATGGGTGTCTACATGGCGCCTGGTTATCCGGATAATACGCCTGTTCCAGCGTCAAGGGGCGACCCGGAGGGTTGCTCGACCATGATGACTTCAAGGGCATGATCCGATCCATGAGTGATGACACCTACAGCCTGTATATACGCTTCCAGACCCCCGATCCTGACATCGGCCCACGGGAGCGGGTGCCGATGCTGGAGCAGGAGCTGGCCTGGGCGCGGGAGCACGCAACCATGCATCGCTTCAGCTGGATCATGGTGCTGGTGCCGCCGTTGGGCCTGGGTCCGGTGTTGCCAGGCATCGCGTTTTCGCTGGGGCTGCTGGTCTATCAAGGGTTATCCGCCCCAGGCGTCAACCTTGACCGGATCGTCGAGGCCTCCCTTGACTGGCTTGTACTCGCCACCTTGCTGTTCATGGCTGCCTGGGTCCTGCATAACTACTTGCGCGATAAGCGCGACCCGACCAAGCGATATTGGCAATCGATGCCCGATCAAGGGCTGGTCGAGCTCGAACACCATACCCTGGTCTGCGGCGTCAACCTGTGGTCCAACGACTATGATCCGGACTGCAACACCCTCATGCAATGGACCGACGGCAAGTTGAAGTGCGTGCAAGACAGCGGTGTATCGCAATGGATTCTGGCCAAGACCGCGGCGGGGCACTGGCTGGTGCTCAAAGAGCAATTTTCGGGCGACTTCAGCTACGGACGGGAAGGGCAAATGCCTGCACCGGACAAGCTGTTGCAACCTCGCCAGCAACTGGCGATCGCTTTCGCCCCCGGCACAAACCTGCAACTGGGCCGGCGTTTCGATGGGCCGCCGATGCCATTGGTGGATACGCCGTACTGGCTGTCTGCCGATGAGCTCAAGCGCCTTGTCGAGGCCGCCCATCACTGGAATTTTCTACCGCCGAACCGCTATGGGGTGATCAATGACCAGGATGCCGCGTGGGTGCAACGGTTGCTGAACAGGGCGCAAGCGAGCGTTGGGCCTGTAGGAGCTGTCCAGCGAAGCGAGGGTGCGATCTTTCCCAGACATTTGAGCCACAAGTGAAAGATCAAGAGATCGTCCGAACGCGGCCTGAGCCTTCGGCATCTCCTGCAGCGCAGTCCAGCGGGAGCAAGCTCCCTCGCCACAATGAGTCGAACACATTCCTGGAAGTCCGGCCTGTCCTTGGCCGGGCGCTAAAGCCACGTATTCACCACCCGCCGATCCAGCTCTTCCCAATCCGCCATGCCCAGTACCCGAGTGGTGTTCAACCCGCGCAAATAACCGCGCAGTTGATTGGCCGTGGCGCGCCTGAGCTCCGGGTCGGGTTCGGTGCTGCTCAACAGCACGCTTTCGTACTGGATCAGGTAATCAGCCACCCGCTCACGGAAGTCGGGCAATACCGCGTCGCGAATCAGATCAAACGTTCTCATGGCTATACCTCATCAATCTTTCTCGGCTTGCAACTATTGCTAGGAGTAATAGTGACCATTACGAAATGCAAGTTCTGCTTTGCCGACAATCATTGGAAAATCAGCGCCATCGAACACGCAACCGATTATTTTATTTTCAGGACCCCCACTCATGCGCCCTTTATTTTTGCTTCCCCTGGCGTTTTCCCCGTTGTTGCTGGCCGGTTGTGCCTCGGCGCCGAACGATCCGACCCTGACCTTGCAGACCAGCAAGACACCGGCCCAGTACGCTGAATGCGTCATACCGAAATTGCAGGGCAATGCCTTGAACCCGATGGTCTCGCAGACCCAGCGCAGCTACCGCATCGTGGTGCCGAGCAAAGTCTCGGCAGACAACGTGCTGGAAGCCTACAAGGCTGGCAGCGGCGGCAAGGTATTCATCTACGAGCGACATTTGCTGGCTTCCAACCTCCTGCCTTCGAGTTTTGAACGCGCCGCGCAGGAATGCATCTGACCGGCCCGTAAACGTTTTTCACTGTGCTCCTTTGGTTGGCCGCAACCAACCAATTTCCTTGCCCCGCACCGTATTCGGTCGCGGGGCTTTTTTTGTCTGCCGGTTTCAGGTTGGTCAATCATCTGCCCGGATGAACTCGATGAACGCTTTCAGGGCCGGTGGTACGTGACGCCGGCTGGGGTAGTAGAGAAAAAACCGGCTTGGCGGCGCTTTCCATTGCGCGAGCAGTTCCGTGAGCTGCCCATTGCGGATGTCATCGCGCACCAGCTCCTCGTAGACGTAGGCAATTCCGGCGCCATCTTTTGCTGCCTGGATCATCAGCGCATCGTCTTCAAGAATGAGCGGTCCGGTGACGGACAGGCGGATCGGTTGCCCTTGTGCCTGATACTCCCAGGCATAGAGTTTGCCGCTGGGAAAACGTCGGGCGATGCAGGCATGGTCGAGCAAGTCGCGTGGAGCCTGGGCGATTCCCTTCGCGGCCAGATAGGTGGGCGAGGCCACGGTCACGAACGATTGAGGGGGGCCGACAGGGACGGCGATCATGTCGCCGGCCAGGCTTTCGCCAAAGCGCACACCCGCGTCAAACCCGCCGTTCACGATATCGGTCAAGCCATCATCGGTGACCAGGTCCAGTTGAATACGTGGATACCTGGCCACGAATGGCGCGAGCACTTTCGCAAATACCGCACGCGCCGCCGGACGCGCCACGTTGAGACGAAGCTTGCCGGCAGGCACTTCCTGCATCGAGGTCAGTTGCGCCAGTGCATCGGCAACCTGCTGCAGGGTCGGGGCCAGCGTTGCCAATAGCTGGTGGCCGGCCTCGGTCGGGGTAACGCTGCGCGTGGTTCGATTGAGCAGCCTGACACCCAGGCGTGCTTCCAGTGCACGCATCGCGTGACTCAAGGCAGACGCCGAAACGCCACGCTCGTCGGCGGCCTTGCGAAAGCTGCGATGGCGAGCGACGGCCGCAAAGGCATCCAGTTCGGAAAGATCGGGGCGCTGACTCATGAATATTGTTCAGTAGTTCAAATACGATTACCCATCTTATCGTCATGAGATCGCTCGCGGATACTGGCCCACATCATCTGTGGAGAACTCGCTATGCAAAAGAATCGTCTTGGATCATCGGATTTTCTGATTTCGCCCATTGGCCTGGGAACCTGGGCCATTGCTGGCACCGGCTGGGAATACAGTTGGGGCGCGCAGGACGACGAGGACAGCCTGGGCGCCCTTGAATATGCCGTCGAGCGTGGTGTGAACTGGATCGATACCGCGGCGGTTTATGGCTTGGGCCACGCCGAACAACTGGTTGGGCAACTGTTGCGTCGGGTGCCGGCTTCACGGCGTCCGTTGGTGTTCACCAAGGGCAGTCTGGTCTGGGACCCGGTCACGAAGGCGATCTCGCACTCGCTGGCGCCTCAATCGCTGCTTGCCGAGGTCGAGGCAAGCTTGCGCCGGCTGCAAGTCGAAACCATCGATCTTTATCAGATCCACTGGCCGGCCTTTCCTGCCGACGGCAGCAGTGAAGGAATCGAAAGTGCGCTTTCGGCGTTGGCCACCGCCCGCGAACAGGGAAAAGTTCGCGCTATCGGTGTCTCCAATTTCGATGTCGCGCAACTCAAGCGGGCCCAGGCGGTAACCGAGATCGTCTCACTCCAGCCACCTTATTCCGCCCTGATGCGAGATATCGAGGAAGACGTCCTGCCATTCTGCGAGAAGGCGGGGATGGGTGTCCTGGCCTATTCCACCCTTCAATCGGGCCTGCTTTCGGGGAGCATGACGCGCGAGCGCATCGCCCAATTGCCCGATGACGATTGGCGCAAGGCCCGCAGCGCGGACTTCCAGGAGCCGCGCTTGAGTGCGAACCTGGCGCTGGTCGAGGTTTTGGCCGGTATCGGTGAACGGCACGGGGTGAGCGCGGCGGCAGTCGCCATCGCCTGGGTACTGCGCAAGCCGGTGGTGACCGGCGCCATCGTCGGTGCCCGCCGTTCCGCGCAGGTCGATGGGCTGATTGCCGGCGCACAGCTGCGCCTCAGTGCCGAGGAAATCGATGAGATTCAACCTTTCCTGCCCTTGGGTATGGGCACGAATGTCCCTGGGGCCGCTTGATCTTTAACGTTTGACAGCCCGCTTGACGAGCGGGTTTGACGCCTCGCTGCATAAGCGGCACTATTTGCTCGTTTGTGATCATTAGTGCTCGTTTATGCAGGTTGTACTGTCATGACTTCTCCTCACGAAGCGTTCCCCGGCGAACGCCAGCAATTGATCAGCCAGCGTCTTGCCCGGTATGGCCGGGTGATCGCGGCCGACTTGGCCAGCGAATTCAATGTGTCCGAGCATTCGATACGGCGTGACCTGGGCGCGTTGGCAGCGGCGGGAGTGTGCAAGCGCGTTTATGGCGGCGCGATACTCTTGCCCGCTCCCGAAGGGCCGATGGAGGTACGCGTGCGCAAAGACCCGGCGCGCAAGGGCAGTCTCGGCCAAGCGGCCGCTGCACTGCTGCGCGCGGGCCAGCACGTCTTCATCGACGCCGGGTCGACCAATCTGGCCGTGGCCTGCGCCATCGATCCGCAACTGCAGCTGACCCTCACCACCAATTCGCCGCTGATTGCGGTTCAGTTGATGAAGCTGCCCCGCGCTGAGGTCATCCTGCTGGGTGGCCGCTTGAGTCCTAACGCGGGTGGTGTGATCGGGCTGACGGCTGTCCAGCAATTGCGTCAGTTCAGTTTTGACGTGTGCTTCCTCGGTGCCTGCGCCATCGATCCGGACAATGGCGTCACGGCGTTCGGCCTGGATGACGCGGAGTTCAAGCGCGCGGTGGTCGCGGCAAGCGGGCAGGTGATCGCGGCGGTGACCAATGAGAAACTCTCCAGCGTTGCCCACTATCAGGTGGCCGCCTGCGAAGAGGTCGCCACCCTGGTGGTGGAGCACGATGCGCCGCGTGAGCGACTCGAACCCTTCTTCGGCCGGGTGACCAACGTCGTGACTGCAGCCAGTGAGCTACGGCACAGCTGAGGTCTTTGCGGCACTGCTGTTACCCAATTGCGCAGGACCATCGTATAGATACTGCACGGCCCCCATTGTCCGCCGGGCGATTTGCGTCTAGTTTGCTGGCCGATCACAAGTACAAAAATCAGGAGTCATCGATGCAACCGATTCGTCTCGGGCTGGTGGGCTACGGCAAGATTGCCCAGGATCAACACGTTCCAGCCATCCACGCCAATCCCGCGTTTCAACTGGTGGCTGTCGCCACGCAAGGGCAGCCTTGCGCCGGGGTGGATAACTTCCGGTCCCTGGGCGAACTGCTCGAAAACGGTCCGCAGGTCGATGCCATTGCGTTTTGCACACCGCCACAAGGTCGATTTGCCCTGGTGCAACAGGCGCTGGCGGCTGGCAAACACGTGCTGGTGGAAAAACCGCCGTGCGCCACGCTGGGAGAAGCCATGGCGTTGGTGGAGCAGGTCCGCGAGCAAGGCGTCAGCGGCCTGTTCGCCTGGCATTCGCGTTACGCGCCGGGCATCGCAGCCGCCCGTGACTGGCTGGCGAGTCGCACCTTGCAGAGCGTGCAGATCGACTGGAAGGAAGACGTGCGCAAGTGGCACCCCGGCCAGGCGTGGATCTGGCAACCCGGTGGCCTGGGCGTCTTCGATCCGGGTATCAATGCCTTGTCGATTGTGACCCATCTGCTGGCGTTGCCGCTGTTCGTGGAGTCCGCCGAGTTGCGCGTGCCGGACAACTGCCAGTCGCCGATTGCCGCCAGCATCAAGATGGCCGACGCGCGCCACCTCGATGTTCGTGCGGAGTTCGATTTTGACCATGGGCATGACGAGCTCTGGAGCATCGAGATTCGCTGCGCCGAAGGCGTCCTGCGCCTGGACAATGGCGGTGCGCTGTTGAGCATCGACGGCGTGGGCCAGGCTGTTTCCGAGGAAGGCGAGTACGCGGCGGTGTATCGACATTTTCAACAACTGATTGCCGACAAAACCAGCGACATGGACCTGCAGCCGCTGCGGTTGGTCGCGGACAGCTTTTTTGTCGGCAGTCGGACGGCGGTTGAGCCGTTCTACGATTAATCCAGGGAACTGCAGTTGAACGAACAGACCTTGTCCATGCGCCTGGAGCGCGTGGCGGCGCATATGCCGGCAGGTGCGCGCCTGGCCGACATCGGCTCGGATCACGCTTACCTGCCGGTGGCCTTGCTGCGCCGTGGCGCCATCGCGATGGCGGTGGCTGGCGAGGTGGCGCTGACGCCGTTTCGCGCCGCCGAACGCACCGTTGGGGAGAATGGCCTGGAACAGCAGATCAGCGTGCGCCTGGCCAATGGCCTGGCGGCGATCGAGCCGGAAGACGGGATCACGGCGATCAGCCTCTGTGGCATGGGCGGCGAGACGATCCGCGACATCCTGGACAGCGGCAAAGCGCGGTTGAGCGGCCAGGAGCGCTTGATCCTGCAACCCAACGGCGGCGAGCAACCGCTACGTCAATGGCTGATGGAGAACGACTACCGCATCCTCTGCGAGGAAGTGCTGCGGGAAAACCGTTTCTACTACGAGATCATCGTCGCCGAGCGCGCCGGGCCGGTGACGTACACCGCCGAGGAGCTGTACTTCGGCCCGCTGCAGCTGCAGGCCCGCACCCCGATCTTCCTGGCCAAGTGGCAGCGCCTGCTGCGCCAGAAGCAAAAGACCCTCACCAGCTTCGCCAAGGCGCGGCAAGCCGTGCCGGAAGAGAAGCTGCAAGACATAACCCGGCAGGCCCGTTGGATCACTGAGCTGTTGGCTTGAGTTGCATTGAGGTCATCAGCTAAATGCCACGGTCCCCAGGTGACTGATTATCGACCCACCACCGGGTAGTGCTTGATACGACACGCATAGGAGTTGCCGTCGCCTTTACAAACGCCATCGAGGTAGCGGTAGTCCACCCGTACCGACTGCCCTTTGCCGGGCCATTGTCGGCGGGGCAGCGTGGCTTGGTAGTCTGGGGTTTCCGGGGTGAAGGTGAGCGATGAGCCTTGCGCGGGGCACTCCACCGAGGCGGATTTCGGCCTGGCTTTCACGATCTGCGCCTGAAGCTGTGGGTAGGGTTGTTTCAAGACCTCGACGATACGCAGCTCCAGGTGGCAGATCTGCCACGTCGAGGCCTGGACGGGCCCACTCAGGAAGGCGAGCGTCAAGGCAGACAGTCCGAGGCACGCTGCGTGAGAGTTCATGGTTGCCCTTGTTTGAGGTACTGACGTTTGCGAAATCATAGCGTGGCATTGTAGCCAGCAGGAGGGTGATGGCACTATGCCAAAAATCTTCAGGCCGATACAAGGAAGTGACCCATGCCCGGAATCCCTGACGTCGCATCCGCGTTTCGCGACTTCATGCAATCGTGGAAGGAGGACCGCAAATACCTGCCGTCATCCATCAGTGCCCTGGCCAACGGTTTCGAGGGCTGGCTGAAATTCGAGTTCTATTTCTGGTTGATCCACGCCCGTGGGCTTCGTGGCCCCGACCGCGAGCTGGCCGATGTGGGTGTCGAGTACAAGGTGGCGCTTGATCAGCGTTGGTCGCAGATGGATATCGTCTCCAAGCAATGCGACCTGTGGATCCGCGACCAGGATGAAAAGCGCTTTCACTTCATTGAACTCAAGACCCCCTTCGCCAATGCCAATCAGGGCAAGATGTTCGACAGTGCGGCCAGAGACTATTGGTACATGACCCGCTTGAAAGCCCAGGCGGAAAAGGTGGCCACGGGCAGCGTCATTATCTTTGGCGTGAACTTTGATCAGGCGCGCTGGGAAAAGCATCTCCAGTACGTCGAGGAATATGCCGGCTACGTCGAGCATTCATCCAAGGCCTCCGACACCGTGCCAGGCGTGGAGGGGCTGAGGTGGGCGGTCCTGACCATGCATTACTCACCGCTGGGCGAGCTTCCTCTGCCGCAAGTCGAGGTTCAGGCGCCATAAAGGGCTCTGGCCTGGCACCGCTGGCTTAACCGTAAAGCCCCATCAGCGAGAAAGACTTATCAGTGGTCAGTGCAACCATTTCGGCCAGCGAATGCAGGAGCACCGGAACCAGCAGGCCACCGCTGACCACTCTTGCGATAGCGAATATGCCCCCACAGGCGAAGATCAGCACGACGGTGATCCAGTTCCCGTATTGGATGTGCATGGCGGCGAAGATGGCCGACGTAACGATGACCGTGATCCATGTCCAGGCACGGCTGTTCTCGTAGGGGAACAGTCGGAGCATGTAATGGCGGAAAAACAACTCTTCGGCGATGGGGGGCAGCACGATCAGCGAGGCGATCTTGATCGTGGCCTGCCAGCTGTTGAGCCCGTCCAGAAGCTCGGCCATGAACACTTCTCGTGGCAACCCCAGCACGAGGGTGGCAACCCCGAAAAACAGGTAGGCGCCAACGATGCCAAGCGCACCCCACCGCAGGGGGGTGCCTATGTAATGACCACGCCATTGAGTGCGCGCATCGGCGCGGTACTGCAGGGCGAAGAGAGCGAGGAGAACGAGCGCGGTGATACCCGAGGTGGTCGTGAACGTCAGGTAGGCCTGCATGTCTGCGGGTATGAACAGGACTTCGGGCACTGCTGCCAGGAAGACTACCAGGGTCGCAAGTACAAACATCCCGAGCCGGGGAAAGAGGCGGTAGGGCGGTAAAGTGGCGGCGGGAGCAAACTCAGGGGCGGCACAAAGATTCGTCACAGTCACTCCATGAGTGCAAGGAAAAAGGCATGATGCCAGTGTTTTGGGGGCGTCAGGTACGAGTTCCTGCCGGGTTGATGGCGTCGTGATTCAATCCAGGCGGCGACATGAATAAGCGTGGGTCTGATAAGGGAACTCAATGTGCTTGCGCCCGCGCAGCGCCGGATGGGTCTGAATCAAGGCCCGTAGTTGATCCGCTACCTGTTTTTTCTCTGCCTCAGGCAGCGCTGCGATGAAGCTCACGGACAGAAAGCGATCCAGGATGACCGTCTCGGGGCTGCCTGCGTGGCTGTAACTAAAACAGGTCAGTTCGGGCTCCGAGAAGTAACGTCCGTTGAAGGGGCGTCGCCAGTTTCCGGTATGAAAGCGTGGGGTATCGCCTTCGAAGGGGGTGATGATTTTGGTGATGTCGGCCACCCAGTCCACTGACTCATCACGCACGTTCCAGATCAGACCGAGCCGGCCGCCCGGTTTGAGTACTCGGTGAATCTCTTGGAGCGCGGTTTCATTCGCGAACCAGTGGAAGGCTTGAGCACATACGAGCGCCTGCGCCGCCCCTGCCTCGAGGGGAATGGATTCGGCCGTTCCCTCCAGAATCCTGGTGTTCGGCAGATGCTTGGCAAACTCGATTCGCATCGCCTCGACCGGTTCGATGGCGATGGTATTGATCGTCATTGAGTCCAGCAGGCGAGTGAACTTACCGGTACCGGCTCCTAATTCAATGACTGTCGATCCTGGGCTGATTTCCAGTGCACTGCTGAGCCAGGCCTGTATTTCGCTTGGGTAGTCTGGGCGCCCTTGGGTATAGGTGCGGGCTTCTGCTGAGTATCCTATCTGAGCGGCCTTATGGATAACTGTCATCTTCAGCGACCCTTCGGGTGGATGGGGGTAGATCGATTATGCGGTGTGTTTGGGTCGTCAGCTAGTTGATCCTTTTTGTGCTTGGTCTTGTCTGTTTGTATTGGGGTAAGTCGCTTGTTGGGTTTTTTTGGGGGGAGGGGGTGTATATCCGTTCCTGCGGTAACGGATATACACACCAACCCACCTACTCAAAGCTGCTTGGACCCCCCGCCAATCTGCCAGACATACGGCGGTTCCGTACCATTGATTTCCCAATCACCAATAATGCGCTCCTTGTAGATCAACGGATTGTGCGAAGCGGCGGTGCGGGCATTGCGCCAGTGACGGTCGAGGGCCTTGCTGGTGCTGGTGGCCGAGGCACCAAGGGCATTGAACAGGTCGTTGGTGGCGCGTAGCACCAGGTCGGAGATGACCACCTGGGCCTGGGCCGATTCCAGTTCAGCGGCGATGTTGGCGGTGTGTTCGGTCTCGGTGTTCTGACTGAAGCGGCTTTCGTAGGCGCGTTGGGAGGCGCTCGCGGCTCGCAGGGCAGTGGCTTCGGCGGCATAGACCTGGGCCGAGGCCCTGCCGACCACTTGCTGCACCTGCACGTCCTGGCTCACTTCGCTGGCATTGCCGGTGCTGAAGACCCGCGTGCGTTTGCGCACTTGCTCGGTAATGTCATGAACCGCAGCGCGGCCGGCACCGGTCAGCACGGCCAGCAAGACCAGTTGATAAAACGCGGTCTGGTATTTGAAGCGGGTGGAGAAGTCGATGAGGTTCTGCGCCTCGACCAACGCATTCTCGAACAGCGACGTGCCGCTGCCGGTAGTGCGTTGGCCAAAACCGTCCCAGTCATCGCTTTGCTTGACGCCCGACTGGTGCACGCGCACGGCGGCAATCACGTCGGCGCCGTTGTCGTCGCGTTGGGCATACACGTCGATCCAGTCGGCGAAGATACTGCCGGTGCTGTAGTACTTGGTGCCGTTGACGACCCATTGATCACCCAGGCGGGAAACCCGGGTGCCGACGTCGCCGATTTTCACGGCGCCGACTTCCGTCCAGGCATTGCCCACCAGTTCACCCTCGACGAAGCGCTTGAACCAGATGTCTTGTGGGCTGCTGGCGTGGGCGTTGAGGCGGTCCTCGACAAATGCAAAGTGCCCGCGAAGCGCCTGGGGCAGGTTGGAATCGGCTTCAGCCAGTTCGATCAGCAGTTGCAACAGTTGCGGCAACGACGCCCCGGCGCCGCCATATTCGACCGGTACGCGAATGGCACCAAAGCCTGCTTCCTTCAGCCATTTCACCTGTTCAAAGGGCAAGCTGCGCGTCTGCTCACGCTCCAGGGCGCCGGCCTGGATGCGTGTAAAGATCGGCCGAAAACGTTCGGCCAAGGGCTCATAGTCGGTGCCGGTGGAAAGGATCGGCGGCAGGTGTTGTTGCTGTGCGGTCATGGTGATGTTCCTTCTTATGACGAATAGGTGGGCAGGGGGAGAAACCTGCCGGTGCCAGTGGCTATTGCACAGTCCATGCCCGAGGCCCAACGCCTGTAAATACGGGGCTTGTACAGCGTTCATCAGGGAAAGGGCTGCCCTCGCTGCGAACAATCTGTTGCGCAAGTGTGTGCCCGGCAACAGTTGCTGCCACAAACATCGACGCAGCGAATGTTCGTCAGGCAACAGTGGATCAACAGCTTGTCCGTCAAGCGACAGTGACATGATCCGGCTAAGATCCTAAGTATTTGATTAATAAATGAATATTTAACTGGCACGGTTGCTGCTCTACACCTTGTGCAGACGCTGAGGTGGCGTCTCCAGGCATGGGGTAAGCGATGAGCAAGCAATTCAAAGTGGTGGCGGTGTCAGGCAGCGTGCAGCACCCGTCACGCACGCTGGTCCTGCTCCAGGCATTGGTGGACAGGCTCGGGCAGCAACTGCCGATCGAGCTGCGTTTGATCGAACTGGCCAAGGTCGGTCCACAGTTCGCCGGGGTCTTGCGTCGCGAGGCGTTGCCGGCTGCCGTGCAGGATGACCTGCTGGCCATTGAGTCGGCTGATCTGTTGATCGCCGCCAGCCCGGTGTATCGGGCCTCGTACACCGGTCTGTTCAAGCATCTGTTCGATTTCGTTCATCACGAAGCCCTCAAGAATGTACCGGTACTGCTGGCCGCGACGGGGGGCTCGGATCGCCATGCCTTGATCATCGATCACCAACTGCGACCCCTGTTCGGCTTCTTCCAGGCCCTGAGCCTGCCGGTGGGGGTCTATGCCAGCGAAACCGATTTCACCCAATACCGGATCTCCAGCGCACAGGTATTGGAGCGTATCGAACGCGCCGTCGAGTCGGCGTTGCTGAGCCTGGTACCGAGCGTTCGACGCGACGCCAGTGCCGCTTGATCAATTTCTTCCTTTCAAAACGAGCCGTGGAGTACATGCAATGAGCCAGGACACGATCAAATTTGCCTACTGGGTGCCCAACGTCAGTGGCGGGCTGGTGGTCAGCAAAATCGAGCAACGCACCGACTGGGGCATCGACTACAACCGCAAGCTGGCCCAGATCGCTGAAGCGGCCGGCTTCGACTACGCCCTGTCCCAAGTGCGCTTTACCGCCGGTTACGGCGCCGAATACCAGCATGAGTCCGTGGCGTTCAGTCATGCCTTGCTGGCCGCCACCACGCGCCTGAAAGTCATTGCAGCGGTTCTGCCGGGGCCGTGGACGCCGTCGGTGTTGGCCAAGCAGATCGCAACCATCGATCACCTGACAGGCGGCCGGGTGGCGGTCAACATCGTGTCGGGCTGGTTCAAGGGCGAGTTCACCGCCATTGGCGAGCCATGGTTGGAGCACGATGAGCGCTATCGCCGTTCCGAAGAATTTATCACCGCGCTGAAGGGCATCTGGACCACCGACAGCTTCACCTTGCGCGGTGACTTCTACCGCTTCCACGACTACACCCTCAAGCCAAAACCACTGCAGCAGCACCCGGAGATTTTCCAGGGCGGCAGCTCGCGGGCGGCACGGGACATGGCCGCCCGGGTATCGGACTGGTACTTCACCAATGGCAATACCGTGGAAGGCGTCAAGGCGCAGATCGATGACCTCCAGGCAAAAGCCGCGGCCAACAATCACAAGGTCAAGGTCGGTGTAAACGCCTTCGTCATTGCTCGCGACACCGAAGAAGAGGCGCGGGCGGTCCTTGCCCAGATCATCGACCAGGCCGACCCCGAGGCCGTCAATGCCTTCGGCGATGCGGCGAAACAGGCCGGCAAATCAAGCCCGGAAGGCGAGGGCAACTGGGCCAAGTCCAGCTTCGAGGACCTGGTGCAGTACAACGATGGCTTCAAGACCAACCTGATCGGCACACCGCAGCAGATCGCCGAACGCATCGTCGCGCTCAAGGCCGTGGGTGTGGATCTGGTGCTCGCCGGCTTTCTGCACTTCCAGGAAGAAGTCGAGTATTTCGGCCGCAAGGTGCTGCCGCTGGTGCGTGAGCTGGAGCAACGCAAAGTGGCAGCCAAAACGGCGGCAGTCGCTTAGGCGCGGGAGGCAGTATGGGCACGTTCACCGACACTCTCGACGCGGCACCGGCCAGCTTGCCCCAGTGGTTGCGGCAACAGGCGCATTGGCATGGCGCGGATGTCGCGTTGCGCCATAAGCACCTGGGTGTCTGGCAAGAGCGGAGCTGGGCGCAAGTGGCCGATGAGGTGCGCCGTTTGGCGAGTGCCCTGCAAGCCCGCGGTTTTTCAGCGGGCGCGACCCTGACGATCATCAGCCGACCCAGACCACAGGTGCTGCTTGCAGCCTTGGCCGCGCAGTGGCTGGGGGGCGTGGCGAGTCTGTTCGATCCACTGGAGGTGGCGGCCGAACAGGTGCAACTGCTCGGCACGCTGCAGCCGGATTTCGTCCTGGTGGAAGGGTTGGAAGAGATGCTGCGTCTGCGTGCGGCGCAGGTGGCTGCGCGTGTGCTGGTTTATCTCGACAAGCGTGGCCTGGCGGATTCGACGCCATTTGTTCAAGCGCTGGATTACGCCGCGCTGGTTGCCGAGCAGCCAATCAATGAACGGGCACCGCAAGGGCGAGTGCTGCAAACGGCCTTTGTGTTTTATCGCGGGGCTGGGCAGGCGATTGAAGAGCAACGCGTCAGCCACGCCGAGCTGCTGCAGGAGGGCCAGCGGTTGGTGACGCGCGAAGGTCTGGGACGGCAGGAAGAGGCATTGGCCGCGCGGGCGTTCGCCTCGGGCGGACAAGCCCGCTATCTGCTGGCGCCCTGGTTGATAGCCGGTTTTCGCCTGAATTTTCCGGAGAATCTGGCGACCCGTGATCGCGACCGCCGCGAGCTGGGCCCGACGCTGGTGGCCGGGACGCGGGAAACTTATGAGCGTTTGTACCGTTATGCGCTGGAGCGTTTGCCGGCGCCGGGCAGTTGGTCGCGTGGGCTGGTGGACTGGGCGTTGGCGGCCCATCCCGACGTCCTGCAACGGCATCTGGGGGATTGGCTGGTGCGCCGGCCTTTGCGCGATGTGCTGGGGTTTTCCCGGACCCGCGCACCGCTGCTGGTGGGCGATGCGTTACCGCCCGAAACCCAGGCATTTTTCCAGGCATTGGGTATCCGGGTTCGCCAGTGGAGCGATGCGGCCCACTGGGAAGCGTCGACGCATCTTGTGCAGCAAACCACCGATGACTGGAGCGGGCTCCAGTCGCAACTGGCCTGAGAGGAGACGCCTCATGACCCAGACGGCCGCCACGCATTTGCTGGAGCTGGACCATATTTCACTGTCATTCAAAGGCGTCAAAGCGGTCACGGACATCAGCTTTCGCGTCGCCACCGGAGAGATCTGCGCCTTGATCGGCCCCAACGGCGCCGGCAAGAGTTCGCTGCTGAATGTCATCAGCGGCGTGTATCAGGCCCAGGAGGGGCGTATCCGTTTTGATCGACAGGAGCGGCGCCGGATGCGCCCCCACGACGTGGCGGTACGCGGCATCGCCCGCACGTTCCAGAACATCGCGCTGTTCAAGGGCATGAGCGTGCTCGACAACGTGCTCACCGGACGCAACCTCAAGCGGCGCAGCACTTGGATCGAGCAGGCGCTGCGCATCGGTCGCGCCCGGGCCGAGGATGACCGCCAGCGCGAATCGGCCGAGCGCGTTATCGCGTTCCTGCATTTGCAGCCCTGGCGCGACACCCTGGTGGGCACGTTGCCCTATGGCTTGCAGAAGCGGGTGGAGCTGGCCCGGGCGCTGGCGGCGGAGCCTCGGCTATTGCTGCTGGACGAACCCATGGCCGGGATGAACGCCGACGAGAAGCAGCAGATGAGTCGCTTCATCGTCGACATCAATCGTGAGCTGGGCACCACCGTGGTGTTGATCGAGCACGATATCGGCGTGGTCATGGACATCAGTGATCACGTGGTGGTGCTCGATTACGGTCGCAAGATCGGCGATGGCTCGCCCGAGGAAGTACGGCTAAACCCCGAGGTCATTTCGGCCTACCTGGGCGCTCGCCACTGACACTGGATATTCGACGCCTTCCCACCAGGGAGGGCAAGCAAGTTGCGCCCGCAGAACAGGAACAGCGATGGAATTTTTCTTTGAAGTATTGATTGGCGGGTTGTTGGCGGGGGTGATGTACGCCTTGGTGGCCATCGGTTTTGTGCTGATCTACAAGGCCTCCGGGGTATTCAATTTCGCCCAGGGCGCGATGGTGCTGTTCTCGGCGCTGACCTTCGTCAGCCTGCTGGAACGCGGTGTGCCGTTCTGGCTGGCGTTCCTCATCAGCCTGGCGGCGATGCTGCTGATCGCCGTGGCCGTGGAGCGTGTGGTACTGCGCCCTTTGGTCAACCGTTCGCCGATCACGTTGTTCATGGCCACCCTTGGCCTGTCCTACGTCATCGAAGGCTTCGCCCAGGCGCTGTGGGGCGCCCAGGTGCATGGCCTGGAGCTGGGCATCAGTGACGAACCGCTGGAGCTGGGCGGGATGTTGTTGTCGCAGTTCGACATTTTTGCCGCGTTGACGGCAGCGCTCCTGGTGCTGCTGCTGTCCTGGCTGTTCAACAAGACCCGGCTCGGATTGTCGTTGCGGGCGGTGGCCGATGACCCGCTGGCGGCACTGGCCGTGGGCATCCGCTTGCAGCGAGTGTGGGTGGTGGTGTGGGCGGTGGCGGGGTTTGTCGGGTTGGTCGCCGGGCTGCTCTGGGGCGCTCGCCTCGGTGTGCAGTTCTCGCTCTCGCTGGTGGTACTCAAGGCCTTGCCGGTGCTGATCATCGGCGGCTTCACCTCCATCAGCGGCGCGATTGTCGGCGGCTTGATCATCGGCGCCTCGGAGAAGCTGGCGGAGGTTTACCTCGGGCCCTTCATCGGCAGCGGCATCGAGAACTGGTTTCCCTACGTGCTGGCGCTGCTGTTTCTGCTGGTGCGTCCGGCGGGGTTGTTTGGCGAACGGGCCATTGAACGGGTTTAGGGGAACGCATGATGTTTTATCGAGAAGCAGGCCAGTTCAACACCCACTATGCCCAGGACCGCCGGGTCTTCGCGCTGCGCCAGGACCGTCACGGACTCGTCGCGTTGCTGCTGTTTGCCTTTGTCGTGGTGCCCTGGTTGGGCAATGACTATTGGTTCAGCGCGATCCTGATACCGTTCCTGGTGCTGTCCCTGGCCGGGTTGGGGCTCAATTTGCTCACCGGCTATGCCGGGCAACTGTCCCTTGGTTCAGCGGCGTTCATGGCGGTGGGCGCCTTTGCCACTTACAACCTCGAAGTACGGGTCGCCGGTTTGCCGTTGCTGGTCAGTATCGCCTTGGGCGGATTGGCGGCGGCGTTGGTGGCGGTGCTGTTCGGCCTGCCGAGTTTGCGCATCAAGGGCTTCTATCTGCTGGTCTCGACCCTGGCGGCGCAGTTCTTCGTGACCTGGGCGCTGACCCGGTTCAGTTGGTTTTCCAATAACAGCGCCTCGGGCGTGATCAGCGCGCCGCGCCTGGATGTATTGGGGGTGAACCTCGACGCGCCGGCCGGCCGCTATCTGCTGACCCTGAGCGTGGTGGTAGCGCTGTTCTGGCTGGGCAAGAACCTGGTGCGCAGCGAGTTGGGGCGCAATTGGATGGCGGTGCGCGACATGGACACCGCCGCCGCGGTCATCGGCATTGCGTTGGCAAAAACCAAGTTGCTGGCGTTCGCCATCAGCGGTTTTTTCCTCGGGGTGGCCGGCGCGCTCTGGGCTTTCGCTTACCTGGGCACGGTGGAGCCCCACGGTTTCGACCTCAATCGGTCGTTCCAGATCCTGTTCATCATCATTATCGGCGGCCTCGGCAGCCTGCTGGGCAACTTCCTCGGCGCGGCCTTCATCGTGCTGTTTCCGGTGTTGCTCTCGAACCTGGTGTCGCTGCTGCCCGGCGGGCTGGTTGACGCCGGCCAGGTGGAGAACCTGCAGAAGATGATATTCGGCGCCCTGATCATTCTGTTCCTGATCAAGGAGCCAGAGGGCCTTGCGCGCCTCTGGCAGAGATTTCGCCAGCGCGCACGGCTGTGGCCATTGCGCTACTGAGCGATGCGCACGGCGCGGGTTTGCAGTTCCATTTTGTTGGCTTACCTATGGCTTCATAACAAGGAAAATCCGATGTTCAAACGATCACTCGCCAGCAGCCTGGCACTGTCCCTGAGCCTCACCGCCGCGGCCTTCACCGTCCAGGCGGACAACGAACAATATTTCCCGCTGCAAAGCTATCGCGTCGGCCCTTATGCGGCCGGCGGCACCGGTTTTTTCGGCGGCTTCATCGACTACCTCAAGTACGTCAACGCCAACGGCGGCGTGAACGGCGTCAAGTTGACCTGGAGCGAGTGCGAGACCGAATACGTGGTCGAAAAGGGCGTCGAGTGCTACGAGCGCCTGAAGAAAGGTTTGAATGGCGCGCCGGCGGCGGCCACCAACCCGCTGTCGGTGGGCATCGCCTACGCCACGCTGGAGCGTTCGACGGCCGACAAACTGCCGCTGATCACCATCAACCACGGTCGCACGGACTCCACCGATGGCAGCGTGTTTCCCTACGTCTTCCCGTTGCAGTTGAACCCGTATTCCGAAGTGTCGGCGATCATCAACTACATCGGCCAAAGGGCCGGGGGGCTGGACAAACTCAAGGGCCTGAAGATCGTCACCCTGTATCACGGCTCGCCCTATGGCAAGGAAACCAACGAGGTGCTGCAGACCCTGGCCGACAAGTACGGTTTTGCGCTGACCTTGCTGGAGGTGCCGCACCCGGGCAACGAACAACAATCGCAATGGCTGAATATCCGTCGGGAAAAACCCGACTGGGTGATCCTGCGCGGATGGGGCGTGATGAACCCGGTGGCATTGAAAACCGCGCAGAAAGTCGGTTTCCCGGCCGACCACATCATCGGCAACATCTGGAGCAATTCCGAGGATGACGCCGCGCCGGCCGGTGCCGCGGCCAAGGGCTTCATCGCTATCACCACGCACCCTTCGGGCACCGATTTCCCGGTGTTGCAGGGCATCAAGAAACAAGTGGTCGACGCCGGTCATGGCGACCTGGCCGACCCCAAGCGTTTCGGTACGGTGTATTACAACCTCGGTGTGGTCAACGGCATTCTCAACGTAGAAGCGCTGCGCATTGCCCAGCAGAAATTCGGCAAGCAACCCCTGACGGGTGAGCAGGTGCGTTGGGGCTTTGAGAACCTCAAGCTCGACGACGCCCGGCTCAAGGAACTGGGGGCGTTGGGCCTGGTGCAGCCGTTGCAGTTGTCGTGCTCGGACCATGAAGGCGGTGGTGCGGTGCGCTTCCAGCAATGGGACGGTACGCAGTGGAAGCTGATCAGTGACTGGGTACAGGCCGACCGCGCCCTGCTACGGCCGATCATCGAAGCGTCTTCGCATCAGTACGCCCGGGAAAAAGGCATTACCCCGCGTGATTGCAGCAAGGAATCCTGAGGCATCGCGGCGGCCGGGCGCATGCGTCCGGCCGCTGCCTGAAAAGGCGAAACTAGCATGACGACGAACGTGCCGATCCTGCAGGTCGACGATATTGAAGTCCTCTACGAACAGACCATCCTGGCCGTGCGCAGCGTGTCGCTGGAGGTCGCAAAAGGGCAGGTCGTGGTGCTGCTGGGCGCCAACGGCGCGGGTAAAAGCACCACGTTGAAAGCGGCCTCCAACCTGGTGCGCGCAGAACGGGGCGAAGTGGTGCGGGGGCGGATCGTCTACCAGGGACGGGAGGTGACCCACTGCGCGCCTCACACCTTGGCTGCGACCGGTTTGGTGCAAGTACTCGAAGGTCGGCATTGTTTCGCCCAGTTGACCGTGGAGGAAAATCTTCTGGCCGGCGCCCTGGCGCGCCAGGTGCCGCGGCGCCAGTTGCTGGCTGACCTGGAGTTGGTCTATGGCCATTTTCCGCGGCTGAAACTGCGGCGCAAAAGCCTGGCCGGCTACACCTCGGGCGGTGAGCAACAGATGATCGCGATAGGCCGTGCGCTGATGGCCAAGCCGCAACTGGTCTTGCTTGACGAACCGTCGATGGGCCTGGCGCCGCAAATCGTCGAGGAAATCTTCGAGATCGTGCGCCAACTCAATCAGCGCGATGGCGTCAGTTTCCTGATTGCCGAACAGAATATAAACATCGCCCTGGGCTACGCCCACTATGGTTACGTGTTGGAAAGCGGTCGCGTGGTCAGTGAAGGCAGCGCCGAACAACTGGCGGCTCGCGGTGATCTGCAGGATTTCTACCTGGGAACGCGGAGGAGAGGCCAGGAAGCATGATCATTCCCACGCTCCAGCGTGGGAACGCATCCCGTGACGCTCTGCGTCACCTTCCAGAAGCGGAACGCGGAGCGTCCCTGGAGACATTTCCACGCGGGAGCGTGGGAACGATCAAAGATCCCAGGGCCCTGCAGGAGCCTTGGACTCAGGTCGACAGGTTGACCACCCGGCCATCCTGGGTGTCCAGTGCCGGGCGGCGTCGGTTGACCACCAGTTCGCCGATCCTGATCAGCAACGTGCGGGTGACATTGCGGCTCAGGCCCAGCAGGCTGGCGGTGTGAACCTGATTGCAATTGGCGTAGCGGTAGGCGGCGCGCAACAACTCGGCCTCGACCTTTTCATACAAGTCGCCATGCTCTTGCTCGAGCAGTTTCTCGAAGGCTTTTTGTAAAAGCGCCTCTGCGCTTTGAGGGGGCGCCTGCGGCGGGTTGTCCTGGCGTTCGATACGCAAGTTAGACAGGTGCAGGTCCTGCACGCCGATCACGTTGTTGCGGCAAATCAACAGGGTGTGGTGGATGACATTTTCCAGCTCGCGAATGTTCCCCGGCCAGGAATAGTCGAGCAATTTGCGCTGCGCCTGGGCATCCAGCGTCACCTCGCCGTGACCGAGCCTGCGGCTGTACTCGGCAATGAAGTGGCGGATCAGCGGCAGGATGTCACCGGGGCGTTCGCGCAGCGGTTTGAGCACCAGGCTGACCACGTTCAGACGGTAATAGAGATCTTCGCGAAAGTGCCCGGCATTGATGGCTTTTTCCAACTGTACGTTGGTGGCCGCCAACACGCGCACATCGATCTTGATGCTCTTGCGCGAACCCAGCCGGACCACCTCGCGCTCCTGTAGCACCCGGAGCAACTTGACCTGGATCGGCAACGGCAAATCACCGATTTCATCCAGGAACAACGTCCCGCCGTCAGCTTCCTCGAACCAGCCGGCCTTGGCCGTCAGTGCGCCGGTGAACGCGCCTTTTTCATGGCCGAACAGCTCGGCCTCCACCAGGGTTTCGGAAAACGCCCCGCAGTTGACCGCAACAAACGGTTTGTGGCGACGGGCGCTGAGGTTGTGTACGTGGCGCGCCACCAGTTCCTTGCCGGTCCCGGTCTGGCCGATGATCAGCACGCTGGCGTCACTGGGCGCGACTTGTTGCAGATGCGCCAGCAAAGCGCGGGAGGTGGGGTCTTCGAAGACCTGGGCCGTGGCACGAATCGAGGTGGCCAGGCCGGGGGAGGGAGGAAGCGTTAGAAGCTGCATGACGGTGGCCCGTTAATGAGATTGCCGTGACTGAAAATGGGTAAATGCCAACGTTCTTGAGGCAGTACCGCGAAGCCATTGGGCTTAAGGCTTAATCTAAATGATCTAAAAAACATACAACAAATAACTTTTAGTTATTTGCTTAGGGCTTCACCTGCGCATGCAAGGGGATTTGTCCTGCCGGGTTCTGTAGGAGCTGGCGAAGCCTGCGATCTTTTGATCTTTCGCTCGCGATTCAAATGTCTGGGGAAAGATCGCAGCCTCGTTGCACTCGTCAGCTCCTACAGAACCCAGCTCGTCACAAAAGCCCTGATGGATTTATTCACCAATGCGGATATGCGGCGTGACGGACATCCCCACGCGCAGTTTCGCCGCCCCGGGCTGGTCGGGGTCGATGCGGATGCGTACGGGCAAGCGCTGGACGATCTTGGTGAAATTGCCTGTGGCATTGTGCGGGGCAATGGCGGAGTAGCTGACGCCGCTGGCCGGCCCCAGGCTTTGCACCGTGCCTTCCAGCGCCTGGCCGGGCAAGGCATCCACTTCGATATCCACGGTTTGTCCGGTCTCTACGCGCGCCAGTTGTGTCTCGCGAAAGTTGGCGGTGATGTAGACGGCGTCCAGCGGCACGATCGCCAGCAAGGGTTTTCCGGCATTGACGAAAGCACCGACACGTATCGATTTCTCCCCGACGGTGCCGCTGATCGGTGCGGTGATGCGGGTATAGGAAAGTTGCAGTTGCGCGATGGCTTGCGCCGCCTCGGCATGGGCGAGGGCCGCCTTGGCCTTTTCCAGATCGGCCTTGAGGATATCCACGTATTGCCGGGCAGCCTGCAACCCCGCCTGGCTCTTGTCCCGGCTGGCCAGTTGAACGCTCAACTGCGCTTCGGCCTGCTGCTGGGCCTGTACGGTGCCCGACCCATCGGTGGCCAGGTTGCGATAACGGGCCTGATTGACGCTGGCCAGCTTGAGCGCCGCCGCGTCTGCCGCTACCACTGCTTGTGCCTGGCGTATGGTGGTTTCCTGTTGGATCAAGTGCGCTTGCAGGCTGGCGATGCCGGCCCTGGCGCTGGCGACCTGTGCTTGCGCCGCGTTCACGGCAGCGACGAAATCGCGGTCGTCGATGGTTGCCAAGAGGTCGCCTTTTTTCACCGGTTGGTTGTCTTCGACCAATACTGTCTCAACCGTGCCCGATACCTGCGGTGCTACCGTAGTGAAGTCGGCATGGACGTAGGCATCGTCCGTAGACTGTATCGATGCACTGGATTCAGGACGATTGAAATAGAACACAGCGCCGATGGCCACCGCGAGCAGTGTGGCGCTGATGATCTGGGCTTTCTTCGGTAATGCCATGATGAGTCACCCGTGTGAGGAGGAAGGTGCTGAGGCTGCGTGCATGACAGGGGCGGGGATGTAGGTCAGTCGCAACACCAGAGGAATCAACAGCAGCGCGAGCAGGCCCAACACGCGATAGGCATCAGCAATCGACAGCACCAGCGATTGCTGGCCGATGAGACTCATCAGTTGCGCTGGCTCAGGCACAAACGCCAGGCTGTTACCTGCCAGTGCTCCCTGGTCCAGCAACATTTCTCCATGGAAGCGACCGCGCACGGTGATGAGCTGGGCAACTGCCGCTGCACCGGCCAGCGATCCGAAGGCGCGCAACGTGTTGATCGTGCCGGACACATAAGGCCCTTCAGCAGGCTGCACCACGCTGGTGATCAGGAACAACATCGAGACCACCGCCATCGGTTGTCCGAGGGCCTGCAGGGTTTGCGCCATGACGAACTGGTCGCGGTTCCATTCGCTGGTCAGTTGTGAGCCGGCCAGGCACGCCAGCGCGATCAAGCACAACCCCAGGGCGAACACGACACGGGCATCGACCCACTTCTGATACAGCAGTAGCGCAACCACGGGCCCCAGGACCAGTTGCGGCAGCGCGACAATCAGGCCGACCGACGCCATCTGGAAGGGGCGATAGTCCTGAAGCGCGCCGAGATAGTTGGCCGGTAACAACGCGCTGGACATCAACACCACCAGCAGTGCGAAGAACAGCGTGCAGCCCAGTCCCAGGTTGCGGCGCCCGAGAATCTGCAACTTGATAAACGGTGACGGGTGATACCACTCGGTCAACAGATAGATCGCCAGCAAGGCCAGGCCTACCAGCAGCGAAGACGTGATCAGCGGTGAATTAAACCAGTCCAGCCGCACGCCTTGATCCAGTGCGACAGTGATCAAACCGAACGCCGGCACACCGCAGGCCATGCCAAACCAATTGGCCTGCCGGAAGCGTGGGACCTGGATGGGTTCCTTCGCCAGTCCCCAGGCGATCAGGCCTGCGGCGATGAGGGCGAGGGGAATGATCTGCCAGTACACCCAGCGCCAGTCCTGCAACCCGTCCGTCCAGTGCCCGGCCAACCAGATGGACAGGTTAGGCGCAAAGGTCGCGGTCATGGCATACAGCGCCAGGCCATACAACCGTATGGGGGGCGGCAGGAATTTGAGCGCCGCCATCATCAGCAGCGGGATGGTGGTGCCGCTGGCAATGCCTTGCACAAAGCGCAAGGTCAGCAAAAGGTCCAGGTCGTGGATGAAGGGCAGGATCAAGGCGAGTAGCGTACAACCGCCGAGCATCCACAACTCCAAGCGACGGACCGAGAGTGTGATGGCGAACCACGCCGAAAAGGGCATGGCAATCAGCTCGCCGGCGCTGTACGCAGTGGTGAGCCAGGAGCCATCGTCGAAGCCCAAGCCCATTGCGCCTCGCACATCTGCCAGGGCCAATGCACCGACCCGGGTATTCAACCCCGCCATCATGGCGGCGAGAAAAATGCCGACCAGGCCGACCATCGAGCGTTTCGAGGACGAGGCCTGAGGCCCTGCGCTGGCCACCACGTGCGCTGGCGACAGTGCGACGCTGTTCATTGGGCAACCTCCGGATTCCAGCCGCCACCCAGGGACTTGTAGAGATTGACCACGGTCAGCGTGGCGTCAGTCGCGTTGGCATTGAGGCGGGTTTGGCTGGCCAGCAGGTTGGACTGGGCCGTCAGTACACTCAAATAGTCGGCGGCGCCTTGCTGATAACCTCGCTCGGCGGCATGCAGCGCCTGCTTGTTCTGTTCATAGGACATCAGCAGTTCATCGTGTTGACGCTGTTGGGCCCCCCAGGCATCCAGGGCGTTGTCCACTTCATGCCAGGCTCGCAAGACGGTTTGGCGATAAGCGAGTGCCGCGGTTTTTTGCCGTGATTCGTTCAGGGCCAGGCGTTGCATCAAACGTCCGCCCTGGAAGATCGGCAGATAAACCGTGGGACCGATGGAGAAGAACCGGGAATCCCAACTGGCGAGATCGCCACTGTCGAAGGCTTCCACGCCGATTTGCCCTTTCAGGCCAATGCGCGGATAGAAATCAGCTTTGGCCACGCCGATGGCAGCCGTGGCGGCATGTAGCTGGGCTTCGGCGCGCAGGATGTCGGGGCGCCTATGGGCCAGTTCAGAGGGGACACCAACCGGAACCCCGGAGGGCAGGGCAGGCAAGGGCAGTGCCTTGGCCAGTTGCCCATCGAGGGCACGGGGTTGTTCGCCCATCAGCAACGCCAGCGCGTTCATCTGGGCGTTGCGACGTTGGTCCAGCTCAGGAACCATGGCCTTGATCGTGGCCAACTGCGCCCGGGCAGAGGAGGTTTCGAAGCGCGTCCCGACGCCGTTACGCTCGCGGCTTTCAGCCAGGCCGAGGGTGCGCTCCGCGACCGTCAGGTTTTGCCGGGTGATGTCCAGTTGCGCCTGGGTTCCGCGCAATTGCAGGTAGGTCCGTGCCACTTCGGCGGCCAGGGCCACCTGTGCGGCTTCGCGATCGTAAACCGTGGCTTCCAGCGTCGCGGCAGCGCCTTCGCGGGCCCGTTGTGCGCGGCCCCACAGATCGATCTCCCAACTGGCATCGAAGCCCAGTTGCCAGAAATTGTTAGGGCCGGTCGGAGCCCCCAACGCAGCGAACTTGCCATTTTCACTGAGGGCCTCACGGGTGTAGCTGGCATTGGCGCCTACGCTGGGCAGTAATTGCGAAGCAGCGATGCCCAGCTGGGCGCGGCTTTGCTCGATGCGCTCGGCGGCCATCTGCAGATCAAGGTTGCCCGCCAGTGCACGCGCTTGCAGCCCGGTGAGCACGGCGTCATTGAACAGTGTCCACCATTGGGACGGCACCGCGGCAGCGGACGTCGGGATGACGCTTGCGTGCTCTTGTCGGGGTGACAAGAGCACAGCGTCAAGCCCGCTCTCAGGTTTCACGAAGTCTGGGCCTACCGTGCAAGCGGTCAGGAAGCTCGTGCCGATGAGCG
Organism: Pseudomonas sp. St386; assembly: GCF_018325865.1. Lineage (NCBI taxonomy): Bacteria > Pseudomonadati > Pseudomonadota > Gammaproteobacteria > Pseudomonadales > Pseudomonadaceae > Pseudomonas > Pseudomonas sp. St386. The sequence continues at coordinate 3,229,533 of NZ_AP021900.1, forward strand.
TCAAAATGCGTCGAGGTAACCCGAAGATAGCCGACATAGCCAGTTCCCCGTAAGGTTGCTGCGTGGCCCGACGAGCGCACGCCTGGGGTCAATGAGTCAGCGATTGGCTCGCTGTGAACTCATGGTATCGGGGGGCTCTTCCAGGCGCACTTCTACATCGGGTCAGCGAAACCATACGTCAGTGGCGGGAGATCTATACGAAGGTGTGGGGTCAGTGGCGTGATGGAAGCATCGTGGCGAGGTGCTGCTCCCGTTCGACGGCTGTAGGCGTTGGCGAAGCCTGCGATCTTTTGATCTTTTGATCTTTCGATCTTTAGCTTGAGATTCAGGTGTGTTTGGAAAGATCGCAGCCTCGTTGCACTCGACAGCTCCTACACAGCTCCTACTGGCGCAGGGCAGTGTCGATACAGGACAGAAGTTTGTCGGCATCACAGGGTTTGGGCAGGCAGGCGATCAGCCTCGGTATGTGTGCCCCAAGGTCTGGGTAAGCGGTAATGAAGATGGTCGGGATCTGGAAACCCATGGCACCGAGCTGTTCATGCAGTTCCAGGCCGCTCATCCCCGGCATCTGGATATCGGAAATCAGGCAGCGGGTAGCCGCCGGGGCGTTTGCGTCGAGGAAATCCATGGCGCTGCAATAGGTTCGAACGTCATAACCGCTGGACCGTAACAGGCTTTTGAGGGCGGCCCGAACGGATTCGTCATCATCGACAACGGCAATCGTCGTTGTATTGCGTATCGGGGTGTCATGCATATCGGGTCGCTCGCACAAGCGCCTGTCGTCATTACAAGATACGCGGTCTCCTCGGGTGCAAAAGTATACCTAGGTATAGTGCGCTAAGACCAAAGGGTTGACTTTGGATCCAGCAGTTTGCCCCAGGGCTGCTTTCGCTGTACGCAGGTACAACTGACCGGTGCTGACGTCTCGCTTAGACTGGCACGCATCGTTTGCCTGGGGCTCGACACAAAAAATCCAAGGCGAGTCAATTCGTTGTTCCCAATGAAATCACTTGAAGGGCTTTCATGAGGGGTTAATCTAGATATCGGCAACACGACCCGTTCTGGATCCCGACAGAGCCCCATCCTCATCGGGCGCCCAGCGCAGCCACGGACGTCGCCCCAGCGCGACGGCATCGGCCATGCGACGTGACACCGGATGCCAGCCCGACGGCAACGTGCGGCGGATAACCCACTACAAAATGCTCGCGTGCCGACGGATAACTACATGCAAATTTTATGGGACGATGGTGAACGTATCTTCTGCCGGGAACTGCGTCCGGGTGTCGAGGGCGATTGCAGCGTACTGGTGGCGCGGCCCGCTGCCGAACAACCGCGTCCCGGCTGCCTTGGCCGTCTGGCCCACGAGTTTGGCCTGAAAGACGAGCTCGATGGCACCTGGTCGGTGCGACCGCTGGAGATGGTGCGCGAAGGCGCCCAGACGCAGCTGGTGCTTGAGGATCCAGGCGGCACGCCACTCGTGCAGTTGCTGATTGCGCCCATGGAAACGGCCACGTTCTTGCGTCTGGCGGTGAGCATCGCCGTGGCACTGGGCAAGCTCCACCAGCGTGGCCTCGTCCATAAAGACATCAAGCCCAGTCATATCCTGGTGAACTGCTTCGACGGACAGGCCAGGCTCACCGGGTTCGGCCTCGCCTCACGGCTGCCACGGGAGCGGCAGGCGCCCGAGACCCTCGCAGGGACGCTCGCCTATATGGCACCCGAGCAGACCGGCAAGATGAATCGCTCGATCGATTCACGCAGTGATCTCTATTCCTTCGGCGTCACGCTGTACCAGATGCTGACCGGCTCGCTGCCATTCCTGGCATCGGACCCGATCGAGTGGGTGCACTACCATATCGCCAAGAAACCCTTGCCGCCTCGCGAGCGGGTTGGAACCATTCCCGAGGTGCTGTCCGACATTGTCATGAAGCTGCTCGCCAAGACGGCCGAGGAACGTTATCAGACCGCAACGAGTCTGGAATATGATCTGCGGCGCTGCCTCGCCGAGTGGCAGCAACAGCACCACATCAATGCCTTTGCGCTGGGCGAGCATGGCACATCCGATCGGTTGTTGATTCCCGAGAAACTCTATGGTCGCGAGCATGAAGTCGACACCCTGATCGCGGCGTTCGCGCGTGTCGTTGAAAGCAGCGCGCCGGAGCTTGTCCTGGTCACCGGTTATTCCGGTATCGGCAAATCCTCGGTGGTCAACGAGTTGCACAAGGTGCTGGTTCCGCCGAGGGGATTGTTCGCCAGCGGCAAGTTCGATCAATACCACCGCGACATCCCTTATGCGACGCTGGTGCAGGCCTCCCAGAGCCTGGTGCGCACCCTGCTTGGCAAGAGTGACACGGAACTGGCCAGTTGGCGTGACGCGCTGCAGGAAGCGCTGGATGTCAATGCGCGGCTCATGACCGATCTCATTCCCGAGCTGAAGCTCATCATCGGCGAACCACCACCGGTTTCGGCACTTGATCCGCAACAGGAGCAACGCCGCTTCCTGCTGGTGTTCCGGCGTTTTATCGGCGTGTTCGCCCGCGAAGATCATCCGCTGGCGCTGTTTCTCGATGATTTGCAGTGGCTCGATGCGGCCACGCTCGATTTGCTGGAGGATCTGCTGACCAGCGCTGATGTGCGGCACCTGTTGCTGGTGGGCGCCTACCGCAGCAACGAAGTGGACGTCACCCACCCGCTGACAGGCAAGCTCCAGACTATTCGGAGCGCGGGAGGCAACGTCGTCGAGATCATGCTGGCGCCACTCGCCAAGGTGCATATCGAGCAGTTGATCGTCGAGGCGCTGCATGACGAGCGGGCCCGCATCGAGCCCCTGGCGCAGTTGGTGCTGGAAAAAACCGCCGGCAATCCGTTCTTCGTGATTCAGTTCCTGCAAACGCTCGCCGACGGGCAACTGCTGACCTTCGATCATGACGCCCGGCAGTGGTGGTGGGACCCGGACCGCATTCATGCCGAGGGCTACACCGACAATGTCGTGGACCTGATGGTCGGTAAGCTGGTGCGCCTGCCGGGCGAGACGCAGCAGGCGCTGCAGCAGCTGGCTTGCCTGGGTAACGTCGCCGGGATCGAGGCGCTTTCGACCGTGCTGGGCATTCCCGGGGCGCAGGTCCGCGGGGTGCTCTGGGAGGCGATTCGCCTGGAACTGGTCGAGCGGCTGGACGACGCTTATGGTTTTGTCCACGACCGTATTCATGAAGCCGCTTATTCGCTGATCCCCCAGGATTCGCGCGCCGAGACGCACCTGCGAATCGGACGATTGCTCGCCGCGCAGACATCCGCGCAAGGGCAGGAAGAGGCGATCTTCGAGATCGTCGGCCAGCTCAATCGCGGCGCCGTATTGATCACCGACCCGGCTGAGCGGGAGCAGTTGGCTGCATTCAACCTGATTGCCGGCCAACGCGCCAAGGCGTCGACGGCTTATGCGTCGGCGCTCAACTATTTCACCACCGGGACGCAGTTGTTGGGCGAGGACTGCTGGGCGCGTCGTCATGGGCTGATTTTCGCGCTGGAGTTGAATTGCGCCGAATGCGAGCTCTTGACCGGGCAGCTGTCTGCCGCCGATGAGCGTCTCACGGCGTTGTCGGATCACGCCATGACCGTGATCGAGCGGGCCAATGTCGCGTGCCTGCTAATGGATGTCTACTTGCTCCTGGATCGCAGTGACGGTGCGGTTGCGGTCTGCCTGGCCTACCTGCGGCATGTGGGGATCGAGTGGTCGGCCCATCCGAGCGACGATGACGTGCGCAGCGAGTACGACCGTATCGGAGCGCTACTGGGGGACCGGGCAATCAAGGACCTTATCGACTTGCCGTTGATGGAGGATGCGACGTCCCTGGTGACCGTCAATGCGTTGGGGAAACTCTTCGCGCCAGCCCTGCAGAGTGAAGCGAACCTGGCGGACCTGTTGATCTGCAAAGCGGTCAATCTGAGCCTTGAGCATGGCAACTGCGATGCTTCATGTTTGCTCTACGCCAATTTATTCAGGGTCGCCGGTCGCCGGTTCGGTGATTACCAAGTGGGCTTCCGATTCGGTCAGCTTGGCTGCGAGCTCGTTGAGAAACGTGGTTTGGCTCGATTCGAGGCGAGCACCTATCTTTGCTTCTCGTGCTTTGCCGTACGCTGGATGAAGCCTGTGGGGCAATGCCGCGACCTGTTGCGTCGTTCGTTTACGGCGGCGAATCGAATCGGCGATCTACCGTATGGCGCCTACGCGGGCAACAACCTCACTGCCGATCTGCTCTTCGCCGGCGAGCTGTTGTCCGATATACAAGGCGAAGCCGAGCGGGGTCTTGTTTACGCCAGGAAAGTACGCTTCGGGTTGGTGACTGATTTCATCATCACGCAACTGGCGCTGATCCGGATGCTCCGAGGCTCGACGCTAACCTTTGGTCGCCTGGACGACGGCGAGCTAACCGAGTCAGGCATCGAAACCCACTTGGCCAGCAATCCGGATCTGGTACTGGCTGAGTGTTTGTACTGGGTACGAAAATTACAGGTTCGCTACATGGCCGACGATGCTGAGGCGGCATTGGAGGCCGCTGCAAAGGCGCAGCGTTTACTCTGGGTTTGCCAGTCGTTCTTCGAGGAAGCCGAGTTTCATTTCTATGGCGCCCTGGCCCGGGCCGCCCGCTGCGATAGCCTCCCGGTGGACGAGCATGGGCAGCACTTGCTGGCGATAGTTGCCGATCAGCAGTGGCTCCAGACCTGGGCGCAGCAGTGTCCGGAAAATTTCGCCAGCCGCGCCGCGCTGGTGGGTGCCGAAATCGCCCGCGTTGAAGGGCGCATGATCGACGCCGAGTTGCTTTACGAGCAGGCTATTGATTCCGCGCAAGAGAGTGGCTTCGTGCACATCGAGGCGCTTGCCAATGAACTCGCGTCGCGCTTCTACGCGGCGCGGGGCTTCGGGAAAATCGCTCGGGTCTATTTGCAGGATGCCCGTTACGGTTACCAGCGTTGGGGTGCCGATGGCAAGGTGCGGCAACTGGAGAACAAGTACCCATCGTTGAGGGCCGAAGCGCCTGAACTCGGCCCGACGACAACGATGGCGACACCGGTCGAACATCTTGACCTTGCCACGGTACTCAAGGTCTCCCAAGCCGTATCGGGCGAAATCGTCCTGGAAAAGCTGATCGATATGATCCTGTGCACGGCCATTGAACAGGCCGGCGCCGAACGCGGGCTGTTGATCCTGTCCGATGGCGGCGAGCATCGGGTCGCGGCGCAAGTGACTACTGGCGGCAACGCAACGCAGTTACGCGATGAGCGGGTGAGTGCGACGCTGCTGCCCGAGTCGATTCTCTATCATGTGCTGCGCACCCGAGAGAGCGTTTTCCTTGACGATGCCGTGGCCGAGGCGCCGTTCGCCGCAGACCCCTATATCCGGCAGCAGCGGGCCCGTTCGATTCTCTGCCTGCCGTTGATGAACCAGGCCAGGCTCGTCGGCGCGCTCTATCTCGAAAACAATCTGGCGGCCCGTGTGTTCAGTCCGACCCGGATCGCCGTGTTGAAGCTGGTGGCTTCACAGGCTGCCATTTCGCTGGAAAATGCTCGCTTGTACCGTGAGGTCGCGGAACGCGAAGCGAAGATCCGGCGCCTCGTGGACGCCAACATCATTGGGATCCTCGTCTGGAACGCCGACGGCGAGATCATCGAAGCCAACGATGCCTTTCTGCGTATGTTGGGATACGAACGAGCAGACCTTGCCTCGGGCCATCTGCGCTGGGCAGACCTGACGGTCCCTGAGTTTCGAGAACTCAGCGAACGTAGATTGGCCCACGCTTTGCTGACCGGGCATGCCCGACCCTATGAGAAGGAATATTTGCGCAAGGACGGCAGCCGACTGCCGGTCATCGTCGGCCTGGCGAAGTTCGAAGTCGGTAGCAGGGAAGGGGTCGCCTTTGTGCTGGATCTGACCGAACGCAGGCAGGCGGAAGAAAAAATCCGCGAAAGCGAGCGGCGTTATCGCGAGGTTCAGACCGAGCTGGCCCACGCCAACCGTGTCGCGACCATGGGGCAGTTGGTGGCTTCGATCGCCCATGAAGTCAATCAACCAATTGCCGCGGCCATCCTCAACGCCAATGCCGCATTGCGCTGGTTGAACGTGCAACCGCCGGAAATCGGGGAGGTCCGGCAGGTGCTGGAGCGCCTCATCTTCGATGCCAACCGAGCGGCGGACGTGCTGGGTCGCATCCGTGGGCATATCCGCAAGGCGCCACCGCAAAAGGGACCGGTAGACATCAACGCGGCGATCAGCGAGATGATCGACTTCACCCGTGGCCAGATCGGCAAGAGTGGCGCCTCGATACAGACGCAACTCATGGACGGTTTACCCGCCATCGAAGGCGACCGTGTAGAGCTGCAACAGGTGTTGCTCAACCTGATCATGAATGCGCTCGAGGCCATGAGCGGTGTCAGCGAAGGCGAGCGGCAGTTGCTTATCTGCACGGTGCGCGATGATGCCGGATGCATCGTGGTGAGTGTCAGTGACACCGGGCCGGGGTTCGCCTCGGACAGTACCGACCTGGTCTTCACTTCCTTCTACACCACCAAGCCTACGGGCTTGGGGTTGGGGTTATCGATCTGTCGTTCGATCATTGAATCCCATGGCGGCAGTTTGAGGGCAAGCGTCAACCCACCCCGCGGTGCCACTGTTCAATTCACGCTGCCCATCGCAGCCTTCAGCTCAACGACAATGTCTTGATTAATACTTAGGTTTAAGACCTGTATATCAACCGGTCATTGAAATCAGTCCCATGTACAAATGAAACTCCGCAACCCCGGCGATACAGTGTTTTCAAGGGTTGCGGAGTCTCTTCTCATGAATAATCTAACTGCCCATGCCGTGGATGAGTTTTCATCACTGCGTTCCATTGTGCTTATTTGCCTGGCACTCATGACAACGAATGTTTTCTATCGCTTGAGTGCGCCCACGTCCCAAGGTCAACTGCCGAAAGACATGTCGGATGTTTCATTGGAACCGGTCAACATCGAGCAGGCCCCGGGCAGCGTGCCCATAGGTGCACACCTGGTCAGCCCTCGCCGGTTCTACCTGCATCACGGCATATACCTTGGCGGCGCAGAAGTTGCCCATTACTCGGGGTTCAGCGGTTCCCTCAAGTCGGGGCCTATCGAAGTGACCGATCTTGAACATTTCGCCAAAGGCAAGCCCGTGTGGATAGTTGACGAACACTGTGAATATTGCGCCGAAGAAGTTGCCAATCGGGCGCGTTCGCGACTAGGCGAAGACCAATACAGGGTCTTATCCAATAACTGCGAGCACTTTTGCAGTTGGTGCACCACCGGGGAAAGTTACAGCAGCCAGATCAATGCGTACCTGCATCGACCTCGTCATCTTTTTGCACTGATATCAGCGTTGCACCCCCAGCTCATTGCATAGCGTCTACATCACGGTTCGGGCCATTCCTACCGTACTTTTCGGCCCAAGGCGCTGTGCTACAATTTTTTTCCGCCCACTCCCCAAGAGGATCGTGCATGAACGGCAATTCCCCATCCAATGACCCGAGCAGCAAGGATTCAATTGTGTTCGTGGTGGATGACGATGCCTCAATGCGCGATGCATTAAGCAACCTCTTGCGCTCGGTCGGCATACGCGTCGAGACGTTCGCCTCCACGGCGGACTTTCTCCAACAACCCAAGACCGAAGGTGCCAGTTGCCTGGTGCTCGATGTACGGCTTCAAGGTAGTAGCGGCCTGGACTTTCAACGTCAGTTGGCGGGGTCGAACGTCACTATCCCCATCATTTTCATCACCGGCCATGGCGACATCGAAATGTCGGTCAAGGCAATGAAAGCAGGGGCCGTGGATTTCCTGGCCAAACCCTTTCGTGAACAGGATTTGTTGGACGCGGTGTCAGCCGCACTCCAGGCCGACGTCAAGCGCCGAGCCGTCGAGCGTCAGCTTGCGGACCTGCATGCCCGCTACGAAACGCTGACGGCCCGTGAAAAAGAGGTGATGACGTTCGCTGCCAAGGGCCTGATGAACAAACAGATTGCCGGGCAGATGAACCTGAGCGAAATCACCGTGAAAATCCACCGCGGCCACGCGATGAAAAAAATGCACGCCAAGTCCTTCGCTGACCTGGTTCGAATGGCGGAGTCATTAGGTGCCGGGCAAGACCATTGAACAGAGTGACAGGCCTGCATGAACGCCAGTTCCCGGATTCGCGACACCGCTCAGGCGGCGGTGGATAGCTAATTGCTGGTAAAAAGATTTATTGACTAAAAAATTACATCGGGTAATTATTTCTCTGCATCTGCTTTCACGCAGAGTCATTTTGCAGGGGCAACCCGATGAATCAGAACACCGTGCCTTCACTGGCCAGTCTTTACGTCGAGACTCACGAATCGCCATTTGACGCACGCCTGGCGCCTTCACTCATGCAAGGCTTTCCCGCCGAACCCCAGCGCCGCGTCACCTGGCACAACTGGATGAGCCCACCGTTCAACCAATGGGGTTTCCGCAACCTGGCGCGCTTGCGTCCTTCCATCGATGTGCAGGCCGGCAGCGGTCCGGTCAGCGCGTTCAGGCAGGCGCTCCAGGCGCTGGATGAGCTGCACTTCGACAGCGAGTGTGGCTTGAGCATCAGCGTGATCGATCACCTGGTCGCCAGCCAGACCGATGCTTTCCTGGTCTTGCAGGGCGACACCGTACTGTTTGAGCGCTACTTCAACGGCCAGCGTCCCCAGGACCGACACATCATGTTTTCGGTGACCAAGTCGCTGATCGGTGCCTTGGGCGAGCAACTGGTCTGCGAAGGCTTGCTGGACCCTACGTTGACGGCCACCCATTACGTACCGGAACTGGCGGGCAGCGCGTTTGCCGATGCCACCGTGCGCCAGTTGTTCGACATGGCGGTGGCCGTCGATTACAGCGAGGTCTATGAGGACCCGGATTCAGAGAGTTCCCAATACGGTTACGCCTGCGGTTTCCAGCCGGCGCCAGCGCAGTACGCGACCTTCGAATCCCTGTATCAGTACTTGCCCTCACTGAGGAAACGCGGCAGTCACGGCGGCTTTTTCCATTACGTGACGGCCACCACCGAGGCGTTGGCCTGGGTCATGGAGCGGGCATCAGGCAAGGCCTGCCATCAGTTGCTCCAAGAGATCTGGAGCCAGTTGGGCTGTGAACGTGACGGCTACTTCCTGGCGGACCCCTGGGGCCGCAGCGTCGCCGGTGCCGGTTTCAGTGCGACCTTGCGTGACATGGCGCGCTTCGGCCGTCTGCTGGCCAACGATGGCCGCCAGGGTGGGTCACAACTGCTCTCGGCCGAGGCGCTGGCCGGTATCGCCGCCGGAGCCGACCCCGCGATCTACGCTGCATCCCCTGACTTTTCGAGCTGGACCCCAGGCGCGTCCTACCGCAGCCAATGGTATGTCTTCAACGACCACAGCCAGGCGCTCATGGCCGGTGGCATCCATGGTCAATACCTGTTCATCGACAAACCGTCCGGCGTGGTGATCGTCAAGCAGTCGTCCCTGGGCGAGGCCGTCAGCCCATTCGACGGCGACAGCGTGCGCATGCTGCGTGCCATCGCGGCGCACCTGACGCCCTGACTTCATCCGATAAACACAAGAATTTTGCGTTCCGCTCACCTGGCCCCACCAGGTGTTGGCGCGGTTTTGCGCCGCCATTTACTGCCCTGTAACAACAATAATCACACAGGAGCTCCATATGGTTTCCATGATGCGTTTGTCCCGAACGTTCCTCGTGCTCGGGTTACCCTTGACCGCCCAGGTTGCCTGGGCGGGCTACACCTTCGAGGAGGGCAACCTCAAGGGCGAGGTCAACTTCAGTGCCGGTGGCGCAGTCCTTTCTACCCGCAACGTCAACTTTGGCGGCGGCGTGGTGGACATGCGCAGCGGCAAGAATCGCGGCACGAAAATCGACTGGCAGGAGTTCTACGTCAAGCCGGGCGTCAAGTTGGAGTACACCGTGCAGCCGGATTTCAGCCTGTTGGCTGGCGGCTCCCTGGTGGGCGCGACCACCTTCGGTGATGGTGATGCCGGTGGCTTCACCCGTAGCTCCGACGGCAAGCTGTCGACCGAAGAGTTTTATGGCGGTTTCCGGGCCGGGGAGTGGACGGTCACCGGCGGTCGCCAGAACTACATGATCGGCAACGGTTTCATCGTGATGGATGGCAACCTCGACCAGTTGAACGACGGCGCCTACTGGCTCGCCCCACGCACTGCCTTCAAGGATTCGGCGGTGGTCGCCTGGGATCATGGCGCGTTGAAGGTCCAGGGCTTCAGCCTGGGCACCGACAGCGACCTGGGTGACTTTCGCATGAGCGGCGCGAACCTGGACTACAACCTCGACGACCAGGTGACGCTGGGCGCCACCGCGTTGAAGGTCAAGGCCATGGGCCCCAAGGGCAGCACGTTGCCGCGTCGCCGCGATGGCATGCTGGTGTACAACGTAAGGGCGTTGAACGCCAGGCTCCCGGGCATCGCGGACCTGACCCTCAATGCCGAATATGCCCTTGAGCGAGGCAGCGGCGAAGGCGTGGATTACGACGCCAAGGCCTGGTATGGCCAGGCGGATTACACTTTCAGCACGCTGCCGTTGACCCCGGTGATTGGCTACCGCTACGCGAGCTTTTCCGGCGACGACAACCTCACGGACAACCGACAGAAAGCCTGGGATCCGTTGAGCAAGGGCTTCGTCGACTGGAGCACCTGGCTGATCGGCGATGTCGTCGGCAACTACCTGCTGTTCAACAGCAACGAAAACGTCCAGCAGTTCTCACTCAAGACCCACCTCAACGAAACCCTTACGCTCGGTGCGATCCACTACCAGTTCTGGCTCGACGAAAAAAACTACATGGGCACCGCCGTCAGCGACAAACGGTTTGCCGACGAGAGTGTAGTCTTCCTGGATTGGGCGCCTTCGAAGTCGCTGTCCACCTCGCTGTCCTATAACTGGGTCAAGCCCATGGCAGCGGCCAAGCAAGTATTCGGCGACGACCGGAAATTCAGCGCGCTGGAACTCTACTTCACCTACCGCTATTAAGTGCCGCGAGCCTTCGCGGCCGCGCTGGAGTGTTTGATCATGAGCATGTTTTTGCGCAACACCTTGCTGGGCGCTGTCGTTTCGATGCTGGTCAGTGGCGCAAGCCTGGCCGAAGAGCGGACGGTGCGAATCTATAATTGGATCGAATACCTGCCGCCTGAAATCCTCAAGAGTTTCGAGGAGGAAACCGGCATCCGTCCCATCTACGACGTCTTCGACAGCGTCGAGACCTTGGAGTCCAAACTCCTGACCGGCAACTCCGGGTATGACGTGGTCTACCCGAGCAGTTCCAACGTCAGCCACCTGATTGCCGCCGGTGCCGTCCAACCCCTGGACCGCAGCCAATTACCGAACTGGCAGCATCTGGACCCCGAGTTCATGAAGTCCCTGGAGGCGGTGGGTGATCCGGGTAACCGCTATGCGGCGCCGTACCTGTGGGGCACGACGCTGATCGGTTACAACGTCGACAAGGTGCGCCAGGTGCTGGGCGCCGATGTGCAAATGAACACCTGGGACATCCTTTTCAAGGAAGAGAACATGGCCAAGCTGGCCAGTTGCGGCGTGGGATTGCTCGACGCCGCCAACGAGATCGTGCCCATCGCCTTGCACTACGAAGGGCTCGACCCCAACAGCCAGAAACGTGAGGACTACGCAAAGGCGCAGGCGGCCATGCTCAAGGTTCGTCCCTACATCACCTACTTCAATTCGTCACGCTATGGCATGGACCTGGCCAACGGCGAGATCTGCGTAGGGGTAGGTTGGTCCGGTGGGGTGGCCCTGGCCAAACGACTGGCCCAGGACGCAGGGAAGGGGGTCAAGGTGGAAATGGCGCTGCCCAAGGAGGGCGCACCGATGTGGTCGGACGTCATGATGGTGCCCACCAACGCCCCTCATACCCAAGAGGCCTACGCGTTCATCAACTACATCTTGCGTCCCGATGTCATTGCCCGGATCAGCAACAAGATCGGTTACCCCAACCCGAACAAGGACTCCACGACGCTGGTCAACGCCGATATCCGCAACAACCCCGCCATGTATGTGCCGGACGAGGCGCGCAAGACTCTGTTCGCGTTGGAGCCGGTGCCGGCGGCGGTGGAGCGGATCCGCACTCGCACCTGGACCAGCATCAAGACGCATCGCTGATCAGCGTGACCCGGTGTTGCGGCGCCGGGTCCGTATCGGTGGGGTGTTCGCTCAGGCGCGCATGCCCAGGAAGAGCAATTCGGTGATACGCCGGACCTGGGTGGAGTGTGCCTCGATGTCCGGCTGTTCCTGGTTGACCAACCGGAACAGCTGCAAGTGCGAATAGTCGTTCAACAGGAAGGCGGCGAGGTCGACGTCGAGGTCGGCGCGCAGCTTTCCGGCCTGTTGCAATTCCCTGATCAGCCCACTGATTTCGGCCCTGAGCGCATCGTTCATGGCGCGATAACCCTCCGGCAGCCCGTTGTCGCCACCAAACAGAATCAGCGGCAGCAACTCGCGCCAAAGGCTCGGATGCATGACCTCCAGCGCGTAACCGGTCAACAGCCGTTCCAGATAACACAGTGCTTCGACCGGGTCTTCGATTTCAGGGATCTGGTTGCGGGTGTCCGTGAGTGCGCGCTGGTCGGCGTCGTGCAGGATCTCCAGGATGATCTCCTGCTTGTTGCCGAAGTACTTGAAGACGGTAGGCGCCGATACGCCGGCCTGGCTGGCGATCTGTTCGATGGTGGTGTTCTGGAAACCCTGGCGCTCGAACAGTTCGACCGCCGCCTTGCTGATGGCTTGGCGGCGTTCGGCTTTTTGACGTTCACGCAGTCCGCTCACGGGAGGTCCTTGTTGGAAAGAAAGCAGCGGTTAAAGGCCTTGGCGCACCAGCCCTGTGGGAGCGAGCTTGCTCGCGATAGCGTTGGATCAGCTGCATTGAAGTCGACTGAAATACCGCCATCGCGAGCAAGCTCGCTCCCACAGGGTTCCTGGTTAACAACAGGCCGGGTATAGGCATGCAAAATACTTAACCCAGTAAAGTTTTTAAAGGGTTTATTTCATGGCTCCCCTCAAGGACGCGGCTGAATACCGCGATCCAGACACCTGGCAAGCGGCAAAACGCCATGCCCCACTTGGCGAAATCAGGCACGGGGATGGCGCGTTCAGGTAACTAACTCGGGAGGGAAGGCAGGTAACGTGGCGCGACTTTTCACCGCAAGTGCGCACGTTCGCCCAGGGTGGATCAACCCGACCAAGAGGTACCGCTTCCAGGAGGGGCGGGAATACCAGAAGCACCGACTGTCCCTGCGCGCGTCTCAATGTTCGATCACAAGAGAATAAAAAAATGACCAGCCCCAGCTTCAAGGATTCGAACGGCCATTTGGCACAGGGCTTCAAGCCTCGTCACGTCACCATGCTGTCCATCGCCGGAATCATCGGTGCGGGTCTGTTCGTGGGATCGGGCCATGCCATTGCCGCCGCCGGCCCGGCCGTCATGCTGGCCTACCTGTTTTCCGGGCTGTTGGTGGTCCTGGTCATGCGCATGCTGGGCGAGATGGCGGTCTCCAATCCGGACACCGGCTCCTTCTCCACCTATGCCGACCAGGCCATCGGACGCTGGGCAGGCTTCACCATCGGTTGGCTCTACTGGTGGTTCTGGGTGTTGGTGATTCCCATCGAAGCGTTGGCCGCCGGTCATGTGTTGAACCAGTGGTTTCCCGCCGTCGATGCCTGGTTGTTCGCCTCGGTGTCGATCGTGCTGCTGGCGGTGACGAATCTGTTCAGTGTGTCCAAATACGGCGAGTTCGAGTTCTGGTTTGCCATGGCCAAGGTGGTGGCGATCATCGGTTTCATCTCCCTGGGTTTCGCGGTGCTGATGGGGTGGATTCCCGAGCGCGAAGCCAGCGGCCTGAGTCGCTTGATGGAGGAGCATGGCGGGTTCGCCCCCAACGGTCTGTCGGCGGTGGTGGGCGCGTTCATTACCATCATGTTCAGTTTCATCGGTACGGAGGCGGTGACCATCGCAGCCGCCGAATCCGACAACCCTGCGCAGAACATTGCCAAGGCCACCCGTTCGGTGATCTGGCGCATCGGTGTGTTTTACCTGCTGTCGATCTTCGTGGTCATTTCCGTCGTGCCTTGGAACGATCCACTCCTGGCTTCAGTGGGTTCCTACCAGCGAGCGCTGGAGCTGATGAACATTCCCCACGCCAAATTCCTGGTGGATGTGGTGGTGCTGATCGCCGTGGCCAGTTGCATGAACTCCTCGATCTATATCGCCTCGCGAATGTTGTACTCCCTGGGGCGTCGCGGCGATGCGCCAAAGGCCTTGAAGGTCACGTCTTCGGCCGGTGTCCCAAGGTCTGCGGTGATTGCCAGTACCGTGCTCGGCGCGGGCGTCACCTTGTTCAGTTACTTCATGCCCGCCGGCCTGTTCCAGTTCCTGCTCGCCAGCTCCGGCGCCATCGCGTTGCTGGTGTATCTGGTGATCGCCATCTCGCAGCTGCGCATGCGCCGGATGTTGCAACGGCAGAATATCGAGCTGCCTTTTCGCATGTGGCTGTTCCCCTGGCTGACCTGGTTGGTCATCGTGTTCATCTCGGCGGCGCTGGCAGTCATGATGATCACGCCCGAGCACCGCAGCGAGGTCAGTACCACCCTGGGCCTGGCGCTGGTCATTTCCTTTGTCGGCCTGGTGACGTCGCGGCATTCGCCCCAGCCTGAACGGGTCGTTTCCCTCGGCTAGCCGTGCTGTTTTCACCCTGTTGACGCCACGTTACTGGCGTCAACAAAACCGCTTTTTTGGCCCATTCGAGAGGCAATAAGCTTCGTCTCGAAGCGCGGCCCGTCCGCCTGTCACCCACTTGCAAGCACACCCCTGCAAACCGGCACTAACCCGCGGCTGCGTTGTCAGTAATTGGCGCCTGTAGGGATGAGGATCGCCCCTGATAACAGCGCGCCAGCTGGATAGTTTTTTCTCGATCACTCTCGGGAAAAAGAGCCTTGCGATGGATTGCGTCCTGGACCGACCATTTCTCTTGCAGGCGATTTCCCATGGGGTTTCTACTCGATCCGCGTCATGACATTGATGCTGCCTTATTGAGCTACCGCCGGGTGTTCTGGGCGCTGGCATTGTTCAGTGGCGTGATCAATCTGTTGGTGCTGGTGCCGTCGCTCTACATGATGCAGGTCTACGACCGGGTCCTGACCAGCCGCAACGAAACCACCTTGTTCATGCTCACCTTGATGGCCCTGGGACTGTTCATGTTCAGTGCCCTGATCGAGTGGGTCCGTGGCGAGGTGATGATTCGCATGAGCGCAGGGCTGGACGAAGCCCTGGGCGAGCGGATTTTCGACGCCGCTTTTGCCCGCAGCCTGCGCGAGCACAACGCCAACCCGGCGCAGGTGCTCACCGACCTGGCGACGCTACGCCAGTTGATTACCGGGCAGGGCCTGATCGCCTTGCTCGATGCACCCTGGCTGCCGATCTTCCTGCTGGTGGCGTTCATCTTTCACCCCTGGTTCGGCGTGCTGACACTGGTGTTGGCCTTGGTGCTGATCGGCCTGGCGTTGTGGGGAGAACTGGCGACGCGAGCGCGCCTGGGGGAGGCCAATCGGCTGGGGGTGCAGTCGTCGATCTATGTGAACAGCACACTGCACAATGCCGAAGTCATCCAGGCCCTGGGCATGCTCGGGCCGCTGCGTCAGCGCTGGAGCCTGTTGCAGCAACGGATCATTGCCGCCCAGGCCCATGCCAGCGACCGCAGCGCGCGTATCACCTCGACGACCCGTTTCGTGCGTATCTCCGGGCAGTCCCTGGCGTTGGGGCTGGGCGCTTTGCTGGTGCTTGAAGGCCAACTGTCGGCGGGCATGATGATTGCGATGTCGCTGTTGCTGGGGCGAGCCCTGGCGCCCGTGGAAATCGCCATCGGCTCGTGGAAGCAATTCAACGCCGGACGCCAGAGCTACCAGCGCCTGAGCCAATTGCTGGCCCAACATCCGCGCGAGCGTCTGCGCATGCCGTTGCCGCCACCCACCGGCGCGGTGCGCCTGGAACAGCTGTATGTCGGTCCGCCAGGTGCTTCGCAGCCGATCCTGCGCGGGATCAATTTCAGCCTCGCCAAGGGCGATGTGCTTGCCGTGGTCGGGCCCAGCGCCAGTGGTAAGTCGACACTGGCGCGCGCCTTGGTTGGGGTCTGGCCGGCCATGGGCGGGTCGGTGCGCCTGGACGATGCCGAGATCAGCCAATGGTCCCACGACGCCTTGGGGCCGTACCTTGGATACCTGCCACAGGACATCGAGTTGTTCGATGGCACGGTTGCCGACAACATCGCCCGCTTCGGTGAGCAGGACGCCGACAAGATCATCGCCGCCGGGCGTCATGCCGGGATCCACGAAATGATCCTGCGCTTTCCCAAGGGCTACGACACGCCGTTGGGCCCTGGTGGGCTTGGCTTGTCCGGTGGGCAAAAACAACGCCTGGGCCTGGCTCGCGCGCTCTACGGACGGCCATCGCTGATCGTGCTCGATGAGCCCAACTCCAATCTCGATGACGCCGGTGAGCTGGCGCTGGTGCAGGCTATCAGTGCGCTCAAGGCGGCCGGCAGCACCGTGGTGTTGATTACTCACCGCCCCAGTGTGCTGGCGGTGGTCGATCACATCCTGGTGCTCAAGGACGGTACTCAACAAGCGTTCGGCCCACGGGACCGGGTGCTCAAGGCATTGATGCCGGGGCCCAGGCCGGCCGCGGTCAGGGAGGCGGGCGGCGATGCGTGATCTGACTCCAGGGGCACAAGCGTACAGCGAGCAAGGGTTGAGCGTGCGCAGCACCACGACGCTGCCCAGCGCCAGTACCGACGCCGGAAGCGCGGCTCGTTATGGCGTGGGATTCCTGGTCCTGACGCTGGGCGGTTTCCTGCTCTGGGCCTGCCTGGCGCCGCTCGACCAAGGGGTGGTAGGCAGCGGCACCGTGGTGGTGGCAGGGGAGCGCAAGGCCGTGCAGTCGCTGGTCGGCGGGGTGGTGGAAAAGCTGCTGGTCAGCGATGGCGACCGCGTCACCCAAGGGCAATTGCTCGTGCAGCTCAATACGGTGCAGGCGCAATCGCAACTGGACGTGACCCTGGGCAAGCTCCTCAATGATCGCAGCATCGAGGCGCGCTTGATTGCCGAGCGTCTGGGCAATGCCGAGATCCAATGGCCCGCGGAACTGCTGGCCCACGCCGACGAACCGCGAGTCAAGGCGGCCATGGCCTTGCAGAGCCAGTTGTTCATCACCCGCCGCGCGGAGCTGGGCAGCCGCTTGCAGATCATCGAGCACGAAGCCGCGGCCTTGCAGCAGCAATTGCTTGGCTACGAAGGCGTCAAGCGCAACTACGATGCGCAGATGCGCTTCCAGCAGCAGGAGCTTGAAGGCCTGCGCGATTTGGCCCGGGAAGGCTACGTTCCGCGCAACAAACTCTTCGAGGCCGAGCGCAACGCGGCCCAGTTGGCGGGGCAGATCGCCTCTGGGGTGGGTGATGTCGGCAGGACTCGCCAGGCGATCAATGAAAGCCGGCTCAAGGCCTTGCAGGCGCAGCAGGAGTTCCGCCGTGATGCCGAAACCCAGCTCAGCGAAGTCTCGGCCGAGGCCGCCGGTTATGCCGACCAGATTCGCGCCTTGCAGTTTGAAGTCGACAACGGTGCGATCCGTGCGCCAGTGGCCGGGCAGGTCATGGACGTGAGCATTCATACCGTCGGCGGCGTTGCGCAGGCCGGCCAGACCCTGATGCAGGTCGTGCCGCTGGATGCACCGATGGCGATCACCGCGCGTTTCGAGCCGCTGATGGCCAACAAGCTGCGTCCGGGCCTGCCGGTGCATGTGCATTTCACGGCGCTGCAACGGGTGGATACGCCGACGGTCACCGGCACGGTGACGACGGTGTCGGCGGACCAGTTGATCAATGAGCAGACACATCAACCGTACTTCTCCGCCAAGGTCGAGATTCCCGCCGACACCGTGGTTGCGTTGCAGAGCGCCGGCCTGCTGGTGCGCCCGGGCATGCTCGCCGATGTCACGGTGGTGACGGGCGAGCGCACCTTGATGAATTACCTGATGAAGCCTTTGCGTGAACGCTTGCTTGCAGCCTTCAAGGAGGAATGAGCATGGTCGATCGTTGCCGCTACCGTTTGCGTGTATTGCTGAGCCTGTGTGCGGGTTGGGCGGCGCTCAATCCGGTGTGGGCCGCCGAGGGGGGCCTGAGCCTGACCGCCGCTTATGATGCCTCGCGCCTCAACGATCCGACCGTTCAGTCGGCTGCCCACGCTTTTGAAGCTTCGCGGCATGAAGAGGACATCGGGCGTGGCGGCCTTTACCCGCAAGTGTCGCTGACCTCGCGCTACGGCTACGGCGGGCGGACCGACGGCGGTGACGACAGCACCTACGTCAACAGCAATGATTACCAGGCGAACAACGTGACCCTGGCGGCGCAACAGCCGCTCTACGACAAGGCACGCTGGGCGGCCTATCAGGAGGGCAAGGCGCGCGGTCAACTGGGCACCCAGGTGTTCGATGTGGCCGGCCAGACCCTGTATGACCGGGTGGCGAAGGGGTATTTCGACGTCGCCCGGGCCGAGAACGAGATCAAGTTGATCGTCCAGCAGAAGAGCGCGATCCAAGGCTTGGTCGTTCAAAGTAAAAAGCTTTATGAAGGCGGCCAAGGTGCGATCACCGATATCGACGAAGCCCAGGCACGGCTCGATCTGGTGCAAGCCCAAGAGGCTGAAGCCCAGGCGCGCCGCGTGGCGGCGTTGCGGGCCTTGTCCGGGCGCGCCAGCGTGCCCATCGATGACATTCAGCCGATGCGCGAAGAATTGGCCGCCGGTAGCCCGATCCCGCCTGAGCAGGACTTGCCTTACTGGACGGCGATTGCCCGTGAAGCCAGCCCCGAGCTGGCCGCTCGGCTGGCGGCGGTGAAAGTGGCCGAGGCCCAGGCCGACAGCCAGCGTGCCGGGCATTATCCAACCTTGTCGCTGACCACCCAGTTGACCCGCCGGGAAACCCGTCAATACCAGGAACTCGACCCGCGCCAGGACACCTATTACGTGGGGGTGCAATTGGATATTCCGTTGTATCGCGGCGGGGCGGTACGGGCCTCGGTGGCCAAGGCCGAAGCGCAACTGGCCGGCGCCCAGTCCGACTACGACGTGCAACGCCAGCAACTGGCCGAAGATATCGAGACCGATTACCTGGGCGTCGTGGCCGGGTTTGCCAAGAGCAAGGCGATGCAGCGGGCGGTGGAGTCCAATCAGCGTGCGCTGACCTCGACGGAAAAAGGCTTCCAGGGCGGCGTGCGTTCCACGGTGGATATTCTTGACGCCCAGCAGCGGCTGTTCCAGGCCCGCCGAGACCTGCTTAATACCAAGCTCGACATGCTGCAAAGCTATGTGAGCCTGCACACCCACACCGGCCAGATGAACCGCGCGGTACTGGAGCAGGTGCAGAGTTTGTTCTAGACAATCCAGGGTTCAAGTTTGCAACTTATCCCTGTGTGCGGGCTTGCTCGCGATAGCGGTGTGTCAGTCTGCCTTGATGTTGGATGTGCCGCCGTCATCGCGAGCAAGCTTTGCTCCCACGGTTTGGATCGGTGCCAGCCTGCGATTTCCTTGCCAACATAAATCCCAGTGGGAGCAAAGCTTGCTCGCGATAGCGGTGTGTCAGTCTGCCTTGATGTTGGATGTCCGCCGTCATCGCAAGCAAGCTTTGCTCCCACAGTTTGGATCGGTGCCAGCCTGCGATTTCCCTGCCAACAAAAATCCCCTGTGGGAGCAAAGCTTGCTCGCGATAGCGGTGGGTCAGTCTGCCTTGATGTTGGATGTCCGCCGTCATCGCGAGCAAGCTTTGCTCCCACGGTTTGGATCGGTGCCAGCCTGCGATTTCCCTGCCAACAAAAATCCCCTGTGGGAGCAAAGCTTGCTCGCGATAGCGGTGGGTCAGTCTGCCTTGATGTTGGATGTCCGCCGTCATCGCAAGCAAGCTTTGCTCCCACAGTTTGGATCGGTGCCAGCCTGCGATTTCCCTGCCAACAAAAATCCCCTGTGGGAGCAAAGCTTGCTCGCGATAGCGGTGTGTCAGTCTGCCTTGATGTTGGATGTCCGCCGTCATCGCAAGCAAGCTTTGCTCCCACAGTTTGGATCGGTGCCAGCCTGCGATTTCCCTGCCAACAAAAATCCCCAGTGGGAGCAAAGCTTGCTCGCGATAGCAGCGTGTCAGTCTGCCTTGATGTTGGATGTCCGCCGTCATCGCAAGCAAGCTTTGGTCCCACGGTTTGGATCGGTGCCAGCCTGCGATTTCCCTGCTAACAAAAATCCCCTGTGGGAGCAAAGCTTGCTCGCGATAGCAGCGTGTCAGTCTGCCTTGATGTTGGATGTGCCGCCGTCATCGCGAGCAAGCTTTGCTCCCACGGTTTGGATCGGTGCCAGCCTGCGATTTCCTTGCCAACATAAATCCCAGTGGGAGCAAAGCTTGCTCGCGATAGCGGTGTGTCAGTCTGCCTTGATGTTGGACGTGCCGCCGTCATCGCGAGCAAGCTTTGCTCCCACGGTTTGGATCGGTGCCAGCCTGCGATTTCCCTGCCAACAAAAATCCCCAGTGGGAGCAAAGCTTGCTCGCGATAGCAGCGTGTCAGTCTGCCTTGATGTTGGATGTGCCGCCGTCATCGCGAGCAAGCTTTGCTCCCACGGTTTGGATCGGTGCCAGCCAGCGATTTCCCTGCCAACAAAAGTCCCCAGTGGGAGCAAAGCTTGCTCGCGATAGCGGTGGGTCAGTCTGCCTTGATGTTGGATGTGCCGCCGTCATCGCGAGCAAGCTTTGCTCCCACAGTTTGGATCGGTGCCAGCCTGCGATTTCCCTGCCAACAAAAATCCCCTGTGGGAGCAAAGCTTGCTCGCGATAGCAGCGTGTCAGTCTGCCTTGATGTTGGATGTCCGCCGTCATCGCAAGCAAGCTTTGGTCCCACGGTTTGGATCGGTGCCAGCCTGCGATTTCCCTGCTAACAAAAATCCCCTGTGGGAGCAAAGCTTGCTCGCGATAGCAGCGTGTCAGTCTGCCTTGATGTTGGATGTGCCGCCGTCATCGCAAGCAAGCTTTGCTCCCACAGTTTGGATCGGTGCCAGCCTGCGATTTCACTGCCAACAAAAATCCCCAGTGAGAGCAAAGCTTGCTCGCGATAGCAGCGTGTCAGTCTGCCTTGATGTTGGATGTCCGCCGTCATCGCAAGCAAGCTTTGGTCCCACGGTTTGGATCGGTGCCAGCCTGCGATTTCCCTGCTAACAAAAATCCCCTGTGGGAGCAAAGCTTGCTCGCGATAGCAGCGTGTCAGTCTGCCTTGATGTTGGATGTGCCGCCGTCATCGCAAGCAAGCTTTGCTCCCACAGTTTGGATCGGTGCCAGCCTGCGATTTCACTGCCAACAAAAATCCCCAGTGAGAGCAAAGCTTGCTCGCGATAGCGGTGGGTCGGTCAGCATCCATGCTGTATTGCGGCAAGCCTGCTCAGGGGGCAATCAGGCGGTGAAGTCGCTGGCGTGCAGCTCCTTGACGCCGACCAGTTCGAATTCGAACTCGGGGTGGTGTCGGCGTTGGTGCTGCCGGAGAGGATGCCATCGACGAAGCGCAGTTGGCCGGTGGCGTTGGTGGGGTCGAAGGCGTTGCTGCCGATGAACGTGAAGGCATCGACTGTGGCGGTCAGCGGGTTGGCGTCCAGGCCGGTGAGGTCCAACTTGTCGAACTCCGCGCTCTTGAAACCGTTGATCACATCGCGCAGGGCTCCCACGCCCATGTCCGACAGCGCACCAAATGCGTAGGTGTCCGCACCCGTGCCTCCGGTGAGGTTGTCGGTGCCTGCGCCGCCGATCAACCGGTCATCGCCCGAACCACCCACCAGAGTATCGTTGCCGGCCCCTCCGTCGAGGACGTTCGCCGCGCTGTTGCCCGACAGCGTGTCGGCGTAGGCGCTTCCCTTCAGGTTCTCGATGAATTTCAAAGTGTCGAGCCCAGACCCCACGGTGTTCTGTTGCGCCGACGTCGAGAGGTTGACGGTCACGCTGGACAGCGCGCGTTCAAAGCTCGCCGTGTCAATGCCATCGCGTCCATCCAGTACATTGTTGCCGGCCCCGGCGAACAGCGTATTGTCCAGCGCGTTGCCGGTGCCATTGGCGGCGCCGGTGCTATCGACATACAGGTTCTCGACGTTGTTGCCCAAGGTATAGGCCGCGAGGCTGCTGTGCACGCTGTCGATCCCACCGCTCACGGTATTGCTGTTGGTCTCGATCACGCTGTCATCGGCGTTGTCGACAAAGTAGCTGTCGTTGCCATCGCCACCGCTCATGCTGTCGGCCCCTGCGGCGCCGTCCAGCACGTTATTGGCGGCGTTGCCGGTGATGAAATTGCGCCGTTCATTGCCGGTGCCGTCGATGTCCGACACACCGGTGAGCACCAGGTTTTCCAGATTGGCGCCCAGGGTCCAACTGACCGAGGCTTGCACTGTGTCGATCTGCGAGAGCGAGGTGTTGGTTTCCACCACGCTGTCGAAGGCATTGTCGACCACGTAGATGTCGTTGCCGTCGCCGCCGGTGAGGGTGTCGGCGCCCAGGTCGCCGTTCAGCGTGTCGTTGCCCGAACTGCCCACCAGAGTGTCGTCCTGGTCGGTACCGGAGATCATCCCACCCTGGTTCTGGGCGTTGTCGAAGATGTCCTGCACGCTGTTGTTGTCGTTGGGATCGCCTTGGAAGCCCAGGTCATCGGCAATGTAGTCCGCCAGGCGTTGGCCGACGATTTCCGCCGACTCCTCGTGCAGGTGCCAGACGTCATCGGGGTACACCAGCGGGTCGACTTCGTAGCGCAAGGGCAGGTCGGTGTAGTCCACCGCCAGCTTGACGTCGGCGCGCTCGGCGGCGATGGCCTCCTGGGCGGCGCGCACATAACCGACGCCCTCGACGATGGAAGCGATCTTCTCTTCCGAATAACCCCGGGCTCGGGCCGCATCCTCCTCGTAGTGACCGGTTTCCATCAGGTACACGCTGAAGTTGCCGAATTGGGCGTGCAAGTAGTCGAACACCTTCAGGGTCGCGGCCTTGTAGGCCGCTGCTGCCGCTGCCTTGTCGGTGGCGCGGGCGATTTCCTGGGCGGCTTCCTCGCCCTGGCCCCATATGATGCCCATGGTGACGTTATCGATCGCCTGCAGTTCGGTGCGTTGGTCGCGCAGCAACGTCACCGCCCGCAACAGTGCTGGCCCGGGTTGGTTGGTGTCGGTCAGCCACCAGCACAACTGGAGCTCCTCGGGGCTGAGTGTGGACAGGCCGTTGACCGTGCTGCCGCCCACCGCGATGTCGATGCCATTGCCGTCGGCATCGGTGAACTGGCTGCGCACGTCATAGGTGGTGTAGCGGTTCAGGTCATTGACCAGCATCGAGGTGCCGGACTGGTTGTCGTCCTCGGTCATGCGCAGCAGGCGGGCATTGGATTGGCCGAGGGTCGGCAGGTAGAGAATGTCCTGCTGGGCGCGCTCGCCGAAGACGAAGTCGCTGGCGGTGAGGGTGTTGAGGTAGTTGCCGTTGAGGGCGATCTCGAAGCGATTGCCGTCGGCATCGGCTTCGGCGGACTTGATGTAGGTCTTGTCGCCAGCCGCGTTCAGGGTCATGTACAGCGTGCCGTTGCTGCCATCGCCGAGGCCGAGAAAGCCCAGCCCCGAGACATCGATCTTGTCGACGCCGACGGTGAAGTCATAAATCGTATCAGTGGCCGTGACGCCCCCGGTGTCGTAGTCGCGGTAGCTGTCGGAGAGGTTGCTGTAGCGGAAGGTGTCGGCACCGTCACCGCCGTACAGCGAATCGCGTCCGGCACCACCGTCGACGATGTCCGCGCCGGTGCCGGCCTTGATCGTGTCGTTGCCGCCCAGGCCAAGGATCAGGTCCGCGCCGGTCGTGCCGTTGAGGGTTTCGGCATTGTTGGTACCAGTGATGGTGTTGGCGGGCGCATCGGCCACCACCAGGGCGAAGTTGTCACTGACCGAGGCGCCCGAGGGGTCGGTGGCCTTGACCAGCACGTCGTAGTTGCCTGCCGCAGTGCTGGTCGGGGTACCGCTGAAGGTCAGGCTGGTGGCATTGAAACTCAGCCAGGCGGGCAGGGCGTTGCCGTTGGCGAGGGTCGCGGTGTAGGTCAGCACATCCTGGTTGGCGTCGGTGAAACTGTTGCTGGCCACGGTGTAACTGAACGGCGTGCTTTCACTGGCGTTCTGGTCCAGCAGTGGGGTAGCGACGACCGGCGCCACGTTGGTTGGGTTGGTCTGGTCGGCGAAGACAAAGTGACTGGCCGTCAGGCTGCTGAGGAAGTTGCCTGCCATCGAGACCTCAAACCGGTTGCCGTTGGCATCGACCGTCAGGTCCTTGAGGTAGGTGCGGTTGGTCGACGAACTGTAAGTGACTTGCAGGGTGCCGTTGAGCCCGTTGCCCAGGCCGGTATAGCCAAGCGCCGAGACATCGATCTTGTCCGCAGTCAGGTCGAAGTCGAGAATCTGGTCACTGGCGCTGGTGGAACTGGTGCGGTAGCTGTCGAGTTTCGAGGTGTAGCGGAATACATCGGCCCCCGTGCCGCCGGTGAGCTTGTCGACCCCGGTGCCGCCGACCAGGATGTCGTTGCCGGCGCCGCCATTGAGGGTGTCGTTGCCCGCGCCACCGAACAATTGCTCATTGGCTGCGGTGCCGGTCAGCGTGTCGTTGTTCGGCGTGCCATTGATCACAATGGCGGTGGGAACGTCCTGCACGGCGAGGGTAAAGCTGTCGCTGACGGTGGCGTTGCTGCCGTCGCTCGCGGTGACCTGGATGGCGTAGGTGCCCGACGCAGTGTCGGGTGGCGTGCCGCTGAAGGTGCGGGTGGCGGCATCGAAGACCAGCCAGCTGGGCAGGGCGCTGCCATTGGCGAGTTTGGCGGTGTAGCTCAGGCTGTCGTTGTCCGGATCGGTGAAACTGGTGGCCGGCACCACGTAGCTGAACGGGGTGTTTTCGGTCGCGTTCTGGTCCAGCAGCGGCGTCGCCAGTACCGGCGCCTGGTTGGTCGGCGAGGTGGTGGCAAAGACAAAGTTGGCGCTGGTCAGGGTGTTGAGGTAATTGCCATCCAGCGCCACTTCGAAGCGGTTGCCATTGGCATCGGCCTCCAGGGACTTGATGTAGGTCTTGGTGCCGGCACTGTTGAGCACCAGGTACACGGTGTTGTTCTTGCCGTCCCCCAGGCCGGTGAAGCCCATGGCGGAGAGGTCGATCTTGTCGGCGCTGATGTCGAAGTCGGTGATCAGGTCGCCGAGGTTGGCGCCGCCGGTGTTGTAGTTGCGGTAGCTGTCCAGGCGGTTGGAGAACACGAAGGTGTCCGCCCCGGCGCCACCAGTGAGGGTGTCCATGCCAGCACCGCCGTCGAGCTTGTCGTCGCCGGCGCCACCACTGAGGCTGTCGTTGCCCGCGAGGCCGAGCAGGGTATCGGCCGCATCGCTACCCAGCAGTGAGTCGCTACCGCTGGTGCCGGTGATCACCCGGTTGAAGATAAAGTTGCTGGCGGTCAGGGTACTGGCCAGGTTGCCCGAGAGGATCAGCTCGAAGCGATTGCCGCTGGCATCGGCGTCGAAGTCCTTGATGTAGGTGCGGTTGTTGCTGGCGCTGTAGCTGACCTGCAGGGTGCCGCCACGGCCATTGCCCAGGCCGGTGAAACCGAGGCCGGCGAGGTCGATCTTGTCCTGGGTGACGTCGAAGTCGGTGATGGTGTCATCGAAGCTGGTGGTCGCGTTGCGGTAACTGTCCGACTGAGCGACGAACCGGAACGTATCGGCACCGGTACCCCCGGTGAGTTTGTCGATGCCGGCGCCACCGACGAGGATGTCGCTACCGGCCGCGCCATTGATCGTATCGTTGCCTGCGCCGCCGTAGAAAATCTCGTTGGCGGCGCTGCCGAGCAGGGTGTCGTTGCCCGCCGTACCTTGCACGGTGGTCATGGGCACCGTGGCACTGACGTAGCTGCCGTCGCCATAGACCAGCGTGGCGCCCTTGCTGGTATGGCTGATGGTGTTGGCGATGATGGCGTTGCGGTCGGTGCCGTCTTCGTTGCGCTCTGCCACGCCATAGGTCGACAGGTCGCTGCCGCTGATGATGTTGCCCTGGATGGTGTTATCGCTGCCGTTGAAGTACTTGCCGGACACGCCCAGGGTGTCGTCATAGGACTGGATGATGATTTCCGGTACGGCGCCGCCCAGGGAATTGTTGTTGAGGGTGTTGTCGATGATTTCGACGTGGTTGCTGCCGTAGATGCGGATCCCGGCGCTGCTGTTGTCGTGGATGTCGACGCCGGTGACGGTCACTTCGCTGGAGAGCTTGATCAGCACCCCTTCGGCGCCGTTGCCATACACCTCGCCGCCGGTGATGGTGATGTTGTTGGGCGAGGGGATGTCCTCGCTGCCGCGCTGGATCACGATGCCATTGCCGCCGTTGTCGTAGGCGACGTTATTGGTCATGGTGAAATCGTGGGTGCTGGTGACGACGTTGAAACCGTGGCGGTCGTTGTCGTAGGCGACGTTGTTTTCGAAGGTGCTGTCGCTGAGGAAGTCGGCGACAAAACCGTCCAGGCCGTTGCCGTGGGACACGCTGTTCTTGATGACCATGTTGACGGTTTGCTCGTGGGGGTCGAAACCGTACCCGGAGCAATCCTTGATCTCGACGCTGTCGAGGGTGACGTTGGAGTCGTAGCCTTCTTCGCCGGGAATGTAGCCGTTGAACCAGCCGTCGACCTTGCCGGTGGTGCTGTCGCGGTTGCCGTCGATGGTGAGGTTGCTGACGCCGAAGTCGTGGGTTTCCTCGCCGTAGGCCGAGCGGATGATGCCGGTGATCTTGGTGTCGGAGCCATCGACCAGCTTGACCGTGGTCTCGCCCATGCCGTCGCCGTACAGGTAGACATTGCTCTTGAGCATCAGGCAGCCATCGGAAGGTTCCTCTCCCCCCGAAACGATGTAGGTGCCGGTCGGCATGTACACCTGCCCACCGCCGGCCGCGGCCGCCGCATCAATCGCACTTTGGATGGCTGCCGTGTCGTCGGTGATGCCATCTCCTTTGGCGCCAAAATTTTGTACGTTGAAAATCATGAGCTTATCTCCGTATCAGGCTTAAACCTCGGTAGACGTCAACATTCCATCGACGACCTTCGTGTTATGACCCAGCGGAGCGCAAAAGTTGTGACCGCATATCGGGGAAAGTGTCAAAAAGCCGGACTAACTGATCAGCGGTTGTGTGGAGATTGCGCAGGAGTAACGTTCTGTTGACGCTTTCTCAACGCCGACGATGCCCTTTCTTGTGGGAGCGAGCTTGCTCGCGATAGCGGTGCGCCAGTCAACCTCGATGCAACTGATCCGACGCTTTCGCGAGCAAGCTCGCTTGTATGTTTAGACTTGAAGGGGTGGGCGGGACTAAAAGCTCGATTCCGACTCTAGCCAGTACGGACCGTGGGAGACTTCTCGTCCCGCCCTTTCTACCCAAAGCGCCAATAAGGAATTCATCGGTAAACCGACGATAGAGACAAGCCAGCGCAAAGGTAGACCCCGACAAGCACCTAAACCCTAGCTCCGAGGATTCGTCATGACAATCCTTACCTCGCAGACGGTTGTTGGTATCGATATAGCCAAGGCCGAAATTGTTGTTTATCGCTCTGATCTGCAAGCCATCGACACTATCAAGAATGATCGAACAGCCCTCAAGCGCTGGCTAAAAACGTTGCCCACCCAAAGCGCTCTTGCCGTTGAAGCCACCAATATCTATCACCTGGATACCGTCGAGCTGGCTCACGCGATGGGTCATCAGGTCTATGTCGTGGATGCTTACCGGGTGAGCAACTATCGTCGCGGCATCGGCCAAAGAGCTAAGAACGATCCTTGTGATGCCCGTCTTCTGGCGCGGTATTTGACCAATGAACAGCACGAGCTGCGGCTCTGGAACCCGCCACCGAAGGCTTACACGACATTAAAAAGCCTGCTTCATCGGCGCGCGACGCTGGTCAAGAATCACGCCGGTCTTATGTTGAGCTGGGCCGACGAACCCTTGTTAAAAAAAGCGCTGATTGCTCAGCAAAAAGCGTTCAAAGAGGCGATTCAGGCCATCCAGAAGTTGCTACAAAAAGTTAGCAAAGAGTCGGGAATTGAGGCGAATATCGGCCGCTGCAAAGCCATCGAAGGCGTTGGTGAACTGGTCGCAACTGGGTTGGCGACGAGTTTTATGCGAGGTGATTTTGCGGACAGCGATGCATTTATCGCGTTTTTAGGGATGGACCTGCGGGTCGATGATTCTGGAAAAAAGAATGGTCCCCGATACCTGAGCAAAAAGGGGGATCCAGAAATACGCCGATTAGCTCATATCGCTGCAATGACGGCATGTCGCTCGCCTAGATGGAAACCGTTTTATGAGTCGTACCTGGTCAGAGGCTTCTCAAAAACCCAGGCATTGGTGGTGCTTGCTCGCAAGCTCTGCCGGGTGGCATTTGCCTTGATGAAAAATCAGAGCGAATACCAGCCGAAGCCTATGTTGCAGGGTTGCCCTGCAACATAGAATCTCCCACAGGGTTTGGTGGTGTGGCAGGCAGTGCGGTTTCCTTGATTGGCATCAACCCCACTTTCGGGATGGCGCGATAACCTCGAATAAACCATCGCCCCGCTGAAGAGGGCGACCGAGGAAGCTCATGATTTATCCGCTGTTTCTGACCTTGCACCTGTTTGCCGCGCTGGTTTTCATCGGCACGGTTTTCTTCGAAGTCCTGTTCCTGGAGAGCATTCGCAAGCAACTGCCCACCAAGGTCATGGTGCTGCTGGAGCAAGGCATCAGCCAACGCGCCCGGCAGTTGATGCCGTGGGTGCTGCTGGTGCTGTTCGGCGCGGGCATTGGCATGGTCTGGCTGCGCTATTGGCCGGTGCTGTCGTCGCCGTTGCAGTCATCCTTCGGTTTGCTGCTGGGGCTCAAGATCCTGTTGGCGGGCAGTGTGCTGGGGCATTTCCTCTGGGCCATGTGGCTGTTCAGGAGCGGACGCATGAACGCCCGCTACGTGCACATCATCCATACCAGCGTGTTCCTGCACATGGTCGCGATCGTGCTGCTGGCCAAGGCCATGTTCTACTTCACCTGGTAAGCGCTGGCGCGTGGTTCCAAGGCGCTTGATACAGGTCAAGGTGGCCCGGCGGGTTACCCCGCAAACTGCTTGCGCACAGCCACTCGGAGATTGTCATGTTCGACCCGTTCCATACCCTCGGTGAGCGACCTTCGGGCCGTGCGCCTGTGGTGGCTGATTTCGATTGTTCGGTCGGTACACGTAGATTCCACACAGGCATCGGTTCGCTCGACCTGCTTCGAGGGTTGCGCAGCAGCCGTCAGAAACGACGGCCCTTGTCCCTGGCGGTGCACCTGCCTTCGCGCCTGCGGCTGGCGTCGTGTTCGCCCCTGGCCAGCGACTGCCGCTGCGGTGAGATCGAGGGCTACCTGCAACGCCTGACCTATGAGTTGGGGTTGGTCGGTTGCCACCTGGGCGCAGGGCGGCGCGTCGAGCAGTTTTGCCTGACCGGTGGCACACCGGTGATCGCTCATCTGCAGAAGCTGATGAGTGACCTGCGCAAGCGCTTTGACTTCAGTGAATACGACGGTGGCGACCACAGCATCGAGGTGGACTTGCACCACACCGACTGGTCGACCATGGGCCTGATCCGCGACCAGGGTTTCACTCATGTCAGCATCGGCGTCCCCGACATTGGCGTCGACAGCGACCTGTCGGTCGATTGTTACCAGAATCCGGCTCCGATCCATTCGTTGATCGATGCGGCGCGCACGTTTGGTTTTCGCTCCATCAACATTGACTTGGGTTACGGCCATGCCTGGCAGACGCCCAGCAGTTTCGCCCTGAAGCTGGCGACG
This sequence comes from Pseudomonas sp. St386, assembly GCF_018325865.1. Classification (NCBI taxonomy): domain Bacteria; kingdom Pseudomonadati; phylum Pseudomonadota; class Gammaproteobacteria; order Pseudomonadales; family Pseudomonadaceae; genus Pseudomonas; species Pseudomonas sp. St386. The sequence goes on from NZ_AP021900.1 coordinate 3,259,495, forward strand.
CTGATCGAACTGGAACCGGACCGGTTGCACGCTTTCGACTATGCTCGCGCGCCTTATCGTTACCGCTCGAAGAACGCCGGGTTGGCCGGCGACTTTTGCAGCCCGGCCGACAAGGACGCCATGCGGCGGATCTGTTGCGAGCAACTGATTGGCGCCGGTTATCACTACATCGGCCTGGGCCAGTTCGTCAGGGCCGACGATGACCTGGCGGTGGCCCAGGAGCACGGACGCCTGCATCGCAATTGCCAGGGTTTTACCCGTCACGGTTGCTGTGATCACGTGGGCTTCGGTCTATCGGCCATCACTCAGATCGAGCACCTGTACGTACAGAACACCGACGACCTGCATCAGTATTGCCAACAGCTGGATGCCGGGCAGTTGCCGGTCCATCGCGGTTGGCGCTGTGAAGCGCAGGATCAGGTCAAGGCATGTGTGACCGAGCAGCTTTCCTGTGACCTTGAACTCGATATCCCGGCCATCGAGGCACGCTTCGGCCTGGTGTTTCGCGAGTATTTCGCGTCTCTCTGGCCGTCGCTGGAAGCTTTGCATGACCAGGGATTGATCGAACTGTCGAGCCGGTTTATCGGCATCCTGCCTGCCGGGCGCTTGAGCGTCGATGCGATCTGCAATCTGTTCGACCCAGGACTGGATGACGCAGGCCCACACCTTTTTGAAAAGTTGAATCCATCATGAATGCTGTATCCGGTTTCAATCGTGCCCTGGTGGAGAAATACGACCGCCCGGGGCCGCGCTACACCTCCTATCCGACGGCGCCGCAGTTCCACCAGGCCTTTGCCATGGATGAATACCAGCAGGCTGCCCAACGCAGTAACCAGGCACCGCTGCCCAAGTCGTTATCGGTGTACATCCACATCCCGTTCTGCCAGAGCCTCTGCTATTACTGCGCGTGCAACAAGATCATCACGCGCAAGACCCATCGAGCCGTCGAATACCTGACCTACCTCAAGCGCGAAATTGCCCTGCAGGCGACCTTGTTCGACCGCTCGCGCAAACTGACCCAGCTGCACCTGGGCGGGGGAACGCCGACTTACCTGACCCATGAGCAACTGGCCGACCTGATGGACTGCCTGCACCAGTCCTTCGACATGGACGACAGCGACGCCCATGAGTTTTCCATCGAGGTCGACCCGCGGACCATCGATGCGCAACAGATCCAGGGCCTGCGCCAGTTGGGGTTCAACCGCCTGAGCTTTGGCGTCCAGGATTTCGATGCCCAGGTGCAGATTGCCGTCAACCGAGTGCAAAGCGAAGCCCAGGTCGTCGAGCTGGTGGAAGCCGCGCGCCTGGCGCGCTTCAAGTCGGTCAGTGTCGATCTGATCTATGGCCTGCCCTTGCAGACCATCGCCAGTTTTGATGTCACCTTGAGCAAGATCATCGCCCTGCGTCCGGACCGGATCGCGGCCTACAGCTACGCCCACCTGCCGCAACGGGTGCGGGCGCAGCGGATGATCCGGCCAGAAGACATGCCGCCGCCAGAGCGCAAGCTGGAGTTGCTGGAACTGACCATCAATCGCCTGACTGAAGCCGGCTACGTCTACATCGGCATGGACCACTTTGCCTTGCCGGATGACGAACTGGTACGCGCCCGCGCCCAGGGCAGCCTGCAGCGCAATTTCCAGGGCTATTCCACCCACGCCGATTGCGACCTGATTGGCCTGGGGGTGTCCTCGATCGGCAAGGTGGGCGACAGCTACAACCAGAACGTCAAGGAGCTTTCCCAGTATTACGCGCGGCTGGATCAAGGCCTGCTGGCGGTACAGCGTGGTTATCGGCTGAGCGACGATGACCGGCTGCGGCGCGAGGTCATCAGCGAACTGATGTGTCACGCACGCATCGATTTCGGCCAGATCGAGAGCGCCCACGGCATTCGGTTTAGCGAGTACTTCGCCGATGCCCTGGACCGGCTCCAGGAGCTGGTGCGCGACGGGTTGCTGGACCTTCGCGACGACGAGCTGGTGTTGTTGCCCCAGGGACAATTGATGATGCGCAACGTGGCCATGGCCTTCGACGCGTACCTGGGGGCGGACCAGACGGTTCAGTATTCGCGTACGGTCTGAAAACTCAAGCTCGCGCTGGGTCTGTAGGAGCTGGCGAAGCCTGCGATCTTTTGATCGTTCCCACGCTCTGCGTGGGAATGCATCCCGTGACGCTCTGCGTCACCTTCCAGAAACGGAACGCGGAGCGTCCCTGGCGACATTCCCACGCAGGAGCGTGGGAACGATCGACGGGGGGCGTGGGGGGGATTTGGGCCAGGTTTTATCTTCCAGGTTGCAAAGCCCTTTTCAGAAACTCCGCCGTCCGGCTTTCCCGGCAGGCCGCGACTTCTTCCGGAGCCCCGCAGGCCACGACGTTCCCACCTTGGGAACCTGCGCCCGGACCGATGTCGATGACCCAGTCGCTCTGCGCCACAACGCGCATGTCATGTTCCACCACAACCACCGTGTGACCTTCCTCCACCAGGCGATTCAGTTGCACCAGCAAGCGGTCGACGTCCTGGGGGTGCAGCCCGTTGGTGGGCTCATCCAACACATACAATGTCGCCCCCCGGGCCTTGCGCTGCAGTTCTGTCGCCAGTTTGATCCGCTGGGCTTCACCGCCGGACAGTTCCGTGGCCGGTTGGCCCAGGCGCAGGTAGCCCAACCCGATATCCTGCAGCACCTGCAATGAGCGCCTGGCCGCCGCTTGCTCGGCAAACACCTCAAGAGCCTGGTTCACGGTCAGTTGCAGCACCTGGGAAATGTCCAGGCCTTGCCAGCTCACCGCCAGGGTCTGCGGGTTGTAGCGCGCACCATGGCAGGTGGGGCAGGGCGCGTACACGCTAGGCATGAACAACAACTCCACGCTGACAAAACCTTCACCTTCGCAGGTCTCGCAACGGCCCTTGGCGACGTTGAAGGAAAACCGTCCGGCATCGAATCCCAGTGCTTGCGCCTGCGCTGTCGCGGCGAACAGTTTGCGCACGTGATCGAACAGCCCGGTGTAGGTGGCGAGGTTGGAGCGCGGGGTGCGGCCGATGGGTTTCTGGTCCACCTGGACCAGCCGCTTGACCGCTTCAAGCCCAGTGGTAACGCGCCCGCCGCTGGTTTGCACGGGTTCGTCTTCCAGGCTTTGCTCATCGGGTTCGGCGTTGGGGCTGGCCTGGCCCAGGTGGGCGCCGACCAGATCCAGCAGGGCCTGGCTGACGAGGCTGGATTTGCCTGAGCCGGAGATGCCGGTCACGGCGGTGAAGCAACCCAAGGGAAAGGCCGCGCTCAAGTTGTCGAGGTTGTTGCGGGTAATGCCTTCCAGGCGCAGCCAATCCTTGGGCGCTCGGGGGCTGCGTGCCGTGACGTGTTCTTCGGCAAAGAGGTAGGCGCGGGTGCGTGATTCCGACACCTGGCCAAGGCCTGCCGGCGGACCGCTGTAGAGGACTTTCCCGCCTTGTTCGCCGGCGTCCGGGCCGACGTCGATGAGCCAGTCGGCGCGGCGCATGGTATCGAGGTCGTGTTCGACCACAAACACCGAGTTGCCGGCAGCCTTGAGGCGTTGCAAGGCGCCAAACAACGCCTCGCTGTCGGCCGGATGCAGGCCGGCGGAGGGTTCGTCCAGCACGTAGATCACCCCGAACAACTGGGAATTGAGCTGGGTCGCCAGACGCAGGCGTTGCAGTTCGCCGGACGAAAGCGTCGGTGTGCTGCGTTCCAGGGCAAGGTAGCCCAGGCCGAGGTCGATCAGGGTGACGATCCGTTCCAGCAGCTCGGCGGCGATGCGTTGGGCGGCCAGGCGTTTCTCCAGGGAGAGGTTGGGGGTGTGGCGCGCGTCCGGCCCACCCGCGTGCGGGTTGTCGCCCCTGGCGGCGCGTTGCTCGCGGGCTTCTCGGGTTTGCTGGTGGCTGAGGACGTCTCCGGTTTCTTCGGCCTGTTCCAGGTAGTCGGGCGCCAGGACGCCCTTGAGCACGTCGGCCAGTTCAAGCAACGGCAGGTGCGACAGCTCGGCAATGTCCAGGCCGGCAAAGCTCACGGTCAGCGCCTGGCGTTTGAGGCGCTTGCCCTCGCACACGGGACAGGGGCTGGCGCGCATGTATTGCGCCACGCGTTTGCGCATCTGCGCGCTTTGGGAGTGCATGAAGGTGTGCAGCAGGTAGCGTCGGGCGCCGCTGAACGTGCCCTGGTAACTCGGTTCGAGCTTGCGTTTGAGGGCGGCGCGGGTCTGGGCCGGGGTGAGCCCGGCGTATACGGGAACGGTAGGGGTTTGTTCGGTGAAGAGAATCCAGTCCCGCTGCTTCTTCGGCAGGTCGCGCCAGGGGATGTCGACGTCATAGCCCAGGGTCACCAGGATGTCCCGCAAGTTCTGGCCCTGCCAGGCCATGGGCCAGGCGGCCACGGCGCGCTCGCGGATGGTCAGCGACGGGTCCGGCACCATGGACGCTTCGGTGACCTCATAGACTCGGCCCAGGCCATGGCATTGCTGGCAGGCACCCTGTGGCGTGTTGGGCGAGAAGTCTTCGGCATAGAGCATCGGTTGGTCGGCCGGGTAGCTGCCGGCGCGGGAGTAGAGCATGCGAATCAGGCTCGACAGGGTGGTGACGCTGCCCACCGAAGAGCGTGCGCTGGGGGTGCCGCGCTGTTGCTGCAAGGCGACTGCCGGCGGCAGTCCCTCGATGCTGTCCACGTCCGGCACGCCCACCTGGTCGATCAGGCGCCGCGCATAGGGTGCGACGGACTCGAAGTAGCGACGCTGGGCTTCGGCGTAGAGCGTGGAGAAGGCCAGCGACGACTTGCCGGACCCCGACACGCCGGTAAACACCACCAGGGCATCGCGGGGGATGTCCACGTCGACGTTCTTGAGGTTGTGTTCGCGGGCGCCACGCACCCGGACGAAACCGGTGCCTTGCGGCAAGTCAGCGGTTGAAGCGGGGGCGGAGCGTGGGGGCATCGGGCATTCCTTGTGGACGTTGCTGCAACGCTTCAGGGCGTTATGGCGTTGCATTATGGCGATGGCAGAGTGGACTGGATCACAGCGCTGACAATTATGCGACCGGGTTCAACCGTTCGCGTGCGATAAAAATTTACTCCGGGCGCAAGAGATGAGAAAAGCTCTGCAGATTTTTCCCATGGATACGGACGCCTCATGCCTCGATCGAAGTTGTTCTCCACGCTGTTTGTCGCGCTGCTGGTCGGTGCCGCGCTCTGGTACATCTGGATGATTGCCAGCGCCAAGCTGGAGTTGGGCGGCGACAGTCCTGACGAGCAACAAGTCGGCGCGGTGAAGGATACCCGGTTGCGAGCGATGTCCTCGTATTGCACAGGCGTGACGGTGACGCCACAGGGAACCTGGCTGGTAGCGCGCCTGGAGAGGGAGGCCCGAGAGCTTGAACCGTCCGCTGGCGTGTTGGACCTGGATGCGCTGGTCTATGGCCAGCCGAAACAGCCCAATGAAGCGGAAGAGTCTGGAACCTTTGCCGGTTTGTTTTCTCGTGCTGACAAGGAAACCACCTTCATTTCCCACCTGGACGCCCAAGGGCAATTTCAGCTCGTGGCACATGTCAGCGGCAGCGCTTGTATGGTAGCCAGCCCCGACGGGACCAGTGTGTTTCTGCTCACGGGCCTTCGTCGGCCTGAAACGGCGAATACCCATGATCCCGATCAGACCGTGGTCTTTCGCACTGATGATCAAGGCCAGCGCTGGACCTGGTTGACCAAGGGTTGGTTTCCCGAGGCCGAATCGTTGGCCTGGAGCCTGGCTCCCTATTTCCACGGCTCGAATGAAGTCTGGGCCGCAGGCACGCCGGACGCGGTGGATGAAGACAGCGATGAAGAGAAGCCGACTGCCGTTTCCACCGGCGTCTTCTACTCGGCTGATCGGGGGGCGAACAGCGCGTCGATAATGGCGCCCGAGTCGCTGCTGGTGTCCGCCAAATACGCCCACGGCAAACGCCCTGACGTCACTGACTGGGGCACGAATACAGATGAGCATGGGGAAATCCAGACCAACGTCCTGCAACTGGATGCGCAGACGGCCCATATCTGGGTGTCCCAACGCTTCTGGGGCGCCCATCCGGATGGCGTCAGCGACAATATCGCGATCAACGTCACGACACGGGCCCGGCTGCAAGCCAAGGCCGGGCAGTGGCAGGTGGTCGAGGTACAGCGTGACGACAAGCTGTTTGTGAGCAAGCTGATACAGAATGACGCCGGGCGGGTGATTGGGCTGATTGACCAGGGTGATCGCGGGCGAGAGGTTGTCGCCGAACTGGACACCGCCGCACTGACCTGGACGACCATGGGTGACCTGCCCAGTGTGTTTGCCCCCCTGGCATCGCAGACCCAGGTGCGTGGCGACAATCTCTGGTTGGGCCAGAACACCCTTCTGATCAACACGACCAGCGACCACCATCCACCGCGCTGGCTCTACTGGTGGTCGGACGCAAACATCTCCGCCGATGGGGTGTTCTATTCCAAGGATTGGGGGCGCTCCTGGCAGCACCTCGCCATCGACGGTTACCTGGGCATTCTTGGTTTCCAACCGGCGCAGGACCGGGTGTTCTGGGCCAATGGCAACTGGTACGACAACAATGACGGCCGTATCTATTCCTATGGGTTGCGCTGAGCACTGTGGGAACGATCGGGGTGCGGCGACGGTGGAAGATCGTTCTCACGCTCCGCGTGGGAATGCCGCCAGGGACGCTCCGCGTTCCGCTTCTGGAAGGTGACGCAGAGCGTCACGGGATGCATCCCACGCGGAGCGTGGGAACGATCAACACCTTTGGGGCAAGGCTTAAGTTTTTCCCAAGTTGATTTCAATCAAGGGCCGAAGAAGGGGCCGGCCCCTACCATGATCGCCAAGATCCTGTCTTTAAGCCCTGGCGTCCATGACCCCTCACTTTGTGATGCTGCACCTATCCCGCTTCTGGCTCCACGGGCTGTTCGTTCTCCTGCTGTTGTTCACGGGCCTGGCCCAGGCCAAGGACTACGGTGACGTCCCGCAACAGCGCATCCACCATGTCCTGAATCAGACCGACTCGATCTCCGAGCCCGAAGGGCGGTTCAAGGTGCGCAAGCTGTCCGCTGCCGGCAAGGTTGTGGGCTATGTGTTCCAGAGCCTGGACGTGGTGGACATTCCCGCCTATTCCGGCAAGCCGATCAACGTCCAGGTCATTCTCGATCCGGCCGGTGTGATTCTCGATGCCTATGTGCTCGAACACCATGAGCCGATCCTGCTGATCGGCATCGCCGAAGAAAAACTCCACGCGTTCAGCGCGCGCTACAGCGGCATCAAGGTCAACCAACGGGTGGTGGTGGGGCATTCCAGCGATCCGAATGCCGTGACCGTGGATGCCATCGCCGGGGCTACTGTGACGGCGATGGTGGTCAACGAAGTCATCATGCGTGCCGCCCACGATGTCGCGGTGTCCCTGGGCCTGGTCAAGGGTGATGCGGGGTTGGCCGTGGCGCCGGCGCGTGTGCGTGAGGACATCTACGAGCCCGCCGACTGGAAGACCCTGACCGGTAACGGCGCTATCCGCCGTCTGCTCCTGACCCGTGGCCAGGTTGACGCTTCCTTCAAAGGCACTGAGGCCGAACAGGTCGAAACCGCCAGCGGCGAGCAGGTGAACGACACCTTCATCGACCTCTATGCCACCCACCTCAACCCGCCCACCATCGGTCGCAACCTGCTGGGTGAGGCGCAATACCGCACACTGATGGCCGAGCTCAAGCCGGGCGAGCAGGCCATCGCGGTGATGGGCAGCGGTCGTTATTCCTTCAAGGGTTCGGGATACGTGCGTGGCGGCATCTTCGACCGGGTGCAACTGCGTCAGTCCGGCGACACCATCAGCTTTCGCGACTTGGATTTTCAGCGCCTGAATGATGTGGCCCTCGACGACATGCCGGACTTCGATGAAATGGCGATTTTCATCATCCGTGCCTCCCACCGTTTCGACCCTGGTTCACCCTGGACCCTGGAACTGCTGGTGCGCCGCCAGACCGGACCGGTCAGCGGCACCTTCAGCAGTTTCGAGTTGGCCTATCAACTGCCCGAACCTTACCTGGAACGGCCATTGCCTACCGCCGAGCAACTGGCGGCCGCCGAAGAAGCCAGCCGGCCGATGTGGCTGACGCTCTGGTATCAGAAAAGTGTCGAAATCAGCGTGCTTGGCGTAGCCCTGCTGGTGCTGACGGCGATCCTGTTTTTCCAGGACTCACTGGCCCGGCGGCCGACGCTGTTGCATTGGCTGCGCCGCGGTTATCTGGTCTTCACCGTGGTGTTTCTCGGCGGCTACGCCTTGGCCCAGTTGTCGGTGGTCAACGTGCTGACCTTCGTCCACGCCTTGTTCGAAGGCTTTCGCTGGGAGCTGTTCCTCACCGATCCGCTGATATTCATTCTCTGGGTGTTCACCGCCGGCAGCATTCTGCTGTGGGGGCGTGGGGTGTTCTGCGGCTGGCTGTGTCCGTTCGGCGCGTTGCAGGAGTTGATCAACGAACTGGCGCGCAAGCTCAAGGTTCCCCAATACGAGTTGCCGTTCGCCGTGCATGAGCGGCTCTGGGCGATCAAGTACATCATTTTGCTGGTGCTGTTCGGCGTTTCGCTGGAGTCGATGGCCACCGCCGAACGGCTGGCCGAAGTGGAACCCTTCAAGACCGCCATCACCCTCAGGTTCGACCGCCAGTGGTGGTTCGTGGCGTACGCAGTGGGCCTGCTGGTAATCAACCTGTTTACCCGCAAGGTCTATTGCCGCTACGTCTGCCCGCTGGGCGCGGCCCTGGCGATGCCGACCCGGCTGCGGCTGTTCGACTGGCTCAAGCGCCGCAAGGAGTGTGGGAACCCCTGCCAACTGTGCGCCAAGGAATGCGAGATCCAGGCGATTCATCCCGATGGCCGGATCAATGCCAACGAATGCCATTACTGCCTCGACTGCCAGATGACCTGGCACAACGAAAACAAATGCCCGCCGCTGATCAACAAGCGCAAGAAGCGCGGCAAGGCGACCGTGAGCGATCCGCAACTGATTCCCGTGGTGCAGGTGAACCCGGCGCCTTGAGGCACCCCAATGGCCTGTCCCTTGACCCTTTCATTCTTCATGGAGCACACAGCATGAGCGATAAAAAAAACCAAACCCCGGGCTCGGTGGAAGAACCCAGGGGTGTCAGCCGGCGCAGTTTTCTCGGCACTGGCGCGGTAACCGGTGCCGTACTGGCCGGCGCGACGGCGCTGGGGGCCGGGACGTTCACCCGTGAGTCCTGGGCTGCGGCGGCCAAGGAGGCCAAATCCAAGATCCACGTCGGGCCCGGGGAGCTGGACGAATACTACGGTTTCTGGAGCGGCGGCCACCAGGGCGAGGTGCGGGTGCTGGGCGTGCCGTCGATGCGTGAGCTGATGCGCATCCCGGTGTTCAACGTCGATTCGGCCACTGGCTGGGGCCTGACCAACGAAAGCAAGCGCATCCTGGGTGACAGCGCCAAGTACCAGAACGGCGATTGCCACCACCCGCACATCTCCATGACCGACGGCAAGTACGACGGCAAATACCTGTTCATCAACGACAAGGCCAACTCGCGGGTCGCGCGCATTCGCCTGGACATCATGAAGTGCGACAAGATCCTCACCGTGCCCAACGTGCAAGCCATCCACGGCCTGCGCCTGCAAAAGGTGCCGTACACCAAGTACGTGTTCGCCAACGCTGAGTTCGTGATCCCGCACCCCAACGACGGCCACACCTTCGACCTGCAGGACAAAAACAGCTTCACGATGTTCAACGCCATCGATGCCGAGAAAATGGAAATGGCCTTCCAGGTGATCGTCGATGGCAACCTGGACAACTCCGATGCCGACTACACCGGCAAATACGCCGCCAGCACCTGCTACAACTCCGAGAAGGCCTACGACCTGGGCGGCATGATGCGCAACGAGCGCGACTGGGTGGTGGTGTTCAACATCCCGCGTATCGAGGCGGCGATCAAGGCCGGCAAGTTCATCAACCTGGACGGCTCCAAGGTGCCGGTGGTCGATGGCCGCAAGACCGATGGCAAGGACTCCGAATTCACTCGCTACATTCCCGTGCCGAAGAACCCCCACGGGCTCAACACTTCGTCGGACGGCAAATACTTCATCGCCAACGGCAAGCTGTCGCCCACGGTTTCGATGATCGCCATCGACCGCCTGGACGATTTGTTCGCCGACCGCTTCAAGGACCCACGCGAAGTGATTGTCGCCGAGCCGGAACTGGGGCTTGGGCCGCTGCACACCACGTTCGACGGGCGCGGCAATGCCTATACGACCTTGTTCATCGACAGCCAGGTGGTGAAGTGGAACATGGACGAGGCCATCCGCGCCTACAAGGGCGAGAAGGTCAATTACATCAAGCAGAAACTCGACGTCCAGTACCAGCCCGGCCACAACCATGCGTCCCTCACCGAAACCAGCGAGGCGGACGGCAAGTGGCTGGTGGTGTTGTGCAAATTCTCCAAGGACCGCTTCCTGCCCACCGGCCCATTGCACCCGGAGAACGATCAGTTGATCGACATTTCCGGTGAAGAAATGAAGCTGGTCCACGACGGCCCGGCCTTCGCCGAACCCCATGACTGCATTCTAGCCCGGCGCGACCAGATCAAGACCCAGAAAATCTGGAACCGCAACGATCCGTTTTTCGCCGACACCGTGGCCCGGGCGAAGAAGGACGGCATCAACCTGGAAACCGACAACAAGGTCATCCGCGACGGCAACAAGGTGCGGGTGTACATGACGTCGATGGCGCCGGCCTATGGCCTGACGGAATTCACCGTCAAGCAAGGCAACGAGGTGACGGTGACTATCACCAACATCGACCAGATCGAAGACGTCACCCATGGTTTTGTCATGACCAACCACGGCGCGAGCATGGAGATCAGCCCGCAACAGACCTCATCGATCACTTTCACCGCCGACAAGGCCGGCTTGCATTGGTACTACTGCAGCTGGTTCTGCCACGCTCTGCACATGGAAATGGTCGGGCGCATGCTGGTTGAAAAGGCCTGAGACGGCTCGTCAAGGAGACAGCTTCAATGACCGGGAAAACGCCACAACCTGCGGGTTACGCTCGCCAACCGGTCATTGCGCTGGTGCTTTGCCTGTTATCGGGCGGCGCGCTCGGCGCGCCGCAGCCGATCACCAATTTGCCTTTGCAGGCCGAGGGCGACCAGCAATGGCGCCTGCCTGCGGGCCAGTACCGGGGCTCGTTCAGCATTGACCAGCCCATGACCCTCACCTGTGCGCCCGAGGCGGTATTCCAGGGCCAGGGCGAGGGCAATGGCGTGATCATTCGCGCCCCGAACGTGCGGATCCAGGGGTGTACGTTCCTGGACTGGGGCCACGACCTGACGGCCATGAACGCCGCCGTGTTCATCCAACCGGTCGCCCAAGGGGCCGTGGTGCGTCGCAACCGGATGCAGGGCCAGGGCTTCGGTATCTGGGTCGATGGCACGCGGGACGTCAGCCTGATCGACAACCGCATCCAGGGCGACCCCAGCCTGCGCTCCCAGGACCGTGGCAATGGCATCCATTTGTATGCCGTACACGGCGCCCGGGTCATCGGTAACCAGGTACACGAAACCCGCGACGGCATCTACATTGACACCTCCAGCGGCAACCTGCTCCAGGGCAATGTCCTGGAGGACCTGCGCTACGGCGTGCATTACATGTTCGCCAACGATAACCGCCTGCTGGATAACGTTACCCGGCGCACCCGCACCGGTTATGCCCTGATGCAAAGCCGCCAGCTGACGGTCACCGGCAATCGCTCCGAACAGGATCAGAACTACGGGATCCTGATGAACTACATCACCTATTCGACCCTGCGCGACAACTTCGTCACCGACGTGCGCGACGGGTCCACCGGCGACACCATGATCACCGGCGCCGAGGGCAAGGCCCTGTTCATCTACAACTCATTGTTCAACCGCATCGAAGGCAACCATTTCGAGCGCAGCGCCGTGGGCATCCACCTGACGGCCGGCTCGGAGGATAACCGCATCGCCGGCAATGCCTTCGTCCACAACCAGCGCCAGGTCAAGTACGTTGCCACCCGATTGCAGGAATGGTCGGCGGACGGTCGCGGCAATTACTGGAGCGACTACCTGGGCTGGGATCGCAACGGCGATGGCTTGGGCGATGTCGCCTATGAGCCCAACGACAACGTCGATCGCCTGCTGTGGCTGTATCCCCAGGTGCGCTTGTTGATGAACAGCCCGGGAATCGAACTGCTGCGTTGGGTGCAGCGAGCTTTCCCGGTGATGAAATCCCCCGGGGTGATGGACAGTCATCCGCTGATGGAAACGCCTGTCCAGCCCCCGCCACGCAACAGTGCCCAGGAGGACGCGTCTTGAACGTCGTCGAGATCGAAGGCGTCAGCCAGTACTATGGCGATGTCGCCGTGCTGCGCGGGTTGGACTTGAATCTGGCCCAGGGCGAAGTGCTCGGCCTGTTCGGGCATAACGGTGCGGGCAAGACCACCACCATGAAGCTGATCCTCGGTTTGCTGCGGGCCAGCGAGGGGCAGGTGCGTGTCTTCGGCCGAGCGCCCAGCGACCCGAGCGTGCGGCAGATGCTCGGTTATCTGCCCGAGAACGTGATGTTCTATCCGCAGTTGAGCGGGCTGGAAACCTTGCGCCATTTTGCCCGGCTCAAAGGTGCTGCACCGGAGCAAGTGCAGCGTTTGCTGGAAGAGGTCGGGCTGGCGGGTGCCGCGACACGGCGGGTGAAAACGTATTCCAAGGGCATGCGCCAGCGTCTTGGTCTGGCCCAGGCGCTGCTCGGCCAACCGCGCCTGTTATTGCTGGATGAACCGACCGTGGGCCTGGACCCTATTGCCACCCAGGACCTCTATCAGTTGCTCGACCGCCTGCGTTGGCAGGGCACCAGCATCATTCTCTGTTCTCACGTCCTGCCTGGCGTGGAAGCTCACATCAACCGCGCCGCGATTCTCACCAGAGGGCGCCTGTTGGCCTTGGGCAGCCTGGCCCGGCTGCGGGAGGACGCCGGGCTGCCGACGCTGATCCGCGCCTCGGGCCTGTCGCGGGCCGACTGGCTTCGCCAGCATTGGCGCAGCGAGGGGCACGCCACCCAAGGCTGGGGCGCAGAAGGGGTGCAAGTGTCCGCGCCGGATGGCAGCAAACTTAAATTGCTGCGCCAGTTACTGGCCCAGGATGACCCGTCGGATGTCGAGATCAAGCCGCCGTCGCTGGAGGACTTGTACCGTCATTACATGGTCCGTGCCGCAGCCGAGGAGACCAGCCTATGAATCCGGTCTGGAACATGGCCCGCAAGGAATTCAGCGATGGCCTGCGCAATCGCTGGTTGTTGGCGATCAGCCTGTTGTTCGCGGTGCTGGCGATCGGCATCGCCTGGCTCGGCGCGGCGGCGTCCGGTCAACTGGGGTTCACCTCGGTACCGGCCACGGTGGCGAGCCTGTCCAGCCTGGCGACCTTCCTGATGCCGCTGATTGCCTTGCTGCTGGCCTATGACGCGATTGTCGGCGAGGACGAGAGCGGCACCTTGCTGCTGTTGCTGACCTACCCGTTGGGCCGCGGCCAATTGCTGCTGGGCAAGTTTGTCGGCCATGGTTTGATCCTGGCCCTGGCCACTTTCATCGGTTTTGGCTGCGCGATGCTTGCCATCGCCCTGTTGGTGGACGATGTCCAGTTGAGCCTGCTGCTCTGGGCCTTCGGTCGGTTCATGGTGTCCAGCACGCTGCTGGGCTGGGTGTTCCTCGGGCTCGCCTATGTGCTGAGCAGCTTGTCGGCAGAAAAATCCACCGCGGCCGGATTGGCGCTGGGGGTGTGGTTTTTCTTCGTGCTGGTGTTCGACCTTGCCTTGCTGGCGTTGCTGGTGCTGAGCGAGGGGCGCTTCAGCCCGGAACTGTTGCCCTGGCTGCTGCTGTTCAACCCTACCGACGTGTATCGGCTGATCAACCTGTCCGGGTTCGATGCGGCGTCCAGCGGCGCCGCGGTGCTGACCTTGGGCAGCGACCTGCCGGTGTCGGCGCCTTTGCTCTGGCTGTGCCTGGGCTTGTGGATGGCGGTTCCGTTGTGGCTGGCCTATCGGTTGTTCAATCGCCGGTGCCCGTGAATTTCAATCTTGATAAGGGAGCATGCAACGATGAACAAGGTGTACCTCAAGGGGGGCCGCCTCTTGGCCGGGGTGTTGATGTGCCTGGCACTGGCGGCCTGCGGCAAGGCCGAGCCACCTGCGACCAGCGAGGCGGCGCTGGCGTTTCATCCCAGTGACGAGTGCCATGTGTGCGGCATGGTCATCACTGACTTCCCCGGGCCCAAGGGCGCGGCGGTCGGGGCAGGGGGCGTGAAGAAATTCTGCTCGCCGGCGGAGATGCTGGGCTGGTGGTTGCAGCCGGAAAACCATCGGGCCGACGTCAAGCTGTATGTCCACGACATGGGCCGCAGCCATTGGGATACACCGGATGACGCCCACCTGATCGACGCCCGGACCGCCTACTTCGTCATCGGCAGTGGGCTTAAAGGCGCCATGGGCGTTGTCCTGGCCTCGTTCTCCGACCCCCAGGCGGCACAAAAGCTCGCCAGCGACACCGGCGGCCGGGTGCTGCGGCTGGAAGACATCGACCAGAAACTGCTGGGGCAGGCGACTGCCATGGCGCCGATGAGTCATTGATATTGCTTGTTCGGCAAACCACGCTTGTGGCAGGGGCGCTTGTGGGAGCAAAGCTTGCTCGCGAAACAGGCGCCTCGATTCTGCCAGACCGCATCGCCTCCATCGCGGGCAAGCCTTGCTCCCACATAAGGGAGCAATCTCATCCCATGGAAGCGTCCACCCGCTACCCAAGTAGCATTCGTCGACTCGACGCGGCTTCGTACACTCAGGGCTCCTATCACGCACCCGTCGGAGGCGAAGATGCAGCAGGCCCAGAGCGAAGGTGTGGTGAGCGCCATGTCCCAGGCGACGGATGTCCAGCAGGTGGCCCAGGAGCTGGCGCGGCAGTTGTTGCACCCGCACCTGGGCTTCGTGCTGTTTTTCTGTTCCGCCGAATACGACCTGCCGGCCCTGGGCCAGGCGTTGTCCCAGAGTTTCGGCGGGATTCGCCTGGTGGGCTGTACCAGCGCCGGTGAAATCACCGCCCAAGGTTATGGTCGCAACTGCGTGACGGCGGTGGGGTTCGATCACCGGCACTTTTCCATCGCCGCCGAACTGATCGGTGAAATGGAGCGCTTCAGCCTGATCGACGCCCAGCAAATGGTCGAGCGCCTGGCGAGCGGCTGTCGCAGCAACGCCTTGGCCCCGATCAAGGGTCACAGTTTCGCCTTGACCCTGCTCGATGGCCTGTCCAGCCGCGAGGAAATGGTGCTGGCGGCCTTGAGTGCCGCGCTGGGGGACATCCCGCATTTCGGCGGGTCGGCTGGCGATGACAACTACCTGACCCACACCCATGTGTACTTCGAAGGCCAGTTCCACAGTGGCGCGGCCGTGGTGGTGTTGATCAATACCTGGCTGGAATTCGAAGTCTTCACCACCCATCACATCCTGCCTCGCCAAGAGAAGCTGGTGGTGACCGGTGCCGACAGCGCCTCGCGGCGGGTCTATGAGCTCAACGCCGAACCCGCCGCAGAAGAATACGCCCGGCACATCGGCGTGCCGGTGAGCGCCCTCGACTATCGGGTCTTCGCCGCCCATCCACTGGCGGTGCGCATCAACGATCAGTACTACGTGCGGGCGATCCAGCAGGTGCACCCGGACCTGAGCCTGAGTTTCTACTGCGCGGTGGAGAACGGCATCGTTCTCACCGCCATGACCCCCGGTCCCTTGCTGCAAAACCTGCAAACGCTGTTCGACGGTTTGCAGGCCCGTCTCGGTGATCTGCTGCTGACCATCGGCTGCGATTGCTTTCTCCGGCGCCTGGAGCTGGAAGATCGCGGCGGCCTGGAGCAGATCGGCCAGTTCCTGCGCGAACAACGGGTGATGGGGTTCAACACCTATGGAGAACAGTTCAATGGCATGCATATCAACCAGACGTTCACCGGAGTTGCCATTGCCCGACATCGCGTCCCCGGCCATCGTTGAGCTGCAGGCCCAGCTCGCTGCCCTGCAGCACGAAAACCGCAAGTTGCGGCGCATCAACGAGGCGCTGATCGAACGGGTGGAGTCTGGCGTAACCCGGGGCAACGATCCGTATGCAGCGTTCCAGCACTCGGTGGTGCTGGCCGAGCAGGTGCGCGAGCGCACCGATGCGCTGAACCAGGCCATGGCTGAACTCAAGGCCGGCAATCACTTGCTGGGCGAGGCGCGGCTGCGGGCGGAAACCGCCCACCGGCACCTGATCGACGCCATCGAAAGCATCTCCGATGCGTTTGTGCTGTTCGATGAGCAGCAACGCATTGTCCTGTTCAACAGCCGCTTCAAGGCCTTCTGGGCCAACAGCCGGGTGCGCATCATCGCCGGAATGCGTCTCTCCGAGGTCAAGCGCTTGATGACCGCCAACGGACTGTTCAGCGAAGAGCCCCGGGGCCAGGCCGACGAGCACGTGCTGTACCGGCTGCAGAACGGACGTTGGCTGCAAGTCAGCGAGCGACCGACCCAGGAGGGCGGCCGGGTAATCCTGTTCACCGATATCACCGACGTCAAGCTCAGCGAAACGGTGCGCCGCGAGCAGGCTATCGCGCAGAAATCCCACCTGTTGCAGCGGGCGGTGGACAACCTGTCCCAGGGCGTGGCGATGGTCAATGCCCAAGGCGTGCTGGAGCTGTGGAACCGGCGTTTCCTCGAACTCAGCGGCCTGGCACCGGTAGCGGCGCACCGGCCATTCAATGAAGTGATTGCCGACAGTGAGCTGCAACTGCTGACCCCGGCCAGTCGCGACAGCAACGGCCGGCTGATCCACGAATCCGAGCAGCGCCTGTCCGATGGCCGGGTCCTGGAGATCCGTACGCATCCCTTGCCCACTGGCGGCTACGTCAACACCTTCACCGACATCACCGAACGCTACCAGCACGCCGAGGCGCTGAGCGAAAGCGAACGCTGGATTCGCCTGATCACCGACCATGTGCCGGCGCTGATCGCCTACCTCAACGCCGACCTGGTCTACGAATTCACCAACAAGGTCTACGAGCAGTGGTATTGCTGGCCCCGTGGCGTGATGCTCGGCCAGAGCCTGCGCGAAGCCCATAGCGAGCAGCATTACCAGCGCCTGGAGGCCTACGTGGCGCGGGCGTTGGCGGGTGAGAGCGTGACGTTCGAGTTCGCCGAGACCAATATCAACAACCAGGAGCGCTACATGCTGCGCTCCTATGTACCCAACCGCCTGGCCAACGGCGAAGTGGTGGGGATTTTCGTGCTGATCCGCGACATCACCGAACGCCGGCGCACTGCTGAAGCGCTGCACCAGGCCTACCAGAACCTGGAACAGCGGGTCCAGGAGCGCACGGCCGAACTGACCACCCTCAACGAGCAGTTGCTGCGCGAAATCGATGAGCGCAGCCGGGTGGAATTGCGCCTGCGGGAGGCCAAGCGCGAGGCCGAGCAGGCCAACCTGTCGAAGACCAAATTTCTCGCAGCGGTCAGCCATGATCTGCTGCAACCGCTCAACGCCGCCCGGCTGTTCACCAGCGCCTTGCTGGAGCGCCGCGAGCCGGTTGCCAACGCGCAACTGGTGCGTAACGTCAGCAATTCACTGCAGGACGTGGAGAACCTGTTGGGCACCCTGGTGGATATATCCAAACTGGACGCCGGGGTGATCAAGGCCGATGTCGCGCCGTTCGGCCTCAGCGAGCTGCTCGACAACCTGGCCGCCGAATACGCCCAGATCGCCCGCAGCGAAGGGCTGGAGTTGCACTTTGTCGGCTGTTCGGTGCTGGTGCGCAGCGACATGCAATTGCTCGCGCGAATCCTGCGCAATCTGCTGAGCAACGCTATTCGCTACACCCCCAGCGGCCGGGTGGTGCTGGGTTGTCGGCGCCACCGCCAGCGCGTGTCGATCCAGGTCTGGGACAGCGGCATCGGCATTGCCGAGAACCGCCTGGAGGAAATATTCCAGGAGTTCAAGCGCGGCGACGTGCAGCGCCCGAATCAGGACCGTGGGTTGGGCCTGGGCCTGGCGATTGTCGAGAAAATCGCCGGGATCCTCGGGCACCGGATCCAGGTGCGCTCCTGGCCGGGCAAGGGCTCGATGTTCTCTATCGACGTGCCGCTGAGCGCCACCGCGCCCAAGCCGCTGCCGTGCCTGGACATGAGCGAGCCGATGCTCGAACGACTGCGTGGGGCGCGGGTCTGGGTACTGGATAACGATGCGGCGATCTGTGCCGGCATGCGTACGTTGCTGGAGGGCTGGGGTTGCCAGGTAGTGACCGCGTTGTCAGAACAGGACCTGGCCCGCCAGGTGGACAACTACCATGCCGAGGCTGACCTGTTGATCGCCGATTATCACCTGGACAACGATCAGAACGGCGTCGATGCGGTGGCCCGGATCAACGCCCGCCGGGCCTCACCGATCCCGGCCATGATGATCACCGCCAACTACAGCAACGAACTCAAGCAGCAGATCCGCGAACGCGGGCACACCCTGATGCACAAGCCGGTGCGGCCGATGAAGCTCAAGATTGCGATGAGTCATCTGTTGGGCCAGGCCCTGAGCCATTAAGTCGAACGCTGTTGTGGCGGGGGAGCAAGCTTCCTCGCCACAGGGGTATCCACCCTATCTCAGCAGTGTCCAGCGGTTCAACGCCGCAGATAAGCCCCGAAATCAATATCCCCGGCACTGAGGATCGCCTGCACCCGGTTGTGCACGTTGAGTTTGCGCAGGATCGCCGAGACGTGAGCCTTGACTGTGGTTTCGGCGATGTCCAGGGTGTAGGCGATCTGTTTGTTCGACTCGCCCTTGGTCATGCGTTCGAGCACCAGCAATTGCTTGCGGGTCAAGGCCTGGAGCAGTTCCGGCGGGAAGCTCGGGTTTTCGTTCAGGCGCCGCCCCATCGGGCTTTTTTGCGTACGAATGATGTCCGGCGGCAGGTACACGTTGCCGTTGAGGATCTGCTCGATGGCGTCGGTCATCTGCGAGCGTGGCGAGGATTTGGTGATGAAACCCACCGCGCCATAGGTGATGGCCTGCAGCACCACCTGTTTGTCCTGCTCGGCGGAGACAATCACCACGGGGATGGTCGGTGCCTCGTTGCGCAGGTTGATCAGGCCATTGAGCCCGTGCATGCCGGGCATGTTCAAGTCCAGCAGGATCAGGTCCAGGTCGTCGTGCTCGGCAGTCAAGGCCAGGGCACTGTCCAGGTCGGCGGTCTCCATGACCTCGCTGCCAGGAAAACCGTCGCTGATGACGTTGTGGATGGCTTCGCGAAACAGTGGGTGATCGTCGGCTATCAGGATTTTATACATGGCCATTCACCTCGTTATTGTCGTGTGGGGCAGAGCAGTTGCACGCACTTCTTGCAAGATCAGGGAAAGGGTTCGGGCCGGGCCGCTTGCAGGGGCAGGTTGGCCGCCTCCCAGGCATCGAGGCCATCGCGATACCAGTACAGATGGTTATAGCCCATGGCAGCGGCGCGTTTTACCGCGTTCCAGCTCAGCCAGCAATCTGCGCGGCAATAAAAGACCAATGGCGAATCCAACCGCCCGCCGGTGGCCGCGCGCAGGTGATGGCTGAAGTAGTCCTGCCAGGTCGGGTCGAGGTCGCCGTCACCGGTATTGGCCAGCCACAGGCTGCCGGGGAGATTGGCGTGGGGTTCGTTGTCGATGAAACGCCCTTGGACCCACGGCCTACGATAGACGTCGATCAGCACTGGGGGCGAGGCTTGGCCGAGCAGCTGTTGCAGGGCCTGGGTGTCGAGGGTCTGGGCGCCGTCGACAGTGGCGGGCGTCGGGCTGCGGTATTGGCCGATGCGATAACCCTGCGCTGAAAACAGCGCGGTATCGGCCTGCGCAACATTCAGCGCCAGGCCCAGCAGGAGGATCGCCAGCAAACGGGGCATAGGATTTATCCTTTTTGTTATGCGCCCATTACATGCCAGGGTCGAGGTCTTGTGAATGCGACCATGGACAGGAAAACCAGTACTAAAGTAGTAATTTGAGTGTTAAAGACCCGCGCGACATGGAGAACATGCACCGAACCCTGTGGGAGCAAAGCTTGCTCGCGATAACGGTGTGCCAGTCAGCATCAATTCTGGATGAGCCGCCGCCATCGCGAGCAAGCTTTGCTCCCACAGATTTTGTCTGTGCAATTAAGGGTTAGCTGCCGGCCTTGCGCAACGCCGCATGCTGCGGATTGAACGTCCACACCGCCAACAGCGCGAACACCAGGGTCAACCCCACGCACACCGCCATCGCCAGCAGGTTGAACTGCTCGTACAGCGCAAAACGCACCAACTCCACGCCGTGGGTGAACGGGCTGACCGAGCAGAGCCAGTACAGCCAAGGGCTGGCTTCCTGCATTTTCCATAGCGGGTACAGTGCCGAAGACAGGAAGAACATCGGGAAAATCACGAAATTCATCACCCCGGCGAAGTTTTCCAGTTGCCGGATGGCATTGGACAGCAACAAGCCCAGGGCGCTGAGCATCAGGGCCACCAGCAACAGGGCCGGCAGGGCCAGCAGCAGGCCCATGGTCGGTGGCTGGATACCGTACAACCAGGCGATGGCGAGAAAGGCGTAGACCTGCAATAGCGAGATCAGCGACGTCGCCAACAACTTGCTCGCCAGCAGGAAAGCCCGGGGCAGGGGACTGGTCAGCAGCACGCGCATGCTGCCCATTTCCCGGTCGTAGACCATCGACAGCGAGCCCTGCATGCCGTTGAACAACAGGATCATGCAGGCCAGCCCGGGCACGATGTACACCTCGTAGGGGATGTAGGTGTCGTAGGGCGCGATGATGGCGATGCCCAGTGCCGCGCGAAAACCGGCGGCGAACACCAGCAGCCACAGCAGGGGCCGGACCAGGGCGCTGAGCAGCCGGGTGCGTTGCAGTACGAAGCGCAGCCATTCGCGCGTCACGATGCCGCTGAAACATTGCCAGTACGCATTCATGGCCGGACTCCCGAGGCGGTCAAGCGAGTGAAGGCCGAGCCGAGGGTGCCGCCGTGTTCCAGGCTCACCGCGTCGGCCTGCCCGCTGGCGACCAGGCGGCCCTGATGCACGATCAACAGATCGTCGCTGGGCTGCACTTCGTCGAGCAAGTGAGTGGTCCAGAGCACGCTGATACCTTGCTCGCTGCACAGTTGCCGGATGTGCAGGCCCAGGGCTAGGCGGCTGGCCGGATCAAGGCCGACGCTGGGTTCGTCGAGCAGCAACAGGCGCGGTTCGTGGAGCAGGGCGCGGGCGATCTCGACCCGGCGACGATGGCCACCGTTGAGGTCGCGTACCCGCTCGTGGCGGCGCTCCGTCAGGTGCTGGCGGGTCAGTTCAGCGTCGATGCGGGCGCTGCCCTGGCGCCGCGAAAACCCGTGCAGCGCCAGGTGATAGCGCAGGTTCTGTTCGATGCTCAGGTCCAGGTCCAGGGTGCTCTGTTGGAACACCACGCCCAACTGGCGCAGGGCCGATCTTGGTGATTTTTGCAGGGAATGACCGCCGATGCGGATCTCGCCACGTTGCAGGTCGTACAAACGCGTGAGCAGGGCGATCAGCGTCGACTTGCCGGCACCGTTGGGCCCCAGCAGCGCAGCGAAACGCCCGGCGGGAAGGCTGAAATTCATCTGCTTGAGGGCTTCGCGCGTGCCATAGGCAAAGCTCAGGTCGCTGACCTCCAGGGCGTTCATGGCGTGACCACCACGCCCCAAGGGTAGCGCCCGACTTTCACCGACTTCAGGACCTTGCGGCTCTCAACATCGATCACCGAGACATCGCCGCTGACGCCGTTGGTCGCCAGCAGCTGCTTCTGGTCCGGGGTGAACGCCAGTTGCCAGACCCGTCGGCCCACCAGCAGATAATCCAGCACTTCGAAGGTCTTGGCGTCGATCACTGCCACATGGTTCGCCGGGCCCAAGGCGACGAACGCCAGCTTGCCGTCGGCGCTGAGCTTGATGCCCACCGGTTGGACCTTGTCCGGGTGCACACCCTTGATCTGGAACGTCAGGGTCTTGAGGATCTTGCGCGTCGCCACGTCAAGCACGGTCAACGTGCCGCCGATCTCCGCCGAGGCCCAGAGCTGCGTGCCGTCGCGATTGAACTCGACGAAACGTGGCCGCTGATCCACCAGGGTGTTGTCGGCCAGGGTCTGGGTGCTGGTATCGATCCAGTGCAGCATGTTCGTGGTTTCGCTGGTGTTGACCGCCCACTTGCCGTCAGGGCTGACGGCCATGCCTTCGGGTTCGACACCCACGCCGATCTGGCCGAGCACTTCGGAGGTCTGGGTGTCGATCACCGTGACCAGGGCATCGTCTTCGTTGGAGACATACAGCCAGCGGTCGTTGGGGTGCAGGGCGAACTGCTCCGGGTCCTTGCCGGAGGGCAGTTCCTTGATGATCTTGCGGGTGGCGACGTCCATCACCTGGACCCGGTCCGAGTCGCTGGCGCAGATGTACAGCAGGCGATTGTCGTGGGACAGCAGCAGGCCCCGGGGGCGCTGGCCGACCGGCAGGGTCTCGATGACTTCCAGGCTCTGCATGTCGATCAGGCTCAGGCTGTTGTCTTTCTCGTTGGAAACCCAGGCGATGCTGGCGGCGGCGGGACCGGCGGCGAGCAACGCGGCGCCCAGGGCGAGGGCTTTGCATAGCCGGGTCGGGCAGAGCCGGGCCGGGTGAATCAGGGAGCGGCGCATGGCGGTTTTCCTTATTGTTGTTATCGATCAGGGGTAACGGCAGCTCACTTCGGGCTGGTCATAGCCCAGGCTGTCCATTTCATTGGAAGGGTGGAGAAAACCGTCCTGGGGCGAGGTGCTGACCAGTGCCCGAGGCTGGACCAGCGCAATTGGTTGGCGCAACTGGCCGTTCCAGGGCCGGTAGCTGAGCTTGCGACCCTTGAAGCCGTCCAGGGGCAACTGGTCGCTGAGGGCCAGATGGCGGATGGCGAGCGGGTCGTCCTGGCGCAGTTTGCTCACGGCGCTGGCGATGCTGCGCACGGCAATCCAGGCGGCGAAATCACGGTCGTTCATCCAGCGTCCGGCCAGGGCTTCGAAGCGTTTTTGCAACTGCGCTGCGCCGTAGGTTTCCACGGTCTTGTGCCAACCGGTGGGCGTCAGCCCTTGGGTGCCGGCCACCGGGCGTGGGTACCAGGTCTGGTAGGGCAGGTATTCGCCGAAGTCGCCGCGCTCGTCGGCCACCAGTACCACGTCGTACTCGGCGGTCTGGGTGAACAGTGGCATGTCGGCCTGGGCGCTGCGACGCTGGTCGTTGTCGAACTGCCAGGCCTTCTCGGCGACGATCTTCATGCCGAAGCGTTTCATGGCCCGGCGCAATGCGGCGGCATAGGCCTGGTCCTCGGGCGTCTGGCCGACGATCAGCAAGGCCCGCTGCCATTTACGCACGACGCTGAACTGCACCAGGGCATCGGCGAGCATGGCGCGGTCGGGCAGGCTGTGCAGCACGTTACCGAGGCAGTCGGTGGTGCGCAGGCTGTCGTCGGGGCTACCGGCGTTGAACAGCAGGCTGTCGGGCAGGGCGGCGCTGAGTTGGCGCAGGCTGGCGGCCGGTGCGTTGACCACGAACAGCCGCAGACCCTGGTCGTGTTGGGCCCGGGCGGCCTGGAGCAGCGCTTCGGGAGTGTCGACGCTGGCGCTTTCCAGGCGGTAGTCGTGCTTGAGAAAACGTCCGGTGCTGTTGCTGTCGACGATCGCCAGTTCAGCGCCGCGCAACCCGGCATCGGCCGGTTCGGCAATGACGTTGGACAGCAACGGGCCCGGATCGGGACGATAACCCAGGTAGCCGATGCGCACTTGCAGCGGCGTGATATCGCCCGCGTGAGCGGTTGCCGCTGCCAGCAGAGAAACCAGGGCGTAACTGACGAGCCGGCGCATGACATCCTCCATTGCAGGTAGCGCCAGCATAGGAAGCCCAGGGTCATGGGGAAATATGCAGAAAGTACCGCCGGTGCAGTACCAAGGTAGTAACTCACCTTGGAGGCCGGGGTTTTAGCATGCTAGGCATCGTCATTGACCAGGAGGGGACAGACCATGCGGATTCTCAAAGCGTTGCTGCTGCCGTTTCTGCTGATCCTGAGTTTGATCGGGGTTGATCGTCCCAGAACCTGGAAACCTCCAAGCCCCTCTGTGGGAGCGAGCTTGCTCGCGATAGCGGTGGTTCAGTCGACTTCAGTACCGGATGTGCCGCCGTCATCGCGAGCAAGCTCGCTCCCACAGGGGGTGGGCGTCAATGTCAATTCAAGGTTGGAGCGCTAACCATGTCAGCCCTCTGGCGCATCAACCTCTGGGTTTGTGCCTTTTTCGCCCTGGTCACCCTGGCCTGTGCAGTCCTGTTGTTGCACCAGGCCACGGCCGATGTGAAACGCGAGCTGCAATCGGCCGAGTCGGTGGTGCATTACCTGCGCGAAACCGCCGAGCGCGATCCGGCCAGTCTCCAGCCGCGGTTGACCGGCAGCCTGCGGCATGTGCGGGTCCGTTGGCTGGCCCCTGGGGAACTGTTCCCGGCGGATGAAGACGGGATGAAGGCCTGGCTTGGCCGCCGGTTACTGGATGACGGCCCTGCGGCCCAGGTGGTGGATTTGCCGGACGGTCGGCGGGCCTGGATTGCCGTCGACCCGCGCGATGAAATCGACGAGATTCTCGATTCCTTGGTGCAACTGTTGTACGTCTGCGCCCTGGCGCTGTCGCTCAGCCTGTTGGTGATTCGCTGGGGGGTACGCCGGGGCATGCGTTTGCTCGATGAGTTGCTGCATGCGTTGCGTCAGGTGTCAGCGGGGAACCTGCAGGTGCGCCTGGGCACTGAGGGTATCCCGGAGGCGCAGCATCTGGCGGGGCATTTCAATCGCATGACCGCCGCCCTGGCCGAGGCCCAGGCCGATAACGCCCGGCTTACCCAGGCTTTGCTGGCCGTGCAGGAGCAGGAGCGCACCCAGCTGGCCCAGACCCTGCACGACGACCTGGGCCAATACGTGGCCGGTATTCGGGCCCGCGCCTGCCTGCTGCGGCTGGTGATGGATCAACCCCTGGCGCTGGAGCAGACCGTCAGCCAGCTCGAAGAGCATTGCGAGCATTTGCAATTGGGTTTCCGGGCGCTGGTGCATGACTTGTACCCCGTGGTGTTGCAGCACCTGCCGTTGTGCGAGGCCATCAGGCTATTGGCCGGGCAATGGCAGGCCAACCAGGGTATCGCCTGTCAGGTGTGGATCGACAAAACGCTGCCGCCCTTGTCCGGGCCGGACAAGACCCATTTGTATCGTTTGTTGCAGGAAGCGTTGACCAACATTGCCCGGCATGCCGGCGCCACGCAGGTGCGGATTCGCCTGCAACACCGCGCCGGGCGCCTGCGGTTGCTGGTGCGCGACAACGGTTGCGGAGCGACGCAACCATCGCGCGCCGGTGTTGGCTTGCACTCGATGTCCGAGCGGGCGCGCAGCCTGGGCGGTGAGCTGCGCATCGTCAGCCAGCCTGGCGCCGGTTGGGCGCTGGCCTTGAATATTGCCTTGGAGGCGTGATGAACATTTTGTTGGTGGACGACCATGCGGTGGTTCGGCAGGGCTATGCCAGCCTTTTGCGGGTGTTGATGCCGGACCTGCAGGTCCGCGAAGCAGCCACCGGCGAGGAGGCGTTGAGCCAGGTCCAGGAGCAGGTGCCGCATCTGGTGATCATGGACTTCGGCCTGCCCGGTATCAGTGGCTTGGAAACCACCCGCCGGCTACGCCAGCGCTTGCCACAACTGCGGGTGTTGTTCTTCAGCATGCACGATGAATTGCCCTTGGTGCGCCAGGCATTGGACGCCGGTGCCGCGGGCTACCTGACCAAGAATTCGGCACCCCAGGTGCTGGTGGAAGCGGTACGCCGGGTGCTGGCCGGGCATGTCTACATCGAGCAATCCCTGGCCACGCAACTGGCCTGCACCAGCTCGCGCCAGGATGTCGACCCGCGCCTGCAATGCATGACCCAACGTGAGTTGGAGATTTTCGTCATGCTCGCCAAGGGCACCCCCGCCCGCACCATTGCCGAACAGCTGTGCATCAGCGCCAAGACCGTGTCCAACCACCTGACGCTGCTCAAGAGCAAGTTGCAGGTCAGTTCCCATGCCGAGTTGGTGCACCTGGGGATCGATATGGGGGTGGTGCGGGTGGCTGGCTGAAATGATCAGAGCCGAACGCGGAGCGTCCGTTGAGGCATTCCCACACGGAGCGTAGGAGCGATCAGGTCTTCACTGATCCCAAGACGTCGGGCACCCGGTACAGCCTTGCATATTGGCATCCTGGAAATTCCCGTAATGCTGGCGAGAACCGCTCAGGTTGGCCTGTTCCAGGTTGCTTTCACCGAGCTTGGCTTCCTGCAGGTTGGCGTCGCGCAGGTCGGCGCCCTTGAGGTCGGCCTTGCTCAGCCAGGCCATTTCCAGGTCCGCCGCCTGCAGGTTCGCCTCGTGCAAGCGGGCGCCGGACAAGCGGGCGAATTGCAGGTAGGCCGCCGTCAGGTCGGCACGCTGGAATTGCGCGCCCTGGGCGAACAGGCCCCAACCCTGGATCGCCTTGAGTGTGGCGCCGCTGAAGTCCGCCAGGCGCAGGTTGCTTTGTTGCAGGCTGGCACGGGTCAGGTTGGCGCCCTGCAGCTGGGCTTTCTCAAGATTGGCCAGGTCCAGTCGCGCGTGCCGCAGATCGGCGTCGCGCAGATCGGCACCGCTGAGGTTCATCTTGCGCAGGTCCTGGTTCGCCAGTTTTGCACCGCGAAGGTTGGCGCCGGGGCATTGGCTGGATTCGGCGATGAGGCAGCCGTTGATCGTCAGGGGGGTGTCAGGGTCGTCGGCATGGGCAAGGGCGCCGATGAACAGAAGCAGCAATGGCAATGATTTCATGGCAGGAACTCGGGCAAGTGTGGGAGCGGGCTTGCTCGCGAAGACGTAGGCACAGTCAAAATCCCTATCAACTGAACCACCGCTTTCGCGAGCAAGCCCGCTCCCACAGGGGATTGTGGTGAGGGTCAGGTTATTTCTGCGCCGTCGCCTTATCCCAGCTCGGAATCTTGAACACCCAGAACGACCCACCCTGGGCCACCGGCTTGGTCAGTTCGGCCATGTCGCCGCCCCACAACGGTACGGCGCCACCGTAGCCGACGGTCACGCCGATGAATTGCTCGCCGTCCTGCTCCCACGTGATGGGCGGGGAGACGATGCCGCTGCCGGTCTGGAATTTCCACAGTTCCTGGCCGGTCTTGGCGTTGAAGGCCTTGAAGAAGCCGTCGCCGGTGCCGGTGAACACCAGGTTGCCCTTGGTCGCCAGCACACCAGCCCATAGTGGCAGAGGTTCCTTGTGTTCCCAGACCACCTTGCCGGTGGTGGGGTTCATCGCCCGCAGGCTGCCGACGTGATCGTCGTACATGCGCTTGATGCGAAAGCCCATGCCCAGGTAGGCCGAGCCTTTCTTGTAGTTCACTTCCTCGGTCCAGTATTCCTCTTTCCACTGGTTGCCGGGGACGTAGAACAGGCCGGTGTCCTGGCTGTAGGCCATGGGGTTCCAGTTCTTGCCACCGAGGAAGGGCGGCGAGACTTCCACCGGCTTGCCCTTGGTTTCACCCGGTAATGGCTTGGCCGGACGCTGGCCGGGATTCTCCACTGGGCGACCGGTCTTGAGGTCGATGTGGCTGGCCCAGGTGATGTTGTCGACGAACGGGAAGGCGTTCTGCAGCTTGCCGTTGTTGCGGTCCACCACGTAGAAGAAACCGTTGCGGTCGGCGTGGGCGGTGGCCTTGACCACCTTGCCGTCCTTATCCTTGTAGTCGAACAGCACCAGCTCGTTGTTGCCGGAGAAGTCCCAGGCGTCGTTGGGCGTGTGTTGGTAGAACCACTTCACTTCGCCAGTGCTTGGGTCGACCCCGACCTGGCCGGAGGTATAGAGGCTGTCGAAGTCGTGAGGGTTGCCGTCCTTGGCCGTGCGCGCCCAGGTGTTCCACGGGCCGGGGTTGCCCGCGCCGACGATGATGGTGTTGGTCTCGGCGTCGAAACTGGCACTCTGCCAAGGTGCGCCGCCGCCGTGGCTCCAGGCTTCGACCTTGCCGGTTTCAGTGGTCTTGTCGTCGGGCCAGGAGGGCGCCTTGACGTCGCCGGTCGGCGTGCTGTCCTTGCCGTTGAGGCGGCCCATGTGGCCTTCGACAAACGGGCGCATCCAGACTTCGTCGCCGGTGTCCGGGTCGCGGGCGAACAGTTGCCCGACCACACCGAACTCGTCGCCGGAACTGCCATGGATCAGCAGGACCTTGCCACTGGTCTTGTCCTTGATCAGCACCGGGGCGCCGGTCATGGTGTAGCCGCCGGCGTGGTCGCCGAACTTCTTGTTCCACACCACTTTGCCGGTGTTTTTATCCAGGGCGACGACTCGCGCGTCCAGGGTGCCGAAGTAGATCTTGTCGCCGTAGATGGCCGCGCCGCGGTTGACCACGTCGCAGCACGGGCGAATGTTGTCCGGCAGCCGGTGGTTGTAGGTCCACAGGCGCTTGCCGGTCTTGGCGTCGAGGGCGAATACCCGCGAGTACGAGCCGGTGACGTACACCACGCCGTCGCTGACGATGGCCTGGGACTCCTGGCCGCGCTGCTTCTCGTCGCCGAATGAGTAGGACCAGGCCGGGGTCAGCTTGAACACGTTCTTGTCGTTGACCTGGGCCAGCGGGCTCCAGCGCTGGGCGTTGGTGCCCATGCCGTATTGCAGCACGTCCTTGGTGGTCAGGTGGTCGTTGGCGATGTCTTCCCAGGTGACGGCAGCGTGCGCCGAGGGACTCGACGACAGACTGCCGGCCAGCAGCAAGGCAACGGTCAGGGAGGAGAGGGCGGGTAGCGTTTTTATTCTCATGGTGGCAGTTCCCAGTGAAAGGTTTTGGCCTGACTAGGGTGAGTCGCGCCACGACGTTGCCGATACGGAAAAAGTCCCGCCCTTGCCGGGAAGACTTCCCGAACCGCCTGTCTTTACGACCTGCGTCGGATGGCTTGCTACCAAGGAACTAGACCCCGGCCACCAAAGCAGCATTCGGCTGGGGCAAGGGGGTTCCTAAGATGACGGCACGGCTTCTTCACAGAGGTCTTGCGTGCAATCCAGAGGGCATAACAATGACAACAAAACGCAACGCCATCATCGCTACCGCATTACTGATGGGGCTGACCGGCGCAGGCTCCGCATGGGCCCATGGCAACGTAGTGCCCCAGGCAGTGGAAACCAAGGGTCTGACCCCGATCAAGGACACCGGTGTCGCACTGGACGGTGACGGCTGGGCCACGGTGAACCCTTATCGCGCCTCACCTGAACACGACCGGGCACTGGAAATCGGCTCATCTGCCTACAACCAGAACTGCGCGGCCTGCCATGGCCTGGAAGCCAAATCGGGCGGCATCGCCCCGGACCTGCGCATGCTCGACGCCGCCGACGCCGGTGATGAGTGGTTTGTCGAGCGCGTACGTCACGGTGCGGTGCGCGACGGCCGGGTCTACATGCCAAAAATGGCCGACTACCTGAGCCAGGAAGCCTTGTGGGCGGTGCGCACCTATCTCGACAGCGTGCACGTCGAGGAGTGATCACCATGCGCCTGTTCGCGTGGGTAATGTGCAGCCTGCTCCTGTGGGGCCAGGCGGTGCAGGCGCAGGTGCGCAGCTACGACCAGATGATCGCGGCCGGTGAGTTGAAGGTCGCGGTCTACAAGGACTTCGCGCCCTACAGTTTCGAAGACCACGGCCAACCCAGGGGCGTGGACGTGGAACTGGCCCAGGCCCTGGCCAAGGCGCTTGGCGTGCGCCTGCAACTGATGTGGGCACCGCCGGGCGAAAAACTCGATGACGATCTGCGCGATTACATCTGGCGCAGCAGTCCGCTGCACGATCGACAACTCGCCGACCTGATGATGCGTGTCCCGTACGATCATGACTACGTGCAAAGGCGCAACGACATCGGCGAACTGGCAAACGCCCAGGTGGTGATGTTCGGCCCTTATCAGCAGGAATGCTGGCAGGTGGCATTTGACCGCCGCCGACTGGATTCGGTGGGCAGTGTCGCGGTGTTCCAGCAGCACCCCATTGGCGTTGAAGTCGACAGCGTGCCGTCGTTCTACCTGACGTCGGTGTTCAACGGCATGCTCAGCGCCAAGACCCACCATTACCCCGGTGTCAGCCAGGCCTTCAAGGCCATGCAGGCCGGGGAGGTGGACGCTGTCATGGCCATGCGCGGTGAGGTCGATTGGCAAGTGCACGAGGCGGCCGATCCGCAACTGGCGCTGGCGGAGAATGCCTACCCGAACATGGGCAAGCAACGTTGGGAAATCGGCATGGCGGTGCATGAAAGCAACCGTCAGCTGGCCTATGCGGTGGAAGAGGCGCTGGAAGGCTTGATCCGCGACGGCAGCGTCAAGACCGTCTATGCCCATTACGGCCTGCGTTACGAAGTGCCGGAGATGTATCAATAGGAGCGCCGGGATGAAATGGGTCATGTGGTGCCTGCTGTGGTGCGGCCTGCCAATGACCGCCTGGGCGGCGGTCGAGCCAGGGAAGGACCCGGTGCCATCGGTGATGTGGGCCTTTTATCACAAGCAATTGCTGGGGGACGCGCCGTTCGTGTTCGATGACCGGGTGCGCCTGCTGGCGCCACCCTTTGCCGAAGACGCCCGCCAGGTGCCACTGGAAATAGATGCCCGGGCCTTCACCGGCGACGTCGTGCGGGTGCTGGCCTGGGCCGAACTGAACCCGTTGCCGAAAATCGTCGACTTCCAACCGGGGGAGCGAGTGCTGCCCTGGCTGTCGATCCGCATTCGCATCGAGCAAGCCACGCCGTTGCGCGCCGCCGTGCAGACCCGCGATGGCTTGTGGCACGTCGGCTCGACGCTGATCGACGCGGCCGGTGGCGGCTGCACCGCGCCCAGCGTGGTGCGCACCCAGCCAGGTTGGGAGGAACACTTGGGCGAGGTACTGGGCGCCCGCTATCCCCGGGGCGATTCGAGCCGCCTGCGCCTGCAGGTGGCTCATCCGATGGATAACGGCCTGGTGAGCGGCATCCCGGAATTTTTCCTCAACCAGGCGCAACTGCTGGACGCCGACGGCCAGGTGCTGGCGCGCCTGGAGCTGTTCCCGGCGGTAAGCGAAAACCCCAACCTGGGCTTCGACATCCGAGGCCCGGGCCAGACCCGCCTGCTGCTGCGCGACAACAGCGGCAATACGTTCGAGGCGGCGATCCCCTGACCACAAGGAGCGCGCCATGCGCTGGTTGTTGCTGATGTTCCTGAGCCTGTGCTGGCCGACGTGGGCCGGGACGGGCTACGCACTCAAGCCCCGGCAGATCGCCGAAGGCACCTGGCTGCTGGAAGGCAGCACCGAGAATTTTGCCAAGGCCAACGGCGGCAACATCGTCAACACCGCGTTCATCGTTACCGATGCCGGCGTGGTGGTGATCGATACCGGGCCGTCGAAGCGCTACGGCGAGGCGCTGCGCCAGGCCATTGCCGCGACCACCGACAAACCGGTGATCCAGGTCCTGCTGACCCATCACCACCCCGACCATGTATTGGGCAACCAAGCCTTCAGCGACGTGCCCATTGGCGCCTTGGCGGGCACCACCGACCTGCTGCGGCAACAGGGTGATGCGCTGGCCGAAAACATGTACCGGCTGGTGGGCGACTGGATGCGCGGCACCGAGGTGGTGCTGCCGACTCGAGAGCTGGCTGCGGGGTCGCTGAGGGTGGGTGACCATTCGTTGCGCTTGCTGCAACTGGCCGGGCACACCGGGGCCGACCTGGCGATCCTCGACGAAACCACCGGCGTGCTGTTTGCCGGCGACCTGGTGTTTTACGAGCGCGCCCTGACCACCCCCAACAGCCCGGGACTCGAGGTCTGGCTCCGGGACCTGGACACCTTGCAGGCCCTGCCCTGGAAGCAGATCGTGCCCGGCCACGGCCCGGTCGCGACCGACGCCCGGCCCTTTGCACAGATGCGCGACTACCTGGGCTGGCTCGACCAACTGATGCGCGATGGCGCGGCGCGGGGCGACGACATGGCCGAGATGATCCGCAGCCCCATCCCCGAGCGCTTTGCCGGGATCAGCCTGAGTCGCTATGAGTTGATTCGCAGCGTCAGTCATCTCTATCCGCGCTATGAGCGGGCGGGGATGAAGCGGGTGGATGCCCACGACCCTGACTGAACGCACTCCTCCATGTGTACCAAGGAACTAGAAAACTCAACACAGCGGGCAATTGTTGGCAACGGCTCCGAGCCCAAGAATCTGTGGCAGACCGGGAAAAATTCCCGGGTATAACAATAACCGCAGAGGTAGCCGTCATGAGTCATCCCGCACGTCGCCAACCCTTCGCCGTGAGCCTGCTGCTCAGTGCCATGCTGCTGTCCGGTTCGGCCCTTGCAGCCGTGACCGATCAGGAAATTCTCCAGGACCCGAAAAACCCGCAACAGATCGTGACCAACGGCCTGGGTGTCCAGGGCCAGCGCTACAGCCCGCTCGATACCCTCAATGTCGATAACGTCAAGGACCTGCGACCGGTCTGGGCGTTCTCCTTCGGCGGTGAAAAGCAGCGTGGCCAGCAAGCCCAGCCGATGATCAAGGACGGGGTGATGTACCTCACCGGTTCCTACTCTCGGGTATTCGCAGTGGATGCGCGCACCGGCAAGAAGCTGTGGCAATACGATGCGCGCCTGCCCGATGACATCCGTCCTTGCTGCGACGTGATCAACCGTGGCGTAGCGTTGTACGGCGACCTGGTGTTCTTCGGCACCCTCGACGCCAAGCTGGTGGCCTTGAACAAGGACACCGGCAAAGTGGTGTGGAGCAAGAAGGTGGCCGACCACAAGGAAGGCTACTCCATCAGCGCCGCGCCGCTGGTCATCAACGGCAAGCTGATCACCGGCGTGGCCGGGGGCGAGTTCGGCGTGGTGGGCCAGATCAGCGCCTACGACCCGAAGAACGGTGACCTGCTGTGGACCCGCCCAACCGTGGAAGGCCACATGGGCTACGTCTACAAGGACGGCAAAGCCATCGAGAATGGTATTTCCGGCGGCGAGGCGGGCAAGACCTGGCCGGGTGATCTCTGGAAAACCGGCGGTGCCGCGCCTTGGCTGGGCGGCTACTACGACCCGGAAACCAACCTGTTGCTGTTCGGCACCGGCAACCCGGCGCCCTGGAACTCCCACCTGCGTCCTGGCGACAACCTCTATTCGTCGTCGCGCCTGGCCCTGAACCCGGACGATGGCAGCATCAAATGGCACTTCCAGAGCACGCCTCACGACGGCTGGGATTATGACGGCGTCAATGAACTGATCTCGTTCAACTACAAGGAAGGCGGCAAGGACATCAAGGCGGCGGCGACCGCGGACCGTAACGGCTTCTTCTACGTGCTCGACCGCACCAACGGCAAGTTCATCCGCGGCTTCCCGTTTGTCGACAAGATCACCTGGGCCACTGGCCTGGACAAGGATGGGCGGCCGATCTACAACGAGGCCAGCCGTCCGGGCGCGCCGGGCAGCGAAGCCAAAGGCAGTTCGGTGTTTGTCGCACCGGCCTTCCTCGGCGCAAAAAACTGGATGCCGATGGCGTATAACCAGGACACCGGGCTGTTCTACGTGCCGTCCAACGAGTGGGGCATGGACATCTGGAACGAAGGCATCGCCTACAAGAAAGGCGCGGCGTTCCTCGGAGCCGGTTTCACCATCAAGCCGCTGAACGAGGATTACATCGGCGTGCTGCGGGCCATCGACCCCAAGACCGGCAAGGAAGTCTGGCGCCACAAGAACTACGCGCCGCTGTGGGGCGGGGTCCTGACCACCAAGGGCAACCTGGTGTTCACCGGTACGCCTGAAGGGTTCCTGCAGGCATTCAACGCCAAGACCGGGGAAAAGGTCTGGGAATTCCAGACCGGCTCCGGCGTGCTCGGCTCGCCCATCACCTGGGAAATGGACGGCGAGCAATACGTCTCCGTGGTCTCCGGCTGGGGCGGCGCGGTGCCGCTGTGGGGCGGCGAGGTGGCCAAGCGCGTGAAGGACTTCAACCAGGGCGGCATGCTCTGGACCTTCAAGTTGCCGAAGGACTTGGTGGTCAAGCGCTGAGCCAACTCTGGCAAATGCAGAACCTGTGGAAAATGTAGCACCTGTGGGAGCGAGCTTGCTCGCGATAGCGGTCGATCAGTCACCCTCCATGCTGGATGTGCCGACCTCATCGCGAGCAAGCTCGCTCCCACAAAAAAGCCCGGGTCAACCTCAGATCGCGGCAAAACCTACGACCAAATAACGAGAGTCCCCCCTGCCAACGACGCATTCGTCCGGCAGGCGGGGCTCTCTACCATCGGCCTATCGCCTGTCCTGTGACAGGCATCGACCAGGCAGAGGCCCCATCATGATCTATGCACAACCCGGAACCCCAGGCGCCGTCGTTTCCTTCAAGCCGCGCTATGGCAACTTCATCGGCGGCGAATTCGTCGCGCCGGTCAACGGCGAATACTTCACGAACACGTCCCCGGTCAATGGCGAAGTCATTGCCGAATTCCCACGCTCCAGCGCCGCCGACATCGACAAGGCCCTGGATGCCGCCCATGCCGCAGCCGATGCCTGGGGCAAGACCTCGGTGCAGGACCGTTCCCTGGTGCTGTTGAAAATCGCCGACCGTATCGAGCAGAACCTGGAAATCCTCGCCGTCAGCGAAACCTGGGACAACGGCAAGGCCGTGCGCGAAACCCTCAATGCCGACGTGCCGCTGGCGGCCGACCATTTCCGTTATTTCGCCGGCTGCATCCGCGCCCAAGAGGGTGGGGCGGCCGAGATCAACGAACTGACCACGGCCTATCATTTCCACGAGCCGCTGGGCGTGGTCGGGCAGATCATCCCGTGGAACTTCCCGCTGCTGATGGCCGCCTGGAAACTCGCCCCGGCCCTGGCTGCCGGTAACTGCGTCGTGCTCAAGCCGGCTGAACAGACGCCGCTGTCGATCATGGTCTTCATCGAGCTGGTCGCTGACCTGCTGCCGCCAGGGGTGTTGAACATCGTCCATGGTTTCGGTCGCGAAGCCGGTGAAGCCCTGGCCACCAGCAAGCGCATCGCCAAGATCGCCTTCACCGGTTCCACCCCGGTGGGCTCGCACATCATGAAATGCGCCGCCGAGAACATCATCCCGTCCACCGTGGAACTGGGTGGCAAGTCGCCGAACATCTTCTTCGAAGACATCATGCAGGCCGAGCCGGCCTTCATCGAGAAAGCCGCCGAAGGCCTGGTGCTGGCGTTCTTCAACCAGGGCGAAGTCTGCACCTGCCCGTCCCGGGCGCTGGTGCAGGAGTCGATCTACGAATCGTTCATGGCCGTAGTCATGAAGAAGATCGCCAAGATCAAGCGCGGCGACCCGCTGGACACCGAGACCATGGTTGGCGCCCAGGCCTCCGAGCAGCAGTACGACAAGATCCTCTCGTACCTTGAAATTGCCCAGCAAGAGGGCGCCGAGCTGCTCACCGGCGGTGCTGCCGAGCGACTCGAGGGGGATCTGTCGAGCGGCTATTACATCCAGCCGACCCTGCTCAAGGGCCACAACAAAATGCGTGTGTTCCAGGAAGAAATCTTCGGCCCGGTAGTGGGTGTGACCACCTTCAAGGACGAAGCCGAAGCCCTGGCCATTGCCAACGACACCGAGTTCGGCCTCGGCGCCGGCCTGTGGACTCGCGACATCAACCGCGCCTACCGCATGGGCCGGGCGATCAAGGCCGGTCGCGTGTGGACCAACTGCTACCACCTGTACCCGGCGCACGCCGCGTTCGGTGGCTACAAGAAGTCCGGCGTGGGGCGTGAAACCCACAAAATGATGCTCGACCACTACCAGCAGACCAAGAACCTGCTGGTGAGCTACGACATCAATCCGTTGGGGTTCTTCTAACCCGATAACACAGCACGACACCCTGTGGGAGCGAGCTTGCTGTGGGAGCAAGGCTTGCCCGCGATACAGGCGACTCGGTCTCCGGTCAGGCCGAGGCGACTAATCGCGAGCAAGCTTTGCTCCCACAGTAAGCCTTGCTCTCACAATGGGTTTTGTCGCTCTCCTGAATTGCTACCAACGCACCCCACCTACCGCTTCGAAAGTAGCATTCGAGCCTCGGGCGCGGCGTGCATTAATGACCTTGCCGGAATCGCCCGGTACAAGAAGAGGAAAGACCCATGTGGACTAAACCCGCGTACACCGACCTGCGTATTGGCTTTGAAGTGACGATGTACTTCGCCAACCGATGAGTGCCGGCCCGGCCTGACGCGTTCAGGCCGGGCTCACCATTTGGTCTGATTGCAATCACGGTGGGATGCTTTAGGCTCAGGGTATCCCAATACAATAAGAACAGGCTTACCGATGAGCCACGTACCTGAAAAGATGAGTCTCAGCCCGCTGCGCAAGTTCGTTTCACCTGAAATCATGTTCGGCGCCGGTTGTCGGCACAATGTTGGCAACTATGCCAAGACGTTCGGCGCACGCAAGGTGCTGATCGTCACCGATCCCGGCGTGATCGCTGCCGGGTGGGTGGCCGATGTCGAAGCCAGCCTCCAGGCCCAGGCCATTGATTACTGTCTCTACAGCGCCGTCTCACCCAACCCCCGGGTCGAGGAAGTGATGCTCGGTGCCGATGTGTACCGGGAAAACCATTGCGACGTCATCGTTGCGATTGGCGGCGGCAGCCCGATGGACTGCGGCAAGGCCATCGGCATTGTCGTCGCCCATGGTCGCAGCATCCTCGAATTCGAGGGTGTCGACATGCTGAACATGCCCAGCCCGCCCTTGATCTTGATTCCCACCACTGCCGGCACCTCGGCCGATGTGTCGCAGTTCGTGATCATTTCCAACCAGCAAGAACGCATGAAGTTTTCCATCGTCAGCAAGGCGGCGGTACCGGACGTGTCGCTGATCGACCCGGAAACCACCCTGAGCATGGACCCGTTCCTGTCGGCCTGTACCGGCATCGACGCCCTGGTTCACGCCATCGAGGCGTTTGTGTCCACCGGTCATGGCCCGTTGACCGACCCCCATGCGCTGGAAGCGATGCGCCTGATCAACGGCAACCTGGTGCAGATGATCGCCAACCCGGCGGACATCGCCCTGCGGGAAAAAATCATGCTGGGCAGCATGCAGGCCGGGCTGGCATTCTCCAACGCAATCCTCGGCGCGGTGCACGCGATGTCCCACAGCCTGGGCGGCTTCCTCGATTTGCCCCATGGCTTGTGCAACGCGGTGCTGGTGGAGCACGTGGTGGCGTTCAACTACAACTCGGCGCCGGACCGTTTCAAGGTGATTGCCGAGACGCTGGGCATCGACTGCCGGGGGCTCAACCACCGCCAGATCCGCACTCGGCTGGTGGAACACCTGATTGCCCTCAAGCACACCATCGGTTTCCACGAGACCCTGGGCCTGCACGGTGTGAGCACCTCGGACATTCCGTTCCTGTCGCAGCATGCGATGCACGACCCGTGCATCCTCACCAATCCTCGGGAGTCGAGCCAACGGGATGTCGAGGTCGTTTATGGCGAAGCCCTCTGACGAGCAGCAGAAAGCCCTGGAAGGGCTTCTGGGGCTGGGCAATCACTCGACGCGCAAGAGCCACTACCCAGAACTGGCGGCGCGTCTGGATGAGCTGGAGTTGGCCCGGCAATACTTGCAACAGCTCAACAACCAGTTGGAGCAGCGGGTGTCCGAGCGCACCGATGCGCTGCTGGAGGCCAACCGTAACCTGCAACAACAGATCGCCCAGCGAGAGCTGATTGAGCAGCAGTTGCGCGACGCGCGCGACGCCGCACAGGCGGCCAACCGCAGCAAAGATAAATACCTGGCAGCGGCCAGTCACGACTTGTTGCAACCGCTCAACGCCGCCCGCCTGTTGATTTCCACGTTGCGCGAACGCCAACTGCCCACCGCCGAACATGTGCTGGTTGAGCGTACCCACCAGGCCCTGGAAGGCGCGGAAGATCTGCTCACAGACCTGCTGGACATTTCCCGTTTGGACCAGGCGGAGGTCAGGCCCGACCTGGCTCCGTATCGACTGGATGAGTTACTGGCGCCGCTGGTGTCGGAATTCCAATCGGTGGCAGGCGCTGTCGGGCTGGAGCTGCGGGTGCGGTTTGGCGATGAAGCCGTGCTGACTGACCTGCGATTGATGACCCGCATTCTGCGCAACCTGCTCAGCAACGCCTGCCGCTACACCGACAAGGGCGGTGTTCTCTTGGCTGCACGGCGTCGGGGCGAGCGGTTGAGCCTGGAAGTCTGGGACACCGGTCGCGGCATTGCCGCCGACTGCTTGGAGTCGATATTCCTGGAGTTCAATCAACTGGACGTCGGGCGGGCGGCGGACCGCAAAGGCGTGGGCCTGGGGCTGGCGATTGTCGAACGTATCGCCCGTATCCTTGGCTACCGGGTCCAAGTGCGTTCCCGTCCGGGGCGTGGCTCGGTGTTCAGCATCGAGGTGCCACTGTCAGCCGAAAAACCGCTGCCCATTGCTCAAATGCCCATACAGGCGGTCGCCGGCAACCCGCTGCCGGGGCGGCGTTTGTTGGTGATCGACAATGAACTGAGCATCTTGCAAAGCATGGCGGCGTTGTTGGGGCAGTGGGGCTGCGAAGTCCTGACCGCCACCGACGAAGCGGGCGCCCTTGATGTGCTGCAAGGGCGTGCGCCGGAGCTGATCCTGGCGGATTTCCACCTGGATCACGGGGTCGTGGGGTGTGAAGTGGTCAAGCACCTGCGCGAGCATTTCCACCAGGCGATCCCGGCGGTGATCATCACCGCCGACCGCAGCGACCAGTGCCGCCGCGCCTTGCGCAAGCTGGATGCGCCGCTGCTCAACAAGCCGGTCAAGCCTGGCAAGTTGCGGGCGGTGTTGAGTCAGATGCTTGGATAGGTCAATCGGTCCCGAGAGCCAGCAAAATGCCGTCATTTGGTCGGCGTTTTTGCCAGGAATGTAAAAAGACGCTTCGGTCTGTTTATTTCCTTATGTAAACTCCCCCCCGCTGCGACAATCGGGCACGGCCACGTCTGGCCCGATGAACACCGTTTGCAGCGTCCCTCACCCCAGCTGAAGCCAAGACCTACAAGAAGTCAGCGCCGGAGAGACATAA
This sequence comes from Pseudomonas sp. St386, assembly GCF_018325865.1. Taxonomy (NCBI): domain Bacteria; kingdom Pseudomonadati; phylum Pseudomonadota; class Gammaproteobacteria; order Pseudomonadales; family Pseudomonadaceae; genus Pseudomonas; species Pseudomonas sp. St386. The sequence goes on from NZ_AP021900.1 coordinate 3,298,668, forward strand.
ACGAGAGGCCGACGTATTGCTCGGCCCTGTAGGTCCATCCTCCGGTCCTTCTCGATAGCCGCCCTGCTGGCGTTGCCGGCCATGGACGTGGTCTATCCTTGATCAGGACAGGTGGACGGAATGGCGTTCATCCTAGGGATACACACATGTTGAAGAAAACACACACGGCGCTACTGGGCCTGGCGATGGCGATGGGTCTTGCGACCACGCACGCCGCCGAGCCAAAAAAAGTGGATGTCTTGCTCATTGGTGGGGGCATCATGAGCTCGACACTCGGCGTCTGGCTCAATGAGCTGGAGCCGGGCTGGACCATGGAAATGGTCGAGCGCCTGGACGGTGTTGCCGAAGAGAGCTCCAACGGCTGGAACAATGCCGGTACCGGTCACTCTGCGCTGGCCGAGCTGAACTACACGCCGGAAGACAAGAACGGCAAGGTCGATATCTCCAAGGCCATCGAAATCAACGAAGCCTTCCAGATTTCCCGTCAGTTCTGGTCCTGGCAGGTCAAGAACGGCGTGTTGAAGAACCCGCGTTCGTTCATCAACTCCACGCCGCACATGAGCTTTTTGTGGGGCGACGAGAACATCGCGTTCCTGAAGAAGCGCTACGAAGCCCTCCAGGCCAGCCCGTTGTTCGCCGGCATGCAGTATTCCGAAGATCGCGAGCAGATCAGCAAGTGGGTGCCGCTGATGATGCAAGGGCGTGACCCGAGCCAGAAAGTCGCGGCCACCTGGAGTCCACTGGGCACCGACGTGAATTTCGGCGAAATCACACGCCAATTCGCGGCTTATCTGCAAACCAAGCCGAACTTCTCCCTCAAGCTGTCCAGCGAAGTGGAAGACATCACCCGCAACGAAGACGGCACCTGGCGCGTTTCGTACAAGAACCTGAAAGACGGTACCGAAACCGAGACCGACGCCAAGTTCGTGTTCATCGGCGCAGGCGGTGGTGCCCTGCACCTGCTGCAGAAGTCCGACATCCCGGAAGCGCGTGAATACGCAGGTTTCCCGGTGGGTGGTTCGTTCCTGGTCACCGAAAACCCGACCGTCGCCCAACTGCACCTGGCCAAGGCCTACGGCAAGGCTTCGGTGGGCGCACCGCCGATGTCGGTTCCGCATCTGGACACCCGCGTGCTTGATGGCAAGCGCGTGATCCTGTTTGGCCCGTTCGCAACCTTCTCCACCAAGTTCCTGAAGAACGGTTCGTACTTCGACCTGCTGACCAGCACCACCACTCACAACGTGTGGCCGATGACCAAGGTTGGTATCGAACAGTACCCACTGGTCGAGTACCTGGCCGGTCAACTGATGCTGTCGGATGAAGATCGCTTCAACGCCCTGAAAGAGTACTTCCCGGAGGCCAAGCAGGAAGACTGGCGCCTGTGGCAGGCTGGCCAGCGCGTGCAGATCATCAAGCGTGACGAAGAGAAGGGCGGCGTGCTGAAACTCGGCACCGAAGTGGTCGCGTCCCAGGACGGCAGCATCGCCGGCCTGCTGGGTGCCTCGCCAGGCGCCTCGACTGCCGCACCGATCATGCTGACCGTGCTTGAGAAGGTCTTCAAGGACAAGGTCGCCAGCCCGGCCTGGCAGGAAAAACTGCACCAGATCGTGCCGAGCTACGGCACCAAGCTCAACGATAGCCCTGAGCGTGTAGCCCAGGAATGGGCTTACACCAGCGACGTCCTGCAACTGGACCCGCCACCGGCAATCGGCAAGCCAGGCGCCACCGCGGCACCGGCCAAGCCGGCGGCTCCCCGTGAGGCCAACCCAGCGGCTGACATGGCGCTGTAAGCCGGACGCTGTCTGGTGAGGTACAAGAACGCTGCGCATTGAGCGTAATGCTGTTCACTTAAGGATACGGCGCTTTTTCCGAGGTAGGGGAAGGCGCCGTTTTCTTTTGGATTGGATTGGGTACATATCCGTTGCTGCGGTAACGGCGGCTTAGGGTTCCGCCCTTACGGCGGGTCACTTTTGAGAAGCCCGGAAGCCGGCCCAGTCAAAAGTAACCAAAACGCTTCAGCCCCACCACTTGGCACCTCGCCTAGGCTCGGTGTGCCCTCACTCCGGCATTGCTCCGTGGGCCCGCCGCGAAGGGCCATCCATGGCCCAGCGCGGCTATCCCGGCATCCATGCCGGGATGCCCACTCCACAATGCCTGCGTTCGGCCATCGTGGTTAACGGGGCGCCCGAGATCAACGTCCTCCCCGAGGCGGCCTAACAGCCGACCTGGTTCTGGGTGATCGCATTTCTCCTGTGGGAACTTCTCCTGTGGGAGCGAGCTTGCTCGCGATTGCAATTCATCATTCAATTCAAATATTGACTGACACACTGCTATCGCGAGCAAGATCGCTCCCACAATAAGATCGGGTACGGCCGGAGAGATAGGCCGGCTGCCAGGCCGCCTCGCGAGCAAGCTTTGCTCCCACGGAGCAATGCCGGAGTGAGGGCACACCGAGCCTAGGCGAGGTGCCAAGTGGTGGGGCTGAAGCGTTTTGGTTACTTTTGACTGGGCCGGCTTCCGGGCTTTTCGAAAGTGACCCGCCGTCAGGGCGGAACCCTAAGCCGCCACGACCGCAACAACGGATATACACACCGCCCCAAGGACAATCGCCTCCAAACGCTTGAGGCAGCAGTGCCTGGCCCTCATCAAACGCATCCGTCAGCACCGCATTCACCGCCTGCTCAAACCTGTACCGCTCCAGTCATCACGGCGAAGCCGAGCATCACCAGGCTGACGCCCCAGGCCCAGAAGAACGTATAGGCGATGTGCTTGCGAAGCTCTACGCCGGACAACGCCAGCGCGAGGTACACGCTGGGCACCACCGGGCTGATGGAGAATCCAGTGTTCTCACCGATCAGCATGGCCCGGGCCACGGCCTCGAGGGGGACACCCGCGGCAGCGGCCACGTCCCTGATCACCGGCAGCAGGGCGAAATAGTAGGCGTCCGGTGAGAAGATCATCCCCAGGGGGACGCCGAAGAAACCGACGATCACATGCAGGTATTGGGCAGAACCGGCTGGCATGATATCGATCAGTGCCAATGCCATGCCGTCGGACATCTTCGCGCCGGAGAGCACGCCCAACAGGACGGCGGCGGCCATCATCACCAGGACCATTTGCAGCGCATCGGCCGCATGGGCCTTGAGGCGTTCGGCCTGGGCGTCCAGGGACGGGAAGTTCAAGGGCAGGGCGATGCCCAATCCCACCATGAAACACGCATACAAGGGAAAAATGCCGGTGAACAGGCACGCCAGGATCCCACCGGTCAGCGCCACGTTCAGCCAGTAACGCAGCTCCCGGGGGAGAGGGCGAATTCACGGTCCTGGGGTTGCAGGCTGTCCATGTCACAGGTTGCAGCCGCTCCCAGCGACATCGGTTGGCGACGCTGGGCGCGCAAGCCCAACACTGTCGCGACAACGAGCATGCACGTCAGGCCCACCATCTGCACCGGCAGCAAGCCTAGCCACAGTTGGGTGGCATCCAGCCCCGACACTGCGGCAGCGCGTGCGGTCGTTCCGCCCCAAGGGACCATATTGATCACGCCGGCCGTGGTGCCAACCAGGCACAGCAACATCGCCGGGCTCATGTTCAGGCGCTTATACAAGGGCAGCAGGGCCGGGATGGTCAGCAAGAACGTGGCGGCGCCGACGCCGTCGAGATGGACCACTGACGTCACCAAAACCGTCACCAGTGCCACGGCCAGCGGCTTGCCGCCTGTGCTGCGGATCAGCAGGTTGACCAATGGATCGAACAAGCCCCGGTCACGCATGATGCCGAAAAACAGGATGGCAAACAGAAACAGTGCTGCGGTCGGGGCCACCGTGATCAGGCCGGCCTTGATGAATTCGCCGATCTGGCCGAGATTGAAGCCGGCCAGCAGGCAAACGATCACGGGAAGGGTAGTGAACGCCACCACCGGACTGATCCTGCGCAGCAATATCAATCCGATGATGGCGAGCATCATCAGGAAACCCAGGGTTGTAATCATGTTGCAGCCTCTCTTTTTTATTGTTGTCGAAGGTTCGCGGGCGGTGAGTCGATCAGCCTTGCGGTCCGGGCAGGCGCAAGGCCAGAAGCAGGTAACTCAGGCTCTTGCCATGGCGATCCAGACCGCAACTGCGATTCACACCGCCCTCCAGGGCGTCCTCGAGCACGAAATTCAGTGCATTCAGGTTCGGCAGTTCATAGCGATGCACCTTGGAGGGTTGTCGCGTCGCGAATTGCTCGGCCACTCGGGCGCAGGTCAATTCCCGTAGCAGCCACGGATAGTGGGCCGGATCGTGGGGAAACAGGGCGATGCTGAGAATGTTGCCCTTGTCGCCAGCACGGGCATGGGCATAGTCGGCGAGGGTGACCAGGTTCATCAGTACCACTCCAGGGTTGTATGGATTTCATCTCGCGGCAGCAGGAAACTGCGGGTGGTAACGGTCTCGGCGAGGTGTCGCCGGACGCCACCGCCGCCCGCCGGCCCGTTGGTGTAGAGCGACTCGACCTCTGCCAGCAGGGCCTCCACCAGCCGTCGGTCGGTGTGAGTCAGGCCGATGCGCACGCGCACATCCTCCAGGGCGGGCGCCTGGGTCAGTTGCTGTTGCAGATATCGACCGCCCTGGTCGTTGAAGAGGCTGGCGACCCCGGACAGGTCGATCCAGGGCTGGACCCCGGGTGCCAATTGGTCGAAGCGCTGCAGCAGGATTTCCCGCGCCAGCGCGGCACGCGCCACGGCGCCGGGGCCCGCGTAGGATATTTCCGCCTCGCCGAACCAGAGGCCGCGCACACCCGCCAGACCCTTGAGCGTGTCGGGACGCGGGTGACCCAGCAGGCCACTGATTTCAACACGGTCATCACCCAAGTCCTGTACACGGGCCTGGCCCAGGTCCAGCACCACGTCCGGCGTCAGATAGCGTCGAGGGTCGTGTACTTCGTAAAGGAGTTGTTCCTTGACGGTCTGTTCGCTGACCCGTCCGCCGCAGTTGCGGGTTTTGCCGATGATCAGGCGGCCATCCTGATGGATCTCAGCAATGGGGCAGCCGAGATTGGCCGGGTCCGGAACGTCTTTCATCCCAGGATGAGCAAAATAGCCGCCGGTGACCTGGGTGCAGCACTCCAGCAGATGGCCTGCGGTGGTGGCGACGGCCATTTTCTGCCAATCGTCAGCCGACCAACCCAACCCATGGCGGATCGCCCCCACGGCCAGCGACGGATCCGCGACCCGGCCACACAGCACGATGCCAGCGCCCTCGGCCAACGCCTGGGCGATACCGTCGGCTCCGGTATAGACGTTCACCGACACGGGGTGCTCCAAGGGCTCCGAGGACAGCCACCGTTCGTAACGGGGCGGTGTTTCTTCCAACAGGTCATCACCCAGCACACAGGCGATTTTCAGTGCAGGGAAGCGGCCCGCCAGCGTCTGGCGCAACCGTTGCGCGGCCGCCCTGGGATTGGCGGCGCCGCCATTGGTGATGATCGGGATGCCGGCCTCGATGCACACGTCCAGCATGGGCTCGAGGAAATCGAACAGACGCGCGGAGTATCCCGCCTGCGGGTCCAGGCGCTTGCGTAGCTGCGCCTCGGCCAGGGTCCGTTCAGCCAGCAGTTCCAGCATGATGTAGCGCTTGCCGCTGCGTTGTGCCAGGTCCTGTGCCAGGCGCAGGGCGGCGTCGGGTCGATCATTGGCGAAACCGGCACCGCAGCCGACGAGAATTGTTTTTGTCATGTCGCTTTCCACTGAGGGGTGGCCCCATAGTGGAGAGACTGGATTATTCTGTGAATTTTAAAGATAGAATCAATTGATTCATTAATTTTATGAGTGGGTCATGAACGTTTCTTTTCGTCAGCTTCGTGCCTTCATCCTTATTGCCGAGACTTCGAGCTTTACCCGCACGGCCGAACAGTTGCACCTGTCCCAGCCGGCGCTGAGCTATAGCATCCGCAAATTGGAAGAGAGCATGGGGCTGCAGTTGCTCGCGCGTAATACCCGCAGCGTCGAGCTGACTCCGGCCGGTGAGCATTTTCTACCCCAGGCCCGGCGCATGCTCCGGGACATGAACGACGCCGTGCGCGATGCTCGTGACACTCTGAGCCTGAGCCGTGGCACGCTCCGGCTGGCGGCCTTGCCCACCGCTGCGGCGTCATTCCTGCCCATTGCCATTGCTTCTTTCCAGCATGAAAACCCCGGCGTGACGGTGAGTTTGTTAGACGGCCGCGCCGGGGAAGTCATGGGCTGGGTGCAGCGAGGAGAGGTGGACGCCGGCATCAGTTCGTTGCCTGACGATCTGTCCGGACTGAGCTTTGTGCGCCTGTTGGATGACAACCTGGTGTTGCTGAGCCAAAAGGACCCGCAGCGTGACGGCCAGGACGACTGGAAGCGGCAACCCTATATTGCCCTCACGCCTGACACCAGCATCCGGCCCCTGGCTGACGCTGCGTTGCGCTATTTGAACGTTGACCCTGTGCCGGCCTGGGAAGTGGCGCACATGAGCACGGCCACGGCCCTGGTGCGCGAAGGATTGGGATTTTCTCTGTTGCCGGCCAGTTGCACGGCGGTGTTCAACATCGGTGAGCAGTGTGCTGTCACCGCCATCGACCAGCCGGCGAAGCGCTCGATCGGCCTGTTGCAGCGCAAGCCGGTGGCCCAATCACCTTCATTGAGCCAGTTCATGCAGCATTTGCGACAGGTGCTGCTCAGCCACGGACACTGAGGTTGATCGAGCAATGGCTATCGCGAGCAAGCTCGCTCCCACATTGGCTGGTGGTGGAACTTGATTGCACGGCCACCACAACGCCCCCTGTGGGCGCGAGCTTGCTCGCGATGGTGTCAGTACTACTGGGTACCAAACATCGCCGTCCAATAGATCCCTGCATCGCTTTTCGGATCGGTCGCATACCCGGCGCCCAATTCGCGGAACTGTGGGTTCATCAGGTTGGCGCAGTGCCCTGGGCTGGCCAGCCAGCCGTCCACCACCTTGAGCGCGGTGTCTTGTCCGGCGGCGATGTTTTCGCCGATCAACTGGCCCAGATAACCAGCCAGTTCGGCGCGGTCGCCCGGCATGCGGTTGTCGCGGTCCTTGTGGTCGAAGAAATTGTTGTTGGCCATGGCCCGGGTGTGGGTCACAGCGGCCAGGGCCAAGGTGGCGTTCCAGGCCAGCGGTGTGGTGGCGGCGAAGGTTTCGGTGCCACAGCGACGCGGCTGGGTGCGGGCACTGTTGATCAGTTTCAGCAGCTTCTGGCCCTCGGCTTGCCAGTCACCCAGGCGCGCCGACAACAGTGGGCGCGCCAGCACAATGCGCCATTCGCGGTCCAGGCGGCTGACGCCGATGTCGACGAACTGCGGGTCGAGTACTACCTGGCAGAAGCTTTCCTGGACGGCTTTCATGGCCGATTGCGCATCGCGCGGCCCGGACAGGCTGATGGCCTGCACGTTGACCATTGGATAGGCCGCCCGCGCCAGCGCCTGCTGCAGGTCGCCGATGCCATTGGCCGACAGGATCAGCCGGGAATCCATCGCCAGCGGTGGCAACTCCAGCGAGGCCTGGCCGGCACAGCTTTGGGACTGGCTGCGGTAAAGGTTGATGGACTCGACCAGTTGCGTCTCTTCGGTGGCCGTGGCACTGGCGGCGAAAACCAGGCCCAGCGACAGCACGACAAGACCCATGACGGATGAAATGGCACGCATGTAAATCTCCCTTGAGCGGACGGCGCCTATGATGCGCAATTTTTGCCCCGCTGGGGCAACGGTATTCACGCTCTTTTGAAATCCCTTGGAACGGCACAGTTGGGTAGCGTTCGGGATAATCCTCAAATAGTGGGATCAACTTTCAGGCGAATAAGTCCATTTCCGTCGTTTCAAGGCCATAAAATCGCAGATTATCAGCTCATCCAGTTCCCCCCATCGACGTTATAGGTCTGCGCCACCACGTACTCGCTTTCCGCCGAGGCGAGGAAAATCGCCATCCCGGTGAGGTCCTCCGCAGTCCCCATCCGGCCATAGGGCACCTGTTGCCCGACCTGGCGCTTCTTTTCCCCCAGGGGCAGGTTTTCGTGGCGGGCGAACAGCGCATCCACGCCATCCCAATGCTCGCCATCCACCACGCCGGGGGCGATGGCGTTGACGTTGATCCGATGCTTGATCAGATCCAGTCCGGCGGACTGGGTCAGGCTGATCACCGCTGCCTTGGTGGCGCAATAGACACCGACCAGCGCTTCGCCACGCCGACCGGCCTGGCTGGCCATGTTGATGATCCGGCCGCCATGGCCCTGGCGGATCATCTGCCGCGCCGCCGCCTGCAGGGTGAACAGCGTGCCGGCGACGTTGATGGAAAACAGCCGCTCGTAGCTCTGGCGGGTGATTTCCACGATGGGTGCCAGGTCGAACAGCGCGGCGTTGTTGATCAGGATATCCAGCTTGCCCACCTGGGCCACCACGGCCTCGATGGCCTGATCGATCGAAGCCTGGTCCGTCACGTCCATTTTGACCGCGTAGGCACTATCACCCAGTTCGGCGGCGGTAGCCTGGGCCCGCTCCAGGTCGATATCGGCGATCGCCACTGTGGCGCCCTCGTAGATATAGGCCTGGGCGAACGTCCTGCCGATGCCACGGGCGGCACCGGTCACCAGGGCACTTTTTCCTTCCAGTCGTTTCATGGGGTTGTCCTTTTCGAAGTACAAAAAAAAACTGTGGGAGCAAGGCTTGCCCGCGATGAAGCAAATGCGGTCTCTCAGAAATCGAGGTGCCTGTATCGCGAGCAAGCTTTGCTCCCACAGCGGGGCAAACCTTCTAGCCTCGGGGCGGGTACCAATCGTTATTTCTTGGGATACCCGGCCCGCTTCATCTCCCGCTCGGTACTCGATTGCGCCGAGGCCAATGCCTGTTCCACCGTGATCTGCCCGGTGAGGGCGGCGGTAAACAGCTTGCCGACGGAAGTGCCGATGGCCTGGAACTCTGGAATCGTCACGTACTGGATGCCCACGTACGGCACCGGTTCGGCGGTGGGGTGGGCCGGGTCGGCGTTCTGCATCATTTTCAAGGTGATCCGGGCGAACGGAGCGGCGTTCAGGTAGGCGTCGCTGTAGGTGGACATGCGCGTGCCGGGCGGAACATTGCTGATGCCGTCCTGCCTGGCGACCAACTGGATGTAGTCCTTGGACGTGGCCCAGGCCACGAACGCCTTGGCGGCGTCCTTGTGCCGGGAGCTGGTGGGAATCGCCAGTGACCAGGCATACAACCAGGAAGCACCTTTATGGGTCACTTCGATGGGGGCGGCAGCGAAACCCACACGGTCGGCGACCTTGCTTTGGCTGGTGTCGGTGATGAAGGAGCCCGCGACGCTGGCATCGACCCAGATCGCACATTTACCGCTGTTGAACAGCGCCAGGGTTTCGTTGAACCCGTTGCTGGTCAGGCCCGGCGGGCCGTACTTCTTCAGCGTATCGACGTAGAACTGCGCGGCGGCCTTCCATTGCGGGCTGTCGAACTGCGGTTTCCATTGTTCATCGAACCAACGGGCGCCGAAGGTGTTGGCCAGGGTGCTGAGCAGCGCCATGTTCTCGCCCCAACCGGCCTTGCCCCGCAGACACAGGCCGTACTGGCCCTGGTCAGGTTGGTGCAACTTGGCAGCGAATTCACCGAGCTGGCTCCAGGTCGGTTGCTCGGGCATGCTCAGGCCGGCCTGTTTGAACAGGTCCGTGCGGTAATAGGTGACGGTGCTTTCGCCGTAAAAGGGCAGGGCGTAAAGCGTGTCATTGACCGAGAGGCCTTGGCGAACGGCAGGAAAAATGTCCTCCAGGTCATACTCTGCGGGCAGGTTGGTCATCGGTTCGAGCCAGTGCTTGGCCCCCACAGCGGGGTTTCGTAGGTGCCGATGGTCAGCACGTCGAACTGCCCGCCCTGGGTTGCGATGTCAGTGGTCAGGCGCTGGCGCAGGACATTCTCTTCGAGTACCACCCAGTTCAACTTGATGTCCGGGTGCTCGCTCTCGAAGGTTTTCGAGAGTTTTTGCATGCGGATCATGTCGGCGTTGTTCACCGTGGCGATGGTGAGGGTCTCGGCGGCCTGTCCGGCCAGGGCAAAAGACAATCCCGCGAACATGACAAGCACCTTGGGCACTGTTTTCATGAGCTTCTCCAGAGCTGCGCCTGGGCGCAGAATTATTATTGTTGTGGGGGCCGTGGCGTCGGGCTGAGCGGTTCGTCGCCAATGGCAAGCCGATTACAGCAGCGCCTGTGGAGGCCGACAAACGCAGGGAGGATCGTGCGCTGATACTTTTTTAACGCCCTTGAGCGCGACAGGGCCGGGTTAAAAAAGTATCAGTGGGCGGTCAGACCGAGGCTGGCGAACCGCTGCGCACTCGGCGTAAGGTGCCCGCTATAACGATAAAAGAGGCGCGACATGCCTGATCACCGAACGCCGCTGTTCGAGCAGCGACCAGCCGAACTGGAAGTCATCCTGCCTGAGCCCGAACACAGTTTTCGCTGGTACGAGCATGACTACCCGTACCCGATGGCGCGTTGGAACCATCACCCTGAATTTGAAATCCACCTGATCCGCCAGGGCAGCGGCAAACTGCTGGCGGGCGACTACATCGGCCCGTTTGGCCCAGGCCATGTGGCGATGATTGGCCCGGACTTGCCCCACGACTGGATGGGCGATCTGGCGCCGGGCGAGCACCTGCCTGGGCGTGACGTGGTCTTGCAATTCGACGGTGCCACGCTGCTGACCTTGCGCCGAACCCTGCCCGAACTGGGCGATCTGCAGGGCCTGTTCGAACGCGCCCGCCGTGGCCTGACCTTCGACGGCAACACCGCGCGGCGGGCCGCGCACCTGCTGGAAGCCATCGGCCCGGCCCAGGGACTGGCGCGGTTGGCGCTGTTCCTGGAACTGCTGCACACCCTCAACCAAGCCCCTGGCGACGAGGCCTTGAGCCTGGCGAGCCCTTGCTACGCGCCGACCCTCGATGCGCGCAGCTCCGAGCGCATCCATAGAGCCTTCGAATACCTGCAAGCCGAACTCACTGGCGACCTGCGCCTGTCGGTGATCGCTCGTCAATTGGACATGAGCGAGCCGGGCTTCTCACGGTTCTTCAAGCGCATCACCGGGCACGGCTTCATTGACCTGATGCGCAAGCTGCGGGTCCAGCGCGCCTGTCGCTTGCTGTTGCAGAGCGAAATGCCCGTGACCGATATCTGTTTTGAAGTGGGCTACAACAACTTGTCCAACTTCAACCGGCACTTTCGGATAGAGATGAACCAGACCCCCAGCGAGTACCGGCGGGGCGCTTTTCCCCTCGCTTGATGGAGACTGTCATGTTGCGCATCGTGGAACAGCAAGCCAGCGCATCCCTGCGCCAGCGGATGGAAAAGGCCGGTTGTGCCTTCGATTTCCTGGTGCTTGTGCCCGAGGCGAGTGATGCCGCTGATGAGGTGCTTCATCGTCAGGCTGTGGACCTGTTGTTCCAGCACCTCAAGGCTCAATGGCTGGAGCGTCATCGCCAACTGACTCTGGACCCGCGCTATACCGAGGCTGCGCCCCCCACCATGGATTGGGATTTGAGCAAGGCCGTCGCCAAGCCGCTGAACCGGGACGAACGGGCTCGACTCATGCGGATCGACCAAGATGATCAGCACACTTATGCCTTGTACGCGGCCTTCTGCGACCCGCCCTATGGCACCCGTTTCAGCGACGACACCCCGCAGGCGCTGTTCAGCGAATGGCTCGACCTGCTTGGGCTCGAGGACGGTACCGATGGGGTGGTGTTGAGCTGGGTCGATAACTTCAACCTCAACTGGACGGCCAGCGACGAGTACGATCCGGCACGGGCCCCCTGGAGCGATTATTTCGACGATGGCCTGGAGTGGTGGGGCGTCTGGTGCCTGAGCATCTGGAACCCCAAGCGCCGAACGCTTGCCGTACTGGCGGCGAGCACGACGGATTGAGTTGCAGAGCTTGCAGCTCCGCAGAAACCAATGTGGGAGCGAGCTTGCTCGCGATGGCGTCAGCCCAGCCAGCATCAATGTCAGCTGACCCACCGCCATCGCGAGCAAGCTCGCTCCCACAGGGGAATTATGGTGATCCCAGGTTCGGGGTTTAGTCCGGGACTCCTCGTTGATGCTTCTTCAACCGATAGGCGAACTGTGCCCGGCTCAGTCCCAATGAGCGTGCGGCCGCTGCCAGGTTGCCGCTGCTCAGTTGCAGGGCTTCGTTGATCAGCCGTGATTCCAGGCCGTCAATGGAGAAGTCCGAGTCCAGTTGGCTGAGGGACTGGAGCAGGGCCGGTTTTTCCGCGGCGTCGTTGGCGGCCAGGCCCATCGGTGAGAGACCGCCGTGCAGGTCCACGGAATACGCATCCACCGGCAGTTGTTCATTGCGAAACAGATGGACCAGGTCAATCGCCTGGCCTTCTTCGCTGGCGATCAGGCCGCGCTCGATGAGGTTCTGCAATTCCCGCACGTTGCCCGGGAAGTCATAGCGCAACAGCACCTTCAAGGCACGCATGGTCAGGCCCATCGGGGTGCGGCCGTACTCCTGGCAAAAGCGCTTGAGGAAAGCATTGATCAGCAACGGGATGTCATCGCGACGCTCGCGCAAGGGAGGCAGGGCGATGGGGTAGACGTTGAGCCGGTAGAATAGGTCTTCACGGAACGCGCCTTCCGCCACGGCCTTGCGCAGGTCGATGTTGGTGGCCGCCACGACCCGCACATCGACCTTGATGCCGTGGCCACCACCGATCCGTTCGATCTCCCGCTCCTGCAAGGCGCGTAGCAACTTGCTTTGCCCGGCCAGGCTCAGGCAGGTGATCTCATCCAGAAACAACGTGCCGCCATGGGCTCGCTCGAAACGACCGGGGCGTGAATGAGTGGCCCCGGTATAGGCACCGCGTTCGACGCCAAACAGTTCGGCCTCGATCAGGTTGTCGGGGATGGCCGCGCAGTTGAGGGCGATGAACGGACCATCGCGTCGACGACTAAGTTGGTGCAACTGGCGGGCGAACATCTCCTTGCCGACGCCGGATTCGCCGCTGACCAGCACGGTGGCGGGGGTCAAGGCCACCCGTTGCAAGGCTTGGGTCGCGGCGTTGAAGGCGGCGCTGGCACCGATCAGCGGCTGTTCGCTGTCCGGCAGCGGGGCGGTGCCGGCAACACTGTCGGACTGGCTGTCGGTGCGCGCGACGACCGCTGGCGGTGAGGCGTTGAGGTAATTGAGGTCCTGCTCGACATCGCCCCATTGCTCGGCGGTCTTGCCGACGACTCGGCAGCGTTCGTGCCCCATGCCTCGGCATTCCACTTCGCGGAAGATCACCAGTTGCCCGAACAGCCCGCTGACGAAACCGATGGCGTAGCCCAGTTCGGTCCAGCACACCGGATCCTGCCCGGTGCCATAGGCGGCGACATGCTCGTCGGCCTCACAGGAGTGATGCCAGAGAAATTCCCCTTCATAGAACCCCGAATCGGCATCGAACTTGAAATGCAGCGGCTCGACCTTGGTCATGCCTTCAAGGGTGTGCAGATGCGTGCCTGCACGAAACACCGCCGCGGCATCGGCGTGGGGCCAGCGTTCGCGAATCAGCCGGGCGTCCCGGGCGCCGGAGGAATAGCCGGTGCGGGTGAGCATGCCACGGGCCTGTTCCAGCCCCTGGCGTTCGATGATTTCCCGGCGCAACGCACCGAAGGATGAACTGTGCAGCAGCAACATGCGCTGGTCGTTGAGCCAGATACGGCCATCGTCGGGGGAGAAAAACAGACACGCGGTGAGTTCTGCCGTCGTAGGCGAACTGCTGTCGGTCAGCTCGTTGCTGTCACCCCGTGGACGGAAGTGCTCGGTGGCGATCCGGTGATCCGGCAACTGGCAGTGGGGATTATTCATTGTTATGCCCCTGATGGCGGGTGATCGAAATGATCATCTGGCGAGATAGTTATTAAGCATAACTTTATCAAATGAACAAGCGGCAGCTGGCCAACGGCCACGTCGGCAGGTGCGTCATCAGTCCTGCACTCGATGCAGACCATTGATCCAGAGCCCTGCGCCAGGTTTATCAAGGTCTGCGGGCAAAACCGGCACAGCGCTTGCTCAAGCACTAGCACGGCGTTTGCGTCGATACCTTCCAGGTGCGGCAAACGATGACAACAACAAAGAGCCGGGAGTGTTAAATGTCTGCATCCAAAAGCCACCTGTTGTCCCAGGTGATCGAGTCGGAATGTGTCTTCAACGGTGACTGGGTGCCTGCGTCGGGTCTGCTGCAATGGATCATTGAACCGGCCACCGGTGAGCGGTTGATGCGCTGTGCCACGGCCGACTCCGCCGACATCGCCAAGGCCAGTCGCGACGCAGCCCTGGCGCAGCCGGGGTGGGCGGCGCTGGGCCCGCGGCAACGCGCGGCGATCTTCCGCAAGGCCGCCGACGTGGCCGAGCAGTCCTTCGAAGAACTGGCGCTGTACGTGGCTCGGGAGACCGGCGCCGCGCTGTTCAAGGGCCAACACGAAGTACGCGAAGCCATCGTGCTGTTGCATCAGGCCGCCGGCCTGCTGTCCCAGGCCCATGGGGTGGTCCTGCCCAGCGAGGCGGGGCGCCTGTCCTATGCGCGACGCCAGCCCCATGGCGTGGTCGGGGTGATTTCGCCCTTCAACTTTCCCCTGGTGTTGTCCATGCGCTCCGTTGCGCCTGCCCTGGCGGCGGGCAATGCGGTGGTGCTCAAGCCGGATCCACAGACCCCGGTGAGCGGCGGTTTCCTTATCGCCCGGTTGTTCGAGGTAGCGGGGCTGCCCAAGGGCTTGCTGCAAGTGTTGCCCGGTGCGGCGGATGCCGGTGAGGCGCTGTGCCGCGACCCTAACGTGCGCATGATCGCGTTTACCGGTTCCACCGGCGCCGGTCGCAAGGTCGCGGAAGTGGCCGGGCGCAACCTGAAGAAGGTTGCGCTGGAGTTGGGTGGCAAGAACCCGCTGATCATTCTTGAAGACGCCGATCTCGACCTCGCCGCTCGCAACGCGGCCTGGGGCGCCTGGCTGCATCAAGGGCAGATTTGCATGGCCACCGGGTTGATCCTCGCCCATGAATCCATCGCCGAAGAACTGACCCGCAAACTGGTGGAAAAGGCCCGGGCCTTGACCGTCGGTAACGCCGCCCAGGGCGAAGCCGCGTTGGGGCCGCTGATCAATCAGCGCCAACTGAAACGGGTGCACGACATCGTCAGCGACTCCGTGCGTGCCGGCGCCCGGCTGGAGGCAGGCGGCGAGCACGATCGACTGTTTTACCAGGCCACCGTGCTCAGCGGCGTGAAACCGGGCATGCGGGCCTTCGACGAGGAGGTCTTCGGGCCCGTGGCAACGGTGGTCAGCTTCGCCACCGATGATGAAGCCGTCGAGTTGGCCAACCGCACCGAGTACGGTTTGGCGGCGGCGATCATTTCTCCGTCGGTAGGCCGGGCCATGGCCATCGGTGAGCGGTTGCAGTGCGGCATGTTGCACATCAATGACCAGACCGTCGCCGATGAGTGCATCAACCCGTTCGGCGGGCGCGGCGCCTCGGGCAATGGCGGCAGCGTCGGCGGCCCGGCGGACTGGGACGAATACACGCAATGGCAGTGGGTGACGGTCAAGGACCAGGCGCCGGTCTACCCCTTCTGACAGGCAGGTTTACAGGGCCCGATGAGCTGAGGGCCCTGCGAGTACACAAAAATAATAAGAGGACTCAACATGAAACTCGACAACAAGATTGTGCTGGTCACCGGTGTCTCGTCAGGCATTGGTGCTGCCACGGCAAGCCTGCTGCGCACTCATGGCGCCCAAGTGATTGGCGTCGACCTCAAGGCGCCGCACATGACCCTGGACGGTTTTGTGCAGGGCGACTTGAGTAGCGCCGAAAACATCGAACGGCTGCTGCCGCAGCTGCCCGCACGGCTCGACAGCCTGTGCAACATCGCCGGGGTGCCGGGCACCGCCAACCCGCAACTGCTGGCGCGGGTCAACTACCTCGGGTTGCGCCACTTGAGCCGTGCGCTGTTGCCGCGCATCAACGCTGGCGGCAGCATCGTCAATATCGCCTCGATCCTCGGCGCCGAATGGCCGTTGCGCCTGGAACAGCACAAGGCGCTGGCGCGCATCGAAGATTTTACCGCCGCGCAAGCCTGGCTGGCCGACCACCGGGTGCCGGACCAGACCTGCTACCAGTACTTCAAGGAAGCCTTGATCGTCTGGACCTACCTGCAGGCCCAACCCTGGTTTCTTGAGCATTCGGTGCGCATGAACAGTGTTGCACCGGGCCCGGTGTTCACGCCCATCCTCGACGACTTCGTGAGCATGCTCGGCGAGGCCCGGACCCAGGCCGATGCCCATCGCATGAAACGTCCCGCTTACGCCGATGAGGTGGCGGCGGTGATCGCTTTCCTGTGTGCCGATGAGTCGCGCTGGATCAACGGCGTCAACCTGCCGGTCGATGGTGGATTGGCCTCCACCTACATCTGAATGCGCATCCGTACAACGCGGTGCAAGCCGCTACCCGAGCGTGTTGGCTGCAAAGCCATGCCAAAAAATAACAATAATGAGAAGCGTCCATGGATAACCTCAAAGATTGCTTTGGTTTCAAGTATTGCGCCCTGTTCCTGGCGTTGTGCAGCACCGGTGTGATGGTCGAAAGGGTCCAGGCCATGCAAATGGACATGGGTGACTCCGACTGGAAACTGCGCTGGGACAACACCATCAAGTACAGCCAAGCCTGGCGCCTGCATGGACAGGACAGCCGCTTGGTCAACGCGCCAACCGCCAACGGCCTGTATCCCTCGATCCAGAGCCAGGGCGACAAGAATTTCAGCAGTGGCCTGGTCTCCAACCGCCTGGACCTGTTTTCCGAAATGGACCTGAGCCGGCAAAACTATGGGCTGCGCGTGAGCGGCGCAGCCTGGTACGACGATATCTACAATCAGGACACCGACAGCAGCGAGCAAAAGCATTTCCTCAGTGAAACCCGCAAGCTCCATGGTCGCGACGCGGAAATCCTCGACGCCTTCGTGTTCTTGCGCGGGGATCTGGGTGAAGACTCCCAGGGCGTGGCGCGCCTGGGCCGACACAGCCTGATCTATGGGGAAAGCCTGTTCTACGGTGGCAACGGCATTGCCAATGCCCAGGGCCCGACCGATGTCGTCAAGTTGCTCAGCGTGCCGGGGACTCAGTTCAAGGAGATCCTGCGCCCGGTCAATCAGATCTCCGGGCAGTTGCAGATCAACCCGCAACTGTCGGTGGGCGCTTACTATCAGTTTGAGTGGGAACGTTCCAATCTGCCCGGCGCCGGCAGCTACCTGAGCGATGTCGATGCCATCGGCTACGGCAGTGGCCCTCTGCGCGAAGTGTTCGGCAACGACACGGTCAATGGCGGCGATTTGAAACCGCGCAATTCGGGGCAGGGCGGCATGCAGATCCGCTTCAAGCCGACCGGCACCGAGCTGGAGCTGGGTTTCTACGCGGCCCAGTATCACGACAAAGCGCCAATCGGGTTGTACGCGTACCTGGACGGTGCGGCGTCTGCGGCCACTGGGTTGCCCATCCTGGGTTCCTATCGCCAGGTCTACGCCGAAGACATCAAGACCGCTGGCGTCAGCTTCTCCACTGCCTACGGTCCGTTCAACTTTGCCGGTGAAACGTCGGTGCGCTGGAACGCGCCGCTAGTGAGTAATCTGCAAGTAGTGACCCCCGGCATGGCGGCCGATGGTGGCGACAATGAGTTGTTCGCCAGGGGCAAGACCGCCCACGCCAACCTGTCGGCGATCTACCTGTTATCGCCCACCGCGTTCTGGGATGGCGGATCGGCCCTGGCCGAACTGGCCTGGAACCGCACCCTGAGCGTGACCAAGAACGCTGCCGCGCTGGACTCCAACACCACCCGCGATGCCACCGCGCTGCGGGTATTGATCGAGCCGGCGTACTTCCAGATCGTCGACGGAATCGACCTGACCGTGCCGATCGGCATGGGTGTGGTACTCGATGGGCGCTCATCGGCGGTCAACAAATCCGGCTTCGGCAACACCCACTCCGGCGACTGGAGTGTCGGGCTCAAAGCCACCTACCTGCAACGCTGGGATGTCGGCCTCAACTACGTGAACTTCTTCGGCGCACCGAAAGCCGGGCTGCGCGAGGACGGCAATTTCAGTTACGGACAGTCGTTGGCCGATCGCGACTTCGTCTCGCTCTACGTGAAAACCTCATTCTAATAAGGTGGATTCGCCATGCAGAACACAGCATTCCTGAACACATGCGTCCTGACCCTGGCCCTTGCTGGCATGGGGCTGGCGCAGGCGGCGGTGTCGCCTGAACAGGCCGCGCGCCTGAAAACCGATCTGACTCCCTTGGGTGGCGAGCGTGCCGGCAACGCCGATGGCAGTATCCCGGCTTGGCAGGGCGGCTATACCCAGGCCACGCCTGGCTACAAACCGGGTGACAAACGCCCCGATCCATTCGCCGGCGAGAAGCCGCTGTATTCGATCAAAGCCTCGAACATGGAGCAGTACGCCAGCGAATTGGCCGAAGGGACCAAGCTGCTGCTGAAGAAATACCCGGGCTATCGCCTGGACGTGTACCCGACCCATCGCTCGGCCGCCGCTCCGCAATGGGTGTATGACAACACCAGCAAGAACGCCACACGCGCCACGCTGGACGTGGACAGCGAGAAGGTCGCCAACGCCTACGGTGGCATTCCGTTCCCGATCCCGGAAAACGGTGCCCAAGTGCTGTGGAATTATCGGTTGTCCTGGCAGGGCGGCGACACCATCAGCGCGCCTTTCGATACCTGGCTGATGACCGCCGGTGGCAAGAAAGTCCAGGCGACCCGGGCCCAATTCTCCTATCAGTTTCCCTACTACTTCGAAGGCGGCAGCCTGGAAAACTATGCGGGCAAGTACCAGGTGGGCAAGCTGTTGACTGAGTTGCCGTCATCCAAGGCCGGCGAAGGCCTGATGACCCATTGGGACATGGACCCGGCCAATCGGGCGGCCTGGCAATATCTGGTCGGCCAGCGCCGGGTTCGCCGGGCGCCAAACATTGCCTATGACACGCCGGACTTCGTGACCTCCGGCGTCGGCCTGTTCGACGAAGCGTTCATGCTGTTCGGGCCTACCGATCGCTATGACCTCAAGCTGGTGGGCAAGAAAGAGCTGATCGTCGGCTACAACAATAACCGCGCCGCGCTGGCCAAGAGTGACGACCTGGTCAAGGAAAACTTCCTCAATCCTGATCTGGTGCGTTGGGAGAAGCACCGGGTCTGGGTGGTCGAGGCCACGCTCAAATCCGGCAAGCGCCATGTCGTGCCGCGTCGGACCTACTACGTCGACGAAGACTCCTGGCAGATCCTGATGGCCGACGGTTATGACGCCCAGGGCAAGCTCGGTCGGCAGATGTATTCGCTGACGCTGCTGGCGCCGGACATGCCGGTCCTCACCGCACAGGTCATGTGGGGCAGCTACAACCTCGACACCGGAGCCTACTTCCTCAACGCATCGAGCAATGACCTGGCGGTTCAGTACCAGAAGATCGCGAGACCTTCGGCGTCCTATTTCACGCCGGATGCCATGGCCAACGAAAACATGCGTTGAACCTGTGGCGGCCGTGGCGAGGAGGAGGTTCGCCGCGGTCGCTTACGATTTTCCAGGGGGAATAACGATATGAACGTTGAAAAATTTTTTGCGAGTCGCGGTCCGCTATGGGGCGTTTGCGCCTTGGTGGGGAGCCTGTTGGTGAGCGTGCCCTTGGTTGCACAGGCCACGACATTGGCCGTGCTGCAACAGCCGGCATTGCCGACCGCCAAGGCCCAGCGCTCGGTGTTGCTCGGGCTGGCCCGGGCCGGCGAGCGTCTGGTGGCGGTCGGTGAGCGCGGGATCGTGCTGCTCTGCGATGACGCTGGAGTCAATTGGCGCCAGGCCAAGGTGCCGGTCAGTGTCAGCCTGACGGCGGTGCAATTCGTCGATGCCGAGCAGGGCTGGGCGGTCGGTCATCTGGGCGTGGTGCTGCACACCCAGGACGGCGGAGAAACCTGGCAAAAGCAACTCGACGGTCAGCGTGCCATCGCCTTGGCGGTACAGTTCGCTGAGCGCGATGTCAATCAACCCGACGGTGCCAGCCACTTGGCGCAGGCACGGCGAATGCTCGATGACGGACCGGATAAACCGTTTCTCGACCTGTACTTCAGTGACCGCCTGCACGGCTACGTCGTGGGCGCCTACAACCAGATCTACCGTACCGACGATGGCGGGCGAAGCTGGCAGCCGTGGATGCGGCATGTGGACAATCCGCAGGGCTTGAACCTGTATGGCATCCGCGCCTTGGGCAACGATCTGTGGTTGGTGGGGGAGCGCGGTTTGCTGTTGCGTTCCACCGATGCTGGGCAGTCATTCCAGGCCTTGAAGTCACCGTATGAGGGCAGCTTCTTCGGTCTGCTCGGCACCCGCGACGGGGCCTTGGTGGTCTATGGCTTGCGCGGAAACGCCTGGTGGTCCGGGGATCGTGGCAACAGTTGGCGCCGCCTTGACACCGGTATCGAATCGACACTGGCGAGCGCTCTCCAACTGCGCGACGGCGGCCTGTTGTTGGCCAGCCAGAGTGGTGAACTTCTATTCAGTCATGACCAGGGGCGAAGCTTTGACAAGCGTCAGAGCCGCAGCGGCGGGACGCTCGCTGCCGTGCAACAGGCGGTCGACGGCAGCCTGGCCAGCGTCGGCTTGACCGGCGTGGCCGCTGACCAGGATCCGCGGGCCGCAGGTCAACCTTGAAACTTCACGGTGTAGCGCTATCGGGCCACGGCTCGTGCAACAGGAGTCAAACTTGAAAGACGACAGAACCCAAACCGTGATCGGCCGCCAGGAAGACTTTGACCGGGCGTCGGGCAACTTCGCTGAGCGGGCGATCTTCAACCATCGACCGCTGGTGGTCCTGCTGTGTCTGTTGGTGACGTTGGTGCTCGGTTGGCAAGCCACGCACATCGGCATCAATGCCAGCTACGAAAAGACCATCCCCACGGGGCATCCCTACGTCGCCAATTTCCTGGAGAATCGCAAGGAACTGAGCGGCCTGGGCAACTCGCTGCGCATCGCCGTGGAGGTCAAGCAGGGGAGCATTTTCACCAAGGACTACCTCGACACCCTGGCCAGGCTCAACGACGAGCTCTATCTGCTGCCGGGCGTCGACCGCCCCTACATGAAATCGTTATGGACCCCGACCACGCGCTGGACTGCCGTGACCGAAGACGGGCTCGACGGCGGCACGGTGATCCCCGACGATTACGATGGCTCGGCCACCAGCCTCGAGCAGGTGCGGACCAACGTGGCCCGCTCCGGGGAAGTCGGGCAATTGGTCGCCGGCAACTTCAAATCCAGCGTGATCTTCGTGCCGTTGCTGGAAATCAATCCGCAGACGGGCAAGGCGCTGGACTATGGCGAGTTCTCCCGGCAACTGGAGGCGCTGCGAGACAAGTACCAGACCGATGACCTGCGGATTCATATCACCGGCTTTACCAAGATCGTCGGCGACCTGATCGAGGGCATGACCCAGGTATTGCTGTTCTTCGTGGTGGCGGTACTGGTGACGGTCTTGGTGCTGTTTGGCTACACCCGTTGCGCGCGAAGCACCTTGGTGGTGGTGATCTGTTCACTGGCGGCGGTGCTTTGGCAACTGGGGCTGCTAGCGCTGCTCGGCTATGAGCTGGACCCTTACTCGGCCTTGGTGCCGTTCCTGGTGTTCGCCATTGGCATGAGCCATGGCGCGCAGAAGATGAACGGCATCATGCAGGACATCGGCCGCGGTACTCACCGGGTGGTTGCCGCGCGCTATACCTTCCGTCGACTGTTCGCCGCCGGCATCACCGCTTTGCTCTGTGATGCGGTGGGCTTCGCGGTGCTGCTGCTGATCAACATTCGGGTGATCCAGGACCTGGCGATCACCGCCAGCCTCGGGGTGGCAGTGCTGATTTTCACCAACCTGATCCTGCTGCCGATCCTGCTCAGCTATATCGGCGTCAGCCCGGCGGCGGCGCAACGCAGCCTGAGTGCGGAAACCACAGAGCAACAGGCGCAGATCAAGCATCCCCTGTGGCGTGTGCTCGATTTGTTCACCCAACGGCGCTGGGCCACGGGCGCCATGTTGGCTGGCTTGCTGTTGGCCGCGTTTGGTTTTGCCGTGAGCCTGCACCTGAAAATCGGCGATCTGGACCCCGGCGCTCCAGAGTTGCGTGCCGACTCGCGCTACAACCGCGATGCGTTGTTCATGACCCAGAACTATGCGGCCAGCTCGGATATTTTCGTGGTCATGATCAAGACCCCCGAGGATCAATGCACCCGTTACGCCAGCCTGTCTGCGGTAGACGCGCTGGCCTGGCAACTGGAGCAATTGCCCGGCGTGGAATCGACCACCTCGATGGCAGCGCTGAGCAAGATCGCCACGGCCGGGTATAACGAAGGCAACTTCAAATGGTATGAACTGATCCCCAATGACGGCGCACTGGGTGCCGTGCAAACCCGCGCCCCGCGAGAGCTGTTCAATCAGGGCTGCTCGATGCTGTCGCTGTACGTCTACCTGGCCGATCACAAGGCTGATACCTTGAACCGGGTGGTGGAGGCCAGTGAGCAGTTTATCGCCGGGCATCAGATGCCAGAGGTCAAGTTCATGCTCGCGGCCGGCAGTGCGGGGATCGAAGCGGCGACCAATATCGTGGTGAAGAAGTCCATGCGCGAGATGCTGTTCTGGGTCTATGGCGCAGTCAGTCTGCTGTGTCTGGTGACCTTCCGCAGCTGGCGCGCAACCCTGTGCGCGATGCTGCCGCTGATGCTCACCTCGATCCTGTGCGAGGCGCTGATGGTGGGGCTGGGCATGGGGGTGAAAGTCGCGACACTGCCGGTAATCGCACTGGGCGTGGGCATCGGGGTCGATTATGCGCTCTATGTGTTGAGCGTGATCCTGGCGCGGATGCGGGCCGGTGACACCTTGGCCCAGGCGTATTACCAGGCGCTGCTGTTCACCGGCAAAGTGGTGTTGTTGACGGGCATGACATTGGCTGTGGCGGTGTCGACCTGGGCGTTCTCGCCGATCAAGTTTCAGGCTGATATGGGGATTTTGCTGGCCTTCATGTTTTTGGTGAACATGCTGGGGGCCTTGATCTTGCTGCCGGCGTTGGCTTGGTTGCTGTTGCCGCAGAGGGTGTTTTTAAAAAAGCCTGAGTTGAGTCGGCAGGGGGGGTGGGTTCGGGGCTGACGGCTTTTGGGGGGTATATCCGTTATTTAGGTAACGGCGGCTTATGGTTCCGCCCTTACGGCGGGTCACTTTCGAAAAGCGCGAAAGTAACCAAAGCGCTTTTGCCCCACCACTCGGTGCCTCGCCTAGGCTCGGCATGCCTGAACGAAGGCATTGCTCCGAGGGCCGCCGCGAAGGGCCATCCATGGCCCAGCGCGGCTAACCCGGCATCCATGCCGGGTTGCCCACTGCGCAATACCTTCGTTCAGCCAGCGTGGTTAACGGGGCGCCGAGATCAACATCCACCGCGAGGCGGCCTTATAGCCGACCTAGTTCTTGGTGGGACCGCGTTTCCCCTGTGGGAGCGAGCTTGCTCGCGATGGCGGTATGTCATTCTTTGGTGATGTTGAATGTGCCGGCCTCATCGCGAGCAAGCTCGCACTTACAGGGTGTTGTGAGCACATCACCATCCCCAGAACTGCAGCCACCAGCCATAACCCACCAGGCTGCTGGCCATGACCAGGCATGCCATGGCTGGCGATCGTTGGATCGCTGGAGTCTGCGTCTGCTGCAGGCGTTTCCAGCCCAGCCATAAACTCCAGGCTATCGCCGCTACCAGCAACCCGGCCCGTGCCGGTTGTACCCATTCCAGCAGCAGTCCTTCATAGCGCAGCAGTTTGACCGTGGTGGCCGACAAGCCGAGGAACAACCCAGCACCGCCGAGGGGCGTCAGGGTGATGGCTAAGGGCGGATATTGTGTGTTGTCACCCGAGAGGCGTGCCGCCAGGCGCATCAGCAGCATCAGTGAAGTGCCTATCAGCAGTGCACTCATGCCCAGGTACGCGACGATGCAAAAACCGTCGAGCCAACTGAAACTGTCATTGAGTTGCGGATAGTGCGTCAACAGCCACCACGGCGCGTTGTCCTGGAGTGCCCAGAGCCAATCATGACTGACCAGCCATTGGGCCAGGCTTTGCTTGAGGTCGATGAACCATGGGCTGACAGTCCACTGGAAGGCGCCCGTGGCCAGGCCGATGACACCGAACAACAGCAAGCGAACATCCCATGGCGAGAGGGTGTTAGCCGTCGAGTGCAGGATTTCTTCGCTGCTGGAGCGGGCAATCAGGCGCACCGCATCGCGCTGGCCGCTGCAGCGACCACAGGCGTGGCAATCGGCGGCGCCACGCATGCGGCGGATGTCCAGCAAGGGCGCGCAGTTGGGAGGAGGGCGACGCGGTGCGGGGTTTTCCAGCCAGCGTTGTTCGTCCACCTGAAAGTGCACCGGCGCCAAGCGAGCAAGCAGGGAAAAGACGCCGCTGACCGGGCACAGGTAACGGCACCACACCCGCTTGCCCCGGGCGAACAACAGGCCGACGATCACCGCGGCGACGGTCGAGCCGCCCAGGATCAGCAATGCAGCCTGGGCGTAGTCGTAGACGCTGATCAATTGACCGTAGAGTGTGGTCAGGCAGAACGCCAAGGTGGGCCAGCCAGCCCAGCGCAATCCGCGCGGCACCCCGAAGCCCTTGCCGTACTGGCTGGCCCATTCACTCAGGGCGCCTTCCGGGCACAGCACGCCACACCAGAGCCGCCCGAACAACACGATCGACAGCAACACGAACGGCCACCACAGGCCCCAGAACAGAAACTGTGCCAGCAGTGTGAGATTGTCGAACAGGTGTGCCTGGCTGTTGGGCAATGGCAGCAGGGTCGGCACCACCAGCAGCACCGCGTAGAACAGCACCACCGCCCATTGCACGGTACGAATGGTTGCACCGTGGCGCCGCATGCCGTCGCCCAGGCGTTGGAGCCAGGGGTTCAGGTCGGGCATGGCAGGTTTTCCGCCTTGCGCGGCCGCAGCCAGCCCGCGACGACGCCCCAATAGCCCAGCCACACCAGCAGCGTCATCGCACTCGGGCTGGCCCGATACCCGGTGAAGTCCGCCAGGAACCCGCCGAAGCCATGGCCGTCGTCGAGTATCGCGCTACTGTCCCACAGCGCGTCGCCAATGCCGCGATACACCGCCTCAGGCCAATCCATCGCGAGCAGTTGCCCGCCGACCCGCTCGATACCGCTGACCAGCAACGCTGCCCCCAACAGCAGCAGGATCGCTTCGCTGATGGCAAAGAAACGCGGCCATGAGATGAACCGGCGACTGCTGTGCAGCAAGGAGACGGTCAGCAGCGACAGCACCAGCCCGGCCAGCGCACCGACGGCGAACAAGCCCAGTTGCGGCCCTTGCAGGCGCGCACCGGCGCCATACAGGAACACCACGGTTTCACTGCCTTCGCGGCTGACCGCCAGCAGCGCCAGCACCAACAGCCCCAGGCCGCCCTGACGGCTCAGGCGCTGGTCGGCGTGGCGCGTCAGGTCATGCTTGAGCGTCCTCGCGTTTCGGTGCATCCAGCCGACCATCTGCACGATCAGCAGGCTGGCGACCAGAGCCAGCGACGCCTGGAACCATTCATTGGCCGTCCCGCTCATGGCCTCGCCGGCCAGCAGGATCAGGCCGGCCAGCACGCCCGAAAGCAACAGGCCCAGCGCGACGCCGGTCCATACATAGCGCAACAGCTGGCTGGCCTGGTGTTGTCGGCTGACCCAGGCCTGGAGAATCCCGATCACTAACAACGCCTCGACGCTTTCGCGCCAGACAATAAACATCGATTGAGTCATGCAAACGCCTCCTGCTGACCGATTACTCGGCGAGAATCCCGCCCTCGGGCAGTTGCGGATTGAATTCGTCGAAAAACGGATAGTGCCCGGGGCGCAGCGGGTGGATGACCACGAAGGTCGTGACGCCGGGCGAGAGCACTTTCTCGACGCGCAAAGGCGTGCTTTCGAACTCCGCCGGGCCCTGGCCGATGTTCTTCAGCACGATCTTGAAGCGTTGCCCGGCCGGCACTTCCAGTTGCGACGGCGTGAAATGCCCGTCGCGTATGCTCAGCTCATAGGTCGGCAGTTCGGCTTGGGCGATCGAGGGCAGCAGCACACCGGCCAGCGTCAACCAGGCCAGGCGTCGATGAGTCGTGACGTGCCGTGGGCAGGATGAGCGGCTCATGCTCAGTACCCGCCTTTTTTACCGATCCCGGCGTAGACGAATTCATAATGCAGTTCGCAGCGTTCGAACCATGGCGCCACGCCGGTTTCCTTGTCGGTATGACGACCGAGGGAGCCATGGCCGCCAGGCGGCAGGACAGTGAATGTCAGTTGATATTTGCCAGGGCCGAGCAGCTTGACGTTGTCGCCATAGTGCGGCCCGTCGTTGGCGACCATGGCGTGGAAATCACCCTTGAGTTCGGTGTCGTTGCCTTGTTTCTTCAGTTGGAATGACACATTGAGGTAGGGCACGAAACTGCCTTCCTGGAAGCCCTGCTTATTGTCCGCCGTGGCGCGGATGTCGGCTTCCAGGTGCACGTCGGAATCGGCCGTGGCCCGCATCATCCCGGCCGGGGCCATTTCAATCGGCTGCAAATACACCGCACCGACCTCCAGTCCTGGGCACAGTTGCGGTTCGCCGATGGGGTATTCCTTGGCCTGGGCCAGCGGTGCGAGAAACAGCAAGGCCAGAGGCAGAGTTGCAAGTGTGCGCATGATGACTTCCTGGTTGGCTAAACGATGGCGCCGAGTCTAGGAAGCTTTGCTGCGAATAATAATGATTCTTGTCAATTTTTAGCGCGAATTTTCCAACGACGAATGCCGACTGGTTCCTGCGCGGTTGTTCTTGATCGGGATCAAGGGGCACTGCGCCCCGACGCGGTAGGGTGCGGGTACACCCATCAGTTATACGGGGTCGTCATGGCAAAGCCCTTTCCCATCAGTCCCAAACATCCCGAGCGCATTTGCTGGGGTTGTGATCGTTACTGTCCGACCAGTGCGCTGGCCTGCGGCAACGGCGCCGATCGAACGATGCACCCGGCCGAGATGATCGGGGAGGATTGGTACCTGCACGGGGATTGGGGGCTGGAGCTGGTCGACATTACCGCCAAGGTCATCGATCCAAGCGCCACTCACCCGAAGGAATGAATAAACCTGTGGCCAGGGATTGCTCCCGCTGGGCCGTAGGAGCTGGCGAAGCCTGCGATCTTTTGATCCTTTGATCTTTCGCTTGAGATTCAAGTGTCAGGGGAAAGATCGCAGCCTCGTTGCACTCGACAGCTCCTACACAGTTCCTACGCCCTAGCGGCAGCATTCTCAGGGCACGGTGTTTTACAACTTCGGCAACTGCCCGATCCGCCCCATCATCTCGGTCACGATCTGCAGGTCCAGCAGGAATTGCTCGACTGTCTTGAACTCGTTGTCGTTGTGACCGGTGTACTTGACGTCGGGCATGGCCAGGCCGAATTGCACGCCATTGGGCAAGTCATGAACCGAAGTGGCGCCGGCAGAGGTGCCGTATTTGTGTTCCATACCGAGGTTTTCACTTGCCACGGCCAGCAGCGCCTTGACCCATTCACCCTCAGGGTTGCGGTACATCGGCTCGTCAATGGAATAGTCGAAGGCCACCGCAATGTGGGATTTCTTGCTCCAGGCGGCCAGTTTGCCGGCGATTTCAGTCTTGAGGGCTTCCGTGGTCTTGCCCACCGGCACCCGCAGGTTGACCGCCAGCTTGAGGGTCTTCTCATCCATGCCAACGTAGGTCAGGGACGCGGTCAGCGGGCCCATGAAGGCATCGGAAAAACCGATTCCCAGTTTTTTACCCAGGTAGTCGAGCCCCCAGTTGTCAGCGGCATAGCGGGCGGCGTCGGTGATGTGGTTGTGTTTGAGCGTGACCTTGCCATCCAGGCCATTGATGAGCCCCAGCATCCTTGCCACCGGGTTGACGCCTGACTCGGGTTCGGAGGAGTGGGCGGAAACGCCGGTGAAGGTAAGTTGGACGTCCTTGCCGACGACCTGGGTGCTCACTTCGAAGTTGCCACCGTTGCGCTTGGCATAGTCGGTAGCGGCTTTGAGCAGGCTGGCAGCCAGTTCGGCGGGCTTGTCGCTGGCGAAGGTGGCAACGGACGTCGACGGAATCTGATTGGTCGCCAGGCCGCCCGTCAGCGCGGTAATTTCTGCCCCCTTGCCCTGTGCCGCGCGCCGGGTGAAGTTCGCCATGACGGTGCCATAGCCTTTCTCGGCAATCACTACGGGGTAGCCGCCATCCAGCGCCAGGTTGTAATTGGGCGTCGGGTTGCGTTCGAAATAATAGGGGATGGCGTCGCCAGTGGTTTCCTCGGTGGTGTCGACCAGCAGCTTGAAGTTGCGCGCCAGCGGCAGTTTCTCTTCCTTGATGATTTTCATGGCATAGAGCGCGACCACGATGCCGTTCTTGTCGTCCTCGGTACCGCGGCCATACATGCGGTCGCCCACCTGGGTGACCTTGAACGGGTCGAGGCGAGTGCCATCTTTCAACACCCAGTTATCCGGCGTTACCGGCACCACGTCGGCATGGGCGTGAATGCCCACGACTTCGTCGCCGCTGCCTTCGAGGGAAATCTCATAGACACGGTTGTCGATGTTGCGGAAGTTGAGGTTGAACGCCTCGGCCAGGCTTTTGATCTTGTCGGCGATCTTGAGAAACTCCGGGTTCTCGTGCTGGACAACGCCGTCCTTGCGAAAAGTCGGGATGGCGACCAGTTCCTTCAGTGTCTCGGTGGCCGCTTGGCCGTATTTCACTCGGGCATAGAGGCCCAGCAGGCGATGGATTTCATTCTGCTGTTCAGCCGAAAGGGTTGTGTTGCCTTGGAACGCGCTGATGGCCGGGCCGAGGTTGGCGGCTTTGCCCAGGTCGCTCTTGGCCACGTCGGCCAGGAACTGCCTGAAATCGGTAACTGAGGTGTTGGAGAAGGTTTTGACGATGGCTGCGCCCTGTTGGGCGCTGATGTTGGCGAATGCTGGTGTGGTGATCGAAGCGAGGCTGGACAACAGCAGGGTGGTCACGGCCAGGTGTTTGAGCGAGAAGTCCATTGCTGGGCATTCCTTGGCAGGCGGTAGGAGGGAAGTGTCTGATTTGATGACACAAACCGTTGCAACCTAACACCGCGAGGAAGTGGTGGGGGAGTCCTGCAGGAGAATCTGTCGCACCGCGAAGCAAAAACGGCGCAGAAATGAAAAATGGCGCAGGGCCATCAAACACCCGAAAAACCCTGTGGGAGCAAGTTTGCTCCCACATGGGCATGGCTGGGTATTGGTTTAATGCGGGGCGCGGGGGATCGTCTTGAGCAGGTCTTCAGGGCTGATGTGACCGACCACGGGCTGCGCCGTGCTGCCGGGCAATGGCAGGTCCAGGATGTGTCCCTTGATCTTGCCGACCACATGCATTTCGCAGGGTTTGCAGTCGAACTTCAGCGTCAGCACTTCATCACCGTGTATCAGTTGCATCGGTGCCACCTTGGTGCGTACGCCAGTGACGCCCTTGGCCTGCTTGGGGCAGAGGTTGAACGAGAAGCGCAGGCAGTGCTTGGTGATCATCACCGGCACTTCACCCGTTTCCTCGTGGGCCTCGAACGCCGCGTCGATCAGCTTGACGCCGTGACGATGATAGAAGTCCCGGGCCTTCTGGTTGTAGACGTTGGCCAGGAACGACAGGTGCGACTCCGGGTACACCGGCGGCGGGTTGGTCTCGGCCTTGCGGCCACCGCGTGGATGGGCTTTGATGCGGGCGGCGGTCAGGGCTTCGATGGCTTCGCGGCGCAACGCCTTGAGCTGCGAGTTGGGGATGAAGAACGCCTGGGGCGCATCCAGCTCGATCGCGGTGGCGTGGTATTCGGTGGTGCCCAATTGGCCGAGCAGGTCGTGCAATTGCTCCAGGGCCTGTTCCGGCTTGTTGGCCACGCCGAACGGCCCATCCAGGGCGACGCTGGCGCTGATGCCTTCTTCGCTGGTGGCGGTCAGTTCCAGGCGTTCTTCACGCAGGCACGCACCCCAGGCCAGGCCGACACGGCGTTCGGAGGATGTCTTGAGCAACGCCTGCTGCCAGTTGTGGTCCAGGTTGCGGCTCAACGGGTGGTTGGGGCGCAACTGGTACATGCCGGCCGGCATCTCGTTGGGTTCGACGCGGTAGCGGTAACGCTTCTGGCCGTCCTCTTCGAACTCACCCTTGGGCTCGGCGATGTTGGCGCGGAAACCGACGACTTCGCGCTTGACCAGCACATTGAGGCCGTCGCCGTTGGACAGCGGATCGAAGGTCACCACTTGCAGGTCGCGCTTGCCGACTTTTTCCACCACGCCCACCGGCACGCCGGTAAAGGTCGGCGAATCGAAGGCACCAATGTCGATCTTGCGTTCGCTGACGAAATAGTCGGTGCTGCCACGGTGGAAGGTCTTGTCCGGGTCGGGGACGAAGAAGTGCGCGGTGCGGCCGCTGGACGCGCGGGCCAGGTCCGGACGGTCTTCGAGGACATCGTCCAGGCGCTGGCGGTAATAGGCGGTGATGTTCTTCACATAACCCATGTCCTTGTAGCGGCCTTCGATCTTGAATGAGCGCACGCCGGCTTCGACCAGGGCGCGGATGTTGGCGCTCTGGTTGTTGTCTTTCATCGACAGCAGGTGTTTTTCGTAGGCGACCACCCGGCCCTGGTCGTCCTTGAGGGTGTAGGGCAGGCGACAGGCCTGGGAGCAGTCGCCACGGTTGGCGCTGCGGCCGTTCTGGGCATGGGAGATGTTGCACTGGCCGGAAAACGCCACGCACAGCGCGCCGTGGATGAAGAACTCGATGGCCGCGTCGGTCTCATCGGCAATGGCGCGGATTTCCTGCAGGTTCAGCTCACGGGCCAATACCAGTTGCGAGAAACCGGCCTGGTCGAGGAACTTTGCCCGGGCCAGGGTGCGGATGTCGGTCTGGGTGCTGGCATGCAGCTCGATGGGTGGAATATCCAGCTCCATTACCCCAAGGTCCTGGACGATCAGCGCATCGACGCCGGCATCGTACAACTGGTGGATCAGTTGGCGGGCCGGTTCCAGCTCGTTGTCATGCAAGATGGTGTTGATGGTCGTGAACACACGGGCGTGGTAGCGATGGGCGAACTCCACCAGCCGGGCAATATCGCCCACTTCGTTGCAAGCGTTGTGACGCGCGCCGAAACTCGGGCCACCGATGTACACGGCGTCGGCGCCATGCAGGATGGCCTCGCGGGCGATGGTCACGTCGCGGGCGGGGCTGAGCAATTCCAGATGATGTTTGGGCAAGGACATTTGTTTTTAGTCAGGCTGGTCACGGTCGAAGCGAGCATTGTAGCCGCCAGGCGCCTTGCAGGCACCTGTGGACTTGGGTTTGCTCGATCTTGACCGATGCGCGGCGGTCCCGCGGAGTTCACCCAGGCGTCGAGTCGGCGCTGCACCAACGGTTGCGCCCGGTGTTCTTGGCCAGGTACAGGAAGGCGTCCGCCGCCTTGATCAGCATGGCCGGGGTTACGTCCTCGCCGCTCGGCTGGCTGGTGGTGATGCCCGCGCTGATGGTCACGATGCCCAAGGGATGATCGCCATGTTCAATGTTCATGGCCCTGACAGCTTCGAGGATTTGCTGCGCGACCTTGGCGGCACCCGTGCTGTCGGTGTTGGGCAGTAACACGGTGAACTCTTCACCGCCATACCGGACCGCCAGGTCGCCCGGCCTTTTGATGGTCTGCCTGACCGCGGTGGCAATCGCGCGCAGGCAGTCGTCGCCGGCAGCATGGCCGTATCTGTCGTTGAAACGCTTGAAGTAGTCGACGTCGAGCATGATCAACGCCAGGGAAGAACCCTGGCGCTTGGCCAGGCGAATCTCGTCGGCCAACGCGATGTCCAGCCGCCTGCGGTTGCCCAGCCCGGTCAGGCTGTCGGTCAGCGCCATGTCGCGCATGGTCTGGTGGGCGCTGCGGATCTGCTTTTCCATGGTCATCCGGTGGCGCAGCTGGCTCAGCACGATGAGCCCGAAGCCGACGAGGATCATGATCAGGAAAATCAGCACGAAGCTGGTCTTGAACAGGTCGCGCCGCCACGGAGCGATGATGGACTCGCGCGACAACCCGGCTTCCACCACCAACGGGTAGGTGGTCAGGGCTCGAAAGCCATACAGCCGCTCGGTATCGTCGACCACGGCCCTGGCCTCCGCGGTGCCCTGGTTCGACGTGGGCAGGTAGTTCTTGAAGATCACGCTGTTGACCAGGCTCTTGCCGATCACCGATTCGACGAAGGGACGCCGTACCAGGATGGTCCCGCTGCGTGTGGCCAGGACCAGCGCGCCCTTGTCGTCGATCTTGAAGTCGCCGTAGTAGTCGACGAAATAGCTGACCTTGACCGTTCCGAGCAGCACGCCGGCGAACGAGCCGTCGGGATTGTTCAAGCGACGGGACACCGGAATGATCAGGTCGTTGGTGGACCGGCTCTTGATCACTTCGCCGATGCGCACGCCCCGGTCCTCGTGGGTACGGTGATATTGGAAGTAGTCGCGGTCGGCGTTGTTCGCCGTTTCCGGAATGACTTCCTTGTCCGTTACCAGCCATTGGCCGTCCGGGCCATAGATAAACAGCCCATGCAGTTGCGGCATGATGGCGGCCTGTTGCACCAATAGCTTATGGATGCGCGCAACGTCCATGTTCTGCAGGCCATCGCCTTCCACCCGTTCACTGAGGGCGGCGGTGACCACATCCACTTGTCGGATGGTGTCTTCGGCGTGCTGGGCCGTCGCCCGTGCCAGGTTCGTCACCGAATCCTGGGCGGACGAAAAGGCCGCGCGATAATCCCGCCAGGTGCGCCAGCCTTCGACGGCCAGAAACGCGATGATGACCACCAGCATGAAACTCACGGTCAGGCGCAATGCCGCTCCAGCCCGTGCGCTCTGGGGAGAAAAGTCCTCATCAGTGTTTTCAATCTTTGGCTCTGGCCGTTTGCGTCCGAGCATCAACATTTCCTTTTACGACGGGTCTGCGCATTATTGATGCGCAGCCTATCTTATTCGATTTCAGCACGTTAGCTCGCTACGACGAAGCAGGTACAACCGGCGATACACGATTGGGGAGAAAGATTTCATGAAAGTTGGCGTCATTTCCGACACCCACGGTCTGCTCCGCCCGCAAGCGCTGACAGCATTGCAAGGGTGTGAGCGGATCATCCATGCCGGTGACATAGGTGGCCCCGAGATTCTGGATCAATTGGCGTCGATTGCGCCATTGCACGTGGTGCGCGGCAATAATGACCTGGGGGCCGATTGGGCTGGGCCGCTTGCTGACCGCCTGCAATTCGACCTGTGTGGATGGCAGGTGTTGCTGGTTCACGACATCGCCGATGTACAGGACTCGCTGGACCCGGGCGTGAAGTGGGTGATCAGCGGCCATTCCCACAAACCGGGCATCGAATGGCGTGGCGACCGGCTGTACCTGAACCCTGGCAGCGCCGGCCGGCGGCGGTTCACGCTGCCGGTGACGCTGGCGTTGGTCGAGGTGAGCGCTAGTGCGATCGAGCCGCAGCTGGTCCGGTTGTTGGAATAATGAACACGCTTACTTGAGGTATTTGTCGACGTAGGACTGGATTTCCTTGCGCATGAAGCGCCCGGACTCATCCGCCCGTTCTTCCCAGCCGAACACGCAAGCGGTGACGATGCCGTCGAAGCCGGTCTTGGCCAGTTCACTGAAGAACAGGTCCCAGTCGATCTCGCCCTGGTGCATGTCCATGTGCTGGTGGACGGTGACCTTGGCGCCGGGCGGGTTGACGATGTAGCGCAGGCCGGACGAGGCTTTGTGGTTGTAGGTGTCGGCGATGTGGACATGGGCGATCATCGACCCGGCCTCGGCGATCATGGCTTTCATGTCATCGCCGAAATAGAAGGTGTGCGGCGTGCAATAGAGGAACTTGACGTTGTCCGAGCCGAGGGTCTTGAGCATGTCGAGGGCCGGGTGCAGGGTCTCGCACCAGTCCTCCGGGTGAGGCTCGACGTTCAGCGTGACGCCTTCCGCTTCCAGGATCGGCACCAGTTCTTCCATCGAACGCCACCAGGCCGCTTCGCTTGACTCGTGGCTGTGCACGCCACCGCAGCAACTGACTTTATGCCCGCGATCAGGCGACGGCCCACGGCCAAACTCCGAGTTCATGGTGGTGCAACCCATTTCCACGGCGATCTGGATGGCTTCCTTCCAATAGTTCACCGCCGCCCGGCGTTCGTCTTCGTGGGGGCTGGCCCAGCGATACATCGGCAGTAGCGAGGCCAGTTGCAGATCGTGGTCGCGCAGGGCTTTCTTGAATTCGGCGATGCGTTCCTTGTGGGCGCGGGGGCGTACCCACCAGGGCAGGAAATCTTCCCGTGGCGACAGTTCGAGGTATTCGAAACCGAGCTCGGCGGTCTTGCGGCACAAGTCCGGCAGACTCAAGTGGCGGTGCATGTAGGGGTCGAGGGCGATTTTCATTGTTGTTCTCCGTTAAGTAATGCTCATTACCGTGGCGAGGGGTCAATAGGCGACCCAGGTTGAATCCAGGTTGGCTGATTCCACACAGCGTTCGACCCAGCGCACGCCTTCCACGCCGGCATCGATGTCGGGGTAGCGCAGGGCCGCCAGTGCCTCGCTGTCGCCACGGTTCGCCGCATCCATGGCCAGGGCGAAGCGGCGATAGAGATTGGACCAGGCTTCGAACAGCCCTTCGGGGTGGCCGCCACCGATGCGGTCGTCCTGCAGCGCGTCGGCGTGCAGGTAGCCCATGCCGCGCTCCAGGATCTGCGCGGGCTGGCCCTGGATCTCGAAGCTCAGTTGGTTGGGCCGCTCGTCCCACCATTCAAGGCTGGCCCGGGAGCCGATCACGCGGATTTTCTGCCCGTGCATGGAACCGGCATTCACGGCGCTGGACCAGACCATGCCCATGGCGCCGCCTTCGTATTCCATCAAGGTGTAGGCGTTGTCTTCCAACGGGGCGCGGCTGGCGACGAAGCTTTGTCGGCTGCACATCAAGCGTTTGATCTTGAGATCGGGCAGCATCACCTTGGACAAATACAACGGGTGCGTGCCGACATCCCCCAGCACGTAGCTGGGCCCGGCCTGGCGCGGATCGACGCGCCACTGGGTGGCCTGGTTCTGCGCCTCCACCGGTGCGCTGTGAAAACCATGGGCAAACTGCATGTGCACCATGCGGATCTCGCCCAGTGCCTGCGCCGCGATCATCGCCCGGGCCTGTTCGATCAACTGGTGCCCGGCATAGCCGTAGGTCAAGCCAACGATGCGTCCCTTGGCTTGCGCCAGGGTGCGCAGCGCCTCGGCCTGCTCGAGGGTAAAGCACAGCGGTTTCTCGCAGACCACATGCAGCCCGGCTTCCAGGGCGGCCCGGGTGATGGCGTAGTGGGTGCCATTGGGCGTGGCGATCGACACCGCTTCAATCCCATCGGGACGTTGTGCTTCCAGCTCGAACAGGCTGAGGTAGTCCGAATAGCAGCGCTGGGGCTCGATACCCAGTTGCTCACCAAAGGCTTGGCCGCGTGCAGGGTCGATATCCAGCGCCGCGGCGACCAACTCGAAATTCCGGTCGCGCAGGGCGGCCGAGCGGTGGATGTAGCCGATCTGGCTGTGCTCGCCGCCACCGACCATGGCCCAACGGATGGGCCGCGTGATTGTTTTGCTGCCGTTGATCATGACGTTGTCCTTGTGTGATCAGAAACCGATGCGGGCCAGGTAGGCGCGGCTGGCGGCCACGTCGTCGAGGCTACTCCCGGCGTTGCGCGGGTCACGCTCCTGTTCGACGGTGATGCAGCCCACATAACCCAGTTCATGCACCAGGCTGTGCAGCGCCGGGTAATCGATGACGCCGCGCCCTATGGGGCACATCACGCCCCGGGCGCAGGCGGCGAAGAAGCGAATGTGTTCGTTCAGCACCTGGTCGAACACCACCGGGTCGATGTCCTTGAAGTGCAGGTAGTCCAGGCGATGGGCGTAGGTGCGCAGCGACGCGACCGGGTCCATGCCCGCGTAATAGAGATGCCCGGTGTCCAGGCACAGCCCGGCGACCTCATCGGGAATGTCGTCCACCAGGCGCGCCAACTCGTCGGCGAACTCGATGTAGCCACCGGCGTGGGGATGGATGACGGCGCGGATGCCGTATTGATGCCAGGCGATGTCGGCGATGGCGCGGATGTGCGCCATCATTGTGTTCCAGCGTGCATCGTCCAGGCGCGGGGCGCGGTCCGAGTGACCGGCTGCGTAGTCGCGTGCCTCGTGGCCCCAGTCGATGATCACCAGGTAGGGCCCGGCGAAGCGTTGGCCGAGCTGTTTTTCCATGGGGGGCAACTGCTTGAGCAGCGTGCAGATGTCGTGGGCCTGGCGCAGCAGTTCAGGCAGGTTGGCGGGGTTGACCAAGTCGTCGAAAATCGTCCCGGCAACCACGTGCAGGCCATGTTCGGACAAGGCCGGGCCTACGCCTTCGGCGTCCAGGGGCAAGTAACCATAGGGCCCCAGTTCAATGCCGCGGTAACCGGCCTCGGCCGCTTCTCTGAGCACGCGAGGCCAGGGTGGCAGAAAAGGATTCTTGACGTCGTCGACGCCCCAACAGCAGGGCGCTGTACAGATGTGAATGGCCATGGAAGCACTCCGGCTGTGTTTATTGTTATGGGCTGGACCTGATGCTATTGCGTTGCCGGGGAGGGGGCCATGGGGGGTTGGCTTAATCTGTCAAAACCCCTCATGATGCCTGGCGGAGGTGTCAAAACATGTCAGAAAAGCCACGCCGAATGCTTCGCCCCACCATGGCTGATGTCGCCCGGGAAGCCGGGGTCAGCCTGTCGACCGTCGACCGGGTGCTGAACCTGCGCGCCGACGTGCGCGCCGACACGGCCCAACGCATTGCCGCGGCGGCCGCGCGGTTGGGGTTCCATGCCAAGGGCGTTATCGAACAGCGGGTGCTCAACGACCGCCCGACCTTGCGGCTTGGCTTCCTGTTGCAGAAAAGTGGTGTGCCTTTTTACCAAGGGCTTGCCCACGCGTTGTCGAACGCTGCCGCGACCTGCACGCGAGCACGGATCCGTGTGGTCATCGGCTATTTGGACGACCTCGACCCGGTCATCGTGGCGCAACGCATCCTGGCCCTGCGCGATCAAGTGGACGGGCTGGGCGTGGTGGCGGTGGATCATCCCCGGGTCCGGGAGGCGGTTGCGCAATTGCGCGAGACAGGTGTTTCGGTGGTGGCGCTGCTGTCGGAGCTGTCCAGCGCCAGCGGCACGGGGTATGTCGGGTTGGACAATCGACTCACGGGCCGCACGGCAGGCTGGTTCATCAGCCGTCTGGCGAGGCAGCCCGGGGCGGCGGCCGTCATGCTCAGCAGCCAGCGTTTCCAGTGCCAGGAATTGTGTGAGCTGAGCTTTCGCAGTTATCTGGCCGAGCACTCCAGCGAATGGGAGCTGCTCGCGTCGCGCTTGACGCTGGAGGACGATGAGTTCGCGTATGGCAACACGCTGGACTTGCTCACCGCAGAGCCTGACCTGGTAGGGCTTTATGTGGCCGGTGGTGGCATCGCCGGCGTGTTGCGGGCCTTGCGCAGCCTCCAGGAACAGCAGATTCGCTTACCCGTAGTGGTGTGCCACGACCTGACGCCGTTGACACGCGAAGCGTTGAAGACGGGGCTGGTCCAGGCGGTACTTTCTCATCCCGTCGTGACCATGGCCGAACAGGCAGTCGAAGCCCTGGTGGAAGCGGCGACTGCCACGTCGCCAGGCCCGGCGCCGAGGCGGGTGGTGTCGCTTCAGATTGATGTATCGGAAAGCGTATAGCGGAACATTCGATCCGGTTTATTCATTCTGCGAAATGAGCATCGTGACCACTAAGCGATGTCTTCTCGAAAAGCTGTACAAATCTATATTCCTGTACAACTATAAAGGCTCCCTTGATAAACGGGTAACGCCTTCATGGCCCGGTCGTTCGCGCTCAGGAAAAGCCTGGTCGCCATAGCGCTTTGCATGTTTACGCTTTATTGCCCCCAAGCCTTGTCGGACTGGCGCGGCGTATTGCCAGGCGCGCGCCTGGTCGGGCAAGCCGATTTCGACTGGTATGGGTTCGACCTCTATCAGGCCAGGCTCTGGAGTGCGGCCGCTGCGCCAAGCCTGGAAACGGCGTTTGCCCTGGAACTCAATTACCGACGCGCCATCGACAAAGAGTCTTTGGTCGAAACGAGCCTGAAGGAAATGCAGCGCCTCAACGGTGCGCCCCTGGACGCCAAGCGCCGGGACGAATGGGCCGCTCAAATGCGCCGTGCCTTTATTGATGTGAAGCCTGGAAGTCGTATCACCGGTCTGTACCTGCCGGGGCAGGGCTGTCGTTTCTATGTGGGTGAAAAACTGTCTCTGGCGGTCACGGACCCACTATTCGCCCGGGCATTTTTTGCCATCTGGCTCGATCCTCGAACTCAGGAGCCTATCCTTAGAAATCAATTACTTGGAATCAAAACCTCACGTGATGGGAGATAATCAGTGAGACATTTTCTGATGGCATTGCTGCTGATACTGGGCCTGACCAGTTGCGGGAATGTGAATGTCGAACGTTATGCCGACCAGCAACCCCGACTGGATCTGGAGCGCTTCTTCAGCCAACCCGTCAAGGCCTGGGGGATCTATCAAAAGCGCTCGGGCGAAGTGATCAAGCGCTTTGAGGTGGACATTTCCAGCCGTCACGAGGGAGAGCACCTGATCCTCGATGAGCGCTTTCTCTATAGCGACGGCAGCCGTCAGCGACGGGTCTGGACGCTGACTCCCGAGGGACCCGGCCTGTGGCGTGGTCGCGCTGACGATGTGATCGGCCTGGCGCGAGGAGAAGTGGCCGGCAATGCGCTGCGCTGGCGTTATCGGTTGAACCTGCCGGTCGATGGCTCGACCTACGAGGTGGAGTTTGATGACTGGATGTACCTGATGGATGAGGACACGCTGATCAATCGCTCCAGCATGAGCAAGCTGGGTGTCGAATTGGGGCAGGTGACCCTGTTTTTCCGTCGTCAGGCCGTGAGCTCGCCATGAACTTGCAGGCGCTTACCGAGTTGGCTGTCGACGGGCGGATCCATGAACTGGAGTTGTTGTCGCTGGAGGGTGGCATCTACGTGTTGCGCGCCCGACTGGACGGTGGCCTGCGTACGTTGCTCGATGAGTCGGGAAAGACGTTGCATATACGTTCCACCACTCATTTGCGTGAGCTGCTGCGTTTCGTCCCGCGGCTGCCTTGCACGCTGGTGCAACAGGTTGTCCATGATGAGATGTGCGGCCAGCGCGAGGGGCCGATCGAGCCCTTGCGCATGCCGCTTTTCCTCGACGAGCCCTGGTAGCGACGGCGTTCCGGGGCCCGCTCAGTTCGGCTCGGCCAGGCGCAGCGCCAGGGGAAGCCATAACGCCCAGAGCGGTGCCAGGAACAGGGCGGTGCCAACGACTCCCAGTGGCAAGGCGACGCCCGCCAGTGGCGCCCCCACGCAATAAGCCAGCGGGCCACCGACCAAGCCCAGCAATACACCACGCCATACCGGCCGCATGGCCCAGGCTAGGCTATGACGCAGGCCTGTGGCAAACACCAGCCAGAGCAGTGCCAGCCAGAGCGGCAGCGGGGTTTGCTTGAATATGAACAAGCCCTGCGTACCCAGGCTCCAGTCCAGCAGCATGCCACTGAGCCCGACACGCATCACCGCAAACATCTCTGCCCGGGGAGCAGGACACAGCCACAGGTGGGCCAGCAATCCGATGACCACCGGCAACAGCCACCACGGATCCTGTGCCCCGAGCACACAGCCCCACCAACCCAGTTGCAACCAGAGGGCATTGACGATCAGGCCGCTGCGGCTCATCACGTATCCTGGTACTCCAGCAGGGCGGGTCGACGGGCGCCGGGCCCGGCGAAGAGCAGTTGGGCCACGCCGATGGCACGCTCGATGAATCCACCTTCGCAGTAACACAGGTAGAACTCCCACAGGCGCTGGAAGGTTTCGTCGTAGCCCAGCTGCGCCAATGCCTGGTGCGATTGGCGAAAGTTGTCGTGCCAGTGCCGTAGTGTGCGGGCGTAGTGCGCCCCGAAATCCTCGAGATGCAGGAGGTTGAGCGGCGTCTGGGTGCTGGCAGTCTTCAGCAGGATCGACAGTGACGGTAACGCGCCACCGGGAAAAACATGGCGCTGGATAAAGTCCACCGAGCGTCGGGCCTGCTCATAACGCTGGTCGCGGATCGTGATCGATTGCAGCAGCATCAGCCCGTCGTCCTTGAGCAGCGCGGCGCAGCGCCGGAAGTACTCGGGCAGATAGCGATGCCCGACGGCTTCGATCATTTCAATGGACACCAGCTTGTCGTAGCGCCCTTGCAAGTCTCGGTAGTCCTTGCGCAACACTTGAACCTGCTGTTGCAAGCCCAATTCTTCGACACGTCGACAAGTGTGGGTGTATTGCTCCAGGGACAGTGTGGTGGTGGTCACCTTGCAGCCATAATGGCTGGCTGCGTAGATGGCGAGACTGCCCCAGCCCGTGCCGATTTCCAGCAAATGGTCGCCGGGGCGCAGGTCGAGTTTTCGGCAGATACGGGCGAGCTTGTTGAGCTGGGCCTCTTCCAGGCTCTGTTCCGGGCTTTCGAACAGGGCGGCTGAATACATCATGGTGGGATCGAGCAGGCGCTCGAACAGAGCATTGCCCAAGTCGTAATGGGCAATGATATTGCGCCGCGAGCCCCGTCGACTGTTGCGGTTGAGCCAGTGCAGCCAGCGCAACAACGGGCGACCGACGCGCGCCAGGCCGCTGTCCATGGCGTCGAGCACATCCAGGTTGGCAACGAACAGGCGCGTCACAGCCGTCAGGTCGCCGCTGCGCCAATAGCCGTGGACATAAGCCTCGCCAGCGCCGATGGAGCCGTTGCAGGCAACCATGCCCCAGACCGCGTCGTCGAGGATCTCGACCTCGGCCATCAAGGGGCTGGCCAGGTCACCGAAGCTCAATGGCTCGCCATTGAGTAGCAGCCGCAGGTGGCCATGACGCAGGCGGCGCAACTGACCCAGCACGGCTTGCTTGAATAAGCCTCCGTTAAAGAGGTCGCAACTACCTGCCTTGGTAGCGCTCAGGGTCGGTTCGGGCATGATTGGGATCCTTGTGAGCGGTTTGACCCAGACTCAGGCCGTCTTCGCTGGCCTGATGGGCGTAGAGGGGCGTGCGTTTGAAAAGCAGGCGCAGGGCCTGCCAGTAAATGGCGCTTACGGTGCGCAGGCTCATCCAGGGGAAGGCCAGGACATGTCGGCGCAGCGAGGAGGCGTCGAGGGGGTGGCGCTTGAGCGCCAGGTCGGCCTCGAACACCTTGTGGCCTTCGCGCCAGTTCTCCATGCGTATGCGGATGTGCGTGTCCTGGACCAGGAACCCCATGTGATAGTCCATATCCCGAGGCAGGAATGGCGATACGTGAAACGCCTTGGCCACCCTGAAGGCACAGGGTTCGCCAGCAGGCACCGGCAATACATAGTGATAGCGCTCGCGCCATGGGGTGTTGCGCACTTCACATAGGATCGCCGCCAGGCGCCCGTTGGCTTCATGGCAGAAATAGAAACTAACCGGGTTGAACGACAGGCCCCAACTGCGCGGTTGAGTCAGCAGGTGAATCGCCCCTTGGGGAGCGGCACCCAGGGCTTCATCGAGGATCTGGCGCACGGCATCGACCAGAGAAACCCCAAGGCGGGTGTGCGATGGCAGGTAGTCGCGCTCGCGCCAGCACAGGGGGGCCCAGGACCAGGGCCGCAGCAGGCGCGACAACCCCAGCATGTGTTCCTGTTCGGCGAGGTCCACGTAAAGCATGCCGATCCGATAGCGGAAGGCATGGATTCGCGGCGTATGGCGCCGATGATCAATCCAGCCGCGACACACACTGCTGTTCAAAGCTGTTCTCCGAAATGCTTCGCCACGTCGAGCGCACTGACCACGCCATCCTCATGGAAGCCGTTGGCCCAGTAGGCGCCGCAGAAATAGCTGTGCTGATGCCCTTGCAGATCACCTTGTCGGCCCTGGGCGGCAATGGCGGCGAGGCTGTACTGAGGGTGCGCATAATCGAAGCGCGCAAGCACCTTGACCGGGTCGACCGCGTCGCCCTGGTTGAGGCTTACGCAGAAGGTCACCGGGGCGTCCAGGCCCTGGAGCAGGTTCATGTTGTAGGTCACCGCGGCAGGTGCCTGCGCAGGGCCACCGAGGCGATAGTTCCAGCTCGCCCAGGCCTGGGGGCGTTGGGGAAGCAGGCGGGTGTCGGTGTGCAGCAGCACTTCATTGCTGGCGTAGGTCAGCGCGCCGAGTACTTCACGCTCTGCCATGCTTGGCGCCTCGAGCAGGGCGAGGGCCTGGTCGCTGTGGCAGGCGAACACCACCTTATCGAAATGCTCGGTGCCGGCGCTGCTGGTCACGCTTACCCCGGCAACGTTGCGACTGACACACTGCACTGGGCAATTGAGCCGGATATGTTCGCGAAAGGCTGCACACAAAGGCTCTATGTAGCCACGTGAGCCGCCCGCGATCACGCGCCATTGAGGGCGCTGATTGACCGACATGAGGCCGTGGTTGTGGCAAAAGCGCACAAAGAACTCGAGCGGGAACTCCAGCATCCCGGCGGGCGACATCGACCAGATTGCTGCGCCCATGGGGACGATGTAGTGATCGATGAAACGTTGGCTATACCCTTGGCTGTGCAGGTAGTCGCCGAGCCGGGCGCTGCTATCGATGCGCTGCGCCTGCAGGTCGGCGGTGGCCTGCCGATTGAACCTGAGTATGTCCCACAGCATGCCCCAGAACCCGGGTGAAAACAGATTGCCACGGCGGGCGAACAGGCTGCGCAGGGTGTGGCCCTTATACTCCTGGCCGGTGGCCGGATCATGCACGGAGAAGCTCATTTCAGTAGGGCGAGACGCGACGCCCAACTGGTCCAGCAGACGGATGAAATTCGGGTAGGTCCAGTCGTTGTACACAATGAAGCCTGTGTCTACGCCATAGCGCTGCCCCTGCCAATCGACATCCACGGTGTGGGTGTGGCCACCTATCCTGTCGTCGGCCTCGAACAGGGTAATCTGGTGCCTGCGGGCCAACAGGTAAGCACATGTCAGCCCGGAAATGCCGCTGCCGATGATCGCGATGCGCATGCTTCATGACTCCTTGGAAGGGCGTGCCAGGCGTTGGCCAAGGGCCAGACGCCAGCGGGCAGGCAAATGCCCGAGCAGGCGCAGGACCAGCGTGAAGGACCACGGAAACGCAATGTCTAGCGGGCGCGCCGGCAGGCGTCGCGCGATATGGCGGGCCGCTCGTTGCGCCGACCAGCGCATGGGCATGGGGAAGTCGTTGCGTCGGGTCAGTGGCGTGTCGACGAAGCCGGGACTGACCAGGGTGACATCGATACCCTCGGCGGCCAGGTCGATGCGCAAGGATTCGATCAGATAACGCAACGCGGCTTTGGACGCACCGTAGGCGCCGGCGCGAGGCAGGGCCAGCCAGGTGACCGCACTGCTCACCGCCACCAGATGTGGACGCTGGCCCCGGCGCAGCAAGGGCAGGGCGGCCTCCAGGCAATGGCAAGTACCCAGCAGGTTGGTGTTGATGAGTCGTTCGACCAGGCGGGTGTCGAAGTGGTCCGGCTCCAGGTATTCGCAGGTGCCGGCATTGAGGATTACCAGGTCGAGCGCCCCCCAATGAAGGTCAATCTGCTGGCAGATCGTGGCGACCTGGTGCGGGTCGGTCAGGTCGCCCGGTAGCACCAATATCTGGTCTTGATAGCGTGTGGCCAACGTCTCCAGGGGGTGGGTCCGGCGCGCACTCACAGCCAGGTGATGCCCCTGTTCCAGAAGGACTGCCGCCAATGCCGCGCCAATGCCGCTGCTGGCGCCGGTCAGCCAGACACGGCTCATGCCAACCTCCGCTTGAGCCAGCGAATCACCGATCCAAACAGCGGCAGATGTTCGTAGAGCAGGGCGCCTGCGTCGAAAAAGTCTTGGTGCAGGTAGACTCGATCATTCCAACGCAGATAGCTGCAGCCTTGCAGCGCGATGGGTGCTCCTTGCGCCAGGCGAGGATGACTGAAATGCAGGGTCCAGCGCAGATAGCCCTCTCCGGCACCG
This sequence comes from Pseudomonas sp. St386, assembly GCF_018325865.1. NCBI lineage: Bacteria > Pseudomonadati > Pseudomonadota > Gammaproteobacteria > Pseudomonadales > Pseudomonadaceae > Pseudomonas > Pseudomonas sp. St386. The sequence continues at coordinate 3,342,869 of NZ_AP021900.1, forward strand.
ACTTCATCGAAGGCGTGGAAGTCATAGCGCAGGTTGCTGACGTTGGCGTACAACTGGGCAAAGTAAGTGCGCAGGGCCGACAGGCCTTCGATCCGGTGCAGAGGGTCTTGGAACTGTATGTCGGCGCTGTAGAGCTCATCGAGCTCAGCCAGGCGACTGGCGTCCAGCTCGGCGAAAGCGTGGGCGAAACGCTGGAGGTAGACGGACATGCATAGGCTCCGATTGTTGTACAGGAAATAATTCCTGTACAAGTTTTCAGAAGCCTACTGCACGCCTTGTACAAATTAAAGTGTTTTGTACAAGTAATTTCGCTGTTTTGTATAATGCATAGCGAGACGCGCGCTGGACGCTGGGCCTCAGGCCTCGGTCAGGGTCGGATAGTCGGTATAACCGCGCTCGTCGCCCTGGTAGAACGTCGATGCATCAGGGGTGTTCAGCGCCTGGCCTCGTTTGAAACGTTCCACCAGGTCCGGGTTTGCCAAAAACGGCGTGCCGAATGCCACCAGGTCAGCTTCTCCACGGCTGATAGCAGTGGCGGCGCGTTCGGCGCTGTAGCCGCCATTGGCAATGTACGTCCCACCGAAGCGACGCTTGAGTTCCAGGAAGTCGAACGGGCCTTCGCCCAATTCCACGATGTGCAGGTAAGCCAGGCCGTAGCGGCTGAGCATTCTGGCCGTGTAGTCGAAAGTCGCCTGCGGGTTGCTGTCGCTCATCGAGAAGTAGCTGAAGATCGGCGACAGGCGAACGCCGACACGGCTGGCGCCGAAGACTTCGATCACCGACTCGACCACTTCCTTGAGGAAGCGCGCGCGGTTCTCGATCGAGCCGCCGTAGGCATCGGTACGTTGGTTGGTGCCGTCACGCAGGAACTGGTCGATCAAGTAGCCGTTGGCGCCATGAATCTCCACACCGTCAAAGCCGGCCAGCTTCGCGTTGGCCGCGGCCTGGCGGAAGTCGGTGACCACGCCGGGGATTTCATCGAGCGCCAGGGCCCGTGGCAGTTCATAGGGCTTGAGCCCTTCGGGGGTGTAGATCTCGCCATCGGCCTTGATTGCCGAGGGGGCTACGGGTTGGGCGCCGTTGACCTGCACCAATGGATGGGAAAGACGGCCCACGTGCCAGAGCTGCAAGAAGATCTGCCCGCCCTCGGCATGGACCGCGTCGGTCACCTGTTTCCAGCCGGTGATCTGCTCAGGAGTAAAGATCCCTGGCGTTCTCAGGTAACCCTTGCCCTGGGCCGACACCTGGGAGCCTTCGCTGATGATCAGGCCGGCGCTGGCCCGTTGGCTGTAGTACTCGGCCATCAGGGGCGTGGCTGCATCGCCAGCGCCCGCGCGGCTGCGGGTCATCGGTGCCATTATCATGCGGTTGTTCAGGGACAGCTTGCCGACTTGAGTGCGGGACAACAGAAGATCGAGACCGATGTCAGTCATGATTCACCTCTAAGGGATCGGGTAGGAATTAGGGGTTGAGTCGAGGGTCGGTCAGGCCAACCGACCCTCTTGTTGCAAAAGGGCGCCGATGCGCTGGATTTCTTTCTCGCCTTTTTCCAGGGCGGCCTCGCTGGTGTGCACCGAGTAGTAGCCCATCACCAGGTCGTGGGGATGCTTGACCGCCGAACCGAGTACGAAGGAGGTCGCGCCTCGGGCAACGATGTCGATGGCCTCTCCGGACGCTTCGAATACCACCATTTCTCCAGCATTGACGTGGCCGCCAGCATCGAGACTGCCGTCGTTGACCGCCAGCCAGGCGACGGTGTGCCCGGCCGGTGGCGTGTAGCGCCAGTGCTCGTTGTCCTGCAACTGCACGGCGAGGTAATTCATGCCCGCTGGCGCCGCGACGCTGCTGCGGGCCGCGCCGTATTGGCCGAGCAATACCAGCGCCGGACCTTCACGGGGGATCTCGGAGGGGGCCAGGTAGACGCTGCTGGCCGGGGCATTTTCTTCCGCCGCCGGCAGCGCAACCCAGAGCTGGAAGCCTTGGATTGGCGAACCTGCGACCGGCCAGGCGGTGTGCCACACGCCGTTACCGGCTTGCATCCACTCCATGCCGCCGCTGGGCAGCGTGCCTGACTGGCCCGTGGTGTCTTCGTAGATCACTTGTCCCTCGATCATGTAGGTCAGCGTGGCGATCCCGGAATGAGGGTGCATGCCGAAACCTCTTTGCATGGCATCGGCGTTGAAGGCGAAGTGATCGAGAAACACGAATGGCTTGCAGAGCTGGCCCAGGTCGCCGGGGCTCATGAGCCGGGTGATCGGCCCATGGCTGCTGCCGGAGGTGCGGTGGACGATGGCGCGCGGCGGTGCTGCGACGGTGCTGTTCATGGGTTGCCTCCAAGTCTTGGGCGTTGGGCCTCGATGCGAGAAGGATAAGTGCCTGCCAATGGATTGATTAGCCGATACAATCGGATTGAACTCATCCATGAAACGAAGGAATGTGCGCGCCATGCTCGATCTCAACGATGTTGCGCTGTTCGTCCAGGTGGTCCGCAGCGGCAGCTTCGCCGAAGCTGCCAGGCGCCTGGGGATGCCTTCCAATACCGTCAGCCGACGGGTCCAGCAGTTGGAGGCGCAACTGGAATCGCGTCTTTTGCAGCGCTCGACCCGCAAACTCACGCTGACCCATGCGGGCCAGGGATTTTATGAACGCTGCGTGGATGCGGTGGACGGCCTGATGGATGCCGGACAGGAACTGATGATGGGCAGCGAGGAGCCCAGCGGCCTGGTGCGCATCGCGGCGATGGCGGATTTTTTCGATTTCTTCCCGATGGAATGGGTGGCCGACTTTTTAGCCGCACATCCGCGAGTGCAACTTGATTTCGTGCTCAGCGATGCCCGGGTCGATCTGATTGCCGACCGCATCGACGTTGCCTTTCGCGGCGGTCCCTTGCAGGACTCGGGGTATGTCGGTCGTCAATTGCTCAAGAACGACGGCGACGGCATGGTTGCCAGTCCCGCGTACATTGCCGCGCGCGGCACGCCGCTTTCGTTGCAGGACCTGGCTCACCACGTCGGCGTGAGTTTCGGCCAACCCGGCGGCATGGCCCATTGGCGATTCGTTGGCCCGGACGGCATCGAGGAACAGGTGCAGATCGCCAGCCGATTCCACGCCAACACCGCCCAGGCGTTGCGCAGGGCGACCGTCGCGGGCCTGGGCATCGCCGTGTTGCCGGGGGCGCTGAGCAGCCTCGATCTGGAAGCCGGAAGGCTGGTGCGTGTGCTGCCGCAATACCGGCGCATCGGCTTCGGCCTGAATGTGCTCTATCCGAGCCGGCGGCAGTTGCCGCTGGCGGTTTCGGCGTTCATCGGGTTGGTGATGGAGAAACTGGAACTCAAAGCGTTTCCGGCGCGGATGCAGTGAACTAGTTAACGCGATCGATCGTTCTCACGCAGAACCAATGTGGGAACGATCATCACGCAATAGCCCATTTTTTTCCTTCCCAGCAACGATAAAAACCCTCGTTTCGCAAATCTCCCCCCGCCAACACAATCGCCTCGACATCTGATCTCGATAGCTGCAAGCGCAGAACAAAAAAATCAGAACCCGAGGCGGCGCTATGCCGGCCTGAACCAAACCTACTGCCGGAAGTGCACAGACATGCCCGTTGAAACCCTACGCATCGATACGCTTGTTATAGGCGCCGGCCAGGCCGGCATAGCCATGAGTGAGCACTTGAGCCGGCAAGGCGTGCCGCATCTGGTGGTGGAGCGAAGCCGCATTGCCGAAGCCTGGCGCACATCACGCTGGGATTCGCTGGTGGCCAACGGGCCGGCCTGGCATGACCGCTTTCCGGGGTTGGAATTCGACGGGCTCGGTCCAGATGACTTCGCGACAAAGGACCAGGTGGCCGATTATTTCGAAGCCTATGCCAGCAAGTTCAACGCGCCGATCCGTACCGGCGTGGACGTCAGGAAAGTCGAGCGCAATGTCGGTCGCCCAGGCTTCACCATTGAAACCTCCGAAGGCTTGATCGAGGCGATCCATGTCGTCGTCGCCACTGGGCCCTTTCAGCAGCCGGTGATTCCACCAATTGCGCCGGATATGGCGACGGTTACCCAGCTGCACTCGGCCCAGTACCGCAATCCCCGGCAATTGCCCGAGGGGGCGGTGTTGGTGGTGGGCGCCGGGTCGTCGGGGGTGCAGATCGCCGATGAGCTGCAGCGCGCCGGCAAGCAGGTCTATCTCTCGGTGGGTGCCCACGATCGTCCGCCGAGGGCCTATCGCAACCGCGATTTCTGCTGGTGGCTAGGTGTGTTGGGCGAGTGGGATGCGGAAGCGGTCAAGCCCGGCAAGGAGCACGTCACCATTGCGGTGAGCGGTGCCCGTGGCGGTCATACCGTGGATTTTCGCCGGCTGGCCCACGAGGGCATCACCCTGGTGGGGCTGACGAAATCGTTCAACGGCAGCGTGGTGTGCTTTGAGCCGAATCTTGCCGAAAACATCGCCCGTGGCGACGAGAACTATCTGGCGCTGCTGGATGCCGCTGACGCCTACATTGCCCGCAATGGCTTGGACCTGCCGCTCGAACCTCAAGCCCGCGACCAGTTGCCCGACCCGCAATGCCTGACCCAGCCGATCCTGGAGCTGGACCTGGTCGCCGCCGGGGTGGCCAGCGTCATCTGGGCCACCGGCTATTCGGTGGACTACAGCTGGCTGAAGGTCGACGCCCTCGGGGCCAACGGCAAGCCTCGGCATCAGCGCGGCGTTTCCAGCGAACCGGGCCTGTATTTCGTCGGCTTGCCCTGGTTGTCGCGACGAGGCTCGGCGTTCATCTGGGGCGTCTGGCATGACGCCCGGCACATTGCCGATCACATCGTGAAGCAACGCATTTACCTCGCCTATCAAGATGCTGCCCAGCGCCAGGCCCCTGCGCGCGACAGCGATTCGTATCGTTCGAAAACCAGTCTCACGGGAGTCCGTTGATGCCTACTCATACACGTATTCGCATGTTCAACACCAAGGACACCTACCCGAACCAGACGCTGGACAACGACCTGTGCCAGGCCGTGCGCGCCGGCAACACCGTCTATGTGCGCGGCCAGGTTGGCACTGATTTCAACGGTCAACTGGTGGGCCTGGGCGATCCTCGCGCCCAGGCCGAGCAGGCCATGCGCAACGTCAAGCAACTGTTGGAAGAGGCCGGCAGCGACCTGAGCCACATCGTCAAGACCACCACTTACCTGATCGACCCGCGTTACCGCGAGCCGGTGTACCAAGAGGTCGGCAAGTGGCTCAAGGGCGTGTTTCCGATCTCCACCGGGTTGGTGGTCAGTGCCCTGGGCCAGCCGCAGTGGCTGATGGAAATCGACGTGATCGCGGTGATCCCTGAATAAGGAGCGGAGCATGACTTTTTCCATCGCTGGACGCTGTGCCGAAACCGGCCAGTTGGGCATCGCCATCAGTTCCTCAAGCATTGCCGTCGGCGCCCGTTGCCCCTGGTTGCGCGCGGGCGTCGGCGCGGTGTCGAGCCAGAACATTACCCTGCCGGCCCTGGGGCCGCAGATTCTTGACGAACTGGCCGGCGGCCTGGTGGCCCAAGCGGCGCTGGAGCGGACCCTGGCACGCAATGGCTACAGCCAGTATCGCCAGGTGGCGGTGATCGATGCCGAGGGGCGCACGGCGATTTTCAGTGGCGAGCATACCTTGGGCACCCACAACGCCGTGGCCGGTGAGCAATGCGTGGCGGCTGGGAATCTGTTGGCCAACGGTGCGGTGATCGAGGCCATGGTCGCGGCCTTCGAGCATAGCGCCGGCTGTCTTGCAGCACGTTTGGTGAGCGCGTTGCAGGCTGGACAGGCGGCAGGCGGGGAGGCCGGGGCGGTGCATTCGGCGGCGCTGTCGGTGGTCGATGACCTGACCTGGCCCATCGTCGATCTGCGGGTGGACTGGGCTGAGGAAAACCCCATCGGCGAACTGGAAAAGCTTTGGCTCGCCTATCAGCCGCAATTGCAGGATTACCTGACCCGCGCGCTCAACCCGACGCTGGCGCCCAGTTATGGAGTGCCGGGCGATGAGTGAGCTGCGCAGTCGCGCCCTGCTTGCCGAACTGGTGGGCTTTGCCACGGTCAGTCGCGAGTCGAACCTGGCCTTGATCGAGTTCGTGCGCGATTACTTGCAAGGGCTGGGCGTGGATAGCGAGCTGATCTACAACGCCGAGCGAACCAAGGCCAACTTGCTGGCGAGCATTGGCCCAGCGGTGCCCGGTGGCGTGGTGTTGTCCGGGCATACCGACGTGGTGCCGGTGGATGGGCAGGCCTGGACGGTCGATCCGTTCTGCCTGACCGAGCGGGACGGCAAATGGTTCGGGCGTGGTACGGCGGACATGAAGGGGTATCTGGCATCGGTGCTGGCAGCGGTGCCGATGTTCCTCGCCAGCGCGCTTCGTCGACCGCTGCACCTGGCGTTTTCCTATGACGAAGAGGTGGGTTGCCTGGGCGTTCACAGCCTGTTGGACGTGTTGGTTCGGCGAATTCCCCAACCAGCGCTGTGCCTGATTGGCGAACCCACCCGACTGCAACCGGTGCTGGGGCACAAAGGCAAGCTGGCGATGCGTTGTCATGTCCGAGGGGCGGCCTGTCATTCGGCCTATGCACCTTACGGGGTCAACGCCATCGAGCAGGCGGCGCGCCTGATGGGGCGCTTGGGCGAGATCGGTGCACAGCTGGCCGAACCATCACGGCATGACCCGCGCTTCGATCCACCGTTTTCCACGGTGCAGGTCGGGGTGATCCACGGCGGCACGGCGCTGAACATTGTCCCGGCCGATTGCCGTTTCGATTTCGAAGTGCGCGCCTTGCCGGATTTCAATCCCCAGGTGGTGGCCGAGCAATTGCAGGACTTTGCCGAACAGGAACTGCTGCCAGCGATGCAGGCGGTGGCGGGCGATACGGCGATTGGTTTTGAACCACTGTCCGCCTATCCGGGCCTGGCGACCTCGCCTGACAGCGCTGCTGCACAACTGGTTGCGCGACTGTGCGGCAGCGACGCTTTCAGCACCGTTGCTTTCGGCACCGAAGGCGGCCTGTTTCACCAGGCTGGCGTGCCAACGGTGGTCTGTGGCCCCGGCAGCATGGACCAGGGGCACAAGCCCGACGAATACGTGAGCGTTGAACAAATGGCCGCCTGCGATCGCTTGATGGATCGGTTGGCGAGCTATCTCGCTGAACCCAATGGTCCGTGACCACGAGGCGGCCAAAGTGAACGATTTCAACATCAGGAAAATCCTGGCGGCCAGTTGTGCCGACCTCAACGAATGGGCCGACAAGAGCCTTATTGCTGTAGATCACTCCGCCCGCGCTTACGGCCACCCTTGAGTCCCGTCGCCGGCTCGTGCGGGCGAGCCGGCATTTTCGAGGAACCGCTTCATGTCCAGATCCTTGCGTTGCAATATTGCGTGTGCGTTGGCGTTGTTGAGTTCCAGCGTCATGGCCGCGCCCCAGAGCTTGACCGTGATTTCCTTTGGCGGCGCCACCAAGCAGGCCCAGGACAAGGCCTACTTCCAACCCTTCAACGCCAGCGGTGCAGGAAGCATCGTGGCCGGCGAATACAACGGTGAGCTGTCGAAGATCAAAGCCATGGTCGCGGCCGGTCACACCAGTTGGGACGTGGTCGAAGTGGAAAGCCCCGAGTTGCTGCGAGGCTGTGAGGAAGGCTTGTTCGAGAAGCTTGACCTGGCCGGCCTGGGCGACCCGGCCAACTATGTGCCCGGCGCACTCAATGAGTGTGGCGTCGCCACCTACGTCTGGTCGATGGTCCTGGCCTATGATCAGAGCAAGCTCGCCAAGGCGCCCAGCTCCTGGGCGGACTTCTGGAACGTTGCCCAGTACCCGGGCAAGCGCGGGCTGCGCAAAGGGGCCAAGTACACCTTGGAGATCGCCTTGCTGGCCGATGGGGTCAAGTCGCAGGACTTGTACAAGGTGTTGAACACGCCGGAGGGCGTGTCCCGGGCCTTCGCCAAGCTGGATCAGATCAAGCCGAATATCCAATGGTGGGAAGCCGGCGCCCAACCGGCGCAATGGTTGGTGGCGGGAGACGTGGCGATGAGCGCCGCCTATAACGGGCGCATCGCGTCGGCGCAAAAGGAAGGCATGAAACTGAGCATTGTCTGGCCGCAGAGCCTGTACGACCCGGAGTATTGGGCGGTGGTCAAGGGCACGCCGAACAAGGCCCTGGCCGAGCAGTTCATTGCCTTTGCCAGCCAGCCGCAGACCCAGAAGGTGTTTTCGGAGAACATCCCTTATGGGCCGGTGCACCGCAAGACGCTGGCGCTGTTGCCGACGGCGGTACAGGAGCAGTTGCCAACCGCCGAGGCCAACCTGGCTGAAGCGCAAGCCGTGGATGCGGAGTTCTGGGTCGACCACGGCGAGGAGCTGGAACAACGCTTCAACGCCTGGGCGGCTCGCTAGGCACCGAACCGCCTCCTCACCATGGACCGATCGTTCCCACGCTCCTGCGTGGGAACGTCGCCAGGGACGCTCCGCGTTCCGCTTCTGGAGGGTGACGCAGAGCGTCACGGGATGCATTCCCACGCAGAGCATGGGGACGATCAACGCTTCCTCGCCACAGGGTTCAGGCCAGCCATTGCCTGAACTGTTCCTTGCAGTAATCCACGAACAACTGGGCCGGTTTGGTCAGGTGGGTGCGTTTGAGCCAACCCGCCACCAAGGCCGAACCGGTCACGTCCTCGGCGATGTCGACGCACACCAGGTGTTGCCCATCGTAGGTGCAGGTGGAGTGCGGGCGGGTCACCAGCACGGCAAAACCGAAAGACTGGCCGACCATGCCACGGACCATCTCGATGGACGGCGAGCTGAAGACAATGTTGGGCGTCAGGCCCAGCTCCTCGAAGATGCTCACGAAATAGGTCCGGCTGGGCTGTACGTCCAGCAGGATCATCGGTTCCAGCGCCAGGTCACGCAGCGAGACCTGGGCCTGATCGGCGAAGCGATGCCCAGCCGGCAATAACGCATAGGGCCGTTGCGGTGCCGTCAACGCCTCGGTCTCGATGGTGCTGTCGAGGTCGTGCTCATAGAAAATCGCCAGGTCGAAACGTCCCCCGTCAAACCTTGCACCAGTTCCTGTTGCTCGCCGTCCTGCACGCGGATCTCCACCCCGGGAAGCGCTGGCGAAAGCCCGCGATCAGGCGCGGCAGGTAGAGCGGGGCGACGGTTTCGAAGCAGCCGATGTCGATTTGCCCGCTGACCACATCGTTATCGGCCAGGGCGTTCTGCTCGAACTCCCGGGCCATGCGCAACAGTTCCTGGGCCTTGCGATAGAAGCGCGCGCCGCCGGGCGTCAACGATACGCCCTGGGCGTGATGACGGATGAGCAATTGCACGCCGAAGCTGTCCTCCAGCCCCTTGATGGCGGTGGCAATCGATGGCTGGGCGATGTACAGCTTGCGGGATGCCTCAGCGACGCTGCCACATTCAACGGTGGTGACAAAGTACTTCAGCTGACGCAAGGAATAGGACGCCACGGCACACCTCGATCCGGATGGTTTCTGCCTACCTTACCTTGTGCTCAGTGGGCCGGGGGTGGGCATTGATACGGATTTTGCTGGGCAGTGACGATATTCAGACTGGCTTGGGGAGAAGCCAGCCCAAAAAAACGCCCGCCGAAGAATCATTGGCAGGCGTCTGGGAAAGACCGGCGCAGAAAGGAGAGACTGGCCGGGATAGGGCGCAAGGGTCAGGCCACCGGAATCAACGGGTCAGCCGCCGCCAGGGCCGCCGCGCGGTCGGCGGCGGGCGGGTAGATCCACACACTGTTGATCTGGGCCTTGAGATCCTTGGCTTCCTGCCCGACCAGCTTGAGTTGGCGATCCCAACCTTCGGTATACACCGCACCCCAGGCGCCCAGGTCCAGGCAGGTCACGTACTTGGGTTGGCTGTAGGGCATCGGCGCCACACCCAGCAGGTCGGCCGCGACGTTGTTGCCGGCGTAGCGCCCCAGGGATATGGCGTGCTGGCAAGACATCGCCGCGTAATTGCCCAGTGTGTCGGTGGCGGCATAGGCCACGTCACCGGTGGCGAATATGTCGTTTTGTCCCAACACTTTCAGATGGCCGTCGACGTGCAGGCGGCCTTGGTGATCGCGGGTGCCTGGCACTTGCTGGGTCAGCGGGTGGGCGCGGAAACCCACGGTCCAGATCACGGTATTGGACTCGATACGCTGGCCGTTCGACAGGGTGACACCGCCGGCATCCACCGAATCGACCGAAGCATTGAGGATCCACTCGATGCCCAGGTGATCGGACGCTTCGATCACGGAGGGGCGAATGCCGTCGCCCAACGACGCGCCGATCTGCGGCGCGCGATCCACCACGATGACCCGGATGTTCGCGTCCTCACCCAGGACGGCCCGCAGGCGGGTCGGCATTTCGGTGGCGGTTTCGATGCCGGTGAAGCCGCCGCCGGCCACCACCACGGTGTTGCGGGCTGGACTGTCCGGCAGGTTTTTGAGGGACTTGATGTGGGCTTCGAGGCGCGTTGCCTGTTCGATCTCATCGACGTCGAAGGCATGTTCGAGCATGCCTTTGAGATCGGGGCGAAACAGCTTGCTGCCCGCCGCCAGGACCAATCGGTCGTAACCCAGGCTGCCCTGGGTACCGAACACGTCCACGTAGCCGACCCGTTTGCCCTCGACATCGATACTGCTCGCCGAGCCCTGTACGAACTTCACGCCCACTGCATCGAACAGTCCGTCCAGCGGAGCCATCATGGTGTGGACGTCCGGCTCATAGAAACGAGGCCGGATGCGCAATTCCGCCTGGGGCGCCAGGACAGTAATCTGCACGTCATTTCGATCATGCTGGTCCAGCAGGCGGGCCGCGCTCAGTGCGCTCCATACTCCGCCGAAACCAGCACCAATAACCAGAATTTGCTGTTTCATGATTTGCTCCCGAAGACAAAATCGATACGTTGAATGAATTAAACTGTTCAGCGTGACCGTGGCGCGAAGTACCCAAAAGTGTGTGGCTCAATGATTGAACATCAAGCACGTTCAACTTTGGTTCGCTGTAGAAGATCGTATGCGTCAGCGCAATATTCGACACTTCTACGTAAGGTCAGTGGTGATATGTCTGGGTATGACGGATCTATACGAAGGTATTAAGGCCAGGAGATCGGCATTGAGGCATCACGTCGGCCGATTGAGGACCGATTCAAGACAAGCGATCAGTTCGGCACAGTTGAACGGCTTTGGAAAAAACGCCACCGGCTCCACCGCGTACGCCCTTGTTTTTGGCGGCGCGCTGGGGTGGCCGGTAATAAAAATGACCGGGATATGAATGCCCCGGGCAGACAGTTCATCGTACATCTGAATGCCGGTCATTCCCGGCATCTGGATATCCGATATCAGGCAGGCTGTGTTTTCAGATCCGGGTGACGCCAGAAAGTCGATGGCACTGGCATAAGTTTTAACGTGATGGCCGTGGGAACGTAACAAACCATCCAATGCAACTCGAACCGATTCATCATCATCAATAATTGAAATAATCGCAGTGTGGGACATTTCGATACCTGGTGGTGATAGCAGGTTGCCGTAAAGGCGCCGCTATCACTGTAAGATACGCCGTCCAATAACCCCGCCAAGTATACCTGGGTATGAACTTTTACCGAGGGCCGCAGACGATTCTGCAGGATCGTCCGGCATACCGAAGTATCAGTGAGCCTGCCTAAGGCATGAGTCGGGTGTCCCTACGTACGACAGACATCGGCCTGTCACGGGAATAGTCTTTCAACCATCCCATCGCTGCTGCGCCTTGATGAGGGCTCAAGCGATGATCCTGTCCTCTCCTGATTCAATGGCCTGGCGCCTGGGACGGCTATCATGATGAACAGAAATGACCTGCGTCGTGCTGACATCAATCTGCTGGTTGTCTTCGAAACCATGATGCACGAGCGAAATGTCACTCGCGTGAGCGAAAAACTTTTTCTCGGTCAGCCAACGATCAGCAGTGCCCTGGCGCGCTTGCGGCTGATGTTCGATGACCCGTTGTTCATTCGTGCAGGCCGGTTGATGGAACCGACCTCCCGGGCGCAGGAGATATTTTCCAATCTGTCTCCAGCGCTGGACGGCATTGCCGCGGCCTTGAGTCGCTGTCAGGCATTCGACCCGGGCACCAGCGAGGCGACCTTTCATATCGGGCTCTCTGACGACGTCGAGTACGCATTGTTGCCGGATCTGTTGCGGCGCCTGCGAGTCGAGGCACCGGGCACGACCTTGGTGGTGCGTCGGGTCGATCAATGGCAGATGTCCCAGTTGCTGGCCTGTGGGGACATTTCACTGGGGATCAGCCACACCTTGGAGTTGCCGGCCAATGCCCGACGCAAGGCCCTGCGTTCGATTCGACCGATGCTGTTGCGGGCCGATGCGCAGCCCGGCGAATTGACCTTGGACGAATTCTGCCGCCGACCCCATGCGGTGGTCTCATCCATGGGCAATGTCATCGATGACTCGGACCGCGCCTTATGCCTGATGAACCGGCAACGCCGGGTGGTGCTGACAGTGCCTCAGTTCAGCGCCTTGCCCGTGTTGCTGGCCCAGAGCGACATGATCGCCATCGTGCCGGATTACGTGGCGCGGGCGATGGCGGTAGGGACAGGTTTGCGGGCCGAGCCGGCGCCGATATGCTTGCCCGAGCAGGAACTGTCCATGGTCTGGCGTGGCGCCTCGCACAATGACCCGGGAGAACGCTGGTTGCGCGACCGTTGCAGCACGTTCGTGGCCGAGCAGGCCGACTCGCAGATAGAGCTCAGGAAGGCTCCGCTGCACACCAATGCGGTGCGCCAGGCCTTGACGGCGGCCTCACGCAACCCTTCCAACAGATCGACACGATCGATCAGCGCCTGACGGATGTTCGGCGCGCCACTGGAAGGACTATTTCTTTGAAGAGACCCATGCCGGCGCAGGCAGCTGAACCCTGGTCGATTATCCGTTTTCGGCACAATTGCCCGACCGGCCCACGTGGCGGAATGGAACTTGCCTGACCTTTGACCTGTAAGCCCTGGAATCCTCAAAGGTCGGGTCAATGAACAACTCCAACATGGCGCAGCCAGCGATCTCGTCGGACCTGTTGCCGCCGCTGCCGATCAATCGGTTCCGTACCGCAGACATCGATGAGCACGCCCGTAACATGGGCGGCTGGCAGGTTTGCTATGACCAGTTGACCCCCGGACGCTTCGAAGGCGAGTTGGTCGAGTTCCGCTCGGACTGGATGCAACTGGTGCGCGACCGCTCTAATCAGGCACTGGCCAAGCAAGGCATGGCCTGGGAGGGGGCCATCACCTTCAGCGTGCCACTGAGTGCCGATGGACCGGTCTTTTGCTCCGGGCACCCGATCATCGAGCCCAGCCTGATGGTCGCCCGTGGCCAGAACCTGCCCGAGCTGCGCACGCCCCAGCATCTCGATCTGCTCAGTGTCGCCATCGAAGAGCAGGCGTTGGAGCATGTGCTGGAACGACAGGGCAGTCGCTTTCGAATTACTGATCTTCCCAAGTGTTACCGTCTCGGCAACTCGACGCTGCCCGCCGAGCTTGCGGCGTTGTTCGATGAACTTGAAGGCGGCGGGCAGGGGCGTGATTCATTGCTGGGTTACGAATCGATTCGCCGTGGCCTGCGTGACACGGTGATGCTGCACATACTGGAACTGGTGGCACCGGATGAGGCACCGCCGCTCACCCCCACGGCACGCAAGCGCATGGTCGACCGCGCCCGGGAGTACGCCTTGACCCATGTCGATGAGCCGCTGTCGATCCTCGACCTGTGCAACCACATTGGTGCCAGCCGACGAAAACTGCAGTATTGCTTCCAGGAGACGCTGGGTATCAACCCCGTGGCCTATTTGCGGGCGTTGCGCCTCAATGCCGTGCGTCGTGAATTGCGCAGCGGCGGCCATGCCCGGGGTGTACAGGAGGTGGCGGCACGCTGGGGCTTCTGGCATTTGAGCCGGTTTTCCAGCGACTATCGGGTGCTGTTCGGCGAGACCCCTTCACAAACCCTGCGTCGCACGCATCTGTGCTGAAAACGGATAACGGCTGACCGGCCGGCTCCCTAGGATGACCCCAACACCACTTGGTTGGAGGGGCATTCGATGTATCAGAAAAATTATAAAACCAACGTCTTGCGCGGTATCTGGTTAAGCCTGGGGTTGATTGCTGTTTGTGGCGCTGCCCATGGCACCGAAAACGGCGCGCCGACCACGGCGGTCGGGGTCTACGATTTCGGTGCGGGCATGATGCCGCCGGCCACGCCCTTTGGCACCGTCGGCCTGCGCACCGCGTTCTATTCGGCCAACGTGCAGAAAGATCGCCACGGCAAGTCCGTGGACAACAATTTATCCCTGGATGTGTTGTCCATCGCCGTCGCCTACATGCGCATGACCGATTACACCGTGCTGGGCGCCAAGTATGGCTTCGGCGCCGTCGTGCCGTTTTTCCAGATGGATGCCTCGGTACAGGTGCAGACGCCTGTCGGCCCGCTGGACCTTGCGGCCGATCCGTTTCGCCTGGCTGATATCCAGGTGTTGCCGGTGATCCTGCAATGGACCCTGTCGCCGAACCTGTTCGTCAACGCCCAGCTCCAGATCCAGACCCCCACAGGCGACTACGACAAGAATCGCTTGATCTCGCCGGGCGTCAACCACTGGACCTTCTCGCCGATCCTCAACGCTACCTACATCTCCGACAGCGGTTTCGAGGTGTCTTCCAGTTTCGAAGCCGACATCAACACCCGCAACCACGCCACCGACTACAAGAATGGCGTCGAGTACCGCCACGAATTCGCCGTGGGCCAACACGTTGGCCCGTGGACCGTGGGTGTGGGCGGCTATTACTACCGGCAATTCACCGATGACGATGCGCCGGGCCTGGAAGCGGGCAATCGCGCCCGGGTGTTGGCGGTCGGGCCGGCAGTGAGCTACTTCAAGCCCGGCATACCTCCGGTGTGGCTGCACGTCTACAAGGAGCTCGATGCGCGGAACCGCGCCGAGGGCTACACCGCGGCGCTGCGTATTTCTCAAAGTTTCTAAAAGGGGCTCGCCATGAACCAATCAAGTTCCGTTTCAACGGCGGCCAGCCCGTCCCGCCAGGCCAGTTGGCGTGAAGGGCTGGTGCTGATGCTGGGCAGCAGCCTGACGATCATGGGGGCGGTGATGGTCACGCCCATCCTGCCCAGGTTGGGCGCCGAATTTGGGCCCATGGAACCGCGCGCCGATCTATTGGTGCCGTTGGCGATTACCGGCCCGGCCTTGGCGATTGCCGTGTGCGCACCGTTGGCTGGCTGGTTGGCCGACCGCGTCGGGCGCAAGGCCTTGCTGGTGATTGCCACGGTGCTCTATGCCTTGCTCGGCGCGCTGCCGGCGCTGCTCGATAGCCTGCCGTCGATTGTCGGTGCGCGGCTGTTGTTCGGTTGCACGGAGGCGGCGGTGATGACCTGCTGCGCAACCTTGATCGCGGACTATTGGCAGGGCGAGGAGCGGTTGCGCTACGTCAACCGGCAGGTGGTGACCATCGGCCTGGTGGGGGCACTGTTTTTCGTGGTGGGCGGGGTGCTCGGCGAGCATTCGTGGCGCACGCCGTTCCTCCTGTATTTGCTGCCATTGCTGCTGGTGCCAGCGATGATGAAAGTGCTCTGGGAACCGCCGGTGGCGAAGCTACAGAGGGTCGAGCAGCGCATCGATGAGCCGGGACCGGCCAAGGTCGCCGTGCTGCAGCTGTTGGTTGGCTACCTGATGATCCTGGGCGGCATGGTCCTGACGTTCATCATGCCGATCCAGGCGCCGATGCTATTGGTCAGCCTGGGTATCACCTCCAGCACGATGATCGGCCTGGCTGCGGGATTGAGCCTGTTGGCGACCTTGGGCGGTTCGCTGATGTGGCCGTTGCTGCGTCGTCGCTTCGGCATCGCTGGTTGCAACGCGCTGTTGCTCGGCCTGATGGGCCTGGGACTGTGGCTGCTGATGCGCGGGCAGAGCTACAACGCCGTGCTGGTGGCGGTGTTCATCCAGGGCCTGGGGGCCGGGCTACTGGTACCCAATGTGATGGCGCCAGTGATGAATGCCTTGACCGCAAGCACCCGTGGCCGCGGTTTGGGCGGGTTTACCTCGTGCCTGTATATCGGCCAGTTCGTCAGTCCGCTGGTGGTGGCCTCGGTGGTTGTCTTCGCCGGTGACCTGCGTCACGCCATCCAGTGGCTGGCCCTGGCCAGTCTCGCCTTGGCGCTGCTCTGGGTCGTTGCCGGCCTGCGAGCACGGGGCCAGGGGCAGGCAAGCACTCTCGGATCACATCAATCGTCATGACATAAGGAACCTGAGACATGGGTATGCAAGACATCCACCACTTGATGGACACTGAAGACGCCACGGCGCTGGCCGAGTGGGTCAGGCGTGGCGAGGTTCAGCCCGGCGAACTGCTGGAGACGGCCATCGAGCGCCTGGAGCGGGTCGAGCCGCAGCTCAATGCGGTGGCCGAGCGCTTGTACGATTCGGCCCGGGAGGCGGCGCGCAAGCCTCAAGCCGGACAAGGCCTGCTGGCCGGCGTGCCGACCTTGATCAAAGACCTGTTTTCACCGGTCGATGGCGCGGCGATGACTAACGGTTCGCGGGCGCTGGGCGACTGTCGTGCGGATTTTGAATCGGAAGTCGTGGCGCGGTTGCGGCGTGCCGGGTGCCAGGTGATGGGCACCAGTACTTCTCCGGAGTTCGGCACCTCGTACACCACCGAATCCGTGCGCTTCGGCGCCACCCGCAACCCCTGGAGCACCGACCACAGCGCCGGTGGCTCCAGCGGTGGTGCGGCGGCACTGGTGGCGGCCCGCGTCGTGCCGTTTGCCCACGGCAACGACGGTGGCGGTTCATTGCGCGTGCCGGCGTCTTGCTGTGGCGTGTTCGGGTTCAAGCCCAGCCGTGGCCTGATGCCGTCGGGGCCGATAATGGGCGAGGGCTGGGCCGGGATGGGTACGCCTCATGCGATCACCTTGTCGGTGCGCGACAGTGCGGCGCTGCTGGATGCCACCGCCGGAATGGACCTGGGCGCGCCGTACGCCGCGCCGATCCAGGCGTTGCCGTATGTGATGGCGGTGCAGGCTGATCCCAAGCCGCTGCGCATTGCCCTGGTCGAGCAACTCGAGCCCTGGCCTACGTCACCCCAGAGCCTTCAGGCGGTGGGCGAGGCCGCGCGGCTGTGCGAGTCCTTGGGGCACCGTGTCGAACCGGTGAGCCTGCCGGTGGGGTTGCTGGAGTTTCTCGACCACGTGTTCAGTATTATTGGTGCAAGCACCCGTCGCTATGTCGATTTGCTGGGCCAGATGCGTGGGTCCGCCGTGCAGGCCGAAGAACTGGAGGTGCGTACCCGGATCATCTTGCGGGACAAGGGCAACGTCAGCGGCGCCCAATATGTCGCGGCGGTGGAATGGATTCATGCCCTCGGCCGGCAGTTGGCGGTGTTCATGCAGGATTACGACGTGATCCTGACCCCGGTCCTGACCCGTGAACCGGTGCCGATTGGCGAACTGGATCTGCAGGATGTGTGCATGAGCCTGGATCAACTGCTTGAGCGCTACCACAGCTATGCGCCGTTCACTGCGTTGTTCAATGCCAGCGGTCAGCCGGCGATGTCGGTGCCGTTGTCCTGGAGCGCCAATGGCCTGCCGATGGGGGCGCATTTTGCCGGTCGCTTTGGCGAGGAAAGCACCTTGCTGGCCTTGGCCGCTCAACTTGAACGCGCCCAACCCTGGCGCGGCCGAGTCCCACCGGTCAACGCCTGCCGGCGGTGAAACCGTGGGAGCGAGCTTGCTCGCGATGGCGGTGCCAGCTCCAGCATCATGGTTGGCTGATAGTCCGTTATCGCGAGCAAGCTCGCTCCCACAAGGGGATTTTTTGCTGGATAGGGCTCTGGGGTTGTCCCTGAGCCCTTGAAGGTCAGTAGCGGATCATCACCGATTTCAGCTCGGTGTAGTCATCAATGAATGCACTGCCGAATTCACGGCCTATCCCTGAAGATTTGCTGCCGCCAAAAGGCACCGCCGGGTCGAGCAGGGTGTGCATGTTCACCCAGACCGTGCCTGCTTCGATGGCGGGGACCATGCGCAGGGCTTTGCCCAGGTCGTTGGTCCAGAGGCTGGCGCTCAGGCCGTAGGGGGTGTCGTTCATCAGCTCCAGCAGTTCCTCTTCACTGTCGTAAGGAAAGAACGTGGCGATCGGGCCGAAGGTTTCTTCGTTGAGCAGGCTGTCGTCGCGGCGATTGGCGAGGATGATGGTCGGCTCCACATAGCAACCCGGTCCATCGATCAGCTTGCCGCCGTGGACGATGGTGTTGTTCTGTGCGCGGGCCTTGGCGAAGAATTCTGCGAGTTTGTGCTGGTGCTGGCGGTTGGTCACGGGGCCGAACTCGGTGCGTTCGTCCAGAGGCGAGCCGATGCTGAGTTTGCTCAGGCGCTGGGCCAGTTTGTCCATGATCGTCTCGATCTGCGAGCGATGGACAAAGAACCGTTCCGCTGCAGCGCAGATCTGTCCCGAATGCAGAAAGCCCGCCTCGATGATGCCGTTGACCGCTACCTCGGGATCGATATCACGCAGGAACCCCGCCGCATTCTTCCCGCCCAGTTCCAAGGTTGCACGGGTCAACCCGGCGCCCATGGCCGCTTGGCCCACCGCCAGGCCGGTGGGCACGGAACCTGTGAACGAGACCTTGTTAGTGCCCGGATGTTCGATCAGCCCTTTGCCCACCTGTCCGCCGCCGGTCAACACATTCAGGGCACCGGCTGGAAGGCCGGCCTCGATGGCCAGTTCAGCGATGCGCAGGATGGTCAGCGGGGTGAACTCGCTGGGCTTGATGATGATGCTGCAACCGGTCACCAGGGCTGAGGCCAGTTTCCAGATGGCGATCATGGTGGAAAAATTCCACGGCACGATACCGACCACTACTCCGACCGGTTCGCGCAAGGTGAATGCGGTGTAGCGTTCGCCAGCGAAGGAGGGCAGTGATGGGGTGATCGTCTCGCCGTTGATCTTGGTCGCCCAGCCAGCGTAGTAACGCAGGAAATGGGCGGCCTGGTCGACTTCGAAGGCCCGGGAGATGTGGATGATCTTCCCCGACTGGCAGGTCTCGATCTGCGCCAGCTCTTCGCGGTTGCGTTCCAGCAGGTCTGCCAACTTGAGCAGCACATGGCCGCGGACTGCGGGTGCCGTTTGGGACCACTGCTTGAAGCCGCGGCGGGACGACTCCACCGCCGCATCAATGTCGCCGGGAGTGGCGTCGCTGACCTGGGCGATGACTTGGCCGGTGGCGGGGTTGACGACGTCCAGTGTCTGGTTGCTCTGGCTTTCGACGTAGCCACCGTCGATGAACAGGGCGTGATGTCTACCGAGGAAGGCTTGGACCTGAGGCAGCAGGGCAATATCGCTCATGAGGGTTTCCTGATCACGAATAGGGAAAGCCCCGAGGGTAATCCCGGCAGGACCGTCCAGCTTGACTGTGCCTGCCGCGCCGTATGTCTGTGGCTGCCAGCCTGGGTGGTTGGCAGCCAGGAGCAAGGCCCCGTGCAGGCAGGGACAAGCCAGCCTGGCCGGTTTGCGATCAGATCCGGGTTTCGACTTGATGGCATAGGGGCGGGCGATGTTTCTCCAGACCAACAAACAGAAACTGGCGTTGACTGCACAAGTGCAACGCGTGCTGACCGGCGAAACGGAGGACACGCCGCAGCTCGACGCGTATCCGCAACTGCGCACCGTCCTTGATCAGCATGCACGACAGATGGCGAGCGCGACTGCACATCTGCATCAGGTCGATGCACAAGTACAGGCGCAAACCCTGCAATGGCAGCACAGCGAGCGTGAGTTGCACAGGGTTCGCCAGCAATTGGAGCAAACCCTTGAGCGCGAGCAGGTGCTTGAAATTCGCTTGGATGAACTGAGCCAGCAGCTGCAGCAACAACGCCAGGATGCGCAGATCTGGGAGTTGCTGCAGTCGACCCTGACAGAAGGCTGCTGGGATATCACGGTCGTCAACGGTGACCTCCAGCACCCGGCCAGTGGCATGCGCTTTTCCAGTCAGTTCCGTTCGCTGCTGGGGTATGGGCCGGATGATTTGCCCGACGGCTGGGATGCCCAGGTCGGCATCACCCACCCGGACGACTTACCCAAGATCATGGCCATTTTCGACCGGGAAATCCTTGGCTCCCAGGGCAGCGGTGAATACGTCTTCGAATACCGGATGCGCCACAAGACCCGGGATTACATCTGGTGCCGCGAACGCGGTCGGGCGGTACGTGACTCGCATGGGCAACTGGTGCGGGTCATTGGTGCGGTGCGGGATATCAGCGATGAGCGCTCGGCCCAGTCCACCCATCAGCGCATGCTCGAACAGAACCAGGTGACCTACGCCCAGATTGCCACGGTGGTGGGGGTGATCAAGGGCATTGCCGACCAGACCAATCTGCTCGCCTTGAACGCCGCGATTGAGGCGGCCAGGGCCGGAGATGTCGGGCGCGGTTTCTCGGTGGTGGCCGATGAAGTGCGCAAGCTGGCACAGAGCACCCGGCAGGCGACTCATCAGATCCAGACCATGTTGCATCAGCACAAATAAGCAAGGCAATCGCAATCCCGTAGAGCTGCGTAGGAGCTGTCGAGTGCAACGAGGCTGCGATCTTTCCCCGGACACTTGAGTCCCAAGCGAAAGATCGTCCGAACGCGGCCCGAGCCTTCGGCAGCACCTACGGTCGGTCGTCTAGAACGGAACCGCCACCACCAACTGGCTGTAGACGTTGGTGCCGTTGCCGCCGACCTGATTGCCGCCGCTGTCCGCATCCTTCTCGGGCTTGTACAGGCCCACCAGCGGCGTGACGATCAGGTGTTCATTCACCGCCCATTCCACGTACAGGTCCAGCTCCTGCGCATCGAGGTTCAGCGCTTCACGGGTATGCAGGGTCTGGTAGTCGAAGAACAGTGCACCAATGGTCACGGTCTCTGCCGGCTTGAGCTTGAGGCCTACGTGCTGGATGGCGGTATTGCTGTTGAACGGGCCGGCATAGTTGCCCGCCACTTCACCCTGGAACCAGGTGCCATAGCCGCGGTTCTGCCCGTTGAACATCGAGTCCCAGTCTTTGGAATAGCGGCTGTAGCGATAGGTCAGGTCCGGCGTCCAGGGCAGGTCGGTGAAGGTGTAGCCGGCTTCGGTGTACCAGGCTTTCTCCGGGCCCGCGTCCTTGTCCTGCCAGGCATACTCGAAGGAGAAGTGGGCATTCTCGATGCCAGCATTCCCGGCGCCGCGCAGGCTGTAGATATCCATGCCTTCGCGCTGTTTCTGGAAGTCGCTGGCGTAGCGGTCATCGACATTGATGCCGTGGATGTAGGTCAGCCCCAGGGTGCCAGGCGCGGCGGTGTATTCCAGGGTGCTGGCGGCCATCTCGGTGTTGGCCTGGGCGCGGTTGTCGGACTTGATCCACATCAGGCTGCCATGCACGCCTTCCTTGCCGCCCAGGCGAACTACAGCGGTTTTGTCGAAGGCATGCCGGGCCGCCAGGTAATAGGCGCCGCCACGGTTGAGCTCGCCATCGGCCACGCCTTTGCCCAGGTTCAGGCCATCGTCGTTGATGATGAAACCGTCGCCCAGGGTGATCACCTGGCGGCCGTAGGACAGGTCGACACCGTCCTTGCCCAATGCCGGGAACAGATCCCCCGAACGCCAGCCGGCAAAGGCTTCATCGAACTTGGTGGTGCGTTCGGAGCCGTCGCTCAAGCCGGCTGCGTCGCCATCGCCCCAAGTGCCGGAGCTGACCAGGTTGGCCGTCCCGTAGACACTGCCCAGGCCGCCGAGTGTCTGGTCGATACTCAGGCCATACTTGATGAAACCTTCGCGCCAGCTCGAACCGCCGGCGGTGCCGTCGTAGTTCTTGCGGCTGTTGAACAGCCCGTAGACCGCCAGGAAGTTGCCGGTGACGGTGGTGTCTTCGTCGGTGTAAAGCTCATAGGCCTGGGCCGATGAATCGGCAACCAGCAGGGCAATGCCCAGGCCGATGGCGTTGCGCAGCAAAGGTGTACGGCGTGTGTGCTCCATGGTGGATTCCCCAGTGTTATAGGACAGTAGAGCGCGCATTAAGGGGAGTGGTACCCGGGGAAGTCTTTCACCTGCCTGCCATGGAGTTGACTCAGGCCGCCAGCGCGGCGGTGTTGGCAGGCAGCAACAAAACCGGCGGCAGACATGGGCAAGACGCCTGGGGCGGGGCGGCGCAGAGTAATGCTGCACGCAACGCCGTTTCGATCAGGGATTGGTTGGGGAAGGCATGATCGCCGGTTCCTGGACGGCTGTGGCATCCATACTAAAAATACGCTTTCGAGGACCTTGCACCATGTCGATCAATGACAGGCTCACCGAGCACTTGAACCGGGGTTCGGTGGGCTTTCCCACCGCGTTGGCCAGCACCATTGGCCTGATCATGGCAAGCCCGGTGATTCTCACCGCGACCATGGGCTTTGGCATTGGCGGCAGCGCCTTTGCCGTGGCGATGCTGATCGCCGTGGTAATGATGCTGGCCCAGGCGACGACGTTTGCCGAGGCGGCGTCAATTCTCCCGACCACCGGCTCGGTCTATGACTACATCAACTGTGGCATGGGCCGTTTCTTCGCCATTACCGGGACGTTGTCGGCCTATCTGATTGTCCATGTGTTCGCCGGCACCGCCGAGACAATCCTGGCCGGGGTCATGGCCCTGGTGAACTTCGAACACCTCAACACCCTGGCCGAATCGGCAGGCGGCTCCTGGTTGCTGGGCGTGGGGTTCGTAGTGGTGTTTGGTGTACTCAATGCGTTCGGTGTCAGTGCCTTTGGCCGGGCCGAAATCATCCTGACGTTTGGCATGTGGACCACCCTGATGGTGTTCGGCGTGCGGGGCCTGATCGCCGCACCGGCGGTGGAGCTGGAGGGCTGGTTTGGCGCGTCCGTGGTGGGCACCGATATGGTCACGGTGCTGTCGCTGGTGGGCATGGCCATGTTCATGTTTGTCGGCTGCGAATTCGTCACGCCGCTGGCACCGGACCTGCGCCAGTCCGCCCGGACCATGCCCCGGGCCATGATGCTGGGCTTGTTCAGCGTCGCCACCTGCATGTTCATCTACGGTGCCGCGATGAAGCGCCAGGTGGAAAACGTGCTGCTCGATGCCGCCAGCGGGGTGCATCTGCTGGACACCCCCATGGCGATTCCACGCTTCGCCGAACAGGTCATGGGTGATATCGGCCCGATGTGGCTGGGCATCGGCTTTCTGTTTGCCGGTGCGGCGACCATCAACACCCTGATGGCCGGCGTGCCGCGGATTCTCTACGGCATGGCGGTGGACGGTGCGTTGCCGAAAGTCTTCACCTATCTGCATCCGCGCTTCAAGACGCCGTTGCTGTGCATCCTGGTGGCGATGCTGATTCCGTGCCTGCATGCGTTGTGGCTGGGCGGCAATACCGACAACATCATGCACCTGGTGCTGGCGGCGGTGTGCGCCTGGAGTTTTGCCTACCTGCTGGTGACCGTGTCGGTGGTCAGCCTGCGGATTCGTCGCCCCGATCTGCCGCGGGCCTATCGCTCGCCGTGGTTCCCGTTGCCCCAGATCCTGTCCAGTGTCGGCATTGTGCTGGGCATGTGGTTCATCACACCGCCCGGCATGAATCCGGCAGACATCTACGTGCCCTTCGCGGTGATGCTCGGTTGCACCGCGGCGTATGCCTTGTTCTGGACCCTGGTGGTACAGAAGGTCAATCCATTCAAGCCAGCGTCGGTAGAAGACGTGTTGGCCAAGGAGTTCTCCCATGAGCCAGGGCAACCTGCGGGCGAGTTTATCGACCCTGCTGCAAAAACTGTCTGAATTGTTCAGCGCCCAGCGCGCCCCGGCCGGTTATCGGCCTGGGGTGACCCTGGAACACCTGCGGCGCAACCTGGCGTTGGCGCGATTCGAGATGGCGGGCCCGGCTACGGCGACGGCAGCCACCGAAGACGGCAGCTTGCAGTTGGAGATTGTCGAACGCACCGAGTCGCAGCTGTTGATGCACATGGTGATGACCGAGTTCGTCCTGCGCGTGCCTGCCTCCCGAGAGGGCACGGCGCGCCTGGAACTGCACCACGGAGGGGCCGTTCGGCGTAGCGGCATTCGTTGCCGGCAGCGGGACGGGCACAGTGACCTGGCGGCCCGGTTGCAGGCGGCCGTTGAGCAGGATCCTGTGCTGTACCAGGCGCTCATGCCGCTGGATTTCAAACGGCTGCGCATCGATCTGCAGGGACGCCAGTGGTGCGTGCGCCTGGAGCACATGGGCGGTAGCGAAGTGGTGAATCGCATGCCGGCCTTTCGTCGCTATATCCCGTTGATCCGGGAGCAGCGCACCGTCTTGCTGGCGACCTTGAGCGGCCTGCAGCGGGTGTTGGCAACGCTCTGATTCCTTTGTTCCACCCTGGCATCATTCCTGCTACTGCTCTGGCGATAAGGTACTTGTTGCGCGCATATAGATAACATGTTAACTATTGCCGTACAAAAACAATAAGCCACTGCGGAGAATGCCATGAGCATGCAACAGGTTGGGCAGGACGGTCTGGACACCTGGAACCGGGATCTGCGGGCGACTTGCGGTCATTTCGATACCGAGCTGGCCTTCAATCGTTCGCTGTTTATCGGTGAAGTGTCGAACTTCCATCGTGGTGGCCTTGCCCTCGCGAACCTGCGCACCAACGCCGGTAACATCAAACGTCACTCGCCCAACGCCGATCACGATGATGACCAGGATTGCCTTCTGGTCAGCCAGCGCAGTGGCTACTGCCGCATTACCCAGAACGGTCGGAGCATCCAGTTGGCGCCCGGTGAATTGTTGTTGATGGATTCCGTTGGGGCGCTTGAAATCACCCCGTTCGGCCTGATCGAGCACGCGGTGCTGTCCTTGTCTCGTCAGGATGTGTCGCGGCAACTGGGCGGGGAAACCAAGACCTTCGGCAAGGTGTCGTCCAGCAAGGCGTGTGGGCGGATGCTGCATGTGTTGATGGACCAGCTATGCAGGGACACACCGGACGGCGAGGGCGCGACGGGAGAGGGTGAAGCCTTGCAGAGTGCCTTCGTTTCGCTGTTGGGCTCGGCACTGGAACAGGGTAGCGATGGCCGTGACGAAGGGGTGGCGTTGCAGGGTAGTCACTTGCGCAGCTACGTGCAGAAAGTCATCGACGAATCACTGACCCAGCCTGGCCTTAGCCCGGTGGGCCTGGCCAATCGGCTGAATATTTCGGTGCGGCATCTGTATCGGTTGTTCGAAGAGCAGGATGACAGCGTTTGCCGCTACATCCAGCGGGCCCGGCTCAAGCGCAGCGCTGATGACCTGACCAATCCGTTCCTGCGGGACGAGTCCATCACCTCGATTGCCTACAAATGGGGCTTTACCGATTCGGCGCATTTCAGCCGTTCATTCAAGAAGCAGTTCGAGCTGTCGCCCAAGGAGTTTCGTTCCAGCCGTTTGCAGGTGGGGCAGGGGGTGGCTTGAACAAGGTCGTCTCTGGCGGGACGACCGCTATCGCGAGCAAGCTCGCTCCCACAGGGGATCTGTGGTGGTCGCGGATGCCTTGAACGACTCGGAAAAACTGTGGGAGCGAGCTTGCTCGCGATGACGGTGGTACATCCACCCTCACCGCAAGCTGACTCACCCCCACACAGGTTCAAACCTCCGGCAAAGTCGAACCCCCATCGACCACCAAGGTCTGCCCGGTCACATAACTGGCCAGGCTCGACGCCAGGAACAGCATGGCGCCAGCGATGTCGCTCGGTTGGCCCAATCGACCCAGCGGTACCCGGCGGGCGATGTCCTGGTTGACCTCCTCGTCGCCAAGATTCGCCATGGCCGGTGTTGCAATCATGCCCGGCTCGACGCCATTGACGCGGATATTTTCGGCCGCCAGTTCCAGCGCGGCGTTGCGAATGAAACCATTGACCCCGGCCTTGGAGGCCGCGTAGTGGCTGAGCCCCGGATACGCCACCCGCGGGCCGGTGACCGAGGAGGTCACCAGCACGCAGCCATGGCCCTGGCGCCGGAACATCGGCAACGCCGCCTGGGTCAGCCAGAACAGCGCCGACAGGTTCACCGCCAGCGTTCGTTCAAGTATCGCCGGGGTGATCTCGGCGAACGGTGTCAGCGGAAAATAGCCGGCGTTGTGCACCAGGATATCCAGCCTTCCCAAGCGCTGTTCCAGCTCGACCATGATCCCGAAGACCGCCGTTGCGTCGGCCAGGTCAACCCCCACCGCTTGCACCTGACAGCCTCCGGCGGTCAATTCTTTGGCCACCGCCTCGGCGCGCGCCAGGCCCAGGTCGGCGATGACCACGTGGGCCCCGCGCAGGGCAAACGCTTCAACGATGGCCCGGCCAATGCCCTGGGCGCCGCCCGTGACCAGCACGGTCTGGCCGCTGAAATCCAGATCCTCAGGCATCGCTGGCCTCCATCCGGCTGAAGGCCAGTGTCGGTACGTCGACAATGCTGGAGCCGCCATCGGCCACCAGCGTCGCCCCGGTGATGATCGACGCCTCGGGCGAGGCCAGGAAACGGCAGACGTTAGCGATTTCCTCGGCGCTGGCAGCCCTGCGCAACGGCACGTCGGCGCAGACCCGGTCATACGCCTGCTGCAACGTTTCGCCATGGAACTGCAACAATGCCTGCATTTCTTCATCGGCCATGGGCGTGCGGACCCAGCCAGGGCAGATCGCGTTGACCCGTACGCCGTGAGGCCCGTAATCCCTTGCCAGGGAGCGGTTGAGGCCCAGCAGCGCATGTTTGGCGGTGGTGTAGCCGCACACGTGCGGGCCTGCCGCCAAGGAAGCAATGGAGGCGATCAGCACAATGTTGCCGGCACTTTCCTGCAGCATGGGCAGGCACGCCCGGGCGCTGTAGAAGGCGCTGTCGAGATTGCTGCGCAGGGCCGCTTCCCAGGCCGATGGCGGGGTCTCGGTGGCGCTGCCCATGCCCAAGCCGCCGGCACAGGCCAGCAGCACGTCGAGTCGGCCATAGCGCGTGCGAATCTGCTCGACGAAGCCGTCCCAGGTGTTCGGACAGGCCGCGTCGCCCACCAGCACCAGGCCGCCGATGTCCTCGGCGAGTGCTTCCAGGGGCTCGCGGCGTCGACCGATCAGCACCAGGTTGGCGCCTTCGGCGGCATACAGGCGGGCGCAGGCTGCGCCAATACCGGTGCCGGCACCCGTGATCACGACGGTGCGTAATTCAGGCATCGGGATACTCCGTCTGGTTGAGCACCTGGCAGTACGAACTGACCGGGAAATTGGAGAACTCATCGAACGAAGCCCCGGCGTAGCCGAAGATCTTGCCGTCGCTGCGGTGCTGTTGCAGGTCGATCAGCACCAGCCCGAGGGTCGGGATGATCTTTTCTCGCCAGACGAACAGGTACAGCTGATCGGCGATCTTGTAGGTGTCGCAGCGGTCGGTGTCGCACAGGCCTTGTTCAACGCCCTTGAGGCACTGCCACGAGTAGAACTGGTCGTTGAGGTAAATGTGTTCGTAGACTTCGCTCGGGCTGTAGCGATACAGGTTGCGCAGCCCCACCAGTTCGGTGGTCGGTGCATGCGGGCACAGGCCAGGCTGCCAGGGACGATCGAGGCTGCCGTGCATGAACTGGGCTTGTACCGAGGTCAGGGGCTTGCCGGCCAGCGCCCGGCTGTAGAGGCCTTCGCCGGTTTCTTGCTGGCTTGGCATGCGGCCGATCACGGCGGTGAAGGACGCGCTGGCGGTATCGAGCACCAGGCTTATCGACGACGTCAGTTCGCCTTCGCGCTTGATGAAGTCCACCAGGTACAGGCCCGGGCGTACGGATGTGGCCCGGTAGGTCGCCGTGCCGCTGGAGTGACCATCGGCGGCGTTCCAGGTCAGGGTGTCCTGCTCGAAGCGATGCTCGATCTGCCAGCCATTGGCGAAATGCAGGGTGAAGGTCTTGCCGTCCAGGTCGGCCAGGTTTGGCAGGATGAAGGCTTCGGGGGCAAAGCCATCGGCCAGGGCGCCGACGGTGATCCAGTCTGAAGATGTGCTCATTGCAAGGCTCCGGTGGTTGAATTAGCCACTCGGATCATGCGGTGCCAGGCAACGGCGGCCTATCAACCAAATGGTTGATCAGAGGAACAGTGCGCTGACCAACTCGGTACGGCTGCTCACGCCAACCTTGCGAAACAGGTGGATCAGGTGAGTCTTGATGGTCGGCAAGCCCACTTCCAGCTCCCGGGCCAATTGCTTGTTGCTGACGCCTTGGCGCAGTAGCCAGGCAATCTGGCGCTCCTTGGGCGTCAAGTCGCCCAGCGGGTCCCCATGGGCTGGTAAATGGGCCACGGCCAGTTGCAGCAAGGCCTGCAACGCGCTGAGTTGACTCAACTGCTGGCTGGTGAAGACACCTTGCTCGGCAGTGCGCAGCAACGATATCGCGGCTTGGGGCTGACCGTCCCGATGGGCGAAGACTTCCACCACGTCGACCACGCCGTAGCGCTGCAGGAAGTCGTGATAACGATGGTTGTCACGTCGCGGTTGGCGGGCCATCGCCAAGCCCAACGGCACCACGGCCAACTCGCTGGACATGCAGTGTCGCGGGTGCAGCGGGTCGAACTGACGGTAGTTGTCCAGGTAGTCGCGGTGCATCTCGCCGCTCATCTTATGCAGGCTGAAGTCATGGACCTGCAGTTGCCGATCAACGCAGTAGAACGCCGCCCGGCTGACGGGAACCAGCTGGGTAAAGGCGTGCAGGCACTGGCCGGCGATGTCCTGGGTGGGGATGACGTTCATGGTCGCACCTTCGCCGAGAGGGCTGCCGGTGGGGCCGGCAGCCAAGTCCGATCAGGCTACCGCGAAGTAGTGTTTGACGAAACTCTCGCTGACCACTTCCCACAGCACTGGCGTGCCCTTGGTCACGAACCAGCCGTCGCCGGCCTTGTAGCGGGTGCTCTGGCCGGTGGCCTCGTCGGTGAGCACTACTTCACCGGTGACCACGGTGGCTTGTTCGGCGAAGGGGTAGACCATCCGGAACTTGCCTTGGGTGGTACCGAAGTAGGCGCTGCTGATGGGGTCGGTGGGGGCGCCGAAGGTCATCTTGCCGAAGGCTTTGACTTCGCCTTCGAGAATCTGCGAACCAAGATCGGCGACGGTCCCCCAGGCGTCCAGGTCGGACAGCTGGATGTCTTTTTCGAGGGTGATAAGGGGCATGGCAGTGACTCCTGATGAGTGAAAAAAACAAAGGTGGGGTGTGTCCAGTGCCAGTCAGTTAAACCTCGCTCCCACAGGGTTTTGCTTAACTGATTGGCATCGTGATCGTCAGCGACGGCCATTCCAGTAGCCCGACAGCTGATGCCAGGACTTGCCGGCGGTCAGCAGCAATGGGCGAATGGCGTCTTTGCCGATGATGGTCGGGCGATGGATCGAGCTGACCAGGTCGTAGCGCGCCGAGCCTTCGCTCATGCCTTCGGCCAGCACCTTGCAGATGATGTGGCTCGGCGTGACGCCAAAGCCTGAGTAACCCTGGACGAAAAACGCATTGCTGCGGCCGGGCAGGGTGCCGATCTGCGGGAACAGGTTCGGGCTGCACGCCATCGGGCCACCCCAGGCCAGGTCGATCTTCACGTCCTTGAGGTACGGGAAGATCTTCAGCATCAGGCGCCGGTTCCAGGCCTTCAGATCCTGGGGGATGTGCTCCACCAACGGCGTCGCGGCGCCGAACAGCAGGCGGTTTTCGTTGGTGACGCGGTAGTAGTCGATCACCGGGCGAATGTCACTGTAGGCACCGCGAATCGGGCTGATGCGCTGGATCAGTTCGTCCGACAACGGCTCGGTCATCATCTGGAAGGCGTAGGTGTTGATGGTCGAGCGGTGCAGTTCCGGCTCCAGCTTGTTGAGGAAACTGTCACAGGCCCAGAGCAGCTTGCTGGCTCTGACCGAACCGCGTCCGGTACGCACG
The DNA here is from genome assembly GCF_018325865.1 of Pseudomonas sp. St386. Taxonomy (NCBI): domain Bacteria; kingdom Pseudomonadati; phylum Pseudomonadota; class Gammaproteobacteria; order Pseudomonadales; family Pseudomonadaceae; genus Pseudomonas; species Pseudomonas sp. St386. The sequence continues at coordinate 3,372,817 of NZ_AP021900.1, forward strand.
GTGATGCGTTCGCCATAGCTGACTTCCAGGGCCGGGCTGTTCTCGAAAATCCGCACGCCGTGGCTGACGAGGGCCTTGGCCTCACCCAGTAACAGGTTCAGTGAGTGCACATGCCCGCCGCCCATGTGCAGCAAGGCGCTGCCGTAGGCCTTGGAACCGATGATCTGCTGCACGTCGGAGCCGCCGAGAAAGCGGATCTCATGTTTGCTGTTGACTGACTTGAAGTCTTTTTCCCAGGCCCGCAGGGTTTTCTCCTGGCGCGCGTTGAAGCCCATGTAGCCGTAGCCGTGGCAGAAGTCGGCATCGATTGCGTACTTGGCGATACGGTCCTTGATGATGTCGGCGCCCAGGTCGCTGATCTCGAAGATCTGGCGCAGGCCGTCTTCACCCACGTCCTTCTTGATCTTTTCCAGGTCATGACCGATGCCGGCCATGATCTGCCCGCCATTGCGCCCAGTGCCGCCGAACCCCAGGTAACGCGCCTCGAGCACCACGATGTTGGTGATGCCTTTTTCGGCGAGCTCCAGCGCGGTATTGATGCCGGAGAAACCGCCGCCAATGACCACAACATCGGCTTCCACGTCCTGTTCCAGCGTGGGGAAGCTGAGGTTGTATTTCTTGGTGGCCGTGTAATAGGTGGGCGTTTCGATATTGATCATGACGCAGCCTGACAAAGTGAAAGGAAACTCCGTTGCAACGCCTACGCAAGGCATTGCAGGGGACGGCCCTATTAAGAGCCCGGATGGGGGCGCCTGTCTTGATCATCCGTGCCGGGGTATTTGACCGAGCGCGCCATGGAGCCGAAACCTGCCCATGAAAAGTACAATCTTGGATCTGGAAGGTGCATTTTTCACCTGCCTGTGATTGCCCATACTGGACCGGCCTTAATCACTGATCCCGCTGTCTGTGCAACCTCAGGTTGCCGGGCAAAGGCGGGATTGGCAGATGCCAATAATAAAAGAGCCTGTCCATGAAAAAGCCAAACCCGCTGCTCGAAGACCTCAAGCCGATCCTGCCGGTCATTGCCGCCAATGCCTTCCAGGCGGAGAAAGACCGTAGCGTGCCTGCCGAGAATATAGCCTTGCTCAAAAGCATCGGCATGCACCGGGCCTTCCAACCGAAACCGTACGGTGGCATGGAGATTTCCCTGCCGCAGTTCGCCGATTGCATCGCGCTGCTGGCCGGTGCCTGTGCCAGCACGGCCTGGGCCATGAGCCTGTTGTGCACCCACAGCCATCAGTTGGCAATGTTCCCGGCCAAGGCCCAGCAGGAAATCTGGGGCGATGATCCCGATGCCACCGCCAGCAGCAGCATCGCGCCGTTTGGCCGCACCGAGGAAGTCGAGGGCGGTGTGATGTTCAGCGGTGAAATGGGCTGGAGCAGCGGCTGCGATCATGCCGAATGGGCGATCGTGGGGTTTCGCCGTAAAAACGCCGAAGGCGCCCAGGACTATTGCTTTGCGGTGCTGCCACGCAGCGACTATGAGATTCGCGATGACTGGTTCGCGGTGGGCATGCGCGGCAGTGGCAGCAAGACGTTGATCATTGACAACGCTTTCGTGCCGGAACACCGGATCCAGAAAGCCAGGGACATGATGGAGGGCAGGTCCGGCGGATTCGGCCTGTACCCCGACAGCAAGATTTTCTACTCGCCATACCGACCCTACTTCGCCAGTGGTTTCTCCACGGTCAGCCTGGGCGTGGCTGAACGCATGCTGGAGGTCTTTCGCGAGAAAACCCGCAACCGCGTGCGGGCCTACACCGGTGCGGCAGTCGGTGCCGCTACCCCGGCGTTGATGCGCCTGGCCGAGTCGACCCATCAGGTGGCCGCGGCCCGTGCCTTTCTGGAGAAAACCTGGCAGGAACACGCCGAATACGGCGAGCGCCACGAATACCCCAGCCGGGAAACCCTGGCGTTCTGGCGGACCAACCAGGGCTACGCCACCAAGATGTGCATCCAGGCCGTCGATCGCTTGATGGAGGCGGCCGGCGGTGGCGCCTGGTTCGAAAGCAATGAGTTGCAACGGCTGTTCCGCGACGCCCACCTGACCGGCGCCCATGCCTATACCGACTATGACGTCTGCGCGCAGATTCTCGGTCGTGAGCTGATGGGCCTTGAGCCTGATCCTTCCATGGTTTGACCGCCTGTTCGCTGAAACCTAGAACAATAATCGAGGCCGCCGCTCGAGGCGGCCGGGAGTCTTGCATGTCCAGTCTTTGTGATACCGCTTTCGATACCCGTGCGTTCCGCCGGGCCCTGGGTAACTTCGCCACCGGCGTGACCGTGGTCACCGCTGCCACTGAAGATGGCCGCAAGGTCGGTGTGACGGCCAACAGTTTCAACTCGGTGTCCCTGGACCCGCCATTGATCCTGTGGAGCATCGACAAGCGTTCGAGCAGCCATGGCGTGTTCGAAGCCGCCAGCCACTTTGCGGTGAATGTGCTGGCCGCCGACCAGATCGATCTGTCGAACAACTTCGCACGACCCAAGGAGGACCGCTTCGCTGAAATCGAATTCGAGGCCGGCGAAGGCGGCGCCCCGGTGTTTGTCGATTGCTCGGCGCGTTTTCACTGTGAAAAATTCCAGCAGGTCGATGGCGGCGATCACTGGATCATGATCGGCAAGGTCGTGGCGTTTGATGATTTCGGCCGCTCTCCATTGCTCTATCACCAGGGCGCCTACTCGATGGTGCTGCCCCACACTCGCATGACCAAACGGGAAGAGGGTCAGTCCCCGAGCAGTCACTTCCAGGGGCGCTTGAGCCACAACCTGTATTACCTGATGACCCAGGCACTGCGGGCCTATCAGGCCAGCTATCAGCCGCGTCAGTTGTCCACCGGCTTGCGCACCAGTGAGGCGCGGATGTTGATGGTGCTGGAGAACGACGCCGGGCTGAACCTGTGCGACCTGCAGCGGGAAGTGGCGATGCCGGCGCGCGAGATCGAAGAAGCCGTGGCCAACCTCAAGCGCAAGGGCCTGGTGAGCGATGAAGGCGAGCGGGTACGCCTGACTGCCAAGGGTATCGATGAGACCGAAGGGCTCTGGACGATTGCCAAGGAGCAGCAGGACAAGGTGTTCGACCAGTTCAGCGAGGAACAGGTCGAGCACTTCAAGCAGGTGCTCAAGGGCGTGATCAAGGGCGCTTGAGCGCCCTGTGGGAGCGAGCTTGCTCGCGATGGCGGTGGACCCGCCGATATTGATGTCGACTGGATGGGCCCTATCGCGAGCAAGCTCGCTCCCACAGGGTTATGTGTGTGGCCCAGCTACAGATTCTGTGAACGGATAGTCCGGCATGGGTTGGAAGCTGTTAAGATTTAGTTAACTCATTAACTAAATCTTTCTCGCGAACATACTCATGCCCAAGTTGCGCCAATCCTTGACCCTGACCCTGCTCCAGGCCCGTGAATCGGCCATGGGGTTTTTCCGGCCTTCCCTCAATCAACATGGCTTGACCGAGCAGCAATGGCGAGTCATCCGTATTCTCAGCCAGCACGATGAGCTGGAGATCAATCGCCTGGCCGAACTGGCCTGCATCCTCAAGCCCAGCATGACCGGCGTGTTGGTGCGCATGGAAGCGGCGGGCATGGTGGTGCGGCGCAAGGCCGAACAGGATCAGCGACGAGTGCTGGTGCGCCTGGCGCCGCAAGGGCAGGCGAGTTTTGATTCGATGAGCCAGAGCATGGAAGAGAATTACCAGCGTCTGCAGGACAAGTTGGGGGAGGAAAAATTGCAGACGTTGCTGGGCTTGCTCAATGACCTGAAGGCGATCAGGCGCTGAGACCCCGGGCTGGTTGTTTTCTGTGGGAGCAAGGCTTGCCCGCGATGAAGACGCTGCGGTCTTTCAGAGACCGAGGTGCCTGTTTCGCGAGCAAGCTTTGCTCCCACAGATCCCCTTGCCACAAGGTATTTGATACCGATCAGTACACGCCGCCAGCCGCAGGTTTTGGCGTGTCTTTGAACGTCGCCGCCAGCGTCTGCAAGCCCCGCATCAACACCGTCGTATCCACGCCCACCGCGACAAACGCCGCGCCGAGTTCGATATAGCGCCGGGCCAGTTTTTCATCGGCGCTGAGAATCCCGGCTGCCTTGCCGGCCTGGCGGATGCGGGCGATGGCGTCTTCGATGGCCGCTTGCACCTCCGGGTGACCGGGGTTGCCGCGAAAACCCATGGACGCGCTCAGGTCCGCCGGGCCGATAAAGACCCCATCCACACCTTCCACTGCCGCAATGGCATCCAGGTTGGCCAGGCCTTCGCGGCTCTCGATCTGGACCAACAGGCACATCTGTTCATCGGCCTTGTCGAGGTAACCGGGGATGCTGTTCCAGCGTGACGCCCGGGCCAGTGCGCTGCCGACGCCGCGTACGCCATGGGGCGGGTAGTGGATGGCGCGCACCAGTTCGCGCGCCTGGTCGGCGCTTTCCACCATCGGCACCAGCAGGGTCTGCACGCCAATATCGAGCACTTGCTTGATCAGCGCCGTGTCACCGATCACCGGGCGTATCACCGGCTGGCTGGGGTAGGGGGCCACGGCCTGGAGCTGGCCGAGCAAGGTGCGCAAGTCGTTGGGCGCGTGTTCACCGTCGATCAGCAGCCAGTCGAAGCCGGCGTTGGCCGCCAGTTCCGCACAGTAGGCATCGGCCAACCCCAGCCACAGGCCGATCTGCGCCTCGCCGCTGCGCAGGCGTTGCTTGAAGGTATTGATGGGCATGTCCATGAAACGGTCTCCGATCAGACGAAACGGCAGGCGATGGAACCGAGCATGTCGTAGTCGACATGGAAGGTGTCGCCGGGGTTGGCTGCCACGGGGCGGGTGAAGGAACCACCGAGGATGATCTGTCCCGGTTGCAGTGTGACGTCATAGGCCGCCAGTTTGTTCGCCAGCCAGGCCACGCCTTTGGCCGGGTGATTGAGCACCGCCGCCGAGACGCCGGACTCTTCGATCACGCCGTTGCGGTAGAGCACCGCCGGCACCTTGCGCAGGTCGATCTCGGTCGGGCGTACGGCGCGACCGCCCATGACCACGCCGGCATTGGCGGCGTTGTCGGAGATGGTGTCGAACACTTTGCGGGTCGCCTTGGTCTGCGGGTCGATCTGCTGGATGCGCGCATCGATGATTTCCAGCGCCGGGATCACCCATTCGGTGGCGTCGAGCACGTCGAACACCGTCACGTTCGGGCCCTTCAACGGCTTGCCGAGAATGAACGCCAGCTCCACTTCCACCCGCGGCACGATGAAACGCTCGAACGGGATGTCGGTGCCTTCGTCAAAGAACATGTCGTCCAGCAGCGCGCCGTAGTCCGGCTCAGTGATGTTCGACGACACCTGCATGGCCCGGGAGGTCAGGCCGATCTTGTGGCCGACCAGCTTGCGGCCGTCCTTGATTTTCTGCGCAACCCAGGCTCGCTGGATGGCGTAGGCATCCTCGATCGTGATGTCCGGGTGATCGAGGGAAAACTGCCGCACCTGCTCGCGGGAGCGTTCGGCATGGTCGAGGCGGGCGGCGGCTTGTTGGATGAGGTTCTGGTCAAGCATGGCAAGGGTCTCTTATTGAGGGTTGACGATGGCGGCCCGGGTGCGCAGCACCAGCAAGCCGCCAAGGGCGATGAGCAGGGCCAGCACATACAAGGCGAGGCTGGCGCTCTGGGTGGTGTCGCGCATCCAGCCGATCAGGTAGGGCGCGAAGAATGAGGCGATGCTGCCGAAGGAGCTGATCAGCGCGATGCCGGCGGCCTGGGTGCCGTTGGACAGGAAGGCTGACGGTAGCTGCCAGAACATCGGCAACGCCGCACTGGCGCCCATGCCGGCGACAATCAGGCCGCTGAGCACCAGGATCGGATTGCCGGGTGAGAGCCCGGTGACCGCAATGCCCAGCGCGGCCATCAACAGCGGCACGCACAGGTGCCAGCGGCGTTCGCGATGGCGGTCGGAGGAGCGCCCGCAGCCGATCATGAAGAAACAGCCGGCCAGGTAGGGCACCGCGCTGAGCAGCCCGACCTTGCCGTCGCTGCCGATGCCGGCGCCATGGATCAGGGTGGGCATCCAGAAGGCCAGGGTGTTCACCGCCAGCATCACGGCGAAGTACACCGCCACCAACAACCAGACCTGCGGATTGTTGAGGATCGCCGAAAACGAGGTGATGGATTTGCGCTGTTCTTCAAGGCTCAGTTGTTCGCGCAACTGCTGCTTGGCGTGCGGCGTGAGCCAACTGACCGTCTCGAAATTGTCCGGCAGGCACTTGAGCACAACAAGGCCGAGCAGGATCACCGGCAGCCCTTCGATGACGAACATCCACTGCCAGCCGCGCAAACTGCCAACATCATGGAAGTGCTCGAGAATACCGCCGGACAAAGGCCCGCCAATCACCCCGGCCATCGGTACGGCGATGGCAAACAACGCGGTTACCTGGGCCCGACGCCGGGCTGGATACCAGCGGTTGAGAAAGACCAGGATGCCAGGAAAGAAACCGGCCTCGGCCACGCCCAGCAGAAAGCGCAACACGTAGAAACCGGCGGCGCTGTCGATAAGGAACATGCCGGTGGACAAGGCGCCCCAAACCACCATCAGCGTGGCGATCCAGCGCCGCGGACCGACCCGGTCCAGGGCCATGTTGCTGGGCACCCCAAACAGCGCGTAGGCGATGAAGAACAGCCCTGCGCCGAAGCCGTAGACCGTGTCGCTGAACTGCAGGTCGGCGCTCATCTGCATCTTCGCGAAGCCGATATTGATGCGATCCAGGTGGGCAAAGAGGTAACAGACCAGCAGCAGCGGCATCAGCCGCCAGGTGATGGTGGCATGGGTGCGGTCGTGCGCGACGGTGCCGGCAGTGTCGGCGGTATTGGCTGTGCTCATGATCTTGTACTTTTTGTCAGAGGGGCCGATGGGGAACGCCAGGCAGATGGATTCAGGTGGCCTGGCCCTTGAGGAAGGCGTGGACGTTGTTGGCCTTGAAGTTGAGCTGTTCGTGCAGCTCGATCATCTCGAATGACAGGGCCAGCAGGCGTTGGGCCTGGAGCTCGGCGAAGTGCGCGGTGATCACCTCGAAGAGTTTTTCCGCGACTTTCTGGCGGGTGGCCAGGTCACGGCCGTGGCCGACTTTCAAGGTCATGTGCACGAAGGCGTAGTCGTGCTTGCCGTCGGCCATGCGCCAGGTGTCCAGGCGCAGGCCGCGGCTGCGGATGCCGCCCAGGGGGAACACGCCGCTGTCGCCCAGCAAGGCGTGGACCTTTTCAAACAGGCCGGGCAGGTCGGCTTGTTGTTCGATGTTGTCGGTGTATTCAGCGATGAAATGCGGCATGACGGCTCCTTCAGGCCGCACGGGGATGCCGTACGGCCGCAGTGTCAAACAGGGAAGACAGCGTTGATCTGGCCGGTGCCGGAGCTGCCGAAAGGCTCGGTGATGATTTCGGCAGGCTTGTCGTAGTCCGGCCCGCCGAGCAACCCCAGCAGCATCGCCGTGTCATGCATCTTGCCTTCGCCGAAGCAGTGTTCGGCGTAGTCCGGGAGCATGGCGCAGAACTCTTTCCAGCGGCCTTGGCGCCACATTTCGACGACGTGCAGGTCGACCTGCTTGTCGAACTCCCGCGTCCAGTTGTGGATGTTGGCTTCAGCGTTGCGATCGTCGGAGAAACGGTGCGACAGCGAGCCGGACGCGAGCACCAGCACCTTGCGGTCGCTTTTTTCGATGGCCCGGCGCACGGCGGCGCCGAAGGTGAAGCTGTCTTGCAGGCGGTGCCAGGCGCACCAGGCGGCAATCGACACGACGTTGAATTTCTGTTCCTGAGGGACGTCCATGTGCATGTAGCGCATGGGCACCAGGGTGCCGTATTCCAGCTCAAGACTCGGGATGTTGTGGGCCAGGGTGCGCACGTCGGCGGCATTGGCCTCGGCGGCAATCAGCTCGCCCAGTTCCGGGGCGCCTGAGTATTCGTACTCCATGTTCTTGATGAAGTGCGGCAGCTCGTTGCTGGTGTAGATGCCCTTGAAGTGCGCGCCGCTGTTGACGTGATAGGCGCTGTTGACCAGCCAGTGCACATCGAACACCACGGCGGTATCGGCCCCCAGTTCCCGGGCGCGGCGACCGATTTCCTTGTGGCCGGCAATCGCGGCGGCGCGGCAACCATGGTGCTTGCCGGGCAGCTCCGACAGGTACATCGAGGGAACGTGGCAGATTTTCGCAGCCAGGACGACTTCGCCCATGATGATTCTCCTGAAAAATTGTTCTTGTTGAATCTTGGTTGTGGGAGCAAAGCTTGCTCCCACAGGAACAGGGATAAATCCCCTCGCCACAGGGTTCATCACTTACCTGGGGTCATACACCCCAGCGCGGTATGTGATGACTGCCCATGGAGATGCAAACGTTCTTGATCTCGGCAAACACTTCAAAACTGTACTGTCCGCCTTCGCGGCCGGTTCCGGAACCCTTCACGCCGCCGAAAGGCTGGCGCAGGTCGCGCACGTTCTGGCTGTTGATGAACACCATGCCGGCCTCGATGCCATGGGCCAGGCGATGGGCCTTGCCGATGTCCTGGGTCCAGATATACGAGGCCAGGCCGTATTCGGTGTCGTTGGCCAATTGCAGGGCTTGGGCCTCGTCCTTGAACGGGATCAGGCACACCACCGGGCCGAAGATTTCTTCCTGGGCGATGCGCATGTTGTTGTTCACATCGGCGAACACCGTCGGCTGGATGAACTGGCCGCGGCTCAAGTGGGCAGGCAAATTGGTCGGGCGCTCCAGGCCGCCGGCCAGGAGGGTGGCGCCTTCTTCGAGGCCGATCTTGATGTAGCCGGTGACCTTGTCGTAGTGGGCCTGGGTGATCATCGAGCCGACCTGGGTCTTCGGGTCCTGCGGATCACCGACGATCAGGCGCTTGGCGCGGGCGGCGAACTCGGCCACGAACTGCGGATAGACACTTTCCTGGATGAAGATCCGGCTGCCGGCGGTGCAGCGTTCGCCATTGAGGGAAAAAATCGTGAACAGCGCGGCGTCGAGGGCCCGTTCCAGGTCGGCGTCTTCGAAAATCAGCACCGGCGACTTGCCGCCCAGTTCCATCGAATACTTCTTCAACCCGGCGGTCTGCATGATTTTCTTGCCGGTGGCGGTGCCGCCGGTGAAGGAGATCGCCCGCACATCCGGATGGCGCACCAGCGCATCGCCGGCGGTTGCGCCGTAACCCTGGATCACGTTCAGCACGCCATTGGGCAGGCCAGCCTCGACCGCCAGGCGACCCAGCTCGTTGGCGGTCAGCGGCGACAGCTCGGACATCTTCAGCACGGCCGTGTTGCCCAGCGCCAGGCACGGCGCGGTCTTCCAGGTCGCGGTCATGAACGGTACGTTCCAGGGCGATACCAGCGCGCAGACACCCACCGGTTGGTACAGGGTGTAGTTGAGCATCTGGTCGTCGACCGGATACGTATGACCGTCCATGCGCGTGCAGACTTCGGCAAAGAAATCGAAGTTGTGGGATGCACGCGGAATCAGCACATTCTTGGTCTGGTGGATCGGCAAGCCCGTGTCGAGGGTTTCCAGTTCGGCCAGTTTCGGCACGTTCTGCTCGATCAGTTCACCGAGCTTGCGCATCAGCCGGGCGCGTTCCTTGGCGGGGGTATTGGCCCACTTCGGGAAGGCCTCCTTGGCGGCGGCCACAGCCTGGGCGACTTCCTCGGCACCGCCGCTGGCGACTTCACCGATGGCCTCGCCGGTGGCCGGGTTGTAGTTGACGAACACGTCTTTGCTTTCGACCTCACGGCCGTTGATCCAGTGTTTGATCATGCTGCTCAAGCCTCTTTACGGGATGCGAAGAACTCGGCTTCGCTGACAATTCGATTGACCAGACGGCCGACGCCTTCCACTTCCACCACCACTTCATCACCGGGCACAACGTCCGCCAGGCCTTCCGGCGTGCCGGTGGCAATCATGTCGCCGGGTTGCAAGGTCATGAAGCTGGACAGGTATTCGATCAGGTACGGGATATCGAAAATCATGTCCTTGGTGCTGCCTTCCTGGCGCAGTTCGCCATTGATCCAGGTGCGCAGCGTCAGGTTGCTCGGGTCCGGTACATCAGCCACATCGACGATCCATGGGCCGACGGGGGTGGTGGCATCGCGGTTCTTCACTCGCAGGTTGGGGCGGTAGTAGTTTTCCAGGTAATCGCGGATCGCGTAGTCGTTGCACACGGTGTAGCCGGCCAGGTATTGCAACGCATCCTGGCGCTTGACGTTGCGCGCCGCTTTGCCGATGACCGCCACGAGCTCGCACTCGTAGTGCATGTAGGCGACGTTGTCGGGACGCCAGCTCACCTGGTTGTGGCCGGTGTAGGTGCCGGGGGACTTGATGAATGCCAGGGGTTCGGTCGGCGGCTTGAACGCCAACTCGGCGGCGTGATCGGCATAGTTCAGGCCCAGGGCGAACATGCTGCCGGTGGCCGGTGGCAGCCACTGGACCTGGTCCTCGGCCACCAGGCGACCGTCGGCCAGGCGTACAGCGTTGTGAGCTTCAACGGTGACGGCTTGATCCTGGCCTTCAAAACGAATGCGTGCGTGTTTCATGAACCTGCTCCTGTTTCCTCGGCCACGATGGTATTGACCAGACGGCCCAGGCCGGCGATGTCCACTTCGACACGGTCACCGGGCAGTACGTCGACCCGGCCTTCAGGCGTACCCGTGATCAGCACGTCGCCGGCATGCAGGGTCATGAATTCGCTGATCTCGGCAATCAGTTGGGGAATGTTGCGAACGAGGTTGGCCGTGCTGTTCTGCTGGCGAACCTCGCCGTTGACGTACAGCGTGATCGCCAGGCTGTGAGGGTCGGCCACCTGAGTGGTAGGCACCAGTTCTGGGCCGATGGCGCAGAAGCCGTCCCGGCACTTGGCCTTGACGGCGGGGCGGTAATAGCTGTCTTCCGGGAGGCTGAATTCATTGACGATGGTGTAGCCGGCCACGTAGTCCAGGGCTTCGGCGGCGCTGACGCGACTGGCCGACTTGCCCATGACCACGCCCAGCGCCGGCCCTGGTTGCAGTGTTTCGCCGCGACCGGGGTGAAACACCTCGGCACCGTGCCAGTTGCGGGTGTTAGGGGTCTTGATGAACAGCACGGGCTTGAGCGGCGGTTTCTGGTAGGGCGGTTGCTCGAACTCGGCGAGGCGCTGTTTCAGCAGCCCCTGGTAGTTCAGCGCGACCCCGAACAGGGTGCCGGTCGCGACGTCATGCAGGGCACGGCTCATGCTTGTCTCCTGGCGATGCAGAGGGGTGAGGGCTCTGCGGTTATTGTTAATGTGTTAACAGTTATAATTAAGATGTTAACTATCGTCAAGCGTGACAGAATGAACGGGCACTGGTTGCCTTGCCGGATTCGGTGCAGGATGGCTGCGGCAGGTGCCTGGACCAGAATAAGAAAACGAGTACTGCGTGATGACTGACCGTCAGCCGATCCCCAACATCAACATTGGTCAGGTGTACGACCAGCGCTATAGCGACGCGGAAGTGCATTACGACCGACTCGCCAACCTGGCGGATTTTTTCGGTCGCAACATGCCGGTTCATCGCCACGACCGGTTCTTCCAGGTGCATTACGTCAAGAGCGGCACCGTGCGCGTGTATCTCGATGACCAGCAGTACGTCGAATCCGGCCCGATGTTCTTCCTCACACCGCCGACCATTCCCCATTCCTTCGTGACCGAGGCCGACAGTGACGGGCATGTGCTGACGGTGCGCCAGCAATTGGTGTGGCAGTTGATCGACGCCGACCCGAGCCTGGCGCCGGCGGGCGTGCAGATGCCGGCAGCCTGCGTAGCGCTGGCGCAACTGGGGCCCGGGCAGGCGGGGGAGGTGCGGCGCCTGGAGTACCTGTTCGAGGAGTTGAGCGAGGAGGTGACGGCCGGGCGCCCGGGGCGCAGCGCAGCACTGGACGCTTTGACGCGGCTGATCATGATCAGCCTGCTACGGTTGTGTTCCAACTCCCTGGAGGCCAGGCCGGCCCGGCATGAAGACCTGAAGATCTTTCACCGCTTCAACGAGTTGATCGAGGCCCACTACCTGCAGCATTGGCCGTTGTCGCGCTACGCCGAAGGCATCGGCGTGACCGAGGCGCGCCTCAATGATGTGTGCCGACGCATCGCCGACCTGCCTTCCAAACGCCTGATCATGGAGCGGCTGATGCAGGAGGCCAAGCGCCTGTTGTTGTTCACCGGCAGCTCGGCCAATGAAATCTGCTACCAGCTCGGGTTCAAGGACCCGGCGTATTTCAGTCGGTTTTTCCAGCGTTACGCCCAGCTCACGCCGGGGGAGTATCGCCAGCGGCAATCGGGGTTGCGCTGAATAGTGGCGAGAGGGATTTCTGTGGGAGCAAAGCTTGCTCGCGATGGAGGCGCCTCAATTTCTGAAAGACCGCATCGCCAGTATTCGCGAGCAAGCTTTGCTCCCACACAATCCCCTTCCACAGTGACATAGCGCGGCCATGCTTCTTGCAGCAGCCTGGCGGCCCAACTAAGCTGCCGACTCGCCCATCCACACAGTTCGAACATGGCCAACCCCAGACCCTCATTGACCCTGACGCTGTTGCAAGCCCGCGAAGCGGCGATGGCTTTTTTTCGACCGGCGCTGAACCAGCATGACCTCACGGAACAGCAATGGCGGGTGATCCGTATCCTGCATCAGCAAGGGGAGCTGGAAAGCCATCAGCTCGCTCACCAGGCGTGCATCCTCAAGCCGAGCATGACCGGTGTGCTCAGTCGCCTGGAGCGTGACGGCTTGGTGCGGCGGCAGAAGTCCAGCCAGGATCAGCGACGGGTCTTTGTCGGGCTGACCGAGCGCGGCCAGCAGTGCTTCGTGTCCATGAGCGAGGGCATGGAAAGCAACTATCGACGGATCGAAGAACAGTTCGGCGAGGAAAAGATGCAGCAACTGCTCGCGTTGCTCAATGAGCTGAAGAACATCAAGCCCTGAGCCGCCCTGTCAGGCACTCGCAGCGAGGATGCGATCTTTCCATTGCTCATTGAGTCGAAAGCTCAAGATCAAAAGATCGCAGGCTTCGCCAGCTCCTACAGAATCGAGCGAGAGTAAGCGCCATTGCCACAAAAGCGCTTCACACCGCGCTGCGTTCACGCAACTCCTGCAGCCGATCAGCGCCACCTTCAGCCACACGGTTCTCGAGCAAGCGATCGGAGCCGCCTTCAGCCAGCTGTTGCGCCTGGTTGTGAATCGATGCACTGGCTGCGGTGGCCGAGGCGACATTGGCCAGGCCGACACCGCCAACCAATGTCAGGGCGATAGCCAGGGACGATACTTTCGAGAAATTGAACATGGTGATTCTCCTTGCGCTTGATTGAGTGGGGCCGTGGCAGCGAATGTGTTGCTGTCCGGTGATCACAGTTAAACGCGCGGATGTATCGACGATGTGTGCCAGGAGAGGGCGAGATGCATTGTTTTGTATCGGTCCGCATTTCAGATACAGACCGATACAAACTCAGTTAGCGGGGGCAAGCGGATGGCTTTAAGTCCTGATCAAGGCAGGGCCAGGGCTTGTTTCAACTGGTCCACCAAGGTTGGTGTCATGTAGTGCGGCCCGTCGAACAGGTAGAGCGGATAGCCTGCATAGGCCGCCAATTGTGGCTTGAGCTCGTCGACCGTGGCGGAGCGGAAACCACCGCCGTATTTGGGGCGAAAGGCTTCGACGATGATCCGCACGCGATCCTTGCCAAGCCGGTCACGCAGGGCATCGGCGTAGCTTCGGGCAACCGGGGCGGTGCGGGCATAGACGCCAACGCCATCCTGGAAGAACACACCGATGTCGTTCGGCAACCATTGCTTGAGCCAGTCTGCGGTAGCGGCGGGGCCGATGTTGGCGCCGTCGTAGACGCTGATCCACAGCGGGCGCGGCAGCTTGGCCAGCAACGCCGGCAGCTCCGTGGCGCCCGACCAGCTGGGGTCGACCTCAGCCGGAAAGTACCAACCGGTGACATGCAATGGCGTTGGCAACCCGGCAATGCGCTCCGACAGCGCGGCCAGTTGCTCGATGTTTTCTCGTGAGCGGTTCTCGCTGAAATAGCCGGCCAGCCCGAGGATGACATCCTGGGCCCAGGGCGTCCTGGCGATGCGCGCCCAGTCCGGCAGTACCGGTACGCTGGGCAGGCCGGTGCCGGGCACGAAGGCCTGGTCGTCCACCACCGTCCATTGCACGAGCAACTCGTGCACCCCCAGTTTTTCCCAATTGCCGCTGATGCCGACGGTCTGGTTGTCCGGCTGCCAGACGATGCCGACGATGTTCGGTGTCGTGGTGGTCATTATGTAGTACGTCCCTGTACCTGCGCCGAGGAGCGCGGCCAGTAACAGCGCCGCGACGGTCTTGCGATTGACGAACTTTGCGAAGCTATTCAAACAAGTCCCTTCTGGATGCAGTGTAGTCGCGGCTCGGCAAGGCGAGCCGCTTTTCGTACCGACGAACCGAATATCCCAACAGCGTCCTCAATAGGAGTAGGTCAGGCGCGCGAACACGCCTTTGGCGCGATCCTCGCCAAACACCCTGGCCCGGTATTGCAGGGACAGGTCCACATAGGAGCGTGGCGCGTTGTAGGCGTCTTCCCGGAACCAGTAACGTACGTTGTTTCCTATCCCGATCCCCCGGCGTCGCCGGAAGAAAAGCCGCCGCCGGCTTCGCTCTTCATCTTGGAATCGTAGTCGATCGCCGCGACGACATGGGGGAAGGTCACCCAGCGCGAGCCGGTTCCGCCGATGGCATAGCTGCGGCCCACTTGCCATTCGCTGTTGAAGTAGTCTCGCGAGTCGTTGATGTAGTGGCCGACCTCGGCGTACAGCTGCGAGGTCCACCAGCTCGGCACATCGACCCGCAGATCGGTGCCGATGCTCGAACCGTAGCCCAGTCGCACCAGCCAGTCGCCGTCGACATTGGAAGAGCCCAGCGGGAAGGTCCGTTCAAGGGCCGCCATGATGTTGACCGAACTGAAGGGCTTGACCCGCACGCCGAGAGCGCCTTGCAAGGCATCCGCGCCCGTGTCCGATTCGCTGTTCTTGCTCCACAGGGTGTCAGTGATACGACCGTAGAGTTCGACAAAGCGGCCATTGCGATAGCCCAGCGGACGCCACGACAGTTCGGTGCTGTTTTGCAGCAGGTCATTGCTTTCGCTGCCGCTGCTGCTGGTGCCCGGGGCGGCGCTCAGGCCACTGGAACTGCTGCCGCGATAGCTGGTGGTGCTGGTCAGGCCGAGTCTGCGTGATACATCGCCCACGGTGCGACGGGTATCGAAAAGCTGTTGCGGGGACAAGGGCGTCTCAGCGGTTTTTTGCCCATCGATGACGCGCTTGAAGTACGCCACGGCTCCGTCGTCTTCATGGACTCGCATGGCGTTGTAGGCAGCGTCCTGGGCGGGTGCCGGTGCCAATCGCGCGGTGGCGTCCGCCTTGCGGAACGCGGCATGGGCTGATTCGTCGTCGCCGGCTCGAACCCAGTTATAAGCTAGCTGCAGATCGCTCACCGGAGCCTGCCCGCCGGTGTTGCCCGGCGAGATGGAGCAGGTCAGACCGTAGGTGCTCTCCTGGCATAGCAGCACTGGTGGTGAGGATTGGGCCTGGGCGAAGCGGATGTCACGAGCTTCCCCGGCCGACAGGCCCGCAAGGCTCTGCGCTTGGTGAAGATCGTCCTGGGCCGCCTGCGTCTTGCCCTGGCGGTTACGGGCAAAGCTGCGCAGGATCCACGGCGCGGCTTGGTGATCGTCCAGCGCCAGTGCGGCAGAAGCGGCCTGTTCGGCACTCACGTCAGCCTTCGCCGCGAGCAGGGCACTGATGAGCAGTTGCTGGTTGGCGGCGATCTCTGGTGCCCAGGCCACGGCTTTGCGCGCCTGGTCCACGGCCAGGACTGTGTTGCCTTGCTCCAGGGCGCGATAGCCCTGGGTCGCCAGCGGTACCGCGAGTTGGCGGCGAATGGCTTTGCGGCGCATCAACAACGTGTTGTCGTTGGCAAAGACACCAAGGGCATCGGTGGTGGCTAGGTCGGCTTCTTCCAAGTGTTGCTGGCGCTGCAAGGCGTCGATCAGCAACAGGCGATATTCACGGCGCCGGGGTGCCTGGGTGACGGCCTTGCGGGCCGATTGCGCGGCCAGGCCGAATTGTTCGCGGTCATAGGCCTTGAACCCCTGGGACGCGGCGACGAAACCCGGTGCTGCGCTGGCGGGGCGAGACGCTGCCAGGGGCTGGGGTTGGTCGCGCAGTTTCTTGTCCCGCTCGGCCAACTCGATCAGGGTGTTCAGGCGCGTCACGTCGGCACGCTGGCGCAGGGCTTCGCGTGCCTTGGTAATGGCCAGGTCGTAGTCCTTGCGTTCGTAGGCGCTGTAGGCTTCGTTGGCGGCGGTATAGGCCGGCCCGGACAGTGGCAGCGGCAACGTTTCGGCAAGCGCAAACGCTGGTATCAGGCTCAGCCCCGTGGCCAAAAGGGTCAGGAAGGGGCGGTTCATGCCGGGAGCTCCGTTGGGTAGAGATTGTGCTGACGGGCCACGACCTGTTCGATCGTCGAACGTGGCAGCACGCCGCTGTCGACCAGGTAATCGCCGATGCGGCCGTGGTGTTGCGGGCGGTACTGGAGCATGACGCGACTGAATTCGTCGCGATCGAGCAGGCCCATTTCGATCAGCAGGTCGCCCAACAGCGGCGCCCGGGCATTGGGTACGGCATGACCGTTGCGCGCAGGCAGCTTGCGCAACAGCGCGAGAATTTCGCTTTCCCGGGCAATCAGTTGCACCGGCTCGCTACCCAGCGCGGCGCTGACCTGTTGCAGGCCTTCATCGGGCAAGGGGTTGGCGACGGCGATCTGTTCGCGGCCTTCGCTGTTGGGGCCCAGAGGCACGACCCGCCAGCGCAAGGCAAACTCGGGGCTCAGCGGGGACGTCGAGGCAGCGGCTTTCTCGGCGACATCAAAGACCCGTGGCAGGTCATTCTGGAACGCGATGGCTTCGGCCAGGGTTTCATCGTCCAGCCAGCCGTTATTGAGCAGAATTCGCCCCAAAGGCACGTTGCGCGACTGTTGTTCGTGGAGGGCGCTTTGCAGGGCCGTGTCTGTGATAGCCTGCCAGGACAGCAACACGCTGCCCAGGCGGCGCGGCGCGATGGCGACCAGGTCGGTGGAAGGAAAATCGTGCATGGTCTTGTCCCAGACCAGCTTGCGATTCATCACCTTGCCCACCAGGAACATGCGCCAGGCCCGGGAAGCGGCCATGAAGTTGACGAAGTTGCCCACCAGCATGCGCGGCATGGACAGCAAGCCATGCTGCCAGCCGTACAGCACGGCGGTGAAGTAATAACGGTGCAGGATTCGCCAGACCAAGGCGACGCCGTTGGCCAGCAGCAGGTATTTGATCAGGTCATTGCTTTCAAACGGCGTAGGGAAGGTGACGTCCCATAAGCCGCTGTGGCGCAGGACGATCAAGCCCAGCAGTTGCACCAGAATAACGTAGGCAATGATGCTCACGAACGCCGTCACCACGCCCTTGCGGTCGCGAAACAGCAGGTATCGGTTGGCCAGCGAGCCGTTCCAACCCATCTGCTCCCAGCCTTGCAAGCCGATGCCCAGGGTCCAGCGTGCCTTCTGCCGGAAGGCGGTGCGGAACGTGTCCGGGAAGAACTCGCGCACGCACAATGGCATGGTCAGGGTCGATTCGTAGGGTTTGCGAAACCAGGATTTGCGCAGCACCCGGAACTGCACCGGGAAACGTACGAAGATCGCATTCATGCCAACCTTGGCCAAGCGCGCGCCAACGTCATAGTCCTCGGTGAGGCTGTCGGTGTTGAACGGCTGGTTTTCGGTTTCACCGGCCAGCACCCGCAGGGCGCGATGGGAAAAGCAGGTTCCGACGCCGGCCGAGGGTACGGTATCGGTCATGCTTTCACGCACCACCAGGTCCTTGCCGTGCCATTCGGCGAACTCGTCCATGTAGACGCCCGCCACCCATTCGTACCAGTTGCGCTCCAGCGACACCACGGGCAACTGGATCATGTCCTTGCGCGGCAACAGGTAGTTGAACAGACGCAGTTCCAGCGGATGCAGCACGTCCTCGCTGTCGTGCAGGACGACGCCGGCGAAGGTCATGCCATGGGTTTTCTCATGCAGGAAAATCGCCTGGATCACCCAGTTCAAGCAGTCGGCCTTGCAGGTCGGCCCGGCATGGGGCACTTCCACGCGGTGCAGTTGTTTGTAGCGTCTGCGCATCCGCTCGACTTCGTCGATGGTGCGCTGGTCGTTGATGTACGTACCGACGAACACCACGTAGTTCTGGTAGTCGAGTGTCGACACCATGTTCTCGATCATCGGCGCGATGACGTCGTATTCCAGCCAGGCCGGCACCATGATCGCCAGGGGCTGTTCGTCCCGGGCCAACAATTGCTCGACGGTCAGCGGCCGGTAGCGGCGGTCCACGGTGAACTTGCGGTACAGGCGACGAGACCAGTACCACACGTCAACGATCAGATCGTCCAGGCTGGAGATCAGGATCAGCACCGCGACCACGATGGTCGCGATCTCCAGGTAGTTGTAGTAATGGGCCAGCCAATAGGGCCAATAAATCGACGTCATCGAAGGGTACCGTTACTGGCGATTGCGACGGGCGCTACGGCCTGCCAGCAACAAGAGGAGGAACAGGATAATGGCGCCTGGAATCAACCAGAGCAGCGAAGGTTTACGCCAGGCGTCCAGGCCCTTGGGTTCTTCGCTGCCGATCAGCAGGCTACCGCTTGGGTCTTGGGTATCGAAGATCGCCACGGCCCCGTTGTTGCCCAGAATCGCCACGTCGCCACGGGTCAGCACAATCGGCTTGGCCGGGCTTGGCGGCTGGTTGCCCAGGGCCCGGTAGACCAGGCCGTGCTGGCCTGCGGTCTGCACCACTTGCAGCGAGGCCAATTGGTTGAGGGGTTGTACGTCCAGCAACACCTGGTCCTTGTGGTTGATGCGCAGGCGACCTTGCTCGTCGACCTGGACCGATTCCTGGCTGTCCTTGAGCGGCAACTCGAAGGCCAGGAAGGCTTTGTCCGGGCTGACGACGGCTTTCGGATCAGCGCTGACCTTGAGCTGCGCGCGCAGCGGCGATACGCCGCTGGTATCGGCCACCGAAATGACCCGCGTCAGGCTGCTGGCCGGTTGGTCGAGGTAGGCCTGGGGAACCAGGATCTGGGTGTCCACGGCGAAGCGTGCGGCCATGCCGGAGAAGTCGTCGTCAAGCGAGGTTTTTTCCAGGACGATGTGGCTGGTCGGCAGGACCGATACCGGGAAGGCTTGCGGCGTTTCCAGGCAGCGGTCGCTGACCGGCTGGCGCTGGAACGACACGCGCAAGGTGTTCTTCGAGCCCAGGGCGTAGCGTGGGATGTGGGCCTGGATGCGCTGTGGCTCACCATCGGTAGTCAGTTGCTGCGCGCCGATCAGGAAATCATTGAAAAACAGCGAGGCCACCGGTGCTGTAGCGGAAGCCCCCGGGGCTGCGGAGACGTCCACCACGGCCGTGACCGGCAGGCGACCGTCGTAAGCCACGCTGCCCAGAGGGAACGAAGTGCTCCAGTCGAATCGCGAGGCCACGTCGAAGTTGCCAGGGGCGCCGCCCAGTCGCGACAGGGCTACACGGCCATCGTCGCTCAACGGTGTTTGCGCTTCGCTCACGGTCAATTGACGACTTTTCGCCAGTTTGCTCCACGCCGAACCGAGCAGCGACAAGGCTTTGCCGGTGGATTGCGGGGCGATCATCAGGACCGGGCGAGTGCCGAGCAGCGCCAGGCTTACGTTGTCGGTGCCGGCGCTCGCCAGCGCTGCGTTGACGTGCTGTTCGCGCCATTGGGTCAGCGCGCTGGCTGCCGTTGTGTCGAGGCCCTGGACCTGGTTTTGCAAGGCGTCCAGGGACTGGTTGATGGCCTTGAGCAGTTCCGGGTCGTTGATCGCCAGGTCTGCCTGTACGTTCGAGGTCTGGCCCAACACCAGCAGTGCGCCGATCTCGGCCGGGTTGGCCAAGGTGTGCGGGCCTTTGCCGTTGAGGCCGGCGAAGGCTGGAATGCTCAATAACTCGGCAGGAATGCGCAGGCTGCTCAGGTCCACGCTGTCCTGCACGACAGGGAAGGGCAGGATGCGGCTGTGTTTGCCGATGCGTTCCAGTGCCACGCCCAGGCGCCAGGCCGAATCGTAGCTGGCAGCGGACAACGAACCGGGGGCGACGAGGATGCCGGGTTCACCGGGCAGGGCCGCCCAAGCCGTACCAACGTCGCGTAACTGACTGGCGTCGTAGCTGTAGTTCAGGCGTGTCTCGGGTTGGATGCGCAGCACGTTGCCGATGACCCGATCGTCTTCGCACAACGGTCGAGACACCACCGAGGACCAGGCAACGCCCAGGCGCACCAGGCCGTTGTCACGCGCGGCCTTGTCGACGCCGAGTGTGGCGCTGGCATCGCCTTGTGCCTCGCTAAGCCCTTCGGCGCGCACCGGGTAACCATCGAGGGACAGCAGCAGGGTGTTGCGACCGCCTTCGCCATTGAGGTAGCTGGCATCCAGTTGCAAGGTTGCGTCATCGAGGGCAACGCCGGCGGGCACTGGCAGGTAGAGTTCGCGGCGGGCGTCGCTGGCGCTCAAGAGGATCGGCGCAGTGATACCCAGGTCGCTCAAGCGCACTTCACGTGTCTGGCGGGTATCGGCGTTGAGTCGATGAATAGCCTGGGTCAGCGGGCTGTCCGCAGCCAGGGCAAAGGTCGGCATGAGCGCGAGCAGGCTCAAGCCGCAGGCAAGGGCGCTGAGCGCACCCGTAGGGATGGCAACGGAAGGCTTCATTCAGGCAAGTCTCGATCTGATAAGAGGAATAACGGTGGTCAGTTGAAATCGGCGAGCAACTCACGCGGCTCGGACAGTGATGGAGCGACCGGCTGCTGTGCAGGCGGTTGGGCCACGACGAAGTCGTCGACCGGGCGCCCCATCAGGGTATCGACGATGCGTTGGCTGGCATTGCCGTCGCCATAGGGGTTGGCGGCTTGTGAGGCGCGGCGCCACAACGCGTCATCGTCGAACAATGCGTCCACGCCAGCGATGATCGATGCCGGCGAGGTGCCGACCAGGCGCACCGTGCCCGCCGCTACTGCTTCAGGGCGTTCAGTGACATCGCGCATCACCAGCACCGGTTTGCCCAGCGACGGCGCTTCTTCCTGCACGCCACCGGAGTCGGTGAGGATGACATGGGCGTGTTGCATCAAGCGTACGAAGGCCAGGTAGTCCAGCGGCTTGATCAAATGCACATTGAGCAGATCGCCCAGCTGTTCGGTCACCGGGCCTAGTACGTTGGGGTTGAGGTGCACCGGGTAGACGATCTGGATATCCGGTCGCTGGGCCAGGTGACGCAAGGCCTTGCAGATGTCCAGGAAGCCCTCGCCGAAGTTTTCTCGGCGGTGGCCGGTCACCAGCAGCAGCTTGCGTCCGGTTTGCAGGTACGGGAACTGTTGATCCAGTTCGTCACGCAACCGGGCATCGTCATTGATGCGTCGGGCCGTCAGTTGCAGCGCGTCGATCACGGTGTTGCCGGTCACCAGGCAACGGCCTTGCAGACGTTCGCCCAGCAAGTTGTCACGCGATTGTTCGGTAGGTGCGAACAGCAGGTCGGCGCTGAGGTCGATGCAGCGGCGGTTCATTTCTTCCGGCCAAGGGCTGTAGATGTCGCCGGTGCGCAGGCCGGCTTCCACATGGCCGACAGGGATGCGTCGATGGAAAGCGGCCATCGACGCGACCATGGCCGAAGTGGTATCGCCGTGGACCAACACCCGATCCGGCCGGGTCTGTTCCAGCACCGGGTCGATGGCTGCGTACAACGCAGCAGTCAGGGAGTTGAGCGTCTGGTGCGGCGTCATCACGTCGAGGGTGAAATCGGCCTTGAGGTCGAACAGATCCAGGACCTGCTTGAGCATGCTCTGATGCTGGCCGGTGACACAGATCAGTGACTCAATGCCCGGTTCGGCGGCGAGGGCCTTGACCAAGGGGGCCATCTTGATGGCTTCCGGACGGGTACCGAAGATCGAAAGGATCTTGATTCGTGGATGATTAGTTGCGATGACGCCCTTCCTCGCGCAGTTTGCTGCGCCGCACAGCAGCTCGCCCGGACGCGATGAGGCATTCGAGAAAGCAAGCGATTTAAGTTGAGTAGTGACCCGTTGTCAGACAGCGGTTTGACGTACACAGGAAGTGACGCAGTGGCATCTTGAAGTTCGGGGCGGCAGATTATTAGCATCAAAAATCATGAGCGCAAAGATTTATATGCGGAAGTTTATTAATAATTTTTCTGAGGGTTGTTTAGTGGTCGGGTAGAGGTGTCTTAAAGATGCGCTATAACTTCTGTTACTTGTTGATATAAAAAGATTTTTTATTATTTGGATGCCGATTTAATGGCCTGTTCAGAATTGGGACGGTGGTGCCGATGTTTTTTTGGCGCCTAATTTCTCGCTTGGCCGGTGCGGGGGTGTCATTGGAATGGCGCCTGTAAGTCGTCTGAAATAACGGTTTTTACTTGGTTAGTTGGAGTTGGAGTTGAAGTTGGCTATCTGTAAAAAAGTTCAATTTAATTTTAGCTTTTATACTAATAAGCCAAAAGAAAGGTTCCACTCGCAATGGCCCACTAGGCGGAGTCGTTACTTGTAATCGGTAAGTTGCGTAGAACGGTCCCACTCACATCCAAGAGGCGGTAAGTCGTCCTCTCATGGCGACCGATAATCGCACGCTTTGTGTTGTACGCCTGTCGGGGTTATTGACCAAACTAACCGGGTGGTACATTTTATCGGCAACCCGTCTTGCCCAACGAGGCCAAGACCATAATAAAAATAGAGGAATACTCCATGCCTACTCGTCTGCGAGCGCCACACGCCTTTCCCTTGATCCGTTGTTCCAATCCGGAAGCATCTTCCAGCCTCTCAGGTTCGATCCGCTAGCGGCCCACGCTGTTTGCGGTCTTATCGCGCCAATGGGATGTCGGCGCTCGACAAGCCTCGGAGTTCTTCAAGATGACAAAAATCGTCGATCTGTATTTCAAGCTGCTCAAGCTACTGATTGTGTTGTGCATGGTCGCGATGATCGTGCTGGTGTTCGGCAATGTGGTGCTGCGTTATGCCTTCAACTCTGGCATCAGTGTGTCGGAGGAGCTGTCGCGCTGGTTCTTCGTCTGGATGATATTTCTCGGTGCCCTGGTGGCGCTCAAGGACCGTGCTCACCTGGGCATGGACAGCCTGGTCAAGCGCTTGCCGCCGGCCGGCAAGCGTATATGCCTGGTCATCAGTCATCTTTTGATGTTGTACATCTGCTGGCTGATTTTCAGTGGCAGTTGGCAACAGGCCGCGATCAACCTGAATGTAGTTGCCCCGGCGTCAGGATTGTCCATGGCGCTGTTTTATGGGGCCGGCCTGGTGTTTGGCGCCAGTGCCGCAGCGATCCTGCTCTACGAGCTCTACCTGGCGCTGTCCGGCAAGCTGGGGGATGACGAGTTGGTGATGGTCAAGGACAACGACGCCGAGGTGATCACACCTAACTCCATCACCCCTGACCACATCAAGAGTACCCGCCCATGACGCTGGTTATTTTCCTCGGTTCCCTGATGGGCAGCATGGCACTGGGCATGCCCATCGCGTTTGCCTTGCTGGTGGTCAGTGTGGCGTTGATGTTCTACCTGGATCTGTTCGACGCGCAAATCATTGCCCAGAACCTGCTCAACGGGGCGGACAGCTTCCCACTGATGGCCGTGCCGTTCTTCATGCTGGCCGGCGAGATCATGAATGTCGGTGGCTTGTCCAAACGCATCGTCAACATTGCCATGGCGCTGGTGGGGCACAAGCGCGGTGGTCTCGGTTACGTGGCGATCATCGCGTCCTGCCTGCTGGCGTCGCTCTCCGGTTCGGCCGTGGCCGATGCGGCGGCACTGGCGGCCTTGTTGGTACCGATGATGGTGCTGGCCGGGCATAACCGGGCACGCTCGGCGGGTTTGATTGCCGCCGGTGGCATTATCGCGCCGATCATTCCGCCGAGCATTGGCTTCATTGTCTTTGGCGTGGCGTCCGGGGTGTCGATTTCCAAGTTGTTCCTGGCCGGCATCGTGCCGGGGATCATGCTCGGAGCGGCGCTCGCCATTGCCTGGTGGTTCGTTTCCCGCAGCGAGAATGTCGAGACGCCACCCAAGCAATCCCGTGCCGAGGTCCTGCGGGCATTGGTCGAGGGCAGCTGGGCCATGGGCTTGCCGATCATCATTATTTTCGGCCTCAAGTTCGGCATTTTCACCCCGACGGAAGCGGCAGTGGTGGCGGCGGTCTATTCGCTATTCGTGTCCCTGGTGATCTACCGGGAAATGAAAGTCAGCCAGTTGTACGAGGTGATCCTGTCCTCGGCCAAGACCACCTCGGTGGTGATGCTGCTGGTCGCCGCCGCCATGGTTTCTTCCTGGCTGGTGACCATTGCCGACTTGCCAGGCCAATTGGCGGCGGTGCTCGAGCCGTTCATGGATAGCCCGACCCTGCTGTTGGTAGTGATCATGCTGATGATCATCCTGGTCGGTACGGTCATGGACATGACGCCGAGCATCCTCATCCTCACACCGGTGCTGATGCCGGCGATCACCCAGGCGGGCATCGACCCGGTTTACTTCGGCGTGTTGTTCCTGATCAACACCGCCATCGGCCTGATTACCCCGCCCGTGGGCACTGTGCTCAACGTGGTGAGCGGGGTTTCCAAGCTCAATATCGAAGAAATCGTTCGTGGCGTGTGGCCGTTCCTGCTAGCGCAACTGGCGGTGCTGTTCCTGCTGGTCCTGTTCCCGCAACTGGTCCTGGGACCCCTGAAATTCTTCACCGGTTAATGCCGGTGCAAGCCGTAGTAGCTCGACTTAAAAACAATAATGATCGGAGAGTGACATGGGACAACTGATGAAAACCCTGTTGGCCGGGGCGTGCGCAACGGGACTGCTGCTGGGTAGCGTGGTCAGCCACGCCGATGAAATCCGCGAACGTACCCTGCGATTCGCGTTCCAGAACGTCAAGGAGCATCCACAAGGGCAGGGCGCGCAGAAGTTCGCCGACCTGCTCAGCGAAAAGAGCGGTGGCAAGATCAAGGTCCGCCTGTTCCCCGGCGGTACGCTAGGCGGCGACGTGCAAACGGTGTCGGCGTTGCAGGGCGGCACGCTGGACATCACCGTGCTCAACTCCGGCATCCTGGCCGCCCAGGCACCGGATTATGCCATGCTCGATTTCCCGTTCCTGTTCAACAACGTCGAGGAAGCCCATGCGGTGATCGATGGGCCGGTCGGGCAGAAACTGGCGGCGCAACTGGATAGCAAGGGGCTGGTAGGGCTGGGTTATTGGGACCTGGGTTTCCGTAACCTGACCAACAGCAAGCACCCGGTGACCAAGCTTGAGGACATGCAGGGCTTGAAGATTCGCGTCATCCAGTCGCCGATCTACCTGGAGACCTTCTCCGCCCTGGGCGCCAACCCGGTGCCGATGGCGTTCCCCGAGGTCTACACGGGTCTTGAGCAACACACCATCGACGGTCAGGAAAACCCGTTCACCGTGATCGAGGGCAACAAGTTCTACGAGGTGCAGAAGTATCTCTCCGTCACGGGCCACATCTTCAACCCGCAGTCGTTGATCATCAGCCAGAAAACCTGGAACCGCCTTAACGACGACGAAAAGGCAATGATTCGCGCGGCCGCGGCCGAAGCGCAAACATTCCAGCGTGAAGTCACGGCGGCGGGCATGGACAAGGCCAAGGTGACGTTGGCCGGCGCGATGACCGTGAATGAGATCACCCCAGCCGAGAAAGATCGCTTTCGTGAACGCGTGCAACCGGTGATCGACAAGTTCGCCAAATCCCTGGATGGCGACCTGGTGAAGATGATGTACGAGGAGATCGCCAAGGTGCGGGCGGCGCAGTGACGTAAAGCGGTCAGTCCTGAACAGGCCCAACCCTGTGTGGGAGCGAGCTTGCTCGCGATAGCGGTGCGTCAGCCAACATCAATGCGGCAGACGTGGCGCCATCGCGAGCAAGCTCGCTCCCACATGTTTTTTTGTTTTGTCAGAGAACGGTTATTGGGCGGCCGGGACGGCCAACCACTGCCCAATCACTTTCTGGTAGCTGCCATTGGCCTTGCTCAGGTGCAGCCACTGATCGACGTACATCTTCCAGGTGGCGTCATCCCGAGGCAGCAGGTAGGCCTTCTCGCCATATTGCAGGTAGCGGGTCGGGTTGACCGCGCACAGGCCGGGCTTGAGTTTTTGCTGGTAGAGCGCTTCTGACGCGTCGGTAATCATCACGTCGGCTTTCTTGTCCAGCAGTTGCTGGAAGATGGTCACGTTGTCATGGAAACTGAGCTGGCCGTTGGGCAGGAACGCCCGGACGAAGGCTTCGTTGGTGCCGCCGGCCGGCTCCACAAGGCGTACCGAAGGCTGGTTCATCTGTTCGAGGGTCTGGTAGCGCTCCTTGTCTTCGCAACGCACCAGCGGGATCTTGCCATCCACGTCCAGGGTGTCACTGAAATAGGCTTTCTTCTGGCGTTCCAGCGTCACCGAAATCCCACCCATGCCGATGTCGCATTGACCGGCAACCATATCCGGCATCAGGGTTTTCCAGGTGGTCTGCACCCATTGCACCTTGACGCCCAGGCTGGCGGCCAGCGAGCGCGCCATATCGATGTCGATGCCTTCGTATTCGCCCGCTTCGGTTTTAAAGGTATAGGGCTTGTAGTCGCCGGTGGTGCACACCTTCAGTTCGCCGCGTTGCAGGACCTGGTCCAGCAGCGAAGGTGCCGGCTCGGCCAGGGCGCTGCCGGAGAGCGCCAACAGGCCACAGAGCGTCATCGAGCTTGTTATGTTTTTCATAGTGATTGGACGTCTCGCAACGGAAGGGAACAAGACCGGGGAGTGTAGTGAAAGCGCCTGCTCGCTGTCACTGCGGTGTTGATCGTGAACAGTCAGCTGAGCGTAGTCTCGGGGGCTGTCGCTGCAGGCTTTCCAGGTAGGCGCAGAACATATCGGCCATGGCATCGCTATAGACGGCAACTTCCACAGGAGAGCGGGGCGCGGATGAAAATCGCTTGCCCACGGTACTGAGCGTCGTGATCACCAGGTCACCTGCCAGGGCGCGGGCCTGTGCCGGGACGGCAGGCAGTGCTTGCAGCATGAAGGCGTCCACCGATTGTTGTACCGACATCCGCGCGGCCTGGTGTTCGGGGGCGTCGCGGTAGAGCGGTGCGGCGTCGTTGAGCGCGACGCGTATCTGGGCCTCGTCGCATTCGGACTGGATGAACGCCCGCACGAGGCTGCGCAGCCGCTCGAAGGGCGGCTGGCGGCTGTCTTCAAGGATCTCGCGCAGCATATCGCTGGTTTGTCGCCATTCATCACTTTGCAGGCGGAACAGGATCGCCGCTTTGTTCGGGAAGTACTGATACACCGAGCCGACGCTCACGCCAGCTCGCTCGGCAACCCGGGCCACCGTGAAACGTGCCGCGCCCTGGGTCGCCAGAACCTGAACAGCCGCCTCCAGAACGGCGGCGACGAGCTCGGTGGAGCGTGCCTGTTGCGGCTGTTTGCGTGAGGAAATCTGCGGGCTTGAGCGTTCGGACATACGGGCATGAGCCTTGGAAGGGAATGCGAATAGGAAATGCGACGGATTGTTCGTATCTTGAATGCGACGAATTGATCGCATTCTAGTCGGCTCCACAGACAACGTTCAACGTCGCATCGCATCCTTTCTGTGAGTAGGGTTATGACTCAAAAAAACGTTCATCAGGGCGCCTCCTTGGCGCCTCAGGCAAGCGCTGACGTCAAGCCGGTGCTCAAGCTGTTGCCACTCATGCTGACGGTATTCATCGGTTTTCTGACCCTGGGCATGCAATTGCCGGTCTTGCCCCTGCACCTGCATGACACGCTAGGCATGGGTACGCTGGTCATCGGCCTGGTGGTCGGCGCACAATTTGCCGCGGCGCTGTTGTCACGCGCCTGGGCCGGCAACTTCGCTGACATGCGCGGAGGCAAGCGCGCCGTCATGGTCGGCCTGGTGACGGCGGCGGCTTCCGGGTTGGTTTATCTGCTGTCCTTGGCGTTCGTTGCTACGCCTGTCACGTCGGTCTGGCTCTTGCTGGGCGGTCGTGTCCTGTTGGCCCTGGGTGAAAGCCTGATCGTCACCGGCGCGTTGGGTTGGGGCATCGGCCTGGTCGGCGCGCAGCATGCCGGCAAGGTCATGGCCTGGAATGGTATTGCCATGTACGGCGCCTATGCCCTGGGCGCTCCGCTCGGCGTGGCGCTGAATAGCGGCTGGGGGTTCACCGGCATTGCCGTCGCGACGATTTTCATCCCGCTGCTGGCGCTGGCGATTGTCGCGGGTGTCCGGGCTGTCGCCCCTACGGCGACCCGGCGGGCACCGTTCTACAAGGTGCTGGGCGCGGTGTGGGTGCCGGGCATGGGGTTGGCGTTTTGCAGCGTTGGCTTCGGTGTCATCACGGCTTTTATCGCGCTGTTGTTTGCGGCCAGGGATTGGGGCAATGCCTCTCTGGCGTTCACCGCATTCGGGCTGGCGTTCATCGGTGCGCGCCTGCTCTTTGGCCACCTTCCAGACAAGATCGGCGGCGCGCGTGTCGCCCTGGTCTGTGTGGTGATCGAAGCCGTCGGGCAATTGCTGATCTGGGGCGCCGACACTGCGCTGGTGGCCTATCTGGGCGCAGCGCTCACCGGCTTCGGCTATTCCCTGGCCTTCCCGGGCTTTGGGGTGGAGGCGGTGAAACGCGCGCCAGCGCAGAACCGCAGTCTCGCCATGGGGGCCTATGTCGCGTTCCTGGACATTTCCCTGGGGCTGAGCAGCCCGTTGGCCGGGGCGTTGGCGGGCACGTGGGGGATCGGCGCGGTTTACCTGGGCGGGGCCGTTACGGTGATGCTGGCCTTTGTCGTGGCGCTGGCATTGGTGATGCCAGGGATGCAAGGCCGGCAGCTGGCTTGAGCTGCGCCAGAAGTGAGTCTGTGTTCCTCGATGGTTCTAATCAGGAGTTTGAAACATGCATGTATTCGTTACCGGTGCCACGGGCTGGGTTGGGTCTGCCGTGGTCCAGGAATTGATCGGTGCCGGCTATCAGGTCACCGGCCTGGCCCGTTCCGATGACAAGGTTGCCGCACTGGCCGCGACCGGCGCGAAGGTGGTCCGCGGGACATTGAATGACCTCGACGTCCTGCACCGGGCGGCTTCGGCGGCGGATGCGGTGATTCACACCGCGTTCAATCATGACTTCTCGCGGTTTGCCGAGAACGCTGAGTTGGACCGCCATGTAATCGAAGTATTGGGCAGCGCGCTGCAGGGGTCTGAGCGACCTTTGCTGGTGACGTCCGGCCTGTTGGGCTTGACTCGGGGCGCGAGCGAGCTGGAGGTGCCCAGCCCGGCTTCGCCGCGCAAATCCGAAACGGCGGCCCGGACGCTGGTCGAGCGTGGTGTGCGCTGCGCGACCGTGCGCCTGGCACCCTCGGTCCATGGCCTCGGCGACCACGGATTCGTTCCGATCCTGGTTCGCCTGGCCCGGGAGACGGGCGTTTCGGCCTATCTCGGGGACGGCGTCCACTGCTGGTCGGGCGTGCATCGGCTGGACGCCGCACGGGTCTATCGGCTGGCGCTGGAGCAGGGCGTGACGCAGTCCGTCTACCACGCCGTCGCCGACGAGGCTGTGCCGTTCAAGGACATTGCCCAGGCGATCGGTCGTGGCCTGGGGTTGCCGGTGGAATCCCGGGAGCGTGAGCATTTCGGCTGGTTCGCCCACATGGCGGGCGCGAACATGGCAGTGTCCAGCGAATACACCCGCGCCTTGCTGGGCTGGACGCCAAGCGGCCCGAGTCTGTTGGATGATCTTGAGTTGCCTGGCTATTATCACGTCGATTGAAATGAATAACCCTGTGGCGATGGAGCAAGCTCCCTCGCCACAAGGGCTGTGCGGGGCCTCTAGCGCGAAATGATCCCGTGGTCGATCGCGTATTTCACCAGGGCCGCGGGCTTGTCGATGTTCAGCTTGCGGCGGATGCTCAGGCGATGGGTTTCGACGGTGCGTACGCTGATGTCCAGCTCGCGGGCCATTTCCTTGTTGTTCAGGCCCTGGACCATTTTCGCCAGCACCTGGCTCTCGCGCGGCGTCAGCTCGCTGTCGGTGTTCGGGTTGGTGGCGAGCCGCTGGGCGATCTCGGCACTGTAGAACGTGCCGCCGCTGATGATGGCTTCGATGGCCGCGATGATTTCCCGCGACGGCGCGTTCTTGAGCACGTAGCCGCTGGCGCCGGAGCGCACGGATTCGCTCACGTACTCGTAATTGTCATACATGCTGAGGATAAGGATCTTGAGGCTGGGGTATTGCTTGCCCAGCAGTCGGGTCAACTCGAGCCCGTTCATGTCCTTGAGGCTGATGTCCATCAGCAGCAGGTCCGGTTGGCTGCGACCGACCATTTCGATCGCCTGCGCACCATTCTCGGCTTCGCCCACCACGTCCAGTCGGGGCATGACGGACAGCAGGGCCTTGATGCCGTCGCGGACCAGGGAGTGATCGTCGACCAGCGCGACGCGAATCACCGGAGGCAGGTTCATCGGCAGGTGCTCTTGTTGTAAGGGGCGCGCATCAGTTTTCCGTTACCGAGAGGTTCATGGGCAGCAGGATATCCAGTTCGCTTCGTCCCGGTGCCGAGGTCACCTCCAGGCGTCCGCCGAAATGCTCGACCCGTTCGCGGATATTGCGCAGGCCGATGCCGGCGTGGCCGCGCTCTACTTGCGGGACATTGAAGCCCATCCCGTCATCCACCACCGTCAGGCGCAAGGACTGGCTGGAGCCGAACAGGGTGATGCCGACACTTTTCGCCCCGGCATGGCGCTCGATATTGGTCAGGGCTTCCTGGGCAATGCGGAACAGCGAGACAGGGGCGCCATTTTCCAGGCGGCAATCGAATTCGTTGCTTCGGTAGGACACTTCAAGCCCGCTGCGCTGTTGGAACTCGGTCGCGAGTTGGCCAATGGCGGCGGGCAGGCCCAGGGTATCGAGCAGGGACGAGCGCAAGTCATGGGAGATGCTACGGATTTCGCCGATGGCTTCGCCTAGCCGATCGGTCGCGTTCTTGAGGATGCCCAGGCCATTCTCCTGGCCGTTCTCCAACACATGGCTGGCCAGTTCGAACTGGAACTTTATCGACACCAGCAGTTGGCTGATGCCGTCGTGCAGCTCGCGAGAAACCCGCGAGCGTTCCTCTTCCTGCAAGCTGACGATGCGCTGATTCAGCCGCTGCAGCTTTTTGTCGGCCAGGCGATGTTCGCTGACGTTGAGGGTCATGCCGCCGGCAAATACCAGCAGGACCGCCACCAAGGCGATCGCGGCGATGGCTTGCATGGTGCTGTGGATGCCGTGGGCAACTTCGTCGCGGGCTTGCTGGGTGGCGCGTTCGACGTCCTCCAGGTAAATCCCGGTGCCGAGCATCCAGCCCCATTGATCGAGCATCACGACATAGGCCAGCTTGTCGGTCACCTGGCCGGAGGAGGGTTTGTTCCAGGCATAACGCTGGAACCCTTCGCCTGACTCGGCACTCTTGAGCAATGCCTGGATGACCGGCAGGCCGTGGGGGTCCTTCATGTCCCAGAGGTATTGCCCCACCAGTTCCGACTGGCGGGCATGCATGAGGCTGCGGCCCTGGCGGTCGTACACGAAAAAGTAACCGTTGATGCCGAAGCTGAGCTTGCGCAGTTCTTCAAGGACCTGCTGCTGTGCGCGCTCGTCTCCCCGACCGTTGTCATACAGCGGGGCGATCAGGCTCTGCGCCATCTCGACATAGTTCTTCAGCTCCGCGCGCTTGCTCGCCAGGATGCTGTCTTCGATCAGTTGCGCCTGTTGATCGCCCAACTGGCGATTGAGCGAGATCACCAGGGCGCAGATGACCGCGATGGCCAGGACCAGCGGCAAAATCCCGAGGGCGACGATTTTGTGTTTGAGCAGCATCTGTACTCCTGTCCGGACTCGGCGGGGAGGCGAATGGCGGCATCATATGCCAAACCCATGGATGAGGCATAAAACCTGTGGCGCAAGACATGTGGGAGCAAAGCTTGCTCGCGATGCAGGCGCCGCGGTTTATGAAAGACCGTATTGACTCTATCGCGGGCAGCCTTGCTCCCACAGAAGTTGGGGTTCTACGTAGTACTACGGATTTATTTATTGACCCATTGCAGGGATATTGGGCCGGCTCCGAATAGCCGGGGCACACTATAAAAACAATCGCCGCAATCCACTGGATATCGGCAGGAGACACGCAATGACAACCCGTCTGGTTAAACACCTCGCCTGGTTTGCCGTGGCTGTTCTGGGAGCCTGTGCGTTGAGTGTCGTGGCCTTGCGCCGCGGCGAACCCATCAACGCCCTCTGGATCGTCGTCGCAGCCGTGGCCATCTATCTGGTCGCCTACCGCTACTACAGCCTCTTCATCGCCAACAACGTGATGCAACTCGATGCGCGCCGGGCTACTCCCGCCGTGCTCAACAACGATGGCCTGGACTACGTCCCGACCAACAAACACATTCTTTTCGGCCACCACTTCGCGGCCATTGCCGGTGCGGGGCCGCTGGTCGGGCCGGTGCTGGCGGCGCAGATGGGCTACCTGCCCGGTACGCTCTGGCTGATCGCCGGCGTGGTGTTGGCCGGTGCGGTGCAGGACTTCATGGTCCTGTTCCTGTCCACCCGCCGCAACGGGCGTTCCCTGGGTGACATGGTCCGTGAAGAAATGGGCCGCATCCCCGGCACCATCGCGCTGTTCGGCTGCTTCCTGATCATGATCATCATCCTCGCGGTGCTGGCGCTGATCGTGGTCAAGGCCCTGGCCGAGAGCCCGTGGGGCATCTTCACGGTGATGGCGACCATCCCGATCGCGATGTTCATGGGCATCTACATGCGCTACATCCGCCCGGGCCGCATCGGTGAAATCTCGCTCATCGGCGTGCTGTTGCTGCTGGGCTCGATCTGGCTGGGCGGGCAGATCGCTGCCGATCCGGTCTGGGCCAAGGCCTTTTCCTTCACCGGGATCCAGATTACCTGGATGCTGATCGGCTACGGTTTTGTCGCGGCGGTGCTGCCGGTGTGGCTGATCCTGGCGCCGCGGGACTACCTGTCGACCTTCCTCAAGATCGGCACCATCGTTGCCCTGGCGATCGGCATCCTGGTCACCATGCCCGAGCTGAAAATGCCGGCGCTGACCCAGTTCACCGACGGCACCGGGCCGGTATGGAAGGGCGGCCTGTTCCCGTTCCTGTTCATCACCATCGCCTGCGGCGCGGTCTCGGGCTTCCACGCGCTGATCTCCTCGGGCACCACGCCCAAGCTCTTGGATAACGAAACCAACGCCCGCTACATCGGTTACGGCGGCATGCTGATGGAGTCCTTCGTGGCGATCATGGCCATGGTCGCGGCTTCGGTCATCGAGCCGGGCGTGTACTTCGCCATGAACAGCCCGGCGGCGATCGTCGGCGGTGACGTGGTGGCCGTGGCCCAGACCGTCAGCAGCTGGGGTTTTGCAATCACCCCCGAGGCGCTGCAAGCGGTGGCCAAGGACATCGGCGAGACCACTGTGCTGGCCCGTGCCGGCGGTGCGCCGACCCTGGCGGTCGGGATCGCGCAGATCCTGCACTCGGTGCTGCCGGGTGAGAACACCATGGCGTTCTGGTACCACTTCGCGATCCTGTTCGAAGCGCTGTTCATCCTCACCGCGGTGGACGCCGGCACCCGTGCCGGGCGGTTCATGCTGCAGGACTTGCTGGGTTCGTTCGTGCCTTCGCTCAAGCGCACCGAATCCTGGCCGGCCAACCTGATCGCCACCGCCGGTTGCGTAGCGATGTGGGGTTACCTGCTGTACCAGGGCGTGATCGATCCGCTGGGCGGCATCAACACCTTGTGGCCGCTGTTCGGCATCTCCAATCAGATGCTGGCCGGTATCGCCCTGATGCTCGCCACCGTGGTCCTGATCAAGATGAAGCGCCAGCGCTACGTCTGGGTGACCATGCTGCCGGCGGTCTGGCTGCTGATCTGCACCACCACCGCGGGCCTGATCAAGCTGTTCGACGCCAACCCGGCGATCGGCTTTTTGGCCCTGGCGCGCAAATACAACGATGCCCTGGCCGCCGGCCAGGTCCTGGCCCCGGCCAAGAGCATCGAGCAGATGCAGCACGTGGTGTTCAACGCCTACACCAACGCGACGCTGACGGCCTTGTTCCTGTTCGTGGTCTTCAGCATCCTGTTCTACGCGCTCAAGGTCGGTATCGCCGCCTGGGGCACCAAGGAACGCACGGACAAGGAAGCGCCATTCCAGGCCTTGCCGGACGCTTGATAGGGGATTGCAACGATGTTCAATGACTTGAGTCGCCTGGGTAAATACCTCGGTCAGGCCGCCCGCCTGATGGTCGGAATGCCCGACTACGACAACTACGTCGAGCACATGCAAACCAAGCACCCGGACAAACCGTTGATGGACTACGAGGCGTTCTTTCGCGAACGCCAGGAGGCCCGTTACGGTGGCAAGGGTGGGCCCAAGTGCTGTTGAGTTGAGGTAGCCTCGAACCCCATGTGGGAGCGGGCTTGCTCGCGAAGGCGGTGGATCAGCAGCATTGATGTTGACTGACCCACCGCCTTCGCGAGCAGGCTCGCTCCCACAGTTGTTTTTGGGGTGGTCTCAAGATGTGCATACACCACAGATCCCCTTTGGGAGGATCTCAGGAGTCGTGCGAGCGCTTCATCACTCCGCCAACAACACCGCCGCATCGAAGCCCACCCGCAAGTTGCCCCAATGACGGCCGCCGAAGAAGAACGGTACGTCGATCTCGGTCATGATTTCCCCGGTATCGCGCAGGTAGGTCTGCAGCAGGAAACGCTGGACGTTGCCCGCCGCGCGCAGGCCGATCGGGTCGTTGAAGATTCGCTTGTTGCGGCACACCGGCAAATCCACCACCCGGTCGCCGGTTGGCGGCTTGGAGACCCAGCTGTTGTTCACCGGGCAGTAGCCCTTGCTGTCGACAATGAACGAAACCTTGCCACCCGGCGTGCTGCGGGTGAGTTTGTCGCATTCTTCCTGGCAAACCTGGGCAAAGCGTTCGGTGTAGCTGGCCATGTACTGCTTGGGGTCGGTGCCGGGAATCGGTTGGTAATTCTGATCGAACAGATTCAGGCCTTCACCTTGCAGCGCCTCCAGGCGAACCTGGAGCGTGTCGCGGCACTGACTGGCCCGGGTGATGGCGGCATCCAGCTTGCCGTGGCCGAGCACGAAGCGACCCAACAGCGCCTGGACCTTTTCGGCCACGCCGGACAGGTCGCGGGTGGCCGTCGCCGAATGCTGCATGCGCTGGTCGATCAACTGACTGTCGGCGTGAATCTGGGTGACCCGGTCGTTGATCCCCGTGTTGCTGTCGGCGAACTGCTGGATATGGGTCGCGATGTCCGCCAGCTTGCCGTTGGTGGATTCGAAATCACCGATCATGCTTTCAAAATGACCGGAGGCGCGTTCCACCACTTTCTGGGTTTCCCGGGCGCTGTGGCTGATCTGGGTGGTCTGTTCGTGGGTGGAGCTGACTTCATCGAGCATGGCGTCGATGTTGCGTGAGATGTCATCGGTGGCCCGGCTGACGTTTTGTGCCAGGGTCCGCACTTCATCGGCGACCACCGCGAAGCCACGGCCGCTTTCGCCGGCCCGGGCGGCTTCGATGGCGGCATTGAGGGCCAGCAGGTTGGTCTGGGCAGAAATCTGTTGGATCAACCCGACAATCGACTTGATGCTTGAGGAACGCTGGTTCAAGGCGCTCACCAGCGTGGCAAATTCACCGAGGCTGTTGGAGATTTCGCTGATGTTGCCGGTCACTTCCAGCAGCTCGGCGTAGGAGTCGCGGGCCATGCTCAGGTTCTGGGCGGTGGTGCTGGAGATGCCCTGGGTCTGGCGCGAGACTTCTTCGATGCGGCCCACGGCGGTGTTGCTCTGGTCCATCACCTCCTTGGCGAAGCGGGCCTGGTGGGTGGCACTGTCGCTGGAATCGCTGATGTTCTTCAACGAGCGGGCCGATTCGACGGCGATGTGCACGGTCAGTGCCTGGACGTTGCTGATGATCTCCCGCTGCTTGGCCAGGAAACGGTTGCAAGTGCCGGCCAGCACGCGGATCTCGTCGTGAGTCACCAGCGGCAGGTCCTTGGACAGGTCACCTTCGCCGTTGGCGATCTCTTCCAGGGCCTTGGTCATGGCGGTGACGGGGCGCACGATGAGATGGCGGAAATACCAGACCATGAAGCTGATCATGCCCAGCGTCAGGAACGCACCGAAGAGCAGGGCATGGGTGAGGCTGTCGAGCCGGCCTTCGATCTGCCCCAGCAAGGCGCCGTCCAACTGTGCGTCGCGCAACTGCAGCACGATCTCGGCGCGAGCGCTGAGGGCCACCCAGTACAGCAAGCCACTGACCAGCACCAACAGGAAAAGGCTCGACAGTTTTTTTGTGAGGGTATCGAAAAACTGCATCTCGATAGACTCGTACAAGGCCTTTAACGTCTGCATGCCGCTGCTCCTGGGCAAAAAAATCTCTCAATGGAATACATTCGACCGCGCACGCCAAAGCTTTAGGGCGGTGGGGCGATTTGATATCACCGTTCGCGAAATCCGTGGGCGCGAGCTTGCTCGCGATGGCGGTGGGTCTGTTGCATTGATGTTGGATGTACCGCCGCTATCGCGAGCAAGCTCGCTCCCACGGGGGTTTGGGGACGATCAGCATTTGATACAAAAGATTTACTGGGAATGATTCTCAAAGTATATTTGCTCTCATTAACGTTCCTTCTATGAGTGCGCGTCTTGAAACGTTCCACCCCCCTCGCTAATCGCAACGTCTTTATCAAGTGTGTGTTGCCAACGCTGTCCTGCTGCTTCATTGCCAGCCCGTTGTGGGCGCAGGACGCTCTCGAACTGCCGGCCACGGCCATCCAGGGCAGTCGCGTCACTCAGGAAGAGGGCTATACAACGTCGCAAGCCAGCACGGCGAGCAAGAGCGATGTACCGATCAAGGAAGAAGCGCAATCGATCAACGTGGTGACCCAGCAGACCCTGGCCGACTATCAGGTGCGCTCGCTGAGCGACGCGATGAAGTTCGTCAGCGGCGTCAGCCAGGGCAACACCTTGGGCGGTTCGCGAGACTCGCTGGTCAAGCGCGGGTTTGGCACCAACGACGATGGCTCGATCCTGCGCGACGGCGTGCGCTCGAACCTGGGGCACAACTTCAGCGCTACCACCGAACGGGTCGAAGTGCTCAAGGGCCCAGCCTCGATGCTGTATGGCGCGCTTGAGCCAGGCGGCCTGGTCAACGTCATCAGCAAGAAACCGGAGTACACCCAAAGCACCACGTTGAGCGGCTCGGCCTATAGCGAAGGCGGCGGCACCATGGCCCTGGATACCACTGGGCCGCTGGGCGACACCGGCCTGGCTTATCGCCTGATCGCCGAGCGCGGCCACGAGGACTACTGGCGCAACTACGGGGTCAACGAGAGCACCCTGGTGGCGCCGTCCCTGGCTTGGACGGGGGAGCGGGCTTCGTTGAATCTCAGCTATGAGTACAACGAATATTCCAATCCGTTTGATCGTGGGACGGTGTTCACCAATGGGCATCCGGCCGATATCGATTACGACAAGCGTCTGGATGAGCCGTGGGCCAAGAGCGTGGGGATTCGCGAAACGGCGACGGCGCGGTTTGAGTATGAGTTGAGCGAGGATTGGAAAACTCGCGTGACCTATGGCTGGAACAATGATCGGTATAGCCTTTCGATTGCGCAGCCAAGTCTGTCGAAAACCGGCGTTTTTCAGCGAGCCGCCAACGGCGCTCATTACGATGACGAAACCCGTTACGCCAGCTGGGACTTCATCGGTAAACAGGAGCTGTTCGGCCAGCGCCATGACGTGTTGATCGGTGCTGATAATCAGGTGTCGGACCAATACCGTGGCAAGACCTACCGTGGGGCAGTGCGGGGGGGCTTCGATATCTCTGCGCCGGTGTACGGCGGCCTGGGAGAGCCCAGCGTCATCAGCCCGACCCAAAGCAATCTGAGCAATCAGCTGACTTCCAGCTCGGTCTACCTTAAGGACAACTGGCACCTGAATGATCGTTGGATCCTGGTCTTCGGTGGTCGCTACCAGCATTACGATCAGTTCGCCAAGCAAGGGTTGGTCACCAGGGTGCCGGTCCGCGACGACAACGGCGATGCCTTCGTCCCGTTCCTGGGCCTGGTCTATAAAGCCACCGGGGAGCTGTCGCTGTATGGCAACTACAGTCGTTCGTTCAAGCCTAACGACACCGTGGACGACAACCTCAGTACCTTCAAGCCGGAGGAGGGTCGTAGCTACGAAATTGGCGCCAAGTACGATCCGCTGCCGGGCCTGAACATCAACCTTGCGCTGTTCGATATCGAGAAGAAAAACGTCGTGACGTCCTCTACGGTCAACGGCGTAACGCTGGCAGAAGCCGCGGGCAAGGTCGGCTCCCAAGGCCTCGAACTCGACATCACCGGTCGTCTGGCGGAACGTTGGGATTTGATCGGGACTTATGCTTATACCCACACTGAAATCCTCGATGACCCGAAAAACGAAGGTCACCGCCTGTCCGATGCGCCCAAGCACACCGCCAGCCTGTACTTGTCGCACCACTTGAACGTCCCGGCCGAATTCGGTGCCTGGCACGCCGGTGCCGGTGCGCGTTACGTCGGCGAGCGTGCGGCTAACGCGGCCAACGATTTCTGGCTGAGCAGCTACACCGTCGCCGACGCCTTCCTGCGCTGGGAGTCGCCGGTACTGGGGCACAAGACGTCGCTGCAACTGAACGTCGACAACCTGTTCGACAAGCAGTATTACCCGTCGTCCACCGGCAGCCAACTGCAAGTCAATGTCGGTGAGCCGCGTACTGCCAAGCTGAGCGCCAGCGTGACGTTCTGATTCGGCTGCGCTGAAACACAAAATGCCCGGGACCTGCGTTCCGGGCATTTTTGTATGGCAGTCAGAGGCTAAGCCGCCGTGCTGCCAACGGGAGCCTGCGTGGTACCGTATTTAACGCCCGCCCTGAGCGCATGACGAAGCTTCAGCGCCGGTCGCTCGACCGCATAGTACGAAACACCACTCATCGCGAACGACAGCACCAGCACCGCCGTGATGATCAGGATGCTGTACTCCACCGGCCAGAATGCCCGCAACACGTACATCACCACAAAATGGTTGAGGAACACGCCGTAGCTGATATTTCCCAGGAACTCATCGAGCCGGTGATGCTTCAACCTGCTGAGCAGAAAAACCGCTGGCAGGCCCAGGGCAATGCCCAGGGTCACCTCGGCGTTGAACGGCCGACGCGGAATGATCCCCACAACAATGGCGAGAAACATCAATGCTGCAACGAATCCGGTAACGAACGCGATCCACAGCCCCTTGGCCTGGGCCCGATACAGGTAGCTGCCGCAGAGGAAAATGAACAGCACGCCCGGCAGCAGGCGGTAGCCGTAGATGTCGGTGTCGAGGTAGCCCAGCGAGGCGACCATGAACACCGTCACGGACAGCGCAAAGGCTATACCCCGCGTCCTGTAGAGAATCAGGAACGGGATCAGCAGGTAAAAGCACATTTCCAGGCCGAGGGACCAAGCGGGTGGCAGGATCTCGGGCACGGTGATGCCAAACATGTAGAAACCCAACGGCACGATCGGCAGGCTGGTGGCGATGTTTTCGAGGGTCAGGGCGGCTGCCTGGGGCGTTCCCGGCAGAAGGAAATGTATCACCGCGCAGGACAGGACGAAGTACACCAGAAACTGTGGGTACAGCCTGAGCAATCGATCCATGTAGAACAGGCCGATCTGGCCCGGGGTGTTGTAGGTCCTTTCGATCAGCGAGGTCATCACGAAGCCGCTGATGATCAGAAAGGACACCACGGCAACGACGCCGGGGTTAAAACCCATGAACGTCATGCCCATATGAGAAACCGCTACCAGCATGGCCAGCAGCAACCGATAAACTCCCACGCGCATCATCCTTAAACAAATTGCGCGGTAAATTATGTGGCTTTGCGAGCCGTTGATAGCAGTTTGCGGGGCGGCGGCGGGGTAGTGGGGGGAATTGTCACATTTGACACATTTGTTTCAGTTGGATGGCCATCGCGAGCAAGCTTGCTCCCACTGGGCCGTCGGTGCACACAAATATTGCGTACGTCGTGGAACCTATGTGGGAGCGAGCCTGCTCGCGATAGCGATGTCACTGATCACCGAAACGCTGGCACCACCTGCTGGATAAACAGCTCCAGGGATTTTTTCTTCTCGGCATGGGGCAGGCTGTTGTCGCACCAGAAGCTGAACTCATCCACCCCCAGTTCCTGGTAGTACTTGATCCGCTCGATGATTTCCTGCGGGGTGCCGATCATGGTGTTCTTGCGGATGTTCTCCAGTTGGAACTCCGGGCGCTCGGCGAATTTTTCTTCCGGGCTTGGCGCGAGAAAACCGTTGACCGGCACTTGTTTGTTGCCGAACCAGGCATCGAAGGTGCGATAGAACTTCGAGATCGCCTGGGCGCCGACCTTCCAGCCTTCGGGATCATCCACCGCATGCACGTGGGTGTGGCGCAGCACCATCAATTGCGGGCGCGGCACGTCGGGGTTGTTGTCCAGGGCGGCCTGGAACTTGTTCTTCAGGTCCAGGACTTCCTCATCGCCCTTCATCAACGGCGTGACCATCACGTTGCAGCCGTTGGCGACGGCGAAGTTGTGGGAGTCCGGGTCGCGGGCGGCGATCCACATCGGCGGATGAGGTTTGCGGATTGGCTTGGGTACGCTGGTGGAGGCTGGGAATTTCCAGATCTCGCCGTCATGGGCGTAATCGCCTTGCCACAGGGCGCGCACCACCGGGACCATCTCCCGCAGGGCCTGACCGCCAGAGGAAGCCGGCATGCCGCCGGCCATGCGGTCGAACTCCACCTGATAGGCGCCCCGGGCCAGGCCGACTTCCATGCGGCCATTGCTGATCACGTCCAGCAGTGCGCATTCGCCGGCCACCCGCAGCGGGTGCCAGAACGGCGCGATGATGGTGCCAGCGCCCAGGTGGATGGTGGTGGTCTTGCCGGCCAGGTACGCCAGCAGCGGCATCGGGCTTGGCGAAATGGTGTATTCCATGGCGTGGTGTTCGCCGATCCACACGGTGCTGAAACCGCCGGCCTCGGCCAACAGGGTCAGCTCGCTCAGGTCTTCGAACAACTGGCGATGGCTGATGCTTTCGTCCCAGCGCTCCATGTGTACGAACAGGGAAAATTTCATGGCGCTATCTCTTGTAGTTGACGATCGGTTCAGGCGAGGACGGGCAGGGCGCCCATCTTGCCGTGGCAATAAACCAGCGGCCCCGGTGTGTGCTGCGGGACGATCAGGTTCTTTACGGCGCCGACCATGATGGCGTGGTCGCCGCCTTCGTATTCGCGCCACAGTTCGCATTCGATGATGGCGGTGGCATTGCTCAGCAGCGGGTTACCCAACTCGCTCAAGGTCCATTCGATGCCCTGGGCCTTGTCCTTGCCTTTGCGGGCGAAGGCATAGGCTTCATTCTGCTGGCCGCCGGAGAGCAGGTGGATGGCGAAGCGCTTGTTCTTGATCAGCACCGGATAGGAGTCGGAGCTGTAGTTGGGGCAGAACAGCACCAGCGCTGGCTCCATCGACAATGAGCTGAACGCGCTGGCGGTGAGGCCGACGATCTGGCCGTCGTCATCGAGGGTGGTGATCACGGTCACGCCGGACGGGAACGAGCCCATGACTTGTTTGTAGACGCTGGCATCGATCATTGGACGATCCTCGGGCTTTATCGGTTGTGGGCGCGCAGTGTTCATCAGTGGGCACCTGCGGCCTTGTTCAGGTCGCTCTCGGCCCATTGGGTGTAGACGCAAGCATCGGCGGTGGCCCAGCGCACACGCACCGGGTCGCCGGCCTTGAGTGGCATGCCGGCGGCGGACAGCGCCTTGACCGTCATGGCCGTGCCGCCGGACGTCACCACGCTGCAGGTCTGGCTTTCACCCAGGAACAGCACTTCGACGACCTTGGCCGAAACCTCATTCCAACCGGCTGCCAAGGGTTCCTGGGCGGCCTGTTCGACGCTCAAGGCGAGGGCTTTTTCCGGGCGCACCATCAGCAGCACGTCCTGGTCCGTTTGCAGGCCGGCGGTCAGGCGGATCGACAGCGACTGGCCTTCGAAGGTCGCCACTGCGTTGCCCTGGGCCTTGAGCTTGAGGAAGTTGGAGTTGCCCAGGAACGAGGCCACGAAGGCGTTCGGCGGGTTCTGGTAGAGGTCATAGCCGCTGCCCAGGCCGACGATCTTGCCGTGGCTGAAAATCGCGATGCGCTGGGACAGACGCATGGCTTCTTCCTGGTCATGGGTGACGTAGACGATGGTGATGCCCAGGCGTCGATGCAATTGGCGCAGTTCATCCTGCAAGTCTTCCCGGAGCTTTTTGTCCAGCGCGCCGAGGGGTTCGTCCATCAGCAGGATGCGTGGTTCGTAGACCAGTGCCCGGGCAATCGCCACGCGCTGCTGCTGGCCGCCCGACAGTTGCGAAGGGCGGCGATGGGCGAACTCTCCCAGTTGCACCAGTTTGAGCATGGCGTCGACCCGACGTTCGCGCTCGGCGCTGGCCAGTTTGCGAATCGCCAGCGGAAAGGCAATGTTGTCGCGCACCGACAGATGGGGGAACAACGAGTAACGCTGGAACACCATGCCGATGTCGCGTTTGTGCGGCGGTACGTTGACCAGGGATTTTCCGCCTACCAGGATCTCGCCGCTGCTGGGGGTTTCAAAGCCGGCCAGCATCGACAGCGTGGTGCTCTTGCCCGAGCCGCTGGAGCCGAGGAAGGTCAGGAATTCGCCGTCCTGGATCTCCAGGGAAATATCGTCCACGGCGGCAAAGTCGCCGTAGTGCTTGTTCAGGTTGCGCAGGCTGACCAGGGTCTTGTTGTTCTGTTGTGCGGGGTCTTTGACGGCACTCATCGTGTTCTCCTAGGCGCTCAGGCGCTGATTTCATTGCGCCGGCGCAGGGCGGCGGCGATCACCATCACCAGGACCGAGAGGCCGATCAGCAGCGTCGAAGCGACGGCGATCACAGGCG
This sequence comes from Pseudomonas sp. St386, assembly GCF_018325865.1. Classification (NCBI taxonomy): domain Bacteria; kingdom Pseudomonadati; phylum Pseudomonadota; class Gammaproteobacteria; order Pseudomonadales; family Pseudomonadaceae; genus Pseudomonas; species Pseudomonas sp. St386. The sequence continues at coordinate 3,415,964 of NZ_AP021900.1, forward strand.
TCAGGTCCTGGCGCAGGGTGGTCCACATCTTGACGGGCAAGGTTTGCAGGGTCGGGCTGGCCATCATCACGCTCAGCACCACCTCATCCCACGACACCAGGAACGCGAACAGGGCGCCGGCGACCATGCCTGGGCGAATGGCCGGGAAGGTCACCTTGAACACCGCTTGCAGGCGTGAGGCGCCGCAGATGACCGCTGCGTCCTCGATGGACTGGTCGAACAGCTTGAGCGAGTTGATGATCGAGATGATGGTGAACGGCAGTGCGACGATGACGTGGCTGACCACGAACGCGAACATCGTCCCGGTGTAGCCCAGCTTGAGGAACAGCGCATACACCGCCACGGCGATGATCACCAACGGCACGATCATCGGCAGGGTGAACAGGCCGTAGAGCATTTCCCGGCCCGGGAAGCGTCCACGTACCAGGGCAAACGCCGTTGGCAGGCCCAGCGCCACGGCGCAGACGGTGGTCAGCACCGCGACCTTGAGGCTGGTCAGTGCCGCGTTCATCCAGTCGGGGTTGGAAAAGAACTGGCCGTACCATTTGAGCGTCCAGCCCGGTGGCGGGAAGACCAGCCATTGGGACGAACCGAACGACAGCAGTACGATGAACACGATCGGCAGCAGCAGGAACAGCGCGATCAGGCCGGTGGTGAAATACAGGCCGAACCGCATGCGCCGGCTCATGGCATTGGGAGTCAGGAGCATGACGGCTTACCTCGCGTTGCTGGCACCCACCGGGGATTCCGGCTGGAGCTTCAGGTAGAAGTAGAACAACACCAGGGTGATCGCCACCAACAAGGCTGCACCGGCGCTGGCCAGGCCCCAATTGAGGAACGACTGCACCTGCTGGATGATGAATTCAGGCAGCATCATGTTCTGCGCGCCGCCCAGCAGTGCCGGGGTCACGTAGTAACCGAGGGACATCACGAACACCATCAGCCCACCGGAGAACAGCCCCGGCCGGCACAGCGGCAGGAATACCCGGAAGAAGTTGGTCCAGGGGCTGGCGCCGCAAATCGAACCGGCCTGCAGGATCATCGGGTCGATGGCCTGCATGGTCGCCTGCAACGGCAGGACGATGAACGGGATCATGATGTAGCTCATGCCGATCACCACGCCGGTGAGGTTGTGCACCATCTCCAGCGGCTGGTCGATGATGCCCAGCGCCATCAACGCCTTGTTCACCACCCCGGAGGCTTGCAGCAGCACCAGCCAGGAGTAGGTGCGGGCCAGCAGGCTGGTCCACATCGACAGCAGCACGATGTTCAGCATCCAGCGCCCCCAGCCACGGGGCACCAGGGTGATGGCCCAGGCCAGGGGGAAACCCAGCAGCAGGCTGAACAACGTCACCAGCCCGGCCACCGAAAAGGTGTTGAACAACACCCGGGCGTAGGCTGAGTTGGCGAACAGTTGCTCGTAGTTGCCCAACCCAGGCACCGGCTCCAACACGCCGCGCAGCAGCAGGCCGATCAGCGGCGCCAGGAAGAACAGGCCGAGGAACAGCAAGGCGGGGAGCAGGTTGCCGGCCCCGCGCCAGCGCTGCATCAGCGACGGCGCTTGTGGCGCAACGGCCTTGGTGGTTACCACACCGGCAGCGCCAGCGGCGCCTCCGGTGTGTCGGGTTGCCGTTGCCGACATTTTTATTTGACCAGCCATTCGTTCCACCGTGTCGCGATGTCCTGACCGTTCTTGGCCCAGTACGCGAAATCAAGCGTGATCTGATCCTTGGCGTAGGCGGTCGGCAGGTTGGGGGCGAGCACCGAATCCAGGCGTGCGACGCTGTCGACGTTGACCGGGGCATAGGCGGTCAGGTTGGAAAAGTCGGCCTGGCCTTTGGCGCTGCTGGCGTTGGCCAGGAATTTCATGGCTGCGGCCTTGTTTTTCGAACCCTTTGGAATGACCAGGATGTCGGCCATGACCAGGTTCTGCTTCCAGCTTACGCCGACGGGTGCGCCGTCCTGTTGCAAGGCATAGATGCGACCGTTCCAGAACTGCCCGATGCTGGCCTCGCCGGAAGCGAGCAACTGCTGGGACTGGGCGCCGCCGCCCCACCAGACGATGTCTTTCTTGATGGTGTCGAGTTTCTTGAAAGCGCGGTCCAGGTCCAGCGGATAGAGCTTGTCTGCCGCGACGCCGTCAGCCAACAGGGCCAGCTCAAGCACACCGGGGCTAGGCCATTTGTACAGGGCGCGTTTGCCGGGGTAGGTCTTGGTATCGAACAGTGCGGTCCAGTCCTGGGGCTTGCCGGAACCGAGCTTGCCTTCGTTGTAGCCGAGGACGAACGAGAAGTAGAACGAGCCGACGCCGTGGTCGGAGACGAAGCGCGGGTCGATCTTGTCGCGCTGGATGACCGAAAAGTCCAGGGGTTCGAGCAGGCCTTCGGCGGCGGCGCGCAGGGCGAAGTCTGCTTCGACGTCGACCACGTCCCACTGCACGTTGCCGCTTTCGACCATGGCCTTGAGCTTGCCATAGTCGGTGGGGCCATCCTGGACCACGGTGATGCCGCTGGCCTTGCTGAACGGGTCGGCCCAGGCCTGCTTCTGCGCGTCCTGGGTGCTGCCGCCCCAACTGACGAAGTTGACGCTTTCAGCGGCCATCGTCGCCTGGCTGGTGACACTCAGCAGGCCGGCAAAAAGAATTGCGGCTGCACTTTTCTTCAACACCATTTTCACGCCCTCATTGTTGTGTTTTTGAGCGGGCTTTTGTCGCCCGCCTATCGGGAGCAGTAGGTCCATCTGGCCTTAAAGGCGACCGTGCCAAGGGCTCTTGTTTGTACTTTCCCTCTCGGGGGCACTTGGCTGAAGTGTTCGGTCTATGGAATATCATATTATGGTATTCCAAACTTTCTGCAAGCATTTTGCCGTACCGGCTATCTGTCCGGGGGCAGATTTTTCCCTGTCATTGCTGGGTTGAACCCTGTGGGAGTGAGCTTGCTCGCGATGGCAATGGATCTGCCGACATGGATGTTGACTGACCCACTGCTATCGCGAGCAAGCTCGCTTCCAAAGGTTTTTCTGTTATCCGGTGAAGGGAATGCTCTCCACTACCTCCAAGTCATACCCCGTCAACCCCGCGTACTTGAGCGGTGGTCCCAGGTGGCGCAATTTGCCCACCCCCAGGTCCTGCAGAATCTGCGCCCCGGTGCCCACTTCAGAATAGATGCGCGATTGCGACCGGCTGAACTGTCGTGGTGGCTGGATCAGTTGCGGCACGCGCTCGAGTAGCGCCTGGGAGGATTCGTGGTTGGCCAGCACGACCACCACGCCGCGACCTTCTTCGGCCACCCGCTGCAGGGCCGCCCACAGCGTCCAATTGGAAGGGCCGTTGTATTCGGCCCCGACCAGGTCCCGCAGCGGGTCGATCACATGTACGCGCACCAGCGTCGGCTCATCCCGGCGAATCTCACCCATCACCATCGCCATGTGCACGCCACCTTCGATGCGGTCTTCGAAGGTGAACAGGCGGAAAGTGCCATGCACTGTAGGCAGTTCCCGTTCACCAATGCGCACCACGGTGTGCTCGGTGCTCAAGCGGTAGTGGATCAGGTCGGCGATGGTACCGATCTTGATCCCGTGCTTGCGGGCGAAAATCTCCAGGTCCGGCCGACGGGCCATGGTGCCGTCATCGTTCATCACTTCGACGATCACCGACGCTGGTGTGAAACCTGCCAGGCGCGCCAGATCGCAACCGGCCTCGGTGTGTCCGGCGCGGGTCAGCACACCGCCTTCCTTGGCTCGCAGCGGGAAGATATGCCCCGGCTGCACGATGTCGCTGGGCCCCGCATCGGCGGCCACGGCGGCGGCGACAGTGCGCGCCCGGTCGGCGGCGCAAATACCGGTGGTCACGCCGGCGGCGGCCTCGATGGACACGGTGAACGCAGTGCTGAACACGCTGCCGTTACTCGGCACCATTTGCTCAAGGCCCAAGCGCTGACAGTGTTCGTCGGTCAGGGTCAGGCAAATCAATCCGCGCGCTTCGCGGGCCATGAAGCTGATGGCCTGGGCATTGCAACAGTCGGCGGCCAGCAACAGGTCGCCTTCGTTTTCCCGATCTTCGTCATCCACCAGCAACACCATCTTGCCCAGGCGGTAGTCTTCGATGATTTCCTGAATGCTGTTAAAGGCCATGGCGGGCTCTCTTTGTTTTGATAGGGCTTGCTGGAATGTTGTTGTGGTATACCATAATACAAAACAAACCGAGAGGTCACTATGAAGGCGTACTGGATTGCTCATGTGGATGTCACCGACCCCGATCAATACAGCCAATACACCCAACGGGCGCCGGCGGCGTTTGCCTTGTATGGCGGTCGGATGTTGGCCCGGGGCGGGCGTAGCGAAGCGCTGGAGGGCAGGCCCACGCCGCAGCGCAGCGTGGTGATAGAGTTCGACTCCTACGAACAGGCGCTGGCCTGCTATCACTCGGCGCAGTATCAGGAGGCCAAGCGCCATCGCGAAGGCGTGGCGCGGGCCGAGGTGATCATTGTCGAGGGTGTGGCGCCCTGAGATACGTCAGCGGATAAAGTGAATCTTGCCGCTGTCGTCGTTGCCCATGTAGATGCCATAGACCCCGGCCTGGCGTTCCTCGATATAACGTTCGAGGATCTGCCGGATGGCCGGGTAGTAGATGCTGTCCCAGGGAATGTCTTCGGGGGCGAAGAATTGGCAGGCGAGGGTTTCCGGGCCGAACTGGCCAGTGATCTCCAGTGCGATGGCGCGGAAGATGATGTACACCTCGCTGATCTTCGGCACGCTGAAGATCGAGTAGGGCGAAACGATTTCGGCGCGTACGCCGGTTTCTTCCCAGACTTCGCGCAGCGCCGCCTGTTCAGTGGTCTCACCGCCTTCCATGAAACCGGCCGGCAGTGTCCAGGTGCCCGGACGCGGCGGGATAGCGCGCTGACACAGCAGGTACTTGCCGTCCTGCTCGATGATGCAGCCGGCAATGATCTTCGGGTTGACGTAGTGGATGTAGCCGCAACCGCCACACATCAGTCGTTCATGGGTATCGCCCGTTGGCAGACGGTGATCGAGGTCACTGCCGCCACACTTTGGACAAAAGCTCGGGCTGAACATGGCTAGCGACCTATGCGCGGTTCTTTGAGGGCGATGGGCGGGATTATCTCGGGGATTTCACCGGTCTCTTCCTGTTTGCGCTTGAGGTAATCCAGGGCGACCTTGGCGGCGGCGCGCACGTGGTCGACGCAGGCCTGGTGGGCCGCCAGGGGATCGCCGCTCTTGATCGCCTCGACCATGCGTTCCATTTCCTGGTTGCTGTCGCCGCGACGGTTTTCCTGGGACACCGAGGTTGCCCGCAAATAGCTGATGCGTGCCTGCAACTGGCGCAACTGGGTGGCGGCGACATGGTTGCCGGAGCCTTCGAGCAATACGTCGTAGAAGCCTTGCACCGAATCGATGACCTGTTGCAGTTCGCCCTCCTTGAGGGCCTTGCGGTTTTCCGCGAGGGCTTTTTCCAGGGCCTTGATGTCCTTGGCCTTGGCCCGCAGGGTGAACAATTGGACGATCAGGCCTTCGAGCACGCAACGCAGCTCATAGATATCCACGGCGTCGGCCAAAGTAATAATGGCGACTCGCGGCCCCTTGGCATCGGCAAACTCCACCAGGCCTTCGGATTCCAGGTGGCGCAGCGCTTCGCGTACCGACGTGCGGCTCACACCCAGGCGATCGCACAGATCGCGTTCGACCAGGCGATCACCCGGCAGAAGCTGGAAGTTCATGATGGCGCTTCGCAGTTTATCCAGCACGATCTCGCGCAGGGTAACGGGGTTGCGATTGACCTTGAAGCTGTCGTCGAGTGGCAGGCGTTTCATGGGGTCCGCTCTGTAATATGGCTGTCCATGCCAAACGGGCAACATCCGTGCACGTTCAGATCAAACAGCCGAGGGTTGACTGGAGGCCTCGGCATCGGCTTCGGCGAAGGCTTCACGGGCAAGCCGGAAACTGTCCACGGCAGCGGGGACGCCGCAATAGATACCGACCTGAAGCAGAATTTCGCGTATTTGCTCACGACTCAGGCCGTTACGCAAGGCACCGCGCACATGCAGCTTGAGTTCGTGCGGGCGATTGAGCGCCGAGATCATGGCCAGGTTGATCATGCTGCGCTCCTTGAGCGATAAACCCTCGCGACCCCAGACATGGCCCCAGCAATATTCGGTGACCATTTCCTGCAACGGCCGGGTGAAATCGTCGGCGTTCTCGATGGAGCGGTTGACGTAGTCCTGGCCCAGCACCTGGGTGCGGATCTTCAGGCCTTGTTCGTACTTGTCGTTGCTCATGCGGACTCCCTGAAGAAGTGATGAACCTGTGGGAGCGAGCTTGCTCGCGATAGCGGTGGGTCAGTCACAGTAATGTTGGATGTGCTGCCGTCATCGCGAGCAAGCTCGCTCCCACAGGGGATGTGTACGGTCATCAGGCCAGCGCGGGCAGCGGGCCCAGCTTGCCTTTGTGGTAAATCATCGGTGTTACCGGCTGTTCAGGCAGGATCAGGTTCCTCACTGCGCCGACGATGATCGCGTGGTCGCCGCCATCGTATTCGCGCCACAGCTCGCATTCGATGATCGCCGTGGCTTTGCTCAGCAATGGATTGCCCAGGTCGCTCAGGTGCCAATCGATGCCCTTGGCCTTGTCCTTGCCTTTACCGGCAAAGGCATAGGCTTCGGCGGTCTGGTCGGCGGACAGCAAGTGGATTGCGAACTGCTTGCTGTCGCGCAGCACCGGGTAGGTGTCAGAGGCGTAGTTGGGGCAGAACAGCACCAGCGCCGGGTCGATCGACAGCGCGCTGAAGGCGCTGGCGGTGATGCCGACGATATTGCCGTCCGGGTCCAGGGTGGTGACCACCGTGACGCCGGACGGGAAGGAGCTCATGACTTCTTTGTAGATGCCGGGTTCGATCATTTCTCAGGACTCCTAGCGCATCACGAACGGATCAGGCATAGGCGCCTGGGACAGGTTGATCCACACCGTTTTCAGTTCGGTATAGGCCAGCACCGAATCGATGCCGCTCTCGCGTCCATAGCCACTGTTCTTGAAACCACCGATGGGCGCCATGGCCGAAACTGCACGGTAGGTGTTGACCCAGATGATGCCCGAGCGCACATCCCGGGCCAGGCGATGGGCACGGCCCAGGTCGCGGGTCCAGATGCCGGCGGCGAGGCCGAATTGCGAGTCGTTGGCGATCGCCAGGGCTTCGGCTTCGTCCTTGAAACGAATCACCGAGGCGACCGGGCCGAAGACTTCTTCCTGCATGATCTTCATCGAGTTGCGGTCGCATTCGAACAGTGTCGGCTCATAGAACCAGCCATCCCCGAGATTCTCTGGACGCTTGCCGCCAGTGCGCAGGCGCGCACCTTCGGCGATGGCATCGGCGACCAGGCCTTCGACCACGGCCAGTTGCTGCGCGGTGGCCATGGGGCCCATTTCGCTGGCGTCTTCCTGCGGGTTGCCGATGCAGATGCGCTGGGCCCGTTCGACCAGGCGCGAGACGAACTCATCGTAGATTTCGTCCTGCACCAGCAGGCGTGAGCCGGACACGCAGCTCTGGCCGGATGCCGCATAGATCCCGGCAATTGCCCCGTTGATCGCACTGTCCAGGTCGGCGTCGGCAAAGATAATGTTTGGCGACTTGCCGCCCAGTTCCAGCGACAGCTTGGCGAAGTTCTCGGCGCTGCTGCGCACCACATGGCGAGCGGTGGCCGCGCCGCCGGTGAAGGCGATCTTGCGCACCAGCGGATGGCGGGTGAGGGCGGCGCCGGTGCTGGGGCCGTAACCGGTGACGACGTTGACCACACCCGGTGGAATGCCCGCTTCCAGGGCGAGGCGAGCCAGCTCGAGAATGGTGGCCGAAGCGTGCTCGGATGGTTTGATCACGATGGTGTTGCCGGCCGCCAGTGCCGGTGCCAATTTGATCGCCGTCAGATACAGCGGGCTGTTCCAGGGAATGATCGCCGCGACCACGCCCATGGCTTCGTGCACGGTGTAGGCAAACAGGTCGGGCTTGTCCAGCGGCAGGGTGCCACCTTCGAGCTTGTCGGCCAGGCCTGCGGTGTAGTGGAAGAACTCCGGCAGGTAGCCGACCTGGCCGCGGGTTTCACGGATCAGCTTGCCGTTGTCGCGGCTTTCCAACTGGGCCAATTGTTCTTTGTTCTCGGCGATCAGGTCACCAAGGCGACGTAGTAGCTTGCCGCGTGCGGTGGCGGTCAGGCCGCGCCAGGCCGGGCTGTCGAAAGCGCTCTGTGCCGCCTGGACGGCGCGCTCGACATCGGCTTCGTCGGCGTCGGGTAACTCGGCCCAGGGTTGGGCCAGGGCCGGGTTCAGACTTTCGAAGGTCTTGCCGGAGAGGGCATCGACCCATTCACCGCCGATGCACATCGAAAAACGTGCGAGTGTCATGCAACGATCCCCTTTATTTGGTTTTGTCGGGCGTTTGCTGTGTCGAGAAATTCCAGCAACAGCTGGTTGACCAGGCGCGGCGACTCTACCGGCATCATATGCCGCTGCTCGGCGAGTACGGCAACCGTGGCGCCGGGAATTCGCTCGGCCAGTTGCCGGGCCATTTCCGGTGTCGAGCCGGGGTCCAGTTCGCCAGTGGCGATCAGCGTCGGTACCTGAATATTGCCCAGGTCATCGGCGCGGTACATGTCCTGGGTGGCGAACAGTTCATAGGTGGTCAGGTAGCCCTGGGGATCATTCTGCGCCAGGGTCTGGCGCAACGCGGCAATCTGCGCCGGGTTGGCCGCCTGGTATTCACGGCTGAACCAGCGCGACAACGCAGCCTCGGCATTGGCGTCCGGCCCATGCTCGGCGGCCTGGGCCGTGCGGGCGATGACCCCGGCGCGCTGTTCGGCGCTGCGGTTGAACACACTGTTGAGCACCACCAGGCCTTGCAGGCGTTGCGGGTAATGCAAGGCAAACGCACGGGCTACCAGCCCGCCCATGGAAAAGCCGATCACCGTCGCCTGGGGCAGTTGCAAATGATCGAGCAACTCCAGCAACTGGTCGGCGTAGCCCAGCAGCGCGGTACCGCTTTGCGGACGCGGGCTGGCGCCATGGCCGAGCATGTCGTAGGCAATCACACGGTATTGCGTGGCCAGGCCAACGACCTGGCCGCCCCACATTTCTTTGTTCAGGCCCACACCATGGATCAAGACCACGGGTTGGCCTTGGCCGGTTGCCAGGTAGCTGGTGCCGGCCGGGGTGAGTTCAGCGGTGAGCCGAATCATGGAGCGCTCCTGCATGCCTTTTTTATTGTGGTTACCGAGGCTGGATTACTGCGCATTCTCGGCGGCCAGTTCTTCCAGGTCGATGTAGCGGTTGCCGATGCGCGGGTGCAGGCGGCCGCCATCGGCGCAGCCCAGCACCACGACGATTTCGTCGGCGCGCGGGGCGTCTTCAATTTGCATTTCCAGGGTGATGTAGTGCGAACGCAGGCCTTCGTCGTCCTTGTGCATCATCGGGATCTGAATCGAGGTGCCAGGGCCGCCGCGCTTGTTGGTGAAGCTCAGGTAGCTCTTGGCCTTGACCGCTTCGCGGTAATGGTTGCCGAAGCGCAGGGTGTGGATCACGGCGGAGGCGTGCTCGATTTCGCCGTCGGCGCCCACCACAGCGGCCTTGCCATAAGCTTCGATCTTCTCGGCGCCGCCGATGATGCTCACCAGGCGCTCGACCATCAGCGCGCCGAGGTCGGAGCAGTTGGCGCGGATTTCCGGCTTCAGGTCTTCGACGAAACCGCGACCCAGCCAAGGGTTTTTCATTACCACCGCCAACCCGACCATGGCCACCGGTTTGTCGGTGGCCTTGCCGCCTTCGATAAAGGTTTCTTCGACATAGCTGACGATCTTGCGAATTTCGAAACTCATGAGCTGCTCCCTGGGTGGGTGATTAGGTCTTTGCGTATGATGGTATACCATAATACTGAAGGCGCAAATCCCCACGGCGAGTTTGTGTTCGGGAGGCGACCGAAGGCAGCTTGCCCGCGACCCAAGGGGAATTGGTCTACGCTTGGTGCGCGGACACCCGATTGTTTTCGGATAACCCTGCAACGTGTCCCGGGGGAGGAAGGATGCCCTTCGAAGTCGCCGATATCTCAATCACCGCCTGGTCGTTGATGAGCCCAACTTACGAGACGCTCAAACCCCACGAAGCCCTTATCAAGCGTTTCCTGGGGAGCGATCTGCAGGTTCGCTTTCCGACGACCCAGGCGGCCGCGCAGGCGCTGGCGCAGCCCGCTCAGGCCTTTCCCCTCAAGTGGCGGGTGGGGGCCACTCCATTGGCCGAGGCCAATCAAAGCATCAACCAGTGTCTGGATGCCCTGGCGCTTTATTTGCGGGACCAGGACAAACGCAAGTACCAGGACATGCTGGACGAGGCGAATGCCACAGGTGGCTCGCTGTTCACCGATGCGCGGAAAAACACACCGGCGCAATTCGTCGGCCAGAAGTGCACTTATTACTACCAGGGCGCGTACATGTCGGGTGATCAGTTCGCTGTCGGCGCGGCGTTGCGCCATGACCCCAGCTCACGACTGATCTTGCTCTACGCGGCCGCTGACGAGGCGGCGGCCAAGCGGCTGGTCAAGTTCTATGGCACTTCCTGTGGGGTAAAGGCCGCTCGGTTGCTGCCGGTGTTGGTCACCGATGCCAAGGCTGCCTGCGAGACGTGTCGCCTGGTGGTCGACGCCAGGATCAATAAAAGTGCGCTGCCACCCTTCACCGACGCGGTACTGGGATTCCTGGCCGGCGTCGCCAACGGTGCAAAATTGTGCCCCGTGGGCGGCGCCACCACCGATGTCGCAGCGTCGGTGCTCAGTGGCGACGGCAAGGGCAGCATCGCCAAGTGGGACAATGTCGATCCAAATACCAATCGCTACTGGGCGTATCGCCTCGACAAGTTCCTGGGGCTCAAAGGGGTGGTCAAGGGCCAGAGCTACGTCATTGTCTGGACCCGCTTCAGCGGCAAGGACGGCGGTGCCCATCCGGAGTTGGACGACAGTTGGACGGGGTTGGGGCAGGTGTGTCACCGGTTGTTGAAAAAAGGTCGGAACGTCATCGTGGTCGGACGCCCGAGGACCAACCGGGACCTCAACGTGAAGCTGACGACCCACCTGGGTCAACTCGACCAAGCTGACGGTCTCGTGTCCCGAGCCAATCTTCAGGTCTGGGGTGAGTATTGGAAGTTGGACAACGGCAACCCCAACCAGAAAATCATCGGGCCGAACCGTGCTGCCGAATATGCCATTTTCCTGCGCATGAAAAGTGCCGAATGGAATTGCAAACTGGTGCACCTGGGCATGCGCAGCGGTGCGATGGATGCCGCGGCCTTGCTGGGCATGCGCACTCGATTCATCGAAAACGCCGGCAACGAGCAGATCGCGCGAACGACCAAATGGACCGGGGCGACCAATACCAATCTTCTCTACCAGCGCATCCCGGTGGCCGAACTGCCTACCTGGAGGGCGCGAGGCCGAGAGGAAAACCTGGTGGTCAAGCGAGGTTACCTGCCCACAGACCTGGAGATGATCGTCGCCAGTGTCGAGGGCGCATTGACTTGAGGTGAACGGCCGTGCTGCTTCAAGCTGGGGCGGCGGGTATGAATCCGTGCATTTTCCTGCAACGTTGCAGTGCGTTCAGGTTTTCACTGCCTGGGGTTGAGCGCGGCGCGTGAAGGGTCAGCCGTGGATGAATGAGTAAAAACTTCCCTCTTGTGGGGCAAGGCTGTCCCATTCCACCCGCTCAAGAACCGTTCAAGCCGCGTTCGAGAGAAAGGGCGCCCGCATTTATGGTCGTTAATGTCGCTAGATCGAAAAATAATTTCGCCTTTTAGTGGTTTTGCAATACTTTTTCTATTCAGGGTGTGACGCCGTGACGCTTAGGCACACCCTTTGCTAAGCATTGAAAAGCCGGCCTCCCAGGCCTGGACACACCATCCATGAAGAAACAGAGGGGAATCCCAGGACCGCACTCAATAAAGCAGGGCTCAAAGCAAGGCAAGGCCGAACCGTCGGAATGACGAAGTGATAAGAAATGCCGTGTAGAACGCGGCTGGGAGTTGGCTATGCCCCACGCTTTTTTTAATGAAATGTATGACGCCAAGGGTGACTGCCGCCCGCATTACCAAGCCTTCTCGCGCTGGCTGGCGGATACACCGCTCGAGCTGCTAGAGCAACGCCGCCGCGAAGCCGACCTGCTGTTCCATCGAGCCGGTATCACTTTCACCCTCTACGGGGACGAGCAGGGCACCGAGCGGTTGATTCCGTTCGACATCATCCCGCGCAGCATCAAGGCCAGCGAATGGCAGATGGTCGAGCGTGGCTGCATTCAGCGGGTCCAGGCCCTGAACATGTTCCTGGCCGACATCTACCATGGGCAGCACATCCTCAAGGAAGGCATCATTCCTCCCGAACAGGTGCTCGCCAACGAGGGGTATCAGATTGCGATGCAGGGCCTGAACCTGCACCGCGGCATTTACGCCCATATCGCCGGTGTCGACCTGGTTCGCGACGGTGACGGCAGCTACTACGTGCTGGAGGACAACCTGCGTACCCCCAGCGGCGTGAGCTACATGCTCGAAGACCGCAAGATGATGATGCGCCTGTTCCCCGAGCTCTTCGCCGCCCAACGCGTGGCTCCCATCGATCATTACCCGAACCTGCTGCTCGACACTCTCAAGAGCTCAAGCCCCCTCGAGAACCCCACCGCCGTGGTGCTGACCCCGGGGCGCTTCAACAGTGCCTATTTCGAGCACGCGTTCCTGGCCCGTGAAATGGGCGTGGAGCTGGTAGAGGGCGCGGACCTGTTCGTGCGTGACGACCATGTCTACATGCGCACCACCGCCGGCCCACGGCAGGTGGACGTGATTTATCGTCGTCTCGACGATGCCTACCTCGACCCGCTGTCGTTCAACCCCGATTCGATGCTGGGCGTGCCCGGGCTGATCGCTGTGTACCGCGCGGGCAATGTGGTGCTGGCGAACGCGGTCGGCACGGGCGTGGCTGATGACAAATCGATCTACCCCTACGTTGACGAGATGATCCGCTTCTACCTCACCGAAGAACCGATCCTGAAGAACGTGCCCACCTGGCAGTGTCGCAAGCCTCAGGACCTGTCCCATGTGCTGGCCAACCTGCCGGATCTGGTGGTCAAGGAAACCCAGGGCTCCGGCGGCTACGGCATGCTGGTCGGGCCGGCCGCCAGCGCGGCGGAGATCGAAGATTTCCGCGCACGCCTCAAGGCCCGTCCTGAAGCCTACATCGCCCAGCCAACCTTGAGCCTGTCCACGTGCCCGACCTTTGTCGAGAGCGGCATCGCGCCGCGCCACATCGACCTGCGTCCGTTCGTGCTGTCGGGCAAGGAAACGCGCCTGGTGCCCGGCGGGCTGACCCGCGTGGCGCTGCGCGAAGGCTCGCTGGTGGTGAACTCGTCCCAGGGCGGTGGCACCAAAGACACTTGGGTAGTGGAGGACTAAGACATGCTTTCAAGAACTGCTTCGGACCTCTATTGGATGTCCCGCTACCTGGAGCGCGCCGAGAACCTGGCGCGCATGCTCGAAGTCAGCTATTCGTTGTCGCTGATGCCCCAGGCCGGGCGCAGCGATGGCCATGCCGAGCTGGCGATGTCGCTGCTGGCGGCCGGTACGCTGGACGATTACAACGCCCGTTATGACGCGCTCAACACCGAGCGCATGCTGCATTTCTTCGCGCTGGATGAAACCAACCCCGGCAGTATCTACAGCTGCCTGCGGGCCGCGCGGACCAATGCCCATGCCGTGCGCGGGCGCATCACCGCCGACATGTGGGAGAACATCAACGCCACCTGGCTGGAAATGCGCAACATCGCCAGCAACGGCCTGGGGCGCTACGGCATCAGCCATTTCTGCGAGTGGGTCAAGGAGCGCTCGCACCTGTTCCGTGGCGCGACGTCGGGCACGATCATGCGCAACGATGCCTACTGCTTCATTCGCCTGGGCACCTTTATCGAGCGGGCCGACAACACGCTGCGCCTGCTGGACGCCCGCTACGAAATGTTCGGCGAGGAATCGGAGGAGGTCAGCGACAACTCGGCCCGTGGTTATTACCAGTGGAGTGCCTTGTTGCGCGCGTTGTCTTCGTTCGAGGCGTTCAACGAGATCTACCGCAATGCGCCCAATGCCGAGCAGGTTTCCGAGATGTTGCTGTTGCGTGCTGACGTCCCACGCTCGCTGCATGCCTGCATCGAGGAGCTGGACCATATTCTCGCCAGCTTGCCGGGCAACAACGGCCGGCCAGCGCAACGCCTGGCCGCCGAGCTGAATGCGCGCCTGCGTTATTCGGGGATCGATGAGATCCTGGCGTCGGGCCTGCATCAATGGTTGACCGACTTGATTGGGCAGATCCGCCACTTGGGCCAGACCGTCCATGAGTCTTACCTGGAGGTCGTATGAAACTATCCATACGCCATGACACGACCTACAGCTACGCCGATGAAGTCTGCACCAGCATCCAGTTCCTGCGCCTGACGCCCCGGGACACTCAGCGCCAGCGCATCCTGGAATGGCACCTGGAGCTGCCGCGACTGGTACGCAGCCAGATTGATCCCTATGGCAACATCTTGCATGTGATGACCATGGACGAGCCCCACGGCGCCTTGGTACTGACGGCTTATGGCGAGGTGGAAATCCATCAGTCCATCGCGATGGAACCGGACAACCAGTCGCCGCTGCCTTTCTTGCGCACCAGTCGCCTGACCCAGGCGGATGAGACCCTCAGCGCCTTCGCCGTCGAGCAATGCGCTGGCCGGCGCGATCGTTCGGCCTTGACCGATCTGATGAATGGTTTGGCGGCGCGGATGCCCTACAGCCCCGGCACGACGGCGGTCAACAGCACCGCTGCCGAGGCGTTTGCCGGTGGAACGGGGGTGTGCCAGGACCATACTCACGCATTCCTCGCCTGCGCCCGCAGCCTGGGCATTCCTGCGCGCTATGTTTCCGGCTATTTGTGCACCGAAGATGAAAGCCACCTGGCGAGCCACGCCTGGGCGGAAGCCTGGCTGGACGATGGCTGGTACAGCTTCGACGTGACCAACCGCCTGACCCTTCCCGACCGCCACCTGAAACTGGCGGTCGGCCTGGACTACCTCGACGCCTGCCCGGTACGCGGCATGCGCCGGGGTGGCGGAGCGGAACAGATGCAGGCGAGGGTGCAGGTAAGCTCGATGGTGCAGGTGCAGCACCAATAACGGCAGGCTTCATCGCCACCACCCGCTCCCACATGGAATCTGGTGGTAGACAGCAAACCTTGTATCCACTCGAGAACCTCTGTGGGAGCAAGGCTTGCCCGCGATGGCGGCAGCCCATCCAACATCGATGCAAACTGACCCACCGTCTTCGCGAGCAGGCTCGCTCCCACATGGAATCTGGTGGTGGACAGCAAACCTTGTATCTACCCGAGAACCTCTGTGGGAGCAAGGCTTGCCCGCGATGGCGGCAGCCCATCCAACATCGATGCAAACAGATCCATCGCTTTCGCGAGCAAGCCCGCTCCCACATGGAATCTGGTGGTGGACAGCAAACCTTGTATCCACCCGAGAACCCCTGTGGGAGCAAGGCTTGCCCGCGATGGCGGCAGCCCATCCAACATCGATGCAAACAGATCCATCGCTTTCGCGAGCAGGCTCGCTCCCACATGGAATCTGGTGGTGGACAGCAAACCTTGTATCCACCCGAGAACCCCTGTGGGAGCAAGGCTTGCCCGCGATGGCGGCAGCCCATCCAACATCGATGCAAACAGATCCACCGCTTTCGCGAGCAAGCCCGCTCCCACATGGAATCTGGTGGTGGACAGCAAACCTTGTATCCACCCGAGAACCTCTGTGGGAGCAAGGCTTGCCCGCGATGGCGGCAGCCCATCCAACATCGATGCAAACAGATCCACCGCTTTCGCGAGCAAGCTCGCTCCCACATGGAATCTGGTGGTAGACAGCAAACCTTGTATCCACCCGAGAACCCCTGTGGGAGCAAGGCTTGCCCGCGATGGCGGCAGCCCATCCAACATCGATGCAAACAGATCCATCGCTTTCGCGAGCAAGCTCGCTCCCACATGGAATCTGGTGGTGGACAGCAAACCTTGTATCCACCCGAGAACCCCTGTGGGAGCAAGGCTTGCCCGCGATGGCGGCAGCCCATCCAACATCGATGCAAACAGATCCATCGCTTTCGCGAGCAAGCCCGCTCCCACAAAAATCCTCCAGTCGCCCCAAGTCTGGGCATCTCCCTGGTCTCTCCAAAATGAAGCTTTCATGACAAAAGTTCGGTAGCACATCGCCATTCCCGTCATGCCTGTGTGACGTGTTCAAGGGGCCTGCAAGGTCGTTTTGGAGCCGGGGCGCGAAGCCGGGAGTGAGGCGATGGGGACTATGGAACGTTATTCGAAAGTGGGCATGCAGGAGCTTGACCAGCGGCTGTCGAAGATCGTCGAGGCGGCGCGCAAGCAGCCGGTCTCGGTGTATCGCTACGGCGCGCCGTGGGTCTGGATCGTTTCCCAGGATGACTGGCAAGGCGCGCTCAAGGAAGTGTCCAGCTACATTCCGCAAGGCCATTCACTGGTCTTGCTGCGTCCGCAGATCGACGACCTGCTGGATGACCATCGCGATGTGTTGCAGGGCCTCAACGCTGGTGCCCAGATGTTGATCGCACCGCAAACCGCCATGCATATCCTCCTGCTGCAACTGCTCTATTCGGTGCCCAGCGAGCAGCAACTCTACGAACAACTCAACTACAACCTGCTGTTCCGCTGGTTCGTCGGCCTGGACCTGAACCAGAAGGTCTGGAGCTTCAACGTCCTGAGCAAAGACCTCGCCACACTGCTGGGCGACGCGCGGGCGGTGCGGCTCATCCAGAAAATCATCGGTGAAGTGTTCTGTGGCGCCTTGCTGCAAATGCCGGAGTTCTCCTTGAACTTCGCGCTGCTGCACACCTGGCTGGCCCGGCACGCCACGACATCGATCGCAAGCAATTGAGCCGTATTTTGAATTCAGGGGGTGGTGTGGAGCATTTCTTCAAATCGCGGCCGGCGCTGTGGGGCTGGTTGCTGCTGGCGGTCGGGGGGCCGTCGGCGTTCGCCGCCGAAGGAGGGCAGGAGGCCGAAGCGGCGCCGGCGCGCCTGGTGGACGTGAACGAGTATTTCGTGCGGGGCAACACCGTGCTCGATGCCCGGGCCATCGAGGAAGCGGTGTACCCGTTCCTCGGCCCGCAAAAGGCCTTGAGCGACATCGAAGGCGCCCGGGAGGCCTTGCAAAAGGTCTATCAGGCCCGGGGTTATCAATCGGTGTTCGTTGAGTTGCCAGAGCAAAAAGTCGAAGACGGCATCGTCTACCTGCAAGTCAGCGAAACCAAGATCGGCCGGGTACGGGTGGTGGGGGCCAAGCATTATTCACCCGTCGAAATCCGTGATGACGTGCCGGCGCTCAAGGAAGGCGAGGTGCCTGATTTCGCCCAGGTCCAGGCAGAACTGGCGCTGCTGAACAAAACCCCGGGGCGCCAGGTCATGCCGCTGGTGCGTGAAGGCCAGCGCCCCGGGACGATGGACGTGGATTTGCAGGTCGAAGACCAGGACCCCTGGCAGGCCAGCCTGGGGCTGAACAACGACTACAGTGCCGACACCGAGAAGCTGCGCACGGTCGCCAGCCTGGGTTACAACAACCTCTGGCAACTGGGCCACAGCGTTTCGCTGACCTTCTTCACCGCACCCCAGGACACCGAAAACGCCAAGGTCTGGTCGGGCTCCTATACCGCGCCGCTGAGCGAACGCTGGAGTGTGCAGTTCTCGGGTTACCAATCCGACAGCAACGTAGCGACGGTTGGCGGCAGCAACGTGTTGGGCAAAGGTCATTCCTACGGGGTGTCGGCGATCTACAGCCTGCCGTCCAGTGGGGCATGGGCCAACAGTTTTTCGGTCGGGGTGGATTTCAAGGATTTCGAAGAAGAGCTCAACCTCGGTGGTGCCAGCGATAAGGCACCGCTCAAGTACGCGCCGTTCACCTTCGCCTACAACGGCTTTCGCTACACCGAACACAGCCAGTTGGGCCTCGGCCTGAGCCTGGTGGCGGGTACCCGCAGCCTGCTGGGCTATGGCAGCTCCGACGAAGAATTCGACTACAAGCGCTATCGCGCCAGCCCCAGCTTCGCCGTGCTCAAGGGCGACGGCAATTACACCTTCACCTTCGGCAATGATTGGCAGACCGCCTCCAAGGCCGCCTTCCAACTCGCCTCCGGGCCGCTGGTTTCCAACGAACAATTCTCTGCCGGTGGCGCCACCTCGGTGCGTGGCTACCTGGCCGCCGAGCGCACCGGTGATGACGGCTACTTGCTGTCCCAGGAGCTGCGCACACCGTCCCTGGCCAAGTTTCTCGGCAGTTATGTCCAGGAGTGGCGCTTCTATGCCTTCGCCGAAGGCGCGCAGTTGTACTTGCGCGACGAACTGCCCGACCAGGAGGCCGACTACAGCCTCGCCAGCGTCGGCCTCGGCACCCGCGCCAGCCTGAGCAAATGGCTGTCCGGCAGCCTCGACTGGGGCTATCCGCTGCTCGAAGGGCCGAACACCTCGAAACAGGAATCGCGCCTGCATTTCAACCTGCAAGCGACGTTTTGAACCCAGGAGTCATGTCCATGCAACGCTTATTGTTATCCCTGTTTATCTGCCTAGGGCTGGTGCTTCCGGCGACCGCCAACGCCTGGTGGCAGGATGATTGGCACTACCGCAAACAGATTTCCGTGGACACCACGCCCCAGGGCGCCGCCATCGCCCAGGCCTTGGGTCGCACCGCGTTGCTGGTGCGCCTGCACACCGGCAATTTCACCTTCGACGGCGTCAAGGACGACGGCTCGGACCTGCGTTTCGTCAGTGCCGACGACAAGACCGTGCTCAATCACCAGATCGAAAGCTTCGACCCGTTGATGGGCATGGCGCTGATATGGGTTGATGTGCCGAGCGTGGAGGGTGGCCAGCGTCAGGACGTGTGGATGTATTACGGAAACCAGAAGGCGCCGGCCACGGGCAGCGGCCAGTTGACCTTCGACCCGGACTACACCGCGTTGTACCACTTTGACGGCGCCACCGGCGTACCGCCCCGGGACACCACGGCCTACGGCAACAATGCCCAGGGCGCGGCCGGTGTCAGCATCGACGGCGTGATCGGGCGTGCCTTGCAGTTCAACGGCCAGCCGCTGTTGTTGCCGGCCAGCCCTTCGTTGCAACACAGTGCCGGTGCAGCGTTCACCTTCAGCACCTGGCTGCGCCAGGACCAGGCCAGTGGCGAACAGATCATCCTGGCCCGTCGCGAAGCCGTTACCAGCCTGTTGGTTGGCGTCAACCAGGGTGTGCCGTTCGTAGCGATCAATGACCAGCGTGCGGTCTCGACCCAGCCACTGAACCCTGGCCAGTGGCAGCACCTGGCGTTGACCGCCTCGGGCGACCGGGTCGTGCTGTACGTCAATGGGCGTGAAACCGCGAGCCTGGCGGTGGCGATGCCAGCGTTCAATTCGTCGATAGCCCTGGGGGCCGACCTTTCCGCAGGTGCCTTCGCGCCATTTGGCGGGGCCATGGACGAAGCGCGCCTGTCCAAGGTCGCCCGTCCGGCGCCGCTGTTGTTGGCTGACGCCAATGCCCAGGGCGCCGAGTCGAAACTGGTGGCCTACGGTGTCGATGAAGAACAGTCCGGTTTCGGCTTTGGCAGCCTGGGTTTCCTGCTCAAGGCCGTGCCGATGGACGCCTGGGTGATCATCGGGGTACTGGTGCTGATGATGTTCCAGTCGTGGATCATCATGATCCGCAAGAACCGCATGGTCAGCCGTCTCAGCGCGGCCAACGATGCCTTCCGCGAACAGTTCGCCCAGATCGGCACACGCCTGGAAATGTTCGCCGACGACCAGGGCCTCGCCCAGCGCCTGCAACATTCGTCGCTGTGGCGTTTGTACCTGGTGGCCGTCAAGGAGATCCGCACCCGCCGCGAGCAGGGCGCTGACACTTCGTCGGTGTCGGCGGCCACCATCGAAGCGATCCGCTGTTCCATGGACGGCGTGCGCACCCGGGAAAACCAAGCACTGAGTTCGAAGCTCTCGACCCTGTCCAACGCCATCGCCGGCGGTCCGTACATCGGCCTGCTCGGCACCGTGCTGGGGATCATGGTGGTGTTCCTCGGCACGGCCATGGCCGGTGACGTGAACATCAACGCCATTGCCCCGGGCATGGCCGCGGCATTGCTCGCCACCGCCATGGGCCTGTTCGTCGCGATCCCGGCGCTGTTTGGCTACAACCGCCTGATCACCCGCAACAAGGAAGTCAGCGCCGACATGCGGGTCTTCGTCGACGAGTTCATTACGCGCCTGGCGGAGATGCACGGCGAAGGCCAGTCCGGTGAAGCGGCGCATCGCCGTAATCATCACGTCCAATCGTCCGTACCGGCCTGAGGGAATCGCCATGGCTAGCGTAAACGCTTCACACGATGACGACGATGACGCGGCGGTCGACAGCATCAACATCACGCCGCTGGTGGACGTGCTCATGGTGGTGCTGGTGATGTTCATCCTCACGGCCACGGCCCAGGTGTCGGGTATCCAGATCAACCTGCCCAAGGCCAGTGCCTCGGTGTCGTTGTCCGAAGCCAAGACCAAGGCGATTTCGGTGAACGACGGCGGGCAGGTCTTCCTCGATGCCTATCCGGTGACCCTGGCCGAGCTGGAAGAGCGCCTGCGCATCGAAAAGGCCCAGAGCCCGGACTTCCCGGTGATCGTGCGCGGCGACGCGACGGTGCAGTACCAGAAAGTCATAGAAGTGCTGGACCTGCTGCGGCGCCTGGAACTGTCCCAGGTCGGTCTGGTGACCGGCAAACCGAGCCAGGGCTGACCATGACCGCCAGACTTCCCATCGATCCGCCCCCGGTGAAGACCTCGCCGTTGCGCCTGCTCAAATGGGCCGCCGGCCTGGCGCTGGGTGCCGTGGCGGCCTGGCTGCTGTGGCAGTGGGCCAATGACATGAGTGGCGTGCGCCGCGAAGCGCCGAAGGTGCCGACCATTATCCCGCTGCCGCCTCCGCCCCCACCACCGCCGGAGAAACCCAAGGAGCCGGAACCCCAGGTCGAGGAGAAGGTGGTCGAGCCAGAGCCGACCCCGGAACCCGAAGAGGTCAAGCCCGAGGAAGAGGCACCGCCGTCGCCGGTCGATGACCTGGCGAACCCGATGCAGATGGACGGCGATGCCCAATCCGGCAACGACGCCTTCAACATCGGCGCGGGCAAGGGCGGCGGCATGGCTGGGGCAGGGGGCGGGCGCCTGGGCAATGGCACTTACAGCCAGTTCCTGGCATTCACCTTCCAGCGCTTGCTGCGAGAAAACCCCGACTTGCGCAGCCTGGCGTTCTCGCTGCAGGCCGATGTCTGGCTCAGTGCCGTGGGCGAAATCACCCGGGTCGAGTTGGTCAAGTCCAGCGGCAACCCGCAAGTGGACGAACAAGTTATTTCCGCCCTGCGTGCCGCGCCCCATTTGAGTGAACGGCCACCGGCCTCCCTGACTTTACCCGTGCGCTTGTCCTTGCAGGGACGGCGGCCGGGTTAACCGACTATTTGAAAGTTTGCCAAAGGAGTTGTGTGCAGATGATTTCCAATGTGAATCGATTATCGTGGGCGATCGGCCTGGTGGTCCTGAGCCTGGCCGGGCACGCGGCCCCAGCGCCCTCGGAAAACGCCACGATCAATCTGATCCGCCTGCTGGTGCAGCAGGGCGTGTTGAAACAGGATCAGGCCGATGGCTTGATCGCCCAGGCTGAACGGGAAGCCGTGCAGGCCCGCCAGGCAGCCACGGCGGTTGCCGCAACGCCGGCCGGCGCGCCGGGGGACGTGCGGGTGCAATACGTGCCGAACATCGTGCGTGAGCAGATCCGCGACCAGGTCAAGGCTGAAGTCATGGCCACCGCCAAGCAGGAAAACTGGGCCCAGCCCAACACCTTCCCGGATTGGGTCTCGCGCATCAGTTTCGATGGCGACATTCGCCTGCGGGATGAGTCGCGCTATTACTCGGGCACCAACAGCAACGAAATCGTCGACTTCGCCCGGCTCAATGACAAGGGCCCCTACGACGTCAACCCCAACAGCAGCTCCAGCCTGCCGCCGTTGCTCAACACCCGTGAAGACCGCGAGAACCTGTTCCGCCTGCGCGCACGCCTGGGCATGAAGGCCGTGATTGCCCCGCAATGGACCGCGGGCATCCGCATCGGTACCGGCTCCGACAACAACCCGGTGTCCACCACCCAGACCCTCGGTGGTGGTTTTGGCAAGAAAGACATCTGGCTCGACCAGGGCTACCTGACCTGGAAGCCATCGGACGAATTGACCCTGACCGGCGGGCGTTTCGCCAACCCGTTTTTCTCCACCGACCTGTTGTATTCCGGTGACCTGAACTTCGACGGTGTGGCGGCGAACTTCAACCACAAGCTCAATCAGGACTGGGGCGTGTTCGGTACTGTTGGCGCGTTCCCGGTGGAGTACACCAACGACACCAGCACCAGCAACGGCAGCGACAAGGAGGAGAGCGACAACAAGTGGTTGTACGGTGCGCAACTGGGGGCCAACTGGGCCATCAACGACAGCAACCGGATCAAGGGGGCCATGGCCTATTACCGCTTCGACGACATCGAAGGCCAGCGCTCTTCGTCGTGCCAGCCTTGGGCCGGTGATCCAGGCTGCGACAGCGACGGTTCACGCGTGGCGTTCATGCAAAAGGGCAACACCGTGTTCCTGCTGCGCGACATCGCGCCCAATCCTCTCAACCCGTCCACCACGCCACAGCCGCAATACGTCGGCCTGGCCTCGGAATTCAACCTGCTGGACCTGAACCTGGCGTGGGACACCGATCTGCCCGAAGACCTGAAGCTGCGCAGCCAGGCCCACTACGTCCACAACCTGGGCTACGACGAAGGCGAGATGCGCAAGCGCTCCGCCGGGCAATTCGCCAACAACCTGGACAGCGATGGCGAGGTGGAAAGTGGCGCCAACGCCTGGATGCTCCAGTTCACCCTGGGTAACTCCCTGGAGCTCAAGCGCGAGGGCGACTGGAACCTGTTCGCCGGCTACAAGTACATCCAGCCCGATGCCTTGCCGGACGGCTTCAACGATTCGTCATTCCACTTGGGCGGTACCAATGCCAAGGGTTATTTCCTGGGCGGCAACTATGGCCTGGCGAGCAACGTCTTCGCCACCGGTCGCTGGTTGAGTTCCGAAGCGGTGTACGGCGCGCCGTACGACATCGATGTCTTGCAGCTTGAAATCAACACGCGCTTCTAAGCGCAGGGAGACCTCATGAAAAGGCGAGCCAAATACCCATGCCCGGCTGCGTTGCTGATGCTGGGTCTGCTGCTCAGTGGCTTGGCGCACGGCGAAGGCCTGGAAGAGCGGCTGCGGGCACAGCTGCGCAGTACCACCGCCCAGTTGCAGGCCCTGCAAAGCGAGCAGGCCCAGGCCAGCGCCGCTCGTCAGGCTGCCGAGAGCCAGGCCAAGGAGGCCCAGGCGCAGATCAAGCAATTGACCGCACAACTGAGCAAGGCCCAAGCCCTGGCCGAGCAGCTGGCCGGACATCAGCAAAACCTGCAAAACCAGGCCCAGGCCCAGGTGGCGGCGAGCAACGAGCAAATCGGCAAATTCAAGAAAGCCTATGAAGAACTGTTGACCTTGGCCCGTGGCAAAGAGACCGAGCGCGCCCGCCTGGAGGCGCAATTGACCGAGCGTGATACACAAGTGCAGCAATGTTCGGTCAAGAATCAGCAAATGTACGAAGTCGCCAAGACGCTGCTGCATGCCTACGAAACCATTGATGTGACCGACATCATGAAGATTCGCCAGCCGTTCGCGGCCAAGGCCCGGGTGCGTTTCGAAGAGCTGGCCCAGGGCTTTGGCGATGATCTCTACAAGAACCGTTTCGATGCGCCCCAGGCCTCGATCACTCACTGAACAGAACAAGGAAGACGCGAGCATGACCTCAATGATTGAATACGTCGGTGCAAAATCCCTGACCGAGTGGTTGCAGGCTGCGGGTTATCGGGTCAACGAAACCGAGCAGAACGGCATCGTGCAACTGCTCAGTGCCAGCCAGGGCATCGGCTTTGCGGTGCGTTTGGGTAATCCTGCGCCGACAGCGGGCCAATACCTGGACTTCACCTTCAGCTGCGCCTTGCGGGTACAGGGCGAGTTGCCAGCTGGGTTGGTGGCGTTGTGGAACGCCTCGCGCCGCTTTGCCCGGTTGTCGCTGCAGGGTGAGTTCCTGGTGATGGAAATGGACGTGGTGGTCGCGGCAGGCGTGAGCGCCGATCATTTGCGCAGCCACCTGGAACTGTGGGATCGCCTGTTGCAGGAGTTCATTGTCTACCTGCGTGAGTACAGCCAGAACGCGGCGCGCCTGCAAACCCCGGCCGAGCCCGTCGAGGCGCCATCGGAGGAGGCCGTCGCATCGTGAAAAAGCCGACCTTCGTCATCAGCGCCGCAGCGCTGGGCCTGCTCGCCGTGGCGCTGGTGCTGGGTCTGCGGCCGGGAAGCGATCCGGTCGCCGCGGTACAGACCGTAAGCGTTGCTACGGCCGACTCGCCGAGCCTGGCGCGCTTGGGCAACCAGCACGTCAGCCCCGATGAACTCAAGGCATTGCTGGCCGCGCTGGCTCCTGAAGTTCGCCAGCAAATGCGTGGCAATCGGGCTGCGCTGGAAGGCTGGATTCGTGCCCGCCTGGCGGAAAAGGCCGTGTTGGAGCAGGCCGACGCCCAGGGCTGGCGCGAGCGGCCCGAGGTGGAGCGCCAGACCCGGGCGGCGGCTGAGCAGATTGTGTTTCGCGACTACTTGCGGTCGGTCAGCCAGGTGCCCGCCGGGTATCCCAGTGAAGACGAGTTGAAGCAGGCTTATGACGCCGGGAAAGCCAACTGGACCGCACCGGCGTTGTACCGCGTCAGCCAGATTTTCCTGGCAGCCACCGAGCCGCAAACCGTAGAGGCGGTGCGCCGGCAAGCGCTGGAGTTGAGCAAGAAGGCCCAGGCCTCGCCCGCTGAATTCGGCGCCCTGGCCAGTCGTTTTTCCCAGGACCGCAGCAGTGCCGAGCGCGGCGGTGACAGTGGTTTCCAGCCCTTGCAGCAACTGGTCCCGCCGGTGCGTGAGGCGGTGGCGCGCCTGAAGGTCGGCGCGGTGTCGGACCCGGTGCAAAGTCCGGCGGGGTTTCATGTCATCAAGCTCACCGAACAACAGCCGGCCCGGGAAGCGACCCTGGACGACGTCCGCGAACGCCTGACCCAGGCCCTGCGCGCCCAGCGCCAGGAACAGATCGCCAAGGCCTACCTGGACGGCATGCTCGACACGGCCACGTTGAGCATCGATGGCGCGCAGTTGAGCAAGGTGCTGGAGGAGGGGCTTTAGGCCGGCCCAAATAATTCGTACAACCGACAGGGAGTCACCCATGACCTTCACCGAGCCCGCAGGACGCCAGGCTGTCACCGCATACCGCACGCCGTTGCGTGTCCCCGATCCCTGGCTGACATTGGCCGGCGGTATTGAACCGCAGGTGGCGCAGTGTTTCCTGGTCAGTGCCCGTTGCGGCTGCTTCATGCAAGCGGCTCGTAGCCTCAACGTCAAGGCAACCTGGCTGCGCAAGCAGTTGGCGCAGTTGGAGACGCGCCTGCAACGCTCGCTGTTCAGCTTCCAGGGCAGCGCCTTGACCCTCACTCGTGAAGGCCGGCAGTTGCAGGCGCGATTGATCACCCTGGCCCACGAAAGTGCGCCGCCGCTGAACGATCAACCCTTGATTCGCCTCGCCGTGGCCGAGTCGATTCTGCATGACATCCTGGGACGCGACCTGATCTCGTTGCTACGGCGCAACGCCAGCGTGCGACTGCAGATCATCACCCTGGACAGTGAACTGGCACTGCAAGCCGTCAGCGCCGACCTGGTGCTCTGGTTGAGTGATGCCCAGGTGTCGGTGCCAGGGCCGAGCTTCGCCACGTTGCCCGCGGATCGACTGGCGCGGATGGACTATGTGCCGCACATCGCCAAGCGCTATTCACGACCGGCCACGCGCCCGGATTGCCTGGAGGACCTGAACGACTACATGCTGGTGCAATGGCAGGCGGACCGACACGTGGATGGCTTCGCCCCGTGGAATGCCCTGATAGAACAGCGCCGGGCCGGCGTGGTGCAGGTGCAATCCTACGAATTGATGCTGGAAATGATTCGCTGCAGCGCCTGCATCGGTCTGTTGCCGCAGTACATGAGCCGTTTCGACCGAGGCCTGGTGGCATTGCCGCAAGTGTTCGGCCCGTCGATGCAACGGTACTTGTGGATGGCCGTCAATGCCCAGGCCGAAGGCTCGCCAGAGGTGCAGATGCTTCGTGAGCTGATCCATCACACGCTGGATGAGCGCCGGGATTGGTTCCAGACCTAGCTGGTAGCACGATAATCCTGTGGGAGCGAGCTTGCTCGCGATAGCGGTGTATCCGTCAACGCGGATGCCAAAACCACCGCTCCCGCAGGTTCCCCATAGCGCCTGGCGCGGCTTATAGTGATCGCCCTTGTCACGCCTCCAGGGAGGAGCTGCATGTCCGAATCATCGATCACCCTCGTACGCTTCACTGAAGCCCACATCGCCGGTGTCACCGCGCTCTACAACGATCCGGCGGTGACTCGCCAAGTTCTGCAAATGCCTTTCCAGTCCACCGAAGTCTGGCGTAAGCGTCTGGCAATGGACGACGAGCGTTTATTGAAACTGGTGGCCCTGCACGAGGGTGAAGTCATCGGCAACCTGGGACTGGAGCAGTTTTCGCGCGTGCGCCGTGCCCATTGCGGCAGTCTCGGCATGGGCGTGGCTGTCGCCTGGCAGGGCAAAGGCGTGGGGTCGATGCTGCTCGCGGCCGCGCTGGAGGTTGCGGACAACTGGATGAACCTGCGGCGGGTCGAGTTGACGGTGTACGCTGACAACGAAGCGGCCATTGGGCTGTACCGCAAGTTCGGCTTCGAAACCGAAGGCCTGATGCGCGACTACGCCGTGCGTGACGGTCGCTGGGTGGATACCCTGGCGATGGCGCGGTTGCGCTGAAGAGCCCAGCGCGCAGGCAAAGAGGGCTTTTACGTACGCCAACGTCTTGAACCTGTCATCATCGCGCTTCGCAGTACTCCCTTAATCGAGGACCGGCCCATGGACGATGTACAGCAATTGGGCGAGATGCTTCGTCACTACGCCGACAGCGAAGCGCACAAGAAACAACTGCACCAGGCCCAGGCAGCGGTCTGGGCCGAACAGATCAAGGCGTTGTACGGGCAAATCGAGCAATGGCTGGCGCCCGTCATGGCGCTCGGCCTGCTGGAACTTAGCCGTGAGACCTATGTGGCGCACGGGCCGAGCGCTCCCGTAGAGACGTCCGGTTTCAAGACTGAAAAACTGACCTTGACCATCACCGGTAGACCGGTGGAATTCGTTCCGGAGGTGATGGGCGTAGGTGGGCTGATTTCTTTGTCGATCATTGGCCTGGCGGCGACCCGTCACGGCAGTATTTCGCTGGTTTGCCAACCGCCATCGGTGCAATGGCAATGGCGCCGGACCAACGGCTTGAAGGACCCCGACACATTTGCTTTCGATGCCAACTTCCTCGCACAACAGTTGCAGAGCCTGATACCGCGTGAACGCGGCTGAATCACGCACGCGCTTCTCAGCGCAGGCAAAAACCTGTCCATTGGCTATACCTGTAGTTCCGGCCCCGCCTCGTGTGGCTTACAGGAGTGACAGCATGAAGTTTTCGTCGATGATCGGCACTGTTTGCATTGCCTCGCTCGCCTTGGCGGGTTGCTCCAGCAAAGTCACCCAGCCGGATGAGTACTCCGGGTTCCTGGGGGATTACAGCCGGCTCAAGGAAGAGAAGTCGCCGTCGGGGGCCGAGGTGATGCGTTGGGTCGATCCGAAGATCGACCCGGGCAAGTACACCAGTCTCTATATCGAGCCGACACAGCTTTACCCCAAGCCGCAGCCGACCGTGAAGATCCCCCAGGCCACGCTGTCCGGTATCACCGCTTATTACGATCAGGCCCTCAAGCGGGAAGCGGGAAAGTCCTTGCCCCTGGCGACAGCTCCTGGGCCGGGTGTATTGGTGATGCGGGCGGCCATCACGGCTGTCGGCAGCAAGACCGAAGGCTTGAAACCTTATGAGGTGATCCCGATTGCGCTGGTGGCGGCCGCTGTCAGCACGGCCAGCGGCATTCGCGACCAGGAAACCACCCTGGGCACCGAAGCGGTTTTTCTCGATGGTGGCAACAACGCGGTGGTCGCCCAGGTGGTGCGCAAAGGCACGGGCAAGCCGTTGTCCAACGAGTCCCAGGTGATGAAGCCCGATGACGTCAAAGGGGTCATCGATGGCTGGGCGTCGGATTTGCATCAGTCGTTTCTGAAATTCAAGGCTAAATAACCACCGCCGTTACCTCACGCGCCGGCGTCCAAACCACGACTTTTTATGTCCAACCATAGGTCGCGCAAGCATTTCGTGGTTAACTCCGGCCTCACCATTTTCAAACCTGTCAGAAGGAATCCGTTCATGGCTCAAGTCACCCTCAAAGGCAACCCGGTCCAAGTCAACGGCCAGTTGCCACAAGCCGGTTCCAAGGCGCCAGCCTTTTCCCTGGTTGCCGGCAATCTGTCGGACGTTTCCCTGAAGGACTTCGCCGGCAAGCGCAAAGTGCTGAACATTTTCCCAAGTGTCGACACGCCGACCTGCGCCACCTCCGTGCGCAAGTTCAATGCCCAGGCCAACGGCCTGACCAACACTGTGGTGCTGTGCATCTCCGCCGACCTGCCGTTTGCCCAGGCGCGTTTCTGCGGTGCCGAAGGCCTGGAAAACGTCCAGAACCTGTCGACCCTGCGCGGTGCCGAGTTCATCCAGGACTACGGCGTGGCAATCGCTGATGGCCCGCTCAAAGGCCTGACCGCCCGTGCCGTGGTGGTGCTGGACGAAAACGACACCGTGCTGCACAGCGAGCTGGTCAAGGAAATCGGTGAAGAGCCAAACTACGACGCTGCGTTGGCCGTTCTGAAATAAGGTATTTATTACAATTGTTAACGGCCTGGCCCTGTCCAGGCCGTTTTCTTTTGTGCTTCAAGGTGTTAGCCGACTATGTGCCAGGTAAGCCCAACGTAAATTGCCGGTAAAGGCGCTTTGCTAAACACCCGCCAGTGCTTATCGTTCAGCCTCCCGTAAAAGAAGTCCACGCGCCCAATGGTTGATCACTCCATGCAATCCTCTGTTTCCCGCAATTCCCGTCGCTGGCTGTTCGGCCTGTTTATCGTATTGGTGGTCGCGGCGCTGGCCTGGAAGTTCTGGCCCAGTGGCTCGGCGCAGAAGCCTGGGGCAGGGGATAAAGCCGCGGCGGGGCACATGGGGCGCTCGGGTGGCATGCGGCCAGGGTTCGGTGGGGCTACGGGGCCGATTCCGGTGCGGGTGGCGCCGGCGGTGACCGGGGATTTCCCGCTGTACTACAAGGCGCTGGGCACGGTCACGGCCCTCAATACCATCAACGTGCGCAGCCGCGTGGGTGGCGAACTGGTCAAGATCGCTTTCGAAGAAGGGCAGATGGTCAAGGCCGGGGACCTGCTGGCCGAGATCGACCCGCGTCCGTACCAGAACGCCTTGCTCCAGGCCGAAGGCACGCTGTTGCAGAACCAGGCCCAGTTGAAAAATGCCCAGGTAGACTTTGAGCGGTATCGCGGCCTGTACGCTGAAGACAGTATTGCCAAGCAGACCCTCGACACCGCCGCGGCGCTGGTGGGTCAGTACCAGGGCACGGTCAAGACCAACCAGGCGGCGGTCAACGACGCCAAGCTCAACCTCGAATTCACCAAGATCCGCGCGCCCATCTCCGGGCGGGTCGGCTTGCGGCAACTGGATATCGGCAACCTGGTGGCGGCCAACGACACCACGGCCCTGGCAGTCATCACCCAGACCCAACCCATCAGCGTCGTGTTCACCTTGCCGGAAAACAACCTCGACACGGTGCTCGCCCGTTATCGCAGCGGGGCGAAACTGCCAGTCGAAGCCTGGGACCGGGGCGATGTGAAGCTGCAGGCCAGCGGCGTGCTGCAAAGCCTGGACAACCAGATCGATGTCACCACCGGCACCTTGAAGTTCAAGGCCCGCTACGAGAACCGCGACCAGTCGCTGTTCCCCAACCAGTTCGTCAATGTCCGCCTGCTGGCCGACACCCTCAAAGGCGTGACCCTGGCGCCGACGGCGGCCATTCAGTTCGGCACCAATGGCACCTTCGTCTATGCCCTGGATGGCGACAAGAAGGTCACCATCAAAAAGCTGAAGATCGGCGCCAGCGACGGTGCGAACACCGTGATCACCGAAGGCCTGGTCGCCGGTGACCGGGTGGTGCTCGAAGGCACCGATCGCTTGAAGGAAGGCAGTGAAGTGGAAGTGGTCAGCGACAGCCAGGAAGTGCCCACCACGCCGACCGAGCACCTGCAGGGCAAGTCCGCAGCGGTGCCCGCTGAGCCGGTTGCGGCCGACAAGGCGAAAAAGGGCGGCGCATGAATCTCTCGCGGCTGTTCATCCTTCGCCCGGTCGCCACCACCCTGAGCATGCTGGCGATCATCCTGGCCGGCCTGATCGCCTATCGGCTGCTGCCGGTGTCGGCATTGCCCCAGGTCGATTACCCGACCATCCGTGTGATGACCTTGTACCCGGGCGCCAGTCCCGATGTGATGACCAGCGCGGTGACCGCGCCCCTGGAGCGCCAGTTCGGACAGATGCCGGGCCTGACGCAAATGGCCTCCACCAGTTCCGGTGGTGCGTCGGTGATTACCCTGCGCTTCAACCTCGACATCAACATGGACGTCGCCGAGCAGCAGGTGCAGGCCGCGATCAATGCGGCCACCAACCTGCTACCCAAGGACCTGCCGGCACCGCCGGTGTACAACAAGGTCAACCCGGCCGATACCCCGGTGCTGACCCTGGCTATCACGTCCAAGACCATGCTGCTGCCCAAGCTCAATGACTTGGTGGACACCCGCATGGCGCAGAAAATCGCCCAGATCAGCGGCGTCGGCATGGTCACCATCGCCGGTGGCCAGCGCCAGGCCGTGCGAATCAAGGTCAATCCCGAGGCCCTGGCGGCCAACGGCCTGAACCTGGCGGATGTGCGCACATTGATCGGCGCCTCCAACGTCAACCAGCCCAAGGGCAACTTCGACGGCCCGACCCGGGTCTCGATGCTCGACGCCAACGACCAGTTGACCTCGCCCAAGGATTACGCCGAACTGATCCTGGCCTACGCCAACGGTGCGCCGTTGCGGCTTAAGGACGTCGCGCAGATCGTCGATGGCGCCGAAAACGAACGCCTTGCCGCCTGGGCCAACGAAAACCAGGCCGTGCTGCTGAACATCCAGCGTCAGCCGGGGGCCAACGTCATCGAAGTGGTGGACCGGATCAAGGCCCTGCTGCCGAGCATCACCGACAACCTGCCGGCCGGCCTGGATGTCACCGTGCTGACCGACCGCACCCAGACCATCCGCGCATCGGTCACCGATGTGCAGCATGAGTTGCTGATCGCCATCGTGCTGGTGGTCATGGTGACCTTCCTGTTCCTGCGTCGCGTCAGTGCCACGATCATTCCGTCGGTGGCTGTGCCGTTGTCGCTGATCGGCACCTTTGGCGTGATGTACCTGGCCGGTTTTTCCATCAACAACCTGACCCTGATGGCCCTGACGATTGCCACCGGTTTCGTGGTGGACGATGCCATCGTCATGCTGGAGAACATCGCTCGCTTCATCGAGGAGGGCGACAGCCCGCTGCAGGCAGCACTCAAGGGCGCGAAGCAGATCGGCTTCACGCTGATATCCCTGACGCTGTCGCTGATCGCCGTGCTGATCCCGCTGCTGTTCATGGCCGATGTCGTGGGACGGCTGTTTCGCGAGTTCGCCATCACCCTGGCGGTGGCGATCCTGATTTCCCTGGTGGTGTCCCTGACCCTGACGCCGATGATGTGCGCCCGCTTGCTCAAGCGTGAGCCCAAGGAAGCAGAGCAGGGCCGTTTCTACCGAGCCAGCGGCGCCTGGATCGACTGGTTGATCGCCGCCTACGGACGCAAGTTGCAATGGGTGCTCAAGCACCAACCGCTGACCCTGCTGGTGGCGGTGGGCACCCTGGTGTTGACGGTGGTGCTGTACCTGGCCGTGCCCAAGGGGTTCTTTCCGGTGCAGGACACCGGGGTGATCCAGGGCATTTCCGAGGCGCCACAATCGATCTCCTTTGCCGCCATGAGCGAGCGCCAGCAGCAATTGGCGAAAGTGATCCTGGCGGACCCGGCGGTGGAGAGCCTGTCGTCCTACATCGGCGTGGACGGCGACAACGCCACGCTCAACAGCGGGCGCCTGCTGATCAACCTCAAGCCCCACAGCGAACGGGATGACAGCGCCACCGAGATCATTGCCCGCCTGCAGCCGCAACTGGATCGGCTGGTGGGCATTCGCCTGTTCATGCAGCCGGTGCAGGACCTGACCATCGAAGACCGGGTCAGCCGGACCCAATACCAGTTCAGCCTGTCGTCGCCGGACGCCGAATTGCTCAGCCTCTGGAGCGGGCGGCTGGTCGAAGCCCTGGCCCAACAGGCGGAGTTGACCGATGTGGCCAGCGACCTGCAGGACAAGGGTTTGCAGGTCTACCTGGTGATCGACCGCGACGCAGCCTCTCGCCTGGGCGTCTCGGTGTCGAACATCACCGATGCGCTCTATGACGCCTTCGGCCAGCGGCAGATTTCCACTATCTACACCCAGGCCAGCCAGTACCGCGTAGTGTTGCAGGCCCAGGCCGGGGAGCGGATCGGGCCGCAGGCGCTGGACCAGATTCACGTCAAGACCACCGACGGCGGGCAGGTGCGGCTGTCGAGCCTGGCCCGGGTCGAAGAACGCCAGGCGCAACTGGCGATTGCCCACATTGGCCAGTTCCCGGCGGTGATGATGTCGTTCAACCTGGCACCGGGCGTGGCCCTGGGGCATGCGGTGGACGTAATCGAAAAGGTCCAGCGGGACATCGGCATGCCGGTGGGCGTGCAGACCGAGTTCCAGGGCGCGGCCCAGGCATTCCAGGCCTCGCTGTCGAGTACCTTGCTGCTGATCCTGGCGGCGGTGGTGACCATGTACATCGTCCTGGGCGTGCTGTACGAAAGCTACATTCACCCGATCACCATTCTTTCCACCTTGCCCTCGGCGGCCATCGGCGCCTTGCTGGCCTTAATTCTCAGCGGCAATGACCTGGGCATGATCGCGATCATCGGCATCATCCTGCTGATCGGCATCGTCAAGAAAAACGCGATCATGATGATCGACTTCGCCCTCGACGCCGAACGCAACCGGGGCGTCGACCCGCAGACGGCGATCTATCAGGCTGCATTACTGCGCTTCCGTCCGATCCTGATGACCACCCTGGCGGCCTTGTTCGGTGCAATACCGCTGATGTTCGCCACCGGTTCCGGCGCCGAACTGCGCCAGCCTCTGGGGTTGGTGATGGTCGGTGGGTTGTTGGTGAGCCAGGTGCTGACGTTGTTCACTACCCCGGTGATCTACCTGTATTTCGATCGACTGGGGCGCCGGTTTGCCAGGCCCGATGGGAAAGAGGTGCAGGTATGACGGCGACGCCCGAAATCCTGGGGCATTTGTGGCGAGGGAGCTTGCTCCCACATAGCGGGAGCAAGCTCCCTCGCCACAACAGCCTGCTCATTGAAGCCTGGAGCGGCTGCTGATGAACCTGTCCGGTCCATTCATCAAGCGTCCGGTCGCGACCATGCTCCTGAGCTTCGCCATCATGCTGCTCGGTGGTGTGAGCTTCGGCCTGCTGCCGGTTTCGCCGCTGCCGCAAATGGATTTCCCGGTGATCGTGGTCCAGGCCAACCTGCCAGGGGCCAGCCCCGAGGTGATGGCTTCAACGGTGGCTACGCCCCTGGAGCGTTCCTTCGGCGCTATCGCCGGGGTCAACACCATGAGCAGCCGTTCCAGCCAGGGTTCTACCCGCGTCATCCTGCAATTCGACCTGGACCGTGACATCAACGGTGCCGCCCGGGAAGTGCAGGCGGCCATCAATGCGTCGCGCAACCTGTTGCCCAGCGGCATGCGCAGCATGCCGACCTATAAGAAGGTCAACCCGTCCCAGGCGCCGATCATGGTGCTGTCGCTGACCTCGGATGTGTTGAAAAAGGGCCAGCTCTACGACCTGGCCTCGACCATCCTGTCCCAGAGCCTGTCCCAGGTCTCGGGCGTCGGCGAGGTACAGATCGGCGGCAGCTCGTTGCCGGCGGTGCGCATCGAACTGGAGCCGCATCTGCTCAACCAGTACGGCGTGGCCCTCGATGACGTGCGCACCGCTGTTGCCGATAGCAACGTGCGCCGGCCCAAGGGGTCGGTGGAGGACGATCAGCGCATGTGGCAGGTCCAGGCCAACGATCAACTGGAGAAGGCCAAGGACTACGAAACGCTGATCATCCGTTACCAGGATGGCTCGGTACTGCGGCTCAAGGACGTGGCGAAAGTCACCGACAGCGTCGAGGATCGCTACAACAGCGGTTTCTTCAACAACGATGCCGCCGTGTTGCTGGTGATCAACCGCCAGGCCGGGGCCAACATCATCGAGACGGTCAACGAGATCAAGGCGCAACTGCCGGCGTTGCAGGCCGTGCTGCCGGCCAGCGTCAAGCTGAACCTGGCCATGGACCGCTCGCCGGTGATCAAGGCCACCCTGCATGAAGCGGAAATGACCTTGCTGATCGCCGTGGCCCTGGTGGTGCTGGTGGTGTTCCTGTTCCTCGGCAACTTCCGCGCCTCGCTGATCCCGACCCTGGCGGTGCCGGTGTCGCTGGTGGGCACGTTCGCGGTGATGTACCTGTACGGTTTCTCCCTGAACAACCTGTCGTTGATGGCGTTGATCCTGGCGACCGGGTTGGTGGTGGACGATGCCATCGTGGTGCTGGAGAACATCTCCCGGCATATCGACGAAGGCGTGCCGCCGATGAAGGCCGCGTACCGGGGAGCCGAGGAGGTGGGTTTCACCTTGCTGTCGATGAACGTCTCGCTGGTGGCGGTGTTCCTGTCGATCCTGTTCATGGGCGGCATCATCGAGAGCCTGTTTCGCGAATTTTCCATCACGCTGGCGGCGTCCATCGTCGTTTCGCTGGTGGTCTCGCTGACCCTCACGCCGATGCTCTGCGCCCGTTGGCTCAAGCCTCACGTGCCAGGGCAGGAAAACCGCTTGCAGCGCTGGAGCCAGCGGCTCAATGAGCGCATGGTCCGTGGTTACGCCATCAGCCTGGACTGGGTGCTGCACCATCGGCGCCTGACCTTGTTGAGCCTGCTGGTGACCATCGGCGTGAACGTCGCGTTGTACGTGGTGGTGCCGAAAACCTTCATGCCGCAGCAGGACACCGGCCAGTTGATCGGTTTCGTGCGTGGCGACGACGGGCTGTCGTTCAACGTGATGCAGCCGAAGATGGAGATCTTCCGCCGCGCCGTGCTCAAGGACGAGGCGGTGCAAAGCGTCGCCGGTTTCATCGGTGGTAACAACGGCACCAACAACGCCTTCATGCTGGTGCGCCTCAAGCCGATCAAGGAGCGTAATATTTCTGCACAAAAGGTCATCGAGCGCCTTCGTAAAGAAATGCCCAAGGTTCCCGGCGCTCAGTTGATGTTGATGGCCGACCAGGACCTGCAGTTCGGTGGCGGTCGCGAGCAGACCACCTCGCAGTATTCCTACATCCTGCAAAGCGCCGACCTGGCGTCGCTGCGCGCGTGGTATCCCAAGGTCGTGGCGGCCTTCCGGGCCTTGCCGGAACTCACCGCCATCGATGCCCGTGACGGTGGTGGGGCGCAGCAGGTGACGCTGGTGGTGGACCGCGACCAGGCCAAGCGCCTGGGCATCGACATGGACATGGTCACCGCGGTGCTCAACAACGCCTACAGCCAGCGGCAGATCTCGACCATCTACGACAGCCTCAACCAGTATCAGGTGGTGATGGAGGTCAATCCCAAGTACGCCCAGGACCCGAGCACCCTCGAGCAGGTTCAGGTGATCACCGCCGATGGCGCGCGCGTACCGCTGTCGGCCATTGCCCACTACGAGAATAGCCTGGAGGACGACCGGGTCAGCCATGAAGGCCAGTTCGCGTCCGAGGGCATTTCCTTCGACATGGCCGAAGGTGTCACGGTGGAGCAGGGCACCGCGGCCATCGAGCGGGCACTTGCCAAGCTTGGATTGCCCGAGGATGTCATTGCGAAAATGGCCGGCACCGCCGATGCGTTCGCCGCCACCCAGAAGAGCCAGCCGTTCATGATCCTCGGGGCGTTGCTGGCGGTGTACCTGGTGTTGGGTGTGCTCTATGAAAGCTACATCCATCCGCTGACCATCCTGTCTACGTTGCCATCGGCCGGGGTCGGCGCATTGCTGTCGATCTACGCGCTGGGTGGCGAGTTCAGCCTGATCTCACTGTTGGGGCTGTTCCTGCTGATCGGCGTGGTGAAGAAAAACGCCATCCTGATGATCGATCTGGCGCTGCAACTGGAACGTGCCGGGCAGACGCCGCTGGAGTCGATCCGCAGCGCTTGCCTGCTGCGGTTGCGGCCAATCCTGATGACCACGCTGGCGGCGATCCTTGGCGCCTTGCCGTTGCTGCTCGGTGCTGCCGAGGGCTCGGAAATGCGCCGGCCATTGGGCCTGACCATCATCGGTGGGTTGGTGTTCAGCCAGGTACTGACGCTCTACACCACCCCGGTGGTTTACCTATATCTCGACAAACTGCGCCATCGCTTCAATCGCTGGCGCGGCGTGCGCACTGATGCTGCCCTGGAAACTCCGCTATGACCGATCGTTCGCCTTTCAATCTTGTCGCAACACTGGCGACTGCCCGTGGCTCGCGGGTGCTGAGCCTGGTGCTGTGCGTGGCGATGCTCAGTGCCTGCGCCGTCGGCCCGGATTATCAACGTCCCCAGGCTGCCGCCCCGGTGCAATACAAGGAGGCCCAGGGCTGGCGCCAGGCCAATCCCAGCGATGCGATGGCCAGGGGCGCCTGGTGGGAGCTGTACGGCGATGCGCAACTCAATGGCCTGGTGAACCAGCTCAATGCGTCCAACCAGACCGTGGCCCAGGCCGACGCCCAGTATCGGCAGGCCCGGGCACTGGTGCGCAATGCCCGTGGCGCATTTTTCCCTACCGTGGACCTGACCGTTGGCAAGACCCGCTCCAGCCAGGGCACCGGTAGCAGCAGTTCGAGCCTGAGCAGTTCGTCCAGCGGCATTCGCGATACCTATAACGCCCAGGCCGGCGTCAGTTGGGAGGCGGACGTGTGGGGCAAGTTGCGCCGCACCCTGGAAGCCGACGAGGCGAGCGCGCAAGCCAGTTTTGCCGACCTGGCGGCGATGCGTCTGAGCCAGCAATCGGAACTGGTGCAGAATTACTTGCAGTTGCGGGTGATCGATGAACAGAAACGCTTGTTGCAGACCACCGTCGACAACTATCAGCGCTCCCTGAAAATGACCGAAAACCAGTACCGCGCCGGGGTGTCTGGCAAGGACGCGGTGGCCCAGGCGCAAACCCAGCTCAAGACCGCCCAGGGCGACCTGATCGACCTGATCTGGCAACGGGCCCAGTTTGAAAACGCCATCGCCGTGCTGATCGGCCTGCCGCCCGCCGAATTCAACCTGGCCGAGACCCAGGACATCCCGTCATTGCCGCAAATTCCGGTGGCGCTGCCTTCGCAGTTACTCGAGCGCCGGCCGGATATCGCCTCGGCAGAACGCTCGGTGATGGCCGCCAACGCCAACATCGGGGTCGCCAAGGCCGCGTATTACCCGGACCTGACCCTGAGCCTCAGTGGCGGCTACAGCAGCAGCACCTACGACAACTGGGTGAGCGTGCCGAACCGCTTCTGGTCGGTAGGGCCACAACTGGCGATGACGCTGTTCGATGGCGGCCAGCGTTCGGCAGAGGTCGACCGTACCGTCGCGACGTATGACCAGACCGTCGCCACCTATCGCCAGACCGTGCTCGACGGCTTGCGCGAGGTGGAAAACTACATGATCCAGCTCAAGGTGCTGGAAGACGAAGCCCGCGTGCGCCAGGAGGCTCTGGACGCCGCCCGGGAATCCCTGCGCCTGACGCAGAACCAGTACAAGGCCGGGTTGATTGCCTACCTCGATGTGGTGACCGTCCAGGCCACGGCCTTGAGCAATGAACGCAGTGTGCTGAGCTTGCAGCAGAGCCGCCTGATCGCCAGCGTGCAATTGATTGCCGCATTGGGCGGGGGGTGGGACGGGCAGCTGCAGGCTAGCGAACAGGCTGCCGAGAACTGATACCCAACACTGTCCCTGTGGGAGCGAGCTTGCTCGCGAAAGCGGTGTTTCGGCTTGCAGAAATGTTGACTGAACTACCGCCATCGCGAGCAAGCTCGCTCCCACAACGACTTGCGGTGAGGTCAGTCCCGCTTTTGGCCGATGCACTGTCTACGTCCTGTCGCGATGGCTTGTTATAGTTCAAGCCTCTTTTCAGCCGGTAAAGGATCACTGCCATGTCGCAATACCAAGCGTTCAACGTCGAACTTGCAGACAACATTGCCCATGTGCAGATCAATCGCCCGGAAAAGATCAACTCGATGAACGCTGCGTTCTGGAGCGAGATCATCGAGATCTTCCAGTGGATCGACGACACCGATGCCGCACGGGTGGTGGTGCTGAGCGGTGCCGGCAAGCATTTCTCCTCGGGGATAGACCTGATGATGCTGGCGGGCGTGGCCAACGAGTTGGGCAAGGACGTAGGGCGCAATGCACGCCTGCTGCGGCGCAAGATCCTGCAACTGCAAGCCTCGTTCAACGCCGTGGACAACTGCCGCAAACCCGTGCTCGCGGCTATCCAGGGCTATTGCCTGGGCGGGGCCATCGACCTGATTGCCGCCTGCGACATGCGTTACGCGGCCGAGGACGCCCAGTTCTCCATCAAGGAGATCGATATCGGCATGGCCGCCGATGTTGGCACATTGCAACGCTTGCCCCGGATCATCGGGGACGGCATGCTGCGTGAACTCGCTTATACGGGGC
Source organism: Pseudomonas sp. St386 (assembly GCF_018325865.1). Classification (NCBI taxonomy): domain Bacteria; kingdom Pseudomonadati; phylum Pseudomonadota; class Gammaproteobacteria; order Pseudomonadales; family Pseudomonadaceae; genus Pseudomonas; species Pseudomonas sp. St386. Next base: position 3,455,081 of record NZ_AP021900.1, read on the forward strand.
GCACTTTTGGTGCCGACGAAGCGCGCAGCATCGGCCTGGTCAATCGTGTCTACAGTGACACCGCCAGCCTGCTCGACGGCGTGATGGGCATCGCCCGGGAAATCGCCGCCAAGTCGCCGATTGCCGTGACCGGCACCAAGGAAATGATCAGCTACATGCGCGACCACCGCATCGACGACGGTTTGGAATACGTCGCCACCTGGAACGCCGCCATGTTGCAATCGACCGACCTGCGCGTGGCCATGGCCGCCCATATGAGCAAACAGAAACCTGAATTTCAGGATTGATTGACCATGATTTCACGCTGGACCACCGCAGTACTCGATACCGCTCTTGCTGGCGGCTGGGCCGTCGCCCGCAGCCCTGAGGGCTTTCTGTTCGATGACAACGGCGCGCTGTTTCCCCGCGAATGGCTCAAGCGCCAAGACCTGTCGATCCTCGCCGAGCATGGCATCGGTCACCTGGATGGCGAGCCCGTCTACCTGCTGGAATTGCACAGCCTGCTGGACATCCCTGGCTGCAACTGGAAAGGCCTGCGGGCGTTCATGCTCGAGGATGACCACACGCTGTACAAAGTGTTGGGCTATGCCGCGCAGATCGGCACCTGGGCCCGCGAGCATCGTTTCTGTGGCAGTTGCGGCAAGCGCATGGGCCAGATTCCGTTGGAACGGGCCATGTATTGCGATGCCTGTGAGCTGCGGCACTATCCGCGGATTTCTCCGAGCATGATCGTGTTGATCACTCGCGGCGATGAAGTCCTGCTGGCCCGTTCGCCGCGTTTCGTCCCGGGCGTCTACAGCACCCTGGCGGGGTTTGCCGAGCCTGGCGAGTCGGCCGAGGATTGCCTGGTGCGCGAGGTTCGCGAGGAAGTCAGCATCGAGGTGAAGAACATCCAGTACATGGGCAGCCAGTGCTGGCCGTTCCCCCATTCGATGATGCTCGGTTTCCACGCTGAATATGCCGGTGGCGACATCGTGCCCCAGGAAGATGAAATCGAGGACGCGCAGTGGTTCAACGTCCATGACCTGCCACCGTTGCCGGCTTCGCGCTCCATCGCCCGCTACCTGATCGACCTGTATGTGGCGCGGCGCCTAGGCCACGCTGAACCAGTGCTGCCAGGCTAGGCGCACGGTCAAGCCCAGCACCACGGTGATGAACACCGGTCGGATGAACTTCGCGCCGCCGCTGATGGCGGTGCGAGCGCCGAAGAACGCGCCGATCATCACCGACACGCCCATGCTCAGGCCGATGACCCAGTCCACTTGCCCGGAAAAGATGAACACCGACAGCGCGGCGATGTTGCTGACGAAGTTCATGCTACGGGCCACGCCGCTGGCCTTGACCAGGTCGATGGGGTAGAGCAGCAGGCTGCTCACAGTCCAGAACGCCCCCGTACCCGGCCCGGCCACGCCATCATAGAAGCCCAGGCTGAAGCCTTGGGGCGACTGCCATGTCTTCTTGATCGGTGCGTTGCTGTCCAGCGGTGCCTTGGGCGTGCCGCCGAACAACAGGTACAGGCCACAGGCGAAGACGATCACCGGCAGCATCTTGTTCAGCCACTCGGCGGGCAAGTAATGGGCGACGATGGCGCCGGTCAGGGCCCCGACCAGGGTGCCGACGAGGGCATGAGTCCACTGCCTTGGGTGGAACAGCTTGCGCTTGTAGAAGGTGAAGCTGGCCGTCGCCGAGCCGAAGGTCGAGCTGAGTTTGTTGGTCCCCAGGACCAGATGAGGCGGCAAGCCTGCCGTCAGCAGGGCTGGCGTGGTCAGCAACCCACCGCCACCGGCAATGGCATCGATGAAACCGGCAATGAACGCGACAACAGCAAGGATAGCGAGGGTAGTGAGGTCAACGCTGAGTTCAAAAGGCATGGAATAGGCTTATTTAGCAGGTCGCAGAAGGGCTGCGGGGAGGGCCGGTATGTTACCCATAATGGTGCAGGGCTGCGACAGCCGGTTGGGGCGTTGCACTGTAAGATCCCACAACCCCGCAAATCGCCCGTGGCGTGGGAGCATGCTCTCGCTGGGCTGCGCAGCAGTCCCAAAAGGCTTCCTGATATCTGCCTGGCACACCGAGACCGCTGGACAATTTTTTTTTGAAATCAAGGGGTTGTCAGCCTGGGCAAATGAGTACATAATTGCGCCCATCGAACGCACTGGGACGTAAAAAATCTCAATGTTTTCAAGGAGATAGCGGCGCCTAGATGCCCTGTATCCTGATCAGGTTTGTACCGCGGTTGATGTGGCAGCATTGCATCAAACGTTCTGAGGCCGAATAGCAAAATGGTTATGCAGTGGATTGCAAATCCACCTACGCCGGTTCGATTCCGACTTCGGCCTCCACTTTTAAAAAGCTCTGTAGATCTATGATTTACGGAGCTTTTTTATTTTCGAAGCATTGAAAGCTTTTGTATTGAAAAGGACATGAGCTACCTTGCTTCGCAGGGGAGGGATGTATATATTCCCCCTCTTGCTGCACCAGCCAGAACATCGGCCACTGGATTTTGCCGACGTTCCCATGGCTAACCGCGCTACCGCCCGAATGGCGAAACTGGTAGACGCATGGGACTTAAAATCCCCCGCTCGTAAGGGCGTGCCGGTTCGATTCCGGCTTCGGGCACCATCTAAAATCAAGGGTTTGCGAGCGAAAGCTAATGCAAACCCTTGTTCGTTTCCGCTTCTGAAAACTGCTGCGGAAACGGAGCCCAAGCCTGCGGGTATTTTCAAGCGCAAGCCTCTACACTCGGCGTTGAGATTAGCAAGGTGAGTGGCTGGTGGTTACGTCCTCCAGCCCTTGCCCAGTACGCTAATCCTTTGACCATGGAGAGGTAACGAGTGAAAACGATCGCAACGATGAGTCTGTTGGCCTTGATGAGCAGCAGCGCTGTATGCGCTGGGGAGACAACCTCCGTTGATGGGAAAACGCTAGCCGTGAACTTTGGCGAGCCGACCGTCAAGCAGGTTCTGCACTATCGGAAAATGTACGATAAGAAGCCCTTTCCCGACGCGGAAATTTATTACTACAGCAACGGTTTGTACAAAATCATCTCTCAGGGAGAAAATCATTACGGTGTCTACGTCTTGCAGGGCCAGCACACCGACGAGACATACACTGTGAAGTTCATCTCCCTGCCTTCCCCTGACTGGGGCAATAAAACGGCGTATCACCAGCTCACCTTTATTCGAGGTGATGCACAAAACGTATTTATCCAGAACGCAATTGTCGACACCGGCGAGGCGATAGCCCAGCAGAACGGGACCTATACGCAGGAAGAAAATACCGTGGTCAACCCGATCAGTACCGCCTGGCAGAAAAAGTGAGCCCGTTGCCCTCAGCGGCTTGATGGCAGATTTCTGGCAATTTTGTGATCATCTAGTATTTATAAAACAATAGGTTGCATGATATTTCTCATGCAACCTATCCGGTATTGGTCTTCAGTACCGGTGCCTCACAACCGTCGCCGAAACGCCTCGAGAATGTCCCGCGTCCCCTTTTTCATTTGCAACTGGGCAATAGCGTCCAGCGGATGCCAGAGGCAATCGCTGATTTCATTCTGTGGCTTGGCCGCCGTCGAGTCGCTGACTGATGCTTCGAACACATGATGTTCGGTCTGCCCGTCACTGATTCGCATCAAGTAGAGCAGATTCTCGACGTCCAGGCCGGTTTCCTCTGCCAATTCCCGAATGGCTGCGCCGGCATGGGTTTCGCCGCGCTCGACGGTACCGCCCGGCAACGCCCAGCGGCTATTGGCTTTGCGAACCAGGAGGATGTGGCGATTTTCCTCGCAGATGATGGTCGCTCGAATTTTCATGGCCGTGCTCGATCTGTGACTGTCATTAAAGTGAAATATAACTGCAATATTTGCGCCTGGCATTAGCTGCTTCGTTCAAATGTCGAGTTTTTCAAGGTCTTATCCACTACGACCGCGACGGAGCGGGAAAGACTGAGCTTATTTGTGCCTGTCATCGCTTCGCTCCATCTCTGCGACCGCTAGCACTAGGTTTTCGACCGGTTATCGCCTCAAATGAATCAGCTTCAAAAAAATGAATCCATGTTGGGTGCATTGGCCGGCCCCGATAGGGGAAGGAAGCGAGAAATGACCACCGTTGAAGACTTCAAGATCAAATCCCATGAGCTCCTGGTAGAGCTCGATACGGCAACGTCGGAAATGATGAAGCTCATATGTGTTCATCAAATGAGTGGATCGACCTGGGATGAGGCAGTCCAGCGTCAACATGAAGCTTATGAGCAGTGGGTCGCTTATCTGAACGAGCGGGGATAGCTGCCAATGCGCGTCCCGAGGGTGCAAATTCTTTGAACGGCGCCTCAACGGCTCTGCCTAATCCTTGAACCGACAAGAGGATTAGGTCATGTCTGAATTAGCCAGTTATTTCTGGATCGCTGTTGCGGTGCTTTTGCTGCTCGTCGATTTGTGGGCGATCGTCAGTGTCTTTCGAAGCGACAAGTCGGTCGGGACCAAGGCGGGCTGGGCCCTGCTGCTGATCGTTTTGCCGGTGCTGGGCCTGGTCATCTGGGGCGTAGCCGGGCCTCGCGGAGTCAAGGAAGGTCCGTCATCGCCGGAGCACAGCAAGGGCTAGCCAGGAAGCGGCTGTGACAGCCACCTCACTGGTTTATCCAATTGCCGCCGGTGGTTTCGCAGTCTTCCCGGGCCTGCTGCAACTGCTCGACGCCGTAGTAGTACCACGTCACTTTTGCATCATCGGGAAGGGTGGCCGACCCACCGCGCTTTTCCTTGCTGGTTGAGTGCGGGTTGGCCAACGCTTCCTGGGTCGGCTTCGCCTGGCATGTCGCCACGTATCCCTCGGCACAACGTTCGACTCTACGCTTTTGAGTCGTGAGCGTTCCCTTGCTTTCATTGCTGCAAGACCAATCGAGGGCTTCGGCGGGCATGCCTTTGTATTCGTAGCAGCTATGGCTTTCGATCACTGGAACGGCCTGGCTCTGGGATCGTGTGATGACGTCGCAGCCTTGGGCCAAGACGGCGGCGGGGCTTGCACAAACGATCAATAGCAGGATTCTGGCATTCATGAGTTTCTCCCTTTGCGGTTTCTGCACCGGTGCCTATCAATTTCGAGGTGCAAAAAAAGCCCACGTTCCATCAGTTTTCCAACCGGTAGAACTCAGGGAGAAACGGGGCTGGCGCAGCGCGTCAGCGGAACTTGGGTAGAGGGGGTTCAGCAGGCTTGAGCGACGTTAGCGCGCTTTGGATCGACGGAGCGTCTTTGTCGATGTCGTTGAGCCGGTCCCGGATGCGCACTGCGGTGGGGTGCCCGCCTTGGTGGTCGACCCAGTCGGCGATTTCCTTGCAGGCTGCCGTGAGCCTGGCTTGACGCGATTCGAGCAAGGTGAGCAGGGTGGTGATGGACTCTTTTTCGGACATGTCACACCTCCATTCAGGGGTTGATGAGGCAGCACAAAACCCGCCAGGGGGCGGGCTGCGCCGTGGTTTAAGCGTAGTTGAGTTATTTCAGGTCTGTCGAAGAATCCGGCGTCCGGCTAGACAGCCGGTGCGCCGGAAACAATGCGAGTAGTGTCAGCTGGACTCCTTGACCCAGGACGGCGTGACGCTTGCCCGCCAGCGTACGTCGGTAATACCGTATTTTTCAGCAAGGGGCTTGGAGACCCGCTTGACCTTTTCTCTCCCGAATTTCGGTATGCGCCCGACCCCCGCGTCGCAACTGGCCCAATGCCAAGCCTCGGAGTTATTCATCACTTCCGCGCGAATAATGAATGACTTGGGTTCGCCATGGAGTATGTAGTCAATGATGTAAAGCGATGGCCCGCCCATAAATCCTCCCTAATTAGTCCTATACGGATGGATACAAAGGCATTCGGAAAATTCCATCGAATTTCCAGACGGTCAAATTAATACCGCTCAGGCTCGTGCACCGAGCAGCGGCAAAACAGCCGGAACTCACGGCAAGGAACCAAACCCGGTTACCCTTCTCCAAGGTGAGCTTCAACACCATAGGCCAGGGATCAAAGGCGACGCAGTGCGGCATCAACAAAAGGCAAAACATGAAAAACATCGCCAGGGTGCTGTTCATCGCAGCCCTCGCCATCGGTTTGTCGGGCTGCATTGGCGCCCCCATCGAACTGACGCCGCAAACCGAGCAACGCTTGCGCGAACAACCCCCGATCCGTTTCCTGCTGACATTCGATGATGGGCCCAGCGCCTCGTCTATCTGGAACCCTAGCCTGGAGGTGCTCGACGCACTCGCAGACAATCCGCTACAGCCCGGCATCAAGGCGGTGTTTTTCCTGCAGACCCGCTCACCACGTGCCGGTGGCAGTGATATTGGCCGCTCGGTAATGCGCCGTGAACAGCAGGAAGGCCATGTGCTGGCCTTTCATACGGCGACCCACTGGCACACCAATCACCGGTCGCTGAGCCCTGATGAGCTGGAGCAATCGCTCAGCAATGGTGGGCGCGATATCGCCGCCATTAGCGGCGCGGCGCCGATCTTGGTGAGGCCGCCATTCTGGAGCTTCGACAAGCGCACTGCGGCCGCCTACCGACAGCATGGCCTGCACATTTTGTTGACCGATCTGAGCGCAAATGACGGCAAAGTCTGGGGCATCACGATGAGCCCGCGGCGGCGGATCAACCTGATCCGACAACTTTCCGAAGTGCGCGAGCGCATCGCCGCCGGGCAACTGCCAGCGGTGGACGGAGTTATTCCGGTGGTGGTGACGTTTCACGACATCAATCGTTATACCGCCCGGCATGCTCGTGAATACCTGCAAATCCTGCTCGACAGTGCCAAGGCTACCGGGGTGAGGACCGACGCCAAGCCGTTCTATGATGACCACCAGGCGCTGGAGCGAGCGGCCTTGGCTCGGACGGTCGATCACAGCACTGAACCCGTGCATTTACCGGGGTTGTGGGACTGGTTGTGGGATTCGGATTCCCACTGAGGGCGCCACGAATGCGGCGGGTGTCGCGACGTTCGGTTGGCCGCCCGGCGCAATCAGCGTGTATGGTAGGCCGTGCACCCTTGGTTGAAGTCGGAGGTGACCAATGAGCACTGCGATGCTGACGAAAATGCACATCAACGGTTATGACGTGCTTAGCGTAAACAGCGGCCCGTGGAGGGTCTGTACCCAGGCTGACCGGTTGGGTTCCTTTGCTTCCCGCGAGGAAGCGCTGGCCTATGCCGCCGCGTTGCCGACCCGAAGAGCCCGTAGCGGCCGGCCTGTAAACACGAAATAGGTGGGGCCGGTACAGCCAACCTCTCGGTGACAGGTAGACCGCTATCGCGAGCAAGCTCGCTCCCACAGTTTTTCCGGGTATTCACCAATAATCCCCTGTGGGAGCTTGCTCGCGATGGCGGCGGGTCAGCGTGCGCCCGTCACGGTGATCAGGCACGGGCCAATTCCAGCGGGACTTCCAGGGTAAACAGAGCGCCTTGCCCCGGTCCGTCGCTATGGACATAGAGGCGGCCATTCATTTCAACCGCCGCCAGGGCGCAGCTGTGCAAGCCAAACCCATGGCCGTCCTTGCGGGTCGTGAAGCCGTGATTGAAGATGCGGGCCAGGTTCTCCGGGGAAATGCCTTCGCCTCGGTCCTTGACGCTCAGGCTCAGCGTCGTTTCGTCTAGGATGCGGATCCCCAGGGTTATCTCCCGTGGGTGCTCACTGATGTGCGACATCGCGAATTTGGCGTTGCTGATCAGGTTGATCAGGATCAGCAACAACCTGTGCTTGTCCCCCATGATCGCAGGAACTTCCTGATATTCCTTGATGACGGTGACGTGATGCCGACTGAGCGCACCCGAATTCATGCGTAGCGCATCTTCGAACAGATCGCTGACATTGAGCGGTTCGATCAACCTGGCGGCCCCTGCATAGGTTTGTTGAGTGGTGACGATTTCCTTGATGTGATCGATGCTCTTGGTCAACTGCGCCAGCTCATCTATAAGCACTGCCTGTTCCGCGGCGATGGAGTCGACCAGTTCGTTGAAATAACGCGGCAGCAACCGGCCTTTTTCATCATGGGTGATGAACTGGCCAAGATCCTCGGCATGTTCATTCATCATTTTGACCGCCTTGGTGAGCCCGAGCGTCTTGCTGTTCCTCAACTTGCGGGTCACGAGCTCGGCCGAAATGTTCACGCTGTTGAGCACATTCCCGACGTTGTGCAATACATTCGTGGCTATTTCGGCCATGCCCGCCATCCGGGCTGCATCCACCAGTTCGCGTTCGGCCTCCATCAGCTCGCGAGTGCGCTCCTGCACGCGCTCCTCGAGCCGTTCATTGGACGTTTGCAGTTGCTGGTTGATCTGGTTGATAACGGCGTAACTGCGAACCAGGCGTACCGCCAGGTAGATCATCAATAGCGCCATGAGGCTGGCACACGCGCCCAGGTAGATATGGTATTGACGGTCCGCAGCGGCTGTCCTGCGCTGTGTCTCGTTCAATAGCTCGTTGATGCTGTCCAATTCCTGGGCCACCGGAATCACGCTGATGCGGTCCAGCAGATCATTGACGATTGGTTGCTCCTGGATAATGGATTTGACGTGCTGGGTCAGGGCAATGAAGAGGGGCTGGTTGGTCGCGGGCAGTTGGTCGACATATTTTTCCAGATCACTCAATTGGCGCTGCACTTCCTCGGCTTTGTCTGAGGTGACATAAAGTGCGTACTCCAGCGTTGTCAGTGTCAGCTCACGAACATTGGAGGCTGTTGCCAGGCGTCCCGTAGAGCTTTCGGTGCTCATCTCTGCTAGCAACGTTTGAATACCGTCCTCGACCATCGGCAACGCATCCAGGGCGATGCGTAGATTGGCGTTGTGTTGCTGGAATTGATCGACCAGTACTGTTTTGTTCTTGACCGCATCCACATAACCGTTGCGTCTGGATGCCCAAAGGGCCGCCAGGGGACCAGCGTTATTGAGCTGCTCCAACTGCTCCCATCGACTGTTGGCCTCAAGCGGCGGCGCCAGCGACAGGTTATTGTTCACGCCGATCTTTTTCCTGAGGATCTTGACGTTCCAGTTAGCGTCGGCCTGCTTGAGCTGGCGAATGAAGTCGCGGGATTCGAAGTAGGTCGATGAGTCGTACGTGTATGACTTGATCAAAAAGAATATCAGTGCAGCAAACACAATCAGCGCGACGGCCAATAGGGCGGGCCATTTATATTTTTTGATAATAGTGGTCACGCTATTCTCCTGCTCAAGGCGCTTATCGAAGGAGTTGGTGAATTCCCGAGGGGGGAGAGATGCTCGAGGGAGGAGCCGGAAGGGGGGAAAGGTAAACGTCGTGCGGGTTGGTGTGCCGGTTTGCTGTGGCCTGGGTACACGTTGAGCTCCCTGCTAACGATGAACGTCGGGTTCATGGTTGAGTGTAGCGCTAACGAGAGGGGCGATGCTTGCTGCGCGAAAGGCGCGGCCGGGCAGGCCGCGCCCCTGGCGTTACTTGATGTCGATGAAGGGCAGGGCGCCGTTTGGTAGCACGGTAGTCGGCAAGACGCCATTCCAGCGCTCGGCCTTGGTCAGTTCCACCAGGTTCTGGTTGCTGGCCAGGGCCTGGGCCCGCGCCTTGATGGCTTCGGCTTCGGCTTTGCCGCGCAACTCGGTCGCCAGTGCGTCTGCCTTGGCCTGCGCCACTTGCGAATCGGCTTCGGCCTGGGCCTGAGTCACGCGAATCTGTGCTTGCACTTGCTCGGTGGCGAGCTGTTGCTCGCGGGTCTTGACTTGGACTTCCGCAGCCATGCGCGCTTCGATGGCTTTTTCGTAGGCATCACTGAAGTCAATGTTCTCGACCTGGACGCTGTCGATGATCACGGGGCCGGTAATGGTGGCCTTGATGGCGGTGGAAATATCGTTGACCAGTTGGACGCGGTTCTGCACGGCAGCCACGGCGTTGAACTTGCCGAATACGTTTTCCACCTGGGTTGGCACCTGGCGGCTGATCATCCGGTCGCGGATACCTTCCAGGTCCTTGAACTGGGTGTAGACCTTCGCAACATCCGAAGGCGCGATGTGCCAGGATACGGACACCTTGAGCTGGGCGGACTGTTGGTCCTTGCTGTAGGCCTGGAGGTCTTCATAAGCCGTCACTTGGCTCTGGACGCTGATCAGGCGTACCGACTCGATAAATGGTGTCTTGAAGGACAGTCCCGGTTCAATGACGCCGACCAGCGCCCCGTTGCGCAGCAGCACGCCACGCTCGGTTTCGTCGATCGTGTACCAACTGCCAAAGAACACGCACAACAGGACGATGCCCGCGATTGCAGCAACGATGGAACCGATGGTTTTACTGGTCACTTTTCTTTCCTTGATTGGCTGGGGAGGGTTTGCCATAGCTGTGTCCAATGTTGAAGCTGCAATCGGCATTCTGAATGCCAGACACGAAAAAGCCCTGAATAATCAGGGCTTTAACGTTAGAAGATGGCGGAGGCGATGGGATTCGAACTCATGGACCTGTTACAGTCGACGGTTTTCAAGACCGTTGCCTTAAACCACTCGGCCACACCTCCGTATTGCGTTGCGGGCGCCATAATACCCGAATGAAACACACTGTCAAACTCTCTACGTAGCTTGTTACAGAGCGTCTGTTATGATCCTTGCCACTGAATGTTTCAAAACCGGAGGAGTGTCGCCATGCGCGAACAGGATTACGCAGTGAACAACAGCGTGCAGGCTGAGCAGCTAGAGGTTAGCCGCGTCCTGCGCAACACTTATGGCTTGCTGGCCCTCACACTCGCTTTCAGCGGTGTGATGGCCTACGTCGCGCAACAGATGCGGGTGGGTTACCCGAACATCTTCGTCGTGCTGATCGGTTTCTACGGCCTTTTCTTCCTCACCAACAAACTCCGTGATTCGGCCTGGGGCCTGGTGTCGGCTTTCGCCCTGACCGGCTTCATGGGCTTTTTGCTCGGCCCGATCCTCAATCGCTACCTGCAAATGCAGGGCGGCGCCGAAGTGGTCAGCTCGGCCTTCGCAATGACCGCACTGGTATTTGGTGGCCTGTCGGCCTACGTGCTGATTTCCCGCAAGGACATGAGCTTCCTGGGTGGTTTTATCACCGCAGGTTTCTTCGTGTTGCTGGGGGCGACGCTGGCCAGCTTCTTCTTCCAGATCAGCGGCCTGCAACTGGCGATCAGCGCCGGCTTCGTGCTGTTCTCGTCGGTCTGCATCCTGTACCAGACCAGCGCCATCATTCACGGCGGCGAGCGTAACTACATCATGGCCACCATCAGCCTGTATGTATCGATCTACAACCTGTTCGTCAGCCTGCTGCAGCTGTTCGGCCTGATGGGTCGCGACGACTGATTGCATTCGTGATGGGTGAGAAGCCCGCTTCGGCGTGATGCTGTTCACATACAAACAACGGCGTTTTTTCAGAAATGAAAGGCGCCGTTTTTTTTCGTTTTTAGGTGCATTTTTTTGGAGGGCATATCCGTTTCTGCGGTAACGGCTGCTTAGGGTTCCGCCCTGACGGCGGCTCACTTTTGAAAAGCCCGGGAGCCGGCCCAGTCAAAAGTAAGCAAAACGCTTTTGCCCCACCACTCGATGTCTCGCCTAGGCTCGGCATCCATGTCGAGGTGCCCACTGCGCAATGCCTGCGTTCGGCCAGCGTGGTTTAACGGGGCTCTCAGATCAAGATCCAATGCAAAGCAAGAGCGGGACATGGGGCATGTCCGGCATCCATGTGGCTGAGTCACCGCTATCGCGAGCAGGCTCGCTCCCACATTGGATCTTCGGTAGACACAATATTCGTGTGCTCCCGGAGCTCCTTTGTGGGAGCGAGCTTGCTCGCGATGAGGCCCGCAGCCCAACATCCCTGTAACTGACCCACCGCCTTCGCGAGCAAGCTCGCTCCCACAGGAGAAACGCGATCACCAAGAACCAGGTCGGCTGTTAGGCCGCCTCGGCGTGGACGTTGATTTCGGCGCCCCGTTAACCACGATGGCCGAACGCAGGTATTGTGGAGTGGGCATCCCGGCATGGATGCCGGGATAGCCGCGCTGGGCCATGGATGGCCCTTCGCGGCGGCCCACGGAGCAATGCCTTCGTTCAGGCATGCCGAGCCTAGGCGAGGCACCAAGTGGTGGGGCAAAGCGTTTTTGGTTACTTTTGGCTGGTCCGGCTCCCGGCTCTTCCAAAAGTGACCCGCTGTAAGAGCGGAACCGCCAGCAGCCGTTACCGCAAAAACGGATATACACACCAAAGCAAGTAAATCCCGAGCCCCCTCAAAAAAAAACGGCACATCCCCTTGGAAAAAGAGAGGTGCCGCTTTTGGAACCTAGGTGAACGGTATCGCCACATGAAGTGGACTTAAGAGGCAAACCGCCGCAACCCCACCGGTGGCACAAAGGCTTCCAGCTCGGCCTCCACCGCCTCGATTATTCGTTCAACATCCGGGGCATTCATCACAGTTGCGCAGGGGATACCCGCAATGGCGATCATGGTTTCGCCGCTGGCACGGTCAAACAGCCGGGCAACCATGCTGCCAGGCGCATCCATGCTCGCTTCGAATCCCATGGGATGGAAGTGCCAGCGCATCAACTGGCAAGCGTTGGGGAACGTAACCTTGCTGAAAGATCCTTTATTCATGTGTTGCCCGCCTTCTTCAATCGAGCGCTTCCTTTTGCTCATGTCAGGAAGGAAGAGCCATCATGGCTCTACCAGTGAGAACTAAAAATAGCACCTGAAAATGAAGCTCATGTGGATTTTTTCAGTCCGTTTTGCGATTGGTTCACTTTTTTTGATCTGGATCACGACTTAAGCGGCAATGTCCAGAATGCCATCACGCTTGGCTGGGGTTGTCCCGAGGCTTGGGCAATGGCTCTGGCACGCGGCTTTTCCAGGCGATGAGCAGGGCCAGGGTCATCATCGCCAGGGCGACGGCGAAGGTCATGTGCAGACCGTTCGTCACGGTCGCAGGGCTGGCGTGGGTGATGTCATTCGTCGCTGCCGCTGCCGCAAACACCGCGCCGAGCACGGAGGCTCCGGTGAAGAAACCCAGGTTGCGCGACAGGTTGAGCAGCCCGGCGATGACGCCTCGCCGCTGGGCAGCGACATCGGCCATGACTGCTGTGTTGTTGGCCGTCTGGAAGAATGCGTAGCCGAGGGTCGTCACCACGATAGCCGTGAGGTAGCCGACGATGCCAAGCGCAGGGGAAACCAGTGACAGCATCAGGCAGCCGAGGACCATGGTTGCCAGGCCGGCGAGCCGCATGGGCTGCACGCCGAAGCGATCCGCCAGGCGTCCGGCAGGCACTCCGGCCAGCGCCGCGACGGACGGCCCCGCGGCCAGCGCCAGCCCCACGAAGGCCGCCGGCAATCCGAGGGTGATGGACAAGTAAAAAGGCCCGACCAGAAGCGTCGCCATCAAGACCGTCGCGACCAGGGCGCTCGTTGCCAGGCCTGATACCAATTGCTTGTCGCGAAAGACTGCCAAGGGAATCAACGGCGATACGGCCCGGGACTGGGCCCGAATGAACAGTCCGCCGCCCACGAGCGCGATCAGCAGCAGCGCAAGATTCAATCCGCCAAAGTTTCCGTGTTCGGAGGTCATGGCCAAGGCATAGGCGGCGAGTGTCATTGCCAACAGCAATGTACCGGTCACATCGAGGCGGACTCCTTCGGGCTTCAGCGGCACTTCACGCACCGGTAGCGAATACCACGCCAGCCCTAGCGTCAGCAGGCCGAGGGGAATGTTGACCAGGAACAAGGCCGGCCAACCGAACCCGCTGATCAACATACCGCCAAAGGACGGTCCAAGGGCTGTGCCCACTGCCGACAGCGTTGCCAGCAGGCCCATGGCGCTGCCGGTTTTTTCCTGATCGACCGTTTCGCCAACCAGCGCCAGGGTCAGCGCCATCATGATGGCGGCCCCCAGGCCTTGCAGCGCCCGACCTGCGACCAGCAGCCAGAGCGAGGGCGCCAGGCCGCATACCGCCGATGCCAAGGTGAACAGGGCGATACCGACCAATAGCAGCTTGCGCCGGCCCATCAGGTCTCCCAAGCGGCCGACACTGACAATCAGCGTGGTGATTGCCAGCAGATAGGCCAGCACCACCCATTGGACCTGCTGGAAAGAGGCACCGAGCGCCTCGGCCAGCGTCGGCAGTGCCACCGAAGCCACACTGGCGCCAAGGGAGGCCAGCAGTGTCGAGAGCGCAAGGCTGGCCAGGGCCCGGCGAGGTGAAAAGGGCTTGAGCGTGGGCGCGGTTGCCGGCCGGTTCTGTTGTGTGTTGACGGGTTTCATCGTGTCACCTGTATCGTGGCGCTCGAAACGGAGCTGTCAGAACGTTACGCCTGGGCATAACATGGCGGAAGACGCAGCATTTGCACGTTATAGCTGCAGCAAACGCCATCTCTTCAATTCGAGCTACCGCCATGTCCTCACCTGACCTCAATCTGCTCGTCACCCTTGATGTGCTGCTCTCGGAAGGCAGCGTGGCCAGGGCCGCCCGGCGCTTGCAGCTCAGCCCGTCGGCCATGAGCCGGGCACTGGCGCGGTTGCGTGAAACCACCGGTGACCCGCTGTTGGTTCGGGCCGGGCGAGGGCTGGTGCCGACACCCCGCGCGCTGGAGTTGCGCGAACAGGTCAGCCACCTGGTGCAGCAGGCCCAGGCGGTGCTGCGGCCAGTGACGACCCCGGATCTCGGGCGCTTGAGCCGAACTTTCACGTTGCGCACCCGCGAAGGGTTCGTGGAAAACTTTGCCATCGACCTGATCACTCGCATCCATGAGCAAGCGCCCGGCGTGCGCCTGCGTTTCGTGGAAAAGACCGACCGCGACAGCACGGCGCTTCGCGAAGGCACCGTGGACCTGGAGACCGCCGTCGTGGACAAGGACACCAGCCCCGAACTGCGAACCCAGGCCTTGTTCAGCGACCGCTTGATCGGCGTGGTGCGCGCGGGACACCCGCTGAGCCAGGCAACGGTGAGCGCCGCCGGTTATGCCGCAGGCGGGCATGTCGGTGTGTCGATGCGCGGCCTGGATCATGGCCTCATCGACCAGGCCCTGGCGGCGTTGAATCTGTCCCGGGAAATCGTCACCACCGTGCCAGGCTTTTCCTCGGCGCTGGGGCTGGCCCGCTCGAGTGACCTGATTGCCAGCGTGCCTGAACGCTACACCGCGAGCCTGCGGGTCGGCCTGCACAGTTTTACGCTGCCGTTTCCCGTACCTGGGTTCACGATCGCCATGCTCTGGCATCCGCGGATGGACGCCGATCCTGTGCATCGTTGGCTTCGAGGTTGTCTGCGGGAAGTGTGTGCACGTAAAACCGTTGAGGTTTAGTAGATATTCATTAATAGCATTTCGCTGGCACTTAGTTGGCGAAAGTGCGACGCCGTGCGCAAATTGCTAGTTATCGATATTTAATATTTAAATAGAATTTTGTCCGACAATCCGCAACTCGGGCAATTGAGCGTGGGCACTAACGAGGCAGAACCCTATTATTTATGGGCGTTAAGGGTGGGGCGTGAAATTGAACGAAAAAAATTGCTAGACGTTTGATTTCCAATTGTGTCAGGTTTCTTACGTCCTCATTGGGCGAGTGATAGGACGATCTCGCCAGAGATTGTCTGTCTGACTAAAACTGTTCCATTTGCAAACAAGGAAGTATGTTTATGTCGAAAGTTAAAAGCAGCGCTATTGATTCTGCCGAACAACTCCTCTGGGCGCCGCAATCATTGGCAGCTGCCAGTAGTGCGTTCAACCAGATCAATAGTTTCAGCCACCAATACGACCGGGGCGGTAACCTGACTGTCAACGGCAAACCGTCGTACTCTGTCGACGAGGCGGCCACTCAGTTGCTGCGCGACGGCGCGGCTTACCAGGACCGGGACGGCAGCGGCAAGATCGAGCTGACCTACACCTTCCTCACTTCCGCCTCTTCCAGCACCATGAACAAGCATGGAATCAGCGGCTTCAGCCAGTTCAGTGCGCAGCAGAAAGGCCAGGCGGCCCTGGCCATGCAATCCTGGGCGGACGTGGCCAACGTCACCTTTGCCGAAAAAGCCAGCGGCGGCGATGGTCACATGACCTTCGGCAACTACAGCGGCGGCCAGGATGGCGCGGCGGCGTTCGCTTATCTGCCAGGGACGGGTGCCGGCTATGACGGGACCTCCTGGTACCTGATCAACAGCAGCTACACCCAGAACAAGAACCCGGACCTGAACAACTACGGCCGCCAGACCCTGACCCACGAAATCGGTCACACCCTCGGCCTGGCCCACCCGGGTGACTACAACGCTGGTGAAGGCAGCCCGACCTACGATGACGCCACTTATGGCCAGGACACCCGTGGCTACAGCGTCATGAGCTACTGGAGTGAAAGCAATACCGACCAGAACTTCAGCAAGGGTGGCGTCGAAGCCTACGCATCCGGTCCGCTGATGGATGACATCGCGGCCATCCAGAAGCTCTATGGTGCCAACACCACGACCCGTACCGGCGATTCGACCTACGGTTTCAACTCCAACACCGGACGCGATTTTCTCAGTGCGTCTTCGTCGTCGGACAAAGTGGTGTTTTCGGTATGGGACGCGGGCGGTCGCGACACCCTGGATTTCTCCGGTTTCACCCAGAACCAGAAAATCAACCTCAATGACGCCTCGTTCTCCGATGTTGGCGGCATGGTAGGCAACGTCTCCATCGCCAAGGGTGCCGTCATCGAAAACGCCATCGGCGGCGCGGGCAGCGACTTGCTGATCGGCAACTCGGTGGCCAACGAACTCAAGGGCGGCGCGGGCAACGATATCCTTTGGGGGGCCGGCGGTGCAGACAAGCTCTGGGGTGGCTCGGGGTCGGACACATTTGTGTTCGCCGCCAGTTCCGATTCGCGGCCGGGAGCGACGGACCAGATCCTCGATTTCGTCAGCGGCCTGGACAAGATCGACCTGACCGGTATCACCAAGGGCGCGGGCCTGCACTTCGTGAGCGCGTTCACCGGGGCGGCGGGCGATGCGGTGTTGTCGACATCGGCTGGCAACAGCCTGCTGTCGGTGGACTTCTCCGGGCACGGCGTGGCTGACTTCCTGGTCAGCACCGTCGGCCAGGCAGCGGTCTCGGATATCGTGGCCTGATGTCCATGTCCCGCGGGGGCGGCTGCCCCTGCGGGACCCCGGCCAGGATGAAAAAAATGCGTAGAAAATTCATGCCCAGTAGCGTTCAGGCAACCGCCGGGTTGCTCGCTACGCTGATGATGTTTTGTGGAGAAGTCGCCATGGCGCGCAGTCTGTTGTTAGCAGAACCCTCGCAGTTGGCCGGTCAGTGGCAGGCTGTTCTGTCGAGCCCGCAGGACAATGCGCAAACCCAGGCGATGCAGGACAAACCGTCCAACAGTTGCCTCGTCGAACTCAAGGTGGACCAGACCCTGGGCGGGCAAACCGATTGCCTGGGCCAATGGTTGGGGGATGAACCGGTTCGTTGGTTCACCGAACCCGACGGACTTTCCCTGATCGGCAAACAAGACTCCAGGACTCACTTGGGGCTGCGTCAGGGAGATCATTATCAAATGACCTTGAAGTCCGGTTTGATACTCAGGCTTGAGCGGAATAAATCCCAGAGTGCTCATTAACGAGTGAGTACAGTTGAGCCTTGATCGAAGTGCGCTTGTTCAAACAGGCGTGCGTTTCGGTGTGGACCGAATTGAAAAACAAAGATTGGTAAGTTGAATAACGGGCCCGTTCGCGGGCAAGCCAACTGCAAGGAAGATCATGAATAGGGTAAGGAGCGTTGCCGCGGCGCCGCTGTTTAAAGCGCTGGGCGATTATAAAAATATTCTGATCAGTGTTGGATGTTTTACCGCGCTGATTAATGTCCTGATGCTCGCACCTTCGATTTATATGCTCCAAGTGTATGACCGCGGGTTGTCATCACAGAACGAGACCACGCTGGCGATGTTGTCATTGATGGTCGTCGGCTTCTTCGTATTCATCGGGCTGCTGGAGATGGTCCGCAGCTTCGTGGTCATCCGCATCGGCAGCCAGTTGGAGAGACGCTTCAATCTCCAGGTGTACAAGGCCGCGTTCGAGCGCAATCTGCGCCAGGGTGAAGGCAACGCCGGGCAATCCCTGGGCGACCTCACGCATATTCGCCAATTCCTCACCGGGCCGGCGCTGTTCGCTTTCTTCGACGCGCCGTGGTTTCCCATCTATCTGCTGGTGATCTACCTGTTCAACGTGTGGCTCGGCGTGTTTGCCTCCATCGGCACGCTGCTGCTGATCGGCCTGGCCTGTCTGAACGAGGCCATGACCAAAAGAGCCTTGGGGCAGGCCAGCGTCTACTCGCAACAATCCACTCAACTGGCTACCAGCCATTTGCACAACGCCGAGACGATCCAGGCCATGGGCATGCTCGGAGCGCTGCGCAGCCGCTGGTTCACCGTGCACTCACGGTTTCTCGGCTTGCAGAACCAGGCCAGCGACACCGGCGCGGTCATCAGCTCCCTGAGCAAGACCCTGCGCCTGTGCCTGCAATCGCTGGTGTTGGGCTTGGGCGCACTGCTGGTGATCAAGGGCGAGATGACCGCCGGGATGATGATTGCCGGCTCGATTCTGATGGGACGGGTATTGAGCCCCATCGACCAGTTGATCGCCGTGTGGAAGCAGTGGAGCGGCGCCAAGCTGGCTTACCGGCGTCTCGACGCGCTGTTGCAGGCATTTGCGCCCCAGGATGACGGCATGACGCTGCCAGCGCCCAAGGGCCAGGTGAGCTTCGAGCAAGTGAGCGCAGGGCCACCAGGGCAACGCAACGCGACGCTGCAGCAGGTCAGCTTCAGCTTGGCTGCCGGGGAAGTGCTCGGCGTGCTGGGGGCGTCCGGCTCCGGCAAGTCCACCCTGGCCCGAGTCCTGGTGGGTGTGTGGCCGACCTTCGCGGGTACGGTGCGCCTCGACGGGGCCGACATTCATCGCTGGAATCGCGAGCAACTCGGCCCGCACATCGGCTATCTGCCCCAGGACATCGAGCTGTTCAGCGGCAGTATTGCCGAGAACATCTCCCGGTTTCGCCAAGCCGATCCGCAAAAAGTCGTTGCCGCCGCGCAGCAGGCCGGGGTCCATGAGTTGATCCTGCGCCTGCCCCAGGGCTATGACACGGTGCTGGGGGAGGACGGCGGTGGTTTGTCCGGCGGGCAGAAACAACGGGTTGCGCTGGCCCGGGCGATGTACGACCGGCCGAGCCTGGTGGTGCTCGACGAACCCAACTCCAACCTCGACACGGTTGGCGAAGCGGCACTCGCCAGTGCCATCGCGCAGATGAAGACCCAGGGCACCAGTGTCGTGCTGGTCACTCATCGTTCCTCGGCACTCGCCCAGGCCGACAAGTTGCTGGTGCTCGACGAAGGCCGGCTACAAGCCTTCGGCCCAAGCCAGCAAGTGTTGCGGGCGCTTTCCGGCCAGTCGGGCCAACAGGACAACGCGCCGCGCAGCTCACCGCCGAACAGTCCCCAGACGGCCCCCAACGGACTGAGCATGAGTCGCCAGTACCAGGCTGCCAGCAAACCGGGTGGCACATGAGCAAGGAACTCGACATGAATCTCGAACATTCTCAGGACGTTGAGCACCCGGAGCGCGACGCCCGCTTCTTCACCCGCATGGGCTGGGCGCTGGCGCTTGTTGGCGCGGGCAGTTTTTTTACCTGGGCCAGCCTGGCGCCGCTGGACCAGGGCATCCCCGTGCAAGGCACCGTGGTGGTTTCAGGTAAGCGCAAGGCGGTGCAATCGATGAGCAGCGGTGTGGTCAGCCGGATCCTGGTGCGCGAAGGCGAAGTGGTGAAGCAGGGTCAGCCGTTGTTCCGCCTGGACCAGACCCAGGCCGCCGCCGACGTGCAATCGCTGCAGGCGCAGTACCGGATGACCTGGGCGAGCCTGGCGCGCTGGCAAAGCGAGCGAGACAACCTGTTGCAGGTGAGTTTCCCGGCTGAGCTGAGTCGCGATCCCGACCCACGCCTGGCCCTTGTGCTTGAAGGCCAGCGGCAACTGTTCAGCAGCCGCCGCGAAGCCTTCGCCCGTGAGCAGGCGGCGTTGCGCGCCAACATCGAGGGTGCGGCGGCGCAATTGGCGGGCATGCGTCGGGCCCGCAGCGACCTGACCGCCCAAGCCGAATCCCTGCGCCTGCAACTGGGCAACCTGCAACCCTTGGCCGACAACGGCTACATCCCGCGCAACCGATTGCTGGACTATCAACGCCAACTGTCGCAAGTGCAGCAGGAACTCGCGCAGAACAGCGGCGAAAGCGGGCGAGTGGAGCAGGGGATCGTCGAGTCGCGCCTGAAGCTGCAGCAGCATCACGAGGAATACCAGAAAGAGGTGCGCAGCCAATTGGCCGACGCCCAGCTCAAGAGCGAAACCCTGCAACAGCAATTGAAATCCGCCGGATTCGAGCTGCAACACAGCGAAATCCTCGCCACCGCCGATGGCATCGCCGTCAACCTGGGGGTGCATACCGAGGGCGCGGTGGTACGCCAGGGCGACACCTTGTTGGAAATCGTCCCCCAAGGCACGCGGTTGGAGGTGGAAGGGCATTTGCCGGTGCACCTGATCGACAAGGTCGGCCCGCATTTGCCGGTGGACATCCTGTTTACCGCCTTCAACCAGAACCGCACGCCAAGGGTGCCGGGGGAAGTCAGTTTGATTTCCGCCGACCAGATGCTCGATGAGAAGACCGGCGCGCCGTATTACGTCCTGCGCAGCAGCGTCAGCGACGTGGCGATGGACAAGCTCAACGGCCTGGTGATCAAGCCCGGCATGCCGGCCGAGATGTTCGTGCGCACGGGCGAGCGCTCGTTGCTCAACTACCTGTTCAAACCGCTGCTCGACCGAGCCGGCTCTGCGTTGACCGAAGAATAAGGATGTCCGGCGGTATGAAGCGTTTCTATTGGCTGGCCGTGCTGGCCGTTTCCGTGTGCAACAACGCCTGGGCCATGGGGCCCTTCGAGTTCTACGAGCAGGCCCTGCGCAATGACCCGGTCTACCTGGGCGCGATCAAGGAGCGCGATGCGGGCCTGGAAAATCGCGCCATTGGCCGCGCCGGGCTGTTGCCGCACCTGGGCTACAGCTACAACAAAGGTCGCAACCAATCCAAGGTCACGTACCTCAACGATCGCGGCGCCAGTCAGCATGACGATCGCAACTACAGCAGCTACGGCTCCAGCCTGACACTGCAACAACCGCTGCTGGACTATGAGGCGTACGCGGCCTACCGCAAGGGCGTGGCCCAGGCGCTGTTCGCCGACGAAAGTTTTCGTGGCAAGAGCCAGGAGTTGTTGGTGCGGGTGCTGAGTTATTACACCCAGGCGCTATTCGCCCAGGACCAGATTGACATTGCCCTGGCCAAGAAAAAGGCGTTCGAGCAGCAATTCCACCAGAACGAGCATCTGTTTCGCCAGGGCGAAGGTACGCGCACCGACATCCTCGAGGCGCAGGCGCGCTATGAACTGGCTATCGCCGAAGAGATCGAGGCGCGCGATGAGCAGGACGCCGCCTTGCGTGAACTGGGCTCGCTGATTGGCGTCCCGGCCCTGGATATCGGCGACCTGGCCCCGTTGCACGACACCTTCCAGACCTTTGCCTTGCAACCGGCCAGTTTCGACACCTGGCATGAGCTGGCGGTGAGCAATAACCCCAACCTGGCATCCCAGCGCCAAGCGGTGGACGTGGCGCGTTTCGAGGTGGAGCGCAACCGCGCCGGGCACCTGCCCAAGGTCAGCGCCTACGCGACGATGCGCCAGAACGAATCGGAAAGTGGCAACACCTACAACCAGCGCTACGACACCAACACCATCGGCCTGGAAGTCAGTGTGCCGCTGTACGCCGGTGGCGGGGTCTCGGCGTCGACCCGCCAGGCCAGCCGCAATATGGAACAAGCCGAATACGAGCTGGATGCCAAGACCCGCGAGACGCTGATCGAATTGCGCCGCCAGTTCAGCGCCTGCGTGTCCGGGGCGAACAAACTGCGCGCTTATCAGAAGGCCCTGAGCTCCGCTGAAGCACTGGTGGTCTCGACCCGGCAAAGCATCCTTGGCGGCGAGCGGGTCAACCTCGACGCACTCAATGCCGAGCAACAGCTCTACACCACCCGCCGCGACCTGGCCCAGGCCCGTTACGACTACCTCATGGCCTGGACCAAGCTGCATTACTACGCCGGCACCCTCGGCCCGCAGGACCTGGCGAAGGTGGATGAGGCGTTTGTGTCCCGGGCGCCAATTCAATGATCGGCGCTTTGTCTTTGTGGCGAGGGGATTTATCTGTGGGAGCAAAGCTTGCTCGCGGTGCAGGCGCCTCGGTTCCAGAGATACCGCGTTGTTTTTATCGCGGGCAAGCCTTGCTCCCACAGATAAATCCCCTCGCCACAGAAGGTATTTTCAGCAATTCATAAAACGCTACTAAGGATGGTTCGTGATGAAAGTCGATAACAAAAAACAGCCCGGACAGACGGGCCGCGTGTTTCTGCTCAAGGCCCTCAACCGCGCCGTGCTCTGCGCCCTGGCGACCTTGGGCACGGCCCAGGCGGCGCCTTATGTCGAGAGCGGCAGGGCGGGCAACCCGGACAGCTGGCGCAGCAGCGAATTCAACGCCGAATGGGGGCTGGGAGCCATCAACGCGCAACAGGCCTACGCCGCCGGGTATACCGGCAAGGGCGTCAAGCTGGGGATCTTCGACCAGCCGGTCTACGCGGCGCACCCAGAGTTCTCCGGCACCGGCAAAGTCGTGACGCTGGTCACCAGCGGCATCCGTGAGTACACCGACCCCTACATCCCGGTGAAGGCCGGTGATGCGTTCCGCTACGACGGTTCACCCACTGTGGGCTCCGATGGCAAGCTGGGTTCCCACGGCACCCATGTCGGCGGGATCGCTGCCGGCAGTCGCGATGGCAGCCCGATGCACGGTGTGGCGTACAATGCGCAGATCATCAGCGCCGACAACGGCGACCCGGGCCCCGAGGATGGCATCATCCTGGGCAACGATGGCGCGGTGTACAAGGCGGGTTGGGACGCGTTGATCGCCAGCGGCGCACGCATCATCAACAACAGCTGGGGCATCGGCATCACCGATCGTTTCGACCTGGGCGGCCGCGATCCGGCGTTCCCGCACTTCACCGTGCAGGACGCGCAACTGCAATTCGATCAGATCAAGCCGCTGCTGGGCACCAAGCCCGGCGGCGCCTACGAGGGCGCCATCGCCGCGGCCCGCAGCGGGATCGTGACGATCTTCGCCGCCGGCAACGACTACAACCTCAATAACCCCGACGCCATCGCGGGCCTGGCGTATTTCGTGCCGGACATCGCGCCGAACTGGCTCACCGTGGCGGCGCTGCAAATCAACCCCGACACCGCCAGCGCCGATCCGTACACCATCAGCACCTTCTCGTCGCGCTGCGGCTACACCGCCAGTTTCTGCGTGTCGGCACCGGGCACACGGGTCTACAGCGCCGTGATTGGCGGCACCAGTGCCGACGACCTGACCGTCGGCTACGCCAACAAGAGCGGCACCTCCATGGCCGCGCCCCATGTTGCCGGCAGCGTGGCGGTGTTGATGGAGCGTTTCCCGTACATGACCGGCGCCCAGGTCGCCAGCGTGCTGCGCACCACCGCTACCGACATGGGCGCGCCGGGCGTCGATGCGTTGTACGGCTGGGGCATGATCAACCTGGGCAAGGCCATCGACGGTCCATCGATGCTGGTGACCGAGCAGGACATTCCCGAGGAATTTCGCATCGAGGGCGCCTACGGCTCCGGTCAGTTCGTGGTGGACCTGCCGGGCATTGGCGCGATCATCGATGCCGGCAAATCCACGGAGCGGGTGTGCAGTGGCATCCAATGTGGCCTGGACGTTTGGCGCAACGACATCGCGGGTCACGGCGGGCTGACCAAGGAGGGCATCGGCACCCTGGTGCTCACCGGCGCAAACACCTACAGCGGGCCAACCCTGGTCAATCAAGGACGGCTGGCAGTCAATGGCTCGCTGGCCTCGGCCGTTACCGTCAATGACGGCGGCATCCTTGGTGGCAACGGGCGCATCGCCAGCCTGACCGCCAACCGCGGCGGCAGCGTGGCGCCCGGTAACTCCATCGGCACGTTGCAAGTGGCCGGCGACGTGACGTTCCAGCCCGGTTCGAACTACGCGGTGGAGGTCTCGCCCACCTCCAGCGACCTGATCGTGGCCGGCGGCAAGGCCTCCATTGACGGGGCGACGGTGTCGCTGTCCCTGGAAAACAGCCCGACGCTGCTGACGGCCGGCGACGTGAAAAGCCTGCTGGGCAGGCAGTTCAATATCTTGCAGGCCGTCGATGGTATTGACGGGCGCTTCGCTGAAGTCTTGCCCAACTATGCGTTTCTGGGGGGCGACCTGGCGTACAGCGCCAGTGGCATTCAACTGGCGGTCGAGCGTAACGATGCGTCGTTTGCCAGCCTCGGCTTGACGCCTAACCAGCGTTCCGTCGCCTCGGCCGCCGAACAATTGGGCGCGGGCAACGGACTCTACGAAGCCTTGCTGCTTTCGCCCAGCGCCGCCGTGGCGCAACAGGCATTCCAGCAACTGTCTGGTGAAATCCATCCGGCCATTGGCACGCTGCTGATCAACGACAGCCGTCAATTGCGCGACGCCGTGGGGGATCGCCTGCGCCAGGACGCACTGTACGACGCCGGTACGCCGACCGATGCCAGCAGCAATGCCTGGTTCAAGGTGCTGGGTGCTTGGGGCAAGAACGATGGCGGACATGATCACGCCAGTACGACCAGCTCCATCGGCGGGCTGCTGGCCGGTGTCGACGGCCTGATCAGCGACCAGACGCGACTGGGCTTCGTCACCGGCTACAGCGACAGTTCGTTGAGCATGGGCGACGGCACCCACTCTTCGGCCAAGGCCGACAGCTATCACCTGGGCGTCTATCTGGGGCATGAGATCGACGCGCTGCGCCTGACCGTCGGCGGCGCCCACAGCTGGCATCGCATCGACGTCAAGCGGGACCTGCAATGGGGTGACGTCAGCGGCCGGGAGAAAACCAAGCGCGATGCCCGGACCACCCAGCTCTTCACCGAAGCGGCGTATCGCCTCGACTTGCAACCGGTCGCCCTGGAGCCGTTTGCCAACCTGGCCTATGTGCACCTGGACAGCGACAGCTTCCATGAGAAAGGCGACAACGCAGCCCTGCACGCTGGCGACGACCGTCGCGATGCCGTGCTCTCGACCCTGGGCGTGCGGGCCAGCCACACCCTGGCCCTGTCGGATAAACAACAACTGCAGCTGTCCGGCTCCCTCGGCTGGCAGCACAACCTGAGCAGCACCACGTCCGAACAGGATCTGGCATTTGCCGACAGCAGCAGCACTTTCGCGGTGCAGAGCGTGTCCATGGACCGCAACGCTGCTGTGATCGGCGCCCGTGCCGGACTCGCGGTCGCCAAGGATGTGCGGGTCAACCTCGATTACAACGGCCTGCTCGGCTCCCGGGATAAATCCCATGGCGTGGGCTTGACGCTGGATTGGCAGTTCTGACCAGGAGCAAGGAAGTCTTGCCACCCGGTTCCCGCATTCCAACAACAAAAGAGAGCAATAACCATGGGTATCTACGACTACAAGAACCTCGGCACTACCGAGTCCAAGGCACTGGTCAGCGACGCAATGGCGATCATGCTGTATTCCTACCACAACCTCGACAACGGCTTTGCCGCCGGTTACCAGCACAACGGCTTCGGTGCCGGCCTGCCGGCGACCCTGGTGACTGCGCTGCTGGGCGGCACCGATTCCCAAGGGGTGATTCCCGGCGTGCCGTGGAATCCCGACTCGGAAAAACTGGCCCTGGAGGCGGTACAGAAGGCCGGCTGGACGCCCATCAGCGCCGATCAACTGGGTTACGCCGGCAAGGTGGATGGCCGCGGGACGTTTTTTGGTGAAAAGGCCGGCTACACCACCGCGCAGGTAGAGATCCTCGGCAAGTACGACGCCGAGGGTCACTTGCAGGAAATCGGCGTGTCGTTTCGCGGCACCAGTGGCCCTAGGGAAAACCTGATTGGCGATTCCATCGGCGACGTGATCAACGACCTGATGGCCGCGCTGGGGCCCAAGGACTATGCGAAAAACTACGTCGGCGAAGCCTTTGGCAACCTGCTGGGGGACGTCGCGAAGTTTGCCCAGGCCCATGGCCTGACGGGCAACGACGTGCTGGTCAGCGGCCACAGCCTGGGTGGGCTGGCGGTCAACAGCCTGGCGGACTTGAGCGCGAGCAAATGGTCAGGGTTCTACTCCAGTGCCAACTACATCGCCTACGCCTCGCCAACTCAGAGCAGTACCGACAAGGTCTTGAACATCGGCTACGAGAACGATCCGGTGTTCCGCGCCCTGGACGGCTCGACGTTCAACCTCGCGTCGGTGGGTGTGCACGATGGGCAACAGGAATCGGCCACCAACAACATCGTCAGCTTCAACGACCACTACGCTTCGACTGCATGGAACGTGTTGCCGTTTTCCATTCTCAACATCCCCACCTGGATTTCCCACCTGCCTACCGGCTATGGCGATGGCATGGGCCGGATCATGGGCTCGGTGTTCTACGACCTCACCGAAAAAGACTCCACCATCATCGTCGCCAACCTGTCGGACCCTGCGCGCGCCAATACCTGGGTGCAAGACCTCAACCGCAATGCTGAAACCCACACCGGCAGCACGTTCATCATCGGCAGCGACAGCAATGACCTGATCCAGGGCGGCCAGGGCAACGACTACCTGGAAGGCCGCGCCGGCAACGACACCTTTCGCGATGGCGGTGGCTACAACGTGATCCTGGGCGGGCAGGGGAGCAACAGCCTGCAACTGCAGCAGTCGGTGAAGGATTTCAGTTTCGCCCACGACGGGGCCGGGACGCTGTATATGCGCGACGCCCATGGCGCGATCAGCATCACCCGCGACATCGGCACGTTGGTCAGTAAGGAGTCCGGGTTGTTCTGGGGGCTGCTCAAGGATGAAGTGAGCCACAGTGTCACCGCCAATGGCCTGGTGGCCGGTGCCAACCTGACGGCGTATGCCTCTTCGATCAAGGGCAGCGCGGCCAACGACACCTTGGTGGCGGGAGCGAAGGGTGACTGGCTGTTCGGCCAGGACGGCAACGATGTGCTGGTGGGCGGCGCGGGTAACGACACCTTCGTCGGTGGTGCAGGCAATGACCAGATGCAAGCGGGAGGCGGCAGTGACACTTTCCTCTTCAACGGCGCCTTCGGCCACGACCGGATCAGCGGCTACGACGCGGGGGACAAGCTGGTGTTCCTCGGCGTACCAGGTGCCGGGGCAGGTCATGACTACAGCCAGTACCTGTCACAAGTGGGCAATGACACGCTGCTCAAGGTGGGCGACAGTTCCGTGACCCTGGTGGGCGTAGGTCTCGGTCAGGTGGGGGGCGAAGGGATCGTGTTCGCCTGATATAGCCATCGCGAGCAGGCTCGCTCCCACAGTGGGTCACAGGTGTGTACTGGATTTGTGTTCACCACCGAGCCTTTGTGGGAGCGAGCCTGCTCGCGATGGCGATGCAGCAGGCCAGTCACGGGTTAATCAGTCTTCCTTGCGAATGGTTGCCACATCATCGGCGCGGACCCGGACTTTCCTGCCGGAAATATCCTCGAACTCGTAGAAACCGTCAGCGGTGCGGGTATTGGGGGTGTCCTTGGTCAAATACTGGGTACCGTTCTGCAAGGTCACCACGGTTGGCGACGCGCAGCCAGCCAGAGCCAGAAATGCCACGGCGACCATGGGCAGGCCCAGAAACCTGATGTTCATAACCATAACCTCTCAATCAAAAGGACACGGCGCAACTGATTCGACCGCGCCATCATGTTAGTCAACCGCCATTGGTCTCGCTTGCTGTAGGAAAGTTCATCGCTAGCTGAAGGATTTCATCTTAAATATAGGAGACCGTTCATCTTTTGCTGTTGCCTGGCTGGTTTACAGCTGTTATCTGTATGCATAACCAGTATCCGATATCCTTGGTGTTCTTTCCGTGGCAGTCCGTTCCCTCGACGATCCGTTTTACTACCTGAACAACTTCCAGCAGGTGCTCGCTTGGTTGACGCAGCGTTATGCCGATGTGCTCAGCACTGACGAGCAGCGTTTCATCGAGCACTTCGCCGCGCTGCCGCGTGGTGCCCAGGGCTTGCTGGTGCGGATGGTGATGCGCAAGGGGCTTCGGTTTCGCCATAGCAAGCTGCACTACCCGGAAATTGGCGACATCGGCGCCGCGGTCGCGCCACTGCTGGCGCTGGGTTGGGTCGAGAAAGAGGCCCCCATCGGGCTCGCCGAACTGTTCGAGGTGCTGCTCAAGCCGGAAATCCTCCTGTGCCTGGGTCACCTGATCGAACAGCCCAAGGCGAAAAAGACCGAATGGCTCCAGGCCTTGGACGAGCGCCTCAACCAGTCCCAGCCGTTCCGTGCCTGGTGCCCGCAGCTGGACGACAGGCTGTACAGCCTGACGATCATGAATCTGTGTGACCGGCTGCGGTTGATGTTTTTCGGCAACCTTTACCAGGATTGGTCGGAATTCGTCCTGTCGGACCTGGGCATCTTCACCTACGAAACCGTCGAGTTCAGTGCCGAGTCACGGGGGTTGCGCAGCCGCGAGGACGTCGATGCCTGCCTGTTCCTGCACGACTGCCAGCAGCGCTTCGAAGCTGGCGAGTCCCTGGAAGAGATCGTCGCCCAGGTCAACGAGCTGTCCCTGGACAATCCGTGGCTGGAGCGGCGCCGGGGCAAGTTGTTGTTCCAGATTGGCCAGCACGGCGAACGCATCGGTGACTTCGCCTTGGCCTTGGGCATCTATCGCGATTGCGCTTACCCGGGGGCGCGGTTGCGGATGGTCCGGGTGCTGGAACGCATCGGCGAATACGCCCTGGCCCTTGAACTGGGCGAGGCGGCGATGCAGGCACCGCAAAGTGCCGCCGAAACCCAGGCCTTGCTGCGGATTGTGCCCCGTCTTCGGCGCAAGTTGGGCGGTCCGCCGGTGCCACGGGGCCTGGCTCGGGAAATGGAGCGCCTGGAACTGCAACTGCCGCGCGTCGATCCGACCTTGTCGGTGGAGTACCACGTCCAGGCCCACCTGCACGACGAAACCGCGCCAGTGCATTACGTCGAGAACAGCCTGATCAATTCGCTGTTTGGCCTGCTGTGCTGGCCGGCGATCTTCGCGCCATTGCCTGGCGCGTTTTTCCACCCGTTCCAACGCGGGCCGGTGGACCTGCTCAACGAAGATTTCCATGCCCGTCGCGCCGAGCTGTTCGCAGCTTGCCTGGCAGAGTTGGACGATGGCCGCTATCGGCAGACCATCGGCCGTCGCTATGCCGAAAAGTGGGGCGTGCAGTCGCCTTTCGTATTCTGGGGCGCGCTGTCCGAGCCCTTGCTGGAGCAAGCCCTCGATTGCCTGCCGGCCGCGCATCTCAAGCACTGGTTTGACCGTCTGCTGCTGGACATCAAGGCCAATCGCGCCGGCATGCCGGACCTGATCCAGTTCTGGCCGCAGCACAAGACCTACCGCATGATCGAAGTCAAAGGCCCTGGCGATCGGCTGCAAGACAACCAGCTACGCTGGCTGGAGTTCTGCCATGAACACCAGATGCCCGTTGCCGTTTGTTATGTGCAATGGGCAGAGTCAGCCATCGCGAGCGAGCTCGCTCCCACATGGGATGAGTCACCACAGATCACCTGTGGGAGCGAGCTTGCTCGCGATGGGGCCGCATGAACCCGGCACCCAGCTACAGCATCGCCGTGCGGGCATTGTGTGAGTTCACCGCCAAGGTGGGTGACCTTGACCTGCGCTTCACTCCTTCGCCCACGGCCCTGGAAGGCATCGCCGGCCATCGCACCGTGGCCTCGCGGCGCAGCGAGGGTTATCAGGCTGAAGTGGCCCTCGAAGGTCATTACCAGACACTGACAGTCAAAGGCCGGGCCGATGGCTACGACCCCGTTCGCCAATGCCTTGAAGAAGTGAAGACCTACCGGGGTGAGCTGGCCAAGCAGCCAGCCAATCATCGCCAGCTGCATTGGGCCCAGGCGAAAATCTATGGCGGGTTGATGTGCCAGAAACTGCAATTGCCGCACATCGACGTGGCTCTGGTGTACTTCGACATCGTCAGCGAAAAGGAAACCTGCATCACCCAACGTTTCGAGGCGACACAGCTGCAAGCCTTCTTCGAAGCGCAATGCGCGTTGTTCCTGGCCTGGGCCGAACAGGAAATGGCCCATCGACAGGCGCGCAACCTCGGCGCGCAATCGCTGGTATTTCCCCATGCGGGTTTCAGGTCGGGGCAACGGCACCTGGCCGAATCGGTGTTCAAGGCCGTCAGCACCGGCCGCTGCCTGATGGCCCAGGCGCCAACGGGCATCGGCAAGACCGTCGGTACCTTGTTCCCAATGCTCAAGGCTTTGGCGCCGCAGCAACTGGACAAAGTGTACTTCCTCACAGCGAAAACCCCAGGGCGCAAGCTGGCCCTGGATGCGGCGCGGGTGATCACCCACGGCGCGTCGTCAATGCCATTGCGGGTGCTGGAAATGATCGCCCGGGACAAGGCTTGCGAACACCCGGACAAGGCATGCCATGGCGAATCCTGCCCACTGGCCCGCGGTTTCTACGACCGCTTGCCGGGCGCCCGGGCAGCAGCGAGCCAGGTCACGTTGCTCGACCAGGCGGCGTTGCGCGAGATCGCGCTGGCCCATGAGGTCTGCCCGTATTACCTCAGCCAGGAAATGGCCCGCTGGGCCGACGTGGTGGTGGCCGACTACAACTATTACTTCGACTTCAGCGCGTTGCTCTTCGGCCTGGCCCAGGCCAACGGCTGGACTGTCGCGACCTTGGTGGATGAAGCCCATAACCTGGTGGAGCGCGGGCGGCAGATGTACAGCGCGACCCTCGACCAGGCCACGCTGACCAGCGTGCGCAAAACCGCCCCCGAACCGCTGAAGAAATCCCTCGATAGGGTCAATCGCCAGTGGAACGCCTTGCATGCGCCCCAGGTGGCGGCCTATCAGGCTTATGAAAAACTGCCGGAAAAACTGCTCCAGGCCCTGGCCAACTGCACGACGGCTATCGGCGATTACCTCAACGATCATCCCCAGGGCCTGGACAGCGGATTGCAGGCGTTTTACTTCGACGCGTTGCAGTTTGGCCGGGTGGCGGAAACCTTCGACGAGCACTTTCTGTTCGACATCCACAAGCGCGAACTTGGCCGCCAGCGCAGCCTGTCTACGCTGTGCCTGCGCAACGTGGTGCCGGCCGCATTCCTGCGGCCCAGGCTGACGGCGGCCCGCAGCACGGTGCTGTTTTCCGCGACCTTGAGCCCCCGGCACTACTACGCAGATTTGTTGGGGACGCCGGGCGACACGGTATGGATCGACGTGGAATCGCCGTTCAAGGCCGAACAACTGGACGTGCAGGTTGTCAGCCGCATTTCCACCCGTTTTGCCCACCGCCAGGCGTCCCTGGAACCCATTGCCGCGTTGATGGCCCGCCAGTTCAGCGAGCGCCCAGGCAACTACCTGGCTTTTTTCAGCAGCTTCGATTACTTGCAGCAAGTGGCGGGGTTGTTTGCCGAGCGGTACCCGCAAATTGCGCTTTGGACGCAATCGCGCGGCATGGGCGAAGCCCCCGGCAGGCGTTTATCGAGCGGTTCATGGAGCACAGCCAAGGCATTGGCTTTGCGGTGCTGGGCGGTGCGTTCGGCGAGGGCATCGATTTGCCGGGTTCACGCCTGATCGGCGCGTTCATCGCCACCTTGGGGCTGGCGCAGTTCAACCCGGTCAATGAGCAGATGAAACAACGCATGGCGGCGATCTTTGGCGATGGTTACGACTACACCTACTTGTATCCCGGCCTGCAAAAAGTCGTGCAGGCGGCCGGCCGCGTAATCCGCACCCAGCAGGATCGCGGGGTGGTATTGCTGATCGATGACCGGTTTGGCGAGGCCAGGGTGCAGCACTTATTGCCGCGTTGGTGGTCTGTCACTCAGGAAACACACCCCGCCACCTGTAGGAGCGAGCTTGCTCGCGATGGCGGTCTGTCAGTGACATGAAGGCTGGCTGAAACACCGCCATCGCGAGCAAGCTCGCTCCCACAGGGGAATCCATCAGGGCTTGGGTTTGTGAATAGCCTGGGAGACCTGAGTATTGCGCTCCCAAAGCTCAATAATTTTTCCTGGCGCCAGACTTGTTCCATACTCCGCAAAAGTCCACACGGATGCCCCGGCCAGATGCTTGAGAACGCCCCCAAGACCCCACTCATGAACGAGGAACAGCGTTTTCGCCTGCTCATCGACGCTGTGGTCGACTACGCCATCTACATGACCGACCCATCGGGCATCATCACCAGCTGGAACTCTGGCGCCAGGCGTTTCAAGGGCTACGCGGAGTCCGAGATCCTGGGCCAGCATTTCTCCCGTTTCTATACCGATCAGGACCGCGCCGCCGGCCTGCCGCAACGGGCGCTGGACACGGCTGTGCAGGAGGGGCGCTTTGAAGGTGAGGGTTGGCGGGTGCGCAAGGACGGTACGCTGTTCTGGTCCCATGTGGTGATCGATCCGATCATCGACAGCCAGAGCGGCACCTTGCTTGGTTTCGCCAAGATCACCCGCGACCTGACCGATCGCAAGATGGCCGAGGAAACCCTCAAGCAAAGCGAGCAGCAGTTCCGCCTGCTGGTGCAAAGCGTCACCGATTACGCCATCTACATGCTCGACCCGCAAGGCCAGGTCACCAACTGGAACCTGGGGGCGCAGCGGATCAAGGGTTACCTACCGGCCGAAGCCATCGGCCAGCATTTCTCGATGTTCTACACCCCCGAAGATCGCGATACCGGCGAACCGCAGCGCGCGTTGAGCATCGCCGCCAGCGAAGGGCGTTTCGAGAAGAAGGGCTGGCGCATGCGCAAGGATGGCACGCGCTTCATGGCCCACGTCGTCATCGATGCGATTCGCAGCGACACCGGCATGCTGTTGGGCTTTGCCAAGATCACCCGCGACATTACCGATGCCACCCAGGCCCAGCAGGCCCTCGAACAGGCCCGCGAGGCGCTGTTCCAATCCCAGAAACTGCAAGCCATCGGCCAGCTCACCGGCGGCATCGCCCATGATTTCAACAACCTGTTGACGGTCATCCTTGGCAACCTGGAGATCGTGCGCAAGCGCATGCCCAACGAGCCGAAACTCACTCAATTGCTGGACAACGCGACCCAGGGCGCGCTGCGCGGGGTTTCGCTGACCCAGCGCATGCTGGCGTTTGCCCGCCGGCAAAAACTGACCTACGAATCGGTCGAGCTGTCGGCCCTGGTGCAGGGTATCAGCGGCCTGCTGCAAAGCTCCCTGGGCCCGTCGATACACATCCAGACCCGTTTCGCCGAGGCGCTGTCGCCGGTGCTGGCCGATGTCAACCAACTGGAACTGGCGATTCTCAACCTGGCGACCAACGCCCGGGACGCCATGCCCCATGGCGGCCAGCTCATGATTACTGCCGATGAGCGGCAAGGGTGTGATGCGGCCCCGGACAAGCCGATGGCTCCCGGGCGCTACATTTGCCTGGCGATTACCGATGAAGGCGAGGGCATGGATGAAGCCACGCTGGCCTCGGCCGTGGACCCGTTTTTCACCACCAAGGGCGTTGGCAAGGGCACGGGCCTGGGGTTGTCCATGGTGCATGGCCTGGCGGAGCAGTTGGGGGGACGTCTGACGCTCAGGAGCCAGAAAGGTGTCGGTACCACCGCGCAGTTGTGGCTACCGGTGGCGAACAACCCGGCACCGGGTAAAGCGTCGATCCAGGAAGCAACACAGCCGGTCGACGAGTTGAAAGTGCTGGTGGTCGATGATGACAGCCTGGTGCTGACCAGCACGCGCCTGCTGATCGAAGACCTCGGGCACCGGGTCCTTTGCGCAGCCTCGGGCGCCCAGGCGCTGGAGTTGCATGAGCGCAACCCGGACATCGACCTGGTGATCACCGACATGGCCATGCCGCAGATGGACGGTGCGCAGCTGGCGAAACTGTTGCGCGACCGCCAACCGACCTTGCCCATCATCCTGGCCACCGGTTATGCCGAACGCCTGGAAGGTTTCGCCACGCAATTGCCTCGGTTGATCAAGCCGTTCAAGCAGATTGACCTGGTGCAGATCATTGGGCAGACGATGAAATAGCCAGGAGCGCAACGTCCGCCTCCTTTGGTGAGGGAGCAGCCGCCTATTCGGTATTCTTCTTGAACCCACGCAAATTCATCGCACACAGGCAAAACTGCAACACGATCAATGCATACGCGTGGGTATGAAGCCCCCAGATCACCCACAGAATATTGCTGGCAATAAAACAACTGAATCCCGCCACCCGGCGTCGCGGTTGACGTGAGCCGATCAACCAGGCGGCCAGCACCGTGACGAGCATCGCTGGCCATTGCACCCATCCAAGATAATCCACACAAGCGTCCTCTTGCCCATATGAACTAGAGACCTTGGCGGTCAGGGAGTGTTTCCTCGGGCGCTTGATGCCCCTGCGGTCCATTGGCTTGAACTTGCCGTGTGCCGGGTTCTTCTAATGAGTCCGAATCATCATCGAGGCTCAGCCTGCGCAATGCCCAGAATACTCACCGGGCCAACCCCGGAAGAAGAACTGACGGAACACAACGCCAAACTGTTCGGCTCGCCCAAGGAACGACTGGATTTCTATCGCCGGGAGATCCAGTACGAGACCAGCATTCTGGCCAACCGAACCGATGCTTACCTCGCCGCGCAATCTTTCCTGGTGATCGCCTTTGCCTCATGCATGGCCAACTTGAACCCGGAATGGGGCAAGTTGTTCACGCTGATCGTGCCGCCATTCCTGGCCTTGCTGGGCTTCTTGAGCTCACTCAATGCCTGGCCGGGCATCAAGGCGGCCTACGAGATCATCGATCATTGGCATTTCAAACAGAGCGAGTTATTGCGCGCCGAACCCTTGATGGGCCTGGCCTACGACGAGTCGCCGCTGTTCAGCGAGCGGGAATCGACGCACAAAGGCTACCGCAAGTCGCTGCTGTTCTCGGTGCGTACGCCATGGATCTTCGCCACCTTCTGGGTGTTGCTGGGGGTGTATTCGGTCTATATCCAGATGGGCGATCCTGGCGGTTGAGACGCGCTCGTCTCAGCCTGAATGCTTGCGGCGCTCATACCATGCCAGGGTCGGTTGGGTCGTGACACCATGGACCAGAATGCTCAACGCCACCACCGACAGGGTGAGGTTGATGCACAGTTGCGCCACCTCCGGCTGCAGGTCATGGTTCAAGGCAAAAAACAGATAAAACAGGCTGCCAATCCCGCGGATACCAAACCAGCCGATCAGCAGCCGCTGCGGTCCGTCGAGCAATCGCCCCCAGGGCATCGCCAGGACGCTTAGCGGGCGGATGACGGCAAACAGCAGGGCACCGATCGCCAAGGCCCGCCAGTCCCAATGGTTGGCCAGCACGACGCCGAGCAGGGTGACCAGGAACACTTCCATCGATCGCTCCACCAGGCTGCCGAATGCGAGCATGTCGCTCATCATGACCCCAGCGGCCAATTGACCATCGTCCAGCGACTCGGTATCGCCCAGGACAGCCTGCTGGGGATCGACGGTTTCATGGCCCACCACCGGTTGCACCAAGTGCTCTGCCGGCGGCGCCGCTTCATCGGTGGACTTGACCTCGGCCTGGCGCAGCCCCAGGCCGGCGGCGAACACTGAGAGAAAGCCGTAGCCCTGGATCCATTCGGCCACGACGTAGGCCAAGGCAATCAGCGCCAGGGCCAGGTAGTCATTGGGCGACAGCGTGCTGTCGGCATTCTTGATGCGCATCGACAAGGTCAGCTTGCCAATCCCGCGGCCCATCCAGTAGCCGACCAGCAAACCGGCCGGCACCGCCCACAGGACGTTACGCAGCAGCCACTCACCGAGAAAACCGCTGCCGTCGTCGCGCAGCATCAACAGGCCGAAGATCACAAAGGGAAACGCCGTCCCGTCGTTCAGTCCCGCTTCGCCCGACAGGCCGAAACGCACCCGGTCGTCATCCCGCGCGTCGTTGACCTGCACCAGCGCCGCCAGCACCGGATCGGTAGGTGCCAGCATCGCGCCGATCAGCATCGACACGCCCCAACTGAGCCCGAACAGATAATGCAATGCCAGGCACAGGCCGGCGATGCACAGGATCATCACCGGCCCGGCCAGCCCAAAGGCCACGCGCCAGGCACGGTTGTTGAGGGGCAAACGCAACTTGAGGCCGCTGACGAACAACGAAAACACCACCGCGACTTCCGTGAGGTGCTCCATCCAGACCGAGGAGTCGCTGATGTCCAGCTTCAGCACGTCCAATCCCATCGGCCCGATGGCGACGCCCAGCACCAGGCACATCGCCGAGGTGGTGACCGGCATCCAGCGCAGATAGGAGGAGGTCAGGGCCAGGGTCAGCAACACCGCACCGAGCACCGCTACCCATACCGTGAAAGTCATCGTTGCTCCTTGGATAGCAAGGGAGTCAGTCGCAACACCCTGTACGACCGCCAAGCACAATACTGTGGCGAGGGGATTTAGCGAAACGTCGCACCGCCCCGCTGTGGGAGCAAAGCTTGCTCGCGATGCAGGCGCCTCGGTTCCAGAGAGACCGCGTTGTTTTTATCGCGGGCAAGCCTTGCTCCCACAGATAAATCCCCTCGCCACAAGGGTGTTCACTTGCTGGTATTGGCGCACTTGTCCTCATTCGAGGGGTGGAGCGAAACGAGGGTTCCCCTCGTGAACGGACAACCCGTTTATCCGCCGGCCTTTCAACCCAACGGAATTTTTCGTCGTTGCCGGCGCTCTGCAACAGAAGAGACGTGTTGATTCAGCGTCCGCCGAGAACCCAAGAGGCCCTTATGACTGCGCTGACACCCCTTCAATCCCGGCCGGCTACCGTGCACCCCGTTACGCCTGACGGGCACGTGCGCCAATGTTATGAACAACTGTTCCAGGGCCCCGACGACGCTGACAAGCAAGCCGTCGCCCAAGCGTTCCTCCAGGAATGCATCGCAAAGGCTGCGGCGCTTCCCCAGGATATGCCCGATGACCCCTCGGCGCTGCAGGCCTGGGTCGAGCAGCACAGTGCCGGCGTGGCCCGGCAATACGCTGACTACCTGGAGCGGCGCAAAAATGGCGGCGCGCGCGAGTTCTTCAGCGGCAAGGCCCACGCCCTGTACTTCCTGCAGGCGGTGGCACCGACCAAACGGGTGGACGGTGCCTGGCTGTATGGCGTGGTCAAGCACTGGCACGACCACCGTTTCGAAGGGTTGCTGTGCACCTACCTGGAAGAACTGGGGGACGGTCATCCCGCGCAGAACCATGTGGTGCTCTATCGCAAGTTGCTCGCCGAACACGACCTGTCGGATGCCCCGGACATCGATGACGACCTTTATCTGCAAGGCGCCGTGCAGCTCGCCTTGGGTTACGCCAGCGACGAATACCTGCCAGAGGTCATCGGCTACAACCTGGGCTATGAGCAATTGCCCCTGCATCTGCTGATCAGCGCCTATGAGCTGAGCGAACTGGACATCGATCCGTACTATTTCACCCTTCATGTCACCATCGACAACGCCAGCACCGGCCACGCCCATAAGGCCGTGCAAGCGCTGCTGCAGCTGATGCCGATGGAAGCCGACCGTGACGCTTTCTGGCACCGGGTCACGTTGGGCTATCGCCTCAATGACCTGGGGCAGGGCAGCCGGGACATCATCGGCTCGTTCGACCTGGATCGCGAAGTGCTGGACATGCTTGAACGCAAACGCCCGTTCGGCCAGCACATGCATTCCGATTACTGCAAGTTCGAAGGCAAGACCGTCAACCAGTGGCTCTCGGCGCCAGGCCAGTTGGAAGGGTTCTTGGCGGCAATGCAGAACAAAGGCTGGATCAAACGCCATGAAGACCCGCAGAACAGCCGCTTCTGGAAGCTGATCAACGGGGCTGGCGCAGCCATGTTCGGGGTGTTCAGCCCTTACGAAAAACAGCTGCTGCACGATTGGATAGCCGGTGACTGGCTGGACGAGGGCACAAGGTCCGGCGTCCGGCGCGGTCCGGTTGCGGCTTGCGAGCCAACGACACCGATGGATGATCCCGATGTACAAAGCTTGCAACAGGCACTGCAAGGCCGGGCGCCCAACGAGCAGATGCAGGTCCTGATGCCCTGGCTCTGTGCTCGGCGTCATAGCCATCCGGCGGGGCTGTTGGCGACTCGCCGCTTCATCGAACTCAAATCCGCACTTCGCTAGGGAGCCCTGCATGAATGAGGAAGAACGCCTGTCCGAGACGGACCTTGCGCTGCTGCAACTGGGCCGGCGCCTGCAAGCCGACGGCTACCGTTTCATTACCCCGACGCCGTTGACCCACGAGCGGGTCAACCAGCGTCCCGGCAATGAGCGCGCCAAGACCATGCGGGACGTGTTCGGCTGGTCACGGCCGTTTGCGCCGGGGCTGATCAGCACCGATGAACAGCGGCAACTGCAAGACGCCCAGGTGCTGGAAGCACACGACGGCCTGTTGCGTAGCCGGGTGCGCTGGTCGAGCCTGGATGGCTTGCTGTTCGCTCATTCGCAGTTCCCCACCCAGGCCACCGATGCGGTGTTTTTCGGCCCTGACAGCTACCGCTTTGCCCAACTGATCCATACTCATCTGCAACAGAACTTCACGGCGGTGCATCGCGCCGTGGACATCGGTTGTGGTGCGGGCGTCGGTGCGATCGTGATTGCCCGCGCCCGGCGTGAAGCACAAGTACTGGCGGTGGACATCAACCCGCAAGCCTTGCGCCTGAGCGCTGTGAACGCCGCGCTGGCCGAGGTGGGCAATGTCGAGGTCGCTCGCAGCGACGTGCTGCAGGACGTGCCAGGCAACTTCGACCTGATCGTCGCCAACCCGCCGTACATGGCTGATCCATCCGAGCGCGCCTATCGCCATGGCGGCGGCGCACTAGGCGCCGGGTTGTCGTTGCGTATCGTCGAACAGGCCTTGCCCCGGCTGGCCCCGGGCGGCTCGTTGGTGCTTTACACCGGCGTGGCGATGGTGGATGGGCGCGACCCGTTCCTGGAAGCGCTGGGTCAATGGCGTGACTCGACGGATTTCGGCTGGACCTACAAGGAATTGGACCCCGACGTGTTTGGTGAGGAATTGCTGACGCCGGGTTATCAGGACGTGGAAAGGATCGCCGTGGTGGCGTTGGTTGTAACCCGCATTGGCGCAGGTATTGGCGGGGTTATCGGAGGGATTATCGATGAACAGGCGCATGAAATTCGGCATTGAAGAGGAGTACTTCATCACCGATCTGCAAACCCGTCACATGCCCGGCGAGCCACCCGCGGAGGCTGTCGCCGCGTGCCAGGCCGAGCTGGGCAAGCATTTCGCCCATGAAATGTTCTTGTGCCAGGTCGAGATGGCATCGCCCATCTTTCGCAGCCTGTCAGAGGCTGCCGACTACCTGAGCCAGGTGCGTACGGGCTTGAACCAGCGGTTGGCGCCGTATGGCCTGGGCCTGCTCAGCGCCGGTTCACACCCGATGGCCACCCCAGTGCTGCAACCGACCGACGAGCTGCATTTCCAGCAACTGTTCGATGATTACCAGCGGGTGGCGCGGCGCAGCGTGCTGTCGGGCCTGCATGTCCATGTGGAAGTCCCGGCCACCCAGGATCGGGTGCGAGTCATGAATGAGATCCTGCCCTGGCTGCCGATGTTCCTGGCCCTGAGCGCGTCATCGCCGTTCTGGAACGGTGCCTACAGCGGCTTCAGCAGCTACCGGCAAGTGGCCTGCGATGAATGGCCACGCATGGGCGTGCCGGAGTATTTCGAAGACGAGTCGACGTTCGCCAGCTACGTCGACATGCTCATGCGTACCGGGTCCATTCGCCAACCCAGCGATTGCTGGTGGGTGATACGGCCTTCCTCACGTTATCCCACGCTGGAACTGCGCATTTGTGATGCCTGTCCTCGGGTCGACGACGTCCTCTGTCTGGTCTCGCTGTTTCGCCTGATGGTGGCCCATGCCGTGGCGCAGCGCCGGCCTGGCGCCAACTACAGCCAGATGTCCCAGTGGGTCCTCAAGGAGAATCGCTGGCGGGCCAAGCGTCACGGGATTCTCGCGGAGTTTATCGTCGAGGGGCAGGAGCAGCCGATGTTGATCGGTGAATGGCTGACCCTGGCCGAGCAAACCTTCGGTGAGACCGCAGCAGAGTTGGGTGTCCAGGACGTATTCAAGCAGGTGCGCCGCATGGTGCAGGAAGGCACCAGCGCCGACCGGCAAATCGTCCTCTTCGAACAGGGGCTGCTGCTGGGCGATTCCGTCGAACAGGCCTTGAGCCGCGTGGTCGATCAATTGCTCGCGGAAACCGCCGGGCTGCCGGTCGCCGATCCGGCGTTGCAACAGGTGGCAGGTGGGCCATGAGCAGCAAGACCCTGGATGACTACAACCGCATGCGCAACTTTGCCGCCACCCCGGAGCCGGCGGCGAAGCGCTCGCGCAAATCGGCGAAGACTGCCCATGCCTTGCAGTTCTGTATTCAAAAACACGACGCCTCGCGGCTGCATTACGATTTTCGGCTGGAGCTGGACGGTGCGCTCAAGAGCTGGGCGGTGCCCAAAGGCCCCTCCCTGGACCCGAAAGCCAAGCGCCTGGCGGTGCATGTCGAAGACCATCCGCTGGATTACGCCACGTTCGAAGGCAACATCCCCGAGGGCCATTACGGCGCCGGTGACGTTATCGTCTGGGACCGGGGTGTCTGGATTCCCCAGGATGATCCCCATGAGGCCTATGAAAAGGGCCGGCTCAAGTTCGAACTGCAAGGCGAAAAGCTCAGCGGCCTGTGGAACCTGGTGCGCACCCACATGCCTGGCAAGCAGGAGCAGTGGTTCCTGATCAAGCATCAGGACCAGGCCGCCCGCCCCGAGAGTGAATACGACGTGGTCCAGGCCGAACCGAACAGCGTGCTCAGCGATCGCACCCTGGTGCCCAAGCGCCGCGGCAAGGCCGCTGCAGCCAAAGCGGTGAAACAACCGGAAAAGGCCGTGCAGGCGAAATCGCCAAGAGGCGCCGCGAAAACCACCCTCAGCGGCGCGGTCGCCGGACCGTTGCCGGACACCCTCAAGCCGGAACTGGCAACACTGGTGGAAAGCGCGCCCGACGGCGAGTGGCTCTATGAAATCAAGTTCGACGGTTACCGGGTCATGGCGCGCATCGAACACGGCGACGTAAGGCTGCTGACCCGCAACGGCCATGATTGGACCCACAAATTGCCAAGACAGGCCGAAGCCTTGGCTGAGCTGGGCTTGGAATCGGCCTGGCTCGACGGCGAGATGGTGGTTGCCAACGACCAGGGCGTGCCGGACTTCCAGGCCTTGCAGAATGCCTTCGAGGCCGGCAGCAGTGGCAAGATCGCCTATTACCTGTTCGACATGCCGTACCTCAATGGCATGGATTTGCGCAAAGTGCCAGTGCAAGAACGCCGGACGGCATTGGCCGCAGTGCTGGAGCCCAATGAAAGCCCCTTGCTGCGGTTTTCCGATGCTTTCCAAGAAACTCCCGAAGCGCTGCTCAACAGCGCCTGCCAGATGCAGATGGAAGGGTTGATCGGCAAGCGCATCGGCAGTGCCTATGTGTCCAGGCGCAGCAACGACTGGATCAAGCTCAAGTGCAAGAATCGCCAGGAGTTCGTGGTGGTGGGCTTCAGCGATCCCAAGGGCGCTCGCAGCGCCTTCGGTGCCTTGCTGCTGGGGCTGCATGACGCTGACAGCGGCCAGTTACGCTATGCCGGCAAGGTCGGCACCGGGTTCAACGAAACCACCCTTAAAAGCATCTACCAGCAACTGCTGCCCCTGGAGACGAAAAAGGCCGCCGTGGTCAACCCGCCCAGCGGTTACGAAGCCAAGGGCGTGCACTGGCTCGAACCGACGCTGTTGGCCGAAGTGGCCTTTGCCGAAATGACCAAGGACGGTTCGGTGCGCCATGCGGTCTTCCATGGCTTGCGCAACGACAAGCCGGCCAAGGACATTACCCAGGAGCTGGCCAAGCCCGTGAAAAAAACCGCTGCGGCAAAAAAAACCAAAGCCAAGCATGAGCCTGGCGCGACACCGGCCAAAACCAAGAGCAAGGCCAAGGCACCGGCCTTGGACGGCAAGGTCCGCATCACTCATCCGGAGCGGGTCATTGACGCCAGCAGCGGCACCACCAAGCTGCAACTGGCCGAGTACTACGCCAGCGTGGCCGAATTCATCCTGCCAGAACTGGCGGATCGCCCGGTGGCCTTGGTCAGGGCGCCGGATGGCATCGCCGGGGAACTGTTCTTCCAGAAGAACGCCGAGCGCCTGGCGATTCCCGGTATCACCAGTCTGGACAAGGCGCTGACCGGGCAGCCGGTGATGATCATCAACAACGCCGAAGCGCTGATCGGCGCGGTGCAGATGAGCACGGTGGAGCTGCACACCTGGAACGCCACATCGGTCGATCTGGACAAGCCTGACCGCTTCGTCCTCGACCTTGACCCGGACCCGGCGCTGCCCTGGAAAAGCATGGTCGAGGCGACGCAGCTCACGTTATCGGTGCTCGATGAGCTGGGGCTCAAGGCGTTCCTCAAGACCAGCGGAGGCAAGGGCATCCATGTGGTGGTGCCGCTGACGCGCAAGCTGGGTTGGGACGAGGTCAAGGGGTTCAGCCATGCGATTGTCAGTCACATGGCCAAGCTGCTGCCGGACCGTTTTTCGGCGGTGTCCGGGCCGAAGAATCGGGTAGGGCGGATTTTCATCGATTACCTGCGCAATGGGTTGGGCGCTACCACCATTTGCGCTTACGCCGCCCGGACCCGGGAAGGGTTGCCGGTTTCGGTGCCTGTTTTTCGCGAGGAGGTGGCCGAGCTCAAGGGGGCGAATTTGTGGAATGTGCATAACGTTCATGAGCGTCTGGCGGAAGTTGGGCATGAGCCTTGGGCGGGGATTAAGCGGACTCGGCAGAGCATTACGGCTGAGATGCGTAGGCGTATTGGTATGAGGGAGACGGATAAGTAGTGTGTTTTATAGGGGGTGTGGATCCATTGTTGCGGTAACGGCTACTTATGGTTCCGCTTAACGGGGTGCCGAGATCAACGTCCTCCACGAGGCGGCCTAACAGCCGACCCGATTCTTGGTGGAGACCGCGTCTTTCCTGTGGGAGCGAGCTTGCTCGCGATGGCGGAGTGTCAGTTTGCGGTGATGTTTGGATGTGCCGGCCTCATCGCGAGCAAGCTCGCTCCCACAGGTTTTTTGGTGTGTCCAGATACTGCGAATACCCGTAAACCCATGTGGGAGCGAGCTTACTCGCGATGAGCACTGCAACGCCGCCGTCATTGGCGGGTGCAGTATCACCTTCAGCCCACCGGCACTCGCAGATATTCCGGCTGCAGGTAGTTGAACCATAGCAGGATCATTTCCACCAGGATTGTCACCAGGACCAGCAAGCCGACGCCCCAGACACTCGTCGAGTAGAGCAGGCCCTGTTCTTTCCTGAGGCTCATGAACTTGGGCAATCCGACGAATAGCAGGAATGTCGAGTAGGCCGAGGCCAGCAACAAGACGGCCACCGCCAGCCAGCGATTCGGGTAGAGCCCGAAAATCCCGGCCAGGAAGTATGGCGTCGCGGTGTAGGCGGCGAAGCCGATGCATTGGTTGACCGTCGGACGGACGTCGAAGGAGCGGGACATCCAGCGAATGAACAGTCCCATCAGCGCGACGCCGACAACGATGGTCAGGTACAGCAGCACGCACAATTGAAATGCGCTGGCGCGGCTGAGCCGTACCGTCTCGTTTTCGGCCAGGCTCCAACCAGTCCAGGTGGTGCCGATGAACAGGCACACCGCCGGAATCAAGGCCAGCAATAGCAGATGAGCCAGGTAATGGCGCGGATGAGCCTGTTCCTGCTCGCGAATGTCTGTCCAGGCGAAATCAGGGTGCGTGAACAGTTTGACGAAAGGTGCAGACATGACGACCTCCTGATCGGGATGGCCTCTGCATGAGGCCCTTATAGGTTTGAGGTACAGCAAAAGACCGGGGTTTCATTTATTAGCTGGCGCAGGACGACGAGGCGATAAAGGGAATGAATTACATCGGCAAGAGTCAACCCATCAGCATCCCTGAAGGACCCTTTGCCATGACTGCAGCCCAAATCCTGGTTGATTATCTACGTGAGCATGACCTGCGCCTGACCACGGCCGAGTCCTGTACCGCCGGGCAGATCGTTACGTTGTTGGCCGAGGTGCCGGGCAGTGGTTCACTGATCGAAAGCGGTTATGTGGTGTATTCCCCTGAAGCCAAGCAGCGTCTGCTCGGTGTCAGTCCACGCACCATCGATACCTTCAATCTGACCAGTCGTGAAGTGGCCGAGGAGATGGCCCTTGGCGCCTTGCGCGACGCCAATGCCAATGTCGCAGTGGCGACCACCGGGCTGCTCGGACCAGATGACAAGGACGGCATACCTGCCGGCACCGTGTGTTTTGCCTGGGCGTTCGATCTGAACGGCCAGCGAGCGCTGTTCAGCCGCTGCGAACGGTTCTTTGGCAGTCGCGGCCAGGTGCAACTGTGGGCAGCGCAATACGCGTTGCAGCAAT
The DNA here is from genome assembly GCF_018325865.1 of Pseudomonas sp. St386. NCBI lineage: Bacteria > Pseudomonadati > Pseudomonadota > Gammaproteobacteria > Pseudomonadales > Pseudomonadaceae > Pseudomonas > Pseudomonas sp. St386. Next base: position 3,499,651 of record NZ_AP021900.1, read on the forward strand.
TGCCGGTCTTTCACCAGCGGGCTGTGGCCGGTGAGCAGCGGTAGGGCTAGATCATGACCGATCAATACGAGCAGGACGACCACCGCAGCCGACAGTTCCCGGTGCGTGAAGACATGGCCTTCCAGCACAAGGTCTGGCGTTTCGAGCGAGTGGGCTGGTATGTGTTGGTGCTGCTGGTGATCCTGACCTTGCTGGGGCTGTTTTCCCGTGGGCCATTGAGCAGCCGGGAGCTGCAAAGCCGCGACGGTAGCCTCGGCGTCGAATACGAGGCCTTCCACCGCAACGGCTCGACCAACGCCATGGTCATTCGTCTCAAGGGTCAACCCAACGCCGTGCTGGAAGTCGAGTTGGGCGGCGATTGGCTGGAAGGTTTCGAGGTGCAAGCGTTGCAACCGGCGCCAATACACTCGGCGGGCGCGGGGCAGGGCATGACACTCCGGGTCCAGGCCGATGAACGGGGGCAGGCCAGCCTGCATCTGTCATTGCTCGGCGAAGGGCTCGGCACTTATCACAGCCGCATCGCCACCTCCGGCGGTGCCACGCTCAGTTTCAATCAGTTCATTTTTCCTTAGGTGACCTATGGATTCGGTGCTGCGGGCAACTGCGATTTACCTGGCATTGCTGGTGTTGTTCAAGATCGCCGGACGCCGGTCGCTGGCGGAACTCACCACTTTCGACTTCGTGTTGTTGATGATCATCGGCGAGGCGACGCAGCAGGCGTTGCTGGGGGATGATTTTTCGCTCACCAACGCGTTGATGGTGATCGTGACGCTGATTGCCATCGATGTGGGATTGTCGCTGCTCAAGCAACGTTCCCAATGGGTGTCACAACTGATCGACGGTGGCCCGACCGTCATCGTCGAGGACGGACGAATCCTCCAGGGCCGGATGCGCCATGCCCGGTTGGTGGAGGCAGACATCATGGAGGCGGCGCGCTCGAGCCAGGGTATCGAGACCCTGGAGCAGATCAAGTTCGCGATCATCGAGCGCAATGGGAAGATTTCGGTGATTGCCAAGGAGCAGACCTGAGTACTGTCGTCGTTCCAACACCGATTGTGCTGATCGTTCCCCCGCTCCGCGTGGGAATGCATCCCGTGACGCTCTGCGTCACACTTCAGAAACGGAACGCGGAGCGTCCCTGGCGGCATTCCCACGCAGGAACGTGGGAACGATCGAAAAAATGTTGCGCCTGGCTCAAAGTATCGGCTTACCCCCGGTAATCCCATAGCGCTCCCCGGAGATGTAGCTGGCTTCGTCCGAGGCGAGCAGCACATAGATCGGCGCCACTTCAACCGGTTGGCCGGGGCGGCCGAGCGGGGTTTGGGAGCCGAAATTCTGTACCTCTTTCTCGGGCATGGTCGCTACGATCAGCGGCGTCCAGATCGGTCCTGGTGCCACGCTGTTCACACGGATGCCCTTGGGACCGAGCATTTGTGCCAGGCCGCCGGTGAAGTTGGCGATGGCGCCCTTGGTGGTGGCATACGCCAGCAGCGTCGGCTTGGGCATGTCGGAGTTGACCGAACTGGTGTTGATGATCGAGCCACCCGCCTTCATGTGCGGCACGGCGGCCTGGCAGATCCTGAACATCGCGGTGATGTTGATATCGAACGTACGCACCCATTCTTCGTCGGATATTTCCTCAAGACTTTCATGGGTCATCTGGAACGCGGCATTGTTGACCAGAACGTCGATATGCCCGAAGCGGGCGACGGTTTCATCGACGATTTTGCGGCACTGGTCTTTGTTCGCCAGGTCCCCGGGCAGCAACAGGCATTGGCGCCCGGCCTGCTCGACCCAGCGCGCGGTTTCCTTGGCGTCTTCATGCTCGTCCAGATAGGCAATCGCCACGTCCGCGCCCTCACGGGCAAAGGCAATGGCGACGGCGCGACCGATGCCGCTGTCGGCGCCGGTGATCAGGGCGATTTTGTTCGCCAGTCGTCCGGAGCCGGTGTAGCTCTGTTCGCCGCAGTCCGGGTAGGGATCCATTTTCCGTTGGCTGCCAGGCACCGGCTGGCTTTGTTTCGGGAAAGGTGGGAAAGGGTATTCGACCATTGTCGTTCTCCAGGCTTGGTTGCGATGGAGGGTGGACTGCGGGGTTTCGGGCAGAGTTCGGTCGGATTTTATTGCCAGTCGATGAGCGTGATACCGGGCGTTTCGTCGGTGAATCGAGCGCTGTGACGAGCGTCGGATGAAGCTGTATTCTGCAATGGAAGGACTGGTTTCGATAAGGAGCAGGACAATGTTCAGCCACATACAGATCGGTGCGCGCGACCTGCCGAAAATGGTCGCTTTCTATGATGCCGTCCTCGGCTGCCTGGGGCTGGAGCGTATCGAAGGTGAACACGACTCGGGCCCGCCGGGGGAGGGGTGGCAGCGCCCCGGCAAGCATTGGCCACAGGTTTTCGTCCAGTTGCCTTTCAACGGCCTGCCCGCCACCTGGGGCAATGGCATGCAAGTGAGCTTCGCCGCTGACTCCCCGCAAACCGTGCGTGCTGCCTGGGAGCAGGCGATTGCCATGGGCGGCTCCGACGAAGGCCCACCCGGCCCGAGGCCGCAGTATTGCGAAGGTTATTTCGGGGCCTATTGCCGCGATCCGGAAGGGAACAAGCTGTGCTTTGTCCATGCGCCGGATATGCATGAGTAACGGTTGTGACGAAGGGATAAATCCCCTCGCCACAATGGATTGTTGTCGCCTGTTGGATCAGCCCCTGGCTTTCAGGCTACGCTCCATCCGCGCAATCCCTTCCTCCAGCAGCGTCCGCGGGCAGCCGAAGTTCAAACGCACGAACTGACCGGCATCGTCACCAAAATCCAGGCCGGCACTCAGCCCCACCTTGGCTTCTTTCAGGAAGAAGCCCTGCGGGTCATCCAGTCCCAACCCGGAACAATCCAGCCAAGCCAGGTAAGTGCCCTGGGGCACGGTCATGGTGATGCCCGGCAGGCGAGAGTTCACCGCTTCGACCAGGTAATCGCGGTTGGCTTGCAGATACACCTTCAAGGCCTCTAGCCACGGGCCGGCCTCGCTATAGGCCGCACGGGTCGCTTCAAGGCCGAGGGCATTGACGCTGTCGACCATGCCAGCCCGGGCGCTGTTGACCCGTTCGCGCAGCTTGGCGTTCTGGATAATGGCGAACGAGGTTTTCAACCCGGCTATATTGAAGGCCTTGCTGGCGGACATCAGGGTGATGGTGCGCTCGGCAATTTCCGGGCTGAGGGACGCGGTTGGAATGTGCACACGGCCGTCGAAGCACAGTTCGGCATGGATTTCGTCGGAGATGATCCAGGCGTCCTGCTCCAGGCAAATGTCTGCCACGGCCTTGAGTTCCTGGCGGTCAAACACCTTGCCCAGCGGGTTATGGGGATTGCTCAGCAACAGCGCGCCGCCGCCCTGCAATGCGTCGCGCAATGCCGCCAATGGCGTGTGGAATTCACCGTTGACCGGGTTGAATGGCAATTCCACTTTGTTCAACTGCCAGTTACCCGCTGCGTTGCGCAGCGGCGGGTAGTTGGGCACCTGCACCACGACATTCTGCTGGGGTTCTACCAAGGCATGCAGCGCCATGTTGAAGCCCGGTTCGACACCCGGCAGGAACACAATCTGCTGGGGCTCGACGCGCCAGGCGTACTTGCTCCACAGGTCGGCCACGATGGCGGCACGCAGATCGTCCTGGGCCACGCTGTAGCCCAGCATCGGATGTTCCAGGCGCTTGTGCAGCGCGTCGATGATCACGGACGGGGCGGAGAAGTCCATATCAGCGACCCACATCGGCAACACATCGGCCGGGTAGCGGCTCCATTTGGTACTGCCGGTGCCGTGGCGCTCCAATACCGTGTCGAAATCGAAAGTCATGGGGGTTCCATCAGTCAGCGAGTTGAGATGGCGAACATCATAAAGCAAAGGACGGGGGATAAAAGGTAGGTGGCGCAGAGCGACTCACTGATGATGATCAGGTCCAGGCATGGAAAACATAGCCGGTCACGTCGACCAGCCCCTGCAGCGCACCGGACGGATCAACGTGCAGGTCAAGTCAGTCCGGGGCGCAGCTCCGTTGACCAAACCCGTGAGGAAATCGTCGAGCTGGCTCGGCGTATCAACTTATCGGAGGTGAAAAGCTGTTTTTTTGACATATAAGAAGATGAGATAAAGTCCAGGTCGTGCGCAAGTGTTGATATTGCTTGGGAATCCCTCTTAGATTGCCTGTTTTTTTAGTTTTGATCGGCTAGTAAATTGACTGCGCAATGGCGAGTTAAATGCTGAGTCTTTAAATGGCGCCACTTAACTCACCTGCACGAAAGAGTGATAGTTGTCAGGTTGAAAATATTAATCCGCTCATTGCTTCTGTGCCGACCCGGCCAATAGCGTGCCCTGCGACGTTACGCCCTAAATCCTAATGGGTACAGGTATTTAATTTAATTTAATTGATATTGGGCTGCAGCTGCCACGCAAGCATAAAGTTTTGAACGCGCGGTACACGGAATACGTTTGCTATGCCCGTGTTTAAGGAGCACTGTTTGGAGCATATATCCAATAAGTAGGCGCTCGAGCATAAATCGTTCCTCACTGTTCATTCAGTCGAGGTCGAAAGCTCCATCAATCGATGATAATTTTTAGATCCATAACGCCCAGTAAACGGTGCCCCTTTAAATATGGGCTGCTGCTTATGCTGGCGATGGTGTTCTGTGGCGGCAGTGAGGTACATGCGAAGGAATATGGCGGGCTTGAGCAGCAGCGCATAGAAACCATTTTTCCTGACAGCGATAACCTTTCCGAGTCTACCGGTGAGTTCAAGGTTCGCACCATCAGTCACGGAAAAAACCTGCTCGGTTATGTGTTCCAGAGTCAGGATGTGGTGGATATCCCGGCGTACTCGGGCAAACCGATCAACATGCAGGTCATCCTCGACAACCACGGTGTCATCCAGGATGCCTACGTGCTGGAACACCATGAGCCGATTTTGCTGGTTGGCATTCCCGTGGAAAAGCTTCATGCCTTCGATGCCAGATACAAGGGCGTCAAGGCCGACCGCAGGGTGGTCGTGGGTCACTCCAGTGATCCTGAGGCGGTGACGGTCGATGGGATTGCCGGGGCGACAGTCACCGTCATGGTGGTCAACGAGATCATCATGCGTGCCGCACACAAAGTGGCCGTATCTCTCAAGTTGATCGAGGATAACAGTGGTGTTACGCAGAAGCCTGCCACTGTGCGCGAAGACTTTTTCGAGCCCGCCACCTGGGCGCAAATGACCGGCAACGGTGCCATTCGCCGTCTCAACCTGACCCGTGGCCAAGTCGACGCGGCCTTCAAGGGAAGCGAGGCTGAGGGGTTTGACAATGCCACTGCCGAGCAGGTTGATGAGACCTTTATCGAACTGTATACGGCCGATTTGAATCCGCCGGCCATTGGTCGCAACCTGCTGGGCGACAATCAATATCGTTTCCTGATGCAAGACCTCAAGCCAGGTGAGCAAGCCATCGCGGTATTAGGTCGCGGCCTGTATTCCTACAAAGGCTCAGGCTATGTGCGCGGGGGGATTTTCGATCGGGTGCAATTGCGTCAGTTTGGCAACGTCATCAGCTTTCGCGATATGGACCACCAGCGTCTTTCCGATGTATTTGCCAAGGGCATGCCTGAGTTCAATGAAATGTCTATTTTCATTGTGCGCGAACCCGCTCGGTTCGATCCGGGAGCGCCTTGGTCCCTGGAATTGTTGGTACGACGCCAGACCGGTGCGGTCAGCGGCACGTTCAGCAGTTTCGATTTGTCTTACCAACTGCCTGAGCAGTACCTCTTGCGCCCGCCGCCCACCGCTCAAGAGTTGGCTGCCATCAAGGTTGCCAACAGGCCGACGTGGGTCAATATCTGGTACCAGAAAGCTTTTCAGATCGGCATTCTGTGTACAGCCCTGACTGTGCTGATGGTGATTCTGTTCCTGCAGGACACCTTCACTCGATACCCACGCTTTCTACACTGGCTGCGTCGGGTTTACCTGGTGTTCACCGTCGTGTTCATCGGCTGGTATGCCCTCGGGCAGATTTCGGTGGTCAATGTCCTGACCTTTGCCCATGCCTTGTTCGAGAACTTCCGTTGGGAACTGTTTCTCACTGACCCGATCGTTTTCATTCTCTGGACCTTTACTGCCGCCAGCATTCTGCTGTGGGGGCGAGGAGTCTTCTGCGGTTGGTTGTGCCCCTTCGGCGCGTTGCAGGAGTTGATCAACGAAGCCTCGCGCAAACTCAAGATCCCGCAATATGAGCTGCCTTTTGCGCTGCATGAGCGCTTGTGGGCGGTGAAGTACATCATTCTGCTGGTGCTGTTCGGCATCTCTCTTGAGTCGATGACCACCGCCGAGCAATTTGCCGAAGTGGAACCCTTCAAGACCGCGATCACCCTGAAATTCGACCGCCAATGGTGGTTTGTGGCCTACGCCGTGGCACTGCTGGTCATCAACATTTTCACCCGCAAGGTCTATTGCCGCTATGTCTGTCCATTGGGCGCTGCGCTGGCCATTCCCAGCAAGCTGCGCCTGTTCGATTGGCTCAAGCGGCGCAAGGAATGTGGCGCGCCCTGTCAGCTGTGCGCCAAAGAATGCGAAATCCAGGCGATCCACCCGGATGGCCATATCAACGGCAACGAGTGCCACTACTGCCTCGATTGCCAGATGACTTACCACAACGAAAACAAATGCCCGCCGTTGGTGCTCAAGAAAAAGCGCAAGACGCGGGACAAACCGACGCCAGTGCCAGAACACGCCGAGTTGATTCCGGTGGTGCAAGTGTTCAAGCCCTGACCCGTCCTTGCCCAGCAAGGGCACAAGAACCTATTGCCTGACCTTATTGATATCTGCCTCCAATGGAGCAAGCCCCGTGAGCGATAAAAAGCCGAAAAAAGATCAAGAAACGGTCAATGACTCAGGTCTTAACCGACGCGGTTTCCTCGGCGCCTCAGCCCTGACCGGCGTTGCGCTGGCCGGTGGTACCGCCCTTGGCAGCGCAGTATTTACCCGCGAGTCCTGGGCAGCGGCGGCCAAGGATGCTCAATCGAAAATTCATGTGGGGCCAGGCGAGCTGGACCAGTACTACGGTTTCTGGAGTGGGGGCCATCAGGGCGAAGTGCGGATCATGGGCGTTCCGTCGATGCGCGAGTTGTTACGCATACCTGTGTTCAACGTCGACTCCGCCACCGGTTGGGGGCTGACCAACGAAAGCAAGCGGATACTGGGTGATAGTGCAAGGTTCCAGAATGGCGACTGCCACCATCCGCACTTGTCCATGACCGACGGCAAGTACGACGGCAAGTACCTGTTCATCAATGACAAGGCCAACTCCCGGGTCGCGCGCATTCGCCTGGACATCATGAAGTGCGACAAGATGCTCACCGTGCCCAACGTGCAAGCCATCCATGGCCTGCGCCTGCAAAAGGTGCCGCATACCCAGTACGTGTTCGCCAACGCCGAGTTCGTCATTCCACACCCCAATGACGGCAGCACTTTCGACCTGCAGGATAAGAACAGCTACACCATGTTCAACGCCATCGACGCCGAGAAGATGGAAATGGCCTTCCAGGTGATCGTCGACGGCAACCTGGACAACACCGACGCTGACTACACCGGCAAATACGCCGCCAGCACCTGCTACAACTCCGAGAAGGCCTACGACCTGGGCGGCATGATGCGCAACGAGCGCGACTGGGTGGTGGTGTTCAACATCCCGCGCATCGAAGCGGCGATCAAGGCCGGCAAATTCATCACCTTGGGCGATGCCAAGTCGCCGGTTGTCGACGGTCGCAAAAGCGACGGCAAGGACAGCGAGTTCACCCGCTATATTCCGGTTCCGAAGAATCCTCACGGCATCAACATGTCGCCCGATGGCAAGTATTTCATTGCCGCCGGCAAACTCTCGCCCACCTGCACCATCATCGCCACCGCCAAGCTTGACGATCTATTTGACGACAAACTCAAAGACCCACGGGATGTGGTAGTCGGTGAGCCGGAACTGGGCCTGGGGCCCCTGCACACCACCTACGATGGCCGAGGTAATGCCTACACCACCTTGTTCATCGACAGCCAGGTGGTGAAGTGGAATGTGGAAGAGGCGATCCGCGCCTACAAGGGCGAGAAGGTCAACTACATCAAGCAGAAACTCGATGTGCAGTACCAACCCGGGCACAACCATGCGTCGCTGACCGAAACCAGTGAGGCCGACGGCCAGTGGCTGGTGGTGCTCAGCAAGTTTTCCAAGGATCGCTTCCTGTCGACCGGTCCCTTGCACCCGGAAAACGACCAGTTGATCGATATTTCCGGCGACGAGATGAAACTGGTGCACGACGGCCCGGCCTTCGCCGAACCGCACGACTGCGTCATGGCCCGTCGAGACCAGATCAGGACCAAAAAGATCTGGGACCGTAACGATCCGTTTTTTGCCGAAACCGTGGCGATCGCCGCCAAGGACGGGATCAAGCTGGAGAGCGACAACAAAGTCATCCATGACGGCAAGAAAGTACGGGTGTACATGACCTCGATGGCCCCGGTCTACGGGGTTACTGAATTCACCGTCAAGCAAGGGGATGAGGTCACGGTGACCATCACCAACATCGATAAGGTGGAGGATGTCAGCCACGGGTTCGTCATGACCAACCACGGTGTGAGCATGGAGATCAGCCCACAGCAGACCTCGTCTATCACTTTCATCGCCGACAAGCCTGGCTTGCACTGGTATTACTGCAGTTGGTTCTGCCATGCGCTACACATGGAAATGGTCGGCCGGATGTTGGTCGAGCGAACTTGAACAGTGCCTCAGGGCCGCGAAGAAGGTAATGCCGTGCCCAGAGCCTCGCTCAGTGATCCACTACATGGCATGGCACTTTTACTGTTGGTGCTTGTGTCGACGCTCGCCCAGGCGTCGCCACGCCCCATCACCGAACTGCCCCTGCAAACCAACGGTGATCGGCGCTGGATTCTGCCGGCGGGCGATTACCCGGGGCAGTTCAGCGTCGATCAATCGATGCAGATCGAATGCGCGGAAGGTGCGGTGATTGACGCCCAGGGGCAGGGCAATGCGCTGTTCATCAGCGCACCCGACGTGCGGATCGAGGGATGCACATTGCTCGACTGGGGGCGTGACATGACGGCCATGAATTCGGCGGTGTTCATCGGCCCCAAGGCCCGGGGGGCGGTGGTACGTCATAACCGCATGAAAGGCCCCGGCTTCGGCATCTGGGTGGACAGCACCCATGATGTCAGCCTGATTGACAATGACATCGAAGGCGACCCGGGCATTCGCTCCCAGGATCGCGGTAATGGGATTCATCTGTATGCCGTGCAGGGCGCGCGGGTTATGGGTAACCACGTGCGGTTGACCCGCGATGGTATCTACATCGATACCTCGAATGGCAACTTGCTGCAGGGCAATACCCTGGAAGACCTGCGCTATGGCGTGCACTACATGTATGCCAACGACAACCAGTTACTGGGCAATACCACCCGCCGCACGCGCACCGGTTATGCCTTGATGCAGAGCCGCAAGCTGACGGTGATTGGCAATCGCTCCGAGCAGGACGAAGGCTACGGCATCCTCATGAACTACATCACCTATTCCGAACTGCGCGACAACGTCATCAGCGACGTGCGCAGCGGCTCCGCCGACGGCGGTATGGTCAGCGGTGCCGAGGGCAAGGCGCTGTTCATCTACAACTCGCTGTTCAATGTCATCGAACACAACCATTTCGAGCGCAGCGCCGTGGGTATTCACCTCACTGCTGGCTCCGAAGACAACCGTATCGCCGACAACGCCTTCGTCGACAACCAGCAGCAGGTCAAATACGTTGCCAGCCGCACGCAGGAGTGGTCGGCGGACGGTCACGGCAATTACTGGAGTGATTACCTGGGCTGGGATCGCAATAACGATGCGATTGGCGACGTGATCTATGAGCCCAATGACAATGTTGACCGCCTGCTCTGGTTGTACCCGCAGGTCCGTCTGTTGATGAATAGCCCGGGCATTCAACTACTGCGCTGGGTGCAGCAAAGCTTCCCGGTAACGAAGTCGCCGGGGGTCAAGGACAGCTATCCGTTGATGAATCTTCCAACCATGCCCCAGACACAGCAGCCGAACTTATGAACGCAGTCGACATTGAAGGGGTTAGCCAGCGCTACGGCAGCATGACCGTGCTGCGCGACTTGACCCTGAGCCTGGGCGAAGGTGAGGTGCTGGGCTTGTTCGGCCACAACGGAGCGGGCAAGACCACGGTGATGAAGCTGATCCTGGGACTGCTCAAGGCCAGTGCCGGTCAGGTGCACGTACTCGGTTGCCGACCCGCACAAGCCGAGGTGCGTCGCCAGCTGGGGTACCTGCCGGAAAACGTGACGTTCTACCCGCAACTCAGTGGTCGCGAGACCCTGCGCTATTTCGCTCGCCTCAAGGGCGCCGCGTTGACACAAGTAGATGAGCTACTGGAGCAGGTCGGTCTTGCCAGCGCCGCAGACCGTCGGGTGAAAACCTACTCCAAAGGCATGCGCCAGCGTCTGGGGCTGGCCCAGGCGGTTCTCGGTGAACCTCGCCTGTTGCTGTTGGACGAACCCACGGTGGGTCTTGATCCTATCGCCACCCAAGAACTTTACCTGTTGATCGACCGTCTGCGTCAGCGGGGCGCCAGCATCATCCTCTGTTCCCATGTGTTGGCGGGGGTCGAAGCGCACATCAATCGTGCGGCCATCCTGGCCAATGGCTGCTTGCGAGCGATCGGGAGTCTGACCAGCCTGCGTGAAGAGGCTGACTTGCCGGCGCGTATTCGCGTCAGTGGGCTGGCCGAACGCGAGCAGTGGTTACAGCGCTGGAAGGCCGCCGGACACATCGCTAGCGCGATGGAGGGCAACGGAGTCGAGGTGATGGCAGTCAACGGTCACAAAGTCGATCTGCTGCGCCAGTTGTTTCAGGAAGACCAACCGCAGGATATCGACATCCAACAACCGTCCCTTGAGGACCTTTACGGCTATTACATGAGTCATGCAAGCGCCGCCACTGAAGGCACTCACTCATGACGCAGATTTGGAGTATCGCCGCCAAGGAGTTCAGCGACGGCCTGCGTAACCGCTGGCTGCTGGCAATCAGTCTGTTGTTCGCCGTTCTGGCGGTGGGGATCGCCTGGCTTGGCGCGGCGGCATCCGGGCAAGTGGGTTTCACCTCGATTCCGGCAACCATTGCCAGCCTCGCCAGCCTGGCAACGTTCCTGATGCCCCTGATTGCGCTACTGCTGGCCTACGATGCCATTGTCGGGGAGGAGGAGGGCGGCACGCTGATGCTGCTGCTGACCTACCCGCTAGGTCGTGGCCAAATCCTGTTGGGCAAGTTTGTCGGTCATGGCCTGATTCTGGCCTTGGCCACCTTGATTGGATTTGGTTGCGCCGCAGTGGCCATCGCCTTGCTGGTCGATGACGTCGAGTTGGGGCTGCTGCTCTGGGCGTTCGGTCGCTTCATGGTGTCTTCCACGCTACTGGGTTGGGTCTTCCTGGCGCTGGCTTATGTCTTGAGCAGCAAGGCCAGCGAGAAATCCAGCGCCGCCGGGATGGCGTTGGGCGTGTGGTTTCTCTTCGTATTGGTATTCGACCTGGCACTGTTGGCATTACTCGTGCTCAGCAAGGGCCGGTTCAACCCGGATCTCTTACCGTGGCTTCTGCTGCTCAACCCCACCGATATCTATCGCCTGATTAACCTCTCTGGTTTCGAGGGCAGCGGTAATGCCATCGGTCTCATGGCATTGAGCAGTGATTTACCGGTGTCGATTTCGGTGCTCTGGCTCTGCTTGTTGTTCTGGGTCGGCGCTTTGCTGTTGCTGGCTTATTGGATGTTTCGCCGTCGGCTGACTTGATTCATTACGCTCGAGGCTATTGCGATGAACACTCTGTACCTGATCGGAGCCCGTGCTCTGGTCGTCTTTATCTGTTTAGGATTGGCTGCTTGTAATGATCGCGCAGAAGAAAAGCAAACCCTTGCGCCGACGGCTTTCCATCAGAGCGACGAGTGTCATGTCTGCGGCATGGTGATCGCCGACTTCCCGGGCCCCAAGGGTGAGGTCGTGGCAAAAGGCACGGTCAAGAAGTTCTGTTCTACCGCAGAAATGCTTGGATGGTGGCTTCAGCCAGAGAATCACCTCACTGAGGCGAAACTGTATGTGCACGACATGGGTAAAAGTGCCTGGGAGAAACCCGACGACCATTACTTGATTGATGCCACCAAAGCCTACTATGTCGTCGGGACCCGGCTCAAAGGTTCCATGGGCGTGGTCCTGGCGTCATTTTCCGAGGAGGCCGCCGCGCGCAAGCTGGCCAACGAGCAGGGCGGCAGAGTTCTGCGGTTTGAGGACATCGATCTGACGCTTTTGCAACAATCGTCCACGATGTGACTGAATGAGCGCCACATCGCAGAAGAGAGCTGGCTCACTTCTGCGATGTGTAGACTTCCTTGAAAACTTACCTCGACAACATCACTGGCGCTTTTCTCGCGGGCAAACTTACTTCAGCGCCAGGATCCAGTCGGCCAAGGTCTTCGCTTCTTCGTCGGTCACTTGGTTGGCGGGCATTGCAATGGGACCCCATTTACCGGTGCTGCCTTCCTTGATGCTTTTAACCAAGGTCGCCGACGCGTCAGCTTGCCCGGCGTATTTAGCGGCTACTTCCTTGTAACCTGGACCGACCATTCGAGCATCGACCATGTGGCAGCCCACGCACGGCTTACTCTTGAAGAGAGCTTCGCCATCAACGGCTTGAGCCGTCTGCAAGGTCAGGGCAGCACCCAGGGCCAGCAGGGGAATAAATATATTTTTCATCGGTGTTTCCTCAGACAGGGAAGCGGACTCGAAACGGCCTGCTTTCGGTTTATTCAACAGGCTTCGTGTTGAACATTATGAATGGACAATGAATGGCCCAGGCAAACTCGCTTCGGTATAGACCGAGGCATGTTGATAGGCGTCCATTTATGTGAAAGGCGGTATTGTTACTTTTATTAGAGGCTCGGCTGTTCACGAGCGTTCAATTGTTTAGCGACTCTACGCTAAAGATCAAAACTTAACCCTGCTTGTTATTTGCTGACTGGGTCGCATTCAGCAATTATTTATTTTATGCAGCCTAGCAGGTTGAATTGTATGGCTTTAAATCAGCAGACAACTATTTTATCCTCGATAATTTTAGTTAATTGGTTTCCACCTCCCTCTATTTGCCCGGCCTCCGAGCGGCTCCTGATACGAATGTATCCCTGGGTATCGACCAACACCTTCGTGCAATCGTCCCTGCGATATCGCGGTGGTTTGATCAAGCCTGCGTGAGTCGGACAGACGCAACTGACCGTGACCAGGCGTGCCATCGCCAGTGAGCTGTTCCGGCAACGACCTGATCGCCAGCGCCGCCCAGGAACAGTCCAAGGCGTCGATGGGGATCCATGAGCGCTTGCAAAGCGTCCAGGCCGTGGCTGAGCGCAATGCCGACAACATTGGCATCCTGACTCGCAGCAGCCAGTGCCTGCCACCGTTGGCAGAGCGGTTGGCGGTGTTGGGGCAAGCGTTTCATGGCAAAGCCGGGACGGTCTGAGCGGCAGGATCTGCAGTGACGACCGCGCCTACATACCGGTAGCAAACGCCGGAGGATGTTCGAGGGCCAGCCGTATCTCGCGAAACGCAACTTCGTACTGGCAGAGCATGCGCAACGCCCAATCAGCACGCCCCCGAATGCGATTGTCGTCTTCGTGGGCCGGTTCCTGGTCGTTGAGCATCGACTCCACCTGCCGAATGATCAGATGTTCCGGCAAATACGTGATCCGGCAATTCTTGTAGCTCGACGCACGCAGCTCGGCGATGGGATAGGCGCCGCCAAGTCCAGCCGAGACGCCCACCAACAGCGCGGGTTTGTGCCCGAGCTCATTGATCCCCGCATAGAGGAAGAAGTTCTTCAGCGCGGGGCAGGCCATGCCATTCCACTCCGGGCTGATCACGATCAGTGCTGTCGCTTTGGCAAGGATCGATTGTTGGGCAAGCCACACCTCATCGCGGTCTTTTTCCGGCCAAAGCGGCAATCGGCAGGCGGCCAGGTCAATCAAGTCGCTGGCGTCGCACAGGTTGAGATCCGTCAGTCGCTGGCGCAGATAACGCGCCACTTTCAGCGACTGACTGTCCTCGCGGTTGGAACCCGACAGCACAACGATGTGGCGGCTCATTGCGTCACCTCCGGTTGTGCGCTGGCCTTGGGCGCGGTACGGCGTGAGCGCACGACAGGCCAGAACAATTCCTCTTGCCAACTGATCGGTGACAGGTGCTCGATTCCGTAGGCTGGCGGGCGTCGGCGCGTGATTTTTGCCGTCCCGAACAGCACATCCCATAGAAACAACAGGTTGCCGAAGTTGCCTTTGTAATGGGTGACACCGTCCTCGGCCGTCAAGCCATGGTGGGCAGAGTGGGTGGACGGGGTGGAAATTATCCGCTCCAGAAGCCAGACCACAGGCCGCAAACCACGAACCCCATAAAGCCTGTCATCCCATGCAACACTGCTGTGCGCCGCGAAAATAACAGTCATCTTGATGATCAGGTAAACGTAGTAGACCGGCGCGAGGCCCAGGTAGATCAGCATGCCGGACAGCCAGATCCCGGGCATGAGCAGGTAATAAAAACTGTTGTTGCGGTAAACGATCCGGACGCTCATGTAGGGCGCGGAATGATGGGCGCGATGCAACGCATAGAGGGCGGGAACCCGGTGAGTCAGGCGATGCCACCAGTATTGAGTCATGTCGTCCAGCAACAGGAACAACACGAACCCGGCGGCCCAGGGGATCGCCACCAGCGCGTCTTTCATCTGTGGGGCAACCAGGCTGAGCAACTTGCCGCTCAGCCACATGACGGCGGGGAAGGTGATTGCAACCAGGATCCCGGAGCCGATGACTTCAATCAGTACATCACGCTTGCCGCCCGATGACTGGCGCAAGGCCGAGCAAGCAAGTTCCAGCAAAATGAAGGCGAGGAATATCCCGGCCACGACTGCAGAAGGATTATTGGCGAGCATTGTTGTATTCATGGCACTCTCGATTAAGGCCCCAGCGGGCAATGCCATTTCATTAGAAGCCAGCGAGTCAGCCCTCCCAATGCGCGAAACGGACAGAATCGAGCGAGAAGCGGTCAATCGTTCACCCCAACGCTTTCACCGGGGCAAATTGGGCCAGGTGCTGGAGCGTTTCCTGGACAGTCACGCTGGCGGGAGGCAAAAAGACTACAACCTGATCGAGCTGGATCAGCTCTGGCGCGAAGCGGCGCGCGTCGATCCGGCGATCGGCTTGAAACTGTTTGCGCTATTTACGCCTCAGGACTGGCACGTCCTGGCTTATCTTTGCCTGTACAGTCCTGACGTGTTGTCGTCCATGCAGCTTTGGGCGCGGTACGCCGCGCTTGCCTCGGACACGGACACGGTGCGCTTGCTCAATGACGAAAACGGTCTGGGCGTCGAGTTGAGTGTCGATGCACCGGGGGATTTGGCGCGGTACGTCGTAGAGCACTATGGCGTGATGGCCGTTACGCAATTACGGCGAGGAACGGGACAGGACATACGACCGACTCTCGCCAGATTCGCCCATTCGCGGCCCTCGTATTACCAACAGTACAGCCAATGGTTTGGAGACCGTATCGAGTTCGACTGCCCGGACAACCGTTTCTATTTCGATGCCCCAAGCGCATGCCTGCCGATGCAGACGCGTCATCACGGCATGTTGGAACTGTTGACCCAGGAACTCGACCGCCGGGTTGCCGCGCACCGCAGTTTCACCGGCTGGTCGGCCAGGCTGGCCGACGGTGTCCGGCGATCACTGGCCAAAGGCGAAACGCCAACGCTGGTCGATCTGGCGCAAGCACTGCACCAGACGCCGAGGACCCTGCGCAGGCGCCTTGAGGAACAAGGCACGACCTTCAGGCAGTTGCTCGACCAGGTTCGCGCCGAACTGGAGTTGCTCCTGGAAATGCAGGGCGAATCCCTGGCGCAGATCGCTGCTCAGTTGGGTTACAGCGATACGACCGCGTACCTGCATGCACGAAGCAGATGGCGGGCGGTGAAGTAAGGCAATCAGCGAGCCCTCCGGATACGAATGTATCTCTGTGTATCCAAGGCCATTGTTGATACGGACGATTTCATTCAAGGCCGTCGCTGACACATGCGCGATACCTGGCCGACGTCAAATGAGCCCACCGAGACAGCCCAAGCCGTCTCACTGGCTCACCCCACGTCGGAGATAACGTCATGAACTGGAAAAACCTCAGCATCGCGTCCCTGTTTGCCGCACTGAGCCTTGGCGCTGTCGCGGCCAATGCCCAAGGCAGCATCAAGCCTCACACCTACATGTATGGCGACCACCTGGATGTCGCCAAGGTGCTTTCGGTCAAGCAAGGCTCGGGCTGCGGCGTCGTGGAGACACGCATGACCTACCTGGACTCGGCCGGCCAGATCCAGGCACTGGACTACAACGCCGTCGCTCAGGACTGCGCTCAGGACAATTGATCCAGGTCCGTGGGCCACTCACTCAAGGAGAGTCATCATGCTTGCAATTTCATCCGTTTGCGCCTGGCACCGTTGCCTGGTTCACACCGCCTGGGGCAGTGCGCTCAGTCTCGCACTGCTCGCTGCCAGCCCGGGGGCCTGGGCGGCCACCGTCGACGTCGCGCCATCCGGCACGGTTCAATCGTCTCAATCCGAAGCCATCCGTCCATACCGCATCCATGTCGATGACGCGAAGCTGGCCGAACTGCGCAAGCGCATTGCCGACGCCCGTTGGCCGGACAAGGAAACCGTCAACGACGTTTCCCAGGGCGTGCAACTGGCCCAGGTACAGGACTTGGTGAAGTATTGGGGCAACGGTTATGACTGGCGCAAGGCCGAGGCCAGGCTCAATGCATTGCCCGAATTCATCACCACGATCGATGGTGTCGACATCCAGTTCATTCATGTGCGTTCGCGTCATCCCAACGCCATGCCGCTGATCCTTACCCATGGCTGGCCGGGTTCGCAGTTCGAGTTTCTCAAGACCATCGGCCCGCTGACCGATCCGACCGCTTACGGCGGTCGCGCCGAAGACGCTTTCGACGTCGTGATCCCCTCGATTCCCGGCCACGGCTTTTCCGGCAAGCCAACTGAGTTGGGCTGGGGCCCGGACCGCGTGGCCAAGGCCTGGGACGTGCTGATGAAACGCTTGGGCTACACCCATTACGTGTCCCAGGGCGGTGATCATGGGTCGGTCATCTCCGACGCCCTGGGCCGCCTGGCGCCGCCCGGTTTGCTGGGCATCCATTTGAACATGCCGGCGACCGTGCCGCCGGAGCTGGTGAAGCCGATCAACAGCGGCGAACCGGCACCTGCGGGGTTGAGCGGTCCGGAACGCACTGCCTACAACTCGCTGAGCACCTTCTTCGGCCGCAATGCAGCCTACGGCGCGATGATGGTGACCCGGCCGCAGACCATCGGTTATCTGCTGGCGGATTCGCCCTCGGGCACAGCGGCATGGATGTACGAGAAGTTTGCCGCCTGGACTGACAGCGACGGCAAGCCGGAGCGTGTGCTCAGCCGCGATGAAATGCTCGACGACATCAGCCTGTATTGGCTGACCGACACCGGCGCATCGTCCTCCCGTTTCTATTGGGAGAACAACAACAATAACTTCAGTGCGGCGGCGCAAAAAACCGCTGACATCAAGGTCCCGGTGGCGATCACCGTGTTCCCCCACGAAATCTACCAAGCCCCGAAAACCTGGGCCCAGCGGGCCTATCCATCGCTGTCCTACTTCAACGAAGTCAGCATGGGCGGCCATTTCGCTGCCTGGGAGCAGCCGCAATTGTTCAGCGAAGAGTTGCGCGAGGCATTCCGGCCATTGCGTAGCGCCGCGCAAAACACCGTCGCCCAGACCGCCCATTAAACCTTTCCTGGCGGCTCCGGACTGGGAGCCGCTCACCCGCCATTCGTAAGGGAGATTCACATGGACACGACTCTGAACCACCCATCCGCACTGCGCCGTACTCGTTTGTTCACCCCAGCCATCCTGGTGTTCGCGATGATGCAATTGGGCGCCTTGGGCTTCGCGTCGTCGCAGGCAAACGCCGCCGATGTACCTGCCAGCACCATCGGCGCCATCACCCCGGGTAGTCACACCTCGTTCGGCCCGTTGAAGCACGTCAAGGCCGGCCTGCTGGACGTTTCCTATGCCGAGGTCGGTCCCGCCGACGGGCCGGTGGTCATCCTGCTGCATGGTTGGCCCTATGACATTCACAGCTACGCGGATGTGGCGCCAGCGCTGGCAGAGAAGGGCTATCGCGTGCTGATCCCGTACGCCCGCGGTTATGGCGATACGCGTTTCCTGTCGGCCAAGACCCTGCGCAACGGCCAGCCTTCTGCACTGGCAAGCGATCTGATTGATTTCATGGACGCACTGAAGATCAAGCAAGCCGTGCTCGGCGGTTATGACTGGGGCGCACGCACCGCCGACATTGTCGCGGCCCTTTGGCCGGAGCGGGTGAAGGCGCTGGTGGCGGTTAGTGGCTACCTGATCGGCAGCCAGGAGGCCGGCAAGACACCGCTGCCACCGGCCGCCGAACTGCAGTGGTGGTATCAGTTCTACTTTGCGACAGAGCGTGGTCGCCTCGGCTACGAGAAAAACACCCACGACTTCGCCAAACTGATCTGGCAGCTGGCGTCGCCCAAGTGGAACTTCGACGACGCGACGTATGACCGAAGCGCCGCCGCTTTGCAGAATCCCGATCATGTCGCCGTTTCAATCTTCAACTATCGCTGGCGGCTGGGCCTGGTCAAGGGCGAGGCCAAATACGACGCGCTGGAAAAGAAACTGGCGACGTTCCCGTCGATCAGCGTGCCGACCATCACCTTGGAGGGTGATGCCAATGGCGCTCCTCATCCCCCCGCCGAAGCCTATGCCAAGCGTTTCACTGGCCAATACGAGCATCGCCTGATCGATGGCGGTGTCGGCCACAACTTGCCGCAAGAAGCGCCGCAGGCTTTCGCCCAGGCTGTGATCGACGCTGATCATCTGCGCTAACACTCAAAACCCAAGGAGTATTCAATGAAAAAAGTCATTGCCGTACTGGCGTGCAGCGCTGGTCTGTTCATCGGTGCCAACGCGTTTGCACAAACTGAAAAACCCACCGTGGTCCTGGTCCATGGTGCCTTTGCCGATGCATCAAGCTGGAATGGTGTCGCCAGGATTCTCGAGAAAGACGGCTACACGGTGGTGGCGGCGGCCAACCCTCTGCGCAGCGTGAAAAGCGATGGCGCGGCGGTGTCAGCCTTGTTGACCAGCATCAAGTCTCCCGTTGTGCTGGTCGGTCATTCCTACGGGGGCAACGTGATCAGCGAAGCGGCCAATGACCACGCCAACGTCAAGGCACTGGTCTACGTCAGCGCGTTCGCCCCCGAGGCGGGGGAAACCGTCGCCGGACTTGCCGGCAAATTCCCCGGCAGCACCCTGGGCCCAACCCTTGCCGCGCCTGTCCCGCTGACTGATGGCGGCAAGGACTTGTACATCCAGCAAGCCAAGTTCCACGACCAGTTCGCCGCGGATGTTCCCGCCGGACAAGCGGCCCTGATGGCCGCGACTCAACGGCCGGTCACGGAAGCGGCTTTGAACGAGCAGGCCGGGCCGCCCGCCTGGAAGCACATTCCGTCCTGGTACATCTATGGCGACAAGGACAAGAACATCCCGCCGCAGGCCATGGCGTTCATGGCCCAGCGTGCCGAGGCCAAGGCGGTGAAAGTGGTCAAGGGCGCGTCCCATGTGGTGATGGTTTCAAACCCCGAGCCGGTCGCTCGCTTGATTGAGACAGCCGCTGCGGCGAAGTGATACTCATCTGAGCGGCCTCGGAAGATAGAGCGCGCCTCTCGAAGGCGGGTTGTACCTTCATTCTCTGACGGATTGCAGGGATCGAGGCAACGGTTGTCTGAAACAACGGTATTTCTCCCCAAGGTCCGAGACCTGAAATTCCCTTGGATCAGGCAACGATGCCGGCGAATCCGGCAAACGGATAGGCGTTTCGCTCCACATACTCTCGCGGCCCTGAGGCCCTGCCACAGCAGTATCCGAGTGGCAGGGGCTTTTGTAGGCCATCGAAAACATGCGTGCGAGTGCTTGATATGGAGAACAACACGATCCGCTTTGCCTGCAACGGCTGCGGGATCTGCTGCAAGGGCCGGCTGATTCCGCTGACGTTGGATGAGGCAAGGCAGTGGCTAAACCGCGGACATGAGGTGGCGGTCATACTGGAGGCGTTCGATGAGTCAACCTGGCCTTCCGAGCCTAGGCAATTCGCCCACAGCGCCCAACGGGCCGTGGCAGTCACCAGTGGCGATGCCCAGATTCGAGTCGTTGTGGTACTGGCGGGTAATGCGCTGACGCAATGCCGCAATCTCGGCGACGATGGTCGTTGCGGTATCTATGAAGAGCGGCCGTTGGTCTGTCGAATCTACCCGATGGAAATCAATCCGCTCATTGCCTTGCGTCCTGCCGACAAGGTCTGTCCGCCTGAGGTCTGGGAGGCGGGCGAGGTCTTGTTTACCGACCGCGTTGTCGATCCGATCCTGGCCGATCAGATCGAACGTTCCCGCCAGGCGGACAGGGACGACGCCCGGGCCAAGATTGCGCTGTGTGAAGCGATGGGCATGAACGTCGCCGCCTGGAAGGGCAACGCGTTGGCGGTGTACTTGCCTGATCGGGCGCAATTGGCTGAAGCGATCATTCGCTACGATCGCGCGCCCGTGGCACCGACAGGTCTGGATTGGAAAGTGCGGGTCGAAACGCCGGCCCTGGCCCAACAACTGCTGCAAGTGGGTATCGCGTTGGATGATCATCAGTCAACCGGCTACATCTTCCAGAATCTTTAGGCACCCAGCGAAGCCATCACTTTGTGCACCCCCACCCCATGAAACATCTTGTAATGCCCGGCTGCCAGTGACTGATGCGCGCTACGGATCGTTAAATCGTGCAAGAAATTGCGTCAATCAGGCAAGCGACTCGAATCGCCGACCCAGCATACTGCGTCCATATTGATCAACGACTTGCGGTGATGCCGAACAGTATTCGCCATCACCGCAAGTCGTGGGTCCGATGTTTTCAAGGAGTGAAATGTGCACACCGATTTCAACAGCGATCAGGGCGTCTGCGACATCAGTCGCCTGGCCGGTTCGGTCAGCCAGCTTGTGCCCAGCGAGGGCGACCAGATCACCGCCATTGCCGGCTTGAGCCTGCATCGGCGCAACGCGATCACCGCGCCGACGCACTGCATCTATGGCCTGGGTATCGGCGTGACCTTGCAAGGCCGCAAGCAAGCCATGCTCGGGGACGAGATACTGACTTACGCGCCGGGCCAGTCCATGGTGACCTGCGTGGATCTGCCGGTCATTTCCCATGTCTCCCAAGCCAGCGTCGCCAAGCCGTTCCTGGGCATGATGCTGAGATTCGACAGCACGATGGTCATGCAGGTGGCCGAGCGCATGCAGTTGTCACAACGCATGAGGGACGACGCGTTTCGACCGATTACCGTACAAGCGCTGGATGCCGGGGTGCTGGACGCCCTGCGGCGCTTGATAGAACTGCTGGAGGAACCGTCGCTGCTTGAGACAGTGGCTCCGCTGATCAAGGAAGAGATCATCGCTCGCCTGTTGAGCGGTGCCCACGCGCCACAGTTGCTGCATGTGATCGCTGCCGGGTCACCCAGCCAGCACATCGCCAAGACGGTTGCCTGGCTGAAACTGAATTTTCGCCAGGCGTTGCGCATGGACGATCTGGCGGCACAAGCGCACATGAGTCCATCCACGTTTCGCCAGCATTTTCGGACCGTGACCGGTATGAGTCCGTTGCAATACCAGAAGCAGCTGCGGCTACAAGCCGCTCGGCAGTTGATGTTGAGCCAGAACGTCGATGCGAGCAGTGCAGGGGGCCTGGTTGGCTATGAAAGTGCCTCGCAGTTCAGCCGTGAATACAGCCGTCTCTTTGGGGCGCCACCGCAGCGGGATATCAAGCGCATTCGCTTGTGATCGTGAGGCTTGTCTGGCATTGCGACCAGACAGCCTCACACGCCTGTCACGTCAACTTGAAAGGCAACTCACGCAACGGTTTACCCGTCAGGCTCGCCACCGCGTTGGCAAAAGCCGGGGCCAGTGCCGGCAGGCCGGGTTCACCCATCCCCGTAGGAGGCTCGGCGCTGGGCACGATGTGGACGGCAAACGCCGGCATGTCGGTAATGCGCGGCACGCTGAAGTCAGCAAAATTGCTCTGCTGCACCACGCCATCTTTCAGGGTGATCGCGCCACCTGGCAGGCACATCGACAATCCCATCAGCGCCGCGCCTTGGACCTGGGCCTCGACACTGCGTGGGTTGACGGCCAGGTTGCAGTGCACACCGGCCGTCACGTTGTGTAGCACCGGCCGGCCGTCCTGCACCGAGGCTTCGACGACGTAGGCCACCACCGAGCTGAACGACTCGTGGACCGCCACGCCCCAGGCATGGCCCGCCGGTAACTGGCGCTTGCCATACTCGCTCTTGTCCACGGCCAATTGCAGCGCCTCGCGATGGCGTGGGCTCTGCTCACCAAACAGTTTCATCCGGTAGGCCACCGGATCCTGCCTGGTCGTGCGGGCGATCTCGTCGATCAGCGTTTCCATCACAAACGCCGTATGGGTGGAGCCCACACTGCGCCACCACAGCACGGGAACGTTGAGCTTGGGGTGATGAACCGTCAGCCGCATGGGCAGCGGATACGGATTGCGCAGGCCTTCCGTGGCGGTCGGGTCGATGCCGTTTTTCACCCGCCCGCCAAACACGGTGCCGGTGATGATCGATTGGCCCACCAGGGCGTGGTCCCAGGCGAGCACCTTGCCGCTGTCGTCAAAACCGATGCGCGCACGGTGCAGGTGCATGGGGCGATAGTAGCCGCCCTTGATGTCGTCCTCCCGACTCCAAAGGGTGCGGATAGGGGCGTTGACCCCGGCGGTGCGGGCGGCCTTGGCGACCTCACAAGCCAGTACGACGAAATCGTTGGTGGGCACACCGCGCCGGCCAAAACCACCGCCGGCGGTCTGCACGTTCACCTGGATCTGTTCCGGCTTGAGGTTCAGCACCTTGGCGGCCGCGGCACCATCACCGCCAGGGAACTGCGTACCGACCCACAGTTGAGCGCCATCCTCGGCTAGCTGCACGGTGCAGTTGAGGGGCTCCATCGGCGCATGGGCGAGGTAGGGAAACACGAACTCGGCGTCCAGTTGATGCGGCGCGCTGGCAAGCGGCGTCATGTCTGCATCAAAGTGCAGCGGGCCGGGTTGCTTGGCCAGTTCCCGGTATTGAGCCCATTGTTTCTCGCTGTCCACTTTTTCTACAGCGCTCGCATCCCACTCCACCTTCAGCGCATCGCGTGCCAGCTTTGCCTGCCAGTAACTGTCGGCGACCACCGCAACACCTTCGGCGCCGCCGTCCAGCGGTATGCGCAACACGGCTTTTACACCTTTCGTGGCACGTGCCGCGCTGTCATCCAGGGAGGCGATTCTGGCGCCGAACACCGGTGGCCGGGCGACGACAGCGGTGAGCTGCCCCGGCAGATGCATGTCGATGCCAAAATCCTGCTGGCCGCTGCTCTTGGCCTTGGCATCGATACGGGTGGTGGCCTGGCCGATGATGCGGAAATCCTTGGGATCCTTGAGCGTGATCTGCTCGGGCACCGGCATCGCCATCGCGGCTTCGGCCAGCTCGCCGTAGCTCGCTTTACGGCCTGCCGGGCCGAGGACCATGCCGGCCTGGGTGCTCAGGCTCGCCACGTCGACGTTCCAGCGCGCGGCGGCGGCACTCAGCAACATGGCGCGGGCGCGGGCGCCGAGTTCGCGGTACTGGGTATAGCTGTTCTTGATCGAGTTGGAACCGCCGGTGAGGTGGATGCCGAAGGCCGGGTCCATGTAGGCGGCGTCGCTGTTGCCGTTGCGACTGCGTACCAGGCTCCAGTCGGCATCGAGTTCTTCGGCAAGAATCATCGGCAAGCCGGTCTGCACGCCCTGGCCGAACTCCAGGCGGTTGATGGTTACCGTGACCTCGCCGCTGGGCGCGATCTGCACGAATGCCGAGGGTTGCTGGGTCGGTTTGAGCGGCGCGGCAGCACCATTGGCCTCCTGCGCCAGGGCCAGGTGAGGAAAAGCGCCGAGCGCCAGACCACCGACGCCGACGATCTTGAGAAAACTGCGGCGCGGCAGCGTAGCGGGACCGTCAGCCTCGTCGCGTTCAAGCAGGTGCTGCAAGGCGCGAGGGTGCTCGTTCGGGAAAATCTCGTTCAACATGGTCTGCTCCGATCAGGCAAGGGCTTTGGCAGCATCAGCCACCGCGGCGCGGATACGGGCGTAGGTGCCACAGCGGCAGATATTGCCGGCCATGGCCGAGTCGATCTCGGCGGCCGTGGGCTGCTTGCCCTTGGGCTGGGCCTTGAGGAAAGCGGTCGCGCTCATGATCTGGCCGCTCTGGCAGTAGCCACATTGCGCCACGTCATGCTTGACCCACGCTTCGTGCACGGCGCTGCCGACCGGGTCGCTGCCGTTGGTTGCCGCTTCGATGGTGGTGATCTTCTTGCCTTCGGCGGCGGCAATGGGCGTCACGCAGGAACGAATGGCCTGGCCATCCAGGTGTACGGTGCAGGCGCCACACAACGCCGCGCCGCAGCCGAACTTGGTGCCGGTCATGCCCAGCGTGTCGCGCAAGGTCCAAAGAATCGGGGTGCTTGGGTCTACGTCGACCGTGTATTCACGGCCATTGATGTTGAGGGCGCTCATAGGGGTACCAGCTCCGGATGGTTTGGCTCTGGTCAACTATAGAAAGCAATGCCGGGGGGCGATTGCACAATCCGGGCGGATAATTGCCTGATCGTGCGAATCGAAAAGGTGCTGAGTGTTGCCACAGCACAGGTGAGATCCCAACAGACAACACCCAACAGACAACCAAGCCAGGAGAGCGTCACGTGTGAGTTCCACTCCCTGGCCCCGAACAATACTGACCGCTTACAGCAATGGAATGCTATAGCTCACGATCAGGCGATTCTGATCCTGGTCACGAGCAATATCGCTGCGGGACATGCCGTTGCGCCAGCCGAAACCGACGTTCTTCAACGCGCCGCTCTGAATTACATAGTCCAGGGAGATATCACGCTCCCACTCACTGGCGTCCTGGCCGCTGGCCGTCTGGATGTTGTCGCCCTTGAGGTACATCACCGAGGCCTTCAAACCCGGCACGCCAAGCCCTGCGAAGTCATAGGCATACTGGGCGAATGCCGTGCGCTCGCCGGCCTGGATGAATGTCTGGATGGTACGGTCGGTGTAGAGGTAGAGACTCGCGCCGCCTTCGCCTTTACCCACCAGGCCGCCCTGGTTCAGTTGTGTAAAGTTGCTGTCTTCGGACACGCTTTGATAACCGGCGGTAATGGCATGGCCGCCCAACGAGTAAATGAACGCCGCACTCCAGGTATCGTTGTCGATTTCACCGCTGCCGTCCTTGGTATAGCCGCCGACTTTGTAACCACTGGCGCGACCGGCTGCGCTGCCGTTCTTGCCATCGGACGTGGTCTTGAAATAACGCAGGTCGGTTTTCAACGAGCCGTATTCACCCAACGGTAATACATGCAGCAAGCCGGCGAAGTGCTGCTGGTAATAATCTTCCAGATTGGCGTAGTAATACTGGGCGGTCAGGTCCTTGGTCAGTTTGTAATCGCCACCGGCAAAGGTGAATTTGTTGCTTTCCTGGCTGCCGCCCGCCACGGCCAGGCCGGCGCTGTCACTGGAAGCACGGCCGGTGGCGTGTTCCAGTTGTCCGGCAGTGAAGGTCAGGTTGTCGATTTCATTGCTGGTGACTTGGCCACCCTCGAAGGTTTGCGGGAGCAGGCGGCCATCGTTGGAAACCAGGATCGGCAGCTTCGGCTGCAAAGTGCCGTAACGCAGTTCGGTCTTGGAAACACGCATCTTCGCGGTTGCACCGAGACGCGACCATTGGTCCGCCGCCTTGTCACCATCGTTTGGGAACATCGAGCCGCCAACATGACGACCCGCGCCGCTGTCGAGCTTCAGGCCTAGCAACCCGATCGCGTCCAGGCCAAACCCCACGGTACCGTCGGTAAACCCGGATTGATAATTGAGCATGAAGGCCTGGCCCCATTCTTCGGTCTTCGAAGGTGCGGCGGCGCCATCACGGTTATCGTTGTTGAAGTAGAAGTTGCGCAAGTTCAAGTTGGCTTTGCTGTCGCTGATAAAATCAGCCGACGCCAATGGACTCAGGACCAGACTCACACCGCCAGTTAAAACACTCAGTACTTGCAATAGGGCTTTCATCAGGACGAACTCCACCGCGGAATCACTGTTCCGGGCATGTTGGAAAGGCAGCAGTAAGCTCTCGGCCGATCACCTGATTGGCCGATGCGTTAAATGACTCGTTAGAAAATCTTCAATGCATAGAGTGGGGTAGGGGATAAATCTCCAAAGCGTGCCATCAGTGAAAGTCCTGGGTTATCAGTCGATCAATCCATGAGCGTCATAAAAGGGGTACGGCCCGGGATACTCGCCAAACACGCCGTTATGGGTCACCAACCCCTGTCCATGCCAGTGGTGCAGCAGGTAGCCGGGTGGTTCCAGGTTGAAATGCGCGGGAGCGGTTGGCTGTAGATCCAGGACAATTTGATGGGAGGTGCCGGGACACACGCAGCTCAGGCTGCCACCAAAGCGTCGCTGCATCGGCCGATGCAAATGCCCGCACAGCAGGCGCTCTACCTGCGGATGACGGGCGATGACCTGCTCCAGCGCCGAGGCGTTGACGAACGGTTCGCGGTCCATGTGGCCGATGCCGCTGATAAACGGCGGGTGGTGCAGGACCAGCAGCGTTGGCACGTCGGGGCGACCGGCCAACTGTTCATCGAGCCAGCTCAACTGGCTATCCAGCAACCGGCCGCCATGGCCGCCGGGAATGGTGCTGTCCAGGCCGATCAGGCGCAGCGGATGTTCGTCAACCACCCAATCCAACGGGGCTCCGGCCACGCTTGGCAAATAGTCATGATCGGCAAATGCCGCCCGCAAATGTTCGCGGTTGTCATGGTTACCGGGAACCAGGTAGCAAGGCATGTGCAGGCGCGCCAGTTCGGGGTGCAGCACGGCATATTCATCAGGGCGACCGAAGTCCACCAGGTCGCCACTGATCACCACGATGTCGGGACGCGGCACCCGGGCATTCAAATGGTCAACGGCATGACGCAACGCGGCGAGGGTATCGACGACGCCATAGGTCAGTTTTTCTCCGGCCTTGAGATGCAGGTCGCTGATCTGCGCAATGAGAAACGGATGATTCAAAATAAGCCCTCTGAAAACACGAATATCACGATGACAAGGTGAACAGCACCTGCGGCTCGACGGCCAAGGAAACCAGGGCGCCAGGGGTGTGTATGACGCTGTCGGTGCTGTCCACCAGCAATGGCTGGGCGGCGCCGACGTCCACCAACAGGCGGCTTTGGGCTCCCTGGAAAAACTGGCCCACCAGTCGCCCGCGCAGATGCCCCTCGTTGTCCAT
The DNA here is from genome assembly GCF_018325865.1 of Pseudomonas sp. St386. Taxonomy (NCBI): domain Bacteria; kingdom Pseudomonadati; phylum Pseudomonadota; class Gammaproteobacteria; order Pseudomonadales; family Pseudomonadaceae; genus Pseudomonas; species Pseudomonas sp. St386. The sequence continues at coordinate 3,527,240 of NZ_AP021900.1, forward strand.
CACCCGCAAATGCTCGGGGCGACAATAGACGGTGGCGGGCAGCCCGGCACCACGCCATGGCAACTCTCCGCCATGGACTTTCAAGCTCAGGGAGGTGTGCTCGAGCACCGCGAAAGCGTTGAGGTTGCCGACAAAACTGGCGACGAAAGCGCTGGCCGGTTGCTGATAGATTTCCCGTGGGCTGGCCAATTGCGCAACGCGGCCGCGCTCCATGACCAGGATCCGATCGCCCAGCGCCATGGCTTCGCCCTGGTCGTGGGTGACGAACACGGCGGTAATGCCCAGATGGCGTAGTAACTGATCCAGTTCGCTGCGCAGGCGCTCACGCAACTGCGCGTCCAGTGCCGCCAAGGGTTCATCGAGCAGCAATACCCGGGGCTTGGGCGCCAGGGCACGGGCGAGCGCGACCCGCTGGCGCTGACCGCCGGACAACTCGTGGATGCTGCGCTTGCCATGATCCTGAAGGCCCACCAGTTCCAGCAGCTCCGAGCAACGCTTGTTCCGTTCGGCAGGCGCCATGCCGCGAATCTTCAAGCCATAGACGATGTTGCCGGCCACATCCAGGTTGGGAAACAACGCATAGTTCTGGAACACCATGCCCACGTCGCGCCGCTCGATGGGCAGGCGGGTAACGTCGGTGTCGCCAAAAAATACCTGCCCCACATCCGGGCGTTCGAGCCCGGCGATCAGCCGCAGGGTGGTGGTTTTACCGCAACCGGACGGACCGAGGATCGCCAAGGTTTCGCCGGCCTCTATGGTCAGGTCCAGGTCATGGACGGCAACGGTGCCGTCCGAGAACGCCTTGCGGCAACCCGCCAGGCGAATGGTGGTTCCGGTCATCGTTTGTCTCCACGGGAAAGGCGCGCGCTGATGGCCTGCAACGCAATCAGCAGCGGCACGATCATCAGCAGGAATATGAGGGTGTAGGCGCTGGCGACTTCCAGCCTGGCCGAGGCATAGCTGTCCGCCAGGCCTACCGGCAATGTCTTGGTCATCGGCGTGTGGAGCATCCAGGTCAGGTTGAACTCGCCCAGCGACAGCGTGACAACCATGAGTACCCCGGCGAGAATCCCTGCCCGACAATTAGGCACTACCACACTGAAGAATCGTCGCAACGGCCCGGCGCCAAGGCTGGCTGCGGCTTCTTCCAGGACGGGCAAGTGCTGGCGTTGCATCACCGCCATCACCGGACGCACGAGGAACGGCAGGGTGAACAGCACATGGCCGACGAGAATGAACAGCCAGCTGCTGCGAAATCCGCCGAATTGGCCATAGGTGAGCAGCAACGCCAGGGCGCTGGCCAGGCCTGGCATCGCCACCGGTAGCACCATCAACTCCTCGAACGCACGGCTGAAGCGGTTGTTCATCCGTACCAGCGCGTAAGCCGCCGGAACACCCACCACGCAAACACTTATTGCGCAGGCCACTGCCAGTTGGAGGGAGAGCCACACCGTCGGCGAATAGGCCTGCCAGACTTGCACCAGCCAATCGAACGTCAGGCCGCTGGACACGCCCTGGAAATAATTGCGTGTCAGCCCGGCCAGCAGTGACATCAGCACCGGCGCCAACATGAACGCGCAGACCAGCAGGGTGAACAGCAACTGCCCGATGAACAGCGTTGAGCGTCTCACAAGACTGTCCTCGAATTTTTCGCCAGGCGCCTGGCCAATAGCAGCACCGCCCAGGTCAGCGCCCCCAATACCACCGACAGCGCAGCCGCCACGGCGAAATTGGCATAATTGGTGAACACGTTGTAGATCGCCACCGGGGTCACGTTCAGGCGGGTGCCCAAGGTGAAGGCCGTACCGAACGCGCCCATGGAAGTGGCAAAGCAGATCGCTCCGCACGAGACCAGCGCCGGCGCCAGGCCTGGGACGATGACATCGCAGATCACTCGCCAGTGGCCGGCGCCCAATGAATGCGCGGCTTCTTCCAGGCTGCGATCCAGGCTTTCGCAAGCGGCCATCACCGTGAGGATCACCCGCGGAATCGAGAAGTACAGGTAACCGATGCAAAGGCCCATCAGCGAGTAGGCGAAGATCCAGCGTTCACCCGCCAGCTCGAGGCCAAGGCTGGCGAACAAGCCTTGGCGCCCAGCCAGCAAAATCACCAGGAAACCGACGACCACACCGGGGAATGCCAGCGGGAAGGTCAACAAGGCGACCAACAGCGAACGACCGAAGAAGCGCTGGCGACTGAGGAAAACCCCACTGATGCCACCCACCAACAGCGCTGCGAGGGTCGTCGCCAAAGCCAGCAGGCAAGTCTGTGCCAGACTGCCCAGGTATTGCGCACTGCCCAGTACCTGCCAATAACCGTTTTCGCCGCCGTCGCGACGTTGCCCGCCCAGCACGATCAGGTGCGCCAGCGGCAACAGCCAGAACGCAAACAGCACCGCTGCCGCAGGCGCCAGGGCCCAGGCCGCGGTCAGCCGCAGACGCGGCACCGTGGCCTGGCCCGACGAGACTCCCCGGGCTTTTATTACCGAGGCGGTCACTTACTTGACCTCTTTCAGGTAACGCGCGGAAAAGGCTTCCTGCGCCGCCGCCATCTGCTCGTAGTTGACCACACCGGCCCGGGCGTAATCGCTGTCCGGCAGGAACTGTGCGGCGACGTCGGCTGGCATCCTCATCGCCCGCACCGGCCGCAGGTAGGCCTTGGCCCAGAGCGCCTGGCCTTGCTCGGACAGGACGAAATCCAGGACCTTCTCGGCGTTGGCTCGATGGGGCGCGTTGCCGACGATGCTCATCACGTAAGGCACGCTGATGCTGCCTTCCTTGGGAATCACGAAAGCGACGTTGGCCTTGTCCTTGTAGCGCGCCCGGTAGGCGTTGAAATCGTAATCGACCAGGATCGGCAGTTCACCGGACAACACCCGCGCATAAGCGGTCTGCTTGGGCACGATGGGTGAGTTTTTCGCCAGTTTCTGGAAGTAATCGATGGCAGGCGTAAAGTCATTGAGGCTGCCGCCCATGGCCTGGTTGATCGCTACCGCAGAAACGTAGCCGACGAACGCACTGGACGGATCAAGGTAGCCGACCATGCCTTTGTACTCAGGCTTGAGCAGATCGCCCCAGCTTTGCGGCACGGGCAAACCGCCCAGTGCATCGACGTTAACCATGATGCCCAAGGTGCCGGAGTGAATGGCAAACCAGTGTCCTTGCGGGTCCTTCAAACCGTCCGGGATCTGCTCCCAGCCCTTGGGCTTATAGGTGCCGACCACCCCGGCTTTTTGCGCCTGCAAACCGAAGGTCACGCCGTAATACACCACATCCGCCACTGGCGCGGCCTGTTCGGCCACCAGTTGTGCCAATGCCTGCCCGGAGTTCTTGTTGTCCAGCGGGACCTGCACGCCGGTGGTATCGGCAATGGCCTTGAGCTGCGTGCCCCAGTCGGCCCATTCCGGTGGGCAGTTGTAGCAAATCGCCGTTTCGGCAGCCTGGGCCAGGCTGGCAACGCCGCAAAGCAGCAACGTCGCCAGGGTTTTACTGAAGCGGATCATCAAGCGTCTCCTCGTAGGGTTGAGTACTTTCGCCCGGCCGGATATGGCAGGGCAGGCAATGGGAAACCGGTGCGGCGCCGCCGATCTGCGCCAGCAGTTGGTCGATCACGGTGCAGGCCAGGGCTTCGATGGGCTGGACGACGCTGCACAGCGTCGGGTGCATCTGAGTGCCGAGGGCGATGCCATCAAAGCCAATGACTGAAAGCTGCTGGGGGACGTGCCAGCCGTTGCGACGCAGTTGTGCAATCAGGCTGATTGCCAACAGATCGTTGGAGCAAACCAGCGCACTGAGGGCTTGCGGGCCTTGCAGCAGCGGCTCGATGGCGGCGAAGTCGGCTTGGGTATGGGCCGGCATTTCAATCACCGGCAGGCAGTCGAGACCGGCCTCACGCATGGCGTCGCAATAACCGGCGTAACGCAGGCGAGCACGGTCCGATTGCAGTGCCGGGCCGGCCACCATGCCAATGCGCCAATGCCCGGCTTCGAGCAGATAACGCGTGGCGAGGGCCATGCCGGCACGGTTGTCCACCGACACGGCGCTGTAGTCCGGATTGCCCGGCTGGTGATAGGCCAGCACAAAAGGCGTGTCCTCGTTGTCCAGGCTTTGCAGCACGCGGTTGCTCTCGGCGTCGGTCACCGTGAGGACCAGGCCGTCGACACGCTGGCGCAACAACTCCTCGACCACCACGCTTTCGCGCTCGCTGCTGTAGTCGGTCGTTGCCAGGAGCAGGTTGTAGCCGCGCAAGCGCGCAGCGCGCTCCATGGCCTGGAATTGTTCGGCGAACACTGGATTGAGCAGGTTAGGGACCACCACACCGATCAGCTTGGTCACCTGCAGGCGCAGTTGGCGGCCCAGACGATTGGGCCGAAAACCCAGTTGGCGCGCAGCGGCGAACACTTGCTCGCGGGTCGCCGGACGCACCACTTCAGGGGAGGCAAAGGTGCGGGCCGCGGTTGCCCGCGAAACCCCAGCCAAACGTGCCACTTCTTTCAAATCAGTCATTGTCACTCGCTTGAGATCGATCTCATTGGCGAGGACAGTACCCAGCCGCCATGGCATTTCAGCGACGGAGTGATGACGATTTGATGTCAGTTTGCGATAGCAGCCTCTGACGGTTATGCAGGTCGCGCACGCCGCATCTGGTCGCAGGTCGGCGAATGGACGCGCTGGCACCAACCATTGGTGCAGGTGGGCGCCGAAGGGGCGATGGTTACTTGCGAATCAAGGCTATGACGTATTCGCACACTTGCGATGTGGCGTTTTCGAACGTGCAGGCTTCTTCCGGCAGCCCCAGTTGCAAACAGTCGCCTTGCTCCAGGACATAGGTGGTAGTGCCCTTGGTAAACGTCAGCGTGCCTTGCGTGGTCCACACCTGCTGATGAAGGAACGCATAGGCCGTGGCGGGGTAGCTGATACGCACGCCCGGAGGCAGTTGCACGCTGATGAGTTCCAACGGCCAGCCCTCCCGCGGGGAGACTTGCTGGCGCGAATAGCCGGTTTCCGGGTCTACCCAGCGCGGTTGCTCTGCCGCCCTTGAAAGAAGTCCCGAGCGCCCCTCGGCTCGATGCAACAGTGTGGAGAGGGGCAAGCCGAACGCCCCCGACAACCGACCAAGGATGGTCGAAGTCGGGCTGACCTGCGCGTTTTCAATTTTGCTGATCATTGCCTTTGATACGCCAGATAGCTGGGCGAGCTCGCCGATGGACCATTCCCGAGCGGTTCGCTCGGCTTTGATGGTGAGGGCGATGTCGATGGGTTGATTGTTCACTATAGAAGACTTCCAGATCGGGGTGATTTAATTTGAGCTTAGCGCCCGACATGCATCTTGTTGGTGCAAAAAATAAATAATGCTCTATTTCTGTGCGATAAAAATTCACCGAATCATAATATATTGATTTTAAATGGAATTAATATCGCAAATTTGATGTTTCAAAATAAATCTATTGTTCGTAGCGCCGTCGATTAAAAGTATTAATTTGTTTGCGGGAATCGCTTGTTTACTATCTGAAACGCGCAGCGACATTCCGTCGCGGCCATCCAAGCTACCTTATCGTATTTGGGGGGATCTATGCCGGCTCAGCAAATGGAACAAGGCTGTCTGACGGGTGAGCAAATCATCCATTCGATTAAAGGAATGATCACGGCTTCGGGGATCAACACCAATGCGTTCTATAAAACCTTTCGACAGGCCCCGCTGCCCAAGGCGACGCTGAAGAAAGTGTTCCAGCAGTACTTTTATTACATTCGTACGTTCCCTCAGATCCTGGCGGGCACCTCGCACCGTACCGACAGCGAAGTGATTCGGATGAAGTTGGCGCGCACGGTCGTGTCTGAGCTGGGCGATGGGGTAGGCGAGGCACACTTCATCATGTTTGAGCGTGTACTTGCCGGCGTTGGCATCACGTTGGATGACTGGAAGAAGGTTGAATATATTCCCGAAGCCAGTGAGCTGGTCGACGGCCTGCGTCGAATTTTCCTCGAGGGTTCGACAGAGCATGCCATTGGTGCTCATTACGTTATCGAAGAGTTCGGCTTTCCGATGATCGCCAACCTGTACGAAGGCTTCCGCCTCTACAGCGGGTGGAAACACGAAGACTTCACCTACTTCTATCTGCACATGCTGGTAGAAACCGATCATGTGCAATGGATCAGTGACGCGGTCATGGAGGCGGCCCGGGACACTGACAACGGCAACAATATTCTGGAGGGCGCTGCCGATGTACTGAACTTGTTGACCCGATTCTGGCAAGGACTCAACCGAGTAGCCACTCACGCCTGACCGATCAATACAAGGGGGCGGGAAGTCATGGATGATTTGACATTGATTGGTCGAGTGGCGCCCTTCAGGGATGCCAGTGCATACGCAGCATCCTCAGGAGCGTTGAACCTTTCGCAAGGAATTCCTGAACCCCTGTTTGACAATGCCATGAATGCGGCGCTGGCCCGCCAGGTCCGGGCGGGCTGGCAGTACGCCGACCCTCGCGGCGAAATGATTTTGCGCGAAAGCATCGCAGCTCACAGTGCCGGCTATGCACCCGACAGCGAAGTGCTGGTGACCAGTGGCTGTACCGAGGCCTTGTACCTGGCCCTGTACGCAGCGTCCACGCAGTACGGCAGCCGGGTCGCGTTCTTTGAGCCCTTTTATCCCTATTACCCAGGAATGGCCTCGTTGCTGGGGTTGGAGTTTGTTGCAGTGCCGTTGTCGGCAGGGGAGTCGATCGGCCTCGATTGGGCAGTGCTCGAACAGCAATTGCGCGCTGGTGTTCGCATACTGCTGCTCAATACACCCCATAACCCGACGGGGTGGTGCATGTCCGCTGATGATTGGCAGCACATGGTGGCGCTGGCAAAAAACCATGACTTCATGGTGATTGTCGACGAAGCCTATCGTCACTATCAGTACGACACTGACACATCGGCGCGGTACCCCCGGCAGCAGATTCCCATGATGGTGGCAGGCAGCGCATCAAAGTTGTTGTCCATGACGGGCGTCCGGATCGGCTGGTTGTGCGCGCAGGCAACCTTCATGGAGCGAGCCTATGCCCATCACCTCTACCTGAGCTATTGCCAACCCACCCCCATACAGGCAGCCGTTGCTGTTTTGCTCGATGAGTTGACCGCCGGGCGCCTGGATAGCCTGCGCGAGCACTACAAGCACAAACGTGATCGCCTGGCAGGTGCGCTGACGGCTGCCGGGCTGGATATCCGGTTACCGGCGGGCGGCCATTACATCATGGCCGACTATTCACGGCGGGCGCCTTCATTGTCCCCCGTTGAATTCAGTCAACACCTGGCCGTTCGTTGCGGGGTCATGCCATTGCCTGCGACGCCCTTCTACCAGGGGCCGTGCCCCACCTATGTCAGGTTTTCTTTCTCGGTAGCCAAACCCATTGTTGATCAAGCCTGTGCCCGCCTGGAGGATTTTTGAAATGGAGCAGCATGTGTTCGACGTCATTGTCGTAGGCGGCGGTCCCGCAGGGCTTAGCGAGTGTATCCGGCTGATTGATCTGGGCCTGAAAGTCGCTGTTATCAGCGATGTATTCGGGGGGTGCATGGGCATGATGGGGGATCATCCATTGCAGTCCTACTGCAATGAACTGGAGATCGAAGGCGCGCCCTATCCCTTGCATCGGTTCATGCGCAAGTTGTGCGTCAGCCCCACCGGTGAGGAATACGCAGCCTACATCCGTAGTAACTTCGAAGCCTTGCCCTTGACCAGGATCCAGCAACGGGTGGTCACCGTCAGCAAGGCCCAGGGGCTGTTCGAGGTGAGCCTGGCGCCGGGTTCCCAGCATCGGTCCTTGCGTGCACAGCAGATTATCCTGGCAACCGGGATTCGCCCGAAGGCGCCGCCCTTCGAAATGCCCAGTGCCCATTGGTTGAAGTGCTTTGACGTCTATCAAATGGTTGCGCGGGGCGAGGCCCACCGTTTCCTGCAGCAGGATGTGGTCATCTTCGGCAGCGGTAACAGTGCGTTTCAGATCGCACTGCTCCTGGCCCCGTTCGCCCGCAATGTGTCGATTCTGATCAAATCCTATCTGGGGCTGTATCCCCAAGAGACCGATGATCGCTTTGCCCTCAGGTCCCTTAGCCAGCGCACGCTGGAAATGATTGCCAAGACTTCGTCCAGTTCCTTTCAAGGGCCGCTCAACAGCGCCAGCAGCACAGGCCGGGCCAATATCTGGCTGCATGCCTACAGCAGCATTCGCCAGGATGGCGACAAGGTCGTCCTGGACCTTCCGTCGTCACTCAACGGCAATCCGCTGCTCCAGGCTTCCTGTCGCAAGGCTCAAGAGGCGGGCCGGTTGGTCGCCGCCCAGGCATCCGACGGGCATGAGTTGCACTTGGATGTGTCGGCCAAGGAGCAATGCCTTGTTTCGGCCATCGGCGTCACCGCACAACTCCCCGCCACCGACTGGCCGCAACTGCTCAACCAGCAAACCGGCTTTACCTGCCACCAGGATGGGAAAAGCCCTGTCGCCGGCCTGTATTTCGCGGGTGCTGCCTCAGGTTATGCGTCGATCAATACGATGGTGCCGGCAGCTGCAGAAATGAGTGCCGCAATATCGCTGCAAGAAGGACTGCGGTCATGGGCGTGAGGATGTTCCAGCCGCTGCGCCTGGACCTCGGCGACGTGCTCGGGCAGTCGGCAGCGGAGCTCAGGCAGGCCATCGCGCAGGCCAAGGTGCTGGTCATCGCCAACCAGGACGTCAGCGTCGCCCCTTATGTGCAGTTGATGCGCAGGCTGGGCTCGCCTGTCCATCATGTGTTGGCCAAGTACTGCCTCGAGGATTATCGGGAAGTGCTGACCGTGACCAATCTCCATCGGGACGGCCAGGCCTTGGGCGTGCATGAAGGAGGAGGGTATTGGCACACCGACATGTCGTACAAATCGGCGAACACGGTGTTCACCTCACTGCTGTCGGTACGTGTACCAGACCAGCACGGCGAGACCCAATTCATCGATTGTGTCGCGGGCCTGCATCAGGTTCGCCAGTGGCTGGAAAGCCCAGGTTGCCCGTCGTACCTGAAGGGGCTCGACCTGGAAAACCTGCGGATTCACCACCGTTTCGGCAATCGAGACGCGCTGCGCAATGCCGACGCCGCGGTGCAACAGCTCAATTCCCAGGAGGCTGGCGCACTGGAAAACACCGTGGTCCACCCCCTGGTGTACAAGCACCCACTCGCTTGCACTGCGTCGCTGTATGCACCGGCTGCCACGGCCATGCAAATAGAAGGGGTCACGCCTGCACTGTCCCATCGCATTCTCGACAGTCTGGTCGACTTCCTTGTCCAGCACGCACCGCGCTATCGGCATGCCTACCGCCCAGGCGACATCGTCATCTGGGACAACCTTTCAACGCTGCATAAAGGTCCGCCCATACCCAAAAGTGAAGGGGGCGCCGATGCGCGCCTTCTCTATCGCATGAACGTCGACTTCCAGTGAGGCACTACCATGATCCAGACCATCGTTTTCCTGACGCCCCATTACCTTAACTTTGCCTCCGAGAAGGCGCTGCAGACGCTGGGTCGAGATTGCCGGACAGTGTTGATCGCCTATCACGCCGACGTCCTGCCGCCTACGCTTGAGCGCAATGTCTCGCAGATCGTGCGTGTCGATGCGGACCTGCAGCGCAACATCCGCCCGTTGCTGGATCATGACCAATGTCGCAGCGTCATCAGCGATGAGCTGCGAGCCGTGCAAGGCAAAACTTCCTCATTGCGTATTTTCTGCCAGGAAGAGTGCCACGTTGAACTGGCGGCTCAGTTGCGCGAGGAGTTCGGATTAGAAGGCGACACACAGGCGATCGTGGCGAACTTTCGCGACAAGGTGCTGATGAAACACGCCGTCAGCAAGAAGGGGATACGCATTCCCGAGTTTGTGCCACTGGATCACGTACGGCTATCGGCTGAGCCTCAGGCTTACTACGCTGATCTGACGGCGCGATTGGGCTTGCCCCTGGTCCTGAAGCCGGTGAACGCAGCGGGCAGTTTCGAGGTGTCGATCATTCGCAACGAGGCCGAATTCATCAAGGCCCGCGAACAAGTGTTGGCCTCGCCGTATCATTTTGATTATGAGGTGGACGAGTTCATTGACGGCGACATGTTCCAATGCGACTCGTTTGTGGTCGACGGTCAAATCCGCTACTGCGGTGTGCTGGAACTGGGCTGCACCAACTTCGACTTTGTCCAGGGCAAGCCCTTGAGCGTGATTCCCGTGGCCGACCCCACGCTCAAGGCGACCCTGGAGGCATTCAATCGGGACGTGATTGCGGCCCTGAACTTTCGCAACGGTTCGACGCACCACGAGGTCTTCGTGGACCGCAAGCGCGGTTATCCGGTGTTCCTGGAAATTGCTGCACGCGTACCTGGCGGCATCGGGGTGCCGTACCACGAGAAAAACAGCGACATCAACCTGATCGACGCCAATCTCTACCTCGTAGCCGGGGCCGCAGCACTCGATGACATCAAGCCCAACGAGAAGAACAACGTTGTGTCCGCCTTGTTGCCCTTGCGCAAAGGCCGGATCAGCCAGCTCAACGAACCGCCCATTTCCAGTACCTACGACATCGACTGGCGGGTCGCCCCCGGAATGGTGGTGGACTCCCGGTCCCTGGCCGATACCGCGGGCATCCTGACTTTGTACAACGCAGACCCAAAGGTACTTCGCGCCGACTTCGAAGCCTTGCAGGACTACGTACCGACCCAGGTGGAAGTGCTGGAGCCGGGAACCGCTTGATTGATCCAGCGGGCGGCAGGCAACAGGTTTTTCTCAAGGAGCAGGCATGAAGACAGGAATACTCGGTGCCGTCAGCATGGCGGTCTACTGCATCTCGACGGCGCTCTCGGCCGTCTGGGTCATGGTGGCGTTCACCCGCATCAGTGGGGCGGCGTTGACATTCATTACCTTCCTGATGGCCTGGGCGGTATTTTTCCTGGTGCATACCTTGCGGGGTCATGACCCGTTTCGTCTGCTGCGCGAGGAGTGGCGAGGCGTTCTGCTGCTCAATGTGCTGACGTTGTTCAGTTGGTGGTTGATGTTCATGGCATTGCAGCGCATTGAGGCGTCGGTGGAGTCAGCGATCTATCAGGGCTGGATGCCGCTGGTGGTGGTGGTCTGTGAAATGCTGGTGGCGCGTTCCTCGGTCAGTCGTTCCCGCTGGCTGGGCGCGCTGCTGATCCTGTTGTCGCTGATGGCGTTGGTCCTTATGCGTCTCGCGCTTGGAGTCACGGCCCAGGTAAGCCTGGTCAACTTGCATGAGGGCATTGCCCTGGCGACTGTCGCCGGGATCACTGGTGGGATCTATGTGTTCTGCTCGGCTCGACTGAACCGCGATAGCAAGTACAGCGCCATGGATATCCTGTGCGTCAGGTTCTTCCTGCTATTGATCGTCACAGGGTGGGTCGGCCGGGAAAATTTGCACCAGTTGCTCACGCTGGATACCGCCATGCTCGGCCAGTTGATCAAGCTGGCGTTTGTCAGCGTGCTGATTCCGGTGTTTACCCTGCAATTTGCCATTCAGCACCTGGGAGGCGGGCGGGTGTCCATTCTCACGCCTTGCGTGCCGGTCATCGCCTTGGCCGCCGAGTTCGTGCTCTCCACCTGGCATAGCCCTTGGGTTCCCGTTCTGGTTACGGTGGTGTGTGTGGCGGTGTTGTTGTCCAACGTCTGGTTTTCGCGAGACAGGCGCGTTGTTCGTTCAGGGCCCATGCCTGTTGCCCTTCAAAAATAGACTTCTGTTTGCTGGAGCATCCCATGACTCTTTCCTTGGCCTTTGCGCAGGGGGCGGCAGACGCGTGCTCGAATGACGGCCGCAGCGTGCTGGCACGCACGTTGGAAATCGCACGAACCTTGATCGGTTTTCCTTCGGTCAGCGACCGCTCCAATCTGGACCTCATCGAATGGGTGAGCGGTTACCTGCACGGCTTCGGGGTACAGGCCCGGATTCTGCCGGACGCCTCCGGGCGCAAGGCGAACCTGTTTGCCAGTCTCGGACCGCCGCGCCCCGGGGGCATCATCCTGTCCGGACATACTGACGTGGTGCCGGTAGCGGGCCAGGCCTGGGCGCAGGATCCGTTCAGCGCTCACCTGGATCAGGATCGGCTCTACGGTCGTGGCAGTTCGGACATGAAGGGGTTCATCGCCGTGGTGCTGGCAATGGTTCCCGAGCTGATGGCGTCTGCACGACAAAGCTTTCACCTGGCCTTGTCCTATGACGAAGAAGTGGGGGCGATGGGGGCGAAACATCTGGCCCCATTCATCTCCCAGGCACAGCTGGAACCCGCCGGTTGCATTGTCGGCGAGCCGACCTCAATGGCGTTGGTGATCGGCCACAAGGGGCGTCACGAAATCAATTGCTGCGTCCATGGCAAGGTGGCGCACTCATCGTTGCCGAGCGAGGGGGTCAACGCCATCGACTATGCCGCGCGGGTACAGATGCAGCTTCAGCAAGTGGCCAGGCGGCTTTCACAAGGGCCGCTGGATAGCGGGTTTGATGTCCCGTACACCACCGTCCAGGTCTGCCGGGTCAATGGCGGTGTCGCTGGCAATGTCATTCCTGGTCAATGCAGCTTTGACTTTGAGATTCGCTACCTGCCCGGCTGCGATGCCGAGCAACTGCTGGTGCAGATCAAGGACGACGCCAAGCAGGCCATGCACAGTGAGATGGATGATCGCGCCGCGGCGGCGTCCATCGAGTTTTCCCACACGCTGCACACCCCGGGGTTGGATGAGAAGGGCAACCAGGCGTTCGCGCAGTGGGTCCGCGAGGCTAGCTCAATGGCCCATGGCCGACAACGCGTGGCGTACAGCACCGAGGCCGGGCTGTTTCAGGCCGCAGGGATCCCCACGATCGTCTGCGGCCCAGGGAGCATCAAGCAAGCGCACAAGGTGAACGAGTATGTGGACCTGGCTCAGCTTGAGGCCTGTGAACAGTTCCTGCGCCGCCTGGCACGTTGTGAGCCATTGCCTCCATTTCCCGCTGGGGGTGCGCAATGAGCGCCACAGCCCAGGATAGCCAGGGGCGCAAACGCAGAAAACTGGTGCTGGCGGTGAGCGTGGGCGCCGCCCTGGAATGGTTCGACTTCACCCTGTTTGCGATCTTCGCCTTGCAGATCGCCGCAGCGTTCTTTCCGGCATCCGATCCATTGATGTCGTTGCTCGCGTCCTACCTGGCACTCGCCGTCGGCTTCGTGGCCCGGCCGTTGGGCGCGCTGCTGATGGGGCGCTATGCCGATCGCCAGGGGCGCAAGGCCGCGTTGACGCTGTCGATCATGCTGATGGGCGCCGGAACCCTGATCATTGCCGTATGCCCGACCTACGAGACCATCGGTTGGTGGGCACCGCTGAGCATTGTCGTCGCGCGCATATTGCAGGGGGTTGCAGCAGGAGGAGAGATCGGTGGTGCGCTGGCCTATCTTGTCGAGACAGCACCTGCGGACCGCCGCGCGTTATTTGCGTCCAGCCAACAGGTGGCGCAAGCCGGATCATTCCTGCTATGCGGTTTAAGTGCGAGTCTGTTGTCGAGCGCGCTGACGCCCGCCCAGTTGGATGAGTGGGGTTGGCGCGTGCCCTATGTCTTCGGACTGCTGGTCGTGGTGGCGGGCTTGAAAATTCGTCGCAGTCTCGAGGAAAGCGAGCCGCTGCGCCGCTTTCTCGATAATCAAGATAAGCACGCGATGGCCGGGAAGGGGCCTAACCTTCGCCCCTATCTGCCCAACCTCGTGAGGGGGGTGCTGATCGTCGTTCTCTGGACGGTCGCGACACAATTGATCAATTTCATGCCGACCTATGCATCGATGGTGCTTGAACTCCCGCGCAACAAGGCCTACCTGGGGTTGGTGCTGGTCGGCCTCATCACGCTGCTGTGTCCGTTAACGGCACTGCTGTCGGACCGCATCGGGCGCTACACCGTGATGCTCATCGGTGCCGTGGGGGTCGCGCTCTGTGCCTACCCAGGGTTCGTATGGCTGAACAACAGTCCCAGTCTCCAGACGCTGATCAGCTTCCAATGTGGGCTGGCAGTGCTGATGGTGCTTTACACCGGGCCGGCTGCAGCAGCCCTGGCAGAGCTGTTTCCGGTGCAGGTCAGGGCCCTGGGTGTCTCGCTGGCCTACGCCTTATCGGTGACCCTCTTCGGCAGTGCCACGCCTGCGCTGATCACCCTGATCTACCGACAGAGCGGCGATGCCCTGGCGGCGGCCCACTGGCTGTTTGCGGCGGCCTGCCTGAGCGCGATACCGCTGGCCTGGATAAGCCTGTCGAAATACCGGGCAAGCGCCACCCCGGCGTTGGCCGCCGAGCATGAGACTTGAGCGAAGATGACTCACGATCCTCATTGAATGCTCTGGGTAAACCCGCACTGCCTGGCAGACCACACCACCGCCAATGTCAGCAACAGGAGAATGACCAGGACCGGCGCAAACGCAACGACACCGAGGTGATCGAGCAGGACGCCCCCCACGATCCCACCCCCGGCAATGGCGACGTTCCAGGCCGTGACCAACATCGACTGGGCGAGATCCGCTGCCTCTGCGGCCGTCTTGGCGATCGCCGTCTGGAACAACGTCCCGGCCCCTCCAAAGGCGATTCCCCAGGCCGCTACCGCGATGTAGATCGCGGCAGGGCTGTCGCTCATGGCACCTAGCGTCAGTGCCGAGATGGCGAACAGCGCCGTGCTCGCAAGGGTCAATGCCCGTAGATGGCGATCGATCAGCACGCCGACGACCCAGATGCCCAGCAACGATGCGACCCCGAAGACCAGCAGAACCAGGTCGGTCCGCTCGCCCAGGCCCGCCGTCATCAGGAACGGCGCGATATAGGTAAAGAGAATGTTGTGCGCCAGGACAAAGGCCAACACCACGAACAACACCGAGCGAACGCCCGGCAGGGTGAAGACCTGACCCAGGGCAAGGCGTTTGCCGGTGGTTTGCCCGGGAAAGTCAGGCACCTTGAGTCGTACCCAGACCATCAAGGCGACGGCGAACAAGCTCATGATGGCGAAGCTCATCCGCCAACCGATCAAATTGCCGAGCAAGGTGCCGGCCGGTACGCCCAGGGATAACGCCAGGGGTGCACCAACCATGGCTATCGCAATCGCCCGACCTTTCTGGCTCTCGGGCACCATGCGGGCGGCATAACCGGCCAACAAGGCCCAGAGCAGCCCGGCCGATACGCCACCCAGCAAGCGGGCAACGATCGTCAAGCCATAGTGGGACGAAAGCGTCGTGACTGTATTGGCCACGGCAAAACCGGCAATGGCCAACAGCAAGAGCGGCCGGCGCCGCATGCCTTGGGTCGCGGCCGTCAAGGGAATGGCCGCCAGCAAGGAACCTATCGCGTAGACCGTGACCAACTGGCCGGCGAGGGCTTCGGAAATTGCCAGCCCTTCGCTGATCTGTGAGAGAAGGCCGGCGGGCAAGGCTTCGGTGAGAATGGTCACGAACGCCGCCAGCGCGAGGGCAAACAGTGACCCGATGGGGAGCGGCGCAGCGTCTTGAACGACCTCGGCCTCGGCGTCGATATGGGTATTGGCAATCGTCATGTGTCACCTGCTTGGAACGCTTCTGGCCCGCCGGATAGCGGCGTCAGTCGCAGATTGATAAGTGCCGACTACGGTAAGGGCCCCTTCTTTGCGAGACAAGAATGCTAGAGTGCGCAACACATCGGAAAAAATGTCCGTAATGGGAGCCTGGCGTGGAGTCACTGAGCGGGATTGATTTTTTTGTTCGCGCGGCCGAAACCCGCAGCTTTTCAGAGGCGGGCAGGGCGCTTGGCATTTCGTCTTCGGCGGTGGGCAAAAGCGTCGCCCGGCTCGAGGAACGGCTGGGTGTGCGGCTGTTTCATCGCAGCACGCGCAGTATCACGCTGACGGCGGAAGGGACGCTTTTCCTCGAGCGTTGCCGGCGTATTCTCTGCGAAGTCGAAGCGGCCGAACTGGAGTTGTCGGAAACCCGCAAAGCGCCGCGGGGCAAACTGCGGGTGAGTTTGCCACTGGTTGCAGACCTGGTCATGCCGACGCTGATGGCCTTCATGCGCCGCTACCCCAGTATCGAACTGGACCTGGATTTCTCCGACAGGCTGGTGGACATCATCGAGGAAGGTTTCGATGCCGTCATTCGGACTGGAGAACCGAACGACTCCCGGCTGATGTCCCGCCCGTTGGGCGCGTTCAAGCTCGTCGTGGTCGGTTCGCCCCGGTACCTCGCCGAACACGGCACGCCGCAGGTGCCGACGGATCTGCTGCGCCATGCCTGCCTGTTATACAAGTTTCCCAGCACTGGCAGGATGCAGGTCTGGCCGATAAACGGGGAAGGGCAGCCGGATCTCAACTTGCCGGCGACCCTGGTCTGCAACACCACCGAGGCGTTGCTGTACGTCGTGCGCGATGCATTGGGGATTGCCTGCGTGCCGGACTTCACTGTGCGCGATGCCATCGCCAGCGGTGAACTGGTCACCGTCCTCGATGACTTCAATCGGCATCAGAGCACCTTCCGCATGCTCTGGCCTTCAAGCAAGCACCTGGCGCCGAAACTGCGGGTGTTCATTGATTTCATGAGCAGTGAATTGTTCAAGTGACTCATCGCTTGGCGAGCAGCCCAAGGCATTGTTGCAACACTGGCGATACGTCCCCGGCGCGGTAGCTCACGACGATGGGTGAAGTGGCGCTGCTGTCCAGCAGCGGGGTGTAGCCAATGTCATCGCGGTGCAGTCTTTGCACCGAGGCGGGTACCAGGGTGATACCGATGCCTGCTGCAACGAGGCCGATGGCGGTCTGCAGCTCGTTCACCGTTTGCACCACCCGGATCCGCAAGCCCTGTGCGGCGAAGATACCCAGGACGTGGTCGGCATAGCTCGGGCGCGGGGTGCCCGGGTAGAGGACAAAAGGTTCTGCTGCCAGTTGCTCCAGGGTGGCCGGTCCCGACAGCAGCGGGTGACCTGCCGGCAGGGCTGCGACCAACGGGTCCTGGCGCAGGATTTCCTGGGTGATAGTCGGATCATCGAACAGCATCCGGCCAAAACCAATGTCGATGCGGCCACTTTTCAGCGCTTCGAGCTGCTGCAGGGTGATGAGTTCCGAGAGCCCCAATTCCACATCGCCGAGGCTACGCAACTGACGGATCAACTCAGGCAAGGCGCCGTATAGCGTGGAAGGGGCAAAGCCAATACCCAGCCAGCGTTTCTGGCCTGCTGCGACGCGACGCGTGTCGTCGCCAATGCGCACGAGCTGTTCCAGCAATTGGCTGGAGTGCTCATGAAAGAACCGACCCGCTTCGGTCAACCTCAGCGGCCTGGAACGTTCAAGCAGCGCCACCCCCAGTTCATCCTCCAGTTGCTGGATCTGGCGACTCAGCGGTGGCTGGGCAATGTTCAACTGCTCAGCGGCACGAGTGAAATTCAGGGTTTGCGCCAGCACCCGGAAGTAACGCAAATGACGAAGCTCCACGATACCCCCAAGGTATAAAGCGAGACTTATTCAATATTGGACGGTGCGCTTGCTCAGCGTCAATCTTTGCCCAAGAACAAACACAACGCCGACGGAAAGATTATGACTGCTGTCACCATCGAACGCTTCGATACCCAAATTGTTGACCTACCCACGATCAGGCCACACAAATTGGCCATGCATACCATGCACGGCCAGACGCTGGTCATTCTGCGGATCCACTCCAGTGACGGCATCATCGGCGTCGGCGAGGCCACGACCATCGGTGGCTTGGCGTACGCCGGGGAAAGCCCGGAAAGCATCAAGGTGAACCTCGACAAATGGTTCGCACCGCTGTTGATCGGGCAAGACGCGAGCAATCTCAACGTGGCCATGCAACGGGTCGACCGGAGCATTCGTGGCAACACGTTTGCGCGCTCAGCGGTGGAAACCGCGTTGCTCGACGCCCAAGGCAAGCGCCTGGGACTGCCGGTGGCGGAATTGCTCGGCGGGCGCGTACGCGACGGTGTGGAAGTGGCGTGGACGCTGGCCAGCGGCGACACCGGCCGAGACATCGAAGAGGCCGAACACATGCTCGATATACGTCGCCATCGGCACTTCAAACTGAAGATCGGTGCCGCAGAGCCGGCTCGCGACATCGCCCATGTCGCGGCGATCAAGCGTGCCCTGGGTGACCGCGCCAGTGTGCGTGTCGACATCAACCAGGCATGGAGCGAAGCGCTGGCCATACGGGCCTGTCGACTGTTGGCCGATGCTGGCGTCGAGCTGATCGAACAACCCTTGTCCCGGCACGACCGGCCGGGCATGGCCCGCCTCAGTGCCCACAGCCCGATCCCGCTGATGGCCGATGAGGCGATCGAGTCGGTCCAGGACAGCTTTGCCCTTGCGCAGATGGGCGCCGCTTCGATTTTCGCCCTGAAAATCGCCAAGACCGGCGGCCCCCGGGCGGTGTTGCGTACTGCTGCGATTGCCGAAGCCGCCGGTATCGGCCTGTACGGCGGTACGATGCTCGAAGGCAGCGTCGGCACGCTGGCGGCCGCTCATGCCTTTGCCACGCTGGACAAGCTGGAATGGCATACCGAGCTGTTCGGACCGCTGCTGTTGACCGAAGATATCCTGGTGGAACCGCCTGTCTATCGGGACTTTCAGCTCATGATCCCGCGCACGCCCGGTTTGGGCATCGAGCTGGATGAACAACGGCTTGCGCGTTTTGCGCGCCGCTGACCTGCCTTAGCCAAGAGGATACCCACGAGATGCTTTTCCACGTACGCATGACCGTCAGGCTCCCAGCCGATATGCCGGCTGAAACAGCCACTCAGCTCAAGGCCGACGAGAAAGAACTTGCGCAGCGCCTGCAACACGAAGGCACCTGGCGTCATCTGTGGCGCCTGGTCGGGCTCTACGCCAACGTCAGTGTGTTTGATGTGCCGGATAACCAGGCGTTGCATGACACCTTGATGCAATTGCCGCTGTACCCCTACATGGAGATCGACGTGACACCGATGTGCCGACATCCATCTTCGATCCATGCCGACGACCGCTGAGTTCACCGATTCGCAGTACTGACATCGACAAGAACAAATAATACTGATGAGGGCAAAAGCCATGACCGTTCGTATCTCCCAAACCGCTGAAGTGCAGCAATTCCTCGAGAAAGCATCCGGTTTCGACCAGCCCACCGGGAGCCAGCGGATGAAGCAGGTGGTGCATCGTGTCTTGAACGACTCGATCAAGCTCATCGAGGACCTTCAGGTAACCCCCGAAGAGTTCTGGAAGGCTGTCAACTACCTGAACGACTTGGGCCGCCGCCAGGAGGCTGGCCTGGTCGTCGCGGGGCTGGGGCTCGAACATTACCTGGACATGCTGATGGACGCCGAAGATGAACAGGCCGGCCAGGTCGGCGGCACGCCACGGACCATTGAGGGCCCGCTGTATGTGGCCGGCGCGCCGCTGTCGGAGCGCTTTGCCCGCCTCGATGACGGCCAGGACCCCGGCACGGTGTTGTTCATGACCGGCCAGGTACGCGACACCGATGGCGAGCCCCTGGTCAACGCGGTGGTCGATGTCTGGCACGCGAATACCGGCGGTACCTACTCATATTTCGACCCTTCGCAGTCCGAATTCAACTTGCGCCGGCGGATCCTGACGGACGCCGAAGGACGCTATCGTTTCCAGAGCATCGTGCCCTCGGGCTACGGCTGCCCGCCGGATGGTCCGACCCAGCAATTGCTTGACCAGCTGGGGCGTCATGGCCAGCGGCCTGCACACATTCATTTCTTCATTTCGGCGCCTGGACATCGTCACCTGACGACGCAAATCAACCTGGCAGGGGACCGATACCTGCACGATGATTTTGCTTATGCAACCCGCGACGAATTGATCGCCGAGATTCGCTTCAGCGACGATGCCAATGGCCAGCGGGCGGATATCGAGTTCGATTTTGTCCTTCAACCAACCGCTGCGCCCAAAGACGAAAGCCGTCCCGAGCGAGTGCGAGCGCTGGAGGTGTGATTCACCGTTACGCCTGACACCCAAGCCCCCGCAGCGATTGCTGACGGGGGCTTTGTGGCTTCAGCCTGGTCTTGAGCGAACAACAAAAAAGAGGCGCCAACATGACCGTGTTATTGAGTGAGCGCAGCCAGATTTTCGACCGTGCAGATGCCTATGCCGTGTCGGATTACGTTAACCAGCACGTGGGCAGTCACTGCATTCGCCTACCGCCGCGGGGCCGCCCCGAGGCGAGCATCAGCCATCGTACGTTCTCGAGCCTGGACTTGTGTCGTATCAGTTATGGCGCGCCGGTGCGGGTCACCTCGACGGCGCTGGAGACGATCTATCACCTGCAAATCCTGCTTCATGGGCATTGCCGATCCGCTGCCCGAGGCAAAGAGCAGGTTTTGCGGGCCGGTGAGATTCTGCTGATCAACCCGGATGACCCGGTCGACCTGACGTATTCGGCCGACTGCGAAAAATTCATCGTCAAAGTTCCCGTCAGGCTGTTGGAAAACGCCTGCCTGGAGCAGCACTGGACGCTTCCGCAGCAAGGGATCCGGTTCGTGCCCGAGCACCACGAGCTCAAAGAGATGAGTGGTTTTGTGCAACTGCTGGGGTTGATCTGCCATGAGGCCGAGAACGCGGCGCAAGGTGAGGTCCAGTGCCTGTACGAGCGGATAGTCGCCAACAAGTTGCTGGCGTTGCTGGCAAACAATGTATTGAGAGTCGCACCGCGACCTGAAGAGGGTGCGGGCTTCGACCGCGTGCGGCAGTTCATCGAGGAGCACCTGACCGAAGACATCAGTCTCGAACAGTTGATGGCGGTTGCCCGGGTCAGCGAGCGCTCGCTGTATACGCTGTTCGAGCGCCAGGTCGGCCTTTCGCCCAGGGACTACATGCGCCAACGCAAGCTGGAGCGGGTGCATGCCGAACTGCAAACCGCGACAGCGCGCAGCGTTACCGAAGTCGCGCTGGATCACGGTTTTCTGCATCTGGGCCGCTTCTCCGAGGTCTACCGCAAGCGCTTTGGCGAGCTGCCTTCGCAGACTTGCCGGCGCCAGCGTGAACGGGCCGCGCCAGGCGGATAGCGATTTGCAGTACGTGGATATTGACGCCGCAAGTGAACACGTAGGGTGAGGGGGCCTGATACAAGAACAACCGAGGGTACCCCATGATCAGCACGCTCGACAGACTCGCCCGTCAACTCAGCGAATCCGTTCAGGAAGATCCCACTACCGGGGTCTTCCGCTGCCGCCGCGACATCTTCACCGACGCCGAACTGTTCGCCCTGGAGATGAAGCATATTTTTGAAAGTGGTTGGGTCTACCTGGCGCATGAAAGCCAGGTGCCGGACATCAACGACTACTTCACCACCTACATTGGCCGTCAGCCCGTCGTTATCACCCGCGACAAACAAGGGTCGCTGCACGGCTTGGTCAATGCCTGCGCTCACCGTGGCGCCATGCTATGCCGACGCAAGCAGGGCAACAAAGGCTCATTCACGTGCCCGTTCCACGGCTGGACCTTCAGCAATGCCGGCAAGCTGCTTAAAGTCAAAGACGCCAAGACCGGCGCCTACCCAGACACTTTCGACTGCGACGGCTCCCACGACCTCAAGCGCCTGGGCCGTTTCGAGAATTATCGCGGTTTCTTGTTTGGCAGCCTCAGCGAAGCCGTCCCGGAATTGAGTGATTACCTGGGCGAAACCCGGGTCATCATCGACCAGATGGTCGACCAGGCGCCTGAAGGGCTGGAAGTGCTGCGCGGCAGTTCGTCCTACACCTACGACGGTAACTGGAAACTGCAGATCGAGAACGGTGCCGACGGCTATCACGTCAGCTCAGTGCACTGGAATTACTCGGCAACCATGGGCCGCCGCAATTATGAAGCCGAAGGCACCCGCACCGTGGATGCCAATGGCTGGTCGAAGAGCCTGGGCGGCGTCTATGCCTTCGAACATGGGCACATCCTGCTGTGGACCCGCCTGCTCAATCCCGAAGTGCGTCCGGTGCATGCGCACCGTGAGGCCCTCGCCGAGCGCCTGGGCCAGGAGCGTGCCGATTTCATCGTCGACCAGACCCGCAACCTCTGCCTGTACCCCAACGTTTACCTGATGGACCAGTTCTCCACGCAGATCCGCGTGGTACGGCCCCTCGCGGTCGACAAGACCGAAGTGACGATCTACTGCATGGCGCCCAAGGGTGAAAGTGCCCGGGAGCGCACGACCCGCATTCGCCAGTACGAGGATTTTTTCAACGTCAGTGGCATGGGTACGCCGGACGACCTGGAAGAGTTCCGTGCCTGCCAGACCGGTTATCAGGGGGCGACAAGTTTGTGGAATGACCTGAGCCGCGGCGCAAAGCAGTGGATCGAGGGGGCTGACGAAAATGCACGCGCCATGGGCATGAACCCGCAGCTCAGCGGGGTGAAAACCGAGGACGAGGGGTTGTTCGTCCGTCAGCACGCCCACTGGGCCGCCAGCCTGCAACGAGCGATTGAGTTGGAGCGACAAGGCCTGATTGCCACCGACAAGGAGGTGCGCTCGTGAGCATTTCCCGTGACAGCCTGCTGGCTTTTCTCTACCGCGAAGCACGCCTGCTGGATGATCGCCAGTGGGACGAGTGGCTGGAGTGCTACTCGCCCAAGGTCGAGTTCTGGATGCCGGCGTGGGATGACCACGACACGCTGACGCAGGACCCGCAGAGTGAGATTTCGCTGGTGTATTACCCCAGCCGCGACGGCCTGGAAGACCGAGTTTTCCGCATCAAGACCGAACGCTCCAGTGCCAGCACGCCGGAGCCGCGAACCGTGCATTTGATCACCAACCTCGAGGTACTGGCTGAAGACGCCGGGCACGTGGAGCTGCGTTTCAACTGGCAAACCCTCAGCCATCGCTACAAGACCACGGATACGTATTTCGGCACGTCTTTCTATCGCCTGGACATCAGCGCTGAACAGCCGCTGATCACGCGCAAGAAAGTGGTGCTGAAAAACGACTACATCCATCAGGTCATCGACATCTATCACATCTGAGGACAGCGCCATGACGTACTCCATAGCCCTCAATTTTGAAGACGGGGTGACCCGTTTCATCGACTGCAAAGTGGGTGAGAAGGTGCTGGATGCCGCCTTTCGCCAACGTATCAACCTGCCCATGGATTGCTCGGACGGTGTCTGCGGCACCTGCAAATGCCGCTGCGAGACCGGCGCCTATGATCTGGGCGACGAGTACATCGACGATGCGCTGACGGAGGACGAAGCACAGGAACGGCAAGTCCTGACCTGCCAGATGGTGCCGCAATCCAACTGCGTCATCGCCGTGCCGGTGCCTTCCAGCGCCTGCAAGACCGGCACCACCCGGTTCGCTGCCAGCGTCACCGGCATTACTCGGCATGCCGATGCGGCGTTGGAAATCAGTTTCGAACTGGACCAGGCGCCGATTTTCCTGCCAGGCCAGTACGTCAACATCGAGGTGCCGGGCAGCGGCCAGACGCGCTCGTACTCATTCAGCAGCCGCCCAGGCGAAAAGCACGCCAGTTTTCTGATCAAGCATGTCCCCGGCGGCCTGATGAGCGGTTGGCTGGAACGCGCTCAGGAAGCCGAGAACGTCGCCATGACCGGGCCATTGGGCAGTTTCTATCTGCGTGAAGTGACCCGGCAGCTGTTGTTCCTGGCTGGCGGCACCGGGCTTGCGCCGTTCTTGTCGATGCTCGAGGTGCTCGCCGAACGCGCAGAAACCCAGCCGGTGTCGCTGATCTACGGTGTGACTCGCGATCAGGACCTGGTGATGGTCGAGGCCCTGGAAGCCTTCGCCGCGCGCCTGCCGAACTTCAGTTTCGTGACCTGCGTGGCGGACCCCGGAACCGCTCATCCTCGCCAAGGCTATGTCACCCAGCACATGGCGCCAGCCGTGCTCAACAACGGTGATGTCGACGTGTACCTCTGCGGGCCACCGCCGATGGTTGATGCCGTACGCCGGCATTTCAAGGAACAAGGTGTCACCCCGGCCAGCTTCCACTACGAGAAGTTCACGCCCAACGCAATCGTCACCGGCGACGCCGCCTGAGGACACTGAAATGAACCCACGTTTCAACGAAAAGGTCGTGCTGGTCACCGGCGCGGCCCAGGGAATCGGTCGGCGTGTCGCCGAGCGAGTGCTGGAGGAGGGCGCGTTGCTCGTTGCCGTCGACCGCTCTGAACTGGTCCACGAACTGCAGCATGAACATGCGCTGACCTTGACGGCTGACCTGGAGCAGTACGCGGAGTGCTCGCAGGTAATGGCCGCGACCAAGGCGCGTTTCGGGCGTATCGACATCCTGATCAACAACGTTGGCGGGACGATCTGGGCCAAACCGTTCGAGCACTACGCCGAACATGAAATCGAAGCCGAAGTACGCCGTTCCTTGTTCCCGACGCTGTGGTGCTGCCACAGCGTATTGCCCTACATGCTCGAACAGGGTAACGGCGCGATCGTCAACGTTTCATCGATTGCCACGCGCAGCATCAATCGCGTTCCGTACGGCGCGGCCAAAGGCGGCGTCAATGCGCTGACTGCCTGTCTGGCACTGGAAACCGCCGGCAGCGGCATCCGGGTCAACGCCACGGCCCCCGGCGGCACCGAAGCACCGGCGCGCCGCATTCCTCGCAACAGTCAGCCGCAAAGCGAGCAGGAGCGGGTCTGGTACCAGCAAATCGTCGATCAGACCATCGACAGCAGCCCGATGAAACGCTACGGGACCCTCGATGAGCAAGTCGGCGCCATTCTGTTCCTGGCATCGGATGAGGCTTCCTACATCACCGGCGTGACCTTGCCGGTAGGGGGCGGCGACCTGGGCTGACGCTGCGGCAGTACATACGGTTCTCACACACAACAAAAATAATGAGAGTAAAGCCATGCGGACCATCGACGTACATTCGATCATCGACAACGCCCGTTTCGGGCGCTTCCATTGGCTGGTCATGGGCTTATGCGCCTTGCTGTTGATCTTTGACGGCTATGACCTGTTCATCTACGGCGTGGTCTTGCCGGCGATCATGAAGGAGTGGGGGCTGACGCCTCTACAGGCCGGCGCGCTGGGCAGCTATGCACTGTTTGGCATGATGTTCGGTGCCTTGGCATTCGGCAGTCTGGCCGACAAGATCGGCCGCAAGAAAGGCATCGCCATCTGCTTCGCGCTGTTCAGCACGGCGACGGTGATCAATGGTTTCGCCAGCACGCCCGGCGAGTTCGGCGTGTGCCGTTTCATCGCCGGGCTTGGATGTGGCGGGCTGATGCCCAACGCGGTCGCGCTGATGAACGAGTACGCGCCGAAAAAAATGCGCAGCACCTTGGTTGCGTTGATGTTCAGCGGCTATTCCCTCGGCGGCATGCTGTCGGCCGGTGTCGGTATCTTCATGCTGCCGCGTTTTGGTTGGTCGTCGATGTTCTTCGTCGCGACCCTGCCATTGTTGCTTCTGCCGTTGATTCTTCACTACCTCCCGGAGTCCATTGGCTTTCTCATCCGCCAGGGCCGCACCGAACAGGCGCGTACGCTGCTTGAGCGCCTGGCGCCAGGGAATGAAATCGGCGTCGAAGACACGCTTCAACTAAATGAAACCAAGGGCAAGGGCGCATCCGTACTGGAGCTGTTCAGGAATGGCCTCGGTGTAAGAACGGTGGCGATCTGGGTAGCGTTTTTCTGTTGCCTGCTGATGGTCTACGCATTGAGCTCGTGGTTGCCCAAGCTGATGGCCAACTCCGGCTACAGCCTGGGTTCAAGCCTGACGTTCTTGCTGGCCCTGAATTTTGGCGGCATGGCAGGCGCGATTCTGGGAGGTTGGCTTGGGGATCGGCTGAATCTGGTGAAGGTCATGATCGGGTTCTTTCTTGCTGCCGCACTCTCCATCAGCTTGCTGGGTATCAATAGCCCGATGCCGGTGCTGTACCTGCTCATCTTCATCGCCGGCGCTACCACTATCGGCACGCAAATCCTGTTGTACGCCGGTGCCGCACAGCTTTATGGCTTGCACATTCGCTCCACGGGCCTGGGG
Source organism: Pseudomonas sp. St386 (assembly GCF_018325865.1). Classification (NCBI taxonomy): domain Bacteria; kingdom Pseudomonadati; phylum Pseudomonadota; class Gammaproteobacteria; order Pseudomonadales; family Pseudomonadaceae; genus Pseudomonas; species Pseudomonas sp. St386. Next base: position 3,553,212 of record NZ_AP021900.1, read on the forward strand.
TGGGCCTCCGGAATCGGTCGCAACGGCGCAATCGTCGGCCCGCTCTTGGGCGGCGCACTGATGGGGATCGAATTGCCCCTGCAACTGAACTTCATGGCCTTTGCCATTCCGGGCGCTATTGCGGCGCTGGCAATGACCGCCTTCGCCCTGAACGAACGTCGCGCCCTGCCTGCTGCGCTTGAAGCGCCCTCGGTAAAAGCCTGACACCGAGCGTAATAGCCCGCACGACATGACGGCGGGCCCATGAGCTGTCGATAAATAACAATAATTAAGAGCACAACATGAATCAGCAGACCATACCGCGTTTCTGGCTTTCACTCCTGGGCGTGCCACTCGTCGCGTCGGCGGCGGACCAGGGCTTGCTCGAAGGTTCCACCGCCACCTTGCAAGCTCGCAACTATTACTTCAGCCGGGACTATTCCGACATCGTCGGCGCAAATCGGCAATCCAAGGCCGAGGAGTGGGGGCAGGGTTTCATCCTGACGTTCAAATCCGGCTACACACAGGGGCCTGTGGGGTTCGGCATCGATGCGCTAGGAACGCTGGGCCTCAAGCTCGACAGCAGCCCTGACCGGGTCAATACCGGGTTGTTGCCGATCACGGACGATGGCCGTGCGGCTGACGATTACAGCCGTCTGGGCCTGACGTTCAAAGCCAAAGTCTCTAAAACCGAACTGAAGGTCGGGGAGCTGCAACCGAATCTTCCGGTACTCGCCTTCAGCGACATACGTCTGCTGCCCCCGAGTTATCAGGGGGTGAGCATCAGCTCCAGCGAGATCAGTGGCCTGACGGTGCAAGCAGGTCACTTGACGACGACCAGCCTGCGCAACGAAGCCGGCGACGAAAAAATGATCGCCATGCTAGGCCATGTGCCTAAACGCCAGGCTGAAAGCGATGCTTTCAACTACCTCGGCGGCGACTACAGCTTCAACAGCAATCGCACCAGCGTCAGCCTCTGGCACGGCCAGTTGAAAGACATCTATGCCCAGGACTTCATTGGTTTCAAGCACAGCCAGCCCATGGGCGACTGGGGTCTGGGCGCCAATCTCGGTTATTACGATGCCAGCGAGGACGGCAGTGAAATGCTGGGGAAAATCGATAACCAGGCGTTCTTTTCGTTGCTGTCTGCAAAGCGTGATGGCCACACCTTTTATGTCGGTTACCAGGCGATGTATGGCGACAGTGCGTTCCCCAGGGTTTTCGCCAACGTCACGCCTCTGGGTAACGAGGTGCCAACTTATGAGTTCGCCTATACCGATGAGCGTTCCTGGCAGGCTCGTTACGACTATGACTTCGCTGCAATGGGGGTGCCTGGCCTCACGACGACGGTGCGCTACATCACCGGCGACAACGTGAACACCGGCGCGGGTTTTGAGGGCAAGGATCGCGAGCGCGATCTGGATATCGGCTACGCGTTCCAGAACGGTTTTCTAAGCGGCCTGGGGGTACGCGTGCGCAACGTCATGGCGCGTTCCAACTACCGCAGCGACATCGACGAGAACCGGTTGATCCTCAGTTACACCTGGAAGCTGCTCTGACCTGATCGGTTCACCCTTGCCGGTGCCATGGCGAATGCCTGGGAAGCCTAGTCAGATCAAGGAGCCTTGTTCTCGACCAGGCAATTTCCGCCATCCACCACGATGACTTCGCCAGTGAGGTAGCTCGCCTCTGAAGAGGCAAGGAAAGCCACCAGTGCAGCGACCTCTTCGGGACGTCCGGCGCGGCCCATCGGCGTGTATTCGGCCGCTTTGGCTTCCTCTGTAGTGGTCGATCCTGTGGTGATCCAGCCGGGAGCGACGCTGTTTACGGTGATCCCTTGCTGGGCGACTTCCAGCGCCAGGCTCATGCTCATTCCGACCATCGCGGCCTTCGCGGCGCTGTAAGCCGCTTCACCGGGGTTGCTGCAGCGGGTGCCGGTAGTGGAACTGATGTTGACGATGCGCCCGTAGCGACGCGCCCGCATGCCGGGCAGAACAGCCCGTGTAAGCAGAAAGGCCGTGGTCAGGTTTCGCGCCAACGTAAGGTTCCAGGTGTGCAGATCCATGCTTGCCAAGTCGGAAAAAAACTCCGGGCTACCTTGCATGGCCATGCCCGCGTTGTTGACCAGGATATCGATCTGGCCCCAGAGGGACTCTGCCCACGCCATGAACTCACGTACCTGGTTTTCATCGGTAAGATCGAGGGCCCGGCCTTCGACTTCGAACCCTTCGGCGCGCAGTTCTGCGACTCGATCATTGATTCGCGCACTGCTGGCGGTGACGATCAGTCTGGCTCCCGCCGCGCCAAGCCTGCGGGCGATCGCCATGCCGATTCCGATCTCGCTTCCAACCCCACTGATGAGTGCCACAGGGTTCTGTCCAACTGCGTTTGGCATGGTGCCTCCAGAGGGGGGTAAGTGATTGCCAGGCGCCGGCGCGCTATATAAACATCCGGATCAACGCCCGAATACCGCCGTCATCCCCAACAACCGCTTTTGCCGCCAAGCCGGTGCACTCGTGGGGAAAAGCACTTCGTTTGGCCGATAGCGGGCGATGCCGCAGGCAGCGGCGATGCGCTGGCGTTGCTGGCCGTGGATAAGGGCTTGCTGAAAGCTGTGTTCGCTATGGGCCAATCCCAGCATATAACGAGTACCTGCCGGGAAGTGTCCGCTATTGGCTTGCCACCATCTTTCGATTGCCTGCGGGTCGGGCCAGGGCAGGTTTTCATCGGGGTCCATCGCGACATTGGGGTCTTCAGGGTCATCGTTCGGGCCCGCATCGAAATCCGGCAAGGCCTGCTGTTCCAGGTCGAGCAGCGCCAGGTCTGCGCCGGTGATCAGGCTAAAGGTTTCACCGGCGACCCGGGCATAGGGCAGGTCGCTCATCTGCTGGATCAACCACGGTACGCAGACCGGATCGCCCAGCAGCCCAAGGGCTTGGATGCCGATGCGCCGATCCCTGGGATCCTGTACCCACTGGCGTATCCAGGCGACGCTGGGCTCGCGTTCCTGCCAGGCCAGCAGTACGCAGAGCGCGCGGTACTGGAACTCGCCCGGTTGTTCGGCGAATTGTCGCAATGGCTCCAGGGCTTGCTCGTCGCCCATCTGTGCGGTGGCCCAGTTGGCCCAGAAGCGCGTGGCCGCATTCTCATGTAGACGATGGGTACGAATCGTCTGTAACAGGTCACGTCGGCGCAGTTCACCCGCCGTGCGTGCGGCACGTGCCAGCACGCTGGGGTCGGCGTGGGACAGTTCGGTCAGCAGGATAGGGCCGGGATCGTGGCGATGCATGCCGCAGGCTGCCAAGCCAAGGCGACGGAACAAAGGCTCGGGGGAGGCGAGCATGCGCTCGATCCAGGGCGATACCCGTTCCCAGTCGAGCCACCCCAGGGCCATCAGGTAACCTCGTTCAGTTTCCGTGGCACTTCTTAAGTGCTCGCTGAGCAGCGACAGCCCCTTCGCATTGGCCGCCTCGAAGGCCAGCAGCACACTGGCGAACATCTCGCCGACGGTGTGCGGGCCGAGCTGGGTCAGCAGAGTCTCCAGGCCTGTTGAGCCAGCAATGCGCAGACCATCGAGATGAGCGTCGATGCGTTCGTCCAGTTTGCTGAGGTCGTCAAGGTCATAGTGGGGCGCGCGCACGGCGTGATCGTGCAGGAGGATGAGGAAGCAAGCTTCTTCGGCGTGTTGCTCGATCATTGATGAGATGGGGACCATGACGTCTCTGTCTTGTTACGGCACCAGGTTTCCAAAGAAGTAACGTTTACCGACTTCGAAGTGCAGGGGAGAGGCCATGTACCGGTCCAGGACAGCGGCCGCATTCAGCGGTTGGAACTCGCCGTTTTTTCCGTAGAAGCTGGAACAGTCGACGCCGGAATACACCTCGAATTTACGCCTCCAGATAAGAAAGTTGCTCCAATCGATCCATTCGTCAGTGCCTGAAGGAACCAGGGACTTTCTCATGACCCAGACTTGTTTGTTCATGTCGACGGGCATCCCCCCGGAAATTGAGCAGCGATCGCTGCCATAAGCGTTCTGCAGTTCGCTAAGTCGTGAATCGACAGCCGCTTTGTAATCGACTTCGTTCAGGCCACTGTCAAAGAACTCGGGCTCGTTTTCGATGGGGTCAAGAAGATTGGTTAAATTGGCTTCCACGGCGGCTCGGTCGGCCCGACGTGCAAACGTACGCCATGCCTCAACCATGAAAGGTATCAGCCACAGCACACCAGACCACTGGGCTGCCAGGCACGCCTCGATGCGAAGGTAAGTGGGGCCCTCGAGTATGAGCTCCGCAAGGAAATCCAGGTCAGTGTCGAGCCCTGCATCAGCGGTCAGGCCGAGGCAGGCCGATACCAGCGTTGGATCGCAACTGGGTTCCACTATCCATTTGCGCAGTTGGGATACGTGGCTGTAATCGCCATGCTTGGCCTGTTCCAGAATCGCAGCAAGTGCAATCCATGGGTCATTGCTCATCCATCCGTCAGGTGACAATACTTCTGCCGGAGCGGGGCCACTGTAGTGATATCCACGCCCCTTCCAATAGAAGCTGTCTTGAAGGAAACCAGGTCTTTGGGTGTGCTTGTAAATAGAGGCTTTCATCATTCGGGCCTTGGAAAACTATTGATGCGTGTTTCTTGAAGTGCACTCAGCTCTCCTTCGAGCTTCTCACACTTCTTGCCAGTAGGGGCGAGATTCCCTTGCCCGGCCGGACAACCTCCGGCCGCCTTGGGGACTCTATGCGCCACCGGCTCTCCCTGGCCCACTTCTGTTTTCCAACGCATATAGCCTGGTCTGTTAATCGCCCAATCATTTTCAATGTTGGCTTTCTCTCGTTTGCTCGTTACGTAGTACTTATTGCAGCCGCTCGGTTGCTTTCCGGCGGGTGGCAACAGGTGCCTGCACTTGGGGTTGGCCCGGACTTTGGCAAGCACGGCTGCATTCTTGGAATTTTGTGCGGTGCCGTAGAATTGCTCCTCCGTCATGTACTCCCCGTTCGCTTGAGCCTTGGAGTGCGCCGCGCCGCCGCAACATTCACATTTGTGTTTGCCCGGCACCTTGGCGTCTTGTTGCACCGGACTGTATTTGGCGGTGTTGACCATGGGCACAGCCGCATTCGCTGCAGGGCTGGCATGATTCGATGTGGTGAGATCGGTATGTCTATCTACGTTCTGGCCTTCGAAAAGAACATCCATTGACCATGAGACAAAATAGGTCTTGCCGGTGATGACGTGAGTGATGACACCGGCACCCTGGCTTCTTGTGGCAGCTTCATCGCCCAGCGGTGAGGTTTTATAGAAGGAGCGATTTTTTAACATGATCTCCTTGTTTTCGATCTTGACGGTCTTGCTGCCTTTCTTCATGTCCTTGGAAAACGAGGTGTCTGGATAGGGCACCGGGATTGGCCCTCCCGGAGGCGGTGGTGGCGTCAGGCAGACATCCGGGAACGCCGCGATGACCTTGCCTCCACCCGCTTTGCAGGCAATCTCATCGCCATTTGCGTAAACGTCGCAGCTCATAGGTCCCCCTCTGGCTGGCTAAGGTCGCGCACAACGGCGGCGGCGCGTGCGCCGGCCAGGGCACTGCTCAGACAGATCGCGGTGGTTCCCGGTGCATAGCCTTTGCGAAACGCCTGGTCGGCGAGTATCAATTGGACGATTCCAGCAATGGCCCCGGTGTCACCCATGGCCTCTGCCCAATGCCACAGTGGCTGATCCTCTTTTCGGACTGTCCGAAAAAGCCGGGCCTCCATCAACGGAAGTTCCTTGAACCCGTATTGCTCTCCCGTGACATCGGACAGGCGCAGGTCAATTTCATGCAGACCCAGTTTGGCCTGTGCGAGCGCCGTACGAGCGGCGTCGGTCAGCCCGCCTGCCCGCAGGGGTTTGCTCGACAAAAGAGGCGCCTCTTCTTGCCCAAAGCCCAGGCCTGAGATTTGCAGGCAGGTACCAGGTTGCCGATAGGCCTGAATCAGGATGGCCGCGGCCCCTTCGCCAGGAAACAAGCCGTCATTGTGAGTCGCCGTTTTCAGCCGGCGATGTTCGTCCAGCCACTGCAGCGTCAAGGCGCTGAGCAGCGAGTCAACACCCGCCACCACACAGGCGGGAACCCGTGTTTCCTGCATTAATCGACTGGCTTCATGAAGGGCATGCATGCCGGCAACATGGCCAGAGGGGATGACCCTGGAATGCGTTGGATGGAACTGTATGCCCAACTTGGAAGATACGTCCTGTATGACGGCCTGGGCTATTTCCCTGATATTGATTCCGGGGCGCTCCGGTTCAGCCAGGCACAGGAGAAATGGCACTTCTGTCCAATCCAGCTTCGGCGCACCCTGTATCAACTCGACCAGTGCATGCATCATGAGTCCGGACATGCGCGCTGCTGCCGGCAGAGCCAGGTCAAGGCTGGGCACAGCCGCGCCGATGATGGGTTCGCACGCGTTGTCAAAAAACGGCAGCTCCTGGAGTGCTGACAGCCCGGCGCGCTTGGCAGCACAGGCGCTGGCGACGCATAAGCCCACGGGACACGCCATGCCCATGCTGGTGATGAAGAGGGCGTGTCCCTGCATGGAGGTCATATCTCCTCTTCCGCGGGAGGATAGGCTTCCTTAGTCCACGCGATGAGTTGAGCCAATGACTTGAAGTGTTGTTTTCCTCGCATGCGTTCTTCGTTGGCCTTGGCCTGTTCGAACTGATCGGCGGTTTGCCCGACGATGACCTTGGCCACCTCCTTGATGTTGCGCCCGAGGGGCGAAGAGGCTCGCCATGTCAGCGTCAGGCGATTCGCGTCAGGTTCAAGAATGACGGTGTCGACCACGGCGGCTGCTTCCCGTGTGCTGTCGTCGTGAAAAACGACAAGCACCGCTAGTTTCAGGTTTGCCGGAAGCCTGAATGCCGAGCGGCCTTTATCGCTCAGATTAAGCAGCGCGACTTCTTCGCCCCCCGGGGATAATCTATTTGCTGGTCCTCGGGTGCACATTGGAAATAGCGCAAGTCAAAATCTTCGGGAAGGAATGGAAATTGATGATCAAGCCACGCCTGATCATAGGTGCCGGCCCATTGGATACGCTGCCGCCATGCTCGACCAATCGGGCCAAATGCCATTGGCTTGTAATGTTCGTGGGGGGCGGTGACCGGCCTTTCCAGTTCTTCGGTATTTGGGAGCGGCAAGCCATTGGTCTGGGCACTGTTTGCTGCGGGGTAAAATCCGGCTCCAACCGGGTTCCATGGGTACCATTTGTGTTTGGCCGGGTCTGCATGCGTGCGATCCACGCCGCCAAAAGCCTGCGCGTAGGTAATCGGCATTGTGGTGAATGGAACAGGTTTGCTTATCGAGTGTGAGAGGGCGCTGTCCTCATAGATTCGTGCCCCAATCACTTTGAATGCTTTGACGAGAGTCCCCACTTTCAGCGCTACGTTCACCTCCGTCGCCAGCTCTCCATTGGGGGCGTGGCAGTGACCATTGAGCAGGACATCGCAGCGGGGCTTGTGCAGCGCAAAATCGTTTTCGTATAACGCAGCTGATTCACTCGGTTCACCTGGGAATACGTCGGCCATGATCAACGGAGCCTGTTGTTCGAGCAGGCGCGGCGCATGTCCAGGGTGATCGGGAATGCCGTAGGTTCCTTTCGCCACCACGACCAGCCATTCACGGCCCGTTTTATCGGTTGAGGTCGTATAACCGCCGACGAGGCGAGTCTTGTTTACCAATTCCATGGCGTCATTGCCTCAGTTGATCTGCACCGAGCCGCCCTTGATGCGGTTCACGCCGGATGACCGGCTCGAAAGATAGGTCCCTCGAATCAGCACCTTGCCCTCGCGGGTGAGGGTGATGCTGGCCTTGCCGCAGCGCAGGACGATTTCCCGCTCCGCGGTGAACTCCAGGCGTTCGCCGTCCAGGTGGGCGACGGCTGGCGTTGTGGTTTGCGGCAGACGCTGGATGCGACCGATCACCAGCGGACGGCTCAGGTCGCCGGCCTCGAACATCAGCGCGACCTGGGCGCCGATGTCCTCGCGGCTGAGCGGTGTGGTGGTGCGCGCGGCAAGGCCGCCGTCAGCAGGGCAGCCGGGAAATGCCACGACCGGCGCGTCGGCCTTGGGCACATCCAGCAACAGGCCGATCACGACGCCATCCACGCGCGTCGGCGCAGCAGTGGAGGAGGAGGGCAGGTAATATTCGACGGTCATCGCACACGCTCCATGACTAGTTCTGCAGAATCTTCTGGCCTTTGACGACCACGTTTTTGTTGGCCTTGATCTTGATGGCGCCAGAGCCGTCGATGGTGATGTTCTTGCCGCTGATCACGATGGTGCCGTCCTTCTTCATGGTGATGCTCGCCGCGCCCGTGGTCAGGCTGATGGAGTCGCCGGCGGTAAGGGAGAAATGCTTGCCCACGTCCAGGCTGTCGTTCTGATTGATGTTGGTGGTGCGATTCTGGGCGACGTCGCGGGATTCGTTCTGGCCAATCTGGGTGCTCTGGTTGCCGCTGATCTCGATGCCTTCGTTGCCCTGGACCGTTTCGTTACGGTTGCCGCTGATGCTGATCGTTTCGTTGCCGCCCACGTCTTCGGTGCGGTTGCTGGCGATGCTGATTTGCTCGTTGGCACCGACTTTTTCCGTGCGGTCCGCGCCGATGGTGATGGTCTCGTTACTGCCCACTTTCTCGGTGCGATTGGCGCCAATGGTGATTTTCTCGTTGCTGCCAACATCCTCGGTGCGGTTCACACCGATGGAGATGGTTTCGTTATTGCCGACCTTTTCCTTGCGATCCACACCAATGGTGATGGTTTCGTTGTTATCGACGGTTTCGGTGCGGTCGTGTTTGACATGCACGGTCTCGTCGTTGTCGATGGTCTTGCGGCGATCATGGCCGACCCAGTGGGTTTCGTCGTTCTCGACCTCGATGTCCTGGTTCTTCTCGGCGTGGATAAACAGTTGCTCCGAGCCTTTCTTGTCCTCCATGCGGATTTCATTGAAGTTGGCCGGTGAACCGCCCTTGCTTGAACGACTTTTCACCCCGCTCTGGGTGGCATTGGCCGGCAATCCGTAGGGCACGGTCTGTTCAGCGTTGTAGACGCGGCCAGTGATAATCGGCCGATCCGGATCGCCCTCGAGGAAACTGACGATCACTTCCTGACCGATCCGCGGGAGCTGCACGGATCCCCAGTTCTTGCCGGCCCAGGCCTGGGACACGCGAATCCAGCAGGAGCTGTTTTCGTTGGACTGGTCATGGCGATCCCAGTGGAAATGCACTTTGACCCGGCCATATTGGTCGGTCCAGATCTCCTCGCCACTGGGGCCGACCACCACGGCAGTCTGCGGCCCGCGAACAATGGGCATGGGGGTGAGGGGGAGAGGGCGGAAGACTTGGCTGGCATCCATGCAGTCCAGCTCGCTGACGAACTGTTCAGCGACGTCCGACTGGCCGCTTTCATAGGCATCCTGACGGATCTGATAACGGGCGGTCACCACCAGGTATTCACGGTTCTGGTCGGCACGGTCGTATCCCGTCAGCGTGAACACATGACCGCAACCGATTCCGCGGGCGCGACCGCGTAATTGCACACGCTCGAATTGGCTGTGAATGGCTTCGATGCGGGTACGCGCGTAGTGATCGCCATCGTTGCTCTGGACGTATTCACCCGGGTAGTCGTAGAGCGGGTAGTCGGCGCTGGTGTGGTTGCGCGGCACGCTGGAGCGCACCTCAAGACTGGCGCGTGGGCGCAGGAAGTCATAGTCGTTCAGCGCCAGCGAACCGGGTTGGACTTCCCGCGCCAGTTGCCAGTCGTAGAAATGATCGCGCTCGCGCATTTGCCGATCAGGCGGATAGAAGGGCACCGAGGCGTAGTCTGGCGCCGTGGAGTGGGCGCCATAGGCGTCGGCCAACACCAATACATGGCGCGCCTCTTCATGGCGAAAGTAGTAATAGATGCCTTCCTGCTCCATCAACCGACTGACGAAGTCGAAGCTGGTTTCGCGGTACTGCACGCAATATTCCCACTCGCGGTAGCTGCCGCTCAGGCTGTCCTCGAAATCGGAGAAACCGAGGTCGCGGAACACCTGCTTGATGATGTCCGGCACGGTCTTGTTCTGGAAAATCCGGCAATCGGAGGTGCGCGTGAGCAGCCAGAACCAGGGGCGCAAGCTGACGCGGTAACCGGCGAACTGACCGTGGCCGGTCAATTGCCGGCAACTGCAGACAATGCCGTGGAAGTAGCGTTTGCCGCCGTCATACAGTTCCAGGGTCAGGCCCATTGGCTTGCCCAGCAGCTGGTCGAACGTGATCGCCCGGTCTTCGGAGGTCAGGTCCAATTCGTAGTGGAACAACCGCCCCAACTCTTCGCTGCCTTCCATGCCTTGCAACAACAGGACATCGCCGCCGAGAGGACTGTCGACCTGTACCAAACGGTTGTTTTGCGTGATTGCCATGAACGGCTTCCTTTGGCTCGTGTTCGGGCGTCAGTTGGCCGTCGTAAAGAAGGTGGCGTCGCATGCATCGTCGTCGCCATAGGGGATGCCAGGGGGAATCGAGTCCAACAATTGCTGCACATCCACCACAGGGGGATCTCCTTATCGGTCTTGCGGTCTTCAATCAAACTGGACGTACGAGCAGATCCTTATCCTGCGGATTAACGTGTGTCTGGAGCCCGTTGGATAACGTTCCAGCATCGCCCCAAATGGGACGGATACCTGACGTCAAGATAGGTGACGGAAGGTCGTCTACATAGTTTCGTTAGCTATAACTGTAATTCCAAATTCGAATAACTCCACGAGAATGACGAACTCGGCCCTTGAAGCATTTTCTGACAAGAATGTCAGGAGGCGGTCAGCCTGCGGACACCTTCACAGCCTAGACTGGGGAAAATGTACATCCAGGCGATCTTGCAGGGGGGCTTGAAGCATCAGCACCAAGCCAAACATCGGGATCGACTATTTGATCTCCCAATTTGTGGCACCGTTTCAGAGAGGCGTTACCCGATGCGTTTGCTCATTGTCGAGGATGAAGAAAAAACCTCCTCCTACGTCCATCGTGGCTTGACCGAGCTCGGCTACATTGTCGACGTTGCCACGAATGGCATCGATGGCCTGCATTACGCGCTGGAATGGGATTACGACGTGGTGATCCTGGATGTGATGTTGCCGGGCAAGGACGGCTACGACGTGTTGCAAGGCCTGCGCCTGCAAAAGAAAACCCCGGTCATCATGTTGTCGGCCAGGGGGACGGTGGATGACCGCATTCGAGGGCTGCGCGAGGGGGCCGATGATTACCTGGGCAAGCCTTTTTCGTTTGCCGAACTTGTCGCACGTGTCCAGGCCTTGATCCGTCGTCGCGCCGGTGACACGGTTGACCTGACACATTTGCGCATCGACGACCTGGAAGTCGATCTGCAAGCGCGCAAGGTGACCCGGGGAGGGCTGCGGCTGGACCTGACGGCCAAGGAGTTCACCCTGTTAAGCCTGTTGGCACGGCATCAGGGCGAGATCCTTTCCAAGTTGATGATTGCCGAGCAGGTCTGGGACATGAATTTCGACAGTGACGCCAACGTGGTCGAGGTCGCGATCAAGCGTGTTCGCGCCAAGGTAGATGCCCCGTATCCGCGCAAGCTCCTGCATACCGTCCGCGGCATGGGGTATGTGCTGGAAAGCCGTGAGGTCGATAGCAGGCAAAGTGGAACGCCTTGATGAAAAGATCGATCGCCAAGCGGCTTGCCCTGATGTTCGGCCTCGCTGTCCTGCTGATCATGTCGATCAGTGCGACGCTGTTGCGCTGTTCTTTGGACCAAACGCTCGATGAGCAGATGCAAAACGAGCTGGTCTTGCGCCATTCCGTGCTCGACCCGGTACTGGCGAAATACGATTCGCCGACATTCTGGGTCGGTTTGCGCCAGAAGCTCGACGGCTTGACGCCTGCGGATGAACGGGTGCGCTATTGGATCCTGGTTGACAACCCAGACTTCAGTTACGGCGGGGCGATGCCGGACGGGCAGGATTGGTCGAAGCGCTCCGATGGGCTGTTTACCCTCGACCTGCCTGAGCGGGAGCGTCCCATGATGGCTTTGCTCAAGACCATTCCTGCGATGGGCAACCGTCCGGAGCTGCGTTTTATCGTGGGGCTGGATTCAACGCCGTTCAGGAAGACCCTGGACCACTTCACCAAGATTTTGATCCTGACCTCGGCGTTGGGCATCGGGCTGGTTGCGCTGCTCGGTTACTGGATCGCGCGTTTCGGCCTGGGGCCGGTGAGACGACTGAGCCGTCAAGCCAATAGCCTGCCGCCGGGAGATTCGAAGCAGCGACTGGACACCGAGGCGCTGCCTGGCGAATTGCAGGAGCTGGCGGTGTCGTTCAACGGTGCCCTGGCTCGCCAGGAAGCGGCCTGGTGTCAGCTCGAAGGGTTCAATGCCAATGTGGCCCATGAGCTGCGAACGCCCTTGACCAATCTGATCGGACAGACCCAGGTGGCATTGGCCCACGGGCGCGATGTGGGTGAGCTGCAGGATCTGCTGCAGTCGAACCTCGAAGAGCTGGAACGGATGGGCACCATCGTCAACGACATGCTGTTCCTGGCGGGGGCCGAGAGCGGGCAACGGGCAACCGAGCTCAGTGATGTCTCGCTTTATGAAGAGGCGTTGAAAACGGTGGAGTATCTGGAGCCGGTCTTGCACGACAAACAGCTGGGCGTGGTGATCCAAGGTGACATGCGCGTGTGCATCGACCGACGCCTTTTTCACCGCTCCCTGGCTAATCTGATACAGAACGCGGCGCGCTACGCTGTGCCGACCAGCACGATCACGGTGAGCCTGGTCAACCACGGCATGCAGGTCGAGGTGAGCGTTTCCAATGCCGGAGAGCCCATCGACAATTCGCACCTGGAGCGTTTGTTCGAGCGTTTCTATCGCGCCGACACCGCCAGGGCGCGAAGCGATGCGCACCATGGCCTGGGCCTTTCCATCGTGCGGGCGGTGGCGTCCATGCACGGTGGCCGCGTGTTTGCCCACAGCGAAAACGGGCTCAACACCTTCGGATTCTCCTTGATGAATCAGGCGGCGCCTTAGTCGTCGCCTGCGAGTAAAGTCCATCCGCGTTTGACATCTTCCCGTCAGCCAGCAGTCACCTTGACGTCAGTCGCCCCCGCCTAGAGTGCTACGACCATCCCAACGAGGACTGTGTCGTGGAGCCCACTATGAACATTCGAAACCTGTCGATTGCCGGCCTGCTGGCAGTCATCTCCTTGAGCGGTTCACCGCTGCTCGCCAAAGAACAATCGCAGTTTCCGGCCTACGAATATGGCATGCCGCTGGACATCGCCAGGGTCATTCATATCGAGGCGGCGACATCGCCGGTATGCGAGGTCGTGCCAGCCAAGATGACCTACTTGAACACCCAAGGGGTAAAGAAACACGTCAGCTTTCTGCAGTTGGCTGAGGCGTGCTCGACACAGTGACCGTCCGGCGATGCCGGTTCATTTCTTCAGACAGGGACCATCACCATGTGGAATAGCACAACAACACCCACCATTGGCCGCATGAGCCGGCTTGGAAGACTGGCTCGAATCCTCGCTGCGGGCGTCGCGCTGCTCAGTGCGGTGAGTATCGAAGCCTCCACTCGCGTTGCACCGAAACCAGACTGGTCGACCGGCGACATACCGTCCCAAAAAGGTCGAATTGTCCTGATCACCGGTGGTACCAGTGGCATGGGCTACGAGGATGCGCTGGCCTTGGCGCGTGCCGGCGCCGAGGTCATCATCGCCGCGCGCAACCCGGAGCGCGGCGCACAGGCCATTGCGCGTATCCGCGAGTCCGAGCCCGACGCCAAGGTGCAGTTCGAGAACGTGGACCTGGCTGATCTTTCATCTGTGCGCGACCTGGCCCAGCGTCTCAATCAGCGGCTGCCACGCCTTGATGTGTTGATCAACAATGCCGCCGTCATGGCGCCGCCCGAGCGAGGCACGTCCGCCGATGGCTTTGAACTTCAGTTGGCCACCAACTACCTGGGGCACTTCGCGCTGACCGGCCTGTTGGTGCCGCTCTTGCGTCAAAGCGAGGATGCCCGCGTGGTAAGCCTGTCCAGCATTGCTGCGGCGCGCGGCGCGATGAATCTTGATGATCTTCAGAGCGAGCAGAAGTACGACCCGTACGCCGCCTACGCGCAATCGAAACTGGCCGTCTTGCACTGGGCATTTGCCTTGCAGCGGCGCAGTGATGCCGAAAACTGGGGCATTCGCAGCATGGCGGCGCATCCCGGCGTTGCCGTTACCGAGTTGGTCGCACGGGGGCCAGGCCTCGACAGCGAGTTCGGTCGGCGCTGGGCAAAGGACCGTGACGCGTACCACTCAGCGGCACAAGGGGCGTTGCCCACCTTGTATGCCGCCACGGCTGCGCAAGCCGTGGGTGGGGCTTATTACGGCCCGACCGGTGACGATGAAAGACGCGGTCCGTTGGGGTTCGCCAAGACACCGCCCGCCGCGAGCACGGAGGCGGATGCCGAGCGGCTCTGGGTTGTCTCCGAGCGTTTGACCGGCGTGACCTATCGCTGATGCCACCCAGGGCGCGGGCATCCGTCCTGCGCTTGACCATTGCCTTGTTGCCGTCTCCCCGGAGTCCCTTATGAGTGCGCCGTCCTATTTGCACCGGCTGAGTTTCGCCCTGAACGCCCGCGACGGTGAGTTGCGTCCGGCGCTGTGCGGGTTCCTGCTGTTCCTTTGTCTCTTCACCGGTTACTTCATGCTGCGCCCAATCCGTGAGTCGATGGGTATCGCGGCGGGGGTGGAGAACCTGCAATGGCTGTTTACCGCGACCTTCCTGGTCATGCTGGCAGCCGTCCCACTGTTCGCCTGGCTCAGTTCGCGGGTGCCGCGCCTGCGCCTGATCGATTGGGTGTACGGCTTCTTCGGCTTCAACCTGTTGATGTTCGTCGAGCTGTTCCAGTTCCAGCCGGACAGTGTCTGGTTGGCCCGGGTCTTTTACGTCTGGATCTCGGTTTATAACCTGTTCGTCGTATCCGTGGCCTGGAGCCTGATGGCGGATGTATTCGACAGCGAGCAGGCCAAGCGGCTGTTCGCCTTCATCGCCGCAGGCGCCAGCGTCGGCGGCCTGCTGGGGCCGACCCTGAGCGCGCTGCTCATCGGTCCTCTCGGCGCCTCGGGGTTGATGCTGCTGGCAGCCTTGTTGCTCGGTGCCACGCTGGTGTTGAAACGGGCGTTGATGGGATGGCGCGAAACGGGCGGTGCCGGCCGTCCGGGCGCTGCGCCGACGCAAAGCCCTCGGCAGCCATTGCACGGTAATCCGTTCAGCGGGTTGACGGCGGTGCTCAGGTCACCTTACTTGCTGGGGATCGCCGGCTTCGTGGTGTTGTTGGCGACGGTCAGCACCTTTCTCTATTTCGAACAGGCGCGCCTGGTGGCCGAGCACTATCCAGATCGCCAGGCGCAAGTGCGCATCTTCGGCACCATCGACATCATCGTGCAGGCCGGTGCGTTGCTGTCCCAGTTGTTCATCACCGGGCGCATCGCGCCGAAGCTGGGGGTGCGTGCTTTGTTGGCCATCGTGCCGCTGCTCATGTGCGTCGGCTTCCTCGGCCTGGCGTTGGCGCCGGGGTTCGCTCTGCTGGCGGCATTGATGATCGTGCGACGGATCGGTGAATACGCGTTCGTCCGACCGGGCAGGGAAATGCTGTTCGCGCCGCTGGATGCCGAGAGTAAATACAAGGCCAAGAACTTCATCGACACCGTGGTTTATCGCGCAGGTGACGCCATGAGCGGCTGGGCCAAGAGCCTGCTCGACCTCCTGGGACAAGGCGCCGGCCCGGCCGCGATAATCGGCGCCTGTTGCGCACTGCTGTGGGGCTACTTGGGCTGGCAACTGGGGAGGAGGGCGGATAATGCCACTTTGCGGGAGCTACGCTTGGCGGCCATCTCGGCCAGGGCATGAAGACCGTGCCGACCAGAATGAAACCCACTCTATTGTCTGCCGTGTCGTTGCGGCGAGGAAAGGTGACGCGGATGACTCTGAAAAACAAGGTACTGGCGATCGTAGCGGTGATTGCCTTCTCGGCGTGCTCCAGTGTGTTTGCGGGCAAAGAAAATTCCGTGGTCGGAACCTGGCGCATGATCAGTGCAACCGTTGAGAGCCAGGGCATCAAATCGAATGCTTATGGCCCCGATCCTCATGGTTGGCTCGTCTTCACACCAGAGCTGACGTTTGTCGAAGTACTCACGGATCCACGCGTGCCAGCGTTTCGGTCCAACGTTCGTGGCGAAGGCACCGATGAGGAAAACCGAGCAGCGATGGCGGGGGGCATCGGTTTTTTCGGGCGATATACGGTCGACCAGAACGGTGAGTTCACGGGCAACACTGTCGAAGGGGCTACGTTCCCGAACTGGGTGGGCGCTGTGCGCACCCGGGACGACCTGCAGTTGAAGGTCGATGGCAACCGGATGGTAGAAGATTTTCGCCGCCCGGATGGGGCGAAGGTTCACATTGTCTTTGAGCGTGTCAGGTAATTGCGAAGCGGCGTGTGTGCAATCAGATGATGGCCTTTTGCTTTTAAACGGATCCCGCTAGAATTCGTCCCCCTCTCTGTGAGCGGCATTAGTCAAATTACGCAAGGAAGTCGATATGCAATTTGCAAAAGCCATAGGCCTAGCCCTGGCCTTGAGCCTGAGTGGATGCGCCAGTTTCACCAAAGATGAAGTAGCCCCCGTGAATCTGCCTTCAATGGCCGGCTACTCGAACAAGCCGAACGTCTATGTCGATTTCGATTTCTATCAGGGCGACCCCGACAATGCCAAGGCCACCGAGGTGCCGCAGGCTCGCGACATGCTCAAGCCCGATCTGAAGCGAACCTTCGATGAATCAGGGCTTTTTGGGCGCGTGGTCTTTGACGAATTCCAGAAGCAACCAGGCGATTACAGTCTTCGATTGAAGGTCTATAACCATGCGCCAGGCGGTGGGCAAATGGTCCTGGCGTTCATCAGCGGCTTCACCTTCACGATCATTCCTGCCTTGGCAACCGACCAGTACACCATGAGCCTGGAAACCCTGGACGAGCAGGGTCAGCCGTTGGGCAAGACCAGCAATCATGATGCGATCAACACCTGGATGGGCATCTGGTTCCTGCCCCTGGCAAGTAATACGCCCAAGGCCGCCATTACCAACACCTTCAACCGCCAGGTCAATGCGCTGTTGAAGAACTGGGTCGACAACAACCGCATAAAATACTCCGCTGTCGACACCCAAACTCCACGGGGCTGACACCGATAGAAAAAGAGCCGCAATCGCGGCTCTTTTTTTTGGGTCACTTCAGCGCTTGAGTGAACTGCGGGTCGCTGTACAAGCTCTTGAGCAAGTCTTGCAGCATAGGGTTGTAGTTGTTCGCGGCCGCCGGAATGGCGATCGGACCGAAGAAACTGCTGTCCCAATCACGCTGCACGTCTTTAGTGGTTTCGTATAGAACCTGATCGCCTTTACGCAGCGTGAAGCGCGCAGCCACCTCGCCATGGCCGCTGCCTACGCCTGCAGTGAGTTGGCTCTTGACCAACTGAACCTGCAACTGCCGGTCAGCACGAGGGTCCAACAGACCGGCCTGACGGAGCTCATCGTTGATCGCGGCCTGGATGTGCAGCGGAACGCTGCCCTCGGGCGACGAAATCGGGTTCAGGCGCACCATCAGCGACCCTTGACCTGAATCCGCATTCACCTGCGTCTCGCGCAGGGGCTGCATGGGTGCATTTTGCTTGAGCTGCTGAACGTTCTGAAAATTGGGTTCATAGCGAGCCATGGTCACACCACAGCCTTGTAACAGCATTGCGCAGAACGGTAGAGCCAAGTAGAGCTTCTTCACAGCAAATCCTTATGTGCTTTTTTTGAAGACGTGATTATCGACTGATGGCCTTAAGCTATCAAGAATGAGTTGCGGTTTACGCTGCACCCAAACATCTCAGCCGTATTGACTGGCAGCTTCGGCAGCGGTTTTAGGCTTCCTGGAACAGGTCAACTGGTAAGCAATTGCCAACCATATGAACCACCCCGGCATGACCATCAACGCAATACGGGTATCAGGTCTCAATGCCAGCAGACAAAGAACAAAGCCCAGGAACGCCAGGGAAAACCAGGCCATTGGTACGCCGCCAGGCATTTTGTAGGCCGATTTCGCGTGCAGCTCAGGTCGCTTTTGGCGGTAGGCAATATACGATGCAAGGATGGTCGACCAAGTAAAAATCACCAGGATTGCCGATACAGTGGAAACAATGGTGAATGCGGTCATCACTTCAGGAACGATGAAAAGCAACAGCACACCCACGAGCATCAACAGTGTGGTGAACGCCAGACTCAGCAGAGGCACGCTATTGCTCGACAGACTTCGGAAAATCCTCGGAGCGTTGTCCTGGTTGGCCAGTCCGAACAGCATGCGGCTAGACGAAAATACACCACTGTTGGCCGAGGAAGCGGCAGACGTCAGCACTACAAAGTTGACGATACCGGCTGCCGCGGGAAAACCTGCAACCAGGAACAGCTCGACGAAAGGGCTCTTGTTGGGCGAAACCTGTTGCCACGAAGTCACTGCAATAATGCAGGCCAGTGCCAGCACATAAAACAGGATGATTCGCAGCGGAATCGAGTTGATGGCTTTCGGCAGGGTCTTCTCGGGGTTACGGGTTTCGGCGGCGGCGGTGCCGATCAGTTCGGTGCCGGCAAATGAGAAGATCGCCATCTGGAAACCGGCAAAGAAACCGAACAGGCCGTTGGGAAAGGCCGCTTGTTTATCCAGCAGGTGGTTCAGCGAAGCAGTAACACCGCTGGGTGAGACAAATGAGCTGGCAATCAGCACCATGCTGACGCCAATCAGGGTGACGACGGCAATGATCTTGATGATCGCGAACCAGAACTCCACTTCACCAAAAAGCCTGACCGTCAGTACATTCAAGGCGAACAGTGTCATCAGCATACCGATGGCGGGTATCCAGGCGGGCACATCGGGGAACCAATACTGAAAAAACCCGCCGACCACGACTGAATCACCTATCACCGCCACGCTCCAACTCAGCCAATACGACCAGCCAAGAAAGAATGCCGCGCGCGGGCCGAGGTAGGCACCGGCAAAATCCGCGAAAGTTTTGAAGTTCAAGTTCGAGAGCAGCATTTCGCCCATGGCACGCATGACGAAATAAACGAACAGGCCGATGATCATGTAGATGAGGATGATCGACGTGCCAGAGAGGGCGATGATCTTCCCGGAACCCATGAACAGGCCTGTACCGATGGCGCCTCCCATGGCCATTAACTGAATGTGACGATTGCTGAGGGTGCGTTGCAGCGCGGGCTGTTCAATCAGCCCTGAGGGAGTTGATTTCATTACAAAACCTCTTGATTTTATGTTTTTGAGTTTTGGCAGAAAAGTGGTGTCTTGCGTATTTGTTAGAGATGCAACGGCTACTGACGGTGGTTGTTTTTGCAGAGCGAGATTTGCCGCGTACACACACAGTGTCTGAGTAGCCCCTTGGCACTTTGCGCAGGGGCATCACCTATGGTTTTTTCAGCTCACTGTGCGCAGGCGTGAAGGGACGATTGCTGGCTGCTGATCCAGGATCTGGTAGAGGTCTTTTATGTTGGCAGGCCTCGGCACCAGGTGGATGTGTTCACCGATTGCATGCTCCTGGGCCAGGTCCAGTACGTAGCGCAGTGACGAAAAGTCTTCGAGGGCAAAACCCACCGAATCGAACACAGTGACCTGAGCGTCGTTCTCGCGGCCCTTGATTTCGCCCTGAACAATCCGGAAAAATTCGACGACGGGAAAGTCGGCTTCCAATTGCTGGATGTCACCTTCAATCCGGGTCTGAGGTTCAAATTCAACGATGACCCGGGCGTTACGCAAGATCTCGGCGTGCAGCTCGGTTTTCCCCGGACAGTCCCCCCCTACGGCATTGATATGCATGCCGGGCTCGATCATCTCGGGCGTCAGAATCGTTGCGTAGGCTTTATCTGCAGTGACTGTGGTGACGATGTCTGCGCCCTTGACCGCTTCTTGCGCCGAGCCGGCCAGGATCACTTCAAGATCCGGGAACGCGGCCAGGTTGCGCTTCAACTTAAGCGAGGCGTCGCGATCGATATCGAATATGCGCAGTTCCTTGATCGATAGCATTTCATGGAAGGCGAGGGCCTGAAATTCGCTCTGGGCGCCATTGCCGATGATGGCCATGATGCGTGCATCCGGACGCGCCAAGGACTTCGCCACCAAGGCGGAGGTCGCCGCCGTGCGCACAGCGGTGGTCAGCGTCAGTTCACTGAGCAGGGTTGGATAGCCACTGTGGACATCGGCCAGGACGCCGAAGGCCATGACCGTCAGCAAGTTGCTTTGACCGTTGTCCGGATGACCATTGACGTATTTGAACGAGTACCGCTGGCCATCGTCGGTCGGCATCAACTCGATCACACCCTTGGCCGAATGATTGGCGGTGCGCGGCGACTTATCAAACTGCGCCCAACGTGAATAATCAGCTTCGATGTAATCTGCCATTTCGCGGATTGCGCGACGGATGCCCACCGTGGCGAACAGGCGTGCGACATGATCGACGTCTATGAAAAGAGTCATGTTTTTATTCTCCGGTTCATTAGTAAAAACGTTGCGGGGCAGGGGACGGCTCAGCTGCGTTTGCTCTCGAAACCATGCAGCACATTGACCGTATTGATTCCGATTTCATCGACCATATAGCCGCCTTCCATCACGAACAGAGTGGGGCAGCCCACACCCGCTATCAGCTCGCCGATGCCGATGAAATCTTCGCTTTCCAGCAGGAAGTGGCTGATGGGGTCGTCCTTGAACGTGTCGACGCCGAGTGAAATAACCAGCACTTCAGGGGCGAATTGCTGGAGTTTCCTGCAGGCGTGGAGCAGGGCGCCGCGATAGCTTTCCCAAGTGGTGTTTTTCGGCAACGGGTAGTTGAGGTTGTAACCTTCGCCATGGCCGGCGCCGACTTCGTGACTGAAGCCTGAGTAGTACGGATAAGACACCGCAGGTTCGCCGTGCAGCGACACGAACATGACGTCACTGCGTTCGTAGAAGATGTTCTGGGTGCCGTTGCCATGATGGAAGTCGACGTCCAGTACCGCGACACGTTTCGCGCCTTGAGTGATGGCCTGTTGTGCGGCAATGGCAGCGTTATTGAGATAGCAATAGCCGCCCATGTACTCACGCGCTGCGTGATGGCCGGGCGGACGGCACAGGGCGAAGGCACTGTCGTGGCCTTCATCGATCAGCGCCAGGCCGGTGAGGGCGATGTCTGCGCTGGTCTTTACGGCTTGCCATGTGGTCGCGGTAATCGGAGAACCGGCATCCATGGCGAAGAAACCGAGCTTTCCGTCGATGAAGGTCGGGACTTGATCGTTGGACAAATCGCGCACTGGCCATACCAGCGGCAAGGCGTCGTGGGTACGCCCGGTCGCACACCATTCTGACCATGCGCTTTCAAGAAAGCTGACGTAACGCTCGCTGTGCGCATTGACGTAACACGACCGGTCAAATGCCCGTGGTTCGACGATCTGGCCAAGGCCTACCTGCTTGACTCGATCATGTACGGTATCGGCCCGGCTGGGCTGTTCGAACGACGGTTTGAGCACGCCGTCCTTCAATTCGGTGCCGTGGTGCAAGCGATGGGAATCACTGAAAACTGTAAACATTCTGCGCATCCGTTAATTTGAACCAGTGCAAATATTCTCTTCCGGTCTGGATGCGCTTTCTTTGCTTTATTTTCGTGGTCTGCTAGATTTTTCGGGCGTTTTTACTCAGGAATTGCGAAATGCAGAAAAAATCATCCAAACGCATCAACCTTGACGAGACTGACTTGGCGATACTCACATTGCTGCAAGAGGATGCGAGCATTTCCAACGCCGAGCTCAGTGAACGCCTGTCGTTAAGCCTCACGCCTTGCTGGCGCCGGCGTAAGAGAATGGAGGAAGCGGGCGTGATCAAGGGCTATCAGGCCAACCTTGATCGACGCATGCTGGGGTTGGATATCATGGCGTTCGTGCACATCCGTTTTTCCACTCACGCCGATCACGCTCCCGACGCCTTCGAGGCGGTGATTGCGCAATTGCCTGAAGTGTTGTCCTGTCACAAGATCACCGGGGATGCCGATTACGTGCTGCAAGTGCTGGCAGAAGATCTTGATAGCTACAGTGACTTTATCGAGCAGGTGCTCAGGCGCCAGGTGGGTATTGCATCCATTCAGTCGAGCCTGGCGTTGCGCGAGGTCAAGACCAGTAGCCGGATTGCGATACCCAAATCTTGCAAGGAGTGAATGGAGTTAACGATCTCGCTCTCTATTAAGCACGCGGCTTTAAGCCGTTTGCATCAAAGGATGCTCAGCATAGACGGGGAGGAGGGTAACTCCGACGAGGCACAACAATGGTCGTTGAGAGTGGCTTTTGCCTTTGCGCCAAGCATTTTCAATAGCGCTCCGCGAATGCTTCGAGGTGCTTCCTAGTCACCAGATCCAGATCGCGCGAGTTCCTGCAGAACATCCATTGCTTTCTGCGCATCATCTTTACCTACAAAAATGTGGTCGTGGTAGTAAGCCGCGATGACATTACAGCTGATGCCTGCATTGCCCAGAGCGGTTGCAAAGGCAGCCGTCAAGCCAACGGCATCCAGCGCCGAGTGGATGGTCAAGGTAATCCAGGCGGCGACATATTCGAATTCAAGACCAAGCTCCAGAGCTGCGGATTGCTCGAGGATTACCGTTAGGCCTTCCTTCTCCCGAAAGCTCCCCAGCACTTCCTGCCCCTCAAGGATGTTGTTGTTTTTGATAGTGCAGAAGACATAGTTACCCTCATTCAGCGAAGGGCTCATGCCATGGAGTAGCTTTGCTATTGATTTTTCACCCGACATTTCATAAATCTCTATTGATTGTTGACGTCCCCAGTCTCCGCGATTTTACCGATAAGCAAAGTTAATTTTTATGATGCAGGATTAGCAGATCTAATGTTGCAGGTATTGAGCACATGGCAAACGAATGGGGGCTAGCGATCTGCTAACTTCGCAATGATCAGGCGAAATTTTCGAAGCTTGTGCCGATTCGGGCAACCAAGTTGTCGGCTTAACGGCCGCTTGGAGCCATATGGCGTAACCGTCCAGTAAAGCCAGGATCGATTCGAGGTGGCAGGCCATATTGAGGTCACGGCTTTTGGCGTAGCTATAGAAAGCCTGGATCGCTCCGCGCGGAACCTTAGCTTGAGTTGAACGTAGATGAAAGGGACAAGCATGGGCAACGGCACCGCATCTCCGGTCTGCACGAGCATGACAAGATGAGTAACGGCACTGAATCAGCTTCATCGACAGCCGCCTCATTCAATGTCTCACCATGAACATGATCCGTTGAAAGAGAAGGCTTCAGAAGCAGGTATGTCGAATCAGGGACTTAGGCGCCTCATGAACATATCTCACATAACACATCATTTAACATAATATACATTACACGTAACAACATATTTCAGATTCTGCCTGGTTACCCTGTGCAGCCATTCTCAAACGACTGCCACGATGCCTAGCTTCTTCAGGCGCGACGCCAGCGTTGTGGGCTTGGTTGTGAGGATTGGCGAAGTCAGTGACTCAATCCTGTAAATGACATCGCACACACTGCTGCTCATCCCCCAGCAATACCTGAGGCTTCTCGCAGCCAACGGTGCATAGATTGCACCGTTCGCGGAAGAAGCAGCCGCTCGGTAGTCGGCGGTTCCCTGGTAATTCGGTAGGCGCCGCGACTTGCTCGTCGTGCAGTGGCACGCCCAGTCGTGGTACCGCCTCGAGCAACAAACGGGTATAGGGGTGACGTGGCTGATCGAGTACTTGAGCCGCGCTGCCCAGTTCAACGATTTGCCCCAAGTACATCACCGCTACCCGGTTAGCCATATGACGCACCACTGATACGTTGTGGGAAATCAGGATGTAAGTCAGATTGCGGGCACTTTGCAGCTCGGCCAGCAGGTTGAGAATCTGCGCCTGAACCGAGATGTCCAGTGCCGACGTGGGCTCGTCCAGGACAATGATATCCGGGTCTGACGAAAGGGCTCGGGCGATGGCAATGCGCTGACGCTGCCCCCCGGAAAACTGGTGCGCGAAGCGGTCCAGGTACTCCGGACGGATGCCGACTTGGGCCGCGACCCTGGCGGCCACATCGCGCATCTGCGCGTGGCTGACATGGCCTCGGGCGTATAACGGCTCGGTGATGATTTTCCAGATAGGCAGGCGCGGATCAAGGGACGACTGTGGATCCTGGAAAACAATCTGAACGTTGCTGCGGCCTTCACCGCTGCGATTGGCCCAGTTCATCTCCCCGCTGCTGGGCGGCACCAGGCCCATCAACAGTTGGGCCAAGGTGCTCTTGCCGCAACCTGACTCGCCGACAATACCCAGGGTCTCGCCTGCCCGCACCTGAAGATCAATACCGTTCAACGCGTGGGCATATCCTCGCGGTCGCCCCAACCAGTCATTGCTCACGGGGAAACGAACGTGAACATCGTCAAGTTGAAGAATCGTGGACGCCATCTGGGTGATGGGTTGAAGGACGGCACTGTTCATCACGAAAGCTCCTTGACCGGTAACCAGCACGCGCTTTTACGTTGGTCATTACCGTTGATGGTGTTGAGATTCGGGCGCTTGCTACACACCGGCATGGCGTACGTACACCGCTCCTGAAAAGTACAGCCCACGGGCAAAGAGGCCAGGTTCGGCACTTGACCGGGAATGGTCAGCAGCGGCTGGCCCGGCTCGACCATTTCCGGCAGACCACTGAGCAGACCTTGCGTATAGGGATGTTGCGGATTGCCCATGACATCCGCCGTGCGGCCCTCCTCGACCACTGCCCCTGTGTACATGACGTAGACCCGGTCGCAGAACTGCGAAACCAACGCCATGTCATGGGTGATGAGCAAGATGGCCGTGCCCCGCTGCCTGGCTTTTTCTCGCAACAGCAACAACACCTGGCGTTGCACGGTCACGTCGAGGGCCGTTGTCGGCTCGTCGGCGATCAGCAATTGGGGCTCGCAGGAGAACGCCAGCGCGATCATCACCCGCTGGCGCATGCCGCCAGACAGTTCGAAAGGATAGCTCTCCAATACCTGTTCCGGACTGGCTATGTGCATGTCGCGCAATAGTGCGATCGCCTTGAGACGGGCCTGGGCGGCGCTGATTTTCTGGTGATGAATGATCACATCAAGCATTTGCCTGCCGATGCGCCGGGTCGGGTTCAAGGCGGTCATCGGTTCCTGGAAAATCATCGCGGCGTCGCGCCCGCGAATCGTCAGTAACTCTTTTTCAGGCGCTGCCAGCATGTCGCGACCGAGCATGCTCAGGCTGCCGGCGGTGATGCGATAGCTGCGCTCGGGCAACAATCGCATGCTGAGCATGGCCGTGACCGACTTGCCCGATCCGGACTCGCCGACGACGCCGACGATTTCCCCGGGATTGACGTGCAGCGACACGCCGTTCAGGGCTTTGACGTTGTTTTTGTAAGCCGGGAATTCCAGGCTCAGGTTGTCGATGGACAATACTGGACTCGACGTCTGCATGGTCACTTCCCCTGTTGCCGTGGATCGAGCAGATCGCGTACGCCATCGCCCAGCAAGTTGAACCCGGTGGCCGTGATCAGAATCGCCAGGCCGGGAAAGGTCGAGTACCACCAGTTATCGAGGATGTAGTTGCGCCCGGTGGCGACCATCGCGCCCCACTCGGCCGTAGGCTGCTGCGCTCCCAGGCCGATAAAGCCCAAGGCCGAGGCCATGAGGATCGCGCTGCCGATATCCAGGCTCAACTGCACCAGCAATGGCGGCATTGCGTTGCGCGCCACGTGCCAGTGCACCAGGTGCCAGCGCCCTGCCCCGAAGGTTTGGGCGGCCTTGACATAACCCATCTCGCGGATGCTCAAGGCTTGGCCGCGGGCTAGCCGGACATAGGAAGGAATTCGTACCAGCGTAATCGCCAGCATCGCGTTGAACAGGCTCGCGCCCAATGCAGCCGCCAAGGCCATGATCAGCACCAGCGATGGCACCGACAGCATGATGTCCATCAGGCGCATGATCAATGCGTCGAAACGACCACCGATGACCCCGGAAAAGCACCCCAGCAACCCGCCGATAAAACAGGATGCAAAAGCCACGAACAGACCGACACCCACCGACTGCTGACTACCGAACAGCACGCGGCTGAACAGGTCGCGACCGACTTCGTCGGTGCCGAACCAATGGCTGCTGGATGGCGGCGCCAGGCGTTCGGCCAAGTTCAGCGCGTTGGGATCGTGACTGGCCAGCCAAGGGGCGAAGATCATGCACAGCAAGACGATACAGGTGATCGCCAGGCCCGCCATGGTCAGCGGACTGCGGCGGATGCGGTAGGTCAGATAGGCGAATTTTTCGTTCCAGCGCGGGCGGCGCGTAGCCATCAGGGTAGCGGACATTTCAACTTACCTCGCCGATGCGTGGGTCGATCACGCGGTACACAATATCGATGGCCATGTTCAGGAGCACATAGATGAACGAAACCAGAATGGCGAAGCCCATCACCGCCGGGAAGTCCAGCGACTGGATCGACTTGACCACATAGGCGCCCATGCCGGGCCAGGCGAAGACCGTTTCGGTCAGCACCGCGCCATACAGCAAATCTCCGAGGGTCAATCCCAAGACTGTCACCGAAGGGATGAGCGCGTTAGGCAGTGCATGGCGCAGGATCACAGTCCAACGGGACAGGCCGTAGGCGCGGGCGGTGCGGATATAGTCTTCGCCGAGTTGATCAAGCATGGCTGAACGAATCTGCCGTGCGACGACACCCAGGGTCACGAACCCCAGGGTCGCCGCCGGCAGAATCAGATGCTCGACGGCATCGAGAAACAGCGCGCCCTCACCGGCGAGCAGCGAGTCGAGCAGATAAAAACCGCTGATTGTCGGCGGCGGAGCAAGCCCTTCGGACAGCCGCCCTCCTCCCGGCAACCAACCCAGATGACCGTAGAACAGAACGATTGCGCCCAGGCCGAGCCAAAAGGCCGGTGTTGAAATCCCGGTGACTGCAAGCGTGCGGGCGATCTGGTCAATCGCCCGATTGTGGTAAACCGCTGATAGCACGCCAAGCGGCACGCCGGCCAGGATCGCAAGCACCAGCGCTACCAGCGCCAACTCCAGTGTTGCCGGGAAGAACGTCTGCAAGTCTTCCAGCACGGGACGGCTGGTGCGTATCGAGGTTCCCAGGTCTCCCTGCACCAGGTCCATCAGGTAACGACCGTATTGTTGATACAGCGGCAGATCCAATCCCAGTTGATGACGTATGCCTGCCACCAACGCATCACTGGCACGGTCGCCAGCGATCAATCGGGCAGGATCCCCGGGGATCAGGTGCGAAATTGCAAAGGTAATCAGCGAAACGCCGAACACGACCAGCAACAGGCCGAGCAGGCGCTTGCGCAACAAAGTCAGGAAGGCCATTTTGGCACCTCAGTAGCACCCACGACGAAAATCAGAAACCGCGCCAGCCACGAATGGCCAGCGCGAGGGAGCCGGTTTACTTGCTCATACTGCCCAAGTTGAACACCTGTTCGAGCATGGGGTTGAACACGTAACCCTTGACCGAATCACGCATCGGCAAGGTGTAGCTCTTCTGGTAGAGGTAGGCGTAGACGCTGTCCTTGAGCACCATTTTTTGCGCGGTCTGGTACAGCTCGACGCGCTTCGCGGTGTCGCTATTAGCGGCCGCCTCTCGAATCAACTTGTCGACTTGCGGGTTGCTATAGAACGAGCGGTTGCCCTGCAGGCCCTGCATCTTGGAGTCGAACCAGAAGTTCATGAACATGTACGGGTCGGCAAAGTCCGGGCTCCAGGCACCAACGGCGATGTCGTAGTCGGCCTGGCCGACGCGCTCACGCAGCGTGGCGTTGGCGAGCTTTTCCAGCTTGAGGTTGATGCCCAGTGGCGCCAATGCCGCTTGCAGGGTCAGGCCGATCGGTTCCCAGTTAGGATCCTTGTCCGAATACATGTAGCTGAGGTTGGTGATTTTCTGCGACGTTTTGGCCAGGCTCTCCTTGGCGGCGGCCATGTCCTGCTTCATTGGCGGCAGCGAGCTGTCATACGCCCACATGCCGTCCGGGATTGGCCCGTTCAGGAGCTTGGCCTTGTCCCTGAGAATGCCTTTGACGATGCCGTTGTAGTCCACCGCTTCGGTGATCGCACGACGAGCATCGACGCTGGTCAGTGGGCCCTTTTTGTTGTTCAGGTAGAGATAGGTGACCCGTAGCGACGGGAACTCCTTCACCACCACGCCGGGCTTGCTGGCAAGAACGC
The DNA here is from genome assembly GCF_018325865.1 of Pseudomonas sp. St386. NCBI lineage: Bacteria > Pseudomonadati > Pseudomonadota > Gammaproteobacteria > Pseudomonadales > Pseudomonadaceae > Pseudomonas > Pseudomonas sp. St386. The sequence goes on from NZ_AP021900.1 coordinate 3,581,505, forward strand.
CGAGCTGGTCTTCGGGCATGTCTTCGATGATGTCCAGGTCACCCCGCTCCAATTGCAGGCGACGCACGGAGGGCTCACCGATGATCTTGATGACCACGGTTTTCAGCGCAGGCTTGGGGCCGGCGAAGTAGGTGTTCGGCTCCATGGTCAACGACTGGCCTTTTTGCCAGTTGCTCAAGCGGAAGGGACCGGAGCCTGCGGTGTGGCTCGACAGCCAGGCATTGACGTCCGCGCTTTTATTGACCACAGCGGGGTTGATGATCGATGCACCGTTGTGGGCCAGGGTAAACAGGAACGGCGAGAAAGGCGTCTTCAGGGTGAACCGGATGGTCTGCGGGTCGACAACCGTGACCACCATGTCCTCCGGGAATGCACCGGAAGGTCCCTGCTTGAGAGTCATCAAGCGATCAAAGGAGAACTTCACCGCGGCGGCATCTACAGGGGCACCGTCGTCAAATTTGTTGCCAGGTTTGATTTTGAATTCCCAGACCAGATTGTCCGGAGAAACGGTCCAACTCTCGGCCAGGTCACCCTGAACTTCGGTGCTGCTTTTGTCGCCTTCGACCTTGTAGCCGACCAGGCGCTGGTACGACGGATAGGTAATGGTCCAGTCGTTGTTATCGAAGGTCACGGCCGGGTCGAGGGTCTGGGGATCAGCGGGTTTGCCGATGACCAGGGTGTCTTGTGGTACAGCCGCTGTCGCAGCCTGCCAGGCACCGAGGCTCAATGCACTGCACAAAATGCTCAGCAATAGCTTGCCGGCGCCGGGAAAGGGTTTGCTGGTCACGGTGTTCATTGGGTTCATGCCGGTTTCCTTGATCATTCGATAGAGGGAAGTACGTCAGGTTTTTTATAAAAGCTATAACCGGGCAGTTGCAGGTGAAACGTAAGTAACGCTGTCTTGTTATTGTTATCAGCCGCACTGAGCGTGGGCTGCGCGGTGCTATCTGTTGGTAGATCCGTGGTTTAAACGTCTTCCAGCAAGGGGTAATCGTCGGCATCCGGAAGTTCGTAATGCCACCACTCGGTGGCAATCGCCTGGAAGCCGGCGGCGAGCATGATTCCCACCAGCAGCAGTCGATTGCGCTGCACGTCTACTGGCAAGTCGGGATAGAACTGGTGGGATTTCTCTTCCATTGCGTCGAATTCAGTCCCCATATTCAGCGGCTCGCCATCAGTACCGACCAGCGTCAGGTCCACCGCCACGCCACGGCTGTGATGGGAGCCCAAATGTGGGTCACGCACGTAGTCGTTGTTTGGCAGCGCGTCCCACAACAGGTACTGGGCATAAGGCGGCCGATAGGCGTCATAGATGCGAAGGGTAAACCCGGCCTGACGCGCGAGCTGACTGGCTTTGTACAGACAGTCGGCAGCCTGGCGATGTAACAGGCAGCGCGCATTTGGATAAATCACTCTTCCTGCCAGGTTATCTGCACCGGCGTAGATCAAATCGATTTGCACCTGGTAGCGCTGGGCATCGATCTCTACAAGGGGGCTGTTGTTCACGCCAATACTCCAGTTGGGATTCAGTGGGACGATGAAGATCAGCCTTCGAACTGACCGAAAGCTTTTTGCAATTGACGGTTCTTGGCCAAGCGCTCATCGAGTCGATCCCCGTATTTCTCAGCGACGGCCGACACGATGAGATTCAACAGGCAGGCCAATGGCGCAGGTGAATCCCAGAACTGCCCGACATCGGTTTTCAGTTGCAAGAGGTCAAGTGGGTAGTCTCTGGCCCAGGGGCATTGCAGGTCGGTGATCAGGGCCAATGGGAGGTTGTTGTCTATGGCCGCGTCGCAGAAAGTCTGAGTCACGCTGGAATAAGCACGGAAATCCGCAATGATTGCGTAGGGATTGGCAAAGCCGGAATTCAGGGTTTCAGCGTAAATGCCGGACAGACCATCGACGTAGTAGACCTTGGGCCGGATGTACTCAAGGTGGCTATGGAACGCTGTGAGAATCCCTCGAGTGGACTGAATGCCGAGAATGAACACTGCATCGGCTTCGTAGATGCGTTGCACGATATCGGCGAAGGCGTCGCTGCGCGCCAGACCGTAGACATACCGAATGGCCTCGATCTCGCGACTCAGGGAACGATCAAGAGCATCTTGCTGATTGCTTTCGGCACGAAAGGCGCCGATGCGATCGGTGATAAGCCACGACGCCGGCGTTTCAACGCGCAGGCTCTGTTTGACTTCATCGATGTTCTGGTAGCCAAGGGATCGAAAAAAGCGCCCTACGGAAATCCCCGTGGTGGAGGTCTGCTGCGCGATGCTATCGGCCGACTCGAATGGAAGCTGTTCTGGGTTACCCAACAGATAACTGGCGATCCGCTTGCCCGTCGGGGTCAGGTTGGAGAACTCTCGCTCCAGCAACTGCAGGAAGCTGTTCTTTTCCATGGATTTTCAGAGCTCCCGAACGCGAAATGTTATTGCACTGTCATTATTTTTTACCGTGTTACAACAATAACATTCGATTTCGAAGCAATACAATGACTATTTTCAGCAGACGTCCTGCAGTGATTGGGCGGGAGCACAACGCGCTTGAGTTTGAAGGGAAACGAATCCCTTCTCCCCTCTTTTCATGAAAAAACGGGTTCTTTTCGAGCGCGTGCTCCTGCGGCAATCATCAGGACAATAGCCGGGACAATCACCACGCTGGCCGATAGCATCGCCCCCTTGAAGCCAGCCACATTCAGCGTTTCTCCACCGATAATCACACCCAGCCCGATCGCGCTATTCAGCACGGCTGTATGGACCGCAGTGGCCGGTACCGTGTGATCGCCGGCAATTCGCAAGACCCAGGTCTGCAGGCCGGTAAACAAGGCGGAAATCGCGACGCCCCAGACCACCAACAACATAACCACCGGCGCAATGCCCAATAATGGGCCGTAGACACCCAAGGTCACCAGGGCCAATGCCATCGCGACCAACGCCACCAGAATGAAGACCATCAAGTAGCGATCGATAAAGAAAGCGCTGAGCAAGTTGCCCAGAAAACCTGCGGCTCCGAAAGCAAACAGCAAGGTGGCAATCAAGTACGGCGTGATACCAGGTACCTGGCCAATAAACGGCTCGACGAAGGTATAGGCGCCAAAATGCGCAGCCGCTGTCAATCCGGTGATGACGTACGTGATCAACAGATCCTTGCGCCGCAGCACCGCCGCAAACCCGCCCCCCTTGGCCAGGGAATGAATCTGCATGGAAGGAAGCACCAGTGCTATCGCACCGGCGCTGACGACACACATCAAGGCCAGGCATACGAACGCCGTACGCCAACCATCGTATTGCCCCACCAGATTGATCAGCGGAACGCCCATGACAGTGGCGATCGTGATACCGCCCAAGACAATCGAGGTGGCCAACCCCATGCGTTGCGACGGCACGATATGCGCGGCAGTGGCTGCCGCGATTGCCCAGAACACACCATGGGCCAATGCGCCGACGGCGCGCGCACCGAGCAGCGTCGAAAATTCAGGGGATAACGCCGCCAGCCCGTTTGATACGGCCAGTATTAACATCAATGCGATCAGCAATGTCCTGCGGGGGATCCAGCGGTTCAACCCGTTGGATAACAAGCCGCTGGCAGCCCCGATCCAGGCATATAACGTTACCGTTAGCCCGACGGTAGACGGGGTTTGATTCAGGTCTGTCGATATCTGCGATAACAAACCAATGGGCGCGAACTCGGAAGTGACCATCGTGAATGAGGCCATGCACAGCACACTGACTGCACACCATATCCGCAAGACTGAGTTACCCATCGATAATGTCCATCCCTGTTCATCTGCCGAGTCATCGTAAACCCGCCCACCGCCCTGCCCTGCGCGTTCTTGACTCGCTTCAGGTCCAGTAGATGGTGCATCGAATACTCGACGAAACATCGGCACAGCATCGGGTAATGACACTGAACTTCGTTAATTGGCAAAAGCTTCCTGAAACACTAGCGCGTTAACAGCACTGGCAAACGGGACATTTGAGGTATGACTAAGGACAAAATTCACGAACAGATGAAACAGCTCGGATTGGCTGGAAATGCCGAGCTTGAAATACAGGTGCTTGCGGTGATTTTTTACCGTGCCCTCCGCGATACCAAGGTGCAGTGAAATCGAAAGGCTGGAGTGTCCACGCAGGATCATGCTGACGATCAATTGTTCACGGGGGGTTAGCTGATCAGCGGCGAATCGCGAAAAAGCGTTGTTCAAATGCTCTTTCAAGGCTGATGCACTGTCGTCGTGATGAGCGCAAACGCCTTGATAGTGGCGTTGCAACAATACATCAACCATCGCACCGCAACCCTGTAAACCTTCGAACTGCAAGGCGGAAAACGTCGGAGAAGCGTTCTGTCGCATCAGTGAATAAGCAAGGTGACCAATGCCCGGCAATGCAGAGATGAAGACAATTTCTTCGGCCAATGTGCCCGACTGCATGGAAATACAGGGATGCACATCGGGGGAATTGAAGTAATCACCCTCGAAGAAAGCATCAGGGGCCAATTCGCTCATGCGATAGAGTCCGGTCGCCTTGCCGTGAGCGCAGGCGGTATAAACCGGGTCCAGCAAATACGTACCGTTAAGATAGCTATGCATCGCCCCCGGTTCGCAGATACCTTGCAGGTTGTTGTGCAGTAACACCGGTGAGCCGTCCGTTGGGTAAAACAGCACGCAGCTTTGGTCGAAACTCGCAACGGCCCATAAAGCCTCATCCAACTGTCGGGCAAAGCCATCACACTGCAGCAATGCGACCAGGCCGGGCGTCGCGCAGTGCCATGCATCAAGGGCGGGCGCGGCATCCATGCCACGTCTGCCATTCGGAACTGAAATTGCCATGCCATCCCCTTGTCTTTATCCAGTGCGCCCTACTAGTGAGCGCACCCTTAACCCAGCGATAAAGAGCAAGCATATTTCTTGCCACGATTGATTTAGACCGCTGAAAAACCGTTGTCCACAAACAGCTGCGTGCCACTGACAAATGAAGCATCGTCGCTGGCTAAAAACAACGCGGCCCGTGCGACCTCCTCCGGCTCGCAAAGCCGCCCCTGCTGCGACTTGATTGCCGCTTCACTGGCATCCACCCCCATCAGTTGCAAGTCGCGCATTTCCCGCTCGCCGTGCGGGGTACGGATAAAACCCGGGGCGACTGCGTTGCAGCGGATACCACGATCACGAAACTCGACGGCAATGGCCCGCGCAAACATTTGGCATGCGCCCTTGCTGGCGTTGTATACGACCTCGCCTGGGGTCGCATACTGCGCGGAGATCGACGAAGTGCACACGATACTGCCCGAGCCCTTGGCAAGCATTTGTGGAAGCACCGCCTGAGTGACCAGGTACATGCTCTTGACGTTCACGGCCATAAGCCAGTCCCACTCATGCTCCTGCACGTCCAGAAAAGGCTTCACGATCAAGGTGCCGGCGTGGTTGAAAAGCACGTCCGCCGGGCCAAATTCTGCCAGCCCTCGGGCGATAGCCTCACGAACCTGAACGGCTTGCGAGACATCGGCGCCCAATCCCAGTGCTTGGCCGCCGTCGGCAATGATCTGCGACGCCAGGTTGACGGCGGCATCGCCATTCAAATCGATAATGATCACCTTGGCCCCTTCAGCGGCGAACAACCGACTTGCGGCAGCGCCGCAACCGCCGGCGCCACCGGTGATAATGGCCACTTTTCCGGCCAGACGGCCCTTGCCTTTGGATCGTTCAACATTAGTCATTTTGCGGATTTCCTTCACGACCGCCACTCACGGCGAATGCTTCTTCAGGTGACAACACCAGGCGATGACGACGATAGAAAGCAAAGTAAGCAATCCCGATCAGGTACCAGCAGGCAGCAGCGAGGGCCGCCCATTTATAGAGAGGATCGAGGAACTGATAAATCAGTGTCGCGGTTGCAATGATGATCACCGCGACAGCTCCGAATATTCCGTAAGGGCTGCGATAAGGCCGATGCAAATCAGCGAAGGAGCGCTTCAAGCGAATATAAGCGACGCTTTGCAAGATGTAGGAAATCATCCCGGCGAACACAATCATGCTCACCAGGATTCCGCCCATCAATGCGTTGTTATCCTTGCCGAAAGTAAACCAGCAGAGCATCAGGATCCCCAGTGCAGCCAGCGCCCCGGTGGCCAGTGCAATATTCGGCGTATTGCGGGTCGGGTGTGTAACCGATAGCCCGGTTGGCAAGTAACCGGCACGCGACAGCGAATAGATATTGCGTCCTGCGGCAAAGCTACCCGCCAGGAACGACGCCGCCAGCCCCAGCACGGCCACTGCTGACAACAGCTTGCTTGCGGTGTGCCCGAAAATCTCCCGGAAGCCATCGAGTAGCGGTTCCGACGACGTGCTCATGAAGAAGCTGCCGCCGCCGATCGAGGCACTGAAAAACAACACACCCAACGCCAATACCGCAAGAATCACGGTGCCCCAGACCAATGCCAGCGGCAAATGCCGGGTCGGGTTATGCGATTCCTCGGCAGTCAGCGGCAATTGCTCGATGGCCAGAAACATGTAGACGGCAAACGGCAATGCAAGCATGACGCCGGTCAGTCCGAACGGCAGCCACGGTCCGTTACCGCCCTGCACTTCGACCGGCTTGCCTGCGGCGTCAGCTGCAAGGTTCAGGGCATTACCGGTGAAATCCATATGCGGGTAAGCCGCAATGAAGAACACAACCAACACTGACACCGCCGCGATGGTAATGAGCACGACCGCGCGCATCGACACACCCAAGCCCCGGTTCGAAAGCAGCAGCATGCAGGCATAACCGACCACCCACCAGACAGGTTGCCATTCGGGGCCAGTACCGAAAATTGCAGTCAGGTAGGCCCCCATGAAAAACATGTTCCCCGCAGGGGCCAGGATGAATTCGATGTTCTCCGCAAGGCCTGTACTGAATCCCCCCCACGGGCCCATTGTCGTACGCGCAAAAGAATAGGCGCCGCCGGTATGTGGTAGCGCAGCCGCCATTTCGCCGATTGAGGAGCAAAGAAACAGGTACATGACGGCAATGATCAGCAAGGCCAAAAACATGCCGCCAAAGCCTTGAGCCAAGCCAAGGTTCCAACCGGAATACTGACCCGCCACCACCGCACCGACACCGAGAATCAGCAGAGTGAAGAATCCTGCGTGACGCTGCAGGCGACGTTGTTCAAAGTAACCGCTTTCTACACTTTGGTAGCTGATCCCTGACGGGTTAACGGCCGCCGTCGGCGCTTTTGTTGTTCTGTCCACGCGGTGATCCTCCAAATCTTGTTCAGGGCAAACTTCCCGACCGTCATCTTCGAATGCACCGCGCAAGCTGCCTATGTCTCCAAGGGGACATGTCGACGCAGCGTTCTCATCAATCACCGCCCTGTCAGATCCTGTAATAAATCGCCTCGTCTGAAATGTTAGAAACCGTTGTAGGATTTCTTCCCCAATCATTTCCAGGTCTGTATGCACACCCTCCAGGAACCTCCCAGTCGCCTTTCAAAGAACTGCTTTCTCTCCTGCGTCCCTGTGGTCCGCTCTTGCGCGTTGCAGCCCCCTTCCCTCGCATTGATCGTCCGAGGGAGCGAATAATCCATGGAATGGATCGTTGACCCCACGGCATGGCTGGGCCTGCTGACCTTGATCGTGCTGGAGCTGGTACTCGGCATCGATAACCTCGTATTCATCGCCATCCTGGCTGACAAACTTCCGCCCGAGCAGCGCGACCGCGCCCGTATCATCGGCCTGTCCCTGGCATTGCTGATGCGCCTTGGCCTCCTCGCCAGCATCTCCTGGATGGTGACATTGACCAACCCGCTGTTCGAAGTTTTCGGCAAGACATTCTCGGGCCGGGACTTGATCATGCTGTTTGGCGGTGTGTTCCTGCTATTCAAGGCAACCATGGAGTTGCATGAGCGACTCGAGGGCCACGTGGCGCAACGTGCCGGCAATGCCGCCTATGCGATGTTCTGGCCTATCGTTGCGCAGATTGTGGTACTGGACGCGGTCTTTTCCCTGGATGCGGTGATTACGGCCGTGGGTATGGTGGAGCACCTGTCGGTCATGATGATCGCGGTGATGTTCTCCATCGGCTTGATGATGATCGCGAGCAAGCCGCTGACAAAATTCGTCAACGGCCACCCTACTGTCATCATGCTGTGCCTGGGTTTCCTGATGATGATCGGCTTCAGCCTCACCGCCGAGGGCCTGGGTTTCCACATTCCGAAAGGCTACTTGTACGCCGCGATTGGTTTCTCGATCCTGATCGAACTGTTCAACCAGTTGGCGCGCTCGCGTCGCAAGAAAAGCCTGCAAGGTCTTCGACCGATGCGCGAACGTACCGCCCATGCGGTGTTGCGCCTGCTGGGCGGCCAAAAGCTGGATGCCGCTGAAATCGGCGAGGAAATCGCCGATATGCTGGAAGGCGACGAACCGGAGCAGGTTTTCCATCGGCGCGAACGGGTCATGATCAGTGGCGTGCTGCAATTGGCCGAGCGCCCGATACGCAGTGTGATGACGCCTCGTGCGCAAATCGACCACCTCGACCTGGCAGATGCTCCGCAAGAAATCCGTACGGCGCTGATGCACTCTTCCTACTCACGCTTGCCGTTGATCCGGGAAGGACGCGTGGATGAGCCGCTTGGCTTTGTCCATAAGAAAGAACTGCTAAAGGAAATACTCGCCGGCAATCAGCCGAATCTGGAGGCCATGGCGCGCAAAGCCATCAACCTGCTGGACAGCTTCACGATCCTCAATGCACTGGAACAAATGCGTCAGGAGTCGACCCACATCGCGTTCGTGGTGAACGAGTTCGGTGACTTCGTGGGGCTTCTCACGATGACCGACATCCTGGAATCCATTGCAGGTGAACTGCCGGATGCCAGTGAAATCGAAGGCCCGAACATTGTTCCCCAGCAAGAGGGTTTCCTCGTCAGCGGTGCCCTGAATCTCAGTCAGGTTCGCGAACACATCGGCTTCCAGGCAAAAGCGACGGAGGATTACCAGACGCTTGCCGGGTTGGTAATGAGCCTGCTGGATCGCTTGCCGATCATTGGCGACACGCTCAGTTGGCAAGGATGGAGCATGACTGTGATGGAGGTTGAAGAGCGTCGGGTAACCAGGGTGCTGTTGCGTCAGGAATAAAGTACAGAACGAGGCCGCATTTACAGCGGCACAGCTTTAGTCGCTGCCATATCGGACTCGGGATCGCATACGTGTCCGACTGGCTGCGGATTACTGCTGACTATCAAGTCGGCTGCCAGATACCCGTTTATCCATTGGTCTGGCGCACCAGTGGTTCCGGGCTAGAGTGATTCCTTCAGGATATTTTTGAAGGATGCAGACATGGCCAGCACTTACAGCGCCCCGGGGATCATGATCGTCGATATCGCCGGGCACACCGATAATGTCCAGGACATGATCTTACAGCCCGACGGTTCAGTACTGATCGCCGGCTTCAGTTACCACAGCGATGACCTGGATGACGGCAAGGGTTTTTCCCTGACCCACCTCTACGCCGATGGTAGTTTGGATACGACCTACGGCAACGCTGGTCGGCTGGTGATTCACAAGCAAATCCCCCTCGACAAGGCGTACAGCCTTCAAGTCCAGGCCGATGGCGCCGTGGTGACGGCTCACGAAGGCCACGATGACACCCCTATCGTCCAGCGATGGGGGCCAGACGGTAAAGCCGATACCGCGTTCAACAGCAATGCCCAAGCCAGCCTGTCCAGCGGGTTCGGCGCCGCGCCGCTAGTGGACGTCAACGCCGACGGCAGCTTGCTGGTCGGTGCAATCGAGGGCAATACGTTGAAAGTGGCGCAGCTGCTTGCCGACGGCACGCGGGACCTGTCCTTCGGCACGGATGGTGTATTGACCTTGCAAGCCCAGGGAACGTTTGCATTCATGCAGGGCATCACCGTCCTGAAGGATGGCGGCGTGTTGGTCCAAGGCGCGCCAGGTTTTGACAACAGCCTGCTCAAATACACTGCCAGCGGGGAGCTGGACAGCCACTTTGGCGATAATGGCGTCGTCGCGCTAACCCACTTTGCCAGCTACAACGGCAACGTGGCTGTACAAGACGATGGCAAAATATTAGTCGCCAGCACTGTAGCTTACGATGATTTTTCCGTACTGCGGCTCAATGCCGATGGCAGCCCCGACACCAGTTTCGGTAATCAAGGGCTGGTCAGCATCGACTTGCCCGGGGTTTCGGCGGCAGCCAACGAAATCACCCTGCAGAACGATGGAAAAATTTTGCTCAGCGGAAGCGCTTTTGCCAACGGCGGCAGCGACTATGCGGCCGTTCGGCTCAATGCCGATGGCAGCCTGGACACCACGTTTGGCAGCGCGGATGGCAACACAAGACTTACCGGCTCCTCTGGCCATGATGAATTGCAAGGCTTGGGTACTGACGAAATCCTGCGCGGTCTTTCAGGGGACGACGTGCTACAGGGCAATCTCGGCCGTGACCTGCTATCCGGCGGCTCGGGAAGCGATGTATTCAACTACGCCAATGTGGCCGACAGTTTTCGCACCGCTGACAGCAGCGGCAGTGACCGCATACTCGACTTCAACCCCAGTGAGGATCACATCGACCTCAGTGCCCTGGGCTTTACGGGTATCGGGAACGGATACGACGGCACCCTGGCGATCGGAACCAACGCAGACGATACCCGCACGTACCTGAAAAATTTCGAGGCCAATGCCGACGGCCAACGCTTCGAGCTGGTGCTCGACGGCAACCTTGCCGCACAGCTCAACGACAGCAACCTGATATTCAGCACGGCGAGCGACGCCGCCCGCTCCGGCTTCGATGCTGCCAAGGGCCAAGTCGAGCTTTACGCGCCTGAACACGTGGAGCTGACGCTGATAGGCAGCGTGAATTCACCCAGCCATGACCTGACCTGATCGGCCACGCAGTGGCTGAGCCAGCCTTCATCCCCATTAATGTCCTGCTCAACGCTGCTTCAAATAAACCCCCGTCAACATATCCGGGGAATCTGGCGCAGCGTTGTAATTGATGACCGCAAAATTCTTCACAAGCTGTATGTGATATGGGCCATTTTTCTCGGAAGCTTGCGGCTCGGGCACGATGATCAGGTTGTCGCTTTCCATCGGTACGATGTGATGCTCGGTCACGCCACCCTTCAAGGTCACGGTGAATTCGGTGACTTCTTTCCCGTTGGCGTCGCGGTCCGGCAGGATCTTCAAGTCCAGGTCCGCGTCGCGCCCCAGGGTGTCCTGGCGCATCTGGTAATGGCCGCTGCGCAGGTCACGGTCGACGTCGTCGATTTTGTCGCCATCCAATTCGCGCTCTTCATCGTGCAGCAGGATCGCCAACTTGCGGTCGTCGCCCTGAGTGCCGCTGACCCAGGTGCCGGTGTGATTGTAGGGTTCGACGTTTTCCCGGGAGATCCTCCAGGTACCCGTTTGACGACCGTCATCGGCATATTCGTGGAGGCTGATGAGGTCGTCGTCGGCGTCTTCCCGGGTTCCCAGCAGCTTGATCGGTTCGCCACTGCCCGCCTGGGTATAGCGCACCTCGCCAATGATCACGACACCTTGCGCCTGGTACCAGAGTTCTACCGGGGTCTTGGCGTCGAGGGTTCCGGCAAGAATCACCGGATCCTCCTTTTCCGGGCCTTCCAGGCTCGATTGTTCGCGCCACTGGCCATCTTTCAATTCGCCGGTGGTGCGTAGCGTGTAGCCGCTGGGCATGCTGGTATTTTCGCCTGGCTCGGTCGGCTGGATCTGCTCCTCGGTGTCCGAGTGAAGCAGGACCAATTCGTCGCCGCGCATTTTCCAGTGGGTGGCGCGAGTCCAGCAGCAGTCACGGTCGGTTTGCGAAAGCAGGACGCCGTCCAGCGGGCTGACGGCGAACATGCCTTTGCTGTCCTCCTTTGCCAGGCCCGTCAGCGCAGGGTTGAGGACCCACTGAGTTTTCTGCGGATCTTGCAGGTAGACGTCGAACGCCGGTTTGTAGCTCGCGTCGGGATCGTTGCCGTTACGAATCGCCAAGTCCAGGCGGCCATCGAAGTTGAAGTCGTCGAAGTACAACAGGCTCTGGGGGCCGAGTAGCCAGTTGTCGACTTTGCCGTTGCGGTCCACGGGCACATTGCCGGCGGGCGTCTGCAACTGCTGCAAGGCTTCGTGGGTGGCGTTGTCTCGAATGGTGATAAACGCGTGCGCCAGTTGATGCGGGTCTTCCGGCGGTTCCGGGAACAACACTTCGACCAGGTATTGGCCGCTGCGATCATTCACCGAAAACGCCCTTGGCTCGGCCATGACCGGGGCTACCAGCGTCATGGAAAGAAGCACACTGCTGACAAGCGAACGCATCCACCCACTTCCTTGCTGAAATTCGGGCCAGCAGTTTAGCGATTACCGTGATGCATCGCGAGAAACGACTGTTGCTATCAGATTGGCCCGGACTGTAACTGACGCCCTCCTCGTCATTCGCTTACTGTCGTGGCTCATCCCACGGAGTGATCCCCATGCCGGATACCGCCAATCTCTACCTGTTCGTGGTTGCTGTCGTGCTTCTGCTGATCGTCCCAGGGCCCAACATGGCCTTCGTCACCAGCCATGCGCTGGCCCACGGCTGGCGTGCCGGCGTTGCCGCCGCCCTTGGCATTTCCTTCTCGGACGTGCTCATGACGATGATGGTCAGCGCGGGCATTGGTGCGCTGGTGATGAGCTGGGCACCGGCGTTCGACATCCTGCGCCTGGCCGGGGCTGGTTATCTGCTGTGGCTTGCCTGGCAAGCACTGAGAACGCCAGCAGCGACTCAGGATAGCCAGCTCCAGTCGGCTTCGCTGTGGAAAATCTTCTGCCGCGGCGCCCTCAACAGCCTGTTGAATCCCAAGGCGCTGCTGTTCTTCATGGTGTTCCTGCCCCAGTTCGTCAACGTCAAGGTCGGCGGCGTGAGCCTGCAGTTGATCTTCCTGGGCGCGCTGCTGGCGCTGATTGCACTCATCTTCCATACGCTGCTGGGTGTTTGCGCCGCACAGCTCAGGGCGAAACTGGCAAGCGGCGGGATTTCAAGGCGCTTGGGCACGTATGGTTTTGCCGGGGTCATGGCAGCGCTGGCGGCACGCCTGTTGTTTCTTGACCGCCCGCTTTGAGCACTGGCTTCCCTGCGCCAGCGATTGGCCTATGCTTAGCCAATCCATTGCGGAGCTGGATCAATGTCATCCTCGGAAACCACCCTCCTTCAAAGCTGGCACCACAATGCCCAATCCTGGATCGAAGCCATCCGTACAGGTGCCATCGAAAGCCGGCTGACGGTCACGGACCAGGCCATGCTACTGGCGGTACAGAGCCGCCAGCCCGAGCGCGTGCTCGATCTGGGTTGCGGCGAAGGTTGGCTGTTGCGGGCGCTGGCTGAACGGGGCATCGAAGCGGTCGGTGTGGATGGCGACGCGACGCTGGTCGATGCGGCGCGGGCGGCGGGTTCCTCGCCAGTGCATCTGGCAAGCTATGACGCGCTGGTGGAGGCAAAGGTGGACGTCGGCAGCGGCTACGACCTGATCTGCGCCAATTTCGCCCTGTTGCACCAGGACATCATCCCATTGCTCGCCGCGATGAATGCCCTGCTCAGCCCAGGCGGCGCGCTGGTGGTTCAGACGCTGCATCCATGGACCGTGGCGGCGGGCGATTATCAGGACGGCTGGCGAGAAGAAACCTTCGATGGGTTCAAAGGCCAATGGCAACGTATGCCGTGGTACTTCCGCACCTTGTCCAGTTGGCTCAACGCCCTGGACATGGCCGGTTTCCGATTGGTGGTCCTGCAGGAACCGCAGCATCCACAAAGCCCGATGCCGCAGTCGTTACTGCTGGTGGCCGAGCAATCCCCGTCATGGCGTTAGCGACTCGACGGTAAAACACCCCGAGCGATACACCCTGCGCGCCTGCAGTCCGCGCTTTTGCAGGGTTTTCCTGACAGTTCTGAGAAACATGCCGTGGGAGATAACGATCGTGGTCTTTCCCGGTTCGCCGCAGCTGCTGTAAAGCTCATCGGCGACACCGAGCGCCCGCTGGTGTTCGGCTTTCCGGCTGGCGGCTCCCAGTGAAATCCCCAGCAACCACAGGATCCTGTGCAAGGCGAACCAATGCCTCACGCCCATTTTCAAGACGGGAATGCTGCTCAGCCGCAGGTCGTATTCACGTAGTCGAGCATCCTGTTGGATACGTGTGGCTTCGAATAGCCGGCATGCCGTCGCGTAGGCTCTGTTGACGGGCGAGGAAATGATGTTGGCTTCGGTCGCCAAAAGCACTTGGGACAAGTCCGGTTGGCTCAGGAATGCGGCAATTTCACCCTCATCGATGGACGAGGTCTGATTGTATTCATCCAGCAGCAGCTTGGCCGAATGCGCATTGCAGGGTTTGTAATCGATCAGCGGCGTGGCATGGCGTATCAGGTAAATCACAGCGACAGCTCCCTTGTGTTGTCTTGAAAATCCCTTTCGAAGCGCACCTGTATACAGGCAACGACGCCATTGATCGAGTGCAATGCTATTTTTATTCAAGGAGTGATGACCCTGTGGCGAGGGAGCCAGCTCTCTTGCCACAGGATCGGTTTTACCGGCGATCTCTTTACCAAAGCGCCATCGTGTAGCTGACAATCAACCGGTTCTCATCCAGGTCATTGCCAAAATTCGAGCGCACCGTCGCGTTGCGCCATTTCAAGCCCAGGCCCTTCAACGTTCCGTCCTGTACCACATAGGCGATATCCGTGTTGCGCTCCCATTCCTTGCCTTCGCCCGGTGCGCTGCGCTGGACGTTGTCGCCGGTGATGTAGCGGGTCATGAAGGTCAACCCGGGTACGCCAATGGCCGCAAAATTGTAGTCATAGCGCGCTTGCCAGGAACGCTCGTCGATGTTGGCGAAGTCGCCGATCTGCACGAAGTTGACCAGGTAGGGATCGCTGCGTCCGATGTACGGGAACGGATCGTCGCCGCTCATGCGCTGGTAGCCCAGGCCCAACGCATGGCCCGCCAGGCTGTAGGTGAACATGGCGCCGAAGGCCTGGTTGTCGAGTTCGCGAAAACTGCCGTCTTCGGTGCTGCGCGAATAGCGCACGTCACTCTTGAACGACTGGCCTGCGCCCAGGTCCAGGGTGTGGACGAAGCCGAGGTAGTTCTGCTGGTAGATGTCTTCCAACAGGCTATAGCGGTATTGCGCGCTGAGGTTCGGCAGGAACTGATAGTCCGCTCCGGCGAACTGGAACTTGTCGCTGCTGCCGCCGATGCGGTTGGCGGTCATGTCCTGGTAGTCGGTGGAGTCGACAAAATTGATCTGCGTGAGTTGCCCGGCGGTCAGCTTCAAGCGATCGATTTCCTGCACGCTCAGCAAGCCGCCCTTGAAGGTTCCTGGCAACAGGCGCGTGTCGTTGGAACTCACCGCAGGGTCCTTGATCTGCAACGTTCCCAGCTTCAAGGTGCTGTTGGACACACGGACTTTGGCGGTCAGGCCCAGTTCGCCATAGCGGTCTTGCGAACCACCAGACAAATCCGCTGGCAGCAGGTTGGTGCCCGCCGTACCGCCCCCGGAGTCCAGTTTGAAACCGGCCATGCCCAAGGCATCGAGGCCGAAACCCACGGTCCCGGCGGTGTATCCCGACTCCATCCGCAGCAGAAAGCCCTGCGCCCATTCTTCGGCCTTGTCCCGTGCCCCTTCCTGGCGAAAGTCACGGTTGAAGTAGAAGTTGCGGGCCTCCAGGCTGCCTTTGCTGTCGGCGATGAAGTCGGCCTGGGCGTTCGGCACGCCGATCAGGCTCAGGCCCAGCAACGTACCGGCGGGGGTATAAAACCAGGTGGATGTGAAATGCCCCATGGCATGCTCCTTTTTTATGGACACGAGCGAACCCTCTCGGGGGCGTTGCAATCGCGTCCGATGGTTGTTGTTTTAAGGGGTGTAGCGGCGTCCGCGCTGTGCACGGACGTCACAGGTAGTCAGGACTCGAGTTGTCTGCCGCGGGTTTCCGGCAGGCTCAACGCCGCCAGGATCACCACGCCATAGGCGCCAGCGGCGAATACGCCGATCCCGGTGCCGATGGGCAAGGTGTTGCTCAACGCGCCGATGAACAAAGGGAACAGCGCCGCGATGGAACGCCCGGCGTTGTAGCAGAATCCCTGCCCCGACCCGCGCATGCGGGTGGGAAACAGCTCGGTCAGGAATGCGCCCATGCCGGCGAAGATGCCCGAGGCGAAGAAGCCCAGTGGAAAGCCCAGCCAGAGCATCCAGGTGTTATCGATGGGCAACTGGGTGTAGGCCAGGACGATTGCCATTGAGCCGACTGCGAACAGGATGAAGTTCTTCTTGCGGCCGATGGCATCGGTCAGCAATGCACTGGTCACGTAGCCGATGTAGGAACCGACGATGACCATCGCCAGGTAGCCGCCAGTACCGAGCACACTAAGGCCGCGTTCGGTTTTCAGGTACGTCGGCAACCAAGTGGTAATGGCGTAGTAGCCACCCAGCGCGCCGGTGGTCAACAGCGAGGCGCGCAACGTGGTGCTGAGCATCCGTGGGGCAAATATCTCGAAGAATGCCCAGCGAGAGCCCAGTTCCGGCTTGGCCTGACGCTCCCGCACCGCATGTTCGAAGGTATCCGACTCCTTGACCAGTCGACGGATCACCAGCACAAACAACGCCGGCACCAGGCCGATCATGAACAACGCCCGCCAGGCGTCTTCCGGCGGCAGGAAACTGAACAGCCCGGCATACAACAGCGCCGTCACTCCCCAGCCCAGCGCCCATCCGGCCTGCACCATGCCCACTGCTTTGCCACGGTCCTTGGAGCGGATCACCTCGCCAATCAATACCGCCCCTGCGGTCCATTCACCGCCGAAGCCAAAGCCCATCAAGGTCCGGGCCACCAGCAATTGCTCGTAGTTCTGCGCCAGCCCACACAGGAAGGTGAAGAATGCGAACCACAGGACCGTCAATTGCAGGGTCCGTACCCGGCCGATGCGGTCGGACAGGATCCCGGCAATCCAACCGCCGGCCGCCGAGGCCAGCAGCGTGCAGGTGCCGATCAAGCCGGCGTCGCCCTTGGAAATCCCCCAAGTCGCGATCAGGGTCGGGATGACGAAACTCAGCATCTGCGTATCCATGCCGTCCAGGGCATAGCCGATCTTGCAGCTCCAGAATGTACGTTTTTCATTTTTCGACAGGGGGCCGTACCAACTGAACGGGCCCGTGCGCCCTGTCCCGGTGGTTACGCAGTCAGTCATGGTCTTTTCCATGGAAGGTTCCTGCGGCAGCAAGCGAAGATGACGGACACGCCTCGTTATTTTTTTGTGAAGGCGTTGTCGTTGGGGATGCGGACGCAGTGGCTGCGTCGTGGAGCGGATTCTTGGTGGCGAATCGGCACAGCGTCAAACGGGAAAAACAACAGATGGGACATAAGAAAATTTGATGCCCCAACGGCCCGATCTGGAGTAACAATTGCAAAACAATTGCAACATAAGAACCACACGCCCCCAGAGAGCCTTCATGAACCTCAAATTCCTCGAAACCTTTGTCTGGGTCGCCCGGCTACAGAGTTTCAGCCTCACCGCCGAGAAGATGTTCAGCACCCAGGCGGCGATCTCCAGCCGGATCGCTTCGCTGGAAGAGGAGTTGGGCCTGCGCCTGTTCGTACGGGATTCACGCGGGGTTTCGCTGACACCCGAAGGCCTCAAGGTGCTCGACTACGCCGAACAGATGCTCGAAGTGCAGCGGGCGTTGAAGCAGTCACTGGACACCAGCAGCCCGCAACAAGGCCTGGTGCGCATCGGCGTGATGGATACGGTGATCCACACCTGGCTCAGCCCGTTGATGTCGATGCTGATGCAAGCCTTCCCCGCCGTGGAAATCGAAATCACCGCCGATGCCGCGCGCAATCTCTGCGAGCAATTGCAGAAAGGCTACCTGGACATCGTGTTCCAGACCGATCTGGTCCGCCACGAAAGCGTGCGCAACCTGGAACTGGGGCACTATCCCATGCACTGGATCGCCGCCAGCCAGTCGATCTATGCCCGCCCCTATGCGTCGCTGGTGGAGATGGCCGGTGAGCGCATCATCACCTTCGTCAAGCATTCGCGACCGCATCAGGATGTGCTCAACCTGTTGTACGCCCATGGCGTGAGTGCGCCGCGGGTCAGTTGCGTCAACTCGGTATCGGCCATGACCCGGCTGATTCGTGACGGATTCGGCATCGGCGCCCTACCCGCCGCGCTGGTGGCCAAGCCCCTGGCCAGCGGCGAATTGATCCAGCTCGAACCCGGCACCGCCCTGCCCCAACTCGACGTCGTCGCCTCGTGGCGCGCTGGTGTCGGCCTGGAACTGATCGAGAACATCGTCCAGATGAGTCGCCAGGTGGTCAGCCAATACGCCGTTGATGTCGGGCCGCTACGCATGGTGGCGGCCCCCGGCCTGAACAGCCAACCTCCTCTTGAATAACTTTTAGTTGTCACGGGGTAGCAATATTCCTTGTTGGACGTCATCGCCACGGTGTTCTCAAAGTAGCGAACGAACGCTTGGAGAGCCCCGTAATGATGTCCTTCGAACAACTGCAGCAATGCACGCCCCTGGCCCTGCGCCAAAACATCGCCGCCGGCCAGTACCAGGGCCATACCAGCGGCCTGGGCCAGGGCCGCGTGCAAGCCAATATCGTGATCCTGCCCGGCGACTGGGCCAATGAATTCCTGCGCTACTGCACCCTCAACCGCCAGGCCTGTCCGGTGCTTGATGTGACCGAGCCAGGCGATCCGTTCTTGCGCAACCTGGGCGCCGCCATCGATATCCGCCACGAGGTGCCTCAATACCGCGTCTATCGCCACGGCGAGTTGAGCGAAGCTCCGCTGGACATCGAACACCTGTGGCAGGACGACCTGGTGGCCTTCGCCCTCGGTTGCTCGTTCTCGTTCGAACAACCGCTGCTGGAGGCCGGCATCCGTTTGCGGCACATTGAGTTGGGGCGCAATGTCGCGATGTTCCAGACCAACATCGACACACGCCCCACCGCCCGTCTCTCTGGCAAAATGGTAGTGACCATGCGGCCGATGAAAGCCGCCGCGGCGATCCAGGCGATCCAGATTACCGGGCGCATGCCCAACGTTCACGGCGCCCCGGTGCACATCGGCGATCCGTCACTGATCGGCATTCAATCCCTGGACTCGCCGGATTACGGCGATGCCGTGCCGGTGGCAGCGGACGAGATCCCGGTATTCTGGGCCTGTGGCGTAACGCCTCAATCGGTGGTCCAGGCCTCACGTCCACCGTTGTGCATCACCCATGCCCCGGGCTGCATGCTGGTGACGGACTTATGGAACAGTGATCTGTAAACCTTGGACGAGACTGTTTTTCAACTTGAAGGGACCCACGATGAACACTGCTCAGCGATCGATCCAACAGTACATCAGCGCCAAGGACGGTAACCGCCCTCACCTGCTGGACCAGGCTTTTACGCCGACTGCTATTCTGCACATGGTGGTGCGCACCGGCTCCATCACGTTTCCCGACCACGTCGAAGGCCGTACCGCCATTGGCGACGTGCTGGTCAGTCGCTTTGGCCAGACCTTCGAAAACGTCTACACGTTCTGCCTGGCCGCCCCGCCACCGGCCAACGCCGAGGCGTTCCAGTGCAAATGGCTGGTGGCGATGTCCGACAAGAACAGTGGCGAGGCACGCGTCGGTTGTGGCCTGTATGACTGGCAGTTCGATCCGGCGTCGAGCCTGGCCGAGCGACTGACCATCACCATCGAACACATGAAGACCCTGCCGGCGACCGATCTGCCGATGATCATGGCCTGGGCATCGCGACTGGAGTACCCATGGTGCCGGCCTGAGGCGGTTATCGATAACGTGCCGGATCTGGACGAGTTGCAAGAAGTAGTTCTGTACATGGCTAATGCCGAGCAGTGAAGAATATGAAGCTTGCCTAGCCACTGTGCGAGGGACTTTTCTGTGGGAGCAAGGCTTGCCCGCGATGCAGGCGCCTCGGTCCCAGGGAGAGCGCATTGACCTCATCGCGGGCAAGCCTTGCTCCCACAGGGTGTGGAGACACTCCCCGCGCCACAGTTTCTATGCTCCCATGACTGCGCCAAGGAATCGCCCCAAATGAACATCAAGTTTCTCGAAACCTTCGTCTGGGTCGCCCGCCTGAAGAGCTTTCGCCTCACCGCGGAAAAGCTGTTCACTACCCAGGCGTCCATTTCCAGTCGGATCGCCGCCCTGGAGGACGAAATGGGCGTGCGCCTGTTCGTGCGCGATTCCAAAGGTGTATCGCTGACCTCCGAAGGCCAGCGCGTGCTGGAGTACGCCGAGCGCATCATGGACACCATGCAAAGCATGAAAGCCGTGATCAAGGATCCGCGCCAGGTGCGCGGCCGGATTCGCATCGGTGCGATGGATACGGTGATCCACACCTGGCTCAGCCCCTTGGTGACACGCCTGATGGAATGTTACCCGGCCCTGGAAATCGAACTCTCGGCCGACACCGCGAGCAACCTGTGCTCGCAACTGGAAAAAGGCTACCAGGACATCATTTTCCAGACCGACATCCTGCGCCTGGACAGCGTGCGCAACGCGCTGCTGACCCGTTACCCGATGCACTGGGTGGTGCGCACCGGCTCCGCCTATGACCGGTCCTATGCATCGCTGGAGGACTTGTCCCAGGAACGCATCGTGACGTTCTCGCGCAACTCACGGCCCCACCAGGACATCCTCAACCTGCTGCACTCGGCCAACATCGTCTCGCCACGCATCAACTGCGTGAACTCGGCCTCGGCCATTACCCGCCTGGTTCGCGACGGCTTTGGCATTGGCGCCATGCCCGCGGCGCTGGTCGTCGGCGAACTGGCCCAAGGCACATTGACGTTGGTGGATGGTGTGCCGCTGCCATCGGTCATGGACATCGTGGCCAGTTGGCGGACCGGCGCGGGAATGGAACGGGTGGAAGACATCGTCAGCCTGACCCGCGAAGTGGTCAGCGAATTCGTCGCACAATTACCGGCCGGGTACCGACTCGATATGAATTAAGCCGCACATTCATTTCGTCATCAGATATTCACACCGGTGACATACCGTGGGCACCGATTGATCCCGTCCCTCGATCGGTGAGCCATCTGCCTGATGCAAGCATTCCTGAAAAAAACAACGCCCAACGCGCCGACTACAACGACGAATCATCGGGAACACAGGCATGACGCGCAGAACAGCGACAGATCCCGTGAAGGTGAGATCTGTGTTCGGTTCCTGTCGTGTGCAGACATCCCCTCGTTGCTTGAGCTCGAGCAAAAGAAATGGACGGACGATCAGCGGGCCGATGCCGCCATGCTGGCCTCCCGAATCGCTGCATTCCCTGCCCTGAGTGTCGGTGCGTTTTGCACACGCAGCGGCACCGCGCAGGCATCGCTGTTCATGAAACCGACCCGGCACGATCATATTCGCCAATGCCCGACCTGGGCAGACTGCGCGAGGAAACAGCAGGGTGACGAAGCGGCCGGAACGGATGCGTTGTTTGGCATCAGCCTGAGCAGCGTCGACCCGAAAGCGGCCAATGCGATTTTCGAGTTCTTCTGGCCCTACGCGCTGAAACAAGGCTGGTCGGTCATCTACCTGGGATCCCCTGTCCCGGGCCTAAGGGATTGGCGCTCGAAAAACCCGGGTATCACGCTGGCGCACTACATCCTGAGTAAACGCCAAGGGCTGCCGTTGGACCCACAGTTGCGGTATTACTTCAAAAAAGGCTTTCGCAAGATTGTCGCCATCAAAGACAACTACTTCCCCCATGAACCTTCGCTGGATGTTGGCGTGCTGATCCAAGGCAAAGTGCCGCTGTCGGGCCTTTCGTTCATCTGGAAGAGAGTTCCGTTGCCCTGGTTGCAACGCATGAAAAAACTGGTCTTCGTGTGCCTGTGAACACCTCCCAGGCTGTAGACGTTGCGCGCGCAGTGGCTTTTCCTTCATCGAGCAGCAATCTTCCCAGCTACCTATTCATGATGCTGTGTGTCCTGAATAGCACCGCGATTGCCTGGCTGGCGACGCACGAGGCATTCGTATGGCTGGCTGTCGCGCCACTGATCGTGCTCCAGGCAATCCTGATGATCGGTGTCCAGGAGATCAAGCATCAAGGCGTGCATCGCCAGTTCCTCGTGGGCACACGGCTCAATGACGCAGTGGGTGTGTTCGCGGCGGGCATTTTTGCGGCCAACTTCGTGGGCTACCGCTACTTCCACCTCGAACACCACCGCAAGACCTGTCAGGCCGATGATCCCGAAGGCTTGATGTACGAACAGACCTGGCCGACCCGCTGGATCAGCCTGCTGGGCGCCGCAGAGCAACTCTGGGTGGCGATCTCCACCAACAGGATCTCCCGCCGCTACTTGCCGCCACACGCGGTCTGGCGCTGGCGCTGGAACAACGCCTTGATCGTCGTTTTTGCCGGTGCGCTGGCGTTCGGTCTCTATGAGGTGCCTCGCCTGGTCGTCTGCGTCTATCTGCTCCCGTATTGCCTGTTTGCCTGGATGGATTTCTGGCTGACGCAGGCCGAGCACTATGGCGTACGGATCTCGGCCCAAGGCCCGCGCCGCGCGCCCTGTGAGATCACCACAGACGTGCGCCTGCCAAAGGCCCTCTCCTGGCTGATCCTGCGCGGCGGGCTGCTTTCTACCAGCGCCTCCCCGCAAACACGCCTGTGGCGCTGGCACTGCGCCGAAGAAGTGGCTCATCAGCACGTCACCACCGATCTGCTCCAGGCGTTGGGTGTTCCCTATTGGCAGCGGATTTTCTATTTTTTGGCCGCATCGGCGCTGATGACCTTCGATGTCCTGCGGCATCTGCACGGTTTTGCTCGCCTGGACGTTGCCCGCGGCCGCGTCAGCACCCGGCAACTGGGATGGGCCACGGGGCGCCTGCTGCTGCGCGATGGCGCGAACCTGGCGCTGCTGGCAGCCGGATGGGCTGCCTACTTTCTTCCGCTGAAAACGAATGCGGTGGCGGACTGTAAGTGAACTGCAACATCCCCGACTTATTCTGGACCGAGCGCACGGCGGCGAATGGCTGGTTGTGCATGTCGCCCGCTCGGAACGATCCAGGGAGTTCGCCATGAAAATCAGTGTATTCGGAAGTGGTTACGTAGGCTTGGTGCAAGCCGCCGTGTTGGCCGAAGTGGGCCATGACGTGGTGTGCATGGACATCGATGAGCGCAAGGTCGACAGCCTGCGCCAAGGCCAAGTGAGCATTTACGAGCCTGGCCTGGCCGCGCTGGTGCGTGAAGGCCTGGAGGCTGGCCGTTTGCATTTCACCTGCGACGAACAGCTCGCCGTGCAGCACGGCCAGGTACTTTTTATCGCAGTGGGCACGCCTTCCCGGGACGATGGCAGTGCCGATCTGAGCCAGGTTCTGGCCGTCGGCGAGGCCGTCGCCCGCTACCGCGAGCAACCGCTCATTGTGGTGGAGAAGTCCACCGTGCCGGTGGGCACCGGCGACGTTCTGCGGGCGCACATCGACAAATGCCTGCTCAAGGCCAGTCGCCTGCTGCAGTTCGATATTGTCTCCAACCCCGAATTTCTCAAGGAAGGCTCGGCGGTCGCCGATTGCCGTCGTCCGGATCGCATCGTGATCGGCTGCGAACGCGATGAAGTGCGCGAAACCATGCGCGACCTGTATGCCCCGTTCAACCGCAACCACGACCGGGTCCTGTTCATGGACCTGCGCAGCGCCGAGCTGACCAAATACGCCGCCAACGGCATGCTGGCGACCAAGATCAGTTTTATCAACCAGATCGCCGAACTGGCCGAGCACCTGGGGGCCGACATCGAGTCCGTGCGCCTGGGCATCGGCGCCGACTCGCGCATTGGCTATCACTTCATTTACCCGGGATGCGGCTACGGCGGCTCGTGCTTTCCCAAGGACATGCGAGCCCTGATCCACACGGCCGAGCAGGCTCATTGCTCCAGCGACCTGCTGCAAGCGGTGGAAGCCATCAACGGGCGGCAGAAACACAAGCTGTTCGAGCGGATCAATGCGTTCTACCAGGGCGACCTGCGCGGCAAGACCTTCGCCCTGTGGGGCCTGGCCTTCAAGCCCAACACCGACGACATGCGCGACGCACCGAGCCGCACCTTGCTGGAATCGCTTTGGGCCGCGGGTGCCAGCGTCCGCGCGTTCGACCCGGAGGCGATGCAGCAGACGCAATTGCTCTACCCCGACGAGCCCCGACTCATGCTGATGGGCACGCCGGAATCGGTGTTGCCGGGAGCCGACGCGTTGGTCATCTGTACCGAGTGGCAGCCCTTCAAGGCGCCGGACTTCGACCTGATCCAGCAACGGCTCAAGGCCCCGGTGATTTTTGACGGTCGTAACCTGTTCGATCCGGAGCGCATGGCCGACAAGGGTTTCACCTATTTCCCGATGGGTCGCGGGCAGTCGCGCAACCTGCCTATCGCCCAGCAAACGTGGTTCCCAGCTTCGAGAAGCGCGTGAACTGTGGCGTTACCTCAAAATTAATGCACTCAACCAGCATTAATATGAATTTGTAAGCAGGGGTCGTGAACGGCACACTGTGCGCCGTTCCTCCCCCAACTGTTGGAACACTTAAAGGGCTTTCTGGGACTTTCCCGTAAGCCCCTTTTTTTGTTCGTTTTCTGGATTTTCGCTTAATGCTTTCTCGCTGGTTCCCCGCGGCTATCAATACCCGTCCCACCGAATGGAGCCGCGCCGCCATCGGCATGGCGCTGGGGACGATGTTCAGTGTCTGGCTTTGCGGGCAGGTATTTGGCCTTGAGGTGGCGCAACACCTCATCGGCCCCCTCGGCGCCTCAGCGGTGCTGTTGTTTGCAGTGTCATCGGGCGCCCTCGCCCAGCCCTGGTCGATTGTCGGCGGTTATCTGTGTGCGTCGGTCGTCGCGCTGCTGGTGGCCCATGTATTGGGCCGCACGCTGGGTAGCGCCTGCCTGGCGGCGGGCATGGCGCTGGTGTTGATGTGCTGGCTGCGTTGCCTGCATCCGCCGGCAGGCGCCCTGGCGGCGACGCTGGTGCTGGCGGCCCCGTCTATCATTGCCTTGGACTGGCAAGCCGTTGGTGCGGCGATGCTGGCCGGCTCCGGGCTGCTGGCCTTTGCGCTGGCCTACAACAACCTGACGCGGGTGCGCTATCCCAGGCGTGCCAGCGAACCGCTGGCCGTCATACCGGCTGACCACCCTCCCGTCGACCGCCAGGCGATCACGGCCGAAGACCTGAAACTGGCCCTGGCGGAAATGGAAGCATTCTTTGACGTCACACCGGAAGATCTTGAGCAATTGATCCACGTCAGCGAGCGAAATGCCAAGCGTCGCAGCATCGCGGAGGTTCTCTCTAGTCGCGGTTGAGCCTGTGGCTGCTATAAATATGCAGAAAGGACCTGCACGTATCCCGGTTGTGCAATGCAAATTTGCACTGGTACGATCCTGAATGGGTACGCGCGACACAATTCATAAAGAAGAATAAAAGCAGGGAGTTAGCGATGACAGCTCAGGTTTCATCACACGCCGCGGGAACCATCGAAACCGCGGCCTATGAGGTGCTGGTCGAAGTTCGCAATCACATTGGCCATTTGACCCTGAACCGCCCCGCCGGCCTCAATGCCCTCACCCTGGGCATGGTGCGCAGCTTGCAGCAACAACTCGATACCTGGGCCCTCGACCCACAGATCCGCGCCGTGGTGCTGCGTGGTGCGGGCGAGAAGGCGTTTTGCGCCGGCGGTGATATCCGTTCGTTGTACGACAGCCACAAGCAGGGCGACACCCTGCACGAAGATTTCTTCGTCGAGGAATACGCCCTCGACCTGACGATTCATCACTACCGCAAACCGATCGTCGCCTTGATGGACGGCTTCGTGCTGGGCGGCGGCATGGGGCTGGCACAAGGTGCCGACCTGCGGGTGGTCACCGAGCGCAGCCGCCTGGGCATGCCGGAAGTCGGCATCGGGTATTTCCCGGACGTGGGCGGCAGTTACTTCCTGCCGCGCATTCCTGGCGAACTGGGTATCTACCTGGGCGTCAGCGGCGTGCAGATCCGTGCGTCTGACGCCTTGTATTGCGGGCTGGCCGACTGGTATCTGGACAGTCGCAAGCTTGAACAGCTCGGTGCGCGCCTCGATCGCCTGGAGTGGGGTGATACACCACTCAAGGACCTGCAGAGCCTGCTGGCCAAGCTTGGTGTGCAACAGCTGCCTGCCCCGCCTCTGGCCGATTTGCGGCCAGCCATCGACCATTTCTTTGGCCTGCCCGACGTGCCGAGCATGGTCGAGCAGTTGCGCCAGGTCACCGTCGCCAACAGCCACGAATGGGCAATAAAGACCGCCGACCTGCTGGACAGCCGCTCTCCCCTGGCCATGGCCGTGACCCTGGAAATGCTGCGGCGCGGTCGGCATTTGAGCCTGGAAGAATGTTTTGCCCTGGAACTGCATCTGGATCAGCAATGGTTCGAACGCGGTGACCTGATCGAAGGCGTGCGCGCCTTGCTGATCGACAAAGACAAGAACCCGCGTTGGAACCCGCCGACCCTGGAGGCGCTGGACGCCGACCATGTGGCGAGCTTCTTCGACGGCTTCGACGACCACGGGAACTGAGCCATGCATGACCTCGAACTGACCGAAGAACAAGTGATGATCCGCGACATGGCCCGGGACTTCGCCCGTGGTGAAATCGCTCCCCATGCCCAGGCGTGGGAAAAGGCCGGCTGGATTGACGACGGCCTGGTGGCGAAGATGGGTGAGCTGGGCCTGTTGGGGATGGTGGTGCCGGAAGAATGGGGCGGTACCTACGTCGATTACGTCGCCTATGCCCTGGCCGTGGAGGAAATCTCCGCAGGCGACGGTGCTACCGGCGCACTGATGAGCATTCACAATTCGGTGGGTTGCGGGCCGGTGCTGAATTTCGGCACTGACGAACAAAAGCAGACGTGGTTGGCCGACCTCGCCAGTGGCCAGGCCATTGGTTGCTTCTGCCTGACCGAGCCCCAGGCCGGCTCCGAAGCCCACAACCTGCGCACCCGGGCCGAATTGCGCGATGGCCAGTGGGTTATCAACGGTGCCAAGCAGTTCGTCAGCAATGGCAAGCGAGCCAAACTGGCGATCGTGTTTGCCGTGACGGACCCGGAACTGGGCAAGAAAGGCATTTCGGCGTTCCTGGTGCCCACCGATACGCCGGGTTTCATCGTTGATCGCACCGAACACAAAATGGGCATCCGCGCCTCGGACACCTGCGCGGTCACCTTGAGCAACTGCACCATCCCCGAGGCCAATCTGTTGGGGGCTCGCGGTAAAGGCCTGGCCATCGCCCTGTCCAACCTGGAAGGCGGCCGCATCGGCATCGCCGCACAAGCCTTGGGCATCGCCCGTGCGGCCTTTGAAGCGGCGCTGGCTTACGCGCGCGATCGGGTTCAGTTCGACAAGCCGATCATCGAGCACCAGAGCATCGCCAACCTGCTGGCCGACATGCACACCCGCATCAACGCCACCCGCCTGCTCATCCTCCACGCCGCCCGCCTTCGCAGCGCGGGCAAGCCGTGCCTGTCAGAAGCCTCCCAGGCCAAGCTGTTTGCCTCGGAAATGGCCGAGAAAGTCTGCTCCTCGGCGATACAGATTCATGGTGGGTATGGGTATCTCGAGGATTATCCGGTAGAGCGCTACTACCGCGATGCGCGGATTACCCAGATTTATGAAGGGTCGAGCGAGATACAGCGGATGGTGATTGCCCGGGAGCTGAAGCACTACCTGGTGTAACGGCAGGAAAAGCATCGCGAGCAAGCTTTGCTCCCACTGAATCTACGCTGCACACAGAATACTTGTGGGAACAAGGCTTGCCCGCGATAGCGGTGTATCAGCCATTTATAGGCTGAATGTACCGCCGCCATCGCGGGCAAGCCCAGCTCCCACAGGGTTCAGTGGTGTACACAGATACTGTGTACAGCCCAGATCCACTGTGGGAGCAAGCTTGCTCGCGATGGCGTCAGTGAGAACGCCGCGTTACTTGTCCTGGAACTCCGCCGCACGCTTGGCCACGAATGCCGCCATGCCTTCCTTCTGATCCTGCGTCGCAAACGCCGCATGGAATACCCGCCGCTCGAAGCGCACGCCTTCGGACAGGCTGACCTCAAAGGCGCGGTTGACGCTTTCCTTGACCATCATGCTGATGGGCACCGACTTGGAGGCGATCAACGCTGCAGTTTTAAGCGCCTCGTCCAGCAGCTCATCGGCCGGTAGGATCCGCGCGACGATGCCGCAGCGTTCGGCTTCCACCGCATCGATGAAGCGCCCGGTCAGGCACATTTCCATGGCCTTGGCCTTGCCCACCGCGCGGGTCAGGCGCTGGGTGCCGCCCATGCCTGGCAGCACGCCGAGGTTGACCTCCGGCTGGCCGAACTTGGCGTTGTCGCCGGCCAGGATGAAGTCGCACATCAACGCCAGCTCACACCCCCCGCCCAAGGCAAAACCGTTCACCGCCGCGATGATCGGCTTGCGACGGTTGGCCACGCGGTCGCTGTCGCTGAACAGGTCGTCCAGGTAGATCTGCGGGTAGGTCAGCTCGGCCATTTCCTTGATGTCGGCACCGGCGGCAAAGGCTTTTTTCGAGCCGGTCAGCACGATGCAGCCAATCTTCGGATCAGCCTCCAGGCTGTCCAGCGCCTGGTTCAGTTCACTGACGATCTGCGCATTCAAGGCGTTCAATGCCTGGGGACGGTTGAGGGTGATCAGACCGACGCGGTCCTTGATCTCCAATAAAATCGTTTCGTAGCTCATGCAGGACTCCTGTTCAAAGATTGCGCGAAATGACCATGCGCTGAATGTCGCTGGTACCTTCGTAGATCTGGCAGACTCGCACGTCGCGGTAGATGCGCTCCAGCGGGAAGTCGTTGAGGTAACCGTAGCCGCCCAGGGTCTGCAACGCCATGGAGCAGACCTTTTCAGCCATTTCCGAGGCGAACAGCTTGGCCATGGAGGCCTCCACCAGCGCCGGTTGGCCACTGTCTCGCAGGGCGGCGGCGTAGTGCACCATTTGCCGGGCCACGGCGATCTGGGTCGCCATGTCGGCCAGGCGGAACGCCACGGCCTGGTGCTCGATGATCGGCTTGCCGAAACTGGAGCGCTCCCGCGCATAGTCCCGGGCCGCCTCGAACGCCGCGCGGGCCATGCCCACCGCTTGCGCCGCGATGCCCACGCGTCCGCCTTCCAGGTTCGCCAGGGCGATCTTGTAGCCCTCGCCCTCCTCCCCCAGGCGATTGCCCACTGGCACCTTCAAATCCTCGAAGAGGATCTGGCAGGTGTCGGAAGCGTGTTGGCCGAGTTTGTCTTCGACCCGGGCCACGCTGTAGCCCGGCGAATCGGTCGGCACGATGAACGCACTGATGCCACGCTTGCCGGCGCTCGGATCGGTCACCGCGAACACGATCACCACCCCGGCGTTCTGCCCGGACGTGATGAACTGCTTGCAACCGTTGAGCACGTAATGATCACCCTCCAGCCGCGCCCGCGTCTTGAGGCTGCTGGCGTCCGAACCGGCCTGGGGCTCGGTCAGGGCGAAGGCGCCAAGCATCGCGCCACTGGCCAGGGGCGTGAGGAATTTCGCCTTCTGCTCATCGTTGCCGAACTTGAGGATCGGCACGCAACCCACCGAGTTGTGCACGCTCATGATGGTCGAGCATGCGCCGTCGCCGGCGGCGACTTCTTCCAGGGTCATCGCGTAGGCCAGGTAACCGGTGTCACAACCACCCCACTGCTCCGGCACCAACATGCCGAAGAAGCCCAGTTCGGCCATTTCATCGATGGCTTCCCGGGGAAAACGGTGCTCGCGGTCCCATTCGGCGGCGAACGGTTTCAAGCGTTCCTCGGCGAATTGCCGAGCCATGTCGCGGATTTGGGTCTGTTCTTCAGTCGGGAGCATGGTGATTCCTTAATACAGGCATTCGACGGCCATGGCCGTGGCTTCGCCGCCGCCGATGCAAATGGCCGCGACGCCGCGCTTGAGCCCCTTCTGGCGCAACGCCGACAGCAGGGTCACCAGGATCCGTGCGCCAGACGCGCCAATCGGGTGGCCCAGCGCACAGGCACCGCCGTGGACGTTGACCTTGTCATGGGCAATCTCCAGCTTGTCCATGGTCACCAGACTCACCACGGCAAAGGCTTCGTTGACTTCGAACAGGTCGACTTGATCCAGCGACCAACCGGTCTTTTGCATCAGTTTCTTCATGGCGCCAATCGGTGCGGTGGGAAACAGGCTCGGGGTATCGGCAAACGCCGCGTGACCGTGAATCACTGCCAGGGGCTTGAGGCCACGCTGGACGGCCTGGCTCTGGCGCATCAGCACCAGCGCCGCGGCACCATCGGAAATGGAACTGGAATTGGCCGCCGTCACCGTGCCGCCCTCGCGGAATGCCGGCTTGAGCGAGGCGATCTTGTCGATCCGGGCCTTGGGTGGCTGCTCGTCGTGGCGCACGGTCACTTGTTCCTTGCCAACCATGACCTGCAACGGCACGATCTCGGCATCGAAACTGCCGTCCTTGATCGCCTGCTGGGCGCGGGTGGTGGACGCAATGGCGAAGGCATCCTGGGCCTCGCGACTGAAGCCATTGGCCTCGGCGCAATCTTCGGCGAAGGTGCCCATCAGCCGACCTTTGTCGTAGGCGTCTTCCAGGCCGTCGAGGAACATGTGGTCGAGCACCCGGCCATGGCCCATCCGGTAACCGCTGCGGGCCCGATCGAGCAGGTACGGCGCGTTGGACATGCTTTCCATGCCGCCGGCCACCACCACTTCGGCGCTGCCGGCGATGAGCATGTCATGGGCGAGGATCGCCGCTTCCATGCCCGAGCCACACATCTTGTTGAGCGTGGTGCAGCGGGTCGACTTGTCGAGGCCGGCACCCAGCGCGGCCTGACGCGCCGGTGCCTGGCCCAGGCCGGCGGCGAGCACGCAACCGAACAGCACTTCTTCAACCGCGTCGGGTGCGATGCCGGCACGCTCCACGGCGGCCTTGATGGCGGCGGCACCCAACTGCGGGGCGCTGAGGCTTTTCAGTTCGCCCTGGAAGCCGCCCATGGGTGTACGGACGGCGCTGACGATGACAATAGGATCGTTGGACATCATGAATCCTCCTGATTATTTGGCTGCCATACGCAAGGCACCGTCGAGACGGATCACCTCGCCGTTGAGCATGCTGTTCTCAATGATATGCCTGACCAGCGCCGCATACTCGGAAGGTTTCCCAAGGCGCGGCGGAAACGGCACGCCGGCGGCCAGGGAATCACGGACTTCCGGGGTCATGCCGGCCATCATCGGGGTCTCGAAAATCCCTGGCGCAATGGTCATCACCCGGATGCCAAAACGCGCCAGCTCGCGGGCGGCCGGCAATGTCAGGCTGGCGATGGCGCCTTTGGATGCAGCGTAAGCCGCCTGGCCGATCTGTCCATCGAAGGCCGCCACCGACGCGGTATTGATGATCACCCCGCGCTCGCCGTCGGCGTCTGCCTCGGTTTCGGCAATGGCCGCAGCCGCCAGGCGCAGCAGGTTGAAGCTGCCGATCAGATTGACGTTGATCACCTGGCTGAAGCTGGCCAGCGCGTGGGGACCGTTCTTGCCGAGGATCTTCTCGCCGCGCACGATACCGGCGCAGTTCACCAGACCATTGAGACCACCGAACGCATCGACCGTGGCCTTGACCGCCGCTTCAGCCGCCGCTTCGTTACTGATGTCGGCCACCACGCTCTGGCAGCCCAGTTTTTGCGCCTGGGCGGCCACGGCGTCGGCGTTGAGGTCCACCAGCATCACTTTGGCACCGGCCTTGACCAGCATTTCGCCGGTGGCCGCGCCGAGGCCGGAAGCACCGCCGCTGACGAGAAAAATCTTGTTGTCGATCTGCATCATGGTTTCCTTGGATTCAAGCTGAAACGTTCTGCGCCGCAGCCTCTTGAGCTTTGGCGATTTCCTGGTTGCGCAAGATAAAGCGCTGCAACTTGCCGCTTGGGGTTTTCGGCAAGTCGCTGACAAATTCGATTTCACGGGGATAGGCATGGGCCGCCAGGCGCTTGCGCACGTGCTGGCGCAATTCTTCGGCCAGTTCCGCAGAGGCACGGTACTGCGCGCTGAGTACCACGAAGGCCTTCACCAGCTCGGTGCGTTCCGGATCAGGCTTGCCGATCACCGCCGCTTCCACCACCGCCGCGTGTTCGATCAGCGCGCTTTCCACGTCGAACGGACCGACCCGGTAGCCGGACGTGGTAATCACGTCGTCGCTGCGGCCTACGAAACTGATGCTGCCGTCCGGGTTCAGCTCCACGGTGTCGCCGCTCAAGTAGTAGTCACCGACGAAGGCCTTGGTCGGCCCGCCTTCGTAACCGGCGAACCAGCACATGGGCGACTGGCTGCGGTCCAGTGCGAGAATGCCCGGCTGGCCTACGCCCAGCTCGCGCTGGTTTTCATCCAGCACCACGATCCGATGGCCTGGCGAAGCAAAGCCGGCCGCGCCCAGGTGCACCGGGTGTTCCAGCCCATGGTGGTTGCACAGCACCATGCCCAGTTCGGTCTGGCCGTAATGGTCGTGGATCACCACGTTCAGGTTGTCGGCGAACCAACGGATCACCTCCGGGTTCAATGGCTCACCGGCGCTGCTGACGATGCGCAGCTTGCCCTTGATCGAGCGGGCAAACTGCTCGCCACCGGCAATCAACAGGCGATAGGCCGTGGGCGAGCCGGTGAGGTTGGTGATGCCGTATTTGTTGATGACCCGGCAGGTGCTTTCCAGGGTGAACGGGCCATCGTAGAAGGTAATCGGATGCCCCATGGCCAGCGGCCCGGTCACGCCAAAATAGATGCCGTAGGCCCAGCCCGGGTCGGCGACGTTCCAGAAGGCGTCTTCGGGACGCAGGTCTACCGCGTCACGGGTGTAGTTCTGGAACGCAACGATGGCCTTGAGTGGCACCGACAGCGCCTTGGCAGGTCCTGTGGTGCCGGAGGTGAACATCAGCAGGAACGGGTCTTCGCCGGTGAGCATCAGCGGTTCGCACTGGCTGGAGTGGTTCGCCACCTCGGCCCAGAAACTGTAGTCGCCACGCACGATGCCCTGGCCCTTTTCGCCGCCGACCGTGACGATGGTGGGACAACCGGCGACTTCGTCGAGCTTGGGACGGTTGACCGCATCGGTGACGACCAAGCGCGCTCCAGAACTGCCGAGGCGGTGCTCGATGGCCTTGGGCCCGAATGCGGTGAACAACGGTTGATACACTGCCCCAATGCGCCAGGTGGCGAGCACCACGATCAGCAGTTCAGCGGTGCGCGGCAACAGACCGGCCACTTTGTCGCCCTTGCCGATGCCTTGGGCGCGCAGGAAATTGGCGAACCGCGCGGCGTTGTCCTGCAGGTCACGGTAAGTCCAAGTCGCATCGCTGCCGTCACGGCCCTCCCAGAACAAGGCGATGCGCCCTGGCAACGCATGCCGGTCGCAACACTCTACGCAGGCATTGAGCGCCTCGAGCGAGCCGTGCAGTGCAGTGTTGACGGTGTGCAGGTAATCGAACTGCGAAGTGGCGGACGAATAATCGCGCATGACCAGCATCCCTCTGTGGTTTTTATTGGTTGGGGGAACCGTGAATAGCAGGCAAATACTCGCGCCGAAGGGCTGTAGCGGCAATGGTCAAAGCTTTCAAGTTGCTTGACTGGTTTGGCCATGGTTTAGGGATGTGGTGTTGTTTAGGCACTCATCGCGAGCAAGCTCGCTCCCACAGGGGATTTGTGATGGACCTCGATTTTGTGACCACCCAAGCACCAATGTGGGAGCGAGCTTGCTCGCGATGGCGGCAGTTCAGCCGCTACAAGGGCTGCTGCCAGGCAAACGAATACACCTTCTCCGGCGTTGGCGACTGGCAGCGCTGGTTGTCCGCATCAACCCCCACCAGGAACCACTCGGCCCTTGAGGTATTGCCGACCCGGCGAGCTTTTTGCGGGTCGTAACAGCGGGCCAGGTCCCGAGCGGGCACCAGGGCGAAGGCCTGCGGGTGGCTGCGTAGCCAGGTGGCGGATTGTTCCAGGGAGTTGCCGTTATAAAAGCCGAAATGCACGATGGGTTGCTGGGCGAACAGCCAATGGCCCTCACGCCAACCCACGAGCACCAACTCGGCAT
Organism: Pseudomonas sp. St386; assembly: GCF_018325865.1. Classification (NCBI taxonomy): domain Bacteria; kingdom Pseudomonadati; phylum Pseudomonadota; class Gammaproteobacteria; order Pseudomonadales; family Pseudomonadaceae; genus Pseudomonas; species Pseudomonas sp. St386. The sequence goes on from NZ_AP021900.1 coordinate 3,615,613, forward strand.
TTGCAGTCATTCCGGCGACATCGCGCATCAAGGTCTGGTGGGGGTTGATGCCTTCCTTGTGGGGCTCGACGAAGCCGCGCACAAACCAGGCACACAACCACAGCGCAACCAGCACATTGAAGACCGCCCTGCCCCTTGGGCGCGCGCCAAACCAGCGGCGTAGCAGCCACGGCACAAGCGGCGCCACCACCAGAATCAACGCGGGTAACGCGGGAAAGATATACAACTTGCGTTTGCCGCTGCTCAGGCTAAAGAACACCAACACCAGCAGTACCCAACCGAGCAGCACCAGCACCCGACCGTCATGCTTGAGCAATTGTCTGCGCCAGGCCGGCACCAGCCAGGGGAGCATGAACACAATCGGCAGCCAGTACTTCGGAATCACCTGGACGAAGAAGTACCAGAAAGGTTCGCGGTGTTCCCATGCGTTGGCATAACGCCCAGCGGTCTGCTTGAACAGGATTTCCTGGGCGTACGCCAGGCTGTCGGCACTGCCCTGCGCGACAATCATCAGCAAGGGCCCCAGCCATAACGCAATGGCGGCCAATGCTACGACCAGCCCCAGCCACCAGCGTCCTGCCTGGCCAGGCATGGCCACCACCCCTTTCCAACCTTTGCGCAGCGCATAGGCGTAGGGAATCAGCATCAGCACCGGCAGAAAACCCACGCCTTTGCTGATGATCCCGAACCCCATCGCCGCACAGGCCACGTAGTACCAACGCCAGGCCGGGCCGAGCAACACGTGCCGGCACAAGCCATAGATCCCCAGGATGGTCCAGAGCGCAAGGAAACCATCGATCTGCCCGGTGCGCAGGATGCTGTAGGTCTGGTAGGTCGCGAGAAACAAGAGCGCCGCGATCACCCCCACGCGCCGTCCCCACAAGCGTCGGCCCAGGTCATACAGGCACGCGGTGGTGACGGCGCCTGCCAGCAGCGCGGGCAAGTACAGGGCAACTTTGGGCAGGTGGGTCAGTTGCACGAACAGCGCCACCGTCCACATGAACAGCGGCGGTTTGTCGGCGTAGATTTCACCGGCGCGATGGGGAATGAACCATGAGCCGTTCTGCAGCATCTCCAGGGCAACGCCAAGGAAGCGCTCCTCATCGACGTTCATCGGTTGGCGCCAGCCAAGGCCAGCGCCCACTATGATCAAGGCCAATACCACCAACGCCAGGAGCTCGAGCCGCGAGGAAGATAATCGTATCCGCACCGGTTCAGCCCTTCTTGGTCAGTTCGGGGTTTTCCTGCTCATGATGCTTGGCGATCAACTGTAAATTGCGCAGGTAAACGATAAAGCCGAAAGACTGGCCGACAATGAACACCGGGTCTTCGCGGTAAATGGCATAGGCCAGCAACAGCGCGCTACCGATGATGCTCAGGTACCAGAAGCCAACGGGAATCATGCTGCGCTTCTTGTATTCGCTGTACAGCCATTGCAGGGCAAAACGCCCGGTGAATGCCAATTGACCACCGAAGCCAACGGCCAACCACAACGATTCTCTGCCCATTTCAAACCTCGGTTTCTTGTGCGTTGACATCCAGGCGGGTGCGCTTGATCAGCCACCACACCCCGAACAGATCGACAATGCCCACCAGCGCCCGGTCCAGATTGCCGTAGTTGGACACCCCGGCCCCACGCTCACGGTGATTGACCGGTTGAACCAGCATTCGGCCGTTGTGACGGCGGATCAGCGCCGGGATAAAACGGTGCATGTGATCGAAATACGGCAGGCGCAGAAACGCCTCGCGCTCGATCAGCTTGATGCCGCAACCGGTGTCGGGCGTCTGGTCCTTGAGCAGGCTGGCGCGCAGTTTGTTGGCAAATCGCGAGGCCCAACGCTTGCTCGCCGTGTCCCGGCGGTTGACGCGATGCCCTGCCACCAGCTTGACGCCCGCGGGGGTGCCTTCGGAGCCGCGCACCAGGTCGAGCATTTTCGGCAGATCGGCCGGATCGTTCTGACCGTCGCCGTCCAGGGTTGCCAACCAATGCCCGCGTGCCACTTCAGCGGCGTGGTAGATCGAGGTGCTCTGGCCGAGGGAACGGGTGTGGCTGAGCACCCGCAATTGCTGGTAGCCACTGCCTTGTAAGGTTCTTAACTCAGCGGCGGTGGCGTCGGTGCTCCCATCGTCCACCACGATGACCTCAAAGTTCTCATTGGCCAACGCCGTGCGCACTTCTTCGAGAAGTGGGATGAGATTGCCTGCCTCGTTTTTGGCCGGAATCAGGACCGACACATAAGGGGTTTCGTGCATGATGCTCCAGAAAAGATGCTGGGAAATGAGGGGTTAGACGGCGTAATAGTCGCGGTACCAATCGACAAACGACTGCACACCGACCGGCACTGCGACCTGTGGGCGAAACCCCACCCGCTCCTCCAATTCACGAGTGTCCGCCCACGTGTTGACCACGTCGCCCGATTGCAACGGCAAGAAATTCTTTATCGCGCGGATGCCCAGCGCTTCTTCAATGCACTCGATAAACTGCAAAAGCTTCACCGGTGAGCCGAAACCGATGTTGTAGACCTTGTTGCGCACGCCCGTCTCATCGGTCGGCGGCAGCGGTATCAGCCGCACGAGGCCCTCGACGATGTCGTCGATATAGGTGAAATCGCGAGACATCGCACCGTCGTTGTAAACGTCGATGGTGCGACCGTTGAGGATGGCATCGGTGAATTTGAACGGCGCCATGTCGGGCCGTCCCCAAGGCCCATACACGGTAAAAAACCGCAGGCCGGTGGTGGGAATTCCATAGAGATGCGAGTAAGCGTGGGCCATCAGTTCATTGGCGCGCTTGGTCGCCGCATAGAACGATACGGGCTGATCGACGGGGTCGGTCGTGGCGTATGGCAGGCGGTCATTCAAGCCATACACCGAGCTGCTTGAGGCGAAGATCAGGTGCGCCGGCCGATGGGCGCGGCAGGCTTCCAATATGTTGAGGAAACCTACCAGGTTGCTTTGCGCATAAACGTCCGGGTTGTCGATGGAATAACGCACGCCGGCTTGGGCCGCGAGGTGAACGACTTGGTCGAAGGCATGTTCGGCAAACAACTCCAACAGCGCCTGCTTGTCTGCCACATCCAGCAACTGAAAGCGGAAATCGCGGCATTCGGTCAACTGAGCCAGTCGTGCCTGTTTCAGCTCGACGCTGTAGTAGCTGTTGAGGTTGTCGATGCCAATGACCTGATGGCCATCGCTGCACAGCCGCTTGGCGGTATGAAATCCGATGAACCCTGCGACGCCGGTGACGAGTACTTTCATACGTCTCGTCCTTGCGGACCTTTCCCAACGGCGTGACAGGACCTGACTTGCAAACCGACACAATCGCTACCCAAAACGGTCACTTGCATACATTACTCTGATGGATGGCCTGGCTTTTCCGGTACCTGCAGAGGCTTATATCAAACATAGATGACGGTTTTATGAGCGGTAAATGACGCGATCGACCCCCTGTGGGAGCGAGCTTGCTCGCGATGAGGGCCTGATAGTCAATGAAGAGGTGGCTGGGCCACCGCTATCGCGAGCAAGCTCGCTCCCACAAGGGGGCTTGGGCAGGCACAAGATTGGAGGCCACCCGATGGGTCAATCAGGGTCGTTGAGAATCAGGCTGCGATAATGCCCAGGGTTGGAGCCGGACCATTTGCGAAACGCCTTGTAGAAGGAGCTGGCATCGGCAAAACCCAGGCGCGAGGCGATTTCGACGAAACTGATGGAGGGCTCGGCCAGCCAGGTGATTGCCAGATCCTTGCGCACGCTGTCCTTGAGGCCCTGGTAAGTCTGGCCTTCCTCCGCCAGGCGGCGGCGCAGGGTGGACGCGGACACGCACAACTGCTGGGCCAGCGCCTCGGTTTCCGGCCACTGTTCGGCAGGCAACTGCCGCAGGTCGTGCCGGATACGGCTGGCCAGGCTTTGCGGGTTGCGGTATTTGACCAGGATGTTGGCCGGGGCCTGGGCCAGGAAGCGCTTGAGCTCATCAGCGTTGCGCCTGATCGGCAGGTCGAGGCATTCAGCCGCGAGAATCATCCGGGTGCGCGGCCGGTCAAAACGCAGGTTCTGGGAAAACATCACCCGATAGTCGTCGCAGAAATCCGGTGCCGGGCAACGCAGTTCGACGGAAAGAATGGGAATGCGCCGCCCGGCCAGCCAGCAGGCCACGCCATGGACGATCATCCAATAGGTGAAATAGGTAAAGGCCCGGCGCGGTTCCTGATCGTCTTCCAGCAGCACGATCTCCGCCAGGCTTTGCTGGCGCATCCACTGGGCCGGCAGATGTTCGAGCATCAGCGACAGAAACCCCAGCCCCGCCGTCAAGCCGCTCGCCAGCGTGGGCTGGGCCATGGCGCACTGACAGAGAAACGCCAGGCTGCCGGACTTGAGCTTGCGCGGGTCCATGCCAAAAAACTCGTCATCCAGACGCCGGGCGAGCAAACGCCAGAGCCGCGCATAGGCATGGGCCGGCACCCGCGCCTGGGTGTCGTCGAGCAACGCAGGGTCTATGCCTACCTTGTTCAGGACCTCATCGGTAGCCGCTCCGGGGGCGCAGCTCTGCAGCAGCGCCTCTCGCACCAACTGGATGGAGATGGTGTCTTTTTTCGACATGGCGCGGGTGTTCACAGGATCCGGTAAAGCAGCCGTTCTATCCGCACCCGGCTGACCCGCTTCAGGAACCTGGCCACGGCGTCGGGGTAATCCGGCAGGGTTTCCAGGTCCAGGTAACGTTCGATCCGGCGGGTGTGGCGGTAGATCTGTTCAAGCTCGGCCTGGCGCGGCGCCAGCAACTCGCCCTTGGGGTCGTCCAGCAACAGCGCGTTTTCCAGGTCCAGGCGAAAGGCCCGCGGGTTGAGGTTATTACCGGTCAGCAAGGTGTAGCGCTCGTCGATCCACATGCCCTTGAGGTGATAGGTGTTGTCCCCGTCACGCCACAGGTGCAGGTTCAATTGGCCGCTGTCGATAGCGCGCTGATGGCGTTTGGCGAAGCGCCGCAAGCTGATTTCGTAGAGGTATGGCAGCGCCGCGATGATCTTGAACGGCTCGCTTGGCGGAATGTAGAAGTCGTTGGCGGTCTTGTCGCCGACGATTATGTCGATCTTGACCCCGCGGGCCAGGGCGCGATTGAGCTCCCGGGTCACCGCCAGGGGCAGGTTGAAATACGGTGTGCAAATGGTCAGTTGCTGGCGGCTGCTGGCGATCAGTTCGCCGATCACCCGGCTCAGCGGATTGTTCTTGCCCACCCCCAGCAACGGGCTTACCGACAGGCCGCTCTTGTCGAGGCTGCCAACGCTGGTGTCATAGGTCGCGTACTTGAGGCGACTGCGCAAATCGCCGATGTCCTTGCGCAAACTGCGGGTGCTGGGCAGGTTCGGCAGATCCAGGCGGTGCACGGCCCTGGAGGTGACCAGGCCGTGCTGCACCAGGTGATGCATCGAATCGGCCAGTGCCGTGTTCTGCAGCAGGTGATAGCGGTCGTAGCGGTACTTGTCGAACTTGTGCAGGTAGACGTTATTCAGGCTGGCGCCGCTGTAGAGCACACAGTCGTCAATCACGAAGCCTTTCAAGTGCAGCACGCCGAACAGCTCGCGGGTCTGCACCGGCACGCCGTAGATCGGCACTTCGCTGGCATGGGTGCGAGTCTGCTCCTGGTACCACGCCGAGTTGCCCGGCTGCTTCTTGGCGCCGATCAGCCCGCGCTGGGCCCGCAGCCAGTCCACCACCACGACCACATCCAGTTCCGGGCGCGCGGCCTTGGCGGCATGCAAGGCATCGAGGATTTCCTGGCCGGCCTCGTCCTGTTGCAGGTACAACGCGACGATGTAGATGCGCTGGGTGGCCTGGGCGATTTTCTCCAGCAGGCAACGGCGGAATTGGGCAGCGCCATCGAGGATGGTCACCGCGTCGGCGGTCAGTGCAAAGCTGCGCAGCTTGGGCAGCAGGGAGCGTTTGAAAAGCGACGGCATAGGGCTCGCAAAAGGTCGATTCCGAAGAACGGATGAGCTTACACCATGGATGGGTTTGGGTCTTCCTGTCCTCAAGAAAAAAAGACTTGACCAAGGAGAACGATCATTCTACTTTTGTTTCATGAACGAAATCACTGGTAATGAAACACGAGACATCATCCTCGATGTCGCTGAAAAGTTGATCTATAAAAGTGGCATCGCCGCCACCGGCATGGACCTTCTGGTGAAAACCGCCGGCGTCTCCAGGAAAAGTGTCTATCGCTACTTCGCCAACAAGGACGACCTGATCGTGGCCGCCCTCAGGCGGCGGGACGAACGCTGGATGCACTGGTTCAGCACCGAGGTGGACAAGGCGCCGACCCCGACTGCACGGCTGCTCAACCTGTTCACCGTGCTCAAGGGCTGGTTCGACAGCGAAGGTTTCCGCGGCTGTGCCTTCATCAACACCAGTGGCGAAACCGGCGATCCTCAGGATCCGGTCCGCCTGGTGGCGAAGCTGCACAAACAGAAGTTGCTCGATTACATAACCCGGCTGTGCGTCGAACAAGGTGTCCAGAACCCGGACGCACTGGCCCGCCAACTGCTGATTCTGATTGACGGCGCGATTACCGTGGCGCTGGTCATGGGCGACCACAGCGCGGCTGACGACGCCCAGGACATGCTGAAGATGTTGTTACACGCCTGAGCTGTTGGACCTTGTGCAATTCATTGGAGATCCGCCATGTCTGCTTCTTCCGAAGTTCGTCCGCCGTTGCCGCCGTTCACTCGTGAATCGGCGATCGAGAAAGTTCGCCTGGCCGAAGACGGCTGGAACTCTCGTGATCCACAAAAAGTATCCCTGGCCTACACGCTGGATACTCAATGGCGTAACCGCGCCGAATTCGCCCATAACCGCGAGGAAGCCAAGGCGTTCCTGACTCGCAAATGGGCCAAGGAGCTGGATTATCGGCTGATCAAGGAGCTCTGGGCCTTCACCGATAACCGCATCGCCGTGCGCTATGCCTACGAATGGCACGACGACTCGGGCAACTGGTTCCGCTCCTACGGCAACGAAAACTGGGAGTTCGATGATCAAGGCCTGATGTACAACCGTTACGCCTGCATCAACGACATGCCGATCAAGGAAAGCGAGCGCAAGTTCCGCTGGCCGCTAGGCCGCCGGCCGGATGATCATCCGGGGTTGTCTGAGTTGGGGTTGTAACGCTTTCGACTGACCTGCCGCCATCGCGAGCAAGCTCGCTCCCACATTGGATTTTAGCGAATACACATGGTGTGTCCGACATGGAACCCCTGTGGGAGCGGGCTTGCTCGCGAAGGCGGCCTTGCAGCCGACCTGGCTCTCCCGGTCGTACACCCATCAGATCTGTGGGAGCAAAGCTTGCTCGCGAGGCGGCCTAATAGTCGACCTGGCTCTTCCGGTCGTACTCCGATCCCATTGTGGGAGCGAGCTTGCTCGCGATGACAGCGGCATATCCGACAAAGGTGCAGGCTGACTCACCGCTATCACGAGCAAACTCCCACAGCAGCGCCAGACAAGTGGCCCCTCCAACAGGCTTGACCCACATGCCGCCAGGCATCACATTGCCTGGGCCGGCGATAAGCTCGCTGTTTCGTTGTGCAGCAGATTTTTGTGGAGCCCATGACCGCGTCGATTCCGATCCGTCCCCCCTGCCCGCCCGGCGTCTGCGATTGCGGCCGTGATGCCTTGCTGCAAGCGCCTGGCAGCGACCTGCGCATCCTTTGCTTGAATCGCCAGGAAGAAAAACGCCTGCTTGAACGCCTGGAGAACATCCAGAGCCTCGACGAACTCCAGCGCCTGCAGCAACGCCTGTACGAAAACCTGGGGATCCGCCTGAGCGTCGAGCCTGGCTATAACGAAGTGCGGACCATGCGCGGCATCGCCATCGAATTCCAGGACCAGCCCGGCCTGTGCCGCAAGATTCGCCAGTCGATTCCCGCCGCCATCCGCCGTGGGCTGGAAAAACGCCCCGAAATTGCCTGGCGACTGCTGGATGCTCACGATCTGTTTCGCGACATCTGAACCCAGGCGGCTCCTTCCCTGGAGCGGCACCTGGGCCTAGAAATCCACCGTTGCGGAAATCAGGTAGGTGCGCGGGGTCGACAACGTCAATCCGGCCTCACTGTCATCCGACGCCCCGGCCGAACTCCAGTAGCGCTTGTCTGCCACGTTTTCGATGTTGGCCCGCAGGGTGACGTTCTTCTCGTCGACCTTGAATGCGTAGCGGGCGCCGACGTCGAAGCGTTCCCAGGAATCGATTTCCTTGGTGTTGGACTGGTCCAGGTACTGCGAGCTGGAGTAGATGCCCCGGCTGGTCAGGGTCAGGCCCTGTACCGTCGGCACGTCCCATTCGGCACCGAGGTTGACGTTGTACTTCGGCGTGGCGGGGGCGCGGTTGCCATCGAAGGTGCCATTGGTGGTATGGGTCAGTTCGCTGTCGATGTACATCACGCCGCCGAGCAAACGGGTTCCCTTCAGCGGTTCGCCAAACACACTCAACTCCACGCCGGTGTTTTCTCGCTTGCCGTTCGGGCCGAAGACACGCGTCGTGGCGTCGGTCGCATAGGCCGGCTGCTTGATCCGGAACAGCGCGGCGGTGACGGCGAATGGGCCGGCATCATACTTGGCGCCCACCTCGACCTGACGGCTGATGAACGGCGGGAAAATCTCATCCTCGTTCACCGACGTCGACGGCGCGATCTTGCCCTGGCTCAGGCCTTCCATGTAGTTGGCATACAGCGACAACTTGTCCGTCGCCTTGAACAGGATGCCGCCCGACGGTGAAACCTTTTCCTCATCGTAGGCAGTGTCGCCCTTGACGTTATTCGTCCAGTCGTCAACCTTCACCCGTTGCCAGCGAGCGCCGAGGGTCAGCAGCAAGCGATCGTCGAACAGCCCCAGGGTGTCGGACAACGCCACGCCACTGAAGCGGTTCTCGGTGTAGACCTTATCGTCCTGTCGCGTCGGGTTGCTCGGCGCCGGGGTCTGCACCGGTTCATACAGGTTGCTGCGACCGTTGGCGTAACGGGCGCCGCCATTTTCGAAGTCCATGTAGAAATAGCTGGCAGCCAGGTTGACCTCATGGCTCACCGGGCCGGTATGGAACCAGTTGCGCACCCCGGCTGTGGCCGTGCGGACATTTTCGTCGCGGGTAAAGTCTCGGGGCTGGACGGTGAAGTCACCCGCGTCGTTGGTGACCGAAACGTTGTGCCGAAGGAAGTCGTGCTCGCTTTTACGCGCTCCGACACCGCCATACAGCATGACGGAATCGTTGACGTCGAATTCAGCGTTCACGGTGCCGAAGGTGTCCTTGGTGCGCGCCTTGCTCCAGGACTGGGCGTAGTTGTCGCGCACATCACTGGCGTGAGGAACCTGTGCATTGGCGCCCACCTGCACGCGTTCCTGGGGCGCGTCGGTGTTACGTTCGGTGTGGCCGATGTCCGTCGAGAGTCGCAGGCGCTCACCGCGAAAATCCAGGCCCAGCACCGCCATCTCGCGGTCCACGCTCTGTTGATCCCATTCGGTGTCGCCCGCCTGCTTCACGCCATTGAAGCGAATCCCGAACTTGTCATCTTCGCCAAAGCGCCGACCGACATCCACAGCACCGCCCAGTTGGTTGTTGGAGGCATAGCTGCCGGTGAACGAGGTGATGGGCTTGTCGGTGGCACGCTTGGGCACCACATTGATCCCGCCGCCCACGCTGCCCCGCGGCGAGATACCGTTGATGAGCTGGCTCGGGCCCTTGAGGATATCGACGCGTTCGGCCATTTCCATGTCGATGGTGTAGGTCGGCAGGATGCCGTAGAGACCGTTGTACGCAACATCGCTGTTGAACAGGCTGAAACCACGAATGGTGAACTGCTCAAAGCGTCCGCCCGCCGGGTTGGTGGCGCGGACCGAGGGGTCGCTGGCGATCATGTCGCCCAAGGTGCGCGCCTGCTGGTTCTTGACCGCCGCGCTGGTGTAGGTGGTCATGCTGAACGGTGTTTCCATGAAATCCCGCGAGCCCAGCAAGCCTTGCGAACCACGGCGAGCAACCTGGCCACCGGCATACGCCGGGCTGTCCGTCGACGTCGTGGCGCCTAGAATCGAGGTGGGTGCCAGTTGCAGGCTGCCGCCTTCCGGTGCCGGCGTCAGGATATAGGCCTGCTCACCCACCGCTTGCAATTGCAGGCCCGAACCCGACAACAGCCGGGCAAACCCCTCCTCTACGCCAAACTCACCCGAAAGCCCGGCGCTGTTGCGACCACTTACCAGGGCCGGATCCACCGACAGGTTGACGCCCGCCAGCCCGGCAAACCGGGCCAACGCTGCGCCGAGGCTGCCGGCCGGCACCTGATAGCTGCGCCGGTCGGTTTCTTCGGCCAGGCTCGATGAGATAAAGAATGGGCTGGCGCTCAAGCTCAGCATGAGGCTCAGGTTCAACAGCGGACGCCAGCCGGCAAAGGCCGGGCGCAAACGCAAAGGTGCAACTGCGGACATTGGAAAGCGCTCTCATTTTTGTTCAGTTGCCTTGAATGACAAGCGAGACAAAAAAAGGGGACAGGCATCAGGCCATATTTTTGCGAAGCGTCAACGTGACCCAGTAGCGAGTGCGCATGTGCACGTCCAGCGGTAGGCTGGCCGCAAGCAGCGTGAGGATTCGGTCGGTGTTGTCCAAGCGGAAGCTGCCAGTGATTCGCAGGGCTTCCAGGGTTTCGTCCCAACGCAACACCCCGGGGCGATAGCGGCTCAGTTCCCGCAGGAAATGCCCCAGCGGCTGGTCCTGCGCAACCAATACGCCGTCACGCCAACCCAGCTGCGCCACGTCGAACGCCTTCACTGGCCCCGCGCCTGAATCCTGGATGTTGACCTGCTGGCCCGCTTCCAAGCTCAGCAATGGCCCGCGCAGGGGTTGCAGTTGTGCCGAGCCGCTGACCACCGCCACCCGGCAATCGCCCTCGCCCAAGTGCAGGCAGACCTCGCCACGAGTGATGGTGATGAGTCCATAGGGTGATTGAACGGACAGCGGCGTGCTCCCGGCAAGCCTGAGGGCCATTTCGCCGCGCACCAACACCAGGCGTCGCGCCTTGAGGTCCAGGTCGACGGCGCTGTCGGTGTTCAGTTGCAGCGCACTGCCATCGACCAGCGACCAGCGCCGTTGCTCGCCCGTGGCAGTGTGCAAATCAGCGCGCCAGGCCTCCAACGGCAGCTCTCGCCCCAGCAGCCAAGCGGTCGGGACCAATGCGGCGACGCCCAATGCGCGCTTGAGCACCTCGCGCCGAGCCAGCACTGGGCGGTCCAGGGTTGCCATGCCCAGGGACGCGGGCACCCCGGCAAAACGCTGGCGCAATCGCTGGGCCTTCTGCCAGGCCGCCTCGTGATGATCGCTGCTGTCGCGCCAGCGTTGCAGGGCCGCCGAGTCGAACGCATTCCCGTCGAACTCCATCAGGGTCAACCAGCGAGCCGCCGCCCGTGCCGCTTCGCGGGCTTCGGGTGATGGGGTCGAGCGCATCAGAAGTCCACCAACAGGCAATGTTCATAGGCCTGGGCCATGTAGCGTTTCACGGTGCGTTCGGACACTTGCAGGCGTTCGGCGATCTCGCGATAACCCAGGCCTTCAAGTTGGCTCCAGAGAAAAGCCCGCCGCACCAGGGGCGGCAGGCCATCGAGCAGTTCGTCCAGGGCTTGCAGGGTTTCCAGCAGCAGCCAGCGTTGCTCTGGCGACGGTGCGCAGGCTTCAGGCAGGCTCGCCAGAGCGTCGAGATACGCCTGTTCCAGATTGCGCCGGGTGTAGAAGTTGCTCAGCAGGCGTTTGCCAACGGTCAGCAGATAAGCCCGGGGTTCTTGCAGGTCAGCCAAGGTCTGGGAACTGGAAAGCACCCGCAGGAAGGTATCCTGGCGCAGGTCCGCCGCATCCCAGGCATTGCCCATGCGCCGCCGCAGCCAGCCTTCCAGCCAGCTACCGTGGTCACGGTACAACGCATGGAGGGAATGCTCCGTCGGCGTAACTGCATCACACATGTCCAGAAGCCTGCGCAAAGTCTTAAATGAGACTGATTCTAATTAATGTTCGCGCGTTAATCCAAGCTCTTTGTACAAAGTGTGTCTAAACACGGGGATGGAATTGATAGAGGGCCCTGTGGGAGCGAGCTTGCTCGCGATGGCGGTGCGTCAGAAACATCGATGCTGACTGATACTCCGCTATCGCGAGCAAGCTTTGCTCCCACAGAGCTGATGGTGTACGACTGCGAGAGTCAGGCCGCCTCGCGAGCAACCTCGCTCCCACAGGCAGGTCTTTAGCGAGCAGTGCTATCAGTGGCTGGCGTGCAAGGTCTTCGGCACCTCAGGCATGGCCGATGAGTGATGGTTGATGATCTTCCACTGGCCATCGAGGCGCTCATAGAGGAAGGTGTAGCGCGCCTGGACCTCGCGCTTGGAACCGTCGGCCTGTGTGAGCGTGAAGGTATAGACACCACTGTCCATCGCCGCATCGGGGCCCAGATGGCGGATCTCCCGATAGTTGATTTGCCCCACCGGTTTGCCGGCCAGGAAATGCTCGAAATAATCCTGGATCTGCGCCGGCGTGTTGCGCACCTTGTTGGAAACAGTCGGTTGCAAAATCGCATCCGGGGCATAGAGGCCGGTCACGGCGGTGGCGCTACCGGTTTGCAGCGCGGCGTTCCAGCGGTCGAACAGTGCCGCGATCTCGCGGTCATTCACATTCTTGGGCTGCTCGGCCACTGTGCGATACACATAAGGCGTAGCCTCAAGCGCCTGGACAAGCGGCGCGGCCAGCAGGAATAAAGCAGCGATGGCGCAGGTTTTCATTTTCATCAACGTGGTCCTTTGGGTTTCAATGGGTCCACTTTGCCGGCCTTCCCTGCCTTCGCCATCGGCCAACCGGTGCCAATCGCCTATGCCGTTCGGCAGATAGGCTCGGTGCCGGTGACACGTTCTAATGACGCCATCGCGAACCGCGACCGGTCCTCTTCCACGCTGGAGTTCCCCATGCAAAGCCCACCCCATGACCCCGGCAGTGCCCTGGCCATCCGCAGCCAATATCGCCAGTCGCAAAGTCGTGCCGCACGCCTGGGCCTGCTGCTGGGCACCGGCCATGAACTGACGCAGTTGCCCCTGTCGGCCATGCGCCAGCGTGCGCTGCAACGGGCGTGCGCGTTCATGGCCATGGACCATGGCCTGCTACTGGAGTGGGCGCCGGACCAGCCGTTGCGCACCCTCGCCAGCCACGGCAGCGCGGAACGACTCGAGCTGCTCGCCAACCTGGCCCAGCCACAAATGCCCGGCCCACAATGGCTGGAATCGCCCGGCAGCGCCCTGCCCCAGGTCTTGCGGGTACCGTTGCGTGCCTCCGACGGCGTAGAGTTCGGGGCGTTGTTGCTGGGCAACAGCGTGGCCCTCGGCGCGCCGGACAACGAAGACATCGAATCACTGCAATTGCTCGCGACGCTGTTGGCGGCACACCTGGAGAACAGCCGTCTGCTCGAAGCGCTCCAGGCCCGCGAACGGACCATGTCCGAGTTGGTCCACCGCTTGTTCAGCGCCCAGGAAGACGAACGCAAGCGCGTGGCCTACGACCTGCACGACGGCCTGGCGCAGAATCTCGCCGGTTTGCATCAGCGCTTGCAGGGCTTCGCCGGTCGCTGCCCGTCGCTACCGCCTGCACTGGCGAACGAGCTGCAAAGCATCCTCGACCTGGCCCAAGGCTGCGTCGGCGAAGGCCGGCAACTGATCAGCGGCCTGCGCCCCCACGTACTGGATGATTTCGGCCTGTACAAAGCCGTCGACAAGGAGGCCGATCGCCTGCGCGACGCCGGCCTGACGGTGAACTGGGCCGAACACAGCACCGCGCGCCTGCCGGGCAACACGGAGATCGCCCTGTTTCGCATTGCCCAGGAAGGCATCAACAACATTCTCAAGCACGCCCAGGCCAGCCATGTGCAGTTGGGGTTGGCGGTGGACGATGGCCACGCTTGCCTGCGAGTGGAGGACGATGGCCGTGGCTTTGCCCTGGAACAGCCCATCGAGACCAACGGCAGCTGCCATCTGGGGCTGGCCGCCATGCAGGAGCGTGCGCACTTGCTGGACGGTCACCTGAGCTGTTGCAGCCAGCCCGGTGGCGGCACCCGACTGCTGGCCAGCGTGCCGCTACCGGCCCACGGAGGACAACCATGAACCGACCTTTGCGCCTGCTGCTGGCCGATGACCACGAAGTCACCCGCACCGGGTTTATCAGCATGCTCGCCGGCAACCCGGGATTCGAGGTCGTTGGCCAGGCCCGCGACGGCCAGGAAGCCCTCGACCTGTGCGAGCGGCTACAGCCGGACATCGCGATTCTCGACATCCGCATGCCCGTCCTCAACGGTTTGGGCGCGGCGCGGATCCTGCAGCAGCGCCAGCCCGGAATCAAAGTCGTGATCTTCACCATGGATGACAGCCCCGACCACCTCGAAGCCGCCATCGGTGCGGGCGCGGTCGGCTATCTGCTCAAGGACGCCAGCCGCGATGAAGTGCTCGACGCCCTCAAACGGGTCGCCCAGGGCGAAGAGGCGTTGAACAGTTCGGTCAGCGCGCGCCTGCTGCGCCGCATGACCGAACGCGGTGCGAATGGTGCCACTCAAGTCCAGGCCCTGACCGCCCGGGAACGCCAGGTCCTGGGGCTGGTGGCCGGCGGTTTCAGCAACCGTGAAATCGGCGAGAAGCTGGGCATCGCACCCGGCACGGCCAAGGCCCACGTAGAGCGTGTCATCGGCAAACTGGGCGCCGCCGACCGGACCCAGGCCGCCGTGCGCGGCGTTGCCCTGGGCCTGGTGGCGCAACCTGCCGGGCAATGGCCATGAGGTTTCTCGCCGCCCGCCGCTGGGCCGACCTGCCCTTGCGCGGCAAGGCCCTGGTGGTGATCTCCCTGCCCCTGGTGGTCCTGCTGCTGTCGCTGGTGCTGATCTATATCACCGAACGCCAGACCGCCCGGGCCGAAGAGGATGTGCGTCGGGTGCTGCTGGTCCAGGGTGATATCCAGACAGTCCATACCCTGCTGGCCGAGGCAGCGGCCAGCGTGCGCGGCTACCTGCTGACCCGCCGCGAAGATTTCCTGCCCAGCTACGAGCAGGCTACGCCACTGATCCACGCCGCGTTGCAGCGCCTGGACCACAACATTCGCGACGCCAGGATGCGCGAACACCTAAAGACCATCACTCCGCTGATCGCCGACAAACTCGACGGTTTGCTTGCGCTGCGCAATGGCAAGCGCGACGACCCCGAGGCCATCACCGCGATCCTGATCGAAAACAAACAGGTGCTGGACGTATTGCGCGAGCAGATCAGCGCCATGCGCATACGCGAGGACGCCCTGCTCGCCGACCGCAGCGCCGCCGCCTCGGCCACGCGCATGCGCCTGTTGTTCGCCACCTTGCTGGCGGCGGTGTGCGGGCTGCTGGGGGCGATTGTCGCGGTGCTGTTCCTGTCCAAGGGCATTGTCGCCCGGGTCCAGCAGGTGCAAGGCAACGCCCAGCGCCTGGCATTGGGCCAACCCTTGTTGCCACAACCGCCGGAGCAGGACGAAATCGGCCAACTCGGCACGCGCCTGGTGGAGGCCGGGCAGTTGCTCGCCGAACGCGAGCGGGCCCTGCGCGATAACGAGGAGCGCTTGCGGCTGATCATCGATGGCGTGAAGGACTACGGGATCTTCGCCCTGGATGCCCAAGGCTACGTCACCACCTGGAACGCTGGCGCGGAACGGATCAAGGGCTACACCGAGCAGGAAATCCTCGGCCGGCATTTTTCCCTGTTCTACCTGGCCGAAGAGTGCCCGGCGCACCCGGAGATGGCCCTGCGCGAAGCCACCCGCGACGGTCATTACATGGAAGAAGGCTGGCGTTGCCGCAAGGACGGCAGCCGCTTCTGGGCCAGCGTGGTCATCACTGCGCAATACGATGGCACCGGCGCCCTGCGCGGTTTCTCCAAGATCACCCGCGACATCACCGACCGACGCGCTGCCGAGATCGCCCTGCGCACCGCCCGGGAAGAAGCCGAAAGCGCCAGCCGAGCCAAGAGCGAGTTTCTCTCGCGCATGAGCCACGAACTGCGCACGCCACTGAACGCCATCCTCGGTTTCGCTCAATTGCTGGACATGGACTCCACCGCCGGCCAACGCCCTCAGGTCAGCCACATCCTGCGGGCCGGCCAGCACTTGCTGGCGTTGATCAACGAAGTGCTGGACATTGCCCGGATCGAGGCCGGGCGCCTGCCGCTGAACATCGAACCGATCGCCCTGTCGACGGTGCTGCACGAAGCCCTGACCTTGGTTTCACCGATGGCCGCCGACGCCGGGATCCACTTGGCCGAGCTGCCAGCGCTGCCTGACGACAGCGGCGTGCTCGCGGACCGTCAGCGCCTGGTGCAAGTGCTGCTCAACCTGCTGTCCAACGCCATCAAGTACAACCGGCCCGGCGGTGAGGTGCGCATCGAAGTCAGCGTCCAGGCCCATCAGGTAAGCATCGCCGTCAACGACACCGGCCATGGCATTGCCCCGGAACAGCTGGACCAACTGTTCAAGCCTTTCGAACGCCTGGGCGCCGATCCTCAGGTCGAAGGCACTGGCCTGGGGTTGTCATTGAGCAAGAGCCTGCTGGAAATGATGCAGGGCAACCTGCAGGTCCACAGCGAACCCGGACACGGCTGCTGTTTCACCCTGCAACTGCCCGGCACCCAGGTGGTTGGCGCGCATTTGCCACCCATCGCCGCCCTGGCGGTGACGCGTTCGCCTGTGGACTATCACGGCAAAGTCCTGTGCATCGAAGACAACCTGTCGAGCCTGGCGCTGATCGAAACCCTGATGCAACGCCGGCCTGGCATCCAGTTATTGTCGAGCATGCAAGGCCAGATGGGCCTGGACCTCGCTCGCCAGCACACCCCGCAACTGATCCTGCTGGACGTCAGCCTGCCGGACCTCGAAGGCCTGGAAGTCTTGCGGCGCCTGCGCCAATCCCCGGCCACTGCCGCCACGCCCGTGCTGATGATCACCGCCGATGCCAGCGACCTGACCCACCGCGCCCTGCGTGACGCCGGCGCCACGGCGATCCTGACCAAACCTATTCATATCCAGGCCTTCCTGGGCCACCTCGAGCACTATCTACCGGAGCCCGCATGAATCGCGACTTGCGCATTCTGATCGTCGACGATCAGCGCCCCAACCTGGACCTGATGGAACAACTGCTGGCCCGCGAAGGGTTGCACAACGTGCTGAGCAGCACCGAACCGTTGCGCACGCTCGATCTGTTCAACAGCTTCGAGCCGGACCTGGTCATCCTCGACCTGCACATGCCGGCGTTCGACGGCTTTGCCGTGCTCGAACAACTCAACCGGCGGATCCCGGCCAATGACTACCTGCCGATCCTGGTGCTGACTGCCGACGCGACCCGAGACACGCGCCTGCGGGCCCTGGCCCTCGGCGCCCGGGATTTCATCAGCAAACCCCTGGACGCGCTGGAAACCATGCTGCGCATCTGGAACCTGCTGGAAACCCGTGCGCTCTATAAGGCGTTGCGCGAGTTGATTCCGTCCCAGCAGATCGAACTGTTGCGCCAGCACCGTCCCGCCGCCGGCCCGTCTTGACCTGGCGGCCGTTCCATCAAGGCATTCGATGCATGAAAGTCACTGAACGAACATCGGCAACCGGCCTGCAGGCACACATTCGCGGCGAGCGCCTGGCGACGTCCGACGGCGTATCGGCCAAGGAGATCCTGGTCGAGATCTTTGTCCGTGAGCGCAGCGAAGCACACATCGTCGTGCCGGCGGTGGCCGAACCGTTGCTCGTCTGGGTGCTGTCCGGGGAAGCCATCGTCGAGGAGCGCGTTGCCAACGAGGCGTGGGAAACGAATACCGTGGTCACTGGAGATTTTTTCCTGACCACATCCCCGGTTCCTTATGAGATGCGCTGGCAAGTGACCAGCCGCGAGCCATTTGTGGTCATGCATCTGTACCTGGGGTTGGCGTTATTGGAGCGCGCCATTGCCGAAACCGGTGGCAGCCGCGCGATCCAGCTGCGGGAAGTCTCTGGCGGGCGGGATGAAGCACTTTCAGCCTTGCTCGAACAGATTCGGGAGGAATTGACCCGGCGCGGTGAAACCAGTGCCTTGCTGATCCAGGGCGTGGCGCAATGTGTGGCGGTGCACCTGGCGCGGCATTACCGGGATGCCAATGCCGACGACATGTCCGGACGTAACGCCCTGCCCGCTTTCAAGCTCAAGCGGGTGATCCAGTTGATGGAACAACACCTGGCCGCCCCCTTCAGCCTCGGTGACCTGGCCCAGGCCATCGGCATGAGCGAATACCACTTCAGCCGCTTGTTCAAGCGCGCCACCGGGCGTTCACCTTCGCAGTACTTCATCCAGCTGAGAATGGCCCGGGCCCGGCAACTGCTGCTGGAAACCGAGCGCAGCATCATCGATATCGGCCTGGAGGTTGGCTATGGCAGCGCCAGCCATTTCTCCCAGATCTTCCGCCGTGAAGTGGGCGTGGCGCCGAGTCATTACCGCAAGTAAAACCCCTTTCGGCTGGCTGATCGACACTGACTACTGTGGGAGCGAGCTTGCTCGCGATAGGGCCGGGCCAGTCAACATTGATGACAACTGGTCCACCGCTATCGCGAGCAAGCTCGCTCCCACAGGTACTTTCTGCAGGCATGTTCTCATTTGATCCGGTAGTGAAAAGTATTGCGCACTGCCGGCACCGTCACTGCCTTGCCATCGATGATTCGCGGCTGATAACGAAACGTCTGGGCAGCGGCCAGGGACGGTCGGATGAACAATGGGTGGCAACCGTCGAGCACCTTGGGGTTATCGATCCGCCCGTCCGGCGTCACGCTGTATTCCACGGTGCAATCGCCTTCCAGGCCCTTGTCCAGGGCGCGTTGCGGATAGTCCGGGGCTTGCTTGCTCAGCGGTTGGTAGCTGCGGCTGTCGGCGACGGCCTGGCGCGCCTGCTCGGCTTGGCGTTGTTCGGCGAGTGCTTGTGCCTGCCGGACCTGCCGCTGTTGTTCAGCGGCCTGCTGCTCGGCGTCTTGCCTGCGTCGTTCGCTTTCCTGGCGTTCACGCTGCTGTTGGGCCTGTTGCTCGCGCTTTTGCTCCTCGACCCGTTTGCGGGCCAGGGCCGCCTGTTCCAGTTTCTGCGCCTGGACACGCGGGTCGACAACCGGCTGGGTGGGCGCGGGACGCGGCGCTTCTACCGGCGCCGAGGTCGGCTCGACCGATGGCGGTGCAACAGGCGCGACAGGAACCGGGACAAGGGCTTCGGGCGCTGGCGGCAGCATCACCAGTTGCGTGTGCAACACCCTGGGCGTCTCGGCAGCTGGCTTCTCCACGCTCCACCCCAGCACCAACAACGCCACCACACCCGCGTGCAGGGCCACGGCGAGCCCCGCCGCCAGGCTGTTTTTCCAAAAGCGACGGCCCAGCGCAGGTACGCTCAAGGAGGGACTGTCCATGATCATCGCCGTCATTGCGGCGCCTCGGTCACCAGCCCCAGGTTGCTCACGCCGCCCTGTTGCAACGCGGCCATGGCTGCAACGACCCGACCGTAATCGGCATGCGCGTCGGCACGGATGTACACCTGGGTATCGCTGCGCTCGGCGACGACCTGCGCCACCTTGGCGCGCATCTGCTCCAGGTCCACGGCGCTGTCGGTCTGGTGGTGGGTGTCCAGCTCACCGCCCAGGTTCCAGTAGTAACCGCCCTCGGCCTTGACCGACAGGGTGAGGATTTGCTGGCGACGGTCGTTGGCCAGTGCTTCGCTGGCGACCTTGGGCAGTTCGATCTTCACCCCCTGGGTCAGCATCGGTGCGGTGACCATGAAAATCACCAGCAGCACCAACATCACGTCGATGTACGGCACCACGTTCATTTCGGCCTTGGGACCGTGCTTGCGTTGTGGCTTGACGAGCATCTGCCCTCTCCTTTCAAGCGGCCGAGGCCAGGTTCACCGGGGCACCGTGCAGCTTGCGGTGCAGACGCGCCTGCAGCTCGTTGCCAAAGGCGTAGTACCGGGTCAGCAGGGTCTGGCCGCGAGCGGCAAAACGGTTATAGGCAATGACCGCCGGGATTGCCGCGAACAGGCCGATGGCCGTGGCGATCAACGCTTCGGCAATGCCCGGCGCCACAGTGGAAAGGCTGGCCTGTTGCACTTGGGACAGGCCGATAAAGGCATTCATGATCCCCCAGACGGTGCCGAACAAACCGATGTAGGGGCTGACCGAACCGACGGTGGCGAGAAACTGCAGGCCTTTTTCCAGCTGTATTTCCTGTTCGCTGATCGCCACTTGCAGCGCGCGCTCGACACCTTCAAGCACCACTTGCGGCGTGCTTGAAGGTTGGTTGAGCTGAGTGAAGGCCAGCACACCCGCCTGGAAAATCGGCGTGACACCACCGTCGTCTTCGCGGACCTGTGCGTGTTCCCGATACAGGGGTAGCAGATCCTGGGTGCCGCGAAAGCGCTGCATGAAACCGTTGAGCTGGCGTTCGTTGCGTTGCAATACGGCGCTGCGCTGGATGATCAAATACCAGCTCAATAGCGAGGCCAGCAGCAACGTGAGCATGACCGCCTTGACCAGCAGACTCGCGTCACTGATCAGGCCCCAGATCGTCATGTGTTCCAGAGTGGCTTGCATGGTTGAAACTCCTGTCTGGCGGTTATTCGATGAAATGTTCGTGACCGGTTGATGACAGCGTCGCTCAAGGCAGGCGCAGCGCTTTCGCCACGTCGGCCCAGGGCACGAACTTGAAGTTCTGGGTCTGCTCGGGCATGCGCTTGCGGCCGTCCTGGACCACCAGCATGCCCTGGCTCCAAGGCCCGCCGAGGTTCACCGAGGTCACCTCCAGGCCATCGGTTTGCGACGCGCCATCGATGCCCGCGGCCGCGTTCAGACCGACCCGGAAGGCGCCGCGCACGGCATAGGGAGGCTCGGCATCGAGCACCAGGTAACTGTCGTTGCCCTGGCTGGAGATCACCAGGTAGTCGTGGCCGCTGGCCTGGTACAAGGCCATGCCCTCGACGTCAGCGTGCAACGACGGGCCAACCTTGATCACACTGTTCAAGGTCGCCGGTTGGTCGGCCCGGGCATCCACTGCCCAGACGCCGACGTCCTCTTCACCGAGAAACAAGCGTTGGCGCTGCTCGTCGGCGACACAACCTTCAGGCTGGCTGTCGACGCTGAACTGGCGCACCAACTGGCCTTCCACCACGCCGTCCGGCGCGCTCAGGCGGTACTGCACGAAGCGCCCGTCCTTGCCGTTGGCGAAGGCATACAGTTCGCCTTCAGCAGGCTGGAACAGGCAGATGCCGTAGATTTCCTTCAATGACGTCGCAATCTCACCGGCTTCGCGCAACTCGCCGCTGGTGCGGTCGATGCTGAACAGGCTCAAGCTGTTGCGATCTCGGTTGCTGGCCACGGCCAGATCGACGGTTTGCGTGCCCAGCTTGAAGTTCGCCCGCACATCGACGTTATTCAGGCGCCCGACCGCCAGTTCCTGCAGCAACTTGCCTTGCAGGTCATAGGCCAGCAGGCCTTGCTTCTTGTTGGTGCCCAGCACCCGGCTCAGCCCGGGCGTCGTCGGATGCACCCAGATCGCCGGGTCATCGGCGGCGTCGCCCTGGCGGGCCACCGGTTCGCTCTGGACGATGGCAGCCACAGTGGGCAGTACCGGCGGCAAAGGCGCTGGCGTGGGTTTCCAGCTGATTTCGCCTTGGTACAGGTGTCCGTTGTCATCGTCGCGCAGCAGCACTTCAATGCCATTTTTCGTCAGCCGCGCCGCGAGATTTTCCGGTTCCTTCAGGCCCGCCAACGGCAGATTGGCTTTGGCGCTCCAACTCTCGTCCTGTTGCTGGTACACATGCAGTTGCGCCGCTTCCGGGTCCAGCCCAAACAGGTCGCCCGGCAGCACGGCCATGGCCCCGGCGCTTTGCTGGAGGTCGCCAAACGGCGCACGCATCGCCACGGGTACCCGCACGGTCTCGGCCTCTGAGGATGCCGGATAGGCCCACCAACCCACCCGCTCCTCGTTGACGAACAATTGATTGGCGCTGTCCTGCACCTGGCAGGTCTTGGCGTCCGGCGGCAATGGCAAGCCGCGCACCCGTTGCGCGCTGTCGCTCAGGCGCTCGCCATTGCCTACCAGCCATTGCTCGCCCTTGCCCTCCTCGCCGACCAGGAACACAAACAGGTTGCTCGCCTCGTCGCGATACAGGCACAGGCCGTTGACCGGGAAATCCCGCGTGGGCAGGTACAACGGCACGCCCCACTGACGGTTTTGTGGGTCGAGGCTGACCACCAGGGCTTGCTGACGCGTGCTGTCGAGGCTGGCGACCAACGCGTTCGCGCCTTGGGCACGGCTATCGAGACCTTCAAAGGTGCCCTCCAGGCGTGTCAGTTCGCGACCTTGGGCATCGAGCAAGAACAAACCTTCGCGGGCACTGGCCAGTCGCTCGGTCGTCGAAGTGCCAGGCAGGAATGCCAGGGCGTTGATCGACAGTTGCTCGGCTTGAGACCAGGGTTGCAGCTTTAGCTTGGGCGCTGGGTCAGCCGCCAGGGTGGCGGCTGATGCCAGGCTGATCGCCATCGCCAACAGGTAGCGCTTGGGTAAGAAAAACATCGTGTTCAACGGGAAAATCCTTGTCGTTCAGTCAGGCTCAAACGGGCTTGTTGCTCACTTCTATGGCCAGGGAACTCATCTGTGGGAGCAAAGTCCCCTTGCCAAAAGTGATCAGGCACGCGATTCAGAAATGGGTAAAGGTCAGCCCCAGCTTGTAGGTCGGGCCGTACTCTTCGTACTGGCCGTTGTAGGAGCGGTGGCCGGTGTAGACGAAATACGGCTCGTCGGTGAGGTTCTGGGCTTCCAGGCTCACTTGCAGGTTTTTGGTCAGCGAATAACGCGCGCTGAAGTCGACGAAGGTCTGGGCGTCGACGTGCAGGTCATGGTCGCGGTCGCTGATGGACGCCAGCTCGAACAGGTACGCGGACTTGTAGTTGGCCGACAGACGTAGGCTCAGCTTGTCGTTTTCCCAACCCAACATCAGGTTGCCGACCGTGTCCGACTGGTTCGGCAAGTCGATGCTGCGCTTGCGCTGGGTACCACTGGCTTGGTCGAAGCCTTCGATCTCGGCGTCCGAACGACTGAAGGTGGTGTTGGCGCCGAGCAGCAGGCCGTTCCAAGGTGCCGGCAGCCAGTCGAATTTTTGTGAATAGGCCAATTCCAGGCCATACAGCTTGGCGCTGTCGCCGTTGGCGTAGCTGTGGGCTTCTGAAAAATCGGTCCAGGCACCGGTGCCGGCCAGATCGGTGTTGTAGACGAAGTTCTTGATGTCCTTGTAGAACACGAAGGCCGAGACCGTGCCGGCGTGGCCCATGAAGTGCTCGATGCCCAGGTCCAGGTTGCTCGATTCCAGCGGCTTGAGCTCCGGGTTGCCGAACGTCGCCTCGTCATCGTCGATGACAAAACCCGGCGCCAATTGCCCGAAGGTCGGACGCACCACGGATTTGGTCCAGGCCGCACGCACCTGGGTGTTCTTGTCCAGCTGATAGCGCGCGTGCAGGCCCGGCAACCAGTGGTGATACTTGCGGCGGGTCTCGGTGTCGGTGAATACGCCGTCGGTGGCGCCGGTGCCCTTGGCTTCGAACTCGGTGCCTTCGTAGCGCATGCCGGCGATGAAGCGCCAGTCATCGATATCGACGGTGTTCATCAGGTATCCGGCGTTGATGTCCTCGCTCATCTTGAAGTCGTTGACTCGCGACTCCTGCTCGTCAAAAAACTCATCGCGATTCAGACCGCCGAGCAACTGCTTGATCGCGTCGGCGCTGATGCCCGGGCCGAAGCGGCCGAGGCGATAGTCCACGTTGCCTTTCTGGAACTGCCCAAGGTTCAACTGCTCGTCGGTAAACCCCAAGTCGTCGAAATCCTTGTAGACCCAGGCATTGAGGTCGTTGTCCTTGTTACGTCGGCTGACTTTGCCACCGAACTTGACCTGGGACGCATAGCCACGCAGGTCATAGTCCCGGGCCAGGTCCAGGCGCAGGTTTTTCTCGGTGTCGGTGGTCTTCTGTTCTTCCCAATCCACCTTGTCGAGGCTGAAGTTGGCCGGATCGTAGAACCCCGAGCCGATGATCGGCCGCGGTTTGTCGCTGTCGTAGAAGCCGCCGTTGAAACCGTCGATGCCTTCGAAAGTGGCGCCGGCGATGTGGCCGGGGCTGTCTTCGCTGGATTGGCTATAACCGCCCTGGCCACTCAGGGTCCAGAGCCCGAACATGCGTTCGCCACCGAGCACGTAGGATTGGATTTCCTGGGTTTCTTCACGTTGCTTGAGTTTGCGCTTGCCCTCGGCATCCCCCAGTTCACCGGCGGCTTGCGGGTCTTCGAAGGCAATGCTGGCGGCGTTGCGGGTTTCACTGTCCTTGTAGCGGCTGTACAGCGTGCGCAGGTAATAGCTGCTGAAGTCATCGGGCTTGTAGTCGAAGTTCAACCCGCCACCGGCACGCTCGCGACGGATGTCGTAGTCGCGCTGTTCGAACTCTTCGAGGCGCGAGCCTTGCTCGAAATCCCAGGCGCCGCCGGTTTCGACATTGTCTGAACCGAAGTCACGCTTCTGCCAGCTCAGCGCCGCAGCCACGCCGAAATTGTCGATGCCGTCGCCGAGGCTGAAACGATCACTGATGGCGCCGGAGAATTTCGGGCTGGTCTGGCTGGTGTTCTTGTCATAGCTGGCTTCGCTGCTGCCGGTGTAGAACAGGCCCTTGTGGTCGAAGGCCGAGAGGCTTTTGACGTCCACCGTACCGCCCAGGGAATTGGCGTCCATGTCCGGCGTCAGGGTCTTGATCACCGACAACGATTGCACCAGCTCCGAAGGCAGCACATCCAGGGCAACGGCCCGGCGTTCGCTCTCCGGGGCTGGCACCAGCGTACCGTTGATGGTCACGCTGTTGAGGTCCGGTCCCAGGCCGCGCACGCTGACAAACCGGCCTTCGCCCTGGTCGCGCTCGACGCTGACACCGGGCAGGCGCTGCACCGCTTCGGCGACGTTTTCATCCGGCAACTGCGCCACGCCGTCTGCATGCACCACGCTCTTGATGCTGTCGGCGCTGCGCTGTTCCTTGAGGGCCTGATCGATACTGGCCGCCTGGCCGACCACTTCAACGTGTTCAGTGGCCGCCTGCTCGGCGGCGCTCAGTCGCTCACTGGCAATGGCCATCGCCAATGCGGTGAACGTGAAACCGACGAGCCCGGCAGTGCTTGTGCGGTGATACATGGTGGTCCTCCCCAGGAATCCGGAAATCCGCCAGGCAATGGCCCGGCAACTGGGAGGGCACGCTAGGGGTGGGGAATGACGGTTCTGTGACAGGGTTTGGCTGCAGGGGCTGCAATCGGCTGATTTAGGGGGGCTGGAGAACCGGAATGAGCTGAAATGACCTGTTTTACAGGTTCAGGGAATCTGAAGGGCGAAGGAATTTGGCGAAACGTCGCACCGCTGTGGGAGCAAAGCTTGCTCGCGATGCAGGCGCCTCGATTCCCTGAAAAACCGCGTCGTCTTCATCGCGAGCAAGCTTTGCTCCCACAAAATTCCCTCGCCACAATGAGATAGGTGGCGATGTCATGCATGAAAAGTTCAAACTAAGGATGAGCTGATTCGACCTCCCCCACCCCATCCCCCGCCGTCACCGCACTGTCACATCCATCTGCTGTGCTGGGTCGCATTCCGCTTCTGGCAAAGGATTCCGGCCATGTTCTCCGTGCTGCGCCCGCACCGCCTCAAACTCGCCCTGCTCCTGCTGGCGGCCAACCTCGGGTTGATCCTGCACTTGGCCAGCGGCGAACTCAAACCCGTCGCCGAATGGGTCTGGCTGGACATCCTCGGCGAAGGTGGCTCGGCGCTGCTGGCGCTGGTCTGGCTGGGGTTGGTGCTGAAAAGCCGCCCGGCCGGACGGGTCACCAACTACCTGATCCTGGGCCTGGGCTGCATCTTCTTTTCCTGGTGGATCGACAGCCTTGATGAATTCATCCGCCTGCCCGACAGCATCACCTGGGACCACTGGCTCGAATCCGGGCCGATGCCGGTGGGCATGATCCTGCTGACCTTCGGCATCTATCACTGGCACCGGGAGCAACTGGCGATCAACGGGCAGATGGAAAAACGTGAGCGGCTGTTCCGCGAGCATCGCCTGTTCGACAAACTCACGCCGTTGGGCGGCGCCGACTTTCTCAAGCACGAACTGTCCGCCAGCCTGGAAGACAGTCGACGCCGCCAGCAACCCTTGTCGTTGCTGGCCCTGGACCTGGACAACTTCACGGCCATCAACCAGCGTTTCGGCCACGGCGAAGGCGATGCGGTGCTCCAGGCCGTCAGCCAGTTGCTGGTATTGAACCTGCGACGCCAGGATCTGCTCTGCCGCCTGGCCGGCGATCGCTTCGTGGTGCTGCTGCCCGACACCGGCGAGAGCCAGGCCCGGCGCCTGGCCCTGGAACTGGAAATTGCGGTGCGCAGCCTGGCCCACAAGACCCGGCAACACAGCGAACGGTTGCAATTGGTCGCCAGCACGGCGGTGGTCATGGCGTTCGACGAATCCCCCGAGGCCTTGCTCAAACGCCTGAACCTGGCGCTGGCCCAGTCCCGGACCACATTGGCGAAAAGCGCATGACGCTCAAGACGTGCTGGTACGAAACCGAAAGCCGCTTCATTCCGGGGCACTATCAGCCCGCCGCGCTGATCGACCTGGCGCTGTCGCGGGACATCGACAGCCATCGCCTGCTGCGCGGCACCGGGTTGTTTCACGACGATATCCTCGCCGGGCAGAGCCGTATCAGCCCGCAGCAGTTCCTCGGCCTGATCGACAATAGCCGGCGCCTGCTGGATGCCAGCGACAGTAGTTTCCTGTTTGGCCAGCGGCTGTTGCCGGGCCACTACGGGCCTGCGAGCCACGCCTTGCGCCACGCGCAGAATCTGCATCAGGCCCTGCAGACCCTGATCGACCAACAGGCGCTTCTCAGCCCGCTGGCCGCCCCGAGGCTGCTGTTGGACGAGCACTATGCCTATGTCCATTGGCTGGACAGCTGCGGCGCCGATGAACAATGGCGCTTCGTACTGGAGGCGAGCATGACCTCGATGGTGGCGATGAGCGCCTGGCTCAGCGGCGAACGCCTGCCCTGGCAGTGCAGCTTTCGCCACAGCGAACCGCGCTACATCGAGCAATATTGGGTGCATCTGGGTGAGCACACCCAGTTCGACCGCCCCCTGGACCTGATGCGCCTGCCCCGCCACTGCCTCGCCAAGCCCTGGCCCAACGTTTCCGCCACCGCCGGCCAGGTGGCGCGGATCGAAGCCCGGGAACAGCTCGATCAACTGGGTTTCGCTTCAAGCTTCCTGGATTGTATCTACGACTACCTGCACACTCATGTGCAGCAGACGCCCAGCCTGGAGCAGACCGCCCAGGCCTTCGCCATGAGCCCGGCAACCCTCAAGCGCAAGTTGCACAAGCACCACACCGGGTTCCAGCAACAGGTGGACCGGGTGCACACCCATGTGGCGTTGTATTTGTATCAGGTCAAGGGCTTCAGCAACGAGGAAGTGGCGCAGTACTTGCGCTTCAACGATACGGCGAACTTTCGGCGCTCATTCAAGCGCTGGACCGGCAGCACGCCGAATCTGATCCGGCAATTGCTGATGTTGGGCTGAACTGTGGGAGCAAGCCTTGCTCCCACAGATAAATTCCCTGCGGGCTCAGTGCCCGCGGATGTAATGCTCCAACTGCCGGATCAAATCCGCCTGCTCGACAATCGCCTCTTTCACCAGGTCACCAATGGACAGCAGGCCGATCAACTGCCCGTTATCCAGCACTGGCAGGTGCCGCAAGTGGCTGTCGGTCATGACTTCCATGCAGCGGTCGATGCTCTGCTGGCTGTCGGCGGTGACCACTGGCGCGCTCATGATGGTGCGCACCGTCGTCCCCACCGATGAGCGCCCCTTGAGCACCATCTTGCGCGCGTAGTCCCGCTCGCTGAACACACCCACCACCTGGCCGTCCTCGATCACCGGCAGCGCGCCGACATTTTTTTCGGCCATGATCTGCAGCGCTTCGAGCACCGTCTGCTCCGGTGCGATGCTGTGGACCTGCTGGTTTTGCACGCTCTTGAGTCTTACCAGTTGGGCGGCGGTTTTCATTACTAATCCCCAGGTTGCGAATCAAACAATAATTCGAGCTAAACCATCCCCTCGCCACAAATGGGTAAGCTGGTCAGTCTTCGCCAATCTCCACCACATCGCCATTGAACCGCACCGGCCATACCCGCAGGCTTTGCTCCGGGTACTCCAGGCAGTGGCCGTCTTCCAGGCGGAAATGCTGCTTGTACATCGGCGAGGCAATCACCAGGTCACCCTTTATGCTGCCCAACAAACCGCGGCCGATAACATTCGCACCCGACTTGGGGTCGCGATTGTCGATGGCGTACAGCGGCTTGTCCTGATGCTCGGGCAGGTACAGCAACGCCACTTGGCTGCCGTCGTGCCAGGCGACCACACCCGAGTTGGGCACCAGGTCCTCGCGGCTGCACAGGGCACGCCATTGCAAGGGTTCTTGAGCGACATCACGGACAGGAATACGAACGACGTTTGACTGGCTCATCAGAGCACCTCCTCGGTAACGGGAATCAGGTGGAGTTCGTGGGCGTGGACCGGCCGACGCTGGCCGCGCTCCCTGACGAAGTGAACATCCGGATCGCCGCGCCCGTCGTTGACGAAGGTGCGGAAACGCTTGAGTTTTTCCGGATCCTTGAGGGCATTGGCCCATTCGCATTCGTAGCGGTCGACCACCAGTTGCATCTGCGCTTCGAGCTCGGCGCCCAGGCCCAGGCTGTCGTGGATGATCACGTCCTTGAGGTAGTCCAGGCCGCCTTCCAGGCTTTCGCGCCAGACTGAGGTCCGTTGCAGCTTGTCGGCAGTACGGATGTAGAACATCAGGAAGCGGTCGATGTAGCGGATCAGCGTGGCGTCATCCAGGTCAGTTGCGAACAGCTCGGCGTGACGCGGGCGCATGCCGCCGTTGCCAGCCACGTAGAGGTTCCAGCCCTTCTCGGTGGCGATCACGCCGACGTCCTTGCTCTGGGCCTCGGCGCACTCGCGGGTGCAACCGGACACCGCGAACTTGAGCTTGTGCGGCGAGCGCAGGCCTTTGTAGCGATCCTCGATGGTCAGGGCCATCTGCACGCTGTCCTGCACGCCGTAGCGGCACCAGGTGCTGCCCACGCAGGATTTCACTGTGCGCGTGGATTTGCCGTAGGCATGCCCGGTTTCGAAACCGGCTTCGATCAGCTCGGCCCAGATGTCCGGCAACTGGTGCAACTGGGCGCCGAACAGGTCGATGCGCTGGCCGCCAGTGATCTTGGTGTAGAGGTCGTATTTCTTGGCGACCACGCCGATGGCGATCAGCTTGTCGGCGGTGATTTCCCCACCGGCGATACGCGGTACCACCGAGTAGGTGCCGTTTTTCTGCATGTTCGCCATGAAGGTGTCGTTGGTGTCCTGCAACGGCACCAGAGACGGGTCCATGATCGGCTGGTTCCAGCACGACGCCAGGATCGAGCCCACCGCCGGCTTGCACAGGTCGCAGCCGGTGTGGCCACGACCGTGCTTGGCCAGCAGTTCGTCGAAACTGATGATGCCTTCCACCCGCACCAGCGCATACAACTCCTGGCGGGTGTAGGCGAAATGTTCGCACAGGCTCTTGTCGACGCTGACGCCGCGGGCAGTCAACTCATGCTCGAACACTTGCTTGACCAGGGCCGCACAACCACCACACCCGGTACCGGCCTTGGTGTCACATTTGAGCTGGCCCAGATCAGTGCAGCCACCATCGATGGCCGAGCAGATCGAGCCCTTGGTGACATTGTGGCACGAGCAGATGGTGGCGGTTTCGGGCAGCGCCGCAGGGCCCAGGGTCGGGGCGCCTTCGGACGAGGGCAGGATCAGGCTGGCAGCGTCCTTGGGCAAGGCGATGCCGTTCTGCATGTATTGCAGCAAGGTGTCGTAGTAGCTGTTATCGCCCACCAGCACCGCGCCGATCACGCGCTTGCCGTCGGCGGCCACCACCAGTCGCCGGTAGCTGGCGCTGGTTTCGTCGATGAATTGGAAGCTGCGCGACCCCGGGGTGTTGCCATGGGCATCGCCGATGGAGCCAACGTCCACACCCAGCAACTTGAGCTTGGTCGACATGTCGGCCCCGGTGAAGGCTTCCGCGCTTTCGCCGCACAGCCGGGCCGCGACGTTGCGGGCCATCTGGTAGCCCGGGGCGACCAGGCCGAAAATGCTGCCGTTCCAGGCCGCGCATTCGCCGATGGCGTAGATGTCCGGGTCGCTGCTCTGGCAATGATCGTCGATCACCACGCCACCGCGCGGACCGATCTGCAGGTCGCTTTGGCGAGCCAGGGCATCCTGGGCACGGATGCCGGCGGAAAACACGATGAGGTCGGTTTCCAGAAAATCGTCGTCGCCGAAGTTCATCCGATAACGGTATTGCTCACCGACGCTGATGGACTGGGTGCCCTTGGACAGGTGCACGCCGACGCCCAGCTTCTCGATACGGGCCTTGAGGGCCAAGCCGCCCTGGGGATCCAATTGCACCGGCATCAGTCGGGGGGCGAATTCCACCACGTGGGCTTCCAGGCCCAGGGTCTTGAGGGCGTTGGCCGCTTCCAGGCCCAGCAGACCGCCACCGACCACCACGCCCCGACGGGCATTGCTGGCGGCGGCGCGGATCGCGTCCAAGTCCTCCAGGGTGCGATAGACCAGGCACGAATCGCCTTCGGCACCTTCAATCGGTGGCACGAACGGGTAGGAACCGGTGGCGAGCACCAGCTTGTCGTAGTGAAGGCGATCATGGGCGGTCACCACTTGATGCGCGTCACGGTCGATTTCCAGTACCGGCACACCCAGGTGCAACGTGACGCCGGGGGTCTGGTACAACGACGCTTCGCCAAGGGCCAGGGACTCGGCATCGCGGCCCGAGAAGTACTCGGACAGGTGCACACGGTCGTAGGCACGCATCGGCTCTTCGCTGAACACATGCACACGGTAATGATTGAGGGCACCGCGCTCGATCAGTTGCTCGACGCAGTGATGGCCGACCATGCCATTGCCGATCACGATCAGCGTTTGCAGCTTGTTCAGAGAAGCAACGTTGGAATTCATAAAAAGCACCCGGCAAAAGCCCATCACGATTTTGAAAGCAAAAAAAAGACGCCTGAAACCTTGCGGTTCCAGGCGTCTTTGCCTGTTCTGTGCGGTATCGGCCCGGCGACTGCGCCCCGACCTACCGTTGTCCCCCGGCCTGCTGGCACTCGATCTTCGTTGACCGACGGGGTTGCCCACTCGACTGTATTCGCGGTGGGCCTGGATAGCCTCTTGCAGCGAGCGTGCCAAACCTCGTCCAGCCCCTATTCATGGTCGCGCATTCACGGCTAATCCCCCTGTGGGAGCGGGCCTGCCCGCGAAGACGCCAGCTCTGTCACCGCAAGCTGAGTGGCGTCCGCCGCCGCTGCGCAAGCACCGCCAACTGCCTTGCGATGGTGCGAACACCTCGCCTGCGGCTTCATAAAAGTGCAGCCAGCCCTCAAGAGGGGCTTGCTCTCGATATCCGTCGGTCAGTTGGCAAAGAGGCTGAATATGCCGCCGTCATCGCGAGCAAGCTCGCTCCCACAGGGGTAAGTGGTGGTCGTGGGGTTGGGGGCGGTACAAATTTCCTGTGGGAGCGAGCTTGCTCGCGATAGCGGTAGTTCAGCTTGAAGGGGTGTCGACGGTCCTGTTCACCATTGCAACGATACTGACCAGCAGCTCTTCCTTCGCCTCGCCAGCGCTGATTTCCCCGGTGGCAGCGGCATTGGACAGTGCCTCCGCAGCCCCCAGCATCGCTCGCAAACCGGCCTGGGTGATGCCTTTCGTGCCGGCGAACGGTTCCAGCACGGCGCGGCACTTGTCGAGGAAAATCCCCTCGTATTCGCGCTTGATGCGTTCCAGCTCCGGCGTGCTGGTCAATGCCGCGATCACCCCGGGAATCTCCCGGCCTTGCAACAGCACGCATTCGACGTAGGAAGAAGCAATCACCGCCGCCCGGCTTTGCAGGGTCGCGTCGCTGGCGTCCAGGGCCGCGTCCATCAACGCGGTCTGGCGGGCGTCGAAATCCTGGTACAGCGCCGCCAGCAACCCGGACCGGGTGATGAAGTGGTCGTAGACGATGGGCTTGGTCACCCCCGCCTGATCTGCCAGCCGCGCCAGCGTCAGGGCGTCGCTGCCCTCCTCGCGCACCAGTCGCCAGGCGACATCCAGCAATTGTCGCTGCCGGTCATGCCGGGATAAACGACGACGAGGTGAAGACTGCGGATTTTCATCAGTGCTTGACATGCTAACTTTACCAACCGTAACTTACTAACCGTAACTTAACCCAGCATACCTGTCTTCCAGACTGCGTGACCAGAAGGAGTTTCGCCATGCATGCATTGATCGTTGTGGCTCACCACGACCCTCGTTCCCTCACCCACAGCCTGGCCGGAAAAATCGCCGAGGGCATCACCCGCGCCAACCCCGCCGATACGTTCGAGATCGCCGACCTGGCCGCCGAAGGCTTCGATCCGCGTTTCAGTTTCGCCGACCACGCCGTTCACCACCGCGAAGCCTTGCCGCCCGCGGATGTGCTGGCCGAACAAGCCAGGATCGATCGTGCCGATACGTTGGTGCTGGTCTATCCGATTTACTGGTGGTCCATGCCGGCGCTGCTCAAGGGCTGGATCGACCGGGTGTTTTCCAACGGCTGGGCATTCGATTTCAGCCTCGACAAGCCGTTTGTCCAACAACTGCAGCACTTGCGGGTGCACCTGGTGGCGGTCGGTGGCGCCGATGCCGACAGCTTCCAGCGCCACGGCTATGGCGAGGCGATGACCACGCAGATCGACCATGGCATTTTCGATTACTGCGGCGCCCGCGTGGTGAGTTCCCAACGTTTGCTCGAATCGGAAACCGCCGATCCGCACCAGCATTTGCAGGCCGCTAGCGTTATCGGCCAGCGGCTGTTCACGACGCTCGACGAGACCACACACGCCGCCACCGCCTGCGCTTGACCTCAGAGTGCCCGCCCCTGGGCAGCAGACAATGTCGCGTCACGAGCATAGATATCTGGGATGTACAACGGCTGGCCCTGGCTGTCCGCTTGTGCTGTCCAGTACCCCAGCAGGATCGGCACGGGCCGGGCCAACCGGAACTCATGGGTCGTCTCGCTGGCCAGCAGTGTATCGGTGCGTGCGCGTTCGGCCGGGCTTACCAGCAAGTCGCGCAAGTGCATCACTTGCTCGATCCGCACGCAGCCTGAACTGAAGGCTCGCGGACCTTTGCTGAACAGCGCCTGGCTCGGGGTGTCATGCAGGTACACCGAGAACGGATTGGGAAAGCGGATCGCCATTTTGCCCAACGGATTCTTCGGGCCTGGATCCTGGCGCAGCATGAGGTTGCCCGGGTGCTCCCAGTCGATATCCTCTGCCATCAACGGCAGGCCTTCACTGTCGAGGATCCGCAAGTTATGACGGGCGAGAAACTCCGGATCACGGCGGATCTCGGGCAGTTTGTCTTCGCGCATGATGGTGGGGGGGATGGTCCAGGTCGGGTTGAGCGTCAGTCGGGTGACGTGGGACTTGAGCAACGGTGTCTGCCGTTGCGCACGGCCCACCTGGGTGCGGGTTTGCCAGATTGGCTCGCCGCCTCGATAAACCGTCAACTGGGCCGCCGCCACGTTGACCAGGACGCTGTCGTTCTCCACGTCCTGGGCCAGCCAGCGCATGCGTTCCAGATTGATGCGCAACTGCTCGCGACGCATGGCCGGGCTGATGTTCAGCTCGGTCACGGTCCACGGCCCCACCACCCCATCGGCCTGCAGCGAATGCTGGAGCTGGAAGCTCTTCATCGCCTCCACCAGCGTGGGACTGTAGTGCTCGTCTGTCACCAACGGTGGTGTACTCAAGTAACCTTCGTTGAACAGTCGCTGGGCCAGGGCGGGTACGCGAGCGTCCTGCTTGTCCGGTTGCAGCAGCGGCCCGCCGGGCACGGGTTGCCAGTCGGATAAAGGCTGTTGCCGCAGCCGGGCATAAAGCCCGCGCAGGTTGCGATAAAGGTCAAGGTTCGGCCGGGCCTGTTCAAAGGCACTGGCGACGTTCTGCAGGCCTACCCCGGCGATGGCCAGAACCACGGCCTGGTGATCCTGTGGCGGCGGGTTGGCCTTCCATACCGGTTCCAGACGCTCTTGGGGCAAATAGCCGAAACGCAGGTCATGCAAGGCTTTCAGGTAGCGTTGGCTGATGGCGATGTCGACACAATGAGCACCCTGGTCTGCCCCCTGGGCCGGTAGGTTATAGCGGGTTGGATCCAGGCCGTCGTCGGCCAGTTGTTGCAACTGGACCTGCAACGCCCTCCGTCGTTCGTCGTCCGCCCAGGCTTCCTGGCCTGCGTTTTGCTGATAGAACGCCTGCAAGTCGAGCAACGCCTGAAAGTCGACACTTGCCGCTACTTTTGGACACGCGACCGCCAATTGCGCCAGTGTCGTCTGCACGAGCGCCGGATCGCTGTCTTCGGCTGTCGCGACCAATGGCGCAGTGAGCAATAAAAGGCTCAGGTAACATGCGGACTTTTTGAACAACTGCTTTACTCCACTCCATGGCCGTCTCGCTGACGGTAAATTTTGCGACAGGTACGACCCGCCATCATGCAAACAAACGAAATCGGACGGGATGCCGCGAACGAACACCACGCTGGAAACGCTTCGCCTGTACAGGGCTTTTTGCGCCGATTCTGTCTGGTCATGCTGGGCCTGGGCGTGATTTGCAGCCCGGCACTGGCCGAAAAGAAGACGAATTCGCAAACGCTCTACAACAGCCTCGCCCACGCAGCGCCGGAACTCAATCCCCTGGCGCTCAAAAGTGCCTTGAGCGCCATGCAATGCGCAGTCGCCAATGGCGCCAGCCAAGCCCGCCACCTGGCGGTCATCGACTACTCGCAACCCTCCACGGCCCGTCGCCTGTGGATCTTCGACCTGCGTCAGCAGAAGCTGGTATTGCGCGACCTGGTGGCCCACGGGCAAAAATCCGGGGAAAACTTCGCGACGCAATTCTCCAATCGCCTGGGCAGCTACCAATCCAGCCTGGGTCTGTTTCGCACCCAGGAAAGCTACCAGGGCACCCACGGCTATTCGCTGCGCATGGACGGCCTGGAGCCCGGTTTCAATGACCAGGCCCGTGATCGGGCAATCGTGATCCATGCCGCCGATTACGTGAACCCGTTGTGGAGCGTGCGCCAGGGACGCATCGGGCGCAGCCAGGGCTGCCCTGCCGTACGTCCCCAGGTAGCGCGCCAGGTGATCGACAAGCTCAAGGGCGGTCAATTCATGTTTTCCTGGTACCCGGACCCCAGTTGGCTCAAGCGTTCGGCGTACCTCAACTGCCAGCCGCAACAGGTTGCCAGCATTCTTGGCAGCAGTGGCAGTTAAGGTGGCAGGGATTGCGCCGGGGTAGCCTGCGGTTAAAATGCCGGCCTTTCAAATCCCTGGCGTTGCCTGAATGAATTGCGTAGCCCTTCAAACCCTTCACGCCCATTTGCTGACAGCCCTGGAGTCGGCGCCAGAAGAAACCCGGCGCCTGTTCCATGGCCGCGGTCGCTGCTGGCCGGGCCTGGAGCAAATCACTGTCGACTGGTTGCAAGGGTTGGTGCTGGTCTCGCTGTTCAAGGAGCCGGAACCCACGCACCTGGACGATTTGATCGCGACACTGCTGGCGCTCACTGCGTCGCCAGCCTGGCAACACAGCAAGGCCCATACGCTGGCGGTACAGCACCGCTACCTGCCGCAAAGCCTCACCCAATGGCTGGTGGGCGAGCCCATTGACGAATGGACCCTGACCGAAGGTGGCCTGCGTTACCGGATCGACCTGGGTAAGAAGCAGAACAACGGCCTGTTCCTCGACATGCGCTATGGCCGCGACTGGGTCCGGGCCAACGCCGAGGGCAAACGGGTACTGAACCTGTTCGCCTACACCTGTGGCTTCTCGGTGGCGGCAATCGCCGGCGGCGCCCGGCATGTGGTCAATCTGGACATGTCCCGTGCGGCCCTGAGCCGAGGTCGCGACAACCATCGACTGAACGGCCACGACCTGAGCCAGGTGAGTTTCCTCGGCCACGACTTGTTCAAGTCCTGGGGCAAGGTGATCAACAGTGGCCCGTACGACCTGGTGATCATCGATCCGCCGACCTTCCAGAAAGGCAGCTTCCTGCTGACCAAGGACTATCAACGGGTATTGCGCCGCCTGCCGGAACTGCTGACGGCCCACGGCACAGTCCTGGCCTGCAGCAACGACCCGGCCACCGGCGCGGATTTCCTCATCGACGGCGTTACCCAGCAAGCGCCGGGGCTGGTCTTCGAGAAACGCCTGGAAAATCCGCCGGAATTTCCCGACATCGATCTGGAGTGTGGCCTCAAGGCCCTGGTCTTCAAGACGACGCCTGGCCACTGACCTGCGACGCCACCAGGCCCACAGCACCTGTGTAGGAGCTGTGTAGGAGCTGTCGAGTGAAACGAGGCTGCGATCTTTCCCCAGACACCTGAGTCCCAAGCGAAAGATCAAAAGATCACAGCCTCCGGCAGCTCCTACAACGTTCCCGACGTCCACCAGGCGCTGACCAGCTCAGTCGTTATCCGACGCACCAGCGCCTCGACCTCCCGGCTCTTGAGCGAGCGATAGATCGCCATGGTACGTCGCAACTGATCTTCGGTGAGCGTCACCGGCTGGCCCGCAGTCCAATTCACATCCGCGACGGCCTCGAGTCCTGTGCGGCGCCAGACAGTACGGTCGCCCTGCGTGAAGGACTCCAGTGGGCTGGGCAGGTCGGCATCCGGTCGCGCCAGGTTATCCAGCAGCACCCGGGGCCAACGGGATGGATTCACCGGTTCACTGAACGCATCCACCAAATCGTCATCGACCGTTTCCCAGACCGCCAACCCTTCGGACCAGTCGCGAGACATCAACCCCAGGTAGGGACGCCAGGTCATTTCTCCGGTACGGGGGGATTGATCATTGTTGTTGAAAGTGTCCTGCGCGTCGCAGAGCCAGTCGATGAACGCCGCCCGCGTCATATGCGCCTGGCGCTGCTCGATGTTCGGATAACGCTCCGCCAGCATGTGGTTCCAAAAGGCGTAGTGCTCGATAAGGAAGCCTCCAAAAGGTACACCCTGCCGTTCGAGGCGAGCACGCTGGAGTGCTTCGAACATCGTGAAATGCAGTTCCAGCTCAGCAAGGTCTGGCTGTTGCCGGTCCAGACTGCGCGCTTGCAGCCGCACGCGCAGTTGCCCCAGTTGCTGATCGAAATCCGCGATCAAGTCCGGCAAGGGCGCATGAGCGTTCTGGTAGCCGATATAGTGCTGCAAAATAGCCGCCGCCCTCTGGCGATCGCCAAAGCTCAGCCCGAGAGACGAACGGGCATCGGCTTCCTGCATAGCGCCGGAGAACCAATCGATGAACCGTCGGTTTCCGGCGTTATCGCGGGCAACTTCCAAGGCCCGCTGAAGGCTGGGGGAGATATACAGCCAATCGTCGATGGTGTAGCGAAAAGCCTCGGGCACCATTGCGCGAAGGGCCTGGATTTGTGCGCTTGGCAACGGATTATCCTCCAGCCACAGCCCAACGGGATCTTCCCTCGGCCACCGGACCAGGGCAGGCAGCAGGTCATCCTGGATGTTGGCGATACGGTTTTCCCTGAGGTCGAGAATGAGCATGTCGGATGAAGGTCTCGATAACACCGTCAAAACCAGTGCCGGCACTCGATCAAGCCCGGTACTGGAAAGCTCCAGTTCCTGCAGGTTCACAAGCTCCGACAAATCCGGCAGGTCCCGGCAGTTGTTACCGCTCAGGCGCAGTTCCTCCAGGCCGACGGCCGTGCGCAGGAACGCACTGCCCTGCTGATCCAGGCGCAGACCACAGCGCGCCAGGTCCAATGTACGCAACCCGGGTAACGCGGTGATGGCCTGCAGCTCCTGGCGGGTGAAATGCAAGTTGTCAGCCCATACCAGCTCACGCAGGGAGATCAATCCGTCCAGGCGGTCGATAGCGGCGACCATGGCTGCACTGGCCCCCGCCTCCCCGCCGCTGCTGATTCCAGACAGGTGCAGCGTTCGTAAATGAAGCGCAGAACCGGCACCGAGCAGGGGCGCAAAGACATCCTCGTCCATCATGAGCGGATTGTTGCTCAGTGACAGCTCTATCAGCCCGGGCAGCTCGCCCGCGGCCATGGGCACCGCGGTGAGGTTGTTGCCTTGCAGGTGCAGCGTGTCCATGTTGGGGAACAGCCGCAGGAACGTCGAAGGGTCCTCGCTCAGGCCCATGTTCACCAGAAACAACTCTTCTATATGTTCAAAACTCGTGCTGATCGGCGGCAGACGACCGATGTTGTACCCCACCAGCCGCAATGCCAGCTCACTGCCCTCTTGACCTGGATCCGGTGCGCGTCGCCAGGCGCGGCGAATTTCCGCGGCTACGGCCCGGCGCAGCGAGAGCCGTGTCTCGGTGTCGAGGCTGTTCTCGGCCGGATGATGAGCGCCCTCATGGACCTCCCACTGACGCAGCTCATGATCCAGTGCGGTCCATTGGTTTTCCAGTTGGGCGACCAGGTTCTCCAGGCTCAGGCGCTGGCGACTGGCTTGTCTGGCCAGGGTCTCTTGAAGCCGCGCCAGTTCACTCCCGGCATAGCTTGGATAGAGTCGCTCAAGACGCGCTTCCAGGCTTCCACTCCAAACCTGCAAGGGAAGCCGTCCACGCCCGCTGAACGGATAACCCAAGCGCCCGTTCAGCCATTGCGGACGGGCGCCACGGGTGCCCAAGGGTTTTATCAGCAAATAGGGACGCAGGCCTGGCCGATCGTCAAGGGCTTGTGCGAGCAACCAGGTCCGCAGGGTGTCGCCCTGCCAGATGTTCAAGCCCAGCGCCCGGCGAGCGTCGTCCGGCAGCGCTCTGAGCAACGCCGCTTCCAGGTCCAGGGCATCGGCCAGTTCATGCCCCTCTTCGTCAAAGGAGCGGTACAGTTCGCCTTCCTGGCGGATGATTTTCAACGGCCCGGTTTCCCCCACCTCCAGCGGATTCGCAAGCTCGCGCAGAAACAGGCGCAGGCGCACCCGGCCTTGCAATTGGGGAGCGCTACCCACCAGCCCCATGATGATGCGATCCCGATCAACGCTGCTCTCACCGCGTTCCAGGGCACGCAAGGCACGGCTCAGGCGCAGCTCGCGCAGGGCTTCGGCGCATTGACTGCCCAAGCCTTCTCCCACCCGGCCCTCAGTCAGGCGCACGCGGTCCTGGCCGATGGCCTGGCTGGCTAGCTCGTTGGCCATGGATTGTGGCAAGCCCGGAAAAGCCCGGACCAGTGGGACGGCCAGGGGATCTAGCCCGATGGTACGGAGCATGGCGTCGATCACCCGCCGTGTATTGCGCTGCAGATGCCTGGCCCAGTGCCCGGCCAACAGCCGACTGCGCTCCACGGGCGGCAAGCCGAGACTGCCTTGGCCCAGCAGCGAGGTCTGTTCAGCCGTGCTCAGGCCAGCCAGGACACGCTCGGCCCACGCGTCGTGTTCCAGGTCCGCTTTGCGTAGATAGAGCGAGCGCGTGTCGGCCAGGTCACCAATGGGATGAAGGGCCACGCCGTCGTGGTAGCGCAACGTCAGGTCGCTTGGCCAACCCGGCAACTCCACAATCGTCTGGACGATGCGAAAGTGCCCGCTTTGCGGCGTTTCATTACGCAGCAACCGTTCAATGGTGTACCGCACCTGCTGCCAACACCTGACCTCGTCCAGGGTATTGGCGAGTATCGCCGGCATCGGCTGCCCCTCTACTTGCAAGTAGCGCAGATGCGCGTCGCTGATGCCGACCTGCCGCTGCATAACGAGGATCGTCCTGTCGTCCAGCTCGGCCGGCGTCTCGGCGAAGTTGCGCAACAGCTCCAGGCGGCCCCGTTGCAAGGGGTTGCGATGCGCCCATCGCCAGCCACGGGCACGACTCCACTCCAGGGGTGGGCGCACGCCTTTATGTCCCGCAGGCAGGCGCAGGTCCAAGGCATCGCCCGTGCCTTGGACTTGGAAGTAGCGGTCCTCGATTCGCACCCACGCCTCGTTTGGCGTGCGCCAGACACCCCAGGCGTCTTGCTCCGCTTCCACAGGTGGAAAGTGTCTCGCTTCAAAAGGCCTGACATCGCCATTCCACAGGCGCGTGGTGCCGTCACTCACGGGCATGGGTTCCACCGTCCCGCCGACGAACCCCAGGTAGGCACCTTGAGCAACGCCGAACAACACGTTGAAGATATGTTCGATGCCTTCCTGGGCGTGCCCTTCGTTGAAGGCCTGGATACCTTCGAAGATTTCATACACCAGCCGCACGCCCCCGACCGCTGCCGCCGTCATGCCGAGGGGCGCGCAGAACGGGAAGAAGGTCGCCGCGAGCATGAGCGTGCGCTCGACAAGGCTTTCCCAATACGCGAAGCGAGCCTGCAGCGCCTGCCAGTCCTGGTCCCGGGTCGGGACCATCAGCGCCGCGGCGTTGGCCAAGGCATGGCCACGCCATTCGTGATAGCCGGCTGGCCAAGGTGGCTCACGCAAATCACTCAAGCCCCAGGCCACCTTGGGCATGGGTATCCGAATGCGGCTGCCGTCCTCGCCCCGTTCGCCTTCGCGCCACCCCGTGATACGGGCATGGATTTCCTGTAGCACATTTGGGTGAGTCTCCAGCCGCCACTCCACTTGATCATGCAGGGCCGTCCCCAGCCAGGCCTGCAAACGCAGCGGCAGGTAGCGCATCAGGCTTTCTCGATAGCTACGTCTACGTACCCGCTCGGTCAACTCCGCAGACATGGCCTGCAAACTGGTGAATTGCTTGAGCGGTGCCACCGCATCATGGGGCATGTGCAGGACGATCGGGCGCACACCTCTGGCGTCCCCTTGCACGCCCCAATACACCCGCGCACCGAACAGCGGCACGGACAGCAGCTCCAGCGACTTGACCTCGCAGGCCAAAGGCGCAATGGACCGGGCTTGGAGTTGAATGCCGGCGTAGGCCAGCAGGCGCTCACCGGTTTCATCGAGGCGCCCGTCCAACTTTGCCTCGTAGGCGTCATGGGTGAGCAGGCTGCGTGCGTACGCCATGTAGGCGCTGGCAACGGCAGGCACCTCGGCGCCGATGCGCGGCAACCGCCGTTCAAGCACCGTGCGGTAGGCGCCACCGGCATCCATGCGCCGACACAGGCGGGCGAATTCAGCCGGGGTCGTGGGTAATAAGACGGTATCCGACGGCACGTTCCATGGGCGGAACTCTTGCGGTTTTCCCTGAATGAACAGCTGGCCCGTGTTGTCGAAATCGCTGCCGGTGACCGCCTCGGTGGGCGCGTAATTGCGCATGGCCGCTTCCACCACTGACAGCGAGGGCTCATAGCGGAAGGCGCCGCGCCTGACCCTTGCCCGGCGTATGGCATCGGCAGCACCGCCGGTGCCATTCACCGCTGGCCAGGCCTGTATTTCCGGCTGGGCTTGCAGCAAGTTGCGCGTGAAGGTCTCCGGCGCCGGCAGGTCGACAAGCAGTGCATTGAGCGCATCACTGTCACGCTGCAGTTGCTGGGCAAGGACCTTGAAACGCTCCTGGTCGGCCCGTGACGCGCGTTTCAGCCAGGTGGGCAACCTGGCCTGGATAAAATCGACATGGGTATCTTGAGTGGACATGATGGACCTCCTTCCTTGGGGTCGATTGAGCATTGGAGATGCTGAGGCACACTGAATTGATGTGCCTGCGATGCTCGCGAAAACAAGCGCTTTTTGAAACCGCCCAACCGTTGCAAGGGGTTGCGGTCCCAATCAGTCCCCCGCTCGCCCGTTTGCCTTGCTGCGCAGCAAATCGATGAACAGTCCCAACTCCCGGCTCACCGGTTCACCCTTGCGGCGCAGTAACCCGAACGGCGCCAGTTGCACATCGAGCGCCACCGGCAACGCCACCACCAGGCCCATCTTCAGGTAATCGCGCAAGGCGGTTTCCGAGAGCACCATGATCGCGTCGGTCAGTTGAATCAGTTGCTGCATGGAATACACCGAGCTGCACTCGATGATGTCCGCCGGCGTTGGCAGCGCCAGGCGTTGCAACGCCTGATCGAGGCCGATGCGCGCCGGGCTGGTTTCCGGTTGCAGGATCCACGGCCAGTCGCTGACCAGTTCGGCCAGCGCCAGTTTCTTGCGTCGCGCCAGGGGATGGCCGGCGTGGACCACTACCAGCAAACGTTCGTTGCCCAACTGTTCGAACTCGTAGTGCTCGCTGTCGGTGGCCGCGTTGCGTCGGGCGATGGCCAGGTCGATACGGCCCTGTTCCAACAACTGGATCACCTGGTCGCTGGTGTCGCCCATGATGCGGATCCGCAGTTGTGGGTTGAGGGCCTTGATGCGTGCGATGGAGTCCATCACCAGGTCCGGTGCGGCGCCCATGATGGTGCCGATCGACAGATAGCCGTAACCGCCCTGCTGACGCGCCAGCAGGTCTTCGGCGCAGCGGTCCAGGCCACTGAGGGCCAACTCGGCGAAGCGGATCAGTTCCTGGCCCAAGGCAGTCGGGCGCATGCCCCGGGGCAGGCGCTCGAACAGGTCGCAACCGAACATGTCCTCGATCTCGTGCAGCATCCGGGTCGCCGCCGGTTGCGACATGTTCAGGCTCTGGGAGGCGCGATGCAGGTTCTGGCTGGCACTCAGGGCCACCAGCATGTGCAGATGTTTATAACGCAGGCGGTTGAACAGGCTGCGGGACAGCACGGGATGGGTCATCGAGGGCCTCTTTATCGATACCTTGAGGGTATCGCTTGTTAGCGAGATTCGATTTGTAACGCATCGTTAGCCGGCCGTACAGTCCAGCCCATAAGAACAAATACCTGCTAAAGGAACCCCGCGATGAAGACTCTTCCTGCGTCTGTGCTGGCCAAGATTTCCTGGCACCTGCTGCCCTTCCTGTTGCTGATGTACATCATGGCCTTTCTCGACCGCGCCAACGTCGGGTTCGCCAAGCAAGCCTTCCAGGCCGACACCGGTATCGGCGATGCAGCGTTCGCCTTTGGCGCCGGGGTGTTCTTTGCCGGCTACGCCTTGTTGGAGGTGCCGAGCAACCTGATCCTGCACCGCGTCGGTGCCCGGTTGTGGATGTGCCGGATCATGGTGACCTGGGGCCTGGTGTCGGCGGCCATGGTCTTTGCCCACAACGAAACGAGTTTCTACGTGCTGCGCTTCTTGCTGGGCGTGGCCGAAGCCGGGTTCTTTCCCGGTGTCATCCTCTACCTCACCTATTGGTTCCCCTCGGCGGCCCGGGGCAAGGCCATGGGCTTCTTCTACTTCGGCGCGCCGCTGGCGTTCATCTTCGGCAGCCCGCTGTCGGGCCTGTTGTTGGAGCTGGACGGTTTTGTCGGTGTCCACGGCTGGCAGTGGTTGTTCGCCGTTGAAGGCCTGATGGCTTCGGCTGTGGGCATCTGGGCCTATTGGTACCTGGACAACCGCCCCGCCGATGCTAAATGGTTGACGGTCGAAGAACGCCGGCAGGTCCAGGCGTTGCTCGATGCCGAGGACCAGCACAAACAATCCCACGGCCGCAGCCTGCTCAGCGTGCTGTGCCAGCCTTCTGTGTTGTACCTGTGCCTGATTTACCTGCTCATCCAGGCCAGCGTCTATGGCGTGGTGTTTTACCTGCCGACCCAGGTCGGCGGTCTGTTGGGCAGCAAGGTCGGGCTGATGGTGGGGCTGGTCACGGCAATTCCGTGGATCTGCGCCCTGTGCGCGGCCTACCTGATTCCCGGTTACAGCGACCGCACCGGCCAGCGCCGCCGTACCGCCGCGCTGACCCTGCTGATGGCGGCCGTCGGGATCGCCTGCTCGGTGAGTGTGTCCAGCCCATTGCTGGGAATCATCGCCCTGTGCTTCGCCGCTTCCGGCTTCATCGCCGTGCAGCCGGTGTTCTGGACCTTTCCGTCCAGCTACCTGGCCGGCAGCGCGGCAGCAGCGGGTATCGCGTTGATCAATTCCTTTGGCGCCCTCGGCGGCTTTATCGCCCCGGTGCTGAAGAATTGGGCCGAAGGCGCCTTCCACTCCCCCGCCGCGGGCCTCTACCTGCTCTCTGTTACCACCGTTATCGCCGCGTTGCTGGTGCTGGGTATCCACTCGCCCGGCCAACGTGCTTCGAAGACGCCCGCCACTGTTTAACTCAAGGAGCTGCATACATGGGTATTCCCACAATCAAACACGTTCGCGCCTTCGTGCTTCGAGGCGGCGGCGCCGATTATCACGATCAGGCCGATGGCCACTGGATCGACGATCACATCGCCACGCCCATGAGCAAGTACCCGGACTACCGCCAGAGCCGCCGCAGTTTCGGCATCAATGTGCTCGGTACCCTGGTGGTGGAAATCGAAGCCAGCGATGGCACCGTCGGGTTCGCCGTGACCACCGGTGGCGAGCCCGCGGCGTACATCGTTGAAAAGCACTTGGCACGATTCGTCGAAGGCGCCCGGGTGACCGACATCGAGAAGATCTGGGACCAGATGTACCAGTCGACGCTCTACTACGGTCGCAAGGGCCTGGTGATCAACACGATTTCCGGCGTGGACCTGGCGCTCTGGGACTTGCTCGGCAAGATCCGCCAGGAGCCGGTGCATCAACTGCTCGGCGGCGCGGTGCGTGATGAATTGCAGTTCTATGCCACCGGCGCACGGCCGGACCTGGCGCAGAAAATGGGTTTCATCGGCGGCAAGATGCCTTTGCATCATGGCC
This sequence comes from Pseudomonas sp. St386, assembly GCF_018325865.1. Classification (NCBI taxonomy): domain Bacteria; kingdom Pseudomonadati; phylum Pseudomonadota; class Gammaproteobacteria; order Pseudomonadales; family Pseudomonadaceae; genus Pseudomonas; species Pseudomonas sp. St386. The sequence goes on from NZ_AP021900.1 coordinate 3,660,458, forward strand.
CGGCCGAAGGCGAGGAAGGCCTGCGCAAGAATCTCGAAGCCCTGGCAACCATGCGCGAGCGGGTCGGCCCCGATTTCTGGCTGATGCTCGATTGCTGGATGAGCCTGGACCTCAACTACGCCACCCGGCTCGCGATCGGCGCCCACGAGCACGGTTTGAAGTGGATCGAAGAGGCGTTGCCGCCCGACGACTACTGGGGCTACGCCGCGCTGCGCAACAACGTGCCCAAGGGCATGCTGGTGACCACCGGTGAGCATGAGGCCACCCGTTGGGGCTTTCGCATGCTGCTGGAGATGGGTTGCTGCGACATCATCCAGCCGGACGTTGGCTGGTGTGGCGGCCTCACCGAACTGGTGAAGATCTCGGCCCTGGCCGACGCCCACAACGCGCTGGTGATTCCCCACGGCTCCTCGGTCTACAGCTATCACTTCGTCGCCACCCGGCATAACAGCCCATTCGCCGAATTCCTGATGATGGCGCCCAAGGCCGACGAAGTGGTGCCGATGTTCCATCCGCAACTGCTGGGCGAACCGGTGCCGGTGGAAGGCCGCATGCGCCTGTCGGTCCTTGACCAGCCTGGCTTCGGCGTGACGCTCAATCCGGATTGCCAGTTGCACCGACCTTATCACCGCGAAAGGAGCACGCCATGAACATGCCCCGCAACGCCTTCAAGGCCGCGCTCAGCTCAACACAAACCCAATACGGTATCTGGGCCGGTTTCGCCACCGGCTATGCCGCCGAGATCATCGCCGGCACCGGTTACGACTGGATGCTGATCGATGGCGAACACGCACCCAACACCGTACCCAGCGTACTCGGCCAGCTCCAGGCCGTGGCGCCCTATGCCACCGCGCCGGTGGTGCGGGCGGTGACTGGCGACGCCAACCTGATCAAGCAGTTGCTGGATGTCGGTGCCCAGACCCTGATGATTCCCATGGTCGAAACCGCCGAGCAGGCTCAGGCCCTGGTGCGTGCCATGCGTTATCCGCCCCATGGTATTCGTGGTGTGGGCGGCGGCCTGACCCGCGCCACTCGTTGGGACGGTGTGGCGAACTACCTCACCACCGCCCATGAAGAACTGTGCCTGATCGTCCAGGTGGAATCGCGCACGGGCGTGGAAAACGTCGAAGCGATCGCTGCCGTCGAGGGCGTGGACGCGGTGTTCATCGGCCCCGCCGACCTGTCCATCGGACTCGGCCATGCAGGCAACCCGGGACATCCCGAGGTACAGGAGCGCATCCGGCACGCGGTCGACGCCACCCTCGCAGCGGGCAAGGCCTGCGGCATCCTGGCGCCCAACGAAGCCGATGCGCGTCGCTATCAGGCTTGGGGCTGCCAGTTCATTGCGGTGGCCATCGACATCAGTCTGCTGCGCCAGAGCGCCCAGGCCACCCTCGCCCGCTATCGCGAACCTGCCACCGTCCAAGTGCCGTCGCGCACTTACTGAAGGAGCCTGTCATGTCATCCGTTCCTGTGTTCCAGAACTTCATCAACGGCCAGTTCACCCACAGCGAAGCGCACCTGGACGTGTACAACCCGGCCACCGGCGCATTGCTGTCCCGGGTCCCGGCCTCCACTTGCGCCGATGTCGATCAGGCCTTGGCTGGCGCCCGCGCTGCGCAGAAAGCCTGGTCGGCGAAACCGGCCATCGAGCGCGCCGGTTACCTGCGGCGCATCGCCAGCAAACTGCGGGAGAACGTTGCGCACCTGGCGCGCACCATCACCCTGGAACAAGGCAAGATCAGCGCCCTGGCCGAAGTGGAGGTGAACTTCACCGCCGACTACCTTGACTACATGGCCGAGTGGGCCCGGCGCATCGAAGGCGAAATCATCACCAGCGACCGGCCCGGGGAAAACATCTTCCTGTTCCGCAAGCCCTTGGGCGTGGTCGCGGGCATCCTGCCGTGGAACTTCCCGTTCTTTTTGATCGCCCGCAAGATGGCGCCGGCCCTGCTGACCGGCAACACCATCGTCATCAAGCCCAGCGAAGAAACCCCGAACAACTGCTTCGAATTCGCCCGGTTGGTGGCCGAAACCGACTTGCCTCCCGGCGTATTCAACGTGGTGTGTGGCGACGGCCAGGTGGGCGCGGCCCTGAGCGGCCACAAAGGCGTGGACATGATCAGCTTTACCGGCAGCGTTGATACCGGCTCGCGGATCATGACGGCGGCTGCGACGAACATTACCAAACTCAACCTGGAGCTGGGCGGCAAGGCCCCGGCCATTGTCTTGGCGGACGCTGACCTGGCGTTGGCGGTCAAGGCAATTCGCGACTCACGGATCATCAACACCGGTCAGGTCTGCAACTGTGCCGAGCGGGTCTACGTGGAGCGCAAGGTCGCCGATCAATTCATCGAACGCATCAGCGCGGCCATGTCCGCCACCCGTTACGGCGACCCGCTGGCCGAGCCCGATGTCGAGATGGGCCCCTTGATCAACCGCCAGGGCCTGGACAGCGTCGAGCGCAAAGTGCGGATCGCCCTGCAGCAAGGTGCCAGCCTGATCAGCGGAGGCCGCGTGGCAGACCGCCCCGACGGTTTCCACTTCGAACCCACCGTGCTCGCCGGTTGCAACGCCTCGATGGACATCATGCGCGAGGAAATCTTCGGTCCGGTACTGCCCATCCAGATCGTCGACGACCTGGACGAAGCGATCGCCCTGGCCAACGACTGCGACTATGGCCTGACCTCTTCGGTCTATACCCGGGACCTGGGACGCGCCATGCACGCCATTCGGGGCCTGGACTTTGGCGAGACCTACGTCAACCGCGAAAACTTCGAAGCCATGCAGGGGTTCCATGCCGGAGTGCGCAAGTCCGGGGTTGGCGGGGCCGATGGCAAGCATGGCTTGTATGAGTACACCCATACCCATGCGGTGTACTTGCAAAGCTGACCGGCGATTGCCCTTCAGGGGGAACTTCGCCCCCTGCGGGAGCCAGCGCCCTCGAGACTCAGACCACCAAGGTCAACCACGCCGATACCAGCAGCATCACCGCCATGACCCGATTGAACCGTCCCATCGCCACGGCGGAGCGGCAGAACCGTGCGGCGCCGCGGCCCAGGTAGGCCCAGGCGGTCATGCACGGGATCGAAATGGCGAAGAATGCCAGGGACAGCCAGAGAACCCGCACGGTGCGGTCGGCCTCCGCCCCCGCGAAGACGCTGACCACCGCCAACGCCATCATCCAGGTTTTCGGGTTCACCAACTGCAACCCGGCAGCCCCCGCCAAGCCCAGCCGCGGGCCTTCGACGGGACGGTCCGGGTCGATGGCCTGGGCCGGTGCGCTGAAAATCTGCCAGGCCATCCAACTCAACCAGGCGATGCCCGCCCATGAGAGCAGTGTCTGAATCGTGGCATGGCGCGCCAGCACGTCTCCCAACCCGGTGCCGACCAAAAGCACCAGCAAGGCCGCCGCCGCGCAGGCACCGAGGATGATCGGCACAGTGGTTGCCAGGCCGAAGCGCGAGCTATGGCTCAGCACCAGGATATTGGTCGGGCCCGGGGTGATGGAGGCGACAAACGCGAACAAGGCAAACGGCAGTAACTGGTCCATGGAGCAAGATCTCGGTGAATGATCGATGGCTTGATCATCCCCACGAAGCCGTGGTCAGTCTGGAACAATTGAGCAGCGCTTGCGGTAGTCCGCCGGGCTCAGGCGATAGGCGCGCTGGAACCAGCGGCCCAGGTGGCTTTGGTCGGCAAAACCGAGCATGGCCGCCACCGCCACGACGCTCTCGCCACCGGCCAGCAAGCGCCGGGCGCGGGCCAGGCGCAACTGGATCAGATAGGCATGGGGCGCCAGGCCGAAAGCCGCCTTGAACGCACGGGTCAGGCGGAAACGATCCACGCCGGTCACCTGCGCCAAGTCGTCCAGCCCGATGTCTTCGCTCAGGTGACTGTGCAGATAATCCCGGGCCTGCTGCGCCACCAATGGCAGCCGCGGATCCGGGTTGATCCGCGTCCGCCAGTGCAGGTGTTGGGTCAGGTTGGCCAACAGCGTATCGAGGGCCGTCTGGCGCACGATGCGGATCTCCTGCTCGTGCAGGCTCTGGAAGGCCATGGCCGTGGCACTCGCCAGCCGCGCATCGTCAGTCAGGGTCGCGGCAAACCCCAGTTGGGCGTTGTCCGGCGCCACGTCGAACAAGGAACGCAACTCGCGCTCCAGCCATTGAGGCTCCAGGTACAACGTGCGATAGGTAAACCCGTGGTCGTGAGGGGCGTTACCGTCATGCAGCTCGCCGGGCTCGAGCAGGAACACTTTGCCCGGCGTGCTGTTGTGCTGCTGGCGGCGGCAATGAAACTGCTGCACGCCCTGCTCGGTCACGCCCACCAGATAGGTGTCATGCCAGTGGGGATCATAGGCATGCCCCTCGAAATGCGCGCGCACGGTCTCGATACCGGACGTGGCGTCCTGCTTGAGATCGATCCAGTTGCGCGCTGTCATGCCCTATCCCGCTTGGTGAATGTGCTCTTGGCAGATTAACTGCTGATGAGGAGCGTGTCTGGAAGATTTGTGCACACCTTGTGGAGTTTGGGTCTGCTCGCGATGGCGTTCGGTATGTAGATGCATCTGTGACTGATCCACCGCTATCGCGAGCAAGCTCGCTCCCACAGGTTTATAGCCGCCTCAGGCATCCGGAGTGATCGCTGGCAACACCGTCTCCACCGCCAAACGAGCCAATTCAGCATCCTGCTCAGCCTTGACCCCAGACACCCCGATGGCACCAATGCACTGGCCGTCATGACGGATGGTCACCCCTCCTTCAAGCATGCCCTGCAGGTGCGGAGCGCTGAGAAACGCGTAACGACCACCATTGATCATGTCTTCGAAAACCTTGCTATCACGCCGTCCCATGGCGGCCGTGCGGGCTTTTTCGGTAGCGATGTAGGCCGACAACGGCGAGGCATCGTCCAGGCGCAGCAGCCCCAGGGGATGACCACCGTCGTCCACCACACAGACCGACACTGCCCATTGACGCTGGTGAGCCAGCTCCTTGGCCGCCACCAGCAATTGCGCAACGTCCTGCTCAGTGAGTACCGCTTTGGTCTTCATGAATCACTCCGTGTTGTACAACAGCAAGCCCGCGAGACAAAACCCACGGGCCGAGGATTATTCGCCGTAGATATCGAAGTCAAAGTACTTCTGGCGAATCCGGTCGTAAGTGCCGTTGGCGCGAATGGTCGCCAGCGCCTGATTGAAGCGGCTCGCCAGCGTATCGTTCTTGCGTACCGCAATGCCGATGCCCGTGCCGAAGTATTGTTCCTCGGTGAAATTGGGACCGACAAACTCGAAATCCTTGCCCTCTGGACGCTTGAGCAGGCTCTCGTCGATCACTACCGAACTGGCCATGGTCGCGTCCAGGCGCCCGCCCAGCAGGTCGAGGAATATTTCGTTTTGCGAACCATAGCGCACTACCTCGGCGCCCGCCGGGGCAAAGCGATCAGTGACATAGCGATCGAAGTTGGTCGCCCGCTGCACCCCGATCCGCTTTCCTTTGAGTTGTGCCGGAATATCGTTGATGCCACTGCCCTTGCGAAACACCAGGCGCGCCGGGATGCGGTAGTAGCGATCGGTGAAGTCCACCGACTTCAACCGCTCGGGGGTGATGGACATGGAGGAAATCACCGCGTCGACCTTCTTCACCTTGAGCGCTGGAATCAAACCGTCGAATTCCTGTTCCTGCCAGACACAACGGACCTTCATCTCGGCGCAAAGTGCCTGGCCGATGTCGTAGTCGAAACCGACGATGGCGTTGTCCGGGGTTTTCGAGGCAAAAGGCGGATAAGCCGCCTCAATGCCGATGCGCAACGATGACTCGGCGGCTTGCAGGCTCGTACCGAAAGCCAGCAGCGAGACGAGGCCCAGTTTCAAGGCGATGCGTTTAACGTTCATTCATTTGCTCCAGATGCGATGTTATTGATTTCGGACGCTCCACAGAAGTCGTCCGTTATGGCAGCAGCAATGTGAACAAGCCCGAGCGGTTACTCTGGTGGTCGCCTGCCCGGTTACAGCACAACGGTGATCCGGCCGACGGCCTCAGACCGCCGCCGTGACAATCAGCTCCAGCAAAATTTCCGGGTCGTCGAATGCCACCTGGGCCGTGGCCCGCGCTGGCGTCTGCGAGACATCGACCCACTCGCTCCACAGCGCGTTCATCGCGGCGAAATCCCGGCCCATGTCCTTCATCCAGATCTGCACACTGAGCAGCCTGTGCTTGTCGCTGCCAGACGCGGCCAGCAGCTCATCGATCCGCTGCAGCACCTGACGGGTCTGGCCCTGGATGTCCTGACTGCAATCGGTGGCCACGACGCCGCTGAGCCAGGCCACGCCGTTGTGCACGACACTGCGGCTCAGGCGTGGGTTGCTTTCGATGCGTTGAATACTCATGAAGGTTCCTCGACGGAAAGACGCTCGCCGGCCAATTGAGCGAGCGTGATGGGTTTGAGGGGCGAACGGATGCGGTAATAGCCCACCTCGGCTGGTGGCACGTGGCGGCGTTCGGCGATGATTTCAGTGACGCTCAGACCGCATTGGCGCCCCTGGCACGGGCCCATGCCGCAACGGCCGAAGGCCTTGGTCTGGTTGGGACCCAGGCAACCCAGGTCGACGTAACGGCGAATGTCGCCAGCACTGACCTCTTCGCAGCGGCACACCGTGACGTCATCAGCAGGGATGCGATTCTGGGACCGGGGGCGATACAGGGTGTCGAGCAGAGGCCGTGCGGCGCGGGCGCGGCGTAACAGCCGCTGCAGAGCGCGCGCGTGCGCCGGCTGGCCGGCGATTGCCAACGCGACCAGGCGCCCCTCCAATTGCGCCACCTGGGCCCCGCCGATGGCGCCACCGTCACCGGCGATAAAAATGCCCGGCACGCTGCTTTCACCCCATTGATTGCGGCGCGTAATCCAGCACAGTTGCTGTTCATTCCAGTCATGCTCCAGACGCAACGACCAACTGACCTGGGTGTTCGGCACCACGCCTTGATGCAACAGAATCAAATCGGCGCGAATGCGCTGCGAGCGGCCTTGACTGTCGAAGCTCAAGGCGCAGGCCCGATCCGTGCCGTCAACCTGCAGGTTGCAAGCACCGCGAAAATGCTGGACGCCGGCACGCTTGAGCTCCGTCAGCAGCCCCAGTCCTTTGAGCAGGTCGCGCCAGCCGCGCAGCGCACTGGGCACTTGCCGCCAGGCCCGCAGCAGATCGCTTCGATGGCTGGTATCCACCAGGGCTTCAAGCGCGATCCCGGCGCGCAGGTATTGCACCGCCAGCAAGTAGAGCAATGGACCACACCCGGCCAGCACCACTGGAGTGGCCGGCACCATGGCAGCGCTCTTGAGCAGGATCTGCCCGGCCCCGGCGGTCATGACGCCCGGCAAGGTCCAGCCGGGAATCGGCATCGGCCGTTCGAAGGCCCCCGTGGCAATCAACAGATGGCGCCCTTGCAAGACTTCGGCACGCCCCTCGAACAGGTAGTGCACCTGACGCTGCGGCGTCACCTGCCAGATGGCTGCGTTGGGCAGATAGCGGGCACCGCATTGCAAAAAGTCGGCGGCCAATTTCGCCCCGGCCACGTAGTCGTCACCCAACACGGCGCGTCGGCGCGCGTCAGCCTGGAGCACCTGGCGATAAATCTGCCCACCCGGGCTGGCCTGTTCATCCAGCACGACGACCGACAGGCCGTGGGCCCTGGCTTCGAGCGCAGCGCTCATTCCCGCCGGACCCGCGCCGATGATGATCAGGTCGATGACTGCATTACTCATCGCCGCCCTCCTGCCACGGTGCCAGGCAAGCGGCTCCGCGTTGGCGACGCACGCGCATGCCGGAGCGCACCGGCACCAGGCAAGCCTGGGCATTGGCTTGTCCGTCCACCTCGACCAGGCATTCGAAGCACGCGCCCATCATGCAATAAGGGGCACCGGGGCGACCGTTGATCGCGCTTTCGCGGGTGTGGCGAATGCCACAGGCCAACAGCGCCGCCGCCAGGGATACCTCGGCAGGTACCGTGAGCAGTCTGCCTTCGAATTCGATATGCACGGTGTGATCTTCCGAAGCCAGTGGCCGGAACAGACTGTCAGCCGACATGGCGCACCTCTGTTTGCAGGTTGAAACGGTGCAGCCCGAATGGCTTCACCGCCGGGTCATCGAATTCGCCGGCGATCCAGGGCGCCAGGCGCAAGGCGTGGGCGGCGGCCAGCGTCACGCCACTGTGGCAGCTGACAATCGACAGCCCCGGGCAGCCCTGGGGCATTTCGTAGATCGGAAAGCCATCGGCGCTCATCACCCGCAACGCCCCCCAGGCCCGCACCAGTCGTACCTGGCCCAACCGCGGAAAACACTGCACCGCGCGCCGGGCAATAGCCGCCATGACCTGGCTGCCGGTGCCGTCATCGAAGCCCGTCGACTCGTGGGAATCACCCAGTTGCAGCGTGCCCTCGTCGGTCTGGCGGACATACGTAGTGGGGTACTGCAGAAATGGCTCAAGCCGCTCGGTGACCAGAATCTGCCCACGGTTCGGCTGCACCGGCACGTCCAACCCTACCCTGGCCCCCAGCGTCCGATTGCCGAGGCCAGCGGCCAGGACCACCTGGCGGGCAGCCCAGCGCTGCTCTCCTGCCCGCAGTTCGAAGCCCTTGGTGCCCGTGTCGATAGCCTCGACGTGATGACCGTTGATGAGCTTGACCCCGCGAGCCTGGCAGGCGGCGTAGAGCGAGCGCAGCAGCTTGAGCGGGTTGACGTGGCCGTCCATGGGCGAAAAACAGCCGCCCACTACATCAGGCCCAATGCCGGGCAAGCGGGCGCGCAGTTGCGTGGCGTCCAGCAGTTCAAAGGGGTAGTCGCCAGCAAAGGCGTCACGCAGCCAACCCAGCCGATGACTTTCCTCGGCCATTTCCACGTCGCTCAGGCACAACTGGAAGCCACCCTGTTGGCGCAGGTGGACGTCGATGCCGGTATCGGCTTGCAACGCCGCAGCGAATCGAGGCCAGAGCGCCACCGATTCCCGCGTCCATTGCGCATAAGGGCTCATCCGGTAGCCCTTGCCCTGGACCCAAAGCAACCCAAAGTTGCCCCGGGCAGCGCGGATGGCGTCGTCGCCTTCGTCGAGCACGCTCACCTGGCGCCCGAGCAAGGCCAGCCCAAAGGCGATGGACATCCCCACCAGGCCACCTCCTACGACAATGACATCAGTTTTCTGCATGGCTTTCTTATCGCTGTTTTCGGCGCTTCTCATTCAATCAAGAGCCGGCCCATGGCTGGATTAAGTGGTTACGCTCGATCCTAGGGCCATGACAACGCCTTGAAAAATGCTTTATTTTGGCAACCTCATGTCTTTTTGTTATGGATTGGATTGGCCTATGAACCTGCGTCAGTTGGAAGCCTTTCGCGCCGTGATCCTGGGCCAGACCGTGACCCGGGCCGCCGAAATGCTGCACATCTCGCAGCCGGCGGCGACCCGGCTGATCGCCAGCCTGGAAGAGGACATCGGCTTCAGCCTGTTCGACCGGGTCAAAGGGCGACTGCAACCCACTGCCGAGGCCATGACCCTGTATCAGGAAGTGCGGCGTTCGTTGTTGGGCGTGGAGCGCATTGCGCGTACCGCCCAGGACATCCGCACGCTCAAGCGCGGTTCACTGCACATTGCCTGCGCACCGGCCATGGGTTTGTCGTTCGTGCCCCGGGCAATTGCCGCGTTCATGGCCGAACACGATCAAGTGCAGATATCGCTGGTGGTGCATTCGTCCCGGGAAGTCGTGGACCTGGTGGTGGGCCAGCGCTGCGACCTGGGCCTGATCGTGCTGCCCAATACGTACCCCAGCCCTCGCGCGGAAAAATTGCTGGCCACGCGCATGCTCTGCGCCCTGCCCGCCGGCCATCGCTTGCAGAACCAGGCGACGATCCGCCCGGAAGACTTGCAGGGCGAACCGTTCATTTCCTACCCGCAGTCGATTGCCTCGCGCCAGCACATCGATGCGATCTTCGCCGCCCATGGTGTGGACCGCGAACTACGCCTGGAAACCCAACTCTCGCTGCCCATGTGCGCGTTTGTCGAACAGGGCCTGGGCGTGGCGCTGGTGGATGCCATCAGTGCCGTCGAGTACCGCGGCCAGGGCATCGTCTTCCGGGCCTTCGAACCGGCGATAGAAATGGATTTCAGCATGCTCCTGCCCATCCAAGGGCCGGTTTCCAGGCTGCACGCCAGCTTTCTGGAGCACATGCAGCGGTTCATCGAAGCACAGGTGCCGGCGGCCTATCGGTTCTGATGTGACCGCCAATCGCCCACCAATGGATCCACTGATCAGATAAATCGGCCATTTTTCCAGCAATACCGTTGACAAATAAATTAGTTAAGAGAGTTAATGGATCCACAGACAAGAACAACATCCGCCTGGAGATCCCTCATGTACCCCAAAAATGCCTGGTACGTTGCCTGCACCCCCGATGAAATCGCCGACAAACCCCTGGGTCGCCAGATCTGTGGTGAGAAGATGGTTTTTTACCGGGGGCATGAAGGCAAGGTCGCGGCGGTGGAAGACTTCTGCCCCCATCGCGGCGCCCCGCTCTCCTTGGGTTATGTCGAAAACGGCAACCTTGTGTGCGGCTATCACGGCTTGGTGATGGGCTGCGACGGCAAGACTGTCGAGATGCCGGGGCAACGGGTACGAGGCTTCCCCTGCAACAAGACCTTTGCGGTACAGGAACGGCATGGGTTCATCTGGGTCTGGCCCGGTGACCAGGCGCTGGCCGACCCGGCGCTGATCCATCATCTGGAATGGGCCGAAAGCGATGAATGGGCCTACGGTGGCGGCCTGTTCCATATCCAGTGCGACTATCGCCTGATGATCGACAACCTGATGGACCTGACCCACGAAACCTACGTCCACGCCTCGAGCATCGGCCAGAAGGAAATCGACGAGGCGCCGCCGGTGACCACGGTCGACGGCGATGAAGTGGTCACCGCCCGGCACATGGAAAACATCATGGCCCCGCCATTCTGGCGCATGGCCTTGCGCGGCAACAACCTGGCCGATGACGTACCGGTGGATCGCTGGCAGATCTGCCGTTTCACCCCGCCCAGCCATGTGCTGATCGAAGTCGGCGTGGCCCATGCCGGCAACGGCGGTTATCACGCCGCGCCGCAATTCAAGGCGTCGAGCATCGTGGTGGATTTCATCACGCCCGAAACCGAGACGTCGATCTGGTACTTCTGGGGCATGGCCCGGCACTTCCAACCACAGGATGAAGCACTTACCGCGTCCATTCGCGAAGGCCAAGGCAAGATTTTCAGCGAAGACCTGGAAATGCTCGAACGCCAACAGCGAAACCTGCTGGACCATCCGCAACGCAACCTGCTCAAGCTCAACATCGACGCGGGCGGCGTACAGTCTCGCCGGGTACTGGAGCGCTGGATTGCACGGGAACGGGAAGCACAGGCCGGGTTGATCGCCAGCAGCCATCAACCACAGCTGGCGGAGCAACGGCCATGATCGAAGTCCACGTCGCGGCGCGACACAACGAAGCCCTCGATATCTGCAGCTACGAATTGACGCGTGTCGATGGTGAGCCGCTGCCGGCCTTCACCGCCGGCGCCCATATCGATGTGCACTTGCCCGGCGGGCTGATTCGCCAGTACTCGCTGTGCAACCACCCCGAGGAGCGGCATCGCTATCTCATCGGCGTGCTCAAGGACCCGACATCCCGCGGTGGTTCGCGCAGCCTGCATGAGCTGATCCAACCAGGTATGCGCTTGCACATCAGCGAGCCGCGCAACCTGTTCGCTCTCGCCCCGCAAGCCCGCCGCAGCCTGCTGTTTGCCGGCGGCATCGGCATTACGCCGATCCTGTGCATGGCCGAGCACCTGGCCCAGAGCGGTGCAGCGTTCGAGCTGCATTACTGCGCCCGCGCCCGCGACCGCGCGGCCTTTGTCGAGCGCCTGCGCCAGTCTCCTTATGCCGACCGGGTCTTCCTGCATTTCGATGAAGAACCTGAAACCCTGCTGGACGCCGCCAGGGTGCTGGCCGCGCCCGGTGACGACGTGCACCTCTACGTCTGCGGCCCCGGCGGATTCATGCAACACGTCCTCGACACCGCCAAGAACCAGGGCTGGCAGGAAGCCTGCCTGCACCGCGAATACTTCGCCGCCGCCCCTACCGACACCCGCGCCGATGGCAGCTTTTCGGTCAAACTGGCCCGCAGCGGCCAAGTGTTCAACGTGCCGACGGACCGCAGTGTGGTGCAGGTGTTGGAAAGCCACGGCATCGAGATTCCGATCTCGTGCGAACAAGGTGTCTGTGGCACCTGCCTGACGCGTGTACTGGAAGGTGTGCCGGAGCATCGGGACATGTTCCTGACCGAGGCTGAACAGGCCAGCAACGACCAGTTCACGCCATGTTGCTCAAGGTCCAAGACACCCGTCTTAGTACTGGACCTCTAACACCGGACACTGTGGGAGCGAGCTTGCTCGCGATGGCGTCGGTTCTGCAGCATTGATGGTGACTGACACACCGCTATCGCGAGCAAGCTCGTTCCCACAGGGGATTTGTGGTGAATGACAATCCAGCTGTTACCTGCAACCGGGCGGGTTACTCCGAGCGCAGGATCACCGTCATCCGCTCGTCAGCCAGCGTCGAGCCGAACACTTCGGCGTAGCGCAGGGTCGCGTTGGCATGCTCGCGCATGATTGCCTCGGCGCGGCCGCTCTGGCGGTTGATCAGGGCGTCGAACACCGAGTGGTGTTGCATATGGGCATAGTTGAAGCGGCGAAATTCGCCGGCCATGTTCTGGCGATCCACCGCCAGGGCGGTGACTGAGGCGAATGGCAAATGATCGTTGCGGGCCAGGGCATCGGCAATCGCCGGGTTGTGGCTGCCTTCGACGATCACTTGGTGAAAACGCATGTTGAGGTCGTGATAGACCTCCAGGTCGTCCTCGGTCACATAGCCCTTGGCGAACAGTTCATCGCCCTGCACCAGGCATTGCTCGAGTATCGCGCGGGCTTCTTCAGACAAGCCGTGCTCGGCTGTCTGCCGTGCCGCCAGGCCTTCCAGCACGCCACGCACCTCCACCGCTCCGGCGATCTGCTCGGCACTGACCGAACGCACCTGGAAACCTCGTCCGCCGAAGCGCACCAGCAACCCTTCCTGCTCCAGGGTTCGGAACGCCATGCGCACCGGCATGCGCGAAACGCCGAACAGCTCGGCCGTAGGTATTTCCATCAAGCGCTCGCCAGCGGCCAACTCGCCCGAGGCGATCATCTTGCGCAGCGCAACCAGCACCGTTTGGCCGGGCTTACTCATCCAGGCGATTCCACAGAAAAGAAGCCGTCATAGTAGAAGGCTTGGCGCAGCGTGTCACGGCAAGGCAGTGGCAGCCAGGCTGGCCGCCACAGCGGGTTGTTCAAATCCCTGCCAACTCGCGCAATTGCGCCAGGGTCTGCTCGTCCAAGCTAATCCCATGCTCATTGGATTTGCTGCGTTCGCGATGGCGACGGTCTCCCGGTAAGCGCCGCAACCCAACGCCATGCATCTGCCTGACCAACTCCTGGCTGCGCTCGGCGAAGTTTTGCCCGGCGGTCTTGCTCGGGTCGATCACGATCAACAACTGTCCGGTCCACGGGGTCTTGGCGCCCGGGTGGTCGTGCCAGTCGAATTCGAAGGAAAAATTGCCGCCAGTCAGGGCTGCCGCCAGCAATTCGACCATCATCGACAGCGCCGAGCCCTTGTGCCCACCAAAAGGCAGGAGCGCGCCACCTTCGAGAATCGCCTTGGGGTCGCGGGTCGGCTGGCCAAGGCTGTCCACGCCCATTCCTGGCGGCAACAACTCGCCCTTGCGTGCAGCAATCTGTACGTCGCCGTGGGCAATGGCGCTGGTGGCGAGGTCGAAAACAATCGGCTCACCGTCAGCCCGTGGTGCGGCGAAGGCAATGGGATTGGTGCCGAACAATGGGCGGTCCGCGCCATGGGGCACCACACACGTCATGCTGTTGACCACACTCAACGCCACCAGACCTTCATAGGCGAACGGCTCGACATCCGGCCAGAGGGCGGCAAAGTGATGGGAGTTGCGAATGGCCAGGATGGCAATGCCGGCGCTGCGGGCCTTCGCCACCAGCAATGGACGCGCTGCGGCCAGTGCGGGCTGGGCAAACCCGTTGCCGGCGTCCACGGCGACAAACCCTGACGCGACGTCCTCGACCACTGGCACGGCCTTGCCGTTGACCCAACCGCTGTCGAGTGTCGAGACATAACCGGGAATGCGAAATACCCCATGGCTGTGGGCACCGTCGCGCTCGGCCCCGGCGCAGTTTTCAGCCAGGCACCGAGCGACTTCGGTCGACGTGCCATGACGCAGGAAAATTTTCTCCAGCAAGCTCACCAGAGCATCGAAAGACAAGGTGCAAGAAGCGGCATGATCGGATGGCGCAGACATCTGAAGCTCCAGAATGATTGTTGGAGGTAGCAACAGCGTAAAGGGACCCGCCGGGTGATTAAACACCGTTTCAGGCGCGCACTGTCAATCCTTGTCCGCGGCATTTGCCCGGCCTGGCAGGTCGAAAACCAGCATGCGGTAACTATGTACCACCTTTGCTCATTCATCGTTGCCTAGTCTGGCGGCTTCCTCCATGTTCGCGCCGCTCTGAGGCGCCCTGATCGAGAAGCAACGATGCTCACTGAAACCACGCCACTTTTATTTCCCGAGGTATTGCCCCCCCATCGCCTGGACGAATTGACCGCCACCCACGGTCTGACGCAGGCAGACCTCGACTGGTTGCAGCACATCGCCCTGCCCGACCACACCCAGCGCGCAGCGCAGACACCCCCGATGTTCGCCGAAACCATTCTGTTGCAAGCCGATGAAAAATCGCCCATTGCACTGGCCGGCTGCTTTGTCCTTAGCACCTCGTCGAACAGCGCCGAAACCAGCACCCACCCGGTGTTTCTCTACACGCCAAGAGGTGGCATAAAAAAGTTCGACAACCTGGCCTCCCTCGAAGAACAGATTGACCACATGCGCCGGGACACCGCGCAACGCGACGACCTGTTCCGCCTCTTGTCGATTTCCCAGCGCAGCGAACTGAACAGCACCACTGACATCAGGCTGACCCGGCAACTCATCGAAGAGGATGTTTTCAAGACCCAGCTCGAATCCATCGAGTACGCCCAGAGCCTCAACGCCCTGGCCATGGTGAATGAACTGATCAAGTTGCCCTCCTTGAGATCAATGCTTGACCAGATCTTGAACGAGGCGCTGCCGGACCTGGATCATCGACAGATCCGCGTGGCCTTCGGCAAGGGGGCTCGCCCGGGAAATCCAAGGGCCATCCAGGTGACCGAAAGCATCCCACTGAGCGATGCCATCCTGGGCTATTTCCATCATCAGGGCTGGCCTGTCGGGCATGACATCGATCTGACTCATCCGGGGACACTTGCATCGTCCTACAGCCCGCAGCAATGGGAAAACATCATAAAGGACGTTGCCAGGAAACTGATTCCGACGCTCATCGGCTGCCTCGATGCCTTTTGGGAGAACACGACGACTCACTTCTATATGTCTCGACGCAAACTGCTTTCCCAAGTCATCCACGATGGACTCTGGGCAACCATCCTGGTCGAGCGGGAAAAAAGACAACTGACGGAGGAACAAAGTCGTGAGCTGCTCCGGCTGTTCAGACCTTCCCGTCGAGACGAGACACTGCTGTTCATCGAAACGATTCGCCTCTGGGAATATGAGCCGCACTTCGTAGAACTTGCAGGCTCCATGATGATCAGCGCCAAAGGCAACTATCTCTACACGCCCATGCATGGTCTTCAGAAAATAGACAACCATCTCGGTTTCAAGGCTGCGCTATTCGGTAACCCCGCAAGCACCGCACAAAAGGAAGCGCTCTATAGCCTGCTGAGCCTGGAAGAGCGCAACCGTTTCCTGCGGTTTGACGAGCCACAGCTTTCGGGCAAGCCACTGGATTTGCCAGTGGCCGAGTCCCTGGCGAATACCATCATCGAAAAACAGAAGAATAATCTTCATTACGCACTGGAAATGTCTCGCCAGGGCGATGTCGATATCCACCCGCTCATCGACAAGGCGTTGGATATACGCACCTTCATCAACAAAAGCCTGTTGGACCAGCCTACTGCCGGACACTGGGGCACTCATCCCGCTTTTCATGGAAGTCTGCGCCCGTCCAACTTCATGGCTGATCAGATGCAAAGAAAGGTCAAGAGTTACACCGATGTCGAAGCGGCTTTCGATAACCTCTTTACCCGGTTGCCGACCTCCCACAACGTTTCGCTGCGCAATGGGCTCAAGCAATTACTGGCTGAACTGACCAATGTTTTTTCCTTGGGGATACGTGCCGAGGCCGAACTCAGGGAACTTAACGCGAGCCTGCCGTCGATTGCGAATGACCTGATCAGAGCGGTTTTTGCCTACGATTCAGAATACCCGGACCGCGCACAACGGATAGGCGTCAGGGGCTTTCGGCCGGATGTCTATTCATTGACGCTGGCTTGTAGCGAAGATGGTCGAACGGTTTATCTACCCCTTGCCAACTGCTTTTTATTAACTGAACGCGGAGGCCTCGACACCCCCTATTCGGGCATGGCAATCCTCTGGACGCCCGCCGATGGCTTGCAGGCGTTTTCGTCTGTTGAAGTTGCCACCCAGCAATTGAATCGACACCTGCTCGACTCCCGGAAACGCTTTGGTTTGCTCGCTAATCTCACGCCGGCACAACGCCAACCTCATGGGCATTATCAACTCCAGGCGTATGAGCTGATCGAGGACAACGTGCTGGTGAATCGGATGAATTCGTTCATCAAACACTTTGAGGCCGAGCATGCTTATCTGAGCACCTTGAAGGCCGGGAGCTGGCAACTGACCGGCAAGGCACTGTCGAGAAGCCTTCAGGCATTGCTGAACAAAGGCGCGCCCACCAACCTCAAGCGCGCCTCACACATTGCCCAGGCCAACAAGCAGCAACAGCAACTCCCCGCCTGGCTCGGTACAGCGGCACTTGACGATCAACGCCTGCACGTCGAGTTGCTTGAGCAATATAAAAACAGCGTGGTCGATGGCAAGGACTATCTGGACGGTATCGAGCCGCTGCGCACCTATGTGCGTAATAAACTGAAAGCGCTGCTGAGCGCACGCTTCGCCGCAAACAACCTTGACCCCGACACCATCCAGATCACACCGAACCTTGCCATCGTCGGGCCGGCCAGTTCGCTAACCGACTTCGCCATGCATCACATCGAAGTGACCCGGGAAGGATTCAAGGTTTCTTCAACGTCCACGCAGAAACTGCCGGACGGCCTGAACGAGATCACCGTCCGGCAGATGCTGTCTTCGTTGGATATCTCCACCGACTTTAAAAATCAGGTGGCGCAGAAACTGTCCGGCACCACTGCGCAGGCCCGGCAAAGGAAAGCGGCCTTCCGCCAACAAATGCCCTGGCAGTTGCTGCAATACGCTCACGCACGCTATCTGCAACAACACCTTTCCCCCCTGGCCTTTGATTTGATCCGTCAGGTGGTGGACATGCCCGATGCCGTCGCTCGCAAAGCCGTTGACGGTGCCAACGCGTTTATTCGCCCGCTGGAGTTGATCAAGACCGACGGTGCCGTGCCGGTCAAAGTGCAGGGGCTCTACTTGATCGGTTCGAGCGTCGATGCGACAAGTCCTCAAGTCCTGTATTCGCCCTACCATGAGGGGGATCACTTCACCGAATTCAAGGATGAAAAGAGCGTCATTGCCGCATTCAATACGCCAGGGATACTTCAGGACCTGCTGATTCGCCGGCTTCCCGAGCACCAGCAGTCCACATTCAGGCACCTGTTCGCCGCCACGCTCGGGCAGCGATCGGAAATCACCCTGGCCTCGAACCCTATCCAGACCAACCTGCTCGACACATTGTTCGACGACAACGCAGCATTGTTATCGGACATGCTGACCGCGCAAACCAATGAAAATCGACAGTTTGACTGGGGAACGGTCCTGCACCTGCTCAGCTCCGGCATCAAGTTGGTCGGGGGACAGTTGTCGGGCAAACTGACTTTTATCGAAACGCTTTGGGAAAGCTACCAGGACTTCAAGGCTTCAGCCGAAGCCTTGCAGCAACATGACTGGAGAACAGGCCTGCACGACTTTATCGCTGGCGCCGCGGAGATGGTGTCGCTGGGCCTGATGAATCGCGAAGACACATTCGGCCTGCTCGATCCCGTTGAACCTCTCTCCCAAGGCGCTACGTTGGCCAATCGCTGGAAGGACATCGCTTCCACCGCCCAGATCCGAACCGACTTGAGCGTTTTCGAGGCCATGGGCATCAGCCTGTCGGACCTGCAACTGGACCTGATCGACGGAACCTACAAGGCACTGGAAAACGGCAGGCTGTACATCCCCCTCGCCGGCAAAGTCTTCCAAGTAGCGAAAGCCGGCCAAACCTGGCGAATCGTGCATGAACACGCAGAGGGGCCGTTATTGAGAAAGTCGCCTGACGGCCGGACATGGGCACTCGATCCACAACGCCAGACCATACGCTTCGGTAAAGCCGGCTCGAAGATGGCCGTCACCTACAGCGACTTCAAGGCCAAGGGTTCACTGAATATCGAAGCAAAGGGCATGGCTGAGATACGCAGGAAATATCCGTATCGTGCAAATGCAATTATGCAGGCACTGGAGACCGCGAGGTTCTATTCATTCAACGCCCTTCACAACTTTGATCAATTCAAGCGACAACCACTTGTGGGCTCTCGGCTGGATAATTTCCTGAGATTGTTTTTTGGGGTCAACAGCGTCGATGCCCGTCTTATCGGCAAGATAGAGGCGGCGATCTCGCCTATATGCCGGGCGTTGGCCGATCCATCCTGGGCGCTCCAGAATGCCGACCGCATCGTGATCGGCAACCTCAAGCACCTGGAAGATCGAGCAACCGCCTTCGTACTCGAGCCGGCAGCCGTCGGAAGAATCTATATCACGCAGTTTTTTTTCGACATGGGCTTGGACTGGTACAAGGCCGTCGTACCCGAGTTCTTCAATGTCGATGCACATGCCCAGGGAGCGACCTTCATTCACGAAATTTCCCATCAGTTGTTCAATACGTTCGACATCATCTACCTGGACGCCGCACTGCCATTTCTCGATTTGATTTCAACAGTGACTTACGCCGGAAAGTTGCAATACGACAAGCAAAAGGACCTGCAACTCAACGGGCTTTCATTGACCACGCCAAAGTCAAAACTGTTCACGCAATGGGACAGCACGGATAACACCTACAAGAAGCTGGAGCTGTTGCCTGGATACCGGCAAACCACCCGGGAAATCCTGAAGATAACCGGCGCCAGAACCATGGATAACGCTCGTGATGATTTTCTCGATCCGATTTTGCCGGACAAGCGCATCGACGTCATACTTCGCAACGCCGACTCGCTCACGCTCTTGATTTGTGAATTGGGACGCCAACTCGACTCCACTCCATCACGGCAAATTGCCGTGCCGTGAAGGGTTTGAGTGGTTGATCTTTTTTTCACGCAATGTATGCGACGGTAGGCCACGACGAATGTTTGAGAAAAAAAGGCTCATTGATGCGTAAACGCCATGACGGCTGTTCTCGGCAGCTCATGCCGAAGGTTAGAATGCGGCAAACCAGGAAGAGTCAATGACCGAACATCCCCTCTCGGAAGCCGAATACGACGCCATTACCGATGCCGCTGCCCATTGGTGCATGCGTTTGCATGCCGTCGATTGCACCGATGCCGAACGGCAGGCGTTCAAGCAATGGCACGATGCCGATCCCCTGCATGCTTTCGAATACGAAGCCATGCTGGAGATCTGGGCTGTTGCCGATCATCTGCCGCGCGTCGAGTCGGCGCCAGCCGCCCCAGCACGCCGCAGCCGGTCGCGCTGGAGTCGGTTGGCGGTCGCCGCTGCGGTGTTCGTAGTCGGCATGCCGCTGGCCGCTTACACCGGTTGGAACCTGGGCTGGGTTGCCAATTCCTACCAGCGCTTCGAAGCCGGCGCAAGCGTACGCCATGTCACCCTGGGTGACGGCAGTCAGGTCGAACTCAACCTGGGCAGTGAGCTGGTATTTGCCAACTACAAAAACGAACGCAGGGTGACGCTGAAAAAGGGTGAGGCGTTTTTTGACGTCAGCCACGACAAACAGCACCCGTTTGTCGTTCGGGCCGGCCAAGGCCAGGTGCGCGTGACCGGTACTCGCTTCAACGTATGGATGTACCAGGACCAGGTCCGGATCACGCTACTGGAGGGCTCGGTGAGGGTGACCAGCAACCAGGCGAACCCCCGTGACGGCCTGCCGCTTTCCCCGGGCATGCAGGCAAGCTACAAGGCCGGCGACCAGCAACCGCAAGTTCGTGAGACAGACCCCAACGACAGTTCGCTGGCGTGGCGCAACGGCAAGCTGGTGTTGGATAACCTCGCCCTGAGCGATGCACTGCCGCTGATCAACCGCTACCTCGACCGGCCCGTCATGCTGGCCGACAACAGCACCGGTGGCTTGCGTATCGGTGGTGTCTACAACATCAGCGAAGTGCAGAACCTGGTGCCTTCGCTGCCCAAAGTCCTGCCGGTCTATCTGACCCGGAACAAGGACGGCAACCCGGTCCTCAACTCCATCGGGCAACGACCGGCCACGAACTGAAAGCTTTTCTCTGTGGGAGCAAAGCTTGCTCGCGATAGCGGTGGGTCAGTCTGCTTTGATGTTGAACATGCCTCCGTCATCGCGAGCAAGCTTTGCTCCCACAATTTGGATCGGTGCCAGCCTGCGATTTCCCGGCCAACACAAATCCCCTGTGGGAGCAAAGCTTGCTCGCGATAGCAGAGGGACAGCTTGCCACGATGTTGAATCTGCCGCCGTCATCGCGAGCAGGCTCGCTCCCACAATTTGGATCAGTGCCAGCCTGCGATTTCCCGGCCAACAAAAATCCCCTGTGGGAGCAAAGCTTGCTCACGATAGCAGAGGGACAGCTTGCCTCGATGTTGAATCTGCCGCCGTCATCGCGAGCAAGCTTTGCTCCCACAGTTTGGATCGGTGCCAGCCTGCGATCTCCCGGCCAACACAAATCCCCTGTGGGAGCAAAGCTTGCTCGCGATAGCGGAGGGACAGCTTGCCTCGATGTTGAATCTGCCGCCGTCATCGCAAGCAAGCTTTGCTCCCACAGTTTGGATCGGTGCCAGCCTGCGATTTCCCGGCCAACACAAATCCCCTGTGGGAGCAAAGCTTGCTCGCGATAGCGGTGGGTCAGTCTGCCTTGATGTTGAACATGCCGCCGTCATCGCGAGCAAGCTTTGCTCCCACAATTTTGATCGGTGCCAGCCTGCGATTTCCCGGCCAACAAAAATCCCCTGTGGGAGCAAAGCTTGCTCGCGATAGCAGAGGGACAGCTTGCCTCGATGTTGAATCTGCCGCCGTCATCGCGAGCAAGCTTTGCTCCCACAATTTTGATCGGTGCCAGCCTGCGATTTCCCGGCCAACACAAATCCCCTGTGGGAGCAAAGCTTGCTCGCGATAGCGGTGGGACAGCTTGCCTCGATGTTGAATCTGCCGCCGTCATCGCAAGCAAGCTTTGCTCCCACAGTTTGGATCGGTGCCAGCCTGCGATTTCCCGGCCAACACAAATCCCCTGTGGGAGCAAAGCTTGCTCGCGATAGCGGTGGGTCAGTCTGCCTTGATGTTGAACATGCCGCCGTCATCGCGAGCAAGCTTTGCTCCCACAATTTTGATCGGTGCCAGCCTGCGATTTCCCGGCCAACACAAATCCCCTGTGGGAGCAAAGCTTGCTCGCGATAGCAGAGGGACAGCTTGCCTCGATGTTGAATCTGCCGCCGTCATCGCGAGCAAGCTTTGCTCCCACAATTTTGATCGGTGCCAGCCTGCGATTTCCCGGCCAACACAAATCCCCTGTGGGAGCAAAGCTTGCTCGCGATAGCGGTGGGTCAGTCTGCCTTGATGTTGAACATGCCTCCGTCATCGCGAGCAAGCTTTGCTCCCACAATTTTGATCGGTGCCAGCCTGCGATTTCCCGGCCAACACAAATCCCCTGTGGGAGCAAAGCTTGCTCGCGATAGCGGTGGGTCAGTCTGCCTTGATGTTGAACATGCCTCCGTCATCGCGAGCAAGCTTTGCTCCCACAGTTTGGATCGGTGCCAGCCTGCGATTTCCCGGCCAACACAAATCCCCTGTGGGAGCAAAGCTTGCTCGCGATAGCGGAGGGACAGCTTGCCTCGATGTTGAATCTGCCGCCGTCATCGCGAGCAAGCTTTGCTCCCACAGTTTGGATCGGTGCCAGCCTGCGATTGCCCAGCCAACAAAAATCCCCTGTGGGAGCGGGCTTGCTCGCGAAGGCGGTGGATCAGTCTACATCCAGTTTGAATGTGACCGCACACAAGCGGCTATTGCGTCGCCACCCTGCCCGTCTCATCACGCTCGCGGATAATCAGCGCCTGATAGTGCGGATCGGCCTTGATCTGCTGTTCAGTGAATGGCAGCACACTCCACTGCTTCTGCGAAAAGGCCTGGGTCTGGTCCGTCGAATACGGCGATGCCGGGTCGCTGGAGAGGGAGAATGCCAACAATCCCAGGGCCTGCGGACCTTCGCCGTCAAACGTCACCACTTGCAGATAGCTGGTCCCGCTGACCACTTCCCACTTGCCGTTCGCCCCGGGCACACTCTGGATCGCGTTGTAGATGCCCAGCTCCCCGGGACCGCCGTGAATCGGTGTCTGGCGGCTGCCGCTGCTGGCCACCTGGACGTCTTGCCATTGGCTGTTCTTCGACAACCCGGCGACCTTCACCGCCTCCACCGAAGCCAGCATGGCATCGCGCACGGCCTTGAGTACTGCCGGCCGCTCGACCGCCAGGCCACGCGGGGTGTGTTGCGGATCTTTGGGATCGAAGGCGACGCGCCATGAATCAGGTACCGCCTGCAACCGGTCCATGATGTGCTGGAAATGCACGAACCCCAGGCCGCTATTCAGGCCGGCCTTGCGATCCCAGGCCTCGAGGCTGGCACAAGCCTCGACCAATGCCGAAGCATCGGCCCCCAGGTCACCGGCGCACACGCCGAGCAGGTCCGGCATCACCTGGTCAGCCAGATAAACCTGGTCGTCCATGACCATGCGCTGCAAATCCTCCACCTTCACCGGCCCGTTCTTGGCCAACTGGCCCATCCGGTCCAGTGCAAAACGCGCCCGCAGTCCCAGCGGCTGACCTTGCTGGCTGATCAACGGGGAGTAACCGGACAGCGGCTGCGCAGGGTTGACCATCCAGGCCGAATCGTTGGAGTTCTGCACATAATCACGGCGCAGCAACTGCGGAAGCCTGTCGGCGGCATAGGTGCCTTTTTGCACGGCTTTGGAATCGATGCCCCAGGCACACTCGCTGCGAGAGCCATCCAGCACGATCAGTCGCAGCCCGGCCCGGGGATCGCTGCACCGGGCCAGTTTGTCGGCGTCGACGTTCGGCACCACCGACACGTTCATGTAAAGGCTTTGCCCCTGGTCGTCCACCGCCAGGGTATTGACCCAGGGAATGCCCTGAATCTTATGGACGGCGTCCTGCAGATCCTTGAGCGTGACCGCCTTGTTCATGGCGTACCACTGGGCCAGCACGCGATCGTTTTCCAGGTTCGCGTCCCGCAGGCTGTAGGCGAACCGGTTATCCCAGTCCAGCCGGCCAGGCCATTGCACGATCGGGCCGAACTGTGAGCCATAGACCACTCGGGAGACCGTCTGCACCCGGCCGTCAGGTTGCTTGACGTCTACCGCGACCGTTTGCTGGCTCATCGGCACAGACTTGCCGTCGAGCAGATAGCGGGTCGGGTCCTTCGGATCGAGTTGCAGGCGGTACAGGGTGAAGTGTTTCGAGCTGTCGACGGTGTGGGTCCAGGCCAGGTGCTGGCTGAAACCGATGTTGATCATCGGCAGACCTGGCAGCGCCGCGCCCATGACGTCCAGCTTGCCGGGAATGGTCAGGTGCATCTGGTAGAAACGCATGCCGCCTACCCACGGAAAATGCGGGTTCGCCAGCAACATCCCACGGCCATTGAACGAGCGCTCGCTGCCGATGGCCAACGCATTGCTGCCGCGCTCCAGGGCAAAACGCTGCTGCCGGGTTGCGGCGGCCGCGAAACCGGTGACCGGGGTGCCCGCGAGTGCGGTCGCCTGGGGCGGTTGCGCGCCGGCCAGGGCCTCGGCGAACTGGCCGACGCCCCCTTCCACCAACAGCCGGCGGGTCAACTTGACCAGGTCCAGCACCGTGATCGGCCGTACCCATTCGCTGGCACATTGTTCGGGCAGGCCTTTGGCCTTGCGTTCGACCAGCGCACGGTTGTAACCCGCCACGTAGCCTTCGACCAGTTGTTGCACCTGGGGCGTCTGGGCCTGCCAGAAACCGGAAACCGCTTGTGGCGTGTTGAGCCAACTGAAGAACAGATCGCTGACGCGGTTCTCCCGCTGCTCGAGCGTGACCTGCTCCGGCCCGAAATAGCGCGAGCGCTGGGCGTTGACCGTGACGATCTCATTGGCCAGCAGGCACAGGTTGTCCTGGGCGTAGGCGTAGCCGATGCCATAACCCAGCCCACGTTCATCCTGCGCCCGGATATGCGGTACGCCAAAACGGGTGCGACGGATCTCGGCACTGGCCTGCTGCCCATCGTCCTGCGCATTGACCACGGGGCTGAGCCCGAGGGCGATCCCCAGAAAAGCGCCTGCGAGGCCAACCCTCGATAACTGCCCGGACATTCTCACGTTCACTCCTGATGAAAACTTCAGAAACCAGGACGGCTACCGGTGCGACAGAAGACAAACACTCGGCCCGCCTGGGAAATCACATGCCGCGTGCTGAACCGGAATGTGCCTACCTTGAAAACGAACCGGATGAAAAAAAATTAATGGCTGGCGGCCTTTTGAAAGCGAGGGTTTGACGCAGCAAGGGCATTTTTTTCACATAACGGCCCTCATGATTGTGCGTCCTCGTTCGTCCTATTACAGGAGAGTATCCGTGACCTTTTCTGATCAGGCTGGTAAGGAGTTTTTGCATGCGTAACGCGCAACTGCCCATGGAGGGCAAGCCAAGGGCGACCGGCGTCTCGCTGAACGCCCCCCACCGTGTATTCGACAGGCCGGCGGAACGAGGCGGCAATGACCACATCAGGCGCTTGCTCAAGAGCTTCGGGCTCAGGACCAGCCTGATTCGTCTCAAAGTCATCGACGCGCTGCTCAAGGCCGCCCACGAAAACCGCAGCCTGGGCGTGCGCGGGGTGCACAGCCAGTTGTTGGGGCTGGACATTCCATTGTCCTTTCTCAGCGTGCGCGAGGTTTTAAAGCGCCTGTGCAGCGAGGGCGTCGTCACCCTCAATCCGGATAAAAGCTACTGCCTGCACCCCAGTGCGATGGCCGTGCTCCAGGCCGAGGATTGAAGCCGTCGCTCAGGACTTGACCTTGCGCCGCATCACGCCGTTGATCACCACCACGATGACCGCCACGGCAATGGCGATGTATTGAAACAGCTGCTCGCTGATCATGCCCTTGCCCTGCATCCACGACAGTCCAAGCATGATTGCCAGGACGACGAGGACGATCAGAATCGAGTATTTCAAACGTTGCGAATGAGTCATTTGCCAGCTTCCTGAAGTGATTCCCCTCTGCATCGCATTTGCATCTCGGCACTGCTTCACCTTTTTCGTTGCGCGATGCAAGCAGGACCCTATGGTACAGCCCTCGCGCATTTTCGCGCGACTGTAGTCGTAGGCACTGATGACCTGCTTTCATCGGGCACCGGATTATTAAGCAGCCGCCGTAAATACCTTCTGAAGGATTCATCCTACAAAAAAAGTTCCGTTTTCCCTCGCTCATACAGGGGAAGTCGCCTTACGACCGTGGACGTCACCAACGTAATCTCGAAAAAGAAGTGATTTCTTCTTTCCGAAAGCCAGCGTTGGAAACCCATGCAAAATCAGCCGATCATTTTTTCGTCCACTCGCCTGGCAGGCTTCTGCCTGGCAATCGCCGTTTTTGAACTCCTTACCTATATGGCCAGCGACCTGGTCATGCCCGCCATGCTCATGGTGACCCGGGATCTGGATGCATCCGCCGATCAAATTCCCTACGCATTCAACTTGTACCTGTTGGGCGGCATCCTGTTGCCATGGCTGATCGGCCCACTGTCGGATCGCCATGGACGGCGCCCATTCATGCTGGTCGGGTGCGCCGGATTCGTGCTGGCTTGCGCGGCGATCACCCAGGTCACCAGCATGCAAGGTTTCAATGGGCTGCGCTTGATCCAGGGGATGGGGTTGGGTTTTGTGATCGCGGTCAGCTATCCGGCCATTCAAGAGGTCTTTTGCGAGTCTACTGCGGTGAAAGTCATGGCGTTGTTGGGCAACCTGGCCCTTCTCTCGCCCCTTTTGGGACCGTTGGCTGGGGGATGCTGCTGCAATGGCTGTCCTGGCGTGAGCTGTTCATGTTGCTGACCGGCCTCGGGATGTTGAGCTGGCTAGCCTTGTGGTGGTTCATGCCGAGAAATAGCGACGCGGCTCGACTCCCCGATAACACTCCGACTACCCAACCACTCGACATGCGTTCGCTGGTCCGGCGATACGGCGCGCTACTGGGCCATGTGGGGTTCATGTCGGCCAGCATCGCGCTAGGGTTGATGAGCCTGCCGCTGATTGCCTGGATCGGCCTGTCTCCGCTGCTGTTGATCCAGGGCCAGGGCCTTTCTCCATTGCTCTACGGTATCTGGCAGATTCCGGTTTTCTCGGCAGTCATCCTCGGCAATCTGATGCTCAACGCCCTGGTGGAGCGAGTCGGCGTGCGTCGGGTGGTCGGCTACAGCCTGCTGCCCTTCTGTACCGGCCTGATCGCTTTGGTCGTTGCCAGTCAATTCGATCTATCGCTTGCCGTACTGGTCAGTGCCCTGTCGCTGTACGCGATCGGGCTCGGCATGGGCAACGCCGCGCTTTACCGACTGGCGCTGTTCACCAGCGACGACAGTAAAGGGCTGGTCTCGGCCATGGTCGGAATGATTTCGATCGCGGTGATGAGCGCGGCGAGCTCGCTGCTGGCGCTGCTGGGCGCCGGGGCGAGCCTGGAATCCTTCGCGTTGATGGTCGGCATCGCCGGCCTCGGTTGCTTGATTGCATTGCGCCTGTTTTCGGCACAACCCGCCGCTCACGTCTGAATTTGCCTGCCCTGAGGACTACCTGATGACTCACTTTCCCCATGCCGATGCGCTGTGCGCATTGCCCCAGCCCTATGGCTACGATTCGGTGCCGCCGGGACTGTTCGATAAAGCCATGGCTGAAATCAGCCGGTTTCATTGTCAGCACACGCCCGGTTATGAACATTGGCTCAACGCCAACGGGTTATGCATCAATGACTTGGAGCATCTGACTGACTGGGCGCGACTGCCGCCCATCTACGCCAGCTATTTCAAGCAAAGATTGCTGCTCAGCCCTACCGCTGAAAACGCACTCGAACTCACCTCCTCCGGCACCAGCGGCCAGAAAAGTCGTATGCGCTATGACGAGCGCAGCATGATGGCGGCCCAAGGCATGGTGGCGAAAATCTTCGAACACTACGGCTGGTCCACGCCTGATTCGCCCTGCAATTATCTTCTCTTCAGCCACGAGCCCGAAGCGGCCAACCAACTCGGCACGGCATACACCGATCAATTCCTGTGTCGCTTCGCGCCGGCCAATCGCGTTGCCTACGCCTTGCGTCGCACCGGAAAAGGTCATGAATTCGATGTGTTCGGCGTGATCAGCGCCCTGCAATCCTTCGCCGAAGAAGGCCTGCCGGTGCGGATCTTCGGTTTTCCGGCATTGTTATGGCACGTACTTGAACGCATGCAGCAAACCGCTGTACAGGACCTGAAGCTTGCCCAAGGATCACTCGTCTTCCTGGGGGGCGGTTGGAAGAAGCAGGCTGCCCAGGAAATCCCTCGCCATCAGGTCTACGCACGCATCACCCGGCAGTTGGGCATCGAGGCCCATCGGTGCCGCGACGGCTACGGCGCGGTCGAGCACGCGGTGCCTTACATCGAATGTGAACAGCATCGGTTCCACGTACCGGTCTACTCGAAAATCTTCGTGCGCCACCCCAAGGACTTCAGTGTCCAGCCGCTGGGCGAGCCAGGGTTGCTGTCGTTCGTCTCGCCCTACATCTCATCCAGTCCGGCGCACGCCGTGGTGATGAGCGACCTGGCGACGCTGCATCCGGCCGATTGCGAGTGCGGTCTGCCAACCGAGTGGTTCGAATTGCACGGGCGCGCCGGCACCAGTGCCAGCCGAAGCTGCGCCATGGCCGCCGCCGAATTGATCAAGGAAAACTGATATGTATCTCATCAACGGTCAACTGAGCGCCGAATTGACGCTCGATGCAGCACTTGAACGCCTGCAGGCGCAACTGCCCGCCCTCCTGGACTGCCCGCCCCGCATCGAAGAGGTGCTCGATTGCGCAGACGCGTTCGTACAAATGCTGCAGATGTCCGACCAAAACCCAATGCTCGACGAGGAACAGCGTCAGGCGCTGATTGCCTTCTGTGGCCGCACCCACCTGGGCCTCAAGCTTGAGCGGGAACTGGGTTCGGCCCCACGCTCGTTGCGGCGGATCGATTACGGCGATGGCCCGTTCGAAAGTTGGCAGCCCCTGGGGCTTGTGGTGCATGTGACGCCGGGCAACTCACCCTTGTTGGGATTCTGCGCGGCGCTTGAAGGCCTGTTGGCGGGTAACGTGAACTGGCTGCGCCCCAGTACTCGTGACGGCGACCTCACGGCGCGGCTGCTGGCTGCGTTCCTGGGGTGCGACTCAAGTGGCCGGTTGCGCGACTACTTGGCTGTATTGCCCGTGCCCTCCCACGAAACCGGTCGCCTTTTCGCGCTGGCACAGGGCATCAGCGCCTGGGGCGGCGAAACAGCCCTGACAGCGTTACGCGAACAGGTTCCAAGTGGCTGTCGCTGGATTGATTGGGGACATCGCATCAGCTTCGCCTATATCACGCCTCTTGCGGCAAGCGCGCAGGCGCTGGACAACCTGGTGGACGAAATCTGCCGCCTCGATCAGCAGGCATGCTCCAGCCCGCAATGGCTGCTGGTGGACAACGACGAGCCTGCCCGGATACAAGCATTGGGCGACGCTCTGGCCGCTGCTTTCGAACGGCGCGCCGGACACTGGCCCGCCCTGGAAACCACCGCGGCCGAAGCATGTGAAATCACCACCCGAACGGCACTGGCCCGCCTGGATTACAGTTTCGCAGGTCAAACCGGTCAGGTCTGGGCAGGTAACGGCTGGCGCATCCTCTGGGAACATCACCGCGAACTCCAACCTTCACCACTGTTTCGCACGCTGTTGCTACGGCCAGTGCCTGAAGGAATGCTCGCTGAAACTTTACTGCCATGGCGCAATGTGCTGCAGAGCTGTGCCCTCATCTGCGAACCGGAACGAGTACCCGCACTGGCGCGCCGCCTGATAACCGCCGGCGTAACTCGCGTGACCTCCACCGCGCAGATCCAGCAGGGCTATGACGGTGAGCCCCACGATGGCGTCTATGCGTTACAACGATTGAGTCGCCGGGTATCGGTCGGCCTCGAAGCGGAAGTTGCCAGTCACCGCGTGACGCTGGATGCTTCCCCTGGCGCGTTATCGCTTTGCCCCTCGACGCCGATCCTGGACAAGACCGCGTTCATGGCCTTGCCTGCGGCCCCTCAAGCGCAACTGTTCTTCCGCTCCGGCGGCAGCAGCGGCGCCCCCGTGCTGTCCCCCTACAGTTACCGGGATTTCGAACACCACATGCGCGCCGCCGCCGACGGACTGCGCGCGGCGGGCCTGGACCCTGCGCAGGATCGGGTCATCAATCTTTTTTATGGCGGCAGCCTGTACGGCGGATTCCTCAGTTTCACGAAAATCCTGGAACAGATGAAGGTCGTGCATTACCCCATGAGCGCACCATCGGATGACACCTTCGACGAGATTGCGAAGCTGATTGTCGATCAGCGAATCAACACGGTGGTCGGCATGCCGAGTACCTTGCATCGCCTGTTCTCCAGCCAGCAGCCGGTGCTGCAAGCGTACGGCGGCGTCCGCAAAGTCATGCTGGGTGGCGAGCACCTTGGGCAAGACAGCCACAGGTTATTGCAGCAGTGTGGCGTCGCACGCATTTGCTCAGCCATCTACGGCACCGTCGACGCAGGCCCCCTCGGTCATGCCTGCATCGCCAGCGACAATGGCGTGTTCCACCTCATGGACGGCATTCAGTCCTTGGAAATCGTCCATCTTGAACAGGATAAGCCGGTCGCTCCCGGGGAAACCGGACGCATGCTGTTCACCTCTCGCATACGCCAGGCGCGCCCCCTCCTGCGATATGAAGTCGGCGATCTGGGACGCTGGTTACCCGGCCCCTGCGCTTGTGGCCTGGAGTCGCCGAGATTCGAGTTACGCGAGCGCCACGGTCGCCTGGTACGCATCGCCACGGAGCTCATCAATACCCAGGAACTGGCCGAACGGGCGCAAGCAGCCATTCAAATCGTGCTCGACCATGGGAGTGGCGGCTGTGAACGCTTGCTGATTCGCACCGATGGCGACGCCGAAACGGTTCGACGCCAAGTGCTGGAGCTAGCACCGCTGCGCCTATCCGTCGATGCCACGCTGCTGGTCCTGGAAGTCCATTGCTGTCCGGTGGAGCACTTCGAACGTAATAAACACAGCGGCAAAGTCCCGCTGGTGATTGACCGTCGAATCCTGGCCAGTTGATCTCGCCCATTTTCGATAAGCAAACCTTCAAGCCTTGAGAAAATCCTGATGAGCGCTTCATTAGCCTATGAGCAATGGTTCAACCATATCCGCACGCACTCAGCGTTCTATAACACTCAGCTAAGCCACTTGCCCGTCCAGGGATGCGACTTCGGACAATGGCCGATTGTCGATGTAAATGAATACTGGAAAGGCAGCCATGACCTGGATACCTGGCGAGTACTGACCGATAAAGTCAGGGATGCGCTGGTTTTCAAAACCGGCGGCACGACCAGCCAAGGCAAAATGTCGGTGTACACCCACGCTGAATGGCAGATGATGCTCGACTGCTTCGGTCGCAGCCTGTCAGCCCAGCTGGTTGCAGGGGATCGAATCGCCAATCTGTTTTTTTCCGGAGACCTGTACGCCAGTTTCCTGTTTATTCACGGCGCCCTTTGCAGCTTGAATGTACCTATCACCGAGTTTCCCTTCACCGGGTCGGTAAAACTTGATCCCTTGGCCGAGGCCATCGCCGACCACCGCATCAATGTGCTGGTCGGCGTGCCTGCCCACTTGTTGGCATTCGCCAGCCATGTCAATGGACAGGGGCGAACGCTGCCACAGATCACCACCGTCCTGTTTGGCGGCGAGAACCTGTTCGAAAGCCAGATGCCGACCTTGAAGCGGGCATTTCCGCGGGCACGCTTTGCGTCGATCGGATACGCCAGCGTGGATGCCGGCCTGGTAGGCGCCAGCACAGCCGATTGCGACTTGGGCGAGCATCGCGTGTTCGACGAACAGACACGGGTGGAGATTATCGACGACCTGAGCGGTGAGGTCATCGATGCCTGCGGTCAAACCGGAAACCTGGTGGTGACCAATTTCACCCGGACCCTGATGCCCATCGTCAGGTACCCGGTGGGAGACCGGGCCAGTTGGTGCGAACCTGTCGGTACGCCACAGCGCAAGTTCGCCCTTCAAGGGCGCAGCGCACAAAGCCGTCGAGTACGGGTTGGCGTGTTGTCGCTATTCCCTGAAGAAATCAGCGGCATCGTCCGGCGCGTGGGCGGCAATCTTCAATGGCAGTTGATTATCGAGCACGTCCAGGATAATGATCACCTGCTACTCAAGTGGCTGCCCGATGCACAGGCTGACGCTGACCAAACACACTCGCGAGCGCTGAAGGACGCCTTGATCGAGCAATATCCAGGAATCGATAAACTCGACCTGAGTGTCCAGGCTTGTGCTGCGCAGGACCTGGAACGTCATCCCCGCTCCGGCAAGCATCTGTCGATCATTGATCGTCGGGTCTACGGTGCGCTGCCAGCAAGGAGCATCGGATGAGCCACTTGGTCATCAGGCCGTTCAGGCCGTCGGACAGTGCCGACACCTGCGAGCTGTTCCGCCGAGTCTATGGCGATCACTACGTCTCGCCGGACGTCTACATGCCGCAGATGATCTGCCAACATAATCTGCAGGGGCGGTGGCACTCGTTGGTCGCCATGATCGACGACCGCGTGGTCGGTCATGCTGCGCTGTGCCGCCAACAGTTGGCGACCCAAGATGCCGAGCTGGCGCTGGTGGCGGTGGATCCCGACTCGCAGGGCGGACAGATTGCCACGCGGCTGGGACAGCAACTCCTGGACCGTTGTCAGGCGCTCGGGCTTGCCAGGCTGTCGATCAAACAGGTTACGAGCCATCCCTACAGCCAACGACTGTCCCAACGGCTTGGTTTTCATGATGTCGGCCTACTGCCCGACTTCGTACCCTCGCCGTTCGCCACGGACCAGGCCGAAACCATCGTGATCGGCTGTCAGGCCATCGGTGGGGACTTTCGACCGCTGCCGCCTGTCCAGTGGCCCGCACCCTGCCAATGGCTAATGACTCCACTGGCTTCGCAGTTCGGGACCCTCCACGACGACACACCACCGGGGATTCAACCGTTACGGATAAATCATTTGCCCGGACGAGTCGACATCTTTGCCGAACGCATGGATGTCGGCCTCGTCGGGCAGCTGCGACAGCTGCCAGCCCATTGGCCGCTTTCAATCCGACTCGGACTCGGTCGGCACTTTTGCACTGACTACCACCTGCTGCGCACCGCTGGTTTCTTCTTCACAGGAATAATGCCCTGCGACACTGCGCAAGGTTGGCAGGCGTTGTTCCACCGTGTGTCACAGCCGCGCAAGCTCAATCTGGAGTCCGCCTTCATGCAACGTCTCCACGATGAATGGCAGGTCCACGCCCAAGCCTCGAAAGACACGCAAGCCAGCTCGGCCGCCTGACGCGACGTCCCCCCGCTTCGCTCAAGCTATCGGCATGGACGCCGATACAACTTGGTACGCCCATCCCAACTGTTTCTGAACGTCGCCCTCGCGCAAGGAACACACCAACATGCCATCACTGCGCACCATTCAGGCCCGCTACACGCTGTTCCTGGTTCTGTTCATCCTGGTGTTATCTATCCTGACCGTTGTCGGCATCAGCTACTTGGTCGCACCGAAATTGCGTCACACCGAGGAGCAAGTGGCGCTGAACCGCATTGCCGAGGTCGCCGAGCAGATCCAGGGCGAACTGAACAAAGTCCAGGCCCAGCAACGCAGCATCACCCAGACCATCCCGCTGCTCGACAGCGATGCCATCGACAAAGTGTTGCCGGGGCTGGTGGATCAGTATGGCGAGCTGAAAGTCTTCGGCGGCGGGATCTGGCCGTTGCCCAACCAGCGGGCCGAGGGGCGCAACAAATTCAGCACGTTCTGGCACCGCGACGCGTCCGGCAAGCTGGCGGTCAATACCTTCTGGAACAGTGACGCCGCGCCCAACTATTACGAACAACCCTGGCACAAAGGCGGCATGGCCACCCCTCCTGGCAAATGTGCCTGGGCCGCGGCCTATAAAGATGACGCCAGCGCCGAACCACGCACCAACTGCGCCATGGCCATCCAGAAAAACGGCGTGCCTTACGGTGTTTCCACCATTGACGTGACCCTGGGCTTCTTCAATGACCTGGTAGCGCGCAAGGAAGCCGACCTGGGCGCCGAGATGCTGATCGTCGAGGGCGACGGCAAAATCATCAGCAACAGTTCGCGCATCAGTGGGCCGATCGTACTGAAGAACATCAGCGAACTGGCGACCACCTCGCCATTCGCCACCCAGGTCAAGGCGGGCCTGGCCAAGCGCGACCAGCCCCTGCAACGGGTCGAGTTCGACAACAAGGGCGAGGCCAGCACGTTCTTCATGCGCCCTATCGAAGGTTCGCCGTGGTTCCTGGCGACCGCCTTGCCAACCCGCCTGATCACGGCCCAGCGCGACGATGTACTGAACACGCTTAGCCTGCTGCAGATCCCGATGGTGATCCTGCTGGTGTTGATACAGCTTTACGCTATCCGTCAGTTGACCCACCGCATGAAGGTCCTCAAAGGCAACATCGACGCCTTGTCCACTGGCGATGCCGACCTGACCCGACGCATCACCATCCGGGCCGAGGACGAGCTGGGAGCGATCGGCCATTCGGTCAACCGCTTCA
The DNA here is from genome assembly GCF_018325865.1 of Pseudomonas sp. St386. Classification (NCBI taxonomy): domain Bacteria; kingdom Pseudomonadati; phylum Pseudomonadota; class Gammaproteobacteria; order Pseudomonadales; family Pseudomonadaceae; genus Pseudomonas; species Pseudomonas sp. St386. Next base: position 3,694,720 of record NZ_AP021900.1, read on the forward strand.
TCGCTTACCTGCAAAGCATGATCGGCGAAGTCACCCAGGCCACGGGCGCCATGGCGTCGAGCCTGGGCGATCTGCAGCGGACCTCGGCCCACACCAGCGAAATCCTGATGCGCCACGCCTCGGAAACCGACCAGACCGTGACTGCCATTACCCAGATGAGCTCCACGGCTGAAAGCGTCGCGCAAAACGCGGCCGAGACCGCGGCGTTCACCCAACGCGCCAATGAGCATGCCGATCGCTCCCGCGTGGTGGTTGGTGAGGCGTCCAACAGTGTGGTGGCTCTGATCGATGAAGTGGCCAGCGCCACCCGCAAGGTCGAAAGCATGCAACAGGATGCCCAGCGCATCACCGAGATCCTCGGCGTCATCGGCGCCATCGCCGGGCAGACCAATCTGCTGGCCCTCAACGCGGCCATTGAAGCCGCCCGGGCCGGTGAGCAAGGCCGTGGTTTTGCCGTGGTGGCCGACGAAGTACGCGCCCTCGCTGCCCGCACCCAGGCCAGCACATCGGAAATCAACGAAATGCTGGCCCGCCTGACCCAAGGCGTGAGTTCGTCGGTCGCAGCCATGGAAAATACCCAGGCCAGTTGCCAGTCAGCCGCCGATGCCACCTCTCGAGTCAACTCGGGCCTGGACGAAATGGCCGGCTCCGTCAGTCAGATCAACAGCCTGAGCACCCAGATCGCCACCGCCGCCGAGCAACAGAGCGCGGTGACCGAGGAGATCAATCGCAGCATGGTGCAAATCCGTCACATGGTGGAGGAGTTGGTGGAGGGCGGCCTGGCCAGCGAGGCCAATACCCGGCAACTGCTGGAGGCCAACACGCGTGTGAATGCGATCATGGGGCGGTTCAAGGTGCGCTGAGGCGTCTCCATTCTCCTGTGGGAGCGGGCTTGCTCGCGATGGCGGCCTGACAGCCGGCCTGGCTCCCCCGGTCGTACACCCATCAGACCTGTTTGAGCAGGACCTGTGGGAGCAAAGCTTGCTCGCGATGGTGGTGGGTCAGCCTCCATGGGTGTCGAATGGGCTGATGCCTTCGCGAGCAAGCTCGCGCCCACAGGACTTTATTCACCCCTGCAACCTGACAATTCTGTAATCCCCGCCTCAGCCCCCCGTCAGCTCGCGCTCGCTACTCTGTTATCCTCCCTCCAAACCGTTCGATACGAGACCACCGCCATGGCCCATCCCCTGCACCTGCTCGCCTTGAGCGCCCTGTTCATGACCACCCTGGCCCAGGCGGCCGAATCGGTCACCATTGATGTACACCGCGATGCCAATTGCGGCTGTTGCAAAAAGTGGATCTCGCATCTGCAAGCAAACGGCTTCAAGGTCAACGACCATGTCGAGGCCGACATGAGTTCGGTCAAGCAACGCCTGGGCGTGGCGCCGAACCTGCGTTCCTGTCACACCGCCGAGATCAACGGCAAATTCGTCGAAGGCCATGTCCCGGCCGACCAGGTGCTGGCGCTGAGCAAGCGCGATGACCTGCTCGGTGTCGCCGCGCCGGGCATGCCCATGGGCTCGCCCGGCATGGAAATGGACGGCATGAGCGATGCCTACCAGGTCATCGGCTTGAAGAAAGACGGGACCCAAACCGTAGTGGCGGATTACCCGGCGCACTGATGGGCGAAGCCTATATCGGCTTGTTCCTGGCGGCTTTCGGTGCGGCGACCCTGTTACCGTTGCAATCGGAGGCCGTGTTGGTTGGCTTGTTGCTCAGCGAGCGCCATCTGGTCTGGCTGTTGCTGGCGGTTGCCACGCTCGGCAATGTCCTCGGCTCGCTGGTGAACTGGTGGCTGGGCTCGCGGCTGGAGCACTTCAAGGATCGGCGCTGGTTTCCTGTCAGCCCGGCCCACCTGGACAAGGCTCGCGTGCATTACCAACGCTTCGGTCACTGGTCGCTGCTGCTCAGCTGGCTGCCGATCATCGGTGATCCGTTGACCCTGGTGGCCGGGGTGATGGGCGAACCGTGGCGGCGTTTCCTGTTGCTCGTAAGCCTTGCCAAGGGTTTGCGCTATGGCGTTCTCGCCCTGGCGACCCTGGGCTGGATGGACTGAACGTTCTGGCTGTTGGGTTGCCTGTGGTTAATGTCGCCATAATCGGGCCGCGCCAGGATCGGCGGCGGCCACAAGGAGATTGACCATGCCCCGCACCACCGCGCGCTGGTTGCCCAGCCTGTTCCTCACCGCCGCCCTGCCCCTGTTCGCCCAGGCCGCCAACCCGCCCGAAGGCCCGGCCTACGGAGCGCAGTTGGAGGGTTTCGAATACCCCTACACCCTCAAGCACTTCGCCTTCCAGTCCCAGGGCCAGTCGTTGCAGATGGGTTATATGGATGTGCCAGCCCAAGGCAAGGTCAATGGCCGCACGGTGGTGCTGATGCACGGCAAGAATTTCTGCGCCGCCACCTGGGGCGATTCGATCAAGGTGCTCAGCGAAGCCGGATACCGGGTCATCGCGGCGGATCAGGTCGGCTTCTGCACATCGAGCAAACCCGAGCATTACCAGTACAGCTTCCAGCAACTGGCGAGCAACACCCAGGCCTTGCTCAAGGCCCTCGGCGTACAGAAAGCCGTCCTCCTCGGCCATTCCACCGGCGGAATGCTCGCCACCCGCTACGCCTTGCAGTTTGCCGACGAGGTCGAACGCCTGGCCATGGTCAACCCCATCGGCCTGGAAGACTGGAAAGCCTTGGGCGTACCCTATCGCACCGTGGACCAATGGTACGCGCGGGAGCTGAAAGTCAACGCCGAGGGTATCCGCAACTATGAGCGCACGACCTATTACGCAGGCCGCTGGAAACCTGAGTTCGAGCGCTGGGTAGACATGCTCGCCGGCTTGAACAAGGGCCCCGGTCATACGCAAGTGGCGTGGAACTCGGCGCTGATCTACGACATGATCTTCACCCAGCCGGTCTATTACGAGTTCAAGGACCTGACGGTACCCACCCTGCTGCTGATCGGCACCTCGGACACCACCGCCATCGGCAGCGACATCGCGCCGCCGGCGGTCAAGGCCACGCTGGGTCATTACGAGGTATTGGGCAAGCAGGCCGCCCGGCTGATTCCCCGCTCGACCCTGGTGGAGTTCCCCAATCTGGGGCATGCCCCGCAGATGGAAGAGCCGGATCGGTTCCACAAGGCCCTGTTGAGCTGGCTGGACAAACCCATTCCCTGACGAGGTGTTCCATGGCGGTGCAAATAGCAGTCATAGACGATTGGCAAGATGTGGCACGTGGCGTGGTGGACTGGTCGGTGCTGGACAGCGTCGGCCAGGTGACGTTTCTCCATGACTATCCCGCTGACCGCGACACCCTCGCCGAGCGCTTGCAGCGCTTCGAGGTGATCTGCGTGATGCGTGAACGCACCTTGTTCGACGAAGGCCTACTGCGTCGCCTGCCCAATCTCAAGCTGTTGCTCACTGGCGGCATGCGCAATGCCGCCCTGGACCTGAAGGCTGCCGCCGAGCTGGGCATCCAGGTGTGCGGCACCGACAGCTACAAGCATGCCACGCCCGAACTGACCTGGGCACTGATCATGGCCCTGACCCGCAACCTGGTGCAGGAAGCCAACGCCCTGCGCGCCGGCCTGTGGCAGCAAGGCTTGGGCGGCGACCTGCACGGCAAGACGCTGGCGATCCTCGGCCTGGGCAGCATCGGTACGCGGGTGGCGCAGTTCGGCCAGGTGTTTGGCATGCGGGTCATCGCCTGGAGCCAGAACCTCAGCGCCGAGCGCGCCGCCGAAGTGGGCGTGACCTACGTGAGCAAACAGGCATTGTTCGAGCAGGCCGACATTCTGTCGATTCACCTGGTACTCGGCGAACGTACCCGCGGCCTGGTGGATGCCCAGGCCCTGGCCTGGATGAAACCCGAGGCACTGCTGGTCAACACCTCCCGCGGGCCGATCGTCGATGAAACCGCCCTGATCGACGCGCTGCAACACAAGCGCCTGGCCGGCGCCGCCCTGGACGTATTCGCCCAGGAACCTTTGCCCGCCACCCATCCGTTCCGAACCCTGGATAACGTATTGGCCACACCACATGTGGGCTACGTCAGCCGGCAGAATTACCAGCGGTTCTATTCGCTGATGATCGAAGACCTGCTGGCCTGGGCGGCGGGCCAGCCGATTCGGTTGCTGACGCCGGCAGCCTGAACCTAAAGCATCAACACATCTTCCCTTGTGGGAGCGAGCTTGCTCGCGATAGCGGCGGACCAGTTGCAAGGTTTGTGACTGGCACACCGCTATCGCGAGCAAGCTCGCTCCCACAGGAGACATTGTGTTTTATTGGCCATCAAAACGCCTCCACCCCACCCGCCCTCCAATGGTGCATCACGCCATTCCATCGCGCACGCCGATGAAACAACGCCGTTCCCTTACACCCTTTTGGTTTCAGAGAACTGCACTTCGTCGGTGCGTATCCCCCTTTGTCATGTAAGAGATTGCCGACAAAAACCGTGATTGTCGGACAATGCGACGAACCGAGCCGCACCGCTCTACGTTCTGACCTAGACTGCCTAACCGGGGGGAAAACCAACCGGTCATCCAGACGAAAAAAAGTCGAAACTTTTCGCAACGGCGACAGGTCAGGTTAGAGGTAGGGCAACCGCGACTGGTGCAGTCCTTGCACTAGTCATTGCAACAGCTCCTTCAGCTGATTCGCTTCGCCGCATTGGGTAGCCGTTCGGTTTCCTTGCGTTGCGCTTGTGCGCCTGGCCGCAGGATTTGGCCAATGAAACAACAGCTCTGGCGCTTGCCGGAAACAGATCGAGAAAATGGGAGATATTTATGATCAGTGCTGCCTTGGAACCACAACAAGTCCGTTCTCAACTACCGCCCGCGGCCGAATCGCCAACGGCACCGGTGCTGGCCACCGGCGGCAAGGCACTGCTCCCCGTCGTTCGACAGAATCCCAACCGCAAGAAAGTATTGTTCGTCACCTCGGAAATCGCCGACCTGGTAAAGACCGGCGGCCTGGGCGATGTCTCCTCCGCACTGCCTCGGGCCATGGCCGGGCTGCATGATGTCCGGGTGCTGATCCCCGGTTATCCGCAAGTGATGAACAGCGGCAATCCGATCCACATCATCGGCGAACTGGGCGGCCACGCAGCGCTGCCGCCCTGCAAGATCGGGCGCATGGACATGGCCGACGGCCTGGTGATCTACGTCCTGATCTGCCCGGAACTCTTTGCCCGCGAAGGCTCCCCCTACGGTGCCAACAACGGTCGCGACTGGCCCGACAACCACATTCGCTTCGCCCGCCTGGGCCTGGCCGCGGCCGACATCGCCGCCAACCTTGCGCAGATCCACTGGTGCCCGGACCTGGTCCATGCCCACGACTGGCCAGCCGGGTTGGCGCCGGCCTATATGCACTGGCGCGGGCAACGCACCCCGACCCTGTTTACCATTCACAACCTGGCGTACCAGGGCGTCGTCAGCCTGGCCTCCTGCCCGGAGCTGGGCATCCCCGAACACGCCCTGCAACAGGAAGGCATGGAGTTCTACGGCAAACTGTCGTTTCTCAAAGCCGGGATGGCTTACTCCAGCCATATCACCACCGTCAGTGCCACCTACGCCCAGGAGATCACCACCCCGGCGTTTGGTTGCGGGCTCGACGGTTTCCTCGCGGCCAAGACCCAGCAAGGCTTGCTCAGCGGCATCCCCAACGGCATCGATGAAAGCTGGGATGCAGCCACCGACACGCACCTGTTCCGTCAGTTCGCCATGGGCGACTGGGAAGGCAAGGCGGTCAACGCGTCCCATGTGCGTGAGCTGTTTGGTCTCGACGACTCCACTGGCCCGCTGTTCGCCGTGGTTTCGCGCCTGGTCTACCAGAAAGGCCTGGACCTGACTGAAGCGGTCGCCGAGTTCATCGTCGAGTCTGGCGGCCAGATCGCCATCATCGGCCGTGGCGAACCGGAGGAAGAACAGGCCATGCGTGAACTGGCACTGCGCTTCCCCGGACGCATCGGTGTGCGTATCGGCTTCAACGAAACCGACGCGCGGCGGATGTTCGCCGGCAGCGACTTCCTGCTGATGCCGTCGCGCTACGAGCCCTGCGGCTTGAGCCAGATGTACGCCCAGCGCTTCGGCTCGCTGCCGGTGGCGCGCAATACCGGAGGGTTGGCGGACACCATCGAAGATGGCATCACCGGCTTCCTGTTCGATGAGTCCACCGTGGAAAGCTACAAACAGGCCTTGAGCCGGGCCTTCAAAGTCTTCGAGTTCCCCGACCTGCTCAACGCCATGCGCTGCCGGGCCATGTCGGCGCCGTTCAACTGGTGCAAGGCCGTGGAACCCTATGCCGAACTCTACGAACAGCTGGTGGCTAAGTCACTGGGAAAATCGGCCAGACAATGAGGTAACAATGACGTCAAGGACGCCTGAGACATGGACCCACGGGGCGGTCATGCTGGATGACGAGCACACCCGCTTCGCCCTCTGGGCCCCGGATGCATTTTTTGTCAGTGTCGAGCTCGACACTGGAGATTCAATACCGCTACTGCCCCAAGCCGACGGCTGGTTCATGATCCAGACCCGTTGCCCCGCCGGCACCCGCTACCGCTACAACATCGATGGCGAGCTGGAGGTGCCGGACCCGGCCTCTCGCGCCCAGGCCGGCGACATTGACCGCCACAGCGTGGTGGTCGACCCGCATGCCTACCCATGGCGACACACCCAATGGTCCGGTCGCCCCTGGCACGAAGCCGTAATCTACGAGTTGCACGTGGGTGCCCTGGGTGGTTTCGACGGCGTCGAACTACATCTGGCACACCTGGCCGGATTGGGTATCACCGCCATCGAGCTGATGCCATTGGCGCAGTTTCCCGGTGATCGCAACTGGGGCTACGATGGCGTCCTGCCCTACGCCCCCCAGGCTTCCTACGGGACGCCCGAACAGCTCAAGCATCTGATCGACAGTGCCCACGGTCATGGGCTCTGCGTCATCCTCGATGTGGTCTACAACCACTTCGGCCCCGATGGCAACTACCTGCACCGCTATGCCAAGGGCTTCTTCCGTGAAGACAAGCACACGCCCTGGGGCGCGGCGATTGATTTCCGGCGCCGCGAAGTGCGGGACTTCTTCATCGACAATGCACTCATGTGGCTGCTGGAGTACCGTTTCGACGGCCTGCGCCTGGACGCGGTACACGCCATTGAGGACCCGGACTTTCTCCAGGAACTGGCGACCAGGGTGCGTGAGCAGGTGGACCCGATCCGGCATGTCTGGCTGACCGTGGAAAACGAACACAACCAGGCCCACCTGCTGGAGCACGGCTACGACGCCCAGTGGAACGACGACGGGCACAATGCCTTGCACGTGCTGCTGACCGGTGAGACCGACGCCTACTACGCCGACTATGCCGAGCAGCCGACCGAACAACTGGCCCGTTGCCTGAGCCAGGGTTTCGTCTTCCAGGGCCATCTCAATCGCCATGGCGAAGCCCGGGGCGAGCCCAGCGGCCATCTGCCGCCGAGCGCGTTCGTGCTGTTCCTGCAGAACCATGACCAGATCGGCAACCGTGCCCTGGGCGAACGCCTGCATCAGCTCGCCGCGCCCCAGGCCCTGCAAGCAGCGACAGTCTTGTTGCTGTTATCACCGATGATCCCGCTGCTGTTCATGGGCGATGAGGTGGCGGCCGAACAACCGTTCCTGTTCTTTACCAGCCACCACGGCGAGCTGGCAGAGCTGGTGCGCGAAGGCCGACGCAACGAGTTCAAGGCCTTCAGTGCCTTTGCCGATCCGCAGAAGCGCGAACGAATTCCCGACCCCAACGCCGCCAGCACCTTCGAAGCTTCACGCCCAAGCCTGGAATCGCAAGGTCCGGAGCAGCAGGCCAACGAGGCGCTGTATCGGCAACTGCTGAAAATCCGCCGTGAAGAGATCGTCCCGCGCCTGCCCGGTGCCCAGGCCCTGGGCACCGATGTGCTGGGCCATGGCGCCATCAGCGCACGCTGGCGGTTGGGCGATGGCAGCGTGTTGCGCATCGATTTCAACCTCGGCGATCAGCCCGTCGAACACAACGCCCCGGAAGAGGCACGCATTCTTTTCGAACATCCGCAGCAGGTCATGGGTCTGTTGCAACAGGGCGTCCTTGCGCCCTACAGCGCGCTGGTCAGTCTGACGCAGGCGACAACCTTGCCCAACATCACTGGAGAGCGCCTATGAGCGACGCGCAACTGGAAATCCTCGCCAGCCGAGCGGGACTGGCGGTGGATTGGATCGATGCCAATGGCCGGGCCCAGAAAGTCTCGCCGGCCGTCTTGCGTTCGGTCCTCACCGGCCTGGGCCATCCAGCCGGCAGCGCCCAGGAAATCGACGCCAGCCTGCTGCAGTTGCAGGAAGCTCAACAGAACCATCAATTGCCACCGCTGATCACCGCCGACGTCGGGGTCAGCCTGGACTTGAGCCGCTACTTCGAGGCCGGGACACCCTGCGAAATCAAACTCGAAGATGGCGCGACACTGAACCTGAACCTCGATGCCGATGCCAAGCTGCCGGGGATGGTCCCGGTGGGTTATCAGCACATCAGCATCCAGGACCAGCATTTCACCCTGGCCGTCGCGCCGGCCCGTTGCTACAGCGTGGCCGATGCGGTGGACGACCCTACGCCACGGGCCTGGGGCCTGAGCGCGCAACTGTATGCCCTGCGCCGCCCGGTGACGGTGGCTTCGGTGACACCCAGGCTTTGGAGGAGCTGGCGCGGGTGGCCGGCGAGCGCGGCGCCGAGGCCGTTGCCATCAGCCCGATGCACGCGATGTTCAGCAGCGACACCGGGCGCTACAGCCCCTACTCACCGTCGAGCCGACTGTTTTTCAACAGCCTGTACGCCGCGCCGGGAACCATCCTCGGTGAACGCGCGCTGCGCACCGCCATCGACGCCACCGGCCTGACCAATCAACTGCGCACCCTGGAGGAGCAACCGCTGATCGACTGGCCGGTCGCTGCCCAGGCCAAGCAGAAGATCCTGCGGGCCCTGTACGACGGCTTCAGCCTGGGTGAGCATCCGCTGCATGAAGACTTCAGCAGCTTCCGCCACACCAGCGGCGAAGCCCTGGAAAATCATTGCCGCTTCGAGGCCTTGCAGGCCGAACGCGCCGCCCGGGGTGAAAGCCTCGACTGGCGCCACTGGCCGGAAGAATGGCGCGACCCGCGCAGCCCCGCCCTGGCCCATTTCGCCGAGGAAAATGCCGATGAGATCGGCTTCTACGCTTTTTGCCAATGGTTGATCGCCCGCTGCCTGGAGCGCGCCCAGAGCGCAGCCAGATCCAGCGGCATGGGCATCGGTCTGATCGCCGACCTGGCGGTGGGTGCCGATGGCGGTGGCAGCCAGGCCTGGAGCCGGCAGGACGAACTGCTCGCCTCGCTGACCGTGGGCGCCCCGCCGGACATTCTCAACCGCTCCGGCCAAGGCTGGGGGATCTCGGCATTTTCCCCGGAAGGCCTGGTGCGCAACGGCTTTCGCGCCTTCATTGAAATGCTGCGGGCCAACTTCGCCCACGCCGGTGGCTTGCGCATCGACCATGTCATGGGCTTGCAACGGCTCTGGGTAATCCCTAACGACGCCCCACCTTGCGATGGCGCCTACCTGTATTACCCGGTAGACGACCTGCTGCGCCTATTGGCGCTCGAATCCCATCGGCACCAGGCCATCGTGCTCGGCGAAGACCTCGGTACCGTGCCCGACGGCCTGCGGGACAAACTCATTGCCCGCTCGATCCTGGGCATGCGCGTGCTGTTGTTCGAACAGGACAACACCCACTTCAAGCCCATTCTCGACTGGCCGGACAATGCCCTGGCCACCACCAGCACCCATGACTTGCCGACGCTCAATGGCTGGTGGCACGGTCACGACATCGACTGGAACGCCCGGCTGGACCTGATCGATTCCCATACCGAAATGGACTGGCGCAAACACCGCGAGCGCGAACGCGAAGGCCTGCGCCACGTGCTGAACCAGGACCCGCAGAACTTTCGCGAAGAACACCGCGAGACCGACCAGGTGCTCGACGCCAGCGTGCGCTTTCTCGGTCACACCCGCGCACCGCTGGTGTTGTTGCCGCTCGAAGACGCCCTGGGCATCGAGGAACAGGCCAACCTGCCGGGCACCATCGACACCCACCCCAATTGGCGCCGCCGCCTGGCCGGGCAAAGCCAGGCGTTGCTGGATCACCCGGACGCTGCCCGGCGTCTGGAAATACTCGCCTGTGCGAGACTTCAGGCGAACGAGCGTGACCGATGAAACAGACGTTGATCCAACCCCTGCGGGCAACATTGCGCCTGCAGTTTCATAAAGGCTTCACCCTGGACGATGCCATCCCCCAGGTGCCGTACTTCGCCTCGCTGGGCATCAGCCACATTTATGCCTCGCCGCTGCTCAAGGCCCGGGCCGGGTCCATGCACGGCTACGATGTCGTCGACCCCACCCTGGTCAACCCCGAACTGGGCGGCGAAGTCGCGCTCAAGCGCCTGGTCGCGACCTTGCGCGAGCATCGGATGGGCTTGATCCTCGACATCGTGTCCAATCACATGGCCGTCGGCGGCAATGACAACCCCTGGTGGCTGGACTTGCTGGAATGGGGGCGCCTGAGCCCCTACGGTGAGTTCTTCGACATCCAGTGGCACTCCCCCGACCCACTGATGGAAGGCCAATTGCTGCTGCCGTTCCTCGGCAGCGACTACGGCGTGGCGTTGCAGGAAGGCACCTTGCAACTGCACTTCGATGCCAGCCAAGGCAGCTTCTACGTCGAGCACTACGAACACCGCTTCCCGATTTGCCCGATGCACTACGGCGAACTGCTCAAACCCACCGAAACCTTGCCTGCCGAGCAAACCGAATCGCTCAAGACCCTGGCCGAGCGCTTTACCACGCTGAATTACCAGACCGATGCCCATACCCTCGCCCGCCCGCTGCAGAAAGAGTTGCAGGACCTGGCAGCACAAGCGGACATCCTCACCGCCATCCAGAACAACCTGGCTGGCTACGACTCTACCCAACCCGAAGGCTTCGAACGCCTGCATCAATTACTCGAGCGCCAGAGTTACCGCCTCGCCAGCTGGCGCACGGCGGCGGACGACATCAACTGGCGGCGCTTTTTCGATGTCAACGAACTGGGTGGGCTGCGGGTCGAGCGTCCGGCGGTCTTCGAGGCGACCCATGCCAAGATTTTCCAATTGATCGGCGAAGGCCTGGTGGACGGTTTGCGGATCGATCACATCGACGGCCTTGCCGACCCTCGCGGTTACTGCCGCAAATTGCGCAGACGCGTCGATTCACTGTCGCCGACCCGACACCTGCCGATTTTCGTCGAGAAGATCCTTGGTGATGGCGAGACCTTGCGGCGGGACTGGAACATCGACGGCAGCACCGGTTACGAATTCATGAACCAGGTCTCGCTGCTCCAGCATGACCCGGCCGGTGCCGCCCCCCTCGCCGAATTCTGGAGCCGGCACAGCGAGCGGCCAGCGCACTTCATCGAAGAAGCCCGCCTGGCCCGCCAGCAGATTCTCAACGGATCCCTGGCCGGAGACTTCGAAAGCGTCGCCCAGGCCCTGCTGCAAGTGGCCCGGGACGACGTGATGACCCGCGACCTGACCCTGGGCGCGATTCGGCGAGCCTTGCAGGAACTGATCGTGCATTTCCCGGTGTATCGCACCTACATCACGCCCCTGGGGCGCTCGGCCGAAGACGAGGTGTTTTTCAACCAGGCCCTGGAAGGCGCCCGGCAAACCCTCAGCGAAGCCGACTGGCCGGTGCTCGACTGCCTGGCCGGCTGGCTCGGTGGGATGCCCTGGCGGCAACGTCCGTGCGGCAACCAGCGTAAACGCCTGCGCCATGCCTGCGTGCGCTTCCAGCAACTGACCTCGCCGGCCGCCGCCAAAGCGGTGGAGGACACCGCGCTCTATCGCTCGGCGGTGCTGTTGTCACGCAATGACGTGGGCTATGACACCGAGCGCTTCAGCGCCCCGCCTCAGGTGTTCCACCACGCCTGCCTCGAGCGGCTCGAGCATTTTCCCGACAACCTGATCACCACCGCCACCCACGACCACAAGCGCGGCGAAGACACCCGCGCCAGGCTGGCGGTGCTCAGCGAACGCGCCGATTGGTACATTGCCTGCGTGGAGCAATGGCGCATCCTCTCGCCTTCGCTGCACAGTGACCCGGCGGCGCCCTCGGCCGGTGATGAACTGATTCTGTACCAGGCACTGCTCGGCAGTTGGCCGCTGGACCTCGACCTCCAGGACCACAAGGCCCTGGCCGAGTACAACGAGCGCCTGTGGCAATGGCAACGCAAGGCCCTGCGCGAAGCCAAGCTGCAAAGCAGCTGGGCGGCGGTCAACGACGCCTATGAGCAAGCCACCCAGATGTTCCTCGAACGGCTACTGCTGGGAAATGAGGGGTTGCCCTTGCGCAGCGCCATCGCCGAGGCGGTCCAGGCCATCGCCCCGGCGGGCGCCCTCAACAGTCTGGCGCAAACTTTGCTGCGCATGACCGTACCCGGCGTACCGGACCTGTACCAAGGCAACGAGTTCTGGGATTTCAGCCTGGTGGATCCGGATAACCGTCGTCCGGTGGATTTCCAGGCACGCCGCGAGGCGTTAGGGGCCGACAGCACGCCAGCCGCGTTGATACGCGATTGGCGTGACGGCCGAGTCAAACAGGCATTGATCGCCAGGACACTGGCCGTGCGAGCCGAGTATCCGCAGCTATGGCGCCAGGGACGCTACCAGCCGCTGGAAGTGCTCGGCGAGCAAGCCGAAAGAGTATTGGCCTTCATGCGCGAAGACTCGCAACAACGGGCGATCATTGTTGTACCTGTCCATGCGGCGCCGTTGCTGGAAAACAGTGCCGTGCCGCTGGTGGCTGCGTCGGATTGGGGCGATACCCGTGTGTCGTTACCGTTCGCCGCCAAGGATGAAAAACTGAAGGGACTTTTTTCAAGCGCAACAGTCACACCCCAAGGGGAGCTGCTGATCAGCACCGCGCTGGGGAATTTCCCGGTCAATGTCTTTATCCAACCTTGAGTTGAATCAGGAGCACTGCGATGAGTACCGACGATAAACGCATTCGCGAATTCGCCTATCAGATCTGGGAGTCCGAGGGTAAGCCCGCCGGGCAGGAGAACCGCCACTGGGAGATGGCGCGCAAACTGGCCGAAGCCGAAGCGCTGGCGCCCAGCAAGCCACCCAAGGCGGCGAGCAAATCAGCGGCCAGCAAAACCGATGGCGCCAAGCCCGCTGCCGCCAAGAGCACCACGGCCAAGACAGCGGCAAAAACCACCACGCCCAAGGCCAAGCCTGCGGCCAAAGCGGCTGCGACCACCGCAGACAAGAAGCCGCGGGCCACACGCAAGCCGCCGGCGGTTTGATTCATCCTATCGGTCTCCTCGTCAGGTGGGAGCAACGCCTGCTCGCGAAACAGGTGCCTCGATTTCGGCAGGCGCGCATCGCTTCCTCGCGGGCAAGCCTTGCTCCCACAGAGAAGCAACTTTGTCCCACATAGCGGGGCGGTGCGACGTTTCGCTAAATCCCCTCGCCACAAGTGAAGGGTGGAGCCACCCACCCCAAGTGAACCGCATCGCTGAATCTGTCTGTCTTTTGCAGGAGCAACTATGACCCGTCCAAAAAAAAACACGCCGCCGCCCGTGATCGAGGCTTCGCGGATTCGTGAAGGGCTGCCTTTTCCACTGGGTGCAACCTGGGATGGCCTCGGGGTCAATTTCGCGCTGTTTTCAGCCAATGCCACCAAGGTCGAACTGTGCATCTTCGATGATGCCGGCGAAGTCGAACTCGAACGCATCGAGCTGCCGGAGTACACCGACGAGATTTACCACGGCTATCTGCCGGATGCCCACCCGGGCTTGATCTATGGCTACCGGGTCTACGGTGCATACGACCCGGCGAACGGCCACCGTTTCAACCCGAACAAGCTGCTGATCGACCCGTATGCCAAGCAACTGGTCGGCCAGTTGAAGTGGTCCGAAGCCCTCTTTGGCTACACCATCGGCCATCCCGATGGCGACCTCAGTTTCGATGAGCGCGACAGCGCCCCGTTCGTCCCCAAGTGCAAGGTCATCGATCCTGCGCACACCTGGGGTCACGACCATCGCGTCAGCGTCCCCTGGGACAAGACCATCCTGTATGAGACCCATGTGCGCGGCCTCACCATGCGTCACCCTTCGGTGCCCGAGAACCTGCGCGGTACGTTCGCCGGGCTGATGGTCGACGATGTGCTGGAGCATATCCGCAAGCTGGGTGTCTCGTCGGTGGAACTGCTGCCCATCCATGCCTTCGTCAATGACCAGCACTTGCTGCACAAAGGCATGACCAACTACTGGGGTTACAACAGCATCGCCTTCTTTGCCCCGGACCCACGCTACCTGGCCAGCGGCAAGATCGCCGAGTTCAAGGAGATGGTCGCCCACCTGCACGAGGCCAACCTGGAAGTCATCCTCGACGTGGTCTACAACCACACCGCCGAAGGCAACGAACAGGGCCCCACCCTGTCCATGCGCGGCATCGATAACGCCTCGTACTACCGGCTGATGCCCGACGACAAACGCTATTACATCAACGATTCCGGCACCGGTAATACCCTGGACCTGAGCCATCCTTGCGTGCTGCAAATGGTCACCGACTCCCTGCGCTATTGGGCCACGGAGATGCACGTCGACGGCTTCCGCTTCGACCTGGCGACCATTCTGGGCCGTTACCATGACGGCTTCGACGAGCGCCACAGCTTCCTCGTGGCCTGTCGCCAGGACCCGGTGCTGCGCCAGGTAAAAATGATCGCCGAGCCCTGGGACTGCGGCCCCGGGGGCTACCAGGTGGGACGCTTCCCGCCGGGCTGGGTCGAGTGGAACGACAAATTCCGCGACACGGTGCGGGCCTTCTGGAAGGGCGACGACGGCCAGCTTGCCGATTTCGCCAGCCGAATGACGGCCTCGGGCGAGATGTTCAACCAGCGTGGCCGGCGTCCGTACGCCTCGGTGAACTTCGTCACCGCCCATGACGGTTTCACCTTGCATGACCTGGTGTCGTACAACGACAAGCACAACGAGGCCAACGACGAGAACAACCAGGACGGCAGCAATAACAACCTGTCCTGGAACCATGGCGTCGAAGGGCCGACGGACGATCCAGAGATCAACGCGCTGCGTCATCGGCAGATGCGCAACTTCTTCGCCACCCTGCTGCTGGCCCAAGGCACGCCGATGATCGTCGCTGGCGACGAATTCGCCCGTACCCAGCACGGCAATAACAACGCCTATTGCCAGGACAGCGAGATCGGTTGGGTCAATTGGGACCTGAGCGAGGATGGCGCGGCGCTGCTCAAGTTCGTCAAGCGCCTGATCAAGTTGCGCCTGACCTATCCGATCCTGCGGCGCGGGCGGTTCCTGGTGGGTAACTACAACGAGGACATTGGCGTCAAGGACGTCACCTGGCTGGCCCCGGACGGCAGCGAAATGACCATTGAGCAATGGCAGGACAGCCATGGTCGCTGCCTCGGCATGCTGATGGACGGCCGCGCACAGGAGACCGGCATTCGACGCAAGGCCGGCGATGCGACGCTGCTGCTGGTGGTCAACGCCCACCATGACATCGTCAACTTCCGCTTGCCGGAAGTCCCCGAGGGCAGCTTCTGGACCTGCATGGTCGACACCAACCAGCCGACCGTTCGTGGACAAGAGCGCTTCGATTTCGATTCCGAATATTCCGTCACCGGGCGCTCGCTGCTGCTGTTCGAGCTGCAACGCGAAGAAGAGGAATGAAGTACCGTTTGTAAACAGCCAGAGAGACCGCAAGGACGCGGTTTTTTCGATGTACACAGCCCAGTTTGAAGAAAAAAATGCAGTTCAGACACACATCTCGCAAGACGAATCGACCGACATGGTCAATACTTCACATGCGGTAGTCTCCAGGATTCGGAGCGCTGTGAATCGCAGCCATACCCACGCGGGCGTCATCGGACAGTAGGCCCGGTAGATGGCTGGAAGGTTGAACACACACAAGGACGTCTCTCATGAAGCCCGCCTCTCGCTTGCCCGGCCGACAGCATCCGCAAATCTGGAACAGTGCTGCGCAACTGGCCGATATCCCGATCATCAGTACCCAGACGCTCATTCCAGCCGGCGCCCGCGCCGTCGTCCTCTCCCCGCATCCGGGCGATGAGATCGGCGCCTGTGGCGGATTGCTGCAGTTGCTGAACAACCTGGATCAACCCATGTTGCTGATCTCGGTCTCCGATGGAGCCTTGGTCCACCCCGGTTCACCGTTGTGGACCGATGAGCGCCTGCGTACACACCGCCCTCACCCGCAGGAAAGCGTGGACGCCCTGCATCGCCTGGGCATAGCCGCCCATGGCCTGCAATGGGTGCGCGGCGGCTTCCCGGAAAAGGCCCTGGCCGAACACGAGGCCGAGCTCACCGACTTTATTGCGCGTCACCTGCGCCCCGGTGACGTGGTGTTCAGCACCTGGCGCCAGGATGGCGACAGCGACCACGAGACCGTCGGGCGCGCCGGTGCCCTGGCTGCCGACAGGATCGGGGTGGCGTTCAACGAACTGCCGGTATGGGCCTGGCACTGGCCGGTCCGCGAGCAAAATAAAATCCCCTGGCACCGGGCCCGCAAACTGCGCCTGGATGTCTGGACTACCGCCCGCAAGCGTCACGCCATGCATGCTTACGTCAGCCAACTCAACGGCGAGCCGGCGAGCGGCATCGCCCCGCTGGTGCCCAGGGTCATCCTGGATCGGATGGGCATGCCGTATGAGATTGTCTTCATCTGAACACGTGCCTGTGATGGCGGTGGTTCAGATACACCGCTATCGCGAGCAAGCTCGCTCCCACAGGAGATGTTGCATACCCCCGCAAATCCAATGTGGGAGCGAGCTTGCTCGCGAAAGCGATCGGCAAGGACATGAAAAATCCGGAACTGCCGACACCCCGGGTCAGTCGCATGAACAGGTACGTCTGATTCAGGAGCGAACGTGACTCAAGATCCCGATTGGCGGCCCGTCGAACCAATGCCATCGGAACTGCCTGCGGCGGTTCATCGGCTGCGGATCCTGACGGTCAATACCCATAAGGGTTTCACCGCCCTCAACCGTCGCTTCATCCTGCCCGAATTGCGCGAAGCGGTGCGCAGTACCGGTGCCGACCTGGTGTTCCTGCAAGAGGTTCTCGGCGAACATGACCGCCACGCGTCACGCTACGACAACTGGCCCCGGACCTCCCAGTACGAATTCCTCGCCGACAGCATGTGGAGCGACTTCGCCTACGGCCGCAATGCGGTCTACCCCGATGGCCACCATGGCAACGCCTTGCTCTCCAAATACCCGATCCGCCAGTTCCGCAATCTTGATGTGTCCATCACCGGCCCGGAGCGGCGCGGGTTATTGCACTGTGTGCTGGATGTGCCCGGGCACGTCGCTGTCCATGCGATCTGCGTGCACCTGAGCCTTTTGGAAAGCCATCGCCAATTACAGCTCAAACTGCTCTGCCAACTGCTCGATTCGCTGCCCGAGGATGCCCCGGTGATCATCGCCGGCGACTTCAACGATTGGCAACTACGTGGCAACCTCGCCCTCGCCCGTCGTGGTTATCTGCATGAAGCCTTCGAGCTCCACCACGGTCGCCCCGCCAGGACCTATCCGGCCCGCTTCCCACTGTTGCGCCTGGACCGTATTTACCTGCGCAACGCCAGCAGCCACGCCCCGCAAATCCTGGGCAACAAACCCTGGACGCACCTGAGCGACCACCTGCCGCTTTCGGTGGAAGTGCATTTGTAGGGTGGGTCTTTTCTGTTCGTTCTGCGCACGGACCTGTAAGTTCTGACAGTAGCGACGCTGGCTTTTCATTGCTAGGGTGCCATCCCATACAGCGAGCGTTGCCAGGCCCTGTGTGCCATCTGTCGTGCAACCGATGCTGAAACCGGCATTTGCGAAATGCCGATGCAGAGGGATAGCACATGATTCGGCACGATAAAGGATTCAATCGGCTGTTCAACGCCGTGTGGATATCAACCCCCTTCCTGTTACCCGTCCCGGCCGCCATGGCCGCTTGCACGCTGACGCCAACCGCAGGCGATGACGCTTATGTCTGCGACAGCGGCACCAGCCCCGGGCTGACGGACCTTTCGGGTAACAACAGCTTGACAATGCCCGCCAACGGCAGTGGTCTCATTAGCGGCGACGTCACATTCGGTACCGGCGTCGACCGCATCGTGATCAATGCCAACGGCGTGATTGACGGTGATGTCGAGCAAGGCTCGGCAGCCGACGATTTCGTCATGAATGGCGGCCGGATCTTGTCCCTGGCCCAGGGGGAAGGCCTCGATACGTTCCTGATGACCGGCGGGACCATCGTCGACGCGTTCGAAGATGGCGACATTGCGAAGATGACCGGCGGCACTATCGGCCGGGTCGACATGAAACTCGATGACAACGTCTTCGATATGTCCGGTGGAAATATCATCGGCAACCTGGTGACCGGTTTCGGCCAGGACACCATCATCCTCTCCGCAGGCCGCATCGGCGGCAATGTCAGTGTCAGCGGCGGCAATGACAGCATCACCGTCAGCGGTGGTGAGATTCTCGGCGAGGTCCGGGCCAGCGCGGGCGATGACCAGTTTCAGTGGAGCGGCGGACTCATTCATTCGGCCGTCCTGATGGGCGACGGTAGCGACACCGCGTTATTGAGCAACCTCGATGAAAGCCTGCTCGCCACTACACCCAGCGTGGACGGTGGGTTGGGCCAGGACGCGTTGACGTTCAGTGGCAGCACCTCCAGCACCGGCGCTCGCTACCTCAATTGGGAAACAGTCAACCTCACCCAAGGCTCGCGACTGGACCTTGACGACACCCTGACCTTGGGTGACAGCGCCACCGCCACCGGGACGCTCAACATAGACTCCGGCAGCACGCTAACGTCGACCCAAGGCGTCATTGCCCCTTTTACTGCCGGTCAGTTGACGACGCTCAACAACGCTGGCGTGGTGGACCTCGCACAGGGCAACACCCGCACCAACGATACCCTCACCGTCCAGGGCAACTACGTCGGCAACAACGGCCAGTTGCACCTGCAAACGGTACTTGGCGCCGACAACTCCCCCAGTGACAAGCTGGTGGTCAATGGCGGGACACTCACAGGCAGTACCGCCATTACGGTCACGAACCTGGGCGGCACGGGCGCACAGACGGCCCAGGATGGCATCGAAGTGGTCCAGGCCCAAGGCGGCGCGGTCAGTGATAGCGGCGCCTTTTCGTTGGCACAATCGGTCTCGGCCGGGGCATTCGATTACCGCTTGTTCAAGGGCGGCGTAACCGGCAATGAAAACAACTGGTACCTGCGTTCCACTGTGGTCGCCGGACCGATAGCGGCGCCCAGCCCGACGTTGCCCGTGCTGCCGGCTGCAATACCCGGCGCGGCGCCCATCCCTCTGTACCGGCCGGAAGTGCCGACCTGGTCGGTATTGCCCCCGGCGGCGGCACAACTGACCCTGATGGCCCTGGGCACGTTCCATGACCGCCAGGGCGACCAGCACCTGCTCACGGAAAACGGCGCGTTCGGCGCAGGTTGGGGCCGGGTCTATGGCAAGGACCTGGAACAAACCTGGGCCGGCACGGTGACGCCGCGGTTCGACGGGTCGATCAAGGGTTTCCAGGTGGGCAATGACCTGTACAGCTCGCCGCTGTCCAGTGGACAGACCCAACGCATCGGTTTCTTCGTCGGCCATACCGAATTGAACGGCGACGTCGATGGTTTCAACCTGGGTTTCAAAGGCCGACGCGCCGGCAAGATAGAACTCGACGGCGACAGCTACGGGCTCTACTGGACGCTCACCGATCCCTCTGGCGGCTACGTCGACGCCGTGGTGATGGGCACGCGACTGGACGGCGACAACCGCTCCGAACGCGGGCTGAAAATTGACAATCGCGGGCACGCCCTGACCCTGTCGGCGGAAGCCGGTTACCCCTTCGCGGTGGTCACCGACTGGGTCCTGGAACCCCAGGTGCAGATCATCCACCAGAAGGTCTCCCTGGACACGCAAGACGACGAGGTCTCAAAGGTAGAGTTCGACTCCGACAGTGCCTGGACCGGTCGCCTCGGCGCTCGCCTAAAGGGCCGCTACCAGGTCAGCGGCATGCCCGTGGAGCCATACCTGCGCGCCAACCTCTGGCACACGTTTTCCGGTACCGATACGGTGACGTTCGACGACACTGAACGGGTCAAGACCCAACAACGCGCGTCCACTGGCGACCTGGGCGTAGGCGTCATCGTGAGCCTGGCGCCCACGGTCAGCGTGTACGCCGGAGCGGACTACAGCGCCAACCTCGACAGCAGCCAGCAACGCAGTGTGGCGGGCAATCTCGGTGTACGGGTCAGTTGGTAGCCAGCCTCTGCGACGATGATTTGACGCCCAAACGCAGACCTTAATAAGCATTTTAAATCAGTGTCTTATTGCCTCTGATTTCATCTTGCCATTCATCGTTCATTTTCTTGACGCAGCGCCATCGGTCTTCTTGACTACACCGTACTACCCCCGGAAATACAGTCAGGGGCAGGCCTCTGGAACCCGCCAAGACGGGCCGCCAGAGGCTTGCCTCAATCCATTCGGTCGCCCCTCATTCGGGGTAGGAGAGACGCCAAAAAGCGAGAAATGCATGCGATTGCAAGGCAGACCCCCATGAAAACTTCCCTCCGTCCGCAAGAGATCTCCATCACCTTCCACACCCTTTCTACTTCGTTGTTGCTGCTTTCCTCCATGGAGGTACAGGCCTGGCCTGACGAAGAAACAACACAGCCCTGGTATGGCCGAGCCCAGTCCAGCAACCGCAATACCGCAACCATCGGCAGCGACCCCGCCTCCGACAAGAGCTCTGCCCTGTTCACATTGCGAAACGACAGCGGTCATACCCAGCGCATGGGCCTGATCAGCGGGCAAAACCAGATCATTTCAACGGGCAGTGGCCTGCTGGTGACGCCCGCGATGGCCGAACCGGGCAAAGACGCCCTGAACCTGAAAGGCTCGAGTCTCGGCGCCTATTGGAGCCTGACCAGCCCCGCAGGCTGGCACGTGGACCTGAGCGCCAGCGGCGGCCGGGTCAATGGCTACAGCCGCACCGAACAAGGCCAGCGCCAGGCCACCGAAGGCAATGCGGTGACGCTGTCCGTCGAAGGGGGCTTTGCGATTGGCATCGGGACCCACTGGGTCGTCGAACCCCAGGCCCAACTGATCAACCAACGCATCACCCTCGACACACCGAATGCCGAGAGCGGCACCGGCAATGAACTGAACAGCTGGAGCGGCCGCGTCGGTGCGCGACTCAAAGGCAATTACCGAGTCAACAGCCTCGGCATGGAGCCCTATGTGCGAACCAACTTGTGGCACACCGTCCAGAGCGCCGATACCTTGTCCCTGGATAAGGTCGACAAGATCAGCAGCAGCCGAAAATCCTCCACCGTCGAAGTCGGCCTGGGCCTGGTGGCACGGGTCACGCCGACGGTAAGCCTGTATGTCAGCGCCGACTACAGCAGTGACGTCGACGACAACGACCTCAACGGCATCATTACCAGCATGGGGGTGCGGATGCGCTGGTAATGCCAATTCTGTAATCGATAGCCCCGCGTGCAGGAACTGTGTAGGAGCTGTCGAGTGCAGCGAGGCTGCGATCTTTCCCCAAACGCTTGAGCCTCAAGCGAAAGATCAAAAGATCAAAAGATCGCAGCCTTCGGCAGCTCCTACATCAACACGGCGCAAGCAATCTGCCGCCACTTAAAAAACACCTCCATTAAGGCGTATAACGCTAAAAGCGATTCATACCTGCAAGCCGTCTGCCCCTGGCTCATTTCATTGATGGAGTAACGACATGACCACCGACCCCTTCCTCGCCAACCTTTTTCCCGACGCCGCCGACATCCCGGAGGCCTATCGCCTCGAAGGCCGGATCGAACAGCGCGAATACCTGGTCGACGGCGTCCTGGAAACCTGGCAAGGGCCGCTGGCCGTCGTCCGCAGCCCCGTTTACGTGACGGGTGAACTGGGCGATGAGCAAGTGATTCTCGGCAGCACGCCGCTGCTGGATGCCGAGACCGCCCTCACCGCCCTGGACGCTGCCGTGCGGGCTTACGATCGCGGCCAGGGCCAGTGGCCAACGATGCGCGTCGCCGAGCGCATCCGCCATGTGGAAACCTTCCTGGCGCGCATGCGCGAGCAACGTGAGGCCGTGGTCAAGTTGCTGATGTGGGAAATCGGCAAGAACCTCAAGGACTCCCAGAAGGAATTCGACCGCACCTGCGACTACATCGTCGACACCATCAACGCCCTCAAGGAGCTGGACCGGCGCTCCAGCCGTTTCGAGCTGGAACAGGACACCCTCGGACAGATCCGGCGCGTGCCCCTGGGCGTGGCCTTGTGCATGGGCCCCTACAACTACCCGCTGAACGAAACCTTCACCACGCTGATCCCGGCCTTGATCATGGGCAACACCGTGGTGTTCAAGCCGGCCAAGCTCGGCGTCCTGCTGGTACGGCCATTGCTCGAAGCCTTCCGCGACAGCTTCCCGGCAGGCGTGATCAACGTAATCTACGGCAGCGGCCGGGAAACTGTCAGCGCGCTGATGGCCAGCGGCAAGATCGACATCTTCGCCTTTATCGGCACCAACAAGGCGGCCAGTGACCTGAAGAAGCTTCACCCGCGGCCACACCGCTTGCGTGCCGCCCTGGGACTGGATGCGAAGAACCCTGGCCTGGTGCTGCCAGACGTCGACCTGGACAACGCAGTCAACGAGGCACTGACCGGCTCGCTGTCATTCAACGGCCAGCGCTGCACGGCGCTGAAAATCCTGTTTGTCCATGAGGATGTGGCGCCGGCGTTCATCGAGAAGTTCAACGCCAGGCTCGCCACCCTGAAACCCGGCATGCCCTGGGAGGACGGCGTGGCGCTGACGCCGTTGCCCGAAGCGAGCAAAGTCGATTACTTGCATTCGCTGGTCGCCGATGCGCTGGCCAAGGGTGCAGAAGTGAAGAACGCCCACGGCGGCGAATCGCGAAGCTCGTTTTTCTACCCGGCGGTGCTGTATCCGGTGAACACAGCGATGCGGGTCTACCATGAGGAACAGTTCGGCCCGGTCGTACCCATCGTGCCGTACCGCGACCTCAATACCGTAATCGACTACGTGCTGGAGTCCGACTTCGGCCAGCAGCTCAGCATTTTCGGCACCAACCCGGCACAAGTCGGCAAGCTGGTCGACACCTTCGCCAACCAGGTCGGACGCATCAACATCAACGCCCAGTGCCAACGGGGCCCGGACACGTTCCCGTTCAATGGCCGGAAGAATTCGGCCGAGGGCACCTTGTCGGTCCACGATGCGCTGCGCACCTTTTCCATCCGCACGCTGGTGGCAACCAAGTTCCAGGACAACAACAAGGCGTTGATCAGCGACATTATCCGTGAGCGGGATTCCAACTTCCTGACCACTGACTACATCTTCTGATCCACGCCCGAACGGTGGGCTACGACAGGGCTGGGCGCCGCGACTTGATGCCCCAGCCCTGTTGCATGCCGGCAGCCGCCAGCAGGATCGCCGCCACGCCCAACCATTGCAGCGGCTCCAGGCGATGGCCGAAGGCGAACCAGTCGACGAAGATCGCTGCGATGGGATAGATGAACGACAGCGCACCGGTCAATGCAGTCGGCAAACGTTGTATGGCGCTGTACAGCAACACGTACATCACGCCGGTGTGCACCACGCCCAGGATCAACAGACTGACCCAGGCCTGGGGTGTTGCGGCAATGCCGAGAAGTTCGCCCAGGGCGCCAGCAGCAACACGCCGGTGCTGACCTGGATCAGCGCGATCAGATGAGGTGGCGTGCCGGTCAGGCGCTTGATGATCAACGCCGCGATGGCGTACAGCAATGCGGCCCCCAGCGCCAAGGCAATGCCCAGCAGATAGTCGCCGCCACCCTGCCCTTGCTCACCATGGGCACTGACGATGGCCAGCATCCCGAGAAACGACACCGCCAGCCAGAACAGTTTCTGCGCGGTGATTTTTTCCCCCAGGAACAACGCCGCCAACCCCACCAACATGAACGGCTGGACGTTGTACACCGCCGTGCCGATGGCGATCGAGGCACGGGAATAGGAGGCAAACAGCAATACCCAGTTGCCGACGATCGCTACACCGCTGAGGACCGCCAGCAGGAACGTGGTACGGGTGAGGATGCCGGGGCGCAAAAAGCCGAAACCGGCGCAGATCAGCAGCAAGGTCACGGCGCCGAACACGCAGCGCCAGAACACCACATCCAGCACCGGCAGGCCGGAAACCAGCACGAACCAACCAATGGTTCCGGAGATCAGCATGGCGGCAGTCATTTCCAGCGAACCGCGGCGTAAGGTCTTGTCCATCTTCAGGCTCCTTCAGCAAGTGGGCACAGTATGCCGAGCCGACGGGGGGCTTCTCCATGGTTTGAAAAAGGCTAAACTGCGATTTGACCTTTTTTATCAAGGCAACTTCACACATTCGCCTAATGGAGTTGAAATGACTGACGATATTGACCAGATCCTCATCAGTGCCCTGATGGAAGATTCCCGACGTTCCCTCAAGGCCTTGGCAAACCTCAGTGGCCTGTCCTCCCCCAGTGTCGCCGAGCGCCTTCGCCGGCTCGAAGAACGTGGCGTGCTCAGGGGCTACACCGTTGAGGTGGACCCCAAGTGCTTCGGCTATCAACTCCAGGCCATCGTGCGTATCCGCCCGCTGCCGGGGCAGTTGCAGGAAGTGGAGCGGCAGATCCAGGCCATCGCCGAATTCACCGAATGCGACAAGGTAACCGGCGACGACTGCTTCATCGCCCGCCTGCACGTGCGCTCGATGGAACAGCTGGATACCTTGCTGGACAAACTCAATGTCCACGCCGAGACCAATACGGCCATCGTCAAGAAAACACCCGTCAAGCGACGGTTGCCGCCGATGGCGTAAGAACGTACCCCCCCGTGGGAGCGAGCTTGCTCGCGAAGAGGCCAGCATATTCAACACCCTCGTCGACTGTGACATCGCCTTCGCGAGCAAGCTCGCTCCCACAGGGTTACGCTTGCAACGGATAGACACACCAAGCCTTATCCTTTACGAACACGGCGATGGTCAGCGAAAAAGGGCTTATCCGTGGCAATACGATCCGAGGCCTTGGGCCCATTGGCCGCCTGGCCGTCCTGGCCATCGACGTACCAGTAACAGTGCTGCACCGCACGCGTGATGCCCACATACGCCAGGCGCAGGATTTCGTCCTTTTGCGCCGAGTCGTAAGGTTCGGCGTCACCGTCCTGGCCTAGCCCGGCCATTCGATAGACCTGGTTCTTGTAGGGTGAACTGCTCAGGTGCTGGCAGTCGCCCAGCAGGAACACCGCATCGGCCTGGAGCCCCTTGGCACTGTGGTAAGTCATTTGCCTGAGCCGTCGCGCGTCGTACGGCAAGCTAGAATCAACATTAACTGTTGGCTGAATATACTTTTCTATCAATAGCTTATCGCTACTTTTTCGATACAACATCAAGATCGAATCGCCGTTGCGATAGTGCTCATCCAGTCGCCGCGCCAACCCTTCGTCGTCGCGATCCAACACATTCACCGGGCTCAACGAGCGAGACACGCCACTGGCCTTGGCCTTCTTGCCTGGGATAGCCGCAGCGGCGCGAACAATATGCTCGGCCGCATCGATGATGTGTTGGTGGCTGCGGTAGTTGTCAGTGAGCATGACCCGGGTCGTCGTCGGCGACGGGAATTGCTTGTTGAATGCCATGAAATAGCTCGGCGAGCTGCCGCGCCAGCCATAGATTGATTGCCAATCGTCCCCTACACACAACAATGAAGAGCGTTGGGCGCCGCGCCCCACGTGCATCGCGGGACCACGGCTGCGTATTTCCCGAAGACTGGCGCGCAGCCAGGAGACGATCTGCGGCGACACGTCCTGGAACTCGTCGACCATCAGGTGCGAAAGCGGCCTGAGCAACGCATCCCCAGCAACTTGAAATTTTCCGGCGAATGTTCGCTGAACAGCGCAAACATGCGGTTGTAGGTCATGACCGGCGGCGATTGGTCGAGCAGATGGTCTTCGAATGCCCGCCAGTAGCGACTCAGCGCTTCGAAGAAATACCGATCGGGATCATCCTGGGCAAAGGACATCCGCCCCACGGCATCCGGGACGTCGAGGCCCAGGTTCTCGATAAAGCCTGCCGCCGCAACAAAGCAGTCCAGCAATGGCGCTGAACCCAGCTCGCCCTTGACCTTGTAGTCGAACCCAGGCCCGGCGCTGGCATCGCCGGCCATTGACGCTAATACACGTTTTGACGCCTCATAACTTTCCAGCCAGATCAGTGGCTTACGGCAAAAAGCTTGAAACAAGGTGCGCTTTACCGCCCATTCCGCGCGGATGCTCAACTTGGCGCCCGGACGATTGAGCCGGGCATCTTCCCGTGGATCGAACCCCAGTATCACCCAGGCATCCAGGGAAGGCGCGTAGCCATGACAGTGGAACGTCGAACCATTGATTTCGAACGTTTGTCGCTTCGGCTCGATACCCTTGATCGGCCAGGCACCGGCGCGGAACCACAGGTCTTCGACGGCATCGCACAACTCTTCGTCGCGCTGGGCTGCCAGTTCGGTCACGGCGACGCGCTTTTGCACATCCGGGTGATCGCGTTCCAGCTCCTTGAGTTGCAGCGCGTGGCGGGACAACGGCAGGATCAGCTCACGGAAACGCGCGTCACGCTGGTAAAGGTTGTAATAACAGGCGTTGAGTTGCTGGCGCTGGGCGTCGTTGATGCGCAAATCAAAGGGATTGCCCTGGGCATCATCGTCACCCGCTTCGGCGCGATGACTCTGGGTCTCGAACGCCTGGAGTCGTTCGAACCCTGGCAGGCTGCGAACCATGGGCAAGATGCGCGAATGGAATGTCCGCACCAGGTCACGGGCTTCCTTGAGGCTGACGGTTCGCCCCCACAGGGCAAACACTTCGATCAGTTTCTGGATGAAATCCTTGCGCGATTCCCGGGTAAACGTCACCACGGTCATCGAGTCCAGTTCGAAACCCAGGTAATGGGACAACAGCACAATGCGCAGTACCAGGGTGGTGGATTTGCCCGCCCCGGCCCCGGCGACCACCGAGGTCGAGGGCGTGTCGCTGAAAATCATCTTCCATTGCGCGGCGCTCGGTTGTGCATGCGCCGGCAGCAATCGGGTGACATCTGTCTTGATGCGTTTCTTCAGCTCGGCGGTCAGCGGCAGGCGCCAGTCATCGAACAGCAGATCATCGACCTGCGGTGCCGGATGCTCCGTGCTGCGCGAATCACGGATCAACAGGACCTGACGACCCTCCTCAAGTCCTTCGGCCCGGCCTTCCTTGTAGCCATAGTCAAAACCAGCGGTATGACCGCTGCGGAAACCGTCGGCCTGGCCATGCAACCAGGAAGCGCGATGTTGGGCTCGCAGGCGTGTCAGGCCATGGCCGAAGAACCGGGCTGCCAGGCGCTTGAACAGCGGCATCTGGGCCAGGGATAAAAGCTCGGGGGGAAGATCGGGAGTGTGTTGCGCCACGCTGATGACTCCGGGTGTTCATGAACCATGACGGCTATGGTGTCTGTATTTGCCGCCGGGTTCCACCCAAAAGCTTTTAAGTCATGGGTTTAGGCGATGAAGTGAAAGTTGGCTCGCGATTTTATATCTAAATACACGATAACTTTGACGCGTTTTTTACGCTTTTTATCGATGTGTTCCTTAGCGAAAATAGCCCCATCAACCATCGCTTTCGCTGCTCAGCGAAAAGGACACGAACATGCTCGAACTCAGGCCCTTCGCCACCTTGGGCGCCGCCAACCACGGTTGGCTGGATGCCCACCATCATTTTTCGTTCGCCGAATATTACGACCCACGGCGCATGAACTGGGGCAACTTGCGGGTCTGGAACGATGATGTTATCGCCCCTGGCAGCGGTTTTCCCCAACACCCGCACCGGGACATGGAAATCATCACCTATGTGCGCGAAGGCGCGATCAGCCACCAGGACAATCTGGGTAACAAGGGCCGCACGGAGGCCGGTGATGTACAGGTCATGAGCGCGGGCACCGGGATTGCCCATAGCGAGTACAACCTGGAATCGACGGCCACCCGCATTTTCCAGATCTGGATCATCCCCAACGAAGAAGGCCTGGCACCGTCATGGGGCGCCAAGCCGTTTCCCAAGGACTCGCGCGAAGGCTTCGTGACCTTGGCCAGTGGCAAGGCCGGCGATGACCAAAGCCTGCGCATTCGCGCCGACGCACGACTGGTAGCGGCCAATCTCAAGGCGGGTGAAAGTGCGGAGTATCGGCTGGACGCCGCACGTCGAGCTTATCTTGTGCCGGCAACTGGATTGATAGAAATCAATGGTTTGCGCGTACAAGCTCGAGACGGTGTTGCGATTGAAGATGAGCGGATATTGCGGGTGACCGCCATTGAAGACAGCGAAATCGTGCTCGTCGACCTCGCTTGATTGATCTTGTGGTGAGAGGAATTTGTGTGGGAGCAAAGCTTGCTCGCGAAACGGGCCTCGCGTTAAAGACCGCATCGCCTGGATCGCGGGCAAGCCTTGCTCCCACATAGTTGGGACAAGGCTTGCCGACGGTGTCACTTGCTGGTGATAGCCCCATCCACCAACGTTTGCGCCTCAGCCACCAATTGCTTGAGGTGCGCGTCGCCAATGAAGCTTTCGGCGTAGATCTTGTAGATATCCTCGGTCCCGGACGGGCGTGCCGCAAACCAGCCGTTTTCAGTCATGACCTTCAGGCCGCCAATGGCCTGATCATTGCCCGGCGCGTGACTGAGGATGTGCTGGATCTTCTCCCCGGCCAATTCGGTAGACGTCACCTGATCGGGCGACAGCTTGCTCAATAGCGCCTTCTGTTGCGGGCTGGCCTTGGCATCGACGCGTACCGAGAACGGTTCGCCCAGCTCGTCAGTCAACGCGCGGTAGGCCTGGCTCGGGTCGCGACCGGTGCGCGCCGTCATTTCAGCTGCCAACAGCGCCGGGATCAGGCCGTCCTTGTCGGTACTCCAGACTCCGCCGTCCTTGCGCAGGAACGAAGCACCGGCACTTTCTTCACCGCCAAAGCCCAGGGAACCATCGAACAGGCCGTCGGCAAACCACTTGAAGCCCACCGGCACTTCATAGAGGCGGCGACCCAGGCGCTTGGCCACGCGATCGATCAGGCCGCTGCTGACCACGGTCTTGCCCACCGCGGCATCGGCGAGCCATTGCGGGCGATTCTGGAACAGGTAGTCGATGGAGACCGCCAGGTAGTTGTTCGGCGCCAACAGGCCGCCAGACGGCGTCACGATGCCATGACGGTCATGGTCCGGGTCGCAGGCAAAGGCCACGTCGAAGCGGTCCTTCAGACCAATCAACCCTTGCATCGCATGGCTGGAAGACGGGTCCATGCGGATCTGCCCGTCCCAGTCGACGGTCATGAAACGGAAGGTGGAATCCACGTGAGTGTTCACCACTTCCAGGTCCAGGCGGTAATGCTCGGCAATGGCCGGCCAGTAGCGCACGCCTGCGCCACCCAACGGATCGACGCCCAAATGCAGCCCGGCGGTGCGGATGGCATCGAAATCGATGACATTGATCAGGTCCGCCACGTAGGTGTTGACGTAGTCGTGACGGTGGGTGGTGTCGGCCTTCAGGGCTTGCTCGTAGCTGACGCGCTTGACGCCGGCGAGCTGGTCGGCCAGCAGTTCGTTGGCCTTGGCTTCGATCCATTTGGTGATGTGGGTATCGGCCGGGCCACCGTTGGTAGGGTTGTACTTGTAGCCGCCGCTTTGCGGTGGGTTGTGGGACGGCGTGATGACGATGCCGTCCGCCAGGCCCGAGGTGCGGCCACGGTTGTAGCAGAGAATGGCGTGGGAAACCGCTGGTGTCGGGGTGTATTCATCGCCCTCGGCGATCATGACGGTTACACCGTTGGCCGCGAATACTTCCAGCGCACTGGCACCCGCCGGGGTCGATAGCGCGTGAGTGTCGATGCCGACGAACAGTGGCCCGTTGATGCCCTGGGCTTCGCGGTACAGGCAGATCGCCTGGCTGATGGCCAACACGTGCCACTCGTTGAAGCCCAGGTCGAAGGAGCTGCCACGGTGCCCGGAGGTGCCAAAAGCCACGCGCTGGGTTGCAACCGAGGCATCGGGTCGGCCGGTGTAGTAGGCCGTCACCAGTCGCGGGATATCGATCAACAACTCTGCCGGTGCCGGCTTGCCCGCAAATGGACTGACTGTCATGCAAAACCTCTGAGTGGAGTGGCTCGGTAAATGGAGTGCAGTTTACTGACAGTTCGACCATGGCGCGATGGGTTCGATCCATTGCCGCCGATTACGCTTGTTCGAGCCTCAAGGCGTCGGCCAGCGCGCAGAGCGCAGCGTCCATGTCCTGCGGCCCGTTCAGGGCGTGGGTCAGGCGCATATGTTGTGCATACAGGCCCTGGAGGCTGAACAACTCCCCCGGCGCGATGACGATTCGCTGGGCAAGCAGCCGATGGAAAACCCGTCGCAAGTCGACCCGTCGCGTCGACTGCATCCAGATCGTCGCACCACCTTGAGGTTCTGCCCATTGCAGGCTATCCCCTAGCCGCTCGCGCAGCAATTGCGTAGTCGAAACCGCGCTTTCACGCAGCAGGCGCCGCAACACCAGCAAGTGCTGGTCAATCCGACCGTTGCTGTACAGCCGGGCGATGGCTTTCTGGCGGATCGGCGACAAGCGAAACGCTCGCAACAGGAAATGTCGCTGCAGGTGCAGGGTCAACTGGCGCGACAACACGTAGCCATACGGCGCCTCTGGCCCGATGGTTTTCTCGAACGTCGAATAGACGATCAGCCGGTCCGGGTCGAGCAAGTCTCGAAAAGGCGTCATCCTTGCCTCGAACGCCAGGTCTGTATGGCTGTCGTTCTCCAGCACCCAAGTCCCGTGCCGCTCCAGCAAATGCGCGATGGTACGACGGTTCTCTTCAGGAACCAGTGTCCCCCTCGGCATATTCAAGACCGACGACAGCACCACCAGGCGTACCGTTTCGTTCACCAGCAGCTGTTCCAGTTGCTCGACATTGAGTTCCCCCCTGGCCAGCAGTGGCAGCTCGATGACGTTGACCTCCGCCGCCTGCAGCAGGCGCAACACCGCCCAATCGCAGGGCGATTCGATCAGCACGGTGGCCCCCCTGAGTGCCAGCACCGCGATAAGAATTTCCAGGACGCCCCGCAGGTCGGCGCCAATGTAGACGTCATCGGCATTCCAGCAACGGGCCGGCGAAGACGTGTAGCGGGCAGCCAGCGCAGTGCGAAGCTCCAGCTCGCCCCAGGGTTGCGAGGGTGTCTGCGAGGAGCGCGGGTACTGGCGCAGCAGTTCGCGCTCGAGCAGCAACAGCGGGCTGTCCAACGGCTGCATCGACGCCGGTTCATCCGCGCTGAGCACCTGCATACCTGGTCGTCGGGCATTGACGTACAGGGTCTCGAGTAAATCGTCACCGCCGTCCAGGGTGGCCATGCTGGGCACGGGCAGCGCGTAGTAACCGGACTTGGCGATCGAATAGACCCGCCCTTCCTTTTCCAGCAGCGAATACGCGTACTGAATGGTCGATATCGACACGTTCAGACGCTCGGCCAGTTGCCGCAGCGACGGCAGGCGAACCCGCGCATCAACCTCCAGCTCGTTGATCAGCGTGGTCAGGTAGCGATAAACCGCCTGATAGGCGAAGTCTGTCTCCCGGCAATTTTTCATCGGCTCAGGCCAGGACAGCGGGTCGCAGTCAGCTCAGTCGCAACGCCGGGTACAAGGACTGGGGACGAGGTAGATGAGTCCGTCAAACCTCGTTCCTCAATGCCTTGCCGAGCGTTCGTGCAACCCATCGGCAGCCGATCCGCCTTCTGCAGCGTCAACGCCGTCATTGGCCTGCTGCGGATCGGCGCCCGGGGCGCTTTCCGCTTGTTCCGGCAGTGAAACACTCGCCCGGTACAGCTTGCCAAGGATGTCGATGGGCAAGCCGCTGACATCGACCATCCACTGCGCTACCTGATCGGCGACGGTCGCGCCCTGCATGGCCTTGTGCAGGTCCGGCATCGCCACCAGCATGCCGGGGTGGCAGCAACGCAGGAAATGCTCCAGGCCCGTGCCCTGCCCCACGAAGGGCGCGAACAGCATGCACACCAGTTGCGTTTCACTGAGCCCCAGGATCTTTTGTGCTTCAAGGGCGGCGTAGGCACGACGCTCGGGAATCGACGACGGCGAGCCGAACAGCGCCCGAGCCTGTTCGCAGACGTGTTCCGGCAATTGCTTGCGGTGCATGATCATGATCGCCCGCTGCGCGTAGTCGCCGTAGCCGGTTTCATAGCTGCGTCCGTGCAGGTAGCAGGCCTGCAGGCCGTGCAGATGGGCCGACAGCAGCGGGCTGATGTATTCGTTTTCAGGCGCCGATGGCACAAGCCCCTCGGTCTGCACCCGCAGAAACTCGTTGAAGAGCGGCCAGTTGGTTCCCTCCGAACGATCGACGATCAGGTCGTCGATGCCGACGTGGCCCACTCGCCGGCAGGCCTCGAAGTGACCCTCGGGCTTCCAGGCATCGAGGCGCTCCGGCCCATAGAAATGCCGGTAGACATCACCGCCCAGGGCGTCGAGGTGGGCAAAAAGGTTGTCGAAACCGCAGGCGTGCTCGGTCAGCAGGCCGATCTTGCGAGTCGCGCGGCGCAGGCCCGATATGAATTGTTTTTGCTGGCGCGGTGTATCGCTGCTGACCAACGAATCCACGCCCGACTCCCAGCGGGCCATGTGCCGATAGAACTCGGCCATCGCCAGGTAGCCGTCGTCCCCAATCTCCAAGGGGCTGTCGACCGCGCGAAGGTGCCCCAGGACCAGCAGGTCCATGCGATTGGCTTCGTGCCCCGCCATCGACAGGGGCTGCCGGTGATTGAACGGCAACACCTCGCGGTTATCGGCCATCAGCAATTCGACCCGGGGATCATCGTAGACAAACAGCGCGCTGTAGCAGCGGTGGATGTTTTCCAGCGTCGCCTGGGTAGTTTCGCTCAGGCGTGGCGTGGCGACGCGCAAGGTGAAGGTCACCGGATGTCGCCCCGCGATGCTCAACTGTGCGGCCCGCAAGGCGGTCAGCACATAAAAACTTTCCCTGCTCCCATTCTGGACCGTCAACACTCGGTAATCGCCAATCCGCTCGATGCCTCCGGCGGCGACAATTAAACGCTGGATCAAAAGCTGCAACGCGGTACGTTCTGCCCGGGAATAAAAACCTGACAGTCGTTGCAGTATCTGTTGATACACGTGAGTCATTGCCTGCTCATGAATTGCACTCATAGCCATTTACCTGGAAATTCAACTATCGGCGTCGCACCCGCACCAACGTGACTGCGCGACGTGTTGATCTAGATGGTTGTTCTAGCACTCAAAGAGTATTAGCAATACGCTCGAGCATTGCTTGTCGTAATTATTTGATACATATACCGAGAGTAGGCTCACGCCCCTTCACACTCCCGCCTAATGCCCCGAAAACACGGGACCCAAGCGACCGGACGGCACGTCCTAGGAGAATTCCGACAACGTCCCACAGACAATGAGCACAAGAAACAAAGAACTTGCCGAACTTTAATTGGCAGTCTACCCCGCCCCGTCTTCTCCAGGGTCGATAGATATATCTGCAGCTGTTAATGCTCGTTACCCCTTGAATGCATCTTGAAGGATGAAGACCTTCGAAAAAGTTATACCGCACCACGACTTCTTCCTTGATATGGAAATCAGCGTTCAATTATCAAGACTTAAACAATGATTAGAAGATACAGATTGAGGGCAAAAACCAGTTCAGATGTTGGCCGACAGACCGTTTCAGTCTTGAGCGAACCGGGACAGGCCATTCAAGGCGCGAGATGGTGAGGTGCGGACGCAGCACCGCCAGGCAGGAGGTGCCGTAAGAAAGGATGGGGTGTCAGGGCGAAGGCAGCGCAAGAGCCCGGGGCGATGACTCTTGCGCAAGACAGGGTTCAGGCCGGGTCGACGACCTGAAGGGCAACACGTTCACGGCAAGGGCATTCGCCCATGTAACGGTGAGCCTCGACGAACTCGGAGAATGGGAAGACCCGAGTCTTGAGTGGCAACAGCACGCGGTCGGCGGTCAGTTGATTGATATCGCGCAGTGCTCGTTGCAAGGCCACCTGGTCCTGGAGAATGCCCAGTTCCGGCTTGCCAGTGAAATTGCCGATGCAGTGCACAAAGAACTGAATGTTCTTCTGGAACGCCGCGCAGGCTGGAAACGGCGTCTGGTTGCCACCCTGCAAGCCATACAGCACCAGGCTGCCACGCGGTGCCAACACGTCACCCAGCAGCGACATCTGGGGCCCGCCGAGGCCGTCGAAGACCACATCGACGCCACGGTTGTCGGTGAGCTTGTTGATTTGCATCAGCAAGTCCTGCTCTTCGGTGACGATGACCTTCTCGGCGCCCAGCGACAACAGGTACTCACGCTCGTCAGCCGTCTTGGTGGCCGCGATCACCCGCACACCCAGGGCCTTGCCCAGTTGTACGAAGGAAGGGCCGGCGCAATGACTGGCATCGGTGACCAGGGCGAATTGCCCCGGCTTGACCCGCGCCAGGTCCATGTAGGCGAAATATGCGATCAGCAGCGGCGTGTAATGCACGGCGGCTTCGATCGGGCTGAGCACGTCGGGATAACGGGTCAGCGCGGTGCGTGGCAGCACGATGACCTCACCGTACACCGGATAATCGTTCGGGCTCTCGGCCGGGAAACTGGCGACCTTGTCGCCCACGGCCAAGTCATCGACGCCGTCGCCGACGGCCGTTACCACGCCGGCCATTTCATGGCCCAGGCCCGAAGGCAGACGTGCCTGGGACGACGCCAGGTTCTGGCGCCACAAGGTGTCGTACCAACTGATGCCGATCGCTTCGACACGGAC
Organism: Pseudomonas sp. St386; assembly: GCF_018325865.1. NCBI lineage: Bacteria > Pseudomonadati > Pseudomonadota > Gammaproteobacteria > Pseudomonadales > Pseudomonadaceae > Pseudomonas > Pseudomonas sp. St386. The sequence continues at coordinate 3,729,702 of NZ_AP021900.1, forward strand.
CTGCACTTCTCCTGGCGCAGGAAGAGCCGCCGCATGCTCTTCGCATTTGAGCACCTCGGCACCACCAAACTTGTGAAAACGGATCGTGCGGGACATCGCAAACCTCGTCAAAGTAACCTCTAATGCCATGAACTCTATCCGGGCTTTGTACCCAAGACCATCAGTGGCTATTAATAGTCGACATGCCTGTCATTGATTCCGCAGTAAGAAAAACCAACCAATCCTGTAGGACTTAACCTAAGAAAACTCAATTAGCCGGTGCAGAGTACCAGCCTTTCCCCGTAAGATTCATGCCGGCCATTGTTCCCATATGGCCGCTCACGTCAAGCTTACCGAATCTGCCAGGACCCCAGATGAATCGTAATGACCTGCGGCGTGTCGATCTGAACCTGTTGATCGTGTTCGAAACATTGATGCATGAACGCAGTGTGACTCGCGCGGCCGAGAAACTGTTCCTAGGCCAACCGGCCATCAGCGCCGCGCTGTCGCGCCTGCGCAGCCTGTTCGATGACCCGTTGTTCGTACGTACCGGCCGCAGCATGGAGCCTTCGGCCCGGGCGGTCGAGATCTTCGCCCTGCTCTCCCCGGCCCTGGATTCGATTTCCACGGCGGTCAGCCGTGCAGCGGAATTTGACCCGGCCACCAGCACCTCGGTGTTTCGCATCGGCCTGTCGGACGACGCCGAATTCGCCCTGCTGCCGATGCTGCTCAAGCGCCTGCGCGCCGAAGCGCCCGGCATCGTGCTGGTGGTGCGCCGGGTCAACTACATCCTGATGCCTGGTTTGCTGGCGTCCGGTGAAATCTCCATTGGCGTCAGCTACACCGACGACCTGCCGGCCAACGCCAAGCGCAAGGTCTTGCGACGCAGCTTGCCCAAAGTATTGCGGGCCGACACCGCGCCGGGACGACTGACCCTGGACGAATTCTGCGCGCGGCCCCATGCCCTGGTGTCTTTCGCGGGTGACTTGAGCGGCTTCATCGATGAAGAGCTGGCGAAACTCGACCGCAAGCGCCACGTAGTGCTGGCCGTGCCGCAATTCAACGGTCTGAGCACCCTGCTGTCGGGCACCGACATCATCGCCACCGTGCCCGACTACACGGCCGACGCGCTGACCGCCGCCGGCGGCGTACGCGCCGAAGACCCACCCATACCGGTGCGCAGCTTCGAGCTGCACATGGCCTGGCGCGGTTCCCAGGACAACGACCCTGGGGAGCGGTGGTTGCGGTCGCGGATTCAGATGTTTTTTGGCGATCCTGAGAGTCTTTAGGCGTCGTCGGGCAGGCTGTTCAGTTGATCATTTCTGCCTTTTCATAGACCATGGAGATCTATCCACTTCCAGAGGATGAGACACCTGGGGGGCAAATCTGAGGGCATGTTTGGGATGGTTTGAAAAGGATGCCCCCAGCCTAAGGTCCAGCAGCCCAATCTCGAAAAAGTCACACACTGGTGATGGGATTGACGTGGGCAAACTCGGCTGAGGACTATGCCGTGCCAGCGTCTCACTCAGTGAGACGCTCCCAAGTCGCTTCAAGAACGCCGAAGGTTTTGTCGAGAATGGCGGTTCCCCTTTGCTCGGTCCATGCTGACCTCTTCCCTCTTCGCGGTTTTCTAAGGTGTATCACGATCCCGGACGTTGGCGATGGAAAACACCACATTCAGCGCGATCCAGTCCCATGACATGAAAATTAAATCAGCCAGAAAATGCGAGTAAAGAACGCAATGACGGATAGCTTGTGAACACTTAAGCTGCTGGTTATTACGCACCACTCAAGGGGCCATTAATGTCATTTGATTTTCACCACCTTCTACTCGTTTTTACCGCCTACATTGTTGGAGCTGCAAGCCCGGGTCCCAGCAATATGCGGATCATGGGCGTTGCCATGCACCAAGGCAGAAAACCTGCGCTGATACTTGCAGCCGGAGTTATCAGTGGTTCTTTTTTTTGGGGATCAATGGCCGCCACAGGCGTCTCGGCCATTCTGCTTCAGTTCACCCAGGCACTCTTCGTACTCAAGATCGTCGGCGGAGCGTACTTGCTGTTCCTAGCCCTGAAAGCGGGACGTTCTGCTCTGACACCTGACGAGCAAATTGAGAAAGCGCTGGCAGCAGCACCAACCGTCTCGGGCTTTGGCCTCTACCGGCGGGGCTTGCTTATGCACCTTACCAACCCAAAGGCTTTACTGGGTTGGATCGCAACGATGACACTGGGTTTAGGACCACAAGCGACGCCTGAAACGGTTGTAATCATCCTGGCTGGCTGTGCCGTGTTGAGCATTACTATTTTCTGCGGCTATGCGATCGTTTTCTCCACGGCACCGATGATTCGGGGGTATCGCAGGGCGCGCGGGTGGATTGAAGGCACCCTTGCGTTGGTCTTTGGCGCCGCAGGTTTTAGGCTGCTGTTCTCCCGCACGTGATTCAAAGCCAACCCTTGCGAGGATGGCCTAAGTTCGAAAGCCATCCACCAACTGCTTGAGTCGTGTGGCTTGCCGTTCAAGATCGTCACAAGCAAGCAGCGTGGCTTGAAGGTTTTCCAACCCTTCCTGGTTAAGGGTTTTGATCTCGGTGATGTCAACGTTCAACGAATCAATGACCGAAGTCTGCTCTTCAGTCGCGGTCGCCACCGACTGGTTGATGCCGTCAATTTCGCTGATACGCTGACTGACACTGCCCAGCCGCTCACCTGCCTGGTTGGCGATCATCACGCCGTCCTTACTGTAGCGTTCACTTTCATTCATGGTGAGTACCGCCTCCCGTGCGCCCACCTGAAGCTCTTCAATCATCGTATGGATTTCCTGGGCCGACGTCTGAGTCCGGTAAGCCAGGCTGCGAACTTCGTCAGCTACCACCGCAAAACCGCGGCCGGCATCACCCGCCCGCGCGGCCTCGATGGCGGCATTGAGTGCCAACAGGTTGGTCTGTTCGGAAATGCCTTTGATCACTTCAAGAATCCGCCCGATGTTCTCCGTCTTGCCGTTCAGCACCTCTATGTTGTTGCATGACGTGCGGATTTTTCCTGATAGCTTGTCCATGGCATTTATCGTTTGTGTCACTACCTCGCGGCCACCTTCTGCCTGACGTCGGGCATCCGACGCCTGAAGGGAAGCGTCACCAGCGCTACGCGCAATTTCCTGGGCCGCCGCACCCAGTTCATTAATCGCTGCGACAATACTGTTGGTTCGACTGGCCTGGTTGTCCGAGTTGTCCATGGACGAGCTGGAAGTCTGCATCACGCGCTTAGTCACTTCATTAACCTGCTCGGTGGCAAAAGAGACCTCACGTATTGAGTGCTGGATACGCTCAACAAAAAGGTTAAAGTCGCCGGCCAGCTCTCCGAACTCATCCTTTGAATGCACACTCAAGCGACGGGTAAGGTCGCCCTCACCCTGAGCGATATCACGCATGGCTTTACCCATCAGCCTCAGGGGCTGCATCAATACGCGAATCAGTACGCCCAGCAGAAGCAGCGTGATCACCACGGCAATGACCATCGCCAAAATGGCAGAAGCGCGAAAATCACCAAGTGCCTTGTAAGCTTTGCTTTTGTCGATAGACAAACCGACATACCAGTTCACCGAAGGCAGTCCCTTGATTGGTGAAAACATCACGATTTGAGGGACTCCTTCCTGCTCTGTCTCACTGATGTGGGTGCTGAGTGACGGTGTGCTTTGGGGATAGATATCGCTCAGCCGCTTCATCACCCGATCTTTGTCCGGATGAACCAGCACCCTGCCCTCGGCGTTGACCAGAAAGGCATAGCCGATTCCCCCCAGATCAAGCGAGCTGACGATTTTCGCCAGCGTTTGCAACGTCAGATCCCCGCCTACCACCCCAAGCGGCTGGCCGTCGCGACCGACCGGAGTTGCAATGGTCATCATCAACTGACCCGTCGTCACATCCAAGTACGGCTCGGTCAGCGTAGTCCCTCCGGCAGCCATCGCGTCCGTATACCAAGGACGGGTGCGAGGATCGTAATCAGCGGGTAAATCGTCCTTCGGTCGAATGGCGTAACTACCGTCACGACTGCCTAGATAAGTGAAGGTAAACGTTGATAGCACTGACCTCTGCTCAAGCAGTCGCGTGACGTTTTCCGGAACTGGATCGCTGGCAAAGGTCTGAGCAATATGATCAACCAGCAGTATCCGTCCAGAGAGCCAGGACTGAACACTTGCGGCCGTGATCTTGCTCATCTCTTCAAGATGGTTTTCAAGGTTCGTGCGGATCGTTTTGCGCTGAATCGAGTCGTTGTAAAGCGTAAAAAGCGAAAACGCTGCGACAACAACGAATGATGCCGCAAGCAGTACCTTATGACTGAACTTCAGGTTGGCAATCATCATGGTTTATCCATAGGTCCGGGGTGTTGTAGTTGTTATTCGATACCGAGGTAGGTTGATGACTGCTTCGTCGATATGCCCCAGAGCCCCATGGCCAAGGCGTTTCACTTCAGCCCGTTGGACAGAAACTGCTGCAGGCGCTCGCTTCGGGGGCTATCCAGAATCTCAGGTCCGCCCTGCTCTTCAACCAGCCCCTGATGAAGAAACAGCAGTTGGTTCGACACTTTGCGTGCAAACCCCATTTCATGGGTCACCATGATCATGGTTCGTCCCTCTTCAGCGAGCCCTTGGATGACTTTCAACACCTCGCCCACCACTTCAGGGTCGAGCGCCGAGGTGGGCTCATCGAACAGCATGACCTCAGGCTCCATGGCAAGGGCACGCGCGATCGCTACCCGCTGTTGCTGCCCGCCCGAAAGAAAGGCAGGGAACTGATCGGCAACACGAGCCGGCAACCCTACTTTTTCCAGATATCGCCGGGCACGGTCCTCCGCGTCTTTTTTGCTGACACCCAGCACCCTACGCGGGGCAATGGTGATGTTTTCCAGCACGGTCATATGCCCCCACAGGTTGAAATGCTGGAAGACCATGGCCAAACGGGTACGCAGTCGTTGCAGCTCGCGATCATCCGCCACACGCAATCCCGCATGATTTTTAACCATGCAGATCGGTTTGCCATCCAGGCTCATGGCACCGTCGTTAGGTGTTTCGAGAAAATTGATACAGCGCAGGAACGTACTCTTTCCCGAGCCGCTGGCGCCGATCAGGCTGATGACATCGCCCGTTTTGGCTTGCAGGGAAACGCCCTTGAGTACTTCATGGGTACCGTAACTTTTGTGTAGCCCGTCAACCGTCAATTTGTACATGTTCGCAATCATCCTCTAAGCGGATTGGGAGCAGCCCTGTCAGAAACAAGGCTCAGTGAGTCGGCCCTAAAAAAGCCAGCCAGTGACGTTCGGCAATTCGGAACAGGCCGACCAGCGTAAAGGTCACCGCCAGGTAAATCAGTGCCGCAACCCCAAACGATTGAAAGGTTAAAAAGGTCGCAGAGTTCGCGTCACGGGCGACTTTGAGAATGTCCGGTACCGTGGCGGTGAATGCCACCGTGGTCGAGTGCAGCATCAAGATCACTTCGTTGCTGTAATACGGCAGCGAGCGACGCAAGGCTGACGGCATGATCACAAACGCATAGAGCTTCCATCCCGAGAGGCCATACGCTTTTGCCGCCTCGACCTCGCCATGGGCAATGTTGCGAATGGCCCCGGCAAATATCTCTGTGGTGTAGGCGCACGTGTTCAAGGCGAAGGCAAGAATGGTGCAGTTCATCGCATCGCGAAAAAATGCATCCAACACAGGCTGAGCACGTATTGCTGCCAGGCTATAGATCCCGGTGTAGCAGATCAGCAGCTGGATATAGAGCGGTGTGCCCCTGAACAGGTAGGTGTAGAACTGCACCGGCCAGCGCACGTAAAACCTCGGCGAGACTCGAGCGATAGACAGTGGAATCGATACGACAAAGCCGATGAACAGCGATGCACTGAGCAACCACAACGTCATGGCTAGACCGGTAATTTGCTGGCCGTCGCTGTAGACGAATGACCGCCAGTACTCTTGCAGTAGTTCGATCATCGCACCGCCTCCCGTGAACCCGCGGCGTAGTGTTTTTCCAGGCAGCCCAGGACGAAATTGGAGACACTGGTGATGATCAGGTAGGTCAGTGCAGCCAGTACCAGGAAAAAGAACAATTGATAGGTGCTTTTTCCCGCGTCCTGGGCAGCTTTAACCAAGTCAGCCAGACCGATGATCGACACCAATGCGGTGGCTTTGAGAATCACCATCCAGTTGTTACCCAGCCCCGGGAGGGCAAACCGCATCATTTGCGGGAACACCACAAAGCGAAAACGCTGAGCACGACTTAACCCATAGGCGGTAGCGGCTTCGACCTGGCCACGGGGCACTGCCAGCATGGCGCCGCGGAAGGTTTCGGTGAAATAGGCACCGTAGATAAACCCAAGGGTGATAATTCCTGCGACGAAGGGATTGATTTCGATGTACTCCCAGCCCAACGCCACCGTGATGACCGTCAGCCAGGTTTGCAGGCTGTAGAAAATCAACAGCATCAGTACCAGATCGGGCACCCCACGAATCAGCGTGGTGTAGAGCTGCGCTGGCACGCGCAGCAGCTTGATGCTGGAGAGTTTGGCGCTGGCCCCGATGAGTCCGAGCAATACGCTGAGCACCAGGGAGCACAGGGACAGCTTGACGGTCATCCAGGCGCCTTCGAGCAGCAGAGGGCCGAAGCCTTGAAGGCTGAATGCAGAGAGCCCCAATGCGCCTATTAGTGTTTCGAACATGATCAACAACCTATAGCGATAAACGCCCATCCGGCGGATGAGCGCTGGGTGGTTATTTGCCGCTGTAAAGATTCAGATCGCCAAAGTGCTGCTTCTGGATCGAATCATAGGTGCCATCGTCGTGCAGGGCCTGGATCGCTTTATCCAACAAGGCCTTGAGCTCTGTATTGCCCTTGGCGATACCGATGGCTGTCTTGGAGGGAAGATAAGGACTCTCTACCGGAGGGCTCATTTCGTAATCAGTGCCCTGCGCTGACTTGATAAAGCCCAATTGCGCTTGAAGTGTATCCTGCAACGAGGCGTCCAGCCGCCCCGCTACCAGGTCGTAATACACCTGGTCCTGGTTCTGGTAGGACTGGATTTTTACGCCGGCCTTGTCCAGCACGGCCTTGGCGTAGGCTTCCTGGATGCTGCCCTGAAAGTAGCCAACCGTTTTGCCTTTGAGCGACGCCACATCAGCGCTCAGGCCCGACCCTTTCTTGAACACGTAGGAGGTGAACCCGGAAAACAGCTCGTTTGAAAAATCGATGGCTTTTTCGCGGGTGGCCGTCACGGTCATGGATGACAGGATCCCGTCGAACTTGCCGGCTCTGAGCCCCGGAATCAGGCCATCAAAATCGCTTTCCACCCATATGCATTTGACTGAAAGCTTGGCGCAGATCGCGTTACCCAAATCAATATCAAATCCCTTGAGGCTGCCATCTGCTGCCTTGGACTCAAACGGCGCATAGTTGGCATCCACGCCGAAGCGCAAGGTGGAATATTCTTTGGCCGACACTGCACTCGTGCACAACGCCAAGCACGTAATCAAGTACAACTTTTTTAGCGAAATCATAAGTACATCCCTAGATATTGTAGTTGGATTAAGGGCAGTAAACATCTGACAGCGTTAAACGTGACACTCATTATTATTTACCAAGGCCAGAGCCTCGACTTGAACATTACCCGAGTGTCGCGACTTTACGAATATGGCAAACTGAACGTTATCACGAGCAAAATGCTCGCCTTTCAAGCAGACACGAGCTTCATCATTAACAAACCACTGACAATCAAGACAGCCGCCACGATCCGCAGCAGCGTGGCGGGTTCACCCATGAAGAAAATACCCGCCGCAAACGCACCCACCGCGCCGATGCCGGTCCAGATGGTATACGCCGTACCCAACGGCAAACTCTTCATCGAGAACGATAACAACGCAAAACTGGCGATCACCGTGACAAATGTAATGACCGTTGGCACTAATCGGGTAAACCCTTCAGATTGTTTCATCGAAAAAGCCCAGACCACTTCAAACAGCCCTGCAACAATCAAACTTACCCAAGCCATAAGCAACTCCCAAGCAACAAACAGACAGTTCGTATAGACACAATTAACACATCAATCTTATTAAAAAGACCCCCGCAAGCACGGGGGTAAAGACGGGTTGACCAAACCCTGGTTGCGTGACGCCTGTATTCAAATCAGTTGAATGTCGCATCCAGCGCGAACGTAATATCCTTGATCAAGTCATCTGGATCTTCCAGCCCAACAGAAAAACGCAAATGACCGTACTGGCGGAACTCTTCAGGGTACTTGTCAAAGCCACCCCGCCCTTCTGCGCCCACGTGCACGATCAGCGATTCGTCATGCCCTAATGAAACAGCCGATGTGATGATGCGCAGGTTCGAAACAAAGCGGTTCTGGGTGTCGGGATCGCCTTCTACTGCAAAGGCCATCACGGCCCCATACCCCTTGCCCGCAAATTGCCGACGCGCCAACTCGTGCTGCGGGTGGGAAGGCAAACCTGGGTAATAGACGTAGGCAATCCGATCGTCGCCTTCCAGAAACTGGGCCAACTTTTCGGCCGTGTTCAGCAACTGCGTCAAGCGCAATGGCAACGTGACTGAACCGCGCATAATCATCCACGCATTGAACGGGGAAATGGTCGCGCCTAGGTCAACCAATGCATCATTCTTGATCTTGTTGATCAACTGATTGGAGCCGATCACCACCCCACCCATGGCATCACCATGACCATTGATGTACTTGGTCAGTGAGTGAATGACGAAGTCGACACCGTGCTCACTGGCACGGAAAAAAGGAGGAGGAGTGAATGTCGCGTCCACAGAGATAAGCGCGCCATGCGCATGGGCAATCTCAGCCAGCGCTGCAATATCTGCGACTTTGGTGGTCGGGTTGGCGATCGTTTCGGTATGGATCAGCTTGGTATTGGGCCGAATGGCGTTACGCACCGACTCCAGGTCCCCGACGTCCACGAACGTTGCTTCAATACCGTAACGTTCAGGCAGGAGTTCTGCGAAAAGCCGCCAGACCGCCTGGTAGGTGATGTCGCTGACAATGACGTGGTCGCCACTTTTCAAAAATGAAAAAAACACCGAGTGCAAAGCCGCGACACCGGTCGCGAATACCACCGCGTCGCCACATCCCTCAAGGGCTGCGAGTTTCTTCTCAAGGCAGACTTGGTTGTGGCCTTGATTGCGCGTGTACACAAGACCATCCGGGCTGGACCAGTCCATGGTCGCCGGATCTTCAGGCAGGAGATAGGAGTTTGCCATGACCAATGGCGTGCGGACGGCGCCACTGGTGACATCCGCGACATTCCCGCCATGAACAGCCAGTGTCGCTGCAGATAATGTCGAAAGATTGTGCTTATCGGGGCGCATGTCGATTCCTCTTTATTGTTGTGTGATTCGTACTTGAGTCGAGCGAGTTGTTTAGCTTCCACTCACACCGTTAATACAAATGACCTTGGGTTGCGTCATATCCTCATAAGCGAAACGCACGCCCTCACGACCCATGCTCCCGTACTTGAAACCGCCGAAAGGCATTGCATCAAAGCGATAATCGGAAGAGTCGTTGATCATCACCCCGCCCGCCTCCAGTCGTTTAGCGGCAGTCATTGCAACGTTCAGATTGCTGGTGAAGATCCCGGCATGCAGGCTGTATTCGGGTTCGTTAGCCAGCGTCAATGCCTCATCCAGAGACGCAACGCTTTGAAGGATGACAACCGGACTGAACACTTCCTCGCACCACAACTTGCAATGGCGGTCGACGCCTTCCAGCACAGTGGGGGAATAGAGCGAACCAATGCGTGTATTACCAGACAACAAGGTGGCACCTTGGGCAATGGCGTCATTTACCACCTCTTCGGTACGCTTGGCTGACGCCTCGGTAATCATGGGCCCTACGTCCGTCTGCTCATCAGCAGGGTTGCCTACGATCAACTGCCGGGTCTTTTCAACAAAGCGCGTTTTGAAGACTTCGTAGAGAGGGGCCTCGATGAGGATCCGCTGAGTACCGATGCAGTTTTGACCTGCCGCCCAAAAAGCCCCTGACACGCAGGAGTCGACGGTTTCAGCCAAATCACAATCGGCCATCACGATGACTGGCGCATTACCGCCAAGGTCCATCGCCAGTTTCTTGAGGCCAGCTGTGCGAGCGATCTGCTCACCGGTGACAAAGCCGCCTGTGAACGACACCATGCGCACGGCACGGTGAGCAACCAGGGCCTTGCCCAACGCGGCGCCGCCTGTGGCGACAGTGACGACAACCGGAGGCAGGCCCGCGTCGATCAAGCACTCCACCAGCTTGATCGCTGATAGCGGTGTGAGCTCAGACGGCTTGAGAACAACCGCATTTCCCCCCGCAATGGCAGGCCCCAATTTATGGGCGACCAGATTAAGCGGGTCGTTGTAAGGCGTGATGGCGACGATGACGCCTAACGGTTCACGAGTGAACCACCCCTGACGGGATTCAGACCCGACATAGGCATCGAAAGGGATGACTTCACCGGCATTGCGCTTGGCTTCCTCGGCCGACAACTTCAAGGTGTTGACGCAGCGCAACACCTCCTTTCTCGCCTGTTTCAAGGTTTTGCCAGACTCAGCAACGATCAGTCTGGCAAAGGCGTCCTTATCACGCTCAACCGAGTGTGCGGCCTTCTCCAGAATGCGTGCGCGTTCATGCCGCGGTAAATCCTTGGCAATCCGGGCCCCCAGGATGGCGGTGTCGACTATCGTGGTAGCTGACGATGCAGGTATATCTGCCACTTCACCCACCTTGCTGCCGTCAAACGGGCTGAGCACCGTAATGGCGTTATAATCAGCAGCGAGCGAGAGACTCAAGCTATTCATGATTACTTACCTGACGTGGTTTTGTGGTTGTGAATGCTCACGATGTCGGCCAGTAAGGCAAAGGCGGTTTCAAAACGACCTGCCCCCGCCCCCACCACAGTGACGGGACCGAGAATGGCCGTGTTGAACGTGATTGCGTTGGTGGCTCCGCTGACTGCTGACAGCGCGTCACCGGATGGCAACAACTGAGGACTCACCGAGGCCGAAATCGAGCCATCGCTCCGTTTCTCTGCACTGCCAATCAGCTTCCAACGGGCATTCGCTTTCGTTGCCTCGGCGACATCCTTGGCCGTGATTTCAGAGATCCCTTTGCACAAGACATCGCTTGGTTTGAGTTTTGCGCCCAGTAGTTCATTGGCGAGGATGACGACCTTCAAGCGCACATCGTGCCCTTCTACATCCGCTGTTGGATCGGCTTCGGCATAACCCAACTCCTGGGCTTTTGCGACAGCACTCGAGAAGTCCAACCCCGTCTCCATGCTGGAGAGGACAAAGTTTGACGTGCCGTTGAGGATCCCTTTGAAGCCGGTGATTTCCGAGCCTGCCAGTGACTCCTTGGCCAAACGGATGACCGGGGTTCCGCTCATGACAGAACCTTCAAATTCAAAGCGGGCACCGGCACTATCGGCCAGCGCCTTCAAGCTTTGTGCATGCAACGCCACAGGCCCTTTGTTGGTGGTCACGACACTGACGCCCTTCTCCAACGCCCAGCGGCAGAAGGTAGTAGCCGGTTCACCATCCACAGGATTGGTGAAGGTTGCTTCAGCCACAATATCGGCACCTGAGAAACGGATGACGGTTTCGTTCGCCGGTTCAGCACTGCCGCCGGGTAGCGTCCTGAAGCCGCCTTCAGCAGCAGGCACTGCAGCCAATTCATGAGCATCCAAGCCGTCTTTGTTAATGATTGAGCCGAGGTAAAGGTCACTGATACCGACAATCTTCAACGTGAAACCTAACTCATCCGCCCAGCGCGAATTCTTATCGGCAATAAGCTGAGTCAGCGCGCGGTTAACGCCACCAAAACCAAGCAACGCAATTTTGTATTCAGTCACGACAGGGTTCTCATTGTTATGTTGTGGTGCTGAGATAGTAATCCGCCAACTTAACTTTACGAATATGGCAAACAGAACGTTGTTACGAGCAAAATGCTCACGCAACAACGCAACTTGCTACTTAGTGCTGGACAGCACAAAAGAGGTCACGGTGTTCAGGACACCCGGCAACGCCGAAATTTCACTCCATACCCTGTGGATACGATCTGCATTCATCGCCTGAACCGTCAGTACGATATCAAGGTCGCCACTCATCACATTGCAGGAAATGACTTCAGGCATTGCACCAACGGAGCGAACAACTTCTGAATCTCGCATACGGTCTTGACGATAAACGAAGATCAATGCATTAATGGGGCCTGCATCGGCTGAGGGCATACCTTTAATAATTGTGTAGCCTCGGACATAACCATCACGTTCCAGTCGCTCAATCCGCAGCCTGACTGCATTCCTGGACAAATTAACTTTTAGGGCAATATCGTTGTGGGCCAACCGTGCATTTCGGGTGAGTTCTTCCAAAATTTTTTCATCAACTTTATCTAAAACACGTTTCATCTCTGGCTCCGAACTTATAACGAGTGAGACTCCGTGTCTTTGGATAAGGCCTTGACCAGCGAGGTCAGCGCCCTGATGTCGTTAGCAATTGAAGTACAGTCTTGTTCGGCGACTGCAGGAGCACCGCCTGTATTCAGGTGGCCGACAATCTCCGACTTATGGGTTGCAGCGCCAATCTTCGACGGATGTGTCGTCGCCAGGCAAATCATGGGGATCAGCAAGCTGCGCCTGCTCGCACGTGCAGCGCGCAAGCCGATAGCGGTATTGGGGCTGACAAGATACCCACTCTGTGCAAAGACCTCATGAATACAACTGAATGCGTCCGCATCGTCCACAGCCAGTGAGTCAAACAATTTGCGCGCCTCCAACCATTCATCCTGCTCTAAGTGGATGGTGCCCTCGCCTTCTAACAACTGCATATTACGAGCTACTTTTTCTCCACATCGATTTAAAATACTCCACTGCAAGCGCTCAAAATTAGAGGCTAATGAAACATTCATAGTGGGCGTTCTGGTCGTACGAATCTCATTTCGACTGTACAGATTTGATTGGAGAAAGTTATGCAATCCGGCGTTAGCATTCGTGGCAACGATTAGCTGTCGGATGGGCAGCCCCATTTGCTTGGCAATATAACCAGCGTACAGGGCGCCAAAATTCCCAGTCGGCACACTGAAAGCAACCTCTCTTTTAGGCGCGCCGAGCTGAAGAGCGGAATAAAAATAGAAGGACAGGTGCGCGAGTATGCGAACCCAATGCACTGAGTTGAACGAAATAAGATACTGCTGCGCATCATTATTTTGTTTCAGGAACTGCTCACACAAACGATGACAATCAGAATAATCTCCGTCGACCGCAATGTTGACAACATTTCCTTCGTCCTTACTCAGTAAACGTCGGCGATCCTCCATGGTTAAACCCTTGGCGGGATGTAACACCAACACAGTAACGCCCTTCATTCCCGAAAATGCTTTTATTGCAGCAACCCCTGTATCTCCGCCTGTACAACCTACCATCAGCGTTTTCTTTCCAAACTTCAGCAAATCGTGATTGATAAAGCGAGACATCAATTGAAGGCCAAAGTCTTGATAGACGCCTGACGGCCCATGAAACAACTCGAGTATCCACTCGTTACTTGCTGTCTGGTACAGCGGTGTCACTGCGTTGCTTTTAAAACAATCAAAGGTCTCCTCAAGCATCCGGGACAGCTGACCTTGCTCGATCCAGCCCCCCAAAAATGGCTCGATCACATAGCGAGCCAATTCATGAAAGGGCAACCATTCGAGCTTTGAGAGTTCCTCCTTTTTGAAGCGAGGCACCTTGTGGGGCACGTACAAGCCACCGTCAGGCGCGTACGACCCCATCAGCACCTCGCTGAAATCGAATGTTCTACCAGGGGTCCGTGTGCTGACGTACTTCATGATCCAAGACACCCTCAAGCCATTTCCGAGCGGGCCACCTGCAAGGTGGGGCTCTGTTGGAGTTCAATGCGGCGGCGTTAATCGCCTTTGATGAAGCTTCATACCATTGACTATAAAAGTCAATATAGTGACTATTATATCTCGCCAACGGTATTCCGCTCCGTTGCACGCCCCCCCTTTGTCCCAGCTCCTGTGATGTGCCAAGGGCCGACGACGCTTAGAAAGACGCTTAGAAAATGGGAGAACGCCATGTGTGCCAAAAACCTGTTGCACTCGCTTTATCAGTACAAGGCATGGTCTGAGGAGGCGCTATTCCGGTGCTTGAAAGCACCCATTGCACAGTCCTTCCCTGTGGAAATGGAGAAGGCCTGTTATTGGCTCAGGCACATCAATATTGTGGACCAGTTGTTCATCGCCAGACTGCAAAGTAAACCGGAGGAATTTGACGACGTTGTCACTGAGCAAAGGCAAGACTTTCGTCAGCTGGAAGAGGCATTCACAAAGGCAAATCAGTGGTTTGTTGACTACACAAAATCAGTCACCGCAGCGGAGCTGTCTGACCCGGTGGCATTTATCTTCAAGGACGGCAAACCCGGCAACATGACCAAGGAGCAAATCCTTGCTCATGTACTTTCTCATGGCCTGCAGCATCGAGGCGCTGTTGGCACAATCCTGCCAAGGGACATTCTGGAGGGGCACCAGGATCATTTCACAACGTTTTTGAAGCTGTAGATATTGGGACTTCTGCCTCACCCACCAAGGGTGAGGCAGAACATCCCTGTCAACATTCAGCTCAATTCAAGCGCCTGAATCACCGCAGCAATTTGCTCTCGTCCTTCCCCGGCGATGGTTCTGAGCGGCAGGGGTAGACTCGGAGAGTGAGTAAACCCGAGAAGCTCCGCCGCTGTTGCTATCACTCGAAAGCTACCGCCAAATTGCCTGAACAAAGCCCAGAGCGGCTTCAACGATTCAGAAAGGCGCGCGGCTTCAGCGGCGTCCCCTGACAATGCAGCTCGCGTGATTGCGAGCGCTGTGTTGGGGAACAAACCGCCCATGACGGAGTACCAGGCATCGCAGCCGGCATTCATGCCAATAGCCGCTAACGCATCGCCGCTTATTCCGATCGTCACGTGGCTCGGAATCAATTTTCGCAGACGTACCACGCGCTCCCTGGCCAGGTGCGGCGCGTCGGGGACGCCCGGAATTTTGATTGATCTGACGTTGGGTAACTCCGCGATACGCCCATGTAACTCATCGGTAAAATCGAAATGGGTGGTACCCGGATTGTCATAGACACATAGCGGGACTGAGACGTTGGCCGAAACCATTTCGTACATCGAAAAAACATCGTCCTGAGTCAGTTTTTGATACGACACGGGTGGCAGCAATAAGGCTTTGACTCCCACGGCTTGCGCATCCTCGGCCAGCAGCAAAACGTCGCGTGTACGCAGCGCTCCGATGCTCACCATCACAGGCACACCCTCCGCCGCCTCTACCACCAACTGCGCAACTCGAGAACGTTCGGCGCGAGAAAGATACGCATAACTTCCGGTGGATCCGAGAGCCCCGATGGAATCTACTTTCGCCGCCACCAGTTGCTGCACAAGACGGGTAAAAGCATTTTCGTCCACCCCTCGCTCATTCATAGGTGTCAGAGGAAATGCACTAAGGCCGGTAAACATCGTCATCACTCCTTGCAGTGGCTTGTCGACTATTTGACCCCAAGACCAATCAGTGAGCTTTCGATCTGGACGCCTGGCATCATTTGCTGCAACCCTTCGATCAGCTTGTCCCCCGCTTCCGTCAAGGCTTCAAGCGGCATCGCCGGCAAGCTCTCCAAAATGAACCACATGCTCTTCGCGTCAGCACCGAGACGGGTTCTGACACCTTGCCGCCAATTCCAGCGACGGCAGGTCACGCCTTTGTCATCGCGCCAGACAACCTCGCCGGGGTCTGGATACTCGAAAGCAGGAGCGCCCTCTTTCATGGTGTCAAAAGGCTCGGTGCCATCGGCGACTACCAGCCGTGGGGAGCCCACATAGGCTTCAATGTTTTCCCCGCCAACAGGGATGGCGTACTCAATACTGATTGCGTTGTAGAGATCGACGATGGGATCCAGGCTCGGCAAGCTTCCGTCACGTAAAACCCGTTTACGTAGCGCCTCAGCTGAACAAGGCGTCCGCTGCGGCTTTGCGCCGAACTTTCGGAATGTCTCCGCCCATGCGGCCAGGTGCGCATCTCCCCAGCTTGGCCCACCTTCCTGCACGGCCTTGCAAGCGCGATCCAGCGCAGACTGAGCAACCTCAGGATGAATCAGCGGCGCAGCTCCCACCACAATGCTCAGGGCCCTGAACTCCGGAGCCAATTCTGCAACGGCTTGATCGATCAACGGCAGTACGGACAGCATCAAAAACCTCCAGGAACCTAAATGTCATTTAATGCTAGTCAGCGACGACCAATAAAGTCAATATAATGACCACTATCATCTAATATAACGGCTGAGCCGATTGACGCAGCTACTGATAAAGGCCGAAAATCCCAGCACCTTTTTCTAATGACCTTCATCAATGACCACCAATACCAGCCTGTCGACTACCTCTGGTGCTGACGCTCAAGCCGTCAGCCTGGCCGTCGCGCGCACTCTCAAACAGGCGCGCAAAGCAAAGAAGATCACGTTGGATGAGCTTTCCCGCCGCTCAGGGGTGAGCAAAGGAATGGTCGTCGAAATAGAGAAATGTACGGCGAACCCCAGTATCGGCATCCTTTGCAAAATCGCCGCCGCGCTTGGACTGTCTGTTGCAGACATCGTCAATGTGACCGAAGCCCCATCCGCCCATATCATCGACAGCCAAGACATCCCCACGCTCTGGACCGGTGACCTGGGAGGAACGGCGCGCCTCCTGGCGGGAACGTCCGGCCCTAATATGATCGAGCTGTGGCGTTGGGAAATGCATCCAGGCGAATCTTTCGCTTCACAGGGGCATCCTCAGGGCACGCTTGAACTGTTTCATGTGGAGAAAGGCACGCTGAAATGCGTGGTAGGGGAAACAGAGTTGGTCATCCCTGCGGGGAGTTCGGCAGTGGCGAAAACCGATGTACCTCATTCCTATTCCAACGCTGGCAGATCCAAGTTGGTGTTCACCATGTCCGTGACGGAGATGCATCAGTAGATACCGGCAGACTGGCAGCCAGTGAGCATATGTAAGGCGGGCGAACCAGCCAATTTCAAAAGGGCTGTGCCACCGAAAGCCATCAAGCCCCACGTAGCATCACCGCCAGGGCGCGCACTCGCAATTGTGAGTGCATCGCATGCAACTGGGGGCAAAACTGGGGGCATATTTGATTTTTTTCTGCCTGAAAACATTGTTCTAGAGCCCAGTCAAAATGTTTTTCGGGGCTCCTGAGAGCCTTTAATGCGAAATCGCGCACTTCACAATGCAAGATTGGCTCGCTAAAACGCCTCAAAGCTCGTGGTCACGTTCGATTCCCGACATGACGGCGGCCGCCCTTCGGACAGCCATAACGTTAAAACACAAAGCCATGCCCCAACTCCCCTTCCATCCAACCCAAAAATCGCCTGACTCTGGGAAAACTGGAGTGGGCCTTCGGGAACACTAAATGGTGGGCCGCTACCGGAGAGCTCAAAGCTTCGGGGGCGACCTCAACGAGCGAACCGCTGGCGAGGTATTTTTGCGCCAGCAGCGTGCTTTCCAGGGCAAATCCCAACCCGTGGCTCGCCGCTTCCAGGCTCATGTAGGATCGGTCAAAACTCAAGGCGTAGGGTTTTTCGGGGCGCGCCAGGCCATGCTGAGCGAACCACTCAGGCCATCTGAGCAAAGTCGCTTCGGAAAGGATCAGGTCTTCTACCAGAAGATCCACTGCGCTTTTTACCGCGCAGCGTGCGATCAGCTTGGGCGAGGCCAGCACAGCGAAGCTCTCGTTACGCACGGTGCGCACTTCATAGCTGGGCCAGTTGGGCCGGCCATGGCGAATATCGACATCGATCTTGTCCTGGCTGAAGTGCAGTGATTCATAGGAGCAAGATAAATTGATTTGGATGTCCGGGTTGGTCAAGCGAAATGACTCCAGCCGGGGCATCAGCCAGAGCAAGCCAAAACTGGGGGAGGAATGCAGCCGCAGGCAATCCAGGCTAACGTCACTCGCCGCCCGCTCGGTAGCGACCTCAAGGCTTTGCAACAAACCGGAAATGTCCTTCAAGTACTGCTCACCCACCGGTGTCAGCGTCACCCCACGCGCTGCCCGCACAAACAACTGTCGACCAATCATGACCTCCAGTTTGGCCAGTTGGTGGCTGATCGCCGACGGCGTGAGGTCCAGCACTTCGGCGGCTCTTGCCAGGTTGCCAAAACGCGCGGTTTGCTCGAAGGCTTGAATGGCTCTCAGCGGTGGCAGCTTGGATGAAGGGATATCGTCCTGGCGCATCAGTATTCAGCCTATGGTTTGGGGCTCGAACGGGGAGTGCCATTCAAGCATCTGCGGTCTGTATTGACGAGTGCTGAATTTTATTCATGTAGCAGTGACGTTTGCGTTATTGCTCGGCATGTCCACGGGGACCACTCTGAGCCATCGATCGCTGAATCGAACCATAAAAACAATCAGAGGTACCCCTCATGCTTCTTCAAGGCAAAGTCGCGATTATTACTGGCGCTGCATCCGAACGAGGTATCGGCCGTGCAACGGCTGTCACCTTCGCCAAACACGGCGCCCGCGTGGTCATTCTGGATCTCGACGAATCCGCCGCCAGTGACGCAGCGGCTACCCTCGGCGAAGGCCATCTGGGTCTGGCTGCCAACGTCGCCGACGAGGTGCAAGTCAAAGCAGCCGTCGCCAAGGTTATCGAGCACTACGGCCGTATCGACATACTCATCAACAATGCTGGCATCACGCAGCCGATCAAGACCCTGGACATTCGCCCGAGCGATTACGACAAGGTCCTGGATGTAAGCCTGCGCGGCACACTGTTGATGTCGCAGGCGGTCATTCCGGTGATGCGCACCCAGGCTTCGGGCAGCATCGTCTGCATGTCATCCGTATCGGCCCAGCGCGGCGGCGGCATTTTCGGTGGCCCGCACTACAGTGCAGCGAAAGCCGGTGTGCTCGGACTGGGCAAGGCCATGGCACGCGAATTTGGCGCGGACAACATTCGCGTCAACTCCATCACCCCAGGTTTGATCCACACTGACATCACCGGCGGCCTGATGCAGGATGAGCGACGCCACGCAATCATCGAAAGCATCCCGTTGGGCCGGCTTGGCGCAGCGCAGGATGTTGCCAATGCGGCGCTGTTTCTAGCCAGCGACTTGTCCTCCTACCTCACCGGCATCACGCTCGATGTAAACGGCGGCATGTTGATCCACTGACAACAGGTGTCACCACCGCTGTCCATTCAGTTCTGGATCGACGATACGTCGGGCTTCAGGCCCGGCGTTCTATAAAAACAAGAGATCAGACCATCATGATGACCACCATGACGCTCGACGCTGTGTCCACAGTACGCTCCAGCGCGTATCGCAAAACTGCCTGGCGATTGATGCCTTTCCTGATGCTGTGCTACCTGTGCGCTTACCTGGACCGGGTAAATGTCGGGTTTGCAAAGCTGCAGATGATGAACGACCTGTCCCTGAGCGAAACCGTATACGGGCTCGGCGCGGGCATGTTCTTTCTTGGTTATTTTCTCTGCGAAGTGCCAAGCAACCTCATCCTCCACAAGGTCGGTGCCCGTCGCTGGATCGCGCGCATCATGATTTCGTGGGGCATCATCTCCGCCCTCTTCGCCTTCGTAGAAACGGCCTGGCAGTTCTATACGCTGCGCTTTCTGCTCGGTATCGCCGAAGCCGGTCTCGCGCCGGGCTTGCTGCTCTACCTCACTTACTGGTTCCCCTCCTACCGCCGCGCAAAAATGACCGTGCTGTGGTTCATCGCGATCCCGCTCTCAGGAATGATCGGCGGGCCGCTCTCAGGCTACATCATGACCCATTTCGCAGGTTTTCAAGGCTGGGCGGGCTGGCAGTGGATGTTCGTGATCGAAGCCATTCCGACCGTCGTCGTTGGCCTGATGGTGCTGGCCTACCTCAAAGATGGCGTCCACCAGGCGACATGGCTCACCGATGAAGAAAAAACGCTGATCAGCAAAGAACTGGCCGAGGACAACAGCCGCAAAGTCACCCATGCATCGGTCGGGGCGTTCCTGCGGGACCGTCGCCTGTGGATTCTCGCCTGCATCTACTTTTGCGTGGTCATGGGCCAGTACGCGATCACCTTTTGGCTGCCGACGCTTATCCGTAACGCAGGCGTAGCCGATCCGATGCACATCGGCTTGCTCACCAGTCTCCCCTACCTGTGCGCCATCGTCGCGATGGTGCTGATGGGGCGTAGCGGCGACAAGCACCAGGAGCGCCGCTGGCACCTGGTCGGGCCAATGATTGCCGGCGCGCTGGGCCTCACGTTGGCGGCGGTGTTCGGCACCAACCTGATGCTGTCGGTGTTGTGCCTGTGCCTTGCAGCAGCAGGCGTGCTGTCGGCGTCGTCACTGTTCTGGATGCTGCCTACCACATTGCTCGGTGGCGTCTCCGCCGCTGCGGGGATCGCCGGCATCAACAGCTTTGCCAATCTCGCGGGGTTCTGCTCGCCCTACCTGATTGGTTGGATCACCACCACAACCGGTTCGAGCGCCATCGGCATGTACCTGATTACCGGTGTGCTGTGCATCGGTGCCTGTCTGGTGCTGCGTATTCCTGCCGCTTCGGTCAATCGTTGAGTTAACGGAGAACTCCATGACTGTCACATTATCTCGCGTCTCGTCCACCACTCTGGTGCAGCGCGCCCATAACATTCGCCGCCATGCCTTGCGCATGGGGCAAGTCCAGGGCCAGGGCTATGTTGGTCAGGCGCTGGGCGCGGCAGACTTGCTGGCCGTGTCGTACTTTCATGCCTTGAACTACAAGCCCGATAACCCCGAGTGGGAACAGCGTGATCGCTTTTACCTCTCCATCGGCCACTACGCGATCGCACTGTATGCGGCGCTGATCGAGGCTGAAATCATTCCACTGGATGAACTTGAAACCTACGGTTCGGATGACAGCCGCCTGCCCATGTCCGGCATGGCCGCGTACACCCCCGGCATGGAAATCACCGGTGGTTCGCTGGGCCAGGGACTGGGTATCGCGGTGGGCGCCTGCCTGGGTTTGAAGCGCAAGCAATCCGCCTCATTCGTTTACAACCTGCTATCGGATGGCGAGCTGAATGAGGGCTCCACCTGGGAGGCGGTGATGTCCGCTTCGCACTGGAAACTCGACAACCTGATCGCCATCGTCGACGTCAATAACCAGCAAGCCGACGGACACTCCAGCGAGGTGCTGGCATTTGAACCCATCGTTGACCGATGGCAAGCCTTTGGCTGGTTCACCCAGCGGGTAGACGGCAACGACCTGGACGCCTTGGTCAAGGCGTTCGACGCGGCCCGCAGCCATCCCGCCGCACAACCGCGCGTCATCATCTGCGATACCAAGATGGGCAAAGGCGTGCCGTTCCTGGAAACCCGTGAGAAGACTCACTTCATCCGCGTGGACGAGCATGAATGGGATGTGGCCCTGAACAACCTCGAAGAAGGCAAGACCCTATGAGCAACGCAACCAACACGACGGCTCAGGCGCCCGAGGCGCCGAAGAAAAAGCTGACAACCTCCGCGATGATTGCTTCGATTGCCGCTGAAGGTCAGGCCACCAAATCGGCGCCCTTTGGCCACGCATTGGCCGCCCTCGCAGACCAGCGCCAGGATATCGTGGGCTTATCGGCTGACTTGTCCAAATACACCGACCTGCACATTTTTGCCAAGGCGCACCCAGAGCGTTTCTACCAGATGGGCATGGCTGAGCAACTGTTGATGAGCGCGGCAGCGGGCATGGCTCGGGAGGGGTTCGTGCCCTTCGCGACCACTTACGCGGTGTTTGCCTCGCGCCGGGCCTATGACTTCATCTGCATGGCGATTGCCGAGGAAAACCTCAACGTCAAAATCGTCTGCGGCCTGCCTGGACTGACCACCGGGTACGGCCCCAGTCACCAGGCAACGGATGATTTGGCAATCTTCCGGGCCATGCCGAACCTGATGATCGTCGACCCCTGCGATGCCCTGGAAATCGAACAGGCAGTACCCGCCATTGCCGCGCATCAAGGGCCAGTCTACATGCGGTTACTGCGCGGCAACGTACCGCTGGTGCTCGATGAATATGGCTATAAATTCGAGATCGGCAAAGCCAAGACCCTGCGTACGGGCAATGAGGTTTTAATCATTTCCACCGGCTTGATGACAATGCGCGCCCTGGAAGCCGCCAAGGAACTTCAGGCTGATGGCGTGGATGTCGCGGTGCTTCACGTTCCCACCATCAAGCCCCTGGATGAGCAGACTATTCTGGCTGAGGCCAGGAAGCCGGGGCGATTGGTAGTGACTGCCGAAAACCACTCCATCATTGGCGGACTGGGCGAAGCGGTGGCAACCGTGCTGTTGCGCAATGGGGTCACGCCGACGTTCAGGCAAATAGCGCTGCCGGACGCGTTTCTCGATGCTGGCGCGCTGCCGACGTTGCATGATCGCTACGGTATTTCCACCCAGGCTTTGCGCGCGCAGATCAAGGGTTGGTTATAGGGTTTAACCTGCAGGGGGCTGACTCAGCCCCCTGCAAGGGGGCATCCCCTTTTCGAGAAAGATACACATAACTTCCGGTGGACCCGAGAGCCCCAATGGAATCTACTTTCGCCGTCACCAGTTGCTGCACAAGACGGGTAAACGCATTTTCGTCCACACCCTGATCATTCATAGGTGTCAGGGGAAATGCACCAAGGCGAATCTTTCGCTTCACAGGGGGCATCCCTCAGGGCACGCTTGAACTGTTTCATGTGGAAAAAGGCACGCTGAAATGCTTGGTAGGGGAAACGGAGCTAGTCATCCCGGCGGAAAGCTCTGCAGTGGCTAAGACCGACGTACCACATTCCTATTCCAACGCAGGCAGATCCAAGTTGGTGTTCACCATGTCCGTGACGGAGATGCATCAGTAGAACACCCATCAGGCATCCTGTATGGCAGGCCAAACAGCCCATTTAAAAAGGGCTGTGCCACCGAGAGTCACCAGGTTCCACGCAGGATCACTGCCAGGGCGCGAGCTCGCAATTGCTCGTGCATTGCATGCGACAGGGGGAGCACAGTCTTTTTTCCCGGCTTGAATCGCTAGCGCCAATCCAGATAACGAAACAGCTCCTCCTCTTGTTCAAAGTGCAGTTGCACCAAGGTGTCCAGGCGGATCAGTTGATGCTGGATCTCATCGGCAGTTGCCGTGGCGGGGGCGCAACTGAAGTCGTCACTCATGCGTGCCAGCAAATGAATCAGGCGAAAAATCTCCCGGTGGACGTGGCTCATGGCCGATAGCGGGTCCTCACCTGTCATGTTTCGCACCAGCAGTGGATACAGTGTCTGTTCATCTTCGCGCTCATGCTGCGCCAGTGAGGTCTGCAGGTGGTTGACCAACTCCGACAGGTCAGTCCGCGCCTGCTCAGGCGGTCGTCGGGCAAAGTCGTTGGCCAGTCGATGCAGATCGCTCAGTAGAGCACCGAGTTGCTGGTGTTCAGCTTGCAGGTGATCAATATGCTCAGCGGCCAGCTTTCTTTTCCCCTGCGCCCAGAACGGCCCCAAGGCGCGCAAGGCGTTGACGATGATCACCACGTCGATGCCCTCCTGCACCACGGCACCGATCAACGGCGGTAGATAACCGAGGGCCGCCAGCGCCATGGCCAGCAAGGACATTCCCATCCCTACCAGCACGCCTTGGCGGGCGATAAAACGGGTATGCCGGGCGATGTCCAATGCCTCGACCAGACGATCGAGGCGATCGACCAGCAACACAACACCCGCCGCTTGTGCAGAAGCGGTGGCACCGCTGGCTCCCATCGCCACGCCAACGTTGGCCGCCGCCAGCGCGGGGGCGTCGTTGATGCCATCACCGACCATCAATGTGCTGGCGCGCTGGCAACCCTGCTGTACAGCCTGCACTTTGTCCTCGGGGGTCAACCCGGCACGCAGTTCATCTATCCCGGCGGACAGGGCAATCATTTCGGCAGTTTCCAGGCGATCCCCGGTGAGCATGACGATCCGTTCAATCCCTCTATTGCGCAGTCGACGCAGGGTTTGCGGGGTTTCGCGCCGAACCGTGTCGAGGAAGACCAGCAGGCCAGCGAGCTCGCCATCCACTGCGATGAAGCTTGCGCTGCATGCCTGGTAATCCATGTGGCGCAGCATGGTGGTGGCCCAGTCGGTCACAGGCGCATCGTTACTGGCAAACGCCAACGTGCCAAAACGCACCTGTACGCCGTCGACCTGCCCAGACAGCCCTGCACCGGGACTCTCCTCTACCCCTTGCGGGACGCAGAGCTGCAGTTTGCGCTGATGCGCCGCGTCGACGATGGCCTGGGAGATGGGGTGCGTCGAAGCCTGCGCGAGCGAAGCGGCGAGGCCAAGCAGGCGTTGCGGATCGATGGGGCCGTTCGTCTCGATCGACTGCAAGCGGGCATGCCCGCTGGTCAAGGTGCCGGTCTTGTCGAGGAATATCTGTTTAATGCCGGCCAGCGCTTCCAGGGTCACGCCATCCTTGATCAGTATTCCGCGTCGCGCCGCCCGCGAGATACCGGACATGATGGCAATCGGCACCGCCAGTATCAAAGGGCACGGCGTGGCCACTACCAAAACCGCCAGTGCCCGCAAGGCATCGCCGCTCATGTACCAAGCCGTGGCTGCCATCAGCAACGTCAAGGGGATGAAGAACAACGCATAACGGTCAGCCAGGCGTACGAAAGGCGCACGGGAACGGCGTGCCGCCTCGGCCAGGCGCACGATCCCGGCGTAGGTGCTTTGCGCCGCCGTGCGTGTGGTGATGAGCAGGATTGACGCACCGACATTGGAAACCCCGCTGGACAGGTGTTCGCCTTCCCGGCGCGTCTGGGGTAACGATTCGCCGCTGAGCGCCGACTCGTCGAGAACCGCCACAGGGCTCAGCAAGCGACCATCAACCGGAATCACTTCCCCCAGCCGCACCAGTAATGTTTGATTGGGCTGGACCTGCTCAACGGGGATTTTGCGTAAGCCGCTCTCCTCCTGCACCCAAGCAAAACGTGGTGCCCGATCGATCAGCGCACTGAGCTCCCGCTCGGCACGTTGCCGGGTGAAGAACTCCAGGATTCGGCCGCTCGCCAGCATCAAGGCAATCAGCGCTGCTACCAGGGCCTGCCCAAAGACCAGAGCCGCGGTGATCGACAGCAGGGCGATCAGGTCGACACCGCTCTCGCGCCGGGCCAGGCGCTTCAGGATTTCAACCAGCAGGACCCCAGACATTACCAGGCTGCCCGCCGCCCAGCATATCGACGCCCATTCGGGTTGCTGCGCAACATGCGCAACGGCCCCCGCCAGCAGCGTCAGAGCGGTGAACAGCAAAAGAACGGGGTCCAGCCATTTATCGAGCATAAGAAAAACTTCCTCAAAAACGATTGGCCTGCCTCGTTGTGCGAATCCTGGCGGCGCGCCCAGGGCTCGCCCCGCTTTCGTGTCGTTGCCCGTCGGGACATGACCCTTACCCTATCGATCCTAGCGATCAACGGCCAGCGAGCACTGTTACCCACTTGACCTAGCTCAATGTCTTGACGCTGACCGAGGGTAAAAAAGAGGAACGGGCAAATCCTGCCCCTTCTACCGAGGACATCGTCATGAGCGACCTGAGCCTGCGCAACACCATCCTGGAAGAGCTTGAATTCCAGCCCGGTATCGATGCCGCCGACATTGGCGTTGCCGTACACGATGGGGTTGTCACCCTGACTGGCCACGTCAGCGACTACGCCCAGAAAGTCAGTGCCGAACGTGCCGTCAAGGCAGTAAAGGGCGTGCGCGCAGTGGCCGAAGAACTCCAGGTAAGACTGAACAAGGTGGCCGGCACAACGGATGACGCCATCGCCACTCGCGCGCTGCACATCATTGATTGGAGTTCCGATCTTCCAATAGGCGCCGTCAAGGTGATCGTGGAGAACGGCTGGATCAGCCTGGAAGGCCAGGTGGACTGGCAGTACCAGAAGGAAACGGCAGAACGGGCCGTACGCAAGCTTTCGGGCGTGGTCGGCGTGGACAACCGACTCACGCTTCGTCCCCAGGTGGCCGTGGCCGATATCCAGAGGCGCATTGAAGAAGCGCTCAAGCGCAATGCCGAAATCGACGCCAAGGCGATTCAAATCAAGGTCGAAGGCAGTGTGGTCAAGCTTGAAGGCAGAGTGCATCTGTGGCGTGAACGTCAGATCGCGGAACGGGCCGCCTGGTCTGTACCGGGGGTCAACAAGGTGGAAGATCATTTGCTGATCGCCTGAAACTGTAGCCCGTAAGAACCCCTTGGCCCCTGCAACGCTGTCACTTAAGCAAGTAGCTGAATCTACTCTTGAACTGAACAGCATCACCTTTTCTCAGGGTTTTTTGATATTCCGCCTGCGTGCTCAACTTTGAGGGATGACGTTCATGAACTCACCTTCGCAAAAACTGATGGAAAAGCTCTACGGTCGGCAATATCACGTTGATAGAGCCCACATAGCCCCTTTGCTGCGTCAATACGCTGAACCACTGCCGGACCTGGACTCACCCGGCTTTGCCGAACTGTTCAATCGCTACGCCGACGCGCGCGTGGTGTTGATCGGCGAGGCGAGCCATGGAACCAGCGAATTCTATCGAGCCAGGGCGGCGATTACCCAACGGCTGATCGAGCATCACGGATTCAATATCGTGGCGGTTGAGGCCGACTGGCCGGATGCCGGTCATGTCGACCAGTACGTCCGGGGGCTGGCGCATTCGGCGTGGAAACGCCACATCTTCAGCAGGTTCCCGACCTGGATGTGGCGCAACAGCGAAGTCAAGGCATTCACCCGTTGGCTGCATGGACACAATCACCCCCTGGCTGCCGAACAACGAGTCGAGTTCCGTGGCCTGGACGTCTACAGTCTGCGCAACTCCATTCATGAGGTGCTGAGCTATTTGGAACGGGTCGATCCGCATCTGGCCCATGAAGCCCGGCGACGCTATGGTTGCTTGACTCCGTGGCAGGATGATCCCGCGTTGTATGGTCATTTTGTCGAGCGCGACGGTGTAATGCCCTGCGAACAAGCGGTGGTCGAGCAGCTCAACGTCATGCTGGCCGAGCAATTGGCCGGGCTCATCCGCGACGACGAAGCGTTCTTCAACGCGACGCAGAACGCCAGGGTGGTGGTGGCGGCGGAACAGTATTACCGCGCGGTTTATCGAGGATCGACGCTCTCCTGGAACCTGCGGGACCGACACATGTTCGAGACGTTGCGTGCCTTACTCGAACATCGAGGGCCGCATGCCAAGGCAGTGGTTTGGGCGCACAACTCCCATATCGGCAATGCAGGCGCCACGGAAATGGGTTGGAAGGGGCAGTTCAACATCGGTCAACTGTGCCGTAGCACCTATGGGCGTGACGCCGTCTTGATCGGCATGGCCACCGACAGCGGCCAGGTGGCTGCCGCCGATGACTGGGACGGTGAGATGCGGATCAAGGACATTCGCCCTTCCCGGCCGGACAGCTGGGAACATCAGTTCCTCAAAGCCGGGGTTGCGGCGTCCCTGACCGATTGGCGAGATCCGCAGCGAAAAGAACTGCGACGCGTGTTGTCCACCCCTTTGCTGGAACGGGCCATCGGGGTGATTTACCGCCCCGAGAGCGAGCGTTTCAGTCACTACTTCGAGTCGGTACTGGCCGAACAATTCGATGCCATGATCTGGTTCGAGCAAACCAGGCCGGTCACGGCGCTGCCCCTGCCGCAAAACCAGCAACTGGAACTGGAGGACGAAACCTATCCGTTTGGCGTATGAGGAGGTAGGCAGTTTGTTGAGGGCTTGGAAACCAGCAGGTATTTCTCAAACCAGTCGCCGGCAAGCCTGGCGACTTCCTCCAAGGTGCCGGGCTCTTCGAAAAGATGCGTGGCACCCGCCACGACTTCCAATGCCTGCTCACACCGAAGGACCCGGCGAATCTGGTCATTCAAGCCCAACACCAGTGGGTCTTGTGCACCGACAATTTGCAAGGTCGGCGCCTCCACCCTGACCAACGCCGGCCCCGCCAGGTCGGTTCGCC
This sequence comes from Pseudomonas sp. St386, assembly GCF_018325865.1. Taxonomy (NCBI): domain Bacteria; kingdom Pseudomonadati; phylum Pseudomonadota; class Gammaproteobacteria; order Pseudomonadales; family Pseudomonadaceae; genus Pseudomonas; species Pseudomonas sp. St386. The sequence goes on from NZ_AP021900.1 coordinate 3,757,735, forward strand.
CTCCCCGGCTGACCACTGCCGCGACCGCATCCACGCGCTCGGCAGCCGCCACCATAGCCGCTGCTGCGCCGGTACTGGCGCCAAACAGACCGATTCGCAGCGCGCGCAGGTCAGGGTCGCGGCGGGCCCAGTCAATCACATGGATCAGTCGCCTGGCCAACAAGGGAATATCGAAACGCAACTCCCCGGTCAGATTGTCCATGCGCTGCTCCGGCCCGGTGAGCAGGTCGAACAACAGCGACCCCAGGCCACGACGGGCCAGGACATTGGCCACGTATTGATTACGCGGGCTGGCGCGACCACTGCCACTGCCATGTACGAAGATCACCAGGGCGCGGGTGTTCGCCGGCAAACGCAGATCGGCCGATAACTCCACGCCTGGCAGGTCGATGGATAGAGACTGAGGTTCAAGCATCAACATGCTCCGTCGTGCAACCGCTCGACGCTTCCCGCTGCCAGGCCTGGTGCATGAGATCGATGACTTCTTCGTCCGAAGTCTGGGCAAAATTCAAATACCAATAACCGATCGACATCATCCACTCGGGAATGAGCGGGCAAATCACTTCATTCACTTCGCTGCGCAAAACCTCGACCGTTTCCAGCGGAGCAACCGGCACCGCGACAACGATGCGCGCCGGGGACTGCACGCGTACCGCATGGACCGCAGCCATCATGGAGGAGCCGGTTGCCAGGCCGTCGTCGACCAGGATCACGACCTGGTCCTTGAGCTGCAACGGCGGGCGGGCTCCTCGATAAACCTGTTCGCGCCGGGACAATTCCTGCGTTTCCCGGGCGACCACGGCCTCGAAACTGGCGCGGTCGATCGGGTGCACCCGCAGCGCGTCGTCATTGAGGATTTGTATGCCACCGCTGGCAATGGCGCCCATGGCGAACTCCGGGTGCGATGGGATGCCAAGCTTGCGCACCAACATCAGGTCCAGGCGAACATTCAGGGCGGTAGCGACTTCATAAGCCACCGGGACGCCACCACGGGGCAAGGCGAGGACGATGACGTCAGGTCTGTTGGCGTATTTGAGCAAGGGCTCCACCAGTCGTCGACCGGCCTCGGTGCGGTTCGGCAAAGTGGTTTGCAATGAGGGGCTCTGAATCATGGGAACCTCCTGAGGCAATGATGCCTGTCGCTTCGTTATGGACGATCCTGGCCGCACTAGATGGCTAGAACGCTGCAAGGCACCTGGTAGAGGGTATGTTCCGTCGTGCTGCCCAAAAGCTTTTCCAGGCCATGGGACTGGACCCTGCCCATCACAATCACATCCATATGCTGCTCATCGGCGAACGCACTCAACACCGCCACAGGGTGCCCTTCAATGAAATGACGTCGCTCAGCAGCCACGCCATATCGGTCAGCCAGGTCGAAAAAGGATGTTTCATGTTCTTTGCGCAACTGCGCGCCGAGGTCCGAGAGCGTTAGACCGCCGCCACCCATATCGCCCATGTACACCATCGAGATGTCGCAGGCGTACAGCAAGTGCAACTCGGCATCACATTGGATGGCGAGCCCGCATGCCTGCTGGATGATCCGCTCATTGAGCTCGTTGTCCCGTGCCAGGGTATTGGACGCATCGACCGCCGCCACGACCTTGCGCGGCAAGGGCAGGTTACCTTCACTCAGCAGGTACACCGGTACCGGGCAGTGACGCAGCAAGCGCCAGTCCAGCGGGGTGAGAAAGGCCCGCTTGAACGCTGATTCGTGCTGCACCTGCTTGATCAGCAGGTCAGGCTGCATTTCGGCGACGTGATCGAGGATGTCTTGCTGCATATCATCGGCCCAGGTCACCTCCGTCGTCACGTCGATGCCTGTGTCGCGCAGGTGATTCGCCTGGTTCTTGAGCCAATCGCGATGGTCTTGCAGGTAGCCTTCGCGCGCCTGTTCCCGGTCACCTTCTTCAAGCAGTGACAACAGTTTCCAGGAAGGGATCAAGGCGGCGATGTGCAAGCTCGCACCGCTGGCCTTGGCCAAGGCTGCGGCGTGTCCCAAGGCATGGGAGTGGCGCAGGGCCGGGTTGATGATCAGCAATAACCGTTGATACTGGCTCATGATCGGACTCCATGGAACTTGCACGTTTGTCTCTGCCTGCCACGGCGGGCCACTGGCGTATCTGCCGCTGCAACGGGCACCTTCGTTGTAGATCCACCATCCTCTGTCAGGGCACCCGTGGCGTTGATATATATCAATTACTTTCGTCGGCCGGGCATTCAACGACGCATGCGCGTTGGGAGGGGTGGCGGTTCGCCCTCGTCAATGACCGGTCTTTGTTTGGACCGCGATTGATCAATGTCAATCTCGTCAATGACAACCGGATTAACTTGATTGGAAACCCAGGCACAACGGTGCAGTGCCTGGGTACCTGACCCATGGTTTACCGACAGGAGAAAGGCGATGACGGTCCTACTGGCAAGTCAGCGGGTGCGCCTGTATGACAGCAACGAGCTGGATGACGTACTGCAGGCAATGGCGCGCAAGGCCGCGACTCTCCTGCCCCCGACTCACGCGGCACTGATTGGTATCCAGCGCCGGGGCGAACCACTGGCGCAACGGTTGCGCGAGTACATTGCGCATCGGACCGGCCAGCCGCAATTGCCTCTTTACCCGCTCCGGGTCAAGCGCTACGCCGACGACCTGCAAGTGCTGCATACCTACACCCAATTGACCGAAAACCCGGCCCTGGGCGGTCTCGACCTGGCCAATACCACCTTGCTGGTGGTCGACGATGTGCTCTTCGAAGGCCATTCGCTCTTGCGCACTTGCGCCTACCTGGCGCAACTGGGGGCTCGTCGCGTCCATACCGCCGTACTGGTGGACCGGCATATCTGCCAGCAACCGATTCGGGCCGACATTGTTGGCATACATTTGCAGGTCGCCGCCGATGACATCGTCGAATGCCATGTGCCGCCCTTCGAAGAGGAGTATTGCATTGAGGTGGTGCGCCATGGCGCGGCCCGTTGAGGATGCGCTCGATCAAGGCCGGCGAGCCAGGCAGGCTCGCAATGGCAAAAATGCACATGGATACGTGCCACTGAAATGAGGCGCCTTGCCGGCAGCCTCAGAGGAGTCTTGCATGCTCACCCTGCCCCCGCTTCTTTTTGCCCTGCAAGGTAGCGAGCACTATGCCGCTCGCGTCGCTCAACGGCTTGGCTGCCCGTTGGCACGCCATGAGGAACGTGACTATGAAGACGGCGAACACAAGTGTCGCCCGTTGGATCCGGTAAACGGGCGCGAGGTCATAGTCTTCCATTCCTTGTATGGCGATGGCCGGCAGAGCGCCAACGATAAGCTGTGTCGCCTGCTGTTTTTTTGCGGCGCCCTCAAGGATGCCGGCGCGCGCCAGGTGCAGGTGGTTTCACCTTACCTCTGCTACGGGCGCAAGGACCGCCGCAGCCAGCCTCAAGACCCGACCATCACTCGCTACGTGGCGTCGTTTTTCGAAGCCAGTGGCGTGGATCGCCTGCTGACCCTGGACGTGCACAATCCAGCCGCGTTCGATAACGCATTTCGCCTGCCTGCATGGAATCTGCAGTGCGCGGAACTGTTCGCCGAGCATTTCGCGCCACGCGTCGGCGACGCCGCCGTGGTGGCGGTGTCTCCGGACTCGGGGGGGACCAAGCGCGCTGAACACTTTCGCCAGGCCCTGGAGCGGCAACTGGGACGTACGGTCGGCAGCGCCTTGATGGAAAAGCACCGTGCCCATACCACGCTCACGGGCACCCTGCTGATCGGCGATGTTGCCGGAAAGACCGCCATTATTTTCGATGACCTGATCAGCACGGGGGACACGCTCAAACGTGCTGGCCTGGCTTGTCAGCAGGCTGGCGCCACACGTTTGTTCGCCGCCGCCACCCATGGTTTGTTTACCACTGGCCCTCAACTGTTCGACCCGCCGATCTTTGGACACATCGCGATTACAGACACCGTTGTGCCGTTTCGCCTGCCGCTCGACTGCGTCACGCAACACTTGCAGGTGCTCGACAGCACCGGCCTGATCGCCACGTTCCTGGCGGAAAATGGTGCATTTGCAGGAAACGGCATGCCCAGCCTGTCGCTGCATCGATGACAACATGCAGAACAGGAATGATTCCATTCTGGTTCACCGACCGAATCCTGACTGGACGAAATCCGATTAAACCGAGCCTGGAGAGAGCATGCACTTCTTAGCCTTGGCAATGGATTTTGACGGGACCATTGCCGAAAACGGCAACGTCCCGCCGCAGGTCTGTGCAGCGCTCACGCGCCTCAAAGAGAGCGGCCGCAAGTTACTGCTGGTGACCGGCCGGGAACTGCAAGCGCTCAAGCACCAGTTTCCAAACCTTGATCTGTTTGACCTGGTGATCGTCGAAAACGGCGCGCTCTTGTACGACCCCGTCACGGACACCGAAGAACTCATCGCTGATCCAGCTTCGACCGAACTGGTGGCCAGCCTACGTGACAAAGGGGTCTCGCCGTTGTCGATCGGCCGATCAGTCATCGCCACGTGGCGTCCGTTTGAAAACACAGTGCTCAGCAGCATCCGCGAACTCGGCCTGGAGTGGCAAATGACGTTCAACAAGGATGCGATCATGGTCCTGCCTCCTTGTGTGAACAAAGCGTCGGGCCTGAGTGCTGCTCTGCGAAGACTGGGTATCTGTGAGTTGAACGTGGTGGGCGTGGGTGATGCGGAAAACGACCACGCCTTTTTATCGATCTGTGGCTGTGCCGCGGCCGTGAACAATGCCATTGCGTCGATAAAGTCCAGCGCAGACGTTTGCCTCAGCCAAGACCATGGCCGCGGGGTCTGCGAGCTGGTGGAGATGCTGCTGGAAAAAGACGCCGCGCTGGTACCCATCGAGCGCACCGGGGTCCCGTTGGGCCAGACGGTTGATGCGAACAACGCCTGGCTGCCTGCGGAGTCGGTGATGCTGGTCGTTGGCAACTCAGGCTCCGGCAAATCCAGTTTCATTACCTGGCTGACAGAACGAATGGTCCAGGCTCGCCAGGATTTCTGCATCATTGATCCGGAAGGCGACTATCTGACCCTCGACGGCGCGGTAACGGTGGGAGGCCTGACCACGCCCCCGACGACCGAGGAATCGGTACAACTGCTTCTACAGGCGCGGCTTAACGTTGTGGTCAGCGCCCTGGCCCTGGATCCGGCAGCGCGGGTGCAACTGTTTGGTGAGCTATTGCCCGCAATCCAGCATCTTCGCAACGTTTCGGGCCGACCCTATTGGCTGATCGTCGACGAAGCACACTACATGCTTCCCCACTGTGCCAGTTGGGCACCCGGCTTTCTCGGCAACATGGGGGCAATCATTGTTGCCCTGAACTTCGATCAGGTATGCCCGGCGCTCCTTGAGGAGGTCGACGTGCTGGTAACGTTGGGCAGCACTGCCCGGGAACTGGTCGAACAGTTCGCCAAACGCATACAACACAGCGGGCCCGCCTTTCCAGGGCGTTCACCAGGCCTGGAACATGGCTGTCTGTGGAATATACGAGAAGGCGAACAAGTGGTGTTGCTCGACCAGGTCCAGCCAGACCAGAAGCACCATCGGCACAGCGGCAAGTACGTCTCGGGAAATGTAGGCGCATGGCATGCCTTTCACTTTCCAGCCCTAGGCAAAAGTGCCGCGAACCTGACGGAGTTTTTGTCCCTCTCGATACAACTGCCCGATGTCGCTCTTTGCGAACATTTGAAGGCCGGCGATTTTTCCAACTGGTTCCGCCATGTGATCCGGGACGATGTGCTTGCCAACAAGACACGCCTCATTGAAACGGACAGCACCCTGGCCCCGGGAAAGCATTGGAACAAATCCAACAATGGGTGCAATCGCGCTACCACCTTTAGGGGGTCATGTCGTTTGCATCCGGGCTCAAACGCACTGTTCCCGATTCCACCTGAACAGCCCCTCAAGCAGCTAGAGCTTATGTTCAAGATCGATGAAACTATCCGCCTGCCAATCCCAATCCTGGGCGTCGGCGGCATCGGGTGCAGGCGCTCCGCCATATTCCATGGGCCGGTCGATATAGGCCGTCATCAGCCCGCAATCCCTGGCTGCCGCGAGATCGCTGTGGTGGCAGGCCACCAGGCAGAGTTCATTGGGTTTGAGATCCAGCGCCCTTGCCGTGGACAGGTAGGCGGCAGGATCCGGTTTGTAGGTTTGCGCGAACTCCGCCCCCAGTAGCGCGTCCCACTGCAAACCGTTGTAGCGGTTCATGGCGATCATCAAGGCCACATTGGCATTGGACAAGGTCACCACCGCAAAGCGCCGGCGCAGCAGGGCCAGGCCCTCGGCCACGTCAGGCCACGGGTCCAGGCGACGCCAGGCATGGGCAAGCGTGTGCAATGCCTCGGGGGCAAGCTGGTCGACTTCCAGGCCGTAAGTCGTCAACAACTGGACCAGCGTCTCGTAGTGCAATGTGTCCAGCACGACGAAGCTTCCATGCCCCTTGATGCACTCGCGCAGCGCTGGCGCATACAACCGGCGCCATTGCATTGCAAATTCGGCGGGGCTGACAGCGGGCAGGTAGGTCGACACGAATGTACTCGCCTCACGTGCGATGCCTGAATGCCAGTCAACCACGGTACCGAACACATCGAATGCCAACGCTCGTGGAAGCGTCATCGCAAGACTCCTCTGCTATTTGCGGCCCAGCCTGGCACACCGACCGCTGGGGCACTGGAACGCAGGAATCAATGAGCTTAGCTTTATCCTCGTCAAGCGCCATCGATACTGCGCAGGCGCCTATAGCTTGTGACTGCCTAACACCCGATACCGCTGCGGCGCTACTTTGCGCAGTCGCGCCGCGAGGAACACGCCAGCCAGCAGGGCTGCGGGAATGATGGCGCAGAGGCCGTACGACAAGGTCTTGCTCGCGCCCGTCAACACATCGAAATGCACCACCGCGATAAACAGGACCGTCAGTAGCGCAATGCAAGAGAACCCCGGGAAAATCCGCCCACGCCAGATCCCCAGCTTGAGCTCGGGGTGGCGCCGGGCAAAGGCCCATACTGCGGCGGACGTGAGCGCCATCAGCAAAATCACGCAAAGCGTCGCCAGGTTGGACAGCCAGGCGAACAGTTGCAGGATCGGATCGGCATCCATCGCGGCGAAAATCAGCACGACCACGGCGGAGATCAAGCTCTGCAGCGCCGAGCCCATGTGCGGGCTCTGATGGACGCGATGGGTGGTCCCCAACCGGCTGGGCAGCAAGCCGTCACGCCCGATGGCGTAGAAATAACGGGCCGCGGCATTGTGGAACGCCAGCAGCCCGGCGTAGATGCTGACCATGAACAGCACGCGGATGACCTGGGTCAGGTGCGGGCCGACAAAGTGATCGGACATGCCATAGATAAAGGTCGTCGGGTCCTGCAAGGCCTGAAGCGTGGAGACAATTTTGTCCGCCCCGACGCCAATCACCATCGACCAGACCGACAGTGCGTAGAACCCACCGATCAGCAAGACCGAACAGTAGGTGGCAATCGGGATCGTACGTTGCGGGTTCTTGGCCTCTTCGCCGTAGATGGTAGTGGCCTCGAAGCCGATGAACGCGGCGAAACAGAACAGCAGGCCGATCGACGGGGTGCCGCTGAACACGTGGCGGCCCGCAAACGCGTCGAGATTGATGCCACTGTCGCCGCCGGTCCTGAGAATGGCGAAGTCCAGGAGCAGGATCGCCAGATATTCGGCGATCACAATGACCGACAACACCCGCGCCGACAGGTCGATCTTGCGATAGCCGAGAATCGCAACGCTGGCCATCGCCATCAGCGAGTACGACCACCAGGGCAACACCAGGCCGAACACGCTTTCCATCGTGCCGCTGACCACCCCACCGAACATGCCATACAGGCCGACCTGGAGGATGTTGTAGGCAAACATCGCCAGCACTCCCGCCGCCCCACCGGCCAGGCCACCCAGGCCGCGCGAGGTGAACGCATAGAAGCCGCCGGCGTTGGTGACGTGCCGGGACATGGTCGTGTAGCCGACCGAGAACGCCAGTAACACCAGCAGGGCCAGGATCAGCAACGCCGGTGTGCCGGCACCGTTGCCCAGCATGATGCCAATGGGAAAGCCGCCGGCGATGACACTCAAGGGGCTCGCCGCCGAAACCACGAAGAAGATGATGAAGCCGACACCCAGGGCCCCACGCTTGAGCTCCGTGGAGCTGTTGACCGGGAGAGGTACACTCATGTTTTCTTGACCTTATTGTATGAGGCAGGCGTTGTAGGATCGATGCAGTCAACCGCTCACCGTCACCGGATGGCGTTATTGTTCTTGTCGCACGCTGGATTCGATCCTATGCCTCTCCCTGAACCTCCCACTATCCCAAATCGGTAACAAGAGACCTGTGCTCGGAAAAAACCGGACGGGTCATCATCCATCCCCCCTACCCCCTCATTGCAAGGCGATACGTGCCGTCAGTTCCGATGCCGCGCCGGTAACCAGGTCGCACAGGTAGCCCGGTTGAAATGCCCGAAACCGTTCACTGCGCCCGACCAGGGTCATGCTTCCAAGGACGCGCCGTTTTTCGTCGAAGATCGGCGCCGCAACGCCACTGCGTCCCGGGTGCAACTCGCTTTCGCTGATACAGTAGCCCTGCTTGCGGATGGCGAGCAGACTCTTGGTGAACGGCTTCCACGCCAACCCCAGGTGCAACAATCCGGACGGGATCGCGTGAGCGTCATAGATGCGTCGGATCTGGCGCGGCAGCAGATACGCCAACACGACCCGCGAGGTGGCACTGTGGAAAAGGTCGATCGGGCGCCCCCTGTCGCCACCGACCGGGCCGACATCGGAACCCCGCTGGATCAGCACGTTGACCACTGAATCGCCATGCCACTCACTGACCAGCGCATCCAGGCCGGTATCGTCGACCAACCTGTCGACCAGGTCCCGGCTGCACGCCAGCAACGGATCGTAGTTCGCCATCTGATGTTCCAGCGTGACGATTCGAGGGCCGAGTGCGTAGCCGCGCGGCAACCGCTTCAAGAAACCCGCGTCGCCGAGCTCGCGCAGATAACGATAGGCGGTGGCAGGCGTGTAGCCGAGCTCCTGGCAAATGATGTCCACATCGATGACCGGCTGCTCAGGGCGAAACAAGTCGAAGACTCTGAGCAGGCGGCGAAGGCTATTCATCGTTTCTACATCCTTGTGAAGTCAAGCCAGCCCGTTGCGCAGTGCAGCAGGCGGATATTCAAGCAAGTGCGCAACCGCTGATGGCAGCGCGCGCGGTTTGAGACGGCAGTTCGGCGAACAGTTCCTGATATTCCGCGGCAAAATGGCTGAGGTGATAGAAACCCCATTGGGCGGCGGCATCGCCGATCGAAAGACGCGACGCCTGGGTGGTCATCAAGGTCCGGCGTACACCGTTGAGCCGCACGGAGCGCAAGTAATTGATCGGGGTCGTCTCGGCAACCGAGCGGAAACTGTTCTGCACGGTACGTCGACTCACCTGGAGTCGCTGGCACAACTCGTCGACGCTGGGCACGTTGTTCAGTTCCGCGGTCGCCAGGCGATGGCATTTCTCGACAATGAAGCTGCGCGTGGAGCTTGGCGAACGCTGCTGCTTGTCACAGGCCGGGTCAGTCATGAGTTGCAGCAACTCGTCGAGCATGGCCTGTTCAAATTCCAGTTCCCGGTCCTGCCCATTGTCGAGTTCTTCGTTCGAGAGCGCCTGGGAGAATGCAGCCAGCATCCGACGTCGAGCGTCAGCGTAGCGTTGCGGGGGGAGCCTGATCACTGGCTGGCGGAGTAACTGGCTGATTTCCTTGGCCGACGCAGTTTGCGCCAACGCCTGTTCGAACAATTCGCGTTCGAAGGTAATGGCTAGCAGCTCCATGCCCATCGGCATGTGGAACATGAACTCCTCACCGCCATGAAGAAAGAACAGGCTGCTCTCGTCCACCTCTCGACCCTGCATCCGAATCGAACCCGGAACGGTGATCGGCACGGCAAAGCACATCTTGCCTCGGGGGGCCACGCCATGCTGCACCACGCGTTGGTTGATCTGCTCGCGGAATACGTGGCAACGCCCCGTCGTCAACTGGATGAGCGAACTCTCGGCCGTACCGGCGGTTAACTGGTTGTAGTCCTGATTCCAATCCTGGACGGTGGCGGCGTGGACGTGGATGTCACGAAAATGGCTGATGTTCTGATTTTTCATGATGACGAGCGCCTCGGCCAATATTCTTGTTTTTAGAATGCCTTGTTGCGCGATATTCTCACATTAAGAGAATTATGCAAATTCTCTTTGAGTCATGGCAGTGCTCTGGAGCTGACGCGCGAGGCGGCCCGCCCAATGTGCCGATTCGGGCTACCGGCCTGGAACGGGCCACGAGGATGATCGGGACACTGAAACCGACATCCTGAGAGACCGTCATGAGTGAAGCCAAACTAGAATCCCTCCATTTCGCGGATGCCCCGCGGATTACCACCGCCATTCCTGGCCCCAGGGCCACCGAGGCCCTGGCATTGTCGGCACGTACCGAGTCGATGGCTCGCGGCGGCGCACGCATGCCCGTCGCCATGGACCGGGCGTTCGGCGCGACTTTCAAGGACGCCGATGGCAACACCTACATCGACCTGTCCGCTGGCGTGGGCGTCAGCAGCGTAGGCCGCTGCCATCCGAAGGTGGTGCAGGCCATTCACGAGCAATCCGAAGTGCTGATGCATGCCTTGGAAGTCAACAGCACCCGGCGCACCGAACTGGCCGCCAAGCTCTCCGAGATCGCGCCCGACGGCTTGCGCGGCGACTGCATCACTTTCTTCACGCAAAGCGGCAGCGATGCGCTGGAGGCGGCGATCAAGTTCGCCAAACGCGTCACCGGACGGCACCAGATCATCGCCTTCCACGGTGGCTACCACGGCGTGTGGAACGCCTCCGGTGCGCTGACCACAGGCACGGCCTATCGCAAGGGCTACGGCGCCCAGATGGGTGGGGTCATTCATGCGCCCTACCCTTATGCCTACCGTTTCCCCTTCGACACCACGCACAAAAGCGCCGAGCAGATTGCCGGCGACTACGTGGATTACCTGCTGAACACCCCCTACACCGCCGCCGATGACGTGGCCGCCGTGATCGTCGAACCGGTGCAGGGCGAAGGCGGTTACGTGCCACCCTCCCCCGAATTCCTGCAGCTGTTGCGCAAGGCCTGCGACCGCAGCGGCGCGCTGCTGATCGTCGATGAAGTGCAGTCCGGCGCAGGGCGTACCGGCAAGATGTGGGCGGTCGAGCACTCGGGCGTGAAGCCCGACATGCTCACCTTCGGCAAGGGTATCGGCAGCGATCTGCCGATGGCGGGCCTGATCATGCGTTCGGACCTGGCAGCCGCGATTCCTGACGGATCGATGCCCAACACCTTCGCCGCCAACTCGTTGTCCGCAGCCGTGGCGCTGACCAACATCAGCATCCTCCAGGACCCGGAGCTCGATCTGCTCAACCGCGCTCACACGCTGGGGCTGGAAGCGCAGGAACGTATCCGTGGCTTCGACAGCCCGTTGATCGGTGAAGTCCGTGGTCGCGGCCTGATGATCGGGATCGAGCTGGTCGAGGACCCGGTCACCAAGGCGCCACTGGCACCGGAAAAGATCGGCCAACTCATGGGTTACCTGTTGAACCACGGGGTGCTGATGATTCCCTGCGGTCGCTATAGCAACGTGATGCGAGTCATGCCCTCGCTGACGATCTCGCGCGCGTTGTTCTTCAAGGCACTGGACATCTTTGGCGACGCCCTGGCCTCCCTCAAGGGATGAGGTGTGTATACCCCGACTACTCCACATCAATCAGGGACTGCAAAATGACTCAACACCTGAACCACTTCATCGAAGGCGCGTCCTTCGAGGCCTCCGACGGCCGTCGCATCACACTCGTCGACCCCGTGACAGAACAGATCTACGGCAGCTCCGCGCGCGGCACCGCCGAGGACGTGGACCGTGCCGTAGCGGCGGCACTCACCCAACTTGAAGGTGGCGCCTGGAGCCAGCTCGACGGCGCCCAGCGTGGCCGGCTGTTGTCGAAGCTGGCAGACCTGGTGGAGCGCGACACCGACGTACTGGCTGACCTGGACGCCAATGCCATCGGGCGCTCACCGATCGAGCCGCGCCGGCTGGACGTACCCAACGCCATTGCCAACCTGCGCGCCGCCGCCGGCTGGGCCAACCAGCTGGAGGGCCGCACCATTCCCACTGGCGGCTACTTCGGCAACAAGGCCCTCTCGTACACGATCCGGGAGCCGGTGGGCGTGGTTGGCGCCATCGTTCCCTGGAACTCGCCGCTGATGATCACAGTCTGGAAGCTCGCCGCTTTGCTGGCGGCCGGCTGCACCGTGGTCATCAAGCCTTCGGAAGAGACGCCGCAGTCGGCCCTGCACCTGGCGGCGCTGGCTCAGGAAGCGGGCTTCCCTGACGGCGTGATCAACGTGGTCACCGGCTACGGCAACGAGGTGGGGCGCGCCCTGTGCGAGCACCCGCACGTCGCCAAGATCAGTTTCACCGGCAGCCCCGAGGCCGGACGCGAGATCCAGCGCACCGCTGGCGTACTTTTCAAGCACGTGGCACTGGAGCTGGGCGGCAAAAGCCCACAGATTGTCTTCGACGACGCCTCGTTCGAGGACGCGCTGTTCGGCTGCTCGCTCGGCCTGTTCGCCAACCAGGGACAGATCTGCGCGGCAGGCTCGCGCATCCTGGTCCAACGCAACATCGCTGATCGCTTCGCCGCTGCGCTTGCCGATGCCGCGCGAGCCGTCAAGGTCGGCGACCCTCGGCAACCCGACGTACAGATGGGACCGGTGGCCAAGAAGGCGCAATTGGATCGCGTCAACCGTTACATCCAACTGGGCATAGACCAAGGTGCCACCCTGTTGGCCGGCGGCGTATCGAGCCCTGAACGGGGCTGGTTTGTCCGGCCGACGATCTTCGCCAATGCCAGCAATGACATGGCGATCGCCCGGGACGAGATCTTCGGCCCCGTCGGCACGGTGATCACGTTCGACAGCGAGGACGAGGCGATCGCACTGGCCAACGATTCCAACTACGGCCTGGCGGCCACGGTCTGGACAAGCGACCTGGTGCGAGCACACCGCGTCGCCGCAGCAGTCAAGGCCGGTGCCGTGGGCATCAACTGCTGGAGCCCGCTGGACGCCAACTTGCCCTGGGGCGGCGTCAAGTCCAGTGGCGTTGGCCGTGAAGGCGGATTTAGCGGCGCGTTGGCCTATACCGAAGAGAAAGTCATTACCGTATTGCTACCCAACTGAGAACAAAAAACCGCACTGACCGGACCACCCTCCAAGGCCCTGTGTCGTGGAGGGTGGCCGTCCAAAACGTGCATTTCGATGGCTTGATGATCGATGGAGAGACCGCGATGAATCCGGAAAATCAAACAATAATTGATCGGTATCCGACGTCCCTGCGTATGTTGCACTGGGTGCGCGCCGTGCTCATCGCCGGCCTCCTCTGGGCAGGCTGGCACATGACCGGGCTCGATGACGAAGTGGCGAGCAAATATGAGCTCTATTACCCGTGGCACAAATCCTTTGGGGTGCTGGCGTTTCTGCTGGCCCTGATTCAGATTACCCTGCGCGTGCGCACCCCCAGGCTGCCGCAACCGCCGGAGACGCTGGCGCGCTACGAGAGAGTTTCCTCATGGCTTGCGCACCGCACCTTGTATGCACTGCTGGTGATTGTCCCGTTGATGGGCTATTCGATGTCGAGCACTTACACGATGAGTGACGGGGTGTTCTTTTTCGGGATAAACCTTCCGGAGCTCCTTGGGAAAAATGACGACTGGTTCGTCGTCTTCCAATGGCTGCATAAAGTGCTCGCCTACACCCTGCTCGGCCTGATCGTGGTGCATATTGTCGGCGCCCTCAAACACCGGTTCTTCGACCGGGACCCTCGAAGCGACGTCCTGCGCCGCATGCTGTGACTTGATGAGGCGTTGGCAAAAGATGCCAACGCCTTCACTCACGGCTCGGACCGCAGAGGCCCGGTAAAGTCCGCTGGCAAAGCGACTGGCTTGACGAATACCGCATCCTCCGTCAGCAAATAGCCTTCCTTGATCGCCTGTTGTTTGGCGGCCTCAAAACGACTCGCATAATTTGCATAGCTGCCGTACAACGCCTTCAGCCGCTGCGCGGAATATGGCACTTTCGTGTCGTAGGCTGAGCCGCAGCCGGTTTCCTGATCGGTCAGGTAGGTGGCGCTCGGCACCTTGATCCACGGCGGACGTACACCTCCCAGCAGGTTGCCGGTCTGCGAGTCGCGGGCAACGCTCTTCCCCTCGCGACCGACCCGTTCAGCCTTGGGCATCGGCACACCTTCGCGCACCCAGCGATCCATCGCGTCGAGGATCGCGGACACGACCGTCTCCACCGGCTCGTCATAGAGGGACTGGCATTGCGGATCGTTGCGCTTGTCGCCATCAGCCGGGTGCGGCTCCGTTCCGTCGGAGCCCTGATCGACAAGACGCAGGTGCGGCATGCCCGCGACCTCGTAGTAACGCAGCTTCGGTTGGTCCGTATCTGACGGTAGCGCGATCTCCTGACTGGCATCGTGCACCACCTCCGTCTGACTGTAGACCGTCACGAACGGAGCATCCATGGGGATTTTGCGCGGAACCCTGAGCACCTCGCCCCCCAGGTCGCCATATACAACGTGCCCCGTCATATAGGCGTCGATCAGCGGTTTGCCGTCCGGCATGCGCCACTGCTGGTGACGGCCCTGATCGAGATAATCGAGCCAGAGCTGCCCATTGATTGCCCAGGTATTGACATAGATGCGCTTGACGTCGAGCCCTTGTGTGGGACCGTTTTCAAGGTTTGACTTGAGCAGCAAAGCCAGTTGCGCAGCAATGCCCTGCGCCTGGGGCGGATACTGATCGGGACCGCTGCCGCGTCGAAACCGGTCGCTGTCGTAGTAGCTGCCGAGCGGTGCGTAGCGCTTGTAGTCGTAGCGCCGCATAAAGTCCAGGTTCAAGTTACGGGGCTCAGGGTCCCAATCCAGTGTCTTGGGGTCGTTCGCCGGCCGATTGATGCTGAGTGTATAGCCGGCGAATGCGTAGCCCTTGCGCATCAGGTAGTTGCGGGTGAGGATCCAGCCCGCGCCGCGTTCACCCATCCAACTGAACGGCTCCATCACGACTGTGCCGTTGAAGCGACCAGGATCCTTGGGTTTGCGGATAAGAAAACGCGTCACGTAGGGCGCGTCGAACAAGTGCTCACCTGAAGCGGTGATCGCTGGCGCGAGCCCCAGCAGGTAGTACTCCTCCTCTACGTACCCGAACCGCTCAAGGTCGACATACTCTGTGCCGTGCCTTGATGCGGACGCGAGAGGCAACCGGCCACTGGGAGGTACCGGGGAGATTTGTGGCATGGATGGCGTTTGCGCGACGGCGGGCGTGCCCGTCGTCAGTACCAGCAAAGCCGCCATGGAAAGTCTGGGCAACCAAACCTCGCCCATGGGCTTCATTTCCAGGCTCCAATAGTTTTCCCATTGGGCATTCGCAGCGCCTGAAGGGCTCCCCCCGTCTTGGTCTCGTCCTTCATCGGCGCGAGCTGCAGGTCGACCTTGTCGCCCGGCTTGAGCGTATTGGCCATCCAGCCCTGACGAATCAGGATATTCGGACCGCCGGCCTCGATAGCCCAGGTCTCGCTCTTATCCCCGGCCGGCACATCGACGAACAACCAAACGTGAGGATTTTTAAACTGCACCTCACTCACTGTGCCGGCAATCGTGACGAGCTTCGACATGTCGAAGGCTGAGTAGGAGTGATGGGCAAAAACCACAGGTGCCGGCAAGCCCAGGAACGCCAAACTGAACAGCATGAATTTGAGATTCACTTCGTGTCTCCTTGATTATTGTTGTCCGCTTGGTTCAGGCTCCGTCGCTCGGGAATCGTCGTGATTTCCGCGCCCGTCACGGGATCGATCGACTCGTTATTGCTGTCCTCGCAGACGAACTCCATGAACTCGCCCCCTTGGGCGCACGGCGGAAAGTCAGCGGCGCCCATTGCCATGGTTTGACCAGCGCATCCTGATCTTCGACCCTGCCGTCCACCTGCAGCAGGCCTTGGTCGTTGATGAAGATTCTCTCTTTGATGATCATGCGCGGACCGTGGCCGAGCGAGTCGTCGGCATGCCCATACTCGCCCAACGTGGTTTCCTGCCGGATGTTGGTCGTCTCGACGACCAACACATTTCCCTCCCAGCGTGCGACCGAATGACCCTCGAACGTCGGCGGCGCTTCCTCCGGATTGGGGTGGGCGCGCCCATCGAGGTAAATGCGACGAGTCTCACGCAGGAACTCTTGCGCCCAGTTGATTTGCGTCGGCGTCTGCATGATCTCTACCGCGTAGGGCCCGACCATGTTCGTTGGCATGCCCAGCACCTTGCACGAGGTCTTGAACTCGCTGCCCACTTTGGCGAGGGCTTCAGTGCGCTTCTTGGCGCTCTCGAGGTAGACACCCTTGAGTTCCGGCGTGGTGCCGAATGGAGGGCCGACATTGGTGTCGGGGTTATCGGCACCGGTGCTGTTGACGAGGGGGTCTACGGAACTCCCCACCGGCATCCACAATCCGCTGATGTCGGGCGGTGCAGCTTTCGGTTGGGTCGCGCTGGAGGTTGCACTGGGCGTTGCGGCGATGGCGAACGAGGGATTCACCGCGGCGGCCAGGATGGCCAGCAGCGCAATGATTGCATGAGCAAGAGGGAGCATTTTCATAGGCATGACCTGCGTCTTTTTCTACACGTTGGTAGTGACTGACATCCCGATACCGCCACCTTTGAAGTGCGTGACGGCCGGTGCCAGGCGCGGGGGTGTGGTTGATTCCAGGGGGACGATATGCAAGCACTTCGTTGGGGAGATATCCCAAATCAGCATGCGCTCCACGGTGTTTGGCCGCGTGGATGGCAGCTCAGAAACTCACCCAGGCGATGAGTTGGAAGTAGGTGTTCGTTTCCGCGCTACCGCTCTGCAGCCCACCATCCCCGAGCCACTTCTTGGGCTTATAAAGACCAACGAGCGGCGAAATCGTGACGTTGTCGGTCACCATCCAATCCAGGTACAGATCGACCTCGCGTGCGCTGAAGTCTTGGGTATCCCGGTCGGAGAGTTGGTGGTAGTGGAAGTACATCGCGTTAAGCGTCAGTTTGTCGGTCGGCTGGACCGAGAACAACACATCGTTGATCTGCATGTTCGAGGTGACGGAGCCGGCATAGTTCGAGGCGACTTCACCTTGGTAGCGCTTGCGAAAGCCACCCTGGAACAGGAAGTCCCAGCCTTCGGAATAACGCGAATACCGGTAACTCACCGCCGGTTGCCATTTGACGTCGGCGAAGGTGTAGCCCGCGTCGAAGAACATCGCCCGCTGCGACCCCGACCGTTTTTCCTGGCGCGCCACTTCGAACGCGAAATCTGCGTTCTCGATGCCGGCATTGCCCTGGCCACGGATGCTGTAGATGTCCATGCCCTTGCGCTCACCCCGATCAGCAAAGACGTATCGTTCTTCGACATCCAGACCGCGCACGTACGTCGAACCGATCGAGCCGATGGGCGTCGTGTAGTCGACGGTAGCGGCCGCCACTTCGGTCTTGGACTGCCCGGGATTATCCGACTTCAGCCAGATCAGACTGCCGTGAAGGCCCTGCGTACCGCCCAGCTTCAGGACTGCCGTATTCCCGAACGCCAACCGCGGGCCGAGGTAAAAGGCACCGCCGCGATTGAATCGGCCATCCGCTACGCCCTCGATGGGGTTGAAAGCGTTCCCGGGGGCGAACCCATCATCGGTAATCAGGAAGCCGTCCACAGTAACGACCTGCCGCCCAAAGGAGAAGTCAACGCCGTCCGTGCCCAAGGCCGGAATCAGATCACCTGACTTCCAGCCCAGGTAGGCATCTTCCACAGCGGTATCTCTCTCATTTCCCGCGGTGTTCGCTCCCGCGTCCCCATCGCCCCATGACCCCGTGCTGATCAGGCTGAACCCACCGTAGACCGAACCTGCACCGATCTTGTCCGTCGTACCGTTTACGCCGTACTTCGCGAAGCCTTCTTGCCATCGCATCCTGCCGGGTTCCTTCTCAGGATTGGCGAGGTAGTTCTTTTCACTGCCGAACCAGCCAAACCCCGCCCAGAGGTCGGCATTCAGGACGGTTGCCCCATCGTCTTCGTTGTAGAACTCATAGGCCTGCGCCTGCGGCTCCAATGTGCAGAGTGCAACCAGCGAAAGTAATGGGGCGTAGTAGGGGGTGCGCATGACGTCTCTCCTGTTTTTAGATTTTATGAGGCGAGTCATGAGTGTTCCGATTCGGGTCGCCCATGCGGTAGCCCAAATCAGCATGTTCAAAGGGTTGGCCGCGCATTTCCTTGGCGCCATTTCCCCCCACCGAAAACATGTCCAGAGACATGAGCGGTTGCCGTTTTGGGCTACGGCCTGCACAGGCACCCCCCTATGCTGGGCCATAAGAACGCATAAGAACGAGGTACCGTCATGATCCCATCACCGCTGTTACGTCAGGGGCTTTGCCTGCTGACTCTCGCCGCCTGCAGTGGGCTGCCGTCCCTGGCCACCGCCCACCATTCATTCGCACTGTTCGACCAGACCAAGATGGTCACGGTCCAGGGCGTCGTCGAGCGCTTCGCCTGGACCAATCCGCACATCACGATTTATCTCGATACGCCCGGCCCGCCGGCCCAGCGCTTCAAGATCGAGACGGGCAGCGTCAACGCCTTGCAGCGCGCGGGTTGGAGCGCCGACTCGGTCAAGGCTGGCGAGAGCGCCGAGGTGTCCTTCAGGCCGCTGAAAAACGGTGACCCGGGCGGACTGCTCGTGGAGATCAAGATCGGTGACGTCGTGCTCTCAGGCGGCGGATAGGCCAAGCCCCTCCCCCAGTTTCATGGGCACCGAACCAAACCGAACCAAACCGGCCAGCAGCGTGGAGACGTTTCAATGAAACCGACACGAACCTTGAGCGCAGCAACGATTTTCCTCGGCGTCGTCCTCGTGACCGTCGCCGGGGTGTGCAACGCGGCATCGTCCAAAACCCAGAACAACGCACGTGCGGACATCAGCGGCACCTGGGAAAGAACCCCGGACGACTGGTTCGGTGAGAACCCGGACGATCCGGTGCACCCGGGCGGGCCGATGGACCTGAAGGAACCCTATGCCCGCCAATACGCCGAGCTGAAGAAGAAACAAGCCGTAGCGAACGAAGCCGGGACGCCTATAGCCACGACAAGCTCCAAGTGCCTGCCCGAGGGAATGCCGACGTTGATGGCGGCGCTTTTCCCGATCCAGATCATTCACGACGACAAACAAGTGATTGTCCTCGGCGAGTACCTCCAGCAGGTGCGCCGGATTCTCCTGAACCAGGCATTGCCGCCCAAGGAGAAGCTCGACCCCAAGTACCAGGGTCATTCGCGCGGCCACTGGGAAGGCGACACGCTCGTGGTAGAGACACAACGCGTGCGAACGGACGTGACGTTCTATGACGTTCCCCACAGTGAGGAGATGAAGATCACTGAACGCATCAGGCTACGCGGGCCGGATCACTTGGAAAACCAGGTGGTGATCGAGGACCCGCAGGTGCTCAACACCCCGTATCGGTTCACGTTCGACTACAAGCGCTCCAACTACGCCATTCAAGAGTATGTCTGCGAGAACAACCAGATTGTCATCGACAGCGAAGGCAAGGCGTCCCTCAGCCGTGAGTGAAGCCCCTATCGACGCCCCCTTGGAGGTGACCGGATGGAACGACCGATGCCCCTCAACCTCCTGCGGCCGACGCTGCAAGGGGCCCTGCTGTCGCTGATTCTCACCGCGAACACGTTCGCCGTGGTGCCCCGCATGCCCACGGCCATCGCCGTGCCGCCCTCCAGCGTGGCACCGCTGTCATCGGCTAAACGTCCGGGCACCGAACACAGCGACCTCGACAAGTACGGCTACATCGAAGAGGAGTTTTACCTGCAAGGTGTCGCCCCGGCCATTACCGCCGCGGGCAAGACTCTCTTCGAGGCGCCTTACACCACGCGCATCCTGGTACGTAAACCGGCGGACCCGGCGCACTTCAACGGCACGGTGGTGATCGAGCCGTTCAGTTGGTTTGGCGAGCGCGCCGCTGGATGGATCCTGTCCCGTGATTACTTGCTACGGCGTGGCTACGCATACGTCGGCTACACGCTGAACATGAACAAGCCGGCCGTCGATCCCAAGTTCATCTCGGAAACCCCGGCCGCCGAGGCCGAGCAGATCGGCCAGTACGGACGGATCGTCAACTTCGAGTTCATGCGCCGCTTCGACTATGCGCGCTATGCGCCGCTGGGCACCTATTACGATCCAGAGCGCTTTACCCGCGGTGAAGGCCCCGATCCATTCGTTCCACAGTCACAGGGGATCGCGGCGCAGCTGGCGTTGCTGCTCAAAACCAATGCGGCACAAGGACCGCTGGCAGGCCTCGACGTGCAGCGCGTGTACGTCAATAGCTGGGCCGTGACCGCACAAGCCTGGATGGACTACCTCGACCAGGGCCGCCACCAGCAATGGCGCATGCCCGACGAAAGGCCGCTGATCGATGCCTACATGACCGGGCGCATGGCCTATGGCGAGGTGGGTGGCGACGTCATTCGACTACCCCGGAAGATGCCCGACGGCGTGCCGTTCGTGACCGTCTACAGCCAATCCGAACTGATGCACGACGTGATCGAAGGCATCGACTTGCCGCCAGACAGCGACAGCCCGCAGCTTCGCTACTACGAAGTGACTGGCATGCCGCACCTGCGGCTGGCCGACCTCGGTACGGAACATACCGAACTGTTTGCCGCCGACGTCGGCAAGGGCGACGACCCACGGTGCCGGACGCTGTACGACGAGCCGGCGGAACTGGTCGTCTCGGCGCTCCTGGACGGCATGGACCAATGGGTGCGCGAAGGCAAGGCCATGCCGAAGTCGCCGCGGGTCGTGCGCGAGGGCAAGGCCGCCGTGCGCGACCCCGCCAGCGGCAACCTGCAAGGGGGCGTGCGTCCGCCGTGGATCCAGGTGCCCAGCGCGGCCTACCTCACGGACCAGGAGACCGGCTGCGGCCTGATCTATGACACCAAGGAGCCCTATTCCAAGGACGTGCTGCGCCAGCGCTACGGCAGCTTCAGTCACTACGAACAGGCATTCGAGGACGCCAAGCGCCTCTCGATCAAGCAAGGCTACCTCCTTCCGGAAGACGCAACGGGCCTGCGTCCGATCGCAAGACCCCAAGACTTCTAACCCCATGCGGAAGCAAAGCAAATGTCATCAGAACTCATCATCGCCTGGATCTATGCATCACCGTTGAGCACCGCCATCAGGGACCTGTCCTGGGTCGTGCCGACCATCCAGAGCGTTCATATCGTCGCCATCGCGGTGATCTTCGGCGCCGCCGTGATCTCTGATCTGCGCCTGGCCGGCGTGTTTGCCACCGACGAGCCCATGGCTGGTGTCGTGCGCCGTTATTTCCCGTGGATGCGCGCCGCGCTCATCGTCCTGCTCCTCACCGGGCTGGTCATGATCATTGGCGAGCCAGACCGTGTACTGGTCAACACGACGTTCTGGCTGAAGATGTTCCTGGTCCTCGCCGTGTTCACGCTGGCCTGGTCAATCCGGCGTCCATTGCTGCGCCCCGCCGCTCAGGCGCAAGGCGATGACGAGAAGCCTGCCATCAAGGCACTGGCCTGGCTATCGATCGCCCTGTGGTGCGGCGTGATCTTCTGCGGTCGCTGGATTGCCTACTGATCCCAGCGTTTTCAATGAACGTTTTTCTCAGGTATTCGCCATGGACATCCAATCGATACTGCAAGCCCTCGAAGACACCTCTGTCGCCGCCTACATCAGAGAGTCGGGCTCGTTTTTTCCAAACCTGGAGTCGGTGCATGTGATCGGCATCGCCCTTGTGTTCGGGACCATCACCGTCGTCGACTTGCGCTTGCTTGGCGTTGCCTCCCATCGGCGAAGCGCGCTACGGCTGATCCAGGAACTGCTGCCATTCACCTGGGTCGCTTTCGCAGCCTGCGTGGTCACCGGCCTGCTCATGTTCACCTCCAATGCCACCACCTATGCGCAGAACAGCGTTTTCTGGTGGAAGATGGGCCTGTTGCTGCTGGCGGGCGTGAACATGGGGATATTCCACCTGGGCGCCTATCGCCGGATCGACGAATGGGACACGACCCTGCCGCCTCCCAACCAGGCCCGTATCGCTGGGTTCAGCTCGTTGACGCTGTGGGTGAGCGTGATCTGCCTTGGCCGCTGGATCGGGTTCGTCTGATGGCTCGCCTGTCGCACACCTGCCCCGGCGATGACGCCAACGGCGCGATCCAGGTCGTGCGCCCGGCTTCCAGCCGCTGGGAATCGCTGGCCCTGTTGCTTGCGGCCCTGGTAATCATTGCCAGCGTGACAGGCTATGTGCTGTTGCGCCCACAGCACGCCGGCCCACCGACACCCTTGAGTTGGCAGGTGCGCTCCTTCGATGGCCTGGGTGCGGTCGACCAGGCCATCCACAGCGCCCTGCTGCCCGCCGGTGAAGAAATCATCTGGAACAACAACGACACCGGCGGTTGGATCACGCTGGAGCAGGCTCAGAAGATCTTGCTGCCGCCGTTCTATCGAGACGCCTTCTGGAAAACCAATGGCGAGGTGCACTGGCAGTTGATTTTGCCTGGCACGCACCTACCCCATGCCGGTTCCGTCGATGATCACGACGACGCCGACACCCCGCAAGCCCCTAGCCCCAGCGACGTATCGCAAGCCACCCAGGGCCAGGGCGCCACGGTCTACTACGGCTCCGGCGGTCACGCGCCCGGCCAGAGCGCCTATCTGCTCGTCATTGGGCACGCCCATGCCGGCGTCATGTGGGCCAACCAGGCAACGATCTGGGTCCATCGCGACCCGAACGCGCCCTACCCCGGCATCGTCAAGCCTGAATCGCTGGTCGGTAGCGGTTGGCGCCAAGTCATCCCTTACAACGGTGCCAGCGAAGTCGAACGTGTAAAAGGAAACCAGCCATGACCGTTTCTACCAGACACCGCGCACTGTGGCGTCGTTGCCTTGCGCTGCTGGTGCTGATACCCGCCATCGCACTCGCTGGCCCGACTGCGCCCTTGGGCAAGAAGCTCAAGATCGGCGTCACCCTGCACCCGTACTACAGCTTCGTGGCGAATATCGTCGGCGATCGGGCCGAGGTCGTTGCGCTCATTCCGGCACAGGCGAACCCGCATAACTATCAGCCGCAGCCCGACGACATTACCCGCGCGATGACCCTCGATGCCCTGGTCGTCAACGGCATCGGCCACGACGAATGGGCCTTCCAGATCATCAAGGCCGCCGGCCGCGGGGCGACACTGCCGATCATCCAGGCCAATGCCTCGGTGGCCCTCATTCCCATCGGCGGCGACCAGGACGGCGCCAAGGTGGTCAATCCGCATACCTTCGTTTCCACCACGGCCGCGATACAACAGGTCTTCGAGATCACTCGCCGGTTGGGGGAGCTGGACCCGGGCAACGCTGCGGCGTATCGACAAAACGCCCTGGCCTATGCCGCGCGCATCCGGGCGCTAAGAGCCGGCTTCATGACCCGCTTCGCCGCGCTGGATTTGTCTTCGTTCCGCTGCGCGACCACCCATGCCGGCTACGACTACATGATGCAGGAGTTCGGCCTGTTCGTGAGCGCGGTGATCGAGCCCCGTCATGGCGTCGCGCCGACCGCGCGCCAGTTGGCCAACACCATCGACGCCATCAAGAAGGCCAATGTAAGGGTGTTGTTCGCCGAGAAAAATTTCTCCCTCGATCTCGCCAAGCCTATCGAAGCCGCCACCGGCGTGAAGGTCTTCTCGCTGTCTCACATCACCGGCGATACCTACAGCGCGGACGAATTCGAGGTGGCGATGCGCGAAAACCTCGAGACCTTGGCCGAAGCCGTTGAGTTCATGCAGCGATGAAGGAGAGACAAGCGATGCGCGGTCCCGCCATAGTGTTCGATAACGTTTCCCTGCGACTGGGAGGCACGCAAGTGCTTGAAGACGTCAGTTTTCGGGTGGAAGCCGGTGCGCTGCACTGCCTGGTCGGTCCGAACGGTGGCGGCAAGACTTCCCTGGTACGCGCACTGCTGGGCCAGATGCCGCATTCGGGAACGGTCCGCTTCGAGGGCGAGGTCACCACCCCCGTGGGCTATGTCCCGCAATTGCCGGACTTCGACCGCAACGTGCCGATGACGGTCAACGATCTCATGGCCCTTCTCGGTCAACGCCGGCCAGCCTTCCTGGGCTCCAACCGATCCGCCAAGGCGGCCAATGCCGAGGCCCTGTCGCGTACCGGCGTGGCCGGAATGGGCGCCAAATCCTTTGGCAGCCTGTCCGGTGGCCAGCGCCAGCGAGTGCTGCTGGCCCAGGCGATCAGTCCGGCGCCCTGGCTGTTGATCCTCGACGAACCAACCGCCGGCATCGACGAATCGGGTGTGCGCCTGGTGGAGGCGCTGGTGGCCGAGTTACACGGCCGTGGCGTCACCATCCTGTGGATCAACCATGACCTGGAACAGGTCAGGCGCATCGCCCAATCGGTGACGGTTATCAATCGCAGAGTGCTGTTCCATGGCGCCCCCGACCAAGTCACCTACTCGCTGGAGGGGGCCCAATGAGCGCCCTGTACGATTTCATTCGCAACCACCTGCAGGCGCTCGCCGCGAGTGGCATCCTGCCGCAGCCGTTCGAGTACGAATTCGTGATCAATGCGCTGCTCTGCGCGGTGCTCATCGGACCGCTGCTGGGCGTGCTGGGCTCGATGGTGATGATCAAGCGCATGGCGTTCTTCAGTCAGTCCGTCGGCAATGCGGCGATGACCGGCGTTGCCATTGGCGTGCTGATCGGCGAATCCTACACGTCCCCCTACTTCTCGATGTTCGGCTTTTGCTTGTTGTTCGCGCTGACACTGAAGTACACGCAGCACCGCACCACGCTGGCCAATGACACGCTGATCGGCGTGTTCCTGTCCATCTCACTGGCGGTCGGTGCCTCGCTGTTGCTGTTCGTGTCGGCGAAGATCAACACCCACGTGATGGAAAGCGTGTTGTTCGGCTCCATCCTGGCGGTGGACCACACCGACATGAATGTGCTGCTTGGCGTCACGGCGATATGTGCGCTGCTCGGACTGCCGCTGTACAACGGCATGCTGTTGGCCAGCCTCAATCCGAGCCTGGCACATGCCCGCGGCGTGCGGGTGCGAAGCGTCGAGTACCTGTTCGTGGTGCTGGTCACCCTGGTGACGGTCGCCTGCCTGAAAATCATCGGCGCCGTGCTCGTCGAAGCCCTTCTGCTCATACCGGCAGCGGCAGCACGCAACATCAGTCGTTCACTCCCGGGGCTGGTGGCGCGCGCCATCCTGATCGCGACCTTTTCCTGTGTGGTGGGCATCCTGGCGCCGATGCAGTTTCACATTCCCGTGCCAACGGGCGGCGCAATCGTGATAGTCGCCGCCCTGGTGTTCATCGCCACCACCGTCATGCGCGCTACCGCGTCCCGGTTCAGGGGAGCCAGCGTATGAACAGGCAATGGCTCTACAGGTCCTGGCTGACGATGCTGGCACTGCTGTTGGGCAGCCCGCTTTCGGCCCTTGCCGACACTAGCCGGCAACAGGTGCTTGTCGCACTGCCTGCCGTGTATGCGCTCACCTCGGCACTCAGCGACGGCACGACCGTTGAGGTCGTCCGTGTTCCGGCGGACGCGGCCGTGCCCATGGAAAGCCAGGCCAACGCGCTGTCGCGCCTGGACGCCGCGGTATTCCAGCAGGCCGAAGCCGTGGTCACCCTCAGCAGTCTCTGGCGCGCGGATCCGCTGTATGCGGCGGCACGCCGGCAAAATCTGCGGATCGTCGAGATCGATGCCTCGCGCTCATGGGACACCATCAAGCCCGGCGTGGCCGCGACCCGCGCGCCATCGAACGACGTTCCCTGGGCCGCCGCGAGCGATGCCGATGAGGGGCAATCCCCGTACGCCTGGCTCGGCCCCGTCAACGCCATGCGCATGTCGGCGCTGATCGCTGCCGACCTGGCACGCCTGGCCCCCACCGATGCGCCACGGATAGAGCGCAACCTCGCCGCACTCGAAGGCCGCTTGCGCCGGCTCAAGGCCGACTACGGTGCCCGGCTGACGGCAGTGCCGGACCTGCGCGTGCTGTCGCTGGCCAATGAGTTCATCTACCTGTTCGGCGAGTTCGGCGTCTTTGTCGACGGCTGGTTCGTCCAACAGGACATCGACTGGAGCGACGCTGACTGCGCTGCGCTGACCCAATACCTGCGCGAGCGTGACATCCGCGTGGTGGTCCACAAGTGGGCACCGGACGCCAGAATCGCCAAGGCCATCGAGGACGGCGGCGCACGGCTGCTGATACTCGATACGGGCAACCCGGGAATGCTCGCCGACAAGGCCAACGGATACGAAGCACTCCTGGGTTCGAACCTGGAGGCCCTGCTGGCGGCCTTTGCTACGACTGGCAACAACAACACGAGGGGCGATGGTCAGTCGCCTCCCCAATGACCGATCTTGGCGGCGAGACGTTATGAAATTCATAGGTTCAGCATTGCGGCTAGCGATGGCAGGCGCTCTGGTGTTCTGCCAGGCAACCTTCGCCCATGGCCCGGTCTTCGATTGCTACATCGAGGGCGATAACCAGGTGAAGTGCGAGGCGGGCTTCACCGATGGCAGCTCGGCCACCGGCAGAAAAATCCATGTCCAGGACCCGAGCAACAAGGTGTTGCTCGAAGGCGAGGTTGGCAAGGACAACACCTACATGTTCCAGCCCCCCGCCGGAAACTACTCCGTGGTGTTCCTCGGTGGCGCCGGCCATGAAATCACGATTCAGTCTTCCGACATTTCAAGGTGAAAGCGACTATGACGTTCAAACGAAAACTGCTCCAGGCCCTTGCCGCTACGACACTCACTGGCTTGACCGGCGCGGCACAGGCCCATTTCCAGATGCTTTACCTCGAGGAAACGGCGCTGCAGCGCGCAGAAAAACTCGAGTTCGCCCTGGTGTTTACCCACCCCTTCTCCGGCGGCCCCACCATGGCCATGAATGAACCTCGCGCCTTCAGCCACAGCAGCTCCCATGGCGGGGAAAAAGTCGATCTGCGCAAATACTTGCGCCCCGTCGAGTGGCAAAGTCGCGACAACCGAACGACAGCCTATCGTGCCTCGATTCCACGAGAGCTGGTGCGCTCACTGGGCGACCACATCTTCGTCCTCGAACCCGAGCCCTACCTGGAGACCGAGGAAGATGTCTATATCCAACAGTTCGCCAAGCTCATCGTGAACGTCGGTGGAGTCCCCAGTAACTGGGCAGAACCACAAGGGTTGCCGGTGGAAATCCAGCCATTGAACAAGCCTTATGCAAACTGGACCGGCGGCGTGTTCCGCGCCGTGGTGCTGGCCGATGGCAAGCCTGTTCCGTTCGCCGAAGTCGAAATCGAATACGTCAACCATTCCGTTGATCTCGAGAAAAACGCCTTCGGCCAGCAAGACTATGTCACAGCCCCCCAAGCGTCATTCAAAGCCCAGAACACCTACGCGGACGCCCAAGGTATCGTGACCATCGGCCTGCCCCGGGCCGGCTGGTGGGGCATCGCCGCGCTCGACATCGGTGCGACGAAAACCTACAAGGGCAAACCCCTGTCGCAAGACGCGGTGCTGTGGGTGCAGGCCAGGGACATGAAGTGACCCGACGCCAAGGCTCATAGCGTTTTCATCCGCAGATGTTTACCAGTGAGCCTTTGCCCTGCCCTCACCGCTTACGGCGAACAAAAATGCCAGCGCCAGGGCAGCTCGCCAGGTAGCGGAACGCGCGAGAAGCGTTGCTCATGCATTCACGTCCACGACAGTGCGTCCGCGCACCTTGCCCTCCAGTACCCGAGCGGCAACGGTCGGCACCTCTGCCAGGCCAACCATCTGGGTGGTGCGGGTCAGCTTGCTCAAATCAAGGTCCTGGGCGAGTCGCGACCATGCCTGCAGGCGCACCGCTTGCGGAGCATTGACCGAATCGATACCGGCCAGGGTTACGTTACGCAAGATGAAAGGCAGCACCGAGCCAGGCAGATCCGCGCCCTGGGCCAGGCCGAAGGCAGCGACAACGCCGCGATATTGGGTTTGAGCCAAGGCATTGGCCAGGGTGTGGCTGCCCACCGAATCAATGACGCCAGCCCAGCGTTCCTTGCCAATCGGTGCGCCCGGCTGCGACAAGGTGTTGCGGTCGATGACCTGCGTCGCCCCAAGGTCGCGCAGGTAGTCGCCCTCCTCTTGCCGTCCGGTCGAGGCGATCACTCGATAGCCCAGGCCCGACAGCAGTGCGATGGCCACCGAGCCGGCGCCGCCGCTGGCACCGGTGACCAGGATATCGCCTCGATCCGGGGTCAGCCCGCCATGCTCCAATGCCAGGACACTGAGCATCGCCGTGTAGCCTGCGGTGCCGATGGCCATGGCCGCCTGGGTCGAGAATACTTCCGGGATCTTTACCAGCCAGTCACCGCTCACCCGCGCCTTCTGCGCAAAGCCACCGTGGTGGGTCTGGCTCAGCCCCCAGCCGTTGACCAGCACACGCTCGCCGGCCTCGAACCCCGGGTGACTGGACGTCTCGACGATACCGGCGAAGTCGATGCCCGGAATCAGCGGAAACTGGCGAATGACAGGTGAACGGCCACTGAGGGCCATGGCGTCCTTGTAGTTCACGGTCGAGAACTCGATCGCGACGGTAACGTCACCGGGCATCAGGTCCTCTTCCTTGAAGTCGACCAGATGGGTCGAAATCGCTTCGCCGGTTTTGGTCGTGAGCAGCGCCTTGAATGTCATTGTTCTTGTCCTGTTCGTTCAAACGGATCGTCATCGCTGCCCTGCAGATGCAACAGACACGGCAACGGGTATGGCCAGGCCGAGTCAGTGTGCCTGAGAAGGCCGTTTGGTTTCGAGTTGCAGCGCCCTGCGGATGCCCGTGTCCAGCAAGCGCGCCGGAGCAAAGCTGCGCATGAACTGCAACTGGCCGGCCGCTTTGCCAGCGGTATAGCGCAACTTCGGACGCTCGGCACGCGCGACCTGGAGTACCACTTCAGCCACCACGTCGGGGCCGTCGGCGGTCGCCATGGCCTGGTTCACCACTTTCGTCACTTTTATCCGAATGTCTTCATACACGTCGAGCTTGGCATCGGGTTGGAGGTTGTTGCTCTCGAATTGAGTCTTGGTATAGCCGGGCTCGACGACCGTGACCCTGATGCCGTGGGTACGCAATTCGTGATCCAGGGCTTGCGAATAACCTTCCACCGCATGCTTGCTGGCTGAATAGAGGGCCGCGTAAGGAACAGGCACGATGCCGAGGATTGAGCCGATGTTGATGATGCGGCCAGCACCCTGGCGGCGCATGTGCGGCACCACCGCGCGCGTCGTGCGTACGATGCCTAGGAAGTTGGTATCGAAAAGGGCCTTGGCCTGCTCGACAGAACTCTCCTCCGCTGCGGCGGGCGCGATGCCGAAGCCGGCATTATTGACCAGCAGATCAATCCGCCCCTCCAACGTCAGCAGTTCCTGGATGACCGCTTCGACGCTGGCATCGTCAGTGACATCGAGCACCAACAGCGGAAACCCTTGCTGCCCCGCCTGCCCGCCTCGTCGGCTGGTGCCGTAGACGCTGTAGCCTGCGGCCACGAGCTTGTGTGCAATGGCTTCCCCGATACCGGATGAAGCGCCGGTCACTAACGCTACGCGTTTGTTGATCATCATGAATGTCCTTCCGGTTATCGACGTTATCCGGTCAGAGATCGCAACTGTGGTCCTGGATCATCGACTGGCAGCCTTATGATGATGATCATAATCGTAGCGGTCAATTATTTTGATGCTGATCGACATCAATAATGTCGACAGCAGCGTTGCTCCAGCGCTTGAATGGATCAGTGCGCATGAAATCAACGAATTAATAAGGAGTCGACGAACCTGTGGCGAGGGCGCTTACTCGCGCCCTCGCCACAGGCTTACCATTTTCTTGAGTGAGCGGCATTACTCCGGTCCAGCCGGGAGCCAGAACCATTCTATCAAGCGACTAGATCATTGGCGCTGAGTGTATTGACACCCACCAATTGGATTTCAAAATCCGCCCCAAGGTCGCCGTTGACATTGCCATAAAGAACATGGTCGACAAAACGCAGCTGTCCGGCGCTCGTGAAATCATCCGAATTGATGAAGCTGAACTTGTCGATCAACGAGGTCTGGAAATTGGCATCCAGTCTCGATAGGTCAATTTTATCGCCCTGGAGGCTGCTGAAGTCGAAAATGGTGTCGCCGGTACCGCCTTTGCCCAGTTCGTTCAATGCACTGAAGACGAATCGGTCGGCACCGGTGCCACCAATGAGCATATCAGTGCCTGTGCCTCCAACCAGGATATCGTTGCCAGCACCACCGTCGAGCCTATCGTTTCCCGCTCCACCGGCCAGCACATTATTGCCGGCGTTGCCGGTCATCACGTTGTTCAGGAAGTTGCCGCCGCCATCGACCTGGGCACTGCCGGCCAGCGTGAGGTTTTCCAGATTGGCCCCAAGGCTCCAGCTTATCGAGGAGATTACGGTGTCGAGCTCGCTCGCCGACGTGCTGGTTTCGCGGATAACGTCGTTGAGGTTGTCGACCACATAGATGTCGTTGCCAGTGCCACCAATCAGCGTGTCGTTGCCACTGCCGCCATCCAGCACGTTGTTGCCGGCGTTGCCGGTCAGCACATTGTTCAGGTAATTGCCGCCGGCGTCTTGGGCACTGCCGGTCAGCGTGAGGTTTTCAAGGTTGGCCCCCAGGCTCCAGCTTACCGAGGAGATGATGGTATCGACCTCACCCGCCAGACTGCTGGTTTCGCTGATGATGTCCTTGAGGTTGTCGACCACGTAGATGTCGTTGCCAGTGCCACCGATCAGCGTGTCGATGCCGCTGCCGCCGTCCAGCACGTTGTTGCTGGCGTTGCCGGTCAGCACGTTGTTCAGGTAATTGCCGCCAGCGTCCTGGGCACTGCCGGTCAGCGTGAGGTTTTCCAGGTTAGCCCCCAGGCTCCAGCTTACCGAGGTGATTATGGTATCGACCTCACCCGCCAGACTGCTGGTTTCGCTGATGATGTCCTTGAGGTTGTCGACCACGTAGATGTCGTTGCCAGTGCCACCGATCAGCGTGTCGATGCCGCTGCCGCCGTCCAGCACGTTGTTGCTGGCGTTGCCGGTCAGCACGTTGTTCAGGTAATTGCCGCCAGCGTCCTGGGCACTGCCGGTCAGCGTGAGGTTTTCCAGGTTAGCCCCCAGACTCCAGCTCACCGAGGAGAGCACGGTGTCGATTTCGCTGGCCAGGGTGCTGGTTTCACTGGCGATGTCCGCAATGTTATCAACCACGTAGATGTCGTTGCCGGCCCCACCGGTCATGACATCCTTGCCAGCCAGGCCATTCAGGACATTCTCCAGCGCATTGCCAATCAGGGTGTCGTCATTGGCTGAGCCGACGGCGTTCTCGATTTTAGCACCGTACGCGATCGCCAGCCCTTCATTGAAGGCCGTCTGGGTGCTGAGGTCCATGAACGCCTGGCCAATTTTGCTGAACTGGCCTTCATTCAAATTGATGCGCACAGCCGCGCTCTGATTGCTCGCATCGATCGTGTCAGTGCCGCCGGCGTCCCAAATTGTCTCGAAAACCGATTGGCTGGCCCCCCAGCTATACGTGTTATTACCGGTCTGCCATTGAGTATTGGCCCCATAGAGACTCTGGATGGCGGCAATGTCCAGCAGCATGGGGGTGGTCGGTTCATAAGAATACGAGGTGTTGTAACTCATGATCGTATTGCTGACATCATCGAACTGACTTGCAAGCACTGTGGCGTTTGACAGGCTTTGGGAGAACGGGTGCTTGAGGCCAAGTGCATGGCCGATCTCATGCATAAAAACCAGGTAGTCGTATGTGCCCTTGTCAGGGGTCGGGTTGTTCGTCACTGGCCCGAGCCAGACATCACCGCCGCTGGGCGTATCTGCGGGAAAATAGCCCCAGGCTGCGGTGTCACTATCCATATTCAGATAACCGCCGAATCGCAGGTCGCCTACGGTGGTGGTGGACTCGCTGACCTGGGTGAATTTGATATTGGCAACCGAGCTCCACATGCTGAGCGCACTGGTAATGCCACTTTGCTGGGCTGACGTCAGGACGTAGCCGGCCTCATACTCATTTTCACTGCTGTAGATGCTGGCAAAACGCGAAGTCTCAGTCATGAAACTGTACGTCAGCGGCGTGGTGAACGTACCAGTGCTCCAGGTGTTGCCCATCCAATAGGTACCGACCAGCAAGCTGTCGACTTGCGCATTGCCGGTCAGTGTTGCCGACGAAGAAAATGAATAACCAACTGGAGTAGGCATGCGAAGCTTCCTGTGAACGATCTGCGGCCTTCCGAAATGCGGCCGCTACAAAGGGGTTATTTTGCATCAGAAACAGTGAAAGCGATATCACTTAGCCACTATTCCATGCCTTGAATCCACTAATTATGGTGCAACCAGCCATTCATTGGCCTGGCGAATATCCCCATCTCCCAATCTTCCGCTCCAGCGATGCAGCACCAGCAAGCTGGTCACGAACGTGTATTGGGACTGATAGAAATCACGCCGTGCACGAAACTCATCCTTGATACTGTCCAGCACATCGACTGCATTCTTTACGCCGTAGCCGAAGGCTTTTTCCGTGGCTACCCGAGACTTTTCAGCCGATTCCAGCGCACGCCGTGTTGCCTTGATCCGGCTGAGTTCGGCCGTCATGCCGAGATAAGCGGTGCGGGTTTCCTTGATGACCTGGCGACGCAAGGCTTCCAGCTCTTGCTGGGCGGCTTCCTTGTCACTTTCGGAGCTCGATACCCGTGCGCGGGTGGAGCCCCCGCTGTAGAGCGGCATCTGCAAGTCCAGGGATGCGACGAGGTTGTCCGAGCGAGGCGTCACGGCGCCTTCATAGCCAATATCACTGCGTTGCGCCGTCAGGTTCAGGCCCAGCCGAGGAAGATGACCCGCCTTGTTTTCATCGATAGCCGCCTCGGCGGCGCGGACACTGTGCTCGCGGGCGTGCAGTGCCGGGTTGCTGTCGAGCGCCGTCTGCACCCAGTAATCTTGCGCCTGGGCCGGCAGGCTGAAGGCTGGATTGTCGCCGATGCGCTTGAACCGCTCGCTGACATCGCGCCCCACCAGTTCGGAAATGGCTTCACGACTGACCAGGACTTTGTTGCTGGCTTCGATCTCGTCAGCCTTGAGCGCATCCACTCGCGCCTCAAGGTCGAGTGTGTCGGTCACCATCGCCATCTGCCGCGCGTACAAGGCCTTGACTCGCTTGAGGTTACGTTCGGTCGCCTCCAGCTCGCTGCGCACCAGCGACAGCTCGTCCTCGGCCGCAAGAACAGCGAAGTAACGCTCGGATAAATCAATGCTGGCCTGCACCTGCGTATCGGCCGACTCGTAGCCACTCTGCCGGGCCAACTCAATGTACTTCTGGTAAC
This sequence comes from Pseudomonas sp. St386, assembly GCF_018325865.1. Taxonomy (NCBI): domain Bacteria; kingdom Pseudomonadati; phylum Pseudomonadota; class Gammaproteobacteria; order Pseudomonadales; family Pseudomonadaceae; genus Pseudomonas; species Pseudomonas sp. St386. Next base: position 3,791,255 of record NZ_AP021900.1, read on the forward strand.
TGCGCCAGACCTGCGGATCGTAGATCACCTGATTGAGCACCACTGCCATGCGTTTGCCGTTGTACTGGATACGGTTCAGTTCGTCGTCGCGCCGGCTGCGGTTGACGCTGCCGCTGGCGTTGAGCTGTGGCAATAATTGACCAAAGGCCGCGCGCTCCTTGCCCTCGCCGCTTCGAACCAGGGCTTGTGCCCGCAGGACACGCGGATCAGCGCCCTGCGCTTCCTGGTGCAATTGCCACAGGTCGACATAAGTATCGTCAGCGAGCGCTCCCAGCGGCATGAGGGTCAGGCACAGCGTGATCAGGAACTTCATCTCAGTCCTCGATCAACGAACGGGCGAACACATTGCTCGCCGGCTGTATCAAGTATTGCAACAGCGTTCGCGCGCCCGTATTGACCAGCACTTCGACCGGCATTCCCGGCACCAGGGTCAGGTTGCCCAGTGTCTGACGCCCTTTGTCCGTCAGCGCCACGCGGGCCAGGTAATAGGCCGTGCCGGTGTCCTTGTTGATCAGGCGGTCGGCGGAAATCTGCAGCAACCGCCCTTCGATGACGGGCGTGGTGCTGCTCTTGAACGCGCTGAAGCGAATGTCCGCCAGCTTGCCCAATGCGATGCGGTCGATGTCCATCGGCGACACTTGCGCCTCGACGATCAGTTCCTCGTTCGCCGGAACGATGTCCAACAGCGCAGTGCCTGGGCTGACCACGGCGCCGAGGGTATGGACCGTCATGCCCATGACCATTCCGGACTCGGGCGCGAGGATATCGGTCCGTTGATCGCGGTCCTGCAGGGTAGCCAGTCGCTCGCGCAGTTCGTACACCTTGGTCCGTGCATCGCCCAACAGGCCGGCGACTTCGCTGGCGAAGGTCTTTTTCAACTGCAGTATCTTCAATCTCGCCTCGTCGATATGGACATGCGCTTGCGCAATCTCGGACTGGCTTTCAGCTATTTCGGTTTGCAGGCGAGAGAGGCTGCGCTCCTGCTCGCGCAGTCGCTGTTTGTCCACGTAGCCTTCGGCAAGCAGTGCCCGCAAATCGACTATTTCTTCTTGATAGGAAGCCGCCAGCGCCTGCTTGCTGGCGATGATGGCCTTGAATCCGCGAATCTGTTCTTCGATTTGTCCGATGGTCTTCTCTTGCAAGCCGATTTCGCCCAGCAGCGAGGTCCGTCGGGCCTGGAAGATCCGGGCTTCACTGTCGCGGGCCTCTTGTACTCGCGGGTCCGCGGGATCCAGGGCAGGCACCGCCAGAGGCTCGGGCAGTGCGTCACGTTCAGCCTCCAACCGGGCTTGCAGTTCGAGCGTGGCGATCAACTGGCTGCGCATGGCTTCCATTTCCGAACGGGCCTGGGTGTTGTCCAGCACCAGCAAAACATCGCCGGCTTTCACCCGATCACCGTCATGCACGCGCAGTTCGCGCACGATGCCGCCTTCAAGGTGCTGCACCGTCTTGCGGTAGCTTTTGACCGTGACCACGCCCGGCGCGAGTGCCGAACTCTCGAGCGGGGCCAACGCAGCCCAGCCACCGAACAGGCCAAAGGTGACCAGCAGCATGAGGTAGCCGACGCGCCTTACCGGCGTGTCATCGACAAGCAACGTGGTGGATGAGTGTTGACTGTTTTGCATGAATTCGCTCATCCGCTTCCTACGGTTGAATTGCGGCAGCATGGCGGGCCGCAGGTGTCGCATCGCGCAAGCGGGCCAGGACCTGGTCCCGCGGCCCGAACAGACTTAGTTCGCCATGATTGAGCACCAGCAGTTTGTCCACCTGCGCCAGCACCCCGGGTCGATGGGTAATGACAAACACCGTGGCCCTGCTCTGCTTGAGTTTTTGCAGCGCCTCGGCGAGCATTTTTTCGCCGGCCTCATCCAGGTTGGAGTTTGGTTCATCGAGCACCACCAGGCGCGGCTCACCGTACAAGGCGCGCGCCAGGCCGACACGTTGCCGCTGGCCGCCGGACAATCCGCCGCCATTGGCGCCGATCAAAGTGTCGTAGCCATCGCTCAGTTGCAGCACCAGCTCATGCACACCCGCCATGCGCGCGGCAGCGACCACGGCAGGTGCGTTCACCGGGCCGAAGCGGGAAATGTTCTGGCTGATGGTGCCCTCGAACAACTCGATGTCCTGTGGCAGATAGCCGATGTACGGGCCCAGCTCCTCCCGACGCCATTGGCTGATGTCCGCGCCGTCCAAGCGTACGGTGCCGGCCAGGCTAGGCCAGACGCCCAGCAGCGCCCTGGCCAGGGTCGACTTTCCAGCACCACTGGGACCAATGATGCCCACCACTTCGCCCGCAGCCACCTGAAAGCCCACGCCGCGAATAATCGGCTTACGAGCGTCGGGGGCCCGGCCGAAAGGCCCTCGACGCAAATCGCCCCTTCAGGTGCCGGTAGCGACATGCGTTCAGGCTCGGCGGCAATCTTGAGCAGCAATTCGTGCAGTCGGGCATATTGCGAGCGAGCGCCCAGGAAACCTTTCCATACGCCGATCAACTGATCGATGGGCGCCAGCGCGCGCCCTAGCAAAATCGAGCCGGCAATCATCAGCCCGGACGAAATCTCGTGATTGATCGCCAGATAGGCGCCCAGGCCCAGCACCAGCGATTGAACGATCTGTCGGAATGTCCTGGAAACCGACGTCATGGTTGCGGCGCGGTCACTGGCCAGGCTTTGCAGCGCGAGGACCTTGTGGGTTCGCCCGCTCCAGTGCTGGCGCAGGCTGGCAAGCATGCCCATGGACTGCACCACTTCGGCATTGCGCAAGCTCTTGTTGGTGAACGCAGTGGCCGCCATCTGTTCACGGTTGGCAGTCTGTAGCGGCGAGTGGGTGAGCTTTTCGTTGGCAAAGGCCAGCGCGCCCAGCAACACGGCACTCACGATCCCCATCCAGCCGTACCAGGAATGAAACATAAACATGACAGCCAGGTAGATCGGGATCCACGGTGCGTCGAAAAACGCAAACAGGCCATTGCCCGTCAGAAACTGGCGCAAACCGTTCAGATCGCTCAAAGGCTGGGCGGTGGCATTCATGCCACTGGTATTGAGCGCCTGCTTGAAACTGGCGTCGAACAGGCGCTGGCTCAGCAGCGTGTCCAGGCGAGTGCTGATCCGCACCATGATTCGCGAACGCACCCACTCCAACCCCCCCATGGTGATCATCAACAGCAACATGATCAGCGTCAGCATCAACAGCGTCGACAGGCTGGCGCTTCCTACCGCGCGGTCATACACCTGCAGCATGTAGAACGAAGGAACCAGCATCAGCAAGTTGACGAAAAAACTGAAAAAACCAACAGAAAGAAAACTACCTTTGCAGACGGCAAGGGCGCCTTCCAGTTCGGTTCTGGAATGGGCTGACATGGATCATTACCTGAGGTCCGATTCTGATCAAACCTGAAAAATCACAAGGGCACAGGTGCGTGGGCGCCTGGAGTATCTTTCGGCGGCCCCCCACTGGAGCGCCCGCGAAATCGGATCTACCGCGTTGTATCGGCACGTTTGAGCGGTTCTTAAAGAAAAATTGAAAATGAAAAGCGCCCTTTTTGGCCTAGGTTTTATGAGTAGGTCTTAGGGGGTAGGAGCGAACTTGCTCACGAATGCGGTGGTTCAGTCAGATGGATATTGGGCTTGCTGGCCTCATCGCGAGCAAGCCGACTCCTACAGAAACGCGGTCCACATCAAGAGCCAGGTCGGCTGTAAGGCCGCCTCGCCGTGGACGTTGATCTCGGGCACACCGAGCCTAGGCGAAGTGCCGAGTGGTGAGGCATGAGCGCTTTGGTTACTTTCGCCTGGGCCGGCATTCCGGCTTTTCGAAAGTGACCCGCCGTAAGGGCGGAACCATAAGCGGCCGTTACCGCAGCAACGGATACACACACCGCCCCCCAACTACCCACCCTCACGCCTCCCAACGACGAAACAACACGCTGGCATTGACCCCACCGAACCCAAATCCATTGGAAAGCGCATGGGTAATCGGCATCTTCCTGGCCTTCAGACCAACCAGATCAAGCCCCGCAGCAGCCTCGTCAGGATGAACCAGGTTCAGGGTAGGCGGGACAATCTGGTCCCGAAGCGCCAACACCGTAAAAATAGCCTCAATACCACCAGCCGCCCCCAGAAGATGCCCTGTGGCCGATTTGGTAGAGGTAATCGCCACACCGGAGTCCGTGCCGAACACCGAGCGAACGGCGGCCAGTTCCCCGCTATCGCCGACCTGGGTGGACGTCGCGTGAGCATTGATATGTTGCACATCCGAGGGGCTGACAGAAGCCTGGCGCAGCGCCTGTTCCATCGCACGCCGAGCGCCGTTGCCGTCTTCCGGCCCCGCCGTCAGGTGATAGGCATCGGCGCTGGTGCCATAACCCACCAGTTCCGCCAGGGGCTTGGCGCCACGTGCGAGAGCGTGCTCCAGCGACTCGATCACCAGCAATCCAGCGCCCTCGGCCATGACAAAGCCGTCGCGATCACGATCAAAGGGCCGCGAGGCCTCTTGCGGGCGCTCGGCAAAACCGGTGGACAGTGCGCGGGCGGCGGCAAAGCAACCCAGGGTCACGCGATCTATCGCCGCTTCCGTACCGCCGCATATGGCGATATCCGCTTCGCCGCTTCGGATGAGCCTGGCCGCGTCGCCAATGGCCTGAACCCCGGCCGCACAAGCGGTTACCGGCGCGCCCAGAGGTCCTTTGAAACCGTGCCGGATGGATACGTGCCCGGCCGCCATGTTGGCGAGAAAAGCCGGTGCCGTGAACGGCGACAATCGGCGCGGGCCACGCTCATCGGTGGTGCGTACGGCACCGGCAATCGCGCCAAAGCCACCCACGCCCGAGGCGATGAGGGTCGCCGTCCGCTCCTGGTCGTGGGCATCGGTCGGTTGCCAGCCAGCCTGTTGCAACGCTTCCTCGGCCGCCACCAGCGCGAACTCGATGAAGCGATCCATCTTCTTGCGATCCTTGGCCGGGATGATGCGTTCCGGGTCGTAACCGGCGATGGCGTCCTCCTCCAACGAAGGTACCTGGCCGCCCACGGCCACGCCAGTTCCCTCGGTAAGATCGCCAGACAGGATGCGAATGCCGGAGCGCCCGGCCAGCAGGCGCTGCCAGACTTCTTCAACGCCACAGCCCAACGGGCCGACAATGCCCACGCCAGTGACGACGATGCGTTTTTGACCTTGGGAAGTCATCATTGAAACCTCTTCATATCTCAGTCGATGTTCACTAAAAAGCACAAGTGCACTGCTTAAACCTGCACAGCTGTGTGAGCGTGCGCTGAAGGGTCAGGACGAATCCTGAACCAGATGGAATACATCGCCGGCAGGAACACCAGCGTCATGATGGTGCCAACGAACGTACCGCCGATCAGTGTGTAGGCCAGCGTCCCCCAGAACACCGAATGCGTCAGCGGAATGAAGGCCAGGATCGCTGCCAGCGCCGTCAGCAGGACCGGGCGGGCCCGTTGTACCGTGGCTTCGATGACCGCGTGGAACGGGTCCAGCCCTTCCTGTTTGTTGTGATGGATCTGCCCGATCAGGATCAATGTGTTGCGCATCAGGATGCCCGAGAGTGCGATCAGGCCGACCAAGGCGTTGATCCCGAACGGCTGCTGGAAAATCAGCAGGGTCGGCACCACGCCAATCAGGCCCAGCGGTGCGGTGAGGAACACCATGATCATTGCCGAGATCGAACGCACCTGCGCGATGATGATCAGCAGCGTCAGGGCCACCATGATCGGCACCAGCGGCACGATCGCCTTGCCGGCCTTGCCCGACTCCTCGATGGCGCCCGCCTGCTCGATCCGGTAGCCGCTCGGCAGCGTCTCGATGACCTGCTGCAGTGCCTTTATGATCGCGCTCGAGACGTCCGGTGGCTGCAAGCCTTCGGCAATGTCGCCACGTACCGTAATGGTCGGGGTGCGATCACGACGACGAAGGATCGGATCCTCCATGCGCACATCGACTTCGCCCACCTGGGACAGCGGAATGCGCTGGCCCGCCGCGCCCACCAGGGTGAACCCTTCGATCCTGGCCGGATCGAGGCGAATGTCACCGGCAGCACGACCGACCACCTGCACCGAACGAATGTCCTCGCGAACCGCCGTGATCGGCACCCCCGTGAGCAGGAACTGCAATTGCTGCGCGACGGCATTTGACGTCAGGCCGACCGCCTGCAAACGATCCTGATCCAGGGTGAAATGCAACGTCGGCGCCAGCGGCCCCCAGTCGGTATTGACGGTTCGCATCAGCGGGCTCGCCTGCATGACATCCTGGACCTGGCCCGCGATCTCGCGCAATTTCGACGGATCAGGCCCCATCACCCGGTAGGCAACCGGAAATGGCGAATACGGACCGAACACCAATTGCGTCACCCGGATCCGCGCCTCTGGGGCGAGCCCCTGGGCAGCCGCCTCACGGAGACGGAACTTGAGGGTCTCGCGCGCTTGCTGGCTGTCGGTCAATACCACGATCTTGGCGAACGAAGGATCGGGCAGTTCCGGCGCCATCGCCAGGTAGAAACGTGGCGCGCCTTGGCCGATGTAGGCCGTGACGATTTTTGCCTCATCCTGTTTTTGCAACCAGGCCTCGACCTTGGCGGTGGCGGCACTGGTCTGCTCGATGGAGGTTCCATAGGGCATCTGCACCTCGACCATCACCTCGGGACGATCGGAGGTCGGGAAGAACTGTTTCTTGACCAGCCCCATGCCGAGAATCGCCACGACGAATGTTGCGATCACGGTGCCGGCTACCCACCATTTGCGTGCGATGACGCGGGTCAGGACCTGGCGGAAACGATTGTAGTGGCGGGTGTTGTAGATGGTTGCGTGGCCGCCTTCGACCTGCTTGATGTCCGGCAACAACTTCACCCCCAGGTATGGGGTGAAGGCCACCGCCACCACCCAGGAAGCGATCAGGGCAATGCCGACGATCCAGAACATGTTGCTGGTGTACTCACCGGCGGTCGACTGGGCGAAGCCGTTAGGCATGAATCCGATGGCCGTCACCAGCGTGCCGGACAGCATCGGCGCGGCCGTATGGCTCCAGGCATACGCGGAGGCCTTGATCCGGTCGTAGCCCTCCTCCATCTTCACCACCATCATCTCGATAGCAATGATGGCGTCGTCCACCAGCAGCCCAAGCGCCAGGATCAACGAGCCCAGGGTGATCCGGTCGAAGTTCTTTCCGGTGGCCGCCATCACCACAAACACTATCGCCAGTGTCAACGGTACGGCGGCTGCGACCACAACGCCTACACGCCAGCCCATGCTGAGAAAGCAAACGAGCATTACAACCAGCAGCGCGACAAAAAACTTGACCATAAACTCGCCGACGGCCGAGTCAATGTTCACGGCTTGATCGGTGACCTTGGTCAACGTCATGCCCAGTGGCATGCCTTCATTGATCCTGGCCGTCTCCGCGTCCAGGGCCTTGCCCAGGTCCAGGCCGTTCCAGCCCTCGCGCATTATGACCCCTAGCAACAAGGCCTCTTCGCCGTTATTGCGCACCAGGAAGGTGGCCGGGTCTTCATATCCGCGCTCGACTGTCGCGACGTCCGAGAGCTTGAGCGTGCGGCCTTGAATCGCCAGGGGCGTGTCACGGATTTTTGCCAGCTTATCGAAGGCGCCGTCTACCCGGAGGAAGACCTGCGGCCCGTTGGTTTCGATGGAGCCGGCGGGCGTGAGTAGGTTCTGGCTGTTCAGCGCGGCGAAAATATCCTGGGGCGAAACGCCCAAGGTGGCCAGCCGGTCATGGGAGAAGGAAACAAAGATGCGTTCGGCCTGTTCGCCGATGATGTTGACCTTTTTCACACCTGCCACGTGCAACAGGCGTTGGCGCAACGCTTCAGCATCGCGCACCAGCAACCGCTGTGGCTCGCCTTTGGCTTTCAGGGCGAACAGCGCGAACGTCACATCGGAAAACTCATCATTGACCATCGGCCCGATCACGCCCGCCGGTAACTTGAGTGCTTCGTCCTGGAGCTTTTTACGCGCCTGATAGAACTCCTCCTGCACTTGCGAAGGTGGCGTGCGATCGACCAGCGACACCATGGTGAAGGCCAGGCCGGGACGGGTGTAGGTGTCCGTGCGGTCGTACCACTTCAGTTCTTGCAGGCGCTTTTCAAGCGGCTCGGCGACCTGGTCCTGCATCTCCTGGGCGGTCGCGCCTGGCCATGCCGTGATGACGGTCAACTGCTTGACCGTAAACGGTGGGTCCTCGGCACGTCCCAACTGGAAGAATGCCAAGGTGCCTGCGACGGCAATCAGGAAGATCAGGAACACGGTAATGGAGCGCTCGCGAACGGCGAGTGCCGACAGGTTGAGGCTCATGGACGGCCCCCGGCAACCTTCACATCACCCGGTTGAGCCAGCCGCACTTCCTCACCTTCACGCAGCAGATGGGTGCCGAGCCCGACAATACGCTCGCCCACATTGAGCTTGCCGGCGACTCGTGCAGCGTCATCGCTCAAACTCAGGATCTGCACAGGTCGCCAGGTGACTTTCGCAGGCTCCCCGTCTATGACCCACACGCCGGTGCCGTTGCCCGAGTCAAAAACGGCAGCGATCGGCACTTGCAGCGCCTGCCGTTGCGCGCGGTCTTCGGCGATGCGAAGGGTGACGGTCGACCCCAGCGGCGCATTGGCCAGCGCGCCCTCCAGCACGTACCGCGCCTCGAAGGTCCGCGTCACGCGGTCAGCCGAATCCGAAAGCAGCCTCAGCTTCGCGGTGACCGCCCCCGTGGTGACGCCATAAAGCGTCGCCTGTGCGGTGGCGCCTGCGGCAGGCCGCAAGGTCTCGGGCAATTGCACAACGGCTTCGCGCTGCCCTGCCCGCGCCAGTCGAACCACGGTTTGCCCGGGGCTGACGACTTGCCCGGGCTCGGCCAGCGTGTCCATCACAACACCGTCGGCATCGGCGAGCAGCACGGCATAACCCGATGCGTTCCGGGCGACGTCAGCCTGCGCTTGCGCAGCGCTGAGTTGTGCCTTGGCAGTATCGGCAGCAGCTTTTATCTGGTCATAGCCCGATGCGGAAATAGCGCCTGCGGCGACCAGGTCGCGATAGCGTGCCTCGTCATCGGCGGTCTGCTTGGCCCGGGCCCGAGCGGCAGCGACTGCCTCTTGTTGGGCTCGCGCCTGCAGCCCAAGGTCGATGGGGTCGAGGCGCATCAACGGCTGCCCCCGTTTGACGACCTGTCCGCTATCGACCAGGCGCTCAAGCACCTTGCCCGCGACCCGAAAGCCCAGGTCACTCTGGACCCGAGCCGCCACGACGCCGGTAAAAGATCGCGAGAGATCAGACGAACCCTGGACTTCAGAAACCCGCACCAGGGGCGCAAGCGTGCGTGGATCTTTAGCGGTGGATGAGTCGCCACACGCCGTCAGGACGAGAGGCAACAAGCAAGCGGCAAAGGTGACAGGTCGAAGCCGGAGCATAGGTTCCCTTTTGGGCAGATAGGACAAGAGCCTCATTCTCAATCCAGTGACTATTTCTGTCAATCGTCACAGATCATCCCGCTGTGCTAGTTGCAGCAGCGCTTAACGATTAATGGACATACTTACTATTGCGCCCTATGAGTGTTCATTGACAGGATGTGACCATAATATAATATGGTCACAAATCATCCATGACTCCAGGAGTCTCAATGTCGCCCCTCCACCCCGCCGCTTTGCTGGTGAGCTTCAGCTTGATGACAGGCTGCACGGTCGGTCCGGACTACCAGCGTCCGGACGCTGCGCCAGGGCATCGCTACCTGGGCCAGGCGTCTGTCGAGCAGAGGTCCGCAGCGACATCGGCCAGCCTCGTCGCGTGGTGGGAAGGCTTTGCTGATCCAGTGCTCAGCGACCTGATTGCCCAGGCGCTTGAGCAGAACCTGGACCTGGCCCAGGCTTCGGCCCGCGTCACCCAGGCACGGGCGGGCCTGGGTGCTGCAAATGCCGCGTTATTGCCCTCTGGAAACATCAACGGCCAGGCCGCGCGCTCATACCAATCCGTGGAAACACCCCTTGGCCAAGTGCTGAACTCGACGCCTGGATACGATCGGTACGGCAACGCCTACGAACTTAACGTGGGTGCCAGCTGGGAAATCGACCTCTTCGGCGGCCTGCGCCGTGGACGCGAGGCCGCATTAGCCCAATACCAGGCGTCCGAGGCTGGCGTCGCGGCCACACGACTGGTCGTTGCCGCGCAGACCGCTGATCTCTACATCACCGCCCGCGGGCTGCAGGCACGGCTGGACATCGCCAATCAACAAGTCAAGACACAGCAGGATCTGTTGGAGAAAGTCCAACTGCTCTACAGCAAGGGCCTTGCGGCCAACTATCAGGTTCACCAGATCGAGGGCGCCCTGTCACAGGTCCAGGCGACGGTGCCCGTGCTGCAGACCGGCCTGGATGCCGCCATGAATGCGCTGGATGTCATGCTTGGCACGCCGCCCGGCACCCATCGCACGCAACTGGTGAACGGACGAAGCATCCCCCTGGCGCCACAGATAACAGCCATGGGAACCCCCGCCGATCTGCTGCGCCGCCGACCAGACCTGATCGTGGCCGAGCGCCGTCTTGCCGCCTCCAATGCGCGTATCGGCGAGGCCGTCGCTGAGTACTACCCGAAATTTTCCCTCAGTGCGTTACTGGGCAGTGCCACAGCGGTTTCCGGCGGCAACCTGTTCACCGGCGACGCCAGCCAGGCGGCCGGCGCACTGGGCCTGCGCTGGAGACTCTTCGACTTTGGCCGCATCAATGCGCAAATCGACCAGGCCAAGGGGCAGGAAGCCGAAGCGCTGGCGGCCTACCGTCAGTCCGTATTGCGCGCCACCGAGGACGTCGAGAATGCCTTCTCCGCGCTGGTGAATCGAGAATCCCAGGCGAGCACCCTCACCCAGGGCGAAACCTCGCTGACGCAGGCCCGCCAATCGTCATTCATTGCCTATCAGAAAGGCACAGCCAGCCTGATCGATGTTCTGAATGCCGACGCGACGCTGCTGCAAGTCTCCGATGCGCGGGCGCAAGCGCGCATGGAGTCGGCACGGGCGGCGGTTGCAGCATTCAGGGCGCTAGGTGGCGGCTGGCAACCTCCTGAGGCCGAGCCGGTGGCAATTCGCTGAGCTGACCAGATAACCCGACACTTGCGCCCCCTCTCTCCTTCAGCTCACAACCAGAGAACAACGATATGAAACCTAACGAACGCTCCTGGGTGCTCATCACTGGCGCCTCAAGCGGATTTGGCGAAGAGTTTGCCCGGCAATATGCAGCGCAGGGAAAATCGCTCGTCCTGGTAGCACGCAGGTTGGATAGACTCGAGGCGCTGTCGGCGCAGTTGCGCGAGCGGTTCCACATCGATGTGCTCGTCGAACAAGTCGACCTGTCCTCGATCCCCGCGATCATCGATCTGCACGCGCGACTGAGCGAGCGCAATATCCTGATCGATGTGCTCATCAACAATGCCGGCCATGGCTTGCAGGGGCCTTTCCTGACTCAGTCCCTGGACCAATCGCTGGCGATGATCGCCGTGGATATTGCCAGTGTGACGGCCCTGACCCACCTCTTCGCAACTGACATGCGAATCCGCCAACGTGGACACATCCTTATGGTCGCAAGCCTGCTGTCCTTCCAGGGCGTAAAGAACTTCGCCGTTTACTCTGCCGCAAAAGCCTACGTGCTTCGTTTCTCCGAAGCCCTGCACCGCGAACTCAAAAACGAAGGCGTCGCCGTGACAGCCCTTTGCCCCGGCATGTCGGACACCGGGTTTGCAGAGAGCGCCAGACAAAAGCTCACACCGGCTTTGAAAATGGTGATGATGCAACCCCAGCCTGTTGTGCGCGCAGGAATCCTGGCGCTGCAAGCCGGACGCATGAGTGTCGTTCCGGGGTTTGGCAACAAGGCAATCACCGTCCTGACCTGGGCCACGCCACGCTGGTTTCATCAAGGCCTCATGGCACGCATCATGGGCGTCTGAGCAAGGCTGCTTTTACCCTGGGAAACGGCATTCTGAAGGTCGGGGGACAATGCACGCGCGCCCCCGACCTTTAGAGCGGTGATCGATCAGAAGCGATAGCTGACGGAAGTACCCAGGCCGCTCGCGCTGTTCCTGTACCTGGAGCTGTAGGCACCTCTGGTCGGCGAGGTTTCGTTGACCCGTACGCTCTCCTCCCACAGATAGGAATAAGCGACATCGATCGTGACGTTGTCCACTGGCGTCCAGCCGGCGCCGAAGCTGATGATTTTTCGGTCGCCGGTAGGAATACGTGGCCCACGGTTGGTGTTGTTGGCGGGCGACTGGTCGACCGAGAAGCCTGCGCGCAGCACCCACTGGTTGTTCAACTGATACGACGTGCCAATGGCGTGAGCCCACGTATCGTGCCAATTCTGCTCTTCTGTGATGGTACCCAGCGCGCCGCTCAATAAAGGTGGCAAGCCCGTGTTCTCGATGGTCAGTTCCTTGAAGCGACTCCAGCGTGTCCAGGTGCTGCCCGCGTACAAGGTCCAGTCATTGTCGAGCTGGTGAGTCAGCGAGATGTCCACGGACTCCGGAGTATCCACATCCAGTGAAGCATCATAGCTGCGCCCGCTAAGCCCTATCACACTGAAGATGCCGTTGCTGACCTTGGTCTTGGCATCCAGGTGGTAGCTGACCTTGGAATGGTAGGTCAATCCCACACGGGTTCGATCTGTCGCCTGCACCAAGACACCGGCATTGAAACCAAGGGCCGTATCGTCGCCGTTGCTTTTGAGTTTTCCATCATTGCGACCCGGGCTCAGTGGGTTGGGTACTGTGCCGGTTATCTCGCCACTGATACGGTTGACCGTCGGGCCGAAACCGATCGAAACCCTGTCATTGAAGGCATAGCTGATGGTGGGCTGGAACGTGAGCGTCGTGACCTCGCTTTTGTTGCCGTAATAGCGCCCGGCAAAGTCGCTGCCGTAATCGGTAATCAGGCCGAACGGCACATAGAAACCCACGCCGAACGCCCAATGTTCATCGATGGGCTTGACGTAGTAACCCATGGGCACAGTGGTCGTGGGCACGACGTCGCCGTCTTCCTGGCCGCCAAAAGTACTGCGGGTCTGGCTGATGTCGTTCTTCGCGAAGAGCGTCGCCGCCCCCAGGCTGACCTGCTCTGACTTGAGGCGAGACATGCCCGCGGGGTTACCGAAGACGGTGCTCGCATCCTCGGCCGAGGATGAGCGACCGGCAAACCCCGATCCCATCCCGCTGATGCTCTGTTCATTCAGGGCAAAACCGCTTGCAAGCACATGAGAAGTGGCGAGCGCAACGACGAGGCCCACGGGGGCCTTGAATATTATTTTTTTCATTATTGGGACTCTTGGATTGGAACTCTGGGGGGTGCAGCCTGGGTTGTTTGTATTAGGTAAAAATCGCCACTGTCTGGCGCGCCCAAAGCACACGACGGCCGCTTTCGTCCCATATTTCCATGTCCTGTAGCGAGTACCCTTCCAGCGCCTGCTGGCTGAAAGAGCTCACAAGAAACCATTCGCCGGCAGCGGCTGGCTGCGGCAGGTCAATCATCCAGGACGCAGAGCTGATAGCCGCGGGTTCGGTGAAACAGGTCATGGCGGCCGGCGGCAAACTGTCAGCCAGTGCAATCAGGGCAACGGCCGGATCCACGCCCTGGGCATCCAGGTGGCGTACCCACATCAATAATTCAGGACTTTCGGCACCGGACACCGGCAACGAACCGCCCGCAGGACGCATCTCGAAGTTATAGGCGCAAGCCGGAGCAATCTTGCTGTCCAGCGCCAGGGTGGCGTAGTGGGACGGTCCCTCCACAAACGGCCGACCCCAGGAATCATGCGTAATCCTGCTCGCCCGGGGCTGGGCGAACAGCAGGATTGTGCGCAACGCAAGGTCATCACCCGACAGACAGTCGACGGATACCGAGGTGACTGATCGTCCTTGGCGCAACACGCTTACATCGAACGTCTGGGCCTGTGTCACCGGGGCGATGAATGACACCTGGGCGGACTTGAACGGAGGGAAGTCCGCCGGACGTTCCCGCAAGACCGCCTGCAGCGACAGCGCCGCTGAAAGCCCGCCAAAGATGGTACGACCTTGCTGCCAGTTGGGCGGAGAAACAAAGGGGGCGTCTGGATCGAATTGCTGCAGCAGTTTGGCAAAGCTCGTCATACCGACGCCCCAGGCTAAGAGCAGATACGCCATATTTATTCATGTGACCATTTGTGTCAATAGTCACAAACTGGATAAATAAAGGCGACCATCAGCCGCTGGAGCATGGGGCGAATCGGATGGATAAAGCGCCTGCAATGGCCTGGGTGCAATCTTCAGCCACAGCTCAAGGCATGAGGCTGCGCAAGATTAGGTTGCAGGTGAGCGTGGGGGCAACCTCGACGTAATCGAGGCTGTACTGCAGCAACAACGGATTGACGAAAGGCCGCAGCGCCAGATGGATCGCGTCTACGGTTTCGTCCAGGGGCGTCTTGCGCTCGAACTCGCCCAGCTCGCGCCCCTCGCGCACGATTTGCAACACGAAGCTCTTGATCCGAGCGTTGTAGACTTGCGAACTGGGCCATTGCTCAGACGCGGAAAACGCTGCAATGTCATAGAGCTTGCGATCATTGAAAAACAGGTTAACGCCTGTGGTGATCAGCGCCTTGACCAAGCGGCGAAAACGCTCCGTCGCTGAAAGCCCGTCTTCACTGATGGCCTGCTCCACCGCCGCGACGATTTCTGCCAGGCACTGGCTACAGATGGCCTCGCCAATCGCCTGCTTGGAGTCGAAGAACTTGTAGATGTAGGCCTTGGAGAACCCGATAGCCTTGGCCAGGTCGGACACCGTGGTCTTGCCGTAGCCGTATTGACTGAAATGCTCGTTGGCCGCCGCGACAATCTGGTTTCGAATGTCGTGATCGGCGGGGCCGCGGGTGCTGGGCGAAGGTATTGAGGGCTGGTTCATGGAGGCAGCTTACGCATCCTGAAGATCGTTGACAACTTGTGACCATTAAGTAATAGCGTCACAAGCCAGCCACTATCAAGCTGCCGGCACGCCCCTTCCTTCTATTTAGCGAAAATCTGGCTCATATCCTTGAACGCCTTGAATTCCAGCGCATTACCGCAAGGATCGAACAGAAACATTGTCGCCTGCTCTCCAACCTGTCCTTTGAAACGTATGTAAGGTTCGATCACAAACTCGGTGCCAAAGGATTTCAGCCTCTCGGCCAGCGCTTCCCACTCCTGCCAACCCAGAATGATGCCGAAGTGAGGCACCGGCACGTCGTGCCCATCGACCGGATTGCTGTGGGCGCTCTCTTGGGAAGCGGTCTTCGGCTGTTCATGGATAACCAACTGATGGCCGTAGAAGTTGAAGTCGACCCAGTGCGCGCTGGAGCGACCCTCTTGCAACCCAAACACTTCGCCATAAAAGGCTCGAGCGCCTGGAAGGTCATAAACAGGGATTGCGAGGTGGAAGGGAGAAAGGCTCATCATGGCTCCTGCTGCTTTCTGTAAGGACCTGGCCATCGTAAGGCCGGGCTCAAAACAAGAAAAACAATATATTTCTCTCAGTAACACAATTAATATTTGTGAATGATCAAAGAACTCAAGACCCTTATCGCCGTAGCACGGGAAGGTACTTTCGCTGCCGCAGGCAATAAAATCGGCCTCACCCAGGCGGCGGTCAGCGCACAGATCCAGCGCCTGGAGGCCGAGCTTGGCTTCGAGATTTTCGACCGCAAGGGACGCTCGGCTCATCTCAATCGGATGGGCCATCAAATACTCTTGCAAGCCCAAGAATTGTTGCGCCTTTACGACAATCTTGGCGCGAGTCCTGCCGGGCTTGCCCCCAGCGTCCTGGTGAACATTGGCGCTATCGCTTCGGTGCAGCGCTCCTTCCTGCCAGACGCGCTCGCCAGGTTTCACCAACAATGTCCGCAGTGCCGCACGCGGGTCCTTCCTGGCGTGTCGATGGAGTTGATCAACCTGGTGGATGCCGGCGAAATCGACATGGCCGCCATCATCCGCCCGCCGTTCTCGCTGCAAAGCGACCTGCGCTGGATGACCCTGGCGCTGGAGCCGTATCGACTGATCGTTCCAAGCGCGCTCCCCGGAGACGACTGGGCTGAACTGCTTGGCAGCCAACCCTTCATTCGTTATGACCGGGCGTCGTTCGGTGGCCGGCAGGTGGACCGTTTCCTGCGCAAGATGCATTTCGCCTTGCACGAAGTCAGCGAGCTGGATGAACTGGAGGCCATCATCAAGCTGGTTGGAAATGGCGTCGGTGTGGCCCTGGTGCCGCAAACCGCGACCCACCACAAATGGCCAGAGGGTGTGCGCGCCCTCGACCTGGCGGAGCACACCTTCCACCGTGACGTCGGGCTCGTCCATCGACCTCGACAAAGCCTCACCGAACCCGCGGGGATACTGGTGCAATTGATTGCCGAGCAGGCCCGAGCCAACCCCGTATGAATCACACCTCTTTGCACCGAAACAAAAACCCGTGCGCTGGCTCAAGGTTTTTGTCGAGCGGATGATCTATACCTTCAAGTACACGCAGTCAGGCCAAGGCAACAGACTGGCGTGTCCTGATAAGACGACTGTGGCAAACCCGCTTCGGGTGCGCTGCATGACATAAAAACGTCGGCCTGCAAGACGCTGTTTCCGCGCCCCCTTTGAATGGCGCACCACTTTCCAATGCCTGAAGTATTGATCATGAGCCCGAGCAAACGCGTCTTGAATGCCCCCACCAGAGCGCTACCCAGGCTTTGTCTGTTGTTACCGCTGTTGGTTGTCAACAACGCACGCGGTGAACCCTTGGAGATAGAACTGCATATCCTCGACGCGCCGCCGCTGACATTCGTCAACGACCCCAGGGGCCACGGAATCGTTGGCGATGTCGCCGTGGCGGCCATGACCAAGGCCGGGTACGCCGTAAAAATCCATCTACTCCCCTGGGCCAGGGCACAGAAACACGTCAGTGAAGAACATGACCACTTGATCGCGCCACTGTCGCGCATCCCTACCCGCGAGGATCGCTTCACCTGGATCGCTTCGATCATGCCTATGGAGCGTGCTTTTTTCAGCCTTGAGCGACGGGTGAGCAGCTTCGCCCAAGCGAAGGAAACCTATCGCAAGATCGGCGTCGGCCTGGGCAGTGCACAGGAAGATATCCTGCGCACCGAAGGGTTCAGCGATGAACAGATCTATCCGCTGGCCATCGGCGACAACCCCGCCCAGATGCTGTTGATGGGGCGTATCGATGCCTGGTTCAACGGCGTGCCGGAGAGTCTGTACATCTGGCCGAAGGTGTCCAAGCGCAAACTGCTCATGAGTAAGGTCGGCAGCAGCGCTGACCTTTACCTGGCCTGCTCGAAGCAATGTTCGCCAAAAATGGTCGAGGACTTGCGCGAAGCGGTTGAAGCGCTTCGCGCGGATGGGACAGTCAAGCGAGTCCATGACATCTATTTGCCGCAGTAGGCTGTGGCGAGGGGATTTATCCCCGTTGGGTTGCGCAGCAACCCTGAATCTTTTGGGGTCTGCTGCGCAGCCCAGCGGGGATAAATCCCCTCGCCACAATAAACTCAACATCCAATGGATAGCATCGCCGGACTAGAGGCCTTATCGATGGCTTATATCATTCTGAATGATAGTTACCTTTGCTTCATTCGATTCGTTCCTCTGCCTTGCGCCACGCATCATCCGCCCATTCTCAATACATTGGCGGATGCTATCCATGGAACATTCACTTTCAAAACTGCGTTTTCCCCTCGCGCTGCTGGCGGTGCTGGTGATGAGCGCCTGCGGCAAGACTCCCGACACGGCAGCGTCCATGCCGCCGGCCAAAGTCAGTGTGGCCAAGGTATTGGAGCAGCCCGTCAACGAATGGGATGAGTTCACCGGCCGCCTGGAAGCGCCGGAAACCGTCGAGATCCGCCCACGGGTTTCCGGGCAGATCGACGAAGTGGCCTTCACCGAAGGTGCGCTGGTCAAGAAAGGCGACCTGTTGTTCCAGATCGACCCACGCCCCTTCCAGGCTGAAGTACGTCGTCTCGAAGCCCAACTGGCCCAAGCCCGCGCCACCGCCACCCGCAGCGAGAACGAAGCCCAGCGTGGCGAACGCCTGCGCTTGAGCAATGCCATTTCCGCCGAGCTGGCCGACTCGCGCACCAGTGCCGCCCAGGAAGCCCGCGCCGCCGCTGCGGCCATCCAGGCACAATTGGACCTGGCCAAGCTGAACCTGAGCTTCACCCGGGTGACCTCGCCCATCAGCGGTCGCGTCAGCCGGGCGGCCATCACCGCCGGCAACCTGGTGACCGCTGATGTCACCCCGCTCACCAGCGTGGTCTCCACGGATAAGGTCTACGCCTACTTCGATGCCGACGAACGCGTCTTCCTCAAGTACACCCAACTTGCCCGCCAGGGCCAGCGCGGCCAGGCCACACCGGTCTACATGGGCCTGTCCAACGAAGACGGCAACCCGCACCAGGGCCAGATGAACTTCGTCGACAACCAGGTCAACCCGCAGACCGGCACCATCCGTGGTCGTGCCGTGTTCGACAACAAGGACGGTGCCTACACCCCAGGCCTGTATGCCCGCCTGAAACTGGTGGGCAGCGGCACTTACGCCGCCGTGCTGATCAACGACGAAGCCGTCGGCACCGACCTGGGCAAGAAATTCGTGCTGGTGATGGACGCCGAGAACAAGCCGGCCTACCGCGCCGTCGAACTGGGTCCGAAGATCGAAGGCCTGCGCATCGTGCGCAGCGGCCTGAGCAAGGACGACACCATCATCGTCAAGGGGCTGCAACGGGCTCGTCCGGGTGCACCGGTCACGCCTGAAACCGTGCCGATGGCCAGCGACGAAACCATTGCCGCCCTGGCACAACAACGTAAAGCGCTCGAAGCCAGCAACCTGCCCCAAGTCGCGCCATCCAAGGACGCGTCAGGGGCGGCAGGCAAATTGGCCGCTGCGACCCCACGCGGTTAAGGGACTGAATCCAAGATGAAATTTTCCCAGTTCTTCATTTCGCGGCCGATCTTCGCAGCAGTGCTTTCGCTGCTGATCCTGATCGCCGGCGCCATCTCGCTGTTTCAATTGCCGATCAGCGAATACCCGGAAGTCGTGCCGCCGACCGTGGTCGTGCGCGCCAACTTCCCGGGCGCCAACCCCAAGGTCATCGGCGAGACTGTTGCCGCGCCCCTGGAACAAGCCATCACCGGCGTCGAGAACATGCTGTACATGTCCTCGCAATCCACCGCTGACGGCAAGATCACCCTGACCATCACCTTCGCCCTGGGCACCGACCTGGACAACGCCCAGGTGCAGGTGCAGAACCGCGTCACCCGGACCGAGCCCAAGCTGCCGGAAGAAGTGACCCGGATCGGCATCACGGTGGACAAGGCGTCGCCCGACCTGACCATGGTCGTGCACTTGACCTCGCCGGACAAACGCTACGACATGCTCTACCTGTCCAACTACGCCCTGCTCAACATCAAGGATGAGCTGGCGCGCCTGGGTGGTGTGGGTGATGTGCAGCTGTTCGGCATGGGTGACTACTCCCTGCGAGTCTGGCTGGACCCGAACAAGACCGCCTCGCGCAACCTGACCGCCACCGACGTGGTTACCGCGATCCGTGAACAGAACCGCCAGGTGGCGGCCGGCGCCCTGGGTGCACCGCCAGCGCCCAACGCCCAGGCTTTCCAGCTCTCGATCAACACCCAGGGTCGCCTGGTGAACGAGGAAGAGTTCGAGAACATCATCATTCGTTCCGGCGCCAACGGCGAGATCACTCGCCTGAAGGATATCGCCCGGGTCGAACTGGGTTCCAGCCAATACGCCCTGCGCTCGCTGCTGGACAACCAGCCGGCAGTGGCGATCCCGATCTTCCAGCGTCCGGGCTCCAACGCCATCCAGATCTCCAACGACGTTCGCGAGAAGATGGAAGAGTTGAAGAAGGGCTTCCCGGCCGGGATGGACTACAGCATCGTCTATGACCCGACGATCTTCGTCCGTGGCTCCATCGAGGCGGTGGTGCACACCCTGTTCGAAGCGCTGATTCTCGTGGTGCTGGTGGTGATCCTGTTCCTGCAGACCTGGCGCGCCTCGATCATTCCATTGGTGGCGGTGCCGGTTTCGCTGATCGGTACATTCGCGGTGATGCACCTGTTCGGCTTCTCGTTGAACGCCCTCTCGCTGTTCGGCCTGGTACTGGCGATCGGTATCGTGGTGGACGACGCGATCGTGGTGGTGGAGAACGTCGAGCGAAACATCGAACTGGGGCTCACCCCGGTGGAGGCGACCAAGCGCGCCATGGGCGAAGTGACCGGCCCGATCATCGCCACCGCCCTGGTGCTGTGCGCGGTATTCGTTCCGGCGGCGTTCATCAGTGGCCTGACCGGGCAGTTCTATAAGCAGTTCGCCCTGACCATTGCCATCTCCACGGTGATTTCGGCCGTCAACTCCCTGACCCTGTCGCCAGCCCTGGCTGCGGTATTGCTCAAGGGTCATGACGCGCCCAAGGACCGTTTCTCCAAGTTCCTCGACAAGCTCTTCGGTGGCTGGTTGTTCCGTCCGTTCAACCGCTTCTTCGAGCGCGCCAGCCACGGTTACGTGGGCACCGTCGCCCGAGTGATTCGTAGCAGCGGCATCGCCCTGGTGCTCTATGCGGGCCTGATGGTGTTGACCTTCTTCGGTTTCTCCACCACCCCGACCGGTTTCGTGCCCGGCCAGGACAAGCAATACCTGGTGGCCTTCGCCCAATTGCCGGACGCCGCGAGCCTGGACCGTACCGAAGACGTGATCAAGCGCATGTCGGACCTGGCCCTCAAGCAACCGGGCGTTGAAAGCGCCGTGGCCTTCCCGGGCCTGTCGATCAACGGTTTCACCAACAGCCCGAACGCCGGCATCGTGTTCGTGACCCTCAAGCCCTTCGACGAACGCAAGGACCCGAGCATGTCGGCCGGCGCCATCGCCGGTGCCTTGAACGGCCAGTACGCCGGGATCCAGGAAGCCTACATGGCGATCTTCCCACCGCCGCCGGTACAGGGCCTGGGTACGATCGGTGGTTTCCGCCTGCAAATCGAAGACCGGGGCAACCTGGGCTACGACGAGCTGTACAAAGAAACCATGAACATCATCACCAAGAGCCGCAGCGTGCCGGAACTGGCCGGGTTGTTCACCAGCTACACCGTGAACGTGCCCCAGGTCGATGCCGCCATCGACCGTGAAAAAGCCAAGACCCACGGCGTGGCCGTCAGCGACATCTTCGACACCCTGCAGATCTACCTGGGTTCGCTGTATGCCAACGACTTCAACCGCTTCGGTCGCACCTACCAGGTCAACGTCCAGGCCGAGCAGCAGTTCCGTCTCGAGTCGGACCAGATCGGCCAGCTCAAGGTGCGCAACAACCGTGGCGAGATGATCCCGCTGGCGACCTTCATCAAGGTCAGCGACACCTCGGGGCCAGACCGCGTGATGCACTACAACGGCTTCATCACCGCTGAAATCAACGGTGCCGCCGCCCCGGGCTACAGCTCCGGCCAGGCTGAAAAAGCCATCGAGAAACTGCTCAAGGACGAACTGCCCAACGGCATGACCTACGAGTGGACCGACCTGACCTACCAGCAGATCCTCTCGGGCAACACCGCGCTGTTCGTGTTCCCGCTCTGCGTATTGCTGGCGTTCCTGGTGCTCGCGGCACAGTACGAAAGCTGGAGCCTGCCATTGGCGGTGATCCTGATCGTACCGATGACCCTGCTGTCGGCCATTACCGGGGTGATTCTCTCCGGCGGCGACAACAACATCTTTACCCAGATCGGCTTGATCGTACTGGTGGGGCTTGCCTGCAAGAACGCGATCCTGATCGTCGAGTTCGCCAAGGATAAACAGCTCGAAGGCATGAACCCGCTGGCGGCGGTGCTGGAAGCGTGCCGCCTGCGTCTGCGGCCAATCCTGATGACCTCCTTCGCCTTCATCATGGGCGTGGTGCCCCTGGTGTTCTCCAGTGGTGCCGGTGCGGAAATGCGTCATGCCATGGGTGTGGCGGTGTTCTCCGGGATGCTCGGCGTGACCTTCTTCGGCCTGCTGCTCACCCCTGTGTTCTATGTACTGATCCGCAACTTCGTCGAGCGCAGCGAGGCCCGCAAAGCGGCCCGGGCTTTGAAACTGGAGGCGCAACAATGAGTTTGAAAGCGTTCGTGCCGAGCTTGCTGGTGTTGGCCTTGAGTGCCTGCGCCGTGGGCCCGGACTACAAGGCCCCGCAAACGGAGGCGGCGAATATCACCACCGCCACCGACGGCGCCGCCGGCCAGAAGAATTTCGACCGTGCCCGGTTCGAAGGCATCTGGTGGCAGCAGTTCGACGACCCGACCCTTAACGCGTTGGTGACCCGTTCCCTGGAAGGCAACCGCGAGTTGCGCGTGGCCTTCGCCCGTTTGCGGGCCGCCCGGGCGATTCGCGATGACGCCAGCAATGACGCCATGCCGACCATCACCAGCCGTGCCAGCAGCAATCTGGGCAAAGGCCAGATCCCGGGACAGACCACCGACCGGGTCAATACCGAGCGTTACGACCTGGGCCTGGACATGGCCTGGGAACTGGACTTGTTCGGACGCATCCAGCGCAACCTGGAAGCCACCGATGCCAATCAGCAGGCGATCGAAGCCGATCTCTATCAGTTGCAGGTGACCATGATCGCCGAACTGGTGGACGCCTACGGTCAATTGCGCGGCGCGCAACTGCGGGAAAAGATCGCCCTGGCGAACCTCAAGAACCAGCAGGATTCGCGCAAGATCACCGAAAGCCTGCGTGATGCCGGCGTCGGCGATCAGCTCGATGTGGTGCGGGCCGATGCGCGCCTGGCCTCGGTGGAAGCCAGCGTGCCGCAGTTGCAGGCCGAACAGGTGCGTCAACGCAATCGCATCGCCACGTTGCTGGGCGAGCGTCCGGACAAACTCAGCGTGGACCTGAGCCCGAAACAGTTGCCGGCCATCGCCAAGGCCCTGCCCATCGGCGACCCGGGTGAACTGCTGCAACGGCGCCCGGACATTCTCAGTGCCGAACGCCAACTGGCCGCTGCCACGGCGCGCATCGGCGTGGCCAAGGCCGACCTGTTCCCACGGGTCAGCCTGAGCGGTTTCCTCGGCTTCACGGCTGGCCGCGGCTCGCAGATCGGCTCCTCGGCGGCCAACGCCTGGGCGCTGGGCCCGAGCATTACCTGGGCGGCTTTCGACCTGGGCAGCGTGCGGGCTCGCTTGCGCGGTGCCGACGCCGAGGCGGACGGCGCCCTGGCGACCTACGAACAGCAAGTGCTGCTGGCTCTGGAAGAATCGGAAAACGCCTTCAGTGACTACGGCAAACGCCAACAACGGCTGATCTCGCTGATCCGCCAGAGTGAATCGAGCCGCGCCGCCGCCGACCTCGCCGAGATTCGCTACCGCGAAGGCACTGTGGACTTCCTCGTGCTGCTCGACGCCCAGCGCGAACGCCTGGCCGCCGAAGACACACAGGCCCAGGCCGAAGTGGACCTGTACCGCGGCATCGTCGCGATCTACAAGGCCC
This sequence comes from Pseudomonas sp. St386, assembly GCF_018325865.1. Taxonomy (NCBI): domain Bacteria; kingdom Pseudomonadati; phylum Pseudomonadota; class Gammaproteobacteria; order Pseudomonadales; family Pseudomonadaceae; genus Pseudomonas; species Pseudomonas sp. St386. The sequence goes on from NZ_AP021900.1 coordinate 3,814,772, forward strand.
TGGGCGGCGGCTGGAAACCGGAAACCGTCGCCAGCAACTGATCCCCCTGCTCAACCGAGCTCCTTTGGTTGGCCGCAACCAGCCAAATTTTTGCCCCGCTTCTCATTTGGACGCGGGGCTTTTTTTCGGCTGGCGCTAACCTCCACCTCCTCTTGGAGGAGCACCCTGTGGGAGCAAAGCTTGCTCGCGATAGCAGTGTGTCAGTTGCATTGCTGCAAAATGTGCCACCCTCATCGCGGGCAAGCCTTGCTCCCACACTGACTCGGGCAAGCTTACCCTCGGCCCATGAGATGCTTCACAGGGTTTGACTCAAGCCCCCACCTGACCGAAGCTTGCGGCATTTCACGCTTCTGGTAATGGATTCCCTGCATGCTCTCGCCTCGCCGCCGCTATCTGCTCCTCAGCCTCTGTGTCCTGTTGGTGATTGGTCTTGTCGCGGTATGGCTACGCAGCACCACGCCGCAGATCCCTGAAGCGATCAAACGTGGCTACAGCGAAGCCTTGGGAAGCGCCCGCAACGGGCAGCCAGGGGCAGCGCGGATGCTTTACCAGCAATTGGGGCGTCCGGACCTTTCGCCCAAGCGCCGCGTGTGGCTGCACGCCGAACTGCCCAACTACCCCAGCCCCCAAGCTCTGAAGCTGGCGGACGCGGACCTGCACAGCGAATCACCGGACGTGCGTCGGGCCGCCATTGGCAGCATCGTCGGGCTGGTGCCGACGGGTCAGCGCAGCCTGTTGCTCGGCCCGCTCCTGGATGATGACGACCAGAATGTCCGGTTCGCCGCCGTGAACGCGCTGCTGGGCTTGTCGCCGGATGACCTCGGCCTGTATTTCGGGGCGATGCAGTTAGCCATCGACACCTGGGAACAGGTGCTCGAGGACGGTCCGAAAACCGCTGAGACCCACTACCAGCTCGCCCGACTGCACCTGCACAACGCCGAACTGAAGAAAGCCCAACAAGCCCTTGAACAGGCCTTGCGCCTGCAACCGGACAACCTGCCGGCGCTGGTCATGCAGATCGAGGTGCTGGACAAACAGGGCCAAAGCGAAGCCGCACGATTATTGCTCGCCCGACAGTTGCAAACCCAGCCCGCGTCGGCTTATCTGCAACATGCGCTGGGCATGTGGCTGCTGCAACACGGCCAGAACGAGTATGCGGTGCTCGGCTTGGCAAAAGCGGTGGAACTGGAGCCCGAGAACCGCCATTACCGCTATGACCTGGCGACCACCCTGCATGCCGAGCAGGAAGTGGAAGCGGCGCTGAAACAGCTGCAGGAAATTGTCCAGCGCTACCCCGCCGACCGCAAGGCACGGGTGCTGCTGATCAACTATTGGAAGGAGACCGGCCAGTTGCAGAATGTTCAAATCCTGCTGGCGCAACTTGAACAGTTGAACCCCGACGATCCGGCGCTGCAACAGGGTCTGTAGGCCCTTCGGTGCATGCCGAAAGTTGTGCAATACACCGCGTTTTATCGATGTAAGCGGAACCGCCATCAGCGCCAAAGGTCAAGTGTTCAGGCAGTTGAATTCAGGCGTTACCCCGCCTGCTGCCCACTTCCCTAGTCATGAGAGGGCTATTTTTGTCTACATCTAACGAGTTGATCAGTGCAAAAGCCGCCACCGGCATCGAAGGACTGGACGATGTCCTTTCCGGTGGTTTGTCCCGCGGCCATGTGTTCCTGCTTGAGGGGGAACCGGGGACTGGTAAGACCACGGTCGCGCTGCATTTTCTGTTGGCCGGCGCCAAGGCTGGCGAGCGCTCGTTGTACATCACGCTATCGGAAACCGAGCGTGAACTGCGTCAGGGCGCAACCTCCCACGGGTGGACGCTGGACGACAACATTCATATTTTCGAACTGACCCCGCCCGAAAGCCTGCTCAATGCCGAGCACCAGCAGAGCCTGCTGTACTCCTCGGACCTGGAGTTGGGCGAAGCGACCCGACAGATCTTCGAAGTGGTCGAACGGGTCAAGCCGACCCGGGTGGTGCTCGACAGCCTGTCGGAGATTCGCCTGCTGGCGCAAAGCTCCTTGCGCTATCGTCGCCAGATCCTCGCAATCAAGCACTACTTCGTGCGCTACGACGCCACAGTCCTGCTGCTCGACGACCTGACCACCGAGTCCCTCGACAAGACCGTCCACAGTGTCGCCCACGGGGTGATTCGCCTGGAAGAACTGACCCCCAACTATGGCGCCGAACGACGCAGGATCCGGGTGGTCAAGTATCGCGGGCAGAAATACCGTGGTGGTTACCATGACTTCACCATCATGGGCGACGGCGTACACGTCTTCCCACGCCTGGTGGCCGCCGAACACCGTGGCCAATACCTGCGCCAGCAACTCTCCAGCGGCATCGGCGAACTGGACGCCCTGCTGGGTGGCGGTATCGAGACCGGTTCCAGCACGTTGATCCTCGGCCCGGCGGGGACCGGCAAGTCGCTGATAGCACTGATTTTTGCCGCAGCCGCCGTGCATCGCGGCGAGAAGGCCGCGCTGTTCATCTTCGATGAAGAACTGGGCTTGTTGTTCGAACGCATGAAAAACATCGGCATCGACCTGCAAGCCCTGCAAGAGACCGGCAACCTGCTGATCGAACAAGTGGACGCCGCCGAGCTGTCCCCTGGCGAGTTCTCCCACCGCGTGCGCCGTTGTGTCGATGAGGGCGATATCAAGACCGTGGTCATCGACAGCATCAATGGCTATCAGGCGGCCATGCCGGAAGAGAACGCCCTGGTGCTGCACATGCATGAATTGTTGCTCTACCTCAACCGCAAGGGCGCGGCGACCTTCATGACTGTTGCGCAGCACGGTCTGGTCGGCGACATGCAGGCGCCCGTGGACATTACTTACCTGGCTGACACGGTGATTCTTTTGCGTTATTTCGAAGCACTGGGCAAGGTGCGCCGGGCGATTTCCATCATCAAGAAACGTACGGGCAGCCATGAGTCGACCATCCGCGAATACCGCATCAGCGGCTTGGGCATGACCATCGGCGAGCCGCTCGAGGCGTTCCAAGGCGTCTTGCGAGGGGTTCCCACTTACATGGGCGAGAGCAACCCGCTGCTCAGGGATGAACACCGGTGACGCTGGCCGAGCCCCTGTCCGAGCGGGCGCTGATCCTCGCGCCGCTTGGGCGGGACAGCCAGATCGCCTTGATGATCCTCAATGAGGCCGGTTTTGCCGGCCTCATCTGCCGTCATCTGGGCCATTTGTGCGAAGAACTGGAAAAAGGTGCCGGCCTGCTGGTGATTTCCTCGGAAGCCCTGGTGGGGCCCGATCTGGAAGCGCTATTCCTGCACATCGAGCAGCAACCGGCCTGGTCTGACCTGCCCATTGTCTTGCTGACCCATCACGGCGGCCCGGAACAGAACCCGGCGGCGCGTATCGGTACGCAACTGGGCAACGTGACCTTCCTTGAGCGCCCTTTCCACCCAGTGACCCTGATCAGCCTGGTGACCACCGCCCTGCGAGGCCGTCGAAGGCAGTACGAAGCCCGCGACCGCCTGATCGACCTCAGCAACAGCGAACTGCGCCTGCAAACCACCCTTGAAACCCTTGAACAGCAAGTGGAAGAACGCACGGCCCAGTTGCGCCATAACGAAGAGGCACTGCGCCAGTCGCAGAAAATGGAAGCAGTCGGCCAACTCACCGGCGGTATCGCCCACGACTTCAACAACATGCTCACCGGGATCATCGGCAGCCTCGAACTGCTGCGCCGGCGCCTGGCCCGGGGCCGCACCGAGGACCTGGACAGCCTGATCGACCTGGGCGTGACCTCGGCCAACCGCGCCGCCGGCCTGACCCATCGCCTGCTGGCGTTTTCCCGTCGGCAATCACTGGACTCCAAGGCCGTCCAGATGAATACGCTGGTGCTGTCCATGGGCGAGCTGCTGCAACGCAGCCTCAACGAAAGCATCCGCCTGGACATGCAGCTGGACGAACAGCTCTGGATCGCCGAAGCCGACCCCAACCAACTGGAAAGCGCCCTGCTCAACCTGGTCCTCAACGCCCGGGATGCCATGCCCAATGGCGGGAACCTGGTGGTAAAGACCTGCAACCAGCACCTGGGCGCCGATTTCACCGACGCCTACACCAACCTGGAACCCGGCGACTATGTGGTGCTGAGCGTGCAGGACAGCGGTTGCGGCATGCCCGAAGCGATCATAGGTCGTGCGTTCGATCCGTTCTTCACCACCAAGCCAATCGGCCAGGGCACCGGGCTGGGCCTGTCGATGATCTATGGGTTCAGCAAGCAATCGCGCGGGCATGTGACCATCGACAGCGAAGTCGACAAAGGCACCACTGTGAACCTTTACCTGCCGCGCTTTCGCGGTGAGGAAATCCACGAGCCCCAGGTCAACACGCCACACGCCCCGTATGCGCAGGACGGTGAGACCGTGCTGATCGTCGAGGACGATCCAGCGGTGCGAGTGCTGGTGAGCGCGGTGTTGAGCGAGCTGGGTTATGCCTTTGTGGAAGCGGCCGACGCCAACGGCGCAGTACCGATCCTCCAGTCAGGCCAACGCATCGACCTGCTGATCAGCGATGTGGGCCTGCCCGGCATGAATGGCCGGCAACTGGCGGAAATCGGCCGGCAGATCCGCCCGGACCTGCCGATACTGTTCATCACCGGTTACGCTGAACATGCAGCCGTACGCGGCGGTTTCCTTGACCCGGGGATGCAGATGATCACCAAACCGTTCACGTTTGATCTATTGACGGCCAAGGTCCGGGAGATGATCACGGTTCCTTGATTTTGTGGGAAGGCCCTTAACCCTGTGGAAAGGTCCTTGATTCTGTGGGAGCAAAGCTTGCTCGCGATGAAGTCGCCTCGGTTTCAGGAAGACCCAGTGGGCCTCATCGCGGGCAAGCCTTGCTCCCACAAAGCCTTGCCCAATCCAAACAATACTTATGAAACCTACGACAACATCGACTGCATGATGGCCTGCAGCTCATCCAGGTCGAACGGCTTGTCCAGGATCGGTGCCTTGCGGGTAATGGGGCTGTCAGTGTCGCGCACTTCCTGCGCGTAGCCACTGATGAAAATGACCTTCAGCTCGGGACGCAACTTGACCGCAGGCTCGGCGATCTGCACCCCGGAGATACCACCCGGCAGGCGGAAATCGGTAATCATCATGTCCAGATGAGGCTTGCTCGCCAGGATCTCGAACGCCTGGGCACCGTTTTCGGCCTGTAGCACCCGGTATCCCTCGCCCGACAGGTAGGCCGACAACACCATCAGGATCGACGGGTCATCCTCGACGATCAATACAACATCTTGCGCATCTTCACTCATGAGAAGCCTTTGTTCGATCAATAGCTGCTGATACGACCTTGGGGTCTCTCAGAGGTTGCGTCTGTTCGGCGGTTTTGTCCAAGACAGTTTTCTGCAAGGGCAGGCAAACACGAAACAACGCCCCTTCATTGAGGCGACTGTTGACCGTGATGGTCCCGCCATGAGCCGCGACAATCTGCTCGGAAATGAACAGCCCCAGCCCAAGGCCAGCAGCGACCGCCTTGGACGATACGCGCTCGAACTGCTGGAAGATACGTTTCTGGTTTTCCTCGCTGATACCGATGCCATGGTCCTGGACCTCGATACAGGCGTGGTCGGGCGTCTTGTAGACGCGCACCTCGATCGGGCCCTTGCCACCGTAGCGCAACGCATTGGTCAACAAGTTCGAGATCACCTGCTCGATACGAAACTCATCCCAAAGTCCCTCCACCGACGGTTCGGCCAGGCAGGTCAACGAGCACTCGGCGACGGCTATCTGCGGCTGGAAATTGCGCAGCAGGTTCTCCACCAGTGCCGTCAGGTTGAAGCGGGTCGGGCGGATCGACAGCTTGCCGGTGCGAATCCGCGAGACATCCAGCATGTCCTCGATCAACCGGATCAGGCTCTTGATCTGGCGCTCGTCGCGCTCGACCATCGCCCGCACCTTGTCCAGGCTGAAGGCTGCGGCGTTGTCCCGGGCCAGGTGCATCTTGCGCAACTGTGTCTCGAGAATGAGACCATTGAGGGGCGTTCGCACCTCATGGGCGACGATGGACATGAAGTCGTCACGCATGCGCACCGCTTGCTCCAGCTCCCCACGGGTGGCCTCCAGTTGCTGCAACAGAACCTCCTGCTCGCGGCGACTCTGCTCAAGGGCTACGACCTGCTCCTTCATGGCCTTTCGTTGACGGTACAACTCGACGAACACATTGACCTTGCTTTTGACCGCTTGGGTGTCCAGCGGCTTGTGCAGGAAGTCCACCGCACCGTTTTCATAACCGGTAAAGGCATAGTTGCGTTCACGACCTGCGGCACTGACGAAAATGATAGGGATGCTGCGGGTCTTCTCCGTGCCGCGCATCAGCTCGGCCAGTTGGAAACCGTTCATGTCCGGCATCTGCACATCGATGATGGCCAGGGCAAAGTCGTGTTGCAGCAGCAGGGACAGCGCTTCGTCCGCGGACAGGGCCTTGAAGACCTCGCGGTCGCCGCCCTTGATCAACGCTTCCAGGGCCAACAGATTCTCAGGCAGATCATCGACGATCAGCAGTTTGGCTTGAATATCTCTTGGCATGTGGTTCATTCCAGCCCGGCCAGCAATTGGCCGATGCCTCGCAAAGTAAGGATATGGTCGGGCTCGTGCAGGGCCAGCGCCGCCTCGGGCATGGTCGAGACCTGGGCTTCACCGGGGTCCTGGACCACCGTGATCCCCCCCAGCGCCCTGACCTTCGCCAAGCCACAGGCACCATCGTTGTTGGCGCCGGTCAGCACCACGGCCAGCAATTTCTGGCCGTAGACATCGGCGGCCGATTCAAACAACACATCGATGGACGGCCGCGAATGATGCACCGGCTCCTCCAGGCTCAACGACAGGCTACGGTCAGCCTCGACCGACAAGTGATAGCCGGGCGTGGCGACATACAAGGTGCCCGGCACGATGTCTTGCTTGTCCCGGGCTTCCTCCACCGGCACCGCCAGACGATGTCCGAAGACACGGGCCAGTTGGCTTTCGCGCTCGTCCGGCAAATGCAACACCACCAGGATGGGCACGCCAAAGCCTTTGCGCAGGTGTCCGAAGACCCTGAGCAGTGCCTCGACGCCACCGGCCGATGCACCGACGACAATGGCTTCGATGGGCGGATTGGATCTGTCCTTGGTCTGGTTCATAACTTGCGATAGATCCGTTCCTGTTTGACCAACGGTTCGAATCGATGGCCGTAAGCCGAGAAATCCAACGTCTCCTTACTGCCCAATACCAGGAAACCACGGTGACAAAGGGACTCATGAAACAGTCCAAACGCACGATCTTGTAGTTTCTTATTGAAATATATCAATACGTTACGACAGGAAATTAACTGAGTTTCTGAAAATACACTGTCGGTCGCCAGGCTGTGATCGGCAAAGGTCACGTTCTCGCACAGGGTTTTGTCGAACATCGCATAATCGTAGGCGGCGGTATAGTAATCGGCAAACGAGCGCCGGCCTCCGGCGGCCTGGTAGTTCTGGGTGTAGGTGCGCACGTTTTCCAGGGAAAAAATCCCCTGCTTGGCTTTTTCCAACGAGCGCGGGTTGATATCGGTGGCATAGATGAGCGTGCGGTCCAGCAGGCCTTCTTCGCGCAACAGGATCGCCATGGAGTAGACCTCCTCCCCCGTGCTGCAACCGGCGATCCAGATCTTGATCGAAGGATACGTCCTGAGCAGCGGCACGACTTCCTCGCGTATGGCCAGGAAATGCGAGGGGTCGCGAAACATCTCGCTGACCGGGATCGTCAGCAGTTGCAGCAGTTGCATGAACGCTCCCGGGTCGTGCAGCACGCGCTCCTGCAAGGCCGAAATGGTCTTGCACTCGAACTGGCTCAGCGCATGGTGGACCCGGCGCTTGATGGACGCACCGGAATAGTCGCGAAAATCGTAGCTGTACTTGAGGTAGATCGCTTCGATCAACAAACGAAGTTCAATGTCAGTGTCTCGTTCCACTAAATTCTTTCCATATTCGGCAACCACACGCGAATCAGCGAGAACAGACGATCCAGATCGATCGGTTTGGCCAGGTAGTCGTTGGAACCCGCCGCCAGGCAGCGTTCCTGATCATCCTTCATGGCCTTGGCCGTCACGGCAATAATGGGCAGCTTGCGCCAGCGTGGGTCCTTGCGGATCAGCGCGGTGGCTTCGAAACCGTCCATCTCCGGCATCATTACATCCATCAGCACCAGGTCGATGTCGTCGAATTCGTTCAGGCGATCGATCGCCTCCAGGCCGTTACGGCCGATGACAACGATCGCCCCCTTCGCCTCCAGGGCGCTGGTCAGGGCAAAGATGTTGCGCACATCGTCGTCCACCAGCAGCACCTTGCGGCCTTCAAACACCTTGTCGCGGCTGCGGGCGGTCTTGAGCATCCGCTGCCGTTCATGGGACAACCGGGATTCGACTTTGTGCAGAAAGAGTGTCACCTCGTCCAGCAGGCGCTCTGGCGAGCGGGCGCCCTTGATGATGATCGAGCGCGAATACTTGCGCAGTTCGGCCTCTTCGTCGCGGGTCAGGTTGCGCCCGGTGTAGACGATCACCGGCGGGAAGGAACAGATGTCTTCACTGGACATGCGCTTGAGCAGGTCATTGCCGAGCATGTCCGGCAACTTGAGGTCGATGATCATGCAGTCGTAGACGTTGCTCCGCAGCAGGTCCAGGGCTTGCTGGGCCAGGCCAACGGCGGTGATCTCGATGTCATCGTCGCCGATCAGGCGGGTAATGCTATCGCGTTGCAGGTCATCGTCCTCCACCAGCAGCACCCGCTTGACCTTCTGGGTCAGCTTGGCTTCCAGGCGGGCGAACACATCCTTGAGTTCTTCGCGGGTGGTCGGCTTGACGGCATAGCCGATGGCGCCCATGTGCATGGCGGCTTCGACGCGGTCTTCGACGGAAATCACGTGCACCGGGATGTGCCGGGTTTCGGCCCGTTCCTTGAGCCGCTGCAACACCGTCAGCCCGGAATGATCCGGCAGGCGCATGTCCAAAAGGATCGCGTCGGGAGCCAGTTGCAAGGCCAGGTCGAAGCCTTCATCGGCACCGTGGGCCACCAGGCACTGGTAACCGAGCTCATGGGCCAGGTCGAACAGGATCCGGGCGAACTTGGGCTCGTCCTCGATCACCAGGATGCACCGGGTGTCGAACGGCGCCTTGTCGCGGTCGTCGGCAAATCGGGCAATCGACGTATCCACTTCAGCGATCAGCGGTGCCGGGGCGGCTTTGGGTGCAGCCGGCGCTGGCGCAGTGGCCGTCGGGGTGAACGTCATCGGTTCCATCGGCGAGTCCCCGGGCTCGACATAACGTTCAGGCATTACCAGCGTAAACACACTGCCCTGCCCCGGCTCGCTGGAAACGCAGATCGAGCCGCCCAGCAACGTGGCCAGGTCCCGGGAAATCGACAACCCCAGGCCCGTGCCGCCGTAACGACGATTGGTCGTGCCATCGGCCTGGCGGAACGCTTCGAAGATGCTTTGCTGCTGATCGGCGGCGATGCCGATCCCGGAGTCGCGCACCATGAACGCGATGCCCGAGCCCGGCTGCCCGGCCACCGACAGGCTGACGGTGCCTTGCTCGGTGAACTTCACGGCATTGGACAGCAGGTTTTTGATCACCTGCTCCAGGCGCTGGCGATCGGTGTAGAGCATCGCCGGCGCATCGGGCAATACCTGGACCTCGAACCCCAGGCCCTTGTCGGCTGCCAACGGCTCGAACATGTCCCGCAGGCCTTCCACCAGACGCTGCACGCTGGTGTTTTCCGGGCGCACTTCCAGCTTTCCGGCCTCGACCTTGGAGATGTCGAGAATATCGTTGATCAGGTTCAACAGGTCGTTGCCGGCGGAGTAGATCGACTCGGCAAACTTGACCTGTTCCTCGCTGAGGTTCTGCTGCGGGTTTTCCGACAGCAGCTTGGACAGGATCAGCGAGCTGTTGAGCGGCGTGCGCAGCTCGTGGGACATGTTGGCCAGGAACTCGGATTTGTACTTGCTCGAACGCTGCAACTCTTCGGCGCGCTCCTGCAACTGGATCTGGGCCAGGTTCAGCTCGCTGTTCTTCTGGTCCATGGCGTCGCGCTGCTCGGCCAATTGCTCGTTGGTCTGCTCCAGCTCCTGTTGCTGGGCTTCCAGGTGGGCCTGGGACTCCTTGAGAATGCGCGACTGCTCTTCCAGTTCCTCGTTGGCGGTCTTGAGCTCTTCCTGCTGCACTTGCAGTTCTTCGTTCAACTGCTGGGTTTCGGCCAGCACTTCCTGCAAGCGCTGGCGATAACGGGCGGCCTCGATGGAGGTGCCGATATTGCCGGAAATCAGCTCCAGCAGCTCAATGTCGCGCTCGGTCAATGGCCGCAGGAAGCCCAACTCGATGACACCGTTGATCCGGTCATCGTCACTGGTGGGCGCTACCAGCACGCTGTTGGGCAGCCCTTGTCCCAATCCGGAGCTGACTTTCAGGTAATCGTCCGGTACGTCATCCAGGCGAATGAGACGCCCCTGTTGCACGGCCTGGCCGGCGATGCCTTCACCGTCGACAATCTTCTGCTGCTGCGCGTCATCCTCCCGGGACAAACCATAGGTGGCGACGCGCTTGAGCACGCCATTTTCTTCTCGCACATAGAGCGCAGCGACCGCCACATCCAGGTACTTTGCACAGAACTGCAAGATGTTGCGGCCCAACAGGTTCAGGGACAACTGCCCCAGGACCTGCTCGGCCAACTGCGTCTGGCCATTGCGCAACCAAGCCTGCTTCTCCAGGTGCAAGGCGCTGCGTTGCTGGACCTTCAGGCTGGCGCCGTAGCTCTCGGACAAGCTCAACAGATCCCGGCGGCCGACGTAGGCCAGCAACCCACTGACTGCGGCGACGAACAGCAGGTACAGGGCAATGCTCCAGACAGTGGTGGTGCGCACGTCCTGGCTACGCGCCGCACGCAGTTGCTGCTCGGTATCGACGATTTCCTCGAAGGTTTGGCGGATCTCGTCCGTCAAGCGCTTGCCGCGCCCGGACCTCACCGCACTCCGGTAATCCCCGCTGCTGCGTTGCAGGTCGATCAAGCCCTGGGCGTACTTGGACCATTCCGCCTGGATCGCTTGTATCTTGTGCAGCCGGTCGGTCTGGACGGGGTTGTCGGCTGTCAATTCCAGCAGTGTATCCAACGCGACGGCGATCCGCGGCTTGGCCACTTCATAGGGCTCGAGAAAGTGCTCGTCACCGTTCAACAGGTAGCCACGCATGCCGGTTTCCAGGTCCACGCTCAGCTTGAGCGCCTCATTGGCATTATTGATCACCCGGTCGGTATGCCCGACCCACTGGATCACCGACAGCAAGTACGTGACAAGGATGATGAAAAACACCGAGCTGAGGGCGCCCATGCCCAGCGGCAGGCTGATATTGCGGCTCAGGAGCTTGCGAAAACTTTGCTCGTCGACCGAAGACGAAGGAGTCATGGAAAGGGCCTTGGTGGACAGTTGAAAACCGTGGAGTTTGCCCGAAAAACGGCGCTTGGATCCACATTATCTGACGAGTCAAAGGCGCAACTCCCGCGACGATCTACCTTGTAGCAAGGAAGCGACTATCCTTGTCAGCTCTTGTACTATAGATCCTTTCTTGTACAACCTTGGGAACTTGTGCCGCCTCGGTACTTACTCATAAAAGAGGCTCATAAAAGAGGCTCATGAAAGAGACTTTTTTTCGAGTCTCCCTCCCGCTCCCTTCTTCGAGAATGTCTACTATGTCCACCCCTCCTCCTCCTGCCACCCAGTCCACCATCCTGGTCGTCGAAGACGATGACATTGTGCGGATGTTAATCGTCGACGTGCTGGAGGAGCTGGAATACCAGGTGCTGGAGGCGGATGGTTGTGAGCAGGCGCTGGCATTTTTGCACAACGACGCGCAGCCCATCGCACTGATGATGACTGACGTCGGCCTGCCGGTCATGGATGGGCGCGAATTGGCGAAACAGGCCCGAGCCGTGCGACCACAACTGCCTGTGCTGTTTGCCAGCGGTTATGCCGAAAGCATCGATGTGCCTGAAGGCATGTCGGTGATCGGCAAGCCCTTCTCCATCGATCAGTTGCGAGACAAGGTCAAACGCATTCTTTCTTGAGCCGGATCGTATTCTTGGTCACTATCGGCGCCCCGCGCGCCGATGGCGCCTGATCCGCTTCGAGGAGCCCCCTGCTCATGCATCACCCCACCGCCACCAAGGTCCTGGTCATCGGCTATGTCTGGCCCGAGCCGCGTTCATCGGCTGCCAGTGGGCATGTCATGCAGATCCTCGACACGTTCCTCGGGCAAGGCTGGGACATCACTTTCAGCAGTCCGGCAGGTCCAGGCGAACACCGCGCCGACCTGCTCGCGCTGGGTATCCGCGAAGTGCCGATCGAACTCAATAGCAGCAGCTTCGACGCCTTCATCAGCGAGCTGGCGCCGGACATCGTGCTGTTCGACCAATTCATGATGGAAGAACAGTTCGGCTGGCGGGTCGAGAAGCACTGCCCCGGCGCCCTGCGGGTGCTGGAGACGTCAGACTTGCAGAGCCTGCGCCACGCTCGGCACCAGCGTTTGAAGGACCGCCTGAAACACGATGAGGCTGGCGAGGATTTCAGCGACCTCTTCGCCCCGGCCCTGGGCGAGGAGTTCCAGCGGATGGCCGATACCGACCTGGCCAAGCGGGAAATCGCTGCTTTGTACCGCTGCGACCTCAACCTGATGGTGTCCGAGGTTGAAATCGAACTGTTGGTGGAGCACTTCAAGTTGCCCCGTAACCTGCTGCACTGGTGCCCGTTGATGCTGGACCTGCCCGGCGAGCCGCCGGTACCGTTCGAGGACCGGGCGCATTTCCTGAGCATCGGCAACTTTCGCCACGCGCCGAACTGGGACGCCGTGCTCTGGATGAAAAACGCCATCTGGCCATTGATCCGCCAACAATTACCCGGCGCGCAACTGCACCTGTACGGCGCCTACACCCCGCCCAAGGCCGCCGCGCTGCATAACCCGGCCCAGGGCTTTCACATCATGAACTGGGCCGAGGACGCCTTGCAGGTGATGTCGGCGGCACGCATCTGCCTGGCGCCGCTGCGTTTCGGCGCTGGCATCAAGGGCAAGCTGATCGACGCCATGCTCTGCGGCACCCCCAACGTCACCACACCCGTGGGGGCCGAAGCCATGCACGGCGACATGCCCTGGCCCGGTGCGATTGCCCAGAGCGCCAAAGGCATCGCCAATGCGGCGGTGCAGTTGTATCGCGACCAGGCGCGCTGGACCCAGGCCCAGGATGCGGGCCTCACTTTGCTTGCCAGCCGCTACCGACAACAGGTGCATGGCCCGGCGCTGATCGACAGCCTCAACGCTTGCCGGGTGGACCTGGCGCAACGACGCCGGGACAACTTCACCGGCAGCATGCTGCGTCACCACCAGCACAAAAGCACCCAATACATGTCCCAGTGGATCGAAGAAAAAAACCGCAACGGTTAGACGTCAGAGTGGCAGCCGCCTGGCGAAGGGGGCATTATCCGATGGCGATAACAATAAAAGCGCCAGGCCATGACCCGAACAGCCAGAATCACCGACCCCTCCTACGAGTTGATGGACGACCATAACGGGTTGTCCATCATCTACCGTCAGCACGGTTTTCCCTGCCCGCTGGTGCGCTGGCATTTCCACAAGGAATACGAGTTGCACTTGATCGTCGCCAGTTCCGGCAAAGTGTTCATAGGCGACTATATCGGCAACTTCTATCCCCAGTCGCTGTTCCTCACCGGCCCCAACCTGCCCCATAACTGGATCAGCCAGGTGGCCGAGGACGAAGTGGTGCACAAGCGCGACATGCTGGTGAACTTCACTGATGAGCTGTTCGAAAGCGGCCACCAGGTATTCGCCGAACTCAAGACGGTCGCACCGCTGCTCGAACGTGCCCAATACGGCATCGAGTTCCGCTGCAAGCGCACCATCCGCCAGGCCATGACCCTGATGCAGCGCATCGCCGATTCCCAAGGCATGAGCCGCCTGGGGCATTTTTTCATCCTGATGGAGCTGCTGGCCGCCACGGATGACTACCAACTGCTTTCCGGCGCGACCTCTGCGCAAGCGGCGGACGAACACAGCGTCGACCGCACCAACCGCGCGGTGGACTACATCTTTGCCCACTACGCCCGGGAACTGTCCCTGGAAGAAGTGGCCGAGCACCTGGGCATGAAACCCACCTATTTCAGCCGGGTGTTCAAACAGGCCACCGGTCGCTGCTTCATTGAATTCGTCAATCGCCTGCGCATCAGCAAATCCTGCGAGTTGCTGGCCGACGGCGATAAACCGGTGACAGACGTGTGCTTCGAATCGGGTTTCAACAACATTTCCAATTTCAACCGGCGTTTCCAGCAGCTCAAGGGCATGACCCCGTCCCACTACCGGCGGCTGGCGGTGCAGCGATTGACCGAGCAGAACCAGGGCTGAGAATCTCGAATCATTTCTGTGACGGGATTTATGTGGGAGCAAGGCTTGCCCGCGATGCAGGCGCCTCGGTTCCCCAAGAGACCGCGTCATCTTCATCGCGGGCAAGCCTTGCTCCCACAAAGCGGGGCGATGCGACATTTCGATAAATCCTCTCGCCACAGGGTCCTTTGTTTGGCTTGAACCCTCATCAGTGCAAAAAAGTATCAGCACAAGTGCGACGGATGATTTGTCACGCCGTCCATTGAGGGCTGTAATCAGCGCACATTCTTCCCTTCATCCGGAAGACACAAAAACAATAACTGTCCTTCTGCAGCCTTCGGGCGCGGAAAAGGAGTGCGCGATGAAACCTTCGGTAAAAGCTCTGCTTGTCTCCACCTGCATGACCCTCAGCAGCGTCAGCTTTGGCGCACAGACCCTCACCATTGCCACCGTCAACAACAGCGACATGATCCGCATGCAAAAGCTCTCGAAAACCTTCGAGGCCGAGCACCCGGACATCAAGCTCAACTGGGTGGTGCTCGAAGAAAACGTCCTGCGCCAGCGCCTGACCACCGACATCGCCACCCAGGGCGGACAGTTCGACGTGCTGACCATTGGCATGTACGAAGCTGCACTCTGGGGTGCCAAGGGCTGGCTGGAGCCGATGAAAGACCTGCCGGCCTCCTACGACCTGGACGACGTTTTCCCTTCCGTGCGCGATGGTTTGTCGGTCAAAGGCTCGCTGTACGCCCTGCCGTTCTATGCCGAAAGCTCAATCACCTATTACCGCACGGACCTGTTCAAGGACGCCGGGCTGACCATGCCCGAACACCCGACCTGGACCCAGATCGGTGAGTTCGCTGAAAAACTCACCGATAAATCCAAGGAACAATATGGCCTGTGCCTGCGGGGCAAGGCTGGTTGGGGCGAGAACATGGCGCTCATCACCACCCTGGCCAACGGTTATGGCGCGCGCTGGTTCGATGAGAAGTGGCAGCCGCAATTCAATGGCCCCGAGTGGAAAGACGCACTCAATTTCTATGTCGACAACATGAAGAAATCCGGCCCGCCGGGTGCTTCCAGCAACGGTTTCAACGAAAACCTGGCGCTGTTCAACAGCGGCAAATGCGCGATCTGGGTGGATGCCAGCGTCGCCGGTTCGTTCGTCACCGACAAGACCCAGAGCAAGGTGGCCGATCACGTTGGATTCACCTTCGCCCCCCACGAAAAAACCGACAAGGGCACTTCGTGGATGTACTCCTGGTCCCTGGCCATCCCGACCAGTTCCAAAGCCAAGGACGCAGCTACGGTCTTTACCACCTGGGCGACGTCCAAGGAATACAGCCAATTGGTCGCCAAGACTGATGGCATTGCCAACGTACCGCCAGGCACCCGCACCTCGACCTACAGCGACGAGTACATGAAGGCCGCGCCGTTTGCCAAGGTGACCCTGGAGTCGTTGAAAGTCGCCGACCCGAAAGCGCCAACCCTCAAGCCTGTGCCCTACATCGGCATCCAGTTGGTGACCATTCCCGAGTTCCAGGCCATCGGCACCCAGGTGGGCAAGTTCTTTTCCGGCGCACTGACCGGCCAGCAGACCGTGGACCAGGCGTTGACCGCCGCGCAGTCCACCACCGAACGCGAGATGAAACGCGCTGGGTATCCCAAGTAGTCGGCTCATTGAGGCCCGCTCCCGATTCCCGTGGGAGCGAGCTTGCTCGCGATGAGGGCCTTGCAGCCCATATCGCGGGCGGCTGACACGACGCTATCGCGAGCAAGCTCGCTCCCACAGTGGATCTTCATAGGCCCGCAAAAATCGGTTCAATGCCATGAATAGCTCAACAACAACTGCCAAAGCCCCCATCGAGATTGCCCCGCCGGCACGCAAGATCCGCCTGGCGAACCCCGGTTGGTTCCTGGTCAGTCCTTCAGTGGCCTTGTTGCTGCTGTGGATGATCGTGCCGCTGGGCATGACCGTCTACTTCTCGATGATCCGCTACAACCTGCTCTACCCCGGCGAAAACGAATTCGTCGGGCTGGAGAACTTCACCTACTTCCTGACCGACTCGGGTTTCATGCCCGGTGCCACCAACACCCTGTTGCTGGTGGGCAGCGTGCTGCTGATCAGTATCGTGCTGGGGGTGTTGATCAGCGCGCTGCTGGAGGCCAGTGAGTTTTTTGGTCGCGGCATCGTCCGTGTGCTGCTGATCTCGCCGTTCTTCATCATGCCCACCGTCGGCGCGCTGATCTGGAAGAACCTGATCTTCCACCCGGTCTCGGGCATCCTCGCCTCGGTGTGGAAACTATTCGGCGCCCAACCGGTGGACTGGCTCGCCCACTATCCGCTGCTGTCGATCATCATCATCGTGAGTTGGCAATGGCTGCCCTTCGCGATCCTGATCCTGATGACCGCCATGCAGTCGCTGGACCAGGAACAGAAAGAAGCCGCGCGCCTGGACGGTGCCGGCCCGATTGCGATCTTCTGGCACCTGACCCTGCCGCACCTGGCCCGCCCGATTGCCGTGGTGCTGATGATCGAGACGATCTTCCTGCTGTCGGTGTTCGCCGAGATCTTTACCACCACCAACGGTGGCCCCGGCTACGCCTCCACCAACCTTGCCTACCTGATCTACAACCAGGCGCTGGTGCAGTTCGACGTCGGCATGGCTTCGGCCGGTGGCCTGATTGCCGTGGTCATTGCCAATATCGCCGCCATCATCCTGGTCCGGATGATCGGCAAAAACCTCACCGACAAGAACTGAGGCCGTCGCCATGACTCTTCAACAATCCCGTCGCCTGCAAAGCCTGCTGCTGGGCACGTTGGCCTGGGCCATCGCGATCCTGATCTTCTTCCCGATCTTCTGGATGGTGCTGACCAGCTTCAAGACTGAAATCGACGCGTTCGCCACGCCACCGCAGTTCATCTTCACGCCCACGCTGGAGAACTACCTGCACATCAACGAGCGCAGCAACTACTTCAGCTTCGCCTGGAACTCGGTGGTGATTTCCTTCAGCGCCACCGCCCTGTGCCTGCTGATTGCGGTGCCGGCGGCCTACTCCATGGCGTTCTATGAAACCCAGCGCACCAAAGGCACGTTGCTGTGGATGCTCTCCACCAAGATGCTGCCGCCAGTGGGCGTGCTGATGCCGATCTACCTGCTGGCCAAGCAATTTGGCCTGCTGGACACGCGTCTCGCGTTGATCGTCATCTACACGTTGATCAACCTGCCCATCGTGGTCTGGATGATTTACACCTACTTCAAAGACATTCCCCGCGACATCCTCGAGGCCGCACGCCTGGATGGCGCCACGCTGTGGCAGGAGATGGTCCGCGTGCTGCTGCCGATTGCCAAGGGCGGCCTGGCCTCTACCGTGTTGCTGTCACTGATCCTGTGCTGGAACGAGGCCTTCTGGTCGCTGAACCTCACCTCCTCCAAGGCCGCGCCGCTGACGGCGTTGATTGCCTCCTATTCCAGCCCGGAAGGTTTGTTCTGGGCCAAATTGTCGGCCGTCTCGACCCTGGCCTGCGCGCCGATCCTGATCTTCGGCTGGATCAGCCAGA
The DNA here is from genome assembly GCF_018325865.1 of Pseudomonas sp. St386. Taxonomy (NCBI): domain Bacteria; kingdom Pseudomonadati; phylum Pseudomonadota; class Gammaproteobacteria; order Pseudomonadales; family Pseudomonadaceae; genus Pseudomonas; species Pseudomonas sp. St386. The sequence continues at coordinate 3,832,772 of NZ_AP021900.1, forward strand.
AACAGCTGGTGCGCGGTTTGTCCTTCGGCGCGGTGAAATAACGCGCCCTACCCAATAATCAGAAGTGGAGGCCCATCATCATGGCCAACCTGAAAATCAAGAATCTGCAAAAGGGTTTCGAAGGCTTCTCCATCATCAAGGGCATCGACCTTGAGGTGAACGACCGCGAGTTCGTGGTCTTCGTCGGCCCGTCGGGCTGTGGCAAGTCCACGCTGCTGCGGCTGATCGCCGGCCTGGAAGAAGTCAGTGACGGCACCATCGAACTGGATGGCCGGGACATTACCGAAGTCAGCCCGGCCAAGCGTGACCTGGCGATGGTGTTTCAGACCTACGCCTTGTACCCGCACATGAGCGTGCGCAAGAACATGTCCTTCGCCCTGGACCTGGCCGGCGTGCCCAAGGCCGAGGTCGAGAAGAAGGTCAACGAAGCGGCGCGCATCCTTGAGCTGGGGCCGATGCTCGAGCGCAAGCCCAAGCAACTGTCTGGCGGCCAGCGCCAGCGTGTAGCGATTGGCCGGGCCATCGTGCGCAACCCGAAAATCTTCCTGTTCGACGAACCCCTGTCCAACCTCGACGCGGCCCTGCGGGTGCAGATGCGCCTGGAACTGGCACGCCTGCACAAAGAGTTGCAGGCGACCATGATCTACGTGACTCACGACCAGGTCGAAGCCATGACCCTGGCCGACAAGGTGGTGGTGCTCAATGGCGGGCGCATCGAACAGGTCGGTTCACCGCTGGAGCTGTATCACCAGCCAGCCAACCTGTTTGTCGCCGGGTTCCTCGGCACGCCGAAAATGGGCTTTCTCAAAGGCAAGGTCACCGGCCTGGACAGTCAGGGCTGTGAAGTGCTGCTGGACGCCGGCACCCGTATCAGCCTGCCCTTGAGCGGTGCCAGCCTGAGCGTCGGCGGCGCGGTGACCCTGGGGATTCGCCCCGAACACCTGAATCTGGCGCAACCGGGTGATTGCACCCTGCAAGTCACCGCCGACGTCAGCGAGCGGCTGGGCAGCGACACCTTCTGTCACGTCGTCACGGCCTCCGGCGAAGCCTTGACCATGCGCGTTCGCGGCGACCTGGCGAGCCGTTTCGGCGAGCAACTGAGCCTGCACCTGGACGCTGAACACTGCCACTTATTCGATGCCGAGGGCGTTGCGGTGACCCGCGCGCTGCGCGCCGCCGCCTGATTGCCGAGACCTGCGATGAAACTCAACCGACAAAACCTGCACAACCTCAACCCTGGCGTCGCCCTGCCCGCCTACCCTTTGGGCGACGTCCGCCAGGGCATCGCCCACATCGGCGTCGGCGGTTTCCACCGGGCGCACCAGGCCTATTACACCGACGCGCTGATGAATACCGGCGCCGATCTGGACTGGGCCATCTGCGGCGTGGGCCTGCGGGCCGAGGATCGCCGTGCCCGGGATGACCTGGCCGGCCAGGACTACCTGTTCACCCTGTACGAACTGGGCGACACCGATGACACCGAAGTTCGCGTGATCGGCGCGATCAATGACATGTTGCTGGCTGAAGATGGCGCCCAGGCGCTGATCGACAAACTCGCCGATCCGCAGATCCGCATCGTCTCGCTGACCATCACCGAGGGCGGCTATTGCATCGACGACAGCAACGGTGAGTTCATGGCCCACTTGCCGCAGATCCAGCACGACCTGGCCCATCCTGACGCGCCGAAAACCGTCTTCGGTTTCCTCTGCGCCGCCCTGGCCAAGCGCCGCGCGGCCGGCACCCCGGCGTTCACACTGATGTCCTGCGATAACCTGCCTCACAACGGCGCCGTGACTCGCAAGGCGCTGCTGGCCTTCGCCGCGCTGCGCGATGCGGAGCTGGGGCAATGGATCGACCGCAACGTCAGTTTCCCCAACGCCATGGTCGATCGCATCACGCCCATGACCAGCGTGGCCCATCGCCTGCAACTGCATGATGAACATGGCATCGACGACGCCTGGCCGGTGGTCTGCGAACCGTTCGTGCAATGGGTCCTGGAAGACAAGTTCGTCAACGGTCGCCCGGCCTGGGAAAAGGTCGGCGTGCAGTTCACCGATGACGTCACCCCCTATGAAGAGATGAAGATCAAGCTGCTCAACGGCAGCCACCTGGCGTTGACCTACCTCGGCTTTCTCAAGGGTTATCGCTTCGTCCACGAGACCATGAACGATCCGCTGTTCGTGCGTTACATGCGCGCCTACATGGACCTGGACGTGACGCCGCAACTGGCGCCAGTGCCGGGCATCGACCTGACCGACTACAAGAACACCCTGGTGGAGCGTTTTTCCAACCAGGCCATTGCCGACCAGTTGGAACGGGTCTGTTCGGACGGCTCGTCGAAGTTTCCAAAATTCACGGTGCCGACCATTAACCGCTTGATCGCCGACGGTGGCGAAACCCGCCGCGCGGCGCTGGTGGTGGCCGCCTGGGCCGTGTACCTGAAGGGCGTTGACGAGAACGGCGTGACGTATTCAATCCCGGACCCACGGGCAGCGTTCTGCCAGGCACTGGTGGCTGACGATGCGCTGGTGACCCAGCGGGTGCTGGAGGTGGAAGAAATCTTTGGCACCGCCATTCCCCGCTCGCCGGAGTTCGTGGCAGCATTCGAATGGTGCTGCAACAGCTTGCGCGAACACGGGGTAACGCGAACGCTTGAGCGGATACTGACTGACGTGAACTGAGGTTTAATCGTTCCCACGCTCTGCGTGGGAACGCCTCGACGGACGCTCCGCGTTCGGCTTCTTGGGGACGCGGAGCGTCCCGTGCTGCATTCCCACGCAGAGCGTGGGAACGATCTGACCACTCAGGGGTTTTTCCATGGCAAACCAACAACTGTTCCTGGGCATCGACTGCGGCACCCAAGGCACCAAGGCGCTGATCCTGGACGCGACCAGTGGCCAGGTCCTGGGCCAGGGTGCCGCGGCGCACGCCATGATCAGCAGCCCCAACGGTCGCCGCGAACAAGACACCCAGCAATGGCTCGATGCATTCACCCAGGCGACGCACCAAGCCTTGGCGGACGCTGGGGTCGATGGCCAGGCGATCCTCGGCATCGGCGTCTCCGGCCAGCAACACGGCCTGGTGTTGCTCGATGACCAAGGCCAGGTGCTGCGCCCGGCCAAGCTGTGGTGCGACACCGAGACAACGCCGGAAAACGATCGGCTCCTGGCGCACCTGGGTGGTGAAGACGGCAGCCTCGAACGCCTCGGCGTGGTGATCGCGCCAGGCTACACGGTTTCCAAGCTGCTCTGGACGCGGGAGCAGCATCCCCAGGTTTTCGAACGCATCGCCAGCGTCCTGCTGCCTCACGACTTCCTCAACTACTGGCTCACCGGCCGCCATTGCAGCGAATACGGCGACGCCTCGGGAACCGGCTACTTCAACGTACGCACCCGCCAATGGGACGTGCAACTGTTACAACACATCGACCCCAGCGGTCGCTTGCAAGCAGCGCTGCCGGAACTGATCGAGGCCCATCAACCGGTCGGACGCATCCTGCCGGCCATTGCTGCGCACTTGGGCATCAACCCCGAGGCGGTGGTGGCCAGTGGTGGTGGCGACAATATGATGGGCGCCATCGGCACCGGGAACATCCAGCCCGGCGTGATCACCATGAGCCTCGGTTCCTCCGGTACGGTCTACGCCTATGCCGCCGAACCTGCGGTCAGTCCACAGCCGTCCGTGGCGACGTTCTGCTCCTCCAGCGGTGGCTGGCTGCCGTTGATCTGCACCATGAACCTGACCAACGCCACCGGGGCGATTCGCGAATTGCTGGCGCTGGACATCGACACGTTCAACGCCCTGGTGGTCCAGGCTCCGATTGGCGCCGAGGGCGTGTGCATGCTGCCGTTCCTCAACGGCGAGCGTGTTCCCGCCCTGCCCCACGCCACCGGCAGCCTGCTGGGCCTGACCACTACCAACCTGACCCGGGCCAACCTGTGTCGCGCCGTGGTCGAAGGCACGACCTTCGGTTTGCGCTATGGCTTGGACCTGCTGCGGGCCAACGGACTCCAGGCCCAGAGCATTCGCCTGATCGGCGGTGGTTCGAAGAGCGCGGAGTGGCGGCAGATCGTCGCCGACATCATGGACACCACGGTCATTTGCACCGAACAGAGCGAAGCAGCTGCCTTGGGGGCGGCGATCCAGGCAGCATGGTGCCACTCCGGTTCACAGACAGGCTTGGCCGAACTGTGCGAGCGCTGCGTCAAGCTCGACCCGAGCAGCGAAACCCGGCCAATCGCCGCGCATGTCGCGGCGTCGCAACAGGCTTATGAACGTTATCGACAACACGTCGCAACCCTTTGAGAGCGGGAAACTATGTATTTGGTGTGTGGTGAAGCGCTGTTTGATTTTTTCAGTGAGACCGAGGCGGATGGCCCGGCCTCGCAAGTGAACTACAAGGCTATTGCCGGTGGTTCACCGTTCAACGTGGCCGTGGGGCTGCGTCGCCTGGGTGTTGAATCGGCGCTGTTTACCGGGTTGTCCACCGACTACCTGGGACGACGCTTGCAGCAGGTTTTGCTCAATGAAGGTGTCAGCGCCCAATATCTGGTGGACTTCGACGCACCAACCACCCTGGCGATGGTCGCCGTAGGCGCCAATGGTTCGCCCCACTACAGTTTTCGCGGCGACGGCTGTGCGGACCGACAACTGAGCCTGGCGCATCTACCGGACCTGGGCCCCGAGGTACGCGGCTTGCATTTCGGCTCGTTCTCGCTGGTGGTCCAGCCCATCGCCGATACGCTCCTGGCCCTGATGCAACGCGAAAGCGGCCGCCGCCTGATCAGCCTCGACCCGAATGTGCGACTCAACCCGCAGCCGGATATCGAGCTGTGGCGCTCGCGGATTGCGACGCTGGTGCAATATGCCGACCTGGTCAAGGTCAGTGACGAAGACCTGAACCTGCTCTACCCCGGGAAAGAACCGGAGTCGATCATCGAAGGTTGGCTGGGGAACCGCTGCCAATTGGTCTTCCTGACCCGTGGCGGCCAGGGCGCTACGGTCTTCAGTCGCCAACACGGCTCATGGTCGCTGCCGTCCTGTCCGGTGACGATCGCCGACACCGTGGGTGCAGGCGATACCTTCCAGGCCGCACTGATTGCGTGGTTGACTGAACAACAATTGGATTCGGTCGAGGGCTTGCACACCCTGACCCGGGAACAGATCAGCGCAATGCTTGAGTTCGCCATTCGCGCGGCCGCCCTGACTTGCGGCAAAACCGGGCCAGACCTGCCCTATAGGCAACAATTGAACTGAATGGCGCATCGCAGCTAAAAAACTGGACGCCGGGTTCGGACATGACCGGACCCGAGCGTCAGGCTTACAAGGACAAGGCCTTTATCAGCGGCCAGTCATCCGCTGGTGTTGCTGATGAAAGTGATTGCCAGCGGCAGGGTTGTGGTCGAGCTCGGTACGCAGCTCCGCGATCAGGTCGTTGATGGCCCGGCAACCGGTGAGTTTATTGGCATCGATGTCGGTTTTGATCAAAGCCACGCGATCGGTTGCATGATCGTCGTAAATCTTGACCGTCATCTTGAGCTCAGGTGACAAGGTGCATTGCGAGCGCTTGGGCAACAAGCTGCTTTCAATGATGTTTCGCATTTCGAGGGCAGATAGAAACATGGCGACTCTCTCCTGTTGAGGCGGCCAACTTATGTTCACGCCGGCGGTATTTTCGTCCGTTTTCTTCCCTGCGGACTGGGACTACGAATACCGTGCCGTTCGTTCGTTCTTTTTAGCGTTTTCAGTCAACGAGTTCGCCAGGCGAACTCTTGAATCATCCCGCAAGAAGTATGCCTGTATTGAAGACCTTGCGGATTGATCTGAATCAAGCGCTTAGCTTCGTCCCGCGCCAGAGAGCTCGTGCAAAATGCAAGGAAACGCTACTTTTTCCATGCAAACTGCAATCGCTTTTATCCTGCTCGCAACCTAGAGTAGCCCCTATTGCGAAGACGCAAACGGGCATCCGTCGCCTGCTTCAAAAAAAGTGTGACGTAGCGTAAAAAACTCAAAACGCGCCCACCGCCGCACGCTCGGCCACGTGGCGCAAGCTGTCGAAATTGATATTGGCACCGGAATCGATCGCCACCAGCGTCTGGCTTCGCGCCCCCGTGTGCGCCACGTACTGCTTGATGCCTGCCACCCCCAGTGCGCCCGACGGTTCGGTGATGGAGCGGGTATCGTCATAGATATCCTTGATCGCGGCGCACAGTTGATCGTTGCTCACGGTTATCACTTCATCGACACAGAAACGGCAGATATCGAAGCCATGGGCGCCGATCTGCGCCACGGCCACGCCATCGGCGAAGGTTCCCACCTCTGGCAAGGTAACCCGCTCACCGGCTGCCAGCGCCGCCTGGAGACAGGCAGAATGCTGCGACTCGACGCCGATGATACGTACTTCCGGGCGCAGGTACTTGACGTAGGCCGCGATCCCGGCGATCAGCCCACCGCCGCCGACCGGGACGAAAATCGCATCCAGCTGGCCGGGGTGCTGGCGCAGGATTTCCATGGCGACGGTACCCTGCCCGGCGATCACGTCCGGGTCATCGAAAGGCGAGACGAACTCCCGCCCGGTCTGCTCGGCCAGGTCCAGCGCGTGCGCCAGGGCAAACGGAAAGCTTTCCCCGTGCAGAATCGCTTCGGCGCCTCGGTTGCGCACGCCCAGCACCTTCAATTGCACAGTGGTCACAGGCATGACGATGCTGGCCGAAATCCCCAATTCCCGTGCCGCCAGCGCGACACCCTGGGCATGATTGCCGGCGGACGCGGTGATGACGCCACGGGCACGCTGCTCCGGGGTCAGTTGCACGAGTTTGTTGTAGGCACCGCGGATCTTGAAGGAAAAAGTCGGTTGCAGGTCTTCGCGCTTGAGCAGGATCCGGTTACCCAAGGCCTCGGACAATGCGGGAGCCGCTTGCAGTGGCGTGCGCACGGCCAGCTCATAGACCGGTGCGGCGAGAATCTTCTTAACGTAGTGCTCAAGCAGGGCTTGCTCGGTGCGGGTAACGGTCATGGCGATCTCCTGGTTCGGGCAGAGCCCAGGAGACAGAAAGAAAAAACCCGCCTCCAGGGCGGGTTGGGTGCAGCCGTCAGCTAACCCGCCAAATAAGGAATGGCGGTAATAATGCTTGGCTGGCTGCGCAGTACGGTTGAAGTCATGGGTGGAAATTAGCGGTGCGTTGTTGGCAAGTCAATGGCAAATATTGATTAGCTGTGGCGACAGTCTCAAGTGAACAGCATTACCTGTGGGAGCGAGCTTGCTCGCGATAGCGGTGTGTCAGTCAGCATCAATGTCGGTTACCCAAAGCCATCGCGAGCAAGCTCGCTCCCACATTTTCTACAATTACTTGAGTCCGACTTTATACAACGCCCCGTCGTCCTCATCCGTCAGCACATACAGGTAACCGTCCGGGCCCTGGCGAACATCCCGGACTCGCGCCTTGAGCTCACCCAGCAAACGCTCCTCGTGGACGACCTTGTCGCCCTGCAATTGCAGGCGGATCAGTTCCCCGGGCACCAGCGCCCCGATGAACACGTTGCGCTGCCAGGCCTTGAAACGATCATGGTCGTAGAACGCCATGCCGCTGAGCCCCGGTGACACCTGCCAGACGTGGTGTGGGCCAACGGTGCCCTCGACAGTCTTGCCCTGGGCTTCGGGAATCGGGGCACCGGAGTAATTGATGCCATGAGTCGCCAGTGGCCAGCCGTAGTTCTTGCCACGCTCGATGATGTTCATCTCATCACCGCCCTTGGGCCCGTGTTCGTTCTCCCACAACGTGCCATTCCAAGGGTTGAGGGCCGCCCCCTGGGGATTGCGCATGCCGTAGGACCATATCTCGGGACGGACGTTTTTCTGGCCGACAAAGGGGTTGTCGTCGGGCACCTTGCCGTCGGGGTAGATACGCACGACCTTGCCTTGCAGCTTGTCCAGGTCCTGGGCAGTGGGCCGCTCGTTGTTTTCCCCCAAGGTAATGAACAGATAACCGTCCCGGTCGAAGACCAGGCGCGAGCCAAAGTGGTTGCCCGTGGACAACTTGGGCTGCTGACGAAAGATCACGTCGAAATTCTTCAGGCTCTTGAGGTCTTCGGACAGTTGCCCGCGCCCCACGGCGGTGCCGGCATTGCCGTCTGCGCCCGCCTCGGCATAAGACAGGTAGACGGTGCGATCCTGCTTGAAGTCGGGCGACAGCACCACGTCCAGCAGACCGCCCTGGCCCTTGGCCCACACTTCTGGCACGCCACTCAAGGGTGCGGACAATTGGCCATCGGGGCTGACCACGCGCAGGTTGCCCGGTCGCTCCGTCACCAGCATGCCCTGCTGACCAGGCAAGAATGCGACAGACCAAGGGTGCTCCAGCCCCTTGACCACGGTGGTCACTTCCACGGTGCCCTCCTCGCTCTTGAATGATTGGGTCGGCGCGCCAGCCGCCGGCGTGGCAAGGGTCAGGGCAGCGCTGGCGCAACATGCGGCCAGGAGTGTTTTACGCAACATGCACAATTCCTTCTGTGGTTTGAAAAGAGAGCGACTGCCTCCAGTACCTAGCGGTTGCCATTTTGGCTGCTCCTGGGTGGCGTAGGAGACTCGATGGTGGGGCGCGGCGAACCCGAGGGCTGGCCGGACCGGGGATAACCATTGCCGATGCCGCCGTTTTCCAGGGTCGGTGGGCGCGGTACCGGCACCGTCGGGTTGTCATGAATCGTCGGCACATTGGACCGCGTGCCCTGCATGCTGTTGGGATTGGCCCGCCGCGTCGGGCTGTTATAGGGATTGTTGTTGCCCGGCAGATTCTGGGCCAGAACCACGGGGCCTCCGCCAGGCGTGGCGGCTTGGGCGGCGGCGGTCAGCAACAGCGTCATGATGGCAATTATCAGCCTGTTCATTCGGACACCTCTTGAGTTCAGGCATATCGAAAACACGCTACGCCGCAGGTTCGCCCTTGTTAAGCGAAATGTCCGGGCGAAGATGTAACGAAGAGTCTCCGAACCAATATGGGAGCGAGCTTGCTCGCGATAGCGGCGGGCCAGCTTGCGTCAATGGCGCCTGCACCGTCGCCATCGCGAGCAAGCTCGCTCCCACAATGGAAACTTTTCCCAAGGCGCGAAGGTCACCAGAAAGACATCCACCGGCAAGGACAACACCACCATGGCACGGGCAATCTGGAAAGGCGCAATCAGTTTCGGGCTGGTCCACATTCCTGTCGCGCTGGTGTCGGCCACCTCGTCCCAGGGTGTGGATTTTGACTGGCTGGACAAACGCAGCATGGACCCGGTGGGCTACAAACGGGTCAACAAGGCCACGGGCAAGGAAGTGACCAAGGACGACATCGTCAAGGGCGTCCAGTACCAGAAAGGCCAGTACGTGCTGCTCAGCGAGGAAGAAATTCGTTCCGCCCACCCCAAGTCCACCCAGACCATCGATATCTTTGCCTTTGTCGACAGCGAGAAGATCCCGTTGCAGAACATCGACACGCCCTACTTTCTCGCCCCCGACAAACGCGGTGGCAAAGTCTATGCCCTGCTGCGCGAAACCCTGGTCAAGACCAACAAGGTCGCCCTGGCCCATGTCGTGCTGCACACCCGCCAGCACCTGGCGGCGCTCATGCCCCTTGAATCGGCGCTGGTACTGGTGATGCTGCGCTGGCCCGCGGAGGTACGCGACCTTGATGTCCTGGAGCTGGGCGACGAGGTGACGAACCCGACCCTGGCCAAGGGTGAGCTGGAAATGGCCAAGCGTCTCGTGGAAGACATGAGCGCCGACTGGGAGCCACAAGAATACCGGGACAGTTTCGAAGACAAAATCATGGAACTGGTGGAGAAAAAGGCCAACGAAGGCCGCCTCGAAGCGGTGGAAACCGACCCGGGCGAAGAACAACGCAAGACCGCCGATGTCATCGACCTCACCGAGTTGCTCAAGCGCAGCCTGGGCAGCAAGGGCAAGGCCACCGACAAATCCGCCGGGAAGCCCCTTGCAAAACCTGCGAAAGCCGGCAAATCCGCTCCTGCCAAAAAAGCCACCAAGGCCTCCCGGGGGTAAACCCTGGCGTGCGCAATACAAGGGAATCTGTCATGGCCAACGCCGAGAGTGAATCTGCTCGTTTGTCCAACGCCAAGTCGGACGCTACGACGGCCCGCAAGGCGCCTCAAAACCGCCTGCCCGAGCGCCTGGCGCCGCAATTGGCCACGCCCGTGGAAGAACCGCCCACCGGCGAATGGCGCTATGAAGTCCAATTCCACGGTTATCGACTGCTGACCCGCATCGAACATGGCGAAGTCCGCTTGTTCAATCGCAATCACCAGGACTGGACCGAGCGACTGAAGCTGCATGCCGACGCCCTGGCCGGGTTGAACCTGGGGGACAGTTGGCTCGACGGCGAACTGGTTCTGCTCGATGAGACCGGCCACGCCGATTTCGCGGCCCTGCGCCAGGCCTTCGACATCAGCCGCACCGTCGACATGGTGTATTTCCTGTTCGATGCGCCGTTCCTCAATGGTGCCGACCTGCGCCAGGCGCCGGTGGAAGAGCGTCGTGCAGCCCTGAAAAAAGCCCTCGGCAACAACGCCAGCAAGCGCCTGCGCTTTTCCGAGTGGTTTTCCGCCAGCCAGCACGACATGTTCGAAAGCGCTATCGCGCTCTCACTGGACAGCGTGGTCGGCAAGCGCCTGGGCAGCCCCTATATGTCCCAGCGAAGCGCCGATTGGGTAAAACTCAAGTGCCGGTTGCGCCAGGCTTTCGTCATCGTCGGGTTCACCCGCCCCCAAGGCAAGCGCAGCGGTTTCGGCGCGCTGTTGCTGGCTGTCAACGGGCCCTCGGGGCTGGTGTACGCCGGTCGGGTCGGGACAGGGTTCAGCCAGGCGCAAATCAAACAATTACACGCGCAACTGTGCGCGCAGCAGCGCGAGACTTCGCCACTGGCGTTGCCACTCGACGGTGTGCGGGGGCGCGGCGTGCAATGGGTCGAGCCCGGCCTGACCTGCGAGGTCGAGTTCACAGAATGGAGCCGCGACAACCAGGTGCGCCAGGCTATTTTCCTGGACTTGTCGAGCACTATGCCGGCCAACAAGGTAGTTCGCGAGCAGCCCCTGCCGATAAAGCCCGCGACGCCAGAACCCAAGCGTCGCAGCAAAGCCCGCGCGGCCAAAGTCGACGGCGTGACAATCACCCACGCCGATCGGGTCATCGACAGTGTCAGCGGTGTGCAAAAGGCCGAGCTGGCGCAGTATTACCTGGACATCGCCCCGTGGATCCTGCCGCACCTCAAGCAGCGGCCGGTCGCGCTGCTGCGGGCACCGGACGGTATCGGCGAAGAGCAGTTCTTTCAAAAACACGCCGATCGCCTGGAGATTCCCCATATCAAACAGCTGGATCCGCGACTGGACCCGGGCCATGCAGCGCTGATGGAAATCGATGACATCCACGCCCTGGTCAGCGCGGCGCAGATGGGCACGGTGGAACTGCACACCTGGACCGCGACCCACGACCGGATCGAGACCCCCGACCTGTTTGTCCTGGACCTGGACCCGGATCCTTCGCTGCCCTGGAGCGCCATGATCGAGGCGACCCACATGACCTTGGCGGTGCTCGACGAGTTGGGTTTGCAGGCTTTTCTCAAGACCAGCGGTGGCAAAGGCATGCATGTGATCGTGCCCTTGGCGAGAAGTGAAGGCTGGGACACCACCAAGGCGTTCGCCAAGGCCATCTCACAGTTCCTGACCCGGCAAATGCCAGAGCGCATCACGGCCACCATGGGACCGAAGTACCGCGTCGGGAAAATATTCGTCGACTACCTGCGCAACGCCCGCGGCGCGAGCACGGTGGCCGCCTACTCGGTGCGCGCCAGGCCCGGCCTGCCGGTCTCGGTGCCGATTGCCCGGGCCGAACTGCAGACCCTGCGCAACGCCCAGCAATGGGACATCTATACCGCCCTGGAACGAGCCAAGGGCTTGAGCGCCGATCCTTGGGAAGGCTACAACCACCGCCAGCGGATCACGGCCAGGATGTGGGAGCAACTGGATGCGCAAAAACCCACCGACTGAATGTAGGAGCTGTCGAGTGCAACGAGGCTGCGATCTTTCCACAACCCATTGAGTCCAGAGCGAACGATCAAGATCAAAAGATCGCAGGCTTCGCCAGCGCCTACATCCAGATAAAGATCACCAGCAAGCCACCAAAGAACGCCCACTTCTGCAGGTAATAAAGCGTGCGGTTGCGTTTTTTCAGGGCCTTGCCCTGCAACCGTATCTTGTAGAGCCTGGAGAACGCCCGGTTCAAGGCACCCGTCCTGTCGCCCGCGTCGTTGGGCGCACCGGCCGCCGCCATCACGGTGCGGCTGAACCAGCGGTTGAACGCGGCTGCCCAGCGAAACTTCATGGGCCGCTCCACGTCGCAGAACAGGATGATGCGATTATGGTCGGTGGAGTTCTCGGCGTAATGAATGAACGTTTCGTCGAAGATCACCGCCTCGCCATCGCGCCAATGATAAGGCTCACCATCGACATTGATGTAGCAACCAGCATCGTTGGGCGTTTCCAGGCCCAGGTGATACCGATAGGACCCGGCGTAGGGGTCGCGGTGCCGGACCAGTTTCGAGCCCGGCGGCAACTCGGCGAACATCGCTGCCTTGATCGAGCCGATGCTCTGCACCAGTTCGGTGGTGCGGGGGCACAGCTTCATGGCCGAAGGATGGCTGTCGCCGTACCACTTCAGGTAGAAACGCTTCCAACCGGTCTTGAAGAACGAGTTGAAACCCACATCGTCGTATTGCTCGGAACGTTTGATCTCCCCCGCGTGCAGCAGGCCCAGGCCTTCGGCACGGATCTCTTGCCAGTGGGCCTGCAACGGGGTCAGGTCCGGGAACTGCGCCGGGCTCAGGAACGGCCTGTTGGGCAGTTTCGAGCACAGGTACAGCAGGCAATTGATCGGCGCGAGAAACGACGAATGATCGCTCAACTGGCGTCCGAACTTATGCCGCACGCGACCGCGCAGATGAACGTAGCCAATGGAGAAGATGTAGAGCGCGACAATGATGAGCTTCACGAAAAACCATCACAATGCTGGAGTGAACAGGTCGTTTCCCCGGGCCAGCCAAGCGGCAAGGGAGATGGCATAGGGTGAGATGGCATTTTAGCCACAGTTTGTAACCGAAAGTTATCCTTCAATTGTGAAAAACTGTCTTGCCCGGGCAATACCCTATCGTTTATGCGGCCAGACCAGTACAATCGCCGCCAACTATTACGCGCCCCCTTTGGTCGATACCGCAAACGCGGCTTCGGCGCACGTCTACCGGGCCAGGCGCTCCGTATTGCTGCTGTCCTCTTATGCCGGATGGACCCTTGCGCTTGCGACCGCGACGCCTTTGCGCGGTCGGGACGTGCGCAAACAGGTACTGAACAGGTACTGCCGCACCCTTAGCTACTCTGAATGTTCCGCAGGATAAACCTTTGATCTCTACAGCTAACATCACGATGCAGTTCGGCGCCAAGCCACTGTTCGAAAACGTCTCTGTCAAATTCGGCGCGGGTAACCGCTACGGTCTGATTGGCGCCAACGGTTGCGGCAAGTCGACCTTCATGAAAATCCTCGGTGGTGACCTCGAGCCGTCCGGCGGCCAGGTCATGCTCGAACCGAACGTGCGCCTGGGTAAACTGCGCCAGGACCAGTTCGCCTACGAAGAATTCACCGTGATCGATACCGTGATCATGGGTCACGAAGAGCTGTGGAAGGTCAAGGCCGAGCGCGATCGCATCTATTCGCTGCCGGAAATGACCGAAGAAGACGGCATGGCCGTGGCCGAGCTGGAAACCGAATTTGCCGAGATGGACGGCTACACAGCCGAATCCCGTGCCGGTGAATTGCTGTTGGGCCTGGGGATTGGCATCGAGCAGCATTTCGGCCCGATGAGCGAAGTGTCGCCAGGCTGGAAGCTGCGTGTATTGCTGGCCCAGGCGCTGTTCTCCGACCCGGAAGTGCTGCTGCTCGACGAACCGACCAACCACCTGGATATCAACACCATCCGCTGGCTGGAAAACGTGCTGACCCAGCGTTCGAGCCTGATGATCATCATCTCCCACGACCGTCACTTCCTGAACAGTGTCTGCACCCACATGGCGGACCTGGACTACGGCGAGCTGCGCCTGTTCCCGGGCAACTACGACGAGTACATGACCGTGGCGACCCAGTCCCGCGAGCAACTGCTGTCGGACAACGCCAAGAAGAAAGCACAGATTTCCGAGCTGCAGTCGTTCGTCAGCCGCTTCTCGGCCAACGCCTCGAAAGCCAAGCAGGCCACCTCTCGCGCCAAGCAGATCGACAAGATCCAGCTGGCCGAGGTCAAGCCTTCTAGCCGTGTCAGCCCGTTCATTCGCTTCGAACAGACCAAGAAACTGCACCGCCAGGCGGTCATTGTCGAACGCATGGCCAAGGGTTTTGATGGCAAGCCGCTGTTCAAGGACTTCAGTTTCACCGTCGAAGCCGGTGAACGCGTGGCGATCATTGGCCCGAACGGTATCGGCAAGACCACCTTGCTACGCACCCTGGTCAATGAACTGGAACCCGATGCCGGTACCGTGAAATGGACCGACGCCGCAGAGCTGGGCTACTACGCCCAGGACCATGCCCACGACTTCGAGGACGACGTCAACCTGTTCGACTGGATGGGCCAGTGGACCCAGGGCGGCGAACAACTGGTTCGTGGCACCTTGGGCCGCATGCTCTTCTCCAACGACGAGATCCTCAAGTCGGTCAAGGTCATTTCCGGTGGTGAGCAAGGCCGCATGCTGTTTGGCAAGCTGATCCTGCAAAAACCCAACGTGCTGGTCATGGACGAACCGACCAACCACTTGGACATGGAATCGATCGAAGCGCTGAACCTGGCGCTGGAAAACTACCCGGGCACGCTGATCTTCGTCAGTCACGACCGTGAGTTCGTCTCCTCCCTGGCCACCCGCATCATCGAGCTGAGCGCCGATGGCGTGGTTGACTTCAGCGGCACCTATGACGACTACCTGCGTAGCCAGGGTGTGGTGTTCTAAGGACAGCCCTTGGCTGTTCGCTGCAAAAGCAAAGCCCTGCCCACTGTGACAGGGCTTTTTGCATTCCAAGGTAAAAACCTGTGGGAGCGAGCTTGCTCGCGATGGCGGCCTGACAGCTGGCCAGGATTTTGTTGACCTGGGTACATATCCATTGTTGTGGTAACGGCGGCTTATGGTTCCGCCCTTACGGCGGGTCACTATTGAGAAGCCCGGAAGCCGGCCCAGTCAAAAGTAACCAAAACGCTCCTGCCCCACCACTCGGTGCCTCGCTTAGGCTCGGCATGTCCTCACTCCGGCATTGCTCCGTGGACCCGCCGCGAAGGGCCATCCATGGCCCAGCGCAGCTATCCCGGTCGTGCACCCATCAGCCCTGTGGGAGCAAAGCTTGCTCGCGAGGCGGCCTTACAGCCGACCTGTTTCTCCCTGGTGAGCCCAATCCCTTGTGGGAACGGGCTTGCTCGCGAAGGGGCCGGTGCATACAACCTCAATTGAAACTGAACATCCGGCTCCCCAAGCACATTTAGTTAGCCTGCTTTCTTTTATCCCCTCCTCGCGCCATGATGAGGCTCTCTTACCGCTGCCCGCGAACGAGCCCTATGCCCACGCCCTCACCTGCCTCCAGCTCCCTGTCGGTCACCCTGCAGATCGTCTCCATCGTTTTCTACACCTTCATCGCCTTCCTCTGCATCGGCCTGCCCATTGCCGTGCTGCCGGGTTATGTCCACGAACAACTGGGCTTCAGCGCGGTGGTGGCCGGGTTGACCATCGGTTCACAGTACTTGGCGACCCTGCTCAGCCGCCCCATGGCCGGGCGGCTGTCGGACAGCGTCGGCACCAAGCGGGCAATCGTCTATGGGCTGTCGGGGATTGTGCTCAGCGGCGTACTGACTCTGCTCTCGACCTTGCTGCAAAGCTTTCCCCTACCCAGCCTGTTGATTCTGATTGTTGGGCGCTTGCTGCTCGGCGTGGCCCAAGGGCTGATTGGCGTGGGCACCATCAGTTGGTGCATGGGCCAAGTGGGTGTGGAGCACACCGCCCGCTCGATTTCCTGGAACGGCATCGCTTCGTACGGAGCCATCGCCATCGGCGCCCCGCTGGGCGTGGTGATGGTCGGTGAGCTGGGGTTCGCCAGCCTGGGCGTCGCCTTGTCGCTGCTGGCCGGGGCGGCGCTGTTGATCATTCGTAACAAGCCGTCGGTGCCGGTCATTCGCGGCGAGCGCTTGCCTTTCTGGGCGGTGTTTGGACGCATTGCGCCGTTCGGGGCGGGCCTGAGCCTGGCGTCGATCGGCTACGGCACGCTCACCACATTCATCACGCTGTTCTATATCAGTCGCGGCTGGACCGGCGCGGCCTGGTGCCTGACAGTCTTCGGTGTCTGCTTCATCCTGGCGCGGTTGTTGTTCATTTCCAGCATCGCCCGTTTCGGGGGTTTCAACTCGGCCATTGCCTGCATGAGCATCGAAACCCTTGGGCTGGTATTGCTGTGGCTGGCGCCGTCCACCGCGTTCGCCCTGGTCGGTGCCGGGCTGGCTGGTTTCGGGCTATCGTTGGTATACCCGGCGCTGGGGGTGGAGGCCATCAAGCAAGTGCCTAATACCAGCCGGGGGGCCGGCTTGAGCGCCTATGCGGTGTTCTTTGACCTGGCGCTGGCGATTGCCGGTCCGCTGATGGGGGCGGTGGCGTTGAACCTGGGCTATTCGTCGATCTTCTTCTGTGCTGCCTTGTTGTCCCTTACCGGGCTGGGTCTGACTCTGCTGCTGCGTCGCCGAGCCGTAAGCGCACCTTATTGATCGTAATACTGAAGGTCCGGTATTTACTTGTTCTTGTGTGTATATCCGTTATTTAGGTAACGGCGGCTTAGGGTTCCGCTCTGACAGCGGGTCACTTTTGGAAGAGCGCCAAAAGTAACCAAAAACGCTTTGCCCCACCACTCGGCACCTCGCCTAGGCTCGGTGTGCCCTCACTCCGGCATTGCTCCGTGGGCCCGCCGCGAAGGGCCATCCATGGCCCAGCGCGGCTACCTCGGCATCCATGCCGAGGTGCCCACTCCACAATGCCTGCGTTCGGCCAGCGTGGTTAACGGGGCGTCGAGATCAAAATCCAAAGCAAAGCAAGAGCGCGACACGTCCAGCATCTATGTAGCTGAGCCACCGCCATCGCGAGCAAGCCCGCTCCCACAGGAGAAACG
Organism: Pseudomonas sp. St386; assembly: GCF_018325865.1. Taxonomy (NCBI): domain Bacteria; kingdom Pseudomonadati; phylum Pseudomonadota; class Gammaproteobacteria; order Pseudomonadales; family Pseudomonadaceae; genus Pseudomonas; species Pseudomonas sp. St386. The sequence continues at coordinate 3,849,990 of NZ_AP021900.1, forward strand.
CGATCACCCAGAACCAGGTCGGCTGTTAGGCCGCCTCGCGTTGGACGTTGATCTCGGCGCCCCGTTAACCACGCTGGCTGAACGAAGGCATGCCGAGCCTAAGCGAGGCACCGAGTGGTGGGGCAGAAGCGTTTTGGTTACTTTTGACTGGGCCGGCTTCCGGGCTTCTCAAAAGTGACCCGCCGTCAGGGCGGAACCCTAAGCCGCCGTTACCGCAGAAATGGATATACACACCATCCTTACGTAAAAACCATGCCCCTCGGAACAGAAGATCAGAATCTCCGGGAACGCTTAAGTGAACAGCTTATTGATCAGCCGTCCTCATCCCCGCCCGGGTTGGCTTGCCCAAGGCCTCGCCGAAGAAACGGCTGGCCTCGGAGATCATGGTGCGGTGGATGTCCTTGCGATCGACACCGTCAGCATCCGTGCACAGCGCCGGCATCGCGGCGATCTGTTCGTCGGTGCACGGTGCCAGGAAAACAAAATGCCCCGCGCCGGCCAGGGTCTTGAAGTCCGGTGCAGTGGGCAGCTTGCGGGCCAGCGCGGCGGCATTCTTGTCGAAGGCCACGAGTTTGTCGCCATCGCCGCTGTACAGCAGCACCGGCACGTGGACATCGGCCAGGGTATGACGGCCAAACTTCAGGCTCAATGGCGCCATCAACAACAATGCCCTGACCCTGGGATCAGCCACTGGTTGCAGGTCATCGCGGTCAACGATCAGTTCGCCTTGGGTATTGCAGGCGTCTCGGTCATCCGGTCGCTCCACGCAGTAGCGGCGCAGACGATTGAGGTCCGGCGTCGCACCGGACAGGATCAACGCGGTTTCGCCGCCGGCCGAATAGCCGATCACCCCGACCTGCCCGGCGTTGACGAACGGCGAGAGCATCGGGTCATTGAGCGTGGCGGTGATGGCTTCGGAAATCTGGATCGGCCGCCCGTACAGGTTGCTCAGGGTGCCAAGCCGGCTGTGATCCTGGGCGTTGTCGCCGGGGTGAATCACTGCCACCACGACAAACCCCTTGCGTGCCAGGGAGGTGGCCAGGTCATGCAGGGCCAGCGGCGTACCGGTATTGCCATGGGACAGCATCAGCAGCGGAAAGCGGCCGATGGCGATCTGGGCGTCTGGCGCGGCATCGATCTGGTAGCCACCCAGCAGGCTGGGCTGTTCCCGGTCGGTGGACGGATAAAAGGCGATGGCGTGCATCGGCTGCTGATCCAGCGGATCGAGAAAGCTCAGCTCATGGAAACCGGCGCTCCAATGCGGATGCGGCCCCGGTGCGGCCTGCACTGAACCGAGACTGGCAAACAAGCAAAGCAGCAGCGCTGCACCAAAACGCGTCATCGAATCTTCCACCTTCACCAGCGCACGGGAAGGCCCCGTCGCTCGCCGTCTTGGCCGTGCATAACCTGCGCCATAAAACCCGGCGCCGAATGCAGCAAAACCCTGCATCCCGGCCATCCAATGACGACGAGAATACAGGGTTTTACGAAGGTTGCCCCAATAGCTTTGGAGCCTTTACGCAAGCCTTACGCAGCGGCGAACTGTTCGCCGATCTGCGCCTGGGCTTCGTTCATGCCCTTATTGCGCATGTCGTCGCCCTTGGCCAGCCCTTCTGCACGAACGAATTCGATGTCGGTGATACCAAGGAAGCCGAACATCACTTTCAGGTAATCTTCATGACCCGCGCCACTAGGTTGGCCGGCATGCAAGCCACCCGCCGTGGAGACGATCACCAGTTTCTTGCCACCGCACAGGCCTTCGAAGCCGGCTTCGGTGTAGCGGAACGTCTGGCCAGCGACGGCAATGCGGTCGATCCAGGCCTTGAGTTGAGTCGGAATGCTGAAGTTGTACATCGGCGCAGCGATGACCAGCGCATCCGCCGCCTGGAATTCTGCCATCGTCTCGGCGCTAAGGTCAGCTTCGTGCTTCAGGGCCGCGTCGCGCAACTCGGCGCTGGTGCCAGCGGCGATCAAGGTCTGGGCGGAAAAATGGCTGATGGCGTCAGCGGCCAGGTCGCGATAAGTCACCGTGATGCCTGGCTCGGCGGCTTTCCAGGCTTCAACCACTTCACGGCTCAATTGGCGGGAAGCGGAGTTGTCGCCGAGGATGCTCGAATCGATGTGCAGCAGTTTCATGTCAGTGCTCTCCAAGTGAGGACCGCAACCGGGCGATCAATTGGCGACAATCCTATCGATGAAGCCAATGATCGATAAGTCAGCACAAATGCGATAGTTTGTCCCACTGACAGGACAATCGAGTTCAACATGCAAGACCTCAATGACTTGTACTACTTCGCCAAAGTCGTCGAAGCCGGCGGTTTCGCGGCGGCCGGACGGTTGCTGGGCATTCCCAAGTCACGACTGTCGCGGCGCATCGCCGAGCTGGAAGAACGCCTCGGCGCCCGGTTGCTCCAGCGCACCACCCGCCAATTGAAATTGACCGCGGTCGGCGAACGTTATCTGCGCCATTGCCAGGCCATGTTGCTGGAGGCCGAGATGGCCGACGAAGCGGTGGCGAGCATGTCCAGCGAACCCCGTGGCCGATTGCGGGTGTCGAGCCCGGTGGGGCTGGCCCACCAGTTTCTGCCGGTAGTGATCGAAACCTTCCTGGTGAAATACCCTTTGGTGCAACTGGATATGACCCTGCTCAACCGGCGGGTGGACTTGATCGGCGAAGGCATCGATGTGGCGTTGCGCGTGCGCGACCTGGGGGACGAGGATCCCTTGCTGATGACCCGGCGCCTGCGCCAGGCGCGGCTGATGATGGTTGCCAGCCCGGCCTTTGTCGAAGGACGGCGGATCGAAACCCCGGATGACCTCAAACAGTTGCCGGTGCTGGGGGCATTGGAAGCCGATCGCCAGGTGCACCTGCGCCTGGTCAGCGCAGATGGGCAGCGTGTGGAACTGGGCCTGGAAGCCCGCCTGGGCATTGACGACTTCATTGTGCGCCGCGCCTGTACCCTCGCCGGCCTGGGCTTCACTTTATTGCCGAGCATGTATTGCGAGCAGGAATTGCAGGACGGCACACTGGTGGAACTCTTGCCTGGATGGTCATCGCCCGATGGCTGGCTCCAGGCGGTCTACCCGCATCGGCGCGGCATGCTGCCAGCGGTGCGTGCATGGATCGATCATTTGGTGGAAGCCTTCGAGGGCTGTGGAGATAGAACGATATGAGGTTGAGCGAAGAGGATGTCGCGCAGTTTTGCCTGGGCCTGCCCGGCGCCAGGGAGGACTACAAATGGGGTGGCGTACGGGTATTTTCCATTGCCGGGAACAAGATGTTCGCCCTGCAGGGCCTGCGAGGCGACTCGCTGGCGTTCAAGGTCGACAAGGATCTGTTCCTGGGCCATTGCGACCGGCCGGGCATTCATCCCGCGCCTTACCTGGCGCGGGCCCAGTGGGTCATCATGCAGGTGCCCTACCCGCTGGGTGCCGAAGAGCTGCGTGGTCTGCTGCAACGCTCACACCAATTGGTGGTCAGCAAATTGCCCAAGCGCACGCAGGTGGGCTTGTTGCTCTAGCCATTCAGAACAGATAGCTGCCCAGGAACAATTGGTCGATCCAGAACACCTGGTGCAGCAGCACGATGAACCAGAACACGACCTGAAACGATACTTTGCGGGTCTTGTGGCGAAACAGCTGCTGGGCCAGCAAGGCTCCGGGCCAACCGCCGGCCAGCTCCACCGCATGCAGCACGTTCTCCGGGGTGCGCCAGGTGTCGGCGCGCGCCTTGCGCTTGTCGCTCCAGTACAGCAGGAACGCCACCACGCTGACGACGCCGTAAGCCACCATCGGCACCCACGACACCGCCCGCAGCCCGAACAGGAGCGAACCGAACAACGGCAAGGCACAGAGCAGTGCAAACACCATCAGTTTGAGCCGCAGGTGCTGCACGCTGCCTTCAGCATTGCGCCCGGCGCGTTTGCGGCTGCCTGATTCGTTCATGGCTTGGCAGCGGTCCAGTCTACCCAGCCGAACTGCCAGGTTGCCAGGATCAAGAGGCCGAAGGCGATTCGATACCAGGCGAACACGGCGTAGCTGTGGCTGGCGATGAATCGCAGCAGGCCCTTGACCGCAATCATGGCGAAAATGAACGCCGTGACGAAGCCAATGGCGAACACCGGGAAATCCGCCGGGACGAACAACTCACGGTATTTGTAGCCCGAGTAGACTGCCGCGCCGACCATGGTCGGCATCGCCAGGAAGAACGAAAACTCGGTAGCGGTTTTACGCGACAGCCCGAACAGCAGGCCACCGATGATGGTCGCACCGGAACGGGAGGTGCCTGGGATCATCGCAATGCATTGGGCCAGGCCGACCTTCAGCGCGTCCTTCCAGGATATCTCGTCCACAGTTTCAGCGTGCACCTGGTGCTGGCGCTTCTCGGCCCAGAGCATCACCAGGCCGCCCACCACCAACGCGGTGGCCACCGTGATCGGGTTGAACAGGTAGTGGTGGATCCAGTCGGCTAACAGCACGCCCAAGACCACGGCAGGCAGGAAGGCGATCAGCAGGTTGGCGGTAAAGCGGCGGGCGCTGGGTTGCGTCGGCAGGCCCAGCACCACGTCGAAGATCTTGCGCCGGAACTCCCAGACCACCGCCAGGATCGCGCCGAGCTGGATGATAATGTTGAACGCCATCGCGCGCTCGCCACCGAACTCAAGCAAGTCGGCGACAATGATCTGGTGCCCGGTGCTGGAAATCGGCAGAAACTCCGTCAAGCCTTCCACTACGCCAAGAATCAATGCCGAAAAGGCAGTCCACAAATCCATTCATCCCCCAAAAAAGACGCTGTTCAAGCAGGTCTTATCAATATTCAAGTGTCATGCAGGTACCCCCGCAGCGGGTGCACGATAACCGCGACCTTTCAAAAAAAACCAATGAAAAATGAGAACCGGCTCAGGTTTTGCGCTGCGGGGCCGAAATCCTATCAGACAAGCCCTGATAACGCTGCCGCGTTGTGACTCAGGTCAATTACCGATAGCGGCCGGGCGCTACAGTGCCGGCCGTCGATATGACAAGAATAAAAAACCGGAGTGACAGCGTATGAATAGCTTGCGCAGTGTGTCGATCAGCCGACGCTTGTGGCTCATCCTGGTCGTGGCCATCGTGATGTTGTTCACGCTCGGCGCCTTGATGCTTAAACAGATCCACACCGACCTCTACCAAGCCAAGGTGCAGAAAACCCAGCATGTGGTACAGACCGCCAGCGGCGTGCTGACTTACTACCAAGGCCTGGAAGCTGCCGGTACCCTGACCCGTGACGCCGCGCAGAAGCAGGCCCTCAGCGCCGTGCGTGGCCTGCGCTATAACCAGAGTGACTATTTCTGGATCAACGACCTGACGCCGGTCATGATCATGCACCCGGCCAACCCGAAGCTTGAAGGCCAGAACCTCTCGGCCATCCGCGACCCGAACGGCTATGCGCTGTTCAACGAGATGGTTGCCATCGCCAAGTCCAAGGGCGCCGGCATGATCAACTACCTCTGGCCGAAACCGGGCGCCGAGGCCCCGGTGGGCAAGACCTCCTACGTCCAACTGTTCGAACCCTGGGGCTGGATCATCGGCTCAGGCGTGTACGTGGATGACGTCCAGGCCGAGTTCCAATCCCAGGTAATCAAGGCCTCGGTAGTCGGTTTGATCATCACCCTGCTCATGGGCCTGCTGTTGACCCTGATCGTGCGCAGCATCGTCGGCCCGTTGCAGGAAACGGTCAACGCCATGGCCAACATCGCCAGCGGCGAGAGCGACCTGACCCGCACCCTCGACACCCACGGCCAGGACGAAGTCACGCAACTGGCGCGGCATTTCAACGCCTTTACCGCCAAGCTGCGGCAAGTGGTGACCCAACTGCAAGCTTCGGCCAGTGCGCTGGGGCAATCTTCCAGCGAATTGGGCAACGACGCGGCGCAGGCTCAGGAACGCAGCCAGCAGCAGTCGCAACAAATGGAACTGGTAGCGACCGCGATCAATGAAGTCACCTATGGCGTGCAGGACGTGGCCAAGAACGCCGAGCACGCGGCCAGTGAGATGCGCGACGCCGAATCCCAGGCCCAGCAAGGCCAGGTCAACATCGATGGCAGCTTGCAGCAGATCGACCGCCTGTCCCAGACCATCGACCAGGCAGTGGAAGTGATCCGCACCCTGGCGAGTGAAAGCACCCAGATTGGCAGCGTGCTGGAGGTGATTCGCTCCATTGCCGAGCAGACCAACCTGCTGGCTCTCAACGCCGCGATCGAAGCCGCCCGTGCCGGCGAACAAGGCCGGGGCTTTGCGGTGGTCGCCGATGAAGTGCGGCTGCTGGCCCAGCGTACGCAGAAGTCCACTGCAGAGATCCAGGCGATGATCGAGCGCCTGCAAAGCCATTCCGAAGCTGCCGTGAAAGTCATCAGCGACAGCAGCCGTGCCTCGCAACTGACGATTGAACAAGCCGGCCTGGCCGGTGCCAGCCTCAACGCCATCGGCCAGGCCCTGCGCAATCTCAACAGCCTGAACGCCTCCATCGCCAGCGCCACCCTGCAACAGGCCCATGTGGTGGAAGACATCAACCAGAACGTCACCCAGGCCGCCGGCCTGTCCCACAGCACCGCCATGGCCGCCGAACAATCCAGCCAGGCAAGCACCCGTCTCAAGGCGTTGAGTGAACAGTTGAACGGGTTGCTCACGCAGTTCCGGGTCTGAAGATCGGTAGACCACCCCTGTGGGAGCGAGCCTGCTCGCGAATGCGGTTTGATTTGATCGTTCCCACGCTCCGCGTGGGAATGCATCCCGTGACGCTCTGCGTCACATTCCAGAAGCGGAACGCAGAGCGTCCCTGGCGACATTCCCACGCAGGAGCGTGGGAACGATCGTAATCCCTTGCTCGCGATAGCGACGGTACATTCAACATTGGTATTGGAGCTGTCCACGCCATAGCGTTTACAATCGCCGCCCTCTTCTATTTCCCCAAGGAACCGCCATGTCCGGGCTTGAACTGTTTGCCGCAGCCCTCGGCGTGATCGCCGTCTGGTTGACCGTCAAGCAGAACCCCTGGTGCTGGCCGATCGGCCTGGTCATGGTGTTGCTGTACAGCTGGATTTTTTTCGAGGTGAAGTTGTACTCGGACATGCTGCTGCAGGTTGTCTACGCGGTGCTGCAACTCTACGGTTGGTGGCAATGGACCCGCGCCGGGAACAATCATGATGGACGCCAGGTCAGCCGCCTCGGCGGGTCGTCAGTGCTGTTCGGCCTGGCTATCGGTGCGGCAGGCAGCCTGCTGTTGGGCGCCGCCATGGCCCACTGGACCGATGCCGCCCAGCCCTGGCTCGATGCGGCGCTCACCGGTTTCAGCCTCGTGGCCCAGTGGTGGATGGCGCAAAAACGCGTGCAATGCTGGCCGCTGTGGATTGCCCTGGACGTGATCTTCGTCGGCCTGTTCATCTACAAGGGCTTGCACCTGACAGCGGCGCTCTACGCCCTGTTCACCCTGCTGGCCGTGCAAGGCTGGCGGGAATGGCGCGCCGATCCGGCCCTGCGCGCATGAAGGTAGTGGTGCTGACCGGCCCGGAATCCAGCGGCAAGAGTTGGCTGGCGGCGCAATTGCAGGAACACTTTGGTGGCGTGCGGGTGGATGAGTACGTGCGCCATTTCATGGAGCAGACCCAACGCGATACCTGCCTGGCCGACATCACCGACATCGCCTCCGGCCAACTGGCCTGGGAAGATGAGGCGCGTGCCCGCCGGCCGGCGCTGTTGATCCTCGATACTCACCTGTTGAGCAACATCCTCTGGAGCCAGACCCTGTTCGGCGACTGCCCGGACTGGCTCGAACCGGCCTTGCTGGCCCGCCATTACGACGTGCACCTGCTGCTGAGCCCCGAGCAGGTCGAATGGACCGGCGACGGCTTGCGTTGCCAACCTGAACTGGCTGAACGGCTGGCGTTTTTTGAAGCGATCGAGGCTTGGCTGAGCGGACACCGGCAACCGTTCCAGGTCATTGAAGGCGATTGGGCGCAACGCCAACAGCAAGTGTTCGCCGTCGTTAGCCAGCTGCTTCAAGCCTGATCGCGGGGTGATCTGTTCCATTCTTGAAACAGCGCAGTCGCTCCAAACCCGGATCCAACGCCGCTTCATCAAATTGCCATCAAGACTGTCAAGTTTCTGAAACACCCGCCCAAAAGCCTGGATCCAGAGGCCTGGGACGGTAGGTGACCGGTTGGTCACCATGCACCTTGTCTCAGCGCTGAAACAGGTTCCTTCCCCGGCATGCCCTCCGTAGCTCCAACTCGTTGAAATAAAAAACATTTCAAAATACGGCACGACACCTGCTCTCCACCTTCGCAACGCTGACTAGGGCCAGCGTACCGAAGAAGGAATCAATGCCATGGGGATTTTCGATAGGGGCATAACCTGTCTGCTGTTGATCGGCTGCGCCGCCAGCGCAACGCTCAGTCTGCCAGCGCAGGCCGAGGGCAACGGCGTCATTGTCCTCAACCGTGACGTGCAGCCCATCGCAATTGGTCGCAACGGTGGCAAAGACCCCTACCCGACCACCGTCAATGCCAACCCCTCCGAACGAATCCACCAGGCGACCGCCAGCACCGAACTGAGCGATGGCGAATTTGCCAGCGTGGCCAGCGGCTCGTCGATCCGCAACACCGTCAACCCGAATACCGGCGTGCAAGGCTTGAACGTCGTGACCAACCCCAACGGCATGCCGGGCATGAGTGCCGGTCACGGTGGCGGTAGCGGCGGCGCGATCTCCGGCACCATCAACCGCTCGTTGAGTTCAGGCCTGGCCCCGCTGGGTCGGCTCGCGGGAGGCCAGTGAGATGAAGCCAACCTTGTTTCTCCTCGCCCTGTTCATGCTTTCCCTGCTCAGCTCTTTCAACGTATTTGCCGATTCGGGTGCTGCAGCGGTCAGCAGCGCCAACCTGCAGGATTCCGGCAGCCATTACACCGGCAACTTCAACGTCAACCAGGCGGCCGGTGACCAGACCCAGCAGACCAACACCCGGGCCATCGCCATCGGCAGCCACGCCCAGGCCAGCACGAGCGTGCAGCAACGCGTCGACACGCCGGCCAACCCCTCCATGAATGCCACCGCTCGAATCGGCGGCCACTCCTTTACCAACGGCAACGGTGTGCTGGGCGTCAACCAGTCCGCCGGGGCCAACAACCAGATGGCCAATGTCATGCGGGTGGGCATCAGTGCCCATCCGCAGAGCATTGATGACAGCGCCCTGTCTCAACAGAACGTGGCGTTGCTACCGAACTCAGGAGCAACTGGCGCCCCAACCGGCAGTCGCCAGGTCGTTACCAGCGACCAGGCCTTCACCGGCAGCCGAGGGGTAATTCAAGTGAACCAGAGCGCCGGGGTGGGAAACCGTATGGCTAACACCCTGAGCATCCGAGTCGCTGATTGACCCGGAGGCTACATAAGAAAGTACCGACACTTAACCAACGACACGCAAGGAGAAACACCATGAAACCTACAATGGCACTCAAACCATTGGTTTTCGCTCTCGCCGCGGTCATGACAATGGCGGCACAGGCTGGAGGAAACGGCAACGGGCACGGTGATGATCACGGCCACCACGGTCCCAAAGGCCCAACGTGGGAAGAACAGCTGTCCATCAACGCCAGCGCAATGGCTACCGTGATGGATGAGCAGAACAGCGACGGCAACGAGGTGCTCAACCAGGGCACTAAAAACACCGCCGAAGCTACCGATTCCCTCAATGGCAGCAACGGTAACATGGGGGCGAACATCGCCGCTGGCGACGGAAACCAACAAGACAACGCCGCAGCGCTGGCTACCGCTGACGAAAGCTTCATCTTCGGCTCGGCTGTCGCCGCCTCAAGTGCCACGCAAACCAATACCAACAACTATGTAAAAAACAACTCGACCCACAACAACGCCTCGCTCACCAATGCAGGCAACAACGGCTCCGGCAACATCGGCATCAACGTGACCGCCGGTAACTTCAACCAACAGAAAAACAACCTGGCCATCGCAGTGTCGGGTGGCCGTGTCGCACAGGCCTCTGCCGAGGCCAATCAATCCTCCACCGGCCTTGTGGTCGACAACAAAGGCGTGCGGACCTACAAGACCGACACCCTCACCAGCACCTACAGCGCCTCCGGCACGTTCAAGGCCAAAGGTACCGGTACCGCCGAAGACGATCACGGCGGCTGGGACAACAAAGGCGGCGGCTATGGCGGCGGTCACGATGACGACAAGTTCAAGTTCTCCGCCGTGGGGACCTTCGAGCTGGCCGGCAGCAACACCCAGCAGGTGCTGACCCGCGACGGTTGGAAAAACCCTGTGATCAACAACGCCACCATGACCAACTCCATGAACGGCTTCTCCGGTAACGGCGGCGCCAACGTGTCGGCAGGCGTGGGCAACCAGCAGAGCAACTCGCTGTCCATCGCTGCCGGCTGCAAGGCTTGCATGTAAAAAAGTACCGCTGTAGGGGCGAGTCTGTGGGAGCAAAGCTTGCTCGCGATGAGGTCGTTACATAAAACGCCTCTGTTGGTTGTAAAACCGCTATCGCGAGCAAGCGTTGCGCCCACGGACTCGCTCCCACAGGGGGCTTTTTCCTGGATGCCCACTAGGCGTATTGATCATGCGTGTCACTGCCGTTTCCCTGCTGCTCTGTCTGGCCTGCACGGCCGAAGCAGCGCAGATGCCCGTCGCCGCCCTGCCTGGCGGCATGCTGGTCTACAAACCGGTGCAAAGCGTACGCGAACGCAAATTCAGCGACATCGTCGAACAGAAAACCGATTTCAGTTGCGGCGCCGCCGCGCTGGCCACGGTGCTGCGCCAGGCCTATTGGCTTGACGTCGATGAAGAGCACGTCATCAAAGGCATGTTGGTCAATGCCGACCAGAATCTGGTTCGCACCCAAGGGTTTTCCATGCTGGACATGAAGCGCTACGTGGAAACCATCGGCATGCGTGCCCGAGGCTACCGGATACCGCCAGAGAAACTCGAAGCGGTGACGATTCCGGTGGTGGTCCTGATGGAGATACGCGGCTACAAGCACTTCGTGGTGTTGCAGCGGGCCGACAAGCAATGGGTCTACATCGGCGACCCGGTGCTGGGCCACAAGCGCTACGCCCATGATGAGTTCGTCAAAGGCTGGAACGGCATCGTCTTTGCGATCGTCGGCCCGGGCTATGACAAGACCAATGCGCTACGCAGCCCTCCGCAACCACTGACAGCACGTAACAAGCTGGACGGTTTCAACCCGGTCAGGGATGCGGAACTGATGGATTTCGGCTTCATACAGAGCGACTTTTTTTAATCGCCGACCAACTGCCAACATAAGTACAAAAAGGAGCAGGACGCTCCGGGAGCAGCACATGAAAACCTCACACTGGCTGTCGCTGGCCTGCCTGCTCGCGACCGCCTCGGGCTACGCCCATGCGGGCTTCAAACCCATCGAAGTCAAGGACCAGGAGCTTTCCGAGCTGCGCGGTCGTTATGTCATGCCCGGCCGAGTCATCAGCTTCGGCATCGTCATGAGCAGTACCTGGCGCAACGCCAGCGGCGACTTGATCGGCGCCACCAGCGCCATGCAGATCCAGGCCGCCACCGTCAAACCCGAATTCTATGTCTCCACCATCAAGCAGACCGGTAACGGCAGCGCCCCCGAACAGGGCAGCGGCAATATTACCGGTGGCGCCGGCCTTGGCACGAGCCAGGGCGTGACCCAGAGCGTACGCGCCGCCGGAGACGGCAATACGGCCTACAACAACGTCAACATCAACGTAAAAGAGAGCAACCAGGCCCCGGCACTCGTGCCTTCCCAAGGCCAGTTGCTGACCAAGGGCCAGACCATCAGCGGCAGCAACGCCGCCGGCAGTGTCGCGGTCACCGCCACCGGCAGCGGCGTGCAAATGGCGATCCAGGCCAGCCATAACCAGGGCAGCACCCTGCAACAAGTGGCCCAAGGCGGCTTGCTGCAAAACACCCGTCTGCTGGGAAACAGCAACCTGGTCAACAACATGACGCAGCTCAACGTGGTGCTGAACAACAACGGCCCCAGTGCCGGAGCATTGGACTGCAACCTGACTCAGTTACGTGGTCTTCGAAACCTCGGATATTGATCTACATTGATCTACGTTGATCGCCGATCAATGGGCAAATAAGGACGGCATATTTCATGTATCGATCCGTATCGTTGCGCGCTGTGATGTGTTTAAGCACGTTGTTCCCGGCGGCCGTGTTGCAGGCGGCCCCGGATGCGGACATCGAGGCCCTGAAACAGGAACTTCTTGAGCTCAAGCAACGGTACGAGGTCCAGCAAAAGGCCCTGGCGGTGCTCGAACAGCGGGTTCGCCAAGTGGAGGATCAACCCGCCGCCCCACCGCCCAAACGCCTGGCCAAATCCCCGGCCGACATGAAAGGCAACCAGACCGTGGCCGGCGGCGGTGCGACAACGGCTGGCGGCAGTGGCTATGGGCAATCCCTGGCCGATGATTCCCAGCCGGCCCAGAGCGTCTCCAACCTCTATGACGAGGCCAGCGGCTTCTTCGGCGGCGGTAAATTCAGTTTCGAGACCGGCGTGACCTATTCGCGCTACGACACGCGGCAACTGATCCTCAATGGTTTCCTGGCGCTGGATTCGATTTTCCTGGGCAACATCAACCTCGACCGGATCAAGGCTGACACTTGGACGCTGGACCTCACTGGCCGTTATAACTTCGACAACCGCTGGCAGTTCGACCTCAACGTCCCGGTGGTCTACCGCGAATCCACCTATCAGTCAGGCGGCGCAAACAACGGCGCAGCCGGCGTCACCAGCGAAGAAACCGTGACCCGCGACCCGACCATCGGCGACGTCAACTTCGGCATCGCCTACAAGTTCATGGATGAGTCGATCAATTCCCCGGACGCGGTGGTCACCCTACGGGTCAAGGCCCCCACCGGCAAGGACCCATTCGGCATCAAGCTGCGCCAATCCCAGGCCAACACCAACCTGTTCGTGCCTGACGACCTGCCCACCGGCAACGGCGTATGGTCGATCACGCCAGGGCTTTCGCTGGTCAAGACCTTCGACCCGGCGGTGCTGTTCGGCACCCTCTCCTACACCCATAACCTGGAGGAGTCGTTCGACGACATCAGTTCCACGGTCAACCAGAAGATCCCAGGCAAGGTGCGGATCGGCGACAGCTTCCAGCTCGGCGCGGGCATCGCCTTCGCCTTGAACGAGAAGATGAGCATGTCGTTCTCGGTTTCTGACCTGATCCAAAAGAAAAGCAAGCTCAAACAGGACGGCGGCGACTGGGAATCGGTGGTCTCCAGCGACGCCAACGCCGGCTACTTCAACATCGGCATGACCGTCGCCGCGTCCGACAACCTGACCATCGTGCCCAACCTGTCCATCGGGCTGACCGACGATGCGCCGGATTTCACCTTTAGCCTGAAATTCCCGTACTACTTCTGATGCCCTCAGGGATATGTGATGGGCACATATCCCAAGGGAAATGCAAAACCACTGTGGGAGCGAGCTTGCTCGCGATGAGGCCCTTTCAGTCAGCATTGATACTGAATGAAAGACCGCTATCGCGAGCAAGCTCGCTCCCACAGGGGATGTGCGCAGGTTTTAGTCAGCGGATCTGATGCTTGTGCAGCAGGCGATAGAACGTCGGCCGGGACACGCCCAGCACCCTGGCGGCCACGCTCAGGTTGTCGCTGTGACGGTTGAGCACATCGCTCAGGGCCTGGCGCTCGGCGCGGGTCTTGTAGTCCTCCAGCGTACCCATCGGCACCGCGACGCCCTGGTGGCTGGCCAAGCCAAGGTCCCGGGCTTCGATTTGTCGCCCTTCGGCCAACACCAAACCGCGCCGGACGCGGTTGGCCAGTTCCCGCACATTGCCGGGCCAATCATGCATGCCCATCGCCACCAAGGCATCTTCGCTGAAGCTGCGGGGACGGCGACCGGTTTCCTGGCTGTAGAAATGGGAGAAGTGACTGGCGAGCATCGACAGGTCGCCATGACGCTCGCGCAGCGGCGCCATCACTACTTGCAATACGTTCAAGCGGTAATACAGGTCCTCGCGAAACCGCTTGTGCTCGATGGCCGCCTCAAGGTTCACATGGGTGGCCGCCAAGACCCGCACATCGACCGCGATCGGCTGGCTGCCACCAACCCGCTCAATGTGTTTTTCCTGCAGGAAACGCAGCAGATTGGCCTGCAGCTCCAACGGCAGATCGCCGATTTCATCGAGAAACAACGTGCCTCCATGGGCCGCCTCGATCCGCCCGATCTTGCGTTGGTGAGCCCCGGTGAACGCGCCCTTCTCATGCCCGAACAACTCGGACTGGATCAGGTGCTCCGGGATCGCGCCGCAGTTGATGGCGATGAACGGCTTATTACGCCGGTAAGACTGACAATGCAGGGTGCGCGCCACCAGCTCCTTGCCGGTACCGCTCTCCCCGCGAATCAATACCGGCGACTCGGCGGGCGCCAACTTGCTCAATAATTTGCGCAGTTCGCGAATCGGCTTGCTGTCGCCCAGCAGTTCATGTTCGGGCTGATCGATGTGGATCGAGCCCTGTCCCCGCAGGCGCGCCATGCCAAACGCCCGGCCCAGTGTCACCTGGACCCTGGACACGTCGAACGGCAAGGTATGGAAGTCGAAAAACCACTCGCAGACAAAATCACCGACATTTTGCAGGCGCAACACTTCCTGGTTGAGCACAGCGATCCATTCGGTGCCGCTACGGCTGATCAACTCCTTGACGGCTTCCGGGCGTTCCAGGTGAAAAGGCTGCAATCGCAAAAGACCGACGTCACACGTCCGATCGCCAGCGTGTTCGAGGGCGCAACTGTCCACCTCCCAGCCAATAGTGCGCAGAGCTGGCAACAAGCGATGGCAATCATCGCAGGGATCAACCACGAGCAGACGACGGGACGTACTGGCTTCGATCATGACTGATCCTTGGCGTCAAAATAAGGAAATATGATTAGAAACAGGCGTTTGGCAGACCTGCATGTAACAGTAGCAAGAAGTTGACACACCCTTGTATCAATTGATTATCGGGATCGCTTCAAAGTGGTTATAAGCAGGCGTTTCGTTAGTTATCACAGACCTGTTTGTTTCAGGGTGCTTTCAAACAAAAGCCCAAAAGCCTGGTCTGAAAGAAAATCGAAATTTATTTAAATAATGTGTGACCCGCCTACGGGTTCGGGACATCAGTACAAGTAACCAGCCGCACGGTACGCCCAACCGACGGCACATCATTTGTTTGGGCACACTTAAGAGAAAACGCCATGAACGCCCCGCTCCGTATCAACGAAGCTCTTTTGATTGCCGACCGCGCATTCCGTCCTTTCCAATGCGTGGCCTGGGCTCCACAAGACGGCAACGGTGAACTTAGCCTGACCGTCATCGACCGCACCAATACCCATATTGGCCGCACCCAAATTCCAAGCAGCGCCTATACCGACCCGGTCCAACTGGCCGATCTGTTGAAACAGGCTCGTGCCGAACTGAGCCAGGAAGGCTACACATTGCAATCCTGGTCGATGCCTGAATAACCACAGGTAAAGCCTGTTATCGATTGCAGGCTTGGCTCTGGGTTGTAAAGCCATCGTTATGGCACGAATCGCCGCTGTATCTGTAGAACATGACAGTTGTGCATTGTCACATTCAGGGATTGAATGTTGCCCTCATGCAGTCGTCGCCCTTTCGGGCTGCTCGACACGCAAGGAGAGGCAGGCATGCTCGATCAATTCGCGTTTGTGTCCCCCAGGGCCATGGCCCACGCTGGGCAACTTGATCCAGGCTTTGCCACCAACGGCAAAGCCTGGGTTCATTTCGAAGACAGTACCTCGAGCCTGACCACCGGATTGACCCTCGATCACGCCGGAAAAATCCTGGTGGCAGCCAGGGTCGAGACGGCCCACGGCAGTCGGTTCGGGCTGGCGCGACTCAACCACGACGGTGAGATTGACCCGGACTTCGGCACCCGCGGCTACGTGATCGGCGCGTTTGAACAGGGTTTCGAAGCGACGGCGGGCAAGGTGATCGTGTTGCCCGATGGGCATATCCTGCTGTCCGGCCTGCACTACGAAAGCAACGACCACACCCTTCCCGCCCTGGCGCTGTTCGACCAGCAAGGTTGCGCCGTTCAAAGCTTCGGCAACGCCGGCCGGCACGTCATCAGGCTTTGCGGCAATCTCTCCCAAGGCCTGCGCGACCCCTGGCTACCACCCGGCGTGCCGGGGCTTGAGGCTTGCGACATGCAAGTGCAGGCCGATGGTCGGATCCTTGTGCTCGCCAACCACCACTATCAATTTTCCGATCATGTCGGCGTACTGATCCGACTCTTGCCCGATGGGGCGTTGGATCCTTCGTTCAACGGTCGCGGCTTCGTGATGGTCCGACGCTTGTTGAAAAATACCTGGCTCGGCTGTCTGGTGCTCCAGGCTGACGGTCATATTGTCGTCGGCGGCGCCATCGACTTGCCCCAGCATGGCTTGATTGCCCGTTACGACAGCAGCGGCAAACTCGATGACAGCTTCGGCGAAAATGGCTTCCTGTCCATCCTGGCGCAGGGGCACAGCGTGATGGTCAGCCAAATCGTTCAGGATACGAGCGGTGATCTGCAGGTGTTCGGCAGCAGCCGTGATCCGATGCATAGCCTGTCACTGAAAGTACGCCCCGACGGCAAGCCGGACCGTCATTGCAACCAGGGCCAGTGCCAACTCATGGCGATCGGACGCAATGCCAGTCAGTGGACCGCCGCCCAGCTTCAAGCGGACGGAAAACTGGTGACCGCTGGCGCTACCATCGGTGGTATCGAGGCCGACTTCGTACTTGCCCGACATCTGCCAGACGCCAGCCTCGACCCGGATTTCGGCCAGGGCAAAGGCTGGGTTCGCACTCGACTCGGCTACAGCCTGGACACCGCCACCACCCTGGCTATGCAGGCTGATGGAAGAATCCTGGTGGGCGGTTATTCGCTCCAGGGGCATTATCGAGCGGTGGTTGCGCGGTATTGGGCCTGAGTCGGATTATCGCGGGTGAACGGTATTTATTCTTACTCTTGATATTCCTCATTTCTTACGGCAAGTTGCGCGCTTCTAATTAAAAGGAGCAGCCGATGTCCGGTTCAATGGCTCAGGCTTTCGCGCATAACTTTCTGGGGCATTCCCCGCGCTGGTACAAGGCGTGCATCATCACGTTCCTGATCCTCAATGCCGTGGTGCTGTGGACCCTGGGCCCGGTTGTTGCCGGCTGGATGCTGGTGGTGGAGTTCATCTTCACCCTCGCCATGGCCCTTAAATGCTACCCGCTGATGCCCGGCGGCCTGCTGCTGGTCGAAGCCCTGGTGCTGGGCATGACCACCCCCAAGGCGCTGTACGATGAGCTGCTGCACAACTTCCCGGTGATCCTGCTGCTGATGTTCATGGTGGCAGGCATCTACTTCATGAAGGATCTACTGCTGTTCCTGTTCTCACGCCTGCTCCTGGGCGTGCGCTCCAAGGCGCTGCTGGCCTTGATGTTCTGCTTTCTCTCGGCGTTCCTGTCTGCGTTCCTTGACGCATTGACCGTCACCGCGGTGATCATCAGCGCCGCGGTCGGCTTTTATGCGGTGTATCACCGTGTGGCGTCGGGCAACGATCCGCGCCAGGACAGCAATGTCGATGAAGACCACGATCTGCCGTCGAGTCATCATGAAGATCTCAATCAGTTTCGGGCGTTTCTACGCAGCCTGCTCATGCATGGCGCCGTAGGCACAGCGCTGGGCGGCGTCTGCACCTTGGTAGGAGAACCGCAGAACCTGCTGATCGGCCATGAGATGGACTGGCATTTCATCGACTTCTTCCTGAAAGTCGCGCCGGTGTCGCTGCCGGTGCTGGTGGCCGGGCTGGTGACCTGCGTAGCCCTGGAAAAACTGCGCTGGTTCGGTTACGGCACGCTGCTACCGGACAACGTACGTGCCGTGCTGGCCGACTACGCCGAGCAGGACAATCGTGAACGCACCGCACGCCAACGCGCCGCCCTGATCGTCCAGGGTATTGCCGCGCTGATCCTGATCGTGGGCCTGGCCCTGCACATTGCCGAGGTCGGTCTGATCGGCCTGATGGTCATCGTGTTGATTACCGCCTTCACCGGCATCACCGACGAGCACAGGCTCGGCAATGCGTTCAAGGACGCCATGCCGTTCACCGCGCTGCTGGTGGTGTTCTTTGCGGTGGTGGCGGTCATTCACGACCAGCAGTTGTTCACGCCGCTGATCCAGTGGGTGCTGGGCCTGCCCGCCGACCAGCAGCCCGGCATGCTGTTCATTGCAAATGGCCTGCTGTCGGCCATCAGCGACAACGTGTTCGTGGCAACCATCTACATTACCGAGGTCAAGCAGGCCTTCGTCTCCGGCCACATGAGCCGCGAACAGTTCGAGACCCTGGCGGTGGCCATCAACACCGGCACCAACCTGCCGAGCGTCGCCACACCCAACGGCCAGGCTGCATTCCTGTTCCTGCTGACCTCGGCGATCGCCCCGCTGATTCGCCTGTCCTATGGCCGGATGGTCTGGATGGCCGTGCCCTACACCGTGGTGATGGGTGGCTTGGGCTGGTATGCGGTGACTTACTGGTTGTAAAAAACTTGGAACATCGATGGCAAGGGGATCCCTCTGTGGGAGCAAGGCTTGCCCGCGATGAAGGCGATACGGTCTATCAGGAACCGAGGCGCCTGTTTCGCGAGCAAGCTTTGCTCCCACAGTGGGAATGAATTCCCCTGCCACCAAAGGCCAGGACATCCTATCGCGGCAAGATGTAGCGTTCGATCGCCAGCGCCGCACCGTCGTCAATAACCGCAGCGGTCACGACGTCCGCTTGGCGCCGGATCGCCTCTTCCGCCTGCCCCATGGCAATCGACAATCCCGCGCGATGGAACATCGCCGGGTCGTTGCCACCGTCACCCATGGCCGCCGTCTGCTCCAGCGGCACATCGAGGAAGGCTGCCAGGGTCGACAGCGCTTCTCCTTTGTTCGCCTTCATGGCCGTCACATCCAGGTAGATCGGTTGCGAGCGCGACACCTGGGCCTGGTCCTTGAGCAGCGGATGCAACCGCGCCTCCAACTCCACCAGCAGGTCCGTGTTGGCGCTGGTGGCGACGATCTTGTCGATCCGCTCCAGGTACGGCTCGAAGCTTTCGACCTCTACTGGTGGGTAGCCCAGGCCACGCGTCTCCACCGGCACCATCGGACCGTTGGCGTCGCGCACCAGCCAGTCGCCATCGGCAAATACCCAGACTTCGATGCCGGGCTGATCGGCGTACAGGGCCAGTGTGGCCAGCGCTGCTTCGGGTGGCAGGTAGTGGACGGCAAGAAAGCTGCCATCGGGATGAACCAGCGTGCCGCCATTGAACGCCGCCGTGGGCAGGTCGACACCCAGGGCCTCGATCTGCTGCAACATGGCCCGCGGTGGCCGTCCGGTGGCGAGGCTGAACAGCACACCGGCCTCACGCAATGAGCGAACCGCCTCAATGGTGCGCTGGTTCAGGCTGTGGTCGGGCAACAGCAGTGTGCCGTCCATGTCGCTGAGCAAAAAACGGATGGGATGCTTCACCAGATCACTCATCCGAGGTCGTGCCAGACGCGACTGTCGCGGGTCAGCAAGTCATCGGCGGCCGCCGGGCCATCTTCGCCGGCCTTGTAGGGCTGGAATGCCGCGTCCTGCTGCCAGGCATCGAGGAACGGCTGCACGGCGCGCCAGCCGTTTTCGATGTTGTCAGCGCGCTGGAACAGCGTCTGGTCGCCGGTCAGGCAATCGTAGATCAGGGTTTCGTAACCCGTGGATGGTTGCATTTCGAAGAAATCCTTGTAGGCAAATCCCAATTCGATATTGGCCATGTCGAGTGCCGGCCCCGGCCGCTTGGCCAGCAGGTCGAACCACATGCCTTCATTGGGCTGAATCTGGATTCTCAAGTGCGTAGGTTGCAGTTCGTCGACTTCGGTGTCGCGAAACTGCGCGTAGGGCGCGGGCTTGAAGCAGATGACGATCTCCGTGTCCCGCACGCTCATGCGCTTGCCGGTGCGCAGGTAAAACGGCACGCCGACCCACCGCCAGTTGTCGATCATGACCTTGAGGGCGACGTAGGTCTCGGTGCTGCTGTCGGGCGCCACGTTGGCCTCCTGGCGATAACCTTTCACCGCCTTGCCACCGACTTCACCGGCCGCGTACTGGCCGCGGACCGAGTTGGCCCGGGCCTGCTCCACCGACCAGGGCCGGATCGCCCCGACGACCTTGGCCTTTTCCCCACGCACTGCGTCGGCACCAAACGCCGCTGGCGGCTCCATGGCCACCATCGCCAGCAGTTGGAAAAGATGATTGGGCACCATGTCCCGCAGGGCGCCGGTATGTTCATAAAAACTGCCACGGGTTTCCACGCCGACCGTTTCGGCGGCGGTGATTTGTACGTGGTCGATGTAGTGGTTGTTCCAGAACGCCTCGAACAGGCTGTTGGAGAAACGGCTGACCAGAATGTTCTGCACCGTTTCCTTGCCCAGGTAATGGTCGATGCGATAGATCTGTTTCTCGCTCATGACCTTGAGCAGGCAGGCGTTCAGCGCTTCGGCGGTGTGCAGGTCGGAGCCGAACGGCTTTTCGATCACCACTCGCCGGAAGGCCCCCTCCTGCTCCTGAAGCAGCCCGGCCGCACCAAGGCGGCTGACCACTTCACTGAAAAAGCGCGGCGCGGTCGCCAGGTAGAAAACCGCGTTGCCGGTGCCGCTGGCGGCGATTTTCGCCGCCAGCGCCTGGTAGGTGCTCTCATCGAGGAAATCACCCTGGACGTAGCTGATGCCCCGGGCCAGCTTGGCCCACAGCACCGGATCGAGCGCCCGGTCGGCATCGCCGCCCTTGCTCGCCGCTTCGTTACGGATGAAGTCCTCGAGTTTCTTGGCAAAATCCACATCGCTGATGGCGTTGTGGTCAACCCCGATGAT
Source organism: Pseudomonas sp. St386 (assembly GCF_018325865.1). Classification (NCBI taxonomy): domain Bacteria; kingdom Pseudomonadati; phylum Pseudomonadota; class Gammaproteobacteria; order Pseudomonadales; family Pseudomonadaceae; genus Pseudomonas; species Pseudomonas sp. St386. The sequence goes on from NZ_AP021900.1 coordinate 3,870,943, forward strand.
GCGCAGCCCATCGCCCAGCAGACCGTCGCGACTGAGGTGGTAAAGCGCCGGCATCAGCAGACGCTTGACCAGATCGCCATGGGCGCCGAACAGAAACAACGTGGTCGGCGGCGCGGGTTCTGCCTTGGATTTGCTGCCGATCGAGGTCATTTTTTCGGCGTCTCCACGTGGCCGCCGAAGCCGAAGCGCATGGCCGAGAGCATTTTGTCACCGTACGTGCTTTGCTGGCGCGAGCGGAAACGGGCAAACAACGAACTGGACAGGACCGGAACCGGCACCGCTTGCTCGATGGCAGCCTCGATGGTCCAGCGCCCTTCACCGCTGTCGGCGACCTCACCGGAAAAACCATCCAGTTTCGGATCGCTGGCCAACGCGTCGGCGGTCAAGTCCAGCAGCCAGGACGACACCACGCTGCCGCGACGCCAGACTTCAGCGATATCGGCCACGTTCAGGTCGAAGCGCTGCTCCGGTGGCAGGCTTTCGCTGGATTTGGTCTTGAGGATGTCAAAACCCTCGGCAAAGGCCTGCATCATTCCGTATTCGATGCCGTTGTGGATCATCTTCACAAAATGCCCCGAACCGGCCGGGCCAGCGTGGATGTAGCCACGTTCGGCGCGGTCATCGTCGGATTTGCGGTCACGGGTGCGCGGGATGTCGCCCATGCCCGGCGCCAGGCTGTCGAACAGCGGGTCCAGGCGCTTCACCACTTCGGCATCACCACCAATCATCATGCAGTAACCGCGTTCCAGGCCCCAAACGCCGCCGGAGGTGCCGACATCGATGTAGCTCAGGCCTTTTTCCGACAGGGCCTGGGCGCGACGGATGTCGTCCTTGTAGTACGTGTTACCGCCATCAATGATCACATCGCCCGGCTCCAGCAGTTCGCTGAGGACGTTAATGGTGTCTTCGGTGGGTGCGCCGGCCGGCAGCATGACCCAGACCGCCCGAGGCTTCTCCAGCCCGGCGACCAGTGCCGGCAGGTCCGCGACGCCCGTGGCGCCTTCCTGACGCAGGTTTTCGACAAAAGCGGCGTTGCGGTCGTAGACGACGGTGGTGTGCCCATTGAGCATCAGGCGCCGCGCAATATTGCCGCCCATGCGGCCCAGTCCAATGATCCCGAGTTGCATGTGCTGATGCTCCCTACTACAAATAAAGGTGTGTCAAAGATTTAACACTATCGACTAATGGAGGTTAGTCCAGAGCATTGCTGCATAGTTTCCGGGTAATTCGAGCGATCACAAGGGATAACGCTCAAGATCCGGCCGAAGACACAGCGACCATGAAAAATAAAAAAGTTCCAATCACAAGCAAAAGAAATCAGAATCGGCGCCGATAGTAGAGGTGTCGACCAAATACTGGCGACATCTCTATAGTTGATGTACGCCATTTGCGAGGTGAGCAATGGGCCCTGTCGTTACCGCACGTCCTCCCCAAACCCTTTATGTGACCATTCGTCGCGATGAATTGCGCCTACTCAAGGAAGAACGCGATCTACTGCTTGATGAAGTGACGCAACTGCGCATGCAGTTGCAACACGCACAGTTGTCCCACCAGAGCCAGTCCCTGGCTCGGTAACCGCCCCAGAGGCACAGCGCCAGGAAGTGACACTGGCCAAACCGGTGTCATTTCCATGCGAGTCCGCCATGCACACTTGTGGCGAGGAGATCTGTCCCCACAGGGCTGTGGGAGCAAAGCTTGCTCGCGAAACAGGCGCCTCGGTTCCTGAAGGACCACATCGTTTTCATCGCGGGCAAGCCTTGCTTCCACAGACACATCCCCTGCCACAAATAAATCCCTCCCCCCAGGTGCTCGCACCCCGTTATCGATTTGTATTCGAAAAACTCACAAACTTTTCACAACCGACTCGTGATACTCCCCGCCTTTAAGGTTGCTCGGCGTATGCCTGCGGTCACCAATCCGGTGCAGACAGCGTCGTCGACAAAGGCTGGAGCGCTTGATGAGTTTGTTCAAACGCAGCAAAACGACTGCGAAAGGTTTCGACTGGGCCGGGCTTGGCTGGCTGTTTCTGTTCTTCTGGTACTTCTCTGGCATCACCCAACTGCTCATTCTGTTGAGCGACACCTCCGGCTTCACCGGCTTTCGCCAAGCGTTCGTGATGAGCGCGGTGTGGTTGGCGCCCATGCTGCTCTTCCCCGCCCGCACGCGCGTGCTCGCGGCCTTGATCGGCGTGGTGCTGTGGGCCTGCTCCATGGCCAGCCTCGGCTACTTCTTCATTTATCAGCAAGAATTTTCCCAGAGCGTCATCTTCATCATGTTCGAATCGAACGTGTCTGAAGCCGGCGAGTACATGACACAGTATTTTGCCTGGTGGATGGTGGCGGCGTTCCTAGCCCACACCGCCGTCGGCTATTGGCTCTGGACCCGCCTGCGCCCGGTGCACCTGCCCCGGGGCCAGGCCATGGTCGCAGCAGTCGCCATTGTCTTGGCCGTGGTCGGTTATCCGCTGATCAAGCAGACCCAGCGTACCGGCAGCTTTGCCGGTGGCCTGGAGAAATTCGAAGATCGCATCGAGCCTGCGGTGCCGTGGCAGATGGTAGTGGCGTATCGTCGCTATGGTGAGCAGTTGGAGAACATGCAAGGCATGCTCCACAGCGCCAGCAAGATCGCGCCACTGCGCAACCTCAAGGACGCCATGGCCGACCAACCGGCCACTCTGGTGCTGGTGATCGGTGAATCCACCAACCGCCAACGCATGAGCCTCTACGGTTACCCGCGGGAAACCACGCCAGAGCTGGACAAGCTCAAAGGCCAGCTGTCGGTGTTCGACAACGTCATCACCCCGCGCCCCTACACCATCGAAGCGCTGCAGCAAGTGCTGACGTTCGCCGACGAACAGAACCCGGACCTGTACCTGAGCACCCCGTCGCTGGTGAGCATGATGAAACAGGCCGGCTACAAGACCTTCTGGATTACCAACCAGCAGACCATGACCAAGCGCAACACCATGCTCACGACCTTTTCCCAACAGGCCGACGAGCAGGTGTACCTGAACAACAACCGCAACCAGAATGCCGCGCAGTACGATGGCGATGTGATCGAGCCATTCAACAAGGCCTTGGCCGACAGCGCCCCGCGCAAGCTGATCGTGGTGCATCTGCTCGGCACCCACATGAGCTACCAGTACCGGTATCCGCCGACCTTCAACAAGTTCACCGACCGCCAAGGCGTACCGGCAGGCCTGCGTGATGATCAGGTCCCGACCTACAACAGCTACGATAATGCGGTGCTGTACAACGACTTCGTCGTGTCCAGCCTGATCAAGGACTACGCCAAGACCGACCCCAACGGCTTCCTGCTGTACCTGTCGGACCATGGTGAAGACGTGTTCGACTCCTCGGGCCACGGCACCCTGGGCCGTAATGAAGGCAAGCCGACCGCGCCGATGTACACCATCCCCTTCATGGCCTGGGCCTCGCCCAAGTGGCGCGAAAGCCATGACTGGAACTTTGCCGGCGACCTGTCGCGCCCCTACAGTAGCTCGCACCTGATTCACACCTGGGCGGACATGGCTGGCTTGAGTTTTGATGAACTGGACCACAGCAAGAGCCTGGTCAGCGCGGACTTCAAGGCGCGCCCGCTGTTGATTGGCGACCCCTATCAAACCCCACGCAAGGCCCTGATCGACTTCAGCCTGATGCAGCCCAAGGCACCGGCGGCTGCAGTCGTGCAGAAATAACCGAACCCCCTTAGAAGCCCGCTTTTACAGGGGCTTGATCCAGAACTCCATAGGTCCGTGGGCCGGGTCGAACATGCCGGCGGCAAAGCCGAACTTGGCATAGCTGGCCTGGGCCACGGCATTGCCCTCGAGCACTTCCAGGGTAATCTTGCAGCAACCACGCTGGCGGGCGATGTCCTCGACCTTCTGCAGCATCTTCTGGCTCAGCCCGAGCCCACGAAAATCCTTCATCACCGCCACGTCGTGGACGTTCACCAGTGGCCGGCAGGCAAAGGTTGAAAAACCTTCGAAACAATTGACCAGCCCCGCCGGTTCGCCGTTGACGAAAGCCAGCACGCTGAAGGCATGAGGGCGCTTGGCCAGTTCCTCGGGCAGATGCAGCAGCACCTCTGCCGGCAATGGATGCCCCCCGCCCATCGGGTCCTGTGCATAGCCGTTGAGCACATGACAGATCGCTTCGGCGTGAACCGGGTTGGTGTAGCTGGCTTGCAGTACAAGGATGTCCTTGGCTTCTTCCATGACCTTCCATCTCACTTCGTTAGTGCCGCCAGCTCGAAGCCGTCGGCGGGATACAGGTCAGGTTCGCTGACCAAAACGTTGCATTTGCATTTCCTGGAGGCGGCTGAGGGTACGGCGAAACGGGAATTGCAGATAGCCCTCGGTATACAACTCATCCATCGGCACCAGGGCCGAAAGGCACAACGGCACCTTGCGGTCATAACACTCGTCAACCAGGGCGATGAAGCGCCGTACACCATCGTCATGGATCGACAACTGCGGCAATTCGCGATCACCGGCCTCGACCCGTTCGACACCGTCTTCGGTGCCACGGGCAATGCGCCCTTCGCGTTGTTCGGCGCTCAGGCACGGCACGTCACTGAGCAGGATGACGCTGAAGCGGTCGCACAGCGCCATGAAATCCAGCGCCGAGAACGGTTGCTCGCACAGGTCGGAGTAACGGCTCCAGAGCACGGTATCGCTGGCCCGAACCGGTTCAAGCAGGCGATGACCGACCTCGATCGGCGCAGTGCTCGACGCTTGCCCGGTGGTCAACTGGTTGAAGACCTCCCCCAGCGGATCAGGTTGCCCGGGATCGCGCAGCCAATAACGTTGCTGTAACTGACCTGGGTGCTGGCGATGGTCTTGCCAACCGTTCACCGGCACGACCTGCATGTATCGATTGATCGCGGTGATGGTCGGCAGGAAACGCTCGCGGTTGTGGCCGTTGGCATAGAGTTCTTCCGGCGGCAGGTTGGAGGTACTGACCATCACCATGCCCAGCTCGAACATCACCTGGAACAGGCGCCCGAGGATGATTGCATCGCCGATGTCGTTGACGAACAGTTCGTCGAAACACAGCACCCGTACTTCAGCGCTCAACTCCCGGGCCAGGGCCTGCAAGGGATCCGGCGTGCCAGTGAGCTGAAATGAACGCTGATGCACCCACGCCATGAAATGGTGGAAGTGTTGTCGACGGGCCGGCACCTTGAGGCTTTCATAAAAGCGGTCCATCAGCCAGGTCTTGCCACGTCCCACCGGGCCCCAGAGATAAACGCCCTTGATCGACTTGCGACCTTCGTGCAACGCCTTGTGGCATTGCTCCAGTGTCATGATGGCCAGTTCCTGGGCCTCGTCCTGGACGAAGCCGTGGTGTTCGATGGCATGCTGCCAGGCACTCAAGGGGGAGTCGAAAGTCATACGGCCCGGGTCCGGAAAACGAAGGTGGGGAGTATGCCATGGCGGACGACTGCAGGAACCCTGCGTGGATCTGTGGCGTGGGGTTTATCTGTGGGAGCAACATCTTGTGAAAGCATGGCCTGTGGGAGCATGGCCTCTGGAAGCAATGGCCTGTGGGAGCATGGCTTGCCCGCGATAGTCGCGCCGCGGTCCAACAGCCAAACCGCGTTATCGTTCATCGCGGGCAAGCCTTGCTCCCACAGGCCTTGCTCCCACAGACCTGAGTGCAGAACCTAGATCGAGATATCCAACCGACTGATCTTGCCCTGCTCATCGAGCCGGAAGGTGTAGCGTAACTCCAACGGGCTGCCGGGGAATGTCCCGGAGATCAGGTTCTGCACCAGCACCTTGCCAGTGCGTTGCTGCACATTGAGGACTTCCACCCGCGGCTGGAAGCGCTGGGCGGTGTCTTCCATCCATTGGGCGATGGCCTGGGTGCCAACACGGTGCTGGCCTTCATCGAACACGTTGGCATCCTCGGCGAAGAAACGCGTCACCGCCGAACTGTCACGGGCATTGGCGGCCGCGATGTAGCCGGCGATGGCCGGGGCCAGGGAAGAGACGGGATTGGACATGGTACGGCTCCTTGTTTTATCGATCTGGCACTATGCTAGAACAGCGTTGTGTCAGTTTTTGTCAGGAGTGAAACGCCCGGTTTCGTCCAGCTTCATCAGCGCAAACCAGTCGCGCAGCAAGTCGCTGCGTCGGCCCGGATAGCGCTCGCCCTGCTCGGTGGCAGAGGCAATCCGGTCAGTGCGAAAAGTCCGATAGGCGCCGCGCAATTCACACCAGGCCACCACCACCCGCGCTTCATTGAAAAAGCCCAGGGCCAGCGGCCAGATCAAGCGTTGGCTCGGGGTCTTGTTCACATCGGCGTAATCGATATGCAGCTTGGCCTGGGCGCGAATGGCCTGGCGGTACACATTCAGTTCCACCGTGTTCTGCGGATAGCCATAACCCGGTGGACCGGGCAATACCGTGGGGTTGCGCAAGGCGTCTCGCACATCGGGGGCCAGCACTGCGGCGACCTTCGCCAGGGCGTCGGCGGCGGCCTTGCCCAGCACCTCGTCGGCGCGCTGATCGACGTAGCGCAAGCCCAGCACAATGGCCTCGATTTCATCGGCGGTGAACATCAGTGGCGGCAGGAACAGGCCGCTGCGCAAGACATAACCGATACCCGCCTCGCCCTGGATCGGCGCGCCGAGGGAGGTGAGTTCGGCGATGTCGCGGTACAAGGTGCGCTCGGAAACGTTCAGTTCGCCCGCCAATGTCGCAGCGGTGACCGGGCAACGCTTGCCCCGCAAGACTTGCAGCAAAGTGAGCAACCGAGAGGTACGCGACACGATGGACTGTCCGGAAAGAAAAAGTTGACGCAGATTAGCAGAGGCTGGTGTCAGAAACTGTCAGGAGCCATGATCCTTGTTTGGACCCAGAGCAAGGTGGAATCTGCCCCCGCAAGGCTGTGGGAGCAAAGTTTGCTCGCGAAACAGACACCTCGGTTCCTGAAAGACCGCATCGCCTTCGTCGCGGGCAAGCCTTGCTCCCACAGGGTGGTTTGCCGTTGTCATGGGGCCGCTGTGGGTTATCGTACTCAATCGTTTCCGAGTTTTTTCCTTTCTTGAGAGTCTATCCATGCGCAGAATCCTCGGCCTTTCCGTTTTCCTGATACTGCTCAGCCTGAGCGCCTGCGCCCTCTTCCCGCACCGTGACCCGCTGAACATCAACGTAGTCGGCATCGAACCCTTGCCCAACCAGGGCCTGGAGGTGCGTTTCGCCGTGAAACTGCGCGTGCAGAACCCCAACGAAACCGCCATCGACTACAACGGCGTGGCGCTGGACCTGGAGGTCAACGACCGTACGCTGGCAACGGGGGTCAGTGACCAGAGCGGTTCGATCCCGCGCTTTTCCGAGGCGATCCTCAGTGTCCCGGTGAGCATTTCGGCGTTTTCGGTGTTGAGCCAGACCTTGGGCCTGAGCCAGACCCAAGGTCTGGACAACCTGCCCTATGTGCTCAAGGGCAAGCTCGCCGGCGGCGTATTCGGCACCCTGCGCTTCGTCGACCGCGGAACCCTCGACCTGCCGGGTTCCGCCGCCAGCTGGTGAATCATGCCGTGAAGCGCACGCCGGGCTTGGCGCGCTCATCCACCACCAACTCGAACACATCCGGCCTGGCGTAATGCCCCACCACGTCATAGTCGTAGCGCGCCCGCACCAGTTCATCGGTGTCGATTTCGGCGGTGAGTAACCCCGCCGTGTCTTTCAGCGGCCCGGCCAGCACGTCGCCCATGGGCCCGACAATCACGCTGCCACCAGCAATCAACGGCCGCTCGGCCGGCCAGTGCGCAACCTCGATACCCAGGGCCTGCGGCGAAGCCTGGACCTGGCAGGCACTGACCACAAAGCAGCGACCTTCGTGGGCGATATGGCGCATGGTCACCTGCCACATCTCCCGCTCATCCACCGTCGGCGCACACCAGACTTCCACGCCTTTGGCGTACATCGCGGTGCGCAGCAGCGGCATCATGTTTTCCCAGCACACCGCCGCGCCGACCCGACCGACCTGGCTGTCGATCACGGGCAAGGTCGACCCATCGCCCTTGCCCCAGATCAGCCGCTCGGTGCCGGTGGGCATCAACTTGCGGTGCCGGGCTACCAGGCCTGCATCGGGTTCGAAATACAGCGCGGTGCAGTACAGGGTGCTGCCGACACGCTCGATGACGCCCAGCACCAGGCTCGCCCCTGTACGCGCCGACAGCCCGGCCAGCGCTTCGGTTTCAACGCCGGGCACGTCAATGGCATTGGCAAAATAGCGGGCAAACGCCTCGCGCCCCTCCGGCAGCCGGTAACCCAGTTGAGTCCCGAACCCCTCGCCCTTGGGATAGCCACCCAGCAGCGCTTCAGGCATCACCACCAGGCGCGCGCCGGCCTCGCGAATGGCCTCTTCGTAGGAAAGGATCTGTGCCAGGGTCTCGCCCTTGCCGCCAGGCAACGAGCCGATCTGCAGGGCAGCCACAATGGATTTGGGCATGTTTTTTCAACTCCTTGATCATCAGGTGTTGCTGATTCTCAAGCAGCGGCCGATCATGAATAAAGCCCTGAATGCTGCTAAATGATATGAGCCTTATGAATATCGCTGACATCGACCTCAATCTGCTCAAGACCTTCGAAGCCCTGCATGACGAATCCAGCGCCAGCCGCGCCGCCGTGCGCCTGGGCGTGACCCAGTCGGCCATCAGCGCTGCGCTGCGCAGGCTTCGCGGTTTGTATGACGATCAATTATTCGTGCGCACCGGCCGGGGCCTGGCGCCGACGCTGCGGGCCAATCAACTGAAGCCGGTGATCAGCGAAGCATTGGATAAATGCCGCCAGAGCCTGGCGATGGTCGACCCGGATGCCAGCCATTACGAAGGCCGCTCGGTCATCGTCGGCCTGTCGGACGATTTCGAAATTGCCCATGGGCGACGCCTGATCGAAGAAGTGGCCCACCGCGCGCCGGGCCTGCGCTTGATTTTCCGCCAGACCCACAGTCAGATCGTCGGCCGGGCCCTGATGGAGCGCGACCTTGACCTGGCGATCACAGCGGGCGGTTTCGCCCAGCGATTGCTCAGCCGTCAGGTGTTGGGCGAAGGCGATTACGCTTGCCTCCTGGACCCGGCGAGCCTGGCGCAGGGCCAGCAATCCCTCAGCCTGGAGGCGTTCGTGGCCCGTGAACACCTGCTGGTGTCTTCGGGTGGTTTCATCGGCATCACCGACGAAGGGCTGGCCGGGCTTGGCCTGAGTCGGCGAGTCTGCGCCTCGACCACCCACTTTGCCGCGTTGCCGTTCCTGCTCAAGGGCAGTCAGGCCGTGGCGACCATCCCGACCCATGCCGCCCGGGCCATCGCCGACCTCAGCGGCCTGGCCTTGCTGCCCTGCCCCCTGGCCTTGCCCCGCTACCCCATCGAGTTGGGATGGCGAACCCACACGCAAATGGAGCCGACTATGCTCAAGGTTCGCGAGGCCATTACGGCAACATTCGCCTAAGGCTTACTTGTTGGCAGCCATCAGTCGATTGACCTCACTGCGCACCATGTTGGCGTACTCCGGCGGCGACATGCCGTCCAGTTCGGCACGCACCCACTCGGCCCACTTGCCCTTGCGTTTGGAGCGCTCGCCGAACAAGCGGGCGGCATCGCCCTTGGCCTTGCCCAGGTTGTTTTGCCACAGTTCAAAAAGTCGGGATTTTTCGTCTTCCAGCGCGGCGCGCTCGGCCAGGGGCTTGTCAGCCAGATTGAAGCTCATAGGAATTACCTGTTGCGTAAATAGGCGCCATCTTACACCTTGGAGGGAAACGTCTTAACCACGATTTGTGATGGACTGCCCTGCCAGCGCCGAGCGTTGCAACTTTTTAACGGGCACGGCACTCCATTGTTCAATGCCATCATCCACACAAGGAGTACTTCCATGGCCCGTAAAGGCACCGTGCAAGCGAACGGAGAGCAAATCAAGGATCAAGCCTTCAGCGAATTGACGGCTCTGATTGAAGAATCGGAAAAGCTGCTCAAAAGCAGTGCCTCGCTGGTGGGCGAAGAGGCCGAAGACCTGCGAGGCCAGATATCCCAGAAACTGCAACAGGCGCTCGACTCAGTCACCAGCACGCGGGAACGTACCCGTCCCATGGTCGATGCCACTGAGGTCTATATTGGCGGCCACCCCTGGCAGACCGTGGCGATTTCCGCCGGTTTCGGCCTGGTGGTGGGTTTGTTGCTAGGACGGCGTTAAACACCACAAACCAGTCCCCGGACCTCATGTGGGAGCGAGCTTGCTCGCGATGACGGTGAGTCAGGCAACATCTCTGCTGCTGAACCACCGCTATCGCGAGCAAGCTCGCTCCCACAGGAGTTTGTGGATGAGCCTGCCACTTATGAACATCCACAAGGTTTTGCTTTAAGCCACAGGTCCCGCCCGCAGGATCGACACATCCTCCCCGCGATACAGCGCCTCGACCTTCCCCGCCCGCCACTGCAGCACCGCCCGTTGGTTGATCGAGCCTTTGTCAGTGATTTCACCGCGGTCGATGGACGCCGGTTCATCGAGCAAGGCGATCCACTCCACGCGACTGGCGTTGCCGCTGGCTTCGCGGTTCAGGCGTTGCAGCCAGTCGGCGAACCATTGGCGTACCGGCGGGCTGGCGAGGACCTGGGCGTCGCTGGCCTCCCCGCCCAGGCCCGACAAGCGTCGGCATTCAGCAAGCCGTGGGAACACCAGCGCCCCCAGGCACTCGCGATCCGGCGCGGTGATCACCAGGTCCTGGACGTAGGGCGTGCCCTCCAGCACCGCGCGGTTGCGCAACGGCCCGACGCTTACGAATACACCGGAAGACAATTTGAAGTCCTCGGCGATCCGCCCATCGAACATCAGCCCCAGTTGCGGATTGCTGGCATCGGCCAACTTGATCGCATCCCCCGAACAATAGAAACCGTCCTCGTCGAATACCTCGGCAGTTTGCTGCGGCGAGCGCCAGTAGCCGGGCATGATGTGCGGCCCGCGAAAACGCCCTTCGAACTTGCCGTCCACCGGCACCAGCCGGACTTCGCAGCCGGGCGCCGGAAGGCCAATGTAGCCGGCCATGGACAACGGCCCGGTGGTGAAGGTGCAGGACGGCGCCGCCTCGGTCATGCCCAGGCCCGCCATCATGCGGATACGTTCGCCGCAATGCTGTTCGGCGACCTTGTCGAGCCGGTCCCAGGTGCTTTGGGACAAACCCGCTGCCGCAAAGAAGAACAGACTGATGCGCTTGAAGAATCGCTCGCGCAACTCACCGTCCCGCTCCAGGGCGCTAACCAGCTCCTCCCAGCCCTTGGGCACGGTCAGGTAGGCGGTCGGTGAAATTTCCTTGAGGTTGCGCAGGGTTTCGGCGAAGCCCTGGGCGGTGGGTTTGCCGTCGTCCAGGTAGAACGTGCCGCCGTTGTACAACACGATGCCAACATTGTGGCTGCCACCGAACGTGTGGTTCCACGGCAACCAGTCCACCAGCACCGGGGGCGCCTCGCCGAACACCGGAAAGGTCTGCAGCAGCATCTGCTGATTGGCGCAAAGCATACGCTGGGTGGTGATCACCGCCTTGGGCAGTTTGGTGGAGCCTGAGGTAAACAGGAACTTGGCGATGCTGTCCGGGCCAGTGGCGGCGAACGCCTGCTCGGCCTCGGCGCCGCCGGGTTGGGCCAGCAGGCTGGCGAAGCTTGTCCTCGACCGGCCAGCTATCTCGCCACGCACCGTGATCAAGGGCACGTCCGCCGGCAATACGGCAGTGATTGCCCGCTCGAACGGTGCGGCTTCGCTGACAAACACCAGCCCCGGCTGCAACAGATCGCAGACGTGACGCAGCTTGGCGAAATCCTGGGACAGCAATGAATAGGCCGGCGAAACCGGGCAATAGGGAATACCGGCGTACATCGCGCCGAGGGCCATTTGCAGGTGCTCGATGTCGTTGCCGGAGAGCAGCGCCAAGGGTTTCTCGGCCGATAAGCCGTAACCGAGCAGGCTTTGGGCGATGGCCCGGACACTGTCGAGCATTTGGGCATAACTGACACGACACCAGTCACCACCGGCTTCACGGGCGGCGATAAACGTCTGCTCTGGGCGCACCTCGGCCCAGTGCACCAGGCGCTCGAGCAACCGCGCCGGCAGCGGGGCCAGAGGCTCCAGGGAGCGCATGTGCAAGATGCCACGCTCTTCCCGGACTTCGACGGCAGGATGACCAATCGACACCTGGCGATACCGCCTGGCCTCGGGTCGGGAGGACGGTCTGGACTCGAAACTCACGTACATTTCCTCCACCAAGGCACACTCGGGTCGCGATGCGAGCGGAGCGTGGCAGCACTAGGCTGCGGCCTTGTCATTATTATTCTGGCCTGCATCGGGGCGACGGTGTTCAAGGCTCCACCGCCCGCGATGCGACGGGTTTCAGATCGGGTAATGCCGGGGACCGTTCTGCAAGGTCACCCAACGCAGCTGGGTGAAATGCTCGATGGACGCCTTGCCGCCAAAGCTGCCGTAACCACTGGACTTGACCCCGCCAAAGGGCATCTGCGCCTCATCGTGCACGGTCGGCCCGTTGATGTGGCAAATGCCCGACTCGACCCGCTGGGCCAAGGCTAGAGCACGGCTCGTGTCGCGACTGAAGATGGCGGCCGACAGGCCGAACTCGGAATCGTTGGCCAGGCGCAACAGCTCTTCATCGCCGTCACCGCGCAGAAGCACCGCCACCGGCCCGAAAGACTCTTCGCGGTACAAGCGCATCTGCGCAGTGACGCCGTCGAGCAAGGTTGGTTGCAGGATGCTGCCTTCCAACTGCCCACCCGTGACCAGCGTTGCGCCTCTGGCCAAGGCATCGTCGATCAGCCCCTTGATGCGTTGACCGGCACTGACGTCAACCAACGAGCCCAGCACCGAATCAGCAGCCGTCGGATCGCCGGCGCGCAGGGTGGCGATCTTGGCGGTCAAGCGGGCGATGAACTCATCCGCCACACGGGCATCGACGATCAGTCGCTCGGTGGACATGCAGATCTGGCCCTGGTTGAAGTAGGCGCCGAAGGCCGCCGCTTGCACCGCAGCGTCCAGGTCGGCATCGTCCAGCACCAGCAGCGGCGCCTTGCCGCCCAGTTCCAGCAAGGCCGGCTTGAGGTGACGCGCCGACAGTTCGCCGACGATGCGCCCGACATGGGTCGAACCGGTGAAATTGACCCGACGCACCGCCGGGTTGGCGATCAACCGCTCGACAATGGCCGGCGCATCCGCCGGTGCGTTACAGATCACGTTGACCACGCCGTCACCCAGCCCTGCGTCCTGCAACACCTGGCCGATCAGCCGGTGCACCGCCGGGCTTATTTCAGAAGCCTTGAGCACCACGGTGTTACCACAGGCCAGGGGCATGGCGATGGCGCGGGTGGCGAGAATCACCGGAGCGTTCCAGGGCGCGATGCCCAGCACTACGCCGCAAGGCTGACGCAGGGCCATGGCGAAACTGCCAGGCACGTCCGAAGGAATGATTTCGCCATTGATCTGGGTCGTCATGGAAGCGGCTTCGCGCAGCATGTTCGCAGCCAGGTGTACGTTGAAACCGTACCAATTGGCCATGGCACCGGTTTCGCCGGCAGCAGCGACGAATTCACTGCTACGGGCCTGCAACTGCTCGGCTGCACGCAACAGTCGCGTGCGGCGTTCGTTAGGCGCCAATGCGGCCCAGGCGGGAAACGCCGCTTGGGCAGCAGCTACCGCGGCGTCGGCATCTTCCAGGGTGGCGGCGGCCACGCGAGACACCACCTCACCCGTCACCGGGTTGCAGCGTTCGAAGGTCCGGCCGTCACGGGCCGGGCACGACTGGCCGCCAATCAACAGGGGCACGTCCAGCATGGTGATTCCTCTTTATTGTCTTTATCGGGAATGCATCGCAGCGGTGTAACAGTAGCGCCAGCGCGAGGCAGCGAACAGCGGGATGCGGCCCGCCATTCGCCGGTCGATTCAGCGCTTATAGGTTTGCAAGCCAGGCTTGATGCTCTTGTCGTCCAGAAACTGTTTCATGCCCTGCTCGCGGCCACCTTCGGTGTCGAGCAGGCGCGACTGGTCGAGCTTGGCGTACAGGTAATCCTCGTTCTGCTCCCAGGTCAGTTCGCGGCAGCGTTTGAAACCATGCTTGGCGGCCCGCAGCACCACCGGGTTCTTTTCCAGCAGGTTGCGCGCCAGCTCCACCGTGACTTCACGCAGTTGCGCCAAGGGCACGCTTTCGTTGACCAGGCCCATTTCGGCGGCTTTCTGCCCGCCGAACGTCTTGCCCGTCATGATGTAGTACAGCGACTGGCGATGGCCCACGGTGTCGGCCATGGCCTTGCTCACCAGGTTGCCTGGCGGAATGCCCCAGTTGATTTCCGAGAGACCGAAGGTCGCTTCGTCGGCGCAGATCGCCAGGTCGCACGCCACCAGCGGGCTGAAACCGCCACCAAAGCACCAGCCGTTGACCATGGCGATGGTTGGCTTGGCGTACATGCGCAGCAGCTTCCATTGCCATTGCGACGCTTCGCGACGGATTTTTTCCTGGAGGATTTCCGGCCCGGCATCCACTTCGCGGAAATATTCCTTGAGGTCCATGCCGGCGGTCCAGGCATCACCGGCCCCGGTCAGCACCAATACGCCAGCGGCCGGATCCTGCTCCAGCGTCTCGAGCACGTCGATCATCTCGCGGTTGAGGGTCGGGCTCATGGCGTTGCGTTTTTCCGGGCGATTGAGGGTGACCCAGGCGATGCCCTCCTCGATATCGACCTTGACCGTTTTCCAGCGACCTTCGTAATTACTCATGATGCGTGCTCTCTTGTTCTTGGCTGAAGATGATCAAAAACTAAACCGGAAAAATAGTTATGTCAATTAACTATTAATCGATTTATCTGTATTTTTCCGGGTCTGGGTCGGCGGTTACAAATCTCGAATTTGCGCGACCCCATAGCCAGGGCGTCGCAACCCCGGCAAACTGGATAGCCTTGTTAATCACTTACCTTGAGGAAGTTCACTTCGATGGCCAAGTCTTCCAAGCTTGCCGAACCCGCCGAACCCGCCGAGCCCCTGGCCGCCGGTACCGACGCGCAAGCGCCGCTGGACTCCGCGCTGGACGACCTGATCGGTTACGCCCTGCGCCGCGCCCAGTTGAAACTGTTCCAGAACCTGATTGGCCGGCTCGCCGTCCACGATCTGCGCCCTGCCCAGTTCTCGGCGCTGGCGATCATCGACCAGAATCCCGGCCTGATGCAGGCCGACCTGGCCAAGGCCCTGACGATCGAACCGCCGCAAGTGGTGCCGCTACTGAACAAACTGGAAAGTCGGGCCCTGGCCGTGCGTGTGCGGTGCAAGCCGGATAAACGCTCCTACGGGATATTCCTGAGCAAGACTGGCGAAACCTTGCTCAAGGAACTCAAGCAAATCGCCGCACAGAGTGACCTGGATTCCACCGCGACCCTTTCAGGGGCTGAGCGGGAGGAGTTGCTGCGGTTGTTGAAGAAGGTTTACCAGTAGCAAACCTGGCGGTGCTCCCTGTGGCGAGGACGCAAGCTCCGGCTATGTGGGAGCAAAGCTTGCTCGCGACGAAGGCACCTCGATTCCTGAAAAACCGCAGCGCTTCAATCGCGGGCAAGCCTTGCTCCCACAAGAGCAAGCCAGACACCTGGGAACTCACCAGATCGGCACGCTGTACGTCACCAGGAACCGTGTCTGGTTCTCGTCGCGAAACGCCGCCGTACCCGGGAAGTTGTTGCGATAGATCGATTTGCGCGCCAGCAGCCCGACGTTTTTCAGCGGGCCGCTCTGGATCACGTACCCCAGTTCCATCTGGAACTCGCGTTCCTTGCGATCCTCGGCATTGAGGGCCGCCAGTTCGATGTGATCACCACGCACATAACGCAGCCGACTCCGCAGGCCCGGCACGCCCACGGCGGCAAAGTCGTAGTCATGGATCGCCTGCCAGGTGCGTTCCTTGGCATTGAGAAAATCCGAGCTCATGGTCATTTCGCTCAAGCCCATCAACTCGGTGCCGGACACATAAGGCGTGGCCGTATCGCCACTGGAATGCATGTAACCCAGGCTCACGCGATGGCCACCCAGGCGATAGCCGACCAGCGCCGAGACATTGCGGTTATCCACTTTTCCGGCCTTGGCCGCGCCGTCTTCGTCGCTGAAAAAACTGCGCAGGTCGGTGGTCAGGACGCCATCGCCCAAAGGAAGGTTATGCAATAACGCCAGAGTGTTCTGTTGATACAAATCCGCCACTTCGGCGTGGTAAGCCCGCAAGCTGAGGTCTTTGCTGACCTGGTAGTCGCCGCCCACGTACGCCATATGGGAAGAAGTCGCCGCACCGTTGAAACGACGGTTGGGCGAGGCGATGCTCATCGGTTGGTAGTCGGTGGAATCGCGCCGGGCGATGCGATCGATATAACCGGTGTTCAACGTCAAGCCGTCGATGTCCTTGGAACTGAGAGTCGTCCCGCGAAAGGTCTGCGGCAGCAGCCGCGATGGGCTGGCAAAGGCAAACGGCAGGAAGATCGACACATCGCCGGTCTTCACCGTGGTTTGCGCGAAACGCAGCTTGCCGGTCACTCCCAGGCGCGAATACTCATCAGCTGCGCGCTTGTCGCTGCTCGACACCGGCAACAGTTCGGTGCCGCTTCGGTCAGGTGACGAGTCGAGCTTGATGCCCAGCAATCCCCTCACGTCGAGGCCGAACCCAACCGCCCCTGGGGTAAACCCCGACTCGACGTTCATGAACACACCTTGAGCCCACTCCCTGGCCGCGGTCTTGGCGCCGTCGTCCTTGTAGTCGCGGTCCATGTAGTAATTGCGCAGGGTCAGGGTGCCGTGACTGTCGTCGATGAAGCCCTCCGCCCGCAAGGCCGGAGCCCCCAGGCTCAGCCCGAGACAAGCCAGCAGATGAACGAGCGATGAAACAGGGCGCGCCGTCAGGGCGGCCCGGGCAAGGTTTGGCATGTTCGATTCCACTTATTGTTGTTGTTTTATTCGGCCCAACCTTGGTGGTGGGGGCCGTGGGAACCAAGAATGGAAACTGCACGGGCGCTTCGTCAATCAACAATGACCGATAATCGAACATTAATATCATTAACTAATTTACCAACTGACTCGAAGATTCGTACCAAACCACTGATTTTTATAATGATCTGGCCAGTTTATGACTCCCCATTGGCAACCTTCATTTTTTAGTTAGCTTTGTTAATCTTAAATGCACCTACCGGCTATCCTCCGAGCCGGTGTCCCTCACAAAAACAATAAGAGGATTTGCCATGAACCGTCCGGCGCGTCGTGCGACGCTGACCATCGCCTTGTGTTTCATCGTCGCGCTGATCGAGGGTTTCGACCTCCAGTCAGCCGGTACCGCAGCCGCAGGTCTGCGACAGACGTTTGCCCTCGACCCGAAAATGATGGGTTGGGTATTCAGCGCCGGGATCATAGGGCTGTTGCCAGGTGCGTTCTTCGGTGGCTGGATCGCTGATCGCATCGGTCGCAAGAAAATCCTCGTCACCGCTGTCTTGCTGTTCGGCGTGTTTTCCCTCAGCACCGCTTATGTCGAACACTTCTCCAGCCTCTTGCTGGTGCGTTTCATGACCGGCCTGGGCTTGGGCGCCGCCCTGCCCAACCTCATTGCCCTGTGCGCCGAAGCCGTGGGCGAGCAGCGCCGGGGCACGGCTATCAGCGTGATGTATGCCGGCGTTCCGTTGGGTGGTGCATTGGCGGCAGTGGTCGCCATGTTGTTTGGCGAGCACTGGCAGATGACGTTTTTCATCGGTGGGCTCGCGCCCTTGCTGGTGGTCCCGCTGATGCTCCTGTGGCTCCCCGAATCGAGCGTCTTTCGCCAGGCGCAGGATGGCGGCTCATCGCGCGGCTCCACCGCCCAGGCGCTGTTCGGTGAAGGTCGCGGCCGCACCACCTTGGCGCTGTGGCTGAGTTATTTCTTCACCCTGACGGTGATGTACATGTTGCTCAACTGGCTGCCATCGTTGCTGCTGGAGCAGGGCTTCAGCAAACCCCAGGCCGGCCTGGTGCAGATGCTGTTCAACATCGGCGGTGCTCTTGGCTCGTTGCTCGGCGGCCTGTTGCTGGACCGTTGCAATGGCATCAAGGTGGTGCTGTTCGTCTATGCCGGTCTGCTGAGCGCCCTGGCCGGGGTCGGGTTGTCGGTCGGTATCGTGCCGATGGCCATTGCCGGGTTCGCCGCTGGGTTGTTTGTCATGGCTGCGCAATTGGTCCTCTACGCCTTGGCTCCGCCCTCCTACCCTACGACAGTACGTGCGACGGGGGTTGGTGCGGCGGTGGCCATCGGACGCCTGGGGTCGGTGGCCGGGCCTCTGGCTGCAGGGCAGATCCTGGCGGCAGGGGGTGGGACCACGGCCGTATTGCTGGCGACTTCGCCTGGGTTGGTGGTTGCGACGTTGGCTGTTCTTAGTGTGGTTCGTCGTTCGGTCGGGCCGCGGTTGAGGGCTACGAATCCGGTTGTGGAGCATTCCTGACTTGGGGTGAATATCCGTTATTTAGGTCACGGCTGCTTATGGTTCCGCCCTGACGGCGGCTCACTTTTGAAAAGCCCGGAAGCCGGCCCAGTCAAAAGTAAGCAAAACGCTTTTGCCCCCACCACTTGGTGCCTCGCCTAGGCTCGGCATGCCCGAACGAAGGCATTGCTCCGTGGGAGCGAGCTTGCTCGCGATGACGCCAGCACTGCACATCACCACACGCTGACCCAACGCTTTCGCGAGCAGGCTCGCTCCCACAGGGGATTGTGGGGGCTCACAGCATCCGGACACGATACAAGGTCCTTATGGGAGCAACTGTCTTGGATGATTTATTTAGCCATCTTTTCCAGGGACATCTCGCCCCGCAATAAGCGATCTAGACCTTGAACCGCGCCACCGTCTCATGCAGTGACCCGGCCATCTGCGCCAGGTCCTGGCCCGCCGTATCGGTATGCCGGGCGCCCAGCATGACTTGTTCGGACAGGTTGCGAATGCCCACCAGGTTACGATCCACCTCTCGCGCCACCAGCGCCTGCTGTTCCGTGGCGCTGGCGATCATCAGGTTGCGCTCGTTGATCTGCGAGATCGAATGGGCGATTTCATCCAGGGCATCGCCGGAGCGCTGGGCCACTAGCAGCGTGGCTTGCACCAGTTCGCTGTTGTTCTGCATGGAGCTCACCGCATGCCCGCTGTCCAGGCGGATGTTACCGATCATGCCCTCGATTTCCCGAGTCGAATCCTGGGTCCGATGGGCCAACGCCCGGACTTCATCGGCCACCACTGCAAAACCACGCCCGGCATCACCGGCGCGGGCGGCTTCGATGGCGGCGTTCAGTGCCAGGAGATTGGTCTGTTCGGCGATGCTGCGGATCACGTCCAGCACCGAACTGATGTCCTGGACCCGCCCGGCCAATTGCTGGATTCGCCCGGAACTGTCCGTCACACCTTCGGCCAGCGCGGTAATGGAAGCCACCGTTTCCTGGACCTGTTCACGACCGCGCTGGGCCGTTTGCTCGGACACTCGCGAGGCTTCGCTGGTGCTCACCGCATTGCGCGCCACTTCATCCACCGCAGCGGTCATCTGGTTCACGGCCGCGGCAGCCTGTTCGATTTCATGCCCTTGCAACTGCAAGGTGCTGCTGGTCTGGCTGCTCACCGCGCTCAGTTCTTCGGAGGAACTGGCCACCCGATCCACCGAGGCCGCAATGTGCCGGACCATGCTGTTGAGGCTCTGCTGCATGTCGTGCATGTTGCTCATCACGCTGTCATTGGCGCCAACGCCCACGGGCACGCGGATCGTCAGGTCGCCCTGGGCGATGAGATTAAGCAGCCGCGCCGCGTCATTCGGTTCACCGCCCAGGGGACGGGTCACGCTGCGGGTCACCAGGACCGCCACGGTCGTTACCAGGGCCAGGCAAGCCAGCACCAACGCCAACATGTTGCGCCGCGCATCGTTGTAGCGTGCCTGGGCCTGCTGTTCACGTTCGACAAAGACCTTGCCCTGCATCGCCATGATCCCTTCGAGGCTTTTGTACACCTCAAGCTCCGCCGGAATCACCCCTTGCTTGAGCTGCGTCATCGCCTCCTCCGTCGCGCCCTGGCGGATCAACACCTGCACCTGGACGAAAGCCGCCACATAGGCCTCGCGACGCTTTTTCAACTCGGCATACGCGGCCTTGCCTTCAGGCTGATCGAACAACGGCTCCAGCGTGGCGAAGGCCTGGGTAATCCGCTGCCGGGTGGCGTCGATGGATTGCTGGACTTGCGCGTTGTTCTTGTCGATCAACAAGTCCCGGGTATTCCTGGCGTTATCGCGCACGCCCGTGGCGATCACCATGATCGGGTCGATCTTCGGCCAATCCTGCCTGACGATCTGCTCGGCCTGGTCGCGCAGCATCGCCAGGTCGCTCAAGGCGTAAAGCGCCAAGGCGATCAAGGCCAGTGGGGCGATGGCAAAGCCGATCACGATGCGTTGGGCAGTGGTGAATCTGGTCATATCAAATGCTCCCTGTTCAACTACCTGCCGGTTGGCAGCGCATTTGAAAACCTTGAAAAAGTGCGGCCCAGTCATCCCGGGCCGCTGTCGGTCGTTCATCCCGGCGCTCGCTCAACTGCGTAAGACGAACGAGGGGAACAACTCGCGCATGGCGGCCCACAGCTCAGGTTGCAAGGCTTGTGCCGAAACGCTGGAAAGGTGGGGATCGAGCATCCGCGCGGTGCGCACCAGTTGTACGGCGAACCGCGTGACGCCGCGTTCGCTCAAGCGTCGGGCCAGGGTCAGCAACCGCTCGGGGTCGAACAGGTGCCAGTGCACCGTTGTGCGACATTCATAATCCACGCCGCTGGCCAGCAGGTGGTCGAGGCTGCGCCAGTTGGCGGCACCGCTGCCTTCGACCCGGGTCACGTCCAGGGCATCCTCGGGCAAGGCCTTGACGTCGAAACCCACCCAGTCGGCAAGCCCGACCACTTTGGCGAAGGCCGCCGGCTTGATGCCGGCGCTGTGCAGGCCGATGCGAAAGCCCATCTGCCGCACTTGCTCCATGGCCGGCGCCAGGCCGTCCTGCAAGGTTGGCTCGCCGCCGCTGAACACCACGGCGTCGAGCAGATCCTGACGGCGTTGCAGGAACGCCAATACCCGGCACCAATCCACCTCCTCGCTACCGCGCGGCGGGATCAGTTGCGGGTTATGGCAATAACGACAACGCCAGGCACAGCCCTGGCAAAACAGCACGCACGCCAGTTGGCCCGGATAATCGAGTGTGGTCAGGGGCACCATGCCCCCGACCCGTAGCACTCGACTCATGGACGCCCGGCCGCGCGTTCGGTGAAGTGCACCCGCTCACGGTGCTCGGACTGCTTGCCTGGGTTGAAGGCCGCCACCGGACGGTGATAACCCATCACTCGGGTCCAGACTTCGCAACGTTGACGCTGTGCTTGTGGAAGGCTTTGCGATGCATTCATGGGTGAAGCTCCTTGCGGTCGATGGATCGGATCAGTGAACGCTGCCCTGGCGCTGTTGTTGCAGCAGCAAGGCCTCGTCGCATTTGGGGCAAAACTCGTGTTCGCCGGCCAGGTAACCGTGCACCGGGCAGATGGAAAAGGTCGGCGTGATGGTCAGGTACGGCAGGCGGAAACGTCCCAGGGCCTTGCGCACCAACTGCTTGCAGGCCTGCGTGGAGGAAATCTGCTCGGCCATGTACAGGTGCAACACGGTGCCGCCGGTGTATTTGCATTGCAGTTCGTCTTGCAGCTCCAGGGCTTCGAACGGATCTTCGGTGAAGCCCACCGGTAGTTGCGACGAGTTGGTGTAGTACGGTGCGACCGGGCTGCCGGCCTGCAAGATGTCCGGGTAGCGCTTGAGGTCTTCCTTGGCGAAGCGGTACGTGGTGCCCTCGGCAGGCGTGGCTTCGAGGTTGTAGAGGTGGCCGGTTTCCTCCTGGAATCGCAACAGCGTGGCCCGCACGTGATCCAGCAGTTTCAGGGCGAATTCCCGGCCTTGCTCGGTGTGCAGGCCTTGCTGGTCATCGGTGAAATTGCGCAGCATTTCGTGCAGACCATTCACGCCGATGGTGGAGAAGTGATTGCGCAAGGTGCCCAGGTAGCGCTTGGTGTAGGGGTACAAACCGGCATCCATATGATGCTGGATGACCTTGCGCTTGACCTCCAGGCTCTCTTTCGCCAGTTCCATCAGGGTATCGATGCGTTGCAGCAACGCACTGGTGTCGCCCTTGTACAGATAGCCCAGGCGGGCGCAGTTGATCGTCACCACGCCCAGGGAACCGGTCTGTTCCGCCGAGCCGAACAGCCCGCCGCCACGCTTGAGCAACTCGCGCACGTCCAGTTGCAAGCGGCAGCACATCGACCGCACCTGATTGGGTTGCATGTCCGAATTGAGGAAGTTCTGGAAATACGGCAAGCCGTAGCGGGCAGTCATTTCGAACAGCCGGTCGGCGTTCTCGCTGTCCCACGGGAAGTCGTGGGTGATGTTGTAGGTCGGGATCGGGAAGGTGAACACCCGGCCTTTCGCATCGCCGGCCTGCATCACCTCGATGTAGGCGCGGTTGATCAGTTCCATTTCCGTTTGCAGGTCACCGTAGGCGAACGGCATCTCTTCGCCGCCGATGATCGGGATCTGTTCGCGCAGATCCTGTGGGCAGACCCAGTCGAACGTCAGGTTGGTGAACGGGGTTTGCGTGCCCCAGCGCGACGGCACGTTGAGGTTGTAGATGAACTCCTGCAACGACTGGCGGACTTCGTCGTAGCTGAGCTGGTCCTTGCGCACATAGGGCGCGAGATAAGTGTCGAACGAGCTGAACGCCTGGGCGCCGGCCCATTCGTTCTGCAGAGTGCCAAGAAAATTAACCATCTGCCCCAGGGCACTGCTCAGATGCTTGGGAGGCCCGGCCTCGACCCGCCCCGGCACGCCGTTGAGGCCTTCGTGCAACAAGGTGCGCAAGGACCAGCCGGCACAGTAGCCGGCGAGCATGTCCAGGTCGTGGATATGCAGGTCAGCCTCGCGGTGCGCCTCGCCGATGGCCTGGCTGTAGACCTCGTCGAGCCAGTAGTTGGCGGTGACCTTGCCCGAAACGTTGAGGATCAACCCGCCGAGGGAATACCCCTGGTTGGCGTTGGCCTGCACACGCCAGTCTTCGCGGTCCAGGTATTCGTTCATCGACGTGGCGACTTCCACCAGTGTGCGACGATCCCGACGCAGGCGTCCGTGTTGCTCGCGATACACGATGTAGGCGCGCATGGAGAGAAAGAAACCGGCGTCCATCAGTACCCGTTCGACACGGTCCTGGATCTGCTCGACGTTCAACCGCGTCTGCCCTTCCAACCGCGCCAACACCGCCTCCAGCAACGCCTCGGCCTCGACTTCGGCATATTCGCCGGTGGCCTTGCCAGCGGCGATCAACGCCTGGCGGATCTTGTCCGCATCAAAGGCAACCACACTGCCATCGCGCTTGTGCAAGCGGTTACATCCTACTGAGATCAACGTGCTCTGCATTTTGGCTCCAGACACTACATATAGGCTTTTTGAGATCTTCAAACACAATATGCAGTGGAGAGTACGGGCAAAAGGCAGGGTTGCAATTGATCGACATCAAGAATCGGAAGCGACCCACATTCAGGCTCGAAAAGTCATTTTTGCAAGCACCATAGATCCCCTGTGGGAGCGGGCTTGCTCGCGAAGAGGCCAGCACATTCAACATCAATGCAAGCTGACCCACCGTCATCGCGAGCAAGCTCGCTCCCACATTGGTTTCGGGGTGACTGCAAGGTCTGTATCCACCACAGGTCCCTTTGTGGGACCTGTGTACTGCTCACCCCCCACTCATGTTCATGAACCGCACGATCTGCACTTCCCCACCCGGGTTGAAGTCATGGCGCAGTGGCTTGCCACGCAACGCCCGTTGCACCGCCTGGATCACCGGTTGGTCGTCCAGCGGATAACGCCGCAGCAAGCCGCGAAGGTCGAGGGAGTCCTCTTGTCCCAGGCACAACAGCAAGCGCCCTTCGACGGTCATGCGCACGCGGTTGCAACTGGCGCAGAAGTTGTGGGTGTTGGGCGAAATGAAACCGATCCGGGTGTCCGGATGACGCTCCAGGCGCACATAGCGCGCTGGCCCGCCGCTGTTTTCGGTGCTGTCGAGCAGCCGGTGATGGCGGGCGATTTCGGCCCGTACCTCATCGCTGGAACAGAACGACTCGCCCCGGGAACGCCCGACCTCCCCCAGCGGCATTTCCTCGATGAAGCTGATGTCGATGCGCTGCTCGATGGCGTATTGCACCAACGCCGGGACTTCATCGAAGTTGCGCCCTTTCATCACCACGCAGTTGAGCTTGATCCGCTCGAACCCGGCGACCTTCGCCGCTTCGATGCCGGCCAGCACCTGGTCCAGGTTGCCGTTGCGGGTGATCGCCCGAAAACGATCGCCGTCCAGGCTGTCGAGGCTGATGTTCATGCGCTTGACCCCGGCCTCGACCAGCGGCTGGGCCAGTCGCCCCAGCTGCGAGCCGTTGCTGGTCATCACCAGTTCCCGCAGGCCGGGCAATGCCGCGATCTCGCGACACAGCCCGACGATGCCTGGACGGATCAGCGGCTCACCACCGGTCAGGCGGATTTTCTTCACCCCCAGGCCGACGAACAGCCGCGCCAGGCGCTGCAACTCCTCCAGGGTCAACACTTGCTGACGCGGCAGGAAAGTCATGTTTTTCGCCATGCAATACACACAACGAAAATCACAACGATCGGTCACCGACATCCGCAAATAATCGATCTGGCGCCCAAATCCGTCCTGCAACACCGCGTTCATGAAGATCTCCCGATTGAGCCCGTGTTCACTGCACCAGCGGCGAGTCGGCGCCCTGAAGGTGAATGCCGCGAATATCCGCCGCACCGATCAGGGTTTGCAGGTACTGCACCAGCGCTTTTTGCCACACGCCCTGCTGCAACTGGGTACGAATCGCCGTCGCCACTGCCTCATACGGCAATGGCTGGCCATCGATTCGCTGGTCGATGCTGATCACGTGCCAGCCGTAACGACTTTCCAGCGGTTTACCAGCCAGGCCCGCCGGCAGGGTGAACAACTGGCGCTCCAGTTCAGGCACGGTCTGGCCCTTGCTGATCTGCCCCAGCGAGCCGCCCTGCTCCTTGGATGGACACGCCGAATGCTTCAGCGCCAACTCGGCAAAACTGCCCGGGAACTGGTCCAGCCGCTCCAGCAGCAGCTCGGCCTGTACATGGGCCAGGCTGCGCGCCTCGGCATCGTCCGGCGCACACTCGAGCAGGATGTGCCGCACCGCCAGCAACGGTGCGCTGTGAAAGCGCGCCCGGTTGCTTTCGTAATAACGCAGGCAGGTGGCCTCGTCGCACTGTGGCACCAGCACCTCGCGTTCGAGCAACAACCGCGTCGCCGCCTCCTCTTCGTTTTCCCCGGCACCGACCTGCAACGCCAGGCCAAGCTCGGCGATACGCTGCTGGAGCAATTCGCGAATCACCAGCGCCCGAGCGGCCTGGTAGACCGCATCCTCGCGACTGTCAGCCGGGTGATATTGCAGCTCCTGGGCCATCGCCTGCGGGGTGACCGACACCCCGTTGACGCTGATGATCGGCCACTCTTGCTCACTGCTGGCAATCAACTGTGGCGCTTCATCCTCCGCCACCGGCCCGGCCTGGGCCGGCTCGAACTGCATCGCCCCCGCCGGTTCGGCATCGGCCAGCGGCGCGATCACCGATGCCGCTTTTGCCGAAGAACCGCAGCCGCCGCTGCCGCCACCACTACCGCCACATCCGCATCCACTCGCCATGATCTTCTCCTCAAAACTTCTGCCGAACGATTTGATAACGACGCCCCAGGTACCAGACCGGCGCACTGACGATATGGACCAGACGGGTGAACGGGAACAGCACGAACAGGGTCAGGCCCAGCACCACGTGGAGCTTGTAGACCAGGCCCACCGGCGCTATCGAGGTAGCGGCGTCGACCGGACGCAACAGCACGGTGTTCTGGGCCCAATCGGCCAGCATCACCATCACCGAGCCGTCCATATGGGCGGTGGACGCCACGATGGTCATCAGCCCCAGTACCAGTTGCACCAGCAGCACCACCAGCACGAGGATGTCCGAGACATTGGAGGTGGCGCGAACCCGTGGGTCGGTCAGGCGACGGTTGAGCAGCATCACCAGGCCGATCAGGCCCAGTACGCCGAAGAAACCGCCGGAAACCATCGCCAGCAACTGCTTGTTCTCGGTGCTCAGCACATGGTGGTAGATCGCCGAGGGTGTCAACAGGCCGACGAAGTGCCCGGCCAGCACGAACAGCACACCGATGTGAAACAGGTTGCTGGCCACGCGCATGCCGCGCTTGTTCAGCATCTGGCTGGAACCTGCCTTCCAGGTGTACTGGGACAGATCAAAGCGTGCCCAACTGCCAAGCAGGCAAATCGCCAAGGCGACATAGGGGTAGACCCCGAACAACAACAGATCCCATTTAGACATTGCCCACCTCCCCGGCTGGCGCTGCGGCCAGCCCTTCATGCTGAAAATCCACCCAGTGCAGCGGCACCGCACTTTCGTCCCGCGCCTTGCCCGGCGCGCTGGGCAGTGAACTGCAACGGTCCTGCTGTTCGGCCTTCATGAAATCCACTGCCTCTTCTTCCCAGATCTTGTCCAGGGCTTCGAGGGAGTCGTCCCGTGGTTCGGCCTTCACTTGCTCACGCAACTCGGCCACGGCCACCTGGGGCTCGGCCCCGGCGATTTGCAGCAAGGCCCGGAAGCAACTGGCGTAGGCGCTTTCACGCTCGTCCAGGCGCGCCGCGAGCAAGGCCAGCAGGTGCGCGACATCGGCCAGGCCCTCGCGGGCCTCGAGGTCTTCGCGGGTGGACAGAAACTCCAGGTACAGCGGGATGTAGTCGGGCAGTTCCTTGACGCCGATGGCGAAACCGGCCTCTTCGTACTGGGCCATCATGTCGACCATGGCCTGGCCCCGGTCGCGGGATTCGCCATGGACATGTTCGAACAGCAGCAGCGACAGCGAGCGACCGCGGCCGAACAGAGCACCGTAGTGCTCCTGGCCATCCATCAGGTCCTTGCCGCAGATCACCTCCAGCAACTCGAACAACCCGGCGCGCTGGTTCGGACTGATTTCCCGCGTTTGGAGAATCGCTTGTTCCAGCTCATCCCGACCGGCCACCAGGGTCTCGGTCGGGTAGTCGAGCAGCAACGAAATCACCTTGAGAATGCGCATGCTCATTCCTCCCACAACTGCACGGTTTTGATCACGTCGCGGCGGTTGGCCTTCTTGCCACCGAACATGTTGGTGTCGGAGCTGCCACTGCAACCGCTGCCAAAGCTGAAACCGCACCCGGAACGCTCGGCGAACGCGTCGCTCATGGCGTCTTCGCGGTGGGCGCTTGGCACAACGAAACGGTCTTCGTAGTTGGCGATGGCCAGGTAGCGGTACATCTCTTCCACCTGGTTCACGCTCAAGCCGACGTCGGCCAGCACTTGCAGGTCCTGCACGCCGTCGACCTGCTCGGAACGCTTGTAGGCACGCATCGCCAGCAAGCGTTTCAGCGCAAGCTTGACCGGCTTTTCATCACCGGCGGTGAGCATGTTCGCCAGGTAGCGCAGCGGGATACGCAGGCTGTCGACGTCCGGGATCACCCCGTTCATGCCCACGGTGCCGGCCGTGGCAGCGTTCTGGATCGGCGACAGTGGCGGTACGTACCAGACCATTGGCAAGGTGCGGTATTCCGGGTGCAGCGGCAGTGCGAGTTTCCAGTCCACGGCCATTTTGTAGACCGGCGAGCGTTGCGCCGAATCGATCACCGACTGCGGCACGCCATCGGCCAGGGCCTGGCGAATCACCGCCGGGTCGTTCGGGTCGAGGAAGATCTCCAGTTGTTTCTCGTACAGGTCCTGCTCATTGGCGGTGCTTGCCACTTCGCTGATGCGATCGGCGTCATACAGCAACACGCCGAGGTAACGGATGCGGCCAACGCAGGTTTCAGCGCAGACGGTCGGCATCCCGGCTTCGATGCGCGGGTAGCAGAAGATGCATTTTTCCGACTTGCCGCTCTTCCAATTGAAGTAGATCTTCTTGTACGGGCAGCCGCTGATGCACATGCGCCAGCCGCGGCACTTCTCCTGGTCGATCAGGACGATGCCGTCCTCTTCGCGCTTGTAGATCGCTCCGCTCGGGCACGACGCCGCGCACGCCGGGTTCAGGCAGTGCTCGCACAGGCGCGGCAGGTACATCATGAAAGTGTTTTCGTACTCGCCGTAGATGTCCGCCTGGATCTTGTCGAAGTTCTTGTCCTTGCGCCGCTTGGCGAATTCAGTGCCGAGGATTTCCTCCCAGTTCGGGCCCCATTCGATTTTCTGCATGCGCTTGCCGGACACCACCGAGCGTGGTCGCGCGGTGGGCTGGTGCTCGCCCAGCGGTGCGGTGTGCAGGTGCTGGTAGTCGAAGTCGAACGGCTCGTAGTAATCGTCCAGGCTCGGCAGGTCCGGGTTGGCGAAGATGTTCGCCAGCACGCGGAACTTGCCGCCGATGCGCGGGTTGATCGAACCGTCAGCGTTGCGGATCCAGCCGCCTTTCCACTTGTCCTGGTTTTCCCACTCCTTGGGATAGCCGATGCCAGGCTTGGATTCGACGTTGTTGAACCAGGCGTATTCCATGCCTTCGCGGCTGGTCCAGACGTTCTTGCAGGTAATCGAGCAGGTGTGGCAGCCGATGCATTTGTCCAGGTTAAGGACCATGCCGATTTGTGAGCGAATCTTCATCTCAGTTCTCCTCGATATCAGTCGGCAGTGGACGCGGCAAATCATCGCCACTGGAACCATCGAGCCAATCGACCTTGACCATCTTGCGCACCACGACGAATTCGTCGCGGTTGCAACCGACCGTGCCGTAATAGTTGAAGCCGTAGGCCTGTTGGGCGTAGCCGCCAATCATGTGGGTGGGCTTGAGCACCACGCGGGTCACCGAGTTGTGGTGGCCGCCACGGGTCTTGGTGGTTTCCGAACCCGGCACGTTCACGATCCGTTCCTGGGCGTGATACATCATCACCATGCCTTCCTTGACCCGTTGGCTGACCACCGCACGGGCGGTCAGCGCGCCGTTGACGTTGAAGCATTCGATCCAGTCGTTGTCCTCGATACCGGCGCGCTTGGCGTCGATTTCCGAGAGCCAGACAATCGGTCCGCCACGGCTCAAGGTCAGCATCAGCAGGTTGTCGCTGTAGGTGCTGTGGATACCCCACTTCTGGTGCGGGGTGATCCAGTTCAGGACGATCTCGGTCTCGCCATTGCTGCGCTTGCCCTTCACGCCGGCGATGGTGCGGGTGTTGACTGGTGGCCGATAGCTCATCAGTTGCTCGCCGAACGCCTGCATCCACGGGTGATCCTGGTAGAACTGCTGGCGACCGGTGATGGTGCGCCATGGGATCGACTCATGGACGTTGGTGTAGCCAGCGTTGTAGCTCACGTGATCGTCTTCCAGGCCAGACCAGGTCGGGCTGGAAATGATCTTGCGTGGCTGGGCCTGGATGTCACGGAAGCGAATCGCCTCGTGCTCCTTGGACACCGCCAGGTGGCTGTGGTCGATGCCGGTGAATTCCGACAGCGCTGCCCAGGCTTTCACCGCGACATGGCCGTTGGTTTCCGGCGCCAGGGACAGGATCACTTCGGCAGCATCAATGGCGCTGTCGATTTTTGGCCGCCCTTGGCTGATACCCGCCTCGACTTCCTTGTGGTTCAGTTCGCCAAGGAATTTAACTTCAGTGTCGGTGTTCCAGTTGATGCCCTTGCCGCCGTTGCCGAGTTTTTCCAGCATCGGGCCCAGGGAGGTGAACTGCTTGTAGATGTTCGGGTAGTCGCGTTCCACCACTTGCAGGTTCGGCGCGTTCTTGCCTGGGACCGGCGCCACACCGGCACTTTTCCAGTCGGTGCCGCCGAATGGCTGGGCCAGTTCGCCGACGCTGTCGTGCATCAGCGGTACGGTGACCAGGTCTTTCTCGACACCCAGGTGGCCGACCGACATGGCGGAAAACGCCTTGGCGATGCCCTTGTAGATTTCCCAGTCCGAACGCGACTCCCAGGCCGGATCGATGGCGGCCGACAGTGGGTGAATGAACGGGTGCATGTCCGAGGTGTTCATGTCGTCTTTTTCGTACCAGGTGGCGGTCGGCAAGACGATGTCGGAATACACGCAGGTCGAGGACATGCGGAAGTCCAGGGTGGTCACCAGATCGAGCTTGCCAATGGCGCCCTCGTCGACCCATTCGGCTTCGGTGGGCTTGCACTCGGTGCTATGGCCGATGTCTTCGTTCATCACGCCGTTCTTGGTGCCCAGCAGGTACTTGAGCATGTACTCGTGGCCCTTGCCCGAGGAGCCCAGCAGGTTGGAACGCCAGATGAACATGTTGCGCGGGAAGTTCACCGGGCTGTCCGGCTGCTCGCAGGCAAAGCGCAGGGAACCGTCCTGCAGCGACTTGACCACGTAGTCCTTGGGGTCCATGCCCGCAGCGGCGGCATCGCGGCAGATGTGCAGCGGGTTGGTGTTGAGCTGCGGTGCGCTCGGCAACCAGCCGGCCCGTTCGGCGCGGATGTTGTAGTCCAGGGCGTGCTCGGGGAATTGCGATTTGTCGGCCAGGGGCGAGAGCACATCGTGCATGCTCATCTTCTCGTGGCGCCATTGCGAACTGTGCCCGTAGAAGAAGCTGGTGCCGTTCATCTGCCGTGGCGGACGGTTCCAGTCCAGGCCAAAGGCCAGGGGCAGCCAGCCGCATTGCGGACGGAGTTTTTCCTGGCCGACATAGTGGGCCCAGCCGCCGCCGGTCTGGCCGACGCAACCGCAGAGCATGAGCATGTTGATCAGCCCGCGGTAGTTCATGTCCATGTGGTACCAGTGGTTCATCGCCGCACCGACGATGATCATCGAGCGTCCACGGGTCTTGTCGGCGTTGTCGGCAAACTCGCGGGCGATCTGGATCGCCTTCTCGCGGCTTACGCCAGTGATCTGCTCCTGCCAGGCCGGGGTACCAGGCACCGAGGCGTCGTCATAGTCCTTGGCAACGTTGGCGCCGCCCAGGCCACGGTCGATCGCCAGGTTGGCCGCCGACAGGTCGAATACGGTGGCGACTTTCGCCACGCTGCCGTCGGCCAGTACCACGCTGTGCACCGGCACCCGCCGGAACTGCACCGCGTCACCGGCCACGTGCTGGAAGTACTCCTGGGCTTCGCCAGCGAAGTACGGGAACGCCACCTCGGCGACGTCGCCGCCGATCAGGCTCAGCTTGAGGTCGATCTCACGGCCCTCGCCGCCTTCACGGGGCAGGATGTTCCACTTGCCCTTCTCGCCCCAGCGATAGCCGATGGAGCCTTGGGGCGAAACCAGTTCGCCGCTGGCATCCAGGGCGATGGTCTTCCATTCCGGGTTGTTGTCCTGGCCGAGGTTGTCGGTCAGGTCGCTGGCCCGCAGGAAACGGTCCGGCTGGTAACCCGCACCTGGTGCGGCGCCGAGCATTGGCTTGAGCATCACCAGTACCGGCAGGTCGGTGTAGCGCTTGGCGTATTCGGTGAAATAGACGCTCGGCTTGTCCAGGTGGAATTCTTTGAAGATCACATGGTTGAAGGCCTGGGCCAGCGCGGCGTCGGTGCCCTGCTTGGGGTTGAGCCACAGGTCGGTGAGCTTGGCGACTTCCGAATAGTCCGGGGTGATCGCCACGGTCTTGGTGCCCTTGTAGCGCACCTCGGTGAAGAAGTGGGCGTCAGGGGTACGGGTCTGCGGAACGTTGGAGCCCCAGGCAATGATGTAGTTGGAGTTGTACCAGTCGGCGGATTCCGGCACGTCGGTCTGCTCGCCCCAGACCATCGGCGACGCTGGCGGCAAGTCGCAATACCAGTCATAGAAGCTCAGGCAGACGCCACCGATCAACGACAGGTAACGCGAGCCGGCGGCGTAGCTGACCATCGACATGGCCGGGATCGGCGAGAAGCCCACCACCCGGTCCGGGCCGTGTTCCTTGACGGTGTAGACGTTCGCTGCGGCGATGATCTCGTTGACTTCTTCCCAGTTGGAACGGATGAAGCCACCCATGCCGCGCTTGCTTTTATAAGAGTCGGCCTTGGCCTTGTCCTCGACGATGCTGGCCCAGGCTTCCACTGGCGGCAGGGTCTGCCGGGCTTCGCGCCACAGCTTGAGCAATGGCTTGCGGATCTTCGGGTACTTGAGCCGGTTGGCGCTGTAGATGTACCAGCTGTAGCTCGCGCCACGAGGGCAGCCGCGTGGTTCGTGGTTGGGCAGATCGTTGCGGGTACGCGGATAGTCGGTCTGCTGGGTTTCCCAGGTGATCAGGCCGTTCTTGACGTAGATTTTCCACGAGCACGAACCGGTGCAGTTCACCCCATGGGTGGACCGCACGATCTTGTCGTACTGCCAGCGCGAACGGTAGACGTTCTCCCAGTCCCGGGACTCCTTGCGGGTCTCGCCGTGCCCGTCTGAAAACTCGCCTTGCTTACGGTTGAAAAACCGCAGTTGATCCAGTAAATGACTCACAGTGTGTTCCTCTCAGGCTTGCTCCGCGGGGTCTGCGCCCCGCCCACGCAGGTTTAGGTTCGGCTTAGCAAGGTGTCGCGGCGCCCTTGCGGGCATACCACCACCAGGTCACCACGATGCAGCTCAGGTAGAAGCCGACGAACATGTAGAAGGCCATCTCCGGGCCGCCGGTCAGGGCCATCGAAGTGCCGAATGATTTGGGAATGAAGAAGGCTCCGAAGGCGCCCATGGCCGAGCTGAAACCCAGCACGGCGGCCGATTCCTTGCCGGCGTTCTTGATCGCGTGTTCACGCAGCTCGGGCTTTTTGCCCAGGGCGGCTTTCTCGTGCAGGGTGCGGAAGATCACCGGGATCATGCGGAAGGTCGAACCGTTGCCCACGCCAGTGGTGATGAACAGCAACATGAACATGCCCAGGAAGCCGTAGAAGCTGCCGCCCTGGCCGTTCTGCGGAAGAAAGTGCAGGACGCCGAACACCATCACGATCATCAACACGAAGTTCCACAAGGTGACCTTCGCACCACCGAGCTTGTCCGCCAGCCAGCCGCCCAGCGGCCGTACCAGCGCGCCCACCAGCGGGCCGAGGAAGGCGAATTTCAGGGCGATGACTTCCGGGAACGAAGTCTTGATCAGCAACGGGAAGGCGGCGGAGAAACCAATGAACGAACCGAAAGTGGCCAGGTACAGCCAGCACATCAGCCAGTTGTGCTTGCGCTTGAAGATCACCGCCTGTTCGCTGAACGAGGCGCGGGCGCTGGACAGGTCATTCATGCCGAACCAGGCGATCACGGTAATGGCGAGGATGAACGGCACCCAGATGAAACCGGCGTTCTGCAACCACAGCGAGCTGCCGTCGGCCAACACCTGTGGCTGGCCGCCCATGAAGCCGAACACGCCGAAGGAGATCACCAGCGGCACGCTGAACTGCATCACCGACACGCCCAGGTTGCCCAGCCCGGCGTTCAGGCCCAGGGCGGTGCCCTGCTGGGACTTGGGATAGAAGAAGCTGATGTTGGACATGCTCGAGGCGAAGTTGCCGCCACCAAAACCGCAAAGCAATGCGATCAGCACGAACACGCTGTAGGGCGTGGCCGAATCCTGCACGGCGAAGCCCATCCACAAAGCCGGTATCAGCAACGACGCCGTGCTCAGCGCGGTCCAACGACGCCCGCCGAAGATCGGCACCATGAACGAGTAGAAGATGCGCAAGGTTGCGCCGGACAGCCCCGGCAATGCCGCCAGCCAGAACAGCTGGTCGGTGCTGAAGCTGAAACCGATGGCATTCAGGCGCACGATCACCGTGCTCCAGACCATCCACACCGCGAAGGCCAACAGCAGCGCCGGGATGGAAATCCACAGGTTGCGCCGGGCGGTCAGTTTGCCGCTACTGCCCCAGAAAGCAGGGTCTTCCGGGCGCCAGTCATGAATGACCGGGCCCTTTTCAGGCGTTTGCAGAACGGACATGTTCTTCTCCTTGGGCAATGCTGGAAAACGGGGACTGAGTGGCCGGCGGCTGTTTACCCAGCAGCGGGCGCTTGCGCATTTCGCTGAAGTACATCCAGGCCAGGGAGACCCAGACCACGCCGTACATCAACATGAAGCAGGACGAGCGCACGCCGGTGAGGTCCACCAGGGCGCCGAACATGATCGGCAGCACGAACCCGCCCAGGCCGCCGGCCAGGCCGACGATGCCGGACACCGCGCCCATGTTTTTCGGGTAGTCGTTGGCGATGTATTTGAAGACCGAGGCCTTGCCGAACGCGAAGGCAATGCCCATCACGAACAGCAGCACGGTGAACAGCGTGGGGCTGAGACCAATGTGGAAATCGACGATGCCGTTGACGGTCTGCACTTGCAGTTGAGTCTGGGGATAGGAGAGCAGGAACAGGCAGATCCAGCTGACCCACAACACCCACCAGGTCACGCTCTGGGCGCCCCAGCGGTCGGACATCCAGCCACCGACGGCCCGCAGCACGCCACCGGGCAAGGAGAAACACGCCGCCAGCAGCGCCGCGCTTTGCAGGCTGAAGCCGTATTCCTGCACGTAGTACTTGGTCATCCACAAGGCCAGTGCCACGTAGCCGCCGAACACGATCGAGTAGTACTGGCAGTAGCGCCACACGGCCGGCTCTTTCAGGGTTTTCAATTGCTCGCGCAACGTCGCGCCGCCGGTGCCGCTGTGTTCCTTTTTCTCGGTGGTGAGAAACCAGAACAACAGCGCGGTGATGAACAGGATGGCGCTGAACACTTTCGGCACCAGGTGCCAGGTGCCGAACGCGATCAACGCCGGGGCGAGGAACTTGGTCACTGCCGCACCGGCGTTGCCGGCGCCGAAGACGCCCATGGCAAAACCCTGGTTCTGCTTGTCGAACCATTTGGCGACGTAGGCGATGCCCACCGAGAACGAGCCACCGGCCAGGCCGACGAACAGGCCCAATACCAGGAACTGCCAGAAGGCCGTGGCGAGGGTGATCAGGTACAGCGGCAATACGCAGGCCAGCATCAGCAGGAAGAACACGATCCGTCCGCCAAAGCGGTCGGTCAGAAGCCCCAGGGGCAAGCGCACCAGCGAACCGGTCAACACCGGCGTAGCGGCCAGCAGGCCAAACTGGGTTTCATTGAGGGCCAGCAGTTCCTTGATCGGAACCCCCAGCACGGCAAACATCATCCAGACCATGAAGCACACGGTGAAGGCCAGGGTACTCATCCCTAGTACCAGCCCTTGTTGCACTTGCGCTCGCATCACGATGCACTCCGTCAGTTCGATTGAGCGCAGCCTAGTGATACGAACCCCGCGAAAACTTGACTTGGGTCAACGTGTGCCGGGGCGGTCCAGGCCTATGCTTGGCCCGTCTACCTCCAAGGAGGTAGACCCGGATATTGATACAACCCTTTATTTATCAATACCTTGATCAAGTCTGCCGAAGCTTTTATGGAAATGGAGCGGCCGACAACTCTTTAGAGGTAGTGCGCCCAGGATTGGCTGCTACACCCCCAGGTCCAGGGCGCCCCCTATGCTCGGTTCACAGTTTTGCCCCGCAGGCCCGCGTCGATGATGCGTTGGCTGCGCAGTTCCCTGCCCGCTCGCGCCGGGCTGGCGGTGATCCTGATCGCCATCCTGGCCCTGGCCAGTTCCTTGAGTGCAGGGTTGATCGCCTGGTTCAGCCAGGGCGACGCTGCCGCCATCAACACCGCCGGCTCCGTGCGCATGGAGACCTACCACCTGAGCTGGAAACTGGCGGCGGGGGCCAACGACGACGTCCCGGCGATCATCGCCAGCCTGCAACAACGCCTCGACAGCCCTGCCCTGCGCGCCGTGCTGGAAGATGGGCCGGAAACCTCCCTGCACAAGAGCTATCGCGACCTTGTGCAACGCTGGAACCAGACTTTGCGCCCGGCCATCGAGCGTGGCGACTCGGCGTTTTTCCAGGCCAATGCCAATGCCTTCGTCAACCAGTTGGACCGGTTCGTTACCCTGCTGCAGCGCCAGAGCGAGCACAAGCAAGGCTGGCAGCAGGTGATCCAGGGCGCGGCGCTGTTCAGCACCATGATCATCCTGCTGATCGGCCTGTATGAATTGCAGTACGGCGTGGTCACGCCCTTGCAGGAGTTGGTGGACGCCACCCAGCGCTTTCGCCGTGGCGAGTTCCAGGTGCGAGTCAATCACCAGTCCGAAGATGAACTGGGCCAGTTGGCGACCAGTTTCAACACCATGGCCGAGACCATCGAGCAATCGCACCGCACCCTGGAAAACCAGGTCCGGCAAAAGACCCTGAACCTGCAACAGGCCAACGCCGCCCTGGAGCTGCTGTACCAGAGCAGTCGCAGCCTGGCGACGCGACAGGCCAATGCCGAAGGGCTGGATGAATTGATCCGGCGCTTCCAACAGCGCCTGCCGGGCCTGCGCCTGACGCTGTGCCTGCAAGGGCAATTGCAATCACCGGCCAGGCACCTGCTGGCGTTGCATGGCGCCGACAGCCGCCAGGTCTGCGCCAGCAGCGATTGCGCCAGTTGCCATAAACGCAACGCGGCACGCCCGCAAGCCTTCAGCATCAGCAACCAGGGCAACGAACTGGGTGAGCTCAAGGCTCATTTTGTCGACGGCCACGCCGCGCAGCCCTGGGAAACCGCATTGATCCAGGCCCTGGCCAACCTGATTGGTACGTCGCTGTCGCTCAAGCGCCAGCGCGAACAGGACCATCGCCTGCTGCTGCTCGATGAACGCACGATCATTGCCCGCGAGCTCCACGATTCACTGGCCCAGGCCTTGTCGTACATGAAGCTGCAAGTCAGCCGCATGCAGACCCTGATGCGTCGGGGCGAACCGGTGCAGACCCTGGAGACCGTCACTGGTGAACTGCGTGAAGGGCTCAACAATGCTTATCGCCAGTTGCGCGAGTTGCTGACCACCTTCCGCTTGCAGATCCACGACGATGGCCTGGTCGAAGAGCTCAAGGACACCGCCGAGGAATTCTCCAACCGAGGGGACTTCAAGGTGCATCTGTTCGTCGACACCCTGGCCTTCGAGCTGTCGGCCAGCGAGCAGATCCACATCCTGCAGATCACCCGTGAGGCGCTGTCCAACTGCCTGCGCCATGCCCATGCCGAAAACGCCTGGCTCGAACTGCGCCAGGAAGGCGAGACCGTGCGGCTGTCGATCGAAGACGATGGCCGCGGCTTCAGCGGCGAGGTCGACCAGCGCGAACACCATGGCCTGAACATCATGAACGAACGGGCCCGCAGCCTGCGCGGCCAACTGCAGATTCTCTCCCGAACACCCCAGGGCACCCGCATCCAGGTGCATTTCCAACCGGAATTCCTGGGCCAACACACCGAAGGCCTCGCAACATGAACGCCCCCCTGCGCCACACCCTGCTACTGGTCGACGATCATCCGATGATGCGTCGCGGCATTCGTCAGATGCTTGAGCTCGAAGACGATTTGCAGATCGTTGGCGAAGCCAGCCACGGCGAAGAAGCCCTGACCCTGATCGAACCGCTCAAGCCCGACCTGGTGCTGCTGGACAACAACATGCCGCAGATGAACGGCATCGAGACCCTGCGTCGGCTGCGCGCCATGCACTACACCGGCAAGGTGCTGCTGTTCACCGTGTCCGATGCCGAGGACGACATCCGCGATGCCTTGCGCCTGGACGCCAACGGTTACCTGCTCAAGGACATGGAGCCGGAGCTTCTGATCCAGTACATCCGCGATGCCCTCAACGGCGCCCTGGTGATCAGCCCCGGCCTGACCCGCGTCATGGCCCAGGCGCTGCGCTCGCCACCGCGCCAGGCCGATGTGGAACTGACCGAGCGCGAACGCCAGGTCCTCAAGACCATCGCCGGCGGCTACAGCAACAAGGTCATCGGGCACAAGCTGGGCATCACCGAAGGCACGGTCAAGGTGCATGTGAAGAACCTGCTGCACAAGCTCGGCTTGCGCTCACGGGTCGAAGCCGCGGTGTGGGCGATGGAGCATTTGCGCGGGGCGGGCTAGCCCAGCAAAACACACCGATTGTGGGAGCAAAGCTTGCTCGCGATAGCGGTGGTTCAGCTTGCGCAAATGTTGAATGTACTGCTGCCATCGCGAGCAAGCTTTGCTCCCACAGGGGATTGGCAGCAGATCTGGATTTCGTTCCCCACAGGACTTGTGTCTTGATCGCGCAGCCCATCCCTCTTCCGAGGTAGGCCAGCCGAGGCATAGGCCAATGACGACTTGGGCTCTACCATGACGACACGCGGAGGTACGCCATGCTGACCCACCCTTCCATCGTTTTACTGTTGCGTCGTCATCACCTGTTCAGCCAACTGCCGGAGCGGGTCTTTGAGGATGTCTGCAGCCTGGCCGTCCTCAAACGCCTGGAATGCAACAGCACGCTCATGCACCAGGGCGATCCGGCCAAGCGGTTTTTCTTGTTGGTCAGTGGCCAGATCAAGCTGTTCCGGGTGACCGGTGAGGGCCAGGAGAACCTGGTGGAGATCATCCAGCCCGGACAGACCTTCGCCGAGGCCCTGCTGTTCAGCGAGGCTCGTTGCTATCCGGTCAGTGCGTCGGCAATCAAGGACAGCGTGCTGGTGAGTATCGAGGGTACCCATTACCGCAAGGCCCTGGAGGACCAGCCCAAGGTCTGCCTGGCGATCCTGGCGAGCATGAGCATCCATCTGCACCAGCGCCTCAAGGACATCGATAACTTGACCTTGGCCAGTGCCAGTCGGCGGGTGATCAATTTCCTGCTGCAGGAACGCGATCCGCGGGATGGTCAATTGGTGTTGCAGGTGTCCAAGCGTCTGGTGGCTTCCAAGCTGGGGATTCAGCCGGAGACGTTTTCGCGGATTCTTCATCGGTTGGTTGATGGGGGGTTGATTGCCATGGAGCGGCGTCAGATTCGTATCTTGTCCGAGGATGGGCTTGAGGGTTATCAGCAGTAGGTTTGTGTGAATATCCGTTATTTAGGTAACGGCGACTTATAGTTCAGCCCTTACGGCGGCTCACTTTTGAAGAGCCCGGAAGCCGGCCCAGTCAAAAGTAAGCAAAACGCTCTCGCCCCACCACTTGGTGCCTCGCTTAGGCTCGGCATGCCCGCCTAGTAGCCGACCTGGTTCTTGATGGGGACCGCATTCCTCCTGTGGGAGCGGGCTTGCTCGCGAAGAGGCCGGCACATCCAACATCATCACAAACTGACCCACCGCTTTCGCGAGCAAGCTCGCTCCCCACATGGGTTTTCGGGTATTCAAAGCATCCGCATACGACACAAGAACCTGTGGGAGCGAGCTTGCTCGCGATGACGTCGGCACAGCCAACCTCACCGCGAGCTAACCCACCGCTTTCGCGAGCAAGCCCGCTCCCACAGGAAAAACGCGGTCCCATCAAGAACCAGGTCGGCTGTTAGGCCGCCTCGCGATGGACGTTGATCTCGGACGCCCCGTTAACCACGATGGCCGAACGCAGGTATTGCGCAGTGGGCCATGGATGGCCCTTCGCGGCGGCCCACGGAGCAATGCCTTCGTTCAGGCATGCCGAGCCTAAGCGAGGCACCAAGTGGTGGGGCAAAGCGCTTTTGGTTACTTTTGGCTGGTCCGGCTCCCGGCTCTTCCAAAAGTGACCCGCCGCAAGGGCGGAACCATAAGCCGCCGTTACCGAAGAAATGGATATTCACCCACCCCTAACCCGCATCAATCAACCCCACTACCCGCGAAAACACCAACTCCATCTCAGGCTCACCGCAATCCACCCCGAACCGCTTGCGCAACCCCAGCTGGTTCAGAATCACATGCACATCCGCCACCAAATCATGCTGCCGCAGACACGCCTGAACACACTGCAACGGACAACCATCCAACGCAATGATCCGCCGCCCCGACCGCGCCTTGTCAACCAGCGGCGCCACATGCCCACCCACCCCGACAATACAAGACATCTCCGCCAGACCCGCACGGTCCAGCCGCAGGGCGACGGTGTTGGCCAGTTGCGCCACATTGGAACAACCGGAACACGAATACACCAGGGGAAGCGCGTTCGAAGCTTTCATCAGACCGTCGCCAACCCCTTGCCCGCCCTCTCCAGATTGCGCCAGAGCCACGGCGGCAGGACGTCCGGATCAAGACTGTCGATCAGATTCTTCAGTGCCAGCCCCAACTCGGTATCCCCCTCGATCACCAACCGGCGACGGAAGAACAACGTGTCAGGATCTTCCTGCCGACTGGCCAGTAACAGAAACTCACGCCAGTTGCCGCTGATGGTGACCTGGGCCTCGGCCCGTTCGGCAATCCGCAATCCATCCCGTGCCAAAGTCAGGTACCAGCACAACTTCAAGTCCGGCACACGCAGGCACAACCATCGCCCACGCAGCACATCGAACCCGCCATCGCGCAGCGGCTCGGCCAGGCAGCGATTGAGCGCCTGCTGCAACGCCAGTCGCTGCACCACGAACGGCACCTTGCCCACCAGCGGCAGCAAGCGGTCGGCGCCTTTGAGCACCCACTTCTTCGGACTCAACACAGGCCCGCCTCCTCTACCTTCAACATGCCAGCATGACCGTGCCAGTAACCATTGCAACCGTCCACGAACAGCGGTGGTGCCTCGCCCTGGCGCACCTTGTCGAAGGCCGTGACCACCTCGGCCATGCCCTGGGCGCGAGGGCTCAGGCGCAGCACATCGGCGCCGCAGGCCATCAGCGCGTTGTAATCGGCCAGCAGGTTCGTCACCTCGCCGGACATCGTCTGGATGCCGTTGAGGGTGAACAGCTGTTGGCCTTCCTGACTGCTCAGCGCAAGGCCGTCGGGGTAGTTGATGCAGCAGAACTGACAGTCGTCCTTGGGGCGGTTTTCGGCTCGGGCGGTAAAGCAGCGCGCCGAGTACGCCAAGGGCAGATGACCGTAGGCAAAAATCTCCACCTCGGGCACCTCGCGGTCCATGTCCCGCACCTGCTCCAGCACATCGCCGATCAGCGCCGCCGAGCACTCCACCGGCG
The DNA here is from genome assembly GCF_018325865.1 of Pseudomonas sp. St386. Classification (NCBI taxonomy): domain Bacteria; kingdom Pseudomonadati; phylum Pseudomonadota; class Gammaproteobacteria; order Pseudomonadales; family Pseudomonadaceae; genus Pseudomonas; species Pseudomonas sp. St386. The sequence goes on from NZ_AP021900.1 coordinate 3,911,951, forward strand.
GCACCCAACGGATCATACCGCTGTCGAGCAATTGCCCCAGGGCGTGGCCGTTGTACAAGTTCAGTGCCGGGCCACCGACGAAAGGCAGCTTGCGTTCGGCCATGAACTGCACCGCGCCCATGTCATTGGCTTCCACCAACAACTGGCCGTTGTCACACAGGCGTCGCAGCGAGGACAGCTCCGAGGCCGCCTCGATCAGCGTCAGGCTCGACAACACAATCTGTGCCTGGCTGCACGCTTGCAGCTCGCGCGCCAACCCCAGCCACTGATCCAGGGAAAACGCCCGGCGTTTCGAACACACGGTTTCCCCCAGGTAAATCACGTCCAGCGGCAATGCCGACATCTCGGCATAGAAATTCCCCAGTTGCGCTTTGTCCCAATAAAACAGGACCGGTCCCAGGCTGAGTTTCATCTGGCCTCCCCTCATTGCCATGATCGATGGTAGGCACCCAGGGTGGTCTGGCTGCCTTCGGACAAGCCAGCCAGCACCTGGCGCCATTCTTCCTGCACCCGGAACCGTTGCGGCGCGGCCTGATGGGCGTCCAGTGCGGCGCGCCAGACCCGGGTCACTTGTTCAACGTAGGCCGGGCTGCGTTGGCGACCCTCGATCTTCACCGCTTCGACGCCGATGGCTGCCAACTCCGGCAGCAGGTCAAGGGTGTCGAGGCTGGTGGGTTCTTCCAGCGCATGGAAGCGCTTGCCGCCCACCAGGAAGCGGCCTTTGCACAAGGTCGGATAACCGGCCGGCTCTTCGGGCGTGTAGCGGTCGATCAGCACCTCGCTCAGGCGTGCGCTGAGGCCTTGGGCGTCCTCGCTCCAGCGCACCGCCTTGGCGGGCGAGCAGACGCCACACAGGTTCGGCGATTCGCCGGTGATGTAGGAAGACAAGTGGCAACGACCTTCAGCCATGATGCACAGGCTGCCGAAACCGAAGACTTCGATCGGCACCGGACTGCCCGCCGCCACCTGGCGCACCTGGGCCAGGGACAGTACCCGTGGCAGCACGGCGCGGCGGATGTCATAGCGCTCTGCATAAAAAGCCAGGGCCGCCGCGTGGGTGGCCGAGCCTTGTACCGACAGATGCAGCGCCAGTTGTGGATGGCGCTGGCGGGCGTAGCTGAGCACGCCGGGGTCGGCGGCGATCAGGGCATCCACGCCGAAATCGGCGGCGCGGTCCACCGCCCGTTGCCAGCGTTCCCAGCCCTTGGGTTGCGGGTAAGTATTGACCGCCACGTACAGCTTGCGTTGGTGCTGACGGATGTGTGCGACAGCCGCATCGAACTGCTTGTCGTCCATGTTCAGCCCGGCGAAGTGCCGGGCATTGGTGTCATCGCGAAAGCCGACATAGACGGCATCGGCGCCTTGGCGCACCGCCGCTTTGAGGGCAGGCAGATTCCCTGCCGGGCAAACCAGTTGCATGGGGCATCCTCATGAGAAAAACTCAAGCGCCGCCAGTCTAGCCAGCCCTCGGCCGGCGACCTTGACGGCAATCAATTGCCGTCAATGCATCAGCTCGGCGAATGGCAGGTACAGCACCTTGTCGTGCTTGTGCAGTTGCGCCTCACACTCCACCACCGCCAGCCCATCGGCCCAGCAAGCGGCCGCCAGCATCGCCGAACTTTGCTGAGGGTGCAGTTCCACGCACAGGTGGCCGTTGGCATCCGGAACCAACCTGGCCCGCAGGTACTGCCGGCGCCGGTTGCGCTTGAGCCAGTCGAACCCGGCCGGCACCTGCAACGGCACGGGTAACACGTCGCCCATGCCCTGGGCCCGGAACAGGAACGGACGCACGACGATCAGCGCGGTAATCAAGGCCGCCGACGGGTTGCCCGGCAGCCCGATCCATGGCTTGCCTTCCACATCCCCAAAAGCCAGGGGCTTGCCCGGCTGGATGGCCAGGCGCCAGAGGTCAATGCTGCCCAAGGCTTCGATGGCGTGCTTGAGGTGGTCCTCTTCACCCACCGAGACACCGCCCGAGGTGATCAGTACATCGCATTCGGCAGCGGCCAGGCGCAACGCTTGTCGGCTGGCCAATAGCTGGTCGGGCATGACCCCGAAGTCATGCACCTCGACACCCCAACCGCGCAACAGCGCGGCGAGGCTATGGCGATTACTGTTGTAGATCTGCCCTGGCGCCAGTGGCTCGCCCGGCTCACGCAGCTCATCGCCGCTGCTGAGCAGACCCACTTGCAAGGGGCGATAGACGTCCACCTGGCCGACACCGGTACCGGCGAGCAAACCCAACTCCTGGGCGCGCAGACGCGTGCCGGCTTCAAGCAACCGGTCTCCTCGACGCAGTTCCTCGCCTTCCTTGCGAACATGGTCACCGCCGTTGACCGACGGCAACCAGACCCGCTCGCCATCGACGCGACAGCTTTCCTGCGGCACCACCGTGTCGGCCCCCGGTGGCAGCGGCGCGCCAGTAAAAATCCTCACGACCTGCCCCGCCTGCAACGGTTCGCCCGGCTCGTCACCCGCGGCGATCCGCCCGCCCAACAGCAGGTAGCCGCCGTCACCCGGCAGGTCAGCGGCCCGCAGGGCATAGCCGTCCATCGCGCTGTTGTCCCAGGCCGGCAGGTTCATCGGGCACACAATGTCAGTGGCCAGCACACGCGCCAGGGCCTGGTCCAGGCCAACCCGTTGCACGGGCGGTGGCGGCGGTGCCTGGTCGAGCAGATGACGGATCGCCTCATCCACCGGCATCAGCACGCCGCTGTCGCACACCCGGCCGCTCACGAGCGTGTCTCGCAAGCCGTCGGGGCGATGCCGTCCTGGGGCTTGAGGTGCGGAGTGAAATTGCACGGGCCGGTGCGGCTGTCCAATTGCCCGGCCAGGATCTGCTCCCAACCGGTCCGGCAAGCCCCCGGCGAACCCGGCAAGCAGCACACCAGCACCCCATTGCTCATGCCCGCCAAGGCGCGCGATTGCAGGGTGGACATGCCGATCTCCGCCAGCGACACCTGGCGGAACAGCTCGCCGAAACCGTCCACCTGCTTGTCCAGCAGTGGCGCCACCGCTTGGGGGGTGTTGTCGCGCGGGGTGAACCCGGTGCCGCCGGTCATCAACACCACCTGCACCTTGGGGTCGGCGATCCATTGGGAGACCTGGGCGCGGATCTGGTAGATATCGTCCTTCACCAGCCCACGGTCGATGAGCACGTGTCCGGCTGTTTGCAGCAGGTCCGCCAGGGTTTGGCCCGAGGTGTCGGTTTCGAAGGTTCGGGTATCGCTGATGGTGAGGACCGCGATGTTCAGCGGTTGAAAGAGGCGTTGCGTCAGATGGGCCATGATCAGCCGTCCTGTCAGAAAAGATGGCCCAGCCTGAACCGCAATCGTTGCCGGGCCTATTCCTCCTTGGAGGTACCTCCCTCGGCGCTCAAGGCGCCAGGCGACTGCGCTGCCAGACGCCGTCTTGCAGGCGGTAGTCGAGGCGATCGTGCAAACGGTCGGCGCGGCCTTGCCAGAACTCCATCCGTTCGGGCCGCAGGCAATAGCCTCCCCAATGGTCGGGGCGCCGCACGGGTTGATCGGCAAAGCGTTTTTCGGTTTGCGTCAGCAAGGACTCGAGCGCAGCCCTGTCCTCCAGTGGTCGGCTTTGTGGCGAGGCCCAGGCACCCAGGCGACTGGCGACGGAACGGGATTCGAAATAGGCATCCGATAACGCCGGATCGAGTTTGTCGACCGGCCCTTCGATGCGGACTTGCCGCTCCAAACCCGGCCAGAAAAACGTCATGGCCGCCCAGGGATTGGCCGCCAGGTTCTGGCCCTTGCCACTTTGGTAATTGCCGAAAAAAGAGAAGCCCTCATCGCTGAACCCCTTGAGCAACAGGATCCGGCAATGCGGCCGACCCTGCTCGTCCACCGTCGCCAGGGCCATGCTGTTGGCTTCCACGGGTGGACTTTCGGTGTCGCGGGCCTGCTGCATCCAGAGCCTGAACAAAGCCATGGGGGCGTCGGGTGCCTGGGCTTCATCCAGGCCATCGAGGGTGTACTGACGGCGCATTTTTGCCAGGGAAAGTGGCATGACGGTGATCTCCACGATGGATTTGGGCCAGTGTGGGTTCTGCGGCGGTGGCGGGCCTTGATCGTTGTCAATGCCGGTTCTTGTGGTGAGTTGAAGGGTGCTATCGCGAGCAAGCTCGCTCCCACAGGTGATCTGTCGTGTTCACAAGATCCCTGTGGGAGCGAGCTTGCTCGCGATGAGGGCAACTCGGTCCAACCGGTCAACGGTTACTTAAGCCCCAACCGCCGCGCCAGCTTATGCAGATTGCTCGGGTCAACCTCCAACAGCCGCGCCGCCCCCGCCCAGTTCTGCCCGCAGCGTTCCAGGGCCTTGAGGATCGCCTGTCGCTGGCAACCATCGACAGCCTCGCTCAAGGGTTGCACGGGCGCATCCAACGCTTGCAGAGCCTGTTCCGGCAGCGCCTGCGCCGAGGCCGCGCTGGCGTTGACGTCAAGGTCCAGCACCTGCGGTTCCAGGGTCATGATCAGACTGCGACTGGCGCCGCGACTCAATTGCTTCAACGCCGCGCGGCTGATGACGTGTTCCAGCTCCCGCACATTGCCGGGCCAGCTGTACGCCAGCAGCGCCTGTTCGGCCGCCGGCGACAGACGCAACCCACGCAAGCCCAGGCGCGTGCGGTTCAGTTCGAGAAAGTGCCCGGCCAACATCAACACATCGTGGCCGCGCTCGCGCAGCGGTGGGATCGGTACCGGATAGACCGAGAGCCGGTGATACAGGTCGGCGCGAAACAGCCCGTCGCGAATGCTGTCAGGTAGATGCCGGTTGGTGGCGGCGATGATCCGCACATCGACGTGCAGTGGCTTGTCCGCCCCCAGGCGCTGGATCTCGCCGTTCTGCAGGGTACGCAGCAACTTGGCCTGCACGCTCAACGGCAACTCGCCGACCTCATCGAGAAACAGCGTGCCGCCATTGGCCGCATCGAAGCGCCCGGCGCGGTCGGTGGTCGCCCCGGAGAACGCGCCTTTGACGTGGCCGAACAACTCGCTTTCGGCCAGGGACTCGGGCAACGCTGCGCAGTTGACCTGGACCAACGGCTTGTGGCCACGTCGGGACAGCCGATGCAGCCGCCGGGCGAACAACTCCTTGCCGACACCGGTTTCCCCCAGCAACAGCACTGGCAGTTCGGAGTCGGCCAATACATCCAGCTCGTTGAGCAATTGCTGCAACCCCTCGCTGCGCCCGAGGATCTCACCTTCTTCGGCTGGCAGGCGCAGGTCCGCCGGATCGCTGCGCGACGCCCGCAAGCTACGGTTTTCCTGCTCGAGCCGGGTGACCCGCACGGCGGCTTCGATCTGCAACGTACAGCGTTTGAGTTCCTCGCGGGCGCGGCTGTCGAAGGTGCCGGCGTGCAACGCATCCAGGGTGATCGCCCCCCAGAGCCGGCCTTCCACGTACAGGCTCACGCCCATGCAGTCATGCACCGGCAGCGGTTCACCGACGTGGTTGTCGAGCAAGCCGTCATAAGGGTCCGGCAGACGGCTGTCCGGCTCGAACCAGGTAGGTTCGCGCGACGCCATGATCGCCGCCAGGCGCGGGTGCTGGGCAATCACGAAGCGCCGTCCCAGCGCCTCGTGGACCAGGCCTACGGTGGCCACGGGCCTGAGACTGTCATCGTCCAGGCGCAGCAGCCCCACGGCGCCACTGTTGAAGTATTCGCGCAGGGTCTGCACCAGGCGCTGCAATCGCACCGCATTGGGCAGCTCGACGATCAGGTCGGCGGCCAGGCTTTCACGCAGCATGGTAGTGATGACCCTCCAGGGTTCGTTTGACCCTTCACAGCCAGGGTGACAATCACCCTGCCAAAAATTTAATGCTTCATTTTCAATCAGTTGAATCTGGCACGTCGGCTGCAAAGAGAGCATTCATCTGTCCCTGCCGGGATTCAACCCAAGGAAACATGATGAGCCTCGATCTGCTGGAACAAAGCCTCGGCCAACTGGCCTGCGATATTCCCGGTGCAACCCGTACCTTCCATCATTACAACCTCGACTTCTGCTGCGGCGGGCAAAAGTCCTTGCGTGAAGCGGCGCTGGGCAAAGGCCTGAACCCGCTGCTGATCGCCGACGCCCTGCGCACCCTGCAAGCCGCCGGGGAGCTGGGCCATGACTGGCGCGACGAGCCCCAGGCGACCTTGATTGCCCACATCCTGGAGCGCTACCACGCACGCCATCGCGAACAGCTGCCGGAGCTGATCCGTCTGGCCCGGCGCGTCGAGCAGGTCCACGGGGCGCGCCCCAGTTGCCCGAACGGCCTGGCCGATCACCTGCAGGACATGTACCAGGAACTCGAAGGCCACATGCTCAAGGAAGAACAGGTGCTGTTCCCGATGCTGCAACAGGGCCTGGGCGAGCGGGCCTCGGCGCCAATACAGGTACTGCGCTACGAACACGACCAGCACGGTGAAGCCCTGGAAACCATGCTCGCCCTGACCGACCAGATCACCCCTCCCGCTGACGCCTGCAACACCTGGCGCGCCCTGTATCGCGGGCTGGTGGAGTTTCGTGATGACCTGATGCAGCACATCCACCTGGAAAACAATGTGTTGTTCGTCAATGCGATGAAGCCTGCTCACTAACTCTCAAACATTGCCCATTACTTCTGTGGGAGCAAAGCTTGCTCGCGATAGCGATGGATCAGTCAACATTGATATCGACTGACACTGCGCCATCGCGAGCAAGCTTTGCTCCCACAGGCATTTGCTGCTCTCATTTGCTGCCCTCATCTGCTGCTCAAAACTGCCAATAGAACATCGCCTTGGCCAACACCACGATCAGCACCATGTGCCCCAGGATACTGCGGCGCAACCAGCAGGCGCGGCTGAGTGTCAGGCGACCGCTCTTGAGCCAGTACGCCAGCCACAAATAATGACCGATGATACTCAGCGCCAGCAGGATCTTCAGGCTCAGCAGCAGGCCGAAGCTGTTGTTCAACGGCTGGCTCAATGCGCCGCGATGCTGCCAGGCCAGGGCCATGCCGGCGCCGTACAGCACCAACACGACGCCGTGCAGCACGCGTCGCGAGCGCTGGGCGATGGCCTGGTCGGCAGCGTCCCGCGTGCCTTGCACCAGCGGCCGGCGGGCGCTATGCCAGATGAAGACCTCGAAAAACAGCGTGCCAATAAAGGCGATGGCCGCCAACAGGTGCATGATCAGCAAGACCCCGTACATCATCGATTCCCTCCGCCCAACCGGCTCATCCCGGATGCCCATCCACCCGAGCCTTGAGCAGCATCGGCCCATAGCGCCAGGCGTACAGACCGAACGCCAACGTCCAGCACAGCGCCGCCAGCCACAGCCCGGCCAACGGCAACAGCAGCACCAACAGCACGCGGCTCAGGCACGCCAGGTTCAGCAGGATGAACGCCAGGGTCATGCCCGCCGGTGGCTCGAGGGCGCGCCCGGTATGGCCCAGGCTGACACGGGCAACCATCGCCAGGATCAATCCGGCCATGGCGCCGATGGTCAGGCCGTGCACCGCCAGGCTCGGGTTCACTGGCACGCCGAAGTGCCACAGCGCCATGCCCAGGCACGCCACCGCCAGCCAGGCGTAGGCCAGGTGCAACGACCACAGCAGCGGCACCCGCCACAAATCCCGATCATGCCAACGCACCAGTCGAATCCCGTGGCCCACCGCCAACGCGGCGAACAACAGGCCGACCCAGACGCTGGCCACCAGCGCCGGACCGAAGGCATACAACAGTGCCACCAGCGCCGACCCTGCCAGCAACAGGCGATCAAGCCATGGCCAAGGGGCAACGCCCTCGACCCGTCCGAGGCCGCGCTGGGTAAAGAATGGAATCACGCGACCGCCGATCAACCCCATCATCGCCGCCACCAGCCACAGGCCGGTGAGCACGCTCTGGCGCTGCAAGCCCTCGTTGTGCTGCACCAGGCCGTATACGGATAACCCATCGGCGGCGGCCAACAGCAGCAATACCAGCACAATCGGGTAATTGCGCTTCTGCCGCACACGCCACAACATCACGCCCATCAACGCGGCGACCGCTAGGGCAAAACCCAGCTCCAGCAGCGTCAGTAACGGCCAGGGCGCATCCACCAGCCAGGCCAGCCGCGCGCCCAGCCACAACAACGCCAGGGTTGCCAGGCGCTTGCCGCTCAGGCCGGGGATTGCAGTCCAGGTTTGCACTGCCGTCAGCAGGAACCCGGCAATGATCGCCAGGCCGAAACCGAACAACAGTTCATGCCGATGCCAGGCCAACCAGCCGCCAGCCGGCTGCCAGGCCGACAAGCGCCCGGTGAACGCCGCGAGCCAAAGGGGAACGACCAACAGCGCCAATACACACCCGGCCAAAAAGAACGGCCGGAACGCCAGGCGCCACAACGGCAAAATGGCCATGGCCTTGCGACGGTCAAGCACTTGCATACACCACTCCTTTGCCTCGCTGAACCGCCAGCGAGGTACGACAAATCAGGGTTCGAATGATCGGCTATCGACGCTGACTGGCCTTGTCTCAGATCAAGCCAGTTCATCGGCAACCTCCCGTCTCGAACAGGTACTTGCAAGGGGCTTGCCGGACCGGGTCAAGCCTCCCAACAAAACACCTCTGCCCCTGTGGGAGCGAGCTTGCTCGCGATAGCGCTGGGTCAGCAGGCATTGATGTCGGGTGTGCTACCGTCATCGCGAGCAAGCTCGCTCCCACAGGGACTATAGTTCATAGGGTATTTAATACCCTTTCATGGTTGTTTTAACCCTGTCAGGTCAGGGTCATTTTTACCCATCTCATCCCCAACGCCCCACGAATCAACGCCCGCAGGCATGGCCCGTCTCTTGCTCAGGCACGGCATCACCTTTCTTGTCGGGGTCATCCATGAAATCCGTCGTTCTGCCGCTTACCTGGTTCGTCTTGCTCTCCTGCGTCGTGGCGCTGGCCAGCGGCCTGTCCCTGAGCCTGGTCTGACCCCGATCACCTTTTCGCTATTACAAGGATTCCATGCCATGGTGCTCCACCGCGTCCATCACCAGATTCTGCGCAGCCATCACCTGTTCGAGCCTTTGAACGAAGAAGAGCTCAACGAATTGATGAGCAACAGCCAATTGCTGAACATCGACAGGGGCGATCCGCTGTTTCGCCAGGGAGAGCCGGCGCAGGCGTTTTACTTCGTGATTTCCGGCGCGGTGAAAATCTACCGGCTGACCCCGGATGGCCAGGAAAAGGTCTTCGAGGTGATCGGCGAGCGCCAGACTTTCGCTGAAGCCATGATGCTGATGGACACCCCCAACTACGTCGCGTCCGCCGAAGCCGTCGGCCCGACCCAGGTGTACCGGCTGTCCAACGCCACTTACATGCGTCTGCTGCAAAGCAACAGCCGGCTGACCTTCGCCTTGCTCGGCAAGCTCTGCGTGCGCCTGCACCAACGGGTCAACGAGATTGAAACCCTGTCGCTGAAGAACGCCACCCACCGCGTGGTGCGCTACCTGCTGACGCAACTGGTGCGCCTGCAAACCGTGGACAGCCAGTTCGAATTGCCGATGGCCAAGCAGTTGATCGCCGGGCACTTGTCGATCCAGCCGGAAACCTTCTCGCGGATCATCCGGCGCCTGATCGATGAAAAAATCATCACCCAGGACGGTCGCCAGATCGCCATTCTCGATCGCCTGCGCCTGGAACAGTTCGAATGACTACACAGCCCACTTGCCTGTATTGCCAACAAGCCAACCCGATACACGAAACCGAATGTCGCCAGTGCGGCATGCCCCTGCCAGTCGAGGCCGCAAAGGCCAGCGAGCGCCGGTTGCGGCGCTTCACCTGGTTCTGTGTCGGCTTGACGATCTTCTGCATCGTCATGTTCTTCTGGCTGCCCCGCGACATCGTCTGAACCCTCAATCCTGAGTCAATTGCCGGTACAACTGCGGTAAACGCAGCGGCAGTTGCTCGGGCTGGCGAATCAAGGTGTAGCCGTTGGCCCCGAACATGTACGGCAGGTAATCCCCCGCTTCGCGATCGATGGTAATGCAGAACGGCGTCAGCCCTTGGCGCCGGGCTTCCAGCACTGCCTGGCGGGTGTCTTCCACACCGTAGCGTCCTTCGTACAGGTCCAGGTCATTGGGTTTGCCGTCACTGAGCAGCAACAACAATTTGCGCCGCCGCTTGCAGCCCGCCAACCGTTGCGTGGCCTGGCGGATCGCCGCGCCCATGCGCGTGTAGTAACCGGGCTTGAGGCCCTGGATCCGTCCGCGGGTGTGATCGTCGTAGCGCTGGTTGAAGGCCTTGAGTTCATGCATGCGCACCTGCTGGCGGCGCAAGGAAGAGAACCCGTACAAGGCGAAATCATCCCCCAGCACCGACAGGGTTTCGCCGAACAGCAACAGGCTGTCACGGATCACGTCGATCACCCGGTGCTCGTCGTTGAGGTGGGCATCGGTGGACATCGACAAATCGGCCAGCAGCAGGCAGGCCAGGTCGCGGCGAGTCTGGCGCTGGTCCATGAACAGTCCGCGTTCGCTGCACTGGCCGTGCTGGCGCTCGACATGAAAGTCCAGCCAGGCTTGCAGGTCCAGTTCCGAGCCTTGGGTTTGCTGGCGCAACCATTGACGATCGTTGCGCAAGTGTTCGAACTGGCGACGCAAACGCTGGGCCGAGCTTCGCAGGCGTGCGGGCAACGGCTGGGGCTGGCAATCGCGAGGGGTGAAGGTTTGCAGGCTGACGAAGTCGTCCTGCAGTCGTTGTTTGCGGTAATCCCATTCCGGTAACAGGATGCCTGCGCCCAACGGGATGTCATCCACATCGGCCGGCGGCAGGTCCAGGTGCAGTTTCAAACCACCGCCCTTGCGCAAGCGGGTGCGCGACAGGGTCAACTGATCCAGATCCTCGGCGACGCGGGCAGCGTCCGGGTCTTCGCTGTCATCCGCCCAGCGATCCAGGTCCACGTGTTCGGTCCAACTGAACAGGTTTTCCAGGCGCACGATCAGCAGCCCACCGTCACGGGTGGCGTCGTCGATTCGCTCGGCGCGCTTGCGCCCGCCCTGCTGTTCACCGGGGGGTGTGGCCAGGTATTGCTCGGACTCCTCAAGGTTGGCGGCCTGGGGATTGGCCAGGTGTTGGGGTGGGTATAGCCACAGCGGCAACGGCCAGGCCGCCCGCTCGCTGCGTGGAAAATGTTCGACACTGCCCGGTTCGCGCAAGGCTTGGCACAACGCCCGCTCCAGGGCGGCTTCGGCCGGGTTGAGCGTGGCCGGATCGGGGCGCAAGGACAGGTGCGCATCCACCAGCCGCCGGTAGCGAGGGCGCAGCGCCGGGTAGCGCTTCAACACCGCCAGGGTCCAGCACTGATTGTCCCTGCCCCAGTGTTTCATCGGCCCCGACTGCGCGGCCAACAGCGCGAGCCAGCGATACAGCTCTTCGTTGAGCCCGACATCGGGAAACGCCGCAAGGCTCGCCGGCAGCCGCAAGTTATCGCCGTCACAACAGGCCAGGGGCACTTGCTTGCAGGTGCCGGCGATCTGCTGCAACAGGTTGCGACGCAGCAGCAAATCGCGGTCGCTGACCGCTTCCACCCCCAGGTGAGGCGCACCGCCGGTGGCGCGAAACAGCACCTGCAACGAGCGTTGCCGGGGGACCAGCTCGACCCGGGCCTCAGGAAAATCGACACTGGCCCGACGGGTGATGAAACGGTGCCAGACACTGCCGACCCATTCTTCCAGCTCGAGGGTGAATGCCATGGTTATCTCCTCTTAAGCCGAACCCATTGTGGCGAGGGGATTCATGTGGGAGCAAAGCTTGCTCGCGAAACAGGCGCCTTGATCTCTGAAAGATCGCATCGCCCCCATCGCGGGCAAGCCTTGCTCCCACATAAATCCTCTCATCACAAATAAGTCCGGCTCAGTAGTTGTGATGACTTACGAAGGCACCACCGCCGCCGGTGCGCGCAGGGCCGCACGGCCACGTTGACGGAAGCTGAACAGGTAGCAGAGCAACCCGGCCAGGAACCCGACGCCGCTGACCAGTCGCGCCCAGAACAGCGGCTTCAAATGATCCATCGTGGCCATGAATGGCAAGGCACTGCCATCCGTCATCCAGCGTTGCAACCACACCTGGACCACGCCGGCTGCGGTGAGGAACAAGGTGATCATCACCATCGACAAGGTCATCAACCAGAAGCCCCAGATCTCCAGGCGCTGCGAACGCTCGTCCGCCGCTTCACCCAAGCCCCGCAAGCGTGGCATGGCGTAGCTGATCAGCGTCATCACGATCATTGCGTAGGCACCGTAGAAGGCCAGGTGACCGTGGGCCGCGGTCAGTTGCGAACCGTGGGTGTAGTAGTTGACCGGTGCCAGGGTGTGCAGGAAACCCCAGACACCTGCGCCGAAGAACGCGGTGACCGTGGTGCCCTTGGCCCACAACGTGGCGGCGCGGTTCGGGTGTTGCCGACGACGGTTTTTCACCATGCTGAAGGCGAAGACCACCATGGCCAGGAACGGTAGCGGCTCCATCGCCGAGAAGATCGAGCCTACCCACAACCAGACCTCAGGCGCGCCGATCCAGAAGAAGTGGTGGCCGGTGCCAATGATCCCGGTGATCAACGCCATGGCGATAATCACGTAGAGCCACTTCTCGACCACTTCGCGGTCCACGCCGGTGATCTTGATCAGGACGAAGGCAAGCATCGAACCCATGATCAGTTCCCAGACGCCTTCGACCCAAAGATGCACCACCCACCACCAGTAGAATTTGTCGCGGGCGAGGTTCGAGGGGTTGTAGAAAGAGAACAGGAAGAACACCGCCAGGCCGATCAGCCCGGTCATCATCACCATGCTGACCGTGGTCTTGCGACCTTTGAGCAGGGTCATGCCGATGTTGTAGAGGAACCCCAGGCACACCACCACGATGCCCATCTTGGTGATGGTCGGCTGCTCGAGGAACTCGCGGCCCATGGTCGGCAGCAAGTCGTTGCCGGTGAATTTCGCCAGCGTCGCATAAGGCACCGAGAGGTAGCCCAGGATCGTCGCCACACCTGCGGCGGCGAACACCCAGAACAGCACGAGCGCCAGTTTCGGGCTGTGCAGTTCGCGGTCGGCCTCCTCCGGTATCAGGTAATACGCCGCGCCCATGAAGCCGAACAGCAGCCAGACGATCAGCAGGTTGGTATGGACCATGCGGGCCACGTTGAAAGGGATCAGCGGGAACAGGAAGTCGCCGACCACGTATTGCAGGCCCATGATCAAACCGAACAACACTTGCCCCAGGAACAGCATCAGGGCGAACACGAAGTAGGGTTTGGCGACGGCCTGCGAGGCGAATTTCAGATGCGGATTAGCCATGCTCATCTCTCAGCCCTCCTTGTTTGGCGGCCAGCCATTGGTATTGATTTTCGAGCTCCACTTGAGGAACTCGGCGATGTCGTCGACTTCCTGCTCGCTCAGGTTGAACTGCGGCATGGCCCGACGACCCGGAACGTTCAGCGGCTGCATTTTCATCCAGGCCTGCAGGAACGGCTTGAAGGCTTCATCGCCGCCGCGGCGGTTGACCACGTTGCCCAGCTCCGGCGCAAAGTACGCGCCCTCGCCCAGCAGGGTATGGCAGCCGATGCAGTTGTTGCGCTCCCAGACGCCTTTGCCGCGTATCACCGATTCCGTCAATTGCGCCTGGTTGCTGCGTTCTGGAAAGGTCTGTTCCGTGTGGTAGGTCAGGGCCAGGAATATCAGGAAGAAGAAGATGCTTCCCCCGAAATAAATATTCCTGGCCATGCCTTTGGTGAAGGTATCTGACATGGTCACTTCCTCATTGCTTGGCGTGTTCATTCTAGGAAGCGCGGGGTCGGAAACCGCTTGATGGCGATCAAGAATCTCCGATGGTTTTGGTGGGTTGTTCCAACACAGCCCGAAAGGCAGATGAGCTTTTGTGGCTAGGGGATTTATCCCCTCGCCACAGGGTTTTGTGTTTGCAGGGTCAGATCGTGAATGAAATGACGAGCCCGATCACCGTCGCCAGCAGCGCCGCCCAGCTCAACACCAACCGCCGCCACAATCGCGGCGCATGGCGCAGCTCCATGAAGCCGTCGGCGATCAGCCAGGCCTTGGTCACCGCGATCACCAGGATGGCGATGGACACCAGCCCGGTAGCCGCGACCTGGCCCAGGGCAACGGTGCCGGTGCTCAGCACGGCCAGCGTCATCCAGCAAGCGATCAAGACACGGGAAGCCGACATGAGCACCTCCGCTCAATCAAGGATGTAGACAACCGGGAACAGCAGCACCCAGACCAGATCGACCATGTGCCAATACAGCACGCCGGATTCCAGCCCACTGTTGCGCTGCGATCCATAACGACGTCGCCGACAACCCTCGGCCAGCCAGGCGAGGATCACCATGCCCAACAGCACATGCAGGAAGTGGAACGCGGTAAGGATCCAGTACAAGGTGAAGAACGTGTTGTGCTCCATCCCCAGACCGTTCGCCAACAGATGGGCGTACTCCGTGAGCTTGATCCCCACATAACCGCAGGCAAGCAACAACGCCACACTCAACAACGACGCGGCTCGACGCGGCCGGTCCTGCCTGACTTGCTCCTGGGCCAATGCGGCAAACAGGCCAGCGGTCAGCAGGCTGAGGGTCATCGCCAGGCCCGTGGAGCGGTCCAGCAATTGCCGGCCTTCGCTGAAAGTCTGCGGGTACAACGCCTGGGCGACGGTGAACGTCAGGATCAACAACGCGAACACCGACAACTCGGCGAGGATGAAAAACCACATCGCCAGGTCCCCGGGCAAACGCCGGGGCACGGCAACCGCTTCAGCCAAAGTGGACATCGACCACATCCATCAGCGCGGCGACGGTCTGCGGGTCGTCACTCAATGGCTCGGCCAGGCACGCCAGGCAGGCTTGGCGCGGGTCCATCCCAGAGCCGATCATGCGCGCGGCAAAAATCAACAGGCGCGTGGAGGCAACTTCCTCCAAGTCATGCTGATCGAGCCGGCGCAGCGCCTGCCCCAATCGCACCACCTGGGCCGCCAGGGCCAGATCGACCCCCGCCTCGCGGGCGACGATGCGCTCTTCATCGGCCACGGCTGGATAGCCAAAGCGCATCGCCACGAAACGCTGGCGGGTGCTGGGCTTCATGCCTTTGAGCAGGTTCTGGTAACCGGGGTTGTACGACACCACCAACATGAAGGACGGCGGCGCCTGCAGCACTTCGCCGGTGCGTTCCAGGTACAACTGCCGACGATCATCGGCCAGCGGGTGCAACACCACGGCCGTGTCCTGGCGCGCTTCGACCACCTCATCCAGATAACAGATGCCACCCTCGCGCACCGCCCGGGTCAAGGGCCCGTCCTGCCACCAGGTGCCCTGGGCGCCGATCAGGTGACGGCCCACCAGGTCGGCCGCGCTCAAGTCATCGTGGCAGGCCACGGTGTACAGCGGCAGTTTCAGGCGGTGGGCCATGTGTTGGACGAAACGGGTCTTGCCGCAGCCGGTCGGGCCTTTGATCAGTACCGGCATGCCGTGATGCCAGGCCTGTTCGAACATCGCCTGCTCGTTGTCCTGGGGTTGATAAAAGGGTTCATCGGGGTGCTGCAAAGTGTGGATAGCGTTCATGGCAAGGCCTGATCAGACAACACGATTGCAGGCCACGCTACGGTGCCCTGCGACAACCTGGCAAGGGCTGCGGCCGGCAAACTTGATCGCCGTCAAGCGGCTAACCACCGGCCTGGGCATAGCCTTGCACCGCACCAAGAACCTGCGCGCCGAACGTCAATTACAGCGCAGCGCGGGTCACGCCTGAGGAGAAATGGAATGCTGATCAGCCACAAAAAATCGTGGGCCCTGCGGGTCACGGCGCTGTGTACAGCGCTGGCCGCCCCCCACGCCTTCGCCGACCAAACCGCTGCGCCGGAACAACCCCGCGTGGTCAAGACCGAAGGTGCGCCCGACCTGAGCCAGGCCGACTTCGACACGGCCAAGGAAATCTACTTCCAGCGCTGCGCCGGTTGCCACGGTGTGCTTCGCAAAGGCGCCACCGGCAAGCCGCTGACACCCGACATCACCCAATCGCGCGGCCAGGCCTACCTGGAGGCGCTGATCACCTACGGCTCGGCCGCCGGCATGCCGAACTGGGGCACGTCCAATGCCTTGACCAAAGACCAGATCACGGTGATGGCCAAGTTCATCCAGCACACCCCACCGACCCCACCGGAATGGGGCATGGCGGAAACCCGCAAGACCTGGAAACTGCTGGTCAAACCCGAAGACCGGCCGACCAAGCAGATCAGCACCCTCAACCTGCAGAACCTGTTCTCGGTGACCCTGCGCGACGACGGCAAGATTGCCCTGATCGACGGCGACAGCAAGAAGATCGTCAAGCTGATCGACACCGGTTATGCGGTGCACATCTCACGCATCTCGGCGTCGGGCCGCTACCTGCTGGTGATCGGCCGGGACGCCAAGATCGACATGATCGACCTGTGGCCGAAGGAGCCGACCAAGGTCGCGGAAATCAAGGTGGGCATCGAAGCGCGCTCGGTGGAGACTTCCAAGTTCAAAGGCTACGAAGACAAGTACACCATCGCCGGCTCGTACTGGCCGCCGCAGTTCACCATCATGGACGGCGAGACCCTGGAGCCCAAGCAGATCGTCTCGACGCGCGGCATGACCGTCGACACCCAGCAATACCATCCCGAGCCTCGCGTCGCGGCCATCATCGCCTCCCACGAATGGCCGGAGTTCATCGTCAACGTCAAGGAAACCGGCAAGGTGATGCTGGTCAATTACCAGGACATCAAGAACCTCACCATCACCAGCATCGACGCCGCGCCGTTCCTGCATGACGGCGGTTGGGACAGCAGCCATCGCTACTTCATGACGGCCGCCAACAACTCCAACAAGGTCGCGGTGATCGACTCCAAGGAGCGCAAGCTCACCGCCCTGGTGGACGTTGGCAAGACCCCGCACCCGGGACGCGGCGCCAACTTCAACCACCCACTCTACGGACCGGTCTGGGCCACCAGCCACTTGGGCGATGCCGGGGTTTCGCTGATCGGCACCGACCCGGTCAATCACCCGCAATACGCCTGGAAACAGGTCAGTACGCTCCAGGGCCAGGGCGGCGGCTCGCTGTTCATCAAGACTCACCCCGCGTCCCGTCACCTGTATGTCGACACCACCCTCAGCCCCGACGCCAAGCTCAGCCAGTCGGTAGCGGTGTTCGACATCGACAAGCTCGACGCCGGCTACACCGTGCTGCCGATTGCCGAGTACGCCGGTATCAAGAAAGGCGCGCTGCGAGTGGTGCAACCGGAATACAACAAGGCCGGTGACGAGGTCTGGTTCTCGGTCTGGAGTGGCCAGGAAGACGAGTCGGCGCTGGTGGTGATCGACGACAAGACCCTCAAGGTCAAGAACGTGATCAAGGACAAGCGCCTGATCACCCCGACCGGGAAATTCAACGTCTACAACACCCAACACGACATCTATTGAGCCCCATCAATAAGAGGAAAAACCATGAAGCCTATTCTGATTGCCTTGGCCTTGACTGCCGCCTACAGCCTGCCGGCGTTGGCCCAAGACGGCCCGACGCTGTTCAAGAGCAAGCCCTGCGCGGCCTGCCACTCCATCGACACCAAGGTGGTTGGCCCGGCACTCAAGGACGTCGCGGCGAAAAACGCCAGCGTCCCTGGAGCGCAAGACCTGCTCGCCAAGCACATCAAGGAAGGTACGCAAGGCAACTGGGGACCGATGCCGATGCCGGCCAACCCCGTGACGGAAGAAGAAGCCAAGATCCTGGCTGCGTGGGTCTTGACCCTTAAATAACGCTCAAGGAGCACATCCCTGTGGCGAGGGGATTTATGTGGGAGCAAGGCTTGCCCGCGATGGGGGCGATGCAGTCTTTCAGAGATCAAGGCGGCTGTTTCGCGAGCAAGCTTTGCTCCCACATAAATCCCCTCACCACAGGAGCCACGCCCAACTTTATTTCTTGATCAGGAGGACGTCATGGAACGACACAGCTCTGCAACCTTGATAACCACCCTCCTCTTTGTTTTCTCCTCCTGCGCGCTGGCCGCTCCCGACAGCCAGCGCCAGGCCCAACTGCAACACCTGCTGGACCAGGATTGTGGCGCCTGCCACGGCCTGTACATGACCGGCGGCCTCGGCCCACCCCTGACCCACGAAGCCCTGGCCGGAAAATCCCGCGACAGCCTCATCGCCACCGTCACCCTCGGACGGCCCGGCAGCGCCATGCCCGGTTGGGCACCGTTGCTTGCGCCCGACGACATTCGCTGGCTGGTGGACCGGCTCCTTCAAGGAAAACCCGCCTCATGATCCGTTCATTGCTCTCCTCCACCGCCATCGCCCTGCTGCTCTGCGGTTGCGCCCAGACACCGTTGCGCGGCACCGGCGATTTGGGCGTGGTGGTAGAGCGCGCCACCGGCAGCCTGCAAATCATTGAAAGCGACACCCGCACCGCCCTGGGCCGCGTCGAAGGCCTGGGCGACTTGTCCCACGCCTCGGTGGTGTTCTCCCGCGACCAGCGCTACGCCTACGTGTTCGGTCGCGATGGTGGCCTGAGCAAAGTCGACCTGCTGACCGCGCGCATCGAGCAGCGCATCATCCAGGGCGGCAACAGCATCGGCGGTGCAATCAGCCAGGACGGCAAGCTGATCGCCGTCTCCAACTACGAGCCTGGCGGCGTCAAGGTATTCGATGCCCAGACCCTGGAACAGGTCGCCGACATCCCCGCCACGCCGTTGCCCGGTGGCCAAAAGCGCTCACGGGTGGTCGGCTTGGTGGACGCGCCAGGGCAACGCTTCGTGTTCAGCCTGTTCGACACTGGCGAGATCTGGACCGCCGACTTCAGCCTCGGCCTCACCCCGCGCATCGAGCGTTTCACCGCCATCGGCCAGCAACCCTACGATGCCCTGATCACCCCGGACGGGCGTTATTACATGGCCGGGCTGTTCGGTGAAGACGGCATGGCCCAACTCGATCTCTGGCACCCGGAGCGCGGGGTGAAACGGGTACTGGGGCATTACGGCCGCGGCCAGGAGCGGCTCCCGGTGTACAAGATGCCGCATCTGGAAGGCTGGGCCCTGGCCGACCAGCAAGCCTTCGTGCCTGCCGTCGGGCATCACCAGGTGTTGGTGATGAACGCCCAGGATTGGCAACAGACCGACGCCATTGCCGTGGCCGGCCAACCGGTGTTCGTCACGGCGCGACCGGACGGCCGGCAGTTGTGGGTCAACTTCGCCTACCCGGACAACGACCGCGTCCAGGTCATCGACACCCAGACCCACGCCATCGTCGCCGACCTGCGGCCAGGCCCTGCGGTGCTGCACATGGAGTTCACCGCGCGAGGTGACCAACTGTGGCTGTCCGCCCGGGATGGTGGTCAGGTGCAGGTCTGGGATCCTTATCGCCTCGAACGCCTGAACAGCCTGCCGGCCCTGAGCCCGAGCGGCATTTTCTTCAGCAGTCGCGCGCACAAGCCGGGGTACTGACCATGACTTCCAGCTCACTGGCCCGGCGCCTGATCGATCAATTCCAGCATGGCCTGCCGTTGTGCGCCGAGCCCTATCGGGCCATGGCCGAGACCTTGGGCTGCAGCGAAGCCCAGGTCATCGACTGCCTGCAACACCTGCAAGTGGCCGGGACCTTGTCGCGGGTCGGCCCGGTGTTCGAACACACCCGAGCCGGGGCCAGCACCCTGGCCGCCCTGGCAGTGCCCGAAGAGCGCTTGCACCAAGTGGCCGCACGCGTCAGCCAATACCCGGAAGTCAATCACAACTATGCCCGCGAACATCGCTACAACCTCTGGTTCGTGCTGACCGGCCCCAACCGCGCCCACCTGGAAAACATCCTCCAGGAACTGGAGAACGACACCGGTCTCACGCCACTGGACCTGCCCATGCTGACCGCCTACCGCATCGACCTGGGCTTTGCCCTGGAGGCCACCCCATGAAAAACGCCCTGAGCGAACAA
Source organism: Pseudomonas sp. St386 (assembly GCF_018325865.1). NCBI lineage: Bacteria > Pseudomonadati > Pseudomonadota > Gammaproteobacteria > Pseudomonadales > Pseudomonadaceae > Pseudomonas > Pseudomonas sp. St386. The sequence goes on from NZ_AP021900.1 coordinate 3,931,900, forward strand.
CAGTCACTGGCACTGCGCCGTTTGCTGGAAACCGGCCTGCCCCTGACATCGCGTCCCTTCCAGGCCCTGGCCGAGCAGATCGAGGCCAGCGAGCAACAGGTGCTCGAGCAGGTGCAGCATTGGCATGAACAGGGGCTGTTCCGCCGTGTCGGCCTGGTCGTCAACCATCGCGCCTTGGGGTTTGCCGCCAACGCCATGCTGGTGCTGGACGTGCCGGACGCCTTGGTCGATGAAGTCGGCCGTCGCCTCGGGCAAACCCCGGGCATCAGCCTTTGCTACCAACGCCCCAGGCGCCTGCCCCAGTGGCAATACAACCTGTTCTGCATGATCCACGGTCGCCAGCGTGACCGTGTCGAGGCCCATGTCCAGGCGCTGCTTGAAGAACATCTGCTGGACGACCTGCCCCACCAGTTGCTGTTCAGCACGCACCTGTTCAAGCAATGCGGCGGACGTTTCACCGCCCCGGCCGGAGCCCGTATCGATGGATGACCTGGACCGCCGCCTGATCAATCGCCTGCAACTGGGCCTGCCGCTGGTGCGCCACCCTTGGCAGGCCCTGGCCCAGGAGCTGGACAGCAGCAGTAGCGAATTGCTCGACCGCCTGCATGAGCTGCTCAACGACGGTGTACTCACCCGCTTCGGCCCGATGTTCGACATCGATCGCCTGGGCGGTGCGTTCACCCTGGCGGCGCTGGCGGTGCCCGAGCCGCGCTTCGAGGCCATCGCCGAGCTCCTCGCGGAGATGCCCGAGGTCGCCCACAACTACCGCCGCGAGCACACCTGGAACATGTGGTTCGTGCTCGCCTGCCCCAGCGAACAGGCGATCGACGACACCCTGCTGCGCATCGAACACCTGACCGGCCTGGTGCCGCTGAACCTGCCCAAAGAGGAGACCTACCATGTCGGCCTGTATTTCCCCGTCTGAGTCTTTGTGGCAAGCGCCGCCACGGCTGGATGAAACGCCCTTGGCCCTGCGCCTGGTGGAACTGACCCAGGCTGGCCTGCCCTTGCTTGAAGACCCCTGGGCCTGGCTGGCCGAGCAACTGGAACTGAGCGTGGAATCCACCCTCGACCTGCTCAAGCGCCTGCAGGCCGAAGGCGCGATCCGCCGCATTGCCGCCGTGCCCAATCACTATCGCCTGGGCTATCGCCACAACGGCATGACGGTCTGGGACGTGGCCGATGCCGACATCTCGCGTCTCGGCGCCCTGCTGGGGGCGCAGCCCTTCGTCAGCCACTGCTACCGGCGCCCGCGCCAGCCCGGCTGGCGCTACAACCTGTTCGCCATGGTCCATGGCCGCAGCCGCGAAGAAATCGACAGCTACCGCGAACACTTGCGCTACCTGCTGGGGGACGCCTGCGCCGCCGACGACATGCTGGTGAGCAGCCGCATCCTGAAAAAAACCGGCCTGCGCCTTTCGCCTGTGGGAGCAAAGCTTGCTCGCGAAACAGATGCGTCGGTTTTATGAAGGACCGCATCGGCTTCATCGCGGGCAAGCCTTGCTCCCACCAAGGCTTGCTCCCACAAAGCGGGAATAAGCCGCGCTGAACTCGGACATCGATCGAAATCGAAGGAGCGCCTTATGTTGAGGATCAGCCATTACCTGCGAGCCCTGGCCGGGCATTGCCCCGCCCCACGTGTCGCGCCACCGGGCAGCAGCCGCCCGCCGGTGGTGATCTGGAACCTGCTCAGGCGCTGCAACCTGACCTGCAAGCACTGCTATGCAACGTCGGCCGACAGCGTGTTTCGCGATGAACTGGACACTCCGGCGGCGCTTCAGGTCATCGACGACCTGCACGATGCCGGCGTGCGCGTGTTGATCCTGTCCGGCGGCGAACCGCTGTTGCGCGAGGACCTGTTCCAACTCAGCGCCTATGCCCGCGACAAAGGTTTTTTCCTCGCCTTGTCCACCAACGGCACGCTGATCGACGCTTCCAATATCGAACAGATTGCGGCGGCAAACTTCGATTACGTGGGCATCAGCATAGATGGCCTGGAAGCGACCCACGATGAATTCCGCCAGCTCAAGGGCAGTTTCGCCAGCTCCATGGCGGCCATCCGGCTCTGCCGCGAACAAGGCATCCGGGTCGGATTGCGCACCACCCTCACCCAGCAGAACCATGCCCAGTTGCCACGCTTGCTGGACTTGATGAATGAGTACGACGTACAGAAATTCTACCTGTCGCACCTCAACTACAGCGGCCGGGGCAAGCGCAGTCGCAAGCTCGATGCCCATCAGCAGATGAGCCGCGAGGCCATGACCCTGATCTTCGAGCGGGCCTGGCGCGACATCGAACAGGGCCGCGACAGTGACTTCGTCAGCGGCAACAACGACGCCGACGCGATCCTGCTGCTGCAATGGGTCGCCCGGCGCCTGCCCCAACACTACGCCGCACTGGAGCAGATGCTGCGGGCCTGGGGCGGCAACGCGTCGGGTAGCGGCATCGCCAACATCGACAATACCGGCGAGGTTCACCCCGATACGTACTGGTGGCAGCACTCGGTGGGCAATGTCCGCCAGACGCCATTCAAGACACTCTGGGTCGATCGCCCCGATGCCCTGCTGCTGGAACTGCGCGAACACCCCCGGGCCGTGGGCGGTCGCTGCGGGCAATGCCGCTGGCTGGCGATCTGCAACGGCAATACCCGTACCCGGGCCTGGGCCGACGGCGACCTGTGGGGCCAGGACCCTGGCTGCCACCTCAGCGACGAAGAAATCGGCTTGCACGCGATCCCCAGCGTTGCGATGCCCTGCGCCTGATCAACCGACGGCGAACCTGATACCGAACCAAGGAAGTCCCATGCCTGCCTCCATCGTTTTGCCCGCTGCCCTGCAATCGCCCTTCAGATCGGGTGAAGTCGCCCTGGTCGGCGCCGGCCCCGGTGACCCGGGCCTGCTGACATTGCGCGCCTGGAGCCTGTTGATGCAGGCCGACGCGGTGGTCTACGACCGCTTGATCAGCCCGCAATTGCTCAGCCTGATCCCGCTGACCTGCGCCCGGCACTACGTCGGCAAGGCCGCCGGTTGCCACAGCCTGCCCCAGCCACAGATCAACGAACTGCTGGCCGACCTGGCCGACCAGGGACAACGGGTGGTGCGACTCAAGGGCGGTGATCCGTTCATCTTCGGTCGTGGCGCCGAGGAGCTGGAGTATCTGCTGGCCCGCGGTATCGATTGCCAAGTCGTGCCAGGCATCACCGCCGCGGCCGGTTGCAGCACCTATGCCGGCATTCCCCTGACCCATCGCGACCTGGTCAATTCCTGTCGCTTCATCACCGGTCATTTGCAACGCGAAGGCGACTTGAATCTGCCCTGGCAAAGCCTGGCGGATGACAGCCAGACCCTGGTGTTCTACATGGGCCTGTCGAACCTCGGCACCATCGCCGCACAACTGATAGCGGCGGGCCTGGCGGCTGATACGCCCGCGGCGCTGATCAGCAACGGCACGCGCCCCGACCAGCAGGTCCTGCGCGGCACCCTCCAGCAATTGCCGGAGATGGCGCTGGCATGCGCCGAAGGCCTGCCGACCTTGACGGTGATCGGCAAGGTGGTTGGCTTGTTTGCCCATCAGGTATTGGAGCATCCGGCCCGCCTGCACCCGGCCCTACCGCTCCAGCCAAATATCGCGAGGGTGGCCTCATGAGAATCGGCTGGCTTGCCCCATTGCTGTGGATCGGTGCCGTCCACGGCGCCCCGGCATCTGAACCGGACCTGGCGTTGGCCGAACAGAACTACCAGCAACACTGCCAGCAATGCCACGGGGTGAACCGCATCGGTGGTGCGGGGCCGGCGCTGTTGCCCCAGAGCCTGAGTCGGATCAAGCCCGACGAAATCCGCCAGGTGATCGAAAATGGCCGCCCGGCCAGCCAGATGGCGGCGTTCGGTGCGGTGCTGGAGCCTGCGCAGATCGATGGCTTGACCCACTATCTCCAGCGCCCACCCGCGGTCGAACCGACCTGGAGCGAGGACGACACTCGCCGCAGCCATCGCCTGCTGGCGGATGTCGCCAGCCTGCCCGATAAACCCCAGCACAGCGCCGACCCGCTGAACCTGTTCGTGGTGGTGGAGGCTGGCGATCATCACGTCGATATCGTCGACGGCGATCGCTTTGAGGTCCTGGCGCGCTTCGCCTCACATTTCGCGGTGCATGGCGGACCGAAGTTTTCGCCGGACGGACGCTTCGTCTATTTCGCCTCCCGGGACGGCTGGATCAGCCTGTATGACCTGCACAACCTCACGCTCATCGCCGAGGTGCGGGCCGGGCTCAATACCCGCAACCTGGCGGTGAGCAAGGATGGGCGCTGGGTGCTGGTGGGCAACACCCTGCCCGGCAACCTGGTGGTGCTGGATGCCCGCGACCTGTCACTGGTCAAGACCATTGCAACGGTGGGGCTGGACGGCCAGGCGTCGCGGGTCAGTGCGGTCTATACCGCGCCGCCGCGCAACAGCTTCATCGTCGCCTTGAAAGATGTGAAAGAGGTCTGGGAACTGTCCACCGGCCCGAGCCCGGACTTTGTGCCCAGGCGGATCGAGGCCGAGGATTACCTCGATGATTTTTCCTTCTCGCCCGATTACCGGCAGTTGCTCGCCACCTCGCGCAAGGCCCAGGGCGGCCAGGTGATCGACCTCGACACGGGGCGGATCGTCACCGACATCGCGCTGCCTGGCATGCCGCACCTGGGCTCGGGGACCTATTGGAAGCGCGATGGGCACTGGGTGTTCGCCACGCCCAACATCAGCAAGGGGCTGATTTCGGTGATCGACTTCGACACCTGGAAAGTCATCAAGCAGATCCCCACGCTCGGGCCGGGTTTCTTCCTGCGCAGCCACGTCAACTCTCGCTACGCCTGGACCGATGTGTTCTTCGGCCCGGACAACGATGCCATCCACCTGATCGACAAACAGACCCTGGAAATCGCCCACACCCTGCGACCCATGCCCGGCAAAACCGCCGCCCACGTCGAGTTCACTCGCGACGGCCGCTACCTGCTGCTGAGTATCTGGGATACCGATGGCGCGCTGATCGTCTACGACAGCAACACCCTCAAGGAAATCAAGCGCCTGCCCATGAACAAGCCTTCGGGCAAGTACAACGTCGGCAACAAGATCGAGTTCGCCGAGGGGACGTCACACTGAAAAAAAAGGGGGCTGATGCGCAGCCCCCAATATCAAAGGCCTGTGGGAGCAAGGCTTGCCCGCGATGAACGATAACGCGGTTCTGCTGTTCGACCGCGGCGCGGCTATCGCGGGCAAGCCTTGCTCCCACAGACGGCGTCGGACCCAAAGGATCCAACTCTTACCAGGTGAGTACCGCCCCCACCGCAAAGGTGTCGGTGTCTTCGTTCTGGGCGCTGGTGTCGTGGCCGTTGATTTCGAACTGGTTGTACTCGGCCACGAGCTTGAGGTTGTCGTTGATGTCGTGGAACAGCGCGATGCCACGGGTTTCGTAATCGGCGCCACTGCCCACCACGCCGTTGCCGTCGTCATCGGTCTTGCCATAGGACAACGCCAGGCGGTTCTTGCCCAGCTTGTAGGAGCCCTGTAACAGGTAGCCCTTGCTGTCGACATTGCGCAGGGTGGCTTCACCGGCGTTGTTGGTGAAGAACGGGTTGATGCCCTTGGCCTGGAACCCCGAGCCGGTCAGCGACAACCCGCCCATCTTCGCCTGCACACCGTACCCCAGGCCTTTGGAGGTGACCGATTCGACAGTGGAGTCGGTGTTGTCCGAGGTCTGGTAGCTGCCGTTGAGCCAGCTGTAGATCTTCGCCCCGCCCAGGTCGAACTGATAGGTGATCTCGCTCTCGGTGCGCGGGTTTTCCTGATAGGCCTTGCCCGTGGCGCTGTTGTCGTTGGTATCCACCGGGTCCATGATCCCCACCGCCACGCGCAAGCCCTCCATCACCGGCGTGCGGTAGGTGATCTGTGAGGTCGGGAACGGGTACGGATAACCGCTGCCGATGTTGCCGAACGAGACGCCACCGCCGTCCACCAAGCCCAGGCTGTCACTGACCTGGCCGTAACCGGCGAGCAACTCGTCCAGCAGGATGTTGGAGCGGGCAAACAGGCCGAAGTCCTTGCCGATCAGCACTTCGCCCCACTCCGGGTTGGCCACGGTACCGTAGAACTGGCGCACGTCGATGGCGGTGTCGGTGCCGTTGGTTTCACTGTCGTTGATGGTCACCCAGAACGAGGCCCGGGCACCGAGCTTGAGGTCATCGACCTGCTTGCCCATGTTGAAGCCCAGGTAGTTGGGCAAGAAACCCATCTTGACCCGTGCCTGCCGACGGTCGTACTGCTCACCGGCGCGGTCCACGTCGCTGTTGACGTAAAAGGCGTTGATGTAGCCGTCGGTGGAAAAGGTGGTCTGGTCCTTGTCGTACAGCATGATTTCGGCGTTGGCCCAAGGCATCAGGCCCAGGCTCGAAACACCTACGATGACCGCAGGCAAAAAACGTTGGCGGGTATTTTTATTGTTGTGCATGGCGCGCTCCGCAACAGGGGACGGGATGTCGGAGGCGATTATCGAAAGGCGCCCGGGCGCGTCATACGCTGCCTTGGAGGCAATTGGCGGATGCTTTGGCAGCGCCGGCCCGGCGCGGCAGTTTGGGTGTAAGACGGCTATTGCGACGGGGGGCGGTACTTTGGGTGTGGGCCGCAGGGCGGCCTATGGAATGCAGTCTGTGGTAGGTCTGTGGGAGCAAGGCCTACCACAGACCTTGCTCCCACAGGCCTTACTCCCACAGGCCTTGCTCCCGCTGGCCTTGCTCCCGCTGGCCTGCGCAGCAGGCCCCTCGCTGTCTCCTCAGAACCGCGGCTTGACGGTCTTCCAGTCCGGCCGGTAACGCTGCATCTGCCGCACATCGTCGCGCTGGCGGATGCCGCAACTGAGGAACTGCTCATGCAGCTTGCCCAGTTGATCCCGATCCAGTTCCAATCCCAGGCCCGGCGCGCGGGTGATCTTCACGCAGCCGTCGACAATCGGCAGCTTGCCGCCCTTGATCACTTCTTCATCCGGCTCCTGCCACGGGTAATGGGTGTCACAGGCGTAGTCCAGGTTCGGCACCGCGGCCGCCACGTGGGCCATGGCCATGAGGCTGATGCCCAGGTGCGAGTTCGAATGCATCGACACACCCAGGCCGAAGGTGCTGCACATTTTCGCCAAGGCCTGGGTGTCGCGCAGGCCGCCCCAATAATGGTGGTCGGCCAACACGATCTGCACGCTGTCCTGCGCCACGCTGCGGCGAAACTCATCGAAATCGGTGACCACCATATTGGTCGCCAGCGGCAGCCCCGTGCGTTTGTGCAGCTCGGCCATGCCCTCAAGCCCCGGCGTCGGGTCTTCGTAATACTGCAGGTCATCCCCCAGCAGCTCGGCCATGCGAATCGAGGTTTCCAGGGACCAGTTGCCATTGGGATCGATGCGCAACGGGTAGCCGGGAAACGCGCGTTTCAGCGCCTTGATGCAGGCGACTTCATGCTCCGGATCGAGGGCGCCGGCCTTGAGCTTGATGCTCTTGAAGCCATAGTCCTGGATCATCCGCCGAGCCTGGGCGACGATCTGCTCTTCGTTGAGCGCCTCGCCCCAACTGTCGGGTGGGTACGGCGAGTCGATGTGCTCGGCGTACTTGAAAAACAGGTAGGCGCTGAACGGAATCTCGTCGCGAATCGCGCCGCCCAGCAGGTCCACCAGCGGCACGTTCAGGTAATGGGCCTGCAAATCCAGGCAAGCCACTTCGAACGCCGAATAGGCATTGCTCACCGCCTTGCTCGCGTGGGAACCCGGCGCCAGTTCGGCACCGGCGATGCTGGCCGGTTTCTGCGCGGCGACGGTCGCCTGGACGATGGCCCGCAACTGGTTGAGGTTGAACGGATCCAGGCCGATCAACTGGCTTTGCAACTGCTGCTGGATCGCCAGGGCCGGGGCATCGCCGTAACTCTCCCCGAGGCCGATGTAACCGTTGTCGCTCTCGATCTCGATGATCGAGCGTAACGCGAACGGCTCATGGATGCCGCTGGCGTTGAGCAAAGGTGGATCGCGAAAAGCGATGGGTGTGACGGTGACGCGTTTGATCTTCATACAGCGGCTCCCGATGGGCCAGGTTTCAAAGCTTGAGGGGGTTGCGACTGATCGGCTTCGACAACGGTTTCAGGCCGGCCGGACAGTGAGTTCGGGGTATCGCGCTTCGGTGCGGTGCGGGCGAAAAAGATCACCACGGCGGCGACCAGCGAAGTGGCGGCCAACCCATACAGGCCGCCCTCGATGGAACCGGTGGTCTGCTCCAGGAAACCGAAGGCCGTCGGCGCGACAAAGCCGCCGAGGTTACCGATGGAGTTGATCAAGGCGATCACCGCCGCCGCGATGCGCGCATCCAGGTAGCCCTGGGGAATCGGCCAGAACAACGCCGACGCCGCCTTGAAACCGATCGCCGCAAAACAGATCGCCACGAAGGCAAAGATCGGCCCGCCGGTGGTGGACATGAACATGCCGAACGCGGCGACCACCAGCGTCACCGCGACCCAGGCCTGTTGGAATTTCCATTTGCCGGCCAGGGCAGCAAAGCCGTACATCGCGATGATGGAAATGATCCATGGAATGGAGTTGAGCAAACCAACCTGGAAATCCCCCAGGTTGCCCATTTTCTTGATCATGCTCGGTAGCCAGAACGTGGCACCGTAGATGGTCAGGGCGATGGAAAAGTAGATGAAACAGAACAGCGCGATCTGCCGGTCGGCCAACAATTTGAACATCGACGGCTTGACCACCTGGGCCGCTTCCCGGGCCCGTTGCTCTTCGGCGATGGCCGCGATCAATACGGTTTTCTCTCCAGCGCTCAGCCATTTTGCCTGGCTCGGGTGCGACTGCAGCCAGAACCAGACAAACCCGCACAGCACGATGGAGGCGAAACCTTCGATCAGGAACATCCACTGCCAGCCATGCAGGCCCATCCCGCTGACATTCAACAAGGCGCCGGACACCGGGCCGGAAATCACCGAGGCGATGGCCGAGCCGCTGAGGAAGATCGCCATCGCCTTGCCGCGCTCGTTGGCGGGCAGCCATTGGGTGAAGTAGTAGATGATGCCGGGAAAGAACCCCGCCTCCGCCGCGCCGAGGATGAAGCGCAGCACATAGAAACTGGTCTCGCCGCGCACAAAGGCCATGGCCATCGCCGCCGCGCCCCAGGTGAACATGATGCGTGTCAGCCAGGCCCGCGCGCCGTAGCGTTGCAACAGCATGTTGGACGGCACTTCAAACAGCGCGTAGCCGACGAAGAACAGCCCGGCACCGAGCCCGTAGGCTGCGGCGCCAATGCCCAGGTCGGTTTCCAGGTGACTGCGCACGAAGCCGATGTTGACCCGGTCGATGTAGTTGACGATGAACATCACCACCACCAGCGGCAGGACATGACGTTTGACCTTGGCCGCCGCGAGCGCCAGGGTGCTGTCATGGGTGGAGTCCGTTACGTTATTCAAGGGTGCCTCCCGATCATTATTTTTGTGGGGAACGGGACGATGATGGACGCAGCGAATTGTTCCCGTCTAATCTAACTTGGCACTTGATTGATACCTGGATTGAATCAATGTTTGAATTGGCCCAGCTACGCTGCTTCACCACCGTGGCGACCGAACTCAACTTCCGTCGCGCCGCCGAACGCCTGAACATGACCCAGCCACCGCTGAGCCGGCAGATCCAATTGCTGGAGCACCACCTGGGCGTCGAGCTGTTCACCCGCAGCACCCGCAGCGTGGCGCTCACGGCCGCCGGCCGGGCGTTTTTCATCGAAGCGCAGAACCTGCTGGAACAGGCCCAACAAGCTGCCATCGCTGCCCGGCGCTATGCCCAGGGCGACATCGGTTCGGTGACCATCAGCTTCGTCGGCAGCGCGGTATACGAGTTTCTGCCCAAGGTGATTGCCGAGGCCCGGCTGAAACAGCCCCAGGTCAAAATCGTCCTGGCAGAGATGAACACCTACCAGCAGCACGAAGCCCTGCGCGCCCGGCGCATCGACCTGGGCATCGTCCGCTCGCCACTGCTGGAGACCGGCTATGCCACCGAATGCCTGGTGCGCGAACCCTTCGTGCTGGCGGTGCCTGCCGGGCATCCGCTGGCCAGCGCCGAGACCGTGAGCGTCCAGGATCTGGACGCCCAACCGTTCCTCATGTACTCCCACGCCGCCTACCCGCCCTTCAACGAACTGCTCACCGGCATGCTGCGCTCGGCCCGGGTCGCGCCGCAATTCGTACAATGGCTGGGGTCGTCGCTGACGATCCTGGCGCTGGTCAACGCCGGCATGGGCCTGGCACTGGTGCCGCGTTGCGCCAGCAGCGTGGTGTTCAAGCAGGTGGTGTTTCGCGAGATCGACCTGGGCGAAGGGGTGCAAAGCGAATTGCACCTGGTGTGGCGCGAGGATAACGACAACCCCGCGTTCACCATGTTGCTGGAAGGGATTCGGGGGGCGGTTCGGGAAGGCTTGTGAAGGCGGAGCAACAAGGCCCATGCGGTTGGCAGTGCCTGACGGAACCCAACGTTCCACCGAGCTTCGCGGACTTAGGTTGTGAGGGCGCTTGCGGCGCCCCCCACAACACTGCCTGGCAACTACCCAGGCTTGTGGTTATCCAGTACTCGATTGACCGCTAGCTCACCCAACATGATGACCCGTTGCAGCACCAGCATCGTTTGGCGTCTTGGGCCGTCCGTCAAATCGGTGAGGTCGCTGACCATCACGCTGGCGGATGCCAAGGATTCGCACGCCTCAACGAGCAACGTCTCGTCATCCACCGCTGCGTCGATGGTGAAGATCGTGCTGGGCTTGCGGGGCTGTATCTGCGTTTTCGTTGCCCCGGGGTTCAGGTAGTGCTTGAGCGCGCGGTCTGCCGCCTCTTTCAACTTTTCAGGGTCGAGAGAGTCGCCGTAGAGTACCGAGTCGATATCCGGGGGGTTGGGAGTTACTTTGAACATAAGTGACAATTCCTACATTGGAGCTGCAACCGTTCTCGACTAAAAGAAGGGTGGCGGCTGTACGCAGGTTAGTCGACCGGTAGGAATTGGTAAAACCCGGCGCGCCCGAGGGCGCCCTGCGCACAACCACCATTTAGTGCAGGAATATAAATAACCTGACTGAACGGTGCTCAAGCACCTTACCAAACCTGATGGGCGACTAAACCCGACCACCGATGGGCAGTGGCAGGTAAACGATAGAGGCCCGGGGCAAAGCGCACAAGCCGGCGGATTCTGACGCATGCGTAAGTAAGGACGCAAGGTCTCGTAGCCTTTAGAGCGTAATGTGGAATGTATTTAAACGTGTCGAGCTGGATATGTTTATGGCAATTAAAAGGGGCGATTTTTCTTCGTTATTTCTTGGGGCTGTATTGGTGTAAATACAGTGCATTACGGGACGCTTTGGCCTCATCGATATTAAACGAGGTCATGCCGTAGATAATACGTTGGCGGATGCTTTGGGGGATTTTCCTACAGTTGACCGGCTACAACTTGTTGCGTTATCAAATGGCACCTTGCCCGATATTTTCCTGCGGTTCCTCATAGACCGATTGAACTCACAGGGTAGTGGTGAACGGTAAATCACTACTTGAAAAGCGGCTCAGACCTGCAAGTGAAGCGCATCCGCCATGGCTTCAATCTCCTGTCGCATCCACAATTTCTGCAACCAATCGGAGGGAATAGCCTGCACGCCATAAAATGCCCCCGCCACCTGACCGACAATGGCAGCGGTGGTGTCAGCATCGTCGCCCAGGTTCGTCGCGGCCAGCACCGCATCGGTGAAACTGTCCGTCTGATGAAAGCACCACAGCGCTGCTTCCAAGGAAGCCACCGAATAACCAGTGCCTGACACATCACTACGACCTTTTCCCTGATAGGCCCCTTGGGCGAGCGCTATCACTTTGGCCTCGGTCAGTTGCTCGGACGCCACACGCAACACATCCGCCTTTGAAGCACCGGTCAATGCGTTGGCAATGACATCGGCCAACACCTGGCAACACTCCACCGCCTCTGTTGCCCCATGGGTTGTGCGTGAACTCAGAGCCGCAAAATCGCGGATGCGTTCGCGATCCGGATAAAAGAACAGCACGACCGGTGCCAGTCGCATAAGCGAGCCATTGCCAGCCGTATCAGCAGCGGTATCCCCCGCGAATGGGTCGCCATGGGACTGATAGCGTTCCAGTGCACCGCGAACGGTCATACCAATGTCAAAGCAATCACCAGTGGAACTCAGATAACCCCAATGCCACCAATTGAGGTATCGGCCCATTTGATCAGCCGCATCAAAACCACGCTTTTGCAACAGGCTCTCAGCCAGACACAAAGCCATCGATGTGTCATCGGTCCATTGGCCAGGCTTGAGACTGAAGGGGCCGCCACCGACCATGTCGGTCACAGGGGTAAAGGTATTGCGTGGCTGGAATTCAACAGTAGTGCCAACGGCGTCACCACATGCCAAGCCCAGTAAGCATCCGCGATAGTGGTCTGAAAGTGTCGAGGACATCCTGATTCCTTCTGTTGCGAGTTCGTCCGCGCAGGAGCGGCGTACAACCAGCGAGATGATAACGGCTGAGCATGCCCAAGGAACCTGATCGCAATCTTTTTTATCGAAAACGCAACGCACACTCGCTCAGCTGTTCCCCCATCTCAAAACAAGTTGTACGATGACCGACGAGCCAATAATCGCTCGCGCTTCCGATACCTACAAAAATAAGGAAATCCCCATGAAAAAAGCCACATTGGTCATCAGCTTCTTGTGCCTGTTCAGCGGCTACGCAGCGGCAGCCACTTCATCGGCCGAGCAGGAAGTGGCCCAGGCCGTCGACCACCTGACCCAAGCCATGCTGCACAAAGACATCCCACAACTCCAGGCACTGGCTGCCGAAAACCTGACCTACGGCCACTCCAGCGGCAACATCCAGGACAAGAAAGCCTTCATCGCCGACATTGAAACGGGCAAGAGTGCGTTCAAGACCCTGGAAATGCAGAACCAGAAAATCACCTTGTCCGGTGATGTGGCCCTGGTGCGCAACCACTTCTCGGCCCAGGCGCTCAAGGGCACTGAGGTTGTGCCAACGGAAATCGAGAACTTCCAGATCTGGCAGAAGCAGAAGAATGGCAAGTGGCTGCTGATCGGTCGTCAGGCGTTTCGGTTCTGATAGCGGGTTGACCGGGTCCACGAGATATCTGTTTTTGATCGTTCCCACGCTCTGCGTGGGAATGCATCCCGTGACGCTCTGCGTCACACTCCAGAAGCGGAACGCGGAGCGTCCCTGGCGACATTCCCACGCAGGAGCGTGGGAACGATCGATATGTATTTTCAGCCTTAAAAATCACATGACGGTTTGCTCCCCTCACCGGTAGTTTTTTCCCCTCAATCCGCGGCCCACTGCTCTCGGTACTGCAGCAAAAAATCCACAAAAGCGCGCACCCGCTGCGGTACGTAGCGGCCGTGAGGATAGAGCAAGGTAAACGGACGTGAGCGACCCGCGAAAGGCGCAAGCACCTCCACCAACTGCCCGTTGGCGAGCTCCTGTTCGACGATGAATTTGTAAGTCTGGAACAAACCGGCACCATGCTTGGCCAGTGTCACGCCACCAAGCACATCGTCCGAACAACAGTAACCCCCTTCGCCGAACACCTCCTTTTCCTTGCCTTCGACATTGAACAACCAGGAAATCCGTCGCCCGCTGCTGGGCAATTCGAACTGGATGCATTCGTGCTCGTCCAGGTCTTCGAGGACCTGCGGCGTGCCGACCTTGCGCAAGTAATCCGGGGACGCGACCACCACCAGTTTTGCGTCTTCCAGCAGCCGGGCGATCATCGACGAGTCGGGTTGGGCCCGCACCCGGATGGCGAGGTCATAACCTTCGGCGACGAAATCGATGTTTCGATTGCTCAAGTGTAAGTCCACGCTGACTTGCGGGTACAGCGCCCGGAAGGCCGGCAGCAAGGGCAGGATGCGGTGATGACCGTAGGTGGTGGGCAGGCTGATGCGCAGTTGCCCGGACGGCACCGATTGCGCGCCCATCATTTCCTGTTGTGCCTCGACCAGTTGCGTCAACGCCTGGCGGCATTGCTCGAAATAGGTCTTGCCGGCCTCCGTCAGGCGAATGCTGCGGGTGGTGCGCACGAAAAGCCGTGAGCCCAGGCGCTCTTCCAGGCGAAAGATCGAGCGACTCACCGCCGCCGGGGTAACCCCCGCCAACTGCGCCGCCGCTGTGAAGCTACCCGCCTCCGCCGCCAGGCAGAACAGTTCTATGCTGCCCAACTGCAGGTCTTCGAAATGACGCTTCATGATTCATTACACCGCGTATCAACTGAAGTTTCCAAAGGCCTGTTTATCAGTCTGCGGCATATAAATACAGTGGGCCCTCAACGGCGTGGGATTCTTCCTGCGCACTTTCTCAGCAGCAGGAGTGCAACATGCCTTTCGTCAATGTGCGAATTACCCGAGACGGCGTCACCCGGGAACAGAAAGCCCAGGTGATTTCCGAAATCACCGAAACCCTCCAGCGCGTATTGGGCAAGGACCCGCACTTGACCCATATCGTGATCGAGGAAGTCGACACCGATAACTGGGGGTACGCGGGGATGACGACGACGCAGTATCGAAGTCTTCCGAAGGAATAACGCTCTGCCCTTTCGAGCCCGGTCCAACTGACCGGGCTTTTTTCTGCCTGCCAATCCCGGCTGACAGCAAGCCCCCACATCCACCACCAATCCCCTGTGGGAGCGAGCTTGCTCGCGATGACGGTGTGTCAGTCACCATCAATACCGACTGGCCTGACGCCATCGCGAGCAAGCTCGCTCCCACAGGAGTATGTGTGGCTCCGGCCATTGATTACATGACGTATCAACTCAAGTACCAGAAGCCTTATTTATCAAACCCTGGCGCACCAATACCCTGAGTTCAACCAACGCCACACCGGCGCATCGGTTCAACTCAATGTGATCAGGAGTCAATCATGAGCCTCAACAAAACCGTCATCATCACCGGCGCTTCCAGCGGGATCGGCCTGGGTTTGGTCAAGGCGTTCCTGGCCCGGGGGTATAACGTGGTGGGCAATGCCCGCTCCCCTTCCGGCCTGGACACTGCCGCCGCCGAGCTCGGCCACCCGGCGGGTTTCATCGGCGTGGCCGGCGACATCGCTGACCCGGCCACTTCAACCGCCCTCATCAGCCAAGCCGTCGCGGCGTTTGGCGCCGTTGACGGGCTGGTGAACAACGCAGGTTTCTTCCTGCCAAAACCCTTCGTCGAATACAGCCCCCAGGACCTGGACGCGCTGCTGGACACCAACCTCAAGGGGCTGGTCTACGCCAGCCAGGCTGCTGCCGCGCACATGATCGGGCGCCAGCAAGGCTTCATCATCAACATTTCAGCCGCCGTGGCCCTGCAACCGAACATCCAGGTGCCGGCCGCTCTGCCGGTGTTGATCAAGGGCGGCGTCAACCAGATGACCCGCGCCCTGGCCCTGGAACTGTCGCCTCACAACATCAAGGTCAATGCCATCGCCCCCGGCATCATCGACACGCCCATGCACGACCCGGCGCACCGCGAATTCCTCGACAACCTGGCCCCGGCCGGTCGCGTGGGCACCGTCGAGGAAATTGCCGAGGCCGTGTTGTACCTGGCGGGCGCCGATTTCACGACTGGTGCGATACTGCCGGTGGACGGCGGGATGAGCACAGGCAAGTGGTAAAGAGGCAAGTGGTAAAAAGAAAACCCCCGAAGGCAGGACCTTCGGGGTTTTCATGACGCATTGGATTCAGAGCGTGTAGGAGATGCCAGCCTGCACGGTCCGCGGTGCGCCTGGGTAGGCATAGACGTTACCGAAAGCGCCTTCTTCGTAGTCGGCGTCGAACAGGTTCTTCAGGTCCAGGTTGAGGCGGATCCGCTCGTTGACCTTGTAGTAGCCGAGCAGGTCCACAACGGTGTAGCTGTCCATGGAGAACGCATTCGCCGCAGTCTGGCCGGCCCGTTCATCAACGTACTTGGCACCCACTCCCAGGCCAAGGCCCTTAAGACCACCATCCTGGAACTCGTAGACGTTCAACAGGCTGAAGGTGTTCTTGGGCACGTTGAGCAAGCGAGTGCCGGACGGGATATTGATGTCCTTGGTCACTTCGGCATCCACATAGGCGTAACCACCGATCACGCGCCACTCCGGCGTCAAATTGCCCGCCACGTTCAGGTCGAAACCACGGCTGCGCACTTCGCCGGCGGCCACGCTGAAGGTGGAGTCCACCGGGTCAGTGGTGAGCACGTTACGTTTTTCGATCTGGTAAACCGCCGCATCGACGCTCAACTGGCGATCCAGCGCTTCCCACTTGACGCCCATTTCGTAGGACTTGCCCTCTTCCGGCTTGAACCCGCCACCTTCGCGACTGGCACCGCTGTTGGGTTTGAACGATCGGGCAGTGTTGGCGTAGACAGCCACGGTGTCGGTCAAGTCGTAGATCACACCCAGGCGCGGGGTGACGGCGCTGTCGGTGACGTTCCAGTTCCGGCTACCGGGCGGGTTCTGGGGGACAAAACTCTCGTACTCATGCTCGAACCGCTCAAAACGCGCCCCGGCCAACAACTTCAAGCGCTCAGTCAGCGCCACCTGATCCTGGACGAATACACCAAACGTCTTCAGATTTTCCTGGTCATTTGTGGGCGTGCGCGTCAACGCCGGGCGTGGCTGGCCATACACCGGGTCGAAGATATCGATCGGGTAGGCCCCGACAGCGCCGGAGGAGCGCTGGATAATGGACTGGTAGTCGTAGTCTTCATACTCGATACCCGTCAGCAACGTGTGCTCGAACCCGCCAGTGGAAAAATGCCCGGTGAGGTTGAGCTGAGTGTCGCGGTCGGTCCATTCCAATTTGCGGTAGTTGAAGTTGCGACCCAGGGTACGCCCATCGGCGGCGATGCCATTGCCTTCGATGGCATTGCCCTGCAAGGTGCCGTCGAGCCACTGGGTACCGCCGGCCAGGGTCCAGTCGTCGTTGAGCATGTGCTCGAAACGCACCTGCAGCATGTTGTTGTCGTTATGCAACTTGCCGGCGTCTTTTTCGCCAAAGAACGTATCGCGCGACGCGGTGCCGCGCTGGCCGGCGTAATGGGTCACGCCACGGTCCAGCGGCGCATTGTTGCGCATGAAATCGCCTTCGAAGGTCAGGCGCGTGGTGTCGTTGACCTGCCAGCTCACCACCGGCGCGATGCCGTAGCGCTCGGTCTCGACGTGGTCGCGGAACGTGTCGCCGCCCTCGCCGATCACGTTCAGGCGATAAGCCAGGCGCCCTTCTTCATCCAACGGACCGGAGGCGTCCAGCGTACCGCGACGCATCCCCTGGTCGCTGACCTGGCTGCCCAGGGTCACCGTACGCTCGGCCAACGGCTGCTTGGACACCACGTTGAAGGTGCCGCCCGGGTCGCCACGGCCATAGAGCATGGTGGCCGGGCCGCGCAGGACTTCCAGCCGCTCGATGGTGTTGGCGTCCGGCATGTTCGGGTAGCCACGGTTGATCGGGAAGCCGTTGCGGTAGAACTCCCCAGTGGTGAAGCCGCGTACGGTGAAGGTGGTCAGGCCCTGGCCGCCGAAGTTGTTGCCCCGGCCGACCCCGCCAGCGTAATCGAGGGCGTCCTGCAGGCGCGTGGCGCCGAGGTCTTCGACAACGTCGCGAGACACCACGGAAATGGATTGCGGGGTTTCATGGATCGCCGTGTCGGTACGGGTGGCGCTGGCCGAACGGGTGGCGTGATAGCCCTTCACCGGGCCTTGTGCTGATTCATAGTCGGCGTTACCGACGATGTCCGTGGCTTGCAGCTCAAGGGTCGACGGGGTGGCAGGGATTGGCTCTTCTGCCCAGGTGGAAACGGAGTAAGCCTGGAGCACACACAGTGAAACGAGAATCCGACGCATCGATGCACAATCCTAATGGAAAAAAGCCACCACATCTGGAGGCTGACAAGAATGTGTCGCGAAAGATACAACAACTCATTCCTGTTTGATATTTATTCCCATTAACACTGTGATTTTTTTGTGACCGTTTAGTCCGCTATCGCGAGCAAGCTTTGCTCCCACAGAGATCTTCAGTGGGTACAAGTCTTGTGACTGGCCCCGGCCCTCCCCTGTGGGAGCAAAGCTTGCTCGCGATGGCGCCAGAACAATCCCCCATACCCTATTGGCCCGCCGCAATCGACTCCTGCTCCACCCGCTGGAAGAACACCTGCGCACGATGATCCTGGGTATAAGCCACGTTCAACCGCAACCAGTCGCACGCCTCGCCCTGGGGCAGGAACGTCGAGCCTTGGGACAGTTGGATCTGCAGCTCTCGGGCCATCTGCTGCACCCGTTGTGCCGCCAGGCACCGAGGCCTGGCCCAGACGAACAAGCCCCCCATCGGCTCGGCAAATACCTCCCATTGGGCCGGGTCCAATTGGCGCAGCGTGCTCGCCATCTGCTTGTTCAGGCGCTGGCGCAAGCGCTGGATCAGCTTGCGATAGGCACCGTTGGCCAGCAACGTCGCCACCACGTTTTCAGCCAGCAGCGAACAACCGATGCCGGTAATCATCTTGACTTCGGCCAGGCGCTGGATGATCTCGGGATGGGCGACCACGTAGCCGACGCGCAGCGAACTGGACAGCGTCTTGGAAAAACTCGCCAGGTAGATCACCCGGTCCAGGGCATCCAGGGAGGCCAGGCGTGAGGTCGGACCGTTCTGGAAATCGGCGTAGATGTCGTCCTCGATGAGGCGAAAGTCATGGGCCGTTGCCAGTTGCAGCAGACGATAGGCCACGCTCGGCGCCAGGCTGGTGCCGGTGGGGTTCTGATACATGCTGTTGATGAAGAAATACGAAGGCTTATGCTCGCCGAGAAGCTGTTCCAGGCGGGCGATGTCCGGGCCTTGCGCGGTTCTCGGCACCGCCACGGTCTTGACCCCATGCAGCTTCAGCAGATTGAACAGGTTGTAGTAGCCGGGGCTTTCCACCAGCACCAGGTCACCGGGCTTGAGCAAGGTTCGTACCAGCAGGTCGAGGCCCTGGCTGGCACCTTGGGTGGTAATGATTTGCCCCGGGTCGACGTGAATATCGATCAGGCCCAGGCGCTTTTGAATGTGCAGGCGCAGATGAGGCGAGCCCAACGGGGTGCTGTAGTTGAACAACGCGTGGTTGTCGCTGCGCACCACTTGGCGGATCGCCTGGCCCAGGTCGGTGTCGTCGCGCCAGGCGTCGGGCAGCCAGCCGCAACCGAGCTTGAGCTGCGTCGATTCATTGTCGAACAACCGCCACCGCGCGTTATCCGTTTCGGGCTCCGGCTCCACGGGTCGGACCAACTGCTGCGCGACAAAAAAACCCGCGCCATGTCGAGACTCCAGCACCCCGTTGGCGACCAGTTGGTCATAGGCCTTGATCACGCTCGACTGGCTCAGGCCGTTTTCCCGGGCCAGTTGGCGAATGGATGGCATGCGCGCGCCGGGGCGGATGCCATGGGCGTTGATCCAGCCCATGAGGTGCGTCACGAGCTGCCGGATCACGGGTTCGGCAACGTTGCGATCGATCTTCAGGTCCACGGCTGCACTCTTGGCTAAGTGTTCTCGAATTTTTAGCGAACAGTTAAGCACAAATGGCCTGGACCTGTTCCTTGTTTGCGCGGTGCCCGGCAGAGATAGTCCCCGGGACTTCATGCACACCCTTTAAGGAACACCCTTGAACCCATCGCATCGACATTCCTGGGGGCTGGCTTTCGGCCTTTGCCTGATCACCCTTGCGGTCAACCTGCAGGCACCGCTGTACACCACCTACGCGCAGTTGTCAGGCTACGGGGCCGGCGCCACGGCGGTGGCGTTTTCCGGTTATGTGCTGGGCGTACTACCGGTTCTGCTGGCGTTTGGCGGGCTGGCCGACCGGGTGGGACGCAAACCGTTGATCCTGGTCGCCCTCGGGCTGTCGATGCTGGCGACGCTGGTGACACTGCTCTGGCCGAGCCTGGAAGCGCTGGGCGTGGCGCGCCTGATGATGGGGGTCGGCACAGGGCTGGCCTCGGCCACATCAACCGCCTATATGGCCGAGCTAATGGCAACCCGCGATCCCCGCTCGCCAGCCAACCGGGTCACCGCCAGCACTTCCCTGGGCTTTGGCCTGGGCGCGGCGTTGACCAGTCTGTTCCTGTTCGTCCATCACAGCGACACGCCTGGCAGCTTCTGGTTGCAGCTGATGTTGGCTGCCATGGCGATCGTCGTGGTCTGGCGGCTACCGGACCCGGCGTTGAAAATCAAAGACGCTCCGCTGCTGCGCCTGCCGTTGTTTCCCGCCGGCAGCCTGCCCTACAGTTTTTCCATGCTGCTGGCCTGGGCGACCTCGGGCCTGGTCATCGCCATATTGCCGTCGGTGCTGGCGACCCATGATTTGCAGCGTTGGTCTGGCCTGTCGACCTTCACGGTCATCAGTTGCGGCTTGCTCTTCCAGCCCTGGGTTCGGCGCATGCAACCGGCCAGGGCGACGGGCTTGGGTCTGCTGATCCTGCCCGCGAGCTATGCGTTGCTGGCCTGGGGCGCGAGCGCCGGCTCCCTGCTCGCCGTGTTGCTCGGAGCACTGGGCGCCAGCAGCGCCTGCTACGGTTTCCTGTACCTGGGCGGGTTGTCAGCCATCACGGCCATGGCCGGCACGGAAAAGGCCCGGGTCAGCGCCGGGTTCTTCCTGTTCGCCTATGTCGGGTTCAGCATCCCGGTGGTGGTGACCGGGTTGCTGGCCGATCATTTCGGCGCTGATGTGGCGTTGATCGTGTTCGGCCTGGCGCTGCTGGCGGGGGCGTCTATCACCGGATGGCGCATCGTCCGGACTCAAGCTTATGTGAGCCAGCTATCCCACGGCTGAGCACACCAACCTGTGGCGAGGGAGCTTGCTCCCTCGCCACAGGGGTCTGGCTGAAGGATTGGAGGAAGCCTGGGACAGCTCGACACCGCGCTCGACAAAGTCGTATACCATATCCCCACCTAAGCCGAACGACCCGCCGCCGTGACTTTATCCAAGTTCAACCTGCCTGACCTGGGCAACACCCCTTCCACCTCGGAAATCATCACCCGCCACCTGCGCGATGCCATCGTGGCCGGGCACTTTGCCGAGGACGAGCCCATTCGCCAGGATGACATCGCCCGGCAGTTCAACGTCAGCAAGATCCCCGTGCGCGAAGCCCTCAAGCGCCTGGAGGCCGAGGGCCTGGTGATGTTCCAGCGCAATCGTGGGGCGATGGTGACGCGCATTTCCGAGGCGGAGCTGGCGCAGATGTTCGAAGTGCGGATGCTGCTGGAAGACAAAGTGCTGCGCCTGGCGATTCCCAACATGACCGAAGCCACCTTCGCCCGCGCCGAAAGCATCTGCCGGGAGTTCGTCGGTGAAGACGACGTCGGGCGCTGGGCCGAGCTGAACTGGCAACTGCATGCCTGCCTCTACGAACCGGCGCAACGGCCCTTCATGGTTAGTCTGATCCGCTCGGTGCACGACAAGCTGGAGCGCTACTTGCGCATGCAAATGAGCCTTTCGGCGGGCAAGGAACGCGCCGATCACGAGCACCGGGAAATCATCAAGGCCTGCCGCGCCGGTGATGTCGAGCACGCGGTGAAGCTGCTGGACGAACACATCGCCGGGGTCTGCGAGACGTTGTTCAAGTTCCTGCCTTCCAGCCATTGATGGATCGGCACTGTGCCGATTTCGTCATCGGCGACAGGTAAAACCATCAAGCCGTCGCCCCCCGGCGCGGGCCACGCTTGCCGTCACTCATCTGAACGGACGTGGCCCTCCCATGAAACGCATCACCGTGATCGATTCCCATACCGGCGGCGAACCGACCCGACTGGTCACCGACGGTTTTCCTGACCTGGGCCAGGGCAGCATGGCCGAGCGCAAGCAACGCCTGGCCACGGAACACGACGCCTGGCGCACGGCCTGCGTGCTCGAACCGAGGGGCAGCGATGTGCTGGTGGGGGCGCTGCTCTGTGAGCCGGTGGACCCGAGCGCCTGTGCCGGCGTGATCTTTTTCAATAACAGCGGCTACCTGGGCATGTGCGGCCACGGCACCATCGGCCTGGTGGCGTCACTGGCCCACCTGGGCAGGATCGGCCCCGGCGTGCACAGCATCGAAACCCCAGTGGGCACGGTACAGGCAACCTTGCACGAAGACCGCTCGGTCAGCGTGCGCAACGTGCCGGCCTACCGTTACCGCAAGGCCCTGACCCTGGAAGTGCCCGGCATCGGCCAGGTGGTGGGCGACGTGGCCTGGGGCGGCAACTGGTTTTTCCTGATCGCCGAACATGGTCAGCGCGTGGCCGGCGATAACCTCGACGCGTTGACCGCCTACACCTACGCCGTGCAGCAAGCCTTGGAGCAGCAGGGTTTTCGCGGCGAGGACGGCGGCCTGATCGACCATATCGAACTGTTTGCCGACGACCCGCAAGCCGACAGCCGCAACTTCGTCCTCTGCCCGGGCAAGGCCTATGACCGCTCCCCTTGCGGCACCGGCACCAGCGCCAAACTGGCGTGCCTGGCCGCCGATGGAAAACTGCAACCCGGCCAGATCTGGCGCCAGGCCAGTGTCATTGGCAGCGAGTTCGAGGGTTCCTATGAGCACTCTGGCGAGCGCATCGTGCCGACCATTCGCGGTCGCGCCTACATCAGCGCCGAAACCACACTGATCATCGAAGCGGATGACCCGTTCGCCTGGGGCATTCGTCCGTGAGCGAGGGCCATGTCGCCGACGTGATCATCATCGGCGCGGGCATCATCGGTGCAGCCTGTGCCCAGGCATTGGCCCGACGCAACGTCAACGTGTTGGTGCTGGACGCCGGTTGGCACGGCGCCACGGCGGCCGGCATGGGGCACCTGCTGGTGCTCGATGACAACCCGGCGGAACTGGCCCTCAGTCAATATTCCCTGCAACGCTGGCGCGAACTGGCCCCAGCCCTGCCCGACGGCTGCGCCTGGCGCAACAACGGCACCTTGTGGCTGGCAGCCAATGCCGAAGAAATGGCGGTGGCCCATAGCAAATACCTGAACCTGCTGGCCCATGGCGAAGCCTGCGAACTGATCGGCCACGCCGCGCTGCATCAGCGTGAACCCGAGCTGCGTCCGGGGCTGGAAGGTGGGCTGCTGATCAAGGGCGACGGCATCCTCTACGCCCCGGCGGCCGCGCGCTGGATGCTGGACGCGCCGAACATTCGCCAGCAACGGGCGCAGGTCAGCGAAGTCGACGGTCATCGCGTGCGCCTCGACGACGGTCGCTGGTTGAGCGCCGAAGCGGTGATTCTCGCCAATGGCATCCAGGCCACTGAATTATGCCCGGAACTGCCGATCGTGCCGAAGAAGGGCCACTTGCTGATCACCGACCGCTACCCCACTACCGTCACCCACACCCTGGTGGAACTGGGTTATGTAACCAGCGCCCATAACGCCAGCGGGCCGTCGGTGGCGTGCAATATCCAGCCACGCCCGACCGGACAATTGTTCATCGGCGCCTCGCGGCAGTTCGGCACGCTTGACCCGCAGGTGGAAGGCTGGATGCTGGCGAAGATGCTCAAGCGCGCCGTCGATTATCTGCCGGGGCTGGCGCATCTGAACGGCATCAGGGCCTGGACCGGTTTTCGCGCAGCGAGTCCCGACGGCTTGCCCCTGGTGGGCCAACATCCACAGCGCCAAGGGCTGTGGCTGGCGGTGGGTCACGAAGGACTGGGCGTCACAACGGCGCCGGCAACGGCCGACCTGCTCGTCGCACAGCTGTTCGACGAAACCCCACCACTGGCCGCGCAGCCTTACCTGCCGCAGCGTTTCTTGGGAGAACCGGCCCATGCCTGACTTGTTTTTGGACGGCCGCCCGCTGTCCGTCGCCAACGGCACCAGCGTCGCGGCGGCATTGGCGTTGGGCGCGGATGGTTGCAGTCGCACCTCGGTCAGCGGCCAGCGCCGTGCGCCGTTGTGCGGCATGGGTATCTGCCAGGAGTGCCGGGTGCTGATCGACGGCCGTCGACGCCTGGCCTGCCAGACCCTATGCCACGACGGCATGCAGGTGCAGACCCGACCATGAACGAAACCACCGACCTGCTGATCATCGGCGCCGGCCCCGCTGGCATGGCCGCCGCCCTCGCCGCAGCCAGCAGCGGCGCGCGCATCGTGCTGCTGGACGACAACCCGCTGCCCGGTGGGCAGATCTGGCGCGACGGGCCCCAGGCCAACCTGCCCAGCGCCGCCCGACGCCTGCGCGAGCAACTGCAAAGCTGCGCCAACGTGCGCTGCCATGCCGGCACCCGCGTGATCGCCTGCGCGGCGGATAAAACCTTGCTGGTGGAAGATGCCGAGCGCGGCTGGCAGATCAGCTACGAGCGCTTGATTCTCTGCACCGGTGCCCGTGAGTTGTTGCTGCCGTTTCCCGGCTGGACACTCCCCGGCGTGACCGGTGCTGGCGGCTTGCAGGCGCTGATCAAAGGTGGCTTGCCGGTGCGTGGCGAACGGCTGGTCATCGCCGGCAGCGGCCCCTTGCTGTTGGCCGGCGCCGCCACCGCGAAGCATCAAGGTGCACGTGTGCTGCGCATCGCCGAGCAGGCCAGCCGCACCGCTGTCGTCGGTTTCGCCGCGCAACTGCCACGTTGGCCAGGCAAATTTTTCCAATCGTTCAGTCTGTTCGACCAGCACTACCGCACCGACACCCATGTGGTGGAAGCGCTCGGTCGGGAACGGCTGGAGGGTGTGCGACTGCATCAGCAAGGCAAGACGATTGAATTGGCCTGCGACCGGCTCGCCTGCGGCTTTGGGCTGATTCCCAATACTCAATTAGGCCAGGCCCTGGGCTGCGCGGTTGAAGACCAGGCGCTGGCGGTTGACGCCTGGCAAGCGACCACTCGCCATGAACATTACGCCGCCGGGGAATGCACCGGTTTTGGCGGCAGCGAACTGGCGCTGGTGGAAGGCGCCATCGCCGGCCACGCCGCGGTTGGCAATAGCGCAGCCGCCCAGCAGCTGTGGCCGCGCCGCGCACGCTGGCAGAGTTTCGCCGGGGCATTGAGCAAGGCCTTCGCCCTCGATCCACGGCTCAAGACCCTGGCCCGCAACGATACCCTGGTCTGCCGCTGCGAAGACGTACCGTACGGCGAACTGGTCGGCCATGAAAACTGGCGCGAAGCAAAACTGGCAAGCCGCTGCGGCATGGGTGCCTGCCAGGGCCGAGTGTGCGGCGCTGTCCTGGAACACCTGTTCGGCTGGACACCGCCCACACCCCGCCCACCCTTCAGCCCGGCGCGAATCGAAACCTTGCTGAACCTGGAAGAAACCCCACCCACCTGAACCCGAAAACAACTTCCCTGTGGGAGCGAGCCTGCTCGCGATGGCGGCGTGACAGGCACTACATTTTCGACTGACACTGCGCCATAGCTCCCACAAAAAAGACGACGCCGGCCATGTACCCCTCGCTCACCGCCTTCGCCCCCTGCGACCTCGACACCCTGCTGCGCAGCCTGCAACCCATCGCTCCTCTGCTGGACACCCTCGCGGACGTGGTGTTTTTCATCAAGGACAAACAGGCCCGCTACGCCTTCGTCAACCAGACCCTGGCCCGCCGCTGCGGTTTCAAACACAGCGGCGACCTGCTCGGCCTCACCGCCGAACAGGTATTCCCCGAGCGCTTCGGCCCGCTGTACACCGAACAGGACCGCCGGGTGCTGGCCAGCGGGCGGGAGTTGGCCGACCAGCTCGAACTGCATTTGTATTACGGCAACCAGCCCGTCTGGTGCCTGACCCACAAGCTCGCCCTGCACGATCCAAACGGCCAGGTCGTCGGCCTGGCCGGCATTTCCCGCGACCTGCAACTGCCGCAATCGAGCCATCCGGCGTTCCACAAACTGGCGGCGGTGGATGCCCATATCAAGCAGCACTTCGCCCGCCCCATCAGCCTTGCCGAGCTGACCGCCATTGCCGAATTGTCGGTGGCGCAACTGGAGCGGCACTGCAAACGCATCTTCCAGCTCACGCCGCGGCAGATGATTCACAAGGCACGGTTGGAAGAAGCCTCGCGGCTGTTACTCGACAAAGACTTGCCGATCACCGAGATCGCCCTGCGCTGCGGTTACACCGACCACAGCGCCTTCAGCCGCCAGTTTCGGGCCCTGACCAGCCTTTCGCCGAGCCAGTATCGCGAAAATCAGCGCTGATTCTTGTTCCCTGATGGGGCGTCGAGCCCCGTGATTGCTCCCATCTGTAACACCCCGCCCCAGCACCGCCTCCTCGCCCAGCTTGTTAACGCCCGGCATGAAAGCCTCTAGATCAGCCCTCCAGTGACATTACTGCGCCTCAACCAGAAACGGGCACGCCGATTGCTTATCTAATATCGTATACGAAATCCTCAATACGATATCTCACCGCATTTATTCGACAGCGAGGCATTTATGAAAAACCCTGCATTGGCCGTAGCCCTCAGCGTTGTCCTCACCCCGCTTTTCATCGCCCCCGCCCACGCCGACAAGCTCGATGACATCATCGGCTCCGGCAAGCTGCGTTGCGCCGTGACCCTGGACTTCCCACCCATGGGCTTTCGCGATGAAAGCAACAAGCCGGCGGGATTCGACGTGGACTATTGCAACGATCTGGCGAAGGTTCTCGGTGTAGATGCCGAAGTGGTGGAAACCCCATTCTCCGACCGAATCCCCGCGCTGCTGTCGGGCCGCGCCGATGTCATCGTCGCCTCCACCTCCGACACCTTGGAGCGGGCCAAGACCGTGGGCCTGACCGTGCCCTACTTCGCCTTCCAGATGGTCGTGCTGACCCGCGACAACACCGGCATCACCAGCTACGCCGACCTCAAGGGCAAGGCCCTGGGCAACACCAGCAGCACCTACGAAGCCATCGCCCTGGAGAAGGACCAGAAAAGTTGGGGCAGCGGCAGCTTCCGCGCCTACCAGTCGCAGAACGACACCTTGCTGGCAGTCGCCCAGGGGCACATCGACGCCACCGTGGTGACCAACACCGTGGCCGCCGCGACCATCAAGTCGGGCAAGTACAAGGGCCTGAAGATTGCCGGTGACGCGCCCTACGTCATCGACTACGTGTCCCTCGGCGCCAAGCGCAGCGAATACGGCCTGCTCAACTACCTCAACCTGTTCGTCAACCAGCAGGTGCGCACGGGTCGCTACAAGGAACTGTTCGTCAAATGGGTCGGCACTGACATTCCGCCGGCCAACCTGACCGTTCCCCAGGTCTATTACTGAGGATCGGCGCATGCCAAGCACGCCTGTCCGTGTGAAAGGCCGCAGCCTGGTGGAGGGTGCCGCCCAGGGCGCCCTGCTGTTCGCCGACGTGGGGCTGAGTTTCTGGGGCGGGGTCGATCCAGCCAGCGGCGAGGTCATCGACCGCCACCATCCCTTGAGTGGCCAGCGCCTGGCCGGGCGCGTGCTGGCGATCCCCAGCGGACGCGGTTCCTGCACCGGCAGCAGCGTCTTGATGGAGCTGATCAGCAACGGCCACGCGCCCGCGGCCCTGGTGCTCGCCGAAGCCGATGAAATCCTGACCCTGGGCGTGCTGGTGGCGCAGGTGATTTTCCAACGCTCGCTGCCGGTGGTGTGCGTGGGGCATGAGGCCTTCAATGGACTGCGCGGCCAGGGTTTCGTGCGCCTGGAAGGCGACATCCTGACACTGTCTGGCCGGCCGCCAAACGACGGCTGGCAAGGTTCTGACCCAGCGCCGCAGCCGCCCACATCCTCAACCCTGGAATTGAGCGAACAGGACCGGGCGTTGCTCGACGGCGCTCACGGCAAGGCTGCCCAAGTGGCGATGCAAATCGTGCTGCGCATGGCGCAGATCCAGGGCGCCACGCAACTGCTGGACGTGACCCAGGCCCATATCGACGGCTGCATCTACACCGGCCCGGCCAGCCTGCGCTTTGCCGAACAACTGGTGCAGTGGGGGGCGAAGGTTCGCGTCCCCACCACCCTCAATTCCATTTCCGTGGACCAGCGACGCTGGCGGGAACTGGGCGTCGATCCGGCCCTGGGCGAACCGGCCAGTGCCTTGGGCGATGCCTACATGGCGATGGGCGCGCAACTGAGTTTCACCTGCGCCCCCTACCTGCTGGACACCGCGCCAAAGGCCGGCGAACAAATCGTCTGGGCCGAATCCAACGCGGTGGTCTACGCCAACAGCGTGCTGGGGGCGCGCACGCAGAAGTACCCGGACTTCCTCGATATCTGCATCGCCCTGTGCGGGCGGGCACCGTTGACCGGCTGCCACCTCGACGACCGGCGCAAGGCCCAACTGATCGTCGACGTACCGGCGCTGGGCCACGTGGACGACAGTTTCTACCCGCTGCTGGGCTATCACATCGGCAGCCTGGCGGGCCGGCGCATCCCGCTGATACGTGGGCTGGAACACGCCGCCCCCACCCTGGACGACCTCAAGGCCTTCGGCGCCGCGTTCGCCACCACCAGCGCCGCGCCGTTGTTCCACATCGCCGGGGTAACGCCGGAAGCCCTCGACCCTGCCGATGTCCTGGAGAACGACGTCACCTTGCCGCAGGAAAGCGTCGATGCCGCCGGCCTGCTTGCCAGTTGGCGCGAGCTCAACAGCGCCCGGGACAACTGGGTGGACGTGGTGTCCCTGGGTAACCCGCATTTCTCCCTCAGCGAATTCGCTGCCCTCGCGACCTTGTGCACGGGCCGGGTCAAGCATCCGTATGTGGTGCTGGCGATCACCTGCGGCCGGACAGTGCTGGAGCAGGCCCGCAAAGCCGGGTACCTGGCCGCCATCGAGACCTTCGGCGCGGTGCTGGTGACCGACACCTGCTGGTGCATGTTGGGCGAACCGGTGATTCCGCCCCACGCCACCACGCTGATGACCAACTCCGGTAAATACGCCCACTACGCACCCGGCCTGGTCGGGCGTGGGGTGCACTTTGCCGCCCTCGCCGAATGCGTCGAGGCCGCCTGCACCGCCTCGACCCGCGGCCAGCCGCCGGCATGGCTGCAACCCACCGCCCGCACGGGGAGCCCGACTCATGTTTGACTACAGCTTCCAATGGCGCCCGGCCTTGCGCGCCCTGCCCGACATGCTCGCCGGGGCCTGGGTGACGTTCGAGACCGCCGCGCTGTCGATGATTTTCGGTGTGCTGATCGCCCTGGTGCTGACGGTGATGCGCCAGGCCCCGAATCGCTTGCTGCGGGGCGTGGGCAATGGCTGGGTGTCCATCGCCCGCAACACGCCCTCGCTGTTCCAGATCTACATCCTCTACTTCGGCCTCGGCTCCCTCGGACTGCACGTCAGTTCCTGGCTGGCCTTGCTGGCCGGGATCACCTTCAACAACGCCGGCTACCTGGCGGAAAACTTTCGCGGCGGCCTCAAGGCCGTGCCCAGTACGCAAATGCGCGCCGCCCGCTCCTTGGGGATGAGCGCCTTCCAGGCGTACCGAATGATCATCGTCCCGCAACTGTTGCGCATTGTGTTCTACCCGTTGACCAACCAGATGGTCTGGGCGGTGCTGATGACGTCCCTGGGGGTGGTGGTCGGCCTGAACAACGACCTCACCGGTGTCACCCAGGAATACAACGTCAAGACCTTCCGCACCTTCGAATACTTCGCCCTCGCGGCGGTGCTGTATTACCTGATCGCCAAGCTGATCGTCGGGCTGGCCCGGCTGTTGTCCTGGCGGTTGTTTCGTTATTGAGGAGCGTGGGTCATGTTTTCTACAAGCCTCAGCGTCAACGACCTGCTGTATTTGCTCGAGGGGGCCTGGGTCACGCTGCAACTGACCGTCTGGTCGATCCTTTTGGGCACCCTGGCCGGGTTGCTGTTCGGTCTGCTGCGGGCGTTGTTGCCACGGGCCAGCCTGCCGTTGGCCTGGTTGCTGGACGTGTTCCGCAGCGTGCCGCTGCTGATCCAGTTCGTGCTGTTCAACTCGCTCAAGAGCATCGCCGGCCTGAACCTCAGCGCCTTCGCCGTCGGTTGCATCGTCCTCGGGGTCTATGCCGCGGCTTACTTCACCGAAATCGTCCGCGGTGGCGTGCTGGCGGTGCCGTTGAGCACCCGCCGGGCCAGTCGGTCACTGGGCCTGAGCTATGTGCAGGACCTGCGGTTCATCGTCCTGCCGATTGCCACCCGGGTGGCCTTTCCCGGCTGGCTGAACCTGGTGCTGGGCGTGATGAAAGACACCGCCCTGGTGATGTGGATCGGCATCGTCGAATTGCTGCGGGCATCGCAAACCATCGTCACGCGCATTCAGGAACCCCTGCTGGTGCTGTGCATCGCGGGCCTCATTTACTACGTCATGAGCCTGGTGGTCGCCCGCCTCGGCGCACGCCTGGAAAGAAGGTGGCAGGAAAATGATTGAGATCGAAAACGTACACAAATCCTTCGGTGACCTGGAAGTGGTCAAGGGTGTGAGCCTGACCGTGGACAAGGGCGAAGTGGTGTCGATCATCGGCGGTTCCGGCTCCGGCAAGTCGACCTTGCTGATGTGCATCAACGGCCTGGAACCGATCCAGAAAGGCAGCATCCGCGTGGACGGCATCGAGGTCCATGACCGGACCACCGACCTCAATCGCCTGCGGCAGAAGATCGGCATCGTGTTCCAGCAATGGAACGCCTTCCCCCACCTGACAGTGCTGGAAAACGTGATGCTCGCGCCGCGCAAGGTGTTGGGCAAAAGCAGGCAGGACGCCGAAGCACTGGCGGTGCAACAGCTTGAACATGTGGGCCTGGGGGACAAGCTCAAGGCCTTCCCCGGCAAGCTTTCCGGCGGCCAGCAGCAGCGCATGGCCATCGCCCGGGCGCTGGCGATGTCGCCGGACTACATGCTCTTCGACGAAGCCACCTCGGCCCTGGACCCGCAACTGGTGGGCGAAGTGCTGGACACCATGCGCATGCTCGCCGAAGACGGCATGACCATGGTGCTGGTGACCCACGAGATCCGCTTCGCCCGGGACGTGTCCGACCGCGTGGCGTTCTTTTGCAATGGCCGGGTCCATGAAATCGGGCCGCCGGACCAGGTGATTGGCAATCCGGTGCAGCCGGAGACGGCGGCTTTTCTCAAGTCGGTGAAATAGCCGATGGCCCCTTCGCGAGCAAGCTCGCTCCCACACTGTTTCGTGTGCACCACAAAACCCTTTGTGGGAGCAAGGCTTGCCCGCGATGAGGCCCGACCAGACACACAAGGATTTGACTCATGCGCTCATCAAAAATCATCCATGTCGTCAGCTGCCACGCCGAAGGCGAAGTCGGCGATGTGATCGTCGGCGGCGTCGCCCCTCCACCCGGTGCCACGGTGTGGGAACAGTCACGCTGGATCGCCCAGGACCAGACCCTTCGCAACTTTGTCCTCAACGAGCCCCGCGGCGGTGTGTTCCGCCACGTCAACCTGCTGGTGCCAGCCAAGGACCCACGGGCGCAAATGGCCTGGATCATCATGGAACCGGCCGACACCCCGCCGATGTCCGGCTCCAACTCGCTGTGCGTCGCCACCGTGCTGCTGGACAGCGGCATCCTGCCAATGACCGAGCCCCAGACCCGCCTGGTGCTCGAAGCGCCGGGTGGCCTGATCGAAGCGGTGGCCGACTGCCGCGACGGCAAGGTGCAACGGGTCGAGATCAAGAACGTGCCCTCCTTCGCCGACCGCCTCGATGCCTGGATCGAAGTCGAGGGCCTGGGCTCGTTGCAGGTGGACACGGCGTATGGCGGCGACAGCTTTGTCATCGTCGACGCCCAGCGCCTGGGCTTTGCCATCCGCCCTGACGAAGCTGCCGAACTGGTGGCCGTGGGTTTGAAGATCACCCGCGCCGCCAACGAACAACTGGGCTTCGTGCATCCGTTGAACCCCGACTGGTCGCACATCTCGTTCTGCCAGATCGCCGCGCCCATCGTCCAGGAAAACGGCATCGCCACCGGCGCCAATGCCGTGGTGATCCAGCCCGGCAAGATCGACCGCTCGCCCACCGGCACCGGCTGCTCGGCACGCATGGCGGTGCTGCACGCCAAGGGCTTGATGCAGGTCGGCGAGCGTTTTATCGGCCGCTCGATCATCGGCTCCGAATTCCTCTGCCGCATCGACTCACTGACCGACGTGGCCGGACGCCCGGCGATTTATCCGTGCATCGCCGGACGGGCGTGGATCACCGGGACGCATCAGCTGTTGCTCGACCCGGCCGATCCGTGGCCCGAGGGCTACCGGCTTTCGGATACCTGGCCGGGTGCATGACTTTTTTGAACTGGCTTCGCCCCCCCTGTGGGAGCAAGGCTTGCCCGCGATGAAGTTGACGCGGTCTTCCGTGAAACCGAGGCGCCTGCATCGCGAGCAAGCTTTGCTCCCACAGGGGATTTGTTGTGAATTCACTTTTACCTGCGTATACGAAATACCATAACCGGAGACAACCCATGAGCAAACGCATCAACTGGAGCGGCGTCTTCCCTGCCGTCACCACCCAATTCAACGACGACTTTTCCATCAACCTGGAAAAAACCCACCAAGTGATTTCCAACGTCATTCGTGACGGTGTTTCCGGCCTGGTGGTCTGCGGGTCGGTGGGGGAAAACACGTCCTTGAGCGCCGAGGAAAAAATCGCCGTGACCGAAGTCGCGGTAGACGCCTCCCGTGGCCGCGTGCCGGTGATCTGCGGCGTGGCCGAATTCACCAGCGTGCAAGCCGCCAAGGTTGCCAACGCGGTGCGCAAGGTTGGCGTCGACGGGGTGATGCTGATGCCGGCGCTGGTCTATGGCTCCAAGCCGTTCGAGACCGCCGAGCATTTCCGCTACGTGGCCCGGCATGCCGACGTGCCGCTGATGGTCTACAACAACCCGCCAATCTACAAGAATGACGTGACACCGGACATCCTGATTTCCCTGGCCGATTGCGACAACGTGGTGTGTTTCAAGGATTCCTCCGGTGACACCCGGCGCTTTATCGACGTGCGCAACGAAGTCGGCGACCGTTTTGTGTTGTTCGCAGGCCTTGATGACGTGGTGCTGGAAAGCCTCGCTGTGGGGGCCGAAGGTTGGGTCTCGGGCATGTCCAACGTGTTCCCGCAGGAAGGCGAGACCATTTTCCGCCTGGCCCGCGCCGGGCGCTTCGCCGAAGCGATGCCGATCTACGAATGGCTGATGCCGATCCTGCACCTGGACGCCCGCGCCGACCTGGTGCAATGCATCAAGCTGTGCGAAGCCATCGCCGGCCGCGGCAGCGCCCTCACCCGCCCACCGCGCCTGGCCCTGCCGGAAGCGGACCGGGTGTATGTGGAGCAGATCATGGCCAAGGCCCTGGCGAATCGGCCGGTGTTGCCGGATGTGGGGCTTTGACCACAAGGCATGACGCTAACCGGCGGTGATTGTGCCGCCGCTATCGCGAGCAAGCTCGCTTCCACAGGGACCAAGGTGCAAGGAGGATTTGCAGCCCATACAAAATCCCTTGTGGGAGCGAGCTTGCTCGCGATAGCGGTCTGCCTGAGCCGGCTATGCTGGATGTGCCGACTAAATCGCGAGCAAGCTCGCTCCCACAAAGTCTTGACGAGGCTTCCCATGAATTATTTCCTGGCCCAGGCCCTGAACAACCGATGGGCCAACCACAGGCTACTCGACGCCTGCGCGCAGTTGAGCGAGGCTGAATACGAAGCGCCGCGCACGGGGTTCTTCCCGTCCATACAAGCCACGCTTTGCCACATCCTGGAAGTGGACCGCTATTACCTCACTGCCCTGGAAGGCGACCGCGATGGGCAGATAAAGGACTTTTCCGAGACCCTGGCCTTTGCCCAACTGAAGCAAAGCCAAACCCAGACCGACCAGCGGCTGGTGGCGTTCTGCGAAACCCTGCGGGAGAAAGACCTCGCCCGCTGCGTGGAGCTGGTACGTGTCGACGGTGTGGAGCGCGAGCGCATCGACCGGCTGCTGTTGCACCTGTTCGAACATCAGATCCATCACCGCGGCCAGGTGCATTCTATGCTCAGTGGCACCGGCATCAAGCCACCGCAGCTCGATGAATTCTTCCTCGATTGCGACCGTACGTTTCGGCAAGACGAAGAGCAGCAACTGCAATTCAACGAAACGACCGTCTGGCAAGACTATCGGCCGGACTGAACGTCGCCCCGGGCCGAAAAAATGCGATGGCCGCTGCCGGCCATCGCCAAATCGCCCACGTCAGGCGCTCTCAGATCCGTGCGGGAGACACGATGATTTTCACGTTGTGCTCCTTGTTATTGACCAACTCCTCGAAGCCCTGGCCGACAATCTGCTCCAGCTGGATGCGACCCGTGACCAGCGGCGAAATGTCCAAGCGCCCATCGGCAATGAAGGCAATCACATCGGCGAATTCACCGTTGTAGGCCAGCGCGCCAAGCACTTGCTTCTCGGTGGAGACCAGTTCAAAGAAGTTGAACTCGCTCGGCTCCTCGAAAATGCCCACCAACACACACTTGCCGGCCTTGCGGATCAGGTCGATGGCCAGTTTCGCGGTGTGCTTGTTACCGATGCATTCGAAACTGACATCGGCCCCCAGGCCACCGGTCAGGCGGCGGACTTCGGCCAGGGCGTCGCATTCGTTCGGATCGATCACATGGCTGGCCCCTACTTCCAGGGCCTTGGCCTTGCGCGCACCGGACATTTCCAGGGCGATCACCTGAGCCGCGCCGGCGGCCTTGGCGCACATGATGGTGCACAGGCCGATGGTGCCGGCGCCGACCACCACCACGTTCTGGCCCAGCAGGCTGCCGGCCTTTTTCACCGCATGCATGCCCACCGCCAACGGCTCGATCAACGCACCGGCCTCGGCCGGGAAATCGGCGGGCAGTTTATAGAGCAGGTTGGCCGGTACGTTGACCAGTTCGGCGAACGCACCGTTGTTCATCAGCCCGGTGAAGGCCAGGTTCTCGCAAATGTTGTAGAGCCCGTGGGTGCAGTAATAGCAGGTGCCGCAGTGCTGACAGGCGTCCGCCGCCACCGGTTCACCGACACTGAAGCCTTCGACGCCGGCACCCAGTTCGACGATCTCGCCGCAGAACTCATGGCCGAGGATGCACTGGCCCTTGATCCCGGTCAGCGGGTGTGGCGCGTCCACCGGGATGAACACCGGCCCGGCCACGTACTCATGCAGGTCGGAGCCGCAAATGCCGCACCATTGCACGCGGATCTGCACCCAACCGGCGGGCGGCGAAACCGGCAGTGGCACGTCTTCGACGCGGATGTCGTTGCGGCCATGCCAGACGGCGGCGCGCATGCTGCGGGTCGGCTTGATTGAAACGTTCATGACGTTGCCTCCAGAATTTTGTAGGGACGACGACGCATGTCGCCGCCCGCTTGATCAGTGCTGCTCGATGAACCCGAGGATCAGCCGGTTGACCTGCTCGGCCGCTTCCATTTGCACCATGTGGCCCTGGCCGGACAGCACCTCCACCTGGGCTCTCAGCCCGTCGCTATGGGCCGCCGGGATAATTGCGTCATCGCTGCCCCAGATCACCAGGCTCGGTACGTCGCCGGCCTGCACCACTTCGCGCAAGTCCATCTGTTGGCGGCCGTCGGCGAACAGCGTCGCTGACAGTTGCTGCAGCGCCGCGTCCACGCCCTCCAGGCGCTTGTACTTGAGCATGTCGTCGAGCATCTGGCGGTTGACCAGTTCGGCATTGGAAAACAGTTGCACCAGTTGCGGCTTGAGGGCGTTGCGGTTGGCCGCTTCGACAAAACCTTGCAGGTAGCTGCCGTTGATCTCCGCGCCCAGCCCGGCGCTGCCGATCAAGGTCAGCGACCGGACTCGCTGGGGCATCAGGCGTGCGGCGTTAAGCGACACCGCCCCACCCATGGAATGCCCCACCAGATGCGCGGCGTTGATGTCCAGGTGATCGAGCAAGGCCAGCACCACGCCGCTCAATTCGTCCAGATCGCCGCGTTGCAGGGTTTTCGAAGATTCGCCGTGGCCCGGCAGGTCCAGCGCAATGACCCGACGCCCGGCCGCCAACGCCTCGTGGTTGAACAGCCAGTTGTTCAGGTCGCCGCCGAAACCATGCACCAGCAACAACGGCGTACCGCCCTCGCCCCGCTCGAAATAGCGGATCACCCGGCCGTCCAACTCGACTTTCTGCGGTTTCGGTCCACTGTCTTCGTCGGCCGCATCGCCGGGCACAAAGGTCGATTGGAACTGCTCGATGACCGCATCGATCTCGGCCTCGCTGGCATCGCCGTCGACCACGATGCCTAGCAAGGCGCCGACCGCCAGGGTTTCGTCCTGGCGGGCGATCTGGCGGCGCAGGATTCCGGAAAACGGTGCCTCGACGCTGCTGGAGATCTTGTCGGTCTCCACGTCCATCACTTCATCGCCCTTGGTGATGGCCTGGCCCTCCTCCTTGAGCCAGGCATCGACCCGGCCCTCGGTCATCGACAGGCCCCACTTGGGCATGGTCAGGGTATGAATCTGGCTCATCAGCGCTTGCTCCACTCGATCACGTTGAGCACGGCTTGTTCGATCTTCGCCGCGTCAGGGATGTACAGGTCTTCCAGCGAATCGGAGAACGGCACCGGGGTGTGCGGCGCGGTGACCATTTCAATCGGCGCCTTGAGCGCGCCAAAGGCTTTTTGCGCCACCAGCGCCGAAATATCGGTGGCCATGGAACAGCGTGGGTTGGCCTCATCGATCACCACCAGGCGCCCGGTCTTCTCGACACTTTCCAGGATGCTGTCCTCGTCCAATGGGCTGGTGGTGCGCAGGTCGATGACTTCGCAGTCGATGCCACGCCCGGCCAGGCTACGCGCCGCGTCCATCGCGGTGTTGACGGTGCGCCCGTAGGACACGAGGGTCACGTCCTTGCCGTCGCGCAGGAAGTTGGCCTCGCCAAAGGGAATGGTGTAGAGCTCTTCCGGCACCTCGCCCTGCATGCTGTAGAGCAACTTGTGCTCGCAGAAGATCACCGGGTCGTTGTCGCGGATCGCCTGGATCAGCAGGCCCTTGGCGTCGTAAGGCGATGACGGGCACACTACTTTGAGTCCCGGAATGTGCGTCCACAACGACGTGAGCATCTGCGAATGCTGGGCGGCGGCGCGCAGGCCGGCGCCGACCATGGTGCGGATCACCAGGGGCGTGGAGGCCTTGCCGCCGAACATGTAGCGAAACTTCGCCGCCTGGTTGAGGATCTGGTCCAGGCAGCACCCGGCAAAGTCGACGAACATCAGTTCGCACACCGGGCGCACGCCGCAGGTGGCGGCCCCGACCGCCGCGCCGACGTAACCGATTTCCGACAGCGGCGTGTCCAGCACGCGTCCGGGGAACTGGGCGTAAAGCCCCTTGGTAACGCCGAGCACACCGCCCCAGGCGTCGTTTTCACCGGGTGCGCCAGCACCACCGGCCACGTCCTCACCCATGATGAAGACGCTGGGGTCGCGGCGCATTTCCTGGGCCAGGGCCTCGTTGATTGCCTGCTGATAGCTGATTTTTCTCGCCATGATGGGATTCTCTATTGTTGTTATTCAGGGGGGCGTTCAGGGATAGCTGACGTAGACGTCGGTCAGCAGGTCCGCCGCGGTCGGCTTGGGATCGGATTTGGCCTTGTTCACGGCGTTTTCAATCAGCATGTCCACTTCCTTGTCGATCTGGTCCAACTGCTCGACGGTGAGCAAGCCGGCTCGGGTGGTGCGCTCGCGGAACTGCATCAGGCAGTCCTGGTTCTCGCGAAAATGCTTGACCTCGTCGGGCGCCCGATAGGTCTGGGCGTCGCCCTCGAAGTGACCGTAGTAGCGCGTCAGCTTGACCTCGATCAGCGACGGCCCTTCCCCGGCACGGGCGCGTTCGACGGCGGCCCCGGCGGCCTCATGCACGGCAAAGAAGTCAAAGCCATCCACCGTCACCCCGGGCATGCCGAACCCGGCCGCACGGTCGGCGATGTGATCGCAGGCCACCGACCAATTGGAGGCGGTGGCTTCGGCGTAGCCATTGTTTTCGGCGATGAACAGGCACGGCAGGTTCCACACCGAGGCCATGTTCATGGCTTCGAACACCGCGCCCTCGTTGGAGCCGCCGTCGCCGAAAAACACCACGGCAACGCTGTCGGTGCCCTTGAGCCGGGCCGCCAGTGCGGCGCCCACCACCAGCGGCGCGCCGGCACCGACAATGCCATTGGCACCGAGCATGCCCTTCTCGAAATCGGCGATGTGCATCGAACCGCCCTTGCCTTGGCAGACGCCGGTTTTCTTGCCATAGATCTCGGCCATCATCCCGTAGACGTCCACGCCCTTGGCGATGCAATGGCCGTGACCACGGTGGTTGGACGCGATGCAATCGTCATCGCCCAGGTGGGCCATGACACCGGCGGCCGAGGCTTCTTCGCCGGCATACAGGTGGACGAAACCGGGAATCTCGCCAGTAGCGAACTCCACGTGCAGGCGCTCTTCGAAGGCGCGGATGGTGCGCATCACCTGGTAGGCGTGCAGCAGTTGATCGTGGGTGAGCGGTGTCGACATTTTTATTCTCCTGGGGTGTCTTCTTGAAGATTCAGAGGGTGTTGCGGGTGTTCGCGGCCGATGGCCAGCAAACGGTGTTGCGCGGCGTAGGCCAGCACCGCATTGACGTCGATGCTCAGCGGGCCGCCTGCATCGAGGGTGACCGTGGGCCGGTCCCGCGCGTTGAATTCGATTTCCCGTTCGCCATCCAGGGCCAGGGTGCCGCTGGAGAGCGACAGGCCGTGGGCGATTCCAGGTTCCAGGGGCCCGGCAGCGAGCACGCCACAGCCTTGCAGCAGCCCTGGCGCAAGCGGCACCAGCAGCGCTTCGGGGGATTGCGGGTCCAGGCGCATCCAGGCACCACCCGGTGCCTGGCGTGACACCGGAAACCACAAGCCGCACAGCGCCGACAGGCCAATGGATTGCGGTTCGGCGAAAGTCACGAAGACTTCGGCCAGGTCCTGTGCGCGACTGATCGCCCGGGCGCCGACAAACCGCAGCGGCGACACGGCGACGTCCACCAGGGCGACTTCGCGCAAGCCACGTCCGGCATCACAGACCAACAAGCGCTTGTTGCGGCGCAAGCCGATCGAATCCGGGATTCGGCCACTGGCGTACAACCCTCCGGCCAAGCCGGCACTGGTGGCCTCGCGCAGTTCGGGAAAGGCGTTGTTGGTGCCGGTGGACAGGGTCAGCAACGGGATGTCCCCCACTTCGGCGGCCACCGCCTTGTGGGTGCCGTCGCCGCCAAGCACGGCGATCAGCGCCACCTCGCGCTCGGCCATCAGGCGTGCGGCCCGGCGGGTGTCTTCGACGGTCTGGCGCAGGGTCAGGTCGAGAAACTCCAGGGCCGGCCAGTGGCTGCTGCGGGCCTGGCGGCTGTGGCTGTTCTTCAGCACGGCGGCGGCCATGCCAATCATGTCGGTGGGCATCAACACCTGTTCGATGCCGGTGGCACCGAAAGCGGCTAGCAGGCGCTGGATCACCGAGACCTTGTCAGTGCTGGAAAACAACCCGGCATTGGCGGTCAGGCGCCGCACGTCACGGCCCGATGCAGGGTTGGCGATGATGCCCACGGTCAATGGCCGGCGACTCATGACACCACCGTGGAGGGGGCAGGCACACGGCCTGGGCAGGAAACCATAGACACCTCGTTGTTATTATTGGATGACCCGTCGAGCGGGCCCCAGAGGTAGAGCAAGGGCGGTGCCAGTTGTAAAAAAAACCTGCTAAAAGCCCGGGCCAGAGCGGCCCCCATGGGATTTTCGATGAAGCGAACCGAGCCCCGGTGAGACGCCCCATGTCAGCCTGCACGAGGTTTCGGCGAGACTCTGAGACGTGGCGTCTCACACCGCCCGAAGAACCCGTCGAGCTTGTCTGCACCCGGCGAACGGCGCTTAATGTGCGCACAACGATAAGAAGCTGAATCGGAGGCCTCTATGCTTTCCGCTCACTCCCGGGCGCACGTGGATTGCGTCAGCCGCGTGGTGAAAAACGCGAACCAATTGCCACAACTGCCCGTCCCGGACCTGATCCTCGACTCCTGGCGCCGGTCCATGGAGCAACATCACCTGGACCCCGGTTCGCTGCAGGGCCCGCGCATCCTGTCCCAGGACGTGCTCAAGCAATGCCGTGAACGCTCCGAGCTGTTCCTCAATATCGCCAGCGAAGAAGTGGCTCGCCTCCATGGCCGGGTCCGCGATGCCGACTACTGCGTGCTACTGACCGATGCCCAGGGCCAGACCATCGACTATCGGGTGGAAACCACGATTCGCAATGACTGCCGCAAGGCCGGGCTGTACCTGGGCACCTGTTGGTCGGAGGGCGAGGAAGGCACCTGCGGCGTGGCGGCGGTGCTCACGGCCAAGGCCCCGGTGACGGTGCACAAGCGCGACCATTTCCGGGCGGCGTTCATTGGCCTGACCTGCTCCGCCGCGCCGGTCTTCGATCCCCTGGGCGAATTGCTCGGGGTGCTGGACGTCTCGGCGGTGCGCTCGCCGGATGATCGGCGCTCGCAGCACCTGATCCGGCAAATGGTGGTGCAGAGCGCCCGGGAGATCGAACAGGCGTTTTTCATGAGCAGCGCCCAGGGTTACTGGGTGCTGCGGGCCCATCGCAACGCCGGCTACGTCGACAGCCAGCCGGACTTCCTGTTCGCCTGGGACGACGACGGTTGCCTGCAAGCCTTGAACCCGGCCGCCCGCCAGTACCTGCTGCAACATTACGGGCAGTTGCCGCAACACATCGGCCAGGTGTTCGACCAGCAGTTGCTGCACCGTGCCCGGGACGAAAGCCTCTGCTCGCTCGACCACGCCATGCACGGGCGCTTGAGCGCGCCGCGCCAGCGGGCCAGTTCACGTTCGCGGGTGGCGATGACCCCGTTGGAGATCGATCCACGCCTGGCCGACAGCCTGCGCCTGGCGGTGCGGGTGAAAGATCGCAACCTGCCGGTGCTGATCCAGGGCGAAACCGGTTCCGGCAAGGAAGTGTTCGCCCGTCAGTTGCACCAGGCCAGCCAGCGCCGTGATCGCCCTTTCGTGGCGTTGAATTGCGCCGCTATTCCGGAAAGCCTGATCGAGAGCGAACTGTTCGGCTACGTCGCCGGCGCCTTCACCGGCGCCTCGGCCAAGGGCATGCAGGGCCTGTTGCAACAGGCCGATGGCGGCACCTTGTTCCTGGATGAAATCGGCGACATGCCGCTGGCCTTGCAGACCCGCCTGCTACGCGTATTGGCCGAGGGTGAAGTGGCGCCGCTGGGCGCGTCCCGTCGCAAGGCCGTGGACATCCAGGTGATCTGCGCCACCCACCGCGACCTGGAGACCCTGGTGGCCGCCGGCGAGTTTCGCGAGGATTTGTATTTCCGCCTGGGTGGCGCGCGCTTCCAACTGCCCCCGTTGCGCGAACGCAGCGATCGGCTGGCGTTGATCAATCGAATTCTTGCCGAGGAGTCGACGCTGTGCGGGGCAACAGTGCAATTGAGCAGCGCGGCCCTGGAATGCCTGCTCGGCTATCACTGGCCGGGCAATGTGCGCCAGCTGCGCCATGTGCTGCGTTATGCGTGCGCGGTGTGCGAAGCCAGCGTGGTCCAGCTCAGCCACCTGCCCGAGTCAATGCACCGCGTGGACGTCACCGACCACGGACCGGAACCGAGCGCCAGCCCGGAACGCCAGGCACTGCTCGATGCCTTGGTGCGCCACCGCTGGAAACCCACCGCCGCCGCCCGGGCCCTGGGCATTTCCCGGGCGACCCTGTATCGACGGGTAAACCTGCATGGCATCGAAATGCCAGGCCGCAGCCCGGCCTGAGGGCCTATCGTCGCGCCAGTTCGTGACGTACACATTGTTCGTAGTAGGTCTGCTTGACTGCGACCGGCTTGAGACGCGAGGCGCTGTTGTAGGTCTGCTCGGTAATGCCCAGGGCGGTCATGCGCATCCAGGGCCGGGGAAACTTGCGCACTTGCAGCTTCTTGCGCGCGCCGTACAGGCTGACGCCGGAAAGCTTCGACGCCTGCGCCCCTGCCGCGATATCCGAACCCCAGCGGCACACCGACTGCTGGTTTTGCGTCAGCGCCCTGGCCTGGGCCTCAAGCGAAACGGCGGCCAGGAGAAACGTCGCCACGACCCACATAGAAATACGCATAGGTTTGTCGCCCAACTTTCTGAAAGGAAAGAAGTTTGACCTTATGTAACTGAGCAAGGGGCCAGCACGGCTGTGCAATTTTTGTGGCTAGGGGATTATCTGTGGGAGCAAGGCTTGCCCACGAAGCAGACGACTCGGTTCCCGATAGACCGTGCGAACTTCATCGCGGGCAAGCCTTGCTCCCACAGATCCCCTTGCCAATAGCAAGCTCCCTCGCCACGGTCATTGACCCGCCTTCGCCTCCTGCAGCAGTTGCTGGATCACCTGCTCCTGCTCGCCATAGCGCCCTTCGCCAAAATGGCTGTAGCGCACCTGCCCCTTGGCATCGATGAAGTAATGAGCCGGCCAGTACTGATTGTTGAAGGCACGCCAGATCGCATACTGATTATCGATCGCCACCGGATAATGGATGTCCAGCTTGCGCACCTGCTCGCGCACGTTGTCGATGATCTTCTCGTAGCCGTACTCCGGGGTGTGGACACCGATCACCACCAGCCCGTCCTTTTCATACTTCTTCGCCCAACCGTTCACATAGGGCAAGGTGTGCTGGCAGTTGATGCAGTCGTAGGTCCAGAAGTCCACCAGCACCACCTTGCCCCTGAGTGATTCGCTGCTCAGCGGGGGCGAGTTCAGCCATTGCACCGCGCCGTCCAGCGCAGGCATGGCGCCCTGGGATTCGAGGGCCGGCATGGAACTTGCGCCGGCCTTGCTCACCACATAGTCGATGGCCTTGGGCACGTTCTCCAGCAGGCTTTTTTCCAAGCTGGCCGATTGTTGGGAGGAAGTCGCCGCCAACAAGCGGTCATCCGCCCCGGTACCAATTGCCACGGCCGCCAGCAATACCGCCACCCCTGTTCCCCGGCGCAGCCAGGTGGTGATCGGCAGCGAGAGTTTCAGGCGTCCGACCAGTCCACGCCCGGCCAGAATCAGCGTGCCCAGGGACAAGGCGCTGCCCAGGCCGTAGGCGAGCAACAGCAGGCAGGTTTGTGCGCTGGCGCCTTGCAGCATGGCCCCGGTCAGGATCACCCCGAGTATCGGTCCGGCGCACGGTGCCCAGAGCAACCCGGTGGCGACCCCGATCAGCCCTGAAGCCACAGGCCCGGCCATCCGCCCGGCGCCGGCGTCCAGGCGATTGCCCAGGCTGACCAGCGGCCGCGCCAGCCAGGTGCCGACCCGACTGAAGATCAGCGACAAGGCAAACACCACCATCACCACCAAGGCCACTTGGCGGCCGACGCTGCTGGCACGCAGCACCCACTCGCTGCTGACCACCGCCAGGCTGGAGACCAGGGCAAACGTCAGCACCATGCCGCCAAGGGTCAGCAGCACCGAGCCACGGGAGCGATCGGCCCGGGCAAACAGAAACGGCACCACCGGAAGAATACAGGGGCTGAGGATCGTCAGGATCCCGCCGAGAAAAGCGATCAGAAGCATGGCAACACCTCAATGGTAGGTAGATAGACAGAACACACCC
This sequence comes from Pseudomonas sp. St386, assembly GCF_018325865.1. Taxonomy (NCBI): domain Bacteria; kingdom Pseudomonadati; phylum Pseudomonadota; class Gammaproteobacteria; order Pseudomonadales; family Pseudomonadaceae; genus Pseudomonas; species Pseudomonas sp. St386. The sequence continues at coordinate 3,975,426 of NZ_AP021900.1, forward strand.
AATCGGGCAGCGCCTCTGTGGGAGCAAAGCTTGCTCGCGACGCAGACGCCTCGATTACTGGCAATCACCGCGTCATCGTTTATCGCGAGCAAGCTTTGCTCCCACAGGTTTACTGTCACAAGTTGGCTTCCACGGCGACTCAGTTACCGTCATTGCAGTTATCGGAAAGCTTGCGGTAGTCCAGCGCCTGCTTGTGGCCTGCCGAATCCAGGTAGGTCATCTGGGCGTTGACCACGCCGCAGGTCGGCTCGGCGTCTTCGCTAAGGGACAGCACCTTCTGGATGTCCAGGTGGGTGCCGTAGGTGTAGGCCTGCGCCTGCACGTTGCTTTCGGCCCGGGCCGACAGCGTGCAAATGTTCAGTGCAGCGAAAAGGCAGGCGGCGTAGATGGCTTTGCTGTTCATGGCGATTCCTCGATTCAATGGGTTTATCTGCCGAGGCCTGTTGTGTTGCCTCGATGGACGCCATTGAATGCCGCGCAGGTATCGCGCCTGTATCGAACCAGGTGGCTTTTTGCATCGCTGTGTATCCGTCGCGCGCCAGATACACTGCAATACAAACCGCCGCGAGCCGGGCCGGCCGGCGCCTGTAGACTGCTCACAACGAAACGCCGAGGAGCTGGACACCATGGATCATGTCGATCACGTGTTGATAGTGGATGACGATCGCGAGATCAGAGAGCTGGTTGGCAACTACCTGAAAAAGAACGGCCTGCGCACCACTGTCGTTGCCGATGGCCGGCAAATGCGCGCCTTCCTGGAAACCACCCCGGTGGACCTGATCGTGCTGGACATCATGATGCCCGGCGACGACGGACTGGTGCTGTGCCGGGAGCTGCGTGCCGGCAAGCACAAGGCCACGCCGGTATTGATGCTCACCGCGCGCAACGACGAAACCGACCGCATCATCGGCCTGGAAATGGGCGCCGACGATTACCTGGTCAAACCCTTCGCCGCCCGGGAGCTGCTCGCGCGTATCAACGCCGTGCTGCGCCGCACTCGCATGCTGCCGCCCAACCTGGTGGTCACCGAAAGCGGTCGCCTGCTGGCGTTCGGGCGCTGGCGCCTGGACACCACCGCCCGCCACCTGCTGGACACCGACGGCACCATGGTTGCCTTGAGCGGCGCCGAATATCGTTTGTTGCGGGTATTCCTCGACCATCCGCAACGGGTGCTCAACCGCGACCAGTTGCTTAACCTCACCCAGGGCCGGGACGCCGACCTGTTCGATCGCTCCATCGACCTGCTGGTCAGCCGCCTGCGCCAGCGCCTGCTGGATGATGCCCGGGAGCCGGCCTACATCAAGACCGTGCGCAGCGAAGGCTACGTGTTCTCGCTGCCGGTGGAGATCCTCGAGGCCTCGGTATGAGCCTGCCGCTGCGCTGGCCGCGTACGCTGGCCTCGAGGCTGTCGCTGATCTTCCTGATTGGCCTGATCCTGGCCCAGGGGCTGTCCTTCGGCGTCCAGTACTACGAGCGCTACCAGAGCGCCAAGTCGACCATGCTCGGCAACCTGGAAACCGACGTCTCGACCTCCGTCGCCATTCTTGACCGTCTGCCTGCCACCGAACGCCAGGCCTGGCTGCCGAAACTCGCCCGGCGCAACTATGGCTACCTGCTCGACGAAGGCCAATCCGGGCAACCGATGGATCTTGCCGACGCGCCGATCTCGGTGAGTTCGATCCAGGAAGCCATCGGCCAGGCGTATGGCCTGACCTTCAAACAGATTCCCGGGCCGAAAATGCACTATCAGGCGCACCTGCGCCTGGGGGACGGCAGCCCGCTGACCATCGACGTACGCCCGGCGATGACACCCCTCTCCCCCTGGCTGCCAATGGTGTTGCTGGGGCAGTTGGCGCTGTTGATCGGCTGCACCTGGCTGGCCGTGCGCCTCGCCGTCGGCCCACTGACCCGGCTGGCCCAGGCGGTGGAAACCCTCGACCCTAACGCCCACAGCGTTCGCCTGGACGAGAAAGGCCCGACCGAAGTGGTGCATGCCGCCAAAGCGTTCAACGCCATGCAGGACCGCATCGCTGCCTACCTCAAGGAGCGCATGCAGTTGCTGGCAGCGATTTCCCACGACTTGCAGACCCCCATCACGCGCATGAAGCTGCGCGCTGAATTCATGGACGAGGGGATCGAAAGGGACAAGCTGTGGAGCGACTTGAGTGAAATGGAGCACCTGGTGCGTGAAGGCGTGGCTTATGCCCGCAGCATCCACGGCGCCACGGAGGCCAGTTGCCGGATCAGCCTGGATGCGTTCCTCGACAGCCTGGCGTTCGACTACCAGGACACGGGCAAGGACGTGCAATTGACCGGGAAAAACGCCGCGGTCATCGACACCCGTCCCCATGCCTTGCGGCGGGTGCTGGTCAATCTGGTGGACAATGCCCTGAAGTTCGGCGGCGCGGCGCAGATCCATGTGCAGATCGCCGACAACGGGCAATTGGCGATACAGATACTGGACCGTGGCCCCGGGATCAACGAGCAGGAACTGGCCGAGGTGCTCAAGCCGTTTTACCGGGTGGAAAGCTCGCGCAACCGGGAAACCGGCGGCACCGGCCTGGGCTTGGCCATCGCCCAGCAACTGGCGATCGCCATGGGCGGCTCACTGACCCTGAGCAACCGCGACGGCGGTGGTCTGTGCGCCGAGTTGCGGCTGGCATTCGCAAGCTGACATAGCCTCTGTGGGAGCGAGCTTGCTCGCGATAGCGGTGTATCTGCCAGCACCTGTTCAACTGACCTGACGCCATCGCGAGCAAGCTCGCTCCCACAGTGGCTGGGTATTGGATTTGGATGCGGGTTTGTATGCCAGTGTGTCTGCGGGTGATCGGCATACACAAACTTGCACAATCCTGCGTTGCGGACACACCCCGCTTACACCTGCTTGCAAGACTCCCCGGTGTTCCCGGCGGCTATCACGGCCGGGTCTCACCATCCACGGAGCCTTTACATGCCTACCGCAACTGCATCCCCCTTTCGTTATCAGGGCTGGTCGCTGTTCAGCCTGCTCGCCGCCCTGGTGCTGTTGATGACCGGGTTGATCCTGGTGCTCAACCCGGACCTGACCGAAGGCGTGCGCAGTGCCATTCGCGCCACGGCGCGTTCGTCTTTTATCTTGTTCCTGCTGGCCTTCACCGCCTCGGCATTCGCGGTGCTGGTGCCCTCGCCCCTGAGCCGGTCCCTGGTGCGCGAACGGCGCTTCATCGGGCTGGCCTTTGCGTTTTCCCATCTGGTCCATGCCGTGCTGATCTACAGCTACGGCCAGCTCAATCCCGAGTTCTGGCCCGGCCGCACCACCCTTGGCAACGTGCCTGGCACGGTGGGCTACGTGTTCATCCTGCTGCTGGCGCTGACCTCGTTCAAAAGCACCACGCGCCTGATCGGTTTCAAGGCCTGGAAGCGCCTGCATGTCACCGGCATGTGGGTGCTGGCGGCGATCTTTGCCTATTCCAACTTCAAACGCATCCCCATGAGCGCCTGGTATGTGCTGCCCTTCGGCCTGATCTGCGCCGCCACCGCCATCCGCCTGGTGGGCAAGCTGGCCCAGGCCACCCAGCGACGCCAACGACCGCAACACGCGACTGATCTGTAGGAGCTCGCACATAGCGCCTGCGCCGCAGCACCTTGGCGTTGAAAAAATCGAAACCTTGGACGGCAAGCACTGGTCAAGTCCTGTATGAACGTCAACCGCTGCACGTCGCGCCAAGCGACGGCGGCCTGAAGCGAGGGACAGGCATGAGCATGACCGTTGGTGATTTTCTGGTGGAACGTCTTTACGAATGGGGGGTTCGCCGTATCTATGGCTATCCGGGCGATGGCATCAACGGCGTCTTTGGCGCCTTGAACCGCGCCCAGGGAAAAATCCGCTTCATCCAGGCCCGCCACGAGGAAATGGCCGCATTCATGGCCTGCGCCCACGCCAAGTTTACCGGTGAGCTGGGCGTCTGCATCGCCACCTCCGGGCCCGGCGCGTCGCACTTGGTGACCGGCCTCTACGACGCGCGGATGGACCACATGCCAGTGCTCGCCATCAGCGGCCAACAGGCGCGCGCAGCGCTGGGCGGGCACTACCAGCAGGAGCTGGACCTGGTCAGCCTGTTCAAGGACGTGGCCGGGGCATTCGTGCAGCAAGCCAGTGTGCCCGCCCAGGTGCGCCACCTGCTGGACCGCGCCGTACGCACGGCGGTGGGCGAGCGCCGGGTCACGGCGCTGATCCTGCCAAACGATCTCCAGGAAATGGAATACACCGCACCACGCCACAAGCACGGTACGGTTCACTCCGGCGTCGGTTACCGCAAACCCAGCGTCGTCCCCTACGAAGAGGACCTGCGCAAGGCCGCCGAGGTCCTCAATGCCGGCAAGAAAGTCGCCATCCTGGTCGGTGCCGGAGCGCTGCACGCCACCGACGAAGTGATCGCCATCGCCGAGAAGCTCGGCGCCGGCGTGGCCAAGGCGCTGCTGGGCAAGGCCGCCGTGCCGGATGACCTGCCCTGGGTCACGGGCACCATCGGCCTGCTCGGCACTGAGCCCAGCGACAACCTCATGGCCGGCTGCGACACCCTGCTGATGATCGGCTCCGGCTTCCCCTACGCAGAATTCCTCCCACCTGAAGGCCAGGCCCGGGGCGTACAGATCGACATTCAGGCGGACATGCTCAGCCTGCGTTACCCCATGGAAGTCAACCTGCACGGCGATAGCGTCGATACCTTGCGCGCCCTGCTGCCGCTGATCGAAGAAAAACCCGACCGCACCTGGCGCAAGAAGATCGAGCATTGGCGCGAACGCTGGGAGCGGACCCTGGAAAAACGCGCCCGGGTCAGCGCCAAGCCGATCAATCCGCAGCGGGTCACCTTCGAACTGTCGCCGCGACTACCGGAGCACGCCATCATTACCTGCGATTCCGGCTCCTGCGCCAACTGGTACGCCCGGGACATCAAGATCCGCCGTGGCATGATGTGTTCGCTGTCCGGTGGCCTGGCGTCGATGGGCGCGGCCGTGCCCTATGCCATCGCGGCGAAGTTCTGCCATCCGCAGCGGCCGGTGATCGCCCTGGTGGGTGATGGCGCCATGCAGATGAACAACATGGCCGAGCTGATCACCGTCGCCAAATACTGGCGCACCTGGGCCAATGGCACCTGGATCTGCGCGGTGTTCAACAATCGGGATTTGAACCAGGTCACCTGGGAACAGCGGGTCATGGAGGGCGATCCGAAATTCGCCGCCTCCCAGGACATCCCCGACGTGCCCTACCACCTGTTCGCCGAATCCATTGGCTTGAAGGGCATCCTGGTGCTGCACGAGGACGACGTGGCCACGGCCTGGGAAACCGCGCTGGCGGCGGATCGCCCGGTGCTGATAGAGTTTCGCACCGACCCCGACGTGCCACCGCTGCCGCCGCACATCAAGCTGGAACAGGCGAAAAAGTTTGCCTCGACCCTGCTCCAGGGCGACCCGAACGAGCGAGGCATCGTGGTCGAAACCGCCAAGCAGGTATTGAGCAGCCTGCTGCCGGGCCAGCGCACGGATAAAGAGTGAGGCACGACGCGATGCCAACCATTGAGCTGCATCGTCGCTATGAACGATCCCTGCTCCTGGCTTTCTGCGTGGTGTGGGGGTGGCTGGCCATTGCGCCGATAAAACGCAGCGACTGGCTGGCGGAGAACCTGCTGGTCATCGCGTTATTGGTGGTCCTGGTGACCGTTCATCGGAGATTCAGCTTCTCCCGGCTGTCCGCGACGCTGTTGTTCGTGTTCCTTTGCATCCATGAAGTCGGCGCCCACTACACATATGCCAAGGTGCCTTACAACCAGTGGTGGCAGGCCCTGACGGGGGGCCAGTCGCTTGATCAGTTCATGGGTTTCCAGCGCAACCAGTTCGACCGGCTGGTGCACTTCAGCTACGGCCTGCTGCTGGCCTATCCGCTGCGCGAGGCCTTGCTTCGGGTTGCGCCAGCAACGGGGTTCAGGGGCTATTTCCTGGCCTGGAGCCTGATTCTTGCGTCGTCGGCGATTTATGAAATCATCGAATGGTTGGGCGGCGCCTACATCGGGGGCGATACCGCCAAGGCCTTTGTCGGTGCCCAACAGGACCCTTGGGATTCACAAAAGGACATGGCCCTGGCGGCGCTCGCCGCGTTCATGGCCCTGCTGGTCGCCGCCGGGGTCAGTTACCTGCGCCAGCGGGACTTCGCCCTCGAATGGACGTTGCGCTTCAAGGCCCGCACCTGATGCAGGCCCCCATGTCCGCCAGTTCCTGTGTGATCACGTCTAAGTAAATCAGCCCACCAGCCGATATAAGACAGGTGCGGATGAAATCGCTTTTTGGCTGATGACTTATTTTTATGATTGAAATTGCAGGCAATGACTCGACTGTCCTTTCCCCGGGTTCGCCAACCCGAAGTTTCACCCGTCGCACTTTTCCGGCCATCATGCTCCTGCTGTTTGTCATGTCTGCACTGGCGATCGCCGTGCTGCTCAACATCACCGGCGCCCAGGACCGCCGCGCCCGTGAACAGAGCCTGTTTTTCGCCCAGCGGGCCATCGAGGGGATCCGCAAAGGTATCGGACGGGACCTGAGCGACTACTCCAAGTGGAGCGACGCCTACCGGCACCTGCATGCCAGCGTGGACAAGGAATGGGCCTATGACCAGGAAAACGTCGGCAGCAGCGTGTTTTCGCTCTATGGCTACCAGGCGGTGTTTGTCATTTCGCCAACCGGCCAGACTGTCTATTCGGTGATCGATGGCCAGATGAGTGAGGTCGATGCCGATACCTGGCTGGCCGGCGACTTGCGAGCGCTGTTGAAAAAAGCCAGCGCCGCGGAAAATCACGAGGAAGTGGTGGTCGAGATGCTCCATCACGAGGACGCCCCTGCGTTTGTCGCCGCGTCCGCCATCACCGTCGGCACGGACAGCAGCGTGCCCGAAATCCCCGGCCCGCCCAGCCTGATGCTCTTCGTCAAGGTCCTGGATCCCGGAGCTTTGGAAAACCTGGCGCGGGACTTCGCCCTGCCCGATGCCCATATCGCCAGGACACCGGGCCCAGCCGATACCGCCCAGTTGCAGCTCGACGAGCTGACCCAGGAGGCCTTGGCCTGGCGACCGCAGACCCCGGGCCAGGACCTGCGCAAATTCCTCCTGCCGTTGCTGGCCGTGGCGTTACTGGTGCTGGGGATTCTGGCCCTGGCCGTTCTGCGCCATGCCTTGGCCATGCTCCGCGCCCAGGAACGCCAGTACGCCAGCCTGCTGGCCCACCGCAAAGCGCTGGAACGCAGTGAGGAACGTTTCCGCGACATTGCCGAAGTCTCATCCGACTGGTTGTGGGAGGTCGATTCGACCGGGACCCTGACCTATCTGTCGGAACGCTTCGACCAGGTGACCGGCTTCAGTCCCACGGAGTGGCTGGGCAAACCGCTGCACCGGCTGCTTCACCCCCATGGCGGCTCGATCTCGATTGCCCAATGGCTGCTCGGCGGGGCCAACAGCGTTTCCTCGGCGCCGCTACTGTGCGAGTACACCGCGCGCAACCAGCGCATCCGGACCTGCAAACTCTCGGTGCGGGCCATCGAAGCTGGCACCCTGGGTTTTCGCGGCACGGCCACCGATATCACCGACGAATTGCGGGCACTGGCCCAGATCAAGCACCTTTCCCTGCATGATCCACTGACCGGGTTGGCCAACCGCAACCGCTTGTTCGATTGCCTGCGCGAACACCTGGGCCGAGCCGATCGCCCGCCCCTGGCGCTGCTGAACCTGGACATGGACCGTTTCAAGCCGGTCAACGACTCCCTGGGCCATGCCGTGGGCGATAAAGTGCTCAAGGAAGTGGCGCATATCCTCCAGCAAAACGTCCGTGGCACCGATCTGGTGGCACGTCTGGGCGGTGATGAGTTTGTCATTGTCATGCCCGACCCGGGCGATGCCAGCGATCTCGATCAACTCTGTGCACGGCTGATCGATTGCATGCAACGGCCCATGCACCTGGACGGCAACACGCTGTACCTGGGGGTGAGCATCGGTGTCGCCTGGTCGCAGCCCGGTGACGAACGTGCCGATGAACTGCTGCGCCACGCCGACATCGCCTTGTATGCGGCCAAGGCAGCCGGCCGCAACACCTGGCGCGTGTACGTGGAAGCCATGGGCAACCTGGCCCGCGACCGGCGGCGATACGAACAGCAACTGCGCGACGCCATGCAACGGGATCAACTGGAACTGCGCTACTTGCCTCGCTTCGATGTGAGCGCCGAGCAACTGCACGGTTTCGAAGCCCAGACCTTCTGGCACCATCCCGAGAAAGGCGAACTGGGTGGGGCCGATTTCATACCGGTGGCCGAAACCTCGGGCCAGCTTGAAGAACTGGGCACCTGGATGCTGATCAACGTCTGTGAAGAGGCCGCCACCTGGCCGAGCGCCGTCAATGTTTCCATCGCGGTTTCACCCCGGTGGTTCAACAGCAGCTTCCTGCTCAACCAGGTGCAGGAAGCCCTCGAAACGAGCGGCCTGGCGCCCCACCGGCTGACCCTGGAAGTGGCCGAAGGTGTCCTGCTGGCCGACCACAAGACCGTGGCCAGCACCCTCCATGCGCTCAAGGACCTCGGCGTGCGGATCAACATCGACAAGTTCGGCACCAGCATCGCCTCCCTGCGCGAAGTACTGGACCAGCCGTTCGATGGCATCCGCTTCGATCGCAACATCCTCACGCAACTGGGCCTGGAGGATGACAAGGAGGGCGTCCTGGCGATGATCCGATTGAGCCGCAGCGTAGGGCTGATGGTCACCGCAGAAGGCATCGAGAACGCGCGGCAATTCAGCCAGCTGCGCAACGTGTCCTGCGACCATGTCCAAGGCCCCTACTTCGGCGCGGCCCTGGCCCGCTCGGAAATGGCCTCGTTCTTCACCACGCCGCGGTGGCTGTAACCCACCTCCCCACCGCTATCGCGAGCAAGCTCGCTCCCACAGGGTTCTGTGGGGTGTTCATGAGCTATGCGCACCGCTGGACCTATTGTGGGAGCGAGCTTGCTCGCGATGAGGCCAGCACAGCCAACCTCACTGCAAGCTCGGTCTCTTACAAACTCAACCGCCCCCGCTCCTCCTCAGTCAGCCGCTGACGGCTCTGTTCATCCAAAGGCCCTGCGCCCAGGACCTGCACCGGGCTGGCCGGGTCGTAGGCCCGAGGCGCTTCGCGGCTGGCGCCGTCGCGGGACGGGGCCAGTTGCTCGGAGCCAAAGCTCACCACCTGCACGGTAAACACCGACGCCTGGTTCTGCCGCGCCGCGTTCTGTTGCTGACGCGCCACGTCTTCAGCGGCCTGCGTAGCCGAAGACGCCGCCGAACTGGCCGAGGTAATGGCCCCGGTGTTCACCGAGGCCGCCAGCGGCACGCCGGTGGATTTGCCCTGGGTCTGGATGTTGGCTGCGTTCACCACGGTCAACGCCGCGATGTTGACGTTGCCCGACACCCGGATCCCCGCCTCGCCCGCATCGATGGTGCCCAACGGCGCGATCAGGTCGATATCCCCCGGCGCCACTTCGGCAATCGGGTTGAGGGTGGCAATACCGGCACCGGTACTCGGCACCGACGGCGACAGCGTCACGTTGCCCCAGGTGTCGTACAAGCGCTTGGGCGGCGTGTACACCACGGTGGTCTTCGAACCACGACCGGCGTTGATGTCGCCCTGGGCCGACCAGCCGAGGATCGAGCCGCCGAAGGTGGTCATGATCCGGCTCTGGCCCAGCAGGATGCTGTTCTGCGCATACAACTGGATATCGCCCTCGCCCTGGGTGATCACCCCGGCGGTGGACGGCGGCGCATTGCCCTCGATGCCGAATGTTTGCCCGCCGCCCGGGGTGAGCATTTGGATACTGCCGCCGAAATCGGTGTGCACACCCGCCCCGCCGAACATCGTGATGTCACCCTTGTAGGTGATCGCGTTGCCCGCCACATCCTTGCTTGGGAACAACAAGTCGATAGCCTCCCGCCCGCGCAGGTAGCTGCCCTGGCGCACGCCGCCGGCTTCGTTGTACTCCCGACCACCGGCCTTGAGCTCGGCAAAGTACACGTCGCGGGCAAACACCCGCTGCTGCTCCGCCGGCAGTGCCGCGAAGAAGTTGCGGGCCTGCTCGGTGTCGCCGCTGAAGCCGAAGCGTTTCTCCAGCCAATCCACCAGTTCCGCCTCGTAGGTCTTGGCGACCTTGCCGTCCTGGTTCGCCAGGGGCACACCGGCCAAAGCCTGGTTGGCCGGGTCCAGGTAGGCCTTGACGAAGCGCTCGTAATCCGCGCCATTGAGGCCCGCGCCGGCTTGCAGCACCAGGCTCGCCCCAGGACGCGAATCCCCTGGCACCACCGCGCCGATACTGGTGATGCTGACCTTGTCGTCCATCAGGATATTGCGCCCGGCGGTGATTTCAAGCAGGCCGGGGCCGGCGACGTTGAAGGTGCTGTAAAGGATGTCGCGCCCGGCTGACACGATGGAGATGTCGGTGGGGTTGTTGTGGATGAAGAGGTTGCCGGTGCTGGTGTAATTACCCACGTCGGAGTTCTCATTCAGAGACCCGCCCAGCGGTATGCCGCTGCTGACAATGTCTCGCCCAGCCATCATCCGTACAGGTCCGGCGCCTTCGTAGGCGATTCGCCCCGGCCATCTGCCCGTGGAGACTGATGTCATCGACCGTCCAGTGGCGACTGCCAGCAAGTCACCTTCAAGCGCATAGAAGCGAGCAGGATCGACATTGAGGGCCCATTCGCTGGAAGCGCTGCTGGTGTCGAAGGCAAACAGAGGCAATATGTTCGCATCAGGACGTGCGAAATTGCCGTCGGCTGAAAGGTTGCTGGCCTTTATGATGAAACCATCCATGCCGACAAAGGCTGGCCGAAACGGTGTCGCCAGGGCTGCGGACGCTGCACCGGAACGACTGACCGACATGTCGCCGCCGTAGATGGAGCCGCCGGCCATGAATTGCAGCTCACTATTGATGCCGGGAGCTAGCAAAAGGGCCGGACGATTGTTGCCGTTATAACCTGTTCCATCCCATATCGAGGACTGGCCGTAGTAAAGACTGCCACTGGCTGCCACAGCTCTCAAAATCGATGGGTAGAGCAATGCCAGATCCGTTGGCGTAGCGCCAGTCACGGGCGTCAGGTTGCCTCCCGACGACCATAAATCAATCGCCGTATTGGCAGTCCACAATGTAAACCAGCTCTCGCCCGATCCATTGGTCACACCGTTTTTGAAGGGCGACACGCTCATCATCGGCGCCCGACCCGGGTCCGCAACGTCCGTCACCACCAGATCGCCTGAGGTGACCAGGTCGAACGTGGCATCACCCGGCATCAGGGTCAACCCGCCTGTTGGCTGACTGCGCGTGGCTCTAAAGGAATCGTACGCACGCGTTTCTCCGGAAGACTGTGCCGAAGCAACGTTGCCATACCGTAGGTCGATCCGACCGATGGAGCCGCTGTCGATCTGTGCATGACCGCGCAGGTTGATGACCGCACCGTTGAGGTGCCCGCCGGAGAACACGCTATTGGGATTCAAGGCGCCGCCTACACGCAGCTTGAGGTCACCACCGCCGGTCAATTGCAGACTCCCATCGGCACCTACGCGCCCGGTGCTGCCCACAGCCAGCACTAGCCCTTGGCTGCGGCTGTTGCTGATCGGCACAAGACGACTCCCTGCCATTTGATCGAGCACCCCCGCATCGCCGGCGACCTGAACATTCAAGTTACCGCCGCCCAGAGTACCGAACCCCGTAAACCCGACCATCAAATCAGCCTTGCCGTCCTTCGCAGCGGTGTAACTGCCAAAATTGATCCACCAAGCAGGGGGTTGGAACTGCGAGCCGGTAGCGATCGAACCGCTGCCCTGGCGCCACAGCCAATTGCCGACGTTCACCGTATCGTAACCAACGTCTCCCCCATTGGGCCGCCCTAAATTCGTACTCGAGACATCCAGGCTATTACCGGTCAGATTGCCGCCAACTTTCAGAGTCAGGTTGCCGCCAAAGTCAGGGTACCAGGCGCGGTAAAGACTATTCGTACCGCCATCCACGAACTGTTCGTTTTCACCCAGTGCATCATTGAGTACCTTGCCCCCCGCCCCACGCGCCTTGGGTTGGTTGTACGGGTCTTTGGCGTAAGTTTGGCTAGCTGAACTGCCAGCGGTGTAGACGCCATACAGCGAGTCCATTTTCAGATCGCCTGCAGACAGCAGCTCAAGGTCTGCCGCTGCGGTGCGGATCACACTCCAACGTTGGCTGCCTGCCTTGTATTCCGTTTGCCCAACAGCTTTGCAAAACGACGGGGTGTCGTCACACATCCCAGGATAGGCAAGGTTTTCGAAATCAATCGGTTGACCCACGAGGTCTGGAAGCCCATAGTTTTCCGCCCCTTCCTCCGTCCAGACAAAGCCGCTACTGGCTTTGCAAAACGACGGGGTATCCTCACACATCCCTGGATAGGCAACGTTCTCAAAATCAATGAATTTGCCTGCCAGACTCGGATCTCCGAAGTTTTCCGCCCCTTCATCAGTCCACACCAACCCCCCAGCCCCAGCCTTACCAAACATTCCGTAGTGACTGTCAGCCAAATGCAGATCACCACCCGCCAGCACCGGCCGCACGACCCGACTGTCCGCCGCCTGCGTATCGGCACCGGCCACCAGTCGCAATGACCAGGACTGCGATCCCTCGGCCAGCATCGGCGCGATGGCCCAGTTGCTCCCCGCCACTTCCGGACGCAACTGCACCGACTCGACACCGGTCGGCAACTTGATGTCGGTACCTGAAGGAATTTTCGAACCCACACTCAGTGCCAGGGCGCTGCTGAGACGCAGCACATTGGTCAAGCTGTTACTCGCGCCTTCAATGTCTGGCAACGCAACGCCTTTGGGCCAGATCAGGTTGCCTATCGTTGTGCTGCTGCCCAGCAGGCTACCCGCCCCCAGCACCGTGCCCGCCTCCAGGGTTTTGGTCGAAGCCAACAACGTGCCGGCCGCGAACAACAGATTGCCCTGTGCGTCATGCACCGCCGCGGCCAGCACCGTGCCGGCCGGCAGCACCATTGGCTGTTTCAGCGTGGCGGCGACCGGCAACCGCGTTCCCGCAGCCAGGGTCGCGCCCTTGAGCGGCACGTCGAAGTTGAGCACCGAGCCGGCCGGGAACGCCGTGTCCACCTCCAGGGTCACGCCAGTGCCGGGCACGACAATATCGCCCGCCGCAAAATCAATGCCTGGCAACAGCACCCAGCCCTTGTCATCGTTGCTGGCGGGCGGCTGGGCAAAACCGTCGGTGATGCTGCCGTAGATGTTCAGGTCACCGCCAGCGCGCAGCGTCAGGCTGGCGGATTCGCCGGAGCCGTAGACGTTTTCATCCAGGACGTTATGCGGATTGAGGCTCGCATAGCGATAGCGCGACAGGTCCAGATCCCCCTGGACCACCAGATCGCCATCGGCCGTCGCACTCACCACCTCCACACCGGGGCGCAGATGGAACACGTCGCGATAACGGCTGTTGTTCAGCCCGGCGAGTTTGCGCTGCAACAGATCGTTGTTGGCGTGGGCGTTGGTGATAAAGGCGGTGTTGTCTGGATCCACCACATCCTTCAGCCATGTCTGATTGATGACCTGATAAGGCTTGCCGCTGGCCGCCGGCACGTTAACCAGCGGCGCGTCGCTGTATTGCCATGTGGCAACCACCGCAATCGAGCGGGCGCCGAGTACATCCACGGGACCACTGGCATCGATCGCCACATCGCCCCCCGACACGCCACCCAGTCGTGGCGCGCTGAGTTGCAACGTCCCGCGAGGCCGACCGTCGCTCATGCCGGACGCACTGCCCAGCGCGACCTCGGTACCGTGGCGCAAATCGATACGCGCGCCGTTGCCCAGGGTCAGGAGCCCTTCCCTGGCGGTCAAGTCAATGATGGCGCGGTTCGGCGAGTCGATGATCTTGCCGTAGCTGTCCACCCGCAGGCGCCGACCATGGGCGTCAAGCACGGCACCGCTGCCCAGGGTCAGGCCATTTTTTGCAGCCAGGTAAATGCTGCCAACCCGCTCGCTGCTGGCGTCCACCGTGCCGTTGACCAGCAGGCTGCCGTTGTCCAGGGACACGTCAATGGACGAGGCCTTGAGTTCATTGCCGATCACCAAGTGGCCCTGCTTGAGCTGGAAGCTGCGGGAGCCGAATACTTGGCCGTCGTTCAAGCGTTGGTTCAACGCGGCGAACTGCTCGCTGAGACTGCCATTGCCACCCAGGCGCTGGGCCTGGATCTCCACGCCCCGGCCAGGTACGGCATGAGCGTGCCACCGGCATCGTATTCACCGCTGCTGCTGGCGAGGATTCGTCCTTGCAGGTCGACAACCCCGGCCGTACTGCCCAAGGCCACGGCGCTGAGCCGCCCGGCCTGGTTGTGGCGCGCCGAAAGATCAATGCTGGAGCCAGCCGCCTGGCGGATGTTGCCGTTTTGGCTTTTCAGGATGACTTCACCACCGGCGCTGTAGCGGGTGACGTCGTTGAAAGTCACCGTGCGGCCTGCCACATCGATCAGCGACCCGTCGGCCAGGCTCAGCTCATCCGTCGCGCTAAGGGTCAGTTTGCCGCTGGGCAACACCACCGCGCTGGCCAGGTTGAGGCTCGCGCCCTTGAGGGACAATTCGCCGCCAAGCCCCGAAACGGTGCCCGGCTTGGCGGTTGTGCCTGCCACGTTGAGTGCGCCGCCTGCGGTGATGCGGTTGATCGAACCGGCTTCACCGGTGAGCAACGGAGTGAGAATGTTCAGGTTGCCACCGCTGTAGGCGTAGCCCGTTTTAGCGTCATAGGCGCCCTGGCTCTGATACACCGCCAGGCTGCCCTTGTGATTGGCGGTCACGCGTTCGCTGGCGCTGAGATTGACGTTGGCGAAGCCCAGCGCCAGTCGGTCCAGGGTGGTGATCGAGCTCGGTTGGGCGAACTCGCCATAGCCGAACTCGATACGCTGGGCCTGGATGTCCAGGCGACCGGCGCCTGTGCCGGCCCCACCGGCAATCACCGAACCCGGCGCACCGACTGCGCCGTTCCAGATCAGGTTGCTGGTGCGCAGGGTCGCCACATCACTGGCGGTGCCGGAGCCATAGATGCCCGGGGTACTGAGCATCAGGTTGTTCAGGCGCGACTTGCCTGTGGCTGAGTCATAGGTGTCGAGGCTGACGGTGCCATAGAAGTTCAGCGCCTGGCTGGCTGACAGTTCGAGGGTTTCCAGGGCCGGGGCACCGTATTCGGTGTCTCCGCGCAGCAGGCGATCGAGCACGGTCTGGCTCAGGGTGAGGCCGGCCGGCAAGACCTGCCGCGTCGCCGCGTCGCCCAATGCCTGAGTGGTGCCGACGTTGATGTTGCTAAGGGCCAGGGTCAGGTGCCGGGTGCCGTAGCGAACCTGGTCGTTCAGCTCCAGGCTGCTGCCGGAGGCGGCAACGATGCTGCCTTCGGAATGGATCCGGGTCACGCCGCTGCAAGGTGTCAGGCTGCATCCGCCAATGTTGACCGTGCCTGTGGTGCCTGATACTGGGGCCAGGATATTGAGCAAGCCATTGGAGGCAGCAAGCGAGCTGTAGTTCTGGTTCCTCACATTGAAGTTATAGATAAAACCATCGCGCGCGTCGTAAGCGGCCTTGCCCCGCCCGATGGTATTGATGGCGGCGCCCTGTTCCACCAGCAACTCGCCACCATCGGCCAGGAGGAATACCTCAGGCGCCGACAGCGTCGCACCTTCACGCAGCGCAACACTGCGCGACACCCGTTGCGGCGTGATGTAATTACCACCTTGGCCATAAAGCACCGAAAACTGGCCGCCGATCACTTGGCGTGAAGCATTCAACGCGTTCAGGCTTTCAGCATTGAGCGTCATACCCTCGAAGCCGGTCGTAACCCCGCGTCCTTCGGCGACCACCTCCAGGGCTGTGCCATTGCTGGCAACCACTGCGACGGTGCCACCGAACCCTCCGGTCTGGGGCGCGAACTTGCCGATGCCCTTGAAGGAAAAGGCTTGGTCTCCAGCGCCCTCTGCCAGATTCAACTTCAACGTCTTGGCATCGACTGGCAGGAGGGCCCTGGGAACACCCAAGCGCGCGGCGTCGGCCACGGCGAACTGGGCGTAGCTGGTTTCGTTATATTGCGAGTAGCGACGCAGCACGTCGCCCGACGTCAGGATGAGTTGGCTGGACATGCTGTTGCGCTGCCCGGTATTGGCCACCGACAGCACGCCGGCGGTGGTCCAGGAACCGTTGCGCATCTGTTGCGCGCTTGAAGTGGAGCCTTGCCCCGCCAAACCGTTGACCTCGACCCGGAACGCCCCCGGCAGCAAGGCATAGGTGGACGGCATCAGGGTGTAGGTGCCGGCCGCCAGCCCGGGCACACCGGCACCGATGGTGATTTGCTGCCCTACCCTCGGATCCACCGCACCGCCTTCGGCAGCGACCGGCGCATACTGGCTCTGGTTGCCCGGCACGATGGCGTAGACCGGATTGCTGGACAGTCCCGGCAAGGTGAAACCGCCATTGGCGCCGATTTGCACCAGCGGGTTGAAACGCGCATCGGTGGAACCGCCTCGGCCAGAGATAAAACCGGCGCCAAGCAGTTCACCGCCACCCGAGAGATCGAGCACCGAGCCTTCCTGGGCCGCCACTGACTTGCCGCCGAGAATCACGCCGATATTCAGGTCACCATACTCGGAGAGCACCGCGCCTTGCCCTAGCAACACGACCTTCTTGCCAGCGTACGTATAATTTTGACCATCGATGGTGCCGCCATACGGCAGGACCAGGCCCAGGCCACTGACCGAAGTCAGGCTGCCCGGTAACAGCTCCACTCGATCAGTGGTACCTAAGCCATCGTTTATGCCGACTTCAATCAACCCCAACGGTGCTCGTACCACCCCGCCCTGCTCAATCTTCGCACTACCCAGTTGCAAGCGGCCAAATGCCGAATAAGGCACTGCAGGTGTGACCTGGGTAGTACGCTCAATGACCAGACTGCGCGCGGGATCGAAAACCGGGGCGCCGGGGCGCATATATCCCGCCAAAACCCGAGCCCCTACGCCGGTCGCCGGGTACAACTGCGCCGCTTGCAGGATCATGTCCGAGGGGGTCAGCAATTGGGTGGTAAAGCCCGTAGGCAATCCGTCACTGGATAACCCTGCCAGGAATCGCAAATCACCCCGGCTGCGTAGCTGAACCCGGTCGAAACCGGCGCGTTCCAGCGCGACGGCACCGCCGTCGGCCTGCCTCACCGTGCCTTTGCTACTGAACATCACGCTACCCTGAACATCCAGCAGGTCCGCATTGACGGAAAATACCGCCTTGTTCGTCAATAGCGACACCCCGCCGCCATCGACCACTGGCCGGGTATAGGGGTCAAAACTCGGTCGAGTGGTCGTCAGCCCCGTCGCTAGTGCCAGCAACACATGGGGGGCATTGAGCTCGACCCGGGTATTGGCTGGCGCGGTTGCGCTCAATCCAAAGCTGCGGGCGTACAGGTTCAGGCTTTGACCGAGGGACATCGACAGGTCGCCATCGACGCTCATCAGGCCGTTGCTTAACAGGGACAGGCTATCGAAACCACCGGCCTGGACCTGATCGACACCTAGCCGCCCGTGACCATAGACCAGCGAATCCGCCGAGGTTTCAGCCGTATCGCTCAGTGGGCTGGCCTGGGCAGCGCGCGCCAGCACCAGTTCACGCACCTTCAACACCCGATCATTGACCGCACTCTTGAAGTAATAGGGCGTTTCCAGCGCTACCGACAAACTACCCCCCGCGGCCCCTGCTCCACCCGAACGGGCGCTGAACGAACCGTCCAGGTACAGGCCATTGGCCGACGCCAGGGAAATGCTGCCGCCATTGCTCGCCACCGACGTACGCCCCTGGCCGGGGATATCCAGCACGGCCTGGCTGCCATCCGCTTGCAAACGCGCACCGTCGCGCACCACCACAAACAATTCGGACGCCGAAGTCGATCCTTTCGCGGCATCGATCTGGCCGCCGATGACAATCTGCCCGCCGTCGTGCACCAGGCCGTAGGCCTGACCGCGCATGTCCCGAGCTGTTATGGCCCGGCTCGATACATCGATCAGTGATTGTTCACCCAGCCATATGGAACGACCGTGGCCCTGGGCATTGACTTGATCGCGGACCGTATCGCCGACGCTCAACTCGGTGAGACTGACCCTACCGCCCCAGGCGTTGAGGGTGCCGTTGGCAGTCAACTGACCGATGCTGCGCACATCGATGCCCTGGCCCGGATCGACGCTGATCACGCTACCCTCGCCCAGGTTCAACACCGTGCTCGCCATGCCGGCGGCGCTGGAGTTCGCAGTACCGGCAGTGAGGCTCAGGCTCGCGCCGCGACGCTGGGTCAGGACGCCTTTGATCGCATCTTCCTGGTACAGCTGCGGCGTCCAGCGCTGCAACGCATCAGCCGCTTCTGCGCCGCTGCCGGTGCTCAACGCCTGCTCGCCAAAGCGGTACACCGGCATCGTCACCTCGACCCGGGTCCCATCGACCACGGTCAGACCTTCGTTACCGGTGATGTCATAGGCCGAGAAACCCTTGTCGAAGAAATCGCCACTCAGTTGCAAGGTGCCCGGTTCAAGCGGCGAGCCGCTGTCGCCGATCAGCACTTTATTGGCCGCCAGCTTCAAGGTCCCGCCACCGCTCACGCCGGTGCCGCGCAGTTCACCGTCCAGGTTCAAGTCGCCGCTGCTTGACGACGTATTGATAGCCGCCGTCAGGGTCAGGTCCCCGCCCTTAGCGCCGCGGGTCTTGCCATCGACCATGACCGCGGCGCCGGAGCTGACGTCGATCAGGCTGCCCTGGCGCACATCGATATTGTCGCTGCGCACGACCACGGCACCGCCGTTGATAAACGGCAGGTTCTGACGGTCGTTGCCGTCAAGCAACAGATTGCTCCAGCGGCCAGCGGTGTTCAACGTCACGCCCTCGCCCAACGTGACCACAGCACGCTGACCTGCGGCGGGCGAAAGCACGACATCGCCCATCTGGAAATTATCGGTTCTGACCTGTTTAAGCACGTTACCCAAGGCAATGCGACCACTGCGGGCCGTCAGGTCGGCGTTCACTTCGACCTGCGGTGCATAAAGCGTGATGTCGCCGCCATCGGCCACTTTTAGCGTGCCATCGACTTTGATGCCTTCTGCCGCCGCCACCTTGACCGCACCGAGCTGGAAGCCGTTGAGCAGATCGTTATCCAGAACCAGTTTGCCTTGCCGATCGGTGTCGACCACCGAGGTCAGGTCCAGCCCCGCAGCAATTTTCTCGGTCACCTTGCCGACGGTGACCTGATCAAGCGTGGGGTTCAAGGCGCTGTTGATCACACCGCTGGCCTTGTCATAGATCGGCGTGTAGCTACCCACCCACAATTGCGCCCGTCGGGCCACGGCGTTTTGCGATTGCTGGTAGCCATCGAGGTTGAGGTTCGGTGCCTGGGTCTGGCGTTCGCCCTGATAGACCTCACCAACGATCTGGCCTTCCAGCACCGCGTTGCGGGTCGACACCACCAGCTTGCCGGCATCACGACCGACGGTGTAGCCAGCTTCAAAGCGCTGTCGTGGGGCGATCAGCGGGTTGTAGTAGTAATCAGTCTGGCCCCAGCGCTGGCTGTGGTCTTCGTAGCCCTTGTAAATCCCGGTGTAGAGGATGTCCCCCGGCGCCTTGGACAAGTCATACAAACGCCCATTGGGGCCCTTGAGCCAGGACTGGCGTAAGTAGCCGCTCTGCACATCCAAAGTGCCGCCGGACAGGTTCAGTTGCGCTGCCTGTTGGGTCACCACGTCGTTGCCGGTGAACGTCAGGGTGCCACCTTGAGCAGCCCATTCACCGGCGCTGTGGCCTCGGGTCCCCAAATAACCGCCCACTTCCAACAGCCCGCCCGCCGTGTACCAACGGTCGGTGGCGTAGCCGTTGGTGCCCGCCGGCACGTAGATCAAGTCACGCACGTCCACCCACACATCATTGTTGGTCAGCTTGCCGCCCTCGCGGTTGACCGGTGCGTCGCGCTGTTCGTTGCCCTGGACGTTGACCTTGATGGAGTTGGATTCCATCGCCACCTTGACGCCGATGGCGCCGGACACATCGATCACCGCACCATCACGCACCAGGCTGCGCCCGGCAGCGCTGACCGCGACCTGGCCGCCGGTGGCCAGAGTGATGGAACCATTCTGGAAGTCGACGCTGCCGCCGCTGACAATCTCGACCCGGGACTGGTCGCTGCGGTCCACCACACTGCTGAGGTTGTTGAACTGGCCGGTGATCAGGTTGTTCGGCGTGCCATCCAAGCCGGCCGGTCCGGCATTGCGCTGGCTGTCCAGGGCACTGCCGCCGGCAGCATCGAGCAACACCGCCGTGGCGCTGCCCTGCCCCAGGATCACGCTGCCGCTGCTGTCGCTCGAGGCGTTGAGCAGGTGCACGGTGCCGCGGATGTCCACTGAACTGCTCGCCACCGCCACGCCGTTCTGCTGCACAGTGTGCCCGGTGAGGGTGACGTCGCCGGTGCTGGCCTGGATCAGGCCGCTGTTGATCACCGTGCCGGCGCCGCTGCCCGGTTTGAGGGAGGTCGCGACCTCGTTGCCACGGGTGGTGGAACGCAGGTTGCCGCTGGTGCCCTGGCCGCGCCGGATGTAGAAGCTGTCGCCTGCCGCCAGGGTGGTCTGGCCCTTGGCGGTGATGATGGAGCCAGCGTTCTCCACTTCGCTACCCAGCAGCAAGGCATAGCCGCCCCCGGCCGTGGAAGTGGCGGCACGGTGGGTTTGGATCAACGCGCCCTGCTGCACTTCGATCTTGCCCGCTGCGTCGGTGAAAGTCGGTTGGCTGCCGGTGGCATCGACATACAAGCCGCGCTTGCTGAATTGTTCATCGCTGATGTTGGCCGCCACCGCCGCCAGGTTACGCACGTTGACCTGGCTGCTGCCGCTGAAAATGATGCCGTTGCGGTTGACCAGCATCACCGTGCCGTTGCCCTTGATCTGGCCCTGGATCTGGCTCGGTCGCGCCTGGGGGTCGTTGACCCGGTTGAGCACAGCCCAGTCCGACTGCTGCTGGAAATCCACCGTGGTATTGCGCCCGACGTTGAAGGTTTCCCAGTTGAGAATCGCCTTGTCGGCGGTCTGCTCGATCTTCACCGTGGTCTTGCCACCGGTCTGGGTCTGCTGCGGTCCCTTGGCGTTGAGCCAGCCCTGGGTCAGGCTGTTATCGACCTTGAGCCCACCCTCGCCCAAGCCGTCGGGCACAACCTGTACCTGCCCGAGCGCGGCTTGCCGCCCCGCTGCCTGGGCCGCCTGCTGGGCGGCGATGGCGGCTACGGTGTTGTTGAGGTTGGTCAGCGAACGCTGCAACTGCGCATTGGCCCGTTGCTGCTGCGCCAGGGGCGGCGGCATGCCTGGTTGCGCGGTCGTAGGCCGCGCCGCGCCACCGGCCTGGGACGCGCCCTTGGCGGCAAACCAGGCCGAACTGAACGCCGTCGCTGCGTGGGCATTGCCGGCCACCATCAGCAGGGCAATGGCCTGGGCCAGCGGCTTGAGCCGCAACATCGACAACTCGCCATCGCGACGTGGAGCATTCAGGTTCGTCTGGGGTTTGCAGCGCAGCATCCTACTCATCCTTTCGGGTTCGCTCTAAGGGGCGCAACGCAGTGCTATCAAGCTGCCAGCGTTGGTTATAGGGGATAGGCGGTTACAGCCGCTCGGGACCGAACGGATGTCATGAAAATTTCATGTGGCTGTGTTGGTACGGCTGTGACGCAAAAAATCAGCAACGGCTTTCGCCGTTGCTGATCGGTGTTACGTGTCGCTTAGCGTGGTGTTACAGCGGACGACCGATGCCATTGCACACGTTGGTGTTGCCGATGCTTTGAGCGTTGGTAGCGGTCAGGAAGCTGCCACGGATGGCAGATTTCCAAGCGCCAGGCAGTGGAACGAAGCGGTTGGCAGTGATCGCCGCGTCGTTGCTGTTGGCAGCGGTGCCGTTGTAGTGACGGGTGAAGAAATCACGCACCTGAGTGGTTTGTGCAGCATTGGCGTAGCACTGGCTGAAGATCACGTTGGTGAAGCCCAGGATCGGATAACCGGTGGTTGGGTAGAGGCGCAAGCTAGGATCAGCCGGAATTGTTTCATCAATCACTTTTTGAGAAGTGAAAACAGGAACCCAGGCATTCGGGTTTGACCGGTCGGCAGCAGCCGGAACGGGAACGGCATTGATCGCTACCGACACGTTGGCCGGTGCTGGGGAAAGACCGCCAACACGAGCGACCTTGGTGGCGTCATCCAGACCGGCCAGGGTAGTAGCGGCATAGTCCGGGCTCATGTAGGTGATACGACCTTGGGCAGCGTTCAACGCTGTCATTACAGCCTGGCTGCCAGTAGCGGATACGGCGCTGGCTGGCAGACCACCACTGTAGCTGGAAGCGAAGTTGGTGGTGATGGCAAAGGTGCCGGTTTCAGCGCACTTGGCGTTCAGGAAGCGGGTGAACAGCTCGGAGGTGCCGCTGCTCTCGGCACGGTAAACCACGGTGATCGCGCCGGTACGGCCCGAACCAGTGATCTGGCTCCAGTCGGTCAGACGGCCGGAGAACACGCCGCACAGTTGGTTGACGCTCAGGTCGACGTTGGCAGTGCCGGTCTTGTTGAACGGAATGGCAACCGAAGTGGCGACCGAAGGCACCTGGATCAATGGACCCCAGGCGGCACCGTGGGCACTGACGTAGGTGCTCAGTTCAGTGGCGCTGAGCTTGGAGTCGCTACCAGCCCAGTGCACTTTCTTGCCGCTGGTGTCGCCAGGCACGAACTTGGTGTAGTCGTTGGTCAGGAAAGCCGACTTGCCAGCACCGCTGCCCACGCCGATGTAAGGGGCAAAACCGGCAGTCAGTACGCCGGAGGTCTGGTACAGCGGCTGAGGCAAGGTAGCACCACCGCCGTTGACATCAGCCATGGCGGCCTGAGCGGCGCAGAGGCCGGCGAGGGTCAGGGATACCGCGAGAACGTTGCGCTTAAACATGAAGAATCTCCTTTCATCGTGTTCGTACGTAGGTTGGGTGACGCGTGCTTGCCGTCATGGCGCTCGGTCCTGTGCCGATGGCGATGGGGTGAGGCCATGGGTTAGAAATTCGCAGTTTCCGGTGACAGATAAAGGAAAAAACCTCGGGAGCTGAGGGCTGTTTTTCGAGTTTTTTCCTCGGGTGTTCGAGGGCTCTGGGTTGGGGTTTCGAGCGGGTTTCACGGCCGTGCCATGTGGGGGCGCGGTGGAGAGGACGGCGGGTGGTTGCCGGGCGCGGAAAAATGACAGAACGAGGAACCCGAGCTTGGCGCGATCAAGGCTCGGGAGATGCTGCGGCACGGCAAAAATAACTGGCTGATCGCGGCAGTTGTGGCGAGGGGATTTATCCCCTCGCCACAAGATCAATGTTCGCCACGGGTTGCGTGTGCTTACTGAACCAACTGATTGATCTCGATAATCGGCAACAACACCGCCATGACGATCACCAGCACTACGCCGCCCATGACCACGATCATCAACGGCTCCAGCAGCGCAGTCATGCCCATCGCCCGGCGTTCGATGTCTCGGGACAGGGTTTGCGCGGCGCGTTCGAGCATCGGTGGCAGGCAGCCGGTTTTCTCGCCGCTGGCGATCAGGTGGATCAGCACCGGCGGGAAGACTTTTTCCACCCGCAGCGCCGCCGCCAGGTTGACCCCTTCGCGGACCTTGGCCGTGGCCTCGCTGACGCTCTGGCTCAGGCGGTCGTTGGACAAGGTTTGGCGCGCGGCCTCCAGCGCCCGCAGCAACGGCACCCCTGCTCCGCCGAGAATTGCCAGGGTGGAGGCAAACCGCGCGGTGTTGAGGCCCAGTACAAAGCGCCCGATCAGCGGCAGGCGCAACACCCGCGCGTGCCAGTTCAACCGCGCCGCCGGTTTGCGCAAGTACATGCGCCAACTCCAGAAGCCACCGGCCAGTACGCCAAAACACAACCAGCCCCAGGCACGAATGAAATCACTGGCGGTGAGCATCGCCACGGTCAGCGCGGGCAGGTCTTGCCGGGCCTGGGAGAACGCGCTGACCACCTGCGGCACGACATAGCTGAGCAGGAAAATCACGATGGCAACCGACACCAGCCCCACCACCCCGGGGTAGATGAACGCCGTGAGAATCTTGCCCCGCAGGTTGTTGCGCTCTTCGATGTAGTCCGCCAACCGCTCCATCACCTGGGCCAGGTCACCGGACTCTTCACCGGCGGCAATCAACGCCCGGTAGATTTCCGGAAAATCCCGTGGCCGCGCCGCCAGGGCTTCGGCCAGGCGCATGCCGCTGCGCACATCGGCGCGCACCGCGCTCAGGGTCTGGGCGATGTGCTTGCGCTCGGCCTGTTCCACCGTGGCGCTCAACGCCGCTTCCAACGGCAGGCTTGCGCCCAGCAGGCTCGCCAGTTGCCGGGTGGCCCAGGCCAGGTCGTTGTCCGAAAGCTTGGCGCTGAACAAGCCACCGCCGTTGGCTGGCGGCGTATTGCGCTCAACCTGCACCTGCAATGCCGTCAGCCCACGGCTGCGCAACAGGTTGAAAGCCGCCCCCTGGCTGTCGGCTTCCAAGTGTCCGGATTCGATCTTGCCCTGGGCGTCGGCGGCCTCGAAACGGTAGCGATTCATCAGGCGTCCCGTGTTACGCGCAGGATTTCTTCAGGGGCCGTGGTGCCACTGCGCACCCAGCGCTCGCCGTCCTCGCGCATGCTGAACATCCCCGCTCGGCGAGCGGCGGCGCGCAGTGCCTGCTCCCCTGCCCCCTGGTGGATCAGCGTGCGGATGTCATCGTCGATGCAGAATAATTCATGGATGCCGGTGCGGCCGCTGTAGCCGGTCTGGTTACAGCTCGGGCACCCCACCGGCCGCCAGGTGCCGGGCGTGGCCGGATCGGGCTGTTTGCACTGCGGGCACAACCTGCGCACCAGTCTCTGGGCAAGCACGCCGAGCATCGATGAGGCCAGCAGGAACGGCTCGACGCCCATGTCGATCAAGCGGTTGACGGCCGACACCGCATCATTGGTGTGCAGCGTCGCCAGCACCAGGTGCCCGGTGAGGGAGGCCTGCACGGCGATTTGCGCGGTCTCCAGGTCGCGGATTTCGCCGATCATGATGATGTCCGGGTCCTGGCGCAGGATCGCCCGCAGAGCCAGGGCGAAGGTCATGTCGATCTTGGCGTTGACCTGGATCTGGCTGATGCCCGGCAGGTCGTATTCCACCGGGTCTTCCACCGTGAGGATGTTGTGCACGCTGGCGTCCAGCCGAGCCAGGGCGGCGTAGAGGCTGGTGGTCTTGCCGCTGCCCGTGGGGCCGGTAACCAGGACGATGCCGTGGGGCTGGCGGATCAGGTGATCGAGCTTGCCCAGCACGTCCGTGTCCATCCCCAACGTTTCCAATTGCAGGCGTCCGGCCTGCTTGTCCAGCAACCGCATCACCACCCGTTCGCCGTGGCCGGTGGGCACCGTCGAGACGCGGATATCGATCGGTCGCCCGGCGACGCGCAGGGCGATGCGCCCGTCCTGGGGCAGGCGTTTTTCGGCGATGTCGAGCTGGGCCATGATCTTGATCCGCGACACCAGTGCGCCGTGCAGGGCCTTGCGCGGCGAAACCACATCGCGCAGGGTGCCGTCGACGCGGTAGCGCACCACCGAATGGCTCTCGTAGGGTTCGATGTGGATGTCGCTGGCCTCGTCCCGTGCGGCCTGGGTCAGCAAGGCGTTGATCATGCGGATCACCGGCGCGCCGTCCTGGGTGTCCAGCAGGTCAGTGATCTCGGGGATGTCCTGCATCAGCCGGTCGAGGTCGACTTCGTTTTCCGCCGCGCCCACCACCGCCGCGGCGCTGCCGGTGTCGGCATAGGCACTGTTGAGCAGCCCATCGAGCTCCTCGTCGCGCACCCGCTCCAACCGCACCTCACCAAATTGACGACGCACTTCACTGATGGACCAGCCCGGCGTGGACGGACACACCATCAGCACCGCACCTTCTTCGGACTGGCGCAACACCAGGCGCTGGGCCTTGGCCCAGGCGTATGGGAGGGTGTTCATGTTGCCCCCCAGGCCCAAGACACACACACGCCCCCTGTGGGAGCGAGCCTGCTCGCGATAGCGGTGTGTCAGCCTGCATGGCTATCGATCGGGGCGCCGTCATCGCGAGCAGGCTCGCTCCCACAGGGTTGGTGTTCATCAACGGGTGCCTCCTTCGACGGGCACCGCCTTGATCACCGCCCTGGGTGTGTGCAAGCTCACCGGCGCAGCCCCGGGGATGGCCCGGGCCGAGGCCGGCAGTTGCGGGGCTTGCATGTCCGGCAGTGCCCAGCTGCGTTCCGGTTGCAGCAGGCCCTGTGCGCGGCGCATGAAGTCGTAGCGGTTGAGGGTGATGCCGCGGCCCGCCGCCGTGTCGCGGATGATGTAGGGCCGCAGGAACACCATCAGGTTGGTCTTGGTGATCTGCCGCCGCTCGTTGCGAAACAGCGCGCCAATCCCCGGGATCGTCGACAACCACGGCACCGCGTCATTGCTCTGGCTGTAGCCATCCTGCAACAGCCCGCCAAGGACCATGATCTGTCCGTCGTCGAGCAGGATGCTGGTGTCGATGGCGCGCTTGTTGGTGACGATACCCGTGGTGCTCGAGGCGCGATTATCGACGCTGCTGACCTCCTGATAGATATCGAGCTTGACCGTCCCGCCTTCGGAAATCTGCGGCCGGACATTGAGCTTCAAACCCACCTCCTCGCGGGTCACGGTCTGGAACGGGTTGTTGCTGGTGCCGCCTCCGCCGGTGACGTAGCTACCGCTGACGAAGGGAATGGTCTGGCCGACAAAAATGCTTGCTGCTTCGTTGTCCAGGGTCAGCAGGTTCGGTGTCGACAACACATTGGTGCCACCCTTGCTCTTCAAGGCCCGGGCCAGGACCTTGAGGTCGAGAATCTTGCCGATACCGGGAATGTCCACCGTGCCGTTGACCACTCCCAGGTTCAGGCCCTGGGGCAGCACGTCGATGCTGGTCTTGCCATTGAGATTGAGCCCCGTGCCGCCGAGATTGACCCCGCCGATCACGCCGCTGCCACCGAGGTTGCCGGTCTGCCATTGCACGCCGAATTCGCTGGCATCGTCCTCGCCGACCTCGACGATCAGGCTCTCGATCACCACCTGGGCGCGACGCTGGTCCAGCAGGTCGATGACTTCCCGCAGGTTGCGGTACAGCGGGTCCGGCGCGGAGATCAGCAAGGTGTTGGTGGTGGCGTCGGCCTGGATGGTCACGCCGCCAGCGCTGAAGGCAGTGCCCTGTTCGTTTTTCGGCGAAGCGGAGGTCGTGCTGTTGCTGCCTTGGGCGTAGCCGTTGCCGCTGGTCGAAGCACTGCCGCCGGTGGTGCTGCTGGTGCCATCGCCACTGCTGCTCTGCCCGCTCTGGCCATTGGTGTTGCCGCCCATGCCGCTGAGCACCGAACGCGAGTTGTCGCTGCCCTCGCCTTCGCTTTCCCCGGTGAGCAATCCGCGCAGGGCCTGGGCCAGTTTGCCGGCCTGGGCATTGCGCAGGTACACCACGTGCAGGTTGCTCGGGTTGTTCTGGGCGTTGTCGAGTTTGTAGATCAGGTTGCGCGCCAGCTCCGTGCGTTCGGGGCTGCCGGCGCGGATGATGATGGAGTTGGAGCGCGGATCGCCAATCACATTGATCTTCTGGGTCTGGTCGCCGCCCTGGGTTTCCAGCAGGTCGGAGACCATTTGCGCGATGTCGACGGCGATGCCGTTGTGGACCGGCACCACGTCGGTGTCGATGGCGCTCGGGGTGTCGATGCCTTCAATGAGCTGCGCGACCCGCGACAGGTTCTCGGCGTAATCGGTGACGACAATGGTGTTGTTGCCCGGGTAGGCATTGATCGGGTTGTTCGGCGACACGATCGGGCGCAGCACCGGGATCAGGTTCACCGCGTTCTCATATTGCAGGCGAAAGGTGCGGGTCAGCATGCCGTTGCCGGCCGGTTTGTCGGCACTGTAGATCGGCCCACCCAGCAGCTTGGCATCGGCCTCCGGCACCACCTGGGCCACGCCGCCGACGTCTACCACGCTGAAGCCTTGCATGCGCAGCGCGGCCAGCAGCATGTCGTAGGCCTGGTGGGCCGGCACCTGGCCTTCGGACACCAGCGTCAGGTTGCCCTTGACGCGCGGGTCTACCAGGAACTGTTGGCCGGTGGAACGGGACAAGGCCCGCACTACCGCCTGGATATCGGCCTCGACGAAATTCAGCGTCACCGGTTGATCGCCCAAGGGTGTGCGCGCCGGCGCATTGCTACGCGGCTCACGGGCACGGGCGGTAAGGTCGACCTGGTGCCGCACCGCGGGCTTATGTTCACGCAGGTCCTGGGCCCGCTGGCGATCGAGTAATGCATCGCCACTGCGCTGGGTACTCCCCAATGGAATACCCAACTCGCTGTCCACCAGCAACGGTGGCTGCGACGCGGGTGGCGTGCTGTTGCACGCACTCAACGCGAGCAACAACAGCGGTGCAGCCTTGCGCCAATGACGTGGGTATCTGGCCCCTTTCATGAAGCTTCCTTAGCGCCTTGCGCCTGATCCATGCGAACGGTTCCGGACAGTGTGCCGGCGGTGTTGTCGGTGTCGTTGTCGTGGTTGTCGGGATTGGCAAGGGCGGTGCGCTGCAAACGGGCCTCGATCACTTCCAGGGAGAATTGCCGTGGGTTGCCCAATAGCCAGCTGATCACCGCCTCTGCCGGAGCCTGGTCGAACGTGAGCTGCCAGGCGTTGGGGCGCTCGGCGTCGGGCGCTCGCAGTTGGTAGTGCTCGCTCAAGCCGCTGGCGTCCAGGCTCTGGCGCAAGGCCGCTTCAAGAGGCTGGTCGGGCGCAAGCCCTGCGACGTCACGCAACAGCACTTCGAGGGCTTCGGTCTGTGAACGCAGCTTCGGGGTTTCGGCTTGCCAGTAGGCGATGGTCTTGAGCGGTGGCTGGATCAGTGCGAGCCAGACCAGGCAGCCGCCCAACACCAGCGCAGCCAGGGCCACGGCGGCTTGCTCGCGCACTGCCAGCCCCTGCCAGAACGTGCGCAAACGCGTGCGACAGGCTTGCCAGCGCCCCCACGCCAGGGCCAGGGATTGCTTATTCATCTTCGGCGTCCGGAGTTTCGTCGGAGCTGCCCTGGCCGGCCGGAGCCACACGCAGGGTCCAACCCTGATCGATGGCAGCGACGTCAATGCCGGCCTGGGCCAGGAGAATTTTCCAATCCTCTTCGGCAGTGGTTTTCTGCGCCTCGGCCACGACATTCAGGCGCAACTCACCGTTCTCGAATACCAGCGCCTGGACATTGCCGCTCATGAACGGCATGGCGCTGCCCGCCTGTTGCACCAGGCTGGCAAAGCGTTGGGCCGGGTCGGTCGCTGCACCGTTCTGGCGCGCCGCGATTTGCTGGCGCGCCTGTTGCAGCGGGTTGAGAATCACCGGCAACTCGGGAAACGCCTGCTTCACCCGCTGGCTCATCTGCGCCTTGAGCCGTTGGCCCTGGGCCGCTTCGCGGGCGGCGTAGAGGTTCAACCCAATCACCCATACTGCCAGCGCTGTCGCGCAGATCGCCGCCGCCCGGCCCCAACCGCCGCGCTCGGCCGCGTTGCGTGCAAGGCCGGCATGCAGTCCCCAACCTGGCGCAGCACCCATCCAGCGTTGGGTTTCGGCCAAGGTGCTGATCGAAGATTGCGGCGGCGCCTCGCCGACCCAGTGCAACCCAGGCCCCGTTTCCAGCAGCCATTCGTCCAGCGCCTCCTCCTGCAACGGTTGCACCACGGCGTGCTGCAGGTCATGGCGCACCAGCAGGTGGCCGTCCTCGATACAGGCCACCGGCCCCGACAGCACCGGCAAGGCGTAGGCCGCCGGATAGAGGCCACGCAGCTTCATGCCAGCCTGGTGCACAAGCCGGCCCAGCGTGGCGAGGGATTCACGGTCCAGCCAGGCGATCTGCACCTGCCCGTCGACGCCGCGCGGACTGTGGGCCACCTGCATGTGTTCGCTGGCACCGAGCATCAGGGCCTGGGCCGCGCACGTCACCGCGGCGGTGATCTTGGCCGCTGGCAACGACGGTAACTCCAGGCGAGTCAACAGGCTGTCGCGGGGATGAAGGAAGCACTCCACAGAAATAGTCTTACCGCCTTGGCCCAACGCACGGAGGCTGCTGCGGCCCTGCTCACGAACCTGGCCCTGGCGATCCAGCCAGGCAAATGCCACCTCACTGTCGAGATCCAGGCTGCCCAGCGGCGCCAGGGCGATGCGCAAGCGCGTCATACGCCCACCCTTGACCAGATCACCTGGGGCAAGCGGTCCTCGGTGCGTTGCAGCAACGCCTCCAGTTCGACCCGCCGCTGTCCGCTGCGTGCCTGGCCTCGCAGGAGAAACCAGTCGCTGGTGATGCCAACCTTGACGCTGGCGGTGTCCAGCTCCGGCATGCGCAGGCGATTGACGAAATCCCCACGATTGATAAACCAGTGGCCACCGTCGCGTTCCCTGACCAGTGCCTCGGCCCGTTGCAGCGACAGCCCCGGCACGTAGGCGGCCAGCACCGGGGCACTGGCAGTGTTGCCATTGAGCCAGGTGTTGGTCGGCAGGATCGTCACGTAAGGCGCCAGTGTTTCCAGTAACCGCGCATTGACGCCCTTGACGCTGCGCAAGTCTTGCAAGGTGCGCAGCATCGGGCGCGTCGGTGCCTGCGGCGTGTTGTCGGCCTGTGGCGAGGTCTCGCGGCCGCTGTTGAAGGTATTGGCCTTTGGCGCCTGGTCCACCCGCTGCGGATTCAACAGGCGCGGATAGGCCTCGACCACCCTTTCGACAATGCGCGTGCTGACCGCTTGTGCCACGCCCAACTGCTGGCACAGGCGTTCGAAGGCGCGCACTTGTTCTTCGTCCACACGCTCATTGGCGACGAGGTTGCGCAGGTTGAACTTGCCTTGCTCATCTTCCAGCTGGCCTTCGAACGGCGTGTCGATCTGGCCCGAACCCGGCATCACGATGGGTTTGGCCCAGGGTTGGCCAAAGCGCGTCAGCGGATCGCGCTGGCGGGCGTCCCAGAGCAACTGGCGACTCAGTTGCAGGCCACCCTGCAACCGCGCCGTGCCCTGGACGCGCAACTGCTCGGCCTCCAGGCTGCGGGTGAACAGGGTCTGGCGGGTCAGCATGCCGCCGGCGATGACCGCCACCACGGCAGCGATCAGCAAGGCACTGATGACCGCCATGCCGCGCTGCTTCGCCGCGAGGGGCGAATCCGTCTGCATCACGGCCCTTACAACTGCCAGGAGCCAATGTCGGCATTCACGCCGTCGCCGTCAGGCTGACCGTCGGCCCCCAGGGAAAAGATATCGACTTCGCCGTTGGCACCCGGGTTGAGGTAGTTATATGGACGGCCCCATGGGTCGTTGGGCAGGCGCTCCAGATAAGAGCGCCAGGTGCTGTTTTTCGCATCGGCGGGCTTTTCCACCAGCACTTTGAGGCCCTGGTTCATGCTCGGGTAACTGCCGTGGTCCAGGCGATACAGCTTCAGGGCTTGCATCAGGCCGCCAATGTCCTGTTTCGCCGCCGTTGCCCGCGCCTGGTCAGGGCGGTCGAGTACCTTGGGCACCACCATCGCCGCCAGGATGCCGAGGATCACCACCACGACCATGATTTCGATCAGGGTGAAACCCGACTGCCCGCGAGGGCCTGGGAAACGGGCTTTGTAACGGGCAATCTGCATCTCGACGGTCCTTCGCTGGATTCGATTCGAGGCGCAGTGTTGCAAGAAAATATGTCAGTGATATTGAAATTGCTCTGGAGCTTGCGTCGTCAATTGGTCATGAACGGCGGCTAGCCTTGAAGGCTGCCCTCGCCCCCGAGCCCGCGCCATGTCACGCCCTGCGCCGCAAGCCGGCTTCACCCTGATCGAAGTGCTGGTGGCCCTGGCGATCATCGCCGTGGCCATGTCGGCCGCGGTGCGCGTGGCTGCGGTGATGACCCAGAGCAA
This sequence comes from Pseudomonas sp. St386, assembly GCF_018325865.1. Classification (NCBI taxonomy): domain Bacteria; kingdom Pseudomonadati; phylum Pseudomonadota; class Gammaproteobacteria; order Pseudomonadales; family Pseudomonadaceae; genus Pseudomonas; species Pseudomonas sp. St386. Next base: position 4,007,458 of record NZ_AP021900.1, read on the forward strand.
CGGCCTGCTGCGCGACAAATCCATCGCCCTGCTGGCCGCCCGTAGCCAACTGGCGCAGTTGCGTCTGGAAGGCCGTTTTGCCCAGGGCTCGAAAGTGTTCGAATGCGATCAGGGGCGATTGCTGTTGCGTTGCGAACAGAACTTGCGCCCGGCGGAAAACGGTAGGCTGCTGCGGGTCGAACTGAGCGTGTCGGACCGCAGTCGCGAAGCACCGCCGTTGGCTCGGTTGGAGACGTTGGTCAGCCGGGAAAAGCCTTGAGTGGTGTGGGCTAACACATCCTTTGTGGCGAGGGGTTTATCTGTGGGAGCAAGGCTTGCCCGCGATGCAGGCGCCTCATTTCCTCGGAGACTGCGTCGTCTTCATCGCGGGCAAGCCTTGCTCCCACAGAGAAGGCAGACTCACCGAATCCGGCAACCGAGCCAGGACCAGCCGGGTCTGCTCATTGCCGCGCTCGATGACCACCGCCTGCGCCTCGATCGCCACCAACCGTACCCCTTGGGCCACCCGTTCACCCACCAGGAAACTGCGCGGCGGTCCGTCGTTGAGACTGAGGATCGCCACGGGCGTGCGAGTGCCGGCCATCACGCCGCTGACCTTGATGTCCACTGCTGCCGGCTGGTTGGAGAACCATTGCAGCGCCGGGTTATCAGAACGCTCGGCCATGCGTTGCGGGGCGACATCCGGCGTGCGCGACTCGGCCGACGTGAGCAGCAGCGAAGACCAGGTCGCCACCCCGGCCAACGCCGCCAACAGGCCCACGGCCTGGACGATTTGCGCCGGGGACACACGCTCTATGAACGTCATGGCCTGAATCTCCTTTTTTTGGTTCCAGCGTCCAGCGTACGCGTCAATTCTCTCCGTTTTATTTCACATCCTTATCATCTTCACCGTGCAGGATGGCTTTCACGCAAAGGAGCGCGCATGAACCTCGGCAAGCAACGCGGTTTCACCCTGATCGAATTGATGGTGGTGCTGGTGATCATCGGCATTGCCAGCGCCGCCGTGAGCCTGAGCATCAAGCCGGATCCGTTGAAGTTGCTGCGCCAGGATGGCGAGCGACTGGTGCAACTGTTGCAACTGGCCCAGACCGAAGCCCGCACTGACGGACGGCCGATTACCTGGCGCTGGGATGCCAAGGGGTTCGGCTTCAGTCGTCGCGCCGATCAAGGCGTGGGGCTGGATCGCTTCAAGGACGATCCGCAATTGCATTCCCGTCGTTGGCAGAGCCCGTCGATGGAGGTTCGCGTGGAACCCAGGCAGCGGGTCGTGCTCAATGCCGAATGGCTCGGCGAGCCCTTGCAGATCCGCTTGTCGGACGGCCTGAACAGTCTCACGGTGCAACGCAGTGCCGCCGGGCGGGTGCAACTCCAATGAGCGCCCGGCAGACCGGCTTCACCTTGCTGGAAGTGATGGTGGCGATCCTGCTGATGGCGGTGGTCAGCCTGATCGCCTGGCGCGGGCTGGACAGCGTGACCCGTGCCGACAGCCATTTGCAGGCCAGTACCGAACAGACCGAAGCCTTGTTGCGGGTATTGAACCAACTGGAGCGCGACGTGGCCCTGCGCGCCAGCATCGAGCTGAGTGAACCGGTAAAACCCGGCGTCGACGACCCGCCCTCGACCGCCCCGCCCGCCCTCACCGTGCGCAGCACCGATGGCAGGGGGTTTCGCCTGGATGTGATCCGCGTGGCGGCGACCCAGGAGGGCGAGTTGCAACGGGTGCGCTGGTGGCTCAAGGGCGACACGCTTTACCGCGCCCAAGGCCAGGCCCGCAGTCGCTACCCACTGCCCGCACCCGGCCCGGGCGTGGCGGTGCTCAGTGACGTCAGCGACGCCGGACTGCGGTTCTGGGACAGGGAAAAAGGCTGGCGCAAGCTCAGCGGCAACCGCCAGGAAAACCCGATGGGCATCGAAATCAGCCTGACCCGGCAGACGCCTCAGGGCATAGAGAAATATCGACAGGTGCTGGGGCCATTGGAATAGCTCCCCCAGATTATCGGGTGACCTTCAAGGCTTGGCACACATTGTGGGAGCGAGCTTGCTCGCGATAGCGGTGGGTCTGTTGAGGGCGATGTCGAATGTGCCGACCTCATCGCGAGCAAGCTCGCTCCCACAGGGGTATTGGGTGAATTCTAGATTTGGGCCAAGCACGGGGCCTTTGTGGGAGCGAGCCTGCTCGCGATGAGGCCTGCCCAGACGCCACTGGCCTCAGCTCAGCACCACCACCCCACCCGGCAATTCAGTGCATTTGGCGCCGTAGGCATCGCGGATCAACAGCGCCACGCCCGCCAGTTGGTCCAGGCGAAACCGCGCCTGGACCTTGCGCTGGCCCAGTTCGCGGTTGAGCAGCAGCAATATGCCGGGACGGTAGCGGTTGATTTCATCGATGACGCTGGCCAGGGTCGCGTCGTTGAACACCAGGACTTGCTCACGCCAGGCGATGGCTGCCGACACATCGGCACGCTTGGGAGCGCCCACCCGACCAGGGTCGTAAGTCAGTTGCATGCCCGGCTCCAGGCGAAACCGCTGGCCTTGTACCTCGACCTGCACCACACCCTCCAGGCAAGTCGCGCAGACGCTCTGGTCGGTGTAGCGAATGTTGAAGCGTGCCCGGGCAGCGCTGATCCAGCCGGTGCCGGCCTGGACGCTGACCACCTGGGCACTGCGCCCCTGCACTTCAATCTCGCCGCTGAGCAACTCCAGTCCTTGCCCGCCATCGGCCAGCGCGCGGCGACTGAGGCGGGTCTGGGTATTGAGTTCCAGGCTGACGCCCTCGGCCAGTTCCACCCGGCGCTGTTCGCCGACATCGGTGACGTAGTCGGCTCCCAGCCCGGAAACACCACCGGGCACCGTGGCGCGGATCAACAGGAAAGCTGCCGACGCCGCGATGGCGCCACCCAACAACGCCCGGCGGCCGAAATGCCGGGGCGCCTGCACCGCGGCGGCGGCAGGTTGCAGCCCCTGCCACAGCGCCTTGGCCTGTTCGAAGGCCCGGGCATGTTCGGGGCTTTGCCCGCACCACAGGCGCAAGGCCCGGGCATCGGCCACGGTGGCGCGCCCCGAGGTCAGCAGGATCAGCCAGTCTCGGGCCTCGCTGGCCAATCGAGCCTGGGGCGTGGCGTCAGGGGAAGTGATGCTGAAGATGTTCAAGCGCACACACACTCACGAAAGGGTCGGGTCTCTACTCTCAAGACGGTTTTCCCGCGCCGGGACCGAACCGCTGAATGACTTTTCTTTCCAGGCGCTGGGCGCAGTGCCCCAACGCAGCCTTGATTTCCTTCTCCACCATGCGCGTGGAAATACCGAAGCGCTGGGAGATTTCCAGGTGCGGCGCTTCCTCCAGGCGTGCGGCGATGAAAATCCTGCGACGGCGCGTCGGCAGTTCGTACAAGGCCTTGAGCAGGGTCTGCAGCTCCTTCTGCCCACCCACCACACGGGCCGGATCCAGCGTTTCATCCGAGACCTGCAGCAATTCCTCGATTTCATCGCCGGTGAGCAGGCGCGCATCGGCCTGTCGACGGTCGGCGGCGATGTTCAGGGCCATGCGATATAAATAAGCGTTGGGCTGGGCAATCTCCTGCGTATCGATCATTCGATCGACCCGCAGGTAGGTTTCATGCAGCACGTCGTTGGCCAGTTCCTCGGACCCCAGGCGCCTGCGCAGGCGCACCTTGAAATCCTCATACGAGGTGAGGAACAACTTCACCAACGGGCTGCGACCGGAGTCTTTCATCGCCCGGACACCCCTTCCCCTGCTATGCATTCCATGCTTCTTCCTGATGAGTCGGGTAACAAAAGCAGGGTCACCGGCTGGCGCAACGAGCTGGGCGCCGGACGGTCGATCCTGAGGTTTTGCAAACTGTTGACCAAGGCCTTGTCCCGCATCAGGTCGCCCGTGGAACTGACCAGGCGGCTGTGCTGGACCACGCCGTCCCGGCCGATCCACACTTGCAGCACCGCCCGGAAACTGCCTGGGCGGGTCAACGGTGAACGACACAAATTGCGCTGGATGACCGTCTGGATCGCTGCCGCGTAGTTGCTGTCACTCAAGCCTGGGGTGACGCCGGGAGGCAGCGGTACCTCGCGGACCTGCACCGGCTGCAACGTGAACGCATCCTCCCGGGCATAGTGCGCCGCCAGCCCGGTGCCGCTGAGCAACACCCTCAACCCTTCGGAGGGTGTGAACTGCCCCTGGACACCCAGCGTATGACGCTGGCTCGACAACTGGTGGTCCACCAGCACCGCCATGCCCGTCGCCCGGCTGAACTGCTCCAGCGCCGTGGTCAGTTCCTGGGGCGCGATGTCCAGGTCCACCAGGCCGACCGCCTGGATCGGCCCGGCCAGCAGACACAGCAACACCATCAGCCACCGCAAGGGCGCCCTGGTCAATCCACGCCCGCGTCCGCCCCCGGCTCTGCCCTGCTGCACGACTGACGTATCCGTTGAAAACCGTCATCCTGAGGGGTGTTTATGAATGTCGTATGACATCTGATACAAATCCTCCGGGCCGCACTAGACTGATGCCCAGACAACGAACCGTCGGGTGTGACGGGCAGGAGGTCGATGATGAAACAGTGGACGAAAATGATGGCCGGTGTCGGGCTGCTCCTGGCCCTGCCGTGGGCCCAGGGCGAAGAAGCCCCGGCGTGTATCGAGGTGACCGTCGGTGGCTACAAGACCCCCGACTACAACTGCCTGAGCCGGCAGATGGGCAACGACCCGCAGGCTGCAACAGCTGCGCAACGGGCCCAGGATGCCATGAATGTGCCGGTCAACGAACGCGCACCGAACAGCATCGGCCTGGCAACCCCGGCGGCCACTGGCGTGCGCATGGGCAATACGTTTGGCACGTCGGTCAAGCCCCAGCGGCCGCCGGTTCCGACCAGCAATTCGCTGCTGCCCAACGGAAATAAATAGAGGCAAACGACAGACCTGCTCTGTGGGAGCAAAGCTTGCTCGCGATCCAGGCGCCACGGTCCGCCAGATTCACCTCATCATCGTTCATCGCGGGCAAGCCTTGCTCCCACAGTTGGCTCTCGCGGATCAGCCACCCGGACTCTGGCGAAAACTCACCGCCAGCCGGTTCCAGCTGTTGATGGTGCTGATCGCCAGGGTCAGGTCCACCAGTTCCTCCTCGCTGAAGCAGGCCCGGGCCTGGGCATAGACGTCGTCCGGCACCTGGCTTTCAGCCAATAGCGTCACCGCCTCGGTCCAGGCCAGGGCGGCGCGTTCGCGGGCAGTGAAAAAACCGCTGTCGCGCCACACTGCCACCGCGTAGAGCCGCCGCTCGGTCTCGCCCTGGCGTCGCGCCTCCACCGAATGCATGTCGGTGCAGAAGGCACAGCCATTGAGTTGTGAAGCGCGGATCTTGATCAGATGCAGCAGCGCCGGTTCGATACTCAGGCGACTGGTCAGGGCTTCCAGGCCGATCATGGCTTTCATCGCCCCAGGCGATGCAGTGTAGTAATCCAGACGCGGGCTCATGGCGGGCTCCGTGGTATTCGGGACCTTCACGCTAGGCCCTGGGACCGGCCAATGACAGGTCCAATTTGTCGAAAAACCCGGAGGCAAGTCCAATAGGCGGGATTTTCCCCACGCAACTTCTATGCAGTCGCACAATGCGGGTAATCTTGCGCCTTTGACGCCGGCGGCCAAACAATCGCCCAGGAGCTTGCGGGTATGGAACTTCATGTTGTCATCAACGGCCGCAAGGACCTGTCGGGCCAGTTGTATCAACAATTGCGCAGCGCCATCGAAAGCGGTCGCCTGGCGGCCGGCACGCAACTGCCGCCCAGCCGCCTGCTGGCCGAACAACTGGGAGTCTCGCGCAAGACCGTCTCCGACACCTACGCTCAACTGACCTACGAAAACCTGCTCACCGGCATCATCGGCAAAGGCACCTACGTCAACGCACGGCCGGCCAGGATCGTGCGCAAACAGAGCCACCGCGAACTGGCCGGCGCCGACGTCGTCGAAGCCTGGCGCACCATGCCCGACCTGATGCGCCATCCCACCCTCGAAGGCGCGTTGCGCTACGACTTCATCGGCGGCGCCACGGGCAAGGGCCAGTTTCCGCTGGACGACTGGCGGCGCTGCACGGCCCATGCGCTGCGCCAGATCGCCAGCGCCAAGGGCTTCTACAGCCAGCCCGAAGGCCTGCCGTCGCTGCGCAATGCCATTGCCCGGCACATCGCGTTTTCCCGCGGGGTCAATTGCCAGGATGAAGACGTGGTGGTGTGCAACGGCGCACAGCAAGCCCTGGACCTGATCTCGCGGGTGTTGACCCGGCCCGGCAGCCTGGTGGCCATGGAAGATCCGGGCTACCCGCCGGCGCGCTTGCTGTTCGGCTCCCAGGGCGCCACGGTGGTCGGAGTGCCGGTGGACGAGCAAGGCATGCGGGTCGACCTGATCCCCGACGGCACGCGGTTGATTTATGTGACGCCCTCCCACCAGTTTCCCCTGGGCATGCCCATGAGCCAGGCCCGCCGCGAGGCCCTGCTGGCGCGGGCCTATGAGCTGGGGGCGATCATCATCGAAGACGACTACGACAGCGAATTCCGCTACGAAGGCCGGCCCGCCGATTCGTTGCAGAGCCTGGACGAGCGCGGGATCGTGGCGTACGTCGGCACCTTCTCCAAGACCTTGTTGCCGGAGTTGCGCCTGGGCTATGCGATCCTGCCGCCGGCGATTCTTGAAGCGGTAATCCTGGCCAAGCGCCTCACCGACCAGCACACCTCCACCCTGCCCCAGTGGGCGCTGGCGAAGTTCATCGCCGAGGGTTGCCTGCTCAAGCATATCCGCCGCTGCCACACCCTGTATGCCGGTCGCCGCGAGCGAATCCTGGCTCGCATGGGCGGGGACTTATCGCCCTGGTTCGAGGCCGTGCCCACCACCGCGGGCTTTCATATGGCGGTGTTGTGCAAGGTTCCGATGGACCTGGCGCTGGTGATCGAACTGGCGAAAAAAGCCGAAGTCGGGCTCTACAGCCTTGATGGTTTTTTCAACGAGGCCCCTGTGCGGCCGGGCCTGTTCTTTGGTTTCGGCGCGATCGAAACCCTGGACATCGACATAGCCCTGGACCGCTTGCGCGACATTCTGCAGCAAGTGGCCTGAGGGATTGGACTGGGCATTTATCCGCCCATTGGCTGTTTGAGCCTTGCCCCGGCGGGCCTATCCTGCATGGGTGTCATTGATGTTGAACAACCCCCTGCGACTTGATTCAGGAGCCTGAACAATGTCTCGCCAAGTGATCAATACCGTACAGGTGCAAGCCGCCGCCGGTCGCTCGGAAGAACTGGGCCGGCAATTGCAGCAAATCGTCGAGACCCTGCGTACGCAGCCGGGCTGCGATGCCTACCTGGTCGACCGTTGCCCGGACGATGGCGACCGCTGGAGCGTCAGTGCCCGCTGGCAGTCGGAAGCGGCCATGCAAGCCCACTTCAACTGCCCGGAAGTGCAAGGCTTCATCAGCCTGATCGACAACCGCCTGGCGCGCAGCGTCGACTTCAATAGCTGACACTCCGCGTCTGTAGGAGCAGCCGAGTGCAACGAGGCTGCGATCTTGTCCAATCCAATTAAATCCCAAGCCAAAGATCAAGAGCCAAAGATCGCAGCCTTCGGCAGCTCCTACAGGGGGTAGCTTTCAAATTGGGTGGATCGCGGTATTGGTCTACCCACCTTCCGAAAGATTGGACGTTTGCTTGCCCCTCCGTGGGGCTTAGGGTGAATCCATCGCCGCGACAGCGCGAAATCACTCGAAACCACATGGGTCATACCTTCATGAAAACACTCTGTCTGATCGCCGCCCTCGGCCTGCTGCCCATTACCCAGACCTACGCCCACGAAGCCGCGCCTTCGGAGAAGGTCACGGTGCTGCAGGAGCAATTGCTGAAAAACGCTCCAGGTAAAAAAACCATGATGCTGACCGTCGACTATGCCCCCGGCCAAGCGTCCATTGCCCATAAGCATGAGGGCACGGCCATGGCCTACGTACTGGAAGGCGCCATCACTTCCCAGGTCAAGGGTGAGCCGGCGAAGACCTACAAGACTGGAGAGTTCTGGTATGAAGCAGCGGGGTCCGAGCACCTGGTCTCGAGAAACGCCAGCACGAGCCAGCCGGCGAAACTGCTGGTGTTCATGGTGATGGGTGAGGATGAAGCGGTGTTGATACCGCTGAAAAACTAACAGCCACAGCACAGCTGTCCCCCTGTGGGAGCGAGCTTGCTCGCGATAGCGGTGGGTCAGCGACATTGAACGTGACTGATACACCGCCATCGCGAGCAAGCTCGCTCCCACAGGGACTCACAGCGAATATAAAAAAAAGCCCCGCATCTCTCAATGCGGGGCTTTTTCATTCAACGCCGGATCAGTTGGCCGTCACGACCGCCTGACCACTCAACGCCAGGTCCAGCAGTTCGCGGTTGGCGACCGCGTACATGGCGTAGTCGGTGCCGCTGGCGGCACGGATGTCCACCAGCATGGCGCGCCAGCGCTCGACCATTTCGTGATGCTGCTCAAGCCACATCGCCAGGCGCGTTTCCACATCCTGGGTCGCGTCGCCGTCCTGCAGGACCGAGATGGTGATCGCCCGTTGCTGCCAGTCGATGTCATCGCGGAACGCTTCACGGGCCAGTGCCTGCCAGTTGTTTTCCACCGGCAGTGCGCTGATCTGTTGCAGGTACCAGGTGATGTCCAGGGCGCTGCCCACGGCGAAGTAGGCCTTGGCCACATCGGCAGCGTTCTGGCCGGTGACGTCGGACGCCTCGATGATCGGCAACAAGGTGTACAGGTGCGTGGTGCCGGCAACCATACGCGCCAGCAACTCCGGCACACCGGCGGCCACATAGGCCTGGTAGCGGGTCTGCCAGCCTTCGCGGGTCGGACCTTCCAGCAGTTCGTCGAGCTTGAGGCCCAACGCTGCCAGGTGCGGGCCGAAGTGCGCGACGTCACGGGCAGCGTTCTGCTCGTTGCGGCGGCTGCGCAGGAACCAGCGCGTGGCGCGACGACCCAGGCGCATCAGTTCGTCCATCAGCTCCAGTTGCACGTCGGCCGAGACCTGGTGGTCCAGGGCCTCGATCTGACGGAACCAGTGCGGGAGGTGGAAGATATCCCGAACGATGACATAAGCACCCGCAACGTTCGCCGGGCTCATGCCCGTAGACTCCTTGAGCCGCTGAACGAAGGTGATGCCCATGTGGTTGACCAGGTCGTTGGCGATCTGGGTGCTGACGATCTCGCGCTTGAGGCGATGGCGACGCATGGCCTCGGAGAACTGGTTCACCAGCGTCGGCGGGAAAGCCGTCTCCATGTCACGGGTCAGGTAATCGTCGTCCGGTACCAGGGAGTTGAGCAGCGCTTCCTTGAGGTCGATCTTGCTGTAGGAGATCAACACCGACAGTTCGGCACGGGTCAGGCCATGGCCCGCCGCGACACGCTCGTTGATCGCCTCTTCAGACGGCAGGAACTCGATGGCGCGATCCAGCTTGCCGCGGCCTTCCAGATCGTTCATCAGACGCTTGTATTCGGCGATCCGCACGAAGGCACGGCGCGCCGCCAGGGACAGGGCCTGGGTCTGCTTGTAGTTGTTGCCCAACACCAGGCTACCGACTTCGTCGGTCATGCTCGCCAGCAACTGGTTGCGTTGCTTGTCGGTCATGTCGCCGGCCTGCACCACTTCGTTGAGCAGGATCTTGATGTTCACTTCGTGGTCGGAGCAGTCCACACCGCCCGCGTTGTCGATGAAGTCGGTGTTGGAACCGCCGCCATTGAGGCCGAACTCGACGCGACCCAGTTGGGTCATGCCCAGGTTGCCGCCCTCGCCCACGACCTTGCAGCGCAGTTCGTTGCCGTTCACGCGCAGAGCATCGTTGGCCTTGTCGCCGACATCGGCGTGGCTTTCAGTGCTGGCCTTGACGTAGGTGCCGATACCGCCGTTCCACAACAGGTCCACCGGCGCCTTGAGCAAGGCGTTGAGCAGCTCGGTCGGGGTCAGCTTGTCAGCCTTGATGTCGAAGCGTTCTTTCATCTGTGGCGAGATGGCGATGCTCTTCGCGCTGCGCGAGAAGATACCGCCGCCTTCGGACATGATGCTGGTGTCGTAGTCGCTCCAGGCCGAACGCGGCAGGTCGAACAGGCGCTTGCGCTCGGCAAAGCTGCTGGCAGGCTCCGGGTTCGGGTCGATGAAGATGTGCAGGTGGTTGAAGGCCGCGACCAGTTGCAGCTTGTCGGACATCAACAAGCCGTTGCCGAACACGTCGCCGGCCATGTCGCCGACGCCCACCACAGTGATGCTGTCTTCCTGGACATTGATGCCGCGCTCGCGGAAGTGGCGCTGCACGCCGACCCACGCGCCCTTGGCGGTGATGCCCATTTTCTTGTGGTCGTAGCCAGCCGAACCGCCGGAGGCGAACGCATCGCCCAGCCAGAAGCCATAGTCGATGGCGATGCCGTTGGCGATGTCGGAGAAGGTCGCAGTGCCCTTGTCCGCCGCCACCACCAGGTACGGGTCATCGTCGTCATGACGTACGACGTTGGCCGGCGGTACCAGTGCGCCGTCCTTCAGGTTGTCGGTGATGTCCAACAGGCCCGAGATGAAGATGCGGTAGCAGGCGATGCCCTCGGCCGCGATCTCGTCCCGGCTGCCGCCCAACGGCAGGCGACGTGGCAGGAAACCACCCTTGGCGCCCACCGGCACGATCACCGAGTTCTTCACTTGCTGGGCTTTTACCAGGCCAAGCACTTCGGTGCGGTAGTCTTCTTCACGGTCGGACCAGCGCAGGCCGCCGCGGGCAACGTTGCCGAAGCGCAGGTGCACGCCTTCGACCCGTGGCGAGTAGACGAAGATCTCGAACTTGGGCACCGGTTTCGGCAGTTCCGGGATCAGGTGCGGGTTGAACTTGAAGCTGAAGTAGGACTTGTTCTGGCCGTTGGCGTCGGTCTGGTAGAAGTTGGTCCGCAGGGTGGCCTTGATCAGGTCCAGGTAGCGACGCAGGATGCGGTCTTCGTTGAGCACCTGGACGTCGTCCAGGGCCGAGAGAATCGCTTGTTCCAGGCGCAGTTGCTTGTCTTCCAGGTCATCGCCACTGAGTTTGCGCGCCAGGTAGAAGCGGGTCTTGAACAACCGGGTCAACTCGCGAGCGATGTCGGTGTGGTTGTTCAGGGTGCTGGCGATGTAACCCAGGTCGAAGCCCAGGCGGATCTGCTTCAGGTAACGGGCGTAGGCACGCAGCAGCGCCACGTCGCGCCATGGCAGGCCGGCGGTCAGCACCAGGCGGTTGAACGCATCGTTCTCGGCATCGCCACGCACGATGTGGACGAAGGCGTCCTGCAAGGTGTCGTTGAGTTGCTGGATATCCAGGTCCAGGCCTTCGGCGGCGGTGAACGCGAAATCATGAATCCAGAACTCGCGGCCATTGGTGTGGCGCAGACGGTACGGGAACTCGCCCAGCACGCGCAGGCCGAGGTTTTCCAGGATTGGCAGCACGTCGGACAGCGCCAGTGGCGTATCGGCGTGATACAGCTTGCAGTGCAGCTCACGCTGGCCGGAGACCTGGCCCAGTGGCTGGTAGAAGCTCATGACCAGCGGATTTTTTTCGCTCAGGCTCAGCAGGTGCTGCATGTCGACCACGGCCGAGTGCGCAGCAAAGCGCTCGCGGTAGCCGGCCGGGAAGCCTTTCGGGAAATCCGACAGCACGTTGGTGCCCTGGGCTTCGCCGAAGCTCTCGACGACCAGGCTGGCGTAGTCGTCCTTCCAGCTGCGGCAGGCCTGGACCACTTCTTTTTCCAGCAAGACCGGATCGATGTCGAGACGGTTCTTCGGATCCACCCGCAGGATCAGTTGTACACGGGCCAGTACGGACTCGGAGAAGAAGGTCCAGAACTCGCAGTCCGAGGCTTTCAGGCGATCCATCAGCACTTGCTGGATCTTCTGGCGCACTTCGGTGGAGTAGATGTCACGTGGCACGTAGGCCAGGCAGTAGCAGAAACGGCCATACGGGTCTTTGCGCAGGAACACGCGGATCTTGTTGCGTTCCTGGATCTGCACGATGGACATGACAGTGCTGAACAGCTCGTCCACCGGGGTCTGGAACAGGTCGTCACGGGGCAGCACTTCGACCACCTGGGCCAGTTCCTTGCCCAGGTGCGCCTTGGCCTGGAAGCCCGAGCGACGCTCGATTTCCGCGACCTTGCGGCGGATGTACGGGATGACCCGCACGCTCTCGCCATACACCGAAGAGGTGTACAGGCCCATGAAGCGGCATTCCTTGATGACCTTGCCGTTGGCGTCGATTTCACGGATCGACACGTAATCCGGGTAGGCCGGACGGTGTACGCGGCTCGGGTGCGCGGCCTTGGCGAACGACAGCAGCGTCGGTTCGCGCAGGTAATTGACGGCGTAGTCTTCGATGCGCAGGTCTTCGGCGGTCAGGCCGGCGCGCAGCAATTTGGTCAGGCCGAGGAACGAATCAGGGTTGTATTCGATGTGGCCGCCATCGGCCTCATCGCGAACCACGAACTCTTCGTAGCCCAGGAAGGTGAAGTGGTTGCCCACCAGCCATTCCAGGAAACTCTTGATCTCGCTCTTTTCCTCAGCGTCGATGGCGTAGGCGCTGCTGTCCAGGCTGTCGAGGATTTCCTGGACCTTGGCTTTCATCGGTTCGAAGTCGGCCACGGCCACGCGCACTTCGCCCAGCACTTGCTCAAGTTCCTTGCTCAGGACGTTGAGTTCGGCGGCGTTGGCGCAGCGGTCGATCTCCAGGTACATCAACGACTCTTGCAGGATGCCGTCGCCCTGGGTGCCTTTTGGCAGGATTTCCAGCAACTCGCCCTTGCTGCCGCGACGCACGCTCAGCACGGTGGTTTGCAGGGTATGGATGCTGTAGCCGCGACGGTTCAGCTCGGTGCGGACCGAGTCCACCAGGAATGGCAGATCGTGGTGCAACACTTCCACGGCCGTGTGGGTCGACTGCCAGCCGTGGCGTTCGTAATCGGGGTTGTAGACGCGCACCTGCGGTTGCGTGTGATCGAAGCGCTCAAGCAGGCGCCAGGCAGACAGGGTGCAGCCGGCAAGGTCGGACAACCGGCGCTGGGTAAGTTCATCGAGGGAAATGATGCCGAAGAATTGTTCAGCGAACAGCGCCACTTGTGGCAGTGCCTGTTCACTGATGTGCTGCGCCAGTGCCGCTTGCAGTTGATGCTGGAAGTCGGCTTTGCTGGCTGCGGTGAAGAACGCCATCTGTGGTACTCCGCTTGGGCTTGTTATTGATTGAAGCGTCGCGTGCAACCCCTGCGGGGCTGTCGGCCATCCCGTTCCTGATTCTCGGGCAGAGGAAACAGGATGACAGGTGGATGAAGCTGGACAGGACGCGCAGGTCACATCCTTTTCCATGTAATTTCATGTCATGGACACCTGCAAAAACCACTCCGGGATGGCCTTTGCAGGTGCACATCCGTTGCGCAGCTTAACGAGTGCGACAATGTGCCTGCTTGCAGCGCTGCGACATATTCGGTCATCGGCAAGCTAAACCGGCCCGAGTTCATCGAACAACCCTAGCAGCCCAGGGGCGAAACGGCACCTGGCAGTGTGAAATCGCAGCCCGATTGCGGTAATCCAGCGCAAAGTCCTCCAGGCTGGCAGAATCCACTTTTTTCGGCTCATCGAGCCAGGAGCCATCACCATGCAAATGACCACCACCCTGCTGATCGCCAATCCGTGCGACGACGAAGAAGACAACATGGCCATGCTCTGCTGCCACAGCGCCCAGGGCGAAATGTTCCTGATGACCCGCTACCCCGACGAAGACGAACTGGAAATCGCCCTCGATGGCGAGCCTTCGACACTGGACGGCGTGAAGGTCACCCTCAGCCCTACCCGCTTGCTGATTGAGATTGCGGCGGCGGATGCCGATGCGTTGAACGGCGACGACGTGCTGGAAATCACCCACGACACCGATGCCGCGGACCTGGCGGAAGTCGAACTGACGTTGCAGAACATCCTCAAGGGGACGGGCACCTATATAAGCCAGCTCTGATTCCTGTCGGCGTTGATCGTTCCCACGCTCTGCGTGGGAATGCATCCCGTGACGCTCTGCGTCACCTTCCAGAAGCAGAACGCGGAGCGTCCCTGACGGCATTCCCACGCGGAGCGTGAGGAACGATCAAAGGCGACTGCTCTTGCGTGGCGAGGGATCCGTGCACCGGCTGTTATTCGTCTTTCTGCACCAGATTGCCGTCAGCGTCATAGGCCAGGTACGCGTCACTATCCTTCGGGTCCCTCACGTAATAACGGGCCTCATTGCCGTTATCCGGCACTTCCAGGCTGGCATAGGACCCCAGTTCCTTGATCAGTTTGTTGTCTTGACTGATCAGGACCAGCCCGGAACCACCACCGGCCCGAATGGCCGCTGCGTACCGAGTCTGGAACGCGTTGAGCTGGCTGTACTCCAGCGGGACTCGCAAGATGCCCGCCAGGTCGATGGCGCCATAGCTGCCGGCGCGTGCGACCACCGCCATACCGTTGGAAAACGGTTCCACCTCGTCATACGGTAACTTGATGGGCAGCCGCGTCCCCTGGCGATTGATAAAAGCAAACTTCCTGCTTTTAGCGTCCTGCACCAACAGCGGTTGCTGCCCGACAAACCGGCCTATCACGTTGTCACCCGGCAGGTTGAGCCGTTTACCGTCCAGGTCGAAAACGTTCTGACGACTCCGGTCGGCAGAGCTGGCGTAGAGCAAACCCTCGCTGTGCTCGATGCCTGAGAACTGCGCCGGCAGGATTTCCTTGCCGTCCAGGGTATAGGCGCCGTAGAGGCCTTCCATGACATCGGTTCGTTTGCCGAGACGGGCGATGAACACGTTGCCAGTCACGGTGGGGTTGACGAATTTCATCGGCAATACGAAACGATGCCCCTTGGCATCGTAGAGCCCATAAGGTCCGTTGGTTTCCCGCTCCACCAACAGCAGGCCATTGCTCAACGTTTCGGTGATGTATTCGAACGGCAGGTCCACGAGCTTGTTGCTGCCGGCAGGAAAATAGGCGAGCTGGCTGCGCAACGCCTGCCAGTCCGAGTCCGGGTCGCTGGACTTTTCCGGGGAAAACAATGTGTAGGTATCCGCCATCTGGCTGTCTTGCACCTGCACCCAACGGGGCTTGATCAACCACTGGCCGGCCTGGTCGATGAAGCCGTAGCGCTCGGCGTTCCGGTCCAGAGCGATGTAACGCGCCTGCTCCGCCAGGACGTTGTCGACCTGGGTGAACTCAACGCTGTTGTCTTCCATCGGATCGAGCACATGAATGACGATGCGTTGCGGGGTGGCCTCGAATTGATAGTCGACCTCGGTGTTTTTCAACGGCCCCGCCTGAGCGGCCAGCGCCTGGGTCAGGCGTTCCAACTGTTGCTGTACCGCCTGGCCGGTCTTGAGCTGCTTGAGATCGTCCTTGGTCTGCAGCAGCGCTTTATAATAGTCGTGCAACGCCGCGATATCGCCTTCGGAGGGGAACGCGCGGGAGTTGTTGCCGTTGCTGTAGAGCGCCTTGCCCCCGTCGTCCAGCCCCTGCACCACGAAGGTCGACATCTTCGGCGTACTCAGGCGCACAGAGGCGCTGGCGTCACCCAGGGCGGTGAGCTGGAAGGACTGGCCATCGTCCAGGGTCACCTTCGGGTGATCCTTGTCCAGGACCACTTTCCTGAACGCCGGATAACTGCGGTAGGAGACCGTCAGGCCGAGACTCGCCAGAGGCTTGTTCACCGCAAGTGCGAAGGCGTCATGGGACGCGATCATGTCGTCGGACTCGACCTTGGGCGGCGCCTTGAGATCGGCGAAGGTTTTTTCGCTGCCATCGCGAAACCGCAGGCGCTGCGGCAGGTACTGCTCGGCCACCGGTTCATCCGGCGTCGCGGCGCGCTTCCAGAGCGGATCAAGGCTGCTGGTGTCGAGCCTCACTTCGGAACCGTCGGCGAATAGCCTCTGGGCAAAACGCAGGCCCTGGATCGAGGCCAGTTCAGCTTTCAGTTGCGCACTGGTGAGTGGGACAAACAGCGGTTCGTACTGCAACGGCCGCTCGTCGGCAGGCTCGGTCGTCTCAATACTCAGGCTCAATTGCGCGTCACTGATCAGCTCCAGGGAACGGAGCGTTTCACCGGTGTCCTGAATCAAATAGTTGAGGCGTCTCTCCACCTCGGGCAGTGCCAGCGTGCCGATGTCTTCCATGCCCCCTTCGTTCAGTTGCTCGGCGGCGAAACCTTCATCCACCGGCGCGCCGCTGTGGCGAAACAGGGTGTAGGACGCACAACCCAGCACCAACAAGGTCACGCTCAGTATCGACAGCAATCTCACGCGAGGCTGGGAGAAGTTCATGGAGGCTTCGATCGTCAAAGGGCTTGGGGAAGGCAGGCAGCTAACCACACGGCCTTACGCGCTGCAAATCGCCCTGGAGGGCCTGTTCTGTTACTTCGGCCTGCCGACCTGCCTGGATCGTCGCCCTTGTCCGGCTGAAGTGAACCACCGTCGGTCGTGCCTCTGACACGTCGCCCTTGACGGAGGGATGGATTCTGATGTTTCCTGAAACCGGTTTCAGAACCGCTAATAAATCCAATAAGCAGGTTTCAATCCGTGAATTCTTTCTCCGCCGCCCAGCGCAGCCGCGTGACCATGCTTGATGTCGCCGAACGCGCCGGGGTCTCCAAGGCCAGTGTCTCGCGTTTCATTGGCGAGGACCGCGCCCTGCTCTCCGAGGCCATTGCCCGGCGTATCGAGCAAGCCATCAGCGAACTGGGCTACCGGCCGAACCAGATGGCCCGCGGCCTCAAGCGCGGGCGCACACGCCTGATCGGCATGCTGGTGGCCGATATCCGCAACCCCTATTCGATTGCCGTGATGCATGGCGTGGAAACCGCCTGTCGTCGCCATGGCTACAGCCTGGTGGTGTGCAACACCGACCGTGATGACGAGCAGGAGCGCCAGCACCTGGCGCTGTTGCGCGCCTACAACATCGAAGGGTTGATCGTGAACACCCTGGGTCACCACCGTGACGAACTGTTTGAACTGCGCAGCGAAATGCCTCTGGTGTTGGTGGATCGCAAGGTCGATCAACTCGACAGCGACCTGGTCGGCCTCGACAACCCAAAGGCCGTCGAGATGGCCCTCGATCACCTCGAACAACGGGGCTACCGCGATCTGTTGCTGGTGACCGAACCGTTCGACGGCACCAGCTCACGAATCGAGCGAGTCGAGAGTTTCAAGACCGGCATCGCGCGACGCCCTGCCCTGACCGGCGCCGTGGTGGAAACCTGCGATCAACTGAGCGCGCGCATCAAGGCTTTCCTGGCCCAACCGGGGCAAGGCCCCAAGGCGCTGTTCTGTGCCAATGGCATTGCCGCGCTGGCCGCCACGACGGTGTTGCGCGAGCTCGGTTGCCACTTGTTCGACGACGTAGGCCTGATTGCCCTCGACGATCTGGATTGGTACCCCTTGGTGGGCAGCGGCATCACGGCCCTGGCCCAACCGACAGCGGAGATCGGCGCCAGTGCGTTCGACTGTCTGCTCAAGCGTTTGCGTGGGGATAAAGGGCCAGTGCGGACCTTGGATTTTGCGGCGCGGTTGATCGAGCGTGGGTCGACGCGTGGGGTTTCTCGATGATCGAGCCGGCCTTATCGCGAGCAAGCTCGCTCCCACAGGGATTTCCAGCGCGACGCAGATCCCGTGTGGGAGCGAGCTTGCTCGCGATGAGGCCCTGAAGCACACCACCTTTTTTTGCACAAAACTGAAACCGGTTTCAGAGGTATAAAAACAATGCACAATCCACCCGTCTCCATCAGTCTTTCCAGCTACGGCGCCGACCTGATACGGCAACAAGGCCAAGGCAGTTTCATCGATCTGCTGGCAGCAGCCGGTGCCTCGCGCATCGAATGGCGCGAAGAATTGCTCACCACCGAACAGCCCGCCGAGCTGGCCGCTCGCGCTCGCGCCCAGGGGCTGCAAAGTATTTTCTCGTCGCCACTGGAGCTGTGGCTCGCCGGGCAGTCCAGGCCCAACCCCGCCCTGGCGCTGACCCTGCAACGGTCCGAGGCGTTCGGCGCGGCATGGCTGAAAGTCTCCCTCGGGCACTTCACCGACACCCATGATCTGTCGGCATTGGCGGATGTGCTCGGCGCAAGCCCGGTGCAGTTGCTGGTGGAAAACGACCAGACCTTGCAAGGCGGACGGATCGAACCGTTGCAACGTTTCTTCAGCGCAGCAGAAGCGCACGCATTGCCCGTCGGCATGACCTTCGACATCGGCAACTGGCAATGGCAGGACCAATCGGCCGCCGTCGCCGCCCGACAGCTCGGACGGTATGTGGCTTACGTGCATTGCAAGGCAGTGGCCCAGCGCGCCGACGGCAAACTGGTCGCCGTGCCTCCGGCCATGACCGACCTGCACCTGTGGGAACAACTGCTCAAGCACATGCCCGTCGGTGTGATGCGCGCCGCCGAATATCCGCTGCAAGGCGAAGACTTGTTGCAATTGACCGCTGGACATGTCGCCACGCTGTCCCGTCTCGGACAATCGCGCCGGGAGCCTGCCCATGCCTGAGTTCGATGTGTTGTCGTTCGGCGAAACCATGGCGATGCTGGTGGCTGACCAGCGCGGTGAGCTGGTCAGCGTCGACCAGTTCCACAAGCGTATCGCCGGGGCCGACAGCAACGTGGCCATCGGCCTGTCGCGACTGGACTTCAAGGTTGCGTGGCTGAGCCGGGTCGGCGCTGATTCCCTGGGACGCTTCGTGGTGCAGACCCTGGAAAACGAAGGCCTGGATTGTCGCCACGTAGCGGTCGATCCAACGCACCCCACCGGCTTTCAGTTCAAGTCGCGTACCGACGATGGCAGCGACCCGCAGGTCGAGTATTTCCGTCGTGGCTCGGCGGCCAGTCATCTGTCGATCGATTCCATCGCGCCAGCGCTGCTTGAAGCCCGTCACTTGCACGCCACCGGCATCGTCCCGGCGTTGTCGGCCACGGCCCGAGAGATGTCCTTTGAATTGATGACCCGCATGCGCGAAGCCGGCCGCAGCCTGTCGTTCGACCCCAACCTGAGGCCGAGCCTGTGGACCAGCGAGTCGGCCATGATTGCGCAAATCAATCGCCTCGCCGCCCTCGCCCACTGGGTCCTGCCGGGGCTCGGCGAAGGTCGCTTGCTGACCGGTTTCGACGACCCGGCCGATATCGCCGCGTTCTATCTGGATCAAGGCGCCGAAATCGTCGTGATCAAGCTCGGCGCGGACGGTGCCTATTACCGCACGCACCTGGACCAGGGCGTTATCGCCGGCGTACCGGTAGCCCGGGTGGTGGACACCGTGGGCGCTGGCGATGGCTTCGCCGTCGGCCTGATCAGTGCGTTGCTCGAAGGCCACGCCATCACCGAGGCCGTGCAGCGCGCCAACTGGATCGGCAGCCGCGCGGTGCAGAGCCGTGGGGATATGGAAGGGTTGCCGACGCGCACCGAGTTATTGGCTGAATTTGAAACCGCCTATCGCGAGCAAGCTCGCTCCCACATGGGATCGAGTTAACCCCTGTGGGAGCGAGCTTGCTCGCGATAGAGCTACCACAAAACGCACCTGCTGCAACAAAAACAACAAGCTCAGGAGTCAACGACATGCAAACGCTCAACCTCGCCACCCGTCGCTGGTGGTACATCATGCCCATCGTGTTCATCACCTACAGCCTGGCCTACCTGGACCGGGCCAACTATGGATTTGCCGCCGCCTCGGGCATGGCCAAGGACCTGATGATCACCCCGGGGCTGTCATCGCTGCTCGGCGCACTGTTTTTCCTCGGCTACTTTTTCTTCCAGGTACCGGGGGCGATCTACGCGCAAAAGCACAGCGTGAAGAAGCTGATCTTCGTCAGCCTGATTCTCTGGGGCTCACTGGCCACCCTGACGGGCGTGGTCTCCAACGCCTACTGGTTGATCGTGATCCGCTTCATGCTCGGGGTGGTCGAGGCCGCCGTGATGCCGGCGATGCTGGTGTACCTGTGCCACTGGTTCACCCGGGCCGAACGCTCGCGCGCCAATACCTTCCTGATCCTTGGCAACCCGGTGACCATGCTCTGGATGTCGGTGGTGTCGGGTTACCTGGTGCAGCAGTTCGACTGGCGCTGGATGTTCATCATCGAAGGCCTGCCGGCGGTGCTCTGGGCCTTTATTTGGTGGCGCCTGGCCGATGATCGCCCAGCCCAGGCCAAGTGGCTCAGCGATCAGGAGAAACGGGACCTGGAAAGCGCCTTGGCGGCCGAACAGGTCGGCATCAAGGCAGTGAAGAACTACGCCGAGGCCTTTCGCTCGCCCAAGGTGATCATCCTGGCGCTGCAGTTTTTCTGCTGGAGCATCGGGGTCTACGGGTTCGTGCTGTGGTTGCCGTCGATCCTCAAGGCCGGCCTGCAGATGAACATGGTCGAGGCCGGGTGGCTATCGTCCTTGCCTTACCTGGCGGCAGTGATCGGCATGCTGGTGGTGTCCTGGGCGTCGGACAAGGCGCAGAAGCGCAAGCGTTTTGTCTGGCCGCCCCTGCTGATCGCCTCCGTCGCGTTCTACGCCTCCTACCTGCTGGGGGCCGAGCATTTCTGGTGGTCCTATGGCTTGCTGGTGGTCGCCGGCGCTTGCATGTACGCGCCGTATGGTCCGTTCTTTGCCATCGTTCCGGAAATCCTCCCGGCCAACGTCGCCGGCGGCGCCATGGCGTTGATCAACAGCATGGGCGCGCTGGGTTCGTTCGGCGGCTCGTATCTGGTGGGCTACCTCAACGGCACCACCGGCTCCCCTGGCATGTCCTTCCTGCTGATGAGCGGCGCTTTGCTGCTGTCGGTGGTACTGACCCTCGCCCTCAAGCCCGGCGCCAGCGACCGGGAAGTCTCCAATACCGCGACGCCACACCCGGCGCCCGCCCGTTCCTGAATCGAGACCCGTCCCATGAAAAAGCATGTGGTGTTGTACAAAGCGCTGTCCCCTCAATTGATGGCCCGTCTGCAAGCCCAGGCCCACGTCACGCGCATCGAGCGCCTCGATGCCCAGGGCCTGGCGCAACTGCGCGACGCCCTCCCCGCCGCCCACGGCCTGCTGGGCGCCAGCCTCAAGCTGGATGCGGCGCTGTTGGACCTGGCGCCGAACCTGCAAGCCATCGCCAGCGTCTCGGTGGGGGTCGACAACTACGACATCGATTACCTGACCGAACGCCGGATCCTGCTCAGCAATACCCCCGACGTGCTGACCGAAACCACCGCCGACACTGGGTTCGCCTTGATCCTGGCGACCGCTCGACGCGTGGTGGAACTGGCCAACCTGGTTCGCGCAGGAGAGTGGCAACAGAGCATCGGCCCGCGGCATTTCGGCACCGACGTCCATGGCAAGACCCTGGGCATCATCGGCATGGGCCGCATCGGCGAGGCCCTGGCCCAACGCGGGCATTTCGGCTTCGGCATGCCGGTGCTCTACCACAGCCATTCACCCAAGCCCGCGGTCGAGCAGCGTTTCGGCGCGCGCTATTGCAGCCTCGAGACACTATTGCAGCAGGCGGACTTCATTTGCCTGACCCTGCCCTTGACCGCTGAGACTCAAGGGCTGATCGGTGCACAAGCGTTCGCGCAGATGCGCCCTGAAACCATTTTCATCAATATTTCCCGGGGCAAGGTGGTCGATGAAGCGGCGCTGATCGACGCCCTGCGCAGCGGGCAGATCCGTGGCGCGGGGCTGGATGTGTTCGAGCGCGAACCCTTGAGTGCGGATTCGCCGCTATTGCAAATGGATAACGTGGTCGCGACCCCGCATATGGGCTCGGCCACCCACGAGACACGGGAGGCGATGGCGCGTTGTGCGGTGGACAACCTGTTGGCGGCATTGGCGGGGGAGCGGCCGGTGAATCTGGTGAATCCAGGGGCGTGGCGCGGCTGAGTTCCTGTGGGAGCTGAGCTTGCTCGCGATAGCGGTGGGTCAGGCTGCATTGAAGTTGAATATGCCGCCGTCATCGCGAGCAAGCTCGGCTCCCACACTGATCTCGGGTGCTCATGGCATCAGTGTCCATCGCCAACCCCTGTGGGAGCTGAGCTTGCTCGCGATAGCGGTGGGTCAGGCTGCATTGAAGTTGAATGTCCCGCCGTCATCGCGAGCAAGCTCGGCTCCCACACTGATCCCGGGTGCTCATGGCATCGGTGTCCATCGCCAACCCCTGTGGGAGCTGAGCTTGCTCGCGATAGCGGTGGGTCAGGCTGCATTGAAGTTGAATGTGCCGCCGTCATCGCGAGCAAGCTCGGCTCCCACACTGATCCCGGGTGCTCATGGCATCGGTGTCCATCGCCAACCCCTGTGGGAGCTGAGCTTGCTCGCGATAGCGGTGGGTCAGGCTGCATTGAAGTTGAATGTGCCGCCGTCATCGCGAGCAAGCTCGGCTCCCACACTGATCTCGGGTGCTCATGGCATCGGTGTCCATCGCCAACCCCTGTGGGAGCTGAGCTTGCTCGCGATAGCGGTGGGTCAGGCTGCATTGAAGTTGAATGTGCCGCCGTCATCGCGAGCAAGCTCGGCTCCCACACTGATCTCGGGTGCTCATGGCATCAGTGTCCATCGCCAACCCCTGTGGGAGCTGAGCTTGCTCGCGATAGCGGTGGGTCAGGCTGCATTGAAGTTGAATGTCCCGCCGTCATCGCGAGCAAGCTCGGCTCCCACACTGATCTCGGGTGCTCATGGCATCAGTGTCCATCGCCAACCCCTGTGGGAGCTGAGCTTGCTCGCGATAGCGGTGGGTCAGGCTGCATTGAAGTTGAATGTGCCGCCGTCATCGCGAGCAAGCCCGCTCCCACACTGATCTCGGGTGCTCATGGCATCGGTGTCCATCGCCACCCCCTGTGGGAGCTGAGCTTGCTCGCGATAGCGGTGGGTCAGGCTGCATTGAAGTTGAATGTCCCGCCGTCATCGCGAGCAAGCCCGCTCCCACAATGACTCCAAACCGATCACAAATCCGCACGCCAGACAAAATCCCGTTAGTCGCCACCCCCCGCCATGCATTAAAGTAACGCCCCCAGCCCCGGCGTTATCCGAACGCCTGGGGCCACCCTTTCCAGGAACAGTCACCGATGGAACATCGTGAAGCGCTGCTTGCGCTGCGAACCTTTCTTTCAACGCAGATTCTCGGCCAGGAAAAACTCATCGAGCGTCTGCTCATCGCCCTGCTTGCCGACGGCCACATGCTGGTGGAAGGCGCGCCGGGGCTGGCCAAGACCAAGGCCATCAAGGAACTGGCCGAAGGCGTCGAAGCGCAATTCCATCGCATTCAGTTCACCCCTGACCTGCTGCCCGCCGACATCACCGGTACGGAAATCTACCGCCCGGAAACCGGCAGTTTCGTGTTCCAGCAAGGGCCGATTTTCCATAACCTGGTGCTGGCGGACGAAATCAACCGCGCGCCGGCCAAGGTCCAGTCGGCCTTGCTCGAAGCCATGGCCGAGCGCCAGGTCAGCGTTGGGCGCAGCACCTATGAACTGTCGCCGCTGTTCCTGGTGATGGCCACGCAGAACCCGATCGAGCAGGAAGGCACCTACCCGCTGCCCGAAGCCCAGCTCGACCGGTTCCTGATGCACGTCAAGATCGGCTTTCCCGATGCCGCGGTGGAACGCCGTATCCTGCAGCAGGCCCGGGGTGAAGCGCTGAACGGCGAGACCAAGCCCGAACGCCGCGTGAGCCAGCAGGCGATTTTCTCCGCGCGCAAGGAAATCCTCGGGTTGTACATGGCCGACGCCGTGGAGGAATACTTGGTGCAACTGATCATGGCCACCCGTAACCCGGCCAAGTTCGATCCGGAAATGGCCGAATGGATCGCCTACGGCGCCAGCCCGCGGGGTTCCATCGCCCTGGACCGCTGCGCCCGTGCCCACGCCTGGCTGGCCGGACGCGACTTTGTCAGCCCGGAAGATATCCAGGCCGTGCTGTTCGACGTGCTGCGCCATCGCATCATCCTGTCGTTCGAAGCCGAGGCCGCTGGCATCGACCAGGACCGGGTCGTGCAGCGGATTCTCGACGTCGTCGCTGTCGCTTGAGCATGAGTCATGAATAACCCGTTGGCGCCCGCACCGGGCATCCGCGTCAGCCTTTCGGAGCTGATCGAGATGCGCCATCGTGTGCGCGAGGTGCAGTTGTTCTCGACACCGGGACAGCGCAGTCCGCTGATCGGCCTGCATCACTCCAAGCTGCGCGGACGCGGGGTGGATTTCGACCAGGTGCGGGTCTACCAGGCCGGCGACGACGTACGCACCATTGACTGGCGCGTCACCGCCCGGACCCAGGAGCCCCACACCAAACTGTTCCACGAAGAACGCGAGCGGCCGATCTTCATCATGATCGAGCAAAGCCACCGGCTGTTCTTCGGTTCGGGGCTGATGTTCAAGTCGGTGCTCGCTGCCCAGGCCGCCAGCCTGATCGGCTGGGCCGCGCTGGGGCACAACGACCGGGTCGGCGGCCTGGTGTTCGGCAATAACACCCATTACGAGGTCAAGCCGCGGCGCAGCAAACAGAGCCTGTTGCAATTGCTCAACCGGCTGGTGCGGGTCAATCAGTCACTGCACACCGAAGGCGAGCCGGATCGCGACTCGTTCGGCATCGCCCTGCGCCGCGCCCGGGAAGTACTGCGGCCCGGCAGCCTGGTGATCGTGATTTGCGACGAGCGTGCGTTGTCCGACAGCGCCGAACAGCAGTTGAGCTTGCTGTCGCGCCATTGCGACCTGTTGCTGCTGCCGCTGTCGGACCCGCTGGATCACGCCCTGCCCGCCGCCGGCCTGCTGCGCTTCGCCCAACACTCTTCACAGTTGGAGCTCGACACCCTGAACTTCGAACTGCGCCAGGCCTATCGCGCCCAGGCCGAGGCACGCCAGGAGCGCTGGGAAATACTGGCGCAGAAGCTGCGGATCCTGATGATGCCCCTCAGCACCCAGGGCGACATGGTCGAGCAACTGCGCGAATACCTGAACCCCAAGCGGGCCGGGAAAAGTCGATGAGCAACCTGGATCAATTGCAGCCACTGATAGCGCCGCCCCCTATCGGTTTCTGGCCTCCCGCGCCGGGCTGGTGGTTGCTGCTGGTGTTGATCCCCTTGCTGGGCCTGGGCCTGTGGCAGTTGCGCCGGTTCATTCCCGCCAAGCGCACCGCCCCCCGTGCCGAACAACCCCTGGACCCGGTGCGACTGGCCGCGCTGGCCGAACTCGCCCTGCTGCCCAAACCCTACGATGGGGCGCCGGCTGGGGCCTGGCTGCAACAGCTCAACGGGTTGCTCAAACGCCTGTGTCGCAACCATTACCCCTACAGCCAGAGCCACACCCTCAACGGGCGCAAATGGCTGGCTTTCCTGGATAACCGCTGCCCGGCAGCTGGCCTGACCCGCTGGATGGTGCTGGTGGAAGGCGCTTACAAACCCGAATGCAAGCTCGATGACAAAGCCATCGCCGGCCTGACCCAGGCGGTCGAAATCTGGATTCGCAAACATGTTTGAGTTCGCCTGGCCGTGGGTATTCGCCCTGTTGCCGCTGCCTTGGCTGATGCGCCTGGTGCTGCCGGCGGCCGACAGCGGCGAGCCAGCGCTCAAAGTCAGTTTCCTCGGCGACCTGGAAGGCCTGGTGGGTCGGCGAGCCCGGGCCAATCTGCCGACCTGGCGGCAACAGGCGCCCTTCATCCTGCTCTGGCTGCTGTTGCTGATCGCCGCTGCCCGACCGCAGTGGTTGGGCGAGCCATTGCCCATTGCCGCCAGCGGTCGCGACCTGCTGGTGGCGGTGGATGTCTCGGGTTCCATGGACTTTCCCGACATGCAATGGAAAGACGAAGAGGTCAGTCGCCTTGCGCTGGTCCAGCACATGCTCGGGGATTTTCTCGAAGGCCGCGAAGGTGACCGGGTTGGCCTGATCCTGTTCGGCAGCCAGGCCTATCTGCAGGCACCGCTGACCTTCGACCGCCGCACCGTGCGCCATTGGCTCGATGAGGCGCGCATCGGTATCGCCGGCAAGAATACGGCCATCGGTGACGCCATCGGCCTGGCCCTCAAGCGCCTGCGCCAGCGGCCGGCCCATAGCCGCGTGTTGATCCTGGTCACCGACGGCGCCAACAACGGCGGCGAAATCGACCCACTGACCGCCGCGCGACTGGCCGCCGACGAAGGCGTGAAAATCTACCCGATCGGCATCGGCGCCGCCCCGGAACAAAGCGGCACCACAGGTTCGCTCGGCGTCAACCCGAGCCTGGACCTGGACGAACCGACACTCAAGGAAATCGCCGAAGTCACCGGCGGCCAGTATTTTCGCGCCCAGGATGGTGAGCAATTACTGGGGATCAAGACCACCCTCGACCAGCTCGAACCGGTGACCCAGCAAC
Source organism: Pseudomonas sp. St386 (assembly GCF_018325865.1). NCBI lineage: Bacteria > Pseudomonadati > Pseudomonadota > Gammaproteobacteria > Pseudomonadales > Pseudomonadaceae > Pseudomonas > Pseudomonas sp. St386. The sequence goes on from NZ_AP021900.1 coordinate 4,033,837, forward strand.
CGACCCAGGCCCGTCCTGCCCTGGCGCTGTATCACTGGCCCCTGGCCGTTGCGCTGCTATTGAGCATGTTGCTGGTGGCCCGGGCGCGCTGGCCGGACAATCCGTTGCAGCGCCTGTTCAACCAGCCGCTGTTCCAGCCAGCCCAACACACCGAGTGGCGCCAGCGGCTCAAGCGCCTGCGCTTGCGGAGGCGTCGATGATCGCCCTCTGGCCACATTGGCTACGCCCCTGGTTCGTGTTGCTGCTGCCTCTGCTGGGCTGGTTGCTCTGGCAACTGTGGCACCGGCAGAAACGCGTGGGCCGCTGGCAGATGATCCTGCCTCCCGCCTTTCATGCTGTGCTGCTCAGTGGCGGCAGTGGCCGTGAAAGCCGGTTGCCGTGGATTGCCCTGGGCCTGGGTTGGCTGTTGATCGTGCTGGCGTTGCTGGGGCCGAGTTGGGCGCGGGTCGAACAGACTAGCCAGAAACCCGCCGACCCGCTGGTGGTGGTGCTGGAGCTGACCCCGGAAATGCTCGCCACCGACGTCCCGCCCACGCGCCTGGAACAGGCTCGGCGCAAGGTACTGGACCTGTTGCAGAACCGCAGCGACGCCCAGACCGCGATCATCGTCTATGCCGGCAGTGCCCATACGCTGGTGCCGCTGTCCGACGACCTGTCCACCAGCGCCAACCTGCTCGAAGCCCTCGCGCCGTCGATCATGCCGCAGAGCGGCCATCGTGCCGACCTGGCGGTCCGCAAGGCGCTGACCCTGCTGGACCAGAGCGAGCTTGGACAGGGTCGGATCCTGCTGATCGGCTCATCGCTGAATGAGCAGGAGCGCCAAGGCATTCGCCAGGCCCTGGACGGTTCCGCCACGCAATGGCTGATGCTGGGCATCGGTACCCGGGAAGGTGCCCCCGTGGCCCAAGAGGATGGCAGCTACCTCAAGGATGCCCAAGGCGCGATTCTACTGCCGCGCCTCGACAACCCGGGCCTCAAGGCGTTCTCCAATGAGCTGGACGGCCGCTACCGGCCGGCGCGCCTGGATGACAGCGACCTGCGCGGCCTGGGCCTGTTGGACGGTCCTCGCCATCTGCGCAGCGATGGACAAACCCTGCGCCTGGACACCTGGGCCGACCAGGGTTATTGGCTGCTCCTGCCCCTGCTGCTGTTGGCCGCCTGTGCCGGGCGGCGAGGCTGGCTGTTCTGCCTGCCGCTGTTGTTCGTGTTGCCGCAAACCGGCCACGCCTTCGAATTCCAGGACCTGTGGCTGCGCGCCGACCAACAGGGCCAGCACTTGCTCAAGCAAAAACGTCCCGCCGAAGCCGCCGCCCACTTCGAGGACAGCCAGTGGCAAGGCGTCGCCCTGTACGAAGCCGGTCAATACAGCGAAGCCGCCCGACGCTTCGCCGAAGGCAATGACGCCCGCGCGCACTACAATCGCGGCAACGCCCTGGCCAGGAGCGGCGAACTGGAAGCCGCGCTGGATGCCTATGAGCAGGCCCTGGAGTTGCAACCCGACCTGCGCCCCGCCCAGACCAACAAGGCCCTGGTGGAAAGCTTGTTGAAAGAGCCGGCCGCCGTACCGGAAGAACCCAAGCCTGCCGAAAGCGAGGAGCCGGCCCCCACCGAGCAACCGCCAGACGCCGACTCACCCACCCAGTCTTCCGAACCGGGACAGCCCTCCCACGAGCCAAGCACGACATCGGACGAGTCCCAGCCCCCGCGGACGGCACAACCGCCTACCGCCCAGGATGTACCGGGCAGCGAACTGCCCGATGAGCAGACCACCACCCCGCCACTGCGTCCTGCCGCAGGTCAGCGCAATGAAGAAGAACAGCGCCAGGCACTGGAACAATGGCTGCGCCAGATCCCGGATAATCCAGGGGAGCTGCTCAGGCGTAAATTCTGGTATGAACAGCAAAGCCATCAGGCCCAGGAAAAAACCCAATGACCCGCTTCACCGCCTACCTCCTCGTGTTGCTGCTCTGGGCCTCTGGAACCCAGGCTGCACAGCTGACTGCCAGTGTGGACCGCAGCCGCCTGAACTCCGGGGAAACGGTGGAACTGACCCTGGAATCCAACGACGCCACGTTGTTCGGCAAACCGGACCTGGGCCCGCTCCAGGCCTTGTTCGATGTGCGCGGTACCCGTCAGGTCAACCAGTTGACGACCCTCGACGGTGAGAACCGTGCCACCACCCGCTGGATCGTGACCCTGCTGCCGCGCCAAAGCGGCACCGTGATCATTCCGCCGTTGCAACTGGGCGAAGTGACCAGCCAGCCGATCACCCTGCAAGTGGTCGAAGGCGAAACCCGCAACGCCTCCCAGCCCCTGGCAGCAGTATTCATCGAGGCCAGCCTCGACCAGACCGAAGTGTATGTTCAGGCCCAGGCGATCTTGACCCTGCGCATCTACCATTCGGTGTCGCTGTACGACGACAGCAGCCTCACGCCGCTGCACATTCCCGATGCCCGCACCGAGCAACTGGGCGAATCGCGCACCTATGAAAAAGTCATCAACGATGTCCGCCATGGCGTGATCGAACTGCGCTACGGCATCTATCCGCAACGCAGCGGCGAACTGACGATTCCGGCCCAGACATTCAGTGCCACCCTGGTCGAGCCGGTAGCCCAGGACGCCGTACCTTCGGGCCCCAAACCCGGCCAGTTGATGCGGGTAAGCTCCGCGCAACTGTTGCTGCGCGTCAAGCCCAAGCCTGCCAGCTATCCGGCCGACGTGCCCTGGCTGCCGGCACGCAGCCTGTCCTTGAGTGAAAGCTGGAGCCCGGAACCGACCCACAGCCAGGTGGGCGATTCCCTGACCCGCAGCCTGACCCTGGAAGCCGAAGGCCTGGCCAGCGCCCAGTTGCCACCGCTACCGGCCACGGAGATCAACGGCCTGCGACGCTATCCGGACCAACCGGTACTCAGCAGCCGCAACAGCGAGCGCGGGCTGGTGGGCAGCCGCGAAGACCGCGAGGCCCTGGTGCCCAACCGCAGCGGGACCATCGAGCTGCCACCGGTGGAAGTGGTCTGGTGGAACACCCTGGAAGACCACCTGGACCGCACCAGCCTCCCGGCGCGGACCCTGCAAGTGGCGAACAATCCAAGCTTGATGGTGGACACGCCGGCCGGCACGACGCAGATCGTGACAACGGTCGACAGCGAGGCCCTGTGGTACTGGCAACTGAGCACCTTCCTCCTCGCCTGCACCACGCTGCTGGGCTTTGGCTTGTGGTGGCGCGCCCGCTGGCAGCCAGCGATCCTGCGCTCGACCCAGACCGGACCGAGCCCACGCACCCTGCTGGATGACCTCAAACGTACCTGCCTGGCCAACGACCCCCACGCCACCCGCCAGGCCCTGGACGCCTGGGCCCGCCAGCAGCCGGAAACCCTGGCCGACATGGCGGCGCGTTTCGTGCCGCTGTCCGACGCCCTGGACGGCCTCAACGGCGCGCTCTACAGCGAAACCGGCCAGCATTGGCAGGGTGAAGACTTGTGGCGGGCCATCCGCACCATCCCGCCCACCGAAGGGGGGCTGGGCTCGGCGGGTGATTCGGGGTTGCCGCCGCTTTACCCCAAATAAACCCGCTTTTTTCGTAGCCTTTGTGGCGAGGGGTTTTATGTACGGGCAAAACGGGTGGGAGCATGGCGGGCAAGCCTTGCTCCCACATAAATATCCTTGCCACAGGATCAGTGTTCATAGATCCAGCGAAGTTGAACAAGTCCTAGCCCCGGTTTCCCAGTAAACTCTGCTTCTTTTAGCCGCCCTCTTCTTCACCGCGGCCATCATCAGTTTCCTGGAGTTCACCTTGCGTCTGTTTCACACCTCCGACTGGCACCTGGGGCAAAACCTGCACGGCCAGGAACGCGATTTCGAACACGCCTGCTTCCTCGACTGGCTGCTGCGTCAACTGACCCACGAAAAGCCCGACGTATTGCTGATCGCTGGCGACATCTTCGACACCGTCAACCCGCCGGTCAAAGCCCAGGAGCGGCTGTACGATTTCATCGTCAGTGCCCATGAACAGAACGCCAACCTGACCATCGTGATGATCGCCGGCAACCACGACTCTGGCTCGCGGATCGAGCTGCCTGCGCCGCTGATGCGACGCCTGCGCACCCATGCCCTGGGTCGGGTGCTGTGGCTGGACGACGGTCAACTGGACGTCGAGCGCCTGTTGTTGCCGTTGCCCGATGCCAAAGGCAAGGTCAAGGCGTGGTGCCTGGCCCTGCCGTTCCTGCGCCCTGCCGAAGTCACCGGTGCGCAACTGGGCGACGACTACCTGCGAGGCATCGGCCAGGTGCATGAGTGGCTGATCGCCGCGGCCAACAACAAGCGCAAGAAAGGCCAGGCGCTGATCGCCATCAGTCATGCGCACATGGCCGGTGGTTCGGTGTCCGAGGATTCCGAGCGCAGCCTGATCATCGGCAACGCCGAGGCCCTGCCCGCCAGCCTGTTCGGCCCGAGCATCAGCTACGTCGCCCTCGGCCACTTGCACAAGCCGCAGAAGGTCAACGGTGAAGAGCGTATCCGCTACAGCGGTTCGCCGATCCCGCTGTCATTTTCGGAGATCGGCTATCAGCATCAGATCCTCGACATCACCCTGGACGGCGAAGCCCTGGTCAAGGTCGAGCCGCGCCTGATCCCGCGGGCCGTCAACCTGCAACGCCTGGGCCCGGCGCCACTGGCCGATCTCCTGGTGCAACTCAAGGACCTGCCCGACATCGACCTGCTGGCCGATGTCCAGCGCCAACCCTGGCTGGAAGTGCGGGTGCGCCTCGATGAGCCGCAGCCGGACCTGCGTCACCAGGTGGAGACCGCACTGCAAGGCAAGGCCGTACGCCTGGTGCGGATCGCCGCCGAGTATGCCGGCAACGGTGGCGCTGGCAGTGCCGATGATGGCAGCGCGCTGGTGGAGCTGGATCAACTCAGCCCGCAGGAGTTGTTCAGCCGCGCCTGGCAGGACACCTACGGCAACGAAGTGGACGAACAGACCCTCAAGGACTTTGCCGTGCTGTTGCAAGACGTGCAGATGGAGAGCGAGCAGCCATGAAGATCCTCGCGATCCGCCTCAAGAACCTGGCGTCCCTGGCCGGGCCGTTTGAAATCGATTTCACCGCCGAACCCTTGGCCAGCGCCGGCCTGTTCGCCATTACCGGCCCCACGGGCGCCGGCAAGAGCACGCTGCTCGACGCCCTGTGCCTGGCGCTGTTCGGCGCCGTGCCGCGCCTCAATAACACCGGGCGTGACGCCAAGGTACCGGACGTCGATGGCGAGATTGCCACGGGCGATCCGCGCACGCTGTTGCGCCGAGGTACCGGCGATGGCTATGCCGAAGTGGATTTTCGCGGCATCGACGGACGCCGCTATCGGGCCCGCTGGGAAGCCAATCGCGCCCGGGAAAAAGCCGGCGGCAAGTTGCAAGCCAGCCGCCAGAGCCTGCGGGACCTGGACAACGATCAACTGCTGGCGAGCCAGAAAGGCGAATACAAGACCCAGCTCGAAGCGGCCCTGGGCCTGAACTTCGAACAGTTCACCCGGGCCGTGCTGCTGGCCCAGAGCGAGTTCAGCGCGTTCCTCAAGGCCGATGACAACGATCGCAGTGAACTGCTGGAAAAGCTCACCGACACCGCCCTGTATACCCGCCTCGGCCGCCGCGCCTTCGATAAGGCCAAGCAAGCCAAGGACAGCCACCGGCAATTGCAGGACCAGGCCACCGGTGTCACGCCGCTGGCCCCCGAGGCCCGGGCCGAGCTGGACCAGCGTTTCAACGACGCCCAGCAACAACTCAAGGCCCAACAGGCGCAACTCAAGCAACTGGAGCAGCAGCACACCTGGCTGCGCGACCTGGGCCTGTTGCAGGATGAACACGCCAGCGCCGCCGAACAGCTGCAACAGGCCCAGGCCGATTGGAACGCCCTGGCCGACGAACGCCTGAAACTGGTTCGCCTGGAGCAACTGGCGCCCCAGCGCCATCAGTTCATTCGCCAGGCCGAACTGAGCCGACAGCTCGACCCCTTGGCCGTGCAGATCCAGCAGCTTACCCAGCAGCAGCTCAATCTCCATGACCAGCAGGCCGAACTGGAAAAAAGCCTGGGCGCCGCGCAACTGGCGCTGGCTGCGGCCCGCCAACACAGCAGCGACAGCGCGCCGTTGCTGCGCCAGGCCTTTGAAGAGCAAAGTACCCTGGCCCGCCTCGCCAGGGACGCCAGCCAGGGCGCCGAGCGCCAGGAACAGGCGCAGCAGGCCTGCACCGAAGGCCAGCGCACCATCGACACCTTGCTCGAACAGCAAAGGCAGGTGGCCGAGCGCTTGCAGCGCATCGCCGGCACGTTGGAACAAAGCACGCACCTGACCCCGCTCAGCGATGCCTGGAACGCCTATCGCGATCGCCTCCAACAACTGATGCTGATCGGCAATCGCCTGAACCAGGGCCAGGCCGAACTCGCCACACTGGAACAAGGCGCCGCCCGCGCCGCCGAGGAACTCGCCACCCACCGGCAAGACCTCGAAGTGCTCTACAAGGAAGCCGGCGCCGAGCCGGAGGCAGTGGCCGAACAGATCCAGTTGCTTGGCAATCTGCTGCAAGACAACCGCAAGCAATTGCGTGCTTTTGAAGACCTGACCCGGCTGTGGGCCAGTCAGCAAGAGCTGGACAAACGCGGCGCCGAACTTGAACAACGCCAGCAACGGGCGTTGCAGGAACGTGACCGGCTGGTGCGTGAAGGCGGCGAAGCCAAGGCCGAACTGACCATTGCCGAACAGACCCTGACCGTCACCCGTGAACTGCTGGAGCGCCAGCGCCTGGCCCGCAGCGAAAGCGTCGAGCAACTGCGCGCACAGTTGCAGGATGAACAGCCCTGCCCCGTGTGTGGCAGCATCGAGCATCCTTATCACCAGCCCGAAGCCCTGCTGGAAAACCTCGGGCGCTTTGATGAAACCGAAGAAGCCAACGCCCGCAAGGCCGTCGACCTGCTCAATGAAAAAGTCATCGACCTGCGGGCGCAATACAGCGGGGTCATCGCCCAGCTCAAGGAACTCAAACAGCAGCAGGAACAGCTCGCCAGCCAGCAACAGAGCCTGGCACCCAGCCTTGAAGCCCACCCGTTGTCGGCGCAACTGCTGGCCCAGGAGACGAACAAGCGCGACGCCTGGCTGACCCAGCAGAACAGCCAACTGAACCTGCGCATCAGCCAGGACGAACAACGGCAAACCGCCCTGCTGACCCTGCAGCAGGACGCCGCGCGCATGACGCAGCGGCTGCGTGGAGCCGAGGCAGCCAGCCAACAGGCCTCACAGCACCTGGGCAACCAGCAGCAGGAGCTGGCCCGCGACCGCCAGCGCCTGGACGAGGAACTGAGCCACTTCAGCGCCCTGCTACCCGCTGACACCCTGCAAGCCTTGCGCAGCGAACCCGCCGCAACCTTCTTGCAGCTCGACCAGCAGATCGCCCAGCGCCTGGAGCAACTGGAACAGCAGCGCGACGAACTGGGCGAACAGCTCCAGCGCCAGCAGACCCTGGAGAAAGAACAGGACCGCCAGCAGACCCGCCTCCAGCAACTGGAAGCGGCCCGCCTGCAATTCAGCGCCCTGAGCGAGCAACAACAGGCCTGCCAGGAGAAACTCACGCGATTGCTCGGCGAGCACACCAGCGCCGAACAGTGGCAGCAACAACTCGACCAGCGCCTGGAACAGACGCGGGATGCCGAGGCGACGGCCAATCAGCAGTTGCAGCAATTGCGCAACGATCTGGTGCAACTGGCCGCCGAACTCAAGGCCCGACAGGAACAGGCGCAATCCCTGGACCACGAACGCCAGGCGCTGGCCGCCGGTATCGCGCAATGGCGCACCACCCATCCGGAACTGGACGATGCCGCCCTCGAGGCCCTGCTCGGCCTGGACGAGCAACACGTCAGCCAGTTGCGCCAGCGCTTGCTCAACGGCGAAAAAGCCATCGAACAAGCCAGAGTCCTGCTCACCGAACGCGAGCAGCGCCTGCAAAACCACCAGGCCCAACACAATGGCAACCTGGCGCCTGAGCAACTCGCCCAGGCTCTCACCGAACTGCAAGGCCAATTCGCCGTAAGCGAACAGCACTGCGCCGAACTGCGCGCCGAACAGGCCGAAGACCAGCGCCGGCAGAACGCCAACCAGGCCCTGGCCCAGCAGATCGAACAGGCCTACAACGAGTACCAGCGCTGGGCGCGCCTCGATGCCCTGATCGGTTCGGCCACCGGCGACCGTTTCCGCAAGCTGGCTCAGGCCTACAACCTCGACTTGCTAGTGCACCACGCCAATGCCCAACTGCGGCAACTGGTGCGCCGCTACCGGCTCAAGCGCGGCGGCAGCATGCTCGGGCTGCTGGTGATGGACACGGAAATGGGCGATGAACTGCGCTCGGTGCATTCGTTGTCCGGCGGCGAAACCTTCCTGGTCTCCCTCGCCTTGGCATTGGGCCTGGCCTCGATGGCGTCCAGCACACTGAAGATCGAATCGCTGTTCATCGACGAAGGCTTCGGCAGCCTCGACCCCGAATCGCTGCAACTGGCGATGGACGCCCTCGACGGCCTCCAGGCCCAGGGCCGCAAGGTCGCGGTGATCTCCCACGTGCAGGAAATGCACGAGCGGATCCCGGTGCAGATCCAGGTGCGTCGCCAGGGCAACGGCTTGAGCACAGTGGAGGTGAAATGAGCCACGCCACGCTCTATTCCTTCCGTCGCTGTCCCTACGCCATGCGGGCGCGCATGGCCTTGCGCTACAGCGCGGTCGCACTGGATATTGTCGAAGTCAGTCTGAAGGCCAAGCCAGCCGAGATGCTCGCGCTTTCAAGCAAAGGCACGGTGCCGGTGCTGCAGGTCGATGGCCGGGTGATCGATGAAAGCCTGGAGATCATGAACTGGGCCTTGGCCCAGCACGATCCGCAAGACTGGAGGCTACGGGACGACCCCGAAGGCCAGGCGCTGACAGCGGCGTTGATCGAGGAAAACGACCAGGTATTCAAGCTGCACTTGAATCGCTACAAATACCCCGAGCGCCATCCCGAGTACCCGAAGGAACATTACCGTAGCGAGGGTGAAAGCTTTCTGCGCAGGCTGGAGACCTTGCTTGAGACCCGGACGTTTCTGGCGGCGCATCACCCGAGCCTGGCCGACGTGGCAGTGATGCCCTTCATACGGCAGTTCGCCCACGTCGACCGCGACTGGTTTGCCCAGGCGCCCTACCCTCGGCTACAAGACTGGTTGCAGAGGTTCCTGGATTGCGAGCTGTTCGTGGCGATCATGGCCAAGTAACCGCTTGCACCCAGCCCTGTGGCGAGGGAATTTCTGTGGGAGCAAGGCTTGCCCGCGATGAAGGCGATGCGGTCCTTCAGAAATCGAGTCGCCTGTATCGCGGGCAAGCCTTGCTCCCACACAATCTCTATAACCAGAGCCGATCAGTCGCTAAGCAAGCTCAACAATCGCTCACGCGCCGCTTCCAACTCGCCGGAATCTGGCTGGGCCGCGGAAACAATCGGAGTGGAATAGAGAAACAGCAGCATCACCGCCAGACGCATCGCCATGGTGTCGGTCCTTAATCGGCAAAGGAGTCAATTTATCAGCGTCAAATTTAAACACATGGCCAAGTGATATTACAGTGGCATTTCTCCAGAAACGGCGAAGCCTGCGATCTTTTCTCTTGCACCTGAGGGTCGGTGAAGATGAAAAGATCGCAGGCTTCGGTCGTTGCGCGATATTTCAGTGTTGGGTTTTGTGGTCCAACGCCGCATAGAAGTTAGCGCTTTGTTGCAGGTATTTCTCGGTGTAGCTCTGGGTGCGATTTTTCTTGTCGCTGATTTCGACGCTGGCACTGGCGGGCAGCGCCACGGTGGCAGAGATGGCGGAAGCGGCGATCACGGAGAAGAGATTCAGATTCATGGCGGTAGACCTCGGATTCAGTTGGCTGACTTGCCCGGTTGGGCCGTGAAGCAAACTTACGCGCCGAGGCGTCCTGCGTTGAAATGCTTTACATCACTTGCGAATATCAGTCTCGTTGATACAACGGCGCAGGCCCCGAAAAACGGGGCCTACGCCCTATTGACGGACGATGAACTTCAAATCGCTGGGCGCATCCATCGGCATTTTCTGCACGGTTTTACCCAGCAGGCCGGTCTTCGGATCGCGCTCGATCACCACGATCTGGTTGCTCTTCTGGTTGGCAATCAGCAGGAATTTCCCGCTCGGGTCGAGGCTGAACTCCCGTGGATGATCGCCTTCGACCGAGCGTCGCTGCAGCTCTTTGAGCGTGCCGGCGGCCGGGTCGATGGCGAACACCAGCACTTCGTTGGTGGTGCCACGGTTGCTGACGTAGAGGAACTTGCCATCCGCGGAAGCATGCAGCGCAGCCGCCGCCCTGCCCGGCTGCGGCTTGCCAGCCGCCAGGTCGACCAGTTGACGCTGGGTCAAGCGGCCATCCTGATAATCGAACACCGCCACTTGTGCGCTCATTTCCATGGTCAGCCAGGCGTGCTTGCCATCAGCACTGAACAACAGGTGACGCGGGCCGCTGCCGGGTGGCAACTGCACGAAGGCTGGATCGGCGGCGGCCAATGGCAGCTCTGGATTGGCCTTGGGGTCGTAGCGGTAGATGAACACCTTGTCCGCCCCCAGGTCGTTGGCGAACACGTACTTGCCATCGGGCGAGGACACTGCGGCGTGCACATGGGCCGACATCTGCCGCTCAGGGTTGACCTTGCTCGGCTGATGACTGCTCAACTGCACCACCGAAGCCAGCTTGCCATCGGCGCCTACCGGCAATACCGCCAGGGTGCCGCCCGGGTCTTCCACCACCGAGTAGTTACTGACCAGCAGATGACGGCCATCACCGCTGAGGCTGGAATGGGTCGGCTCGTTGCCCAGGGACTGCACCTGGTTGATCAGGCTCAGTGCATGGGTCTTCGGGTCAATGGCGTAGCTGCTGACCTTGCCCACCGGGTCTTTCTGGCCCGGCCCGTTTTCGTTGACCACGAACAGCCGGGTCATGTCCTTGGAAAGGGTCAGCCACGAAGGGTTTTCGGTCTTGATCACTTGCAACGGGTTGGCATCGAGCTGGCCGGTGCGGCTGTCGAATTGCATCCGGTAGATGCCCTGGCTCTGGCCGGCGGTGTAGGAGCCCACCAGCAGTTGATGGCGTTCATCGGTACCTGCCTGGACACCCATGGCGCCCATGCTACCGGCCATCAACAGCGGCCAGAGACTACGCATTTTCATCTTCTTCGTCCTCATCGTCGTGGCCGCTGGTGGCTTCCACGCACTCCAAGTGGTGGTCGCCCGAATCGCTGGTGATGATCCAGTGGTTCGTGGCTTTATCGAAGGTCGCCGCCTGCATCTGCGCTGGCGTGAAGCGCCAGTACTCGAGGGTGCGACCGTTCATGCACTCGACGTGCAATTGGTCCTGCTCGTCGAGGTAAAAATCGAATGCATGCAGCCCGTCTATGATCAGCATGTCGCATTTGTGAAGGGCATTGAGCAGGGTGTCAGTTACGGCAGTCATGGTGATCAGTCGGTCATTGGGAAAGTAGTCATGATAACCCAATGTGGGCTTGGGCCTTGGGCCATAAGGTTCGAAAACGGTGTCACCTGCAAAACCGCCATCGCGAGCAAGCTCGCTCCCACAGTTGGATTTTCAGCGAACACAAACTCTGTACTCACCAAAGCCCCCCTGTGGGAGCGAGCTTGCTCGCGATGAGGCCGGCACATTCAACTTGAATGTAACGGCCTCACCGCAACCGTCAGAGCGCCTCGCGCCCCGGCACGCCATCCACCAACCGCAGGATCCCCAGCGGGTTGGCGTTCTTCAGCGGCTCGGGCAACAGGCTGTCAGGATAGTTCTGGAAGCACACCGGACGCAGGAAACGATCGATCGCAAGGGTGCCCACCGACGTACCACGGGCATCGGACGTCGCCGGGTAAGGCCCGCCGTGCACCATCGAATCACACACCTCCACCCCGGTCGGATAACCGTTGAGCAGGATGCGGCCAACCTTCTGCTCCAGCAACGGAGTCAGTTCGCTGAACCGTTCGAAGTCCGCTGGCTCGCCGATCATCGTTGCCGTCAGTTGCCCGTGCAGGCCGTGCAGCGCGGCGCTCAGTTGCGCCTGGTCCGCGACTTCGACAAACACCGTGGTCGGGCCGAACACTTCTTCCTGCAGCGCTTCGTCACCGTTGATCAGCAGGCTGGCGTCAGCCTTGAACAACTGCGGCTGGGCCTGGTTGCCCTGCTGCTCGCGCCCGGCCAAATGCTCGATGCCCGGGTGAGCCAGCAACTTCTGCAGGCCCTTGCCGTAGCTTTGCAGCGTGCCGGCGTTGAGCATGGTCTGGGGCGCCTGGTCGCCGATCAACGCCGCCACTTGCTGGGTGAAGGCGGTGAACTGCGGCGAACGAATACCGATCACCAGGCCAGGGTTGGTGCAGAACTGACCGCAGCCCTGCACCACCGAGGCGGTCAGGTCGCGGGCGACGCTCTCGGCACGGGTTTCCAGCGCTTGTGGCAACACGATCACCGGGTTGATGCTCGACATTTCGGCAAACACCGGGATCGGCTGCGGCCGTGCGGCCGCCATGTCGCACAGGGCACGCCCGCCCTTGAGGGAACCGGTGAAACCCACGGCCTGGATCGCCGGATGCTTGACCAGCCATTCGCCAACGCCACCGCCGTAGATCATGTTGAACACACCCGCCGGCATCGCGGTCTTTTCAGCCGCGCGGATGATCGCATCGGCCACGTGCTCGGCGGTCGCCATGTGGCCACTGTGGGCCTTGAACACCACCGGGCAACCAGCCGCCAGGGCTGACGCCGTGTCGCCACCGGCGGTGGAGAATGCCAAGGGGAAGTTACTGGCGCCGAACACCGCCACTGGCCCGAGACCAATGCGATACTGGCGCAGGTCCGGACGGGGCAACGGCGTGCGCTCAGGCAACGCCCGGTCGATGCGTGCACCGTAGAAATCGCCACGACGCAGGACCTTGGCGAACAGACGCATCTGGCCGCTGGTACGACCGCGCTCGCCCTGGATCCGTGCCGCCGGCAGCGCGGTTTCACGGCAGACCACGGCCACGAACGCATCGCCCAAGGCGTCCAGCTCATCGGCAATGGCCTCGAGGAACTCGGCCCGGCGCACCGCACTCAGGCTGCGGTAGGCTGGATAAGCCGCCGCCGCGGCCTTGGCGGCGGCGTCGACTTCTTCTGCCGTGGCCTGGACGAAGTCATGGGGCAAGGCCTCGCCGGTGCTGGCGTCGACGCTCTGCAGGCGAGTCTGGCCGGCTGCGCTGCGCGCCCCGCCGATGTAGTTGTGGCCAAGGATCTGGTTCATCGCAAGTCTCCTTTAAAGTGTGCCGATAGTACCCGGGTTGAACACCGCGTCCACCGGGGCAATGCCGTTGACCAGCGGCGCGCCGAATTCAGCCTGGCTGATTTCGAACACATCCCCCGGCTGCGTGCGGATGCCATCGGCGAACGACAGGGTCGCGGTGCCGAAGAAGTGAACGTGGACATCCCCCGGGCGCAGGAACTGACTGTACTTGAAATGGTGGAATTCCAGGTTTTCGAGGCTGTGGCACATGTTCGCCTCGCCGCTGAGGAATTCGTTCTGCCACAGCACTTCGCCGTTGCGCAGGATACGACTGGTCCCGGACAGATGTTGAGGCAGTTCACCCACGCGAAGTTCCGGGCCAAAACTGCAACTGCGCAATTTCGAATGGGCCAGGTACAGGTAATTCTTGCGCTCCATCACGTGGTCGGAAAACTCGTTGCCCACGGCAAAGCCCAGGCGATAGGGCTTGCCGTCGTGGCCGATGACATACAGGCCGCTGATTTCCGGCTCCTCGCCAGCGTCTTCGGCAAAGGGCGGCAACGGGAACGGATGACCCGGACGGACAACGATGCTGCCGTCGCCCTTGTAGAACCATTCCGGCTGCACGCCAGCCTGCCCGGCCTGGGGCTTGCCGCCCTCCACGCCCCACTTGAAGATGCGCATGGTGTCGGTCATGGCCGCTTCGTCGCCAGCCTGCTGGTGCATCTTGTCCCGGGCCGAGGCGCTGCCCAGGTGGGTCAGGCCGGTGCCGCTGACCAACAGGTGCGCCGGGTCCGGGTGGTCCAGTGGCGGCAGGATGCGCAGGTCACTGAGCAACCGGGCGTAGTCATGGCTCGCCCCCAGGCCCAGGCTATTGACCTGCTGCTCAAGCTTCACGCCCGCTTCGATAGCCGCCAGCGCCAGGTCACGCACGGTGCGAGCGCCCTGCACTTCGCGCACCTGATCGCCCTCGACCACACCGACGCGGCGTTCGCCGTTACTCAATTCGAACTGAACTAAACGCATATCTTTCTCCTTGTAAGCAAAACTTGAATTCGGTGCGTCCCTTGTGGGAGCGAGTTTGCTCGCGATAGCAGTCTTACATTTACCCCAGATGTCGACTGTCAGATCGTCATCGCGAGCAAGCTCGCTCCCACAGTGACCTCAGGTACGTGTCGCCCCACGGGCGCTGGCGGCGAACTGATCCGCCGGCAGCACATGCTTGCGCTCCAGCAGGCGATAGACCACGCCGGTCAACACCAGGCCGAACACCATCACACACGACAGGAAATACAGCCCCGAGGCCAGGTTGCCGGTGTACTCCTTCAGCGCACCGATCACGAACGGGCCGATGTAGCCGCCCAGGTTGCCCACCGAGTTGATCAACGCAATACCCGCCGCCGCACTGGCGCCGGCAAAGAAACGCCCCGGCAAGGTCCAGAACACCGCCGTGCAGGAAAATAGCGCGAACGCCACCAGGCACAGCGCCGCCAATTGCAACACCGGCACCGACAACCAGGCGCTGAGGAACAGGCCGATGGCGCCCAGCACGTACAACACGGCCAGGTGACCGTAGCGGTCGTTCAAGCGGTCGGAGCTGCGGGGAATGATCAGCAAACCGATGATGCCGAAGATGTATGGCACCGACGATACGAAGCCAGTCACCAGGTCACTGCCGCCGAACTGCTTGATCAGCGTCGGCAACCACAGGCCCAGGCCGTAGATGCTCAAGGTCACCGGCAGGTAGAACAGCGCCAGCAGCAGGACACGCTTGTCCTTCAGGGCATGTAGCGGATTGCCGTGGCGGGTCTGGCCGTATTCCTGCAGGTCTTTTTTCAGTTCACCGGTCAGCCAGTCCTTCTCGGCCTGGTCCATCCATTTCACTTGTTGCGGGCCGTCCGGCAAGTAACGCAGCACCGGCCAGGTCAACAGTACCGCTGGCAGGCCGATGACCATGAACAGCCACTGCCAGCCGTGCAGGCCAAGGATGCCATCCATGCCCAGCAGGCCACCGGACACGGGGCCGGTGATCATCATCGCGATGGGTTGGGAAAGAATGAACAGGCCGAGGATCTTGCCGCGATGGCGCACCGGGAACCACTGGGTGATGTAGTACAGCACGCCCGGGAAGAACCCAGCTTCGGCCGCACCGAGCAAAAAGCGCATCACATAGAAGCTATGCGGGCCTTGTACGAACGCCATGCCGATGGTGATGGCGCCCCAGGTGATCATGATCCGCGCGAACCAGCGCCGGGCACCGAAGCGCTCCAGCATCAGGTTGCTGGGGATCTCCAGCAGGAAATAACCGATGAAAAACAGCCCAGCACCCAGGCCGTAGGCGGCGTCGCCGATACCGAGGTCGGCGCCCATGTGCAGCTTGGCAAAGCCCACCGCAGAGCGGTCCACGTAGGCGATCAGGTACAGCAGGATCAGGAAGGGAATCAGTTTCAGCGTGATGCGACGTATAAGCCGCAATTCCTGGCTCATGGGACCGGTCTCCGATTGTTGTTGTTATGGAACCTCGGGGGATTTCTCTCGCGAATGACCGCCAGGACAATCCCTCCATTGAATCGGACTATATAGTAATACTATTTACCCAACAACACTTCCAAACCGCACAAATTGCGCTTATGTTACGCTTCAGCTAGAACAATATAGTCATACAATAAGAGAATCGATCATGTCTGATAAGAAACCCTCCCTGCGCTCGGCCCAATGGTTTGGCACCGCCGACAAGAACGGCTTCATGTACCGCAGCTGGATGAAAAATCAGGGCATCGCCGACCATCAGTTCCACGGCAAGCCGATCATCGGCATCTGCAACACCTGGTCGGAGCTGACGCCGTGCAACGCGCACTTCCGGCAAATCGCCGAACACGTCAAGCGCGGAGTGATCGAGGCCGGGGGCTTCCCGGTGGAATTCCCGGTGTTCTCCAACGGCGAATCGAACCTGCGCCCCACCGCCATGCTGACCCGCAACCTGGCGAGCATGGACGTAGAAGAGGCGATTCGCGGCAACCCGATTGACGGCGTGGTGCTGCTCACCGGTTGCGACAAGACCACCCCCGCCCTGCTGATGGGCGCCGCCAGTTGTGACGTACCGGCCATCGTCGTTACCGGCGGGCCGATGCTCAACGGCAAGCACAAAGGCCAGGACATCGGCTCCGGCACCGTGGTCTGGCAATTGAGCGAACAGGTCAAGGCCGGCACCATCACCATTGACGATTTCCTCGCGGCCGAGGGTGGCATGTCCCGCTCGGCCGGCACCTGCAACACCATGGGCACCGCCTCGACCATGGCCTGCATGGCCGAAGCCCTCGGCACTTCCCTGCCGCACAACGCGGCGATTCCGGCCGTGGACGCACGGCGCTATGTGCTGGCCCATATGTCCGGCATGCGCGCCGTGGAAATGGTCCGTGAAGACCTGAAACTGTCGAAGATCCTGACCAAGGAAGCGTTCGAAAACGCCATCCGCGTCAATGCGGCCATCGGCGGTTCGACCAACGCGGTGATCCACCTCAAGGCCATTGCCGGTCGCATCGGCGTGCAGCTGGACCTGGACGACTGGACCCGCATCGGTCGCGGCATGCCGACCATCGTCGACCTGCAGCCGTCCGGGCGCTTCCTGATGGAAGAGTTCTACTACGCCGGTGGCCTGCCCGCCGTGCTGCGTCGCCTCGGCGAAGCCAACCTGATTCCCCATCCGAACGCCTTGACCGTCAACGGCAAGAGCCTCGGCGAGAACACCAAGGACGCACCGATCTACGGCCAGGACGAAGTCATTCGCACCCTGGACAACCCGATCCGCGCCGACGGCGGTATCTGCGTGCTGCGCGGCAATCTGGCGCCACTGGGTGCGGTGCTCAAGCCGTCCGCCGCCACCGCCGAACTGATGCAGCATCGCGGTCGCGCGGTGGTGTTCGAGAATTTCGACGAGTACAAGGCACGGATCAACGACCCGGAACTGGACGTGGACGCCAACTCGATCCTGGTGATGAAAAACTGCGGGCCGAAGGGTTATCCGGGCATGGCCGAAGTGGGCAACATGGGCTTGCCGGCCAAGCTACTGGCCCAGGGCGTGACGGACATGGTGCGGATTTCCGACGCCCGCATGAGCGGCACCGCCTACGGCACCGTGGTCCTGCACGTGGCACCGGAAGCCGCCGCCGGCGGACCTCTGGCGGCGGTGAAGGAAGGCGACTGGATCGAACTCGATTGCGCCAGCGGCCGCCTGCACCTGGACATCCCGGACGCCGAACTCGCGGCGCGCCTGGCCGACCTGCCGCCACCGCAGAACCTGTTGGTGGGCGGTTACCGGCAGTTGTACATCGACCACGTGCTGCAAGCGGACCAGGGCTGTGACTTCGACTTCCTGGTCGGCTGCCGCGGCGCCGAGGTGCCACGCCACTCCCACTGACCCCACCCATCCCCTTGTGGAAGCAAGCCTCTGTGGGAGCAAGCTTTTTGTGGGAGCTGAGCTTGCTCGCGATGAGGCCCTTCCAGTCAACATCTCTGTTGTCTGTGACACCGCTATCGCGAGCAAGCTCAGTTCCCACAAAAAGCTCGCTCCCACAATGGGTCTGTATCCAAATCAAAAATCGCATTAGCGACCCGCCATCGCCGCGCCTGCTATCATGCGCAGCACTCCCCTCGCACAGGATCGCGCCGCATCCCATGGATTACCGTAAACCCTCCGACCGCAAAAGCATGCACGCGCGCATCGTCCAGGAACTGGGCATGCAGATCGTTTCCGGGCGCTTCAAACCGGACGACAAACTGCCCGCTGAAGCCTTGCTGTGCGAAGAGTATGCGGTCAGCCGCCCGGTGCTGCGCGAAGCCACGCGAGTGCTGGTCGCCAAGGGCCTGGTGTATTCGCGCCCGCGCGTGGGCACGGTGGTCAAGGCTCGGCGGGAGTGGCACATGCTCGACCCGGATGTGCTGCATTGGCTGATGCAGAGCAGCCCGCAGAATGAATTCTTCAACCTGCTGACCAGCGTGCGCAGCATCATCGAACCGGCCGCCGCCGCCCTCGCCGCACAGTTCGCCAACGAGGACGACATCGCTTCCATCCGCGAGGCCTACCAGCGCATGGAAGCGGCCCCGACCCCCGAGGCTGTGCTGCAACCGGACCTGGACTTTCACAGCCGCATCGCCGACGCCACCCACAACGACCTGCTCGCCAACCTCTGCAACATGTTGTCAGTGGCCATCGCCGAAGCGCTCAAGCATTCCAACCAGCGGCCCAACCTGCATGAACTGGCGATGCCGCGACACAAGGCGATCCTCACCGCCATCGAGAACCGCGACGCCCTCGGTGCCCGCCATGCCACGCTGGTGCAACTGGACGATGCCCGCAGCGCGCTGAATGTGGTACTGGGCAACGATCCAGCCTGAGCCCCGCAGGAGCTGCCGAGTGCAACGAGGCTGCGATCTTTCCCCTGCCAATTGAATCCCAAGCGAACGGATCGCAGCCTACGGCAGCGACTACCAGGCCTGCCACAACGCGCGCTCAACCGGGCAGTAGCTATATACCGCACACCAGGAAAACAGGAGGTCGATACTTGACTCGTCGTCATCCCGACGGCCATGAGCTCAGGAAAAGGACTTCTTATGACCTCGCCCTCCCCGGCTGACAGCCCCTCTGCCCTTGCGCAAACCGTCAGCCAGTCATTCGCCGACCGCCCGACCTTCGAGCAAGTCGCGCAACAAATGTTCCAACAGGCCATCAAGGCCAGATACCCCTCGCTGACCATCGACCTCGCCAAGACCCAATTGGCCACACCAAATGCGATCACCCGTGGCTGGCACTTTCAACCGTTCATGCCGCGGGTGCTCGAATACCTGGCCCTCGGCACCTCCGTGGATTTCAGCCCCCGGGGAAGTCTTGATTGCTACCTCTCCGACACGCCGCCGCAGCGCCTTTGGCCACGGGATGAAAAGCTCGACATGCAGGTCATCGAAAAACTGCTGCTTGAACTGCCCTCGACCGCTCCAATCGGGCTGGAAGACGCACTGACCCGTTATTGGAACGCTGACATCGGCCCCCGCCCGCAAACCGATGCCCCTGTCCGCACCAGCCGCTGGCAATGGCTCAGCGACACACTCAAGAACATGCTGCATATCCGGGGGCTGCAACAGCCAGGACTGACCGAACCGGCACGCGAGACCCTGGCCCAGATCGTCCGCTGGCCGGACCGTGAACAACGCTTTAGCCACAATGTCCCGCCCGTCTACGCCTACAGCCTGGAAAGCACTGTCACCCAAGGCACCTCCAGCAGCGTGCTGCCCAGCAACGAGATCCTGCTGCTCCATTACACTCGCTACGGCCTCGTCATTGTGCTTTGCAGCCCCGGCAGCGCCGTGCAGTCCTTCGAGTCGATGGAAGCCTTCAACCGGTATTGGGGCGAACGGATCGCCAGTCGCTATGTCGTCGACAGCGTGACCTGTCAACGCTACGAAATCGACGGGCATGCCTTCGACACCCAGGCCGCCATGATCTTGGAGCAACAACTTGCCGATGTGCAGGCGGTACAGTTGCCCTCCCGAATCGGCCTGCCAGACCTCAAGACGCTCTACAGCGAGCTGAGCGATCCCGCTCGCTATCTGCACGACGCGCCGCGCCTCACGCCTGAAACATCGGCACGACTCGGGCCGTTGCTGCCCGAATGGCTGAAAAAAGCCTCCGTCGTCGATCGAGCAACGTTCCAGCGATGCAGCCTGGCACTGGCCAGCCTCAAGCAACGCACTCAAGGACGTCCCGCACTCAGCGACATCAAGGCTTTTACCTCGGACGCATTGCTCACGCAGATGGGCAAGACTAACGACAGCAGCCCGGCCAAGGTGCAACCCAGTCACTACCAACCCGACGATGTGGTACTGACGTTCACCGTCTCGGCGGGATACCCCGGGACCGTTGGCATCCGCGCGAAAAGAACGATGAGCCTGACGCAACTGGCCATCGACAACCTCGTCGCACGCCCCAGTGGCAACCTGCAACTCAGTCATCGCCGGGGTCTGGCCTTGCCTGCCTGGTTGACGCCGGACTTCATTACCCGCAAGGGCGGGCTGATCGAACAGGTCGACATCGGCACGGTTTATCCGCGCTACCTGCAACAAGCCCTGTTGAGCGACTCGCCTCAAGCGCAGGCATTTCAACGGACGTTCGCCGAACAACTCCCGGCGCAGTTGCCGCTCGAGGCGCTGCAGCAAATGCTCGACAACAAAAACGGCATGACTCGCCAAGGACTGCATCTGATCGAGGCCCTGCTGCAACCCGATGCTGAGGACCGACAGGTTGACGGTCGCCCCGTGGTCATTCGACACCTGGCCTTCCTGCGCAAGCCCCAGGCCCGGCCCGACCTCGTGAGCAACATGTTCATCGTCGAGGCGCAGGACGCCAGAACGGGCCCGCACCTGTTGTATCGCCCCCTGTACGCGCCCGTGCTGTTGGAGTTTGCGACGCGCCAGGCACTGTTGCAGTCCGTCGTGAGCGCCGCAGACTTGCAGAACAGCGTCCTGACCTGGATGTCCGACGACGCACGCCCGGTGTATGCCAATGGCGGCTTCCTCGAACCGCACATCGTGCGTTTCTTCGAGGGCGACGAGTTCAGCGTTCCCGAAAAGCCCGTTCCGGCAACGCTCGCCGTCGACGCCGGCAACGATGAACTGCTGCAATACCTGCGCAACGGCAAATTGATGCAGTACCTCTACGGCTGCAACGCCCGAGCCCTGGTCACCCAGGCCGACCGCAACTCTGTCTCCAACAGCGAAAGCCGCTGGGCGGTGTTACTCAAGGGCGGCAGCCTGCTGTTCAATACACTGCTGTTTCCGTTGCTGCGCGGCCCGGCCATGGCCACCGTCTGGCTATGGAGCCTGATGGCCAGCGCCAGTCAAGATATCCCGGCCCTGAGCAGTGACGATCCGGCAACGCGGGAACTGGCCACCGTCGATTTGCTGGTCAACCTGGCCATGCTGGTGAGCCATTTTCCCGCCGTCCGTGCACCGGTTCGCGCAGTCACGCCCGCATCGATCAAGGACCAAGCGATGCGCGCCCCCGCGCCACGTGTCGTTGCACAGCAGTGGCCCGAACCGACCTCGCCGAGCGTTCTGGAAGGATCCGTCGCCTTGCCTGGCGAACAACCCAGCAGGTCGCTGGACTTCAGTTTCAGCAGCCCTCGCCGTCACCTGACGCAGGAACAACGCACCCGCATACGACGCATGCAGGTGGCGCGTCCGACTGCCTTGCCTGAGCCGATTGGAAATGGCCCGTTCAAGGGCTTGTACGTGATCGCCAACAAATGGCACGCGTTGCTGCAAGACGGGCTGTACCCGGTCAACCCGGACCCGGACGGCAGCACCACGATTGTCGACCCGCTCGACCCGACACAGACCGGGCCTGCGCTGCAATCGGACCTGGACGGCAACTGGTCCCTTGACCTGCGCTTGCGCCTGCGCGGCGGTGCGCCGCCCAAGCGCCTGGCTGACCAGCGTCGCCTCAATGCCCACAAAGCCATTGAGCTGAGCGCTGAAATGAACAATTACCTCGCCCAGGAGAACGAACGACAACGATCCCTGGACATTGCCCAACAAGTGATGACCCGGCTCGAGGAAGGAAACGCCTATACCGAGGAACAGCGCGCGCCAAAACGAAAAGTGTTTTATGACCTGCTCAACGAGCAGACCGACATCTATTTGAAACTGCTGGACAGTGCGCCCGAGCGCGCAAGACTGGGCATTGGCTTGCCCTCTGGAAGCGTCCGCGGGCTGATGGAGAATGTGGTCAACAATGCCCGCAAGGCCTTCCTGGTCGTCGAGATGGATCAACGGGCCCTGAATGCCGCTCACCCGCAGTTTTCCGGAACGTTTGTGGAAGAAGCCGTGGTTCGCGACATGCAGGGCTACGTGATGTTCCTTGAAGCCATGAGCGACATCAATGATCGCGCCATCCATTGGCTGCAACTCAAGGATGAGTACCTGGAGAAGCTATTGAACCTGGATTCCGTGGGAGCCCAGGCATTCGAACGCCTGACCCGCGGCCGTCCGCAGAATGAACGGAATGTCATAGGCACCAAGGCCCTGCAATTGGCCGCCCTGCCGATGCTGGCCATCAAACACCCCGAAACCAGCTTGCCCGATAGCCTGTATCGCATCGTCAGGCCATTGGCCGAGCAGGTGCGCTCCCACGCTGACCTGCAACTGTACGACCTGACCGCCTCTGAGCAGCTTGAGGTACTGACCAGCCTGACCGAGCATTATGGCGAGGCCCTCGACGCGTTGCAGGGCATGAAGGCGCTTTATGTCGACGATATCAACGAGTCCTATTTCGACAGGCTGGCCACGCTGCTTGACAGCCTGTACCAGGACGCTTCCGGAAGACTGGCGGCAGAAGTCAAACCCGAACCGACACCGCGCAAGCGTGCGCCCAAACGCCCGAAGACGCACTCCGGGCGCCTTCAGAAAAAGGTGATCACGACCCGCAGGAGTGGCGTTCTGATTGGTGACCTGAAACCTGCCGGCACCTCCTTGCCGATTGAAGTCGTCGAGTTGCGCTCCGAAGTCGACAATCAGGTGCTTGCCACCTATTCGCGTCACGACGACGTATGGGACGTTGTCGACGTACACCGACCGGTTCCAGCCCCCAGGACCCGATCGATCAACGCGATAAACGGCGATGCGCGAACACTGCTGGAGGAACTGGAGAAACGTCTCCGCCGCGCTGAAAGCTATAAAAAGCGTTGCCGTCATCCTCAGGAAATCGAGGAGATCATGAACAATGAGGCAAGTCGCTTCCGCACGCTTTCTGAAGAACTCGACAGGGCCTTCGTCGCCTCACAAACGCCACGCACAGCGGCTGATCAAGCGCTGGGTAGACAGTTGGCCGAGGCCATCTCCAGACTGACGTCCAGGGGCAGCGCCCTGCGTGTCCAACTGAGCCTGCACCTGCCGCCCACCGACGGCAACCTCCAGTACCTGTTCGAAAAAGACCTGGTTCAAGTTGCACGACTGGGTGAACGCAAGGCCTTGAAAGGAGCCCGCCAGGATTTCCTCCAGGAATATGCCATCAACAACCGGGACGGCTTCCCCCTTTGGTATGCGCATTTTCACTACGAAAAAATCGATACGCCGAAAGCCGACTACAGCGTCGCGCACCTGAAAACCAAGGCACAACGCAGGGAAGACTATCACTCGCTGCTCGCCAAGGCTGATAGCCCCTACGCGGTGGTGAATGTGCATCGAGGGAAAATCGGCAAGCTCATGGCACAGAGCAAGTTCTTGCCGTTGGCGCCTGATGACAGCGATGCATCAGGCTGACCTCGCCACCAAGGCTGTAAAAACCTGTGGGAGCGAGCTTGCTCGCGATTGCGCACTGACATTCAACACCTTCATTGACTGTCACAGCGCTATCGCGAGCAAGCTCGCTCCCACATTGGGCAGGTTCTACCGTCGATCAATGCGCAAACAACGAATTACCCTTCTGCCCCGCCAGTTTCTCAGGCTTGATCAGGAACCGCGCCAGCGCCGGCAGCAGCCACAGCGCGCCGAACATGTTCCACAGCAACATGAACGTCAGCATCAACCCCATGTCCGCCTGGAACTTGATGGCCGAGAAGATCCAGGTGCAAACACCGATGGCCAGGCACAAACCGGTGAACAGCACCGCCTTGCCGGTGGATTTCAGCGTCTGGTAGTAAGCCTCCTGCAACGGCAACCCGGCGCGCAGGAAACTCTCCAGGCGGCTGTAGATGTAGATGCCGTAGTCCACGCCAATCCCCACGCCCAGTGCCACCACCGGCAGGGTCGCGACCTTCACGCCAATGCCCATGAACGCCATCAGGGCGTTGCCCAGCACCGAGGTCAGCACCAGCGGCAACACGATGCACAGCGTCGCCGCCCAGGAACGGAAGGTGATCATGCACATGGTCGCCACGCAGATGTACACCAGGATCAGGATGGTCAGCTCCGATGCCTTGATCACCTCGTTGGTGGCCGCTTCGATGCCTGCGTTACCGGCGGCAAGGATGAACTCCAGGCCATCGCGGTTGTTTTCCTTGGCGAAGTCCTGCACCGCCTTCACCGCGCGGTCCAATGTCTCGGCCTTGTGGTCGTTAAGGAACACCAGCACCGGTGCCAGGGAGCAACTGTTGTTGTACAGGCCATCGGCCCGGGCGATGGAGTTGTTCAGCACGTCAGGGTTGCGCGACAGGGTTTCCCATTTCAGGTTGCCCTCGTTCATGCCCTTGATCATCTGCTTGGACACGGTCACCAGGGAAATCGCCGACTGCACGCCCTCGGTGTTCTGCATCTTCCACATCAGCTCGTCGATGGGGGCCATGGCTTCATAGCGCGAGCAGCCTTCGGCCTTGGTCTTGACCATCACCACCAGTACATCGGAGCTGGTGGAGTAATTGCTGATGATGAAGTTGTTGTCCTGGTTGTAGCGCGAGTCCGGACGCAGTTCCGGCGCGCCCTGGTCCAGGTCGCCGATCTTCAGGTTCTGGCTGTACCAGAGCCCACCGCCAAAGGCGATCACCGCCAGGGCAATGGACACCGGCGCGACCTTGGCGCTGGCGAAGTTCGACAGCAGGCGCCAGAACGGATGTTCGCGGGTCGCGTCTTTCTTGCTGCGCTCGACCGCACGCTTGCTGATGCCAGCGTAGGAGATCGCCACCGGCAGCAGGATCAGGTTGGTGAACACGATCACCGCCACGCCGATGGAGGCGCCAATGGCCAGTTCGCGGATCACGCCGATGTCGATGATCAGCAAGGTGATGAAACCCACGGCGTCCGCCAGGATCGCGATCATCCCCGGCAGGAACAACTGCCGGAAGGTGCGCCGCGCCGCTGTCAGGGCGTTGTCCGCATCGCTGGACTGCAAGGCGATGCCGTTGATTTTCTGCACCCCATGGGAAATGCCGATGGCGAAGATCAGGAACGGCACCAGCATCGAGTACGGATCCAGGCCGAAACCGGCCGCATGCATCAGCCCCAGTTGCCAGACCACCGCCACCAGGGTGGTGGTCAATACCGCGACGGTACTGCGCATGCAGTTGGTGAACCAGTACAGCAGGATCAGGGTGATGACGAAAGCCACGCCGAAGAACAGCACCACCATGACCAGGCCGTCGATCAGGTCGCCGACCTTCTTGGCGAAACCGACGATATGGATCTGCACGTTGGGGTTCTGGGCTTCGAACTTGTTGCGGATCTTGTCTTCAAGCTCGTGGGAAAACTTCCGGTAGTCGAGGGCGAGCAACTTGCCCTGGTCCTGCGGGTCGGGATAGGACTCCAGCAGCGGGATGTCGATGATGCTCGACTTGAAGTCGTTGGCCACCAGGCGCCCGACCTGGCCGGACTTGAGCACGTTATTACGCAGCAGATCGAGGCTGTCGGCCGAACCGTTGTAGCTCTGGGGGATCACCTCGCCGCCGGCGAAGCCCTCCTCCGTCACTTCGGTCCAGCGCACGCTCGGGCTCCACAACGACTTGAGCCCGGAACGGTCGACGCCGGAGATGTAGAAGACCTCGTCGTGGATCTGACGCAGGGTCTCCATGTATTCCTTGGAGAAGATGTCGCCGTTGGTGGCCTCCACGGAAATACGCACCGTGTTGCCCAGGTTCGCCAGGTCGTTGCGGTGCTCGAGCATCTTCTGGATGAAGGGGTGCTCGAGGGGGATCATTTTTTCGAAACTGGTGGACGGCCGGATCAGCGTGGCCTGCCAGAACAGGAAAATGCTGACCAGCAGGCAAATGATGATCACTGCCGGGCGGTTGTTGAAAATCAGGCGCTCGAGGAACGTCGCCTTGTCTTGGTGATGACTGCTCATGGGGTCCGCCTTCTTGTTTTTGTGCCCGTCTTGCAGGCGTGACTCATTTGCTCAGTTCGGCGCCGGTGGACGTGGTGGCACGAACGCCACCTTGCCCCGCCAGAATCAGGTTGCCGTTGCCTGCCGCCGTGACGGCCGCCACGGAAATTCGGTCCGGGCGGTTGAACACGCTGAAGGTCTCGCCGTCGTCGGTACTGCGCACGACGCTGCCGCCGTTGCCGACAATCACGATGGAACCGTCCGCCAGTAGCGTGGCGCCTGACAGGCCGAACTCCAGGGCACCGCGCGCGGCCTTGAGCTCGACCTGATCCCAAGTGCCGCCGAAGTCAGTGGAACGATAAAGGTTGCCGCGCAAGCCATAGGCCAGCAACGTCGAAGGCTGGGCCGTACCGATGACCCCGAACAGCGAGCCTTCGTACGGGCCTTCGACCTTTTCCCAGGTCTGGCCCCAGTCGGCGGAGCGGAACATGCTGCCAGCCTCGCCGACAATGAACAGCCCGGCATCTTTCACGGCGGCTATCGCATTGAGGTGGAACTGGTCTTCGTTTTCGAGGCGGTCGCTGGCGTCTTCCCAGTGCTTGCCGCCGTCGGTGGTTTCCAGCAGTGCGCCGTAGGCGCCCACGGCGAAACCGTTGCTGGCATCCTTGAACCAGACGTCCAGCAGGGGTGCTTCGCGGGTGAGGTCTTCGAATTGCTTGGTCCAGCTGCTGCCGCCATCATCGCTGGCGAGGATCTGCGCGTCGTGCCCCACGGCCCAGCCGTGTTTGTCATCGACGAAAAATACCGCCGTGAGCAGTTGGCGAGTCGGCACCTTGGCCTGGGTCCAGGACTTGCCCTGGTCGTCCGAATAGACAATGTGCCCGCGGTCACCGACCGCCACCAGGCGCTGGCCGGCGTGGACCACATCGAGCATCAGGGTTTTGCTGGCCTTGGCCGATTCGACGGAATAGATGACATCGGACGTCGACGCCGCAACAGCCATCACCGGTGCCGACAACACCGCAGAGCCCAGCAGCGAGAGCGCCGAAGCCAGCAACGCGACTCTGCGCAGCATCGGCGGCCGGCTGCGGCCCACAGCCATGACAGGCTCATTCATAGACCTTTCCCCCATTATTATTGTTATGGCTTGGTACGTTGCCAGTCCTGGAGCATAGTCCTGAAACCTGCAATCTAGAGCCACTTCGGAAGCAGACCTATCCTATCGGGCTTTCGAAAGGTCTGACAATCGACGCCACGTTATCTTTTGTTAACCGGGGGATATCGGCCAAGGGTGAATCAGAAGACATTCGTGAGGGTGATGAATGTGGCGAGGGGATTTATCCCCTCGCCACAAAGGTAAGGCAGTGCCTGTTTATGCCAGGCTCTTGCTCACCACCTCGAACACATCGGCGGAAAGCGCGCCGGATGCCAGGATGCGCTCCAGTTCGGCCTTCATCAGCGCCTGGCGGGCGCTGTCGTATTTGCGCCAGCGAGTCAGCGGGGCCAGTTGCCGGGAGGCGATCTGCGGGTTGAAGCCATTGAGCTGGATGACCAGGTCCGCCAGGAAGCGATAACCCGAACCGTCGGCCGCGTGGAAGTTGATCAGGTTCTGCCCGGCAAACGCCCCCACCAGCGCCCGCACCTTGTTCGGGTTCTTGATATTGAACGCCGGGTGCTCCATCAGCGCCTTGACCCGCGCCAGGCCACCCGGCAACGGGCTGCCGGCCTGGACGCTGAACCATTGGTCCATGACCAGCGGGTTGCCCTTGAAGTTTTCCGCAAACACTTCCAGCGCCTTGGCCTTCTCGGCTTCGAATGGCGAGTTGACCAGCACCGCCAGCGCGGTCAGGCGCTCGGTCATGTTATCGGCGGTGTCGAACTGCTCCAGGGTCGCACTCAGCACCTCAGGCTTGCCGGTGAGCATCAGGTACGACAGCGCGATGTTCTGCAACGCGCGCCGGGCGAAATGCTCGGCCTCGGCCACGTAAGGGGTTTTCTTCGACAGGTCGCGGTTGGCTGCATAACGCAGCCAGAGGGCTTCGAACAGGTTCTCGGCCAACTGCTGGCGGGCAAACTCACGGGCGGCATGGATCGCCTCGACGTCAGCCACTTCGCTGATTTCCGTCAGGTAGGCTTCGCTTGGCAGCGAGAGCATTTCGGCGACCATGGCCTGGTCCAGGGACTCGTCCGACAGCGCACTGCGCAGCGCACTGACCAGGCGCGGGTCCAGCACCAGGCTGGCGCCCTGCTGATGCTGGGCGATCAGTTCCTGCAGCACCTGTACCGACAATTGCTGGCCGGCATCCCAACGGTTGAACCCGTCGCTGTCGTGCTGCATGAGGAACATCAACTGGTCGCGGTTGTACGGAAAGCTCAGCTTCACCGGCGCCGAGAAACCACGCAGCAACGAAGGCAGCGGCTGTTCGGCGATGTCGACAAAGGTGAAGGTCTGCTCGGCTTCGGTCACCGAGATCACTCGGGACGTGCCGTCTGCCGCCGCTTCACCGGCCAGGCGCAGAGGGATTTCAGCACCCTGGCTGTCCAGCAGGCCCAGCTCCACGGGAATCACGAACGGCAGTTTTTCCTGCTTGTCCGGGGTCGGCGGGCAACTCTGGCTGAAGGTCAGGCTGTAGGTCTTGGCGGCGGCATCATAAGATTCGCTCACCGCCAGCCGTGGTGTACCGGCCTGGCTGTACCAGCGCTTGAACTGGGCCAGGTCGACGCCGTTGGCATCTTCCATGGCCTTGATGAAGTCGTCGCAGGTCACGGCCTGGCCGTCGTGGCGTTCGAAGTACAGGTCACTGCCCTTGCGGAAACCCTCAGGCCCCAGCAGGGTGTGGATCATGCCAACCACTTCCGAGCCCTTTTCGTACACGGTCAGGGTGTAGAAGTTGGAGATCTCGATGAAGCTGTCCGGACGCACCGGGTGCGCCATGGGGCCGGCATCTTCGGCGAACTGGTGGGTACGCAGGTACGCCACGTCCTGGATGCGCTTGACGGTGGCGGAGTTCATGTCGGCCGAGAACCCGGCGTCGCGGAACACCGTGAAACCTTCCTTGAGCGACAGTTGGAACCAGTCGCGACAGGTCACGCGGTTGCCCGACCAGTTATGGAAGTATTCGTGGGCAACGATCGCCTCGACCCGCTGGTGCGCGGCATCGGTGGCGGTTTCGGCGCGGGCCAGCACGGCGCTGGAGTTGAAGATATTGAGGCCCTTGTTCTCCATGGCGCCCATGTTGAAATCGTTGACCGCGACGATCATGAAGATGTCCAGGTCGTACTCGCGCCCGTACACCTCTTCGTCCCAGCGCATCGACTTCTTCAGGCTGGTCATGGCGTGCTGGCATTTGTCGATGTTTTCCGGCTCGACATAGATGCGCAGCGCTACGGTGCGCTCGCTCAGGGTAGTGAAGGTGTCTTCGACGCACCACAGGTCGCCGGCCACCAGGGCAAACAGGTAGGCCGGCTTCTTGAACGGGTCTTCCCAGGTCGCCCAGTGCCGGCCGTCTTCGCCGGGGCCGCTGGCAATCGGGTTGCCGTTGGACAACAGCACCGGATAGCTGTGCTGCTCGGCCACCACGGTGGTGGTGAACTTGCTCATCACATCCGGGCGGTCGAGGTAATAGGTGATCTTGCGGAAACCTTCGGCCTCGCACTGGGTGCAGAACATGCTGCCGGACTTGTACAAACCTTCCAGGGCGGTGTTGGTTTCCGGGTGGATCCGGACGGTGGTGTCGACCGTGAAGGCCTGGGCCTTGGGGTGAACGGTCAGGTGACTGTCGTCCAGTTGATAGTCGCCCTGCCCCAGGTCGGCGTCGTCGAGCTTGAGCGAGAGCAGTTCCAGGTGCTGGCCATCGAGCACCAGCGGCGGCAGCCCGGCACCGCGCTCGGGGTTGCGGCGCATCACCAGTTGCGCATGGACCAGGCTGTGGTCCTCGAACAACTCGAAGGTCAGGTGCGTCTCATCGATCAGGTACTCGGGCGCCTGATAGTCCTTCAGGTAAATCATCTTCGGTTGTTCGGTGCGCATAGGTCGAATCCTTCTACTGATGCACGGCGAGCTGGTAGGCCGTGTATTTACGAATATTGATCACGCCGGTGTCAAAAATCAGGTACTGGCCCTTGATCCCCAGCAGCGTGCCTTCGGCGATCGGGTTCTTGTCCAGGTTGAAGCTGACGATCTTGGCCGGGTATTGCTCCACCGGATAACGGATCTCGATGGGTTCGACGTCCGCTATGGTCTGGATCGCTTGCAGGCCGAATCGTTCCTGCAACCCCTGCAATCCCTGGGCGCAGCTTTCGAACAGCGAGTCGCGGATCGCCGGCAGGTCCACCGCCACGGCGTCGCCCTTGAGCAAGGCGCGCCAGTTGGTCTTGTCCGCCACCTGGCTGCGGAACAGGTCTTCGACAAACCCCGAT
Source organism: Pseudomonas sp. St386 (assembly GCF_018325865.1). Classification (NCBI taxonomy): domain Bacteria; kingdom Pseudomonadati; phylum Pseudomonadota; class Gammaproteobacteria; order Pseudomonadales; family Pseudomonadaceae; genus Pseudomonas; species Pseudomonas sp. St386. The sequence continues at coordinate 4,064,370 of NZ_AP021900.1, forward strand.
TGCTGGCGGGTGGCGACCCGCAGGATCGGCAGCGCCTGGCTGGCGCCCTGGTCCAGCCAGCGGGTCGGCAATTGCGTGGCGCGAGTGATGCCAACTTTCACACCCGAGGAATTGGCCAGGTAGACCACATGATCGGTCATGCAGAACTGCTCGCCCCAGGCCGGGTCGCGGCAGGTGCCCGCCTCGTAATGGCAACGCTCGGGGCTCATGATGCACAGGTCGCACTGGGCCAGCTTGGTCATGCAGGGGTAGCAATACCCCTGGCTGAAGCTGGTCTTGGTCCGGCGTCCACAGTGGGTGCAGTGGATCGCACCGAGGTACTCCAGGCGCACCGTGCTGCCGATCAACGGGTTGACCGGCACCTCGACATCGCCCAGGCGAAAGGCGTATTGAACGGTCGGCCCGTCAAGGCGCGCCGACATCTTGCTGATTGCACCGCGGCCAATCTCGATCAATGGATGGCGTCCGACTTGAACAGGATATTCGGCACTTCAGTGGACTTCGAATGGCATTCCTGCGCGCCCATGTAACCAGTGCGCTCCTCTTCGGGCAGGTTCTGGATTTCCCAGGCGATCATCGCCTGCAACGACAGTTCGCGTTGCTCGGCGGTGAGCTTGTTGCCATCGGCCCATTTACCGATTTCCACCGCCAGTTTCAGGCTCCGGTAGATGTCGGGTGTGATGTTCTGGATCATTTCGTTGAAGGAAGACATGGGTTCTCCGCGCAAATCGCGCATTCTCAAAAGGCACAGGCGCCGGTCAAAGGGCCATTTTACGGCGAGCGAACAGCCCGCCCAACAAACCCGTGAAGCATCCGACGAGCAGCCCGCCGACGTGGGCCGCATTGGCGATTTCACCGAAACCGATCAGCGAAACCAGCCCGGACAGGCACAGCAGCAACCACACCAGCATCATCACCAACACCCCACGGGGCAAGTGATAGGCCGGGTTCGGTGCGAGCAATTGGTAGATCCAGCAATGGCCCAGCAGGCCGTACAACACCCCCGACAACCCACCGAACAACGTCGGGCCGCTGAAAAAGTACTGGGCGAAATTGGAGACGAGGCTGAACAGCAGCGTCAGCCCCAGCAAGTTGATGCCACCCTGGCGCGCCTCGATCCGCCGTCCCAGTTCCCAGTACCACATGCCATTCATGGCGATGTGCAGGAAGCCGAAGTGAATCAGCATCGGTGTCACCAGGCGCCACCACTGCCCCGCCGCCAGGCTATCGGCCAACGGCGTGAACTGGATGTAGTCGCCAACGACGCGGAACTCGAGGAAGGTCAGCCAGCGTAGGGCCTCAAGATTTTCCCCTAGCAGGGTGACCGCACTGACGATCAGGCTCAGCAACAACACCACGGCCGTCACTGGGCTGCGCGTCAGTTGCTGGACAAACCCCGCCCGCCGGGAAGTGCCACCCGTGTCTGACAGTTCCAACTGCTGGTCGGGATCGCCGGCGGGAAAACGCGCGTACAACGAACGCACGTCCTCACTGATTTCATCCGGCACCCAGAGCACCTGCTCGCCCGCCTCTTCACTGACGCGATGGGGCACCTGCATGCGTTGCAGCAACTTGACGAAGCCGCTCAGGTCCACTGCCAAGGGCAGGCGCAAAACCGCGACGACGCTCATTGCACCACCTCCGGCCGCTCGACATCCACCCAGACGAACTTGTGCGGATCCAGGCGGGTTTCCTGGTCGAGGCGATAGGCGACCAGCTTGCCGTAGAGCACCGCGCTGTAATCCAGGCAGGCCAGGTTCGGGCGAATGGGCGCGGGCTTGCCGCTGCGCCAATAGTGGCCGACGAACAGCAACGGTTCATGGACGCCATAGCGCAGCAGGTTGTTTTTTTCATCCGGCGACAGCGGTGTGCGGGCCACCGGTTCTGGCAAGGCGTCGGGCTGGAAGACGATGTCGCCGTAGGTCTGCGGGTTGTCTTCCCAGAACTTGGTGCGAAAAAACGAACGGGTCAGGCCATCGCCACCGGTCAGCGTCAGGCCATGGGGCAGGCGCATGTCGGTGCCACGTAGCAAACGATCGAACACCGTGCTGGCAAAACTGCCCGGTTGCGCCGAGGCCTGGAGGAAATGCTCGTCGACACAACCGTCCGGGAACAGGCCACGCAGCGGTTCGATCAGGCCCGAATCCCAACAGGCATGCACCACCCGGAACCGGCCGGCGTCGACAAACAGCGGCAGCTCGTAGAACCACTTGAGAAAGTCATGCCAGTCGCCGGGATGCTGCTCGAACTGGGTCAGGGTCTCGTTGAGCAGGCGAGCATGACGCGGCGTGTGTTCGCGCACGTAGCGCTGGCCGCTGCCGGGCAAAGCCGGTGTGCTCCAGCCCAGGGCGTTGAACTCGTGGTTGCCCATGATGCACAGCGCCTGGCCGGCCACGACCATGTCGTGGACGATATGCAGCGCCTCGCGAATCCGCGGGCCACGGTCGATGATGTCCCCCAGGAACACAGCCATGCGCGACGGATGCCGCCAGACCCCGCCCTGCTTGTGGTAACCGAGTCGGTCCAGCAGGTGTTCCAGGGTCAGGGCGCATCCATGCACGTCACCGATCAAATCGTAACTGCGCGCAGGATCGAGCATCAGTCGCCTCCACCCCCCAACCGACTGCCCCAGCCGAGCTTGGTCCGGCAGACTTCATAGTAATTGTGATCCAGCGGATGGATCAGGCGCAGCTTCTGCGCTTTCTTGCTGACGGTGATGGTGTCACCCGGCGCGCAGGTGAAATGGTTCTGGCCGTCACAGGACACTTGCGGGTAGATCTGCATATCCTTGGACACGACGATTTTCAGCTCACTGTTGCCATCGACCACAATCGGTCGCCCAGACAAGGTATGGGGGTACATGGGCACAATCACAATAGCGTCGAGCTTGGGGTGCATGATCGGTCCGCCGGCCGAGAGCGCGTAGGCCGTGGAACCGGTCGGGGTCGCGACGATCAGGCCGTCGGCCTTCTGGCTGCAGACGAACTGGCCGTCGATGTACAGCTCGAATTCGATCATGCGCGTGGATTTGCCAGGGTGCAGCACCACGTCATTGAGGGCATCGCCCTGGCCGATGGCCTCGGCGTGACGACGGACCTCGGCTTGCAGCAGGAAGCGGTTTTCCACCAGGTAGTGGCCGTCCAGCACCTCGGCGACCTTGGTTTCCAGCTCGTCAGGGCGGATATCGGTGAGGAACCCCAGGCTGCCCCGGTTGATCCCCAGCACCGGGATATTGTGCCGCGCCAGGGCCCGGGCGGCCCCCAGCAGGCTGCCGTCGCCGCCGACCACGATCACCATGTCGCAGACCTCGCCCAGCATCTTGCGCGACGACGTCTGCAGGCCATGGCCCGGCAAGACTTCGGCGATGGTATCTTCGAGGATCACATGCAGGTGTCGCTCCAGGAGGAAACGTTTGAGACGGCGAACGGTGTCCAACACCTGCGAACTGCCCAGGCGACCGATGATGCCGATATTGCGAAATTGCTCCATGAGGCTCCTGCGAGGGTCTGCGACGGGCGAAAACCACGATTATGGGCGAAAGCGCTCCATAGACAAAATCCTTTAAGCCTTTCGCAGCAGCTATGCTCGCAAAATGATCCTGTTCCCTGAATTGCTGGACTTGCCCCGCCGCCTTCGCCATCCCGAAGTGCGCGACCTCGCGTGGGCGATCATCGCCCCGCCGATGCTCATCGACACGCCCTGGCCCCAGCGCCATCCCCTGGCCGGCAGCGACTGGGTACAGGCGCCTGATCAGCTGGAGCACTGGCTGCGACAACTGGACCGCGACAGCTACCCGCTGCTGCACTGCCTGTCCCTGGGACGGACGCGACGCCTGGGCCTGTATTACGAAAGGCTGTGGCAGTTTGCCGTGCAGCACGCTCCTGGCATCGAGCTGATTGCCGCGAACCTGCCGATCCGCCACGAAGGCCATACGCTGGGCGAACTGGACCTGCTGCTGCGCGATCGTGACGGCATCCATCATCTGGAGTTGGCGATCAAGTTGTACCTCGGCCCGCAGCAAGGGGATGGCCGGGACACCGCGCAGTGGCTCGGGCCGGGCTGTCATGACCGACTCGACCGTAAACTGGCGCATTTGCGCGAGCACCAGCTCCCCATCTCGGCGCGCCCGGAAAGCCGCGAGGCCTTGGCAGCATTGGGCATTGAGCCGACCGGCCTCGAGGTGTTCCGCTCCGAGCTCTGGCTCGGCGGCTACCTGCTCTACCCCTGGCCGGGCCACGCCGACCCGCCGACCGGTGCGCATCCCCGGCATTTGCGGGGCAGTTGGCTGCATCAGCGGGATTGGCCTGCATTCGTCGCCCAGCGCCCACCTGGGCGCTGGCAACCCCTGCCCCGCGCCGCCTGGTTGGCCCCGGCGCATTATCCGGCGGAGCAGACCTGGAGCACCGCGCAACTGGACGCCTGGCGACTGGACCTTGACCCGATGGCGCCAGCGCAACTGATGGTGCGCCTGACTGAAAATGCCGAGGGGGAGTGGGAAGAAGCCGAGCGGGTGTTCCTGGTGGCCGATCTCTGGCCGGATGTGCCGGGCCAAAACAGCTGAGTTTTGGAGTGTCTGCCAGGGCCTCATCGCGAGCAAGCTCGCTCCCACAGGGGAGCACATTCATAGAGGAGAATGCATTCCAATGTGGGAGCGAGCTTGCTCGCGATGAAGCCAACTCGGTCTAGAGTGACAACCGCACCGCCAGCGCTGCCAATGTCACCAGCAACACCGGCACTGTCAGTACGATCCCGACCTTGAAGTAGTACCCCCAGCCGATCTGGATGTTCTTGCGCTCCAGCACATGCAGCCACAGCAAAGTCGCCAGGCTGCCGATCGGGGTGATTTTCGGGCCCAGGTCGCTGCCGATGACGTTGGCGTAGATCATCGCCTCCTTCACCACCCCGGTGGCCTGGCTGGCATCGATGGACAAGGCGCCGACCAGCACCGTCGGCAAATTATTCATGGCCGACGAGAGCAACGCCGTCAGCACGCCGGTGCCCATGGCCGCACCCCACACGCCATATTCGGCGAAGCCGTCGAGCCAATGGGCCAGGTAGCCGGTCAACCCGGCATTGCGCAGGCCATAGACCACCAGGTACATGCCGAGGGAGAAAATCACGATCTGCCAGGGCGCTTCCTTCATCACCTTGCGGGTGGAAATCTTGTGGCCGCGGGCCGCGACAGCCAGCAGCAACGCAGCACAGACCGCGGAAATCGCGCTGATGGGAATCCCCAGCGGCTCCAGCGCAAAGCAGCCCAGCAGCAGGATCACCAGCACCACCCAGCCGGCATAAAACGTTGCCTTGTCGTGGATCGCCGTCGCCGGATCATCCAGTTGAGCGGGGTCGTAGTCGCGCGGGATGTCGCGACGAAAGAACCACAGCAAGATCGCCAGGCTGGCCGCCACACTGACCAGGTTCACCGGCACCATGACCGCCGCGTAGCGGTTGAAGCCAATGCCGAAGAAGTCCGCCGAGACGATGTTCACCAGGTTCGACACCACCAGCGGCAGGCTCGCGCTGTCGGCAATGAAACCGGCACCCATCACGAATGCCAGGGTCGCCGCCGGGGAAAACCGCAACGCCAGCAGCATCGAAATCACGATGGGCGTCAGGATCAACGCCGCCCCGTCATTGGCAAACAGGGCCGACACCAGCGCGCCCAGCAGCACCATGAACGCAAACAGCTTGCGCCCGCTGCCCTTTCCCCAACGGGCCACGTGCAAGGCCGCCCAGGCGAAGAAGCCGGCCTCGTCCAGCAGCAGGCTGATGATGATCAGCGCGACAAACGTACCGGTGGCGTTCCAGATGATCTGCCAGACCAGCGCAATGTCGCCGACCTGCACCACCCCGCTCAACAACGCCAGCAGCGCGCCGAGCGTCGCGCTCCAGCCGACGCCAAGCCCCTTGGGCTGCCAGATCACCAACGTAATGGTCAGCAGGAAAATCAATGACGCGATCAGCATGCGCAACAGCCTTGGAAGAAGGATTGAAAAGTGGGAATCAGACGTGACGAAGAACGGCCTGGTGGTGCGAAGGGGCGAATATATGGAAATTCGAATATCCAGTAAAGCGCGCAGATGAATGGCCGATGTCGCGAGGGAGGCTTTCCCACTGTGGGAGCAAGGCTTGCCCGCGATGAACGATATCGCGGTTCAGCTGGTAAACCGCGCTGCGGCCATCGCGGGCAAGCCTTGCTCCCACAGAAAATCACTCCGCCACAAAGGTGCTTGGCTTGAAGCTGTGCAAAGAGATCAAGCCTTCTTGTGTTGCTCGACCCACTTGCCGTAGGCATTGATGAACGTCTGCAGGAAGGGCCGTACCGACTCCGACAGGTTGCCCGCCTCGTCAAACGCCGTCCCGGCACCGCTCAGGTAGGCTTCCGGCTGCTGCATGCAGGGAACGTCAAGGAATACCAGCGACTGGCGCAAATGATGGTTGGCACCAAAACCACCGATGGCGCCCGGCGAAGCACTGATCACCGCGCCCGGCTTGCCACTCAGGCAACTCTGGCCGTAGGGACGCGAGCCGACGTCGATGGCGTTTTTCAGCGGCGCCGGTACCGAGCGGTTGTACTCAGGCGTGACGAACAACAAAGCGTCGGCCGCGCCCACCTGCTGACGGAAAGTGCTGTAGGCTGCCGGAGGGGAAACATCGATGTCTTCGTTGTAGAGCGGCAACTCGCCGATCTCGACGATGTTCAGTTTGAGGTTGGCTGGCGCCAGGTCAGCCAGTGCCAGCGCGACCTTACGGTTGATCGATGCCTTGCGCAGGCTGCCCACTAAAACGGCCACTGTGTAGACATTACTCATGAGAGGCTTCTCGACTGTCGGCTCAAAGGAGCCTGTAGTTATAGATGATCGGGGTGACAATTGGACCAGTGGAGCGACAAAAACCGGCCGGTTGGACTATTTTTTTCATGTAGGAAAACTTACCGCGCTTGACCAGGGTCTACAGAACCGCAAATCGAGTGATTTATTTCCAGAGGTTCTAAGCAATGGCAGCAGTACTTGTCGGACAATTTCATGCGCGGGACGTCGAAGGTCGCGTCTATCTGGTGCATGAGTTCCATGAATCGACCCCGTCGCCCGACGGAAACGGCAAGGAGCCTGTCACCACCTATAAGCTGGCTATCGGCGATCGCGTCAACAAACGCGACGACGGCAAATTTGTTCTGGTGCAATCTCAAGTCGAATTGACACGCGAACCGGAAACGCCACTGCAAGCTCAAGCACCCACCGAAACGCAAATAGCTTCATAACTGGCAGTTATGAGCAGAAGTCACGCCCGAACTTGGGTTAGGATTCGGCCACTCAATGACTCACCCGCCGAACACGGACTTCTTGCATGCGTTTACGCCACATCGAAGTGATCCAGGCGCTGCTGCAGACCGGCCACCTCGGCACGGCGGCCGAATGGCTGCAATTGCCAGTGGCAGAGGTCGAGGCGATCCTGCGCGATGCCGAGGCGCAGCTGGGCTTCATGCTGTTTGCCAGTGTGCGCGGGCGCTTGCAGGCGACTCGGGAAACTCTCGAACTGCGCGACGGCATCACGCGGGTGTACGACACCCTCGAACCGGTGCAGCGCCTGGCCAGCAGCCTGAAACACTATCAGGCGCCACCCTTGCGCATTATCTGCACCCCGCCGCTGGCCCAGCAGTTGCTGCCCCAGAGCATCGCCGCCCTGCGTCGCCGCCATCCGGATGCGCCTTGCACCCTGCTCAGCCAACCGACCCGCGACATCGTCCACAGCCTGCTGTTGCGTGAAAGCGACCTGGGCCTGAGCTTGCACGACCCCGAGCATCCCGACATCCATTGCCAGATGATCGCCCAGGGCAAACTGCAATTGCTGGCACCTCACGGCTGGCTGCAACCACGACAGAAATACATTTCGCTCCAGGACCTGGCGGGCCAGCCGTTGGTAGGCCTGGATGGCCATGACCCACTGAGCCCTGCCTTCGAGCATAAACTGGCGGCGCTGCGTCCGGCGCCAATGATCCAGATCCGCGTCCAGACCCATCAGATGATGCGCGCCATGGTCGAGGCCGGCGAAGGCCTTGCCATCGTCGACCCGTTCACTGCCTCGGGCGCCAAGGGCAGTGGCCTGGACGTCTGCCCGGTATCGCCCGCCATTGCGATTGGTCTCTATGCCCTGAGCCTGAACGGCACGCAGCCCTCACCCGCCGTCCAATCGCTGCTGGAACGGGTTACGGAACAAGCCGAGGCGTTGCTGAGCCACTGATCGACATGCCCAGCGGATCATCGAACAGCCGGTACCAGAACAACGCCACTTCGTCGGTATGCCGGTCAATGCCGCGATAGCGCAGGTGATCGATACCGCCGAGCACGTAGCCGCAACGCTCATAGAGCCGGCAGGCACCCAGATTGTTGTTCTGGGTCTCGAGCATGATGCCCGGCAGTTTTTTCTTGCGACTCCAGAACTGGGCGACATCGAGCAACGCCTTGGCCACCCCGTGGCGACGGGCTGGCGCATGCACCGCCAACTCGTCGATGTGGGCATAGCCGTTCCAGTTGGTACTGACCACCAGATGCCCCACGGGCTGGTCGTCGAGATAAGCCATGAAGATCTCGCTGTCCGGGGCATTGCGGAAGCTGCTGAATTCCTCGGGATCGATGCCATAGCACTTGCGATAGGGAACAATGGGCGTCACCGGCCACTGGTTGACGGGCCGGCCGATCTGCGCCGTCGCGTAGTCGCTGACTTCGAAGCTGAAGTCACTGCCCCAGATATAGGCGGCAAAGCCGTCATCGACGATGCGCACCGACAACCCGGGGTGTTTGGGATTCATGACCGGTTGCATACTGGGGAAGGTCCTCATTCCTTGAGACAACCAACGGCGTGGTGCCATCCATTGCCCTTGCCTTTCAAATCTTCACACATCAAGCGGGATCCGTAGCCTGCCCGTTACCTCAGGTTAGAAGGTCGTGGCGATTGTGGCGAGAAATGAAACGAAAGAGAGTGACAGGGGAGCAACGGGTCAGTTCGCCGTAGCCTGCGACTCGGCCAACTGCGTCCACAATGCCGGAGCACCTGCGGACTTGGCGATGGCTTCCAGACGCGCGGCATGTTCGGCCAGGTCGCTCTCGCTGGCGCGGATAATCCGCGATGGTTGGCGGTCAGCGGGCAAACGCCGGATTTCCGTGGCCTGGTTGCCAGAGCCTTCACCGGTACCGTTGCCGTCCGAGGCGTTACCGGCCAGGGACAGGCTGGTCTGGCCGCCGGTCATGGTCAGGTAGACGTCGGCCAGGATCTCGGAGTCGAGCAAGGCGCCGTGCAGTTCACGACCGGAGTTGTCGACGCCGTAGCGCTTGCACAAGGCGTCGAGGCTGTTGCGCTGCCCAGGGTGACGTTCCCGGGCCATCATCAGGGTATCGAGGATGGTGCAATGCTGGGTAATGTCAGCCCGGTCGTGCTGGCCCATCAGGGCGAATTCGTTGTTGATGAACCCGACGTCGAACGCCGCGTTGTGGATGATCAACTGCGCGCCCTGGATGAATTCGAAGAACTCATCGGCCACTTCGGCGAAACGCGGCTTGCCCACCAGAAATTCGTTGGTGATGCCGTGCACGCCGATGGCGCCCTCGTCACTTTCGCGATCCGGTTGCAGGTAAACGTGGAAATGGCGACCGGTCAGGCGCCGGCCGATCAGCTCGACACAACCGATTTCAATAATCCGGTGACCATCGGTCACCGGCATGCCGGTGGTTTCGGTATCCAGTACTACAGATCTGTTGGCCATCAGTGTTCAGCTCTCAGCGGGCAGTCTTGCAAAAGCGCGGATCTTAACACGCTCTTGTGGCAAGGGGATTTACCTGGGAGCCAGGCTGGTGGAAGCAAGTGATGAGCGAAAGCAAACACTGTGGGAGCAAAGCTTGCTCGCGATGAAGATCATGCGGTCTTTCAGGAAAACCGGGGCGCCTGTGTCGCGAGCAAGCTTTGCTCCCACACAAGCGCCTCGTCACAGGAGGGTACATCCGGCTGAATCAGGCCTGCTTGAAGCCCCGAACCTCATCGACCCCACGATTGGCCAACTGGTCGGCCCGTTCGTTGCCGTGGTGGCCGATGTGGCCGCGCACCCATTTCCAGGTGACGTTGTGGCGGCTGACCTGTTCATCCAGCAGCTTCCAGAGGTCGGCGTTTTTTACCGGTTCCTTCGCCGCCGTCTTCCAGCCACGTTTCTTCCAGTTCGCCATCCACTCGTTGATGCCCTTCATGACGTACTGCGAGTCGGTCACCAGCAACACATCGCAAGGCCGCTTGAGCTCTTCCAGGCCACGGATGGCGCCCATCAGCTCCATGCGATTGTTGGTGGTATTGGTTTCGCCGCCCCAGAGTTCCTTCTCCACGCCCTTGCACACCAGCAACGCGCCCCAGCCGCCTGGACCGGGGTTGCCCTTGCAGGCGCCATCAGTGAAGAGTTCTACGCTATCGCTCATGCCAATCTATCCAAAAAAATGCAAAGGCCCGCCGATCGGGCCCGACAACACCCGCAGCCCAATGCCGGCAAGAACCATCGAAAAAGGTTACGGCTCGATGTGGCGACGATTGACCTTGGCCATTGGCAAGGGAATCAGCTTGCCCATCGGCTCGCGTCGCGCCTGGCGCACCGGGCGCAGCCCGACCGCGATCTTGCGTGCCACCAACAGGTAGAAACCGCCGCCGGACAGCTGCCAGTCACCGGCCTTGCGCTCCCAGCCGGCCAGGCGCGCCTGCCACTTGGGCGACGCAAGCGGCGGACGATAGCACCCGAAGCGGCGTTTCTCCAGCGCAAAACCCAGCAGGTTCAGCCAGTCGCCGACCCTCGACGCCGAGATGCAGCGGGCCTGGCGCAGGGCGTCGTGGGCAAACACATGACGCAAGCCCCAAGCGCTCCAGGGATTGATGCCGATGATCAACAGGTGCCCGCCAGGGCGCACGCTGCTGGCGGCTTCACGCAACAGACCGTGGGGCGACAGGCAGAAATCCAGGCCGTGCTGCATGACCACCACGTCGGCGGCATGCTCGCTCAACGGCCAGGCCTGCTCTTCGCAGACGATTTCCACCCCGGGCAACGGCGCTCCCAGGCGCACGTTGCGCTGGACTTGCGGTGCCGACGGCGGCGTTTGCGCCGAAGGCCCGTAGTGCACCAGGTAGCCGCCGAAGAACCGGCCCAACTCGTCTTCGAGCATGTGCCGTTCTTCTTCCAGCAAAAATTGCCCGACAGGGCCGGACAGCCATTCACGGGCGGCGCTGATCAACGCCAGCCAGTCAGGATCAGCCTGAGCGAACGCTTCATCGGTCATTGCATTCTCCAACGCGTCAGGAAGTTCTAAGATGCGCCTTTGTTTTCCGCTTGGCGAATTCCACGATGATACAGATCAGTGCCCTGCCCGCATTCACCGATAACTACATCTGGTTGTTACAGGACCACGCCACCCAGCGCTGCGCCGTGGTCGACCCGGGTGACGCCGCGCCGGTGCAGGCCTGGCTCGAGACCCATCCGGGCTGGGTCCTGAGCGACATCCTGATCACCCATCATCACCATGATCATGTCGGCGGCGTCCAGGCGCTGAAGAATGCGACGAACGCCACCGTTTACGGTCCGGCCAGCGAAAACATCCCGGCGCGGGACAAGGCCCTGCATGACAACGACACGGTCAGCGTGCTCGGCTGGGACTTCGATGTCTATGCCGTGCCTGGCCATACCCTGGGGCACATCGCCTACTACCATCACGGCCTGCTGTTCTGTGGCGACACCCTGTTCGCCGCCGGTTGCGGCCGGCTCTTCGAAGGCACGCCTGCGCAAATGCACCATTCGCTCAGTCGCCTCGCCGCCCTGCCTGAAGATACGCTGGTCTACTGCACCCATGAATATACCCTCAGCAACCTGAAGTTCGCCGCCGCCGTGGAGCCCGGCAACCCGGACGTCGCCGCCCGCCTGGAAAAAGTCAGCCGGCAACGCAGCGAAGGCATCATGACGCTACCCTCGACCCTGGCCCTGGAAAAACTCACCAACCCGTTCCTGCGCACGACTGAAACATCTGTTAAACAAAAAGCAGACGAACGGAACGGCCAGCGAAACCAGACGCCGAGTGAGGTTTTTGCGGCCTTGAGGGCTTGGAAAGATACGTTCTAAGGCAGCTATCGATTGATACAAAAATTCTGAAAGGTTGACCTGTTGGGGTGCGCTTCCTAGAATCGGCCGACATTTTTGCCCGGAACTTACTTCCAGCCAATGTCGTCATCTATATGCAGGTCCGTCCAGTCAGACACATTGACCCGCTTGGCTCAAGCCATTGCGGTGGCCGTGTCCGCCACATTGGCGGGCTGCCAGAGCACGAGCCAACTGCCGCAGACCGACGCGGCGCACACGCCGAATATCGCCGCTCGCGCCAAACAGAAGCCGGTATGGCTCAGTGAGAAACCCAGCCCTCAAGTACCCCAGGACGTCTGGGAGCGCATGCGCCAGGGTTTCCAGCTGCAGGAAACGGCCGGCGTCAATCCACGTATCGAGCAACAGCGCCTGTGGTTCGCCAGCAACCCTTCCTTCATGGAAAACGCCGGTGAGCGTGGCAGCCTGTACATCCATTACATCGTCGAACGCCTCGAAGAGCGCAACATGCCGCTGGAGCTGGCGTTGCTGCCGGTGATCGAGAGTGCCTACAACCCCATGGCCTATTCCCGGGCCAACGCAGTGGGCCTGTGGCAATTCATCCCGTCCACGGGGCGTTACTTCAACCTGCGCCAGACCCGCTTCTATGACGGGCGTCGCGATATCACCGCCTCCACCACGGCCGCCCTGGACTACCTGACGCGCCTGCACGACATGTTCAACGGCGACTGGTTGCTGGCGCTGGCCGCCTACAACGCCGGCGAGGGTACGGTCAGCCGCGCCATCGAGCGCAACGAGAAGCTTGGCCTGCCCACCGACTACTGGAACCTGCCGCTGCCCAGCGAAACCCAGGCTTATGTGCCGAAGTTGCTGGCGCTGTCCCAGGTGGTGCTCTCGCCCGATGCCTATGGCGTGAACCTCAACCCGATCGCCAACGAACCCTATTTCCAGGTCGTCGAGATCAACCAGCGCATGGACCTGTCCAAGGTCGCGGCGGTGGCCAACATCGACGAAGACGAGCTGTTCCAGCTCAACCCGGCCTTCAAGCAGCGCACCACCATCGACGGCCCCCAGCACCTGCTGGTGCCCACGTCCAAGGCCCAGTTGCTGACCGCCAGCCTGTCGACCATGCGCCCCGAAGAGCTGATCAGCCAGCGCTCGCTCAAGCCGGTGTTCGAGACAGCCGACGACAGCGACGTGGAAGGCGCCCGGCGTACCTACCGAGTCAAGCGCGGCGAAAACCTCGCCCAGATCGCCAAGGCCAACAACGTCCAGACCAAAGACCTGCAACGCTGGAACAAACTCAGCGGCAACAAGCTCAAGGTCGGCCAGACCCTGGTGATGCAGGACGCCAAGGCCAGCAAGGCCACCAGCAAGCGCATCAGCACCGTGGTGGCCGCCAATAGCAAGGACCAGAAGAAGCAGACCCAATACAAGGTCAAGCAAGGTGATTCGCTGTACGTCGTCGCCAAGCGTTTCAACGTGGAAATGCAGCACCTCAAGCGCTGGAACCCACGGATGGGCAAGGCCCTCAAGCCTGGGCAGATGCTGACGGTCTACTCCCCGCACTGAGGTGACCGGGGAGCGTTGTGTGGTGAGGGGACTCATCTGTGGGGCAAGGCCTGTGGGAGCAAGGCTTGCCCGCGATGGCCACACCGCGGTTTAACAGTTGAACCGCGATATCGTTCATCGCGGGCAAGCCTTGCTCCCACAGGTATCCGCTTAGCTGACTGGCATCCCCTCTAAACCCCGCCTTTTTCCTGCCGATACAAGCTGTTACTGTACAGGCCATAAAAGCCCAAGCCGCCTGGATCGGATCTCAGACTTGATACGTCCCCTCCTCTTGCTCCTGATCAGCCTGGCCTTGAGCTCTCCCGCCAGCGCAACCATCAGCGAAAGCCATGGCTATGCGCAGTTCGGCACGCTCAAGTACCCGGCCAGATTCACCCACTTCGACTGGGTCAACCCGCAAGCGCCCAAGGGCGGTGTCTTGCGAGTCATGGCATTCGGCACCTTCGATACGCTCAACCCCTACACGTTCAAGGGCAGCAGCCCGGTTTCCACACCCAATTTCCTGCAATACGGCATCAATGAGCTGAACGAACCACTGATGGTCGGCACCGGCCAGTACGCGCCGTCCGGTGATGAACCGACGTCGAGCTACGGCCTGATCGCCCAGTCGGTGGAATACAGCGAAGACCGCAGTTGGGTGGTGTTCAACCTGCGCCCCGAAGCGCGGTTTCACGATGGCGTGCCCATCACCGCCTATGACGTGGCGTTCTCCTACAGGACGCTGCTCAAGGACGGTCACCCGCAATACCGCACCAACCTGCAGGAAGTGCTGCGTGTCGACATTCTCAATCCACTGAGAATCCGCTTTGTCTTCAAGCGCGCGGGCAATCCGCTGCTGATCCTGCGCCTGGGTGAACTGCCGGTGTTGCCCCAGCATTACTGGAAAGGCCGCGATTTCAAGGCAACGACCTTCGAACCGCCCCTGGGCAGCGGGCCGTATCGCATCACCAAAGTGCAACCAGGCCGCCAACTGGTGTTCGAACGGGTCAAGGATTACTGGGGCAAGGACCTGCCGGTCAATCGTGGCAAGTACAACTACGACCGCATGGACGTGGAGTTCTATCGTGACAGCGAAGTTGCCTTCGAAGCCTTCAAGGCCGGTGAGTTCGACATCTACATCGAACACCAGGCCAAGAACTGGGCCAACGGCTATGACTTTCCGGCGATCAAGCGCGGCGACGTGATCAAGGCGCAGATTCCCCACCAGATCCCGACCCAGACCCAGGGCCTGTTCATGAACACCCGACGCGGCACGTTTGCCGAGGTCAAGGTGCGTGAAGCCCTGGGGCTGATGTTCGATTTCGAGTGGACCAACCGCACCCTGTTCAGCGGCGCCTACAAGCGCACCCTCAGTTATTACCCCAACAGCGAGTTCTCCGCCACCGGCCTGCCGGTGGGCCATGAATGGCTGCTGCTCAAGCCATACCGGGAACAATTGCCGCCCAAACTGCTCACCGAACCCTTCAGCTTGCCCAAGACCGACGGTCGCGGCATCCCCCGGGAAACCCTGCGCAAAGCCCTGGGGTTATTGAAGGAAGCCGGTTGGAGCCTCAACGGCCAACGCCTGCTGAACGCCGACAGCCAGCCCCTGAGCTTCGAAATCCTGCTGGTGAACCCGAACCTGGAGCGCATCCTGCAACCCTACGTCGAGAACCTCGCCAGCATCGGCATCCAGGCCCGACTACGCACGGTGGACCGCGCCCAGTACAAGCAGCGCCTGGACCAATTCGACTTCGACATGATCCTGCTGACCTTGAACCAGACCCTCAGCCCGGGCCTCGAGCAATGGCAGTACTTCCACTCCAGCCAGGTCGGGGTCAAGGGCAGCAAGAACTACGCCGGGATCGCCAACCCTGTGGTCGATCATCTGCTGGAAAAGCTGCTCGCCGCCCAGACCCGTGACGAACAGGTCGCCGCCGGCAAGGCCCTGGATCGCGTGCTGCTGTGGCAGCATTACTGCATTCCCAACTGGTATCTCAATTATCATCGCCTGGCGTACCGCAACCGGTTCGCCTTCGTCACCACGCCGCCCTACACCCTGGGCCTGAGCGCATGGTGGCTGAAATCTTCGGAGAAAGATCAATGAAGCCTTTACGCGCCCTGCTCCTGCAGGCCAGCAGCCTGTTATTCGCCGGGCTGGCCTGTGCCGCGCCGCAGCATGCCGTGACCTTGTACAACGAGCCGCCGAAGTACCCGGCGAACTTCAAGCACTTCGACTACGTCAACCCGGACGCGCCCAAAGGCGGGATCTTCCGCCAGGGCGGTTTTGGCGGCTTCGACAGCCTCAACCCGTTCATCAGCAAAGGTGTACCGGCCGACGACATCGGCCTGATCTACGACACCCTGGCCAAGCAGGGCCTGGACGAACCGTTCACCGAATATGGCCTGATCGCCGAAAAAATCGAGAAAGCCCCGGACAATGGCTGGGTGCGTTTCTACCTGCGCCCCGAAGCCCGTTTCAACGATGGTCATCCGGTGCGCGCCGAGGACGTGGTCTTCAGCTTCCAGACCCTGACCAAGGACGGCGCGCCGATGTTTCGCGGCTATTACAGCGACGTCGCCGACGTCATCGCCGAAGACCCGCTCAAGGTCTTGTTCAAGTTCAAGCACACCAACAATCGTGAACTGCCGTTGATCCTCGGCCAACTGCCGGTATTGCCGAAGCACTGGTGGGCCGAGCGCGACTTCAGCAAGGGCAACCTGGAAATCCCCCTGGGCAGCGGTCCCTACAAGGTCGCCGAAGTGAAGGCCGGACGCTCGATCCGCTATGAGCGGGTGAAGGACTACTGGGGCAAGGACCTGCCGGTCAATCGCGGTTTCTATAATTTCGACGTACTGGCTACCGATTACTACCGCGACAACACCGTCGCGGTCGAGGCCTTGAAAGCCGGGCAGTTCGATTTCTGGCTGGAGATGACCGCCAAGAACTGGGCCAATGCCTACAACATCCCGGCCGTGACCGAAGGCCGGTTGATCAAGGAACAGATCCCCAACGGCAACCCCACCGGCATGCAAGGCTTTGTCTACAACCTGCGCCGGCCGATCTTCCAGGACATACGGGTGCGCAAGGCCTTGAGCCTGCTGCTGGACTTCGAGTGGACCAACAAGCAACTGTTCAACGGCGCCTACGCCCGCACCCGCAGCTATTTCGAGAATTCGGAAATGGCTGCCACCGGCCTGCCCGGCGAAGACGAGTTGAAGATCCTCGAGCCCCTGCGCGGCAAGATTCCCGAACAGGTCTTCACTGACGCCTTCCAGCCATCGATGTGCGACGGCAGCGGCATGATCCGCGACCAGCAGCGCAAGGCCTACCAATTGCTGCAAGAGGCCGGCTGGCGCATCGTCGACGACAAGATGGTCGATGCCCAGGGCAAACCGGTGGTGCTGGAGTTCCTGCTGGCCCAGACCGAGTTCGAACGGGTGCTGCTGCCGTTCAAGCGCAACCTGAGCGACCTGGGCATCGACCTGGTGATCCGCCGCGTGGACGTGTCCCAGTACATCAACCGCGTGCGCTCCCGGGACTTCGACCTGGTGGTAGGCAGCTTCCCGCAATCCAGTTCGCCGGGTAACGAACAACGCGAGTTCTGGATGTCCGCCGCCGCCGACAAGCCCGGCAGCCGCAACACCATGGGCCTGAAAGATCCGGCCGTGGACCAGTTGGTGGAACAACTGATCAACGCCGATTCGCGCAAGAGCCTGGTGGCCCACGCCCGTGCGCTGGACCGGGTCTTGCAATGGGGCTACTACGTGATCCCGAACTGGCACATCAAGACCTGGCGCGTGGCCTACTGGAACCACATCGGCCATCCGAAAATCACGCCCACCTATGACATCGGCACCACCACCTGGTGGGTCAAGCCGGAGGTCAAGCCGGCCGATGAAGTAGAGAAGCAGGTCATCGAGCAGCAAATCGCCGCCCCTGCGAGCGTGGAGTAACGAAATGCTGGCTTATATTTTTCGGCGACTGCTGCTGATCATCCCGACCCTGTTCGGCATTCTGCTGATCAACTTCGTCATCATCCAGGCCGCGCCCGGCGGGCCGGTGGAACAGATGATCGCCAAGCTCGAGGGCTTCGAGGGCGCCACCAGCCGCATTGCCGGCGGCGGTGCCGAAGTGTCGGTGGCAGGCTCCTCCTACCGCGGCGCCCAGGGCCTGGACCCGGGGCTGGTCAAGGAAATCGAGCGCATGTACGGCTTCGACAAGTCGGCACCCGAACGCCTGTGGATCATGATCAAGAACTACGCCCACCTGGACTTCGGCGACAGTTTCTTCCGCGACGCCAAGGTCATCGACCTGATCAAGGAAAAGATGCCGGTGTCCATCTCCCTGGGGTTGTGGAGCACGCTGATCATGTACCTGGTGTCGATCCCGCTGGGGATCGCCAAGGCCACGCGGCACGGCAGCCATTTCGATGTCTGGACCAGCTCGGCCATCATCGTCGGCTACGCGATCCCGTCATTCCTGTTCGCCATCCTGCTGATCGTGGTGTTTGCCGGCGGCAGCTATTTCGACTGGTTCCCGTTGCGCGGGCTGACCTCCAACAATTTCGACGAATTGAGCATGAGTGGCAAGATCCTCGATTACTTCTGGCACCTGGCCTTGCCCGTCACCGCCCTGGTGATCGGTAACTTCGCCACCATGACCCTGCTGACCAAGAACAGCTTCCTCGACGAAATCAACAAGCAATACGTGGTCACCGCCAAGGCCAAGGGCCTGACCCGCCATCGAGTGCTCTACGGCCATGTATTCCGCAATGCCATGCTGCTGGTGATCGCCGGCTTCCCTTCGGCATTCATCGGGATTTTCTTTACCGGCTCCCTGCTGGTGGAAGTGATCTTCTCCCTCGATGGCCTGGGCCTGATGAGTTTCGAAGCGGCCATCAACCGCGACTACCCGGTGGTGTTTGGCACCCTGTTCATCTTCACCTTGCTGGGGCTGGTGGTGAAACTGATCGGCGATCTGACCTACACCTTTGTCGATCCACGCATCGACTTCGAAAGCCGGGAGCATTGAGATGAACCTGTCCCCTCTCAATCGCCGCCGCTTCGAACTGTTCAAGGCCAACAAGCGTGGCTGGTGGTCGCTGTGGCTGTTCCTGATCCTGTTCGGGCTGAGCCTGGGCGCCGAGTTGATCGCCAACGACAAGCCGCTGGTGGTGCATTACGACAATGGCTGGTACTTCCCGGCCCTCAAGCGCTACCCGGAAACCACGTTCGGCGGCGAATTCCCGCTGGAAGCCAACTACAAGAGCCCCTATATCCGCGAACTGCTGGCGGCCAAGGACGCCTGGGTGCTGTGGGCACCGATTCCGTTCAGCTACCAGAGCATCAACTACGACCTGAAGGTCCCGGCCCCGGCGCCGCCCTCTTCCGTGAACTGGCTGGGCACTGACGACCAGGGTCGCGATGTCCTGGCCCGGGTCATCTATGGCTTCCGCATCTCGGTCCTGTTTGCCCTGACGCTGACCGTGCTCAGCTCGATCATCGGCGTGATCGCCGGCGCCCTGCAGGGCTTCTATGGCGGTTGGGTGGACCTGGCCGGCCAACGATTCCTTGAAATCTGGTCCGGGTTGCCGGTGCTGTACCTGCTGATCATCCTGGCCAGTTTCGTCCAGCCCAACTTCTGGTGGCTGCTGGGCATCATGCTGCTGTTTTCCTGGATGAGCCTGGTGGATGTGGTCCGTGCCGAGTTCCTGCGCGGGCGCAACCTGGAATACGTGCGTGCTGCCCGGGCGCTGGGCATGCAGAACGGCGCGATCATGTTCCGCCACATCCTGCCCAACGCCATGGTCTCGACCATGACGTTCATGCCGTTCATCCTCACCGGCGCCATCGGCACCCTCACCGCCCTGGATTTCCTCGGCTTCGGCCTGCCGCCAGGCGCGCCGTCCCTCGGCGAGCTGGTGGCCCAGGGCAAATCCAACCTCCAGGCGCCATGGCTGGGCATCAGCGCGTTCGCCGTGCTGGCCCTGATGTTGAGCCTGTTGGTGTTCATCGGCGAGTCCGCTCGCGATGCCTTCGATCCGAGGAAGTGAAATGAACCAGGACAATCTGATCGAAGTACGCGACCTGGCGGTGGAGTTCATTGTCGGCGAACGCCGCCAGCGCGTGGTCGAGGGGGTCAGCTTCGATATCAAGCGCGGCGAAACCCTGGCCCTGGTGGGTGAAAGCGGCTCGGGCAAATCGGTTACCGCCCATTCGATCCTGCGGTTGCTGCCCTACCCGCTGGCCCATCACCCCACCGGGACCATCCAGTACGCCGGCCAGAATTTGCTGGGCTTGAAGGAAAAAACCATCCGTCATATCCGCGGCAACCGGATCGCGATGATTTTCCAGGAGCCGATGACATCCCTCAACCCGCTGCACTCCATTGAAAAACAGATCAATGAAGTGCTCGGCATCCACAAGGGCCTGAGCGGCAAGGTCGCGACCCGCCGGACCCTTGAGTTGCTGGAGCTGGTTGGCATTCCCGAACCCCACAAGCGCCTCAAGGCCCTGCCCCACGAGCTGTCCGGCGGCCAGCGCCAGCGGGTGATGATCGCCATGGCCCTGGCCAACGAGCCGGAACTGCTGATTGCCGACGAGCCGACCACCGCGCTGGACGTCACCGTCCAGTTGAAAATCCTCCAATTGCTCAAGGAATTGCAGGCGCGATTGGGCATGTCGCTGCTGCTGATCAGCCACGATTTGAACCTGGTGCGAAGAATTGCGCATCGCGTATGTGTCATGCAGCGCGGTTGCATCGTCGAACAGGCATCGTGCGAAGAGTTGTTCCGGGCACCGCAGCATCCGTACACTCGGGAACTGCTGGGCGCTGAACCCAGCGGCACCCCGGCGAGCAACGTCGTCGGCCCGCCGCTGTTGCAGGTCGAGGACCTGAAAGTCTGGTTCCCGATCAAGAAAGGCCTGTTCAAGCGCACGGTAGACTACATCAAGGCCGTGGACGGTATCCGCTTCAGCCTGCCCCAGGGCCAGACCCTGGGCATCGTCGGCGAAAGCGGTTCCGGCAAATCCACCCTGGGGCTGGCAATCCTGCGGTTGATCGGCAGCCAGGGCGGGATCCGTTTCGAAGGCAAGCAGCTGGATAGCCTGACGCAGCAACAAGTCCGGCCGCTACGCCGGGAGATGCAAGTGGTGTTTCAGGACCCGTTTGGCAGCCTGAGCCCACGGATGTGTGTGAGCCAGATCGTCGGCGAAGGCCTGCGGATCCACAAGATCGGCACCGAAGCCGAACAGGAACAAGCGATAATAGCGGCATTGAAGGAGGTAGGCCTGGACCCGGAAACCCGGAACCGCTACCCCCATGAATTTTCCGGAGGGCAACGGCAGCGTATCGCCATTGCCCGGGCCCTGGTGCTCAAGCCGGCGTTGATTCTGCTGGATGAACCGACGTCGGCCCTGGACCGTACCGTGCAACGCCAAGTGGTGGAGCTGTTGCGGTCGTTGCAAACCAAGTACAACCTGACGTACCTGTTTATCAGCCATGACCTGGCTGTCGTCAAAGCGCTGAGCCACCAGTTGATGGTGGTCAAGCATGGCCAAGTGGTCGAACAAGGTGATGCCCGCAGCATATTCGCCGCGCCGCAGCACCCCTATACACAGCAGTTGCTGGAGGCCGCCTTCCTGGCCCCAACAACTGCCGAATAACCTGAAAGAGGAGCAACACATGGGTTTTCTCGCCGGTAAGCGCGTACTGATCGTCGGTGTCGCCAGCAAGCTGTCCATCGCATCCGGCATCGCCGCCGCCATGCATCGCGAGGGCGCTGAGCTTGCCTTCACTTATCAGAACGACAAACTCAAGGGTCGTGTCGAAGAGTTCGCACAGGGCTGGGGTTCGAGCCCTGAGCTGTGCTTCCCGTGCGACGTGGCCAGCGATGAAGAAATCGCCAAGGTCTTCGAAGAACTGAGCAAGAAGTGGGACGGCCTGGACTGCATCGTGCACTCCGTGGGCTTCGCCCCGGGCGACCAACTGGACGGCGACTTCACCGAAGCCACCACCCGCGAAGGTTTCCGCATTGCCCACGACATCAGCGCCTACAGCTTCGTGGCCCTGGCCAAGGCCGGTCGCGAAATGATGAAAGGCCGCAACGGCAGCCTGCTGACCCTGTCGTACCTGGGCGCCGAGCGCACCATGCCGAACTACAACGTCATGGGCATGGCCAAGGCTTCCCTGGAAGCCGGCGTCCGTTACCTGGCCGGCTCCCTGGGCCCGGACGGCACTCGCGTCAACTGCGTATCGGCAGGTCCGATCCGCACCCTCGCCGCTTCCGGCATCAAGAACTTCCGCAAGATGCTGGCCGCCAACGAAGCGCAAACCCCGCTGCGTCGCAACGTTACCATCGAAGAAGTCGGCAACGCCGGCGCCTTCCTGTGCTCGGACCTGGCATCGGGCATCAGCGGTGAAATCATGTACGTGGACGGCGGCTTCAACACCACCGCCATGGGTAACATCGAAGAGTAATCTTCACGTTGCAGCAAAAACGCCGCTTGTCCTGGAAAGGCCATGCGGCGTTTTTTTATGCCCACTGCAACCCCCCCTGTGGGAGCGAGCTTGCTCGCGATGGCGGTGGGTCTGCTGGCATTGATATTGACTGTGCCGACGCCTTCGCGAGCAAGCTCGCTCCCACAGGGATCAGCCTGTGCTAGCTGCGTAGCGCCTGTTTCTGTGCGTACATCGCTGCATCCGCGTCAGCCAGTAGCATGTCGATCGACTGATGACGCTGGGGGTCGTACTCGATCTGGCCGACACTGAAACGAATGTCATAGCCACGCTGCAACATCGCATTGCGCTCATCGAGGATTTCCTGGAGCCGCGTCATGATTGCCGCTATCTCGACATGGGAAGAACCGGTGAGCAACGCCACGAATTCGTCACCGCCCAGGCGGCCGATCACATCACTTTCGCGAAAGGCGATACGCAGCACATCGGCGAAGGTTTTCAGCGCGTTGTCGCCCTCGGCGTGCCCATAACGGTCGTTGATCGGCTTGAAGTCGTTGAGATCGAAGAACAGCAGCGTCGCCGGTCGAGACAAGCGATCACACACATTCAACGCATGCTGGGCCAACGTCCTGAAGCCACGCCGATTGGATAACAACGTCAGCTCGTCCATGCTCGCCATCTGCACCGCGACCATTTCCTGTTCGGCCATGCGGGCCAAGTCGCGCAGCAGTTCGCGCTCTTCGTCATTGAGCTTGCGCGGCTTGGTGTCGAGCAGGCACAACGTGCCGAGCTTGCTGCCGTCCTCCATCCCCAGCGGATGCCCCGCATAGAAGCGAATGCCAGGCTTGTCCATGACCAGTGGGTTGTCGTGGAAGCGTTCGTCCTGTTCCGCGTCGCAGATCTCCAGGATCTGATCCTGCAAAATCGCATGCCCACAGAAGGAAATCTCCCGCGGGGTTTCGCTGGCGTCCAGGCCGGCGCTGGACTTGAACCACTGCCGGTTGGCGTCCACCAGCGACACCAGCGCGATGGGCACGTCAAACAGGCGTCGGGCAAGGCGGGTCAGGCGGTCAAACCGCTCTTCGGGTGCGGTATCAAGCAGCTCGAGCGAGTGCAGATTCTTGAGGCGAGCGGCTTCGTCGTCCGGTTTGCGTGGCGCAAGCATCGGAAACTCCATTGGCAGGACTTCATGAAGTCTAGTCCAGGACCCCAGCCCTTCAAACCGAACGGGCTAAATCCGACGGGCATTTACCGGTCAGGACTAATACACTGCCACTCAGGTTCAAGACGAGGACGCTGACCGATGAAGCACGCCCCCCATGACGACGCCCCACGCTTCTGGCGCGACGCGGCCCTGCCCTTCATCGAAGCCCGGGCCATCGGTGATGGACGCAAGGTCTGCTATTCGCGCCATTCCCATGACCACTTTTCCATCGGCGCGATCACCGCCGGGCGCAGCACCTACATTCACGAACGCTCGAATTTCCAGGTGGAAAGCGGCACGGTGGTGCTGATGAACCCGGGCGACGTCCACGCGTGCAACCCGATCGACGATCAACCGTGGTCCTACGTGATGTTGTACGTCGACACCCAGTGGCTCAGAGACTTGCAGCGCCGTATCGGCTTTGACGAAAGCCTGGATTTCCAGGGCTTCGCCACCACGCACAGCCGCGATGTGGAGCTGTTTGCCGCATTGGGAAGGTTGTATGAGCAATTGGTGGATGAGCAGCTCGACACGCACCACAAGCACGCCGCCACCGAGGCATTTTTCATCGACCTGCAACAACGGCTCAACCCTGCCGGTCGCCCGGACCGGGGCAGCCATCCGGGCCTGATGCGTGCGGCGCAGTTTATCCACGACCATTGCAGCGAAGCCTTGAAGCTGGAAGACATCTGCACCGCCGCGCAACTGTCGCCGTCCTACCTGAGCCGAGCCTTCAAGCGCCATTACGGGATGACGCCCCACGCCTTCCTGGTCAACCGCCGGATCCAGTTTGCCCGGCGCCAATTGCGCGAAGGCAAGCTGATCGCCGACGTGGCGCTGGACAGCGGGTTTGCCGACCAGGCGCATTTCCAGCGTGCCTTCAAGCAACACCTGGCGGCTACGCCCGGCCAGTATCGCGGCTGATACCGCACCACCTTTTGTGGCGGGTTGGCTCAAGGCAACAACAGATACACCGCACTGGCCACCAACAACCCCGCCATCGTCCGATTGAACAGGCGCATGGTCGCCGGATTACCCAGCCAGGTGCGCAGGAAACTCCCGGCGTAGGCCCAGCAGCCCACCGAGACGTAGCAGATCACCAGGTAGATCGCCGTAAACTGCCACACCAGCCGCGCCTCGCCATCGGCCACGAACGCCCCCATTCCCGCCACGCAGGCCAGCCACGCCTTGGGGTTCAGCCATTGCATCAGCGCGCCATAGAACATCGAAGGCGCTCGCCCATCGTCCTCGCCGCCCAGATGCCCGTTATCCATCGCCAGTTTCCAGGCCATGAATAACAGAAACGCCACGCCGCCCAGTTGCACCACCCGTGTGAGGCCAGGCCAGCGTTGCAACACTTCATGCAACCCCAGCCCCATCAGCACCAGCAGCAAGACAAACCCCAGGGTTGCACCGCCCACATGGCGCAACGTCGCACGAAACCCGTACCGCGCCCCGGAGCTGAGGGCGACGATATTGACCGGGCCGGGTGTAATGGAGGCGACCAGGGCAAACGCCGCCATGGAAAGAATCAAACTCATCGCATACCTTCTTCATATCTGTGAGGTGGCGATCAAGGTAAATTGCCAATCGCGGGCGGTATTGAACAAAACTGCCCAAGGGGCTACCCATCAGCCCACCACAAAAACAATACTGTGCGGCTCATTCATTCAGGCGTGTTCTATGTCCATTGCGGTTGTGCGGTTTATTGGCTTCATCCTCGGTATTTTCCTGATCACCCTGGCTGCCAGCATGGCAATCCCGCTTTTGACGCTGGTGATGTACGAGCGCAACGATGACCTCTCGGCGTTTTTGTGGTCGAGCCTGATCACCTTCGTCTGCGGCGTCGCGCTGGTGGCGCGCGGTCGGCCAGCACACACCCAGATGCGCCCGCGGGACATGTATCTGCTGACCACCGCCAGTTGGGTCATCGTCTGCAGCTTCGCCGCCCTGCCCATGGTGTTCATCCAGCACATCAGCTACACCGATGCCTTTTTCGAAACCATGTCCGGCATCACCACCACCGGCTCGACCATCCTCACCGGTCTGGACACGGCCTCCCCCGGCCTGTTGATCTGGCGCTCGATGCTGCACTGGCTCGGCGGGATCGGCTTTATCGGCATGGCCGTGGCGATCCTGCCACTGCTACGGGTTGGCGGCATGCGGCTGTTCCAGACCGAGTCGTCGGACTGGTCGGAGAAAGTCACACCGCGCTCCCATGTCGCGGCGAACTACATCCTGTGGATCTATGTCGGCTTGACGGGCCTCGCCACCCTGGCCTTGTGGCTGGCCGGCATGACGCCCTTCGAAGCGATCAACCACGCGATGTCGTTGATTTCCACGGGCGGCTTCTCCACGTCGGATGCTTCCCTGGGGCATTGGCCCCAACCGGCCATTCACTGGGTGTCGGTGGTCGTCATGATGGCAGGCGCGCTGCCGTTCACCTTGTACGTCGCCACCTTGCGCGGCCACAAACGCGCGCTGCTCAAGGACCAGCAAGTCAGGGGATTCGTCGGATTCCTGGTCATCACCTGGCTCATCGTGGGGACCTGGCTGAGCCTGAACAGCGACTACAGCTGGTGGGACGCGGTCCGCATCGTGGCCGTCAACGTGACGTCGGTGGTCACCACCACGGGCGTGGCGCTGGGCGACTACACCCTATGGGGCAGCTTTGCCTTGCTGCTGTTCTTCTATTTGACGTTCGTTGGCGGTTGCTCGGGATCGACGGCCGGCGGACTGAAGATCTTCCGCTTCCAGGTAGCCGGCGAGTTACTGATGGGCAGCCTGAAACAACTGATCCATCCCCGGGCGGTGATCCAGAAAAAATACAACAATCACCCCATCGACGAAGAGATCGTCCGTTCGCTGCTGACCTTTTCGTTTTTCTTCACCATCACCATTGGCGCTATCGCCCTGGGGTTGGCGCTGATCGGCCTGGACTGGACCACCGCCCTGACCGGCGCGGCCACCGCCGTGTGCAACGTGGGCCCGGGGCTGGGCACGATCATCGGGCCAGCCGGCAACTTCTCGACCTTGCCGGATGCGGCGAAGTGGCTGCTGACCATTGGTATGCTGCTGGGTCGGCTGGAGATCCTGACAGTGCTGGTGTTGTTCACGCCGGTGTTCTGGAAGTATTGAACACGTCGGGTCAGGCAAAACAGACAAACAAAAAAACCGCGACGCCATGCACAGGCGTCGCGGCTTTTTTTCAAGCGATCAGCGGTCGTTCTTGATCGAAGAGGTGGTCGCGTTGGTCAGGCCCTTGGTGTTGTGGGTACCTGGTGTAGCGGTGGAAATCGCCGATGCCTTGGTCAGGCCACGGGTATCACGGTCGTTGGCGATGCTCGAGGTCAGCGAAGCCTTGCTGGTGCGGTCGGTGCGAGTGGTACCAGTGTGCTTGCCGCTCAGGCCATGATCGCGGGTGCGGGTACCGGTGTGGTCGCTGACCAATCCTTTGCCAAGGCCGCTGGAATCACCAGACTTGTCATGGTCCTGGCCACCACCGGTGCCGCCACCGATGCCACCACCGTGGCCACCACCGTGGCCACCGCCATTGCCACCACCGTTGCCTCCACCGTGGCCGCCACCACCCCCATTGCCGCCTGCGGCATAGCTCGAACCGATAGGCGACAACTCAGCAGGCAGCAAGGCCGAGGCACCGAACGCCAAGGCACAGACAGCAACGGCGATGAGGGATTTCTTATGTTTGGACATGATGTCTCCGAAAGACAAAAACAACGGTTGAACCTTTAAGACTCGCAGGTTCAATTTTTGTTCGTGACCGTCCGACCAAGTGAACGGAATTCACTGTCGATTTTTCGGTGGAGTCGTTCCGGGCACGGTTCTATGCTCAGGCCCATGAACCTACACGACTCGCTGCTCCCGCCCCATGCCGAGATGGTCCGCGCCATGCTCGAACGAGACACCGCCTACGAGGGGGTGTTCTTCACTGCGGTCAAGACCACCGGTATTTTCTGTCGCCCCAGTTGCACCGCGCGCAAGCCGAAACCGGAGAACGTCGAGTTCTTCGCCCATGCCGACGAAGCCATGTCGGCCGGCTACCGGGCCTGCCTGCGCTGCAAGCCCCTGGACGCCGCCGCCATCGCGCCAGACTGGATCCAGGCCCTGCTCAAGGCCGTGGACGCCGAACCCGACCTGCGCTGGACCGATGCCCTGCTGCTGGAACAAGGTATCGAGCCGCTGAAACTGCGCCGCTGGTTCAAGCAACATTTCGGCATGACCTTTCACGCCTACCTGCGCACCCGCCGCCTGGGCATTGCCCTGGGCGGCATCAAGGACGGCAGCTCCATCGACAATGCCGCGTTCGACTCCGGCTATGAGTCATTGAGCGGTTTTCGTGATGCCTTCGTGAAATCCTTCCACATCACGCCGGGCCGCGCAGCCCTCAGCGAACCTTTGTTGTTCACCCGCCTGACCACACCGCTGGGCCCCATGCTGGCCATGGCCGAACGACGAGGCCTGGTGCTGCTGGAGTTCCTCGACCGCCCGGCCCTGACCAAGGAACTGGAAGAGCTGCAGCAACGCTACGGCTACACGGTTGCGCCGGGGCACAACGCTCATTTGCAACAGATCGAAACCGAACTGGCCGATTATTTCGCCGGCAAGCTCACGGCATTCAACGTCCCGCTGCACATGCCCGGCAGCGCCTTCGCCGTACGGGTCTGGGCTGAACTGCAAAAGATCCCCTACAGCGAAACCCGCAGCTACGGCGGCATCGCCACGGCGCTGGGCAGCCCTGGCGCCAGCCGCGCCGTGGGCCTGGCCAACGGGCAGAATCGCTTGGCCATCGTCATTCCCTGCCACCGGGTGATCGGTGCGGATGGCTCGTTGACCGGCTATGGTGGCGGACAGCCGCGCAAGGCGTTTCTGCTACGGCTGGAGAAAGCCGCGGTGCAGGTTTCACTGCCCCTGGCGTTTTGAGCGCCCCGGAGAACAAATATCCGATGTCTGTGCCCTACCATGAGGCCAGCGCCTGGCTGGCAAGCCTCGACGAAGACTGGCGACGTCACGTCGAGGCGATCGGCCCTTGCCTGCTGCAACCCAAGCCGGCCCGCGATCCCTATGAAGCCCTGGTGCGGGCGATTGCCTACCAGCAACTGCACGCCAAGGCAGGCGATGCCATCCTCGGCCGGCTGCTGGCGTTGTTCCCGGCGCAGGCATTCCCCAATCCCGGGCAGATCCTGGCGACAGACGTTGCGCAGTTGCGCGGCTGTGGGTTTTCCGCGAGCAAGATCGCGACGATCCAGGGCATCGCCCAGGCGGCGCTGGACGCCATCGTGCCGGATTACGCCACAGCGCGGGCGATGGAGGATGAAGCGTTGATCGAGCGCCTGGTCAGCTTGCGTGGTGTCGGGCGTTGGACCGTGGAGATGCTGCTGATCTACAGCCTGGAGCGACCAGACATCCTGCCAGCCGATGACTTTGGCGTACGCGAAGGTTATCGACGGCTCAAGGGGTTGGAGCAACAGCCCAGCCGCAAGCGGATGGTTGAGATCGGCCTGGCCTGGAGCCCTTATCGGACGGTGGCGGCGTGGTATTTGTGGCGGGTGCCCGGTCGCTAGACCGTGTCCTCGTTCATCGCGAGCAAGCTCGCTCCCACAGTTGATCTTCAGTGTCCACAAATTGTATCTACACAGGAAATCCCCTGTGGGAGCGGGCTTGCTCGCGAAGGCGGTCGCATGGTCACCCTCAATTCAACTGTCAAGACACAGACTGTCTAGGCTGTACTGAGTCATTTCCAATCCCACTGGAGGTTCCCCATGCAGCTAGAAGGATCCTGCCACTGCGGCGCGGTGTCGTTCACCCTCGACAGTGCTCACCCCTACCCCTATCAGCGCTGCTACTGCTCAATCTGCCGCAAGACCCAGGGCGGCGGCGGTTTTGCGATCAACCTGGGGGGCGATGCCCAGAGCCTGAAGGTGCGCGGTCGCAAGCACATCTCGATCTACCACGCACGACTCAAGGACGAAGGCGATCTACGCGCCCACCGCAGCAGCGCCGAACGGCATTTCTGTTCCTTGTGCGGTTCGGGGTTATGGCTGTTCAGTCCTGAATGGCCGGAGCTGATTCACCCCTTCGCCTCGGCCATCGACACACCGCTACCGGTGCCGCCGGAGCACACCCACCTGATGCTGGGTTCCAAGGCGCCGTGGGTGGAAGTCGAGGCGCATCCGGGCGACCAGCAGTTCGAGGTCTATCCCCAAGAGTCGATTGCCCAGTGGCATGAACGCCTGGATTTGAGTCGTTAGGTTGCTTCACACTCTTTGACAATTTCCCGACAAAACTGTCAAAGATTGCCCGCCGGCAACTGCCTAGCATGGGCGCATCCAACTTCCATCCGGGTGCTCCCATGTTCCGTTCGCTGTGTCTGTCGTTGACTTCATGCGGCCTGCTTCTGCTCTGCGACTCATCGCAGGCCGACGATTGGCGTTACAGCTTACGGGCCGGCGCAGCCAGCGTGCCACGTTACAGCGGCAGTGACGAAAGGACCGTAGCACCCGCGTTGGGTGCGAAGATCGTCAGCCCCTATGGCGTTTTTCTCGATACCGACAAGGGCGTGGGCTGGGCGTTTGACGAAGAGGACTTCGGTTTGCGCGTGTACATCGGTGCCAGCGATGTGCGCAAGGATCGCAAGCACGGGTTCAAAGGCTCGGATGAACTCAACGGCATGGGCTCGATCAAGTCCCGGCCGGTGCTGGGGTTGGATGGGACCTATCAAATGGGGCCGATCGTCCTTGAGGCCAGCTTCGAACATGCTCTGGAAGAAGATGACGACAACCGTGATACCGGCTCCGCCTGGAACCGGCTGAAGTTGAGCCTCAGCATGCCATTTTACGAGGGTAGCCATGGCAAGCTCATGGGCAGCCTCAACAGTCAATTCGGCGACGGCGACTATGTCCGTACCTGGTATGGCGTCAGCGCCGCCCAGGCTTCGCGCAGTCAGTTCCGGGCCCACGACACCCATGGCGGGCTGGTGAGTCGCGGGGCGGATTTGACCTGGTCATTGCCGCTCGACGAACAGTGGAGCGTATCGACGGTGCTGGCCGTGCAGTACCTGGCCGGCGACGCAGCCCGCAGTCCGATTGTGGAGCGGCGGATGCAAGCGTCGTTGGTTGGGCAGGTGGTTTATGCCTTCTGAAGAGAAGGCTCCCTCGCGAATGCGCCCGATCTAATCAAGGTGCGCCCAGGTCATGCGAAACGATGCCCCGCCCCAGGGCGAGTCCGTTACTTCCACGTGCCCACGATGAGATTGCGACACCCGTCGCACCAGCGCCAGACCCAGGCCAAAACCTCCGGTACGACGGTCGCGGCTGGCGTCCAGGCGCGAGAACGGCTCAAAAATCTTCTCCCGCCCGTCCAGTGGCACGCCCGGCCCGTCGTCATTGACTCGCACCTCATAATGATCACCCGCGCGCGTCAATGACACCTGCACCCGCTCATCGGCGTAGCGAATGGCATTGCGCAGCAAATTGATCACCGCACGGGCCATGAAGCGTGGCTCGATACGGACCACCCCGACCGGACATTCGGCAATCAACAGCTGCACCCCGGCGGCTTCCGCCTCCAGCGCCACACTGCCCACCACGCTGTAGAGCCAATCGCGCGCCTGGATGTCCTCCCGGACAATCACCGTGGCGCCCTGCTCCAGGCTGGCATATGTCAGCAACTCGGAAACCATTTCTTCCAGTTCGCCGAGATCGGCGTACATGTCGTCAATCAACTCGCGGTTCTGGCTAGGATCGGGCTGCTGCTTGAGTTGATCCAGTTCAAACGACAAGCGTGCGATGGGCGTTCGCAACTCGTGGGAAACCGCATTGGTGAGCTCGCGCTGATTGGCGATCAGGCCCTCGATGCGCGCAGCCATCAAATTGAAATGTTCGGCCAGGTCGCGAATGTTCGAACGCTTGGACAACTGAATACGCACCGACAGATCGTTGCCACCAAAGCGCTCGGCCGCCAGGCGCAGCTTCTCCAGGTCGCGCCAGTGAGGTCGCACCCAGAAAAACAGCACGAAACCGATCATGATCGCGATCATCATGTAGGCCACGGTGATATAGAACGGCATCAGGCTCGGCTCTGCCGGCAGCTTGATGCTCAGTAGCTGCGAACCGTCGTCAATGCGCGAGATGAACTGTGTGTACTGGTCACGCATCACCAACAGCCCCTGGCTCAACTCGGCTTTCTCCTGGGTGCTCAAGGACAGTTGATCGCGCTCGACCAAGGCCAGGCCCAAGCCGTAGTGAGGCCGCACGGTTTCCAATTGTCGCTCCCGGGCCGAATCGTCCAGGCCACGCAGTTGCTCGACCAACGACCAGGCCTGACCACGCACCGCCTCTTGGTTGTAATGCTGCATCTCACCGTCAAGAAGCGCATCGAAGGTGCGATCGACCGTTTGCAACGCCAGCACCAAGCCAATCGTCATGACCAGGAAAAGTCCCAGGAATAACCGCAGCATCTACAGCTCCCACCCAAACGGATTGAACAGGTAACCCTTGCCCCAGACAGTCTTGATCCGCATCGGCTCCCGGGGATTGTCGTTGAGCTTGGCCCGCAGCTTGCTGACATAGACATCGACGCCACGATTGAGACCGTCGAAGGCAATGCCACGCATGCGGTTGAGAATGTCATCGCGCGACAGGATCTTGCCTGCCGCGCTTGCCAGCAGCCACAGCAGCTCGAACTCCATGGTGGTCAGCTCGACCAGGTCACCGGCCAGTCGCACCTCCCGACTGCTGCGGTCGATGGACAATCGTCCGAACTCATGGGCACCGCGCACGTTGATGTCTGGCACTTGCCGACGTTGCAGCGCCCGCAGGCGAGCCAGGAGTACCGCAGGCTTGATGGGTTTGATCACGTAGTCGTCGGCACCGGATTCCAGGCCGAGGATATGGTCCACGTCATCTTCCTTGGCCGTCAGGATCACGATCGGGGTATCAGCGACGTTGCGGATCCCGCGGCACACCTGCAACCCACTCTGCCCCGGCAGCATCAAATCGAGCACCACCACTTTCGGCTCGAATGCCAGAAACGCCGCCAGCGCCAGGTCGCCTCGGTGCTCTATACGCACCTCGAAGCCATGCTGAGAAAGAAAGTGCGCGATCAACCCGGCGAGCCTTTCGTCATCCTCCACCAGCAACACTTTGCCCGAACCCAGGTTATCCATAACAACCGCCTGCCAACCCATGATTGAAGTGGCCGCATTATGGCGCCAACCGACCACGGGGCGGGTAATGCAGACAGCAAAAACCGGCCTCATGGGCCGGTTTTCAACGAAGTTTCATGTTTTTAAGAGTTTTTAACAATTCAGGCCGGCATCGGCACACCGCTGTGGAAACGAAACTCCACATCCGGCGATTCGATCAACTCCCGCTCGGCTTCACGGACCTTGTCGATCACTTGGGCAATGTCCTTGGCGTCGCCGTACTGGTAAGCCAGTTTCAGGTAACCCTGGAAATGTCGGGCTTCGCTTTTCAGCAAGCCGAAATAGAACTTGCCCAGTTCCTCGTCCAGGTGCGGCACCAAGGCCTCGAAACGCTCGCAGCTGCGGGCTTCGATGAAGGCGCCGACCACCAGGGTGTCCACCAGCTTGACCGGTTCGTGGCTGCGTACCACCTTGCGCAACCCCGAGGCATAACGCCCGGCGGAGAGCTGGCGCAAGCCGATCTTGCGCTTTTTCATCAAGCGCATGACCTGCTCGTGATGCACCAGCTCTTCCCGGGCCAGGCGCGACATCAGATTGATCAGATCGACGTGGGAATGGTATTTGGCGATCAGGCTCAGGGCGGTGCTGGCCGCCTTGAATTCGCAGTTCTTGTGGTCGATCAGCATCGTTTCCTGGTCAGCCAGCGCGGCCTGGACCCAGGCATCGGGGGTGCGGCAACCAAGGAATTCGTGAATTTCGGGAAGATTCATGGGGCTCACGGGAAAAGGTAGTCGAGCGAAGGGCGCCGATTATACCGGCCTGCCCCCAGACCACCAGCCACCGCCGTTGATATGCATCAAGTCGAAGACTCATCCACAACAACTAGACTCCCCCACAACAACTATAGTTGAGCAAAACCAGCCTTTTCATTGCAGGAGAACGCCGATCATGCAAGCCATTCGCAGCATCCTGGTGGTTATTGAGCCCGAACATTCGGAAAGCCTGGCGCTCAAGCGCGCCAAACTGATCGCCGGAGTGACCCAGGCCCACCTGCATCTGCTGGTGTGCGACAAAAAGCATGACCATGCCGGCCTGCTCAGCGTGCTGAAGGCCGCACTGCTGGCCGACGGCTACAGCGTCACCACCGAGCAGGCCTGGAACGAAAGCCTCCACGAAACCATCATCGACGTGCAGCAGGCGGAAGGATGCGGGCTGGTGATCAAGCAGCACTTCCCCGACAGCCCGCTGAAAAAAGCCCTGCTGACCCCGGCAGACTGGAAGCTGCTACGCCATTGCCCGACCCCGGTGCTGCTGGTGAAAACCGCAGGTTCCTGGAAAGACAAGGTGATCCTGGCCGCCGTCGACGTTGGCAATGCCGATGGCGAGCATCGCCACTTGCACTCCACCATCATCGATCATGGCTATGACATCGCCCTCCTCGCCAAGGCGCACCTGCATGTGATCAGCGCCCACCCCTCGCCGATGCTCTCGTCCGCCGACCCGACGTTCCAGCTCAAGGAAACCATCGAGGCCAAGTACCGTGAACAATGCCGGGCGTTCCAGGCCGAATTCGACATCGATGACCAGCACCTGCACATCGAAGAAGGTCCGGCGGACGTACTGATCCCGTTCATGGCGCGCAAGCTGCAGGCGGCAGTGACGGTGATCGGCACCGTGGCCCGCTCGGGGTTGTCCGGGGTCTTGATCGGCAACACCGCCGAGGCTGTGCTCGATACGCTGGAAAGCGATGTGCTGGTGCTCAAGCCGCAGGAGGTCGAGGACCATCTGGTGGAGTTGGCGGTCAAGGACTGACACGTCAACCTGTGGCGAGGGGATTTATCTGTGGGAGCAAGGCTTGCCCGCGATAAAAACGACGCGGTCTCTCTGGAACCGAGGCGCCTGCATCGCGAGCAAGCTTTGCTCCCACAGCGAGGCGGTGCGACGTTTCGCTAAATCCCCTCGCCACAAAAAGCTGTCAGCCGCCAATCGCATCCTTCAGGAACCCCGGCGCGATATAACGC
This sequence comes from Pseudomonas sp. St386, assembly GCF_018325865.1. Lineage (NCBI taxonomy): Bacteria > Pseudomonadati > Pseudomonadota > Gammaproteobacteria > Pseudomonadales > Pseudomonadaceae > Pseudomonas > Pseudomonas sp. St386. Next base: position 4,098,882 of record NZ_AP021900.1, read on the forward strand.
TGGTAATGGGCTTCGGACAGAAGGAAAAACTCCCGATCAATGGCATCGCGCAGGTCCGGCAGATCCCAGTCGCGAAACTCCGGCATCAGCACCATGCCGTAGGCCTCCAGGTTGTTGATCACCCGTGCGCCCCGGGCGATCAACTGGTAGGCCCAGCAATATTCCGACTGGTGCGGCACAAAGCGGATCTTGCGCGACTCCAGTTGCTGGCGCAGCAATACCGGGTCGAAAACCTCCAGCTTGGCCACCATCACCTGCACCAACAGCTGCTCGAGCCGCATCCACACCGCGCGCTTTTCGTCCTCGTTGTAGCCGTTCCAGTGAATCACTTCATGGTGGAACCGCTTGCAGCCACGGCACACCAGGTCACCGTAGACAGTGGAGCAAAGGCCGACGCAGGGGGTCTTGATGAGCTGGTTGGGCATAAGGAAACGCACACGCAAAAACAGGACAGGCCGGCATGTTAGCCCTTTGTCTAAGATTGATCACCCCTCAAACTTCCAGGCCCAACTTACCTTTAATTTTTTTTTCCCGTAGAATCAGCCAGCCTTTTAAGGCGCCAATGTCCGTTAGAAGCTGTTTTCAAAGCGTCACGAGCACAGTCGTTCCTTCAGAGCGGTGTTGGCGAAGGGTCTTTCCAGCGGGGAAAGCCCAACGCCAACCCTCATCAGCTCCCCGTTCTGCAGGCGTAAAACTTTGAAAGCAGCTTCTGTGAGGAACGTGCGGAAACTCTGGCGTGGTGGCTCAAAAAGCCGCCAACGCGCATGAGTACCGTGGGTTCCTGGATGAGCGTCCCGGACACCCATTTGGGACCACTGATGAGGGTAATAACTGTGCTTGAAGCCTACCGCAAACATATCGAAGAGCGCGCAGCCCTGGGTATCGTTCCCCAGCCGCTTAACGCCGAACAAACCGCAGGCCTGATCGAGCTGCTGAAAAATCCTCCGGCTGGCGAAGAAGCTTTCCTCGTTGACCTGATCACCAATCGCGTTCCGCCTGGAGTCGACGAGGCTGCCTACGTCAAGGCTGGCTTCCTGTCCGCCCTCGCCAAGGGCCAGGCCCAATCCCCTCTGCTGGACAAGAAGCGTGCCGTTGAACTGCTCGGCACCATGCAGGGCGGCTACAACATCGTGACCCTGGTGGAGCTGCTGGACGACGCCGAGCTGGCGCCGGTAGCCGCCGAAGAACTCAAGCACACCCTGCTGATGTTCGATGCCTTCCACGACGTGGCTGAAAAAGCCAAGAACGGCAACGTTCACGCCAAAGCCGTGCTGCAATCCTGGGCTGACGGCGAGTGGTTCAAGAAGCGCCCGGTGCTGGCCGACAAGATCAGCCTGCGCGTGTTCAAGGTAACCGGCGAAACCAACACCGACGACCTGTCCCCTGCTCCAGACGCCTGGTCGCGTCCTGACATCCCGCTGCACGCCCTGGCCATGCTGAAAATGGCCCGTGACGGCATCGTTCCGGACGAGCAAGGCAAGACCGGCCCGATGAAGCAGATCGAAGAAATGCGCGGCCAAGGCTTCCCGATCGCCTACGTCGGTGACGTGGTCGGTACCGGTTCCTCGCGTAAGTCGGCGACCAACTCGGTGCTGTGGTTCTTCGGCGACGACATTCCTTATGTGCCGAACAAGCGTGCCGGCGGCTTCTGCTTCGGCAGCAAAATCGCTCCGATCTTCTACAACACCATGGAAGATGCCGGCGCACTGCCAATCGAGTTCGACGTTTCGAACATGAACATGGGCGACGTGATCGACCTGTACCCGCATGCCGGCAAAGTCTGCAAGCACGGTACCGACGAAGTCATCACCACCTTCGAAATGAAGACCCCTGTGCTGTTGGACGAAGTCCGTGCCGGCGGTCGTATTCCGCTGATCATTGGCCGTGGCCTGACCGAGAAGGCTCGCGCCGAGCTGGGTCTGCCGCCGTTCGACCTGTTCAAGAAGCCTGAAGCCCCAGCTGAAAGCACCAAGGGTTTCACCCTGGCGCAGAAGATGGTCGGCAAGGCTTGCGGTCTGGCAGAAGGCCAAGGTGTACGTCCTGGTACCTACTGCGAACCGAAAATGACCACCGTGGGCTCCCAGGACACCACCGGTCCAATGACCCGTGACGAACTGAAGGACCTGGCGTGCCTGGGCTTCTCGGCTGACCTGGTGATGCAGTCCTTCTGCCACACCGCGGCCTATCCAAAGCCGATCGACGTCACCACCCACCACACCCTGCCTGACTTCATCATGACCCGCGGCGGCGTTTCCCTGCGTCCGGGCGACGGCATCATCCACTCGTGGCTGAACCGCATGCTGCTGCCAGACACCGTGGGCACCGGTGGCGACTCGCACACCCGTTTCCCGATGGGCATCTCGTTCCCAGCCGGTTCCGGCCTGGTCGCGTTCGCCGCAGCCACCGGCGTCATGCCGCTGGACATGCCGGAATCGATCCTGGTGCGCTTCAAGGGCAAAATGAAGCCTGGCATCACCCTGCGTGACCTGGTTCATGCCATTCCGTACTTCGCCATCCAGAACGGTCTGCTGACCGTCGAGAAGAAAGGCAAGAAAAACGCCTTCTCCGGCCGCATCCTGGAAATCGAAGGCCTGGAAGGCTTGACCCTGGAACAGGCTTTCGAATTGTCCGACGCCTCGGCCGAACGTTCGGCTGCCGGTTGCACCATCAAGCTGTCGAAAGAGTCGATCACCGAGTACCTGCAATCGAACATCACCCTGCTGCGCTGGATGATCGGTGAAGGCTACGGTGATGCACGTACCCTGGAACGTCGCGCCCAAGCGATGGAAGCCTGGATCGCCAACCCGCAACTGATGGAAGCCGATGCCGACGCCGAATACGCCGAAGTCATCGAAATCGACCTGGCCGACATCAGCGAGCCTGTGCTCTGCGCGCCGAACGATCCGGACGACGCCCGTCTGCTGTCCAGCGTTGCTGGCGAGAAGATCGACGAAGTGTTCATCGGTTCGTGCATGACCAACATCGGTCACTTCCGCGCTGCCGGTAAGCTGCTGGAGCAGGTCAAGGGCCAGCTGCCAACCCGTCTGTGGCTGTCGCCGCCGACCAAGATGGACGCTCACCAGCTCACCGAAGAAGGCTACTACGGCATCTACGGCAAGGCCGGTGCACGGATGGAAATGCCAGGCTGCTCGCTGTGCATGGGTAACCAGGCACGCGTCGAGCCGAACTCCACCGTGGTATCGACTTCGACCCGTAACTTCCCGAACCGTCTGGGTGACGGCGCGAACGTCTACCTGGCTTCGGCCGAACTGGCGTCCGTTGCTTCGATCCTGGGTCGCCTGCCGACCGTCGAGGAGTACATGGAATACGCCGGCAAGATCGACAGCATGGCAGCGGACGTGTACCGCTACCTGAGCTTCGACCAGATCGCCGAGTTCCGTGAAGCGGCTGCAAACGCCAACATCCCGGTCGTTCAAGCCTAAAGCTTAAAACGCCCGACTGAAAACGCCGCCCTTCTTGCGAGGGGCGGCGTTTTTTTATGCCTGTCTATTTGAGGGGAAGTGCCTTTTTTTGGGGACATATCCGTTGCTGCGGTAACGGATATACACACCAACCTCGCCCTCCAATAAAGGCCTACGCCAAGAGGGAGTAAACCAACGCCGTAATCGCCACCAAACCCACCAACGTAACGAAGACATTCGAAGCCTGGCCGCGATAACGGGCCATGGCCGGAACTTTGCGAATGGCATACATCGGCATCAGAAACAGGATAGCCGCGATGACCGGCCCGCCCAAGGTTTCGATCATGCCCAGAATGCTCGGATTGAGGGTCGCGACGACCCAGCACACCATCAGCATGAACGCGGCGGTGAGGCGATCCAGGGTCTTGGGCGCCGGGCGCCGGCCGCTCTTGACGATCAGGCCCTTGAGGCCTTCGCTGGCGCCGATGTAGTGCCCCAGGAACGACTTGGAGATGGCGACAAACGCAATCAACGGCGCGGCAAAGGCGATGGTCGGGTTGCTGAAGTGGTTGGCCAGGTACGACAGGATCGACAAGTTCTGCGCCTTGGCTTCGGCCAGTTGCGCCGGGCTCAGGGTCAGCACGCAGCTGAACACGAAGAACAGCACCATCACCACCATCAGCACATGGGCACGCGACAGGATCTGCGAACTGCGCTCCTCGGCGTTGGCACCGTAGCGACGTTTCTGGTCCACCGCAAAAGCCGAGATGATCGGTGAATGGTTGAACGAGAACACCATCACCGGGATCGCCAGCCACAAGGTATGCAGCAGCGCCGAAGCCTCAGGCGGCGTGGACGCCGTGGTCAGGATACCGCCGCTCCAGTGGGGAATCAGGAACACCGCCAGGAACAGCAGCGCAACGATGAACGGGTAGACCATCAGGCTCATGGCCTTGACGATCGCCTGCTCGCCACAACGGACCACCGCCAGCAGGCCCAGGATCAGCACCAGGGACAGCACCACCCGAGGAGGCGGCTGGATATGCAACTGATGCTCCAGGAAACTGCCCACCGTGTTGGTCAACGCCACGCTGTAGATCAACAGGATCGGGAAAATGGCAAAGAAGTACAAAAGCGTGATCAGCGCACCGGCCTTGAGGCCGAAATGTTCTTCCACCACCTCGGTGATGTCCGCGCCGTCGCGACCGGATAACACGAAACGGGTCAGGCCCCGGTGGGCATAGAACGTCATGGGGAACGCCAGCACCGCCAGGATCAGCAACGGCCAGAAGCCGCCCAGGCCCGCATTGATGGGTAAAAACAGAGTACCTGCACCGATGGCGGTGCCAAACAGGCCCAGCATCCACGTGGTGTCCTGGCGACTCCATTGGCTGAGGGTGGCTGGGACTGTCGTTTCAAAGCGCTCTTCGACGCTATTGGCCTGATCATTCATCCGGGCGGATCTCCGTATTCCGGTCACATGCACCCGGCCGGGACGAGTCGGAAAAACCCGACAGGCAGCGCCCTGGCCGAAACAGGGGCGCGATTGTCCGGGATTAGTGAGCAGAAGCAAAGGCTTAGCTGAGGAGCGGTTATGCGTATCAGATCGCTGCCATAGAATTATCCCTGCATTCCCTGTGGGAGCGAGCTTGCTCGCGATAGCTGTGTGTCCGCTTGCACCAGCACTGAATGTACCGCCGCCTTCGCGAGCAAGCTCGCTCCCACAATTGGATCGGGGTACAACCGGAGAGACAGGCCGGCTGTCAGGCCGCCTCGCGAGCAAGCTTTGCTCCCACAGGTCCTGCTCAAACAGATCTGACGGGTGTACGACCGGGAGAGTCAGGTCGGCTACTAGGCCGCCTCGGCGTGGACGTTGATCTCGGCGCCCCGTTAACCACGATGGCCGAAGTGAGGGCACATCGAGCCTAGGCGAGGTGCCGAGTGGTGGGGCATGAGCGTTTTGCTTACTTTTGACTGGGCCGGCTTCCGGGCTTTTCGAAAGTGACCCGCCGTCAGGGCGGAACCCTAAGCAGCCGTGACCGCAGCAATGGATATGTACCCTGCAAACAAAATCCGAAATGCACATAAAAAGCCAAGCCCCCCTGCCCCCGGCTCCTACAATCAGGTTGAATACTTGAAATCGCCCCAGCACCCACAGGAGCCCAGCATGACCGCAACCGTTCTGGTACTGGTTGAAACCGTCAATGATTACCTGCCGATCCTCGAGAAGCAGGGTTACCACCTGGAATTGGCGCCCACGCCTGCCGAACGCAAGACGGCGATTTTCGAACACGGTGAACGCTTCAGCGCAGTGCTGACCCGCGGCCCCCTGGGCCTGACGGAGGAAGAGATCGCCGCCCTGCCCAACCTGAAAATCATCTGCGTGATCGGTGCCGGTTACGAACAAGTCGACCTGCAGGCCGCGCGCCATCGGGGCATCGTGGTCACCAACGGCGCCGGGGTCAACGCGTCGTCGGTGGCTGACCATGCCATGGCGCTGTTGCTGGCGTTGGTGCGCGACATACCCCATTCCGATGCCGCCCTGCGCCGGGGCGAATGGCCAAGGGTTGCGCGTCCTTCCCTGGCGGGTAAGCGGCTGGGCGTGTTGGGCCTTGGCGCGGTGGGCATGGCGATCGCCAAACGGGCCGCCCTGGGCTTTGACATGAGTATCAGCTATCACAATCGCCGGGTGCGCAATGACGTGCCCTACACCTTCTGCGCCACTCCCACTGAACTGGCACGGGTTTCGGACTTCCTGATCGTCGCCACGCCAGGCGGCCTGGATACCCGGCAATTGATCAACAAGCAGACCCTCGATGCGCTCGGCCCAAAAGGGTTTCTGGTGAACGTCGCCAGGGCCAGCGTGGTTGCCACCGCCGATCTGATCAGCGCCCTGGAGCACCGGCGAATCGCCGGAGCGGCCCTGGATGTGTTCGATCACGAGCCCGAGGTGCCGCAGGCGCTGAAAAACCTGCCCAACGTCGTCCTCACTCCCCACGTGGCCGGCCTGTCGCCGGAAGCGACCCGCGCAATGGTAGAGCTGGTGGGCCAGAACCTGACCGCGTTCTTTTCCGGCAAACCGGTGTTGACGCCAGTGCCGTGGCCCGACGAGGAGCGTTAGAGAACGCCCAATAACGTCCACAAGCGCCGGGACTCGGCATCGGCACTGATCAGTTCCCCCAGCAACTCACTCAACGGCTTGTTGCCCCACTCCACGCCGCGTCGGATCAGGTAGGGCACCGGGCTGTGGGGTTCGGTACGGGCCAGGTAACCGGCGATGACCAGTAGCTGTCGGTAGGCCTCTTCACGATTGGCCGGTTCCTGGAAGACCTGGGCTGGAGCCGCCTGCGGCTGGGACGTCGACGTCGTGGACGCCGGGGACGTTTGCACCGGCGCGACGGTGGGTTGCTGTGGGTGCATCGCGATGAACTCCTCTACCAGTGTCAGCAAGGCCTGCATCACGTCCTGCAGGGATTTGTAGCCCGGGGCCAGGTTGCCCAGGTAAGCGTCGCTCCAGGCTTCGAGCCGTTGCAGGTGTTGCAGGCTCAACATCAGGCTGCCTTGGCGGTGCAACCAGAACGACAAGGGTGTGTTGCGAATCAGTTCGCCGAGTTTCTTTTGATCGTTGCGCGCCGCTTCGGCCGAGGCCTTGGCGTTCTTGCTGTCGTTGACCAACACTTGCTGGCGCTGCAAGCGTTGCCAGTCGTCCAGGGAGAAAGCGGCGAAGGCCTGCTCCCGGCCGTCGAACAACGGCACCCGCGTCAGCAGCACTTCGCTGTAGCGCCGGGCCAGCCACTCCAGCGGGATCACCCGCCACGACTGGTCCCCGTCCTCGGCCTGGGGGTGCAACTGCTCCGGATAGCGCTCACACAGCCCCGCCACCAGCGCCAGGCTACCCGGCAACCCCTCCAGCCCGGCCATATGCAGCCAGGCCTCCCCCAGCCAGGCGCTGATCATCAGGTCCTTGCTGCGCTCAAGCAGCAACGTGGTCGCAAGCCGTTCCAGGTCTGGCCACAGGGCGCGCTTGATCGAAGACTGCCACACGCCGGTGGGCAGGCTGGTGTCGTCTTCCCGGCGCAATTCGCGCAACTGGTCGTATTCCGGTTCGTAGCGCAGGTCCGGGCCACAGGGCGATTCGGCGCTGATCGGCTCGAGCAACTGGCTGACCAGCTCAGGCAAAGGCGATATCGGCAAGCTCACAGGCCCTCCTCACGGGTGGCGATGGCGGGGCTCGATGCGGTCGCCATGAAAGGTGAACGGGGCGCCCGCGTCGGCAGCGGTGGGATCGACAAAGGCAGCTTGGAGCCCTGGCTCATCAACGACAGGCGCATGAACATCAACGTTTGCTGCGCCGTGCTGGCCTGGGTCTGGGCGGTCACCGGCAGTTGCAGGGCCAGGGGAAAATCGGTGTAGTCGACATTTGGCTGGCGCTGGACCGACACCAGCGAGCGCATCAGGCGCAGCAACGACCAGGGCCCCTGGTACTCCCAACCGGCCTCCAGGTCGCGCACCACCAGGTTCGGTTGCAGCGGGTCGTTGGCCGGACGCTGATAACCGTTACGGGCCCAGCGCAAGGTCAGGCGTACGGGCTGGCCGACCATCCAGCGCAGGTTCTGCTGGCCGCCGCCGGGGTAGCTGATCTGTTGGTTGCCGGCGTCCAGGCTCCAGGCGATCACCTGGTCGGCGCCGCGCTCCTCATCGCGATCGGTACGCCAGCGCACGTCCATTTCCACCCCAAGAATGCCACTCTTGTCCCGCACGAACAGCGGCCCGAGCCAAGTACCGGCCTGTTTCAAACGGTTGAGGAAATCCTCGGCCGCCAGCCGCTCCGGCGTCTGGCTCAGCGTCAGTCCGGCCTGGGCCAGGGGCAGGCGTGTGTCAATCAGTTCCAGCAAACGCTGGACCCGCGCCGGGTCGGCATCGCTGGCCCGCACATCCTGAGAAAACGGAAAGCGCCCGGCCAGGTATTGATTGAAATAGTTGGCCACGTCATTCCAGGCCGTCGCCGCCTGGCTCTGTTGCAGGTACAGGCACCGTTGCAGGGCGCCCTGCTGCAACGCGACCGTGCGCAGGGCCAGGTCACCGCGACCACCGGGCAGGCTGGAGGTCTGCAAGATCTGCGCGCAGGAGGTGGTGTCCATGGCGATAAAGTCCCGACTCACCAATTGTTCCAGCTGAGCCGCCGAGCTGGCCGGGTTCTGGTTCTTGTACTTGAGCAATTCATCGTTGAGGGCCATGAAGCGTGCCACCTGGTCGTGCTCCAGGGCCGACAGGTTGTCCTGCTGGACAATCAACCATTCCAGCGCGGGCATTCGCTGCTCGGCGATCTGCAGCATCGCGCCGAATTGCTGGGCCAGGTTCAGCTTCAGGTCTTGTGGATCGCTGGCACCGTAGAGTTGCAAGCCGAAGTTTTTCGAGCCATCCCAACGCTGGACATCGGCCCGCTGGCTGAACAGCGGCTGGGCATCGATTTCGTCCAGGCCACTCTTGAGCTGCGCCAATGCCCGGCGATTGAGCAGACGTTGGAAACGGATCGCCAGGTCGCCACGGTGCACGTCCATAAAGGCCTTTTGCAGCGCTACGGCCTGGGTCGTTTGCACATTGAAGCCCATGCCGGGCAACGCCTCGTCGCTTTCATCCAGGCTCAACCACATGGCCCGGGCCGCGGCACCTTCAGCGGCCTGCATCAGCGCGTCACGGTAATCCGGCGGAATGCGCGGCATTTCTTCATTGGCATAGCTCTTGTAGCTGGCGAAGTAGTTCAGCGCGACGCTGAAATCATCGCTGCCATCGCCCTGGCCCATCGAATCGGGGTTGTTGCCCGACGGATCCTTCTGCATGGCCAGCGCCACGAAATCACGCTTGAACAAAGCCTGCACTGCACCGTCCAGCGCCGTGACATGGTCTTGCAAGACCAGAAGGCCACTGCCCTGTTGCACCAGCAGATTGTCCCGGGAGCCGGTCTGGACGATCCATTGGTCACGAAAGCTCTGCTGCAACTTCGCCGCCTGGCTCTCCAGGTCCTGCTCGATATCCGGTCCCAGCAAAGTGCTGTGGCTGACCTTGTCCAGCATCTGGCTGTAGCCGGGGACCAGGTCCTGGCCCTTGCCCCGCCCCCAGGCCGAGTTGGTCAGGCTGACCAGGGTCTGCAAATCGTCGATCAGCGCCATCAGGTCTTCGAGTTCGCTCAAGGAGTTGCCGCCGCCGGCCTCCAGCCGTTGCAGGTGCAGTTTGAGGTAGCCGGCCTGGCGCACGAAGTTGTCCGCCAGGAAGTAATGGTCCAACCAGCGCTGCATCAGGCCGGTGAAGTTATCGGAGATCACCGGGCGCGCGGCGTTCAGGTCCAGCCCTTTCAAATCGCTGTTCTGGGCATCGAACAGCACCCGGTTATAGAACCGGGGCCGGCTCAAGGTGCCGGTGTTGAGCCCCAGGGACAAGGCGGTGTTGCTCAGTTGCACCAGTTCGTCCAGCGGTGCCTTGGGATCGTTCACCACCTGGCTGAACATCTGGTTGTGCTGTTCAAGGCGTACCGCCAGGTCCACCAGCGCCTTGGCCTTCACGTAGCTCTGCCATTGCGCCGGATCTTCGTTTTCCACATTGCCCCGCCGCTCGGTGTTGCGGATGGATTTGAGCTGTTCCAGGTCTGAATTGAGCAGGTCCCGCAGAGGCAATATCCAATGGTGCCGAGCAGTCAGGCGCAACCCATTCTCCAGCTGCGTGTCCACGGAAGAGAACCACGAAGTGGGAAAGACCACCGAGACAAAGCGCCAGCGCGGGGCCTTTTCCAACATGTTCCAATAGTTCTGCACGTTGTGCCGGGTCGGTTCCAGCTGCGGTTCGTCAGGATCGACCACGAGGTGATTCTTATGGGTGCTGAGGATCAACCGCGACAGCCCTTCGGCTTCTTCCACCGAATCGTGCCAGCCCCAGACCATGCCACCCAACCAGACCAGGCCCACCACCAACGCCACCGCTCCGACCAGCCGATGCCCGCGCTGGCGCAGGCGCAACAGCCGCGGCACGGGCTGGGCCAGGCCACGCTCGGCCACCAGCCGTCGTGACCACAATTGACGGGCGAACACGGTTTGCCGCTGGGCACTGTCGGCGGCGGTCAAACCATCACCGCTGACAGCCGGCGCCTGGCTGGCAGTGAAATACACCCCGCGACAACGCGGCGCTTCGCCTTGGGCATTGCCCTGGAACACCGGCTCCAACAGGATCTGCAAGGCCCGTCGCAAGCCTTCGAAGCGCTCCGGCAACCCATACAGATCGCTGCCCAATTGCCCCGACAGCGCACCGATCTCGATGATCGATTGCGACAGCGCCGCGTTGACCTGGTCCAGGGCCTGGTCACTCCACTGCGACTGCCAGGCCGCATCCGGCAAATAGGGCGAGGACCAGCCCAGCATCGATTCACGCGCCTCGGCGGGCAGCGCGCTGACCAGTTCCTGGACCCCGGGCAGCTCTTCCATCCCGGTGATCACCACGTACACCGGCAGGCTGAGGCCGAATCGTTGCAACAGGTCGATAAAGCACCGCCGGACCTTGAGGCTCAGTTCGGTGGTGTGTTCGATGTCATCGAGGGTGCTGAACGGCACCGTCCAGATCACCGCATCCAATGGTCGCTTGCTGCGCAAGCGCAACATCAGCCCCAACAGGCGCCACCAATTACCCCGTTGCCGGTTCATGCCTTCATCGGGCAGGAACAACGCCTGGGGCACCACCAGCACCGAGCCCTCGGCATCGGAAAACCAGCGCCCGAACCAGGCGGCCTTGTCGGTCGGTTGCAAGCGCCACTGGGCGCACAGTTGGGCGCCGTCGCTTTCGTTACCGAGCATCATCAGCCAAGGCATCTGATAGCGGTCCCGGGTGCCCTGCTCCTGTTCCATGCGGCGCACCGCCCCATAGAAACTGCGGATCGCCGCTCCGCCTTGGGTCCGCAGCCACCAGATCAGGGCCGCGATCAACAGCACCACGACGATGGCGAGCACCACCAGGGCAACGATACTCAGGGTGCTCATGAGTCCTGCTCCTGAACCACCGACTCGTTCAGTTGCAGCACCGGTTCGAGCTCCAAACGAATGTCACGCCAGAACACCTGCCCCAGCCCGGTCAACAACAACACCATCGCCAGGATCGCCAGCCCCAGGCGAAAGCCGTCCGGCAGTGATTGCTGCACCGGCATGCGCACTGGCGGCGTCGCCGAAGACAGCGCCAGGCGCTGGCTGACATCGACATAATCGGGTTCGTGCTGCCAGGCAAACGTGAACAACGCCAGGCGCCATTTCTCATGCTGAACCTGGCCAGGCTCGCCGCGCAACCGGCCCTGGAACCCGAGGATCAGGCATTGCAGGTAGACATTCGCCAGGTCCCGGGTGCCGGGCATCTGCTCGTCCAGCAGTTTCTTGATCGCCGCCGGCAAGCGCTCGCCGGCCTGGCGACTGGCATACATGCGTGATTCGAGGGGGTGCTGCTGCCAGGCCAGTTGTCCGGGCCAGGGGCTGAACAGCAAGGTTTCGTCCACCAGCGCCACGAAGGCATAGACCAGCGACTTGACCTGCTCGGTAGCGGCATCGCCGACGGTGGCGAAGGCCACCCGCCACAGACGCTGGGCGCTGCGCCCGGAAAACTCCACCACCCGATTGACCAATGCCGCAGGGTCGCTGTCCTTGGGCAAGTCTTGCCATTCCTGGGACCACTTCAGCCAGGCCTGGCGAAAAGCGCTGCTCAGCGGCGCCTCATGCAGACTCCGAACCGCCCCGCCACTTCCATCAGGCATACGACTCCCCTTTTGCGATCAGGCACTTTCACTGGCTTGCGCCACGAACAACACCACTTGCCACGGGCTGCTGGCCTGGGCCGAGGCCGGCGCCACGATGTGCAGCGGCAATTGCGCGTCGAACCATTGCCCGCTGGCCGCCACCACAAACAAACGGGTGTCGTCGCCCACGCTGTAGGCCACCTGTTCGTTGCGGCTCATGGCCTGGTGAGGCAGACCGCTCATGCGCTGTCGGCTCAGCAGCGGGATATGCCGCGCCGACGCGATGATCGCCCCGCGCAACCACTCGCCCGCCGCCTGCTCGCTGGCGCCGTTGGGCATGCGCAGGCCGATCACCAGGCGTTGGTCCGGTTGGTCGTCAGGCAACTGGATCGAGAAGACCTGCTCATTGCGTTCGAAGGCCAGGCTGCGATAGCCGGCACGAACCAGTTCCAGGGTGGTTTCCAGCCAGTCGAGCAACGGCTCGTAGCCGCGCTGCAATTCGAGAAAATCCAGCGGTGCGAAGGCCGGGACGCCCGCCAGTGGATCGAGGGCCGACCAGCTCCCGGCCAACCCCAGCAGCAAACCGTAGAGCGCCTGGGGCGTCGCCACCTGGGTGTTCAGCGCGCCCTCGACTTCCGGCAAGCGCGCCCACAAGGCGGTCAATTGCCGGCGGATCTCCACGGCATCGTCCTGGTTGCCGGCCGCCTGGGCCTGGCGCAAGCGACCGGCGAGAAACATGCACTTCTCCCGGGCCCGGGCGCACACTCCGGCGACCCGTCGACCGAGGGCCGACTCCGGCAACAGGATCGGTGTCGGCGGGGTGTAGGGCACGCGCCAGAAGCCACCGCCCTCCTTGCGGATGCGCAACAGCGGCAGGCAGATCGAATCGGCCTTGCTCAGTTGCGTACACAACCTCGGGTTGGGTCGCCAGACGGTGATCGACTCGGGAAATGAACCGCTGGTGAGGTCCGGCAACGCCTCGCCGACCACCGATTGCAGGCGCCCCTTGAGCGGCACCAATTGCCCGGCGCGCCACAGTGGGCTGACGGCCAGGTACACAGTCACAGTGGCGTCGTCGGTCTTGTCGATCGCCTCGCCGATGTCCAGCTCCAGGGTCGGCCCGACACCGGCCTGCAGGTTGACCGGCAAGCCGTCCGGCAAGGTGCCTTGCAGTTGCAGCAGCCGCACCTGGCCGGCGCTGAGGGCCGAAGGATCGACTTCCAACTGGCTGACACCCCAGAACCAAGGATTGCAGGCCCCGGCAAAATACGCGGCCAGCGCCTCGGCGCGCAGCCCTTGCAATTGAAAATGCTGGGGCAGCAATTGCATCCCCTCATGCCAGCACACCGCGTCAGGTAACAGACTCATACGACTCCCTTCGACATCCCAATGTCGCCGCGCATGGCGGCCCGCGGTCACTCAAGGCTGGCTGTCATCGAGCCCCGTCATTCACGAGGGTCATCTCGCGACTGTCGAACTTCAGCCAGGCCTCGCGCTGATCGTCCAGCCGAAGCCGGTGGGCTCCGGGAGTGTTATAGCTGGCGAAGACCAAAAGTCCAGCGGCGCGCCGCCCCTCCAGCGGGAAGGGTTGGCGGTCGATGAATTGCCCCGGAACCAGCTCCAGCCCCCACACCGACATGAGTTGACGATAGTCGCGCTGAAACTGTTCGCGCTCGGCGAACCACTGGCTGGCGGTGATGCCCGACAGCTGCTTGAGCAGGTCCGGGTCGTTCACCGCGATGAAGTCCACGGCGATCGGCGTGTCGTCATTGGCACGCGGCGCGACGTCCAGGGTCAGGCTGCCCAGGTCGACGCCGGGGGCAAAAAGCGAGCAACCGGTGAGTGCCAGGCTCAAAAAAAATCCGAAAAAAAACCCACGCAAAATGAATCTTCCTTTTCTCAGCGGTCAAAAATTGTTTTTGCTTGCTTTTTTATAGACCTGTTCTAGCGTCTTGGGTAGTTCGACCCACACGGTCGAATGCGCCAGGTTCGTCAAGGGAATGACAGGTTTTCTGCCGTCCATTTGCAACCTGTGGATCAGCAAGGGAATGCGATGAGCGGGACTCCCGATGCATTGCGCCCACACATGCATCGGAGTCGGCCGCCATGGCAGAAAGTACCCAGCACAAGCTCGACAGAGTCCGTCCTCCCCGCGTCCAGATCACCTATGACGTGGAGATCGGCAACGCCATCGAGAAAAAAGAATTGCCACTGGTGGTCGGCATTCTGGCCGACCTCTCAGGCAAGCCACTGGACCCGCTGCCCAAGCTCAATGAGCGGCGCTTTACCGAAATCGATCGGGATAATTTCAACGAGGTACTCGCCTCCATCTCCCCCCGCGCCACGCTCCAGGTGAACAACACCCTCAGCGGCGACGACAGCAAGCTCAACATCGAACTCAACTTCCGTCACATCGACGACTTCGACCCGGTCAAGGTCGTGGAGCAGGTCACGCCGCTGCGTCGGTTGTTCGAAGCGCGCCAACGCCTGCGGGACCTGTTGACCAAACTCGATGGCAACGACGACCTGGACAAGCTGCTGCGCGACGTGATCGCCAACACCGAGGGCCTGCAGGAAATCAAGTCGGCGCGACCCCAGGACGTACCGCCGGAGCTGCCCGCCGTGGCCGCCAACGATGACCCTGCCCCGGCCGAACCACAGGCCTGATCGCGCGCATCATTCAAGGGAGATAACGCCATGCCTGCTTCATCCAGCGCTCAAACCAGCGAGAGCACGACCCAGACCCTGTCCCTACTGGACAAGATCATCGCCGAAGGCCGCATGGCCCACGACGACAGCCAGCAAGATTACGCCCGCGACATGCTGGCCGAATTCGCCACCCAGGTCCTCGACGAAGGCATGGCCATCGACAAGGACACCGTGGCGATGATCAACGACCGCATCAGCCAGATCGACCAGTTGATCAGCGCCCAGCTAAACGAAGTGCTGCACCACCCCGACCTGCAGAAACTCGAAGCCTCCTGGCGCGGCCTGCACCTGCTGGTGCAGAACACCGAGACCAGCACCCGGCTCAAATTGCGCCTGCTCAACGTCACCCAGAAAGAACTGCAGAACGATCTGGAAAAAGCCGTCGAATTCGACCAGAGCGCGCTGTTCAAGAAAATCTACGAGGAAGAATACGGCACCTTCGGCGGGCACCCGTTCAGTCTGCTGGTGGGCGACTACACCTTTGGCCGGCATCCCCAGGACATCGGCCTGCTGGAAAAACTCTCGAACGTCGCCGCCGCCGCACATGCCCCGTTCATTGCCGCGGCCAGCCCGCGGTTGTTCGACATGACCAGCTTCACCGAACTGGCGATCCCCAGGGACCTGTCGAAGATTTTCGAAAGCCAGGAGCTGATCAAGTGGCGCGCCTTCCGTGAAAGCGAAGACTCGCGCTACGTATCCCTGGTGCTGCCGCACTTCCTGCTGCGCCTGCCATACGGCCCGGACACGCTGCCGGTGGAAGGCATCAACTACGTCGAAGACGTCAACGGCACCGACCACAGCAAATACCTGTGGGGCAACGCCGCCTGGACCCTGGCGCAACGCATCACCGAAGCCTTCGCCAAATATGGCTGGTGCGCAGCCATTCGCGGGGCCGAGGGCGGTGGCGCGGTCGAAGGCCTGCCGGCCCATACGTTCCGCACCAGTTCCGGGGATCTGTCGCTCAAATGCCCGACCGAAGTGGCAATCACCGACCGCCGTGAAAAGGAACTCAACGACCTGGGCTTCATCTCCCTGTGCCACAAGAAAAACAGCGACGTGGCGGTGTTCTTCGGCGGCCAGACCACCAACAAGGCCAAGGCCTACAACACCAACGAGGCCAACGCCAACGCGCGGATCTCGGCGATGTTGCCATACGTGCTCGCGGCCTCGCGCTTCGCCCATTACCTGAAGGTGATCATGCGTGACAAGGTCGGCAGTTTCATGACCCGCGACAACGTGCAGACCTACCTCAACAACTGGATCGCCGACTACGTGCTGATCAACGACAACGCGCCGCAAGAGATCAAGGCGCAGTACCCGTTGCGCGAAGCACGGGTGGACGTGACGGAAGTGGCCGGCAAGCCAGGGGCCTACAAGGCCACGGTGTTCCTGCGGCCGCACTTCCAGCTGGAGGAGCTGACCGCCTCGATCCGCCTGGTGGCGACCCTGCCGCCACCGGTAGCTGCCTGACCGCCCTTGGCGAGGGAGCAAGCTCCCACTGCCCACTGCAGGAGCTGACTGTAGGAGCTGACGAGTGCAACGAGGCTGCGATCTTTCCAAGGACGCTTGAGTCCCAAGCGAAAGATCAAAGGATCGCAGCCTTCGGCAGCTCCTACAGGTACCGGGCACTACCTCATTCGTCTTCTTCAGGAGTTCCACACAATGGATGCAATCATTCTCGACCTCGGCGGCGACATCAAGGGCGACAGCCTGCTGGAGGGTTTCACGGACAAGATCGAGGTCATGTCCTACAGCCACAACGTGGCGATGCAAGTCACCAACGACGTCAGCAACTCGGAGCGCACCTCCGGCCGACCCCACATCGGCGAGTTCACCCTGACCAAATTCGTCGACAGCTCCACCCCCACCCTCAATGAGTATTGCTGCGCCGGCAAGCCGATCCCGCAAGCCGTCATCACCGTTGGCCGCAATGCCGCCGAGGGCAGCGGCAAACTCATGCCGTTCATCATCTACACCCTGACCAACGTCGTGCTGTCCAACGTCAGTGTCAGCGGCGGCACCGGCGGCAAACCGGTGGAAACCCTGTCGCTGAACTTCACCAAGATCAAATGGGAGCTCACCGCGCAGAAAGACGACGGCACCAAGGAAGGCACGGCGGGCACGACCTGGGACCTGGCCGCCAACAAAATGACCAAGTAGGGAAACCGCGCCCATGGCTGGCTTCGGGCTGCGCCCGCCCCTGTTCGAACGCCTGGCCAGCCCGGCGAACGATACCGGGCGGGCGTTCGACCGGCAGGCGTTGCAAGACTCGGTGCATGCCGAACTGTCACGCCTGTTCAATACCCGACGCGGCCCACGGGCGCTGACCGAACCGCCGAGCATCCTGGACTACGGCATCGCCGACTGGACCGCGCTGCAACAGCAGCGCAGCGATGACCGGCGTCAACTGACCCGGGAAATCCGCCAGGCCATCACCCACTTCGAACCTCGCCTGCGCCTGGGCGAGGTCGAGGTCTGCCCGGTGCCGGGCCATCCGCAGCAACTGTGCATACGGCTGTTGGGTGAGCTGCGCGGCGACCTGCACGCATGGCCCGTGGCCTTTGTCATCGAGCACGCCGGCGACGGCCTTGAGGTACGACATGAGCGACTCGATTGACCCGCAACTGTTGGACTATTACCAACGCGAACTGACCTGGTTGCGGCATGCCGGGAGTCTGTTCGCCGAGCGCTACCCCAAGGTCGCCCGGCGCCTGGAGTTGTCCCCCGGAGAGTGCCCCGACCCGCATGTCGAGCGCCTGCTCGAAGGTTTCGCGCTGTTGGCCGCCCGCTTGCAACGCCGGCTGGACGACGACTACGCCGAATTCAGCGATGCCCTGCTCGAACAGCTTTACCCGTTGGCCATGCGCCCTTTGCCTTCGTGCGCCATCGTGCAGTTCGAACCCGACCCCAGCAAAGGCAACTTGAACGAGGGCTACCCGCTGCCCCGCGACACACCGTTGTTCGTCACCACGGACACAGGCCAGAGCATTCATTTTCGGACCACCGCCGCCGTGCATTTGTGGCCGGTGGAAATCAGCGAGGCATTGCTGCTGGGCAGCGACGAAGCCCAGGCGCTGACCGGAGTGGTCCGGGCCCGCTCGGCCTTGCGCCTGGAGCTGCGGTGCCTGGGCGAAAGCCAGTGGTCGACGCTGGGAATCGACTCGCTGCGGGTACACCTGGCGGCGTCACCGATCATCAACGCCGGGCTGTATGACCTGCTGGGCGCGCACGCCATCGAGGTCCTGGCCGGTGCGCCGGGCAGCGTGCCGGAGTCGCTGACAGGCTTGCCACAGATCGTCGGCTTCGCCAGTGACCAGGTCTTGCTGCCGGATGAAGACGGTGTGCATCCGGGCATGCGTCTGCTGGCCGAGTACTTTGCCTTCCCGGATAAATTCGGCTTCTTCGATCTGCCACTGGCCGGCGCCACCAGCGACGGCCCGTCCTTGTACCTGTACATCGTTTTCGACCGCCCTCCCACCAGCCGCCTGCCGCTCCAGGCCAGCGACATCGCCCTGGGCTGCACGCCGGTGATCAACCTGTTCCCCAGGACTTCCGAGCCGCTGCGCCCGGATGGCACTCGCAGCGAGTACCGGTTGGTGGCCGACAGTCATCGGGAAAACAGCGTCGAGATCCACAGCATCCGTGGCATGCGCGCCATGTCCAGCCAGGGCGTGCGCAAAGTGCCGGCCTATTACGGCAGCCAGCATGGCAGCGACCAAACCTGTTATTGGCATGCGCGTCGGGTCAGTGGCATGAGCCCGAATCGATTGGGCACCGACTTGATGGTCAGCCTGGTGGACACCCAGTTCGACCCGCTGGCCGATACCCGCGACTACAGCCTCACCGCCGAACTGCTGTGCACCAACCGCCATCTGGCCCAGAGCCTGCCGGCCGGCACCCCGTTGGGTTTCGAGCGCCCGGGGCCGGTGGCCTGGGCACGCCTGCGCAACCCACCCAGCCCGCAAAGCCTGCCGCGCCTGGACGGCGAATCGCGCTGGCGGCTGGTGTCGCAATTGACCCTCAACCATTTGTCGCTGGTCGAAGGCCCCCAGGCATTGGACGCCCTGCGCGAGATTCTCCAACTGCACAACCTGCGGGACGAGGCCAGCGCCCATCGCCAGATCGAAGGGGTATCGGGGCTGGGCTGCGACCGGGTCATCGCCCATGTCGGCGAAGACGCCTGGCGCGGCTGGCGCAACGGGCTGGAGGTGCGCCTGCAACTGGACCCGCAATACTTCGTCGGTAGCAGCGCCGTGCTGTTCTCCGGGGTGCTGGCGCAATTCTTTTCCCTTTACGCCACCGCCAATCGCTTCGTGCGCACCGTGCTGGTCCAGTCCGACAAGGAGGTGAAGACATGGCAACCCCAAGCCGGCAAACCCCTGGTGCTCTGAACCTGAGCCAGCGCCTGCGCCGCGACCCGCAACGCTTCGAATGGCTCCAGGCCTTGCTGCTGCTCGAACGTGAACATCCCCAGGCCGAGCCCTTGGGCAGCGGCACCGCGCCGCACGCCGAAGCCTTGCGTCTGCGCGGGCCCTTGACGCCGTTGTTCGCCGCCAGTGAAGTCGAGAGCCTGAGCCAGGAACCCGGCCTGCCGCCAACCCTGACCACGCCGATCTTCGGCCTCGGCGGCCCCGACGGCCCGTTGCCCTACGCCTACCAGGAATGGCTGCAACAACGGGCACGGGCGAAGGACCACGCCCCAGCGGAATTCCTCGACCTGTTCCAGCATCGCCTGCTCAGCCTGCTTTACAAGGTGATGCGCAAACATCGCATCGCCGTGGGTTTTACCGCCCCAGGCGCGTCCGCCGTACACGCGCAACTGCGGGCGTTGACCGGCTTGCTGCCCAAGGCCTTGCAGGAACGCCAGGCCGCCCCCGACTCGGCGGTACTGGCCTGCACCGCGCTGTACGCCGATGGCCGGCGCTCCCTGGATGGGTTCGCGGCGATTGTCCGTGAACAGTTCGGGCTGCCCGTGGAGCTGACCGCCTACGAAGGTGGCTGGCGTGAAATCCCGCCAGCCAGCCGCAGCCGCTTGCAACCGGGCGGGCGCAACCTGTGCCTGGGCCGCAACGCGGTGACCGGCACCCACGTCTGGGACGAACATGCCGGCGTGCGCCTGACCCTCGGCCCGCTGACCACGGGCCAGGCCAGCGCACTGCTGCCCAACGGCGAAGCCCATGCGCTGCTCGCCAGTCTCTACGCCCTGTACTTCGGCCCCGACCTGGATTGCACCCTGGTGTTGCTGACCCGTGGCGCCGGCCCACTGCAACTGGACCGCCAGGCAGCGCCACGGCTGAACTGGAACGGCGGCCTGCAACGCCAGCCGACCCTCGCCGTGCAACGGATCGAAACCCGCCTTCGTCAGCCGGAGATTGCCTGAAATGGAACTGGCCAGCCTGATCGGACGCCTCAACCCGGACAACCGCCGCGCCCTGGAACGGGCCGCGCAACGTTGCATGCAGCGCAGCCATCATTACGTGGAAATCGAACACCTGCTGTTGGAGTTGCTCGACATCGAGGGCGGTGATTTTGCCTGCCTGCTGCCACGATTCGGTCTGGAGCGTGACGCGGTGGCGACGGAAACCAACAAGGCCCTGGACCTGTTCAAATCCGGCAGCACCCGCACACCCGCCCTGTCGGCACAAACCATCGGCCTGCTGGAAGACGCCGTGGTCCAGGCCAGCGTGCTGGGCCTGGACAGCATCCGCTCCGGGCTGTTGCTGCTGGCGCTGCTGGACCGCGATGAGCGCCGCAGCCTGCTGCTCAACAGCGCCTCGTCGTTGCTGCGCATTCCTCGCGACGCCCTGCGCGCCCACCTATTGGAATGGACCGAAAGCTCCCGCGAGCATGCCGGTGGCGTGCGCCCGGCCAAACCCGGCGAGGTGCCACAGAAACAGGACCCGGTGCTGGACCAGTACACCCAGGACCTGACCGCCGACGCCCGGGCCGGGCGCATCGACCCCATCGTCGGCCGCGACGGCGAGATCCGCCAGTGCATCGACATTCTGCTCCGGCGCCGGCAGAACAACCCGATCCTGGTGGGCGCACCAGGCGTCGGCAAGACCGCAGTGGTGGAAGGCCTGGCCCTGCGTATCGCCGCCGGGGATGTGCCGCCGTCGTTGCAGGAAGTCACCCTGCGTGTCCTCGACCTGGGCCTGTTGCAGGCCGGTGCCGGTGTCAAAGGTGAATTCGAACAACGCCTCAAAGGCGTGATCGACGCGGTACGCAGTGCCGAAAAACCGATCATCCTGTTCATCGACGAAGCCCATACGCTGATCGGTGCCGGCGGCGCGGAAGGCGGCAGCGACGCGGCCAACCTGCTCAAGCCGGCCCTGGCCCGGGGCGAACTGCGCACCCTGGCCGCCACCACCTGGCTGGAGTACAAAAAATATTTCGAGAAAGACCCGGCCCTGGCCCGCCGCTTCCAACTGGTGCAGGTCGAAGAACCGGACGAACTTACCGCGGTGGAAATGCTCCGCGGCGTGGCGAGCAAACTGGAACAGCACCACGGCGTGCAGGTGCTGGACGCGGCCATCCACGAGGCGGTGAAGCTGTCCCACCGCTACATCTCCGGGCGACAGTTGCCGGACAAAGCCATCAGCGTGCTCGACACCGCCTGCGCCCGGGTCGCCCTCGGCCAGCACGACGTGCCGCCGCCGTTGGAAAGCCTGCGCCATCGGCAGAACAGCCTCAAGGACGAGGTCGAACGCCTGCGCCGGGAACAGGCCACCGGGCTCGATCACCGCGAGCGCATCACTCTGCTCGAAGACGAATCGACCAGCAATGTGCAGGCCATCCGCGAGCTGGAAACTCGCTGGGGCGAAGAGCGCGAAGCCGTGCGCGAACTGCTCGACACCCGGCGCGAACTGCTTGCCCTGAGCGAACGCGCCGACAGTGAAAAAGCCGACACCGAGATCGATAACCGCATCGACCACCTGGCCGCCGAACTGCTGCGCCTGGAAGCTGGCCTGGATGCCATTCGCCAGGACGATCCGCTGGTGCCCGAACAGGTGGACAGCAAGACCGTCGCCGCCGTGATCGCCGGCTGGACCGGCATCCCGGTGGGCAAGATGCTCGCCGACGAAGCCCACGCCGTGCGCACCCTCGGCCAGCGCATGGGCCAGCGGGTCATGGGCCAGAGCACCGCGTTGAACACCATCGCCCAACGCCTGCAAGCCTACCGCGCCGGCCTCACCGACCCACAGAAACCGGTCGGCGTATTCCTGCTGGTGGGCCCCACCGGCGTGGGCAAGACCGAAACCGCCTACGCCCTGGCCGACGCCTTGTACGGAGGTGAACGCAACCTGATCAGCATCAACCTCTCGGAGTACCAGGAAGCCCACACCGTCAGCCAACTCAAAGGCGCCCCACCCGGCTACGTCGGCTACGGCAGCGGCGGCGTGCTCACCGAAGCGGTGCGGCGCAAACCCTATTCGGTGGTGCTGCTGGATGAAATCGAAAAAGCCCACCCGGATGTGCTCGAAGCCTTCTACAACGTCTTCGACAAAGGCCTGATGGAAGATGGCACCGGCCTGGTGGTGGACTTCAAGAACACCGTGATGCTCGCCACCAGCAACGTCGGCGCCGAGCTATTGCTGGATACGCCCGCCGCGCAACTGGGCAGCGACGCCTTCAACGAAGCCTTGCACAAGGTGCTGCTGCAAGCATTCCGCCCGGCGTTTTTGGCGCGCATGACCGTGGTGGCATACCGGCCGCTGGATGAAGCGACACTGGAGGGGATCGTGCTGGCGAAGCTGGAAAAACTGCGCGGGCGCTACAAGGCTGCGACGGGCAAGCAGTTCGAGTTCGATGCCGGAATCGTCAAGGCTGTGTTGGCCAAATGCAGCGCGGCGGGGGCACGGGACGTCGAGAATGTGTTGATGACGCAAGTGACAGGGAAGTTGGCGGAGTGGGTGTTGGAATAAGTCCTTTGCCATTTCCCACTTGGAATGACCAAAGAAAAGGAACTCGCTATGGCGCTGCCTGAAGACTGGAATGGAGTGGACTGGAGGCAGACGTTGATCTCCCTCCCCGTGGTCACGAACGGAATAAAAACAATCGTGATCAACCGAAACAGAGCCCCCCATGCCCACAAAGGTTATTACATGTTCGCGACCACCTACAATCAAGCTGACCCCATGTGCAGCAACGTGCTGGGTGCAACCCCGGGTGAGCCCATCGTCCTTTATATTGCGTCGGACGTTGGCGAAGGTGGCTCACTGGTATCCCAATTTGTTTTCATGCATGAAATCGGACATCTTCGATTGGGGCATATCGCCGGTTTGGCGCCGACCGATACCGTAAATAACCCAGGCACCGCGATACCCACTCAATATCGTAATGAAATCGATGCTGACGTGTACTCGCTCAATCACTGGATCGCTCAGAAAACCGAGCATGGCCTGAGAGTGATACTGGCGGCCATCAATTATCTTAACCGCTTGAACTCCGCAGGTGACACGACGCACCCGGCTTCCAATCAAAGAGCCCAATTCCTGGAACAGACTCTCGACTCGAAGACCTGTGCAATTGTGCTGCTCAATGACAATGCCATCAGCGAAACCTTCGCCAGGACCGCGCTTACCGACTTTGCAAAAAGGGCCAATGGCTGGACGTTGAATATCGAAACCGCACTGACCAATGCAAACAATCTGGGGCGCACCGCAGTGACGCCCGCAATCAAAATAAGCGACGCCAGACAAATGATGAATTATATCGAGGCAAATCCGACCCTCTACAAAGGACTGAAATTTGAAGTCGTGCCTACCTGAGTTCAAGACTGCAGATGCGCAAGATCATGAACCTCTTATGCAACTGAGATCTCTATGCCCCGCGCCACCGACAGCAACACCACCCTCTCCCTCACTGCCACCACGCTGGCGGCGTTGTACCCCGAATCGCTATCGGGCGAAGAAAGCCTCAACGCATTGGGCTCGCACATCCTCAACGGTATCAACGACGGCGCCTCGTTAACCCTCACCACCGCCGTTGCCAGTCACGTCACCACGACCCTGCACAAGGACGCGCTGCTGCGCCCGTTGGACTTGCTGGTCGCGGAAATCCGCCAGCTCCCCGCCGACGCCACCGCCGAGCGCTATCAACTCCTGCTCCGGCCCTGGCTCTGGTGGCTGAGCCTGGCCAGCAACAACCGCGTATTCCAGAACCTCTCCACCTCGGACATCGTCACCACGATTTTCAAGGCCCATGGTTTCACCGACTTCCAGCTCAAACTCACCGGCAGCTACACCCCGCGCGAATACTGCGTGCAATATGGCGAGACCGACCTGGCCTTCGTCTCGCGCCTGCTGGAAGAAGACGGGATCTTCTGGTTCTTCACCCATGAGGAAGGCACCCACACGCTGGTCCTGGCCGACAGCAACGACGCTTTCGCACCGATTCCCAACGGGCCGACGGTGAACTACCTCGGGCAGATAATCGGCGAGCGGGAACTGCATGGCATCCGCTCCGGGCAAGTGTGCCTGCAAGCGGTGGCCGGGGTTTACCAGGCAACCGACTATGAGTTCACCACGCCGACGACATCGCTCTACAGCCAGGCCGAAGCCGTGGCCGGGCCAAGCTCGATGTACGAACATCCCGGCGGCTACACCGCCAAGGCCCAGGGCGATGCGTTGACCAAGCAGCGGGTGGACGGCCTGCGCAGCCAGGAGAAACGTTTTGTCGGCGAAAGCGATTGCCGCTGGCTGGTGCCAGGGTATTGGTTCACCCTCGCCGGCCACGAAGACACGACGCTGAATATCGATTGGGTCGTGACCTCGGTCAGCCACGAAGCCAGCCACGACAGCTATCGCAACCGCTTCGAAGCGATCCCCAAGGCCACGGCCTATCGACCGCCCCGCGTCACGGCAAAACCGCGCATGCACACCCAGACGGCGCTGGTGGTGGGCAAGGCCGGCGAAGAAATCTGGACCGATGAATATGGCCGGATCAAATTGCAGTTCCCCTGGGACCGCACCGGCAAGAACGACGAGACCTCATCCTGTTGGGTCCGCGTGGTCTTGCCCTGGAGCGGCAAAGGCTTTGGCATGCAGTTCGTACCGCGCATCGGCCAGGAAGTCATCGTGACCTTCATCGACGGCGACCCGGACCGTCCCCTGGTCACCGGCTGCGTCTACAACGGCGACAACGCCCTGCCCTACGCACTGCCGGCGAACCAGACCCAGTCCGGGATCAAGACCAATTCGTCCAAGGGCGGCGGCGGTTTCAACGAGTTGCGTTTCGAAGACAAGAAGGACGCCGAAGAGGTGTTTCTCCAGGCCCAGAAAGACTTCAACATCAACGTGCTCAACGACACCACCGCCACCGTCGGCCACGACGAAACCCTCACGGTGCAGAACGCCCGCACCCGCACGGTGAAGGATGGCGACGAAACCGTGACCCTGGAGAAAGGCAAGCGCAGCGTGACCATCCAGACCGGCAGCGACAGCCTTGATGTGAAGGACACCCGCACCGTCACCGTGGGCTCGGACCAGACCCACAGCACCGGCGGCAACTACGAGCACAAGGTCACCGGCAATTACAGCCTGACGGTGGACGGCAACCTGACCATCAAGGTCAGCGGCACCCTGACCCTGCAAAGCGGCGGCAGCTTCGCGATCAAGAGCGGCGCCGACCTGGCCGCCCAGGCCAGCACGTCCATCAGCCAGAAAGCCGGCACAGCCCTGAGCAACCAGGCCGGTACCTCGCTGGAAAACAAGGCCGGCACCACCCTGACCAACGACGCCGGCATCAGCTTGGTGAACAAGGCCGCGGCCGAACAGACCGTGGACGGCGGCGGCATGCTGACCATCAAGGGCGGCCTGGTGAAGGTCAACTGACAGGAACCTACCAATGGCCTCGAAAAAACTCGACCTGGAACGTGGCGACAGCCAACTGAGCGGGCAACTGGTCGATGGCCAGCTCGACGGCCCGCTGCAAATCGAAGAAGCCCAACGCCCGCAAGCAAAACTCAACTACAGCCAAGGTGAACTGCAAGGCACCAGCACCCTGTACCACCCCAATGGCAAGGTCTCGGCGGTATTGCCGTTCGTGAAGGGCAAGTTGCAGGGTGTGGCGAGTTTCTATGCGGCCGAAGGTGGGTTGCAACGCCAGGCCACGTACCGCCGCGGGTTGCTACACGGTGAGGCGAACAACTACTTCCCCAACGGGCAACTGGCCGAAGCCGAGGTCTATCGCGACGGCGTGCGCGACGGCCGCTATCGCCGCCTGCACCCCAACGGCAACCCGGCGGTCGAAGCCCGCTACCTCAACGGCCAACTGCTGGAGCCAGCCCAGGCCTACGCCGAAGACGGCCGGCCACTGGACGCCGAAGGCAAGCCAATCTCCCGGGTGCGCTGGTGGTTCAGGCGCTGGAATGATCCGGCGCAGGCATAACGATTGTCTTGCCTCTCCCCCCTGTGGGAGCGAGCTTGCTCGCGATGACGCCGGCACATCCAACATCACCACAAACTGACCCACCGCTATCGCGAGCAAGCTCGCTCCCACAGGGGTCTGTGCAATGCCTGCAAGATTGCCGATCAGGGGATGAGCATCTGCACCTGCCCTGGCACAACGATCTTGATCACCCCGGCCCAGGTGCACATCAAGGTGCTGTTGGCATCGATGGCCGGCATGTTGCCCAGCAACAGGGTCGGGGCGCCGCCGGGGATCCATGGGGCCGCAGTGGCCGGGATGCATGGCATGGGAGTCAGCACGCCGAGTGCCGCAGCGGTGGCGGCGGCCACGGTCGGGTTCGCCAGGCTCATGCACATGCCGAACGTGGTGATGTTCACCAGCGGGATGTGATCCATGATGTTCGCCGCCGGCATCCCGCCAGTCAGCAGGCGATTGACCGGCAGCACATTGAGCACCGCCGGGGCAGCGCCGAAGCTGCATTGCAAGGTCGCGGTGCCACAGACTTGCGGGCATCCCATCGCGATGACTCCCTGAAAGCGACAGACCTCACAACCATAGCTCGCCCATGGCCGTCGTGCATCAGGCCCGCTGATTATCCTGCAACACGCTAACCTATAAGACCCTGGCGTGCTTGTGACGCCTCCCGCGCGCCATTAGATTAGCCAATGATCGATGGCCTCCAAAATAAGCAGAAGGGATAAGCATGGCGTTTACTGATCAGTCCACCCGCGTGCGCGACGGTGAAGAACTCGATGCCAACCTGATCGACCCGTACCTCAAGGCCCACATTCCCGGCCTGACCGGCGTGCCGCAGATCAGCCAGTTTCCCGGTGGCGCGTCGAACCTGACCTACCTGCTGGAATACCCCGAGCAGGAATTCGTCCTGCGCCGTCCGCCGTTCGGCCACAAGGCCAAGTCCGCCCACGACATGGGCCGTGAGTTCCGCATCCTCAATCAATTGCGCGAAGGTTTCCCGTACTGCCCCAAAGCCTACGTGCACTGCACCGACGAGTCAGTGATGGGCGCCGAGTTCTATGTGATGGAACGGGTCAAGGGCATCATCCTGCGCTCCGACCTGCCGCCGGAACTGGGTTTCGACGCCGCCCGCACCGAAGCGCTGTGCAAGAGCTTCATCGACCGGCTCGTCGAGCTGCACCGTGTCGACTACAACGCTTGCGGCCTGGCCGACCTGGGCAAGCCCGAAGGCTACGTGGCCCGACAGATCCGCGGCTGGAGCGACCGCTACGAAAAAGCCCTGACGCCCGATGCGCCGAAGTGGGAAGCGGTCAAGGCCTGGCTCAACGACAAGATGCCGGCCGACCACCCCACTTCGAGCATCGTCCACAACGACTACCGCTTCGACAACGTGATCCTCGACCCGGAGAACCCGATGCAGATCATCGGCGTACTGGACTGGGAACTGACCACCATCGGCGATCCGTTGATGGATCTGGGCAACAGCCTCGCCTACTGGATCGAAGCCGCAGACCCGGCCCCCGTCCAACTGATGCGCCGTCAGCCAAGCCATGCCCCTGGCATGCTGACCCGCCGCGAGTTCGTCGATTACTACGCCGAGCGCGCCGGGATCCGCATCGACAACTTCGACTTCTATTACACCTACGGGCTGTTCCGCCTGGCCGGCATCGTCCAGCAGATCTACTACCGCTTCTTCCACGGCCAGACCCAGGACAAACGCTTCGCGCAGTTCGTTCAGATGAACAAACTGCTGGAGCAGATGAGCCTGCAGGTCATCAGCAAATCCACGCTCTGAGCGCACCTATAACAAGGAAACAGCATGTCCAAGACCCAGTTGTTCGACCTCGACGGTAAAATCGCTTTCGTTTCCGGCGCCAGCCGCGGCATCGGCGAGGCCATCGCCAAACTGCTGGCCCAGCAAGGCGCCCATGTGATCGTTTCCAGTCGCAAGCTCGACGGTTGCCAGCACGTGGCCGACGCCATCATCGCCGCTGGCGGCAAGGCCACCGCCATCGCCTGCCACATCGGTGAAATGGAGCAGATCAGCCAGGTATTCGCAGGTATCCGCGAACAGTTCGGGCGCTTGGACATCCTGGTCAACAACGCCGCCACCAACCCGCAATTCTGCAACGTCCTGGACACCGACCTGGGTGCGTTCCAGAAAACCGTGGACGTGAACATTCGCGGCTACTTCTTCATGTCGGTGGAAGCCGGCAAGCTGATGCGCGAGAACGGCGGCGGCAGCATCATCAACGTGGCGTCGATCAACGGCATCTCGCCGGGGATCTTCCAGGGCATCTACTCGGTGACCAAGGCTGCGGTGATCAACATGACCAAGGTCTTCGCCAAGGAATGCGCGCAGTTCGGCATCCGCTGCAACGCCCTGCTGCCGGGCCTGACCGACACCAAGTTCGCCTCGGCACTGGTCAAGAACGACGCCATCCTGAAGACCGCCCTGGCGCAGATTCCCCTCAAGCGCGTGGCCGACCCAAGCGAAATGGCCGGCGCGGTGTTGTACCTGGCCAGCGATGCGTCGAGCTACACCACGGGTGTGGCGTTGAATGTGGATGGTGGTTTCCTGTCCTGACAGTGAGCGCCATGGCAGACCTGTGAGAAACCCTGTGGGAGCGAGCTTGCTCGCGATAGCGGTGGGTCAGCCAGTACTTGTGCGACTGATGCGGCGCTATCGCGAGCAAGCTCGCTCCCACAGGGACTATGGTGATCACACAGAAAATGAATATTTATTCCAATATTTGCAATTAGAGAATATTTATTCCATAAATAGCCCTCCTGAAAATAACAATTCAAAGGGCTCTTCATCATGCGTGAACTCGGCATCGGTCTGATTGGCACCGGCTTCATGGGCCGTGCCCATGCCTTGGCGTTCCACAATGCCAAGGCGGTGTTCGACCTTCCCCTGAACCTGAAGCTGGCGGCCCTGGCCGACGCCGATCCGCAGCGTGCCCGGCAATGCGCCCACAGTTGGGGGTTCGAGACGGCCCACAGCGACTGGCAACAACTGATCGACGACCCGAAGGTCAACCTGATCGCCATCACCACGCCCAACCACCTGCACTTCCCCATGGCCATGGCAGCGTTGGCGGCGGGCAAGCCGGTCTATTGTGAAAAGCCCCTGGCGGTGTCCCTGGAGCAGGCCGAGCAGATGCGCCAGGCGGCCAAGGCGGCCGGGGTGGTGACGAGGGTCGGCTACAACTACCAGCACAACCCGATCATTCAACAGGCGCGGGACATGATCCAGCGCGGCGAACTGGGACAGATCATCAGTTTCCAGGGCGAATTCAGCGAAGACTTCATGGCCGACCCCGCCTCGCCGTGGTCATGGCGCTGCGAAGCGGCCCACGCCGGCGGCGCATTGGCGGACCTGGGCAGCCACTTGCTGGCCATGGCCCGGCATTTGTTGGGCGATGTCGAGGCGGTGTGCGCCGACAGCCAGACCGTTCACCACCAACGCCCTGCCAGCGCGGGCAATGCCGAACAACGCGCCATCGCGGTGGATGACCAGGTCCACGGGCTGCTGCGTTTCGCCAACGGCGCCCGGGGCACGGTGAGCAGCAGTTGGCTCAAGCACGGCTACAAGAACCACCTGGGTTTCGAGATCAGCGGCACCCTCGGCACCTTGGCGTTCGATCAGGAACGACTGAATGAACTGCGCCTGTGTCGCGTTGGCCAGCCAGGTTTCCAGCGCCTGCTGGCCGGTCCGGATTTGCCGGGTTATGCCGCGTTCAGCCCGGCGGCCGGGCACCAGTTGGGGTACAACGAATTGAAGACCCTGGAGGTGCATGAACTGGTGATGACCCTAGCAGGCGAAGGCGGCAGCGGGACGGACTTCGAAGAGGCCTGGGAAGTGGAGCGGCTGGCGGCGGCGATTCGTGTGGCGGCGCGGGAGGAGCGTTGGGTCAAGGTCAGCGAGCAATGACCTGCTGAGCAAACCGCTCATAACGATCGTTCCCACCTGTGGGAGCAAGGCTTGCCCACGATGAAGATGACGCGGTCTCCCTGGGAACCGAGGCGCCTGCACCGCGAGCAAGCTTTGCTCCCACGCAGCGGGGATAAATCCCCTCGCCACAGGGAGTGTCCAACTTCAATCTTGGGTTTGCAGTTCAACCAAACGCACGGCCAACGCCTTCGCCTGGCTCGCCACATCGGTCACGGCGGTGCTTTCCCACCACATCCCCCGCAGTGGCGGGCCCATGGCGAACAGGCGCTCGGCAGGCTCGCCTTGGACGTCCAGCACCGCGCCATCGGCACGCGCGGCGATGCCCAGGGCCAGCGGCCCGGGCTGGATCAGCCCCTGGGCCAGCAACTGTTGCGGCAACGGCCGTGCAACCCGGCGCCAGTCATATTCGATGCCGCTGGAGTTGATCAGCGCCGCGCCCTGCACCACCGTCAGCCCGGTCTCGCCCCGGCGGCGGATGGTAATACCCAGCGTGCCCTCGGCAGAGGACGCCAATCCCTTGAACGACGCCGCATGGATCCGCAATCGCCCTTCTTCGTGCAGACGCGCCACCAGTTCGGCGCTCAGCGGTGGCGAACGATGATGATGGCTCTCCCACCACGGCCGTACATGCCGGACGAACTGCCGGCGTTGTACATCGCTGGCCTGGTTCCACAAACGCCCGATGTGAGCACGCACCGTGTCCAGCGGCGCCTGCCAATCGATGCCTTGGGCCTGGGCCTGACGGCATTGCTCGCGCAGGGCTCGCATCAATTGGCGTGGTGACCGCAGGCTGTGATCGTCGGCGAGGAAATCCACCCAGGCGGGTGGCTGGCGGCGCACATGGGGCAGCAGGCCATGGCGGGAAAAGACTTCGATAGGCCCACGGTGCCCGGCCTGCTCCAGGGACACGACGGCATCGACCATGGTCAACCCCGAACCGATGATCAGCACTGTGGACTGCTGATCGAGCTGGCGCATCGCAGCCACATCCCAAGGGTCCAGGGCCGCGGCATTCAAGCCGCTGGATTCGGTTTGCGGGGTGCGTGCCGCCGGGAACATGCCGGTGGCCAGCACCGCGAAACGCCCGCGCAACAACTGGCCGTCATCCAGCGTGAGCATTACGGCATCGTCGACAACCCGCAAGTCCACGGCCTCGCCGCGCACGTGCTCGGCGGTCGAACCGTTTTGCGCGCCTATCTCGCGAGCCTCGGCCAGCCGTTGTTGCACATAGAGGCCAAACATCCCCCGAGGCGGGAACAATTCGCTGATCGGCACGTGCTGTTGATCCGCCTCGGGCCAGCCGCCGGCCTCGATGAACGCGGTGAGCCATTGGGTCAGGTCATCGGCGTTGTCCGGGTCGACGCTCATGCGCGCGGCGTTGCCGTTCAAGGTATGGCCAAGTTCCACCGCACTATAGGCCTCGCCCCGGCCCAGTTCGCTGCGCGGCTCGACGATCAGCACTTCGCGACGGCCCGGCAAGCGCAGCAATTGTGCCGCCAGCATGGCACCGCTCAGGCCGCCCCCGATGATCAGGATATCGGCCTCCCGGGTGATGCCCTGCTCATGTCGCTCCAGCGCTGTGTCCATACCGCTCTCCAGGAATCAAATCACCACGTTGCGTACGAATCTCGCCGCCACCGGGCCATCGTTGCGATAGGCATGGGGCTGGTTGCTGGCAAACATGAAAAACTCACCGGCACCAATCCGGCGTTCCTCGCTGCCCAACAGCAGGGTCAGGCAGCCCTCGAATACGTAGAGTTGCTCGCTCCAACCGTCGGCGTCGGGCTCTGAAGGGTAATACTCGCCGGGCTCCAGGCGCCACTCCCAGAGTTCCACCTCGCGGCTGGCGGTGGCCTTGGCGAGCAATACGGCTTTGCTGCCGGCAATGGTCCCGGCCCAGGCCAATTCGTTGATGCGACTCGGGTCGCGGGCGTCGGGGGCCTGGATCAAGTCGCTGAAGGCCACGTCCAGGGCTTCGGCGACCCGGTCCAGGGTGGTCAGGCTAACGTTCTTTTCGCCCGCCTCGATGGCCACCAGCATTCGCCGGCTGACCCCCGACAGCTCGGCGAGCGCCGTCTGGCTGAGCTCGGCGGCATGCCGCAGACGACGGACGTTCTGGCTGACGTGTTGCAGGACGGACGCCCGCTGGCCGGATTCTTTGTGCACTATATTGCTCACATGGCTGGGTTGCGCATTATACTGCCCAACTTCGGGCGCATTGTGCGTCCGCCTCAAGTGGCGCGCAAGGTCATGGCATCGGTGAATTCCCCGCAAGCTTCCCCCCGTTTCTCAAGGTTCAGCAAGGCCGAATGCGTGCTGGTGCTGATTACCATGATCTGGGGTGGGACTTTCCTGCTGGTGCAACACGCCATGACGGTCAGTGGGCCAATGTTTTTCGTCGGCCTGCGCTTTGCCGCTGCGGCCGCGTTTGTCGCGCTGTTCTCCTGGCGGCACCTGCGGGACCTGACGCTGTTCGAACTCAAGGCCGGCTGCTTCATCGGCGTGGCGATCATGCTCGGCTACGGTTTGCAGACCGTCGGGCTGCAAAGCATCCCCAGCAGCCAGTCGGCGTTCATCACCGCGTTATACGTGCCATTCGTGCCCTTGCTGCAATGGCTGGTGCTGGGCCGTCGACCTGGCTTGATGCCCAGCCTCGGCATCATGCTGGCGTTCACCGGGCTGATGCTGGTGTCGGGCCCGGCCGGGGCCTCGCTGAATTTCAGCCCCGGTGAAATCGCCACGTTGATCAGCGCCATCGCAATCGCCGCCGAGATCATCCTGATCAGCGCCTATGCCGGCCAGGTCGATGTGCGCCGGGTGACCGTGGTGCAACTGGCAAGCACCGCCGTGCTGGCCTTCCTGATGGTGGTGCCGACCCAGGAAAAGATCCCGGATTTTTCCATGTTACTGCTGGTCAGCGCCGTGGGCCTGGGCGCCGCGAGCGCAGCGATCCAGGTGGCGATGAACTGGGCACAGAAAAGCGTGTCGCCGACCCGCGCCACGCTGATCTATGCCGGCGAGCCGGTGTGGGCCGGCATCGCCGGGCGCCTGGCGGGCGAGCGGCTGCCGGCGATTGCCTTGTTCGGCGCGGCACTGATCGTGGCGGCGGTGATTGTCAGTGAGCTGAAGACACGGAGCAAAGGTAGCGTCGAGGTGGAGGAAGTGCTTGAGCGCGAACAGTGAGGCCGGGGGGCGTTTGAACCTGTGTAGGAGCTGTCGAGTGCAACGAGGCTGCGATCTTTCCCCAGACACTTGAGTCTCAAGCGAAAAATCAAAGATCAACAGATCTCAGCCTTCGACAGTTCCTACACAAGCCCAGCGGGAGCAAGCTCCCTCGCCACGGGTGATGTGTAGGGCGCAAAGTAAGAAAACTCCACCTCCCTTGTAGGATTCTGCGACACCCTCACGGTTGGTGATCGGGAATACGCCACGTATGATCCCTCACAACCTCCCGCCGAATAGAAGCCTATGTCACTGATAGTTCTATTGCTTTTGCCCTTCATCGGCAGCTGTGTCGCGGCGCTGCTGCCGCATAACGCCCGTAACGCCGAATCACTGCTGGCCGGCCTCGTCGCCCTGGCCGGCACGGTTCAGGTGGCCTTGCTGTACCCGCAGATCGCCGACGGCGGCGTGATCCGCGAGCACTACACCTGGTTGCCCAGCCTGGGCCTGGATTTCGTATTGCGCCTGGACGGGTTCGCCTGGCTGTTTTCGTTGCTGGTGCTGGGCATCGGCACGCTGGTGTCGCTGTATGCTCGCTACTACATGTCGCCGGATGATCCGGTGCCGCGCTTCTTCGCGTTTTTCCTGGCATTCATGGGCGCCATGCTCGGGCTGGTGATCTCCGGCAACCTGATCCAGATGGTGTTTTTCTGGGAACTGACCAGCCTGTTCTCGTTCCTGCTGATCGGTTACTGGCACCACCGCGCCGACGCTCGACGCGGTGCCTACATGGCGTTGATGGTGACCGGGGCTGGCGGGCTTTGCCTGTTGGCCGGGGTGATGCTGCTCGGCCATGTGGTGGGCAGCTATGAGCTGGACAAGGTCCTCGCCGCTGGCGACCTGATCCGTGCCCATGCCCTCTACCCCATCCTGTTGCCGCTGATCCTGATCGGCGCCTTGAGCAAAAGCGCTCAGTTTCCGTTCCACTTCTGGCTGCCCCATGCCATGGCAGCCCCCACGCCGGTGTCGGCGTATCTGCACTCGGCGACCATGGTCAAGGCCGGGGTGTTCCTGTTGGCGCGGTTATGGCCGTCGCTGTCGGGCAGTGAAGAATGGTTCTACATCGTCGGCGGCGCGGGGGCCTGTACGTTGCTGCTTGGCGCCTACTGCGCGATGTTCCAGAACGACCTCAAGGGCCTGCTGGCCTACTCCACCATCAGCCACCTCGGGCTGATCACCCTGCTGCTGGGCCTGAACAGTCCACTGGCGGCCGTGGCGGCGGTGTTTCATATCCTCAACCACGCCACCTTCAAGGCGTCGCTGTTCATGGCCGCCGGGATCATCGACCACGAAAGCGGCACCCGCGACATTCGCAAGCTCAGCGGCCTGGTACGGCTGATTCCGTTCACCGCGACCCTGGCCATGGTCGCCAGCGCGGCGATGGCCGGGGTGCCGTTGCTCAACGGTTTCCTGTCCAAGGAAATGTTCTTCGCCGAGACCGTGTTCATTTCCGCCACGGCCTGGGTCGAACTGGCGCTGCCGATCATCGCCACCATCGCCGGGACCTTCAGCGTCGCCTACTCCTTGCGGTTCACCGTGGATGTGTTCTTCGGCCCCACCGCCACCGACCTGCCCCATACCCCTCACGAACCACCGCGCTGGATGCGCGCGCCAGTGGAGTTGCTGGTGTTCACCTGCCTGTTGGTGGGGATTTTTCCGGCCCAGGTGGTCGGCTCGCTGCTCGCGGCCGCCGCGTTGCCGGTGGTGGGCGGCACGCTGCCCGACTACAGCCTGGCGATCTGGCACGGCCTGAATGCACCGATGATCATGAGCCTGGTGGCCATGTCCGGCGGCATCGTCCTGTACCTGCTGCTGCGCAATCAGTTCCGGCAAGGGCACATCAAGCACCCGCCGCTCATTGGCCGACTCAGCGGCAAGCGCCTGTTCGAACGTTGCCTGGTGCTGATGATGCGCCAGGGCCGGCGCCTGGAACGACGGATCAGCACCCGCCGCCTGCAGGCCCAGTTGTTCTGGCTGGTCCTCGCTGCGGTGCTCGCCGGGCTGATCCCGATGCTGCACAGCACGCTGGTCTGGGGCGACCGGCCGAAGATCCCCGGCTCCATCGTCTTCGTCACCCTGTGGCTGCTGGCGATCGCCTGTGCCCTGGGCGCGGCCTGGCAGGCCAAGTACCACCGGCTCGCGGCCCTGACCATGGTCAGCGTCTGCGGCCTGATGACCTGCGTGACCTTCGTCTGGTTCTCCGCCCCCGACCTGGCCTTGACGCAGCTGGTGGTGGAAGTGGTCACCACCGTGCTGATCCTGCTGGGCCTGCGCTGGCTGCCACGGCGGATCGAGGACGTCTCGCCGCTGCCCAACAGCGAGCGGCGCGCGCGCATCCGGCGCCTGCGGGACTTGCTGCTGTCCAGCGCCGTCGGCGGCGGCATGGCGCTGTTGTCCTATGCGATGCTCACGCGCCAGACGCCCAACGACATTTCTTCGTTCTACTTGAGCCGGGCCCTGCCCGAAGGCGGCGGCAGCAATGTGGTGAACGTGATGCTGGTGGACTTCCGCGGCTTCGACACCCTCGGGGAAATCACCGTGCTGGTGGCGGTGGCCCTGGCGGTGTTCGCCCTGCTGCGACGTTTCCGCCCGCCAAAGGAAAGCATGCAGCTGCCGGCACAACAACGCCTGCTGGCGCCGGACGTGGTCACCGACCTGGTCAACCCGCGCCATGCCAGCGACACCGCATTGGGTTTCATGATGGTGCCGTCGGTGCTGGTGCGCCTGCTGCTGCCGATCGCCCTGGTGGTGTCGTTCTACCTGTTCATGCGTGGCCACAATCAACCCGGTGGCGGCTTCGTGGCCGGGTTGGTGATGTCGGTGGCGTTCATCCTGCAGTACATGGTTGCCGGCACCCAGTGGGTCGAGGCGCAAATGAGCCTGCGACCGCTGCGCTGGATGGGCACCGGGCTGTTGTTCGCCACCGCCACGGGCCTGGGGGCGATGGCCGTGGGTTATCCGTTCCTGACCACCCACACCTGGCATTTTGAATTACCGCTGCTGGGTGATCTCCATGTGGCCAGCGCGCTGTTTTTCGACATCGGCGTGTACGCCGTGGTGGTCGGCTCCACCCTGCTGATCCTCACCGCCCTGGCGCACCAATCGGTACGGGCCCATAAGCCTGGCCTGCAAGCCAAACCCGTCGCCCCCGTCAAAGGAGCCACCGCCTGATGGAAGAAGTCATCGCAATCGCAATCGGTGTACTGGCCGCCTCCGGTGTCTGGCTGGTATTGCGGCCACGGACCTTCCAGGTGGTCATGGGCCTGTGCCTGCTGTCCTACGGCGTCAACCTGTTCATCTTCAGCATGGGCAGCCTGTTCATCGGCAAGGAGCCGATCATCAAGGACGGCGTGCCCCAGGACCTGCTGCACTACACCGACCCGCTGCCCCAGGCGCTGGTGCTGACCGCCATCGTGATCAGCTTCGCCATGACCGCGCTGTTCCTGGTGGTGCTGCTGGCGTCCCGGGGCCTGACCGGCACCGACCATGTGGACGGTCGGGAGCCCAAGGAATGATATTGACGCCCCATCTGATCGCCGCGCCCATCCTGCTGCCGCTGCTGACCGCTGCGTTGATGCTGATGCTGGGCGAGAAACACCGCCCGCTCAAGGCACGGATCAATCTGCTTTCCAGCCTGCTGGGCCTGGGCATCGCCGTGCTGTTGCTGTACTGGACCCAGGACCAGGCCCTGCCCGCGTCCATTGGTGTGTACCTGCCCGGCAACTGGCAGGCGCCGTTCGGCATTGTCCTGGTGGTCGATCGCCTGTCGGCGCTGATGCTGGTGCTGACCGGCATCATCGGCGTCAGCGCCCTGCTCTTCGCCATGGCCCGCTGGGACCGCGCCGGGGCGAGTTTCCATGCGCTGTTCCAGATCCAGTTGATGGGCCTCTACGGGGCCTTCCTGACGGCGGACCTGTTCAACCTGTTCGTGTTCTTCGAAGTGCTGCTGGCGGCCTCCTACGGTTTGATGCTGCACGGTTCGGGTCGGGCGCGGGTGTCGTCGGGCCTGCATTACATTTCCATCAATCTGCTGGCCTCGTCGTTGTTCCTGATCGGCGCTGCGCTGATCTATGGCGTCACCGGCACGTTGAACATGGCCGACCTGGCCCTGAAAATCCCGCTGGTGCCGGAGGCCGACCGCGGCTTGCTGCACGCCGGCGCAGGCATCCTTGCGGTGGCGTTCCTGGCCAAGGCCGGCATGTGGCCGCTGAACTTCTGGCTGGTGCCGGCCTACAGTGCCGCCAGCGCACCGGTGGCGGCGCTGTTTGCGATCATGACCAAGGTCGGCGTCTACACGATCCTGCGCCTGTGGACGTTGCTGTTCTCCGGCCAGGCCGGCGCCTCGGCGTATTTCGGCGCCGACTGGTTGGTCTACGGCGGCATGGCGACCATCGTCTGCGCCGCCATCGCCATTCTGGCGGCCCAACGCCTGGAGCGCATGGCGAGCCTGAGCATCCTGGTCTCGGCCGGGATCCTGTTGTCGGCCATCGGCTTCGCCCAACCCAACCTGGTGGGCGCGGCGCTGTTTTACCTGGTGAGTTCGACCCTGGCGCTCTGCGCGCTGTTCTTGCTGGCCGAGCTGATCGAACGTTCGCGCTCAGCCAATGAACTGTCCCTGGACGACGACTTCGACACGTTGCCGCGACCGCTGGAATCCTTGCAGCCGCCCAAGGGCATCAACCTCGATGACGAGCAGAAAGCCGTGGTCGGGCAGGTGATTCCCTGGACCATGGCCTTCCTTGGCTTGAGCTTTATCTTCTGTGCGCTGTTGATTATCGGCATGCCGCCGCTGTCGGGGTTCATCGGCAAGCTGAGCCTGCTGAGCGCCTTGCTCAATCCCCAAGGCTTCGGAGCCAGCGGCGGGGAGTCGGTATCAAACCAGGCGTGGGGCCTGTTGGCCTTGCTGATCCTCTCTGGGCTGGCCTCGCTGATTGCCTTTTCACGCCTGGGCATCCAACGTTTCTGGACGCCCCAGGAACGCCCATCGCCGTTGCTGCGGCCGTTCGAATGCCTGCCGATCATCCTTTTGCTGGGCCTGGGCATCGCCCTGACTTTCAAGGCCGAGCCGTTGCTGCGCTACACCCAATCCGCTGCCGATGCGCTGAACAACCCGGAACATTATGTGATGTCGGTACTCGCCACCCGCGCCGTGCCCAACCCAGAGACCCGCGCCGCCTTGTCAGAGGTGCAGCCATGAAGCGCCTGTTTCCCGCCCCGTGGTTGTCCCTGGCGCTGTGGTTGCTGTGGCTGGTGTTGAACGTGTCCGTCAGCGCCGGCCATCTGCTGCTCGGCGCTGCGCTAGGCTTCCTGGCCCCGTTGCTGATGCGCCCGTTGCGCCCACGGCCCATCCGTATCCGCCGACCGTGGGTGGTGTTGCGCTTGTTCCTGCTGGTGGGCCGTGATGTGCTGGTGTCCAACGTGGCGGTGGCCTGGGGTGTGCTCAACGCTGGCCGCCGCCCGCCTCGCTCGCGGTTCATCAAGGTGCCGCTGGACCTGCACGACGCCAACGGCCTGGCCGCGCTGTCGATGATCACCACGGTGATTCCGGGGACGGTCTGGTCGGAACTGGCCCTGGACCGCAGCATCCTGCTGATGCATGTATTCGATCTGCAAGACGAGGCGTCATTCATCGCGCATTTCAAGGCCACCTACGAGCGCCCGTTGATGGAGATTTTCCAATGAGCCCCTTGCTGTCCAATGCGATCCTGTTGAGCCTGTTCCTGTTCTCCCTGGCGATGGTGTTGACCCTGTGGCGGCTGTTCAAGGGCCCTTCGGCCCAGGACCGGGTATTGGCCCTGGACTACCTGTACATCGTGGCGATGCTGATGATGCTGGTGCTGGGCATCCGTTACGCCAGTGACACCTACTTCGAGGCGGCCCTGCTGATCGCCCTGTTCGGCTTTGTCGGCTCGTTTGCCCTGGCCAAGTTCCTGCTGCGTGGCGAGGTGATCGAATGACCGGCGAACTGTCGATGTGGGTGGAAATCCCGGTGGCGATCCTGCTGGTGCTCGGCAGCCTCTTCGCCCTGGCCGGGGCAATCGGCCTGGTGCGGTTGAAGGATTACTTCCAGCGCATGCACCCTCCGGCCCTGGCATCCACACTGGGCGCCTGGTGCGTGGCACTGGCTTCGATCGTGTATTTTTCGGCGCTCAAATCCGGGCCGGTGTTGCACGCCTGGCTGATACCGATCCTGTTGTCCATCACCGTCCCGGTGACCACCCTGCTGCTAGCCCGAGCGGCGTTGTTCCGCAAGCGCATGGCTGGGGATGATGTGCCGGCGGAAGTGAGCAGTCGCCGAAACGACTGACAGATACGTTGATCGTTCCCACGCTCCGCGTGGGAATGCATCCCGTGACACTCTGCGTCACCTTCCAGAAGCGGAACGCGGAGCGTCCCTGGCGACGTTCCCACGCAGGAGCGTGGGAACGATCGATATGAAACTCAGGTCCACGCCACCGTCAGCAACCCGGCCCCAAGCACCACGCACAGCGGCGAATAGACCCAGGTGTCGAGCCTGGCGAAGGTCGAGCCCTTGACCTCCTTGAAGAAACCCACCAGCTCCGACTCGCCAATGGCCCGGGCGAACATCAGCAAGGCGATCGCGCTGATCAGCCACTGCAACGCCCGATGGGTGACCGGCTGCGCCAGCAGGCCGACCCGCAGGCACACCAGCAGCGCCACCATCAGCAGTGCCAGGGCCACCAGCAAGGTCAGCCAGCCCGAAGGATCGAACGCCGGTCGCAACGCCTCCCCCTGCTTCACCGGCACCTGAGGCACCACTGCCTTGGTCGCCCACCGCCCACCCAGGGCCCAATACATATGAATCAAGCTGATGGTCGCAAACACTGCGACCAGCGACCGAGCCAATAAAAGCGTCATTCGCCAGCCTCCTGAAAAAGGTTGAACAATCATCCTAGCTTGAATTTGGCATTTCGCTGGACGGGCGTAGGTTGCCAGTTTCCAGCGAATGACTCATTGCCCAGGATCAAGAGTTCAACCTGCCGGCACGCGCGCTGCCCTACAGACCGGCGGAGACCTTGTCCGCCACCTCCTTGGGCAGCCAGGCCTGCCAGACCTGCGGATGCGCCTTGAGGAACGCCTCGGCGGCTTCGCGGGGTGGCGTGCGCTTCTCGCTCATGTCGGCCAGGGCCTTGTTCAACGGTTCGATGGGCAAATCGACCTTGCTGAAGAACTCGGCAATATCCGGGTATTGCTTCTGGAACGGCGCGGACACGCCAATCGACAGTTTCGAGGCCAGTGAACGGGTGGGCTTCGGGTTGGGGTTATCGGCGTCGGTCAGGGTTTTCCAGGCCTCGGCATCGAACGGTGGCTCTTGCAACTGCACCAGCTTGAAGCGCCCGAGCAGTGGCGTGGGCGACCAGTAATAAAACAGGATCGGCTTGCCCCGGCGGATCGTCGAACTGATTTCCGCATCCAGCGCCGCCCCCGAACCGCTGCGAAAATTCACGTAGCTGTCAGACAAGCCGTACGCCTTGAGCTTCTGTTTGTTGACCACCTCGGAGGTCCAGCCAATGGGGCTGTTGAGGAAGCGGCCCTTGTCGGGGCTCTCCGGATCCTTGAACACATGCTTGTAGCGCGCCAGGTCTTCGACGCTGCGAAGGTCCGGCGCCAGGGGCTTGATGCCCTTGGCCGGGTCGCCCTTGATGACGTACTCGGGCACCCACCAACCTTCCGTCGCGCCTTTGACCGTATCGCCCAAGGCGACCACCTTGCCCTCGGCCTCGGCCTTGACCCACACCGGGCTGCGGCCGGCCCACTCCTCGCCGATCACCTGGATGTCGTTATTGGCCAGGGCGGTTTCCAGGGTAATGGTGGTGCCCGGCAATGTGTCGGTCTGCAACCCGTAGCCTTTTTCGACGATGATCCGCAGGATATCGGTGATCAGGCTGCCACTTTCCCAGTTCAAGTCGGCAAAGTGGATCGGCGCTGTGGCGGCCGACGCCGGAAGGGGTGAAACCAACACCGCGAAGGTGGCCCAGGCAGCCAGCCACTGTCGAACTCGTTTCATGCTTTGCACCTCATGCCAGATACAGCAATAGCTGAACGGCCCTGCGTAACCGAACGCAAGCCCTGAATAGTTCAGTCAATTGACTGTAGCCGAGGTTCCAGCGAGATCTTGCGAAACTGTCAGCGGTTTGGGCGCACAGCCCCCCGCAAGCCCGATGCCTACGCGCTTTTCAGCGGTCCGGAAGCGATCACTCGCTGGCCTTGAAGGTCACCAGTTCGCCCTTGCGCCACTTGGCGGCCTTGGCGGTGACCGCCTTCAGGGTCTTGGTCAAGCCTTCTTGCAGTTGTTCGTTGGCCGCAAACACGGTCACCACGCTGTGGCCTTCCTTGAACAGGATTGCCTGACCACCGGGGGTCGTGACGAAGGCGTAATCGCCAAGGCCATAGACCGTCAGCTTGATTTCGCGAAAGCGGATTTCAAACTTGCCACCTTCGCGGCTGGGCAACACCGCTGCGCGAAAATGATCACCGACCTTGAGTTCGAGCCTGGGCTTGTCATCGACCACCAGGGCCGACTCGGTGTCGATTTCGGCGACATAAATACCTTCGGCGGTCTGCTCGGTGATGTAGACGAAACGTGACTGGAAGAGTTTGACCAGTTTTGCCCGCAGGTCACCAAGTACGAATAACGCATGCATGTCGAGATTACTTACTGCCAAGGAAACATCCCCATTTTTGAAAAAGGCCCGCCCTGCACAAAGGACGGACCACGAGAACCCGTGCCGACTGTAGTGTCGTAATGGACCTGTAATTGAAATTCGAAGTGAACGGCGCGCCCTGTCCCGGGCCGAGAGCAGACTAAAGGTTGCCGCTCTCGCCGTCTTTCCCGGGGGGTCGCCAGAGGCTGAAGGAAAAAGCCACTCTGAGCATCGGAAAAGATGGGACTACTAACTTTAGGGAAATTTCTCACTTAAAAAAGCATTTTTCTGACATCAAGCCCAAAAAAAATTGCTTTAGATAGGCGCAGCCGTCCACACGACACTGCCGATTCTAGAGCAGCCGAAGGCGTGGAGACTACTCGAAGTACTCGGCAATTCGTCGGTAAACCATAGAAAAGGAATTCACATGGCCACTTTCACAACCCTGCCCCACCCCTTTCCACCTTGCATTGTCGATACAGCTGACAGCTTCGACGGGGTCGATTGCCTGCCTATTTCGTTGATACAGCCGCGTTATCGGGTGGTTTTGGCCGGTAAGTGTTTTTTTCACATTGAGGAAACATCGACCGGACGTGTAAGAGGCTTCCGAACCGATCATAACGAAGCCTGCTACTTGGCCAGGCGTCTCGAAAGCAGCGCCTGAGCTCATCTATGCCCGTCCATGACTTAACTCAGCCGTCGACGGGCAACTGCTGCCATACTGCCCGCCCAGCGAAGCCGTCGCCCATCGACGGATCGCGCACCCATAGCATGACTTCGAGGAGAAGGCGCGACGTGACGGAATTTGATATCGGCGAATTTTTTATCCGGGGCGAAGCCAGAGAAGTCGAAGGCGAGTTCCAGGCCGTCATCGTTATGCGCGCCAAGCCACCCTTGACTACCGTCAGTTGCCACCAGGTGGAGAAGGATCGCTGGTTCAAGACCGCGGAGATCGCTGCCGAGGCTGCCAGGGAAGCCGCCAAGGCGTTGAAGGCCGCCGTGGATGAAGGGGCCCTGAAAGCCTGAGCCCGATCGAACTCCTGATGACCGCTTGCCTCAGATAAAGGGAAGCACCGAGGCGCCACGACGGCGCCCCGCCAAAAGGAGACTCCCATGGAACAACCTTCCCACGAACTCAAGACCCTGTTCGACCAACTGGGCCTGCCCTCCGACGACAAGGCCATCGACGATTTCATCATCGCCCACCCGCTGGCCCCGGAGATCAAGCTGGTGGAGGCCGATTTCTGGTCGGACCAGCAAAAAGACCTGCTCCGGGAATGGCTGCTCGCCGACGGCGAAGAGGCGGTGCTGGTGGATCAGTTGAACGTGCGTCTGCACGACGGCAAGTAGCCTCAAGAGCCACCACCGCTTTTTGTGGCGAGGGGGATTTACCTGTGGGAGCAAAGCTTGCTCGCGATGCAGACGACGCGGTTTTCCAGGGAACCGAGGCGCCTGCATCGCGAGCAAGCTTTGCTCCCACAGCCTAGCGCGGCTTCTCGGGTTTGTAGCCCAGGCGCAAACCACCCCAATGACGTCCCTTGAGCATGATCGGAACCGAGAGATCGTGCATCAACTCCCCCGTATCGCGGGTGTAGGTCTGGAGCAGTACAGGTTGCTGGTGGCTGCCGCAGCGGATCCCGGTGCGGTCGGAGAACTTGCGCTTGGTGCGGTTATTCAGCGTGTCCACCTGGGGATCGCCGGTCAGCGGCTGGCTGAAGACCTTGTTATGGGTCGGCACGTAGCCCTGCTGGGTGCAGGCAATCGCAAACACCAGGCCCTCATGCCGGGCAAGCAAGGGCTCCTGGATCGCTGGCAGTACCTGGTCGGTGTAGCGGTCGAAGCGGGTCTGGAATTTGGCTGGCTGGGTATTGGGGATCGGCTGATAGTTGCGGTCGAACAGGTCCTCCAGGCTGACACGGCCCTGGTCGATATCGGCTTCGAACTGCGCAGCGATCTGGCTCGCCCCTTCCCGTGCCAGGTCGTAGACCCGTTGGTGATAATCGTCGAGGCCCACCTCGGCCAGGCGTTCGCTGATGGTTTCGGCCTGACCTTCCATTTGCAC
The DNA here is from genome assembly GCF_018325865.1 of Pseudomonas sp. St386. Taxonomy (NCBI): domain Bacteria; kingdom Pseudomonadati; phylum Pseudomonadota; class Gammaproteobacteria; order Pseudomonadales; family Pseudomonadaceae; genus Pseudomonas; species Pseudomonas sp. St386. The sequence continues at coordinate 4,143,070 of NZ_AP021900.1, forward strand.
GGCCGCCTCGGCCAGGCGCTGGGTCTGCTGGTCGCTGATGGACAGATCGCCGCGCATCTGCTCGATGGCGTGGAACAGGCTGTCGAGTTGTTCGCGATTGGTGTCGGTGCCTTCGGCGATGGCGCTGACCTGGGTTTCGACGCCGGCGGCGAGCCGGGCGATGTTTTCCAGATGCTGGCCGGTATGCTCGACCTGCTGCACGCCAATGTCCAGGTCAGCGGCCAGTTGACGAATCTGCTCCACCACCTGGGCGGTGCGCTGCTGGATGTCGGCCACCATCACCCCGACCTCGCCGGTCGCCGCAGCCGTGCGCCCGGCCAGGCCACGAACCTCATCGGCCACCACCGCGAACCCACGGCCATGCTCTCCGGCCCGCGCCGCCTCGATGGCCGCGTTCAGCGCCAGCAGGTTGGTCTGGCTGGCGATCGACTGGATCACCAGGCTGACCCGCTGGATTTCATCGCTGCGCACACTCAAGGCCTCGATCAACTCGCGGCTGTCGTTTGCGCGCTGGCTGAGCTGGTGCATGCGGCTGATGGACTCCACCAGCTCGCTGCGCCCGGCCAGGCTGCTGCGATGGGCCTCGCTGGCGGCGCTCAGGGCTTGCTGGCTGAGTTGCGAAGTGGCTTGCTCGGTGGCGATCATCGATTCGGCATTGCTGACGATCTGCGCCGCCGCGTCGAGTTGGGACTGGACCTTGCCGGCCAGTTGCTTGACCGAATAGGCGACACCGGCCGCTGACAGCGCGTTATGGCTGGTGGTGTAGGACAGGTCGCGGGTCAGCTCGGCCAGTGTGTCGGTCGCGAGTGCGGGCGCCGCGGCCACGCGCGAACGCAGGCGCGGCAACCAGACGATGAGCATGACCAGCGGCAGGCCCAGGTACAGCGACCAGCCGCCCAGGGCCATGCCGCACAACAGCAATGCCAGGGCGAGACTCTGCAAGGTCGGCGTCAGCCAGCGCGCCGTGCTTTTTGTCTCAGGTACCGAGGCCGGCACCGCACCCGTCAGCGTTCCGTCTGTCGCCATGTTCGTCACCCACATTCTCGTTGTTATAACCGCATTAAACGCCACTACAGAGCCATTATCCATGGTCCATTAGTCGCGTTCTTGCAGCAGATCAACGGGATTAGACGAACGAGCACGGGCGAAAGCAAAAGATCGCGGCCTTCGTCAAAAGGTCGCGATCTTTTTTTGGAAAACCCGAATCAGGCCTGACGCTGGTGCTTGTCGATCTGTTCGTGACGTTCCTGGGCTTCGATGCAGTACTTGGTGGTCGGGCTGATCAGCAGGCGCTTGAGGCCGATCGGCTCGCCGCTGTCGTCGCACCAGCCGAAGCTGTCGTCGTTGATACGGTCCAGGGCCTGCTCCAACTGTGGCAGCATCCGCTGGTCGCGATCGATGGCGTTGACCAGCCAGGTACGCTCTTCTTCTACGGAAGCAGCGTCCGCCGGGTCAGCCGGGGTATCCAGGCTCTCAATGGCGATTCGGTTCTGTTCGATGCGCTCGTGGGTTTCGACTTTCATGTTCTGCAACAGCTTGGTGAAGAAAGCCAGCTGCTCGGCATTCATGTAGTCATCCGCCGGCATGGCCAGCAACTTTTCCTTTGTCATTGATATCTCTATAAAAAAACGTGCATTAAGGCGAATTATGGAGCGTCCCGCAGCGCAGCTGCCACGCTCATCAGGAAGGCGCCGCCGATTCCAAGCGCCACCCGGCACTCAATTTACGAGGGGCGGCAGTCTAAGGCCGAGTCGAGGCCTCAGCAACTGAAAACATAGGGAAAATGTCCGACAACCCCTTCAAATGTTCTCTGACAGGCTTTTGGCAGTCATCGGAGTGCGTTTATAACAAGAAATTCGGTGCAATAGCTGTATTAAGAAGACAAATGGCAACGCCACGCGGGTCAGGCGTGGCGCTTTGTCACAACTTCCCGGGGCTCAGCGCTTGAGCTTGCGCTTGTTGCGGTACTGGTCGATGACCACCGCCACCACGATGATCAGCCCTTTGATGATGTCCTGGATGTAGGCATCGACACCGACAAAGGTGAAACCGCTGGCCATCACCCCAAGGATCAGCGCCCCGATCACGGTGCCGGTGATGCGCCCCACCCCGCCCGCCAGGCTGGTGCCGCCGATCACGGCCGCGGCAATCGCGTCCAGTTCATAGGACATGCCCATGCCCGCCTGCCCCGTCGCCGCCCGCGCCGAGGCCACCACGCCGGCCAACCCCGCCAGCAACCCGGCAATGCTGTAGACGATCACCAGGTGGCGCTTGACGTTGATGCCTGATGTGCGTGCCGCCTGCATGTTGCCGCCGATGGCGTAGGTGTACTTGCCATACTTGGTGTAGCGCAGGGCGATGTGAAAGATCACCGCCACCACCAGGAAGATGATCACCGGCATCGCCCCATGCCCGATGGCGGTATAGGAATCGGACAGCATGCTCACCGGTTGGCCTTCGGTGTAGTAGCGCGCCAGGCCACGGGCCGAGACCATCATGCCGAGGGTGGCAATGAACGGCGGAATACCGGTAACGGCGATGATGCTGCCGTTGATTGCCCCGGCCAGCAGCCCTACGCCGAGCCCCGCCACCACCGGTATCCACACCGGCAAATCCGTCAAGGAGGGAAACACCGCCCGGGCGAAGTCAGAAGTCTGGGCCAGACTGGCGGCAATCATCGCCGACAGCGCCAGCACCGAGCCGGACGACAGGTCGATACCGGTGGTGATGATCACCTGGGTCACGCCGATGGCCAGCAGGCCGATGATCGACACTTGCAGGATCATCAGCACCAGGCGCTGGGAGTTCATCAGGAAACTCTGGTCGCGCATGATCCAGCCGAACATTTCGAACACCAGGCCGATGCCGATCAGCACCAGGAAGATACTCAGTTCCGTCGGCAGTCGCCGGCGCGCCCTGGCCGGTGCGGCCGCGGGTTTGTTTTCCAGTATCGCGTTCATAACCATTCACCTTTTTTATCTGGACTGACGGGCATCAGGACAGGCCTGAAGCCAATTGCATGACTCGTTCCTGGGTCGCTTCGCTGCGGTCGAGGGTGCCCATCAGGTCGCCTTCGTGCATCACCATGACCCGGTCGCTCATGCCCAGTACTTCCGGCAGCTCCGAGGAAATCATGATCACCGCCATGCCTTCGCTGGCGAGGTAGGAAATCAGCCGGTAGATCTCGGCCTTGGCACCGACATCGATGCCACGGGTCGGCTCGTCGAGGATCAGGATGCGCGGGTTGGTCATCAGCCAGCGGGCCAGCAACGCTTTCTGCTGGTTGCCGCCAGACAAGGTATCGATGCACTGTTCCAGCGACGGGGTCTTGACCCGCAGCTTCTTGCACATGTCCTCACACAAGGCGCGCAGGGCTTTCTGCTGGATGAAGCCGTTGCCCACGTAATGGGGCAGCACGGCCATCTCCATGTTTTCCAGCACCGACAGGCACGGGAACAGGCCACTGAGCTTGCGGTCCTCGGTCAACAGCGCGAAGCCTTTCTCGATGGCCATGTGCGGGTCGCTGATGCGCACCGGTTGGCCGTCCAGCAGGATTTCGCCGCCGGTACTCGGGGTCACGCCGAAAATCGCCTCGGCCACGTTGGTCCGGCCCGAGCCCATCAACCCGGCGATGCCCAGGATCTCCCCGGCATGCAGGTCGAAGGACACGCCTTTGAAGATGCCGTCCAGGCTCAGGTCGCGCACCGACAGCACCAAATCGCCGATGGGTTGCTCCCGTACCGGGAACAACTGGCTCAGTTCGCGCCCGACCATCATCGAAATCAGGCTGTCACCGTCCATGCTGTCGGCCCGTTGCAGGCCGATGTAGGCACCGTCGCGAAACACCGCCACTTCATCGGCGATGGCAAACACCTCGTTCATTTTGTGGGTGATGTAGATGATGCCCTTACCCTGGGACTTGAGGTCGGCAATGATCGAGAACAGGTGGGCGACTTCGGTCTCGGTAATGGCCGAGGTCGGCTCGTCCATGATCAGGATGTCGGAGTCGTAGGACACGGCCTTGGCAATCTCCACCATCTGCCGCTCGGCGATGCTCAGGTTGCCGACCTGCTCCTCGGGGTCGAGCTTGATGCGCAGGCGCTCCAACAGGCGGGCGGTGCAGCGATGCATCTCGCCATGGTCGACCATGTGCAGGCCGTTGAGCTGCTCGCGACCGATCCAGATGTTTTCGGCGATGCTCATGTGGGGCATCAGGTTCAGTTCCTGATGGATCATCGCGATGCCGGCCTGCAAGGCCGCCAGCGGCGTGTCGAACGTCACCGGCTTGCCGCGCAGGCGCAGTTCGCCGGCGTCCGGCTGGTAGATACCGGCGATGATTTTCATCAAGGTGGATTTGCCCGCGCCATTCTCGCCCATCAGGGCCAGCACGGAACCGGGGCGTACCCGCAGTTGTACATCGGACAGGGCCACCACGCCGGGAAAGCCTTTGCTGACATTGACGACTTCCAGCAGATACGGTTCATCAGGTATTGCGTCCGGCCGGAAAGTCATCGCCGGGGCGCTCGAAGCAGTCGCTGAAGCGAACATGATCAGGTACTCCCTCGGCAAGGTCGGCGTTGCAACCTTGCCTGTTTATTGTTGTGGTGGGACCGGTGCGTCAAACGTCACTTGAACTGATCGACGTTTTCCGGCGTGATCAGGCGATACGGCACCCAGACGGACTGCTCGACCGGTTGTTTCTTGACCATTTTCACCGCGGTGTCGATCGAGCCGTCGGCCTGGCCCTTGGCGTCCTGGAACACCGAGACGGCCATCTCGCCTTTCTTGATCGCGTTCAAGCCGTCCGGTGTGCCATCGACCCCGGCAATCAATACGCTGCCCTTCTTGGTGCCCGCTTGCTTGAGGGCCATGGCGGCACCGATGGCCATCTCGTCGTTGTTGGACACCACGGCATTGAAATCGCGGCCCTGGGTCAGCCAGTCGTTGACCAGGGTCATGCCCTTGTCCCGGGACCAGGTGCCAGTCTGCTCCTGCTCGATCTTGATGCCCGGGTACTTGGCCAGCACTTCCTTGACGCCCTTGGTGCGGTTGGTGGTGGAGTTGTTGGCGAGGTCGCCCAGCAGGATCACGATGTCGCCTTTGCCGCCCATCTTGTCGGCCAGGTATTGCATCTGCATGCGGCCGGCTTCCAGGTCATCGGAGGCCACGGTGACCACGCCTTCTGGCAACTTCGGATCATCCGGACGGCGGTTGACATAAACCAGTGGGATACCGGCGGCCACGGCGGCCTTGGTGATGCGCTGGGTCGCGGCGGTGTCCACCGGGTTGACGATGAGCGCGTCGACTTTCTGGCTGATGAAGCTTTCCACCTGGCTCAGTTGCTTGACCACGTCACTGCGCGCGTCTTCGAACTGCAGGGTGACGCCGTCCGGCAGGGACTTGGCTTTCTTGTCCATGGATTCGCGCAGGTAAGTCAACCAGGTGTCATCGAACTGGGACATGCTGACGCCGATCTTCAGGTCCGCCAGGGCAGCGCCGCTGGTGAGCATCAACGACAGGGCCAGCGAGGCGATACGGGTCTTGGTCTTCATGAACGGTCTTTCTCCACTTTTTTGTTGGTTTTATGGATAAGGCGTGACGGATCAGGAACGGGGCAAACGCACGATGGGCGCGCCGGGCATGCAACACACCATGGCGCCGTTACGCTGGATACACAGGGATTCGAACAGGGGGAGAACTGCGGACAGGCGCAGCAGATGTGGCAGGTGAAACGCAGAGCGGCTGAAGGTTTTCATCGACGGTACCTAGCTGTGTTTCTTGTTTTTGTTTCGTCTGGCATCCGTTCAAGGCTGGCTTGGCGGGAGACAGACAGGATTGTCGGTAACCTGGAATTGACTTTATTGGAAAATATTTTCCATATCAACTCATTTTAGAATTTTATTCGTTTTTTATTCCATGGCCGACAGGCGTCGATAAACGCACCACTTCGCCCTGCTCGGCACTCTGCCTGGCGGCATCAAGAATGCGCGTGGTCGCCAATGCATCACGGGCCTCCACCGGCAGCGGGCCAGCGCCCTGCAACGCGGTTTGCAGGTGTTGGTAGAACGCCAGCCAGCAGCCACGCTCCGAGGTCACCCGCTCGCGCTCGGTGCCGTGTTCGAACCAGCCCCAGCGCCGATGCTCTTCAGCGCCCCAGCGTTCACCCTCGGTCGCCGGGCTCAGGCCCGCCAGCGCCTGGGCTTCCTGGCCGTCCAGGCCTTCAACGGTATAGCAGCCCTGGGTGCCGTTGACCCGAAAGCGCGGGCGCGCTGCGTTTTGCACGCAATTGCCGCTCAAGTGGGAAATCACGCCGCTGGCATGGGTCAAGGACATGAAGAAGCCGTTGTCGAACACCTGGCCGGGCTGGCGGTAGTCCAGCTCGGCGTAGACCCGCTCCACCGGCCCGAACAGTTGCAGCGCCTGGTCCACCAGGTGGCTGCCCAAATCGCGCAGGAACCCGCCTCCGCTGCCTTTGCCGACCGAGGCCGGCGAATAGCGCTCGACGCTGGATTCAAAACGAATGACCTGCCCCAGGGCGCCTGACGCCAGCAGTTTGCGCAAGGTCAGGAAGTCCGAATCCCAACGGCGGTTCTGGTACACGCTCAACGGCACGTTGTGTTGTTCGGCGGCCATCACCATCGCCTCGGCCTGTGCTGCATCCCAGGCAAAAGGCTTGTCGCTGACCACCGCCACGCCGAGGTCGATGGCTTGCATCACCACCTCCGGGCGACCGTCCAGCGGCGTGGACACCACCACCGCATCAACGCCCGCTGCGACCAATTCTTCGAGGGAGTCAAAGGCTTGGACGTGCGGATAATCACTCGCCAGTTGCTGGCGCCGCTCGGCAGACCGGGTCACCACGCCGACGAACGTAGCCCCGGGCAGACTGCTGATCAGCGGCGCATGAAAAAACCGCCCGCCCTTGCCGTAGCCCACTAGTCCGATTCGCATGAAAACTCCTTAGATCACGGTTTGAATGCAGTCCCTGTGGGAGCTGAGCCTGCTCGCGAAGACGGCGGCACATTCAGCATCAATGCAAGCTGATCCACCGCCATCGCGAGCAAGCTCGGCTCCCACAATTTGACCGAGTACCTTCAGGGGAAACGCGGTCGACTGTGGGAGCGGGCTTGCTCGCGAAGGCGGCGGATCCTCCAGCAGTAATGTCGACTGACCCACCGCTATCGCGAGCAAGCTCGCTCCCACATTTTTGGACGGTGTTAGCCGTAGAAACGCGGGCGCTCGGGCAGTTCGACCTTGACGATCTGCCCACTCTGCTGCGCTTGGACACAGGCATCCGCCGCCACCGCTGCGGCAAAACCATCCCAGGCCGACGGCCCGCCCACCTGCCCGGCGCGCACGCCGTCGATGAAGGCCTGCAATTCGACGTCGTAGGCCGCGATGAAACGGTCCTTCCAGTCCATCAGGATCGCATTCGACAATTTCGCGCCACTGCGCAATTGCACCTGGGACGGTTCAGGGAGCTTGGCGATGCCGGTCTCCCCCACCACTTCGCACTGGATGTCGTAGCCGTACTGGCAGTTGACGAACACTTCGACGTCGATGCGCGTGCCCCGGGCGGTTTCCAGCAGGACGATCTGCGGGTCGCGCAAATGGGCCAGGGCCTTGCTGGTCTTGCGCGGAAACACCACCTGCACCGACACGTAGTCATCGGCCAGCAGCCAGCGCAACACATCCAGCTCATGGATCAAGGTGTCGGTGATCGCCATGTCGGTCTTGTAGTTTTCGCCCACGCTCGGGTTGCGGTGGGCGCAATGCAGCATCAGCGGCTCGCCGATCTGGCCGCTGTCGATCACCGCCTTCAGCGCGCGATAACCTTCATCGTAAGGGCGCATGAAACCGACCTGCACCAGGCGCTTGCCGTGGGCGATTTCAGCCTCGACGATCTTGCGGCAGCCTTCGGCCGTGACGGCCAGGGGCTTTTCACAGAACACCGGTTTGCCCGCCGCAATCGCCGCCAGCACGAACTCTTCGTGGCTGGGGCCCCAGGAGGTGACGAGGATCGCCTCCACGTCCGGCGCCTTGATCAATGCATGACCGTCGGGGTAGACCTCGGCGGTCAGCTTGAGATCGGCAACGATCTTGGCCGCTTGTTGCAGGTTGATGTCGGTCACCGCCACCACCTGGCTGTTGAGCAAGGTCTGGCTGCAACGACGGATATGGTCCTGGCCGATGGCCCCGGTGCCGATGACGCCCAGCTTCAAAGACATGAAAAACTCCTTTCGTAGTGTTGGGGCAATCAGTATTGACGGGCCTTGGCCAGTCGTTCGTTGAGGGTCTTGGCGACCGCATCGGTGCGGGCGCTGGTGGACACCTGCGCCACGCCGACCCGCCACCACGACAGGTATTTGTGGATCATGGTCTTGGGCAAAACCTTGATATCGATCAGCGTCGAGACGCTCTGGCGCCGCGCATCGGCCAGGGCCGTGTGCAGCTCATCGAGGGTCTTGACCTTGTAGGTCTTGCAGCCATAGGCCGCGGCACTCATGGCGAAGTCCACCGGCACAAAACCGCCGTCGAGCTTGCCCGTCTCGGGGTTGCGAAAGCGGAACTCGGTGCCGAAGCTGTCCATGCCGTGTTCCATTTGCAGGTTGTTGATGCAACCGAAGGTCATGTTGTCCAGCAGCACCACATTGACCTTGCGGCGCTCCTGGATCGAGGTCGCCAGCTCCGAGTGCAGCATCATGTAAGAGCCGTCGCCCACCAGGGCGTAGACCTCTTTGTCGGGCTCGGCGAGCTTCACCCCCAGCGCCGCATTCACCTCGTAGCCCATGCACGAATAACCGTACTCGACGTGATAGGTGTTCACGCCCTTGCTGCGCCAGCTGCGCTGCAAGTCGCCGGGCAGGCTGCCAGCGGCGGCGACAATGATCGCGTCATCCGCCAGGGTCTGGTTGAGGGTGCCGAGAACGCGGCTCTGGGTCAGGCAGGAACCGGTGAGTTCGATGAATTCGCGAAACACCGCCGGGTCCATGTGATCGTTGATTTCCGGGACAAAATCCTCGACCTGGAAATCCGCCTGATAGATCCGGTCCACTTCCGCGTCCAGCTGGACCTTGGCATCGGCGATCTGCCCGCCCCATTCGGCGCGATAGTCGCCCATCGCAGCGGACAATGCCTCCAGTCCCGAACGGGCGTCCGCCAGCAATTGCACGCCGTCGAGCTTCAACGCATCGCACGGGCTGATGTTGAGGTTGAGGAACTGCACATCCGGGTGCTGGAACAGCCATTTCGATGCCGTGGTGAAATCGCTGTAGCGGGTGCCGATACCGATGATCAGGTCGGCTTTCTTGGCCAGCAGGTTTGCCGCCAGGCAACCGGTTTCGCCGACACCGCCGACGTTCAGTGGGTGACTGGACACCACCGCGCTCTTGCCGGCCTGAGTCTCGGCGAACGGAATGTCGAAGCGCTCAGCAAAGGCCTGCAACGCGGCGTTGGCACCGGCGTAGCGCACGCCGCCGCCACAGATGATCAACGGCTGGCGCTTGCCCTTGAGCAGCGCCAGGGCATCGCCGAGCATCGCTTCAGTGGCCGGGCGACGGTCAATGCGATGGACACGTTTTTGCAGGAAGTAATCCGGGTAATCGTAGGCTTCGGCCTGTACGTCCTGGGGCAAGGCCAAGGTCACCGCGCCGGTTTCGGCCGGGTCGGTCAGCACGCGCATCGCATGGATCGCAGCAGTCATCAGTTGCTCGGGGCGGTTGATGCGATCCCAGTATTTGCTCACGGCCTTGAAGGCATCGTTGGTGCTGATGCTCAGGTCATGGAACTGCTCGATCTGCTGCAGCACCGGGTCTGGCTGGCGACTGGCGTAGACGTCGCCGGGCAATAGCAGCAATGGGATACGGTTGGCCGTCGCGGTGGCCGCGGCGGTCAGCATGTTCGCCGCACCGGGGCCCACCGACGAGCTGCAGGCGTAGATCTTGCGCCGCAGATGCTGCTTGGCAAAACCGATGGCGGCATGGGCCATGCCTTGCTCGTTACGGCCCTGATGGACTACCAGGTCGCCGCTGTCCTGCTCCAGCGCCTGGCCCAGGCCCAGCACGTTGCCGTGGCCAAAAATGGTAAAGACCCCGGCGACAAACTTGCTCTGAACGCCATCGACCTCGATGTACTGGTTATCGAGGAATTTCACCAGGGCCTGGGCCATGGTCAGTCGTGTTGTGGTCATGCTTGCACCTTTTCAAACGCAACTCGGTCAAGTGTGGGAGCGAGCTTGCTCGCGATAGCGGTGTGTCAGGCAGCTCAGATGTTGAGTGTGCCGCCGTCATCGCGAGCAAGCTCGCTCCCACAGGGGGTTCTCCAGCGTTCAGGGAATCGGGTCAGGCCTGGGAGCTCTGCAGGTGATTCATGCTCGCCCCCAACGCCTGGCGGATGTCGGCCAGGTCATGGACGCTCTCGGCGAACGGCTCGAAGGACAGGTAGCCCTCGTAGCCACCGGCCCGCAGCGCCTCGATCTGCACGGCATTGCCAAGGATGTCGGCCGCGCCCACCAGCACTCGGTGGCCGTCACGGATCGTCGCCAGCGGCGCCTGGGCATCCTCGACGCCGGAGATGTGCACCAGCCCGGTCAGCTCGGGGAAGAACTCCTGTTCACCGGCCAAATGATGGTGAAAGGTGTCATGCACCAGGCGGAACACATCCAGCCCGCCAATGCTCTTGATCGCTTCCACCGCCGTGCGTTTGCGGCGCAGCGAGCACTCTTCGAAACCCAGGGGCTCGATGAAACCGTAGATGCCAAAGGCGCGCAGGATCGGCGCCAGTTCACTGAGGGCCGTACGCAGCCCCGCCGCACGCTCGGCCTCGCTGCGCGGGTCGGCGCGGTCGTTGAGCGGGCACATCACCAGCCCCTCGGCGCCGCATTCGCGGGCGTAGTCGGCCAGCCGCACGGCCTGGGCGCGGCGTTCTTCGTTCCACACGTCAAAGGGGTAAAGGGCGTTGATCGACAGCACCTTGATGCCACGCTCCTCGCACAACTCGCGCACCCGGGCCGGCGGCATGCCGTCTTCGATCTCGACGCCCTTCAGATCGTTGCGGATCTCGATGGCATCGGTTTTCAATGCCAGTGCCAAGTCGATGAAAGCGGGCAGTGACAGGCGTGGCGCAACCATTCGGTTCAAGGCAAAACGCAGGGGCTTGTTCATTGTTGTTCTCCCTCCGGCAGTCATTCAAAAAAGCGTTATTGAGCAGTCGGCATGCTGAACTCAGGACCCTTGGCAATGCTGTCGGGCCAGCGTTGCATCACGCTTTTGTAGCGGCTGTAGAAACGCAGGCCTTCTTCACCGTAGGCATGGTGATCGCCGAACAGCGAACGCTTCCAACCACCAAAGGAGTGCCAGGCCATGGGCACCGGAATCGGCACGTTGATGCCGACCATGCCGACCTTGATACTGCGGGCGAACGCCCGGGCAATGCCGCCGTCACGGGTGAAGCACGACACGCCGTTGCCGAATTCATGGGCATTGATCAGCGCCACCGCCGTGGCGAAGTCCGGTACACGGACGATCCCCAGCACCGGGCCGAAGATTTCCTGCTGGTAGATGCTCATCTCGGCGGTGACCTGGTCGAACAGCGTCGCCCCGACAAAGAAGCCCTGCTCGGCGCCAGGCACCTTGAAACCACGCCCATCGACGATCAAGCGAGCGCCCTCGGCCACCCCAGCGTCGATGAAACCTTCCACTTTTGCCTTGTGCTCGGCGGTGACCAGCGGCCCCATGTCGGTGCCGGGTTGCTGGCCGTTGCCGATCTTCAGCTGGTCTATGCGCGGCAACAGCTTGGCAATCAATTCATCGCCCACATCACCCACCGCCACGGCGATGGAAATCGCCATGCAGCGCTCACCCGCCGAGCCGTAGGCGGCACCGATCAAGGCATCCGCCGCCTGGTCGAGGTCGGCGTCAGGCATGACGATCATATGGTTCTTGGCCCCGCCCAGGGCCTGCACACGTTTGCCGTGCGCCGTACCCTGCTGGTGGATGTACTCGGCAATCGGCGTGGAGCCGACAAAGGAAATCGCTTCGATGTCCGGGTGCTGCAACAGCGCATCCACCGCCACCTTGTCGCCCTGGACCACGTTGAACACACCGTCCGGCAGGCCGGCTTCGGTCAGTAGACGGGCCATCAGCAAACTGGCGGACGGGTCGCGCTCCGAAGGCTTGAGGATGAAGCAGTTGCCGGCGACCAGCGCCAGGGGAATCATCCACAACGGCACCATCACCGGGAAGTTGAACGGCGTGACCCCGGCGCAAACGCCCAGGGGTTGGCGCAGGTTCCAATTGTCGATGCCGCCGCCGATGTTGTCGCTGAAATCGGTCTTGAGCAGGTTCGGCGCACCGCAGGCGTACTCGACGATCTCGATGCCGCGGGTGACTTCGCCGTGGGCGTCGGACAGCACCTTGCCGTGTTCACGACTGATGATCTGCGCCAGCTCGTCGTGGTGCCGGTCCAGCAGCTCCTTGAACTTGAACATCACCCGCGAACGACGCAATGACGACTGCTCGGACCAGGCCGGGAACGCCGCCAGCGCCGAGGCCACTGCCGCGTCGACAGTGCCCGGCTCGGCCAGGGCCACCCGGGCCTGCACCGCACCGGTGGCCGGGTTGAAGACATTGCTGAACCGCGTGCTGTCGTGGTCCTGCACGTGGCCGTTGAGGTAATGGCCTACTACCGGGGCGTCACTCATTGTTCTTGTTCTCCGTGCGAATGTTGGAAATCAGAGGTCCAGCAGCCAGCTGTGCTGCGGATCGTTATGGAACTGCCAGACCCGCTTCGGGCCGGCCATGACGTTCAGGTAATACGACTCGTACCCGTAGGGCACGCTGACCGGGTGGTACCCCTTGGGCACCACCACCAGGTCGCTGTTCTCCACGGCCATGGCCTGGTCGATGCTGCGGTCGTCGGTGTAGACCCGCTGGAACACGAAGCCTTGGGACGGGTTGACCTGGTGGTAATAGGTTTCTTCCAGGAAGCTCTGGTGCGGCAGGTCGTCGGTGTCGTGCTTGTGCGGCGGGTAGCTCGAGGAGTGCCCCGACGGAGTACGCACTTCCACCACCAACAGCGAATGGGCCGGCTCGCTGTCGGGCAGGATGTCGCAGACATAACGGGTGTTGGCGCCCTTGCCGCGCACACTGCGCTTCATGCTGTCCGGACGGATCAACCGTGGGCCATGACTGTTCTGCGCAGCCCCCGGCGCGGCGCACACGGCAATCTGTACATCGCTCAACGCGGTGACCTGGGCCTGGCTGCCAGGCGGCAGGTAAGCGGCATAGGGTGACTTGTCCTCGAATACCGACTGGCGATCACCGAGGTTGTCCCAATCGAAGGCCCCCTGCCCCGGCGCTTCGCCCTTGAGGCTGATGCGCCCGCTGAGCAGCACCAGGCACAATTCCTTGTCGCCGGCGGCCACCGGCAGGGTTTCGCCCAGGCTCAGGCGGTAGGCGGCGAACCCGACGTATTCCAGCTCACCTGCCGGCAACTGGACCATGGTTCGACCGCTGGAATGGCTCTTGATCAACAGGCTCATGACGGACTCCTTTCTTGCAGCAAGGCACGCAGCGTGTCGTAGCCCTTCTTGGCGTAGGCATAACTCGGTGCTACGGCAGGGTCCTGCTCGGCTTCCACCACCAGCCAGCCTTGGTAATCGGCGGCCAGCAACACGTCGAGCAACGCGGCGAAGTCGATGTCACCGTCCCCGGCACGGTGAAGGTGCCGTTGATGATGCAATCGGGGAAGCTCCAGAGGTTATTGCGCGCCAGTTGCACCACCGGTTTGCGCACGTCCTTGAAGTGCACATGGCAGACCCGCTCGATGTGTTTGCGCAGCACCTGCAACGGTTCGCCACCGCCCATGTAGCAGTGGCCCGAGTCGAACAGCAGGCCCACTTCGTTACCGGTCAGGGCCATCAACTTGTCGATGTCCGAGGGCGACTCGACATAGGCGCCCATGTGGTGGTGATAGGCCAGGCGCACGCCTCGGGACAAGGTGAAGCGCGCCAGTTCGGTGAGTTTGTCGGCGTAGGCTTGCCAGGCTTCATCCGTATGGAAACGCGGCCGCTCGATCAGCGCAATCCGCTGGCCCTGGATGGAGTCGGCGACTTCCCCGTACACCAGCACTGTCGCGCCGTTCTGTGCCAGCAGTTCGACGTGGCTGGCAATGGCGTCGATTTCCTCGGCCGCCGAACGCCGGGCCAGGCGACTGGAATACCAGCCGGAGACCAACGCCAGGTCATAAGGGCGCAGCACATCGCCGACACCCTTGGCGTCCTTGGGGAACTTGCCGTTGAGTTCAAAACCTTCGTAACCGATTTCCTTGCCTTCACTCAGCGCCGTGCTCAACGGCGTCTCGCCGCCCAACGATGGCAAGTCGTCGTTGCTCCAGGAAATCGGGTTGATGCCAATTCGAATAGCGGGCATGGCTGCACCTTTTATTGTTTTTCACAAATCAGTAAGAACGACGCTGAACACTTGTGGGAGCGAGCTTGCTCGCGATAACGGTGTACCAGTCAATATTGATGCTGGCTGACCGGACGCCATCGCGAGCAAGCTCGCTCCCACATTAACCCCCCATCAAGCACGGGCACTGCGCCACGCCTCGATCAATTCCACAAACCTGCCCTGCACCTGCCGGATCAGCGTTTCATCATCGATTTCCCCGGCCAGCCAGGCCCGGCTCGGTTCCTGGAAGATCGTGCGGCCCACGGCGAACCCACGGCAGGTGGTGCTCTGGCTGGCTTGGCGGAAGCCTTCGGCCAGGGCGGCGGCCGGGGCGTTGAGGCCCAGCAGGACCACGCCGCGGCAATACGGGTCGCGTTGCTGGATCAGCTCATCGAGCTGTTTCCATTCCTCCGCGCTCTGGGTCTCGATCTTCCACCACGCCGGGAAAATACCCAGGTTGTAGAGGCGCTTGAGGGCACGATAGAGCACGTCCGGGTGCGGCGATGGATGATCCTTGGGCGGAATGACTTCCAGCAGCAATTCATGGCCGCTGACCTGGGAAGCCTTGTACAGCCCCATCAGTTGCGCTTCCTGCTCCAGGCGCAACAGTGGCTCGTCATCAGGGTGAAATTGCACCAGGCACTTGATGATCTGTTCCTGCGGCCAGGCGATCAGGTTGCTGCCAATGGAGCGCCCGTGTTCGAACGCCAGCGGTCGCGAATTCTGTACCTCCACCGGTCGCGCCACCCACCAGCCACGTCCGGTGGCAGCGTTCAGCGAGTCCTGGCCGAAACGTTGGTCGGCCAGCAGACCGACATCGGCCTCGACGCCTTGGCGTTGCAGGTCGGCGTCGACCCGCTCCACCGCCTGGATGAACAGTTGCTTGAGGTCACCAATGCAGCTCAGGTCGCGGCCGCCCTTCTGGGCCAGCTCCACCAGTTGCCAGCGATGGTCGAACGCAAAGATGAACAGTTGTCTCCAGGCCTTGCGGGGCACGCTGACCTGATGCAGTCGTTGCAGCACGGCATCCTGGTCCGGGCGGGTAATCGGCACCGGGCTCTTGAATAAATAGTTGAGCTCGGCCCGGGTCGGCATCGCCGGGGCACAGGCATGGCGCGACACCACCAGGCCACCGCAGGCATTGGCCAACTGACAGCAGCGCTCATCGCTGGCGTCCTCCAGCCAACCGGCGAGGAACCCCGACATGAATGCATCACCGGCCCCCAGTACATTCAAGACCTCGACCCGGACGCCAGGGTAAAGGGCGCCGTCTTCAAGGCGGGCCGGAATGGCGCCATGAATGACCGTGCAACCTTGTGGGCCAAGCTTGACCACCAGGGTCGCCGCCGTCAGCGAGCGCACGGTGCGCAGTGCGGTCAGCAGGTCTTCGCTGCCGCCGGCGATCAGGAATTCTTCTTCAGTGCCAACGATGAGGTCGAAACGCGGCAGGATGCCTTGCACATGCTGGCTGACCTTCTGGTCGGCCACAAAACGGGTTTCCCCATCGGCCTTGCCCGCCAGGCCCCAGAGCACCGGCCGATAATCGATGTCCAACACGCATTTGACATTGTGCTTCTCAGCGTAATCCAGCGCCTGGGTACTGGCCTTGTAGACGCCATCGGTAGAGAAATGCGTGCCGGTGATCAGCAGCGCCTTGCTGGAGGCAATGAAGGCTTCGTCGATGTCTTCGGCGCGCAACGCCATGTCGGCACAATTTTCCCGGTAGAACACCAGGGGAAAGGTCTCCCGGTCCTTGATACCCAGCAGGACCATGGCCGTCAGGCGTTCGGGATCGACCTTGATGCCACTGACATCGCAGCCTTCACGTGCCAGGGACTCCACCAGGAAGCGGCCCATGTGGTCGTCCCCTACCCGGCTCAGCATCGCCGACCGGAGCCCCAGGCGTGCCGTGCCGAAAGCGATGTTGGCCGACGAACCGCCCAGGTACTTGGCGAAGCTTGCGACATCTTCCAGGCGCGCGCCGACTTGCTGCGCGTAAAGGTCGACGCCCAGGCGTCCCAGGCAGATCACATCCAATTGACGCCCACTGGCAAAACGAGTCTGGCCCATGCTGGCTCCTGTTATTTTTATCAGCCTGCGCTTGACGCCAAAACCGACGCCAGCGCTGTTGGTGAATGCAGACTAAAACGAGCGGCGCGCAACAATCAATAATTATTCTATAAATTTTTTACGTGGAATATTTTTTCCAATACGCTATGACCAAAGCGAACCAGGCGCAGTGCATCGTTTCAGCAGATGCTGCAACATTTGTCAGCCCATGATTTTCCCTGCGCCTACGCTGTAGACTGCGACCAGCCAACCTATTGTCGAGGGCCGGCCTTTTTTTCGGGCCGCCCTATAAGAACAAGCCAGAAGGATTTTCTATGACCCGCCCCGATGATCTGCCGGCGCCGTCCGAGAGCGCGTCCGAACCCGCCCTCCCGAGCCCACCGATCAATGCCGAGCGCCTGCTGCAACTGATCACCGATGAATACGAAAGCCTGCCGCGCCAGCTCAAACGCATCGCCAGCTACATGAGCCAGCAGAGCGACCGGATCATGGTCGACCGCATCAGCGACATCGCCCGGGAATGCGAAGTGCACCCCTCGGCCATCGTCAGGTTTTCCCAGCGTTTCGGCTTCAGCGGGTTCAGCGAAATGCAGGCGTTGTTCCGCGAGGCCTACACCCACAAGACCACCCCGGTGCAGAACTACCAGCAGCGCATCCGCAGCATGATCGCCAACAAGTCGCAGAAGGCCAGCGGCGGCGACCTGGCCCGCGAATGCGTCAACGCGACCCTCTCGGGCATCGAGCGCCTGGGGTTGGAGCTGGACGACCAGGCGTTCGAAAAGGCCGTGGACCTGGTGGTCAACGCCGACAACATCTATGTGGTGGGCGTGCGCCGTTCGTTCGCGGTGGCCGATTATCTGGTCTACAACCTGCAACACACCAATAAGCGCATTCACCTGGTGTCCGGCCTGGGCGGCAGTTACCGTGAGCAGATGCGCAGCGTGCGCGCCAACGACCTGGTCATCGCCATCAGCTTCACGCCCTATGGCAAGGAAACCCAGCACTGCCTGCGCATTGCCCAGCATCACCAGGCCAAGACCCTGATCATCACCGACAGCAACCTGTCGCCCCTGGCCAAACGGGCCAACGCGGTGTTGCTGGTCAACGAAGGCAGTTCGTTCGCCTTCCGTTCGTTGAGTGCCACGTTGTGCCTGTGCCAGGCGTTGTTCATCGCCGTGGCTTACCGACTGGAACTCAAGGTCGATGAAATCCATGAACAGGTCGGGTTCGAGGATTAACGCCGCGCCCACCGATAAAACGCTGAAGGAGAAGCCATGAGATTGATCGGCATGCTGGACTCGCCCTACGTGCGACGCGTCGCCATTTCCGCCAAATGCTTGGGGGTTCCCCTGGAGCACGAGTCCGTTTCGGTGTTCAGGCATTTCGAACAGTTCCAGCACATCAACCCGGTGGTCAAGGCCCCGACCCTGGTGCTGGACGATGGCAACGTACTGATGGACTCCACATTGATCATCGATTACCTGGAGGCCTTGGCCGCGCCGGGGAAAAGCTTGATGCCGGCCGACCTTGGACAACGGGTGCGCTCACTGCGCCTGATTGGATTGGCCTTGGCGGCCTGTGAGAAGTCGGTGCAGATCTACTACGAACGCAACCTGCGGCCAACGGAGATCCAGCACGCGCCTTGGGTTGAACGCGTGGAAGGCCAACTGGCGGCGGCTTATGGAATGCTGGAGCAGGAACTGGAGAAACAGCCGCTGGGCACTGATGGCAACCTCGATCAGGCCGGCATCACCGTGGCAGTGGCCTGGAGCTTCACCAACCTGGTGGTGCCGGACCAGGTGCAAGGCAAGGCTTTCCCGTTGATCAGCGCGTTTACCGCCTATGCCGAAGGGTTGGAGGCGTTTGTCAGTACGCCGATGGAATAACCGGCTGTGAACAAAAAAACCTGGGGGTAACCAGAGTACCTGTGGGAGCAAAGCTTGCTCGCGATAGCGCTGGATCATCCAGCAACAATGTTGACTGGCATACCGCTATCGCGAGCAAGCTTTGCTCCCACAGGCTCGCACACAGTTTGTTTTCGGGTGACTGTGGGATATGTGTTCCCCACTGAATTTCTTCAGGCCAGTTCCATTTCCTGGGGCTTTACTGTCGGCGCCACCTCGAAGCGATCTTCCAGGAACGGCGTGATATCCAGCGGCAACGGTTCGTTGTTCACCAGTTTATCCAGCAGTACCCCGGTGATGGCCGAGGTCAGGATGCCGGTGCGGAAATGCCCGCAGGCATTGAGATAACCCTCCACTCCGCGCATCGGCCCCAGGATCGGCAACTCATCAGGAGACCCCGGGCGCAGGCCGGCCCAGGTTCGCTTCAGGTTGATGTCGACCAACTGCGGGATACAGCGCACCGCGCCTTGCACCAACCCTTCGATCTCCGGATAGGTCGTGGTCACGTCGAAGCCTTTGTCTTCAGTGGTGCTGCCAATAAGGATTTCACCGTTGTCTTTCTGCGCCACATAGCAGTCGCTGGTGGTCAGGCAGCCATTGAGGATCTTCGGCATGCGCTCGGTCAACAGGATCTGCCCCTTGACCGGCTTGACCGGAATCCGCACGCCAGTGGCCTGCTCACTCAGGTCCGCCGCCCAGGCACCGGCCGCGTTGATCAGGGTCCGGCAGTTGAACGTCCCCGCCTCGGCGGTTTTCACGCCTGTCACCCGCGTGCCGCTGCGCAGTACCTCGGTCACGCTGGTGTTGAAGAACAGGTCGACACCGTTCTGCCGGGCGCCTTCGGTGTAGGCGTCGGCCAGACGGAACGGACTGACCTGATGATCGCAGAGAAACTCCAGCGCCCCCAGGGCTTCATGGCTGACATTCGGTTC
This sequence comes from Pseudomonas sp. St386, assembly GCF_018325865.1. Lineage (NCBI taxonomy): Bacteria > Pseudomonadati > Pseudomonadota > Gammaproteobacteria > Pseudomonadales > Pseudomonadaceae > Pseudomonas > Pseudomonas sp. St386. Next base: position 4,162,426 of record NZ_AP021900.1, read on the forward strand.
CGCCTCACGCAGGGCAGCCTGGTCCAGCCAGCGCACCTGGTCTGCCAGGTGGGGAATGCAGGCGACGATGTGCTCGGCGTACAAACGGTCTTCATCGTCGTAGATCACGAACTTTAGCCCGGTCTCCTCGAACTTGAAATCCATGCCGTGGTTGTCGATCAGCTCGCGGTGCAACTGCGGATACATTGCGTTGGACTGCAAGGCGAAATCAAAGAACGACTGGGGCAGGATGTGCGGCGTGCTGGCGTCCACCGCCACTGCGGCGCCCTGGGTCTGGCGCTTGCGGTTGGCCGACATCATGCGAAAGAAGATCACCCCGCAACCCAGGCCCACCGACTCGCCAATGGCCCACAGGCCACCGGCCGACGCACGGGTCGCGTTGCCGGGACGCTTGGCGTCGATCAGGGCGACTTTCAGGTGCTTGCGCTTGGACAGTTGATAGGCACAGGAGGCCCCGATCACACCGCCACCGGCGATGACCACGTCATAATTCTTAATCATGGGAAACGGCCTCCATGTCGACGTTCTGGAACGCTGAAAAGGGAATCGGATCGATGGGGAAACGCGGCCGCAGCCAGCCCACGTCGGCACGCCCGGTGGCCTCGCGCAAGCGGTCGCTGCAGTAGCCGACGCACATCCGCCCCTGGCAATCGCCCATGCTCACGCGGGTGCGCATCTTCAGGCTGGCCATGTCCTGCACGCCTTGCTCCAGCGCCCGGTCGATGTCGGCGCGGGTGGTGTGCTCGCAGCGGCAGATCACCGTATCGGCGGCCGGCAATGCGGTTTGCCCGGCGCCACGCTGGGTGTAGCGATCCACGGCGGCGCGAAAGCGAATGATCCGCTCCAGTTGCGCCTGGTAGCGTCCGCGGTGCGCCAGGGCCGTGGACGGATCCAGCACGTTGCGTTGCATCAGGATCGACAGCGCCGCGATGCGTCCACTCAGCATGGCCGCTTCACCGCCGCGAATCCCGCCCATGTCGCCGGCCAGGTGAATGTGCGCTTCGCTGCTTTGTTGCCAGGCATCGGACACGGCCCGCAAATAGCCGTCGTCGCTGAAACCGTGCTCCAGGCCCATTTGCTGGCTCAATTGAGTCCGCGGGATAAACCCGTAGCCGACCGCCAGCGTCTGCGCCGGTACCTGTTCCGCGCGCTTGAGGTCGGGTTCCCAGGTCGTGGAATAAGGCGCGACGGTAACGACGCTCAACTCACCCTCGCCGTCAGCCTGCACCACGCCCCAGCCATAGCGCACGGGAATGCGATTGAGCTTGAGGTAGGCCAGCATGCTCAGGCCGTCGAGGAACAGTTGCGGCTTGTTCAGCAACGCCAGGCTTTCCTTGGCGATCCGGCCGAACGCACAGGCCTCATACACACCCGCCACCGCCACGCCCGATGCGTGCAGCTGGCAAGCCACCAGCGGCAACAACGGACCGGTGCCAGCGATCACCACCGGGCTCGGCGGCTTGACCACACCGCTCTTGATCTGCAATTGCAGGCCGCCAAGCATCATCACGCCTGGCAGGGTCCAGCCAGGAAACGGCACGCTGCGCTCGTGACAACCGGCCGCCAGGACCAGATGGGAATAGGCGACCTCGCCCAGGCGCTCGTCGGCGTCCAGCAGCATCAGCGCCCGGAAGCCTTCGGCACCGATGACCCGGCTGCTCAATCGCACGTCGATCAGGCCGGCGTGTTGCTGGAATTCACCGTGGAGTTTCTCCAGGGCTTCGCTGTAGCGCGGGCCCAGGTAATCCAGGCGCACGCCATCGCGCAACGGCCCGCGATACACCACGCCACCCAGTCGCGGTGCTTCTTCGAGCAAGGTGCAGCGCACGCCGTGGGAGGCCAGTTCAATGGCCGCGGCCATGCCCGCCGGCCCACCGCCGACAATCACCGGATCGAGGCTCATGGCGCCTCCGTTTCGGGGATGCGGTTGACCCGGGTTTCGATCTGCATGCCAGGGCGTACCAGGGTCTGGCAGGCGCGGCGCTTGTGGCGACCGTCGATCCTGACCAGGCAGCATTGGCACACGCCCATGCCGCAGTATGCGCCGCTGATCTGGTCGTGATCGTTGCGGGCCACCTGGCGCTGACCCAGGGCCTGGATGACGGTGAGGACTGTTTCACCGTGGGCAGCGCTGACAGCCTGCCCGTCCAGGCGCACCGTCATGTCGGCCTGTGCCAGCGGCTGGATATCGAATTTTCGGCGTAGAAGGTCTGAAGGTTGCATCATACGGCTCTTCCTTGAAGATTCTGTGGGGGCTCGGCTCCTTGCGGCGCACCATCACCGGTTCGCATCAGTACCCCGCAGCGGCAGCGCGCCAAAACAGGGCAACGGACGCCACATGATAGTGCGCACGAAATTTATGTTAGGGATTATTTGTGACCAAGTGTTGATCCAGGCCAGCGAAACCGCTCGCCGGCTCATGAACTTTTTTTCAGAAAGCCGACAGGTATTTTTTGGCAGAATGCTGCGCAATAGCACCAACTTCCCCACACGGTACCGCCCATGAACCGCATCCTGACCATCGAAGACGACGCCGTGACCGCCCGTGAAATCGTCGCCGAGCTGACCCGCAACGGCCTGGACGTCGATTGGGTCGACAACGGCCGCGAAGGCCTGGAACGGGCGGTGAGCGGCGACTACGACCTGATAACCCTCGACCGCATGCTGCCCGAGCTCGACGGCCTGGTGATCGTCACCACGCTGCGCACCATGGGCGTGGCCACGCCGATCCTGATGATCAGCGCCCTCTCCGACGTGGACGAGCGGGTCCGTGGCCTGCGGGCCGGCGGCGATGATTACCTGACCAAGCCGTTCGCCACCGACGAAATGGCCGCCCGGGTCGAAGTGCTGCTGCGGCGCAACAATGGCGCCCGCGAGCCGGAAACCGTGCTGCGGGTAGCCGATCTGGAGCTGAACCTGATCAGCCGCGAAGCCAGCCGCAACGGGCAACTGCTCAGCCTGCTGCCCACCGAATACAAGCTGCTCGAATTCCTGATGCGCAACAGTGGGCAGATCCTCTCGCGCATGATGATTTTCGAGGAAGTCTGGGGCTATCACTTCGACCCCGGCACCAACCTGATCGATGTCCACATCGGCCGCCTGCGCAAGAAAATCGACCCGCCGGGCCTGGAACCGCTGATTCGCACGGTACGGGGTTCCGGCTATGTCATTGCTGAACCCTGCTAAAGGCTGGCGCTCCTCCAGCAGCCGCCTGCTGGCGCTGTACAGTTCGCTGTTCGTGATCTGGAGCGCGATCCTGATGGGGGTGATGTATTACGAAGTGTTTGGCTACCTCGATAGCCTGGCCAAGCACTCCCTGATGCAGCGCCAGCACCTGTTTGCCCGGATCCATGGCGATCAACTGGAAGATGCGCTCATGGCCAGCCTGACGCTGGACGAGCGCGGCGTCGACGCCTACGGGCTGTTCGATCCGCAACTTCGCCACTTGAGCGGACCGATCATGCGGATCCCGTCGGACCTGCCGTTGGACGGCAAGATCCACATGCTCGGCGGTTGCGTCGATTCCGACGACCCGAGCGTGCCCTCCGACAGTTGTGACGCGGTGGCGACCCGGACCCAGGACGGCCGCTGGCTGGTGCTGGCGCGGGACAATGGCTCGCTGTTCGCCGTGACCCGCATCATCTTGCACGCGCTGTTCTGGGGTGTATCGCTGACGGTCCTGCCGGGTATCGCCGGCTGGCATCTGCTGCGTCGGCGCCCATTGCAGCGGATTCGCAAACTGCAGGCCAGTGCCGAAGCCATCGTTGCCGGCGACCTGACCCATCGCCTGCCGCTGTCGAGCCGGCGCGACGAACTGGACATGCTGGCGGCGATCGTCAATGCCATGCTCGACCGCATCGAACGCTTGATGAATGAGGTCAAGGGCGTGTGCGATAACATCGCCCATGACCTGCGCACCCCATTGACGCGTCTGCGTGCCCAACTTTATCGCATTCAGCAGCAAGCGCCGGACGGCTCGCCCGAGGCCTTGCAAATGGACCAGGTGATCGCCGAGACCGACACCCTGATGGCACGGTTTCGGGGGTTATTGCGGATTTCCGAGCTGGAAGACCAGCAGCGGCGCTCGGGCTTCGTGCGCCTCGACCCGTTGCAGTTATTGCAGGAGCTGCATGACTTTTACCTGCCGCTGGCCGAGGAAGGCGAACTGTCCTTCATCCTCGAGGTGCCTGATGCGCTGCCCCTGCTCAACGGCGACCGGGCATTGTTGTTCGAGGCTGTGTCGAACCTGCTGAGCAACTCCATCAAGTTCACCCCGCCGGGAGGCACGGTGATCCTGCGTGGGGTCGATCAGGGCGACAGCACCCGCATCGAAGTGCTCGATTCGGGCCCGGGCATCCCCGAGGCGGAGCGCAAGGCCGTGTTTCGCCGCTTCTACCGTGCCGAGGGCAGCAGCCAGCACGGCGGATTCGGCCTGGGCCTGTCGATCGTCGCGGCGATCGTCAATCTGCATGGGTTCACGCTGGAGGTGGGCAGCTGCGAACACGGCGGCGCGCGCTTGGTGCTCGATTGCCGGGGGACATTGTTGTAAATACTGAAGGGAATGAAGTGCAAGCACATACTTGTGGCGAGGGGATTTAGCGAAACGTCGCACCGCCCCGTTCGAGTGCGAAGCGCTCGCCATCGCGAGCGCTGTAAAAATTTGGAGTTGCTTCGCAGCCCAACGGGGATAAATCCCCTCGCCACAATGGATTCTGCTCACCTGACCTATCAGGATTCACTGCGATGCAACGGGATGTTGTCAAGCTCATAGCGCAGCTCGTCGATCAGCTTTGCGATGCTCTCTTCCGACCGGACGCTGTCGACACTCATGCCACTCACCACCAGGTCTACCTCCCCGCTTTCACGGTGATACAAACGCACGGTGAGAGTGCCGTCGCCATTGAGGCTGCATTCGCAAGCCAGCGGCGTAAAGCTTTCTTCGAGGCGGGCACGCAAAGGGGCCAGATGGGTCATGCGATGCACCTCAGCCCCGGGGGCGCAAATGAACGGTGGACAGCGCCGACCTCCTGGTCCGCATAGGCATCCTGTCGCGCTCATACTGGGTTGGTTCACTGCACATTGTGGCGTATTCCTTGACTGTTTCGTGGGGACGCGACATCACAGACGATGTCGCACACTGACAGCCTAAGGAACCGAACCCCCATGCAAAACCCGAATTTGCACCAGCATGTCCGGTGCATTTGCACTGGCTATCATGGTGCCTTCATTCGCCATTCGTTAGCGAACAAACCCCGCTCCCGTGCCCAGACAATCGCCTCGCTGCGGCTATGGACATCCAGTTTCGAATACAGCGTAGCGACGTGATTGCGCACGGTATTGGGCGCCAGCTTCAGGCGCGCGGCGATTTCCTTGTCTGCCAGGCCTTCACAAATCAGCCCCAGCACGTCGCGCTCCCGGGCCGTCAGCTCGGTGAATGACACACTGGGCACCTGGGCGTTGATGCTCTTCACGTTAGCCAATTTTTCAATCAGGGTCCGACTGAACCAGGAAGCGTCTTTCATCACCTCTTCGATTGCCGCCACCAGCTCCAGCTCCGAGCGTTTGCGCTCGGTGATGTTCATCAGCACCAGCAGATAGCAAGGCTTGTCCTGGATGACCACCGTATCGGCAGCGACCTCACAGTCGATGAGTTCGCCGCCCTTCTTGTGCACCTTGACGTCGATACTTGAAACAGCGGCAGCCTTTTCCAACCGGGCAAACAGCGCGGCGCTGGCATCCTTGTCGAGAAAGCCGATTTCCTCCACGGTTTTGCCCAACAATTCTTCGCTGGCGTAACCGGTGGTCTGGAGAAACGCCTCATTGATTTCCAGCAACTGCTGTTCGGCGCTGCACACCAGGGTGGGTACGGGCGACAGGCGGAACGACTTGGCAAAGCGTTCCTCGCTCTGGCGCAGCGCGGTTTCTGCCTTGCGTCGCGGCTCCATGTCCATGAAGGAAAACAGCATGCAGTCTTCGTCGTGCAGGTCCAGCGGCTGGCCGGCGACGATCACCTGCTTGGTGGTGCCGTCGGGCAATTTCAACTCGGCCTGCATTTGCGGAATGGTCGCGCCCTGCCCCAGGCGCTCAATGGCCAGGTCGCGTCTTTCGGCGGCTTCAAGCACATCAAGCTCATACACCGAACGCCCGATCACCTGCTCGCGGCTGTAGCCGGTCATCTCCAGGAACCCCGGATTGACCTTGATATAACGCAGGTCACTGAGGCGACAGATCACCGCCGGTGCCGGGTTGGCCCCGAAGGTTTTCTCGAAGCGCTGCTCGGCGCTGGCCCATTCGGTGGCATCGCTGAGGATCAGCACGAGAAGCTCCGGTTCGCCGTTGCGGTCGGCCAGCACCATGCTGCGGATCCGATGCACCCAGGTGCGATCCGGATCGGCCTGGGGCGTGACTTCCACCAGCACATCGCTGAACTCATCGCCACGGGCAACCCGGGCGATGGGGTAGTTGTCGTCGCTCAGCGGGTGGTTGTTGCGATAACGCAGATTGAAACGCCGGGCGTATTGCCTGGCCGTGGTGCCCAGCTCACTGAGGTCCTTGACCCCATGCATCGCCAAGGCCGCCGCGTTGGCCCAGGCAATGGTCTGGTCGACCTCGATCAACATCACCCCGTCGGACAGTCCGGCAATGATCTGCAGCAATTGACGACGGTTGGTATCGGTGGTCGGGACTTGCTGATTCATTGGGTCTCCATGTAGTCAGTAGGTTTCAAGCATGGATGCGTTGAAGGTTACGACCACATGGGTTTGCAATAGTGCATCGGCCCTTCACGCCGCCATGCGCCCCTCGGCAATCGCTTGTGAGGCGGCCAGCATCGCTCGCAGCAGCACCGCGCAACCGGCGGCGAGGTCGTCCGGGGCGGCGTTTTCGATTTCGTTGTGGCTGATGCCGCCTTCGCAGGGGACGAAGATCATCCCGGCCGGGCCCAGTTCGGCGAGGAAGATCGCGTCATGGCCAGCGCCGCTGACGATGTCCAGGTGGGACAGGCCCAGCCCTTGGGCAGCGCCGCGTACGGCGTCGACGCAGCCCTTGTCGAAATACAGCGGCGGGAAGTCGGCCGTGGGTTTCAAATCGAAGGTCAGGCCGTGTTGCTGGCAGGTGTCTTCGATCATCTGCTTGACCTCGGCGATCATCGAATCCAGCCGCGCCGGTTCCAGGTGACGAAAGTCCAGGGTCATGCGCACTTCGCCGGGGATGACATTGCGCGATCCCGGATAGGCTTGCAGGCAACCGACCGTGCCGCAGGCATGGGGTTGATGACCCAAGGCGGCGCGGTTGACGGCGCCGACGATGATCGAGGCGCCCACCAGGGCGTCCTTGCGCAGGTGCATCGGAGTCGGGCCGGCGTGGGCTTCGACGCCGCGCAACGTCAGGTCGAACCACTTCTGCCCCAGCGCGCCCATTACCACGCCGATGGTCTTGCCTTCGTCTTCGAGGATCGGCCCCTGCTCGATGTGCGCCTCGAAATACGCCCCCACCGGATGCCCACTGACCGGGCGCGAACCGGCATAGCCGATGGCATTGAGCGCCTGGCCAACGGTGATGCCTTCGGCGTCGACCTTGGCGAGGGTTTCTTCGAGGGTGAATTTTTCCGCGAACACACCGGAGCCCATCATGCACGGGGCGAAACGCGAGCCCTCTTCGTTGGTCCACACCACCACTTCCAGCGGTGCTTCGGTTTCGATGCTCAGGTCATTGAGGGTGCGCAGCACCTCCAGCCCGGAGAGCACGCCAAAGCAGCCGTCGAACTTGCCACCGGTGGGCTGGGTATCGATGTGGCTACCGGTCATTACCGGCGGCAGGTTCGGATTGCGCCCCGGGCGACGGGCGAAAATATTGCCCACCGCATCGATGCTGACGGTACAGCCCGCCGCCTGGGTCCATTGCACGAACAGATCGCGGGCCTGGCGGTCGAGGTCGGTCAGGGCCAATCGGCACACCCCGCCCTTGACCGTGGCACCGAGCTGGGCCAGGTCCATGAGCGATTGCCACAGGCGATCGCGGTTGATGTGCTGATGGGTGGATTGCAGAACGTCGATGGCTGCGTTCATGGGGATCTCCATTTTTCCAGGCATGTTTTTGGTGTACTTGAGGCCGCCATCGCGAGCAAGCTCGCTCCCACAGGGGATCTGCATCCACCCAAATCCAGTGTGGGAGCGAGCTTGCTCGCGATAAGGCCCTCCTTCACACCGCTGTTTTGGCAACGGACGGGCTTGCTCGCATACTGCACAACCCGTAATAAATCACCCCGCCCAGCGCCGAGCCGGTGAACCAGCCGTAGCTGTAGAACCAGCTGAACGCATCGCTGCCCAGGGACAGCAGCGTCAGCACCACCGGCACGCCGAAGGCAATGAAGCCGTTCCAGTTCCACGCCGGGTAAACGTCGTCGCGGTACAGCCCGGCCAGGTCCAGTTGCTGTTTCTTGATCAGGAAATAATCCACCACCATGATCCCGGCAATCGGCCCCAGCAGGCTCGAATAACCCAGCAGCCAGTTGGAATAGACCGACTCGAGGCTGACCTCGGACACGATCAGGCCAAGTTTCTTCAGCAGCTCGTGGGCCATCAGCGCCAGCCCCACCAACCCGGTGAGCATCACCGCCTTGGTGCGGCCGATCAGTTTCGGCGCCAGGTTCTGGAAGTCGTTGGTGGGCGAGACAATATTGGCGGCGGTGTTGGTCGAGAGCGTGGCGACGATGATCAGCACCATGGCCAGGGCCACCCACACCGGGCTCTGGATGTGCCCGATCAAGGTCACCGGGTCGGAGACGGTCACCCCCACCAGTTTTTCCGAGGCCGCGGTCATGACCACGCCGAGGGAAGCGAACAGGAACATGGTCAACGGCAGGCCGATGATCTGCCCCACGATCTGGTCTTTCTGGCTCTTGGCGTAACGGCTGAAGTCCGGAATGTTCAACGACAGCGTGGCCCAGAAACCGACCATGGCCGTCAGCCCGGCCAGGAAATAGCTGGTCACGCCGGCGCCTTCTGGGCGTTTGGCCGGGACCGCCATCAGCTCAGTCAACGAGACATTGGGCAACGCCCACACCAACAGCCCCGCCCCCACCAGCACCAGCAGTGGCGCAGACAAGGTTTCCAGCCACTTGATCGACTCGGCACCGCGCAGCACCACCCACAGGTTGATGACCCAGAACACCATGAAGCCGATCACTTCGCCGGTGCCACCCAGACTCTTCCAGCCTTCGAACACCGAACCAAGAAACAGGTGGATCGCCAACCCGCCGAACATGGTCTGGATGCCGAACCAGCCACAGGCCACCAGGGCGCGAATCAGGCACGGCACGTTGGAGCCAATCACGCCGAAGGACGAGCGCAACAGCACTGGAAACGGAATGCCGTACTTGGTTCCGGCAAAGGCATTCAGGGTCAGGGGGATCAGCACGATGATGTTGGCAAACAGAATCGCCAGCAGCGCCTCGCCCACCGTCAAGCCGAAATAGGCGGTGAGCACGCCGCCGAGGGTGTAGGTCGGCACGCAGATCGCCATGCCCACCCACAATGCGGTGATGTGCCATTTGTTCCAGGTTCTCTCGTGCACCTTGGTCGGCGCGATGTCGTGGTTATAACGGGGGCTGTCGAGGACGTCGCTGCCGGCTTCAAGCTCGAACAACCCGTCGCGCTCAGTCACTGTTGATCTGGTCATGTCCGCTCCACTGTTTTCATTATTTTTGCTCATCGACTGGCGATGGCCGGAGTACTTGCACGCGTGCTACCGACCACCCCGCCAGACCACGACAGCACTCAATAACCGTGCCGAATAACGCGCCGAGCTGACCGGACGATCGATATAACCTTCTCAAACATTTGATATCTAAAGATTTAAAGCCATTTAACCGCCCTGCTTCACTTTGTGCTCATCGACTTGAGGCTAGATGACCTGTACGTCCTGTCGAGTTCGAGATTCAAAGTGGTGCACCCCGAATCAAGGCGAGGTGTCTGGGCCGCACTTCAAGCGCTTTCAAGCCGCTGATTTACCATGACAAATCTCGCTCAAATAACGATCCTGTCAAGTGCGTCAAAATGGTGAGCAGGCTCACCATTTTGGTGATTTTAAAATTTAATTCTTTAATTTCAATTACTTAACAACTTAACAAGCTTATAAAAAATAATCTTGATCATTTCAATAACTCCAGCTAGCGTCTAATCCTGACAGTCGTGACAAGAATACAAATCTGCACGACGTCGTCACTTAATAACCGTGATCGATAAAACATAAAGAACCGGCAACAGTCGGTCATGCCTGCGAGGAACTCGGAATGTCTCTGTTGATCCGTGGTGCCACCGTTATTACCCATGATGAAAGTTACCGCGCCGATGTGTTGTGTGCCGACGGCGTGATCAAGGCCATTGGTGAAAACCTGGATGTTCCGGCCGGCGTCGAAGTGCTCGATGGCAGCGGCCAATACCTGATGCCCGGCGGCATCGACCCCCATACGCACATGCAGTTGCCGTTCATGGGCACAGTCGCCAGTGAAGACTTCTTCAGCGGCACGGCGGCGGGCTTGGCCGGGGGCACTACATCGATCATCGATTTCGTGATTCCCAACCCCCAGCAATCGCTGATGGAAGCCTTTCATCAATGGCGTGGCTGGGCCGAGAAAAGCGCCAGCGACTACGGTTTTCACGTGGCCATCACTTGGTGGAGCGAGCAGGTCCGCGAAGAAATGGCCGAGCTGGTCAATCATCACGGCGTGAACAGCTTCAAGCACTTCATGGCCTACAAGAACGCAATCATGGCCGCCGACGACACTTTGGTGGCGAGCTTCGAGCGCTGCCTGGAACTGGGCGCGGTGCCCACCGTGCACGCGGAGAACGGCGAGCTGGTCTATCACCTGCAACGCAAGTTGCTGGCCCAGGGCATCACCGGGCCCGAAGCCCATCCGTTGTCGCGCCCTTCGCAAGTGGAAGGCGAAGCCGCGAGCCGCGCCATCCGCATCGCCGAAACCCTGGGCACGCCGCTGTACCTGGTACACGTGTCCACCAAGGAAGCACTGGATGAAATCACCTACGCCCGCAGCAAGGGCCAACCGGTCTACGGTGAAGTACTCGCCGGGCATCTGTTGCTGGACGACAGCGTCTATCGCGACCCGGACTGGCAGACCGCAGCCGGCTACGTGATGAGCCCGCCCTTCCGCCCGCGCGGGCACCAGGAGGCGCTCTGGCACGGCTTGCAGTCCGGCAACCTGCACACCACCGCCACCGACCACTGCTGTTTCTGCGCCGAACAGAAAGCCGCCGGGCGTGACGACTTCAGCAAGATCCCCAACGGCACCGCCGGTATCGAAGACCGCATGGCGGTGCTCTGGGACGAAGGGGTCAACAGCGGCAAATTGTCGATGCAGGACTTCGTCGCCCTCACCTCCACCAACACCGCGAAGATCTTCAACCTCTACCCACGCAAGGGGGCGATCCGCGTCGGCGCCGATGCCGACCTGGTGCTCTGGGACCCACGAGGCAGTCGCACGATTTCCGCCAAGACCCACCACCAGCAAGTGGACTTCAACATCTTCGAAGGCAAGACCGTGCGCGGCGTGCCCAGCCACACCATCAGCCAGGGTCGGCTGGTCTGGGCCGACGGCGACTTGCGAGCCGAGCGCGGCGCCGGGCGCTACATCGAACGGCCGGCGTATCCGGCGGTGTTCGATTTGCTGAGCAAGCGGGCGGAGTTGAATAAGCCAACCGCCGTGAAACGCTGACCCCAGGATCGTTCCCACGCTCTGCGTGGGAATGCCTCTGGGGACGCTCCGCGTTCCGCTTTGGGACGCAGAGCGTCCCGGGCTGCATTCCCACGCGGAGCGTGGGAACGATCGAGGCACCCGAAAAACCACTGCCCACCAGAGGCAGCACCTCAAACACCGTGAGGCCCACTCCATGATCCAGCCCTTGAGTCACCTCCCCCATTCCCAGGAAGACCCGGCCACCCTCGCCGCTCGCTTCAGCGACCTGGCACCGCCACTCAACGCGCGCCAGGCCCACCTGGAAGCCTCCCGGTGCCTGTACTGCTACGACGCGCCGTGTGTGAATGCTTGCCCAAGCGAAATCGACATTCCTTCGTTCATTCGCAACATCCACCAGGACAACGTCCAAGGCGCGGCGCAGAAGATTCTTTCGGCCAACATCCTCGGCGGCAGTTGCGCTCGGGTCTGTCCCACCGAGGTCCTTTGCCAGCAAGCCTGCGTGCGCAACAACGCCCAGGAATGCGCACCCGTGCTGATCGGCTCGTTGCAGCGCTATGCCGTGGACAACGCCCACTTCAGCGAACACCCCTTCCAGCGGGCCGCCGCCACCGGCAAGCGCATCGCCGTGGTCGGGGCCGGGCCGGCGGGGTTGTCGTGTGCGCATCGCAGCGCAATGCACGGCCATGAGGTGGTGATGTTCGAAGCCCGGGAGAAAGCCGGCGGCCTCAACGAATACGGGATCGCCAAGTACAAACTGGTGGACGATTACGCCCAACGTGAACTGGACTTCCTGTTGGAGATCGGCGGCATCGAAATCCGCCACGGCCAGAAACTCGGCGAGAACCTGAGCCTGAGCGACCTGCACCAGCAGTTCGACGCAGTGTTCCTCGGCCTCGGCCTGGCCGCCAGCAAACAACTGGGCCTGAGTGACGAACAAGCGCCAGGGCTGCTGGCCGCCACCGAGTACATCCGCGAACTGCGCCAGGCCGATGACCTCAGCCAGTTGCCCCTGGCCGACCGTTGCATCGTCCTCGGCGCCGGCAACACCGCCATCGACATGGCCGTGCAAATGGCTCGCCTCGGCGCCCGGGGCGTCAATCTGGTCTACCGTCGCGGCCTTGAAGACATGGGGGCCACCTTGCACGAGCAGGACATCGCCAAGGCCAATCAGGTGCGCCTGCTGACCTGGGCCCAACCGCAACAGGTGTTGCTCGATGCCGCCGGGCATGTGTGCGGCATGCGCTTCTCTCGCACGCATCTGGAGAACGGTCGGCTGGTCATTGGCACCGACACCTTCGACCTGCCCGCCGACGCCATTTTCAAAGCCATCGGCCAAGCCTTCGACGACAACGCGCTGGTGGATCCGCTGGCCCGGGAACTCAAGCGCCAGGACGGGCGGATTTTGGTGGACGAAAACCTGCGCACCAGCATTCCCGGCGTCTATGCCGGCGGCGACTGCACCAGCCTGGACCAGGACCTCACTGTGCAGGCCGTGCAGCACGGCAAGCTCGCCGCCGAGGCGATCAACGCTCAACTGATGCTCAATGTGGAGGCTGCGTAAATGGCCGATCTGTCGATTGTCTTCGCCGGCATCAAAGCGCCCAACCCGTTCTGGCTGGCCTCCGCGCCGCCCACCGACAAGGCCTACAACGTGGTCCGTGCCTTCGAGGCCGGCTGGGGTGGCGTGGTCTGGAAAACCCTCGGAGAGGATCCGGCGGCGGTGAACGTGTCCTCGCGTTACTCGGCCCACTACGGTGCCAATCGCGAAGTGCTGGGCATCAATAACATCGAGCTGATCACCGACCGTTCGCTGGAGATCAACCTGCGGGAAATCACCCAGGTGAAAAAGGACTGGCCGGACCGGGCGTTGATCGTGTCGCTGATGGTGCCCTGCGTCGAAGAATCCTGGAAACGCATCCTGCCCTTGGTGGAGGCAACCGGCGCCGACGGCATCGAGCTGAACTTCGGCTGCCCCCACGGCATGCCGGAACGCGGCATGGGCGCGGCGGTCGGCCAGGTGCCGGAGTACGTCGAGCAGGTGACCCGCTGGTGCAAGACTTATTGTTCGCTGCCAGTGATCGTCAAGCTCACGCCGAACATCACCGACATCCGCGTAGCCGCCCGGGCAGCCCATCGCGGTGGGGCGGATGCGGTGTCGTTGATCAACACCATCAACTCCATCACCAGCGTCGATCTGGACCGCATGGTCGCCCTGCCCAGCGTCGGCAGCCAGAGCACCCATGGCGGTTATTGCGGCTCGGCGGTCAAGCCGATCGCGCTGAACATGGTCGCCGAAATCGCCCGTGACCCGCAGACTCAAGGCCTGCCGATCTGCGGCATCGGTGGCATCGGCAGTTGGCGCGACGCCGCCGAATTCATCGCCCTGGGCAGCGGTGCGGTGCAGGTCTGCACGGCGGCGATGCTGCATGGTTTCCGCATCGTCGAAGAGATGAAGGACGGCCTGTCGCGCTGGATGGACAGTCAGGGCCACGCCAACCTGCAAGCGTTCTCCGGTCGCGCGGTGGGCAACACCACCGACTGGAAGTACCTGGACATCAACTATCAGGTCATCGCCAAGATCGATCAGCAGGCCTGCATCGGATGCGGGCGCTGCCACATCGCCTGCGAGGACACCTCACACCAGGCCATCGCCAGCCTCAAGCAGGCTGACGGCACGCATAAATATGAAGTGATCGATGAAGAGTGCGTGGGCTGCAACCTGTGCCAGATCACCTGCCCGGTGCAGGACTGCATCGAGATGGTGACGGTGGATACCGGCAAGCCGTTCCTGGATTGGAACCATGATCCGCGTAATCCCTATCATGTCACTGTCTGAGGGTTAGGGTGCCTGGACTGGCGCCATCGCGAGCAAGCTCGCTCCCACAGGGGACCGGTTGTGAACACAAAATTTATGTTCACCACAAATCCAATGTGGGAGCGAGCTTGCTCGCGATGAGGCCATCAGCCCCACCACAAATCTCAAGGCTCCAACCCAATCCCCCGCAAAATCACACTGGTCACCGTCTGCACCGCCCGCTCGAACTGCATGTCCGACAGCGGCTGGTGGTCGTTGAGGATGTTGATCTGGTGGTCGAAGTCGGCGTAATGCTGGGTCGAGGCCCAGATCATGTAGAGCAGGCTTGAAGGCTCCACCGGGAGGATGCGTTTATCCTCCACCCACTGGCGGATTTTCGCTTCCTTCATCTTCGCCCAGTCATAGAGGCTGGCGTCCAGCGCCTGGCCCAGCGTCGGGGCTCCGTGGATGATTTCGTTGGCCCAGACCTTCGAGCCGTAGGGCCGGCTGCGGGAGTGGTTCATCTTGGCGCGGATGTAGCTGCTGAGCACCACCCGTGGGTCGTCGAACATTTCGAAGCACAAGGCATCCTGCTTCCAGACCTCCAGCAGATCGAACAGCACGGCGCTGTACAGTTCGCTCTTGGTGCTGAAGTAGTAATGCAGGTTGGAACGAGGCAATTGCACTTCGGCGGCGATGTCGGCCATGGCGGTGCTGCCGAAGCCTTTCTCGGCAAAGACCTTCTCGGCGGCCAACAGGATTTTCTCGACGTTACTGCGACGAATCTCGATCTTGTGATTGCCCATGAGGGCTCCCTGGCAACAGCGTTGACCAAGACTAGCATTCACCCACTTCTGAAAACACTGGGGATCCCTGTAGGAGCTGGCGAAGCCTGCGATCTTTTGATCTTGATTGATCGTTCCCACGCTCCTGCGTGGGAATGCCGCCAGGGACGCTCCGCGTTCCGCTTCTGGAAGGTGACGCAGAGCGTCACGGGATGCATTACCACGCAGAGCGTGGGAACGATCAGGCTGCGGCGGCGGTGGAAGATCGTTCCTCACGCTCCGCGTGGGAATGCCGCCAGGGACGCTCCGCGTTCCGCTTCTGGAAGGTGACGCAGAGCGTCACGGGATGCATTACCACGCAGAGCGTGGGAACGATAAGGGTGCGGCGGCGGTGGAAGATCGTTCCTCACGCTCCGCGTGGGAACGCCGCCAGGGACGCTCCGCGTTCCGCTTCTGGAAGGTGACGCAGAGCGTCACGGGATGCATTACCACGCAGAGCGTGGGAACGATCACAAGCCTTCTGATCGGGGGGACATTCGACTAATGTCTTAGACCAGTCATCGCACAACCAATCGCCCTCATCGCTATTCTCAAGCCACGGATTCGCCCGGCGCCACGGCCTGCGATCTTGACCTCGATCGGTGACGACCATTGAAATGCCTCATTTTGAAGCGCCCTCAAGTTGGATAATTCCGATAATGGCCAGTTGACAACGAGCAGCCGCTTCCAAATAATCCCCAGCACGTTGTACGACGACGTATGACAAATAAAAACAACAAAAAGTAGGGAGCGTCATAGTGAGCACACGTGTCCGTTTTTCGCCCGACAACCGTCCAAACCGCCATACCCTTCTCAACACCAGCCCCGCCCTGATTCTGCTCGGTTGCAGCAGCCTTGCGGCGTTTCTGCCCATGACCGCCAGCGCCGAAGGCTTCGTCGATGATGCCAAGGCCACGCTGAACCTGCGCAACGCTTACTTCAACCGCAACTTCACCAACTCGAACAATGCCCAAGGCAAAGCCGAGGAATGGACCCAGAGTTTCATCCTCGACGCCAAGTCCGGCTTCACCCAGGGCGTGGTCGGTTTCGGCGTGGACGTGCTGGGCCTGTACTCGGTCAAGCTCGACGGCGGTCGTGGCACGGCCGGTACGCAACTGCTGCCGGTGCATGATGACGGGCGCCCCGCCGATGACTTCGGTCGCCTGGGTGTCGCCCTCAAGGCCAAGGTGTCGAAGACCGAACTGAAAGTCGGTGAGTGGATGCCGGTACTGCCGATCCTGCGTTCCGACGATGGCCGTTCCCTGCCGCAAACCTTCCGTGGCGGCCAGGTGACCTCCACCGAAATCAACGGCCTGACTCTCTACGGCGGCCAGTTCCGCGCCAACAGCCCGCGCAACGACGCGAGCATGGAAGACATGTCGATGAACGGCCGCGGTGCGTTCACCTCCGACCGTTTCAACTTCGGCGGCGGTGAATACGCCTTCAACGAAAAACGCACCCAGGTCGGCGTCTGGTACTCGGAACTGTCCGACATCTACCAGCAACAATATTTCAACCTGACCCACAGCCAGCCCATCGGCGATTGGACCCTGGGTGCCAACCTCGGCTACTTCATCGGCAAGGAAGACGGCAGCGCCCTGGCTGGCGACCTGGACAACAAAACCGCGTTTGCCATGCTCTCGGCCAAATACGGCGGCAACACTTTCTACGTCGGCCTGCAGAAAGTCGGCGGCGATGATGCCTGGATGCGCGTCAACGGCACCAGCGGCGGCACCCTGGCCAACGACAGCTACAACTCCAGCTACGACAACGCCAAGGAAAAATCCTGGCAAGTGCGCCACGACTTCAACTTCGCCGCTGTCGGCGTGCCGGGCCTGACCCTGATGAACCGCTACATCAGCGGTGACAACGTGCACACCGCCACCGTTGATGACGGCAAGGAATGGGGCCGTGAAACCGAACTGGCCTACACCGTGCAAAGCGGCGCGCTGAAGAGCCTCAACGTGAAATGGCGTAACGCATCGATTCGTCGGGACTACAGCACCAACGAATTCGACGAGAACCGCATTTTCATCAACTATCCATTCTCGCTTCTGTAATACCAGGATCCATTTGCCATGAGCGCATCCCATGGCAACCTGCGGCAGGGACGCCGATCCAGAGCGGTTCGTCGATCAAACGTTGACAAGGTAACGGAAGGATAAGGATATTCCCTCTCGGTCGTACGACAACTTATAACAACTGTACCTCTCATAGTTTGCTCAGGTAATGCCATGACCACGACACAGATTCGCCACCCCCTCAATCGCCTCCTATTGACCGGTGCCGCCGGCGGCCTTGGCAAAGTTTTGCGCGAGCGCCTCAAGCCTTTCGCCCGCCACATTCGCCTGTCGGACATCGCCAACATGGCCCCGGCAATCGACGAAAGCGAAGAAGTGGTGCCCTGCGACCTGTCGGACAAGCAGGCCGTACATCAACTGGTCGAAGGCGTCGACGCCATCCTGCACTTCGGCGGTGTTTCGGTGGAGCGTCCGTTCGAAGAAATCCTCGGCGCCAACATCAGCGGCGTTTTCCACATTTATGAAGCTGCCCGCAAACACGGCGTCAAGCGGGTGATCTTCGCCAGCTCCAACCACGTCATCGGTTTCTACAAACAAGACCAGACCCTCGACGCCCTCTCCCCTCGCCGCCCGGATGGTTACTACGGCCTGTCCAAGTCCTACGGCGAAGACGTCGCCAGTTTCTACTTCGATCGCTACGGCATCGAGACGGTCAGCATCCGCATTGGCTCGTCGTTCGCCGAACCGCAGAACCGCCGGATGATGAGCACCTGGCTGAGCTTCGACGACCTCACTCAACTGATCGAATGCTCGCTCTACACCCCGAAAGTCGGCCACACCGTGGTCTACGGCGTGTCCGCCAACCGCGACGTCTGGTGGGACAACAGCCAGGCCGCACACCTGGGTTACCAGCCCAAGGACACCTCGGAAATTTTCCGCGCCAAGGTCGAAGCGCAGCCGATGCCGGCCGCCGATGACCCGGCCATGGTTTATCAGGGCGGCGCCTTTGTGGCGGCCGGCCCATTCGACGACTGATTCGCTGTTTTTCATGGGATACGCACGCACAAAGGAATCACCATGCAAGCCGAATTGATTGTCGATGCACGCAACGCCGTCGGGGAAAGCCCGGTTTGGGTCCCCGAGGAAAATGCCCTGTATTGGGTGGACATTCCCAGCGGTGGCCTGCAACGCTGGAATGCCAGCAGCGGAAAAATCCAGGGCTGGGAAGCCCCTGAAATGCTCGCCTGCCTCGCCCGTCACCAGGACGGTGGTTGGGTAGCGGGCATGGAAAGCGGTTTCTTTCGCCTGCACCCAAATGATGACGGCAGCCTGGACAGCGAACTGTGCGCAAGCGTCGAGCACAGCCGTACCGACATGCGCCTCAACGATGGCCGTTGCGACCGCCAGGGCCGCTTCTGGGCCGGCAGCATGGTGCTGAACATGGGCGCCAACGCGGACGCGGGCCAGATGTATCGCTTCGAGGCAGGCCAGCGCAGCCCGGTCGAGGCGCAACTGAGCGGTTTCATCGTGCCCAACGGCCTGGGTTTCAGCCCGGACGGACGCACGATGTACCTCTCCGATTCACACCCGCTGGTGCAGCAGATCTGGGCTTTCGACTACGACATCGACAGCGGCACGCCGTCCAACCGGCGGCTGCTCGTCGACATGATGCCGTTGCCCGGTCGCCCGGATGGCGCCGCGGTGGATGCCGACGGTTGCTATTGGATCTGCGCCAATGATGCCGGGCTGATTCACCGTTTCACCCCGGACGGACGTCTCGACTGTTCGCTGCAAGTGCCGGTGAAAAAACCGACCATGTGCGCCTTTGGCGGCAGTCGCCTCGACACCCTCTTCGTCACCTCGATCCGCCCCGGTGACGACAACGACCCGCAGTCCCTGGCCGGTGGCGTGTTCGCCCTCAACCCCGGCGTCAAGGGCCTGGCTGAACCTGCTTTCGGAGGACGGGAGTACTCCGCGAACTGATCTGCTTCACCGATTCACTGGATGAGCCATAAAAAAAACAACAAGACTGGAGATTGACCATGAATTTCAAACGTACGCTTCTGATCGCAGCCCTCCCCTTGGCCTTTCTGGCCCAGGCGGCCCATGCCCTCGATATCAAGATCGCCGACATCCACCCCAAGGGCTACCCAACTGTAGTCGCCGAGGAATCCATGGGTAAAACCTTGGAAAAGGAGAGTAACGGCGAGCTGAAGTTCAAGTATTTCCCAGGCGGTGTACTGGGTTCTGAAAAAGAAGTCATCGAGCAGATGCAAGCCGGCGCGATCCAGATGTCCCGGGTCAGCCTGGGTATCGTCGGCCCCGTCGTGCCGGACGTGAACGTCTTCAACATGCCATTCATTTTCCGCGACCAGGCCCACATGCGCGCTGTCATCGATGGTGAAGTCGGCGATGCGATCCTCGATCGGATCACCAATTCCGAATTCGGCCTGGTGGCCCTGGCCTGGATGGACGGCGGCACGCGCAACCTCTACACCAAGAAACCGGTGCGCAAGCTCGAAGACATGAAGGGCATGAAGATTCGCGTACAGGGCAACCCTATGTTCATCGAGACCATCAACGCCATGGGCGGCAATGGTATCGCGATGGACACCGGCGAGATCTTCAGCGCCTTGCAGACCGGCGTGATCGACGGCGCGGAAAACAACCCACCGACCATGCTCGAGCACAACCACTACCAGAACGCCAAGTACTACAGCCTGACCGGTCACCTGATCCTGCCTGAGCCGATCGTGATGTCGAAAATCACCTGGAACAAACTCACCCCAGAACAGCAGGACATGGTGAAGAAAGCCGCCAAGGCCGCCCAGGCTGAAGAGCGCGTGCTGTGGGACAAGAAGTCCACCGCCAGTGAAGAAAAACTCAAGGCCGCCGGCGTCGAGTTCATCACCGTGGACAAGAAACCTTTCTACGACGCCACGGCACCGATCCGGGCCAAATACGGCGCGCCGTATGCCGACCTGATCAAGCGTATCGAAGCCGTTCAGTAAGCCCTCTCAATCCGTACTCATGAAAAGGCTGGGCGCGCCTGCGGTTAAAAGGTGCGCCCGGTTACGGTGGAACCCGATGAAGAATTTGCTGCTGCGTATCAACGACACGATTTACATGACGTGCATCTGGGTAGCCGGCCTATCTGTCCTGGCAGTTGCCCTGATGATTCCGTGGGGGGTGTTCGCCCGCTATGTACTCGGTACCGGCTCAAGCTGGCCAGAGCCCACCGCCATCTTGCTGATGATCGTGTTTACCTTCATCGGTGCCGCCGCCAGCTATCGCTCCGGCTCGCACATGGCCGTGGACATGGTCACTAGCCGCATGCACCCGCACTGGCAAACCGCGGCGTCGATTTTCACCCAGCTATTGATGGCGGCGGTCTGCATCTTCATGACCATTTGGGGCACCAAGCTGTGCATGACCACTTGGAATCAATTCATGAGCGCCATCCCTACCCTGCGCGTCGGCATCACCTACATGCCGATTCCGGTCGGAGGTTTCCTGACCTTGATTTTTGTCCTGGAAAAACTCTTCCTGGGTGATCAAAGCCAACGTCGGGTCGTGCAGTTCGACCTGATCGAAGAAAGCGAAGGTGCCGTTTAATGGACGCTCTGATTCTGTTGGGCAGTTTTTTACTGTTGATCCTGATCGGCATGCCGGTCGCCTACGCGTTGGGCGCTGCCGCCCTGATCGGAGCGTGGTGGATCGATATTCCGTTCCAGGCCATGATGATCCAGGTAACGGGCGGGGTGAACAAATTCTCGTTGCTGGCCATTCCGTTCTTCGTGCTGGCCGGTGCGATCATGGCCGAAGGCGGCATGTCCCGCCGACTGGTGGCATTCGCCAGTGTGCTGGTGGGGTTCGTGC
Source organism: Pseudomonas sp. St386 (assembly GCF_018325865.1). Taxonomy (NCBI): domain Bacteria; kingdom Pseudomonadati; phylum Pseudomonadota; class Gammaproteobacteria; order Pseudomonadales; family Pseudomonadaceae; genus Pseudomonas; species Pseudomonas sp. St386. The sequence goes on from NZ_AP021900.1 coordinate 4,183,657, forward strand.
GTGGTGGCCTGTCATTGGTCAACCTCGTGGCCTCGAGTTTTTTTGGCGCGATCTCCGGCTCCTCGGTGGCCGACACCGCCTCGGTCGGTTCGGTGTTGATCCCGGAAATGGAACGCCGCGGCTATCCGCGTGATTACGCCACCGCCGTCACCGTCAGTGGTTCGGTGCAAGCGTTGCTGACACCGCCCAGCCACAACGCGGTGTTGTACTCCCTCGCCGCTGGCGGCACCGTCTCCATCGGTTCGCTGTTCATGGCCGGCATCGTCCCCGGCATCATGATGAACCTGTGCCTGATGGCGCTGTGCCTGGTCTTCGCGAAAAAACGCAATTACCCCAAGGGCGAAGTGATTCCCCTCAAGCAAGCGTTGAAGATCTGCAAGGAAGCCATGTGGGGCATGATGACCCTGTTCATCATCCTTGGCGGCATTCTCTCGGGTGTTTTCACCGCCACCGAATCGGCCGCCATCGCCGTGGTGTGGGCATTCTTCGTGACCATGTGCATCTATCGCGACTACAAGTGGAGCGAGTTGCCGAAACTGATGCACCGCACGGTACGCACCATCTCCATCGTGATGATCCTGATCGGCTTCGCCGCCAGCTTCGGCTACATCATGACGCTGATGGAGATCCCGGCGAAGATCACCACCGCGTTCCTGACACTGTCGGACAACCGCTACGTGATCCTGATGTGCATCAACGTGATGCTGCTGCTGTTGGGCACCGTGATGGACATGGCGCCATTGATCCTGATCCTGACACCGATCCTGATGCCGGTGATCGTGGGCATCGGCGTGGACCCGGTGCAGTTCGGCATGATCATGCTGGTGAACCTGGGCATCGGGCTGATCACGCCACCAGTGGGCGCGGTGTTGTTCGTCGGTTCCGCCATCGGCAAGGTCAGCATCGAAAGCACCGTCAAGGCGCTGCTGCCGTTCTACGCCATGCTGTTCGTGGTGCTGCTGCTCGTGACTTATGTTCCCGCCATTTCCCTGTGGTTGCCGCACCTGGTGTTGTAACAAACGACAAAATCCCCTTGTGGGAGCAAGGCTTGCCCGCGATGAAGATGATGCAGTCTCCAGGGAAACCGAGGAGCCTGCATCGCGAGCAAGCTTTGCTCCCACAGTGCGGTGCGACGTTTCTCTATATCCCCTCGCCACATCAGGGTTCGCACACAAGAATCCGGCTTTTCCCACATCAGTTTTTTCAACCTTGCAGAACAAGGCCAACATGACGCTGCCCCTTCTCCATCTCGAAGACGAACTCACCCGCCTCACCCTCGCCCCTCACCTGGGCGCCAGCCTCGTCGACTGGACGTTGCGCAGCAGCGGCGCGCAGCTGTTACGCCCTCCCGCTCCGCAAGCGCTGGAAAACCGTTTGCCCGGCAAGCTCGGCGGCTTCCCGTTGATCCCCTGGTCGAACCGGATCGCCAACGGCGGTTTCGACTGCCCCGGCGGCTGGCTGGCCCTGGAGGCCAATAGCCCCAACGATCCGTTTCCGATCCATGGCAGTGCCTGGCAACAACCGTGGCAAGTGATAGAGCAAAGTGCCCAGGACGTGTTGCTGCAACTCGACAGCCAATACCCGTTCGCCTATTGCGCCAGCCTGCGGATTCGCTTGAGCGGCGGTCAGTTGCAGATCGCCATGCACGTCACCCACATGGCCGAACAGGCCGCCTGGCACGGGCTGGGGTTGCATCCGTATTTTCCGCGCACCGCCAGTACTCGCCTGCAAACCCGCGCCAGCGAAGTCTGGCTGTGCGACGCATCGAAACTGCCAACGGAACTGAGGGGCATCCCCGCAGAGTGGGATTTCCAGCACGCCCGGTTACTGCCAGACACGCTGGTCGACAACGGCTTCGGCGGTTGGGACGGGCACTGTCTGATCCAGCAACCGGACTTGGGTTATGAGCTGGAGTGCCGCGCCAGTGGCAGCGACTATTTCCTGCTGTACTGCCCCGTGGGCCTGGACTTCTTCTGCATCGAACCGGTCAGTCATCCGGTCAACGCCCATCACCTGCCGGGGCGACCGGGGTTGCGTTTGCTGGAGCAAGGGCAGTCGGTGGCGCTGGGGTTTTCGATGCAGTGCCGACTGACCTAACCCAGTTCCCTGTGGGAGCAAGGCTTGCCCGCGATGAAGTGGACGCGGTCTCCCGGGAACAGAGGCGCCTGCATCGCGAGCAAGCTTTGCTCCCACAGAGTTTTGGGTTGCCAATGAATCCGCAGCCAAACGCAGGTCCCACAGGGGTCAGGTGCCCAGGGTCAACCCATTGGCCGGCAACGGCAGCGCGGTCTTGTAGCGCACCTGCTTGAGGGCAAAGCTGGAGCGGATGTTCGCCACGCCCGGGACCTTGGTCAGGAAGTCCATCATGAACCGCTCCAGCGACTGGATGGTCGGCACCAGCACGCGGATCAGGTAATCCGGGTCGCCGGCCATCAGGTAGCACTCCATCACCTCCGGTCGGTCGGAGATCGCCTCTTCAAAGTGCTGCAGCGCCTCTTCCACCTGTTTCTCCAAACTCACATGGATGAACACGTTGACGTGCAGGCCCAGCAGGTCGGCGTCCAGCAGCGTGACTTGCTCGCGGATCACCCCCAGTTCCTCCATGGCCCGGACCCGGTTGAAGCACGGCGTGGGCGACAGATTGACCGAACGGGCGAGATCAGCGTTGGTGATGCGGGCGTTTTCCTGAAGGCTGTTCAGAATGCCGATGTCGGTGCGATCCAATTTACGCATGAGACAAATAATCCTGTTTTTTATCGTTGTGCAGATTTTTTATCTGCAAATGATCTGAACAGCAAGCTAACAGAGAAAAATATTCTTCTGCGTCGAGCCTATGATTGTTGTAGGACAATTTCCCGTACCCGGGGAAATTCGTCAGCTAGCGCGCCCACTACAAGAAATTCACAAGATCGAGCGTAGAAAGCCATGAACCCAGCGTATGAACCGCTACGCCTGCACGTCCCAGAACCCTCGGGCCGTCCCGGCTGCCAGACCGACTTCTCCTACCTGCATCTGTCCGATGCCGGCACGGTGCGCAAACCTCCCATCGACGTCGAACCCGCCGACACCGCCGACCTGGCCCGTGGCCTGATTCGCGTGCTCGACGACCAGGGCAATGCCTTGGGCGACTGGGCCGCGGACATTCCCGTCGAGATCCTGCGCAAGGGCATGCGTGCCATGCTCAAGACTCGCATCTACGACAACCGCATGGTCGTCGCCCAGCGTCAGAAAAAGATGTCGTTCTACATGCAAAGCCTTGGCGAAGAAGCCATCGGCAGCGCCCAGGCCCTGGCGTTGAACATCGACGACATGTGCTTCCCCACCTACCGCCAGCAAAGCATCCTGATGGCCCGCGAAGTGCCGCTGGTGGACCTGATCTGCCAACTGCTGTCCAACGAGCGCGATCCGCTCAAGGGCCGCCAGTTGCCGATCATGTACTCGGTCAAGAACGCTGGTTTCTTCACCATTTCCGGCAACCTCGCCACGCAATTCGTCCAGGGCGTGGGCTGGGGCATGGCCTCGGCGATCAAGGGTGATACCAAGATCGCCTCGGCCTGGATCGGTGACGGCGCCACCGCCGAATCGGACTTCCACACTGCCCTCACCTTCGCCCACGTCTACCGGGCGCCGGTGATCCTCAACGTGGTCAACAACCAGTGGGCAATCTCCACCTTCCAGGCCATTGCCGGAGGTGAAGCCACGACCTTCGCCGGACGCGGCGTCGGTTGCGGCATCGCCTCCCTGCGCGTGGATGGCAACGATTTCATGGCGGTCTACGCCGCCTCGCGCTGGGCCGCCGAACGTGCCCGCCGCAACCTCGGCCCGGCGCTGATCGAATGGGTCACCTACCGCGCCGGCCCGCACTCCACCTCCGACGATCCGTCGAAGTACCGCCCCGCCGACGACTGGAGCCACTTCCCGTTGGGCGATCCGATTGCGCGCCTCAAGCAGCACATGGTGAAGATCGGCCAGTGGTCCGAAGAGGAACATGCGGCAGTTACCGCCGAACTCGAAGCCGAAGTGATCGCCGCGCAGAAGGAGGCCGAACAGTACGGCACCCTCGCCGGCGGGCAGATTCCAAGCGCCGCGACCATGTTCGAAGACGTCTACAAAGAGATGCCGGAGCACTTGAAGCGCCAGCGTCAGCAGTTGGGGATCTGACATGAACGATCACAACAACAATATTGCGTTGGACACCGCCATGACCACTACCACCATGACCATGATCCAGGCCCTGCGCTCGGCCATGGACGTGATGCTCGAACGCGACGACAACGTCGTGGTGTTCGGCCAGGACGTGGGCTACTTCGGCGGCGTGTTCCGCTGCACCGAAGGCCTGCAGAACAAGTACGGCACCTCGCGGGTGTTCGACGCACCGATTTCCGAAAGCGGCATCGTCGGCGTGGCGGTGGGCATGGGCGCCTACGGTCTGCGCCCAGTAGCCGAGATCCAGTTCGCCGACTATGTCTACCCAGCCTCGGACCAGATCATTTCCGAAGCGGCGCGCCTGCGCTATCGCTCGGCCGGCGAGTTCACCGCGCCAATGACCCTGCGCATGCCCTGCGGCGGCGGTATCTATGGCGGCCAGACCCACAGTCAGAGCATCGAAGCGATGTTCACCCAGGTCTGCGGCCTGCGCACCGTCATGCCATCCAACCCCTACGACGCCAAGGGCTTGCTGATCGCCTCCATCGAAAACGATGACCCGGTGATCTTCCTCGAACCCAAGCGCCTGTATAACGGCCCGTTCGACGGCCACCACGACCGCCCGGTAACACCGTGGTCGAAACACCCCTCGGCGCAAGTGCCGGACGGCTACTACACGGTGCCGCTGGACGTCGCCGCCATTACCCGTCCGGGCAAGGACGTGACCATCCTCACCTACGGCACCACGGTCTATGTGTCCCAGGTCGCCGCCGAGGAAACCGGTATCGACGCTGAAGTCATCGACCTGCGCAGCCTGTGGCCGCTGGACCTGGAAACCATCGTCAAGTCGGTGAAGAAAACCGGCCGCTGTGTGGTCGTCCACGAAGCCACCCGCACCTGCGGTTTCGGCGCCGAACTGGTGGCGTTGGTGCAAGAACACTGCTTCCACCACCTGGAAGCGCCTATCGAGCGTGTCACCGGTTGGGACACCCCCTACCCGCACGCGCAGGAGTGGGCGTATTTCCCAGGGCCGTCCCGTGTGGGCGCGGCGTTGAAACGGGTCATGGAGGTCTGAATGGGCACGCACGTTATCAAGATGCCGGACATCGGCGAAGGCATCGCGGAAGTTGAACTGTCGGTGTGGCACGTCAAGGTCGGCGACATGGTGGTCGAAGATCAGGTACTGGCCGATGTCATGACCGACAAGGCCATGGTGGATATCCCCTCGCCAGTGCATGGCCGGGTCATCGCCCTGGGTGGCGAGCCCGGTGAAGTCATGGCGGTGGGCAGCGAATTGATCCGCATTGAAGTCGAAGGTGCGGGTAACCTGAAAGAATCGGCCCAACAGACGCCAGCGCCAGCGCCGGCTGCGCAAGCAGCGAAGCCGGCACCCGTGGCAACACCTGAACCGGTGCCGGAAAAAACCGCCGCGCCACGCTGCGCCCCGCAAGCACCTGTGGCCCGCGACCCCGACGAGCGTCCACTGGCGTCGCCGGCCGTGCGCAAACACGCGCTGGACCTGGGCATTCAATTGCGCCTGGTCCAGGGCAGCGGCCCCGCCGGACGGGTCCTGCACGAGGACCTGGAAGCCTATCTGGCCCAAGGTCCGTCGACCCAGGCCAAGGGCGGTTCGGGTTATGCCGAGCGCCACGACGAGCAGCAGATCCCGGTGATCGGCATGCGTCGCAAGATCGCCCAGCGCATGCAGGAAGCGACCCAGCGCGCCGCCCATTTCAGCTACGTCGAAGAAATCGACGTCACCGCCCTGGAAGAGCTGCGGGTTCACTTGAATGAAAAACACGGCGCCAGTCGCGGCAAGCTGACCTTGCTGCCGTTCCTGGTCCGCGCCTTGGTCGTGGCCCTGCGCGACTTTCCGCAGATGAACGCGCGCTACGACGATGACGCCCAGGTCATCCACCGCTCAGGCGCGGTGCATGTGGGCGTCGCCACCCAGAGCGATGTTGGCCTGATGGTGCCGGTGGTGCGTCACGCCGAAGCCCGTAGCCTGTGGGACAGCGCGACGGAAATCTCCCGCCTGGCAACGGCGGCCCGCACGGGCAAGGCCAGCCGCGATGAGCTGTCCGGTTCGACCATCACCCTGACCAGCCTCGGTGCGCTCGGCGGCATCGTCAGCACGCCGGTGCTGAACCTGCCGGAAGTGGCGATTGTCGGCGTAAACAAAATCGTCGAGCGGCCCGTGGTGATCAAGGGCCAGATCGTGATCCGCAAGATGATGAACCTCTCCAGCTCTTTCGATCACCGGGTGGTCGACGGCATGGACGCGGCGCAATTCATCCAGGCCCTGCGTGGCCTGCTCGAACAACCCGCCACCCTGTTTGTGGACTAATCATCAATGGAGCAGGCGATGCAAACTTTGAACACCACGCTGCTGATCATCGGCGGCGGCCCTGGCGGCTATGTGACGGCGATCCGTGCCGGGCAACTGGGCATCTCGACCATCCTGGTGGAAGGCCAGGCGTTGGGCGGGACCTGCCTGAATATCGGCTGTATCCCGTCCAAGGCCTTGATCCATGTGGCCGAGCAGTTCCACCAGACCCGGCACCACAGCCAGGGGGCGGCCTTGGGCATCACGGTGGCGGCGCCGACGCTGGACATCGGCAAGAGCGTGGAATGGAAGGACGGCATCGTCGATCGCCTGACCACCGGCGTCGCGGCACTGTTGAAGAAGCACAAGGTCCAGGTCATTCACGGCTGGGCCAAGGTGATCGATGGCAAGACGGTCGAGGTCGGTGACACTCGCATCCAGTGCGAACACCTGCTGCTGGCCACCGGCTCGAAAAGCGTCAATCTGCCGATGCTGCCGGTGGGCGGGCCGATCATTTCCTCCACCGAAGCCCTCGCCCCCACCTCGGTGCCCAAGCATCTGGTGGTGGTCGGCGGTGGCTACATCGGCCTGGAGCTGGGCATTGCCTACCGCAAGCTCGGCGCCGAGGTCAGCGTGGTCGAGGCCCAGGAACGGATCCTGCCAGCCTATGACGGCGAGCTGACCCAACCAGTGCACGAGGCGCTCAAGCAGTTGGGCGTGAAGCTGTACCTCAAGCACAGCGTCGAAGGTTTCGATGCCCAGGCCAGCACCTTGCAAGTGCGTGATCCCGATGGCGAGACGCTGAACCTGGACACCGACCGGGTGCTGGTGGCCGTTGGTCGCAAACCCAACACCCAGGGCTGGAACCTCGAAGCGCTGGACTTGGCGATGAACGGTTCGGCGCTGAAAATCGACAACCGTTGCCAGACCAGCATGCGCAACGTCTGGGCCATCGGCGACCTGAGCGGCGAACCGATGCTCGCCCACCGGGCCATGGCCCAGGGTGAAATGGTCGCCGAGTTGATCGCCGGCCAGCACAGGGAGTTCAACCCAACGGCCATCGCCGCGGTGTGCTTCACCGATCCGGAACTGGTGGTGGTCGGCAAGACACCGGACGAGGCCAAGGCGGCCGGGCTCGATTGCATTGTGTCGAGCTTCCCGTTCGCCGCCAACGGTCGGGCCATGACCCTGGAATCGAAAAGCGGTTTCGTCCGGGTCGTGGCGCGACGGGACAATCACCTGATCGTTGGCTGGCAGGCGGTCGGCGTCGGCGTGTCGGAGCTGTCCACCGCGTTCGGCCAATCCCTGGAGATGGGCGCGCGCCTGGAGGACATCGCCGGCACCATCCACGCCCACCCGACGCTGGGCGAGGCCGTGCAGGAAGCGGCGTTGCGGGCGCTGGGGCATGCGTTGCATCTGTAACAGCTGTGGGTGAGTAACTTGTGGGAGCAAGATTTGCTGTGGGAGCAAAGCTTGCTCGCGATGCAGGCGCCTCGGTTCACCAAGGACCGCGTCGGCTGTATCGCGGGCAAGCCTTGCTCCCACAATCCCTCACAACGACCGCAGGGCTGTTTTCAGCTGCAGGATTCGTGTAACAGGCTGCGAAACAGCCCCGGAATGAAGTATTGTTGTCCCCATCCAAAAAACGTCAGAAGCCTTGAACCGTTTCGACGGTTGTTAAGAAATAGAGGGTGTCATGGGTAACGAGAGCATCAATTGGGACAAACTGGGCTTTGACTACATCAAGACCGACAAGCGCTACCTGTCGCACTGGCGCGATGGTGCCTGGGACGCGGGCACCCTGACCGAAGACAACGTGCTGCACATCAGCGAGGGCTCCACCGCCCTGCACTATGGTCAGCAGTGCTTCGAAGGCCTGAAGGCCTATCGCTGCAAGGACGGTTCGATCAACCTGTTCCGCCCGGACCAGAACGCCGCCCGCATGCAGCGCAGTTGCGCCCGCCTGCTGATGCCGCACGTCGAGACCGAGCAGTTCGTCGAAGCCTGCAAGCAAGTGGTCCGCGCCAACGAGCGCTTCATCCCGCCTTACGGCACCGGCGGCGCGCTGTACCTGCGCCCGTTCGTGATCGGCGTGGGTGACAACATCGGCGTGCGCACCGCACCCGAGTTCATCTTCTCGATTTTCTGCATCCCGGTCGGCGCCTATTTCAAGGGCGGCCTGACCCCGCACAACTTCCTGATCTCCAGCTTCGACCGCGCCGCCCCACAAGGCACCGGCGCGGCCAAGGTCGGTGGCAACTACGCCGCCAGCCTGATGCCCGGCTCCCAGGCCAAGAAGGCCAGTTTCGCCGACTGCATCTACCTGGACCCGATGACCCACTCGAAAATCGAGGAAGTCGGCTCGGCCAACTTCTTCGGCATCACCCACGACAACAAATTCGTCACCCCGAAATCCCCTTCGGTCCTGCCGGGCATCACTCGCCTGTCGCTGATCGAACTGGCCAAATCGCGCCTGGGCCTGGAAGTTATCGAAGGTGACGTGTTCATCGACAAGCTGTCGGACTTCAAGGAAGCCGGCGCCTGCGGTACCGCTGCGGTGATCACCCCGATTGGCGGCATCAGCTACAAGGACAAGCTGCACGTGTTCCACAGCGAAACCGAAGTCGGCCCGATCACCCAGAAGCTCTACAAAGAGCTGACCGGCGTGCAGACCGGCGACGTGGAAGCGCCAGCGGGTTGGATCGTCAAGGTTTGATCCAAGCCTTTGCGGGCACCTGAAGGCTTTTTGGCCTCAATAAAAAGCCCACCCCGGCTTCAGCAGGGGTGGGCTTTTTTATTCCTTCGCTCAGTTACCCTCGACGCAAAACCGGCCATCGCCCCCAACGCTGGCGAAACCATCCGTAACCGCTGACCAGCAAGATCCCGCCCAGCACCAGAACCGCGCCAACGATGAAGTTCGGCTCCAGCGGCTCATCCAGCAACCAGACGCCAAAACCGATGCCAAACAGCGGCGTCATGAACGACAGCACCCCCAGTTGCGAAGCGAGGTAGTGGCGCAGCAGGGAGAACCAGATCAGGAAGCTGGCGAAGGACACCAGCAACACCTGGAACGCCATGCTGGCGATGAGTTGCGGCGTGGGGTTGATCGTCGTTTGCCCTAGCGCTATCGACAGTCCAATCAACAACACCCCGGCGCCAACCAGTTGGTAAAGCAGCGTCTGGCTGGCCGGCAGATTCGTTAAACGCGAACAGCGTACCGTCACCGTGGTTGCGCCCCACAGCGCACCGGCCAGCAAGCCCATGCCGTCACCGAGCAACGAGCTGCCGTTCGCTGCGCCCGAGCCCCCGCTGAAAGCCACCACGATCCCGCCGAAGGCAACGGCGATGCCCAGCCATTGCGCCGGCTTGAGGCGTTCGCTCGGCAGTTTCCAGTGCAAGCCGAGGGCGGCGAACATCGGTGCGGTATAGAGGAAAATCACCATATGCGAAGCCGTCGTATGCCGCAGGCCTTCGCCCACCATCACGAACTCCAAGGCAAACAACAACCCCACCAGCAGGCCCGGGCGCCAACTGCCATCGGCCAGGGACAGGCGTTCACCGCGCACCAGCACCAACAACCAGACCAGTGCCGCAGCGATGGCCGAGCGCACGCCCAGTTGCAGCATCGGCGCCATGTCGGCGGCGCCGGCCTTGATCGCGACTTGCTGGAAACCCCAAATGGCACAGAGGCCGGTCATCAGGGCGCAGACCTGGCCATCCAGGGCGCGGCGGGTGGTCATGGGAACGGTCCTTGGGCAGAAAGAGATGAAAGGATTGTCTGCCTGACACCTTTGCTGGATATAGTGATTACCCGACAAGCCATCCCGGTAATCCGCCATTGCGGTCGATATGCAGCCTCCAGCCCAACATCTGAAGATTCCTCCGTTCGAAGCCGCCCTGCCCTCGTCGATTTTCTTTCGCAGCGCCTGCATGCCGGCCCATGCCACTTACCCCCGGCACCGGCATGCCTGGGGTGAGTTCGTCTACTCCTACAGTGGCGTGATGGAAATCGAGATCGCCCAGCACCACTACCTGGCGCCACCGCAGTACGGCATCTGGCTGCCACCGGACATGGAACACGTTGGCTTCAATCGCCATGAGGCCTGCCATTGTTCGTTGTACCTCGCCGCCGAACTGTGCGACGCGTTGCCGGCCGTACCCTGTGCGCTGACCTTGAGCCCGCTGATCCGCGCCCTGCTGGAAGAGCTGCGCAGCGATCCACCGAGCCAACCGCAGACTCCCGAGCAGCAGCGCTTGCTGCAGGTATTGGTGGACAAGCTGGCGCAGGCACCCCATGTCGGCAGCTACCTGCCCTCCTCGGATGATCCACTGCTGGGCCCCGTGCTGCGTGCCTTGGAAGCGAACCCCAGCGACCCGCGCTCCTTGCCGCAACTGGCCCGCGCCGCCAACACCACCGAGCGCACGCTGATGCGCCGGGCCCAGCGGGACCTGGGCATGTCATTGGTGGAATGGCGCCAGCGTCTCAGAGTCATCGAAGCCCTGGCCCTGCTCGAACGTGGTCAGAGCGTGGAAACCATCGGCCTGGACCTGGGCTACAGCAGCGCCTCGGCGTTCATCAGCATGTTCCGCAAGATGATGGGCACCACGCCGGATGAGTATCGGCGCCGGCATATGGCTGGATGACGCGGGTGGTGCTGAAACTGCTATCGCGAGCAAGCTCGCTCCCACAGGGGGGGCTTGGGTGTTCATGAGTATTGTGTTCACCGCAGGCTCACTGTGGGAGCGAGCTTGCTCGCGATGACGGCGGTGGGTTTGACATCGATTTCGGCACTGACCCCAAACCGCCCCGCCATCTCCCGGCGACCAATGGCCGTCACCCCCAGCGCCCGGCTGTCCAGGTCCTGGATCACCCACTTGCGCTTGATCGCCACTTGCAGCAACGCCGCCCCCAAGGCACCGCCCAGGTGCGGACGGCGCATGCTCCAGTCCAGGCACGGACAGGCGAATCGGCGGCGTTGCGTGGCAAGGTGCTGGACATCGATGCCCAAGCCCTCGAACACCGCCTCGCCGGACTCACTCAGCCGATAGCCATCACCTTCCACCTCTATCAGCCATCCAGCCTCGATCATCCGATCATGCAGGCGCACCGCAAGGGTGCCGGCCATGTGGTCGTAACAGGTGCGGGCAAATTGCAGGCGATCCGGTGTGCGCGGGGTGAAGGTCGGTGCGGCGCTCTGGCCGATCACCATCAGCGCCTCGAGAGCCTGGGCGACGCGCGGATCGGCCAGGCTGTAATAACGATGACGGCCCTGGACATGCAGGCGCACCAGGGCCATTTGCTTGAGTTTTGCCAGATGGGCGCTGGCGGTCGAGGCGCTGACCTCGGCGATACTCGCCAATTCGGTGCTGGTGCGGGCATGGCCGTCCATCAACGCGCACAGCATCCGGGTGCGCGCCGGTTCGGCAATGGCCGCGGCCACTTGGGACACGCCCAGGTCATGGTGCTCTGCGTTCATATTTCGCTCCCCGACGAATCAAGCCATGCATCGACTGGAGATAGTAGCAACACTTTCTCCATCACGAACAAGGCAGCGCTTCATGGACCCGATCACCGCCGCGACGCATTCCGACCCTTATCCTTTTTACGCCGCCCTGCGCGCTGCCGGCGGGCTGGCGTTCGATCCCGGGCTGAACCTGTGGATCGCCAGCAGCGCCGAGGCCGTGTGCGCGGTGCTGCACCATCCCGATTGCCATGTGCGCCCAGCCCACGAGCCGGTGCCAAAGGCCATCGCCGAAGGGCCGACCGGACGGGTGTTCGGGCACCTGATGCGCATGAACGAAGGGGAGCGGCAGCATTGCCCAAGGGCGGCGATTGCGCCGCGGTTGCAGGACATCAATCCCCGGCAGGTCGAGGCACTGGTCAGGGCCCGCTTTCTCCGAGAGGGCGCCGAAGGCCTGCACCAGGCCCAGTTCATCGGGCCGGCCAGCGTGGTCGCGGCGTTGCTGGGTTTCAGCCCGACGAACTGTCAGCGGGTCAGCGAATTGACCGGGGATTTCGTCGCCGGCCTGTCGCCCTTGAGCCAAGCACCACACCTGGACGCGGCGCACCAGGCCAGCGAGCAACTGACCGGCTTATTCCAGGCGCGGATCGAGGCGCAGGACAACCCTTTGTTGCTGGGCATTGGCCAAGGCTTCGAAGGCGCTGATCCAAACAGTAAAATCGCCAACCTGATCGGTCTGCTCTCGCAAACCTATGAAGCCACCGCTGGCCTGATCGGCAACGCGTTGCTGGCGCTGATCGGCGATCCAGCGCTGCGCCGGACGCTGCGGGAGGCCCCCACACAGATCGGCTCATTGCTGGCCGAGATCCAACGCTTCGACCCGCCGGTGCAAAACACTCGCCGCTTCATCGCCGCACCCTGCAAAATCCTCGGCACTGCGCTGAACCCTGGAGAGGTGGTCCTGGTGCTGCTGGCCTCAGCCAACCGCGACCCGCAGCTCAACCCCCGACCAGACACCCTGCTGCTCGACCGCCCGAACCGCCGCAGTTTCAGCTTCGGCAGCGGCCGCCATGAATGCCCGGGCCAAACCCTGGCCATGGACATCGCTTGCGCCACGCTGGCGGCAATTCTGGAGCGCGAACCGCCATTGGATCAGTTGACCTGGTGCTACCGCCCCTCCGTCAACGGCCGCATCCCGCTGTTCTGCGAGCGGTCACGTACCGACAGGCCATGACTCGCTCAGCCCATCAATCGTCCCGAGTCAGGACTTCCAGCAACTCGATTTCAAAGATCAGGTTGGCGTTGGGCTTGATGTGGGCACCCATGGACCGCTCACCGTAGGCCAGGTGGGCCGGCACCCACAACTTGCGCTTGCCACCGACTTGCATGCCCATCAGGCCCAGATCCCAGCCCTTGATGACGCGACCGGTGCCGATCACGCATTGGAAGGGTTTGCCGCGACTGTCGGACGAATCGAATTCGGTGCCGTCTTCAAGGGTGCCGCGGTATTGGGTGGTGATCAGCGCACCTTTGACTACGCTTTTGCCGTCGCCCTGTTCCAGGTCGATGATTTGCAGCTCTTCATTCATGGCGGTATCCCTCGTGTGATCCAGGCGCGGGGTTTTCGCAGAAATCCGCGCGCATGGCAAACGTTGTATGCCATGCGCCAGGGAACCGCGACGGTCTCTTCGGTTCACATGGGTATCGACCCTGCTTTTCAGATAAGGATTTTCTGATGATCGACTCTCGCCCGCTCCACGGCTTCATTCCGCCGTACATCCTCAATCGCATCATCGCCCACGGCTCCGAACAGCAACGCTCCAGCGCCCTCGGCACCTTGACCCACGTGCGCAGCCTGCGGCACAACCCCGGCCCGCCCGGCAACCTTCCCGCCGCCGCGAAGCTGCCCAAGCCCGGCAAGGCCGGACAGCCGCAACGCAGCGTGCATGACGCCCAGAACACCATGGAACTGCCCGGCCAGCCGGTCCGCCTGGAAGGCCAGCGGGCCAGTGGCGACCCAGCCGTGGACGAAGCCTACGATGCCCTCGGCGCCACCTACGATTTTTTCTGGAAGGTCCTGGGGCGCGACTCCATCGACAACAAAGGCTTCGCCCTGGTGGGCAGCGTGCATTATGGCCAGGGTTATGAAAACGCCTTCTGGAACGGCGCGCAGATGGTGTTCGGCGACGGCGATGGCGAAATCTTCCAGCGCTTCACTCGCTCCCTGGATGTGGTGGCCCACGAGCTGGCCCATGGCGTCACCGAAAGCGAGGCAGGCTTGGTCTACGCCAACCAATCCGGTGCGCTGAACGAGTCCATCTCCGATGTGTTCGGTGTGCTGGTCAAGCAGTTCGTACTTGAACAGACCGCCGACCAGGCCGACTGGCTGATCGGCGCCGACCTGCTCACCGACAAGATCAACGGCAACGGCCTGCGCAGCATGTCCAACCCCGGCAGCGCCTACGATGACCCGTTGCTGGGCAAGGACCCGCAACCGGCGCACATGCGCGAATTCGTCATTACCCGTGAAGACAACGGCGGCGTGCACATCAACTCCGGCATCCCCAACCGGGCCTTTTATCTGGTGGCGACCACGCTGGGCGGATTTGCCTGGGAAAAGGCCGGCCGGATCTGGTATGAAACCTTGTGCGACCGAAGATTGGCCAATGACGCGTCCTTCAGCGCCTTCGCCCGCCTGACCGTCGAGCACGCCCGCCAGCGCTTCGGCACGCGGGAAGTGCAAGCGGTGCAGAACGGCTGGGCCCAGGTCGGCGTCGACCTGACACAGGAGAGCTGATGAAAACCCTTCCAGACCTAGACGACAAGGCGGTGATACGGCTGTCGCGCCAGGGCGGCGTGGCCGCCATCCATGCGCTGACCCGACCACGGGAAATCGAATTCGCCCAGTGCGACCTCGACCAGCGCACACGCATCAGTTCGGTCCTGGAGGGCTGCCTGCCACTGACCTCCTCCACGCCCGGGCGCGGCGACCAGCGGTTTTTCCAGATCGAGGTGCACTATCGCGCCAACGACCAGGACGACGAGATGGTGCTGCAGGTGCCTGAGGACCAGGCACCCGGCGAGCTGGTTCACCTGTGGGACAAAGGCGAAGTGCTCTGACCTAACGCGTGGCTGGCACGATCTTGACGATTGCGCCGGACACGGTTTCGATCAGCAAGTACTTGTCGTCGATCTGCACCCATTGCTGCTCGTTTGTCGGTTGCTCGAGTTTCTTCTGTTTCCAGTCTTTCATGGCCCTGTCCGCGCGCTGGTAGTCCGCCGGCACCCGGTCGTTCTCCACCAGCCTGCGGCCATTGCTCGGCGAATGCTCCAGGGCGTCTGCGGTTTTCTCGACCGCTTGCGCAACAGGCCCAAGGGCTCCGAGGCCGGCGATCAGGACCAGGCTGGCGATCAGGGATGGTTTGCGCATAGAAAAAAACTCCAGTTATTCGAGGGACTGAATCTGGGACTTCGCGGGCGGCGAATCATTCCTTAATTTCTGGAAACTGTACCCCCTGCTTGCTCCCTCGCCACGGGTTGTGCCTGGCATGGCATAGTGGCAAGTCTTGGCCCAACACCCGCCGGACGGACCCATCATGAGCACCAACGCCTCTTCCCCTGCCCTCAAGGAAATCTTCAACAGCGCCCGCCTGGAGCACATCGCTGACGAAATGCGCGCGGTTTATCCAGCGTTCGATGCCCCGGCGTTTTTGCACATGGCCAACGACGGGCTGGCCGAGTTATCGGTGATGCAACGCATGGCCCGAGTCAGTGAGTGCCTGCATGCGGTGCTGCCCCTCGGTTATGAAGCGTCGCTGGAGGTGCTGCGCGCCCTGGCCCCGCGCCTGAACAGCATGTTCGTCAGCATGTTCCTGCCACACTACGTGGCGTCTTATGGCCGGCATCGCTTCGACGTGTCGTTGGACGCGCTCAAGTATTTCACCCGGTTCGGCTCGTCGGAGTTCGCCGTGCGGCACTTCCTGCGCGACGACCTGGAACGCACCCTCAAGGTCATGCACGACTGGTCGCTGGACGCCAACGAGCACGTACGCCGCCTGGCCAGCGAAGGCAGCCGGCCGCGCTTGCCGTGGTCGTTTCACCTGGAGCCGATCCAGGCCAACCCTGACCTCGCCGCGGCGATCCTCGACACGCTCAAGGCCGACGATAGCCTTTATGTGCGCAAATCCGTGGCCAACCACCTCAACGACGTCACCAAGCAACATCCCGACTGGGTGCTGGACCAGATCGAAGGTTGGCCCCTGCAGAACCGCCACACGGCGTGGATCGCCCGGCATGCGCTGCGCAGCCTGATCAAACAAGGCAACCCCAGGGCGTTGGGCGTCATCGGGGTCGGCGGCAAGGCACAGGTCCAAGTGCTGGATTTGCAGGTGACGCCTGCGGTGATTCGCCTGGGGGAACAGGTCACGCTGTCCTTCACGGTGCAATCAACCCTTGAGCAGGGCCAACGCCTGGTGATCGACTACGCGGTCGACTACGTGAAAGCCTCGGGCGGCACCTCGGCCAAAGTCTTCAAGCTCAAGACCTTCGACCTGCCCGCCCAGGGTTGCGTCAACCTCAGCCGCTCCCAGCACATTCGCGAATTGACCACCCGCAAACATTACGCGGGCCGGCATGCCGTGCACCTGCTGGTCAACGGCGAACGGCTGGGCAGCACGGCGTTCGATATCGTGCCTTGAAGTGGTTCAGCCCACCGCCACCCGTTGTGCCTGGCGAATGTCGTGGATGAACCGCTCAGCCGGCAGTGGATGCCCCAGCAAATAGCCCTGCAGCGAGTCGCAGCCCAACTGGGTCAGGAAGTCTTGTTGCATATCGGTCTCCACGCCTTCGGCGACGATCCGCAGGCCCAGGGCCTGGCCGAGGGCGACGATGGCCGAGACGATCGCCGCGTCATCGCTGTCGTGTTCCAGGTCACGCACGAAGCCGCGATCGATCTTCAACTCGTTGGCCGGCAGGCGCTTGAGGTACATCAGGCTCGAATAGCCAGTGCCGAAGTCGTCGATGGACAGGTCCACGCCCATGTCCGAGAGCTGTTGCAGCACCGTCATGCTCGCGTCCGCATCGCTCATGGCGGTGGTTTCGGTGATTTCCAGGGTCAGGCTGTTGGCCGGCAGCTGATGCGTCTCCAGGGCCTTGGCCACGCTCTGCACCAAACCGGTATGGCAGAACTGCAAGGCCGACAGGTTCACCGCAATGCGCCAATCGGTATAACCGAGCACGTACCATTCGCGCATCTGCCGACAGGCTTCGTTCAACACCCATTCGCCGATGGGGATGATCAAGCCGGTCTTTTCCGCCAGGTCGATGAAGGTGTCGGGCATCAACAGGCCCTGGGTCGGATGGCTCCAGCGCAACAAGGCCTCGGCGCCGACCGGCCGGCCGTTGGCGGCGTCGAACTTGGGCTGGTAGTACAGGCTGAACTGCCGCTGTTCGACAGCGATGCGCAGGTCTTGCAGCAATTGCAATTGCTTGCGGGCGTTGCTGTTCATCGACGCGTCGAAAAAGCTGTAGCCGTTTTTGCCGGCGCCCTTGGCGTGGTACATCGCCGCGTCGGCATTCATCAACAGTTCTTCGGCACTCTGGCCGTTGCCAGGGTAAAGGGCGATACCGACGCTGGCGGAGATCTGCAAGTCATGGTCGGCCACCCGGAACGTGCGTGCGATCAAGCCGACCTGACGTGCCGCCAGTCGCAAGGCATCATCGGGTTCGGCCAGTTGCACCAGCAGCACGAACTCATCACCGCCGATCCGCGCCAGGGTGTCCTGGCTGCGCAGGTCTTCGCGCAGGCGCAAGGCCACGTCCCGCAGCAACAAATCGCCCATGTGGTGACCAAAGGCGTCGTTGACCGGCTTGAAACCATCCAGGTCGATGAACATCAGGGCGAAGCAGCCGCCCTGCTCTTGCACCCGGTGCATGGCCTGGTCGATACGATCAGCCAGCAATACCCGGTTGGGCAGTCCGGTGAGGGGGTCATGCAGGGCCAACTGGGTCAGTTCCCGGTTGGCCAGGGTCAGGGACTGGGCCAGCTCGGCGGTGCGGGCTTCCAGACGCGCATCGAGAATCGACGTCAGCAAGGCGATGGCCAGCACCGCCAGGGTGGTGATCAACACCAGATTGTCCAGGCCCTTGCCGCTCAAGCCGTCCAGGGAGCCACAAAAGCTGCCGTCGCTGAACCGCGCCCCGGCCATGCCGGTGTAGTGCATGCCGACGATGGCGATGCCCATGACCACCGCAGCGCCTGCACGAGCCAGACGCACGTGGGGGGTGTTCTGGCGCAGGCGAAAGGCAATCCACAGCGCCGCCGCCGAAGCGCCGACGGCAATCACCAGCGAAGCCCCGAACAGCGTCGGGTCATAGTCGATGCCTGGCTGCATTCGCAGCGCGGCCATGCCGGTGTAGTGCATGGTGCTGATCCCGGCACCCATGATCAGCGCACCGAACGCCAGTTGCCACGCCGGTAATCGTGGCTGGCTGACCAGCCATAGGGCAAAACCGCTGGAAAGAATCGCGACCAGCAGCGACAGTGCGGTGATCGATATGTCGTAGCCAAGCTCCACCGGCAAGCTGAACGCGAGCATGCCGATGAAGTGCATGGACCAGATGCCCACCCCCATCGCCAGCGCGCCCCCGGTCATCCACAAATGCGCGGCGCGCCCCTGGGCGGTCGCGATCCGCCCGGCCAGGTCCAGGGCGGTATAGGAAGCCAGCACAGCAACAAACAAGGAAATCGAAACAAGGGCGGGGGAATAACTGCCGATGAGCATGGTTTTTTCTCGTAACTGGAGACCGGACTGCTTCCATGCCCGGTTGAAGGCCGGCGATTGTACTTAATCGTGACAGGGACGCACGAACCAAATGTCAAAAAGCCATCAAAGCTGGAATATTTTCGACGAAAGACACCACCCTTCGCAGGGTGAATATTTTTGTAAACCATCAATCCTGTGTTCACCGCAGATCCATTGTGGGAGCGAGCTTGCTCGCGATGGCGGTGTGTCAGTCTACGCACCTGGCCCAAGCCGTTCAGCTACTATCGAAGAACCACTTCAAGGAGGATTCATTCATGGGCGTTGCCGCCAATCGGGCTTTGACCACCGCGCTGGTAGTCATCGATGTACAGAACGACTTCATCCCCGGCGGCCAACTGGCCGTGCCAGGCGGCGATGAGATCGTGCCGCTGATCAACCAGCTTGGCCATTCATTCAGGCACGTCGTCCTTGCCCAGGACTGGCACCCGGCCGGGCACGCCTCGTTTGCGTCCAGTCATCCGGGCAAGCAACCATTCGATATCGTCCAATTACCCTACGGCGAACAGAAACTCTGGCCCGACCACTGCATACAGGGCAGCAACGGCGCCGCGCTGCACCCGGCACTCGACCTCGCCCATGCCAAGCTGATCATTCGCAAGGGCTGCAACCCGGACATCGACAGCTATTCAGCCTTCATGGAAGCGGATCACCTGACCCCTACCGGCTTGACCGGCTATCTCAAGGAGCGCGACATCGACACGGTTTACCTGGTGGGGCTGGCCCTGGATTTCTGCGTGATGTTCTCGGCGCTGGATGCCCGGTTGGCGGGGTTCAATGCGGTGGTGATACTGGATGCCTGCCGGGGCATCGATATCGACGGCTCGATGGAGGCGGCAATCCGACGGATGCAGGAAGCGGGCGTGCAATTGATCGAGTCCACTGCGATAGCCGATCGGCCCTTCGCTTGATGGCTCATACTAAGTCTCCTTTGCGCACAGTGAGTCTCCATGCCCTTCCTCGCCCGCACCCACCCGCGTCTGTCCAGCGCCACGGTCCTTGGCCTGGCGGTAGGTATCCTGGTTCCCGTGGACTCGATCATCAGCAAAATCCTGATCGGCTGGAATGTCGGCGTCTGGACCTACCTGGTGCTGATGTCCTGGCTGACCGTGCGAGCCAAGGCGCCCGACGTCCGGCGCATCGCCGAAATCGAAGATGAAAATGCCGGGCTGGTCCTGCTGGTGGTCTGCATCGCGGCATTGGCCAGCCTGGCCACCATCACCCTCGAACTGGCCGGCAGCCGCGACCTGAATGCCGCCGGCAAGCTGTTGCATTACGGTTTCACGGCAATGACCGTGATCGGTTCCTGGTTGCTGATCGGGGTGATCTTCAGCGTGCACTACGCGCGCTTGTATTACACCTGGGAGGGCAAGGAGCCGGCGCTGCGGTTTGCCGAAGGGCTGACCACGCCCAACTATTGGGACTTCCTGTATTTCTCTTTCACCATCGGCGTGGCGGTACAGACCGCGGACGTGGGCGTCGCCACGCGGCAACTGCGCAAGATCGTCCTGGCGCAATCGCTGATCGGTTTTGTGTTCAACACGGCGATCCTGGGGTTTTCGATCAATATTGCGGCGGGGTTGTTTGGGTGAGGCGTATGGGGGCCGCTTCGCGGCCCAGCGGGAGCAAGCTCCTCGCCACAGAGACGGTGTCAGGTATCAGGCGTTGGCAGCCACAGCCTGAAGCGCGCCCCACCCAGCGGCGAGGCTTCGACGGTCAGCGTGCCGCCCTGGGCTTCCAGGGCTCGGCGGCTTATGGCCAGGCCAAGACCGAAGCCGCCAGTGGCGCGGTCGCGGCTGCGGTCCAGGCGGTAGAACGGCTCGAACACGCGCTCGCGTTCGCTGTCGGGAATGCCGATGCCGTCGTCATCGACCCAGATCTCACAGCCTTGATCACCCACCAGCACACCGATCTGAATGCGCTTTTCGCAATAACGCATGGCATTGCGCAGCAGGTTCTGCAAGGCCCGTGCGGTCAGGCGCGGGTCCAGTACGAAACGCTCCAGTGCCCCGTGCAACAGCACGTCGATCACCACGTCCGGCGCCGCCAGGTCCTCGTCGACGCTGCCCAGGATGCTGTCGATGAACTCGTCCAGCGCCACCTCGACCCGTTCGGGCAGGCGTTGCGGGTTCTGCAAACGGCTGTAGGACAGCAGTTCCAGCACCAACTCATCAAGCTCGCGAATGTGCGCCACCAACCCTTGCAGGCGCTCACGACTGGCCGCCGGCAGGTCATCGGACAGCGCCAGGGCCAGGCCGAAGTCGAGCCGCGTCAGTGGCGTGCGCAATTCGTGGGACACGGCGTTGAGCAGGTCCCGTTGTTGGTTGAGCAGGTTCTCGATGTCACCCGCCATCGTGTCGAACACGTGGGCCAGGCTGCCGATGTTCGAACTGGAGGCAATGTGCGTACGCTCGCCCAAATGACCTTTGCCGAAGCGTTCGGCGGTGCGCCTGAGGCGTTCCAGGTCGCGCCAGTGAGGCCGCAACCAGAGCAACAGGCACGCCAGCATCGTCGCGCCGATCAACACGTTGATGCTCCAGTACAACCAACTGACGTCAGCCGGGTCCGGCGGCACGACCATCTTCACCGCCGTGCGCCCGTCCAGCGGCGCCGCCGCCAAGGTGCGCCAGGCCCAGTCGCCAATACGCACCACGTTCTCGCCGCGCTTGAGACGCGCCTGCTCTTCGGCACTGAAGCCGCCGTCATCGAACGCAGCCAGCTCGATTCGCAGTGGCTCGAACTCCTTGTCCATCTGCGCCGCCAGCGCCGGCCACTGCTCGCTGGGCACGGCGCGGAACTGCTTGACCATCAAGGTTTGCAGGCCACGGGAATAATCGAGGTTGTAGGTCAGGAAACGGTCGTGAAACAGGCGGACCACCAGTTCCGGCATCAGGTAGATCGCCGCGCTGTAGGACACGATGGTGACCAGGTAAAGGCGAATCAGCAGCTTCCACATCGGCTCAGCATTCCCACTCGGAACGACTGAACAGATAACCCTTGCCCCACACGGTCTTGATTTTGCGGGCCTCGTCGGCGTTGTCGTCGAACTTGCGCCGCAATTTGGAAATCGCCACGTCCACCGAACGGTCGGTGCCGTTGAACTCAATGCCGCGCAGGCGCTGCAGGATCTGGTCGCGGCTCAGCACTTCGCCGGAATGCCGGGCCAGCACCACCAGCAAGTTGTACTCGCCGCTGGACAGCTCCACCGCTTGTCCGCGCCAGGTTACGGTACGCTCGGACAGGTCGATGCAGAGGTTGCCCATGACAATGCGGTCGTTGACTGTCTGCGGCTCGGTAAGGCTGCTGCGCCGCAGCAAGGTACGCACCCGCGCCAGCAACACCCGGGGCTCGCAAGGCTTGGTGACGTAGTCGTCGGCGCCCATCTCCAGGCCCAGCACCTGGTCGTGGCTGTCGTCCCGGGCGGTGAGCATCAGGATCGGCAAGGTCGCCGAGTCGGCCCGCAGCAGGCGGCAGACCTGCAAACCGTCCAGCCCCGGCAGCATCAGGTCGAGGATCACAAGGTCCGGCGGATCGACGCGCGCCCGCTCACGTACATGGTCGCCACGGCTGAGCACGCTGACCTGATAGCCGTTGCGCTCCAGGTAACTGGCGATCAGCTCGGAGAGTGCGGTGTCGTCTTCGACCAGGAGGATGTTGGGCATGGGTGTTTCCAGAAAAGTGCTGTGGCGCCTGGTGGGGCCACAATCGCGAGCAAGCTCGCTCCCACAGGGATGTTCGGTACGACACAAAACCAGTGTGGGAGCGAGCTTGCTTGCGATGGCGGCATGCCAGGCGCAGAGAATCTCAAGCTGCCAAGGATATACGCCCTCATCTACCGCCGAGCAAAACCCTTACATAATTTCACACAACCTCTACGAATTATTACCCCGAATACAAAAATGCCCCGACATTGTCGGGGCATCACAGCGCTCAAGGCAGAACTCTTCAATCAGAAGAAATAACTCAACCGCAAGCTACCACTCCAATCCTGACTGACGGTTGTCCCTTTGCTGCCTCCAACCTGACCCGAGACCTGCCAGTTACGTTGGGCCGGCGTCCACTTCAGGCCCGCACCATACTCAAGCGCTGTGCTGGCGCGGTCGTCATCGAAGCTGTCGTCGTTGATCCTGACCTCGTTGGTCTTTATGAACTCATGATTAATGCCCGCCGACAAACTCGGCTCCAACAGGCCGCCATTTTCGAGACTGATCACGCGTCCGCCCCTGAGGCCCACGTTCCCTTGCACAGAACGCATAGTGTCGGCTTTGACTTCAAGGCCGTTGTCCAGTCGGTAGCTATCGCTCTGGGTCACGCCCGTCGAGACTCGCACCTGTGGCTCGATGAAATAGTTATCTTGCAAGCGAATATGCTTGCCCACCGCGACCGAACCGCTTGCGCCCAATGCCTTGTATTCACCCTTGGAGCGTGTACCGTCACTCATGGTGACCCTGGCTTTATTGTTGAACTGGTTGACCTTGGCCATGACGTTGACGAATACACCGCTCTGGACATCATAGGTACTGCCGTAGACACCGAGGTTTACGCTGTCGACCGTTGCGCTGGATCCGTACCGCAAATCCATGTTGGTGTGGCTGGTGCCTACGAAACCACCGAGTACCCATGGGCGATTGCCAATATCCACCAATGTATCGGCACCGCCGGTGATCCCGTTCTGGTTCTGCGAGTAACCATCGCCATAGGCGTTGTCGACGCTGTATTGATTACCGTAAGTACGTACCCAGACGCTGTTGCTCAACTTGATGTCGTTATCGCTGGCCGAACGCATTGACGCATCGGGCCGTGCGCTTAATCCCCGATCACCGATCTGATCGTTGAGCATGTTCATCTCTGCGTTCAATACGCTACGAGCACTGCCGGCCAAAGCCAATGCGGTATTGGTGGACGGGCTGACGGTGTCCCGGTCGGGATCAAGGTACAAACCCTCCCCATCCTTCTTCAAGCGGTAGACGAAGGTACCGGCATCGACCGTTTCTCGACCACCCAGCGAGAAACTCGCATCGCCAGCGGCAATGTTGCCGATTTTGACGGCGTCGGCACTGGTTGGCGTAGTCCCGGTCGCGGAGACCAGCAACTGATGTTGCCCGCTGGCAGTACCGGTAACATTCAGGAAGTCCGTATTGCCGTTACCCAGGTCGGTGCCCATTACAAAAGTACCGTTACCGGAAAGCTCACCTATGTTCAGTTGCTGGAACTGCTCATTGGTGCCCATGCGGACCACACCACTGCTCAAGCCCAGACGCTGTACTGTATTGTCGCCAGTCATCACCCATTGCGCGGCATTGTCAATGTTCAGGTTGCTCGAGTCGGTAATCTGGCCCGTCAGCACGGAGCCGTTGTTGAGCAATACAGTGCCATTGGCATCCGAGAGCACATCGCCGGTCATCTGGCTGTTGTTGTCGAGCTTGAGATCAAACACGTTCTCCACGTTGCCATTAATCACTGAACCGTTATTCAGGCTGACCGCCGTCCCTGTCCCCGCAACGGCCATTACGTTACCGTTCAGGGTGCTATTGTTGTTGAGGTTGACGTTGGTAACGTTCTGCAGATTACCTTCAAGCGAGGAGCCATTCTGCATCAGCCAGGACACCGTACTGCCGGTATCGGCTATGACGTCGCCGCGTAGAGCGCTTGCATCGACGTTGACGTTGGCTGTGGAAGTATTGCTGGCTTGAAGCAGTGTTCCGTTGCCGCCGTTCAACTGCGAGCCATTGAGTACGTTGATGGTCGCGACAGCACCAGGACCACCGAAGGCGCCAACGACAATTGCCGACCCCGTGTCCCCCGTTACGACTGTATTATTCAAGGTCACCGTGCTGGCAGTCACACCGGTATTGTCCACGCCGATTCGCAGGCCATCCTGACCACCGGAGATCGTGCTTCCGGTCGCCGAAAGCGTTGCCCCTTCCAGTTGAACGCCGTAACTGGTCGCACCAGTGCCACGCAAGGTCGAATCGTTGACCGTCAGGACGCTGAAGCCCGTGGCGTTTGCGCCGCCGACGAGTCCGGTAATTGTGCTTCCACCTGTGACCGTGGCGCTGGAGGCGGTTGGGGTGTTGATGTTACGCCCCAATAGCAGACCCATGCTGTTGGTACTGGTAATAGTGCTACCTTGGATCGTGGCGGAGCTATCGCTGAGCGCAAACGCTCCTCTCCCCGTCGAGCTTTCTACAGTTGCGCCGGTCATCGCGATATCAGAGCCATCGCGAGCGTCAATCCGCGCACTCTGACCACCATTGAATATGACATTGGCATTTTGCGAGCTGATCGTGAGTGCGCTCGCATTGTTTATTGTCAATGTTCCACCTTGAGACACAGCCCACACCTCTGGTGCTGGAGGATTAGTAACGGTCTCACTTTCCCCAGGAGCAAGAATTCTGGCATGAACCGCAGGAGTGCCGAGGAACAATACGGCAAGCAGATAGCCCGTACTCTTGCGATTTATGAGCGTTGGAAATTGAGGCATGGGGACTCCGCATAATCAATTTAACAACCTCTCTTCGAGCAGAGAAGTCATCGAAAAAAACGTTCGCAAGACTAAACAGCAATCCAAACGAAAGATGTCGGAAATCTCTTCACCAAAAGTAGGAAAAATCCCTTAATCTCTGAAACATACAACTCATAGACAGCAGCCAAACAGTATCGCGAGAGGGTCAGCCCCTCTCGCGATACTTACTTCATGGTGAAGGTACAGGCAGCCTGTCGCAGTACTCGCCGCTGGAGGTGATTGTATCAAGCGGCTTAATGACCGGTATCGAGGTCTGTAAACCACCAATATCGGCAGTGTACCAATACTTACCAAATGCACGAGAACCGAGCACCGGTTGTGCTGCTTTGAACACCGCAGCACTTCCGACAGTAGCGACATCCACTGTCGTTGCGTCTTGGATAGTATAGAGCTGTGAATCTTCCGTACCGGGGATCAAATTAGCTCCAGCAGCATCCGTATAAGCCGCAAAATGTGCAGTAATGACTAAACCTTGCGGCAGAATGGTCGATTTCGGAATAGTAAGAGCCAAACGCCAGTTGGTAGTTGCGTCGTTCATTGCAAAACAGTCGATTTGATCCTTGGTGGCAGGGTTGCGAATTCTGATAGTTGGCTCTGGCAGATCAATTCTTCTGCCTCGGACAATGACCGTCTGGGATTCAGATTTGATTACGTTCTTGTCGATCCCGGTTTTTTGTCGTGTCCAGTGCGCAAGCACGCTGGGCGTCGGAAGCGCGGCTATGGCATTCGCCGCAATAGGCACCTCGAATTCAATCGCGTTACTAAAGGGTGAATAATCGCCCACCAACAGATTATTCACATAACATTTAACCGTCTCTGCCGAAGAAATCGGTGGATGCGTGAGGGGGAGCACAACTTTGAATTTACCCGCCTTATCGCGATCGCCTGGCAGCAACTCGTTAGTTGTCAGCGACTGCCCCGTTACTACAGGCAAAGCAAATGCGGGATTGGTCAGATCCGGCAACTCCGGATATAGCCCTCCTGGCGGATACAGATCCATCCAGAAAAACAATGGAGGGGAAGGAAATGGCGCTGCTGCACCGCGCTCCAGTTCAAAATAGGCTTTGACTTCCAAGGCATCTGTTGACGCGCCAAAAATACCCTTTAGCCCAACGTCATAAGGAAGCGTAAAGTTCAAATCCACATCGGCAAGAGGTTGGGGGCCAAACGCCTTGAAATTAGTTGGGTCATTTGCCTCTTCGACGTAAAACGTTATCTGGTCGCCTGGCTCAGCATTATCGATGGGCAAACGCTCGACAATGCCCAACACCCCGCCGCCGGAAAAATCATCAAGGTATAAGGTTGTCGTCCCATTCGGATCAGTGACCGGGACTAAAGGATGCTTGTTCAGGACCGGATCCAGCGCAAGCCCCAGCGTCAACAGCGCGGAGGGCAATGAGCTTGCGCTTCTATTTCCAGGAAGGTCCGTCCAAAAATAATGGATGTTGATGCGCCCATTCGGCAACCCTCGCAAGACACTGCTCGCCACCGTAAACACACCCGTTGCGGGAACTGTCGCGTTGTAGACCTCAATATCCGTACCGCCGGTGGCAAAATGCACCTCCAGCACATCGTCGAGACGACGTAGTGGATAGGTCACGTCAACCGTAAATTGCAGTTCCGTGTTGGCGGCCAGCCAGGCTTCGTCCACCGTTCTCAAGGGATCCACGGGCGCATTGGTAAAGGCCGGGGTAGGCGCAGGCGGATTTTTTTTACGTGATGGATACTTGACTTCAAACGGTGCCGTTCGGTCTATGTTGAATTCTACAATATTGGTGAAGTCATAGTTGCCTGCACCGTCCTTAAAAAAAATCAACTGGACCTGCCAACGGGTGGGCGTTGCGGGTTGGGCGTCTTCAATAAAGTCAGCCGCTGGAAGAGGAATAGGTATGACGCCAGCAGGTCGGTCAACGATCGCGCCAAGTAGTACAGTATTTTTAGCGTCGCCTAACGCTTCTCCTACCCGTGCATAATGTATGTCAACCTCGTCGTCCTCCCCCTCTTCCGTCGGTACAGGCCGCTCCATATTTGCAATAATTTCACCGGACTCCAGAACAGCAATTGAGATTGACTCGTCCGCCAACTTGTCAATATCCAAATCTAGGTCCAGCACTCCGGATTGCGTGGACACAGGACGAGTTTTTGGGGGAACAATTTTGATAGCCATGGTTGTCTCTCCAATTACATTCATGCTGAGGGATTACTTTCACCGGGTGTCACTCTGTCTATTCTCACCAACCCTTTATTTGACTCGGCAACGAGCTTTCCCCCTTGAAATAGTTGATACACCACCACTGCAGAATCGTTATCAATCAGCGGCCTGATATTGGGCTGAAACGGAACCACCAAATCAAAACCAGCTGATATGTCTGGGGCTTGAAGTGTTCGTTCCCAGACGCCGTATGTCTCCGTCACTGGCGGTCCGCTGCCATTCAAGCTCGAATAGCCTTGCCATTGAACTTTTACCCGATCCCCTGGCACGGCGATATTGGCCAAACTCGGTACAGCAATCGTAGCGCCACTCGTTAACGGCGGAACGGTATTGTTATTCAAATACCCCCAAAGAGTCGCGTGTGGAAATGTTGGCGCGGCTAATATTATGAGCGGTGTGTGATTGATGGTGAGTTGTCTGGGAGGGGATGGATCATCATTGCCACCTGCCCCCTTCCATACCTTGTAATAAACATACGCCACACCATCCTTGGCTAAATGTTGAGGCGTCAAGTCGAAATATAAAAAATTCACCGTCAGGGGCACTGGATAAAACATGGTATAAAGCCGACTTTCCAGCCCATCTTGAAGCCAGGTGATCCAGAGTTCATCATTGGGACGCGGATCAATCCAATACGGGATAACAATTCGTGTCCCCCGCTGCAATATTTCGCGAGGCACATGACCTTCCAGATCATTATCATTTATGCCTTCCACCGAGAGGGGTTTCGCCTGAACTTCGCTATTCGTACTCTGTTCCCGACTTTCTTCTTGCGAAGCCATCGCGATCACCCTATCAAAGACTTCAATCGAAATTTCCCCAGTCCGTAAGGGCATTTAGCGCGGGGTGATGATAATTTCCAACTGTCAGATCTGACAGGTAGCAACGCCGTTCATCGGATAAACGAAAAGAACCGAGGCTTGGACAAACGGATAGAGGGATCAAACAGATAACGAGGGGGGCGCCCCCCTCTCACTGCAGACGAGTGCCTTCCCCCATTACAAATGGGCTCAGAAGGGGATTTGCGCTTACTTAGTTGTCAGGTAGGCGGGTTTACTAATTGCGCGGCGCAATCTGCAATTCGTCCACAGGCGATAGCCAGCTCTCCCCGTCCCACCACCAACCCAACCCGAATATGCCCCGCCGCACTCGGCCCAAACGCCTCCCCCGCCAGCACCGACACGCCATATCCGTCCAGCAGCCGCTCGGCAAACACCTGGGCCGCCAGGCCGGTCTGGCGCACATCGATCATCACGAACATGCCGCCATCGGGCCGCACGGGTTTGAGACCCGGGCAGTCGTCAAGCAAGGCACACACCAGGTCCCGGCGTTGGCGATATTCCTCGCGCATCCGCGTCACTTCAGGCAAATCCTGCTCCAGCGCAACCTGGGCGGCGCGCTGGACGAAATCCGGCAAGCCGAACAACATGCACAGCGACAGGTTCGCCAAATGTCCAGCGAGAATTTCGGGGCCGATGGCCCAGCCGACGCGCCAACCGGTCATGGCGTGGGATTTGGACAAGCTGTTAATTGTGACCGTGCGTTCGGCCATGCCCGGCAGTCCGGCCGGGCTGATGTGTTCGCCTTCGTACAGCAAGTCACTGTAGACCTCGTCGCTGATCAGCCACAAGTCATGGTCGATGCACAGGTGCGCCAGTGCTTGCCAGGTCGGCAGTGGCAGGCTGGCGCCGGAGGGATTGTTGGGGCTGTTGAGCAGCATGGCGCGGGTGCGCGGGGTGATCAGCCGAGCGACGTCGGCCGGTTGGACCCGGAAAGCGTTTTCCGGGCTCACCGGCACCGGCACCACTTTCGCCCCGCAGGCGCCGAACACCGCTTCGTAGGTGACGTACATGGGTTCGGCGACGATCACTTCGTCGCCAGGGTCAAGCAGGCATTGCGCGACCGCGTAGACAGCACATTGCGCTCCGGGCAGCACCGTGACATGCCCGGCGCCTACCGGTTGGCCGCTACGTGCTTGATGGCGTCGGGCAATGCTGGCCCGCAGGGAGTGCAGGCCACGAGTATCCGAGTAGTGAGTGTCGCCGGCCCGCAAGCTGGTGACAGCGGCCTCGACGATGGCGCGCGGTGTGTCAAAATCCGGGTCGCCCACCGACAGCAACAACACATCCATGCCCTGTTCGCGCATGGCCAGCGCCCGGTCGTGAATCTGCCAGGCGGCGGCACCATCGCCGGTGATGCGTTGGGTCAAGACTGAGAAGCGCATGTATCTCTCCTGATTGCGCGATATCCAGCCTCAACCCTATCTCAAATCACAAACCGCGCCACCATCGCATTCAACCCCACCGCCAGGCGCGACAGTTCGTGGGTCGCGTCGCTGGTCTGTTTCGCACCGCTGGCCGATTGAGTCGCCAGGTCGCGAATGTTCACCAGGTTGCGGTCCACCTCACGGGACACCTGGGCCTGCTCCTCCGACGCACTGGCGATGACCAGGTTGCGTTCGTTGATCTGGTGGATCGACTGAGTGATCTGCTCCAGGGCCACTCCGGCGGCGCGGGCCATTTCCAGAGTGCTTTGGGTACGCTGGTTGCTTTGCTGCATCGACTGCACGGCCTGGCCGGTGCCGTTCTGGATGCCGGCGACCATTTTTTCGATTTCCTGGGTCGATTGCGCAGTGCGATGGGCCAGGGCCCGGACTTCGTCGGCCACCACCGCGAAACCGCGTCCGGCCTCCCCGGCGCGGGCGGCTTCGATGGCGGCGTTGAGGGCCAGCAGGTTGGTCTGTTCGGCGATGGCGCGGATCACGTCCAGCACCTTGCCGATGTCGCGGCCCTGGACCGCCAGGCCTTCGATCATCGAGGCGGTCGCCTGCACATCGTGGGTCATGGTCTGGATCGCGTCGACGGTTTCGACCACACGCGTGCGGCCTTCCTGGGCGGCCTGGGTCGACTGGTTCGAGGCTTCGGAGGTGGACACCGCGTTACGGGCAACCTCTTCGACCGCAGCGGTCATTTCGTTGACTGCCGTGGCCGCCTGTTCGATCTCGTTGTGCTGCTGTTGCAGACCGCGGGAGGATTCCTGGGTGACCGCACTCAGTTCTTCGGCCGCGGCGCCCAATTGGGTGGCGGAACCGGCGATCTGCTCGATGGTTTTGCGCAAGCTGTCTTGCATCACGGCCAAGGCTTGAAGCAAACGCGCCGGCTCATCCTTGCCATCGTCCGCAATGACCTGGACCAGGTTGCCACCGGCGATGGTCCGGGCCGCCTCCAATGCCCGATTGAGCGGCGCGACGATGCTGCGGGTCAGCAGCAAGGCCAGCAGGACAGTGGCCAGTGCGGCAATGATCGAGACAACGATGATGCCGGTGATGGCGCTGCTGTAGTTTTCACCGGCCTTGGCCGATGCTTCGCTGGCGCCGGCCACGTTGATCGCGATGAGCTTGTTGAGCTGCTCGCCCATCAGGTCGGTACCTTCCTTGATTCGCGTATTGATGAGGCTGCGCAACTGGTCGGCCTTGTCCTGTCGCGACAGTTCAAGCATTTCCTGCTGGGCTTGCAGGTATTTTTCCAGGGTCGCCGAAAAGGCCTTGTACAGCTCGGTCTCTTCCGGAGTGGCCGGCAGCGCGGCGTAGCTGTTATTGGCCTTGTGCAGCTTTTCCACCAGCACGTTGATGCGGGTCTCGGCCTCTTTCAGGCTGGCCGGGTCCCGGTTGACCAAGATGCGAAACGAGAGGATGCGCATGCGCAGCACGTTTTCCATCACATTGCCCAGGTAGCCGACACTGGGCAGTTGATTCTGCTCCATGTCCAGCGAGGCCTGGCGGATGATCGACATGCGACTACCGGCAAACACGCCGAGCACAACGACGAGCAAGGCAATGACGGTGAAGCCGAGAAAGGCTCGGGGGGCGATATTCAGGCTGCGTAGGGACATGGAAAGACCTCGAAATGTTGGGTCGAGCATCCATGCCGGCAAGCGCACTGATTGGAGTTATGGGGGTATACGCTTAACCCGTTATCGGCTGGGCTTTAGGGTTTGTGCAGGGTTATGTAAAAAAATATTTCCTGCAGGAGCTGGCGAAGCCTGCGATCTTTTGATCTTTCACTTTTGACTCGACTGCCTGAAACAAGATCGCAGCCTCGTTGCACTCGACAGCTCCTACAGGCCTCCTACATGGCTACTACAGGTCCACGCGTCCGTTGGGTCTACCGCGCCGCCACCCGCCAAAGCCGTGCAATGTCCCGGGCACGCTCGCTCAGCAGGCGCGGGGCGTCGGTGCAGGCTTGCTGCAAGGTCATCGGCCCGCTGGCCAGGGCGAAGGCGGCGTCGATGCCGTGTTCATACAGCGCTTGGTAGCCCTCCCCCAGCGTGCCGGCAATGACCACCACCGGTACGCCGTGCTGGCGGGCGATGCGGGCCACGCCGAAGGGGGTCTTGCCGCGCAGGGTCTGGGCGTCGAAACGGCCTTCGCCGGTGATCACCAGGTCGGCGCCGTTGACCGCCTCGGCAAGCCCGGTCAACTGGGCTACGACGTCCACGCCGGTACGAAACTGCGCCCCCAGGAACGCCTTGGCCGCGAACCCCAGGCCGCCGGCTGCGCCACTGCCCGGCTCGTCGCGCACATCCTTTTTCAACGCCCGCGCGCAATGTTCGGCGAAATGCCCCAGGGCCCGGTCCAGCGCCTGCACTTGAGAAGCCGAGGCGCCCTTCTGCGGACCAAAAACCACGGACGCGCCATGGGGGCCGCAAAGCGGGTTATCGACATCGGCGGCGATCTCGAAGCTGACCCGGGCCAGGCGTGGGTCCAGATCGCTCAGGTCGATACGCGCCAGGTTCGCCAAGGCCAGGCCGCCGGGAGGAAGGGGACGGCCCTGGTCATCCAGCAACACCACGCCCAGAGCCTGCATCGCACCGGCTCCAGCGTCGTTGGTGGCACTGCCACCGATCGCCAGGATCACCCGCCCGGCGCCTTCATCGAGGGCTGCGCGAATCAGCTCGCCGGTGCCGTAGGTGCTGCTGGAACAGGCATCGCGTTGCCCCGGCGGCACCAGTTGCAAACCACTGGCCTCGGCCATTTCAATGATTGCGGTGCGACTCTCGGCCAACCAGCCCCAGCGCGCCTCGACGGCAACACCCAACGGACCACGAACCCGGGTGTGGCGCCACTCACCGTTGCAGGCCGCCAACACCGACTCCACCGTCCCCTCCCCGCCGTCGGCCATCGGGCATTTGATCAACTGCGCATCCGGCCAGACCTCGGCCAGCCCCTGGGCGATGGCATCGGCGACGCCCTGGGCGCTGAGGCTGTCCTTGAACGAGTCGGGGGCGATGACTATTTTCATATTATTCTCCGGTTCCGATGCACAGCATGCTGCCAGCTGACCACAGCCGTGACGCCGGTCCGCTGCACAAAAGACACCGGGTATTATTGTTCAAATTCACAAATACCGGTTTTCCAGGAAGATTCAGGTTGAAGCTGCCGGCCTCATCGCGAGCAGGCTCGCTCCCACAGGGTTATGTGGGTGTATCGGCGGTCTGCGGCAATAGCTGCACCCCCAGGTACAACGCCAGCATCCCGTCCAGGCGCAACGGGTCCACGCCGCTGAGTTCGGCGATGCGTTCCATGCGGTAGCGCAGGCTGTTGCGGTGGATGCCCAGGGCGTCGGCGCAGGCCTGGCTCTGGCCGTCGTGCTCGCACCAACTGCGCAGGGTGGCGAGCAGTTGGCCGTTGCTGTCCTTGGCGATGACCTTGCGCAACGGGGTCAGCAGTTCGTCCAGGGCATCGTCGCTGCGATGGCGCCAGAGCAGCACCGGCAGGCGATAGCGGTTGAGGGCCAGCAGGCGCGATTGCGGCAACACATCACGCCCATAGGCCAGCAGATCAGCCACCCGCCGATAGCAACGCCGCAAGCCCGCCAACCCTTCAGCCTGCCCGCCCACTGCGATCCGCAGGATGTTCCAGCCCAGCCCATCGAGCTTGCCCAGCAACCGCTCGTTCTCCACCGAGGCGGTGACCGGCCGGCACCAGAGCAAGGAAGATTTGGACGAGGTCAGGCACCAACTGTCCGGGTAGCGCGACATCAACCACGCGCTCAACGTCTCGACGGTCTGCCCGGGCCCATGTTCCAGGCCCAGTTCGAACAGATACGGCACCCGCGACAATTGCGGCTTGAGGCCCATTTGCCGGGCTTCGTCCAACAATCGCGGCGAATCCCCCGCATCGCCCAACAGCAGCGCCAGCAAGTCATCACACCGCTGGCGGCGCCATTGCTGCTCGGCCTGCTGGTTACGCTGTCCCACCAACATCTCGGCGGTCATGCGCACCAGCTCGGCGTAAGTGCGCAGTTGCGCAGGCTCACCCGTGATGCCCAGGACGCCGATCAGCCGTTGATCGAGCATCAGCGGCAGGTTGATCCCAGGCTGCACACCCTTGAGGTGCATCGCGGTGTGCTCGTCGATTTCCACCACCCGACCGTTAGCCAGGACCAGTTGCGCGCCCTCGTGACGGGTGTTGACCCGCTCGCGCTCGCCGCTGCCGAGGATCAAGCCCTGGTTGTCCATGACATTGACGTTGTACGGCAGGATCGCCATCGCCCGGTCGACGATGTCCTGCGCCAGGTCGTGATCGAGTTCGAACATGGGCGGTGTTCCTTGCAAGCGGCGTGAATTGTTGTTTCCAGGCATGGGTTTGGTCAGGCGCACAGGGTCTGCATTCAAACCCTGTGCTCTGGCACAAAGACACGGCCCCCTGGGCTGGCCGAGACTCAAGGGGCGGTCAACGTTACCCCTTGGCTCGCAAAAATCATAATAATGAGAGACCCGCCATGTCCCAGAGCGCAATAGCCCTCCTGGCTACCCCCGAC
The DNA here is from genome assembly GCF_018325865.1 of Pseudomonas sp. St386. Lineage (NCBI taxonomy): Bacteria > Pseudomonadati > Pseudomonadota > Gammaproteobacteria > Pseudomonadales > Pseudomonadaceae > Pseudomonas > Pseudomonas sp. St386. The sequence continues at coordinate 4,217,971 of NZ_AP021900.1, forward strand.
GAAAAAAATACCGTCTACAAGCGCATCACCCTGCGCTTGATCCCCTTCATTTTCATCTGCTACCTGTTCAACTACCTCGACCGGGTCAACGTTGGCTTCGCCAAGTTGCAGATGCTCGACGCCCTGAAATTCAGCGAAACCGTGTACGGCCTCGGTGCCGGGATCTTCTTCATCGGCTACGTACTGTGCGGCGTGCCAAGCAACCTGGCCCTGACCAAGTTCGGTCCACGGCGCTGGATCGCGCTGATGATGATCACCTGGGGCACCTTGTCGACGTGCCTGCTGTTCGTCACTACCCCCACCGAGTTCTATACCTTGCGGCTGTTCACCGGCGCCGCCGAGGCCGGGTTCTTCCCTGGCGTGGTGCTGTATCTCTCGCAATGGTTCCCGACGTTCCGACGGGGCCGGATCATGGCGTTGTTCATGTCGGCCATCCCGGTGTCCGGCCTGCTGGGCAGTCCGTTTTCCGGGTGGATCCTCAACCACTTCGCCGCCGGCCAGGGCGGCCTGGCGGGTTGGCAGTGGATGTTTTTGCTGCAAGGCATTCCGACGGTGATCCTCGGGGCGCTGGCGTTCTTCCTGCTCAGCGACACCTTCGCCAACGCCAAATGGCTGACCGACCAGGAACGCGACGTGCTCACCGCCGACCACGCCGAAGACCTGGCCAACAAACCAAAGACCGCCACCGACTCGCTGTTGGCGGTGTTCAAGAACCCGGCGATCTGGGCCTTCGGCCTGGTGTACTTTTGCATCCAGAGCGGCGTGTACGCGATCAACTTCTGGCTGCCGTCGATCATCAAGAGCCTGGGTTTTGGCGATAACCTGGTGATCGGTTGGCTGAGTGCAATCCCGTACCTGTTGGCGGCCGTGTTCATGTTGCTGGTGGGCCGCTCGGCGGACCTGCACAAGGAGCGCCGCTGGCATCTTGTCGTGCCGATGCTGATGGGCGCCGTCGGGCTGCTGATCGCCGTCAACTTCGCCACCACCCCGGCCATCGCCATCATTGGCCTGTCCATCGCCACCATGGGCGCCCTCACCGGCCTGCCGATGTTCTGGCCGGTGCCCACGGCCCTGCTCAGCGCGGGCGCGGCGGCCGGTGGGTTGGCGTTGATCAACTCCATGGGGCAGATGGCGGGATTCTTGAGCCCGTACCTGGTGGGTTGGGTCAAGGACGCCACCGGCTCGACCGACGCGGCGCTGTACCTGTTGGCGGGCGTGATTGTCTGCGGCAGCCTGCTGGCGTTGCGCATGACCCGTACCCTAAGGGCCTGACACCCTTTTTTCCCACAGAGGTAGTTCCACAGTTGATTGGGGTGTTTGAGAATTCTGTTTGATCCGTGCGGTGGTTCTGGGGTTTGATTGAATCTTTCCCCATGGATAAAAGGATCTTGTCATGAGCTACCGCACGCTAGGCCATTCCGGGTTGCAAGTCTCGACGCTGACCCTGGGCACGATGATGTTCGGCGAACAGACCAGCACCGAGGATTCGCTGCGGATCATCGACAAGGCCTGGGACCAGGGCATCAATTTCATCGATACCGCGGACGTCTACACCAACGGCCGTTCCGAGGAAATCGTCGGCGAGGCAATCGCCCGTCACCGCCAGGAATGGGTGCTGGCCACCAAGGTCGGCTTCGGCCCGCCGGACGGCATGCCCAACCGCAGCGGTCTGAGCCGCAAGCACATCTTCAATGGCATCGAAGCGAGCCTGACGCGCCTGGGCACCGATTACCTGGACATCTATTACCTGCACCGCGAAGACCACAACACGCCGTTGCACGTCACCGTGTCGGCCATCGGCGACTTGATTCGCCAAGGCAAGATCCGCTACTGGGGCCTGTCGAACTACCGTGGCTGGCGCATCGCCGAGGTGATCCGCATCGCCGACAGCCTGGGCATCGACCGGCCGGTGATCAGCCAACCGCTGTACAACATCGTCAACCGCCAGGCGGAAACCGAGCAGATCACCGCGGCACAGAACTACGGCCTCGGCGTGGTGCCGTTCAGCCCCCTGGCCCGAGGCGTGCTCAGCGGCAAGTACGCGCCGGACGTGGCGCCGGACGCCAACAGCCGTGCCGGACGCCAGGACAAACGCATCCTGGAAACCGAATGGCGGGTCGAGTCCCTGCGCATTGCCCAGCAGATCCTGCAATACACCCAGGGCCGCGGCGTGGGCATCGTCGAGTTCGCCATCGCCTGGGTGCTGAACAACAGCGCCGTGACCTCGGCCATCGTCGGGCCGCGCACCGAGGAGCAGTGGGATTCGTACACCAAGGCGCAATCGGTGAAGATCAGCGCAGCAGATGAAGCGTTCATCGATTCGCTGGTGACGCCGGGGCATGCTTCGACGCCGGGGTTCAATGATGTGAGCCATTTCGTGCCGGGGCGAGTGCCTGTGGGAGCAAGGCTTGCCCGCGATGAACGATAACGCGGTTCACTGTTAAACCGTGGCGTGGCTATCGCGGGCAAGCCTTGCTCCCACAAGCCTTGCTCCCACAGGCCTTGCTCCCACCATCAACACCCTCGCCACAGGCAGGGTGTTGATTGATCGCCCTCAAGAGAATCACCGTGTCCAAAGGCATCGTTCTATCGGTCTCGGCCTCCGCGCTGTTCGCCGTCATGTACTACTACACCTCGCTGCTCTCACCGCTAACAGGCGTGGAAATCTTCGGCTGGCGCATGCTGCTGACGATGCCGTGCATGACCGCATTCCTGCTGGTGACGCGGGAGTGGAAACTGGTCACGGCGCTGATCCAACGCCTGATCGCCACGCCACGGCTGTTGATCGCGGCGATCGCCTCGTCGGCACTGATGGGCGCGCAACTGTGGCTGTTCATGTGGGCGCCGCTCAATGGCTACAGCCTGGACGTGTCGCTGGGGTACTTCCTGTTGCCGCTGTCGATGGTGCTGACCGGACGCATCGTCTACGGCGAACGCCTTTCCTACCTGCAGAAAGTCGCCGTGTTCTTCGCCACCCTTGGCGTGTTCAACGAGTTGTACCAGGTGGGTGGTTTTTCCTGGGCAACCTTGCTGGTGGTGATCGGCTACCCGATCTATTTCATCCTGCGCAAACGCATCAAGACCGACAACCTGGGTGGGCTCTGGCTGGACATGACCCTGATGCTGCCCGTGGCGCTGTGGTTCGTGCAAAGCGGTGAACAGGGCCTCGACGTTTTCGATCAATACCCGTGGCTGTCGCTGCTGATCCCGGTGCTCGGGGTGATCAGTGCCAGCGCGCTGGTATCCTACATCGTCGCCAGTCGGTTGCTGCCGTTCAGCCTGTTCGGGTTGTTGAGTTATGTAGAGCCGGTGTTGCTGCTGGGCGTTGCACTGCTGTTGGGCGAAAGCATCAAGGCCGGTGAATGGCTGACCTACATCCCCATCTGGATGGCGGTGGCGGTGCTGGTGTTCGAAGGGTTCAAGCACTTGGTGCGGCAGCAGCGCAGGGCCTGAGCCTTACACCGCTCCCACATTTGGAACTGTGTCGGGCAATAAAAAGCCCGCCCGGCATCACTGCCGGGCGGGCTTTTTCATGGCTCAGGCCTTACTCGGTCGCCAGCACACCTCGACGCACCTGGTCGCGCTCGATGGATTCGAACAGCGCCTTGAAGTTGCCTTCGCCGAAACCATCGTCGCCCTTGCGCTGGATGAATTCGAAGAACACCGGCCCCATCAGGGTTTCCGAGAAGATCTGCAGCAGCAGGCGCTTGTCGCCCTGCTCGGAAGCACCGTCCAGCAGAATGCCCCGCGATTGCAGTTCATCCACCGGTTCGCCGTGGTTCGGCAGGCGGCCTTCGAGCATTTCGTAATAGGTGTCCGGCGGCGCGGTCATGAAGCGCATGCCGATGCTTTTCAGGTGATCCCAGGTCTTGACCAGGTCATCGGTGAGGAAGGCCACGTGCTGGATGCCTTCGCCGTTGAACTGCATCAGGAACTCTTCGATCTGCCCGGCGCCCTTGGACGATTCTTCGTTCAACGGGATACGGATCATGCCATCCGGGGCGGTCATGGCCTTGGAGGTCAGGCCGGTGTATTCGCCCTTGATGTCGAAGTAGCGGATCTCGCGGAAGTTGAACAGCTTCTCGTAGAAGCCGGCCCAGTAGGCCATGCGTCCGCGATAGACGTTGTGGGTCAGGTGGTCGATGATTTTCAGACCCGCGCCCACCGGGTTGCGGTCAACGCCCTCGAGGAACACGAAGTCGATGTCATAGATCGAGCTGCCTTCGCCAAAACGGTCGATCAGGTACAGCGGCGCACCGCCGATGCCTTTGATCGCTGGCAGGTTCAGCTCCATCGGGCCGGTCTCGATGTGGATCGGCTGGGCGCCGAGTTCCAGGGCACGCTTGTAGGCCTTTTGCGAATCCTTGACCCGGAACGCCATGCCGCACACCGACGGACCGTGCTCGGCGGCAAAGTACGACGCCACGCTGTGGGGTTCGTTGTTGAGGATCAGGTTGATCGCGCCCTGGCGATACAGGTGCACGTCCTTGGAGCGGTGGGTGGCCACTTTGGTGAAACCCATGATCTCGAAGATCGGCTCCAGGGTGTTGGGGGTCGGGGATGCGAATTCGATGAATTCAAAGCCCATCAGGCCCATGGGGTTTTCGTATAGATCTGCCATGTCGGCGCCTCATCAGTCGGGTCAATTAACAGAAAACGTTAGTTGCTGGCGATGCTGAGGACACGGGGCGGCGCGCAGGAAATGCCACGAACGCTGCGGGCGAGGAAATCGCCATAGATCAGTTGAAACCCAAGTATCTTCATTGTCGACCCAAGGCTCTTGCGGGCGAGGCTTCTGCTGCCAGAAGACGTTATTCTTATATGCGTAACTCAATTCTACACAGCGTAACCAGGTTTGTCCGCCTTCTGTATCAAATCGCCTTTTCCTTCGACCGCGCAAGGGGTTTGTTGCACAGGAAAATGCCCACCAGGATCACGCCCCCGCCGACACACATCAAGGCCGTGAGCCGTTCGTCCAGCAGCAGCGCCCCCAGCAGCACCGCCGTCAACGGATTGAGCGCGATGAACACCCCGGAACGGGTCGCACCGATCCGACGAATGCCGTCATACCAGGCGATATAGGCCAGGGCCGAGCCCAGCACGCCGAGGTACAACAGGCTCAGCCATTGCTCAACGTCCAGGCCGCGCAGGGCTTCGACACGAATCTCGCCCGCCGCCGCGCAGGCCAGCCACAACATCAGCGTGCCCAGCAGAATCGACCAGGTCACGGTCTGCAAGGGGCCGAGGCTGTCATTGAGTTTTTTCGAAAACAGCGAATAGATACCCCAGCCCAGCACGCAGCCAAAAATCAGCAGATCGCCGATCCAGCCCTGCGCGGCGCCTTGCAACAAGGACGGATCACGACTGACGATCACCAATCCCGCCCCACCGATGCAGAGCACGATGCCCGCCACTTTCAACCGGCTCAGCCGCTCCTTGAACAACCACCAGGACGCCAGCCCGATCACCGCCGGGTTCAAGGCCACGATCAGCGAGGCCCGCGACGCATTGATGTACTGCAAGCCATAGAAGAAGCACAGGTTGTAGAAAAAGATGCCAAAGAACCCCAGCGCGGCCAATTGCAGCCCCTGTTTCACACTGGGCCTGGCCAGCGGGATCCCGGCCAGGGCGAGAAACGACAGCAGCGCGAGACTCGCCAGCAGGAAACGCAGGCTGGCGGCAAACATCGGCGCCAAGGCATCGGCAAGGATCCGGCCGGCCACGAAGGTCCCGCCCCAGATCATGGTGACCATGGCGAGCTTCAAGTAGACCGGCAGGTCCGACGAGGCTGGGAGGGTTTGTTCGAGAGTTTTCATGGTTTCACCACCGCACGCTAATGAGAACAACGCAGAACCTGTGGCGAGGGTGGTTAATTGTGGGAGCAAAGCTTGCTCCCACAGGGTGGAACCTTGCCAAAAGGTGTTGTACTGCTTCCTGATTCAAGTCAGATACCTCATTATTTGGCTCATGCCTTGTCATCGTAAAATGAGCAATTCCTCATGACCCTCACCCAACTCGAAATCTTCTCCCTGGTCGCCGAGCTGCGGGGGTTCACGGCGGCGGCAACGCGCCTGGGCATCGGCCAGTCAGCGGTATCCCACGCCATCAAATCCCTGGAACAAGAATTGGGCGTTGAATTGCTCAGGCGTCATCAGTCCCAGGTGGAACTCAGCGACATTGGTCAGCAATTGCTTCTGCGGGCCCGGGCCATGCTCGGGCTGGCCAACACCTTGCGCCAGGAAGCCGCCGATGCCCGGGGCATGCGCCGAGGCACCTTGCGCATCGGCTCGTTCGGGCCCACGTCATCGATGAAACTGTTGCCCGGTATCCTGCAGCGCTATCGAGACTTGCACCCGGGCATCGAAGTGCACATCGACGAAGGACCCGACAGGCAGGTCCTCCAGTGGCTGGACGAACGGCGGATCGACGTCGGCTTCGTGGTGTTGCCCGAGGAGCGTTTCGATACGTTCATTCTGATGGAAGATCAGATGGTCGCCCTGCTGCCCACTAACCATCCCCTCGCCGCCCGGGCCAGCCTGAGCCTCAAGGACCTGTGCAACGACCCCTTCGTGCACACCGAGGCCGGATCATCGGAGCTGGTTTCGCGCCTGTTCAATGCCGCCCGGCTGACCCCGAATGTGCGTTTTCGGTGTTCGCAACTGCTCAGCACCCTGGATATCGTCAGGCGCGGTGAGGCGGTGAGCGTGGTGTCCGAAGGTTCGTTGCCGGAGGGCGAAAGCCTGGGCTTCGTCGTGCGCCCCTTGTCGCCGCGGGTGCCGCGCCAGATTGGCCTGGCAGTCCTGGACAGCCGCCAGGCCTCGCCCGCCACCCTGGCGTTTATCGAGCTGGCCCGGCAGTCATGAGCCCGGCATCAAACCTGTGGGAGCCTGGCACTGAACCTGTGGGAGCAAAGCTTGCTCGCGATGAAGGCACCTCGGCTCTCCAGGTGGACCGCATGATCGTTCATCGCGGGCAAGCCTTGCTCCCACAGACCTCGCTCCCACAGCCACCCTGTGGTCAGCAAGCACCCGGCAAGCCATCTATCATGGTCGGCATCCGACGATTCCCCCTCATCCCTTTTCTTCTCAGGTTGTGCCGATGCCCTTGACCGCCACACGCGCGCACACCCGCCCCCGTCGCTATCTCGTCACCCTGCTTTGCGGCCTGGTACCGATGCTGTCAGGGCTGGCCATTTTGTACATGCAGGCCGAACGGACGCTGGCGCAACAGACCCGGCAGACCGCCGAGGAACTGGTCAGGCAGATCGAGCTGATGCTCGACAACACGGCCTTGGCGGCCCATGAACTATTACCCCTGGCCGGCCAGCCCTGCGAAGCGGTGAAGCTGGCATTACGCGAACAAGTGACGCGCCGGCCCTTTGTCCGTTCGACCAACCTTATCTGGGACAACAACCTGTATTGCAGCTCGCTGTTCGGTGCCTTCGAGGAACGCGTCAACCCGAGCGACTACCATCAAGGCAGCTTGTGGCTCATGGACGGCAACCCGGTCACGCCGGATACCGCGCTACTGATTTACCGGATCAACGAGGGCCATCAAGGCGCCTTGGCCACGCTTGACGGGTACCACCTGACGAACGTCTTGCGCTTGATCGGCCGCCAGAGCCGGCTACGGCTGCAAGTCGGGCCGAACTGGCTGGCGGCGGACGGCAAGGTCCGACCGGCGCCCATACCCGGGCTGCCGGTCGCCCAAAGCGAGCTGGGTTCATCGCGCTACGCCTTCAACGTAGAAGCCGGCTTCGATGAGGGTGAAACCTGGCGCTACATGGCCAGGGAATATCCGCCGCTGTTCAGCTTGCTGATCTTCTTCGGCGTCGTGGCCGGGACCCTCGGGCACTGGCTGCAAAAACGCGCCTCCTCGCCCAGCCGTGAACTGCAACGGGCCCTGGAAGCCGGCGAGTTCGTGCCCTATCTGCAACCGGTCGTGCACAGCGACAGCAAACGCTGGGCCGGCGTCGAAGTGCTGATGCGCTGGAATCACCCCAAGGAAGGCCTCGTTCGCCCGGACCTGTTCATCCCGTTCGCCGAACACAGCGGCCTGATCGTACCGATGACCCGGGGGCTGATGCAGCAGACCATGCATCTGCTGGCACCGCTGGCGCCTCAACTCGAAGCACCGTTTCATGTCGGCATCAACATCACCGCCCGCCACTGCCAGGATCTGGCGCTGGTGGACGATTGTCGCGAATTTCTCGCCGCCTTCGCGCCGGGTGCGATTGCCATGGTGCTGGAGTTGACCGAGCGCGAACTGATCGAACCTACGCCCGTTACCCGGCAACTGTTCGACCAGCTGCGGGAACTGGGCGTCAAGATTGCCCTCGACGATTTCGGCACGGGTCATTCCAGCCTGGCGTACTTGCGCCAGTTCAACGTGGATTTCTTGAAGATCGACCAGAGTTTTGTCGCGATGATCGGTGCCGATACGCTGTCACGGCACCTGCTCGACAGCATCATCGAACTGTCGGGCAAGCTGGGCCTGGACATGGTGGCCGAGGGCGTCGAAACCGTCGAGCAAAGCGACTACCTGAGCGCCCATGGGGTGAACTTTCTACAGGGTTATCTATTTGGTCGACCGATTAGCGGGCAGGCGTTCATTGAGACCTTGACCGACCTTAATGGCAGTTAACCGCCGCCGATCTATTGACGACGATGCCCAACTGATAAAAGCTTTTGCTGTTGTTACATAACGAAAAAGTTACGATTTACACTTTCCGGATTAACTACTACAATTTTTCTACCTGTGCCAGATAGCAGGAGAGTCATTAACACCAAGGCGCTCGGCTTATAGCTTTGTTTGCGGTTGGTATCAGCCAAATATTTTGATTGGAGTAACGATTTTGTCCAGACTCGCTGAATTTCGTGCAGCCGAAAAGGCCCTTCAAGAACAGCTCAAGCAGTTGGAATCGCTGAAGAACGATGCCGGGCTCAAGAAGGAAATCGAATTCGAGGAAAAGCTCCAGGGACTGATGAAAACCTATGGCAAGAGCCTGCGCGACATCGTCGCGATCCTCGACCCGAACCCGTCCAAGGCGAGCCTGCAATCGAGCAAACCCATCAAGACCCGCCGTGCGCGAGTGGTAAAGGTTTACCAGAACCCGCACACCGGCGAGTTGATCGAGACCAAAGGCGGTAATCACCGCGGTCTGAAAGCCTGGAAAGAACAGTACGGTGCAGCTACCGTCGATTCCTGGTTGCGTGGTTGACAGCGTCCATGATCAAAAAAAGCCCTGAATACACTCAGGGCTTTTTTATGGGCTAAACTTTTTGGATTAAATCCCGAGCGTATTACACTGACGGCCTTATAGTTTCAAACTGTTTCGCACCGACTGTATTTCATCCTGGCTTTCAACAAACACCTGCGCCTGCCCTGCATAGGACAGCACATAAGCCTTGCCCCCATTTAGTGCCGCGACGAGTGCCTGAGACAATACATGGCGTCCGTTTTGCGTGATCGTGCAAGTGGTTTCCAATGCAGTTACGCCGCCCAACATGGAAGCATGGATCTTATTGCACACACTTTGGTAACCGCCCTGGAAGAAATCCTTCTGGATCGACTTGCGCATTTCCAGCAACACGCCTTGCAAGTTGACCTGGTGATCGGGCTCGACGGTAGTCGTGGTCAATTCCATGACCATCACGGCATTGCCTGCCGAATCGCTCTTGGTTGCACGTTGTCGCAAGGGGCCCGACGCCGCCGCATCGGCGGGCAGTGGCTCGACAACCCAGCCTTGGGGCCAGGCGATCTGCGGTTCGTCCGCCTGGACGCCGCCGACACTCGCAATGCAGGCAAACAGCAGGACAAACAGCGAAAGGAACGGTCGAATCATTGCGTTGGCACTCAAGGGCGAATCGTAAAGTCTGAAGCCCGAGGCAGAAGCAGGCAATAGCCACACGCGGTTTGGCGACACCGCGTCCCTTGCGTATCATGGGCGCACCTGCAAGGAAGCCGTCTGACGCAAGCCCAGGAACCGTCGCAACCAAGCTTGCGACGCCGTTTGCCCCACTTATTTCCGGAGGGCCCATGAGCCTGCACGAACTCAATACTTTCCCTGGCGTCACCGCACAACCTGATGCCGCCACGGCCAAGTTCGTCTTCAACCACACCATGCTGCGAGTCAAGGACATCACCCGGTCCCTGGACTTCTACACCCGCGTGCTGGGTTTCTCGCTGGTGGAGAAACGCGACTTCCCGGAAGCCGAGTTCAGCCTGTACTTCCTGGCACTGGTGGACAAGAACCAGATCCCGGCGGACGCGGCGGCGCGGACCGAATGGATGAAGTCGATCCCTGGCATCCTGGAACTGACCCACAACCATGGCACCGAAAGCGACCCGGCCTTCGCCTACCATAACGGCAACACCGACCCACGCGGCTTCGGCCACATCTGCATCTCGGTACCGGACATAGTCGCCGCCTGCGAGCGCTTCGAAGCACTGGGCTGCGATTTCCAGAAACGCCTGAACGACGGCCGCATGAAAAGCCTGGCCTTCATCAAGGACCCGGATGGCTACTGGGTTGAAATCATCCAGCCTGCGCCGCTGTAAACCTCTCCACCGTCCCCCTGTGGGAGCGAGCTTGCTCGCGATGACGGCGGCACATTCAACCTGGATCCAGGCTGACCCACCGCTATCGCGAGCAAGCTCGCTCCCACAGGGGGATGCGTGATCCAAAACAAAACCCCATGAGCCAGGCTCATGGGGTTTTGTTTTTTCCGCTATCGGTTGTTCAGGCCGGCGCAGAGGTACGGATCAGGTGGTCGAAAGCACTCAGCGAAGCCTTGGCGCCCTCGCCTACGGCAATCACGATCTGCTTGTACGGCACGGTGGTCACGTCACCGGCGGCGAACACGCCAGGGATCGAGGTTTCACCCCGGGCATCGACGATAATCTCACCCCGCGGTGACAGCTCGACAGTGCCTTTGAGCCAATCGGTGTTGGGCAACAGACCAATCTGCACGAAGATCCCCTCCAACTCCACATCCCGCACGTCACCGCTCGGACGGTCCTTGTAGCGCAAGCCATTGACCTTCTGACCGTCTCCAGTCACTTCGGTGGTCTGGGCGTTGGTAATCACCGTCACGTTCGGCAGGCTGTGCAGTTTGCGCTGCAATACCGCGTCGGCACGCAATTGCACATCGAACTCCAGCAACGTGACGTGGGCGACGATACCGGCCAGGTCGATGGCCGCCTCGACGCCGGAGTTACCACCGCCGATCACCGCCACGCGCTTGCCCTTGAACAGCGGACCGTCGCAGTGCGGGCAGTACGCCACGCCCTTGTTGCGATACTGCTGCTCGCCCGGCACGTTCATTTCGCGCCAGCGGGCACCGGTCGCCAGGATCACGGTCTTGGCCTTGAGGCTCGCACCGCTGGCGAACTTGATTTCATGCAGCCCGCCGTCCTTGCCAGGCACCAAGGCGTCGGCACGTTGCAGGTTCATGATGTCCACATCGTACTGCTTGACGTGTTCTTCCAGGGCGACGGCCAGTTTCGGCCCTTCGGTTTCCTGGACCGAGATGAAGTTCTCGATGGCCATGGTGTCGAGCACCTGGCCGCCGAAACGTTCGGCCGCCACGCCAGTGCGGATGCCTTTACGGGCCGCGTAGATCGCCGCCGAAGCACCGGCCGGGCCACCGCCGACTACCAGCACATCAAAGGCGTCCTTGGCGCTGATTTTCTCGGCCTGGCGTTCGATGCCGCTGGTGTCGATCTTGGCGAGAATCTCTTCCAGGCCCATGCGGCCCTGGCCGAAGTTCACACCGTTGAGGTACACACTCGGCACGGCCATGATCTGGCGTTCATCGACTTCGGCCTGGAACAGCGCGCCGTCGATGGCAACGTGGCGAATGTCTGGATTCAGTACGGCCATCAGGTTCAGCGCCTGGACCACGTCCGGGCAGTTCTGGCACGACAGCGAGAAATAGGTCTCGAAGTTGAACTCGCCCTTGAGGGAGCGGACCTGTTCGATGACGTCGACACTGGCCTTCGAAGGGTGACCGCCAACTTGCAGCAAGGCCAACACCAGCGAAGTGAATTCGTGGCCCATGGGAATGCCAGCAAAACGCAGGCTGATATCGGCTCCCGGGCGATTCAACGAAAACGAAGGCTTGCGCGCATCGCTGCCGTTGTCGAGCAAGGTAATCTGATGGGAAAGACTGGCAACGTCTTGGAGTAACGCGAGCATTTCCTGGGATTTCGCACCGTCGTCGAGGGAGGCGACGATCTCGATCGGCTGGGTGACCCGTTCCAGGTATGACTTCAACTGAGCTTTAAGATTGGCGTCCAACATACGGGCGATTTCCATTTTTTGAATTCAGAAAAAACAACGCCCGAGCGAATCTCGCCCGGGCGTTTTTTGGGGCGAAGCGGCTTACTTGATTAAGAGCGGATCGCCCTCGGATGACTCACAGACTTAGATCTTGCCGACCAGGTCCAGGGACGGAGCCAGGGTGGCCTCGCCTTCTTTCCACTTGGCTGGGCAGACTTCGCCCGGGTGAGCAGCAACGTATTGAGCGGCCTTGATCTTGCGCAGCAGCTCGGAAGCGTCACGGCCTACACCGCCGTCGTTGATTTCAACGATCTTGATCTGGCCTTCAGGGTTGATCACGAAAGTACCGCGGTCAGCCAGGCCGACTTCTTCGATCAGCACGTCGAAGTTGCGCGAGATGACGTGGGTCGGGTCGCCGATCATGGTGTACTGGATCTTGCCGATGGCTGGCGAAGTGTTGTGCCAGGCAGCGTGGGCAAAGTGAGTGTCGGTGGAAACGCTGTAGATCTCGACGCCCAGCTTCTGGAACTCGGCGTAGTTGTCGGCCAGGTCTTCCAGCTCGGTTGGGCAAACGAAGGTGAAGTCAGCCGGGTAGAAGAACACGACAGACCATTTGCCTTTCAGGTTGGCGTCCGATACTTCGACGAATTCGCCGTTTTTGAAAGCGGTAGCGTTGAACGGTTTAACTTGGCTGTTGATGATAGGCATCGATGTTTCTCCGTCAGGGTTGAAAGTTGATGGAGAGGATCTTAACCACTCATCCCCAGGCTGGCTCATTGGCAAACCTGATGCGAATGATTGGTTTTGGCTATCAGCAGCTAAATAGATAGAAGAAAACTTAATATGGCGAGCCGGCTCGCTCGCCATATGTTCGTCGGGTGGTCAGGAGGCGACGGGCGTACGCATCGTCACGAATTCTTCGGCAGCCGTCGGGTGCACGCCGATGGTTTCGTCGAAGTCGCGCTTGGTGGCGCCGGCCTTGAGTGCGATGGCCAGCCCTTGGACGATTTCACCGGCGTCCGGCCCGACCATGTGGCATCCCAACACCTTGTCGGTCCGGGCATCCACCACCAGTTTCATCAGGGTGCGTTCCTGGCATTCGGTCAGGCTCAGCTTCATCGGCCGGAACCGGCTTTCGAAAATCTCTACCTCATGCCCCTCCTCCCTGGCCTGCTCTTCGGTCAGGCCAACTGTGCCGATGTTTGGCAAGCTGAACACGGCGGTGGGAATCATCCGGTAATCCACCAATCGATACTGCTCGGGCTTGAACAGACGCCGCGCCACCGCCATGCCTTCGGCCAGGGCAACGGGGGTGAGCTGGACGCGACCGATCACGTCGCCAATGGCCAGGATCGACGGTTCAGCGGTCTCGTATTTTTCGTTGACCTGGACAAAGCCCTTCTCATCCAGCGTGACACCGGTGGTTTCAAGGCCCAGGTTGTCGAGCATCGGCCGCCGGCCGGTGGCGTAGAACACGCAATCGGTGAGCAACGTCTTGCCGTCCTTGAGCTCGACCCTGAGGCTGCCATCGTCCAGCTTTTCGATGGACTTGATGTCTGCGTTGAACTGCAGGTCCAGGCCACGGCGGGTCAGCTCTTCTGCCAGGTGCTTGCGCACCGCACCGTCAAAGCCGCGCAGGAACAGCTCACCGCGATAGAGCAAGGACGTCTGCGCACCCATGCCGTGGAAGATCCCGGCGAACTCCACCGCAATGTAGCCACCGCCCACCACAATCACACGCTTGGGCAGTTCCTTGAGAAAGAACGCCTCGTTGGAGCTGATGGCGTGCTCGCGCCCCGGAATGTCCGGGATCACCGGCCAACCGCCCGTGGCGATCAGGATGTGCCTGGCGGTGTAGCGCTGGCCGTTGATCTCGACCTCATTGGGCCCGGTCAGCCTGGCGTGACCTTCGTGCAGCACGACGCCGCTGTTGACCAGCAGGTTGCGGTAGATGCCGTTGAGGCGATTGATTTCCCGGTCCTTGTTGGCGATCAACGTGGCCCAGTCGAAACTCGCCTCGCCCGCCGTCCAGCCATAGGCCGACGCCTGTTCGAAGTCCTCGGCGTAGTGCGCGCCGTAGACCAGCAGTTTTTTCGGCACGCAGCCCACGTTCACGCAGGTCCCGCCCAGGTAACGGCTCTCCGCCACGGCCACCTTGGCCCCGAAACCGGCGGCAAACCGCGCAGCCCGCACACCACCGGAACCGGCGCCAACCACATACAAGTCAAAATCGTAGGCCATTTTCTATCTCCTTCGGCAGGTCATCAGCATACCTGCTGTTTTCACCTGAGGCAGCGTTGCGATGGTTATGGGGGCGGAAAATGGAAAAGCCAGTTGGGCCGCTCAAGTTACGCCGATCCATGTGGGAGCGAGCTTGCTCGCGATGGCGGCGGCACATTCAACATGGGTGTAGGCTGGCCCACCGCTATCGCGAGCAAGCTCGCTCCCACAGTTGTTTTGGGGTGGTCTCAGGATTTTTCATATCCCACAGGGTTTTGTTTGTGTGATTGATGATTGGCGAGAGACTTTTCCCCAAGCCAAAAAAAAACGCCCCGAACCAGTCGGGGCGTTTTTTTCAAGGCGTGGCGCAGGCTATCAGTAAGCCTTGCCCGTCTTGTAGAAGTTCTCGAAGCAGAAGTTGGTCGCGTCGATGTAGCCTTCGGCGCCACCGCAGTCGAAACGCTTGCCCTTGAACTTGTAGGCCATGACGCAGCCGTTCTGGGCCTGTTTCATCAGGGCGTCGGTGATCTGGATCTCGCCGCCCTTGCCTGGCTCGGTCTGTTCGATCAGGTCGAAGATATCCGGGGTCAGGATGTAGCGACCGATGATCGCCAGGTTCGACGGTGCGTCTTCAGGTTTTGGTTTTTCAACCATGCTGTGGACGCGGTAGATGTCGTCGCGGATCATTTCGCCGGCAATCACGCCGTACTTGTTGGTTTCCTGCGGATCGACTTCCTGGATCGCCACGATGGAGCAGCGGAACTGCTTGTACAGCTTGACCATCTGGGTCAATACGCCGTCGCCTTCGAGGTTGACGCACAGGTCATCCGCCAGGACCACGGCGAACGGTTCGTCACCGATCAGTGGGCGGCCGGTCAGGATCGCGTGGCCCAGGCCTTTCATTTCGGTCTGGCGAGTGTAGGAGAACGAGCACTCATCCAGCAGTTTGCGGATACCGACCAGGTATTTTTCCTTGTCGGTGCCCTTGATCTGGTTTTCCAGCTCGTAGCTGATGTCGAAATGGTCTTCCAGGGCGCGTTTGCCGCGACCGGTGACGATGGAGATTTCCGTCAGGCCCGCATCGAGGGCTTCTTCGACGCCGTACTGGATCAGTGGCTTGTTCACCACCGGCAGCATTTCTTTGGGCATGGCTTTAGTCGCTGGCAGGAAGCGAGTACCGTAACCGGCTGCTGGGAACAAGCATTTCTTGATCATATAAGTCCTTGAAAAGGCGGTGTGTACGAGTTTCGGCGCAGTCTAATCAGGCAACAGGCACCTTACAATGCCCGCGCTGGCCAACCGGTGCCATCATAGAGAAATAAAAAACGGCGGATAGTTCAATCGCCTTTCGTTTCGATGGCTCCAGCGGACCCACTGTACGCCAGTGAGCGCTGTTTGCGAGCATTTGACGTATCATGGTGCCCTTGATCACGCCAATGAGGCAGCTAGATGTCGGCAACAAGAAACGCAAACGGTTATTCGGTCAGCCAGGGCAAGGACGGCCAGTGGTGGATTATCAACTACCACGGCGAGCAGGTCGCCGGTCCCTTGCCCAGCAAGGCCATGGCGGTGGAAGTGGCCGCGGTATTCCAGGATGAGCGCGCTGCCCCCGCAGTGAAAGAACGCGACACCGCCCCCGCCCGCAGCCCCCGCCGCAAGAAGTAACCAGACGAGCCTCGTAAAAATGCCACGCGGGCATTGAACGAGGCTTGTTTAGCTGTACCGGAGTGGCCATTCGCTATAATCTCGCGCTTGCCCTTCCCTCCTTGATGACGACCCCATGAAGACACTTCTGGCACTGTTTGCAGTCCTGGCCCTGGCGGGCTGTGCCTCAGCCGAAAAAACCTACCTGGACAACGGCGAACAAGGCCTGGCCATCGACTGCTCGGGTGAGGCCAACTCCTGGGCGACGTGCTACGAAAAGGCCGATGCGTCCTGTGCCGGCACCGGCTACCGCATCGTCGGTACCGACGGCACGCCCCAGGCCAAGGAAAGCGAGAAGACCCTGGGCGTCGACGTCGGTAACTTCACCAGCCGCAGTGTCGTGGTGGTCTGCAAGTAATCAAATGTGAATCTCGGCAAACTTGATGCCCAGCCCGCGCAGGGTTTCGATCAGTTCGTCGAGACGGGCAAAGGACTCGACTTCGTCCTGGTCATCCACCAGGAAAAAACTGCGTCCGGCGCTTTTCTTGAAGAACACGATCCATTCGCCCGGGCTCGCCGGGTTCTGAATCACGTGGGTGGCACAGATAAGACCTTCTGCATGGCGCTCGCGCACCTGCTCGCGTTTCATCGACTGACTCCATGAATGACAATGCCGCCAACGTGAACCGTGGCGGCATTTTTTGTCGAGGGCAGTAGTTTATCCGATGCCCGGTCCGCTCGTCAGGCGCGCAATGCGATCAGCCGGAAATGCAGGCGTTGGCCGCATCCTGCACGTCGCCCGGACGCACCGGTACATTGGACATGCTTTCGTGCAGCTTGATGCTGCTGCCGCTGGAGCGCTCGTCAATGTCGAACACCGCCGCCGGCAGGGTCGACAGTTTGCCCGGGACGATCAATCGAACGCCATTCTTGTGTGGCTCCACTTGCAGCGGACCACGGCTTTTGGCCAGTTTGTCGGAAACACACTTGGCATATTCGTGAGGTTTCTTTCCGGAGATGACGCTCATGGTGGGGGGCGTCTGGTTGATGTCCGATACCGATGCACATCCACTCATGGCCAATGCCAACACCCACACGCTGCGCTTCATATGATTCCTCCGATAAAGATCCTCCGACAGTGCAGACGCCGTTTTTCTCCGGTGCCGCACCGCTTTATTTTTCCCGCAACCTGCAATAAATGAACAAAGCCTGGAGCGCGGGCCGGATATTAACACTCGGGGCTGATAAACTGCGCATCATTGCCCCTTGCTATCGTTTTGATTTTGTAGAAAAAGCCCTTCTGGAGGCGCCCATGAAATTCATCCACCAGCGCGAGCACCTGAACGAAGACGACATTGTCGTCATCGAATGCTCCCAAATGTGCAACATCCGTTTGATGAACGACGCCAACTTCCGTAGCTTCAAGAACGGCGGCCGGCACACGTATCACGGCGGCGCGTTCGACACCTTCCCGGCCCGGATCACTGCCCCTAGCACCGGTTTCTGGAACATCACCATCGACACCGTCAACCGCCGTGCAATCAGCGTCACGCGCAAACCGACCCTGACCCACAAGATCAAAATCATCCGGCGTTCCAGCTCGAAACTGAGCTGAGCCTCGCCCACTTTCAAGACAGGCAAAACCGTGTCCCAGACGACCAAATACGTCATCAAGTACAAGCTCAACGACGAACGCCGCTTCGAATTCGCGCAACTGGAAACCGGGACCGAGGAAGAAGCCAGGGCCGCATTGCAAAAGCTGCATGGCCAGACCGACGACGTGATCAGCGACGTCAAGGTCAGCAAAGCGCTGTAACAACTCATCCGACTGTTTTTGTGGGAGGGTTATCCCCATTGTGGGAGCAAGGCTTGCCCGCGATGCAGGCGCCTCGTTCACCCCGACAGAACGCGTTGCCTTCATCGCGGGCAAGCCTTGCTCCCACAGATAATCCTCTCGCCACAGGGTGACGGGTGTGTCAGCTCAGGGTAGGTGAGCGCTCGGCCGTTGACACACCGCAAGATCCGGAGTGTCAGCCGTCAAAGCACTCCCCAGACTGACCAGTCCTTTCTACCAAGGATTGTCATCATGTCCCTACCCTCGCTAATCCAATGCATACACGACCTGGACTGGCCAGCCCTGGAGAACAGCCTCGACCAGGACGGCTGTGCAATCATTCGCAACCTGCTACCGACAACACAATGCCGGCTGCTGAGTGGTCTGTACGCCGAACCCGGGCTTTTTCGTTCGCGGGTGATCATGGCCCGCCATGGATTCGGGCGCGGCGAGTATCAGTATTTTCGCTATCCGCTGCCCGACCTCATCCAGCAGTTGCGCCAGTCGTTGTATCCAGCGTTGGTACCGCTGGCGAACCGCTGGAATGAACACATGGGTATTGAAGTGCGCTACCCCCACGAACACCCTGACTTCATCCGGCGCTGTCACGCCGCCGGGCAATCGCGGCCTACGCCGTTGTTGCTGCAATACGGTCCGCAGGACTACAACTGTCTGCACCAGGATCTGTACGGCGAGCAGGTGTTCCCACTGCAGGTGGCGATCCTGCTGTCGGAACCGGGTCGGGATTTTACCGGCGGCGAGTTTGTCCTCACCGAACAGCGCCCGCGCATGCAATCGCGGCCCCAGGTCATCGATCTGAAACAGGGCGATGCCGTGGTGTTTGCCGTGCACCAGCGGCCCGTCAAAGGCGTTCGCGGTTATTATCGGGTGAACATGCGCCATGGCGTCAGCTGCGTGCACAGCGGCAGGCGGCACACCTTGGGAATCATTTTTCATGATGCGCAGTAATGACACACCGCTCACATTGGACCTGTTCGCCGACCAGGCGCCCACCACGCCTGGCCAGGTCGAGCAGATCGGCCAGCAAGCGTTCGTGCTGCGCGGGTTCGCCCTGCCCTGGCTCGAGCGCTTGCTGCCGGCGCTGGGAAGCGTCTTGCAGGCGGCGCCTTTCCGGCAGATGGTCACGCCCGGTGGCTTTACCATGTCGGTGGCCTTGAGCAGTTGCGGTGCGCTGGGCTGGACCACCGACCGCAGCGGCTATCGCTACACCGCCCACGATCCGCAGACCGGCCACCCCTGGCCCGACATGCCGGCGGTGTTTCGCGAACTGGCCCAGGCCGCCGCCCGGCAGGCGCACTTCGAGCATTTCGAACCCGACGCCTGCCTGATCAACCGCTACGTGCCCGGCGCGCGGATGTCGCTGCACCAGGACAAGAACGAACGCTCCCTCGCCGCCCCCATCGTCTCGATGTCCCTGGGCTTGCCGGCGGTGTTCCAGTTCGGCGGCTTCGAGCGCAGTGACAAAAGCCTGCGCATCCCGTTGTTCCATGGCGACATCGTGGTCTGGGGCGGCGTGGACCGGTTGCGCTACCACGGCGTGTTGCCGCTCAAGGAAGGCCAGCACCCGCGCCTGGGTACCCAGCGGATCAACCTGACGTTTCGCACCGCCGGGTGAAGGTGCAGAATTCAACCGCAAGACCCGGAGTGTCGCCACTGGAATGGCTCGCTATTGTAGGCAAAACGGGCCAATGGACATAACGACCATGAACAGCACTTCGAACAATCTCGCCCCTGAACTGGATCCGCGCTGGGCCGCCGTGCTCGCCCGGGATCCACGCGCCGACGGCACCTTCGTCTATGGCGTGAAAACCACCGGCATCTATTGCCACCCAAGCAGCCTGTCGCGCCTGCCCAACCCGCGCAACGTCGAGTTCTTCGACACGCCGGAACAGGCCCAGGCCGCCGGTTACCGGCCCAGCAAGCGCGTGGCTCGGGACCAGACCCAGATCGCCGCCCAACAAGCGGCACGGGTTGCCGCCGCCTGCCGGCAGATCGAGGCGGCCGAGGAACTGCCTGGCCTGAATGAACTGGCAGAGAGCGCGGGCTTGAGTCCCTTTCATTTTCATCGGGTCTTCAAGGCAGTCACTGGCCTGACCCCCAAGGGTTATGCCGCCGCCCACCGCTCACGCAAGGTACGCGAACGCCTGGCCGATGGCGGCACGATCACCGAGGCGCTGTACGACGCCGGCTTCAACTCCAACAGCCGCTTTTATGAGGCAGCCGACAAGGTGTTGGGCATGAAACCCGCCGACTATCGCGCCGCCGGGCAGAACACCGACATCCGTTTCGCCGTCGGCCAATGCTCCCTCGGGGCGATCCTGGTGGCGCAAAGCGAGCGTGGCGTGTGCGCGATCCTGCTGGGGGACGACCCGGACGCGTTGGTGCGGGACCTGCAAGACAAGTTCCGCCGGGCCAACCTGATCGGCGCCGACCGCGAGTTCGAGCAGTTGATCGCCCAGGTGGTTGGCTTCATCGAAGCACCGGCCCTGGGCCTGGACCTGCCCTTGGACCTGCGCGGCACCGCCTTCCAGGAGCGGGTCTGGCAAGCCTTGCGGGATATTCCCGCCGGCAGCACCGCCAGCTACGCCGAGATCGCCCAGCGCATCGGCATGCCCAAGGCCGTGCGCGCCGTGGCCCAGGCCTGCGGCGCCAACAGCCTGGCGGTGGCGATCCCTTGCCACCGAGTGGTACGCAGCGACGGCAACCTGTCGGGCTATCGCTGGGGTGTGGAGCGCAAGCGTCAGTTGCTGGCGCTGGAGCGCTCGTCCGGGGATTGAATGCCGATGTAGATCGCCACCGAATCGGGGCCGCTGTAGACCTCGAAATCGGTGGTAAAGCGGCGCAGCGTCTGCGGATTATCCGCGAAGTACGCCCAGATCAGGCCCCAGGTCTGAATCACGCAGTCGGGCATCGGCCCCTTGGCCGCAAACATCAGGTAATCCCCGCCCTCGATGTCCACGGCGGGGTAGCCTGCGCTGGTCGCATCCACTTGCACCCCGGCCGTCACATCGAAGTGGCCGGTGGCGTCGGACTCGTAATTGGAATACACCCCGTAGACGAACGACTCCGACTGCCGGGCCGGGATCGTGTCAAACAGCCCTTCGTTGAAGAACTGCTGCCACATCGGGCCGATCCGGGCGGTGTCGGGCTGCTGCTCGTCGGTGTTGCGGGTGCGCACCTGCAAACCGGCCACGATGAAGGGTTCGACGGTCTTGAGTTTCACGTCCATGGGTCGGGCTCCTTGATGTATGAAGCCCGCATGGTAACCCTCCCGTCGTCGGGATCAAGTTGCAACGCTCGATTGAAAAACTCGACTGGCCCTCGCCGGCCCACACCTGCTAAAACCGCTGTTTCCTTCTGCCGTCGGAGACCCGCACATGAGCCAGTGGCCAGACACTCGCATTCTTGACCTGCTCGGTATCGAGCTGCCCATCATCCAGGGGCCGCTGGCCGGGGTGACCGGGCCGGCCATGGTGGTCGCGACGTGCAATGCCGGCGGGCTGGGTTCAATGCCGGCGGCGATGCTCGATGTCGAGCAACTGCGCCAGGCGCTGACGACCATCGGCGAGCAGACCGACAAACCGTTCAATGTGAATTTTTTCTGTCACCAGCCGCCGGCCTTTGACGAACAGCGAGCCGAGGCCTGGAAGCAACGGCTCAAGCCGTATTATCAGGAACTGGGCGTCGACTTCGACGCGCCGACCCCGGTGTCCAACCGCACGCCGTTCGACGATGCCGCCTGCCGGGTGCTGGAAGAGATGCGTCCCAAAGTTGTCAGTTTCCATTTCGGCCTGCCGGAAAAATCCTTGCTGGATCGGGTGAAGGCCACTGGCGCGAAAATCCTTTCCTCGGCCACCACCGTCGAGGAAGCCATCTGGCTTGAACAGCATGGTTGCGACGCGATCATTGCCATGGGTTACGAAGCCGGTGGTCATCGCGGAATGTTCCTCAGCGACGACCTCAACACCCAAGTCGGGCTGTTTGCCTTGCTGCCGCAGGTGGTGGATGCAGTGAAGGTGCCGGTGATCGCTGCCGGCGGCATTGGCGATGCGCGGGGAATCGTCGCGGCATTCGCCCTGGGTGCCTCGGCGGTGCAACTGGGCAGCGCCTACCTGTTCACCCCCGAGGCGAAGATCAGCGCGTCGCATCACCGGGCGTTGCGCACGGCCAAGGAAAGCCAGACGGCTGTTACCAACCTGTTCACTGGTCGCCCGGCCCGAGGCATCGTCAACCGGGTGATGCGCGAAGTGGGCCCGATGAGCCCACTGGCCCCGGCTTTTCCCTTGGCGGGTGGTGCATTGATGCCGTTGCGCGCCAAGGGTGAAGCAGACTTCAGTAACCTCTGGGCCGGCCAGGCCTTCCCTCTGGGCCGCGAGCTGTCGACGGCCGAGCTGACTCGGCGGCTGGCCGAGGAGGCGTTGGCCCGGCTCCACAGGGCGGATGCCTGATCGAACGCCATCGCGAGCAAGCTCGCTCCCACAGGGGATTGGGGGCAACCGGCACATCCAGGCACACCACCGGACCTGTGGGAGCCGAGCTTGCTCGCGATGGCGGTAGCACATTCAAAATGGATGCAAGCTGACCCACCGTCTTCGCGAGCAAGCCCGCTCCCACAGGGGATTGGGGGACAACCGGCACATCCGGGTACACCACCGGACCTGTGGGAGCCGAGCTTGCTCGCGATGGCGGTAGCACATTCAAAATGGATGCTAGCTGACCCACCGTCTTCGCGAGCAGGCTCGCTCCCACAGGGGATTGGGGGACAACCGGCACATCCGGGTACACCACCGGACCTGTGGGAGCCGAGCTTGCTCGCGATGGCGGTAGCACATTCAAAATGGATGCTAGCTGACCCACCGTCTTCGCGAGCAAGCTTGGCTCCCACAGGGGATTGGGGGCAACCGGCACATCCAGGCACATCATCGGACCTGTGGGAGCTGAGCTTGCTCGCGATGGCGGTAGCACATTCAAAATGGATGCTAGCTGACCCACCGTCTTCGCGAGCAGGCTCGCTCCCACAGGGGATTGGGGGCAACCGGCACATCCGGGTACACCACCGGACCTGTGGGAGCTGAGCTTGCTCGCGATGGCGGTAGCACATTCAAAATGGATGCTAGCTGACCCACCGTCTTCGCGAGCAAGCTTTGGCTCCCACACCCTTGCATCTCACTCCCCGGGCGAAATGCCGCGTTCCGTTTGTCGGTCATTCGCTATATATTCCGGTATATAGCGAACCTGACCCCACGGAGCCTCACCCATGCCTCTCACCCGCTTCGCGCCGTTGCTGCTGACCACGTTCTTTGCCATTGGCGCCGCCCAGGCCGCTGAGGTGCAGGTGGCAGTCGCTTCCAATTTCACCGCGCCGATCCAGGCCATCGCCGCCGACTTCGAAAAAGACACCGGACACAAACTGGTGGCGGCTTACGGGGCCACCGGGCAGTTCTACACCCAGATCAAGAACGGCGCGCCATTCGAAGTCTTCCTCGCCGCCGACGACACCACCCCGGCCAAGCTCGAAAGCGAAGGTGACACCGTCAAGGGCTCGCGCTTCACCTACGCGGTCGGTACCCTGGCGCTGTGGTCGGCCAAGGACGGTTATGTCGACAGCCAGGGCCAGGTGCTCAAGCACAACGATTTCCAACACCTGTCCATCGCCAACCCGAAAGCCGCGCCCTACGGCCTGGCCGCGACCCAGGTGCTGGACAAGCTCGGCTTGACCGCGCAGGTGAAAAGCAAGCTCGTCGAAGGCCAGAACATCACCCAGGCCTATCAGTTCGTCTCCACCGGTAACGCCGAACTCGGCTTCGTCGCCTTGTCCCAGGTGTACAAGGACGGCAAAGTGACGGGCGGCTCGGCATGGATCGTCCCGGCCGAACTGCACGACCCGATCAAACAGGACGCGGTGATCCTCAACAAGGGCCGGGACAACCCCGCTGCCGTGGCCCTGGTGGATTACCTCAAGGGCCCGAAAGCCGCCGCCATCATCCAAACCTACGGTTACCAACGCTAAATGCCACTGACCAGCGCCGACTATGCCGCCATCTGGCTGACCCTGAAACTGGCGTCATTGACCACGGTGATCCTGCTGCTCATCGGCACGCCCATCGCATTGTGGCTGTCGCGCACCCGCTCCTGGCTGCGCGGGCCGGTGGGTGCGGTGGTCGCGTTGCCGTTGGTGCTGCCGCCCACGGTGATCGGCTTCTACCTGTTGCTGGCGTTGGGGCCGAACGGCTGGATCGGCCAGCTCACCCAAGCTCTCGGGCTAGGCACCCTCACCTTCAGTTTCACCGGGTTGGTAATCGGCTCGGTGATCTATTCCATGCCGTTTGTGGTGCAGCCGTTGCAGAACGCCTTTGCCGCCATCGGCAGTCGCCCGCTGGAAGTCGCCGCCACCCTGCGAGCCGGGCCTTGGGATACGTTTTTCAGCGTCATCCTGCCCCTGGCCCGCCCCGGCTTCATCACTGCGGCGATTCTTGGCTTTGCCCACACCGTCGGCGAATTCGGCGTGGTGCTGATGATCGGCGGCAACATCCCGGAGAAAACCCGGGTGGTGTCAGTGCAGATCTACGACCATGTCGAAGCCTTGGAATACGCCCAGGCCCACTGGCTCGCGGCGGCAATGCTGGTGTTTTCATTCCTGGTGCTGCTGGCGCTGTACTCCAGCCGCCGAACCCGTGCCGGTTGGAGCTGATCGATGATTCACGCGCGTTTGCAGCTCGACCACGGGGCTTTTTCCCTGGACCTGGATGTGCAACTGCCCGGCCGTGGCGTGACCGCTCTGTATGGGCCGTCCGGTTCCGGCAAAACCACCTGCCTGCGTTGCATCGCCGGGTTGGAGCGGCCGGCCCGGGGTTTTATCGAGGTCAACGGCCAAGTCTGGCAAGACAGTGAGCACGCTGTGTTCGTGCCGCCCCATAAACGGTCGGTGGGGTATGTGTTCCAGGAGGCGAGCCTGTTCGCCCATCTGTCGGTGCGGGCCAACCTGGCGTTCGGCCTCAAGCGCATCGCGCCGGCACAACGGCGGGTGGACATGCAACAGGCGACCGAACTGCTGGGCATCGGGCACTTGCTCGATCGGCAGCCGCACAACCTGTCCGGCGGCGAGCGCCAGCGGGTGGGTATCGCCCGCGCCTTGCTGACCAGCCCGCAACTGCTGTTGATGGATGAGCCGCTGGCGGCCCTCGATAGCCGGCGCAAAAACGAAATCCTGCCGTACCTGCAACGGCTCCACGATGAGCTGGACATCCCGGTGCTGTATGTCAGCCATTCCCAGGATGAAGTGGCGCGCCTGGCCGATCACATCGTGCTGCTCGACGGCGGTCGCGCGCTGGCCAGTGGGCCGATCGGCGAAACCCTGGCCCGGCTCGACCTGCCATTGGCCCTGGGGGATGATGCAGGCGTGGTGATCGAGGGCAAGGTCAGCGGGTACGACCCGGCTTATCAATTGCTGACCCTGAATCTGCCCGACAGCCAACTGAACGTACGCGTGGCCCACACCTCCCTGGCCCTCGGCCAGCCGCTGCGCTTCAAGGTCCAGGCCCGGGACGTCAGCCTCAGCCTGGCGAACGATGCCCAGACCAGCATCCTCAATCGCCTGCCAGTCACCGTGGTCAGCGAACAGGCCGCCGACAACGCCGCCCACGTGCTGATCCGCCTGGAAGCCGCCGGCACCCCGCTGCTGGCGCGTATCACCCGCTATTCGCGCGATCAGCTGAAATTGCATCCAGGGCAGGTGTTGTGGGCGCAGATCAAGGCGGTGGCGGTGTTGGCGTAGGGTCCGAAACCAGCGGATCACACTGTGGGAGCTTGTGGGAGCAAGGCTTGCCCGCGATGCAAGCACCTCGGTGTAGCTGATAGACCGAGGCGATGCTATCGCGGGCAAGCCTTGCTCCCACAGGTTTGCTCCTGCTGGTTTGCTCCTGCTGGTTTACTCCTGCTGGTTTGCTCCCACAGGTTTTGCGGCAACCTTAGAATCTTGGCACGACGGCAACAGCCTGCGGTCAATGAATTCACAGGCCACCGGATTCGCTGCCAAGGACTCTTTTCATGCCCGATACCCTGCCGCCGGATGCACTGCCGGCCGACCTGCATTATGTCGATGACACGGCCCCGGGCATCACCCGTAAAAAGCAGCGGGGCAAATTCTGTTATTTCGACCCGCAGGGCCAGCGCATCACCGACGCAGCCGAGATTCAGCGCATCAATGCCCTGGCGGTGCCGCCGGCCTACACCGATGTCTGGATCTGCACCGACCCGCGCGGCCATCTCCAGGCCACCGGGCGCGATGCCCGCGGGCGCAAGCAGTACCGCTACCATGCGCGCTGGCGTGAGGTCCGTGATGCGGACAAGTACTCGCGCATGCTGGAATTCGGACGGGCCCTGCCGCGCTTGCGCAAACGCCTGGAGGAAATCCTCGCCACGCCGGGGTTCAGCCGCGACAAAGTCATGGCCACGGTCATCACCCTGCTGGACGTGACCCTGATCCGCGTCGGCAACAGCCAATACGCCCGGGACAATCGCTCCTACGGCCTGACGACCCTGCGCGACAAACATGTCGAGATCAACGGCAGCGCCATCGCCTTCCAGTTCCGTGGCAAGAGCGGCATCGAGCACCAGATCACCGTAAAGGATCGGCGCCTGGCGCGGATCATCAAGCGTTGCCAGGAGATCCCCGGGCAGAACCTGTTCCAGTACCTGGACGAACACGGCGAGCGCCACGCCATCAGTTCTTCGGACATCAACGCCTACCTCAAGACCCTCACTGGCGCTGACTTCACCGCCAAGGACTACCGCACCTGGGCCGGCAGCGCAGCCGCTCTGGCCGGGTTGCGGACGCTGCGCTGGGAAACCGAGAGCGAGGCCAAAAGACACGTCGCCGAGATGGTCAGGCAAGTCGCCCGACAGCTGGGCAACACGCCGACCGTCTGTCGCAAGTGCTACATTCATCCTGCGGTGGTGGAAGGTTTCCTGCTCGGTGCCCTGACCCAGTTGCCCAAACCCCGGGCACGCAAAGGCCTCAGCGAAGAAGAAGCCGGGCTGACGCTGTTTCTGCAGCGCATGACGCAAGCCGCCCAGAAATGCGAACAGCAGCAACCGGCTTGATGCGCTCACCAGCAGCCAGCCACGGATGAGGAACATCCGCAGACCGCTGGACTCCCAACTGTACGGCACAGCCGATCCGCAGGCACTTCAAAAAGGGTGAAGTCGACAGGAGTTTCAGATGTCCGAACACATTGTCCATTTTCATTGCCAGATCGATCAGGGAACCACCGAACGCTTTCGCGATAACTGCCTGGAGGCCATTGAGAAAGGCGCCGACTCGCTGATGCTCAATCTCTCCACAGTCGGTGGCAGTACCAACTTCGGTTTCACCCTCTACACCTTCATCAAGTCCCTTCCGGTACCGGTACGTGCGGTGAACGCCGGCAACATCGAGTCGATGGGCATCGTCATGTACCTGGCCGCCAGCGACCGCACCACCACCCCGCATTCGCGTTTCCTGATTCATCCGATGAACTGGTATTTCGGCCAGAAATCCGTGGACCACTCACGCTTGCGCGAGTACCTGTCCAGCCTGGACAACGACGTGGCGCGCTACGTGGAAATCTACGTCAAGGAAACCGCTGGCGCGGCGACGCAGTTGGATATCTTCAAATGCCTGTGCGCCGAAGAGCGGGTGATCCCGGCGGAAAACTCCCTGGCTTTCGGCATTGCCCATCGGGTCGAGCAAGTGATTTTCCCCACGGATGCCAAGCATTGGAAAGTCAGCGGTGGCGAGGATTAGAAGTGAAGACTGAGGGCTGACCATTCGTCGCCAGCAAGCGGTTTTTTTTAAACTTCCCTCAGCCATTTTCTTTCCCAACTAATGCGAGGCACGTTGCTCGCTCAACCAAAATGAGGATTCTCGAAATGGCCAGTAGCGGAAACAAAAACCCAGGCAACTTCGCCAATGATCGTGAAAAAGCATCGGAAGCCGGCAAGAAAGGCGGACAAGCGTCGGGCGGCAACGTTGCCAACGATCGGCAAAAAGGCACTGGAGCCGGTAACAAAGGTAGCGAACGCAACCAAGGCGGCGGCAGAAAATCGTAACCACCCAAATCGTTGGGGCGCAGACGTACTGCGCCCCGGCGCTATCCGCTCTTCCCCTCGCCACAAATACGAAATTCCATATATTCGATTGTCCGCATATACTCCGGCGCAGCCCAACCTTGCGCTTATCGGAGCCGATCGATGAAAGTCCTCTTCATGTGCACAGCCAACAGTTGCCGCAGCATTCTCAGCGAAGCGATGTTCAACCATCTGGCCCCAGCCGGGTTCGAGGCCGTCAGCGCCGGCAGTTTCCCCAAGGGCCACGTGCTCCCGCGCAGCCTGAGCACCTTGCAAGAAGCCGGTATCAGCGTCCAAGGCTTGCGCAGCAAGGGTTACGACGCGCTCGAGGGCAGCCCGCCGGACATCGTCATCACCGTGTGCGACAGCGCCGCTCGCGATGCTTGCCCGGTGTACTTCGGCCCCGCCATCAAGGCCCACTGGGGCCTGGTCGATCCATCGACCGTCAGAGGCAACGACGATCAGATCGGCCAAGCCTTCCATTCCACCCTGGATCGTATCGAAACCCGCTGCCGGGCGTTTTTCGCCCTGCCCTTCGACCAGCTCGATGCCCAGGCCCTGAAAGCCGAGCTCGACCGCATCGGCACCCTCTGACCGATCAACCTGCGCGATAGGCCTGCTTCACCGTCTCGATCCAGCTCGGGTCCAGACGCGATTGTTCGGGGTCCAGGCCCAGCGCCTGCATCTTCGCCAGGTGCGCCTCGGCCTCTCGCGCCAGGGAGCCCTGGGCGCTGGAGTTGGCGTCCAGCTGATGCATCTGGGCCAGTCCCAGGTGATAGAAGCGCAGCAGTTTCATGGCGGTGGGGTCCTGGGCCTGCACCCCGGCGGTCACCTGGTGCATCACGTTGGTGATTTTCATCAGACTGCGCTTGAGCTGCCAACCGTACACGGCGGCGGCCATCCACGGCTGCGACCAGAAATACAGGCGCATCAGCGCAGCCATCGCCAGCACCGCGACAATCACCCCGCCGAGATTGAAACGAAAGTTATCGCCTCCGGGCGTGCCCAGCAGCATCACGGCCAGGCTGGATAGCAGCATCGCCAGGGCCAGGAACACCACCGCGATGATCAGGGTGCTGCGGCGAGTCTGCTTGCGGTACGTGTCGCCATCCCACGGTTTGATCTCGAACATCGCGGTGCAATTTCCTTGTACGGCATCAAAAGAGTCACGCATTATCGCCTGCCCGGT
This sequence comes from Pseudomonas sp. St386, assembly GCF_018325865.1. Lineage (NCBI taxonomy): Bacteria > Pseudomonadati > Pseudomonadota > Gammaproteobacteria > Pseudomonadales > Pseudomonadaceae > Pseudomonas > Pseudomonas sp. St386. The sequence goes on from NZ_AP021900.1 coordinate 4,247,269, forward strand.
CGATTTAGCTATGCTGGAGCTCATTTTGTAGCGCAACCGACTCGCCGGGTCCGGACCAAAGTCCATGGCGATAGCGCAAGGATCGTGCGATCTTTCTGCGTGGACGTTTTTTTCAAGATGCCGTCGTTGTGTGCATGGCATCGTTTTCAAGGAAAGCTGAATGACTCAAAGACATGTAATCAACGCCTCGGTAAGCCCCAAGGGCAGCCTGGAGACCTTGTCCCAGCGCGAAGTCCAGCAACTGAGCGAAGCCGGTTCCGGCAGTATCTATACCCTCTTCCGCCAGTGCGCCCTGGCCATCCTCAACACCGGCGCCCATGTTGATAACGCCAAGACCATCCTGGAAGCCTACAAGGACTTCGAGATCCGTATTCACCAGCAGGACCGGGGCGTGCGCCTGGAGCTGCTGAACGCGCCGGCCGACGCCTTCGTCGACGGCGAAATGATCGCCAGCACCCGGGAAATGCTGTTCAGCGCCCTGCGCGACATCGTCTACACCGAGAACGAGCTGGACAGCCAGCGCATCGACCTCAGCTCGTCCCAGGGCATCAGCGACTACGTGTTCCATCTGCTGCGCAACGCCCGCACCTTGCGTCCAGGCGTGGAGCCGAAAATCGTCGTGTGCTGGGGCGGTCACTCGATCAACACCGAAGAATACAAATACACCAAGAAGGTCGGCCACGAACTGGGCCTGCGCAGCCTGGACATCTGCACCGGTTGCGGCCCTGGCGTGATGAAAGGCCCGATGAAAGGCGCCACCATTGCCCATGCCAAGCAGCGTATCCATGGCGGTCGCTACCTGGGCCTGACGGAACCGGGCATCATCGCCGCCGAGGCGCCGAACCCGATCGTCAATGAGCTGGTGATCCTGCCGGACATCGAGAAACGCCTCGAGGCTTTCGTGCGTGTCGGTCACGGCATCATCATCTTCCCGGGCGGCGCCGGTACGGCGGAAGAGTTCCTGTACCTGCTGGGGATCCTGATGCACCCGGCCAACCAGGACCTGCCGTTCCCGGTGGTTCTCACCGGGCCGAAAAGCGCCGCGCCGTACCTCGATCAGTTGCATGCGTTTGTCGGTGCAACCCTGGGTGAGGAGGCGCAGAAGCACTATCAGATCATCATCGACGACCCGGCCGAAGTGGCACGGCAGATGACCCAAGGGCTCAAGGAGGTCAAGCAGTTCCGCCGCGAGCGCAACGACGCCTTCCACTTCAACTGGCTGCTGAAGATCGACGAGGGCTTCCAGCGCCCGTTCGACCCGACCCACGCCAACATGGCCAGCCTGGGCCTGAGCCGCGACCTGCCCGCCCACGAACTGGCCGCCAATCTGCGCCGGGCGTTCTCGGGGATCGTGGCCGGTAACGTCAAGGACAAGGGCATCCGCCTGATCGAAGAACACGGCCCGTACGAAATCCACGGCGACGCCGCCATCATGGAACCCCTCGACCGCCTGCTCCAGGCCTTCGTCGCCCAGCACCGCATGAAACTGCCGGGCGGCGCGGCGTATGTGCCGTGCTATCGCGTGGTGACCTGACCGGTTCAAAGACCACAGCAGATCCAATGTGGGAGCAAAGCTTGCTCGCGATAGCGGTTTAAAGGCCCAACAGAGATATTGCCTGTGATGAGGCTATCGCGAGCAAGCTTTGCTCCCACAGGCGCGCTCCCACAGGGGATTGTGTGATTACTGAATCCGCATCAGCCCGGCTTCATCCACCTCAATACCAAGCCCAAGGTAATCCTTGATCTGCGGATGAAGGGTGACCACCGGGTGCGTATGCGTCGCCGTTACCACCAGCACATCCGCCTCGGCCGCCTCGCCTGCCCGGATGCCCGCCTCGGCGTCTTCAAAGACCAGGCATTCTTGCGGTGCCACTTGCAAGCGTTCGGCCGCCAGGCGATAGCAGGCTGGGTTGGGCTTGCCATCGCTGACGTCTTCGGCCGTGACCATGACCAAAGGACGTGGAATTCCGGCGGCTTCCATACGGCGCAAGGCCAATGCCATCGGCGCTGAGGTGACGATTGCCCAGCGCTCTGGCGGCAGGCTGTTCAGAAAGGCCTGCGCACCGGGCACCTGCACCACCCCTTCGACGTCTTCGATTTCCTCCCGGGTAATCTGCTCGGCCCCGGCCTGGGCATCCACCCCTGGCAGGTGCTGGCGGGCGATGGTGTCGATGGCGCGCACGCCATGGATCGTCGGCAGGAACGTCGCCACGTCCACGCCATGACGCACGGCCCAGCGCGTCCAGATCCGCTCGGCGGCGGCGATGGAGTTGAGCAATGTGCCGTCCATGTCGAACAGGAAGGCGCGATAGGCAATGTGGGTGGGGAGACTGGCAGACATCGGATCCTCGGTGGCGGCGTGGCGGGTGATGGCCACTGTAACATCGCCAGAACCCAATCCTCTGTGGAGGCGAGCCTGTGGGAGCAAAGCTTGCTCGCGATAGCGGTTTTAAAGCCAACAGGGGCGTTGTATGTGATGAGGTCATCGCGAGCAAGCTTTGCTCCCACAGGCTGACCCACTGCTGACCCAAAGGGGATTTGTGTTGTGTCAGAAAGCTCTGTTCTACACCAACCGCTCGATCGGCTGATGCTGCCACACCCGTTTGTAGTACAGCGTCTGCAACAGCAGCATACTCAAGTAGGCCACCGGGAACGCCATCCACACCCCTTGCAGCCCGAAGTGAGCGTCCAGCAGATACGCCGCTGGCACTTGCACGGCGACGATGCAGAAGATCGAGATGGCGACCGGCACCAGCACCGTGCCGCTGGCGCGCATGATGCCGCCGACGATCGCCTGGAAGCCGAACACCAACAGGCTCCAGAGCATGATGTGCAGCAGGTGTTCGGCCTGGACCCGTGCCGCCGGGTCGGTGATGAACAACCCCAGCAGCCAGTGGGACAACAGATAGCCCAGGACCACCAGCCCACCCGTAAGCCAGAGGTTGATCAACAGCCCCGTGCGCAGGATCGGCCCCAGGCGCTCCAGGCGTCCGGCACCGATGGCCTGGGCGCCGAGGATCGAGGCGGTGATGGCGATCGACAGCGCCGGAAACTGCACGTAGTTGACGATCTGCGTCACCGCGCCATAGGCCGCCGTGGCCTGGGAGCCATGGCTATTGACCAGCGTCAGGATGACCAACTCCGACAACGAGATCACCACCATCTGCAACCCTGTGGGCAAGCCAATGCGCAGCACTTTGCCAAGGATCTCCGTGTCCAGGCGCATCGCCGCGAACAACGCCCGGTCCGGTGCCAGGGCATGCTCGCGACGGTTCAGGCGCCATGCCAGCATGGCCATGGCCGAGGCCGTCCCCACCAACCCCGCCAGCGCCGCGCTCTGGATGCCCATCGGCGGCAACCCCAGCCAACCACGAATCAATACGGGCGTAAGCAGCAGCCCGACACTGGTGGAGATCAGCAGCGCCAGCATCGGTGAGACCGTATCGCTCACCCCGCGCAGCAGTTGAGTGAACAGCACAAATACCAACAACATCGGCAGGATCCACATCATGACCCGGGCATAGGAAACGGCATCCTCCAGCACATCGGCCGGCGTGCCGAGCCCCTGCAACGCCTGACGCGCAAAAACACTGCCGAGCACCGCCGCCGTCAGGCCGATGATCGCCCCCAGCAACAACGTCGAACCGGCAATCGCCTTCACCGTGCCGGTTTCTCCGGCACCGTAGGCCTGCCCGATCAACACTCCCGCCCCCGCGCCGAGGCCAATCACCAATGCGATAAAGAAAAACACGATGGGAAACATGCCCGACACCGCCGCCAAGGCCTGGGTACCGAGCATCTGGCCGATGTAGATGCTATTGAACGTGCCAGACATGGACTGCAGGAAGTTGGACAGGACCATGGGGGCCAGGAACAGAAGATAGGTTTTCCAGAGGGGCTGGGTGGGCATGGGGGCTCTGATGGCAGGTTCGAAATCCAATGCGGGGTAATTTAGCGCAATCCATTCAGTCTGTTTCAGAAGAATCAACCGGAGAGCACTCTTGAGGGTTCTATGTTGTGGCTTATACCTTCGTCGGGTGCATTCGACATTTCACAGACAGCGTCTAATCTGAAGTAGCACAGTGCCACGTACTGTGTAGGCCAATGCCTATGCAATACCGGTATCGGACAGCCGGTCTTAAAGTCCGAGTAGAGGTCGCAGATAACCAGTTATTCGCAAATAACCTGTTAGAAACTCTGTTCAAGGACCGAACCATGACGTCGTACCCACACGGTCATTCCTTCGCCCAACCACCTCGCATCCTCTGGAACACAGTGCTCGTCGCTTTTGTTGCTGCCGTTGGCGTCTTACTGCTCAACGGTCCAAGTGTTCAAAACATCATCCTGGCTGTTGCCCTCCTGGCCGTTGGCGTCGGTGCTGGCGTATGGGGTGCGCGTTCGCAACGTCAGCAGTTCGACCGCGCCATCGCCGCCGCCATGGCCCGCCACGACCTGCAAGCCAGCGAGCACCTGGCCCATAAAACCAGCGAGCAACTCAACGAAGTCATTCTCGGTGCGATGCCGATCTGGGCCAAGCAGGTCGAAAGCTCCAGGCAGCAGACCGAAACCGCAATCGTCTCGCTGACCAGCCGCTTTACCGGCATTTCTTCGCGCCTGGAAGAGACCGTGCAAGCCTCGCAACTGGCCGCCGGTGAGTTGGCCGGCAGCAGCAGTGGCGGTGCCGTACAGGTGCTGGCCCAGAGCGAAAGTGAACTGGTCAAGGTCATCGATTCCCTGAAGGCCACCCAGGCCAGCCGCGATGAAACCCTTGCCCAGGTGCGCAACCTGACGGCCTATACCGGCGAGCTGCGGACCATGGCCGCCGATGTCGCGGCGATTGCCGCACAGACCAACCTGCTGGCCCTCAACGCCGCCATCGAAGCCGCCCGTGCCGGCGAGGCCGGGCGTGGGTTTGCCGTGGTGGCCGACGCCGTGCGCAGCCTCTCGAGCAAATCCAGCGAGACCGGCCAGCAGATGTCGGCCAAGGTCGACATCATCAACAACGCCATCACCCAACTGGTGCATGCCGCGTCCAGCGGCGCGGACCAGGACAGCCATTCGGTCAGTGCCTCCGAGCAAAGCATCCAGCAGGTGCTGGAGCGCTTCAAGAGTGTCACCGGCAGCTTGGCCGACTCGGCCGACATGCTGCAGCGCGAGAGCTTCGGCATCCGCGATGAACTCACCGAGGTGCTGGTCAGCCTGCAATTCCAGGATCGGGTCAGCCAGATCCTCAGCCACGTGCGCGACAACATCGAGGACCTGCATGTGCACATGCAGCAGGCCAGCCAGTCGCCCGAACAGGCTGTTTCCATCGACGCCCGCCAATGGCTGGCGCGCATGGAAACCACTTACGCCACCGACGAGCAACGCCGTAATCACCACGGCGACTCGGGCGCGCAACAGACTTCACAGGAAATTACCTTCTTTTAGGAGCGCCGTTCATGGCTAAAAGTGTATTGGTTGTCGACGACTCCGCGAGCGTTCGACAGGTGGTCGGCATCGCGTTGAAAAGTGCCGGCTATGACGTGATCGAAGCCAGCGATGGCAAGGACGCGCTGGGCAAGCTCAATGGCCAGAAAGTGCACCTGATCATCAGTGACGTGAACATGCCCAACATGGACGGCATCACCTTCGTCAAGGAGGTCAAGAAGCTGGCCAGCTACAAGTTCACGCCGATCATCATGCTCACCACCGAATCCCAGGAATCGAAGAAGCAGGAAGGCCAGGCCGCCGGAGCCAAGGCCTGGGTGGTCAAGCCGTTCCAGCCGGCGCAGATGCTGGCGGCGGTATCCAAGCTGATTCTTCCTTGATAGCCGGAGGCTCCCATGCCGTGGCAATACGAGACACACGATGACACCGCCCAGGTGCACATCGACGGCGAGCTGACGATCTACACCGCCGCCGACCTGGCCGCGCAATGGTTGCCGCACCTGGGCGCAACACCGCGAATGGCCCTCGATCTGTCGCAGATCACCGAGATGGACGGCGCCGGCCTGCAACTGCTGCTGATGGTACAGCGCGAGGCCGCCAAGGCCGGCACCCAACTGACATTGACGGGCCAAAGCAAGGCCGTCACGGAAACACTTGCCCTGTGCAACCTGGTTGCCTAGGGCTGTTGCAATACGTCGGACACGACAAAGGATATGAGCGTGAGCATCAATCTCGATCAGGCACAACAGACCTTCATCGTCGAGGCACGGGAACAGTTGCAGGCGATGGAAGAGTCGCTGCTGCAACTGGAAACCGACCCCGGCGACGATGACGCCATTGGCGCGATCTTCCGGGCGGCGCACACGATCAAGGGCTCGGCCGGGCTTTTCGGCCTGGAACCGATCGTCAGCTTCACCCATATCGTCGAAGACGTGCTCGATCGCCTGCGCAATGGCAGCGTCGAGGTGGACGCAGGCCTGATCGCGGTGCTGCTCAAGTCCAGCGATCACATGCTGGAACTGATCAACGTGGCCGCCAACCAGGGCGGAGCGCTGCCGCCACCGGCCCTGCAGCGGGAAGTGGAGCTGTGCCAGATCCTGCAGGAGTACCAGGCGCCCTCGCCCGCTGCGGCCCCGACATCTACCCCTGAAATCAACACCAGCGAACCCGGCGAAACGCGCCTCTGGCACATCTCCCTGCGCTTCGGCCAGGACGTGTTCCGCAACGGCATGGACCCGCTGTCGTTCCTGCGCTATCTGCAAACCCTGGGTGAAATCGTCGACCTCACCACCTTGACCGACGCCCTGCCCGCCGCCGATGCCTGGGACGCCGAATCCTGCTACCTGGGCTTCGACATCGAGTTTCGCTCGGCCGCCAGCCACGGCGCGATCAACGAAGTATTCGACTTCGTCCGGGAAGACTGCGTGATCGAGATCGTTGCCCTGGATAACGACATCGCCCCCCAGGCCAACACCGGCCTGGTTGCCACGTCGCCGGAACAGGTCGAGGAAAACACCGCCCTGGTCACCACCGGCGAGGTGTTGTCCGACCAACGCAAGACGCCGCGCGTGCCTGCCCAGATCGCCAGCGACAAACAAGCGGTGACCAGCGACAGCAAGGCCAAGGACGGCACCTACGTGCGGGTCAATGCCGACAAGCTCGACGAACTGATCAACCTGGTGGGCGAACTGGTCATCGCCAGCGCCGGTGCCAGCCTGCTGGCCCGCACCTGCAACAACGATCCGTTGCAGGAATCCACCTCGACGGTGTCGTCACTGGTGGAGGAAATCCTCGACGGCGCCCTGCGCCTGCGCATGATCCCCATCGGCGAAACCTTCAACCGCTTCCGTCGGGTGGTGCGCGATGTCAGCCAGGAGCTGGGCAAGGACATCGACCTGATCATCAGCGGTGCGGAGACCGAGCTGGACAAGACCGTGGTGGAAAAAATCGGCGACCCGCTCATGCACTTGCTGCGCAACGCCATGGACCACGGCATTGAAACCGCCGAGGCGCGCCTGGCCGCTGGCAAACCAGCCAAGGGGCACCTGCACCTCAACGCCTATCACGACTCGGGCAGCATCGTGCTGGAAATCGCCGACGACGGCGCCGGCCTGAACCGCGACCGGATCCTGGAAAAAGCCCAGGAACGTGGCCTGGTAACACCGGGCGCGAGCCCGACCGACCAGGAAATCTACAACCTGATTTTCGAACCTGGCTTCTCCACCGCCCAGGCCGTGACCAACCTTTCGGGGCGTGGCGTGGGCATGGACGTGGTCAAGCGCAACATCACCCTGCTGCGCGGCACCGTCGACCTGGACAGCCAGCCTGGCAAGGGCACCGTGGTCCGTATCCGCCTGCCGCTGACCCTGGCAATCATCAATGGTTTTCTGGTGGGCATCGGTCAATCGACCTATGTCATTCCGCTGGATATGGTCCAGGAATGCATCGAGCTGAGCGAAGACGATGGGCTCGCCAGCCGCGAACAAGGCTACCTCGACCTGCGCGGCGAGGTGCTGCCGCTGGTCTACCTGCGCGATCACTTCAGCCACGAAGGCCCGGCCGCGCGCCGGCAGAACGTGGTGGTGGTGCGCTACGCCGAACTCAAGGCCGGGCTGGTGGTGGATGACTTGCTGGGTGAATTCCAGACCGTGATCAAGCCGCTGGGCAAGCTGTTTGGTGCCCTTCGCGGCATCAGTGGCTCGACCATCCTGGGCAGTGGCGCCGTGGCGTTGATTCTCGACGTACCGGCGCTGCTCACCCAGATCGCCCAAGTGGAAAACCGCTACACACCGACTCAATTCCAACAAGCCAACGCTCGCTGACGCTTTAGCAATTCCATGGAGAGGTACTTCCCAATGAAATGGTTCTACGATCTTAGAATCGCCACCAAACTGATCACTTCATTTCTTGTGGTGCTGGCACTGACAGCCGTCATGGGTGTGTTCGCGATCATCCAACTGGGCGAAGTAAACAGCACCACGGTCGAGATCCGGGAAAACTGGATGCCGTCCATGCGTGCCGCCTCGGGCATGCGTTTCTACGGAGCGAACTATCGCCTCAAGGAAAACCGTCACATTACCGCCGACTCCGAACAGGAACGCGTGACTGTCGAGCAAGAAGCGGAAGAAGCCAGGAAGGGTTTTGAAACGCGCCTGGCGACCTATGAAAAATTGCTCTCCAATGCAGAAGACCGTCAACTGTTCGAAACCACCCGCAATGACTGGACCGCTTACCTCGCCGTGAGCAAGGACCTGTTTGCACTGTCCCGGCAAAACCTGACCGAGCAAGCCCACGCACTGCTCAAGGGCGAGTCCAAACGTCAATTCGATCTGGTGACCACTGATCTGCAAAAAATGGTGGAGCTCAATGATGTCGGAGCCGGCAAGGCCAGCGAGCGTGGCGCAGCGCTGTTTGAAAAATCGCGCCTGTCGATCATTGCCGTGCTGATTGCCGCCCTGCTGGTGGGCCTGGGCCTGGCGCTGTTCATCTCGCGCATCATCTCCCGCCCATTGAAACAGGCCGCGGCCGTCGCCGAACAATTGGCCGAAGGCAACTTGAACGCAAAAATCGAGGGCGGGTCCAAGGACGAAACCGGCATGGTGCTCAACGCCATGCAGAACATGGTGGGCAAGCTCTCGCACATCATCGGTGAAGTGCGTAACGCGGCGGACAACCTGGCCAGCGCCTCCGAAGAAGTCAGCGCCACCGCACAATCGATGAGCCAGGCCACCAGCGAGCAAGCGGCCAGCGTCGAAGAAACCAGTGCCTCCATCGAACAGATGAGCGCCAGCATCAACCAGAACACCGAGAACGCCAAGGTCACCGATGGCATGGCCAGCAAGGCTGCCAAGGAAGCCACCGACGGCGGCGAATCGGTGCAGCAGACCGTGGTGGCGATGAAGAAAATCGCCCAGCGCATCAGCATCATCGACGACATCGCCTACCAGACCAACCTGCTGGCGCTCAACGCCGCCATCGAGGCTGCCCGCGCCGGTGAACACGGCAAAGGCTTCGCGGTGGTCGCCGCCGAAGTGCGCAAGCTGGCCGAACGCAGCCAGGTGGCCGCCCAGGAAATCGGCGAGCTGTCGTCCAGCAGCGTCGACATGGCGGAAAAGGCCGGGAACCTGCTCAACGAGATGGTCCCTTCGATCAACAAGACCTCGGACCTGGTGCAGGAAATCAGCGCCGCCTCCGAAGAACAGGCCGCCGGTGTGGCGCAGATCAACACCGCCATGACCCAGCTCAACCAGGTGACCCAGCAAAACGCCTCCAGCAGCGAAGAACTGGCCGCCACCGCCGAGGAAATGAGCAGCCAGGCCGAGCAGCTGCAACAGGCCATGAGCTTCTTCACCCTGGACACGCCGCCCAAATCCGCCGTCCAGGTCGCTCGGGTCGACAACACCCCCGGCCCGTCCAGCCGCAAACCGGCCCGGACTCAGGCACCGGTCATGCCCAAGGCGTTTGCCTACAACATGGCCAGCGCCCCGGACGAATCGGAATTCACTCGGTTCTGATGGCCCGGTTCCACTGGCTTGCTTAAAGGAGAAAAAGCAATGGGCGCCATCGCGACCACACGTCAAACCGCCATCGCGGTCGAGGAAGAAGCGCAATACCTGACGTTTATGCTCGGCACGGAGATGTTTGCCATCGGCATCCTGTGCATCAAGGAAATCATCGAGTACGGCAACCTGACCGTGGTGCCGATGATGCCGGCCTTCGTGCGCGGGGTGATCAACCTGCGTGGCGCGGTCGTGCCGGTGGTGGACCTGTCGGCCCGTTTCGGCCGGCCGAATTCGGCGATCAGTCGCCGCAGCTGCGTGGTGATCATCGAGGCGGCCAGCGCCGACGGCCAGGCCCAGGACATTGGCCTGTTGGTGGACACGGTATCGGCGGTGCTGGAAATCCCGGCCTCGCAGATCGAGCCGCCACCGAGTTTCGGCGCGAAGATCCGTGCCGATTTCATCAGCGGCATGGCCAAGGTCGATGGCAAGTTCGTCATCGTGCTGGAGGTGGACCGTGTGCTGTCCATCGACGAGATGTCCCTACTCGCAGAAGCCAGCCCGAGCGCGCTGGAAGTGGATGCCCCGTGAACGCCGATACCTGCAAGGAACGCACGCTGAACGCACAGGCGCTCACTGACCGAGAGTTCGGCCAGTTCCAATCCTGGCTGTACCAGGCCGCCGGCATCAGCCTGTCCGAGGCCAAGAAAGCCCTGGTGGCCGGGCGTTTGTTCAAGCGCCTCAAGCACTATGGCTTGGACAGTTACGGCGAGTATTTCAAGCTGATCATGAACGGCCAGCGCACCGATGAGCTGCAGGTGGCGCTGGATCTGTTGACGACCAACGAGACCTACTTTTTCCGCGAGCCCAAGCATTTCGACTTCCTGCGCCAGCACGTGCTGCCCCATGCGACACCGGGCAAGACCTTTCGCTTGTGGAGCGCGGCCAGTTCATCGGGGGAAGAGCCCTACAGCCTGGCCATGACCCTGGCCGAAGGATTGGGCACCACACCCTGGGAAGTCATCGGTTCGGACATCAGCAGCCAGGTGCTGGCCAAGGCGCGCGCCGGGCATTACCCGATGGAACGTGCCCGCACCCTGCCCCATCCGCTGCTGGTGAAATATTGCCTCAAGGGCACCGGCAGCCAGCAAGGCACGTTCCTCATCGACCGGGCATTGCGCAACCGGGTCAACTTTATCCAGGTCAACCTCAACGACACCTTGCCGGATCTGGGGGAGTTCGATGTGATCTTCCTGCGCAACGTCATGATCTATTTCGACCAACCCACCAAAAGCAAAGTGGTTGCCCGCTTGTTCCCCCGGCTCAAGCCCGGCGGGTATTTCATCATCAGCCACTCGGAAAGCCTCAACGGTGTGTCCGATGCATTGAAACTGGTGGCGCCATCGATTTACCGCAAACCATGAACGCCGCCATCAGGGAAGTGGCCGAGGTGTACCTGGCGCCTGGGGAGTTTCGCTTCGCCACCTGCCCGACCCGCCTGCGCACGATCCTCGGCTCTTGCGTGGCGATCACGCTGTGGCATCCGGAACGCAGGATCGGCGCCATGTGCCACTTCATGCTGCCCAGTCGGGTGCGCTGCTCCACCGCACTGAACGGCCTCTATGCCGACGAAGCCATCGAACTGTTCATCCACCAGGCCCGGGCCCACCACACCGAACCCGAGGACTACCAACTCAAGCTGTTCGGCGGCGGCGAGATGTTCCCCGAGCTGCAACGCCACGTGCCCTACGGCGATGTGGCGCGGCTGAACGTCAACGCCGCGCTGGAAATGGCCGCCCTCTATCGCCTCGACCTGATCGCCCAGGACATGGGCAGCACTGGCCACCGCAGCATCATCTTCGACCTTTGCAGCGGCGATGTGTGGGTCAGGCACCAACCTATAAGGACCCGGCACTGACTATGTCAAAAAAGATCAATGTACTGCTGGTGGATGACTCTGCCGTGGTTCGCCAGGTGTTGCTGGCGATCCTCAGCGACACACCGGACATCCACGTCATGGGCGCGGCGTCCGACCCGATTTTCGCCATGGACAAACTGGCCAAGGAATGGCCCGACGTGATCGTGCTGGACGTGGAAATGCCGCGCATGGACGGCATCACGTTCCTGAAGAAAATCATGAGCGAGCGCCCCACTCCGGTGGTGATCTGCTCGTCCCTGACACCCCGGGGCGCGGAAACCACCTTGCAGGCGATGGCCGCTGGTGCGGTGGAGATCATCACCAAGCCCACCACCGGCCTGAAGAACTTTCTGTTGGAGTCGGCGCCGGAGCTGGTGTCGGCGATCCGTGCCGCCGCCCAGGTCAACGTGCGCAACCTGGGCAAGCGCCCCGCCCCGATCGCGCTGACACCCGCGACCAAACTCACCGCCGACGCCATGTTGCCCGCCGCCAACGGCCACGCCATGGCGCAGACCACCGAACGCATCGTCGCCCTGGGCACCTCCACCGGCGGCACGCAGGCCCTGGAAGCGGTGCTCACCGCCCTGCCGCGAGTGTGCCCGGGCATCGTCATCGTCCAGCACATGCCGGAAAAATTCACCGCCTCGTTTGCCGCCCGGCTCAACAGCCTGTGCCAGATCGAAGTGCGCGAGGCCCGCAACAACGACCGTATCCACCCGGGCCTGGCGCTCATCGCACCAGGCGGCAAACACATGATGGTGACCCGCAGCGGCGCGTTCTATCACGTGCAGGTGGTGGACGGCCCGCTGGTCAACCGCCACCGCCCTTCGGTGGATGTGCTGTTCCGCTCCGTGGCCAAATTCGCCGGCCGCAACGCCACCGGCATCATCATGACCGGCATGGGCGACGACGGCGCCCGCGGCCTGAAGGAAATGCTCGACGCCGGCAGCACCACCGTGGCCCAGGACGAAGCCAGTTGCGTAGTCTTCGGCATGCCCAAGGAAGCGATCAAACTCAACGCCGCACAACGGGTGATGGGGTTGCAGGAGATTGCGCAGGTGATTCTGCATCGGTAACAACGACCGTCCCTACAGCGGAGCTTGATCTGGTGAACGATCGTTCCTCACGCTCCGCGTGGGAACGCCGCCAGGGACGCTCTGCGTTCCGCTTCTGGAAGGTGACGCAGAGCGTCACGGGATGCATGCCCACGCAGAGCGTGGGAACGATCAGGTGGCGGGGCGGTGAACGATCGTTCCTCACGCTCCGCGTGGGAATGCCGCCAGGGACGCTCCGCGTTCCGCTTCTGGAAGGTGACGCAGAGCGTCACGGGATGCATGCCCACGCAGAGCGTGGGAGCGATCAGGTTGCGGTGGCGGTGAACGATCGTTCCTCACGCTCCGCGTGGGAACGCCGCCAGGGACGCTCTGCGTTCCGCTTCTGGAAGGTGACGCAGAGCGTCACGGGATGCATGCCCACGCAGAGCGTGGGAACGATCAGGTGGCGGGGCGGTGAACGATCGTTCCTCACGCTCCGCGTGGGAACGCCGCCAGGGACGCTCTGCGTTCCGCTTCTGGAAGGTGACGCAGAGCGTCACGGGATGCATGCCCACGCAGAGCGTGGGAGCGATCAGGTAGCGGTGGCGGTGAACGATCGTTCCTCACGCTCCGCGTGGGAACGCCGCCAGGGACGCTCTGCGTTCCGCTTCTGGAAGGTGACGCAGAGCGTCACGGGATGCATGCCCACGCAGAGCGTGGGAGCGATCAGGTTGCGGTGGCGGTGAACGATCGTTCCTCACGCTCCGCGTGGGAACGCCGCCAGGGACGCTCTGCGTTCCGCTTCTGGAAGGTGACGCAGAGCGTCACGGGATGCATGCCCACGCAGAGCGTGGGAGCGATCAGGTTGCGGTGGCGGTGAACGATCGTTCCTCACGCTCCGCGTGGGAACGCCGCCAGGGACGCTCTGCGTTCCGCTTCTGGAAGGTGACGCAGAGCGTCACGGGATGCATGCCCACGCAGAGCGTGGGAACGATCAGGTGGCGGGGCGGTGAACGATCGTTCCTCACGCTCCGCGTGGGAACGCCGCCAGGGACGCTCTGCGTTCCGCTTCTGGAAGGTGACGCAGAGCGTCACGGGATGCATGCCCACGCAGAGCGTGGGAGCGATCAGGTTGCGGTGGCGGTGAACGATCGTTCCTCACGCTCCGCGTGGGAACGCCGCCAGGGACGCTCTGCGTTCCGCTTCTGGCGGAGGGCAGTGAACGCCGCGGTCAATACCATCGCTGAATCTCAATCAACCCTTCCATCCCCGCATAATTGCGTGCACTGGAGTAGCGCCAATGCTCCGGTAACTCCACGTACCCACGCTTCACTGGGTTGAAATGGATGTAATCCAGTTTCTGGCGCATGACCGCTTCGCTATGGATTTGCTCCGCATGTGAGCCTTCTTGCCAGAGCTGATAGACCCTGTCCTGCTTATGTGCTCGCTTGCTGAACCGCAGGCGTTGCAATGCCCGCGCAGCGCCCTTGCTCTGTAGGTCGTTGATGATCTGGCGCGCCGTAAAGGATTTGAACTGACGCAAGCACTTGCCCAGATTCGGCGCTTGGGCAACGAAATGCAGATGGTTTTCAAGAACGACATAACCGAACAACTGCAAGTTTTGATGGGTTTGCTGATAGCGCCAGCACCCAAGCAGGTGATCAACGAGATAGGGCCGTATGAACAGCGGCAACCACTCCATCAATGTGCAGGTGAGAAAGTGGGGTTTTTCGGGTTCGGTAATGACGTAGCGGCTCCGGCCCATGGGATGCCTTCCTTTGCGGCGTGAGGAACAACTATGTTGCCGGCTTGGAGCCATTTGCGGATAGACGAACAGGGCTCGGAGCATGTGGGAATGGTCGGAAAGAACTCGATGATCGTTCCCGCGCTCTGCGTGGGAATGCAGCCTGGGATGCTCTGCGTCCCTTCAAGAGCCGAACGCGGAGCGTCCGTGGAGGCATTCCCACGCAGAGCGTGGGAACGATCAATGAAATCGCTCTCCGCAGGCTTTCCAGCAGCCGTTGCCTATACAGGCGAAATCGTCGCCAGCACGCCGATCAAAATAGTCAGCGCCAAAAACCCACCTAAAAAAATCGCCATCTTCGCCATGAGCACTCCTGGACCAAAAAATTGCAGTACACGGGCCGTCCGATAGGCAAACCGCGTGTTTATTCTGGGGTGGGGGCCGGGTTCATTACAGAGGCTCCTGACGCAGGAAAATACGGATCAGACGAACGCCCGCCCGCCCCCGTCGCGCAACTTTCAATAAGCGACAGATACGGCGAAGTTCTTTCACCGAAGGGGAGCGGATATACCAAAGTATATTTTCATGTCCCAAGTCAGCGTGGTCATCGGCCCAGGCAGCACTTAATCTTGCCGGGCATTTAACGCCCCCGTTCAAGTGCGCTTCAACTTCATGACATCCAATGATCGCAAGTGTGGTCGCAGCTCTGGCTTTGCACAGTAAATAGAGGTGATCCATGCGCCCTTCTTTCCTTGCACCTGTATTGACGCCCTTCAAAAACCGGGAACAACTTCCTGCTAGTTCCTGGCGGGCCGATATAGCGCTGCTGGGCCTCCTGTTGCTCTTGGCTGCCTTTGTCTTCCATGGCCTGGATCAAATGAACCAGCCCCTCGGCGTGCTTGATGCTTCACCGCTGTCCCTTGATCTGGTGCACCTGCCGGAATATACCTTGCGCACGACTTTGCGCATGTTCATCGCCTTGTTCGCTTCGTTTGTTTTTTCCTTGGTCGTCGCCACGTTGGCTGCCAAAAGCCGCAAGGCTGCAATCGTTATCCTGCCCGCCTTGGATATTCTCCAATCCGTGCCAGTCCTTGGCTTTCTTACGTTTACCGTTGTGTTCTTCATGGGACTTTTCCCGGGCAAGGAAACCGGCGTGGAGTGCGCGGCCATCTTCGCCATCTTCACCAGTCAAGTCTGGAACATGACCTTCAGTTTCTATCAATCGCTGAGAACCGTGCCCAACGATCTTTACGAGGTCAGCCGACAGTTCGCGTTTTCGCCATGGCAACGCTTCATCAGGCTGGAGTTGCCCTTCGCCACGCCGGGCCTGGTGTGGAACATGATGATGTCGATGTCCGGCGGCTGGTTTTTCGTGGTCGCTTCCGAGGCCATCACCGTCGGCGACACCACCGTCAGCCTGCCGGGGATCGGTTCATGGCTGGCGCTGGCAATCGAGCAGCAAAACATCGCCGCGATTGCATGGGCGGTACTGGCCATGGTCGCGGTGATCATTGCTTATGACCTGCTGTTTTTCCGGCCTATCGTCGCCTGGGCGGACAAATTCCGCTTCGAGCAGACCGCCTCCCAGAAACGCCCACGGTCCAGGGTCTACGACCTGCTGCGCTCGACTCGCCTGGTGCCCTTGGTGCTGCTGGCGCTGGGCAGCATCAAGGCCTCGCTATTCCTGGAGAAGCTCCCCGGCTGCCGTCCATCCGCTTCAAGACCAGTGCCCGCGTCAGCCGCACAGCCGACCGGGTCTGGCTCGCCCTGGTCGCCGCTGCCTGCATCGCCGGCATCCTGCAGTTGTCGCGGTTCATCGGCAGCACTTTAGGTTGGGAGGACGTCGCCAGTACGTTTGGCCTGGGCCTGATCACCCTGGTGCGCGTCAGCGTACTCATCGTGCTGGCCAGCGTGGTGTGGGTGCCCATCGGCGTCTGGACCGGCTTGAACCCGCGCTGGGCCGAGCGCCTGCAACCCATCGCGCAGTTACTGGCAGCCTTCCCGGCCAACGTGCTATTTCCGTTCGCGGTGATCGCCATCGTCGCCCTGAAACTCAACCCCGATGTCTGGCTTTCGCCGCTGATGATCCTGGGCACCCAGTGGTACATCCTGTTCAACGTGATTGCCGGTGCCAGCGCCCTGCCGACCGATTTGCGCGAGGCGGCGCGCAGCTTCCACATACGCGGCTGGCAGTGGTGGCGCCAGGTCGCGCTGCCGGGCGTCTTCCCTTACTACGTCACCGGCGCCCTCACGGCAGCGGGCGGCTCATGGAACGCCAGCATCGTCGCCGAGGCGGTGTCCTGGGGCGACCACCATTTGTACGCGTCCGGCTTGGGCTCCTTCATCGCCCAGGCGACCACGGCCGGGGATCTGCAACGAGTGGCGCTGGGCGTTGTGGTCATGTCGATTTTCGTGGTGGGTTTCAACCGGTTGCTGTGGCGCCCGCTGTACGGTTTCGCCGAGCGTCGGCTTCGAATTGATTGAGGGGTGATCCAATGCAAGTGATGGACAAACGCTGCCTCGTGGATGTGCAGCAAGTCGGCCACGTCTACGGCACGGCGGGCGGCGCCGAGCGCCGGGTTCTGGACAATGTCTGCATGCGTCTGGACGAGGGCGAAATCGTCGGTCTGCTCGGGCGCTCGGGCTCCGGCAAATCGACCTTGTTGCGCTCCATAGCCGGCCTGATTTCGCCCACCTCCGGCGTGGTGGATTTTCCAAGCAATGCCCAAGGGCTGGCGAGCTCGGTGCGCATGGTGTTCCAGAGCTTCGCCCTGTTCCCCTGGCTGACGGTGCTGCAAAACGTCGAGGTCGGCCTCGAGGCCCTCGGCGTGGCGGCACCTGAGCGGCGTCGGCGCGCGCTGGCCGCCATCGACATGATCGGCCTCGATGGTTTCGAAAGTGCCTTCCCCAAAGAGCTATCGGGCGGCATGCGCCAGCGCGTTGGCCTGGCCCGCGCGTTGGTGGTCAATCCGGATGTGTTGTTGATGGACGAACCGTTTTCCGCGCTGGACGTGCTGACCGCCGAAACGCTGCGCACCGACCTGCTGGATTTGTGGCGTGAGGGGCGCATGCCGATCCGGTCGATCCTGATGGTCACCCACAACATCGAAGAAGCCGTGCTGATGTGTGATCGGATTCTGATTTTCTCCTCCAACCCGGGGCGGGTCATGAGCGAGATCAGCGTGGACCTCAGCCAGCCGCGCAATCGTGCCGACCCGGCGTTCCAAGCCCTGGTCGAACACATTTACGTGCAGATGGCCGGGGGCGCGAATGTCGGCTCCGCACGCCAGGAAACCTTTGCCGGCAGCGGCGTGGGCATGGTCCTGCCGTCGATCTCCAGCAATGCCCTGGCCGGGCTGATCGAAGCGGTGCAGGACCAGCCGTTTGCCGGCCAAGCAGATCTGCGCGAACTCGCCAGTGCATTGCGCTACACCGCCAGTGACCTTTTGCCGGTCGCCGAGGTGCTGCAACTCATGCGCCTGGCCGACCTGCAGGACGGCCACATTACCCTCCTGCCGGCCGGGCAGCGCTATGCCGAGTCGGCGGTGGATGAGCGCAAGCAACTGTTTGCCAAGCACCTGCTCAAATATGTCCCGTTGGTGGGGCATGTGCGCCGGGTGCTGGACGACCGCCCTACCCGCACCGCACCGGCCAGGCGTTTCCGTGACCAACTGGAAGATTTCATGTCCGAGCACGACGCTGCCATTACGCTGGACTGTGTCACGCAATGGGGCCGCTACGCCGAGTTGTTCGCCTACGACGAAGTGGCCGATCAGTTCAGCCTGGACAATCCATCCTGAGACGCTGCGGTATAAACTGCGTGGATCAGGCCTGGTCGTTGGAGCAATGCGCGATGGACATTCAATGAGAAGAACGGCGTTGACCCTGCGTCTACTGCTCCTGCTGGGATTGGCCCTGGGCATCGCGGCGATCGACACCGTCACCGACCTGGAAATCGCGGTCGGGGTCTTCCAGATCGTGGTGGTGCTGATCGCCGTGAGAATCCTGCCAGCGCGCGCCGTGGCTGGGGTCTCGGTCATCTGCATGGTCCTGACGATTCTCAGCTATCGCTTCACTCGTTTTGGCGACACAGAGGCCGGGCAGATCAACGTGCTGATCAGCCTCGCGGCCATCGCCGGCACCACGTACCTGGCGTTGCGTCTCTCGGCCGCCGTGCGCACGGTGCATCAGACCCGCGCCCACCTGGCGCACATCGCCCGCATCAACATGCTCGGCGAACTCGCCGCCTCGATTGCCCACGAAGTCAACCAGCCCCTGGCCGCCGTTGCCGCCAGCGGCAGTGCCAGCCTGCGCTGGATGGCCACCGAGCCGCCCAACCTGCCCAAGGCCCGGCAGGCGGTAGAGCGGATCATCGCCGACACCCATCGGGCCAGCGACATCATTGCAAGGTTGCGCGGTATGGCCCGGCATCAAGCGCCGACGAAGCAATGGCTGAACGTCGCCGACACGGTCCATGCCGCGCTGCGATTGTTGGCCGGCGAACTGAACGAGCAGAACATCACCTTGCGCGTACAGGTCCAGGAAGGCCTGCCGCCGATGCTGGCGGATGAAGTACAAATCCAGCAAGTGCTCCTGAACCTGGCGATGAACGCGCTCGACGCCATGCGCCAGGTTGACGTCGACCAGCGGATTCTGCAGGTTCATGTGACGCTTGAGTCGCCCCAGCAACTGCTCTTTTCGGTGTCCGACCAGGGCAACGGCTTGTCGGCAAGCGACCGGGAACGGGTGTTCGACGCCTTCTACAGCACCAAGCAGGACGGCATGGGGATGGGGTTGGCCATCAGCCGCTCGATCATCGAGGCCCATGACGGGCGAATCTGGGCCGCCAGTAATCCGCAGTCCGGCTCGACGTTTCACTTCACCCTGCCAGCCGTTACAAGGGAATCCGATGAGCCAAACTGACATTCATGACCAGGTCGATTCGATGATCTACATCGTCGACGACGACCACTCGGTGCGTGCCTCACTGCAAGACCTGCTGGCCTCCGTGGGCCTGGCAAGCATGGCATTCGGCTCGGCCCGTGAGTTCATCGACGCCCAACGGCCGGACGTGCCGGCGTGCCTGATTCTGGATGTGCGCATGCCGGGCTTGAATGGGCTGGACTTCCAGCAGGAAATGGCCCGCTTGAACATCCTGGTCCCGGTGGTGTTCATCACCGCCCATGGCGACATTCCCATGTCCGTCAAAGCCATGAAGGCCGGGGCGCTGGAGTTCCTGACCAAGCCATTTCGCGAACAGGACCTGCTCGATGCCATCACCCAGGGCCTGAACCGCGATCAGGAACGGCGCAAGGCCGCAGCGAGCATGGACGCGTTGAAACGCCGGCATGACACCCTGACTGACGGCGAACGCGAGGTGATGGAACTGGTCGTGTCAGGGCTGCTGAACAAGCAGGTGGCCGGCCAACTGGGTTTGAGCGAAGTGACCGTGAAAGTGCGCCGCGGGTCGTTGATGCGCAAGATGAATGCGGACTCGTTGGCAACACTGGTGAAGATGTCGGAAAAACTCAAGGAAGCAGATCGCTAGCGGCCCATGATCACGGCTATCATTGCCGCTCGCCCTGTTGACGGGCGATGTCGCAGCCCCTCAAGGACTCAGGTATGAACCTTCTGCCGTCACGCTCCACCCTCTTCGTCTCCAGCCTTTTGCTCAGCTCGCTGTGCTTCGCCGAAGGCGAGCCAACCGACGGCAGCCTCATCAAGGACTCAACCAAAGCAGCCGTCTCAACGTTCATTACCGCCGGCAAGAACCTGCTCGGCGGCGTCAGTGAAGGCGTGCTCGATGGCCGCGAATCGGCCCAAGGCACCGATGGCGCCGCGATCATTTCCTCCAGCGAGCAAATGAAAGACCGCATCGCCGTTGAAGTGCTGAAGCTCGAGCCCAGCGACGACAACGTCAGCATCACCCTCGGCTTCAAGAACAGCACCGACACCCAACTGCGCGTGGTCAACCTCGGCCAGACCGGCGTGCTGCTGGCCATCGACCAGGCGGGCTACTCCAACCGCCTCACCGGCCTGGACAACCCGGATGAAGTCACCATTCCGCCGAAGACTGCCGTGCGGCAGAAGTTTGTTTTTGAAGGCATGAACGAAGCGGTCAGCACGGTACGGGTGTGGGGGCAGGATTATCCGGTCAAGAAATAATGCACCCGCTCGTTCGGACGATCGTTCCCACGCTCCCGCGTGGGCATGCATCCCGTGACGCTCTGCGTCACCCTCCAGAAGCGGAACGCGGAGCGTCCCTGGCGACATTCCCACGCGGAGCGTGAGGAACGATCGTTCAAAGTTGTAGGCATAACGCAACCTGTGGCGAGGGGATTTATCCCCGCTGGGCTGCGCAGCAGCCCCAAAAAACCGCGCAGCAGAACACAGGATTCATTGATAAACCCCAAGCTCAACCCGGGTCAGGTAATCCTCTACTAACTTGAAACCCTGCGCATTATCGATCAGCTCCAATGGCACCTGACCGTCCAGGTACGTACAGGGCTTCCTCAACCAGTCTTCAGCCAACCGCTGGCTGCCGAAAACATTGGCGGCGTGTTCCAAGGCCTTGGCGTATGGGGCTCCAGGCATCGATCTGTCCTCACGATATAAAACCAAGCTGAGCGCGCCGGATGCCACGCTGAGCACTGAGACAATCCAGATCGTAAGGCTGGTACTTCCGAAGGCCAACCCTAAAAAGTTGTCAGAGACTTCTGTGATTTATCCCAAAGCGATCGCCTGTCTGTAGGACGGGGGTTCCATGGCACTCCGTGTGGCGACAACATCCAACGTCATTGCCTACACCCACAACAGAATCAACCGACTTTTGCCCCACTCCCCGGCTCAAACCTCAACGCCAGCACGCTCACCAACACAATCACCGCCCCCACAATAACCATCGCTGACGGGCGCTCAGCCAGCACCAAAGAAGCCATCAACATCGCCGTGGGCGGTATCAGGTAAAGCGCCATGGAAGCGCGGCTCACGTTGCTGTGCGCCAGCACGTAAGCCCAAGCAAGGTACGCCAACGCGCTGGGAAAAATACCCAGAACCAACACCGCCAGATTCACCGAAGCCGAAGCCTGTCGCGCCGCACTCAACATCCCCGGCGCAAAAATGAACAACAGAATCGTGCCCGACCAAACGGTGTAACAAACCAGGGTCAAACCGTCATAACGATGGGCATGGCGCTTCTGCAAAACGAAATACAAACTCCAGGACAGCGCAGCCAACAGGATCAAGAGCCCATGGGCGTCCATGTCACCCAGGCCACGATCCCCCGCGACCACCACGCCAGCGCCAAGCAAGCCGCACAGCACACACCCCCACTGCCAACCGCTGACTCTGTCCTTGAAGACAAAATGCGCCAGTAACGTGCTGAACAACGGCGTGGACTGGGCCAGCACACTGGCCGCCCCGGCGCTGACGCCCCGCTGACCGTAATTGAGGGCGATGTGGTGCAAGCTAACGGCAAAGAAACCCAACACCATCAGCAACGGCAAATCCCTGAGACGCGGCCAGGAAATACCCCTCACCATCGCCACAAGGGCCATGAACACCGAGGCGATGAGAAACCGCACCAACGCCAATTGACCCGGCTCATAAGCCTGCAAGCCAATGCGGATACCAATCGGTGAATAAGCCCAGCAAACGATCACCAACAGCGTCGCCAGGATAACCTTCACACCGGTTTTGCCGGAGGAACCTTCAACCAGCGCAAAACGCGTTTCCATCTAGAGTTCCTGCTCACTGGCCGATTTGCCTCGAAGTATCGAAACCACCCCACCTCAGCACAAGTGACTTAAACTCAGTCAACCATTCACTTTTGGTGAGCTATGGAACTGTCCCAACTGCGCATGCTCAAGACGGTCTGCGACACCGGCAGCATCGCCCGCGCCGCCGAAGTGCTGCACTGCGTGCCGTCCAACATCACCGCGCGCCTCAAGTCCCTGGAACGGGAACTCGGCACGCCGCTGTTTTTCCGCGAAGGTCGCGGGCTGCAGGTCAGCCCGGCAGGCGAATTGTTTCTGGAGTACGCGATCAAAATACTGAGCCTGACGGAAGAGGCCCGCCGCGCAGTCGCCCCCACCCGCGCACCGAGTGGCCCACTGCGCATAGGCGCGATCGAGTCCAGCGCCACCGGACGCCTGCCTCAGTTGCTCGCCAAATACCACGCGCAGTATCCGCAAGTGTCACTGGAACTGAGCACCGGCACCTGGGCGCAGCTGCTGGACGATATCCAACATCACCGGCTTGATGGCGTGATCGTAGCGGTGGACATCGAACGGCCTGGGCTCAAGCGAGCCGTGATGTACCGCGAAGACCTGGTGCTCATCGCCTCCGAGTCTCACGGCCCGCTGCGCAGCGCCGCCGATTTGCAAGGCAAGGCAATCTTCATGTGGCCCACGGGCTGTCCGTACCGCTTGGCGCTGGAGCAGTGGCTGCTGCGTCATGACCAAGTGCAACCGATCATCAGCATTGCCAGTTATGGCGCCATCGTTGGCTGTGTCAGCGCTGGCGCAGGCGTCTCGCTGGTGCCCCGGGGATCTATGAGCAATACCGCCAGGGGGCTGGTTGGACGGGGTATGAATTTCCCGAGCTGACGGGGATTGATAACGTTTTTTACTGGCATGAAAACGCTGGCCGGCATCCTGCCAGAGAGGCGTTTCTGGCGATGCTGCAAACGGAGTTCGAAGGCTAGGTGTAGCACGCTCCCCTGTGGCGAGGGAGCTTGCTCCCGCTGGGCTGCGCAGCAGCCCCAATACCCGATCATCCTGATAAACGAAGATTCCAATCATTAACAAGGAGTCCGCTTTGGAATTACTCCCCCCACTTCATCCTCCACGAAACCACCCACTGGATAGTCAACCACCACCTGGCATCCACCCTGCCCGGCTACCTCATGCTCGGCTCCAAGCACCACGTTAATTCACTGGCGCAACTGCCCGAACCCGCACTCGCAGAGCTGGGTGGCCTGATGGCAAACATCCAGAGCGTTCTTGAAACACAACTGACCCCCAAATGGCTTTACATCAGCCGCTTCGGCCACGATCCCCGCTACCCCATCCACTTCCATTTCATCCCGGTGTACGACTGGGTCGAGGCACTGTTTTGGAAAGATGCGCGGTACAGGTTGCTGGAAACCTTTGGGGCTCAAGAGAACGCCCAGACATTAACCGATGGCGCAGAGCTGACGTTGTTCATCTGGCGTGAATTTGGTGAGAGCCCGACGCCGCCAGCAATCCAAGGGCCCTCTATCAGCCAGGTAATTGAAAAGTTGCGGCAAGCATTCAGGACTCAGCCAACACCAAACCTTCCTCCAGCGCACTAGCCATGATGTCTGCTGCAGGTGCGCTGACCCAGGTCGAAATATCAGTTTCGCCCCTCGACGCAAGCCAGCGTCCGACCATTTGATAGCCTAACGAGTAACCAAGCCATTTGGGTTTGTCGCCAAAACCAAAGAACCACTCGTTGTGATCGTAATACCTCGACTCGAGAATTTGCAGTCCAACCGGTGAGCGTAAAAGATCGGCAGATGCGATGGCATGCTCCCAAGGCTCCGGATCGCTACCAAGCACATGCCGAACAAACTGACCGGCAAGCCCTTCGCTGACCAACGCCTCGCCTAACGTCCAGCCATAACCAGGGCCGCCCATGCGCAGGCAATGGTGAACCTCATGAACAACATGCCGACGCAGTGCGCCGGTGCGCAGGCTGGAAAAGAAATTCGGATTGTCGGGATCAAGGGTCATGGTAAACATGGAGCTGCGATACGCCCGCCCTACCAGGCCCATCTCCGGAATGGTTTCGCCCGGTAGCCGCTGAATCAGGACATCGAGTCTCGGCGGGGGCATTAGGCGAGCAATAGCTTCGTAGGCGGCGTCAAACTCATCAACCAGCCCGCGGCGAAGCTCGGCAAGACTCCCCGAGGCCTCCAGCCAGTGCAGCGTCCATTTCTCCACGCCCCTTCTCCTTTATTAATCAAGTACCTGACTCGATGACTCCGGGCCGCTCGCGACGGTAGATCCCCGCCGGGCAACTGTCCAGCGTCGACCAGATTCGACTGCTCCTTTGTCTGCCCGGTTATCTCTGGCAAAAAACTGTCTCGATTCCTACAAGGCTATCGGAAGCAGATGTCTTGCCCGTCCTGTCTGGTGAAATCTATAGTCATTCCCATCGCCGAATAGGGTGATCAGGTTTGGCGACCTGCGTATCGGATCAGCCCTTTAAATTAATTGGAGCAATCCCATGCAAAGATACACACCCATCACCGGCATCGACTGTACTCCCGCTTCCCTGCTCATCGACACCCAAGCCCCGCTTGACGTATTACATGCCACAGCTGATTACCGCATCCGTGTGGTGACTCAGGTACTGGAGAACATTGCGTTTCGCTCTGAAATCACTAGCGATACGGTAGTGCTTTCGGACTTTGCACAGCTTTTGGTGATTCCGTTGCGGGATGGGTGCGATTTGCTGGAGGTGATTGGTCGGCGGCTTCAGGCGCAGGTTGAAAGCTGATGGAACGACGGGCGCCTAAAAGCGCCCGTTTTACGTAATTAGAAGTGATATCCGTACCACGCCTCAAATCTGGCCAACTAGTTTAAAGGTCATGCCGGCAGAGAGCGGCCAAAAGTAGTCAGTGGACAGATTAGTGGCAAATCGGCTGCGTTCACCTGCTGCGCTCATTCACTCAGGACGTTAGCCCCATCCGAATCAGCTCGCTGAGGTATCTGCGAGGTCGGAGTTTTAGCCCCGTCCTAGTGAGCAGAGAGAGCTATTTGAACCAGCTTTTATGTGCACGGTGTCAAGTCACCGAGGGCTTCGTAGCTAGCATGAAGGTCATAAAGAAAATCCTCAGCCAATTCGGGTAGGCCCAAGATATAGGTGTCTCGGTGAGAGATGTTGAATAGCTTGTAGTTTTGCATGCTATCAATGCGCCCCGTGGACACAGGCTTGAATGGTCTGCCGCTGAGTATTTCTATATTAAGTTGCTTCTCTTCAATTATGTTGTATTGATCCGCCGTCAAGTCTATAGCTGTTTCTTGATATTCAAGCCAGTAATGAGAAATCGTATCGTGCCCGTAATGATTTACAGCTCTTCCACTAACACCATAGATCACCATAGATGGCCATTTTTGGAGCGAATGATAAGCGAATAGCAAGGAAGATAGCTTGCAGTGCATGATCGGAAAATTCTCTGTGACCAACAGAATATTTGCTTTTTTGGCAAGCTCCAGTTTGAGCCTGAATTTCTCTGCCTCGACGATTACTTCATTGATATCTGGCTCGTTCATGATTCTATTCACAATTACGATTGAGTACGGGCAAGCAAAAGCACAGTGCTTGACTGCCCGATGAACGAAGCAAGCAACAATTGCCACTTCGGCTGAAACACTACTTAATTCGAACGGAATGTGTCTATCACCTAAGAAAAACGTGGAGTCGGAAAAATACCAATTGAGACCCCCTCAACTAGAACGCTAGATGTCATTCGTTTTTTTAAATCGTTTGCAAAATCTATAATCAGCATAACATCCCTTTTAAGCATATCAAACTCAACCATAAAGGTTTCGCCCGTCACGGACGTGCCGTTTCGGTGAACAATGTCATGTCGTCGCTCGATTACGACCTCCAATGGACCTATATCGATACCCTTTCCCGCATCATCAAACATCAACCCGAAAACATTTTTTACCGTTTTTAGATTGTGAAATACGTCCTTAGAAAGCCCTTCAATAACTAGACCTTTTAAGCCGCCCTCTGAGTCGAGCACTTTCCTCCATCCATATTTTTTGATTGCACCGCTCGGATCGTAGTGCTGGGTGATTCTTGTGGCAAAGTTACTATATTGTGTTGCTAATGCCACAAGCGACTGACTGATATATGACTCAAGAAGCGTAACAGAGTGCGAGTACGCCATACCGTACACCACACGTTTGAAATTATGTCCGCCGTTGAGTCTAGCCACATCCATTATATTCTCTAGCTGGGTTAACAACAGCGCATAATAGCCGCAGTGAGGAAAGGTATGATCGAATTCAAGCGAAGGAGGTATTAGCGTTCCGTACCCGTAGAAAAGTGCAGACGAATTGTCGAATTCCAAACCATCGAGCGCGCAAAGCGCTTCATCTCGTTCATTGCAGAGCCCAATCAGGTGATCCTTGATTCTTGACATTCTATTAAACTCATTTTTAGGCGCATTAGTAAGAGAGGAGTTTAGTATCAAATAAGGCGTCTCTCTACCAGTCTTGGCAACCCTGAGAGTTTGTCTCATTCTTACCTACCAAACCCGATGGGGCATGCACGTTCGCCTATTTGGCGCAAAATAATTCGCATGATCATCGTTCGAATACTTGATTTGTCCTCATAGGCACCTTGACGTTAGCCGGGCAGCATCAGACGACGATCAGGTGGTCCATAACTGCCCGCTATGGCGGAGATCAGACATCCATCGAACGACCGCTTTCGGCCAAAAGCGGTCACTCGCGTCCAACTGCTCCTCATCTAACGGTGGAAGCGTTCCAAAACGCTTAGTCATACGACATGGTTTCCACAAGCTAATAAATTGGACCTGCTAGAACATCAAGAAGAGAATGAACTACTGGTCGTACAACGTCGGCTGTCGAATCGTATCCATGAGCTGGAATGCACAAGGAAGAGGACCTTGCATTGAGCAAACGTAGACAATGCCCATGAGTTTCTTCGTTGAGCCTTCCTGCGGACGCTAAATAACGCGAGTAGCTTGAAATTTCACTCTCGGACGAACTTGACGCCAACCGCGCACCAATCAAACCAGCAAACTCATCATCTGTGCCAATCCTGGATTTAATAGCATAATTGACCCTGTCCTGAAAATCCCATAACGAATGGCTCGGTCGATTGATCATTGCTCTAACCAGCTTCTCGAGCTTTACACCTTGAAGCCTTTGAACCGCGACAAGGATAGGTCCAACAAAGCTTTCATAGTCGTGGTCGTCATTACTTACCGCTGATACTACTTTGTCCAGACTGGGGTTGCCGGGATCATAAATGGCCAGTGCTGCAACGCCAAGTTGGAAACCACTCTCACAAACAGTCGACTGTAATTGGGCTAACACGTCACCGTTCTCGGAAAATTGCTGTCGCAATATATAGGAAGCTTCGAAATAGCTCTGCATTCTATGCCAAGAGTGATCCGCACTGTTTCTGCGAATCCTAGTCCCAGTCAAACAGTGCTGTAGCAGCAAATCGCTTCTGGAAACCTCCTTGGCGAGCGCCTGCAATACCGGGACGCGAAGACACTCCGTGGTGTGTGAGCAATAGTCGAGAAAGCGCTGCCGCAAAACGTCATTAACGGACACATATGGCGCTATAAGCTCCCAAAAGCGCGATTCGTCAGTAAAGTGTCCTAGTCTTGAGAGTAATTGCTCGCCGAAGCTCTTTTCCAATTCGTCCCAGTGCTCGGCCACCAATCTAATCAGCGCTGGGGGCTCATTAGAATATTGCCCTAGCGATATATCCAGGGGTTTTTTGCCCCACTCGAGGATGGAAAATTGCTCCGTTGCTCCGTACACGACCAAGCCGGCGAACGCAGCCGCTCGCCGAGCGTCATGATCGTGTCCAACCGCCATTGCATCTATAAGCAGGCGATCGACAACTGGCTTCCGGTCTGTGTCGATGGAGAGCAGTGCTTGATAGTTTTTTATGGCAGCGTGTGTTTTGAGAGGGCCGTCTACTTCATGATCATACTTTTCCAAGATTTCCTTGGCAGTATCGTTTCGGTCGAATTCACTGGAGGCAGCATCAATGATTTGCAACCGCATGACAACTGAGAGGGAACCAACACTCTGAGCGATAAGTTTCTGAACGACCGAATCATCACGATAGGCTGAAGCTAGCAGCCCAATGGGAGGGTTACGCCCTTTAAGTCTTTCTAGCGCAAACGCTTTAACCCTGCCTTCTTGGGGTAGAGCGCAATCAACTGCCCGGAACCTGAAAACACGTGGTCTGGCTCGCACAACGCCCTGCTCACCAAAATATCTACAATTTCTTTATGATCGGAAACATCCAACTTGCTGAAAGCAGCAAGCAATGTGTCGAACCTTACCTTATGGTGACCGTTGAGAATTTTTAATAATTCCTCAATGCACGCTTCGCGACTAAGCATTTTGGGGTACAAGCCAATCAGATGAAATCTGCGCTCATCGGGCCACAGAAGTACCTCTTGCACCAGCGCGCGAACTTCAGGAAGCTCAGCCGCCCAACCTTCAACCAAAGGAGCCAGAGCCCAGAAGACCGAAAAACCCTCAGTTTTTTTCACCCTATCCATCAAGTACTGTTTAATTCTTGGGTCTTGAAGGCAGTTGTACACCGGTCTCGCGACATACTCTTGATGCTCCACCTTCTTGGAAATAACCGCGAGCACGAGCTGCTCTCGAACCTCACTATCCATTTCCGAGAATTTCAAAAGCTGGCTCCAATCCTGCCCCAATCGCAAGACGAACGGATGCTCTGACTGCAACTCACGCGCGATCCATGCACATATCTGCGCATTGTCAGCACTACAGCTGAGAAGATAATGTTGTGCGATCTCCTTCTCAATTTCATCGTAGCGCGTGAAGCTTCCGTTTAGGGTACCCAGGCAAATCTCAACTAATTTAGGGTTGTCCAACCAACCCTGTACCAAACTTTCCCCAACCTGTGCACGATGCAAGTAGCCGACCCCATCACGCCAAGCACACAATGAAAGTAGCGCTGACAGATCAGTATCCTGGTGCAGCCCTAATTGAACCTTGCACCAGATAGCGCTCAGCTGAAGCGCCTTGTCCACAGCAACAGAGGCTGTGGTTAGAAAATCAATCAACATCGGATTATCGGACCAACCGAGGGTCAGGGCCTCCAGAGCCCGCGCCACCACCGCCAAATCGGAGTCACCGCGAAGCAACCCCATCAGCCAGCCTTCTACCTCAAGATCGCCGTTGTAGACGACTGCCAAGGACTGAGCGGCGGCTCGAGAATTGGCGGGACTCTCATCCTTAAGCCCATGTTTCAACAAACTGAGCTGATGGTCTGACCGCACCCATCGTGCTAATGCGGAATAAAATTCTTGCAAATACTCTGCAGCCCGTATGCCCCAGCGGTTGATATTTTCCGAAGTTCTTTCTCTGAGTGTCGGGTTGTAAATTCCCCCTAGCGCAGCGGCAAGGTGGGCACTTCGCTCGCCACCCCACCCAGCCCCTCCAATGATGTTCAGACTGCGTTCAGCCAGCCTGATAGCAGTAGGTCGATTGATCTCTGCCCCTCCAAACACGACATTGGCAAGAAGCAAGCGCCGCTGCAATGCGCCGATCACATCAACCTCAGGCTCATCGATAACCTGCACGATTTGCTCGGCTTCAGACCGCCTCGTGTTCCCCGCAATCAAATCGCCGAACACACTTCTCCAACGGAAACTGCTTGCATTCGCCCGCACAAAATTCAAGATCGTCTCAATCGGCCAGCCGTGTATATGGACGGATGCCAGATATTCCTCCAGGCTTGCATGCACAAAACCCACTTCCTCGCGCCCTTTTTCAACTAACAGGCCCATCGTCTCAGCGTTAACCGCAAGGATCTCGTTGGCGACTTCAGAAGCCTCGCGAGTCGTGTAGCAATATCCCTCAGGGTCAGTGAGAAATGTTTTTATGCATTTACGAGCCAGTTGAAGGGGATACCCCGCGTCTCCCCCCTCCATTCGAATCTCGAATGCAAGCGCTGCGAGCGCTTCCCTGCGAACGTCGATTGATGCTGCGGAGGAAAATCGAGGACTGACGTCCCCTGCCGCCGTGGCTCGGCTAGACGGATGGACCTCCAACAGCAGGTCAGTCAACTGGCTCAGCGCCTGCACCTTGTTGATCGGCAACACCAACTGCCGAACGGCCAACGCGATCAATCCCAGCAATAACAGCGGCGTCTCAGCGAGCGTGGCCAACCCACGCCCTTTATCAAGCTCTTTGAAGAACCGCTGAGTTTGCCAGGTGATTGATTCTTCATTGGAAGATTGATCGTTGCTGGAACCCACGTTTCGCGAGAACCACGTCGTGGCGATTTCCCTCTGCTGCACCTTTGACAGCGGTGCTAGCAGCCCAACTGCCCAGCTGTCGGGAATCCCTCCGATTTTTGAAAGTCCTCCGGGTCGAGCACTGACGACCGCCGGAATGTTGTGTGCGGACACAATGGTTAGCATTGTGAGCAAGGTCGTGCGAGCTGCCTGCTCGTTGGCCCATTCGTCCAGCCCGTCGACAAGAAGCACTACCCGGGATTCATCAATGGCTTGATCAATCAATGCTACGAGGTCACCAGTTAACTGAGGCTGCCAAGTCGCACGGATTAATTCTTTGATACCTATAGTTCCGTCATTGGCTTCACTGAGGCGCACCCACTTGGCGAAAGAAATGAACAACGGTAAATGGCGGCCCCAGCGTTTCGCAACGTCAGTAAATCGCTCCTGTTCACCGAGCAGATCAAGCGCTAGGCACCGCAGCACCGTACTTTTTCCACTACCAGCATGCCCGACGACAGCAATCTGATCGGACTCTGCCAGCCAATCCAAGATGGGGGTGCGACGGTAATTTTCCGCCTGACGGCTTTCCTCTTTTTTCACCGGTGAATGTGCGTCAGTTCGCTGCGGTTCGGACATGAGCGAAGTTGATGCCTCACCCTGGCCAGGCGCCGCCTGGCTCATGACAGTTTCCTTCAGCAGAACGTCAGGGGCAGAGAAACGGTCAAGCAGTGAAATGGGAGCCTGGGGCCGATCGGAAAAAGGCGTTGGGGCATTCACCAGAATTCGGTCCAGAAGCTCGAAACCTCCTTGATAGACACGACGGAGTTGCGTCCTGATCTTGTGCAACTCGCTACCATCTAGCCGCAACAGAACGTCCTGACTTACAGTGTCTCCAAAAAATGCCTTAGCGCACTCACGCCCAAAAAACTCCAATACGACATCTGGGTAATTTTGCAAGGCGCCGCACAAGTCATGACCGCCAAGCACCTTAAGGGTCATTCCTTGGGCATGAAATAATTCGGCCTGAACTTCAATCGCATCCTGCAAACCGACGTCATCCACTGGACATTGCACGGCAATGTAGAAAATATCAGTCCTTCCCACCCAGCCTCCGGCAAGGAATGTCGCACAGGCTTTCTTCAGGTCTCTCGCGGTGTACTTTGCATAGCATTTCACCTGCCAGGTGTCGTATCTGCCGTTGCGCTTTCGAGCAAAAATGTCTATGCCCTGCTGCGCTTGTCCTGCCCTTCCATATAGGCTATGAGATTCGATATCAGCTTGTTTCCCCGCCAATCGATAACACAGCTTTTCAAAGTTCTCCCAGCGTAGTTCACTAAATGGCAACGCCTGTGCGGCCGTGCGAACTGAGGTAAAAGGTGGAACATGGCTCGCTGGGGCCGTGATTGCAGTTTCCGTCATTTTTGAGGATCCATGTGCAGGTGCGACTCCTGTCATCGGCCGCCGGTGGTTATGCATCATATTGTGTATTAAAACTGGGGGCACCGTGGTTTGAATCGCCACTGTCTTGATAGACACCATTGAGTGGCCGCTTCTGGCCGATTGCTACCTCTTGCGAATGGCTGCAGGCCAGAAGCGGTCACTCGAAGTTGTCTGTGAGCCTAGAGGCGATTCAGAGTGCGAGGGCCTATTGATCACGGTAAAGCGATATCCATTGACGAGCGACATGTGCGGTTAATACCTCAGCCCATGGCTGCCTCAGAGTTCACGGCGTGCTCGCGGTAAAGCGTCTGAATGAGGTGGTGAAAATTCTCTTGACCGATCTTCCGAGCGAGAATCGCTTATGCTGCCTCGAAAACTGCTCCAGTGTGGATCGCCTCATCTTCAAAAAGATCAAGCTGACGTATGTGAGCCTCTGCCTGCTCAGGATCAACCGTGAAAAGTACTACAGCCAAGTCTTTAAGCGCCCTTGTGCAGCTCACATAAAAAAGACGGCGCGTTCGATCCACTGTTGTTTCTTCACCCGCATCCATATGTTTTTTGTCGTTATCTGATAGTTCTTTAAGGCCTAAGTATTTTTCATAGGAGAATTGGAAGTGGCTACTTTCAGCGTCATCTAAGACCACAAGTACCCTGTCGAACTCAGCACCTTTTATGCCTTGCTGAGTCCAAAAAGGTGAGCGTTCCGAGATGTAGGTATGGTAAGGCAAAAGCTGGCTTGCGGGACACGCTAGAAAAGCATCCATCGAAACCATTTCCTTTTCGGACTCATCGTCTTCTTGAACGTCGTCGTCATCCTCCTCTCCTACTTCGGGCTCGGGCTGAACAGGCACAGCTGCACTTGGGTCCAAATACGATACCAACCTAGGGTCGAGGATCAGTAGCTCAGAGACATGTACTTGTTTCAAAAGATCGCCGATCGTTGCACCCGAATTCCCTGCTATGCCTGCTGCGATCGAAGCAACAAGTTCGCCGAGTATTTTAAGGCGCTTCTCCACACTCACCTCGAAAAGGGACTCTTTATCAAGAAGAAGTGAATAGTCTCGGATCAATCGCATTACCTCAAGCTGTCGACCATTGGTATGAGCGATAGCGATCGGGATCAAAAACTTTACACACGGCGAAATAGGCCATGCAGATCCGTCTAAAAAGCCATCTTTGAACGCTGAGGGAGCTTTGGAGTTGAGCGCAGCGTAGAGAGTTCCAAATCCTAAGCGCCTTGCAGCCATCTGATGAACAATGACGAGAAGCTTTACCCACGCTTGGTCGTCATCACCTGGTCGCCAATGATCATCACCGGTATGTGCCGCCATCCATTCGCGTACTCGAATCAAATTCGCGTCGCGTGTATCGTCTGCAGGCAAAATGAAAAGGTGCGCCGAACCTTCAGGGGTTTGAACGATGCCCTCAGGACCTAGCCGGTTTCCAGGGATTTGAACGAGGTCATCACCGTCACGACGGATGGCATTCGCGAGATTCAGAACCTTAGTTGAGCACCGGAAATTTTCAGGTTTCGGAATGTCGGCCCAAGTAGGTTCTGCTTCAACCTGTCCAGTCCCCGTAGCGTAGATTCTTTGCATCGGATCGCCAAAGAATCCAAGACAAAATGTGACTCCGGGTTCGCGCTCGACGGTCTTCAGAGATTCCACAACCTCTGTGGTCGTGTCTTGGCTCTCGTCCACAAATACGAACGGAAACTGGCGCGCGAGAAGGGTTCGGAAGAGGGGGCGTTCGGCAATGAGATAGGGGACGAGTTTCAGAATGTCGTCATGTCCCAAAATACCCTTCGCGTAATTGCTACCTGTACCGTATCGGAATCCTTTGACTGCCGCGATCCGCCCCGACTGCCGATGGAGGCGTTCCAAGTCTCGGGTGTCCTTATCCTTCGTGCGCTGTTGAACCCTAGGCCCATAGGTTGCCCGTTTTTCTTCAAGAGCCTCTATTTTTTCCACGATGCGCCCCGACACCCAGACGCGAATGTCGTTCTGAAAAGGCTTTGCCAACAGCCACATGAAGCTGTGGATCGTCGAGACGTGAACTAGGGGGTCACTGCCGACATCCCTCCAAATCTCTCCGGCCGCAATCTCGGTGTAGGTAATGCAGGCAACGCGCTGACGAGTTTTCTTCAGCTTATCGCCGTGCATTTGGATGACCGATGACAGGCCCTTAATTAGCGAGGTGGTTTTTCCGGAACCAGCACCGGCCTTCATGATGAAGCTACGCGGTGGAGCATTCCCAAGGCAGTTCCGCAGATCGATGTCGGCCTGGGTGTCCGGCTTGTTCGCCCGGCTACTCATACTCGCCTCCTATCGCACCATCTTCTTCGGCGATGAGAATGGCGTCAGGCAGCACGGCCTCGAGTTCGATCCGTATTTCGTCTTTCAGCCAGACAAGCCCATCACGGATGTAAGTCGGCACATCCCACGCTTTCTCGTCTTCAGTGAGAACGGCGAGCGCGAACTTCGTTTTATCGAAACTCTTCCGCGAAACCTTCTGATGGAGGCCTTTGGCAAGAGCAGCAGGACCAGCGGCTTCGCCCTTCACAATCAGGCCTAAAGGCTTCCTCGCTATGGACTGGGACCAGTCCGGGTTTTCGAGGCCGAAGTCTTCTTCTAGCGTACGCCCGCAGAGGGTTTCGGTGGCCCCGTTCCAAGTGATAGCCCGTTCAGTCTGATAGGCCACGCGAACCTTCGCATCGTCTTCGAGCACGTGAGTTTTGTCCGCTTCCGATGCATTACGCAAGTCTTCGATTGTGAGCTTCCCCGGAAGCCATTTAATGAGTGTTTGATTCGAAGTTGCAGCGTCCGGTTCACTGGGCAAACAAGCTCTCCCATATTTCTTCTTAGTCGCTGGGACTATAGGCTCTTGGACTGGATCTTGCGCATTGTCCAGAGCCTGCCCTGCTGCATCGTCTTCCGCGTCGGCTGGAACCTCAAACTCTTCGACTTCCTCGTCATCCACGGCATCGTCAGCCGCCTGTGCTACGAGGGCAACACTATCAATATCGGTGATGATCAGAGTTGTCAGACCGAGAAACTCGATGAGCGACTGGAAGCGGTGCCCAAAGGCACCGCCCACCTCCAAGATGCATAGACAAGCTGAGCGGAGAGTTTTTGCGCTCTTCCGGATCATGACAGGAAGGAGCAATCTCTCAACATTGCCTTCAACCAGAATTGCTGCATCTGAGAAAAATAGATCACAGTGTGTCAGCTTAAGATATCGTTCTAGAAAATCACGATCATCCGGCTGGGATTGGTAGAACGCCGATAGATTAAGTACCTCCGTCAACTGTTCCTTGCCAACTTTTTTGCGTCGGAAGTAGCGGATCGGCTTAAAGCCTCGCTCGTAAAGGATGTGCGGGGAGTGGGTCGTGATGACCATTTGACTGCCAAAAATGCTTCCGTCATCGCCCTCTATATTCAGAAGCTCAAGAATATTGCGTATGAATACCTGTTGGAGTTGGGCGTGTAGATGGGCCTCTGGTTCCTCCACAAAAAGTAGGTGCAATGGAGGGCGACTGTCCATTGTCGCCCACCTAGCTTGGGAGTCTAGAATCTCCACAACCATGTAGATCAAATTCTTGAACCCAAGCCCGTTATAGCTATCAGGAAGGGTGGCCGTGTCTTCGCCATCTCCTATCTGGTAGTGAACCCGTGCGTCCTGGCTCATGACGTGCGCGGGGTCTAGCGCTGACATTATCTTCAGTCGCGGGTTATTGACACCCGGATAGCCAAGCTTGGCGAGCCGATCAAGCGTCGGCTTGAAAACGCCATCCAAGTGAATGTTGAGCGCTTGCTCAGAGTCGAACAACGCTTTTAAGGCTATGTGATCGTCCTGCCTCTGATTGAGGTTGCGCTTGTAGAAACGGCTCAGACGCTTTGACAGGTCTTCTGATCTTGCGCCAGCTTCCGGATTAGGATCAGCAAGGTGTCGTTGAGCACCCAGATTGTCGATATGAATAAGAGACTTTAGAATCGTTCCGCCGCCTGGCTCTCCACCTAGTTCATCTGGAACATAATCGCCGACCTCGCGGAAGCTCTCATCAAATTGCGAGCGATCCAAGATGAAGTAGCGCAGCTCGTATTCGCTCTTGAGCTCACGCTGGAGATAATCCGTCATAGAACGCGGCCAAGGAATATATTGCGACTCGGGCGGCAGTTCCGCTGTCTGCGCAGCACCTTTGGCCTTAGCTTCTTGGAAGTTTTGAATGAGGTTGATGGGGCTTCTAGCAGTCAGGGAAACTCGTATACCAACTTTGGTTCCTTCCCACGCAGTACTAGGGAGCAAGGGAATCACTAGATAGAGGTCTGGCGCTGCAACCTCGAACCAAAGATCAAGATCTATACTTGGAAGCGAGAACCCCCGAGGTAGTGCGCCGGCTAAGTCGATATTTCCAGCTTCATCGAAACTCTTCCAGCATGAGGAGCTGAAATCATAGAGGCTGAAACGATCCCTTCCACCCGTCACGAATGCATGGATTGCCTGAGTTGCCGACGTTTTGCCGCTGTTATTCGATCCTACGAATATTGAAATATCGTCAGCCAGCTCAATATGAGCATCCTTTAAACGTCGAAAATTTCTGAGACGATACGAGTGAAGATGCACGAAAGTCCTCCGCTGATTTTTGAAATCTATAGCAAGCTGTATCTCCGAAATACATCAAGCCAGTGACCGTTTTCCATTAGGGCGTGCAGGTTTTGCATCGTCCCAGTTTAGTAGACGATTTGAGTGTCTGCTTTTGGCCGATTGCTGCCTCTCACGAAGGGCTGCAATCGGCCAAAAGGCGCCAATCAAGAAAATCCCCTATCCCCCCATCAACCCGCCAACCCACTAGCCCCTAACCACCTTCATATTGCCAAGTATCCTCCCAGCACCCTGTCCAGACGGAAGTCCAAACACTCGCGCCTAATCCCGGCTGAATTGCGTCGCGCTCTCGTAGCCCACTTCAAAGGCAGCCGCCATGACGCTTTTGGCATTCGCCACCATCAGGGTTCTGGCCTGGAGCAGACGAACCCGCTTCTGGTACTGCAAGAGGCTCAGGTTGGTGACAACTATGAAGTGACAATGGAATGCAGAGGCGCTCATTGAAGCGCATAGCGCCAATCGCTCAACACCAATGGGCTCGGCGAAGTCGCGGCGGATTCATTGGATTGCCAGGTTGATTCGGGCCATCGCGGTATCCGGCGCGGCGATGTCTCGCAACATCCAGCCATGGGGCCTTGGAGTACGCGGAAGATAATCTCTCGCTCATAGACGGGGGCCAGTGTCTTCGGAGAAGGATTCGCCCTGAGCATCGCCGGGACCGTCATTACTGACCTCCAAGAATGATCAATCCCGAGGCACACGACCCGACTACCAAAGCCCTTGGGCTCAAGCCTCCAATACGCGTTTCACCTCAAACCCTCTCACCGTCACTGATATGAATACCAAGATCACAACGACCCGATGCAAGATGCGCTTTGAGCGTCAACGCCGGGATTTCGTAATCGCCGTGGTTCTGGCGACGAAATGGCAAGGGTTGATCACTGAAGAGCCTATCCAAGCGAGCGGCATAAGCCGTGCAAATGGATTGGAACCGGGCGGCGTCCATCTTGCTGGTCTTATAGAT
This sequence comes from Pseudomonas sp. St386, assembly GCF_018325865.1. NCBI lineage: Bacteria > Pseudomonadati > Pseudomonadota > Gammaproteobacteria > Pseudomonadales > Pseudomonadaceae > Pseudomonas > Pseudomonas sp. St386. The sequence goes on from NZ_AP021900.1 coordinate 4,284,987, forward strand.
TGAGAAGGCCGGCAGGACCGTGAAGCCAGGATAGAAAAGCACCCCATGCTGGATAGGAAATAGCAGGTCATCCAACGCGCCGTTCACCCCTCGGCCACTGTAGTGGGATTCCCAACCGCCCATCGTGACCACCAACATGGCGCGCTTGCCTGTCATGCTGCCTTCGCCGTAGCGATCGCCCCAGTGGTTTTCGCTATGTTCGCCGACACCATAGGCAAACCCGTAAGCGTAGACGCGTTCGATCCAACCCTTGAGAATCGCGGGCATCGAGAACCACCACAGCGGAAATTGAAAGATGACGGCATCGGCCCAGCGCAATTTGGCCTGCTCTGCCTGGATGTCCGCCGGTTGGCTGTCAGCGGCAAATACACGCTGGGATTCAAGTGCCGGGTTGAAAGGCGTTTCTGCGTCATAACCTGGGGCGTCGTCCGGATCGAGAGACGCTTTCCACCGCATGCTGTAGAGATCTGAGACTTCGACCTCGTGGCCTGCTGCTTCCAGGTGAGTGATTGCAAAATCCTTGAGCGCGCCATTGAGCGAACGAGGTTCGGGGTGGGCGTAGATCAGCAGTATTTTCATGAGGGGCTCCGCGTTGAATGTGTCCCTCAGCGTAAGCATGCATCCGCTATGATAGAAATGAATTCCCGAAACACATGGTATTTGCATGCACAATAGCTTGCGCCGTCTGGATCTTAATTTGCTGGTCACATTGGACGCCTTGCTGGCGGAGCAAAATGTGACGCGGGCAGCGCGCTTGCTCAATCTCGCGCAACCGACCGTCAGCCTGCAACTGGGCAGGCTGAGGGATCTTCTTGATGATCCGCTTTTACTGCCTGGCCCCCGAGGGATGTCGCCCACCGAGCGTGCTCGCGAATTGCAGGGGCCCCTGCGTGACGCGTTGGCCGCGCTGGAAAGCGCACTGAGTCCTGTTGCCGCTTTTGAACCCGGACGGTCCCATCAAACGTGGAAGATCGCTGCCAGTGATTATGCGACGACTGCCTTGATCTGGCCGTCGCTCTCGCGGCTCAGGCACTTGGCGCCGCACACGCGGTTGGCGCTTGTGAATAAACCGACTGTCGACTTTGCCAAGGATCTGGAAAACGGCCTTATCGATCTGGCGCTGCACACCCGCGATGAAGCGCCGCCCAGGTTGCGTCAGCGTTCCTTGATTCACGAACGCTATGTGCTGGCGGCGCGGCGCGGCCATCCCGCGCTGGCAACCAGGCTGTCGCTCAAAGCGTTCTGCGCGCTTGAACATGCTGTCATGTCACCTGATGGCGCCGGCTTCGTTGGCAGTACCGACCATGCGCTGGCAGCTGAAGGTCTGGAACGGCGAGTGGTATTGTCCGTGTCCAATTTCAACTCGCTGGTCTCGGCATTGGTGCACAGCGATTTGGTTGCGGTGGTGCCGGAACGGCTGGTGAAACATGAGTCAGCGCTTCACGTCCAGGCACCTCCGCTCGCCATTCCCGGGTTTGAAATGCTGATGTTATGGCCCGAGCGACTGCATCGCGATCCTGCCCATATATGGCTGCGCGACCTTATCGCTTCGACGTTGGAAACAACCGGCACGCAGAAATAAATGGACCGGACCATGAAACGATGACGACGCCCCCCTGCCCCCGTGTCCCGTTAATAATGTCCAATTCACTCCAAGGAAGAAGCTAATGTCCTCCGATCCCCTATGCCTGGTTTTCGTACCCGCCCTTGCAGCTGTACTCACAGCAGCCGAGTCCAAAAAAGGCACCCCACTCACCGAACTCGAAGTCTGCAACATCCGAGACCAAGCCACCTGCATTGCAGTCACCTTTGCCACCGCGCTGGCGATGGAACAAGAGCGGGGCTATGCGGATATCGTTGCCGAGGATTGCTGGAATGAGTGGCAACGATTACGCCTCTCGATTCAACAAAGCCCACGTTGAAGGGCTAACACCTCAGCCCACCCCCAGGGCTCAAGAATTTGAAAAAATTACAGCACGTTTAGCGTTATGCAGGTGGTCAGCTCCATCCGAAGTAACGGGTTGCTTTCGGCCAGAAGCGGCCAAACGATGACCGCTGGGGCTGTATTTTGCGCCTTCCTGCAAACAGATGGCTAAACCGTTGGTACTGTTCCGCCGTCGATCACAAACTCACTTCCCGTGATAGATGCCGCTCGCGGCGAAACCAGGAAACCGATCAGGTCAGCAACTTCGGAAGGTGTCGATGGACGGCCGAGCGGGATACCCCCAAGTGCTTTCATGATGATCTCTTTACCACCTTGATAGTCAGTACCTGCCTCCTGCGCGAGTCGCTCGGCTAATGCGACCGACGCTTCGGTTTCAACCCAGCCCGGCGAAACCCGAACCACGCGGATGCCTCTGGGCGAAACCTCTTTCGATAAACTTTTGCTGTACGTCGAAAGCGCGGCCTTGGCCGCCGCATAAGCTGTTGTCGCTTGCGGCAGTGGCAGCCGACTCTGGATGGAGGTGACGTGGATGACGACCCCTTCCTTGCGCTCCAGCATACCCGGGAGCAAGGCGCGGTCGAGACGCACCGCCGGCAACAGGTTCAGGCTGAGCTCTCGTTGCCACTGTTCCTCGTCCAGTGCAGCAAAACCACCGCCGGGTGCCGACGAACCACCCAGGACATGGATCATTATGTCCACGCCATCCAGCCGCTGTTGGATCGCGGCGATCAGCACGTCACAACCTTCCCGGGTCGAAAGATCAGCCGCAATCAGAATAGCGCCCGGCATTTCAACGTCCACCTGCCTGGCCGAGGTAATGACCTTCGCGCCCTCGGCCAGTAACAACTCGACGACAGCCTTGCCGATGCCTTTGGTGCCACCGGTGACGAGGACCCGCTTGCCAGTCAAACCTAGATTCAGCATGGCGTGATCTCCAGGGAACGGATTCGACCGCCCTCCAGCGTGAAGACGTGACTCAGTTGAACCGGGCTACCGGGGAAATTCCCAACAAGGCGCGCAATGACAGTCAGTCTGCCCTGCCCTTGCAGGGCATGCAGTGGTTGGACCTGATAGATAAAGGCTCTACGTGCCTCCTGTTGCCAGGCTTCGATGGCAGTTGTTCCTTCGTATGTTTTTCTCTCATCCGAAACCGTGGCGTCCGAGCAGAAGCAGCTCGCAAGTTGCGCTGCATCGCCACCATTGGTGACCGCAAAGTACGCCTGCACGACGTCGGGAAGCTGAAGGGTCATGTTTTCGCTCTCCAGAATCTGGTTGTATGAAGCGATCTTGTGCACTTTTGTACGCGAACCTGATGCAATGAGGCATCCATCCGGGCCGGGCATCAGGAGATCAACCCCAGTTTCGCTGCCTTGAAGGTGGCGGCCGCTCGAGTCGAGCATTCCAACTTTCGGAAGATGCTTTCCACGTGCGTGCGAACGGTGCTAGGACTTATTTCCAGCAACCTCGCCACTTGCTTGTTGTTGGCGCCAACGCTGATCTCCCTGAGGATGCGACACTCTCGCCCAGTGAGTAATAGCCCACCAAGCTGCTGGATCTGGTGCTCGCCGTGTGCGGCCAGCCTCAGCAATGCATCACATGCTTGAGGTGGCGAGCATTCAGCAGTAACCCAATCGCTTCCACTGCCGATGTCAAAGTACGTCTCAACAACGCTGACACGCTGAAGGCTCATTTGCTGATCTCCTGGATAGATTTCCTGGAGCGATCTTGCTGCCTGACGGATAGTTTGTTCAACTGGGACAAACCCTTATGACCAATCCCGAAATTCAGGACAATCCATGTCACAAGATCGTTTAGGCCTCAGTGATCTGGACGCTGTCATAGCGGTCGCACGCAGGGGTTCGTTTCGGCAAGCCGCTATCGATCTCGACGTCTCCGCCACCGCATTGAGCAACACCATTGCCCAACTGGAAGCCCGCCTCGAATCGCGGCTGTTCAATCGCACTACCCGTAGCGTGGCCATCACCGAAGCGGGCAGGATATTTCTGGAGCAGGTGGGGCCAGCCTTGCAGGATTTGCGTGCTGCACTCGATGCAGTGCGATCGCATAACGCCGGCCCCTCGGGCACGCTGCGTATCAATGCGTTCGCCAGCGCTGCCCGATCGGCGCTCCTGCCACTGGTGATGGAGTTCCTGCAGCATCATCCGAAAGTACACATCGACCTCGTAACCGAAGGCCGTCTGGTGGATATCGTTGCTGACGGCTTCGATTTCGGCGTGCGTTCAGCAAGCCTCGTTCCGAACGACATGATTGTGATCCCTCTCGGCCAGCCGCAACGGTACGCTGTGGTCGGCTCGCCGGCGTACTTCGAAAAACACGGCAAACCGCGAACGCCATCCGAGCTGCTCCAGCATCGATGCATCCGCGTTCGACTACCGAATGGGGCGATTTTCCCGTGGCATTTCGAGCGGGACGCAGAAGTGACTCGTCTCGATGTGAGCGGGCCGCTTACGCTGGATGAATCCAGCGTGGTCAAAGTGGCAGTGCAGGAAGGCATGGGGCTCGGCTTTTTCATGGAGCAGGACGTTCACGAGGAAATCCGCGCCGGACAGTTCGTGCGGACTCTCGAAGACTGGACACCGCCCAGAGACAAGCTGTGCCTGTACTACCCGAACCGCCGCAACCCCTGCGCGGCAGCCAAGGCATTCATCGACCTGGCACGCGCCAGTCAAGCCGATCAGGACGGGCTCGCATGATTCAGGCTTGACCCGGACCTGGCTCAGGCAATCAATCCCAGTGTCAGTCCCTTCAAGGTAGCGGCTGCCCGGGTCGAGCATTCCAGTTTGCGAAAGATGCTTTCCATGTGCGTGCGAACCGTGCTCGGACTGATGTCCAGCAGCCGCGCCACCTGCTTGTTGCTGGCGCCACGGCTGATCTCCAGCAGGATGCGGCACTCGCGAGTCGTGAGTACCGAAGCCTTCGGTTGACGCATCCGACGCTCGCCACCTGCGGCGGCAATTACTGCTTCGCAAACATCGTTGTCGAACAAGCCACTGCCAGCATCCTGTTTGAGTAGCCTGGCTGCATCCGCTTCGCCGTGGGCCGATCGCCATGGCCTGGCTTCCCTTAGCGCGACCCAGGCTACCGATGTGGCGAACAGGCGATGCTCGGCACACAGCGCATCACCCGCCACGCCTCGAAAATAGCCACTGCCGTTGAGCCGTTCATAGGCATGGGTTGCAATCTCTGCGGGCACGGCCAGTTCAGTGATAGGTCTAAGCGCCTGTTGCGTCCAGTAAGGGACAAGGCGCACCCGCTCCGCAGCGCCGTATGGCAACCTCCCTGCGGTATTCCAAAGGTGGTTCGAAACGGCTGCCCGGCCGAGACCGTAGATGAGCGCGGACTTGCCAATTTCTGTCAAAGTGGGCTCACGCAGCCCCCACAGGCGCGCCGCTTCCACGGCGACACGCGCTACCTGCCGCGAATGCCCTGCCAACCACGGGAGCTTCAAGTCGATGATGTCTCCCACCAACGTCAGTGAGACGCAACGCTGCTCATGCGCGTGGTCAACCGTTTTCGAAAGCGTTTCCAAATCCGCCAGCCAGTCCTTTGCGTTCCCCAGAAGCAACGATACTAGCGACGCGGGATAGCGCCGATCCGACTGCTCTCTGATCCAGCGCAGCGCCGCGTCGAGGCCGTGTGCACGACTGAGAATATCCAGATCACCTGCAAGTACTACTTGATAGGCGACCTCCGGAATGTGCTCATGGGTCAGGCCCAGCGGCCGGCCAGTGCCGTCGTAGGTTTCGAACACGCGACACAAGCCCGCCTCGACGGCGGCACCGAGCTGGAGGGTTTTGGCGATTGCTCCAGACACCTCACAGTGCACGACGGCAAGCGGGGTTGCCTGATGCACCGCGTTCATTTGCTCATTGCCCAGCGTCAAATCGAGCATCGCGCGGCGGCCATCGACGTCGTCGCCCAGCAGATCCGCAAAGCCTTCGGCATTGGCGGTGCAACCGGACCAGCGCAGCAAGGCAACCTGTTCCGCTACCCTCAGGTGCTCACCGTCGCCGTGCTGGGCCTGCGCCAGCATCCGCGCCAGTGCGGCAACACGCCGGGAATGACCGAGTGGTTGTCCCATGCTGAGGTCACCGACCTGGGCGATCGTCGCCAGTGCCCCGCCCAGGGAGATATCCAGTTGCAACACTCTATCCATGAAAAATGTCCCGGGGTCGGATAATTGACCGATGCCCACAACGCAGGCTAGTCAGCAGAATTTGAACTCCCGAACAGGAGCTCATCCAATGAAAACATTCAAATCGAAAATCGCTACCGTCGCCTTTGCCCTAGCCGGTACCTTCATCGCAAGCGCCAGTCACGCGCAGGATACAACGCCCTCCGTGGTGATCGTACACGGCGCGTTCGCCGACGGCTCCGATTGGGCCAAAGTGGTGCCACTGCTCCAAGCCCAAGGGGTGGCCGTTACGGTTGTGCAAAACCCGCTCACCTCGCTTGCCGACGATGTTGCCGCTACGCGCCGCGCGTTGAGCAACCAGCAGGGCAAGGTGATTCTAGTCGGGCACTCTTGGGGCGGCACTGTGATTACCGAGGCCGGTAGCGACCCGAAGGTCAGCGCGCTGGTGTATGTCGCCGCCTTCGCGCCAGAGGCCGGGCAAACCAGCGGCGAACAAGGTAAAGGTGCGCCCACGCCCCCTGGCATCAGTCAGATCAAGGCAGACGGCAACGGTTTCCTCTATTTGACGCCGGAAGGCATGGCCAAGGACTTCGCCCAGGATCTCCCGGCAGCGCAGACCGCCGTCATGACCGCCACGCAAGGTCCCATCAAGGCATCTGCCTTCGAAGATAAAACGACCGTGTCGTCCTGGAAGGCCAAACCGTCCTGGTATCTGCTTGCCACAGAAGACCGGATGATCCACCCCGACGTCCAGCGCTCTGCCGCCAAGCGTATCGGTGCCACCCTTGCAGAGGTGCACACCAGCCATGTTCCCCAGCAGTCACAGCCCGCCGAGGTCGCCGCAGTGATTCTTAAGGCAGTGCACAGCGTTGGCGAACAATGATCGTAGGGAAATGACGCCACTGATAACCGCAAATTCAATCGCTGCATCGATACGGAGCGTCCGCATGAATCATCTGCATGATCAACACTATGATTTCATTGTGTGCGGTGCAGGTACGGCGGGCTGCGTGGTCGCAGCCCGTCTTGCCGATCAGAAAAGCGCACGCGTCTTGCTGATTGAAGCTGGCGAGGGGTACTCGGGCCCCGAGGTTGCCGAACCGGCACAATGGCCGATGAACCTCGGTTCAAAGCGCGACTGGGCATTCGAGGGGCAACCCAACCCACACCTCAACGGTCGACGACTATCCCTGAGCATGGGTAAGGGACTCGGCGGTGGCTCCAGCATCAATGTGATGGTCTGGTCGCGCGGGCACCGCTCCGATTGGGACCATTTCGCTGCCGAGTCCGGCGACCCGGCCTGGGGCTACGATTCGGTACTCAATTACTACCGCCGGATCGAGAACTGGCAAGGCAGCCCTGATACCACTCGGCGTGGTTCAGGTGGCCCCGTGCATGTCGAACAGCCGGCCATGCCTCAACCCCTCGCGTGGGCAACGCTGGAGGCGGCAAGCCGGCTGGGTATCCCCAGATTCGACAGTCCCAATGGCGAGATGATGGAAGGCCCGGGCGGGATCGCTATTACCGACCTGCGCATCAACCAGGGCAAGCGCGAATCCGTTTACGACTCCTATATCCGGCCACGGTTGCACTATCCGAACTTGACGGTTCTGACAGGGGCATTGGTGACCCGCGTATTGCTTATCGGTACACGGGTTATCGGTGTCGAAGCGGTGATCGCAGGCGAACGGCAGTGCTTCTATGCCGCAGCCGAGGTCATCCTGTCCTTGGGCGCGGTGCAGACACCCAAGGTGCTCATGCAATCGGGAATCGGCCCGGAAGAGGAACTGCGAAACCACGGCATCGCACCGACCAATCACCTTCCCGGCGTGGGCCAGAATCTTCAGGACCATCTCGCCTTTGGCTGTACGTGGGAGTACCTGCAACCCCAGGCAGTCGGTAGCAGCGGGTGCGAAACCACCTTGTACTGGAAAAGCGACAGTCGCCTGGAGGTCCCGGACCTGTTGCAGTGTCAGCTGGCGTTTGCGGTACCCTCTCCGCCTGAGGTCGCGATTGAGCCGCCACAACATGGCTGGACAATGTTCGCTGGACTGGCCAGGCCTGCCAGTCGAGGACGCTTGCGCCTGTCGGGTGCCGGGCCACTGGATGCCCCACTCATTGAGCCGAACTCGCTGAGCGCGCCCGAGGATATGACAGCGGCGTATGCGTCGATCGACCTGTGCAGGGCCCTCGGTAACAGCGAAGCCTTCAACGGGCTGGTCAAACGCGAAGTTGTGCCCGGGCCGAAAGAACATCGCGCTATGGAGCAGTTCATCCGCAACTCTGCCGTGACTTACTGGCACCAATCCTGCACCGCGAAAATGGGCCGAGATACGATGTCGGTGGTCGACCATCAACTGCGTGTGTATGGCATCGATAAACTGCGCATCGCTGATGCCTCGATCATGCCGCGAATTACCGTTGGCAACACGATGGCGCCGTGCGTCGTCATCGCCGAACGAGCAGCAGATCTTGTCCTCGCTGCGCATGGTGTGACGGCTGCGGCCATAGCGCTGACCGGTAATTCATAAGAATACTGATACAACCCATGCTCGCTGGCAGAAACTGGCCGATTGCTGCCCGCTACGAAGCACAGTTATCGGCCCAAGATCCAAAACGCGGTCAGCACAACGACTTCTGGTAATAGAGCCGGGTATGCCCCGGTGGATAGTCTGCCAGGCGTCCGAATTCGGAGTAGCCAAGTTTTCGATAAAACCCGGGAGCCTGAAAGCTGAAGGTCTCCAGCCAGATACCAATGCAATGTTTTTTCTGCGCAACTTCTTCAGCCATACGCATTAGCCGTTCTCCGATACCCTGACCACGCATCGACTCGGGAACGCTGATAAGATCGATGAGCAGCCATCGATAAGAGACCTTGCCGTACAGCCCGCCAATCACTTCATTGCTGTCAGCGTCTCGTAGCAATAGAGCAAAAACCTCATAGGCGTCGTCTCCACCGTTGGCCAAGTTATGGGCAAGCAATGGGGTCAAAATTCCTATTCGCTCTGCTTCAGTCGCATTTTCCGAAAGCTGGATTTCTACAGGCATGGCGCTCTCCCTGAGCAGTGAGTAACTGGGTCAACAAGGTATCCCATTCAGTGGATACAACAAGTCCAGGCAGTTGGGCAGCCCCACTTATCCAACAGAATCGGCCGAAAAGCCATTTGACCCTGAGGGATTCCCGAATTTTCTTACGCGCGACCTTATCGCTTCAACGTTGGAAACAACCGGCGCGCAGAAATAAATGGACCGGACCATGAAACGATGACGACTGGCCCCCTGCCCCCGGCGCAAAAGCGCTTTTCAAGCCTCTTCAAGCGCTCTCGAAACCAGCCCATCTGGAACATCGCTGCTAATTAGCCACCGCTTCGAACGCACCCAAGACCGCACCCGTAAATTAACCCCTCGCTGGCAGGCTCGGACGTTGGGCGCATAGTAGATTGGCTTTCAACTCTGCCCTGCTCTGCCGCTCCTGCTTCCAGGCCGGTTGACCTGGAGCGCTGCGCCAAGATTCGTTAAGCGGGCTATTATCGACAGTGTCGAATCCAAACTCATTATAGAGCCGGGTCACAAATTCGATTGCCTCTGGGAAGTCGCTGGAGGCCGCTAGAGCTAGCCGATCTGGTGACCCGGCCGGCTTGCCCCAAGTAGTGATTCGTGGGGCCTGAATATGCGTAAAGGCCTTGACTACTTTGGCTTTGGGAAGATGCTCCTGGCGAAGTTCGTGAATGGTTTTCTGGCCGGTGTCCACGAGGTCGAAAGCGCCGTCACGCCAAGCCATATAATTGTTGGTATCCAGCACGATCTTACCTGCAAGCTCCTCAACCGGTATGTCGTTGATCCTTTTCAGCGGGACGGCGACAACGATGACCTCGCCAGCCATCGCGGCACCTGCCGCAGTTTCCGCGCGCGCTAACGGGCCCAATTCGTTGATCAGATCTACTAGGGTGTCCGGACCGCGAGAATTGGCGATGACGATGTTATAGCCGCACGCAATGGCTGCTCGGGCAATCTGGCTGCCGACCTCGCCTGCCCCAATGATGCCGATGGTAGTCATGAAGAACTCACCTGATGTCTGCTATCAAAACTATCCGCAGGTTATGAACGCCTGACGCTAACGTGGTGCACGAGTCCGACGTGGGCCGGGCAGTGGAAAAACCTGCCCGGCTATGTGTCAAGCGCCGAAGGCACCGTCAATTGTATGCATTGCTCCGGTCACAAAACCCGCTTCCGGACCGGCCAACCAGGCCACCATTCCCGCGACCTCTTCAGAACGGCCATGGCGTTTGATCGCCATGAAGCTATGCATAAGGTCTTTCATCGGACCGTTCGCTGGATTGGCTTCGGTATCAATCGGCCCCGGCTGGACGATATTGATCGTAATTCCACGCGGGCCGAAATCACGGGACAGCCCTCGCGCCATACCTTGCAGTGCGGACTTACTCAAGGCGTAGGACGCCATGCCGGGAATGGGCATGCGGTCGCCGTTCACCGAACCGATCACGATAATCCGACCGCCTGCGGGCATCTGTCGCGCCGCTTCCACCGAGGCATGGTAAGGCGCTTGCACATTGATGCGGAACAGACGATCAATCGCGTCCGGGTCCTGCTCTAGCGCGTCGCCGAAGATGGCGATGCCAGAATTGACGATCAGTATGTCCAACGGACCGCTGTCGCGGACACGAGTAATGACTGCATCACGGTCGGCGCTGTCCGTTGAGTAGGCACTGGTGCCGGTTTCGGTAGCCAGAGAATGTGCCGCTTCCGGCGAACCCGAGTAAGTAAAAGCAACCTTGGCGCCATCGGCAGCAAAGCGCCTGACAATCGCCGCGCCAATTCCACGGCTGCCGCCAAGTACCAACACCGACTTATTCTTGAAATCCGACATGAACGTACCCTCCTGATTAATGTAGCGCATGATACAATTATCCAGAACCTCCCTGTCAAAGGATTTTGTAATAGTGACTACAAATAAGTCAGTGCGTGGGCGTCCTCGGCGGTTCGATCCGGATCAGGCAGTAGCCACCGCCCAGCGCTTGTTCCATGCCAAAGGCTACGACGACGTAAGCGTTGCAGATCTCACGACAGCATTCGGCATCAATCCGCCCAGCTTTTATGCGGCATTTGGCAGCAAGGCCCAGTTGTACAAGAGGGTCCTTGATCGGTATGCCCAGACTGGGGCCGTCCCGTTATTACAGATACTCGGGGCAAACCGGCCGCTCGCTGTCTCGCTTGCGCAGGTGTTGGAGCAGGCCGCGCGCGCCTACGCTGCCGATCCTTCAGCCACTGGCTGTATGGTTCTGGAGGGCACTCGAAGCAACGACGTGGAGGCGCGTGAGGCCGCTTGCGCCTTCCATGTCGCTGCGCAAGAGGTGATTAGAAACGCCATTGCCGAGCGTTACCCACTTGAGGCCGACCGGCTAGCGGATTTCGTCAGCACCACGATGGCTGGCCTTTCGGCCAGCGCGCGTCACGGACAAAGCTTGGACCGTCTGTTGGCCACCGCACAGCTTGCCGGCGTGGCGCTCGCCCAGGCTCTTCCGGGCTGAGGTATTGACCAATAAGGGACCGGAACTGTTTTCAAGCAAATAAATCCGTTCCCTTTTCCGGACGGCTCAATAACAAGCGTAGCTTTGCGCCACAGAATAAGCGCCAACCTGATTTGAAAATGGATAACTGCCTATCGTGACCGCCTGACGCCGACGTTGCCTGCTTGGTGCTACGGTGATGGCTTTCTAGCAACCCATTCGAGATATCCATATGAAACCCGATCCGACGATCGATAACGTATTACGCGTCGCGTTGGTGACAGGATCCACTTCCGGTATCGGCGCAGCCATTGCGCGTGTACTAAGCCGGGCAGGCTATGCGGTGGTGCTCCATTCGCGAAATTCTGCTGATACGGGACGCGCTATGGTTGCCGAAATGAAGCAGGCTATTTACGTGCAAGCCGATCTTGCTTTCGAAGCTGACAGGGTCAGGCTTATTAACGAGGCGATCGCTGCGTGGGGGCAGCTCGACGTATTGGTCAATAATGCCGGTATTAGCAGAGTCATTCCGCACAGCGACCTTGCCTCGGCCAACTCGACGGTATGGCACGAACTTAACGAGGTTAATGTCGTGGCGCCGTTCCACCTGGTCGCATTGGCCGAGTCGGCATTGCGCGATGCCGCCCGTTACCGTCGAGCCGGTTGCGTCGTAAACATCAGTTCCCATGCCGGCATCCGTCCTAAGGGCGCATCGATTCCCTATGCGGTAAGCAAAGCTGCGCTTAATCACATGACCCGCTTGCTCGCGGTATCGCTGGGGCCAGAAATTCGCGTAAACGCTGTGGCGCCTGGCTTGGTCGACACGCCTCTGACCGCAGAATGGACAGATGCCCAAGAGTTGTGGCGAACTCGCGCACCTATGCGCAGGGCCGCTAGCCCAGACGACATCGCAAAAGCTGTTGTAATGCTGGTCGAGTCGGACTACTTGACCGGCGAGATACTCCTCTCAGACGGCGGGTTGAATCTGACCTAGGCGAGCGTGCTCCGGTGTAGCAGGTGAGAAGACGGGTCACTCTGTTTCGCCGGCTCACCCAAAGGACGGGCAGCATAGCTTCTCAGGACGGACTAGGGTTTGTCTGAAAGTCGCTTTGACTAAAAGCCTCGACCAGGCCTGCCGCGTTTGTGTGACGGGTCTCAGTACAAAAAACGCAACGTTATTGAGCGGTTGTTCAGCTGGCTCAAGGAAAAACGTCGGCTCTGTACGCGTTACGACAAACTTGCCAGCAGCTTTAAAGCCATGGTCACACTGGCCTGCATCGAGAGATGTTTGCGGGCTGACTTTTCATACAAGCCCTAGGTCGCCTGCACTCATTTGTGCCATATTCATTTCCGAAAACTGCAGAGTAATCTTTCAAATCGGCAGCGCCGTACGTGTGCGGATGGCTAAGGCTGGCTACGTTACCGCTTAGAATGAGCCCTTCCATCAGCCAACGAGCACGCCATGAAGCCGGACAATCTGAGTTGGGATGATCTGCGGATCTTCATGCACGTCGCCAGGTGCCAGAACCTCTCCCGAGCGGGAAAACAGCTGAAGATCGACCAGTCGACGGTAAGCCGCCGGATCAACCAGCTGGAATACGCCCTTGGCTTTAGCGTATTCGAGCGCAGCAGTTCCGGCTTGCAGTTGAATGACCAAGGCGCTCGCTTGCTGGCGCAGGTGGAAGTGATGGGCAACGGTTTTTCCGGGCTGCTTGAGCAGTTGTCCTCGGGCACCAACACGGTTTCCGGCAGGGTCCGGGTCGGTACCATGGAAGGCCTGGCCTCGCTCTACCTGACCCAGCAGGTGCCAAAGCTGCAATTGCTGCACCCCAACGTCACCCTGGAGTTGGTCACTTCGACCCACCAATTGCAGGTGACCCGGCGCGAGGCAGATATCTTCCTGGGCTTCTTCGAACCCTCGGGCCAGGGCTTTCACACCGAACGAGTCGGGCAGTTCGAATTGAACCTGTACGGTAGCGACGACTACTTGCTATCTCACGGCACCCCTTCGCTGCAGACATTGGAGAACCACTTGTTCGTCGGCTACATCGAAGAGTTGGTGCAGATCGAGGCGGTCAAATGGCTCGATGAACTAATTTCAACGCCTAAACTGGTATTCCATTCCAACAGCATGCTCGCGCAGATGTTTGCCGCCAGCGCCGGCGCAGGGCTGGTAATGCTGCCCTCCTTTGCCCATGCCGAACGCTTTGGTCTGCGGAAAATCCCGCTGAATGGGCCCAAGGTCACCCGCGATCTATGGCTGAGCGTCCATCAGGACCTGCGTTATGTGCCGCGAATCAAAACCATGCTGGAGCACCTGTCGCGGCTGTTTCGTAACGACGAGTTATTCACCATCAACTAATACCACGCGACATTCAAAGTTGATAATTGCGCACTTTTGCACCATATCGCAGCACTTCTTCATTTCAAGCACCGTTTCGGCGATGCAGCTTTGCAATAGGCGTTGTTGCATTACGGCTTGGCAGTCTGGGCCCGTACTTTAAACTGAGTTCGCCACCTACCCGACCGAGGCGCACTCAATGAAACAAGACTCCATCTGGAGTGCCATTTTCGAGCACCCAAACTTTGCAATACTGGTTAAACGACGGCGCCGGCTGGTCTCCACGCTGATGCTGATCAGCATGGTGGTGTACTTCGCCATTCCATTGTTCTCTGCATACTTCCCCGAATTTCTTTCTTATAAGATTTATGGCGCCATCAATGTTGGCCTGGTGTATCTGGTCGGGCAATATTTCTTCGGTGCTGCGATTGCCATTTTTTATGCCTGCCGCTTGAAGAACATCGACGCGATGTCCGTCGCCCTGGTTTCCGAAGCTTCCGTGAGCGTCAATCATGACCCAAACCAACCGCACTAACCGCTTGGCCACCCTGCGCGGCTCGACAGCATTCAAAGCCTGCATGGGGCTGGCCGCCTTGCTCACGGCCAGCCAGGGCAACGCCGCCACGCTGGTCTCCGAAGCCAACCGGCCACTGACCTTCGGCGTGTTTGCCGCGCTGTTCCTGATCACCCTTGGGATTACCTTCTGGGCCGCGCGCAAGAACAGTTCGGTGAAGGATTTCTATACCGCGGGCGGTGCATTGTCCGGCCGGATCAACGGCCTCGCCATTGCCGGTGATTACCTGTCAGCAGCCGCATTTCTAGGGGTCTCCGGCCTTATCGCCATCTATGGGTTGGACGGTATAACCTACGTCATCGGCTTCTTTGTATCTTTCATACCGGTGCTACTACTGATCGCCGAGCCTTGCCGCAACTTGGGTAAATATACCTTGGGCGATGTGTTGGCGTTTCGTAATAACTTCCGCGCCTCGAAGTTCGCAGTAGCGATTTCCAGTGTATTGGTCGCGCTCTTTTATATGGTGCCGCAGATCGTTGGCGGCGCCGTGATCATCGCTGCACTTATCGGTATCCCATTCGAAATATCGGTGGTGTCGGTGGGCGTGCTGATGCTGGTCTACGTGCTGTTTGGCGGCATGCGTGCCACCACCTCGGTGCAGATCCTCAAAGCCACCTTGCTGATTGCCTTCTGCTTCCTGTTGGTGGTACTGAGCTGGGCCCCTTATGGCTTCAACATCAGTGCCTTTTTCAGCGACCTGGTAGGCAGCTCGGCCGTGCAGAAACACGTGCTCGGCACCTTGCTCAACGGCGTGTCCCAACTCTCGGCGGAACAAGCCGGGCAACGCTTCATGGAGCCTGGGCTGTACCTGAAGAATCCGCTGGAACAGATCTCCCTGAGCCTGGCGCTGGTGCTCGGCACGGCGGCCATGCCCCATATCCTGATGCGCTTCTTTACCGTGCGCGACGCACAAAGTGCCCGTACTTCGGCGCTGACCGCCATGCTGCTGATCGGCCTGTGCCATCTGTTCATCATCGTCATCGGTTTCTCCGCCGCGCTCCACCTGGGGCCCTTCGCGATTACCACCATGGACAAGGGCGGCAACCTCGCCGCCCCGATGCTGGCCCAGTTCCTGGGCGGTGGCGCCGATAGCCTGCTCGGCAACCTGATGCTCGCGTTCGTCGCGGCCGTGTCCTTCGCAACCATAGTCGCAGTGGTCGCCGGGCTGACGCTGGCAGCAGCCTCCACACTCGCCCATGACGTGTATGTAGGCGCCGTGCGCCAGGGCAAGGCCACCGAGGGCGAGCAGGCCACCGCAGCCCGCCTGGCGACATTGGCGATCGCCGTCATCGCCATCTGCGTGGGCATTTCGGCCAAGGGCCAGAACGTCGCGCAACTGGTCGGGCTGGGCTATGCGGTCGCCGCGTCGGCCAACCTTCCGGCACTGCTGCTGACCCTGTACTGGCGCCGCTGCAGCACCGCTGGCGTGATCGCGGGCTTGCTGGGCGGCACGGTGCTGTCCATCGGCCTGGTGCTGGTGTCGCCGAATATGAGCTACCCGCTGCAGCAAAAACAGGTGGCGCTGGCCGCAGCCGCTAAATCCCAAGCCAAAATCGAATTGATCGACAAGGGCGCATTGGTTGCCACCGCCACGGAGCGCGAGCAATTACTCAGCGATGTGACCAAGCAACAGGCAACCGCCAGCCTGATCCCGGACTCGGCCACCAGCCTCATCGGCCTGCGTGAGCCATGGGTGCAGCTGCGCAACCCGGGGTTGATCTCTATCCCGCTCGGCTTTGCCCTGGTCATTCTGTTTTCGCTGCTGTTCCCCAGCCAGCTGTCGCTGTCGCGCTGGGTGGAGTTTTCCGTGCGCCGCGAGACCGGCCTGGGCGTCGCACAAGCGGCTCAACACTAATTCGTCAAGGTTTCCATCATGTCCCTGCCTACTGTAAAAGTCGCCGCCGCCCACGCCGCGTCCGTGTATATGAACAAGGCCGCCTGCGTAGACAAGGCCTGTTCCTTCATTGCCGAAGCGGCCGCCAATGGCGCCGAACTGGTGGTGTTTCCGGAGTCCTTCATCCCAGGTTTTCCGGTCTGGGCGGCGCTGTGGGCGCCCATCTATAACCATGATTGGTTCAAGCTGATGGTCGAGAACAGCGTGATGATTGACGGCCCGGAGATCACCGCCATCCGCTCCGCCGCACGGCGCCATGGCATCCTCGTTTCCTTGGGGTTCAGTGAAGCGACGCCGGCCAGTGTCGGCTGCATCTGGAACTCGAACGTACTGATCAGCGAACAAGGCACCGTGCTCAACCACCATCGCAAACTGGTGCCTACCTTCTATGAAAAGATGGTGTGGGCACCCGGCGATGGTCACGGCCTGCGTGTGTCCGATACCCGCATCGGCAAAATAGGCACCCTGATCTGTGGCGAAAACACCAACCCCCTGGCCAAGTACAGCTTGGCGGCGCAAGGCGAGCAGATCCACATCTCCGCCTGGCCGGCGATCTGGCCGACGCGCAAACCCGGCGGCCAGAATTTCGACAACCTCGCGGCCAACAGAATTCGCGCAGGGGCGCAGTGCTTTGAAGCCAAGGTATTCGGCATCTTGAATGCAGGCTTCATGGATGACTCGATGCTCGACATGCTCTCGGCCAGCAGTGATGAGCAAGCCATCGAAGTGCTGCGCAACAGTCCACGTGCCGCTACGCAATTTCTCGACCCGGCGGGGGCCTCCATTGGCGACCTGTTGCAGAACGAGGAAGGCCTGGCGTACGCCACTTTCGATTTGAACGAATGCGTGGAGCCGAAGCAGTTTCATGACATCGCCGGTTATTACAATCGCTTCGACGTATTTGACTTGACGATAGACCGGCGCCGGATTACCCCTGCCACCTTCAACGACCCTGTGGACTCTAACTGCAACCGGGAATTACAGGCGTTGCCTGAGCTGGACTGATTGCTGGAAAACGCAATGAGCTTCTGCTGAAGGCCGGTGTGGCAGTTGTGGGGCAGACAGTATGCACTGCCTATTCGCCACTATCGAGAAAGGCAGTAGGAATGGCTTATCCTTCAGCCAGCTGAAACCGCAGGGTATGGGGATAGCCCTCCTGATTGGTGCCTCAAGGTATCCAGTATTCGAGCGTTAAAATCCATTGCCGGAGCAACATCGTGGCCCTGCGACTCACCTTGTTGGTTCATGCCCGTGCAGCATCTGCACGCTCGGGCAGCTTTTCTAGTGACGAGCCCCTCGAAATGGATGGGCCTATGGATGGATTCACTGGACGGTAGGGGGAGAGTCATCGCGATCACCCAGCGGACTGACCACCAAAATATACCTCGCCTGCGACACCCATGGCTTCCCGCTGGCCATAATGCTCTCACCCGGCGAGAACGTTATTGAGCGACTGTTCAGTTGGCCCAAAGAAAAACGTCGGATCTGTACGCGTTACGACAAACTGGCCAGCAGCTTTAAAGCCATGGCCACACTGGCCTGCATCGAGAGATGCTTGCGGACTGACTTTTCAGACAAACCCTAAGGGCCCTTATCGCATCCGGCAGATCGCGTTCTGCTGTTTCAAAAAGGCTCTTCAAGCGAAAGTCTGTCTGTAATCAAGTTAGCCAATGCATCGTGATCGCTGGGAGGGAACTTGGCACCGAAAGCTATTCTGTTCGATCTGGACAACACACTCACCCATCGCGCGCTCAGCATTGACCGCTACGCTGAGCGATTTCTGCATGAGTTCAAGATTGAAATCGCTGAGGCAGACAGCCGTCAGATCTCTCATCTGATCGCGCGCATCGACAACGGTGGATATCTACAACCGGGATCGGAATATTCTTCCATCCGCGAGGCGATTGGGTACACGCTAGCCCAGGAGCTGAAGTGGACTGGGCCAGTCGATCCCAAGCGATTAATTACACACTGGATGAATCACTTCCCGAGCGCTGCGGTTGAAATGCCAGGCGCTAGCGCGATGGTTCAAGCGCTTCATCGCAAGGGTATTGGCATGGGCGTCATCTCCAACGGCGCCGAGCATTCGCGACGGCAGACCTTGGAGGCACTACCTTTCGGCGAAACAATTGAAACGATGATTTGCTCCGAGGCGTGCGGCATTGCGAAACCGACGCCTGAGATATTCCATCTGGGAGCGCAGGCGTTGGGAGTTCGTCCTGAGCATTGCTGGTTTGTCGGTGATCACCCACAGAACGATTACCTGGGTGCTACAGCAGCCGGAATGCTTGCCGTCTGGTTGAGTGGATTCCATCCATGGCCAGCGAGCATAACGCCAGCGGAGCGTTCCATTAAAACATTGGAAGGACTCCTGGACATGCTTACAACCTAGCAACGGTCCACCGCTTACATCCGATGATGCTCCACCAAGAAATCCACAAACAACCGCACCCGCGCCGGCATTGCCGAGCCCCCTACGAACACCGCATGAATCGGTTCCCGGTCGCCGGGGTTCCAGGCTTCCAGCAGCGGTATCAGGTCGCCGCGCTGCAGGTCCTCGCTCACGGTGAACTCGCCGATACGCGCAATGCCGGCACCTACTCGCGCAAGTTGTGCCAGCGCTTCACCACTGCTGCATTCGATGTTGCCGCTGACCTTCAGGGAGAACTCTCGTCCGTCGCGGATGAACGGCCAGTTGGGTTCGGCACGTCGGAAGTTGAAGCGTAGGCAGTTGTGCCGGAGCAGGTCTTCCGGTTCCTCGGGGGTGCCGTGGCGCCGCAGATAGTCGGGCGATGCCACCACTACCTGGCCGGTGTCGCCGATCCTGCGCGCGGTCAGCGGGCTGTCGGGCAGATGGCCAAAGCGTACCGCTACGTCGGCCTGGCCGCCGAGAATGTCGACCACTTCGTCGCCGAGGGTGAGGTCGACGACGATGTTCGGGTAGCGGGCGCTGAACGCTGCCACCAAGGGAACGATGGCCAGCCGCCCATGGCCAAGGGCGGCGCTGACCCGCAAACGGCCCTTGGGTACGCCCTGGTCGGCGATAGCTTCTTCGACCTCGGCCATGTCGGCCAGGATACGCCGTGCGCCGCGCAGGAACGCCTCACCCTCGGCGGTGAAGGTGATCGCTCGGGTGGTGCGCAGCAGCAGGCGGGTGCCAAGGCGTTGTTCGGTACGCGCGATGATCCGACTGACCGCCGAGGGTGTCAGTCCCAATGCACGCGCGGCGGCTGAAAGGCTGCCTTCTTGCGCCACGGTGGCGAACACGCTCATTTCACCGGACCTGCCGTTAAAGTCCATTTGTGCCTCTTACGCAAAGGTGATTGCCAAAAATGCTATCTACCGCCTGGAAAAGTTGGATCGTAGCATTGGCGGCATAGATAAGGAGCCTTCCATGCGTATCAATCCACCACTTGTCGCACTCGCCATTGGTGCCTTTGGCATCGGCGTTACCGAGTTCGCCCCCATGGGCATGTTGCCGGGCATCGCTGCGGATCTCGGCGTTTCCATTCCCGCTGCGGGTCTGTTGGTCAGTGCTTACGCCCTGGGCGTGCTGCTTGGCGCGCCGCTGATGACCCTGACCACCGGCAGGATTCCCCGGCGCTATCTGCTGATCGGACTCATGGCGATTTTCACCCTGGGTAATCTGATGTCAGCCTTGGCTACCGATTACTACAGCCTCATGGTCGCCAGGGTGGTGACCTCACTGAACCACGGTGCGTTCTTTGGCGTTGGTTCCATCGTAGCCGCCAGTGTGGTCGCCCCAGAGAAGCGTGCCGGGGCGGTCGCGGCCATGTTCATGGGTCTGACCCTGGCGACCATCGGCGGCGTGCCGCTGGCCGCCTGGTTTGGCGAACTGTTCGGCTGGCGCACCGCTTTCTGGGGTATTACCGGCCTAGGCGTGGCGACCATGGCCGCGTTGTGGTTCGCCCTGCCCAACCTGCCGGCGCCGCAAGGCGTCGG
Organism: Pseudomonas sp. St386; assembly: GCF_018325865.1. NCBI lineage: Bacteria > Pseudomonadati > Pseudomonadota > Gammaproteobacteria > Pseudomonadales > Pseudomonadaceae > Pseudomonas > Pseudomonas sp. St386. The sequence continues at coordinate 4,305,388 of NZ_AP021900.1, forward strand.
TGTACTGGCCGAAATTCGGGTACTGGGCCGCGGACCGGTGCTGGGAGCGTTGGCCCTGACCGTCGTCGGCTCGGGTGCCATGTTTACCGTCTTCACCTACATCGCGCCGATCCTCAGCAGCGAGACCCATGCGTCCACCGCCTACATCACGGCCATGCTGGTGCTGTTCGGTGTGGGGTTGACGCTGGGCAACATGTGGGGCGGCAAGGCCGCCGACCGCTCGATAGACCGCACCCTGATCGTTTCACTGAGCGTGCTGATTCTTGTCTTGCTGGGGTTCACCGTACTGATGCGTTGGCCGCTGCCGGCCGCCGTGGCGATCCTGATATGGGGTATCGCCAGCTTCGCCCTGGTGCCGCCGTTGCAGATGCGCGTCATGGAAGCGGCCAAGGACGCGCCCAACCTGGCCTCGGCGGTGAACATCGGCGCCTTCAACCTCGGTAACGCGATTGGTGCGGCGCTCGGGGGTGCGGTGATCAATGCCGGGCTGGGTTATCCGGCGATCTCCCTGGCCGGGGCGGCAATGGCGGGGTTGGGTTTGCTGATGGTGTTGGCTTTTGCCTGGCGCTCCAGAGCGATTGCAGCTGCAGTGGTGTGAGGATGATGTGAGGGGGACTGTTAGTCGCCATTGAGGCGCTCAAGCAGCCCCTTTGAAATGACAATCAAGCCCTGCGCTTGGCGCAATACTCCAGCATGAGCTGAGTGACCGCTGCCACAATCGTCTGATCCGCATCGGGCGAGGTGAACAGCCGACATTGCGCATCCGGCAAATTCGGCAACCCATGTTCTACCCCAATGACCGCCAATCCTTGCCCCAACTGACTCAGTGGCATGGGCGCTACCGCGAAGCCTGCCAAGGCCGACGCCCGTAACCCGGCCGTGCTGCTGCACAACATCACTGTGCGTTGGGCGATCCCCGCCTGCGCCAGCCTTGTCAGCGCGGCCTCGCGATAAGGGCACGGCTCGGGGAACAGGGCCAGCGGCAACGGCGTGGGTAACCGCGCAACGGGTTGCGCCGACCAGGCCCACACCAGCGGTTCTTGCCATAGCAACAGCCCCGCTTCGCTGGTTTCGCACAGCGAACCGATGACCACCTCCAGATGCCCTTGCTTCATCAGCGCCAGTAACGTCCCCGGAATGTTCACCTGCACCTCGATCTCCATTCCGGGGTACTGCGCGGCGAAATCCTGAACAGTGCGCAGTAATCGAGCCTCGACAAAATCTTCGGACACTCCGATTCGCAGCCGTCCGTGAAACGGCGTGCGTGTCAGGTCTGTCCAGGCATCACGGTTGAGCGCGAGGATCGTGCGCGCATAAGAGACCAGGCGCTCGCCATCGGCCGTCAGTTGCTGGGAACGGGTGGTGCGCGTCAACAGGGGTTTACCAATCTGTTCTTCCAATCGCCGCACGTGGCCACTGACCGCAGACTGCGTCAGGTGCAGCTTCTGGGCGGCGCGGCTGAAGCCGTCTTCATCGACAACCGTGACCAATGTCTTGAGCAGCAGAGCATCGAACATAGTTTTATACGTGATCAATTGAGCTTTAATTTACGATTTATATTTCAATTACAACTATGTTGCAATGCTCCCACCTGCCCTGCCTTCCCCTCATTCAAGGTGTGTCATGACGACTCTTCTCCATATTCAGTGTTCTCCACGCAAGCACCGCTCGGCTTCCCTTGAAGTCGCGCGCAGCTTCATTGCGCGTTATCAAGCAAACACCCCGGACACCGAAATCATCACCCTCGACCTCTGGAACATGGCCCTGCCGGAATTCGATGATCTGGCCATGGAGGCTAAATACGCCGGGCTCAATGGCACGCCGTTGACTACCACACAACAAGAGGCCTGGAACACGTTAGAAGCGTTGGCAAGTCACCTGCACCGCGCGGATGTACTCGTGATGTCCGTACCGCTGTGGAATTTCAGCATCCCGTACAAACTCAAGCACTTCATCGATCTGGTATCGCAGAAAGACATCCTGTTCAGCGTTGACCCGCAACGCGGTCTGGAAGGCATGCTGCACAATAAACTCGCCGTGGTGATGTACGCCCGCGGCCTGGATTTTTCGGCGCAGTCGATCACACCGGCGGAGCGCTTCGACTTCCAGAAACCCTACGTGGAAGCCTGGCTGAAATTTATCGGCATCACGGATGTGCATTCGGTGATTGTGGAGAAAACCATCCTGGGAGAAGACGTCGATCGGCACGCACGTGAGGCCGCGACTCAGCAAGCCAGGAACCTGGCAGACAGCTTTATCAGCACCTGATGATCGATGAGAAGAAGGCAGAAGATCCGGCGTGTGGGCATTTGAAGGATTGGCTGGTTGCTCAGTTCAAGTAAAGTCAACGAACTTAACCTTGCCTGACAATATCGACCGAGATCTCCACCGCCGCAATCGTGCCTCTGTTCTCAAGCCAGTGCGTGGTGTTCCTGTCCTCGGGCCAGCCCACTCCCGGCCCGTAATCCGTGGCGACGCCATTTCGATGGTCAGTGATCGTTCCTTGCAGAATGTAGACGGTGCCTGGTCTGTCGACATGGTTGTGAATCGGCCCGAAGACGCCTCCAGGCTCGATGGTCACCCTGCGCATCCTGAGTTGGCGCCCGGCCATACCCTCGATCTCAGGCCCCAGGTCAATCGTTGACAGTAACGTCACCGTTACCCCTTTCGTCTCAGGCGCCACCTGTTCGTTGCTCATCGCGCGCTCCCAACTTTACTTACAGGGCCTAACTGGAAGTAAAGACCCTGAAAGGTGTGATCCGTTGGAAGGCGACAAAGGGTCGATTGCCGGCCTTCGCGACAGGCCGTTGTAGACCCAGGCTGTGTAAAAACGTATCCCTGCTTTTTGACCTATGTATCAAAATCCCAATCTGACACCTCCCACTACTGCGCAACCGCAAAACCGAACGTGTGCTCTTGCAGGCTCGTTTTGATCAACGCGGCCAGTTGCCGGATGGCGGGCGTCGGGTCTTCTCCACTGCTGTGAAGCACATAGCCAAGGCTTGGTACGGCCGGCAAGCCGGAAACGACAGCGAGATGACTCGGCAGCCCAATGCGAGTTCGCAGCGTCAAGCCCAAACCGGCGGCGACGGCCGCCCAGATACTCGCGACGCTGGGGCTGGTCAGGGCGATTCGCCAGGGAATTTTCGCGGCATCCAGTGCCTGTGTGGCAGCGCTACGCAATACGCAAGGCGCGTCGAACATGATCAATGGCAGCGGTGAGTCAACAAGGCGGGTAAGTGACGGCATGTCACGAGCCCCGATCCAGTGCATCTGCGTTTCGCCCAGCCGCGTGGCATAGGGCGACATATGCCCTGTGTCCCATGTCAGGGCCAAGTCCAGGCCAGCACTTTCGACCAACGCAAGCAGTTCGGCGTTACGCGCGATCCTGACCTCGAGAATCACCATCGGGTAAGTCTGGACGAAGCGTCGAAGGATCTCGCTCAGTAAATGTTCCCCAAAGTCTTCTTGAAGCCCGAGGCGAATTGTCCCCGCGGTTTGGCTTTCATGCAGGGTCTGGAAAATGCCGTCGTTCAGTTCCAGCAACCGACGGGCATGACTGAGCAGTGATTCACCTGCGGGCGTCAAGACTAACCCTCGACCGGATTTGGCCAGTACCGGAGTACCGATCTGCTCCTCAAGTTTCTTCAATTGAGCGCTCACGGCAGAAGTCGATCGACCGAGACGATCCGCCGCTTTGGCAAAGCTGTTGAACTCCACGCCGGTGACGAAAGTACGCAATACATCAAGATCGAAGGTCGGACGGCGCATTGAATAGTCCACTAATTTGGGATGATCTCCTCTATTAAATCTGATATTCGGAACTATCGCGACTTGATAGTTTTCCCCCCTGTCGCTTTAGCCATGGGAATAACTGTTATGCCGTTTTCACGTATTTCACTGCACCGGGGGAAGTCGGCCGAGTATCTACAAGCATTGTCCCAAGGGCTGCACGATGCCTTGGTTGATAGCTTCGAGGTGCCGAAGACCGATCGCTTCCAGGTCATCCACCAACATGAAGTGGGCGAGTTGATATTTGATCCCGACTACCTGGGTGGGCCGCGTAGCCATGACTTTGTGCTGATCACGATTACCGCTGGCCGCCCTCGAAGCGTCGAGACGAAACAGCGTTTCTACCGCGACCTGGTCGAGAAACTGAGGCGAGCTCCAGGTCTCGACGCGGAGGATGTAATGGTGGTGATCACCACTACGGCCAGCGATGAATGGTCGTTTGGTGGTGGCCGGGGCAACTAGCCTTCAAGTTTGTGCGGGGTACGACGGCCATCGTGGATGACTGTACGGTGGCGGTGCACCCTGCGCACCGCCTACTCCAACCGCAACAAACTTTATCGCTTAGATGAATCCTGTGATACTTAATGCGAATTACTCTCACAAGCATTAGCATCTAAGGATCTATCCATGTCGACTTGTGCCACCTCGCCACGTCACTTCACCCCTGCCCGCAATCTTCTGGCCATGGCAATTTGCATGGCCACCCTCGCCCCAGCCTTTGCCGATGACAACAGCACCACCCCACCCGCCACCCTGGAACTAGACGCAACCGAGGTCTCCGGGAGCGGCCAACTGGGGAGTACCACGGAAGGCACCGAGTCCTACACCACCGGCGCGATGTCGACCGCGACCAAACTCCCGCTGACGATGCGTGAAACCCCACAAGCCATCACCGTCATTACGCGCCAGCGCATGGATGACCAGGTGATGACCGACATCAACGACGTGGTCAAGGCGACGCCCGGTTTGTTCCTGGACTTTTCCTCTGGTCCTGGTCGGCAGATCTACAAGGCACGCGGTTTTGAAATCGACAACTTGATGTATGACGGCATCCCGAGTGGCTACAACGGCGTTAACGTTGGCGCCCAGCCTAACTTGGCCATGTTCGATCGAGTCGAGGTGGTGCGCGGTGCCACCGGCCTGGTGACAGGTGCAGGCAACCCTTCGGCCGCCATCAACCTGATCCGCAAGCGGCCATTGGCCGAGCAGAAAGTCACCCTGACCGGTGCGGCCGGCAGCTGGGACGACTACCGCGGCGAGGTCGATGCCTCCAGCCCGCTCAACGACAGTGGCACGCTGCGCGGCCGGGTCGTGACCTCTAACCAGGCCGCCAACAGCTTCATCGACAATGTCGAGGAGGATCATGGCCTGTTCTATGCGGTCACCGAAGCGGACCTGAGCGAAGACACCACCCTGACCCTGGGATTTTCCCATCAGAAGGACAAGACCAATTACTTCTGGGGCTCTTCGATGATCGGCCAGGACGGCCATCATCTGGACCTGCCACGTTCCTACAATCCGGGGACGGATTGGGAGAACAAGGATCAGGAGATCAACACCGTATTCGCCGAAGTCCGTCATCGCCTGGCCAATGACTGGAACCTTCAGGTCAACGCCAACTACTCCGAACAGAACGCGTTGTTCTCCGGCTCTTACCAATCGCGCTGGGTCAACAACACACTGGCCCGCACGGTCTACCAGGCCGACTTCGATGAAAACCAGGCCGGAGTAGACGCATTCGCCAGCGGGCCCTTCGAGGCGTTCGGACGCAGCCATGAACTGGTGGTGGGCGCCAGCAAGCGCATCTACGACATGACCACCCACAACTACAGCCCGTACGACACCAACTGGCCGTTCAATGCGGGTAAACCGGACTTCGTCCACACCAACAACCAGCGCGAAGTGACCACTCAGGATGGCGTCTACCTCACCACACGCCTGAGCCTGGCCGACCCGTTGAAGCTGATCCTCGGCGGGCGCCTGGACTGGTACGACTACGATAACCGGGATGGCGATGGCGACTACAAGGTCACCCGTAACCTCACCCGTTACGCCGGCTTGATCTACGACCTGGACGAGCATCACTCAGTCTACGTCAGCTACAGCGATATCTTCACGCCGCAGAGCTCCAAGGATACTTCCGGTAGCCCGGTCAAGCCGATCGTCGGCAAGAACTACGAGGTCGGCATCAAGGGCGAATATTTTGATGGCGCGCTGAATGCGAGCGTGGCGCTGTTCCGCGTCGACCAGGAAAACCGCGCCGTGCAACTGTTTACAGCAAACTGCCCACAGGCAACCTGCTATGAAGCCTCCGGCGAGATTCGCAGCCAGGGTATCGACTTCGAACTGCAAGGCGCCTTGACCGAAAACTGGCAAGTCGGCGGTGGCTACACCTACGCACGAACACACACTATCAAGGACGCCGCCAACCCACAGAACGTAAACAAGCAGTTCGACACCGACACGCCGGAGCATCTGTTCAAGCTGACCACCAGCTACCACTTCCAGGGCCCGCTGGAAAAACTGCGCGTGGGCGGCAACGTCTCCTGGCAGAGCCGCATGTACAACGACATCCTGCTGGCTGATGGCAGCAAATACCGCCTCGAACAGGGCAGCTACGCGATCACCGACCTGATGGCCGGCTACCGGGTCAGCCAGAACCTGGACTTGCAGGTCAACGCCAACAACATCTTCGACCGCAGGTACTACTCGACCATCGCCAACTCCGTGAGCTATGGCGGTGACTCCTACGGCAACCCTCGCAATATGATGCTGACCGCCAAGTACAGTTTCTAGAAAGCAGAAAAAAGGGGACGTAACTTGGAGCGTCCCCTTTTCAACCCATAGCAATGCACTTGCGACCATCCTCATGGTCTACCGGAAGCCGCAAATTTCACCTCCCGCACACATCTGCGCTAGAGAGACAAGTACATGAAAATGGCTGCCATTTTTGCACTCACCTGGATTGGCTTCACCTCAGCGGGTGCATTTGCCGGTGATCGGAACCAGGACTATCGAGAGGCAAGCAGGCGCCACTGGGAGCATCAGCGGGAAATGGATCGAGCCGCAGACAGGAAACACCGCGAGCGCCATCAAGAGAGGGAGCGGGAAGAACGCAAGCATTATGAGGAAATGGAGCGGGAAGAGGCCAGGCGTAGAGCGCAGTACTATCAAGAGCGGTAGAACGTCTGCCGCGATTGGCTTCATCAGGCGCCTGATTCTGTCACTGCCTATATATCCGGAATTGAACTGGCCTGTAGCATGCAGAGACCTATGCCTCAGCAGAAAATCCGGATCAGACTATAACTTGACAGCCGTGGTCTGACCCGACTCTGCGATTTTGGCGCGATCTAGTTACCTTTACAAATATCTGGAAAAACCAAGCTTGAAAGTTCCTTGAAATTATTAGCATCAAGAAAACTCATGTCCTGCTTCGCGATCACGCGTCCAGGATAGCTTTTTTTCTTTCTGTCAAAAGTTGTGGAAACGAAGCCATGGTTACCGACCATTCTAAGCGCCTTTGAAATACGCTCAGGATAGCTCTTGCCTGCCCACTTCCGCAGGGTATCTTCTGGCGCACCACGCAAGTTCAGCTCCTCGCAAACGGCCTCTTGAACAAATCTACCAAGATCACAGGATGCGATTAGCCGAGCATCAATTGCGGCTAGATACCGCATGAGTATGGAGACGAGTGTAGAAATATCCTTAAGAGATGGCTCGCTCTTAGAACTGTATCGCTCAAGGGTTTTTTCGAAGTCTATACCGGCATGCTCGGCAGCCAGATACTCCTTATCCGCGATCAAGTCCGAAACGACCTTGGGATCTAGCGGATCCGTATCCATGTCGTGTACGAGTACATTGCGCCATGCAACCAATAGGACCACAGCCGAGTGATAGGACGGTCTTAGAGGAATGGCGGAAATGGCAGGTCCGTTCAAGGTTTGAGCGTGGGAAAAAAGCCCACCACAACGAGCATTCAACGATAGCGTTTTTTGTTTGCCACAGAACTTTTCCGAAAAATCACGCAGGACAGACTTGATCTCGGATGGGCGATCGATGACTTCATTCAGTCGCGTCTCGAGCATTGATATGCCGCTTGGCGTGAGCGCCTGGCCCCTTTGGATAATCTGAGGCTCTTTTCTCAGCACTGAACGTAAGGTCATATCAGCCAATGGGCTCGGACCAACGCCTAAGTCTTCAAGGTAATGATCCAAGGCATCACAGGCCGTTACCATCAAAGACTTTATTGCAAACCCTCTTGCCTCACGCTCAGCCTGGATGAGATCACCAGGAGCCCAACTAACAGCAAGATCCTTGGGTTTCAACGCGATTCCTGCACCGACCCCGCATAAACCGATCACGACACTGTTCAGGTTTCGCACCGGATTGCCAAGCTTGGTACGGAACAGCTTCAAAGCTCGCGTACGTAAAATTATAGTGCTCGTCATATTGCTGCTTAACGTGAAGTAGGCCGGATTCGAACCGGCATGGAGAAAACTTCTTCTCCCCCGCGGATAATGTAAAGCCGAAGCTTAAGTAAAGGGCGGGTGAGCTTACCGATGCTCAACTACTCCGCCGCGGATAGTACCAACGCAACTGAGTGATATCAACTCAACATCACTCAGAATGAGCCCGCTTCGGCCTCCGGGTAACGTTCGTTTGAGTGCCTCCATGCCGCCAAGCACAGTACTATCTGTAATCAGCCAATGAAAAAGGACCTTTCCTTGAACAAGAAACAACGTGACGACATCAGCAAGCTCCTCAGCTACGTACTACGCCATGCCCCCGAATCCATGGGGCTCGTCCTGGACCGCGACGGTTGGGCCGACATTGATAATCTGATTTCGAACGCCAACCAACATGGCCATACCTTCGACTACCAGATGCTGCACGAGGTGGTCGAGACCAACGAAAAGAAGCGTTTCACGCTCTCTGAAGATGGTCAACGCATCCGAGCCGCACAAGGTCACAGCACCGGGCAGGTCCAGGTGCAACACGTCGAAAAAACACCACCTGCCCAGCTCTATCACGGAACCGCCAGCCGCTTCATGGCCTCCATCGAGGTGCAGGGCTTGATGCCAGGCAGTCGGCACCATGTCCATCTGACTGAAAGTCCCGAAACAGCAATGGCCGTTGGCAAGCGCTATGGACAACCTGTACTACTCGCTGTTGATGTACAGGGTATGAGAGAGGCAGGGGTTCGGTTCTTTCAGGCGGACAATGGCGTTTGGCTGGTGGAGTCGGTACCTGCGGCCCACTTGAAGACGGTAGAGGACAAAACTCACACATGAATGGGTCCGTTTTTTACCGTGGTCTGACCCCGATTTCCTATGACCCCGATTTCTCATATCCGGACGAACATCTTTCCAGCGGATTATGAAAGAAGCGCTCTCAGTTGCGCGGGAACGGCTACAACTTCTTTGGTTTCCGGCGAGACACATACATGAGTGACATTCGCCACAAAAGATAAGGGCCCATTAACAATGAACCCTTCGACCAAAAACGTGAACGAATGAACGCCCAACTTCGCCACGCTGACTTTGATAGACAACTCATCATCCCACGTCAAAGGCATCAGAAACTCCATTGACATGGCGCGTACCGGCGGCAGTATCTCAAAGCCCATCAGGGTTCTAAGACCGGGCGTGCCCAGCCATTCATCGAGTGCCACATAGATAGCCTCTACTGAAAAATATGAAAATCGCGGTGTGTAAACCACTCCTGCCGGATCACAGTCGCCAAACAAAATAGTTCTACTGACGAAAACCGCCTTGGGCATTGGTCTATTTCCCTTTAGTTTTCAGAGCCTTGGTACATATTTTGTCACTCAAGGATGATAACCATAATGAGCGTAGAAAGCCGTATTAATACCTGGGACCGGCTTTCGCCGGTTCCGTGCGTTCATTGTCCAACCGCCCCCTCATACCGCCGCTGAATCCGCTCCAACTCCCCGGAACGCCGCAACTGCTCTAGCGCACTGGCCCACGCCGCCACCACTTCATCGTCACTGTCAGGGCTGAAGGCGATGTACAGCGACGAGCGATACAGTTCGATAGGAATTCGCCGCAGCGTGCCCGGCGCGATGTTCAACTGACGGCTGTAGTAAGCCACGCCCGCATCGGTGTCGCCGATGATGATGTTGGTGCGTCCGGCAAGCAGCATGCGGTAAAGCAGCTTGCTCTCGGTGGCGCTTTTATCCAGATTGTTGAAGCCCAGCGACTGCAACATCTGCGGCACCAGGCCGGCGTGGCGGGTGGTGATCTGCGGGGCACGCAGCAGTTGTTCCAGGGAGTTCACCGGCGGCGTACTGGCCAGTTGATAGGGATGGATGGACTCTTCCACGATCGGTCCGACCCATTTGTACAATGGCTCGCGCTCCGGTGTGCGGAACAGTGAGTACATGATGGTCTTGGGTCGCGTCTTCAGTACCTGGGTGGCTCGCATACTCGGCTGCAACAGCACCTCGAAGTCATTCCCGGTGAGCGCCATGATGGCCCGGACGATCTCGGTGGTCATGCCGGTGAGCTGATTGTTTTCCTGATAGTTGTACGGTGCCCACTCTTCGGTGATGACTTGATACTCCTCGGCCCCGGCATCAACCGTGCCGAGCAACAGGCAGAGCAGCGCTGCAGCCGGTGTCGAATGTCTCACGTGTTCTCCCGCCGGATTGTTCGGTGTTTGTACATGGATGAAGCCTGATTCAAGGGGGCAAGGTAAGCATAGACCCAAACACACGCCCAACAGTTGACGCAGTCCACATTCCGCCCCTTAGCAACCCCCAGGCCTTGGTGTACGATCAGCGCGATCCGGATATCGGCCAGCGTACGCGGCGCTCCCCTTTCGCCCTTCTCCCTGTGACCCCGCCCACATGAATCCAATCGACCCACTGTCGTTTCAACGCATCATCACCGCCCATGGCAACGTCGAAGGCGCGGCGTATTTCGACGCTGAGGAAAGCCTCGTCCATGACGTGTTTGCTGACCGCATCGTTTTCCAGACCAACTACCTGGATTACCGCAGTTATGAGGTCGATCTCGCCGAGGGCAGCGTACGCGTGCGCAAGACGCGGCTGGATAACTACTCGCGCGGCCATAAGGCACAGGTGATCGATGACGACATGGACGACGAGGACTGGGCCGAGCTCGGTAGCCTGTGGCAGCGCTTGAGCCACGACCTGGACACCCAGGAGCAAGGGCCTCAGCCCGATTTGGCCGAGACCCTGGCCGATCTGTTTGATTGCCTGTTCGACGAGGCGCGCGCGCAGGCGCTCATTCAAAACATCCCGGTGCCTACCGGGCAGTGGGATTGGGCTTGGACGCAGGTTGAGTCAGCGCTCACCGAGGCCAATCAGTTGGCGGGGTTCGAATGGAAGGAGTGGTCGTCCTACGGGGTCGATGCCGTCAATGCCCTCGCCCCGCTGCGGCAACTGGGCATTGAAATCCCTGCGCCTGAGCGTAAAGCCATCGATGCTATCAACCGCGCCAACGATTGGGAACGTGCGCTCCTGCAGTATTTCAACGCCCAGCTGGAGGCCCATGACTTGAAGTTGTTGGCCATCGGCACGCACTTCGATGAATACCAGGCCTTCGCCTGCCTGCCCATGAACGGCCTGGGCCTGATCAACGCCCTGGAGATCATGGGCAGGCTGGGCATCGTCTACAAATATTAAGCAACTGACGCCACGCGCTTTCGGTCCGTTTTAACAAGCCCATAAAGGGCTACCCCTCCTTTGAGCCTCGAAGTGACGACATGACAAACTGTGATCAATGCGGGTTCCTCCTCCCTTACGACACTGCTGCTTGCCCGCGATGCGCCGGGGAAATTCAGTACATGGTAGAGGCACACGCGCCAAGGTCCCAGCCGTCGAAAGGGCAGAAAATCCTGAAATGGGTGCTGATCGGTATTGTGGTCGCAGTGCTGGCAGCGGTGGCGGCGGTCATGTGGATCTTGCACTCGCTGGGGCCGATGCCTTCTTTTGGTTGATGGCGACAGATACTTCCCAACCCACGGATGGATGAACACATGAAAACCACCATCGATCACCTCGTCATCGTGGCAACGGACCTCGATACCGGCTGCGCGTTCGTGACTGACGCATTGGGCGTCGCCCTTCAACCTGGCGGCGTCCATTCACGCATGGGCACCCATAACAGGCTGCTGCACCTTGGCCCGGGCTCTACCTCGAAGTGATTGCCGTGGACCCGTCCGCCATACGTCCGGACCGGGCACGCTGGTTCGGCCTTGATCAATTGGCCCCCCATTCGCCGGCACGCCTGGCGACCTGGGTGGCACGCACCGATGATATCCATACCGCTCGTGATGCTTGCCCTGGCCTTGCCGGGGATGTCGAACCCATGACGAGAGGAACATTGAATTGGCAAATAACCGTACCGGCTGATGGAAACCTCCCTATGGCCGGATCAGTCCCCACCCTCATTCAATGGGCGCCTGGGCCTCATCCGGCGGACACGCTCCAGGACAAGGGCTGCACGCTATTGGCACTGGATGTCTTTCATACGGATCCGGAAAAAATCAAAGCGATCCTGACGGCCATGAACTTTTCTGGCCCGGTCCATCTTCATGCACTGCAAGCGCCTTCGGCACCCTACCTGGTTGCGCATATTCAAACGCCAAATGGCCTGAAGACATTGCCGCTTTTACACGTGTGACCGTTTGGGGCGGCTTCGCCACCCAGCGGGAGCAGGCTCCCTCGCCACGAAGACTCACCTCGCAACCGAAGCGAAACGCAGCTATTGGAATTTTCCAATAGTTGCTATCGATACCGGCGCCGTTCTCGTCCACGACCTCTCTCTCTAATCTGCCCACCAACGCGATCGACGACGATCGCCGCAGATCAAACCGACCTTATGGAGAGAGAAACGATGAACACATTCAACCGCACCCTCGCTGTCGCCACCCTGGCATTGGCCACCCTCAGCGCCGAGGCCGCGTCGCCTGTCCAGGCCGCTGCCAGTGCGTCTGCTGTCGGCAGCGTGGTCCAGTCCGCCAGCTACATCACCACCAAGGATGGCGTCCAGCTGTATTACAAGGACTGGGGCCCGCGCGATGGTCAGGTCGTGACCTTCAGCCACGGCTGGCCACTGGACTCCGACAGCTGGGAAGGCCAGATGATGTTCCTCGCCTCGAAGGGTTATCGCGTGGTGGCTCACGATCGTCGCGGCCACGGTCGCTCCAGCCAGCCTTGGGAAGGCAACGACATGGATCACTACGCCGATGACCTGGCGGCGGTGATTGAAGCGCTGGACCTGAAGGACGTCACCCTGGTGGGCTTCTCGACAGGGGGCGGTGAAGTGGCTCGCTACATCGGCCGTCACGGCACCGCTCGAGTGAAGAAAGCCGTGCTGGTGTCCTCTGTCCCGCCGTTGATGCTCAAGACAGACACCAACCCTGGTGGCTTGCCTATCGAGGTGTTCGATGGCCTGCGCAAGGCGTCCCTGGAGAACCGCTCGCAGCTGTACCTGGACATCGCCTCGGGCCCGTTCTACGGCTACAACCGCAAGGGCGCCAAGCCATCCCAAGGGCTGATCCAGTCGTTCTGGGTGCAAGGCATGCAGGGTGGCAGCAAGAATACCTATGACTCGATCGCGGCATTCTCGGCTACCGACTTCCGCGGCGATCTGAAGAAGTTCGATGTGCCGACGCTGGTGATTCATGGCGATGACGACCAGATCGTGCCTATCGACGCTTCAGGCCGGGCCTCGGCGGCGCTGATCAAGGGCGCTCGACTGATCGTCTACCCTGGCGCGCCGCACGGCTTGACCGAGACGCACAAGGATCGCCTCAATCAGGATCTGCTGACCTTCCTCAAGGAATAAAAGCCCAGATCCCTTGTGGGAGCGAGCTTGCTCGCGATGGCGGTAGATCAGCTTACCTCAATGCTGAATCTGCCTACGCCTTCGCGAGCAAGCTCGCTCCCACAGTTGCTCCAGGATGGATCTCGGGTTCAATGCCGCAACAACTTACGCAATGGAATCTCATCCTTGCGCACCGGTGACTTGATGACGATGTAGCTGAAGTACTTGGAGATGCCGATGTTTTTGTCCAGCAGGCTTTCCATCACGTCCTGGTAGTCCTGGATGCTGCGGGTCATGAAGCGCACCAGGTAGTCGTAGCCGCCACTGATGAGGTGGCATTCGAGTACTTCATCCACCAGGCGGATGTTGGATTCGAACTTGGCGAAGTCCTCACGCTTGTGGTCGCTCAGGGTGACTTCGGTGAAGACCGTTACCGAATCGGTAATCTTGGCCAGGTTCAGATGGGCCTTGTAGCTGGAAATGTACCCCAACGACTCCAGTCGTTTGACCCGCTGCAGGCACGGGCTGGCGGACAAGCCCACGGCATCGGCCAGGCTGACGTTGGTCATGCGGCCATCTTTTTGAAGCTCTACCAAAATGCTGATGTCGATCCGGTCCAGTTTCGCTAAACCTTCCATCGCATACCTCTTGCCTGCCGTTTGTAAGACAATCTTCTAACAAAATCAGCGTCGTAAGGACAGCTGATGCTGAGCGACCAGATCAGCCATGCTGTTGATGCAGTAGTCCGCCGCACAGGGCGCGGGAGACATATCGGCGTTGCGGCAGATCAGGCAGACAGCCCCAACCGACCGTGGGTGGGGGCCGGGACGGGTCACCTGGAGAATCGTCTCGGCGCTCAGGCCATTGGCCGCCAACCAATCGTGATCCTGCAACGGGTCGCTCGCCAGCGAAATAAAATCATCAGGCTCGATGCCCAGGCGCTCGCACAACACGCCCCGGTCCTCGGCATCGCGATCCCCCTGCACCAATAACCGATAGAACTTGCGCAGGTAGAGCATCGCACCCGGCGCATCCTCGAACAGCGTCCAACCGGCAGCCGAGCGGGCGAAGCTCATGCCCTCCTCCCAACTGACCTTGAGCTTCCAGCGCTCGGCCAATTGACGGTGGGCGAAACACAGCAAGCCGCTGAAGCCCAATTCGCCGAAACGCGGGTACAAGGCTTGCAGCACCTCGTCAAAATCGGCGAGCACCTGTGCTTTGTCCAACGGCTCGCCATGGTTTTCCAGCAACGGTTGCAACGCCGTCCAGACGCCGGAGTCCCGATCCACCAGGACCTCATCGCAGTCGATCAACAACGCCCGATATTCAGTCAGCCTCATCTGTAAAGCCTCCGATGATGTCCCATCGATCAACGCTCCATTAACAACCGCCACTGACGCTCGCCCAGGCAAACGTCATGAACGCGGGCGTCAGCCCAGGACGCGTGCCAAGGCGCCGTCGAGAATCTGCAACGCTTCGTCGATCTGCGCCTCGCTGGTCACCAGCGGCGCCAGGAAGCGCAAGACGTTGCGGTACACCCCGCACTTGATCACCAGCAAACCACCGGCCCGGGCTTCGTCGATCAGGCGTTGGTTCAGGTCGGCGTCCGGGGTGCGCGCGTCGTCATGCTTGATCAGTTCGATCGCCAGCATGAAGCCGCTGCCGCGCACGTCGCCGATCTGCGGGTAACGGGTTTGCAGATGCAACAGGCCCTGGCGCAAGCGCTCACCCAGGACTTCACCACGGGCCAGCAGCTGTTCCTGCTCGTACGCCTCGATCACCGCCAGCGCCGCCGCGCACGACAGCGCATTACCGCCGTAAGTACCGCCCAGGCCACCCGGCAGTGGAGCGTCCATGATCTCGGCCTTGCCAACCACGCCCGACAGCGGCAAGCCACCGGCGAGGCTCTTGGCGACCGTGACCAGGTCCGGCTGGATGCCGGCGTGCTGGAAGCCGAACCATTTACCGGTGCGACCGAAACCGGTCTGGATTTCATCGAGAATCAACACAATGCCATGCTTTTGCGTCAATGCGCGCAGGCCCTGCAAAAACTCGACGGGGGCCGACAGGAAACCGCCATCGCCCTGCACCGGCTCGATGATGATCGCTGCGACCCGTTCAGGTGCCACTTGAGTGGCCAGCAGCTCGTCCAGTGCCTGGAGCGCCATCGCGCTGGTGACGCCGCGATAGGCATTCGGATACGGCGTGTGGAAGACCTCCGGGGCGAACGGACCGAAGTTCTGTTTATACGGCTGGCTCATGCCGGTCAGCGTGGTGCCGAGCAAGGTCCGGCCATGGAACCCGCCGCGAAAGGCAATCACGGCCGAGCGGTTGGTGTGGGCCCGGGCGATCTTCACCGCGTTTTCCACCGCTTCGGCACCCGAGGTGAAAAATGCGGCTTTATAGGCATGCTGGCCGCCGATCATTTCGCACAGCCGCTGGGCCAGGTCCAGGTAAGGCTTGTAGGCCACGACCTGGAAGCAGGCATGGGAGATCTTCTGCAGCTGGGCCTGCACGGCCGCGACGACCTTGGGGTGATTGTGGCCGATGTTCAACACACCGATGCCGCCGACGAAGTCCAGGTAGCGCTTGCCGTCCACGTCCCATAATTCCGAGCCCTGGGCCCGATCGATCACCAACGGGTGCGCGGTGACCAGGCCACGTGGCACGAATTGATCACGCTGACGGAGCAAACTTGGGGTTTCTTCGACTTTACTGTTCATTGGCATTTCCCATCGTGAGCCTCGCACCCAGGAAGCGGCTGCGGTGTGTTCACAGGTTAAGCGTTCGACGCGATTGTCTAAGCCGAACTTGGTCGTTGAGAAATTCGGATCGACTGTTTACACCCCGGCAAACAGCAGAATCCTCCAGAGGCATTCCAGCCCCATGGAATCTGCCGCAAGAGGCACCTTGCAACGCAGCGTGATGCTGCTACACCGGCCCTTTCGACAGATCCTGCTCTGGCATTGAGGCATGCTAGGGGCTCCTTGATTTCAGGCGAGAAGTGACCCATGGCCCTGCTCTATAAAGCTGACCCGGTACGCGGCGAACACTGGCGGCGCCTGTTCGCCGAACACGCGCCGGACATCGAATGGCGTGCCTGGCCAGACATCGGCGACCCGCGGGATATCCAGTACCTGGCGGCCTGGCAGGCACCGGACGACATCGAAACGCTGTTGCCGAATCTGCGAGTGCTATTCGCCTTGTCAGCCGGCGTGGATCAACTCGACCTAAGCCGCTTGCCGACGACGCTGCCGGTGGTGCGCTTGCTCGACCCCGGCATCAGCCAAGGCATGTGCGAGTACGCCAGTTTCGCCGTGCTCAGCCTGCACCGGGACATGTTGCGCTATCGCCAGCAACAGGCCGAACGGTGCTGGCAAGCACACCGGCTGGTGCCCGCCGGGCAACGCCGGGTGGGCGTCATGGGCCTGGGTTTGCAGGCACGGCAGATACTCGCCACCTTGAAGACCTTTGGCTTTGCCTTATCCGGTTGGGCCCGCAGCGAACATCACATCGACGGGGTGGCGTGCTTTGCTGGCGACGAGCAATTGCCGGCCTTTCTCGGCCAATGCGAGATTGTGCTGTGCGTCCTGCCGTTGACCGAACAGACCCGAGGGATCCTCAACCGCCAGCTGTTCCAACACCTGCCCAAGGGCGCAGCGTTGGTCAACATGGGCCGAGGTGGGCACCTGGTGGAAGAGGACCTGCTTGAAGCCCTTGCCGACGGCCAACTCAGCGCCGCGGTGCTGGATGTCCTCGAGCAGGAGCCGGCGCCAGCGGACCATCCCTTCTGGCACCATCCCCACATACTGTTGACCCCGCACATCGCGGCGATGACTCAGCCTGAAAGTGCCTTTGGCGTGTTGCTGGAGAACATCCGCCGGCATCAACGGGGTGAATCGATGCTGGGCCTGGTTGATCGTGAGCGCAGCTATTGAGCCCTGACGGCCTCTGGTTTCGATCTGAACAGCGAAAAAACGACCCGGTATTTACTGCTGGCCAAGCGTCTGATTTGAGCAAGAAATGTGGCCGGCAGGGCCGTTGCTTACGCAAGATACCGAATCGATGTGCCGCCCTTGCCAGGCCCGGTGGCAGGTGAGATACAAAGACTTTCAGCGCACATATCCATCCGATTTCGTCCCTTATTTTATGGTGATCAGCCATGTCCATTTCGCACCGCCCTACTTATTTCTATCGTGCCATGACCACCACCGACGTGCCTTCGGCCCATGCCTTGTCCGTGCAGTTGAAATGGCCCCATCGCCTGGAAGACTGGGCGATGTTGCAGCGCGTCGCCCAGGGGTTTGTCGTGGAAGACCAGGGTCGTTTGATCGGAACGGCGTTCACCTGCGCCCAAGGGGACTACGCCACCATCGGCCTGGTGATTGTCGACGATGAGTACCAGGGCCAGGGAATCGGTCGCAAGCTGATGGAACTGGCAATCGAAGCTTGCGGCTCGCGAACCGCCATCCTCAACGCGACCCTGGCCGGTGCCCCGCTGTATGCCAGTCAGGGGTTCGTTGATTTTGGGCATATCCAGCAGCACCAAGGGCAAGCGCTGGTTCCGGCCCCACTGGAACTGGCCGCCGGCGAGCGCTGCCGCGAGCTGAGCGCAGCCGATCACGCCGAGCTGATCAAACTGGCCAATGCCGGGAGCGGGCTGGAGCGGAGCGTTGTGCTCAATGACCTGTTCGAGGTCGTTGAACATTCAGCGGGTATCGAGCGCGACGGTCACTTGTGCGCCTTCGCCCTGCTGCGCCCCTTCGGCCGTGGCCGCTGCATTGGCCCGGTCATCGCCCAGAACCTGGAACAGGCCCAACACTTGATCGCCGTGCTGCTGGCTCAGGTGCCGGACGCATTCGTTCGCATCGACATCCCTTCAAGCAGCGGCCTGGCCCCTTGGCTGGAAGAGGCCGGGCTCAAGCAGGTCGACACCGTCGCCCAAATGGCACGGGGCACGCCCCCGCAGGCGAGCGGTGCGGTTCGACAATTTGCGCCGGTGACCCAGGCCATTGGCTGAAACCCACACTCCCCTCAACGCTTCCCTGGAGAATCATCTTCATGCTCGAACCCACTGCAGTGCTGTTGGCACACGCCGATGGCCGCCTTGCCTCAACCCCGTTCACCCCGGGCTCGCTGGGCGCCAACGATCCGTTCGACCGACTCATCGCCTATGCCGGGGCGGATGGCATGGCTGCCGGCGTGGTCCGGGCGAACGGGCTGTTCAGCGTCGATGAATACCCCTTCAGTGAGACGCTCGTGGTGCACGCCGGCGCAGTGACGCTGCGCAGCCAGGGGCAGACGCTGCAGCTCAAGCCGGGTGAAAGCGCGGTGATCGGTCGGGGCACGGCACTTGAGGTCGAGGCGCAGCCCGGCTCGCTCTGGGCCTTCTGTGCCGAGACCCAACGCATCGAAGCGCACCTTCCCGGGCTGACGGCACTCCCCGCCCACACCCTGCTCTCGCCTTCTGCTGCCCCGGATGACGAGATCCTGCTCAGCCCGCCGCCGCAATGTCGCTCGCACAATCTGTTTGTCGAAGAAGCGAGCAACCTGCGCATCGGTATCTGGGACTCGACGCCCTACACCCGCAAGTCACGACCGCACAAACTGCATGAGCTGATGCACCTGCTCGAAGGCAGCGTCACCTTGCAGGCGGCCGATGGCAGCGACTTGACGGTCAACACCGGCGACACCGTTTTCGTCCCGCTGAATGCACCGTGTGCCTGGAAAAGCAGCGTCTATGTGCGCAAGGTGTACGTCGTCAAGTAATCCGGTGTATGGCAGCACTTGCTCGCGAAGACGGCGGCACATCCAACATCACCACTAGCTGATCCACCGCTATCGCGAGCAAGCTTTGCTCCCACAACGGGTTGCGGGTGGAGGTGAAATCTGCGGCCAACCGAGAACCCAATGTGGGAGCGGGCTTGCTCGCGATGGCGGCGGCACATCCAACATCACCACTAGCTGATCCACCGCTATCGCGAGCAAGCTTTGCTCCCACAACGGGTTGCGGGTGGAGGTGAAATCTGCGGCCAACCGAGAACCCAATGTGGGAGCGGGCTTGCTCGCGATGGCGGCGGCACAGCCAACATCACCACTAGTTGATCCACCGCTATCGCGAGCAAGCTTTGCTCCCACAACGGGTTGCGGGTGGAGGTGAAATCTGCGGCCAACCGAGAACCCAATGTGGGAGCGAGCTTGCTCGCGATGGCGGCGGCACAGCCAACATCACCACTAGCTGATCCACCGCTATCGCGAGCAAGCTTTGCTCCCACAACGGGTTGCGGGCGGAGGTGAAATCTGCGGCCAACCGAGAACCCAATGTGGGAGCGGGCTTGCTCGCGATGGCGGCGGCACAGCCAACATCACCACTAGCTGATCCACCGCTATCGCGAGCAAGCTTTGCTCCCACAACGGGTTGCGGGTGGATGTGAAATCTGCGGCCAACCGAGAACCCAGTGTGGGAGCGAGCTTGCTCGCGATGGCGGCGGCACAGCCAACATCACCACTAGCTGATCCACCGCTATCGCGAGCAAGCTTTGCTCCCACAACGGGTTGCGGGTGGAGGTGAAATCTGCGGCCAACCGAGAACCCAATGTGGGAGCGAGCAAGGTTTTTTGGCGGGTGGCGGCGGATCAGCAAAAAAAAGCCCGCAGTGTGAGCGGGCAAAAGGTGTCGCAGGTTAGATCGAGCCTCAGAGCACGGCGGCGATGGCCCGGCCAACATCCTGGGTCGAGCCTTGTCCACCCAGGTCGGGGGTGATGGGGCCTTCGGCGATTACTTGTTCGATGGCCTTGAGAATCCCATCATGGGCCGCGCGGTAGCGTTCATCGCCGTTACCCAGGAAGTCGAGCATC
Organism: Pseudomonas sp. St386; assembly: GCF_018325865.1. Lineage (NCBI taxonomy): Bacteria > Pseudomonadati > Pseudomonadota > Gammaproteobacteria > Pseudomonadales > Pseudomonadaceae > Pseudomonas > Pseudomonas sp. St386. Next base: position 4,325,852 of record NZ_AP021900.1, read on the forward strand.
AAGGCGCCGGACCAGATCATCGCGATCGGGTTGGCGATGTTCTGCCCATAGATATCCGGCGCCGAACCATGCACCGGTTCGAACAGCGATGGGTAGCGGCGCTCCGGATCGAGGTTGGCCGACGGTGCGATGCCAATGGTGCCGGCACAGGCCGGGCCCAGGTCGGAGAGGATGTCGCCGAACAGGTTCGACGCCACCACCACATCAAACCGGTCCGGCTGCAAAACAAAGCGAGCGCACAGGATGTCGATGTGTTGCTTGTCCCACTTCACATCCGGGTACTGCTCGGCCATCAATGCCGTGCGCTCGTCCCAATACGGCATGCTGATGGAGATGCCGTTGGACTTGGTGGCCGCTGTCAGGCGTTTGCGCGGTCGGGTCTGGGCCAGGTCGAAGGCGAACTTCAGGATGCGGTCGACGCCTCGGCGGGTGAACACCGACTCCTGCAGCACGAACTCATGCTCGGTGCCTTCGAACATCTTGCCGCCGATGGAAGAATATTCGCCCTCGGTGTTTTCACGGATCACCACGAAGTCGATGTCCCCCGCCTTGCGCCCGGCCAGGGGACACGGCACGCCCGGAAACAGCCGCACCGGGCGGATGTTCACGTACTGGTCGAAGTCGCGGCGGAACTTGAGCAACGAGCCCCACAGGGAAATATGATCCGGCACCTTGTCCGGCCAACCCACGGCGCCGAAGTAGATCGCGTCGAAGCCCTTGAGTTGTTCGAACCAGTCGGAGGGCATCATCTGCCCGTGCTCCAGGTAGTAATCGCAATGGGCCCAATCGAGCACTTCGATGTCCAGCGACAACTGCCACTTTTTCGCGGCTTGCTCCAGTACCCGCAGCCCTTCCGGCAGGACTTCCTTACCGATGCCATCGCCGGCAATCGCAGCGATTCGAAATGGTTTGCTCATCAATCGTGGCTCCCTGGTGTCTGTTCAAATGACGGTCGCATCACAACCCACCGATGTGGAAGGCTTTGACTTCAAGGTACTCGTCCAGGCCGTACTTGCTGCCTTCGCGCCCCAGGCCCGACTGCTTGATGCCGCCGAAGGGCGCGACTTCCATGGAGATAAGCCCGGTATTGAGCCCGACCATGCCGAACTCCAGCGCCTCGCCGAAACGCCATGAGCGGCGCAGGTCCTGGGTGAAGTAATAAGCGCCCAGGCCATAAGGCGTGGCATTGGCCAGGGCCAGGGCCTGCTCTTCAGTAGTAAAGCGCATCAGCGGAGCCACCGGGCCGAAGGTTTCTTCGTTGGCCAGCAACATCCCGGCGTGGGCCTCCCCCAATACCGTTGGCTGGACAAACTGACTGTCGCCCTCGGGAACACCGCCACAGAGCAGACGCGCGCCCTGGCTCAACGCATCGTCGATGTGCCGGGCGACTTTGTTCACCGCAGCGAGGTTGATCAGCGGGCCGATCATCACGTCAGCCTCCAACCCGTTGCCGACCTTGAGCTTGCCCACCTCCTCTACCAGGCGCGCGGCGAAGCGTTCGTAGATACCGTCCTGCACCAGGATGCGGTTGGCGCAGACGCAGGTCTGGCCGGCGTTGCGAAACTTGCTGAGCATGATGCCGGCCACCGCCTGCTCCAGGTCTGCATCGTCAAACACGATGAACGGCGCGTTGCCGCCCAGCTCCAGGCTCAAGCGCTTGATGTGCTCGGCGCTCTGGCGCATCAGCAAGCGCCCGACCGCCGTAGAGCCGGTAAAGGAAATCTTGCGTACCGTCGGGTTGCCGGTCAGCTCTTCGCCGATACCGGCCGGCATGCCCGTCACGACATTGAACACGCCGGCCGGAATCCCGACCCGCTCGGCCAACACCGCCAGGGCCAAGGCCGACAAGGGGGTCAGGTCCGAGGGTTTGACGATGACCGGGCAGCCGGCCGCCAAGGCCGGTGCGCACTTGCGGGTGATCATCGCATTGGGGAAATTCCATGGGGTGATCGCGGCACAGACACCCACCGGCTGCTTGAGCGTAAGCAGGCGTCGGTCGCCGCTGGGCGCCGGGATGGTCTCGCCATAGACCCGACGGGCCTCTTCGGCAAACCATTTGGCGAAACCGGCCCCGTAGCGGATTTCACCTTTGGCTTCGTTCAACGGCTTGCCCTGTTCACAGGTCATGATCAGCGCGAGGTCGTCGAGGTTGTCCATCATGGCTTGATACCAGCGCTCCAACAGCGCTGCACGCTCCGCCGCCGGACGCGCGCGCCACGCTGGCCAGGCGCGCTCGGCGGCCTCGATGGCACGCCGGGTTTCCACGCCTTGCATCGCCGGTACACGGGCGAGCACCTGACCGGTGGCCGGGTCAATGACGTCAAGGGTGGCGGCGTTGTCGGCGCCGATCCACTGACCGTCGATGTAAGCGAGTTCTGCCAACAGGCTGGGGTCTTTCAATCGATTCTTGAGCATGGTCGCGTCCTGTTCCGAGGTGATTCCAGTCTAAGGAGATGCCACGGGGCAGGATGCTGAAAGCGGGGTTTGGGCAGTGTTGGATGCTGAAGTTTCGAGGTGGGACGGCAGGCTCTACCGAGGCCCCAGGCTAAGCACCGAACACTGAACACTGAATACTGAATACTGTGGGAGCAAAGCTTGCTCGCGATGGCGGTGGATCAGGCGACATCGATCAAGACCGTGTCATCGTTCATCGCGAGCAAGCTTTGCTCCCACAGGTGCGCTCCCATAGGTGTGTTCCCACAGGTGTGTTCCCACAGGAGTGCTCCCACCTTTTGTTTTGTGCAGGGCTTAGATTTTCAGCGAGCCGAGCAACCCTTCCAGAAACCGCTCCCCGGCCTCCATCTGGCTGATCTCGATGAACTCGTCGGGCTTGTGCGCCTGTTCGATCGAGCCTGGGCCACAGACCACCACGGGCACGTCCAGGCGCTGCTTGAACAGGCCGCCTTCGGTGCCGAAGGAGACCTTGGCGGTGCCGGTGTCCGGGGTGGCGAAGTTTTTCAGGAAGCGCACGGCTTCGACGCTCGGGTGGGTGTCGAGCCCCGGATAGACGTTGAGGGTTTCGATCTCGATGTCCGCGACGCTGGAGAGCTTTTTCGCCTCGCGCACGATCACCTCGGCGCGCTCGCGCAGTTGCTCCAGGAACAGGTCCAGATCGTCGTCCGGCAAATTGCGCACTTCGAAATCCAGGGTGCACAGGTTCGGCACGATGTTCAGTGCCTTGCCGCCGACAATCTGCCCGACATGCACGGTGCTGTAGGGCACATCGTAATCCGCGTCCTGGGCGCCTTGTTCCTGCAATTGCTGCTGGCTCTGGCGCAACGCCGCGATGAAATCGCAGGCCACGTGAATCGCATTGACCGAGCGCGGTGCCAGCGATGAGTGCGCTTCCAGGCCGCGACAGTAGGTGCGATAGGAGCCCTTGCCCTTGTGGCCGAGCACGAACTGCATGTTGGTCGGCTCGCCAATCACACACAGAAACGGTCGCACCGGCGCCAGGTGCAGCACATCGAGCAAGCGCCGCACCCCCACGCAACCGATCTCTTCGTCATGGGAAAGCGCCAGTTGCAATGGCCGGTTCAAGGAGTGGTCAGCGGCATCGAGCATGGCGTCGATGGCCAGCGCAATGAAACCTTTCATGTCACAACTGCCACGCCCGTACACCCGTCCATCGCGCACGGTCGCCTGGAACGCCGGAACGGTCCAGGCCTGCCCCGCCGCCGGCACCACGTCGGTGTGGCCGGACAGCAGGACCCCGGGCAACTCACGCGGACCGGTGCTGGCGAACAGGTTGGCCTTCTTGCCGCTCTCATCCTTGACGATCAGCGACTCGATACCCTTGCTCAGCAACAGCTCGCGCACGTACTCGATCAGGGCCAGGTTCGATTCTGAAGAGACCGTTTCAAACGCCAGCAGGCGTTCGAAAATGGCTAACACGCGGGGTTTCATGAGGCCTTGCTCCGTTGCTCGGCGGAAAGGGCGAACCGGCGGATGGAGAACGGCTCGATGAAGGTTCGAGTGCTGCCGGTGCTGATCAGTTCAGCCATGACATCGCCAACGCCCGGACCGAGCTGGAAGCCATGGCCGCTGAAGCCGAACGCATAGTACAAGCCATCGACGTTGCCACTGGGCCCCATCACCGGCAGGGAATCGGGCAGGTAGCCTTCGATGCCGCTCCACACGCGGATGATGTTGAGATTGCCGACACCCGGCAGCAGGCGACGCATCTGGTCCAGTTGGTTGAGGATGCTGCGCGGCTCGACATAGGCCCGGCGGTTGAGCATGTCCGGCTTGCAACGATAGCCGCCGCCGATGACGATATTGCCCCGGGGAATCTGGCGAAAATAGATCACTTCTTCAGGAATCTTGGTGTACACGCCGATCACCGTCGGCAAGGCATAAGGCACCGGTTCGGTGACGGCCATCTGCGGTCCGTTGGGCTCCAGCGGCACTGGCTCGCCGAACTGCGCCGAGAGCTTCTGGCCCCAGGCGCCCGCAGTAATCAACAGTTGCGCGGCGCTGAACTGACGACCATCGGTGGTGCTGATGCTGAACCCGTCACCGACCTTCTGCACCTCGGCCACCTCGGTGCGTTCCTCGATGCGCGCACCGAGTCGCCGCGCCGCCCGGGCAAACGCCGGGGCGGCCAGACGCGGATTGGCGTGACCGTCGTGGGGCGCATAGGAGCCGCCCTTGACGTCCTTGCCGAGAAACGGAAAACGCGCATGCAGCTCGCTGCCGCGATAGATCTGCAAGTCCAGTTGCGCCGCTTCCGGTGCCGCTGCGTAAGCCTCAAGCTCGGGTATTTCATCCTCGCGATAACACACGCGCATGTGCCCGCTGGCGATGAACTCCAGGTCGTCGTCGATCAGCTCCGGCAAGCGTTTCCAAAGCGCCCAGGACCGGTTCGCCAGTTCCAGTTGCCCGAGAAAACGCCCCTGGCGCCGCACGTTGCCGAAGTTCACGCCGCTGGCGTACTGCCCGATCTGGTCACGCTCCAGCAGGATCACCGACTGCCCCCGTTGGCGCAGGAAAAACGCTGCCGCCGAACCCATCAGGCCGCCGCCGACAATCACCACATCGGCTTTATTCAGCGTCATGGCGTCACCTCCCGAGTGAGCATCGAAAGTGGTTTCACGGGGGCCTGACCACGCTGGCGCCCCACCTCCTGCACCTGGACACCCGCTGCTGCCGCAATCACTTCGGCCCCGGCCTGGGAGCAATAACGCCCCTGGCAGCGGCCCATGCCGACCCGGCTGAACGCCTTGGCCCGGTTGACTTCACAGGCGCCCTTTTCGCTGACCGTGCGGCGCAGTTCGCCAGCGCTGATCATCTCGCAGCGGCAAACGATGGCCTCGTCCGGCAAGGCCTTGGCTTGTGCCGCTGGCCAGGGAAACGCCTGGGCCAGGCCGAGGCGAAACGCATCCATTACCTTGAGCGCCTGGCGCTGTTCGGCGACGAGTGCGGCGTCCACCGGCTGCTGCAGATCGCTCAACAACGCCAAGGCGACCAGGCGCCCGGCATGCTCGGCTGCATCGGCGCCACGGATCTTCGAACCATCACCGGCGGCGTAGACACCGCTGACCGAGGTCCGCCCCTCCTCGTCCGTGTCCAGCAGCCATTGGCTGGAGGCCTCGTCAAAGCGCAGGCGGCAGCCCGCCAGGTCGGCCAGTTGGGTTTCCGGGCGCAAGTGATAACCCAGCGCCACCGCGTCGCACGCCACCGTCAAGGTTTCCCCACTGGCGGTACGAACCCGCACGCCGCTGACGCCGGTGGTCGCCTCGCCCAGAATTTGCAGCGGCGAAATACCCAGGTGCACGGCAATTTTCGCCCGGTACAACTGCGCCAACAGTTTCATGCCGGTGAACAGCAAGCTCGGGCGCGCCATGAGTTTGGGCAAGGCTTTGATGCGCTGGCCCAGCGGCGATGTGTCCAGCACTGCCGCGACGTTGGCGCCGGCCTTGAGGTATTGGCTGGCGACCAGATACAGCAACGGTCCGCTGCCCATGAACACCACGCGGTGGCCGATGGAAACCGCCTGGGCCTTCAAGGCGATCTGCGCGCCGCCGAGGCTGTAGGTACCGCCCAACTGCCAGCCCTCGATGGGCATCAGGCGGTCGGTGGCGCCGGTGCAGAGGATCAGCGCGTCGTAATCCACCGTCGTGTGCTGGCCCTGGCTGACGCAGCACAATTGCCCGGGTGTCAGGTTCCACACCAGGGTGTCCGGACGGTAGTCGATCTGCGGGCGCAAGCGGTCGAAGCTTTCGTGCAGGTCACGGGCCTTGTCCGCCTCGGTGCCGTACAGCGTGGCGTAGCTGCGGGTGAACCCTTCGGGCTGGCGCCGGTAGATCTGCCCGCCATCGCGACGGTTTTCGTCGAGCAGGATCGGCTTGAAGCCCGCAGCGACCAGGGTCTGGGCGCAACGGATGCCGGCCGGTCCGGCGCCGACAATGACGACTCGATGCGTGTTCAGCCGCGCAGTGGCCATATCGCCTCCGGTTGTTGAGTAATGATGTCCAGCCCTTCGCGCACTTCATTGGAGCAAGCTCGCAGGCGCTCGCCGCCGCGGGTCCAGACCCAGCAATCCTGGCAGGCGCCCATCAGGCAGAAACCGGCCCGGCTGCCCGGATCGAATTCCGACTGGCGCAACGCCGGGCCGTGGGTCAGCAATGCGACCATCAGGGTGTCGCCCTGCAACGCCTCGACCGAGACGCCATCCACTTTCAATTTGACGACGGGCCGGCCCTTTTCGGCCAACCTCACGAAACGCGCGTTCATGCGTAGGCTCCCACCATCATGCTGTTTGAATCCTGTTGGCGCTTGAGCAACTCGGCACTGTCGTGATGACAGAGCACCTCGCTGCCGCCGTCGATAATCCGCCGGGGCGGCGCGGTGTGGTTGCACAGGCCATCGACCCGCGCCGGGCAGCGATTGAGGAAGGTGCACAGCTCCGGCACCTCCGCGCGCGCGCCCAACGCCGGCAGCGTGCCGCAGGTGGTGGCGCCACAACTTTCCAGCCAACCCTGACGCATCTCCGGTACCGAGTGGATCAGCAGGTCGGTGTAGGGATGGAACGGCGCCTGGGCGAACGATTGCCGGCTACCCTCTTGAACCTTATGGCCGCTGTACATCACCACAATGTCGTCGCACAGCGCCCGCACCGTGGAGATGTCATGGCTGATGAACAAGTAGGACACCCCCAGTTGCTGGCGCAGGTCGCGCAGCAGTTCGAGAATCGCCGCGCCGACCACGGTGTCGAGAGCCGAGGTCACTTCATCGCACAGGATCAGGTCTGGTTTGGCCGCCAGCGCCCGGGCCAGGTTGACCCGCTGTTTCTGTCCGCCGGAGAGTTCGCTCGGGCGGCGCTCGGCCATGTCCCGTGGCAGACGCACCAGGTCGAGCAATTCGCCGATACGCTCACGCAGCGCCGCGCCCTTGAGGCCGAAATACATCTTCAACGGCCGGCTCAGGATGGTGCTGATGCTGTGCATCGGGTTGAGCGCGGTGTCGGCGTTCTGGAACACCATTTGGATGCGCCGAAACTGTTCATCCGTGCGCTCGGACAGGCTGCCGCCCAGCGGCTGACCGTCAAACGTCAGCCCGCCCAGGGCCGGGGTCAACAGCCCGGCCACCACTCGCGCCAGAGTCGATTTTCCAGAGCCTGATTCACCGATCACACCGATGGCCTGGCCCCTGCGCACGGTCAGGTCGATGTCTTCGAGCACCCGGATCGCCGGCATGCCGTGCTGGTTCTTGTTGCCGTAGCCAGCGGTCAAGCCCTTGATGGTCAGCAGTGGCGTGTCTTCGGCCACACCGCATGGCGGGCGAATCGTCGTGTCCGGCCGTGCCGCCGCCAGCAGGCTGCGGGTGTAGGCGTGAGCCGGGCCCTTGAGCAGCGGCGCGGTGGCGCTCTGCTCGAAGATCTGCCCGCCGTTGAGCACCACGATCTGGTCGGCCATCTGCGCCACGACGGCCAGGTCGTGGGACACGTAGACCGCCGTCGCGCCACGTTCGCGCACCACCCGCTTGAACGCACGCAACACGTCGATCTGGGTGGTCACATCGAGGGCCGTGGTCGGCTCATCGAGCACCACCAGCAGCGGATCGCTGATCAGCGCCATGGCCGCCATCACTCGCTGCAGTTGCCCGCCGGACACTTGGTGGGGATAGCGTTGACCGATGCGTTCGGGATCCGGCAGCGCCAGGTCGCGGAACAGTTCGATGGCCTTGGCTTCGAGCACGGCACGGCTGCCCAGGCCATGGATCAACGCGCCTTCCACCACTTGGTCGATGAGTTTCTTGGCCGGGTTGAACGCCGCCGCGGCGCTTTGGGCAATGTACGACACCCGATTGCCGCGCAGGCCTTGCAGCTCGCGCTCACTCAAGGCGAGCATGTCGTGCTCGCCAATCTGCACCACCCCACCCGCCAGGCGACAACCGCGCCGGGCATAACCGAGCAGCGCCAGGGCGATGGTGGTCTTGCCCGAACCGGACTCGCCGATCAGCGCCAGCACTTCACCTTTCTCCAGGGAGAAACTCACGCCCTTGACGATCTCCACCTCGCTGCGCTCGCCACAGGCGACCACACGCAGGTTCTCGACTCGGATCAACTGGCTCATATCAATGGCCTCCCGTACGTCGGTTGCGCCGCGAAGACAAGCGGTCGATAAACAGATTGACGCCGATGGTCAGGGTGCCGATGGCCAGGGCTGGAATCACGATGGCCGGCGCGCCCTGGTTGAGGCCGCCGATGTTTTCCCGCACCAGCGAACCCAGGTCGGCATCCGGCGGTTGCACGCCCAGGCCGAGGAAGCTCATGCCGCTGAGCAGCAGGACGATGAAGCCAAAACGCAGGCCCAGGTCGGTCAGCACCGGGTTGAGCATGTTCGGCAGAATTTCCACACAGGCGATGTACAGCCGGCGTTCGCCACGGGTGCGGGCCACTTGCACGTATTCCAGGGCCTCGATGTTCACCGCCATGCTGCGGGCGATACGAAACGCCCCCGGCATGAAGCTGAGCACCGCCGTGCAGACCAGCAGGGTCACTGACGAGCCGAACGCCGAGACCATGATCAGCGCGAGCATCTTGCTCGGGATCGAAATGAAGGCATCCATCAGGCGGCTGATCAGCTCATCCAGCCACTTCGGCGAAACCACCGACAGCAACGCGCAACTGGTGCCCAGCCCACTGGCCAGCACCGCCGCCACCAACGCCAGGCCAACGGTAAACTGCGCGCCCACCAGAATGCGGCTGAGCATGTCGCGGCCCAGGTAATCGGTGCCCAGCGGATAAGCGGCACTGAGGTTGTCGAAGACATTGTCGGAGACCACTTCCCCCACCGGGTGCGGCGCCAGCCATGGCCCGAAGATAGCCACCAGCAACCAGATCACACACATCGCGGCGCCGATCAGGCCGAGCCAGGGGGTTTTGCGCGACACCTTGCCCAAGGCCAGTTCGGGCGCCGCAGGCGGGGATTTCACAATGAGATTGTTCATTGGTTTCTCAGCCTCGGATTGGACAGGATCGCGCACAGGTCAGCCACCAGCACCAACACCAGGTACGCCGTACAAAACAGCATGGTGCAGGCCTGGACCAACGCCATGTCGCGGTTGGTCACGGCATCGACCATCAAGCTGGCGATGCCGGGATAGTTGAAAATCGTCTCGACGATCACCACCCCACCCAGCAGGTAGGACAGGCTCAGGGCGATGGCATTGGCGATCGGCCCGATGGCATTGGGCAAGGCATGGCGCAGCACCACCCGCACCGGGCTCACGCCTTTGAGGCGGGCCATTTCCACGTAGGGGCTGTCGAGTTGATCGATCACCGCCGCCCGGGTCATGCGTGCCATTTGCGCGACGATGACGCAGCACAGGGTCATCACCGGCAAGGCATAGGTGCGCATGAATTGCAGCGGCGAAGTGATCTCGCTGGAATAGGACAGCGCCGAAAGCCAGCCCAGGTTCACCGCGAAAATCAGCACGGCAAGGGTGGCGACCAGGAACTCCGGCACCGCCACCATCGTCAGGGTGAAGAAGCTCAGGAAGCCGTCGATGCGCCCCCCTCGCCCCATCGCCGAGCCGATGCCCAGGATCAACGCTACCGGCACCGACACCAGCGCCGTGGCCGCCGCCAGCATCAGCGTGTTGGGCACCCGGCCAGCCATCAACTCGCTGACCGGCGTGGCGTTGGAGATCGACACGCCCATGTCGCCGCTGAGCAGGCTCATCAACCAGTGCAGGTAGCGCAACACACCCGGTTGGTCCAGGCCCATCTTCACCCGCAGCGCCGCCACTTGCTCAGGCGTGGCGAACTGTCCAAGGGACTGTTGCGCCGCGTCTCCCGGCAACACCGCCGTAATGGCGAACACCACCATCGATACGATCAACAGGGTCACGACCGCAGCGCCCAGGCGCCGGCCGATCAACCAAAGTGTGTTGCTATTCATCGCCCTACCCCTTGTGCCATGTCACGCCGCAAGACAACACGCATCAAGCGTCAAGCCAGACTTGCTCAGCGAACATATAGCCCATGAAACCGCCCAGCGGGTTGGTGCCATAACCCTTGACGCGTTGGTCGACGCCATCGATGTTGCTGATGAACACCGGGATGCCGATGCCGCTGTGGTCATGCACCAGGGTCTGCATGTCGGCATACATCTGCCCGCGCTTGGCCTCATCGGTTTCACCGCGAGCCTGGATCAGCAACTGGTCGAACTGCGGGTTTTTCCAGCCGGATTCGTTCCACGGTGCCGTGGACTGGAAGAACTGCGAGAACAACATGTCGGCGTTAGGCCGCGGGTTGATGTTGCCGAAGCTCAGCGGGTGCTTGGCCCAGTGGTTGGACCAATAGCCGTCGCTCGGCAGCCGATTGACGTTGAGCTTGAGCCCGGCCTCCTTGGCCGATTGCTGCAGCAGCACGGCAACGTCGACCGAACCGGTGGCGGCCGGCGAGCACATCACCGGCATGCTGATGTTTTCCATGCCGGCCTTCTTCAGCAGGAAACGGGCCTTCTCCGGATCGTAGGTCCGTTGCGGCAGGTCGGCGTTGTAGAAACGAGAGCCGGGCGCAATCGGATGGTCGTTACCGACCCTGGCGAACCCACGGAAGATCGCCGACTTGACCTGTTCGCGGTCCAGCAGCAGTTTCATCGCCTCGGTAAACTCCGGGCTCTGGCCGGGCATCTGGTCTTGGCGAATGATCAGGTCGGTGTAGTTACCCGACGGCGAATCCACCACGCGATGGGTGGTGCTGTCCTTGATGCGCGTGGTCGAGCGCGGGTTGACCTCATTGATGATCTGCACGTCGCCCGACAGCAACGCGTTGACCCGTGACGGTTCGTCACCGATGCCGATGAATTCGATTTCGTCGAGGTACGGCAGGCCAGGCTTCCAGTAGTTGGTGTTGCGCGCACCGATGGAACGCACCCCAGGCTTGAATTCCTTGACCTTGAACGGGCCGGTGCCGATGCCCTGGTTGAAGTCGCTGGTGCCCTCGGGGACGATCAACAGGTGGGATACGGCAAGGATCGACGGCAGCTCGGCATTCGGGCCGCTCAGGCGTATCTGCACTTCATGGGTGCCGGTAGCCTTGACCTCGGCAAACTGCTCGGCCAGCGGCAAGACCTTGGAACCGGTGATCGGGTCCTTGTGACGCATCAGGGAAAACACCACGTCGGCGGCGGTGAGGCCCTTGCCGTTGTGGAAGGTCACTTCCTTGCGCAGGGTAATCACCCAGAGCGTGGCGTCGGTGGTGTCCATGCGTTCGGCCAGTTCCAGTTGCGGCACCATGTGGCTGTCGAAACGCGTCAGGCCGTTGTAGAACATGTAATGACGCACGTAGTCCGTGGACGATGAGCCTTTGGCCGGGTCCAGGGTATCGGCGGTGGAACTGGAGATACCGGCGACGCGGATACGCCCGCCGGGCTTGCCTTTGCCGGGGCTTGCCTGCTCATCGGCAAGCAGCTTGCCGGCGGCACCGAACAGACTGCCGGCACCCGCCGCGGCCACACCGGCCAGCCCGAGCATCTGCAATGCATGGCGGCGCGACATGCCGCGGTTGAGCCCTTCGAAAACACGCAGACTTTCTGTACCGGTGATCAACTGGTCTTTGATGCCGTTTTTATTGTCACTCATGTCAGTTCTACCTTTCGGAAAATGATAGGGCTCGATTACGTGCGTTAACGCAACGTGGTTGAAACGCCAAACAACGCGGTGAAACTCAGTGCAGGTAGTCCTGCAAGCGGTAATACGCGCCGACCAGCGGCAAAAACCAAGGCTTGCCGAAGTGCCCGGGAATGGCCGGCCAATCCAGTTCGCGCCAAGGGTTGGCCTCGACCTTGCCGGCCATGACCTCGGCCATCACCTGCCCCATGTGCACCGACATCTGCACACCGTGGCCGCTGTAGCCCATGGAGTGATAAACCCCGCCATGCTGGCCGGCCCGGGGCAGGCGATCGGAGGTCATGTCCACCAGGCCGCCCCAGCAATAGTCGATCCGGGTGTTCGCCAACTGCGGGAACATCTGCACCATCGCCGCTTGCAGCACCTTGCCGCTCTTGGCGTCGGACACGCTGTCGGACATGGCAAACCGCGCACGACCGCCAAACAGCAAACGGTTGTCCGGGGTCAGGCGAAAGTAGTTACCGATCATGCGGCTGGTGACATAGGAGCGCCGGGCCGGCAGCAGGCTGTCGATCAGCGCCTGGGGCAGGACCTCGGTAGCGACGACGAAGCTGCCCACCGGCACGATTCGCCGCCGATACCAGCCCAGGCCGCCCTGCTGACTGGCGCCGGTCGCCAGCAGGATCTGCGAGGCCTGCAGCGTCCCTTTGCTGGTGTTGACTCGATAACCGCCGGCACTGGTCTTCCAGTCCTGCACCGCCACCCCCTGGAAGATCAACGCACCGTGACGGGCGGCCGCTTCCGCCAGGCCGACGCCGAAACGCCCGACATGCATCTGCACGCCATTGCGCTGCAACAGGCCACCGTGAAACTGCGCCGAATTGACTTCCTCCCGCGTCTCCTGGGCCGACAGCAGCTCGACCTCGGCATCGACTTCCTTGCGGATCAATTCACAGGTGCGCGCCAACCCTTCGTAGTGCATCGGCTTGGCGGCCAGCTTGAGCTTGCCGTTGCGCTTGAGGTCGCAAGCAATCTGCTCTTGCTCCACCAGCGTCACGACGCTCTGCACGGCGCTTTCATAGGCTTGGTAATACGCCCGAGCCTTGTCGGCGCCGAGGCTGGCGGTGAGTGCCGCGTAATCCTGGGCCACGCCGGTACTGCAATGCCCGCCGTTGCGCCCTGACGCCTCGCCAATCACCCTGCCCGCTTCCAGCACCGCCACGCTGGCCCCCTTCAAGGCCAGGGCCCGCGCCGCCGCCAGGCCGGTGAAGCCGCCACCGACGATGGCGACATCGACCTGCCCGGGCAATCCGCCGAGTTGAGCACCGGTGAACGCCGGTGCGGTGTCGAGCCAATAGGACTCACTGCCCATGTCTAACCCCTTTCGCCTTCAAGCGTGCGTCGAGACTCAGAGCCCGACCAGCGCGGGCAACCCGCCGATGTCCGGGATCTGGTGGTAGCCAAAGGCAGCGTTGGCCGGGTGTTCATGACCGCGGGCGACGAAGGCTTTGTGCTTGATCTTCATGTCGTGGGCCGACATCAGGTCGTAACGGAAGCTCGACGACACATGCAGGACGTCTTCCGGTCCGCAGCCAAGGTTATCGAGCATGAACTCGAAGGCGGCCAGGCGCGGCTTGTAGGCCTGGGCCTGCTGGGCCGTGAAGACTTTATGGAAAGGTGCGCCGAGCTTGTCGACGTTGGACATGATCTGCTCGTCCATCGCGTTGGAAAAAATCACCAGGGGGATCTTGTCGGCGATTTTCGACAGGCCCGCCGGTACATCGGCGTGGGGGCCCCAGGTTGGCACGGCGTCGTAATAGAGCTGGCCTTCGCCACGATATTCGACGCCCCAACGCTTGCAGACCCGCATCAGGGAGGTCTTGATGATTTCATCATAGGGCCGCCAGTCACCCATCACCTGGTCCAGGCGATAAGCGGAGAAGTCCTTGACGAACTGGTCCATCTGCCCGGCGTCGACACGGTCGGCGAACAGCTCGCGGGTCATGGTGCCCATCTGGAAATTGGTCAACGTGCCGTAGCAGTCGAAGGTGATGTACTTGGGTCGAAGAAAGCTCATGAGTGCGGTCCTGGATTGTTGTTGAAGGCTCGACGAGGCGAACGATGGCGCCTTTCGTGAGGCATCGGTGCAACGCTGCATCACGTTTTCATTACAACACCATGAGACCGTGGATAAATCGTTAAAAATACCGGCCGCTTGGTACAAACCACCGTTTTGCGGGGCTCGCTCAGCAGACTTTGCGGGATGCTCCAGGCGTGGGCGTCGTGCCCGTGTTTCTGTGGGTTTGGGGGCATTTATGGTGCGCCAAACGGCTCTGCAAAGAGTTGTTTTCGGCAGAATCTACGCTTGGCGCAGCAGCTTCAGCATCCGCGGTGAATGGGCCGGCGTCATCGCGAGCAGGCTCGCTCCCACAGGGGGATGGTGGTGGACACCGGTTCAAGGAACGCCGCAGATCCATTGTGGGAGCGAGCTTGCTCGCGATGGCGGTGGTCGGTAGGAGCAGTGTCCTATTCAGACCTTCAGTTCGGCCTCCAGGAAGCTCACCAACGCCTGCACCCGCGCGCTGCGCAGTTTGCGCGAGGGCACCAGCAGGTTGATTGGGGCGCTGTCGAATTGCCAATCGGCGAGCACCCGTACCAGGCGGCCGTCGGCGATGGCTTTGCTGACGTCCCATTGCGAACGCAGCACCAGCCCCAGGCCCTGTTCGGCCCAGCGTCGGGCCACGCTGCCGTCGTTGCTCAACAAGGCAGGCTTGATCCGCAGGGTCTTGCGCCCGTGCGCATTGCGCAAGTGCCACAGGGTGACATCTTCATCGTTCTCACGAATACAGATGCAGCGATGCTCGGCGAGTTGCTCCGGCGCTAGCGGTGTGCCGTTCTGCTCCAGGTAAGCGGGACTGGCGCACAGCCATCGGTCATTTTGCGTGAGGGGTCGGGCGACCCACTGGCTGTCGCTCAGGTGACCGATGTGAATCACCGCATCGCTGTCATGACGGTCAGGCCAGGGCGTTTCCCGAAGATCCAGATGCAGGCATAGCTGCGGGTGCAACCTGGCAAAACGGGCCAGCAGCGGCGCGAGGCGTTGGCGTCCATAGCCGAACGGTGCCGCCAGCCTGAGAGTGCCGGCCAGTTGATCGTCTTGCTGCCTGAACGATTCGGGAAGCGCCTCCAGCTGTTCCAGCAATAGCGCACTCTGGCGCGAGAAACGCTCGCCGTCGGCGGTCAGGCTCAGCCGCCGGGCGTCGCGATTGGCCAGGGTCATGCCCAGGAGCGTCTCCAGTTTGCGTAGGCGCATGGACAGCGCCGGCGGCGAAACATTGAGGGCCCTGGCAGCGGCGCTCAACGATTCGCAGCGTGCCAGCGTCACGGCCATGCGCAGGTCTTCGAGGCTGATCATTCAGTTCAACTTAATGATTGATGACAGCGCATTGAACCACGGCTTTACGATGACTGAGTAGAGTCGAGCCTGTCTTTCACCCGCGAGTCTCGTTCATGCCAGTCTCAATTGCTTCCCTCGATACCCCGGTCGCGCTCATCGATGTGCCGCGAATGCAGCGCAATATCCAGCGCATGCAACAACGCATGGACGCCTTGGGCGTGCGTTTGCGCCCGCACATCAAGACCAGCAAATGCCTGCCGGTGGTTCGGGCGCAGCTTGCAGCAGGCGCCAGCGCCATCACCGTGTCGACCCTTAAAGAAGCCGAGCATTGCTTCGCCGAAGGCATCCGCGACATCTTTTATGCCGTGTCCATGGCACCCGGCAAACTGGCCCAGGCCCTGACGCTGCGGCGCAAGGGCTGTCGATTGAGCATCTTGACCGACAGCCTGGCGGCGACGCAGGCCATCGTCGATTTCGGCAGGCAGCACGACGAACGTTTCGAGGTCTGGATCGAGATCGATTGCGACGGTCATCGGTCCGGCGTGCGCGTTGAAGACGATGCACTTGTCGACATCGCGCGGCGACTCAGCGAAGGCGGCATGCAGCTTTGCGGCGTCATGACCCACGCCGGGTCCAGCTACGAGCTCGATACGCCCCAAGCGCTGCAAGCCTTGGCCGAACAAGAACGCCACCTCTGCGTCAGCGCCGCCCAACGCATCCGCGCAGCCGGGCTGGCCTGCCCCGAGGTCAGCATCGGCTCCACACCCACGGCACTTTCGGCGCAAAGCCTGGAAGGCGTTACTGAAGTGCGCGCCGGCGTCTATGTATTCTTCGACCTGGTGATGCACAACATCGGTGTTTGCCAGGCGGATGAGCTGGCCCTGAGCGTACTGACCACAGTCATCGGTCACCAGCCGGACAAAGGCTGGATCATCACCGATGCCGGCTGGATGGCCATGAGTCGTGATCGGGGTACGCAGCGCCAGCAACGGGATTTCGGGTATGGGCAAGTGTGCAGCGAAGCTGGCGACTGGATCGAAGGCGCCCTGCTCACCAGCGCCAACCAGGAGCACGGCATCGTCACCCTTTCCAGTCCCGCGGACATCGATATCACCGAGCGGTTTCCCATCGGCAGTCGCCTGCGCATCCTGCCCAACCACGCCTGCGCCACCGGTGCGCAATTCCCTGATTACCGCGCCTGCGATGCCTCGGGCGCGGTGCACACCTGGAGTCGTCTGCATGGCTGGTGAAATCGAGTTGATTCACACAACCCAGGCGGCCGCTGCGGGCGGACATTACGCCCAAGCGGTCTTGCACCAGGGCGTCTTGTACGTGTCCGGGCAACTGCCGATACGCACCGATGGCAGCCACAGCGTCGACCAACCGTTCGAAGTGCAAGCCGCCATCGCCCTGGACAACCTGATGGCGATTCTCGGCGCAGCAGGCCGCAGCCCCAGCGACCTGCTGAAAGTGACGGTCTATGTCGCCGGCATCGAACACTGGCCGGCTTTCGACCGGATCTACGCCCGCTATCTCGGCGAACACCGGCCTGCGCGCGCGGTGGTGCCCGTCCCCGCCTTGCACCATGGGTACCTGATCGAAATCGAAGCGCTGGCAGGGAGAGAGAGAACATCATGAAGCCAGAAAAAAGCGATGTACTGATTATCGGCGGCGGCATCATGGGGTCGGCGTCGGCGTTTTTCCTGCGCCAGCGTGGGCACTCGGTGACCCTGCTGGAACGCGACCTGATCGGCCAATACGCCAGTGGCGTGAATTTCGGCAACGTGCGACGCCAAGGGCGATTCCTCGGCCAGCTGGAACTGTCGAATCGCTCGTACGGGTTGTGGAAACGGCTCCCCGAGTTGATTGGCGATGACCTGGAGTTCATCCCCAGCGGCCATATGCGCGTCTGTTATCGCGAGGACGAAATCGCCGAGCTTGAAGCCTACGCCGCCGCCCCCGAAGCCCGCGAACTGGACTTGCAGATCATCACCGGCAAGGCCTTGCACGCACGTTTCCCGTTCCTCGGCGCGCAGGTCAAGGGCGGCTCGTACGCCCCTCACGACGGCCACGCCAACCCGCGCCTGGCCGCCCCGGCATTTGCCCGCGCGGCGACACGGGCCGGGGCCAGCATCCGCGAGCGAACAGAAGTCGCCACGGTGCAAAAGGTGAATGACCAATTCCGCGTGACCACCACCGACGGCCAGCTATTCATCGCCGAGCAACTGCTGATCACGGCGGGCGCGTGGGGGGCGAAGCTGTCCGAACAATTCGGCGAAGCGGTGCCGTTGGAAGCCAATGGCCCACAGATGTCGGTCACCGAGCCGGTGCCCTATGCCTTGCCGACCGTGATCGGCGTGTTCACCAAGATAAAGGAGGAGGTGATTTATTTCCGGCAGATCCCCCGAGGCAACCTCATCATCGGCGGCGGTAACCGCTGCAAACCGGACATGATCAACCGTCGCGCCTACTTCAAGCCCGAGAGCCTGCTCAACCAGATGCATCAGATGAGCCGCCTGCTGCCCGGGGTGGCGAACCTCAACATTATCCGGGTGTGGAGCGGCATCGAAAGCTATACGCCAGACTCGCTGCCGATCATGGGGCCAAGCGGCAAGGTCAAGGGGTTGTTCTATGCCTTTGGGTTCTGCGGGCATGGCTTCCAGCTCGGCCCCGGCGTCGGCGACGTCATGGCCGAGCTGATCAACACCGGCAGCACCCGCACCCTGATCAGCCCCTTTGATATTCGCCGGTTCACCGAACCGACCGCCCTGACAATGCCTCAGATGAGCACGCCTGGCACCGGCAGACTCATATGACACAAGCGACTGGGCGCCCTTTTTGCCCCGGACGGACACTGCCACTTTTTTTGCCAAGTTAGCCCGGCAGATACAGCAGATTCTTCTTTGCCAGGCTTGAGAACGGCATATCCCATCCGGGCCGCTTTGTTAGTTTATCGAGAAGAAAACGGCCTCAGGATCTGTCGCCGGCAGTGCTATCACCGCTCTATGGGAGCCCGTTGGATGACCACCCCCTTTTTGAACACCCCGCCTACGTCCCAGCAGTTCTATATCAATGGTGACTGGCAGTCTCCGGCATACCCGGCCACGCTGCCCGTGGTCAATCCCGCTACCGAGCAAGTCATTGCCGAGGTCGCCCGAGGGTCCGGCGAAGACGTTGACCGCGCCGTAGCGGCGGCTCGCGCAGCATTTCCCGACTGGTCCGCCACTTCGGTGCAAGCGCGCGTGGCGATCCTGGGAAAGATCCATGCGCTGATCCTTGAACGCAAAGAAGAACTGGCCCAGGTGCTCTCGCTGGAAATGGGCGCGGCCATCGGCTTCGCACGGGCCATGCAAGTGCCGCTGGCCGCCGAACACGTTCGGGTGGCCCGCGATGTGCTGTCCACTTACAACTTCCAGAAGATTGAGCATGGCACGGCCATTCAACGCGAACCCATCGGCGTCTGCGGCCTCATTACGCCGTGGAACTGGCCGCTGTATCAAATCACCGCCAAAGTCGCCCCGGCGATTGCCGCCGGTTGCACGGTGGTGTTGAAACCCAGCGAACTGTCGCCCCTGAGTGCCCTTCTCTTCGCACAATTGGTGCATGACGCTGGCCTGCCTGCCGGCGTCTTCAACCTGGTGAACGGTAGCGGTGCCGAGGTCGGCGCGGCCATGGCGGCGCATCCCGACATCGACCTGATCTCAATCACCGGCTCGAACCGCGCCGGCGCACTGGTGGCCCAGGCCGCCGCCCCTACAGTCAAGCGCGTTACCCAAGAGTTGGGCGGCAAGTCACCGAACGTGCTGTTGCCCGACGCCGACTTCGCCAAGGCCGTGCCGCCGGGCGTAATGTCGGCATTTCGCAACGTCGGCCAATCGTGCAGCGCACCGACCCGAATGATCGTGCCAAGGAACCGCCTGGCGGAAGTCGAGGCGTTGGCTGCTGCCACCGCCAACGCGATCATCGTGGGCGATCCACAATTGGAAGCAACCGTGCTCGGTCCCATCGCCAACGAGGCCCAGTTCAATCGCGTGCAAGCCATGATCGAAGTGGGCATGAATGAAGGTGCCAAGCTTGTCTGCGGCGGCCCAGGACGCCCGGAGGGTCTCGAACAAGGCTTCTACACCCGCCCCACGGTTTTCTCGCAGGTCGACAGCGCCATGCGCATCGCCCAGGAAGAAATCTTCGGCCCGGTGCTGTGCATCATTGCCTATGACACGTTGGATGAAGCCGTCGCCATCGCCAACGACACCGTCTATGGGCTGGGCGCGCATGTCCAGGGCCAGGACCTTGATCTTGCCCGCGCCGTTGCATCGCGTATCCGCTCAGGGCAAGTGCTGTTGAACTACCCGGCGTGGAACCCGATGGCACCGTTCGGTGGGTACAAGCGTTCGGGCAATGGTCGTGAGTATGGGGTTCACGGGTTCGAGGAGTATTTGGAGATCAAGGCGATTGTCGGCTTCGAATGACCGCCCTACTCCTCGGCCCGCCCTGTCCACTCGCGATCATGCTCGTAGTGTCGGGTGAGCGGAAACGCCGGCAGCCAGGACTCACGGCGCACGGTCCAGCTTTCGTAGGTGGGCATCAGTTGATCGGGGGCGTCCAGCGTCCCAAGGTGCACTTCTATTTCGTCACCCGAGCGGGCGAACAGCGACGAGCCGCAGCGAGGGCAGAAAAAGCGTCCGGCATAATCCCGTGTTTCACCTTCGATCGTCACGGCATCCTGGGGAAAAACGGCGGCAGCGTAGAAGAGCGCGCCGTGATGCTTGCGACAGTCGAGGCAGTGACAGAGGCCAACCCGATACGGACGGCCCGAGGCTTGGATGCGAACGTTGCCGCACAGGCAACCACCGGTGAATCGGTCCATGGTGGGTCTCCTCTACACACTGGGCAGTCGGCTTTCAAGATACATGTCGATCAATGATAGGCGCATGTTGCGCCATCAGCTCCACGACCCAGTCGATGAACACCCGCAATTTGGCGCTGATGTGCCGGTTCGGGGGATAGGCCAGATACAGCGGCATCGGCTCGAGGTGCCAGTCTTCGAACAGCGGCACCAAACCGCCCTGCGCTTGATGAGGCCCGGACATGTACTTGGGCAGCCAGAGCACACCCAGCCCTGCCAAACCGGCCGCGAGGTAAGCGTTGCCGTCGTCGATGGCCAGCGCGTAGCGCCCTTTGACGTGAAGCAGCTCACCGTCACGACGCATGGCGTAGGGCAAGGATTTGCCGGTGCGTGCCCACAGGAAACCCACGGTGCGATGGTGCGAATCCTCCAGTTCACGCGGGTGCGCGGGCAGGCCAAACCGTGCCAGGTAACTCGGCGCGGCGAAAACGCCGAGGGCGAGATCGCCAACGCGTCGGGCGATCAGCGACTGATCCCTCAACTCACCACCGCGCACCACGCAATCGACATTCTCATCGAGCATATCGACGATGCGATCGCTGACGCCCATGTCGATCTGGATGTCCGGGTATCGCCCGTAGAACGTTGGCAAGGCCGGTATCAGGATCATCGCCGCCAGCGGGCTCGGCACGTCCACCCGCAGTCGCCCGCGAGGTAACGCCTGGGCGCCGGAAACGCTGGTCTCGGCATCGTCCATGTCGGCCAGCAGCCGGATCACCCGCTCGTAATAGACCGCGCCATCGGCGGTGACGTTGACCTTGCGCGTGGTGCGGTTGAGCAACTTGACCCGCAACCGTGCCTCGAGCTGCTGCACCAATTGGGTCACGGTGGTCTTGCTCATGTGCAGGGTTTCAGCCGCCTTGGTGAAGCTGCCCGCCTCCACGACTCGAACGAACGCTTGCATCGCATCAAAACGATCCATTTGTGCCTCGGGTGTCGATCCGATTGTTTGGTTTCTACAAACAGTGATCGCCAAGGTTGCTCGTTTATCGCCTGGACACAAGCCCCTAGAGTGAGTTCATCGTTTGGAACCCACTCTTTGATGGAGGTATTCATGACACAGCGCGACGTGGTTTTCCCGCCTGGACGCCGGGCACTCTATGAGCGTAATCGCTATTCGCCGGCGATTCGGTCCAATGGTTTTCTGTTCGTCTCGGGACAGGTTGGTAGCACCGAAGAAGGTTCGCCGGAGCCCGACCTGGAAGCTCAGGTTCGGCTGGCGTTCAACAACCTGAAGGCGATACTCGCCGCGGCCGATTGCAGCTTTGACGATGTGGTGGACGTCACGGTCTTCATGGTCGACCCCGAATCAACCTTCGAGCGGGTCTGGAGCGTCGTGCCCGAGTTCTGGGGCAGCGCGCCGCATCCGACGCTGACGGCGGTGGGCGTGACGTGGCTGTATGGGTTTCAGTTCGAGATCAAGGTGATAGCCAGGTTGCCTGAAACCACTCTATAGGTCCGCTGCATCAAGGTGGCTGTACCGGCGCCTTCGCGAGCAGGCTCGCTCCCACAGGGGGATCTGTGCTGGTCGCAAAATCGAAGTCACCACCCACCAATGTGGGAGCGAGCTTGCTCGCGATAGCGGTGGGTCAGTTTGCATCAATGTTGGCTGTGCCGGCGCTATCGCGAGCAAGCTCGCTCCCACAGGGGGAATGATGGTGGTGATTCGTCGGCTAGCCTTTCACCGCGGCTTCAATCGCGGCAATGTCGATCTTGGTCATCGTCATCATGGCCTCGAAGGCACGCTTGGCGACCGCTTTATCGGAACTGGTGACCGCGTCAACCAACACGCGAGGGCTGATCTGCCACGACAGCCCCCACTTGTCCTTGCACCAGCCGCAGGCGCTCGCCTGGCCGCCGTTGTCTATGATCGCGTTCCACAAGCGGTCCGTTTCGGCCTGGTCATCGGTTGCGATCTGAAATGAAAAAGCCTCGTTGTGCTTGAACGTCGGCCCGCCGTTGAGGCCGATGCAAGGGATGCCGATCACCGTGAAATCCACGGTGATCACATCGCCTTGCTTGCCCGACGGATAATCGCCCGGGGCAAGATGGATAGCGTTCACCGCACTGTCGGGAAACGTCTTGGCGTAGAACTCCGCAGCTTCCTGTGCGGTACCGTCGTACCAGAGGCATATCCTGTTTTTATTGTTCATGCCGGCTCTCCAAATGGGACTGGACGATAAAGTCTAGCAGTCCCTCCGAAAGTTGCAGGTTACCGGGCCTCAGGTGAACAGATCGACGCCCAACTGAAACGCAACCCACAACGCCAGGCCGGTGGCAAACACCAGCGCAATATTCTCGAACAGGTTGTTGCGGTATTCCTTGCCCAGCAGGGACTTCTGGTTGGACATGATCAGCAGGCCCAGGGAAATCACCGGCAAGCCGATGATGTTCAGCGCGTTGACGCCGATGGTCAGCGTGACGAAGTCCGGCATGCCGGGGAGCGACCAGATCAGTGGCGTCACGAGAATGAACAGCATGAACCATTTGTGCATCGGGTCACGGTGGAACTCTTTGCCGTAACGTTCCCGGCGCTCGGGCCGTACGTGCTGGAAGGCGTCGGTGATGAGCATCGGGAACGCCGTGGTCTTGCCGGAGATGCTGGCGAACAGCGTGGCAAACACACCGATAAAGAACACGTACCAACCGATCGAACCGAAGAACATTTCCAGGGCCTTGCCCAAATCGCCCAGGGTGTTGACCTCGATGCCGTTGGGCCGCAGGATTTCCGCGCCGACGATCCAGATGGCCAGGTTGATGATGATCCCGACAAACACCGCAAACAGCAGGTCGTTACGCTGGATACGCTTGTGTTCAGGCCCTACCCAGCCCTTCTGGCGCATGACATACGGATGAACGAAGTTGGCGATCGAACCGGCCACCGCACCGATCACCGAGACGGCTACCAGCAACGCGCCGTGAACCCCTTCATCGGGCGGGATACTGAAGCCGATGGTGCCTCTGACAATGCCGGCGACATCCGGGCCGGACATCACCGCCAGGGCCAGGAACGCCAGCGTCATGATCGCCAGCAGCCCTTTCATCACGCCTTCGATCATCGAATAGATATTACGCCCGACGAGCATCCACACCGCCAACACCACAGCCACCGAACACAGCATTGGATAGTCGATCTTGAACAACATGGCCAAGGCTTCGCCAGCCCCCTTGATCATGTAGGCGTTCATCAGGTGCCCCATGAGCAACGCATACACCAACAGGAACCAGGCGAAAAACGGATTGAGCTGGGCATAACCTTGCAGGATGGTCATGCCCTGGTTATTGCAGAGCTGGAAGCGCGCGATGATGTTGACGATCAGGTAACGCAGCAGCAGAGAGACCGCCAGTACCCACATCATCGCGTAGCCATAATTCGCGCCGGCCACGGATGAAGTGATCAAGTCGCCGGCGCCCAGCCAGGAAAGGACCGCAATGATGCCGGGACCGAGAAGCTTGAGCAGGCGAACGAAACGGCCTTGCGTGGACGCCGCAGCCTGGCCTTCAGCGGAAGGAATGCTCGTCATGGATGGAATCTCCGTTTATTTTTTTTTGTGAGAAACGGCCACAGTCGAACATATTAGATACGACGTCGTACAACCATTATTAATGCGTAATTATGTAGAAATGTTTCATGGCATCCGCTCTCAAAGTACCGTTGTATTCCAGGAGCAAATTGCCACTAACCCCTCACCTGCTCGCCGTTATCGACCATCCAGCGCACCATCCTCGCCAACGGCACCCGATGCTGCTGGATGGCGCACCAACTGACGTGTTCATGGCGATACAACTCGACATATCGGTTGAGCAGCACGTGGCGACCATCCTCGGCCAACCGCAGTTCAACCTCACGGCAATGCAGCACATCCGGATCGAGTGCGCGCATTCGCCGATGCAGGACCAACGCCTGGTTATTCATCTGCAGCGGCTCCGTCCTGGCATTGCGGGTCTTCCTGCACCACCGCTCCCAACTTGCCTTGGGCGACAAGATCGGCACGCCGCTGCGCCGTTGCATCACGAAGCGCCGCGTAGTAATCCGGTTCGGTCTGCAACTGGTCGGTTAGCGGCAATGCCTCGGCGCGGCCATCGACAACACCGCCGACGGTGTTGATCGTACCCAGGGTATCGACGGTGCTGCTGTTGCCGCCAAACGGGTCGACGGCAAAACTCAGCACTTTGCCCGTCGCGTCTCTCAGGTTGGCGCTGCCCAGCAACGGCAGTTCCACGATCGGTCCGGGGGCGACGTTCCAGACGCCGAAGGTCTGGCCGAAATCGGCCTTGTGGCGCTCGATGCCCAGCTTGCCCGACACATCGATCAGCCCGACGATGCCCGCGGTGGTGTTGATGACGAACCGCCCCAGTGTGTTGACCGAGCGTTGTGCATTGCCTTGCAGCAAGTCGTTGATGAACACCTTGGGCTCACCGAAGTTCGCCACGAAGTTGTGGACGCCGGCCTGGAACATCTCCGGCAGCTTGAGATAACCACGGGCAACCGGGGCCAGCGCATAGTCATCCACGGTCCGATTGAACACGAAGATGCCGCGGTTGACCGGTTCTGCGGGATCGTGAACGGTATAGGTCGCGCGTTCACAGGAGCCTGGTTTTGCAGCTGGTGTGCTGGAGCAACCGCTGGCGAGTGCCGTCAATACAACCACAACGGTGGATCGAACAAACAACGGAGCGGGTCTGGTGATCGGCATACAGGGTGATCTCGGCGAGGAATGGGGAATTGCCAATCAGCTAGGAAACGGTGCCAGACACAACCCTTGTGAAGAGGAGGACGCTTGCTGTGGGAGCAAGGCTTGCCCGCGATGCAGGCGACGCGGACTTTCAAGTATCGAGGCGCCTGTTTCGCGAGCAAGCTTTGCTCCCACAGAAATCCCCTCGCCACAGGTTTTGTGTAGGGCTGACTCGTTTTTAACTGACCGACATCAAAGGCCATCCTGCCGCTGTTTTTTTGCCTGGAGATTTCCAGAATATTGCCCGCCGGCAACTTTATTGCCGGATTGAAATATATGACGCAGGCCCTGGATTGACCCTAGTATCGCCTCCTGTATTCATTACCCTGCGTGCCCACCGTGAGCCATTTATTACTGGTGGACGATGACCTCGAAGTCCTCGCCCTCTTGCGCAAATTCCTCGAACAACATGGCTACAGCGTGGATGTGGCCGCCGACGGCACCGCCTTGTGGCAGGCGGTGGAACGGCGGG
Organism: Pseudomonas sp. St386; assembly: GCF_018325865.1. NCBI lineage: Bacteria > Pseudomonadati > Pseudomonadota > Gammaproteobacteria > Pseudomonadales > Pseudomonadaceae > Pseudomonas > Pseudomonas sp. St386. Next base: position 4,351,444 of record NZ_AP021900.1, read on the forward strand.
TGCCGGACCTCATCATCCTCGACGTCATGCTGCCGGGCGACAACGGCCTGGTGCTCTGCCAACGACTGCGGGCCGAGCACACGGTCGGCATCATCATGCTCACCGCCATGGGCGAATTGAGTGACCGCGTCGTCGGCCTGGAGCTGGGGGCGGACGATTACCTGACCAAGCCGTTCGACGCCCGCGAGCTGTTGGCCCGGGTGCGTGCCGTGCTGCGGCGCACCGGTGAAGCCAGGGACACGCTGAACGACTCCTCCCGGCCAATCCTGGAGTTCGAAAACTGGCAACTGGACGTCACCCGGCGCGAACTGCGTTCACCGGACAAGGTCATGATCCCGCTGTCCACCGGGGAGTTCGAACTGCTGCTGGTGTTTGCCGAACACCCGCGCCGGGTGCTGACCCGCCAGCAGTTGCTGGACCTGGCTCGCGGCGAAACCTTCGATGCGTTTGACCGCAGCATCGATGTCCAGGTCAGTCGATTGCGGCGCAAGTTGGAGACCGATCTCACCGGCGTATCGATGATCCGTACCGTGCGCAACAGCGGCTACCTCTTCAGCCCCCACGTGGTGAAGCGATGAAATACACTCGACGGCCAAGGGATACGCTGGCGCGGTGGATCGCCCTGACCACCCTGGTCGCCATGCTGACATTGCTGGCCCTGAACGCGCTGTTCAGCCAACTGGCTGATGCCTGGGCCCGCCCGCCCCTGATGGAAACCGGCCTGATTGAAAAGGTCGCCGCCATCACACGCATCATCGACTCGGCAGCGCCCGAACAGCGGCCCACCATTGCCAGGGCGGCCAGTGACCAGAGCTTCAACGCGCAATGGCTCCAACGCCATGAAGATGCCAAGCTGCCAGTGATCGACGACCCCGAATACAACGATGGCGCACTGCGGTTGCGCCAACAGTTGGGCCGGCCCGATGCGAGGATCGAGGGCTATGAGCCAAGCGATTGGCACGCCGGCCAGCCCGGCGCACGCTACGCCGCGATGATCGAATTGACCGACCACTCGTGGGTCGCGTTTTCCCTGCCTGCGCGCAGTTGGGGACTGGAGGAATGGGAGCGCAGCCTGATCATGCTGGCGCTGATCCTGGTGTCGACGATTATCGTCGCGCTGATCGCCACGCGACACCTGGCAGCACCCTTGCAACGCTTTGCCGAAGGCGCCAGACGCTTCGGCGTCGACCACCAGGCACCACCGATTCCGGTCATCGGCCCCCACGAAATCCGCCAGGCGATCCTCGCCTTCAATGCCATGCAGGCCCAGCTCAAGCACTTTCTGCAAGACCGCACGCAGATGCTCGCCGCCATCTCCCATGACTTGCGCGCGCCGTTGACGCGCATGCGCCTGCGCGGGGAATTCATCGAGGATGCCGAGCAGCAATCGCGCTTGTTCAGGGACGTGGACGAAATGCAGGCGATGATCAACTCAGCCCTGGAATTCTTCCGCGACGATGCCCGCCTGGAACATGCCACCGCGTTCGACCTGGCCGAGCTGCTGCACACCATCGTCGATGACCTCAAGGACGCCGGCACCGAGGTCGCATTCGATGACGCCCACCGCTTGGTTTATGTCGGCCGCCCCATCGGCATCAAACGCGCCTTGGTCAACCTGATCGACAACGCAATCAAATATGGCAACGCGCCGACTATTCGACTCGAGGCCGACGCCAATCGTGTGGACATTTGCATTCTGGATCGCGGACCAGGCATCGCCGCGCAACACCTTGAGCAGGTCTTCACGCCGTTCTTTCGCATCGAAGGCTCTCGCAACAAACACACCGGCGGCGTCGGGCTGGGCCTGTCGGCGGCCCGGGCGACAGTGCTGGAGCATGGAGGCACGCTGACCCTGAGGAATCGACGCGGCGGCGGGTTGGAGGCCAGGGTCTCGCTGCCGCTTGACTGAAGTGCCCGATGTACCGATCCGCTCTAAACAATCAGCGCCTTCCTCGGTAGGATGTCCGGTTTTTCCGGCCTGGACCCTGTTCCAGGAAGGTGCTCTTGTTTGTATCGCCCGACTCAATGCCATCGTTCGCGCTCACGACAGACAGGAATCGACGGAGCCAAACCAAGGAATTCACCGATGATTCTTATCATTTATGCGCACCCCTACCCCGACAAATCGCGGGTCAACCAGCAGATGCTCAAGCGAGTGTCGACCAACCCGGACGTGGTCATACGTTCGCTCTACGAGCTTTACCCCAACTTCGACATCGACGTCGAGGCGGAACAGCGAGCGGTGGAACAAGCAGAGCTTGTCGTCCTCCAGCACCCGATGTACTGGTACAGCACACCGCCCCTGCTGAAACTGTGGATCGATAAGGTATTCACCCACGGCTGGGCCTACGGTAAAGACGCCATCGCCCTCAAAGGCAAGCGCTTGCTGTGGGCCGTTACCACCGGTGGCGATCACGCGCATTTTGCGATCGGCGACTACCCCGATTTTTCGGCGCTGGCCCAACCGCTCCACGCCACGGCCATTTACTGCGGCATGCGCTGGCTGGAGCCGGTGGTCGTGCATGGCGCCTATGCCGCCGACCCTGAGGCCCAACACGCACAAATCGAACACTACGGCGAACGCCTGGCCGCCTGGAAGGAAGATTGAAATGGAGACGCACAGCCTGATTGAAATGCTGATCTACCTGGCCTCGGCGACGCTGATCGTACCGATTGCCGTTCGGTTTGGCCTGGGTCCGGTATTGGGTTACCTGCTGGCCGGGTGCATCATCGGCCCATGGGGGCTGAAGCTGATTACCGACGTAAAGGCCATTCTGGAATTCGCTGAAATCGGCGTGGTGCTGATGCTGTTCATCATCGGCCTTGAGCTCGACCCCAAACGGCTCTGGGCCCTGCGCAAGATGGTGTTTGGTGGTGGCGCCCTGCAGATGCTCGCCTGTGGCGCTGCCATTGGCTTGTTCTGCACCGCCCTTGGCCTGAACTGGACGGCAGCGCTGCTGGTCGGCCTGACCCTGAGCCTGTCCTCCACGGCCATCGCCATGCAGGCGATGAGCGAACGCAACCTGACCGCCACCGCCGTCGGCCGCAGCAGCTTTGCCGTGCTGCTGTTCCAGGACATCGCGGCGATTCCGCTGGTGGCGATGATTCCGCTGTTGTCGGCCCACGGCGACACGCCTTCGGGCACGGCGTTGTTGCTATCGATTGGCAAAATCGTCGCCGCCATCGCCATCGTCGTGCTGTTGGGACGCTACGTGACACGGCCGCTGCTGCGCTTCGCGGCACGCTCAGGCTTGCGCGAGATATTCAGTGCCGTCGCGCTGTTCCTGGTGTTCGGCTTCGGCTTTCTGCTGGAAGAGGCCGGTTTGTCGATGGCCATGGGCGCGTTCCTCGCCGGGGTCCTGCTCGCCAGCTCCGAATACCGCCATGCCCTGGAAAGCGACATTGAGCCGTTCAAAGGCCTGCTGTTGGGCTTGTTCTTCATCGGTGTCGGCATGTCGATCGATTTCGGCACCCTGATCAACGCACCGCTGAAGGTCGTCACCCTGACGTTGGGTTTCATTCTGATCAAGCTGCTGGTGATCAAGATGGCGGGCCGGTTCCTCAACGTCCCCGCCGGCCAGCGCTCCTGGCAGGCGGTGTTGCTGGGCCAAGGCAGCGAGTTCGCCTTCGTGGTGTTTGGTGCGGCGACCGTGGCCGGCATCTTGACCGATCAATGGGGCAAGAGCCTGACCCTGGCGGTGGCCTTGTCCATGTGCCTGACGCCCTTGCTGATCGTGTTGCTGGATCGATTCGAGTCCGTTGCCAAGAAAAACAAACGCGAATCCGACCTCGTCGATCAGCAGAACCCACGGGTGATCATCGCCGGGTTCGGCCGTTTCGGGCAGATCGCCGGACGTCTGTTGATGTCTTGCGGCGTCGAGGTGGTGGTATTGGATCACGACCCGGACAACATCGAGACGCTGCGCAAGTTCGGCGTGAAAGTCTTTTATGGCGATGCCACGCGCCTCGACTTGTTGCATGCAGCAGGCGCGGCCCAAGCGGTGGTGCTGATCAATGCGATCGACGATCGGGAAGACAATCTGACGCTGACCCGACTGGCCCAGGAGCACTTCCCTGCGTTGCAGTTGATCGTGCGGGCGCGGGACATGGGCCACCTCATCACCCTGCGGCAGATGGGTGTGGAGGCGGCCGAGCGGGAAACCTTCGAGAGCGCGCTGTCATTGGGTCGCAGTGCGCTGGAGCACATGGGCGTCGGGGCTTACGAAGCGCGCGAACGGGCTGACCAGTTCCGACGGCTGAACCTCAAGATGCTGGAGGAAATCGTCGCCCAGCCGGAAGATGACCTCAAGTTCCGCCACGATGCCTACCGGCGCGCCAATGCGCTGCTCACGGACATGTTCAACGAAGACCGTGCCCGCCCCGTCGACAACTGGCAGGAACATCATCGCAACGAAACGGAAAAGACGGCCGGTTGACCGGCGTCACACACGCCCGAACTTGCGCCGGTACACCACCGGCGTCAGCCCGGTCAGCGCCTTGAACATACGCTGCAAATTGGAACTGCTGCTGAAACCCAGCTCGGCGCCGATGCTGGCGAGAGGCAGCGCCGTCAACGTCAGGCGTTCGCTGACCTGGTTCAACTTGATGCGCCGGGCGTAGGCCGCGACAGTCTCACCCGTTTCACGGCTGACCTTGCGTGCCAACGTGCGCTCGGACACCGCCAGTTCGCTTGCCAGGGCCTGGACGGTGACCCGCTCGGCCGGCATCTGTTCGATCAACCCATGCAAGTGCCGCAACCATCCGCTGGGTTGCTCGATCAGGGCAGTGCCCTGGAACGCCGCATGGGGAATGGCCGGGCGCGGCAGCACCATGAGCCGCGTGATATCGCGCAGTACGTCGCTGCTGACGCTGCGTTCGATGAGCTTTTCGGCGATGGGCAGGTAGCCGTTCACCCCGGACGCGGTCGCCGTGCGCTCGTTGAACACGCAGTTCTGCTCGCTTTGCCAATGGATTTTTCGATACTGCTGCTGCATCGCCTGCGCCAGCCACCAGGTCACTGTCGCGCCCTGCCCGTCCAATCGACCGGCGGCGGCCAGCAGGCAGACACCGGTGCAATAGGACCAGAGCTGAAGCGATCGGGCATGCTTGGACAGCGCGCTCACGAGGGCTGTCTGTTCAGCCAACACCGCATTCACCTGCTCGGCCGATTCGGCCCAGAAGCCAGGAACCAGAACGGCATCCAAACCCGCACTGCCCAACACCGCTTCCGCCTGCAGAGCCACGCCATGGGCACATACCACCGGCCCGGCCTGCAACGCGATGTAGCGAGCCTCGAACAGCACCCGCCCTCTTCTGCGGTTGGCGGCATGCAGCAGATCGGCGAACGCGAACAGGCCCGCGGGCATGCAGCCGGGAAACAGGAGCAGACCGACTCGAAGTTTTTTGATCATGACTGGAAACGAATCAAAGATGTCAGATCCGGCCATTATGCACATGGGAAAGGATCGGCACCATGAAGCGCTCGCTCAACAGGAACGCCTCATGAACATCCAGCAGATCCGTAACGCCACGATCATTCTTGAATTCGGCCCGTATCGCGTGCTCGTCGACCCGATGCTGGCTGGCAAGGGCACGCTGCCGCCGCTCCGACTGTTTGGTGCCACGCAGCGTAATCCGCTGGTGGCGCTTCCGGCCTCGACAGCGAAGGACCTCGATACGGTCACCCATTGCTTGATCACCCACTGTCAGAAAGGCCATTTCGACCATCTGGATCGCGCAGCCAAGCAGTGGCTGAGGGAAAAACAGATCCCGGTCATCTGCACACCCCATGACGCCCCCTACCTCACCAAGCGTGGCCTGAATGTCCAACCACTGGCCAAGGCGCATGACCAACCCAACCCATTCCTGGGCGGCACTATTCGCTCCGTTCGATGCACCCATGGGCTGGGTCTGGTGGGCAAGCTGATGGAGCATGGCGTCGGCTACCTGATCGAGCTGCCCGGCGAACCGAGCGTCTACCTCACCGGCGATACCGTGCTCACCCCCACCGTGTGCGAATTCGTCTTGCGACACCAACCGCAGGTCAGCGTAGTTCCGGCAGGCGGGGCACGGTTCGATATCGGCGGCGACATCATCATGGGCATCGACGAGACACTGGAGTTCACTCGTTTATCTCGCGGGACCGTGGTGGCCAATCACCTGGAAGCGATCAGCCACTGCCCGACGACACGCAAAGCCCTTGCCGAAGCAGCCGCGCTGGCCGGTGTCGCAGGCCGGTTGTTGATACCAAAAGATGGCGAGACGTTGGTCTTTCGGGCGGCCTAGGCCAACCCGTCCAACTCGGCCAGCATCGGCGCAGGGATCTTCAGCTCACTCGCAGTGAGGTTTTCCCGCAGGTGCGCCAACGACGACGTACCGGGAATCAGCAGGATATTCGGCGCCCGTTGCAGTAACCACGCCAGGGCCACGCACAGCGGTGATGCCTGCAGGCGCGTCGCCACGCTGGAAAGGGTTTCCGATTGCAGCGGTGTGAAGCCACCCAGGGGAAGAACGGCACGTAGGCGATGCCCTGCCGGCCCAGGTCAGCGATGAGTTGTTCGTCGTCGCGATGAGTCAGGTTGTAGTGGTTCTGCACACAGATCACCTGGGCAATGCCCTGGGCCTGCTTGACCTGCGCGGCCGTGACGTTGCTCAGGCCCAGGTGACGGATAAGGCCCTGGCGCTGCAGCTCGGCCAGTGTCGTGAACGACTCTTCGATGGAGTCTTCGGTGGGCGAATGCAGGTCGCCCCACACCCTGAGGTTGACCACGTCCAATACCTCCACGCCCAGGTTGCGCAGATTGTCGTGGACCGCACGGGTCAACTCGGCTGGGCTGTGGGCCGGGTTCCAGGACGCGTCGGCACCGCGAACAGCGCCGACCTTGGTGACGATGACCAAGTCCTGGGCGTAAGGGTGCAGCGCTTCGCGGATCAGCTGGTTGGTGACATGGGGCCCGTAGAAATCGGCGGTGTCGATGTGGTTGACCCCGCTCGCCACTGCTTCGCGCAGCACGGCGATGGCGGCCGCCGGATCTTTGGGCGGCCCGAAGACCTGGGGCCCCGCCAACTGCATCGCGCCGTAACCCATGCGATTGACCGCGCGATCGCCCAGTAAGAAGTTGCCTGCCTTGCCTGCAATGTTCATCTCGTCGCCCTCGGATCAATGTGAGTGGGCCGACTATAGGCGTTGACCATTCCCTTGATAATCAGGTGCAATCAGCACGGGTTGTACGGCGGAGAGAACAATGGCAACGGATATTCAAGACTTGCTGGCCTTTGTGGCCGTGGTCAATGCGAAGGGCTTTCGTGAAGGTGCGCGGCTGAGCGGCAAGTCCGCGTCGAGCCTCAGCGATGCCGTACGCCGGATGGAAAGCCGGCTCGGTGTACGCCTGCTCAACCGTACCACCCGCAGCGTGGTCCCGACCGAGGCCGGTGCGCGGTTGATGGAACGCATCGTCCCGGCCCTGGGCGAGGTAGAGGCGGCGATGGACGTGGTCAACGACTTTCGCGACCGGCCTTCGGGCACCCTCAGGCTGAACGTGCCGGTCAGCGCCGCCCGGCTGGTGTTGCCGGCGATCATCACGCCGTTCCTGAAAAGCTACCCCGACATCCGCCTGGAAGTGGTCACCGAAGAAAGTTTCGTCGACATGCTCGCGGCGGGCTGTGACGCCGGCATTCGCTACGACGAGCGCCTGGAGCAGGACATGATCGCCATTCCCATCGGCCCACGGTTCCAGCGCTTTGCAACGGCCGCTTCACCGGCCTACCTCGACGCCAGGGGCCGCCCCGAGCATCCACGGGACCTGCTTGGGCATGCCTGCCTGACGGGCAAGTTTCCCAGCGGCGCCCTGCCCCTGTGGGAATATGAACGTGACGGCGAAACGATGAGCGTCGACCCGAGCGGCCCGTTGATCGTGCGTATTGGCGGCGCGATGGACCTGGCGGTACAGGCTGCGGTGGATGGGCTGGGCATTGTCCATCTGTTCGAGGACTGGTTGCGGCCCTACCTGGACAGCGGCGCCCTCGAGCCGGTACTCGAACCCTGGTGGCAGCGCTTTACCGGGCCATTCCTCTACTACCCAGGCCGCCGCTACCTGCCCTCGCCGCTGAGGGCTTTTGTGGATTTCATCCATGCACAACAGCGTGGGAGCGAGCCTGCTCGCGATGGCGTCAGCACAGCCAACCTCCCCGCAAGCTGATACACCGCTATCGCGAGCAGGCTCGCTCCCACAGGGGTTCGGCTGCGTAGCTAAAATCCTGCCCCACCACAAATCCATTGTGGGAGCGAGCCTGCTCGCGATGGCGGTCATGCATTCACCCCTTTGCCCGCTCGTCTCCCCGCCGCAAGGATTTTCGAACCAAGCCATTCGCCACGGCTCGGACCTACATGACACCGCTGAAAGCCACGATGACGCGCTTCGACCGTCACGGCCTGAACGGCGGGCACATCGGGAATGCTTTGCGTTTCACTGCCGGGAGTTTTCGTTATGTGTGACAGTCTTGTTCAACACGTTTCTTCAAAAGACTCCCTGGCGTATTTCGCCCAGCGAGACACGCCCGGCAGCCGTTTCGATGCAAGCGTGACGCCCCTGGACCTGCACGTGACAACGCCGCCCAAGGCCCAGGACCGCCAGAGCCTGATCAAGCCAGACATGCAGGTCAGCGCCATTCGTCGTCGCGGTGGGCACCTGGAGTGCATCAAGGTTCGCTGGGGTTGGTCACCGATCTGGTCGGTCGGAACGATGCCGCCGCTGACCCATCTGCCCTTGCATCTGGTGATGCGCTCCAAGGTCTTCGATCCCATCAAGCACGAGGGCCGCGTACTGGTCGCCGTGGAGGGTTGGTATGAGTCGCAAGCCCCCGCCTCGCCCTCCCAGGCGCAACGCCTCACCTACACCACTTCGCGGCAATCGGCGCCAATCTTCCTGGCCGCCCTGGCCCAGGCCAGCGAGACCCCGTTTGGCTGTGACGGGCTGGCCCTGGTGACGTATGGCGACATCGTCAACCAGCAGCAGCGGGTCCTGGCCTTCAGCGCCGACGATGCGCTCGACTGGCTGGAGCCCGCGCTGGGATGGGAACAGGCACAACAGCTGGCCGCACGCCTGAACAGCGCGCAACCGCACCTTGAAGCGGAAATGACAACCCAGCGTCCGGCCCAGGGCGGACTTTGACTTTGGGAGATAAAGCCATGTACGTGATCATGGGCGCCACAGGCCACGTTGGTTCGGCCACGGCCCGAGCCTTGCTGGCGCCAGGGCATGCCGTGACTATCTTGACCCGCAACGCCACCCACGCCACCGAATGGCACGCCAGGGGCGCTCAAATCGTCGAAGCGGACGCCGAAAACGTCGAGTCGTTGCGCGCCGCCTTTCGGCTTGGGCGCAGGGCGTTCATTCTCAACCCGCCGGCGGCTCCCAGTACCGATACCGATGCGGTGGAACGGCGCACGGTCGCCAACATCCTGGCTGCCCTCGACGGATCGGGCCTTGAGAAAATCGTCGTGCAATCCACCGCCGGCGCCCAGCCTGGCGAGCGTATCGGCGATCTCAGCGTCTTGTGGGAATTGGAAGAAGGGCTGAGCAACCAGTCGATCCCGGCGGCGATCAATCGCGGGGCTTATTACATGAGCAACTGGGACAGCCTGCTCGATACCGTGCGCGAGACCGGCAAGCTGCCCACGCTGTTTCCAGCCGACCTGGCCTTCCCCATGGTTGCGCCCCGGGACCTGGGCGAAATGGCGGCCGCGCGGTTGCTATCGTCGGTTGATGACATTGGCGTGCGTAACGTGCAGGGACCTCGCCTGTACTCGCCCAACGATGTGGCGCAGGCATTTTCCCAGGCGCTCGGCCGGCCGGTCGAGGTGCACGTGATACCCAGGGACCAATGGGAAAGCACCTTCCAAAGCCTCGGCTTCAGCCTCGCTGCGGCGCAATCCTATGCGCGCATGAGCGCCGTCAGCCTCGACAGCGGCTTCGACGTGGGCGACGACGCCTTGCACGGCACCACGACGCTTGAGGCCTACATCCAGGCGCTGGTGCAAAACAACGGGCTGGGAGCGCACGGATAAAGGAATGCAGGAACGGCGCAGCAATGGACGGTAAACTGCGGCGGTCTTTTTCTTTTCCAGCATGAGGCTTTGCATGAGCAACCCAGACATTACGTTTATTCCAGATCCGGATGCGGACTCCATTTCCTCCGACGTCGCCGGTTTCGGCGGCCTGCTGGTTTCCACGCAAATCCCCACCCACGCCGACGGCAGCCTGGAACTGGGCGACATCACCCGGCAGAGCGAATGCACGCTGCAAGCCCTCAAGACCGCCCTGGAGGGCGCCGGCAGCTCCATGGATCGGGTCCTGCACCTGACCATCTACCTGACCGACATGGCTGACCGCGCCGCTTTCAACGAGGTCTACAAACGCTTCTTCGCCAAACCCTGGCCGGTTCGTGCCGCCGTGGGCGTGGCGGCGCTGGCGGTTGAAGGGATGAAAGTGGAAGTGACAGCGATGGCGGCGAAGGGCTGAGCGAGCCCACTGCCTAGAAGCGGAACGCGGAGCGTGAGGAACGATCTTCCGCAGCTCCCGCAACCTGATCGTTCCCACGCTCTGCGTGGAAATGCATCCCGTGACGCTCTGCGTCACATCCCAGAATCGGAACGCGGAGCGTCCCTGGCGGCATTCCCACGCGGAGCGTGGGAACGATCGACTGGAGTATGCCTGGCTATTCCTGGACCAATCCCCTCCCCCAATCCCCGCCTATACTTCTTTGCCAATCCCCCGGGGCCTGCACTTCCAACAATAAAAAGCAGAGGTGGAACATGGTCTGGCAACAAGTCTACGATCCCTTCGGTAATGCGGTGCTGTCGACGCTCCTGGCGGCGGTTCCCGTGGTGGTGATGCTGGCGTCCCTGGCGTTCTTTCATGTCAAGGCACACCTGGCGGCGTTGATGGCCCTGGCCTCGGCCTTGCTGATCGCGATCTTCGCCTTCGGCATGCCCGCCGGCATGGCCGGTTCGGCGGCACTTTACGGCGCGGCCAACGGGCTGCTGCCCATTGGCTGGATCGTCCTCAACATCATTTTCCTGCACCGGCTGACCACCGAGAATGGCTCGTTCAAGGTCTTGCAGGATTCCCTCGCACGCATTACCGACGACCGACGCCTGCAATTGCTGCTGATCGCGTTTTGCTTCGGTGCGTTCTTCGAAGGCGCGGCGGGTTTCGGCACGCCGGTGGCGGTGACCGGGGCGATCCTGATCGGGCTGGGCTTCTCCCCCTTGGCCGCCTCGGGCCTGGCGCTGATCGCCAATACCGCGCCCGTGGCGTTCGGCGCCCTGGGTACGCCGATCATCACCCTGGCCAAGGTTACCGGGCTGGATGAAATGGAGTTGTCGATGATGGTCGGTCGGCAGTTGCCGTTTTTTTCGGTGATCGTGCCGTTCTGGTTGATCTGGGCGTTTGCCGGGTGGCGCAAGATGCTGGAGATCTGGCCGGCGATTCTGGTGGCCGGTGTCAGCTTCGCCATCCCGCAGTTCCTGGTGTCGAACTACCACGGGCCGATGCTGGTGGATGTGATTGCCGCGCTGATTTCCATGGCCTGCCTCACCGGCTTTCTAAAGGTCTGGAAACCGGCCACGGTGCACACGTCCGCAGCGTTGTCGGGACGGGTCGATGATTCGAAAATCGACGCCAGCGAAGATGAAAAACCGCAGGCCAGCGCCACCTTTTCCAGTGATGCGCGACCGGCTGTGCTGCGGGCCTGGATGCCGTGGATCATCCTCACAGTATTCGTGTTCGCCTGGGGCACCCAGAGTTTCAAGAACCTGTTCGATACCCGCCCGGCGCTGGACCCGCAGACCCAATCGGCCAAGCTCGACCCCCAAGGCAAGCCGATGCGTGAGGCCAACCCGATCTTCTCGCCCCTGGTGACCTTCGGCACCATCCACCAGCAGATCGAAAAAGTCCCGCCCGTGGTGCCCCAGCCTAAAACCGAGGAAGCGGTCTACAAGTTCAACTGGTTCACCGCCACCGGCAGCGGCATCTTCCTGGCGGCGATTCTCGGTGGCTTGCTGATGGGCTATTCCATCCCGCAACTGCTGCACCACTACCTGCGAACGCTCTGGGTGGTGCGCTACTCGCTGATTACCATCGTGGCGATGCTGGCCCTGGGGTTTCTCACGCGCTACTCAGGCCTGGACGCGACCATGGGCCTGGCCTTCGCCGCTACGGGCATTTTCTACCCCATGTTCGGCACCTTGCTGGGCTGGCTCGGCGTGGCGCTGACCGGTTCGGACACGGCGTCCAATGTGCTGTTCGGTGGTTTGCAACGGGTGACAGCGGAACAGTTGGGGATCAGCCCGGTGTTGATGGCTGCGGCCAACAGTTCCGGCGGGGTCATGGGCAAGATGGTCGACGCCCAGTCGATCGTGGTCGCCTCCACCGCCACCCGTTGGTACGGTCACGAAGGCGAGATCCTGCGCTACGTGTTTTTCCACTCGGTGGTGCTGGCGATTCTGGTGGGCGGGCTGGTGACGTTGCAGGCGTATGTGGCGCCGTTCAGTCATATGGTGGTGGGAGGACGCTAACAGGAATATTGATCGTTCCCAGGCTCCCGCGTGGGAATGCACCCACTGACGCTCTGCGTCACGCTTAACGGAACGCGGAGCGTGGGAACGATCAAAACAACGGTGTTACTGAACGTTTTTCAGCTTGACCACATCACCAGACACCGAGGTGGTGTAGCCGGTCAGGACCCAGGCCCAGAACCAGTTTTCCTGGACTTGGGTGTTGATCATGGCGTCGCCGCCCTTGGCCTTGATCGCCGCGTCCTGGGCACGCACGAAACGGTTGTTCTGGCGAATCGGGATCACGCCGAACAGCAGCAGGCCGGTGGCCTTGGCTTCGCTGTGGCCGACAACGGTGTATTGGCTGCTGTCGTATTGCTGGGTTTTCATCGGGGTGCCGGTGCAACCCGCCAGGGCCAGGCCGAACAGTGCGCAGGCGACAACTTTGCTGATGTGATTCATTGAATACTCCATGAGAAAACGCCCGGGATCCGTCTCTCGGGCGGCGCGTACTCTAACCGATCAGCAACAAATTGACATACGATAATCCGCCCTATTCAGCGCCTGGAAGGCTCATCGCAGAGCCATCCGTCAGTTGCGCCTCCAGCGAAGCAGGCCCTCGTCGATAACATGAAAACTGCGCCACGGAAGGCAGTTCTTGCCTTGACGGCCGATAGGTAACGGCCGGTCCCGTTGGAGGGTTTTATCATGATTGACCTGACTGTCTGGAACATTACCCTGCCCGTGCAAACGCCGGCGCAGGTCGTGGCGACCAAAGCCATGCCGACCCTGAAAAACAAGTACTTCGACAACAACGGCCAGCGGATCGTCTTCTGGGCGCCGGTCACTGGCTCCCATACCGGTAAAAGCGAATACCCGCGCTCGGAACTGCGGGAAACCGGCAAAGACGGAAAGCTGCGCAACTGGCGCTACAACAGCGGCACCAACACCCTCAAGGGCGAGCTGTCGGTGAACCAGGTGCCTTCCGAAGGCCGCGTGGTAGTGGCACAGATTCACGCCAAGGACGCGCCGACGCCGTTGTTGAAGCTGGTATATCGCTACGAAAAGGGTACCGGCAATATCGACGTGGAATACCGGATCAAGCCCAAGGACAAGAAGAGCCCGGTGATCTACACCGTGCCCAAGGTGCCGTTGAACAAATCCTTCTCGTACACGCTGCAAATGGACAAGCAAGGCCAGCTCTCGGTGCTGATCGGCAACAGTGGCAAACAGGTGAAGCTGGACAAGTCCTGGCAAGGCTACGACTTCTATTTCAAGGCCGGCGTCTACACCTTGGACAACAAAGGCTATTCCAACGAAGGCGGAAAAGTGACCTACACCAAACTGGACGTCAGCCACAAATGACTGACGCCCAGCCCTGCTTGTGCTTCAGGCCTTTGATGGCGCGCTAACCGCCTGCCGGCCGCTGAAGGAAAACAGGAAACAGGCGAACACCAGCAACGCGAAACCGGCCGGGAACAGCCAGATGCTTTTCCAATCGTGGCCGCCCTCCAGGACAAAGTGATCGGTCACCTGCCCCGCGACCCAGAAGCCGATCAGCATCCCCACACCATAGGTCGCCAGGGTAATCAGGCCCTGGGCCGAACTGCGCAAATGCTTCGGCGCCTTGGCATCGGTGTAGATCTGCCCCGAGACAAAAAAGAAGTCATAACAGATGCCGTGCAGGGCAATGCCGGTGAACAGCATGAACGCCAGGTCGCCGTTATTGCCGTAGGCGAACAACAGGTAGCGCAGCGCCCACGCCAACATGCCCACCAACAGCGCCAGCTTGATGCCGAAGCGTTGGATGAACAGCGGCAACAGCAACATGAACAACACTTCCGAGACCTGCCCGATGGCCATCTTCGCCGTCGGGTTGGTCATGCCGGTTTCGGCCAGGAACGGGTTGGCATTCTGGTAATAAAAGGCCAAGGGAATGCAGATCAGGATCGAGGCGATGAAGAACACCAGGTAGCTGCGGTCCTTCAACAGACCCAATGCATCCAAGCCCAACAACTGCTTGATGCCGCCACCGCTCGCCTGCTCTTGGAACGGCGCCGTGGCCGGCAGCGTGAAACTGTAGAGCCCCAGGACCAGGGAAGCGATGGCCGCCATCAGGAAGGTATTGCGCAAACCGCCTGCAGAGATCGCTTCACGCGAATCCCAGGCGAATACAAAACTGATCACCACGCCCGCGACGATCCAGCCAATCGTGCCCCACACCCGGATGCGCGAGAACTCCAGCGCCGGGTCGCGCATTTGCCGGAACGCCACGGAATTGACCAGGGCCAGCGTCGGCATGTAGACCACCATGTACGCCAGCACATACGGGTAGAACACGCTGAAGTCCGCCGCCGAATACAGCTGATACAGCAACGCCGCGCCCAGCAGGTGCAACACCGCCAGGATCCGTTCGGCATTGAAGTAGCGGTCGGCGATCAGGCCGATGACAAACGGCGCAATGATCGCCCCCCACGACTGAGTGGAAAACGCCATGCCGATCTGCCCGCCGCTGGCGCCCAGCGTGCTGGAGAGAAAAGTCCCCAGGGTGACGAACCAGCCACCCCAGATAAAGAACTGCAGGAACATCATCACGCTGAGGCGTGCGTTCATCGTGGTCATGACAGTCACCGTTTTATTGTTGTTCTTGTGAAGAAAGAAAAAACGCACCGCTTTTGTTGCAAAGGGATTTACCTCCACTGTGGGAGCAAGGCTTGCCCGCGATGGCCGCGCCACGGTCTAACCGTTGAACCGCGTTTTCGTTCATCGCGGGCAAGCCTTGCTCCCACACCGGGTTTCCTCGCCACAGGTTTTTGGGTTGGGCCGGCTACCTCAACAGGCCCAGCAACCGCCGGTTGGAGTCTTCATCCGCCGTTACACCAGCAAAATCGTCGAAAGCCTTGCGCGTCTTGCTGATCATGTGCCGCTGGATGAACGCAGCGCCTTCTGCGGCGCCCTGTTGCGAATCCTTCAGGCAACACTCCCATTCCAGGACCGCCCAACCGCTGAAATCGTATTGGGTCAATTTGCTGAAGATCGATTTGAAATCGATCTGGCCATCGCCCAACGAACGGAACCGCCCGGGCCGATCGACCCAGCCCTGGTAACCGCCGTACACCCCGGAACGGGCGTCGGGGCGGAACTCGGCGTCCTTGACGTGGAACATGCGGATGCGCGCGTGGTAGCGATCGATGAAACCCAGGTAGTCCATCTGTTGCAGCAGCAGATGGCTGGGGTCATAGAGGATCGCCGCCCGCGGGTGATGATCGACGGCCTCCAGGAAGCGCTCGAACGAGGCCCCGTCGTGGAGGTCTTCGCCGGGGTGGATTTCGTAGCACAGGTCCACCCCCGCCGCGTCGAAGCAGTCGAGAATCGGCAACCAGCGCCGCGCCAGTTCGGCGAACCCTTGCTCCACCAGGCCTGTCGGACGTTGCGGCCATGGGTAGAGATACGGCCACAGCAGCGCGCCGGAAAACGTTGCATGAGCCTTCAGCCCCAACCGCTGGCTGGCGCGGGCGGCCAGCTTGAGTTGCTCGATCGCCCACTCGGTACGTGCCTGGGGCTGGCCGCGCAGATGGGCCGGGGCGAAGTCGTCGAACAGCACGTCGAACGCCGGGTGCACCGCCACCAACTGGCCTTGCAGGTGCGTCGATAACTCGCTGATCTCGACACCGGCCTGGGCACAGGTGGCCTTGAGCTCGTCGCAATAATCCTGGCTCTCGGCGGCCCGGGCCAGGTCGATGTATTGGGTGCCCGACGTCGGTAATTGAATGGCCTTGTAGCCTTGCGACGCCGCCCACTGGGCGATGTTGGCCAGGGTGTCGAACGGCGCTTCGGCGGACATGAATTGCGCCAGGAAAATGCCTGGGCCACGCAGGCCGTTCGGTGTCTTGTCGAGGGTATTCACAACAGGGATGCTCCGGTTTGCACGGCGGTCCATTTCGCGTCGCCACGGTGATTGAGGATGGCGGCCTCGATAAATGCCATGCCACGCAAACCGGTCTCGATGCCGGGCACGCCAGGGACGTCAGGGCCTTCGACATGGTTGCGAATGGCCTGGGCGAAATCGCCGTAGAGGTTGGCCATGGCCTCCAGATAGCCCTCGGGATGGCCGGCCGGCAGGCGCATGCGCCGCGTGGCCGCCGCGCACAGCCACGGCTGGCCGACACCGCTACGCAAGATGCGCAGGGGTTGGTCAAAGGCGCGATGGATCAGGCTCGCCGGTTCTTCCTGGCGCCACTCCAAGGCGCCCTTGTCGCCGTAGACGCGAATCTTCAGCGGGTTCTCTTCGCCAGTGCAGACCTGGCTTGCGATCAACGCGCCGCTGGCACCGCTCGCCATCTTGAACAGCATCGCGGCGTCGTCATCCAATTGTCGGCCCGGGACGTGCGTGCCCAAGACGGCGCATAGCTGTTGGATAGGCTGGTCTGCGACGAACTCGGCCAGGGAAAACGCGTGGGTGCCGATGTCGCCGATGCAACCGCCCAGGCCGGACTGCCCGGGGTCATCACGCCACTCCGCCTGCTTATTACCCTGAGCGGCGACATCCTGGCTGAGCCAGCCTTGGGGGTACTCGACCAGCACTTTGCGCACCTGGCCGATCTCGCCCGAACGCACCATCTCCCGGGCCTGCCAAACCATGGGATAGCCCAGGTAGGTGTGGGCCAGGCCGTAGAGGCAACGGCTGCCTTGCAGCACGTCCCTGAGGGCCAGCAACTCGTTGAGGTCCAGCGCGGCGGGTTTCTCGCTGAACACATGGAAACCGGCTTTCAAGGCCTGGCTGGCGATAGGCGCATGGAGGTGATTGGGCGTGACGATCACCAGCAGTTCCATGCGCTGATCCAGAGGCAGCAGCGCTTCGGTGTCGAGCATCTGCTGCCAGTCGTGGTAGCAACGGGACGCTGGCAGGCCCAGGGCCGCGCCGGTCTGCCGAGTGTTGTGAGGATCGCGGCTGAATGCGCCGCAGACCAGTTCGAAACCGCCGTCCAGGCCCGCGGCCTGACGGTGGGCCTGGCCGATGAACGCGCCCTCTCCACCGCCGACGAAGCCCATTCTTATTTTCGGTGCTACAGGATTCATCGCGATTGTCTTCCTGTGAGGATGATAATGTAACCGGTTACATCATGGCGGAAATCTAGGCTCAGTTTTCCTGCGTGTCAAACCCCACGAGGTCACGCATGAACATTTGTGAGGCGCTCAACCTGCGGTAAGCTCCCCAACCGTAGCCCCTGCCCCCCGAGGTGATTTTGTCCAACATTCGTGAAGTGGCCCGGCTGGCCGGTGTGTCGGTGGCCACGGTGTCCAGAACCCTGAAATCGCCCGAACGGGTGCTTCCCGAGACGCGGGACAAGGTCAACGCGGCGGTGGAACAGGCCGGCTATCGGCCCAACCTGATGGCGGTGCAATTTCGCTCCCGGCGCACCGGCAACCTGGTGATCCTGGTGCCGACCATCGCCAACACGTTTTTCGCCCGGGTCATCAGCGGCGCGCAGCAGGCCGCGCAGGCGGCGGGTTATCGATTGCTGCTGTGCGACACCCAGGGCCGCGCGCAGATCGAGCGGGAATTCGCCGCGCTGGTCTACGCCCACCAGGCCGACGGGGTGATCCAGTTGCGCGCCAGCGATCCTTTCGAATCGATGCCCGCAGGCGCTGAAAGCCTGCCGCTGGTCAACGCCTGCGAAGTGGTCAAGAACGCCCCCTACCCAACCATCAGCCTCGACAACCGGGCCGCCGCCCAGGCCATGACCGAGCACCTGATCGGCCTCGGCCATCGCCGCATCGGCATCATCAAGGGACCGCGCAGCAGCCCCTTGACCCTGGACCGCGTGGCCGGCTACCAGGATGCCCTGAGCCAGGCCGGTATCGCCGTCGACCCAAGCCTGATCTGCCATGGCGACTTCACCTTGAAGGCCGGTGATGACGGAGCCGGCGCGATGTTGGCGCTGGTCGACCGGCCCAGTGCGTTGTTCTGTGAAAACGACGAGATGGCCATCGGCGCACTCAGGCGCATCAAGCAAATGGGCCTGCGGGTGCCCGAGGATATTTCCCTGGTGGGGTTTGACGACATCCCGTTCGCCGCCTATTGCGACCCGCCCCTGACCACCATTGCGCAACCTGCCGAAGCGTTTGGTCAAAAAGCGGTAGAGATGCTGATTGCCCTGATCGAGAAAAAGCCGATTGCCGAACGGCATGTGGTGTTGCCGTTTGAGTTGACGGTGCGAGGCAGTACGGCGCCCCTGGCATAACCACAAAAACCTCCTGACCACGGCTCGACTCGCCACCGCCCCCGTTTGAACTACAGTGGAAAGACTCTGCATACAGCCATAACAAGACGGAGAGGTCCCCATGCGAGTCAACAAGCGCTTCACCCTCCTGGCCGCCGCGGCAGCCCTGGTGGTCAGCACCACGGCCCAGGCAGCCCCGGTGTATATCAACATCCTGACGGGGGGCACCAGTGGGGTTTATTACCCGATCGGGGTCGGGCTCTCGCAGATCTACAGCAGTGGTATCCAGGACGCCAAGACATCGGTGCAAGCCACCAAGGCCTCGGTGGAAAACCTCAACCTGCTGCAAGCCGGTCGTGGCGAGCTGGCCCTGGCCCTGGGCGACTCGGTGGCGGATGCCAGGAACGGTGTGGAAGACGCCGGTTTCAAGGCACCGTTGACCAAACTGCGCGCCATCGCTGGCGCCTATCCCAATTACATCCAGATCGTCGCCAGCCAGGAGTCCGGCATCAAGACATTGGCCGACCTCAAGGGCAAGACCGTTTCCGTCGGCGCGGCAAAATCCGGCACCGAACTCAATGCCCGGGCGATCTTCAAGGCCGCAGGGCTGACCTACCAGGACATGAAGGTCCAGTACTTGCCGTTCGCCGAGTCGGTGGACTTGATCAAGAACCGCCAACTGGATGCCACACTGCAGTCCTCCGGCCTGGGGATGGCGGCCATTCGTGACCTGGCCTCGACCATGGCGCTGAGCTATGTATCGGTGCCCACCGATGTGGTGGAGAAAATCGCTAACCCGGCCTATCAAAGCGCAATGATTCCGGCCAACACCTACGACGGCCAGACCGACG
Organism: Pseudomonas sp. St386; assembly: GCF_018325865.1. NCBI lineage: Bacteria > Pseudomonadati > Pseudomonadota > Gammaproteobacteria > Pseudomonadales > Pseudomonadaceae > Pseudomonas > Pseudomonas sp. St386. The sequence continues at coordinate 4,371,075 of NZ_AP021900.1, forward strand.
CCGTACCGACCGTGGCCATCACCAACATCCTGGTCACCCGCGAGGACGTGCCGGATGAGGTGGCGTACCAGATGACCAAGCTGCTCTTCGAGAACCTCACTCGCCTGGGCACTTCCCATTCGGCGGCCAAGGACATCACCTTGAAAAACGCCGCGAAAAACCTGCCGATCGCACTCCACCCCGGTGCCGAGCGCTACTACAAGGAAGTGGGCGCGCTGTAACACCCTACGCATCAACGGCGCCCGTCGCCGTTGATGCATCGTGTTTTCGCCCCTTGAATGTGAACAGAAGGCAGGCACCTCATGAGTGAAGACCAGCACGGCATCGCCACGGACCCGCGGGACTGGCCCAAGACACTGTTTTACGTGGCCTTGCTGTTTTCAGTGTTCCAGATCGTCACCGCCGCGTTTTCTCCAGTCTCCAGCATCGTGCTGCGGGCGGTGCATGTCGGCTTCCTGCTGTGGGTGGTGTTCCTCAGCTACCCGGCCTATGGCAAGCAGCGTCCCTGGCAACCCCTGGCCTGGGTCCTGAGCCTGGGGAGCGTGGCGACGGCGCTCTATCAATGGGTGTTCGAAGCCGACCTGATCCAGCGCTCTGGCGACCTGACTACCGCCGACATGATCATCGGCGTGATCCTGATCGTGCTGGTCTTCGAAGCCGCCCGGCGGGTGATGGGCATCGCGCTGCCGATCATCTGCGGCCTGTTCCTGGCCTATGGCCTGTTCGGCGAATACCTGCCGGGGGATTTGGCCCATCGCGGCTATGGCGTCGATCAAATCATCAACCAACTGTCATTCGGCACCGAAGGCTTGTACGGCACGCCGACCTACGTGTCGGCCACCTATATCTTCCTGTTCATCCTGTTTGGCGCCTTCCTGGAAAAGGCCGGCATGATCAAGCTGTTCACCGATTTCGCCATGGGCCTGTTCGGCCACAAACTGGGCGGGCCGGCGAAAGTGGCGGTGGTGTCATCGGCGCTGATGGGCACCATCACCGGCTCAGGCATCGCCAACGTGGTCACCACCGGGCAATTCACCATCCCGTTGATGAAGCGCTTCGGCTACAAGGCCGCGTTTGCCGGCGGTGTGGAAGCGACTTCCAGCATGGGCAGCCAGATCATGCCGCCGGTAATGGGCGCGGTGGCCTTCATCATGGCCGAAACCATCAATGTGCCGTTCGTTGAAATCGCCAAAGCCGCATTGATACCCGCGTGCCTGTACTTCGGCTCGGTGTTCTGGATGGTTCACCTGGAAGCCAAACGCTCCGACCTCAAGGGCCTGCCCAAGGACCAGTGCCCCAGCGCCTGGGGCGCGGTCAAGGAAAACTGGTACTTGCTGATCCCGCTCGGGGTGTTGGTCTACCTGCTGTTTTCCGGACGCACACCGCTGTTTTCCGGCATGGTGGGCCTGGCATTGACAGCCATCGTGATTCTCGGCTCGGCGATCATTCTCAAGGTCTCGAACTATGCTTTGCGCTGTGCCTTCTGGATCGCCTTGGGGCTGCTGTGCGTCGGTTTTTTCCGGTTGGGCATCGGTGTCGTGTTCGCGGTGATCGGCGTGTTGGTGGTGGTCTGCTGGTTCATGCAAGGCACGCGGGAAACCCTGGTCATCTGTCTGCACGCGTTGGTAGATGGCGCGCGTCATGCCGTTCCAGTGGGGATCGCCTGCGCCTTGGTAGGCAGCATCATCGCCGTGGTCTCGCTGACCGGCGTGGCCTCCACTTTTGCCGGCTACATCCTCGCCATCGGCAGGGACAACCTGTTGCTGTCGCTGATCCTCACCATGCTCACTTGCCTGGTGCTGGGCATGGGCATCCCGACCATTCCCAACTACATCATCACCAGCTCGATCGCCGCGCCCGCCCTGCTGGAACTGGGCGTGCCGCTGATCGTGTCGCACATGTTCGTGTTCTATTTCGGCATCCTCGCCGACCTGACCCCACCGGTGGCGCTGGCCTGTTTCGCAGCCGCGCCCATTGCCCGGGAAAGTGGCCTGAAGATCAGCTTCTGGGCGGTGCGCATCGCCCTCGCCGGTTTCGTCATTCCGTTCATGGCGGTCTATAACCCGGCACTGATGCTCCAGGGCGACAACCTGTGGATGACCGCGTACATGCTGATCAAGACGTTGTTGGCCGTCGGGCTTTGGGGCATGGCGTCCACCGGCTATCTGCAACAGAAGATGCCGGTCTGGGAGCGCCTGTTGTGTTTTGCGGCTGGCGCGTTGCTGGTGGTGGCCCTGCCGCTGACCGACGAGATTGGCTTCGTGCTGGGTGGGCTGCTGATTTTCCAGCACATCTGGCGCTCGCGGCGTGCCGGACGGGCCTTGGCGTGATCGGGCTGTGTCTGGGCCTGTCCGGCGTGGTCTGGGCCCAGCTTCCCGTTGCCGATTTCACGCTGGCATGGAACCACACCATCGAAAAGATCCGCTGGGAGGAAGATTATCGCGTGACCGCACAAGGGTTGGTCCTGGGTGAAGCCAGGGTCAGAGGCAATGGCGCGGGCATGGAGATTCCCGAAAACGCCCGACTGGAAAATGGCAGTTGGCACTACCAACGCCAGATGCCGCCGCTGCAACCGCTGAGGCTGGGCCGTACGCCGCAGGCCGGCGATTATCAAGTGTGCTTCGATGGCACTTGCCGGCCGATGAGTCATTGGTTGGGGCCGCCGACAGAGGGCCAGCCGACCGTGGAGCTATGGAGTTGCGGACAATCCTGAACCCATCAGAGGATACTCACTGAACACACCCTTGTGACTAGGCCGTGGGAGCAAGGCTTGCCCGCGATACAGGCGACTCGATTTCTGAAAGACCGCATCGCCTGTATCGCGAGCAAGCTTTGCTCCCACAGTATCCTCGCCACAATGGAGAACCGCTCAATCAGGCAAACGTCGCCCCCCGTGTATTCACGAACAGCGAATACAGCGAATGGCTGCCGGCCATGAACAACCGATTGCCTTCCCGCCCTCCGAAGCAGACGTTGGGGCAGCGCTCCGGCAGGGAGATGTGCCCGATGGCTTTGCCTTCAGGGTTGAACACTCGCACACCGTCGAGTTTTTCCAGGTCGGCCTTGGGGTCGCCATTGCCGCCCCAACCGCACCAGAGGTTGCCGCTCTCGTCGCACTTGATTCCATCGATCGCCGCGTAATCCAGGCCTTCGATGTGCTTGCGCCGCTCCCCCAGCGTGCCATCGTCCTTGACCGTGATTGCCCAGATCAAGCGGTTGGGCTTGGCCCGGCCTTCGACCACGTAGAGGATTTTCTCGTCCGGGGAAAAACACAACCCGTTCGGCCCCGCCAGGTCGTCGATCACCCGGCTGACCTTGCCGGTTCCGCCGTCGATGCGATACACCGCGTGGGGCTGGGCGGGGGTGACTTTGTGTCCCTCGTAGTTGTTGCCGGTCTGGAACGGCGGGTCGGTGAACCAGACCGAGCCATCACGCTTGCACACGATGTCGTTGGGCGAGTTCAGCGGCTTGCCTTCGAAACTGTCCGCCAGCACGGTGATAGTGCCGTTGTGCTCGGTGCGAGTGATGCGTCGGCCTTCGCTGGCGGTGGTGGAGCCTTCGCACACCAGCAGCCGGCCCTGGCGATCGCGGCACATGCCGTTGGAGAAGTTGGAATTCTCGCGGTACACCGACAGGCTGCCGGTGATTTCATCCCAGCGCACGATGCGGTTGTTTGGAATGTCGCTGACCAGCAGGTAACGACCGTCACCGACCCACACCGGCCCTTCTGCCCAACGCAGACCGGTGGCGAGTTTCTCCACGCTGGCGTTGAAGATGCGCAAGTCCATGAAGCTGGGGTCAAGGATATTGATCAGCGGGTCCGGGTAACGCTGGCTCAAGGGTTCGGCCTGGGCGAGCCCTGGCAGATTGCCAAGGGCGGCGGCAGCGGCCGAGACCACCAGGGATTTTTTCAGGAATACCCGGCGGCCCTGATCGGCGGCGGTTGCAGATTGCGAAGCATCCATCGGTGCGTCTCCGTTAATTATTATTGGACGGGACGACAGTTTTACTACGTGATAAGACATCGTACAAGTATGTGAATCTGCTCTTGCGGACAGTCGATCAGGCCGGGTTCAGCGGTATACGAACGGTAAATGTCGTGCCGACTTGCGCCTCCGAGTGGACCTTGATGGTGCCCTGATGGGCCGATACGATCGCCGAAGCGATGTGCAGGCCAAGTCCGAGCCCAGCCGTGGAACCGTACTGCATTTCACCGCTGCACAGACTTCGGACCATTGGGTTGAAGATGTTGGCAATGGCCTCTTTCTCGATAGGCTTGCCCTGGTTGTTGATCGCAATCACGGCCATATCCTTTTCCACGCTCAACGAAACAGTCACCGGCGTGCCTTCGGCACCATGCTGGAAGGCGTTGCCAATCAGGTTGGCAAATACTTGCTCCATGCGGGCGGGATCAAACCGCGCCTCCAGGGCACCGGTCGTTTCAAAGCGGATTTCGCTTTCCGGGTGATAGGCCCGCGCCTCCTCCACCATGCCTTCGCAGGCGGCCACCAGATCGCCGTTGAAACGCTGCACCGGAATGCCCGAGCCGAGTTGGGTACGGGTGAAATCCAGCAGATCGCCGACGATCTTGTTGGCCCGCTTGACGCTGGTGTAGATGCGCGAAGTGATCTTGGTGGCCTTGGCGGGCAGGTCTCCCGCCCGCAGCAGCACTTCGGAACTCAGCAGGATCGCGCCCAAGGGGCTGCGCAGGTCATGCCCCAGAATCCCGAGAAAGATGTTGCGCGACGCATCCACCGCCCCCGAGTAACTGACGACGGACTCGGCCAAGGCCTGGTCCACGGCCTCGTTGAATCGAATCAGATCGTCCATGACCTGTTTGTGATCCAGCTGCGTGTGCGGCATCCAGAGCATGAGCACGCTGGTGCGCAGGGCCCGGTATTCGGAGACCATTTGTTCCACGGTGAAACCCGAGGACTGGCGGATGACCGCATGGGTTTCGGCGGCGGTTTCGGCATCCGCCGTCGGGGCCTCCCCGTGGGACTTGGCAATTGCCTCCTTGCGCGTTTGCGAGGTGCGCAGGTCAGCAGCGATGGTGCGCAGCATCTGCTCGGCATGGTCGCGCAGGGCCACGGAATCCATGCCAATGGATGCGGGGGTGATGGTTTTGGCGAAGTCTTCCCACGCCTGAAGAATCGGCTCGATATTGTCGAGAATGAAATCGGCCAGGCGCATGAGTTTTTCCGCAAGAAGGGCGATGCTGTAAACGACACAGCGGCCAGGTTTGTTGTACAGCAAAGCACCGGATAATGTGCGTAATGCTGTTCATTTTGATATTCCGCTGTGTTTTTTTTGGGGGGTGTATATCCTTTTCTGCGGTAACGGCGGCTGGCGGTTCCGCCGTTACGGCGGGTTACTTTCGACTGGGCCGGCTTCCGGGCTTTTCGAAAGTGACCCGCCGTAAAGGCGGAACCCTAAGTAGCCGTTACCGCAGAAACGGATATACACGCCAAAGCAACTAAATACCGAGCGTACAGCCCTGCCGACCTTGTCCCTTGCACCCCACGAGGTAAAAACCTTACAGTCGTACGACAACCTATAACTAAAAACAGCCGATCCAGGACCTTTTGCCTTGGCGGCCGCCATAGAGACACCTGCCATGACTCGCCCCATCGCTGCACCTGACACCCCCACGCCGTTACCCCGCCACCTCGCGGTGCTCGTCCTGCTATGCATGGGCTGTGCCTTCGCCGGGAACCACGTCGCCGCGCGGGCCGCGTTCGATGACGGTGCCGGTGTGCTGCTGGCGATCTTGCTGCGCTCGGGCGGGACGCTGCTGGTGCTGGCTGCGATGGTGCTCTGGCAACGACAGAGCCTGCGCCTGCCGCCCGGTGCGTGGCGCTGGCAATTGGCACTGGGGCTGTTGATCGGCGCCCAGAGCCTGTGCCTGTACTCCGCCGTGGCGCGGGTTCCGGTGGCGTTGGCGCTGTTGGTGGGCAACGTGTTTCCGATCCTGCTGGCTTTGCTGACCTGGGCCCTGGGCGGGCCACGCCCGACGGCGCGCACCGCCGCGTTGATGGGCATGATCCTGGTGGGGCTGGTGTTCGTGCTGGAAGTGCCGGCGCGGTTATCGTCTGGGCAAGGCGTCGGCCCGCAATGGCTGCTGGGGGTGGGTTTGGCCTTTTGCGCTGCTTGCGCCTTTGCCTGCGCACTGTGGATCACCGATCACAAGTTGTCCCAGGTACGCGGCTCGGTCCGCAGCCTGCTGACGATCTTCATCGTCTTCAGCAGCGTCAACCTCGCCGGCCTGACCGGTGCCCTGCCCGGCGGTTTCGACCTGCCAGCCAGCAGCACCGGTTGGTTCGCCCTGGCGACCCTGGTGGTGCTCTACGGCACCGGCTTCACTTTGCTGTTCATTTCCGTGCCCCGCCTGGACATGCCGCGCAACGCCCCGGTGATGAACATCGAACCGCTGGCCACGCTGCTGATCGGCTGGCTGGTGCTGGACCAGATGCTCAACCCGGGCCAGGTGATGGGTGGCGCGATTGTGGTGACGGGCATCGTGCTGCTGACCTATCGCAAGGTCGAACGGGTCAAGGTGCCTGTGGCTGAAACGGCGAATTGAACCCACTGAACACAGTTGTGCCAGACCGCAGATACTCTTCGCCTTCCTGAAACTTGTTTCAAAACCGACAGTCCTACCCCAGCCGTGAAAACCCCGCCGATCTGCAGCGACGGGTTTTCCAGCTGATCGGCGCCAAGCCTGGCGCTAAAGCACCTCCCCCTTCTTGAGCCGTTCGCCCCATGCGCCACCCTGTTCGCTCTTGCCGTTTCGTTTCGCTGTGCTTGCTTGCCCTGTTTCCCTTATTTGCCAGCCCCGCCCATGCCCGCGGCGAAAGGCAGCTGGTGGACGCCATCAACGATTTCCGCAGCCAGTCGCGCCGCTGTGAATGGCGCACGGTGCGTGCCACCCAGCCACTGGTACTGCGTTCGAGCCTGGGCTTGCCGATGGGCTTTCGCGGTGGCCTGCGGGAAACCTTGAAAGACGCCGGCTATCAAGCCCGGGCTGTGCGCAGCATCCGCCTGACCGATGCGCGGGACGCCGAAGAAGCCTTCGACATGTTGGCCGACGAACATTGCGCAGCGCTGCTGGACAACCAGTACGCCGACATCGGTGTCAATCGGGTCGGTGATGAATGGCGCGTGGTGCTGGCGCAACCCATGGCTGGCACACGGATGAGCGACGCGGGTGCGTCGGACAAGTCGCTGCTGGCCCAGGTCAACGCCGCCAGGGCCAAGCCACGGATGTGCGGGCGCCAGCGCTTTGCGGCGGCCCGGCCGCTGAGCTGGAACGCCGCGTTGGGAACCGCCGCCCAAGGCCACAGCCGGTCGATGGCCCGCGAGAACTATTTCGCCCATCGCGATCCGGACGGTCGCTCCTCTTCCGATCGCGCCAAGAGCGCCGGCTTTCGCGGACATAAACTGGGCGAGAACATCGCCGCTGGTCAACGCTCGCCGAGCCAGGCCATGCAAGACTGGCTGGACAGCCCGGGGCACTGCGCCAACCTGATGAACCCGATGTTCACCCAGATGGGCGCAGCTTCCGCCAGCGATTCGCGCAGTGATGCGGGGGTGTACTGGACGATGGTGCTTGGTGCGCCGTGATGTGACGGACACCTTTGTGGCCAGGGAGCTATGGCAAATCTGCCGCCTCTCACGCCGGCCGACGAACCGCCCTCACCTTGCCACTGCCACCGCCGCCACAGAAAAACCGGTCGGCCCCGTCGGACTCCAGCCCCGACACACCGGTCCCGGGTGGCATCGTCACGCTTTCCAGCACTTGCGCCGTTTGCGGATCGATACGTCGCAGGTCGCTCTCGTCGTTTTCCCAGGTGCCGTGCCAAAGCTCTCCATCGACCCAGGTCACGCCCGTGACAAAGCGGTTGGATTCGATGGTGCGCAGGACCCTTCCGTCGGCGGGATCGATCTGCAGTATCTTGCGCGCCTTGTACTGACCGACCCAGAGTGATCCTTCGGCCCACGCCAGGCCGGAATCATCACCGCTGTTGGGGGCCGGAATCGTCGCCAATACCTGACCGGTGCGTGGATCGATCTTGCGGATGCTGTCGCCGGCAATCTGGAATAAATACTCACCGTCGAACGCCGTGCCCGCATTCGCCGGGACATCGAGCGAATGCACGGTCTGGCCACTGACGGGATCGAGGGCATACAACTTGTCGCCTGAAGCGAACCAGACGCGCTCGCCGTCATGGCTCACGCCATGCACGCAATCGACGCCCGGGAAAGGACCGTATTCACGCAGGATCTGTGCCTCTGAACGTTTCATCTCACTCGCCTCATCAGTGGGGTGTGACTGCAGCCTAATCCTCCGATGGCAGCGCAGTGAGTAACAATACCGTCGCGAATCCAGGCATCGGTGGCGCCAACCAGCGACGGGCCCTGGCGCGCCCGAACGACTGCGCCTTACCGGCGGCGGCCAGTGTCTCCAAGGCCCGTTGCACGCTACGCTGACTGATGTCCAGCGCCAGCGCCAGGGCTGAACTGGACCAGGCTTCACCGTCGGCCAGCAATGCCAGCACCGCTGCGTAGGGCTCCTCGACGACTCGCGCCAGCACCACGACCTCGTCGGCATGTCGCGGCATCAGGGTAAAACCGCGCTGGGTTGCCCTCACGTCAGCCAACGGACGAAGCGTGGCACGCAACCGCCCCATCTCGACCCGCAGCCGGGCGCGATGGGATTCATCCGTCAGTTTCAAGCCGAAGGCCTGGGTCATGAGCGTTTCCCTTGGCACGTCGCCAGGCCAGGCTTGAGCCAGCCCTCGCGCCAGGGCGAACAATACCGGACGCCGGGCAAGGCGGACCTGAATGCCGGCGCCGCTGATCCCATAGCGGCACGCGTCCACCACCAACGCCGGCCCGGCCAACAGCGCTTGCACTTCTTCCAGCAGGAGCAAGCGCTCCTGGCCTCGGGCGATCAGCCGCGCGGCGGGTGTGCGCAGTAGCCGCCAGGCGCTTTCAATTTCGGCGCTCAGCGCGCCGATTCCCGCTTGCCCTGCGGCTTGCCCGGCCCGTTCGAGGGCGGCGCGGGCGGCCTGTGTTTGCAACCGTCGCATGGCGATTCCCGCAGCCACTAACTCGCAAGCCGCCCGTGATGCCAAGGGCAGGCAGGCAAGCTCCAGGTCAACGAGCCTGCGTTCGGCCTCGTCGAGCCGACCGATCAACAGCAGCCGCCGGATTTCGATCGTGTGGGCGTGCGCAACGTTCGCCCGGTCGTCGTGGGTTTCGAGCACCGCCCGCGCGGCGTCGAGGCGCTTCATCGGCCAAGCCAGGTCACGGGACGCCAGGGCGATTTCGCCTTCGGCGACCACACAACGCGCCCGTGCCACGGCCTCCTTGGGCCCGAAGGCCGCGCCCGCCCGACGCATCAGGGCCCTGGCCCGAACCAGATCCCCCAACTGCGCCATGGCAATGCCGCGAAGCGCGAGGGCCGGGGCATCGTTGCGCAGCGCGACGCGATTGAGCGCAGCGACAGGGTCCCCCGCCGCCAGTGCTCGCGCCGCTGCGGTGATCAGAGGGTCAGCTGTCATCGGTCTTGGGGTCAGAGGCGGATGTCGGCAGCCGGCACCACGTCGATCCGCGATACCGCACTGCTCAGCCGCCCCAATCGGTTGTTGTGATTGGCGATGATCTGCTCAGCCGCCATGCTGCCGTTGTCCACCGTGGAGTGGGCATCGGCCGCCAAAACCACGTCGTACCCCAGGGCATGGGCTTGGCGCACGGTAGCGTTGACGCAATAGTCGGTTTGCAACCCGCAGACCACCAGGCGGTCGATGCCTCGGGCCTGCAACAACGGTTGCAGGTCGGTCTGGTAGAAGGCATCGGGGGTGGTCTTGCGCACCCGCAGGTCATCGGCAGCGGTCAGCAGGTCGTCGGCCAGTTGCCAGGCGGCAGAACCATACGTCAGCGAGCCTTCCAACTCTTCGTGCTGGATCAGGATCACCGTCAAGCCCAGGGCCCGGGTTTTGGCCGCCAGTTCGTTGATGGTCCGGATGATGCGCTGGCTGTCGAAGCATTCCTCTTCGCCTGAGCACAGCGCGTTCTGGACATCGATGATCAGCAATGCGGTGTTCATGACCTTCCCTCTTCAAACAATATCGCAGCCGCGCGATAACTCAATACCCCAGCGACAACCCAGTGTTGCGACGGGGGTCGTTGGCGCCATAGAAGCGGTTCTTGCCCACCGGTTTGCCACCCAATGACGGCGCACCGACCAGGATCGCGGCAATGTGGTTGGGGTCCTGCGGGCCGGCAAACTTGTGCCCCCAGCTCTCCAGCAGCTTGCGGGTATCCGGGCTGGCCGCAAAAGTCTCCAGGTTGGTTTCCTCCGGCATCCACTGTTGGTGGAAACGTGGGGCGTCGACAGCCTCCTGGAGGTTCATGCCGTAGTCGATCACATTGAGGATCGTCAGCAACGTCGCGGTGATGATCCGGCTGCCGCCCGGGGTACCCACCACCATGACCGTCTTGCCGTCCTTGGTGACAATGGTCGGGCTCATGGATGACAACGGCGCCTTGCCCGGCGCGATGGCGTTGGCTTCGCCCTGCACCAGGCCATACATGTTGGGCACGCCGACCTTGGCGGTGAAGTCGTCCATTTCATCATTGAGAATCACCCCGGTCTTGCTTGCCATGACACCGGCACCGAACCAGTCGTTCAGGGTGTAGGTGACCGAAACGGCATTGCCCCACTGGTCGACGATGGAGTAATGGGTGGTGTTGCTGCCCTCATGGGGCGCCACGCCGGGCTTGATCTTCTGCGAGTCGCCGGCCTTTTGCGGTTCAATCGCCGCCCGCAGTTTGGCGGCGTAGTTTTTATCCAGCAGATGGTCGATGGGGTTCTTCACGAAGTCCGGGTCCCCCAGGTAACTGTTGCGGTCCACGTAGGCGTGGCGCATGGCTTCGATCTGATAGTGCATGCCCTGGGCCGAATGGAATCCCAGGTCCTTCATCGGATAGCCGTCGAGGATGTTCATGATCTGGCACAGCACCACCCCGCCGGAACTGGGCGGCGGCGCCGAGATGATGTGGTAGCCGCGGTAGTCACACTCCACCGGGGCCAGCTCGCGGGTCTTGTATTTGTCCAGGTCGGCCTGGGTGATGATGCCTTTGTTGGCCTGGCTGGAGGTGACCAGGGCATCGGCGACCCAGCCCTTGTAGAAACCGTCGGCACCCTTGGCGGAGATTTCCCGCAGGGTCTTGGCGAGGTCTTTTTGTACCAGTTTCTGGCCGACCTGCATGGGCTCGCCGTTGTGCAGGAAGATCGCCCCGGAGTCACGCATGTCCTTCTTGAACACATCGGTGGCGGTTTCCAGCAGATCGACATCGCCCTGCTCCAGGGTAAAGCCTTCCTCGGCGAACCTGATGGCCGGAGCGATCAGCTCCGCCCGCGGTTTACTGCCGTATTTCTTCAACGCCAACTCCATGCCGGAGACGGTGCCGGGCACGCCCACGGCCAGGTGTCCGCGGGTGCTGAGGTCGGGGACGACGTTGCCATCCTTGTCCAGGTACATGTTGGCCGTGGCGGCCAGGGGCGCTTTTTCGCGGAAATCCAGGAACGTCTTGCGGCCATCGGCCATTTGCAGGGTCATGAAGCCACCCCCGCCCAGGTTACCCGCCGCCGGATACACCACCGCCAGGGCATACCCCACCGCCACCGCCGCATCCACGGCATTGCCGCCGCTCTTGAGCACATCGACACCCACGTGGGTCGCCAGGTGCTGGGCGGTGACCACCATGCCGTTCTCGGCGGCCACTGGCGCCTGGGAGGCGGCCTGGGCATACAAACAGCTGAGGGTCAGGGTGGTGGCAATGAGGGTCCGGGCAAAGGATTCGAACTTCATGAGTCGGCCTCTTCTTGTTTTAAAAAGTCGGGGATCGCATCAAGCAACTAGCTAGTATGGCCTGGTTTGCGTAATGCGCCTGTTCTCCCGTCCACCGGGTGACGCCACGGTAGCCTTTGAGATAGGCTCCTGCGGTTCATCTTGACTGCATAAGGACATCGCCGATGACGCTACGAATCGAACGCACGGACACGCCCACCGACGAAGAACGCCAAGCCATCCTCGCCCCGCTACGCGCCTATAACACCGCCAAGACCGGCGGGACGGTGCCTGAACTGGTGGCTTGGCTGGTGCGGGACGAACAGGATGAAATTGTCGGGGGGCTCTATGGCCGAGTGTTTTTCCGCTGGCTGTATATCGAGCTGCTGGTGGTGCCGGAACAGGCCCGGGGCCAGGGCACGGGCTCGACCCTGATGCAGATGGCCGAAGAACTGGCCCGGGAGAAAAACTGCGTGGGCATCTGGCTGGACACCTTCGACTTCCAGGCGCCGGAGTTCTACCGCAAACACGGCTTCACGGAAATCGGCCAGATCGACGACTACCCGCCAGGCCACCAGCACTTCTTCTTCCAGAAGCGCCTGACGCCTACAGATTGAAACGCAAACCCTGTGGGAGCGAGCTTGCTCGCGATCGGCCTATCTGCTTAAAGACACGTCGCCAACGCCGCCAACCGGCGCTTGGCCACGAAGTCGTCATGCTTGGCGTAATAACTCAACTCGGTGCCTGTCGCACCGGCATGCAGATCGACAAACGATTCGGCAGAGCGGGTGTAGACCGTCGAGCCGCCCTTCTTGCCCGGTTGCAGGTAGGCGCCGGCATCGACACCAAACACCGCTTCGTCCTGCCAGGAGAACTGCACACACTGGGCCACGACCTGTTCGGGTTTGTCCGAGGTCAAGGTCTTGTAAGGGGCCTGGGTCCGGGCCTCGTTCATCGCCGAACCCGCGCAGCCGGCCAGCAAGGTTGCGGCCAGGGCCACGGTCAACATTCGCATTGCGTTCACTCATCAAGAAAAAAACGGACTGTAGCACTGCGGCCCGGGCCTTCGTGCTGCTTTACTGAAATTTACACGGGACATCGGCCTGCGATTCGCGCACCCTGTCGCGCCATTGCCACCAGCCACGCGGAACACTCCATGACCCCCAACGCCGAATTCTACAAACCCACCGCCGAATACGCCGACAAACTGATCAGCCAGATCGGCCAGACACCGTCCTGGATCGCCAAGCGCCTCGGCGTCACCGACAAGCGGATTCGCTACATCCTCGACGGCGAACGCACCGTCAAGGGCGAAACCACGCCGATCCAGATGACCTACACCGAACAATTCGCCCTCGAATGCCTGGCGGCTGCGGCCAAGGCCAGCAAGAAGCAGTCTGCATCCCCCAAGGAGTGACCATGGCGGCAACCGAACAGCAACACGAACGAGCCCTGGAAAAATTCCTCGACGAGCGCCCCGAGCTGCGCGTCGAGCTGGACCACCTCAACCCGCTGCTGGCCCAGGCCAAGGGCGAGACTGCCGCGCAGTACCGCGCCGAGCGGTTGCATGAAGCCTTCGAAGCCGAGGCCGAGCGCCTGGGCCTGTTTGCCTGGGAACTGACCCTGCAACTGACCGCCGCTTCACCCCAGGACTACCAGGCCCAGCGCCTGGAAGTGCACAAGGAGGTGGCGGAGATGGCGGGGATGGAATGGGCGGAGTATTGCGAGTTGCATGGCCTCAAACTCCAGGACTGAGCACTTTCCCTGTGGCCTGTAGGAGCTGCCGAGCAGGAGCATTCTTTAAATGCCCCTGAACCAAACAGGTCTCGCCCCCTTCCCTGGCAATCGCCCCACCGCCCATAAAGCTTTATCATGGCCGCAGTTTTGCTGATCGGGTCTGTCATGAAGTTCGCCATCGCGCTGTTTTCCGCCGCCCATGCGCCCTCCTCGCGCCGTGCCTTGCTGTTTGCCCAGGCTGCGCTGGCGGGCGGGCATGAGATCGTGCGGCTGTTTTTCTATCAGGACGGCGTCTATAACGCCTGCGCCAGTGTCGTCACGCCCCAGGACGAACAGGACCTGCCCCAGCAATGGCGAACCTTTGTCAGCGACAACCAGCTCGACGGCGTGGTCTGCATCGCGGCGGCGTTGCGTCGTGGGGTGTTGAACGAGGAAGAGGCCCAGCGCTACCAGCGTTCGGCGGCCAGTGTCGAGGCGCCCTGGGCCTTGTCCGGGCTGGGCCAGTTGCACGATGCGATCCAGGACGCCGACCGTTTGATCTGCTTTGGAGGCGCGTGATGGCCAAGTCTTTATTGCTCATCAGCCGCCAGGCCCCATGGTCCGGCCCCGCCGCCCGTGAAGCGCTGGACATCGTCCTGGCCGGCGGTGCATTCGACCTGCCGATCGGCCTGCTGTTTCTCGACGATGGGGTGTTCCAGCTCACCGCCGGCCAAAACGCCAAGGCGGTCCAGCAAAAGGACCTGAGCGCCAACCTGCAGGCGTTGCCGATGTTCGGCGTCGAGGACCTGTTCCTCTGTGCCGACAGCGCCGCCGAACGGGGTATCGCCACTGATACCCTGGCGCTGGGCGACGTGAAAGCTCTGACCGCGCCGCAAATCGCCGCGCTCATTGACCGTTACGACCAGGTGATCACCCTCTGATGTCGACTTTGCATGTGTTGTCTCATTCGCCCTTCGGCGATAACCGCCTCGCCAGTTGCCTGCGGGTACTGGGCAATCAGGATGCGCTGCTGCTGTGCGGCGACGCGACGTACGCGTTGCAACCGGGCAGCCCACCGTTTGAGGTGCTGCAGGCCGCTGGCGTGAACCTGTTCGTGCTCGCCGAAGACCTCCAGGCCCGCGCCCTGGACACGCCAGACTGGGCCGAAGCCATCAACTACTCAGGTTTCGTCGAGCTGTCGATCGAGCACGACAAGGTCAACACCTGGCTATGAAGACGCTGAACGTGGGCGACCGCGCCATCGCGCTGGACAAGGACGGCTACCTGGCCGACCTTGACGACTGGTCGGCCGAGGTCGCCACGGCCCTGGCAACCGCCGAAGACATCGAGCTCGGCCCCGAACACTGGGAAATCCTCGAACTGCTGCGCGGCTTCTACAACGAATTCCAGCTCTCCCCCGCGACCCGGCCGCTGATCAAGTACACGGCACTGAAACTGGGCGCGGACAAAGGCAATAGCCTGCACCTGAACCGATTGTTCAAAGGCACTCCCGCCAAACTCGCCGCCAAGCTGGCGGGCCTGCCCAAACCGACGAATTGCTTATGACCGACTTCCCATCGCTGACCCTTGAGACCCCGGCCGAACACCCGTTCGCCCAGTTCGTGCGCATCCTTGGCAAAGGCAAGCGCGGTGCCCGCAACCTGACCCGCGAAGAAGCCCGCGAAGCCATGGGCCTGGTGCTCGACGAAAAGGTCGAGGACACCCAGCTTGGCGCCTTCCTGATGCTGCTGCGACACAAGGAAGAAAGTGCCGAGGAGATGGCCGGTTTCACCGAGGCCCTGCGTGAACGCCTGGTAGTCCCGGCGTTGGCGGTGGACCTCGACTGGCCGACCTACGCCGGCAAGAAACGCCATTTGCCGTGGTACCTGCTGGCGGCCAAGTGCCTTGGGCAGAACGGCGTGCGGATTTTCATGCACGGCGCCGGCGCTCATACGGCAGGCCGGCTCTACACCGAACAATTGCTGGGCTTGTTGCAGATCCCACTGTGCCGGGATTGGCAGCAGGTCGGCAGCGCGCTGGACAACGGCGGCCTGGCCTTCATGCCGCTGGTGGACTGGGCGCCGCAGATGCAGCGGATGATTGACCTGCGCAACACCCTGGGCCTGCGCTCGCCGATCCACTCCCTGGCACGCATCCTCAACCCGCTGGCCGCCCGGTGCGGCTTGCAAAGCATCTTCCACCCGGGCTATCAGGCCGTGCACCGCGATGCCAGCGGCTTGCTCGGTGATACCGCCATCGTCATCAAGGGCGACGGCGGCGAGATCGAAATCAACCCGGACGCCGACAGCCACTTGTACGGCACCACCGGCGGCGTCAGTTGGGACGAAGAATGGCCGCGATTGGCCGAGCAGCGCCACGTCAAACCGGAAAACCTCGATCCCGAGCACTTGAAGGCGATCTGGCGTGGCGACGTCGAGGACAGCTACCCACAACTGGCGCTGATCGCCACCATGGCCCTGGCCTTGCGTGGCCTGGGCCTGGCGCGCGAAGAAGCGTTCGACAAAGCCCGGCAGTATTGGGATGCCCGGGATCGTTCGATTTAACCGATCATTAGCGCCCAACCTTTGCGCTTTTACTCCGAACCTATCGGAATAGACTCGCCTCCAACGTTTATTGGCCGAGGAGATCGAGATGGGTTTGTTAGTCGAGGGCCGCTGGCAGGATCAGTGGTATGAAAGCAAGGACGGCACCTTCCAGCGCGAACAGGCGCAACGCCGTCACTGGGTGACTGCCGACGGCAGCGCCGGCCCTTCGGGCGACAGCGGTTTTGCCGCCGAGGCCGGGCGCTACCATTTGTACGTGTCCCTGGCCTGCCCCTGGGCGCACCGCACGCTGATCTTGCGCAAGCTCAAGGGCCTGGAAAACTTGATCGATGTGTCGGTGGTCAGCTACCTGATGTTGGAAAACGGCTGGACCTTCGACAAGACCCACGGCTCCACTGGCGACAAACTCGACAACCTGAGCTTCCTGCATCAGCGCTACACCGCCGACACGCCGGACTACACTGGCCGCGTTACCGTGCCGGTGCTGTGGGACAAACGCCAACAACGCATCGTCAACAATGAATCGGCGGAAATCATCCGCATGTTCAACAGTGCCTTCGACGACTTGACTGGCAACGACCTGGACCTGTATCCCGAACACCTGCGCCGCGATATCGACGCCTTGAACGAGCGGATCTACCCGACGGTGAACAACGGTGTGTACCGTGCCGGATTCGCCACGACCCAAGCCGCGTATGAAGAAGCCTTCGACCGGCTATTTACCGAACTGGATTGGCTGGAAGCGTTACTGGCAACCCGTCGCTACCTGGCTGGCGATTACCTGACCGAGGCCGATATTCGCCTATTCACTACGATCATCCGCTTCGACGCGGTGTACTTCGGCCACTTCAAATGCAACCTGCGGCGCATCGCCGATTATCCGAACCTGTCGAACTGGCTGCGGGAGTTGTACCAGTGGCCAGGCATTGCCGAGACCGTGGATTTCACCCACATCCAAGGCCATTACTACGGCAGCCACAAGACCATCAACCCGAATGGGATCGTGCCCAAGGGGCCGAAGCAGGACCTTACGGTCGCCCATGATCGGGGAAGGTTGAGTGGGAAAGGGATTTGGCGTGGGGCTGGGGATTGAACCTGGGTTTTCGCTGTATTTGAGGGCCTCATCGCGAGCAAGCTCGCTCCCACATTGGACTGTATTCAAACACGGTCCACTGTGGGAGCGAGCTTGCTCGCAATCGGGACAACACGGTTTCAGACCTGGCCTTGAGCCCCTTCAAACCACGCCAGCTTCTCGCGCAGTTGCACCACTTCCCCAACGATCACCAGGGTCGGCGCATGCACTTCGTGCTCGGCCACCAGCCGTGGCAAGTCCGCCAAAGTGCCGGTAAATACCCGCTGGTTGGACGTCGTGCCCTGCTGGATCAACGCCGCTGGCGTATCCGCCGCACGGCCATGCTTGATCAGCTCGCTGCAGATCATCGGCAGGCCGACCAAGCCCATGTAGAACACCAGCGTCTGGGCCGGAGAGACCAGGTCGGCCCATGGCAAGTCGCTGGTGCCGTCCTTGAGATGGCCGGTGATGAAACGCACCGATTGGGCGTAGTCGCGATGGGTCAGCGGGATTCCGGCGTAGGCCGCGCAACCACTGGCCGCGGTGATGCCCGGGACGACCTGGAACGGGATGCCATGGGCCGCCAGCTCTTCGATCTCCTCGCCGCCGCGCCCGAAGATGAACGGATCGCCGCCCTTCAACCGCACCACGCGCTTGCCTTGGCGAGCCAGGTCCACCAATTGCTGGTTGATCTGGTCCTGGGGTACGGCATGTTCGGAACGGCGCTTGCCGACGTAGATGCGCTCGGCGTCGCGCCGGCAGAGCTCCAGGATCGCCGGCGCCACCAGGCGGTCGTACAGCACCACGTCCGCCTGTTGCATCAAGCGCAAGGCGCGGAAGGTCAACAGGTCCGGATCGCCCGGCCCGGCGCCCACCAGATAAACTTCGCCCGGCGCGTCCGGCGCCTGGCCATCGATCTTTTCCCGCAGCAGGCGCTCGGCTTCAGCGCCCTGCCCGGCCAGTTGCCGGTCGGCGATAGGACCCTGGAACACTTCTTCCCAGAACGCCCGTCGTTGCTGCACATCGGGAAACAAGCCTTTGACCTGGCTGCGAAAACGCGCCGCCAGCCCAGCCAACTGCCCGTAGGTCGACGGAATCCAGGTTTCCAGCTTGGCCCGGATCAGCCGCGCCAGCACCGGCGCGTCGCCGCCGCTGGACACCGCGATCACCAACGGTGAGCGGTCGACGATCGCCGGGAAGATCACGCTGCACAGCGCCGGCGCGTCCACCACGTTGACCGGCACACAACGCTTATGAGCGTCAGCCGAGACCTGGGCATTGAGCGGTTCGTCGTCGGTAGCGGCAATGATCAGCCCGCAACCGTCCAGGTCCGTTTCAAGGTAACCGCGCTGGAGGCACTCGCCGCCGCTGCCACTGACCAGTTCCCGCAACTGCGGTTCGATGTCGGGTGCGACCACCCGCAGCAACGCGCCGGCATCGGCCAGCAGGCGGGACTTGCGCAAGGCAATCTCCCCACCGCCGACCACCAGCACGCGGCTGCCGCGCAGGTTGTGGAACAGTGGCAAATAGTCCATTTAGCCGATGACCTCAATGCCGCCCATGTAGGGCTTCAACACTTCAGGCACACGGATCGAACCGTCGGCCTGCTGGTAGTTTTCCAGCACCGCCACCAGGGTACGCCCCACCGCCAGGCCAGAGCCATTGAGGGTGTGGACCAGTTCCGGCTTGCCGGTTTCCGGGTTGCGGAAACGCGCCTGCATGCGGCGGGCCTGGAAGTCGCCGCAGTTGGAGCACGAGGAAATCTCGCGGTACTTGTCCTGGCTCGGGATCCAGACTTCCAGGTCATAGGTCTTGACCGCACTGAAGCCCATGTCGCCGGTGCACAGCGCCAGGGTGCGATACGGCAGTTCCAGCAGCTGCAAGACCTTCTCGGCGTTGGCGGTCAGGCTTTCCAGCGCTTCCATGGACTTCGAAGGCTCGACGATCTGCACCATCTCGACCTTGTCGAACTGGTGTTGGCGGATCATGCCACGGGTGTCACGGCCCGACGCCCCGGCTTCACTGCGGAAGCACGGCGTGTGGGCAACGAACTTGATCGGCAGTTGCTTGGCGTCGACGATTTCGCCGGCCACGATGTTGGTCAGCGACACTTCGGCGGTCGGGATCAGGTACAGGTCTGCCTCGCCTTCGCGGCTGATCTTGAACAGATCTTCCTCGAACTTCGGCAACTGGCCAGTGCCTTGCAGGGCCGGGGCCTGGACCAGGTACGGCGTGTAGGCTTCTTCGTAGCCGTGCTCGGTGACATGCAGGTTGATCATGAACTGCGCCAGGGCCCGGTGCAGGCGGGCAATCGGCCCGCGCAGCAAGGCAAAACGGGCGCCCGACAGCTTGGCGGCGGTTTCGAAGTCGAGCCAGCCGAACTTCTCGCCCAGGGCCACGTGGTCCTGCACCGGGAAATCGAAGGCTTTCGGCGTGCCCCAACGGCGCACTTCGACGTTGCCCTCTTCGTCTTCACCGACCGGCACCGATTCGTGAGGCAGGTTCGGGATGCCCAGCAGGATCGAATCCAGCTCGGTCTGGATCGCGTCCAGCTCGACCTTGCCGGCGCTCAATTCGCCCGCCATGCGCTCGACATCAGCCATCAGCGGCGCGATGTCTTCACCGCGCTGCTTGGCCTGGCCGATGGACTTGGAGCGCGCGTTACGTTCAGCCTGCAGGGCTTCGGTGCGGGTCTGGACGGTCTTGCGCTGTTCTTCCAGCGCTTCGATGCGCGCGACGTCCAGGGCAAAGCCACGGGATGCCAGGCGGTCCGCTACGTCCTGAAGGTTGCTACGTAACAGTTTGGAATCGAGCATGTCGGTCTCTCGTTATCAAAGTTTGGTCAAGGACAGGCCAGCCCAGGTGGCGAGCAGCCCGCCGAATACGCTGATGGCCGCATAGCCCAGGGCCAGCGGCACTTGCCCGCTTTCCAGCAAGCGCACCGTATCCAGTGAAAAGGATGAAAAGGTCGTCAGGCCGCCAAGAAAGCCGACGATCAGGCCCGCACGCACCTCGATAGGCACTTCCGGGCGCATCAAAAACAGACCGTATAGAACACCGATCAGCAGACAGCCCACGATATTAACGGCCAGCGTCGCGGTATAGAAGTGCCGCGGCCAATTTGCGTTGATCCAGTTGCCGGTCGCGAAGCGCACCAACGTACCCGCAACGCCACCGGCGGAAACTGCAAGAATCAAGGGGATCAAGGTTTTCTCCGCTGCCGTGGACTCAAGCGGTCCAGTTGCGCCAAGTGGTTGAGCTTCTCGCCGATCTTCAGCTCCAGGCCACGAGGCACCGGCTGATAGAAGCGCTGGGGTTCGAGTTCATCGGGAAAATAGTCTTCGCCGGCGGCATAGGCGTCCGGCTCATCGTGGGCGTAACGGTATTCTTCGCCGTAGCCCAGCTGCTTCATGAGCTTGGTCGGCGCGTTGCGCAGGTGCAGCGGCACCTCGAGGGAACCGTGCTCGGTAGCGCTGCGCATCGCCGCCTTGAAACCCATGTACACGGCGTTGCTTTTCGGCGCGCAGGCCAGGTAGGTGATCGCCTGGGCCACGGCAAGCTCGCCTTCCGGGCTGCCGAGGCGCTCCTGCACGTCCCAGGCCGCCAGGCACAGGCTCAGGGCCCGCGGGTCGGCATTACCGATGTCTTCGCTGGCCATGCGCACCACCCGCCGCGCCAGGTACAGCGGATCGCAGCCGCCGTCGATCATGCGCGCAAACCAGTACAAGGCCGCGTCGGGGTTGGAACCGCGGATCGATTTGTGCAGCGCCGAAATCTGGTCGTAGAACGCCTCGCCGCCCTTGTCGAAGCGCCGACGGGTGTCACCCAGCAGGCTTTGCAGCAGCTCGACGCCGATCTCGCTGTCGTCTTCGGCCAGGTCCGAGGCGTTTTCCAGCAGGTTGAGCAAGCGCCGGCCATCGCCATCGGCGGCTGAAAACAGGATCTGGAAGCCTTCATCGCTGAGGCTCAGATGCCGCTTGCCCAGGCCGCGCTCCTCGGTCAGCGCGCGATGCACCAACTTGCGCATCGCCGCCTCGTCGAGGCTCTTGAGCACGTAGACCCGCGCCCGCGACAGCAAAGCGTTGTTGAGTTCGAACGAAGGGTTTTCGGTGGTCGCGCCAATGAAAATCAGCGTGCCGTCTTCGACGTAGGGCAGGAATGCGTCCTGTTGAGACTTGTTGAAACGGTGGACTTCGTCGACGAACAGGATCGTGCGCTTGCCGTATTGCCCGGCCTGCTGCTTGGCCACTTCCACCGCCTGGCGGATCTCCTTGACCCCGGCCAGTACCGCCGACACCGTTTCGAAATGGGCGTCCGAGACTTCCGCCAGCAGTCGCGCCAGGGTGGTCTTGCCCACGCCCGGCGGGCCCCAGAAGATCATCGAGTGCAACGCACCCTGCTCCAAGGCCTCGCGCAGAGGCTTGCCGCGGGCGAGCACATGCTCCTGGCCGACGTACTCATCCAGGTTGGTCGCGCGCAGGCGGGCGGCCAAGGGCTGGGCAATCGGGGCGCTTCGAAACAGGTCCATCACTACTTATGCAACCTCCACTGAATCCTGGTGCCGATGATCTCTGCCGGAGCAGACCTGTGGGAGCAAGGCTTGCCCGCGATTGCATCGCCTCGGTCTACCAGATACACCGAGGTGCCTGTATCGCGGGCAAGCCTTGCTCCCACAGACCAATTCCCACAGACCATTCCTACAGGCGATTTCCCACAGGGGGTCTTGGTTTATTCCTGGATCACGTCCGCACCCTTGGGGATATCGAACTTGAACTTGGACGCGGCGATCGGCTCGTTGGCCTTGACCCCGGTGAACAGGATATTGGTGCGCTGGCCAACACTGTCGATCAGTTGCATGTCGTTGACCAGGCCGTTACGGAACGACAGGCGCAGACTGTCGAACAGGCTATCCTTGGTCTTGGGCTTGAGGGTGAAGTCAATCACGCCACCGGCCTCCTTGGAGGTGATCTCGAAGCTCTGGCTGATCTCGGAAATGTCACCGGAGAGCAGCAGCGCCGGCGTCTGGGTCAGGCGCTGGTCGAGGGTCTTGATGGTCACCTGCTCCAGGTCCGGGTCCCACAGGGAAACTTTCTTGCCATCTGAGACCATCAATTGCTCGGCTGGCGCATCGGTGTGCCAGTAGAACAGGCCTGGACGCTGCAGGGCCATGTCGCCAGCGGTTTCCTGCAACTGGGTACCACTGCCATCGAGGGTCAACTGGGAGAAACGCGCGGTCAGGGTCTGGGAGCCTCCCAGCAATTGGGTCAGGCGAGCCACGTCCTTTTCGCCGGCGTGGGCCGACAAAGTAGACAAGGCCAGTACGGGCAACAGCAACATGCGAATCAGGCGCATGGGAGTCCTCATGAAGTCGTGGGGGTCGAGCGGTCTGTCAGCAGGCCGCCCGGGTCGTTAGTCGCGCATCGGGCCCGGCGCCAGTACTTCGCGCGAGCCGTTGGTGTTCATGGCCGTCACCACCCCGGCCATTTCCATGGCTTCGATCATGCGGGCGGCGCGGTTGTAGCCAATCTTCAGCTTGCGCTGAACGGCAGAAATCGAGGCCCGGCGGCTTTCCAGGACGAATTGCACCGCTTCGTCATAGAGCGCATCGGTTTCAGCATCGTCGTCACCGCCGCCGCTGCTGCCCTCGAAACCGCTGCCGGCTTCTTCGACACCGTTGAGGATGTCGTCGTTGTATTCAGGAGCGCCACGCAGTTTCCAGGCCTCCACCACGCGGTGCACTTCGTCGTCGGAGACGAACGCGCCATGCACACGGATCGGCAGGCTGGTGCCCGGCGGCATGTAGAGCATGTCACCGTGACCAAGCAGCTGCTCGGCACCGCCCTGGTCGATGATGGTCCGCGAGTCGATCTTGCTCGACACCTGGAACGCCATGCGGGTCGGGATGTTGGCCTTGATCAGGCCGGTGATCACGTCCACCGACGGCCGCTGTGTGGCGAGGATCAGGTGGATACCGGCCGCACGGGCCTTCTGGGCAATACGGGCGATCAGCTCTTCGACCTTCTTGCCGACGATCATCATCATGTCGGCGAATTCGTCCACCACCACCACGATGGTCGGCAGCTTGTGCAGCAGCGGCGCTTCGTCGTGGATATTTTCGCGGTGATACAGCGGGTCGCTCAACGGCGTACCGGCCTCTTCGGCTTCCTTGACCTTGGCATTGAAGCCCGACAGGTTGCGCACGCCCATCTTCGCCATCAGCTTGTAGCGGCGCTCCATCTCGGCGACGCTCCAGCGCAAGGCGTTGGCGGCGTCCTTCATGTCGGTGACCACCGGGCAGAGCAGGTGCGGGATGCCTTCGTAGATCGACAGCTCGAGCATTTTCGGGTCGATCATGATCAGCTTGGCGTCTTCGGGACCTGACTTGAACAGAATCGACAGGATCATCGCGTTCACGCCCACCGACTTACCGGAACCGGTGGTACCGGCCACCAGCAGGTGGGGCATTTTCGCCAGGTCAGTGATGACCGGCTTGCCGCCGATGTCGTGGCCCAGGGCCAGGGTGACCGGCGACTTGTGGTTGTCGTACTCAGGCGTCGACAGCACTTCGGAGAAGCGCACGATCTGCCGGTCTTCGTTGGGAATCTCGATGCCCACGGTGGTCTTGCCGGGAATCACTTCCACCACCCGCACGCTGGTCACGGCCAGGGAACGCGCCAGGTCTTTCGCGAGGTTGGAGATGCGGCTGACCTTCACGCCGGCGGCCGGCTGGATTTCGTAGCGGGTGATGACCGGGCCCGGGTGAATCGAGTCCACCGAGACCTCGACGCCGAACTCCTTGAGCTTGATCTCCAGCAAATGGCCGACGGCCGCCAGGGATTCGGGCGAGTAGTTGAGCTGTTTCTTCTCGGCCGGGTCCAGGATCGAGATCGGCGGCAAGGTGCCTTCCACCGCGCTGTCGACGAACAGCGGCGCCTGTTTCTCTTTCTGGACGCGCTTGCTTTGCTCGGGCGGCTTGGCCGGGGCCATGGTGATGACCGGCGGCACCTGTTTCTCGCGATCGGACATGTGCTTGCTCAACGCCTGCTCACGCTCGATCAGGCGCTCCTTGACCTTGGCCTGCTCGCGCTTGTCCGGCGTCGTCGGGGCTACCACGTCGTGGACACGGTCGTCGACTTCACGCAGTTGCGCCACCAGTTGCTTGCGCTCGGTGCGCGCCGCCCACCAGCGATTCATGGCGCCCTGGATCAGCTCGATCAGGTCGAGGGTGATCTTGCCGGTGACGTCCATGACCTTGAACCATGACAGGTCGGTGAACACCGTCAGGCCGAACAGGAACAGGGCGATGAACAGCAGCGTGCTGCCCTGGATGTTCAGGGCGTTCCTGGCCAGGTCGCCGAGGCTTTCCCCCAGCGCCCCGCCCGCCCCGGCCGGCAAGCCGGTGGGCGCGTGGAAATGGATATGGGCCAGCGCGGCCCCCGACAACACCAGGAACACCAGGCCGATCAGGCGCCAGGAGAACAGCCAGCCGCTCCACTGCCACGGCTCGTGGCGCTGGCGGAAGATCTGATAGGCCTTGATCGCCAGCAGCAGCGGGAAGATGTAGGCGAAATAGCCCAGCACCATGAACAGGATGTCGGCGCTGTAGGAACCGGCCGGACCGCCGAAGTTCTGCACGTCGTCGATCTTGCTGTTATGGCTCCAGCCCGGATCGTCCTTGCCGTAGGTCAGCAGGGCCATCATCAGGAACAGGCACAGGGCGCCGATGGCGATCAACGCACCTTCCTTGAGCCGGTAGTGCAATTGCTGGCGCCAGAGCGGAACGACTGGTTTGGGTGCTGCGGTGGATTTCTTCAAAACGCTTCTTTTCCTGCGCCAACGGCGCGTCCATCTGTTGAATGACTATAAAAAACTGCCCATGACGAGCAGGTAAAAAAGTGAATGTGCACAACCGGTACTACTTTTACCACTGTGGGGTGCATCCAGAAAACCGCAGGTGTTGCCGAAGATTTTGATCTTTAGCCCATCCTGCGTTCAAAACTCAAGCATTGTACGGGTTTGTCCGCGCCAAGGCATTGCCTGACAGCATAGCCGGATACAGGGTGTACACGCGCCAATTGGACCATGCATTCTCTTTTGTGACAAAGGCTTATGAGGTGTTTTTTATGAGCGAAGTGAAGCATTCACGCCTGATCATTCTCGGTTCCGGCCCTGCGGGGTACAGCGCTGCCGTCTATGCTGCCCGCGCCAACCTCAAACCCGTTGTCATTACCGGTCTGCAGGCCGGTGGCCAGCTCACCACCACGGTGGAAGTCGATAACTGGCCCGGCGATGTCGAAGGCCTGACGGGCCCGGTACTGATGGAACGCATGCAACGGCACGCCGAGCGCTTCGACACGCAGATCGTCTACGACCATGTCCACACCGCCAAGTTGCAACAGCGCCCATTCGAATTGATCGGCGACAGCGGCACCTACACCTGCGACGCGCTGATCATTGCCACCGGTGCCTCAGCCCAATACCTGGGACTGCCTTCGGAAGAAAGCTTCGCCGGCAAGGGAGTTTCGGCGTGTGCGACCTGCGATGGCTTTTTCTATCGCAACCAGGTGGTGGCCGTGGTCGGCGGCGGCAATACCGCGGTCGAGGAAGCCCTGTACCTGTCGAACATCGCCAGGGAAGTGCACCTGATCCACCGTCGCGACAAGCTGCGTTCAGAGAAAATCCTGCAGGACAAACTCTTCGAAAAGGCCGCCAGCGGCAATATCAAGCTGCACTGGAACCAGAACCTGGACGAAGTCCTGGGCGACGCCAGCGGCGTGACTGGCGCGCGCCTGCGCCACAGCGAGACCGGCGAAACCAGCACCCTGTCCCTGGCCGGCGTGTTCATTGCTATCGGCCATAAACCCAATACCGAGCTGTTCCAGGGCCAGTTGAAGATGCGTGACGGCTACCTGCTCGTACGCGGCGGCAACGAAGGCAACGCCACCGCGACCGATATCGAAGGCGTGTTCGCCGCCGGCGATGTGGCCGACCATGTCTATCGCCAAGCGATTACCTCCGCCGGCGCTGGCTGCATGGCCGCACTCGACGCAGAGAAGTATCTCGATGACATCCCGGCCGTTTGACGGTTAACCTTCCAGGCGGGCGCTCGCTGATGGACGAGGCCCGCCACCTGCCGCCCTCCCCTTCTACTAAGCCGGATACCAATGCTGACCTGGTTACAACGCAACACTTTCGAGTTCCCGCCACTGGCAAAAGCCATGCGCGATCCCAACGGGTTATTGGCCGCCGGTGGCGATCTATCCGCCGACAGGCTGATCCAGGCCTATCGCCATGGTTGCTTCCCATGGTTTTCCGAGGGGCAGCCGATCCTCTGGTGGTCGCCGGACCCGCGCACGGTGCTGTTTCCCGACGAACTGCACATATCCCGCAGCCTGGGCAAACTGCTGCGCAAGCAGCGCTATGAAGTGACGTTCGATCGGGATTTTGCCGCGGTCATCCAGGCCTGCGCCGCGCCGCGGGACTATGCCGAGGGCACCTGGATCACCGACGCCATGCAAACCGCTTATCTGGAACTGCACCGACGCGGTTTCGCCCATTCGGTGGAAGTGTGGGACCAAGGGGCATTGGTGGGCGGCCTGTATGGCTTGGCCATGGGCCAGCTGTTTTTTGGCGAGTCCATGTTCAGCCGGGCCGACAATGCGTCGAAATTCGGCTTCGCGAGGCTGGTCCAACACCTCAAGGCCGCCGGTTTCGTGCTGATCGACTGCCAGATGCCCACCGAGCATCTGCACAGCCTGGGCGCCCGCTCGATTCCACGGACTGAGTTTGCGGGCTATCTCAAGGCCCATCTGGATCAACCCAACCACGCAACCTGGGTTTGCTGAGCGACATTCGCGCTCGTGGCTTACACTTAAATTTAAAAGCTTATCCGAGGGTTGATCATGACCGAGTTGGCGCGCTTGAAGTTCTATGCCACTCAGCCCCACTCTTGCAGTTACCTGCCAGAGGAGCAGGCCACGACGCTGTTCCTCGACCCTAGCCAGCCCATGGATGTGCATGTCTACGCAGACCTGTCGGAAATGGGCTTTCGTCGTAGTGGCGACCATCTCTACCGGCCCCATTGCCAGCATTGCAACGCCTGCGTCCCGGCGCGCATCCCTGTGGCGCAATTTTTGCCCAATCGTCAGCAGAAACGCATTTTCAAGCGCAACGCCGACCTTCAGGTCCGCCCAGCCAAGCCGCAGTTCACTGAAGAATATTTCGACCTGTACCAGCGCTACATCGAACAACGCCATGCCGATGGCGACATGTATCCGCCCAGTCGGGATCAGTTCTCGACCTTCCTGGTACGTGATCTGCCGTTTTCCCGCTTCTACGAATTCCGCCTCGAAGGGCGCCTGGTCGCCATCGCCGTCACGGACCTGCTGCCCAATGGGCTTTCGGCGGTGTACACCTTCTACGAGCCAGACGAAGAACGGCGCAGCCTGGGGCGGTTTGCCATCCTCTGGCAAATCAACGAAGCCCGGCGCCTGGGACTGGAAGCGGTGTACCTGGGCTACTGGATCAAGAACTGCAAGAAAATGAACTACAAGACCCAATATCGCCCCATTGAACTGCTGATTAACCAGCGGTGGGTTGTCCTGAGTTAGATCCCTTCGGCTTAAAAGCTAGAACCCCTTGGCTTGAACCCCCTTTTTCGGGCACAATGCACGCCGCTTTTGCCTGGCGCAGTTGCACCGGGCCATTCACTGGATACCGAGGGCTTTACTGCATGTCGAAAGAAGACAGCTTCGAAATGGAAGGCACTGTCGTCGACACCCTGCCCAACACCATGTTTCGTGTGGAGTTGGAAAATGGGCACGTCGTAACCGCGCATATCTCCGGCAAGATGCGCAAGAACTACATTCGTATTCTTACCGGTGACAAAGTGCGCGTCGAGCTGACGCCCTATGACTTGAGCAAAGGGCGCATCACTTACCGCGCTCGCTAACAAGTCAATACAAAACGCCCGGCTGATGCCGGGCGTTTTTGTTTGTGGGAGCCAAGCTTGCTCGCTCCCACAAGGGATTGGTGTGGGGCTGGAATAGCAAAAAGGCGCCTTTCGGCGCCTTTTGCTGTGTTGCGACTAACGATCAGGCCATTTCGGCCGTGGTTTCGAAGTCGAAGGTCAGTTCGCCGTCCTTGATGTCGATGTGGACCACACCGCCATGCTCGGCCAGTTCGCCAAAGAGGATTTCCTCGGCCAGCGGACGCTTGATCTTGTCCTGGATCAAGCGAGCCATCGGCCGCGCCCCCATCGTCACATCGTAACCACCTTCTGCCAGCCAACTGCGGGCCGCATCGGTGACTTCCAGCAATACACGCTTGTCCTCGAGCTGCGCCTGAAGTTCGGTAAGGAACTTGTCCACCACGCTCTTGATGACTTCATGGCTGAGGCGACCAAACTGGATAATGGTGTCCAGGCGGTTGCGGAATTCAGGCGTGAAGCTCTTCTTGATCACTTCCATCGCATCGGACGAGTGGTCCTGATGGGTGAAACCGATCGAAGCTCGAGCCGCGGTTTCGGCACCGGCGTTCGTGGTCATGATGATGATCACGTTGCGGAAGTCCGCCTTGCGCCCGTTGTTATCGGTGAGCGTACCGTGGTCCATGACCTGCAGGAGCAGGTTGAAGACTTCCGGATGCGCCTTCTCGATTTCATCGAGCAACAATACGCAGTGTGGCTGCTTGGTGATGGCTTCGGTCAGCAGGCCGCCCTGGTCGAAACCGACATAGCCTGGAGGCGCACCGATCAGACGCGATACGGTGTGGCGCTCCATGTACTCGGACATGTCGAAGCGAACCAGCTCGATACCCATTGCCTTGGCCAGCTGCCGCGCGGCCTCGGTCTTGCCGACACCGGTAGGACCGGCGAACAGGAACGAACCCACTGGCTTGTCTGGTGACTTGAGACCGGCGCGGGACAGCTTGATGGCGGTCGACAGCGAGTCGATGGCCGCATCCTGGCCGAACACCGTCAGCTTCAGGTCACGCTCCAGGTTACGCAGCAGCTCCTTGTCGGAACTGGTGACGTGCTTAGGCGGAATACGCGCGATTTTCGCCACGATGTCCTCGACCTGAGGCACTTCGATGCGCTTGACGCGTTTCTCCACCGGTTGCAGGCGCTGGTAGGCACCCGCTTCGTCGATGACGTCGATGGCCTTGTCCGGCATGTGCCGGTCGTTGATGTAACGCGAGGCCAGCTCAGCCGCCGCGCGCAGGGCTTCATCGCTGTATTCGATGTTGTGGTGCAGCTCGAAACGCCCTTTCAGGCCGCGCAGGATACCTATGGTGTCTTCCACCGAAGGCTCCGACACATCGACCTTCTGGAAACGCCGGGCCAGGGCACGGTCTTTCTCGAAGATCCCGCGGAATTCCTGGAACGTGGTCGAGCCGATGCAACGGATATCACCCGACGACAGCAACGGCTTGAGCAGGTTCGACGCATCCATGACCCCACCCGACGCCGCCCCGGCACCAATAATGGTGTGGATTTCGTCGATGAACAGGATCGCTTGCGGACGTTTTTTCAACTCGCCAAGCAACGCCTTGAAGCGTTTCTCGAAATCACCGCGGTATTTGGTACCGGCCAGCAAGGCACCCAGATCGAGGGAGTACACCACGCTGTTGGCCAGCAGGTCCGGCACCTGGTTGTCGACGATGCGCTTGGCCAGGCCTTCGGCGATTGCGGTCTTGCCCACGCCCGCCTCGCCCACCAGCAATGGGTTGTTCTTGCGACGCCGAGCCAGGATCTGTGCGACACGCTCGACTTCCGCTTCGCGCCCGACCAGCGGGTCAATGCGTCCCTGGCGTGCCAGTTCGTTCAGGTTGCTGGCATAGGCATCCAATGGGTTGCCTGAAGAAGAAGACTCACCGCCCTCGTCGTCCTGCATATCCTGCTCACCCTCGGAATGATCGCCATGCCCCGGCACCTTGGAGATGCCATGGGCGATGTAGTTGACGACATCGATACGCGCAACGCTCTGCTGCTTGAGCAGGAACACCGCCTGGCTTTCCTGCTCGCTGAAGATGGCAACCAGCACGTTGGCGCCGGTGACTTCACGCTTGCCCGAGCTCTGTACATGGAAGACAGCACGCTGCAGGACACGCTGGAAGCCCAGGGTTGGCTGGGTTTCGCGATCCTCGTCATGGACGGGGATCAATGGCGTGGTGGAGTCGATGAACTCCTGCAGATCATGCTTGAGTTTATCGAGGTTCGCGCCGCAGGCACGCAAAACGGTGGCGGCAGCCTCGTTATCCAATAGGGCCAGCAGCAGGTGTTCGACGGTCATGAATTCATGACGCTTCGAACGAGCCTCCTTGAAGGCAAGATTGAGGGTGACTTCGAGCTCGCGGTTTAACATAGCTTCACCTCATACCCAAGTGGTCGGCGTTAACCGTCCTTCTCGATTTCACAGAGTAGCGGATGCTGGCTTTCCCGGGCGTACTGGTTGACCTGCATGGCCTTCGTCTCGGCGATGTCGCGGGTAAACACTCCACATACTGCCCGTCCCTCTGTATGGACGGCCAGCATGACCTTGGTCGCCAGCTCGCGATTCAGGTTAAAAAACACCTCGAGCACTTCGACGACGAAATCCATCGGTGTGTAGTCATCGTTGAACAAAACCACCTTGTACATCGGTGGCGCCTGTAATGCAGGCTTTGCCTCCTGAACAGCAATGCCTGCGGAATCGTCGTCGTGTAGATCCGGGCGATCCTGATTGAATGTTAGTCGAATCTGGCTGACTGCATGCATGGAAAGAAAGGTTCGTTTAGTTGGCGAATACAGTGATGGGGGCGCTTGTGGGCGATTTCAACCACGACCACCCGGCCACCTTGACTATCGGCAAAACGGTGTTACAACCAATAGAGCCCATCGTGGGTTAAAAAGGTCCGTGGAATCTATCCTTACTTCAAGATTAGCCTGCGGATGGACTGGATGATACTCCAGTGATGGAGTGCGTTGCAGAGGGAAATGGGTTATGTCGGTCGTCAAGATGAATGGCAAGGTGAAATGGTTCAACAATGCCAAGGGCTACGGTTTCATTATCGCGGCCGGCAGGGATGATGAAGACCTTTTCGCCCATTACTCGGCCATCAACATGGAAGGCTATAAAACCCTGAAGGCCGGACAGCCTGTGACGTTCGACGTCATCCAGGGACCCAAGGGCCTGCACGCGGTCAACATCAGGGTTGTCACCGTCGAAGAAACGCCCGCCCCTGTCCAGGTCAGGGTCACCGAGACCCATTGACCGGCCGCCGCACCGGACAAATGAAAATGCCCGACTCGATCACTCGAGCCGGGCATTCGCGCTGAGCGCCGATCCGCTTACATGTGCGAGATCAGGGCATCACCGAAGCCCGAAGACGACACCAGCTTGGCGCCCTCCATCAGACGTTCGAAGTCATAGGTCACGGTCTTGGCCGAAATCGCGCCGTTGGTGCCCTTGATGATCAGGTCGGCCGCTTCGGTCCAACCCATGTGACGCAGCATCATTTCCGCCGACAGGATCAGCGAGCCAGGGTTGACCTGGTCCTTGCCGGCATACTTGGGCGCGGTACCGTGGGTGGCTTCGAACATTGCCACGGTGTCGGACAGGTTGGCGCCTGGCGCAATACCGATACCACCCACTTCCGCCGCCAGGGCGTCGGACAGGTAGTCACCGTTCAGGTTCAGGGTGGCGATCACGTCATATTCGGCCGGACGCAACAGGATCTGCTGCAACATCGCATCGGCGATGGCGTCCTTGACGACGACATTCTTGCCGGTCTTCGGGTTCTTGAACTGCATCCACGGCCCGCCGTCGAGCAGGGTCGCGCCGAACTCCTCGGCCGCCACTTCGTAGGCCCATTCCTTGAAGGCACCTTCGGTGAACTTCATGATGTTGCCTTTATGCACGATGGTCAGCGAATCGCGGTCATTGTCGACAACATATTGCAAGGCCTTGCGAGCCAGGCGCTGGGTGCCTTGCTTGGAAACCGGCTTGATGCCGATGCCGCAGTCCTCGTCGAAACGGATCTTGGTCACACCCATTTCTTCTTTCAGGAACTTGATGACCTTGGTGGCTTCAGCCGAACCGGCCTTCCACTCAATGCCAGCGTAGATGTCCTCGGAGTTCTCGCGAAAGATGGTCATGTCCACGTCGCCAGGCTTCTTGACCGGGCTTGGCACGCCTTCGAACCAGCGCACCGGACGCAGGCACACGTACAGGTCGAGCTGCTGGCGCAGGGCCACGTTCAGCGAACGGATACCACCGCCCACCGGCGTGGTCAGCGGACCCTTGATGGAAACCACGTAATCCTTGACCGCGTCCAGGGTTTCCTGGGGCAGCCAGGTGTCCTGGTCGTAGACCTGAGTCGCTTTCTCACCGGCATAGACTTCCATCCAGGAAATCTTGCGCTTGCCGCCATAGGCCTTCTGAACCGCAGCGTCCACAACCTTGATCATGACCGGACTGATATCGACGCCAATGCCGTCGCCTTCGATGAAGGGGATGATCGGGTTGTCGGGAACATTAAGAGAATGGTCTGCATTGACGGTAATTTTGTCACCGACGGCTGGAACCTGAATCTTTTGATACCCCATGCTGAACTCCGTTGCTTGGATTGAACATCTGGCTGCGTTCGAGCGTACCCCACTTGAATCGGCGCGCAAACCCTACGTTAGGCTCATCCGGGGTAAAGCGTTGCAGTTCGCGGTGTACAACCCTGAAAACCAAGGGAAAAGCGCCAAACATGAGCATAGCCTGCTCCTTGGGTACTGCGACGTTTAGACCAATGGACGTGTACGGAAGTCTATGAACCATCGGCAGATTGCCAGCTACCTATGTATAATGCCGCCGCTGACCACAGGGTCACACTGGCTGAGCGCTCTATCACAGGTCTTTCCGCCAGTTTAAAAGCCGGACCGTTACCGCGGCCCAACCGCTTGACGCTCGACTGATGCACCCAACATCACCGCGAAGAAACCTCGACATTCGGTTCACGGATGACTTTGAACGAACGCGCTTACCCGGCGCCCCTCGAGTTTCTGCGCATGCTTTAGCAAAGAAGAGAGTTAATCCGAATATGCCCACCCGCTCGAAGATCATCTATACCTTCACCGACGAAGCGCCCGCCCTCGCCACCTACTCGCTGCTGCCGATCGTCGAAGCCTTTACCGCTTCGGCCGATATCGCCGTGGAAACCCGCGATATCTCCCTCGCAGGGCGCATCCTGGCCAGCTTCCCCGAGCAACTGGGTGACAAAGCCGTAGCCGACCACCTCGCCGAACTGGGCGACCTGGCCGTTACGCCCGAAGCCAACATCATCAAGCTGCCGAACATCAGCGCCTCGGTACCGCAACTGCAGGCCGCGATCAAGGAATTGCAGGCCCAGGGCTACGCACTGCCGGACTACCCGGAAACCGTGACCAGCGACGCCGAGAAAGACGCTCGCGCCCGCTACGACAAGATCAAGGGCAGCGCCGTGAACCCGGTCCTGCGCGAAGGCAACTCCGACCGTCGCGCGCCGCTGTCGGTCAAGAACTACGCCCGCAAGCACCCGCACAAGATGGGCGCCTGGGCAGCCGACTCCAAATCCCATGTAGCCCACATGAGCACCGGTGATTTCTACGGCAGCGAAAAAGCCGCCCTGATCGACGCCGCCGGCAGCGTGAAAATCGAGCTGATCGCCCAGGATGGCACTGCCACTGTCCTGAAGGAAAAAACCACCGTACAAGCCGGTGAGATCCTCGACTGCGCCGTGATGAGCAAAAACGCCCTGCGCGACTTCATCGCCGCTGAAATCGAAGACGCCAAGCAAAAAGGCGTCCTGCTGTCGGTTCACCTCAAGGCCACCATGATGAAGGTCTCCGACCCGATCATGTTCGGCCAGATCGTTGCCGAGTTCTATAAAGACGCCCTGGCCAAGCACGCACAGGTGCTGGAGCAGATCGGCTTCAACCTGAACAACGGCATCGGCGACCTGTACGCCCGCATCAAGGCCCTGCCGGCCGAGCAGCAGGCGCAGATCGAAGCCGACATCCAGGCGGTCTACGCAGCGCGCCCATCCCTGGCGATGGTCAACTCCGACAAAGGCATCACCAACCTGCACGTGCCGAGCGACGTCATCGTCGACGCCTCGATGCCGGCCATGATCCGTGACTCCGGCAAGATGTGGGGCACCGACGGCCAACTGCACGACACCAAGGCCGTGATCCCGGATCGCTGCTACGCCACCATCTACCAGGCGGTGATCGAAGACTGCAAGCAACACGGCGCCTTCGACCCAACCACCATGGGCAGCGTGCCGAACGTTGGCCTGATGGCCAAGAAAGCCGAAGAGTACGGCTCCCACGACAAGACCTTCCAGATCAAGGTCGACGGCGTGGTCCGTGTTTCGGACAGCAACGGTCGCACCCTGCTGGAGCAGAGCGTCGAAGCTGGCGACATCTTCCGCATGTGCCAGACCAAAGACGCGCCGATCCAGGACTGGGTCAAACTGGCCGTCAACCGCGCCCGCGCCAGCAGCACCCCGGCGATCTTCTGGCTGGACCCGATGCGCGCCCATGACGGCGTCGTGATCGAGAAAGTCCAGACCTACCTGAAGGACTACGACACTGCCGGCCTGGACATCCGCATCATGTCGCCGGTCGACGCGATGAAGTTCACCCTGGCCCGCACCCGCGAAGGCAAGGACACCATCTCGGTGACCGGCAACGTACTGCGCGACTACCTGACCGACCTGTTCCCGATCATGGAACTGGGCACCAGCGCCAAGATGCTGTCGATCGTGCCGCTGATGAACGGCGGTGGCCTGTTCGAAACCGGCGCTGGCGGCTCGGCCCCCAAGCACGTGCAGCAGTTGCTGGAAGAAAACTTCCTGCGCTGGGATTCCCTGGGCGAGTTCCTGGCCCTGGCTGCGTCCCTCGAGCACCTGGGCGTGACTTACAACAACCCTAAAGCACTGGTGCTGGCCAAGACCCTGGACCAGGCTACCGGTGAGTTCCTGGACCGCAACAAGTCGCCTTCGCGCAAGGTCGGCGGCATCGACAACCGCGGCAGCCACTTCTACCTGACCCTGTTCTGGGCCCAGGCACTGGCCGCTCAAGACGACGACGCAGCCCTCAAGGCTCAGTTCGCTTCCCTGGCCAAGACATTGACCGACAACGAAGAAAAAATCGTTGCCGAACTCAATGCCGTGCAAGGCAAGCCCGTGGACATCGGCGGTTACTACTTCGCCAATCCGGAGCTGACCAGCAAGGCCATGCGCCCGAGCAACACCTTCAACGCGGCGATTGCTGCGCTGGTGTAAGGTTGTAGGCAGTACCACAAACCCCGGCCTAGTGCCGGGGTTTGTGTTTCTGGCATTTAGAACCCACCCCTGTGGGAGCGAGCTTGCTCGCGATTGCAATTCATCATTCAATTCAAATATTGACTGACCCACCGCTATCGCGAGCAAGCTCGCTCCCACAATAAGATCGGGGTACGGTCGGAGAGATAGGCCGGCTGTTAGGCCGCCTCGCGAGCAAGCTTTGCTCCCACAGATCTGACAGGTGTATGACCAGGAGAACCAGGCCGGCCGTTAGGCCGCCTCGCGAGCAAGCTTTGCTCCCACAGATCTGACAGGTGTATGACCAGGAGAACCAGGCCGGCCGTTAGGCCGCCTCGCTTTTGATCTTGATCTGGGGCGCCCCGTTAACCACGATGGCCGAACGCAGGCATTGTGGAGTGGGCATCCCGGCATGGATGCCGGGATAGCCGCGCTGGGCCCAGAGTGTGTAAAAACCCCGAAGCCAACCCTTGCTATGATTCCCCAGGACTTCATCGCAAGGGCTGCCCATGAAACGCTTCATCCAAGGTGAACACCGAGATCAAACTACCTTGCTCCCCGAGAGCTTGGACGACTACGTCAGCGACACCAATCCGGTGCGCGTTGTCGATGTCTTCGTGGATGAGCTCGACCTGATCAGCTTGGGTTTTGACAGCGCTGTCCCCGCTAAAACGGGCCGACCGGCTTACCACCCTGCAGTCATGCTGAAGATCTACATCTACGGCTATCTCAACCGTATCCAGTCAAGCCGGCGCCTTGAGCGCGAGGCGCAGCGCAACGTCGAGCTGATGTGGCTGACCGGTCGCCTGATGCCGGATTTCAAGACCATCGCCAATTTCCGCAAAGACAACGGAAAGGCCATTCGAGGAGTCTGTCGGCAGTTCGTCGTGTTGTGTCAACAATTGGGGCTGTTCTCGGAACATTTCGTTGCCATCGATGGCAGTAAATTCAAGGCGGTGAACAACCGCGACCGCAATTTTACCAGCGCCAAGCTGAAGCGCCGGATGGAAGACATCGAGTCAAGCATTGCCCGTTATCTGAAAGCCCTGGATGAGGCTGATCGGGAAGAGCCCAAGTCTTCAGGGCCCAAAGGCGGCCTGGAAGAGAAAATCGCCAAATTGAAGGAGCAGATGAAGGCACTCCAAGCGATTGAAATACAGCTTGAAGCATCGCCGGACAAACAGATCTCGCTAACCGCCCAGGACGCGCGCTCGATGATGATGACGAGCGGTCATGGCATCGTGGGCTACAACGTGCAGACAGCAGTCGATACCAAACACCATTTGATCGTTGCGCACGAGGTGACCAATGTCGGTCACGACCGTGATCAGCTTAGCTCGATGGCCCAGCAGGCCCGTGAGGCGATGCAAATCGAATCGTTGTCGGTGGTGGCGGACCGAGGGTATTACAAAAGCGTAGAAATCCTGGCCTGTCACGAGGCAGGGATCACAGCTTATGTGCCGAAAACGCTGAGCTCGCGGGCCAAATTTGATGGCCGTTTCGGCAATGACGAGTTTGTTTACGACGCAGACAAAGATGTCTACGTCTGCCCCGCTAAACAAGTGCTGATCTGGCGCAACTCTTACGTCGACAAGGGCAAGAAGCTGGACGTTTACTGGCACTCCAACTGCCGAGCCTGTTCGATAAAGGCGCAATGCACACCGGCCAGAGAGCGAAAAATTCGGCGCTGGGAACATGAGGCGTTACTGGAGGAAATGCAGGCCCGGCTGAACAATGAGCCGCAGATGATGAACATCCGCAAGCGAACGGTCGAGCACCCCTTCGGGACGCTGAAGCAATGGATGGGAGCGACGCATTTTCTGACACGGCGGCTGGCTGGGGTCAGCACTGAAATGAGCTTGAATGTGCTCGCTTACAATTGGAAAAGAGTGATGAAAATCCTTGGTGCGCAGGGTCTGATGAAGGCGCTGGCGGCCTGAAAGCCTGCCGTTTTTCCCCGTTAATCAAGCTATGAAGCCTTGCTAGCGTTCGTAGGGGCCGCTTGGAGCTACAGGAACGCTTCAGGTTTTAATCAGTTGGCCAACACCTGTCGGCACTACGTGCCGACGATGTTTTTATCGGTTTTTACACACTCTGGGCCATGGATGGCCCTTCGCGGCGGCCCACGGAGCAATGCCGGAGAGAGGGCATGCCGAGCCTAGGCGAGGCACCGAGTGGTGGGGCATGAGCGTTTTGCTTACTTTTGACTGGGCCGGCTTCCGGGCTTCTCAAAAGTGAGCCGCTGTAAGAGCGGAACCATAGGCAGCCGTGACCGCAGCAACGGATATGTACTCAATCCCCCCCCGCAACCCACATCCCAATCCGAGAAATAGAAGAACCTTATGAACTGGCAACCCCACATCACCGTCGCCACCATCGTCGAAAACAACGGCCGCTTCCTGATGGTGGAAGAATCCAAGGCCGGACGCGCAGTGCTCAACCAGCCCGCCGGCCACCTTGACCCGAACGAAACCCTGATCGAAGCCGCCGTGCGCGAAACCCTGGAAGAAACCGGCTGGGACGTCGAACCCACGGCCGTGGTGGGTATTTACCTGTACACCGCCCCCAGCAACGGTGTGACCTACCAGCGCGTCTGTTTCGCCGCCAAGGCCTTGAAACACCACCCCGAGTATCAACTGGACGACGGCATCCTCGGCGCCAAATGGCTGACCCGCGACGAACTGCTCGAACAGCGCGAGCACTGGCGCAGCGAGCTGATCATCCGCTGCATCGACGATTATCTGGCCGGCCATTGCCACAGTCTGACGCTGATCCGTCCTTCTCTTTAGCCTTGTGCGCCCGGGCCTGATAGAATCGCGTCCTTTTTCAAGACACTCATTGAACTCCTATGCGTGATCCAGCTCCTTCTGACACATCCAAGAAGCGCGTCATTGTCGGCATGTCCGGCGGCGTGGACTCTTCCGTTTCCGCCCTTCTGCTGATCGAGCAGGGTTATGAGGTGGAAGGCCTGTTCATGAAGAACTGGGAAGAAGACGACGGCACCGAATACTGCACCGCCATGGACGACCTGGCGGACGCCCAGGCCGTGTGCGACAAGATCGGCATCAAGCTGCACACCGCCAACTTCGCCGCCGAGTACTGGGACAACGTGTTCGAGCACTTCCTGGCCGAGTACAAGGCCGGCCGCACGCCGAACCCGGACATCCTCTGCAACCGCGAAATCAAGTTCAAGGCGTTCCTCGACTACGCCATGATGCTCGGTGCCGACCTGATCGCCACCGGCCACTACGTGCGCCGCCGCGACATCGACGGCCGCACCGAACTGCTCAAGGGCCTGGACCCGAACAAGGACCAGAGCTACTTCCTGCACGCCGTCGGCGGCGAGCAGATCGCCAAGACCCTGTTCCCGGTAGGCGAACTGGAAAAGCCCGAAGTGCGCGCGATCGCCGAAAAACACCA
This sequence comes from Pseudomonas sp. St386, assembly GCF_018325865.1. Classification (NCBI taxonomy): domain Bacteria; kingdom Pseudomonadati; phylum Pseudomonadota; class Gammaproteobacteria; order Pseudomonadales; family Pseudomonadaceae; genus Pseudomonas; species Pseudomonas sp. St386. The sequence continues at coordinate 4,410,017 of NZ_AP021900.1, forward strand.
GCTCGCCACGGCCAAGAAAAAAGACTCCACCGGGATCTGCTTTATCGGTGAGCGCCGTTTCAGCGACTTCCTCAAGCAATACCTGCCGGCCCAGCCGGGCGAGATCAAGACGACCGAAGGCGAAGTCATCGGCCGTCACCATGGCCTGATGTACCATACCATCGGCCAGCGCCAGGGCCTGGGCATCGGCGGCCTGAAAGACGCCGGCGAAGAGCCGTGGTACGTGCTGGTCAAGGACCTGGAGCACAACGAGCTGATCGTCGGCCAGGGCAACGACCACCCATGGTTGTTTTCCCGCGCCCTGCTCGCCTCCGATATCTATTGGGTCAACCCGATCGACCTCGGCGAACCACGCCGCCTGACGGCCAAGGTTCGCTACCGCCAGAGCGACCAGCCCTGCACCCTGGAAAAAACCGCCACGGGCTACCGTGCCACCTTCGATGACCCGCAGCGGGCGGTCACCCCCGGCCAGTCCGTGGTGTTCTATGACGGCGAAATCTGCCTGGGCGGCGGTGTGATCGAAGTCGCAGAGCCCTGGAGCAGCAAGGCATGACCCCCATCCAGGAACAACTGACGGCATTGGGCGGCGTATTCCTCGCCGCCGTGCTGGTGGACAGGATCGCCAAGACCGGCCAGGCCACCGAAGCGGGCGTGGCCTGCATGCTCGGCAGCCTGCTGGTTCGCGACCCCAAGGACACCCTGGAAGTCTACGGCGGCGACGACTTGAACCTGCGCGAAGGCTATCGTGCGCTGATTGGCGCCCTGGAGCGCGATCCCAGCGCCCTGCAACGCGAACCGCTGCGCTATGCCCTGTCGATGCTGGGCCTTGAGCGTCAGCTGGCCAAGCGCGACGACCTGCTGGAAACCATCGGCAAACGCTTGCCGCAGATCCAGTCCCAGGTGGAGCACTTCGGCCCGTCCCACGAAAACGTCGTCGCGGCCTGCGGCGCGCTGTACCAGGACACCCTGAGCACCTTGCGCCAGCGCATCCAGGTGCATGGCGACATGCGCAACCTGCAGCAACCGAGCAATGCCTCGAAGATCCGCGCCCTGTTGCTGGCCGGTATTCGTTCGGCACGGCTGTGGCGGCAGTTGGGCGGCCATCGCTGGCAACTGGTGATCAGCCGGCGCAAATTGCTTAAAGAGCTTTACCCGTTGATGCGCAACGAATAAGTCGCCTCAACCCGTTTTTTTAGTTCGTTACGCGTAATACGCCGGTCAGTTGGCGACGGACCGGCGATTGTTTTCATGTATGATACGCGCCCCATTTCGTTGCCCGACTGTCCGAGAACACCCCATGCAGCTCTCTTCGCTCACTGCGGTTTCCCCTGTTGACGGCCGCTACGCCGGCAAAACCCAGGCCCTGCGCCCGATTTTCAGCGAGTACGGCCTGATCCGTGCCCGCGTCCTGGTTGAAGTGCGCTGGCTCCAGCGCCTGGCCGCCCACCCTGCCATCAGCGAAGTCCCGGCGTTTTCCGCCGAAGCCAACGCGGTGTTGAACGCCCTCGCAGAAAATTTTGTGCTGGAGCACGCCGAGCGCGTCAAAGAGATCGAGCGCACCACCAACCACGACGTCAAGGCCATCGAATACCTGCTCAAGGAGCAGGCGGCCAAGCTGCCGGAACTGGCCAATGTCAGCGAGTTCATCCACTTCGCCTGCACCAGCGAGGACATCAACAACCTGTCCCACGCCCTGATGCTGCGCGAAGGCCGTGATGAGGTGATGCTGCCACTGATGCGCCAGACCGCCCAGGCCATCCGCGAGCTGGCGATCCGCTTCGCCGACGTGCCGATGCTGTCGCGCACCCACGGTCAACCGGCTTCGCCGACCACCCTGGGCAAGGAACTGGCGAACGTGGTCTACCGCCTGGAGCGCCAGATCGCCCAGGTGGCCGCCGTGCCGCTGCTGGGCAAGATCAACGGCGCCGTGGGCAACTACAACGCCCACCTGTCGGCCTACCCGGACATCGACTGGGAAGCCAACGCCCGCGCCTTCATCGAAGACGAGCTGGGCCTGAGCTTCAACCCCTACACCACCCAGATCGAACCGCATGACTACATCGCCGAACTGTTCGATGCGATCGCGCGCTTCAACACCATCCTGATCGACTTCGACCGTGACATCTGGGGCTATATTTCCCTGGGTTACTTCAAGCAGCGCACCATCGCTGGCGAAATCGGTTCCTCGACCATGCCGCACAAGGTCAACCCGATCGACTTCGAAAACTCTGAAGGCAACCTGGGCATCGCCAACGCGCTGTTCCAGCACCTGGCGAGCAAACTGCCGATCTCCCGCTGGCAGCGCGACCTGACCGACTCCACCGTGCTGCGCAACCTGGGCGTGGGTTTTGCCCATAGCGTCATTGCCTACGAAGCCAGCCTCAAGGGCATCAGCAAGCTGGAACTGAACGAGCAGAAGATCGCCGCCGACTTGGACGCCTGCTGGGAAGTCCTGGCCGAACCGATCCAGACCGTGATGCGTCGCTACAACATCGAAAACCCGTATGAAAAGCTGAAAGAACTGACCCGTGGCAAGGGCATCAGCCCTCAAGCGTTGCAGACTTTCATCGATGGCCTGGACATGCCTGCCGACGCCAAGGCTGAGCTGAAAAAGCTCACGCCGGCCAGTTACATCGGCAACGCAGCAGCACAAGCCAAGCGCATCTGATCCACGGCTTTACCTTTGAGACGCCCGGCCGCGCCGGGCGTTTTTATTCGCGTCTGAAAAGTATATTTTTTCAATAGGTTACACATGAATCCTGATATTCCTCTGCAACTCCTGGGCGGCATCACGGCACGGGAGTTCCTGCGCGACTACTGGCAGAAAAAACCCCTGCTGATCCGTCAGGCGATTCCTGACTTCCAAAGCCCGATCGATGCCGACGAACTGGCCGGCCTGGCCCTGGAAGAAGAAGTCGAGTCGCGCCTGGTGATCGAGCATGGCGAGCGTCCCTGGGAATTGCGTCGCGGCCCGTTTGCCGAAGACGAATTCAGCAAGCTGCCAGAGCGCGAGTGGACCCTGCTGGTACAGGCGGTCGATCAGTTCGTACCGGAAGTCAGCGAGCTGCTGGAGAACTTCCGCTTCCTGCCGAGCTGGCGCATCGACGACGTGATGATCAGCTTCGCCGCACCCGGTGGCAGCGTGGGTCCGCATTTCGATAACTATGACGTGTTCCTGCTGCAGGGCCACGGCCAGCGCAACTGGAAAATCGGCCAGATGTGCGACTCCGAAAGCCCGCTGCTGCAGCACGCCGACCTGCGCATCCTCGCTGAATTCGAAGCCACCGATGAGTGGACCCTGGAACCGGGCGACATGCTCTACCTGCCGCCGCGCCTGGCGCACTGCGGCGTGGCCGTGGACGACTGCATGACCTACTCGGTGGGTTTCCGTGCGCCGAGCGCCGCTGAAGTCCTGACCCACTTCACCGACTTCCTCAGCCAGTTCCTGCCGGACGAAGAACGCTACACCGACGCCGACGCACGCCCTGTAGCCGATCCGCACCAGATCCAGCAGGACGCCCTCGACCGCCTCAAGGGCTTGCTGGCCGAGCACATGAGCGACGAGCGCCTGCTGCTGACCTGGTTTGGCCAGTTCATGACCGAGCCGCGCTACCCGGAACTGGTGGTGGGCCCGGAACTGGAAGAAGACGACCTGCTGGCCAGCCTGGAACAAGGTGCCGTGATCATTCGCAACCCGAGCGCGCGCCTGGCCTGGTCGGAAGTCGATGACGACCTGCTGCTGTTCGCCAGCGGCCAGAGCCGTTACCTGCCGGGCAAGCTGCGCGAGCTGCTGAAAATGATCTGCGCCGCCGACGCCCTGCACATCGAGAACCTCGGTCCGTGGCTGGCCGACGAAGACGGTCGCGGCCTGGTCTGCGAGCTGGTCAAGCAAGGCAGCCTGGGGTTCGCTGATGAATAAAATTCACGTTCGTGTCGCAGACTGGCAAAAGGATAACGCCGAGATCCGGCGCATTCGTGAGACCGTGTTCATTGCCGAGCAGTCCGTTCCACCTGAGCTGGAATGGGATGCCGACGACCAGAGCGCGGTGCATTTTCTGGCGTTTGAAGGCGACTTTCCCATCGGCACCGCCCGCCTGCTGACCGACGGCCATATCGGCCGCGTCTCGGTCCTCAAGGACTGGCGTGGCCTGAAGGTGGGCGATGCGCTGATGCACGCCGTGATCGCCGAAGCCGAGAAGCGTGGGCTCCAGCAGCAGATGCTCAGCGCCCAGGTGCACGCCACGCCGTTCTATGAGCGGCTGGGGTTTGCAGTGGTCAGCGAGGAGTTCCTGGAAGCCGGGATTCCGCATGTGGACATGGTGCGGCGCTCGGCCTGAAACCTGTGGCGAGGGAGCTTGCTCCCTCGCCACAAATGAATCATGCAACCTCGAAACGCCCCGCCATCTACCGATGCCGGGGCGTTTTGCCGTCTAACATTCAACTTGCGCCACCCGGGGCCGACAAACTGGCAATATCAGGCCTTTGTCTCATGGAGAAATGGACATGCTTCTACGCACCCTGCTGACCCTCTTGCTGCTTGGTAGCAGCCTGTCAGCCGTGGCCGATACGCAAATCGTGCCGCTGAACTACCGCACCAGCGCCGACCTGCTGCCGGTGGCACAGAACTTCATCGGCAAGGACGGCCAGGTCAGCGCCTACGGCAACCAACTGATCGTCAACGCCGAGCCCGGCAAGATCGAAGAACTCCGGCAGTTCCTGGCCCAATTGGACACTGCGCCCAAGCGCCTGCTGATTACGGTCGACACCAACGAAAACAACCTGCAGGGCGACCAGGGTTACTCGATCAACGGCGCCGCGCCCAGCCAGACCCGCATCATCAACCGCAGCACCGCCAGCCGTGACGGCGGCGTGCAGCAGGTGCAAGCCAGCGAAGGCCAGCCGGCGCTGATCCAGGTCGGCCAGAGCGTGCCCTTCACCAGCAGCCAGACCGACAACTACGGCCGCCTGCAAAGCCAGACCGAATACCGCAACGTCACCCAGGGTTTTTATGTCACGGCGAGCGTCACCGGCGAGACCGTTCATCTCAGCATCAGTACCAACCGTGACCGCATGAGCCAGGAACGTCCCGATGTAGTGAACGTTCAGAGTACCGACACAACCGTCAGCGGTCGCCTGGGCGAATGGATCACCCTGGCCGGCGTGAATCGCCAGACTCAAGCCGACAAGCAGGGCCTGACCCGCAGCTACTCTACCCAGGGCCGCGACGACATGATTTTGCGGGTCAAGGTCGATACCCTGAACTGAAGCACCAAAAACTGACTGATGAGTCGTATTAGACCAAAGATGTAGTGCTATAAAAAAAGCACTACAAAACGTTTGACGAGGCAAAAAACCGAAGGCATGATGGCCTCGCTCCCGCTAATCAGGGGCCCTGGCAAGGGCCTTCGGGTCGACGCTTGCAACTACCCTGCGAGCCGATTCGTGTCTGTACCGCCCACAAGGTGTGTTTGACGAGGTTGCGACTGGAACGAAGTTGTCCCGAGGGACGGAAGCGTAACTAGGTAACCCGGCATCACTCTGAGTTCGTATGGAGGCCCACGACGCCCGAATGCGCCCGCAGTTCGCCCCTACCTGCTCACTTTCCCCTCGAGCCCATCGTTCATCCCGTCGCCTCCCCGCCTGAACCGACTTGTACGCCAACCCCTGGTCGGCAGGAGCAGGAATTTTCCACCAAGACCTATGCGACGAGGTTTATCTCCATGGCACTGACACGCGAACAGCAAATTGCAGCCCTTGAAAAAGACTGGGCTGAAAACCCGCGCTGGAAAGGCGTGAAGCGCAATTATTCCGCTGCTGACGTCGTCCGTCTGCGTGGCTCGGTTCAACCTGAGCACACCCTTGCGAAAATGGGCGCCGACAAGCTCTGGAACCTGGTCACCCAGGGCGCCAAGCCAGCCTTCCGTCCCGAGAAAGATTTCGTCAACTGCATGGGTGCCCTGACCGGCGGCCAGGCTGTGCAGCAAGTCAAGGCCGGCATCCAGGCGATCTACCTGTCGGGCTGGCAAGTGGCCGCGGACAACAACTCCGCCGAGTCGATGTACCCCGACCAGTCGCTGTACCCGGTGGATTCGGTTCCAACCGTGGTCAAGCGCATCAACAACTCGTTCCGTCGCGCCGACCAGATCCAGTGGAAAGCCGGCAAGAACCCGGGCGACGAAGGCTACATCGACTACTTCGCGCCGATCGTGGCTGACGCTGAAGCCGGTTTCGGTGGCGTCCTGAACGCCTACGAGCTGATGAAAAGCATGATCGAAGCAGGCGCCGCCGGCGTTCACTTCGAAGACCAACTGGCTTCGGTGAAGAAATGCGGCCACATGGGCGGCAAGGTACTGGTTCCAACCCAGGAAGCTGTGCAGAAGCTGACCGCTGCCCGCCTGGCCGCCGACGTTGCCGGTGTACCAACCATCATCCTGGCCCGTACCGACGCCAACGCCGCTGACCTGCTGACCTCCGACTGCGACCCGTACGACCAACCGTTCGTAACCGGTACCCGCACCCAGGAAGGCTTCTACAAGGTGCGTGCCGGTCTCGACCAAGCCATCGCCCGTGGCCTGGCCTACGCACCGTACGCCGACCTGATCTGGTGCGAAACCGCCAAGCCGGACCTGGACGAGGCGCGTCGCTTCGCCGAAGCGATCAAGAAGGAATACCCAGACCAGATCCTGTCGTACAACTGCTCGCCTTCCTTCAACTGGAAGAAAAACCTGGACGACGCGACCATCGCCAAGTTCCAGCGCGAACTGTCCGCCATGGGCTACAAGCACCAGTTCATCACCCTGGCCGGCATTCACAACATGTGGCACAGCATGTTCAACCTGGCGCACGACTACGCCCGCAACGACATGACCGCCTACGTGAAGCTGCAAGAGCAAGAGTTCGCTGACGCCGCCAAGGGCTACACCTTCGTCGCTCACCAGCAGGAAGTGGGCACCGGCTACTTCGACGACATGACCACCGTGATCCAGGGCGGCACTTCGTCGGTGACCGCACTGACCGGTTCCACCGAAGAAGAACAGTTCCACTGATACACGCCGTAAACGGCCCTTGCGGACCGAGTAAAAGCTAACCGCAAAGCCGATGATCTGAAGCCCCGACTGGTTCGGGGCTTTTTTTTGCCGGTTTTTCCCGCTCCGTTTTTCACACCTTGAAGTGACTGACCAACTGCTGCAACTGGTTACCCAGGCGCGCCAGTTCGATGCTGGAGGCTGCGGTTTCTTCACTGGCTGAGGCGGTCTGCTCGGATACATCGCGCACGCTCAGGATACTGCGGCTGATTTCCTCGGCCACCGAACTCTGTTGCACCGCGGCGGCGGCAATCTGCTGGTTCATGGCCTGAATGCCGGAAACCGCCTGGGTGATGTTGCCCAGGGAGGTGCCGGCTTTGCCTGCCAATTCCACGCTGCTGTCGGTCAGTTCGCGGCTGTTTCGCATGATGCTCGATACCTGGCGCGTGCCGTTCTGCAAGCCCGCCACCAGGCTTTCAATCTCTTCGGTGGAATGCTGGGTACGCTGGGCCAATCCGCGCACTTCATCGGCGACCACGGCAAAACCGCGCCCGGCGTCACCCGCGCGAGCGGCCTCGATGGCGGCGTTAAGGGCCAGCAAGTTGGTCTGCTCAGCCACCGCCCTGATCACGTCCATGATCTTGCCGATGCGCCCGCTTTCCTGTTCCAGCTCGTTCATGGCTTCGACTGAACGCCCGACCTCGCCGGCCAGGCGCTCAATCTGAACGATGGCTTGCGCGACCACCTGGTCGCCAATACGAGCTTGTGCATCGGCCTCTGATGCAGCTGCGCGAGCTTGTTCGGCATTACGCGCGACTTCATGCACGGTGACCGACATTTCGTGCATGGCGGTAGCCACCTGATCGGTCTCGGTCTTCTGACTGTTGACCCCGGCACTGGTCTGCTCGGTGACAGCCGAGAGCTCTTCGGCGGCACTGGCGATTTGGGTAACGCCATCGCGGATGCCACCGATCAGGTCGCGCAAGGTGCTGCCCATGCGCTCAATACCCTGCTGCAAGACACCCAGCTCATCACGACGGGTCACGATCACGTGCTGCGTGAGATCACCTGCTGCAATGCGATTGACCACAGCCAATGTGTCCTGCAACGGCCGTGTAATCTGGCGGGTGATGATCAGGGCGGCAAAAATCCCCAACAACATCGCCAAGGCCGTACAACTCAGCTGCAGGATGCGCGCCTGGGCGCTGTCTTCGTCACGGGAGACCAGTTGGCTGGCATACATTTCGTCAGACAGACGAGTGATGGTTTCACCCAGATCGATAGTGTCCTGCACGGCCTTGCCAATGGCCTGATTGCTGGCAGTGAAATCCTGCACCGAACGGCGGTAAGCAATCAGCGCGGTTTCCAGCTGCTTGATGGTGTCGGCATAGGTCGGACCGAAAGCGCCGTTGAGGGTTTCGATGCCCTTGAGCGCATTTTCCAGCTGGCGGGCGGCGGCGAGCTCGGTGGCGCTGTTGGGGTTGCCGGTATAGCCACGCACTTCATAACGCACCAGTGCCAAGTCCTCTTTTGCCTTGAGGATGACCCTGTACAGCTCGAAACGGCGCTCATCCGAGGCAGGCATTGCTTCTACGTCATTGATGACTTTGGCAATCAGCGCGGCCCCCTTGACCGCATTGACGCCCATCTCCTTGCGCATGGCCGCGTCATTGCGATAAGCCTCGCGCATCGTATTCAGTGCCACTTGATACTGCGTGCTGGCCTGCTCGATCAGCGCAAGTTTTTTCAGGTTTTCAGGTTTTCTCAACTCGTTTGCGAGGCTTTTCTGCTTGGCGACAAACTGGTCCAGCGACGCCTGGATCAATGCACCCTTTTGTTCATCTCCCCGGTCCAGCTGGTATTGCAAGCGTGCCCTGCGCAGGTGATCAAGACGGTTGCCGAGTTCGGTGATGCTGGTCATTCGATCAGTACGCTCGATCATTTTCCCCAGGCTGAACCAGCCGGTCGCGGCGAGGATAGCGGTCAGAAGCAGCACAACGGCAAAGCCCAAAGCCAGCTTGAGCATAACGCTCATATTCGCGATCCAAGAGTTCATGGCATTCCTTGTGGTCATCAGCCGCGAACGATGAAACCTGGCGCGGCTATCTAAGAAGGGACGTTAGCCTAATCAAGTATTGATATAGATGATTAGATGAATGAAGCACAAAGATAGCCATTTGACATCATTCATTCAAGGAAAGTCGAGGATGCATCGATTGGACGGGGGCTGGCGAGCAAAAATTGGCACGAGACCGGGCCTAAAGCACCACAGCGGTGTCGCTTAAACGTGCAAACCCCATGGCCACAGGTTCTGCATTGGCTCAACTGATCGACATTGATCTGACGAACCTGGTTTTTTCACCCGTTTTTTTTGAAGCAACCTACGCTGTAAGAGCAAGCCTGCATCTGTGGGAGTCAGGCTTGCCCGCGATGAACGATTACGCTGTCTGCCTCGGGACCGCGTTGCCGGCATCGCGAGCAAGCTTGGCTCCCACAGGAGCAGTCCCCGACACAGATCCAACCTTCACCGCCCCCTCCGTCACAAAACTTCAGCGCACGGGTAGAAAAATTGATCGAACGCAGTATTGGGCAGTCCGAAAAGGAGTAAAACGTTCGGCGCTGACAATTGCAGTAGCGGCGATGTAAGACAGTCTTTCAGGCACAACACAAAGTGCACCGTAGAAAGGCCGCTACAAATAATAATAATTATCATTTGGAAGTCATTATCATTGTTGCATTCCGCACAAAATATTATTGATGAATAACCGGCCAACGCCCACCAGGCCTGGGCCGCAGGGTCTTGGAGGCACGCTATGTCCTTATTCCAATAAATAATTTCGCTATAGGAATTTTACTTGCCCGGTGTTTAGCCATAAAATCACCGCGATTGATTGCTGCGACATATCGTCACTGCGTTATTTCATTCAAGCTCAGAGACCTTTGCTCTCTGTTAAGGATTTCCAGCATGTCCGAAGCGACAGGACTCATGGCCCACAATTGGGGCTTTGCCATTTTCCTTCTGGGCGTTGTTGGCCTGTGTGCTTTCATGCTCGGTGTGTCGAGCCTGCTTGGGTCAAAAGCCTGGGGCCGCAGCAAAAATGAACCGTTCGAGTCCGGCATGCTACCTACCGGTGGCGCCCGCTTGCGGCTCTCAGCCAAATTCTATCTGGTCGCGATGCTCTTCGTGATCTTCGATATCGAAGCCCTCTTTCTCTTTGCATGGTCTGTGTCCGTCCGCGAAAGCGGCTGGACCGGATTCGTCGAAGCTCTCGTTTTCATAGCAATTCTGTTGGCAGGTCTTGTCTACCTTTACCGAGTGGGGGCGCTTGATTGGGCTCCGGAAGCTCGGCGCAAGCGGCAAGCGAAGCTGAAACAATGAGGCTTTGGCAATGCAATACAATCTCACCAGGATCGACCCCGATGCTCCTAACGAGCAGTATCCGATTGGCGAACGGGAAACCGTTGCCGATCCGTTAGAAGATCAAGTCCACAAAAACATCTTCATGGGCAAGCTCGAAGACGTGCTGAACAGCACGGTCAACTGGGGTCGCAAGAACTCCCTGTGGCCGTACAACTTCGGCCTTTCGTGCTGCTACGTGGAAATGACCACCGCCTTCACGGCGCCCCACGACATCGCGCGCTTTGGCGCCGAGGTGATCCGGGCATCGCCACGCCAGGCGGATTTCATGGTTATCGCCGGTACCTGCTTCATCAAGATGGCGCCGATCATCCAGCGTCTCTACGAGCAAATGCTCGAACCTAAGTGGGTTATCTCCATGGGTTCGTGCGCCAACTCCGGTGGCATGTACGACATCTACTCCGTCGTTCAAGGGGTGGACAAGTTCCTGCCCGTGGACGTCTACGTGCCCGGCTGCCCGCCTCGCCCTGAAGCTTTCCTGCAAGGCCTGATGCTGTTGCAGGAGTCGATTGGCCAGGAGCGTCGCCCACTGTCCTGGGTCGTTGGCGATCAAGGCGTCTATCGCGCCGACATGCCATCGCAAAAGGAACAGCGCCGCGAACAGCGTATCGCAGTCACCAACCTGCGCAGCCCCGACGAAGTCTGATCCAGCTCTGCTCTGCATAAGAAACGAGAACCTGGCTTCATTCTTTACGTTGACCGAAAGCGATAAATAACCATGACTACAGGCAGTGCTCTGTACATCCCGCCTTACAAGGCAGACGACCAGGATGTGGTCGTCGAACTGAACAACCGTTTTGGCCCCGAGGCGTTCACCGCCCAGCCGACCCGCACCGGCATGCCGGTGCTTTGGGTTGCCCGCGCCAAACTCGTCGAAGTCCTGACCTTCCTGCGCAACCTGCCCAAGCCGTACGTCATGCTCTATGACCTGCACGGCGTGGACGAGCGCCTGCGCACCAAGCGTCAAGGGCTGCCCGACGGCGTCGATTTCACCGTGTTCTATCACCTGATGTCGATCGAGCGTAATAGTGACGTAATGATCAAGGTCGCCTTGTCCGAGAGCGACCTTAGCGTGCCGACCGTGACCGGCATCTGGCCGAACGCCAACTGGTACGAGCGTGAAGTGTGGGACATGTTCGGGATCGACTTCCCCGGCCACCCGCACCTGACCCGCATCATGATGCCGCCGACCTGGGAAGGTCACCCGCTGCGCAAGGACTTCCCGGCCCGTGCCACCGAGTTCGACCCGTTCAGCCTGTCCCTGGCCAAGCAACAGCTCGAGGAAGAAGCCGCGCGCTTCAAGCCTGAAGACTGGGGCATGAAGCGTTCGGGCGCCAACGAGGACTACATGTTCCTCAACCTCGGCCCGAACCACCCTTCGGCCCACGGTGCGTTCCGCATCATCCTGCAGCTGGACGGCGAAGAGATCGTCGACTGCGTGCCTGACATCGGCTACCACCACCGTGGCGCCGAGAAAATGGCCGAGCGCCAGTCCTGGCACAGCTTCATCCCGTACACCGACCGCATCGACTACCTCGGCGGCGTGATGAACAACCTGCCGTACGTGCTGTCGGTCGAGAAACTGGCCGGGATCAAGGTACCGGAGAAGGTCGACGTCATCCGCATCATGATGGCCGAGTTCTTCCGTATTACCAGCCACCTGCTGTTCCTGGGGACCTATATCCAGGACGTGGGGGCCATGACCCCGGTGTTCTTCACCTTCACCGACCGCCAGAAGGCCTACACGGTGATCGAAGCCATCACCGGTTTCCGCCTGCACCCGGCCTGGTACCGCATCGGTGGTGTTGCCCACGACCTGCCACGCGGCTGGGAAAAGCTGGTCAAGGACTTCGTCGAGTGGATGCCCAAGCGCCTGGACGAATACACCAAGGCCGCCCTGCAGAACAGCATTCTCAAGGGTCGTACCATCGGGGTCGCCGCCTACAACACCAAAGAGGCCCTGGAATGGGGCGTCACCGGTGCCGGCCTGCGTTCCACCGGTTGCGACTTCGACCTGCGCAAGGCGCGCCCCTACTCCGGCTACGAAAACTTCGAATTCGAAGTACCGCTGGCGGCCAATGGCGATGCCTACGACCGCTGCATGGTTCGCGTCGAGGAAATGCGCCAGAGCATCAAGATCATCGACCAATGCATGCGCAACATGCCGGAAGGCCCGTACAAGGCGGATCACCCGCTGACCACGCCGCCGCCAAAAGAGCGCACGCTGCAACACATCGAGACCCTGATCACGCACTTCCTGCAGGTTTCGTGGGGCCCGGTCATGCCGGCCAACGAGTCCTTCCAGATGATCGAAGCGACCAAGGGCATCAACAGTTATTACCTGACGAGCGACGGCGGCACCATGAGCTACCGCACCCGGATTCGCACCCCAAGCTACCCGCACCTGCAGCAGATCCCTTCAGTGATCAAAGGCAGCATGGTCGCGGACTTGATCGCGTACCTGGGTAGTATCGATTTCGTTATGGCCGACGTGGACCGCTAAGCATGAACAGCACGCTTATCCAGACAGACCGTTTCGCCCTGAGCGAAACCGAGCGCTCGGCCATCGAGCACGAGCTGCATCACTACGAAGACCCGCGCGCGGCGTCGATCGAAGCCCTGAAGATCGTCCAGAAGGAACGTGGCTGGGTGCCTGACGGCGCGCTCTACGCCATCGGCGAGATCCTCGGCATCCCGGCCAGCGACGTCGAAGGCGTGGCCACCTTCTATAGCCAGATTTTCCGCCAGCCAGTAGGCCGTCACATCATTCGTGTCTGCGACAGCATGGTCTGCTACATCGGTGGCCACGAATCGGTGGTCGGCGAGATCCAGAACAAGCTGGGCATCGGCCTGGGCCAGACCACCGCCGACGGTCGTTTCACCCTGCTGCCAGTGTGCTGCCTGGGTAACTGCGACAAGGCGCCAGCGCTGATGATCGACGACGACACCTTCGGTGACGTCCAGCCTGACGGCGTCGCCAAACTGCTGGAGGGCTACGTATGACCCTGACTTCCTTCGGGCCCGCCAACCGCATCCAGCGTTCGGCCGAAACCCATCCCCTGACCTGGCGCCTGCGTGACGACGGCGAAGCCGTATGGCTGGACGAGTACCAGGCCAAGAATGGCTACGCCGCTGCGCGCAAGGCGTTCAGCGACATGGCCCAGGACGACATCGTCCAGACCGTGAAAGACTCCGGCCTCAAGGGCCGTGGCGGCGCGGGCTTCCCCACGGGTGTGAAGTGGGGCCTGATGCCCAAGGACGAATCCATCAACATCCGCTACCTGCTGTGCAACGCGGATGAAATGGAGCCCAACACCTGGAAAGACCGCATGCTGATGGAGCAACTGCCCCATCTGCTGATCGAAGGCATGCTGATCAGCGCCCGCGCGCTGAAAACCTACCGTGGCTATATCTTCCTGCGTGGCGAATACACCACCGCCGCCAAGCACCTGAACCGTGCCGTGGAAGAAGCCAAGGCCGCCGGCCTCTTGGGCAAGAACATCCTGGGCTCGGGCTTTGATTTCGAGCTGTTCGTCCACACCGGTGCCGGACGCTACATCTGCGGTGAAGAAACCGCACTGATCAACTCCCTGGAAGGCCGTCGCGCCAACCCACGTTCCAAGCCGCCCTTCCCTGCCGCTGTAGGCGTGTGGGGCAAGCCGACCTGCGTGAACAACGTCGAGACCCTGTGCAACGTGCCGGCGATCATCGCCGACGGCGTGGACTGGTACAAATCCCTGGCCCGTGACGGCAGCGAAGACATGGGCACCAAGCTCATGGGCTTCTCCGGCAAGGTCAAGAACCCTGGCCTGTGGGAACTGCCATTCGGCGTCACCGGCCGCGAGCTGTTCGAAGACTACGCTGGCGGCATGCGCGACGGCTACAAGCTCAAGTGCTGGCAGCCTGGCGGCGCCGGTACCGGGTTCCTGTTGCCGGAACACCTGGACGCCCAAATGTACGCCGGCGGCATCGCCAAGGTCGGCACCCGCATGGGTACCGGCCTGGCCATGGCGGTGGACGACAGCGTGAACATGGTGTCGCTGCTGCGCAACATGGAAGAGTTCTTCTCCCGTGAGTCGTGCGGTTTCTGCACCCCTTGCCGCGATGGCCTGCCATGGAGCGTCAAGCTGCTGCGGGCCCTTGAAAACGGCGAAGGCCAGGCCGGCGACATCGAGACCCTGCTGGGTCTGGTGGGTTTCCTCGGCCCAGGCAAGACCTTCTGTGCTCACGCACCGGGTGCCGTGGAGCCGTTGGGCAGCGCGATCAAATACTTCCGTCCAGAGTTCGAAGCCGGCATCGCGCCCACCAGCGCCGTCGTCCCGCCTCTGGCAAAGCCGATCGTAGTCGGCGCGTAAACGCTTAAAAAGGCGAAGGGTCCGTGCCCTTCGTCTTCTCGTGTGATGACGCCGTAAACGGCTGTGTTGATTCACGCGAATAACAAGATTCCATTAGCCACGCCCGCTGACACCGGGCCAACGAAGAACTTTGAACCATGGCCACTATCCACGTAGACGGCAAAGAGCTCGAAGTCGATGGCGCAGACAACCTGTTACAGGCATGTCTGTCGCTGGGCCTCGACATTCCTTATTTCTGCTGGCACCCCGCCCTTGGCAGCGTTGGCGCTTGTCGCCAGTGCGCGGTCAAGCAGTACACCGACGAAAACGACAAGCGTGGTCGGATCGTCATGTCCTGCATGACCCCTGCCACCGACGGCAGCTGGATCTCCATCGACGACGAAGAAGCGAAAGTGTTTCGCGCCAGCGTCGTCGAATGGCTGATGACCAACCACCCTCACGACTGCCCGGTCTGTGAGGAAGGCGGCCATTGCCACCTGCAAGACATGACGGTGATGACCGGCCACAACGAGCGCCGTTATCGCTTCACCAAGCGTACCCACCAGAACCAGGACCTCGGCCCGTTCATCTCCCACGAGATGAACCGCTGCATCGCCTGCTACCGCTGCGTGCGTTTCTACAAGGACTACGCCGGCGGCACCGACCTGGGCGTGTTCGGCGCCCACGACAACGTGTACTTCGGTCGCGTTGAAGACGGCACCCTGGAAAGCGAATTCTCCGGCAACCTCACCGAGGTCTGCCCGACCGGTGTGTTCACCGACAAGACCCACTCCGAGCGCTACAACCGCAAGTGGGACATGCAGTTCTCGCCGAGCATCTGCCATGGCTGCTCCAGCGGTTGCAACATCTCCCCGGGCGAGCGCTACGGTGAACTGCGTCGCATCGAAAACCGCTTCAACGGTTCGGTGAACCAGTACTTCCTGTGTGACCGTGGTCGTTTCGGCTATGGCTACGTCAACCGCAAGGATCGTCCACGCCAGCCGCTGCTGGCAAACGGCGCCAAGCTGAGCCTGGACCAAGCGCTGGACAAGGCCGCCGAGCTGCTGCGCGGTCGCAACATCGTCGGCATCGGTTCGCCACGGGCCAGCCTGGAAAGCAACTACGCGCTGCGTGAACTGGTCGGCGCCGAGCACTTCTACAGTGGCATCGAAGCCGGTGAGCTGGAACGCATCCGCCTGGTGCTGCAAGTGCTCAAGGACAGCCCGCTGCCCGTGCCGAACATGCGCGACATCGAAGACCACGACGCGGTGTTCGTCCTCGGTGAAGACCTGACCCAGACCGCCGCCCGCATGGCCCTGGCCCTGCGCCAGTCGGTCAAGGGCAAGGCCGAAGACATGGCCGACGCCATGCGCGTCCAGCCTTGGCTCGACGCTGCCGTGAAGAACATCGGCCAGCACGCGCTGAACCCACTGTTCATCGCCAGCCTCGCTGAAACCAAGCTCGACGACGTGGCCGAAGAGTGCGTCCACGCCGCCCCTGACGACCTGGCCCGCATCGGTTTCGCCGTGGCCCACGCCCTGGACGCCAGCGCCCCGGCCGTCGACGGCCTGGACAGCGAAGCAGCCGCTCTGGCCCAACGCATCGCCGACGCCCTGCTGGCGGCCAAGCGCCCACTGATCATCGCCGGCACCTCGTTGGGTTCCAAGGCGCTGATCGAAGCCGCGGCCAACATCGCCAAGGCCTTGAAGCTGCGCGAGAAGAACGGTTCCATCAGCCTGATCGTGCCGGAAGCCAACAGCCTTGGCCTGGCCATGCTCGGTGGCGAATCGGTGGACGCCGCCCTGCAAGCGGTGATCGACGGCAGCGCCGACGCCATCGTGGTGCTGGAAAACGACCTGTACACCCGCACTGACAAGGCCAAGGTCGATGCCGCGCTGAACGCCGCGAAAGTGCTGATCGTCGCTGACCATCAGAAAACCGCCACCACCGACCGCGCCCACCTGGTGCTGCCGGCGGCGAGCTTCGCCGAAGGCGACGGTACGCTGGTCAGCCAGGAAGGTCGCGCCCAGCGCTTCTTCCAGGTCTTCGACCCGCAATACCTGGACGCCAGCATCCTGGTTCACGAAGGCTGGCGCTGGCTGCACGCCCTGCGCGCCACCCTGCTGGACCAGCCGATCGACTGGACGCAACTGGACCACGTTACCGCCGCCGTCGCTTCGAGCAGCCCGCAACTGGCCGCCATCGTCGACGCCGCACCGTCCGCCTCGTTCCGCATCAAAGGCCTGAAGCTGGCGCGCGAACCGCTGCGCTACTCCGGTCGCACCGCCATGCGCGCCGACATCAGCGTTCACGAACCGCGCACCTCCCAGGACAACGACACCGCGTTCTCGTTCTCCATGGAAGGCTACTCGGGCTCGACCGAACCGCGCTCCCAGGTGCCATTCGCCTGGTCGCCGGGCTGGAACTCGCCGCAAGCCTGGAACAAGTTCCAGGACGAAGTCGGTGGTCACCTGCGTGCAGGCGACCCGGGCACCCGCCTGATCGAAAGCCAGGGCGATCACCTGAGCTGGTTCGCCAGCGTGCCGCGCGCCTTCAATCCGGCACCGGGCACCTGGCAGGTCGTGCCGTTCCATCACCTGTTCGGCAGCGAAGAGAACTCTTCCAAGGCCGCACCGGTGCAGGAACGCATTCCGGCCGCCTACGTGTCGCTGGCCAAGTCCGAAGCCGACCGCCTGGGCGTCAACGACGGTGCCCTGCTGAGCCTGAACGTGGCCGGCCAGACCTTGCGTCTTCCGCTGCGCATCAATGAAGAACTGGGCGCCGGCCTGGTGGCCCTGCCGGCTGGCCTGGCAGGCATCCCGCCAGCTATTTTCGGCAAAACCGTCGACGGTCTGCAGGAGGCAGCGCAATGAGCTGGTTCACCCCTGAAGTGATCGCTGTGATCCTGACGGTCCTCAAGGCCATCGTGATCCTGCTGGCCGTGGTGGTCGCAGGCGCACTGTTGAGCTTCGTCGAACGTCGCCTGCTGGGCTGGTGGCAGGACCGCTACGGTCCGAACCGCGTCGGCCCATTCGGCATGTTCCAGATCGCCGCCGACATGATCAAGATGTTCTTCAAGGAAGACTGGACGCCGCCGTTTGCCGACAAGGTGATCTTCACCCTGGCACCGGTGGTCGCCATGAGCGCCTTGCTGATCGCCTTCGCGATCATCCCGATCACCCCGACCTGGGGTGTGGCGGACCTGAACATCGGCCTGCTGTTCTTCTTCGCCATGGCCGGCCTGTCGGTGTATGCGGTGCTGTTCGCCGGCTGGTCGAGCAACAACAAGTTCGCCCTGCTGGGCAGCCTGCGGGCCTCGGCCCAGACCGTGTCCTACGAAGTGTTCATGGGCCTGTCGCTCATGGGCATCGTGATCCAGGCCGGCTCGTTCAACATGCGCGACATCGTCGAGTACCAGGCCCAGAACCTGTGGTTCATCATTCCGCAGTTCTTCGGTTTCTGTACCTTCTTCATCGCTGGCGTGGCCGTGACTCACCGTCACCCCTTCGACCAGCCGGAAGCGGAGCAGGAACTGGCCGACGGTTACCACATTGAATATGCCGGCATGAAATGGGGCATGTTCTTCGTCGGTGAATACATCGGGATCATCCTGATCTCGGCGCTGCTGGTAACGCTGTTCTTCGGTGGCTGGCACGGTCCGTTCGACATCCTGCCGCAACTGTCCTTCGTCTGGTTCGCCCTGAAGACCGCGTTCTTCATCATGCTGTTCGTCCTGCTGCGCGCCTCGATCCCGCGCCCACGCTACGACCAGGTGATGGACTTCAGCTGGAAATTCTGCCTGCCGCTGACCCTGATCAACATGCTGGTGACCGCTGCGATCGTTTTGATGAACGCGCCTGCGGCCGCGGTTCAGTGAGGATTTGACCCATGTTCAAATATATTGGCGACATCGTTAAGGGTACCGGTACCCAACTGCGAAGCCTGGTCATGATCTTCGGCCATGGCTTTCGCAAGCGCGACACCCTGCAATACCCGGAAGAGCCGGTCTACCTGGCACCACGCTATCGTGGCCGCATCGTCCTGACCCGCGACCCCGACGGCGAAGAGCGCTGCGTGGCCTGCAACCTGTGCGCCGTGGCGTGCCCGGTGGGTTGCATCTCGCTGCAGAAAGCTGAAACCGAAGACGGTCGCTGGTACCCGGACTTCTTCCGTATCAACTTCTCGCGCTGCATTTTCTGTGGCCTCTGCGAGGAAGCCTGCCCGACCACCGCGATCCAGCTCACGCCGGATTTCGAAATGGCCGAGTTCAAACGTCAGGACCTGGTGTACGAGAAAGAAGATCTGCTGATTTCCGGTCCCGGTAAAAACCCTGATTACAACTTCTATCGTGTTGCAGGTATGGCCATTGCCGGTAAGCCAAAAGGCGCCGCGCAGAACGAAGCCGAACCGATCAACGTGAAGAGCTTGCTGCCTTAAGGAAGAAAGATGGAATTCGCTTTCTATTTCGCATCGGGTATCGCGGTGGTGTCCACGCTTCGTGTGGTCACCAACACCAACCCCGTGCACGCCCTGCTCTACCTGATCATTTCGCTGATCGCCGTGGCCATGACCTTCTTCGCCCTCGGTGCACCGTTCGCCGGTGCCCTGGAAGTGATCGCCTACGCCGGCGCCATCATGGTGCTGTTCGTGTTCGTGGTGATGATGCTCAACCTCGGCCCGGCCGCGGTCCAGCAGGAACGCTCCTGGCTCAAGCCCGGCATCTGGGCGGGACCGGTGATCCTGTCCGCCCTGCTGCTGGGTGAACTGCTGTATGTGCTGTTCGCTCACCAGAGCGGCCAGGCCATCGGCCACACCACCGTAGACGCCAAGGCCGTGGGCATCAGCCTGTTCGGTCCGTACCTGCTGGTGGTCGAACTCGCCTCGATGCTGCTGCTTGCCGCAGCCGTCACGGCGTTCCATTTGGGCCGTAACGAGGCGAAGGAGTAATCACATGCCTGCTATCCCTCTCGAGCATGGTCTGGCGGTTGCCGGCATCCTGTTCTGCCTCGGTCTGGTTGGCCTGATGGTCCGCCGCAACATTCTGTTCGTGCTGATGAGCCTGGAGGTCATGATGAATGCCTCCGCCCTGGCTTTCATCGTCGCGGGCGCTCGCTGGGCGCAGCCGGATGGACAGATCATGTTCATCCTGGTGATCAGCCTGGCAGCCGCCGAGGCCAGTATCGGCCTGGCGATCCTGTTGCAGCTGTATCGCCGCTTCCACACTCTCGATATCGACGCTGCCAGCGAGATGCGCGGATGAACCTAATCTTTCTGACTTTCGTATTCCCCCTCATTGGTTTCCTGCTGCTGTCGTTCTCCCGTGGACGCTGGTCGGAAAACCTTTCGGCGCTGGTTGGCGTGGGTTCCATCGGCCTGTCTGCCATCGTCACGGCCTACGTGATCTGGCAGTTCAACGTCGCCCCGCCCGAAGGCGGTGTGTATGTGCAGGTGCTGTGGCGCTGGATGGCGGTGGAAGGCTTCACGCCGAACTTCGCCCTCTACCTGGACGGCCTGTCCATCACCATGCTCGGCGTGGTGGTCGGCGTGGGTTTCCTGATCCACCTGTTCGCCTCCTGGTACATGCGCGGTGAAGCCGGTTACTCGCGCTTCTTCGCCTACACCAACCTGTTCATCGCCAGCATGCTGTTCCTGGTGCTCGGCGATAACCTGTTGTTCCTGTACTTCGGCTGGGAAGGCGTGGGTCTGTGCTCGTACCTGTTGATCGGTTTCTACTACAGCAACCGCAACAACGGGAATGCCGCACTCAAGGCGTTCATCGTCACCCGGATCGGCGACGTGTTCATGGCCATCGGCCTGTTCATCCTGTTCCAGCAACTGGGCACGCTGAATATCCAGGAACTGCTGGTAAAGGCGCCCGAGCACTTCAAGGTCGGTGACTTCTGGATCGTCCTGGCGACCCTGATGCTGCTGGGCGGCGCCGTTGGTAAATCCGCGCAACTGCCGCTGCAAACCTGGTTGGCGGACGCGATGGCCGGCCCTACCCCGGTCTCGGCACTGATCCACGCCGCGACCATGGTGACCGCTGGCGTCTACCTGATCGCCCGTACCCACGGCCTGTTCGCCCTGGCGCCGGACATCCTGCACCTGGTGGGCATCGTCGGCGGCGTGACCCTGGTACTGGCCGGTTTTGCCGCGCTGGTACAAACCGATATCAAGCGCATCCTCGCCTACTCGACCATGAGCCAGATCGGCTACATGTTCCTGGCCCTGGGCGTTGGTGCCTGGGAAGGCGCGATCTTCCACCTGATGACCCACGCCTTCTTCAAGGCGCTGCTGTTCCTTGCTTCCGGTGCGGTGATCGTTGCCTGCCACCACGAGCAGAACATCTTCAAGATGGGCGGCCTGTGGAAGAAACTGCCGTTGGCCTACGCCAGCTTCATCGTTGGCGGCGCGGCCCTGGCGGCCCTGCCACTGGTCACCGCCGGCTTCTACTCCAAGGACGAGATCCTCTGGGAAGCGTTCGCCAGCGGTAACCAGGCACTGCTCTATGCC
Organism: Pseudomonas sp. St386; assembly: GCF_018325865.1. Lineage (NCBI taxonomy): Bacteria > Pseudomonadati > Pseudomonadota > Gammaproteobacteria > Pseudomonadales > Pseudomonadaceae > Pseudomonas > Pseudomonas sp. St386. Next base: position 4,431,307 of record NZ_AP021900.1, read on the forward strand.
GGCCTGGTGGGTGCGTTCATGACCTCCCTGTACACCTTCCGCCTGATCTTCATCGCGTTCCATGGTGAAGCCAAGACCCAAGCCCATGCCGGCCATGGCATTGCTCACTGGCTGCCACTGTCGGTGCTGATCGTGCTGTCGACCTTCGTCGGCGCCATGATCACCCCACCGCTGGCCGATGTGCTGCCGCAAAGCGTCGGCCATGCCGGCGGCGAAGCCAAGCACAGCCTGGAAATCGCCTCGGGCGCCATCGCCCTGGCAGGTATCCTGCTGGCCGCCCTGCTGTTCCTGGGCAAGCGTCGTTTCGTCACGGCGATCGCCAACAGCGGTATCGGGCGATTCCTTTCGGCCTGGTGGTTCGCCGCCTGGGGCTTCGACTGGATCTACGACAAACTGTTCGTCAAGCCATACCTTGCGATCAGCCACATTCTGCGCAAAGACCCGCTCGACCAGACCATTGGCCTGATCCCGCGCATGGCCAAGGGCGGCCACACTGCCCTGAGCCGTACCGAGACCGGTCAACTGCGTTGGTATGCGGCTTCCATGGCGGCTGGCGCCGTGCTGGTTATCGGCGCCATCGTGCTGGTAGCGGTCTGATATGAACCTTGCGAACTTGCGAAAGGAAACGAGCCCGTCATGATTCTGCCCTGGCTAATCCTGATCCCCTTCATCGGCGGCCTGCTGTGCTGGATCGCGGAGCGCTCCAGCTCCACGCTCCCGCGCTGGATTGCGCTGCTGACCATGTCCCTGGAACTCGCGCTCGGCCTCTGGCTGTGGGCGACCGGCGACTATTCATTTGCTCCGGCTCCTGGCGCCGATCCAACCTGGGCGCTTGAATTCAAGCATGCCTGGATCGCGCGCTTCGGCATCAGCGTGCACCTGGCCCTCGACGGCCTGTCGCTGCTGATGATCCTGCTGACCGGCCTGCTGGGTATCCTCTCGGTACTCTGCTCCTGGAAAGAGATCCAGCGTCACGTGGGTTTCTTCCACCTGAACCTGATGTGGATCCTGGGCGGCGTCATCGGCGTGTTCCTGGCGCTGGACCTGTTCATGTTCTTCTTCTTCTGGGAAATGATGCTGGTGCCGATGTACTTCCTCATCGCGCTCTGGGGTCACAGTTCTTCGGACGGCAAGAAAACCCGGATCTACGCGGCGACCAAGTTCTTCATCTTCACCCAGGCTTCCGGCCTGATCATGTTGGTGGCGATCCTTGGCCTGGTGCTGGTCAACTTCAACAACACCGGTGTGATTACCTTCAACTACGCCGACCTGTTGAAAGTGCAGATGTCCAAGACCACCGAGTACGTGCTGATGCTCGGCTTCTTCATCGCCTTCGCGGTGAAGCTGCCAGTGGTGCCGTTCCACTCCTGGCTGCCGGACGCCCACGCCCAGGCGCCGACCGCAGGTTCCGTGGACCTGGCGGGTATCTTGCTCAAGACGGCGGCCTACGGCCTGCTGCGCTTTGCCCTGCCGCTGTTCCCCAATGCGTCGGCCGAGTTCGCGCCGATCGCCATGACCCTGGGCCTGATCGGGATTTTCTACGGTGCGTTCCTGGCGTTCGCCCAGACCGACATCAAGCGCCTGATCGCGTTCTCCAGCGTTTCGCACATGGGCTTCGTGCTGATCGGGATCTACTCCGGCAGCCAGCTCGCCCTGCAAGGCGCGGTGATCCAGATGTTGGCTCACGGCCTGTCGGCGGCGGCGCTGTTTATCCTCAGCGGCCAGTTGTACGAGCGCCTGCACACCCGGGACATGCGTGAGATGGGCGGCATCTGGTCGCGCATCGCCTACCTGCCGGCCATCAGCCTGTTCTTCGCAGCCGCTTCCCTGGGCCTGCCAGGCACTGGCAACTTCGTCGGCGAGTTCCTGATCCTGATCGGCACGTTCGCCAGCGCTCCGTGGATCACCGCCATCGCCACCTCCGGCCTGGTGTTCGGTTCGGTCTACTCGCTGATCATGATCCACCGTGCCTACTTCGGCCCGACCAAGTCGGACGAAGTGCTGCGCGGCATGGACGGTCGCGAACTGATCATGGTGCTCGGCCTTGCGGTGCTGCTGGTTTACCTCGGCGTTTCCCCGCAACCGTTCCTCGACACATCTGCCGCCACGATGCATGGCGTGCAGCAGTGGCTCGGCACCGCCTTCTCTCAACTCGCTTCGGCCCGGTAAGAGCGCTATGGAATTCACGATTCAACACTTTATCGCGCTTGCGCCGCTGTTGATCACCAGCGCCACGATCATCGTGGTGATGCTGGCGATCGCCTGGCGCCGCAATCACTCACAGACCTTCCTGCTGTCGGTGGCGGGGCTGAACCTGGCCCTGCTGTCGATCTTGCCGGCCCTGAAAGTCGCACCCTTGGCGGTCACCCCGCTGATTCAGATCGACAGCTTCGCCTGCCTGTACATGGCGTTGATCCTGGTCGCCACCCTGGCCTGTGTCACCCTCGCCCACGCCTACCTCGGCGATGGCGGTTCGGGTTACCCGGGCAACCGCGAAGAGCTGTACCTGCTGATCCTGATGGCCGCCGCCGGTGGCCTGGTCCTGGTCAGCGCGCAGCATCTGGCCAGCCTGTTCATCGGCCTGGAACTGCTGTCGGTACCGGTCTATGGCCTGGTGGCCTACGCCTTCTTCAACAAGCGCTCCCTGGAAGCCGGCATCAAGTACATGGTGCTGTCGGCGGCCGGTTCCGCGTTCCTGTTGTTCGGCATGGCCCTGCTCTACGCCGAAGCCGGCACCCTGAGCTTCGTCGGCATCGGCCAGGCCCTGGCCGCCACCGGCCTGCCTAGCCCGATCGCGCAACTGGGCCTGGGAATGATGCTGATCGGCCTGGCGTTCAAGCTGTCGCTGGTACCGTTCCACCTCTGGACCCCGGACGTCTACGAAGGCGCCCCGGCGCCAGTGGCGGCGTTCCTGGCCACCGCTTCGAAAGTGGCGGTGTTCGCGGTCATGGTGCGTCTGTTCCAGATCTCGCCAGTGGCCAGCAGCGGTGTGCTGAGCAACGTACTGACCATCATCGCCATCGCGTCGATCCTGTTCGGTAACCTGCTGGCACTGACCCAGAGCAACCTCAAGCGTCTGCTGGGTTACTCGTCCATCGCCCACTTCGGCTACCTGCTGATCGCCCTGATCGCCAGCAAGGGCCTGGCCGTGGAAGCCATCGGCGTGTACCTGGTCACCTACGTGATCACCAGCCTCGGCGCCTTCGGTGTGATCACCCTGATGTCCTCGCCGTACAACGGCCGCGACGCCGACGCCCTGTACGAATACCGCGGCCTGTTCTGGCGCCGTCCGTACCTGACCGCCGTGCTGACCGTGATGATGCTGTCCCTGGCCGGCATCCCGCTGACCGCCGGCTTCATCGGCAAGTTCTACATCATCGCCACCGGCGTCGAGGCTCACCAATGGTGGCTGGTCGGCTCCCTGGTGCTGGGCAGTGCCATCGGCGTGTTCTACTACCTGCGCGTCATGGTCACCTTGTACCTGATGGAACCGAACCTGCGTCGCCACGACGCCGAGTTGCACTGGGAACAGAAGGCAGGCGGCGTGATGCTGCTGGCCATCGCCGTACTGGCGTTCTTCCTCGGTGTGTACCCGCAGCCGTTGCTGACCCTGGTTCAGCAGGCTGGCTTGACGGGCTGATCGTGTAGCGGTAGATCGTAGAAAACAGAAACGGCACCTTTGGGTGCCGTTTTTTTTTTAGGCCAGTGCCATGGACGTTAGCCTTGGACACTATTTATTCAGTTACCCGATATAGCTCATGACTCAGGCCCGCCACGGTGCAAGCGCCCCTTCGAAAAGTGAAAAGGCTCCATGCAGGAAACGGTTGAAGCGAGCGGCATCACGCCGCAGCCCTGCCTGCTGACCACCAATCAGGCACAGATGGGCCACCTGACCAATCACTTCTGCTTGCCCTGGCATATGGACCAGGCGGCGGCATGTCCGTATCGCGAAATCCAGTCGTCTTGTGTCAACACGCTGCTGAAACTCGCCTACCAACGGATCGTGCAGCGACCAGGCTCGGATGGAAACTTCCCGCCCAGGTTGTTTCTCAGCGGCAATACTCAAATAGCGTTTCAGGATTTCGCCCGCGCTACTGCCCTGCCCCGCATAAGCGAGCATGCGCTCCGTGTAGTCTTCTTCCCAAGCGGCTAGCAAGGTGCGGACAAAATCCTCGCGATTGCGAAAATGGTGATAGAACGATCCGCGGGTCACATTCAATCGGCGCGATAGACTCTCGGCCGAAACACCGGTATGCCCTATTTGGTCGAGGGCCTCAAAACCAGCCGCGATCCAATGGTTACGAGTCAGTTTTCTCAACGGTCATTTCGCTCCCTATTTAGCGCCATACAGACTGTGTATGGCGCGTAACCGATCGGTACGCTGCGAACACCAGCAGAGATGGCCGTTGCGTTTTGCACGCCAGCACTTTTCATGGAGCTCGCCTTGAAGAAAATCGTTCTGGTTGCTTTCGACCAATTCACTGATATCGACCTATTCCTGATGTGGGACATCTTAGGCCGCAACACTGAGGACTGGCACGTCCGAATATTGGGTTCCAGCTCTATCGTGCGGTCGGCGCACGGCCTGCCTGTTTCGGTGCACGGTCCGCTTTGCGAGGCCAACAGTGCCGACGCGGTATTGTTCGTCAGCGGCAAGGAAGGAATACCCGCTGCACTTGCCGCCCCGGATTTCCTGCCGTCGTTCGAACTTGACTCCAGACGCCAGCGAATCGGCTCCATATGCGCCGGAGCTTTCATTCTCGAACGGCTTGGGCTGCTCAACGGCCCAGCCACTACCCACCCGGATGCGCGATCGAGCTTGCAAGCTCTGGGACTTGAACCCATGGACCAGCCTCTTGTATGCCAGGGGAACGTTGCAACCGCTGGTGGATGCCTTTCGGCGCTCTATCTGGTGGGATGGTTGGTTGAATCCTGGTTCGATGCCGACAAGCGCCGTGCGACGTTGCTCCCTGTTCTGCCGGCTGGGCAGCAAGCGCTCTATGATGCCTTGATCGGGCTCAGTATCCGACAAGGAGAAGTTGGCGCCTTCCAACAAAAAACGCGACATGGCATGTCGTCGAATTGGTAGTTAGAACTCAGGAGAGATCCCCGATGCCCCGAGAATTTGAGCTCATTATGTCCGTGCCAGTCCCCTCAGGGTCCGGCATCACCCACCTTTACAAGTCGATGAACCTGGCGGACGCTTTTGCGATTCGGCTTCCTGCGGGCACATCCGGCAATCCAGATTTGCTGGCTCGATTCATCTTTTCCCACCAGCCATCCTGGATCGGATGGCTCCTGAAAGTCCGGGACACTGTCGTTGCCTGTTTTGGCCTCAAGACAGCCAGACATTTGGCAACCCTTGCTGATCGGGTAGGCGTCTTCAAGGTCTACAGCACGAATCAGACTGAAATCGTGTTGGGAGAAGACGACAAGCACCTCGACTTCCGGATATCGATCCTGTGTTCTGAAGAGGCAGAGCCAGAAGGCAGTCGCCAGCTGGTTCTTTCAACCGTGGTCCAGTGCCACAACCGTCTAGGCCGGGCCTACATCTTCGTTATTGCCCCATTCCACCGCTTGGTTGTTAAGGCCAGCCTCCTGCGTGCAGCACGCGTCGGTTGGCCTCTGGCTACCTGCCCCTGAGGCTGGGAGCGCTGTATGGCCCACGCTACATCCACTTCCCAAGCAGGGCTATCCTCAACCCGCCAACCTGCGATCCCTGAAGGAGGAACAACGTTGAGTGTCGATATCGAGTGCGTCGTCGTAGGCGCTGGGGTCGTCGGGCTTGCCGTGGCGCGAGAGATGGCCCGAGCCGGGCATGAAGTGCTGCTGATCGAAGCCGCCGAAGCCATCGGCATGGGCATCAGCTCGCGCAATTCCGAAGTCATCCATGCGGGCATCTATTACCCACCGGGCAGTCTCAAGGCGCAGTTGTGCGTCGAAGGCCGACACCAGCTGTACACCTTTTGTGAAAGCCACGGCGTCGCCACCCGCCGGCTCGGCAAGTTGATCGTTGCCACGGATCAGGCGCAGGTGGCCGGACTCGAAACATTGCTTGAGCGTGGCTTGATGAACGGCGTGGACGACCTGCGCCTGCTCGACCAAGAACAGGCGCAGGCATTGGAACCGGCCCTGGCCTGTGTCGCCGCGCTGTATTCGCCTTCCACCGGTATCGTCGATTCCCACGCTCTGATGCTGGCCTTGCTGGGTGACGCCGAAGCGGCCGGGGCGAACATTGCTTTCCACACGCCTTTACTGGGTGCTCGCGTCATCACTGGGGGGTTCATGCTGGAATTGGGCGGCACGGCGCAAATGACCTTGTCCTGTCGCCTGCTGATCAACGCCGCCGGCCTCCAGGCACCTGCCCTCGCCCGCCGCATCGAAGGCCTGGAGATGCAATCGGTGCCCGAGGACTTTTTGTGCAAGGGCAACTACTTCAGCCTCGCCGGGCGAGCACCGTTCCGGCACTTGGTCTATCCCGCCCCGGAAGCCGCCGGCCTGGGCATCCACATGACGCTGGACCTGGCCGGCCAGGCGCGCTTCGGCCCGGACACAGAATGGGTCGAGTGCGAGGACTACCGAGTGGATCCGGCCCGGGCCGAAGCGTTTTACCCGGCGATCCGCAATTATTGGCCGGGCCTGCCGGACCAGAGCCTGCAACCGGCCTACAGCGGCATTCGCCCGAAGATCTGCGCGCCCGGCGAACCGGCCCGCGACTTTGTCATCAGCAGCGAGGCCGAACACCGGGTGCCAGGGTTGATCAACCTGCTCGGGATCGAATCGCCCGGGCTGACGTCCTGCCTGGCAATCGCCAGCCGGGTCCGACAACGGATCGAAAATGTCTAGCCACCAGCGCAAAGTGCAACGCGTTTTGCCCCCCGCTCATGCAGCTTGCACGACGCCGGAAATTCTTTGCGTTTCAACTTATTGTTTTTAAAGGGTTTTAAATCGATCTTCGGCTGGCACAGCTGATGCAATTCAGCTCTTACGCGGCGTAGGCGTCTCCAAGCCTGCCCGCTTCCGTGTATTGCCGAGGAGCTACCCATGAATGCCATCGATCTGTTGAAAGCCGACCACGAACGCGTCAAAGCCATCCTGACTCAACTGAGCGAGTCGACTGAACGCGCCGTGAAAAAACGTACCGACCTGTTGGCGAAACTGGAAATGGAAATTTCCATCCATACCCGCCTGGAAGAAGAAATTCTTTATCCGGCTTTCAAGCAGGCCGGTGGCAAGGACGAGGCCGAAATGTATTACGAGGCCAAGGAAGAACACCGTACCGTCGACTCCCTGGTGCTGCCAGACCTGAAAGCCACCGATCCAACCCAGCCGGAATTCGCCGGTCGGGTGAAAGTGGTCAAGGAACTGCTTGAGCACCACATCGAGGAAGAAGAAAAGGAAATGTTCCCGCACGCGAAAAAACTGCTGGGCAAGGCAAAACTCGATGCCTTGGGTGCAGACATGGAAACCATGAAAGCGCAGTACAAAAAAGAACTGAGCAGCGCCAACCTCGCCGCCTGATCAAAGCGCCGTAGATGCTTCAGCCGTCATGTGACGGCTGAATGCGCTGCGGCGCTTTATTGCATTTGTTCACGCAAGAATTCCACCAACGCCTGAACCGGGCGTGCACTTTGCCGATGCTGGGGATACACCGCAGATAGCGCCAGCGGTTCGGTCTCGAAACCTTCCAGGACCTTGATCAGCCGCCCATCCTTCAAGGCGTCGCCGAGGATGAAAGCGGGCAGATAGGTGATGCCCATGCCGGCGATGGCCGCGTCCCTGAGCAAATCCCCGTTATTGGCGCGCATGCGTCCCGTGACCTCCAGGGTCAGCGGTTTGCCGGCCCCCACGAAACGCCACTGCACCTGACGACTGTGACCATAGGGCAGGCAGTCGTGATTGCGCAGGTCTTCAGGCCGCGCGGGTGTGCCTTTTTGCGCCAGGTAGGTCGGGCTGGCGCAGTACACCCGCTCGATAGTCGCGATGCGCCGGGCAATCAGCGTCGAATCCTCCAGCACGCCGATGCGCAGCGCCAGGTCATAGCCCTCTCCCAGCAGATCCACCGAGCGGTCGCTCAGGTCCACCTCGACGCTGACACCCGGATAGCGCTGCAGAAACAGCGGCAGCAGGCTGCCCAGGTGCGCCACGGCGAAGGACAGCGGTGCGCTGAGGCGAATGGTGCCGCGGGGTTCGCTGGTCTGGCCGCTGATGCCCTGCTCCACCTGTTCGACTTCATTGAGCAGGCGCAGCGCCGCTTCGTAATAGCGCTGGCCCAGGGGCGTGACGTCCAGCCGTCGGGTCGAGCGATTGAGCAGGCGTACGCCCAGGCGTTGTTCCAGTTCCATCAGCTTGCGGCTGACGAACTGCTTGGACAGCCCCAGTTTTTCCGCCGCAGCGGTGAAACTGCCCGACTCCATGACCTGGGCAAAGATGCGCATTTCTTCGAAGGGGTTCATTGTCATTCCTGGGGTGGACAGTCAGGGGGATTGGCTGGGCATTGTGGTCTTGGTGAGTCAGATTGCCTAGCTGTTGAATGTGCCACCGCTATCGCGAGCAAGCTTTGCTCCCACAGGTTTTCCCACAGATCCAATTGTGGGAGCAAAGCTTGCTCGCGATAGCGGTGGCACAACTTGCGAGGCGCTGATGCCAGACACAAAAACGCCCGCACAAGGCGGGCGTCGTTCAGCATGGACTGCTTACTTGGCCGTCAGCGCCGAGTAGCTGTTCATCAGGTTGCGGTAGTTCGGAATGCGCTGGGACAGCAGGTTGCCCAGGCCTTCGATGTCGTTGCGCCAGTCGCGGTGCAGCTCACAGGCCACCGAGAACCAGTTCATCATCTGCGCGCCGGCAGCGGTCATGCGTACCCAGGCGGCCTGTTGCACGGTTTCGTTGAACGTACCCGAGGCGTCGGTCACCACGAACACGTCAAAACCTTCAGCCAGCGCCGACAGAGTCGGGAACGCCACGCAGACATCGGTGACCACGCCAGCGATGATCAGTTGCTTGCGGCCGGTGGCCTTGATCGCCTTGACGAAATCTTCGTTGTCCCAGGCATTGATCTGGCCTGGACGCGGGATGTACGGCGCGTCCGGGAACATTTCCTTGAGCTCCGGCACGATCGGACCGTTAGGGCCTTTTTCGAAGCTGGTGGTCAGGATGGTCGGCAGTTCGAAGAACTTCGCCAGGTCGGCCAAGGCCAGCACGTTGTTCTTGAACTCGTTGGGCGAGAAGTCCTGGACCAGGGAAATCAGGCCGGTCTGGTGATCGACCAGCAGGACGACCGCGTCGTCTTTGTTCAGACGGTTGTAGGCGGGAACGTTGCTCATGGGATGACTCCTTTGGGATGGATGTATTGAAAAACAATGTGGGAGCGAGCCTGCTCGCGATGACGGTGTGTCAGCTTGCGGCGATGTCGGATGTGCCGACGCCTTCGCGAGCAGGCTCGCTCCCACAGGGGAGAATCGGTGTGTTAGTCAAAAAGCAAAGCAGGAACAGCCAAACGCGCCCCAGAAGCCTTGGAAATCGCTGACCGGGACGTTCGACAACCTCGCCCGTTCATGGCTGTGGGAATGCACCGTGCACGGACCGCTGCACTGGTGGACCTGGGCCTGCAACGGCGACGTCGGGCGCCAGTGCCCTGGGACCTTGACCACCGGCGACCAGTCCGGCAGCACCGGGACGCTGGCCGGCCCGAGTTTTTCGAAGTCGCCGGCGGCATACACCACCTTGCCGTCGACCACGGTCAGCACCGACTCGATCCACTTGATGGCTTCTTCCTCGACGCTGAAGAAGTCCGCGCTCAGGGCCGCCAGGTCTGCCAATTGGCCGACCTTGATCTGGCCTTTCTTGCCCTGCTCCGATGAGAACCAGGCGCTGCCGTGGGTGAACAGCTCCAACGCGGTCAGGCGCGGCAGGCCCTCTTCGTGCAACGAAAGGCCGCCGACCGTGCGCCCGCTGACCATCCAGTACAACGAGGTCCACGGGTTGTAGCTGGAGACGCGGGTGGCGTCGGTGCCAGCGCCCACCGGCACGCCTTCGGCGAGCATGCGCTTGATCGGCGGCGTGGCTTCGGCGGCCTTGGCGCCGTAGCGGTCGACGAAATATTCACCCTGGAAGGCCATGCGATCCTGGATCGCAATCCCGCCGCCCAACGCCCGTACGCGCTCGATGTTCTTCGGCGTGATGGTCTCGGCATGGTCGAAGAACCAGGGCAGGCCGTTGAACGGAATGTCGCGGTTCACCTTCTCGAACACATCGAGCATGCGGCTGATGGATTCGTCGTAGGTGGCATGCAGGCGGAATGGCCAGCGCTGCTCCACCAGGTGCCGGACCACCGGCTCCAGGTCCTGCTCCATGCCCGGCGGCAGGTCCGGGCGCGGCTCGAGGAAGTCCTCGAAATCCGCCGCCGAGAACACCAGCATTTCCCCGGCGCCGTTGTGCCGCAGGAAGTCATCGCCCTGGTGCAACTTGACGCTGCCGGTCCAGTTCTTGAAGTCGCTGAGTTCTTCCTTGGGCTTCTGGGTGAACAGGTTGTAGGCGATGCGCACCGTCAACTGCTGCTCGCGGGCCAACTGCTCGATCACCGCATAGTCGTCCGGGTAGTTCTGGAAGCCGCCGCCAGCATCGATGGCACTGGTCAGGCCCAGACGATTGAGTTCACGCATGAACTGGCGAGTGGAGTTGACCTGGTACTCCAACGGCAGCTTCGGCCCTTTCGCCAGCGTCGAATAAAGGATCATTGCGTTAGGCCGCGCCACCAGCATGCCGGTGGGCTCGCCCTTGCTGTCACGCACGATCTCGCCACCCGGCGGGTTCGGCGTGTCACGGGTGTAGCCGGCCACCCGCAGCGCGGCACGGTTGAGCAAGGCACGGTCATACAGGTGCAATACGAACACTGGCGTATCGGGAGCAGCCTGGTTGAGCTCTTCCAGGGTCGGCATGCGTTTTTCGGCGAACTGGAATTCGTTCCAGCCGCCCACCACACGCACCCATTGTGGCGTCGGCGTGCGGTCGGCCTGGTCCTTGAGCATGCGCAAGGCATCGGCCAGGGATGGCACGCCCTCCCAGCGCAGCTCCAGGTTGTAGTTCAGGCCGCCGCGGATCAGGTGCAAGTGCGAGTCGTTGAGCCCGGGAATGACGGTGCGGCCCTTGAGGTCGATGACCTGGGTGCCGCTGCCACGCAAGGCCATGGCCTCGGCGTCGGTGCCGACCGCGACAAAGCGCCCCTGGCTGATGGCAACCGCACTGGCGCGGGGCTTTTCACGGTCGACGGTATGGAACTGGCCATTGAACAGAATCAGATCGGCGTTCATCGGATTTCCTTCTGGATGAGTAGAGGCAAGGGACAGCCGCGGCCAGAAAGCCGCCGCAGCGCTGAGCAAGGACCCGGCGGCGAGCAATTGGCGGCGCAGCGGATCGGTTGGGTCGTCCTTATTGGCCATGGCCGGGCTCCAGGTGCACGTGGGCTTTCGAGGCCTCAAGCCACGGTGCGAACAGACGGGTCGCCAGCGGCATGCACACGTACACCACAGAGAGCACGATGGTCAGGGTGATCAGGAACGTGGCGACCACGTAGTTGGAAAGAAAACTGTTGAGTTGCAGCAACGGCCCCCAGATCAGCGGTACCAGCAAGGTATGCGGCAGGATCACCAGCAGCGTCACCACGGCCTGCTTCCAGCGCGGCGGCGGTGTAGCCGCATCGGCCAGCGGGGTGAACCAGAACTCCTTGTGCGACCCGACTTCGGTCTGGTCACCGTCGGCCAGCAACGGCATGGCCTCCTCCACCAGTTCGCGGCGCTCGGGCGAGTCCAGCCAGCGCTGCATGGCCTCGGTGGAACAGAAACGCAGCACGCAGGTGAACAGCGCCAGCCCGCCCTGCTTGCCCCGCACCACATCCACCCCCAAATGACCCGGCCACTGGCCGGCCACGCGCACCGTGCGACGCAACCAGGCCTCGTAGGCAGCCTCCTGGCCAACCTTGATCCGGTGCTTGACCACCAAGGTCACGATTTCATCGAAGCCGGGCCTGGCCGGGCTCGCGGTGGATTCAACGGTTTGAGACTCAGACATGGCGAAGCACTCCAACAAAACGCGTATTGATTGCCAGGCGTCCGGGCCCGGCGATAAACACACTGGTAAATACGATCAACAGCAGCCAGCCGAACTGGCCTTCTTCCAGGCTCCATTGCGGGTGCACCACCAGCAGCGCCACCGCCAGCAGAAACAGGATCGGCAGGCACGCCAGGCGTACCAGCACACCGGCCATGATCAGCAGCGGACACAGCACCTCGGCGAAAATCGCCAGGATCAGGGTCGGCGCCGCGCCAAGGTGAAACGGGTCTTCGATACGGGTCAGCTCGACGCTGTAGTGCAACAGCTTCGGCAGCCCATGGACCCACAGCAGAAACAATCCGCCGCTCAAGCGCAGGAACAACAAGCCCAGATCCTGCAGCGGGCGCTCATCAGTCATGTTCATCGGTGGGCTCCGTCCGCAGTGATCGAGGCCGCCGCTGGCAGCGGTTGGGACATGTGACTGGCAATGCGCGAACGCAGCCAGCGCTCGGCCGGGTCGTTGTCATGCACGCCGCTCCAGACCATCGACAGTTCAGCGGCATTGATCTCGAACGGCGGGTCCTCGGCGCGCAGTGCGCAGCCTTCCACCAGCGCGCAGGCCGCATAGTCGGGCACGGTGGCGATCAGCTCGGTGCCGGCCAGCAAGGCCCGCAGCCCACTGAACTGCGGCACCGCCAGCACCACTTTGCGGGTCCGGCCGATGCGGGCCAGGTCCAGGTCGATGTTGCCGCTCAGGTCGCCCGAGAACGAGACCATGGCGTGGGGCCGCGAGCAGTATTCATCCAGGGTCAAGGGCCCCGGGCGCTTGTCGCCACGCAAGACCTTGCAAGGAATGTCCCGCAGTTTCTTGCGCTTGGCATTGGCCGGCAGATCGGTGGTGTAGCTGACGCCGACGCTGATTTCACCGCTGGCCAGCAGCGACGACATCAGCAGGAAGTTGGCCCGGCGCACCACCACGATGATCCCCGGCGCTTCTTCGCGCAGCTGGCTCAGCAGCGGTGGAAACAGGCCGAATTCGGCATCGTCGGACAGACCGATGCGAAACACGTCGCAACTGGTGGACGGATCGAACGCCTTGGCCCGGCTGACCGCGCCAGAGATAGTGTCCATGGCCGGTTGCAGCTCTTGCAGGATCGCCAGGGCCCGCGGCGTCGGCTCCATGCCGCGACCGTGGCGGATCAGCAACGGATCATCGAACAGATCCCGCAGCCGCCCCAGCGCCGCGCTCACCGCCGGCTGGCCCATGAACAGCTTTTCGGCGACACGGGTCAGGTTTTTCTCGAACATCAGCGCCTCGAAGATCACCAGCAGGTTCATGTCGAGACGGCGTAAATCATTGCGGTTCATGGGTGTTGTTCCTGTTGAATGCCAATCCTGTGGGAGCAAGCTCGCTCCCACAGGTGTGTGGCTTGATCAACCCTGGATGAACGCCAGCAGGTCCGCGTTCAGGCGGTCCTTGTGAGTGTCGGTCAGGCCGTGGGGCGCGCCGGGGTAGATCAGCAGCTGCGAGTTCTTGAGCAACTTGGCGGCGGCGATGCCAGCCGTTTCGATGGGGACCACCTGATCGTCATCGCCATGGACCACCAGGGTCGGCACGTCGATGTTGCGCAGGTCTTCGGAAAGATCGGTCTCCGAGAACGCCTTGATGCAGTCATAGGTATTCTTGTGGCCGGCGAGCATGCCCTGCATCCAGAACCAGTCGATCATGCCTTGGGAGACTTTGGCGCCCGGACGGTTGGCACCGAAAAACGCGCTGGCCACATCCTTGTATAGCTGAGAACGGTCGGCCAGGGAGGCCTGGCGGAAACCGTCGAACACTTCCACAGGCAGGCCGCCGGGGTTGGCCGGGGTCTTGAGCATCAGCGGCGTCACCGCCGAAATCAGGCCGAGCTTGGCGACACGGGCAGCACCATGGCGGCCGATGTAGCGCGCCACTTCGCCACCGCCAGTGGAGAAGCCGAGCAACACCGCGTCCTTCAAATCCAGCCGCTCGATCAGCTCGGCCAGGTCATCGGCGTAGGTGTCCATGTCGTTGCCGTCCCAGGGCTGGCTGGAGCGCCCGTGCCCACGGCGGTCATGGGCGATTACCCGGTAGCCATTGGACGCCAGGAACATCATCTGCGCCTCCCAACTGTCCGAGTTCAACGGCCAGCCGTGGCTGAAGACCACCGGTTGACCGCTGCCCCAGTCCTTGTAGTAAATCTCGGTGCCGTCGCGGGTGATGAAGGTGCTCATGACGTGACTCCTTGAGGTGGGTGGATCGCTTTATGGTCCGGCCATGGGGGGCACCTGCGTGAGTTAAACGTTGTTAATTTTTTCGGAACCGGCGTGTTAAAAGCCCGCTCCCTCGCCACAGGGTCCGGCGGCTGGAAGGCAGGGAGTAGAGCCTGCGCCGTTGCGCTTGAAGCCAAACCTGAGGAATATGCTCGGGTAAAGCCCAGGCACCGGGACCAGAACATTGAGAGCAACATGAGCCAATACCTCAGCCTGCCCGTCGAACAGACGGTGCATTTCGGCCCTTACCGAGTCCATCCTCGCCAACGCCTGGTGCTCGAGGGTGGGCAACCGTTGCGCCTGGGACGGCGGGCCGTGGAGATTCTGCTGGTGTTGCTCGAGCACGCCGGCGAGGTGGTGAGCAAGCAGCAACTGATCGCCCGGGTCTGGCCCAGGAGCGTGGTGGAAGACACCAACCTGCGCGTGCACGTCGCGGCACTGCGCAAGGCCCTCGGGGATGGCCAGGCCGGGCAGCGCTACATCGTCACCGTGGCGCAGCGCGGCTACAGTTTTGTCGCGCCGCTGTCATTCGAGCCGTTCGACCAATGGGCGCACATCCCTCATCCGTCCTTGACGCGCAACCTGCCTCTGCAACGCACGCGCATGATCGGGCGCCAGGCCCTGGTGGAAAACCTGGTGGCCCAGCTACCGAGAAAACGCTTCATTACCCTGGTCGGTACCGGCGGCATCGGCAAGACCACCGTTGCCCTGCGGGTCGCTGAACGGCTGATCGGCCAGTACCGTGACGGCACGCATCTGCTGGACCTGGCATCGCTCAACGACGCGGCCATGATCGCCCCCAACCTGTGCGCCTTGCTCGACCTGCCACTGCAGGACGGTGATCCGCTGGACGCCATCGCCCGGCAGCTCAAGGAGCGGCATCTGCTGCTGGTGATCGACAACTGCGAGCACCTGATCGACGCCATCGCCCTGCTCAGCGAAACCCTGCTGCGCGGCGCACCCCACCTGCACATCCTGGCCACCAGCCGCGAAGGCCTGCGCGCCGAAGGCGAACACGTGCAGCGCCTGGACGCCCTGGCGTTCCCGCCCCGGGAAATGCCCATCGAGGGCTACCCCGCCCTGGAATACCCGGCGCTGCAACTGTTTGCCGAACGGGCGATGGCCAGCCGTGACGACTTCGAACTGAGCGACCGCGAGGTGCCGTTGGTGGTCGACATCTGCCAACGGCTGGACGGCATTCCCCTGGCCATCGAGCTGGCTGCCGCGCAAATCGGCCGTTTCACCCTGGAGGAGCTTCACCGGCAACTGCAAGACAGCGTCGCCCTGCTTCACAACGACACCGACGCCGCACCGCGCCAGCAAACACTGCGCGCCACGCTGGACTGGAGCTTCGCGTTGCTCACGGCCTGCGAACAGACCTGCCTGCGGCGGTTGGCGGTGTTCATGGGCAGTTTCAACCTGGCCTCGGCCGCCGCGGTGATCGTCGGCAAGCATGTCGCGCCCGAACAGGTGCTGGTGTCGGTCAGCCAGTTGGTCGCCAAATCGTTGCTCAATGTAGAGATCGGCGATGAAGAGGTGCGCTATCGCCTGCTGGACACCACCCGCCGCTATGCCTTGGAACAACTGGCCGAAGCCGGGGAGCTGGCGGTCAGCCAGGAGCGCCACGCCGAACGCTGCCTGGCGCTCATGGGACAAGCGGAAAACGATTGGGAAAACACCCCCACCCGACTGTGGATCGCCCGCTATGCCGACTATCGCGACGACATCCGCGCGGCGCTCGACCGAGGCTTGGGCCCGCAGGGTTCACACGCCGTAGCGATCCGCCTGACCGCCCGTACCCTGCCCCTCTGGCAGGAACTGTCGCTGCTCAAGGAACACGGCCTCTACGTCAACAAAGCACTGCAATTGTTGCGGGCCAGCCCCGCGCCATGCCCGCGCTTGACCCTGGCCCTGGAGCTGGCCCATGCCAGTTTCAACTACCACACCGAGGGCGGCACGCCGGCCACTGTTCGAGCCTTCGCCACGGCCCGGCAACTGGCCCGGCAATGCCAGGACCTGGCCAGCGAGCTGCGGGCCGTGTCCGGGCAAATGACCGTCGACCTCAGTTGCGGTTACTACCAACAGGCCTTGGCACACAGCCGGGATTTCGACCGGTTGGGCTTGCAGGGCGACCCGACCCTGTCCTTGAGCACCCAACGCCTGCGGGTGCTGGCGTTGCATTTCACCGGCGACCAGCGCGCGGCGCGGCGCGAAGCCGAACAGGTGATCCAGCGCCTGGCCCAGAGCGGTCACCTCAGCCGCTTCAGCCACGGCTTCGGCGTGCAATACGATCAGAGCGTGGCCGCGCTGACGGTTCTGGCGCGCATCCTCTGGCTGCAAGGTTTTGCCGAGAAAGCCCAGCGTACCGCCAACCTGGCGCTGCAGATCGCCGTGCAGATCAACCACGGTATTTCGATCTGCTACACCTTGGCGCTGGCCGGTTGCGTGATCGCCCACTACACCGGCGATCATTCGACTGCCCGGGAAAGGCTCGACCTGTTGAAGCAGCAGGCCAAGAAACATTCGGTGATGCTGTTCCATGACTGGGCTTGCCATTACGACCACGCATTCGACGATCAGCCCCTGGCAACACGCCCGACAAACGGGTTGATCCAGGACATCGCCGTCACCCTGCGCAGCGACTTCGTCAGCCCGGCGCAAATCGAACGGGCCCGCAGCGGTGCCGCGGGCTGGTGTTCGGCGGAGATCCTGCGGGCCGGTGCCGAGACCTTGCTGGCGCGCAATGAACCGTCCCTGGAAGAAGCCGCCGAAGCGCAACTGCTGGCCGCCTTGGCCGTGGCACGTCGTCACCAAGCCCTGGCCTGGGAACTGCGCAGCGCCACGTCCCTGGCCCGTTTGTGGCAGCGCCAAGGGCAGGCGCATGCCGCGCAGGCACTGCTCGGCCCCGTCTATCGACGCTTCACCGAAGGTTTCGAGACCCCCGACCTATTGGACGCCAGCGTGCTGCTCCAGGCGCTGAC
The DNA here is from genome assembly GCF_018325865.1 of Pseudomonas sp. St386. NCBI lineage: Bacteria > Pseudomonadati > Pseudomonadota > Gammaproteobacteria > Pseudomonadales > Pseudomonadaceae > Pseudomonas > Pseudomonas sp. St386. Next base: position 4,448,634 of record NZ_AP021900.1, read on the forward strand.
TTGACGGTTGGGGCCTTGAACGCCGGACTCCCCAGGCACCTTGCAGCACGTAACGCCGATGAAACACAGGCCACTGACCACTGCGCCGCAGTTTGTCCATGGCATAGGCGCGAGTGGTGTGGAGCAGATGGAAGCGCCCCCCTTCGGCAAGCGGTTCGACCATCAGCAGTGACACGCTCACCAGCCGCGACAGCAGCGAGGGTAATTGCCCGACACTCAGTTCAGCGCAACTGATCACGGCCAGCGCCGCCTTGAGCGTAAACGGCCCCTCGAACACCGCCAGGCGCCGGAATGCGGTTTGTTCGTCAGCGCTCAAACGCTCGAAACTCGAGTCCAACACCGCCTCCAGGCTGCGGTGCCGGGCCACCGCCGTACGCCGCCCATGGCTCAAGAGTGATAAACCGTGATCCAGTTGTTCCAGGACGCCAGCCACTCCCAAGGCATCGACCTGGGCCGCCGCCAGTTCCAACGCCAGCGGCAATCCGTCCAGGCGCTGGCAGATCTGTGCAAGCGTCGGCCAGTCGCGGCCACCCGGCTTGAAACCCTCCTGCCGGGCACCAACCCGTTCCATCAGCAACTGCACCGCCGGGCATGCCTCGATCTGGTGCTCCGGTTCCAGGGGCGACGCCACGGCCAGGCCCGGCAGTGACACAATCCTTTCATCCGGCAAGTCCAAGGGTTCGCGACTGCTGAGCAGCAGCGACACCCCAGGCGCCGCAGCCACTGCCTGGACCAGCTCCCTACAAGCGTCGAGCAGATGCTCGCAACCGTCGAGCACCAGCAACATCCGACAGGGTTCGAGGCAGCGGGCCAAAGCACCCTGCTCCACGCCCAGCACGCCGGCCACTTGCGCCACCACTTGCGAAGGATCGCCGACGGCCGCCAGGTCAACGAACCAGGCACCGTCCTCAAAGTGTTCGAGCAGCAGCTCCGCCACCCGCAACACCACTGTGGTCTTGCCGACCCCGCCGGGGCCGGTCACGGTGGTCACGGATTGACGGGGCACTTGCGCCAGCAATCGTCCCAGGACTTTGTCGCGACCCACCACCGGGCTCAAGCGTGCGGGCAGATTGTGCCGCTCGGTTTGGGGGCTGAAAGGCGACTCAACGCGCTCTTGCGCCACCAGGGGCAGCGCAAGGCAATAGCCTTGTCGAGGATGATTGAGGATATAGCGAGCGCCGCCTCGCCCATCACCGAAGGCCCGCCGCAGCGCCGCGATGTGCACCCGCAGGTTGATGGCCTCCACGACGCTGTCTGGCCAGACGTGAGCGATGAGTGTTTGCTTGCTGACGTAGTGGCCGGCGTGCTCCACCAGCACCTGCAGGACGTCCAAGGCACGGCCGCCCAGCGCAAGGGGCTGACCGTCACGGGTCACCAGCCGCTGCTGCCGGTAGAAGGCGAACGGACCGAAGCCCACCGCCGGCTCGCTATCGGGTTTGACGTAACTGTTCATGGGCGATCCAGCGCCGGATAACCGGTGCGGGCGTCAGCGTGCGGATCACCGAACACGTCTGCCCAGGCTCCTGCGCATCCTTTCCAAAGGGTTCGCCGTTATCTTGGCAGGCGCAGGCCTCAGGACAATGCTGGCACAGGGAGCGCCACGGACATCACGGTGCCCTGGACGGACACCGATGGCTCAACTGAACTGCTGGCGATACTGCACCGGGGTCAGGCCGAGCTTTTCACCGAACAAAAAGCGCATGTGCCGCACGCTGCCGAAGCCACTGCGAAACGCCACGGTCTTGAGCGGCAGGTCGGTGGTTTCCAGCAATTGACGCGCCCGGTCGATGCGCGCGCCCTGCAGGAACTCCATGGGTGTCATCTTCACCTCACGGGCGAAGACCCGGGCGAAATGCCGCGCGCTCATGGCGGCCAACGCGGCCATGCGCTCGATGGTGAAGGGTTCATCCAGATGTTCCATCACATGATTCTGCACGCGGGTAATGGCCGATTCCTGCGTCGACACCGCCGCCACCGAGGGGCTGAACTGCGCCTGTCCACCCTGGCGTTTCATCACCACCAACAACACCTTGGCCACGTCCAACGCAACTTTGCGACCGTGGTCCTGAGCGACGATGGACAGGGCCAGGTCGATCCCGGCGGTGACGCCGCCGGAGGTGATCAGGCGCCGGTCCTGCAGGAAGATCTTGTCGGTTTCCACCAGCGCCTTGGGGAAACGTTGTATCAGGCGGTCGGTGTAATGCCAGTGGGTGGTGACGTGATAATCGTCGAGCAAGCCCGCCTCACCGAGCACAAAGGCCCCGGTGCAGATGGAGCCGTAGCGCGTAGCCCGCTGTGCCGCGGCCCGCAACCAGATGTGCAGCCCCGGATGCTGGTCGTTATAGGCCCCCGGCCCGCCCGGCACCAGCAACACGTCATAAGCCGCCCATGCCTGGTCGATATGGATATCGGCCTGGACCATCACGCCGTTGGACGCCCGCAATGCCCCGCGCTCGGTTCCCAGGGTCAGCAATTGATAACGCAGGTCCCCTGCGAGGTAGCGATTGGCGATGGAAAACACCTCCATAGGCCCGGCCATGTCGAGCAGCAAAAAATCCGGGAACAGCACCATTGCAACGGTTTTCATCGGGGATACGCCAAAAAATCCAGAACTTGTAAATGTCCCATGTGGGAGCGAGCCTGCTCGCGATAGCGGACAATCAGTCAACACAAGCGCAAGCTGGACCGACGCTATCGCGAGCAGGCTCGCTCCCACAGGTTTTATAGCTTCAAAGTCTCAGCATTATGTCGAAGCGAAGCATCTGCCGGTAGGGCTGTCTATTGTCCACCCAAAACGGACAGTCTTTCGTTTTTCACCTGCTTATTGAACATATGGATAACCATTAACCTTCTTCTGAACCCGGCGAACGGCCCAGCCGTCGCCCACAGACATCAGGAGAATTGATCATGCTGACCCTTCGCAAAGCTTCGGATCGCGGCATTGCCCGCCACGGCTGGCTGACCTCGTTCCACACCTTCTCGTTCGCCAACTACCGTGACCTCAACGAACAGGGCTTCTCCGACCTGCTGGTCATCAACGATGACCGGGTCGCCGCCGCCAAGGGTTTCGGCCAGCATCCCCACCGGGACATGGAGATCTTTTCCTATGTGCTCGAAGGGGCGCTGGAACACAAGGACACCCTGGGCACAGGCTCGGTCATTCGCCCGGGTGACGTGCAGTTGATGAGCGCCGGCAGCGGCGTGGCCCACAGCGAGTTCAACCATAGCGCGGACGAGCTGGTGCACTTCCTGCAGATCTGGATCGTGCCCAACGTCAGCGGTGCCACACCACGCTACCAACAGGAGCATTTCAGCAGCGAGCAGAAACGCGGTCGCCTGCAATTGATCATCTCCCCCGACGGCGCCGACGGCTCGCTCCAAGTGCACCAGAATGCACGGGGCTACGCCGGGTTGTTCGATGGCCAGGAAAGCGCCACCTTGACCCTGGCCCCGGATCGCTATGCCTACGTGCACGTGGCACGAGGCGCTGTCGAGCTCAACGGCATACCGTTACAGGAAGGTGATGGCGTGCGGGTGCGCGAGGAGCAGGTCCTGACCTTCAGTAACGGCCAGGATGCCGAAGTGCTGGTGTTCGATCTGCGGCCGCAGGAACTGCCACAGATGCCGTGAAGCAACCGTGACCCCTTGTGGGAGTGAGCCAGCCCCCACAAGGGTTATCTTGCGCAATAAGCGAAGAAAGATTCGAAAGTCCTGAATCCATGATCAATGACGTATTTCAGGCGAAAAACATCTAAAAAAAATCAGCCAACCTGAATAATTCAGGCTTTGATATGGAGGGTGGCGTATTTGGGGAGATTCACTGGGCCGCCTCAAATGCGTTCCTCTGTTGCCACGAGCCAGGTCGATCTATAAAGTTCCCGAAACGATCTCGTTTCTGACCAATGGTCGTCGGATACTAACCAACGCAAATTGACTCAATGCACGCGCCAAGGCAAAATGATTTCACTTTGCCACTAATTCTCCTGACTTGCTTATTCACGGAAGAAAGCATGAAAATCGTTATATCCCTCGCGTTACTCTCTATTGCGTGCAGTGCGGCCGCGGACGTCCAGAACATCAAGTACCTCTACGATGATTCGGATGCGGTGTACTCCATCGTTTCGTTTGTCGACGACGGTCCAGCCATCCAGGCCACCATACAAAGATCGGGCGCTTACTTCACCAACTACACAAAGCTTGAACTCGACTGCGCCACCCGCAATGTTCGGCACATGGGGATGTACAACAGCCTTTCAGGGGTGGAAAAAGCTCAGTTCGACCAGATGGAAGGGCGAATCGTCGATGGCTCGATAGCCGACGAAGTTGGAAAAGTGCTCTGCAAGGACACAACCCTGACCGCTTCGCAAGCAGCGAAGCAAACTGAAGACCTGCCCTCCGAAACACGGACAGGCGATAACACCTGATTTATGTCCGCAGCGCGGAAGCTGTGCAGGAGCAGCTCCCGCGCTAAAGCGCGGCAACGCCCTCTCCCCACCCTAACAACTCATCCCTGATTTGCCAGCGTCTTCATCGCACGGTTTGTTTGCGCTCCGATTTCGAGCGATAGCTACCAGGTGGCACACCAAAAAAATCCCGGAAACGACGCTGGAAGTGCGGGGAGCTGACGAAGCCCGTCGCCACGGCGATTTCGGTCACGGATCGATTGGTTTGCTGGATGAGCTGGCGGGCACGCGTCAAGCGCAGTTCCAGGTAATAGCGTGTGGGAGTCGCACCGAGAAAACTGCAGAACCGCCGCTCCAACTGCCGCTTGGAAATCTTGACGCACGCCGCCAGCTCATCGATGGTCAACGGCTCTTCTACGTTTTGCCACATCAGTTCCAGAGCCAGCTTGAGGCTTTCCGGCAGTGTCGGGTCGGTCTCGACGAAAACCGGCGGCAAGTCCGTCGCATCATCGCCAGACTCATCACAGCGAAGAATTTCCTCGATGGCGCCCACGAGCGCCGCCCCGCCCGTCTGGCGAATCAATTGGAGCATCATGCGCAGCGAACTGTTGGCGCCCGCGCAACTGACCCGTTCCCGATCAACCACATAGGCCCGGCTGGACACCTTCACGTGGGGAAACACCTCCGCCATCATGGCGCGGCTTTCCGGGTGGACAGCGCATTCGAAACCATCCAGCAGATTGGCATCGGCAACGAAGAAGGCACCGTTCCACAACCCGCCCAGGATCGCCCCGGACGCCGCATGGGCGCGCAGCTTGCGGCGCAGCAAGGGATGGCCTTGCAACTTCACGCGAAAGCCCCCGGCGACGATCAGCACGTCCTGGTTTTCCGGCATCTGCGCCAGTTCGATGTCGGTCGAGATGACAATGCCCAGGTCGCTCGTGACTTGCCCACCTGAAACCCCCACCGTCAGCACCTCGTAGAGGGGCATGTCGCTCATCAGGTTGGCGGTCACCAGCGCATCCACCGCACCGGTGAAAGACATCATCGAGAAGTTGTCCATCAATACAAACGCGACGCGGATCGGCGCCTGGCTGGCGGGCGCCGCGCCGAGCGGTCGATAAGCCATGTTCTTGTTTTTGAGTACGCTCTCGAATGCGCTTGGCATAGGGCCTCGTTAATACATTAAAGACGATGAGGATTGCTGCACGAGGGTGCCTTGAACCCCAGGGCGAAGGCGCAGGGCAAACCACGTTATCTTCCAGACTAGTGACGCCGGCTGCAATCGCGCCTGCGCCGTCTACCGATCATCCCGCGCCAAAATGGCAAGCCTCAAGTGCCTACGACTTTGGTCGATACACTGGCAGTAGGCATGGGTGCTTTTCCCTTAAGAGACTCGCAACGCCAACCACTGCTGTTTCCGCCATCCAAACACTTAAAATATCCCGCGGGAGAAGTCATGAATATCAAACAGAAGCTGACATGGGCGTTCGCGGCCATCGCCTGCCTTCCGGTTATCCTGGTGGCGGTGCTGGTCGTGCTGAACCTGCGCGACGCCGCAAAAGCCAACTTTCTAGACAGCAGTGGCCGTGAAATCCGCCAGATCGACAACGGCATGAAGCAGTTCTTCGATGGCATCAGCCAGAACGTCGAACTCTTTGCCAGGGATCCGCGGGTCATCGCCGCCAAGGGCTTGAAAAACTATTCCAGCGCCGACGCCGCACAAGCCCCCTTCCCTGAGATCAATCAACAGCTTCTGGAGATCTTCGAAAGATTCGCCAAGAGCCATCCGACCACCGCCTATCTTTCCGTGGGCATGGATGACGGCGGCTACGCGAGCTGGCCGGACGATCCCAAAATGGCCAAGTACGATCCGCGCGTGCGTCCATGGTACAAGGCCGCCATGGCCGCACCGGGCACAACTGTGCGCACAGACGCCTATTACTGGGCGCCGGACGATGTGTCGCTGATCGGCACCGTACAAACTGTCGCTGACTCCAGCGGTAAATTGGTGGGTGTTGTTTGCCTGGACGTGTCGCTCAAACAGCTCACCGAACTGGTCAAGAACATCAAGCTGGGTGAAAGCGGCTACCTGATGCTGGTCGAAGCCAACGGCAACGTCCTGGTGGATGCTGCCGATGCCAAGCATAACTTCAAGCCGTTGGCCGACTTGGGCCCCAACTATGCCGAGCTGGCCAAAAGCAGCGATGGCGTGACCCAGATCGAGATCGACGGCGTGCCCTACATGGCCAACGTGGTCAGCTCCAAAGGGTTGGGCTGGCGCTTCATCGGCCTGATCAAGCGCGATGAAGTGATGGCCGAGGCTTCGAGCCTGACTTGGCTGATCGCCGCCATTGCTGCCGTACTGGCTGTGGTATTCGCTTTGGTAGGCGCCAGTTTCGCCAGCGTGATCGTGCGGCCGATTCGCGGTGTTGCCAACGGCCTGCAGGAAATCGCCGAAGGTGAAGGTGACCTCACCCGCAAACTCATCGTGCAAGGCAAGGACGAAACGGCCACCCTGGCGGGCTGGTTCAACCAGTTCCTGGGCATGATCGCGCAACTGATGCAGCGCATCGGCAGCGCCTCTTCCGACCTGCAAACCGCCGCAGCCGATACCAGCCACGTGGCCCAGAACATGAACGACGCTGCCGGGCGCCAGCGCCAGGCCGTGGAGCTGGTGAGCACCGCGTTCAACGAAATGGTTGCCACCGCCAACGAAGTGGCCCGCTCTTGCAGCCAGGCCGCCTCCAGTGCGGACGAAGGCTATCGCGATGTACACGATGGCCAGCATCACATCGGCGAAGCCACCGGCAGCGTGCTGAAACTGAGCGACGACCTGCAAAAGTCGACCCAGACCATGCAGGCGCTGGAACAGGACAGCAAGAACATCAACACCATCCTCGACACCATCCGCTCGATCGCTGAACAGACCAACCTGTTGGCCCTGAACGCCGCCATCGAAGCTGCACGGGCCGGCGATCAAGGTCGCGGGTTCGCAGTGGTGGCCGACGAAGTCCGGGCGCTGGCACGGCGTACCGCCGACTCCACCGGTGAGATCGACAGCCTGCTGGGCAACCTCGCACGGCGCACCCAGGAAGTGACCCAACAGATGCAAAGCAGCCTGCAGGTGTCGCAAACCAGCGTGGAGCGCATCCAACAGGCCCGCGACAGCTTCGACAAGATCCGCCACTCGGTGGACTCGATTCGCGACCAGAATACGCAGATCGCCACAGCGGCTGAGGAGCAGCACCAGGTGGCCGAAGACATCAACCGGCACATCGCGCAGATCCATGCCGATGCCCAGTTGGTCGAGGAATTCGCCCACTCGGCGCAGACCGGCTCGGGGCGTCTGACGGATATTTCCGGACAACTCAAGGGTTTGGTGGGGCGCTTCAAGTTCTAAGCGGTAGTGCCTGGGAGAGCCAGGGATGGCTCTCTGCTTATGACGACTGGACGGTAGGGAAAATCGCTGGCAAGGCGCTTGACCTACCCTTTCGCCTTGACTGCATACAGGCCACCGATCACCACCAGGCTAGCCCCTACCACTGTCCATAGGTCCGGCAATTCGCCGAACACGAACAGGCCGATGAACGTGGCGAATACCAGCAGCGTGTAATTGAAAGGCTGGAGCGTGGCCGCCGTCGCATACCTGAGCGCCTGGATGAGTAAAAGCTGGGCCACTACACCTGTGGTAGCAAGCACTCCCATCAAGACCCACTGCATCGGGCTCGGAACAACCCATCCGGGAAGGCCGGGTACGGTGACGGCCATTGCGCCGAAAAAACCCATGTAGAGCATGTTCGTAGCAAACGAATCGTCGCGGCTAATCCGCCGCGTCAACACATTGAACACAGCGAACCCCAGCGCGGACATCAAGGGAATCAGCGCTGCGAGTTCGAAGACACCGCCGCCGGGGCGAAGAATGACCAAGGTGCCCAGGAAACCTATCGCAGCGGCAATCCATCGACGCACGCCGACGAACTCCCCCAGCAATGCTCCCGCCAAGGCCAGCGTCATCAGCGGGAAAACCGCATACAAAGCATGCATCTCAGCCAAGCCAAGATAACGCAGGCCAAATCCAAACAAAGCGATTTCACCCACCCCAACCAGGGCACGAGTTATCTGGAGAAAGGGATGCTGGCTTCGACATGCGGTTCGCAAACTTCCCTGATAAACGCTATAGCCAACAGCAAACGCAAGGAATACCCAATAGCGCACCATGACGAGCTGGGCGACGGGCAGATCCCTTACCAGCAGTTTGGTGACGCCATCCTGGCTGGCAAAGATCAGCATGGACAAAAGACACAAGGCGATGCCTAGCTGAGGCCGCGGCGCATCATGATCACGCACCATGCACACCGCCCTTGGCCGATGCCATCAGGGCGGTATCGTCACGCAGGCCTTTATTTGCGCGCTGTCGTGCGATGCTATGGCGCAACGTATCCCTCTCCAGCGTCTCGACCGCTACAAAGGCTTCAACGCCGGCCCCAGCTTCCACCTTTTCAATGAGATTCAAAATCGCCTTCTTCATGAACCAATGTGAGGTGCGATCCAACTTGGCCGCCGCCGATTTCAGCCTGGCACGCGTTTCCCCATCCAATTTGATGCCCATTGTTGTTACCGACATAACTCAGCCTCTGAATGAATCAAGCCCCATAAAGCAAGAAGTGGAACGCACGTCGATCTCATTGCATGAATACAAGAAGGCGGATTGAAGACAACGCCCCCCGCACCAGGACTCCACCACCCAACATCCTCCCGATACCAGTCACCCGGCGAAAGAACGAGGTAGAACTCGGCAGGCGGGTGTTGGTGATAGGGGTAGCTGGTCTTGGGCATCATCAGCGCCAACCCCAAGGTCAAGGTGGAACATTCAAATAGCGCTCCAGGGCCGGCGATCATCCCGTGGCGATGGCGCTCCACAAAAGCGCTGTCCTGGTTGGCCCGGGCTTGGCGGTTTATCCAGGGAAGATGGGGCAAGAGCGTGCTCAGCTCAGCCAGTATCGATATCAGGTCATCATCGGTCCTGGGCGCAGCGTCAAGCGCCTCGGATAAGTGACGCTCCAAACACCGGGGCAGCACATTTGAAGTCTGCGCAGTCTTGCTGATATTCCATTGGGCCGTGCTCAGAGACGCGACATGTGCTGGCGCCTCATTGCAACCGCTGCCCGACAGGACGCTCTGGAGCGAACGCCTGAGCGACTTCCCACTACGGATAATGTCCTGGTCCCACGATGGATCTTCAGTGCTGTTCATCATCGTTTTCGATCCCATTTCCCGAGCAACTTATCGAACTGGCTTACAGACGGCTCAGTTGTTCCAACAGGTCAACGGGAACACTGATCCCATCATTCTGTGCGGTGAGCGTTAAGTGTTGCCGTTCCCATCCCGGCCTGTGGACGCCCATCTGCGTCAGGCGGGTCAGTTGGCTGGACAGTCGCTGTTCAAACCCGCTTGAAAAGAAGGCCGGCGCCAGGAGCAGGATCAACAGGCCACAGCCAGGCGTCTGGTTTCCCTGGTTAAACGCCGGCGCATCCAACGACCAGTTGGCACCCGTGAGCCCCGCCGCCAGGACCTCGACCATGAGCATCAGATTGGCCCCACGATGTCCGCCAAAAGGCAGCAGCGCACCGCTCAACGCCGCCAAGGCATTACGTGTGCCGTTGCCCTGTTGGTCCACCGCCCAACCGTCAGGGATGTCGCTGCCCGTCGAAGCGGCGTGGGCGATATTCACGAATGCCGCGGCACTGCACGCCTGGTCGAACATCAGCGGGATGCCGTCGGCTGAGGGCGCGGAAAATGAAAGCGGATTGGTCGAGTAGGTCTTGCCCTTGGCACCAGGAACGGCGACCAGGGCCGGCCCGTTTGCGACCGCCAATGCAATCAGCCCGGCCTGGGCAAACCGCAACGTGTAGTCACCCAGTTCACCGCTGGTGAAACTGTTGCACTGGCTCAGCGTTGCCATACCATTGGCGTGCGCGGCATGGCACAGCGAATCGAAACAGCGATCGACACCCAGTTGGGCAATTCCGCCTTGGGCATCGGACTTGAAGATAATCGCGCCAGCGCGGGAGATGCGTGGTTCGGCACGTGGATTGATTCGTCCGGAAGAAAAGCCCGGCAAGTAATCGGCGAGGTGGCGAAACCCCACGGCCTGGTTACCGCGCGCTTGCGCAGCCACGGTGGCGTGAGCCAATGAGAGGGCAACCGCGGGTGAGCAGCCCTTCGATTCACAGAGATGCTTCACCCAGTCGACCGCCTCATCCAGGGTAAAGCGACGATAGGCTGTGGTTTTCAAGGGTATCGCCTGAATGTTCGTTCGATGCATCCGATGCCCTTCACGCAGGACATCGGACTGCAACTCAACTATTGAATAGCAGCAGCCATTACTGGGACGGTGTGACGGAGGCGGTCTGACTGCCGAACATCGCCTCGAAGCGAGGCTTGTTGGCGGCGTAGTACTCTGCAACGACCTTGTCTGCCGAACTGTCACGGGCGGTGGACATCAACTTCTCAAGGTCAGCCTTGGGGATCTTGAAGTTGGCGAAGAACCGGGCGACATCAGGATGCTCGGCGCTGAAGCCTTTGCGGGCAACCGCATGGATTTGCTCAGCACCACCGAAAATCTGCTTCGGATCATCCAGGTAGCGCAGCGGCCACTTGGCGAACATCCAGTGGGGACTCCAGGCGTTGATCAACGACCATTTGTCACGCTTGATGTTGCGATCCAGCTCGCTCAGCATTCCAGATTCTGAAGAGGCGACCATCTTGTAACCATCGAGCTTATATTCCTTGATGGCCTTTTCCGTCAGTTTGTACTGACCATTGCCCACTTCTGACGTCAGGATCTTACCGCCCAGTTTCTCCCGTACTTCAGGCTTGTTGAGGTCTTCGACACTGGCGATCTCGCTGGTCGGAATGGACGTTGGCACGGCCATGCCGATCCGACCTTCATACAGCACGCCAAGGTCTTCGAGCTTGTCCTGGTATTTGTCGTAGAACGCCTTGTGAGTGCTCGGCAGCCAGACCATCGGAATCAGGTCGATATTGCCGTTAGCCAGGGCCTGGAACTGAATGCCGATATCGGCGAGTACCAATTTGACCGGTTGCTTCAAGTGGTCACGCAATGCCGTATCTGCCAGCTTTACAGCGATTTCCGTATCCGACCAATTCACCCATCCAATACGGATAGGCGTGGGTTCCTCGGCGTGAGCCGTCAGGCTACCGGCGGCCATCGCCAGGCCTGCAAGCCAGCCGATACAAGTTTTACTGGATAACGTAATCATGGTGCATCTCCGCGTACTGTATTAATAGTTATTGGCAGGGCAGCAGAAGAATTAACTTCCCTCATAAAAGCAGAGTGCCATTACACCCTCAAGGGATTTTATGTTATACATGGATAAGTTTTAGTTATACGAAAACCCTTCATGTATTCAGGTCGTTCGGCCCTCCTCCGCCACTTGGCGGAGCTTATGAATGTAATCACTCACAATGCTTTTTCGAGCGCCGGCAAGGCCTCGAACAAATCCGCCACCAACATGTAATCCGCCACCTGGGCAATCGGCGCCTCGGCGTCCTGGTTGATCGCAACAATGACCTTCGAGCCACTCATGCCCGCCAAATGTTGAATGGCGCCGCTGATACCCGCAGCGATGTATAGCTCTGGCGCGACGATTTTCCCCGTCTGCCCGACCTGCAAATCATTGGGGGCAAAACCCGAGTCCACCGCGGCACGCGAGGCCCCTACGGCACCACCGAGCTTGTCGGCCACACGCTCGATCAAGGCGAAATGTTCCTTGGATTGCATGCCGCGGCCACCGGAAACAACGACGCGGGCACTCGACAAATCGGGCCTTTCACTGGCCGTCAGTTGTTCGCTCACGAAACGCACGTTGCTTGCGCTTTGCCCGCCCTCCACCGCCACCACTTCGCAACGATGTTCATGGGACAAGGCCTGGGTGAACGCCGAGGCACGAACGGTCAGCAACTTGATCGGGTCAAGGGACTGCACCGTGGCGATGGCATTGCCGGCATAAATGGGACGCTGGAAGGTGTCCGCCGAAACGATGTGGGTGACGTCGGAGAGCATGCCGACATCCAGGCTGGCCGCGACCCGCGGCAACACATTGCGGCCCATGCTGCTGGCGTCGGCAACGACGTGCGTATACCCCTCGGCCACCAGTGAAGTGATCAGCGGTTGGGCATTTTCAGCCAGGGCGTTTTCGAACATCGCACCTTGTGCGAGCAGCACCCGGCCCAGGCCCTGGGTCAGTGCTGCCTGTTGCGCCACTGCCGACGCGTCCGTCCCGCCCATCACCAGCAAATCCGTCTCGGCACCCAGCGCCATGGCGGCGGTCACGGCACTCCACGTACCCGCCGTCAGCTCACCTGCACTGTGCTCGGCGATCACCAATGTGCGCATCAAATCACCCCCGCAACGTTTTTCAGTTTATCCACCAGCTCGGCCACCGAACCGACGTTGATGCCCGCTTTGCGCACCGCAGGCGGGACAACCCCTAACAATCGAGCGTGTTCCTTCACGCTCGCGCCCAAGGTGTCAGCAGCAATGATTTCAAGCGGTTTTTTCTTGGCTTTCATGATGTTCGGCAACGAGGCGTAGCGCGGTTGGTTCAGGCGCAAATCACAGGTCACCACGGCCGGCATGGCGAGGGCGAGCACCTGGCTGCCACCGTCGACCTCACGCTCGACCACCCATTGCCCGTCGTCGTGATTGATTGCCGAGGCGTAAGTGGCCTGACCGCTGCCAATCAGCTGCGCGACCATTTGCCCGACCTGGTTGTTCTCCTGGTCGATCGCCTGTTTGCCGAACAGGATCAGTTGCGGCTTTTCCTGATCGATCACTTTGCTCAGGTACTTGGCGACGTTGAGCGGCTCGAGCAGCTCACTCGTCTCGACCAGCAGCGCCCGGTCCGCGCCGAGTGCCAATGCCGTGCGCAGTTGCTCCTGGGCGGCCGAAGTGCCCACCGAGACCACCACCACTTCGGATACCAGCCCCTTCTCCTTGAGGCGAATCGCCTCTTCCACCGCGATTTCGCAGAACGGATTCAAGGCCATCTTCACGCCATTGAGCTCGACGGCTGAACCGTCGGCTTTCACCCGGACTTTCACATTCGGATCGATGGCGCGTTTTACCGCAACGAGCACTTTCATAGTTCTTTGCATAGCCCCCTTGCACTCTGGATCGATGCGGGATGACCGACCGGATACGCCGGATCCCCCCTGTTTCGACTGGATGGTAATCCTGGTTTTTCCACCACGCAAGAAAAATGTACACCTGTGTCTCAATCGTTGACACACATGAACATTCGACATACCGTTATGTCAAACCAAGCCTGATGTTCTGTTCCCGGAGCGCAACACCATGTCCAGCGATCCTCTGCTGCAGCCCTATAAGATCAAACACCTGACCCTCAAAAACCGGATCATGACCACCTCCCATGAGCCCGCTTATCCTGTCGACGGCATGCCGAAGGATCTGTACCGCGCCTACCACGTTGAACGTGCCAAGGCTGGTGTGGCGCTGACCATGACGGCGGGCTCCGCCGCCGTTTCCCGGGACAGCCCGCCGGTGTTCAACAACGTGCTGGCGTACAAGGATGAAGTGGTCAAATGGATGAAGGACCTGACCGACGAATGCCACGAACACGGCGCGGCGGTGATGATCCAGCTGACCCACCTGGGACGGCGCACACGCTGGGACAAGGCCGACTGGCTCCCGGTCGTCTCGCCTTCCCATCGTCGCGAAGCGTCCCACCGGGCCTTCCCGAAAAAGATGGAAGAATGGGACATCGACCGGATCATCAAGGATTACGTGGACGCCGCCGAGCGCATGAAGGCCGCCGGTCTCGATGGGTTGGAATTGCAGGCCTACGGGCACCTCATGGATCAGTTCTGGTCGCCACTGACCAACGATCTCGACGGGCCCTACGGTGGTTCGCTGGAAAACCGGATGCGCTTCACTTTTGATGTGTTACGCGGCATTCGCCAGCGTTGTGGCGAGGATTTCCTGCTCGGGGTGCGCTACACCGGCGATGAAGACCTGCCCGGCGGCTTCGGTGCCAGCGATGGCCTGCAGATCTCCCACATGCTCAAGGACAGTGGGCTGGTGGACTTCCTCAACGTCGTTCGCGGACACATCGATACCGATGCCGGCCTCACCGACGTGATTCCGATCCAGGGCATGCGCAACTCGCCGCACCTGGATTTCGCCGGCGAGATTCGTTCGGCCACCGGTTTCCCGACGTTCCATGCTGCCAAGATCCCGGACGTCGCCACGGCGCGACACGCCATCGCCTCCGGCAAGGTGGACATGATCGGCATGACACGCGCGCACATGACCGACCCGCACATCGTGCGCAAGATCATCGAAAAGCGCGAAGAAGAAATCCGTCCCTGCGTCGGCGCCAACTATTGCCTGGACCGCATCTATCAGGGCGGAGCTGCGTATTGCATCCACAACGCCGCCACTGGCCGCGAAACCACCATGCCCCACGAAATCCCCAAGGCGGCTGTCAAGCGCAAGGTGGTGGTGATCGGCACCGGCCCGGCGGGCCTGGAGGCGGCACGGGTGGCCGGCGAACGTGGCCACGACGTCACGGTGTTCGAAGTGGCGGATCAGCCCGGTGGGCAGATCCGCCTGACTGCCCAGAGCGAGCGTCGCCGCGAAATGATCAGCATCATCGACTGGCGCATGGCGCAATGCGAACGGCTGGGCGTGAAGTTCCATTTCAACACCTGGGCCGAAGCCGAGACCGTCATGGCCGAGGCGCCGGACGTGGTGATCGTCGCCACCGGCGGTTTGCCCCATACCGAGGTGCTCAAGCACGGCAATGAACTGGTGGTGTCGACCTGGGACATCATTTCCGGCGACGTCAAGCCCGGCCAGAACGTGCTGATCTTCGACGACGCCGGCGACCATGCGGCGTTGCAGGCGGCCGAGGTCATCGCCAACAGCGGTGCAAAACTGGAGATCGTCACGCCGGACCGGTCGTTTGCGCCGGAGGTGATGGCGATGAACCTGGTGCCTTACATGCGCAGCCTGCAAGACCTGAACGTCACCTTCACGGTCACCTATCGGGTCGACTCCGTGGAGAAGCGCGACGGTCAGTTGGTGGCCAACTTCGGCAGCGATTACGGCCAGGTGCACAAGCAGCGCGTGGTCGATCAGGTGGTGGTCAACCACGGCACCCTGCCCCTGGACGATTTGTACTTCGAACTGCGCTCGCATTCGAGTAATAACGGCGCGGTGGAACAACACGATCTGATCGCCGGCAAAACCCAGAATATCGTGACCAACCCGCAGGGCCGTTTCCAGTTGTTCCGGATCGGCGACGCGGTGTCGGCGCGCAATACCCACGCAGCCATCTACGATGCGCTGCGACTGGTCAAGGACATCTGAAGTCATGCCCCTGATCCTGGATCAGGGGCCATTTTTCCTATTCGACACGAGGCTCTTCCATGTCAGCACAGACCTTGAAATCAAGGGCTGCGGTCGCATTCGCGCCCAATGAACCGTTGCGGTTGGTCACCATCGATGTGGCGCCGCCCAAGGCCGGTGAAGTCCGGGTTCGCATCATCGCCACTGGCGTTTGCCATACCGACGCTTTCACCCTTTCGGGCAGCGATCCCGAAGGCATTTTCCCCACGGTGCTGGGGCATGAAGGTGGTGGTGTCGTCGAGTCCATCGGCGAAGGCGTGACGTCGCTGCAAGTCGGCGACCATGTGATCCCGCTCTACACCGCTGAATGTCGGCAGTGCAAATTCTGCCTATCCGACAAGACCAACCTCTGCCAGGCCGTCAGGGCCACCCAGGGCAAAGGCTTGATGCCCGATGGCACCTCGCGTTTTTCCTATGAAGGCCAACCGCTGTTCCATTACATGGGCTGCTCGACTTTTTCCGAATACACGGTGCTGCCGGAAATTTCCCTGGCGAAGATTTCAAAAGACGCGCCGCTGGATCAGGTTTGCCTGCTCGGCTGCGGGGTGACCACGGGGATTGGCGCGGTACTCAACACGGCAAAAGTCGAAGCCGGTGCCAGCGTGGCGATCTTCGGGTTGGGCGGTATCGGCCTGGCCGCGATCATCGGTGCAAAGATGGCCAATGCCGGACGCATCCTGGCCATCGATATCAACCCAGCCAAGCGCGACGTTGCCCTGTCATTGGGCGCAACGGACTTCATCAACCCCAAGGACGATGACCGCCCCATCCAGGACGTCATCGTCGAACTCACCGACGGTGGCGTGGATTACTCCTTCGAATGCGTCGGCAATGTGCAACTGATGCGCGCGGCGCTGGAGTGCTGCCACAAGGGTTGGGGCGAGTCGATCATCATCGGTGTGGCCGGTGCCGGCCAGGAAATCAGCACCCGCCCGTTCCAGCTTGTCACCGGTCGCGTATGGCGCGGCAGCGCCTTCGGCGGCGTGAAGGGCCGCACCGAGCTTCCCAGTTATGTAGAGAAGGCCAGCCGCGGGGAAATCCCGCTGGAAACCTTCATCACCCACAACATGCCCCTGGACAAGATCAACGACGCCTTCGAGTTGATGCACAGCGGGCAAAGCATTCGCACCGTCATTCATTTCTGAGCGCCGGTCGATCGTCCAACTACCCATAGAAAGGAAACCAAGATGTCTGTTTTTACCCATGTCACCGTCGGCACCAACAACCTGGCAAAAGCACGTGCGTTTTATGATGCCACCTTGAAAGAGATCGGCCTCAAGCGTGTTGCCGATCTCAACGAGGCCGGTTCCATCTGGGGCGTCGATAAGCCTTCGTTCTTTGTACTCAACCCGGCCAATGGCAGTCCGGCGACCATTGGTAACGGTGTTACGGTGAGCTTCGAGGCACCGAACCGTGCTGCGGTTCTGGCGTTCCATACGGCTGCATTGGCGAACGGTGGCGTATGTGAAGGCCTGCCAGGCCCGCGTGGCTGGGCGGACAATGCCTATGCGGCTTATGCTCGGGATCTGGATGGGAACAAGCTGGCGGTGTATTGCTTCAAGGCTGAATAGGATTTGAGGTTGGCTTGAGGAAAACGGCGCCTTTCGTTTTTGGGGGAGTGCCGTTTTTTATCTGGGGGTGGGGTTGCTCGCGAAAGCGGTGTCACAGTCAATGAATATGTTGGATGTGCTGGCCTCTTCGCGAGCAAGCCCGCTCCCACAAAGGGTTTGTGTTGGGCATGGATGTTGTGTCCGCTGAAGATCGAATGTGGGAGCGAGCCTGCTCGCGATGCGGTGGTGGCCGTTACCCGACCCCGATCGTTTTATCAGGCTTGAAGCCCCGTGCGGGCCACCGCGGCACCTGCTTGCAGCGCCCTTCCAATCTGCTCTTCGAAATACCCCTGGGTCATCGCCTGCAAGGCGGCGGCCGTTACACCGCGGTAGGCCACCAAGGCGTCGATCATCTGCTGGGCATCACGGTTGGCCAGCAGCTGGCTGCTGTGGACCACGACGTTTTTCGCGGCAAGCTGCGCGATATCACCAGGTATACCGGCCAGCATCGCCTGATTGGCCAGCGCCGTCATCAACAAGGCCGGAAAGGCCGGGCCGGTGCCTGAGAGTGCAGAGAGGTAATCGATGAAGTCTTCTTCCTGGACTTCAGCAGCGGTGCCCACACACTCAAACAAGCGCTGCACCAGGATTTTCGTCGTCGCCTCTACCCCGCCCGAACAATACCAGGGCGTAAAGGACTGCTCGATTTCCACCGCCGCATTGGGCATCGCCCGTACGACTGCCGACGCCATGGTCTGTGTAGCAATTGCCTGTGCCGTGATGCCGGCCATCAAGGAGATCACGGTTTTGCCCGTCGCATTGATGTTCAAGCTGGCGAACTGCTCGGGGCGAACCGCGATGATCACGACGACGCTGCGATCCACCAGGTCCTGGTTGTTCGTGACCAGACTGGCACCTTGTTGGACCAACGGGTGGTTTCCCGAACGATTGGAGATGATCAGGTTTCCCGCCGGCACCAGTCCCTTTGCCAGGACGGCCTTGGCAATCGCGCCGCCCAACCAGCCGGTTCCGCCAATGATCCCCACGGTCTCATTGGTCATCGCCGTTGCCTTCGAAAGTGTCCGTCAACGGAACAAAGACCCCGGGCTCTTTTTCGGCATAGCCGAACTTCCCATAGAAACGATCCAGCTCACGCTGCTTGGGGACTTTGCCGGTGAAGATGCTCACGTAATGAGGGATGCGCTGGAAACGCACGGTGATCAGCTCACTCGTATTCATGGTGATATAGCCGATTTGAGTCAGATAAATCGTTCGGGCCCGGGTATCAGCTCCCTGGCTGTCATAACCAAAGCGCTTGAACATGTTCGCCAGGGCGTTCATTCGCTGCTCGTCTACCGCAGCGACCTCCTGGGCCACTTCAGCGGACTGCAGCGCCCAGCTGCGCACGGCAAACTCGAACTGCGAGTCGAACAATTGTGGGTTGAGCCAGCACTCGAACACATTCAGGATCGCCTCGGAGATGCTTTCGGCATAGCTTTCACATTGCCGGATCAAGCCCCCCGTATTGGTCTCTCGCCAACGCGACAGCAACGCCGCCAGCAGTTGCTCGCGATCCTCGAAGAACCAGTAGAAGCTGGTGCGTGACAAGCCCAGGCGCTTGGCCAGCGGCATGACTCGAACAGCATCGATGCCCGATTCCTTCAGGGCCTCGTAGGCCGCTTCCAGCCAGCCCTCCGGCGAGCCCCGCCAGCCTGCGTCCTGGGCCTTGCCGCGTGCCTTCCCTACCTGGGGCATCTTTGCTTACCTTCTTTAAAATAATGCGTAACGTGAATGTACTCGGATGACCGTCGAATGTACACCTGAGTACATTTGATTGACTTTTTCGCCCGAGAAGTGGTGAACAATTAATGATCAAAACTCATGAGACACTGACATAAAATGGTTTGTCAGCAAAAGGCACTTGGATAACTATCTTCCACAGGCAACGGACTCCAAACCAAAACAACAACGAGCCGCCATCATGAATCTTGCAGTGCACACCTCTGAAGGACACTCGACACCCGGCCAAAGAATGCCGGGGCGACTGGCTTTGATACACGCGTCTTCCGTTACTCATCCCCTGCCCAAACTTCGATAACTGCTCACGCGACGCCTCGCGCAGTCGTTTTGTGTTGCCTGGAACCTGGCACACGGAGCTGCGCCCGGGCGGTTGCTGGCGTGCTGTTTCTTTCCATCAGCCGGATTAGTGATATGTGGATTACACAAGAAAAGCTTCCACTGGGTGAACATATCGCCCGGTATGTCGAATGGTTGACACAATATGGTGCTGGAGTTTTCGACGCCATATCGCTGTCGCTGTCGGGCGTCATCTCCGCGTTTACCAGCGCACTCCTCTGGTTCAACCCCTTGGCGTTGATCGCTGTATTTGCGCTGCTTGCCTATTACATCCAACGCAAGGCCAGTCTCACCCTCTTTGTCACCCTCTCCTTCCTGCTGATATTCAATCTCGGTTACTGGCAGGAGACCATGGAGACCCTCGCCCAAGTGACCTTCGCCACACTTGTCTGCGTGGTCATCGGTGTACCGTTGGGCATCGTTGCAGCCCATCGACCATGGTTCTATGCAGCCTTGCGGCCGGTGCTCGACCTGATGCAGACCGTGCCCACCTTCGTGTACCTGATCCCGACCCTGACACTTTTCGGCCTGGGGGTAGTCCCAGGCCTGATTTCCACGGTGGTGTTCGCGATTGCCGCGCCCATCCGCCTGACCTACCTGGGCATCCGCGACGTACCGGACGAACTGATGGACGCTGGCAAAGCCTTCGGCTGCTCCCGTCGCCAGCTCCTGTCGCGCATTGAACTGCCCCATGCGATGCCGAGCATCGCGGCCGGCATCACCCAGTGCATCATGCTGTCGTTGTCGATGGTGGTGATCGCCGCACTGGTGGGCGCCGATGGTCTGGGCAAACCCGTGGTCAACGCACTCAATACCGCCGATATCTCGATGGGTTTTGAAGCCGGCCTGGCGATCGTGCTGCTGGCCATCATCCTCGACCGAATCTGCAAACAACGTGAAGCCGTGAAAAGAGGTGACGCATGAGCATCATCCGTTTTGAAGACGTTGACGTCATCTTCTCTGCCCGTCCGAAGCCCGCCCTGGATCTACTCGACAAAGGTTTTTCCCGCCCGGAGATTCTTCAGAAAACCGGTTTGATCGTTGGCGTGGAGAAAGCCAACCTGGAGATCAACAAAGGCGAGATCTGTGTGCTCATGGGCCTGTCCGGCTCCGGTAAATCCAGCCTGTTGCGCTGCATCAATGGCTTGAACACCGTCAGCCGCGGCAAGCTGTTCGTCGAACATGAAGGCCGGCAGATCGACATCGCCTCCTGTACCCCCGCCGAACTGAAGATGATGCGCACCCAGCGCATCGCCATGGTGTTCCAGAAGTTCGCCCTGATGCCCTGGTTGACGGTGCGCGAGAACATCAGCTTCGGCCTGGAAATGCAGGGCCGTCCTGAGAGAGAACTCCGCAAGCTGGTGGATGAGAAGCTGGAGCTGGTGGGCCTGACCCAATGGCGCAACAAGAAGCCCGACGAGTTGTCCGGTGGCATGCAGCAACGGGTCGGCCTGGCCCGCGCCCTGGCGATGGACGCCGACATCCTGCTGATGGACGAACCCTTCTCCGCCCTCGACCCGTTGATCCGCCAAGGCCTGCAAGATGAGTTGCTCGATCTGCAGCGCAAGCTGCACAAGACCATCGTATTCGTCAGCCATGACCTGGACGAAGCCCTGAAGCTGGGCACGCGCATCGCCATCATGAAAGACGGCAAAATCATCCAGTACAGCAAACCCGAGGAGATCGTGCTGAACCCGGCTGACGACTACGTGCGTAACTTCGTCGCCCACACCAACCCGTTGAATGTGCTGTGTGCGAAAAGTTTGATGACCCCGCTGGACCAGTGCATTTTCGTCCGCGACGAATATTGCCTGGATACAGCTCAAAACCTGTGGATGGTGGTGAACCCGCAGGGTCATTTGACCAGCCTTCGAAAAGGCGCCACGGCGGCGCACGTCCAACCATGGAATCCGCCCCAGCCAATCGAGACCCTGGCTCGACAGCCCACTTGCGTACCGTCGACGACTACCATGCGCGACGCCCTGCAGATTCGCTATGAAACGGGCCATCCACTGATCGTGCAGAACGAGGCCGGTACTGTCCTGGGCATATTGGGCGACGGTGAACTGTATCGGGCACTGCTGGGACATAACCTGTCACAGCCCGCGCCTTCTGAACCCGCAAGAGAATCTTCGGTGGCTTGATTCACCAGGCAACGACGTCGGAACGCACCTATGCAACCCAGCGATATCGATAAAAAGGTCAAGGGCTATCGGCGGTTGATACCGTCGATGACGGCGTTGCTGGAATTCGAAGCCGTGGCGCGATTGGCCAGTTTCACCCTGGCCGCCCAAGAGCTGGGCGTGACCCAGGCGGCCGTCAGCAAACAAATCCGGTTGTTGGAAGATACCCTGGGGACCAAGCTGTTCCATCGGCTTCATCGGGCGATCAAGCTGACTCACGAAGGCTATATCCTGCATCTGGTCGTCGCTGAGTCCATTCATCGCATGGCCAGTGTCTTCGACAAAATTGCCGAGGGCATTGGTGAGCAGGAGATCACCATCGCCTGCACGGAGGCGTTCTCTCACTTGAGAATACTCCCCAGATTGATCGCTCTGCGCACCCTGCAACCGAAGTTGAAATTGCGCCTGATGACGCAGCAGGTCTCGCCAAGTTCTTATCGGGATGACGTCGACCTGGCCATCCGTTTCGGCAATGGAAAATGGGAGGATGGCAGCTCGGTCTTCCTGTTCGATGAAGAAGTGTTTCCCGTTTGCTCGCCGGCCTGGCTCGCCGCCAACCCGGCACCTTCATCCATTACCGATTTTCTGGACACGGCGCTGATTGACTCAGATTCCACCCTTGAAGGCTGGATGACCTGGAACCGTTGGTGCCGGGAACTGGGCGATATGCGCCCCAAGCTCAATTATTCATTTCGCTGCAGTTCCTACAACGATGCGATCCAGGCGGCCATTCAAGGCCACGGCATTGCACTGGGATGGAGTCGGCTGATCGCGCACCGTCTCAACAGTGGCGAACTGATCAGAATCACGCCCTACGTGGTCAAGCCAAAAGACGCTTATTACCTGGTGATTCCGAGCGGTCGAAAACTTGAGCCCATTACCCAGGCACTGGTCGATTGGTTGCGCGATGACAGTTATCTAACTCACTGATAATCAACAAGTTAAAGTCAACTTTCAGGCATAACGCAAAGTTATGCGAGCGTGAAAATAAAGCGCGTTGACGGTCTTATTCCACCTTTCCAAACTGTACTCGCCGCCTGATCAATTTGAATGTGAGCGAGACCTATAATGACAATCAATGCCGTGAAGACCCATCGTGAACTCCTGGCCGACCGCACGCCCGGCCATGGCATGCCAGGCGGTTTGTTTGGTCGCCAGGATATTTTTGAAACCGATGTCGAGGTCTTCTTCACCAAACATTGGATTCTGGTGGGCGTCACCAGCGATGTCCCCGAACCCGGTGATGTCTCGACCCTTGATATTGGCAAATCCTCCATCCTCCTGGTACGCGACGATGACGAGCACGTGCAAGCGTTTCGCAATGTCTGCCGTCACCGCGGGGCTCGCCTGAAACAGGCCGGCAAGTCGACGGTGGGCATGCTGGTCTGCCCCTACCACCAGTGGAGCTACGACCTGGATGGCAGCCTGAAACATGCGGCACACATGGGCAAGGACTTCGACCCTAAATGCAAAAGCCTGATCCCTGTGCACACCCGGGTCATCGGCACCCATGTCTTCGTCTGCCTCGGCGACGAACCACCAGAAGACATCCTGTACCTTGACCAGGTCATGACGCCGCGTTTCGCCCAATACGACATCGCCCACTCAAAGATCGCCTACGAATCGGAAATCATCGAGAACGGCAATTGGAAACTAGTGATCGAGAATAACCGCGAGTGTTATCACTGCGCCGCCACCCACCCGGAATTGACCGCTTCTTTCCTGCCCGAAGATTTCGGTTTCTGCACCGATGGGCTGGGCGAGGATTCACTTCAGGCACTGGCCGAATATCACCGCCGCAATGCCGACACCAAGGCCAACTGGGAGCGCGAAGGCTATATCTGCGATGCCGTCGAACACCTGGGTGAAGACGCCGTGACCCAATTCCGCTCGCAGCGACTGGCCATTGCCGGCAACGGCGAATCCCAGACCCTGGACACCCGCGTGGCGTGCACCCGGCTGTTTGGCGACCTCACCCGCCGCGACTTGGGCGACGTGCATCTTTGGACGCACAACTCCTGGACCCATGTCATGAGCGATCACGCCGTAGTCTCCTACATCATCCCGCTGGCACCCGATAAAACCCTGGTGCGCACCAAATGGCTGGTTCATGCCGATGCCGTCGAAGGCGTCGACTACCAGGTGGATAAGCTGACCGAAGTCTGGGCGGCGACCAACCTGCAAGACGCCAGCCTCGTCGGCATCACCCACAGCGGCACCCAGGATCCCGCCTACACGCCCGGGCCGTTCTCGGCCTTTACCGAAACCTATGTCGACCAGTTCTCGCGCTGGTACGCGGCGCGTCTGGCCGCCCACGGCGTGTGAGGAATGAACATGACGACTTACGAAAACCTGACGGGTCCTGGAAACACCAGCGCGGTCCAGCGCTTTACCGATCCGACCACCTGGGGCACGTTCGGCTCGCAATGGCACAGCGGGGAACAGAAAACCCTGCAATGCTGCGCTGTGCGCCAGGAAACCCATGACGTAAAAACCTTCATTTTTCGTTGTGCGGACTTCAGCGCACTGAGTTTCGAACCCGGTCAATTCATCACGATCTCACCGGTCATTGGCGGGCAGACCCTCTTCCGCTGCTACACCCTGTCGTCCTCCCCGACCCGGCCCTTTGCGTTTTCCATTACCGTCAAACGTGTGCCGGGGGGCGCGGTATCGAACTGGCTGCATGACCACCTCAAGCCCGGCGACAGCCTGAAGGCGTCCGGTCCGGCGGGCAGCTTTACACCGGTCGGCCATCCTGCGACCAAGTTGTTGTACCTGTCGGCCGGCTCGGGTGTAACGCCCCTGATGTCGATGACCCGGGCCGCCTGCGACATGGCCGGCAACCTCGACATTGTCTTCGTACACAGCGCGCGTACTCCTGCCGATATCATCTTCCACGCAGAATTGACGCGCATGCAGGCCGCCATGCCGGGACTGCGGGTCATCAGTGTGTGCGAAGGACTTGGCGACACCGCTCAATGGCAGCAACCGATAGGCCGGCTCGATTTGCCGTTGCTGAGCCAGCAAGTGCCGGACTACAAGGAACGGGAAATCTTTACCTGTGGTCCCCAGGGCTACATGGAAGCGGTCAAGTCGCTGCTCAGGGAAGCGGCGTTCGATTTCGCCCACTATCATCAGGAAAGCTTCGACATCAGCGCACTGAACGAGGAACCGTTGCTCGAGCAAGCCCCTTCCCTCGATCAGCAGGAGGTGTTCACGGTAACCTTGTCGCGCTCGGGGAAGACGTTCAGCATGCCGGGCAATCAGACCGTGCTGAGCGCCGCAAAAAAGGCCGGGGCAATCGTGCCCTCCTCCTGCAGCCAGGGCGTTTGCGGCACCTGCAAGACCGCCCTGCTACAGGGTACGGTCGAGATGAATCACAACGGCGGTATCCGGCAACGGGAAATCGACAAAGGCCTGCGTTTGCTGTGCTGCAGCAAGCCCACTTCTGACCTGGTCCTTGATCTTTAGCCTTGCATCGCGAATAAGGTAGTCACTGCACACTGGCTTCTGCACAATCTCCGTGCGCTTACCCTAATAAGACAGTGGCCCAGCCTGATGAAACTGCAACCCTTGCCGCCCCTCAACAGCCTGGTGGCATTCGAGGCCGCCGCCCGCCACTTGAGCTTCACCGTGGCGGCACGCGAACTGAACGTCACCCAAGGCGCAATCAGCCGCCAGGTGCGCTTGCTCGAAGACTACCTGGGCACGGCGCTGTTCACCCGCACGACCCGCGAAATCAACCTCACCGCCACCGGTAGCCAGTATTACGAAAGCGTGCGCGATACGCTGCAACAGATCGCCCAGGCCACGGCGGGAATACGCCATTGGCAAGGCGCGCAGCAGGTCACTGTCGTCACCAGTACGGCGATGGCCTCATTGTGGCTGCTGCCGCTGGTGTCGGAGTTCCAGCGCCAGAATGAAGAGATTGACCTGCGCATCATCGCGACGGATCAAGTCAGTGATTTTTCCCGGCTGGACTGTGACCTGGCGCTGTATTACTGCAGCACACCGCCGAAAAACATGAAAGTCACGCCGTTATTCAACGAAGAGATTTTCCCGGTATGCAGCCCTGCCTATCTGGCGCAGCATCCAGGGATCGAGACGCTGAAGCAGTTGGGCGGATGCACCTGGTTATGGCTGGAAGACCAGCACCGCGACTGGATTGGCTGGAAGGATTGGTTCCAACGCCTTGGTTACCAGGCGCCAGAACCTCGACGGCGCATCAATATCAACAGCTACTCCATGTTGATCCAGTCGGCGCTGGCTGGCCAGGGGATTGCCTTGGCCTGGTCGGGCCTGCTCAGCAATCACTTGCAAACCGGCAACCTGGTGCGGCCGACGCAAGCCATCCTGCGCACCGATGCGCAGTTCTGCCTGCTGGAACCTCAAGGCCGGGCCCCAAACAGACAAAGCGTCAACCTCTTCCGCCAGTGGCTGATGGCGCATCTGGCGGAGACAGTCGACGTTTGATGGGCCTGGCGACCTAGCCGATTTTCACATTCATGGTGATGCGCGCCGTGAAGACCTTCACCCCAGCCTCGTCGAAGATCTCGACCGGGACAATCTTGTCGCCCGAAGTCTGCCAGTCGATTTCGCTACCGTCGGCAATCGCATGGATGGAGGTCTTGGCCTTGGCCAAGTACTCGACGGTCATGCCTTTGGGAATCCAGCGCGCGCCGCTGGGGATGGACACCTCGGTCATCATCCCGCCCGCCAGTTCTGCCGCGTTGCACAACGCGATCGCGTGAACGGACGCCAGGTGATTGGTGATTTCCTTGCGAAACGGCACCTTCACTTCACCGCGACCGGGGGTCAACACAGAAATTTCCGGGTTGATGGTGCCGAAATACGGTGCCATCTGGCAGGCCATATTGCTGAAAGCGGACGGGCCAACGCTTTGGTACATGCTGAGAGTCTGGCTCATGGGGGATCTCTGGTCAGGTGGATTGAAGTCACGGACAGAACATCATTCCTTTACAGAATATTGCTCTGTTACAGAACAATATTCTGTAAATGTCCGCCCTGTCAATCGCTCGTGCCTGGCCGTCGTTTCAATTACCATGGCCCCTTTTTGCCTGGGCCGAAAAATGGAACCTGTCGATCTCCTCGAGCGTTGCTACCCAGGGCGCCGTGCCGAGTCCAAGCGGCACATTCTCCGATGTGCCCTGGCGCTGTTTAACCAACAGGGCATAGAAGCAACCACCATCGACATCATCCGGGCCGAAAGCCAGATGAGCGTGGGAGCGATCTATCACCATTTCGATAACAAGGAAGGCTTGGTCGCGGCGTTGTACATGACCGCCCTGGATGACCAGGCACGGCTCAGGGACAGCTACCTCGGCGCTGTCACGTCAACCAGGGAATGGGTCCACGCCTTGGTGTTCAGCTACGTGGATTGGGTGGTCAGCCAACCCGATTGGGCGCGGTTCCAGTACCAGGCTCGCTTTGCGGTCGCACGCAGCAGCTTCAACGAGCGGCTCGCCGAGGCGAATGTCGCCAGGAACGCCGCGCTCAAGCAATGGTTCAGCGACCCTGCCCACCAGCAGGATTTGCAGGACCTGCCTTTTGAACTGATCCCGTCACTGATCATCGGTTCAGCGGAGAGCTATTGCCGCGCCTGGCTCTCGGCCCGAGTCAAACGCAGCCCTGAACTCTACCGGCAGCAACTGGCCGAGGCCGCCTGGCGCGCCGTTGGCGCTGGCGGCTGAGCAGTTCGCTCGCGTTTCTCCGGGTTCATGGCGCTCCCAGTCAACTCTGGCCGTTGCGCTCAAGCATCACCCAACACCGGGACTTAAAGTCGAAGTGCCAGGGGACATTCCCCCGCTCACAATTCCAAGAATAGAGCCACTTCAATGAGCCTGACCAAATCCCTGCCAGCGTGCCTGGCACTCAGCTTCGCGTCATTTGCCGCCCATGCAGCCGACGGCCCTCCTCCACCTTCCGTAAGCCAACCCAGCGGTATCAACCTGGGCGGCACCAGCTTCTACGACGGGTTTGCGGGGCCACCCGGGCTGACTCACCAGACCTACCTGAAGTTCAGCACCGCCAGCAGCATCAGGACCAACGGCGGCAAGAAAAACGGCGCCTTCGATGACCCGAAGATCAACGTCATCACGATGATCAATCAGCTGAGCTACTACTCCCCCGACACCTTCGCGGGAGGGGCGCACCTGGGGTGGAGCCTGCTGGTCCCCGTCGTCTCCCTGGACGGCGACTTCGGTGACAACGGTGCCAAGCTCAAGGACAACGCTACCGGCCTGGGCGATGTCACGGTCGGGCCACAGGTCCAGTTCGATCCGATCGTCGACGCCAGCGGCCGGCCGGTTTTCGTGCAGCGCATGGCCTTCGACACCATCCTGCCAACGGGCAAGTACGACAAAGACAAAGACCTGAACCCTGGCTCCAACCACTTCTCCCTGAACCCCTACTGGGCAGCGACCTGGATGCCGGCACCCCGTTGGGAAGTGAGCTGGAGACTGAACTATCTGTACAACTTCAAGAACGACGATCCGGCGAGCAGTTCGCAGCAGTTCTTTGAAGGGCAAGCGGTGCGCGACACCCAGTCAGGACAGTCGGCATGGGCCAACTTCACCGCCTCGTACGAAGTGTTTCCGAAAGTCTCGGTGGGCATCAACGGCTACTACTTCCGGCAGATCTCGGATGACAAGGTCAACGGCAACACCCTGACCGACTCCCGGGAAAAGGTGCTGGGCTTTGGCCCGGGTCTGTTCTGGAAAATCACCGAAGACAAAGCCTTCTGGCTCAACACCTATAAAGAAACCGGCGTCGAGAACCGCTCCCGAGCGGATTACCAGGTGCAGGTTCGCTACGTCCACAAGTTCTGATTGACGTGTAGGCCGGCTCACGCATGAGCGGGCTCTTTACCTGAGGTGATGCTTCATGAACGCACTCGACTCCATCGACAGCAAAAAATCACTGGGCGCCATCTGCCTGATGATGGTCATTTCCCTGGGGACTCTACAGATCCAGCCGATCCTGGGCGGTGCCTTGATCGACCAACTCGGCCTGCCGCTCAATGCAATCGGCGCTCTTTTCGCCGCTGAACTCATGGCGATGGCCATCGCTTGCGGGGTCTGCGCCCTGTTCATGGCGAGCGTCGACCGCCGTCGCTTCGCCCTGGTGGCCTTGTTGATCCTGGCATTGGGTAACCTGGCCAGCACACAACTGCACAGCCAGGCCGGACTGGTCATTTCCAGGATGATCTGCGGCGCCAGCGGCGGCGCGGTCATGGCGGTTGTCTATGCCACCGCAGCGCTGCGCACGTCCAAGGACGCGACTTTCGCGATCATCAACATCGGCAACCTGCTGTGGGGCATGCTGCTGGTGACCTCCATGCCGCTGGTCCTTCAAGCATTTGGCGTGAATGGCGCGTTTTCCCTGTTGGCGATCACCAGCGTGCTCGCGGCGCTGGGTTGCTGGAGAGTGCCCAAGCGCTACCCGGACGCCCATCGCGCGGCCAATGGCTCGATCCAGCCATTTGGTCTCACTGCCGTGCTGTTGATCCTGCTGTTTGCCCTGCTGTTCTTCGGCCACTCCGCCCTGTGGGTGTACCAGGAACGCATCGGCAAGAGCATCGGCCTGGAGCCCCAGCAGATTGGCGGAATCCTCGGCGGCAGCATCCTTGCCGGTGCCCTAGGCGCCGGGCTGGCCGGGCTGATCGGACGGCGCCTGGGCCTGCTGTTTCCACAACTGTTGAGCTTCGGCACGGCATTGCTGGCGACTTTGATCATGGTCTATGGCACCAGCCCCGTTGCCTTTATCACCACGGCCTGCCTGATCCATATGGTCTGGTTTTTCAGCCTGCCCTACCTGCTTTCCATGGCGGCGGAACTGGACCCTTCCGGCCGACTGGCAGGCCTGGGTAACGCTGCGATTTTCATCGGCCAGGGACTCGGCCCGTTTGGCGCCGCACTGGTCGTGGGCGAGGGACACTTGCGCGCGGTCGGATGGCTGGCCGCCTCAGCCTATCTGCTAGCCTTGGTGATCTCGTGCCTGGTCGTTGCACGCTTTCGCCGCGGCGTGAAACCTTCCGGGCCGGCGATGTCCCCGCAATCGGCCTGAACATGAACGAACCCGCACATTGACGAGATTGCCCGATGAGTATTCCATTCCCTCAAACCCCTGAATTTTCCGGCGCTCTCTATACGCCCAGCCGCATGGAAGCAGAGGTGTTCGATCTTGAGATCGAAGGCATCCTGCCCGCTTCGATCTGTGGGACTTTTTATCAGGTGGCGCCAGACCCGCAGTACCCTCCCATGCTGGGTAACGACATTTTCTTCAACGGCGACGGCATGGTTAGCCGCTTCAACTTTGCCAATGGCAAAGTCTCGATGCGACGCCGCTACGTGAAGACCGATCGCCTGCTGGCCCAGCGCCGTGAAGGGCGTTCGCTCAACGGCGTCTATCGAAACGTCTACACCAATGACCCCCTCGCGGCGAAAAACAACACCACCGCCAACACCACCGTCATCCCCCACAACGGCGTCCTGTTGGCGCTCAAGGAAGATGCCCTGCCTTGGGCGATGGATCTCGAAACCCTGGAGACCCTCGGCGAATGGAGCTTTGATGGGCAGATCAAAGCTGCGACGTTCACCGCCCACCCCAAGCTCGATCCGGTGACAGGCAACCTGCTGGCCTGCAGTTATGAGGCCAAAGGCGACGGC
The DNA here is from genome assembly GCF_018325865.1 of Pseudomonas sp. St386. NCBI lineage: Bacteria > Pseudomonadati > Pseudomonadota > Gammaproteobacteria > Pseudomonadales > Pseudomonadaceae > Pseudomonas > Pseudomonas sp. St386. The sequence continues at coordinate 4,479,051 of NZ_AP021900.1, forward strand.
ACGCCCGACCTGGCCTATTTCGAAATCTCGCCGGACGGAAAGCTGCTGCACGAGATCTGGTTCCAGGCGCCTTATGCGGCCATGGTGCACGATTTCGCGGTGACCGAACGCTACGTCGTGTTCCCGTTGATTCCGTTGACGGTTGACGTCGATCGCATGAAAAACGGCGGGCCGCATTTCCAGTGGCAACCCGACCTGCCCCAGCTGTTCGCCATCGTGCCGCGCAACGGGCGTGGGCAAGATGTGCGTTGGTTCAAGGGGCCCAAGGACGGTTTCCAGGGGCATACGCTCAATGCGTTCGATGAGGACGACAAGGTGTATGTGGACATGCCGGTCACCGGCGGGAATATCTTCTACTTCTTCCCCCAGGCCGACGGCTACGTACCACCGCCTGAAACCCTGGCCGCCAGCCTGATGCGCTGGACCTTCGACCTGAATGGCGCGCAGGAGGACGTTCAACCGCAGCCACTGACGGAATATCCCTGCGAGTTCCCACGGTGTGATGATCGCTACATCGGTCGAAAGTACCAGCATGGTTTCCTGCTCGCCTTCGATCCTGAGCGCCCCTACAACCCGGCGAATGGGCCAATCCCCTTCCAGTTTTTCAACCTGCTGGCGCACCTGGACCTGCAGACAGGCCGCACCGACGCCTGGTTTCCCGGCGACAGCGGATGCTTCCAGGAACCCATCTTCATACCGCGCTCGGCGGATGCAGAGGAAGCCGATGGCTACGTCGTAGCCCTGCTCAACCTCATCGCAGAGGGACGCAGTGAGCTGGTTGTGCTGGACACCCGTGACATGGCCAGCGGGCCCATTGCCCGCATCAGGATTCCCTTCCGGATGCGCATGTCGCTGCATGGCTGCTGGGCACCAATCGATTGATTGGCATCGGGTCCTGATGCCCGTCAATTAAGCACAATCCCTGTGGGAGCGAGCTTGCTCGCGATGGCGGCGGTTCAGTTACATGAGTATTGAACTGGCTGGCCTCATCGCGAGCAAGCTCGCTCCCACAGGTTTAGAGCCCTTTTCGCACCTCCCCTTGCTCCCCAGGTCCGCCAAAGGGACAGTCGCGCCAAAAAATACATAAATTCCATATTTTAGGATTTTTGTATAAATCCTACTTTACAGGATTTTATAGCAAGACTAGATTAACCCTCATTGCACCCTTCCTCTCTCCAGGAGCCTCCATGAAACTCGCAAGTTTTATTGTCCAAGGCCGTAGCAGCTACGGTGTGGTCGAAGGTGATCAAATCATCGACCTGGAATCGCTCAAGCCAACCCTTGGCAGCGATCTCAAACAGGCCATCGGTCATAACCGCCTGAACGAACTGAGCACTGCGCGCCTGGCAAGCCTGCCGCGTATCCCCTTGGCTGACGTGACCTTCCTGCCGGTGATCCCGAACCCGGGCAAAGTGCTGTGCATCGGCATCAACTACGCCACTCACGTGCGCGAAACCGGTCGGGAAATGCCGACCTATCCGATGATCTTTACCCGCTTCGCCGACAGCCAGACCGCCCACCTGCAACCCATCGTTCGCCCGACCGCGTCCCACAAGCTTGATTTCGAGGGCGAGCTGGCGGTGGTGATCGGTAAAGCGGCCCGCCACGTCAAACCTGCCGACGCGCTGGACTACGTCGCCGGTTATGCCTGCTACAACGACGGCAGTGTCCGCGACTGGCAGAAGCACACCATTCAGTTCGTCCCAGGCAAGAACTTCCCGAACACCGGTGGTTTCGGCCCCTGGCTGGTGACCGGCGACGAGATCGGCGACCCGCAGGACCTGGAATTGACCACCCGGCTGAACGGCGAAGTGATGCAGCACACCCGCACCAGCGACATGATTTTCGATGTGCGCCAGCTGATCGAGTACTGCTCCACCTTCACCGAACTGGCCCCCGGTGACGTGATTGTCACCGGCACCACTGGCGGCGTCGGAGCGTTCCGCGAGCCGCCGGTGTGGATGAAACCGGGCGACGAAGTCGAGATCGAGATCGCTCGAATCGGCACCCTGCGCAACAGCATCGTGGACGAGCAATAAGCATGGAAAACCTACACACCCCTGACGCCCTGCCCGAGCAGGATGGCGACAGCAAAGGCTCGAGCCTGGAGCGCATGCTGCGGGTACTCGACCTGTTCACCGAACAGAGCCCGATCTGGGCGGTGGACGACATGGGCGGCGCCTTGGGTTTTACCCGTTCGACGATCTACCGCTACGTGCGCGAATTGGCCGAGGCCAACCTGTTGTTCCAGGTCGAAGCCGGGCGTTATGCCCTGGGCGCGCGGATCATTACCTGGGATCGCCAGCTGCGCCTGAGCGACCCCCTCGTACGCGCCGCACAATCGCTTGAGCCCAGCTTCCCGCAGTGGAGCGAACATCAGGTGTGGCTGATCTGCCGGCTGTTCAAGGACCAGGTCGTGTGCATTCACCAGCACGGAGACCTGTTCAGTGAGGTCAGCTACTCCCGTGGCTCGCCCAGGCCTTTGTTCCTGGGGGCGACGTCCAAGGCGATCCTCGCCAACATGACCTCGCGCCAACACAGCCAACTGTTTCTCGACCACCCCGATGAAGTGCGCGCCAGTCAACTTGGCCAGACCTGGGAGGCATTTCGTCGCTCGCTGCAGCAACTGCGTCGCCAAGGCTATGTGGCCAGCGCAGGTGAAGTCGACGCGGGCGTCTATGGCCTGGCCGCGCCGATCTTCGATGGCGATGGCAAGGTCGTCGGCAGCATCAGTTGCGTGCGCCCGGTGCGAGAACGCGACAGTGCCCAGGAGGAGACACAAGGGCAGCAGATCCTTGCCCTGGCGCAGGAACTGTCGCAACGCATGGGTGCGCTCGCCAACCGCGCCAAGCCACTGGGCTGAGCCATCCGGAAGGGAATAACAATGACAACCCTCAAACGCATCAATACCCAGGTCCTGGTCATCGGTGCCGGTCCTACCGGGCTGACCCTGGCCAACCTGCTCGGCCAAGCCGATGTGGACACGCTGATCATCGATCGCAAGCCGGGCACCGTGACCGAGCCGCGCGCGGTTTCAATCGATGACGAATCCTTGCGCACCATGCAGGCCATCGGGCTCGATGCCGCCGTGCTGCGTGATGTCGTGCCCGGCTACGGCGTGCATTACTTCACCCGGCCCGGCGGTCGCTGCTTCGGCAAGGTCGAGCCGACCGGCAAGCTGTATGGCTTCCCCAAGCGCAACGCCTTTCGCCAACCGCTGTTTGAAAACACCCTCAGGACAGGTCTCGAACGCTTTGCCAGCCTGACGGCTCGGTTCAGCCACGAGCTGGTGGAATTCACCCAGGACCCACACGGCGTGTGCGCGCTGGTGCGTGACGCTGATGGGCAACTGATGGAAGTCCACGCGGCTTACCTGGTGGCCTGCGACGGCGGCCGTAGCCCGGTGCGCAAGCAACTCGGGATCGAGATGGTCGGCTCGAGCTTCTCCTCGCGCTGGCTGGTGGTCGATACCGACCAGGACGACGACCCCTTCTGGCAGACCCGCGTGTATTGCGACGCCAGACGCCCGGTGGTGGAAGTACCCGGCCCTCACCGTACGCGCCGATTCGAGTTCCTGCTCAAGCCCGATGAAACGGACGAACAGGTGCTCGACGAAACCTGCCTGCAAGCATTGCTGCGCCCGTTCAAGGGAGACGCGCCGGTTTCCATCGTGCGCAAGACGGTCTACACCTTCCACGCCCGGGTCGCCGAGCGGTGGCAGGTGCAGCGGGTGTTTCTCGCCGGCGACGCCGCGCACCTGACCCCGCCCTATGCCGGGCAAGGCATGAACAGCGGCGTGCGCGATGCCCACAACCTGGGCTGGAAGCTGGTCGGCGTGCTGAAGGGAAAAATGGCGGAAAGCGCACTGCTGTCCTACGAAAGCGAGCGTCGTGATCATGCATGGGCCTTGATCAAGTTGGCCTTGAACCTCGGCGTGGTCATGGCACCGGCCACCGTCCTGCGCGCTCGCCTGATCAGTGGTGCATTCGCCTTGATCGGCCTGTTGCCGCCGTTGCGCGATTATTTCCTGCAAATGCGCTTCAAGCCCAAACCCCGCTTCACCCGGGGCCTGGTGCTGACCGAGGGGCAAGCAGGCACGTTGTCCTGCGGACAGATGTTCCCGCAACCGATACTCACCGACGCCCACGGCCAGGAACGCCTGCTCGATGACGCCATCGGCGCCGGCTTCGCCTTGATTCAATACGGCGACCCGACCCGCCAGCGTATCGATGAACTCAAGCATGGCCTCTGGAGCCACCTTGAAGCCAGACGCATCCTGATCCTGCCCGCGTCTGTCCAGGCGATGCCGTCGATCCCCGGCTGCACGGTGCTCCAGGACCGTGAAGACCAGCTCAAAACCCTGCTGGGCGATTCGCACCCGTTCCTGCTGCTGCGTCCGGATCGCTATATCGCCGCGATTTTCGACAAGGCTACCGAAACCCGGGCCGCCGAATCGTTGCAGTCGCTGTTCGGCATCGCCGTGGCCCACAGCAGCGCAATCGAGCCGAGCATCGCGCCCGTCTTTCATTAAACCTTCAAGCACAGAGGTGGTTATGCAAACACTCCAGACTTCCACACCTGCACGCCTGTGCTACCTGCACCTGGCGAGCAAGGACGCGCAACGGCAAATCGATTTCTATCGACGGATGCTGGACATGGACAGCCAGGCGCAAGCCGATGGCAGCTGGATGCTCAGCGGCCCGCAACGCGCCATGCTCGTGTCTCCCGCCGACCACAGCGGCCTGCTCGCGGCGGCGTTCGACCTGGGCAGTCAGCCTCGACTGCAATCACTGCGGGTTCGCCTGCTCGGCAACGGCTGCGTCATCGAAGAGGTCGACTCGCCGCTGCTCGAAACGGGGGCTTTCCTGATCCGTGATCCCCAGGGCCGGCAAACGATATTTGGCGTCGCTCACCCCGCTCTCCAGGCCTCCGGCCAAGGCATGCCCGGCCGCTTGCAACATGTGGTGTTCCAGACCACAGAGCTGGAAGCCATGATCGATTTCTACGTCAACACGGTGGGCTTCACTGTTTCGGACAATGTCGTGGATGAGCAGACCGGCCAACTGATGACGTGCTTCCTGCGCTCGGACGACGAGCACCACACCTTGGCATTTTTCCGCGGTTCGAAAAACGAGTGGGACCACCACTGTTACGAAACCAACGAATGGAATGACATCCGCGACTGGGGCGATCGTTTCGCCAAGGAGCGCATCACCATTTTCTTCGGGCCCGGCCGACATGGGCCGGGCAACAACCTGTTCTTCATGGTGGTCGATGCCGATCGCAACCGCCTGGAGTTCTCGGCTGAGCTCGAAGTCACCGATGCCAGCCGCCAGCCCGGTGTCTGGGCACAGGAGGAATACACACTCAATTCCTGGGGCCGCGCCTGGATCAGGAGCTGAGCAATTTTCCCCATCGGCGTTTGCACCCTTGATTTCTAAACGAGGCGACCACCTGCCTCCAAAGGTAAAAGACCATGACGACTCAACCGCTCGTGCCCTACGCCATCAACGGCGACCAATACATCAACGGCACCTGGCGTGCAGGGCGCTCCGCACGCCGCCTGGACGACCGCAACCCTTTCAACGACGAACAGCTGCTGGAGATGCCCCTGGCCTCGATTGCCGATCTCGACGACGCCTATCAGGCAGCGCAGCAGGCGCAGGCAGCGTGGGCACAGCTGCACCCCACCCAGCGCGGCGCACAACTTGAAAAGCTCGCCCAGGTCATCCAGAACCGCCGCGAAGAAATCATCGACTGGCTGATCCACGAGTCCGGCAGCACCCGGATCAAGGCGAGCATGGAATGGCAATTCACGCTGAACCTGGTGCGCGAATGCACGACGATGCCGATGCAGGTAGAAGGTCGGATCCTGACCAGCTACAAGCCCGGCGAACAGAGTTTTGTCTTCCGTGAGCCCTTGGGTGTGGTGGGCGTGATCAGCCCATGGAATTTCCCGCTGTACCTGAGCATGCGCTCGGTGGTGCCGGCACTCGCCCTGGGCAACACGATTGTGCTCAAGCCCGCCAGCGACACAGCGGTGACCGGCGGCCTACTGATCGCCCACCTGTTCGAAGAAGCCGGCTTCCCCGAGGGTTCGCTCAACGTCGTGGTCGGCGCAGGCTCGGAAATCGGCGATGCCTTCGTCGAGCACCCGGTGCCGAGCCTGATTTCCTTCACCGGTTCGACGGATGTGGGGCGCAATGTCGGCCGTATTGCCACCGGAGGCAAACACATCAAGCGCGTGGCCCTGGAACTGGGCGGCAACGCGCCGCTGGTGGTGCTGGATGACGCCGATATCGAAATTGCGGCACACGCCGCGGTGGTCGGGCGTTTCCTGCACCAGGGCCAGATCTGCATGAGCGTCAACCGGGTGATCGTCGACCGCTCGCTGTATGCCGATTTCGCAGCGCTGGTGGTGGAGCGCGTGCGCAACCTCAAGATTGGTGATCCGACCAAGGCCGACACGGTGATCGGGCCAGTGGTCAATCAGAGCCAGCTCGATGGCCTGCTGCGTAAGCTCGACGGCGCCCGGAGTGCTGGCCTCAAGCAGCTTTGCGGCGGCCCGGCATCCGGGCTGGTGCTACCTGCCCATGTGTTCGGTGAAGTGGGAGCCGATCAGGAACTAGCCCGCGATGAGACGTTCGGCCCCCTGCTGCCGCTGCTGGTCGCAGAAAACGAAACCCATGCATTGGCGTTGGCGAACGCCAGCGAGTATGGCCTGTCCAGCGCCGTGTTCACCCGGGACATGGCCCGTGGCTTGAACTTCGCCCGTGGCATTGTGGCGGGCATGACCCATATCAACGACATCACCGTCGATGACCAGCCCAATGCCCCGTTCGGTGGTGAAAAGAATTCCGGCCTCGGTCGCTTCAACGGTCACTATGCCCTGGATGAGTTTACCCGTGCCCATTGGGTGACCTGGCAGCCCGGAGGCCATCACTACCCGTTCTGAGTCTTTGGCACCCTTGATCAGGCCCGGATCGGGCAAATCGACCCCTTTGCCCGATCCGTCAGAAAACAATAATAAATAGAGGCGAAAAATGAACCATTTAGCCTGCGTGTCCACCGATCAGGTTGTTCGCTCCGACCGCCTGATGAAATGGAAAGAGTTCATGAGCGATCACCTGGGGCGTACGCCGGACTATATAAAACGGCTGGAATCGACGTTCATCGACCCGTTGCATGAGAGCAACTTCCAGGGTCGGCTGGAGTACGGGGACCTGGGCCAGTTGCGTTTCTGTCGAATGACCGCCAGCGCCCATCGATATTCGCGCCACCTGAGCAAGGCGGTCGACGCCCTCGATACGCCGCGCATGTTGATCATGCAGGTGGCTGGTGTCAGTCATTTCGAGCAGGGCCAGCAAAGCAGCGTACTGGCCCCTGACGAAATGCTCCTGGTCGACTGCGGCAAACCTTTCAATGTGACCAGCACGCAAGGTTGCGAACACTTCATCCTGCTGTTCCAGGGTGCATCCGGGCAACTGGCGCAAACCGGCGACATGCACCTTAACGGTCGCAATGGACTGGGGCGGATGCTCATGCACCTGATCAGCGATGCCTACAATCAATATCCCTTGCTGAACAACCATTCGGCCGGGCTGATCGGTGACAGCATCACCGGGCTGCTGGATAACGCGCTGAAGAACAAACAGGAAGAAAAGCAACTCGAACACGACTTCCGCTTCTTCAAGCAGAACCGCCTCAAGGCGTACATCGAGCGCCACCTGGCCGACCGCGACCTGACCATCGAACGCATCGCCAACGCCGAACAGTGCTCGGTCCGCAGCCTGCACCGCGCCTTCCAGGATGAACTGGGGTGCAGTGTCAGCGAATACATCTGGCAGCGGCGCCTGTCACGTTGCGCCGAAGACCTGCGCAACCGGGAACATGCCCACCGCTCGCTCACCGAGATCGCCTACGCCTGGGGCTATGGCAGCAGTTCCCACTTCAGCCGGCATTTCAAATCGACGTTCGGCATGTCACCCAGACTGTTCCGCGACACCGCGAGTGACAGCCGGGAAAAATCGACAGCGGCTTGAGCCTGTTTCCAATTCCTATGGTTCACCATTGCCCTGTGGGAGCTGGATTCGGTGCTCACCACAAATCTTCTGTGGGAGCTGAGCTTGCTCCCACGGGGTGCTCCGGGGAGGCATGGGGCCGATGCTCACCACAGATCCCCTGTGGGAGCAAAGCTTGCTCGCGATGGCGGTGGGTCAGTCTGCCGTGATGTTGGATGTGCTGACGCTATCGCGAGCAAGCTTTGCTCCCACAGGGGCGGGTTCCTTAATTCCAGCCGCCGCCCATCACCTTGTACAACGTCACGCGGTTGCTCTGCTCGGTCAGGCGCAGGGTGATCAGGTCCTGTTGCGCGCTGTACAGGGAACGCTGGGCGTCGAGGGCTTCGAGATAGCTTTGCGAACCGCCACGGTATAACGCGTCGGAGAGTTCGAAGCTCTTGCGACTGGCGTCGGTCAACGCCTGTTGGGCCTCGATACGGCGATCCAGCGTGCTGCGCTCCGCCAGGGCATCGGCCACTTCCTTGAAGGCGCTCTGCAGTGTTTGCTGATAGGTCTGCACCTGAATCTCGCGCTCGGTCTTGGCCGAGTCCAGCGTCGCGCGGTTACTGCCGGCATCGAAGATCGGCAGGCTGATGCTCGGGGCAAATGTCCAGGCGCCACTGCCGGACTTGAACAGGCCGGACAGGGCCGAGCTTGAGGAGCCGGCATTGGCCGTCAGGCTGATGCTGGGAAAGAACGCCGCACGGGCGGCGCCGATGTCGATATTGGCCGACTTGAGCGTATGCTCGGCGGCCAGCACATCGGGGCGTCGTTGCAACAGGCTGGAAGGCAGCTCTGCCGGCACCTGCACCAGCGCCGCGGCCGATTCCAGGTACGCGCCCGGCAACAACTCTTCGGGAATGTCGCTGCCCACCAGCAAGCGCAGTGCGTTGCGATCCTGCAGGATCTGGCTTTCATACGCCGCCGCGTCGACCCGCGCCGACTCCACGGTGGTTTGCGCCTGGGCCACGGACAGACCGGAGGAGCCGCCCAAGGCGTGGCTGCGTTGGGTCAGTTCGTAGGTCGCCTGCTGGCTGCGCAAGGTTTCCTGGGCCAGGTGCAGGCGCTCGTTGTCGGCCGCCAGGGTCAGCCAGGCCGTGGCCACTTCGGCCACCAGGCTGATCTGCGTGCTGCGTCGGGTTTCGGTCAGGGCCAGATAGTCTTCCAGGGCTTCGTCCTGGAGGTTCTGCACCCGTCCAAACAGGTCCACTTCATAACTGCTCAAACCCAGTTGCGCACTGTAGTCATGGGTGGTGGCCGCCGAGCCCGTGTTGGACAACGAGCCGGGCGTGCGACTGTGAGTGCCACTGACACTGGCATCGATCGAAGGCAAGGACTCGGCGCGCTGGATACGGTATTGCGCCTGGGCCTTTTCAACGTTCAGGACCGCCAGGCGCAGGTCGCGGTTGTTGCTCAGCGCCAGGGACTGCAAGCGCGCCAGGCGGCTGTCGGTGAAGAAGCTTTGCCACTCGATGTCGGCGCTCACCTGGCCCTTGGGCGTGCTAGCGGCCGGCAGCCATTGCTCGGCGACTGGCGCCTCAGGGCGTTCATACTGCGGCGCCAGATTCATGCAGCCACCGAGCAGCGTGAGGATGGCCAGCAATGGCCAGCGGAACTTGATCATGCGTCACCTGACTGGGCGGATGGAACAGAGGTCGAAGCCGTGGAAACGCGACCGAAACGCCGGCGAATCTGCACGAAAAACAAAGGAACGAAGAAGATCCCCAACACCGTGGCGGACAACATGCCGCCCAGCACACCGGTACCAATGGCCTGACGTCCGGCGGAACCGGCACCGCTACTCAGGGCCAGGGGCAATACGCCGAACATGAAGGCCAGGGACGTCATGAGAATCGGCCGCAGGCGTTGGCGCACAGCGATCAATGTCGCCTCGCGCAAGCTGTTGCCCTGCTCTTGCAGGTGCTTGGCGAACTCGACGATCAGAATGGCGTTCTTGGCGGCCAATCCCACGGTGGTCAAAAGCCCGACCTGAAAGTACACGTCGTTGCTCAAGCCACTGACACGCGTGGCCAGCACCGCGCCCACCACCCCCAGCGGCACCACCAGCATCACCGAAAAAGGCACCGACCAACTCTCATAGAGCGCAGCGAGGCAGAGGAATACGAACAGCACCGAAATCCCGTACAGCAACGGTGCCTGCGAACCGGAAAGGCGCAACTGATAGGACTGCCCGGTCCACTCGTAGCCGATGCCCTCCGGCAATTGCTTGACCAGCGCTTCCACCGCATCCATGGCGTCCCCGGAACTGACGCCGGGCGCCGGATCGCCAACCACCTCCAGCGAGGCGTTGCCGTTGTAGCGCTCCAGCAACGGCGAGCCGTAGCTCCAGGAACTGCTGGCGAACGAGGAAAACGGCACCATTTCATCGTTGCTGTTGCGTACGAACCAGTGCTCCAGGTCAGCCGCCTGCATCCGCGCCGCAGCTTCACCCTGGACGTAGACCTTCTTCACCCGCCCCTGGTTGAGGAAGTCATTGACGTAAGTGCCGCCCAACGCCGTGGACAACGTGGTGTTGATGTCGCTGGTGCTCAGGCCCAAGGCCCCGGCCTTGCGATCATCGATGCTGACCTTGAGCTGCGGTGCGTCGTCCAGGCCATTGCTGCGTACCCCGAGCAAGCGAGGGTCCTGGTTGGCCAGCTCGATGAGTTTTTCCCGCGCCGCCACCAGCGCATCATGCCCCAGGCCGGCAAGGTCCTTGAGTTGCAGGTCGAAGCCGGACGTCTGTCCCAGGCCGCGCACGGCCGGCGGTTGCATGACGAACACATTGGCATCGCCGATGCTCGACAGCGCCATGGTCGCGCGCTGGGCGAAGGACGCCGCACCCTGCCCTGCGCCCGTGCGCTCGCTCCAGTCCTTGAGCCGGATAAAAGCACGGGCGCTGTTCTGGCTGTTGCCGTTCATGCCCAGGCCGGAAATGCTGATCAGCGCTTCGACTTCCGGCTGTTCGAGGAGGTAGCTTTCGAACTGCTTGACCACCGCTTGGGTGCGGCTGTCCGTGGCCCCGACTGGCAACTGCACCTGGGCCATGAGAATGCCCTGGTCTTCGTCAGGCAGGAACGAAGTCGGCAGGCTGAAATAACCGGCGGCCATCACCAGCAGCACCAGCCCATACACCAGCCAGCCGACGCGCCCGCGCTGCAAAATGCCCCCCACCTGGCGTTTATAGGCCTCGGCAGCCCGCTCGAACGTGCGGTTGAACCAACCGAAGAATCCGCGTTGAGCGCCATGGCCCTGACCATCGGACGGCTTGAGCAGGGTCGCGCACAATGCCGGCGTCAGCGTCATGGCGACGAGTACCGAGAGCACCATGGCCGAGACGATGGTGACCGAAAACTGCCGGTAGATAACGCCTGTGGAGCCGCCAAAAAACGCCATGGGAATGAACACCGCACTGAGCACCAGGGCGATGCCGACCAGGGCGCTGGTGATTTCATCCATCGACTGGCGCGTGGCGTCCAGGGCCGACAGCCCCTGCTCGCCCATTACCCGCTCGACGTTCTCCACCACCACAATCGCGTCGTCCACCAACAGGCCGATGGCCAGGACCATGGCGAACATGGTCAGGGTGTTGATCGAATAACCGAACAGCGCCAGCACGCCGAATGTACCCAGCAGCACCACCGGCACCGTGATCGCGGGGATCAACGTGGCCCGCAAGTTCTGCAGGAAAAGGAACATGATCAGCACCACCAGGACAATCGCCTCGCCCAGTGACTTGACCACTTCTTCGATGGACAGGCTGACAAAGGGCGTGGTGTCGTAGGCAATCACGTTCTTGAGTTGCATCTCCGTCGGATAGAACGGTTCCAGCTCCTTGAGCTTGGCCTTCACCGCCTCGCCGACGTTCAGGGCATTGGCCCCAGCGGCGAGCTGGACGCCCATGGCGGCAGCGGGTTTGCCGTTGAGGGCAGAACTGACGTCGTAGCTTTCACTACCCAATTCAACCCGCGCCACATCCCCAAGCAGCACCACCGCACCGTCGCTGGTAGACTTGACCACCACATTGCGAAACTCCTCGACGGTTTGCAGCTTGCTGCGGGCGCTGATGGTGGCGTTCAACTGCTGCCCCTTCACCGCCGGCATGGCGCCGAGTTGACCGGCAGAAACCTCGGTGTTCTGCGCCTCCAGGGCCGTGCTGACATCCGAAGGCATCAGCGCGTATTTTTCCAGCAGGGCCGGGTCCAGCCAGATGCGCATGGCATAGCCGGAGCCCAATGTCTGCACATCGCCGACACCGTCGATGCGGCTGATGGAATCGAGCAAGGTGCTGGAAATGTAATCCCCGATCTGCGTGCCGGTGACGCTCGGATTGTCGGAGGCCAAGGCGGCAATCATCAGGAAGTCCGAACCGCCCTTGGTCACGGTCAGCCCCTCGCTTTGCACCGACTGCGGCAGCCTCGACTCGGCCTGTTGCAGCTTGTTCTGCACTTGCATCTGGGCCACGTCCGGGTTGGTGCCGGCGGTGAAGGTCAGGCTGATGCTGGCGCTGCCATCCGAGCTGCTGGAGGCCGACATGTAGGTCAGGTTGTCCAGGCCCTTCATTTGCTGTTCGATGACCTGGGTCACCGAGTCTTCCACGGTCTTGGCCGAGGCGCCGGTGTAGGTCGCGGAAATGCGCACCGTCGGCGGCGCGATGTCCGGGTACTGTTCCAAGGGCAACTGGCTGATGGACAAGGCGCCAGCGAGCATGATGACGATGGCGATGACCCAGGCGAAAATCGGCCGGTCGATAAAGAAACGCGCCATGTTCAGCCCTCCTGCGCAATGGCAACAGGCGTCGCTTTCTGCGTACGGCTGCGGGTGCCGGCGTTCTGTGCCACGACGCTTTCACCGACCCGGACCTTTTGCCCGCCCTCGACAATCACCTGGTCTCCCGCGTTCAGCCCCGCCGTGACCCACCATTGGTTATCCACGGCGCGGTCGATGGTCAACATGCGCTGCTCGACCTTGCCATTGACCACCACCAGCACCGAAGTCGCACCGCTGGCACTGCGGGTCACCGCCTTCTGTGGAATCAGGATGGCCTTGTCATCCCGCGCCTGCTCCAGCACCGCTCTCACGTACATGCCCGGCAGCAACAGTCGGTCCGGGTTGGCGATTTGCGCCCGCAGGGTCACCGTGCCCGTGCCCTCATTGACGCTGACCCCACTGAACTTCAAGCGACCTTCATGGGCATAGGTGCTGCCGTCATCGAGCTTGAGGCTGATCCGCGCTTCACCTTCGCCATTGCTCTGCAGCACACCGCTGGCCAGGTCGCGCTTGAGCCGCAACAGTTCGGTGGTCGACTGAGTGACGTCTACATACATCGGGTCCAACTGCTGCACGGTGGTCAGTGCGCTGTCCTGGTTGGCCACCACCAGCGCGCCGGGCGTGACCGTCGAGGTTTCGATGCGCCCACTGACGGGGGAACTGATTCGGGTATACGCCAGGTTGATGCGTGCGGTGTCAACATCGGCCTGGGCCACTTGCACTTCCGCTTCGGCGGTCAGCAGGCTGGCCTGGGCATCCTCGTTGTCCTGCTGGCTGATGGCATCGATCTTTACCAACTGGGCGTCACGCTTGGCAGTGGCCTGGGCCGACTTCAAGGTGGCGCGTGCCTTGGCGAGGTTCGCCTGGGCCTCAGCCAATGCGGCCTTGTAAGAGGAAGCATCCAGTTGATACAGCGCCTGTCCGGCCTTGACCTCGGCCCCTTCGACAAACAACCGCTGCTGGACGATACCGCCAACCTGCGGGCGTATCTCGGCGATCATGAACGCCTGGGTGCGTCCGGCCAGCTCAGTGGTCAGCGCCTGGCTTTGCGGCTGCACGGTGATCACCGAGACCTTGGGCGGTTCGGGCGTGGGTGCCGATTCGCCGGAGCAACCGCCCAACATGAACAAAATGATCAAGCACACCAGGATGGCGGCGGTCACCAGGGATTTGGCGAATAATTTGGTCGACATAAATGCCTCTGCAGGACGGATGGTTCAAGCCAGGCGCCATACTGCGAGGCAAATGTGCAGGAAAATTGAAGATTGCCCGCCACCCTTGAATCTTCATCGCACCAGGGCCTAAATGGTCGGGCCATTCATCGAACTGCCCGAGCCCATGAAACTGAGCATCTCCACCAAGCTGTTTATTGCCGTCATGGCCAGCGTGCTGTTTGTCATCCTGAGCATGGGGGTGGCCAACGGCTGGAGCTTTGGCAACGGTTTTCTCGACTACCTCAACGAACAGGCACTGTTGCGCATGAAGCCGGTGCTACCCCGCCTGGCCAGTGCCTACGAACGCGAAGGCAACTGGGAGTTCCTGCGCAACCAGCCGGATCGCTGGTTCGAACTCCTGCGTCCGGAGCCGGGGGAAAACACCACCTACCCGGAACGGCCGCCCATGTCGATGTCCGACCTGACCGGGGCTGTGTTTCGCATCGCCCTGCTCGACCAACAAAAGCAATTGGTCATGGGCTACTCGGCGATTGCCGACGACGCGCTGATGCGCCCGATCGAGGTTGCCGGCAAAACCGTCGGCTGGCTGGCAGTGACGCCGTTCCAGAACGTGACCGAAGCTGGCGGTGAACGCTTTCGTCAGTATTTGGTGCGCACCAGCCTGGCCGTGGGCGTGCTCTCGTTGCTGTTGGCGATGCTGATTGCCTGGTGGATCGCCCGTACCCTGCTTGACCCGGTCAAGCGGGTGGCCGCCGCCACGCACCGCTTGGCCGCTGGGGAATACAGCAACCGCGTGTCGGTGGCCTCCAATGACGAAGTCGGTCAGTTGGCCCGAGACTTCAACCAACTGGCGTATACCCTGGAACGCAACGAAAAAATGCGCCGGGAATTCATGGCCGATGTGTCCCACGAACTGCGCACCCCGTTGTCGGTATTGCGCGGCGAGCTGGAAGCCATCGAAGACGGCGTGCGCACCCTCGACCCTTCCTCGATGAAATCGCTGCAAGGCGAAGTCAGCATGCTCAGCAAACTGGTGGATGATCTCTACGAACTGTCCCTGGCCGATGTCGGCGCGCTGACCTACCGCAAGAGCGAATGCGACCTCAACGACTTGCTGGACGGTTGCGTGGCGATGTTCCAGGAGCGCTGCAATGCCCGGCATCTGCGTTTGGAGCTGGAACTGCCGACAACACCGCTGCAGGTCGAAGCCGACCCCAAGCGTTTGCAACAACTGTTCAGCAATCTGTTGGAAAACGCGGTGCGCTATACCGATGAAGGCGGTGTGCTGCGCATTCGTGCCGCCAGCGAGGACGACGTCGTGCGCATCGACTTTCTCGACTCCGGCCCCGGGGTCGATGCGGATCAACTGCCGCGACTGTTCGAGCGCTTTTACCGCGGCGAAACCTCACGCAATCGCGCCAGTGGCGGCGCCGGCCTGGGACTGGCCATCTGTCACAGCATCGCCCTGGCCCATGGCGGCAGCCTCAGCGCCGATCACTCGCCGCTGGGCGGCCTTTGGCTGACCCTGCGCCTGCCACGGAATGCCTGAACATGACCCCTGACAGCCCAATCCTTATTGTCGAAGACGAACCCAAACTGGCTGCTTTGATGCGCGACTACCTGATTGCCGCCGGCTACGCGACCCAATGCCTGGACAATGGCCTTCAAGTGGTGCCGGCGGTACGGGCCAGCGAGCCACGGTTGATCCTGCTCGACCTCATGCTGCCGGGGCGCGACGGCCTGCAAGTCTGCCAGGAGCTGCGCAGCTTCAGTGCCGTGCCAATCATCATGATCACTGCCCGCGTGGAGGAAGTGGATCGCCTGCTCGGGTTGGACCTGGGGGCCGACGACTACATCTGCAAGCCCTTCAGCCCGCGTGAAGTGGTGGCCAGGGTCAAGGCGATCCTGCGGCGCAGCCCGCAACTACTCGTCACCGCGCCAGCCCGCCTGCTGATTGATGAAGACCGCTACCAGGCGTCACTCGATGGCGTCGCCCTGGACCTGACGCCCTTGGAACTGCGCCTGCTCAGCACGCTGGCCCAGTCCCCCGGGCGGGTGTTTTCCCGGGATCAGTTGCTCGACCGGATCTATTCCGATCATCGGGTGGTTACCGATCGTACGGTTGACAGCCATATCCGTAATCTGCGGCGCAAGCTTGAGCAGGCCTGCCCGGCGGAGAATCCTATCGAGTCGTTGTATGGGGTGGGTTATCGGTTTCAGCTTGCTGACGTTTGAAGCGTGGCTAAAACGGTGCGTCATGGTGAAAGGGAGGATGGGTACATATCCGTTTTTTCGGTAACGGCGGCTTAGGGTTCCGCCGAATAGATAATGGTTTGCGCACTACCCCCCGCAGCAGGCCGGCGAGTGAAATAGGTGTCGCCTTCGTCTGTCTGGATCTCGTAGTCGGCCTTGCTGGCGACCCGGCTCGCTGCATCGGTGTGCTTGATGATTTTCAGCACCCGCTGGAACTTCACGCCTTGCGTGCCGTTCTGGGCGGGGCCGGTGAGTACATTGACTTTCTGGAACCAACCTTCCTGCTTTTTGTTCGACACCAAGGTGCCGCTCAGTGCTTCAAAACGCTCAAGACGGGTAAATCCCCAGAGTGTCTGTTCCTCGACCACCTTGCCCGGGGTGGCGGAACCGGTGAAGACGAACAGGTTAAGGCTCGGATTGTCTTCGCAGAAGAAGTCATAAGGCACCAGACCGTCGACCATTCTCTTGCCGGGAACGAAACCCTTCTTATGAACCAGAAACATGAGCACCTCCACGCTGAAACACCAGCAAACGCTGAGTAAGTTTGAGCGCAAAGTCTACTGAGGCGGGGCGTACAGGGCCGTCAAGCCAATGTAATATCGTGTAAAGATCACGCCCTACGAGGCAAGCTGATTTCCACGGTCAGCCCACCGGACGGCTCGTTGTGCGCCAGGATGGAGCCGCCGTGTATTTCCACGGCCCTTGAGGCAATGGCCAGGCCCAGGCCGAAGCCGGCACTGGCTTCGTTCAAGCCACGTTCGAACGGGTTGAAGATGCTCTGTAGCCGCGAATGTTCAACACCCGGGCCCTGATCGCGGATCTGCACCGTCAGGCCGTCTGCGGCGCCATTGACCTCGGCCACGACCATCACCGTGGTGTTTGGCCGGGTATGGCGCACCGCGTTTCGAATGACGTTCTCGAAACACCGATACAACAGCTCACCGCTGACCCGACTGACAAACGCCGGGCATGCCTGCAAGGTGACCTGGCAGCCTTTCATTTGTGCTTCGAATCGGGCGTCCTCGACGATCACCGACAGCAACTCGACGACATCGATTGGCTCGCGCTCGATACTCTCCGGTCGCCCCTGCAGGCGTGCCAGGGTCAACAGCGCTTCGATCAGCGTGTCCATGCGCACCGACTCACGGTCGATGCGTTCCACCATTTCCAGGCGAGCCGGATCTTGCTGCAGCAGCCCGATGGCCGCTTGCATGCGGGTCAGCGGTGAGCGCAGTTCGTGGGAGATGTCGTGCAACAAGTGTTGCTGGGCGTCTACCAACAGCTTCAACTGGTTGGCCATTCGATCGCAGTCTTCGGCCAGATCGACGATTTCATCACGTCGCGCGCCCATGATCGGCTTGACCCGGGTCTCGAAGCGCCCCTGGGCCACGTCACTCATGGCGCGCCGAAGATAGGCCAGCGGCCATGCCAGGTAGAACGCCATGTAGCCGCTGAACAGCGCACTCATGACCGTGCCAATGATCAACGGCGTCCAGTGGCTGGGCCCTCTGTCGCCTTTCTTGCCCAGGGGATGGGTTGACTTGAGCGACAGCACGATGCCGTCCTTGCCGATGATCGATCGCTCGTAGGCCGGTTGCCGCACCGGCGTGCCGGCCAACAGCTGACCGGCGCTGTCATAGACGCCAACGGCCTGGTCATCCGGGTGTTCCCACACCGCCAGCAGTTGCCGGCCCGACTCGATGCCAAACTGTCGCAATAGCTGCTCTTCCGTGGCAAGGATCGTTTCCAGATGAGGATCACCAGGCCTGGAACTGCCCATGACGAAGAGACCCAACCCCACCAGAAACGTCAAGCTGGTGGCGAGCCAGAACGCCAGGAACAGTTTCCAGAACAGTCGGCTAGGCTTCATCATTCGGCGATCAACAGGTAACCGAGGCCCCGCACGCTCTGGATCCAGGCCTTGGCATCGGGGCGCGGTCCCAGCTTGTGGCGAATGCTGCTGATGTGCACATCGATGCGCCGGTCATAGCGAGTCAAGGGGCAGCCCAGGGCATTGAGCGACAGGTTCTGTTTACTCACCACCTGCCCGGCACAGCGGGCCAGTTCCTCGAGCAAACTGAACTCGGTGCTGGTCACCCCCAGTTCGCGCCCCTGCCAGAGCGCCTGGCGCTTGCCGGGCCACAGGACCAGCGGCCCGGTCCTGATTACTTCACTGGTGGACTGATCCACTGGCTGCACCCGGCGCATGATCGCCCGCAAACGCGCCACCAGCTCCCCCGGCGAACTGGGCTTGGGCACATAGTCATCGGCGCCCAGCTCCAGGCCGGTGATCTTGTCGATGTTGTCGCCACGAGCCGTCAGCAACACCACCGGCACCTGGCTCACGGCCCGAATGCGCCTGAGCACCTCGATACCCGACAATCGCGGCAGCATCACGTCCAGCACCACGATGCTGTAGCGACCGGACAGCGCTTGCACTTCGCCCTCCTCCCCCGTGTGCACGGCAGTCGCCTCAAAGCCTTCGCGCTCCAGGTATTGGCTGAGCATTCCCGTCAGTTCCTGGTCATCGTCGACTAGCAATACAGAGATCATGGGGCGCTCTTGAGTAGGTGTCGGCCCATTATCGCCCGTGCGCCGCGCACCGTCATCGCCGCAGGCCAACCTTTACCTAACTTGACATTGGGTTAACCGCACCAAACGCAGCGAACTTTTATGCTTGCTCACCACCAGCCCGCTCGCTCCCGCGGTGACTCGTCTTGCGGTGAGATATCCGCGTCCACCTACACCACCTGTCGATGTGTCCTGGATAAGATCTTGATGAATTTTTCGCGCCTGCTCTGCTCGGCTGCACTGCTGCTCAATGTCACACTTGCCCACGCCCAAGGCTTCAAGATTTCCGATATTCGTATCAACGGCCTCCAGCGCGTTTCCGCAGGCAGTGTCTTCGGTGCCTTGCCATTGAACGTCGGTGATAACGCGGATGAGCGGCGCCTGGTGGAGTCCACGCGTGCGCTGTTCAAGACCGGTTTTTTCCAGGATATCCAACTGGGACACGACGGTGATGTGCTGGTCATTACCGTTGTCGAGCGTCCCTCTATCGCCAGTATCGAGATCGAAGGCAACAAGGCGATCTCCACTGAAGACCTGATGAAAGGCCTCAAGCAATCCGGCCTGGCCGAAGGCGAGATCTTCCAGCGCGCCACCCTCGAAGGTGTACGTAACGAGCTGCAACGCCAGTACGTTGCCCAGGGCCGCTACTCGGCCACCGTCGACACCGAAGTGGTGCCGCAGCCGCGCAACCGCGTCGGCCTGAAGGTCAACATCAACGAAGGCACCGTGGCAGCCATCCAGCACATCAACGTGGTGGGCAACACGGTTTTCCCTGATGAAGACCTGATCGACCTGTTCGAGCTCAAGACCACCAACTGGCTGTCGTTCTTCAAGAACGACGACAAGTACGCCCGTGAAAAACTTTCCGGTGACCTGGAGCGCCTGCGTTCCTACTACCTGGACCGCGGCTACATCAACATGGACATCGCCTCGACCCAGGTGTCCATCACCCCGGACAAGAAGCACGTCTACATCACCGTCAACGTCAACGAAGGCGAGAAGTACACCGTTCGTGACGTCAAGCTCAGCGGCGACCTGAAAGTGCCTGAAGACCAGGTCAAGTCGCTGCTGCTGGTGCAGAAGGGCCAGGTGTTCTCGCGCAAGCTGATGACCACCACGTCCGAGCTGATCACCCGTCGCCTGGGTAACGAGGGCTACACCTTCGCCAACGTCAACGGCGTGCCACAGCCGCACGATGAAGACCACACCGTCGACATCACCTTCGCCGTGGACCCGGGCAAGCGTGCCTACGTCAACCGCATCAACTTCCGTGGCAACACCAAGTCCGAAGACGAAGTGCTGCGCCGTGAAATGCGCCAGATGGAAGGTGGCTGGGCCTCGACCTACCTGATCGACCAGTCCAAGACCCGCCTGGAGCGCCTGGGCTTCTTCAAGGAAGTCAACGTCGAGACCCCGGCCGTACCGGGCGTCGATGACCAGGTCGATGTGAACTACAGCGTCGAAGAGCAGGCTTCCGGCTCGATCAGCGCCAGCGTCGGTTTCTCGCAAAGCGCCGGCCTGATCCTGGGCGGCTCGATCACCCAGAACAACTTTCTCGGCACCGGCAACTACGCCAGCCTGGGCCTGACCCGCTCGTCCTACCAAAGCAAGTACAACATCGGTTTTACCGACCCCTACTTCACGCCGGACGGCGTGAGCCTGGGTTACAACGCGTTCTATAACGCCACCGACTACAACGAATACTACGATGACGATAATTCGTACTATTCCATCAACAGCTACGGCGCCGGCACCTCCCTCGGCTACCCGATCAATGAAACCTCACGATTGAATTTCGGCGTGACGGTGCAACATGACAGCATCGAACCGGGGACCTACAGCGCCGATGAGATCTACGATTTCATCGAGCGTGAAGGCAAGGACTTCACCAACTTCAAGGCCAACCTCGGCTGGTCGGAATCGACCCTGAACAAGGGCGTGCTGGCCACCCGTGGGCATTCGCAAAGCCTGAACCTGATGGCGACGGTGCCCGGCAGCGACCTGAGCTTCTACAAGATCGACTACACCGGGCAGACGTTCCTGCCGGTCAGCGACGCGACCTCGCTGCGCTTGCACACCAAGCTCGGCTACGGCAACAGCTACGGTTCGACCGACGGCCTGCCGTTCTATGAAAACTACACCGCCGGTGGCGAAGGCTCGGTGCGTGGTTTTGAAAGCGGCACTCTCGGCCCGCGCAACACACCGGCCACCGGCACCTATGCCAGTGCCGGCCAAGCGTACTACTCCGACCGGGACACCGAGTCACTGGGCGGCAACATACTCATCACCGGCGGCGTGGAATACCTGTTCCCACTGCCCTTCATCAAAGACAACAAATCACTGCGCACCTCGGTGTTCTGGGACGTGGGCAGCGTCTATTCCGACAAGTGCTATCTGAGCACCACCCAGGGATGCGACGGGGTCGATCTCAGCCAGATGGCCAGCTCGGTGGGGGTCGGGGTGACCTGGTATAGCCCGCTGGGCCCATTGAGCGCCAACGTGGCCTTTCCGGTCCGAACGCCGGATAACGCTGATACGCAGGTGTTTCAGTTTTCCTTGGGACAAACGTTCTGAAAGCGCTGGCCGGAACTGGTCGTAGGGCACGGATCTGCTATCTTGGATACAGACCTGAGTAGTTGCGATCCCATACGTATCCAGGTTTGAGCAATGGAGTGATGAAGTTGGAAGCAGTGGAACTGCTCGTTATTGATGAATGGGGCACATCATCTCTACGTGGCGAGTGTGATGTGATCATCGTCAATTACAATGCCGGTGAACTTTTGTTGGCGTGTGTAAGGTCGGCGTTTGCCGCCGGCGCTTCCAGCGTGATCGTGGTGGACAACGATTCCCACGACGATAGCCTGATGCTGGTGGAGCGAACCCACGCTGTCGGCGACTCGCTTCAAATCGTACGCAATGCCGCCAACCTCGGCTTCGCCGTGGCGTGCAACCAAGGTGCCCGCCTGTCAGCGGCTCCCAATTTATTTTTCTTGAACCCGGACACCGTGCTGGCCGCCGATGCCATAGACCACTTGCTGCTGGCACTGCGCAGCTCGCCGGAAATCGGCATGGTCGGAGGGTTCCTGTGCAACCCGGACGGCAGCGAGCAAGCCGGTGGGCGCCGGGTATTTCCAACGCCCAGACGCGCCTTCATGCGGGCTTTCGGACTTTCGCGGCTCTCAGCACTTTTCCCATCACTGTTGTCCGACTTTTTATTGCACAAGGAGCCGCTACCCGGCACCCCCATTGTCGTTGAGGCCATTTCCGGGGCTTGCATGCTGGTCAAGCGCGAAGCGATCGAGAGTGTCGGGTTATGGGACGAAGACTATTTCCTTCATTGCGAGGACCTGGACTGGTGCATGCGCTTCCATCAGGCCGGCTGGCGCGTGCTGTTCGTGCCAGATGCCCAGGTGATGCATGTATTCGGTGGCTGCAGTCGCCAGCGTCCCTATTTCGTCGAATGGCACAAACACCTGGGGATCCTGCGTTTCTATCGCAAGTTTTTCCGCCGCAAATACCCTGCCGTGCTATGGGTCAGCGTGGTGATCGGGGTCTGGTTTCGATTCAGCCTGATGGTCCTTCGTCACGCGGCTACCCGGTTTAAACATGCATGGAACCTACGATAAGAGACCCCAATTGCGGATAGGAATATTGGGCGGCTCCAGCCTCTTGGGCGAGCACGCCCTGCCATTGCTGGCACAAACCGGTCTCCCGACAAGCGCCTTCACTCGAAGCCTGCCCACGGTGTCCTGCCCCGGTGTGACGTGGCGAAATGCTGACGACTGGCACGGACTGACGCTGGACACCTTCCTGTCATTCGCCCCTGTCTGGGTGTTACCCGACTATCTGGAACGCCTGGCCAGCACCCACGTCAAACGCGTTGTCGTGCTATCCTCCACAAGCCGTTTTGCCAAGCAAACATCGCCCGATGCTCGGGAACGGGACGTGGCGCAACGCTTGATACGCGCAGAAGAACAGCTCGAGCAGTGGGCGATCGAACGGCAAGTCGAATGGGTGATCCTGCGGCCGACCATGATCTATGGCTTTGGTCGCGACAAGAACATCTCGCAAATAGCACGTTTCATTCAACGCTTCGGATTTTTCCCGCTTATCGGGGGCGGAACCGGACTGCGCCAGCCGGTGCATGCTGGTGACGTGATCCAGGCGTGCCTGTCCGCCATGAGCACGCCTGGCCTGCCCAGTGGCGGCTATAACCTCTCAGGGGGGAAGTCTTGCCGTATCACACGATGGTGAGGCGAATATTCCAGGCCATGGGGCGTCCGGAGCGAACGCTGCCCCTCCCTGCCCAGGTATTAAGCCGGGGCGTTTCGATCATGCGGTGTCTGCCGCGCTATCGACATCTTTCAAGTGCGCTGGTGGCGCGGATGAACGAGGACTTGGTGTTTGACCATTCGCCCGCCAGTGATTGGCTTGGTTTTGCTCCCAGGGCGTTTCATCTGATGGGTGAGGATTTGCCTGGTCGATAGGTGGGATGGTTTGGGTCTGGATTGCTTAGGGAAAAATGTGCTTCTCTGGGGCGGGGTGTATATCCGTTGCTGCGGTAACGGCGGCTTAGGGTTCCGCCCTTACGGCGGGTCACTTTTGGAAAAGCGCCAAAAGTAACCAAAAACGCTTTGCCCCACCACTCGGTGCCTCGCCTAGGCTCGGCATGCCTGAACGAAGGCATCGCTCCGTGGGCCGCCGCGAAGGGCCATCCATGGCCCAGCGCGGCTAACCCGGCATCCATGCCGGGTTGCCCACTGCGCAATACCTTCGTTCAGCCAGCGTGGTTAACGGGGCGCCCGAGATCAACGTCCACGCCGAGGCGGCCTAGTAGCCGACCTGGCTCTCCCGGTCGTACACCCATCAGAACTGTGGGAGCAAAGCTTGCTCGCGACGGCGGAGTCACCGTCGACGAGGATGTTGAAGGTCATGGCCTTGTCGCGATCTAGCCCTTGTCCCCTGTCTCCACGCCAGGCTCGTCGCGATGAACGTGGGCTTGCCAAGCGCCCCATTTGCTTTCGAAGTACGCCTGGTTTTTGTCCCAGAGGGCCTGGTACTCACCACTGGCGATCAGCTTCCTGAACGAAGCCTGCCCGTAATGATGGATAAACGCGTCTTCGGCGCAGACCGTCCGGTAGCCAGCCGCCTGCACGCGACGGCTGTAGTCGTCGTCCTCGAACATTCCGATACCGAATGCTTCATCCAGATACCCCACCTCTTCGAGAATGCCTCGGCGAAAGGCGACACAAAACATGGCGAGCATCGAGATATCGAACGACTGCCCCTTGTGGGCTTTGGTATAGCAGTCTGAAAAATCCTGCATCTGTTGAATGTCGGTGTAGGAAACTTCGATTTTCGCTTCGTTTCCTACCGCATTCGTGACCGGTCCGACCAAGCCGATACTAGGGTCTCTCAAATGCCGGACCAGCGGATCCAGCCAGCCGTCTGGCACTACCGTGTCGTTATTGAGCAACAGCAGTATGTCACCGTCGGCTTCTCGCAAGCCCTGGTTATTGGCCGCAGCGAAGCCTCGGTTGTCCGGGTTGAGGATGACCTTCGCGGTCGGCACTTCCTGGCGCAGGCGCTCGAGATAATCGCCCGTACCATCCTCCGAGCCGTTGTCGACGACAATGAGCTGGTAATTGGGCCAGGTGGTATTGCGCAGAATGCTGTTTACACATTGAATCGTCAGATTGAGGTTGTTGTACGTCACGAGCACGATGGAGACTTTTTCATACAGCCCGACGATAGCCAGTTGCATGCTATCGAATCGATCTTTCCAATCATTGGCCCGGGCAAGTTCTACGCGTCGTTTGTACAGGGCCAGGTCGCGCTCGGCCAAGGCACCCTCGATCTGCTCGATGAACTCATCGACTCCGGTTGCGAAGTACAACAGGTCTTTGTAAATGCTCATCTCCGCCAAAGGCGTGGAAATCACCGGCTTGCCTGCACTGATGTACTCGTAGAACTTCACCGGATCGACCGCGTGCGTCACGTTGTAGAGCCTGAAAGGAATCAGGCAGGCATCGAAATGATCCAGGTAAAGCGGCATTTGCGAGTAAGGCTTCCTGCCCAACAACTGGACATTGGGCTTGTGCTCAAGACCCGCCAGATCGTCGACAAAAATATCCCCCACCAGAATGAAGTTCCACTCTGGCCGCCTGTCCGCCAACGCCGCCAGCAAGGGATAATCGAGCCATTGCGCCAGGGCACCGTAGTAACCAATGACAGGCCCGGCAAGCCCGCTCAGCACATCATTGGTAAAGCAGTGCTGCCGAAAAAAAGCGAAATCCACCGCGTTTCGCACCAGCACGCAGCGTGGGTTATGGGCGCACCACTTGTGGTAAAGCAACGCGGCGGAAACGGTCACCAGGTCGGCCTGGACAATCAGGGTCTTTTCCTCGCTCAACAGCTGTTCGCCGATGTTCGGGAAACCATCCCAGTCATCCATGCAGTCATAGAGAATGCGCCAGCCATGCATGGTTCGCAGGCTGAGTGCCACGGGGCTCCAGTAAGCAATATGCACCACCGAGAGGGCGGTTCTGATCTGCATATCGGCGACCAGTGCGGCCATGGCGAGCAGCAAAGCCTGATGATTCTCAGGCGTCACCACTTTTTCGTAATACGCCTCTTGCACATCACGCTGCAGCGCCACTTCAAAAATATTGGGCGCCACTGAGGTCAACCGATAGAGCTGTCCCTGTTCCGGCACGCTGGAGGGGACGATATAAAACACCCGGTAACCATTGCTCGCAAACTGGTTCATCAACTGCTGCGGTCGCTGGAAGCGTGCAGCCCACTCAATGTTGGCGAAGCAGAGAATATCCAGGCGCCCTTTCGTGGTGAAATCCGGGGCGACGTCAGGGTTCGGCAACGGCTGTGGTGCGGTCGGATAGACGATTGCAGCGGCCGTCTCGGGGAATTCCTGCGTGGCGCTAAAACCATAACGCATCAACCGGAAAAGCGAGCGCAGTGGTCGGGTGAAACGCCACGAACGGGTGTTTTGCAGGAAGTCGACTTTTGCCAAGGCAATATCGCGCTCATTGATGGCCGCATCTCTTTGAGCCAAGGCGGCGTCGCGGTCGATCAAGGTGCTGTCGAGCTTAAGCACGTGGGTATCCATGCAGTGGAGTGCTGTCGCCCGGCGGCCACATGGAACTGAGGGACCCCGGTCGGTAGAACGTCGCCGTCAGGCTGCGGCGGGAGGAATGGCAGCCGCTTACCACGGGCGTGACAGCATGCCAGGAGTTATCCGAACGCACCAGGATCGCCGAATTGCCCACCAGGGGCTCGATCTCGGCCGCCACGGCAGTGGGATCGTTGCGGTGCAGGATGTTCAGGCACCCGCCGTCGTTGCGGTCCCAGGACTCATTGAAATACAGGATATGGGTGACCAGTTTATCGGGCAGGTCCGGATGCGCCCCCAGGCTCGCGCCAGGACCGTAATGAAAAACGTTGACCTCCATCGGCACGCTGCGCAGATCAATCCCGGCCAGCTCCGACATGGCCTCTCGATAGCCGGCCGAGCCAAGATCCTGCGCCAGCCTCAACCACGCCTCGCTCAGTTCTTCGGGGAAAGCGATGGTATGGGTGCCCATGTCTACCAGGGCGCGGGCCTCATAGTCATAGTTTTTTTCACCACCATAACCACTCACCGTCTTGAAGTGATCATGAGGGAAGGTCGCCGCCAACGCAGCGGCATCCTCGGCCGAATACAGACTGTCAATTTCAGCCCATGAGAACGGGTGAGACTTTAGCGCCGCTGGCGTGAGACGAGAGAGATCTAGCATTGTCTGTTCTTGTTCGCTGTCAGGTTTCTGATACCACGGGCGATGGAACGCAGTGGTGCGGTCATTCGGAATGAATTGGAATTCTGCAACTCAAGCATCCTGGCGTCACTGAGGGCCAGTTGCTGACTGAGCTGGGCAATCCGTTGCTGCTGGGCAAGCGTCTCTACTGCCGGCTCCGGCGCCGGCTCGATGACCTCAGGCTCCGGCACGGCGGGGCTTACCGGACATTCAGCCGGCAATGGATCACGCCCCTCGGCCGCGGCTTCGAGCAGGTTGGGTAGATGCTGTAGAAAAGCGCCCAACACCGGCTGGGACGAGGTTTTGCCCTGGCGGATGATCGCCGCGACCCGGTCCCAGTGCTCGACCAACCGATCCGCCGCCGCACGCGCCGCAGGCGATGGCCGGGTCTTGCCCACGCGCGCGAGGAACCATTGTGGATCGACCGTCGCCGCGTCCGGCAACGCATGGAGTGAATCGAACTCCGCCAGCGCCGTGTACTTGCCCGTGGTCAGATCCGCCGAGCAGAACACCGGGACGCCAAACGCCAGAGCGGTGATTGCCAGGTGATAGCTATGGCCGATCACCGCTTGGGCCTGGCTGAGAATTTCCGCCATCAGCAACGGCTCTGGCCAGAACGACAAGGTGATGGCCTGGGGCAGGCGCGCCGCAATGACCGACGGATCGTCACCCAGGACAGGGCCAATCGGCACCACCAGGAACTGATAGCCCTGGAACGCCTCGGCGTGGTCTTCGAACAGTTTTACAAAAGATTCCACCACATGAATGGCGTGGATCACGATGTAGGGCCCGGTCAGCCCGGCCTGCTCGCGCAGGCGAACGAACTCGGCGCCAGGCTGCTGCTCATCGATCAGGCGGGGCAAGCCGAACGCGGTGTCGGGCAGCACTTCGATCTCGGCCTGCTGGGTGAGCGCGCCGAGGGCATCGCGCGACAGCGCATCACGGACTCGCACGTACTGGCTCTGCTCAAGAGCCATCGTCAACAACGGCCTGGCCCAGTCGGGAATACTGTTGCAATGCATCCCGGGGGCATTCCACATGACCGGAACCCCGTGCTGCTGCGCGATGAGTGCAGGGGTCAGCCAATAACCGGTAGGGTGATGGATATTGGCGGTTGTCGGACCATAGCCGTGGGCAACGACTTTATCGAAGCGGATCAGGAAGCCACCGCCGATCAAAACACCATCCAGGCTGGCCGCTACATGAGGCAACTGCGTCAACGACGTCACCGCATAGGGCCATTCAGATCGGGTTTTCCCGTGATAGGAAAACCGATGCAGGTTGACTGAACCCAAGCGCCGGGCCAGCTCCGCCTCGGCAATGATCGGAAACAGCAGGTCACCGTAGTTTTCTACATCAAAGGTTCCGAATATAGCGACCTGCCACGTGCGCTCGTCCAGGTGTTGCGTCAAAACCTTCTCTCCTTGAGTCCCGCAGGCCTTGGCAAGCGCCTCGACTGGTCGAGGGTCGATCCTCTGCAAGCCCAGGTCAACCATGCCCAGGAAATTCTTGTGGTTCGGCAACATGTCGAACGCCAAGGGCGCCACCTGTTTCTCGATCAGTTGCGAGGTATCTTCCGTCGCGCCATGCAACAGCTTGAGCGTGACATGATAGCGCCCCTCGGCGAGGTTGGCCGGGAAGCGCACCGTGATCGCTGTGCGCCGCCAGCCATTCTCGGCCGGGCCTGGTTGCAGTGCGAAGTTGCCCCCGCCGATCACCAGCAGCCTGGCTTCCTGGATGGTGAAGCTGATGTTGGGTTGCGTGATCGACTCATGGAGCAACGCCTCGACGCGGATCTCGATGTCGTCGCCATACAGGTAACTGGAGGAGAGCTGCCGGGTGTTGGTGAAGCAGGCAGCGCTGATGTGCCCCTCTTCGGTCCCAAAGGCCATCCCCTCCTGCCCGCCCATGAATGACTTGCGCGTAACCGGTATGACCCCGCCACTGGCCCAGCGGCGTTGCTCGTCGCGCATGTCGAGCAAATGCAGCTCGGCCATTTCATCGGGCGAGCCGCTGGCAACGACCCGGCCTGCGCGCAGATAGATGACCCGGTGGCAAAAGCGCTTGACCATGCTCATGTCATGGGAGACGAACAGCAGCGTCGTGCCGTTGGCAGCCAGTTCTTCCAGCCGATTCAAGCATTTGAATTGAAACGAGGCATCGCCGACGGACAGGGCTTCATCGACGATCAGGATCTCGGGCTCGACACAGACCGAAACCGCGAAGGCCAACCGTACCAGCATCCCGCTGGAATAGATTTTGGTGGGCTGGTCGATAAAGTCGCCGATATTGGCAAAGGCGAGGATGTCATCGAAGCGGGTGTCGATTTCCGAGCGACTCAAGCCCAGCACCGCCGCATTCACATAGACGTTTTCCCGGCCAGTGAACTCCGGATTGAAACCGGACCCCAGCTCAAGCAACGCCGCAATCCGGCCATGCCCCTGGACACTGCCCCGGGTTGGCATCAACGTTCCGCAGATCAGTTGCAACAGGGTGGATTTGCCACTGCCATTACGGCCGATGATACCGACAGTCTCCCCCCTTGCGATAGTCAGGGAAACATCGTCCAGGGCCCAGAACTCGCGATAGAACCGCTTCCTGCCACGTACCAGCATCTGCAACAGACGGTCCTTGGGCGCATCGTAGATCTGATAACACTTGCTCAGGTTTTCGGCGCAGATGGCCACTTCAAACGACATCGGCAAAACCCTTCCATGAATCACGGCCATTATTGCGGCGTTACTGAATCAGTCCTTCGCTGGATGCTGCGGATGAGTTAAGCACAGATGGGATAAAAAACTGCGAATGAATCTACACTTGGCCTACCCTCCATGAGGATGCGACTCAAGAAGCATCCGCTATTGTCCTAAGGATCAAGCACCGATGCAGTCGTTCAGCACGTCCCCTGCCGCCATGGTCAAGAGTGTCCTGATCAATCGAATATTGATCTACGTGTTGATCCGCAGAGAAGTCATCGGTCGCTACAAAGGCTCGATGCTCGGTATTTTATGGTCGTTCTTCACACCGGTTTTCATGCTGGTGGTCTACACGTTCGTGTTCAGCGTTGTCTTCAAGGCCCGCTGGTCTGGCGGCGGAGAATCCAAGAGCGAATTCGCCCTGGTGCTGTTCGCTGGCCTGCTGGTGTTCAACCTGTTTTCCGAATGCGTGAACCGTGCGCCGGGCCTGGTGCTGGCCAATACCAACTACGTCAAGAAGATTGTGTTCCCACTGGAAACCCTGCCCCTGGTGTCCCTCGGCGCAGCGCTGTTTCACATGGGTGTCAGCGTCCTGGCCTGGCTGGTCTTCTATATCGTCCTGTTCGGTACCCCTCCGGTAACCGCTCTTCTGCTACCGGTGGTGCTGTTCCCATTGGTGTTGCTGACGCTGGGGATCTCCTGGTTTCTCGCCTCGATAAGCGTCTACCTGCGCGATATAGGCCAGTTCATCGGCATTATCATCACGGCGATGCTGTTCCTCTCACCGATTTTCTATCCACTTTCGATACTGCCCCAAAGCTACCAGGCCGCCCTGCAGGCAAACCCCCTGACGCTGCCGGTGGAAATGGTTCGCGATGTCATGTTCTGGGGCAAGGCGCCACAATGGGAGCACCTGGCCGCTTATTCGGCGATCTCCGTGCTGATTGCCTGCGCAGGGTTCGCCTGGTTCCAGAGGACACGCAAAGGCTTTGCCGACGTCATATGACGCTTGGTTGCGTGGCGCCCCATCCAGCAACCGCTATGATGATTCATGGCACGGCTGGAGCCTGGGCCTGTCTGATGATTGAAGCCAACATCGATCCTGCAAGACCGAGTTTGCGTTGCCGTATTGACCAAAGGACCAGAAAACCGCATGGACCAGATCAACCGTCTTGTTGATTGCATTGACAAATTGACTCGCTCAACACAATCCAGATCCATCGAAGCCTTGCAACTGGTCAAGGAAATCGAGAATCGAGATCGGCTTATCAAACAACTGAACCTTGATTCAAAAGCGCTTCGCACTCGCGTGTCACTTCAAGAAGGTGAGACCGGGCGACTGCGCGAGCAACTGCGGGCGGCTGAAAAGCGCCTCAAAGAGGTCGAGACACTACTCCAGACAAAAGAAAGCGAAGCTGTCGCGCTGTCCGATTGGGCGGTGGATTTGCGCGCCCAACTGGCGGCAAAGCAGGCTGAGCTGTTCAAGCTTTCGGACTGGGGCAACGCCATCGAACGCGCTCCGCTGCGTTATTCGATACGCAAGCAGTTGTACAAGCTATCGCGCCGGGTCTACGCCTGGCTGCCACTCACCGCCCAGCAGAAAAGCAAGCTGGCGCACCGGATTCGAAGCTGGTTGAAGCGCCGCAAGGCAACGCCGGGCGAATCAGCGGCGCCAGCAAGCCTCACCCCGTTGCAACACCTGCCACCGCCCGTAAACCTTGAAGTACCGTCTTGCCCCGGGCAACCCATGATCCTGATGTTCGGCGTGATTGACTGGCACTTCCGCATCCAGCGCCCGCAAAACCTGGCCAAGGAGTTGGCCCGGGCGGGACAAACGACATTTTATATCTCGAACCATTTTATCGACGATGAGGCCCCCGGCTTCGAAGTGGAACCCTTGGAGGGCTCCAACCGGCTGTTCCAGATCCGGTTCAAGGTGCTCGGCGCACCGGCCATTTATCATGCCCCACCGTCAGCTGCCGCGATCCGCCAGTTGTGCCAAGGCCTGGCCATGCTCCTGCAATGGGCGAACGTCGATGTCGTGGATTGCATCGTCCAGCACGCCTACTGGTTCCCGCTGGCAAGGCGTGTCCCCAACTCCACGCTGGTCTATGACTGCATGGATCACCATGAAGGCTTTGGCAACGTTGCCCAGGAGTTGCTCGACCTTGAAATCGCCCTGATGCGCAGGGCGGATTTGCTGGTGGCGACATCCGACTGGATCGAACAACACGGCAAGCGGGAAAACCGCAACGTCGAGGTGATCCGCAACGCCTGCGAGTTCAGCTTCTTCAGCCAACGTCCCGACAAAATCTATCGGGACCCCGCCAACAGAAAAATCATTGGCTACTACGGCGTCATTGCCGAATGGTTCGACCTGGACCTGATCAAGCAAGTCGCCCAGGCATTCCCAAAGCACCTGATACTGTTGATCGGCAGCGATACCGTCCAGGCGAAAAAATACTTCAAGGCCTGCCCGAATGTGGTCCTGGAAGGCGAAGTCCCGTACGCCTCCCTGCCTTATTATCTCTATGCCATGGACGTTTGCCTGCTGCCGTTCAAGGTCATGCCTTTGACCCTCGCCACCAATCCGGTCAAGGTCTATGAATACCTGAGCGCGGGAAAACCGGTGGTCTCGGTGAAACTGCCGGAGTTGAGCCAGTTCGGCAAGCTGGTCTGGGCGGTTGAGGAGCCGACCGAGTTCATCTCGGCCATACGCGATGCGCTGGACGCAGTGCCAGAAGCCAGCGCCACGCCAAAGGCGCGCCAATCGTTCGCCCGGGGCCAGACCTGGCAGCATCGGGCCGCCAGCTTGCGCAAGGCCATCGCAACATTGCCCCGGCCCAAAGTCAGCGTCGTGGTGTTGACCTACAACAACCTCGAACTGACCAAGGCCTGCCTCGACAGCCTGTTGACTCAGAGCCAATACCCGAACCTTGAAATAATCGTTGTCGATAACCACTCCAGCGACCAGACCCCGGCCTACCTCACCGCCTGGGCGAAGGGGCATCCAGACCGGATCGTCATCCTCAACCCGGACAACAAGGGATTTGCCGCCGGTAACAACCTGGGCCTAGCGGCAGCCAGTGGCGACTATCTGGTGGTCCTGAACAACGACACGGTCGTCACCGCCGGTTGGATCAAAGGCTTGATCCGTCATCTGCAGGACAACAAGGAAATCGGCATCATCGGCCCGATCACCAACAACATCGGCAATGAGGCCAAAGTCAGCACCGGCTATGACCGGTTAGAAGACATGCCCGCCGAAGCCGCGCAAATGACCCGCGCGCGCATGGGTGAGTGGTTCGAGATCAACACCCTGGCCTTTTTCTGCGTGATGTTCCCGCGTTCGACCTACGAGCAGATCGGTGGCCTGTGCGAAGAGTATGGCCTGGGGTTCTTCGAGGATGACGATTACTGCCGTCGCGTGCAGCGGCGTGGCATGCGCGCGGCCTGTGCCGAGGACGTCTTCGTTCACCACCACCTGTCCGCCTCGTTCGACACCTTGGGTGCCAAGAAAAAACAGGCACTTTTCGAAAAGAACCGGGCGATCTACGAAAGCAAGTGGGGATCCTGGGTCCCGCACACCTACCGAGACGTATAAGCACCCTTTTGCATGGCACCGAGGTGCTGAACAGCCGAGACGATATTTTGCCCAGATTCAGCCTGAAATACGCAGTGGTGTTGTTGGTTTTACTGGCGAGTGCGGTGGTCGGCGTATACGGTTTTTCGACGCTTGAACTGGCGTCCATGAACAGCGGCACCCGAACGATATTGCTGTCACTGGCAGGCCTGGCCGCCCTCACCGTCTTCACTCGCAAGCCACCGATCATTCTTTGCCTGGGTCTGCTGGCGTGCCTGTCCATTGTCTGCGCACAGATTTGGCCGGTGATGGTCGTCGCGGTGTTCGCACTGTCTTCGACCGTGCTCGGCAGGTGGCTGCTCAGGCAGGACGCCTTGGACGACTGGAGCGTCCACCTGCTGGTGGGAGCCGGTACGTTCGGCACACTGACAGGCCTGGCGGCCTACTTGCCGATCAACTACCCCTGGCTGTATGGCGCGCTGCTGTTGTTGCCGCTTGTATTGGGTCACAGGCACGTCACGTCGATAGGCCGTGAACTGTTGCGGCAAATCCGGGCCAGCCGCTCAGCGCAAACACCCCTCCAGACGGGGTTCGACGTACTGATCTGCAGCTTCGCCTGCCTCTACGTGTTGGTCGCCTTCATGCCGGAGGTCGGGCATGACGCGTTGGCCATGCACCTCTTCGTCCCGTCACACCTGGCCCAACAGCATCAATGGAAGTTCGATGCAAACACCTATGTGTGGGCGGTCATGCCCATGCTGGCCGACTGGATCTACAGCATTGTCTATATGCTGGCCGGTGAAACCGCCTCGCGCCTGAGCAACAGCGCATTCACCTTGCTGCTGGCCTGGCAGATCCGCAACATGACCCTCTGGGCCGGTGGCTCTGCCACAAGCGCCCGCTGGGCCAGCCTGATCTTTCTGTCAACGCCCCTCGCCTTCGCTGAAAGCAGCAGCCTGCATATCGAATCGGCGTGGACCGCCTTCATGATGGCCGGGACGCTGGCGATCCTGAAGGTCTCAAGCTTCACGCCGGAGCCCAGGGAGCGCCTGTCGCAATTGCTCCTGGCGGGCCTCCTGCTGGGCTTCGCCATGGCGACCAAGGCCGTGACCTTGAGCGTCCTGCCGGTCCTGCTGGTGATCCTCTTGCTGCACTACAAGGCCTGGGCTGTCCCAGGAATCGTCAAGACACTCCTGCTGGGCAGTGCCGGCCTGATACTGGCCGGTGCTACCCCTTACGTCTCTGCCGGGTACTTGACCGGCAACCCCGTGTTCCCGTTTTTCAATGCCATTTTCCATTCGCCGCTCTGGCCGGACATCGACTTCGAACCACCGGCCATTTTCGGTACCGGGGTAACCTGGGACACCCTCTATCGAATGGTCTTCAAGTCGCCGCAGTTCATCGAGGGGCGGGTTGGCGCGGCGGGCTTTCAATGGCTGCTGCTGCCCACGGCGGCCGTCGCCGTGCTGTTGAGCGGCAACAAGAAAGCCCTGTGCATCCTCCTGGTCGGCGCCGGCGCGATGTTCATGACGTTCCACTCAACAGCCTACCTGCGTTATGTGTTCCCCTCCTTCGCGCTGTTCTCAGTGATCCTGGCCCTGCCCTTTTCCGACGCCAGGATCTTCCCGCGCAGCCTCGCCATCGTGGCCGGTGCCGTGTTGGTCCTGACCAATACCCGTTTCATCCAGGCCGCGACTTACTATGGCGAAATCAAACCTTCTGCACTGTTGAGCACGGCAGGTCGGGACGCCTATCTATTGGAACGCCTGCCCATCCGAAAAATGGTCGACACCGTCAATGCCTTGAATACCGGGCATCAGCCCGTAGCGGTCTTTGCGTCGCCCTTGATGGCGGGTTTGCATGGCGATGCTCTTTACGCGTCGTGGTACAACCTGAAATGGAAAAGCGAGTTCGACGCGGCGGCCTCGCCATCAGAACTTGCCCAGCGCTTGCGCCGGCGCCAGGTGAGCTGGCTGGTGATCGACCTCAAGTCCCTTCCCCAGGCACCACTCGATCGGCTGCTCACGGTGTCCACGTCGTATGCCAGACTGGGTGACATGGAACTGCGCAAGCTCAATGACACGCACTACGAGCACCTGCTCAACCCAGAGCTGTCCAGCCTTGAGGGCTGGAGCCTGACGTCACCCTCGACCTACGACGCCGCGCGCAAGATCCTGACCGTCAGTGTCAAGACACCGGCAACCCAGCGTGTCGACGTGACGCCGGGGCTGACGTACATCAACAGCGTGTCGGCACGCTGCGCAACGACAGCCACGGCCGGAAGAATCCAGGCCAATTGGATGGACGAACAAGGCGACTTCATTACCACCAGCATCGAGACGTTTGACTGCACCACGCAATGGGAGACCCATGAGATGAACGTCGTTGCCCCTGCCAATGCCACATCCGTGATCATTTACGCATCCGGGCATACCGACACTCCCCTGGAGTTCAAGTCACTTTCATTCAGGCAATAGTTGGCGATATCGATGAACTCAAAAACAGCGCTTTTCACGGACGAGCAACGCGTCGCCGTCGTCATCCCCAGCTATCGGGTCACCGCTCATATAGGCGCCGTCATAGCGGCCATAGGGCCGGAGGTCTGGCGCATCTACGTGATCGACGATGCCTGCCCGGACGGTTCAGGCGGGCATGTCCTGGTCTCCTGTAACGACCCTCGGGTCAAGGTGCTGCCCCATGACGTCAACAAAGGCGTGGGCGGTGCGGTCATGACCGGTTATCGAGCCGCCCTCGACGACGGCGCGAGTATCATCGTCAAAGTCGACGGGGACGGTCAGATGGACCCGACCCTGATCCCGCTGTTCATCGAGCCGATCCTGGCGGGAGAAGCCGACTACACCAAGGGCAATCGGTTTTTCGATCTGGAAGAAGTCCAATCGATGCCGCGCATTCGCCTTTTCGGCAACGCCGTGTTGTCGCTGATGGCCAAACTGTCGACGGGTTACTGGGATCTGTTCGACCCCACCAACGGCTACACGGCGATTCACCGTGACGTCGCCAGGCTGTTACCCCTGGACAAGGTCAGCCAACGCTACTTTTTCGAGACCGACATTCTGTTCCGCCTGAATACCGTGCGCGCCGTCGTGGTGGATATTCCGATGGAAGCCCGGTACGGCGATGAGGTCAGTCACCTCAAGATCTCGAAAATCGTCGGTGAATTCCTGTTCAAACACCTGCGCAATTTCACCAAGCGCGTGCTCTACAACTATTATCTGCGCGACATGTCCCTGGCTTCGATCGAGCTGCCGATCGGGATTCTCATGTTCCTGTTCGGCATCTTTTTCGGCAGTTATCACTGGTATGAATCGGCACAGAATGGCATCGCGACGCCGGCCGGAACCGTGATGCTCAGCGCTCTGCCCATGCTCATGGGGTTGCAACTGATCATGGCGTTCCTCGGTTATGACATCGCCTCCGTACCCAGCAGGCCACGGCAATCCAGGCGTGGTAGAGCCACCTCATTGCGGGAAGAAAACTCATTAAAGCGCTGAGAGAGATTTTATCGGACCCGTCGCTCAAGACATTGGATGTCGATGGCAGCGAACGCCTGGAACTTCACGGCAAAGTGCTTGAACGCAAGCGAATGCTTCGGGAAGTATTCGTGGAGTTCCACCACGCGTTTCATCGCCTGGCAGACCGCTATTTCAAGGTCGAAGGTCTTGAGGTGGAGTTGGGGGCAGGCATCGCGCCCATGCGCAATTCGTACCCTGAAGTATTGGCGACGGACATTGTCGCCACCGAGCAACTGGACATGGCGCTCAATGCCGAGGCAATGAGCCTGGACGATCATTCGGCCAGAGTATTTTACGGCCAGAACTGTTTTCACCACTTCCCTCATCCCGATCGTTTCTTCACGGAGCTGGAAAGAACCCTCAAGGTCGGCGGCGGCGCCATATTGATCGAACCCTTCCACGGCCCCTTTGCCGCTTTTCTCTATAAGCGCCTGTTCAAGTCCGAAGGCTTCGATATGCACTTCCCGTCTTGGGAAACCCCGTCGACCGGGCCCATGAACGGCGCCAACCAGGCCCTCAGCTACATCGTCTTCGTTCGCGACAGGCAGGCGTTCGAGCGCAAGCACCCGGGCCTGGAAATCGTCCACCAGGAAATCTGCGGCAATTATCTGCGCTACCTGATTTCCGGTGGCTTGAACTTTCGCCAGTTGCTGCCCGACGCGCTGATCCCTGTGCTCAAGGTCGTTGAAAAACTGCTGTATCCGTTGAGACGGGTATTGGCGCTGCACCACATCGTGGTCATCCGGAGGAAGTCTTGACCTTTATCCGGTACGGCGCCATCCAACTCGTGGCTTATGCGTTGGACATGGGAACCTTTTTGCTGTTGATGGCCTTGTTCAACGATCAACCCGTCCTGGCCAACATCGCCGGTAAAGGCGTCGCCGGTGTGTTCGCGTTCTTTTTGCATAGGCACTTCACGTTCCAGTCGACCGGGGGCAGCAGCAAGGTTCAAGCGGTGCGCTATTTCTCATTGCTTGCCATC
Organism: Pseudomonas sp. St386; assembly: GCF_018325865.1. Taxonomy (NCBI): domain Bacteria; kingdom Pseudomonadati; phylum Pseudomonadota; class Gammaproteobacteria; order Pseudomonadales; family Pseudomonadaceae; genus Pseudomonas; species Pseudomonas sp. St386. The sequence continues at coordinate 4,516,485 of NZ_AP021900.1, forward strand.
AATATTCCGCTCGCTTCAGCGCTGTTCAGCGTGGGGCTGTATTTCGTCAACAGCCCTGCCCCGGTGAAATTCGTCTCCGACGTGGTCTGTGTGGCCCTGACCTACTGGATCAGCAAACTGTTCGTGTTCCATTCCGCTGCGCGCCCGCCTGTTCCCGCTGACCGCGGCGAAGGCGCATGACGATGAAGCTACTGATTACCGGCGCGACAGGCTACATCGGACAACGCTTGTCTGTCCTCGCGGCGGCAAGCGGACACGAGGTCGTGTGCGCCACGCGCCAGCCGTGTCCCGCCACCTATACTTGGCTCCCTTATGACCTGCGGGGCCCGGCGCCCGAGTTCCCGGCGGGCACCCAGGTGTTGATCCATTTGGCGGCCGACACATCGACAAGCGCTGACGCCGACGCGGACGACGAAATAAAGGCGGCCCAGGCACTGATCCGTTGCGCCCAACAAGGCTCGGCCAGGTTCATCTTCATCTCCAGTCAAACCGCCGAGGCCACGGCCCCTGGCGTTTATGGCCGGACAAAATGGCGTATCGAACAGCACGTGCTGGCCGCCGGGGGCAGCGTGATCCGTCCCGGCCAAGTGTATGGTGGCCCCGAACGCGGGCTCTTTGGCCTGTTGTCAGGGCTGGTGCGCCGAAGCCCGTTTATTCCGATCCTGATGCCGGCGCCTGGCGTACAACCTATTCATGTCGACGACCTGGCAGCCTCGATACTGGCGGTCGTCGAGCGGGATGACCTTCACGCCGAAATCCTCAATCTGGGCGCCGTACAGCCGATTGCCTTTGGCCGCTTCCTGATGTCGATTGCCGCGCACCGGGTGCGTGCCGCTCGCCTGCCTGTCCCTCTGCCGGTGGCATTGCTCAGGCTATTGCGCCTGTCACTCGGACAATCCTTGAGCGCCAAACTGGGCCTTGAACGGATTTTTTCCCTCATCCACCTGCCGCCCATGGACAGCGAACGTTCCTTGCAGAAACTCGGCATCCGGTTGCGCCCCCTTGCCCACGGCATGCATCGCTCCGGCCATGGGCAACGTCGTGGGCTTCTGCAAGAAGCCACGGTGCTCTTGCACTACCTGCTCAAACGCCCGCCGCAAAAAAGCCTGGTCAGTCGCTACGCCAGGGCGTTGGAACGTGCGGGCAAAACCCGATCCATCATTCATTCACGCTTGCTGATGCGCTGGCCGATATTCCTGGCGCTCCTGGACAATCCCGGTGTCCTGCACAAGCCCGACGGCCAGGAACTGGCCTGGCGCCTGCAGATTGCACTCGGTATTGCCGAAGCCAGCCCTCAGGGGGCGCAGGTGTTTCTCGGCACCCAACAGCCGCGCAGCCTGATCGCCACGCTGGTTGCGCTGGGACTCACCTCGGTCAAAGCGCTGGCGTGGAAGATAGCGGCGCTGTTGGGCCGCCCCTTTGCCCGCCAGTTGTTGCTTGGAAGTGAAGCCCACCGTGAAGCCTGAATTTGATGTGATCATTGTCGGCAGCGGCCCGGCCGGGACTTCGGCGGCCTATCCGCTGGTCAAGGCGGGCCTGAACGTCCTGATGGTCGACGCCCAGGCCAATACAGGCTCAGCGCCGCCGCCGACGCGTCCATTTCTCAGCGCCAGGGCAAACGATGAGCATCAGTGGAAATGGATGATCGGCGAACACTTCCACGCCTTGAACCAACTGGACGCGGTATCGCCCAAGCTGAAGACGCCGACCCACGCCCATGTCTTCGAAGGGTTCAGCGCCCGCAATCGCATCGAGACCGACAACTTTATCGGCATCGGTTCACTGGCCACCGGAGGCCTGTCCAATGCCTGGGGTTGCGGCGTGGCAACGCTCGGGGCCAGCGACTTTGCCGGGCTACCCATCGATTGTTCCGAGATGCAGGCATCCTATGAAACGGTATCTCGCCGGATCGGTATCAGTGGCCGGATCGACGACGACCTCTCAAGCTACTTCGGCCTCGATGAGTGGTCGCAACCGCCCCTGCCGTTGGACACACTGCACCAGCGTCTGCTCGATCAGTACACCCGGCGCCGCTCGGCGTTTCCCGAACTGGGGTTTCGCCTTGGCCGCTCCAGGGTCGCCGTATTGAGCCAGCCGCTGGACGAGCGCAAGGCTTGCGACCTGTCTGGAAACTGCTTGTGGGGCTGTCAGAACCAGGCCTTGTACAGCGCCTCGCAAGAGCTGCAAAAACTCAAGCAATACCCTGGGTTCCAGCACGTCCAGGACTTCCTCGTGGAGGATCTGCAGAAACTGGACGGTGCATGGGCGATCACCGACCATCGCTCCGCCCGGCGCTTCTGCGGTACGCGCCTGCTGCTGGCGGCGGGCACCCTGGCCACGACCCGGCTCGCCCTCAAGGGCTTGAACCATTCGGCCCCGATACCGCTGCTGTCATCACCGACGGCCGCCTTCCTGCTGTGGCTGCCAAAAATGCTCGGAACCCCAAGGGTGTCGACATTCGGCCTGGGCCAGCTATCGTTCGCCTTGACGCTGACGGCCAGTACCACGGCTTTCGGTTCGACGTTCAGTACCACAGGCTTGCCGATGACCGAGTTTGTCAGCCGGATCCCCATGAGCAAACGCTACAGCATCGAACTGCTGAAAAACCTGCTAAGCGCTTGCCTCGTCGGGAACATCTTCCTTCCCGGGCACCTGTCCAATAACACCGCGGTCCTGCGCCCCGACGGCTCGTTGCGCATCAACGGCCAAGCACATCCCGAGCTCCCCGGGCTCATGAAAACTGCCGAGGCAACGCTGCGCCGGATCTATTGGAAAATGGGCGCACTGTTGATGCCCATGAGCTTCACCGTCGGCAAGCCGGGGGCGGATATCCATTATGCGGGAACCCTGCCCATGCACTCGACGCCCAGGATCGGGCAGACCGATTGCATTGGCGAAGTCGCGGGCCTTGGCGGCGTGCATATTGTCGACGGCGCCTGCCTGCCCAGCCTTACCGAGAAATCCCACACGCTGACCCTCATGGCCAACGCGGACCGGATAGCACGCTCACTCGTAACAACGATAGGAAATCAAAAGGCATGACCCGCAAGGTACTCTGCATCGTCGGTACGCGTCCGGAGGCCATCAAAATGGCCCCCGTGATCAAGGCGCTCCAGGCCCAAGACAATATCGTTTGTCGGGTGCTCGCCACCGCCCAGCACCGAGACCTGCTGGATCAGGTGCTTGAGGGCTTCGCAATCACCGCCGACCTGGACCTGGACATCATGCGCCCCAACCAGTCATTGGCGGCGCTGACCTCACGCTTGCTGCTTGGACTCGACGGCGTACTGCAAGCCGAGAAACCGGATGTCGTGCTGGCTCAAGGCGACACGACCACGGTCATGAGTGCTGCACTGGCGTGTTTCTACCTGCGGATTCCCTTTGGCCATGTCGAAGCGGGCCTGCGTACCGGGGACCTCGGCAATCCGTTCCCCGAAGAAGCCAACCGGGTGATCGCCGGCAAGCTGACCCGCTGGCATTTCGCGCCCACCCAGCAGGCCGTGGACAACTTGCTGCGTGAGGGTGTCGCCACCAGCGATATCACCCTGACCGGCAATACCGTAATCGATGCCTTGCTGATGACGGCCGCACAAGACTCCACTTTGGCTATCCCACTGGATGCCAGCAAACGCCTGGTGCTGGTGACCGCCCATCGCCGGGAAAACTTCGGCGAACCGTTCCAGAATATCTGCCAGGCACTCAAGCACCTGGCCGAACGGAATCCGGACATCCAGATCCTCTATCCCGTCCATCCCAACCCGAACGTCAAGGATGTCGCGCACCAACTGCTCGGGCGGACCCCGAACATCATCCTCTGCGCACCGCTGGATTACGCGCCGTTTATCGCGGCAATGAAGCGCTCGTACCTGATCATCAGTGACTCCGGGGGCGTGCAGGAAGAGGCCCCGGCCCTGGGCAAACCGGTGCTGGTCCTTCGAGAGGAAACCGAACGCCCGGAGGCGGTCGACCTCGGCGTGGTCAAGCTGGTCGGCACCAACCGGGACACCATCGTCGAAGCAGCACAGCGGCTGCTCGATGATCCGCAGGCTTATCAGGCCATGGCACGCGGGGTGTCCCCCTATGGCGATGGCAAGGCCGCCGCGCGCATCGTCGACGTTTTAAGGCAGCACTTGCAGCCATGCGCATGATCTACCTGTCCCCGTTGCCATGGGCCAGCTTCAGCCAGCGCCCCCATCACTTCGTCAACTGGTATCACAACCAGACCGGCGCGCCAGTACTCTGGATCGATCCGTACCCGACGCGTTTACCCACGCTGAACGATTTCAAGCGCAAGCCGCCTGTTGCCGACCGGCAAAACGTCACCGTTCCGCCCTGGTTGCAGGTCTGCAAACCCCGGAGCTTACCCATCGAGCCTATTCCGGGCTCGGCCATGCTCCTCAAGCGACTGTGGTGCAACCTGTTCAAAGAGGCCGCGGCATTTTCCGCAGAAGGGTCGCCCTTGATCTGTGTCGGAAAACCTTCCGAATTGGCCCTGCAACTGCTCGCCCTCATCCCTGCAAGCCATGCCGTCTACGATGCCATGGATGATTTCCCGGCCTTTTATCAGGGCCTGTCACGCAGGTCCATGGAACGTCGCCAGGCACAGCTCATTCGACGGGTATCCAAAGTACTGGCGTCCTCCAACCCCCTTCGCGACAAACTCCTGGGCACAACCGACCAGGTGGAACTGGCCCTCAATGCCTGTGACATGCACGCACTGGCGCCGGTCGAAAGCCTGGACTTCGGTGCCAAGCAACAGGTACTCGGCTACGTTGGCACGCTGGGGCGTTGGTTCGATTGGGAGCTGGTCATCGCGCTGGCGCAGGCCAATCCTGGAAACCGCATACGGCTGATCGGCCCCCTCTTCACACCGCCGCCTTGCGTATTGCCCGCCAACATCGAGCTGCTCGCCGAATGCTCCCACGCCAGTGCAATCGCCGCCATGGCAACGTTTTCGGTGGGCTTGATCCCGTTCAAGCTCAACCGCCTGACCGCCTCGGTCGACCCGATCAAATACTACGAATACCGCGCCCTCGGCCTGCCCGTCATCTCCACTCGCTTCGGTGAAATGGCCCTGCGCGACCGGGAACCGGGCGTCTGGATCGTGGATCAAGGCACCGATCTGGGTAAAACCGCCATGGAAGCACTCGCCAGCCAAAGCGACCGCTCGACTGTTCAACAATTTCGTCAGGCGCACCTTTGGGCTCAGCGTTTTTCTGCGATCAATCTCAAAAACGGCAAATAACGGCCGATACCCAGGATAAGACCCCGCGACTGGGGCGCAGGACAGAACGGTAGGTCAGTCATGACAGAGATTTATTTGCTGATAGCGCACGGCACGGACCAGGGCGAAGCTTACGTTCTGGGCTGGTTCGACGACCGGAGCAAAGCCCGGGAAGTGGCCGAGCAGAAAGAATGGGAAGCGTACCGCGCCAGCCTGAAGGAGAAACATCCTTGGTCCAGCCACAAACCGCTGGCGCCGGACCAGACGGACTATCGCCGCTACTGGATCAAGACCATTTCCAAATTCGAGCATGTGCCAGTGCCCAGATCCTTTGCGGTTCATTGATCACCACGCATGAATATTCAACGAAACGAGCGATATCGGTAGCGGTCTAGACGATTAAGCCCATCCGATGAGAGCGTTTTTATGTTGAAATTCCTTGGCGGTACCGTAGGCATCATTTTCCTGATTGGCCTGATCGTGGTGATTGCGCTGTTCAAGTTCATTTTCTGAGTGTGGCAGCGGCGATCATTGCCTTGGCGTTCCACCTCCCTGGAGAGCAGTTCGCAATAACATGACAATCACAGGGACGGATAAGGCTGACTGGGAGCCGCTGCAACTTGAATGGCATCAAGGTTTCGCCTTCGTCGACGGTGTGCTGCTGGGCGACGGGCAAGTGCCTGATGTGTACATCATGCTCAACCCCGAAGGTGCATACCCCAGCGCGATAGCACAATCTGCCAGTGCTGGGCGTTATCCGCCCTCGCCCTTGCTGGCCGATCAGCCGGTTTGGCGACATCGACGCAACCATTGGGTCTTGCGCGACGCCCTGCGTGATTACTACCTGCTTCCAGCCTACCGGGAGCGCCACGGCTACCACGCGCTGCAGGCCCTGCCGTTTCGCTTCGACAACGGCCTGGAAAGCCTCGGCCACCAGTACTGGCGCGACGCAACCGGCGCCTATTGGTTTGGCGACTACGCGATCAGCCGAATCCCCGAGGCACGACCCGACAGCCTGGCCCTGTTGCCAGCGTCGCCAGCCTCGGTGACGTCAGCCTCTGCCCTGTTCAGCGACGGAGTGAATATCTTTCTGCAAGGGCTATTTATCGCCAGCGCCACGGCGCGGGTGCGCTATTGCAACCACCCTTCCTATCGAGTGATCGACGATCAGGTCTACAAGGGCTTCAAGCCCCTGCATCAGAAGGACGGCACGCCGCTGCCGATCGCAAACCCCGACGACTTCCAGATGCTCGCCCATCGCTGGGGCACCGATGGGCAATCGATCATCGTGCAAGCGCAGCAAGGGTCGAGCATTTCATATGAATACTTCTACCGCATCGACAATGCCGACCTGGCGACCTTCACCGTGCTTAACGAACGCTACGCCAAAGACCGGCACCGCGCCTATTACCTGACCGGCAAGAGCATTCGCTACGTTGGCGATTTCCACCTGCTCAAATGCTGGCAGCCAGTGTTTGATGAGTGCGGCAGCGTGGTCAGCGCCAGCGAACGCGAGCATGATTATTTTGCCGTGGACGACACATTCGTCTACGCCGCCGGAACCCGCTTGCGTGATGCCCATGGTCCGAGTTTTCGCCACTTGGGGTTCGACTATTACCGTGATCATCAGCACGTCTACAGACGCCAGAAACGCCTTGATGTCGACGTGGAAAGCTTCGTAGTGACCCAGCTCTATCGTAATGACCAGGATTACGCGCCCGTGCTGGTCGGTGACAAGCACGGCCCGCTGGGTTCTGGCGGCATCATCGATGCGGCCATGCAAGAGGCATGGGCTCCTTACTTCGAAGCCCATCCGCAGTTGAAGGACTATTGGTGGCACCGCCTACAGGCCCTGCCTGAAACATCGCAAACGCCTGCAGAAACCCTGCCCTTGCGTGCCATCGGCCAGGGTTTCGAGCTGGGCCGCCAGGTGTATTTCCGTGGACGCGTGATCAACGGGCTGGACGCGGCAAGTTTCAAACTGCTGGACACGCACCTGTGCGGCGATGCCCAGGGTTTGTATCTGATCCCGTTTCATAACGCCGAATCCGAGGTACCTGAACGATTTTCCCAGGAGCCCGCGGAGCATTTCCGCTCACTGGGTGCGCCCTACCTGACTGACGGTAAGACCGTGTTCTGTCACCGGATTTTTTACCACGTCCCGGAACCGATTCGTAAGGCGCAAGCGGCCACGTTCGAATCCTGCGGTCATGGTTGGGCCAAGGATCGGGATGCGGTGTATTACTACGGCGAGGCGAAAAAGCGGCTACATCCCTCGGACACCCGCATTCTCGGCACCTATGCCATCAGCCCTAGCCTGATTCTCTCGGAGGGCAAGCCACTGGATGTGGCATTCGACCCTGATGAAGTCCGCGTGCCCCATCCCGACTTCCTGCAACTGGGCACGCGCAAGTTGTTCTGCCACCGACGCCCGCTGAGCGCCAAGCGGATCGACCTGACGACCCTCCAATTCCTGAATGACCGCTACGCCCGTGACCAACATCGAATCTATCACTACGACGGTTATGCAACCCTGACCGAAGTCGACGAAGCGCATTATCGGGAATCGCTCGGCCATCGATGACGACCTCTCCATCAGCGACCGCTGTAAAAATTTTTTTAAAGAAAGCCCAAGGGATAACTGATGATCACACGATTCTCATCGTAATCCGCACTGTTGAATCCACGGCGCACACTTGCATTGCGCCAACGCAAAGCCAGATTTTTCAGCCGACCGCTCTGAACCACATACCCAAGCTCACTCTCACGCACCCACTCCGAACCATCATCGACGCGTTGTAACCTTACGTCGTCACCGTGGACATAGCGGGTCATCAATGACAACCCCGGAACGCCATAACCAGCGAAATCCAGGTCGTAACGTAACTGCCAGGATCGCTCCCCCGGGTTGTCAAAGGCATGGTTGAAAGTATTGTTCGCCAGGTAGATGCCCCCAGTACCGGAGACTCTCATCCAGCCAGTCTCACCGCTGACCTGTTGCCAACCAAGACTGAATGTATGCTGATCAATGCCCAGGCCGATCACCAATGACGCCGTTCGATTATCCAAACGACCAGCCTTGGCTGCGCCGTCGTCCTTGCCCCAGAAATAACCCAGGTTAGTGTTCAAGGTGACGCTCGGGGATAACGACCAGCGCTGGTTCAGACCGACATATTGCTGCTGGTAGATGTCCTTTAACTGCCCGCTCCATAAACGCAATGTGGTGCTTTTAGAGGCTGGGCGGTAGTCGGCTCCTAGATAGTTGAACGCATCGCTATGAGCGCTACCGAAAGCCAGGTCCTCCATGGATGAATCATTACGCAAACTGGTTTTGTTGAATTGCCCAGCGAAAAGCGTCCAGTACTTCACATCCTGCGAAGACAACTGCGTCCCTTCGAACGTTTGTGGCAACGCTCGGAAGTCGTCGGCGGTGATAATCGGCAGGTTGGGCATCCATTCGCCCACTTTCAATTCGGTGGCGGAAATTTTCGCTTTAAGGGCAACCCCAAGCCGGCCAAAGCTGCCCGCCGGGTCCCCATCACCGTCCTTGGGCAATAACAACGCGCCGTAACGTCCCGCCCCACCGTCCAGCTTGACGGCGTACTTGCCCAATACATCGGCACCCACGCCAACGGTACCTGAGGTAAAGCCGGATCGAAGATCGAAAATAAAGCTCTGTGTCCATTCCCGTGCCTGGCCCTGTGCGGCATCAGGCGCAGTGAAATGACGTTCGAAGAAGAAGTTTCTGAAGGTCAGCGTTGCCTTGCTGTCCTCAACCAAACCTTGGGCGAACACCCCAGGCGACAGCAATCCGACACACAGTAAAATGCCAGCGAGACGCAGCGTTATTGTTTTCACGACCATGATTCCCCTGTTGTTGTTATTGAAGGGCACACGCGGTCTGCTCTCCCTCGGGAAACGACTTGTCGAATCGCCGGAGGGATGGAGCTGATCGATGGTTGGATCGGATATTTCAGTAGGTGCGAATGGACCAAAAAGGGCCCGAGATCACGGAACCCTGTTCGGCCAGGCACAGCAGGAGGGGCGCCTGGTTAGCGCCCCTCCTCGGGTCAGATCAGACCTGCGGAGCGCAAGGCGTCGGCGATTTCGCGATCAGCGCCTTCCGCCAGTGGCAGCAACGGCGAACGCACCGTGGCGTGATCCAGAATCCCGCGCGCTACCAGGCCATGCTTGAGCGCCACCGTGCCTTCCATGTGGGAGCCACGGTGGTAAACGTTGCGGGTGACTGGCAGCAATTTGTCATGGATGGCACGAGCGGCCGGATAATCCCTGCGCTTGCCGGCGGCGATCAACTCGATCAACGGCTCAGGCGTCAGGCTGCCGTAGCCCACCAATGCCCCGTCCACATCGAACATGGTGTGCAACAGGTATTCGTCATGGCAGGTGAGGATCTGCAGGTCCGGAACCTCACGACGTACCACCGGGATCTCAGTGTCCCAACGGCGCATGTTGCGTACGCCGTTCTTCATGGCGAAAACCCCTGGCTGCTTGGCGATTTCCAACTGAGTTTCCAGGTCATAGGTGGCTTTGGTCACATCCGGGTACTGGAACAGAATCAGTGGCAGACCGCTGTGCTCATAGATCGCCCGATAACGGTCCTGTGCGGCCCCCTTCTGGTAGCCAAAACGCAGCCAGCCATGAGAGGGATAAACCAAGCCCGCGCTGGCGCCTGCGTCAACGGCACGCTGGGCTTCTTCGGCTGCCACTTGGGTGCCTTCCCCCGTAATGCCAGCAATGATCGGGATCCGCCCGCCTACCGATTCCTTGAAGCTCTGAATCACCGAGGCCTGCTCGGCTTGGGTGAGGAACGTGCCCTCTCCTGCGTGCCCCAGCACCACCAAGCCCTTGACGCCATCGAAGCTACCCAACCAGGAACCAAGCTTCTGGATCGCATCATGGTCGACCTTGCCGTCGCGGGTAAACGGAGTGACTGGAGCCGGTACCAGGCCTTTGAGATCAATCGTGTTCTTAGTACTCATTTTATTTCCTCTGGTTTACTAAGTGTCCGCAACTGACGCGTGCAGGAACGCAAGCAATACAATCAAGTATCACTTGGGGTTTATTGGAGATTACGTGTGCAGCTAATTAATCAATGATCCGGCGTAACACTTATCAAGGCGAAAGTTCCTCCAGTATTCGCCCCTTGGTTTCAACAGCAAACAATGCAGTGACACAACCGGTGATGATTAATATCACTGCGAATATGCCAAACACATAATGCGCACCGACATTGGTTACTGTCAGACCCACCACCAACGGCCCCGTGGCGGACCCCAAGCGCAACCAGGCACTGCCCAGTCCGGTACCCAATGCACGCAGGCGCGTGGGATAAAGCTCTGCCGAGTACAGATAAAGTGAGAATGTAACGGTTTGCACCAGTGCGTACCCGAGGCCGGCCAAGAGCAGGATCTGCAAGGGTGACGTCGCACCGGTCAGCGCCAGGACCGACAAGGGAATTGCAGCCAGAAACAGGGCCCCCATATACCAGCGGCGGCGACCGAACCTGTCGATCAACAAGGCGCAGATGACGGCGGCAACCACGCCAGCCCCCGACGTGATAAAGCCGTAAGCCAAACTGGTGTCCAGGGGCAGATTGAAATGTTGGCGATAAAGCGTTGGTAACCAGGTGATCAAGCCATTGGCAACCATGTAGGCACCAAACCACATTGCCCAGATGACCATGGACCGTTTGAAATACATGCCATGGAACAGCTCACGCCAACCTTGAGTAGCGCCAGGTCTTGCTATCTGAGGCACTTCCACGGCGGGCGCAAGTTGCTTGCCGGCTTTCAAGACGCTGTTTTCCAGGCGCGTCACAATGCGATCAGCCTCTTGCAATCGACCTTTAGAGGCCAGCCAGCGTGGCGACTCGAAGAGAAAGAAGCGCAGCGGGATCAAAATCGTGGCAGGGACAAGGCCTACGGCGAACATGGCTTTCCAGCCGTAGATCGGTACCAGCAGGTAACCAATGATTCCCGCGCCTACCAGACCGAGCAGAAACATGACTTCATAGAGCAGAAAAAACTTGCCGCGTTTTTTCGAACCAATCAGTTCGTTGACATAAGCGCTGGCGACCGGCACCTCGCCTCCCGTGCCGATGCCTTGCAAGAAGCGAAACAGGATCATGGAGCCGGCGCTCCAGGCGAACAGACAGGCCACATCCATGGCAACGAATAGAAGAATGGTGAACGTCAGCACTTTCATCCGCCCGATACGTTCAGCCAACCAACCAAAGAACACCGCACCCAACAACTGGCCCAGGTAACCGAACGATAAAATCATGCCGATCTGGGTCGCGGTCAGGTTCCACTCCTTGGCCAATACCGGCATCGCATAGGCAATCGCGATGACTGTATAACCATCAAAGAATGTGGCGGCACCAATAATATTCCTGGCCCAGAAGACCTGCCGGGTAATAGGCAAACGTTCAAGTCTCGCACTGATATTCGCTTGGCTTTTAAGCCCTTCAGTCACAGGTTCTGTTTCTAAGTTTTGCATCAACATGGCACTTCCTTCTTATTTTCAATATTGTCGGGGCGTGCAGGTGCGAGCGTTGTGAATTTCACAATGCTTGAAGTTCATTGAGTAACTAACGGGCTTTAGCGTGAGCCCGTGTAATCATGACTAGCTTTTAGAAGTTCGAACCGATACTTCCATTGGCCTCCAGTGCCTTGCCAATATCCTTGGCAGCTTCCAGGGTAGAGCTCAGTGCGCGGCTTTTAAGCTCGTCCGCCGTACACCGGACTGAAGGGGCGGCAATGCTGATCGCTCCCACTGGATATCCGTCGATGTCCAGCACGGGGACCGCGAGAATTCTCAATCCCTCGGTGAACAGGGATTCAGTCAACACGAAGCCATTGTCGCGAATTTGCCCAAGCAACTCCGACAGCGGACGCTCCAGGGCGTGTGGCTTCATGATGAATGGCGTCGTGGGGGTGAGTTCTTGGACTTTCTGCACCTGATGCTCCGGCAGGAAGGCAAGGATCGACTGGCCGATGGCCGTCTGGGTTGCAGGCACCGTGGTGCCGATGCGGATATCCACGCCCAATCGGGTGATGCCCGCCCGCACCCGCTCCAGGTAGAGCACATCGGCGCCCTGCAGGACGGCAAAGCTGGCAGCCTCGCTGGTTTCACTGACCAGGCTTCGGAGGATAGGTCGCACAATGCTGCGCAAATCAGTCCGGGCTATAGCATGAAAGCCCAGATCCAGCACCTTGAGCGTCAACGCAAAACGACGGCTTTCCGGAATTCTGGAGACATACCCCAAATCTACCAACGTGTTGAGCATGCGGAAGGTCGTACCAGGATCAAGATCGGCCGTCGCAGCGATCTGACTCAAGGTCAACTCATCGTTTTCGGCAGTGAACGATTCCAGTACGCGAAACCCCTTGGCCAAGGATTGAACGGTGCTTCGAGCCTTCTTTTCGTCCCAACCCTGGATCGGATCGGAGCTGCCTTCTGAATGCTTTGGAGTCTTGATCATTTTTTTCGCTCTTTTTTGATTTTTTCGGATTGCGAAATTATTTTCTTTCAATTAGGATATTATTTTGGCGGCGCCTTGTCCTATATCTATTGGGACAATTTTTTATTGTTTATATGTATTTTTGATATATGGGATAGATCGTCCCCCGCCATTCAGCCCTCAGGCCCTGGCAGCGAGACGTTTTCGATAAGTAAGTATTGAGCGCTCGTCGACCTGAACAATCACCGTCCTAATACGATGTGCTTGCAAAGGCGCGCGGATGACAGATGAGAATATATTTTACATCTGGAGCTTAAACGTCCGGTTTAGGAGCCCTACCTTCCCCCGCTGAGATGCAGGCAACGAATTGCCTGCATTCCTGCGCTCGAGCGCAGTTGATAGTGGAGAACGTCGTCGTTACCACTTAGAACTCCGTCACGACCGTCACCCCTGCCGTGTCAAACCGATCCATGTTCATGAGCGCATCAATTGATTGTTCGAGGCTGATGGTCTTGCCCACCAGTTTTTCAGGCGCCAGCTTGCCAGACGTGATCATCTCCATCATCGCGCCGTAACGGTGAGCCTGCATGCCATGGCTGCCACAGATCTCCAGCTCGTAGGCAATGACCTTGCTCATGGGGATTGCCGGCGTGCTCTGGTCCGCCAGCATCAAACCGACCTGGACGTGCCTGCCGCGCCGTCTCAGATTATTGATGGAGTTGAAGCAGGTCGTTGGATGGCCCAGGGCATCCAGCGAAACATGAGCGCCGCCCTTCGTAATCTCGAGTACCGCCTCGGTCACATCCGCCACGCGGCTTGCGTTGACCGTCGCAACGGCACCAAGCGACTGGGCAAGCTTGAGCTTGTCGTCGCAGATATCGATGGCGATGACGTTCGCCCCGATAGCGTTGGCGATCATTACCGCGGACAACCCCACACCGCCACAGCCATGAACCGCCACCCATTGGCCCGCCGAGACCTTGCCTTGATCGACAACCGCGCGGAACGAGGTGACGAACCGACAGCCCAGGCTCGCCGCCGTGGCGAAATCCATGTTTTCAGGCAGCGCGACCAGATTCAAATCCGCCTTGTGAATCCCCACGTACTCGGCGAAAGAACCCCAATGGGTGAAGCCCGGCTGAAACTGGCTGTGGCACACCTGCTGGTTGCCGCTATTGCATTCCGGGCACGCCCCACAGCCACCGACAAAAGGCACGGTGACGCGATCGCCCACCTTCCACCGAGTGACATCCCGACCCACCTCCGCCACGATCCCTGCCAATTCGTGACCGGGCACGTGGGGCAGCCGGATGTCAGGATCATGACCTTTCCAGCCATGCCAGTCGCTTCGACAGACGCCCGTGCCAAGGACCTGAACCACCACACCGTGACGCTCGGCGGTCGGGTCTTCGACAGTCATCAAACGCGGGGGTTGGGAAAAGGCTTCGTAAACTACGGCTTTCATGAGGATCCCTCTACTTTAGAAAAGCGCTATGCCTGAATCCGGGTTCGCGGACGGGCCTGGCCGCGAACCAACGCCAACAGTAACCACAAATCCCCGACGCGTAAAAATCCCTGTCTCTTAGAGGTTGCAGCTGTACTGGTATTCGAAGGGGAAGAATACGGTATCGACCACCAATGAAAACGGCGCGTCGATAAGCAAGAATGGGATCAGCTTCCCCTTGGACGTGCCCACCAGCCACCAGTCAAACCGCAGGCCGATATAGGGGCATCGGTGTTTGTCGTAATCCATCCGCATCGCGGTGGCCATGCAGCCGCTCAAGCTGGCGATCAGAATCAGCAGAATCACTTTTTGTAGCACGTAATGTCCTTATTACTTCTTTGCGAAGAGCTGGATAGACGCTTTCGCTAAAAGCGAGTCACCCTTCATATCAAGATGGCCTTAAACCCAGCGCAAAGAAGGATCCTTTGAGGTCAGCCGTCGACGTCCAAGCTTCCACCGAGTGACATCCCTCCCCACCTCCGCCACTATCCTTGCCAATTCGTGACCGGGCACATGGGGCAACTGAATGTCAGGATCATGACCTTTCCAGCCATGCCAGTCGCTTCGGCATGCGCCCATGCCAAGGACCTGAACAACCACGCCGGATGGCTTTCTGCCACTTATCTCAGCGTCCACGCTTTCAATCGGACGGTGTATTCACTACATTGAACGTAACTTTGCTCCTTCGACACGGACTGTCATGACTACCCTATCCCCGATCAGCCCTGCCATTCCCATCCAGATCCCGACTCGCTCTGCCGTCGCGGCATCGCCTGCAACAGTGATAGAGAGCGCTGATGTCTTGCCGGCTCGACCAGCGGCAATCGTCAGCCTGGGCAACCCCGTGGCCGATATCGAATCACAGACCTATTCCCGACTCGGGCAACTGCCCGGCCAGGAGACTGTTCGTGTTTGGGAAAAGGCAGGTCAGGACGCTGTCACTAACGTCATGGGAATCAACCCCAAATCGCTGTCGATCGCCAACCGCTTCCACGGCCTGGGTGCAGCCTTGGTAGAGCAGTTCGCCAAGAGCGGTTCGAGCATTTCCCAGTCAGTGCTCCATACCACCGCGGACAAGGCTCACAACGCCGCCGAGATAAAATCCGAACAGACGCTGCTGCACAATAAAGCCGATAACCTGATCAGCCTCAGCATCAAGACCGCCAGCGGCAAGACGGTCACCTTCAGCCTGACCAGCCAGGACGATGGACTTGGCGTTCAAGCCACGGTAGACGGTGGCCCGCTGAGCGAGGACGAACTCAAGGCGATTGGCGTTCTGGGCAGTGCCTTCCAGGCCGCTGTCGACGGGTTGACCGCCGTGCCTCCCAAGCTCGACCTGGGCAAGCTGACGCAGTTCGACTCCAGCGTATTGGCATCCATTGATCTGAACGCCAAGCTCAAGGGCGTGGACGGTGAGGACCTGATCCTTGCCTACCGCGCCGACAGCCAGAGCCGCACCACGCAAATGAGTGGTCCGGATGGCGAATTGAACCTGAGCGTGGATCTGAAGAACAGCGCAATCCTGGGCGATGCCAAGCAACAGGCCAACGCCCTGAACAGCTACCTCGCCCAGCTTGAGCGAGTACAGGAGCGTGGCAACGCCAAGGCTGCCCTGATGGAGATGTTCAAGGACGCCTTCAGCGCCATGAACAGCCACTATCCACAGGGCGCTACCCCGTCACAGCCACTGACCCGTAACGCGACGGACAAAGGCCTGCTGACTGGGCTGGCAGACTTCGAGGCGTCCATCAAACAAACCAACAACGCGTCCAACCCGATGCGCCTGTCTGAAGTCGATAGCTTTGCTTATACCCTGTCGCAAAAAACTGTCGTTGCAGGTTCCATAATGAGCAATCGCAGCGTCGATCAAGTCCAGCAATCGAGTCTAGCGGCCAGTTACCACAAGAGCCTGAAGGGCGGGAAAGCCCCCGTGCTAGGCACAACTACCGACTCGCAGAACTATCTCTACGTAGAAGTGAATGACAAGGCCAGCAGCTCGGCCAGCCTCGCCTACAAGGACGGCCGACTGACCAGGGCCTCTGTCACGCAAAACGCCAGCCAGGGCACACGGACACAGCAGTACGTCCTGGGCAAAATGGTTGAAGAGACAGTGGTGCCGAAGGAAGCTTCAACCAGCCGCAGTCACTTGGTATTGCTGGAATACGCCGCCAAGCAAAGCAAGAAGTCCCAGGATGCGCAGGAACAATCCATGTTGAAGGAAGCGCTTGCTACCCTGCACAACTCGGTGCTGCTGCAGGAAAACCCTTCGGCACTGGTGCGTTGAAAGCAAAGACAGTCGACTCGGCCTGCAGGATGAAAGTGGATACTGACGGTTTTCCTGGCGATGATTTGCTTTGCGCTGGGCCGCGCCGTGCAGTGGTCTAGCGAATCACGTAAAGTTTTTCAGCATGCAACTGATCTACGTCAAGCCCGTTCAGCGCACAACAAATACCTTGGAGCCTGGCTTTTAATGGTCATGTTCCAGGGTTTGCCATGGACCTTTTGCTTAAGCTAATCAATGGTGGAGCTGGCAGTCTGGCTTCCTACTTGGCAGCCCACGTCCTACTTTGTCTGTTGCCAGCGTTTTTCATTGCCGGGGCCATGGCAGCACTTATTCCCAAAGCCAGCATCACTCACTGGCTGGGTCGGCATGCACCTGTCTATGTTTCCTACCCTGCGGCGGCACTGGCCGGGTCACTGATTGCCGTCTGCTCATGCACCATTGTTCCTTTGTTCGCGGGCGTTTACCGCAAAGGCGCGGGTATCGGCCCGGCGATCACCTTTCTGTTTTTTGCCCCGGCAGGAAATATCATGGCCCTCGCCTATACCGGCAACATTCTGGGAGCAGAGTTTGCAATTGCCCGTTTGATTCTCTGCCTGATCTTCGGCATCGGTATTGGCTTGATAATGGCGACTCTATTCTGGAAAGACGACCTGACCCACGATGCACAGGCAGATGCCCTGTTCGCAGAGAAGGCCAGCATTTCCGGACCTGCCCTGGGCATTCTCCTATCTCTGGTGGCCCTGCTGATAGCGGGCACCTTGAGACTGTGGCCCCTGACCGCAGGCCTGATCAGTATCAAAGTCCCGCTTTTCTGGGCCCAGGCGTGGCAGGACACCCTGTTTGACTGGGTACCATATGACGCCAGCAAAGGAGAAGAAGGCGTGAGCTTGCAAGGGTCTGTACTCATCGCCCTGCTCCTGATGATTGCCGCCACGGCCAAGCGTGGTCTGGATAACATCACCGAAGGTGCCAACAGCTGGACATGGGTTGCACTGGGCCTGACCGCCAGTACTTTGCTGATCGCCTCGATGCGCCTGACGCCAGAACCTGGCATGTTGGTTTTCATCTTCACGGGTCGAGTATTCGGTGTCGCACTGGCCCTATTGTCTGTTTGGTACTTTGCCCGAAAACTGCCAGCCGAAGACTGGCAAGGCTGGCTGTGGGAAGCCTGGCGCTTCGTCAAGCAGATATTTATTGTGCTGGTGGTGGGTGTATTCATCGTCGGCATGGTTCGCCAGGTTATTCAACCCGAGTGGATTGAAAGCCTTGCAGGCAGCAATTCCGTGCTCGCCAATGCCATAGCAGTAGGGTTCGGCGTGTTCATGTACTTCCCCACCTTGGTAGAAGTGCCCGTCGCCCGCATGTTCCTCGATCTTGGTATGCATCCTGGCCCGCTCCTGGCCTATCTGATGGCAGATCCTGAACTTAGCTTGCAGAGCATGCTCATGGTGGTGGCTGTGATTGGTCGCAAGAAGACCGCCGCCTACGTTGGGTTAGTCGCGTCGTTCAGCATCGTGGCAGGCCTGCTCTACGGTGCCTGGGTCGATGGCACCGGCTGGCGCACCCTTGCTGCAGGGGTGGCGGTCGCGCTGGCCATAACCGCTGCAATCTGCCAGTTGATCCGTTCTCAGCGTCAACAAACAGCAAGCTGACTTTCACATCAGGGAGCTTCCAATGCTGAACATCAAAATCCTCGGTTCAGGATGCGCCAACTGCAAGAAACTGGAGGCCGTAGCCCGTCAAGCTGCGCAGAATCTTAATATCCAGGCCGAATTCGAAAAGATCACTGACATGGGCAAGATGATGACTTATGACATCCTCTCCACGCCGGCTCTGGTGATCAACGAGAAGGTTGTCAGCAGCGGGAAAATTCCGACGGTTGCGGATATTCAGGGCTGGATTTCGACGGCGGGCGCTGCCAATTCCTCCACATGCACGTAGCCCGATAAGGTTCATGCCGTCCTGCCTGGCAGCTTCATATCGCCTCGGCATGCCTGGGTAAAGCGATGGAAATCAAGGCGGCCAGCAACACGAATGCGCTTGATATCCAAAGGCATGCGCCCAATCCAAACACCTGGTAAATCCAGCCAGAGAGCACGGTGCCGATCAAGCGCCCCATGGCGTTCGACATGTAATAAAACCCCACATCCAGCGACACGCCGTCTTCCTTGGCGTAGGACACGATCAGGTAGCTGTGCAGCGACGAATTCACGGCGAACAAAGCACCGAAAACCATCAGTCCACCCAACAGCACCATTTGTTGCGACAGCCCGGTGTCCAGACCGAGCGCAATGGCCGCGGGCAGACCCGCCAGTGCAAGTGCCCACAGAAACGCCGCACGACCATCCGGCACGTGACCTCGTTTCTTTCCAGTGATGTTGGGCGCGAACGACTGGACGATGCCGTAGCCAATCACCCAGGCCGCCAGGAAGCCGCCAACCTTCCAGAAGTCCCAGCCAAACACGCTGCTCAGGTACACCGGCAAGGCCACCACGAACCAGACATCGCGGGCGCCGAACAGGAACATCCGCGCCGCAGAAAGGATGTTGATCGCCCGGCTCTTGGACAGGATGTCACGAAACTTGGGCTTGGCTTTGGCCTTGCCCAGGTCCTTCTTCAACAGGATCAGGCTACTGATCCAAATCAACGCCAGCCCCCCCGCCATGGTCAGCAACGCGCCTTTGAAACCGACCCATGCCAGCAAAGCTGCGCCAAGAAAGAAGCCGACACCCTTGAGTGCGTTCTTCGAACCGGTGAGGATCGCCACCCACTTGTAGAGCTTGCCCTGTTGCCCATCGGGAACCAGAAGTTTGATGGAGCTTTTGGCGCTCATCTTGTTCAGGTCTTTGGCAATTCCCGAAAGTGCCTGAGCAGCCATCACCCATGGGATGCTCAGCCAGGCTACCGGCACCGTCAGCATTAGCAGCGCCGCGACCTGGAGCCCCAGCCCGATGTTCATGGTTCGGTTCAGGCCAAGCCGAGCGCCAAGATAACCACCCACCAGGTTGGTAATCACACCAAAGAGTTCATAGAACAGAAACAACGCCGCGATTTGCAGCGGGCTGTAGCCCAAGGCGTGAAAGTGCAGCACCACCAACATGCGCAAAGCGCCGTCGGTGAGGGTGAAGGCCCAGTAGTTGCCCGTCACGAGCAGGTACTGCCGCACTTGCGGAGCGAGGGCGAACAACGCTTTCATAGCCGCTCCTCAGACTGCCAGACCGACCATTTTGGCCAGTTCGACTGTGCGATTGGCATAGCCCCACTCGTTGTCATACCAGGCGTAAAGTTTGACCTGGGTGCCGTTGATGACCATGGTCGACAGCGCATCGATGATCGATGAACGCGGGTCGGTACGGTAGTCGATGGATACCAGCGGGCGCTCCTCGAAACCGAGTATGTCTTTGAGCTCATTCTCGGCAGCGTCCTTGAGCAACTGATTGACCTCTTCGACGGTGGTGGCCCGTTCGACTTCAAAGACACAATCAGTCAGCGACGCATTGGCCAGCGGCACACGTACGGCGTGACCATTCAGGCGCCCACGCAGCTCCGGGAAGATTTCGGCAATGGCGGTGGCCGAGCCGGTACTGGTTGGAATCAGGCTCATGCCGCAGGCCCGCGCACGACGCAGATCCTTGTGTGGCTGATCGAGAATGCTCTGGGTGTTGGTCAGGTCGTGAATGGTGGTGATCGAACCGTGACGAATACCCAGCTTTTCGTGGATGACTTTCACGACTGGGGCCAGGCAATTAGTAGTGCAAGAGGCAGCGGTGACGATACGGTGCTGCGCCGGGTCGAACAGGTGCTGGTTGACGCCCATGACGACGTTCAACGCGCCTTTTTCCTTCACCGGCGCGCACACCACCACACGCTTGACCCCCTGGTCCAGGTAAGCCTGCAGCACCGCGACGGTTTTCATCTTGCCGCTGGCTTCAATCACCAGATCGCAGCCCGACCAATCTGTGTCGGCAATCGCCTTGTTGGCCGTGACTTTGATCCGCTTATTGTCGATGACGACACTATCGCCTTCGGCGCGGGCTTCGTTGTTCCAACGGCCATGCACCGAATCGAAGTTGATCAAGTGTGCATGAGTCGCCGCGTCACCCGCTGGATCGTTGATCTGCACGAATTCGAACTCAGGCCAACTCCAGGCAGCCCGCAGAGCGAGGCGACCGATACGACCAAATCCATTGATGCCAACTTTGATAGTCATGTTGTTGTGCTCTGTTGTCAGTGGGCGTTCGACTGGTTGTCGAACTAGCCGATACAGGAGGGAGGGCTCCTGTTACTCATGATCATTGTTCCTGAGGCTACAGCGTGCCAATCAGCGTAATGAGGCGGTCTGCCTTTCACAGCACACGGCTGCACGCTCAGGGCGGTCACCCATTTCATCAAGGCGTTTGGCATCAGGGCTTAACCAGAACTTGTTGCTTTCCAGCGTAGTGGTCAGCACTTGATGAACCCAATCGGGGAGATTCGGGTGCAGTCGGTAATACACCCATTGGCCTTGCCGACGGTCCGAAAGCAGGCCGCAAGTGCGCAACTGCGCCAGGTGCCTGGAGATTTTTGGCTGACTCTCGTTCAACGCGCAGGTCAGCTCGCAAACACAAAGCTCTCCTTCACTAGTGATGAGCAGCATGGTGCGCACGCGGGTGTCATCTGCCAGACATTTGAAAACAGTGGTCGGTGTCAGATGGTCAGCCATATCGATTCTCAGCGGACAGAACACGGGCTTTGCTGGTCATTGTGAAGCCTCGACTAATATACGGTTTTTCGAATATATGGTTTTACGAATAATAGATAAACCCCTCCCTTCGGAAAAACTCGAAAGTTGCCCGCTAAACAGGCACATCGCGAACAAATCGCATCAAGCTGGGCATGATGTAGGCCGCATCCTGGCCGACACCTCTAAGTGTCGCTGAAGCAAAATTCCGTTGTTTCGGCAGACCGACGAAATACAGCCCAGGCAGATGCTTCGCCTGCCCGTTACGATGAGCCCAATATTCATTGCCTGCGCATTCCAACCCGCTCAAAAACTCCAGGTTCGGGCGAAATCCTGTAGCAAACACCAAACTATCCACCTCAGTGTGCTGCCCATCAGCCCAGATCACGCCGGTTGGTGTTATCGCCTCGAACATCGGCTTGCGCTCGAAAAGCTTTTGCTCAAGGGCTCGACGATAGATCCCGTCATCGAGCACCGGCGTACTTTGATCGCTCAACCAACGAGTCTTTTCCAACCCTGACCACTTCAGCCACGCATGAAAATCCAGGCCGAGTATCTTCTGCGGAAAAAACCGAATCGGCTCCCTGCTCGCCAGCACGACTTTGCCCACATGAGCCAGTTCATAAGCGATTTGAACAGCCGAGTTTGCAGCACCGACCACAACCACTCGCTGCCCACCAAAGCCATCGGCATTTCGATATTGCGCGCTGTGCAAACTGCGCCCGAGAAAACCCTGAAGCCCTTGAATATCTGGAATGAAAGGCTGATTGAATCCACCCGTGCAGACGATCAGCGCCTTGGAACAAAAATCTTCCCCATCGTCCGTTTGAAGCCGAAACAGCCCGTGCTCTCTGCGTACATGCTGTACGCGGGTGGACTGACGAACTGGCAAGTTGAATGCCTTTGCATAGTCCTCCAGATAGCGCACGACATCATCACGAAGTGGGTAATGATCAGGTTCCGCCGGGAAGCGCATGCCCGGCAATGACGAGTAAGCCGCTGGAGAAAAAAGCTTCAGGCTGTCGTAGTAATTGCGCCAATTCCCTCCCGCAGATCGCTCGGCATCCAGAATCAGGAACCTGAGGTTGTGCTGCTGCAAATACCAACCACAGGCTAATCCTGCCTGGCCAGCGCCAATTACGATGACATCCATGACTTCATTTATTACATTCATATATGCACACTCATGCACACTAAAAGACAAAAAAAATCAGGACGTACCTGGGCAACAGAACGGGGCCAGGCTTTTCATATGCTCAAGAATGGCTTCGAGGCGTGCCACCACCGCCGGACCGTCCACCTCGTAGAACATCTGCCTGCTGACCTTGGTGCCGCGGACAATACCTGCCTCTAACAGCATTTGCAGATGTCGGGAAACAACTGAACGCTCCTGGGGCAATCCTTGCGCAATCTCGCCGATATCGGCGCGCCCCAGTTGCATCACACGCTTGAGCACAGCGACACGCGAAGGCTCACAAAGTGCCTTGAAGAAAGCGCCATCGAGAGACTCGATGGCAGCGTCAATTGCGCGGGTTCGGTGAAGGATTCGATCAGTCATGCAACCGACTATATGTGCATGCTTATGCACGCGTCAACACTCTGCAATGAGACGGTCCCCAAGCATTGCACTTTCTGGAAGGCCTATAGCCTAGGGAGTGAGATGTCCGTACCCGGCCGCACGGGTGAAGTCGGCCAAATGCCAAATATCACCGTTCGCCCCCCAAGTGCCATCGACAACTTCCTGGATCTGTATTGAGGTCAGCAACTGGCGCTGATCCTCCGTTGCCAGGCTCGACTGTATTGCGCAATGCAATTCACGTACGTAGCGCTGGCGCATCGGTGCATCAAGAACGCCGGCAGGCACCTTGACGATGACAATGCATGGAACGACCCTGACATGAAGAGCAACGCCTCCACACAGCCATTCATCGGCCTGAATTTCCTCAATGAGTACCCAGCACAAAGCACGCTGCTGAGGGGTATCGCCCATGTGTTCATTAAGTATTGCCACGTCGCTCACGCTTCGAAGCAACTGTTGGCGCTGTGGCTGATTGAAAGCTCCCGTAGGCACCTTGATCAAGATGTTTGGCATGGCAAAACCTCACTGTTAATTGGAAGCGCCATTGGGCCAGTTATCTCTCCACTCCATAAGTGACCGATTCGCCTTCTTTCGGGCATAATCGGACAATGTACGATTTCACTGTTCTAGTCTTTCCCGAGTCGTTCGCCTCAAGCGTGGCGGCCACCCTGGACATCCTCGGCACCGCCGCGACACTTGCGCAGCGCCAAGGCCTCGCCGTGCCACGCTGGCGAGTTTGCGGGCCGCAGCCAGGGCTGATTACGCTAGGGCAAGGCATGCAACTGTTGGTCGACGAACTGACGACAGACGTCGAGGACAACTCCTGCTGGGTCATTCCGGGCCTTGGCATCAGCGACTTCGACGCGCTGCTGCAGCGTCTTGAAGAAGACTGGGTACTTCAGGCACTGCCAGCGCTGAGGGCACATGTGAATGAAGGCAAGGAGATTGCCGCCTCGTGCTCGGCTGTCTTTCTCCTGCATGCCGCAGGATTACTGGACGGTCGAAAGGTAACGACCTCCTGGTGGCTCGCCCCTTGGCTGTCGAGCATTGCGCCTGACTGCATTGTCGACCCCAACGTCATGGTGCTTTGCGATCCCCCCTTGACGACCGCTGGCGCAGCCTTCGCGCAAACTGACCTGATGCTGCACCTGCTGCGCAGGCGCCTGTCCCCGACGCTCGCCGACTATGTGGGCAAGGCTCTTCTACTCGACGGCCGACAGTTGCAATCCCCATTCATCAACCCAGCGATCATGGCCCGGGGTAATACACTGGTCGCCAACCTCACCGCCTATATAGAAGCCTGTCTGCCCCATCCTCCTAGCGTTCCGAGCCTTGCGGCGTACGTGGGCATGTCTGAGCGAACGCTGTCCCGGCACCTTCGAAAAGCAACCGGCCTTTCAACCCAATATTTGATCCAGCGTGTGCAGCTGAACAGGGCCCGCGTGCTACTGGAAACCAGCAGACACTCCGTTGAATCCATCGCCGAGCAGGTGGGATACCAGGATGCCACGGCCCTGCGGCGACTTATGCGCCGCCTGTTGAACGCATCCCCAAGACAACTGCGCCAGTAAGATCCAGTTTTAACTTTCAAAAGCGAAAATCGCAGACATGAAAAAACCCGACGCTGTAAAAGCCAACACACTGAGTGATGCGCATCGTCACCCAGCGTAGTGCGACAGCGATTCCCGAGGCTATAGCATCAGACCGCAATCCGGTGCCGTCTCTTACGACAATGGCACAACCGTGAGCCTGTTTGATTCGACCGTCGCAGTCATCTGCATTGCCTGCGGATAAGCCAGCAGACACTCAGCGATGGCAGGCTCCAGCTCGACCCGCACTCGCCTTGTCAGGGCCCGAGCACCGAAGCGTGGGTCATGCTTTCGGCACAGCCAGTCGCTTGCCGCAACGTCCAGGACCAGCGTACGTCGATGCTGACCGAGCCGTTGGTTGAGTTTGTTCAGTTCGATCTGCAACAACGCTTCCAGCCATTGGCTTTCGATGCGTTGGAAAACCAGGATGCGATCAATACGGTTTAGAAATTCCGGTTCGAACCAGGCGTGCAACGCTAGCTCCAACATAGCCTGCTCACCTTGTGGGGCGATGCCGAGCCAGCGCCGCCAACCGCGTGAAAAACGTTCCCTGTAGGTGGTCGCTTGCCGGGCTCCAATGTTGCTGGTCATGAAGATCAGGCTATTGCGAAAATCCAGCGTTCGGCTACCGCCCGCCAAGGTCAGCTGGCCGTTCTCAAGAATGCCCAACAAGCTGCGCACCACTTCCTTGCTGGCCTTTTCCAGTTCATCGAACAGCACGATGCCTGGGCGACTGTAGGTGCCTTGAATCAATTCGCTATTGAACAGACTGACGCCCTCTTTACTCCCCACATAACCAGGTGGCGCTCCGGTGAGCGCCGCCGAGTAATGCTCCTGGGCCAAGGTGTGCATGTCGATGCGACAAAAAGCATCGGCGCGACCGTGTATGGCCAGTGCCAGCAGACGGACGATTTCGGTCTTGCCGACACCGGTCGGCCCCATGAACAGGCTCACCGTCAACGGCCTCTCACGTTCACCAATATCGACCTTAACCACGTTCAGCAACGCCTCGACCGCGCTCATGGCTTGTTCTTGGCCGACAATTCGACTGCGCAACAACGCCATGACTTGGGCGGGATTGAAGGCGAAGCGTGAGGTCAACAAATCTGCTGCCGGTGATGCGCTGGTCAGGCTGGGCTGTGGGTGGTTTGGGTCGATGCGATCGTTCACGAAAGGCATGGTTTAGCCTGCGTGTTTTTCTTTACCGTCGTGGGGAATCTCTCCCACCGGGCAATGAGCCACGCCGACGGTGCTACGGGTCAGTTTTTCGACGTTTTCCCGGGCTTTCTGCGCGTCCAGTACCCAGGTGCGGTAAAAGTCGAACGGGCAGTCAGCCACTCCCTTGTCGCCATCCCCGGAGTTGTAGACCCCGGTGTAACCGCGATGCAGCAGCTTGAACAAATGATTCTGTGATTGGTCGTTCGCTCGCGCATCGCGGATTTGCGAAACGGATAATTGTGCGTACTGAATGCCCATTTCCTCTTCACCGCATTCGCCCAGGGTGCGACCGTCGAAGCCAATGATCGCCGAGTGACCAAAGTAGGAATAAACCCCATCGAAGCCGGCCGCATTGGCCACTGCCACATAGCAATTATTGGCCCAGGCCATGCTTTTGGACATCATCACCTGCTGCTCTTTGGCCGGGTACATATAGCCCTGGCAACGGACGATCAACTCCGCTCCTTTCATTGCACAGTCGCGCCAGATCTCCGGGTAGTTGCCGTCATCACAAATGATCAAGCTGATTTGCAGGCCCTTGGGACCCTCGCAGACATAGGTCCGGTCACCCGGATACCAGCCTTCAATGGGGCACCAGGGAATGCACTTGCGGTACTTCTGGACGATTTCGCCCTGGTTATTGATCAACACCAACGTGTTGTACGGGGCTTTGTGGGGATGTTCCTCATGCCGCTCACCGGTCAGTGAAAACACCCCCCACGTGTCAGCCGCACGGCACGCGGCGGAAAAGATCGCCGTCTCTTCGCCTGGAATGCTGGCGGCAGTCGCCATCATCTCATCGTGGTCGTACATGATGCCCATGGTGCTGTATTCAGGAAACACCACCAGGTCCATGCCGGGGAGACCGCTTTTCATACCGGTGATGATGTCGGCAATCTTGCGGGCGTTTTCAATGACCTCGGCTTTTGTATGCAGCCGCGGCATTTTGTAATTGACGACCGCGACACCCACGGTGTCCGGGCTGCTGGAAATATCACCATGACGCATGAAATTTACCTCTGTTAATGGCTGATCATCCAAGGTCTGGAGCCGGTTTTACTCTTGAGCCCCTGTGGATTCTCTTTGGTCGGGGCCAGCGGTTTGCTCGGTGCGCAACAACTGCACCCACTGGGATGACGACGGTTCTGCTGGTACTCGCCAAGCGTCTGCGGCACGTGGGCACTTCGCTCGTTGGTCGCCATGGCCTGGCGTTGACTGCTCGACAACGTCGTCAGTGCCGGCGCAGACAACAGCAACCGCCCTCCTGGGCCCGCACAAGACGGGCACTGGCACGACTCGTGCCGTTGGGCCATGGGCCGCAACATTGTGAAAGAGCCACAGGTTTGGCATTCGTACTCATAAGTCGGCATGGCACTCTCCAGACATTGATCGAGCTCGGGCGTGTCTCACAGGTCCGGGGCAATCGGCAGATCGATACTGCCGTCGAGGTGTTTGATGGGGCCGTTGGCGTTGGGGTTGATGTCGAACTCGAAGATTTCGGTGGGTAACCAGAGGGTCGCGCAGGCGTTGGGGATGTCGACCACGCCGCTGATATGCCCTTGCACCGGCGCAGAGCCCAACAGTGCATAGCCTTGGGCGGGCGAATAACCAAACTTGGTCAAGTAGTTGATCGCATTCAGACAGGCCTGGCGATACGCGATATTGACGTCCAGGTAGTGCTGTTTTCCGGCTTCATCCACCGAGATACCTTCAAAGATCAGGTAGTTCTGGTAGGTCGGGATAATCGGGCTGGGTTTGAACACCGGGTTCTTGATCCCGTACTTAGCCATGCCGCCCTTGATCAGCTCGACTTTCATATGCACCCAGCCGGCCATCTCGATAGCACCGCAAAAGGTGATCTCGCCGTCGCCCTGACTGAAGTGCAGATCCCCCACCGACAACCCGGCGCCTTTGACGTACACCGGGAAGAAAATCTTCGAGCCCCGGGACAGGTCCTTGATATCGCAGTTACCGCCATGTTCGCGCGGTGGCACGGTGCGTGCGCCGGTGGCCGCAGCATCATCCCGGGCCTGGCCCTTGAGCTTGCCCATGTGCGCGGTGGCGGCCAGCGGCGCGTTGGCCAAGGGCGGCACGCGGGTCGGGTGGGTGTCGATCAGCTCCTGCTCGCGGCGGTTCCAGTCGCCGAGCATTACCGGGTCGGGCAGGCAACCGATCAATCCGGGGTGGATCAGGCCGGCAAAGTTGACCCCGGGAATGTGCCGCGAGCTGGTGAACATGCCTTTGAAATCCCAGATGGCTTTCTGTGCGCTGGGAAAGTGATCCGTGAGGAATCCGCCACCGTTCTGCCGCGAGAAGAAACCGTTGAAACCCCACATCGATTCGGCCTTGGCGCCGATGTCCAGCAGGTCGACCACCAGCAGATCCCCCGGCTCGGCGCCATGCACGCCCACCGGACCGGACAGGTAGTGCACGGTGGACAGGTCGACGTCACGCACATCCGAGGCGTCGTCGTTGTTCTTGATCGCGCCGGCGGTCCAGTCATAGGTCTCGAGAATAAAATCATCCCCCGGCTTGACCCAGCAGGCCATGGGAATGTCCGGATGCCAGCGGTTGTGGATCTGTTCGTTCTCGGTGGCGGGCTGGTTGAGGTCGACTTTGATCAAGGTATCGGTCATGGCGAAGCTCCTGAACATTAGGGATGTACCGCGTTGGAACCAGTCTCGAATGGCGGCACGAATCGGCCAATACGTTGGATGACGTACCCCTTTGAGCTGGCTGTCCAGCTGCTACAAAAGGGGCCTATAAACCATCGCGCCGCCCGATCGCGCCTACACGGAGAGATAGCGACTGATGGTGGCTTCGTCGACCTTGTCGCGGGTCTCCTCAATCACGAAGCGACCCTTCTCGATCACCAGGAAGCGGTCGGCGATTTCCAGGGTGAATGACAGCACCTGCTCGGAGACCACAATGGTCAGGTCGCGCAGGTGGCGGATCTCTTTCAAAGTGCGGGCGATGTCCTTGATGATCGACGGCTGGATGCCCTCAGTGGGTTCATCGAGCAACAACACCTTGGGATTGGTCGCCAGCGCCCGGGCAATGGCCAGTTGCTGCTGTTGCCCGCCTGAAAGGTTGCCACCCTTGCGCGAGCGCATGTCGTGGAGTACCGGAAACAACGCATAAAGGTCTTCGGGCACCTGGCCCCGGGCCGATGCCGGCAGGCCGGTCTGAATGTTTTCCAACACCGTCATGCTGGGAAAAATCATCCGCCCCTGAGGCACATAGGCGATGCCGTGCTCCACCCGCTCGTGGGTTTCCAGGTTCGAGACTTCCTGGCCATCGACGCAGACCTGCCCCCGCCACTGCGGAAGGATGCCCATCAAGCTCTTGAACAGCGTGGTCTTGCCCATACCGTTGCGTCCCATCACGGCGACGATTTCGCGTTTGGCCACGGCCAGGTCGAGGTCGTGGAGGATCTGGCTCTGGCCGTAACCACAGGACAGCTTGTCTACGTTGAACATGCCTGCTTCCTCAATGGCCTAAATAGACTTCGATGACTTTCGGGTTGTTCTGCACCGACTCCATGCTGCCCTCGGCCAGGACCTTGCCCTGATGCAGCACCGTGACCTTATGGGCGATGCTCTTGACGAACTCCATGTCGTGTTCGATCACCAGCACCGAGCGTCCCTGGCTGATGCGCTTGAGCAGTTCCGCAGTCTGTACGCGCTCGTTGACGCTCATCCCGGCGACCGGTTCATCGAGCATCAACAGGTCAGGGTTCTGCATCAGCAGCATGCCGATCTCCAGCCACTGCTTCTGGCCGTGGGACAGCAGGTCGGCCTGCTGCTGCAGCAGTTCGCCGAGAAAGATCTCCCGCGCCACCTCTTCAACCCGGGCAATCACCGCGGCACTGCGTTTGAAAAACAACGCGCCAAACACCTTGCGCCCCGCCGGGTAGGACATCTCCAGGTTCTCGAACACCGTGAGGTTTTCGTAGATCGACGGGTTCTGGAATTTGCGCCCGACGCCGGCACGGACGATGTTGTACTCGCGCATCTTGGTCAGTTCCTTTCCATCGAACTGGATGCTGCCGCTGGTGGCGCGGGTCTTGCCACAGATCAGGTCGAGTACCGTGGTCTTGCCTGCGCCGTTGGGCCCGATCACCACCCGCACTTCATTGCGGTCGATGTACAGGTTGAGGTTGTCCACGGCCTTGAAACCGTCGAAGGACACCGTCAGCCCCTCGATAACCAGCACCGGCTTGTTCATTTGAAAACCCACGGCGGTCATGGCTGCGTCTCCAGCGAAGGACGTTCAGGAGCCGGGGTCGGCGGCGCAGTGCGCGACGTCTCCGGCAGGGGCGCGGCAACGGCGGCTTGCTGCGGGGTACGCCGTAATAAACGGCCAAGGGCCTGGCGGCCATGGCTGTCCCAGAGTCCGGCCAAGCCATTGGGAAAGTACATGACCACGGCAATGAACAGCCCGCCCATCAGGTACAGCCATAGCTCGGGGAAGGACTCGGAGAAATAGGTCTTGCCGTAGTTCACCAGCAAGGCCCCATACACCGCGCCGAGCAG
Organism: Pseudomonas sp. St386; assembly: GCF_018325865.1. NCBI lineage: Bacteria > Pseudomonadati > Pseudomonadota > Gammaproteobacteria > Pseudomonadales > Pseudomonadaceae > Pseudomonas > Pseudomonas sp. St386. The sequence goes on from NZ_AP021900.1 coordinate 4,546,621, forward strand.
CGACATGCGCCCGCCGACGGCGGCAAAGATCACCATCTCGATGGACGGCACGATGCCGACGAACGAAGGCGACATGAAGCCCACCTGCAAGGCGAACATGGCGCCGCCAATGGCCGAGAAGGCAGCGGCGATGCAGAACACGAAAATCTTGAAACTGGCCACGTCATAACCGGAGAAGCGCACCCGCTCCTCTTTGTCGCGCATCGCCATCAGCAGCCGCCCGAGCTTCGACGCGAGGACGAAACGGCCGATGAAAATGCAGCCGAACAGCAAAGCCGCGTTAATGAAGTACAAAAGCAACTTGGCGCTGTCGCTGCGCAGGTCCCAGCCGAGCAGCGTCTTGAGATCGGTGATGCCGTTGACCCCGCCGGTCAGACCCTGCTGGCCGACGATCAGCACCGTGAGAATCAGCGCGATGGCCTGGCTGACGATGGAGAAATAAACATCCCCCACCCGCCGCTTGAACAGCGCCATGCCAATGATGAAGGCCAGCACTACCGGAACCAGGATCACCGCCAACAGGGTGAAGCTGAAGCTGTGGAACGGCACCCAGAGCCACGGCAGTTCGGTGATCTGGTTCCAATCCATGAAATCCGGAATGCCCGGCGTCGACTGGATTTTGGTGCTCTGCGGGTCGGAGGCTTCGAGCTTGAGAAACATCGCCATGCAGTAGCCGCCGACGCCGAAGAACACCCCCTGCCCGAGGCTGAGAATGCCGCCATAGCCCCAACACAACACCAGGCCGACAGCGACGAAGGCATAGGTCAGGTACTTGCCCACCATGTTCAGGCGAAAGGCATCCAGGGTCAGCGGGAAGACCACGAAAATCAGCAGCGCCAACAGGCCCACGCCCAACAGGTTCTGCTTGCCCGCCAGCATCTTGTCTAAAAGCTTCATTGGCTCGCCTCTACTTGCGCACTTTGATGGAGAACAACCCTTGAGGGCGCAACATCAGGATCAGGATGACCCCGGACAGGGTCAGTACCTTGGCCATCGAACCACTGAGGAAAAACTCCGAGATCGATTGGGTCTGGGCAATGACGAACGCCGACGCAATAGTGCCGAACAGGCTTTGTGCGCCGCCGAAGACCACCACCAGGAAGGTGTCGACTATGTACTGCGAGCCCGCGGTGGGCCCGGTTGAGCCAATGGTGGTAAAGGCCGCGCCGGCCACCCCCGCGACACCGCAACCGAGGGCAAAGGTCATGCGATCGACCTTGCGCGTATTGATGCCCACGGCACGGCTCATCAACCGGTTCTGTACCGTAGCCCGTACTTGCAGACCCCAGCGCGAGCGGTAGAGCAAGAGAAAAATGGCCCCGGTGAGCAGCAGGGTCAGGGCCATCATGAACAAACCGTTGCGCGGAATCTCGATGGACTCGGTGAAGTTGAACGAGCCCATCAGCCACTCCGGCGGCGTGGCGCTGACTTCACGGGCGCCGAACACCGAACGGAAGGTCTGTTGCATCACCAGGGACAGCCCCCACGTCGCCAGCAGCGTGTCCAGCGGACGTTTGTAGAGCCGACTGATCATCGCCCACTCCACCAGCCAGCCAATGGCCCCGGCCACCAGAAACGACAGGGCGATGGCGATGAAAAAGTAATAGGGTTGAAACCACGGGGTGAAATGGCTGGTCAGGCTCGAACAGACATAGGTGGTGTAGGCGCCGATCGTGAGGAACTCGCCGTGGGCCATGTTGATGACCCCCATCTGGCCGAAAATGATCGCCAGCCCCAATGCCATCAACAGCAGCACGCAGAACACGGACAAGCCGTTGAACCCCTGCATCGCCGCGATGGCACCAAATTCCGATAGCCATTCCATGATGATGGACTCCTGCTTGGAGGGAGGATGTGGAAACCGTTGGGGCCCCATCACCAGCCAGCCATCTCCTACACAACGCCCGTAGGAGCTGGCTTGCCAGGGATGACGCCAGCCCTTACTGGTAGCCTTTAGGGAAAGGATTCGGTTCGATCAGATCAGACTCGTAAACCACCTTGAACTGACCATCGGGCTGTACTTCACCGATGCGGGTCTTGCTCCACAGGTGATGGTTTTCATGCACTTTGACGTAGCCTTCAGGCGCGGTTTTCAGCTCGATGCCCGGCGAGGCTGCAACCACTTTGTCGACATCGAAACTGCCGGCTTTTTCCACCGCAGCCTTCCACAACCATGGGCCCAGATACGCGGCCTGAGTCACGTCGCCGATCACCGAATCCTTGCCGTACTTGGCCTTGAAGGCGTCGACGAAGGCCTTGTTGTTGGGGTTGTCCAGGCTCTGGAAGTACTTCATCGAGGCATAGAAACCGGCCATGTTCTCGCCGCCGATGCCCAGCAATTCATCTTCGGTGACCGAGAGCGTGAGCAAGGTCTGCTTGGCCGAATTGACGCCCGCCGCATTGAGTTGTTTGTAGAAAGCCACGTTGGAGCCACCCACCACTGCGGCGAACACCACGTCGGGTTTCTTCAGCTTGACCTTGTTGATCAGCGAACCGAACTGGGTGTTGCCCAAGGGGTAGTAGTCTTCGCCGACCACGGTACCGTGCAGCACGTTTTCAATGTGCTTGCGGGCGATCTTCATCGAGGTGCGTGGCCAGATGTAATCCGACCCCACCAGGTAGAAGGTCTTGGCGCCCTTGGTCTTGGCGATCCAGTCGAGGCTGGCGAGGATCTGCTGGGTGGCTTCCTGGCCCGTGTAGATCACGTTCTTCGACTGCTCCAGCCCCTCGTAGAAAGTCGGGTAGTACAGCAGACCGTTTTCCTTCTCGAAGATCGGCAGCACAGCCTTGCGCGAGGCCGAGGTCCAGCAGCCGAACACCGTGGCCACCTTGTCGTTGACCAGGAGCTTCTTGGCCTTCTCGGCGAAGGTCGGCCAGTCGGAGGCGCCGTCTTCCTGGATCACCTTGATCTGCCGACCGAGGATGCCGCCTGAAGCGTTGATCTGCTCGATGGCCAAGCGTTCGGCCTGGATCGAACCGGTCTCGGAAATCGCCATGGTGCCGGTGGCCGAGTGCAACTGGCCGACCGTGACTTCAGTGGCGGTCACCGCCAGGCCGGTGCTGTTGGCCTCGTCCGCCCATACACCCTGGCTGAACACACTGGCAGCCAGTAACGACAGGGCCGCCGCCCCTAGCGCCAAGCGGCGCGGCAACAGGCCTTTAGTCCGGATCAATGGTGGTTGCATGCTGCTACTCCTCTGCGGTGACGCTGGTGGTACGCCCTATGGCGGCCAGCAACGGTGGTGGTATCAGCATGGAGGGGCATCTCGACGACGGGTATACGCAGCCTGACGTAAGCGCATACGTCATTTGACGTAGGGAAAAATGCACCAAGGCGGCGCAGGCTATTGCTCCAGGTCCCGACCGACCGGCACTGCGCGGACGCGCGCGCAGGCACCAGCTGGCGCGGCAAGACGGCGTGGTGCAGGGCATGAAAATTGCTCGGCTATCCGCCACGGGCACACCCGCCAGGCACGGAGCGCCTTGACCCCAGGAGTCTTTCACCGTGCTTCCACCTGGCACCCAGCGCATCGCCAAGATCCGTCGCGACTACAACAGCTGGGTCGCCGACGAAACCATGGAAGACTACGCCCTGCGTTACACACCAAAGTCCTTTCGCAAGTGGTCGGAACTGCGCATCGCCAACACCGCCCTGGGTGCGGTGTCGTTCCTGGCCCTGGAGGCGATTGGCGGGGTGCTGGCCCTGAGCTACGGCTTCACCAACACCTTCTGGGCGATCCTCGCCGTGAGCCTGATCATCTTCCTCACCGGCCTGCCCGTCAGCTACTACGCAGCCCGCTACGGCGTCGATATGGATCTGTTGACCCGCGGTGCCGGCTTCGGCTACATCGGCTCGACCATCACCTCGCTGATCTACGCCAGCTTCACCTTTCTGTTCTTCGCCTTGGAAGCAGCGATCATGGCCCTGGCCTTGGAGCTGTACTTCCATATCCCATTGGCCTTTGCCTATGTGATCTGCTCTGTGCTGGTGATCCCCCTGGTGGCCTATGGGGTGACCCTGATCAGCCGCCTGCAACTCTGGACCCAACCGTTGTGGCTGGCGCTGCTGGTGCTGCCCTACCTGTTTGTACTGCTGAAAAACCCCGAGGCCTTCAGCGACTGGACCAGTTTTCAGGGCCGTGATACCGGCGGCGGCGATTTCAATCTGCTGGCGTTTTGCGCGGCCTGTACCGTGGCCCTGTCCCTGGTGACGCAGATCGGCGAACAGGTCGACTACCTGCGCTTCCTGCCGGAAAAAACCGCGGCCAACCGCAAGCGCTGGTGGGCCGCCCTACTCTGCGCCGGCCCCGGCTGGATCCTGCCCGGCGCCCTGAAAATGTTCGCTGGCGCCTTCCTGGCGCTTCTCGCCCTGCAACACGAGATCCCCATCGAGCGCGCTACGGAACCGACCCAGATGTACCTGGTGGCCTTCGGTTATGTGTTCGCCTCGCCGGAATGGGCCCTGGCGGCCATGGTGCTGTTCGTCTTCGTCTCGCAGATGAAGATCAACCTGACCAACGCCTACGCCGGCTCCCTGGCCTGGTCGAACTTTTTCGCCCGGGTCACCCACAGTCACCCCGGCCGCGTAGTTTGGCTGGTGTTCAATGTGGCGATTGCCCTGATGCTGATGGAACTGGGGGTATTCGACGTCATCGACCAGGTGCTCGGTCTCTACGCCAACATCGCCATCGCCTGGATCGGCTCGGTGGTCGCCGACCTGGTGATCAACAAACCCTTGGGGTTGTCACCGAAACACATCGAGTTCAAGCGCGCTCACCTCTACGACATCAACCCGGTGGGCGTCGGCTCCATGCTGATTGCCTCGCTGCTGTCGGTCCTCGCCCACTTCGGTCTATTTGGTGCGCTGGCCCAGGCCGCCCCGCCCTTCGTCGCCCTCGGCACCTCGCTGGTCATGACCCCGCTGCTGGCCTGGGCCACCCGCAGCCGCTATTACATCGCCCGCACCAGCGATCCGCTACTGCTGCAACCGGTGGCACCGAGCACGCAGATCACCTGCGGCCTGTGCAGCAACCCGTTCGAAACCGCCGACATGGCTTTCTGTCCGGCCTACAGCACGCCCATCTGCTCACTTTGCTGTTCGCTGGACGCGCGTTGCGGCGATCGCTGCAAACCCCACGGGCGTCTGTCGGCGCAGTTCGAAGCGCTGTTGCATTGGTTGCTGCCCAATGCAACGGTGCCACGCCTGCACACCCGGCTAGTGCATTACTTGGGCCTGCTGCTCGCACTGATCCTGATGCTCAGCGGCGCTCTGGCGCTGATCTATGGCCAGGCCTCCCAGGGGCTGCCCCACTCGCCGCAAGCCCAGGCGACGCTGTACCAGGCATTTTTCAAGGCATTCCTGACGCTCTCGGTACTGGCGGCCATTCTCGCCTGGTGGGTGGTTCTGACGCGGGAAAGCCGCCACGTGGCCCAGGAAGAATCGGACCGCCAGACCCAGTTGCTGATGCAGGAAATCGAAGCCCACCGCTTGACCGACCAGGCCCTGCAAGATGCCAAGGAGGCTTCCGAGGCGGCCAACGCGGCCAAGAGTCGCTACGTCACCGGACTGTCCCACGAACTGCGTACGCCGCTGAACAGCATCCTCGGTTTTACCCAGATCCTGCAGCGCGACGCGGCCATGCCGGAGCAGCATCAGGATGCCCTGGCGACCATCCTGCGCAGCGGCTCGCACTTGCTGTCGCTGATCGACGGCCTGCTCGATGTGGCCAAGATCGAGGCCGGCAAACTGCGCCTGGAAGCGACGGAAATCCCCTTCCCGGAACTGATCCACGATCTGGAGCTGATGTTTACCCCACAAGCCCGGGACAAAGGGTTGCGCTTTCGCCTGGAGCTGATCGGCAAGATGCCGGCGGTGGTGCGAGGCGACGAAAAGCGCGTCCGGCAGATCCTCATCAACCTGTTGGGCAATGCGGTCAACTTCACCGACAGCGGCGAGGTCTGCCTGCGGGTCAGTTACATGCGCGAGACGGCAACCTTCGACATCATCGACACGGGTATCGGCATCGACCCCGAGCACATCGAGCGAATCTTCCAGCCTTTCGAACGCGGTGATCTGATGCGCCAGGACAAGGGCGTTGGCCTGGGCCTGACCATTACTCGCATGCTCACCTCGTTGATGGGCGGCGAGTTGCAGGTCAAGAGTCAGCAGGACAAGGGCACCTGTTTCCAGGTGCGCCTGTTTCTCTCGCAAGTACGGGTGCCGCAGGCGGTGATCCATGTCGAACACGACATCATCGGCTACCAGGGGCCGCGGCGTCTGGTGCTGGTAGTGGACGACCATGTGGACCATCGCAAGGTCCTCAGCGGCATGCTCACGCCCCTGGGCTTTGAAGTGGTCCAGGCCAGCAACGGCCAGGAAGCGATTCGCCAGGTCGCCCTGCTGGGGCCGGACCTGATCCTCATGGACCTGTCTATGCCGACGATGGATGGTTGGGAAACCAGCCGGCTGATCCGCCGCAATGCGTTGTCCACGGCACCGATCATCGTGATATCGGCCAATGCCTTTAACGACGAGCGCGAGCGCAGCCTGGCCAGTGCCTGCAACGACTACCTTGCCAAGCCGGTACACACCCCGGAGCTGCTCGAACGGATCCAGAAGCAGCTCGACCTGCACTGGCTGCGCCGCGAAAAACCAGCCCCTGCGACATTCCCCGAACCGGGGATATTGCCCTCACAGCCTGACCTCATCGCCCTCGGCGAACTCAGCGCCATCGGCTACGTACGCGGTCTGCACGAAAAACTCGACGCCATCCAGGCCGAGACGCCAGCCACCGCCCCTTTCATCAGTTCGCTACGCAAGCTGCTGAAAAACTTTCGCCTGGACGAAATCAACCGCGCCCTCAAGGAGGCAGAAGATGAATGCACTGACCACAGTCGCTGAACCCGGTGTCGTGCTGATTGTGGACGACACCCCGGACAACCTCGCCATGCTCTCCGACGCCCTCAACGATGCCGGCTACATGGTGCTGGTGGCCCTCGACGGGCTCAGCGCCCTGAACCGCATCGAACGTCGGCGTCCGGACCTGATCCTGCTGGATGCGATGATGCCGGGCCTGGACGGCTTCGAGACCTGCCGGCGGATCAAGGAGCACCCGGCCAACGCCGATATTCCGGTGCTGTTCATGACCGCGCTGACGGAAAGCAGGCATGTGGTCCAGGGCTTTGAAGTGGGTGGCAGCGACTACGTGACCAAGCCGATCCAGACCGACGAAGTGCTGGCCAGGGTCGCCGCGCACCTGCGCACCTCGCGCATCCTGCTGTCGGCCCGAGCGGCGTCACAGCCAGCCGCGCCGAGCCTGGACGACGAGCCGGCGCACAGGGTGCTGTCGGCACGCTTTCAGCTCACTGGTCGGGAAGTCGAGGTTCTGCGCTGGGTGGCCTGCGGCAAGACCAACCGCGACATTGGCACCATTCTCGATCTGAGCCCACGCACCGTGAACAAACATCTGGAACATGTGTATGTGAAGTTAGGTGTAGAGACGCGCACAGCAGCGACCTCCGTGGCGTTGTCGGCCATGACCGATTCTCGCAACAGTGCTTCAAGGTAAGCCGCGATAAACAGATGTATTGTTGGATGAGCACTAGGGCCGTTTCGTCCATGACAGAACCTGGTGGATGAAGCAGGAACGTTGGAAACGGCTTTGGATTTTCAGCCCAGCCACCCAGGCATTGGCGACGTGGCTGACATTACCCGGATTGCGCGGGCACCGGCAAACACCACACCGCACAAGCTAACGAGACCATCGCGGCATAACATTTCGCGATCCAGAATATCCGAGGGAGTAATTGTGGTAGTAATTTTTCAGACATGAAAAAGCCCAACCTTTTCAGATTGGGCTAAGTCATTGAAGAATATGGTCGGGACGGAGTGATTCGAACACTCGACCCCTAGCACCCCATGCTAGTGCGCTACCGGACTGCGCTACGCCCCGACTAGGCGTGAATCTTGTTCCGCTTCTCAACGGAACGCTCAGGAATATATCGCAAGCTTTTGAAAACTGGAAGTATTTAAAAGCAGAAATTTATTTCTTGAGCACCACCAGAACATCTTCAAGCTCGGCGATCATCTGGCGGATCATCTGTTTGTACTGGGTTGTATCGTCTTTGGCCTCATCACCGGAGAGGCGCAGACGCGCTCCGCCGATGGTGAACCCCTGGTCATAGAGCAGCGCGCGGATCTGCCGGATCATCAGCACGTCTTGGCGCTGATAATACCGACGGTTTCCGCGGCGCTTGACCGGGTTGAGTTGAGGAAACTCCTGCTCCCAATAGCGCAGCACGTGCGGTTTTACCGCACACAGCTCGCTGACTTCACCAATGGTGAAGTAGCGTTTGCCCGGGATGACGGGTAGTTCGTCGTTATGACTTGGTTCCAGCATAAGCCTCAACTCGGGCCTTCAACTTCTGCCCTGGACGAAAGGTGACCACACGGCGAGCCGTGATCGGGATTTCTTCTCCCGTTTTCGGATTGCGGCCAGGCCGCTGGCGTTTGTCCCGCAGGTCAAAATTGCCAAAACCGGACAATTTGACCTGTTCGTTGTCTTCCAGAGCGTGCCTGATTTCTTCGAAAAACAGTTCGACCAATTCTTTGGCCTCCCGTTTATTCAGGCCCAGCTCCTCATACAGACGTTCCGCCATCTCAGCTTTCGTCAGAGCCCCCATACGTCACTTCCTTAACGTGGCGTTCAACCTGGTTTCGAGCGAGGTGAGGATATTCTGCGTTGCGGTATTCACCTCATCGTCATTAAGAGTGCGCGATGGATGCTGCCAGGTCAAGCCGACTGCAAGGCTTTTTCTATGCGGATCAATGCCTTTACCCTGATACACGTCAAATAGCCTGAGGTCCGTGAGCCATTCGCCTGCATTTTCACGGATTACGTCCACCACAGCGCTGGAAGCAACGTCACGGTCGGCCAGCAACGCAAGGTCACGACGCACTTCAGGAAAGCGCGATAACTCCTGGAATTTCGGCATTTTCCCCAGCGCCACTTCGGCCAGGACCAGCTCGAAAACGAAGACCGGACGATCAAGGCCCAGGGTTTTCGACAATTCCGGGTGAATGGCACCGACATAGCCGACTTCACGCCCGTCTCGTTCGATGCGCGCGGTCTGCCCCGGGTGCAGCGCCGGGTGCTTGCCCGGGACGAAAGTGAACGCGTCGAGCGCACCGGCGAAGCCCAGCACCGCTTCGACGTCAGCCTTGACGTCGAAGAAGTCGACGACATCGCGACCTTGCGCCCAGCCTTCCGGCAAGCGGCTACCACAGACGACACCGGCCAGCATCGGCTCTTGCTTCAAGCCTTCCAGCTGACCGACAAAACGCAGGCCGCTTTCGAACAGCCGCACGCGATCCTGCTGGCGGTTCAGGTTGTGCTGGAGCGACTTGACCAGGCCTGGCCACAGGGACGAGCGCATGGCGGCCATGTCGTTGGAAATCGGATTGGCCAGCAACAGCGGCTCGACACCCGGATTGAACAGCTCGAACTGACGAGGATCGATGAAGCTGTAGGTGATCGCTTCCTGATACCCACGGGCCACCAGCAGGCGGCGCAGTTCCGGCAGGTCGCTGCGGGCTTCAGCTTTGGCCTGTGGGGCCAGGCGTGCTTGCGGGTAGCGAACCGGCAGGCGATTGTAGCCGTACAAGCGGGCCAGTTCTTCGATCAGGTCGACTTCCAGGCTGATATCGAAGCGATGGCTTGGCACTTCGACGCGCCACTGCCCTGCCCCATCGGCGCTGATGTTCAGGCCCAAGGCGCTGAGCAGTCGTTCGACTTCGGCCGGGTCCATTTCCATGCCCAGCATCTGGGTGATGCGCTGGGCACGCAGGGTGACCGGGGCAATCTTGGGCAGGTGCTGTTCGCTGACCGTCTCGATGATCGGGCCGGCTTCACCACCCGTGATATCCAGCAGCAGGCCTGTGGCGCGCTCCATGGCTTCACGGGCCAGTTGCCAGTCCACGCCACGCTCGTAGCGGTGCGAGGCGTCGGTGTGCAGGCCATAGGAGCGGGCCTTGCCAGCGACGGCGATCTGGTCGAAGAACGCACTTTCCAGGAATACATCGCGGGTCGTCGTGGAGACACCGCTGTGCTCGCCGCCCATTACGCCAGCAATTGCCAGGGCACGGGAGTGGTCGGCAATCACCAGGGTGTCGCTGCGCAGGGTCACTTCCTGGCCGTCGAGCAGCACCAGCTTCTCACCCTCTTCGGCCATGCGTACGCGGATGCCACCGTTGATTTCGGCGAGATCGAACGCATGCAGCGGCTGACCCAGCTCCAGCATCACATAGTTGGTGATGTCGACAGCGGCGTCGATGCTGCGCACGTCGGCGCGACGCAGGCGCTCGACCATCCACAGCGGCGTCGGCTTGGACAGGTCGACGTTACGGATCACACGACCCAGGTAACGCGGGCACGCGGCCGGCGCCAGGACTTCAATCGAACGCACTTCGTCGTGCACGGCCGGCACGCTCGCAACCACGGGACGCGTCACTGGAGCGGCATACAACGCGCCGACTTCACGGGCCAGGCCGGCCAGGGACAGGCAATCGCCACGGTTCGGTGTCAGGTCGACCTCGATGCTTGCATCGTCCAGGCCCAGGTATTCACGGATGTCCTGGCCAACCGGCGCATCCGCCGGGAGTTCCATCAGGCCATCGTTGCCTTCGCCAATCTGCAGCTCGGCCTGGGAGCACAACATGCCGTTGGACTCGACGCCGCGCAGCTTGGCTTTCTTGATCTTGAAGTCGCCCGGCAGTTCGGCACCGATCATGGCGAACGGGATCTTCAGGCCCGGGCGCACGTTGGGCGCGCCACAGACGACCTGGAAGGTTTCCGCGCCATTGCTGACCTGGCAAACCCGCAGTTTGTCAGCGTCTGGGTGCTGCTCGGTGCCCAGCACCTCGCCCACTACCACACCGCTGAAATCACCGGCGGCCGGCGTGACGCTATCGACCTCAAGGCCGGCCATCGACAGGCGAGCAACCAGCTCGTCCCGACTTACCTGCGGGCTTACCCAGCCGCGCAGCCATTGTTCACTGAATTTCATCCTGCTCCCCTAATAGATTCGTTACGGACTGCGACCTAGGCCTTGTACGTAAAGTGCCTGCGCGACGATCATGCTGCGTTGAAAACAGGCTCGGAATGCTCATTTACAACCAGTAGACTCCGCTTCCTCGCCTGTTTTCGCCTTGCCTGATCGCCGCTCGGCGACTTTTCGTACAAGCCCTAGCGAAATTGCGCAAGGAATCGCAAGTCGTTGTCGAAGAACAGGCGCAAGTCATTCACACCGTAACGCAGCATGGCCAGGCGCTCGACGCCCATGCCGAAGGCAAAGCCCGAGAACTCTTCCGGATCGATCCCGGACATACGCAGCACGTTCGGGTGAACCATGCCGCAGCCCATGACTTCCAGCCAGCCAGTCTGTTTGCAGACGCGGCAGCCTTTACCGCTGCACATCACGCACTCCATGTCGACTTCAGCCGATGGTTCGGTGAACGGGAAGTACGAAGGGCGGAAACGCACGGCCAGTTCTTTTTCGAAGAACACCCGCAGGAACTCTTCGATCGTTCCTTTCAGGTCGGCGAAATTGATGTCGCGATCAACCAGCAGGCCTTCGACCTGGTGGAACATCGGCGAGTGGGTGATATCGGAGTCGCTGCGGTACACACGGCCTGGGCAGACGATGCGGATCGGCGGCTGTTGCGATTCCATGGTGCGGACCTGTACCGGCGAGGTATGGGTGCGCAACAGCATGTTCGCGTTGAAATAGAAGGTGTCGTGCATCGACCGGGCCGGGTGATGGCCTGGGATGTTGAGCGCTTCGAAGTTGTGGTAGTCGTCTTCGACCTCAGGGCCTTCGGCAATGCCGTAGCCGATGTGGGTGAAGAACTGCTCGATGCGTTCCAGGGTCCGGGTCACCGGATGCAGGCCACCGGAAGTCTGGCCACGGCCAGGCAGGGTCACGTCGATAGACTCGGCGGCGAGCTTGGCAGCCAGATCCGCCTCCTCGAACAACGCCTTGCGCGCATTGAGGACCTCTGTGACACGCTCCTTGGCAACGTTGATCAGCGCACCGACCTGCGGGCGCTCTTCGGCTGGCAGGTTCCCCAGGGTCTTCATCACCTGAGTCAACTCGCCCTTCTTGCCAAGGTAGTGAACCCGGATTTGCTCCAGGGCATTGATATCTTCAGCGCTTTGCACAGCCTCTAGTGCTTGAGCGACCAGCGCGTCCAGGTTTTCCATGTACAGACTCCAGATACGAAATAGGGGAAGAGCTTTAAGGCTCTTCCCCTATTTATGACGTTTGACACCTGGGCCTACAGATGTAGGCCCCGGTGACTGCCGGGGGTACTTAAGCCAAGGTGGCTTTAGCTTTCTCGACAATCGCAGCAAACGCCGCTTTTTCGTTCACTGCCAGATCAGCCAGAACCTTACGGTCGATCTCGATGGACGCTTTTTTCAGGCCAGCGATGAAACGGCTGTAGGACAGACCGTTAACACGAGCACCAGCATTGATACGAGCGATCCACAGAGCGCGGAACTGACGTTTTTTCTGACGACGGTCACGGTAGGCGTATTGGCCTGCCTTGATTACCGCTTGCTTGGCAACACGGAATACGCGGGAACGCGCGCCGTAGTAGCCTTTAGCAAGTTTCAGAATTTTTTTGTGACGCTTACGGGCAATGACGCCACGCTTTACACGAGCCATGAGTTACTTCCTCTATTCTTGATCCAAAAATTAACGAAGGCGCAGCATGCGCTCGACTTTTGCCACGTCAGACGGATGCAGCAAGCTGCTACCGCGCAGTTGACGCTTACGCTTGGTCGACATTTTGGTCAGGATGTGGCTCTTGAAAGCGTGCTTGTGCTTGATACCGTTAGCAGTTTTCAGAAACCGCTTAGCAGCACCACTTTTAGTCTTCATCTTTGGCATGTTCGGATACTCCGCATTCAGTTGATAAACATAATCGCAAGGCCTGCCGTGCCCTGGTGATTACTTCTTCTTTTTCGGGGCGATGACCATGATCAGCTGGCGTCCTTCCATCTTAGGATGCTGTTCGACCGAACCGTACTCGAGCAGGTCTTGTTCAACCCGCTTGAGGAGTTCCATCCCCAGCTCCTGGTGGGCCATCTCACGGCCGCGGAATCGCAAGGATACCTTGGCCCTGTCCCCATCACTCAGGAAACGTACCAGGTTGCGCAGTTTTACCTGGTAATCCCCTTCCTCCGTCCCTGGACGAAACTTGATTTCTTTTACCTGAATCTGCTTCTGGTTTTTCTTCGCCGCGGCAATCTGCTTCTTCTTTTCGAAGATCGACTTGCCGTAGTCCATCACCCGGCAAACCGGTGGGACTGCGTCTGCGGAAATTTCTACCAGATCAAGCTTGGCTTCTTCAGCAATACGAAGCGCTTCATCAATCGAGACGATGCCAATCTGCTCGCCGTCAGCGCCAATTAACCGAACCTCGCGTGCCGAGATATTCTCGTTGATCGGGGCTTTCGGTGCAGCTCGTTTATCTTGTCTCATTTCACGCTTAATAATAATTACTCCAAATCTGGGCGACCACGCCGGGAAACCGCTTGCGCGAGAAACTCAGCGAATTCGGCGACGGGCATCGAGCCCAGGTCAGCACCTTCACGAGTACGCACAGCGACAGTCTGCATCTCGACCTCCCGATCTCCAATAACCAAGAGAAAGGGAACCTTGAGCAAAGTATGCTCGCGGATTTTAAAGCCGATCTTTTCATTTCTCAAGTCGGACTTGGCACGAAATCCGCTTTGATTGAGAGTTTTTTCGACTTCGGCGGCAAAATCTGCCTGTTTATCAGTGATATTCATGATCACTGCCTGGGTCGGCGCCAGCCACGCAGGGAACGCACCCTCGTAGTGTTCGATCAGAATCCCGACGAAACGCTCGAACGAACCGAGGATCGCGCGGTGAAGCATGACCGGGTGCTTGCGGCTGTTGTCTTCGGACACATATTCAGCGCCCAGACGGATCGGCAGGTTGAAATCGAGCTGCAAGGTACCACACTGCCACACACGACCGAGGCAATCTTTCAGCGAGAATTCGATTTTCGGACCGTAGAAGGCCCCCTCGCCCGGCTGCAGGTCGTACGCAAGGCCCGCGCTATCAAGGGCGGCGGCCAGGGCCGCTTCGGCGCGATCCCACAGCTCGTCGGAGCCAACGCGTTTTTCCGGACGAGTGGACAGCTTCATCTCGACTTCGGTGAAGCCGAAGTCCCGATAGACGTCCATGGTCAGCTTGATGAAGGCGGCGGATTCGGCCTGCATCTGCTCTTCGGTGCAGAAGATGTGTGCATCGTCCTGGGTGAATGCACGCACGCGCATGATGCCGTGCAGCGCACCCGACGGCTCGTTGCGGTGGCAGGCACCGAACTCGGCCAGGCGCATCGGCAGCTCGCGGTAGCTCTTCAAGCCCTGGTTGAACACCTGCACGTGGCATGGGCAGTTCATCGGCTTGATGGCGTAGTCGCGGTTTTCCGACTGGGTGGTGAACATGTTGTCGGCGTAGTTGGCCCAGTGCCCGGATTTCTCCCACAGGCTGCGGTCCACCACTTGCGGCGTCTTGATTTCCAGATAGCCGTTCTCACGCTGGACCTGGCGCATGTACTGCTCGAGCACCTGATACAGGGTCCAGCCGTTCGGGTGCCAGAACACCATGCCCGGGGACTCTTCCTGGGTATGGAACAGGCCCAGGCGCTTGCCGATCTTGCGGTGATCGCGCTTCTCGGCTTCTTCGATGCGCTGGATGTAGGCCGCCAGTTGTTTCTTGTCCGCCCAGGCAGTGCCATAGACGCGCTGCAACTGCTCGTTCTTCGCATCGCCACGCCAGTAGGCGCCGGACAGCTTGGTCAGCTTGAAGGACTTCAGGAAACGCGTGTTCGGCACGTGCGGGCCACGGCACATGTCGACGTATTCTTCGTGGTAGTACAGGCCCATGGCCTGCTCGTCCGGCATGTCTTCCACCAGACGCAGCTTGTAGTCCTCGCCACGGGCCTTGAAGACTTCGATGACTTCGGCGCGCGGGGTGACTTTCTTGATGACGTCGTAATCTTTCTCGATCAGCTGCTGCATGCGCTGTTCGATGGCCGCCATGTCTTCCGGCGTGAAAGGACGCTCGAAGGCGATGTCGTAATAGAAGCCTTCGTCGATGACTGGCCCGATGACCATCTTCGCGCTTGGGTACAGCTGCTTGACCGCATGGCCGACCAGGTGCGCGCAAGAGTGGCGAATGATCTCCAGCCCCTCTTCATCCTTTGGCGTGATGATTTGCAGCGTGGCGTCGCTGTCGATGACGTCACTGGCGTCGACCAGCTTGCCGTTGACCTTGCCGGCCAGGGTGGCCTTGGCCAGGCCCGCACCGATGGATGCGGCGACCTCGGCTACGGAAACCGGGTGATCGAATGAACGTTGACTGCCGTCGGGAAGAGTAATAGTTGGCATGGCGCCTCCTCTCCTAGTGGTGACCCCTACCAAAGGTCACGTGGGTTGGGATGAGCCAGTACAAGATCCAGTCCAGGCCATTCAATGACGAACGCCTGCCTTACAGCGGCAGGAGCCTTGCGGCCAACCGGAAAACCGAACCAGAGTGACTGGGATTCAAATCAGGGTTATTTCGAACATTTGCCGCCGGGACGAGTTGTCATCCACAGCCTGGAAATACCCGAGCCCGGCATGCTAGCACAGATGAACGGTCATCGCCGCGCTGGAATTGAAGCAGGCGTAAATCCAGGGTTTTTATGCCAGAGTGCTGAACTGAACCGAGCGCAACGCCTCAGATATCAAGACATCGACCCGAAAGGAGCATCTTCGCATGCGTCTCAATACATTGTTTGCAGTAGTCGCCCCCCTCGCCCTGCTGCTTCCACTGACCGCCCATGCCGACTGGCCCAAAGGCGAGCGCGAAAAATACATGGCCCAATGCACCGAGGCGGCAACGCCCCAGATCGGCCCGGCCGCTGCCAAGGCTCATTGCGCCTGTGGCGCCGATGCGATCAAGTCCTATCCAGCCGCGGACATCCAGGCCTTGATGGACAACAAGGCCACCCCACAGCTGCAGCAAAAGGCACTGGGGGAGATCGCAAAATGCAAGGCCGACAACAAGGCGAAAAAGTGAGAAAGCAGGGTTCCTGAACAGGCCCGGCAGGGTTGAAAAGCTCTGATTTCAGGCTTTTTTGAACGATTTATTCAGGTTTTACAGCTTTTTTTATCGTCTTTACTTTCGGCTGAAAGCCTTTAAAACCGGGCCTTTCAGCGGGTAAAGGCAGTAAAGTAAACACGACTGATTGGCAAACAGCGCGTCTGGGGGGGTCCCAAATCGAACATTTCGACTATGATACCCGGGTGTGCCCAGTTGGCCTGAGCAGCACAGTACACTGAAAATATATGTTTCTTGGAGATACACCATGTCTAATCGCCAAACCGGCACCGTTAAATGGTTCAACGATGAAAAAGGCTTCGGCTTCATCACTCCTCAAGGTGGCGGTGACGACCTGTTCGTACACTTCAAAGCTATCGAAAGCGACGGTTTCAAAAGCCTGAAAGAAGGCCAGACCGTTTCCTTCGTGGCTGAGAAAGGCCAAAAGGGTATGCAAGCTGCACAGGTTCGCCCAGAGTAATTTCTCGGCGCACTAAAAAAACCCCGTCCATGTGACGGGGTTTTTTGTGGGCGATTGAAAACCGCCTGTCAGCCGCAGTTCACCCGGTTGACTACCAGGTTGGCATCGGTATTGAGGTTCAGGCGATCGGAGCGGTACTCAAGCGTCACCATGTCGTTGGGCTTGAGGATCCGGGCAATCTGCGCGCCGGCACGGGTACGAGCCTGCTCCAGCAATTGTGGCGAGGCCTGCTTGCCAATGGCGAACTCGGCGCCCTTTGCTTCGCAGCGGCTGTGACCGGTCTCGGTCGCCACGGGTTCGGGGGTCGATTCCGAGGTGCTGCTGCAACCGCTCAAGACCACAGCGGCCAACAGAGTACTCAATGACGCGAGCTTCCAAGGCATGAAGCCTCCTTTTTCGATAAATAAACAGAGAGCGTGCGACAACCCAAACGGCGCTTGGTTTCAACACCACAGCCCTCGGTCTGGCTCATCCGGAAAACCAGCAGTTTGCCTGAGCCGCTACCGCTGTTCAGACATGAATCGTGACTGGATATGAACGCCGCTCAATAAACGTCGATGTAATCGAACGGAGGATTGGGCCAGTTATCCTTCAGCGCATTGTAGATCTGCATGACCCAGACCTCGTCGCTGGCAGCGACCCGCCCGACATATCCCGAGCCCTTCGCCCAGGTCTCGAGCCGAAACAGCAAACCATCGATGTCAGCGCCACCGACCACACCCGAGGACAAATAGGCGATACCGCCCTTGGTCACGCGCAGCTGGGTATGCTCGTCATCACTGGCCGAAGCCAGTAATTGGCGAACCGCCTCGAGGGTCAGGCCATCCGGAGCGTTCAAATCGATCTGCACGGCGGGGCTCCTTTAAAAACAAAAAAAAGAGTGTCGCACAGCCCTCCTCCAATGCCTAAGTCGCAGTGCCAAACCGGGGGCAAAAATGCTTAACTCCACTTACAGCCCTCCAACTCGCGAGCCCTACCATGAGC
Organism: Pseudomonas sp. St386; assembly: GCF_018325865.1. Taxonomy (NCBI): domain Bacteria; kingdom Pseudomonadati; phylum Pseudomonadota; class Gammaproteobacteria; order Pseudomonadales; family Pseudomonadaceae; genus Pseudomonas; species Pseudomonas sp. St386. Next base: position 4,564,265 of record NZ_AP021900.1, read on the forward strand.
ACCGTCAGCATCGAAGCCACCATCAATGCCAAATGGTCGGAGGGCCATAGCTCCTATAGCCCGAGCAGCCCCGAGGAACTGGCAATCATCGGCATAGAATTGCTGGTGAGGGAACTGGGGACGGAGGTCGCCCGCAACTTCATCCAGCAGGCATTCGAACGCTACCCGAGCGTGGTCGACGCCGTGGACTGATACTCACGCACCCGCAGGCCCAACCTGCGGGCGCATAGCCAGGCAGGTTACTTGAGGCGCGCCAGGCGCTCGGTCAGCAGGTCGAAGAAGCCCTGGGCATCACCGTTTTCCACCCAGAACGCGTTCTTCGGTGCTTTCAGGCCATCGTACCAGTCGACGATGGTCTGCCCGAACGTCGGGCCCTCGCGACTGTCCACGACGACATTGACCGAACGACCAGTGAACAACTGCGGCTTGAGCAGATAGGCAATCACCGTCGCGTCATGCACCGGCCCGCCCGTCATCCCGTAGTGCTCCATGTCGCCCTTGACGTATTCGTTGAGGATATCGCCCACCAGCTTGCTGGCATTGTTGTTCAGCGCCGCGATCTGCTTCAGGCGCGCTTCGCTGGTGAGGATCTTGTGGGTCACGTCCAGCGGCAGGTACGTCAGCTTCACGCCGCTCTTGGCCACGACCTCGGCCGCCTGCGGGTCGGCGAACAGATTGAATTCAGCCACCGGCGTGATATTGCCGCCGTTGAAATGCGCACCGCCCATGATCACCACTTCCTTGATGCCCTGGACGATATCGGGCTCCTGCACCAGCGCCAGGGCCAGGTTGGTCTGCGGGCCAAGCATGGCAATGGTGATGCTGTGTGGCTTGGCCGCCTTGAGCGTGTCGATCAGGTAGTTGACGGCATTGCCTTCGGCCAACCCTTTCTTCGGCTCGTGCACGGTGACACCCGACAGGCCTTCCTTGCCATGGATGTTTTCCGCGTAGATCGGCGTGCGCATCAACGGTTTCGGCGCACCGGCATACACGGGCACGTCTTCGCGCCCCGCCCATTCCCGGGCCAGGCGAGCGTTGCGAGAGGTCTTGTCCAGGCGCACATTGCCGGCGACGGTGGTCAGCGCACGGATATGCAGCTCCTCGGGCGACGCCAGGGCGAACAACAGCGCCACCACGTCGTCAGCCCCTGGATCGGTGTCGATGATCAGGTCGATTTTTTCCGCCGCCTGGGCGCTCGTAGCAGTGATCAATGACAAAAGCAGCAGACTCCGGATCAGTTGATGCATTTTCTGAGCATAGCGGTGCATGGCGCACTCCTTGTGCAGGGTTGAAGAGGGTTAGAACGTCACTCCAGCGACCAGCACGATATTGCAGTACGGAGAGCACTCGCCTGTGCGAATGATCGCCCGCGCCTGTCGGCTGATGATCTTGAATTGTTCATGGCTGACCAGCTCCCGCTCGCCCAGCGCACCCTCGGCATGCAGCGCCTCCAGGGTCGTCAGGGCCGACGGTTGTTTATCGAGGATCTCCTCGGCCAGGACATGGCTTTGCACCTGCATTTCGCTGAGCACCACCTTCAAGGTACTGACAAAGTCAGGAATGCCATGGGTCAGGGCCAGGTCGATCAATTCGACATGGGGCGGCACGGGCAGGCCGGCATCACCGATGACCACCTTGTCGCCATGGCCCAGGGAAGCGATCAGTCGTGACAGTGCCACATTCAACAACGGCGTCTTTTTCATGATTTGAAAGCCTGTACTTCCAGCAACGTGGGGATTGAAGGCTGCGCGCCCGCGCGGGTGACCGACAGCGCGGCGGCGGCCTGGCCGAAACGAATCGCGTCGACCTCGCTTTTGCCGCTGGCCAGGGCTGCCGCGAAGCCGCCGACAAAGGTGTCTCCGGCCGCCGTGGTGTCCACTGCCTTGACCCGTGGGGCCGGGAAGTGTTCGAAGCTGGCGCCGTTGGCAAACATCAACCCCTGGGCACCCAGGGTTACGATCACCTTGCCGGCGCCAGCGGCGATCAGATGCGCCGCGGCGGATTCGGCGGTTTCCAGGGAGTCCACCGCCAGTTCGCTCAAGACCGCTGCTTCGCTTTCATTGGGAATCAGGTAGTCGATGCAGGCGTACCAGTCGGCCGGCAATCTCCGCGAGGCTGGCGCCGGGTTGAGGATGACGATTTTGCCTAACTCACGAGCGCGCTTGAGGGCGTGGCCGACGGTGGCATCCGGCACTTCGAGCTGGCAGATGACAACATCGGCGCTTTGCAGCACTTCATCGACACTGTCCAGGACCTCGGCGGTGAGCGCACCGTTGGCACCGGCGACGATAACGATCGCATTCTGGCTGTTGTCGTCGACGACGATCAGCGCCACGCCGCTGGCCCCCTCCACCACGCTGACCGCCTGGCAGTCGATGCCCTCGGCCAACAACCCGTTACGCAATTGTTCGCCGTAGGCATCATTGCCCACGCAACCGACCATCGATACCTGCGCCCCCAGGCGCGCGGCGGCCACCGCCTGGTTGGCCCCCTTGCCGCCCGGGATGGTGGAGAACGACTCGCCGATCAGTGTTTCACCACCACGCGGCAGACGCGGCGCCCGGGTTACCAGGTCCATGTTCAGGCTGCCTATTACCACTACTTTTGCTGGCATACATCACTACTCATCAATTCGGTTCAGCGGTATTGGGCGAATGTACCGGACAGCGGTGCAGTCGACTCTCGCAGGACAATACTCGGCGTCACGATCCGCTGCTCGGTGGCAAGGCCCGGCGTCGCAATTCGTCGCAGCAGCACTTCGGCCGCCATCTCGCCAAGTTGCAGGATCGACTGCCCTACCGTGGTCAACGCCGGGTAGACATAACGGCTCATCTGGATGTCATCGAAACCGATGACCGACAGTTCGCTGGGCACGCGCACGTTACGTTCAGCGGCGGCGCGCAGCACACCGATGCCGATCATGTCGTTGGCCGCAAAAATCGCGCTCGGCGGCTGCTGTTCAAGCAGTTGCGCAGCGGCGCGGTAGCCGCCGGTACTGGTGAAATCGCTCTCGAGCATGCGCTCGACGGGCAGCTCGATCCCGGCCTCTTTCAACGCACGGCAGTAACCGGCCAAGCGCATTTGCGCCACGCTGGTGTTGGCCGGGCCACCGATGAAGGCGATATCGCGGTGACCCAGCTCCAGCAGGTGCCGGGTCGCCAGGTAAGCGCCGTATTCATGATCGATACGCACCAGGTCTGCGTCGACGCCCTCGAGCCCGCGGTCGACGATCACCATGGGCGTGCGCACGTTGGACAGCCCCTCGGCCAAGCCGACATCACCGCCGGCGGACGCGAAGATCAGGCCATCGATGCGCTTTTCCAGCAGCACCCGCAGGTAGCTGCGCTGCTTGTCCGGGTTGTCGTCGGAGTTGCACAGGATCACGCAATAGCCGTTGCGCTCACAGTAATCCTCGATCCCCCGGGCCAACTCGGCAAAGTAAGGGTTGAGGCTGTTAGGCACCAGCAGGCCGATGGTCGCCGTGGTCTTGGCCTTGAGCGACCGGGCCACGGCGCTGGGCACGTAGTCCAGGCGCTCGATGGCCGCCTCGACCTTGAGCCGCACTTCCTCGCTGACCGGTCGCGTCTTGTTCACCACGTGGGATACGGTGGTGTAGGAAATCCCGGCGAGCGCTGCTACATCCTTGATCGTCGCCATGGTTCAGCCCCGCCGACTGGCGCGCTGGCTGCGATAGGTATCGAGCACGACTGCCACCACGATCACCGCACCGGTAATGATGCGCTTGGTCGGCTCAGTAGCGCCGATTTGCGCCAGGCCCGCCGCCAGCACGGAGATGATCAGCACGCCAAAGAAGGTGCTGATGACCGAACCGCGCCCACCCATCAAGCTGGTGCCACCGATGACCACGGCAGCGATGACTTGCAGCTCAAGCCCTGAACCGGCGTTCGGATCCGCCGCTTCCAGGCGCGAAATCTGGAACAGCGCAGCCACACCGGCCAGCAAGCCCATCAGGCTGAACACCAGGATCTTGTAAGGCTTTGGATTGATACCGGCCAGGCGCACGGCTTCTTCATTGGTGCCGATGCCGATCAGGTAACGGCCGAACACCGTACGGGTCAGCACTGCCTGGGCAATGAAGATCACCAGCAAGGCGATGATGAACGAAGGTGAGATGCCAAAGGCGATGGGATTGGACAGCCAGGCGAACGAGTCGCCGATGTAGGCGGTCCGGGAGCCGGTCATCTGGTACGCCAGGCCTCGGGCCATTTCCAGCACGCCGAGGGAGACGATGAACGATGGGATCCGCCACGCCACGGTGATCGAACCGGTGACCGTACCCGCCAGCGCCGCTACGGCCATGCCGAGCAAGGCCGATGGCCAGACGCTCCAGCCCCAGCCGAGCACGGCCACGCTGACCGTCGATGCCGCGAGCGCCAGCACCGACCCCACCGACAGGTCGATGCCACCGATGATCAGGATGAACGTCATGCCGACCGCCAGCACCATGAGGTCCGGAATCTGGTTGGCCAAGGTACTGAAGGTGTCATAGGACAGGAAATGGCTGCTCAGGGCCGAGAACAGCGCGACCATGGCCAGCAGCGCGCCGGCCAGGCCCAGGTAGGTCCCGAGACCATAGAAGTTGCCACTCGATTTGCCGACGGCAGGTGCGGTTTTCATGAAAAATCCCTAGGCGCTGCTTCATTGAGCAACGCATCACGTTTCTGGTAGCCGGCGAATGCGGCGGCAAGCAAGTCATCCTGGGTCCAGCTGTCGCGCTCGAAGGTGTCGATCAGGCGTCCGGCGGACAGCACGCCGATCCGGTCACAGATCAACATCAGCTCCCGCAGGTCGCTGGACACCACGACCAGCGCCTTGCCCTGGCGCGTCAGCTCGCCGAGCAGCGCATAAATGTCGAATTTGGCGCCAACGTCGATGCCACGGGTCGGCTCGTCGAACAACATGACCGCGCAATCGCGTTCGAGCCAACGCCCGATCACGACTTTCTGCTGGTTGCCACCCGACAGCTCGGACACCAACTGGGTCGGGCTGGAACTGCGGATGCGCATGGCATTGACCTGCCGCTGTGCCAAGGCCAGTTCAGCATCGCCATTGACCAGGCCGGCGCTGGAAATCTCCGGCATGTTGCCCAGGGCAATGTTGGCGGCGATGGATTGGGTCAGCAGCAGGCCTTCACCCTTGCGGTCTTCGGTGATCAACGCGATGCCATGGGCCACCGCATCGGACGGGGAGCGAATGCTCACGACCTGGGCCGGCGAACCCAGCGCCACCGTGCCGCTGTCGGCGGTATCGGCACCGAAGATCAGCCGCAACAGTTCGGTGCGCCCTGCCCCGATCAGGCCGGAGACACCGAAGATCTCGCCACTGCGCACTTCAAAGGACACGTCGCGGACCTTGTCGGAGCGTGTCAGGCCTTTAACCGTCAGCGCCGGCGCGCCGATCTGGCGTGGGCCCAGGTCGATATGCTCGCCCAGCTCCCGGCCGACCATCAGGGTCACCAGTTGCTCGCTGTTGTAGTTGGCCATCGGCTCGACGCAAACCAGGTTGCCATCGCGCAGTACGGCAATGCGCTGGGCGACCCGCGCCAGTTCTTCGAGGCGATGGGAAATGTAGATGATCGACACGCCGCGAGCCTGCAGACGAGTGATCTGCTCAAAGAGCATCTCGACTTCACGGGCCGTCAGCATCGCCGTCGGCTCATCGAGAATCAGCACATGGCAGTCGCCGATCAGGTTGCGGGCGATCTCGACCATCTGCTGGTGACCGATCCCCAGTTCGCCGACTAGCGTGTCGGGATCGATTGCATCCAGCCCCACCTGGGCCATGGCCTCGATGGCCGCCTTGCGCAATTGCTTGCGACTGATCCAGCCGCCGTGGTTGGGCAGGTTGTCGAGAAACAGGTTTTCGGCCACGGAAAGCGTCGGCAGCAGGTTGAGTTCCTGCATCACCATGCGCACGCCCAGCTCTTCAGCCTGGGTCCGACTGCCAGGACGATAATCCTGACCTTGAAACTGCATCTGCCCGGTCGTCGGCGTCACCAGCCCGCCGATGATCTTGGATAAGGTACTTTTGCCGGCGCCATTTTCGCCGGTCAGCGCCAGCACTTCACCGCGCATCAACGTCAGGTTGATATCGGTCAGTACAGGCTGGGCATAGGTCTTGCCGATACCGCTGACGCACAGGACAGCGTTCGGGTCGAGAACGGACATAACAAACTCTCCAATGCGCTCGCCCGGATGGGCGAGCACCGTTGTGTCGCCAGGATAACTACTTGGTCACCAGCTCGACCGGAGTTTCGATAACGCCGTTGATACCGCTGTCGACTTTTTCGCCCTTGAGGATCTTCAGCGCCGTCTCGATGCCGAACACGGCCTGCTTGGCGGCGAACTGGTCGGCCGTCGCCAGGACACGACCATCCTTGAGCATCGGCTTGATGGCATTGATGTTGTCGTAGCCGACTACCTGCACCTTGCCCGCCTTGCCCGCCGCGCGCACGGCCGATACAGCGCCGACCGCCATGCTGTCGTTACCGGCCAGCAGGGCCTTGATGTTCGGGTATTCGCTGAGCATCGACGCGGCAACCTGGTTGCCCTTGTTGATTTCCCAGTCACCCGATTGCAGGGAAACGACCTTGACCTGCGCCGCCTCCATCGCGTCCTTGAAGCCCGCGGTGCGTGCCTGGGCATTGGTGGTGGTGGACACGCCTTCGATGATGCCGACTTCGTCACCGGCCTTGAGCTGCTTGGCCAGGTACTCGCCCACCAGGCGCGCCCCTTTGCGGTTGTCCGGGCCTACGAACGGCACATTGATGTTCTTGCTTTTGACGACGGCCGGATCGAGCTGGTTATCGATGTTGATCACGGTGATGCCAGCGTCGACGGCTTTCTTGATCACCGGCACCATGGCCTTGGAATCCGCTGGCGCGATGATCAGCGCATCGACCTTGGACACGATCATCTGCTCGACGATGCGAATCTGGTTGGCAGTGTCGGTTTCATCCTTGATCCCGTTGGAGATCAGGTCGAAATCGGCGGAGTGTTCCTTCTGATAAGCCTTGGCGCCGTCTTCCATGGTCAGGAAGAACTCGTTGGCCAGGGATTTCATGACCAGGGCGACCTTGGGTTTTTCTGCGGTCTGGGCGAATGCCGAGGAGATAGGCAGCGCAGCGGATGCGGCCGCGAGCATGGCAACAGCGAGAAGGCGTCCAGCGAATGGCAACTTCATGGGTTCACTCCGATCTTATGATTATTGTGAGCAAATCAATGCACGGAACGCCGCGCAAACGTTTGCGTGAAGTGAACTATGGTAAGGCTTCGGGGATTTGTCAACGTTGCGGTTTCATCCGCAACGTCGCAGTTCAGGCCGTCGTATTGACCACCGTACCCGAACTGGCGCCCTTTGCCAGCTCCGTGACCAAACGGCCGGTGACCTCCAGCAACGCGCCACTGGTGTCGGCGATCTGTCCCTGGGCCGCCATGACCGCCGAGGTCTTGGCTTCCGCCGTTGGGTAGTCGCGCGCCTGTGCGGCGGCCAGTTGTTGCTGCTGCTCCCTGAGCTGTTGCTGAAGCTCTTGCATCCGCTTGAGCAAAATCTGGACGGCAATGCTCTGGGTGCTGCCGCTCTCTTGTGCCTGATCGGTCGCTTCCGCGCCCGCCCCCGCACGGACTTTGCCGGGCGTTTGCGTCTCGCCAAGGGCCTCATCGGCGGCCTCGGTACTCGCCTCATTCAAGGCCTTCAGGGTGGCTGCGGACTGACCGCCGATGGTCACGGCCGCCGCGTTGGGAAAGCCGACTGTAAACGACATGACAAAACTCCATGGGTGGGATTCCTACGCAGGACATCGCCCGCCAAAGCAATTTCTTTAGCGCTCGCGCAAATCCGCCACAGGCCAGAGCGGTTGATCCACCCATTTATGCCAGCCAATAAAAAATTCCTTTCGCCTACACCAAAACGAAAAAAGTGCTGTCAGACGATTTTCTTGAATTTTAAGCAGTTGCGTAATTGCCTACGGTTAAATACTGTATGCACGTACAGCTTAATAAGGATAATCCTGTGGCCCCGCCCTCCGCTGCAACTACCCCTTTAGATTCCTATACACGACTCGGCCTGCGGGTCTCGAAAATCATCAACGCCCCCACCGCGCAAAAAGCCAAGGCAGCCCTGATCTTCCGTCTTCCCGACGAGCCGGTGGATGAGTGGGAGCGCCTGCTGGAAGAAATCGACGAGAACGACAACGTGACCCTCGCCTATCGCGACGATGGTGGTGTGCAGGTTTTCTGGGTTGTGCCGAAGGAAGATTGAGTCTGATGAGTGTTCGCTGTTTAGCTTTTTTGCTTGTGTTTATCGCCATGGGCGCACAGGCCGGTGCTCCGCGCACCTTCAACGAAGCCAAGAAAGTCGCCTGGAAACTCTACGCGCCACAATCCACCGAGTTTTACTGTGGCTGCAAATACACCGGCAATCGCGTGAACCTGGCCGCCTGCGGTTATGTACCGCGCAAGAATGCCAGCCGCGCCGCTCGCATCGAGTGGGAGCATATTGTCCCGGCGTGGCAGATCGGCCATCAGCGTCAATGCTGGCAACAAGGGGGTCGCAAGAACTGCACCCGCTATGACCCGGTCTATCAACGGGCCGAGGCCGACCTGCACAACCTGGTGCCGAGCATCGGGGAAGTGAACGGTGATCGCAGCAATTTCAGTTTCGGCTGGCTGCCGGTGCAGAAGGGTCAGTACGGCTCATGCCTGACCCAGGTGGACTTCAAGGCCAAGAAGGTCATGCCCCGCCCTTCTATCCGGGGCATGATCGCCCGGACCTATTTCTACATGAGCAAGCAATATGGCCTGCGCCTCTCGAATCAGGACCGGCGCTTGTATGAGGCCTGGGACAAGACCTACCCGGTCGAAAGCTGGGAGCGTCAGCGCAACCAGAGCGTGGCGTGCGTCATGGGCCGCGGGAACGAGTTCGTGGGGCCGGTGGACATGAAGGCCTGCGGCTGAGCTGGCATTTATGAAACTGTGGGAGCGAGCTTGCTCGCGATAGGGGCATGTCAGTCAACATCAACATTGGCTGATCCACCGCTATCGCGAGCAAGCTCGCTCCCACAGGTTTTGTGGCTTGACTGGCTTATTTGTGCTGCCCGATTACTGGGCCGTCGGGTAATCCACCACCAACGTCTCGATGTTGCGTTTTTTCGCCCGGACCAGGGCAGCCGTCACCTGTTCCTGCTTGGCTTCGGCCTCAGCCTTGGAGCTGAAAGGACCGACCAGGACGCGCTCCTTGCCGTTTTCCCGCACCACGTTCGACATGAAGCTGTGTTCGATGAGCCAACCGGTCAGGTCGCTGACCGCCTGCGGCGTTTCGCCGCGAACCTCGACGGCCCACTGCGGCGCGGCAGCGGCGGCCGGTGCGGAGGTCGCTACGGGTTTGGGTTTCGGTGCTTCGACGTCACGCCCCTCACCGCATCCTGCCAGCACCAATACCGCAATAACCCAAGCCAATTTGCGCACAACGTTTCCCTCGGAAGACATGAGGGACGGATTTTAGCACCCGTGCCCCTCAAGATCGCCGCAAACAGTGCTCAAAACACGAGAATCCTGCCCGGCGTCTCTGTATAGTCGCACCCTGGGAATTAATGCTGCATCTGTACGTCAGAAAGAGGCACCCACATTGTGACACTTAGCACTAATCTATAAGCAGTACCGACATCTGCACTGTCTGAATCAGGTGCCCTATAAAGCAATCAAGGAGAACACCATGCTGATACTCACCCGCAAAGTCGGTGAAAGCATAAACATTGGTGACGACATCACGATCACCATTCTGGGCGTTAGCGGCCAACAGGTCCGGATCGGCATCAACGCCCCGAAAAACGTTGCGGTGCATCGCGAAGAGATTTACCAGCGTATTCAGGCGGGCCTCACTGCCCCCGACAAGCCGCAAACTCCCTGAGCCTTGCTGCAGTCCGTAGCCAGCCCGTTTGCATCGCCGCAATGGCTGGCTAAAGATTCTGGTCGACCGTGTCTTACCCTGCCCATCCCACTTCTTTTCGTCCAGCCCGTTGAACCGATACTAATGACATGGCGCTTAGCATGGCTGTCAGACGTTTCGTTTTAATGATGACGAAGCGGGCGTTCGCGGCCGGTCAACCCAGGCTCACGCCCCGCGCCATGCCCGTGGCGGCGATCATCATCAAGATCAGCAACAAAGCCTCGATGTGGCTGATCCGTGCAAACCGGCCAGCTTTCGAAGGATCGATCGCAGCCCCTTTGCTCAGCGCCATCCGCCATTTGATCAGGGCGATCATTGGCGCGATCTCAAGCAACAGGATCAGCAGGAGCAAGGTCATCTTCAGGTGAAACAGCGGTTGGTGCAGGTAATAATCCGTGCCTTTTTCGTACCCGCCAAACGCCCGCATCCCACCAGTCACCAACAACACCAGCGCCGACAGGCCCCACAGATTGTCAGCGACCAAGACACTCCGAACCGCATCCACACCGCTCGCCAGGCGTCGCAGCGCCGTGCCGCGCGTCAGCACCGCCCAGAACCCGAGGGCGAAGGCCAGCAGATGAATTGCCGCGAGAGACCAATGAGCCAACATGGAAGAACCCTGTCAGAGAGAACGTCGAATCGACCTGACAGTACTAGCTCATAAAACAATGAATGCCAGGCTGGTCACAAAAAAATGTGGGAGCGGGCTTGCTCGCGATGGCGGTGTATCAGTCGACAATAATGTTGTCTGACATTCCGCTATCGCGAGCAAGCTCGCTCCCACAGGGGTATTGCGAACGTTAAAAGATTTTAGTCCGCCAGACGCCAGGTCGTGCCGCCCTTCCCATCTTCCAGCACCACGCCCATGGCAGTGAGCTGGTCGCGGATGCGGTCGGATTCGGCCCAATCCTTGCTGGCGCGCGCAGTCAGGCGCGCCTGGATCAACGCCTCGACTTCGGCGGCATCCACGCGGCCTTCAGCGCCAGCCTGCAGGAAGTCATCGGCTTCGAGCTGCAACACACCCAGTACGCTGGCCAGTTCTTTCAGGCGGGCCGCCAGACCGGCCGCGGCATTGAGATCGCTCTCACGCAGGCGGTTGATCTCACGCACCATCTCGAACAGCACCGCGCACGCTTCCGGCGTGCCGAAGTCGTCGTTCATCACTTCAGTGAAACGCGCCACGAACGCTTCGCCACCGGCGGCCGGCACGCTCGGCAGGCCCTTCAACGCGTGATAGAAACGCTCCAGGGCACCCTTGGCGTCCTTGAGGTTGTCTTCCGAGTAGTTGATGGCGCTGCGGTAGTGGCTCGACACCAGCAGGTAACGCACGACTTCCGGGTGGTACTTGTCGAGCACGTCGCGGATGGTGAAGAAGTTGTTCAAGGACTTGGACATCTTCTCGCCGTTGATCCGGATCATGCCGCAATGCATCCACGCGTTGGCGTAGGTCTTGCCGGTGGCCGCTTCGCTCTGGGCGATTTCGTTTTCGTGGTGCGGGAACTCCAGGTCGCTGCCGCCGCCATGAATGTCGAAGGTCTCGCCCAGGCAGCAGGTGGACATCACCGAGCATTCGATGTGCCAGCCCGGACGCCCGGCGCCCCATGGCGATTCCCAGCTCGGCTCACCCGGCTTGGCGCCCTTCCACAGCACGAAGTCCAGCGGGTCTTCTTTCGACTCGTCGACTTCGATACGCGCGCCGATGCGCAGGTCTTCGATCTTCTTGCGCGACAGCTTGCCGTAGCCCATGAACTTGGCAACGCGGTAGTACACGTCGCCATTGCCCGGTGCGTAGGCGTAGCCCTTGTCGATCAAGGTCTGGATCATGCTCAGCATGCCAGGGATGTGGTCCGTGGCACGGGGCTCCAGGTCCGGCTTGAGGATATTGAGGCGCGCCTCATCCTCGTGCATGGCCTTGATCATGCGCTCGGTCAGCGCATCGTAAGGCTCGCCGTTTTCGCGGGCACGGTTGATGATCTTGTCTTCGATGTCGGTGATGTTGCGCACGTAGGTCAGGTCATAACCGCTGAACCGCAGCCAGCGGGTTACCAGGTCGAAGGCGACCATGCTGCGACCATGACCAATGTGGCAGTAGTCGTACACGGTCATGCCGCAGACGTACATGCGGACCTTGTTGCCATCCAGCGGCTTGAAGACTTCTTTGCTCTTGGTGAGCGTGTTGTAGATCGTAAGCACAGGGTTTCCCTTAAGACTTGATCACTGACCCCAGGAATCGCGCAAGGTCACGGTACGGTTGAATACCGGAGCACCGGGTTTCGAGTCCTTGATATCCGCGCAGAAGTAACCTTCGCGCTCGAACTGGAAACGGTCTTCCGGCTGTGCGTTGCCCAGCGAAGGCTCGGCACGACAACCAGTGAGTACTTGCAGGGAGTCAGGGTTGATGTTGTCCAGGAAGCTGGCGCTGTCTTCGGCCTTTTCCGGGTTCGGCGAACGGAACAGGCGATCGTAGAGGCGCACTTCGCACTCGACGCTGGCGGCGGCCGGCACCCAGTGGATCACGCCCTTGACCTTGCGACCTTCCGGGTTCTTGCCCAGTGTGTCGGGATCGTACGAGCAACGCAGTTCGACGATGTTGCCGTCGGCGTCCTTGATGGCCTCGTCGGCGCGGATCACGTAGCTGCCACGCAGGCGCACTTCGCCGGTAGGCTCCAGGCGCTTGTAGCCTTTAGGCGGCTCTTCCATGAAGTCGTCACGGTCGATGTAGATTTCCCGGGCAAACGGCAGGACGCGCACGCCCATGTCTTCTTTCGGGTGGCGCGGCAGTTCGAGGTTCTCGACCTGGCCTTCCGGGTAATTGGTGATGACCACTTTCAGCGGACGCAGCACGCACATGGCGCGCGGGGCGCTGTGGTCGAGGTCGTCACGGATGCTGAATTCCAGCATGCCGAAGTCCACCACGCCGTCGGAACGGTTGGTGCCGACCATTTCGCAGAAATTGCGGATCGACTTGGGGGTGTAGCCGCGACGACGGAAGCCCGACAGCGTCGACATGCGCGGGTCATCCCAGCCGTTGACGTGCTTCTCGTCCACCAGTTGCTTGAGCTTGCGCTTGCTGGTGATGGTGTAGTTCAGGTTCAGGCGGCTGAATTCGTACTGGCGCGGGGTGGCCGGCACCGGCAGGTGCTCGAGGAACCACTCGTACAACGGACGATGGCTTTCGAACTCCAGGGTGCAGATCGAATGCGTGATGCCTTCGATGGCGTCCGACTGGCCGTGGGTGAAGTCATAGTTGGGGTAAATGCACCATTTGTCGCCGGTCTGGTGGTGATGGGCGTGACGGATGCGGTACATGATCGGGTCGCGCAGGTTCATGTTCGGCGAAGCCATGTCGATCTTGGCACGCAGCACCCGAGCGCCGTCCGGGAACTCACCGGCGCGCATACGGGCGAACAGGTCCAGGTTCTCTTCCACGCTGCGGTCACGGAACGGGCTGTTCTTGCCCGGCTCGGTCAGGCTGCCACGGTATTCCTTGGCCTGCTCGGGGGTCAGGTCGCACACGTAGGCGTTGCCGGCCTTGATCAGTTCCACTGCCCAGTCATGCAACTGGTCGAAATATTGCGAGGCGTAGCGCACCTCACCGGACCATTGGAAGCCCAGCCATTTGACGTCGCTTTCGATCGCGTCGATGTATTCCTGGTCTTCCTTGGCCGGGTTGGTGTCGTCGAAACGCAGGTGCGTGACGCCGCCGAACTCCTGGGCCAGGCCGAAATTCACGCAGATCGACTTGGCATGGCCGATGTGCAGGTAGCCGTTGGGTTCTGGCGGGAAGCGAGTGACGATCTGTGTGTGCTTACCCGAGTCCAGGTCCGCCTGGATGATCGGGCGCAGGAAGTTGACCGGCACGGCCGGGCCGGTCTTGGAATTCGAGGTAGGGTCGACAGTGGGCTTGCTCATAGGATCCTTGAACAGACAAGTGCGCGGCCGGGTGCGGCCTGATAAATCAAAGCCCGTATCATAGCCGATGCTGTCAAGCACCTGACAGGCCAGGCCGGCAAACGATTGAATTTAATCGACGGCCAGATGAAAAACAGCCTCGAAATTCGTGCCCGGCACGCTAAACTGCCCAGCCTGGCCGATTACAGCCAGACCGGTTGCGGGCAGTGAAGCCCCGAAACCCACGAATTCCTTGAAAGAGTACCGATCATGAGCAAAGTCAAACTGACCACCAACCACGGCGACATCGTCCTGCAACTGAACGCCGAGAAGGCACCGCTGACCGTTGCCAACTTCGTCGAGTACGTCAAGGCCGGCCATTACGAAAACACCGTGTTCCACCGCGTCATCGGCAACTTCATGATCCAGGGCGGCGGTTTCGAGCCCGGCATGAAGGAAAAGAAAGACAAGCGCCCAAGCATCCAGAACGAAGCCGACAACGGCCTGCCGAACAAAAAGTACAGCGTTGCCATGGCCCGTACCATGGAGCCGCATTCGGCCTCCGCGCAGTTCTTCATCAACGTGGCGGACAACAGCTTCCTGAACCACAGCGGCAAGACCACCCAGGGCTGGGGCTATGCAGTGTTCGGTGAAGTGATCGAAGGCACCGACGTGGTCGACAAGATCAAAGGCGTTTCCACCACGTCCAAGGCCGGCCACCAGGATGTCCCGGCAGAAGACGTGATCATCGAGAAAGCCGAGATCATTGAGTGATATTGCTGATTTCAGACTTGCATCTGGAAGAGGAGCGCCCGGACATCACCCGGGCGTTTCTGGATTTACTCGCCACACGCGCCCGCTCGGCGCAAGCGTTGTACATTCTGGGCGACTTTTTCGAAGCCTGGATCGGCGACGATGCCATGACGCCGTTCCAGCGTTCCATCTGCCAGGCCCTGCGCGAATTGAGCGACAGCGGCACGGCCATCTTCCTGATGCACGGCAATCGCGACTTCATGCTGGGTCAGGCCTTTTGCAAAGCGGCCGGCTGCACCCTGCTCAAGGACCCGAGTGTCGTGCAGTTCAATGGCGAGCCGGTGCTGCTGATGCACGGCGACAGCCTCTGCACCCGCGACGAAGGCTACATGAAGCTGCGGCGCTGGCTGCGCAACCCGGTCACGCTGTTCGTCCTGCGGCACCTGCCGCTGGGCAGCCGCCAGAAGCTGGCGCGCAAACTGCGCAGCGAAAGCCGCACGCAGACACGCATGAAAGCCAATGACATCGTCGACGTCACGCCCGAAGAGATCCCACGGATCATGCAGCAATACGGCGTGAAGACCTTGATCCACGGCCACACCCATCGGCCCGCCATCCACAAGTTGCAACTGGGCGAACACGCCGCCCGGCGCATTGTGCTGGGGGATTGGGACAAGCAAGGCTGGGCGTTGCAGGTGGACGAACAGGGGTTTGCGTTGGCGCCGTTTGGGTTTGGTAATGCGCAGTTGGCGTTGCCAAGCACCTAAAGACCGCAGATCTCCTTTGTGGGCGCGAGCCTGTGGGAGCAAAGCTTGCTCGCGATGAACGATGACACGGTCTTGCAGTTGAACCATGTCGCCTGCATCGCGGGCAAGCCTTGCTCCCACAGGTACGCTCCCACAGGGTGTTGTGTGTGGATCAATGCCCCGCCGATGCAGGCCCAGCCTTCGCCGCGAACGGCGGCTTCGCCAGCCACACCAGCACGATCAACCCCATGAACGCCCAACCCAGCAGCGTGAAGTAATCCACGGTGGAGAGCATGTACGCCTGGCTGTTGAGGACCTGCTCGAGCCGGGCATAGGCCGGGGCACTCGCACCACCGAGTTGGTTGAGTGCTTCGCGGGTGGCCGGCTCGAAAGTGCTGATGCTTTCGCTCAGGTAGGCGTGATGCTGGTCGGCCCGGCGGATCCAGATCCAGGTGGTCAGGGACGCGGCAAAGCTGCCACCCAGGGTCCGCAGGAACGTCGCCAGCCCCGCGCCGTCGGCAATCTGGTGCGGCGGCAGGTCCGACATCAGGATGCTCAGGGTCGGCATGAAGAACAGCGCCACGCCGATGCCCATGAACAACTGCACCATCGCAATGTGCTGGAAATCCACCTCGTTGGTGAACCCGGCCCGCATGAAGCAGCTCAGGCCGATGGCCAGGAACGCCAGCCCGGCCAACACGCGCAGGTCGAACCGGTGGGCGTACTTGCCGACGAAAGGCGACATCAGCACCGGCAGGATACCGATGGGCGCCACCGCCAGCCCGGCCCAGGTCGCGGTGTAGCCCATCTGGGTCTGCAACCACTGCGGCAGGATCAGGTTGATGCCGAAGAACCCGGCGTAGCCCCCCACCAGCACAATGGTGCCGATGCGAAAGTTGCGATAGGCGAACAGGCGGAGATTGACCACCGGGTGACGGTCGGTCATTTCCCAGATCACGAACACCGCCAGGGCAATGATCGAAATCAGCGCACCAATGATGATGAAGTTCGACTCGAACCAGTCCAGGTCGTTGCCTTTGTCGAGAATCACCTGGAGCGCGCCAACGCCAATGATCAGCGTGATCAACCCCACGTAATCCATCGGTTGATGGCTGGTGACCACCGGCCGCGCCTTGAGCTGCTGTTGCACCACGAGCGCGGCGAAGACGCCGATGGGCACGTTGATGAAGAAGATCCACGGCCAGCTGTAGCTGTCGGTGATCCAGCCGCCGAGGATCGGCCCGGCAATCGGCGCCACCACCGTGACCATCGCCAGCAACGCCAGGGCCATGCCGCGCCTGGCCGGCGGGTACACGGCAATCAGCAAGGTCTGGGTCATCGGGTACAACGGCCCGGCCACCAGCCCTTGAAGTACACGAAAGCCGATCAGCTCCGGCATCGAGGTGGAAATACCACACAAGAACGACGCGAGCACGAACAGCATCGTCGCCCACAAAAACAGTTTCACCTCGCCAAACCGCCGGCTCAGCCAGCCGGTAAGCGGCAAGGCGATGGCGTTGCTCACCGCGAACGAGGTGATCACCCAAGTGCCCTGCTCCGAGCTGACACCCAGGTTGCCGGAAATAGTCGGCAAGGCAACGTTGGCGATGGTGGTGTCGAGCACTTGCATGAACGTCGCAAGCGACAGCCCGATGGTGCTGAGCAACAGGCTGGGCGGCGTGAAAGACGCGTTATTGCTCATTGCGAAATCCTATGAAGCGAAGGTGGCGAAATCCCTTAGGGCAAGACACAAACCCTGTGGGAGCCAGGCTGTTGGCTGTGTGGGAGCAAAGCCAACAGCCTTGCTCCCACAGGTTTCAGAGGTTGGCCTGCAATTGCGATCAGCGCTGCACGGTCTTGCTCGCCACCGCACTGTTGTCGTGGATCAGGCGGGCGATCATCGCGTCGGCATCGGTCAGCTGCTGGTCGTAGACCTGGGTGCTGAACGAGGCTTTCTGCGGTGGCTGCTGGGCCAGTACCGGGCCGCTCTGGTCGTGCAGGTCGACACTGACCAGGGTCGACAGGCCGACCCGCAGCGGATGCTTGGCCAGCTCCTGGGCATTGATGTGAATGCGCACCGGCACCCGCTGGACGATCTTGATCCAGTTACCGGTGGCGTTCTGCGCCGGCAGCAAGGCAAATGCGCTGCCGGTCCCGGCGCCGAGGCTGTCGATGGTGCCGCTGTACTTCACATCGCTGCCGTACAGGTCGGCTTCGATGTCCACTGGCTGGCCGATGCGCATGTCGCGCAGTTGGGTTTCCTTGAAGTTGGCGTCGATCCACAGCTGATCCAGCGGGATCACCGCCATCAACGCCGTACCCGGCTGCACCCGTTGGCCCAGTTGCACGGTGCGCTTGGCGACATAACCGGTGACGGGTGCGATCAAGGTACTGCGGGCGTTGGCCAGGAAGGCCTGGCGCAGTTGCGCGGCGGCGGACTGCACATCGGGATGGGACGACACCACGGTATCGTCCACCAAGGCGCTGGTGGTCTTGAGCTGTTGCCGGGCATTGGCCAAGGCGTTCTGCGCCGAGGTCAGGTCATCCCGGGCGTGAGACAGTTCCTCCTTGGAAATCGCCCCGCCGGCCGCCAGGTTCTTGCGTCGGCTGTAGTTTTCCTGGGCCTTCTGCACTTCGGCCTCTTGCGCATTGACCTGCGCCCGCATGCCATCGACGTTGCTGTACAAGCCACGCACCTGGCGCACGGTCCGGGCCAGGTTGGCCTGGGCACTTTGCAGCCCGACTTCGGCATCGTTCGGGTCGAACTGCACCAGCACCTGGCCTTCACGCACCAGGTCGCCGTCGTCGGCCCCGATGCTCACCACGGTGCCGGTGACCAGCGGTGTGATCTCCACCACGTTGCCGTTCACATAGGCATCGTCGGTGCTTTCGCTCCAGCGGCCATACAGTTCGTGCCAGGCCCAGACGCCCAGGCCCGAGAGAATGACCAGCAGCGTCAGTGTCAGCAGCATGACCTTGCGCTTGCGTGGGTTGCTGTCTTGCGCATGTTCGGATTGAGTCGTTTCGGCAGTCGCCATGACAAGTACCTCGAATCAGTTATTTGGCGTGGTAGCAGCCGGGGTGGCCGCCGCCAGGGTCTGGGCTTCGAAACCACCGCCCAGGGCCTGCATCAGTTGGATCGACAAATCGATCTGGTCGGCATTCAGGTTCGCCAGTTGGCGCTGGGCCTGGAGCAATTGCTGCTCGATGCTCAGCACGTCCAGGTAATTACCGATGCCCGAGCCGTAGCGCTGGACCACCGTGTCGTAGGAGCTCTGTGCAATATCAGTGGCATGTTGCTGGGCGCCGATCTGGCGAGCGATGTCACGCAATTGGTTGATGGTGTCGCTGACATCGCCAAGGGCCGTGACCAGGCTCTTGTTGTATTGCGCCACCGCCAGGTCGTAATCGGCGTCCCGGGCATCCAGGTCCGCCCGCAAGCGGCCGCCATCGAAGATCGGCAGCGACACCGTCGGCCCAACATTGAAGAAGCGGCTGGCCGAACCGAACATCGCATCGCCAAGCAACGACCGGGTTCCGGCGGCTGCGCTCAAGTTGAGATTGGGGTAGAAGTTGGTCTTGCCAGCCTCGATGTTCTTGCTCGCCGCCTCGACCCGCCAGCGTGCCGCGACCAGGTCCGGACGCCGCCCCAGCAACTCGGCCGGCAGGTTCGATGGCAAGGCGACCGCGCTGGCTTGCAGCACGTTGGGCCGGGGGATTTCATTGCCGCGGTCAGGCCCCTTGCCCAGCAACACCGCCAGGGCGATCTTGGCGCTTTGCAGGCGTTTCTCTGCGTCGATCAGGGTTGCATCGGCGCTGGCTTCCAGGCTTTCGGTCTGCTGGAACTGATATTCGCTGTCGATCCCGGCAGTGAGGCGGCGCTTGCCCAGGTCGAGCATCTGCCGGGTGCGCTTGAGGTCCTCTGAGGCCAGGTCATAAATGATGTGGGCCTGGCCCAGGTCGCTGTAGGCCCGGGCCACGTCGGCGGCCAGGGTCAGTTGCGCGGCCTGGCGATCGATCTCGGCGGCGCGGGCCTGGCCGAGGGCGGCTTCCCAGGTGGCACGCTGGCCGCCCCAGAGGTCGAAGTTGTAATTGAAGTCCACACCTAACGTGCGCAGGGTGCTGTACGCCCCGCCCTGCCCTTGCGGGTCCTGGTCACGGGACAGGCGCGAACGGCTGGCACCACCGCTGGCATCGAGGGTCGGCAGGCGCGCCGCGTTGGCGGCATAGGCGGCGGCACTGGCCTGATGGACCCGGGCGCTGGCGATCTGCATATCCGGGCTATCGCGCAGGGCTTCACGAATCAGGCCATCGAGTTGCGGGTCGCCGAGGCTCTTCCACCAATCGCTTTTCGGCCACGCGGCCTGCGACAGCGTGACACCATTCAGCGATTGCCCAGCCTTGAGGCTCTGGGCCTCCAGGCTGACGCCTTCGGTCTTCAGGCCGCTGTAGCTGGCACAGCCAGCCAGGCTCATGGCCAAGACCACCAGGCTTAATCGGGTACGCAAGGTTCTACGCTTCATTTTTCCCCCATTCGCGACACGGTGATGGGGTCACCGGCGGCGAGCAGAATTTTCTTGAGGATCTGTTCGAGGGTTTGCAGCTCCTCGGGGCTGATGGCGCCGGCCAACTGGTTCATGGCTTCGGCACCGATAAACGGCAGGCGATCGGCGAGGGCCTGGCCGGCTTCAGTCAGCACCAGGCGCACTTGCCGGCGGTCCTGGGCGGAGCGTTCACGGGCCAGGAAACCTTTCTGCTCCAGGCGATCGAGCATCCGCGTCATCGAGCCGCTGTCCAGGGACAGGTAACGACACAGCTCGGCCGGCGTCTCGATGCCGTACTGGGCCATGATGATCAACACCTTGAACTGCGCGGCGGTGATGCCGACAGGTTCCATGTGAGTGTCGATGATCCGATCCTTGAGCAGCGCGGTGCGGCCGAGCAGCATGCCGAGATGGCAATTGTGAAAGTTGTCTGGAGTGAAATGCTTCATCTGACCACCGTTTGCTGCCTAGGCAGTGAATGTATGTCGAGATATTACTGCTTAGGCAGCAAATGTCAATCGAATAGTTAGCTTGCTATTCACATGAAGTGAGTGGGAGCTGGTCCTGTGGGAGCAAGGCTTGCCCGCGATAGCATCACCTCGGTTCGACTGATAGACCGAGTTGCCTATATCGCGGGCAAGCCTTGCTCCCACACAAGCCCGCTCCCACAAAGGGGGGTTCGGGGAAGGTTAGAAATCGCGCTTGTAGAAGATGTCCAGCGAGCTGGCGACGCCGCTCGCGGCTTCGAGGTAGACCTTCTTGCTGAGCTTGTAGCGCAGGGCGATGGTGTTGGCCGGCTCGAACACGCCGACGCCGTAGCGCAGGCTGAGTTTTTCCGACAGGTTGCCGCTGGCGACCACGCTGGTGGCATTGCCGCTGCCCTGGGTGTCGAGCTGGAAATCCTCGATCCCCAGGTTATTGGCCAGGCTGGTGGTCACCCCCGAGCTGCCCATCAACCCCAGGCCCAGCGCCGCCTGGGCGAGCATGTTGTTGTCCTCGCCGGTGGTGCTCAGCGGCCGGCCCAGCACCAGGTAGGACAACGCCTGTTCCTGGCTCATGGCCGGTTCCGAGAAGATTTGCGTGGTCGGTTGTTCGGCGCTGCCGCTCAAGCGGATGCCGGCGATCACGTCGTCGGTCTGGCGGATCGCTTCGATGTCCAGGTAGGGCTGGTCGATGGGCCCGGCGAACAGCAGCCGCGCCCGCCGCACTGTCAGCCGTTGCCCGTAGGCCCGATAACGACCGTCGTTGAGCCAGAGCTCGCCGCGGGTGTCCATGTTGTCGCCGATGTGAACCTGGCCCTGCACGTTGGCGGTCAGGCCGAAACCCGAGAACGCGAGCTTGTCCTGGCCGACGATCACGTCGATGTCCATCGCCATGGCCAGCGGCGCCTTGCCCTCTTCGGTCTGGTGGCCGACGATCACCGTGTCATCCGAAACCTTGACGGTGGACGGCGGCAGTTCGCGGATGGTGATCTCGCCTTTGGGCACCAGGACCTTGCCGGCAATGGAAAGCCGCTCACCGTGCATGGTGATGTTCAGGTCGGGCGCCACATCGAGCACCGCATAAGGCTCGACGGTGACTGGCAGTTGCGAACCCTTGAGGGCCAGGTTCATGGTCAGGGCGTCGCCCCAGCCGATGTTGCCGTTCAGGCTGCCCTGCCCGCTCTTGCCACTTTTCCAATTGCCATTGAGCTGCACCGCTTCGCCGGTAATCGCTGCCCGCATCTGCAAGGCTTCAAGGCTGACCGGCAGTTCCGGGCCAGACACTTCACCGTCGCTGAGCACCAGGTTGCCGTTGACCTGGGGCGCAAGCAGACCACCAGACAAGGTTCCGCTGCCGTTCAGGTGACCGGTGAGGGTTTCCACCATCGGCACGAATGGCCGCGCCACGGACAGGTCCAGGCCGGTCAGGCGGAACGAGCCGCTGACGGGTTTGCTGGCCGGTATGGGGTTGATTTGTGCCTGGAGCATCAGTTCGCCGAGCCTGGCGCCGACGAAATTCAGGTCGGTGTCGATGCGCTTGGGGGTCAGGCGGCTGTTGAGCGTCAGGGTCTGGTAGGGGAAGTCCAGCCATTGCGCCTTATCGCCCTCCTTGTCCCGAATCCGTAAAGTACCGCCGCTGGCGTCCACCAGGATCCGGCCATTCGGACCGCTGGCCGGCAGGTCCAGTTGCAGGTCCGCGTTGAGCCGGCCCTGCCAGGCAAAATCCTTGGGCATCCACTGGGCCAGGCTTTCGATGGGGAATTGCTTGAGGTGATAGCGCAACTTCGGTTCCGGCATCAGCCGCTGGTCCTCACCGCACAGGCTGGCCTCGCCTGAACGCCAGCAATGCGCGCTGACGTTGAGCGTGCCATCGGCCAGGCGCTCCAGTTTAGCCGGGGCTTGCAGGCGCCAGGCTTGACCGCCGGCCTGCACGTCGCCGCTGGCCAGGCGCCCGCGCCAATTGCCTTGGTCGAGCGCGCCATCGAGTGCCAGGGTCGTGTCGAGCTGCGGCCCTTGCAAGTCGAGGTTGAGTGCTTGCCGTTTGATGTCGCCCTGTCCGCTGACCGTCAGCACGCCCAGTGACGTTTCGCCGGCGCGGATACCGCTGGCCTTGAGGTCGAGCTTGCCGCGCTGGGCGCTGTCGAGGATCGCATCCAGGTTCAGGCTTTGCAGGCGGTTGTCCTGGAAGGCCAGTTGCGTGCCTTGCAGGCCGAGCTTGCCTTGGGGGGCTTTGAGCGTGCCGGCCACGTCGACACGGCCGACGACTTGGCCGCGCAATTGCGGCCAGAGCTGAGCCAGGCGTGCGAGCTTGATGTCGATCTGGCCGGTCAGCTTCTCTTGCAGGCTGCCGCTGCCGTTGATGCGGTTATCCCCCAGGCGAATATCCAGCGCGCTGAGCTTCCACTGCTCGCCAGCGCCGCTGGCCTTGGCCTGGAACACCGCGGGCTGGCCACGCAGTTTGCCCTTGAGGTCCAGGTCCGCGTCGAGATCGAGGCGATCGTTCTTCATCATCCCTTTGCTGCGCAACGGCCCGGCCAGGGTCCCGGGCAGTTCGCCAAGCCAATACGCCGGGTTGATGGCCGACAGTTGCAGCGCCGTGTCCCAGGCAATGCCCTCGACAAATTGCAGGCTCAGGTGCCCTTCGGCCTTGCCCTGCCCCGCCGCGAGCTTGAGCTGCGGCAAATGGATTTGCGTCAGGTCGCCACTGAACGGGCTGCCCAGGCTGAAGGCCCCGGCGGGTCCGTCCAGCGCGGCCTGGAAGTTGCCCAGGTATTGGCCATCGGTGTAGGAGACTTCGCCGTCGAAGCTGCGCAGCGTCACCTGTGGCTCGTCGATCAGCGGATAGAGGCGATGCCAGGGGAAATCCAGCCAGGCGACTTTCGCCTCGGCGCGCAGGCCTTCGCGCCAGTCCAATTGGCCGCTGAGTTTCAGGCTTTGCTGATCGCCGGCATCCAGATCCAGGCCGGCGATCTGCGCGCCGTTGGCGTCCACCGTGCCTTGCAGCAACAACGCCACCGGCCCTTTTTCGGCGGGCAGCGTCGCCTTGCCGAGCAGTTGATAGCCGTTTTTCAGATCGCCTTCGCCGGTCAATTCCAGTTGATTGAGCAACAACGTGTCGGGCAAATCGGCACTGGCCTTGAAGCCGTCGGCGGTGATGCGCACCTTGGCGGGCAGGTTGTCCGCCAACGGTTGCAGCTCACCGTTCAACTGGCCTTGCAGGTAACCGCTGCTGTCGGCCTTGAGGTTGAGGGTCTTGAGCAGGTTGCCGTCGACTTTCAGGTCCAGGGCCCAGGGCGTTGCGCCCGGCGCCGGCAAGGTCAACCGGCCCTCGGCGTTCAACGGCCAGTCGCCGCCCGGCTTCAGCAGACCGGAGAGTTTCAGGCTCAGCTCATCGCGCTGCAACTGCACCGAATCGATCTGCATGCCCGCGGCGGTCCAGTGGGCAACCAATTGCAGGCCCTTGAGCTGCTCGCTGCCGTTGAACGACAGGCTGCCGACCTGCACGTCGCCCAGTTCGATGGCGAGTGGCAAATCCAGGTCCGGCAAGCTGATCGGGCCGCTGCTCGGCTCATCGGCAGAGGCTGGCAATTGCAAGGCGACCTGGTCGGCCTTGAGCTGTTCGATGCACAAGGTCATGCGTGCCAGGCACAGCGGCGACCAGGCGAATATCAGCCGATCCACTTCCACCCGACTGGCGTCCTGCTGCCACAGCAGGTGATCGGCGCTCCACTGTCCGCCCAGCCGCCCCTGGAAATTCTCCACGGTCAGCCCCGGCACCAGGCCGAGGGCCCAACGGCTGCCCAATGCCGTGCCCAGCACCACGCTCAAGGCCAGCACGAGCGCCACCAGTACCCCGGCGAGCGCCAGCAGCGTTATCTTCAAACCACGCGTCACAGCTCAGGCCCCATGGAAAAGTGCAAGCGGATACCACCGTCGTCGTCCATCGCATGGGCCAGGTCGAGGCGGATCGGACCCACCGGCGAAACCCAGCGCACGCCGACGCCCACGCCGGTCTTGAGGCTCGGCAGTTCAAGGCTGTTGAACGAGTTGCCCTGGTCGATGAACGTCGCCACCCGCCATTTTTCCGCGATTGAATATTGATACTCGAGGCTGCCGGCGACCATGTAGCGACCACCGATACGGTCGCCCTCGGCGTTTTCCGGCGACAGGCTCTGGTAGTCGTAACCCCGCACGCTCTGGTCGCCACCAGCAAAAAAGCGCAGGGACGGCGGGATGGATTTGTAGCCATTGGTGGCGCTGCCGCCGATCTGCGCACGCGCCAGCAAACGATGCTTGTCGAACACCGTGGTCAGGCCCTTGACCATGGCGGTGCCGTATAAAAGGTTGTTGTCCGAGCCGAGCCCTTCCTTGGCGACCTTGGTGTCGAACTGCAAGCGGTAACCGTTGTGCGGATCGATGCGGTTGTCGCTGCGCAGGTAGGAATAGCTGAGGCCCGGCATCAGCAGTGTGCTCAGGCCCGCATCGTCGCCGAGGCGATATTCCTCGCGCTGCCACTTGAGCGACACCACCCGCTGCCAGCCGCTGGGCAACTTGCTGTGCCATTCCGGGCCCACGGTGAGCAGTTTGCTGAGGCTGTCGGTGCCGGCCAGTTCTTCATATTGATAACCGCCGGCGTAACGTATCTTGTCGGTCAGCGGCGGATCCAGCGGCACGTCGTACCACAGGCCGACGTTCTGCCGGGGCGCCGACACTTCCGCTTCCCAGCCATAACTGTGGCCCTGGGGGTTGACCCAGTGACGCGTCCAATTGGCTTTGACCCGTGGGCCGACATCGGTGGAAAAACCCAGGCCCAGGCCCATGGTGCGCGGCTTGCGCGTGTCGAGCTTGACCGCCACCGGGATCACGTTGTCAGTGGCCGCCGTCGGTGCGGCATCCACCCGGACGCCTTCGAAATAACCGCTCGATTGCAGGGCCTGGTTGAGCTCTGCAATGAGTTCGGAGTCGTACGCCGTGCCGGCCTTGAACGGCACCATGCGCTGCAGCAGATCTTCGTCGAACGGCGTATCACCCTCAAAACTCACCGGGCCCAAGGCATAGCGCGGGCCGCTGTCGTAAATCAGTTCGATGTCGGCAATGCCCGCCTGGGGGTCAACCAACAGCTTCTGCTGGGTGAAACGCCCGCTGAAAAAACCATAGCGCGAGGCCTGGTTCTGGATGATTCGCTTGGCGTCTTCGTAGCGCCCATGGTTGAGCACCGCGCCGGGCTTGAGGGCGGCGTTGCTGGGTACGCGAAAGGCTTTGAGCGATGCCGCCGGGCCATCAATGCGCACGGTGACGTTGCGCAAATGCACAGGCTCGCCGGGGTCGATGGTCAGCACCAGGCGTGGGTCCTTGCCGCCCTTGACCTCACTGTCGATCTGCGGCTGGTAGTAGCCCAACGCCTGGGCGGCCTTGCGCGCCTGCTCCTCGGCACCACGGCTGAAGCGCAGCAAGGCCTCCTCGTCACGATCACCCACGCCGCCGATGTAACCTTCTACGTTGGCCTTGAGTTCATCGTTGGACGGCTTGACCCGTACTTCCAATTCGCTGTTTGCCAGCGCTGCGCAACTGAGAGACAGCAGGAGCGCGCCACTGGTCATTCTTCCTGGGAGGTTCATGGCGCGGATGCTATCACGAGCGTAGGTGCTTGATAGAGCCGGACATTTCGCAAAAGTTCGCCAGACTATGCCGTTGCGCTTTGCAGGACCTGCGGGTTGGCGTGGAAGAACACATGCTCGCGGATCGGTCCTACCGCCACTTCACCGATTTCCTCGTAACCCTGGCGTTTATAAAACTCAAGGTAACGTGGGTTGCCGGTGTCCAGCACCACGCCCTGGGAATGCTCGTCCACCGCACACCAGTTATGAACCGCTTCGAGCAACTGTTCGCCGAAATGCTTGCCCTGGAACTGTGGATGCACCCCCAGCAGCGGCAATACATGGACCGCATCCGACGGCAGGCAGGCCAGCACCGCCGCGTGGTATTCCAGGTAGCGCCGGGTGCAACGAAAACCAGTGCTCAAGACCATCCGCAGGCGCCAGGCCCAGCTTTCGGTGATGCCCAGGCGCCGCTGCGGCGGGGCGATCAGGGCGATGCCAATCAGGCGGTCGTTGACCAGCAAGCCGATGGCCGGCAGGTCCTGGAGAAAATGCTGCTTGACCAGCTCACGCACCGTGGCCCGTACCCGCTGTTCATAACCGGGACGCTCGGATTCGAACAGGTAGCTGAAAGTCGGCTCGTGGCGATAGGCCTGGTACAGCAACGAACGGGCTTCACGGGAATAACCACTGTCGAGCATATGGATGTCGGCGATGGCGGTGGCGGTTTCAGGCATGACGGTAGTTCTCCTGGGGCGAGGCTCGATGAGGCCCTGCTCTTATTGAGTACGAACCCGATTGGGTTGCGATCGTTCCTACACCCACAGGACATTAGCAGCGCATTTGTCCTACTGCCACGCTGGCCGTGTTCCGACATGTCAGCTAGCATCGCAGTTTTGCCAGGACAGCCGACCATGAAGATCGTCTCCTTCAACATCAACGGGCTGCGCGCCCGCCCCCATCAGTTGGCGGCGCTGATCGAGAAGCACCAGCCGGACGTGATCGGGCTGCAGGAAACCAAGGTCCACGACGAACAATTCCCCCTGGCCGAGGTGCAGGCCCTGGGCTACCACGTGCATTACCACGGGCAAAAGGGCCATTACGGCGTCGCCCTGCTCTCCCGCCAGGCGCCACTGAGCCTGTACAAGGGCTTCGAGGGCGACGACGAGGATGCCCAGCGGCGCTTCATCTGGGGCACCTTCGCCGATGCCAACGGCGTGCCGGTGACCATCATGAACGGTTATTTCCCACAAGGTGAAAGCCGCGACCACCCGACCAAATTCCCGGCCAAGGAACGTTTCTACAGCGATTTGCAGCAACTGCTGGAAAGCCGCTTCAGCAACGACCAGCCGGTGGTGGTGATGGGCGACGTGAACATTTCCCCGGAAGACTGCGACATCGGCATCGGCCCGGACAACATGAAACGCTGGCTGAAAACCGGCAAATGCAGCTTCCTGCCGGAAGAACGCGAATGGATGGCCCGCCTGAAGAACTGGGGCCTGGTGGACAGCTTCCGCCACCTGAACCCGGACGTCACCGACCGCTTCAGCTGGTTCGACTACCGCAGCCGCGGTTTCGAGGACGAGCCCAAGCGCGGCCTGCGCATCGACCTGATCCTCACCTCCCACGGCCTGCTGCCACGGGTCAAGGACGCCGGCGTGGACTACGAACTGCGAGGCATGGAAAAACCGTCGGACCATGCGCCGATCTGGTTGCAGTTGAGCTGATCAGCAAAACGGCTCGCCAAAGGCGAGCCTGTCTGTCAGAGAGCACCCAGCTGTTTGAACAGGCTCAAGTTGTCCTCGATGTGCCAGTTGGCGACGATTTTTCCTTGGTCGACCTGATAGATATCCGTCGCGATGAACTCCACGGGTTGGCCCTGGCCCCGGAGCTGGTCAAAGGTGCCGGTGAAATGGCCGCGAAAGCGCAGGTGCACCACGACCCGATCCCCCACCACCAACATCTGTTCCACGACACAACTGAGATCCGGCACTGCCCCACGGAAGGCTCGAGACGCCAGTAACGGTCCTTCCGGGCCTTGCTTGCGCCCGGCAGGTGGCGTCTTGTCGATGAAGCCAGGCGCCAGGGCTTCGCGGGCCAGCGCTTCGTCTCCGGTGTGCCAGAACGTGTCATAACGCCGGGCCGCGAGGATCATGGCGGACGCCTGCCGCGCCGACAGGCTCTGGTCGACAATCAGACTCTGGGGCGCCACGAGCGCATCGGTGGCGGCCGAGGCCCCCAGCGACAGGCCCAGGGCCAGGGAAAAACCGGCCAGGCGCAAGCCGCCAGGCAGGGCAAGGAATGAGAACGGCATGGTAGGTTCCTTCGGGTCGATCAAGGGCCGGGGCCCGGTTTTGTAAAAAGGCTTCAGAGCGTTTCGGCTTCACGCACCGACAGCGCACTGGCGAGGGTGTAGCGGGCAATATCGTCCTTGCGCATGAACGTCACGCCCGGGTGGCTTTTGGCGTAACGCAGGAACTCATCCCAGACCCGCACCATTTGCGGCGTGCCGCTGATACGGTCATGGGCGCTGATCGACATCATTCGCCGCCGTGTGCCGGCTTCTTCGTAGAGTTGGTCGAAATCGAGCTTTACCTGCTCCAGGAAGGCCTGGGGCGAATAATGCCGGCCTTCGATCAGCACGATGTCGTTATTGCGCAATGTGTAGGGGACCACTGCGAAGTCCTTGCCATTGACCGATTCGATGAAGGGCTCGTCGCGACTGACGTCATCGATGTGGTAGAGGTAGCCCAGCTCCTGCAGCAACGCCAGGGTATTGGGCCCCCGGCGCAACCAGTTGCAGTTGTAACCGGTGACCGGCTGCCCGGTGACCTCCTGCACCATCTGGGCGGCCTGGCGCAGGAACGTCCGTTCCTCCTCGCGACTCATCGCAAACTGCGAACTCCAACGCGGGCCATGGCCGGCCGCTTCGTGACCGCGCGCAACAATCTCCCGTGCCAGGGACGGCTGGCGCCGCGCCGCTTCGCCGATCATATGGGACGTGACCTTGACGTCATGGCGGTCCCACAAATCCAGCATGCGTGGGATACCTTCCCGATAGCCGTAGGCAAACCAGGTATTGGTCGCCGGATCGGAGGGGACACCGTCAGGGAAATCCACTGGGGGAAACGGGCTGTCGGTCCCCTTGGGCGGTTGCCCTCCGGCTTCGAATTGCATGGAAATCGAAATCACCAAGCGGGTGTCGCCCGGCCAGAAGCCACTCCTGGAAACGCCGACGGCTTTTGTCGAGATACCGGCCTGCGCCGAGCCCGTCGTCAAAAGGTCCCCCGCCGCCAGCAACGCAGCACCAGCGCTCGCCTGGGCCAGGAAGGTCCTGCGTTCGGGGTTGTGAGTAGCATCGGGTACCTCGGAAATGGCCATGGCGGACTCCTGGAAAAAACACTGAAGTGCAATCGTCTGAGGCACTAAGGTATGCCTTGCGTGTTTTCCTGATAATTGATCCACTGGCGAAAATACATTTCGGAATTACCGAATAATGTTCCTGAAGAACCTCGAGCTTTTTCTACTCATCGTTGAGAAAGGTGGACTCTCTGCTGCCGGCCGGGAGGTGGGGCTGTCCCCCGCTTCGGTCTCGGAACGGCTCGCCACCCTGGAAACCTACTACGGCGCCACCCTGCTCAATCGCACCACGCGTGCGATCAGCCTGACCGACGAAGGCAAGTTGCTGGTCGAAGGGGCCCGCCGGTTACTGGCCGAAGCCGGCGAGTTGCACAGCAGCATTCGCGCCGGCACCCAAACCCTCAGCGGGCCGATTCGCATGAGTGCCCCGCAAGATTTGGGACGCCAATACATCGACCCCATCCTGTCGCGATTTCTCGATGAGCATCCAGATGTCAGCCTGGATTTGGACCTGGGCGACGGCTACGTGGACCTGGTCAGCCAGGGGCTCGATTTTGCCATTCGCTATGGCGCCTTGGCCGACAGCTCACTGCGCGCCAGGCCCTTGGGGGAAAACCGTCGCGTGGTCTGTGCCGCGCCCACTTATCTGGCGCGTCATGGCACGCCAACGCACCCCACCGAACTGACCCGACACGAATGCCTGGTGATGCGCCTGGGCATCAATACGGCGCGGGAATGGACCTTCAGCCGACGCGGCGAGGTGCATCGCGTGTTGGTCCAGGGTCGGCGAATCGCCAATGACGGCGGCCTCGTACGCCAGTGGTGCCTGGAGGGACACGGCATCAGTCTCAAGTCGATCTGGGATGTGCGCGACGATCTCAAGAGCGGGCGGTTGGTGGAGTTACTCCCGGAGTTCACGGCCGGCAGCACGCTACTGCAGATCGTCTACCCGACTGCCCGCGTCCAACCCAAGCGCGTGAGGGCGTTGATCGAACATCTGGTGACCGAGCTGGCAGCAATGGAGTCCGGCGCTTAAGAACGCAATCGCCCTGTCATCGTTTAGTCATCTGCCTGACTTATTCTCCCGGCACTTCCCTGGGTTCTGAAGGTGTCGGCATGCGTCTGTGCGTGGTCTGGATAATGGCGTTGTGGCTGCCGTTGGCGATCTGCGCTGAACGCGAGCCTGTTCCCGGCTTGCCTCTTCCAGAATCCGGCCCGGCCCTGCGCCTTCAAGGCTCCAATACCATAGGGGCAACGCTCGGCCCGGCGCTGGTCAAAGGGCTGATGGAAAGCCAGGGGCTGCTCAAAGTGAGCGCCGAAATCACCGGCACAGACAATGAGCAGCGGATCGTCGGCCAGACCACTGACGGTCGGCGAGTGGAAATCGACATTGCCGCCCACGGCTCCAGCACCGGTTTCGCCGCCCTCAAGCAGGGCAACGCCGACCTGGCCGCCTCTTCACGACCGATCAAGGACAGTGAACTGAAGGAACTGTCGTCCCTGGGCGACCTGAAAAGTCCCACCGCCGAGCAAGTCATCGCCATTGATGGCCTGGCGATTATTCTTCATCCGCAGAACCCATTGCGTCAGCTCGATACCGTGCAACTGGCGCGGATATTCAGTGGCGAGGCGAAAACCTGGGAAGCCGTGGGCGGTGCTGGCGGGCCGATTCATCTTTATGCCCGGGATGAACAGTCCGGCACCTACGACACCTTCAAGGAACTGGTCCTCAGCCGACAGGGAAAACGGCTGGATCCTACAGCACGGCGCTTCGAATCCAGCGAACAGTTGTCCGACGCTGTCAGCCAGGACCCGCAAGGCATCGGCTTCATCGGTTTGCCCTATGTGCGCCAGGCCAAGGCACTGGCGATTGTCGACGGTGATTCCCAACCCATGTTGCCGTTGAACAACCTGATCGCCACCGAGGACTACCCCTTGTCCCGGCGCCTGTTCTTTTATTTGCCACCCCAGGCGACCAACCCGTGGGCCGAGGCGCTGGTGGCGTTCACCCAAAGCGAGCAGGGCCAGACCATCGTCGCGGCCAATGGATTCATCGCCCAAACCGTCCAGGCCATGGCCGTCACGCCGAATGCATTGATGCCCGAGGGTTACCAGGCCCTGAGCCGCCACGCCCAACGCTTGACCGTGAACTTCCGCTTCGAAGAAGGTAGCGCCAGCCTGGACAACAAGGCCCACCAGGACCTGGGCCGCGTGCTCGACTATATAAAGCAGCATGGCAAAACCGACCGGCGTGTGACCCTGGTGGGGTTTGGCGACGCCAAGGACGACCCGGCGCGGGCCGACCTTCTGTCCAAACTGCGGGCCATGGCGGTGCGGCGCGAACTGGTCAAATACGGCGTGGCGCTGCGAGAGGTACGGGGGTTCGGCGCATTGATGCCGGTGGCGGCCAACAGCGAGGATGCAGGACGGGTCAGGAATCGACGGGTTGAGGTTTGGGTCTACTGAACCAGGTCAAACGGCGCAACACAAATCCCTGTGGGAGCAAAGCTTGCTCGCGATGCAGACACCTCGGTTCGCCAGGAGACCGCGTCATCTTCATCGCGGGCAAGCCTTGCTCCCACAGCGGGACGCTGCGACATTTCGCTAAATTCCCTCACTACAAAAGCCTGGATGTTTATCACATTAGCCTCGGGGTAGGACCGAGCCACATCGTCTTGCGCCGTTACCTACAACTACGCCAGAATCCGCCGGCTTGCGCGCCTTGAGGCCAGGGCTTTATCGTTTCCGGGTCGCTGACGAATCAGCAATCGGGTTTGGTAGCCCGGGTAAAACTAAGGCGCACGGCTCCGGCATATTTATTATGGCGGCTGTGCGCGGGGCGCCCTTGTGGCGCGCTGGGTTTGCCTTGGTACCCGGTCTACCAACCTGCGTATAGCCGCCACCGAACGATCGAAGCGGCGCAACACAAATCCCAGTGGGAGCAAAGCTTGCTCGCGATGCAGGCACCTCGGTTCCCCAGGAGACCGCGTCATCTTCATCGCGGGTAAGCCTTGCTTCCACAGCGGGACGGTGCGATGTTTCGATCCTTTAAAAAATGGGCAGCGCTTTACCGCCCCGCCAACTCCATGATCATCCGCGACAACAGATAAATCCTTGGCACCACACTCTCGACTTCGGCGTATTCCTCCGGCGTATGGATGTTGCCGCCAACAATGCCAAAGCCATCCAGCGTCGGCGTACCAACCCCGGCCGACAGGCTGGCATCCGCCGCCCCACCGCTACCTTCTTCAGTGAGTTTGCGCCCCAGTTCGCCATAGATGCCTTGGGCCATGGCCATCAACCGGTCCGACTCCGCCGTCTGCGGCATCGGTGGCAAGCCACGCTTGAGGCTGGTGGTGACTTCGGTGTCGGCGATCAACTTGTCCTGCGACACCCGGGCCAGGTCTTTTTCGATGCGGTCGAACTCTTCCGGCACCGCTGCCCGCACATCCGCCTTGGCGCTCGCCTGGTCGGGAATCACGTTGGTCCGGTCGCCGGCCTTGATCACCGTGAAGTTGATGGTGGTTTTCTTTTCCGCGTCGCCGAGCTTGCCCAGTTGCAAGATCTGATGCGCGGCTTCCATCGCCGCATTGCGCCCCAACTCCGGCGCGACACCGGCGTGAGACGCCTTGCCCTTGACCTCCACCAGCGCCGTGGCACTGCCCTTGCGCCACACCACCAGACCATCGGCCGGGCGCCCCGGCTCGAGGTTGAGCGTCACGTCATGGGCCTTGGCGGTTTTCTTGATCAGGTCGGTGGCGGCGTCCGAACCGGTTTCTTCGCTGGCGTCGAGCAGGAAAGTAATCTGCGCGTAGTTCTTGAAGTCCAGGTTCTTGAGCACCTTCAAGGCGTAGATCCCGGCGACGATGCCGCCCTTGTCATCCATCACCCCCGGCCCGTAGGCCCGGCCATCCTTGATGTGGAAGGGACGCTCGGCGGCCGAACCTTCCTTGAACACCGTGTCCATGTGCGCCATCAGCAGGATTTTTGCCTTGCCGGTGCCCTTGAGGGTCGCCAGGATGTGCTGGGTGCCGTCCGAGTTAGGCACCTTTTCGATGGTGGCGCCCAACTTCTGCAATTCATCGATGGCAATGTCACCGACCTGGGTCAGCCCCGGCACATAGCCTGAGCCGGAGTCGATGTTCACCAAGCGTTCGAGCAGTTTCAGGGCCTCGCCCTTGTTCTGTTCGGCGTCGCTCAGGACTTGTTGATGGGGCTGCGCGAAAGCAACGGGAGCAAAGGCGCCGAGGGCCAGGCTCAGGCCAAGACTGACGGCCAGACGGGAGCGAAGAGCGGTCATCATCATGATTTCATCCTTGTTCCGTATCGAAAGAGTGCCAGAGGCACCCTACCCGACAATGGGTCAAGGCTCTAGACCGCAGGTGGCCACCTCAGGGAGAAATGGCCGATACCTCCAACACCTGCCGATGCCGGTAACACGTGACCCGGTTGCGCCCGCCGGTCTTGGCCTCGTAAAGCGCCTGGTCGGCATCATTGAGCCAATGGGTCGCATCGCCATAAGCCGGGTTGAAGGCCGCCAGGCCAATACTCAGGCTCACCTTCAGCGCCGGGTTCTGTTCATAGCTGAGCGTCGCAAAGCGCTCGCGCAAGCCGTCCATGGCCTGCACGGCGTTGTGAAGCGTCAGGTCCGGCAGAATCACACAGAACTCGTCCCCGCCATAACGCCCGACCACATCGGCGGCGCGCAGGTTTTGCTTGAGCATCTTGCCAAGCTGGCGCAGCACAATGTCGCCGGCGACATGGCCATAGGTGTCATTGATGGCTTTGAAATGATCGATGTCGATCAGCGCAATCGCGCCGCGCCCTGCCCCGTCATTCGGGTGACGCTGGCAGCGCTGGAACTCCTCGTTGAGGCGATCTTTCCAGGCACCATGGTTAAGCAAACCAGTCAGGCTGTCGGTGCGACTCAGGGCCAGCAACTCGCGTTTCTGCCGGCCCAGAATGTAGGCCTGGCGATAGCAGAACCAACCCAGCGCCATCGGATACAGGCACAGCAACGGCAAACAAGCATAGATCTGCGCCGGGCTGGTCATGGGCACGCTGGTCAGCGGGAAGATCAGCACGCCCACGACAATGCCGGCCACTTGGGCCAAGGCCCCAATGAGCAGGAAACGCAGGCCACCAATGGCGACATTGTTCATCGCCATCATCGCCAGCGTGACGGCTGCGGGCAGCGGGTTGAACTGCATTGCCGCGACCCAGAAGCCGCCAAGCGCCGCATCGATCAATAAGTTGATGTGTTCGGCTTGGTACGGCACCGAGCAACGCCGGGCCCACCCGTAGGACAAGTGTGGCCAGAGCAGGCCGTTGAACAGCATGAAACCCCAGACCCACGGCGCCGGCTCGAGGGGAAAGACGGCAGCACTCACCAACAGCAACCCCAGCGTCAGGCCCAGAATGCGCGATATATAAAGCCTCCTGGCCAGCGTCCGTCCCTTTTTTCCCGTTTTTTGCATAGGAACCTCTGCACCGCGGGCTTCCCAAGTCGTTGGGACGGGGGGTAGCTTGGAGTCTATCAGGGCGGCATCAAATAGCCACCACTGAATGAGGGGGTATTTATTCTCCTTCAAATGTCGGGCCCTGCCGCGGATCTTGGCTATACATGAGTCATCCGGCGGCTGTCATAGCAAGTAGCAAAGCAAATGCGCCATGTCATCGCGATGTGCTCGGGTTTCAGCTTCACTTAAGAATATCTGGCCCGTCGGCTCAGACTGGCCGATCACATTCTGTCCTGACCCATGGGGGGCAAAACATGCTGGTGTTGTGGGTAGTCCTTGCCGTGTTTATCGCCTGGAGCTGGTTGACATATCCAGGCATCGGCCATGTGCTGTACGACATGGGCATGGCGCTGGAGGCACGTCTCTACCGGTTGCACAAGATCACCGTCCCCATCAGCGAGATGACCGTATCGACCTGGCAAGGCGGGCCCTATGAAGCGTCCGGCAGCATCCTGATGCTGCATGGCTACAGCGCCGACAAGAATCTCTGGCTGCGCTTCGCCCGACATTTTGTCGGCGACTACCGGGTGGTGGTGCCCGACCTGGCCGGCCATGGCGAAACCGGCTTCAAGGCCGGCGGCGGCTATGACATCCCGACCCAGGCCCGGCGGGTCATCGAGTTGCTCGACGCCTGTGGCCTGGACAAGGTCCATGTGATTGGCAATTCCATGGGCGGTTACCTCGCCGCATGGCTGGCGGCCACCTCGCCCGAGCGCGTGCTGACCCTGGCGCTGATCGATCCGGCCGGCGTCACCGCGCCCCAGGCCAGCGACATGGAACGCCACCTGGCCGCCGGGCATAACCCGTTCCTCGTCGACTCGCGGGACGATTTCGCGCCGTTCTACGCAATGACCATGGCCTCCCCGCCCTGGGTGCCCAGCGTGGTGCTGGCGGCAATGGCCGAACGTTACGAACAGCGCCGCGAGGAACTGGCGGAGATCTTCGTCGATTTTCGCGCCAGCCCGCCGATGGAACCGCGCCTGGCCGACATCCGCGCCCCGTCGCTGCTACTCTGGGGGCGCAAGGACAGGTTGATCGACGTCAGCAGCGTGCCGGTGTGGAGCAAGGGCATCGCCGATTTGCGGGTGGAAATCTGGGACGGTATTGGCCACATGCCCATGGTCGAACGACCGGGAAAAACCGCGGCGCTGTACCGGGAATTTCTCAAGGGGCTGGGGCAGTGACGGCGATGCGAAAATAACAAAATGAATCCCTGTGGGAGCGAGCTTGCTCGCTCCCACAGGGATTCGAGCCGACTCAGAGGTATCGACTTCATGAACATCCTCTACGACGAACACCTCGACGGCCCCTTGCCCAAGGTGGACAAACAGGCGCTGCTTCAAGCCTTGCAGGCACAGGTTCCAGACCTGGACATCCTGCATCAGGAGGAAGATCTCAAGCCCTACGAATGCGATGGCCTGTCGGCCTACCGCACCACGCCCCTGCTGGTGGTACTGCCCAAGCGAGTCGAGCAGGTGCAAGCGCTGCTCAAGCTCTGCCATGGGCTGAATGTGCCGGTGGTCGCCAGGGGTGCCGGGACCGGCCTGTCCGGCGGCGCCCTGCCCCTGGCAAGCGGCGTGTTGCTGGTGATGGCGCGGTTCAACCAGATCCTGCACATCGACCCCGACGCCCGCACCGCACGTCTTCAGCCCGGTGTGCGCAACCTGGCGATCTCCCAGGCGGCGGCGCCGTTCGGGCTGTATTACGCGCCGGATCCCTCGTCGCAGATCGCCTGTTCCATCGGCGGCAACGTCGCGGAAAATGCCGGCGGCGTGCACTGCCTCAAGTACGGCCTGACGGTGCACAACCTGTTGAAGCTGGAAATCCTCACCATCGAAGGCGAGCGCCTGACCCTCGGCAGCGAAGCCCTGGACTCGCCGGGCCTGGACCTGCTGGCGCTGTTCACCGGTTCCGAAGGTTTGCTGGGGGTGATCACCGAAGTGACGGTCAAACTGTTGCCCCGGCCCCAGGTCGCCAAGGTGCTGCTGGCCAGTTTCGATTCGGTGGACAAGGCCGGGCGAGCGGTAGCCGACATCATCGCCGCCGGGATCATCCCCGGCGGCCTGGAAATGATGGACAACCTGGCGATCCGCGCCGCCGAGGACTTCATCCACGCTGGTTATCCGGTGGAGGCCGAAGCGATCCTGCTGTGCGAACTGGACGGGGTAGAGGCCGATGTCCATGACGATTGCGAACAGGTCCGCCAGGTGTTGGAGCAGGCCGGGGCCACCGAGGTGCGCCAGGCGCGGGACGAGGCCGAGCGGCTGCGCTTCTGGGCCGGGCGCAAGAACGCCTTCCCGGCGGTGGGTCGCCTGGCGCCGGATTATTACTGCATGGACGGCACCATCCCGCGACGTGCCCTGCCCGAGGTACTGCAGCGCATCGCCAGCCTCGGTGCCGAGCATGGCCTGCGCGTCGCCAACGTTTTTCACGCCGGTGACGGCAACATGCACCCGCTGATCCTGTTCGATGCCAACCAGCCCGGCGAACTGGAGCGCGCCGAAACCCTGGGCGGGAAAATCCTCGAACTGTGTGTCCAGGTAGGTGGCAGCATCACTGGCGAACACGGTGTCGGCCGGGAAAAAATCAATCAGATGTGCACGCAATTCAACAGCGACGAACTGAACCTGTTCCACGCGGTGAAAGCAGCATTCGATCCCCAAGGCCTGCTCAACCCCGGCAAGAACATCCCCACCCTGCACCGCTGCGCCGAATTCGGTGCCATGCACATCCATGGCGGACAACTGCCGTTTCCTGAACTGGAGCGTTTCTGATGAGCCGCGAAGCCGACCAGGACGCCAGCCACCTGCTGCTCGAACAGGTCAATCGCGCCCGGGCCGACGCCACGCCGCTGCGCATCCAGGGGTCCAACAGCAAGGCTTTCCTGGGGCGCGAAGTGGCCGGCGAAGTGCTGGACACCCGCGTGCATCGTGGCATCGTCCACTACGACCCCACCGAACTGGTGATCACGGCCCGGGCCGGCACCCCGCTGCGGGAACTGCTTGCCGCCCTCGACGCCGCCGGGCAGCGGCTGCCCTGCGAACCGCCAGCATTTGGCGATGACGCCACGGTCGGCGGCATGGTCGCCGCCGGGCTGTCGGGGCCGCGTCGACCGTGGGCCGGTTCGGTGCGCGACTTCGTCCTGGGCACGCGGCTGATCAGTGGCCACGGCACGTTGCTGCGTTTCGGCGGCGAGGTGATGAAAAACGTCGCCGGCTACGACCTGTCGCGCCTGTTGGCCGGCAGTTTCGGTTGCCTGGGGGTGATCACCGAAGTTTCCTTGAAGGTCCTGCCCAAGCCCCGTCACAGCCTGAGTATCCGCCTGGAACTGGACAGCACCGAGGCCCTGGAAAAACTCGCCGAATGGGGCCGTCAGCCCCTGCCCATCAGCGCCGCCAGCCATGACGGCGACTGCCTGCACCTGCGCCTGGAGGGTGGCGAAGGCTCGGTCAGCGCCGCTCATCAGCGTTTCGGTGGCGAGGTGATCGACGATCAATACTGGACGGCACTCAATGAACATCAGTTGGCCTTCTTCGATGAAGGCTTGCCGCTGTGGCGCCTGTCGCTGCCCAACCATACCGGGCCGCTCACCCTGCCCGGCGCGCAGTTGATCGACTGGGCCGGCGCCCAACGCTGGTTGAAAACCGAGGCCGACACGGTGCAAACCCTGGCCCATGAAGTCGGTGGCCATGCCACCTGCTATCGTCAGGGTGCCAGCGACACACCGTTCCAGCCACTGGCCCCGGCGCTGCTGCGCTATCACCGGCAGCTCAAGGCCCAGCTCGATCCCCTGGGGCTTTTCAACCCTGGTCGGATGTATCTGGAGTTCTAGTGTCCTGTGTCGCAAATGCGTTCCTTTTTGACGAGTGGCTGTTGTCGTCAGGCAAGGCGCCGCGACGAGTCATAGCCCGCTATGGCGAGGAGCGGCAACGCAGCATGACGACAACAGACGCCGTCAAAAAGAAACAGCATTTGTGATACAGGACACTACCTATGCAGACTCGGTTCAGTGAGGAAAGCAAAAATCTACCCCGCGCCGAAGAAGCCGAACGGATCCTGCGCAGCTGCGTGCATTGCGGCTTCTGCAATGCCACCTGCCCCACTTACCAATTGCTCGGCGATGAACTGGACGGTCCGCGCGGACGCATCTACCTGATCAAGCAAGTGCTCGAAGGCCAGCCGGCGACGGCCAGCACCCAACTGCACCTGGATCGCTGCCTGTCCTGTCGCAACTGCGAGACCACCTGCCCGTCCGGCGTGGATTACCACAACCTGCTGGACATCGGCCGGGCGGTGGTCGACCAAGCCGTGCCGCGTCCCGCCGGCCAACGCGCGCTGCGCCTGGGGCTGCGAAGCCTGGCCGCCAGCCCCGATCGGTTCAAGGCCCTGCTGCGTCTTGGAGCGATCTTCCGTCCGTTGCTGCCAGCGAACCTGAGCGCCAAGTTGCCCCGCCCTTCCCCTCCTCACGGCGAGCGCCCGCCTCTGCGGCATCGACGTACGGTGTTGATGCTCGAAGGTTGCGTGCAACCGGGCCTGTCGCCCAACACCAATACCTCGGCAGCACGAGTGCTGGATCGACTCGGCATCAGCGTGATCACCTGTGCGCAGGCCGGCTGCTGCGGCGCCCTGGATTATCACCTCGACGCCCAGGCCACTGGGCTGGATCGCGCCCGGCAGAACATCGACGCCTGGTGGCCACACCTGGAAAACGGCGCTGAAGCCATCGTCCAGACGGCCAGCGGCTGTGGCGCATTCATCAAGGACTACGGGCACCTGCTGGAGCATGACCCGGCCTACGCCGCCAAGGCCAGGCAGGTGAGTGAGCGGGCGCTGGACCTGGTGCAAGTGCTCGGCAAGGAACCGCTGGAACAGATCTGCGCGGCCAGGAACCAGCGCATTGCCGTGCATTGCCCCTGCACCTTGCAGCACGCGCAGAAACTCGCCGGCAGCATCGAGGCGCTGCTGACGCGGCTGGGTTTCAACCTCACCGAGGTGCCCGACGGCCATTTGTGTTGCGGCTCGGCCGGCACCTATTCGCTGACCCAGCCGGCCCTGGCGCGGCAACTGCGGGATAACCGCCTCAATGCGCTGGAAAGTGGCCAGCCGGAGTTGATCGTCACTGCCAACGTCGGCTGCCAGAACCACCTCGACGGCGCCGGTCGCACGCCCGTGCGGCACTGGATCGAGCTGGTGGATCAGTCCCTGGCAGAATGAAGTCCTGAAGATTCTTCGTTTGCCGGGGCCGGCGAAGGCTGCGATCTTTCGTCCATCTTTCCCACAGCCCTCGCCAGGAATTCTTACGATGAGCTTCGTCAGCCCCGACCTGATCCGCCAACGCTTCTCCAGGGCGATGTCCGACATGTACCGCGACGAGGTGCCGCTGTATGGCGCCCTGATGAAG
Organism: Pseudomonas sp. St386; assembly: GCF_018325865.1. Classification (NCBI taxonomy): domain Bacteria; kingdom Pseudomonadati; phylum Pseudomonadota; class Gammaproteobacteria; order Pseudomonadales; family Pseudomonadaceae; genus Pseudomonas; species Pseudomonas sp. St386. The sequence goes on from NZ_AP021900.1 coordinate 4,604,524, forward strand.
CTGGTGGAGCACACCAACGCCCAGGTGCTGGCCGAAGATCCGGTCCTGGCCGCACACCTGCGCAGCACCGGCGAACTCGAGCGCCTGGACCTGGAACGCCACGGCGCGATCCGCGTCGGCACCGCCGCCGAGCTGGCGACCCTGGGGCGTCTGTTCGCGGTCATGGGCATGCAGCCGGTGGGCTACTACGACCTCACGCCTGCCGGGGTGCCGGTGCATTCCACCGCCTTTCGCGCCGTGCACGAAAGCGCGTTGCAGATCAGCCCGTTTCGGGTGTTCACCTCGCTGCTGCGCCTGGAACTGATCGAGAACGCCGAGCTTCGGGCCTTTGCCGAGTCGGTGTTGGACAAACGACAGATCTTCACCCCCAGGGCCCTTGAGCTCATTGACCTGGCCGAACGCCAAGGTGGCCTGACGGAAGCCCAGGCTGAGGACTTCGTCCTACAGGCCCTGGAAACCTTTCGCTGGCACCACAGCGCCACCGTTACCGCCGAACAGTACCGACAATTGAGCGCCCAGCATCGCCTGATCGCCGACGTGGTGGCGTTCAAGGGCCCGCACATCAATCATCTGACGCCGCGCACCCTGGACATCGACATCGTCCAGGCCCGGATGCCCGTGCACGGCATTACCCCCAAGGCCGTGATCGAAGGCCCACCCCGCCGCCAATGCCCGATCCTGCTGCGCCAGACCAGTTTCAAGGCACTCGACGAACCCGTCGCCTTCACCGACCAGCCACAGTCCCAAGGCAGCCACAGCGCCCGCTTCGGCGAAATCGAACAACGCGGTGCCGCCCTCACGCCCAAGGGCCGCGCGCTCTACGATCAATTGCTGAACGCCGCGCGCGACGCGCTGGGAGAGTTTCCCAACGAAGCCAACGCCGAACGCTACAACCGGCTGATGGCCGAACACTTTGTCGAATTCCCTGACAACCACGACGAACTGCGCCGACAGGCATTGGCGTACTTCCGCTATTTCGTCACCCCCAAGGGCCTTGCCGCCAAGGGCACACTTGAGCAAGCCGTCTCCCTGGAGCACTTGCTCGAGCAGCAATACCTGCGCGCCGAACCCTTGGTGTACGAGGACTTCCTGCCCGTCAGCGCCGCCGGCATTTTCCAGTCGAACCTCGGCGATGCCGCCCAGAGTCATTATGCCGGCCAGTCCAATCGCCAGGCCTTCGAAGAGGCGCTGGGACGAGCGACCATCGATGAGCTGAGGCTGTACGCCCAGACGCAACAGCGCTCCATCGATGAGTGCCGGTCTGCATTGCGCGTGTAGGAATAAGCTGAAGGGCAAAACGGCAAAAAACTGCCTGAGAGGCGTGCGCGCAGCGCGCCTTTCTCAGCCACCCGGCCCGGGTATCGCGGTGTCTGATCGGGCCGCGAGGAACTGCAATGGGCCGAGCAAACCTCTGAGCGATTTCTCGCTTGCCTGCAGGGAGGCGCTTCCCGATAGAAGATCAACCTATTGATATATATAGATTTTTAAAAAATGGCATAGCTCTTGATATCCGTGAGGCCACCTCGGGGCGACTCCCGTCCCAGGCCCTATCGTTATCCAGGAAGGAGAGCATCCATTGGCTACCCCCGCGTACATGTCCGTTAAAGGCACTAAACAAGGCCTGATCACTGCCGGTGCGTTTACCGCCGATTCAGTGGGCAACACCTATCAAGAGGGTCATGAAGATCAGGTCATGGTGCAGGCTTTCGAGCACCAAGTGACCATCCCTCGCGACCCTCAATCCGGTCAGCCAACCGGTCAGCGCATACACAAACCCCTGACCATCACCAAGGTATTCGACAAAGCCTCGCCACTGCTTCAGGTCGCCCTGACGAGCGGCGAACGCCTGGAGGAAGTCAAGATCCAGTGGTACCGCACTTCGGCCGCAGGCACCCAGGAGCACTACTACACCACCACATTGGAGGACGCGATCATCGTCGATATCAAGGACTACATGCTCAACTGCCAGAACCCGGAAAACTCACACTTCACCCATCTGGAGGACGTGCACTTCACGTATCGCAAAATCACCTGGACCCACGAAGTCAGCGGTACCTCGGGCTCCGATGACTGGCGCTCGCCGGCCGCTGGTTGAATCGGAGGCAGCCACTCACGCATCGGCCAATTCTGCAGGTCGATGTGCAGTTGAAAATAATCGATAGTTGTTGATTCAGGGTGGTGTTCGCCCAGTGCGATGGCCTCGGCAATCCATGCACTGGTAAAGAGCCTGACACTGGGCGAACGCGAATAATAATAATGGAACTTTCCGAATATGTCCGCGCGCCCGTTTAAATAATTATTCATTGTTACAACTATCTCCGCGATCTCTGCAGAAGCTGGCGAAGCCTGCGATCTTTTGATCTTTCGCTTGAGATTCAAGTGTTTGGGGAAAGATCGCAGCCTCGTTGCACTCGACAGCTCCTACGCCGCTCCTCCGCGGCTCCTACACAGCAAAGCGTGAGCCAGCTCCCTCGCCATGATTTTGTGTTTGGACGGCACCGCTACATAGCGCTGTACAGCAGCTATACAAAAACAAGAATAAGTACAAAAGTTATCTGCCGCGAACACATCCAAACAAAGTTAAACAGTCATTAAAAAACTTTTTTTAATGCCGGTCGACGTGACAAACCTCAGCCACGCCGACCGGTTTTCTGCGCATCGGTATCCCCTGCCTCAGGGTCACCGTGCTGTTGTTTACGCTTGGCCGGGTCATTGGGCCGCAAGGCATCGTTATCGCGTTCCACTTCACCGGGCAATGCCGGGGCGTCGGGGTTTTGCCGGGTTTGATCGGGGTGGTGCTGCATGGCGAACTCCTTGAATCTTTCAGGCCTGGGATCAGGCGTCGGGGTCGGCGACTTCTTCAGCGACGTTGGCATCCGGAGAGCGCTGGTGCAGTTGTTCGGCCTTGGTCTTCAAGATCTGCCACTGCGCCAGGTCGATGGCGCCCTGACCGAACAGGTCATTGGCCACCCGCATCAGTTCGGTGAAGTGAGCATCGGGGGACTGCTGCCAGTAGGCCTTGTCGTCGAACAATCGCTGCCAATCGGCCAGCGACGGAAGTTTGAGGTCATCGCTCATGACGGGCTCCTGCGAGACATTCATAAACTATGAGGGTCGGCGTTCGCGGGGAGTTCCGGCGATTCTCAGTAGCCGGTCATTTCCAGGTAACCGGTGCCGCCCTGGCTGCCACGCAGTCGCACCGGTCCTTCCCAATAGGGAATGCGCAGGTTCATCCAGGCATTGGGATTGAGCGCGTGGAGGGTGATGTCGAGTTGCTTGCTGGGGATCTTGATCGCCCAGCCGACCGGCATAGAGCGTCCGGCGACCTTGGCGGTTTCCTGAGGCACGAGGCTGATTTCCCCGGCGTGCAGGGTTTGCGCTTGGCCCTGGGCGTCGATCCAGGTGCCCGTGAGATACGGCGCGCCGTCCTTGTGGCGCATGCGGTAGAGCATCAGGTGCTCGCCGTTGTCCAGGTGCAGGGAAAACCAGTCCCAGCCGGTCTGGTTTGCGGTCAGGGGCTGGCTGCTCCATTCGCGGTCGAGCCAGGCCGGGCCGCTGACCGCGTAACGCTGGCCATCGATTTCCAATTCACCGCTGGCCTGGAAGAACGGCTGGCTGTAGTAGTACGACGCCTGCCCCTGTTCGGATTTCTGGCTGAAACCTTGATCGCCCTGCAACACCAGCGGCCGGCTCGACGTCAGCCGCAATGCATAGCTGAAGCGTGGGTCGCGCGCCTTCAATTGCATGTCCGCCAACGGCTCGTCCCCTGAAGCCTGGGTACCGAACTGCCAGTCGTCGATCCAGGCATTGAAGGGCACCGCCTGCACCCCGGCCTGCCCCACCCCGCCTCGTGCATAACGCTCGGCGGCATGGTGCACGGTGGCGGATGTGACCGCCGCGTGGCCGAGCCAGATCGTCTGGTTGCGCCAGCCGCCGGCCTGGGGTGCGGCACTCAAGGCACTGCGAAACAGCGTCCATTGCACGCCGAACTCATGCCCCTGGGCATCCTTGAGATTGGCGGTGACGTACCACCACTCGATGCGAAAACCTTCATGAAGGCCATGGTCGGCGGGGAAACTGAACACCCGCCCAGGCACAACCGGCGTGAACGCGACAGCCTGGTCGCCGAGGCCGGCAAAGCCCTTTTGCGCTGGCGCGGAGTCATCACAACCGCTGAGCAACGCCAGCAGCAGCAACACGCCGACTCTAATCTTCATGGGCAAAAGTCCTCAGCAAATCCGCCGGCTGCGTGCGGTACAGCGCATACAGCGGCCAGGCCGATGCCAGTAGCGTGGCGAGCATCGCCAGGGCCAGCAACTGCATCAATTGCAACGGGAACACCCGCAACGGCAGGCGCCAACCGAAGGCCTGCACGTTGATCACCGTGTCCAGGCACCAGGCCAGGGCGATGCCCAGCGGCAACGCCAGGACCAAGGTCAGCAGCGCCAGCAGCCAGGTCTGGCCGAGGTTGAGCAGCATCAACTGCCGACGCGTCACCCCCAGCGCCCACAGCGGCGCCAACTGGCCGAGACGACTCTGGCTCTGAGTCAGCAAGCTGATGAACAACGCCACCCCGGCCACCGCCAGGGTCAGGCTGTTGAGGGCGGCGGTAGCGGCGAAGGTGCGTTCGAACACCTGGGTCGACCAGCCCTTGAGCCGGGCCTGGTCGACGATGCGGCTGTCATCCAGGCTGAACCGGCCTTGCAACGCTGTCAGTAGCGCCGGGATCGCGGACGGTTCGATGCGCAGGTTGAAACGGTTCGGCGTCAGGTTCGGCCAGTGCGCCAGCAAGTGGTCGGCGTTGACCAGCACATGGCCCTTGGGATTGCCGTAGTCGGCGTAAATGCCGACGATTCGCAGTGCCCATGGCCCCTGCGGCGTCGGCAGGGTCAACTGATCGCCGATACTCACCTTGAGGCGCCGGGCCAGTTGTTCGCTGAGCATGAGGGTGTCGGCGGCAGCCAGTTGCTCCCACGGCTTGTCGCCGGCCGATTCCAGCAGCGGCCAATGCTGTCGATAGTGGGGATGATCGATGATGCCGTGGATATCCGTCGGCCAGCCCTGCAACGGGACCGAGACTTGCCAGAGGGGAACGACGGCAGTGATCGCCGGTTGCTGCTTGAGCCAGGCGTGCAGTTCCTCCGCCTGGGCCGGGGTCTGCGGGTTGATGTACAGCTCGGCAGTCAACCGTTGTTCGAGCCAGTTGCTGAAAGTCTGGCGGAAACCGGCGGTCATGCTGCCAGCGCCGATGTTCGCCGCCAGCGCCAGCAACAAGGCCATCAACGCCAGGCTCAGCGTCGGCAATTGCTGGCGGCAATCGGCAAGAAACCACTGCCCGAGCACCGAGCGGCTGCGGCGCAACAGCCGCTTCAGCGCACTGTTGAGCAACACCGGCAAGGCCAGCGCCGCCCCCAGCAACAAGGCGGTCATCAGGACAAAACCGCTGGCCAGGCTATCGCCCCAGATCAACGCCGATGCGGCAATCAACGCCGCCACCGTAGCCACCCACCCCTGGCGTCGCAGCCATCGCGCATGGGCCTGGTGCCAGGCTTGGGGGTTGGCCAGCGCCAGCAAGGGCAGGCGCGCCGCCCGCAAAAGACTGTCAGCGCCGGCCAGCAACGCACCGAGCAGACTCAGGCCGACACCGCTGAACCACCACCATGGGCTGAGGTTCAAGTGTCCGGCCACTTCGGCGCCGTACAACCCCCGCAGGCTCGCCGCGACATCGGGCAACAACAGGCTCGCCAGCCAATAGCCGCTGAGCACCCCGGCGATCCCGCCCAGCAAGGCCAACGCGCCCAATTCGATGGTCAGGCTGGTGACCAGTACCCGCGCACTGACGCCACAGGCGCGCAGGGTTCGCAACAGGCTGCGGCGTTGCTCCAGGGCCAGGCCGATGGCCGCGTGAACGATGAACAGCCCCACCACGAAGGATAAAAAACCCAAGGCGTCGAGGTTCAGGTGAAAACTTTCGGTCAGGCGCGACAGGTTGTTTTCTTCATCGGCGTGCTTGAATTGCAGGCGACCGTTGAACGCTCCCGGTAACGCGGCGCTGAACGTGGCAGGCAACAGCAGCCGTGACAGTTGCTCCGGCAATCCGAGTACCTGTTGGGCAAAACCGATGTCCATCAACAGCACGCCCGGCGCCATGTCCTCCTGGGCATGCAGCGGTGGCAGGGATTGCCCATCGACGCTCCGGGGGCGGTCCCCCTCGGTCAGCCCCAGGGCTTGCAAGGTTTGCGGGGCGATCCAGGTGCGGCCGGGGTCGGTAAAGAACGCCACCACCTCGCTCATCTCTCGTGCCTGCCCCGCCAGCGCGGCACCGGGCGGCAGCGACACCGGGTCGATGCCCATCAGTTGCAGACGCTGATCCTCTTGGTCCTTGAGCAGCACCCGAGCCTGCAACACTGGCGACACCGGCCAGCCCTGGCGCCGCAACTCGACAAACCATTGCTGGGGGAAGGTGCCGCCACCGGGTGCACTGAGGCTGGCCTGGGGTTCGCCGCCGATCAGTTGGCTGGCCCGGGCGTAGCTGTCCCGGGCCTGACTGTTCAGCGCCTGCACGCCAGTGAGCAGGCTGGTGGCCAGCCACAGGCCAGTCAGCACGCTGAAGAATTGCACCGGGTGTTGGCGCCAATGGCTGAGCAGGGCCTTGAGGGTCTGGCGAAAAATCATCACCCCTGGGCCACCTGCGCCAACTGCCCGCCGTGCAACACCACGCGCTGGGCCAGGCGAGCCGCCACCCGTGGACTGTGGGTCACCATCAGCAGGCTTGTGGGGCTCCCCTCCAGCAGCTCAAGCAGCAGTTGCAGCACTTCGTCGCTGGTGGCTTCGTCGAGGCTGCCGGTGGGTTCATCGGCCAGCAACAAGGGCGGTCGCGAGGCCAACGCCCGCCCCAGCGCCACCCGCTGTTGCTGACCGCCGGACAGTTGCTCGGGATAACGCCGCAACAGCGCCGAAAGCCCGAGCCGCTGCACCAGATGGGCTTGCCAAGCTGCGTCATAACGACCACACAGACGCGCCTGGAACGCCAGGTTGTCCTCCACCGACAAGCTGCTGATGAGGTTGAACTGCTGGAACACCAGGCCGATTTCCGTGCGTCGCCAATTCGCCAACTGGCTTTCACTCATGCCATCTAGCCGATACTCGCCACTGCGAATGCTGCCGCGATCGACCTTGTCCAGCCCAGCGACCAGGTGCAGCAAGGTGCTCTTGCCACTGCCCGACTCCCCCATCAGCGCCAGACTGCTGCCGGGCATCAGGGTCAGGTTGATACCTTGCAGCACCGGCAATGGGCCTTGGGGCGTGGGGTAGCTTTTGAAGACATCGCGGACTTCAAGCATGAAAAGGCTCGATGAATGAACGTGGGGGTCAGGATAGCGGAGTTGAGTGATGGGCCCCACCCGGGATGAACCTGCCTGATACTCAGCAACCAGAACAGCTACGACGAGGTAGATGCCACAGAGGCTGGGTATTTGCTCGTCGGGTTGGGGTGTATATCCGTTGCTGCGGTAACGGCGACTTAGGGTTCCGCCCTGACGGCGGCTCACTTTTGAGAAGCCCGGAAGCCGGCCCAGTCAAAAGTAAGCAAAACGCTTTTGCCCCACCACTTGGTGCCTCGCTTAGGCTCGGCATGCCCTCACTCCGGCATTGCTCCGTGGGCCCGCCGCGAGGCGGCCTAACAGCCGACCTGGTTCTTGGTGGGACCGCGTTTCCCCTGTGGGAGCGAGCTTGCTCGCGAAGGCGGTGTCACAGTCGATGAAGATGTTGGATGTGCCGGCCTCTTCGCGGGCAAGCCCGCTCCCACAAGGGGGCTGCGGTGTACATAAAGTTTGTGGCTTCTGAAGACCCAATGTGGGAGCGAGCCTGCTCGCGAAGGCGGTGTCACAGTCGATGAGGATGTTGGATATGCCGGCCTCATCGCGAGCAAGCTCGCTCCCACAGGGGGGGCTAGGTGCACATGGAGTTTGTGTCTGCTGAAGATCCAATGTGGGAGCGAGCTTGCTCGCGATAGCGGTGGTTCAGCCACATAGATGCTGGACATGCTCCCGTTTTTGCTTTGCTTTGGCTTTTGATCTTGGGCGCCCCGTTAAACCACGCTGGCCGAACGCAGGCATTGCGCAGTGGGCAACCCGGCATGGATGCCGGGTTAGCCGCGCTGGGCCATGGATGGCCCTTCGCGGCGGCCCACGGAGCAATGCCGGAGTGAGGGCACACCGAGCCTAAGCGAGGTGCCGAGTGGTGGGGCAAGCCTTTTTTGCTTACTTTTTTTGGCGTCTGAAAAAAAGTGAGTCGCCGTAAGGGCGAAACCCTAAGTGGCCGTTACCGCGGCAATGGATATGTACTCAATCAACAAGAGCTCAGCGCCAGTCAATGCCCCACCGCCATCTCAACCTGGCCGGACTGCGGTGTCACGATGTCGCCCAAGTCGATGTGTTTCCAAGCCGGTTTCGCCCCCAACCGCGCATTGAAGCGATAGTTGAAAGTGAAATCATCATCGGTCGGTTGGCTCAGGGATTTCCCGTAGGCCGATTCAACCCCGGCCGGGTCGTACCCCATCAACTGCAACAGCGTCGGGAAGATGTTGTAGTGGCTGGAGCGGTCTTTGTTCTGTGCCCAGGCTCGGCGCCAATCCAGGGCATGCAACTGTGAGCCCTGGATCACCACCAACGGCACTAACCCCTCCTCCGCCACCGGGTCACCGCCGCAATGGGTGTTGAGCCCGGGGTTGCCGCGCTCGTGCAGGTCCTGGCCGTGGTCGGAGGTGTAGATCAACACGGCATGGCTCAAATCGCCCTGCTGGAAGATTCGCTTGAAGAACTCGCCGACGTTCCACAGCAGGGTGTTCTGGTAAGCGTTGCGGTACAGCAACCAGTCATCTTTCTGGCCGTTGAAGCCATCGCGGCTGCCCGTGTCCGCCACTTCCTGGAACTGCCCTCGCGGCAAGGCCGGACGGTAGGTCATGAAGTCGTCGGGGTATTTGTCGTGTACCGGGAAATGCGCCCCCACCTTGTTGATCACCACCAGTTCAGCCTGGTCGTCGCCCAGCAGTTCGATCAACTTCGCCGCAGCCGCCATGTCGCGGTCGCGCACGCTGGTATGGTCGAATTGGACGAATTCGTCGATGTCCTGTTTTTCCAGCTCGGTCATCAGGTTCTGCAGGTAGCCGCCAGTGCGCTGGGCGTCGATGTAGACGGTACGCAAACCAGCCTTTTTGGCATATTGCCAGATCGACGGCCGGGTGCTGTTGATGCGTATGTAGTCGGCGCGCGTACCGCCATAGCGCAGGGTGACATTGGTGTCGACGCTGCAATTGGCGATAGAGGCCGCATAGCCGAAATTGAAGATATCCACGCCCTCGGGCGGCGTCTTCAGGCCGGTGTGCACGCCGAATGGCGCGTTGATATCCAGGTAATTGCCGCCAACGCTTTCATCGATGATCAGCACGATATCCTGCTCGATCGAAGACGACCGTCGCACCAGGGTGACCGGCTCCCGAGGGCCAATGGTGTTGTGCAAGGACTCGTAGGCAAACAGATTCAAATAGGCCAACGGCGTGTACATCACCGGCAGGCCGCGCGCACCCTCGCCCGCCCGCAGGAACAACACGCCACTGAGCAACAACACGCCCAGCACCGGCGCCGCTATCGGCAGATAACCGGGCAATCGCACCGACCGCCGAGGCTTGAGCGCGATACCGAACAACAGCAGCAAGCCGCTGATCACCGCGCTGACAATCACCTCGCGGTACTGATAAGCCGCCTCCTGGATAAATCCCCCCGAGTACACCAGCGAAACGAACTGGCTATAGGTCAGGTAACTGTCCGTGACCCGGGTGTACACCTCGAAAAACACTGCTGAAACAAACATCGCCAAGGCAAACACATGCCTCACCAGGGTCTGGCGTATGTAGGCAGTCATCCACAGCGCCAGCACCAGTACCGCGAACATGGCGCCGAACAGCAACGTTGCGAACCCCAGGCCCAACGCGTTGAGACGGTCGAGGTAATAGTCGTATCCCTTGAGCAGGTACAGAACCAGCAGCAATTCCTTGAGGTAGCGGACCATGTTTTCCTCGACCAGATCACCGTGTCAAAAGCACTTCGTTCCTGCACGTTAGCAGCCGTTTTTCAAAGCGCAAGAAATGCTTCACCGCACCACGCGTCAAAAAAAAGTTACCCCAAAAATGACACGAAAACCCGTCACAAAATGTAAAAAACTATGGATTACTACCGTTTATCGCTTTGTCAAATTCCCGTTAAGCCCAATAAAACAGCCACTTTACTAAGACAGTCAAGGACTTGATATCAAAAGGCCCGATTTCACTTGAATTGCCAACACTGACAACTGTCATTTTGCTGACACGCTTTTCTGAAGCTGCGCTATACCCCTCTAAACAGTTTCATCCGAGTTACATCAACCGGTTTACGAGGCGCGCCAAAAATGGACGTGAGCGTATTTGGTACGGGGTATGTAGGGTTGATCCAGGCGGCCGCAATGGCCGACGTCGGACACCGCGTTCTGTGCATCGACATCGACCCGAAAAAAATCCAGCAACTGCAACAAGCCGTACCCACCATCAGCGAGCCGGGGTTGTCCAGCTTGCTCGAAGACAACATCAAGTCCGGACGCTTGTCGTTCAGTTCCCAGGCCAGCGACGCGGTCAACCATGGCGAACTGATTTTCATCGCCGTCGGCACCCCCGCCGATGAAGACGGCTCGGCAGACCTGAGCCATGTGCTGGCCGTCACCCAGCAAATCGCCGATTTCATGGACAGCGACCGCACCCTGGTCATCAAGTCCACAGTGCCGGTGGGCACGGCCGACAAGGTGGCCGAATGCGCCCGCCAGGCGTTGGCGCGGCGGGGCCTGAAGCAGTTGAACGTGCGGGTGGTGTCCAACCCCGAGTTTCTCAAGGAAGGCAGTGCGCTTGCCGATTGCATGCGCCCCGACCGGATCATCGTCGGCACCGCCGACCCGCTGGCCCGCGACCAGATGACGGAGCTCTACGCGCCCTTTTGCCGCAACCACGAAAAACTGATGTTCATGGACAACCGCAGCGCCGAACTGACCAAGTACGCCGCCAATGCCATGCTCGCCACCCGCATCAGCTTCATGAACGAACTGGCCAACCTCACCGAACGGCTGGGCGCCGACATCGAAGCAGTGCGCAAAGGCATCGGTTCGGACCCACGCATCGGTTACCACTTCATCTACCCCGGCTGCGGTTTTGGCGGCTCGTGCTTTCCCAAGGACCTGCGGGCCTTGCTCCACACCGCCGAACAAAGCGGCATGCCACTGCGTTTGTTGCGCAGCGTCACCGATGTCAACGACAGCCAGCGGCACATCCTCTTTGAGAAACTGGCGACGCAATTCCAGGATGGCCTGGCCGGCAAATCGATTGCCATCTGGGGCCTGGCATTCAAGCCCAACACCGATGACATGCGCGAAGCCCCCAGCCGCTACCTGATGGAAGCACTGTGGCGCGAAGGCGCCCGGGTCCACGCCTATGACCCGGAAGCCATGTCCGAATGCCGGCGCCTCTACGGCTATCGCAAGGACCTGAACCTGTGCGCCACCCGCGACGACACCCTGGAAGACGCCGACGCCCTGGTGATCTGCACCGAGTGGAAAAATTTTCGCGTGGTGGACTTCGACCTGCTGGCCAGCAAGCTGCGCGCCCGGGTGATCATCGATGGCCGCAACCTGTACAACCCCGAACACCTGGCCGCCGCCGGGCTGCTGTATCGCGGTATCGGGCTGCGGCACACCGTGCCGGGCACCCCGCTGCCCGGGTCACAAGCATGAACATCCTGGTCACCGGCGCGGCCGGTTTCATCGGCGCCCACGTCGTGCTGCGACTGCTGCGCGACGGCCATCGGGTGTGCGGGCTGGACAATTTCAACGACTACTACGACCCGCAGCTCAAGCACGACCGTGTGACCTGGGTAAACGACCAGGCTGGCGAGTTCCCCCTGGCGCGGATCGACCTGGTCGACGCGCCGGCCATCGATGAACTGTTCCAGACCCGGCGGCCGGACGTAGTGATTCACCTCGCCGCCCAGGCCGGCGTGCGCTACTCCCTGGAAAACCCGCAGGCCTATGTAGACAGCAACATCACCGGGTTCCTGAACATCCTGGAGAACTGCCGTCGCTATCCGGTCAAGCACCTGATCTACGCCTCCTCAAGCTCGGTATACGGCGCCAACCCGCGCACGCCTTATTCGGTGCAGGACAACGTCGACCATCCGCTGTCGCTGTACGCAGCCAGCAAAAAAGCCAACGAACTGATGGCCCACAGCTACAGCCACCTGTTCGGCATTCCCTGCACCGGCCTGCGGTTTTTCACGGTGTACGGCCCTTGGGGCCGCCCGGACATGTCGCCGATCCAGTTTGCCCGCGCCATCGTCGAAGACCGTGTGCTGCAGCTGTTCAATCATGGCGAGCACCAACGCGATTTCACCTACATCGACGACATCGTCGAAAGCATCGCCCGCCTGATCGACCGTGCGCCCCAGGTCACCCCCCTGTTGGATCACGAACAACCGGACCCGGCCACCAGCCGTGCGCCCTGGCGGATCTACAACATCGGCGGGCAGCACCCGGTGGCGCTGCGCAGCTATGTCGCACTGCTGGAAAAGCACCTGGGACAAACCGCCCGCATCGAACTGCTGCCCCTGCAAGCGGGGGATGTGCTCAACACCTGCGCCGATGCCAGCGACCTGGCACGGGCCACCGGTTTCAAGCCGCGTATCGAACTGGACGAAGGCCTGGGCCGCTTCATCCAGTGGTTCCTCGATTACTACGCACGGCCTGCCCACGCACCGCTCGCGACTGAACGCTTGCGGCCCAACCTCAGCGGAGGAATCCATGACCCGACATGAGCAAGTCATCGAGATCAACGCCCCCGGACGCGACAAGCGTGTCGATCCCGACCACCGCAGGCGCCTGGACGCGGCCATCCACCGTCAGGGCCGAGGTTGGTTGACCGGTCGCGACGGTGGTCGGCCCTGGACCGTCTCGCGCACCAACCGCGTAGTGGCCTGCCTCGGCGCCCTGGCGATCCTGCTGATGCTCTGCCCACTGCTGCTGGGCCTGGCGCTGCTGATCAAGTTTTCCAGCCCCGGTCCCGTGCTGTTCGTGCAGAAGCGCACCGGTTATCGCGGCCGAGTCTTCGGCATGTACAAGTTCCGCACCATGGTTGCCGACGCCGAGGCTCTCAAGGAGTCGCTGCGCCACCTCAACAAACACGGCGCCGATGCCATCGACTTCAAGATCGACAACGATCCGCGCATCACGCCCATCGGCCGGTTCCTGCGACGCAGCAGCCTCGACGAACTGCCGAACCTGATCAATGTAGTGACCGGCGACATGCGCCTGGTGGGCCCGCGGCCGACCTCGTTCAACGCCTATCGCTACAAGGACAACCATCTTGTGCGCCTGAGCATCTATCCCGGCATGACCGGCCTTTGGCAGATCTCCGGGCGCAGCAATATCGACTTCGACCAGCGTGTGGAATTGGACCTCAGCTATATCGCTGAACAAAGCCTGTGGCTGGATTTGAAGATCCTGATGATTACCCCCTTCAAAGTTTTCAGCGGCCACGGAGCGAGTTAAATGGACGGTTCAACCAATATCCTGACCATAGCAAGCCCGAGCGAGACCAACCTGACCTCGACCGTGCTCGACCCTTCCCTGCGGATCCTGCTTTTGACGGCCGCCAACACCGGCACCGGAACCAGCACCAGCGCGATGGCGCTGGCTGCTCAACTGGCGCAGATGAGCAACGGTCGCGTACTGCTGGTGGATGCCAGCCAGTCACCGCGCAACCTCAGCCAGCAACTGTCGTTGCACAAGGAGCGCGGTTTTACCGACCTGCTGTTCAACAGTCTCGCCCCGCCCCTGTTGCAGGACTGCGTGGTGCAGGCGTCCAGCCTGCCCTTCGACGTGTTGCCCCATGGGCGCCTGGGTCGCAATGCCGAACGCTTGAGCCCCGAGCGACTGCGCCCACTGTTCAGGCAACTGGCGGCGCAATACCGCTTTGTGGTGATCGACGCCGACGCAGTGTATTCGGCCAGCGACACGCTGGTGCTCAGCACCCAGGTCGACGGCGTGGTGCTGGTGGTGCGCGGTGAAGACACTCGCTGGGAAGTGGCCCAGGCCGCCCGCCAGCGCCTGTCCCAGGCCGGCGCGAAAGTGGTAGGCAGCGTGTTCAATCGCCGCAAGTACTACATGCCCAAGTGGCTCTACAACAACCTGTAAGCCTGCAAAAGGATGACGAGATGAACGCCAGAATGCTTGTCCTGCTGTTGCTGCCGCTTGCCGGTTGCTCCAGCAATACCGATACCCGCTCGATGCCGGTGCAGATCCTCACGGCCCCGCCGGCCAACGCCCAGGCCACCGACATGCCCAAGGTCGAACAGACCCTGCGGCCCCAGGACGTGCTGGATGTGATTTTCCACATCAGCACCACCGGCTCCCAAGCCTATCGCGTGCAGGCCGGTGACCAGGTTGCCCTGAACTTCACGGCCGCCAGCCAGCTCAACGGTACGCAACAGGTGATGCCCGACGGCACTATCGAACTGCCTGGGGCCAACACCTCGGTGAAAGTCGCCGGCCTGACCACCGACGAAGCCCGCCTGGCGGTGCAGCGTGCCTATGACCAGAAAATGCTGTTCCAGCCCAATCGCAACCAATTGACGGTGCTGGTGACCAGTCCGCTGTCCGGCGAGACCAACTTGCGCAACACCTTGACCCACCCGGGCACCGGCATGAGCCGGGAAATCACCGTGGGCAGGGATGGTTACGCCAGCTTCCCGGAAATCGGTTCCGTGCCGCTGCAAGGCATGACGGTCAACCAGTTGGAGACCTTCCTCAACGAGCGCTACGCCCAGTTGCCAGGCCACATGACCGTCGATGTGCTGCTCAAGTCCACCGCCGGCAACGAGATCTACGTCCTCGGGGAAGTGGCCCAGCCCGGTTCCTATCCGATCCGCCGGCCGATCTCGGTGCTCGAAGCCCTGACGCTGGCCCGCGGCACGAACGTCAAGGCCCGGCTCGACTCGGTGGTGATCATGCGACGCAACGGCAACCTGGTCGAAGCCCGCCACTATGACGTGGAAAAAGCCCTGAGCGGTGACGCCTCGCAGATCGCCTACCTGCAACCGGAAGACATGCTTTTCGTGCCAAAGACCAAGCTAGCCAGCGCCGGCGAACTGGCCAGACAACTGGCCGACGTAGTGCTGTTCCAGGGCGTGGGGTTCAGCTTCGGCTACCGCGTCGACAACAAAGGCAGCAACAGCAACTGACCCCAGGTGACCTGACATGAACCCCAAGGAAAACTATCTGCATGAGTTCTTCAGGATCTTCTTCGCCAACAAGCAGTGGGTGAAGCGTATCTTCCTGATTTTCGCCGTGATCGCCCTGGTGCTGCCGTTGATGCTCAAGCAGAGCTTCGATATCACCGCCCAGGTGATCGTCCAGTCGAAAAAACTCTCCCAGGGCGACGCCACCACGTCGCTGAACCAGGAAAACGCCACCTTCATCCCGCCGTCCCTGGCGGACATGGAAACCGAGAGCAATATCCTGCGCTCGCCGGCGTTGATCCGGCAGACCATCAGCACCCTGCGCGACCAGGGCGAATACACGCCCAGCCCGGGCATCTTCAACAAGTGGGTGAGCGATCCCTTCAAGCGTTACATCACCCAGCCCCTGCGCGAGTACGTCATCAACCCGTTGCGCGATGGCCTGGGGCTGGAGGTCGATCCGGTGCGCGACACCGTGCTCGATACGCTGACCGACGAGGCCATCGAAAACCTGAAGATCGAGACCCTGCCCGGCTCCAACGTCATCTCCATCGTCTACAGTTTCGGCGACCCGGCCCAGGGCACCCGATTCGTGGCGCAACTGCTGCAGAACTACCTCAGCAGCCGCCAGGACCTGCAATCGATCGAACTGCCACAGACGTTCTATGAGCAGAAGAAAGCCCAATACCAGACCCGTCTCGACGGCCTGGAAGGCAACCGGCTGGGGCTGCTTGAAAACATCGGCTCGTCCGATCCCAAGGAAGAAGTCACCTTCCGCCTGAACGCCATCAATACCGAAGAGCAGGCCCTGAACCTGTACCAGGATCGCCTGCTGCAAAGCCAACGCTGGCTCGATTACCTCAAGACCAGTCTCGCGGCGGCGAACAGCTCGCGGTTCAACGACTACACCTTCCCGTTCACCTTCACCACCACCGTGGACAACATTGCCTTCGAAGACCGGGAAATCAGGCAGCTGGGCGAGCAACTGACCAGCCAGGTCAGCCGCTACATGAATGACCTGGCGATCTTCCAGCCCGGCAGCGAACCGATGCTGCTGGCCCGGGAACAGATCGTCCGCACGCGCCAGCAGTTCCTGAAGGTGGTGAACAACCGGATCCAGGAACGCACCACCGACCTCGCCGTCGTCAGCTCGGTGATCAACCAGAAGATCGAACGCATCGCCGCCTTCAAGCAGCGTATCCATCAATTGCAGGAAACCCAGAGCAAGCTGCGGCAGATGGACACCGAGATCAACGCCCTGCATGCGGCGTTCTCCACCTATGCCCAGCGGTTCGCCGAAGCCAGCACCGCGCGTTCGCTGGACAACGACCTGTCCAACGCCCGGGTCCTGAGCCCGCCGTTCGAACCAACCGCCCCGGCCTTTCCCAAGCCGATGCTGATCATTGCCTTCGGCATGTTCAGCGGCCTGCTGCTGGCGATTGCCCTGGTCTATGTGCGTGAGTTCTTCGACCATCGCTTCAAGCATCCAGCGCAAATCACCCAGCAACTGGATGTGCCGGTGCTGTTGGTGATCAACGAGCAGTCCCCCGACAAGGTCAACCCGCACCGCAACTGGAGCCTGCCCAGCCTTGTCCATTGGGTGCGAAATTGAACGCGCCGTTCGGCCCGCCCCGCCACAGCAGCCCCCTGTCGATCATTCATCTGCTCGACAGCGGCGGCTTCTATGGGGCCGAGCGGATGCTGCTCGATCATTGCCTGGCGACACCCGGGCAGCACCAGGTGCTGTTCCTGGCGGCGCCACCGACCTTGATCACGCGTTTTCGCCAGGCCGGGGTCGATTGCCGTCATTGCGCCAGTTGGGCCGAGTTGTTGCAGCACCTGCGCCAGCGCCGGGACGACCGGCCGCTGATCAACACCCACAACTTCAAGGGGCTGTTGTTCGGCTGGTCCGCCGCCACGTTGCTGGGCCTGCCGCTGGTGATTACCCAGCATGGCTTCACCCCAAGGAGCCCCAAGCAGCGTTTCTATACCTGGCTGAGCCTGCAACTGTGCCGCACCGCCTCGGTCAAGCGGGTCGTCTGCGTGGCCGAGAGCATTGCCACGCTGCATCGCCGGGCCAGCGTGCGGGCGGAAAAACTCGACGTCATCCCCAATGGCCTGCCAGCGGCCAGCACGCCACTGGCCCACCGCTCTGACAAGCAACGCTGGCGGGTCGGCTACGTCGGCCGCTTGAGCAGCGAGAAAGGTCCTGACCTGTTCCTCGACGCCATGATCCCGCTGTGCCAGAAGCATGCATCGCTGCACGCGGTGATGCTCGGCGACGGCCCGGAACGCCAGGCACTGCTCAAGCGCATCACCGACGCCGGACTGCCCACGCGCATCGAATTGCCGGGCTACCAGACCGACATGAACGCCTGGTGGAGTCGCCTCGACGCCTTGGTGATCAGCTCGCGCACCGAAGGCACTCCGATGATTCTGCTCGAAGCCATGCAAGCTGGCGTGCCGGTGGTGGCGTTCGGCGTCGGCGGCATTCCCGACGTGTTGCAGGACCGTCATAACGGCCTGCTCGCGGCACCGGCCAACAGCGCGGAACTGGCGGCGCAGATCGAAACGCTGTTCAGCGAACCGCCCCTGGCGCGGATCCTGGCCGATAACGCACGCCGCACCCAACGGGACCGCTACGACCTGCGCACGCTGGCCGAACGCTGGTCGCAGCTTTACATCCGCACGGCACGGGAGGCTCGCTCATGATTGTCCCGCTCTCGATCGTCAGCCTGCTGGGCCTCGTATGCCTGGCGCTGCTGGCCAGCCCTTATCCGTTCCTGGCACCGGGCGCTGTACTCGGCCTGGTCGGCGTCGCCGTGCTGTACCGCAAGCCCGGTTGGGGTTTGCTGGGCATTGCCGCACTGGTGCCGTTCGAAGGCCTGTTCAAGGACAACGCCTTTTCCGGCAGCAAATTCCTTGGCCTGGCGTTGATCATGATCCTGATGTTGCAACTGGCGGTGCACCAGATTCCCGGGACACGCCTGCGCAGCAATATCTGGCGGCCGCTGATCGGTTTCATGGTGCTCTATGGCCTGAGCCTGATGTTGTCGGAAAACATGGGCCTGTCCATGACCCATTTTCGCGAACTGGGGGTGGGGTTGATTCTGTTTGTAATCACCCTGCTGATCGGTCGTGAATTGAACCTGGACCTGTTCTGCCGCCTGGTGACCTTGAGCGTCACCACCACCTGCGTATTGGCGATGTTCTCGGCCAAGTACCAGGACCAGGGCCGCGCGTCCGGCCTGCTGGAAGACCCGAACACTTTCGCCCTGCTGATTGCCTTTACCGTGCCGCTGGCGTTGCTGCTGGTGGTGCGCGGCCCGAGCTTGCTGCACCGGTTGTTCTGGGGCGGCTGTTTCATCCTGCTGCTGGGCGGCATGACCAAGACCGAATCGCGCTCGGGGCTGGTGGTGTTGATGCTCAGCCTGATGATCGGGCTGTATCACTACCGCGCGCAGCTGCCGCGCATCCGCCCACGGCACCTGGGCTTCGCCATGCTCGGGCTGGCGCTCATCATCCCCCTGGCGATCGCCGTGATGCCGGCCGGCTATGTCGCGCGCATCCAGTCGTTGAGCATCCTCAGCGCCGGCGCCAGCGCCCACCAGGATGAATCCCTCGGCCGCCGCGCCTCGTACATCGTCGTCGGCAGCCAGATGATCCGCGAAAACCCGATACTCGGCTCAGGCCCCGGGACCTTTCCGCTGCACTACGCACCCACCGGCTATGCCAAGGCGTTCTCGGCCAACCGCAAGCTGGGGGACCTGTATCGCCGGGCCCATAACACCTACCTGGAAATCTTCAGCGAAATCGGCGTCCCGGGCGGGCTGATGTTCGTCGGCATGATCGGCCTTGGCCTGTATAACCTGCTGCACGCCCGTCGGCTCTGGCTGCAACGCCGGGACTGGGCGCAAGCGGACCTGCTGACGCACCTGGGCATGAGTTTCCTCTCGCTGGCGTTGTTCCTGATGTTCCTCAGTGCGCCGAACCACAAGTTGCTGTGGATCATGCTCGCCCTCACCAGTGTGTTGCGCTACGACGCCGAGCAGGCCGCGCCGCAGGAGGCTCGTCCATGAGCTGCGTCAGTATTGTGATCCCGATGTACAACGAGGCCCGACACATCGGCCGTACGCTGCACGCAGCGCAGGAAGCCGCCCGCCAGGCAGGCCTGGCATGTGAGTTGATCGTGGTGGACAACGGCTCCGACGACCATGGCCCGCGCATTGCCAACGAGTTGGGGGCACGGGTGTTGATCGTGCCAGGCGTGCACATCGGCGCCCTGCGCAACCGCGGTGCTGCCGTCGCCCAGGGTGACTGGCTGGCGTTCATCGATGCCGACATCGAGATGCCGGCCGACTGGCTCAAGCTGTTGCTGGAACTCGAAGGCCACCAGGGCGACGTACTCGGCCTGGACCTCGACACGCCCCGGCAGGCGCCGTGGTTCGCCGAAGCCTGGCAGCGCCGCAGCCAACGTCCGGGGTCACGCCTCCTGCATCGGGTGCAGTGGCTGCCCAGTGCCAACCTGTTGATGCGTCGCAGCTGGTTCGAACGGGTCGCAGGCTTCGACGAAACCCTGCGCACCGGCGAAGACAAGGACTTCTCCTTGCGCCTGCGCCAGGCCGACGCGCAATTGCTGCTGGTCAACGAAAGCGTCGCCCTGCACTGGGGCTACGAAGGCAGTTGGCGCGAGTGGATGAGCAAGGAACTGTGGCGCCAGGGCAGCCATCTGCAATTGCTCCGCAGCCATGGCCCGAGCCTGCGCCTGCTGCGCTTCCCGGCGCTGTCCATTGGCGCCTGGGGCTTGGACCTGCTGGCGGTGCTCGCGTTGCTCCAGGGGCAATTGCACCTGGCGCTGACGTTGTTGCTGGTCACCACCCTGCCACCCTTGTTCCTGAGCCTGCGCCAGAGCCGGCGTGATCCGCGCCTGACCTTGCAATTGTGGGCCTTGCACGGGGTGCGCCTGCACCTGACCGGCGCCGCACTGCTGCTCAATCTGTGTCATTGGAATGCCAGGAGACCTGCCCGTGGCTGAATTCATTTACTGGTCGTGCCTGTTGCTGCCGGTGTACGCCTACCTCGGTTATCCCTTGATGTTGAGCCTGCTGGCGCCGCTGTTTCCGATGCGGCGCTACGGCAAGGCGTTTCCGATGGACGTGAGCATCGTCATTGCCGCCCACAACGAGGCGCGGCACATCGAGGAAAAATTGCGCACCTTGCTGGCCCAGGATTATCGGGCCCATTCATTGCGAATCATCCTCGCCAGCGACGGCTCCACCGACGACACGGTGGCCTGCGCACGCAAGGTGATCGACCCGCGCATCACCGTGCTCGACCTGCCGCGCCAGGGCAAGGCCGCCGCCCTCAATACCGGTGTCGCCCACAGCAGCGGCGAAATCCTGGTGTTCACCGACGCCGATAACCAATGGGCCAGCGACACCCTCAGCCATCTGTTGGCACCCTTGGGCGATCCGGAAGTCGGTGCCTGTGCCGGGCACATGGAAATCCCGGTGCCGGGCAAGGGCCTGAGCCTGGGCGACAGCCTGTATCGCCATTACGAAGGCTGGTTGCGTCGGGTGGAGAGTCGCACCGGTTGCATGGTCTCGGCCGACGGCGCGCTGTTGGCCCTGCGCCGGGTGCTGTTCCAACCGATACCGGCCCAGGTCAACGATGACTTTTTCCTCAGCACCTGCGCGCCAGCCGCCGGCAAGTCCATCGTCTATGCCCCCATGGCCCGGGTGACCGACCAGGGTGTGGACGAAGCCGACAAGCAGTTTCGCCGTCGCCAGCGGGTCACCGTCGGCGGGTTGCAGAGCCTGGCTCAGCGCCGGGAACTGCTCAACCCGCTGCGCCATGGGCTCTACGCCATTGGGTTGATCAGCCACAAGTTGATCCGCCGCCTGGCGCCGGTGTTGCTGCTGCCGCTCTTGCTGAGCAATGCCTGGCTGTGGAACGACCATCCGTTCTATCGCCTGAGCCTGGTGGCGCAATTGCTCGGTTACGCCATGGCGCTGATCGGTTTGATGGACGCGCGCCACCGCCTGCCCCGGCCCTTTCGCCTGGCCGCATTCGTGCTGGTGACGCTGGCGGGCATGAGCATCGGGCTCTGGCAGTTCCTGCGGGGCCAGCGCTATAGCCAGTGGAACCCAGAGCAGAATCGCTAAGGAGTACGGCCGATGTCGATCAAACAAGTCTTCAAGTGCACCGGCGGCTGGCTGTACCTGAACACGTCCCTGGGTCGCCATCCATTGCGTGGCGCCGGCGTCATACTGATGCTCCATCGTGTACTGAACAACGACCGCGCCGCCGAACTGCCCCACCGTAACGAACTGTGCGTGGGGCCCGAAGCGTTTGAACATCTGCTGATCTGGCTGCTACGGCATTTCGAGTGCGTGCCGCTGATGAGCTTGTTGCTGGCCGACCCTGAGAGCGTTCCGAACCGCCCGCGGGTCGCCCTGACTTTCGACGACGGTTGGCGCGACAACGCCATGAATGCCTTTCCGTTGCTGCGCCAATACCAGGTGCCAGCGAGTATTTTCCTCTCCACCGATTTCATCGGCAGTCGCCAGCACTTCTGGTGGGAAAGCATCGGTGAAACCCTCTGGGGCAGCCATGGCCAGGTGGCACGGCGCTCATTGATCGAGCACTTGCAGCACGTCGGTCGACCGTTGCCGGTGCTGCTCGATGACATCGACGACGAGCGCCGCAGCCTGGCGCTGCTGCATTACCTGCAGAGTCTCAAGAGTCTCGATGCACACACGTTGAGCGACCTCACCGACGCCTGCCCGCAGGGTTCCCAGCCCCAGGCCCTGGACTGGCCCCAGGTACGCATGCTCGAAGATTCCGGGCTGGTCCGCTTCGGCCCCCATGGCGCCAGCCACGCGATCCTGACCGGGCTGGATGACCAGCGCCTGCACGAAGAACTGACGCGCAGCTGGATCGCCCTGGAAAACGGCTGCGCCCATCCTTTGCCGGTGTATTGCTACCCCAACGGCGATCACGATGCCCGGGTACGCCAACAGGTGGCGGCCCACGGTTTTGCCTTCGCCCTCGGCACCGAGGCGGGGCTGTATCGCAACGACGGTGACCCGCTGAACCTGCCGCGTTTCGGCGTCAGCCAGAGCAACGCCCACCACCCTGAATTACTGGCCTGGCGCATTCGCCGAGGAACACGCCCATGAGCCGCGCTCATTACCTCAAGCACCTGGCACTGAGCATGGGCACGCGCCTGGCGATGATCGGCCTGCGCCTGCTGCGCAATGTGCTGCTGGCGCGGATTCTCGGACCCAGTGAACGCGGGCTGTTCGCCTTGCTCAGCACCCTGCCGGACCTGATCAGCGCCGCCACCAGCGGTGGCCTGAATTCCGCCGTGGGTTATCAGGCGGCGCAGCAGCGCTCGATGGGTCTGCTGCTCAGCCAGGTGCTGGTCTTCGGCTGCCTGTTGGCTGGCTTGTTAACCTTGCTGGTGGTGGCGCTGGTGCGCGAGTTCGGCGGCGAACTGGACATCGCCACGCAATTGGGATTGCTCGCCTGGTTGCTGTTGCTGGCCGTGCCGTTGACCGTGCTCAAGAGCGGTCTGCTGACGATGCACAATGCTTGCGGCGGAGTGGGCGCCTTCAATGCCTTGCGCCTGATGGAATCCCTGGCGCCCCTGCTGCTGTTCGTTGCACTGTTCTGGATGTGGAAAGACGCCGCCCTGGAAGCGGCGCTGATCAGTTGGCTGGCCGGCTTGAGCCTGGTGGTGCTGGCCGGTTGGGTGTGGTTGCGCCGCGATCATGTGGTCACCCTGCGCTGGGATCGCACCGGTCAGAACGAATTGTTGCGCTACGGTGCCCGCAGCCACCCGGACCTGCTGTTCCAGCAAGTGCTGCTGCGCTCGGACTTCCTGTTCATCGGTGCCCTGCTGGGCAGCACGGCCCTGGGTCACTACGCCATGGCCAGCGCCGCCGCCGAACTGCTGCTGATCGTGCCCGAAGCTGTCACCACGCCGCTGATGAAACGCCTGTTGCAACAGGACAGCGACATGCAGCGCCTGACGCCCCTGGCCCTGCGCCTGACCGCCACGGTGATGCTCGGCGCCTGCCTGAGTATGGCGCTGATCGGTCAATGGTTGATCGTTACCTTGTTTGGCGCCGCCTACCAGCCGGCTTATCCCGCCTTGCTGGCGCTACTGCCGGGGCTGTTCGGGCTGTGCTACGCGAGCATCCTGCGCCTGGATCTGCTGGGCAAGAACCGCCCCGGCACGGTTTCGCTGTTGATGGGCGTGGGCGCAGTGCTGAACCTGGCGCTGAACCTGATCCTGATTCCCCGCTACGGCATCGTCGGGGCCGCCGCCGCGTCTTCAATCGCCTACCTGGGCGTGACCGTGGCGCTACTGGCCATGTACTGCCGCCTCAGCGGCGTGGCGCTGTGGCAGACACTGATCATCCTGCCCAGCGACTTGCTGCCGATGCGCCAGATGCTGTTGGGGAAATCGGCATGAGTGTGGTTGCCTGCCAAACCGCCATCGCGAGCAAGCTCGCTCCCACAGGGGTTGCTGATTGCCCTGTGGGAGCGGGCTTGCTCGCGATGGGGCCGATGCAGCGTTGGTGGAAAATGGCTGCTGGCCTGTGCCTCTGGAGCCTGGCCTTCTTGGCCCAGGGCGCGGCGATGCAATGGACCGGCATCCGCGACGGCAGCCTGTACCTGCAGACCGACCGCCCGGATTACGTGACCGTGCGCTGGGTCCCGGCCTGGCAGGCCAACGCCAATTCAGAACACCTGTACCTGCTCAACGGCCAGGGGCGCCTGGTGGGTGAGCGCTTGATCAAGGCGACCCAGGAACGTGGCGAGCAGCAGTGGCCCTTGCTGCCGGGAGCCGCCAGTTATCGACTGGAAATTCCCGGCTACAGTTTCCGCCGCTACACCGTCGAGCACGACGCCCGTACCCAAGCGATGTTCGCCCCGGCCAAGGTGCATTTCAGCGCTGAAACCCATGACGGCGATGAGTTGTACTTCAAGGTCGCCCCCGGTGAACAAGCCGTGCTGGCAGGCAAGTTCCACGGCGGTGTGCGCAGCCTGCAAGCCCGGCGCGTCGCCGATGGCAAACAGGTGCAGCTGAACCTCAAGCCATACCCGGCCTATTGGCAGTTCGATCAGGTCGCCCTGCCCGTTGCCAACGTCGAGCAAACCTGGCGTTTGCAGTTGCAGGGCAACGGCAAGGCAGCGTTCTGGCTGGACGGCACGGCGAACCTGTTCGCCCAGACCGCTGAGCACCTGCAGCCGCTGCGCCAGGACCCGGGGCAGGCTCACCTGAAACTCTATGGCGACGTCCTGGGAACAACCCCGAAACTGGGCATTTCCCTGCCCTACGCCATGCCCCCGCCCTCTGCCTACCCGGTAATCGATACCCTCAAGCCCCAGGCCGCCACTTATTACAGTTTTGTCGACGTCACCGCTGCCAAGCCGGACCACGAAGATAGGTTCCGGCGCCTGTACCAGGACCGCTTCGGCATTACCCGGGACATCACCCTGCTGGCCGGTAGCGCACGCAAGGCCGACCTGCAGGCCGATCGCGTCAGCACCAGCGGCTTGCAGGCCTGGCTCAAGTCGACTCGCGCCATGGACGGCAAAGGCCTCCACTACCTCAGTTTCGCCGATGAGCCGAACCTCAACTACCCGGACTTCGCCAGCTTCCAGCAGGTGTTCAAGAGCATGGCCAGCCAGGTTCGCGCCGACCCCGCCAACACCCGCGCCGGGGTGCGCATTGCCATACCGGCCAGCTCCCGGTTCACCAATGGTCCCCTGGCGGAAAACGCCGCTGATCGACGCGGGATCGACTGGGCGCGACGCTTGCTGGCCGAGTCCAGTGACCAGATCGACGCCCTGGCCTGGCACGAATGGATGATCCGCGACCTGCTGGCGACCCGGGTCTATCGCAACAGCGTGCGCCGCGCCGCCGACCTGGTGGGCCTGGACAGTAACGGCCGGCCGCGCAAGGCCTTGTTGCTGGATCAGACCAACATGTCCAGCGGCTCGAGCCTGAGCCCCTACGACCAGGAAACCCATTACGCCGCCCTGTGGTGGACGTCCGTGGTGATCAATGCCTCGGCGGACGGTTGGCTGGACATGCTCAACTGGTTCCAGTCCGCCGACGAACCGGAGTACCCAAAAGGCATGGTGCGAGTGCTGGACAACCAGCGCTTGGAACTCAAGCCGGTGGGGCTGGCCCAGCAATTCATCCAACAGCATTGGCTCGAACAGGTGTTGCGCCTGGACAACGACGCCTTTGAAGTCGACGTGCTGGCCATGGCCACCGACGCAAGACGCGGCCTGCTGGGCGTGAACAAAAGCACCCGCCCGCAACAGGTCAGCCTGGACGGCGTGCCCTGCCCCCAGGCGAAAGCCGAGCTGGTGTATTTCGGCCCCGACAACCATAGCCTCAGCGCCCCGTTCAACTGCGAGGCCGGGCAGATCCGCTTTCTCCTGCCAGGAGAAACCCTGTTTGCCCTGAGCTGGACCGCTCCCGTTTCCCCCCAACCCGCCACCCGTCAGGAGGCACCATGAACGTTCTGCAGAAATTGCGTGACCGCATTCAGAAAAAAGGCCTGCGCGCCGTCTTCAAACAGCTGCTCAGACGCTACGTGTTTCTCCACTCGAAACTGGTGTGGCTGGAACACGATGTGCGCACTCCACTGCCCCCGCATAACCTCAAGGCCTACCCGCCGATGCGCCTGGAGTTCATCACGGTCAGCAATGCCGACGCTTTTGCCCGGTATTTCGGCGACCGCGTCAAAACCATGCGCGAACTGGCCGCCGAAGGCTACACAGGCTTGATGTACCTGGATGATCAAGGCGACACCGTGGGGTTTGCCTGGGGCAGTACGCGAGACTATTTCGACCGCCATTTCTACCAATGCAACTTCCCGATCAAGCCTGGCGAGTACTTTCAGTTCGGTGGCGAGGCGATTCGTAAATACTGGGGCTCCAGTATATCGGCGGACATGCAGCTGGAGATGTGGAAAGTCATGGCGGACAAAGGTTGCAGCACGATGGTCGATGTCTGCGACTTGCAAAACATCCCGGCGATCAAGATGCACCTGCGCATGGGCTTCCAGGAGCGCGGCAAGATCACCCACATGTATCGACTGTTCGGTCGCTGGCGTTTTTTCCACGACACGCTTTACAACGGCTCGGCATTGGACGCCTTTCGTAAACCGGCCCAGCCGGTTGCTTCGACTGCGGCGGCCTGACCCCCATGGCGATCCGGTTCCAATGGTGTCGCTCCCTGGGCGCCGAGGACTTTCCCATGACAGCTTATGAACAGCTGCGAACCCAGGTGCCCGACGCTACGCCCTTCAACACCCTGGCTTGGCTGCAAGCGGCGGAATTCGCCCTGCTGCCGGACCAGCAGCTGCACGTGTTGCTGGGCTGGCAAGACCAGACACTGTGCCTGTGCCTGCCCTTGGTATCGGGGCGTGAGCGTATCGGCGGGCTGCGGTTCCGGGTGTTGCGTCACTTGGGTTATCCATTGGCCGACCGCATCGCCTTGATGGTGCGCCTGGACGCCGAAGGCATGGGGCAGGCGCTGACGCAGATCCGTCAGCACTTGCCCCACGCACTGCTGCAATTGAATGAAGTGATCGAGCCGGTCGGTGAGCAAAGCGTCCTCAGCGCCTGGATGGCGCTGAGTTCCACCGGAGAGCGCCGCCTGAGTTGCCGGGTGCCAGTGCATTTGATCAGCGACAATGACCATCAGGAAATCTCTGGCGACCCACGCTACAAGTTGCGCCGGGCCCGCAAGCGGATCGCTGCCTGCGGTGCCGAGATCCTCCGGGTGAAACCGGACGCCATCAGCATGGGCCAGCTGTTGCGGACCCTCGCCGATGTCGAGGCGGCCAGTTGGAAAGGCGAGGAAGGCGTCGGCATCTTCGCCGACCCCGGGCGCCGGCAATGGATGAACCTCGCCTTCACCGCCCTCGCCGCCCAAGGCCTGGTGCGGGTGGTGATGCTGGAGCTGAACGGCGAATGCATCAGCTATCGCCTCGGCCTGCTGGACCAGGGGCGGCTGTACGACTACAACCTGGCGTTCCTGCCGCAGCATGCCGACCTGGGCAGCGGCCGGGTGTTGCTCGAGGAGTGGATTCGCTGGGGGCTGGACGAAAACTGGCGCTGGATCGACGCATCACGGGTCAGCCTGGAGAACTCCAGCCATCAGTTACACGAACGCATGACCGGCCAACTGGAACACTGGCGCTGGAGTTTCTATTCATGGCAGCCCGGTGGTTTGCTTCTGGGATTTGCCTTGCGACTCTGGAAAAGCTTGAAGCCATGGTTTGGCAAACGCCGAAGCAAACCGACCGCGACGACGGCATCGTCCCCCCCTAAAAACCAGGAGAAGACAGATGCCGCGTCAAGTGATCGTCAACGCTGACGACTTCGGGCTCAGCCTCAGTGAGAACGCGCTGATCCTGCGGGCCTTCGAGACCGGCGTGATCAGTTCGGCCACGGCCATGGCCAACATGCCGGGTTTCGAGCAGGCGTGTGAAATGGCCCGGCAACCGCTGCTCAACGGCCACGTTGGCCTGCATTTCAACCTCAGCTACGGCCCGCCGTTGGGCCAGGCGATCACCTCGCGCCCGGTTTTTTGCGACGCCAATGGCCAGTTCGACCTGAACCTGTCGCGTTATTGCCTGCGCCTGGGTTCAAAGGATCTGGCGGCAGTGGAAGATGAACTGCAGGCGCAATGGCAACACTGCCTGGACCGCGGCCTGCGTCCCAGCCATCTCGACTCCCATCAACATGTGCACAACATCTGGCCCATCGGCGAACTGGTGGCCCGCTTCGCCGCCAGGCAAGGCGTGCCCATGCGCCTGGCGCGCAACCTGGGGGCGAACTTGACCCCGCCCAAGCGTATCTTCAAAACCCTGTTCAACCGGCGCATTCGCAGCCTGTGCGGTGCGACAGCGGACTACGTTTGCACCCCGGCCGACCTGGACTACGCCGCGCCACCGGCATATGGCTCGCTTGAGGTCATCGTGCATCCGATGCAACTGGACGAGGATTTTGGCGATGCCAGCCTGAGGCCAGGCGAGTCGTTGACCCAAGTACTGAACAAGCGCCTGGCGGGCGTGCCCAAGGTCGCGTACGGCCGGACCGCGCAGGTATTGACGCTGGTTGAGTATGGGGATGTGCACTGACAGGGACGCGGTGTATACCTGTGGCGAGGGCGTTTGCTACCTCGCCACGACCGTCCGAAATCCCTGCGCCGCTTTCGGAGAATCTGCTACAAGGCATCTTCAGTTTCGAGTAGCGAATTGCGTCGATGCCTTTACCTTTATTCTCTCGCCTTCGGCGGCGCTGGCTGGCCTTCCTTGTCATGAGCGCAATGGTGGTCGGGCTGCCGGTGGGCTGTGCAGTGCTGCAGCATAAGGAACGCGAGCTGGTCTTTCGCATCGAGCCGGGGACCGCGAGCTGGTTCAGTGGGCTTCCCAGCGGCGTGCAGGAATTCGATCTCAAGCCCAAGAGCTTCAAGGCCGGGGAAAATATCCACGGTTGGTGGTGGCCGGCCGAACGCAAGAATGCGCCGGCCATCCTGTACTTGCACGGTGTGCGTTGGAATTTGACCGGCCAGTTGTTTCGTATCCAGCAACTGAGGGCGCTGGGCTATTCGGTGCTGGCTATCGATTACCGTGGCTTTGGCAAAAGCCATGGGGATCTGCCGTCGGAAGCCAGCGTCTATGAAGATGCGCGCATCGCCTGGGAACGTCTCAAGGTACTGCAACCGGACCCGGCCCTGCGGCTGATCTACGGTCATTCTCTGGGCGGTGCCGTCGCGGTGGATCTCGCTGCGCAGTTGGGCCAGGAGGCCGCGAAGAATGGTGCTGCCCAGGTCCGAGGCCTGGTCATCGAATCCACGTTCACCTCCCTGGGCGATGTCGCCACCGCGATGGCGAATACGTCCCTGCCGGTGCGCTGGTTGTTGTCGCAGAAATTCGACTCCATCGACAAAATCGGCGAGATCAACATGCCGCTGCTGGTGGTGCATGGCTCTGCCGATCGCTACGTACCGCCGCGCTTCAGCGAGCAACTGTTCAACGCCGCCCGGGAGCCCAAGCGCCTGCTGCTGGTGCCGGGGGCCACGCATAACAACAGCATGAGCCTGGCGGGCAAAAACTACCGGCAAGCGCTGGACACGTTGATGAAAAACAAGCCATCGCCCATGGCCGAACGCCCCCAGGTAAGCTCGGCCAAGGCCGGCTAACGCACAGGTCCCCGGCTGACACCCAATACCTTCATTGACTGTCACACCGCTATCGCGAGCAAGCTTTGCTCCCACAGATCGCCCTCCACACAGTTCTTTGGTTGTTTACAGGATCAGTGCTCACTGCCGATCCCTGTGGGAGCCGAGCTTGCTCGCGATAGCGGTGGGTCTGCTTGCATCAATGCTGAATGTGCCACCGCCTTCGCGAGCAAGGGATTTGTGGTGTACGCGAGGTCTGTGAGCGACGCGGAAAAACTGTGCAAGCGCACGCAAAAAAAAAACGGCACCTTTCGGTGCCGTTCGTTTTCACGCTTGGGGCTTTACTTGCGTGCTGCCTCCCACGATTTCAACAGCTCGGTGTAGCTCACGGTTTCACCTTTAGGCTTCTCGTTCGCCAGTTTCGGCTTCGGTGCACCCGGTTGGTCGAACCAGTATTGCGCGTCGCGCTCGGGGTTCATTTTCGGGGCGCAGGTGGCTTGGGCCTTGGAGCGTTCCAGGCGCGTCATGATCGCATCCTGGTCCTTGGCCAAGCCATCGAGGGCCTGCTGCGGGGTCTTCTCGCCGCTGGCGGCTTCGGCGATGTGGCTCCACCACAGCTGCGCCAGGCGCGGATAGTCCGGCACGTTGGTCCCGGTCGGGGTCCATTGCACGCGGGCCGGGCTGCGGTAGAACTCCACCAGGCCACCGAGTTTCGGCGCCAGGTCGGTCATCGCCTGGGAGTTGATGTCCGACTCACGAATCGGCGTCAGGCCAACGATGGTCTTCTTCAGCGACACGGTCTTGGACGTCACGAACTGCGCATAGAGCCAGGCCGCGAGTTTCTGTTTCTCAGGCGTGGACTTCATGAATGTCCAGGAACCCACGTCCTGATACCCCAGCTTCATGCCCTGCTCCCAATACGGACCACGTGGCGAAGGTGCCATGCGCCATTTCGGCGTGCCATCGGCGTTCACCACCGGCAGGCCCGGCTTGGTCATGTCGGCGGTAAACGCGGTGTACCAGAAAATCTGCTGGGCGATGTTGCCTTGGGACGGTACCGGGCCGGATTCGGAGAAGGTCATGCCCGCCGCTTCCGGCGGCGCGTACTTCTTCAACCAGTCCACGTACTTGGTGGTGGCGAACACCGCTGCAGGGCCGTTGGTATCGCCGCCACGGGTGACGCTGGAGCCGACCGGATGGCAGTCTTCGACGCGAATACCCCACTCGTCCACCGGCAGACCGTTGGGCAGGCCCTTGTCGCCGCCGCCAGCCATGGAGAACCAGGCATCGGTGAAGCGCCAGCCCAGGGAGGGGTCTTTCTTGCCGTAGTCCATGTGACCGTAGATACGCTTGCCGTCGATTTCCTTGACGTCTTCGGAGAAGAACTTGGCGATGTCTTCATAGGCCGACCAGTTCACTGGTACGCCCAGCTCGTAGCCGTATTTCTCCTTGAACTTGGCCTTCAGCTCCGGACGCTCGAACCAGTCGGCACGGAACCAGTACAAGTTGGCGAATTGCTGGTCGGGCAACTGATAGATCTTGCCGTCCGGCGCAGTGGTGAAGGAAATACCGATGAAGTCCTTGATGTCCAGGGTTGGCGAAGTGTAGGCCTTGCCTTCGTTGGCCATCAGGTCGGTGATCGATTCGGTCTTGCCGTAGCGAAAGTGCGTACCAATCAGGTCCGAATCGTTGACCCAGCCGTCATAGATGTTCTTGTCCGACTGCATCACCGTCTGCATCTTCTCCACCACGTCGCCTTCTTGCAGCAGGTCGTGGGTCAACTGGATCCCGGTGATTTCGGTAAAGGCCTTGGCCAGTACCTTGGACTCGTATTCGTGAGTGGTGAGGGTTTCCGACACCACGTTGATCTTCATGCCGCGAAACGGCTCGGATGCCTTGATGAACCATTTGAGTTCTTCAAGCTGCTGGTCTTGCGTCAAGGTCGACGGTTTGAATTCACTGCCGATCCATTTTTTTGCGGCGTCTTCATAGGCGTCGGCCCAGGCCGCAGCACTCAGCCCGCTGAGTGCCAGCATGGCTGCCAATGAAACGCTATGTCGCAGCTTATTGTTTTTATTGAACATAGAGACCTCCTGTTTGGGTTTAAGAGCCTGATCGGCGAACCTTCGCGACTAGCCCCACCGCATCACTGCCAACAGCCACACCCAAGACAACGCGAACGCTATCCAGATGCTCCAGTCGGTGGCGCCGATTACCAGCAGGTGCAGGTAGGCGCTACCGAGAAGACCGATAAACAACCGATCGCCACGGGTCGTGGTAATCGGCAGGAAACCACGCCGAGGGATGCTCGGCGAACGCAACTCCCAGGTGGTCATGCCTGCCAGAAACAAGGCGATAACCCCGAAAAATACCGCCGTGGGGACGGTCCAATTCATCCATTCCATCATCGACTCCTCAGACTCGGCCCAGGGCGAAGCCCTTGGCCACGTGGTTGCGAACGAACCAGATCACCAGCATGCCCGGCAGGATGGTCAACACCCCCGCCGCCGCCAGCACGCCCCAGTCGATACCGGACGCCGACACCGTACGGGTCATGACCGCCGCGATCGGCTTGGCATTCACCGAGGTCAACGTCCGGGCCAGCAACAGCTCGACCCAGGAAAACATGAAGCAGAAGAATGCCGTGACACCGATGCCGGAGCCGATCAACGGAATGAAGATCTTGGTGAAGAACTTGGGGAAACTGTAGCCGTCAATGTAGGCGGTCTCGTCAATTTCTTTCGGCACCCCGGACATGAACCCTTCGAGGATCCACACCGCCAGCGGCACGTTGAACAGGCAGTGGGCCAGGGCCACGGCGATATGGGTGTCGAACAACCCGATGGACGAATACAGCTGGAAGAACGGCAGCAGGAACACCGCCGGTGGGGCCATGCGGTTGGTCAGCAGCCA
Organism: Pseudomonas sp. St386; assembly: GCF_018325865.1. Lineage (NCBI taxonomy): Bacteria > Pseudomonadati > Pseudomonadota > Gammaproteobacteria > Pseudomonadales > Pseudomonadaceae > Pseudomonas > Pseudomonas sp. St386. The sequence continues at coordinate 4,636,963 of NZ_AP021900.1, forward strand.
GAAGAACAGGTGCTTGTCCCCCAGGAACCGGTAACGGGAAAACGCATAGGCCGCCGGCAACGCGACGCACAGGGAAATCACCGTGTTCAGGCTCACGTAGTACAGCGAGTTGAGGTAACCGGTGTACCAGCTCGGGTCGGTGAAGATCACCTTGTAGTTGTGGAACGTGAAATCCTGCGGCCACAAAGTCAGGCTGCCAAGGATCTCGGTGTTGCTCTTGAACGACATGTTCAGCAGCCAGTAGATGGGCACCAGCAGGAACAGGATGTAGATCAGCAGGGGTATCAGCTTTCTCTTGCTCATCGTGCGGGCCTCAACGGTTGGCGTCGGAGTGCGTCATGGCGGTGTAGAACAGCCAGGACACCAACAGAATGATCAGGAAGTACACCAGGGAAAACGCCGCCGCCGGGCCCAGGTCGAATTGGCCGATAGCCATCTGCGTCAGGGTCTGGCTGAGGAACGTGGTGGCGTTGCCCGGCCCGCCGCCAGTGAGTACGAACGGCTCGGTGTAGATCATGAAACTGTCCATGAAGCGCAGCATCACGGCGATCAGCAGCACGCTCTTCATCTTCGGCAACTGGATGTGCCGGAACACCGCCCAGCTGGAAGCCCGGTCGATCCGCGCGGCCTGGTAGTACACGTCCGGAATCGCCCGCAGCCCCGAGTAGCACAACAGCGCTACCAACGAAGTCCAGTGCCAGACGTCCATCACCAACACGGTGACCCAGGCGTCCATGGTGTTGGCCGCATAGTTGTAGTTGATGCCCAGGCCATTGAGGGTGGAGCCCAGCAAGCCGATGTCGGCGCGGCCGAAAATCTGCCAGATGGTGCCGACCACGTTCCAGGGAATCAGCAGCGGGATCGCCAGGATGATCAACACCAGGGACGACCATTTGCCCTTGGTCGGCATGGTCAGGGCGATGGCGATGCCCAGGGGGATTTCGATCAGCAGCACGCACGCCGAGTAGATGAACTGGCGCAGCAGCGAGTCGTGCAGCCGTGGATCGAGCAGCACCTGCTTGTACCAGTCGGCGCCGACGAAGTAGCGGCTGGACTGGTCGAAGATGTCCTGCACCGAATAGTTGACCACGGTCATCATCGGGATCACGGCACTGAAGGCCACCAGCAGGAACACCGGCAATACCAGCCACCAGGCCTTGTTGTTCTGCACCTTGTTCATGGCTGCACCTCACTCAACGGTTCCAGCAGGTATTCATCGGCATAGACCATCAGCCATTGGCCCGGAAAACTGATGTACGCGGTGCCTTCGGGCACTGGCTTGTCTTCGGCCAGGCGCACTTTCAGCGGTACGCCATCGAGGTTGAGGGTCAGGATCTTGTAGGTGCCCAGGTCTTCGACGTGGACCACGTCAGCGCGCATCGCATCGTCGTAAGGGCCGTCCCAGACATGCACGAACTCGGGACGGATACCGACCTTCAGGCTTTTGCCCTGGGCTTCGGCGACCCGACGTTGCAAGGTTTCGGACAGAGGCAAGTGAGTCGAGCCGAAGCCGACGCCACCGGGCTGCGCCGTGACCTCGATCAGGTTCATCCCCGGGCTGCCAATGAAGTAGCCGACAAAGGTGTGGCTGGGGCGCTCGAACAAATCCCGAGGCGTGCCGAATTGCACGATCTGGCCGCCGTACATCACGGCGATCTTGTCGGCGAACGTCGAGGCTTCCAACTGGTCGTGGGTGACGTAGACCATGGTGATGTTGAACTGCTCGTGGATCTGCTTGAGCTTGCGCCGCAGTTTCCATTTCAGGTGCGGGTCGATCACCGTCAGCGGCTCGTCGAACAGGATCGCCGACACATCGTCGCGCACCAGCCCGCGGCCCATGGAGACTTTCTGTTTTTCGTCGGCGGTGAGGTTGCGGGCCTTTTTGTCCAACAGGTTCTGCAGGTCCAGGACCTCGGCGATTTCCTGCACCTTGGTGTGGATCCTCGCCTCGGCCATGCCCTGGTTGCGCAGCGGGAATGCCAGGTTGTCGAACACGGTCATGGTGTCGTACACCACCGGGAACTGGAACACCTGGGCAATGTTGCGGCGCTCCGGGGTCAGCTCGTTGACGACCTTGCTGTCGAACATCACCTGCCCTTCGGAAGGGCTCAGCAGTCCGGAAATGATGTTGAGCAACGTGGACTTGCCGCAGCCCGAAGGCCCGAGCAGTGCATAGGCGCCGCCCTGCTCCCAGATGTGGTTCATCTCGCGGATCGCATAATCCTCGGGGCCCGCCGGCGTGCTGGTGTAGCTGTGGGCGAGGTTCTGCAAACGAATTTCGGCCATCAGGCAACCCTCGCGATACGCTGCCCTGGGGCTTGGACCAGCTTGCCCTGGGCGTCGAAGACAAACAGTTTATGGGTCGGAATGTAGATGCGAATCGGCGCATCCACGTCGTACTCATGCACCCCTGGCAAGTGCAACACCAGCAGGAAATGCTCGTTGCGCACGTGCAGGAAGGTCTCCGAGCCACTGATCTCGGCCACCTCGACGGTCACGGCCAGTTCGAGGTCGTCGTCGTTGCTCGGCACCAGGGAAATGTGGCTGGGGCGCACGCCAAAACGGAACTCACCCTCGCCCACCGGGCGCAGGTCGACGTTCAGCGGGAAGTGCACGAAATTGGCGAAGCTCACCTCGTTGCCGGCGATGCGTCCCGGCATGAGATTGATCGGTGGTTCGGAGAACAATTCGGCGGCCAGCACGGTTTGCGGCTGGTGATACACAGAGGACGATTTGCCGCTCTGGATCACCCGGCCCTCATGCAGGATCGTGGTGGTGCCACCCAGGGCCAACGCCTCGTTGGGCTCGGTGGTGGCGTAAACGGCAATGGTGTGGCGGGCCTGGAACAATTCGCGCATTTCCTGGCGAAGCTCTTCACGCAGCTTGTAGTCCAGGTTCACCAGCGGCTCGTCGAACAGGATCAGTTCGGCGTCCTTGACCAAGGCCCGGGCCATGGCCGTGCGCTGCTGCTGGCCGCCGGACAATTCCAGCGGGTGACGCTGCAGGAATTTCTCGATGCGCAGCATCCTGGCGGTTTCCAGCACCTTGCTCTGGATCACCTCGTTGGACACACCGGCCTGGCGCAGCGGCGAGGCGATGTTTTCGAAAACGGTCATGGTCGGGTAGTTGATGAACTGCTGATAGACCATCGACACGTTGCGCAGCCGCACCGGGCGCTTGGTGACGTCGACGCCGTTCATCAGGATGCGGCCGCTGTCGGGCTTGTCCAGCCCGGCCATCAGGCGCATGAGGCTGGTCTTGCCGGACAATGTACGGCCCAGCAAAACGTTGAAGGATCCGGGTTCGAAACTCAGATTGGCATCGTCGATCCAGGTCTGGCCTTCGACGGTGCGACAGATGTGCTCAAGCTTTAATGACATGGCTCGGCCTTTTTATTATTGGAGTCAAGCGACCCGAGTTAGAAAGCGAAAGCCGTGCCAGAAACCACAACCTATTGATCTGTTTAAAATTTCTATTTATCCGTAGGAAAAAGACGTTCGTTGATGAACACAAGTGAACAATCAGGAATGAACAACTGAACAACGAGCGGGTTGACAATGAACAATTTTGAACAACACTGAACCAGTGGGAGCGAGCCAATTTAAGTAGTGTTTGGATCTGCCCCAGCACAAGGAGTCTGTGCGAGACTTGCCACAACAATAAAAACAGCTCCTGCGAGAGTGCCCCATGGCCGCACCTGCTCCAGCCTTGTCTCACGAGGCAATCATCCAGGCCTCCTGGTCCCGTTGCCGTGCCTTCGGCCTGAACCATCAAAGCGTGCCGGCCTTCGACCAGTTGCCCGCCCAAGGCATCGCCCAGTTGCTGGAGAGCCAGCATTCACTGGTGCAGACCACCCACCAGGAAGTCCTGCCGTACTACGAAAACATCCTGAGCAACTCCAACTGCCTGATCATGCTGGCCGACAACCAGGGCCAAGTGCTGACCTCCTGGGGCACCCAGCGCTTCATCGAACCGAAACTGGCCCATGGCTTCAGCGCCGGGGCGAGCTGGATGGAGCGCTGCACCGGCACCAACGCCATCGGCACCGCGCTGGCCTGCGAACAGGCGGTGCACATCGAGCACGATGAACACTTCCTCAAGGCCAATCGCTTCATGACCGGCTCCGCCGCGCCGATCTTCGATGCCGAGCGCAAGGTCATCGCCGTGCTGGACGTCTCCAGTGACAGCTACCTGCCGCCCTCCCATACCCTGGGCATGGTCAAGATGATGAGCCAGACCGTGGAGAACCGGCTGATCCTCAACCTGTTTCGCGGTGAACACTTTCAACTGACCTTCAACACCGGCCTGAACAACCTCGACAGCCAATGGGCCGGGCTGCTGATCTTCGATGAGAGCGGCCAGGTCCTGTCCGCCAACCGTCGGGCCGACAACCTGCTGGGCCTGAGCCTGTCGCGGGTCAGCATCGAAAGCCTGTTCAAGGTCTCGCTGCTGGAACTGCTGAACCAGCCCGACGGCCTGCCGTTCGCCCTGCAAGCGTCCGGCAGCAATCGTTTCCAGTGCTTGCTCAGGCGCCCGAGCCAGGTGTCTATCAAGGCGCGGGTCTTTACCGAGCCCGCGCCCATGCCGACCTCGGCTCCTGCCTCCCATGTCATCAGCCTCAACACCCTGCACTTCGGTGACAGCCGCGTGGAGAAAGCCGTGCGCCAGGCCGAGCGCTTGCTGGAGAAGGACATTCCGCTGCTGATCCACGGCGAGACCGGCGTTGGCAAGGAGGTCTTCGTCAAAGCCCTGCACCAGGCCAGTTCGCGCTGCAAGCAGCCGTTCATTGCCGTCAACTGCGCAGCGATCCCCGCCGAGTTGGTGGAGTCGGAATTGTTCGGTTATGAAAAAGGCGCCTTCACCGGCGCCAATCAGAAAGGCAGCATCGGCCTGATCCGCAAGGCCGACCGGGGCACGCTGTTCCTCGACGAGATCGGCGACATGCCCCTGCCGACCCAGGCCCGGCTGCTGCGAGTCTTGCAGGAACGTTGCGTACAGCCGGTGGGCAGCGCGGAGCTGTTCCCGGTGGACATCCGCATCATCTCCGCCACCAACCGCTCGCTGCGTGAACAGGTGCAGTTGGGGCGGTTTCGCGAAGACTTGTACTACCGCATCGGCGGCCTGACCCTGGAACTGCCACCGCTGCGCGAACGCAGCGATAAACAGGCCCTGTTCAAACGCCTGTGGGAACACCACCGCGAACCGACCCAATGGGCCGGCCTGAGCCGCGAGGTACTGGACCTGTTCGAGCGCCATCCATGGCCGGGCAACCTGCGACAGGTCAGCAGCGTGCTGCAAGTGGCCCTGGCAATGGCCGAGGAGCAGCCGATCCGCCCGGAACACCTGCCCGACGACTTCTTTGTCGACCTTGAAATGGAACCGGTGGAAACGCCTGAGCCGCTGACGGTGGACCTGAACGATGCCGAGGACCTGAACCGTCAGTTGCAGGCAGTGGGCGGGAATATTTCACACCTGGCGCGACGGCTGGGGGTCAGCCGCAATACCTTGTACAAACGCTTGCGGCAACTGGAAAGCTGATACGAAACCTGTGGGAGTGGGCTGGCTCTTGTTGATTGAGTACATATCCGTTTTCGCGGTAACGGCCACTTAGGGTTTCGCCCTGACGGCGAGTCACTTTCGAAAAGCCCGGAAGCCGGCCCAGTCGAAAGTAACCAAAGCGCTACATGCCCCACCACTCGGTGCCTCGCTTAGGCTCGGCATGCCTGAACGAAGGCATTGCTCCGTGGGCCCGCCGCGATCAACGTCCGACGCGAGGCGGCCTTAGAGCCGGCCTGACTCTTCCGGTCGTACACCCATCAGACCTGTGGGAGCAAAGCTTGCTCGCGAGGCGGCCTGACAGCCGACCTGGCTCTCCCGGTCATACACCCGTCAGATCTGTGGGAGCAAAGCTTGCTCGCGAGGCGGCCTTGCGGCCGGCCTGGCTCTCCCGGTCATACTCGCTCCCACAGGCATTTTGCTTAACTGATTGGCATTACTCCGACTTAGTCGAACGCACCATTGAGCACTTCATAGATGATGCCAGTGGCGATCGCCACCAGGATCAGGTCCGTGCCGACCTGTTGCCACTCATAGCCGTCATAGTGCGGCAACCGCCCCAGCAGTCGCCCATCGAGCTTTTTGGCGATACCGGGTGGCAACGGCTTGCCTCGTGCAAGATTTTTCTGGATGCCTGGCGGCAACGCCGGGCCGGGGCTCCAGTAATCGCGATAACCGCCAATCACACCGAGGATGCCGCTGCGGTCGAGGCTCGGGCCGTTATGCCAATCGCCGCCGCCACCACCTTGGTTGCCTTTGCCGCCCTGGTTACCCTTGTTACCGGGATTTCCTTGGCCGCCCTTGTTGCCCTGCCCGCCTTTGCCTCCCTGTCCGTGGCCAGGACCTTGATCGAATTGAGCGTTTCCCTTGCCGTTGCCCGGGTCCGCGACAACAATGCCAGGGCCAGCCGCCAGGGCGAAACAGGTCACTGCAGCAACCAACGAGCGCGATTTGAACATGGCAGTTCTCTCAAAAAAGGGATGACCCCTGTAAAGATATAGAGACTAACGGTGATATTAGTTCCATATCACGCTGAGCGCCGTTTGCCTGGACCGGATAACACCTGAACACAGCAATCAAGGAGTTTCATGCGCAAGGATTACCTGGCTTTTTTCGTCTCGATGTTCCTCTCCCGGTTGGCCGACCAGATTTTGCTGTTCATCGTCCCGCTGATTGTTTTCCAGACCACCAACAGCGTCGCCTGGGCAGGCCTGGCGTTCTTCGTCGAGTCCTTGCCACGCTACCTGGCGTTCCCGATCTGCGGCGCGCTGTGCGACAAGTTTTCGCCGATTCGCATCCTGCACATCAGCCAGGTCTATCGCGCCGTCGCCTGCGGGGTGACGGTCGTGCTCTATGGTGTCTTCGGCGGTATCTATTGGATCGTCGCGCTCTCGGCCCTGTGCGGCGTGCTGACCACGCAGGGCATCATGGCCCGCGAAGTGGTGATGCCGTACATCTTCAAGCACTACACCTACACCAAGACCCTGTCCTACTCGCAAATCGCCGACCAGACCGGCTTGGTACTGGGCCCGCTGATCGCTGCGCTGCTGCTTGAGGTGTGGGCGTGGCACTGGGTGGTGCTGGCGATTGCCGGGCTGTTCCTGCTGGCGGACCTGGCGATGCTGTACTGGCAGCGCATCAGTTCGGTCACCGTGGAAACCTTCGAGCAACATCACGATCTCTGGCTGAACCCACTGCGCATTGCCTTAGGCCACATTCGCAACCTGGCGGAACTGAAAAAGATCATCAGCCTGGCAGTGGGCGTCAACCTGATCATCGGCGTCACCCTCGCCACCTCGGCGGCCATGGTCATCGGCCATTACGGCGCCGGCAAGGATGACTACGCAGGTTTACAGGCAGCCGGTGCCGTCACCACCATCCTCATCCTGTTTCTCCTGGCTCGGGTCACCTTGCCCTTGAAACTACTGGGTGCCCTCTCCTACACGCTGATTGCCGTCGGCGCCTTCATCACCGCCCTCAGTCCGAACACAGGGGGCTACGTCGTCGGTTTCTTGCTGATTGTCGGTTTCGACAAAATGTTCAACGTCTACTTCCGCACCCTCCGCCAGCAAGTCATTCCGCCCCAGGACTTCGGCAAGACCGTCGGCGTCATCACACTGCTCAACAACCTGTCGCAACCGCTCGCGGGCCTGCTGGTCGCGGTGCTGGCCGCGCCGGTTGGAACGCAGCAGGTGATTCTGCTGTTGGCGGTTGCCACCAGTCTGATCGGAGCCGCAGTGGTTGTGCTGCACAGGCATTCGACATACCGATCAAGCGTCTACAACGCCGAGACCGACTGACCCTATCGGGGGGGCCGGATTGTATTATCAGTGACTTATTGTTGAGGCATGGTTGCAACGTTGCCGACGTCAATGCACGTCTGTCCGCCATTCGTCACCTGTCGAGTATCGGGGCCAACAGGCGGCCACGTCTGGCTCAGGGTTTGCACTGGCCTGTCTCAGCAGCCAAGAACGACGTAATTCTGACGCGGCGGCAAATTAATCAATGCTTGGTCAGCAAACGGAGATGTACCGTGTCAACTCTCAACGAAATCGCAGCGAATCACGCGAGAATGGCAAAGTTAAAGGAAGAAGAGTCGATGCGGCTGAGTGCGCTTCAGGGTCAGGTGGTGGGGAGTTTTGAAATTCCACCCATCGAGGCGCCACAGGAGATGTCGCTGCACTTCATGACGGGTGTACAGGATCACTCGTTTGGGGAAGCGGCGGCGCTGAGTTTTTGACCTGGGTGTTGACGGGGTTTCGTCGCTCGCTTGTTCGCGGGCGACTCGACCTTTCAGAACTGCCTGGCTAAAGCAGCTGCAAGTATGCCGGCCGCAATTGCCGGTAGCGGTTTTTTCAGTGTCAGCATGACGATTGCCGTGGTCAGCAAAGCCAGGCGCGCGCCGTTGTCACCTTTAACCGCCAGCGGAGCCAACACCGCCACCAACACCGAACCGGACATGGCCGTGATGAACTGCTGCACCCGATAGTTGATCGGCACGAACGACATCACGAAAACACCGCCCCACCGAGTCGCCAATGTCACTGCGGCCATTATCAATATGACAACCAGGGTGCCGTAACCCGCCGTTTCAATGCTCATTGTTTTTTCTCCATCCACAGCGCGCCCAGAATGCCCCCCGCCAAAGCGCCGACCACGACATGACTGTTCGCCGGCAAGTACCAGTAAGCCAACAGCGATGAGCAGGCCGCCACGGTCCAGATGATGAACATGCGCAGGTTTTTCTTCCCGCCGACGACCATCGCCAACAAGAAACAGCCCATCACCATATCGAGCCCGAAACTGACCGGGTTCTCAATGGCGCTGCCAAAATGAAGCCCCAGCCAACTGCCCAGGATCCACGCGACCCAGAGTGCAATGCCGCCGCCGAATAAAAGCCCGAGCCCCGGCTTGCCACGACTGAACGCCTGCATCGCCATGGCCCAGTTGGCGTCCGAAACAACCAGCATGACACCGTAGCGCTTGGCAACGGGCAGCTCCCGCAGCCACGGGTAAAGCGTCGCGCCCATCAATAAGTGCCGGGCGTTGATGGCGAAGACGGTGATCATCAGCGGAACGACCGGCACTTGCTGGCCCCATAGGTCCAGCGCGGCAAATTGAGAAGCGCCGGCAAAAACCAGCGTGCTCATGAGCACCGCTGACGTATCACTCAAGCCCGTTTGCGCAGCCGCCAGGCCGAAAGCAACGCCGAACACGACGACGAAAAGAGAGATGGGGATCAGCTGTTTGAAACCGTCGTAGATGTGATTCAACGTCAGCGCGTGCAGGTGGGGTTCAACATTCGACAAAACAGGGCCTCTTCTGAATATCTGCAGGGCAAAAACCGAGAGTATGGGGCTGAATCTGCTTGCCGAACACTTTTTGGCGGGGCAATGGGCAACTCAACCCGCCGAGATCAGGTCATAGGACAGCTTGCTGATCAGGATCACCAGCAGCACCAGGAACAGCGCGCGGACAAAGGGCACTCCCTTGCGCACCGCCAGCCAGGTGCCGGTCAGCGCGCCAAAGATATTGAACAGCGCCATCGGCAGCGCTACCAAGTAGAGCACGTTGCCGCTCGGGATAAAGAACAGCAGCGCCGCGACATTGGTGGCGATATTCACCAGCTTGGCCGACGCCGAGGCGTGCAGGAAGTCGAAGGCGAAGCAGCGAATGAACAGGAAGATCAGGAAGCTGCCGGTGCCCGGTCCGAACAAACCGTCGTAGAAGCCGATGGCGCCACCGATCAGTACCGCCAGCAGCTTCTCCTTGGTGCCGATGCGCATGGGCTTGTGCAGGCTGCCGAAGTCCTTTTTCCAGAAGGTGTAGATCGCCATCAATATGATTAGCACCAACACCGCCGGGCGCATCAGTGCCTGCGGCACGATCGATACCGTCGCCGCGCCAGCGAAGGCCATGACAAAGGCCGCGCCAGCGGCAGGAACCACCAGGCTCCAGTCGATCACCACCTTGCGCACGAACGAGCGCGCAGCAAAGGCCGTGCCGCAGGCCGCCGCGACCTTGTTGGTGCCGAGCAGCGCTGCGGGCTGGGCGCTGGGCAGCACATTGAACAGTGCCGGGATCTGGATCAGGCCGCCGCCGCCGACGGCCGCATCGATCAGGCCGGCGGCGAAGGCGAAGACACATAGCAGGACGATATCGAACATTGAATCAGGCTCTGGCAATAAAGGGGTGGGTGGTCGAGAGGGGGGCTTTTGGCACCCGCCATTCGTGGGTCGCTTCACCCGCAAGAGCGGTTGCTTTTCTGAGTGTTTCATCCAGCGTCGACATATCCATCGCTCCTGTTTAGCTACGTCCTTGTGCTGAGAGCGGGAAGGCTAACGGAAAGGGCTTTTTTGTGTTGCAATGTCATATTGTGAAAAGTGCAATGAGGTAGCCGGTGGCGCTGGATATGTTGGCTGATCTTGAAGCCTTTGCGACGGTGGCCCGCAAGCGCAGCTTTGTCGTCGCAGCCCGCAGCCTGGGGCGCTCCCCCAGCTCGCTGACCCGCGCCATTCAAGGGCTGGAAGAACGCAGCGGGGTCAAGCTGTTCAATCGCTCGGCCAATGCCGTGACGCTGACCGAGGCCGGCGAGCGGCTACTGCCCCACGCCTACAGAATGCTCGATCTGCAACGTGAGGCGGACGAGGACCTGGCCGGGCTCAGCGGCCTGGCCACCGGCTGGATCCGCTTTTCCGCACCGCAATCCTTCGCCCACACGGTGATCCCCGGGTTGATCGCCCAGTACAGCCAGCGTTATCCCGATGTCAGCGTGGATGTGATCTTCACCGATGCGGCGGTCGATCCGGTCAAGGGCAAGCTGGACTTTTCGATTCGCGGCGCCTTTCCACAATCCAGCGACCTGATCGGCTACCCGCTGTGGAGCTATTCGCGCTACCTCTACGCCAGCCCTGGCTACCTGGAACGATGCGGGCTGCCGGCTTCCATCGAGGCGCTGGAACAGCACGCATTGATCCTGCACACGGCACCGCGGATTCTCAAGGAATGGAATTTTCGTGGGCCGGGCCAGGCCGGCAGCTTTCGCGTGCACCCCAAGTTTCGCTTCAGTTCCGGCGCGGCGGTGTTCCAGGCTGCGCTGGCCGGTGCCGGGATTGCCCGCCTGGCCGACTGGCTGGCGGAGCCGGAAGTGGCGGCGGGACGCCTGGCGCGGGTGTTCCCCGAGTACAAGCTGACCTCCAGCACAGGTGAAGACCCGCGCATGCATGCGGTCTATCCAGCCGGCAACCTGCCGTTGCGGGTCAAGAACCTGCTGGACATGATCCGTGTCTACGGAGACAGCGTCAGCCGCTCCTGAAAGTCGGCCGGCGCCCCCGTTGAAAAAAATAGAGTGAAGCACGTCACAGACCAGGCGACCGCTCAAGTGGCCAGTGCGGAATGTTCCACACCAATGACCATAAAACGGCAAAATAAACACCTCAGGCGATTCACTCGCGCCCTTTGTCAAAGATCAAAGCAATCAATGCGCTAGAAACAGAGCACAGGATTTCTTGGAAGAAAGAAAAATTACTAATGGAAAGCAGGAGCCTTGCAAAATGAGCACAACTGAACAAGTACAAAGCACGGGTAAATACAGCGCCAAGTGGCAGGAACGCTTTGACTTCTTTGAAACCTATGGTGCACCAAACGACCCGCGCTACAAGGAAGCCGTCAAGACGCTGCCAGGCGTCAAGAAGAAAATCCTCATCAACGCCAACGTGATTGCGTTTTTCTTCGGCCCTATCTACCTGTTCGTCCTCGGCCTCTGGAAGAAAAACCTCGCCCTGCTGGGTATTTTCCTGGCGATCAATATCGCATTGAGCGTGATTTTCGCAATCATCGGCATGGAGTTTCCTCGGCCGTTGAGTACAGGCCTGAGCATTGCCCTGTCGATGATGTACGCACTCATGGCCAACTACGCCTACTACCTCAAGGAAGTGAAAGGCGAGCAAGGCTGGAACCCGTTCAAAGGCATGCGTCTCTGATTGCAGGCTGGGGTCATCAAGAGCCCGCACCTCATCATGAGTGTGCGGGCTTGTTGTTTCTGGGGCTGGAAAGAGCGTCAACCCTCCGGTCATGCGGTTTTCATTCGCTTCAGGCACCGTCACAACAGACGTTCAACCACCCGGGGTTCACCAGGCTCACAAAGGTTGGGAAGCGGCACTACCATCGGCAACGACGACCTTGACGTCAGTCACAGCCCGATAGCGCCAGACCTTTATCAAGGCGCTGTCTCCAGGCGTCATGCGACCGATGATGGCCGTGACCTCGGAAGGACTGTTCACAGCCGCACCAGCGATCTCCAAAATGATATCCCCCGCCAAGAGCCCCATTTTTTCGGTATCGGTGCCTGGTTCCGGACCAAACACCAGCACCCCTTTCTCGGAAGGCAAACCGAAGCTTTTTACAACGGTAGGCGTGACCGAGCCCAGATGCGCCCCAAGATGTCCAGCCGCAACGGGTATGGGAGCGGCAATGCTTTTGGCAGGTATCGGGGCTGGCGCGGCCGTCGCAGTAGGAACAGGATTGGCGGCGACGCTTGGCTGAGTTGCGCTGCTACGGGAGCAGTCTCGCTGAGCGACCACTTGATGAATCACTTGCCTGATTTTTTCCGTCCGCGGCGTCGGATACTGGTCATAGCTTTTTTGAGTAATCAATAACGTATCGCAATCCATGGCCTCGTAGGTTGCCGGAGACTCGGTAGTGCGATGATATTCAGCATACTTCGCCTTTTCTTCTTCCCCCATGGGAACAAAGATACAGCCCACAAGCAACGGGGATGCTGCCGCCATTAGCGAAACGAGTCTGAGTGACATAGCCATCCCTGATGTTGGAGTTTTTGAGTTGTGGGGGTGAACGCTACTGTTTTGCCATGCGTCTGTCCAATCCTTCATCGTGCTCTTGGGCAAGAGGATCAGACCACCGATAAATTCCGTGGCGACTTGCGCCGACACCTTCCCAAACCCAGCCAAGTGTTAAGTAGGCGGTACATATCTGTCAGCATTTTAAACACTCGCGCCAATAACTCCTTAACCCCCTTGAAAAGAATGGCAGCGTACAGAAGCCCGACTACTCTGAGCCTTAGCAACATCCAAAAAAATATGCAAGGGAGCAGCAGATGAAAACACTACCATTGATAATGGCTGCATTACTCTTAAGTGGCTGCAATGCAAACTGGAATAGCATCTATAGAACCCATGACTTCCAGCTTCCTCAAATAGCCAAAGAAAGGCAAAAGTCCGTATTTATAGATATTAACCAGAGAGCAATTATAAGCGGCAACGACACCATTTGTGCAGAACCGAGCCCTGATGCAATGCAAGCCTATGCAGCTCAACTCGCTGCCTCCGGCACTCTGAGCGATAGAGCCAAGGCAGAATTGGCAGCCGCGGTACAAACTTCGGCAGCCTACATTGGCGTCAGATCAAAGAACATTCAGCTCTTCAGAGATGAGTTTTATCGACTCTGCGAAGCTCGCATGAACGATACGCTTGATGATGCACAATATAATTTTTTCCTGGCAAGACTCCAGCGCTACTCGGTGGCATTAGCAGCCGTGGAAGAACTTAACCAGGGAGCAATTGCTCCGGCTGTGTATCTATCGTCCTCCGGCAACGCATCAGTCGCAGGGTTAGCAGTCCAGCGGCAAGAGTTGACCGCCGTTCAGAGTGAGCTGGCGACTGCAAAAAAAGCGGCAACCGATACACCTTCTGACGCAGCCAAAGCGAAGGTAGCTGAATTAACCGGAAAAGAAGCAGAGCTCAAGAAGGCTATCGATGAGAACAGAAACAATTCAGTCAGTGGTAAAACGTCAGGGGAAATTGGAACACCAGTAAAGGGTACGTCCCAAATAACGGCAGACGCCACTCAAAAAATCATTACAGCCGTGCTGACTACCAATGATCTCCCCTACATGTGTCTGGAACGCTTGAATGAATATGCCAAACGAAACATGAACCTTGACGAAAGTGACTCATGGTCTCAACTTCCTGACGGACGTATCATTTCCAAAGGCGGACGTCCGCTGAATGAAGCCGACAGGGTCATCGTTTCATATTGCAAATCCATACTTCAAGCAGCTGGGTCTAATGCGCAATTCTGAATGCTTGAGAAAAAGGGATGGATTATGTAAGAACATCGGGGGCTCTGGTCCGCCCCCGCTGTTCCTTAGTTGCTTTTTGACTCACCTATAACGACAGATCAGTTCTGTCCAGTCATAGCCTTGGCCGCCTTCTCCAGATTAGCAGCCTGGCGCCCGACGTCTTCAAAGCACTTATCCTGCTCCGCCATCTGGAGTTTCAGGCAGCTGAATGCGTTTTGCTGCACCTGTTGGTTAGCGGAGTAGAATTTGTAGCAGAATCCCGCTACTGCGATTAAAACGATTACGTACAACAGCTTACCCATGACAGCTCCTTTTTTGAGGGCATCAAAATACCCCATGCGCCGACCAAAATGAAGGCAAAAGAGTGGCCACCCTCAAAACAGGAAAAAGCGACAGCGAACAGTGCATCAAGATGCGCCCAAGCTTCTGAGCAACTGATTCAAGGCGTGTTGACGTTAGACACCGAGTGTCTGATCGGCCTGCGCCGAAAGCGGAACATCAAACACTCGATCAAACCCCCATTGAAAAACCAGCGCGTAAAAAAAGAAAAACACGAACAACCCCAGGTTGGTCACCAGCGCCAGCCACAGGCTGATGCCCAACCATGCGCCAATCACTGGAGTGAGGATCAACGTCAAGCCGCCTTCAAATCCCAGGGAGTGAAGCAGCCGTCGCTGCCAGTTGCGATGGCGGCTGCGCTGGCGACGTTCCCACCACTCGAACAGGCCATTGAAAAGCATGTTCCAAGCCAGCGCGACGGCAGAAATCACCAGCGACAGCAGAGTTGAATAGCCCATCCCTTGTTCGTAGGTCAGCGCGAGTGCCGGGGCCACGAACAGCACGCCGCCGGCTTCGTAGAGGATGGCCTGAAGGATTTTACGGGGCGTGCCTTGCATCGCTGGGCTCCTGGAGCGAGGTGGGAGACCACAGCCTGGCAAGTTGAGCACCCGCGCACAATTGAGCTAAATTGAGCCACGCTCAACCTGAGTAACCTACCCGCCCATGTTCGCCAAACTGCCCCTCACCGCCTTGCGCGGCTTCGAGTCCGCTGCACGGCTGGGCAGCTTCAAGGCAGCGGCCCAGGAATTGAACGTCAGCCCGGCGGCGATCTCCCATCAGGTCAAAAGCCTTGAAGCCTTCCTTGGCGTGCGCCTGTTCGAACGATCCAGCCAAAGCGTGTGCCTGAGCGCCGACGGCGAGCGCCTTCAGCCTTTCATGCACCGTGCCCTGCTTGATATCCAACATGGCCTGCAGGTGCTGTCGCCGCCTTGTACTGCCCAGTCCTTGGTGGTGAGCACGACTCCGGCATTCGCCAGCCTGTGGCTGATACCGCGGCTCGGGGATTTTCATCGGTTGTACCCGGAGATCGACGTCAGGCTGCATACCAGCAACGACGTGGTCGACCTGCAGCGTGACGCCAGCATCGACCTGGCGATCCGCGCCCTCTTCACGCCTGACCCACAGCTATTCGAACAGCCTTTGCTGGACGAGTACTTTGGCGTCTATTGCCGCCCCGGCTGGCAACCGCCCGCAGCGGGCTCGCCCGTCGAACTGATCGACGTGCCGTGGCTGAGCAGTGCAAAGGTGGCAATCGACTGGCCTGCGTGGTGCGCCAAGGCCGGCACCCTGGGCTGGCTGGAGAACCCGCGTTTCCGGCATTATGACGAGGAGCAGCATGCCCTGCAGGCGGCGATCGCCGGGCACGGGCTGGTACTTGCCAGCAATGTGCTGGTTACTGAGGCTGTTGCGCGTGGGGAGCTGGTTGAATATCGCCCTGAAGTTCGCTTGGCGGGTGCGCGGTATACGGTGGTGTGTGTGCCGGGGCGGGAGCGGCAAATGGAGGTACGGGCTTTTAGTGAATGGTTGTTGGAGCCTGACAAATAAACTGGTGAGAAATGTGGTTAATATTCGCGAAGCAACTAAAGCCGACCTGGATGTTCTACGTGAAATCGGCTGTGAGACCTACCAAGAGCACTTTTCGGACATCTGGTCTGTCTCAGGCATTCAGGACTTCCTTAATCAAGATTTTTCTCCTACCTCGCTCGGCAAATCACTCGAATCCCCCGCTTGCCATTTGTGGCTTATAGCCTCAGACGAAAGCGGTAGAGTCGTAGGCTTTTCCAAAGTTAACTGGTCAACGCCTGCGCCTTTAACTGGCGAATTGGGCGCGGAGCTACAAAAAATCTACTTTCTCAAGTCCGAAGCAGGACGAGGATATGGGAAACAACTCCTGCACTTCATTTGCCGCCGAGCGATAGAGCGCGGAGAACGCTTGCTGTGGCTTGACGTACTCAAGACCAACTCAAATGCGCGGCGATTCTATGAAGGTTTCGGTTTCCAAGAAATCGGTGAAATCCCTTTCAAAACTGACCGGATTGAAATTGGAATGGTAGTAATGGCATGCGAACTTTCCCGATAGGTATATTCGATGACCTCCCTGTCGGTTGGTTGTCATAACGACAACGCGGAAAAGCCAGATGGCTTACTAGCACGTACGGTGATCCGACCTTGAGCGCGCGATCCTCGACCGGCTGTGCATAAAGCTCACCGGATCGTGCTGAAGGACGAATCGAAAAGCTGGGGACCCCGACTCTAGGCTCACCTGTAATCGACCCGCCTCATACACGTGATCTGCCTCCGTTTTTTTGAATCTGTAGCCATCCGAGCATAACTGCCCCACCGTGACGCCTTCAGCGCGGAAGAACAGAGGAAATCGCCCCACCCTTTCCCTCTGCCCCCCTTAGGGAAGAGGCAAATTCGCAGCAAAATCCGTAGGGATATTGAGAAAGGAATGCCAAGCATCTACAGCATCATGATGCCGCTGGGCAGCATCCTCCCAAAAAGGACCGGATACCTCTTTCGCAGAAACCAGCATCATCATTTTTATCGTCGCAGCGTCCAGCTCTTTGAGAAGCTCATGGGATGTGGCCCTGAATTCTTCGAACGACGTCATTCCATTTACCTCGAGCGGTGTTCACCGCAATTGAGAAATACATATTTCTCTATGAGTGGAGTCCCCCGGGTGACAGCAATTCCAAAAGGTCGGACCGCCGGTAAATTCATTTCGAAGCCAGCCTTTAGCGGCAATGGCGCTCGCAGCACACGGTTGAGCCCTCATAAGCCATAGTGACGAGAAGTGGAGATCTTTCATTTGCTCTGGCGTGGAAAGCAGAAACCGCAAGAACGATCAAATGCTGTCCCCATCCATTTGATAACGTCGCTTCAGCATTCATGGAGATTCGTCATGCTGAGTATCGAAAGGGCCCTGTGGTACATCGAACTGGAGCTGGGATCCCAACTCGATCTGGGACGTGTCGCACGCCATTGCAACATGTCTCCTTTTGCCTTGGCCCGTTTGTTTGCGTTGTCGACGGGCTGGTCGGTGATGCGTTACATCCGCGCACGCCGTTTGAGCCAAGCGGCATTGACCTTGCGTCAAGGTGCGCCGGATATCCTGCAAGTAGCGCTGGATGCTGGCTACGGTTCCCATGAAGCTTTTACGCGCGCCTTCTGCGATCTGTTTGGGTTCACTCCAAAGCAGGTGCGTGGGCACGAGGATGAACATCTCTCGCTGGTGGAACCTTTACGTATGAAAGAAAGGAAGCTCGTAACACTCTCTGAACCTTGCTTTGAAACTAGAGCAGAGTTTTTCATCGCAGGTCTTGGGGATCGTTTTACCTTCGATAAGAACGAAGGCATCGTCGGCTTGTGGCAAGCGTTCTCCCCCTATCTGGGACAGGTACCCAATCAGGTAAACAACGGGAGCTATGGCCTGTGCTGTAATCCTGAACCGGATGGCAGTTTTGAGTACATTGCCGGTACTGAGGTGTCCTGCGTAGAAGGCCTTCCTCCGGCATTTCGGTATTTCAGGGTGCCGCAGCAAAACTATGTCGTGTTTCGGCACCAAGGCCATATCTCTACGATCCATCAGACGTTCTTCACCATTTTCAATCACTGGTTGCCTGAGTCCGAATATGAGCTTGCCGACGCGCCTGAGTTCGAACAGTACAGCCCTGATTTCGCACCCTCCCAAGGGAAGGGGTACGTGGACGTGTGGATACCGCTTGCCAGACGCCAAGCATCCCATGCCATGAACTCATAAATCAGACCACTCGGCTTGGAGCCTGCCCCATGAGTTTTAATTGGCACAGTGATCAACTCACAAGAGATACGCCAGTTTGCAAGCATTACCGAAACACACAAAACGTCCGCAGATTCATGGTGGAGCACTGCGGTGCGAAGTTTAAATTTGATAGAGGCTTTATGGGCTGGATACGTGATGGCGTACCTAAAACGCTCGGCGAAGCCGTCGATGAGTGGCTGCAGCGCAATCGCGATATCCACTGAACATCCCACGGGCATCAGGCCCAACACTCTGGATGTTCAAATGGGCGCCCATGTGTGTGGCAGGATTAGAGGAAACCAGGGACAGACCACGATTATAAAACTCGTACTGGACGCAATCTTTCACATCCCTTTCACAGCCGAGCGCCTATGGTCATCTCAGCTCCTAGTGAAACCCTTTTAGCCCGGCCTCCCCAGTCGGGCTTTTCTTTGCGCGCCAAAGGTACGCCGACGCCGTGAAACCAGGGACAAGACCACGATTTTGGCCCCCTTGTAATCGGCCCGTTTCATATCGTGGGTGTGACCCATTTCCCTTCATGCTTCAATGAAGAACCCTGCGACTCTCCCCAATCCTGATCCTGTCGAGCGCCCTGTTTAAAGCATCCAAGGCATCGAGCAGGGCTTTCGCCTCAGCCTCCCGACCATCGCCCCAGAGGCGTTCCGCCATTTTGTTCAGTGCCTGGATGGAGCGCTCAATGTCAGCAGCCGTCGCTGCTTTGCTTTCCTGAAGTTTCTTTGGCATTGATCAACCCTCCCTGGGGGCGTTGCTTCATCAGCTTCGACGCAGATACATCACGGCAGAACGCTATGCAGGTGCTCCCTACCCATCCCCCGCCGATGCCCCCAATCAGCGCTTCGCGGACTCACACTGGACGCGCAGGTCATGATTGTCGATATTCCCGCAACTACTGCTGCCGGTGGTGGCATTGCAGTAGGCGCGCTGGTCATGGTCATCAATGTTGCCGCAGGAACTGCTACCCGTCTCCGCGTTGCATCGCGCACGCAAGTCATGATTATCGATGTTGCCGCAACTGCTGCCGCCCTGCTTGGCATTGCAATAGGCACGCTGGTCATGATCATCAATGTTGCCGCAGGAACTGCCTCCCAGCTCTGCGTTACACGCCGCACGCAAATCGTGATTATCAATGTTCCCGCAACTGCTGCCGCTTTCCCTGGCATTGCAATAAGCGCGCTGGTCATGATCATCGATGTTGCCACAACCGGCAAAGGCGTAACCGCTGAACATCAATACCATCGCAAGAATCACTTTCATTTCATACGTTCCTGGGCCTGCCAGGAAACAGCCTGGCACTGGTTGATCCTGTTTTATTGAGCGTCGCGACACGCTATCAAATTGACATCATTTTAAGGAAAAGTTCCGGAGCCGGATTGAGTGAAGCTGGAGGGATGCAGCCGGGCGTGAGGTGGGAAACAGGGGGACAGACCACGATTTTGAGTTCATCTGTAATCAGCCCGTCTCATAATCGTGGCCTGCCCCGCGTCCCCTCAATCCTTTAACTCTCACCTCATCTACTCGCACCATAGAAGTGATTCAGCACTATTAGCTCAAACACAGCCACCAATGCGCAGAACGCGATGAAGCCGGGGCTGAAGACCCGCTTGGGCTTGGATGGGCCGTCGCCCAGCCAGGTCGCGACGGAGTAAAAGGAAAACACTACGAGAAATACCAACAACGCATAGGTCCACGCCTTGCTCCAGACTCCCTGTGTTTTCCATTGAGTCATCCGCGCTCTTCCGCAACCCACTTTATTCGTCGACTCATGACGCCGGTTATCCAGGATCGCATTACTTGGTTTTTGCGCTCTTGATGTCACTGATGATTTTCTGAGAAATAGCCTGGACCTGCTCTTTGGTCATAGCCGACATGACACCTTCCCAAGCCGACGAGGACGTGTCATAGGTGCGAGTTCCAATCAGGTGACCCGATTTCAAGTCCGAGTAGTCGGCACTGGAATTGACCCACGCATTTCCCACCATGACCCCGGCTCCGTAGCGCGCGCCTGGAGTCAGGTAACGGAAATTGGTTACGTTGATCTTGATACCGACACCGTCCTTGCCCTCGAGGCTTGATGCCTGAGCCTCTTTAAGGCTGTAGCCGGCGCGAGTTGCTTCGACTTGCAGGGCGTCATTCCACTCTTGCTTCAAGCGAGGCCAGTCCTCGTTTTGTTGAACCTTGCTGTTGCCTTGAAAGTTTACGATCAGGTTCTGCTTGGCTGACTCCTGAATGACGAGCGTTTCAGTCCCGCCGCTTTTTACAGAGGCAGCGCATCCGCTCAACATCAAAACAGCTACCGCGCAGGACAGCGCAATCGAAAGCTTGGATGTGTTCATTGAATTTCCATATCCACAAAATCGGTTGAGAGAGGAGTTAAATATCCCGCCGAGCCAGATGGGCCCACATGCTGGACGCGCAGAATTTAGCACCATTACTTCGCTGCTACGAGCCAAGGGCGGGCCAGGTGCGTGCATTAATCTAGCGGCCTCAGAATCGTGGTTTGTCACTTCTTAGCGGCGCGAAACCAGCCCTTACGCAGGCGCCTATGGGCAGGTAACAGCCTTTCGAGCCTGCTTCTTGGTCCACAGCAGACGACCATTGATTCGTCCCTCAGACCATGACTCGGTAACCAGAGCGCAATTGCCGCTCAGGTTCTCAACAAACGACCTTGGATAACCTTCAGGCTCATCTCCACCCAGACGCATCCAATTTGGATCTGGCGAGGTCACTGATTGATAAGGCATGCAGGCTGCCAGTGTGACCAGCGAGAGAGTCAAAACTACCTTTTTCATATAAGTCCCAATCAATGGCAACACACCAGGCCACTATGTTGCCACCCAGCCATCTTAAAAACACACCTGAGCTGGCGTCTGTACCCACCCGAGAGCCGAGGACAGACCACGATTTTTATAGTCGTGGTCTGTCCTCGATCCTCTTCAACCAAACAATCATCGGCATTTTTCCGGCTTGAGATGAGGGGGACGGCATGGTCAAATAACCGATAGCCTTTTGCCATGGAGATCTCAGTTGAAGCAGTACCGCGGACCTATCCTATTTTTTTCAGTAATGATCTCACTCTTTGTCCTGCTTCAACTCTGGCATGCACGGTCTGCTTCGGAAGACAAAAAGGAGGAGCGAGAACGCCAGCTTAAAGGGACCGCGCTCATCATGAATGCCCAGTCCCAGAAGACGGTCGATGACACTCGCCTTGATTCGGTGACCTATCAAGACGGGATCATGCGTATCTCCTACACGCTTACAAAAACCTCGAAAGATGAAATCGATTCCGACGCATTTACGAAAGACAAAAAAGCTCTTGCGGCCTCTGTATCCTGCGATGAAAAAGGTCTAGGACAGTTCGTGAAGTCGGGGCTCTTGATCAAATACACAATCAATGACTCAAGCAGTGCTCCGATCACTGACTTTCAGATAAGCAAGTCCGATTGCCTTTGAAGGTCAGCCCTGAATAAGCCCGCCTCTCTCGCGGGCTTTTTTATGCGTGCCGTACCCGCCCTCTCGACGTTTCCGCGCAGTCCGTCCCCTCGAACACATCCACTGACTCCTCTTCGCCGCGTACGCAAAGACTGGGGACAGACTACGGTTTCGCTCATCCTCAGATCCTGGTCTGTCTCTGTTTCCCCCCACCACCGGATTGAGAATATAGGGGGGCGACCAAAATCAGCACTTTGACTTCCTGTATCCAACTGGATACGGTCATTCATGATTTACCGCATACAGCAAACGCAGACGTTCACTGCTTGGCATTCATCGGTCCGTGATCTGCGAGCAAAAAACGCTATTGCCCGCCGCATTGATCGCGCCGCAGCAGGTAACCTGGGCGATGTGAAACCTGTCGGTGATGGTATTTCAGAGTTGCGTGTGGATGTAGGCGCTGGCTACCGGGACTATTTCACCATGCGCGGTGGATTGGTCATCGTGCTACTGGCGGGTGGTGACAAGTCTTCACAGAGTGCTGATATCCGGCGAGCGAAGAAATTGGCAAAGGAGATTTGAACATGAGCCAACACCTGACGACATTTGACATGGCGGCACTACTCGATAGCGACGAAGCCATCAGTGAATACCTTTCCCAAGTGCTGGCTGATGGTGATAGCGAGGAGTTTCTCCGAGCGATCGGCTATGTCGCCAAGGCCCGCGGAATGGCGCAGATCGCTAAGGACTCTGGCATGGGGCGAGAAAGCTTGTACAAGGCGTTCGCACCCGGATCAAAGCCGAGATTTGATACCGTACTCAAGGTCATTCATGCGCTAGGCATTGATCTTCATGCGCAGCCTGGGCATGCCGCTAATCATTCACCTGCCTGACGAACGGATTAGACAGATACAAGAAGCCTGGCACTGGGACCGAGTGACGTTGGGAACAAACCACGATTTTGTATCCGCCGACAATCAGCCCGTCCACAATCGTGGTCTGTCCCCGTTTTCCCTCGCAAGAACGGTAATCAGCGCTCCAGACCGGGCAAAGCATGGGCCAGGCTCGTCGGCCACAGGGTTAAGCAGCCCTGCGTACGCAGTTTAAGCAATGCTGATCGCAGTAAGAACCAACAGCCATGCGAGGGAAACCGGGGACAGGCCATGATTTGAAATAACTTTACTTGGCTCTCACAATCGCGGCCTGTCCCGGTTTTCTCTATTTAGAAGGTTTGTGCACCGGCAGGGTTGGATGTTTCGGCTTATTTTCCGGGTTTACGTGGCGCCTTCTATCATCCTTACCATCGTCGCGCGCTGGCTTAGGTCCCGGTTTGATGTTGGTTAGCATGCATTTCCCCTTGTGTCCGCAAATTGATTTCGATGTGAAATAGAAAGACGGTGGCGGTGCATCTACCGCGCAACCTTTCTGAGCTTCGCAAAAAATACGTAGCGTCAATTTGCTATGAGTCAAGGCAACGAGCGATCAGGACACAGTCGCTTGAGGAAGCGAACTTGGTGGATCCTGCATAATCGCGGTCTGTCCTTAGATTTGATTATCTTATGGTGTGACGCTTCGTGTTTAGCTCTTGAAAAGCTCATTGCACCGGGTACACCACCCTTCAGCTGCGCTCCGGTTCATTGGAAAACGGAGGAGAGGATGACTTGTATCGGCAACCGTCAAAACCAGTGAGAATTTTATGAATCTACGCCGAATCTCGTCGGCTGGAACGCTCATGCCTGCCCCATCGACTATTTGAATAACGCCGCCCGACACCATGCTGTCAATCTGTTGCCACTCGCACTGCCAGCCTGTTACCCACGTGAAGTCTCGAATTTGATAGTCGCCGGTGGCGCTTTGGCATTGAGCGAGTTTCTTGTTGGAGAGGTCAAAGACAAAAAATAGGGGACTTGGATAGCCGAGCAGCTGCGTAGCGTCAAGGCTCAGACCTTCTTTCAGGTTGATGGATGCTACAAGTGCTTTTGCTCGTCTCTTGCGCCGTATCAAGTGCCATATGGCGAGGCAAAAAATAGAAACAGAAGCCAGGAAGAGCTGACGTCCTTCGACTGAAAGCTTATCGGGCCAAAACTCTATCATGCCCCACAAGAGTCCTATCGTCGTAAGCCCCGATAACCAAGCGGCGGGGATCACTATACTGTTAGCGAGGCTAGCTCCGAGCGTCCTCAAACAGCTTGTCATACTGCATCCAATATCATTTATAGAAGAACTCGTAGGTTATCACTCACAGAGCGCTGACTTATGGGAAAAGGGAAGGGATTTATTTTCTAGTCGGCAGTTGATCCAAGCGAATCCACTCGATGAAAGCTCTCAGCGCAGCGAAGCAAAAAATCAATCTACCCCCTTTTTTTCCTCTTTCGACTTGACCAGCACGCGAGGTAGTGAACACCAGCAGAGAACGGCCAGAAGTGGTCATCTGAAATGCCCCCGCCCCTCACATCGCCTTGGAAGAGATCGCATGTGCCAACCCAAAACGTACCTTGAGCAAACGCGGCTAGGCGCGTTCACGTCGCTATAGTCGACTCTATTGCCGACCGTACTTCCAGGAGCCTTTTCCCAGTGTCTGACATGTCGCCCAACTTCGCTTACACAAAACGCTTCAACGCCGTCCTCGCCTACATTAATGAGAATCTCGAAGGTGATCTGTCGGTGAATACGTTGAGCCATGTGGCGAACTTTTCGGCATTTCACTTCCATCGACAATTCACCGCGTTCGTAGGCGTGCCTGTTTCACGTTATGTGCAACTGATGCGATTACGACGCGCGGCGCACCGCCTGGCCGCCGCCGCTGATCACTCGGTACTGGAGGCCGCACTCGGTGCCGGCTTCGAAAGCCCGGAGGCATTTTGCAGGGCGTTCAGGCGGGCGTTCGGTATGACGCCGAGTGCGTTCAGGAAGGAGCCGAACTGGCAGGTCTGGAATGCGGTGTTCGCAATCCCTCATTTTTCCAGGACTATCATCATGCAAATACGAATCGTGCAATTCCCTGAAGTCAGGGTCGCAGCATTTGAACACTGCGGGCCCGCCGGGCTCGTCAATGAGAGCGTGCGCAAGTTCATCGAGTGGCGTAAGCAGAGCGGACAGTCGCCGGTGGCGTCGAGTCGCAGCTTTGGCATTCCCTATGGCAACCCCGATACGACACCTGCGCAAGCATTCCGATTCGCCATCTGCGGCGAGATTCACGAGGCCGTGGCGCCGAATGAGTTCGGCGTGCGCGAAATCGTCATTCCCGGCGGTCGCTGCGTCGTGGTACGACATGTGGGGTCACCGGATCACATCGGCGAAACGATCTATCCGATTTACCGCGATTGGCTTCCTGCCAGTGGAGAGGAACTTCGTGACCAGCCGCTGTTCTTCCATTACCTGAGCATCTACCCCGAGACACCGCAGGATCACTGGCAAACTGATGTGTATGTTCCGCTGCAATAGCGGGGCAAGCAGCCTTCCCCCCAAAGCTCGTAAAGGCTCCAAGGCAACCGTCAACAAGAGCGTCTTGCCCACGCCATCGGCCTAAGGTGATTTCGTCAAGACGTACCTACCGGACGGCTACTGAACCAGGGACGAGGCCCTGATGATTTTTAGACCAGGCTTATCCGGTCTGCTTGACGGATTAAGCGGTGCTGTACCACGCTCAGGGAGCGTGGCGGAAAGTAGAACGAGAAACCTGGCGTATAGGAAAGGCCAGGTCGGCATCAGAAAGAGGCCGCGATTGCTTGGGCGAATTGCTGGTCAGACATCAGCGGTGGCTTGTATGCCGTATGGTAATAGCGTAGTGCCTGCTCAAACTGAGCGCCGCGAATCTCGCCATCTGAGCCAATGAATGCAAGCGCGTCGGCCTTGGCGGGCTTGAAGTTTCTTGCAGCCACCTCAGAAAGCCCGGTAGTTAAAGAAAGGACAGTGGTTGGAGCTAATGTGATCATCATCATCGAGTGTTCATACGAGCCTTTAGGTTCCGCGGCTGTATAAGCGCTGATTGATACCGTGATGGCGATTAGCAAGGTCTTCCATGAACCCATACTTCGATACTTCCATCACGATCAAAGGGTTGATATCGGTGGTCGCTTTTCCAAAGCGTTTCCAAACGCAACAAAAAAGGGCCCACCTTTCGGTGAGCCCTTCTAGACCGCCCAGCAGAGCGGATTTTGTTTGGTAGGCGCGATTGGACTCGAACCAACGACCCCCACCATGTCAAGGTGGTGCTCTAACCAACTGAGCTACGTGCCTGCTGTGAGGCGGCATTCTACGGAATTCCGGAGGGGTGTCAATACCTTTTTTTCACCTAACCCTATGAATATGCAAAATATTTAATTTCGCCAAGGCAACGAAGATTTTGCGGTAGCTGGCGGCCGATTTTTATCTCGGGTAGGATCGCTGCATTCGTAAAAAATATAAAACAGAGGTTGCAGAATGGCGAACACATCCTATCCAGCGTCCTATTACGCCGCGTCGGCCAACCCGGTTCCTCCGCGCCCTGCCCTGCAGGATGACGTCGAGACGGATGTTTGCGTGATCGGCGCTGGTTACACCGGCCTGTCCTCTGCGCTGTTTCTGCTGGAGAACGGTTTCAAGGTCACCGTGCTTGAGGCCGCGAAGGTCGGTTTTGGGGCTTCGGGTCGCAATGGCGGGCAGATCGTTAACAGTTATAGCCGCGACATTGATGTGATCGAACGCAGCGTTGGCCCTCAACAGGCGCAGTTGCTAGGCAACATGGCGTTCGAGGGTGGACGGATCATTCGCGAGCGAGTGGCGAAGTATCAGATTCAGTGTGATTTGAAGGACGGTGGTGTATTCGCCGCCCTTACCGCTAAACAGATGGGCCACCTGGAGTCGCAGAAGCGTTTATGGGAGCGATTCGGGCATACCCAGCTGGAGTTGCTGGATCAGCGGCGTATTCGCGAGGTGGTGGCTTGCGATGAGTATGTGGGCGGCATGCTCGATATGAGCGGCGGGCATATTCATCCGCTCAACCTGGCCTTGGGCGAAGCGGCGGCTGTGGAGTCGCTGGGCGGGGTGATTTATGAGCAATCGCCAGCAGTGCGCATCGAGCGGGGTCCCAGCCCGGTTGTGCATACGCCACAGGGCAAGGTCAGGGCCAAGTTCATTATCGTGGCGGGCAATGCTTACCTGGGCAATCTGGTGCCAGAGCTGGCGGCCAAATCCATGCCTTGTGGTACGCAGGTGATTGCCACCGCGCCGTTGGGCGATGAACTGGCTCATAGCCTGCTGCCTCAGGATTATTGCGTCGAAGACTGCAACTATCTGCTCGATTACTACCGACTGACGGGCGACAAACGTCTGATCTTCGGGGGCGGCGTGGTGTATGGCGCTAGGGATCCGGCGAACATTGAGGCGATCATTCGGCCGAAGATGCTCAAGGCCTTCCCGCAGCTCAAGGATGTGAAGATCGATTACGCCTGGACCGGAAATTTCCTGCTGACGTTGTCGCGTCTTCCGCAGGTCGGGCGGCTGGGGGATAACATTTATTATTCCCAGGGCTGCAGTGGCCATGGCGTGACGTATACGCATCTGGCGGGTAAGGTCCTGGCTGAGGCGCTGCGAGGTCAGGCTGAGCGTTTTGATGCGTTTGCGGACCTGCCCCACTACCCCTTCCCCGGCGGTCAGTTGTTGCGTACGCCATTTGCGGCGATGGGGGCTTGGTATTACGGGTTGCGGGATAAATTGGGGTTCTGAGAACGACAACACATCACCAAAGGGCTGCTTCACGCAGCCCAGCGGGGCGGTGCGACGTTTCGCTAAATCCCCTCGCCACAAGCAAGCTCCCTCGCCACGGGCTTGTTCCAATCTTTCAAATCGCAAAAACAAAAAACCCCGGTCTTTCGACCAGGGTCTTTGCTATCGACTAGAAGTAGCTTTGCAGCTTGCTTCTTAGCTTCAAGGCGTTCAGTGGGCCTCGAAGCAGATATGGCGCAGCGGACGGGACTCGAACCCGCGACCCCCGGCGTGACAGGCCGGTATTCTAACCGACTGAACTACCGCTGCGTATCGCTATGGACTTGCGTCCAGTTAACTCGTCTGATCCAAACCCTTGGGTTTGAATCTCGAACCAGGCGAACCTGCTTCGGAAAATATGGCGCAGCGGACGGGACTCGAACCCGCGACCCCCGGCGTGACAGGCCGGTATTCTAACCGACTGAACTACCGCTGCGCGTCGGTGGAGGCTTTTGACAGCTTCCGTCTTGCTTTCGCAAAACTCTCGTAAAACATGGTGGGTGATGACGGGATCGAACCGCCGACATTCTGCTTGTAAGGCAGACGCTCTCCCAGCTGAGCTAATCACCCTTTGCTTCGTTGAGGCCGCGAAATTTACGCAGGTACCGAAGCTAAGTCAATAGCAGGGTTGAAGTTTTTTCAAAACAGTTTCAAACGGCACCCGCAACCGCACTTACGTATAAATCATTTTCTTGGTCATGCCGCCGTCCACCACGAACTCCTGCCCCGTGACAAAACCGGCATTGCGCGACAACAGCCACGCCACCATCGCCGCCACATCCTCTACCGTGCCTACCCTGCCCGCTGGATGCTGGGCGTGATCGGCGTCGGTCAGCGGCTGTGCACGACGCTGGGAGGGATCGCGCGCGTCGATCCAGCCAGGACTGACGGCGTTGACCCGGATCTCCGGCCCGAGGCTGATTGCCAGGGCATGAGTCAGGGCCAGCAAGCCGCCCTTGCTCGCCGCATAGGCTTCGGTGTCGGGTTCCGATTGCGCAGCGCGGGTCGAGGCCAGGTTGACGATGGCGCCGTTGTGAGCGCGCAGATACGGCGCGCAGTGCTTGGCCAGCAGCATCGGCCCACCCAGATTCACCGCCAGGACCCGATTCCAATAGGCCAGGTCCAGGCTTTCCAGAGTGATGTTGTGCGGGTCGGCGATGGCCGCGTTGCACACCAGCGCGTCGAGCCGCCCGAACTGCCCGAGCACCTCGGCGATACCGGTGGCGACCTGCGCCTCGTCCGCCACGTCCATGGCGATAAACCAGGCATTGTCGCCCAGGGTCTTCGCCACCTTGGAACCGCGCTCGCGGTCCAGGTCGGTCAGCACCACCTGCCAGCCTTCACAGATCAACCAGGCAGCGATACCCAGGCCGATGCCCCGTGCGGCGCCCGTAACCAGTGCAACCCGGCCATGAGTGCCGCTCGGCGGCGTAGCCAGCTCGATCACAAGGCCGCCAACCCGCGGGCCAGGTCGACTTGCAGGTCAGCCACGTCTTCCAGGCCGACCGCAACGCGGATCAGGCTGTCACGAATACCCGCCGATTCACGCTCCTGGGGCGACAGGCGACCGTGGGACGTGGTGCTCGGGTGGGTGATGGTGGTCTTGGTGTCACCCAGGTTGGCGGTGATGGAAATCAACCGGGTCGCGTCGATGAAGCGCCAGGCGCCCTCCTTGCCCCCTTGACCTCAAAGCTCACCACCGCGCCGAAACCACGTTGCTGACGCAAGGCCAGGTCATGTTGTGGATGGCTCTTGAGACCGGCGTAATGCACTTTCTCGATGCCGTCCTGCTGCTCCAGCCACTCAGCCAAGGCCTGGGCATTGGCGCAATGGGCTTTCATGCGCAGGCCGAGGGTTTCCAGGCCCTTGAGGAAGATCCAGGCGTTGAACGGGCTGAGAGTGGGACCTGCGGTGCGCAAAAAGCCCACCACTTCCTTCATCTGCTCGCTACGACCGGCCACCACGCCACCCATGCAACGGCCCTGGCCGTCGATGAACTTGGTTGCCGAATGCACCACCACGTCCGCTCCCAACTTCAGCGGTTGTTGCAGCGCCGGGGTGCAGAAGCAGTTATCGACCACCAGCATGGCGCCCTTGGCATGGGCGATTTCCGCCAGCGCGGCGATGTCCACCAGCTCGGCCAGGGGGTTGGACGGCGATTCGACGAACAGCAGCTTGGTATTGGCCTTGATTGCCGCATCCCAAGCGGACAGGTCCGCCAGGGGCACGTAATCGACTTCCACGCCAAAGCGCTTGAGGTACTTTTCGAACAGGCTGATGGTCGAGCCGAAGACGCTGCGCGACACCAGCACGTGGTCGCCACCGCTGCACAGGCTCATCACCACGGCCATGATCGCGGCCATGCCGGTGGCAGTGGCCACGGCTTGCTCGGCGCCTTCCAGGGCGGCGATGCGCTCCTCGAAAGCCCGCACGGTCGGGTTGGTGTAGCGCGAGTAGACGTTGCCCGGCACTTCGCCAGCAAACCGTGCGGCTGCATCGGCAGCGGTGCGGAACACGTAGCTGGAGGTGAAAAACATCGGATCGCCATGTTCGGCTTCCGGTGTACGGTGCTGACCCGCGCGAACCGCCAGGGTATCGAACGCTACGCCCTCAAGGTCGCTGTCCAGCCGACCGGCATCCCAATCCTGACTCATGCTGTCACTCCTGAAATCGGTTTAAACGCAAACCGGCCCCTCAGGGCCGGTTGGTTAATCAATTGTTGTACAGATCGATGATCGCGCTGACCGCCTGAGTCTTGGCCTTGGACGCATCGTTACGTGCGTTCTCGATCTTGTTCAGGTAGGCCTCGTCGATGTCGCCGGTGACGTACTTGCCATCGAATACCGCGCAATCGAAGTGCTCGATCTTGATCTTGCCGCCACCGACCGCTTCGATCAGGTCCGGCAGGTCCTGGTAGATCAACCAGTCGGCGCCGATCAGGTCGGCCACGTCCTGGGTGGTACGGTTATGAGCGATCAGCTCATGGGCACTCGGCATGTCGATGCCGTAGACGTTAGGGTAGCGCACAGCCGGGGCCGCAGAGCAGAAATACACGTTCTTGGCACCGGCTTCACGGGCCATCTGGATGATCTGCTTGCACGTGGTGCCACGCACGATGGAGTCGTCCACCAGCATCACGTTCTTGCCGCGGAATTCCAGTTCGATGGCGTTGAGCTTCTGGCGTACGGACTTTTTCCGTGCAGCCTGGCCCGGCATGATGAAGGTCCGGCCGATGTAGCGGTTCTTCACGAAACCTTCGCGGAACTTGACGCCCAGGTGGTTCGCCAGCTCCAGGGCCGCAGTGCGGCTGGTGTCGGGGATCGGGATGACCACGTCGATGTCATGATCCGGACGCTCGCGCAGGATCTTGTCAGCCAGTTTTTCACCCATGCGCAGGCGGGCCTTGTAGACCGAGACGCCGTCGATGATCGAGTCCGGACGCGCCAGGTAGACGTGTTCGAAGATGCATGGGGTCAAGGACGGGTTGGTCGCGCACTGACGGGTGTGCAGCTTGCCGTCTTCAGTGATGTAGACCGCTTCGCCCGGGGCCAGGTCGCGAATCAGGGTGAAGCCCAGCACGTCCAGGGACACGCTTTCGGAGGCGATCATGTACTCGACGCCTTCGTCGGTGTGACGCTGGCCGAACACGATCGGGCGGATACCGTGGGGATCGCGGAAACCGACGATGCCGTAGCCGGTGATCATCGCCACCACCGCATAGCCACCGACGCAACGGTTATGCACGTCGGTCACGGCGGCGAACACGTCTTCCTCGGTAGGCTGCAGCTTGCCGCGCTGGGCCAGTTCGTGAGCGAACACGTTGAGCATCACTTCCGAGTCGGAATTGGTGTTGACGTGGCGCAAGTCAGATTCGTAGATCTCCTTGGCCAGTTGTTCGACGTTGGTCAGGTTGCCGTTGTGCGCCAAGGTGATGCCGTACGGCGAGTTGACGTAGAACGGCTGGGCTTCAGCCGACGTCGAGCTGCCCGCGGTCGGGTAGCGCACGTGGCCGATACCCATGTGACCGACCAGGCGCTGCATGTGGCGCTGGTGGAACACATCACGCACCAGGCCGTTGTCCTTGCGCAGGAATAACCGGCCGTCATGGCTGGTCACGATACCGGCAGCGTCCTGGCCGCGGTGCTGGAGCACGGTTAGCGCGTCATACAGCGCCTGATTGACGTTCGACTTACCGACGATACCGACGATGCCACACATGCGACGCAACCCCTACTTAATGGATCTGAACTGAACAACACTTACTGCGGCGTTTTGGCCATCGGCAAGAGGTGTTCCTTGAACGGTATTTCAGCGGGTACGCTGATACCGCTGGCAAGCCACTGACTGCTCCAACCCAGGATCAGGTTTTTGGACCAGTCTGCGACCAATAGAAATTGTGGCACGAGCCGGGACTCCTGCCACCACGTATCCTGCTGTACCGGCCCCAGGCTCAAGAGCCCGACGGCCACGACCACCAGCAACGCGCCACGCGCGGCGCCAAAGGCCATGCCCAGGAACCGGTCCGTCCCGGAAAGCCCGGTGACGCGAATCAGTTCGCCGATCAGATAATTGATCATTGCGCCAACCAGCAAGGTGGCGATAAACAAGATGGCACAGCCCGCGATCACGCGAGCCGACGGAGTTTCGATGTATCCGGCGAGGTACTGGGACAGCGAACCACCAAACATCCAGGCTACGACTCCCGCGATGATCCAGGTCAGCAGCGAGAGGGCTTCCTTGACGAAGCCGCGGCTCAGACTGATCAATGCGGAGATGGCGACGATCGCAACGATCGCCCAGTCAACCCAGGTAAATGGCACGGTGCAGCCTACAGACAGATAAGGCGGCGCATTTTAGCAGAGCGCAGGGCTGTCGGTAAGCCGCACGATTCAAATCAGCTAAATCGCTGTCAGCCGCGCTCTGGCTGGAAGCGCACCACAAAACCCTTGAGGTTCTGCTGGCGGCTGAGCAGATCACGCAGGCGGTCGGCTTCGGCACGCTCGATCAGCGGGCCGACAAACACCCGATTCTTGCCATCGGCGGAACGGATGTAGGCGTTGTAGCCCTGGCTGCGCAGGGTTTTCTGCAAGTTCTCGGCACTTTCGCGACTGGTCAGGCTGGCCAGTTGCACCGACCAACTGACCGACAGGCCATTGGCATCCACGCGGCTTTGCGTGGTGTCCGGCTTGGTCGTGGCGGCGGTAATCGGCTGGCTTGGGGCCGGCTTGACCGCTGGAGCGGCCGGAACGGGGGCTGGAGCCGGAGCGACTGACGGCTTGTTCGGTGCGGCAGGCGCAGGCGTTGCGGGTGCAGGTGCAGGCGCAATCGGCATCGACGGCGCCGACTGCTCGGCCAGCTCCTCGTCGCTCGGGACAGGTTCCTGAGGCAATGCCTGGGGCTCGGGCACCGCCACCGGCTCAACCTGCACAGGCGGTACCGAAGGCGCCTGGGGCGCGGCCGGCGCGTCAACTGTGACCTGGCGTTGCTCGTCCTGACGGGAAAACAGCATCGGCAGGAAAATCACCGCCAGGGCCACCAACACCAGGGCCCCGACCATGCGCTGCTTGTACGCCTTATCCAGCAATGCCATCTGCAGCCTCCTCCGTGGAGCGCCGGGCCAACCATTGAAGGGCCTCGGCAACACAAAAAAATGATCCGAACAGCAGGATTTCATCATCGGCCGTCGCCAGGGCGCACTGCCCTTCCAAGGCATCGGCCACGCTAGCGTAGGCTTGCACTGAAGCGCCATGGCGCTGCAAGGCTTCCTGCAACTGCGCCGCGGTACGCGAGCGCGGCGAATCCAGTGGCGTCACCGCCCAATGCTGGACACTAGCACCCAACGCCTCGACAACGCCATCCAGATCCTTGTCGGACAGCAGCCCGAACACCGCCAGGCGCCGCCCCACCACGGGCCGCCGTGCCAGGCGCTCGGCCAGGTACTGCGCCGCGTGGGGGTTATGGCCGACATCCAGCAACAGGTTCAGACGCTTGCCTTGCCAATCGAACCGACGACGATCGAGGCGCCCGACCACACGGGTCGCCTGCAGCGCCTGGACGATTTGCCCGGCATCCCATGGCAAGCCCAGCAACAGGTAGGCCTGGAGCGCCAGGGCGGCGTTTTCCATCGGCAGGTCCAGCAAGGGCAGATCGTGCAATTCCACCGGATTGCCCTGCAGGTCGCTGCCGCGCCATTGCCAGTGCTGCTCGGTCATCGCCAGGTCGAAATCCCGCCCGCGCAGAAAGAACGGGCAGTTCAATTCGCGAACCTTGTCCAGCAACGGCTGGGGAGGATTGAGATCGCCGCAGAGCGCAGGCGCGCCCTGGCGAAAGATGCCGGCCTTCTCGAAGGCCACGGATTCGCGGGTATCGCCCAGGTAATCGGCATGGTCCACGCCAATGCTGGTGACCAGTGCAATGTCTGCGTCCACCAGGTTGACCGTATCCAACCGTCCGCCCAGGCCGACTTCCAGCACGACCGCATCGAGACCGGCACGGGCAAACAACCAGAACGCCGCCAGCGTGCCCATCTCGAAATACGTGAGGGTTGTATCGCCTCGCCCGGCTTCCACTGCGGCAAAGGCTTCGCACAGCTGGGCGTCAGTGGCTTCGACGCCGTTCACTTGCACCCGCTCGTTGTAGCGCAGCAGGTGCGGCGAGCTGTAGACACCGACGCTCAGCCCCTGGGCCCGCAGCAACGAGGCCACGAAGGCGCAGGTCGAACCCTTGCCGTTGGTGCCAGTGACGGTGATGACCCGGGGCGCCGGCTTGGCCAGTCCCATGCGGGACGCTACCGTTTGCGAGCGCTCCAGCCCCATGTCGATGGCCGATGGATGCAACTGCTCGAGGTAGGCAAGCCAGTCGCCCAGGGTGCGTTGGGTCATAGCCCGGCAGGCACTGGCGGAACCACGATCGGCTCGATCGGTGCGGCGACGAATTTCGGCGTCGGCAGACCCATCAATTGGGCCAGCAGGTTGCCCAGGCGCGGACGCAGCTCCTGGCGATGGATGATCATGTCGATGGCACCGTGCTCCAGCAGGAACTCGCTGCGCTGGAAGCCTTCCGGCAGTTTTTCACGCACGGTCTGCTCGATCACGCGCGGGCCGGCAAAGCCGATCAGGGCTTTCGGCTCACCGACGATCACGTCGCCCAGCATCGCCAGGCTGGCGGAAACACCACCGTAGACCGGGTCGGTCAGCACCGAGATGAACGGAATGCCTTCTTCGCGCAGACGCGCCAGCACCGCGGAGGTCTTGGCCATTTGCATCAGGGAGATCAGCGCTTCCTGCATCCGCGCACCGCCGGAAGCGGCGAAGCAGATCATCGGGCAACGGTTTTCCAGAGCGTAGTTGGCGGCACGAACGAAGCGCTCACCGACGATGGCGCCCATGGAACCGCCCATGAAGGAAAATTCGAAGGCCGAGACCACCACCGGCATGCCCAGCAGGGTGCCGCTCATGGATATCAGCGCATCTTTTTCGCCGGTCTGCTTCTGGGCAGCGGTCAGGCGGTCCTTGTATTTCTTGCCATCGCGGAATTTCAGGCGATCCACTGGCTCCAGGTCGGCACCCAGCTCAACACGGCCTTCGGCATCGAGGAAAATGTCGATACGGGCACGCGCGCCGATGCGCATGTGGTGGTTGCACTTGGGGCAAACGTCCAGGGTCTTTTCCAGTTCGGGACGGTACAGCACCGCCTCGCAGGATGGACATTTGTGCCACAGACCTTCAGGCACCGAGCTTTTCTTCACCTCGGAACGCATGATCGAAGGGATCAGTTTGTCTACCAACCAGTTGCTCATGCTTTCTTTCTCCAGTACCGGCGGCCCGAACGCTTTGGTTCGCGGCCCCGCGTATGCCCTTGAGCTAAATTCATTGTGCGGCGAGTCGAGGGGCCGCCACGGTCAGTGCAAAACATGACCTGCGTGCAACCCAACCTTCCTCTGCCATCCCGGCAACCGCACGGCGGCTACCACTTCGCTATCGGCCCACCCGGAGGCGGCACCTGCCTGCTTTGTACAGTGCTGGTATGGACGGCGGCAGTCTGCCAGCCGTCACATTGACGACTGGCTACTGCGCACAGCGGCCATGAATGCACGAATCTTTGCAGGGTCCTTGATGCCCTTGCTCTGCTCCACACCTCCGCTCACGTCCACCGCGTAAGGGCGAACCTGGCGAATGGCCTGAGCCACGTTGTCCACGGTCAGGCCACCGGCCAGGATAATCGGTTTGTCCAGGCCTTGGGGCACCAGCGACCAATCGAACGCTTCACCGGTCCCTCCGGGAACGCCTTCCACATAGGTGTCCAGCAAAATGCCGCTGGCACCGGCGAAAGCTGCGCAACTGGCGGCAATGTCATCCCCGGCCTTGACCCGCAACGCCTTGATGTATGGGCGATGCCAGCCCTCGCAATCGGCCGGGGCCTCGTCGCCATGGAACTGCAACAAACCCAGCGGCACCGCATCGAGTATTTCGCCCAACTCGCAACGACCGGCATTGACGAACAGGCCCACCGAGGTCACGAACGGCGGCAGGGCCTCGACGATCGCCCTCGCCTGCTGCACCGTCACCGCGCGCGGGCTCTTGGCGTAAAACACCAGCCCGATGGCATCGGCCCCGGCCTCGACCGCCGCCAACGCGTCCTCGACGCGGGTGATCCCGCAAATCTTGCTGCGAACGACCGGCATGGTGGGTAAAACCTCAGGCAAATCCGTGAAAGTCCCGGATGGTAGCAAATGCTGCGGAGGGCGTCAGCCGTCGAGTTCCGAGAAGCCCGTGAGGAAATGTGGCCCGATGTAACGCTCCGGCAGCTCGAATTCATCGCGATATTCGACCTGTACCAGGTACAAGCCAAACGGGTGCGCCGTGACGCCACCGGAGCGCCGGATGCGACTGTCGAGCACTTCCTTGATCCACTCCACCGGCCGTTCGCCAGCACCAATGGTCATCAGCACGCCGGCAATGTTGCGCACCATGTGATGCAGGAACGCGCTGGCGCGGATGTCGAGCACGATCATCTTGCCGTGACGGGTCACGCGCAGGTGATGCAACTCTTTGATCGGCGACTTGGCCTGGCACTGGCCGGCACGGAAGGCGCTGAAATCATGGACGCCGACCAGGTATTGCGCGGCCTCGGCCATGCGCTCGACGTCCAGCGGGCGGTGATTCCAGGTGATTTCTTCGTTCAGGTGCGCCGGGCGGATCTGATCGTTATAGATCACGTAGCGATACCGCCGGGCGATGGCCTTGAAGCGTGCATGGAAGTGCGCCGGCATCACCTTGGCCCAACTGACGCTGACATCGTGGGGCAAGTTGATGTTGGCGCCCATCACCCAGGCCTTCATCGAGCGCTCGACCTGGGTGTCGAAATGCACCACTTGGCCGCAGGCATGCACACCAGCATCGGTACGACCGGCGCAATGCAGCGACACGGGCGAGTCGGCGACTTTGGACAGGGCGTTTTCAAGGGTTTCCTGCACAGTCAATACACCGGAAGCCTGGCGCTGCCAGCCACGATAGCGCGAGCCTTTGTATTCAACGCCCAAGGCGATCCGGAAAAAGCCGTCGGCCGCCATTTCGGCGGCCGGGTTGTCTATGTTTGCCAAGGAATTACAGCCTGCTGAGGTACGCAAAGGCGGGCATTATAAGGCCGATGGCTTGGGATGCCAGTCCGACGGGTGATCCTGTGTTGAATGAGCTGACGCTATCGCGAGCAAGCTTTGCTCCCACCACCCCCCTGTGGGAGCCGAGCTTGCTCGCGATAGCGGTGGGTCAGCTTGCATTGATGTTGAATGTACCTTGGTCATCGAGAGCAAGCTTTGCTCCCACCGCAAATCCCCTGTGGGAGCGAGCCTGCTCGCGATGACGCCAGTCCAAACACCCGCAAATCCCGCCGCAAACAAAAACGGCAGCCTCACCGGCTGCCGTTCTTGTATAACCACTGACTCAAGCCAAACGTGACAACATCTCCTGCGCTTCGCTCTTCTGGGTGGCGTCGCCTTCGCTGAGGACTTCGCCGAGGATGTCGCGGGCGCCGTCGTTGTCGCCCATGTCGATGTAGGCCTGGGCCAGATCGAGCTTGGTCGCCACTTCGTCGGTACCGCTAAGGAAGTCGAAGTCCGGTTCGTCTTCAGCACCGACCAGGGCATCTTCGGCGGTAAACGTCGGCTGGCCCAGGCTGTCGGACAGGCGATCCAGCTCGGCGTTTACATCATCCAGCTCGGACTCGAAGGCATCCTTGGGCGCATCGTGCGCGTCCATTTCGTCAGACAGGGACAGATCGAAGTCCGCCGGCAGTTCGAGATCGTCGGCTGGGGTGTCAGCCAAGGCTGGCGCTTCAGTCGCAGGCAAATCCAGGCCCTTGAGATCGTCGTCCAGGTCCAGCAGGAAGTCTTCGTCGTCGAGCGCCGGGATCGGGGTCGGCGCATCGGCGCCCAGGTCCAGGTCGAATTCCGACAGGTCATCCAGGCTTTCGTTGGCTTCAGTCTGCTGCTTGAGCACCGACTCGAAACTCAGGTCGTCGTCTTCCGGGAACGCGTCCAGCTCAGCGACAGGCTCTGGCGTCGGCGCAGCCGGGGTCGTTTCCAGGTCATCCAGGCTCAGGTCGAAGGCGCTGTCCAGCTCTTCGTCGGTCGGTGTCTTGTCTTCCAACAGCTCCTTGACGTACTGCGCGTCCAGCTCTGCTGCCACTGTCGCGGCGGCCAAGCCAGCGGCGGAGGCGATCACCATGGCCGGGAAACGGCTTTTCAGCTGTTCGACCTGGGCGAAGTTTTCGCCATTGGCCACCAACTGGCGTTCCTGGGCGACGAAAGCGTCGCGGTCGCCCTGCTGACCGTAGACTTCCATCAGCTTCAGGCGCAGGTCGCTGCGCTGGGGCTCGGCCTTGATGCCTTGTTCAAGCAGGTCGGCGGCCTGGTTCAAGCGGCCGCGATCGATATGGGACTGGGCCTGGGGCAGCACGTCGTCGGAGCGCTCGGCAGCCGGAGCCACCAATGGCGCCGCGATAGGCGGTGTGACCACCACAGGCGCAACCACTGGAGCCGGCTTGGGGACTGGCGCAGGGGCAGGCACGGGTTTTGGCTCAAGTTTTACGCTTGGCGGCGGAACATCAATGCCCTCGAAGCTGCTCGGGGGCAGATCGAGCTCCGGGGAGAAGTCAGCCTCCTCCTCGAGGGCTCGGGCCATGCGCAAGTGCTTTTCCGCTTCCTGTTGAGCCTTGCGGCGACGGGCGAGCAACAACAGCAACAACAGCAGGAGCAGCGCGCCGCCGCCAATCAATCCCAGCAGGATCGGATTGGTCAGCAGGTCGTTGTATTTTTGCTCGTTGGACGCGGCAGGCGTCGGCTCGACCGCAGTGGCAGGCGGCGTCGCTTCCGGGGCTGCCTCTGGCGCAGGTGCAGCCGCCGGGGCCTGTGCCGCTGGCGCAGGGGTCAGCTCTGCGGACATTGCAGGAGGTGCCTCGCCAGCAGGAGGAACGGCGGCACCTTCGGCCTGCATCTTGGCCAGTTGGTTGTTCTTCAGCTCGATCAGGCGCTGCAGTTTGTCCAGTTGGCTCTGCAGATCCGCCATGCGGCTTTTCAGTTCTTCGTTATCCCGGCGAGCCGAGTCGAGGCTTTCCTGGGTGACTGCAAGCTTGTTGGTGAGCGCCTGGGCATCGCCGGCAGCGCCCTTGCCCTTGCCGCCCGCCTTCGCTGAGTCAGCCGACACCAGGCTCAAGTTGTCGCGGCCGGCAGCCTGTGCCGGCGCGCCTTCACCACGGCCACGCTTGGTAGCATCCAATTGCTGCTTGCCAGCACCCGCCACGCTACGACGACCCGAGCGCCAGGCGGCGTTCTGCGCAGCCACTTCAGCGATGGCCTGGGGTTGCGGCAATGCAGTGCTTTGCACCGGGTCCGGCAGGCGCAATACCTGGCCGGTCTTGAGCAGGTTGATGTTGCCGTTGATGAATGCGTTCGGGTTCAACGCCTGGATCGCCAGCATGGTTTGCTGGACCGATCCACCGTTACGCACCTTGGCGGCGATTTCCCACAGGGTATCGCGCGGCGTGGTGGTGTATTGCGAAGGCTTGGTCGCCCCGGTGACCGGCGTGGACACGACCTGGGGCGGTTTCGCCCGGGCGGCGTCGGCGGCCTGTGGCGAGAATTTGGAAGGATCGAGCAATACGCTGTAGTCGCGCAGCAGACGGCCGTTGGGCCACATCACCTGCACCAGGAACTTGACCATCGGTTCAGACAGCGGCCGGCTGGACGTTACCCGCAGGACGCTCTTGCCATTGGCGTTGATCACCGGGGTGAAGCTCAGGTCATTGAGAAAGGCCTGGCGGTCGACGCCGGCCTTGGCGAAGTCATCGGGCGAGGCCAGGCTCGGCACGACTTCGGCAGCGGTCAGTTGCTGGACGTCGAGCAACTCGATCTCGGCGACCAGGGGCTGGTTCGGCGTCGACTTCAGGGTCAATTCCCCGAGCCCGAGCGCTTGCGCCATACCGGAGGACAGCGCCGAGGCGGCCGCTATTGCTAACACCAGTTTGCGAACTTGAACCATAGCCTCTTCCTTTGTTTGAACATTCCTCGGCCAGCGAGAAGGTATTGATGCCGCTGCCGTAAGGCATTGCGCGCAGCCCCGAAGCGACGGTGCGCGCGATCATTTCACTCATGCCCCGGGAAAGTCCCCCAGAGGGATGTTCGCCTTCAGCATTCCGACCAAGCATAGCGCCCAGCTAGAATCATTCGACAAATTGATGCCAAGTATCTTTTACAGCAAGTCTTTTATCAACAACTCAGCCACCTGCACCGCATTGAGCGCCGCGCCCTTGCGCACGTTATCTGACGTCAGCCACATATTTAGTTCCGCCGGATCGTCGATCCCACCGCGCACACGACCAACGTAGACCACATCCTGCCCCACCGCATCGCCCACCGCCGTCGGGTAATCGCCCGCATCCACCAGCTCGATACCGGGTGCCGCTTCCAACGCCGCGTTGACCTTGGCCAGGTCGATGGGACTGGCAGACTGCACAGTCACGCTAAAGCTATCGCCAAAAAACACCGGGGCTTGAATGCAAGTTACGGAAATCTTTAACAAAGGTTGATTCAGCACCTGGCGCAACTCGCGGACCAGGCGCTTTTCCAGCTGCGTATGGCCCTGCTCGTCCGGGATGCCGACCTGGGCCAGCAGGTTGAACGCCATCTGCCGATCAAAGAATTTCGGCTCCAGCGGACGGGCGTTGAGCAGCTCGGCGGTCTGGCGCGCCAATTCGCTCACGGCCACGCGGCCCTGGGCCGACACAGCGAGGCTGGCGGTCAGGCTGATGCGCTGCAAGTCCAGGCATTCGCGCAGCGGCGCCAGCACGACCGCCAAGGCCGTGGCCGAGGCGCTGGGGCTACCGACCTGCAACGGCTTGCTCAAACCGGCGAGCACCTGGGCGTTGGCTTCCGGCACGATCTGCGGCGCCTGTTCGGGCGGCAAGGCGCCGGACAGGTCAATCAGCGCACAACCGGCCGCCGTGGCCCGCGGGGCGAAACTCAGGGTCACCGCCGGGCCGGCGGCGAAGAACACCAGTTGGACTTTGCTGAAATCGAACTCGTCGACTTCGCGCACCCGCACGTTTTTGCCGCGGAACATCACCGAGCTGCCTGCCGATTCGCTGCTGGCCAGCAGGTGCAGGTTGCCGACCGGGAAGTCCCGCTCTTCGAGAATCTGGACGAGGGTTTCGCCGACAGTACCGGTGGCGCCGATCACGGCAATATCAAAGGACTGGCTCATGGGTCTACCTCAGGTAAAACGTGGGGAGCGGCACTTTACCGGGTGGTGGGTATGCAGGCAATTGGCCGGAGGCTTTGCAGTGCCTGGGCTGGCCTCATCGCGAGCAAGCTCGCTCCCACATGGGGTCTTCAGTGGCCACAAAACCTGTGGGAGCGAGCTTGCTCGCGATGAGGCCAGCCCTGACACACAACCGCCCCCAATAAAAAACCCGCACCTCTCACAAGGCACGGGTTCTTTCACAGCAGCAATCGATCAACGCTCGAGCAGGATCCGCAGCATGCGACGCAGCGGTTCGGCCGCGCCCCACAGCAGTTGGTCGCCGACGGTGAAGGCGCCGACGAATTGCGAACCCATGTTGAGCTTGCGCAAACGACCCACCGGTACGTTCAGGGTGCCGGTGAC
The DNA here is from genome assembly GCF_018325865.1 of Pseudomonas sp. St386. NCBI lineage: Bacteria > Pseudomonadati > Pseudomonadota > Gammaproteobacteria > Pseudomonadales > Pseudomonadaceae > Pseudomonas > Pseudomonas sp. St386. The sequence continues at coordinate 4,678,595 of NZ_AP021900.1, forward strand.
CTTGGTCGGGCTCAGCTCCTGCATGCTGATTTCGCGGTTGTTCGGCACCAGCTTGACCCAAGGGTTGTGCTGGCTGATCAACCCTTCGATGTCGGCGATCGGCACGTCTTTGTTCAGCTTGATGGTCAGCGCCTGGCTGTGGCAGCGCATGGCGCCGATGCGCACGCAGATACCGTCCACCGGGATCGGGCTCTTGAAGCGACCCAGGATCTTGTTGGTTTCGGCCTGGGCCTTCCACTCTTCACGGCTCTGGCCGTTAGGCAGTTCCTTGTCGATCCAGGGGATCAGGCTGCCAGCCAGCGGTACGCCGAAGTTCTCGGTTGGGTAGGCATCGCTGCGCATCGCCTCGGCGACCTTGCGGTCGATGTCGAGGATGGCGCTGGCCGGGTTGGCCAGGTCATCGGCGACGGCGGCATGGGTGGCGCCCATCTGCTTGATCAGCTCACGCATGTTCTGCGCGCCGGCACCGGACGCTGCCTGGTAGGTCATGGCGCTCATCCACTCCACCAGACCGGCTTCGAACAGGCCGCCCAGACCCATCAGCATCAGGCTGACGGTGCAGTTGCCGCCGATGTAGTTCTTGGTGCCCGCGTCCAGCTGCTGGTCGATGACCTTGCGGTTCACCGGGTCGAGGACGATCACCGCGTCGTCCTGCATGCGCAGGCTGGAAGCGGCGTCGATCCAGTAACCCTGCCAGCCGGCTTCACGCAGCTTGGGGAAGACTTCGCTGGTGTAGTCGCCGCCCTGGCAGGTCAGGATCACGTCGAGCGTCTTGAGCTCTTCGATGCTGTAGGCATCCTTGAGCGCACCGGTGTCCTTGCCCACGGACGGGCCCTGGCCACCGACATTGGAAGTGGTGAAAAACACCGGCTCAATGAGATCGAAATCCTGCTCTTCCAGCATTCGCTGCATGAGCACGGAACCGACCATGCCGCGCCAACCGATCAGACCTACACGTTTCATCGCAACTACACCTATACAAAAGTGGGCCACCGTCGAAGCGGTGGGCCCGAAAGATTACAGATTCCGCAGCGCGGCGACTACTGCATCGCCCATTTGCTGCGTACCGACTTTGGTACAACCTTGCGACCAGATATCACCAGTGCGCAAGCCCTGGTCCAAGACCACGCTGACGGCTTTTTCGATCGCGTCGGCGGCATCGTTCAAGTTGAAGCTGTAGCGCAGCATCATCGACACCGACAGGATGGTCGCCAACGGGTTGGCAATGCCCTGCCCGGCGATGTCCGGCGCCGAACCGTGGCACGGCTCGTACATACCCTTGTTGTTGGCGTCCAGGGAGGCCGACGGCAGCATGCCGATGGAACCGGTGAGCATCGACGCTTCGTCGGACAGGATGTCGCCGAACATGTTGTCGGTGACGATCACGTCGAACTGCTTCGGCGCACGCACCAGTTGCATGGCGGCGTTGTCGACGTACATGTGGCTCAGCTCGATGTCCGGGTAATCCTTGGCCACCTGCTCGACCACTTCACGCCACAGTTGGCTGGAAGCCAGTACGTTGGCCTTGTCCACCGAGCACAGTTTCTTGCCACGCACGCGAGCCATGTCGAAGCCAACCCGGGCAATACGGCGGATTTCGCTTTCGCTGTACGGCAGGGTGTCGTAGGCCTGGCGCTCGCCATTATCCAGCTCACGGGTGCCACGCGGGGCGCCGAAGTAGATGCCGCCGGTCAGCTCGCGAACGATGAGGATATCCAGGCCAGCAACGATTTCCGGCTTCAGGCTCGATGCATCGGCCAGTTGCGGGTAAAGAATCGCCGGACGCAGGTTGCCGAACAGGCCCAGTTGCGCGCGAATCTTCAGCAGGCCACGCTCAGGACGGATGTCACGTTCGATCTTGTCCCATTTCGGGCCGCCCACGGCGCCCAGCAGCACGGCATCGGCTGCACGGGCACGGTCCAGGGTTTCATCGGCCAGGGGCACGCCGTGCTTGTCGATGGCTGCGCCGCCGATCACATCGTGGCTGAGTTCGAAGCCCAGGCCGTACTTGTCGTTCGCCAGCTCCAGGACCTTGACCGCTTCGGCCATGATTTCCGGGCCAATGCCATCACCTGGGAGAATCAGAATCTGCTTGCTCATGCTTTCCTCGTTTGCTCTGTCGGCACACGCCTGGGCTTTGTACCCAACGCCTGGCCGGGAAAAATGCTATCGCTCGGCCCACAGCACCAGTACATCTGTACTGAACGAACCATCGGCCTCAATTTCAAAATATTCACGCACTTCGTCACCCATCGAGCGCTGCAGCTGGAGAATCGCCGCCCGCATCACCTCGGGGGTGCGCATGCGCTCGACCCAGGAGCGATATTCCAGGCGCAGGCGTTGGCGCGAGGTGCTGCGGGTGTGCAACCCCGCTTCGCTGACCTGGCGCAACCACTCGCCGGCAGAATAATCGCGCACGTGGCTAGTGTCGCGCAGCACTTCGACGCTTTGCAGGTACGTGTCCAGCAACGGCATGCCAGGCGACAGGACGTCGATGAACGCCACCACCCCGCCCGGCTTGAGCACCCGGCGCACTTCTCGCAACGCCAGGCCCAGGTCGCTCCAATGATGCGCCGAATAGCGGCTGAACACGAAGTCGAACTCAGCGTCGGCGAACGGCAGGCGCTCAGCGGCGCCGCATACCGTGCTGATATTGCCCAGGCCACGCTCGGCAGCCGCCGTGGCGACCACGTCGAGCATCTGCTGGGACAAATCATAAGCCACCACTTCACCGGCCAGCGGCGCCACGTGGAAACTCACATGGCCGGCGCCGCACCCCAGGTCCAGCACCCGGGCATCGCCACGACCGGCCAATGCAGCCTGTAGCAGCGCGAATTCAGCGCCCTGGGCGTGCACGGCACTGCTCAGATAGGCCGAGGCCTGTTCACCGAATTGCTTTTGTACAACCTGACTGTGGGCGGTGCTGGTCATGGGGACTTCCTTTTGGTGTTGTGTTGCCTGGGCGGGCCTCATCGCGAGCAAGCTCGCTCCCACAGGGAATTTTTGGCGTTCACAAAACACCTGTGGGAGCGAGCTTGCTCGCGATAGGGCCAGTACTGCCTACATCAATCCATCAAGCATCGCGAAACAACCAAGGCTGGCTCGCCCGGTGCTTGGCCTCGAACGCGGCAATCGCCTCGCCGTCCTGCAAGGTCAGGCCGATGTCATCCAGGCCATTGAGCAGGCAATGCTTGCGGAACGCGTCGATCTCGAAACCCAGTACCTTGCCGTCAGGACGGGTCACGGTCTGGGCGGCCAGGTCGATCTGCAGTTGATAGCCGGGGTTGGCCTCGACCTGCTGGAACAGCTCATCCACGTCAGCATCGCTGAGGATGATCGGCAGCAAGCCGTTCTTGAAGCTGTTGTTGAAGAAGATGTCGGCATAGCTCGGCGCGATGATGCTGCGGAAACCGTACTCTTCCAGGGCCCATGGCGCGTGCTCGCGGCTCGAGCCGCAGCCGAAGTTCTCACGGGCCAGCAACACGCTGGCGCCCTGGTAACGCTCGGCGTTGAGCACGAAATCCTTGTTCAACGGCCGCTTGGAGTTGTCCTGGTACGGCTGGCCGACATCCAGGTAGCGCCACTCGTCGAACAGGTTCGGGCCGAAGCCGGTGCGCTTGATGGACTTCAGGAACTGCTTGGGAATGATCTGGTCGGTGTCGACGTTGGCACGATCCAAAGGCGCGACAAGACCGGTGTGCTGGGTAAAAGCTTTCATGCTGCGCTCCTTCAGATCAATTCGCGGACGTCGACGAAACGGCCATTGACAGCCGCCGCCGCGGCCATGGCCGGGCTCACCAGGTGCGTACGGCCACCGGCGCCCTGACGGCCTTCGAAGTTACGGTTGGAGGTGGAGGCGCAATGCTCGCCCGACTCCAAGCGGTCCGGGTTCATCGCCAGGCACATCGAGCACCCCGGCTCACGCCATTCGAAACCGGCTTCGAGGAAAATCTTGTCCAGCCCTTCCGCTTCCGCCTGGGCCTTCACCAGGCCCGAGCCCGGCACCACGATGGCCTGCTTGATGGTCGAAGCAACCTTGCGGCCCTTGGCGATCACCGCTGCGGCGCGCAGGTCTTCGATCCGCGAGTTGGTGCAAGAACCGATGAACACGCGGTCGAGCTGAATATCGGTGATCGCCTGGTTGGCGCTCAAGCCCATGTATTTCAAGGCGCGGACGATGGAGTCGCGCTTGACCAGGTCCATTTCCTTGGCCGGATCCGGTACGTTCTGGTCCACCGCCAACACCATCTCAGGCGAAGTGCCCCAGCTGACTTGCGGCTTGATCTGCGTGGCGTCGAGCTCGACCACGGTGTCGAACTTGGCATCGGCATCCGACACCAGGTCTTTCCAGGCCTCGACCGCCATGTCCCATTCCGCGCCTTTTGGCGAGAACGGACGACCCTTGACGTATTCCACGGTTTTTTCATCAGCGGCCACCAGGCCAACGCGGGCACCGGCCTCGATGGACATGTTGCAGATGGTCATGCGGCCTTCGACGGACAAGTCGCGGATCGCGCTGCCGGCGAACTCGATGGCATGGCCGTTACCGCCGGCGGTGCCGATCTTGCCGATCACCGCCAGGACGATGTCCTTGGCGGTCACACCGAACGGCAACTTGCCCTCGACGCGCACCAGCATGTTTTTCATTTTCTTGGCGACCAGGCACTGGGTGGCGAGCACATGCTCCACCTCGGAGGTGCCGATGCCATGGGCCAGGGCCCCGAAAGCACCGTGGGTCGAGGTGTGCGAATCGCCGCAGACCACGGTCATGCCAGGCAAGGTCGCGCCCTGCTCCGGGCCGATGACGTGGACGATGCCTTGGCGCACGTCATTCATCTTGAATTCGACGATGCCGTATTCGTCACAGTTATCGTCGAGGGTCTGGACCTGCAAGCGCGAGACCTGGTCGGCAATGGCTTCGATGCCGCCCTTGCGCTCCGGGGTGGTCGGTACGTTGTGGTCCGGGGTCGCGATGTTGGCATCGATGCGCCAAGGCTTGCGCCCGGCCAGGCGCAGGCCTTCGAAGGCTTGCGGCGAAGTCACTTCGTGGATGATGTGACGATCGATGTAGATCAGCGCCGAGCCATCGTCGCGCTGCTTGACCAAATGCGAATCCCAGAGCTTGTCGTAGAGCGTTTTGCCGGCCATCAGACGGTTCCTCATCAGCTTGTTTCTATGCCCCGGGCCTTGAACGAATCAATAACCCCTTGGCTTGTGAGGCTGATCCTATGGGGTTACATTAAATAACTCAAATTCATATTTTTCATACTTTGCATAACCAACTGGAATTCGACCGAAACCGCCATGGACCTCGCCAACCTCAATGCCTTTATAGCCATCGCCGAGACGGGCAGTTTCTCCGGCGCCGGCGAACGCCTGCACCTGACCCAGCCGGCTATCAGCAAGCGCATTGCCGGCCTCGAGCAACAGCTCAAGGTACGCCTGTTCGACCGCCTCGGCCGTGAAGTGGGCCTGACCGAGGCCGGCCGAGCCCTGTTGCCACGGGCCTATCAGATCCTCAATGTGCTGGACGACACCCGCCGCGCCCTGACCAACCTGAGCGGCGAAGTGACCGGGCGCCTGACGCTCGCCACCAGCCACCACATCGGTCTGCACCGCCTGCCACCGTTATTGCGGGAGTTCACCCGACGCTACCCCCAGGTGGCGCTGGATATCCAGTTCCTGGATTCGGAAGTGGCCTACGAAGAAATTCTTCATGGCCGGGCGGAACTGGCCGTCATCACCCTCGCCCCCGAACCCCACACGCTGGTACGGGCCACGCCGGTGTGGGACGACCCCCTGGATTTCGTGGTCGCCCCGGAACACGCATTGCTGGAAAACGGTGCGGTCAGCCTGGCGGACATTGCCTTGCATCCGGCGGTTTTCCCGGGGGCAACACGTTTACCCATCACATCGTGCGACGGCTGTTCGAAGCCCAGGGCCTGACGCCGAACATCGCCATGAGCACGAATTACCTGGAAACCATAAAAATGATGGTCTCCATCGGCCTGGCCTGGAGCGTCTTGCCGCGCACCATGCTCGACGAACAGGTGGCGCGCATTCCTTTGCCAGGCATACAACTCAGTCGCCAGCTAGGCTATATCTTGCACACCGAACGGACGCTGTCGAACGCCGCACGGGCTTTCATGGCCTTACTGGACGCACAAATCGATTTGCCAGGGACAAGGGCATAGGTTGTGCCGCGCCTGTAGGGCCTGAAGCCTGTGCTTAACGCCCAACCCCGCTCAAGGCTCGCGAGATAATGCCCAAACCCGCTGACCACCTCCCGCCCATGCCACGCATCCAGGCGCTCGACCCGAAACGGTCCGAGCAGAGCTGGGACAGCGCGCCGCAGTTGCTGGCCGCCCTGAACGGTGCGCGGCTGGGAGCCTGGTCGTGGGACATCGAGACTGGGAAGATCAGTTGGTCCCGGGGCACTCAGGCGCTGTTCGGCTTCGACCCACGCCAGCCATTGCCGGCGGACGTGGATTACCTGGACCTGTTGCTGCCAGAAGACCGAGCCAAGGCCTTGCGCGCCTTTCATGCAGCAGTGGCCGGGGCGCCACTGGAACAGGCCATGCACCACCGCATCGTCTGGCCCGATGGCAGCCTGCACTGGCTGGAAATCAGCGGCAGCGTGCTGCCCGACAAGCACGGTCGCCCGCGCATGATCGGGGTGATCCGCGAAATCACCCATCAGCGCGAGCGGGAACAGGCGCTGCGCAGCTCGGAAAAACGATTTGCCACGCTCTTTCACCTGTGCCCGAACATGGTGTTGCTGACCCGCCAGGAGGACGGGCTGATCAGCGAGGCCAACCAGTATTTCGAAAGCCTGTTCGGCTGGCCGGTGCATGACGTGATCGGCCGCACCACCCTGGAACTGGGCCTGTGGGTTGACCCCCAGCAGCGGGCGAAACTGGTGGAGGCGACCAAGGCCAAGGGCGAACTGATCAGCATGGAGGTGGAGTTCCGGGCCAGCAACGGCCAGATTCATAACGGCATTCTCAGTGCGCAGAAAGTCGAACTCGAAGGTCAGCCGTACCTGCTGAGCACCTTCCTCGACACCACCGAGCAAAAACTCGCCGAACAGGCCCTCAAGGACAGCCAGGAACGCCTGGACCTGGCCCTCGACTCCGCGCAACTGGGCACCTGGGACTGGCACATTCCCAGCGGCATGCTCTACGGCTCGGCCCGGGCCGCGCAGCTCCATGGCCTGGAGCCCAAGCCGTTCCACGAATCGTTCGATGCGTTTTTCGAAGGCGTCCCCACGGAAGAACGCAACAACATGCGCAATGCCTATCGCAGCCTGCGCGAAGGCCCGGCGGGCAACTATCAGTTGACCTACCGCGTGCAACTGCCGGACGGCAGCTCGCGCTACCTGGAAAGCCGCGCCCGCCTCTACCGCAACGACGACGGCAGCCCCTTGCGCATGGCCGGCACCTTGCTCGACATCACCGATCAGGTGGAGCGCGAACAGAGCCTGGCCGCCTCGGAGGAGAAATTCGCCACACTGTTCCAGGTCAGCCCCGACCCCATCTGCGTCACCCACCAGGACAGTGGCCGATTCCTCGAGATCAACTCCAGTTTCACCCAGACCTTCGGCTGGACCGCCAGCGACGTGATTGGTCTCGACGCCGACGAAATCGGCCTCTGGGATGCCTCGGGCAGTAGCCTGCAACGCATCGAACGGGTGATCCGCGAACAATCGCTGAGCAATGTCGCCATCGTCGTTCACCATAAGAACGGCCAGCCATTGACCTGCGTGATTTCCAGCCGGCAGATCAACGTCGGCAACCAGCCCTGCATCGTCACGACCTTGCGCGACATCACCCAGCAACAACGCTCCGAAGCCGCCCTCAAGGCCAGTGAAGAGAAATTCGCCAAGGCGTTTCATTCCAGCCCCGACGCCATCACCATCACCGAACTAGAAAGCGGTCGTTACCTCGAGGTCAACGACGGCTTCTGCCGGTTGACCGGCTACCGCGCCGACGAAGTGATCGGGCACACCGTCTACGAAGTGGGGATCTGGGCCGAAGAAAAACAGCGGGCCGCCTTGCTGGCCGAGCTGCATCTCAAGGGCCGCGTAGTCCACCAGGAGATGCTCGGGCGCAATAAACGGGGGGAAATCCTTACGGTGGAGGTGTCAGTCGAGCCTATCACCCTCAATGAAACTGCATGCCTGCTGCTGACCGCCCGGGACGTGAGCCTGTTGCGCAATGCCGAAGCCCAGATCCGCCACCTGGCCTACCACGACCCATTGACCAATCTGCCCAACCGGGCCTTGCTGATGGACCGGTTGAGCCAGCAGATCGCCCTGCTCAAACGCCACAACCTGCGCGGCGCCCTGCTGTTTCTCGACCTGGACCACTTCAAGCACATCAACGACTCCCTCGGTCACCCGGTGGGCGACACCGTGCTGAAGATCATCACCGCGCGCCTGGAAGCCAGCGTGCGCCTGGAAGACACCGTCGCACGGCTGGGTGGCGACGAATTCGTGGTGCTGCTCAGCGGCCTGGAAGGCTCGCGCAACGAAGTCAGCAAGCAAGTGCGGACCCTGGCCGACACCCTGCGCGAACTGCTTTCGGAACCGATGTTCCTCGATGGCCAGCGACTGCAGGTCACGCCGAGCATCGGTATAGCGCTGATTCCCGACCACGGTTCCACGCCCACTGATTTGCTCAAGCGCGCCGACATTGCGCTGTACCGCGCCAAGGACTCGGGGCGCAATACCTCGCAGATGTTTCACACCACCATGCAAAAAGCCGCCAGCGAACGGCTGCGCATGGAGACCGACCTGCGCCTTGCCCTGGCCCGTGGCGAGTTCAGCGTGCATTTCCAGCCTCAGGTCGATGCCCGGGACAACCGCATCATCGGCGCCGAAGCCCTGGTGCGCTGGCATCACCCGGAGCTGGGCGCCCAGTCGCCCAATGAGTTCATCAAAGTGCTGGAGGACAGTGGCCTGATCCTGGAAGTCGGGACCTGGATCCTCGATGAAGCCTGCGACGGCTTCAAGCAACTGATCGCCAAGGGCAAGATTGATCCCCAACAATTCAGTCTGTGCGTGAACATCAGCCCACGGCAATTTCGCCAGAGTGACTTTGTCGAACGCATCGAAAATAGCCTCGTCACTCACGGCCTGCCCTTCTCCCTGCTGAAACTGGAGATCACCGAAGGCATCGTGATCCAGAACCTGGACGACACCATCGCCAAGATGCGCCGGCTCAAGAAACTGGGGGTGAGCTTTGCCATGGATGATTTCGGCACTGGCTATTCGTCGCTGACCTACCTCAAGCGCCTGCCGGTGGACACACTGAAAATCGACCAGTCATTCGTGCGCGACGCCACCAGCGACCCCAACGACGCCGAAATCATCCGCGCCATCGTCGCCATGGCTCGTAGCCTCAACCTGATCATGATTGCCGAAGGCGTGGAGACCCTGGAGCAATTGCACTTCCTGCAAGGGCTTGGTTGTCATTTGTACCAGGGTTATTTGCATAGCCGGCCGTTGCCGCTGGAGGCGTTTGAGCGGTTGTTGCCATAATTTGGAACACGGGGCCTTTGTGGCGAGGAGGTTTTATGTGGGAGCAAAGCTTGCTCGCGACTGCAGGCGACCCGGTTTCTGAAGGACCGCATCGCTTTTATCGCGGGCAAACCTTGCTCCCACAACCCCCTTGCCACAATTAATCTTCCACTGATCTCCACAATGAAAAAGGGCACCATTTGGCGCCCTTCTTCATTTACGCTGCATCAGTTTTGCAGCGCGGGTTGCTGCTGCGCTCCGTTGATCGGGATGCGCTTGGCCTTGGCCTCTTCCGGGATCACCCGCAGCAGGTCGATGCTCAACAGACCGTTGCTCAGGCCGGCGGACTTGATCTCGATATGATCGGCCAACCGGAAGGACAGCTTGAACGCACGCTGGGCGATGCCCTGGTGCAGGTAGGTAACGCTGTCGTTACTGGCTTCACGCTTGCCGCCACTGATGGTCAGCACACCTTTTTCCACTTGCAGGTCCAGGTCTTCTTCCTGGAACCCGGCGGCGGCGACTACGATGCGGTACTCGTCATCACCATGTTTTTCCACGTTGTAGGGTGGATAGCTGCTGCCCGGCTCGTTGCGCAGGGCGGTTTCGAACAAATCGTTGAAACGGTCGAAACCTACCGAGGAACGGAACAGCGGGGCCAGCGAAAATGCAGTACTCATGATTCAAATCTCCTGAAAAAATCAGCAAGTTTTTTTGTCTCCGCGACCCGAATTCGGCATCGCGTAACCCCTATCTAGGGACCGCCAAAAACTTTTCAAGAGCTTTTTCTGAATTTTTTTCAGGCCGCTTCGGTGCGCTGCACCCCCAGCAGATGGCCAACCGCGTCCAGGTCGGTTTCCCGGCGCAAAGCGGTAAACAGCGCCACCGCTTCTGGGTAATTGCGGGTCAGCATCGCCAGCCACTGCTTCAACCGGCCCGGGGCCTGGCGCGGTGTCAACTGCTCGACCACTTGCACCCAGAAGTCCTGGAGCATCGGCTGCAGCTCGGCCCAGGACATCTCGACCACGTCCTCACCGGCCCGGGCGGCGGCGATCTGCCGGGCCAGGTCAGGACGGGAAACGAGACCGCGACCGAGCATGATGTCTTCGACACCGCTGATTTCGCGGCAACGGCGCCAATCCTCGACGCTCCAGATATCGCCATTGGCGAACACCGGCACCTTGACCACTTCCTGCACCCGGGGAATCCACTCCCAGTGGGCCGGAGGCTTGTAGCCATCGACCTTGGTCCGCGCATGCACCACGATGTGCGCCGCGCCGCCTTCGGCCAGTGCCGTGGCACACACCAGCGCACCGTCCGGGCTATCGAACCCCAGGCGCATCTTGGCGGTGACCGGGATGTGTTTTGGCACCGCACGGCGCACGTGCTCGACGATTTCGTTGAGCAGTTCCGGCTCCTTGAGCAACACCGCCCCGCCCCGGGATTTGTTCACGGTCTTGGCCGGGCAACCGAAGTTCAAGTCGATAACCTCCGAACCCAACTCGCACGCCAGCGCCGCGTTTTCCGCCAGGCACACCGGATCGGACCCGAGCAACTGCACCCGCAGCGGCACACCGGCAGCCGTCTGGGCACCGGTCAGCAACTCAGGGGCGAGCTTGTGGAAATAGGCCGGCGTGAGCAGGCGGTCGTTGACACGGATGAACTCGGTGACACACCAGTCGATCCCGCCAACACGGGTCAGGACATCCCGCAGGATGTTGTCGACCAACCCCTCCATGGGCGCCAGGGCAATTTGCATGGAAACACACACTCGAACGAAAAAACGTGCGGCAGTTTACCGGATTTTGCCCACAACATCGGAGTCCACCACCAAACCCTGTGGGAGCGAGCTTGCTCGCGATGACGATGGATCAGTCGGTGAGGACCCCGGATGGTTTCAACGCAGGACCATAACCTTCGATGAATTCCGGCGGCATGCGCTTGGGCCTGCCGGTGGACAATTCGATGCAGACGAAGGTGGTCTGGGCCCGCAGCAGCGTGGTGTTGTCGCTGGGCCGAATCAGCTGGAAATGCCGGGTCATCTTCAACCGCTGGTCCCAGTCGACGATCCAGGTCGCCAATTGCAGTTCGTCGCCTTCATAGGCGGCTGCCAGGTAATCGATTTCATGTCGCACCACTGCCATGGCCCGGTCCAGGCGCCGGTACTCCACCAGATCCAGGCCCAGGCGCTGGGAATGGCGCCAGGCACAGCGCTCGAGCCAGCTGACGTACACCGCGTTGTTGGCGTGGCCCAGCCCGTCGATGTCTTCGGCATTTACCTGAAGATCAATAATGAACGGTGTTGCGCGATCCCAGCCCATGCCCCTCTCCTGGTCGAATTGGATCGGGGCAGTGTACCGGATCCGAGCTGGACCGCTATCGCGAGCAAACTCGCTTCAAGCCGATTGCCGCGCTTGCAGACTGCGCCCGGCCAGCAGTGATAACACCCCATCAATGACACGAGGATCGGCCAGCACCCGCTGGTGCCCGCCCTGTGGCAGTCGCAGCAAACGACTGTCGAACCAGGCTTCATGGATCAACTGCGACTCCCTCACCGAAACCGATGTGTCGTCCTCGGCATGGACAATCAACCCCGGCACGTCCAGCTGGTAATGCGCTACATCCATCTTCGAAGCGGACATGCCCACATCGCTTTCCACCTGGCGAATGAACGCCGAACGCGCCTTGGGCGGCAAGCCCATCATCCGGGAGAAACCGCGCAATACCCCAAGGATGCGGGCGGGTGCGGCGATGCTGACCAGCGTCTCGGTACGCAACCCCAACTGGACAGCCAACAGGGCACTGGCGCCGCCCATGGAATGCCCGATCACAGCCTGCAACGGCGGCAGCTCAGCGGCGGCTTCGAGCATGGCCCTGGCAAACAACAGGACATTCGCCTCGCGACCCGGTGAACGACCATGGGCCGGACCGTCCAGCGCCACCACCGTGTAACCGGCGTCAACCAGGGCCGTGATCAGCGCCGCGAACTGAGTCGGCCGCCCTTCCCAGCCATGCATCAGCAAGACTGCCGGGCCTTTGCCCCAGCGCAAGGCCGAAAGACCGAAGCGCAAGGTGATACGCTCGGACGAGGCCAGCAGCGGCAGTTCCCAATCCCGCGGCGGCAAGTTGCGCGGGCGCATGAACAGCGAACGCATCTGCTTGGCCACCATGCGCGGAGCCACCCAACCAAGCGTGCCATTGACGCTACGAATCCAGCTCAGCCTGTTCATCGCTCATCTCCAGGGCTCGCGCCTCAGCTCATCGCACCGCCGACTTGGCGGCGCGCAGCAAACGATCCGATAACTCTCCAGGGCCCAGTGCCCGTGCCAGGGCCAGGCCACCCACCATCAAGGCGATGTCGGCCAGGGCCTTGTCGGCGTCCTCCGGGCTGGCCGCCAATTGCGCGACCATCAACTCGATATGCTCATTGAGCACTTCACGAAACGCATCCGGCAGCCGGCCGAGCTCGCCGACCGATGCAGGGATCGGGCAGGCGTGTTCGGTGGAGTCACGGTGCTTGCGTGACAGATAGAACGCCGCCACCAGAGCGCGCCGCTCTTCGCCTGTCAGCTCGCCGTCCATGTCGGCGATCAGGCCGCGGCGCCGATTGAGCAATTGCTTGAATGCCTCCAGCATCAAGGCATCCTTGCTTTCGAAATGGGCATAAAAACCGCCCACCGTCAGCCCGGCCGCGCCCATCACCTCGCCCACGCTCGGCTCAGCCGGCCCACGCTGGATCAGCGCATCGCTGGCGGCCTTGAGAATACGTTCACGGGTTTGTGCCTTTTTATCGCTCATCGTCGCCTCCGAATATTACGATTGAAATATTATTCCTATAATAATTTTCCGCAAGCGGAAATTTTGACCGCTGGTCAGAAGTCTATTTTCAAGGATAAGGGAATTGGCCGAACGCCAGACAAACAAAAGGGCCATTCAAGAATTGAATGACCCTTATAAAATCCCGCAGAGCGGGTAATCGTGGCGTCCCCTAGGGGACTCGAACCCCTGTTACCGCCGTGAAAGGGCGGTGTCCTAGGCCACTAGACGAAGGGGACACAAACCTTCTGACTTGATCAGCGCTGAGAACTGATCGATTCAAGGACGGTGTGGCCAGACCTTGAACCTGTAATTGGTGGAGCTAGACGGGATCGAACCGTCGACCTCTTGCATGCCATGCAAGCGCTCTCCCAGCTGAGCTATAGCCCCGGATTTTTCGCCTCGCGGCGGAGTGACATCTTGCAACATCGCTTCTGTAAAACTGGCGTCCCCTAGGGGACTCGAACCCCTGTTACCGCCGTGAAAGGGCGGTGTCCTAGGCCACTAGACGAAGGGGACGCAAACCCTTCTATACAACTGATCAACGCTGAGTGCTGATCGCTTCAAGACCGGTGTGGCCAGGCCTTGAAGTGTAAATTGGTGGAGCTAGACGGGATCGAACCGTCGACCTCTTGCATGCCATGCAAGCGCTCTCCCAGCTGAGCTATAGCCCCTCATCGCTGAGGACGGGGCGAATCTTAAGGGCGTATCGGAGGGCTGTCAAATTTATTTTCAACAAATTTGAAAATTTTTTGCCGGGATAACAATCACTTACCGACAAACCCCGGAAAACCGGGGTATGTCCTGCCTCATTGAACGCTTACGCGATCGCGCCCAGCAGTTTTTCCCACTCCTTGTTTTCCTTCTTCGACACACCACCGAGCAGATCGATGGCCTGGCGCAGGCGGAAACGGGTCAGGTCCGGCCCGAGGATTTCCATCGCGTCGAGCACCGACACCGAGCTGGCCTGGCCGGTAATGGCGGCGAACATCAGCGGCATGGCATCGCGCAGTTTCAACTCCAGCGACTCGACCACGGCCTGGATGGTCGCGGTGATGCTGTCCTTCTCCCACTGACGCAGGCTTTCGAGCTTCCACAGGATCAGCTGCATCAACTGGCGCACCTGGTCGCCCGAAAGCTTCTTGGATTCGAACAACTTCGCATCCGGCGTCACGCCACCGGCGAAGAAGAAGCCGGCCAGCGGGGCGATCTGGCTGAACGTCTCTACCCTGCCCTGCACATGGGGAGCGATCTTCATCATGTACTCAGGGTTCAATGCCCACTTCTGCACACGTGCGGCGAACTCTTCCACCGGCAGGTCCCGCAACCACTGGCCGTTGAGCCACGACAGCTTCTCGACGTCGAAGATCGGCCCGCCCAGGGACACGCGCGACAGGTCGAAATGCTCGACCATTTCCTGCAGCGAGAACTTCTCGCGCTCGTCCGGCATCGACCAGCCCATGCGCCCCAGGTAGTTGAGCATCGCCTCGGGCATGAAGCCCATGCGCTCGTAGAACGTCACCGAGGTCGGGTTCTTGCGCTTGGACAGCTTGCTCTTGTCCGGGTTACGCAGCAGCGGCATGTAGCACAGCTGTGGTTGCTCCCAGCCGAAGTATTCGTAGAGCAGGATCAGTTTCGGCGCCGATGGCAGCCATTCTTCACCACGCAGGACGTGGGTGATGCCCATCAGGTGATCGTCGACCACGTTCGCCAGGAAGTACGTCGGCAGGCCGTCGGTCTTCATCAGCACTTGCATGTCCATGCGATCCCACGGGATCTCGACGTCGCCACGCAGCATGTCCGGCACCACGCAGACGCCTTCGGTCGGCACCTTCATGCGGATCACATGGGGCTCGCCGGCCGCCAGGCGACGGGCGACTTCTTCCTTGGACAGCAGCAGCGCCCGGCCGTCGTAGCGCGGGGTTTCGCCACGGGCCATTTGCTCGGCGCGCATCTGGTCCAGCTCTTCAGCGGTGCAGAAACACGGGAACGCATGCCCCATGTCCACCAGTTGCTGGCAATACTGCTTGTAGATGTCACCGCGCTCGCTCTGGCGATACGGACCGTGCGGGCCACCGACGTCCGGACCTTCGCTCCAGTCGATTCCCAACCAGCGCAGGGCGTCGAAGATCTGCTGTTCGGACTCGCGGGTCGAACGCAACTGGTCGGTGTCCTCGATCCGCAGGATGAACTCGCCGCCATGCTGCTTGGCAAAGCAATAGTTGAACAAAGCGATGTAGGCGGTGCCGACATGGGGATCGCCAGTGGGCGAAGGCGCGATGCGGGTGCGGACGGTGGTCATGGCATGTCTCGGAAAGAATATAAAAGCGAAGATCAAACAGGGGGCGAATGGTAACAGGCGATGGCGGGCGGGCTCCAGTGAGAGCGGGATTTGTGTGGCCAGTCGTCAGACCGAGTCGCGCCCATCGCGAGCAAGCTCGCTCCCACAGAGACCGCGACTCGGTCCAAATGTGGGAGCGAGCTTGCTCGCGATGAGGCCCTTAAAACCGCCAAAAAACCTCAAACGGTTAGCAACCGCTCACGCAACTTGCCAATCTCATCACGCAACTGCGCCGCTGCCTCGAACTCCAGGTCCCGGGCCAGCTGGTACATTTTCTCTTCCAACTGCCGGATGCGCTTGGTGATTTCGCTCGGCGAGCGCAGTTCGGCCTCGTAACGGGCGCTCTCTTCCGCCGCCTTGGCCATGCCCTTGCGCTTCTTGCTGCGCGAGCCGGGCACGGTGGCGCCTTCCATGATGTCGGCGACGTCCTTGAACACGCCCTTGGGGGTAATGCCATTGGCCAGGTTGAAGGCGATCTGCTTGTCGCGACGGCGCTCGGTCTCACCGATAGCCCGTTCCATGGAGCCGGTGATGCGGTCGGCATACAGAATTGCCCGGCCATTGAGGTTACGCGCCGCGCGACCGATAGTCTGGATCAACGAGCGCTCGGAACGCAGGAAACCTTCCTTGTCGGCGTCGAGAATCGCCACCAGCGACACTTCCGGCATGTCCAGGCCTTCACGCAGCAGGTTGATGCCCACCAGCACGTCGAAGGTACCCAGGCGCAGGTCGCGGATGATCTCGACCCGCTCCACCGTGTCGATGTCCGAGTGCAGGTAGCGCACCCGCACGCCATGGTCGGCCAGGTAGTCGGTGAGGTCTTCGGCCATGCGCTTGGTCAGCGTGGTGACCAGCACCCGCTCTTCCACCGCCACGCGCTTGGAGATTTCCGAGAGCAGGTCATCGACCTGGGTCAACGCTGGGCGAACCTCGACTTGCGGGTCCACCAGTCCGGTCGGCCGCACCACTTGCTCGACCACGCGACCGGCATGTTCGGCCTCGTAGTTGCCAGGCGTGGCCGAGACAAAAATCGTCTGCGGGCTCACGCTTTCCCATTCGTCGAAGCGCATCGGCCGGTTATCCAGCGCCGAGGGCAGGCGGAAACCGTATTCCACCAGGGTTTCCTTGCGCGAACGGTCGCCTTTGTACATGGCGCCGACCTGGGGCACGCTGACGTGGGACTCGTCGATGACCAGCAAGGCATCGGCCGGCAAATAGTCATACAAAGTCGGCGGCGGCGCGCCCGCCGGACGGCCCGACAGGTAGCGCGAGTAGTTTTCGATGCCGTTGCAGTAGCCCAGCTCCAGGATCATCTCCAGGTCGAACCGGGTCCGTTGCTCCAGACGCTGGGCTTCCACCAGCTTGTTGTTCGAACGCAGGTATTCCAGGCGCTCCTGCAACTCGACCTTGATCCCTTCGATGGCGTCCAGCAGGGTTTCCCGGGGAGTCACGTAGTGGCTCTTGGGGTAGAAGGTGAAGCGTGGCAACTTGCGGATCACTTCACCGGTCAGCGGGTCGAACGCCGAGAGGCTCTCCACTTCATCGTCGAACAGCTCGATGCGGATCGCTTCCAGGTCCGATTCCGCCGGGTAGATGTCGATCACATCGCCACGCACCCGGAACGTCGCCCGGGCGAAATCCATGTCGTTGCGGGTGTACTGCAAGTCCGCCAGGCGCCGCAGCAAGGCGCGCTGGTCGAGTTTGTCGCCGCGATCCACGTGCAGCACCATCTTCAGGTAGGTTTCCGGGCTGCCCAGGCCGTAGATACACGACACGGTGGTGACGATGATCGCGTCCTTGCGCTCGAGCAAGGCCTTGGTCGCCGACAGTCGCATCTGTTCGATGTGGTCGTTGATCGAAGCATCTTTCTCGATGAAGGTGTCCGACGACGGCACGTAGGCTTCGGGCTGGTAGTAGTCGTAGTAGGAAACGAAGTACTCCACGGCGTTATTCGGGAAAAACGCCTTGAACTCACCGTACAGCTGCGCCGCCAGGGTCTTGTTCGGCGCCAGTACCAGGGTCGGGCGCTGAATCTGGGCGATCACGTTGGCGATGCTGAAGGTCTTGCCCGAGCCGGTCACACCGAGCAGCGTCTGGTGCGCCAGCCCGGCCTCGATGCCCTCGACCATCAGGCGGATGGCTTCCGGCTGATCGCCGGCGGGCTGGAAGCGGGTGACTAGCTGGAATTCAGACATGACATAACCTCTGGATTCACCCCTGTCGGCCAGCCGACAGGAACGAGAAAGACCGAAACGACTGATGTCGCCCGAGGAAAAACTGGAATGCACACAATGTGGAGGTGAATGCCTTCGCTTTCAAGACGAACGTCCTACACGCCTTGAAGACTTTGACGCGGCGAGAGGACTAACGGTCGAAAAAAATCGTAAAAACTTAGCGTAAAAACCGAATCGCCTGTCGCCGTGCCGGGTGATGGCCTCTATACTAGCTCCCCGTTTGTGCACCGCTCTAGTGCATTCGGCTGGAGCGCCACACCTCCCCTCACTCTCCATTAGAGCCGCGCAATAATGAGCCTGTTTTCCGCTGTCGAATTGGCACCCCGCGACCCCATCCTGGGCCTCAACGAAGCTTTCAACGCCGACACCCGTACCAACAAGGTCAACCTGGGTGTAGGTGTTTACTGCAATGAAGAGGGGCGTATTCCACTCCTGCGCGCGGTTGTCGAGGCCGAGACGGCTCGCGTGGCTCAGCACGTTTCCCGTGGTTACCTGCCGATCGACGGCATTGCCGCCTACGACCAGGCCGTGCAGACCTTGCTGTTCGGCAAGGATTCGCCGCTGATCGCCTCCGGTCGCGTCATCACCACCCAGGCCGTGGGCGGCACCGGTGCACTGAAGATCGGTGCCGACTTCCTCAAGCAACTGCTGCCTGACGCCGTCGTCGCCATCAGCGACCCAAGCTGGGAAAACCACCGCGCCCTGTTCGAAACCGCCGGCTTCCCGGTGCAGAACTACCGCTACTACGACGCCGCCACCCACGACGTGAACCGCAGCGGCCTGCTGGAAGACCTCAACGCCCTGCCCGACCGCTCGATCGTTGTGCTGCACGCCTGCTGCCACAACCCGACCGGCGTGGACCTGAGCCCGGAAGACTGGAAAAACGTGCTGGCCGTGGTCAAGGCCAAGAACCACGTACCGTTCCTGGACATGGCCTACCAGGGCTTTGGCGCCGGTATCGACGAAGACGCGGCGGCCGTGCGCCTGTTCGCCGAGTCGGGCCTGACCTTCTTTGCCTCCAGCTCGTTCTCCAAGTCGTTCTCCCTGTACGGAGAGCGCGTCGGCGCCCTGTCGATCGTCAGCGAATCGAAAGAAGAAAGTGCCCGCGTGCTGTCCCAGGTCAAACGCGTGATCCGCACCAACTACTCCAACCCACCGACCCACGGCGCCAGCATCGTCGCCGCCGTGCTCAACAGCCCGGAACTGCGGGCCCAGTGGGAAGCCGAACTCGCCGAAATGCGCCTGCGCATTCGCGGCATGCGCGTCCAGATGGTAGACATGCTGGCCAAAGCCGCACCGCACCACGACTTCAGCTTCGTCGCTCGCCAGAGCGGGATGTTCTCCTACTCTGGCCTGACCGTTGAACAAGTGACGCGCCTGCGCAACGAGTTCGGCATCTATGCCCTGGACACCGGCCGCATCTGCGTGGCAGCGTTGAACCAGAACAACATCGATGCGGTGACCAAGGCCATCGTCCAGGTGATCTGACGCCCTCGGCGCTGGATGAAAAACGGGAAGCCTTGGCTTCCCGTTTTTTTGAGTTGCACACCCAACCTGGGCCGAGGCTACAACTCCGCCGCCCGCTGGCTCGCCGCATCGTCATAGATGACATACAACGACTCGGCCACCTGGCTCTTGATCGCCTTGGTGCTTTCCAGCCCCAGGACAAAGCCCTCGGCCTTGCCACCGGCGCGGTTCAACTCTTCGGCGGTGCTGGCCTGGGTGATGGCGTCGTACAGTTTCTCGGCATGAGGCCCCACGCCCTTGGGCAAGCTGATCTGGGCGGTACTCACAAGAGCACCTCGGCGCGGCGGGCACTGAGAAGGGGTAACAGGTGGTTCATGGCGCGTACCTTAATGTCGGCGAATGGCCGGCAGTGCATCCTGCCACTTCCGGGCGACCATGGTAGTCCTCTCCTGCCCTGGCGGTAACTGCCAATCGTTGATTGACCGTCAAAGGGCACCAGGAATGCGCCGTCCGGCAATGGACGCTTGACTTCTCTTTTCCAATCAGTAACATACGCGCCATTCCGCGATAGCTCAGTTGGTAGAGCAAGTGACTGTTAATCACTGGGTCCCTGGTTCGAGTCCAGGTCGTGGAGCCAGACAAAGGGTCCAGAGAAAGCTTTCAAAATCTCTGCCCCCCCGAAAAACCCGCCTTATGGCGGGTTTTTTCGTTTTAGCGCTGCCGATATACAGGATGACGACGACACAGCGCCACCACCTGTTCACGCACATGATGCGCAACCTGCTCGCTGCCGCCGGATTCCAGCGCGTCAAGCACATCACACAGCCAACCTGCCAGTTGCTCGCACTCTGGCACTCCAAACCCGCGAGTGGTCACTGCCGGGGTGCCGATGCGCAGCCCTGAGGTTACGAACGGTGAACGGGGGTCGTTGGGCACCGAGTTTTTGTTGGCCGTGATGTAGGCATTACTCAGGGCGGCATCGGCGTCCTTGCCGGTGTAAGGCTTGTCCGACAGGTCGATCAACATCATGTGGTTGTCGGTCCCCCCGGAGACAATTCTGTAGCCACGCTGCTGCAACACGGCAGCCATGGCCCGGGCGTTGATCACGATCTGCTTCTGATAGGTCTTGAACCCGGGCGCCAACGCTTCCTTGAAGGCAACGGCCTTGGCCGCGATCTGGTGCATCAACGGACCGCCCTGGACACCAGGGAACACCGCCGAGTCGAGCTTCTTGTAAAACGTATCGTCCTGTCCCTTGGACAGGATCACCCCGCCCCGTGGGCCACGCAGGGTCTTGTGGGTCGTACTGGTGACCACATGGGCGTGGGGCAACGGGTTCGGATACTCACCCGCTGCCACCAGACCGGCGACGTGGGCCATGTCGACCCAGAAAATCGCTCCGACCTTGTCGGCAATGGCCCGCATGCGTGCCCAGTCCTTGTACCGCGAATAAGCGGAAAAACCACCGATCAACATCTTCGGCCGGGTTTGAAGGGCGATGCGTTCCATTTCGTCGTAGTCGATCAACCCCGTCTGCGGGTCGAGACCGTAGGGAACGATTTTGTAATGACGGCCGGAGAAATTGGAGGGGTTGCCGTGAGTCAAGTGACCACCCTGGGCCAGGTTCATGCCCATCACGGTGTCCCCAGGATTGAGCAGTGCCAGGAACACAGCGGCGTTGGCCTGGGCCCCGGCATGAGGCTGGACGTTGGCGTAATCGCAATCGAACAGCACCTTGACCCGCTCGATGGCCAGGCGCTCAGCCACGTCGACATACTCGCAACCGCTGTAGTAGCGCTTGCCCGGGTAACCTTCGGCGTACTTGTTGGTGAATACCGAGTCCTGAATCGCCATCACCAATGGGCTGGCGTAGTTCTCGGAGGCGATCAACTCGACGTGATCTTCCTGGCGGCATTCTTCGTTGTGAATCGCCTCACATAGCTCGGCGTCGAACGCTTCAAGGGTCAGGGATGAGTCGTACATGACGATAGGGTCCTGTGGATGGGGAAAATGAGACGGGCGCACTGCCTGACGATCAGCGATGGCAGCAGTCTGCCCGAGCGGCTCCGTCGGCTCGGACTAGTCGTGACTGGCCGGCCGGGCATCGGCCGTAGGCCAGTAATAGGCGTCCGGCATGGCGCGTGCACCGAAGATGGCCTGACCGACACGCACCACGGTCGCCCCTTCTTCGATGGCGATTTCGAAATCGCCGGACATGCCCATGGACAGTTCCTCCAGCCCGATACCGACCGGGGCGTCCCGGCGCAGGCGCTCGCGTAGTTCGCGCAGCCGCACGAAACAAGGGCGGACACGGGCGACGTCGGCCGAGAACAGTGCCAGTGTCATCAGGCCGCGCACGCGTAGCGTCGAGAACGCAGGTAGCGCACGCAAAAAGGCCGCGACCGCCTCGGGCGGCAAGCCGTACTTGCTGACCTCCCCCGAGGTATTGACCTGGACGAACACATCCATCCGCCGCCCCTCGACTTGCAGGCGACGGTCTAGCGCCTCGGCCACACGCAGGCTGTCCAGCGCTTGGAACTCGCTGGCAAAACGAGCCACTTGCTTGACCTTGTTGGTTTGCAGGTGGCCGATGATCGACCATTGCAGGTCAGTCAGATCAGCCATGGCTTCCCATTTGCGCTGCGCTTCCTGCACCTTGTTCTCGCCCAGTAGCCGGCAGCCTGCGACGTAGGCCAGGCGCAGGTGTGCTTCATCAAACGTTTTGCTCACCGGCAGCAGGCGCACGCTCGCCGGATCACGACCGACACGCTGGCAGGCGCTGGAAATGCGCTGCTGCACTGCCGCCAGATTGCGGCGAAAGTCCTCGACGCTGTTGGCCTGTGGGTAGCGGCCATGGGACTCGTGCAGGGCTTGGGTGACCTCTTCAATAGAGACTTGCATGGGTTGGCGACTCCTTCGCGGGCAATAGCGATGGACAGAGTCTACGGATAAAATGGCCTGCCAAAGCAGGCCAATTTATTCATATAGAGCAGACCGCATGGCAAAAACCTTCGAGCTCGAAACGCTGAAGATGCGACTCAACGATGCCGAATTTCAGATGCTGGATCTGCATCAGCGGATTCAGCGCGCCCTGCGTGCACTGATCCTCGATGGCGCCCTTGACGCAGGCCTGAAACTGCCGGCAACCAGGGTCCTGGCCAAGACGCTGGGCGTTGCCCGTGACACGGTGGAGAACGCCTATGTGCAGTTGCACCGGGATGGCTTCATCGTGCGGCGCGAGGGCTCGGGCAGCTATGTATCCGAGACGGTTGGCACCGAGTTGCGCGGGGCTGCGCGCCGGCATAGGAAATTGCAAGACACCCAGTGCAGCGAGGCGACGCCAGGATCGGGCTTGAGCCGGCGTGGCCGGATGATTTTCGACAGTGGTGGCGTGGCCGATCAACAGGTCATCAAGGCCTTTGCCACAGGGCTGCCGGAAACCCGCACCTTCCCCACCGATCTATGGGAACGCCTGCAACGCCAGGTCATGAAGGACTACCGGGGTAACATCCTGCTGCACGGCGACCCGCAAGGCGCCGAGCCTCTGCGCAAGGCGATCGCCACCTACTTGAACCTCGAACGCGGGGCCAAATGTTCCCCCGAGCAGATCCTGGTGTTGAGCAGCACTCGCCAATCGCTGTTTCTGTGCGCGCAGTTGCTCGTGGATGCCGGCAAACCAATCCTGCTGGAAAACCCGGGCTACTACGGCGCCAGGAAGGCCTTTGAAACGGCAGAGACCAAGGTCGTGCCCATTGACGTCGATGCACTGGGCATACGCACAGACCTGCTGCGGGCAGACCGCAGCGGCGCCAGTTGCGTCTATGTGACGCCTTCGCATCAATACCCCACCGGGGCAACCTTGCCGCTGGAACGCCGACTCGAGCTGATCAACTGGGCGACCGAGCACGGCAGGTGGATCATCGAGGACGACTACGACAGCGAGTTCCACTACGACGGGCTGCCGACCGCATGCGTGCAAGGCCTGGACAAATACCAGCGCACGATCTACCTCGGCACCTTCAGCAAAACCCTCTATCCGGGGTTGCGAATGGGTTACATGGTGCTGCCTTTCGAACTGGTCAAAGCCTTCACCTACGCGCGCAGCATCATGGACGGCCACACACCACAGATCCTTCAGTTGACCCTGGCACGCTTCATGGAAGACGGTCACTACAACGCCCATGTCCGGGCCATGCGCAAACTCTACGCCGGACGCCGTACCACCCTGCTCGATGCCATTGGCAAGCACCTGGACGGAATCGTTACCGCCTTGCGCCCACAAGGCGGGCTGCAGATTCCCTGCCTGCTGGCCGATGGCTGGTCGGAGGAAAAGACCCTCCGCCAAGCGGCCAGTGCGGGTGTACAGCTGCCCGGCCTCAGCCGGCTGTACGCCGGCGAAGAAAAGAAACAAGGTTGGCTATTGGGGTACTCGTCCTTGACCGCCCATGAAATCGAAGCGGCCATGCGGCGGCTGGCCAATGCGCTGAGCAAAAAATAGAACAACACATGGCGTTCGATACTCAAAACGCATCCCTTTTTATGGGTAAAAAAGCAATTCGATGGCCATATATGCCTGCCCGAGGTCGCTGCCGGAACAATAATCCGGCGCCAAAAAGGCATTATGGTCCGGATCCTGCTTTCTTTTTTTCCAACAACCCAAGCTGTCACATGAGCGTCATGACCGGGCCGCAAACTGGCTCTGTCCGCCAACAACAGCTTCATAAAAACAAGGACGAAGGTATGCCCACACAAAACCCTCATCGTATCGTCGGCCTGTGCACCTCCAGCAAGGTGTACAACGTGCTGACCGAACTCAAGCAACTGGAAGGCCACCGCAGCGCCAAGTTCCTTTCCCTGCTGGCGGAAAACCTGGTGCGCAAGGGCCTGCTCAACGAGCAGGAAGTGGTGCACATGCTCGATCTGGTCGTCGATTGAGCGGCATCGATTCCTACTATTGAGCCGGTTGATTTTTCGTTACCCCCACTGAGTCGTAAGGTAACCCCATCGATTGATGGAGGTTTCCCATGCCCAAGGTTCAAATCATGTCTGTCATTGGCAGCGCTGTCCCCGCCCCACTCCGGGAGCTCGGGTTGCTGGCCTGCTGGTATCTGGTGCAAGACGGCGTGACCATCAGCGGCCCGCTGACTTCACTGCCCGCCGCCCAGGCCCTGTCGCAACGTATCGGCCCGTACCTGCTGAGCGCCTAGGCTTTATACGAAAAGTGCCTGCGCGACTTTTCATACAAAGCCTAAGGCAATTGCACCCGCGGCGTGGTTTCGACGAACAGGGCCCAACTCGACATGAACAGCGCGGCGATCAGCGGCCCGATCACGAAGCCATTGAGCCCGAACACCGCCAGCCCGCCCAGCGTCGAGACCAGCACCATGTAGTCGGGCATCTTGGTGTCCTTGCCCACCAGGATCGGGCGCAGGAAATTGTCCACCAGGCCGATCACGAACACCCCGAACAGCGTCAGTACCACGCCCTGCCAGATCGCCCCCGAGAGCAGGAAATACACCGCCACCGGCGCCCAGACGAGGCCCGCCCCCACCGCTGGCAACAACGACAGGAACGCCATCAGCACCGCCCAGGGCAACACCGTCGGAATCCCCAGGATCCAGAAGATCAGCCCCCCCAGCGCGCCTTGGCTGATGGCGACCAGCAGGTTGCCTTTCACCGTGGCGCGCACCACCCGGTTGAATTTCAACTGCAGGCGGCGCTTTTGGTGTTCCGCCAAGGGAACGGCCGTGCGCACCTTGCGCACCAGCTCCGCGCCGTCGCGCAGAAAGAAGAACAGCAGGTAGATCATCACGAAGAAGCTGACCAGGAACTGAAAGGTCCCCTGCCCGAAGCTGAAGGCCTGGGTGGCGAAGAACTCGCTGCCCTGCATCGCGCTCTTGACGATCTTGTCGCGCAAGCCGTTCAGGTTGCCCAGGCCGAAGCGGTCCAGCAGGTGCTGAAAGTACGGCGGCAAGGCATCCTTGAAGCGGGCCAGGTAATCGGCAATGTCCAGTTCTCCACTTTCCAGGCTCTTGTACAGCGCCGCGCCTTCCTGGACCAACAACGTACTGATGATGATCACCGGCAAGATCGCGCAGACCACACAGATACTCAACGTGAACAACGAAGTGACATTGCGGTGCCAGCCGAACTTCAACTGCAGGCGGCGCTGCATCGGCGCAAAGACGATGCCCAGGATCACCGCCCAGAACACCGCGCCGTAAAACGGCAGCAGAATCCAGATGAAGGCGATGGTGACCAGCACCAGGAGCAACATCTGGGCTTTGTTTTGCAGCATCTTTCGATTCATCAGCTTTCCATGTCCAAAGGCGGGATAAACATTAGTCCGCCAGGACGCGCCGGAGTGCCTTCGCGTTTGCCCTGTGCCTTTGATCCAGATCAATATGGCCTGGCCGAGCATGGGCTACCCTCGCCGCCTTTTGCGATCCGACGCCATCATGACCCTCGCCGCCCCCGAACTACTGGCTCCCGCCGGCACCCTGAAAAACATGCGCTATGCCTTCGCCTACGGTGCCGATGCGGTGTATGCCGGTCAGCCGCGCTACAGTCTGCGGGTGCGCAACAACGAATTCGACCATGCGAACCTGGCCTTGGGTATTGCCGAGGCCCAGGCCATGGGCAAGCGCTTCTACGTGGTGGTGAACATTGCCCCGCACAACGCCAAGTTGCGCACCTTCCTCAAAGACCTCGAACCGGTGATCGCCATGGCGCCGGACGCGCTGATCATGTCCGACCCGGGGCTGATCATGCTGGTGCGCCGGCATTTCCCGCAGATGCCGATTCACCTGTCGGTGCAGGCCAACACGGTGAACTGGGCGAGCGTCGAGTTCTGGCAGCAGCAGGGCTTGAGTCGGATCATCCTTTCCAGGGAACTGTCCCTGGAGGAAATCGCCGAGATCCGCGAGCAGGTGCCGGCCATGGAGCTGGAAGTGTTCGTCCACGGCGCGCTGTGCATGGCCTATTCCGGACGCTGCCTGCTGTCCGGCTATTTGAACAAGCGCGACGCCAACCAGGGCAGTTGCACCAATGCCTGTCGCTGGAAATATTCGGCGCAACCGGCGGTGGAAAACGCTGTGGGCGACATCGTGCAGACCTATCAACCCGAGCCGACCCTGGGCCTTGGCGCGCCCACCGACCAGGTGTTTTTGCTTCAGGAAGCCAACCGCCCGGGAGAATCCATGCCGGCCTTCGAGGACGAGCACGGCACCTACATCATGAATGCCAAGGACCTGCGAGCCGTGCAGCACGTCGAGCGCCTGGCGCGCATGGGCGTGCATTCGCTGAAGATCGAAGGGCGGACCAAGTCGCACTTCTATTGCGCGCGCACCACCCAGGTGTATCGCCAGGCCATCGATGACGCGGTGGCCGGCCGGGAATTTGATCGCAACCTGATGACCGACCTGGAGTCCCTGGCCCAGCGCGGCTACACCGAAGGTTTTCTAAGGCGCCATGTGCACGACGAATACCAGAACTACCAGAACGGCAGTTCGGTGTCGGAGCGCCAGCAGTTCGTCGGCGAACTGACCGGCGAACGGCGCGAACGCCTGGCCGAAGTACGGGTGAAGAACCGCTTTGGCCTGGGCGATCACATGGAACTGATGACCCCCAAGGGTAATTTCCACTTCGACCTGCATCAGTTGCAGAACGTAAAAGGCCAGGGCATCGAGGTGGCACCGGGGGATGGGCACGTGGTGTACGTGCCGATTCCGGATGCGGTGGATCTGCGGTTTGGGTTGTTGATGCGCGATGTGCGTGAGCCATAGCCCCTGTGGGAGTGAGCTTGCTCGCGATGGCGGTGCGTCTGCCAAATGAATGTTGGCTGATCCAACGCTATCGCGAGCAAGCTCGCTCCCACAGGGTTTTGTAGCGGTTTGCACCTGTGAAGCACGGCAGAAACTGCCGAAGGCTGCGATCCTTCTTTCTCGATAAGACCCGGTTGCCCAGGTGAAAACATCTGGATCGAGAGCAAAAGATCGCAGCCTTCGGCAGCTCCTGCCGCGATGGGATCAGATCCGGAACTGTCCTACCAGCTTGCCCAGGCGCTGGCCCAGGTCGGCCAGGCTGCGGGAGGTCTGGGCGCCGAGTTGGGTTTCGTCGGCGACGCTGTCCACGGCCACGGCGATCTGATGCACGCTGCGGTTGATTTCCTCGGCCACCGCGGTCTGTTCTTCGGCAGCGCTGGCGATCTGGGCGTTCATCGAGTTGATGGTGCCGATCAACTGCGCCATGGTGTCCAGGGAGGCACCCGCCTCGTTGGCCCGTTCCGAAGTGCCCTCGCCAGCCTCACTGGAACGGCGCATCGCTTCCACCGCCGCATGAGTGCCTGATTGCAAGCGATCGATCATGCCCTGGATTTCCTGGGTGCTCTGCTGGGTCCGGCTGGCCAGGGCCCGCACTTCATCGGCCACCACCGCAAACCCACGCCCCGCCTCGCCGGCACGCGCGGCCTCGATGGCGGCGTTGAGAGCCAGCAGGTTGGTCTGCTCGGCAATCGAACGAATCACCCCAAGCACGCTGACAATCGAAGCCACGTCCTGCTGCAGGCTGTCCAGGGACACGCCACTGCTGCGGATATCGTTCACCAACGCATGAATCTGCTGGATGCTGCCGGCCACCACGCGCTTGGCCGATTGTCCTTCCTCGTCGGTCTGCTGGGCCGCGACGGCGGCGCCCTGGGCGCTGCGGGCGACTTCCTGGGCAGCCGAGGACATCTCGTTGATCGCCGTGGCGACCTGATCGGTTTCGTGGCGCTGGCGTTCCATGGCCTGCTCGGAGCGCTGGGCCTGCTCGGAGACTTGCGTCACCAGGCCGGTCAGTTGCGAGGTCATGTCGGTGATCTGCCGCACCAGGCCGTGGATCTTGTCGACGAAGCGGTTGAACGAACCGGCCAGTTGGCCGAGCTCGTCCTGGCTGGTGATGGTCAGCCGACGGGTCAGGTCGCCCTCGCCCGCGGCGATGTCGTCGAGGTTGTCCTTCATCAGGTGCAGCGGCCGCAGGATCGTGTTGGCGAGCACCAGGCCCACCACCGCAATCACCAGCAACACCACCGCGGCGATCCCGACGATGCTCAATATCACGCCTTGCAGGCGATCGTGGACCTTGGTTTCCACCAGCGCGACCTGGGCTTCGATGCCGTCCAGGTTGACCGAGCTACCGACTGCCAGGTCCCACTTGGACAGGTATTCGGTGTAGCCAAGTTTGGGCACCAGGTCTTTGCTGCCGGGCAACGGCGAGCTGTATTCGAGGTAGTGAGTCCCGTCCTTGGCGACTTTCACCAGGTCGCGGTTGACGTAGACACCGTTCGGGTCGCGGTTGTCCTTGAAACTCTTGCCCACGCCATCGGGGCTGTTGGCCTTGAACAGACGAATGGTCTCGGAGTCGTAGCCGAAGAAATAGCCATCCTTGCCGTAGCTGATGTTCGACAGCAGCTTGATCGCCTGGGCGCGCGCTTCATTATCGCCAGGCGCGGCGGCATCGTAGAGCGGCTTGATGGCGGTCAGGCCCACCGCTACGTAGTTCTGCAGCGTGGCCTTGGCCTCGCTGAGCAGGCGCTCGCGGGTTTGCTGGACCTCTTTGCTAGCTTGCTCCTTCAAGATGAAAGCCGTGGTCAGGCTGATGATCACGGCGGACAGCAATACCGGCAGTATCGCAAGGGACAGGACTTTAGCCTTCAGGCTCAGGCGCATGCTGTTCACTCTTGTTGGTGTTATTGGCGTGGTTAGCTGTATTAACGGCACCGCGCGGCAAAACTGTAGGACAAGGTGAACAGGGTCTAAGAGAAGGGTCGATCTTGAGGGCCCCTTCGCGAGCAAGCTCGCTCCCACAGGGATTGGTGGTGTCCACAACTCTTGTGTTCACACCGATCCACTGTGGGAGCGAGCTTGCTCGCGATTGAGGTAACTCGGTATTGAGGTTACAAGACCATCGCCGCCACCCAACCAAACACCAGCAGCGGCAGGTTGTAGTGGATGAAGGTCGGGACCACGGTGTCCCAGATGTGATGGTGCTGGCCGTCGATGTTCAGGCCCGAGGTCGGGCCCAGGGTCGAGTCCGAGGCTGGCGAGCCGGCGTCGCCCAGGGCGCCGGCGGTGCCGACGATGCAGACGATCGCCAGCGGGCTGAAGCCCAGTTGCAGGCACAGTGGCACGAAAATCGTCGCCAGGATCGGCACCGTGGAAAACGACGAGCCGATGCCCATGGTTACCAGCAGCCCCACCAGCAACATCATCAGCGCGCCAATGCCCTTGTTGTGGCCAATCCAGGCCGCCGAAGACTCCACCAGGCTCTGGACTTCACCGGTGGCCTTCATCACTTCGGCGAAGCCTGAGGCCGCGATCATGATGAAGCCGATCATCGCCATCATCTTCATGCCTTCGGTGAACAGGTCGTCAGTCTCGCGCCAGCGCACCACCCCCGACAGCGAGAAAATCAGGAACCCGACCAGGGCACCGATGATCATCGAGTCCACCAGCAACTGCACCGCGAACGCCGCCGCCACCGCCAGCCCGGCCACCATCAGGCTCAGCGGGTTGTAGCGCACAGCCACTTGCTCGACCCGGGCAATCTTCTTCAGGTCGTAGACGCGCTTCTTGCGGTAGGAGAACAACGACAGCAGCAAGCCAAACACCATGCCCAACGCCGGAATGCCCATGGCATGGGTGACGTTGATGCCGCTGACGTCCACACCGCTGCGGGCGATGTTGGCCAGGAGGATTTCGTTGAGGAAGATATTGCCGAAGCCCACCGGCAGGAACATGTAGGGCGTGATCAGGCCGAAGGTCATGACGCAGGCGATCAACCGGCGGTCCAACTGCAACTTGGTCAGCACATAGAGCAGCGGTGGCACCAGCAGCGGGATGAAGGCGATGTGGATTGGCAAAATGTTCTGGGAGGCGATCGCGACCGTTCCCAGCAGACCGATCAACACCCATTTGACGCCCGTGCCACCCGCGGCATCCTGGCGATCCACCAGGGCCAGGGCTTTGTCCGCCAGGGCATGGGCCATGCCGGACTTGGCAATCGCCACGGCGAAGGCACCGAGCAAGGCGTAGGACAACGCCACTGTCGCACCGCCACCCAGGCCGGCGTTGAACGCCTTGAGCGTTGCCTCGATTCCCAGGCCACCCGTCAGGCCACCCACCAACGCACCGATAATCAGCGCGATCACCACATGCACGCGGGCCAGGCTGAGCACCAGCATGACGCCAACCGCGGCAATTACTGCATTTATCATCATTACCTCAAAGCACAGCGATGGAAAGCCACCGGACAAAAAGGTCGCGACTTTGCAGCAAGCGGCGGCAAGCTGCAAGGGCCGTGGGGCGGGTTTTCAAGTCTCGCCCCCCTGTATGAGGGGGATTTGTGGGAGCAAAGCTTGCTCGCGATGACGTTGTCACCTACAACACCTGTGCTGGCTTTAAAAATGCTATCGCGAGCAAGCTTGCTCCCACAGGTTCGCCCCACATACAGGCGGTGCCATGAATAGCTGTCAGCGCTTGGGCAACTCGATCACCACCTTCAACCCACCCCACTCGCTGTCGTCCAACGCCAGCAGGCCGCCCCAGGTGTCGACGATGTCCCGCACGATGCCCAGGCCCAGGCCGTGTCCATCGGTCTGTTCATCCAGCCGCGTGCCGCGGCTGAACACCTGGTCGCGGCGATCCTTGGGGATGCCCGGGCCGTCGTCTTCCACGGCCAGGCTGAACCCGTCGGCTGTCTCGGTCATGGTCAGGCGCACTTCGGCATCGGCCCATTTGCAGGCGTTGTCCAGCAGGTTGCCCAACAGTTCCAGCAGGTCTTCACGATCCCACGGCAGGTGCAGGCCTGGCGGGGCGACGTAGCTCAGGTGCAGGTGTTCGCCGTGGATCATGTTCAGTGTGGCCAGCAACCCCGGCAGCTCGGCGTCGCAGTCCAGGTGCGCGCCGGGCAAGGCATCGCCGGACAGGCGGGCGCGGTTGAGTTCCCGGTTCAGGCGCTGGCGGACCTGCTCCAGTTGCTCGAGCAACAGTTTGCGCAACTCGGGATACGGATCGAGCTTCTCGTTCGACGCCAGGCTTTGCAGCACCGCCAGCGGGGTCTTCAAGGCATGGCCGAGGTTGCCCAGGGCGTTGCGCGAACGCTTGAGGCTGTCCTCGGTGTGGGCCAGCAGATGATTGATTTGCGCCACCAGCGGTTCCAGCTCACGTGGCACCTGTTCGTCGAGTTGCGAACGCTGCCCGCGCTGCAACTGGGCAATCTGCTCCCGCGCCCGGTCCAGCGGACGCAAGGCGCGGCGCACGGTGATGCGTTGCAGCAACAGAATCAACAGCAACCCCGCCAACCCCAGCCCGAGGCCGATCTGCTGCATTCGACGGAAGCTGTCACGCACCGGTGTGTAGTCCTGGGCCACGCTGATGGAAATCGCCTGGCCCAGCCGTCGATAGTCGGTGCGCAGCACCAAGAGCTTCTGGCCCTCAGGCCCCAGTTGCAGGTTGCTGTGCAGGCCCGGGTGGTCGAGCCGGGGCAATTCCTGGTCCCACAGGGAACGGGAGCGCCAGTGCACATCGGCAAAATCGATGCGGAAATAGTGCCCGGAAAACGGCCGCAGATAGGCCGGCGACAGGCGTCGCTCATCCAACTGCAAACCCTGCGGGCCGCGCACCAGGGCCACCAGCAGGTTTTCGCTGTCGTTGCGCAGCCCGGCTTCCAGGTAACGCTGCAAGCCCAGCTCGAACAGCCACAGACTGGTCTGTGCCAGGACCAGGCCGACCACCACCATCACACCGATCAGCCCCAGGCTCAGGCGCCGCTGGATGGATCTCACTGCGCCTGCCCGCCGAACAGGTAACCCTGGCCGCGACGGGTTTCGATCACGCTGCGTCCCAGCTTGCGCCGCAGGTGATTGACGTGGACTTCCAGCACGTTGGAATCGCGCTCGGTCTCACCGTCATACAGGTGTTCGGCGAGATGGCTTTTGGAAAGGATCTGCTCGGGATGCAGCATGAAATAGCGCAACAGGCGGAACTCGGCCGCCGTGAGCTGGATGTCGGTGCCGTCGCGGACCACGCACTGGCGGCTCTCATCCAGGTGCAACCCGGCCGATTTCAGCGTCGGCTGGTTGACCTGGCCGTGGGAGCGGCGCAGCAACGCCTGGATCCGCAACTGCAGCTCTTCAGGATGAAAAGGTTTGGTCAGGTAATCGTCGGCCCCGGCCTTGAGCCCTTCGATGCGCTCGGCCCAGGACCCGCGTGCGGTGAGGATCAGCACCGGCGTGGCCAGGCCGCCGGCACGCCATTGGGCCAGCACGTCGAGCCCCGGCACGCCCGGCAGGCCGAGATCGAGGATGATCAGGTCGTAGGGTTCGCTGCTGCCCTGATACACCGCGTCGCGACCATCGGCGAGCCAGTCGACGGCGTAGCCCTGACGTGCAAGCCCGGCCATCAGTTCGTCCGCCAGGGGCACGTGATCTTCCACCAGAAGCAGGCGCATCAGTCTTCCTTATCTTTGAGTAAGCGGCCGGTCGCGGCCTCCAGGTCCAATTCGCGCACGACGCCCTCGGTGTCCAGCAGCTCGACCTCATAAATATAGACGCCGTGTTTTTCCTCCAACTCGGCTTCCAGCAGTTTGGCCCCGGGATGCAGGTCCAGCGCCTGTTGCAGCAGTTGCTCCAGCGGCAAGATCACACCCTGCTGGCGCAGTTGCAGGGCCTCGTCCTGATCCAGGTCCCGGGCCACGGCCAGCGAACAGAACGCCAGCAGCGCCAGCGCCCATCGACTATGGGCGCGCAGATTAAGCTTCATTACGTATCCTGATGATTCTTGAGCACCTTGCCGTTGGTGGCGTCCAATTCCAGATCCCACTCAATGCCCTTCGTGTCGCGCAGATCCACCTGGTAAATGTACTTGCCGTACTCTTCGTCCAGCTCGGTATCGGTCAAGGTGGCGCCAGGGTGTTCGGCCAGGGCAGCGGCATTGAGTTTTTCGAAGGACAGAATGGTACCAGCGTCTTGCAGTTTGCGGGCTTCGTCGTCATCAAGGTCTCGTGCGTGAGCCAGGCTCGTGCCGAGGGCCATGAGGGTCGCGATGAAAAAGGCAGTCAGGCGGTTCATGGGTTGTCTCCTTTTTATAATCTTCAGCGGGGGGACTGTATCGGGATGAACTTAACTGAAACTGAATCGCCATCATGGAACCCACATCAATGTGGGAGCGAGCTTGCTCGCGATAGCAGTCAGTAGACATTGAAGTGACAGTTCCACCGCCATCGCGAGCGAGCTCGCTCCCACAGGGTTTTGTATCGTTATAATCAGCCGCTTACCCGTATTCGAGACCGGTATGACCGCCATCCACATCAAGTTTCCCGCGCTCACCCTCAAGGCCGGCCCGCGTGCATTCGGGCGGATTCGCCAGGCCGGCTTGAACGCCGCCGACGTCGGCATCCTGCCGGGCGCTGCCGGTGGTCCGAAGGCCCTGGGCATCCAGGGGCTGGACCTGGCGCTGTTCGGCGAATGGCTGCCCGCCGCGCCCCGGGAGCGCTCGCTGATCGGGGCCTCGGTGGGTGCCTGGCGCTTCGCCAGCGCCTGCCTGCCGGACGCCGCCGAGGGAATCCGGCGTCTGGGCACCTTGTACAACGAACAAAGCTTCGCCAAAGGCGTGACCATGGCCGGGGTCAGCCAGAGCTCGCAACGCATGCTCGATGATTTGCTCGACGGCCGCGACGCTTCAATCCTCGATAACCCGCAATACCGGCTCAACATCATGGTGGTCAAGAGCCACGGCCTGCTGGCCCAGGATCATCGCGGCCGACTGGGCCTGGGCTTGTCGTCGGTGATCGCCGACAACCTGCGAGGCCGGGCACGGCTGTCGCGGCATTTCGAACGGCTGATCATCCATGACCCGCGCCTGGCCCCGCCCCTGCATCCGTTGAATGACTTTCCGTCGCGCTTCGTTCCGTTGGCCGCCGGCAACCTGCGCCAGGCCCTGCTGGCCTCAGGCTCGATCCCGATGGTCATGGAAGGCGTGCGCGACCTGCCGGGTGCCGGTGCCGGCACCTACCGCGACGGCGGTTTGCTGGACTACCACCTCGACCTGCCGTACAGCGGCGAGGACATCGTGCTGTACCCACACTTCACTGATCGGGTCATTCCCGGCTGGTTCGACAAGGGCCTGCCGTGGCGCCGGGGCAACGTCGACCGCCTGCAAGACGTGCTGTTGCTGGCGCCGTCCCGTGAATACCTGGCGCGCCTGCCCTACGGCAAACTGCCAGACCGCAACGACTTCAAGCGCTTCATGGGCGATGACCCGAGCCGCCGCCAGTACTGGCGCACGGCGATGGACGAGAGCCGCCGGCTCGGTGATGAGTTCCTGGAGCTGACAGCCAACGGCGGGTTGGGCGAGCGTTTGCTGACCCTTTAGTCAGCACGGTCGCGCAACGCCGTTATCAAACTGATAAACTCCGCCGCCTGCCTCGCGACCGATATCTAAAGAGCCCGAACCTGTGGAAATTTTCAAAGAGTTTACCTTCGAATCCGCCCACCGCCTGCCCCACGTGCCGGACGGCCACAAGTGCGGCCGCCTTCACGGCCACTCGTTCAAGGTGGCGATCCACCTGAGCGGCGACATCGACCCGCACACGGGCTGGATTCGCGACTTCTCGGAAATCAAGGCGATCTTCAAGCCGCTCTACGAGCGCCTGGACCACAACTACCTCAACGACATTCCTGGCCTGGAAAACCCCACCAGCGAGGTCCTGGCCAAGTGGATCTGGAATGAACTGAAGCCATTGCTGCCGGAACTCAGCGCCATCCGCATCCATGAGACCTGCACCAGCGGTTGCATCTACCACGGCGAATAAACCTGTGGGAGTCCGCCTGTGGGAGCAAAGCTTGCTCGCGATGAAGATGACACAGTCTCTCTGGAACCGAGGCGCCTGCATCGCGGGCAAGCCTTGCTCCCACAAAATCTAGCGCCACCATTGGGGTTACCCTACCCTGTCAGCATTGGCCTATGCTTGGTCCCCTGAGCCATTTCAGGGAGTATCGAGCATGACCCACTGGCCGCTGGATCAGGTTTACGACTTCACCGGACACCCCATCCGCTACGCCATCCACGGCGATGGCCCGCCGCTGGTGTTTGTCCACGGCACGCCCTTCTCTTCCTACGTGTGGCACCGCATCGCCCCGCTGTTCTTCGCCACTCACACGGTGCATTACTTCGACCTGCTGGGGTATGGCCAGTCCGCGCAGCCCGATGCCGATGTGTCCCTCGGCGTGCAGAACCAGCTGCTCGCCCAACTGCTGGAGCATTGGCGCCTGGATTGCCCGGACGTGGTGGCCCATGACTTTGGCGGCGCCACAGCCCTGCGCACGCACCTGCTCAATGGCAAGGACTACCGCAGCCTGACCCTGATCGACCCGGTGGCCCTGTCGCCCTGGGGTTCACCCTTTGTCCAGCATGTACGCCAGCATGAAGCGGCGTTCAGCGGCCTGCCCGACTATATCCAGCGGGCGATCGTGCCAACCTATATCCGCGGCGCGATCAAACGGGACATCCCGGACGCAGAGCTGGCGCCCTACGTGCAGCCGTGGCTTGGCGAGCCGGGCCAGGCGGCGTTCTACCGGCAGATTGCGCAGATGGACGAGCGTTATACCCGCGAAGCCGAGGGTCTGTACCCGACCGTACGCTGTCCGACCCAGATACTGTGGGGCGAGGATGACCAATGGATCCCCATCGAGCGCGGGCGGGCCCTGCACAAGCTGATTCCAGGTGCACAGTTCCACCCTGTTCCGAACGCCGGGCACCTGGTCCAGGAAGACGCGCCGGAGGCTATCGTCGCGGCGGTGTTGCGATTCCTGGCGTTGCCCCCCTCAACCTGAAGCACACCGCATTCCCCCTGTGGGAGGCTGGATCATCGGCAATGAGAGCTGTGTTCCAACTTGAATCACCGCCGCACCGCTTTCGATCCCTTCGCCCACCCAATCCCAAAGATTGTCTATAAATAACCTCGCGATCACTCGCTTGGCACGGCCGCTGCACGCTTGCGACATCCCTCATCCGCAAGGACCGCCACATGACTCAGAACGATCCGGGCAATGACTATCCCTTGAGCGAAGTCCCGATGCACGCTCGCAAGGGCCTGGCCTCCACGGCCATGGTGCTGCTGGGTTTCACCTTTTTCACCGCCACCATGTTTGCCGGCGGCAAGCTGGGGGTGGCGTTCGGTTTTGCCGAAATGCTCACGATCATCGTCATCGGCAATCTGCTGCTGGGCCTCTACGCCGCAGGCCTGGGCTACATCGCCTTCAAGAGCGGGCTCAATTCGGTGCTCATGGGCCGCTTCTGTTTCGGCGAGGTGGGCAGCAAGCTCAGTGACTTGATTCTGGGGCTCACGCAGATTGGCTGGTACGCCTGGGGCACGGCGACCGCCGCGGTGGTGCTGGGCAAGTATTTCGAATTGAGCGAGGGCACCGTGCTCGGGTTGATGGTGCTGTTCGGCCTGGGCTTCTGTGCCACGGCCTACATCGGCTATCGCGGGCTGGAAATCCTCTCCTACATCGCCGTGCCGGCCATGATGTTGCTGCTGATGCTGTCGATGTGGGTCGCGACGGTGAAGGTCGGCGGCCTCGACGGCTTGCTGGCGATAGTGCCGACGGGCAGCCTCGACTGGTCCACCGCCATCACGCTGGTGTTCGGCACCTTCGTCAGCGGCGCGACCCAGGCGACCAACTGGACGCGGTTCTCCCGTTCGGCGAAGGTCGCGGTGCTGGCGAGCCTGATCGGCTTCTTCCTGGGTAACGGCCTGATGGTGCTGATCGGCGCCTACGGGGCCATCGTCTATCAACAGCCGGACGTGGTCGAGGTGCTACTGTTGCAGGGCTTCGCCATGGCAGCGATGGCCATGTTGCTGCTCAACATCTGGAGCACCCAGGACAACACCATCTACAATTTCGCCGTGGCCGGTTGCAACCTGCTGCGCACCCGCCGGCGCAAAACCGTAACCCTGGGCGGTGCGGTGATCGGCACGCTGCTGGCGCTGCTGGGCATGTACGATCTGCTGGTGCCATACCTGATCCTGCTGGGCACGGTGATCCCACCCATCGGCGGGGTAATCATGGCCGATTTCTTCTTCCGCTGGCGTGGTCGTTATCCGCGCCTGGCCGAGGCGCAACTGCCGGCGTTCAACTGGCCCGGGCTGTTGGCCTATGGGGTTGGCACCGTCGCGGCGTTCAATTCGCCATGGGTCGCGCCACTGGTAGGAATCGCTGCCGGCGCGCTAACGTATGTGCTATTGATCAGCGTAATGGGTACTCGCACCGCTGATGCGCCCCTACAAGACCTCTAAAGGATTCGCCTGATGCACATCATCAACGCCCGTCTGCGTAACCGTGAAGGCTTGCATGAACTGCACCTGGAAAACGGCCTGATCGCCAACATCGCCCGCCAGACCGAGGCACCCAGCCTCGGCCCGGAAGACCTCGATGCCGGCGGCAACCTGGTGGTCCCGCCCTTCGTTGAACCGCACATTCACCTGGACGCGACCCTAACTGCCGGCGAACCGCGCTGGAACATGAGCGGCACGCTGTTCGAAGGCATCGAGTGCTGGGGCGAACGCAAGGCCACCATCACCGAGGAAGACACCAAGACCCGCGCCAAGAAAACCATCCAGGCCCTCGCCGCCCATGGCATCCAGCATGTGCGCACCCACGTCGACGTGACCGACCCCGAGCTTACGGCGCTCAAGGCGCTGCTGGAGGTGCGCGAGGAAAGCCGTCACCTGATCGACATGCAAATCGTCGCGTTTCCCCAGGAAGGCATCGAGTCCTATCGCAACGGCCGCGAGCTGATGGAAGAAGCCATCCGCATGGGCGCCGACGTGGTGGGCGGCATCCCCCACTTCGAGTACACCCGCGACCAGGGCGTCAGCTCGGTGAAATTCCTCATGGACCTGGCCGAGCGCACCGGCTGCCTGGTGGATGTGCATTGCGACGAAACCGACGACCCGCACTCACGTTTCCTCGAAGTGCTCGCCGAAGAGGCCCGCAGCCGCGACATGGGCGCGCGCGTCACCGCCAGCCACACCACGGCCATGGGCTCCTACGACAACGCCTACTGCGCCAAACTGTTCCGCCTGCTCGGGCACTCGGGTATCAGCTTTGTCTCTTGCCCGACCGAAAGCATTCACCTGCAAGGGCGCTTCGATAACTTCCCCAAACGCCGCGGTGTCACCCGGGTCAATGAACTGCTCGAAGCCGGGATGAACGTGTGCTTCGGCCAGGACTCCATCGTCGACCCGTGGTACCCGCTGGGCAACGGCAACATCCTGCGGGTGCTGGAAGCCGGGCTGCACATCTGCCACATGCTCGGCTACCGCAACCTGCAAAGCGCCCTGGACCTGGTCACCGACAACAGCGCCAAGGCCATGGCCCTGGGCGAGCGCTACGGCCTGGAACCCGGGCGCCCGGCGAACCTGCTGATCCTGTCGGCGGACAGTGACTACGAAGTGATCCGCAGCCAGGGCTTGCCGCTCTACTCGATACGCAACGGCCAAGTGCTGATGAAGCGGCAGATGCCGGTGGTGGAGTTTGCGCAGCAGTTGAACTGAATAGCGGTGGGTCAGTTGCATCCAGGTTGGATGTACTGCCGCCTTCGCGAGCAAGCCCGCTCCCACAAGGGGATCCTCAGTGGACATGAATGTTGTGTCCAACACCGATCCACTGTGGGAGCGGGCTTGCTCGCGAAGACGGCATCGGCCACACCGCAAAACATCCAGAAAACGCTACGACACAAGCCGCGCCGTCCCAAACAGCCTGACCCGCACCAACTCACCCGCCTCTTCTTCCAGCAAAATCGGCGCAGTGCCCCCCGGCATCACCACACTCACCGCCCCCGCCTGCACCCAGCCCACCCGCCACGCCGCACTGGCCACGGCACTGGCGCTGGTGCCCGAGGAAGCCGTGGGTCCCTCACCTCGCTCGAACACCCGGGCCGCGATTCGCCCTTCGGCTTCGTGCCAGGCCCATTGCAGATTCACCCCTCTCGGGCACGGGACGCCGGCCCCACCGGGCGCCGCATAAGCAATCCGAGTCAGGCTTTGCGACAGCGCCGCAGCACGCATCTGCGAATTGCCCGGCAACGCCTCGACACCCGCCACCAGCGTCACGCAATGAGGATTGCCGATACTCACGAACTGGCTGTGGCCCCACGCTGGGTTCAACTGGTGAAGCGCCGCCACACGGCTGACATCGCACTGGTTGAACATCACGCTTTCGACCTCCTGGGCGCCAACAGCCTGGGCCCCGAACAGCGGTTTGCCCAGGTCCAGCCAGAAGCCTTGAACGCCGTCGAACTCAGCGGCACGAACCGAGGTTTGCAACGGTGACAAACCGTCGGGTTTATCGTGATGAACCTGCAGCACACACTCACCCGCGCCTGGCATCAAACCTTGCGCTTGCAACGCCTGGGAGAAAATCGTCAGGCCATTGCCGCTGCGCTCGGCCAGGGTGCCGTCGGTGTTGACGATCAACAGATCAAAAGGCGGTTCGCTCTGGAACGGACCGATCAACAGGCCGTCACTGCGATGGGCCTTGGCGTCCGGCGGCGCCTCATCCGGTGCCCAGGCGCAGAACGCGTGCACGGCAGCCGTTGACCAGGACTCACGCGCCTGGGCAGCCTGGACGGCTGACTGGGGCAGACCAATGCCGTGGTCACGGACCTGCTGCGGTGAAACGACTCCATAGATATTGCCGCGCGCGTCGTAAAACTTCGTCATGGACCAAACCCGGTATCAGCCAGCAGGGGCCGGTACTTTATGCTGGCAAAGGCTGTGAGAGCAAAGCCTGCACGTTGGCCGGCACCTTGGGGTCGCAGTGCGGTCAGTGGATATGCAAGCATAGGCCCCTACCCGCCGCACCGCACCACACCGCCCGAAAGCCAAGGACGTTTCATGACTGCCATTACGCCCCCGCCCACCTTTATTCCCGGACGCCTGGAACAGATGTCCACCCGCATCGCCTATCTCATCGCCGGCATCGGCATCGCCGCCTGGGCGCCGCTGGTGCCTTACGCCAAGGTGCGGGCGAACCTGGATGAAGGCACCCTCGGGTTGCTGCTGTTATGCCTGGGGGTCGGGTCGATCCTGGCGATGCCGATTTCCGGCGCGCTGGCGGCGCGGTTCGGCTGCCGGCGGGTGCTTAGCGGCGGCACGATTCTGATCTGCCTGGCGTTGCCGTTGCTGGCGACGATGACCTCCCTGCCCTGGCTGGTGGCCGCATTGTTCCTGTTTGGCGCCGGGCTCGGCACCGTGGACTCGACCGTGAACCTGCAAGCGGTGATTGTCGAGCGGGCCAGTGGCAAGACCATGATGTCGGGTTTCCACGGCATGTTCAGCCTCGGCGGGATCATTGGCGCGGCGGGTGTGAGTGCCCTGCTTGGCCTGGGGCTTTCGCCGCTGGGGGCGACGCTGGTGGTCAATGGGGTGCTGCTGGTGGCGTTGTTCAAGGCTGCGCCGCACCTGCTGCCCTACGGCAGCGAAAGCTCGGGACCGGCGTTCGCCATTCCCCACGGCGTGGTGCTGTTTATCGGCATCCTGTGCTTCATCGTGTTCCTGGCCGAAGGCGCGGTGCTGGACTGGAGCGCCGTGTTCCTGACCACCGAACGCGCGGTGGATACCGCTTATGCCGGACTCGGTTATGCCGCCTTCGCGCTGACCATGACCGTCGGCCGGCTGACCGGCGATTCAGTGGTGCATCGCCTGGGGGCCAAACGCGTGATCATCTATGGCGGATCGATCGCGGCAGCCGGATTCCTGTTGGCGACCCTCGCACCGATGTGGCAAGCCGCGCTGCTGGGTTATGCGTTGGTGGGCGCCGGGTGTTCGAACATCGTGCCGGTGCTCTACACCGCCGTCGGCAAACAGACCTTGATGCCAGAGGCCATCGCTGTTCCGGCCATCACCACCATCGGCTATGCCGGCATCCTTGCCGGCCCGGCGCTGATCGGCTTCGTCGCCCATGGCAGCAGCCTGAGCATTGCCTTCGGGTTGATTGCGATATCGCTGGTGGCGGTGGCGGCCAGTGGCAAAGTGTTGAAGGTCTGAGGCCTCCACGGACCTGTGGGAGCAAGGCTTGCCCGCGATGAAGATGACGCGGTCCTTTTGAGACCGAGGTGTCTTCATCGCGAGCAAGCTTTGCTCCCACAGGTTTGCCCCCACAGGTTCACCCCCACAGGTATTTTTCTTCTGATTACGCCTCAGGCATCTTGCGAAAGCCCACTGCCAAGCGGTTCCAGCCATTGATGGCGTTGATCGCCACGGTCAGGTCGACCATTTCCTTGGGGCTGAAATGCTCGCTCAACAGGGCATAGTCCGCGTCCGGGGCATGGGTGTCGCTCAGGCGGGTCAGGGCTTCGGTCCAGGCCAGAGCGGCGCGCTCACGGCCGGTGAAGAACGGCGCTTCACGCCAGGCAGTCACGGCGTACAGCCGACGCTCGGTCTCGCCGTCCTTGCGGGCATCGGCGGTGTGCATGTCGATGCAGAAGGCGCAGCCATTGATTTGCGAGGAGCGCAGCTTGACCAGCTCCAGCAGGGACTTCTCCAGGCCCAGCTTCGAGACGGCGGTTTCCAGGGCCAGCATGGCTTTGAAAGCGTCAGGGGACGCGGTGTAGAAATCGATGCGCGGTTGCATGGTGAACTCCAGAACAATTGGGTGTGGCGCTACGTTAGCCGTGCAGTGGCGCGGTACAAATAGCCAATTGTTGGGAAGTTCGGGTGGCCAATGGGAGACCGATGCTGATCCTTTGAGAAGAACACGAATCTATCGTGGCGAGGGGATTGTGGGAGCAAGGCTTGCCCGCGATGGGTGCGATGCAGTCCTTCAGAGATCGAGGCGCCGGTTTCGCGAGCAAGCTCTGCTCCCACACAGCGAGGGAGCGGTGCTTGTCGTTCAGATACGGTTCAAGCCCGATTGCGCAACCACTGCAGGAAGCGTTTCTTGGCGACCGGCTTGGGGGCTTCGCGGGTCAGGTTCTGGGCGAGGTGCATGCGTACGTCCAGCAGGTTTTTCATCGCGTCGTTGATGTCGCGACGGGCTTCGAGGCAAGGCTTGAGGTAGCTGTTCTCGATGCGGTACAGGGTGCAGAAAGTCTTGGCGGAAAAATTCGCCAGCGCCGCCTGCTCGGCGACGATCCCGGCTTCGCCGATCACCTCCCCCGGCCCCATGCGCCCGCCCTCGAGTGGCTGGCCGTTGCGCATGAGGGTCACGCTGACCACCCCGGACTCGATGATGAACAGATGATCGCTGACCTCCCCGGCCGCCAGGATCACATCACCCGCACGGAAGGTCTGCAGGGTCATGTTCTGGCTGAAGGTATCTTTCTCGTCCTGGCGCAAGGTAGAGAAAATGTTCGAGCTTTCCAGCAAGGCCCTGGGTCGCGACACCTCCTGGGGCACCGCGCTTTCACTGGTGGACAACAGGCTCACGCCCGACGCCTGCAAATGCCGGAACGCCAGGTCGAACAGTTGGTTGCGCACCGTGCGCTTCTGGGCCATGGAGGCAACGAACCCGCTGATCTCGTACTCCGCCCCGCCACTGCCGCTGCTTTTGAGCGTCACGCAGGGGGCCGGGACGGCGAGCAAGGAACGACAGCCGATCATCGCCCGCTCCAACGCGTCGATCACGGTTTGTGGCCGCGCGTGAGGGCTGACCTGGATACTGATGGACAAACCATGGACGTCGCTGGGTCGACTGAAGTTGATGACCTTGGCCTTTGCCGCCAACGAGTTGGGAATCACCGCCATGCTGCCCTGGGCGGTCTGCAAGCGCGTGGCTCGCCAGTCGATGTCAGTGACCCGGCCTTCGGTGCCGTCGATGGAAATCCAGTCATCGAGCTGATAAGGCTTGGTGGTGTTGAGCACGATTCCGGAGAACACATCGCTGAGGGTGCTCTGCAAGGCCAGGCCGACGATGATCGCCATCGCACCGGACGTCGCCAGCACGCCTTTGACCGGCAAATCCAGCACGTAGGCCATTGCGGCGATGACGGCGATCAGGAAAATCACCGCGCCGAGCAAGTCCTGCAACAACCGCCCGGTATGGCCGACCCGTTGCATCATCGCCGCGCCGATCAGCACCGTCAGGGTTCGCGCGGCAAACAGCCACCAGGCGATCTGCAGGCCGGTCGCGGCCAAGTGCCGCGGCACATCCTCGACCCACTGCGCCGGGACCATGGGGTTGAGGCCTTCGTTGAACAGCAGCACGCTGAACAGCGAAAAAATCACCAGCCGTGCGCCGACTTTCCAATAGATCCGATCCGCACTGACCAGGCGCCACATCAACAGGTCGAGCACCAGCAGCGCCAGGGAACAGAGCAGCGGGTGCTCGGAGATCAGAGACAGCATCGGGACAGCTCCAGGAAGGCGATTGGCGAAGATTGGCACAGAATGACCACGCTGTAGAGCTCCTCACAAAACTCCTGTGGGAGCGAGCTCGCTCGCGATTGCGGTGTATCAGCCAATGACTCATCGACTATCAGACTGCTATCGCGAGCAAGCTCGCTCCCACACAAGCTCGCTCCCACACTGGGTTCTGGGTGGCTGTTGTTTCGCCTCAATCCTCCATCCGGCCAAAACGCCCGGAGTGGAAATCGTTGAAGGCCTGGTGGATTTCCTGCTCGCTGTTCATCACGAACGGACCATGGCCGACGATGGGTTCGTCGATCGGCTCGCCACTGAGTAGCAGCACCACCGCGTCGTTATTGGCTTGCAGGCTCAATTGGTCGCCAGCCCGGTCGAACAGGGCCATCTGCCCGGCCTCGACCCGTTCGCGACCATTGGCCTGGACCGAGCCTCGCAAGACCACCAAGGCGGTGTTGTGGCCTTCGTGCAGGTCGAGAATGAGGTTTTTCCCGGCATTCAAGCGGATGTCCCAGACATCGATAGGCGTGAAGGTCCTGGCGGGGCCTTGATGCCCTTCGAAGCGCCCGGCGATCAGGCGCAGACTGCCGGCGTTGTCTTTCAGGGCGATGTTCGGAATGTCGCCCTTGAGGATCGTCTGGTAGCCGGCCGGGGCCATCTTGTCCTTGGCAGGCAGGTTGACCCACAACTGGACCATCTCCATGAACCCGCCCTGCCGGGCGAAGGCTTCGGAGTGGAACTCTTCGTGGATGATGCCGGACGCGGCGGTCATCCATTGCACGTCGCCGGGACCGATCTTGCCGCCGCTGCCGGTG
Source organism: Pseudomonas sp. St386 (assembly GCF_018325865.1). NCBI lineage: Bacteria > Pseudomonadati > Pseudomonadota > Gammaproteobacteria > Pseudomonadales > Pseudomonadaceae > Pseudomonas > Pseudomonas sp. St386. The sequence goes on from NZ_AP021900.1 coordinate 4,723,190, forward strand.
GAATCACGGTGCTCCAGTTCGCCCTGGTAGACGATGGTCACGGTTTCGAAACCGCGATGCGGGTGCTGGCCGACGCCACGACGCTCGGTGGTGGGCGTGAATTCAGTCGGGGCGGCGTGGTCCAGCAGCAGGAACGGGCTGACGTGCTTGCCCAGGTTGTCATAGGAAAACAGCGTGCGAACCTGGAAGCCATCGCCGACCCAATGGGGCCGCGGACTGGTGTAGAGGCCGATGATGTTTTTCATGCTGTGTCTCCAAAAATCAGGCGCTGCGATTCAATGGACACAGCTTAGAACCGACACCTTTGCAGCACTAGACTGCAAAAACCGGCCTTAGCGTTCTATTTAGAGAACAGCGATCAAAAAACTGTGGAGCGAGCAGGCTCGCTCCCACATTATTTGGTGTAACTCATTCAAAGGTGATTGCGCTTGGCAAACTCCGACAGCCCCACCAAGGATTTCAGGCCGAGCTTTTCCAACAGCCGAGTCTTGTAGGTGCTGACGGTTTTTGGGCTCAGGAACAGGCTTTCGGCGATGTCCTTGCCGCGCATGCCCATGGCCAGCATGCGCAGGATGGACAACTCGCGGGCGGAGAGGCTTTCCAGGGCCTGCTGTTCGCTGCGTTGCTGAAAATCCAGCCTGACGGACATTTGTGGAAAATAGGCATAACCGGATTTCAAGGCCTGGATGGCCTTGGTCAGTTCCTTGAGGTCGCTTTTCTTGGTCACAAAACCTCGGGCCCCGGCCGAGATGCAGCGGTTGCAGAAGTGCTGCGCATCCTGGGAAGTGAACACCAGCACGCTGCATTCAGGGAACTGGGCCATGATCCAGACCAGCAGGTCCAGGCCATCGAAACCGTTCATCACCAGGTCGAGGATCACCAGGTCCGGCGCGCACTCCTTGATGAGGGCCCTGGCATCAGCCGTGCCGCCGGCGTCCCGGATGTGGGTGAACGCCTCATTCTGGCAAATAAGCCGCAGCGCCCCTCGTATGACAGGGTGGTCATCCACGATCAACACGTCTTTCAAGACAATTCCCCAGGTCATTACAAACGGCACCGGCGCCATGACTGCACCGGACTCTTGCACAAGCGCCAGGTCCTGCCACCTGTCAGATCCGACAGTGCAGACCAGCGGTCTTTCTCAGCGTCCACGGCCCTGCCTGAGGGCACGCGTCCACGGTTGCAACGACTCACTGGCTTGAGGGTCGACCCGCTCCATCAGGCGCCGCAGGGAGGCAAGGTCAGGCAGTGGCGCCTGGCTCAGGTGCATGCTCGATCGGCGCGCGACAGGCACCGGCGACAGGCTGGCCGGTTGCGCGTTGTAAATCATCCCGTGACGAACCTGTGGGCTATAGATAACAAAATCGTGCAAGTCCAACGCCCCGCTTGCCAGCCCGGCATTGACGACAATCAGGTCGAAGGGCTCGCTGCCGTACTCCACCAGCGTCAGCAACTCTTGCACATGGCTCACGGGGACAATCCGGAAATAGCCCTGTTGATTGAACAGGCGCTCCAGCACGATTCGATGAGCATGGTGTGGGTCGGCAATCAAGATACGGAGTGCTTTGTTCGGCATGGCAAGCTTTCCAATAGCAACGCGCCAGGTAGAAACCGGCTCAAGAACATTAAGGGTCGTCAGGCTAGAGGAAGCTTTTGAAAGACGATGTAGGACTATTCCTAAAATGAAGCCAGACGAAGCCCTTGTTAGGTCTTCAGTTGTTCCGCCAGGTGCTCGATGGCTTGGCGAATATCTTCCACGGCTTGGGCGAGCAACAACGTGTCGTCGCCCCGACAAGCGTTTTCCAGCGCTTCGCAGGCGGCGATCAGGCGTTGCGCCTGAACGATCCGCGCTCCACCCTTGATCCGGTGCGCCAGGTCCGCCAGGCCCGGCAAGTCTTGTCGGCTGGACAGATGCAACAGTCGCGCTAGATCGTCGGCATTGCTGCTGACCAGTTCTTCCAGCAGTGCCCTGATGGCGGTCGTGTCGCCGCCGGTCAGTTGTTCCAGGCTGGTCAAATCGATGCCGTCGTCGGGCTGAGGCGCCCCCACGTCCGGCGTGACCGAAGCCAGGCACGCGTTGAGCGCCCGAAGACTGATGGGTTTGAACAGGCAATCGTCCATCCCGGCCTCGGCGCAGCGGTCCTTTTCCTCAGGTTGGGCATTGGCCGTGAACCCCAGGATCACCCCGGGCGAGAGGTTTTGCGCATGCTCTTCGTCGCGAATGGCCCGCGCCAGTTCATAGCCGCTCATCAAGGGCATGTTGCAATCAGTGATGACCACATCGAAGTGCTCGCTGCGCCAGGCGTGCAGACCTTCGACACCGTTCTGCGCTTCCTGGACACGATGGCCCAGGTAGCCCAGTTGCTGGGACAGCAACAAGCGATTGGCCGGGTAGTCGTCGACCACCAGGATACTCAGCGCCCGGCCCGGCACCAGCGCCTCGGCCTCGACAGGCGGCGCGGTCGGCAAGGCATCGAGCAGGGGCAGGTCCAGCAGGATCTCAACCTGCGTGCCCGCCCCCGCCGCGCTGCGCAACGTCAGGGTGCCGCCCATCATTTCGCACAACGTGCGGCTGATGACCAACCCCAGCCCGGAACCGCTGCGGGCCGACTGGGTCGTGTGGGTGGCCTGGGTAAAGGGGCTGAACAGGCGACGCTGGTCCTCAGGCGAAATCCCGCAGCCGGTGTCCTCGACTCGCAGGCAAATGCCCAGGCGCCCGTGTTCAACGTCCGGCTCGCCGCTCACACTCAGGCGCACCTCGCCCTGGTCGGTGAACTTGATGGCGTTGCTCAACAGGTTCGAGACGATCTGCTTGAAGCGCAACGGGTCGATCAACACGTCACGGTTGACCCCGGCGTCCAGCACCCGTTGCAAGCGCAGGTGTTTCTGCCGGGCCAGGCCCTCGAAAATCCGCGCCACCGACTCGGTCAATTCGTGCAGATTGGCCCGTTGCGGCGCCAGCGACAGCTTGCCCGACTCAATGCGAGCGATGTCGAGGATGTCGCCGATCAAGTCCAGCATGCCATGGGCGGCCCCCGACGCGACCTCGATGGCGAACCGGTCCACGACGCCTTGGTCGGCTTTTTTCAGGGCCAGTTCCAGCAGGCCGATCACCGCGTTCATCGGTGTGCGGATCTCATGGCTCATGGTCGCCACGAAGGTGGTCTTGGCCCGATTGGCGTCGTCGGCGCTTTCCTTGGCGACGCGCAATTGCTCCAGCAGGCGCCGCAAGTAAATGACCCAGCCCAAGGTCACCAGCAACAGCAGCGCAGCGACAGTGAACCCCTGGAGAATCGTGGTGCGGTTGCGCAGCCAGTAACTGTCGTCGATCACTACCTCACTGCGCCAGCGGTTGGTCAGCTCGTCCATCTCTTCGGGAGAAATGCTCAACAGCGCCTTGTCGAGAATCGAGTAAAGCTCCAATGCGCCCCGGTTCGTCGCCAACGCAACGCGCGCGGGCAAGGTGCCGACAGTACTGGTGACCTGCAGCTTGTCGCGATACTGGCGGGAGATCATGTAGCGGGCGCTGATCAACGGATTGACCGCAGCGTCCGCCGTGCCGGCGGCGACCATGGCCATGGCGTCGGCGGTGTTTTGTGCCGTCACCAACTGCACGCGGGGGAACTGCTCCAGCAGGAACTCGCGCAACACGCTGCCGCGCACCAGCGCCAGGCGCTTGCCAGCCATCTGGTCCAGGGTTAGCGGGCCCTTGGCCCGAGCGGGCACCACAAGCACGAACGGATTCGTCAGGTACGGTCGGGTAAAGCGCAACTCGTCTTCGAGTTCGGTGCTGGGTATGGCGGTCGCCAAGACATCGGCCTTGCCGCTCTTGATCTGGCCGATCAAATCGTCAACCGAGCCGCCACGCTGCACATCGAATTTCAAACCGGTGCGCAAGCTGATCCTCGCCAGCACATCGGCGCCGATACCGCGCAAATGGCCCTGTTCATCGAAGAACGTCAGCGGCAGGAAGTTTTCGTTGGCGGCGACTTTGATCCGTGGGTGGGCATCCAGCCAGCGCTGCTCCTTGACGCTGAAATGCAGTGCCTGCTGCCCTGGCAGGCTCACGCCGCCGGCACTCCAGCGCCGCAGGATGCTCATGTGTTCGCTGGCGGGAATGGCTTGCAGCGCGGCATTGATGATGCGCAACAGGCGCGCGTTGTCGCGACTGACCGCGAAGGCGAACGGCTGCACTTCCATGCGCGAGAAATCGGCCAGTTGAATATTGTTCAGGTAATTCTTGCTGATCAGGTAGTTGGAACTGATCGAATCCCCCAGATAAACGTCGGCCTGACCAAACGCCACGGCACCGATGGCGCTCAAGGTCGAGGGGAACAACCGCAAGGAAGCCTCGGGATAAAACGCCTCGACCGTCTCCGGCGGCAAGTAGTGATACAGCATCGCCACGCGCTTGCCCGCCAGGTCGGTGGGCAAGTCCTGGCTGTCGTCGATGCGGGCCACGAGGGTGGGCAGGTCATCGGCATAGGCCTGGGACATCGCCAGGTCCCGATCGGCGGCTTCGAAGCCGTTGGCGGTGCCGAGCATGTCGATCTCACCGCCGCGCAGGGCCTGGAGCGATTCGGCACGGGATGGATAGCGCTGGACCTGCACCTTGACGTGCAGGAGTTGCCCGAGCAATTGCGCATAGTCGGCGGTCAGGCCTTCATAGTCGCGACCATTGCCGGTGATGCTGAACGGCGCGTAGTCCGGCGCCGAGGCGCCCAGTTGCAACGGGCCCTTCTGGCGCAGCCAGGTCCAGTCGGCATCGTCCAGGGACACCGAATAATCGCTCACATTGGAGCGCCCGAGCACCTGCAGCGCCTCGGGGGCCGCGCCCACCGGTGGCACCACACTCAATGAGCCCAGCAACAGCGCCACCAGGCCTGTGCGAAGAAGCAGCATCATCTGGTCAGGGTGTTTCGCTTGGCGTAGTCGGCCCGGCGCACCGTCGACTGCACATTCAGTCAGGGTGGACCGGCTGAGGGGTTCAGACTGCCAATACGAGGGAACAGCGAACCGAGCCTTTCAAACAGCAGGAGGCTGTGAAGTGAGTGTAGGAAGTTTCTGAAGAATTTCCTGCGAGTGACCCAAGGCCAGGCCTATGACCTGTGGGAGCGAGCTTGCTCGCGATGGCGTCAGTTCAGCCAATATTGAAGTGACTGACACTACGCCTTCGCGAGCAAGCTCGCTCCCACAGGGCCTATACGGCGGCGAGCAACTGATCGCGCACCGGACGCGCCTGCCCGCGATTGTTCCCGTGCTCATACAGCGAGCCGGCGATTTCATCGGCGCGCACCGGCAGGATTGACAGCAAGGTGTCGCTCAGGCCATGGCTGGCCTGGCAGAAGCCCTGCATGTAGATCGCCGCCTTGCAGCGCTCGTCGGTGATCAGCTTGTAGTTGCGATCCACCTCGAAATCCCCCAGGTACTGAGCCAGCGGCTCCAGCAGGGTGCGGTGCATCTGCCGCTCGTAACCGGTGGCCAGCACCACGGCGTCATAGCGGCGCACGGTCAGTTCGCCGGTGGCGTTGTTGCGCACTGCCAGCTCCACGCCGGCGTCGGTGGCCGTGGCCTTCTCCACCGTCGTGAGAGTGCGGAACGCATGACGGGCGATGCCGGAGACTTTCTGGCGATAAAAAATCCCGTAGATGCGTTCGATCAGGTCGATGTCCACCACCGAATAGTTGGTGTTGTGGTACTCGTTGACCAGGCGCTCGCGCTCGCTGTGGGGTTGCTGGAACACCAGGTTGGTGAACTCCGGCGAGAACACTTCGTTGACGAACGGGCTGTCGTCCGCCGGCTTGAGGGCCGAGCCGCGCAGGATCATGTCGACCTGCACCGAAGGGAAGCTGTCGTTGAGGTCGATGAAGGCCTCCGCCGCGCTCTGCCCACCGCCGATGATCGCGATGTTCATCGGCTGGCCCTTCACGCACGGCTGGCTCGCCATACGCGCCAGGTACTGGGAATGGTGGAACACCCGCGCGTCGTCCTTGAACGCCTTGAATGCCTCGGGGATGCGCGCCGTGCCGCCGGCACTGACCACCAGCGCACGGCTGCTGCGGACCAATTCTTCGCCCTGGGCATTGCGGGAAATCACCCGCAGCGCCTCGACCTGCTGGTTGTGCAGCAGCGGTTCGATGCGCAGTACTTCTTCGCCATAGCGACTCTGCTCGGTGAAATGCCCGGCCACCCAGCGCAGGTAGTCATTGAACTCCATGCGGCACGGGTAGAAGGTGCCGAGGTTGATGAAGTCCACCAGGCGGCCATGGTGCTTGAGGTAATTGACGAACGAATACGGGCTGGTCGGGTTGCGCAGGGTCACCAGGTCCTTGAGAAAGGAAATCTGCAACTCGCTCTGGGTCACCAGGGTGTTGCCGTGCCAGCGGTAGTCGGCCTGCTTGTCGAGGAACAGCACGTCCAGCTCGCCCTGGACCGACCCGCGCTCCTGCAGCGCGATGGCCAGCGCCAGGTTCGAGGGGCCGAAACCGATGCCGATCAAGTCGTGAACGATGGGCGATGCAATTGCCTGTGTCATGTCCAGTGTCCTCTGGAAAAGCCCTCAACAGGGCGCGAAAAGCCTGGGGTGACCTGCCCAGCGTTTAGGGGGCCAACAAGTCGTGTGTTGAGAGGAACGAGGACAATGAAAAAAAATTTACCGCGAGGCGACCGGCGTGGGCAGATTAATGCGCGTCCCACTGCCGCACGCGAACGCGGCAGTGCTTCATGGCGTTGACGATGTGTTTTTCCACCAGTGCCCGGGAAATGCCCAGGCGCTCGGCGATTTGCGGGTGGGACAGGCCTTCGAGCTTGCGCAGCAGGAAGCTCTCGCGGCACAGCGGCGGCAGCTCGGCCAGGGCACGCTGGAGCATGTCCAGGCGCTGGCCGTGGTCGAGACTGGAATGGGGCGACGGGGTGAAGAAGCGCTCTTCGCTGTCCAGCACCTCCAGGGATTCGACCTGGCGCAGGGTATTGCGCCGATGCCCGTCGATCACCAGGTTCAATGCCGTGCGATAGAGGAACGCCCGGGGCTGTTCAATGGGGGTGTCGCTGGCGCGCTCCAGCACCCGTACATAGGCGTCATGCACCACATCCTCGGCCGCCTGGCGGTTGCCTAGCCTGGCGTTCAGGAAACACACCAGCTCGCGATAGTAGTTTTCCAACATGACTCCCGTGCGCAATGGCTGCGACCGCTATCCGTGCCCACTCGGCATGCCCGGGACAGGCAATGGCACGATGGTGGCAGATTCAATCGCGTAATTTATAGTAATTCTCATATAGATTTAAAGCTTTGGTTTGTATCCGGGCTGATTCATTCATTTGCAGTGGCGCCGAGAACCGCTGTTGTGGCGAGGGAGCTTGCTCCCGCTCCTACAAGTGTTTCACACCAGTAAATTCCCGCCCGGAACGCTCGTTTACCAGAACAGCCTCCCGTCCCTGCCCTTCCTGGGACGGGCCCGATATCACCGGCCGGAACCCCGCATGAAACGTCCCCGCCCTACCCGACGCGCCTGGCTTCTCACCTTCGCTCTGCTTCCGGCCGTGGCCTTCGCCGCGTGGCAAGCGGTCGCGCCAAGCCGGGCGCCCCTGGTCACCGCGCCCGTCACCCGTGGCGATATAGAAAACAGCGTCACCGCCCTGGGCACCCTGCAACCGCGGCGTTATGTCGACGTCGGCGCCCAGGCGTCCGGGCAGATCCAGAAGATTCATGTGGAAGCCGGCGACGAGGTGCGCGAAGGCCAGTTGCTGGTCGAAATCGACCCATCCACACAAAAAGCCCGGCTCGACGCCGGGCGTTTTTCCATCGAGAACCTCAAGGCCCAGCTCCAGGAACAGCGCGCCCAGCACGACCTGGCGCAGCAGAAATCCCGCCGCCAGCAGCAACTCAAGGCCGGCGGCGCCACCCGCGAGGAAGACGTGCAGACAGCCCAGGCCGAAGTGCGAGCGACCCAGGCACGCATCGACATGTTCCAGGCGCAGATCCGCCAGGCCCAGGCCAGCCTGCGCAGCGACGAGGCTGAATTGGGCTATACGCGCATCTATGCGCCGATGAGCGGCACCGTGGTCGCCGTCGGTGCCCGGGAAGGCCAGACCCTCAACGCCCAGCAGCAAACCCCGTTGATCCTGCGCATCGCGCGCCTGTCGCCGATGACCGTCTGGGCCGAAGTTTCGGAAGCCGACATCGGCCACGTCAAACCGGGCATGACCGCTTACTTCACCACCCTGGCCGGCGGCAGTCGGCGCTGGAGCAGCACCGTTCGCCAGATCCTCCCGGTGCCGCCACGTCCGCTGGAAGCCAGCCAGGGCGGCAGCCCCAGCGGTGGGCGCAGCGGCAGCGAACGGGTGGTGCTCTACACCGTGTTGCTCGACGTCGACAATGCCGACCGCGCGCTGATGACCGACATGACCGCCCAGGTGTTTTTTGTCGCCGCCCAAGCCAACGACGTGCTGACCGTGCCCATCGCCGCCTTGCAGGACACCGGCCAGGTGCGGGTGCTGGCCGACAATGGCGATGTCCAGCCGCGCACCGTTCGCACTGGCGTCAGCGATCGGCTGCGCACCGAAATTGTCGACGGCCTGAGCGAAGGCGACCGGGTGCTGATCGGCCCGGCTACCGGCAGCGGAGGCTGAATGAACACGCCCCTGATCGAACTGCGGGACATTCGCAAGGCCTACGGCGGTGGCGACAGCCCTCGGGTGGAGGTGCTGCGCGGCATCGACTTGGCCATTCACGCAGGGGAATTCCTGGCGATTGTCGGGGCGTCCGGCTCCGGCAAATCCACCTTGATGAACATCCTCGGCTGCCTCGACCGCCCCACCAGTGGCGAGTACCGTTTCGCCGGCGAAGACGTCGCCAATCTGGGCAACGATGAACTGGCCTGGTTGCGGCGCGAAGCGTTCGGTTTCGTGTTCCAGGGCTATCACCTGATCCCCTCTGGCACCGCCCAGGAAAACGTCGAGATGCCGGCCATCTACGCCGGCACCTCGGCCGCCGAGCGCCACGCCCGGGCCAGCGCCCTGCTCGATCGCCTGGGCCTGGCCAGCCGCACCGGCAACCGCCCCCATCAATTGTCCGGCGGCCAGCAGCAACGAGTGTCGATAGCCCGCGCCTTGATGAATGGCGGCCACATCATCCTCGCCGACGAACCCACCGGCGCCCTCGACAGCCAGAGCGGCATCGAAGTCATGGCCTTGCTCGACGAGCTGGCGAGCCAGGGCCATGTGGTGATCCTGATCACCCACGACCGCGAAGTGGCGGCCCGGGCCAAGCGCATCATCGAGATCCGCGACGGACTGATCATCAGCGACAGCGCCAGCTCCTTGCCGAGCGAGGTGCCAGCCAACCCAAAGGCACTGCAAGCCGTGGACCTGCGCCAGCGCCTGAGTGCCGGCAGCGAACACAACGGCGCCTGGAAAGGTGAGCTGGTGGACGCGGTACAAGCGGCGTGGCGGGTCATGTGGATCAATCGCTTTCGCACCGCCCTGACGCTACTGGGCATCGTCATCGGCGTGGCCTCGGTGGTGGTCATGCTGGCCGTGGGCGAAGGCAGCAAGCGCCAGGTCATGGCCCAGATGGGCGCCTTCGGCTCGAACATCATCTACCTCAACGGCACCGCGCCAAACCCGCGCGCCGCCAAGGGCATCATCAGCGAGTACGACCTGGCCGCCCTCGCCGCCCTGCCCGAGGTGCAACGGATCATGCCGGTCAACGGTGCCAACGCCAGCGTGCGTTTCGGCAACCTCGACCACACCAGCTATGTCGGCGGCAACGACACCAATTTCCCGACCATCTTCAATTGGCCGGTGGCCGAGGGCAGCTACTTCAGCGAAGCCGACGAACGCAGCGCCGCGGCAGTGGCGGTGATCGGCCACAGGGTCCGGCAGAAACTGCTCAAGGATGTCGCCGATCCCATCGGCCGCTACATCCTGATCGAGAACGTGCCGTTCCAAGTGGTCGGCGTACTGGCCGAAAAAGGCGCCAGCTCCGGGGACTCCGACGCCGACAACCGTGTGGCGGTGCCCTACTCCGCCGCCAGCGTGCGGCTGTTCGGCACGCGTCATCCCGAGTACGTGGTGATCGCCGCCAAGGACGCGGGTAAGGTCCAGCAGGCCGAGCAAGCCGTCTCGCGGACGCTGTTGCGCCTGCACGACGGCAAGCAGGATTTCGAACTGACCAACAACGCCGCGATGATCCAGGCCGAGGCGCGCACCCAGGGCACGCTGTCGCTGATGCTCGGCGCCATCGCCGCGATTTCACTGTTGGTGGGTGGCATCGGCGTAATGAACATCATGCTCATGACCGTGCGCGAACGCACCCGCGAGATCGGCATCCGCATGGCTACCGGCGCCCGGCAGCGCGACATCCTGCGCCAATTTCTCACCGAAGCGGTGATGCTCTCGGTGGTCGGCGGGCTCGCCGGTATCGGCCTGGCCCTGCTGGTGGGCGGCGCGTTGCTGCTGGGCAATATCGCCGTGGCCTTCGAATGGCTGGCGGTGTTCGGCGCCTTCGGCTGCGCCCTGGTCACCGGCGTTGTCTTCGGTTTCATGCCGGCCCGCAAGGCCGCCCGCCTCGACCCGGTCGCGGCCCTTACCAGTGAATGAACCCCACGCTATGAAAGTCCACCTGACCCTCCTGGCCGCCAGTCTTTTACTGGTGGCCTGCGGCACCCCTTTGTCGGCACCAGACAGCGGCCTCCAACCGCCACCGGCCTGGCAGAAACTCGATACGCCCGGCGCACGAGCGGATAACCAGCAATGGTGGACGCACTTCGGTAGCCCGCAATTGAACCGCTTGATCGAGCAAGCGCGCCTGGACAGCCACGACCTCGCCGCTGCCATGGCTCGGGTGCGCCAGGCCGAGGCCAGCGCGGTGATCGCCGGCGCGCCGTTGCTGCCAGCGGTCACGGCCGGGCTCAACGGCAATCGCCAGCAGTTGTTGCGCGGCAAGGGCTACAGCCAGCTGGATGTGGATCGGAACAACCGCACCATCGATTACTACGACGCCAACCTCAGTGCCACTTATGAGCTGGATTTCTGGGGCGGCAAACGGGCGGCCCGGGACAGTGCGTTGAAGACGTTGTCGGCCAGCCAGTTCGACCGCGCGACGGTGGAGTTGACCCTGCTCAGCGGCGTCGCCAACAACTACACCCAGGCCTTGTCCCTGCGCGAGCAACAGCGCATCGCCGAACAGAACCTGGGCAACGCCCAACGCGTACTCGATCTGGTGCAGACCCGCTACGACGCCGGCAGCGCCACTGCCCTGGAACTGTCCCAGCAAAAAAGCCTGGTGGCGGCCCAGCAACGCCGCTTGCCCCAGGTGCAGCAACAGGCCCGCGAAGCCTTGATTACCCTGGCGACGCTGCTGGGGCAACCGGTGCAGTCGGTCACACTCGACGACGACAGTTTCGACCGCCTGCACTGGCCGGCCATCGACGCTGGCGTGCCCAGCCAATTGCTGAGCCGCCGCCCGGACATCGCCGCCGCCGAAGCCCGCCTCGCCGCCGCCCAGGCCGACATCACCGTCGCCCGCGCCGCCATGCTGCCCAGCGTGACCCTGGGCCTGAGCCTCGCCACCGGCGCCGACATCGCCGACCAGTTGCTGCGCAACAACGTCTACAACCTCGGCGCCGGCCTGGCCGCGCCGATATTCAACAATGGCCGCCTGAAGGCCGAACGAGACAGGACCATCGCGCGCCAGGAGGAACTGCTGGACCTCTACCGCGCCGCCATCATCAACGGCTTCGCCGACGTCGAAAAAGCCCTGAACGGCATCAACGGCCTGGACCGCCAACGGCAGTGGCAAAGCGAAGAACTGCACCAGGCCCAGACCGCCTTCGACATCGCCCAACGCCGCTACCAGGCCGGCGCCGAAGACCTGCTTACCGTACTGGAAACCCAACGCACCCTCTTCGCCGCCCAGGACATGAACGTGCAATTGCGATTGGCGCGGGTGCAGGCGAGCGTGGCGTTGTACAAGGCGTTGGGTGGGGGTTGGCAGGTCATGTAGGCCTTTACATTTCGATCGTTCCCACGCAGAGCATGGGAACGATCGGGTCGCGGGGGCTGTGAAGATCGTTCCTCACGCTCCGCGTGGGAATGCAGCCAGGGACGCTCCGCGTCCCAAAGAGCCGAACGCAGAGCGTCCGTAGAGGCGTTCCCACGCAGAGCGTGGGAACGATCGGGTCGCGGGGGCTGTGAAGATCGTTCCTCACGCTCCGCGTGGGAATGCAGCCAGGGACGCTCCGCGTCCCAAAGAGCCGAACGCAGAGCGTCCGTAGAGGCGTTCCCACGCAGAGCGTGGGAACGATCAGTCAATGGTGTTCATCCAGTTAGGAAGGGTTAAACCGGTTTGGATTTGAGATTGCGCGCATACCACGGCCGCTGCGGCACGCGGCGGAACAGTTCGGAGAGCTTTTTGTCATCGCTGCCGAAGGTGATGCGCAGCGCCAGTTTCATGGTTTCCGGGTCCATTTCCACCGAACGCCCAACCTGCAGCCCCGGCGTGGTGCTGCAACCGTGGGTGTCCGGGCCTAGCCAAGGGTCGGCGATTTCCACCCAGCGGCCCGGGGCAAACCAGGGCACGCCGTTGACTTCAAGCCGGCTCACTTCCCCTGGGTGGAAACGTTCGTGGGCACGGAACCAGTCTTCGATACGGTCGTCGATCCAGCCGTGGAAGGCCCAGAACACCGGGTTCACGTGGGAGGAAAACGGATCGCCGAGAAAGTCGTTTTCCGGGGCGAACCAACGCTGGGCGAAGTCCGACGGGTCGCGGGCGAACGGTACCGGGTGGCCGTTGGACGGGTCGCGTGGCACCGAAGCCCAGCGCATGTGCAGCCAGTCGTGCAGGCCCAGTTCCACTTCCGAACCAAACTGACCCAGGGTCAGCTTCGACAGGTAGCGCGGGTCGCGGTAGCGTGATTCCCAGACCTGGAAATTGCTGTGGTACGTCTCGGCGGTCTTGATGTCGCTGACCCACTGGGCGTACTGCTCGTCTCCCCTGGCCAGCCAGGTCGGCGGCAAGGCCGTGCCATCGTGGTTGTCGAGGTAGCGGGCGAACCCAAGGCGATCGCGCTCAAGCTCCGGTTGCGGCAAGGGGAAGTGCGACCACGACGGCAGCGGCTGGAACGAACGCGCCGTGCCGAGCATGTGCCGGTGCATGAAAAAGAAGTCCACGCCCGAGCCGTTGCGATCCTTGCGCTTGCCGCGAGCATCACGCTCCTGATCCCGAGGCCCAGGCTGCCAACCGATGCCGCGCAGGGCGTTGCGCTTGTCCTCGTCCAGGGTGTGCCATTTGTCCCGGGTGGCATGCCAGAGCTGGTGGAACAGCCGATGCTCGGGCGACACCAGCCAGGCCAGCAGCGCCGGGCTCAGCGGCGTGCGCTCCCGAGCCTCGGGGAAACGCTGCTTGAGGGCGATGAAATGATTGTCCTGTTCAGGCAGCGCCAAGGGACGGTCCAGGCGCCACACACGACCACTGAGGGTGGCGCTGCCGGCATTGCCAAAGCTGGCCCAGACTTCGTCCAGGGTCATGGTGAATTCATAGTCCGGCGCGTCCTGTCGAGCACTCATCAGCCGCCAGCTCAGTTGCTTCGGGTCGGTGCCGGCCAGGTCGCCCAACACCCGATAACGCGGCTCGTCGGCGCCGCGCAAGCGTTCGGCGCTGTCGAGGTAGCCCACCAGGCCACGGCCCCTCTGGCCGATATCGAGGAAGACCTGCAGATCGTCCTGGGGCAAGCCTTCAAGGCCGGCGTCGCGGCCGGTGAAACGGATCGTCCAGATGCCCCGCAACGTATCGGCCCGGCGCTGGCCCGCTACGTCAGCCACGTCGAACGAGGCCTCGCCGGGGGTGATGCTCGGGTCCGGTCGGGTCAGTTCGCGATGCCCGTAATACACCGCAGGCACGGCGGCACCGGTCAGCGCCAGGCCTGCCATGAACCATCGTCGAGAAATCGTCATTGCCTTACCTGTGTTCGGCCCTGGAGCGGGCTTTATCCAAGCTAGAACGATGGGGGGGCTGACAAATTTATAGGGGCTGTTACGGCCTCATCGCGAGCAGGCTCGCTCCCACAATGGATCTGAGTACATCCGCAAGAGATGGGTGGGTTTGAAGGCCGCCTTCGCGAGCAAGCTCGCTCCCACAGGGGAGCTGAGTACATTCGGCAGAGGCTGGTCAGCTGAAAGGTCGCCTCGCGAGCAAGCTTTGCTCCCACAGGTGAAACCCATTGCAATTGCACTGTGGGAGCAAAGCTTGCTCGCGATGGCGGCCCCGAGGACGCCTAAATTTCCCCGCCGATCACTCGTTCTCCCCAGATAGCAAAGGCCCCCGCGCCTGTCCTTCCAAGGCGAACCTGACTGAGATCGGCAATGACAACACCTCGTTCGAAAAAGGCTCTTTTCATCGGCCTGCCCCTGGCCCTGGCGTTGGCCGTCGGTGCTGGCGTCGCGGCTTGGGACCATTGGTGGCGGGACAACCCCGGCTACCCGGTCAAGGTGATGAAAGAAGCCAGGGAACTGCACGAACGCCTGCTGTCCTTCGACAGCCACATCACCGTGCCGCTGGATTTCGGCACCGCTGGCAACGAAGCCGACAAGGACGGCAAGGGTCAGTTCGACCTGGTCAAAGCCAACCGCGGCCACCTGTCCGGCGCGGCCCTGACGGTGTTCGGCTGGCCGGAGTTGTGGAACGGACCCAACGCCCCGCACAAGCCCACCGCCGGCTTCGTCGAGGAAGCGCGCAACCAGCAGGAAGTGCGCTACAAGATCATCACCGGCATGGTCCGCGACTTCCCCAACCAGGTCGCCATCGCCTACACCCCGGATGATTTCCGCCGCCTGCACGGCGAAGGCAAGTTCGCGATCTTCATCAGCATGCTCAACGCCTATCCCCTGGGCCACGACCTGAACCTGCTGGACCTGTGGACAGCGCGGGGCATGCGCATGTTCGGCTTCAGCTACATCGGCAACAACGACTGGGCTGACTCCTCGCGTCCACTACCGTTCTTCAACGATTCGCCCGACGCCCTCGGCGGCCTGTCGGATATCGGCAAGCAAGCGGTGACGCGCCTGAACGACCTGGGCGTGATCATTGACGTGTCGCAGATGTCGACCCAGGCCCTGGAGCAAGTCGCGCAACTGAGCCGCACGCCGCTGGTGGCCTCCCATTCGGCGCCACGGGCGATGGTGGACATTCCACGCAACCTCAGCGACAAGGAAATGCAACTGATCAAGGCCAGCGGCGGCGTGGTGCAGATCGTCGGCTTCTCCCAGTACCTGCGCCCGCTGACGCAAAAGACCCAGGACAAACTCAACGCCCTGCGTGAGCGTTTCGACCTGCCGCCACTGCCCAACCTGGCGATGGCGCTGATGCCCGGCGACCCGATCATCGCCGCCTGGCCGGAACAGAAATTCGGCGAATACGCCGGCCAGCTCTACGGCATCCTCGAAGACGAACCCAAGGCCAGCCTCAAGGACCTGGGGGACGCCATCGACTACACCGTGCGCAAGATCGGCATCGACCACGTCGGCATCAGTTCGGACTTCAACGAAGGCGGCGGTGTGAAAGGCTGGGAGAACGTCGGCGACATCCGCAACGTCACCGCCGAACTGCTGACCCGCGGCTACTCCGAAGCCGACATCGCCAAACTGTGGGGCGGCAATTTCCTGCGGGTCTGGGACCAGGTCCAGAAAGCCTCCCGCCCCGCCATCGCCTCGACCCAGAAGACCGTCCAGCCATGAATGAACGTCGCACTTTCCTGAAGCAGGCCGGGATCCTCGCCGCCGGCCTGCCCCTCGCCGCCAGCCTGCCCACGGCCAGCGCCGCTCCTCTGCCGCCGCTGCCGAAAAATAAATGGGCGCAACTGCGCTCGCTGTTCAACCAGGACCCGGACTACCTGCACTTCTCCAATTTCCTGGTCACCACCCACCCGCGCCCGGTGCGCGAGGCCATCGAAGCACACCGCGCCGCCCTGGATAAAAACCCGGGGCTGCTGATGGACTGGGACCTGGGCGTCACCGAAGAACGCGAGGAAAACGTCCGCACCTGGGCCGGCCGCTACCTGCAAGCGACGCCCAAGCAGATCGCCCTCACCGGCAGCACCACCGAAGGCCTGTCGATGATCTACGGCGGCGTCCATGTGGCAGCCGACCAGGAAATCCTCAGCACCGCCCACGAACACTACGCCACCCACACCATTCTCGACCTGCGCAGCCAAAGGACCGGAACACGGGTACGCAAGATCAAGCTGTTCGAGAACGCCCACGACGCCAGCCACGAACAAATCCTCACGGCCATCGACCGCAACATCCGCCCCGAAACCCGGGTGCTGGGCATGACCTGGGTGCATTCGGGCAGCGGCGTGAAACTGCCGATCGACAAGATCGGCGCCCTGGTGGACAAGCACAACCAGGGCCGCAGCGATGAGCAGCGAATCATTTATGTGGTGGACGGCGTGCACGGTTTCGGCGTCGAAGACCTCAGTTTCCCCGAGATGAATTGCGACTTTTTCATCGCCGGCACCCATAAGTGGATGTTCGGCCCGCGCGGCACGGGCCTGGTGTGCAGCCGCAGCGAAGAGCTCAAGTACGTCACGCCGATCATCCCGACCTTTTCCGAAGCCACGGCGTTTTCCACGGTCATGACCCCGGGGGGCTACCACGCCTTCGAGCATCGCTGGGCGGCGGACGAGGCGTTCAAGTTGCACCTGCAACTGGGCAAGGCCGAGGTGCAGGCGCGGATCCATGCCCTCAACAGCTATCTGAAAAAACAGTTGGTGGCACAACCGCAGATCGAGCTGGTCACGCCGCTGAGCCCAGACCTGTCCGCCGGCTTCACCTTCTTCCGGGTCAAGGGCCGCGAGAGCGACGAGGTGGCCGCCTACCTGATGAAGAACCGCGTGATCGCCGATGCCGTGCATCGCGATGCGGGGCCGGTGGTCCGTACTGCGCCGGGGCTGCTCAACACGGAGGCCGAGATCGATCGCTTCATGGGGTTGCTGGGCAAGACACTCTGAACATGACTTATCGAGAGAGATGGATGAACAGTTTTTCGCTGAAGCTATTCCCGGCACTGGCCCTCGCCGCCCTGCTGCCCTCCGGCGCCCAGGCCTCGCAACCGGGCCAGGTCTTTCGCGACTGCAAGGACTGCCCGGAAATGGTCGTGCTGCCCACCGGCACCTTCCAGATGGGCACCCTGGAAAACGAAGTGGGACGCGAGCCCGACGAAGGCCCGATGCACCCGGTGACGTTCGCCAAGCCGCTGGCGATCAGTCGTTTCCAGGTGCTCAAGGGTGAATGGTTCGCCTACCTGCGCGACACCGGCTACACGATGCCCGACGGCGACAAACGTCCCGGTCGCGCCTGCAAGGCCGGCATCCCGGACTACCAGGGCAGTGACCCGCGCAAGCAGTACACAGACCGACATCCGGCGGTGTGCATGGATTTCGCCGAGGCCAATGCCTACGTGGCGTGGTTGTCGAAAAAGACCGGTAAACAGTACCGACTGGTCAGCGAGTCCCTGCGCGAATACGCAGCACGCGGCGGCAGCGCCGACCCGTTCCCCTTCCCGTTCGATGACGGCAAGGACTACAGCATCGCCCAGCACGCCAACACCTACGGCGCGGCCGACGGCTACAACTTCACCGCTCCGGCCGGCAGCTTCGCACCCAACGCCTTCGGCGTGTACGACATGCACGGCAACGTCTACGAGTGGACCGCCGATTGCTACAACGAAAACTATGTAGGCGCCCCGAGCGATGGCAGCGCCTGGCTCAGCGGTGATTGCAAGGCACGCCGCATCCGCGGCAACGACTGGGGCGAAGCACCGGTGTTCTCCCGTTCGGGCAATCGCAACGCGGTGTACCCCGATGCACGGGGCGATTGGCTGGGATTTCGGGTGGCGCGGGATATGTAGGCGCCCCATGTGGGAGCAAAGCTTGCTCGCGATGCAGACACCTCGATTTCACAGGGAACCGCGTCGCCTTCATCGCGGGCAAGCCTTGCTCCCACAGAATAAATTCCCCTCCTCTCAAATCGTTCTAAAGAGGGGCACAACCCAATCCAGCGTGCCTTCGCCCTAAAGCCCTCCCGGCGAACACCCGCGATGGCCTTCGCCCTTTTCATCAAGCAGGGAAACCTCCATGAGCCAACCAACACGCGGAGTGATCAATGAACTGTTCACCCTGCTCAAACCCTTCAGGCTGATTGTCGTAGGCTCCATCCTCTTGGGCATGTTGGGCGGCCTGAGCATCACCGCGCTGCTGGCCACCATCAACGACGCCCTGAACGCCGCCGTCACGCCCACGTTCCAGATGCTGATGAAGTTTGCCGGTCTCTGCGCGGCGGCCCTGCTGACCTCGATTCTTTCCGACATCGGCACCAACCACGTCGGCCAGAACATCATCGCCGAGCTGCGTAAATCCCTCGGCAAGAAAGTGCTGCTGGCGCCCATCGAACAGATCGAGCGCTTTCGCAGCCATCGGCTCATCCCGGTGCTGACCCACGACGTCAACACGGTCAGCAGTTTCGCGTTTTCGTTCGCGCCACTGGCCATCGCCTTCACCGTGACCCTCGGTTGCCTGGGTTATCTGGCCTACCTGTCGCTGCCGATGTTCTTGTTGCTACTGGTGGCTCTGGTGATCGGCACGGTGGTGCAATACGTGGCCCGGGCCCGCGGCATCCGGGGCTTCGAAGACGCCCGCGAGGCCGAAGACGCGCTGCAGAAACACTACAGCGCAATCGCCGCCGGAGCCAAGGAACTGCGCATCCATCGCCCACGCCGCCAGCGCATGTTCAGCCAGCGCATCGAAGCCACCGCCGACTACATCTGCGACACCAATATCCGCTCGGTCAACACCTTCGTGGTGGCCAAGACCTTCGGCTCGATGCTGTTTTTTGTGGTTATCGGCCTGGTGCTGGCCCTGCAATCGCTGTGGCTGGGCACCGATAAGGCCGTGCTCAGCGGTTTCGTGCTGGTGCTGTTGTACATGAAGGGCCCGCTGGAATACCTGGTGATGACCTTGCCGGTGATCAGCCGGGCGAACATTGCGTTCAAGCGCATCGCCGAACTGGCCGAACAGTTTTCCTCACCCGAACCGCACCTGCTGCTCAATGACAAGCGCGTCGCCAAGCCGACAATCCAGCAGCTGGAATTGCGTGACGTGCATTACGCCTTCCCGGCGGTCGACGGCAGCCAAGCCTTTGCCCTTGGACCGGTCAACCTGTCCATTGCCCAGGGCGACATTGTGTTCATCGTCGGCGAGAACGGTGGCGGCAAGACCACGCTGATCAAGCTGCTGCTGGGGCTCTATGCCCCCCAGGGCGGCGACATCCTCCTCGATGGCGAGCCGGTGCTGGCGGCTCAACGTGACGATTATCGCCAACTGTTCACGACGATTTTTGCCGATTACTACCTGTTCGATGAACTGGTCCAGGGCGATCAACAAGTGCCTGAAAATGCCAACCGCTACCTGGAACGCCTGGAAATCGCCCATAAGGTCAGCATCCGCGACGGTGCCTTCAGCACCACCGACCTGTCCACCGGCCAACGCAAACGCCTGGCGCTGCTCAACGCCTGGCTGGAAGAACGCCCGGTGCTGGTGTTCGATGAATGGGCCGCTGACCAGGATCCGGTGTTCCGCCGCATTTTCTATACCGAACTGCTGCCGGAACTGAAGGCGCTGGGCAAAACCATCATCGTCATTTCCCACGACGATCGTTACTTCGATATCGCCGACCAACTGATCCGGATGCAGGCCGGTCGGGTCGTCAGTGAAAAGGTCCCGGCAGCCTTTGCCTGAGCCTGCCCGACGCAATGCTGTTTACCGCGAGAACACCATGAACGAACTGCTAGATGATGATCTGCTGACGCTGCTGCTGGAGGATGTCGCTGGCGACAGGCACGAAAGCTCCCGCCGGCTGGACCGCGCGCCCTTGTCTTTTGCCCAGCAACGCTTGTGGTTGGAGCAACAGCGCGACCCGACCCGTTCGGCCTACAACCTGCCACGCGCCCTGCGCCTGACGGGCGAACTCAATGCCGACGCCCTGGAGCAGGCACTCAATCGCGTCATCGACCGCCACGACATCCTGCGCACCGCGTTCATTGAAATCGACGGCGCCGCGAGCCAGGTGGTCGAGCGCAACGTTTGCCTGACCCTGCACCGGGATGACCTTGGCACGCTCGACCAGCCGGCACGCACCTTGGCGCTCTCACAGCGCATCGAGCAGCATGCCCGGCAACCGTTCGATCTCACCCAGGCGCCGCTGATGCGGGCAACGCTGCTGCGGCTGCGCAGCGACGAACATGTGCTGTTGCTCAACATGCATCACATCGTCTCCGATGCCTGGTCCAACACGATCCTCATGCAGGACATGACCCAGGCCTATGCCCAGGCCTTGCTCGGCGATCCGTCAACGCTGCCGCCGCTGCCCATGCAATACGCCGACTACGCCACCCATCAGCGAGGCGAGTACTTGCAGAGCGCAGCCTGCCAGCGCAGCGGCGAATACTGGAGCAATTACCTGGGCCACGACCTGCCCACGCTGGAACTGCCCCAGGATTTCCCCCGCGCCACTCGCCAGCAACCGATGGCCGGACGCGTGCATGTGGCGCTTGCCCCGGCAATGGCCCAGGCCCTGGAAGCATTCTGCCAACGCCAGGGGCTGACGCCTTTCGTGGTGGCGCTGGGTGCCTGGCAATTGTTGCTGGGCCGCTACGGCAACCAGAACGACTTTACCGTCGGCGTCCCCAACGCCAATCGCAACAGCCATGAAAGCCAGGACCTGGTGGGTTTTTTCGTCAGCAGCCAGGTGTATCGGGCGCGGATCGACTCGGCCCGCAGCACGTTGGAATTTCTCCGGGATCTACGCGCGCTGTCCCTCGCCGCGCTTGAACATGCCGACTACCCGTTGGAGCTGATCCTTGATCAGTTGCAACGTCCCGGCGTACAGGGCGCCAACCCGCTGTTCCAGGTCTTGTTCAACTGGCGCACCGGCACGCCCGCACTGCCGGCGCCGACCCGAGGTCAACTGACGCTGGAATTTCTCGATACCGGTGACAGCCAGGCCAAGTTCGACTTGTCGCTGGATGTCGACTATTCACAGCAGCAGATCGTGGCGACATTCGAATACCGCCGTGATCTCTACCGCGCAGACACCATCGAGCGCATGGCCGAGCACTGGCAGAACCTGTTGCGGGGCCTGATCGAGACGCCCGAACGCGCCCTCGGCGAACTGCCATTGCTCAACACCGATGAACAGCAGCAAACCCTGGACCACTGGAACCGCCAGCCGACTCGACTGCATCGCGGACAGTGCCTGCACCAATTGATCGAAACCCATGCCGCCGCCACGGGCGACGCCATCGCCCTGACCTTTGAAGGGCAGCACATGAGTTATGCCAAGCTCAACCGACAAGCCAACCAATTGGCCCATCGGCTGATCGCCCAAGGCGTCGGGCCCGACGTATTGGTCGGCATTGCCGTCGAGCGCACGCCGCAGATGATCATCGGCCTGCTGGCGATCCTCAAGGCCGGCGGTGCCTACGTGCCACTGGACCCGGCCTACCCGGCTGACCGCCTGGCCTACATGATCCAGGACAGCGGCGTCACGCAGATCCTGACCCAGGCCCATCTGCGTGAATCGCTGGCGCTGCCCGCTGGCATCAACTGTTTGTTGCTCGACCCCGTCGCTGTCGATGGCGACTATCCCGAGCACAATCCTGACGTGCCGATGCACCCGGATAACCTGGCGTACGTGATCTACACCTCAGGCTCGACCGGCCAGCCCAAAGGCGCGTTGCTCGCCCACCACAACGTCAACCGATTGTTCCAGGCCACGGACCACTGGTTCAGCTTCGATCAGCAGGACGTCTGGTGCCTGTTTCATTCCTATGCCTTCGACTTTTCCGTGTGGGAGATTTTCGGTGCCCTGCTGCACGGCGGTCGACTGGTCATCGTGCCCCACGCCGTGAGCCGTTCGCCGGAGGATTTCTACGCCCTGCTTTGCCAGGAAAACGTCACGGTGCTCAACCAGACGCCCTCGGCATTCAAGTCGTTGTTGCAGGTCGCCTGCGCGCCTCGCCAGCCTCTCGTCCACCGGTTGCGTCAGGTGATTTTTGGCGGCGAAGCAATTGATGTGCAGAGTTTGCGCCCCTGGTTCGAACGGTTCGGCGACCAGGCGCCGCAGTTGATCAACATGTATGGCATCACCGAGACGACGGTGCACGTCACCTGGCGACCACTGTCGATGAATGACTTGCACTGCGAGGCCGCGAGCCCTATCGGCGAGCCTATCGTCGACCTGTCCTGGTATCTGCTCGACGCGCACCTGAACCCGGTGCCCAAGGGCTGCATCGGTGAGCTGCACGTTGGCCGGGCCGGCCTGGCCCGCGGCTACCACCGGCGCGCCGACCTGACCGCCACACGGTTTATCCCCGATCCGTTCGACCCTATTCCGGGTGGACGCCTGTATCGCACCGGCGACCTGGCACGCTACCGCACCGACGGCAGCATCGAGTACATCGGACGCCTGGATCATCAGGTCAAGATCCGTGGATTCCGCATTGAACTGGGCGAAATCCAGGCTCGCCTGCAAACCCTGCCGGCGGTGCGCGATGGTGTCGTGCTGACCCATGAAGGCCCCGGCGGCCTGCAACTGGTCGCCTACGTGATCGCCACGCAACCGGCCACGGCCGAGTTACGCGAAGGTCTGTTGACCGCGCTCAAAGCGCAGTTGCCGGACTACATGGTGCCCAGCCATCTGCTGTTCATCGAGCACTTGCCGCTCAATGCCAACGGCAAGCTTGACCGCAAGGCCTTGCCGGAACCGGACGCCTGTCTGTGGCATTCGAATTACCTGGCGCCCCGCACACAGTTGGAAGAAGCCCTGGCGCAGCTCTGGCAACAGTCCCTCAAGGTTGAGCGCATGGGGATCAATCACAGTTTCTTTGAACTGGGCGGGCATTCGATCCTGGCGATCGAGCTGATTGCCCAACTCAAGGCCCGCCTGAATATCACCGTGCGGCTGCAGGAGTTGCTGGCCAACCCGAGCGTCGCCGAGCTGGCGCTGTTCATTTCGCAAAAGCACCGCGAACAGACCCCATGTCTTGTCCCCTTGAACACCACCCCCACCGGCGCGCCGCAGTTGTTTTGCCTGCATCCCAGCGGTGGCATCGTGTTCTGTTACCAGCCGCTGGCGCGCAAACTCCAACCTCGGGCGCGCACCGTTGGCGTCATGCACCGCGGCTTCAGCGAACCCCACGCAGGGCCTGAAGCCTGGCGCGAGATGATTGCCGATTACAGCCAGGAAATCGTCACGGCCCAGCCGCAAGGTCCCTATTACCTGATGGGCTGGTCGTTGGGCGGCGCCATCGCGCTGGACATCGCCGCGACGCTGGAAAGCCAGGGCCACACCGTGAGTTTTCTCGGCTTGGTGGACAGCACGATTCCTGAACACCTGTACCCGGCGACGTTGTCGCGTCATCGGCATTTACCAGGCGCTGAACAGGCCGACCCGGCCTCTCAGGATCTGCTGGAGGCCATCGAATATTTCGACCTGCTGTTTCCGACCCTCACCGAACGCACGGCGGCTTACCGGCAAGAGCACCCCGCCAGCACGGTCCAGGCATTCCATGAATGGGCCACCCGCCAGATCGAGCCGGGGCGAGGCGATTTGCTGTCAATCGTGCAGAGCGTCAAGGATGAAGTCATGAACGCTCAGGCGTTCTCCGTGCATGATCGGTTGCTGGAGGCCTTTGCTGGGTTCACGTTCAAACCGGTGCGGGTACGACCCAGTTGCTGGTGGACACAGGCGGAAAAAACTCCGGAAGAATTGGCGTTTTGCGAAGCCTTGATAAAGGGTTACAGCCTGGCCGGGGAGCTGCAATGCTCGGTGCATTCTCCGTTGCGTCATCGCAGTATGATTTTTGATGATGCGTTGCTTGATTCGCTGGTCGAGGTTTTTTTGGCCAGTACGATTGAAGGGGAAAAGCGCTTAGGGTAGGTGTGTATATCCGTTTCTTCGGTAACGGCGGCTTAGGGTTCCGCCCTTACGGCGGCTCACTTTTGAAAAGCCCGGAAGCCGGCCCAGTCAAAAGTAAGCAAAACGCTACATGCCCCACCACTTGGTGCCTCGCCTAGGCTCGGCATGCCCTCACTCCGGCATTGCTCCGTGGGCCGCCGCGAAGGGCCATCCATGGCCCAGAGTGTGTAAAAACAGAAAAAACATCGTCGGCACGTAGTGCCGACAGGTGTTGGCCAACTGATTAAAACCTGAAGGGTTCCTGTAGCTCCAAGCGGCCCCTACGAACGCTAGCAAGGCTTCATAGCTTGATTAACGGGGCAAAACGGCAGGCTTTCAGGCCGCCAGCGCCTTCATCAGACCCTGCGCACCAAGGATTTTCATCACTCTTTTCCAATTGTAAGCGAGCACATTCAAGCTCATTTCAGTGCTGACCCCAGCCAGCCGCCGTGTCAGAAAATGCGTCGCTCCCATCCATTGCTTCAGCGTCCCGAAGGGGTGCTCGACCGTTCGCTTGCGGATGTTCATCATCTGCGGCTCATTGTTCAGCCGGGCCTGCATTTCCTCCAGTAACGCCTCATGTTCCCAGCGCCGAATTTTTCGCTCTCTGGCCGGTGTGCATTGCGCCTTTATCGAACAGGCTCGGCAGTTGGAGTGCCAGTAAACGTCCAGCTTCTTGCCCTTGTCGACGTAAGAGTTGCGCCAGATCAGCACTTGCTTGGCGGGGCAGACGTAGACATCTTTGTCTGCGTCGTAAACAAACTCGTCATTGCCGAAACGGCCATCAAATTTGGCCCGCGAGCTCAGCGTTTTCGGCACATAAGCTGTGATCCCTGCCTCGTGACAGGCCAGGATTTCTACGCTTTTGTAATACCCTCGGTCCGCCACCACCGACAACGATTCGATTTGCATCGCCTCACGGGCCTGCTGGGCCATCGAGCTAAGCTGATCACGGTCGTGACCGACATTGGTCACCTCGTGCGCAACGATCAAATGGTGTTTGGTATCGACTGCTGTCTGCACGTTGTAGCCCACGATGCCATGACCGCTCGTCATCATCATCGAGCGCGCGTCCGGGTCGGTTAGCGAGATCTGTTTGTCCGGCGATGCTTCAAGCTGTATTTCAATCGCTTGGAGTGCCTTCATCTGCTCCTTCAATTTGGCGATTTTCTCTTCCAGGCCGCCTTTGGGCCCTGAAGACTTGGGCTCTTCCCGATCAGCCTCATCCAGGGCTTTCAGATAACGGGCAATGCTTGACTCGATGTCTTCCATCCGGCGCTTCAGCTTGGCGCTGGTAAAATTGCGGTCGCGGTTGTTCACCGCCTTGAATTTACTGCCATCGATGGCAACGAAATGCTCCGAGAACAGCCCCAATTGTTGACACAACACGACGAACTGCCGACAGACTCCTCGAATGGCCTTTCCGTTGTCTTTGCGGAAATTGGCGATGGTCTTGAAATCCGGCATCAGGCGACCGGTCAGCCACATCAGCTCGACGTTGCGCTGCGCCTCGCGCTCAAGGCGCCGGCTTGAATGGATACGGTTGAGATAGCCGTAGATGTAGATCTTCAGCATGACTGCAGGGTGGTAAGCCGGTCGGCCCGTTTTAGCGGGGACAGCGCTGTCAAAACCCAAGCTGATCAGGTCGAGCTCATCCACGAAGACATCGACAACGCGCACCGGATTGGTGTCGCTGACGTAGTCGTCCAAGCTCTCGGGGAGCAAGGTAGTTTGATCTCGGTGTTCACCTTGGATGAAGCGTTTCATGGGCAGCCCTTGCGATGAAGTCCTGGGGAATCATAGCAAGGGTTGGCTTCGGGGTTTTTACACACTCTGGGCCCAGCGCGGCTCTCCCGGTCGTACGCCCATCAGATCTGCTTGAGCAGAATCTGTGGGAGCAAAGCTTGCGCGCGAGGCGGCCTTACAGCCGGCCTGGCTCTCCCGCTCGTACTCCGATCCCATTGTGGGAGCGAGCTTGCTCGCGAAGGCGTCGGCACAGCCAACATCACAGCAAACTGATCCACCGCTTTCGCGAGCAAGCTCGCTCCCACATGGGGCTGGCGGGTGTTCACAGCATCTGCACACGACACAAAAAACCTGTGGGAGCGGGCTTGCTCGCGAAGGCGTCGGCTCAGCCAACATCACAGCAAACTGATCCACCGCTTTCGCGAGCAGGCTCGCTCCCACATGGGGTTGGCGGGTGTTCACAGCATCTGCACACGACACAAAAAACCTGTGGGAGCGGGCTTGCTCGCGAAGGCGTCGGCTCAGCCAACATCACAGCAAACTGATCCACCGCTTTCGCGAGCAGGCTCGCTCCCACATGGGGCTGGCGGGTGTTCACAGCATCTGCACACGACACAAAAAACCTGTGGGAGCGGGCTTGCTCGCGAAGGCGTCGGCACAGCCAACATCACCGAAAACTGACCCTCCGCTTTCGCGAGCAAGCCCGCTCCCACATGGGGTTGGCGGGTGTTCACAGCATCTGCACACGACACAAAAAACCTGTGGGAGCGAGCCTGCTCGCGATGACGCCAGCACAGCCAACATCACTGCAAACTGAACCACCGCTTTCGCGAGCAAGCCCGCTCCCACAGGAGAAACGCGGTCTCACCAAGAACCAGGCCGGCTGTTAGGCCGCCTCGCGGTGGACGTTGATCTCAGGCGCCCCGTTAACCACGCTGGCCGAACGCAGGTATTGCGTAGTGGGCACCTCGGCATGGATGCCGAGGTAGCCGCGCTGGGCAATGGATGGCCCTTCGCGGCGGGCCCACGGAGCAATGCCGGAGTGAGGGCACACCGAGCCTAAGCGAGGTGCCGAGTGGTGGGGCAAAAGCGCTTTGGTTACTTTCGCCTGGGCCGGCATTCCGGCTTTTCGAAAGTGACCCGCTGTAAGAGCGGAACCGCCAGTAGCCACTACCGAAGAAACGGATATGCCCCCTCCCCACGCCCAAAAAAAACGGCGCCTCCCAATTCCTGAAAGAAGCGCCGTTTTTCCAAGTGAACAACATTACGCACAAGACGTTTTTCTAGTTCTCGCGCAAATCAGAACTGCGGTTTGTAAGTCACGCTGAACATCAGATTGCGCGGATCACCAAAATTGTTGTTGCCATTGAGCTGGTTGTAAGCGGACGTTATGTACGTCTTGTCAAACAGGTTGTTGGCATTGACCGCCAAAGCGATTTCCGGCGTCAGCTGATAGCCGACACGGGCGTTCCATACGGTGTAACCCGGGATTTCACGATCATAGTCGTAAACCATCGTGTGGCTTTGGGTGGTGAAGCCCAAGCCGGTGCTGACACGGCTCCAGTCGCCAGTGAGCTGGTAGTTGCCCCACACCCGCAGCATGTGTTTCGGCGTCCAGGTGCTGAAGATTTTGCCTTCATTGCTGTCAGTGTCCTCCAAGTACTTGGTAGTGTTGTAAGTGTAGCCCGCGAACAGCTGCAAGTTGTCTATCACTTCACCACTGATCTCAGCATCGATACCCTGACTGCGCACTTTCCCCGCGGCAGAGGAGCAGTTCAGTCCAGTACAGCCGGCGATGGAGACGGCACGGTTCTCGTGGTCATAGCGGAAGACGGCCAGAGAGGTATTGACCCGACCATCCATCAACTCGCCCTTAAGGCCGGTTTCGTAGTTGGTACCGACTATTGGCTTGAGCACCGAACCGCTGGTATCAAGGTTGGTCTGCGGCTGGAACACATCGGTATAACTGGCATACACGGCCCATTCACGGCTCAGGTCATAGATGATACCGCCGTAGGGCGTGACCACTCCGGTTTCAGTTCCGGTGCTTGGCGTGTTGGTGACAATACCGTTGGCCGCGGTTTCGGTTTTCGACTTGTAGCTGTAGTCATACCAACTGACCCGGGAACCCAGCACCAGCGTCAAGTCGTCGACCGGCTTGACGCGCCAGGTGCCGTACACACCTTTCTGGCGGATATCGTATTTGCTGAGGGTACCCTGGCCGCCCGGGCTATTGATCAAACTTTCATAGCTGATGTCCGGACGATCATTGTTCAGATCGAAGATGGAGTCGCTGGTGTTGTTGAAGGTACGGGCGTAGCGATCATCCGTCTCCAACTGAGAGAAGTTGCCGCCCAGCATGACTTCCTGCTCCATCGACAAGGCTTCGAACTTGCCAGTCAGGTTCATGTCCAGACCAGCCTTCGTGGACTGGAAATCGGTCACGAAGTCGGCATATTGCACGCCACTGCCATCCGCCAAGAGACCACCACCCCTTTGGACTCGCTGGTTTTTCGCCTGGTTGTCTTCGGTCATGTACACGGCACCGACCTTGAAGGCCCAGCCATCGTTGAAGCGATGCTCCAGATCGGTGTAATAGGTGGTGACATCGATTTCTGACCGGTTCCAGCGCGCGCCCGTATAGGTCGAACGCGACACGTCCGGCATCGAACCGTCAGCGTAGCGTGGCAAGCCACGGATATTGCCGCGCGATTCGCCGTTGGATTGGCTGACCGCGAAGCCCAGGGTGGTGTCTTCGTTCAGGTCGACGTCCAGCGCGCCGTACAGCGAATGGGTCTTGCTCCACGCATGGTCGACGAACGAGTTGCTCTGGTCTTCGTCGACGACGATGCGGCCGCGAATGTTGCCGGCCTGGTTCAGCGGGCCGCCGGCGTCCAATTGCAGGCCGTAGTGATCCCAGGAGCCGGCCTTGCCGGTCAAGGTCACGGTGGGTGCGTTCTGGCCACGCTTGCGCACCAGGTTGACGGCACCACCGGGGCTGCCAGTGCCTTGCAGCAGGCCGGAGGCGCCGCGCATGATTTCCAGGCGGTCGAAGAAGATCAGGTCCTGGGTCGCCCAGTTGCCCAGCGAATAGGTGTTACGCGGGATCGGCACACCGTCGTACTGCCAGTCGTCGATCTGGAAACCGCGGGACGACAGGATCATGCCCTGGCCGACGCCCTGCAGGCCGACGATGCCGGTGGTCTGGTTGACGGCGTCCTTGAGGCTGACCAGGTTCTGGTCATCCATCTGCTTGCGCGTCATCACGGTGATCGACTGGGGAATTTCCTTGAGGGTGTGGGTGCCCTTGCCGATGGTCACGGCGTTACTGGTGTATGAGTTGCTGCCTTCGGTGGTAGCGCCCACCGATTCTGCACTGATGGTGGTCGCGCCCAGCTCGAGGCCTTCACCGGCAGAACCGCGCACCAGCATCAAGGTATTGCCCTCGACGCTGTAACGCACGCCAGTGCCCTTGAGCAATTCGGCAATGGCCGTCTGCGGGCTCATCTTGCCGCTGACGCGGGTGCTCCTCAGGCCGGCCATATCAGCAGCGTTGTAGATCACTTGCTGGTTGGTCTGCTGACCGAACGCTTGCAGTGCCTGCGGCAGCGGTTGCGCAGGAATGTTGATGCTGACGTCTTCAGCCATCACCTGAGCGCTGAGGGGCAGTACGCAGACCAACCCCAGACCGGCCAACACACGCCGCGAACGCAGGCCGCGGGACATGACGAGTGCCTTGAACAGAGGTTTCAACTCATGAATGGATGACATCGTGCTCTCTATTATTGGTAGAAGTAAAAGTCCATGGGGCCGAAGGGCCCGCCGCTCGCCAGCACACGTGAACCCGCACGGTCGATTGCCCCAAGGCAATGTCAGTGCATGGCCGACCGGCCCCTCCCCGGGCACGGTCATCTGGCTGGACGACGGCGAAATCTTTGCTGGACAAACCCGGTGCCTGGACGTCCTGCCCGACCCGATTTGCCCACATACCTAAGTAAGACGCAGCACTTGGCAAAAACCGGAATGAGTTTATTTATCATTCGCGAAAAAGATTAAAAAAAAGGCCGTCGCTGTTGGGCGACGGCCTTTTGTTTCGTGTGATCCGATCGTTCCCACGCTCCGCGTGGGAATGCCGCCTGGGACGCTCCGCGTTCCATTTCTGGGAATCTCTGTTGGGCGGCGACCTTTTGTTTCGTGTGATGTCAGTTGCTTTGCGCAGCCCTGGCGGCTTGCAGCTGCCGAGCCTGTTCGGTCAGGCGGAGCTTTTCCTCGGGGCTCATCGCTTCCATGCGCAGGCGGACCTGGGCCATTTTCTCCAGTTGCCCCGGACTGCTCTCTAGCGCCCGCAAGGCCAGTGCCAGCGACGCCACGGTCGGATGATCGAAGACCAGGCCCGGATGAATTTCGCACTGCAACAACTTGCGAATACCGGCCACCAACTTGATCACCAGCAACGAATGACCTCCGGCGGCGAAGAAGTCGCGATCGATGCCCAATCGCTCCAGCCCCAGCAACTGCGCCATGCGTGCGGCGAGCAATTGCTCCAGCGCATCGCGCGGCGCGGCGTCTTTGTCATCCGTTGCCGCACCCGCCAACTGCTGCAACGCCTTGCGATCGATCTTGCCGTTGACCAATCGCGGGAAAGCTTCGATCAGCTGCATGTGCTGGGGCACCATCACACTGGGCAAGCGAGCGCTCAGCCCGGCACGGGCGGCGTCCAACACGCCCGCAGCGCTACCCGGCGGCGCCACGATAAAGGCCAACAGTCCCTGCTCGACCGACGCCGCCGGCAGCACCAGGGCTTCGGCCACCTGCGGCATGCGCAGAAGCACCGCCTCGATCTCCGCCAGTTCAATACGGAACCCGCGCACCTTGACCTGCTGATCACGCCGACCGTACAGCTGGATCGCCCCATTCGGGTGATACCGCGCCAGGTCGCCGGTGCGATATAACCGCTGCGCCGGATCAAATGGACTCTGAATGAACGTCTGCTCATCGGCCTCGGCATGCAGATAGCCCCGGCACAACTGCGCGCCGCCCAGGTACACCTCACCCAGCACGCCCACCGGCGCCAAGCGCAGATCGGCGTCCAGCAGGTAAACCTGGTTGTTGCCCAGCACCTGAGTCAGCGCCGCACAATCGCCGGCGGCGCCGTGCAGTGACAACGGATGAATCATCACCCCCACCGTGGCTTCGGTCGGCCCATAGTGGTTGAACACGCGGCAATCGCTGCGCAACCGGGCGATGCGCTCGATCAACGTCGCGGGGATCGGCTCGCCGCCCAGAATCAGCGTAAGCGGCAGTGTCGCCTGCTCACTGTCGAGCAGCGCCGCAAGGTGCGACGGCACGATTTTCAGGCAGTCGATCCGTTGCTGCTGCACGTACTGGGCAAACAACGCGCCGTCCTGCATCTGCTCATCGCTGGCCACATGCAGGGTGGCGCCATTGAACAATGCACCAAACAACGTCGTGTTGCCCAAATCTGCCGCCACGGTGGAACTGAAACCGACGTTTTTGCACTGCGCAAGCCCCAGGGCCTGACTGGCCTGGGCGGTGTAGTTGAGCAATTGCCGATGCTCGATCACCACGCCTTTGGGCACGCCGGTGGAGCCAGATGTAAACAACACATAGGCAATGTCGTTGCCTTTGGTGGCGAGCACCGGCAAGGGCGCTGCCGACTGACTGAGTTCAGCCAATGTCAGCGCCTTGTACGGCTGCCCCTGCCAGGTCGGCAGATGCGTCGCATCGGTGAGCAACATCGCCGCGTCGGCCTGTTCCAGCATCAACGCCTGACGCGCCTGGGGCCACTGCACATCCAGGGGCAGATACGCCGCCCCTATGCGCCAGCTCGCCAGCATTGCAATCACCAGTTCCACCGAACGCGGCAACGCCAGCGCGACAATCGACCCCTGGCCCAGACCTTGGTCCTTGAGGCACTGCGCCACACGGTCGACCCGGGCTTGCAACTGGCCATAGCTCAAGTGCTGATGGGCGTCGGTCAGGGCTATGGCGTCCGGCGTACGAATCGCCAGCTCGGCGATGCGCTGCGGCAGATAACGGCCATCCGCCAATGCCTGCATCGGCGGATTGATCGCCCGCAAGCGCTGCTCCTCGCTGCGACTGAGCAAATTGAGCTGCGCCAGTGCGGTTTGCGGGGCGGCAAGGATCGACGCCAACAGCACGCCGTACTGTTCCAGCACGACGCTGGCCGAGGCGAGCGAATAACGCGAACTGGCGTAAGACAGATTGACCGCGGCAAGCCGCTGGGCATCGTCCAATTGAACCTGTAACAGCAACTCGAACGCATCGGCCTGCACAAGCATTGGCTCCGGCGCCCAGTTCAGGTCGCCACTGCTCCTGGCACCGCTCGCCTGCCCCAGGGTAAAGCCGTAGACCGGGCGTGCGTCAGGCGCCAGGTCCGGGGTCCAGTATTCCTGCCAGGCGCGATGGGCTTCGAGGCCCGCCGCCAGTTCGCTCAACCACTCGCTGAACGCCACGCTGGCGGGCAACGAAACGCAAAGCGGCAGGGTTTTCTCGAACACGCCCACGGCATTGGCGAAGTATTCATAGTCGCCACGGCTGTCATGGCGCACACCGACCAGCGCCTGCTCAAGCCCGCTCAAACGTCCCAGCAACACCCACCACGCGCCTTGCAGCAGCGTGGCAAGCGGCTGGCCGAGCTGCTTGGCCAGACGGTACAACGCGTCACGCTGGGCAGGTTCCAGTGTCAGCGACACGCACCTGTCGCCTGCACCGGTCTCATTGCCGGCGCTGCGTGCGGCCAGCCACGGCGTGGCGATGTCCGTCTGCACGCCGTGCAGGTGCTGCTGCCAGTAGGTGCGTCCGGTGGCGGCATCTTCATCCAGCACCACCTCACTGCGCCATTCCAGGTATTGGGTGAACTCGCCCGGTGCGTCGTCTTCCGCTCCCTGGATCCCGGCGCAGGCTTGCTGCACCTGCTCAAGCAGCAGATTCAGGGATTGCCCATCGGCACTGCAGCGAGCAATGCCCAGCACCAGTTGCCATTGCCGTGGCGCCAGACGATAAAGCCCGGCCTGGAGGCTTTCCGATTCGCCGAGCACAAAAGCGCGCCCCATCGACTCCTTGATCTGCGCCTGGATGTCCTCGGCCCGTTGCTCGCCGGCCTGTACCGTCAGTGGGAAGCGAGCGGCGCTGGCGGCGGCCTGACGCCAACCGTGGAAACCGGCGACTTTGCCCAGCCGCGCCAAGAGCATCGGCTGCTGCGCCAGCAGCGTATCGAACGCGACCTGCAAGCGCTGCGGATCGAGATCACCGTCGATCACCACGTTCAGCCAGCGCAACGCCTCGCCACAGGTCGCCGTGGGCGACAGTTGTTCGAGCAGCATTTGTTGCTCGGGCGTCAGCGGGAAACTCGGGTCCTGTTGATCCATCGTTACTTCGTTCATGCTCCGGTTTCCTCCAGATTGCGCCTGCCCTGAATCGCGGGCCCGGCACTGGCCGGGTTGTCCAGCGCGTTACGGTCGTACATATCGCCCATGGCTACCACGATCTTGCGCGGGCCCTCGAACGGGTCGCGGGCGTGGGCCACCAGCATGTTGTCCAGCAGGATCACATCACCTTTTTGCCAGTCGAAACGCACCGCGCAGGCTTCATACAACTCACCGATACGCGCCATCACCTCGTCCTCAATCGGTGTGCCGTCGCCGTAATACACATGCCGAGGCATGCGCTCCAGGCCGAACATCGACAACAGGTCCTCCCGCACATCCGGGTCCAACCAATAGATGTGATGCAATTGCACCTGGTTGAAGAACGACTTCTCTCCGGTGATCGGGTGCGTGATGATCGCGGGCCCCGGTGTGCGGGTCTGCAACTCGTCGTTATCGAGCCAGCGCCATTGGATGCCGCCCGCCCGACAGCGGGCCTCCACTTCAAGGTGGTCTTCGGTCTTGAAGAAGTGCTGCCACGACACGTCGAGTTTGTCGGTGAAGGTGCGTACGTACAGCAACCCTTTGTCTTCGAACTTCTCGCGAAGGTCCGCCGGTAATCGTTCATACATCAACCGGCAATCCACCACCGGGGTCGCGCCGCCTACCGGTGCGGCTTGCTCGCAATAGAACATCTGCTTGCGCGGCCAGCGGCCCTGATGGGAGCTTTCGTTGTGGAACAGGATCATCTTGCGCTCGGGGTACGGCGTGGAACGGTAGGTGTTCTTGCCGCCTTCTTTCTTCGGCAGGTCGCCGTACTGACCATAAAGCCCTGGCTGTACCGCTTCGGCGAAGGCTTCAAAACCCTGGATACCGTCCAGCTCGAAACCGCGGAACAGAATGCCCGCATGCTCGGCCAGCTTTTGCTCGATCAGTGGCCGGTTCTGCTGGATCCACTCGATGACATCCAGATGGGGCTCGCCCGGCTCCAGCATCAAGGGAAAGCGCTGCGGTGCAGCCACCAGTGATTCACGCACCCGCGCCGCACGAGGCTTGGCGAGGGGTGTCACGGAACGCTTGAGAAACTTGCCCAGTTTGTCGGCCTTGGGCCCCGGGACGGTGGCAGGCGTGACGGCCGCCGCCATGTTGTCGACTGGCATGCTGATAGCTCCCAATTGAATGTCCTGATCAGCGACGATCTGTTCCAACAGGGCTGTCCAGGCCTGAATCAGGTGCTGGATGCGCTCATGTCCGAACAAGGTTGTGGCGAATTGCCAATTACCGCGCAATTGCCCTTCTTCTTCGTCAACGAACAACGCCATATCGAATTTAGAATGGGTCTCGAGCGCCGGCAGCAATTCCACGCTCAACCCGGTCATGGAGCGGGTGCGCACCGGCACGTTGTTCATCACGAACAACACCTGGAGCAACGGGTTCATGCCCTTGTGTCGCGGTACGCCCGAGGCTTCGACAATCTGGTCGAACGGCAAGTCCTGATGCTCCAGGGCGCCGAGCAGGTTGTCCTGGGTCTGCCCCAGGAAGCGCGAGAACGTGGCCGCGGCGTCGAAGCGCGAACGCAGGGGCAGTACGTTGACGAAGAAACCGATCAGCCGCTCCAGCTCAGGCTGTTCACGACCTGCCACGTCGGCCCCGACCACCAGGTCTTGCGCGTCGCAGAGCCGATGCAACAACACCTGGAAGGACGCCAGCAGCGTGCTGTACAGCGTGACACCGGCCTCGCTGGCTAACCGGCGCAAGGCCCCGCTCAGCGCGGTGGAAAGCCGGAACTGCAGCGCATCGCCGTCGTAGGACGCCGTCTGGCCCCGGGGGCTGCTCAGCGGCAAGTCCAGGCGCCCTTCGTAGCCGCCGAGCCGGTGTTTCCAGTACTCGGCCTGGCGCGCCAGCACGCCCTGCTCCTCCAGCGCCTGTTGCCACAGCGCGAAGTCATGGTACTGAACCTCCAGGGGTGGCAGCGGCATCGGTTCACCCTTGAGGGATGCCTCGTAGACCTGCACCAGTTCGTTGATCAACAGCCCCATCGACCAACCATCGGAGATGATGTGGTGCATGGCGTACAGCAACACGTGCTCCGTCGGCCCCAGGCGCAGGATCCGCCCGCGCAACAGCGGTGCCTGTTCCAGGTCGATGGGGATGCGCGCGTTTTCCAGCGTCGCTCGGGCCACCTGTTCCTGCTGGGCACTGGGCGACAGGCCAGCGAGGTCGATCACCGGGAAGTCCAGTTGCACCTCATCGGCAATCAGCGCCAGCGGATCGCCTTCTTCGTCCTGGACATACGCGGTGCGCAGTACGTCATGACGGCGAGCCACGTCGGCAAAGCTGCTCATCAGGTGCGCCATCGACAATTCGCCGCACAGGCGTAGCGCCATGGGCATGCCATAGGCCGACGTACCGCCGGACAATTGTTCGGCGATCCACAAACGTCGCTGCACCAACGACAGCGGTGCCGAACGTCGCGGCCCATGGGCCTTGAGCCGGACTTCATGGGAATCGCCCGCCCGGACCGGTTCATCGGCAGTGCCAGCCATCAGGACCGCCAGCGCCTTGAGCTGTGGATGATTGAACAAGTCACGCAGGCTCAGCGGATAGCCCGTCAGCTTGCGCAAACGCGAGACCGCCTGGGTTGCCAGCAAGGAGTGGCCGCCGCGTTCGAAGAAATGGTCGTTGCGACCGACCTGCTCCACTTCCAGCACCTCTTGCCAGATACCAGCGATCTGTTGCTCCAGTTCGCTGACGGGCGCCTCGTAACCGCTTTGCGACAACCCGGTCTCCACCGCCGGCAAGGCCTTGCGGTCGAGCTTGCCGTTGGGGGTCAGGGGCAGTTGTTCGAGGAACAGCAGGTGCGCCGGGATCATGTAGTCCGGCAGGTGTTCGCGCAGGGCCGCCTTGAGTTCATCGCGCAGGGCGCGTTGGGCTTCGGTGGCATTCAGGTTCAGCGTCGGGACGACCACGTAGGCCACCAGTTGCTGACCGCCCGGGGCGTCCTGGGCCAGGACCGCCACGTCACGCACCTCGGGCTGTTGCAGCAGCCGCGCTTCGATTTCCCCTAGCTCGATACGGAAGCCGCGGATCTTCACTTGATGGTCGATACGGCCCTGGTATTCGAGCACGCCATCGGCGCGGTAACGGCTCAAGTCCCCGGTGCGGTACAGGCGTTCGCCGGTTGTGGAGAACGGATTGGGCACGTATTTTTCGGCGGTCATCGCCGCGCGGCCGAGGTAACCACGGGTGATGCCCGCGCCGCTCAGGTACAGCTCCGCCGAGACGCCTTGGGGCACTGGTTGCAGGTCGGCGTCGAGCAGGTAGCTGGCGGTGTGTTTGAGAGGCCGGCCGATGTTCGCCGTGCCGCCGGCGGTGCGGCGGGTCCAGGTGGAATAGGTGGTGTCTTCGGATGGACCGTAGAGGTCGTAGACATGCGCTATCCCTTGTGGGAGCGAGCCTGTGGAAGCAAAACCTGCAAGAGTAGAACCTGCAGGAGCACTACCTGTGGGAGCAAAGCTTGCTCGCGATGGCGGTAGGTCAGTCACACATGGGCCAGCCGATAGGATGCTATCGCGAGCAAGCTTTGCTCCCACAGGCTTTGCTCCCACAGATTCTGACTCTAGAGGCTTAGCTTGCACCGGCCCAATCCCACAGGGGGAATTCTGGTACAGCGCGTCGACCAGGCTTTGCTTCAGGGGCTCACCGGCCAGGTTGATGATGCGCACACTGGCCGGAATCTCATCGCTGCGCAGCAACGCGGCAATCGCCGAGGGCACGGTGTTGATCAGGCGCACCTGATCGCGGGCCGGCAGTTGCGGCAGTTCCAGGGCATTGCGCGCGATGATCAGCGAGCCACCGTTGGCCAAGGTCACGAACAACTCCCACACCGACAGATCGAAGCACACCGAAGTCGAAGCCAACACACCCTGAATGTCATCGCGGCTGTAGACGGATTTGGACCAGTCGATCAGCGCCAGCACGTTGCGATGGGCAATCGCCACGCCCTTGGGCTTGCCGGTGGAGCCGGAGGTGTAGATGACGTAGGCGAGGTTGTCTGGCGTGACTTGGGTTATCGGTGCACTGAGTGGGTACTGCCCCAACTCGATCCGATCCAGCATCAGCACGGCGGTTTCAGCCGGCACGCTCAGCGTCGCCGCCACCGCCTGTTCGGTCAGCAACACCCGCGCACAACTGTCGTCGAGCATGTAGGCCACGCGCTCAACCGGGTAATCCGGGTCCAGCGGCACGTAGGCGCCACCGGCCTTGAGCACTGCCAGCAAAGCGATCAGCAGGTGTTCGGAGCGCGGCATCGCCACGCCGACGCGCACTTCCGGGCCTACACCCAGTTCGATGAGTTTATGGGCCAGGCGATTGGCGCGACCGTCGAGCTCGCTGTAGCTCAGTTGGGTGTTGGCGAAGGTCACCGCCAAGGCATCTGGCATGGCTTCAACTTGACGAGCAATCATCTGGTGGATGCACAGCCCTTGGTCGAACGGCGCGTCCACAGGGTTCCAGTCATGGATCAGGCGTTGATGTTCATCGAACTCCAGCATCGACAGTTCACCCAGGCAGCGCTCGCCGCCATCGGTCATCTGTCCCAGCAACTGAGCCAGATGGGCCGCCAGCCGTTGCACCGTGTCCGCCGAGAAACTCGCCTGCTGGTAGCTCATGTGCACCGACAGTTGCCGTTCCAATCCCACCAACAGCGTCAACGGGTAGCTGGTCTGCTCCTGGGTGAGCGGCGGACCAAAGCGCAAACCGTCCGGCGCGCCCTGCTCCAGGGCCTGGGCAATCGGATAGTTTTCGAACACCAACAGGCTGTCGAACAGCGCTTCCCCGCCCTGCCCGGCCCAGCGCTGGATGTCCAGCAACGCGGTGTGCTCGAATTCGCGCAGCGCCAGGTTTTGCGCCTGCACCGCTTGCAGCCAACTGTCCAGGGACTGCCCGGCCTGTGGGCTGGCGATCACCGGCAAGGTGTTGATGAACAGGCCGATCTGCTGCTCGATGCCCGGCAGATCCGCCGGACGACCGGCCACCGTCGCGCCAAAAGCCACGGTGTCTTTGCCGGTGTAACGCTGCAACAGCAGCAGCCACGCGGCCTGCACCAGCGTGTTGACGGTGACTTTCGAGGCACGGGCGAAGGCTTCCAGACGCCGGGTCAGCGTCTCGTCCAGGACCTGCACATGGTCGCCATAACCGGTGCCGGCCTGGGCCGGTGGTGCAATGACATCGGCCAGCCGCGTCGGGGCCTCCAAGCGTTGCAGCACAGGCGTCCAGAACGCTTCGCTGGCCACCGCATCCTGGCGTTGCAGCCAGGCGATGTAGTCCCGGTAGCGGCTGCCCGATGCGACGACAGGTTGGCCGCTGTAGCGTTGCAGCACTTCGCCGAGTAATTGCGAGTTGCTCCAGCCGTCCATCAGGATGTGATGGCAGGTGTAGATCAAGTGGTAGCGGTCCTCTGCCACGCGTGTCACCACCAGGCGCAGCAAGGGCGCCGCCTCCAGTTCGAAACCCTGCTGGCGCTGCGCCAGGGCAAGGGAGTGGAGGTCCTGGGACAGTTGCGCACTGGCGCGCCAGTCATGGAACAGGAAGGCAACGTCCAGCTGTTTGTGCACGACCTGCAGGGCACGCTTGAACTCACCTTCCCAGACGAAACTGCTGCGCAGCACTTCATGGGCGTCCATGGCCGCCTGCCAGGCCTGGCGGAAGCGCTCGACGTCCAACCCTTCGACATCCACCCGCAGCTGATTGATGTAGCTGCCGGCCTGTTGCTCATACAACGTATGGAACAGCATGCCTTGCTGCATGGGCGACAACGGATAAATGTCTTCGACTTGCCGGGGCGCCAGTGGCAACGCGTCCAGCTCAGCCTGGGTCAACCCGGCCAGCGGGAAGTCCGACGGCGTGAAGCCTTGGTGCGGTGCCTGGCAGCAGTGCTCGATCAGGGCCTGCAACTCTCGGCCATAGTCCAGGGCCAGCGTCTGGATCGTCGATTCGTCGAACATCTGCGTGCTGAACGTCCAGTCGATACTCAGTTCGCCGGCGTAGACACTGCCATTGAGGGTCAACCAGTTGTCCAGCGGCGCCAGCGGGCTCTGTGGTGCGCCCGCCGATTCGCTGGCCGGGATAAACAAGCCATCGGCATCATCGGCGAATGCGCTGTCGAACTGGCCCAGGTAGTTGAAGGTAATGCGTGGCACAGGCAACGCCTGGAGGGTACGACGGGTCTGCTCATCCCCCAGGTAGCGCAGCGCACCGAATCCGAGCCCTTTGTCGGGTATCGCCCGCAATTGCTCCTTGATCGCCTTGAGCGAATCCCCTGCGGTGACGGCCGGGGTCAAGCGTACCGGGAACAGGCTGGTGAACCAGCCGACGCTACGACTCAGATCCAGATCATCGAACAACGCCTCACGGCCGTGCCCCTCCAGCTGAATCAAGGTCGAGGCGTCGCCGGACCAGCGGCCAATCACCCGGGCCAGAGCCGTCAACAACAGATCGTTGACCTGGGTTCGGTAGGCCGCCGGCGCTTGCTGCAAGAGTTGTCGGGTCTGGTTTTTATCCAGCCGCGTCTGAACCTGCGCCCCATGGCACCTGCGCAGTTCGCCCTCGGGCCGGTCGCAAGGCAAATCGGCGCGAGCGTCCTGCAGTTGCCCTTGCCAATAGGCTATTTGAGCCTGTAACGCCGCACTGCCGGCATGCCCCTGCAACCGTTGCGCCCAAGCCTGGGTGGCACTGGTCTTGGCGGGCAGTTTCAGGGCCTGGCCGGCCTGCAGTTGTTGATAAGCCTGTTGCAGGTCTTCCAGCAGAATGCGCCACGACACTCCGTCTACCACCAAGTGATGGATCACCAGCAACAGCCGCTGGCTGCCATCGGCCAGGCTCGCCAAGACCCCGCGCAACAGTGCGCCGTTCTGCAGTTCGAGACTGCGCTGGGCTTGTTCGGCCAACCGTTCAAGCGCCGCAGCATCTGCCACCTCGGCGGTCCACAACAGCGGTGAGCGTTGCCAAAGCCCCTGTTGCTCGGCGAGGCTTTGATGGCGAGCGGTCCAGGCGTCGTTCTCACGGGTGAAGGCCAGGCGCAAGGCATCGTGGTGGGCAACCAATGCCTGCAACGCCTGCTCCAGATGAGCGGCGTCCACTGGCCGTTGCCCCTTGAGCAGCACCGATTGGTTCCAGTGATGCGGCTCGGCCATGTCCTGTTCGAAAAACAGTTGCTGGAACGGCAGCAACACCGCGTCGCCCGTCACCGGGCCCTGGTCGATGCCCGGGCCGCTGTCCCCCTGGTTCGCCACGCTGGCGAGGCCCTGGATGGTCTGGTGGACGAACAGATCCTTGGGACTGAAATGAATCCCGGCCTGCCGCGCCCGGCTGACCATCTGGATCGAGATAATCGAATCGCCCCCCAGCTCGAAGAAGTTGTCACCCACCCCCACTTGCTCGCGTCCGAGCACGCTTTGCCAGATCGCGGCCAGGGTCTGTTCGAGGGCGGTGATCGGTGCGATGTAAGCCTTGGGGCTGGCGCTGATATCGGCTTTGGGCAGTGCCTTGCGTTCCAGTTTGCCGTTGGGGCTGACGGGCATTTTTTCCAGCCACACCCAGTGCTGCGGCACCATGTAGTCGGGCAAGGACTGGCTCAAATGGTCCTTGAGGCGACCTTGCAGCGCCTGGCGGACGGTGTCTTCGGCGCTCAGCAGTTCAGCGCGGGCTGGCACCAGGTAGGCCACCAGCAAGGTGCCGTCCTGGGCGATGACGACGGTTTCGCGCACCTCGGCGTGCTCGGCCAGGCGCACTTCGATTTCCCCCAGCTCAATGCGCAGGCCACGGATTTTCACCTGATGGTCCATGCGCCCGGCGTATTCAATCACGCCATCGGTGCGATAGCGCGCCAGGTCACCGGTGCGATACAGCCGCTGCCCCGTGCCGAAGGGGCCGGTCACGAAGCGTTCGGCGGTCAGCGCCGCGCGTCGATGGTAACCCCGGGCCAGGCCCTCGCCCGCCAGGTACAGCTCGCCCGTCACACCGACCGGCACCGGCGACAATTCATCGTCCAGGATGTAAGTACCCAGGTTGGCAATCGGCTGGCCGATCGGCACGCTGTCGCGACCGTCCTGGACACAGGTCCAATGGGTGACGTCGATGGCTGCCTCGGTCGGACCGTAGAGGTTGTACAGGCTGGCGTTCGGCAGTTTGGCGAACACCTGCTGCTGCGCATCCACCGGCAGGGCTTCGCCGCTGCACACGATCCGCTTCAGGCTGGTGCATTGGGCCACGTGTGGGTCTTGCACAAACGCCTGCAAC
Organism: Pseudomonas sp. St386; assembly: GCF_018325865.1. NCBI lineage: Bacteria > Pseudomonadati > Pseudomonadota > Gammaproteobacteria > Pseudomonadales > Pseudomonadaceae > Pseudomonas > Pseudomonas sp. St386. Next base: position 4,764,652 of record NZ_AP021900.1, read on the forward strand.
ATCGACGGCACGAAGTGCAACGTGGTGATGCGCTGCGCGGTGATCAGCTCGATCAGTTGCGTCGGGTCGCGATGAGCGCCCGGCGCGGCCACCACCAGCGTCGCGCCGGTCAGCAGCGGCCAGAAGAACTCCCACACCGATACGTCGAAACTGAAAGGCGTTTTTTGCAGCACGCTGTCCGTGGCATCGAGCCCATAGGCCTGCTGCATCCAGCACAGCCGATTGACCAGGGCCGAATGACGATTGCCCGCGCCCTTGGGCTTGCCGGTGGAACCGGAGGTGTAGATCACGTAGGCCAGGTTTTCAGCGTCAACGTCGACGCACGGATTGGCATCGCGACCTGCTTGCAGCCCGTCCTCGGGCTGATCCAGCACCAGACAGCGAATGGCCTCCGGAACGGGCAACGCGTCCAGTAGATGGCGCTGGGTCAGCAGCAGGCCGATGCCACTGTCGTCGAACATATAGGCCAGGCGATCCCGTGGATATTCAGGGTCCAACGGTACGTAGGCACCGCCGGCCTTGAGAATCGCCAACAGCCCCAGGACCATTTCCACGGAACGCTCGACGGCGATACCCACCAGCACATCCGGGCCGACACCCTGATCGATCAACCGATGCGCCAACCGGTTGGCCCGGGCGTTGAGCTCGGTGTAGGTCAGGCGTTGCTCGCCGAAAACCAGCGCCGGGGCGTCCGGGGTCCGCGACACCTGCTCTTCGATCAAGCTGTGCACACTGCGATCGAGCGGGTATTGGACTGCCGTGGCGTTCCACTCCACCAGCATGCGCCGACGTTCGTCAGCGTCCAGTAGCGCCCACTGCGCAACAGGGCGATGCAGGTCCTGCACCAAGCCTTGCAACAGGTTGAGCCAATGCTGGCCCATGCGCTCGATGGTGGCCGGCTCGAACAGATCCGTGGCGTAGGTCAGGGCCGCGTGCAGGCCTTGGGCGCTGTCGCTGGTGTCCAGGCTCAGGTCGAACTGCGCGGTGCGCTGCGCCCAACCCATAGGCTCGATGGCCAGGTCCGGCAAGGCAGTTGTCAACGCCGTGTCGGTTTCGTTGCGATGGTTGAACATGGCCTGGAACAGCGGGCTGTGACTCAGGTTGCGTTGCGGTTGCAGGGCATCGACCAATTGCTCGAACGGCAGATCCTGGTGCATCTGCGCCGCCATGGCCGTCTGCTTGAGCTGTTGCAGCAAAGCGGCGCCGGTCAAGTCGCTGTGGAATTCGGCTCGCAGCACCTGGGTATTGACGAAAAACCCGATCAATCGCTCGGTTTCCAGGCGCTGGCGGTTGGCAATCGGCACCCCGACGCGAATGTCGGCCTGGCCGCTGTAACGGTGCAACAACGCTTGGAAGGAACCGAGCAACAGCACGAACAACGTGATGTTTTCCCGGCGGGCCAAGGCTTTGAGGGCGTCGTTCAACGGGCGATCGAGCACGACCGGCAACCGTGCGCCTCGCATGCTTTGCTGAGCCGGACGCGGATGGTCGGTGGGCAGTTCCAGCAGCGGCTGTTCATCGCCCAGTTGTTCGGTCCAGTAGGCCATTTGCCGGTCCCGTTCACCGGCAGCCATCCATTGCCGCTGCCAGACGGCGTAGTCGGCGTATTGCACCGCCAGGGCTGGCAACTGCGCGGACTGGCCCTGGATGAACGCCGAGTACAGGCTCATCAGGTCATCGACCATCACCTGCAACGACCAGGCGTCGGCAACGATGTGATGCAGAGTCAGCACCAGGATGTGCTCTTGCTCGCTCAGCGCCAGCAGGCCGACGCGCAACAGCGCATCGTTCAGCAGATCGAACGGGCGTTGCGTCTGCTGCTCGATAAATGCCTGGATACCGGCCTCGTCATCCACCGCCAGACGCTGCTCGACGAAGTCGACCTGCCCCTGGGCACGCATCACCTGACAGGTCCGGCCATCGTCTTCGACGAAGGTGGTGCGCAAACTTTCGTGACGCTCCAGCAGCGCTGCAAAGCTTTGACGCAGGGCGCCTGTATCCAGCGCACCGCGCAGCCGCAGCGCCGTCGGAATATTGTAGGCGGCGCTGTCGGGGTCCATTTTCCACAGGAACCATTGGCGTTCCTGGGCAAAGGACAATGGCAACGGCTTGTCACGAGGTACCGGCACCAGCGCCAACGGTTGTTCACCGTGGCCGGCGTCGAGGGCCTGCACAAAATCCTGCAACGTGCTGTGTTCGAACAGACTGCGCAACGGCACCTCGATATCCAGCGCCCGACGGACCCTCGACACCACTTGGGTCACCAGCAACGAATGTCCGCCCAACTCGAAGAAGTTGTCCACAAGCCCGACACGCTCGAGCTTGAGTACCTCCTGCCAGATCGCCGCCACCTGTTGCTCACGCGCACTGCCGGGCGCCACATAGGCACGTTGCAACTCGCTGGCATCCGGGGCCGGCAACGCCTTGCGATCGACCTTGCCGTTGGGCGTCAACGGCAGTTGCGCGAGGAACAGCAGATGCGCCGGCACCATGTATTCCGGCAATTGCGCCTTGAGCGCGGTTTTGAGCGCGGTGCGCAATGAGGCCTCGGCATCCGCTTGTGGCACTGCGTCAATGGGCACTACATAGCCCACCAGTTGCGCGCCGGTCGGGCCTTCATGAGCCACCACCACGGTTTCCCGCACACTGGCCTGGGCCAGCAGCGCCGCTTCGATTTCCCCCAGTTCGATGCGCAAGCCGCGGATCTTGACCTGATGGTCGATACGGCCGATGTACTCCACTACGCCTTCAGCCCGATAGCGGGTCAGGTCACCGGTGCGGTACAGGCGCTCGCCCGTTGTGGAGAACGGGTCCGGCACAAAGCGTTCGGCCGTCAGGGCCGGACGCTGGAAGTAACCGCGGGCCAGTCCGTCGCCACCGATCAGCAATTCACCCGGCGCGCCAGGCGGGTTGAGCGTCAGGTCGCTGCCGACGATGTACAGCGCCGTGTTGTCCAGGGGTTGGCCAAGGAACGGACGGCTGTTTTCAGGGCTCAGCGGATGCACCGCCGACCAGATCGTGGTTTCGGTCGGGCCATAGAGGTTCCAGACCTTCGGTGAAAGCGCCAGCAGCCGTTGCGCCAACTCAAGGGGCAACGCCTCGCCGCCGCACAGGAAGGTGCGACCTGCCAGCAGCGCAGATTGTTCATGATCCAGCAACATGCGCCAGCTCGAAGGGGTGGCTTGCAGCACCGTCACGTCGTGCCGTTCGATCAGCGCCAGCACCGCCTGCGGATCCTGGTGTACGTTTTGGCCGGTCAGCACCACGCTGGCCCCGGTCGACAGCGGCCCGTAGATCTCCAAGCCAAAAATATCGAAGGAAAAGGTGGTCAGCGACAGCATGCGATCGCTGGCCGTGAGGCCTGGCTGGGCGATCATGCTGGAGACGAAATTGCTCAGCGCGCCATGGCGCACCATCACCCCCTTGGGTTTGCCGGTGGAGCCGGAGGTGTAGATCACGTAAGCCAAGTGTTCGGCGCTCAGCGCCACCGCCGGGCAGCTGCGCGGGGCCTCCTGCAGGGCAGCATCCGGCTGATCCAGCAACAGGGTTTCGAGCGTTGCCGGGATCGGTAATCGAGCCTGCAAACGGGCCTGGGTCAGCAGCAGTTCGATACCGCTGTCCTGGATCATGTAGGCCAGGCGATCCTCAGGGTACGCCGGGTCCAGTGGCACGTAGGCGCCGCCGGCCTTGAGGATCGCCAGCAGGCCGATAATCATCTCGGCGCTGCGCTCCACCGCAATCCCCACCGGCTGGTCAGGCGTCACGCCCAGGACAATCAAGCGGTGGGCGAGCTGGTTGGCGCGTGCATCCAACTGCCCGTAGGTCAGGGCCTGCCCATCGATCGTCAGCGCCAGCGCATCGGGGCTGACGCGGGCCTGTTCGGCGATGCGCTGGTGCACGCACCCGGCCTCGACACCATGCTCAACCACGCGAAACCAGTCTTGCTGCATCAGGCGCTGTTGCGTGGCATCGAGCAACGGCAACTCGCCGATACGTTGCTGCGGTGCATCGACGATGCCTTGCAGCAGGTTCTGCCAGTGACGGGCCAGGCGTTCGATGGTCTGTGGTTCGAAGAGATCGGTGGCGTAGGTCAGCTCCGCGACCACACCCTGCCCGGTTTCATACGTGCCCAAGGTCAAATCGAACTGGGCGGTGTGCCCTTCCCACACCAGGTCCTCGATGCTCAGCTGCGGCAATTGCATCTGCCGGTCCTGGGTGTCGCTGGCGGTCTGGTGGTTGAACATGACCTGGAAGATCGGGCTGTGACTGAGGCTGCGCTCCGGCTGCAGGGCCTCGATCAACTGTTCGAACGGCAGGTCCTGATGAGCCTGGGCGGCCATGGCCGACTGCTTGACCTGGGCGAGCAGGCGGTCGAACGGCAATTGCCCATCGACATCGGCGCTGAGCACCTGGGTGTTGACGAAAAAGCCGATCAGGCCCTCGGTTTCGACCCGGTTGCGGTTGGCCACCGGCACGCCGACACGGATCTGCGGCTGGCCGCTGTAGCGGTGCAGCAAGGCCTGGAACGAGGCCAGCAACACCATGAACAGGCTGGCCCCTTCGCGCTGGGCCAGTTGCTTGAGCGCGGCGCCCAGTTCCGGCGCCAGGTTCAAGTCCAGGCGTGCACCACGAAAGCTCTGCACGGGTGGGCGCGGATGATCCAGCGGCAACTCCAGCACCGGCTGTTCGCGGCCCAGGGTCTGGACCCAATAGGCCAATTGTCGCTCGCGCTCACCGGCTTCGAGCCAGTGGCGCTGCCAGATCGCATAGTCGGCGTACTGCACGGTCAGTTCCGGCAAGACCAGGGACTGGCCGGCGGTGTCGGCGGCGTAATGGCGCACCAGTTCGTCCACCAGCACCTGCATCGACCAGCCATCGGAAATGATGTGGTGCTGGATCAGCACCAGCACGTGGTCGTCCTCGGCGATGTTCAACAGCGAAACCCGCAGCAACGGCCCTTGGCGCAGGTCGAATGGGCGCGCGCTCTCGCGCTCGACGAACGCCTTGATGCTGTCGTCCTGGCTGAGCGGCGAACTGGCGGGCAACGCCTCGACCGCGATGCGCAGGGGCATTTGCCGGTGAATGACCTGCACGGTCTGCTCGCCGTTCTCGATGAAGGTGGTGCGCAAGCTCTCGTGGCGCTCGACCAGGGCGTTGAAGCTGCGCTCCAGGGCCGCTACGTCCAGCCGTCCCTTGAGGCGCAAGGCACTGGGGATGAGGTAGGCCGAGCTGTGGGGGTCCATCTGCCACAGGAACCACTGGCGCTCCTGGGCATAGGACAGCGCGATCTGTTCGAACCCGGAGCGGACCTCGGGGATCGGCAGATTGGCCGGCGAGACGCCCTCTTCGAGCATCTTTTCCAGGTAGAGCTTACGTTTGTCCAGCGGCAGAGTGATAAAGCGCTTGGCAATCCTCAAAGCAACACTCTTGTCCATCAGACTTCCTCCATTTCATCAAGCAGGGCTTCCAGCTTGTTCAGTTTCTGTTCATCGATCGGCCCGTCCCCGGTGTCGAGTTGCGCGACAAATTCCCCAGGACGGGGTGCTGGAAAATCAGTTGCGGGGTCAGCGTCAACCCCAGTTCGAGCGCCATGCGCGAGACGGCATTGACCGCCAGCAGCGAATGGCCGCCCAGCTCGAAGAAGTGATCGTTCAAACCCACGCGTTCCACCGTGAGCACCTGGGCCCAGATCGCCGCGACCTGCTGTTCAAGTGCACTGGCCGGGGCGACATAACCGGCCTGCAACAGACCGGTCTCCACCGCCGGCAAGGCCTTGCGGTCGAGCTTGCCGTTGGGGGTCAGAGGCAGTTGTTCGAGGAACAGCAGGTGCGCCGGAATCATGTAGTCCGGCAGGTGTTCGCGCAGGGCGGCCTTGAGTTCATCGCGCAGGGCGCGTTGGGCTTCGGTGGCATTCAGGTTCAGCGTCGGGACGACCACGTAGGCCACCAGTTGCTGACCGCCCGGGGCGTCCTGGGCCAGGACCGCGACGTCACGCACCTCGGGCTGTTGCAGCAGCCGCGATTCGATTTCTCCCAGTTCGATACGGAAGCCGCGGATCTTCACTTGATGGTCGATACGGCCCTGGTATTCGAGCACGCCATCGGCGCGGTAACGGCTCAGGTCACCAGTGCGGTACAGGCGTTCGCCGGTTGTGGAGAACGGATTGGGCACGTATTTTTCGGCGGTCATCGCCGCGCGGCCGAGGTAACCACGGGTGATGCCCGCGCCGCTCAGGTACAGCTCCGCCGAGACGCCTTGGGGGACTGGTTGCAGGTCGGCGTCGAGCAGGTAGCTGGCGGTGTGTTTGAGAGGCCGGCCGATGTTCGCCGTGCCGCCGGCGGTGCGGCGGGTCCAGGTGGAATAGGTGGTGTCTTCCGAGGGGCCATAAAGATCGTACACATGCTCGATCCCTTGTGGGAGTGAGCCTGTGGGAGCAAAGCCTGCAGGAGCAGAACCGGTGGAAGCGAGGCCTGTGGGAGCAAAGCTTGCTCGCGATGGCGGTGGATCAGTCACACATGGGCCAGCCGATAGGATGCTATCGCGAGCAAGCTTTGCTCCCACAGGCTTTGCTCCCACAGATTCTGACTCTAGAGGCTTAGCTTGCACCGGCCCAATCCCACAGGGGGAATTCTGGTACAGCGCGTCCACCAGGCTTTGCTTCAGTGGCTCTCCAGCCAGGTTGATGATGCGCACACTGGCCGGAATCTCATCGCTGCACAACAACGCGGCAATCGCCGAGGGCACGGTGTTGATCAGGCGCACCTGATCGCGGGCCGGCAGGTGCGGCAGTTCCAGGGCATTGCGCGCGATGATCAGCGAACCGCCGTTGGCCAGGGTCACGAACAATTCCCACACCGACAGATCGAAACACACCGACGTGGAGGCGAGTACACCCTGGATGTCATCGCGGCTGTAGACGGATTTGGACCAGTCGATCAGCGCCAGCACATTGCGATGGGCAATCGCCACGCCCTTGGGCTTGCCGGTGGAGCCGGAGGTGTAGATGACGTAGGCGAGGTTGTCTGGCGTGACTTGGGTTATCGGTGCACTGAGTGGGTACTGCCCCAACTCGATCCGATCCAGCATCAGCACGGCGGTTTCAGCCGGCACGCTCAGCGTCGCCGCCACCGCTTGCTCAGTCAGCAACACCCGCGCACGGCTGTCGTCGAGCATGTAGGCCACGCGCTCGGCCGGGTAGTCCGGGTCCAACGGCACGTAGGCGCCACCGGCCTTGAGCACTGCCAGCAAGGCGATCAGCAGGTGTTCGGAGCGCGGCATCGCCACGCCGACGCGGACTTCCGGGCTTACACCCAGTTCGATGAGTTTATGGGCCAGGCGATTGGCGCGACCGTCGAGCTCGCTGTAGCTCAGTTGGGTGTTGGCGAAGGTCACCGCCAGGGCATCTGGCATGGCTTCAACTTGACGAGCAATCATCTGGTGGATGCACAGCCCTTGCTCGAACGGCGTGTCCAGCGGGTTCCAGTCATGGGTCAGGCGTTGATGTTCATCGAACTCCAGCATCGACAGTTCACCCAGGCAGCGCTCGCCATGGGCCGTCATCTGGCCCAGCAACTGGGCCAGATGCGTTGCCAATCGCACCACGGTGGCGGGTTCGAAGCTCGCCCGCTGGTAGCTCATGTGCACCGACAATTGACGGTCCAGGCCCACCAGCAGAGTCAACGGGTAGTTGGTCTGTTCCTGGGTGAGCGGCGGACCAAAGCGCAAACCGTCCGGCGCGCCCTGCTCCAGGGCCTGGGCAATCGGATAGTTTTCGAACACCAACAGGCTGTCGAACAGCGCTTCCCCGCCCTGCCCGGCCCAGCGCTGGATGTCCAGCAACGCGGTGTGCTCGAATTCGCGCAGCGCCAGGTTTTGCGCCTGCACCGCTTGCAGCCAACTGTCCAGGGACTGCCCGGCCTGTGGGTTGGCGATCACCGGCAAGGTGTTGATGAACAGGCCGATCTGCTGTTCGATGCCCGGCAGGTCCGCCGGACGACCGGCCACCGTTGCGCCAAAAGCCACGGTGTCTTTGCCGGTGTAACGCTGCAACAGCAGCAGCCACGCGGCCTGCACCAGCGTGTTGACGGTGACTTTCGAGGCACGGGCGAAGGCTTCCAGGCGTCGGGTCAGTGCTTCGTCCAGGACCTGCACATGGTCGCCATAACCGGCGCTGGTCGCCTGCGGTTTCGCCATGACGTCCGCCAGCCGTGTCGGCGTCTCCAAGCGTCGCAGCGCAGGCGTCCAGAACGCCTCGCTGGCGGCGACATCCTGGTGTTGCAGCCAGGCGATGTAATCCTGATAACGACTGCCATGAACGGTCACGGGCTGACCGCTGTAGCGTTGCAGCACTTCGCCGAGCAACTGCGAGTTGCTCCAGCCGTCCATCAGGATGTGATGGTGGGTGTAGATCAGGTGGTAGCGCTGCTCGTCGAGGCGCACGATCACCAGTCGCAACAGGGCCGGTGCACTCAGGTCCAGTTGCTGGCGTTCGCCATCGGCCAGGGTCTGCAAGCTCTGATCGCGCTGTGGATCGGCCCGCAGGTCATGCAAACTGTAAGGCAGCGCCAGGTGTTTACTGACCACCTGCACCGGCCCCGGCAAATCCCCCTGCCAGACGAACCGCGTGCGCAGGATGTCATGGGCGTCCACCGCTGCCTGCCAAGCCTGGCGGAAGCGTTCCGGATCCAGCCCCTCGACGTCCAGGCGCAGTTGGTTGATGTAATCGCCGCTGACGTCACCGTAGACCGCATGGAACAACATCCCCTGCTGCATCGGCGACAGCGGATACAGGTCGGCGATCTGCGCCGTCGCCACCGGCAGCCCATCCAGTTGCTGCTGGTCCAGGCTCGCCAGGAGGAAGTCCGACGGCGTCACAGCGCAATGCCCGTCGTCACAGCAATGCTCGATCAGCCCTTGCAGCTCACGGGCGTAATCGTCGGCCAGGGCCTGGACGGTGGCTTCGTTGAACACCTCGCGGCTGAAGGTCCAACCCAGGTTCAGCTCGCCGCCGAACACCTGCCCGTTCAGGGCCAGGACATTGGACAGCGGCGCCTCGGCGTTCAGCTCATCGCCGGCCGACTCGCTGGCCGGCACGAACAAGGCGCCGTCGGCCTCATTGAAACTGGCGTCGAACTGGCCCAGGTAGTTGAACGTCAGGCACGGTGTCGGCAGGCGCGCCAAAGTCCCCCGCACCGCGTCATCGCCCAGATGGGCCAGGACCCCAAAGCCCAGGCCCTTGTTCGGAATCGCCCGCAGTTGTTCCTTGATCTGCTTGAGGGAATGCCCCAGGTCCGCCACCGGCGTGAGCCTGGCCGGGTACAGGCTGGTGAACCAACCGACGGTGCGGGTCAGGTCCACGTCTTCGAACAAGGCTTCACGGCCATGGCCTTCGAGCTGGATCAGCGCGCTGTCGGCGCCGGTCCAGCGCACCATGACCCGGGCCAATGCGGTGAGCAGCAGGTCATTGACCTGGGTGCGATAGGCCTTGGGCGCATCTTGCAGCAACTGGCGAGTCAGTGACGCATCGAGTCGGCTGCGCACGGTCAGCGCGAGACGGTTCTGCTGGCCTCCCTGTGGATTGTCCATCGGCAACTGCCCATCGACGCCATCGAGCTGCGCCTGCCAGTACGCCAGCTCTTCCTGCAACGGCGCGCTGCCGGCATAGCCTTGCAGGTGCTCGGCCCAGGCCCGTGCCGAAGTGGTTTTGGGCGGCAACTGCAAGGCCTGGTCGCCGGACAACTGACGGTAGGCGCTTTGCAGATCCTCGAACAGAATCCGCCACGACACGCCGTCCACCACCAGGTGGTGAATCACCAGCAACAGCCGCTGGCTGCCATCGGCCAGCGTCGCCAATACCGCGCGCAGCAGCGGCCCGTCTTGCAGGTCCAGGCTGCGTTGCGCTGCGTTGGCAAGGTTTGCCAGGGCCTGGGCATCTGGCACGTCCGCCAACCAGAGCAGGTCTTCGCCGTGGCTGGCTGGCGAACGGTAACGTGCCTGCCAACCCTCGCCCGCGTCGGTAAAGCTCAAACGCAGGCCATCGTGATGCACCACCAGCGCGTTCAAGGCGTGCTCCAGCACCCGCGCATCGAGTCCTTGTGTCGGCTTGAGCATCACCGCCTGGTTCCAGTGCTGACGCTGCGCGATCGCCTGTTCGAAGAACAGCCGTTGTACCGGCAACAGCGCTAACTCACCGGTGACCGGCCCTTGATCGACGGCTTGGGTGGTTTCGCCCAGACGTGCCACCGCCGCCAGCGCCTCGATGGTCTGGTGCTGGAACAAGTCCTTGGGGGTGAAATGGATGCCGGCCTGACGTGCACGGCTGACCACCTGGATCGAGACGATGGAGTCACCGCCCAGTTCGAAGAAATTGTCCCGCAGGCCCACTTGCGCGAGCTTGAGCACATCCTGCCAGATCGACACCAGTTGCTGTTCCAGCGTGCTGCGCGGCGCCATGTAGGTTTGCTGCAATTGACTGACGTCAGGCTTGGGCAGGTTCTTGCGGTCGAGCTTGCCGTTGGGGGTCAGCGGCAGGCGTTCGAGCACTAGCAAGTAGGCCGGGACCATGTGCGCCGGCAACGTCGCCTTGAGTTGTCCACGCAGGTGCTCGGCGAAACCCTCCCGCACCGGTTCATCGGCCACCACATAGGCGACCAGGCGCTTGCCGCTGCCAGCGGCACCTTCCTGGGCCACCACCACCGATTCACGCACGCTGTCCAGGGCTTGCAGGCTGGCTTCGACTTCACCCAGTTCGATGCGGAAGCCGCGGATCTTCACCTGGTTGTCGATACGGTCCAGGTAATCGAAAGTGCCATCGGCGCGTTGGCGCACCAGGTCGCCGGTGCGGTAGAGCAAGCCGCCGCTGCAGCTGAACGGGTCGGCGACAAAGCGCTCGGCGGTCAGGCCCGGACGGTTCAGGTAACCCCGCGCCAGCCCGGTGCCACCCAGGTACAGTTCGCCGGCCATGCCCTGGGGCAGCAGGTTCAAGTCGGCGTCGAGCACGTAGGCGCTGCGGTCGCCGATGCGGCTGCCGATGGGTGCATAGGCGGCGCCACAGGTCACGTCACGACCGGCTTTCCAGATCAATGGGGTGACCACGGTTTCGGTCGGGCCATAGCCGTTGATGATGAAGTCCGGATCGAGGGCGCGCTTGACCCGTTCGAAGCTGGCGTTGGGCACCGCATCGCCGCCGAAGCAGTAGATGCGCACCTTCGGCGGGTTGCCCTCGCGCTCGGCGTGCTCGGCCAGTTGTTGCAGGTACACCGGCGGGAACGCCACTACCGTCACGCCGTGCTCGCGCATCGCGTTGTAGGTCTGTTCCGGGGTCCACAGGCTGTCGTCGCGAATCAGCAGCGAAGCACCGTGGGTCAGGCTGGTGAGCCAGCGTTCATGGGCACCGTCGAAGGCGAACGACATGAAATGGAATTCGCAATCACTGTCGCGCATCTCGTAGCGCTCGCCGATGGCCTGGCAGTGCATCGCCAGCGGACCATGGGCCACGCTGACACCTTTGGGGTTGCCGGTGGAACCGGAGGTGTAGATGACATAGGCCAGGTTCTGCGGATCGATACGCACGGCTGGGGCGTTGCTCGGTTGCAGGCTCAGGTCCAGGCGATCGAGTTCCAGCAACTGGGCGGCGCCTGCCAGGGGCAACTGCGCCGACACTCGGGAGTCGGTGAGCAACAGCGCCAGCCCGGAATCTTCCATCAGGTACGCCAGGCGTTCGCGTGGGTAACTGGTGTCCAGCGGCACATAGGCCGCGCCAGCCTTGAGCACTGCCAGCAGCGCGACGATCCCCCCTTCGCTGCGCGGCAGGGCCACACCAACGCGGGTTTCCGGCCCCACGCCACGGGCAATCAAGGCGTGGGCCAACTGGTTGGCGCGCCGGTCGATGTCGCCATAGCTGAAACGCTGGCCGTCGAAGATCACCGCCGTAGCCTGGGGCTTTTGCGCCGCCAGATGGGCGATGCGCTGATGCACGGCGATGTCGGTCGGGTACGGCTGCGCAAGGTTGGCGGCCTGTTGCCGGGCCTGTTCCTCGGCGCTGACCAGGGCGATTTGCCCCAGGTTGCGCACCGCCGACTCGGCGAAGCGTTCCAACAGCTGCAACAGATGCGCGCTGATGCCTTCGATGGCCGCAGGGCTGAAATGTGCCCGGTCAAAACTGTAGTGCAGCGCCAGGGTCTGGCCGAGGGTCACGGCCACGCTCAACGGGTAATGGGTTTGCTCCAGGTGAGTGACTTCGCCAAACACCGCGCCCTGCCCGGCACCTTCTGCCAGGGCCTGGGCAATCGGGTAGTTCTCGAACACCAGGATGTTGTCGAACAGCGCCTCGCCGCCCTGCCCGGCCCAGCGCTGGATGTCCGCCAATGGCGTGTGCTCGAATTCCCGCAAGCTGAGGTTCTGCGCCTGCACGGCTTGCAGCCAGGCACCGACCGACTGGTCCGGACGCGGCGCGGCGATCACCGGCAAGGTGTTGATGAACAGGCCAACCTGTTGCTCGATGCCCGGCAGATCCGCCGGACGCCCAGCCACGGTGGCACCGAAGGCGACGCTGTCATGGCCGGTGTAGCGTTGCAGCAGCAACAGCCACGCCGCTTGCACCAAGGTGTTGAGGGTGACTTTCTGTTGGCGGGCGAATTGTTCCAGGGCCTGGGTGCGAGAAGCGTCGAGGGTCTGGAAATGGTCGCCGTGGCCGCTGTGGATTTCGCCGACGGATATGACGCGCGCCAACCGGGTTGGCTCTTGCAGGGCTGCCAACTGGTCGGTCCAGAACGTCTCGCTCAGTTGAGCGTCCTGGCGTTGCAGCCAGGCGATGTAGTCGCGATAACGCCCGACATTGGCCTTGGGCAAGCGACCGCTGTAGCGCTGCAGGACTTCGCCGAGCAGTTGGGCGTTGCTCCAGCCGTCCATCAGGATGTGGTGATGGGTGTAGATCAGGTGCCAGCGCTCGGCCTCGGTCTGCACCAGCACCAGGCGCAGCAATGGCGCCTGGGTCAGATCGAAGCCCTGGCGGCGCTCGGCCTCGGCGCGCTCATTCAAGGCCTCGGCGAGGTGATCGCGCCCGCGCCAATCGAGGGCCGTGAACGGCAACTCGACTTGTCGACGGACGATCTGCAACGGCTGCTCAAGGTCGCCCTGCCAGACAAAGCCGCTGCGCAAGATTTCGTGGGCGTCGAGGGTGGCCTGCCAGGCGTCAGCGAAGCGCTGGGCATCGATGCCCTGGACGTCCACCCGCAACTGGTTGATGTACTCCCCCGCCGCCTGCTCGTACAAAGTGTGGAACAGCAAGCCCTGCTGCATCGGTGACAGTGGATAAAGGTCGTCCAACTGCCCGGCGGGCACCGGCAGGCTGTCGAGTTGTGCCTGGCTGATGCGTGCCAGGGGAAAGTCCGATGGCGTGGCCTGCGGCGTTTCCAGCGCGCAGCAGTGTTCGATCAACGCACCCAGTTCGGCGAGGTAGTCAGCGGCCAGTGTCTCGATGGTCTGGTGCTTGAACATCCGCTCGCTGAAACCCCAGTTCAAGGACAGCTCACCGCCGTAGACCTGGCCTTCCACCGTCAACCAGTTCGCCAGCGGCGCCCGGGCATGTTGCGCCGCGCCACTGCCTTCGCTGGACGGCACGAACAGCGCGCCGTCGTCGAACTGCCGGTCGAACTGGCCCAGGTAGTTGAAGGTGATACGCGGTGCCGGCAAGGCCGCCAGTTCGGCACGCACTTCAGGTTTGCCCAGGTAGCGCAGCACGCCGTAGCCCAGGCCCTTGTCCGGGACGGCGCGCAGTTGTTCCTTGATGGCCTTGACCGAGGCACTCAACGCCGGCGCCGGGCTGAGGCTGACCGGGAACAGGCTGGTGAACCAACCGACGGTACGGGTCAAGTCAACGCCATCGAACAGGTCTTCGCGGCCATGGCCTTCGAGTTGGATCAGCGTGCTGCCCTGGCCGGTCCAGCGGCAGATCGTACGGGCCAGCGCGGTCAGCAGCAGGTCGTTGACCTGGGTGCGATAGGCCTTCGGCGCCTGCTGCAGCAGTTGACGGGTCTGTTCGGCGTCCAGGCGCACCTGGACCTTGCGCTCGTCACGGGCCTCCAGCAGCCGCTCGGGGTAATCACACGGCAAGCCGTTGCCCGCTGGCGCATTGCCCTGGGCGCGCCAGTAATCGAGGCTGTCCATGAAGCCATCGAGATGCCCGTGCAGGTGCGCGGCCCATTGCCCATAAGCGCTGGTTTTGGCCGGTACCTGGATCGCCTGACCGGCCTGCAATTGGCTGTAGAACTGTTGCAGATCGTCCAGCAAAACACGCCACGAAACACCGTCCACCACCAAGTGATGAATCGCCAGCAGCACGCGCTGGCTGCCATCGGCCATGTCCACCAGCAAGGCCCGCAGCAGCGGCCCGTCTTCCAGGTCGAGGCTGCGCTGGGCGTCGTCGCACAAGGCGTTGAGCTGTTCCACCGACGTCGCCTGGCGCTGCCACAACAGGCTGACCGCCGACGGCTCGGCATAGGCTTGCTGCCACTCTCCGTTCACTTGGATAAAGCGCAGGCGCAGGCTGTCGTGGTGCTCAGTCAAACGGGCCAGGGCCGATCCCAATGCCACGACGTCGAGGCGCTCGCCAGGCACCAGCAACAGCGACTGGTTCCAGTGTTGCCGCTCGGGAATGTCGCGCTCGAAGAACCAATGCTGCACCGGCGTCAACGGCACCGCGCCGCGCGCCAGGCCCTGATCGATCCCATGACTGTCACCCTGGCGCGCTACCAGTGCCAGGCTGCGCAGGGTCTGGTGTTGAAACAGCGATTTGGGATTGAGCACGATCCCGGCCTGCCGCGCACGGCTGACCACTTGCATGGAGACGATGGAGTCGCCGCCCAGCTCGAAGAAGTTGTCTTCCAGGCCGATGCTGTCGAGGTTCAGCACGTCCTGCCAGATCGCCGCGAGGGCTTTTTCCAGCGGACTGCTGGGCGCGACAAATTCGCGTTGCTGCTCGCTGCCATCAATGGCCGGCAATGCCTTGCGGTCGAGTTTGCCGTTGGGGGTCAGCGGCAGTTGCTCGAGGAACACCAGGTAGGCCGGCACCATGTAATCCGGCAGGTGTTCGCGCAGCGCGGCCTTGAGGGTTTCGCGCACTTGCACCTGGGCCTCGACCTGGGTCAGCACCGTGGCGTCGCTCGGGACGATGAAGGCCACCAGTTGCTGGCCGTGTTCGCCGTCCTGGGCCAGCACCGCCAGTTCGCGCACCTTGGGTTGTTGCAGCAGCCGCGCTTCGATTTCCCCCAGTTCGATACGGAAGCCGCGGATCTTTACCTGATGGTCGATACGGCCGACGTACTGCAAATTGCCGTTGGCCTGATAACGGGTCAGGTCACCGGTGCGGTACAGGCGTTCGCCGGTTGTGGAGAACGGATTGGGCACGTATTTTTCGGCGGTCATCGCCGCGCGGCCGAGGTAACCACGGGTGATGCCCGCGCCGCTCAGGTACAGCTCTGCGGAGACGCCTTGGGGGACTGGTTGCAGATCAGCGTCGAGCAGGTAGCTGGCGGTGTGCTTCAGGGGCCGGCCAATGTTCGCCGTGCCGCCGGCGGTGCGGCGGGTCCAGGTGGAATAGGTGGTGTCCTCGGATGGACCGTAGAGGTCGTAGACATGCGCTATCCCTTGTGGGAGCGAGCCTGTGGAAGCAAAACCTGCAAGAGTAGAACCTGCAGGAGCACTACCTGTGGAAGCAAGGCCTGTGGGAGCAAAGCTTGCTCGCGATGGCGGTAGGTCAGTCACACATGGGCCAGCCGATAGGATGCTATCGCGAGCAAGCTTTGCTCCCACAGGCTTTGCTCCCACAGATTCTGACTCTAGAGGCTTAGCTTGCACCGGCCCAATCCCACAGGGGGAATTCTGGTACAGCGCGTCCACCAGGCTTTGCTTCAGTGGCTCTCCAGCCAGGTTGATGATGCGCACACTGGCCGGAATCTCATCGCTGCGCAACAACGCGGCAATCGCCGAGGGCACGGTGTTGATCAGCCGCACCTGATCCCGGGCCGGCAGGTGCGGCAATTCCAGGGCATTGCGGGCGATGATCAGCGAGCCACCGTTGGCCAAGGTCACGAACAACTCCCACACCGACAGATCGAAGCACACCGAAGTCGAAGCCAACACACCCTGAATGTCATCGCGGCTGTAGACGGATTTGGACCAGTCGATCAGCGCCAGCACGTTGCGATGGGCAATCGCCACGCCCTTGGGCTTGCCGGTGGAGCCGGAGGTGTAGATGACGTAGGCGAGGTTGTCTGGCGTGACTTGGGTTATCGGTGCACTAAGTGGGTACTGCCCCAACTCGATCCGATCCAGCATCAGCACGGCGGTTTCAGCCGGCACGCTCAGCGTCGCCGCCACCGCCTGTTCGGTCAGCAACACCCGCGCACAACTGTCGTCGAGCATGTAGGCCACGCGCTCAACCGGGTAATCCGGGTCCAGCGGCACGTAGGCGCCACCGGCCTTGAGCACTGCCAGCAAAGCGATCAGCAGGTGTTCGGAGCGCGGCATCGCCACGCCGACGCGCACTTCCGGGCCTACACCCAGTTCGATGAGTTTATGGGCCAGGCGATTGGCGCGACCGTCGAGCTCGCTGTAGCTCAGTTGGGTGTTGGCGAAGGTCACCGCCAAGGCATCTGGCATGGCTTCAACTTGACGAGCAATCATCTGGTGGATGCACAGCCCTTGGTCGAACGGCGCGTCCACAGGGTTCCAGTCATGGATCAGGCGTTGGTACTCATCAGCTTCAAGCAACGGCAACTCAGCGACGAGCGCGCGGCTGTCGGCAACCATGCCTTGCAGCAGTCGCGTCCAGTGCCGGGCCATGCGCTCGACCGTGGCGGCGTCGAACAGATCGTTGGCATAGGTCAGCGCCGCGTGCAGCTTGCCGGCCTTTTCCCAGGTGTCGAGGGTCAGGTCGAACTGCGTGGTGCGGCTCTGCCATTCCAGCATCGACAACTCCAGCCCCGAGGCCGTGCGAATACTGGCGATGTCGGCCACTTGCGGCTGGTGGTTGTACATCACCTGGAACAGCGGTGTGTGGCTGAGGCTGCGCTCCAGTTTCAGGGCTTCCACCAACCGTTCGAACGGCAGGTCCTGATGGGCCTGGGCGCCGAGGGCCGCTTCCTTGACCATGTGCAACAACTCATCGACACGGGTCTGGCCGCCGAGCTCGGTGCGCAATACCTGGGTGTTGACGAAGAAACCGATCAGCCCTTCGGTTTCCGCGCGGTTGCGGTTGGCGATGGGCACGCCGACGCGGATATCGGTGTGGCCGGTGTAGCGATGCAACAGTACGTTGAACGCGCCGAGCAGGAGCATGAACAGGGTGATGTTGTGCTGCTGGGCGGTGGTGCGCAGTTGCTCAGCTAGCGCCGGCTCCACGGCAAACTCGAAACGCGTGCCGCGATAGCTGGGCATCGCCGGGCGCGGGTGATCGATGGGCAGTTCCAGCACGGGGTGTTCATCGCCCAGTTGCGCCTGCCAATACGCCAGTTGACGCGCCTGCTCACCGGCCTCCAGCCAGCGCCGCTGCCACAGGGCATAGTCGCTGTACTGGATCGGCAAGTCGGCCAGTTGCGGCGCCACGCCCGCTTCATGGGCGTCGTAGCAGCGGATGAACTCGTCGATCAGCACATTCATCGACCAGCCATCGGAGACGATGTGGTGCAAGGTCAGCAGCAGCACATGTTCCTGTTCATCGAGCGTGAGCAATTCGACCCGCAGCAAAGGGCCGCTGGACAAGTCGAAGGGCCGCATCGATTGTGCTTCGGCGGCCCGGCGCACCGCCTGCTCGCGTTCGGCAGCCGGCAAGGCACTGAAGTCCTTGCGCCCGATCGCCAGTGCCGTGCTGGAGGGCACTTGCAGGAGGCTGTCGTCGGCCTGGCGCTGGAACACCGTGCGCAGGGTTTCATGCCGGGCCACCAGGCTGGCGAAAGCTTGCTCCAGCGCCGGCAGGCTCAACGCGCCCTTGAGCCGCACCGCTCCCGGCAGGTTGTAGGCGCCACTGCCCGGCTCCAGTTGCCAGAGAAACCACATGCGCTGCTGGGCATAGGACAAGGCCTGGCGATCCTCGGCCTCGACGCCCTGGGGGATGGGAAAACCGCTGAACTCCACGCCCTCCTTGTCCAGCGCGGCCAGGAACATCCGGCGCTTTTCCAGGGGCAACCCGATAAACCGGCGAGCAAGTTTCAAGGCGTCTTCAGCATTCATTTCTGGGGTATCCGGAATCAGTGGGCACAAGGCACAAAGGCAAGTCGTCCCTATAAAACGAATGCAGACCGGAAAAATTAGCGTTTGAGAATTTGTGTCAGGAAGAGAGGTTCTGATCGTTCCCACGCTCTGAGTGGGAACGCATCCGGTGACGCTCTGCGTCACACAGAGGACGCAGAGCGTCCGGGGCGGCATTCCCACGCAGGAGCGTGGGAACGATCGTCACGGGCCCAGTGGATCAGGCGCTGATGGCCAACCCATGCCGCCGATGATGCACGCTCAACTGATCCTTGATCAGCCGCAGCACCTTGGCCTCGTGCTCATGAATGAAGAAGTGCCCACCGGCCAGCATGTCCACCGAAAAGCTGCCCGTGGTTTCCTGGCGCCAGCCAATCAGTTGCTCCGTGGTGGCCTTGTCGGTGGTGCCGCCGAGCACATGCACCGGGCAGTTGAGCGGTGGTCGCAGCCGCGGCTGGAAACGTCCGCACAGCAGGAAGTCGGCCCGCAGGACCGGCAAGGTCAGGGCCATCAGCTCTTCATTGGCCAATATCTCTTCGCTGGTGCCGTTGAGGGTGCGCAGTTGCTCGATCAGTTCAGCGTCGGTTTTCGGCTCGGCGAAACCGCGGTCATAGTCGGCGCGCATCGTCGGCGCTGCGGTGCCGGACGCAAACAGCGCCACCGGTTCCGGGCAGCCGAGCTCACGCAGGGCATGGCCGATCTCGCAGGCCAGCAGCGCGCCCAGGCTGTGGCCGAACAAGGCGTAAGGGGCCTGGAGCGTCGCGGACAGTTCCCGCGCCAGTTGCATCGCCAACAGCCCCATGTCGGTGTGCAGCGGCTCGTCGAAGCGCGCCCCGCGCCCCGGCAGTTCCACCGGCTGCACGTGCAGCCATTGCGGCAACTTGCGCCGCCAGCGGCTGTACACCATCGCGCTGGCGCCGGAATAAGGCAGGCACAGCAGGGTCAGTTGGGTCACTGCGGTTTTCTCCGATCGGTCGTGTAAAGAAGATAACGAAATCGTAACCCACCGATTTAGTCAAAACCGTGACGTTCGCTACGAGATGACAGCACCTTGTGGGAGCAAGGCTTGCCCGCGATGAACGATAACGCGGTTCATCTTCCCACCCGACCTTATACTGGCGATACCTCGAACACTGCACCACACAGGAGAACGCCATGGGCTGGTCCGCCAAGCAATACGTCGCCTTCGAACAGGAACGCACCCGTCCGTCCCGAGACCTGCTCGCCGCCATTCCTCCCACCCAGGCCGGCTCGGTGATCGACCTGGGTTGCGGCCCGGGCAATTCCACCGAGCTGCTGGTGGAACATTTCAACAGCGCCACGGTGCGCGGCCTGGACAGTTCCAGCGACATGGTCGACGCCGCACGCAAACGCCTGCCCGCCGTGGCGTTCGACACCGCCGACATCGGCCAATGGGATGAACCCGGGCCGTTCGACGTGATCTTCGCCAACGCCGTGCTGCAATGGCTGCCCGACCATGCCACCCTGCTGCCCTCGCTGGTGGGCAAACTCGCCCCCGGTGGCAGCCTGGCGATCCAGATGCCCGATACCCTGCACCAGCCCTCCCACCGCCTGATGCGGGAAATCGCAGCAAGCGGGCCTTGGGCCAGCCAACTGGCCGGGGCGGCTGATTCTCGGACCGAGGTGGAGGACGCCAGCACCTATTACGCGATCCTCAAACCCCACTGCAGCCGCGTCGATGTGTGGCGCACCACCTACCATCACCCCCTGGCCGGTGGCGCCGCAGGCGTGGTGGAATGGTTCAAGGGCAGCGGCTTGCGGCCGTTTCTCGAACCTCTGGATGAGACGCAACGCAAGCAGTATCTGGCGCAGTACCTCAAGGCGATCGAACAGGCTTATCCCACCCTGGAGGATGGAACGGTGCTGCTGCCGTTTCCCCGGGTGTTCATGGTCGCGACGCGCTAGGGCGACGGTCGATGACGCGGCGATCGGGGCTAAATTTCTGCTCCAGGCCCTCGTTACCTGCTAAGACCAAAAACCCGCAAGAGTGACCGCCGTGGACCTGCAAACCATCCTGGGCAAGCTGTTCGCCAATGCCGGCGCCGTAGGTATCGAAGGCGTCTTCCAATTCGTGTTCGGCCCGCACCAGGCCTACTGGTCCGAGGTCAAGGCCAGCAGTCGCACCCAGGCCGGCCGCCACAGCAGCCCCGACGTCACCATCGAGGTGGCGGAAAAGGACTTCCTCGGGATCATGGCGGGCCTGGCCAATGTCGAGGAACTGTTCGCCAGCGGGCGCCTGAAGATTGGCGGCAACATGGGCCTGGCGACGCTGCTGCCGCAGATCATCGACCATGCCCGACATGGCGGTGGCGTGGTGGAAAAGGTCGATATGAACAAGCGCTACCCCACCCCGTCGCGCTTCAGCGAAAAACTCACCGCCAGCCTGCCGCCCCAACGCAGGGTGGAGCGTCGTCCCCGCAGCGAGCTGTCGGTACAGGAGTTTCAAGCGCGCTATCTGCCCCACGGCATTCCGCTGGTCATCAGCGATGCCTTGCAGGACTGGCCATTGTTCAAGCTCAGTCGCGAAGAATCCCTGGTGCATTTTGCCGAGCTGCAAGGCATCACCCGCCACGGCGACTACGTGAAGAAGACCTTCTCCACCGAGCGGGATTTCCGCTCCACGTCCATGGCCGACTTCATCGCCTCCCTCGACAGCCCGGCGACCAAGGGCGCCGACGGCGAACCACCGGCCTACATGGGCAACAACATCCTGCCGGCGCAACTGATGGAGCAGATCAAGTACCCGCCCTACTTCGACGCCTCACTGTTCATCCCACCGCGCATCTGGATCGGCCCCAAGGGCACCCTGACGCCGCTGCATCGCGACGACACCGACAACCTGTTCGCCCAGGTCTGGGGCCAGAAAACCTTCACCCTCGCCGCGCCTCACCACCGCGAAGCCCTGGGCACCTGGTCCACTGCGCCCCAAGGCGGGTTGGACGGCTGTGATTTCAACCCGGACGCGCCGGACTACCAACGCTTCCCCCACGCCCGCGACGTGATCTTCATGCGCGTGACATTGGAGGCTGGGGATTTGCTGTTTTTGCCGGAAGGTTGGTTCCATCAGGTGGAGTCGGTGTCTACGTCGTTGTCGGTGAATTTCTGGGTGAATTCGGGGCGGGGTTGGTAACAGCCGGTCTGAAGCAACATTCTTTGTGGCGGGGTAATTGTGGGAGCAAGGCTTGCCCGCGACGAAGGCAATGCGGTCTTTCAGAAATCGAGTCGCCTGTTTCGCGAGCAAGCTATGCTCCCACAGTCCCCTTGCCACAGGTTTGTGTTTGAATCTGGAATATGAAGACCGCTTCACCCAAATGAACTCTGCACGCCTCACGCCAGTCAGCAGGTAAGGCCCTCAATTCAAGGTGCTAGACCATGCAGATATCCCTCGCCCGACAGGTTGCCCTGGTCACCGGCGCCAGCTCCGGCATTGGCGCAGGCGCGGCCAGGGCGTTGGCAGATGCGGGTGCCGCGGTGGTACTCAACTACCACTCCAGCGCCGGCCCGGCCGAAGCGCTGGCCCGTGAAATCAACGCCACCGGCGGCCGCGCCATCGCCGTCGGGGCCGATGTGTCGAAGGAGCCGGACGTCGAACGGCTGTTCGCCCAGACCCTCGAAGCGTTTGGCGCGCTGGACATCCTGGTCGCCAACTCCGGCCTGCAAAAAGACGCCGCCACCGTCGACATGACCCTGGAAGACTGGAACACCGTGATCGGCACCAACCTCACCGGCCAGTTCCTCTGTGCTCGCGCCGCGCTGCGAATTTTCACCCGCCAGGGCATTCGCCGGGGCGTGTCCCAGGCCGCTGGCAAGATCATTCACATGAGTTCGGTGCACCAGCGCATTCCCTGGGCGGGCCACGCCAATTACGCTGCGTCCAAGGGCGGGGTCGATCTGCTGATGCAGAGTCTGGCCCAGGAAACCAGCCACCAGCGCATCCGCATCAACAGCATCGCCCCCGGCGCCATCCGCACGGCCATCAACCAGGATGCCACCGAGGGCGAGCAGGGACAGAAACTGCTGGAGCTGATTCCTTACGGTCGCGTCGGCGATGTGGAGGACGTCGCCAACGCGGTGGTCTGGCTGGCCTCGGACTTGTCCGATTATGTGGTGGGCACCACGCTGTTCATCGATGGCGGGATGAGCCTTTATCCGGGGTTTCGCGGCAATGGCTGATCATGACGAACCGCAAAGCCCCATCGAGAACCACGGCATCATCGGCGACATGCGCAGCGCCGCGCTGATCAACGACCGAGGCAGCGTCGATTTTTTCTGCTGGCCGGAATTCGACAGCCCATCAATCTTTTGTTCGCTGCTGGATACGCCGGAGGCGGGGATTTTCCAACTCGCGCCAGACCTGCCGAATGCCCGCCGCCAGCAGATCTACCTGCCCGACACCAACGTGCTGCAAACCCGCTGGCTGAGCGACGGCGCCGTGGTGGAAGTCACCGACCTGCTGCCCATCGGTGACAGCGAGGATGATTTACCGGTGCTGATGCGCAAGGTGCGCATGACCGTCGGCAGCGCGACGTTTCGCATGCGCTGCGCCGTGCGGCATGACTACGCCCGGGCCGCCACCACGGCGCGCCAGGACGCTGCCCACATCTGTTTCGAGGCGCCGGGACAACCGAGCCTGCGCTTATGCTCCGATCAGCCCATGACGCTGGACGGCAATGCGGCGGTGGCCGAGTTCACCCTGACGCAGGGCCAGAGCGCCGAGTTCCTGCTGGGTGGCATTGACGATCCGCGCCTTCAGGACGATGTCAGCGCGATCTGCCTGGAACGCACCCTGGCGTTCTGGCGCGGCTGGATCGCTCAGTCCACCTACCGGGGACGCTGGCGGGAAACGGTCAACCGTTCGGCCCTGGCGCTGAAGCTGCTGACCTCGCGCAAACACGGCGCCATCCTCGCCGCCGCCACTTTCGGCCTGCCGGAAACCCGCGGCGGCGAACGCAACTGGGATTATCGCTATACCTGGATCCGCGACGCCTCCTTCACCGTCTACGCGTTCATGCGCCTGGGCTTCGTCGAAGAAGCCAACGCCTACATGCGCTGGCTCCGTGGGCGGGTCAGTGACTGCTGTGATCAACCGATCAAACTCAACATCCTCTACGGCCTGGACGGCAGACTGGAACTACCGGAAACCGAGTTGCCGCACCTGAGCGGCTTCGGCAACGCCCGACCGGTACGCATCGGCAACCTGGCCTACAAACAGGTACAGTTGGACATTTTCGGCGAGCTGATGGACGCGGTGTACCTGGTCAACAAATACGGCGAAGCCATCTCCCATCAAGGCTGGAAACACACCGTCGACGTAGTCGACCAAGTGTGCAAGGTCTGGCAGGACAAGGATGTGGGTATCTGGGAAATGCGCGGCGACAAACAGCATTTCCTGCATTCGCGGCTGATGTGCTGGGTCGCCGTGGATCGCGCCATCCGCCTGGCCGAAAAACGCTCCCTGCCCGCCCCGTTCGCCCGCTGGGACGAAACGCGCCAGGCCATCTACCAAGACATCTGGACAAATTTCTGGAACGACGAACACCAGCACTTTATCCAGCGCCTGGGCAGCACCGCCCTGGACGGCTCGATGCTGTTGATGCCGCTGGTGCGCTTCGTCAGCGCCCGCGACCCGCGCTGGCTCTCGACGCTCGACGCCATCGAAAAAGACCTGGTGCGCGACGGCATGGTCTATCGCTACCGCAACGACGACAGCCCCATCGACGGCCTCAGCGGCATCGAAGGCTCATTCGCGGCCTGCTCATTCTGGTACGTCGAATGCCTGGCCCGCGCCGGCCGCGTGGAAAAAGCCCAGCTGGAGTTCGAACAACTGCTGCGCTACGCCAACCCGCTGGGACTCTACGCCGAAGAATTCGACAGCCACGGCTACCACCTGGGCAACACTCCCCAAGCCCTGACCCACCTGGCGCTGATCAGCGCGGCGAGCTTCCTGGATCGCAAGTTGAGCGGGGAGAAAACTCATTGGCAGCCGTGAACCGGGCTGCCCTTCAGACTGAGCACAGTCCCTGTGGCGAGGGAGCTTGCTCCCGCTGGGTTTGTGATCGTTCCCACGCTCCCGCGTGGAAACGCCGCCAGGGACGCTCCGCGTTCCGCTCTGGAGGGTGACGCAGAGCGTCACGGGATGCATTCCCACGCAGAGCGTGGGAACGATCATGGTGTACTGGCTATTGTGTCGACTCAGCCAGTTCGAGGTCATCCAGCGCACGATTGGCCAACAACTTGGCCAGCTCGATCAACTGCTGAATCCCCAGCGCAACATGCCGCACCAGTGTGATGAGGGAATTTATCCCGCTGGGCTGCCCCCTGTAGGAGCTGCCGAAGGCTGCGATCTTTTGATCTTTCACTTGAGACTCAAGGGGCTGGGGAAAGATCGCAGCCTCGTTGCACTCGACAGCTCCTACACAACTCCTACGGCCCCATTTATCACCACGCCCCGTTAAGAAGTTGCCAGCCCCCCAAACCCCTCCTAAGATCGATGCTCTCACGGGTGCAGCGGAGCTGCCCGATAAAAACCCGACTCAAGGATCTGACATGACCCATATCAAACGCCCCATCACCACCCCACCCCGAACAGGCCTGACCCGCGAAGACCTCTGGGAGGGCCAGGACCGGGGCCTGATCAAATGCTGGGAAATCGGCCGCGACCGCGGGGTGAAGTTTCCCGAACTGGCGCAACGCTGCCTGGCCGGTGAATTGCCTGTGCTGGGCTGGAAAGGTGGCGTCAGCCGCAGCCTGAAGAAAAACGAAAAATTCGGCTGCCTCAAGTACCTCGCCCAATGGCAGGGCCTGCGCGGTGAAGACCTGGACATCGACCTGACCCAGGAGCGCACCCTCACCTGTTCCAGCACGAACATGATCGTGACGTTTACGCCGGATCGGGCCAAATACGTGAACCAGGAACCCGCCTGATCGCAATCGGGCAATGCCGGAGGCCAACATGAACCTCGATCCCAAGGTCAACTTCGCCGTGACGCCGCTGTTACGCATCGCCTACGAAGAACACGGTCCCGCCAGCGGCGAACCCATCATCCTGCTGCACGGTTTTCCTTACGATCCCAGGGCTTTCGATGAAGTCGCGCCCGCCCTGGCCGAGCGTGGATACTGGGTCATCGTGCCCTACCTGCGCGGCTACGGCCCGACCCGGTTCAACAACCCGGCCATCTTGCGCTCTGGCCAGCAAGCGGCACTGGCCCAGGACCTGCTGGACCTGATGCACGTACTCTCCATCCCCCAGGCGGCGCTGTGCGGCTACGACTGGGGCGGTCGGGCGGCGTGTATCGTCGCGGCGCTGTGGCCCGAGCGCGTTCGCTGCCTGGTGACTGGCGACGGCTACAACCTGCAGAACATCCCACGTTCCAAGCAGCCGCTGGACCCGGAAACCGAACATCGCCTGTGGTACCAGTACTATTTCCACACGGCGCGGGGTGTCGAGGGCCTGACCCGGAACCGACGTGAACTGTGTGAATTGCTCTGGCGCCTGTGGTCACCGACCTGGAAACGTGGCGCCGAACTGTATCCCCTCAGTGCTGCGTCGTTCGACAACCCGGACTTCGTCGACGTGGTGATCCACTCCTACCGTCATCGCTTCATGTACGCACCGGGCGACCCGACGCTGGAGTGGATGGAGGAACGGCTGGCGGCACAACCGGCCATCAGCGTGCCGAGCTTTTCCCTGTGCGGTGCCGACGACGGCGTGGGGCCAGCGCCGGAACACGATGAAGACGCCGAACACTTCACAGGTTTTTATGAGCGCCGCGTGCTGGCCGGTGTCGGCCACAACATCCCACAGGAAGCCCCCGAGGCCACGCTCAAGGCATTGCTGGATCTACTTGAGGGCTGACGGCGAACCGCTCGCGATAGGCCTGTGGCGTCACCCCCATGGCCCGCAAAAAGCTGCGGCGCAAGGTTTCCTCACTGCCGAAGCCACACTGCACCGCCACCCGCTTGATCGACACAGCGGTGTCGGACAACAAGCGGCGAGCGGTTTCCAGGCGAATCAACTCCACCGCCCGCGCCGGAGTCTGGCCGGTGTCGGCGCGGTAGTGCCGCACAAAGCTGCGTTCGCTCATGCCGACCTCGGCGGCCAGGCTCGACAGGCCCAGGTCACGGGTGAGGTTTTCGGCGATCCAGGCATGCAGGTCATCAAACCGACTGCCTTGCTTTTGCAGCGACAACGTCACGCTGAACTGCGATTGCCCGCCGGGACGCTTGAGGAACACCACCAGGTGCCGGGCGACCTCCAGCGCCACCGCGCGGCCCAGGTCCTCCTCCACCAGCGCCAAGGCCAGGTCGATGCCGGCCGTGACCCCGGCCGAGGTCCAGACCGGGCCATCGTTGATGAAAATCGGGTTGGGTTCGACCCGCAATTGCGGATGCTGCTCGGCCAGTTGTTCGCAGCGGGTCCAGTGCGTCACCACGCGCCGCCCGTCCAGCCAACCGCTGGCGGCCAGCAGGAACGCCCCGGTGCACACCGACGCCACCCTTCGCGAACGCAGGCCGTGCTCTTTGACCCAGGCCACCAGCGCCGGATCCTTCGCCGCTTCGTACACGCCCCAGCCACCGGCGATCAACAGCGTGTCGCTGCCTTCGCTCGGCAGCGGCTCGGCTAACAGCGCCAACCCTGCCGAGGACATTACCGCCCCGCCCCCCACAGCGATGACCGTGGGCGTGTAGGGCAACGGCAGGCCTTGCTGGCGAGCCAGGTCGTTGGCCGAGGCAAACACTTGCAAAGGCCCGGTGACATCCAGCACTTGCACGTTGGCGAAGGCCAGTACATGAACGGTTTTCGGTGGGTTGGGCATATTGGCGTGATTCGTGGGTTTATTGGCGTATACGCCAGAGCCTACGGATCTAAAGTAAAACCGTCCACCCCTCAGGCATCATCCAAAGGAGCACGCGACATGACGCTGCAGATCGGTTTGCTGTTATTCCCCCAAGTCCAGCAGTTGGACCTGACCGGCCCTTATGACGTACTGGCCTCGTTGCCAGACGTGAAGGTCCACCTGATCTGGAAGGACCTGGCGCCGGTCACTGCCAGCACCGGGCTGGTGTTGTTGCCCACCACCACGTTCGAGGACTGCCCGAAGCTCGACGTGATCTGCGTCCCCGGCGGGACCGGCGTCGGGCCTCTGATGGAAGACGAGCAGACGCTGGCCTTCATCAAGCGGCAGGCCGCCGAGGCGAAATACATCACGTCCGTGTGCACCGGTTCGCTGGTGCTGGGTGCGGCGGGCCTGTTGCAAGGCAAGCGCGCCACCACCCATTGGGCCTATCACAGCCTGCTGCAAACCCTGGGCGCGACACCGGTCAAGGATCGCGTAGTCCGCGATGGCAACCTGCTCACCGGTGGCGGCATCACGGCCGGGATCGATTTTGCCCTGACCCTGGCCGCCGAACTGTTCGACCAGGACACCGCCGAACTGGTCCAGCTGCAGCTCGAATACGCCCCTGCCCCACCGTTCAACGCCGGCAGCCCGGACACTGCACCAACGCGCGTCCTGGAAGAAGCCCACCGGCGTACCGCAGAATCGTTCCGGGTCCGCTCGCAGATTGCCCAACGTGCTGCGGCGCGGTTGGAACTGGTGTAACGCTAAGTCCCAACCAGGCATGACTGTGCTGTGCTGTGGGAGCAAAGCTTGCTCGCGAAACAGGCGCCTCGATTTCTAAAAGACCGCATCGCCTCTATCGCGGGCAAGCCTTGCTCCCACCCAGCCAACCGTGGATTCATCACCCTTCCTGGCAATACAACACCATCCCCGCGTGATACAGCACCCCCTCACGAAAATCCCCATCGGCGGTGAAACCGGTGTCGTCGTGGTATTCGATATGGTCGTCCTGCAACCAGTAGTCGCCCTGGTACGCACTCTCACGCAAACCCCGCGCTTCGTCATAGCGTCCGCCCGGCAGCAGCCGATGGCGAATCACGCCATCAGCCGTCACCCACAGGCCGACAAATTTGTCCTGGTCTCCAAAGGCCTTTCTCATGGGACATCTCCTGTCAGGTAAAACGCGGTTCAAAACGGGCTGGCGGTGGGGCGCACGATCAGTTCGCTGACGTCCACATCCGCCGGTTGTTCGATGGCGTAGGCGATCGCCCGGGCGATGGCTTCGGCCGGAATGGAGATCCTGCGGAACTCGCGCATTTCGGCACGTCCACCTTCATCGGAAATGCTCTCGGCCAGTTCCGATTCGGTCACGCCAGGGGAAATCACCGTCACGCGCACATCTCCCCCGACTTCCTGGCGCAAGCCCTCGGAAATCGCCCGCACGGCAAACTTGGTGGCGCAATACACGGCGGCAGTCGGGCTGACGGCGTAGGCGCCGATGGACGCGATGTTGATGAACTGGCCGCTGCGCTGGCGCTGCATCAGCGGCAAGCCGGCGGCGATGCCGTGGAGCACGCCACGGATGTTGACGTCGATCATGCGGTCCCACTCCTCGACTTTCAGCGCCTCGAGCTTGGAGAGCGGCATGACCCCGGCATTGTTGATGATCACGTCGACCCGACCGAACCGCTCGACAGCAAAGTCGATCAGGTGCTGGACATCGTCGCGGCGGGTCACGTCCACCGCTTTGCAGACAGCTTGCTGGCCGGCGGTTTCGAGTTCCTGCACCAGCGTTTGCAAACGATCGATGCGCCGGGCGCCAAGCACGACACGGGCACCGCGAGCCGCGAGCAACCGCGCCGCCGCTTCACCAATCCCGCTGCTGGCGCCGGTGATGACCACTACTTTGTTTTTAATATCGGACATGATGGTTTCCTCGTCTGGATGTGTTGGCCCCGGTGGGAGCGTTTTGACAGGTCCAGATTAGGGAACCGACCGAGGCCGGGGTTAGCCGGATCCTCCTGCGCACTTGCACGATCCTGTGGCGATAAAACCGACTCTGGCCGACAGCCGTGCAATCGGCTTTACTAGCGCGGTCCACTCAATTTGGCCTGGGAGATTGATCGGCATGTCGGTATCCACGTCCATCCACATCGCGCCAGACGACGGCGTCAGCCAGCGCCGCACCGAATTAGCGAGCCTGATGAAGCGCTTTGCGCCGGAATATGGCGTCCACCCTACGGCCATCGAGGCCTTGCACCTGATCCGTAGCGACCAGCCGACCGAAGCCCTGCACACCGTGCACAAGCCTGGTTTATGCGTGATTATCGAGGGGCGCAAGGAAGTGCGCCTGGCGGACGAATGCTACGTGTATGACCCGCTCAATTACCTGGTCGTCTCGGTGACCCTGCCGCTGGCCGGCCAGGTGATTGAAGCCAGTCCTGAACGCCCCTACTTGTGTATCCGCCTCGACATCGACCCGGCACAGATCTGCCGCCTGATGGCCGACGCCTGCCCTATCGGCGTGCCGGCCGAAAGAACCGGACGCGGGTTGTTCCTGGACCGTATCGATGCGCCATTGCTCGACGCGGTGTTGCGCTTGCTGCGACTGTTGGACAGTCCGGACGATATCGCCACCCTCGCGCCTTTGGCCCAACAGGAGATTTTCTACCGACTGCTGCGTGGCGCCCAAGGCCAGCGCTTGCACGAAATCGCCATTCCTGACACCCAGACCCATCGCATCAGCCGTGCCATCGAGTGGCTCAATACCCATTACGCCGAACCGTTTAGCATCGACAGCCTGGCACAAATGATCAATCTCAGCCCTTCGGCGCTGCATCACCGCTTCAAAGCCGTGACCGCCATGAGCCCGCTGCAATATCAGAAACAACTGCGCTTACAGGAAGCCCGACGGTTGCTGTTGGCGGAGAACAGCGACGTTTCGTCAATTGGCTACAAGATGGGGTATGAAAGCCCTTCGCAGTTCAGCCGTGAATACAGCCGTCTATTTGGCGCCTCCCCGAGCAAGGATATCGCTCGTTTGCGCGCCCAGGCGCTGCAAGCCAGTAGCGCCTGATCCTGCACACAAACAGGATCAGGCAAAACCAGGGCAGTATCCGTCTAACGCCCGCCCCCGCCTCGCCCCTAATCTGAACCCATGCAGCAAGACAACCATCGCCGCTGCAACGGGTTCAGCAGATCACGACATCTGAACGACCCGGCACTCAACCCTTGATATGACCGGAGTCTTTACCATGAAAACGCTCAACACCTTGATCGCCGTTACCACCTTCGCCCTGAGCGCCAGTGCGTTTGCCTTGCCGAGCCAGCAGCAGGACCACTTCTTTACCCAGGCTAGCGATTACCAGCAGCCTGTGGCCGCTGATGGTGCGGATCGGACGCCTGGGGGCCAGACCCTCGCTGCCGATGGCGCGGACCGGACGCCTGGGGGCCAGGCTCTCGCTGCCGATGGTTCCGACCGCACCATGACCCGGCAGTTGGCATGATCAGGCTACTTTTTCACAGACGAAAAAAAACCCGCCTAGGCGGGTTTTTTGAGGACCAATTTGACTCCCTGTCCGGCATTCCATGCCTGGTCCAATCATCCATGACCCCGAGCACTCCCTGTACCCAGTGGATGAACATAGATTAGGCCCATCGGTATCTTGGAAAAAGACGAGAAAGCAGCAACGGCGTGTAAGCGTTTCGCTATAGGACCTTCCCGGATTTTTTGCGGGCGAAAAAAAACCCGCCGAAGCGGGTTTTTCCAAGACCATTACGACTCCCTGTCGATAGCTTTCCTTGCAAGGTCGATCGTCCCTGATCCTGAGCACTTCCTGTGCTTCAGTGGATGAGTCCAGATTACGCCTCGGATCCAAAACGAAATAGACGACATAGCTACCATCTCGTGTAAGACATTCGCTATACCGCTCCCCTCCGAAAACCCTTAGCCCCTCAGCAGTCCTCGATCAAGACTTGCTCAGGAAGGCTTCAATATTGGCCATTTGCTCGTCCCAGCCACGGCTGTCCATGCGAAAAGCCTTGAGCCGGCGAGCCTCGGGAATGTTGTTGAAACCCGACTCCACGACTTTGAGCAAGGTACCGCCATCCATGTCTTCGAGTTCGAATAGCACCCGGGTTTCGGACTCTTGAGAGTAATCCACCTGCGGCTCGACAGCGTAAGGATGCCAGCGAAACGAGAACACCCGCTCAGGCTCCACCCGCTCCACGGCTACGTCCCAGATGAGATGCTCGTAACCTGGATAAGTGATTTGCCCCTGGGTACGCTCCCCTGCCACAAACCGTTTCCCCTCAAGGGCGACACCGAACCATTGGCCGAAAGCTTCGGCATTGGCCAGGGCTCGCCAGACATGAGAGCGCGGAGCCTTGAGCAGGATCTTTCTTTCAATGCGGTCGGATGAATGCATGAGTCACCTCCTGTGTTTCAACAGTAGGCTTGTAAGACCACAAGGCCAACCAGAAAGTTGTATCAGGATCACCTTCTCTAAAACTCTATGGAGCGATGTAAACTCACCCGGCGTTTTCACCCCCCTCAAGGAGAGACCAAACATGTCCCCGCGCTTGCTTCTGGCCCTGATGCCGCTGCTTTTCGTCACCGCTGCTCAGGCCGACGACTGTGCCGACGCCACCACTCAAGGCGAAATGAACCAATGCGCAGCCAAAGAAAACAAGGCCGCCGACAACGAGCTGAACAGCTTGTACAAGCAGATCACGGCACGCCTGAAGGACAATCCGGAGGCCCAGCAGATGCTGGTCAAGGCGCAGCGTGCCTGGATAGGCTTCCGTGACGCCGAATGCAATTTCTCCGCCTCCGGGGTCGAGGGCGGTAGCGTCTACCCGCTGATCTACAGCAACTGCATCACCACCCAGACTAAGGCCCGGGTCGAGGCATTCAAGAACTATCTCAAGTGCAAGGAAGGGGATCTGAGCTGCCCGGTACCCGAGGCTTAAGGGCCGGATGCAAAAAAGGATGACCTCTACAGGTCATCCTTTTTTTGGCCAACGATTTTTATTTCAGGCAAAAACAAAACCCCTACCTGCATCAGCAGATAGGGGTTTCGGAATTTAATCTTGACGATGACCTACTCTCACATGGGGAAACCCCACACTACCATCGGCGATGCATCGTTTCACTGCTGAGTTCGGGATGGGATCAGGTGGTTCCAATGCTCTATGGTCGTCAAGAAATTCGGGTACTGAGTCGCGGCCAGTCGGCCTCGCTTCAGCAAATTGGGTATGTGATAGCTTTGGTGTTTTGTGAGATTCGAACTTTCGGTTCGTTTCGTCTTCACACACCGCAATCTGGTCTCGTTCGCTTTTCAGCTCGGAGGATACAAATTGCTTGGGTGTTATATGGTCAAGCCTCACGGGCAATTAGTACAGGTTAGCTCAACGCCTCACAGCGCTTACACACCCTGCCTATCAACGTCGTAGTCTTCGACGGCCCTTCAGGGGACTCAAGGTCCCAGTGAGATCTCATCTTGAGGCAAGTTTCCCGCTTAGATGCTTTCAGCGGTTATCTTTCCCGAACATAGCTACCCGGCAATGCCACTGGCGTGACAACCGGAACACCAGAGGTTCGTCCACTCCGGTCCTCTCGTACTAGGAGCAGCCCCTCTCAAATCTCAAACGTCCACGGCAGATAGGGACCGAACTGTCTCACGACGTTCTAAACCCAGCTCGCGTACCACTTTAAATGGCGAACAGCCATACCCTTGGGACCGGCTTCAGCCCCAGGATGTGATGAGCCGACATCGAGGTGCCAAACACCGCCGTCGATATGAACTCTTGGGCGGTATCAGCCTGTTATCCCCGGAGTACCTTTTATCCGTTGAGCGATGGCCCTTCCATACAGAACCACCGGATCACTAAGACCTACTTTCGTACCTGCTCGACGTGTCTGTCTCGCAGTCAAGCGCGCTTTTGCCTTTATACTCTACGACCGATTTCCGACCGGTCTGAGCGCACCTTCGTACTCCTCCGTTACTCTTTAGGAGGAGACCGCCCCAGTCAAACTACCCACCATACACTGTCCTCGATCCGGATAACGGACCTGAGTTAGAACCTCAAAGTTGCCAGGGTGGTATTTCAAGGATGGCTCCACGCGAACTGGCGTCCACGCTTCAAAGCCTCCCACCTATCCTACACAAGCAAATTCAAAGTCCAGTGCAAAGCTATAGTAAAGGTTCACGGGGTCTTTCCGTCTAGCCGCGGATACACTGCATCTTCACAGCGATTTCAATTTCACTGAGTCTCGGGTGGAGACAGCGCCGCCATCGTTACGCCATTCGTGCAGGTCGGAACTTACCCGACAAGGAATTTCGCTACCTTAGGACCGTTATAGTTACGGCCGCCGTTTACCGGGGCTTCGATCAAGAGCTTCGCGTTAGCTAACCCCATCAATTAACCTTCCGGCACCGGGCAGGCGTCACACCCTATACGTCCACTTTCGTGTTTGCAGAGTGCTGTGTTTTTAATAAACAGTCGCAGCGGCCTGGTATCTTCGACCGGCGTGGGCTTACGCAGCAAGTGCTTCACCCTCACCGGCGCACCTTCTCCCGAAGTTACGGTGCCATTTTGCCTAGTTCCTTCACCCGAGTTCTCTCAAGCGCCTTGGTATTCTCTACCCAACCACCTGTGTCGGTTTGGGGTACGGTTCCTGGTTACCTGAAGCTTAGAAGCTTTTCTTGGAAGCATGGCATCAACCACTTCGTCACCCAAAGGGTAACTCGTCATCAGCTCTCGGCCTTAGAATCCCGGATTTACCTAAGATTCCAGCCTACCACCTTAAACTTGGACAACCAACGCCAAGCTGGCCTAGCCTTCTCCGTCCCTCCATCGCAATAACCAGAAGTACAGGAATATTAACCTGTTTTCCATCGACTACGCTTTTCAGCCTCGCCTTAGGGACCGACTAACCCTGCGTCGATTAACGTTGCGCAGGAAACCTTGGTCTTTCGGCGTGGGTGTTTTTCACACCCATTGTCGTTACTCATGTCAGCATTCGCACTTCTGATACCTCCAGCAAGCTTCTCAACTCACCTTCACAGGCTTACAGAACGCTCCTCTACCGCATCACTTGCGTGATACCCGTAGCTTCGGTGTATGGTTTGAGCCCCGTTACATCTTCCGCGCAGGCCGACTCGACTAGTGAGCTATTACGCTTTCTTTAAAGGGTGGCTGCTTCTAAGCCAACCTCCTAGCTGTCTAAGCCTTCCCACATCGTTTCCCACTTAACCATAACTTTGGGACCTTAGCTGACGGTCTGGGTTGTTTCCCTTTTCACGACGGACGTTAGCACCCGCCGTGTGTCTCCCATGCTCGGCACTTGTAGGTATTCGGAGTTTGCATCGGTTTGGTAAGTCGGGATGACCCCCTAGCCGAAACAGTGCTCTACCCCCTACAGTGATACATGAGGCGCTACCTAAATAGCTTTCGAGGAGAACCAGCTATCTCCGAGCTTGATTAGCCTTTCACTCCGATCCACAGGTCATCCGCTAACTTTTCAACGGTAGTCGGTTCGGTCCTCCAGTTAGTGTTACCCAACCTTCAACCTGCCCATGGATAGATCGCCCGGTTTCGGGTCTATTCCCAGCGACTAGACGCCCTATTAAGACTCGCTTTCGCTACGCCTCCCCTATTCGGTTAAGCTCGCCACTGAAAATAAGTCGCTGACCCATTATACAAAAGGTACGCAGTCACCCAACAAAGTGGGCTCCCACTGCTTGTACGCATACGGTTTCAGGATCTATTTCACTCCCCTCTCCGGGGTTCTTTTCGCCTTTCCCTCACGGTACTAGTTCACTATCGGTCAGTCAGTAGTATTTAGCCTTGGAGGATGGTCCCCCCATATTCAGACAAAGTTTCTCGTGCTCCGTCCTACTCGATTTCACTTCTAAGATCCTTTCGCGTACAGGGCTATCACCCACTATGGCCGCACTTTCCAGAGCGTTCCGCTAAAATCAAAGAAGCTTAAGGGCTAGTCCCCGTTCGCTCGCCACTACTAAGGGAATCTCGGTTGATTTCTTTTCCTCAGGGTACTTAGATGTTTCAGTTCCCCTGGTTCGCCTCTTGCACCTATGTATTCAGTACAAGATAACCATCTTATGATGGCTGGGTTCCCCCATTCAGACATCTCCGGATCAAAGTCTGTTTGCCGACTCCCCGAAGCTTTTCGCAGGCTACCACGTCTTTCATCGCCTCTGACTGCCAAGGCATCCAC